>CAVSAO010000001.1:0-1134553 GCA_963725985.1 uncultured Alphaproteobacteria bacterium
CATGGACATCACGGTATGCACCACGGCGCGCACCGATGACGAAGCGCGAGCCCTGTTGACCGCATTCAATTTCCCGTTCCGGCAGTGAGACGCCGAAGAGCCTCTCAAACGCGGAAACCCAGGAGCCAAGCATGGCAAAGAAGAGTTCGATCGAGAAGAACAACCGGCGCAAGCGGATGACCAGGAACGCAGCGCCCAAGCGTGCGCTGCTGAAGGCGATCATCGCCGACAAGAAGAAGCCGATGGAAGAGCGCTTCGCGGCGACGCTGAAGCTCTCCGAGATGCCGCGCAATTCGTCGGCGACCCGGATTCGCAATCGCTGCGAAATGACCGGCCGTCCGCGCTCGGTCTATCGCAAGAACAAGCTCAGCCGCATCGCGCTGCGTGAACTCGGCTCCAAGGGCCTGGTTCCCGGGCTCGTGAAGTCGAGCTGGTAAGGAGGGTCGGACATGTCAACACACGATCCGATCAGCGATCTCATCACCCGCATCCGCAACGCGCAGATGCGCGCCAAGCCCAAGGTTTCGACCCCGGGCTCGAAGATGCGCGCCAACGTCCTCGAAGTGCTCAAGGCCGAGGGTTACATTCGCGGCTACGCCAGCGTCGAGCACGCTTCCGGCCGCAGCGAGCTTGAGATCGAGCTGAAGTATTTCGACGGCGAGCCGGTTATTCGCGAGATCGAGCGGGTATCGAAGCCGGGGCGGCGGGTTTACGCCTCGGTGAAGAATTTGCCGCGCGTCAACAACGGTCTCGGAATTTCGGTGTTGTCGACGCCGAAGGGAATTATGGCTGACCACGAAGCGCGCGACGCGAATGTGGGCGGCGAAATTCTCTTCACGGTGTTCTAAGGAAGGGATTAGTTATGTCACGTATCGGCAAGCGGCCTGTGACGGTTCCCTCGGGCGTTACCGCGACCGTCGAGGGACAGACCGTTAAAGTGAAGGGGCCGAAAGGCCAGCTTCAGTTCGTCGTGCATGACGACGTTGAGGTGAAGTTCGAAAACGGTGCGGTCAAGGTCGCACCAAGGGTCAAGACCAACCGTGCGCAGGCGATGTACGGCACCGCGCGCGCGCAGGTGGCGAACCTGGTCGCCGGCGTCACCAAGGGTTTCGAGAAGAAGCTCGAGATCACCGGCGTCGGTTACCGCGCCGCGCTGCAGGGCAAGAACCTGCAGCTCGCGCTCGGCTACAGCCACGACGTCGTGTATCCGATCCCGGAAGGCATCGCGATCACGGTGCCGAAGCCGACCGAGATCATCATCGTCGGCAACGACAGCCAGCGCGTCGGCCAGGTCGCGGCCGAGATCCGCAGCTACCGTCCGCCGGAGCCCTATAAGGGCAAGGGCGTGAAATATTCAGACGAATTCATCTTCCGCAAGGAAGGCAAGAAGAAGTAACGGAGCCGGTCATGTCGAGACTCAAGATTACGAATGCCCGGCGCAAGCAACGCGTGAGGCTGTCGTTGCGCCGTTCCGCCGGCGGCCGCCCGCGTTTGTCGGTGTTCCGGTCGTCGAAGCACATTTACGCCCAGGTCATCGACGACCTGAAGGGCGAGACGCTGGCGTCTGCTTCTTCGCTGGAGAAGTCGATGCGCGAGAGCAGCAAGACCGGCGCCAATATCGACGCGGCCAAGGCGGTCGGCAAGCTGCTGGCGGAACGCGCGGTGAAGAACGGCGTCACCGAAGTGGTGTTCGATCGCGGCGGCTATCTCTATCACGGCCGCGTTAAGGCGCTCGCGGATGCCGCGCGCGAAAGCGGATTGAGCTTCTAAGCTTGGAGTTTTGAATTAACGGACACAAGGACAGGGGCTTAGGCCTCTCAAGGCAAGTCTTTTAAGGATCGGAAAACACCATGGCAGGTGAACGCGAACGCGGTGGCGGCCACAGGGGCGGCCGGGAAGAGCGCGACAGCGAGTTCGTCGACAAGCTCGTCCACATCAATCGTGTGGCGAAGGTCGTCAAGGGCGGCAAGCGCTTCGGCTTTGCGGCGCTGGTCGTGATCGGCGATCAGAAGGGCCGGGTCGGTTTCGGCCACGGCAAGGCGCGCGAAGTTCCCGAGGCGATCCGCAAGGCGACCGAGTCGGCCAAGCGCAACCTGACGCGCGTTGCGCTGCGCGAAGGCCGCACGCTGCATCACGATATCGCCGGTCGTCACGGCGCGGGGCGGGTCTACCTGCGCGCGGCGCCGGCGGGTACCGGCATCATCGCGGGCGGCCCGATGCGCGCCGTGTTCGAGACGCTCGGTATCCAGGACGTGGTGGCGAAGTCGATCGGCTCGTCGAACCCCTACAACATGGTTCGCGCGACCTTCGACGCGCTGAAGCATCAGGATTCGCCGCGTTCGGTTGCGGCGCGCCGCAACATCAAGGTTTCGACGCTGCAGTCGCGCCGGGTCGGCGGCGACGCCGAAGCGGTTGCCGAATAAACAAGCCGCGCTTCTGGCGCGTTATGGAGTTCAAGACGATGGCCAAGGCCGCAAAGATGATCAAGGTCGAGCAGACCGGCAGCGCGATCCGCCGCCACCACTCGCAGCGTTCGACGCTGATCGGCCTCAAGCTCAACAAGATCGGCCGGGTTACCGAACTGCAGGACACCCCTGAAGTTCGCGGCATGATCGCCAAGGTTCAACATCTCGTCCGCGTCGTCGGCGAGAAGTAAGACAAGCAAGGTCGGAGCATGATCCCGAAAAGTGGGAACCGGTTTTCGGTCAAGATCATGCTCCGGAGATAAAGGAAGCGAACGATGAAGCTCAGCGATATCGCCGACAACGCCGGCTCGCGCAAAAAGCGCATGCGGGTCGGCCGTGGCATCGGCTCAGGCAAGGGCAAGACCGCGGGCCGCGGCGGCAAGGGCCAGACCGCGCGCTCCGGCGTGCGCATCAAGGGCTTCGAGGGCGGCCAGATGCCGCTGCACCGGCGCCTGCCGAAGCGCGGCTTCAACAATATCTTCCGGCTCGAATTTGCCGAGATCAATCTCGACCGCATTCAAGAGGCGATCGACGCCAAGCTGCTCGATGCCAAGGGCACCATCAACGCCGAATCGCTGGTGAAGGCCCGCGTTATCAGGCGCGCCAAGGATGGCGTGCGGCTGCTCGGCCGCGGTGAACTCAAGGCCAAGCTGAATGTCGAGGTTCACGGCGCTTCGAAATCCGCCATCGCGGCGGTCGAGAAGGCGGGCGGCACGGTGAAAATCCTGGCGCCGGCGAAGAAGGACGAAGGCGAGGCGGCGTAACATCTGCGTCATTCTGCACGACAGGACGATGGACTTATCGAAGCCGAGCACCAAATAATGTCCGGCGTCTGCTGAATGCCCCGGCCGATCGGGGCATGACAGCGCGAGGGCGGCGGGAGAAAGCCAAACATGGTCTCAGCAGCGGAACAACTGGCGGCAAACCTCAATTTCGGCGCGCTGGCCAAAGCCGACGAACTGAAAAAGCGCATCTGGTTTACACTGGGCGCGCTGCTTGTTTACCGGCTCGGCACCTACATCCCGTTGCCCGGCATCGACCCCAATATCTGGGAACAGGTGTTCCGCTCCCAGGCCGGCGGCATCCTCGGCATGTTCAACATGTTCGCCGGCGGCGGCATTCACCGCATGGCGATCTTTGCGCTGAACATCATGCCGTATATTTCGGCCTCGATTATCATTCAGCTCCTGACCACGGTGTCGCCGCAGCTCGAGGCCCTGAAGAAAGAGGGCGAGGCCGGCCGCAAGACGCTGAACCAGTACACCCGCTATCTCACGGTGATCCTGGCCGCGTTCCAGTCCTACGGTATCGCGGTCGGGCTCGAGGGCGCCGGCAATGTCGTCAGCGACCCCGGCATGTTCTTCCGTCTTTCGACCGCGATCACGCTGACCGGCGGCACCATGTTCCTGATGTGGCTCGGCGAGCAGATCACCTCGCGCGGCATCGGCAACGGTATTTCGCTGATCATTCTCGCCGGCATCGTCGCGGAACTGCCCTCGGCGCTCGCCAACATGCTCGAGCTCGGCCGCCAGGGTGCGCTGTCCACCGGCATCATCCTGATCGTCATCGTGATGGCGGTCGCGGTGATCGCTTTCATCGTGTTCATGGAGCGTGCGCAGCGGCGGCTTCTGATTCAGTACCCAAAGCGCCAGGTCGGCAACAAGATGTTCGAAGGCCAGTCCTCGCATCTGCCGCTCAAGCTCAATACCTCGGGCGTGATTCCGCCGATCTTCGCTTCCTCGCTGCTGCTGTTGCCGACCACGGTTGCGAATTTCAACGCCGGCAAGGGTCCGGAATGGTTCCAGTGGATCACCACCCAGCTCGGCCACGGCCGTCCGCTGTTCTTGATTCTCTATCTTGCGCTGATCGTGTTCTTCGCGTTCTTCTACACCGCGATCGTGTTCAACCCGACCGAAACCGCCGATAATCTGAAAAAGCATGGCGGCTTCATTCCAGGCATCCGGCCGGGTGAGCGCACCGCCGAATATATCGACTATGTGCTGTCGCGGATCACGGTGCTCGGCGCGATCTACCTCGCGATCGTCTGCCTGATTCCCGAAATACTGATTTCCTACGCCTCGGTGCCGTTCTACTTTGGCGGCACCTCGCTGCTGATCGTCGTCAGCGTGACCATGGATACGGTGGCGCAGGTCCAGGGTTATCTGCTCGCCCACCAGTATGAGGGACTGATCAGGAAGTCGAAGTTGCGGGGGCGTCGCCGCTGACGACTTGCGTTGCGTTTTCGGGCGAAGCGGCAGCGGTTCGCGTGAAGCAGCCGCGTAAAACAGACAATTTGGAGCCGCGGTCTGATTTAGATCAAAGCCGAGAGCCGCAAATTGCGCGTTGCATTGCTTTCGCTGACCGCGCTCGGCGCTGATCGGGGTTGGCGCTGTTGTTGGATTTTGAAACGTAAGGTGTGCGCTCGACCGCTCACCGAGCCGGGGGGCGAAAAGGATGAGACTGATACTTCTCGGGCCGCCAGGGTCCGGCAAGGGAACCCAGGCCCAACGGCTGGTCCAGCGTTACGGTATTGTCCAGCTCTCGACCGGGGATATGCTGCGCGCCGCGGTGGCGGCGCAGACGCCGGTCGGCATCAAGGCGCAGGATATCATGGCCTCTGGCGGTCTGGTGCCGGACGAGATCGTCATCGGAATCATTTCCGACCGGCTGGATCAGCCGGACGCGGCGAAGGGATTTATTCTGGACGGCTTTCCGCGCACAGTGCCGCAGGCCGAAGCGCTGGATGAGCTTCTGAAGAAAAAGCAAATGCGGCTCGACGCCGTGATCGAGCTTCGCGTCAACGAAAGCGTGCTGTTGCAGCGGGTCGAAACCCGGGCCGCGGAGATGCGGGCGCGCGGCGAGGAAGTGCGAAGCGACGACACCCAGGAGGTGCTGACCAGGCGGCTGGCGAGCTACCGTGCGCTGACCGAGCCGCTGATTTACTACTATTCCGAACGGCGCAAGCTTCTGACGGTCGACGGCATGATGACCATCGAGCACGTCACCCGGGAAATTGACCGAATCCTTTCCGCGATTGCCGCGGTCGAGGCCAGGGCCGCCAAAAAGGCCGACGCGGCCAAGAGGACCGCCAAGGTGGCCAAAAAGGGCGCCAAACCGGCCGCCAAAAAGGCCGCCAAATCTGCCGCCAAGGGCGCCGCAGCTCCCCGAAAGGGCGCCAAGGCGACCGGGAAGGCCGGGAAACCGGCCTCCAGAGGGGCAAAAAAGGCGACCCGCAAGGCGACCGCGAGTTCCCGGGCCCGTGCCGCCGGCAAGACCAGAAAAGTGGCCAGAAAGGTCACGAAAAAGCGAGCTAAAGCATAGCGACGGTTGACGAAACCCAGTTGAATCCTTTAATAAGGCCCGTATCCAAGTCGGATAGTTTTCAAACGATGCCGGGCCCCGAGATATCCAAGGGGAGGGCGTCGTGTTCGCGTTTGCGGACACCTGCCCGAGATAGCAAAAAACTGCCGGTCTTTTGATCGGCGACAGGAGAGAAGTCCGTGGCCCGTATTGCCGGCGTGAATATTCCGACCAACAAGCGCGTCCTGATTGCGCTCCAGTACATCCATGGCATCGGCCAGAAGAACGCGGCCGACATCCTGGAGAAGGTGAAGATTCCCGTTGATCGCCGCGTCGCGCAGTTGAGCGATCAGGAAGTTCTGCAAATTCGCGAAGTGATCGATCGCGACTATCTGGTCGAAGGCGACCTGCGTCGCGAGACCGGCATGAACATCAAGCGTCTGATGGATCTCGGCTGCTATCGCGGCCTGCGTCATCGCCGCGGATTGCCGGTGCGCGGTCAGCGCACCCATACCAATGCGCGCACCCGCAAGGGTCCGGCCAAGTCGATCGCCGGCAAGAAGAAGTAATTGACGAACAGAGAATAGCGAATGGCGAGCAGGGGCTGACCCTTGTTCGCCCGTCAGGTGTAGCCGCTGGCATTACGGCGGCGTTGAGATCGTAAGAAAGGTTCTGGAATGGGCAAGGAAGCCACCCGCGTACGCCGTCGTGAGCGCAAGAACATTGCATCCGGCGTCGCGCACGTGAATTCGTCGTTCAACAACACGACCATCACCATCACCGACGCGCAGGGCAACACCATTGCCTGGTCGTCGGCGGGAACGATGGGTTTCAAGGGTTCGCGCAAATCGACCCCCTATGCCGCGCAGGTTGCGGCGGAAGACGTCTCCAAGAAGGCGCAGGAACACGGCATGCGCACGCTGGAGGTTGAAGTTGCTGGTCCCGGTTCGGGCCGCGAATCGGCGCTTCGCGCGCTGCAGGCCGCGGGCTTCACCGTCACATCGATCCGCGACGTGACGACGATCCCGCATAATGGTTGCCGTCCGCGCAAGCGCCGGCGGGTTTGACGATTCGTCCGCGGGCGGCTCTCTCCGCCGGCGGCTCTCTCCGCCGGCGGCGGTTTTTGAGAAATTTTGCAAGCCGCGGGCTGATCCGCGATCTCCAACGCCAGTAATTTAGATGGCAAATTGACTGGCCGGTATGGGTGAAACAGTGACGATCCAGAAAAATTGGCAAGAACTTATTCGGCCGAACAAGCTCCAGGTAACCCCGGGCACCGACGCCAACCGTTTTGCGACGCTGGTGGCCGAGCCGCTCGAGCGCGGCTTCGGCCAGACGCTCGGCAACGCGCTGCGCCGTATCCTGCTGTCGTCGCTGCAAGGCGCGGCGGTGCAGTCGGTGCATATCGACGGCGTGCTGCACGAGTTCTCCTCGATCGCGGGCGTTCGTGAGGACGTCACCGACATCGTGCTGAACATCAAGGACATCTCGATCAAGATGCAGGGCGAAGGCCCCAAGCGCATGGTCGTGAAGAAGCAGGGTCCGGGCGTCGTCACCGCCGGCGACATCCAGACCGTCGGCGACGTCGTGGTGCTCAATCCGGATCTGCAGATCTGCACGCTGGACGATGGCGCTGAAATCCGCATGGAATTCACGGTCGCCGCCGGGAAGGGCTACGTCGCCGCCGAGCGCAACCGTCCCGAGGACGCGCCGATCGGCCTGATCCCGGTCGACAGCCTGTTCTCGCCGGTGCGCAAGGTCTCGTACAAGGTCGAGAACACCCGCGAGGGCCAGATCCTCGATTACGACAAGCTGACCATGACGATCGAGACCAACGGCGCGATCTCGCCGGATGACGCGGTGGCCTATGCTGCGCGCATCCTGCAGGATCAGCTCAACGTGTTCGTCAACTTCGAAGAGCCGCGCAAGGAAGTGGCGCAGGAGATCATTCCCGATCTCGCGTTCAACCCGGCGTTCCTCAAGAAGGTCGACGAACTCGAATTGTCGGTGCGTTCGGCGAACTGCCTGAAGAACGACAACATCGTCTACATCGGAGACCTCGTGCAGAAGTCGGAAGCGGAGATGCTCCGTACCCCGAACTTCGGCCGCAAGTCGCTGAACGAGATCAAGGAAGTGCTGGCCCAGATGGGTCTGCACCTCGGCATGGAAGTGCCGGGCTGGCCGCCGGAGAATATCGACGAACTGGCCAAGCGCTTCGAAGACCACTATTGATTTCGTCATTCCGGGGCGCGCGTGAGCGCGAATTGTGGTGCGCAATTGCGCACCTGAGAATCTCGAGATTCCGGATCGCCGCTTCGCGACGTCCGGAATGACTGGGGCGAACGCAGGCGGCCCACCTGAGCAAATTGTCCGACGAGCCGTCGCGACAGAACAAGTATTGAGGAATATATCATGCGTCACGGCAAGGTTCATCGGAAGCTCAACCGCACCGCCGAGCATCGGCGTGCGATGTTCGCCAATATGTGCGCGGCGCTGATCAAGCACGAGCAGATCGTCACCACGCTGCCGAAGGCGAAGGAGCTTCGCCCGATCGTCGAGAAGCTGGTCACGCTCAGCAAGAAGGGCGGTCTCGCGATGCGCCGCCAGGCCATCTCCGAGATGCGTGACCAGGATCAGGTCCGCAAGCTGTTCGACGTGCTGGCGACCCGCTACAAGGACCGCCAGGGCGGCTATACCCGCATCATCAAGGCCGGCTTCCGCTACGGCGACAACGCGCCGATGGCCGTGATCGAATTCGTCGACCGCGACGTCGATGCCAAGGGCCTCGATTCCGGCCCGGTGCAGGAAAAGGCCGCCGAAGCGGCGTAAGCCTGATCGCTGAATTTCTCGTCAAAAGCGGCGCCTCAAGCGCCGCTTTTTTATTGGGCATAGGCGCAGGTAACCTGCGAATGCGGTTATGCAATCCGCCGCGGGCCTGGGGCCTACCAGCCCTCCAGCACGATCTTGCCGCGCGATTTTCCGGACTCCAGCAGGGCGTGGGCCCGCTTCAGGTTGGCAGCATTGATGGTGCCGAAGGTCTGATCGAGCGTGGTGCGCAGCACGCCCTTGTCGATGAGATCGGCGACGTCGTCCAGGAGATGATGCTGCGCGATCATATCCGGTGTCTGGAACGATGAGCGGGTGAACATCGACTCCCAGTGAATCGAGATCGCCTTGCCCTTGAATACACCGACGTTGAAGTCCGGGGGATCGTCGATCAATCCATATTTCCCCTGCGGCGCCATCAGTTCGGCCAGCGCCTTGTAGTGCTGCTCGGTGCCGGTGAGGCTTGCGACCAGGCCGACCGGCGGGAATTTCAGCTTTTCGAGCTGCTCCTTCATCGGCTTGGCATGATCGACGACGGCATGGGCGCCGAGATCGAGGCACCACTTTTGCGATTCCGGCCGCGACGCCGTCGCCACGACCGTCAGGCCGGTGAGGCGGCGGGCGAGCTGAATCAGGATCGAGCCGACGCCGCCGGCGCCGCCGACGATCAGGAGCGTGCGCGGATCGACGCTCTTGCCGGGCACCGCGCCGAGGCGGTCGAACAGCAATTCCCAGGCGGTGATCGAGGTCAGCGGCAGCGCCGCGGCTTGCGCGAATGACAGCGTCTTCGGCTTTTGGCCGACGATGCGCTCATCGACCAGATGAAATTCCGAGTTGGTACCCTGCCGCTGGATCGAGCCGGCGTAGAACACCTCGTCGCCCGCCTTGAACAGGGTGACATCGGGACCGACGGCATCGACGATGCCGGCGGCGTCGTAGCCCAGGATCTTGGTCTCGCCCTCGGGCGGCGCGGCGCGCTTGCGCACCTTGTAATCGACCGGATTGGCCGAGATCGCCTTCACGGCGACGCGGATGTCGCGGCCCTTCGGTTCCGGTTTTGCGGTCTCGAAATCGAAAAGCGAGTCTGCGGCTTCAATGGGAAGCGACTTCTTGTATCCGACGGCCTTCATGCCCTTGGTCTCCAATGTGATGGCCAGGAGCCCTGGTCAGAACCGAGGCTCTCTTTGTCTGTTTGAGGCGTTTTCTTCACGCGAACCGGCAGCCACTTCGCTCGAAAACGCCCTCCCTCTAATTGTCGCTCTGGCGCAATTTTGGCAAGTACTGTAAAAACAGGGATATAGTCCCTGTTTGGATACTAATGGAAAAGACCCCATGAAACGGCGAAATTTTGCCCGCCGGCCAGGCTGCGCGGTTGAAGCGACGCTCGATCTGATCGACGGCAAGTGGAAAGGCGTCATTCTCTACCACCTGCAGGATGGCACCCAGCGCTTTGGCGAGCTGCGGCGGCGGATGCCCGGCATTACGCAGCGCATGCTGACCAAGCAGCTTCGTGCGCTCGAGGACGACGCTCTGGTGATCCGCAAGGTCTATGCCGAAGTTCCGCCGCGCGTCGAATATAGTCTGTCGGAGATCGGCGAAAGCCTGCGTCCGGTGATCGACACCTTGAAGGCGTGGGGCGAGGGCCATCAGGAAAGGCTGTCCTGTGCGCCCGCGTCCGACGCCGCCAAAGCTCCGAACCGCGCCGCCTGACCGGACCGCTGGTTGGTCCGGGTTCCCTTCTCTCGCCGTTGCGTCGCGACTATATCTGGGCGACGAATTTCAGGATCTTCCGCATGATATCTATCCGCTCCCTCGCCGTGATCTGCTTTTCCGCTGTCGTCGTCATGCCGGCCCTTGCCCAGGAGCGGCGCCTGCCGACCTCGCCGGCGGAGGTGAAGCTCTCCTACGCGCCGATCGTGCAGCGCGTGCAGCCGGCGGTGGTCAACGTCTATGCCGCCAAGGTGGTGCGGGACCGCAATCCGCTGCTCGACGATCCGATCTTCCGGCGTTTCTTCGGCGTGCCGGGCCAGCAGCCGGAACAGATGCAGCGTTCGCTGGGATCGGGCGTGATGGTGGATCCATCCGGTCTGGTCGTGACCAACGTGCACGTCATCGAGGGCGCCGACGAGGTCAAGGTATCGCTGTCGGACAAGCGCGAGTTCGAGGCCGAGATCGTTCTCAAGGATCCCCGCAGCGATCTGGCGGTGCTGCGCCTGAAGGACTCCCGTGAAAAATTCCCGACGCTCGATTTTGCCAACTCCGACGAATTGCAGGTCGGCGACGTCGTGCTGGCGATCGGCAATCCGTTTGGAGTAGGCCAGACCGTGACCCACGGCATCATTTCGGCGCTGGCGCGCACCCAGGTCGGCATCACCGATTACCAGTTCTTCATTCAGACCGATGCCGCGATCAATCCGGGCAATTCGGGCGGCGCGCTGGTCGACATGACCGGCAAGCTCGCCGGCATCAATACCGCGATCTTCTCGCGCTCCGGCGGTTCGCAGGGAATCGGCTTTGCGATCCCCGCCAACATGGTGCGCGTGGTCGTCGCTTCCGCGAAAAGCGGCGGCAAGGCCGTCAAGCGGCCGTGGCTTGGCGCCAAGCTGCAGGCGGTGACGCCGGAGATCGCCGAGACCCTGGGGCTTCGTCTTCCGACCGGCGCGCTGGTCGCCGGTGTGGTTTCGAGCAGCCCGGCAGCGCGGGCGGGCCTGAAGCCGTCCGATCTGATCGTCGCGATCGACGGCCAGGCGATCGAGGATCCCAATGCATTCGACTACCGTTTTGCGACGCGTCCGCTCGGCGGCACGGCGGAGATCGACGTGCTGCGCGCGGCGAAGACGATCAGACTGACGGTGCCGCTTCAAACCGCGCCCGATACCGGGCGCGACGAAATCGTCCTGACGACGCGCTCGCCATTCCAGGGCGCGAAGGTCGCGAATATCTCGCCCGCGGTGGCAGACGAGCTGCATCTGGATGCGGACAGCGCAGGTGTCGTGGTGACCGATCTTGCCGACGGCGGAACCGCCGCCAGCGTCGGCTTCCAGAAGGGCGACATCATCGTGGCGGTGAACAACCTGAAAATCGCCAAGACCACCGATCTCGAAAAAGCGACGCGCGAATCCGTCCGGGTCTGGCGCATCACGCTGGTGCGCGGCGGCCAGCAGATCAACGTTACGCTCGGCGGATGAGCCCGAAGCGACCAGGCGAAGCTGCAAACCTGTTCGCTGCCGCGGGGATGGAAGCCGATGCGCCGCATCCGCTTCCGGACAGATTGCGCCCGCGCACGCTGTCGGAAGTCGTCGGACAGGATCACATTCTTGGCAAGGACGGCGCGCTGACACGCATGCTCGCGACGCGCACGCTGGGTTCGCTGATCTTCTGGGGGCCGCCGGGTACCGGCAAGACCACGGTGGCGCGGCTCTTGGCGGATGCGACCGAACTGCATTTCGAGCAGCTCTCGGCGGTGTTTTCCGGCGTCGCCGATCTGAAGAAGGCGTTCGACGCCGCCCGGGCGCGGCGCGAGACCGGCAAGGGAACGCTGTTGTTCGTCGACGAGGTGCATCGCTTCAATCGCGCGCAGCAGGATTCGTTTCTGCCCGTGATGGAAGACGGCACCGTGGTGCTGGTCGGGGCCACCACCGAAAATCCCTCGTTCGAGCTCAATGCGGCGCTGCTGTCGCGGGCGCGCGTGCTGGTGTTTCATTCGCTCGACCCGGCCGCGATCGAAAAGCTGTTCGTCCATGCCGAAAAGATCGAGGGCAAGAAGTTGCCGCTCGACGAGGAGGCCCGCGCGGTGCTGGTGCGCATGGCTGACGGCGACGGCCGCGCCGCGCTGACGCTTGCCGAGGAGGTCTGGCGCGCCGCGCGCGAAGGCGAGACCTTCAATGCCGCGCAATTGCAGGACATCCTGCAGCGCCGCGCGCCGATCTACGATAAATCCGCCGACGGCCATTACAACCTGATCTCGGCGCTGCACAAAGCGGTGCGCGGCTCCGATCCGGATGCGGCGTTGTATTATCTCGCGCGCATGATGGACGCCGGCGAAGACCCGCTGTTTCTGGCGCGGCGCGTGGTCCGCATGGCGGTCGAGGACATCGGTCTGGCCGATCCGCAGGCGCTGGTGATCGCCAACGCGGCGAAGGACGCCTACGACTTCCTCGGCTATCCCGAGGGCGAGCTCGCGATCGCGCAAGCCGTCATCTATCTCGCCACCGCGCCGAAATCGAACGCCGCCTACAAGGCGTTCGGCGCGGCGATGCGCGCCGCAAAGGAAGGCGGCTCGCTGCTGCCGCCGAAGCATATCCTGAACTCGCCGACGAATTTGATGAAGTCGGAAGGCTATGGCACCGGCTACGAATACGATCATGACGCGCCGGATGCCTTCTCCGGCCAGGACTATTTCCCCGAAGCGCTGGGACGCCAGAGGTTTTACGATCCGCCCGATCGCGGCTTCGAGCGCGAAATCCGCAAGCGTCTGGACTACTGGGCGAAGCTGCGGAAGCAGCGGGAAGGTTGAACCGCCCCTGAAGCGGTTATTTGCCGGTCTGCACGAATTTCAGAATTTCGCTGGTCAGGCGCGTATCGGCGGTGTTGATCGAATACACTTCCGACATGTGACTGTGCTGCGGCAGCACGACCGCGTGCGGACATCCGCGGGCTGCTTTGCAGGCTGTCTCTTTCAGGAGCTCAAATTGCCGCTGGAATCCGGGCGGGTCCAGTTCGGCCGAAGCGATCATCAGCGGTATCTTCGTCGTCAGCAGCCCCGGCAGCGAGGATCGCTCGGCGTAGCGCGAGGGATCGGTGCCGAAATAGGCGCGCTCGGGATCGCCGGCCGTCGCCGCCGTCAGATCGTAGATTCCCGACAACAGGATCGCACCGGCGAGGCCGCCGCCCTTGACCCTGTAAAATTCAGGATGCGACACGTAGCTTGCGACATGTGCCGCGCCTGCCGAGTGACCCATCAGGTAAACGCGGGCCGGGTCTCCGCCGCGCGCGGCGATCTTGTTCGCGACCCACTCGACCACCGTCGCCAAATCCTCCGCGGCCGCCGGCCACGGCGATTGCGGGGCGAGCCGGTAGGTGGTGTTGACGCCGACAAAGCCGTTCTTCACCGCCCACAGCATGATGTTGTCATAGAACGGGCTGTCCCCAGTGCGCTTGTTGCCCGCGACGAAGCCGCCGCCATGGACAAAGATCAGC
The DNA here is from genome assembly GCA_963725985.1 of uncultured Alphaproteobacteria bacterium. Lineage (GTDB taxonomy): Bacteria > Pseudomonadota > Alphaproteobacteria > Rhizobiales > Xanthobacteraceae > Bradyrhizobium. Next base: position 13,791 of record CAVSAO010000001.1, read on the forward strand.
ACCGGACGCTGCGCGGACGCGGTCTCGGGCATGAAGACATCGAGCAGATTACGATCGGCGGCGCCGTATTTGACGTCCCGCTCGATCCTGACGCCTTGATAGGGTTCTTTTTGCTGCAGCGGCGCGTAGAGCAGCGCCGTCTTCGGCGGATCGATGACGCTGCCGAGCTCCAGGAGCTTCCAGGCGATCTCCTCCGGCATCGGGCTGCCCTCGGCCCAGGCCGCGCTCACGATCGTGGCCGCAAGGACGGCCAAAGCCGGTTTTGTCAGTGCCATCCCCGTGCTCCCCTGATATCGGCTGTTTCGCCCAGCATGGCCGATCCCGCGCCGGATTTGTACCGATTTCGCCGTGACGGTTCGCTGCTTTTGCGCTACCCAACGGCTTGATCTGGAGCCGCAGCAATATGAGCCGTCGCGTCAAGAGACCACTGAAGCCCCGGGGCGATCGCCCGAAAGGCGCGCGTCCGTACCGGGGCTCGCAGGCTGAGCGGTCGCAGGCGCATCGGCCCGGTGGCAAGCCGCCTGCGCGCTTTGCTGCGCCGCGCCCTGCGAAGCCACCGCCTTTCGTTGCCGAGCCCGCGAAAATTGCCGCCGAGCCGCCGCCGCTGCCGACAAAGGTTCAGACCGTGGTCGTGACCGCGGATGAGAACAACATGCGCGTCGACCGCTTTCTCGAGGCGCACTTTCCCGGCCTGTCGTTCTCCCACATCCAGCGCATCGTCCGCAAAGGCGAGCTGCGCGTCAACGGCAAGCGCGCCGACAGCAAGGACCGGCTGGAGGAGGGGCAAAGCGTTCGCATTCCGCCGCTCAGGCTCGATGCGCCCAAAGTCGCCGGCCACCTCTCGGAAGCCGCGACCAAAACGCTCGAAACCCTCAAGGAGATGATCCTGTACGAGGACGCCGACGTCATGGTGCTGAACAAGCCGGCCGGGCTCGCGGTGCAAGGCGGCTCCGGCATCACCCGAAACGTCGACGACATGCTGGAAGTAATGCGCGACGCCAAGGGCCAAAAACCCCGGCTGGTTCACCGGCTCGACAAGGAGACCGCGGGCTGCCTGCTGGTGGCAAAGACGCGGTTCGCCGCCACCGCGCTGACCGGATCGTTCCGCCATCGCTCGGCGCGCAAGATTTATTGGGCGCTGGTGGCGGGCGTGCCGAAGCCCAAGCAGGGCCGCATCTCGACCTATCTCGCCAAGGAAGAGGGCGAGGAAGACACCATCATGCGGATCGCGGCGCATGGCGACGAGGGCGCCAGCCATGCCGTGACCTATTATGCCGTGGTGGAGACCTCGGCGCAAAAACTCGCCTGGGTATCGCTGAAGCCGGTTACCGGGCGGACCCATCAGTTGCGCGCGCACATGGCGCATATCGATCACGCCATCGTTGGCGACCCCAAATATTTCAACAAGGAAAACTGGCAGCTGCCCGGCGGCCTGCAGAAGCGGCTGCATCTGTTGGCGCGCCGGATCGTGATACCGCATCCGCGCGGCGGCTTCATCGACGCCACCGCGCCGCTGCCGCCGCATATGCTGCAATCGTGGAACCTGCTCGGTCTCGAGGCAGACAGGTTCGACCCGATCGAAAACGCGCCTGAAGAATAATTCAATTGCAGTTTGCCGGGGGGATCACGACATACCCTCCATGAAACACTCCTCGATCATCATCTGCGCGGTCGCTTCGGCGCTGATCTTCGCAAGCGCAGCTTCGGCGCAAGTCATTCCGCCCGGCGGTTCGCCATATAACCCGCCGCTGCCGCCGCCGCCGCCACCGCCGAAGATCGAGGTGCCGGTCATACCGCAGATGGATGCGCCGCCGCGCCAGAGCTATGCGCCGGCGCCGCGCCCTTCTTTCAGCGACCGGATCAACAAGTGCCTCGATGATGCGGCAGCGAGCGGGCTCGGCCCGAACGAACGCGCCGCGTATTCGCGCGCTTGCGCCAATCAATGACCGGAACCATCGCTTCAGCTTTATTTGCGCCGCTTCTTATCATACTCTTGCGCGCGAGATATCGCTGACAAACCGAAGCCGAAAAGCGCATGCGTGAACTGTTCGAAGAAGCGTCGGGAAAATCCCCGCTCGATCCGGAGGAGGCGGTGCGGCGCGCCGCCCGCACGCCGCGGCGGAAGCGCTTTTACACGCGCGTCGCCGTCGCCGAGGCAGCGGTCGGATTCGCCGTCGCGCTGGATGACAAGCCGATCCGCACGCCTTCCGGCCGCCAGCTGGTCGTACCTTGCAAGCAGATCGCTGGCGCCATCGTCGCCGAGTGGGAGGCGCAGAAAGAGTTCATCGATCCCCTGACGATGCCGATGACCCGGTTTGCCAACAGTGTCGTTGACGCCGTGGTCGACCGGGTCGACGCAGTCACCGAGGACATGGCGAAATACTTCCAGTCCGATCTGCTGTTCTATCGCGCCGGCCATCCCGAGGCGCTGGTCGCGCGCGAGGCCGCGCATTGGGACCCCCTGGTGTTCTGGGCGGCGGATACGCTCGGCGCCCACTTCATTCTCGCCGAGGGCATCGTGCATGTCCGCCAGCCCGAAATCGGCGATAGCGGCGGCGCGCGCGGCGCTGCCCGGGGATCCCTGGTCGATCGCGGCCCTGCACGTGGTCACGACGTTGACCGGCTCGGCGCTGCTGGCCTTGGCGCTGCTGCGCGGGGTATTGGATCAGGATCAGGTCTGGGCCGCCGCCCATGTCGACGAGGACTGGAACATCGAAAAATGGGGCGCGGATGAAGAGGTGGCGGCGCGGCGCGCGGCGCGGCTGGTCGATTTCAGGGCAGCCGCCAGCATCCTCAAGGCGCTGAATCCGGTGGTCGGTTAAGGAGAGGTTTACGACGCTGGGCTAGCTTTCTCCGCCCAGTCGAGTTTGCCTGATGTCGATTTCCGTCACTCCGATCCTTCCGGTGATTGCCGCCCCGAGCGCGGCGCCCGATCTTTTGCTGCAGGCGGGAAGCGTGATCAACGCCCAGGTGCTCAAGATCCTCTCCGACAGCCTGGTGCGGATCGCGATAGCCAACGTCTCGCTCGATGTGCTCTCGGAAATTCCGCTTGCTGCCGGCCAGGCCCTGCAGCTTGCGGTATCGCAGACGCCGGACGGAATCAGGCTCGCGGTGGTCGGGCAGGGCGCCGCCGCGTCCACCGATACCGTAACGCTCGCGCCGAGCGCGTTTGTCGATGTCGCGGCCAATCCTTCGGCCGTGGCGCCTTCAAGGAATGTATTGACGCCGCTTGAGCGCGTCGCCGTGTCCGTGGCGGCCGAAAGCGCGGCCACCCGGCAGGACAGTCTGGCGCCGCTGTTTGCCAATCTCGGCGCCGTCGCCGGGTCGAACGGCCTTCCGCAAAAACTGCAACAGGCCGTCATGCAGGTGCTGGCGCAGCGGACCAGCCTCGATCCGGCTCTGAGCGGCGGCGACGTCAAGAATGCTTTTCAGAAATCCGGGATCTTGCTCGAGGCTGCGCTGGCATCGGGACCGGTTTCGCAAGCCTCCGGCATACCCGATCTCAAGGCCGCACTGATCGTGCTTCGTCAGACGCTGGTGTCGTCGCTCGCTCCAGCCGCGCCGGCGACGCTGGCGCCGCAGCCCGTCTTCCCCGGGGCTACCAATATCGCTGCGTCAGACGCTGCGGTCCCCCAGCCCGCTGCGGTCCCACGGCAAGCCATGGCGTCACCGACGCTTGCTCCCTCGCAGTCGCCGGACATCGCTGCGCAGGAAATTCTGCTGCCGCAGGCGCGCGTGCCGGTCGTCGATGATTCCTCGCAGCCTGGCAGCACCGCCCGGATCGTGCTTTCGGCAACGCTTGCTAATGCCGGATCGCGCGCGGCGGCGTCGGGCGCTGCGTTGAATCTGCTGCAGGAGACGCTGCAGCCGATGCCGCGCATCATCGGCAACGCCGCGCTGCCGGCGACAGCATTGCAAAACGGCCGCAGCGACGACGTCACCTTCCACACCAACACGCCGCCGCCGCCATTTCGCGGGGCGCTGCCCTCGGCGCAACCGGTTGCCGCGCCGTCGATCGCGGCCGGCGCGCCGCTTGCGACAACGGCCCATCGTCTGCTCGGCGATACCGAGGCCGCGATCGCGCGCCAGACCTTGCTTCAGGTGGCGTCACTGCCGGATCGCGTCGATACCGCGGGCGTACGGATGGATCCGGCTGCGCCGCGCTGGAATTTCGAAATTCCGTTTGCGATGCCGCAGGGGACGGCGATGGCGCAGTTCGAGATTTCGCGCGACGGCGGCGGCAGTGAGGTCGAGGCCGCCAAACGGGTCTGGCGGGCGCGGTTCTCGCTCGACGTCGAGCCCGCCGGTCCGGTTCATGCGCTGGTGTCGCTCAGCGGCGACAGGACGTCGGTGCGGATGTGGGCGGAGCGGCCGGCGACCGCGGCGCGGCTGCGCGCCGGCGCCGCAGAGCTCGGCCAGGCGCTCAGCAAGGCCGAGCTGCAGCCCGGCGATATCGTGATCCGCGACGGCGCGCCGCCGCAACCGGCGCCGGCGCGCGCGGGGCATTTTCTGGATCGCGCGCTATGAGCGTGGAGACGCCGAACCAGCTCGCGGTCGCGCTGCATTACGACAAGAACGGTGCGCCGCGGGTCATCGCCAAGGGCAGGGGCACGATCGGCGCCAGGATCATCGAACTCGCCAGGGCCCACGACATCCCGATCGAGGAGAACGAGGTGCTGGCCGGGGCGCTCTCCAACGTCGAACTCGGCGATGAAATTCCGGCCGAACTCTACAAGGCGGTCGCCGAAGTGCTGGTGTTCGTGCTGCGGCTTTCGGGGCGAATTCGGTAAGCCACCTTTTGCCGATGTCATCGTTTTACCACGATGTCGTCAGCATCGTCGCCGCCGTCGTATTACCCGCATCGGATACTGCCATGATCAATCGCCGCCATGCGCTCGGCCTTGTTGCCGCCGCGAGCTTTTTGCCGTCGCGCGGCTTCGCCAATGTCGCGCCGCAGCGCAGCGAGATTCGCGAGAGCCTGGCCAAGCATTTTATCGACGCGGGAACGGTCGGTACCTTCGTCGGCTACAAGGTCGACGATTACCTCGTCATCGCCAGCGACAAGAACCGTTCGGGGGAGGCGAAGCTGCCGGCCTCGACCTTCAAGATCCCGAATTCGGTGATCGCGCTGGAGACCGGCGTGGTCGGCGATCCCGACAAGGACGTCTTCAAGTGGGACGGCGTCAAGCGCAGTATCGAGGCCTGGAATCGCGACCACACCATGCGCACCGCGATCGCCGCATCCGCGGTGCCGGTCTATCAGGAGATCGCCCGGCGCATCGGCGCGGAGCGGATGCAGAAATATCTCGATCTGTTTGAATACGGCAACCGCGACATCGGCGGCGGCATCGACCAGTTCTGGCTGACCGGCGATCTGCGCATCGATCCGGTGCAGCAGGTCGATTTCGTCGACCGGCTGCGGCGCGGCGCGTTGCCGGTCTCCAAACGCAGCCAGGATCTGGTGCGCGATATTTTGCCGGTGACGAAGGCCGGCGATGCCGTGATTCGCGCCAAATCCGGACTGACCGGACCGGATCGCGGCTCGCTGGGCTGGATGGTGGGCTGGGCCGAGAAGGGCAGCGCAATGACGGTGTTTGCGCTCAATATGGATTGTCTCGAGCCGCGCCATATCGCCGACCGCATGAATATAGCGCAGCAATGCCTGACCGATATCGGTGCGCTCTGAATTGCCGATAGCTGTCATTCGCTGGCCGAGGCTGGTGCGGCGAACGCGGCTGGACTAGCTTCTCGGCTTATAAGGAACTTGGCTTACAAGAAACTTGGCTCATAAGAAACGCCTGGAGGAAATCATGAAATCGGCAGTCTGGATGTCGTCGCTCGCGGTTGCCGCGGCCGGCGGCTGGTTCGTCGCGACGATGTTTGCGCCGCCCGCGACCGGCAAGGAGCCGCGCTTCCCGCAACTGACCATGGACCAGCTCGACGAGAAGCAGAAGCCGCTCGGCGAGCAGGTCATGAAGGTCTCGAGCGTCGGCCTTGCCGGGCCATACAACCCGATGATGCGCAGCCCGGTGCTGGGTCAGCGGCTGTTCGACCTGTTTCACTATCTGCGCTGGGAAACGTCCGTCCCGACCAGGCTCAACGAGTTTGCGATCCTGATCATCGGGCGGCAGTGGCGCTCGCAGGTCGAGTGGTACGCGCACGCGCCGCTGGCGGCGAAGGCGGGCCTTTCGCCCGACATCATCGCCGAGTTGAAGGCCGGCAAGCGGCCGTCGAACATGGCCGAGGACGAGGCCGTGGTGTACGACTTCGTCACCGAGCTCACGACCACGCAGAAGGTTGCCGACGAAACCTATGCGCGGGCGAAGAAAGTCTTCAACGACCAGCAGATCGTGGACCTGACCGCGGTGGCGGGCAATTACGTCATGGTGGCGATGATGCTGGCGATGGCGGAGGAAACCGTGCCCCCCGGCAAGGAGCCGCCGTTCGAGGTCGGCGAGAAGTAGGCGCTTCAAAATACTCAAGCCGTCTTGCCGGCGTCTTTGCCGATGCGGCCAAGGTGGGTGAAGGTGAATCCGGCAGAATATTTCAGGCCGTAGCCGAGCGCGCGGTCGATGCCGATATGCGCCAGCCAGATCATCGCGATCGAGAGCGTAAGCGGCGCGGCCAAGCCGAAGCCCGTGACCATCAGCGTCATCGGCGCCATATAGCTGTGCGCGGCATTGTAGACGACGGCGCCGGCCTTCGGCCCCGCGAGGTAGGCGGCGAAGCTCAGGTCCGGCGCCAGGAACAAAATGGCAAATACCCACCACGAGCCGCCCCAGACCGCGTAGAGCATGATCATGCCCGCAAACAGCGTCAGGCCCTCCAGCCGGAGCAGGGTTCGCAAGCCCCCCGATACGGCGCCAGTGGCCCCGGTTGCGGTAGTCCCGTTCATCGCTGTCCTCCCCCAAAAACCCCGGACATCTCTACCCCTTAGTACCGCCAATAGGGTGCCTTTCGGTGACGGAAAGCCGGTTTCCGGTTAGGAAAATGCCGTGTTAGAACCCGTTCAAATCCTGGGCAAAAGATGGGCGGGAGCAGATGAAGGATATCCTGGAAACTCTTGAAGAGCGGCGCGCCGGAGCAAGATTGGGCGGCGGCGAAAAGCGCATCGAGGCGCAGCACGCCCGCGGCAAGCTGACCGCGCGGGAACGCATCGAGCTTCTGCTCGACAAGGGCAGTTTCGAGGAGTTCGACATGTTCGTCGAACACCGCTCGACCGAATTCGGCATGGACAAGACCAAAGTGCCGGGCGACGGCGTCGTCACCGGCTGGGGCACCGTCAACGGCCGCAAGACCTTTGTCTTTGCCAAGGATTTTACCGTGTTCGGCGGCTCGCTGTCGGAAACCCACGCGCAGAAAATCGTCAAGATCCAGGACATGGCGATGAAGGCGCGGGCGCCGATCATCGGGCTCTATGACGCCGGCGGCGCTCGGATCCAGGAAGGCGTCGCGGCGCTGGCCGGCTATTCCTATGTGTTCCGCCGCAACGTCATCGCCTCCGGCGTGATCCCGCAGATCTCCGTCATCATGGGGCCGTGCGCCGGCGGCGACGTCTATTCGCCCGCCATGACCGACTTCATCTTCATGGTGAAGAACACCAGCTACATGTTCGTCACCGGCCCAGACGTGGTGAAGACCGTCACCAACGAGGTCGTCACGGCCGAAGAACTCGGCGGCGCCTCGGTGCACGCCACGCGTTCCTCGATCGCCGACGGTGCCTTCGAGAACGACGTCGAGACGCTGCTGCAGATGCGCCGGCTGATCGATTTTCTGCCCTCCAACAATACCGACGGCGTGCCGGAGTGGCCGAGTTTCGACGACATCGGCCGGGTCGACATGTCGCTCGACACGCTGATCCCCGACAATCCGAACAAGCCCTACGACATGAAGGAACTGATCCTGAAGGTCGTGGACGAGGGCGACTTCTTCGAGATCTCCGAAGCGTTCGCAAAGAACATCGTCACCGGTTTCGGCCGCATCGCCGGGCGCACCGTCGGCTTCGTCGCCAACCAGCCGATGGTGCTGGCGGGCGTGCTCGACAGCGACGCCTCGCGCAAGGCCGCGCGCTTTGTCCGGTTCTGCGATGCCTTCAACATCCCGATCGTTACGTTTGTCGACGTGCCGGGCTTCCTGCCCGGTACCGCGCAGGAATATGGCGGCCTGATAAAACACGGCGCAAAACTGCTGTTCGCCTATTCGCAGTGCACCGTGCCGCTGGTGACGGTGATCACGCGCAAGGCCTATGGCGGCGCGTTCGACGTGATGGCGTCCAAGGAAATCGGCGCCGACATGAACTACGCCTGGCCGACCGCGCAGATCGCCGTGATGGGCGCCAAGGGCGCGGTCGAGATCATCTTCCGCTCGGACATCGGCGACACCGACGCGATCGCCGCGCGCACCAGGGAATACGAGGATCGCTTCCTGTCGCCCTTCATCGCCGCCGAGCGCGGCTATATCGACGACGTCATCATGCCGCACTCGACGCGGCGAAGGATCGCACGCGCGCTGGCGATGCTAAGGGACAAGAAGGTCGAGATGCCCGCGAAGAAGCACGATAACTTGCCGTTGTGAGGAAATATGAGCTGCTGCCGGTTTCCCGGACACCAAGTTAAGGTGGACGTTGGAACCGGAGGTTGGAGCTGGGACGGAGACGGTTTGATCGGCTCGAGGCAGTAAAGCTGGTGCGGGAGCGCGGGGTATCGGTGGCGCAGGCCGCTCGCGATCTTTATCTGCACGAGAACATGTTGCGGAAGTTCGGCATCAAGACCATCGCCGCCGGCCATTGCACGGGCTGGCGCGCCATGGCGGCGGTGGCGAAGGAATTTCCGGATGCGCTTGCCCCCACCGCTGTCGGCAAGCAGTTTACATTCTGAGGGCGGCGGTGCTCGCCATGCGGCGCGAGAAGAAGGTGGAACCGCCCGGGGCGGATTTGTCCGGTGTAATCCACGGTTGTCTGCCTTCGACAGCTTGCTTCGGCTTCCTCACGGGCTACACTGCGCGGCAAGAGGGAGCGCGCGTCATGCCCACGCTGTTCGCCTTTCTCCACCACGTATTTGCCTTTGCGCTGGTGTCTACGATCGCCATCGAGTTCACGCTGATCCGCGGGGAGTTGACGCTTTGGTCGGCGCGCAGGCTGCAGGCCATCGACAAGGTGCTCGGCATCGCGGCGGTCGCGCTGCTTGTCGCCGGGCTGCTGCGGGCGTTCTCTTCCGAGAAGGGAGCCGACTATTATTTCCACAACCGTGCCTTCATGACGAAATTATCGATCTTCGTCGCGATCGCGCTGTTGTCGATTATTCCGACGGTCGAGTTTCTGTCGTGGCGCGGGGTGTTGAGGGCCGGGCGGGTGCCGGCGATCAGCGCCAGGAAGCTGAGGCTCGTCACTGCCATCATCCGCGGCGAGCTTCTGGCCGTCGTCATCATCCTGCTCTGTGCCGCGATCATGGCGCGGGGCGAGTTGGTTTAGAGTCGCGTTTCGTCATTCGGGGGGCGCGGCGGTGCGAGCCCGGAATGACGTCCGAGAAAACGCACCCGGAGGAACCCGATGCCTTTAGCCTATTTCGTTGTCCGCGCCACCGTGTCGGATCCCGCCAAACGCCAGGCGTTCGATGACTGGTACAGCAGGGAGCATCTGCCCGACGCCGCCAGGGCTTTCGGCGTCAAGAAGGCGTGGCGGTTCTGGAGTCTCACCGATCCCTCGCTGCATCAGGCCATGTATGAATTCGCCGATCGGGCCGCGCTCGATCGCGCCATGAGCGGGGCGGCGCTGAAGACGCTGGTCGCCGAATTCGACCGCTGCTGGCCTGCGGTGACGCGGAAACGTGAGCTCCTTGTGCTGGCGGAGGAGTTCGGGGCGGGGTGAGTCTGCAGTTTCAGCGTCGTCCCCAGCTTTCGCGGGGACGACGATGGAGTACGCTGAGACGACGACGGAGTACTCCGTAAACCTGAACGCGCAATTCAGCGAACATTCATCTCGGTGCATTCAAACTCTCCGCGCATCACTCGCCGCGCACGAACAGGGAGATGTGTCATGGAACGCCGCCATTTTTTGAAAATCGCCGTTGGACTTGCCGCCGGAGCGGCCGCACTGACCGCCGCCGCTCAAGCCGCGTCGCTGTTGCCGCGTCCGCTTACGAAAGATCAACAACTGCCACCGACGAATCGGGATGTTCGTCCCGCGGTGACCACAGAGGCCGAGGTTGAGCACCTGAAACCCGAGCAGATACACTGGGGACATCACGGGCACGGGCATCACCGGGGTTGGCATCATCGCCACTGGGGTTGGCATCACCGCCACTGGCACCGCCATCACTGGCACCGCCGTTACTGGTGAGGCGCGCTTCCCCTGCCGGACGGCCGCATTGTTCGCGTAGGTGCGTAACCGCCGCGTTGCGGCAAATTTGAGAGAAAGGAAAGAGAAGGGAAAATGGCTATGAAGATACTGGTTGCATCGATGTTTGCGATTTGCCTCAGCCTTGCGGTGGTTTCGGCGTCGCGGGCCATGCCTCTGGTCCCGCTCGGCCAGGCAGTATCGGCCGATACCATTCGCGTCGCCGGCGGCTGTGGACCCGGCTGGCATCGCGGTCCCTATGGTGGATGCCGCCCAATGTACAATTGCCCGCCCGGCTGGCATTCCGGGCCGTTCGGCCGGCGCTGCTTCCGGAACTGGTAGGGGATTTGCGAGAGGGCGGGATTTCCCGCCCTCTCTGCGTGAGTATCATCCGCACCCGGTCAAAACCACAAGTGGACTCGCCATGTGCCGCATCGCCACACTCGCCTGCATGGCTGGATTCATTGCCGCACCTCTGCCGGCATTTGCCTATACCTGCGCACTATCGCCGGCGAGGGACGCGGTGATCGTCAAGACCGATAACGCTTCCGATCGCGAGGCAGCCTGCAAGGTCGACTGTCAGTTCACCTCGCCCGAGGGACCGGTGACCATCTCCTGCACGCAACGGATTCCGGCAAACAGCAAGGGGTGGTACGTCTGCCTGCGCCCGACCGGAGGCAAGGCGCTGGAATTCGTCAGCGGAAGCGAAAGCTGCAGGTAGCGTGTCTCTTCATTCACCTCGCCCCGCGCAGGCGTAAGCGCGCCACTATTGGCCAGGCCCGAACAGCGCGGCGAACCGCTTCTCGCCGTTACGGCTGAAATTGACAACGCGGCTGCCGGGGGTTGCATCGCGCGCGGCCCATTTCAGCTCGGTGAACCGCGTCATGATCGCCGCACCCAGCGTGCCCGCGAGATGATGGCGCCGCTCGCTCCAGTCGAGACAGGCCTTGCACACCGGGCGGCGCGGATGGGCGAGCGTTTCACGTGATATCTGCAGGGCGCTCGCCAGGAAGCGCTCGCCCTCGGCCGTCAGCTCGATGTCCTGTTTCTTCTGCCGCAGCAGCCGCTGCTTCTTCATGCTGTCGAGCATCTGCACGCCGAGATCGCCGGCGAGATGGTCGTAGCAAATCCGCGCGCGGCGCAAGGCCGGATCCTTCGGTCCGGTGCGCACGCGCATGTGACCGGTCCGCGCGGCAAGGCCCGCAAGGCCTTCGAGCACGCCGGCGACATCCGGGTCGCTGAGCCGGTAATAGCGATGGCGGCCCTGTTTCTCCGGTTCGATCAGGCCGCCGGCCTCCAGCTTGGATAGATGTGAACTCGCGGTCTGCGGCGTGACGCCGGCCTGGTACGCCAACTCGCTCGCGGTCAGCGCGCGGCCGGTCATCAGCGCGGTCAGCATGTTGGCGCGCGCGGGATCGCCGACCAGGGAAGCGACCATCGCGATATCGGGACCTGCTTTCATAGTTCGATGATAACCGAAGCATCGACGTCGATCAAGCTTCTATGACAGGGATCGTCAGAAACGCCGGAGGTTGCCTTGGCCGTCACCGTTTTCATCCGCTACCAGCTCGATCCGTTCAAGCGCGCGATGTTCGAGGAATACGCCAGACGCTGGCTCACCATCATCCCCAAATGCGGCGGCGATCTGGTCGGCTACTGGATGCCGCATGAAGGCACCAACAACATCGCGTTCGCGCTGATTTCCTTCGAAAATCTCGGAGCTTACGAAAATTACCGGGCGCGGCTTCGCGCCGACAGCGAAGGCGTGGCCAATTTCAATTTTGCCGAAGAGAATAAATTCATCCTCGCCGAAGAACGCAGCTTTTTGCGCAAGGTGACGTTATAGGTCATGTTGATGGCACAAAGGAGACATAAATGATCGCCGTGATCTTCGAAGTCTGGCCCAGGCCGGAGCATAAACAGGAATACCTCGATCTCGCCGCGGAACTCAGGCCGATCCTCGAAACCATCGACGGCTTTATTTCGATCGAACGGTTCGAGAGCCTGACCGAGAAAGGCAAAATCCTGTCGCTGTCGTTTTTCCGGGATGAAGCTGCCGTCGCGGCGTGGCGCAATGTGCCGCAGCATCGCAAGAGCCAAAGCAAGGGACGTGCGAGGATTTTCGAAAACTACCGGCTGCGCATTGCCGGCGTGATCCGCGATTACGGCATCAGCGACCGCGCACAGGCACCGACGGACAGCCGCGCCGTTCACAGCGCGCACTAGCGGCTTGCACGGCGCCTGGATAACGTCGCGCAACCATTTGAAAGCGGGGAGGCAGTATGTCGATCACGACGGCGGACAAGCGCACCATATTCCGGAAAATGCACGAAACCGGCTGCTTCGTGCTGCCCAACCCGTGGGATATCGGCAGCGCAAAGGCGCTGCAGCACATGGGTTTCAAGGCGATCGCCTCCACCAGCGCAGGCTTTGCCTGGTCGATCGGGAAGGCGGATAATCGCGTCACGCTCGATGATGTCTGCGCGCATCTCGCCGCGCTGTGCGGTGCGGTCGATCTGCCGGTCAATGCCGATTTCGAAGGCGGCTTTGCGCACAAACCGGAGAAAGTCGCCGCCAACGTCGCGCGCGCGGTCGGTACGGGCGTCGCCGGATTGTCGATCGAGGATTCCACCGGCGACAAGGCAAAACCGCTTTACGAGCGGGCCTTCGCGATCGAGCGGATCAAGGCGGCGCGGGCCGCGATCGACGCCGGCCATAGCGGCGTCTTGCTGGTCGGCCGCTGCGAAGGCTTTCTGGTCGGGCAGGCCGATCTGAACATGGTGATCGACCGGCTGCAGGCCTATGCGGAAGCGGGCGCTGACTGTCTGTACGCGCCGGGCATCCGCACCAAGGAGCAGATTTCGTCGGTCGTGAAGGCCGTGCATCCGAAGCCGGTCAATCTCCTGCTCGGGTGGCCTGGCCTCACCGTCGCGGAAGTGGCCGAACTTGGCGTCCGCCGCATCAGCGTCGGCGGCTCGCTGGCGCGCTCGGCGTGGGGCGGTTTCATGCGCGCGGCGCGCGAGATCGCGGAGAAGGGAACCTTCACCGAACTCGGCAATGGCTATGCCGGCGGCGAGTTGAACAAGATGTTCGGCTGAGGCACGCGAATAGAGTCGCAGCAGGCAATTGCTTGCCCGCTGCGTCAAGTTCTTTCGCTCGTGCTTGCGGGCGTTACCTGGCTGGCGCGTTGCCGGCCGGCGGATTGCTGGACCGGTTCATTTCAGCAGGAGCGGTGGACGGCGGCATCGGCGGCCGCGCCGGAGCCGCGCCCGTCGTCACACCCCGATCGGTGTTGGCGCGCGGGGTCACGTCGCGCATGCCCGGAGGGGCTGCGAGGGGCGATGTCTGCGTGGTGTTCTGCGCCGTCGACGGCGTTCCGCTATGGTTGATCGTCGAGTTGTTCAGCCCGTAGAAAATCGCGCCAAGCACCACGGCAACGGCGATCGCGAACATCGCGATCTTGCCGGTGGTGGCGGGATCCCCGGCGAGTTCCGGATCCATCTGTAATTCATTGTCGCGGCTCGCGCGGCGAAGTTCATCGCCGGCTGGGTCAGAACGATAAGGATCGTTCGGGGAACGATAGGGATCATTCGGATTGCGTTCGGTGGCCATGAGTGGGTCCCTCCATTGCTCCAGGACAATTGCCGGGAGGGGCCGAGGTTCCCGATACGAACGGTGTTTATACGTGGTGACGACGGAATTCCGGCGGAACCGAAGCTACATCCGCCGCGCCTTCCTGACCTGCGCCGGCGTCACCAGGGGTGCCGCGTTGCCCCATGAATTCCGCATGTAATTGGCGACATCGGCAATCTCCTTGTCCGACAATTGACGGGCATAGGCCGGCATCGATCCGGCATTGGGCGCGCGCGGGGTGGTCAGCGTCTGCGCGCCGTCGAGGATGATGCGCAGCGTGCTTGCGGGATCGGCGGACTGCAAATTGGCATTGCCGGGCAGTGGCGGATAAATGCGCGGCGCGCCGCTGCCGTCCGCCTCATGGCAGGCGATGCAGGCGTGGGCGTATATCGCTTCTCCCGCGGCCATGTCCGCTTGCGGCGGCGGGGCGACCGGAAGCTCCGGTGCGCCCTGCGGCAGATCCTTAAGATACACCGCGATCGCGCGGATATCGGCGTCACTCATCTGCGAGGTCGAATTGACCACGACTTCCGCCATCGGACCGCCGGCGTGGCTCCTGGCGTTGCGGCCGCTCGCAAGGTACTCGACGATATCATCGGCGCTCCATGATTTCAGCCCGCCGCGCGCGGCATCGTCGAGCCGTGGCGCGAACCAGCCGTCGATCAATCCGCCGCCATACGCATGGCCACGCTTGTCGGCGCCGAGAATGTTCTTGGGGGTGTGGCAGCCGCCGCAATGCGCAACACCGGTGACCAGATAACCGCCGCGATTCCACGCCGCGCTTTTCTGCTGGTCCGGTTCGAATATGCCGGGCCGGAAGAACAGGAAATTCCAGACCCGCATCACCGCGCGGTAGTTTAGCGGCCAGTACAATTCCGGCGGCGGCCGCGTGTTGCGGAAGGGGGAAAGCGTCGCAAGATAGGCCCGGATCGCCAGTAGGTCGTCGCGGGTCAGTTTCGTGAAACAGGGATAGGGGAATGCCGGATAATAGCGGGAGCCGTCCGGCGCCACGCCATAACGGAGCGCGCGGCGGAAATCCTCGTCGCTCCAGGCGCCCAGTCCGGTATCGCGATCCGGCGTCAGGTTCGGCGAATAGATTGCGCCGAACGGGGTGTCGATGCGCTTGCCGCCGGCAAACGGCTTTGCCGGATCGGCGGTATGGCAACTCGCACAACCAGCCGCTGTCGTGAGCGCCTTGCCGCGTGCGATGGTCTCCGCCGAGGGCTCGGCCTGCGCCGCGCCAAGGTTGAATGCGGTGCACAAAAGCACGATCGCGAGAATCGCCTGCATGGCGCAATGTCGTCCCTGCACCAATTTGTCTCTCCCTGGGAGCCAGTATAACGCGCAAACCTGCAGGCGGTCGCGTCGGGTCGTTTCGTGCCGGGCAAGAATCGCGACACAAAGCGAAAAGGCTGGCGGCGTTTTTGGGCATGAAATTGCGATCTGCGAACGCGGAACTCGGTGGCCGAGATTTGTGATGCGCCAGGCGCAAAAATCGACATAGACTGGCGTAGTTCGGCGTCCAGCCTTGTTCTAACGGGTTGAATGGCTAGTTAAAAACAGCTGCCGCGGCTTAAGGGCGGCGTGACGGCGCAAGAGGGTGGAATGGGAATCAACCAGGGTCCGATCAGTCTCGACCAGAAATACACCCAGGGCTCCGGCCACGTCTTCCTGACCGGGATCCAGGCGCTGGTTCGTCTGCCGATGGCCCAGATCCGCCGCGACCGCGCCGCCGGCCTCAACACCGCCGGCTTCGTGACGGGATACCGGGGGTCGCCGCTCGGCGGCTATGACCAGCAACTGTTTGCCGCGCGAAAACACCTCGAACAATACAACGTCAAATTCCAGCCGGGCGTGAACGAGGACCTGGCGGCCACCGCGATCTGGGGCTCGCAACAGCTCAACCTTTCGCCGGGCGCCCGGCATGATGGCGTGGTCGGCATCTGGTACGGCAAGGGCCCCGGCGTCGATCGCTGCGGCGACGTATTCCGCCACGGCAATGCCGCGGGCTCGGCGAAAAACGGCGGCGTGCTTTGTCTCGCCGGCGACGATCACGGCGCGAAATCCTCCACCGTGCCGCATCAGTCGGACCATGCCTTCATCTCCGCGCTGATGCCTTATCTCTATCCCTCCAGCATCCACGAAATGATCGAGATGGGCCTGCTGGGAATCGCGATGTCGCGCTATTCCGGCTGCTGGGTCGGCATGAAGGTCATCACCGAGACCGTGGAGACCACGGCGGAGATCGATCTTTCAGACGAGATGACGCCCTTCATCATTCCGGCCGATTTCGAGATGCCGCCGGGCGGTCTCAACCTGCGCTGGCCCGATGACCGCTTCGATCAGGACCGGCGCCTGCAGGACTACAAGGGTTTCGCAGCGATCGCATTCGCCCGCGCCAACAAGGTCAACCGCATCACCATGGATTCGCCGAACGCCCGCTTCGGCATCATGGCCTCGGGCAAGAGCTACGAGGACATCAGGCAGGCGCTGCGCGAACTCGGGGTAACGCCTGAAGTCGCCGCCAAGATCGGTTTGCGGCTTTACAAGATCGGCATGCCATGGCCGCTGGAGCCGGAAGGGGTGCGCGAATTCGCCGTCGGACTCGAAGAGATCTTCATCGTCGAGGAACGCCGCGAGATCGTCGAGAACCAGGTCAAGCAGGAACTGTTCAACTGGCGTGACGACGTGCGCCCGCGCATCGTCGGCAAGATGGACGAGCACGACAAGCGCTTCCTGCCTTTTGCCGAGGAACTCAGCGTCGCCTCGCTGGCAAGCTCGCTCACCGAGCGCCTGTTGCGGCTGAACCTCAACCCCGAAATCGCGGCCATGCTGCGCGCCAAGGCCGACTGGTTCAACGGCCGCCAGGCCAGCCAGATGCAGGCGGTGGCGCCGGTCACCCGCACGCCGTATTTCTGCTCGGGCTGTCCGCACAACACCTCGACCAAAGTGCCGGACGGCAGCCGCGCCTTTGCCGGCATCGGCTGCCATTTCATGGCGCTGTGGATGAATCGCAGCACCGAGACCTTCACCCATATGGGTGGCGAGGGTGTGCCGTGGGTGGGCGTCGCTCCCTTTACCAACGAAGAGCACGTGTTCGCCAACCTCGGCGACGGCACCTATTTCCATTCCGGCAGTCTGGCGATCCGTCAGGCGATCGCGTCCAAGGCCAATATCACCTACAAGATCCTCTACAACGACGCGACCGCCATGACCGGCGGCCAGCATGTCGACGGCGAGCTGTCGCCGCAGCAGATCACCTTCCAGCTGCACTCGGAAGGCATCCGCGATATCTACCTGGTGTCGGAAGATCCCGACGCCTATCCGGCCTCCGATATTGCGCCGGGCACCAAGACCGCGCATCGCGACGAACTCGACGCGGTCCAGAAGACGCTGCGCCAGGTGAAGGGCGCGTCCGCCATCGTCTTCGTGCAGACCTGTGCTGCGGAAAAGCGCCGCCGCCGCAAGCGGGGGACGCTGGAGGATCCGCAGCGCCGCGTGTTCATCAATTCGGCGGTCTGTGAAGGCTGCGGCGACTGCTCGGTGCAATCGAACTGCATCTCCGTGGAGCCGCTGGAGACCGAGCTCGGGCGCAAGCGCACCATCAATCAATCGACCTGCAACAAGGACTATTCCTGCCTCAAGGGTTTCTGCCCGTCCTTCGTCACGGTCGATGGCGGCATGCTGCGCCGCCGTGCGCCGCCAGATCTCGGCAATATCGGCGATCTGCCGGAACCGGCCGCGCGGCCCTCGCTGGAGCGGCCCTATAACGTTGCCGTCGGCGGCGTCGGCGGCACCGGCGTGCTCACGATCGGCGCGCTGCTTGGCATGGCCGCCCATATCGAGGGCAAGGCCAGCATGATCCTCGATATGTCCGGGCTTGCGCAAAAGGGCGGCGCGGTGCTGAGCCACGTCCGGCTGTCCGAACATACCGCCGACGTCACCTGTTCGCGCATCGTGACCGGCACCGCCGATCTGGTGATCGCCGCCGACGAAGTCGTGGCGGTCGCGAAAGAAACCATGTCGCTCTGCGAATCCAGCCGTACCCACGGCGTCATCAACAGCCACGTCATCCCGACCGCCGATTTCATCCTCAACCGCGATTTCAATTTCCAGAGCGGCAACGTCAATCACGTTCTGGAAACGGCGTTGCGCGAGGATTCGTCGTTCTTCGATTTCACCAGGCCCGCCGAAACCCTGCTCGGCGATTCCATCGCCACCAACATGATGATGATGGGTTACGCCTATCAGAAGGGGTTGTTGCCGCTGTCGGCTGGCGCGATCGAGCAGGCGATCGAGGTCAACGGCGTTGCGGTCAAGATGAATACGCAAGCCTTCCGGCTCGGCCGCATGGCGGCGGCCGACCCGGCGCGGATTGCGGCGATGATGAAGGGCCAGGACAAGACGGTTGCGCCGAAGACCCTCGATGCGATGTCGCTCGACGAGATCATCGCCCACCGCAGCGCACTGCTGACGGACTACCAGGACGAAGAGCTTGCCGCGCGCTACCGCAACCTGGTGAAGCAGGTGCGCGATGCCGCGGTCAATGGCGGCTTCGGCGACGGGCTGCCGCGCGCGGTTGCGATCAACTACGCCAAGCTGCTCGCCTACAAGGACGAGTACGAGGTGGCGCGGCTTTATACCGACGGCCGGTTTGAAAAACAGATCCGCGATCAGTTCGACGGCGATTTCAGGATCAGCTTCAACCTCGCGCCGCCGATCATGGCCGGCGGCCTCGACGGCTCGGGGCGGCCGCGCAAGCGCGCGTTCGGTCCGTGGATGATGCGGCTGTTCAGGATTCTCGCGAGGCTGCGCCACCTGCGCGGCAGCGCATTCGACATTTTCGGTCAGACCGCCCACCGCAGGCTCGAACGCGACCTGATCGCCGGCTACGAGAAGGACGTCGCCCACGTCCTCTCTCTGCTGTCGCCGCTGACGCTGGATACCGCGATCGAAATTCTCTCGCTGCCGGATCGCATCCGCGGCTACGGGCCGGTGAAGGAGAAATCGGTAGAGGACGTGAAGGCGCGCTACGTGCAGCTGGCGAAGGACCTCGCCAATCCGCCGCCGACGCCGCGGCAAATCGCGGCGGAGTAGGCTTGCCGCGCCGATGCCGCCGCCGGGCGGGATTGGAACCGGCCGTTAATCGAGTGATTGTTTTGGGACGCCCGGTGCGGTCGCTGGAATTCCGGTTGGCTTGACGCGGCTGCACCGATGATCACGGCCTTCGAACGACCACGGCGCGCCCAAATGACTGCCGAGCTCGATAGCTTCCTGGTACTGAATTTGGCGCTGGCGTTTTACAACGTCGGTACGATCTGGGCCCACGAGATCGACATATTCCGGTCGTGGAAGCTGGTCAGCGCAGCGAATTTTCACAACATTCAAAATGCCCACTGCCGCAGGCTTCCCTACTGGGTCTTCACCCCGATCGGCTTAGCTCTTCTTGGTGGCACTCTCCTCATTTGGTTCCATCCCGAACGTTCGCCGCTCTGGGCCATTTACGGCGCCTTGATTTGTCAGTTCGTTTCATTGGGTCTGACGGCTCTGCTGTGGGGACGATGGCAGGCTCGGCTCGCCGCCGATCCGCTCGGCCCGCGAAGTCCCTTTCTCGGCAAAATTCTGAAAACGCATTGGATCCGAACGCTGCTCATCAATGCCTATGCGGCATTCCTCTTGGTCGCAGCCATTTCCACGTTCGGCAGATAAGCAGCCGCGGCCGAACAGCTTGGCTTCGGGTCATTTTGCGGACTTATGGCCGGCCACGAAAGCTTGACGGGTCAATTTAATGCACCTTCGCCGTAATTTTGGAGTTTTTGGAAAACTTGATTTGTTCAAGCGGATCAATCTGATTTGCCCCGTCCAGTCCCCCTTGCAAAAATATTCCGCTTCGCCGCTGACCCAAATCACTTCTATATCCGCGGCCATCCCACCCCACTCGAGGGGCGTATCGCGATCGTCACGGACGCGGGGCGGGATGCGGTGGACGCGGGCGGCGCTGTAGACGAACAGCGCTGACGCGGACGGCGAAGTCGTTTGGTCCTGACGCCTCGACGCCGGCGTCAAGTCAGCGGAGGCAACTCCGCCGATGACGGTGACAAAAAAGCCCGATCACCGGGGAGAGAACGAAGGAAACCGTTAAAACCATTGCGTGCGGGAATGCCGGGTGTTTTCCCGGTGACCTGCGGTGACTACCTCGTGTGCTACCAACACACTGCACACGGGGCCGCGGGTGCATCGGGCACCCGGCATTCCCCACGCCCTCGATTGGGCGACTGATTCATGCACAACTCGGGCGGATCGCGCCGCGGGGAGGCGGACGCGCGTCTGGCATATTTCCGTGTCGCGGGATTGCGCTTTCAGACCTCGATTAATGCGATGCTTGCCAAGGCAGGCCCGAAAGGCGAGAAAACGCTTGCGAACAAGAAACGCCAGCGGAGAACGACTTGAGTATCAAGGGCAAGGCCTACCTCGCCGGGATTTACGAGCATCCAACCCGGCATGCACCCGACAAATCCACCGCACAGCTGCATGCCGAAGTCGCCAAGGGCGCATTGGAAGACGCAGGCCTGACCAAGGCCGATATCGACGGCTATTTCTGCGCCGGCGATGCCCCAGGCGGGGTGATGGCGATGGCCGATTACCTCGGCCTCAAGGTCCGGCATTTCGATTCCACCGACACCGGCGGCTGCTCGTATCTGGTCCATCTCGGCCATGCCGCGGAGGCGATCGCCGCCGGCAAATGCTCGATTGCGCTGATCACGCTGGCGGGCAAGCCGCGCACCGGCGCCATGCCGCCGCGCGCGGCCGGCGCGGAGGTCGATTTCGAGGCCGCTTACGGCGCCACCACGCACAACATTTACGGCATGTGCGCCATGCGCCACATGCATGAGTTCGGCACCACCAGCGAGCAGCTGGCCTGGATCAAGGTCGCGGCCTCCCATCACGCGCAGCACAATCCGCATGCGATGCTGCGCGACGTCGTCACCGTCGAGGACGTCGTCAACTCGCCGATGATTTCCGATCCGCTGCACCGGCTGGATTGCTGCGTCGTCACCGATGGCGGCGGCGCGCTGATCGTCACCACCGAGGCGATCGCGCGCAGCCTGAAGAAGCCGCTGGTGCGGATGATCGGGCACGGCGAGGCCCTGAAGGGGCCGCGCGGCGGCAAGGATCTCAACCTGACCTATTCCGCCGGCGTCTGGTCGGGTCCGCGGGCGTTCGAAGAGGCCGGCGTGACGCCACAGGATATCAAATACGCCTCGATCTACGACAGCTTCACCATCACGGTATTGATGCAGCTCGAGGATCTCGGCTTTTGCAAGAAGGGCGAGGGCGGCAAGTTCGTCGCCGACGGCAATCTGATTTCCGGTGTCGGCAAGCTGCCGTTCAATACCGACGGCGGCGGGCTGTGCAGCAATCATCCCGTCAACCGCGGCGGAATGACGAAAATCATCGAGGCGGTGCGCCAGCTACGCGGGCAAGCCCATCCCAGGGTGCAGGTCAAGAACTGCGATCTCGCCATCGCGCATGGCACCGGCGGCCTGCTCGGCGTCCGCCACGCCGCATCGACCTGCATTCTGGAGCGCGTGTGATGGACTCTACCGTGAAATATCCGACGCCGCAGGGCAATGCGGAGACCAGGCCGTTCTGGGAAGCGACAGTCGAGGGCAAGCTGCTGATAAAACGCTGCACCGCCTGCGGCGAAGCGCATTATTTTCCGCGCTCGCTGTGCCCGTTCTGCTTCTCCGACAAGACGGTGTGGGAAGAAAGCTCGGGCGAGGGCGAGATCTATACTTTCAGCCTGATGCGCAAATCCGCGAGCGGGCCTTACGCGATCGGTTACGTCACGCTGAAGGAAGGTCCGTCGCTTTTGACCAATTTCGTCGATTGCGACCCTACCAGGCTGAAGATCGGCCAGAAGGTCAAGGTGGTGTTCAAAACCACCGACGGCCCGCCGCTGCCGTTCTTCACGCCGGTGTAGGGATTCGTCCCTCTCCCCTTGTGGGAGAGGGCGCAGTAATGAGCGCCGCTAAGAAAAAGTTGGAGGACGCATCGCAAATGACGATCAAGTACGACGAGTTGATGGCGCTGAAAAACCTAGGCCAGAAATATGCCTATACCGATCGCGAGGTGATGCTGTACGCCTATGGCGTCGGGATGGGCGCGGACCCGATGGACGAGAAAGAACTGGCTTTTGTCAATGAGGCCGTTGCTACACCGCGCGCCTTGAAAGTTGTCCCGACGTTCGCGTCTGTCGCGGCATGGGGGGCCGGACCTGGCGAAATGAATCTCAACCGCTTGCTGGTGGTTGATGGCGAACGCGACATCACCTTCCATCGGCCGCTTGCCGTGGCCGCCCATATCACCGCCGATTCCAGCGTGCTCGCCGTTTTCGACAAGGGCAAGGACAAGGGCGCGGTGATCCGGCACCAGACCGTGCTCAGGAACGAGAACGGCGAGGAACTGGCGACGCTGGTCGCTTCGCGTTTCGCGCGCGGAGATGGCGGGTTCGGCGGACCGTCCGAAGGCCAGCCCGAACCGCACAAGGTACCGACCCGCGCGCCGGACCAATCAATCGATATTTCGACACGTCCGGATCAGGCGCTGGTCTATCGACTGTGCGGCGATCGTAATCCGTTGCACTCCGATCCGGAATTCGCCAAGCGCGCCGGCTTTCCGCGACCGATCCTGCATGGAATGTGCACCTACGGCATCACCTGCCGCGGCATCCTGCAGACCTACGCCGACTACGATCCCGGCGCCTTCAAACAGCACGCCATGCGATTCTCCTCGCCGGTCTACCCGGGCGAGACCGTGACCATGGATATGTGGAAAGACGGTAACGTGATTTCGTTCGAGGCCAGGGTGAAGGCGCGAAACGTCGCCGTCATCAAGAGCGGCAAGACGGTGCTCGGTTAGGGAGGCAGCGGCGTCGCCCTCCCTCGCCCCGCTTGCGGGGAGAGGGTTGGGGTGAGGGGGAATCTCCACGGGGACGGTGAGAGATGAGCTCGCGGAGAGTCCCCCTCACCCGAAAGCTTCGCTTTCGACCTCTCCCCGCAGGCGGGGAGAGGTGAAAAGAAACGAAAAGGGAGACACAAGCATGGGATTACTCGATGGCAAGGTGGCGCTGATCACCGGCGCGGGCGGCGGGCTCGGTGAGGCTTACGCCAAGCTGTTCGCGCGCGAGGGCGCTTCAGTCGTGGTCAACGACCTCGGCGGTCCCCGCGACGGCAGCGGCGCCGATGTCTCGATGGCGCAGAAGGTGGTCGATGCGATCACAGCGGAGGGCGGCCGCGCGGTCGCCAACGGCGCCGACATCTCGACCCTGGCGGGCGGGCAGTCGGTGTTCGACGATGCGATAAAACATTTCGGCCGCGTCGACATTCTCGTCAACAACGCCGGCATCCTGCTCGACCAGACCTTCGCCAAGGCGACCGAGGCCGCCTGGGACAAGGTTTTGAAGGTGCATCTGAAGGGCACCTTCTGCGTCAGCCAGCCGGTGTTCCGCTGGATGCGCGAGAACGGCGGCGGCGTCATCGTCAATACGTCGTCGACGTCGGGCCTGATCGGCAATTTCGGACAGAGCAACTACGGCGCCGCCAAGGGCGGCATCTGGGGGCTTTCCAACGTGCTGGCGATCGAGGGCCGCAAATACAACATCCGGATCTGGACGTTGGCGCCGGGCGCGCTGACCCGGATGACCGCAGACCTGCCGCGCTATATCGAAAACCCCGGCATGGCCCTTGGACCTGATGGCATCGCGCCGGCCGTGCTATACATGGTTAGCGAATTGTCGGGCGACCAGACCGGCAAGGTTTTGGGGGTTTCCGGACCGCGCGGGGTGCGCGAGATGCGGATGATGGAAAAACCGGGCTGGAAGCCGCCGCATAGCGGATGGAAGGCAGAGGATATTGTCGAACACGCCAAGGAGATTTTCTTCTCCGAGGAAGAGATCAGGATGGGCGCGCGGCGGTTTTGAAACGTCATTCCGGGATGGTCCGAAGGACCAGACCCGGAATGACGGCGCAACAAGATAGAGGCACAAATGGCAAAACTCACCTACAAGGCCGCAGGCACCTTCGCGATTGCGCCGACGCCGTTCCACGACGACGGCCGCATCGACGAGAAATCGATCGACCGGCTGACGGATTTTTACGCCGAGGTCGGATGCGATGGCGTGACCGTGCTGGGCATTCTGGGTGAAGCGCCGAAGCTGGAAGCTTCGGAAGCAGAAGAAGTAGCGAAACGCTTTGTGAAGCGCGCCGGGAACATGCAGATCATCGTTGGCGTTTCCGCGCCGGGATTTGCCGCGATGCGCTCGCTGGCGCGCGCCTCGATGGATGCCGGCGCTGCCGGCGTGATGATCGCGCCGCCGCCGCATTTGCGCACCGACGATCAGATCATCGGTTATTTCAAGCAGGCGGTGGAAGCGATCGGCAGCGACATTCCCTGGGTGCTGCAGGATTATCCGCTGACCTTGTCCGTGGTGTTCACGCCGGCGGTGATTCGCAAGATCGTGATGGACAACCCGTCCTGTGTGATGCTCAAGCACGAGGACTGGCCGGGGCTGGAAAAGATTTCCGCGCTGCGCGCCTTCCAGAAGGACGGTTCGTTGCGGCTGCTGTCGATCCTGACCGGCAATGGCGGGCTGTTCCTCGATTTCGAGATGGAACGCGGCGCTGATGGCGCGATGACCGGCTATGCCTTTCCTGAATTGCTGATCGATGTGGTGAGGCTGTCGAAAGAAGCCCGCCGCGACGCCGCGCACGATCTGTTCGACGCGCATCTGCCGTTGATCCGCTACGAACAGCAGCCGGGCGCTGGCCTTGCGGTGCGCAAATACGTGCTGCAAAAGCGCGGCGTGATTGCCTCGAGTGCGCAGCGCAAGCCCGGCTCGAGCATCACCGCGACCGCGAAGGCCGAAGTCGACTACCTGCTGTCGCGGGTCGCGCGGGTCGACAGGCGCGCCAACCTGCAGCCGCAATCCAGCGCGGCAGGCTGATCCCATGGCCGAAGCCGTTACGCCGCGTCCGGCGTCCACCATCCTGCTGCTGCGCGACAGTGCCGCTGGCGAAATTGAGGTCTTCATGATGGTGCGCCATTATGAGATCGATTTTAACTCCGGCGCGCTGGTGTTTCCCGGCGGCAGCGTCGACAAGGGCGATCAGGAGATCATTGCCAGGCCCGAGCTTTATTCGGGCGGCGAGGGGCTCGATGCGGCCGATTTGAGTTTCCGGATCGCGGCGATCCGGGAGACCTTTGAGGAAAGCGGTATCTTGCTCGCGCGTCCCCGCGGATCGAAAGCCCTTGTCGATGCGAAGCGGGCTCGGGAAATCGAAGCGGCCAGTCGCACCGCTCTGTGCGAGGGCAAGACGACGTTTCTGAAAGTGCTCAGCGACAACGGAATGCTGCTGGCGCTCGACGAACTGGTCCCTTATGCGCACTGGATCACGCCGGAGGCCATGCCGAAGCGGTTCGACACCTGGTTCTTTCTCGCTGCCGCCCCGCCGGAGCACGTCGGCGCCCACGACGGCAAGGAATCAACCGATTCGATCTGGGTGTCGCCGCGCGAGGCCCTGGCGGGCGGCGAGAGCGGCCGGTTCAAATTGCCGTTTCCAACCACGCGCACCCTGATCAAGCTCGGCAAGCAGAACGGCGTAAAGGCCGCGATCGACGACAGCCGGGGCAGGAAGGTCGTGACCGTGACGCCGGTCATGACGAAACTGGACGGCGGCCGCCGTCAGCTTCGGATCCCGCTGGAAGCCGGCTACGACGGCGAGGTCTTCGAAGTCGGCGCGGCGTGATGCCGACTTGGATACTTCGACGCGCGGCGAAGTATTCGGGAAAACGATCGGCTATTGGATGTCAATGACCTGACGGGGCGAATATGCCTGACCAGAGGGAGTTGACGTGGCTGAATCAACACAAGCACAGCTGAAACTGCGTGGCGGCAAGGACGCCGATAGCTTGCTGCTTAGGCGATGGCCGGGGGCGGGCGATCCCGTGCTCTACGTCCACGGCGCGACGTTTCCGTCGGATCTGTCGGTCGGCCACCGTTTTGGCGGACACTCCTGGGCCGATGATCTGCATCATCGCGGCTTCGACGTCTGGGCGTTCGATTTCGCGGGCTTTGGCGGCTCGACCCGGCCAGCGCAGATGAGCGCGCCGGCCGCCGAAAATCCGCCGCTTGGCCGGGCGCCGGAAGCCGCCTCCCAGATCGGCGCCGTGGTCGATCATATCCGCAAGACCCGCGCCGGCGCGCGGGTGCATATCGTCGCGCACTCCTGGGGCACCATAGCCGCCGGGTTGTTCGCCGGCGATCGCCCCGACGCCGTCGGCCGGCTGGTATGGTTCGGTCCGCTCGCACAACGGCAGATCAAAGGACTGCCGTCGCCCGACCTGATCGGGGCATGGCGGGATGTGTCGGTTGCGGATCAATTGAAAAGGTTCGTCGAGGACGTGCCACCAGATCATCCGCCGGTGCTGATCGAACCGGAACTGGCCGGGTGGGGTCCGGCCTACCTGGCAACGGATCCCGACGCGAGCGGTCGCATTCCGCCGGCAGTGCGGATCCCGAACGGTCCGCAGGCCGACATTATCGCGGCGATGTCCGGCCAACTGCCTTATCAGCCGGGCCGCATCGTCGCGCCGACGCTGATCGTCCGTGGCGGCTGGGACAGTCTCTGCCGCGATGCCGATGCAGCGTGGCTGACCGAGGCGCTCGGCGCTGGGCAAAAGGCCGACGTCGTCATTCCAGCGGCGACCCACCTGATGCATCTCGAACACGGGCGCGAAGGCCTGTTCGTGGCAACCGCGGACTGGCTCGTGGGACGGGCGGCATGATCGAGATGCCAGGCGGGGCCGCGACATCAGAACATGACCGTCGGCGGCGCCGGAATAACGGTTTCGGGCAGCATGTTCCCCCCGACATCCAATACGTCGTATATATTGGTATATGTTACGACTGACTGGAGCCCGGTCTCAATCACCATGCCATCTGCATTCGCGGCGTTGCTAGCAAGGATACGATCGTTCTCGCTCTCGATCGGTCAGCTGACGTTTGGCAGCTTCCTGTTGTTGCTGGCCGTCATTACGGCGACCAGCATGGCCAGCGTCATCGCCATCAGGCACATCGATGCGACCTTCGCCGAACTCCAGCGGTTGCAAGACGTCGGCGATCTGGCCGAGGAGATCGACCGGCGCATGAACGAGCTGCGGCTCGCGGCCCGCGATTTCGTTACCGACCAGGGCGCTCGGCCGGACCGGGTCGGCGAGGCCGCCTCCGGATTAAGCGCGCTTTTGAAGAAGACGCGGCTCGAGCTCGCGCCCGCGCAGCAAGACATGATCGACGGCGTCGCGGTGCGGCTGCAGAACTACCGCGACGGTATCGCGCGCGTGACCGCCTTGATCGCGCGCCGTGCGGAACAGATCACAGCATTGCGGCCGGCGCGCGAGCGGTTCGAGGCGGCGATCGCCGCGGAGCCCGACCGGGCCACCGCCAGGAGCCTGTTCCGGGCGCAGAACCAGATCGCCGCGGCGTTGCTGGCGCACGATCCCGAAGGCGCTGAGAAGGCGGCGCAGAGCATGCGGGCACAGCCGATCGACGATCCGGCGTTTCGCTCGGCAGCCGACGCTTACGCTGATGCGATCACGTCGATTTCGGGGACAGAAGGCGAGATCGCCAGGCTCGACAAGGAAGTTCTGGGCACCGAAGGCCGCCTGATCGGACGGGTGACCGAATTGCTGCGCGAACTCAGCGCGCGGCGGGGCCGGGTGCTGTCGCGTGACTTCGCGCGGACGCTGGCCGAGACCAAGTGGCAGAGCATCGTGCTCGGCACGACTGGCGTTCTGATCGGGATTTTCGCGGCGCTGTTTGTGGTTCGCCGCACCGTTCGTCCGCTGGCGTCGATCGCAGCCTCGATACGCGCGCTGGCCGCGGGCCAGAAGGACGCGTCGATCCCCTCCAAGGATGTGGACAACGAGATCGGCGATATCGCCCGTGCCGCCGAAGTGTTCCGCCGCACCCTTGTCGACGCCGATGCCGCCCGCGAAGCGGCTGTCCATGCTTTGGCCGAGCAGCGGCTCGCCGAGGAAAGCTATCGCAAGCTGTTCGAAGGATCGGTCGACGGGATTTATGTGACAACGCCGGCCGGCGCGCTGCTCAACGCCAATCCGGCGCTGGCGCGGATGATGGGATACGATACGCCGGAAGACCTGATCCGCGGCATCGGCAATATCACCGAGACGATTTACCTGCATCCGGCGGCGCGCGCGGAATACCAGCACCTGATGCAGCGCGACGGCATGGTGCGCGAGTTTGAATATCAGGTGCGGCGGCGCGGCGGCGCGATTCTCTGGCTCTCCGACAGCGCGACCGCCGTGCACGACGAAAAGGGCGAGATCCTCCGCTATGAAGGAACGGTTCGCGATATCACCGACCAGAAGCGCGCCGAAGATGCGGTCGCCGAAGGCCGGCGGCTGCTGCAGCAGGTGATCGACACCGTGCCCGCAGTCATCAACGTCAAGGACAAGCAGCTCCGCTATATCCTGATGAACCGTTACATGGCCGGCATCTTCGGCATCGAGCCCGCAGACGCCATCGGCCGCACCACCAGCGACCTGATGTCGCGCTATGGCGCGCAAAAGACCGACGAGAACGACAAGCGGGTGCTGGCGGCGGGCGGGGAACTCGGATTTTACGAGGAAGAGTATCTGGATTCCTCCGGCAATCTGCGGCAATGGCTGGTGAACAAACTTCCGCTGCTCAACGCCGACGGCGAGATCGAGAACATCGTCACCGTTGCGCTCGATATCGGCGAGCGCAAGCGCGGCGAACAGGAGATGCGCCAAGCCAAGGACGCCGCCGAAGCGGCGTTGCGCAATTTGCGGGAGACCCAGAACTCGCTGATCGAGGCGGAAAAGCTTGCCGCGCTTGGGCGGCTGGTGGCAGGCGTCGCCCACGAGGTCAACAACCCCGTCGGCATCAGCCTGACGGTTGCCTCGTCGCTGGAGCGCAAGACCGCCTTGTTCGCCGCCGAAGTCGCGCGCGGCGATCTCAGGCGATCGAGCCTCAACGAGTTTATCGAGACCAGCCGCGATGCCTCCTCGCAGCTGGTGGCCAATCTCAACCGCGCGGCCGAGCTGATCACCTCGTTCAAGCAGGTCGCCGCCGACCGCAATTACTCCGATCAGCGCACCTTCGACCTCGGCGACCTGACCGAGCAGGTCGTGATGAGTCTCCGGCCGGGCCTGCGCAAGCACAATCTGGCGCTCACCGTCGACTGCCAGCCCAATCTCACCATGAACAGCTATCCCGGGCCTTACGGGCAGGTGCTCACCAACCTGTTCCTCAATGCGGTGGCGCACGCATTTCCGGAGGGCAGGCCCGGCGCAGTCGATATCCAGGTGCGGGAGTCGGGAAAGGACAATGTCGAGATCATCTTCTCCGACAATGGGTGCGGCATGTCCCTCGATGTCCGCCGCCGCGCCTTCGATCCGTTCTTCACGACCCGCCGCGATCAGGGCGGCACCGGGCTCGGCCTGCACATCGTCTACAGCATCGTGACCAACCGTCTGGGCGGCCGGCTCGAGCTCGATTCCGAGCCGGGCGGGGGCACGCGGATCCAGATCATCCTGCCCCGGGTCGCGCCGCTGGAGCAGGCCGCGGAGTAGCGCGTTCGCTGGGGCCTCACCGTGCCGCGAACCATCAAAACCAGCCATGACCTGACGCATGTCGGATCGAGGCACGTGGCATCCGGTTTGTGATGAAATTGGATGTTGCCCGACAGATCGGTGCAGTCGTTCGCGAAGTCGGCAGCCGCGACCACGAAGGCCGGCCCGCGCGCGTGGTCGTTGCCACCCGTACCTATGACACAACCGTCGAGGACGTATGGGACGCTTTGACCAACCCCGAGCGCATCCCGCGGTGGTTCTTGCCGATTACCGGCGATCTGCGTCTCGGCGGCCGCTATCAGTTCCAGGGAAATGCCGGCGGGACGATTTCGCGTTGCGAGCCGCCGCGCCTGCTCGGGGTTACCTGGGAGATGGGCGGGTCCCCCAGTTGGCTCACCATCTCGCTGGTGGAAGATACTGTGGGCGGCACGCGTCTGGAACTCGAGCATGTAGCTCATGTCGGCGACGACTTTTGGAATCAGTTCGGGCCGGGCGCCGTGGGAGTAGGCTGGGACCTCGGACTGATGGGGTTGGCGCGGCATCTTGCGACCGGCGCGACCGTCGATCGGAACGAGGCAGCCGCATGGTCGGCGTCCGACGAAGGCAAGGATTTCGTGCGCCGAAGCAGTGAGGAATGGTGCAAAGCCTCGATCGCAGCCGGCACTGACGCTGCCGCCGCAAGGGCGGCAGCGGCGCAAACAACGGCTTTTTACGGCGGCGAGCACCGGGATTGAGGTGGTAGCCGATGCACGCGTTCGATGTCCTGGGCGACCCGGTCCGCCGCCGCATATTGGAGTTGCTGGCCGGAGGCGGGCATAGTTCCGGCGACATCGTCGCCGTCGTGCAGCGCGAATTCGGCATCACGCAATCTGCGGTGTCGCAGCAGCTTCGAGTCCTCCGCGAGAGCGGATTTGCCTCCGTGCGGATAGACGGGCCGCGCCGCATCTATTCTGTCGAGCCCGGTCCGCTGCGCGACGTCGATGACTGGCTCAACCGATTCAGGATGTTTTGGGGACCCCGCCTTGACGCGCTCGCCACCGAAATTGCGCGGGGCAAGCGGAAGCGCCGCAAATAAACATGCGTCGGCGGGGCCATCGGATGAGTTGTAGAAGCGCTAATCGACGTCGGCCAGCCTGCGTAGAGTGGCCTTGAAGATCTGGCTGGCCTTGCCCACCAGCGCGGTGCCGTCCATGACACCCGCGCTACCGGTGATGGTGCCGGAGACGCCGATGCCAACCGGGCTCGGACCGCCGAACAGCGGATTGGCGTCGGGACTAGAGGTATGGCGCTGCACCAGCACCTCGCCCTTGAAGGCGTCTCCCTTGGTCGTATAGGTGCCGGTGTAAAACAGATAGGCATCGCCGCCGAGGATCTTGCCATCGCAGAATATGACCACGCCGCTGCCCTTGCCTGTTCGCCCATCCTGCAGGCTGACATGGATCGAATACAGACCGTTTTTCATGACGTGCCCGGTTACGACATCCGTCACGGCGGAGTCGGCCGTTTGTTATGCCAAAGCGCGGCCCGCAGCGTCAACGCAACAGGTTGACTGCGGACCGCGCGCCGACAGCAGACGGCGCATGACGTCACGCTGAATTAGCGGCAAGAATTGGCACGCGAAATGCTTGGCCATACCGGCACTGGCCGGGAAGTGCTGGAGCAGGAGACAGGTGAGCAACTGGATCGATTCCGGCGGCAATGTGCCGCGCTTATTCGCTGACGACGACCAGGAAAATAACGACCTGGAAAACGGGCAAGGCCGCCGCGCCGGGCGTTGGAAAACGCTGCTGACGATCGGTTTTGCGGTGTTGTTGCTGGGGCTGGCTTCCCAATTCGGGCACGCCCGCGACCGCGGCCAATTTGCCAACAGTGCCCCCGAGCTGAAGGCGTGGTTCGAAGGCTTGAAGAGCGGAAAGGGACCGTGCTGCTCCGACGCCGACGGCACCGCAGTGAGTGATGTTGACTGGGAAAGCGGCAACGGCCATTACCGCGTGCGGATCGACGGCGAATGGGTCGATGTCCCTGACAACGCCGTCATCACCGAACCGAACCGCGTCGGCCGAACCATGGTTTGGCCAATCCGCGATGGCGTCGGCGGCGTTTACATTCGGTGCTTCATGCCGGGCAGCATGACCTAGCTAGCGCCTGGCGGTCGTCTGAAGGGCGCGCCAGGCTTGCTGGAGGAGATAGACAGCGAAGGCCGACACGATCAGCGGCAGCAGGATCGTGCTTGCGGCGCTCGCATGGATGATCTGGTCCTTGCCTTCGCTGCCATCGGACCAGATCGCATCCGGCAGATATCTCGAGATATCGCCGGTGAAGTAGTGTTCTGCGGGAGGAACCCGCGCGGCAGTCAACACTGCGATCACGAGCGGTCTGCGCGAGGATGATCAGGGCGACCGCCGGCCAGCCGCTCACGGGCCAACCGGCCGCCGGATCGTGGGCCTACGCATACTTCCTGTCGCGCTCCAGGAGTTCGATCGAGATGCCCTGCGGCCCGCGGATGAAGCAGATGCGGACGCCCGGCCGAATCGTCGTCGGCTCCTTGGTGAACTCCACGCCCTTGGCCTTGATCTCGGCGGCGACCGCATCGATGTCCTTCACCGTCAGCCCGAAATGATCGAGTCCCTGATACGGTGTTACCGGCGGGGTGTTGACGCCGTCTCCCGCGGTCACCGGCGCGATGAACACATTGGCGCCGCCGAGCTTGACGTCGATTCGCCCGGGGCCGCGGATGATCACGCCGCCGAGAATATTCTCAAGCCAGGCCGCGGTCGCCTCCGGATCGGGACTGCGCAAGTGAACATGATCCCAGGTGACTATCGGCATCGTCATCTCCCGTTGGTTTGTCAGACGACGCCTGCCACGACGCCATGCATCGGCCGCGCACGTCACTGTGGCAGCATAGTTTTAGCGGCCGCATTCTGCCATGGCCATCCCCTCGAGCCGAGCCTGACCGGCGCGGCCGTCGCATCCCCAATATTGTTACATTTGGATGCAACCATTTCCGCATCTGTCGATTGATCGAAATGCGGAGGAACCGCGCAATCGGTAGCGGGTTGCTGACTGTGCGGTGCAACAGGCCAAACCCGTTTCGCCGCATGTCGGTGGCAGCGATGGACATTGGGCTTTCTCGCATCGAATTGGCTGGGCTCGGGCGGCTTCCCGGAATAGCGAGATTAGCCGGCGGCCTTTCAGGTCGGCCGAAGAACGACGGATACTTCAGGTCCGGAATTGTCTGGTTGCCGGTCGCCCTGATTGCCGGACTGGGGGCATGGGCACTGCTGACCGGCTATGCCAGCAAACCCGCCGAAAGCGAACCGGTGCGCGTGGCGACCGCTGTCGCGGCCGGACCATTGCCAGCCGCCGCCGAGCCCACCGTGCCCGCGTTCAATCCGCCGACCGCGGCGGGGGAGGCGATTACGCCCGAAGAGACGGCCCCGGTCGATGGGCTGAAGATTTCGTCGCAGTACTGGCGAAGGGGCGGGCTGGGGTCGAACGCCCAGGTTACGTTCACGCTGCGTAATACCAACGACTACGCCGTCAAGGACGTCGCGATTTCCTGCGCCTTCAGCCGCCGGGACGGCAGCCATTTGACCGATCGCACGCGTACCATTCATGACGTCGTCAACATGAAGAGCCGAAAGACCTTCGCCCGCATGCACGTCGGTTTCGTCAATATCAATGCCGACAAGGCAAAATGCTCGCTGGTCGCTGCCCGCCACATTTGACGCCATGCCTTGAAGCGGTAACGAGGCGGTAACTTCCTCGTTATGTTTCCGCCGAAGGACTGGGAACCAATCGCGCCCTCACTAGTTGTAGTAGTGATTCGTGCGGACCGCGCGGATGGAGCGACGTTGAAATGCCCTTGGCGCGATATTTTTTGTATGTTGGCGGAGTTTTGCTCGCGCTGCTTTTTATCTCGGATGCCTATTTGCCGCAGGTGCCGGTTGCGGTGAGGGCGGATCCCGATAGGCCCGTCATACGCATTCATTCCGAGCGTAAATGGCCGGAGCGCGTTGTTTTCGACACCACCAGCCAGCCGACCATCGTTCGCGCGCAAATCGCGAATACGGTGGCGAGCGTTCCGGCTCCGGCAACGGTTGCCGGCGTATCGGCCAAGGCGCGCCTGCGCGATGCATTCGCGGAGTTGCAGCCGTCCGATCAAAAGCAGGCACAGCTATCCGAACCGAAGAAGCCGGAACAGAAACCGCAACAGAAGCCGCAACGAAAACGCAAAATTGCGAAGCGGCGCGCGGCTCCTCCGGTCATGCTGGTGGCGCAACAACCGCAATTTAGTCTATTCGGCAACAACACCTGGTAAGCCGGTTCACCGGCGTATCTGCGACGTCGCCTGATCCGTTGCGGAAGGTGTAGAAGTCCGCGACGTCCAATTGCATCGACGCGGTCGCTGTCGCGCTCGTGATGAGCGAGTATCCCCCGTGGGATTTCACCATTTCCGGTTGCGCGAACTCTCGAAAGTGACCGGTTTGGAGCAGCCGCGGGGCCTTTGATCTCGCGCAATGTGCCCTTCGCCGGCCGTCCTAGTCTTATGCATGGCTGGGAAAAAGGCTCACGCCTGCTGCTCCC
Source organism: uncultured Alphaproteobacteria bacterium (assembly GCA_963725985.1). Taxonomy (GTDB): domain Bacteria; phylum Pseudomonadota; class Alphaproteobacteria; order Rhizobiales; family Xanthobacteraceae; genus Bradyrhizobium. The sequence goes on from CAVSAO010000001.1 coordinate 48,022, forward strand.
AGGAGGTGGTATGGCATGCGAAAAGTTCCGAACCTGTCGATCTCGCCGGAAAAGGTGTTTTTCATCATCGCCAAAGCGCGCCGAACCGACAGCAAGGCTGCCGAGTCGGACCTGGTCACCGATCTGAGCGACGATGATTCGAGCTACGGGCTTGCGGACCATAGCAAGGAAACCGACCGCTCCGAGCTATCAGGCTTTATTCGAGGACTGAATGTGGACGAGCAAATCGACCTCGTCGCCCTGATGTGGCTTGGCCGTGGTGATGGCGATCTCGACAATTGGCGTGACCTGCGCGCAGAGGCGGCGCGTGCCCACAACAACCGGACGGCATCTTACTTGATCGGGACGCCGATGCTCGCCGACTATCTGGAAGAGGCCTTATCGCAGTTCGGTAAGTCCTTTGAGGATTTCGAGGAGCATCTGTGACCCATTCTCAGACCAAAACTTACTTCCTTCGGAGTTCTTAATGGCAAAAATGAAAATCGGCGCGGGTGACTGGATCGTTGTCTGCGATGGCCGAAAGGCGCTTATCCTGGAAAATATCGGAGACGGCATGTTTCCGAATTTGCACACCAGAGAAGTGCACGAGCATCCCAACCCACCAACATCGGCACAAGGAAGCGATTCACCGGGCAGCGTCCATCAATCGATGGGCAGCGCGCGAAGCTCGGTCGAACAGACCGACTGGCATGATGAGGCCGAACGCGAGTTCCTGAAAACCCTCGCCGACCGGCTCAACGTTGCCGTCACATCAGGCGAAACCACGGCGCTGACCATGGTCGCCTCACCGCGCGCGCTCGGCATGATCCGGTTGGATTATTCGGCCGCGGTTCGCAAGGCGCTGCATGCGGAACTCGGCAAGGACCTCGTCAAGATGCCGGTCTACGAGATCGAGAAGCAGTTGTTGTCCTGAATTCGGGGATTGCCATGACGGCACATACGACGCTTCGTGATCTTGAAGGAAAATCCCCCGTGCTCGACCCATCGCGCTGCGCCCAAGTTCAGACCAGAATTTGTCGAACCTATCGCTTCGAGTCAGCTCACCATCTCCCGCTGCTCCCGGAGGGCCACAAGTGCAAAAATCTGCACGGACACAACTACCGTGTCGACATTGTAATGCGCGGGGCACTTGATCTGCGAGGCTTTGTTAAGGACTTTGCGGAGATCGATGCCGAGATTATGCCGCTTATCAAAAGACTTGATCACCGAATCCTCAATGAAGTGGAAGGACTCGAAAATCCGACCGCCGAAATCATCGCGGTTTGGTTCTTTCAGCGCATCGAAGGGTGCGAAGGCGTGAGAGTTTACGAGAACGACGACTGCTGGGCCGAGGCCACGCTCTAGGCGAGCGGGGTGCTGGCGCGCCGCGGCCGATGAAGATGGCGATACGCGTTCGCCATCGTGCTACCCTTAAAGGTACTGCCCTCAAAGCCGACGGCGCGCATAAAGGCTTGCCAAGCGCCTTTGGAAACCGCCGAGCAGAACGGACGGAGCAACCGGTTCGGAACGGGGGTTCGAGGCGATCTCGTGACCGCCGGCTATGCGGCCTTCCGTTTTTCGATAACTTGCCGGAACTCCGCTGCCAGTTCGCCATAGTAATCAGCAAGCCCCTCATAGAAGGCCCGCTGAGCCCCGTCCGGCGCCTGCCGAGCCCACTCTTTGCACTGGGCAGTTTTGGTCTCGTACTTCTCCACTTTGCCTTGAAGATCAGTCCCCATGCTAACTCCACGCAACACGCACAAACTCAAGGTACCTTGGCGTGCGCTCCGTTCGAAAAGATGGCCACGCCAAGGAAATTTGGCAGCACGGGGACGAGATCGGCTAGCGCCTCGCCGATGTCCTTGAATGGCATCCCTCGGGATTACTGCGGGGATAGGTTGTTCGCGACGCTGATCGCGAACCCTACACGGCTCCGGTGCAGCGAAAGAGATCGCCCCATCCCAAAGTTCTGGGGTTGGGGTCTGTCGGGATGAGGCGACGAAAGTTTCTGGAGCCAATTTGCCGACAGTTGAGCGTCAGCAAACACAGGGTGCGGCTATTTGAGGACGAAACGCCTCACGATGCCGATTGAAGTCGCCGCGCGTCGAGCAACCAGGCGTGGACGATTTGCCACTTGTCCCGGCCTCTTGTCTGAAAATCCAGGAGCGCGGATCGCCCGTCCTGCAGCTCTATAAAGAACTTTAACGAATCTCGGCCAGTTGCCCCCCCGGAATCGATGGGTTGGGTTTGGACCCATTGGTCCCACTCGCGGATGATTAGGCGCTTCGCTTTTTCTTTTTTCATTCGACGCGAGCCGAGCTTCCGATCCGCGGGAATGGTAGCGTCAGGGGGTAAACGAATACGTTTTTCCCGACGAGAAAAGACGGTCGCAACGCACGAAGGTTATCGGAACCGTCAAACAAAAAGACCGCCCCGAAAAGGCGGTCTTTCTGCAGCACTGATGGTGATGCCCATCAGGCTACGAACGCACCTTTCCTCCGCCGATCATGACCCAGCCACCCCGTGGATTTAATCTATGCGGCGCTGGCGGGCTCTGTGGAGTCAAAAAACCTGTTCGGTGCGAAAAACCAGACAAGCGTTGCCGGCGCGACACACGAGGGCGCGGACCATGCGACCGTCTATTGGTCTCTCTTCAACTTCCGTTTTCACCAATGCTCGAATGCACGCGCGACGTGTCGATTTAGTGCCCGCAGCATGATGATCCGGGCGAACATTGTCGGACCATCATGTTCTGCAACCGGCAGGAGTGCCTGCATCGCGGCCTGCCGTTCTTGGGTGTCGTGTTTTGCCTTGGCAAACTTCCCTTGGGCCGAAACGACGTCGGTGATCCCGTCTCCACAGAAGTAGAAGCGGACGCGCAGACAGGTCTGATCACCCATCGGGACCCAAATGCGTCTTGTTGATGTCAAAAGCAGACCGCCCGGAGCGCCGCGTGATCTGACGCCGGTCTTGGCCGCTCCTCATGACTTGGCGGGAGACGAGGACCGGGTTCTTGGTCGTGGCGGCATGGTTTGTGCGCTTTCTAACCGGCTGGCATGCGGCGGGGCAATGAGTTGGGCTTCTATGCCGTCGAGGATGGCCTGGAGGCCGAACTCGAAGCTGTTGTCGGGCGCTGCAGCGTAGTCGGCACCGGCTGTGTCGAGGCGCGCGCGTAACCGCGGGAACCGCGCTGCGATCTCGCGGGCTTTCGCCATGCTGTCGTGCATCTTCTGCTGGGCGTTGCCGCCATCGTGGCTGAGCTTCCTGGTGAGCGTGGCCGCTGCGGCGTGGCTGAGGGCGTTGCCGAGCACGAAGATGAAGACGGTAGCCGCGGCCTGATCGGCCCGCGCCCCGCTGAATCCGGCCGTCTCATAGATGGCGAGGCTGTGATCGTCGTGGCGGGCCTTGCCGGGTCCGTACACCATGTGGGAGCCAAAGGCCTGCACCAGCCAGAGGTGGCGGGTCAGCATCGCGTAAAGGTCGGTGGCCATCATGGCGGCAGCCGTCCGCCAGTCGACCGCGGTCAAGTCAGGCAGCGCGATCTCGTTCCATACCTCGTCGCCGGCGAGGGTGATGAGGTTGTCCCTGCTTCCTACGTGCCAGTAGACCGCGGTGGCTGCGGAATCCAATCGCTTTCCTAACGCGCGCATACTCAGGCATTCCAAGCCGCCAGCATCCAGGAGGTCGATGGCAGACCTGACAATTTGCTCCCGAGTTAGCGTGTCCCGCGCCATGCAACCTATCTACGTGGGACTTGTACACCGTTCAAGAGCCGTATAGCCTGACTTGAACACTGTACAAGTATGGAGTGCCTGTAGTATGCCATCAGACCTCCCGCTGCGGTGCCGGTGCGGCCACATGCGCGGCGTCGCAAGCAACGTCTCCCCATCCAGCGGCTTCCGTTTCGTCTGCTACTGCAGGGACTGTCAGGCGTTCGCGCGTTTCCTCGATAGGGCAGACGTGCTCGACCCCGCAGGCGGAGCGGACATCTTCCACATGCCGCCCGGGCGCGTGAAGCTTACCGCGGGCACCGACACCCTGCGATGCCTGCGCCTCTCCAACAAGGTCTTGCGCTGGTACACCGAATGTTGCCGGACGCCGATTGCCAACACCCCCGCCGGACCGGGCTTCCCGGTCATCGGCATGGTTCATTCCTTCATGGACCACGAGGCCGACAGTCGTTCCAGGGACGAGGCGCTCGGTCCGCCGCTCTGCCGCATCTTCGAACGCTCCGCCGCCGGGCCGCTCCCGCCGAACGCGCCCGGTCCGCCGTCTGTTGGGCTTTTCGCCCGCCGCGCGTCAAAAATGCTCGGCTGGTGGGTGCGCGGGCTCGGTCGGCCCACACCGTTCTTCGACGATGGGACGAAAGCTCCCTGCGCCGTGCCGCGCGTGCTCACGCAGAGCGAGCGCGCTGCTCTTTTGACCAACGCTGAAGTGGCGGCCCACGCGCCATGAACACTCACGGCTGCTCGGCCCGCGGCAACTGGATCGCTGGCGCTTGGGCATTTCGCGACCGTGGACGAGTACATCGCCGGCGATCCTCATAGTGCGGGCGGCCGGCTAGCGGCGCGCCGCTTGAAAGTCGTGGAAAGGAGAATGGAATGTCACACGACGCGCTGTCCGACTTCGTCGAGGCAACCGCGACCAGGTTCGGCATCCCCGGCGTCGCAGTCGGAGTTTGGGCAGACGGTCAGGAGGTTTACCCATGCCACGGCGTGACCAGCATCGACAACCCGCTGCCCGTGGACCAGCAGACGCTGTACGTGCTGGGTTCTGTCACCAAGACATATACGGCGACGGCGCTGATGCGCCTGGTCGCGGAAGACCGGATCGAGCTGGACGCGCCGGTTCGCCGCTATGTTCCTGAGCTCATGCTCGCGGACGAGGCGGCCGCCGCGCAGGTCACCGTGTTGAACCTTCTCAACCACACCGCGGGGCTGGATTGGAGAATCAACGTCGACACCGGCGAGGGGGACGACGCCCTGGCCCGCGAAGTGGCGAAGCTGCCCGAGTTGAAGCAGATCGCGCCGCCTGGCATCCGGGCCTCCTACAGCCAGGCCGGGTATGATCTGGCCGGGCGGATTTTGGAGAAGGTCACGGGTTTGACGTACGAAGGCGCAATCGCTTCGCTTCTATTCGAGCCGCTGGGGCTGTCATCCAGCTTTTTCGCGCGCGATGACGTCATGACGCGGCGGTTCGCCGTTGGGCACAACCTCGGCGAGGACGGAAAGCTGTCCATCGCGAGGCCGTGGCGGCATTGGCGCGGCGACAACCCGGGCGCGGGGCTGGCGTCCTCCGTGGCAAACCAAATCCGCTGGGCCCGGTTTCATCTCGGTGATGGCCGCGCGGAAAGCGGCGTGCATATTCTGCCCGCCGAGGTGTTGCATCGGATGAAGGAGCCAACAGTCGCACTGCGGGGCAGCTCGCTGGGCGACGCCTTCGGTATTTGCTGGTTCCTGCGCGATGTGGACGGGGTTCGCACCATAGGACACGGCGGGTCGGCGAATGGCCAGTTCGCCAACCTGCTCATCGTGCCCGAACGGAACTTCGCCGTCGTCACAGCGTCCAACGCTGGCCCGGACGGCGGCCTCGCATTCAACCAGGCCACCGTGCGGTGGGCGCTCGAGCACTACCTTGGGCTGGACGACCAGGATCCGGAGCCGCTTCCCTATGACGAGGTGCGGGCCCGAGAGATCGTCGGAAGCTATGAAAACGACATGATGACACTCACCATCGGCAGCGTTGGGGCCGGGCTTACAGTCGAATGCGGGATCAAGCCGGTGATCCGTGCGGCGGCGGACACCGAACTGCCTCCGAATCTCCCGCCGGCTGGCCTCGGCCTGCTCCCCGGCAACGCGGACGATTACATCGTCACGAGCGGAGGTTTGAAGGGGCAGCGCGGTTTCTTCAGCCGCGACGAGAGCGGCGTGGTCGTGGGCGCCGACCTTGCCGGCCGGTTGTTCAAGCGGGTTCCGACGGCCTCCGAGTAAAGCGAGTAAAGCACGGTATCCTGCCTCGCACGCGGACGAAGGACCGTCTCAACGTCTGGCGCCACCGCGAACAGCGAAGGTCCATAAGGTCGCTTTAGGCGCCGGCACGGTGCACACCCGCACCTTCGTCGGTATAGCCACATCGGTGTCTTGCGCCTCCCGCGCGGCGGCCCGTTTAAGGCGCGTCAATCTCGCAGATTCGATCGGTCGTCGATCGGCCACGGAACATGATGGCTTTCTTGCCTGCATCGACCATATGAAACAGTCCGTGATCTGTTAGAAAATACCACGCGGTTGTTTGTGCGCCTTCAAAGACCCGGGTTGGATCGCCCGCCGTCACCCGCTGCAGTTGCTGGCCCGCTTTAGCGACGAGGGCGCGAATGAGCTTCAGGTATTGCGGCGCGTTCGCCTCGGCATCAGCGATGCGCTCCGCTCGATCAGGAACCAATCCGGCCCGCCGCTGGATTTCGGCGCCGATCTGCTCCGAGCTCGCCTGGACGAGATTGGGGTGGGTTCTAACCCAAACGCGGTTCAGCCTGCGAAGGCTCTCGCGGTTGTCCAGCTCGTAAAATTTCTCGTCGATCGCAGCTAAGACCGCGCGTTCAGTGCTTTGAGCGTAATTCTGGATGCTCGTGACGAAAAAGTCTTTCAAGCGTGCGTCGCCGAGCGATCCAACTAGTATGGCGCCTTCTTCGAACAGTTTAAGATGCCCCGTCGCGTCAATGGCAACCAGCCCTCCTCGAACCAGTCTCACCGTTTCGGAGGTCCAACTGGAGTTCTTCACAAACTGCGCAAGCCCTCCATTCAACATTTGGGCAAGATAGTAATCAACCTCGTAACTGCGCAGCGCGTCTTGAGATATTTCATCGATCTTGTAATATTGACGACGGAGGGCTGAGCTGGTCCCGCTTGTCTGAACAAAATCTCCGCGTCGATAAGTGTAGCCTCTGCCGGGTTTAGGCTGCCAAGCGGAGTGGCAGCGAGTTGAAGTAGGCTTGATCCGGGGTGCGGCCGTCAAAACTCGAATGTGGACGTCGCCCGTTGTAGAAGTCGAGATACCGGCCAATCGAAGCTCGCGCCTCGCCGACGGTTTCGTAAGCTCGCAGATAGACCTCCTCATATTTGACGCTGCGCCACAGCCGTTCGACGAACACATTGTCCCGCCAGGCCCCTTTGCCGTCCATGCTGATGGCGATGTCGTGGTTGGTGAGCATGCCGGTGAAGGCCGAGCCGGTAAATTGCGAGCCCTGATCGGTGTTGAAGATGTCCGGCCTGCCGTGACGAGCCAGAGCATCCTCCAAGGTCTCGACGCAGAAGGCTGCCTCCATCGTGATCGACAGCCGCCAGGACAGAACCCGGCGGGTCGCCCAGTCCAGCACGACAGCGAGATAGACGAAGCCACGCGCCATCGGGATGTACGTGATGTCCATCGCCCAGACTTGGTTCGGCCGCGTGATCTCCATACCGCGCAGCAGATACGGATAGATCTTGTGGCCGGGCTCGGGCTTGGTGGTGCGCGGACGGCGATAGAGCGCCTCTATCCCCATCCGCCGCATTAGCGTCTTCACATGCCGGCGACCGATCTTGCGCCCCTGCAAAGCCAGCAGGCCTCGCAACATACGCGAACCGGCGAAGGGATACTCCAGGTGCAGCCGATCGAGACGCTGCATGACCACCAGATCGGCGGCCGATACCGGGCGCGGCAGATAATAAACGCTGCCGCGGCTGATTTTCAAAACTTCCGCCTGCCTGGTGATCGACAGATCGTGCTCACGGTCGATCATCGCTTTGCGCTCAGCAATCCCGCCTTGGTGAGCGCTCCTTCTAAAAAATCGTTCTCCAGCGTCAGCTCCCCGATCTTGGCGTGCAGCGACTTCACATCGACCGCGGGCGCGGCCGTCGCGGGGCTCCCCGCGCCGAACACGTCAGAAGCCCCACCCTCAAGCTGAGCTTTCCAGGCTGTCACCTGATTGGGGTGGACGTCGAAGTGCTCGGCGAGTTGAGCTATCGTACGGTCGCCCTTGACTGCGGCAAGCGCCACCTTCGCCTTGAAAGCCGGGCTGTGGTTCCGGCGCGGTCGTCTGCTCATGGTCTCTCCTGTTCGCGGCGATCATCGCCGCTTTCAGGCAGAAACTCCACTTAGCGACCCGTTCAAATTTGCGGAGCCGGCTCTGGCATTGATGAAATCAATATTCGATTGAACGATGTCGTAGTCCAAATCGTCGGAGTCGACGCTTTTCTCATCAACGACGATAGCGTCTTTGTCTGTTATATCGACCATATTGCGGACTCTCCTCACAGCGCAATTTGTCGAGCTCGGCGCGAGCTTCAACTTGAATTTACCTGTCAACCTAGGGGGAGCCAAGGGCAGCTATGCGACCGCGGCAGCCTTATAGCTTCTATGCTTTCAGGCGAGCTGAGCAGCGCCGCTTCCCCATCTCGTAGATTTGACCCGGGGCAGGTCACCGGCCTGGTACGTTCTCGAAAGAGGTCGCCAATTCCACGGCAGAGTTTGTCGATCCGTTAGACTGGATGGTGCGAGTGGGTTCGTAGCCGCTTCAATCACTGTTCTCCGTGCGGAACAGGATAACGGGATTGTGGTCGAACCTTTCGGGTCGGTCGTCTGCGGCTGAACCTCGGAGCATGTTCGGTGACGCGAACAAGATTGCTGCGTACCCTCGTCGCCGCTTCAAGCGCAAAAACGCGGGGTTTTGGCGTGCCCGGTTCTGTACCGAAGTGGCGCGCTCGGAGAGATTCGAATGTCTTACTGATTCTTGCGCCGCGGCCTGGGACAGCGCAAAGGCCGCAACGCCTGCAAGTGCAAGTTGGATAGCGCATAGTGATCTCCAGTCTAACCTTCTAAGCCACACCACAAGGACAATGAACATTTCCTTTTAGTTTCGCTTCGGCCGCTCGCGCATCAATCATCGTAACTGTCGATAACGGTGTCCGCTATTGCGCGTTTGGTGATGACTCCAACGATGTCACAGGCTCTCGGTCGGTTAGCGCCATGGAAGACTATAGCGGCGCCAGAGCGATGGCGTTTCAATCTGGCGAACACGAGACTTAGAAGGTCGACGTCCCTGCAAATAACCGCGCGACTTTCGACGAAGCGCTCGACCAGCAGGTTCGGATCGCTTTGAGATTCAAGCCACAGACCCGAGCGCGGTGGAATCAGACCGACGATCCGACCCTCGCGCTCGACAATGATGGCGCGCAGGTCGTCGGTGTCTTCCGCGCCTATGGCTTGCTTCAGCGTTGTCCCGGCCTTGGCAAGGATGAAACGCCGCTCCATGATGTCCCGGGCCTGCTTGACCAGATAAAGATTGATGTGCCGCTCCTTCGGGATGCGGTGGCCGCGATGTCGGAGTTTGATCGTATAGATCGTCTCGCCAATCAGCGTACGGCGAATGCCGGCCGCCACCGCGACGCCGACGATCACGGGCACGATGATGGCGTAGTCGCGCGTCATCTCGAACACCATGACAATGGCGGTCATGACCCCGCCGGTGCCCGCGCCAACCATCGCAGCCATTCCGACGATCGCAGCCGATGGAACGCTCAAGCCTGAGTGCGGAAAGATCATGCCCACCAGGAGGGCGAAGGCTCCCCCAAGCGTGGCTCCGAGATACAGCGACGGAGAAAAGATACCGCCGGAGGCTCCGCATCCGAGACTGATGGTTGTGGCAAGCATCTTCAACGCAAAAAGCAATGCAAGCAGACCAGCATATGTCATCTTGTTATCGAGGGTCGACTGGATGACACCGTAGCCCACGCCATCCACGTAGGGATGACCGAAGGCGTGAGTCAAAACCACCATCATCAGGCCGATGACGGCCATGCCGATCATATTCTGGGTATAGGCATTTCCCGGCAGCTTGGGAAAGCCGTCCTCCATAATCACGAGCAGCCGAATAAAGGCCCAGGAGGCGACGCCGCACAGGATTCCCAGCACGATAAAAGCGATCGCCTCCTGCAGACCGAGCGCCTGGGCCAGGGAGATCTGAATGTCAGGCACGACGAAGGCCGGATCGGGTCCGATCAATATCCTGCCGATGGTTGTCGCGGCGCCGGTTGCGATGACGACGGGAAGAAAGGTGCGGTTCGAGACCTCGGGCAACAGGATTTCCAACGCGAACAGCACGCCGCCAAGCGGCGTGTTGAATGTCGCTGCGATCCCGGCGCCGGCGCCCGCGGAGAGCAAGGTGATCTTCTGCCACGTCGAGAGCTTGATCGCCTGGGCGAAAGCTGAACCCAGCGCTGCACCGATCTGAATGATCGGGCCCTCGCGGCCGACCGCCGCCCCACTGCCGATCGATAGCGCCGAGGCCAGCGATTTTATGATCGCAACCTGGCCCCTTATATTGCCGCGCTTGTAAAAGACCGCGTCCATCACCTCTGGAACACCATGGCCCTTTGCCTCCGGGGCGAAACGCTGCACCAGAAAGACGACAACGAGGCCGCCGAGAACGGGCGAGAGAAATACCCAGTCACCAAACCGGCTCGGCCCTTCGCTGACGTTGGCATCGTACCAAATACTGAAAGTGCCGTTGTAAAAGGCGTTGTGAAAAAGACCGATGAGCGCTCGCAGCGCGACGGCGCCGCAGCCCGTCATGACCCCCACCACTAGCGCGAGGCCGCAAAGAACCAGGAGATTGACCCTCCTTTCGTCGTCCCGCGTCGGCGGGCTGCTGCCGACAACAGGCTGGATAGGGAGTTTAGGCGAGGAGGTGGGCGCTGAAGGCATGTCGGGCACAACTAAATCGGGAAAAGACCAACCCCCAATCGACACGAAGTTCCAGCGAAATCAATGGGCAATTTCACTGCTTAGGAACTGACACACGGGGCTTGCCAATCGGGCAGCCGCTGCCGCTTAAACGGGCTGCCGACGCGTTCTCAGAGCAATCCAGCGAGGGTCAGGACAAATCTGGGCGCAGAGAGCGCCATGAGAATGATGCGGATGCGAACCCAAAGTGGGGACGGACTGAGGGTCTAAGATGGTCCTACGGATGTAACTACTAACACCTGGAACGAGATCACGAACTCGTCAAACACCACCGAAAGCCCGTTGACATATCGTTTCACGAGGCTCGCTCTCATTCCCCGGTGGACCGCTACGCCGCATCGGTCTACATCACCGCCGGGGGCGGGCAGGGTAAGGAGTGGAGATGGAGCCGCGCTACCGGAAAAACCTCAATGTTCTTCTACCCTGCTTCGTCGTGCTCGGCATCATGTTCGGCCTGGTGGCCTATTCGCCAGAACTGTACCGCGCATTCTGTGGCGCAACCGGATATGGTGGGACGACGCAGCGGGCGTATTCCGACCCGACTGCCGCCTCCGATGGGACTGTGACGGTTGCGTTCGACAGCAACGTCGCGCCGGACTTGCCGTGGCGGTTCGAACCGGAGCAGCGTTCGGTGACTGTTCACCTGGGCGAACAAAAGCTCGTATTCTTCACCGCCGAGAATCTCAGCAACGAGCCGATCGTCGGGCACGCAACGTTCAACGTCACGCCGGAGACGAGCGGCATCTATTTCAATAAAATTCAATGCTTCTGCTTCAATGAGGAGCGCCTTGACCCGCATCAGAAGGTCGACATGCCCGTTGTCTTTTTCGTCGATCCAGCCTTTGCGAAGGATTCGGACAACCTCCACGTCGATACGATTACGCTCAGCTATACGTTTCTTCGCTCGGCAAATCCGTCACAAAGCAAGAATCTTTCGCGTTTCCTGGCCAATGCCGCGCCAGATCCCGTCCACGGCCAACAGCTCTTCACCGAACGATGCACTGCCTGTCACGCGATGGACAGCAACAAGACCGGACCCATGCTCGGCGGGGTGGTCGGCCGCAGGGCCGGCTCGGCTCCCGGATACCACTATTCTCCTGCATTAATGAGCGCCGGTCTCACCTGGTCCACGGATAGTCTCGATCAGTGGTTGACCGACCCCCCGAAATTCATTCCCGGCGCACGCATGCCGGTTCGCGTGCTCGACGCTCCGTCTCGCCGCGACATTGTCGCTTACTTGCAGAGGGCAGGTCAGGAGCACAACGACCGTACCGATTCGAACTCACATGTATCAGGCGGAGAATACTAGATTCGCGCTCAAGAAGACCCGATGGGCTAAGATGCCAACTGGGGCGTGGACTCATTAGCGCTAGAATAAGGCGTTCGGCTATCTCGCCCCTCAGTTGAAATGCTTCGCGGCTTGTCTGGCTAACGAGCAGCTAACGCCGCTGGGCCTAAAGCCCGGTAGATATCTCGATATGAAATCTCAAATCTTGTCGGGGACGTACCGATCCGCCATTTCAAGCTTTCGGTAGGGTGCGCAAATCCAAGCCGTAGGCTCTGGGGGCTTGCCCCGGCCGATGCCTCTGCGAGATGTCCTTTCCCGCGCCAATCAGTTGGTGCCAGAAGCAAGTCGCGTCAAGCTGCCAACTAAGTGAAGCAGCCATGACGTATTTTTTCTGCTCAGTTTCTTCCCATGCGCCAGGATTGTAAGTCCCTTCGACTTCGGCCTCAGCTGTCTCATTCTTTAGACCGTTCGTTGTTGCATTCAAGACAGACGGCTCGCGTCGTAAGCCGGCCGTTCACCGCCAGCCGCTCGTAGAGGTGCGGCGTTTTGGTCGAACAGAAGTCGCAGTAAGCCTGAGGGTGCTTTTCGTTTCTGGCTTCCTTAGACATGTCGGATCACCTGCTTGTGCCGCTCGCAAGCCGAGCAAGCGCCGACGTCCCGCCAAAAATTGGATGTCTTTCCCAGCGCCCTGGTGACGCGATTGGCTTCCCGTCGGTGGCTCAGCCCGAGCTTGTCGGCAATGCAGTCATCGCAGAAAAGCGCCGGCCTGTGAGCCGCCAGAAATCGGCCTAAGTGGTCGGCGTTCCGCTCGGAGTTTGTCTGTGCCTTGCTGTCCGCTGGAACCGGCCGACCACCGGATGCCGGCTCTAACCTGTTGCCAATCTCAGCGCTGCTGATGGTATGGTCGATGCTCGACACACGGCATTGCTCCATTCGATGCGCAGCGGCGGCGCTGAATAACATCTTAAAAATTTTTCATAGCCGGAACCCTGGTGCAACCACCAATCCGGCCCTCCGTACGCTGCCGTACGCTCGTAGTCGTCCGATGGCGTCCAAGGCGGGGTTTGTACTTCTCGGTCGATGCCGCCGCGAACCGTCAGGAACGAATGGTTCGCACGACGGGCCAGGGAAACTCCACGTCTCCGACTTTGGTCGCACAAAGGATTTCGGACTCCGAAGCCACCGGCTGCGACAATTTTAGTCATGCGCCGGGGTGTCCTTACGGGAATTGAGTGCGTAGGCTCCAGCCGAGATGAGCCATCGGGTCGATTTCTGGATTTGGACGGTCGGATAGCCTCCGCAATATTCATGTCAATGTCCCATCGCCTTACAAATCTCTCGGTTGTCCGCCAGGACGATGAGGGACATTCTTTCAACAATGGCGTGCTGGCGAATTTGTCGTCCGAGGATATTCGCGCCTTGAGGCCGCATCTGGAACGCGTCGAGATCAAGGCGCGATCGGTCCTGCAGGAAGCTAACAGGCGGGTCGAATACGTTCACTTTATCGAGCACGGACTCGTCTCCCGGATTGCCGGCGGCCGGAGTTGTTCGATCGAAACCGCCATGGTTGGCCGTTTCGGCTACACGGGTGTTGCGGTCGTCCTCGGTTCGACCTTGTCCTCGCATCGTGCGGTCGTGCGGCTGCCCGGAACGGCGATGCGAATTCGAGCCGATCAGCTATCCCGGATTCTGCAGGACCGGCCGCAGATTCACGCGGAAATGCTCCAATTTGTTCAGTCGCTGATGACGCAGAAAACACAGGGCGTTTTGTGCGCGGCCAAGCATGAGATTGACCGGAGATTGGCGCGCTGGCTGCTTCTTGCCAACGATCGGATGCAGAGCGATACGCTTAAGGTGACGCACGACCTTCTGGCAACGGTCATGGGCGTCCGCCGGGCGAGCATCACCAATGCGTTGCTGCGGTTCGAAGCCGATAGCGTCTTGAAAAAGACACGGGGGGCCCTGCAGCTGACCAATCGGCCCGCGTTGGAAGAGCGAGCCTGCGATTGCTACGGGATCGTTCGGGATGCCTATGCCCGATGGAAATCGCCAAGGTGCGAAGGTCACGGACTCGACGCCGACCGCAGTCCCCTGCGCGGCGGGAGCGCAGTCGGGATATTCACCGCTTGACCGGCTGCAAGGGACGGTGACCTAGTCGAAGGTCCGCGGGCAGTAGGTGACCATGCAAGATATCGGCCGCGGCGGATTCGGTTTTGGGGGCAGATAGTCTGGTTTACGGAGGATTTTCCGTGCGAATGATGCATCTCGCCGTTGCCGTCTTTTGTCTCGCAGCCAAACAGGTCGGACCGGACTGGATTACGCCAAATCCCCGGGGGTGCGCGGGCGCGCGCACTCACAGCATGTCGACGTGCATTTTGAGAGAGACCTCGGCCCGAATGCGCCGCCGGAATGGCGGGATGAGATCGACCAGACGATTATCCCCGGCGCTGTTTTGGATGAAGTCGTCTTCCTTCACCGAGAAACAAAAACACTTATTGTCGCAGACACCATAATGAACTTCGAACCCGACAGGATTAGCCAACCCTATCGCCTGATCGCTCGGCTCGCCGGGATATCCTCGCCCTGCGGCGGGGTGCCTATTGACATGCGCCTGGCGTTTTGGCCGAGAAGAAAAAAGCTGAGACCTGCTCTCGAAAGCATTCTGTCCCGGGAGCCGGAGCGTATCATTTTCAGTCGCGGGCGCTGCTTCGATACGAACGGCAGTACTGCCCTACAGAGCGCTTTCAGCTGGGCGCTCAACGCGCCAAGACCTCCCTTGTAGCAAGCCTATTTCTTGGGCGGAAAGTGCATCCTCTCGGATGGCAAGACAAATCAAATGGGTCGGGCGCCAGCTTTCTATTTGGCGCCTCGACGCAACATGGGGCGGGAAAAATCACGGCGGAAATCATCGAACTTGCCGCAGGCGGGACGGCGCGCCTATCAGATGACATGGAATGAGAATGACGCGCACAATACTTGAGAAGCTCCACGACGATCTCTGGCTGATCGACTGAGAGATCGTCGACTTCTATGGCTTCCCATATCCGACACGCTCAGTTGTTGCGCGCCTGGCAGGTGGAGCGCTTTGGGTGTGGTCCCCGGTCAAATTGACCCGGGAATTGCGGGCTGAGTTGGATCGACTAGGCCCCGTTGGCCATCTCGTGAGCCCGAACAAGATTCACCACCTCTATTTGCAGGATTGGAGCGCGGCCCACCCCCAGGCTAAATTGTGGGGGCCGCAATCGACAATACGAAAGCGCGCCGACCTCAAATTCCATGAAGCGCTGCAGGACAGCCCGCCTCTCGAATGGCGGCCTGATATCGACCAGGCCTGGTTCAGAGGCTCAATCGCTATGGACGAAGTCGTCTTTTTGCACCGCGCCTCCCGAACGGTGATTGTTGCCGACCTCATCGAAGCCTTCAGCGACCGCTTCCTGCGTGAGCACTGGAGCTGGTGGCAACGTCCGCTTGCGACAATTGATGGCATCGTCGCCAAGAACGCCCGCGCACCTCTTGAGTGGCGGTTGTCTTTCGTCAATCGAACACCAGCTCGTGCGGCTCGGGCGAAGGTGCTGGGCTGGCAATGCGAACGCGTGATCATGGCTCACGGCGAGTGGCGTCGTTCTGATGGTCACGCTTTCCTGGCGCATTCCTTGGACTGGCTGGGTCCGTGACTGAAATCTGGATGCTCGCAAAATGACCCGAAGTCGTCGAACGACGGCGCCTGACGGCTATGGCCGCCTTCTCCGGAATGCGCAGCTATGGGACGAAAGATCGGTTAATGCCCCTGAAATCCGACGTCGCCTCTGTAGGCAGGCTTCGTGGCTCGGTATCGAGCTGGACGATGCGGCAAATGCCGCTGGCGCCGTAAGGTTCACGATGGTCGGACGCACAACAACCGCTTGGGCCATTCCTACAAAACGAGGAATTGATGATCGCCCGGCACGCACGGCGTCAGACAGAATACCTTGGGACGAAAGAAGCTCGATAATTAGACCAAAACAAGGAATCCGTTATGCTGAAAGAGCCCGCCGCCAAGTCCGCCGATTGGTCCGTGGTACTAAACTTGCGCATCACGGTGAAAGCGAGCTACGAGATATTTGGTTCTGCAGGCCGCCGAGGCGATTGCCTCGGGGTGCCGCGAAACCAAACGATAGCGCATCACCGTATTTGGTTCGTCTCGCTGATCTCGAATATTCGCCGGCGCTGCCGGCTTGCCGCCGCGTCGATCAACATCCGTCCGGCCCAGCGATAGACATTCCATTCCCGCACCTGCTGGCGCATCAGGCGCATGCGCTCCTGCTGTTCCTTTGCCGGCATGCGAAGCGCGATATCGAGCGCCGAGGACATTTCCTGGATATTGTAGGGATTGACGATCAGCGCTTCGGATAATTCCCGCGACGCCCCGGTGAAGCTCGACAATACCAATACGCCTCTCTCGTCGTCGCGCGCGGCGACGAATTCCTTGGCTACCAGGTTCATGCCGTCGTGCAGGCTCGAGACGATGCAGACGTCGGCCGCCCTGAACAATCTGAAGACTTCCGCAGCCTCATGATGGCGGACGAGCAGATGAATCGGTCGGTAAGAATCAACGCCGTGGCGTGAATTGATGTCGTCGGCCAGCGCCACGGCTTCGCTCTGCAACGTGCTGTAGCTTGCGAGCTTGCTCCGCGTGGGTGCGGCCACCTGTACGAACGTGAATCGCCGGCTCCACGTCGGCTCGCGGGTCAAGAGATCGTCGACCGCCCTCATACGGTCGAGGATGCCCTTGGTGTAGTCGAAGCGCTCAATGCCGACCGCAAGCTTGACATCGGACGCAATGCCGAGCGCTTGCCTGACCTGCGAGCGGCAATCTTCGATCGAGGGCTGGCCGACCAGCGCCTTCGGCGGCCATTCAATAGAAATGGGATAGGCCCTCACCATCGTCTCATGGCCGCGCGATATGACACTTGCGTGTTCGCGATCAATGCGGCTTTCCACGAAACGGTCCACGGTTTCGAAGAAATTGTTGCAGTGAAACTGGGTGTGAAATCCCAGGATCGTGCTGCCGAGCAAGCCATCGATAATGCGCTCTTTCCACGGGCAGATGCTGAAAGTCTCCGCGTTGGGCCAGGGAATATGCCAGAAGGTGACGATCGTGGCTTTCGGCAGGCGCTGCCGGATCAACCGCGGCGCGAGCGCGAAGTGATAGTCCTGCACCAGGACGATCGGATCTTCGGTCCTGGCCTCCTGGGCGACGGCGTCGGCGAACCGCGCGTTGATCTTTTCATAGAGCTTCCAGTCGCTTTCCCGGAATTGCGGGCGGACGAACGCGATGTGGCATAATGGCCAGAGACCTTCATTGGCCAAACCGTAATAATAACCGTCCTGCTCCTCATCCGTGATCCAGACGCGACGAAGCTTGTAGGAAGGAGCGTCCGGCGGAACGCCGATCTTGTCATCGGCATCAACCGTTTCCCGGTCAGCGCTGCCGCTGCCGTGCGCGATCCAGGTGCCGCCGCAGGCGCGAATGACCGGCTCAAGTGCCGAGACCAGGCCGCTCGCCGGCGTTTGCAGGGTAATCTTCCCATCCGCGCGATTGTGGATGTACGGCTCCCGGTTGGAGATGACGAGCACCTCGGCGCCTGGCAGAACCTTGTGCAGGAGTTCCTGCAGCGCGGCCGGCGACCAGTCGATCTGGCCGGACCGGATCGTCTCCCGACCGACCTCGATTTCGCCGAGCAGTTTTTTGATCTGGATGTCGATCGCGGACCTGTCGCGCGAGGGGGCCGACGAGACCGTCCCGGATCGAACCTCGTCGATCGCCCGGCGCAACGAACTCATCCAGCCCCGCAACATCACGACGACGAACACCGCGGCGACGCCGGCGATTGCTATCGCGACACCCGCCAGCGCCGCGACGACGAAAGCCTGCGCTTCCCCCGAGCGCTGATCGATAAAGCTGAGGTCCGTGAGGATGACAAGATAGGACTTTTGATTGCGTTCGGCGATCGGAAAGGCGCCGACCAGAATGCGCCGTCCGTCATTGAAAATGGTTGAGAAGCTTTCTGATTCCGACCGCGCGACCTTGTCGCAGGAGAACGTCGCCGGCATCAATTTGGTGGGATTGAGCAGTCGTCCGGTCTCGTCGCAAAGGCCGACGGCCAGAATTCGCTCGTCCAGGGCGACGCCTTCGAAAATCGAAGACAGGCGTGAGACGTCGCGATCCGCGATCGCCCGGACGACAGGGTTCTGGATGGCATTGTAAACCAGTCGGGATCGGGCTTCGACATCGCTGCGCGACCACTGTTCGATCAATCGTTTCGAGAAAGGTGCGATTGCAAGCGCAAGCACGACAATCACCATAAATCCAAGTCCGACATACTTTATGGGCCCAGCTATTCGATGAAGCATCAACTCGGTCCCCTTGACGAAGCGCATCATCTAAAAATCCCAAGGCCTTGGCGTTGCAACAGATCGCAAGCGCAATGCCGCCATTGTCAAGCCAACGGTGGCCTATGCGCTGCAGCGTAATCCACGCATTCTTGGTGTGCGACTAAAAACATCGAGCGAAGCTACTTAGAGCCGGCTCCGCAAATTTGAACGGGTCGCTAAGTGGAGTTTCTGCCTGAAAGCGGCGATGATCGCCGCGAACAGGAGAGACCATGAGCAGACGACCGCGCCGGAACCACAGCCCGGCTTTCAAGGCGAAGGTGGCGCTTGCCGCAGTCAAGGGCGACCGTACGATAGCTCAACTCGCCGAGCACTTCGACGTCCACCCCAATCAGGTGACAGCCTGGAAAGCTCAGCTTGAGGGTGGGGCTTCTGACGTGTTCGGCGCGGGGAGCTCCGCGACGGCCGCGCCCGCGGTCGATGTGAAGTCGCTGCACGCCAAGATCGGGGAGCTGACGCTGGAGAACGATTTTTTAGAAGGAGCGCTCACCAAGGCGGGATTGCTGAGCGCAAAGCGATGATCGACCGTGAGCACGATCTGTCGATCACCAGGCAGGCGGAAGTTTTGAAAATCAGCCGCGGCAGCGTTTATTATCTGCCGCGCCCGGTATCGGCCGCCGATCTGGTGGTCATGCAGCGTCTCGATCGGCTGCACCTGGAGTATCCCTTCGCCGGTTCGCGTATGTTGCGAGGCCTGCTGGCTTTGCAGGGGCGCAAGATCGGTCGCCGGCATGTGAAGACGCTAATGCGGCGGATGGGGATAGAGGCGCTCTATCGCCGTCCGCGCACCACCAAGCCCGAGCCCGGCCACAAGATCTATCCGTATCTGCTGCGCGGTATGGAGATCACGCGGCCGAACCAAGTCTGGGCGATGGACATCACGTACATCCCGATGGCGCGTGGCTTCGTCTATCTCGCTGTCGTGCTGGACTGGGCGACCCGCCGGGTTCTGTCCTGGCGGCTGTCGATCACGATGGAGGCAGCCTTCTGCGTCGAGACCTTGGAGGATGCTCTGGCTCGTCACGGCAGGCCGGACATCTTCAACACCGATCAGGGCTCGCAATTTACCGGCTCGGCCTTCACCGGCATGCTCACCAACCACGACATCGCCATCAGCATGGACGGCAAAGGGGCCTGGCGGGACAATGTGTTCGTCGAACGGCTGTGGCGCAGCGTCAAATATGAGGAGGTCTATCTGCGAGCTTACGAAACCGTCGGCGAGGCGCGAGCTTCGATTGGCCGGTATCTCGACTTCTACAACGGGCGACGTCCACATTCGAGTCTTGACGGCCGCACCCCGGATCAAGCCTACTTCAACTCGCTGCCACTCCGCTTGGCAGCCTAAACCCGGCAGAGGCTACACTTATCGACGCGGAGATTTTGTTCAGACAAGCGGGACCAGCTCACTATGTCGCTCCCGAGTATCATTCCAAAATTGTCAATAAATTCGGAGTCCGGCTGCGAATCGAACGAGGATCATGAAAGCCCTCGAGGAGAACGACACATTCACTTACGAGAGAGTATCATACGTCCCGCGATCGTTCTATTGATGGTGACCGATGCCGATGCGTCCGCGAAGAAAAGACGGCGCCGCGACCGATACTGAGAATCAAGGGCGGCAAAATCATGCCCGACAGTGGACCCGCATCCGCGCATGCGGCATCATAGAAAGACCGATTTCGACGAGATTGATGCGGCTTGCGGCGTTAACGAATGGAAGATCAATTCAGCTTTTATGGCGAGACTAATGCCCTCCGAAAACGGTGGAACAGGCTTTCAGGCTTGTCGAAAGCGACGGGGTCTTCTTGGTCCTCAATTTGCTCGGCACGCCACCGAACTGGGCAATCCATAACTGCATGAATCCGAAAAAGTCTCGCAGCCCTTGGTGGCGCCCGCCGCGTCCAAGTGGAATGACCAGAAGGAATTTCTCTGGACGATAGGCTGGCAGCCGAACTACCAGAAGCGAATCGCGCATTTATGCGAGGTGCGTGTTACGCGAGCAACCTAACGCCAAGAAGTGTCTTCGACATCACGAGGCCGAAAATCGCCGAGCAGGCACAAAAGAATTCAGATGGGCTGGAACGAAAATGTCGACGCGCACCGAGTCGTTTGTACACGTTCTCCTGTGGCGTATTGAGGCCTGCGTCACAGCCTCCTGACGCACAACATCTCGGCCTTGGGCCGCAGAGGCTTGGCCGGGCTGATGTTTCGGGAGTATGTTTGCACCCACGCAAATTGATTTTCTGCAGACGCCAATCGCATCAAGCCGCTGTCCACGCGAAGCAGCCATGGCATTTCTCTTTCTACGCTGTTCTTTTACCCACGCTCCAAGATTATAAGTCCCTTCAACATGTGCCTCAGGCACGCTGCAGTGCCCCTCGCGCGACTTAAATTTTTTCAAAGCGGAAAATCCTCTCTGCCACGCTTCATCAAATGGGATCCAAACAAATCCCAACCGACTAAGTGGATCCCGCCGCTCGTCAGAAGGCCTATACTTTTTCGATCGCTGATGAACGACCCAGCAAGCAAGCAATTTGTCAGCATGGCTTGAGCTAACATTGCAGTGGCCGTGTTTGATTCTATAGTCCTTGAGCCTACCGAACATATTTTCCCAGTAGGCCTGACGAGGATCCCAGACAAATCCAACGCTATCCAAACGCCGCTTTCGCTCGGTGTCCAATTTCTTTTGCCGCGTGCGTTGTAAATTGACCCATTGGCCGAGCTTGAGGGCCCCTTCGATATGATGCTGAGGCACGGAACTATGGCCTTCCCGCATCCTAAATTTCCTTAATCTGGAATACCCTTCTTCCCAAGCTCGGTCGCGCAAATTCCAAATAGAGCCGATCGCATCCAAACGCCTTCTGCGGTTAACAGGCAATTTATCTTGGTTCGCGCGCTGGGCACGAGCCCACCTACCGAGCTTGACGGCTCCCTCGACTTTGCCTCGAGGCACATTGCAGTGACCTTCGCGCGCCTTGAATTGCTCAAGCGCCACGAAGCTTTCTTCCCAACTGCAGCCGACGCGTTTAGTCACCGCAACATCCATTTCTCGCAATTCAAGACCGCTTTTGTATTTTAAAATGCAGCACACCTGGAAAGATCGTCAAGCGCGTGATGCTTCTAGAATTGCAACGGGACCGCAGACGCTCAATGTCTCGAGGTGTCAAACCTTCGGCCTAGCAGGCATGTAATGCAGCGCACCGGAGGTTGGATTTAAATCGAGGGCTTGCTCAACGCGGAAGAGCAGTCGGTCAAGCAAACCAACGGTAAGCCGTTCAGCAAGTACTATTTTTAAACTCGAACAGCGGGAACCTGCGACCGTGGTGCATCGCAACAAACTATGACCGCGCGCACTCCCAAAGTCTTATAGAGCAAGATTTGACTGATGTTAGTCTGAGTCCCGGTTAACCACGAATTCACGTGTTTCTCCGTCGAAAGAGCGGCGCATAAATTCATCTTTCTTTTAGACGCTTGTGGGGAGCGCTCAACAATGGCGACAATTACCACTACTTCAGAAAACTTGCGTTCCGGTGGAATGACGGCAGAGGAACGAAAAGTCATTTTCGCCTCATCGCTTGGTACCGTTTTCGAATGGTACGATTTCTACATTTATGGAACGCTCGGTGCGTTCCTTGCGAAATACTTTTTCTCGAACGTCCCACCGAATGTCGGCTTCATCTTCGCGCTGCTGGCGTTTGCCGCGGGCTTCGCGGTCCGCCCGTTCGGCGCGCTGATCTTCGGCCGTCTTGGCGATATGATCGGGCGCAAATACACCTTCCTGATCACGATGACCCTGATGGGCATCGGCACCTTCTTCATCGGCCTGCTGCCGAGCTATGCGACCTGGGGTATCGCCGCACCGGTCGTTCTGATCGCGCTTAGGCTGGTCCAGGGCCTCGCACTTGGCGGCGAGTATGGCGGCGCGGCTATTTACGTCGCCGAACATGCGCCGGCGAACAAGCGCGGCTACTACACTTCATGGATTCAGACCACGGCGACGCTGGGTCTGTTCATGGCGCTGCTGCTGATTCTCGGCATCCGCACCTGGATGGGCGAAGCCTCCTTCGGCGATTGGGGCTGGCGCGTTCCGTTCCTGCTGTCGGGCATCCTGCTCGCCGTCTCGATCTGGATCCGCTTGAGCCTCAGTGAGTCGCCGATCTTCGCGAAGATGAAGGAGGAGGGCAAAACCTCGAAGCGACCGCTGAGCGAGGCGTTCGGCGAATGGTCGAACGCCAAGATCGCGATCCTGGCGTTGTTCGGCGCGACCGCGGGCGAAGCCGTCGTGTGGTACGGCGGTCAGTTCTACGCTCTGTTCTTCCTGACCCAGACGCTCAAGGTTCCAGCCGTGACCGCGCAGATCATGATTGTGGTGGCGCTCGCCCTCGGCACGCCCGGCTTCGTCATCTTCGGCTGGCTATCGGACAAGATTGGCCGCAAGCCGATCATTCTCGCCGGCTTCCTGCTGGCGGCGGTGACGTATTTCCCGATCTTCAAGGGAATTACCCACTTCGCCAACCCGAAGCTTGAAACGGCGCTCTCGTCGGCCCCCGTTACAGTGATTGCTGATCCGAGCGAATGCTCGTTCCAGTTCAAGGCAACCGGAACCGAAAAATTCACCACCGGTTGCGACGTCGCCAAATCGGCGCTGGTCAACCTGTCGGTGAACTACAACAACCAGGAAGCGCCGAAAGGTACCCCTGCGCAGGTGAAGATCGGCGAACAGACCTTGACGTCGACCTCGCCGGATTTCGCCAAGGCCCTGCCTGCGGCCATCAAGGCCCATGGCTATCCGGCATCGGCAGACCCCGCCGAAATCAACCATGTGATGACGACAGTGTTGCTTTGGGCGCTGGTGATCTATGTGACGCTGGTCTATGCGCCGATCGCGGCGTGGCTGGTTGAGCTATTCCCGAGCCGGATTCGCTACAGCGGATTGTCGTTGCCATATCATATCGGAAATGGCTGGTTCGGAGGCTTCCTGCCCGCCACGGTGTTTGCGATCGTCGCCGCGACCGGAAATATCTACTCCGGTCTGTGGTATCCGGTCGCCATCGCTGTCATGAGCCTCGTCGTCGGCTTCATTTTCCTCCCGGAAACCAAGGACGTGGACATCAGAACGAACTAACCGGCTCGGCGGCAGCGGCAGCCGTTCGGGCGAGATTCGTTCAGCAACAGGCCGCGGATAATTCCGCGGCCTGTTCTTTTGGAAGGTTGCTTTCTCACCAACAGTCAAGCCGTTGCTTCCCTGATCATCTGATCCTAGGGATGAGACCCAGAGAGGTCAGCGCACCAGATCTTCGGGAGATCAACATTAGCAATACGCAGATTTTACGCGCGCACCGGACCGACTTCGCACTGGTCTGGATCGTCGCGATCGTCATTCCGTTTCTCCTGATCGCGCCTGCGCTTTGGAACGGCTATCCAATTCTCCAATACGACACTGGCGGCTATCTTGCGCGCTGGTACGAGGGATATCTGGTTCCAAGCCGCTCGACCGCTTACGGCATATACCTGCATCTCGGGGAAGCCTCGCACTTCTGGCTCAACTTGGGAGTTCAGGCCCTCTCGGTCATGTGGATCGTTCAAGCCACGCTGCGCGTGTTCGGCATCGTGCGTCCCCTTCAGATTGCCGCCATTGTTCTCGCCTTGTGCGCCACAACGGCACTGCCAGTTCTAACGAGCCTGCTGCTGACCGATATATTCGCCGGCCTGTCCGTGCTGACGCTCTTTCTTCTCGTCGTTCACGGGGGCCGATTCTCGAAGCTGGAAAATCTATTTCTGTTTTTGTTTACCTCATTTTCGGCATCGACCCACAGCGCGACACTGGGAGTGCTGTTCGGTGTTTGCTGCGTCGGCTGGATTCTGCATCCCTGGCTGCCCGTGCGGCTCAGCGCAGGAGGCCTCCTCCGGGGCAGCCTGACGATCGTGACAGGGGCCGCGATGCTGCTTGGCTCCAACTTTGCGCTGTCAGGCGAGCTGGCCTGGACGCCGGGGGGCTCAGGCGTTGCTTTTGGTCGAATGCTCCAGGATGGGCTCGTTAAGCGCTATCTTGATGAACATTGCTCCACAGAAAACCTCAAACTATGTCCCTACCGAAACGAATTGCCGCGAACGGGTGACGACTTCTTGTGGGGAAAAAGCGTATTCAATGATCTCGGTCGATTCAAAGGGCTTGGCGACGAGATGGCCTATATCGCCTTGCACTCTCTCGTTGCTTATCCGGGCGCCCAATCGGAGGCCGCCATCAAGGCCACCGCCAAACAGCTTGTTTCCGTCGCGACCGGCGAAGGTTCCAACAATTGGCTCGCCCACACCTACGGAATCATGGAGCGCTACCTGCCTCGAGAGATCACAGCAGTACGAAAGGCTCGCCAGCAGCGTCGGGGAATGGATTTCACAACGATCAATTTGGTTCACGTGCCTGTTGCGCTGCTTTCCGAGCTTTTGTTGGTCGGTATTCTCGCTGGCGCAGCGTTGCGCCGCAAGCTGGACGATATCTCGCTGCTGGCGGGCACGGTAGCGCTTGCGCTTCTGGGCAACGCCTTTCTCTGTGGGGTGCTCTCAGGGCCGCATGATCGCTATGGCGCAAGGATGGTTTGGATTGCGACATTGGCGGTGCTGATAGCCGCCATCGGACGCCTCGAAAACGACGAATCGGCCGTTCGCAGTTAGTGGTCGGCGGGAAGTGGGGTACGTTGGGGTATCCGAATAGCTGGTGAAGCCCCCAGCCGCAGCTCATGTAGATAGCTCGGTGCCGAGCGCTTGCGTGTCCGCCGCAATTCAATCGTCGTAACTGTCAATCACGGCGTCGGCGATAGCGTGCTTGGTGCAAGCTTGTCCGCCAGTTGGCTTTGATCTGTGTCAAACCCGCTTGAGCGCAATGGTTCTTAATGGCTGGCGTCCAAAGAAGAGAACCTTGTTGAGCGCCGTAATCCGGTGCGCATAGGAAAGAAGGGCGTGCCGCGTTTGAAAAGCGGCGCCCCGCACCCGGACTTGGTGGAGAGGTGAGCGATGATGTGGGGATATGGCCACGATTGGGGTATGATGGGTGGATGGGGCGGCGGAGCATTTAACATGATCATTTGGCCCTTGGTTCTCGTCGCGCTGGTCATCGGTGCGATTTGGTTCGTACGGTCGCCATCGTATGGAGGCGCGGGGCAGTTGCCACGCCGCTCATCGGCTCTCGATATTCTTGAAGAGCGCTATGCGCGAGGAGAAATCAATCGCGACGAATTTCTAAAAAAGAAACAGGAAATTTCTGGTTGAGGCCACTTTCCGCCGGAAAGAGCCGGCTCCGCAAATTTGAACGGGTCGCTAAGTGGAGTTTCTGCCTGAAAGCGGCGATGATCGCCGCGAACAGGAGAGACCATGAGCAGACGACCGCGCCGGAACCACAGCCCGGCTTTCAAGGCGAAGGTGGCGCTTGCCGCAGTCAAGGGCGACCGTACGATAGCTCAACTCGCCGAGCACTTCGACGTCCACCCCAATCAGGTGACAGCCTGGAAAGCTCAGCTTGAGGGTGGGGCTTCTGACGTGTTCGGCGCGGGGAGCCCCGCGACGGCCGCGCCCGCGGTCGATGTGAAGTCGCTGCACGCCAAGATCGGGGAGCTGACGCTGGAGAACGATTTTTTAGAAGGAGCGCTCACCAAGGCGGGATTGCTGAGCGCAAAGCGATGATCGACCGTGAGCACGATCTGTCGATCACCAGGCAGGCGGAAGTTTTGAAAATCAGCCGCGGCAGCGTTTATTATCTGCCGCGCCCGGTATCGGCCGCCGATCTGGTGGTCATGCAGCGTCTCGATCGGCTGCACCTGGAGTATCCCTTCGCCGGTTCGCGTATGTTGCGAGGCCTGCTGGCTTTGCAGGGGCGCAAGATCGGTCGCCGGCATGTGAAGACGCTAATGCGGCGGATGGGGATAGAGGCGCTCTATCGCCGTCCGCGCACCACCAAGCCCGAGCCCGGCCACAAGATCTATCCGTATCTGCTGCGCGGTATGGAGATCACGCGGCCGAACCAAGTCTGGGCGATGGACATCACGTACATCCCGATGGCGCGTGGCTTCGTCTATCTCGCTGTCGTGCTGGACTGGGCGACCCGCCGGGTTCTGTCCTGGCGGCTGTCGATCACGATGGAGGCAGCCTTCTGCGTCGAGACCTTGGAGGATGCTCTGGCTCGTCACGGCAGGCCGGACATCTTCAACACCGATCAGGGCTCGCAATTTACCGGCTCGGCCTTCACCGGCATGCTCACCAACCACGACATCGCCATCAGCATGGACGGCAAAGGGGCCTGGCGGGACAATGTGTTCGTCGAACGGCTGTGGCGCAGCGTCAAATATGAGGAGGTCTATCTGCGAGCTTACGAAACCGTCGGCGAGGCGCGAGCTTCGATTGGCCGGTATCTCGACTTCTACAACGGGCGACGTCCACATTCGAGTCTCTGACGGCCGCACCCCGGATCAAGCCTACTTCAACTCGCTGCCACTCCGCTTGGCAGCCTAAACCCGGCAGAGGCTACACTTATCGACGCGGAGATTTTGTTCAGACAAGCGGGACCAGCTCAGAATTCGCATCGTTGCAAGCAGGGAGATCAAACATGTCGAAGCGAACGAATTTGGCTATCCAGCTTGCCAGCGGTATCGCGGTTGCGACCTTGACGATCTCTTCTCCAGTCATAGCTCAAATGGGCAACAGAAGTGGATACGGTCCCGGAATGATGTATGGGCAAGGCTATGGACCCGGCTGGGACCTGGCTATGGTCCGGTAATGATGGGAAACTACGGCCCTGGCATGATGGGCGGCTGTTCAATAATGGGAATTACGACCGACGGTCAGGTGCCGACCTTCGCTGAGGAGCGTATCGCCTTCCTCAAGGCGGAACGGGGCATTACTGACGCTCAAAAGAGCGTATGGGATGAATACGCCGAGACCATCAAGGGCAATCTGCAAAATATGCAGGGCATGTGGCAGACTAAGAAGACTGTGTTCGAAGCCAAGACGCCCGCCGACCGGCTTGATGCGCAAATTGCCGCAATGGATAGCCGGCTGGCGGCGCTCAAGGAGAGCAAACCGGCGCTTGCGAAGCTCTACGCTGCACTGAGTGCCCGAGCAGAAGAAGAAGGCGGACGAGCTGCTCACGGGCATGGGTTGCATGATGTGACGAGGCTCTGGTGAGGGCGGGACGGCTGGTGAGCCTAAAATAGCTCAACTGGAGCATTGCCTGCGTAGTTTGCACCCATCGGTCTTAGTGAAGTCGCAAAGGGCAGGCAGCTTCAAAGGCGCGATTGGACGTTCGTCGACACAACTCCTTTCCGGCTTTCAATTTGACTGAAGGCCTTTATCGCTCGTTTCGACATGGGCCGACGCAGCCGACGCAGCCGGCTCGGTTGTGCGAGTGCGTCAAACTCCGATACGTTCAGCGCGCACTGGTGGTCTTCGTTTTGTCTCCGTACTCGTCAATCGTTCCCAGCAAAGTATCTGCCTTAACGCTTTCGCCGTCCCTTAAGAGAATTTCGGACAGCACACCGGTGGCCGACGCTGTCACTTCGACCGTCGTGCCGTCAGTTTCGATCTCAACCAGCGGTTCATTGAGGCTGACCGGATCTCCGACACGCTTGAACCATCGTCCGATCGAGGCCTTGGTTGCGGACGCCCCGATCTTCGGTACTCGTATTTCCGTCGCCATGGTCGCTATCCCTTGGAGTTTCGACGCCGCTTGCCCTAGTCTCAAAAGA
Source organism: uncultured Alphaproteobacteria bacterium (assembly GCA_963725985.1). Taxonomy (GTDB): domain Bacteria; phylum Pseudomonadota; class Alphaproteobacteria; order Rhizobiales; family Xanthobacteraceae; genus Bradyrhizobium. The sequence continues at coordinate 76,231 of CAVSAO010000001.1, forward strand.
CTCAAGAGGTTGACCCTTGCATGACGCCTTGCGTCGCGCCTCACTAAGCGCGCGGTCACGGCTAACTTCACGTAATCGTGCTCTGCCTCTCAGTTATTTCAAATCGTAATATCAGCGTACTGGCTGTCCGCTCCATTGAGCTATATCAACGACCTCCCTTCGCTCGCTTCTAGGATTTTTCTTAAGTGATCGGCTGTTGTCCCCTGATTGCTATTGCAATGTCCGATCGATCTGCAGTGACCAACTGCTTATCCCTTAGCCTCTCCTGACGCGTCATCATCGAGGGTGGGGTTGAGCTATTGGCTCGCCTGATCTTGCCGTTACGAAAGGGCTGAATATGCCCGGACAGGAAGCTGTGAAGTCCCCATCCCCCGGCGCGATCGTCTCGGTCCGCGGCAGTGTCGTGGATGTACGGTTCGATGAGCATTTGCCGCCGATCTACTCGGTGTTGCGTGCTGGCGGTAAGGGGCAGATCGTCATCGAGGTGCTGGCGCAGCTGGATGCGCGTCACGTACGCGGGATTGCGCTGACACCCACGCAAGGTCTCGCTCGCGGCATGGCGGTTGAGGACACGGGCGGGCCGTTAGAAGTACCGGTGGGCAAAGAAGTTCTCTCGCGTATGTTCGACGTGTTTGGCAACGTCATCGACCGCGGAGTGGCGTTGCCGGATTGCCAACGGCGATCCGTGCATCAGCCGCCGCCGCCGCTGGCACGACGATCCACCAAGTCTGAAGTCTTCGAAACGGGCATCAAGGCCATCGATGTTCTCATGCCATTGGAGCGCGGCGGCAAGGCGGGACTGTTCGGCGGGGCAGGCGTGGGCAAGACGGTGTTGCTCACCGAGATGATTCACAACATGGTCGGGCAACACGAAGGCGTGAGCATTTTTTGCGGAATCGGCGAACGCTGTCGCGAGGGTCAGGAGCTTTACCATCAGATGAAGGAAGCCGGCGTGCTGCCGAACATGGTGATGGTGTTCGGCCAGATGAATGAGCCGCCAGGTGCCCGTTTCCGCGTAGGCCATGCGGCGTTGACGATGGCCGAATATTTCCGCGACGACGAGCATCGTGATGTGCTGCTGCTGATCGATAACATTTTTCGTTTCATCCAGGCCGGCATGGAGGTATCCGGCTTGATGGGCCAGATGCCGTCGCGGTTGGGCTACCAACCGACCATGGGCACCGAGCTGTCGAGGTTGGAGGAGCGCATCGCCAATACCGATACCGGCGCCATCACCTCGATTCAGGCGGTATATGTGCCGGCGGACGATTTCACCGATCCGGCGGCCGTGCACACGTTCTCCCATCTTTCCGCGTCGATCGTGCTTTCGCGCAAGCGGGCAAGCGAAGGGCTGTTCCCAGCTATCGACCCCCTGCAATCCAATTCCAAGATGGCCACGCCTGGCATTGTCGGCGCACGGCATTACAGCTTGGCGCAGGAAATCCGACGGACGTTAGCGCAATACGCTCAACTCAAGGACATTATTTCCATGCTGGGCCTCGAGCAGCTTTCGCCGGAGGACCGCAACGTCGTCGCCCGCGCCCGCCGCCTGGAGCGGTTCCTGACCCAGCCGTTTTTTACGACCAAGCAGTTTACCGGACTCGACGGCAAACTCGTGAGCCTTGAGGACGCATTGGACGGCTGTGAGCGAATCCTGCGCGACGAATTCAAGGACTACCCGGAGAGTGCGCTTTACATGATCGGGGCGATCAACGAAGCCAAGGGAAAATCGAAGCCTGGCACGGCTACAGCGGCAACTGAACCTAAGTCAAAAGCCAAAGCCGGCCTGGCCCCAGCGGCCAAGGCCACGCCAGAGCCGCATCCTTTACCTGGGGCAGAACCTCAACCGACGCTCGAGCATGCTGGCGACGCTCATGAATCTTAAGGTTCTCTTGCCCTTCCAAATTTTCGCCGAAAAGACCGGCGTGTCCCGCATTGTCGCGGAGACGCATGAAGGCTCGTTTGGACTCTTGCTGCACCGACTGGATTGCGTAGCGGCGCTCGCTCCGGGAATTCTGATCTTTGAGACGAAGATGGAGGGCGAGGCTTACGTGGCAGTGGATGAAGGTGTGCTGGTGAAGACCGGCTCGGACGTGCTCGTTTCCGTCCGTAACGCCATTGCCGGAACGGATCTCGGCCAATTGCGTGAGGCGGTGCAGCGCGAGTTTCTACACCTGGACGAGCAGGAGAGGAATGTGCGCTCGGTGTTGGCGAAAATGGAAGGCGATCTCATGCGCCGCATGGCGACGTTTCACAATGCCTGACGAACCCCAAAACAAGCTCTTGAAGCCGAAGCTGGCGCTCAGTGAGGAAGTCGGTGCGAAGGCGGCGCGCAAGCTCAGGGCGCGGCGCCACTCCGCACAGGGCGTCTGGTTCGGCTTGGGGATGATGGGGCTGATTGGCTGGTCAGTGGCAATTCCGACGCTGCTCGGCGCAGCACTCGGTATGTGGCTGGACCATCACTATCCGGGAAAGCATGCCTGGACGCTGGCGCTGTTGGTGGCCGGGCTCGCGATCGGCTGCTTCAATGCGTGGCACTGGGTAGCGAAAGAAGACAAAGCCATGCGAGACGAACGGGAGGATGCCGATGAATGAGGTTTTGCTGCTGGCGCTGGCATTGTCGGCGGGCATGTTGCTGGGCGCCATTTTCTTTGGCGGCCTTTGGTGGACGGTGTGCAAGGGTGTTTCGTCGGAGCAGCCAGTGCTTTGGTTCTTCGGCAGCCTGTTGCTGCGGATGAGCATTGCCCTGGCCGGATTTTACTTTGTTTCCGGCGGTCACTGGGAGCGGCTGCTGCTTTGTCTCGTCGGATTTGTCATGGCGCGCCTGGTGGTGACGTGGCTGACCCGGTCGTCCGGAGATAACCAAAGCCTCCCGGTACAGGAGGCCAGATATGCGCCTTAGTCCCGATGAGATGATCTTCTGGCAATACGGATTATTCAAATTAAACGGTACAATCGTGTTCACGTGGGCACTGATGTTCGTGTTGGCCGCCGGTTCAAAGCTCATCACGCGCAAGCTTTCCACGGGTCTGGAACATTCCCGTTGGCAGAGCCTTCTGGAAATCGTCGTCACCGGCATCGAGAAACAAATCGAAGACGTCGGCCTCCGCCATTCGGAAAGGTATATCGGTTTTCTGGGCACCCTTTTTCTGTTCGTTGCCCTCGCCAGCCTTTGCACCATCATTCCCGGCTACGAGCCGCCGACGGGGTCGCTCTCGACCACTGCTGCACTTGCGCTGTGCGTGTTGGTGGCCGTTCCGTTTTTCGGCATCAAGGAACAGGGGCTGGGCGGCTACCTCAAGTCCTACGTGGAACCGACCGTCATCATGCTGCCGTTCAACATCATCAGTGAGCTTTCGCGTACGCTGGCTCTGGCGGTCCGCCTGTTTGGCAACATGATGAGCGGGACGATGATTCTCGCGATCTTGCTGACCATCACTCCCTTCATCTTCCCGATCGCCATGAGTGTGCTCGGTTTGCTCACCGGCATGGTGCAAGCCTACATCTTCAGCATTCTGGCCGCAGTATATATCGCGTCAGCCACGCGTGTCCGCAAGCCGACGCCCGAACCCGACGTAAAACGTTAAAGCGCGAACCCCGGCTCAAGAGGAACGACTATGGATAGCATAACGCTCATCGCAATTGCTTCAATCGTCACCGCCGGCCTGACGATTGCCCTGGGAAGTATTGGACCTGCGCTCGGCGAAGGGCGTGCAGTCGCCACGGCATTGAGTTCGCTCGCGCAGCAACCCGATTCAGCAACGACGATCACACGTACGTTGTTCGTGGGTCTGGCAATGATCGAGTCCATTGCGATCTACTGCTTCGTGGTCTCGATGATTCTGATTTTCGCCAACCCGTTCTGGAATCATATCATCGCTCAAGTCGCGGGAAAGTAGGCCATGCTCATCGATTGGTTCACCGTCGGTGCGCAAGCGATCAACTTCATCGTCCTGGTGTGGTTGCTGAAACGTTTTCTCTACAAGCCGATTCTCGATGCCGTGGATGCGCGGGAGAAACGGGTCGCCACGGAACTTGCGGACGCCGACGCGAAAAAGGCCGAAGCCAAAAAGGAACGCGACGAGTTCCAGTACAAGAACGAGGAGTTCGACCAGCAGCGCGCCGCGCTCCTGAGCAAGGCTACGGAGGAGGCGAAAGCCGAACGTCAGCGGCTCCTCGGCGAAGCGCGGCAGGCCGCCGAGGCGTTGAGCGCGAAGCGACAGGAAACGCTGAGAAGCGAAGCGCATGATTTAAGTGAAGCTATCAGTCGCCGGACCCGGCAGGAAGTATTTGCTATCGCGCGCAAGGCGCTGACGGATCTCGCCACGACGAGTCTGGAAGAACGCCTGGCAGAGGTGTTCACGCGCCGCTTGCGGGAGATGGACGGTAAGGCGAAAGCTGGCCTCGCCGAGGCCCTTAAGTCAGCGTCCGACCCCGCGGTGGTGCGCAGCGCATTCGACTTGCCCGCGGAGCAACGCACGGCGATACAAAATGCCCTCAACGAAACCTTCTCGGCCAAAATACGCGTCCGGTTCGAGACCGCGCCGGACCTGGTCAGCGGGATCGAACTGACCACGAATGGGCAAAAAGTGGCTTGGAGCATCGCGGATTACCTCGCGTCGCTCGAAAGGGGCGTGGAGGAACTTCTGAAAGAGAAGGACAAACCTGAAGCCAAGCCAGAAGTCGAACCCAAGCCAGAAGCTAAAGCCGAGCCCAATCCCGAAGCCAAAGATGAACCCAAACCTGCAGCCAGAGCAGAGACCAAGCGTAATGTCGAAGCCGCGACTAAACCTGAAGAACCCAAGCCCGGACCAAAGAGCCAATGATCACTGCGCCTGAAGCCTTGCAGAGTGTCCTGGACCGCGCGTTTGCTGGAATAAGCCAGGTGCGGGAAACATTCACCCCGCGACTGATGCCACGGGAGGTGGGTACGATCATCAGCGTCGCCACCGGCATTGCCAAGGTCTCCGGCCTTCCCAGTGTAGGCTTTGAGGAGCTAGTAAAGTTTCCCGGCGATGCGCTCGGCATTGCCTTCAACGTGGACGAGGACGAGATCGGCGTCGTTCTGCTCGGCGAATACTGGCATCTGCACGCCGGCGATGAGGTCGAGCGCACCGGTCGGGTCATGGACGTGGTCGTTGGCGACGAGTTGCTGGGGCGCGTCATCGACCCGCTCGGTCGGCCGCTCGATGGCAAGGGGCCGGTGGCTACGAGCAGGCGCCTGCCGATCGAACGCCCCGCCGCCCACATCATGGACCGCGCGCCCGTCACCGTGCCGCTTCAGACCGGACTGACGGTTATCGATGCGCTCATTCCTATCGGGCGAGGCCAGCGCGAGCTAATTCTCGGTGACCGGCAGACGGGAAAAACCGCTATTGCGATCGACACTATCCTCAACCAACGAGGTGAGAATGTCGTGTGCGTCTATTGTGCCATTGGCCAGCGCGCTTCCGCCGTGGCAAAGACCATCGCCGTCTTGCGAGAGAAGGGCGCGATGGATCACACCATCGTTGTAGTGACCGAGGGTAATGACCCGCCAGGTCTTGCCTACATCGCTCCTTACGCCGCGACCAGCATCGCGGAGCATTTCATGGAAGCGGGCCGCGATGTACTGATTGTTTACGACGACCTCACGCAGCACGCTCGTGCCTATCGCGAGCTTTCCCTGCTGCTTCGCCGGCCGCCCGGTCGCGAAGCCTTTCCCGGCGACATCTTCTACATCCACTCGCGCCTGCTCGAACGCGCTACCCACCTGCGTCCGGAACTCGGTGGCGGCTCGCTTACTGCACTGCCCATCATCGAGACTGAAGCGCAGAACATTTCCGCCTACATTCCGACCAACCTCATCTCCATCACGGACGGGCAGATCTACCTTTCGCCGTCGCTGTTTGAATTGGGGGTGCTGCCCGCGGTGGATGTCGGCAGATCCGTCTCGCGCGTCGGCGGCAAGGCGCAACGGGCGGCCTATCGCGCGGTGGCGGGTGACCTCAAACTCGCCTACGCGCAGTTCGAGGAACTCGAGACCTTTGCCAGGTTTGGCGCCCGCCTGGACGAAGCCACCCGCAAGATCATCGAACATGGACAGCGAATCCGCGCCTGTCTGAAACAGTCGGAATTCGCTCCGGTATCCGTGCCTGGACAAATCGCCGTCCTGCTCGGGTTGACCGCGGAACTCTTCAACTCCGTACCGATTGACCAGATGACGGACGCCGAGCACGCCGTGCAAGAGGCGGCGGTGAACACCCCGGCGGAATTGACTACGCGTTTCAATACCGCCGATACATTGAGCGAGGAAGATCGGGCAACAGTTGTCCAGATCGCCCGCAATGCGCTCATAGGCTTTCAGCCCGAGCCGGAATCCAACCTCAAAGCCAAGGCCGGGTCTGAACCAGAAACCAAAGCTAAAACCACGCCCAAGCCTCAATCCGAATCCAAGCCGGAGGTCCAAACGGAGGTCAAACCGAAGCCCAAGCCAGCACCCAAGGAGAAGTCTTGAGCGACACCACAGCAAGCCTCCGACGCAAGATCGACAGTGCCGGCGATCTGCAATCCGTCGTGCGCACGATGAAAGCCATGGCGGCCTCAAACATCGGCCAATATGAGCGAGCGGTGCGCGCATTGGGCGACTACTATCGCAGCGTGGAGCTGGGATTGAGCATTTGCTTCCGAGAAAGCGTGAAAACCGCGCCTGTCGTAGAAGGCAAAGGACGACCAGGTCCGAGGTTCCTCGACGCAGTCGTGTTCGGTTCGGACCAGGGACTGGTGGGCCGCTTTAACGACATGGTGGCCGATTATGCAGTGAAGACCCTCGCCGCTATGCCCGGCAAACACCGGGTCTGGGCCGTCGGTGAGCGCGCTCATGCCCGCCTGATTGACGCGGGCCTTCTGCTGATGGGCGTCTTCACCGTACCGAACTCCGTCAAGGGCATCACACCGTTCGTCGGGCAGATTCTCGTGGAATGCGAGGCGCGCCATGGCGAGGGCGAATTCACCGAACTTCACCTCTTCTACAACCGCCCGACCTCCCGGGCGGTTTATGCGCCCGTCAGTCAGCGACTGCTGCCGCTGGACGAAAACTGGCGACTGAAGCTGGCCGGGCTTCCCTGGCCGACGGGAAACTTGCCCGAAGTGATGGGGGAAACCACCGCCACCTTGCGGGCGCTCATCCGTGAATATCTTTTCATCTCTCTCTTCCGCGCATGCGCTGAATCCCTCTCGAGCGAAAACGCAAGTCGACTGGCGGCGATGCAACGCGCCGACAAGAACATCGACGAATTGCTGGAAGACCTCAACGGGGCATTCCATCGTCGACGCCAGAGCGGGATCGACGAAGAATTGTTCGACGTCATCTCCGGCTTCGAGGCGCTGAGCGTAGAGCAGAAATGATGCCGTCGGTTAACGAAGCGAATTCGGAGTGGCGGAATGGAACGCATCGAAAACCGGACGTTCGACGAGATCAAGCCAGGGGACACGGCCAGCCTCGTCCGAACGCTCACCCAGCATAAGCCACGTCTTTGCGATCGACGCGCCCGACTACCCGAGGCCACTCTTCATCACCGATGCCGCGATCAACGTCTACCCCACGCTGGCGGACAAGCGGGACATTATCCAGAACGCGATCGATTTGGCGCACGCCCTGGGTATACCGGAGCCGCGCGTCGCGATCCTGTCCGCGATCGAGGCGGTCACGGAAAATATCAAGTCTACCCTTGATGCGGCCGTACTTTGCAAGATGGCTGATCGAGGCCAAATTACTGGCGGTATTCTCGATGGTCCGCTCGCCTTCGACAATGCGGTCTCGATGGAATCAGCCAAGACGAAAGGGATCACTTCGCCGGTTGCCGGCCGTGCCGACATCTTCGTGGTGCCAGACCTTGAATCCGGCAACATGCTGGCGAAGCAGCTCGAATACCTCGCGGAAGCGCAGATGGCCGGCATCGTGCTGGGGGCGCGGGTGCCGATCATTCTAACAAGCCGCTCAGACGGGACGCTCGCAAGATTAGGGTCCTGCGCGATTGCGCTCCTGCTGGCGCGTCGCAAGGGGGCGAAGCCGTGAGTGACGCCATCCTCGTCTTGAATGCCGGTTCGTCGAGCATCAAGTTTTCGGTGTTTCCGGGTCATGAACGACCGAACCGGCAGGACATCATTTGCGACGGTGAGTGCGAGGGTATCGGGCACCGTGTTCATTTCACCGCGAAAGACCGCGCCGGAGCTTCGCTCGTCAATCAATATCTGGCAGAAGGCACCACCCATGAAGAGGCGCTGGCCGTGCTTCTGCGCTGGCTGGAATCCCACTTTCAGGAGCTTCAACTGGCGGCGGCCGGACATCGGGTGGTGCATGGCGGGTCAATTTTTACCGTGCCGGTTCTTATCGACGGGTCGGTGACCGCCGCGCTGAGCCACCTCATTCCGCTGGCACCGCTCCATCAGCCCCACAACCTCGCCGCCATCGCAGCCATCTCGAGGCTTCACCCCACATTGCCGCAGATTGCATGCTTCGATACGGCCTTTCATCATACTCAGACGGAGGTCGCCACGGCGTTCGCGCTGCCGCGCCGGCTGGCCGCCGAGGGCATCCGGCGGTACGGGTTTCACGGCCTTTCCTATGAATACATCGCAAGCGTTCTTCCCGACATCCTTGGTCCGGGAGCCGCCGATGGCCGTGTTGTCGTGGCCCATCTCGGCAGCGGCGCAAGCCTGTGTGCGATCCATCAGCGCCAGAGCGTAGCGACGACCATGGGCTTTACAGCGCTCGATGGCCTGCCCATGAGCCGCCGCTGCGGCAACCTCGATCCGGGTGTCATTCTCTACCTGATGCAGGAGAAGGGCGTGACCGCGGCCGAGGTTAGCAATCTGCTCTATAACGAGTCTGGACTGTTGGGTGTCTCCGGCATCAGCGACGACATGCAGACCCTGTTGGCCAGTGACGATCCGTCGGCGAAGCAGGCGGTCGCGCTGTTCGTGTATCGCATCGGGCGCGAACTGGGCTCGATGGCCGCCGCCCTCGGCGGGATCGATGCTTTGGTCTTCACCGCTGGCATCGGAGAGCACGCAGCCGAGATCAGGCGTCGCGTTTGCGAGGACGCGGCATGGCTCGGCGTGGATCTCGACGAAAGCACAAACGTGACCAGCGGCCCATCGATCACCCACACAGGTAGCCGCACCTCAGCCTGGGTGATTCCGACAGATGAAGATCTGATGATTGCCCGTCATGCCTGGACGCTGTTGAACCCAGAGGCAACGCCTCTCGATCCTCGTTGAAACAACGGAAGCGAAAAAGCCAATGACCGAGCCCGAAAATCCATCGCTCCTGAGCATCCCGGCATTCTGGCCGATGGCGATGGCGGCAACGATGCTCAAGGAGGGTACCGAGCTTTACGCGAAGAACCTCAAATTCGTCGAGGAAGAGATCAAAGTCCATGGTGAGCTGAGGCCGAAACTGGCGACACCGAACCAGGTGCGCCTCGATCTGCGGACCATGGTGCTGCGCGATTACGGAAAATCCGGTGGGATCCCGACGCTCATCGACGCGCCCCATGCTGGCCATACTGCCATGATCGCCGACTACTATGACGGCCAGAGCTTAGTCCAGACTCTCCTGGCCAACGGCATCAACCATGTGGCGTTGACCGATTGGAAGTCGGCCACCGAGGATATGAAGGATCTGGAGGTCGACAACTACCTCGCCGAGGTCATTGTAGCAATCGACGATCTCGGCGGCCGCGTAAATCTCGTCGGACTTTGTCAGGGTGGCTGGCTGTCAGCAATGATCGCGGCGCGTTTTCCGGATAAAGTGAACTCACTGGTGCTTGCGGGCGCGCCCATCGACACGGATGCCGGAAATGGGCCGATCAAACGCATGGTTCACAAATCCCCCGCATCGTTCTACGAAGAGCTGGTAGCGCTCGGTGGCGGTCTGATGAAGGGCAAGTTCATGCTGCAGGGCTGGAAGAACATGCATCCCGGGCAGCACTACATTCAGGATCATGTCGATCTCTACGAGCACATCGACGACCCGGCATACCTCGCGAAGGAGGAGACGTTCGAAAGCTGGTACGAAAATCCGATCGACCTGCCGGGACGCTGGTATCTTCAGGTGATCACCCAGCTCTTCAAGGAGAATCGCCTCGCCAAAGGCGAATTCATGGGGCTCGGCCGCAAGCTCAATCTTCACGATATCACTTGCCCGACCTATCTACTGGCGGGCGCAGACGATGACATTACGACGCTGGAGCAGGTCCTTGATGCCGCAAAATATATTGGAACAGCAAAGGACCGTATCGTCCAAAAGACCGTACCGGGCGGCCATATCGGACTGTTCATGGGAGCGAGCACGCTCAGAGAGCACTGGCCACGGATCGCCCAATGGATCGGCGCCCAGTCATCGCAGTGATCGAAACCTGCCGCTCCAACGCATGGACCCCCCTACACCGGCAGCCTGATGCAGGCTCGCAGGCCGCCGCCCGGCCGATTGGCGAGGGTGAGCTCGCCGCCATGTGTCTGCGCGATCGATTGCGCGATCGCCAGCCCGAGCCCGGTCCCGCCGGTGTCGCGGCTGCGCGAGGCCTCCACTCGGTAGAACGGCTGGAACACTCGCGACAATTCCGCTTCTGGAATGCCCGGCCCGTCGTCGTCGATGGTGATCTCGATCGCTTTCGCCCCCGCGGTGATCGACGCGTCGGCGCGCTTGCCGTATTTCACGGCGTTGTCGAGCAGGTTGGTGATCGCGCGCTTCAAGGCTCCGGGTTGGCAATCGTAACTCAGCGACGGCGCAGGCCGCATCGTCACCGGCAGTCCGGCGTCGGCCATGTCGTCCGCCACGCTGGCGAGAAGAGCGGCGATGTCGACGCGTCGGCGCGGTTCCGCGCGCACTTCGTCGCGGGCAAACGCCAGTGTCGTCCCGATCATCTCATCCATTTCGCCGATCGTCGCCAACATCTTTTCGCGTTCGTCGGCGGTGGTGACTTCTTCTGTCCGGAGCCGCAGCAGCGTCAGCGGCGTCCGCTGCCGGCGACGGCTGGCGACCGTCGATGACGGAGAAAAATGGTTTATTACAATGCTTTAAGCGCATGTCCTGCGACGGCAGGCGATGGTGAATGAAGCGTTGTGAAGGTGGGGCTGGTGCGCCACGGCCGATGAAGATGGGCACTATTCGTTCGCAATTCCACTATGATATGGGTGACCAAACGCGCGCCTTGGTTGCTGAGACTACGACCACCCGCGATTTTGTGCTTTGCAGTTTGGTCCTTTGCACGACAGACCGCCGATCGCATTGTCGACACAACCAACTAGAATAGACTGGAAAGCGGAAAGCCCGATAAGGCGACGCACTACTAGCCACACTCAAGTGTAGCTTCGACCTCCGAGAAGTCGAGCTTCGATAGAGCGTCATGACCAATCCAGAAATGCAACACACAGCCGCTGTTCGTATGCCAGTTGAAAAACGCGCTGTCTCCCTGGATTTGCAGCAACAAAACGTCGTCACGGTGCTCAATGGGAGCGTCTTGGTAGCTGCTGCCGTATCCCAAGATCTGATGAATGGCAGTACTGAAGAAGCGGTATTGCCCCTCCTTCGCAGTTGGCGTTTTCCAATTATTTCGTCGTCTAAGATTCTCAACATATTTGCGAGGGGCATGAACGAGCGCCCGTTCGTCGTGGGCTGCAATATATCTGATGTTATGATCTATCGCCTCGCCCAGGTCTTGCGGGATCTGGAAAGGATAGACTGATACCTGCGCCCTCATTTTCTCGAACTTTAGCGCAACATCGGCCCACCAAGCCCGGAAAACCTGTCTTGCGTCAGAATCAATACTTTCCAGCGGCGGCAATCGTGCGCTGCGCTCCAGCCAACGGTTCACGTCAGCCTCAACCTTCTGAAGCGTCCCTCTCGTCTCTTCGCTCATCGGCTTTCGATGAGGCGATGCTTTCAGATCATATCGTATGCGAGCAAGCAACGAACGGACCACATGCGCGATCAGCATCCAATTAAACGGCCAATCCTCGTCCTTGGCATAGTCTTGCGCTGTTCGAGACTTAAGTAGGTCCCTTTCACCTGGCTGACCGGGACCTAAAGCCTCGACGAGGGACTTGACGAGAAGCTCGCCACCGACGGGATCCTCCTTGAACGCGAAGTCTCGGAAAGGTAGAAAAGAGATGGGGTACTTGAACTCCACCCTGGAATGAAAGTCTGTGAGGGGATCCAGCCACTTGACCTGGTAGTCCCCGCCACTGCCGGCAAGAGGCATGAGGTCGGGTGGTGGGCTCCGCTCTGGAATCAGATCTGCGTTCTCCGGGTAATAGAAAACCCGGCAAGGAGGACTGCCCTCGCCCTCGAACACGGAGCTGCAGAAGAAATACAAGGTGCCGGTCTGCGGCAGGCGTGGTCTTTCCTCAAAGTTCGGCAGCTCGGTCAGGCTGACTTGCGCAATAAAGGTCAGCGCGACACTCTCTGCTTCCTCGTACGCCGTCACCTCGGCTCGCGGCCACTCGAATTCCGGAGGCAGCTTTGGAAGCCCGCCGAAGAAGCTTCGCGCAGTATGCGCACGCGGCACCGGCAGATCGCTGCGTCTGACGAGCGCCGCGCTCCGCGCTTCAGCTTCCAGTCGCTCTTTTTCGATTGCTGTCATCGGCGCGCTCTGCACCTCCACGGGACTGCATAGATCTGGCTCATCGGGTCGCAATCTAACTTCGCCAGTCTTAGTAAACCTCGTTCCAAAGCGGAAGTGAAAACAGCAATCTCTGACCCGTAGATTATGCGGCGGACGACGCCTCGAAGTCGGATTGTAATCCACACCATTGGTCGAGCGCACTATTGTGCGACAGCGGCCGACCGATGCACCGGTGAGCAATCGACGTGCGGGGGAATTACAGTTCCGCTTCCAAGCATGGTTTCGGCGGAGGGAAATATCGTAGCGTGGAGTAGATGGTAGGCGCTCGATGAGGACGGCAAGAAAAAAGCTCGGCCAGCGCCTCGCATATTGGTCGGGGGATTACTGAAGCATAACAGCAGATTATCCTTACCCGAACTGCCACCCAAGCGAACGCACTTGCCGGCGCTTTTTCCGATACACTAACGAAATCAATATTTCGAGCGACAGCACGCATTTTCGTGAGCGCTTTCTGCTCAATCTGGAGCGGTTCGCGACAACGATTGCGCGAGCATCGTGCTATTCCTGAATTTGTACGGGGCACGCGCCGAAGGAGGAATTTGTTGGCCTGCTTATGACGAGCGGGCCGGACCTGCGCCCTCCCGTCAAGCCTCGCGCTGTTCGCGCGCCCGGCTCCGCCGGCTTACGGGCTTGACTGGATGTCGCCGGCCCGGCGAGGGCTGCTCAGGCAGGTAAGGCAAGGTGGGAGCGATAAGCTCCAATCTCGACCCGGACGGAGACCGCGGCGTCGGCCATTCTTTTGGCCAAGATGCAGCGCGAGATTCCGAGCATGGCTCGCAAGCGCAAATCCCGAACACGGAATACGACGACGGAGGATGGGCTCCCCTCCGACCTCTACGACTATGCGCGCCCGCCGGCCCGTCGCGCTGGCCGGCCGGCGCCGGAAGATACGACCACCTGGACCGTTACGGACGACTGGCCCGACGAGGTGCCGATCACCGAGGCCGAGCTCGACGTGTTCGAGGCCTGGTTCGGCGATCTGTTCGATGAACTGTTCTCGACCCGCCACTGATTTTGGACTTTGGAGGATCTGTCATGACCGTGCCCCTTCGTGCCGCCCTTTACTTGCGGGTCTCCACCAGCCGTCAGGCCGAGAACGACCTCTCCATCCCGGACCAGCGCCGCCAGGCCAAGGCGTACTGCACTTCACACGGCTGGGAGATCGTGGGCGACTATGTCGAGCCCGGCGCGTCCGCCACCGATGACCGGCGGCCGGAGTTTCAGCGCATGATCGATGCCGCCACGGCCAAGCCGCCGATGTTCGACGTGATCCTGGTGCACAGCTTCAGCCGCTTCTTCCGCGACCAGTTCCAGCTCGAGTTCTACGTCCGCCGCCTTGCCAAGAACGGCGTCCGGCTGGTGTCGATCACCCAGGAGCTAGGCGACGATCCCATGAGCAACATGATCCGCCAGATCATGGCGCTGTTCGATGAGTACCAGTCCAAGGAAAACGCCAAGCACACCCTGCGGGCCATGAAGGAGAACGCCCGGCAAGGGTTTTGGAACGGCGCGCTGCCGCCGATCGGCTACCGCATCATCGCTGGCGAGCAGCGCGGCCACCGTATCAAGAAGACCCTGGAGATCGATCCCTTCCAGGCCGAGACCGTACGGCTGATCTTCCGCCTGGCTTGGGAGGGTAACGGCACCTCGGGGCCAATGGGGGTCAAGTCCATCACCAAGCATCTCAACGCCGCCGGCATCCGCACCCGTGACGGCGGACGCTGGGGCATCGACGCCGTCCACAAGGTGTTGACCCGGACGACCTATATCGGCCGTCACCGCTTCAACACCAAGTTCTGGAAGACCCGCGAGCGCAAGCCGGAGACCGAGGTTGTCGAGATGGTGGTCCCACCCATCATCGAGGTAGCCGAGTTCGAGGCCGTGCAGGCGCTGCTCAAGTCCCGCAGTCCGGCGCTGACCGCCCCGCGCATCGTCAGCGGCCCAACTCTCCTTACCGGAATTTGCTTCTGCGCAGCCTGCGGCATGGCGATGACCCTGCGCACCGGCAAGAGCGGTCGATATCGGTACTACACCTGCTCGACCAAGGCCCGCCAGGGCGAGACCGGCTGCAGGGGCCGGACTGTCCCTATGGACAAACTCGATACGCTCGTTGCCCATCACGTCGAGCATCGCCTGTTGCAGCCGAGCCGTCTTGAGAAAATCCTGTCCTCGGTTCTCGATCGCCGGGAGGAACGAACCGAGCGCCAGGCCGACACATATCGCCGAATTGCGCAAGCGGGCGACCGAGGCGGATGCCAAACTCAAGCGACTCTACGACGCCATCGAAAAAGGCGTCACCGATCTCTCCGACGTGATGCTGAAGGACCGCATCACCGAGCTGAAGGCGATCCGGGACCAGGCCCGTGCCGACACTGAGCGGGCCGAGGGTGCGATAGAACGACAGGGCCCCACCATCACCACCCAATCGATCAAGGCCTTTGCCAGAACGGCCCGCAAGCGGATGCGGACCGAGAGCGGTGGCTATCGCCGCGATCACCTTCGCGCACTGGCCCAACGCGTCGAAGTCGACGCGAAAGAACTTCGCATCATGGGCTCGAAAAGCGAACTGCTGCGCACGCTCGTCGCCGCATCAAGCGCAAAAACGGCGGGTTTTGGCGTGCCCAGTTCTGTACCGAAGTGGCGCGCTCGGAGAGATTCGAACTCCCGACCCTCGGATTCGAAGTCCGATGCTCTATCCAGCTGAGCTACGAGCGCATCAATGTTTTCAATTACTTAGTCAGGAGCCCGAATTCTTGGGCACTGACCAGGCATCGAAAATGACAGCCGAAAGATCTTTTCGACAGCTCCGATTACCAGACTTGGCTGGACGGAGCTACCCAAAGAAAACGCCATCCGCGGCGGATACCGGACGAGCCCGCCGATTCCGGCAATCGCCGCTTCAAAGCTGCCGAACCTGAGAACGCAAAGCTGTCAATTCTTTGCCAAGCCGCCGTCTCCTGATGGTCGGCCTGTTCGCTCGACATCGATCGGTCCAGTTCTTCGTTGTCCTCCGGTCGCAATTTTGACAAGTGGATTCATGCAATCTGTGCCCGGCGCGAAACGGTTGCGGTCACGCGACGCGCCATATCTGTTGCCCCGGTCGATCGCAAAGGCTTGCTCCGGCATTGGCTATCGCCTTAGCCCAAAACTGCGCGTGAACACATGGATTCCACTGTCATTGGTGCGATCAAGGCCGCTGCCGACGCGGCGCCCGATAATCTGGAATTGCGCCTGCATCTGGTGTCGCTGCTGGCCCACGATGGCCAGCCGGTCGAAGTCCTGAAACAGTGCGGCGTAATCCTGAACCGTCAGCCCGACCACCTCGAAGCCCTGGCTTACGCCGCCGACGCGGCCACGGCGTTGGGCGATAGCGTGCGTGCCGAGGGTTTCCGCCGCTTGCAGCGCGCGCTCGGCGGCCTGCAGGCGAGGGAGTCGGATCCTTCGGTGGCTGGTCCGCCCGCGCCGGATACTGACGCGACCGCCGCACTCGACGGGCATCCGGCAGGCGAAGGTGCCGCGCCGGCAGACAGCGGTCGCGTCGTGCCGTTGCGGGTGATCAACAACCCGGACTTCGAGGCGGACAGCGACGATCGGTGGGAGGTGGCGCACCCGACGATCACGCTTTCCGACGTGGCCGGCATGGAGCCAGTCAAGCGGAAACTCAACATCGCGTTCCTGGCACCCCTGAAGAATCCGGAATTGCGCAAAGCGTACGCCAAGTCTTTGCGCGGCGGTCTGCTGCTCTACGGACCACCGGGATGCGGCAAGACCTACATCGCCCGCGCCACTGCCGGGGAACTGCGTGCACGTTTCCTCAGCGTCGGACTGTCGGACGTGCTGGACATGTGGCTCGGCAAGAGCGAGAGGAACTTGCACGAAATCTTCGAGACCGCGCGGCGCAAGGCGCCTTGCGTGTTGTTCTTCGACGAGATCGATGCGCTCGGGCGCAAGCGCAGCCTTGGGCGCGGCGGCGGCGACCATACCATCCACCAACTCCTGTCCGAGTTGGACGGCGTGAATGACAACAACGAAGGTCTGTTCGTGCTCGCGGCCACCAATCATCCGTGGGACGTCGACGCGGCGCTGCGTCGGCCCGGCCGGCTGGATCGGACGGTTCTGGTGCTGCCGCCCGACCGTCTCGCGCGCGTGGCCGTGCTCAATCTGCACCTGCGAGGACGGCCGGTGCAGGGCGTGGACGTGCCGTGGCTGGCGGAGCGCACCGAGGACTACTCGGGAGCCGACCTCGCGTACCTGTGCGAGAGCGCCGCCGAGACCGCCCTCGAGGATTCAATCGCCCGCGGCACGGCGCGACCGATCACGATGGCCGATTTCAAACGGGCCCTCAATGAGATCAAACCCAGTACCAGGCCGTGGCTCGAAATGGCGCGCAACTATGCCATGTTCGCCAACGAAGGCGGACAGTACGATGGTCTGCTCGAATACTTGCGCACGAGACGGATGCTGTGAGGGCTCGTGCCACCGGCAAATAAGTCCAGCTCAGATAGCGGACTGTGTTGGCAAATATCGAAATCGATCAGATCCGAACCCCTTCTCGTTGCCGAGATACCGCATATGGTGGACGCCGACCCGCCACGGGGCCTGAAGACCAAGCCCGGCGATCCGGCGGCCCTGCGCGACCGGGCCGTCGCCTTGCTCGATTTGGGCCGGCACGCTGATGCGTTGCCGTTGTTGCACCAGGCCCTGGCCCGACAACCCGATGACAGCCGTGCCATGGGCCTGCTGGCGATCGCCTGCGCTGGCCTGGGGCGCGCGCAGGAGGCCTTGCAATGGACCGAGCAGGCGATACGCGCCGACCCGCTCTACGCCTTCGCCCATTACAAGCGCAGTCGATTGCTGGGCGAGGCGAGCCGACTGAGCGAAGCGCGCCAGGCGTTGGAAGAGGCCGTGCGGCTGGCTCCGAACAATCTCGAATACCTGGAGTTTCTCACGGTCCTGCAGGTGCGGGCACGCGAACTGCGCAACGCCGAGGCCACCAGCCGGCGCATGCTCGCACTTGGCCCCGACGCGGCGATCTCGCACAGCGCGGCAGCCCGGGTAAAGCTTAGGCAACGACGCTGGAGGGACGCGGAGGTCTGCGCCCGGCAGGCCGTTTCGCTGGCGCCCAATTCAGCCATGGCGTTGGCCTTGCTGGGGACCGCCGTCATGTCCCAGCGCTGGCGCGGGCGCGAGGGGCTGGACCTCATCCACCGGGCAGTCAAGCTCGACCCGAACGATCCAGTCGCCACCGCCGCGCTGCAAGACGCGCTGCAGCGCTATGCGATGCCCAGGCGGACCTGGTGGCTGGCGTTGGTGGCTCTCGCCAATCCGGTCAATTTCGTGCTGGTCGGCGGCGCTCTGCTGGTGACCCTCTTGCACTATAGCCGGCGCAGGGCCGCCTTGCCGAAGGAGTTGAAACTGTATGCCAAACACGCCCGCTCCAGGGGCGCCGCCGGACGCTCGCGGCGAAATGGCCTCAGGATGTTCGCGGTTATCGGCCTCATGTTCGGGATCAGCGGAATCGTTACCGCGCTTCATCCTCCGTTTGCGGCTGTGCCGTTGATCATCCAACTGGCCGTGTTCAGCGGAATAACGGCGCTGGCGATTTGGGGCCTCATCAGGCTGAGAGGCACGTAGCCGGAGACCGTCACTGCGCCCGGTTTCGAAAATCAACAGGGATGGAGCGGCGAGGTGGACGACCATCACCGGCTTGACCGTTCGGGGGCTCCTTCCTTGGTCATCCCAGGTGGCCTCTCTTCCGTCGTGAAAAATAGCAGCGCCATATCGCCTGTTGGCACAAATGCGAAGTGCCGCGACGTCCGTTATACCTCCGCTATTGAACGAAGGGCTGCTCGGCCGGCAGGGCGCCGCCTACACGACCGCCGCTGCTTCATACACACGCTCAACCGGCAGCTTCGAGCGCGCGCGGTCGAGCGCACCCGCCTTCACGTCGGCGCAAATGTCGTGCGCGAACGCGGTCACGTCCGTGATCGCCTTGATCCAGTCGCGCACGTAAAGGCGGACTGCTTCTCCGCTGAGGCCGATTTGAATGGTCCGATGCGGCAGCGCCGTGAAGTTAAAATCGCGCTCGGGGTCCCACTGAATGCGGACCGGCGAGGCATCCTTGAGCCTCTGCCAGCCTTCATCGTCTAAACCATGCGGTCGCTCGCTCGGGCAGGAATGCGTCAGTATCCAGTTGAAGCCATCGTGAGTGATGTCAATCGCCAGGATGCGGCGCTGGCCATCGTCTTTATGGCCCCAGCCGGCGCGATACATCATCCACAGAAAGGACGGCTTGATCCACGTCATCCGGTTCATGCTGAAGGGCGGCGAGACGAACGTGCCATGCTTCAACGCCGCGTCGGCAATGGCGTCGGAATAGGCCTGATACACTCGGATCGCGGTCTCGGTGCACGAGGCTCTGATTTGCCGTTCAGGGATCATGGGCCTTTCTTAGCATGAATCTTTGCTATTTGTGGCTTCCATGCGCGCTGATGGCTTGCTGTGAGAGTTACGGTGACAGTGCACGCAATTTCGGGCCTCCGTTTACGTCCGCCCGCCAAAATCCGCCGCTGTCGCTTCTGTGCATGCTTGCCGGCGCCTTGAGGTTTCGGCCGGGCAGAGCGCGGTTCCGGTCCGGTGCGCAGATGCCTTGAGGTGAATCAAACGCCGAAGTCCTCGTCGCGCTAGCTTGAGCTGGCAATACGAGGTTTGTCATGGCTTTCAAAGACATCCTGGTTATGTTGACGAGCTATCCGGAGCCGACGCCGGTATCCGTGGTCGAGGATGCGATTTCGGTCGCCGCGGCTTTTGGCGCGCATATTGCGGCGCTCTCCTGCGAAATGCATGTTCAGGTGCCCGGCCACTTCATGTCGGGTTCGGTGGTCGGCCTGCCCGGAATCATCGTGGCAGAGGCCGCCAAAAGCCAAAGAAATGCGCAGGACCTGATAGCCGCGTTCGAAGCCGCCGCGGCAAAGGCCGGCGTTTCCCGTGAATCCATGCTTCAGGAATGCAAGACCTTCGAGATCCCGGAGCTTCTGGTCGAACATGCGCGGCTTCGCGATCTGACGATGATGCCGGAGTCGGACGATCGATGGTACGCCGAGGCCGTGATATTCGGCTCCGGCAGGCCGACCCTGATGCTGCCGCAAAATCCACGATCCCGCCCGTTCGAGCTTGGGACCGTTGCAGTGGCGTGGGATTTCAGCCGCGCGGCCGCTCGCGCCGTTTCGGATGCGCTTCCGCTGCTGGAAAAGGCGAAGAAGGTTCGCGTGGTCACCGTTCTCAACGAGAAGCATCTCGATAAAAAACACTCCGCCGAAGAATTATCGAAGAGTCTGTCCCGGCACGGCATTGATGTCGCGCTGGACCGGGTCGACGCCAAGGGCAGGCCGATCGGCGACGTCCTCGAAGCCTATGTTGCTGCCCACGCCGCGGACATGCTCGTCATGGGCGCGTATGGACATTCCCGTCTGCGGGAGTTTGTGCTGGGCGGGGCGACCAACAGCTTGCTGTCGAAGCCGCCGCTGCCGATCCTGTTTTCGCATTGATGGCAATGCCAGTAATGGAAGAAGCATCGCCCGCAGCATAATGGGGCGGCGCCTGGCCTAGTATGGACGCTTGTTTCCCTTAAGCAGCTTCCGCAGGCGATCCTCGATGTGTCCACTGCTCGCGATGCCGACCATCGCAATATAAAGAGCAACCAATCCCACTGCGAAATAGGCGACCACCTCGTGCATCTCGTCAATCCAGGTCGTGCCCCACAGCGTATGCGTGAGCAGCATCAGGATGAGGGCGCACAAGGGCAGCGCTGCCAGGATCAGGAACACCGATGCCAGCGTTTTGGCAGCGCGGTCGGCATTTTGAAATAACGCCCTGATTCCGCGCGGACTGTAGACGGTCGGCGGAAACTGGGCGTGGTGCGGCCGGACGATCGCCCAAAAAATAGCGGCCGCCAATAGAATGGCGATCGCATAACCGATCATGACGTGGGTGTGCGGGAATTCCTCGCCCGTGGAATAGGCGACGACCAGCAGGACGAACAATGCGATGCCCGATAGCCGGATCAGCAAATCCCAGATCATATCCGGCCGCACAGGCATCTCGGCTCTGATATCTTTCATGCGACGGCCTCGCTGCATGGTGGAACTTGTCCATATACTTCAGCGATCGATCTGTCTTGACCTACATCAACCACGACGGTGGATGCGGCATCCAGCGGTCAAGCAATCAGCCGAAGGCATGCGCCAGCGCATAGGCAGCGGCCGCCGCAAGCCCACCCACCAGCAGCGTCTGGCCTGCGGATTTTGCCTTGTTAATACCGGTGAAATGCCCCTTGATGCCGCCGAACACGAGAAGTGCCACGCCTGTAAATCCGACGGAATATGCGAACGCGTCCGGAATGCTCGACGTCAGAATATAGGGCGTGAGCGGAATCAGCCCGCCGACAAGGTATGAGACGGCAATCGTTCCGGCACTGATCGGCGCGCGTTTCGGATCCGGCGTTTCCAGGCCAAGTTCAAAGCGCATCATGAAGTCGAGCCAGCGCTTGCGATCCGCCGTTACCGCGGTGACCACCGTTGTCAGTGCCTCGCCCTGCAAACCGTAGTCGCGGAATATCTCCGTGACCTCGTGCACCTCCTTGTCGCGGAGATTGTCGATTTCCCAGCCTTCGCGGGCTCGCTCGGATCCGTAATGCTCGGCGTCGGTACGGGCGGCAAGATAGCCTCCAAGACCCATCGCGATCGCGCCGGCGACGATTTCGGCAAGACCCGCGGTCACGATCACCTTGGTCGAGGAGACCGCGGCCGCCAGGCCCGCCGCCAGCGCGAAGGGGACGGTCAGGCCGTCGGCCATGCCGATCACGACATCGCGTACGGTTTCCGTTGCGGTGAAATGCTTTTCTACGTGGGGTGTCGCGGGCATACCCAAGCTCTCCTCGTCGCAACACCATCGGCGTTATCGGCGTTGCCGCGTTGACTTGGGTCAACCGGAGTACTGAGGCTCCGGCGCGCCAAGCTTCAATTCAGAGTGGGTCCTGCGGCGCTCAGTCGGCGCAACCGCTCAGAAGCAGGGATGCCTGCGGCGGTCCTGGCCGATGTAGGCCGCCGAGCCCTGCGCGCAGGCATTGGTCGAGGGGCCGTCGTAATAGGCGAAGGTGCCGGGCAGGGGACCCGGTCCGTAATTATGCAGGTAGCTGATTTCGTAGGCCAGCCCATAAGGATGTGCATGGTGGTGGGTCCGCGCCTGCGCCAGGCCAGGCGCGATGGCCAGGACGGACAGGATAACGGCGGCGGGGAGCGTCAGGTGGGTCATCTGGATTCTCCGGCAGGGGCCTGGAAACAAAACATTTTAGGCCAACCAGGGTTTCTATCCATAGCGAAGGCGGCTGGCGAAATGAAATTATGCTGAACTCTCTTGCGAAAGGCGCGCGTCTATTCGGTCAGCCGCTGCAAAGCGTTGAGATCGAGTAGCGCGACCCAGCCCTGGCCCGACTCGATCAGCCCCTGGGCCGCAAGCCGGCGCAGCACCCGCGAAACGACCTCGCGCGATGTAGTCAGATGACGGGCCAGTTGTTCCTGGGTCACGGCGACACGTTTTTGCCCCTTGGCGCGCCGGAGCAGTAAAGCCGAGATGCGGGCTTCCAGTCCTTGTGACGCAGTCTCCTCGATCAAGGCCATCAGCTCGAACAGCCGGCCGGAAAGTGCCTCGAAGGTAAAGCGCTGCACGGCAGGCTCGACGGCGAAAAGATCGCGATAGACGTCACCTGGCACGATCGAAAGCTCCGTCGGCCCCTCGCTTTCGACCCAGGCCGGATAGGCGAGGCGGGAGAACATGCAATTGAGCGCAAGGATGCAGGATTGTCCCCGCTCGACCCAATAGAGTGTGCCCTCGCGGCCTTCCGCGCTGACGTAATAGACCCGCAGCGCACCGCGTTCGACGAGATAGGCGCCGGCGACCAGATCGCCCCGCGCCACCAATTGTGTTCCGCCCGCGCAGGAGATGTGGCGCAGACTGGCCGAAAGGCGCGTCTGGTTTGCTTCGCCCAGCTCGACCAGGAAAGGAAAGAGGCGGGGGTCGGGTATCGCTGCCATGGACATAATGGTAGCGATACCGCCGTGTATCGACCAGCTCCGTCATGGCACGGTCCCGATGGTCAGGCTGCGCGGGCGGCGAAGAAGAGATCGCCGGGTGTCGATGTGACGACCTCGATTATTTCGTCGAAAGGCAGGCCGACCCGCTCATGGGCCCGGCGCACGGATTCCGCATCAGGTGCCATGTTGAAGCAGAAGGCCCGGCCTTCCTCGAAGCCGACATGGATGCGCAGTGAAACGACGCCTTCGGCCCGGCAGGCTTCCTCATATTTGGCGTAGAAACCGGCAAAGTCTTCCTTGCCGATCCCGGCAGGAAAAGTGCCTTTGCGGGCATCGTGGGTATCGACGAAGAATTTCATGGACTGCATGATTTTGTTTCCTGGAGTTGGCACGTTTCATAACGCGCACAAGCTCTAGGCGCCCGGCTGGCAGCCGCGCTGGAACAAAAGTCACATGACAGGCAGATTGCGGCGCGGGCGGGCAATTGCCGGATTTGTCCGGGGAGCCGTCCGGGCGGTGCCGAATTTGGGGCTTCAGGACCCGCAAAAGGTGGGGAAATTCGCTAAAGAACGGGGATTTTAGGCCCGATCCCGGATGCTTAACCAATTTCCAACACAGTCTCGCCAGAGTTGTACCGTCTGGTCCGGCTACGGATCCGGCTTTTCCGTGTCCCCAAGGCTACCCGATTCCCGACCGATCCATGCGCATCACGCCTCTATCCCTGCTGTTGCTCTCGCTGCTGGCCGTGACGCCGGCGCGCGCCGATCTGCATATCACCCGGGATCACGGCGGCTATGTCGAGGAATACAAGGCGAAGTATGCGCGCATCAGGGATCGCCATGAGCGGGTGATCATCGACGGCATCTGCAATTCGGCCTGCACGCTGGTGTTCGGCATCGTGCCGATGAACAAGATCTGCGTGACTCCGCGCGCCAGCCTCGGCTTCCACCAGGCCTATTACGACAAGGCCTTTACCTTCGGCATCAAGGTCACCAGCGCCGAGGGGACATCGGATCTGATGTCCTATTATCCCGATACGGTGAAGGACTGGATCCGCCGCAATGGCGGGCTCACCACCGAGATGAAGAAGATCAAGAACGGCATCGAACTCTGGAAGATCGTCGATCCCTGCCCGGAAGATTTCTGACCTTTTCAAGTCAAATCGATTATTCCCGACATCACCGGAATGCAGCGCCCGCCGATGTAGGTCGCGGTAACCGTGCCGTTCTTCTTTTCGGCCTCGGCCCGCAGGATGCTCGGCCGCCCCATCTCGACCCCCTGAGCGATCGTCTTCGACAGTGACAGGTTTGCCTCCGGGCGCAGTTTCGCGAGCAGGCCGATCAGCGCGACATTGGCGCTGCCGGTCGCCGGATCTTCCGGAATGTTCAGGTGTGGTGCAAACATCCGCACCCGAATGTCGATGTCACCCTCATGGACCTGGGTGTAGAGCATGATGCTGACGGCAGGATGTTTGGTGACTTCATGCCGAAACACATCGCCGTTCGGGCTTGCCCCGATGAGCGCGGTGCGGCTCTTCAATTCGGCCAGAATGAACGGGGCACCGCAAGACGCGATGCATGGACGGTGATGAGCGATCTCGATGTCGGCGGGCGAAATTCCGCAAGCCGACGCCACGAGTTCGCCCGCGATCTCGTTGCCCACCGAAAGCGGCTGCGGTGAAGCGAGTTTGGCGCCTACTGCCGTCGCGCCGTCTCGCAGAATTTCGATCGGGACCAGCCCGGCTTTTTCCTCGAAGATGACGTGATCGCCGCTGATGGACCGGCCATAGCTGGTGCCGGCGCGGGCCAGCACGAAGGCGGTGCCGACATTGGGATGGCCGGCAAACGGCATCTCGCTCCGCGGCGTGAATATCCGGACCTCGGCGGTATGCGCCGCGTCCCTGGGGGGCAGGACGAAGGTCGTTTCCGCCAGATTGAATTCGGCGGCGATCGCCTGCATCTGCCCGGCCGACAACCCCTCGGCGTTCAGGACAACGGCAAGCGGATTGCCCACGAATTGCGTACCGGTGAACACATCGACGGTCTGGAATTGCAGGCGCATCTGACCTCCCTGGAAGTCGCCACGCCGCGCATGAATTCGCCGCGCCGCATTGGTTCGAACGCATTCCGCGCGGGCCAGCCCGCCCAAAATAGCGTTGCTGCAGAGCATACGATCGGGCATTGAGGGCGGCAATGAATCATGACGTTGAAAATCGCGCCGCGCGCGCGGCGCCGACAATTTTTGTCGTACTGTGGAGCACCGGCTTCATCGCGACCAAATACGTCGTGCACAATGCCGATCCGCTGACCTATCTCGCGATCCGCATGGCGCTGGTGGTCGGCCTGATGGCGGTCATCGCCGCGATCGCGCGACCGCAATGGCCGGATCGCATCGGCATCGCGCACAGCGTCGTCGCGGGTATTCTGGTGCATGGGCTTTATCTCGGCGGGACCGCGATCGCGATCGCGCATTCGATCCCCGCGGGGCTCTCGGCGCTGATTCCGGGCCTGCAACCGATCCTGACCTCGACGCTCGCGAACCGCTGGCTCGGCGAGCGCGTCACGCCGCTGCAATGGACCGGGCTATTGCTCGGGCTCGCCGGCGTGGTGCTGATCCTGCACAATCGGCCGATGAGCGGGGAGGCGGGCTGGGGCTGGCTGGCCTCGGGCGTGTCGCTGGTCAGTATCACCCTGGGTACGCTGTACCAGCGCCGCTATTGCGGAACCATCGACTGGCGAGCCGGCAATCTCGTCCAATACATCGCGGTTACGATCTTCTTCGCGGCGGCTGCGTGGCTGTTCGAGGACAATGTGGTGCACTGGACCGGCGAGTTCGTGCTGGCGCTGGCCTGGCTCGTGGTGGTGCTCTCGATAGGATCGATCGGGCTTTTGTACTGGCTGATCCGGCGCTCGGCGGCAACTTCGGTGGCCAGCCTGTTCTATCTGGTGCCGGCGGTGACCGCCGGGATGGCCTATGTCCTGTTCGGCGAGCGGCTCGATACGGTGGCGATGACAGGCATGGTTGCCTGTGCCGCCGCGGTGTTTCTGGTCAACCGGCGCGCGTGAGGCGAGGCTGCAAGCTTCAAAACAGAAGCCTTCAGATTCTCACCTGAAGGCTTCTGCGCGCTCAGGCAAGCGAGCTCAGCGCTTCGACTTCTTGGCCTTCTTCTTCTTTTTGCCGGCCTTCTTGGCGGCTTTCTTGACAGCCTTCTTGGCCGATTTCTTCGCCGCGGCCTTCTTGGAAGCCTTCTTGGCTTTCTTCGGTGTCACCTTTTTCGCGGCTTTCTTGGCGGCCCTCTTTTTCTTTTTGACCGCCGGCTTGGCGGCCACTTTCGGCGCATCGGCGATGCTGGTCGCGTCTGTCGTCGGCTCTACAGCGGGTTTCTCGTCGTCCATATCGTCCCCCAGGGTTTGTCGAAGCGCTCACGATAGCGCGGGATTCGTGGAGGTGTCAAAGAGACGCGGCGCGGTTACGCGGCACGGATCGTCGCATAAGCTTTCAGCGCGCGCTCACGCCCCCATCTGTGGTGATGATCGGCTCCCGAAACGTGCTGCCGGGCTCTACCGCTGCGCCCTCAAGTTCAAGCGGCGCCGCGCTCAATGGCGGATGGATGAGGAGGCCGGCACCTGCGCGAACTCCGCCAACCCGCGCCGGATATAGGGGCCATCGGGATCGAATTTCTCACCCTGCAGGATTGGATTGAACACCCGGAAATAGGGCGCGCCTTACCTCCCTCCGCGCTTCCCGCCAGTCCCGAACAGGACTACCGTCCACGTCATTTCGAGGGTAATCGCAGATTGCTCGGAGCGCGACGATGCGCAGACCTGGTCAACTGGTTCGCGGGACTCTTGCAGCCGTTTTGCTGATCGCCTCGATTGGCGCCGCAACGGCCCAGACCGGTATCGACACCCTGGTCCAGCCGCACGGTGTTCCCATTCCCGGTCTGACGGGAGTTCCCTCGATCACCACCGGCACCGATGCCAACACCTACCTGGGCATCGGGGCTCCAACCGAGCCGTTCTACACCACGCTGCCGGCCGGCGTTGTGCGCACGACCGAGCCGACCGAATATTATGTGCGCCTTTACACGCCGGGGAGCAGCAATGCCGCGGGCCCGTGGATCATGCGCGCGTCGACCGTGCGCGGTCTCACGCCCGAGCAGTTGCGTGACCGCTTCGCGCTGCCGTTCCTGCCGACCTTTATCACCAACGTACTGGTGCCGAGCGGCACCTGCCTGCTGAGTGGAATTGCCGGACCGATCACCGGTAATTTTGCAGCTAATCCGCCGGCTATCCCGGCGGCAGGACCGTGGGGCAACGGCGGCGCGCAGCAGACCCGGTTGGTCGCCAACGATCCTACTGATGGCTGCCGCACGGCGTTTCTGCCGGCGGATGCGTACATCAATCGCCGCGCGATCGGCGCCAACGCCCTTTGGTATGCGCCGGTGGTCGGTCCGGGCAACGCCGGCAACGTCGGACGCTATCTCGACCACCTGCCGGCGCCGGCCGAGTACGGTGACCTCTACAATGTCTACAACACTCTCGATGTTCTGAACGACGGCACCGCGACCCGGCTCGCTCCGGCCTTGACCGAGCTGACCGGCGAGAACCATGCGAGCGCGCTCTGGATCGCGCTCGGCAATGCCGATCGCTCCGTCCGCATGTTGAGCGATCACGCGCACAGCGTCTTCGACAACGCTCCGCTGGCGAGCGCCATGATGTCCTACGCTGCCGTTGCCGATGGCGCCACGGTTCCGGCCGGTCGCGGCCCGACACCGAGCGGGCAGTGGTGGGCGGCCGGAGGCGGGGTCTTCGGCCGCGCCGACGGCAGCAACGAGCGGTCCGGCTATCGCTATGGCACCGGGCAGGGGATCGTCGGCTACGACTGGAGGGCCCCCGATTGGCTGGTCGGCGCGGCGGTCGCGCTCGAAACCTCGAACCTCACGGTGGATGGCGCGAGCAACCGCAACGCGATCACCACGTTGCGCGCCGGTACCTACGCTGCCGCGGAATTCAGCCGTTTCACGTTCGGCGCCTCCGCGCTGCTGTCGTGGGACCACTACGTCACCTCGCGCGATCTGCCCAGCTTCGCGCGCAGCGCCGCGGCGACCTATGACGGCTGGTCGGCGGCGTTTTCAGTGGACGCCTCGCGCGCCTTCACGGTGGGCCGCGCGCGGATCGAGCCGCTGGCCGGTCTGACCCTCGTCGGGTTGACGCGTCCGGCCTTTACCGAGACAGGCGCGGGTGCGCTATCGCTGGTCGGCACACGCGAGGATGCGCTCAAGCTCGCCTCGCGCATCGGCGCCACGCTGAGTTCGACGGTCCTCGTCCAAGACAAGCTGCTGCATCCCTGGCTGCGTGCCTTCTGGGCGCACGAGTTCTGCGACGCCGAGGGCGCGCTGACCGCCTCCTTCATCGGCGCGACCGCGCCCGGTAACTTCACCGTTCTGGCGGCCAGTCCGGGGCGCGACGTGGCGCTCGTCGGCGTTGGTGCCAGCCTGGAGATATCGCTGCGGTCCTCTGTCATGGTGGCCTACGACGGCGAACTCGGTCGCGGCGCCTCCAATCATTCGATCAGAGCGGGTGCGAGGGTGCAGTGGTAACTCACGCCCGGCTGCGAGACTCCCTCGCTGCCGCATAGGCGCCAACGCAAAGGGACGCCACGGCATGAACCGGGCGTCCCTTCTTCTTCTTCGACAGATCCTGGCCGTTACTTCGGCTGGGGCACGATCCGCAGATACGGCTTCGGCGCCTTCCAGCCCTGCGGATAGATGGTCTTGGCCTCGGCGTCGCTGACCGAACCGGCGATGATGACGTCTTCGCCCGGCTTCCAGTCGGCGGGCGTCGCCACGCGATGCTTCGCGGTCATCTGCAGGGAATCGATCACGCGCAGGATTTCCTGGAAATTGCGGCCCGTGGTCATCGGATAGACCAGCACCAGTTTTATCTTTTTGTCCGGCCCGATGATGAAGACGTTGCGGACCGTCTGGTTGTCGGCGGCGGTGCGCGTGCCGGCGTCGCCGGAGGTAGAGGCCGGCAACATGTCGTACAGCTTCGATACCTTGAAGTCGGTGTCGCCGATCATCGGATAATTCGGCGCCGCGCCCTGCGTTTCCCGGATGTCCTCGGACCATTTCGTATGGTTGTTCACGGGATCGACGCTGAGCCCCATCAGCTTGACGCCGCGCTTGTCGAATTCCGGCTTGAGCTTGGCCAGCGCGCCAAGTTCGGTGGTGCAGACCGGGGTGAAATCCTTCGGGTGCGAGAACAACAGCGCCCAGCTGTTGCCGATCCAGTCATGGAATTTGATCTTGCCTTCGGTGGTTTCGGCCTCGAAATCCGGGGCCACGGCGCCTATCTGGAGAGCCATGTTACGACCTCATGTCCTTCAAGTTGCAGGTGAATTCGTCATTGAGAGTATAGGGCGCGCAATCCCCTTAGGGAACGGCCGCGCGAAAAAGGTGAGATATTTCTCCGCTAGTGGGAACTCCTAGCACTTTCTTTTGATCCGCGCCTGTGGGGCAAAAAAACCACAACGGGGGCAAACGTCGGGGCTGCCCCGATATTGCCTTTTATGGCCCCCATTACGCCGGCCCCGATGCGATCCCCTGAACCGTGACTGTCGTCACAGCGACAAATCCGCAACCTATTAAAGATGACGCGAACCAGGTTTCGAATCGTTAACCACTCGTTTACGCCCGCGTGAAAATGCTGGCCCAGAACAAGAAACCGAGAAGTAGTCCCGATGTCTGCCTCACTTGCCAAGCCCGCCGAACCGATCGGCGCGCTCGAACCATCTGTCATTTCCTGCCGCGACAGCGCGGCGCAAGCTCTCGCCGTGGTGCGCGACGGCGTGATCACCGGCGAAGGCCCGACCACTGTCGGCCGCGTGCATTTTTCACGCGCGCTGGATGCGTTCGATGCCGCCTGGTGCGCGCGCATCCTGACCGCGACCGCGGTCGACCATCAGCCGGTCAGCCGGGCCGAAGCCGAAGCGCTGTTCGAGATCAACGACGCCGCCGCCGAGCGCAGCGACGACGGGCGTTTCGACGATCTTTTGGCCAAGGCCGTCGTGCATCACGCGGCTTCCGCCTCCGGCCTGCCGGTGCCGCCGCGCACCGTTGCGCTGTCGCCGGAAACGGCGATCGAAAGCTGGGCGCCCACCCGGGCGGTCGGCGTCGATACCGAAGTGCTGGAGTGGATCGCGAGCCAGATGCGCGGCAAGCGCCGCAGCAACCGCACGCTGATGGCGCTGGTCGCCACCATTATCGGCGCGGCAACGCTGCCGCTGGCGACCCAGTTGCCGATGGTGTTCGACATCGGCATGTAGAGCTCCGTGAGCTCCCTCTTCCCTTGTGGGAGAGGGGGCCACACGGGCAGTCCCGATGCCGCCAAATCCGGATTTACATTTCATACAGCCCGCCGTGTGCAGGCACGGCCTCACGATCTCGCCGCGGATTCCGCGCGAGTTTTTTCACCAACTTCCCGCCCTGTTCGAAAAGAGGGCGCAGGGAATGCCGGGCGCCCGATGCGCCCGATAGCCGCGCGTGCGATGCGTAGAACGCAAAGTGCACACGCGTTAGTCAGGTCACACCGGAAATCGCCCGGCATTCCCCGCGCAATGGTTTTAACGGTTTCCTCCGCGCTCTCCTCGGTGACCGGGCTTTCTTGCCACCGTCGCCCTTGAGAAGCTTGCTTCTCAAGAACTTGACGCCAGCGTCGGGGCGTCGGGACCACACGGCTTCGCCGTCCGCGTCAGCACCGTTCGTTATCGGCGCTCCAGCGTCCACCGCATCCCGACCCGCGTCCGTGACGATCGCGAAACGCCCCTCGGTTCGGGACGGGATGATCCGCTCTATTCCTGCTTCTACCCCGCCGTCAACCTGCATTTCGGAAATTCCGAAATTGGCAGGGGCGCGGTGAGTCCGGGCGGATTGAGCCGAAGGCGTAATCCGCCGCCTTCGTGATAGCTGCAACCGGACGGCATTCAGTCGCATCGCTATTGATCATGCGGCGCAATACGCTTCGCTATTGCGCCCTACGGCTGTTTACGCGTTACGATATTAATCCATCTTACGGGTTAAATTCATCGGAACGCATGCCGAGTACGACAGGATCGACGCCCTGACTGTCTCGCTATTTTAGGAAGCGCACATGGAAATTCATCCCATCAGAAACGACGACGATCACGCCGCGGCAGTTCGCGAGATCGAAAAGCTCTGGGGCGCCGCCGCAGGGACCGAAGAGGGCGACAAGCTCGACATTCTCTCATTGCTTGTTGAGAAATATGAGGACAGCCGCTGGCCGAATATCGACGTTTCCGATCCGATCGATTTGCTGAACTACGCCATCGAAGAGCTGGGACATTCGCAGGCCGAACTCGCTGACTTGCTTGGCTCCCGGTCACGCGCATCTGAACTGTTGAATCGTCGGAGGCCTTTGACGGTCGAGATGATCCACAAGATCAGCGAAGCGTGGAAAATCCCCGCCGATCTCCTCGTGAAGCCGAGCCGGGTTGCGGCTTAGACCCTCGATTTTGATGGAATCCAAACCGGGGCTCCATCTTTTCGTTTTGTCGCGTTTTCTTCACGCGAACCGGTGCCGAATCCGGATCGCGTCCAGGGCAGGATTCTCTTGAAGACGCCCTGACCGGCGGGGTTATTTCCCCGCCGTTTTTTGTTTGCCGGCTTCCGCGTCAAGCCCGACGGTTCTGCCCGGAAATCCCGCCACGTCGAAATAGCGTTGCTGCAACACGCGCTGGAAATTCAGCACCGTGCGCAGGCCGCCCGCGGAGGGTTGCGACTTGACCGTGCCGGAATAGGCCTGCGGCGTGGCGCCGTTCGGCATCGCTTCCGTGATCACCCGCCCGATCAGATTGCCCCTGGGCTTTTGCACAAGGCCGAGCAGCTTTGCGGCGGTGGCCCCGACATCGGCGTTGCTGACCGGCAGCGCATCGACGTAACCGGCCTTGAAGTCCGGTCCGATCGCCGCCATGAAATTCATGGTGTCGCCGCGGCCGAAATTGCCGTGCATGCCCTGGCCCTGCCGCAGCACCGTATCGGCGACTTCCACCGAACAGTTGGTCGGCTGGTCGCATCCGGCCACATAAGAACGGAAGTTGACCACGATCGACGGGGCAGGGGTCACCGCCTTGCCCTTCAGCCCGAGCTGCGACATCGGCAAGGTGCCGGGGAAGCGTCCGAGATCGTCGTCGACGAACAGCCCGCTGATATAGTCCTGTTCGAGCAGCGCCTTAATGGTGCGCCTGGCCAGCCTGCGATCCTGGTTCGGCAGATAGATCAGGTCCGATCCGCCGTTGGTGGCGACCACCAGCTCCGGCTTTGAGGGATCGTTTCCGAGCACGCCATTGCCGGCCTTGGGGTGAGCGTTGGCAGCGACGCGCGCATTCTTGTCGTTGGGATCGAACAGCGGCAGGTCAAGCGCTTTCGCAAGATCGATCGCGAGAAAGCCCATCGGCAGGAAATCCTTCGGCGTGTCCGCGTAGGTCGCTTTCGCCGAGGCGCTGGTCTTGCTCTCTTTCGAAATCGTCGAGAAGCCGTGGTCGGCCGCGATCACGATGTTGGTGGTGGCGGTTAGCCCGAGATCGTCGAGCGCCTTGCGCAATTGCGCGAGATTGTTGTCGGCATTCCTGATGCCGGCGAGCGACGTCGGCCCGTTGATGCCGGGGGTCACGGTGTTGAGGCTGTCGCCGGTGTTGTGCTGGCTGCCGTCGGGATCGCGCGACCAGAATACCAGCACGAACGGCTTGCCGCGCTCCTTGAACATCGGCAGCACCACTTTGCTGGCGGCATCGGCAAAATAGGCCTGCTGGGCGGTATTCGGCACCAAGGTGCCCGGCGTCCTGGCGTCTCCGGCCTTGGCGTTGTCGCCGCGCGAGGGCGCCGCCAGCGGAAGACTGGCCCTTGCCAATGCGGCTTTCATTTCGTCGGAAAGCGGAACGCCGTTCTTGCCGCCGGTGGCATCGTCGATCACGATCGAATGCAGGCCCTCGGTGCCGGCCTTGTCGGTATGGTCGAAAATCAGGGTGGGACCGAGCTTGCCGATCGCGGCGGTGCTGTAGCCCTTGGCCCGCGCCATTTTCAGGATGGTTTCTTCGTTCAGGTAATCGCCGCCGAAATGCTCGTCGACATCGCCCAGCACCGCATCGTTTTCGAGGAAGGGGACGACGGTATCGCCGGCGGGCGCGGACGCAAAGCCGGTATAGATCGTGTTGCTGAAGGTTCCGGTGTCGCCGAGATAGTGCCCGGTCGCCATGCCCGAGGCATTGGCCATGGTGAAGGTCGGGAACAGCGAGTGCGAATTCCTGAAATTGACGCCCTTGTCGCGGACCTCCGCCATGGCCGGCGCGGTCTGCGGCGTGACGATCTGCCCGCGCAATCCGTCCGGCACGAACAGGATCAGGTTGCGGGGCGTGTCGTTCTGGGCGAGCGCTGTGCCGGCGCCCAGCACGGTCATGCCAACGGATAGCAAAACGATTGAACGGCGCATTAAAATCTCCCCCTGACCAGCAAATTCCGGCTAGACCGTTGCCTCTATTTAGTTTTGCTGTACGACGGAATTGTTACATCCGCCCCCGCGTGCCAGATTGCGGCCCGGCCCGCGAGGGCCGGATCCCGCCCCAAAGGTTGCAAGTAAGCAAGCCCATGTTCAAACGAATTCTGATCGCAAATCGCGGCGAGATCGCCTGCCGGGTCATCAAGACGGCCCGCCGGATGGGGATCGAGACGGTCGCCGTCTATTCGGAGGCCGACCGCGACGCGCTCCATGTCGAAATGGCCGATGAGGCCGTGCTGATCGGGCCGCCGGCCGCCGCCGAAAGCTATCTGGTGATGGAGAAAATCATCGACGCCTGCCGCAAGACCGGCGCGCAGGCCGTGCATCCCGGCTACGGGTTCCTGTCCGAGCGCGAAGCCTTTCCGCGCGCGCTTGCCGAAGCCGGCATCGTCTTCATCGGACCCAATCCCGGCGCCATCGCCGCGATGGGCGACAAGATCGAATCCAAGAAGGCGGCGGCGAAGGCGGACGTCTCGACCGTGCCGGGCTTCCTCGGCGTGATCGAGGATGAACGGCATGCGGTGAAGATCGCCGACGCCATCGGCTATCCCGTGATGATCAAGGCCTCCGCCGGCGGCGGCGGCAAGGGCATGCGGATCGCGCATTCGACCTGGCGAAGTCGCCGAGGGGTTCGGTCTTGCCAAAGCCGAAGCCAAGGCGTCGTTCGGCGACGACCGGGTTTTCATCGAGAAATTCATCGTCGATCCCCGCCACATCGAAATCCAGGTGCTGGGCGACAAGCACGGCAACGTCATCTATCTCGGCGAGCGCGAATGCTCGATCCAGCGCCGCAATCAGAAGGTGATCGAGGAAGCGCCGTCGCCGCTGCTGGACGAGACCACCCGCCGCCAGATGGGCGAACAGGCGGTCGCGCTCGCGAAAGCCGTGAACTACGATTCCGCCGGCACCGTCGAATTCGTCGCAGGGCAGGACAAGAGCTTCTACTTTCTGGAGATGAACACCCGGCTGCAGGTCGAGCATCCCGTGACCGAACTGGTCACCGGGATCGATCTGGTCGAGCAGATGATCCGGTCGGCCGCGGGCGAAAAGCTGTCGCTGAAGCAGAAGGACGTCAGGCTGAGCGGGTGGGCGGTGGAATCGCGGGTCTACGCCGAAGATCCTTTCCGCAACTTCCTGCCCTCGATCGGGCGGCTGGTGAAATATCGCCCGCCGGTGGAGAGTTCTGCCGATGGCATCACCGTCCGCAACGATACCGGCGTGCAGGAAGGCGGCGAGATCTCGATCTATTACGACCCGATGATCGCCAAGCTGGTGACGCATGCGCCTTCGCGCGCCGCGGCCATCGAGGCGCAGGCGACCGCGCTCGATTCATTCTACATCGACGGCATCCGCCACAACATTCCGTTCCTGTCGGCCTTGATGCTGCATCCGCGCTGGCGCGAGGGCAATCTTTCCACCGGCTTTATCGCCGAGGAGTTTCCGAAGGGGTTTGCGGTTCGCACCCCCGAGGGCGAGATCGCGCGCCGGCTGGCCGCGGTCGCCGCCGCCATCGATCATGTGCTCGGCGAACGCAAACGTCAGATCTCCGGCCAACTGACCGGCCGGCCGGTGCAGCGCGAGCGCCGCCGGGCGGTGTGGCTGGACCGTGCCGAAATCGCACTCGATGTCGCGCGTGAAGCCGACGGGATCGTCGTGCGCTTTGTCGGCGCCGACGGCGCGCTTGGCAATCCGCACCTTATGGTCTCGCCGTGGACGCCGGGCGATCCGGTCTGGCAGGGCACCATCGACGGCCATTTGGTGGCCATGCAGGTGCGCCCGATCCCCAACGGGATCCGGCTTGCGCATCAGGGCTATGAGGTCGCGGTCAACGTCTTCACCGAATCGGAGGCTGGCGCGGCGCGGCTGATGCCGGTCGGCGCCAAGGCCGATACCGGCAAGAAGCTGCTGTGCCCGATGCCCGGACTGGTGGTGTCGATCGCGGTCACCGAGGGCCAGGAGGTCAAATCAGGCGAAACGCTGGCCGTGGTGGAAGCGATGAAGATGCAGAACGTGCTGCGCGCCGAACGCGACGGCACAGTAAAGAAAATTCATGCCGCCGCCGGCGCCACGCTGGCGGTCGATGCGCTGATCCTCGAATTCGCTTGAGGGACACGGACCCAGATCCGGTTGGATACGATCATAAAGGGATGGTGCGCATTGCACTTGACGTCGTGTTGGTCGGTCCTCATGTCAGTGCAACCATGAAGGCATACAAGTGAGAGCAGCCGTCTACGAGAGATATGGCCCCCCCGACGTCGTTGAAGTCAAAGACGTGCCAAAGCCCATCATCAGGGACAATGAAGTCCTGATCAAAATCCGTGCGACGACGGTATCGTCAGGAGACTGGAGAGTACGAAGCCTGGACATGCCGTTCGGATTCGGGCTTCTGGCGCGAGCGATGCTCGGGTTCTTTCGTCCCAAGCAGCCTATACTCGGTTCGGAGCTGGCCGGAGACGTTGAAGCCGTCGGCAAGGGCGTCACGAAATTCAAAGTCGGTGACGCGGTTCTAGCGTTTCCCGGCGTCGGTCTAGGGGGGCATGCCGAGTACAGGGCAATGCCTGAAGACGGGGCGGTGGCCCTTAAACCCGGCAACTTATCTTACGAGCAAGCTGCCGCCCTGTCTTTTGGCGGCACGACCGCGCTGGATTTCCTTAAGACCAAGGGGAAGATCCGACGCGGCGAAAAGGTTCTCATCATCGGCGCGTCCGGAACGGTGGGAAGCGCCGCGGTCCAGCTTGCCAAGCACTTTGGGGCAGAGGTGACCGGGGTGTGCGGCACCGCCAATGTGGAACTGGTGACCTTCATCGGAGCCGACAAGGTCATGGACTACAACAAGGAGGATTTCACCAAGAACGGTGAGACCTACGACATCATTCTCGTCGCGGCCGGTACGACGTCGGCGTCAACCTGTAAGAGCTCCCTCAAGGAAGACGGCCGCCTTCTTTTGGTTCTCTGCGCGCTGCCGGACATGGCTCAGATCCCCTGGACTGCGATGACAAGCAGCAAGAAAGTCTTTGCCGGGCCTGCAGCCGGGAGCGCGCAGGATTTGCTGGTCATCAAAGAGCTGGCTGAGGCGGGCGCGTTCAAACCGGTCATCGACCGGCACTATCCGTTCGAGAAGATTGTCGAGGCGCATGCCTATGTGGACACCGGGCACAAGAAGGGAAGCGTCGTCATAGCTGTTGGACGTCACGACTGAGCTTGGTAGGTGCTGTGCACGCTCAGACTCGATTCTAGGATGAATACCGACTTTGCTTCGCAACCAAGTTTACGAGATATCACCCGGACTCGTCTGCGGTAGAATCCGCGCAAATTATTAGAGGATTTCCCGATGGCCTTCCGGAAGCGCCGCGACGCCTTGCGTTCGATCCTGGCGGGATCGGCATGCATTCGGCCGGGCTCGGTGTATGACGCGATTTCGATCCGGATCGCCGCCGACCTCGGTTTCGAACTCGGCATGTTCGGCGGATCGGTGGCTTCGCTCGCCGTGCTAGGGGATCCCGATATCGCACTGATTACGCTCTCAGAACTCGCCGAGCAGATGCGCCGGATGTCGCGCGCGGCGTCCCTGCCGGTGCTGGTCGATGCCGACCACGGCTATGGCAATGCGCTGAACGTCCGCCGTACCATCGAGGAACTGGAGACGGCGGGCGCCGCCGGCCTCACCATCGAGGACACCTTGCTGCCGCAGGCCTTTGCGCAGCGCGGGACGCAACTGATCTCGCTCGAAGAAGGCGTCGGCAAGATGAAGGCGGCGCTGGATGCGCGGAGCGATCCCTCGCTGGTTATCATCGGACGCACCGGCGCGGCATCGATCACTTCGCTCGATGACGCGATCGCGCGCGCCAGCGCCTATGAGGCGACCGGCGTTGACGCGCTGTTCTTCACCGGCATCAAAACCCGCACCGAACTGGAAGCGATCGCTGAGGCGACGAAACTGCCGATCGTGCTGGGTGGCGCGCCCGAGGACATGTCCGACCTCGGTTATCTCGGGGACCAGCGGGTGCGGGTCGCCCTGCAGGGGCACGCGCCCTTTGCCGCGGCGACCCAGGCCGTCTACGAGACGCTTAAAGCGCTGCGCGAAGGACTGCCGCCGAAGGCATTGAAGGGGCTGGCGCCAACCGAACTGACCGGCCGCCTCACGCGCGAGGCGGCCGTGAAAGCGCGCAGCGCGGAATTTCTCGGGCTCAAGAAATAGATGAGCAGCGCGATCCGACAGGTGATGATCTCTGGCCGGGTGCAGGGCGTCGGCTACCGCGCCTGGGTCGATCACCAGGCAAGAAATCACAATCTCGAGGGATGGGTGCGCAACCGCCGGGACGGCGGCGTCGAAGCGCTGTTTGCGGGGCCCGCGGATGTGGTTTCGGAAATGGTGGCGCGGTGCCGGCGAGGGCCGTCATCGGCGCGCGTCGAGGCTGTCACGGACGAAACCGCAAGTCCCGATGCGCTGAATCTGCGATATGCGGGCGAACGGTTTTCGGTGCTGCCGACGGTCTAAGACCATCATGGCAGCGGTCACTCTGCAAAACGATATCCTCGCTCACCCCGCCGCTGCCGCACTCCGGAACGTCGCCGCCAGCGTCCGCAGCGCTGCGAGCTTGGCGGCGATCGCTGACCTTTGAATGCAACATCACCTTCGAGGATCCAAGCTTGGGCAGTCCTTGCGTGGGTCCGATGTCGATCATGCCCGGTGGCGCGATCCGCCGCGCCAAGGGGGCGACCGCGAGCCCGGCCAGAGCTGCCGCGGCCACGGCAGTGACGCCGCCGCCGACAAACGCCTCGCTCCATGCGATCCCGGCCTTGTCGAGCGCGCGCACGGCAATCGCCCGCACCCCGCAGGGCGGCGCCAGCGTTGCCAGCGGCAAGCGCTCGCCGCGACGCCATTTGAGCCGCGGCGAAGCGAACCAGCCCAATTCATCCTCGGCAAGTTTCTCGCCGCCACGCCGGCTGCCTTCCTGGCGCACGATCACCGCGTCGAGTTCTCCGGCATCGTAGGTGTCCAGCAGGCTGCGCGAAAAGCCGATGGTCAGCGCCAGCGCAAGCTGCGGGGACACCGCATGCAGTTTCGCCAGCAGCGTGACCAGTTCCGCACCCGCGGCATGATCGCTGATCCCGAGCGACAATTGCTGTCGGGCCGGCAGTTCGCCCGACAGCGCGCGGTCGTGCGCCTCCATCAGGGTGCGCGCATGGTCGAGAAAGTTCGAGCCGTCGGCGGTCAACCGTACCGCGCGCGGCGAGCGTTCGACCAGGCGCTTGCCGAGCGTGGCCTCCAGCCGCTGCAGCTTCATGCTGACCGCGGCCTGCGTCGTGCCGAGCGCCTCGGCGGCGCGGGTAAAGCCTTGCAGTTCCGCCACCAGCAGGAAGGCCTGCACCGTGGAAATGTCGAGCGTTGCCATCATCAAATATCGTTATCATTGCTATGCCGCGAGATAAGATACCAAAATGATGGTGGCGGGTCTAGCTTGATGCGGCGCGATCGAAGCGCGCTACGCAAGGAGAACGATCATGCCGCTTATCACTGTCACCTATTCGAGTTCACGCCACTCGCCTTCGTTGAAGGCCGACATCGCCGCCGCCGTCAGCGAGCTCACCGCCAAGATCCTGCGCAAGGATCCAAATGTCACCGCGATCATCGTGCGGTCTGTCGATGCGGCGGACTGGTTTGCCGGCGGCAGGTCGCTGGCCGAACAGAAGCTTGCAAGCTTCTGGCTCGACGTCCACGTCAGCGAGGGCACCAACACCAAGGACGAAAAGGCGGACTATCTCGCCGCGATGTTCACGCGCATGGGCGAGCTGCTCGGGCCGCTGCACCATGAGAGCTACCTGCACGTCGATGAAGTCCGCGGCGACGCCTATGGCTTCGGCGGCCTGACGCAGGAGCGGCGCTACATCGCCGGCCAGCTTGAGGTCGCGCCGCAGCGCGCCGCGGCGTGAACCAAAACGTTTTCGAACGAAAACCTGCCCCGGACGCGAGCCGGGGCGGACACTCTAGACCGTCGCCTCCGGCAGGCGTGCTTTCACGGCGCCGAACACTTCCTGGAACGACTGCCGGAGCGCGATGTCGACGTCCGCCATGCTCACGGGATGGCCGAGATCGACCAGGCTGGTGACGCCGTAGCGCGGATCCGCCACGCCGCAGGGCACGATGGCGTCGAAGTGCGTCAGGTCCGGCTCGACATTGATCGAGATGCCGTGGAACGACACCCAGCGCCTGAGCCGGACGCCGATGGCGGCGATCTTGTCTTCAAAGCCCTCGCCTTTGTCCGGCCGGCTCACCCAGACGCCGACGCGATCCTCGCGCCGCTCGCCGCGGACGTTGAAGGCCGCCAGCGTCCGGATGATCCATTCCTCGAGGCTGGCCACATAGGCCCGCACGTCGGGCCGCCGCCTTTTCAGGTCGAGCATCACATAGGCCACCCGCTGGCCGGGGCCGTGATAGGTCAGTTGCCCGCCGCGCCCGGTGGCGAACATCGGAAAGCGGGGGTCGAGCAGGTCTTGGGGCTTGCCACTGGTCCCGGAAGTATAGAGCGGGGGGTGTTCCAGCAGCCAGACCAGTTCCGGGGCGTCGCCGGCCGCGATATCGGCGGCGCGGGCTTCCATGGTAGCGACGGCATCGGGGTAGGGCACCGGCGCCTCGGAAATCAGCCATTCGACTGCCCCGCCGCCGGCAGGCCGCGACAGGGGCGTCAAATCAAGGCTTTGGCGGTCATTAACCATTGGCTAACCATAACGTGGTGATCTCAAACTACGCAATTTCGCATGTTTGTCAGTTCAGGTCGCTTAGCCCAGTGCCAACCCTCGATAAAGTCAGCGTCGACCTCATGGTGGTCCTCGGGACCACAACGATGCCCATCCATCAAGTAATGCGGCTGAGCCGCGGCGCCATCATCGA
Source organism: uncultured Alphaproteobacteria bacterium (assembly GCA_963725985.1). Classification (GTDB taxonomy): domain Bacteria; phylum Pseudomonadota; class Alphaproteobacteria; order Rhizobiales; family Xanthobacteraceae; genus Bradyrhizobium. Next base: position 116,456 of record CAVSAO010000001.1, read on the forward strand.
ACTGGACGCGACTGAAGCGGACGAGGTCAAGATCCTCGCCAACAACCTGCCGGTCGCCAGTGGCGTGGTGCTGGTCGACCGCAACCGGATCGCGGTCGAAGTCAAGCAAATGCTGCCGAAATCGCCGGGCAGCCGCTAGGCTCGATTCCGATCCCAAGTTCGCCTGAATCGCTTCGCCGGCAGGCCTTGTCCCCCCATCTCTGATTTGTTACATCCCGCGCCGTTGATCCGGTCCGGCGCAATTCCGGTGCCGGTTTCCCAAGCGCTCGTGGCGGAATTGGTAGACGCGCTGCCTTGAGGTGGCAGTGAGTAACATCGTGGGGGTTCGAGTCCCTCCGAGCGCACCAAAGGGCATAACTCATTGACGCGAAAGAAATTTCGCTATCGTTCTAATCCCACGTTGCCGCTCACAGCGAAGTACATTGTTTCGCGCAAATCTTCCCTGTTTGATCTCACGTCCTGATCCGGTGATTGCTCTTGTGGCCGTAGCATCCTATTTGAACCACGGCCGGGCGAAGGAAAAGCGCGCCATTTACTCATGAGAGGGTAGTATCGTAGCCGAGCTAGAAATAGGCCGGTACTCTCATCCGTGAGCGCTACTCGCTCGCCCGAGCAGAGTTTCATTGAACGACATGCGGGCAGGGCACCGTCTGCACATTGCCCGACTGAGCCAACATGAGCCAGCCGGTTGGCTACCGAAGCGAACGCCATAGTGCCATGAGAAGTCAGCTCTTAAGGCAGATCCCGGTTACCCGGTGAACATCCAGAGCTGCTCGCTGGCCATGTAGCCCGCCAGCAGCAGGATGCCAAACGCGACGATAAGCGCTGCGGCGCTGGCCTCAATCGCTCGCATCGTGAGCATGCCGAGCCCGGCTCGTGTGCGGGCGATGCGACTTGCGAGCCCGCGCGCGCTGACCGCGACCGTTGCGATGGCCGCTACAGTCGCAGCCGTGCCCAATCCCACGATCAGCGTTGCGCCTACACCGGTCCAGAACAGGTCCTGGGCCAGCGCGAAAATCAGGACGATGATCGCGCCGGAGCAGGGCCGCAATCCCACCGCGACCACTGCGGCGAGCCCTCGCCGCCAGCCACCCGTGCCGGCGAGGGCCGCCGGCTCAGGCCCATGGGCGTGGCCCCAGGCCGAACTCATGGGGCTCATGATCGTGGTCGCACTGGAAGCCCCGCGCGTGAGCGGTGCATCCGTCAATCTGGCATTGCCCGCCTCGCATGGCCATCGCGCCAGGCCTCCCCTCGGACAACCGGAAGGTTGCGGCACTTAGGCCTTTGGCAGCAGGAGCTGAGTCCGATCACCTTGGCGGTTGCGCCAAGCAGAACCGCGGCGATCGCAACCATGACGATGGCAACAACGGATTGCATGCCCGCGGACGCGAATGACAGGACCACGCCATCGGCGCCACGTTCCAGACGCTGCCGGGCGCCTCGTTCGTGGTCAACGGCGCGGCGCAGTCGCCCGACAAGGCGCTGGCGACCGCATCGGCCGAAGTGAAGTGGCGCAGCGGCGTTTCGCTTGGCGCGACCTTCGAGGGCGAGTTCTCGAGCAATTCGAGCAGCTGCGCCGGCAAGGGTGTCGCGCGCTACCAGTGGTGATCGGCCCCGGACAATCGGCCTGCGGCGCTTGCGGAACAAGCCGCGGGGGATAGGCAATCAACGCGATCGCCGACTATCCCCCAATGCCGCGTTCGGCCAGCTTCTTCACGAGGCGTTCGGCCGTTTGTTCAGGCGGCTGGCCTATCGTCAGCAAATGTATTTCAGGGTTTGCGGGCGCTTCATAGGGCGCATCGAAGCCAGTGAAATTCCTGATCGTGCCGGCCTTCGCCTTCGCGTAGAGGCCCTTGGGATCGCGCCGTGCGCACTCGTCGATGGGGGTATCGACGAATACCTCGATGAATTCCCCGTCCGGCACCAGACGCCGAACCGTTTCGCGCTCCGCGGCGTACGGAGAGATGAACGAGCACAGCACGATCAGACCCGCGTCGACCAGCAATTTTGCGACCTCGCCAACCCGGCGAATGTTCTCGACCCGGTCTGCCTCCGTGAAGCCGAGGTCGCGATTGAGCCCGTGGCGCAAATTGTCGCCGTCCAGCAGCATGGTATGATGGCCGGTGGCATGAAGCTGCCGCTCCACGATGTTGGCGATCGTCGACTTGCCCGCACCGGACAGGCCGGTGAGCCAGACGATCGCGGGCCTTTGACGCTTCTGCGCGGCGCGTTCGGCTTTCCCGATCAGCGTCGGCTGCCAATGGATGTTGGTGCCCCGCCGCAGGCCGAAGGCGATCATTCCCGCACCGAGCGTGTGATTGGTCACCCGGTCGATCACGATGAATGCGCCGGTCTTGCGGTTCTGTGCGTACCGGTCAAACGCAACCGGGGTGGCCGTCGCCAGGTTGCAGAAGGCGATGTCATTAAGGCCGAGCGTATGGGCCGCGAGATGCTGGCGCGTATTGACATCGATCTTGTACTTGATCCCCGTCACCGTAATCGGCGCGAATCGGGTTCCGATGCGCGCCAGGTACGAGCGGCCCGGCATCAGCGCCTGGTCGCTCATCCAGATGATATGCGCGGCAAATTGATCCGACACGTCGGGGCGAAACATCGGACTGACCAGGAGGTCGCCGCGCGCGATATCGATTTCGTCCGCGAGCGTGATCGTGATGGCGTCGCCCGCTTGCGCGGACGGTTGCGGGCCCTCGTAGGTCAGAAGCTCCTTCACGGTCGAGGTTTGGCCCGAACCCGCGACGGCGATGGGATCGCCGGCGTTGATGCTCCCGGAAGCCACTGTTCCGGCATAACCGCGGAAATCGGGGTTCGGTCGATTGACCCATTGCACGGGAAAACGGAACGGCGTTCCGGCCGCTGCGCTCTCGACGTCGATGGTCTCGAGATGCTCCAGCAGGGTCGGCCCGCGGTACCAGGGAGTCCTGTCCGAGAGCGTCGTGATGTTGTCGCCGTATCGGGCCGAAATCGGAAGCGACACGATGGACGAGAACCCGAGATCCGATGCGAAGGCGCAATACTCCGCAACAATCCGCTCGAAGACATCGGCCTGATAAGAGACGAGGTCGATCTTGTTCACGGCCACGATAACGTGGCGCAGGCCAAGCAGCGAACAAATCAGCGAATGCCGCCGGGTCTGCACCAAAACGCCTTTGCGCGCATCGATCAGGATAACGGCGAGGTCGGCGTTCGATGCGCCGGTCGCCATGTTCCTCGTGTACTGTTCGTGACCCGGAGTATCGATCACGATGAAGGATCGCCCCGGCGTGGCAAAAAACCGATAGGCGACGTCGATGGTGATGCCTTGCTCACGCTCGGCCTCCAGGCCATCCACCAGAAGCGCGAAATCGATGTGATCTCCGGTGGTGCCGTAACGCCTGGAGTTGCTGGCGAGCGCGGACAATTGATCGTCGAAAATCTGTTTTGAATCGTGCAGGAGGCGCCCGATCAGGGTGGATTTTCCGTCATCCACCGATCCACAAGTGAGGAATCGAAGCAGATCCTTGCTCGGCGCTTCGGCGGGCAACCGGCTGCCTTCCATCAAAAATAGCCTTCCCGTTTCTTTTTCTCCATGGACGCCGCCTCGTCGCTGTCGATGAGGCGTCCCTGGCGCTCCGAAACGCGCGTCGAGCGCATCTCCGACAGGATGTCCTCCAGCGTGGCGGAATTCGATTCAATCGCTCCCGTTAAGGGGTAGCAGCCCAGTGTTCGGAATCGAACACGCCGCATTTCCGGCTGTTCGCCGGGTCCAAGCGGCAGGCGATTATCGTCGACCATGATCCAGGCATCGTCGCGCCGTACCACCGGACGCGGCTTGGCGAAGTAGAGCGGCACCACGGCAATTTCTTCCATCATGATGTAGTGCCAGATGTCCAATTCCGTCCAGTTCGATAACGGGAACACGCGAATGGTCTCGCCCGGCCGGACACGGGTGTTGAACAGGTTCCACAATTCGGGGCGCTGGTGGCGGGGATCCCAGACGTGTCCCGGTGAACGAAAGGAGAAAATGCGTTCCTTGGCCCGGCTCTTTTCTTCGTCTCTTCGGGCGCCGCCAAACGCCGCATCGAAGCCGTGAAGATCGAGCGCCTGCTTGAGCGCTTCCGTTTTCATGACCTGGGTGTGAACGGAAGAACCGGATGCGATCGGCCCGATGCCGCGCGCGAGGCCCTCGCGATTGACGTGAACCAGCACCTCAATGCCGGGGCGGCGCGCGGTTTCATCGCGAAATGCAATCATCTCGCGGAATTTCCAGGTCGTATCCACGTGCAAAAGGGGAAACGGAAGCCTGGCGGGATGGAAGGCCTTGATCGCCAAATGCAGCATGACGCTGGAGTCTTTGCCGATCGAATAGAGCATGACGGGTTTTTTGAATTCGGCAATGACCTCGCGCATGATCTCAATGGATTCAGCTTCCAGGTTCTTGAGGTGTTTTGGAAGCTTGCGTTGCATTTCCGCAGGGCGCGATGCCGTGACATCCATCGTAAAACAGCTCCAGCCGGGTGTCCTCAATGCAGATCGAGCACGGCCCATGCTCTTCGTGATCTCAAAGTTTGTCGGGCTTATCCTCTGGAGTGAAGCGGAAAGCATCTCGGTATTAGACTTGTCATCTGGAACCGCCCCTAGTGCGCAGGCGCGATCTTAGGAGTCTTTTCCCTGCCTCCCAGCCTGGCGCACTCCAATACGGGCGCCGAATCGCGAGTCGGTTCACCCTAACGGATGCTCGATTTGAGGCGAGGCCGACCTGGGCGCGCGTATAGCCCAAACCCACAGCAGATACAAAATCGCGCAGTCCGGCGAAAAGGCGCACCAGTGTTATTCTGAATGGCGCATCGGCTTTGGCAAGCGTTCCCACCAATCGCCGAGCTTTTTGAACAGCAGTTCGTGCCCCATATTCATCCTGCGCCAATTTCAAAAGAATCCCAATCGGCCGTGACGTTCAGAAGATTGCGGATGACCTGATGCTCGCGACCCGCTTGGGCAAGCACATCCAGGATCAGGGAAGCCGTCGCATGATGAATGTGCGAAAAATTCTGGACACTACCTTGAAAGGCACCTATACGAGCGAACTGAACCTAAAGTCTTTACCGATCCAGGCAACCCATTGAAGTCGCAACAAATGCGACCGCCCTCCGAGCGCACCAGAAAAATGGCGTGGCGGTGCCGTGCCGGCGTCAATCCCGAACTTGAGCGCGCAGATGCTTGCGTCTTTGGCGGCGGCCGAACGCGCGTCCGTTGCCTTGCTGTAACACCCTGGCGCAGATCGCGAGCGGCGGTGTCCGGGCCGGCAATTCCCGCCTGCGGACCGAATGGCTTTCCGATAGGCTCGGTCACGGACAAACTGACCGACGATCGATAGGAACCCACGCATGAGTTTCCTGACCCACGCCTATCGGTTCATCTCCAATTTCATTTTTCTGGCAGTGGTCTATTACAGCCTGAACTTCATGGAGAAATATCAGCAACGCGCGACCATCGCAATTCTGGTGCTGGCTTATGCCGTGACGCGCGCGGCAACGGCATTGCGTTCGTTCACTTTCTTCCAGCGCATCGAGCGGCTCGAGCTCGAGGCGCGGCGGCTCTCAGGCCTCTCAGGCGACGGCCCCGCCGCATCGTCCCAGCGCAAGCAGATCGTCAGCGACGTCAGTGTGCGGCGCCGTGCCGGCGAGATAAATGCGTATATCGATCTGCTGTTTCTCGCGATGATCGTGATGCTATGCGTTTCGAAGATCGTGACCGATTGAACCGTCAGACACTTCGTTTTCTGACCTGGACCAAATGCTTCAGCGTGCCTCGACGGGCATGCGCGGCATGCCTTCCGCGGCCGGCCGCATGGCGAAGGCGTCCCGGATGAGGTTTGCCGGCGGCGACCGACATCGCTTCATCATCATGAGCCGGAACGGCGAGCTCCGCGCGGCGGGAGGACTGTCCTTGCGTCGCCGCGCGCAACCCTTCCCGTATTTCGAAGACGCTCTGCGCCGGCACCGGCAGGGCATTGGCGGCCGCCTCCGGCGGCGGCGATTGCCGGGGCCAGGGCGCCTGCCGCGGCAGCGGAACGCCGCGCCCCGGTCGTCGGGCGTGATCCTCGGCAAACGCCATTGATTTTCCGTCACGCCAGTCGAGATCCGACAGCGCGGGAGCGGGGAGCTTGGCGGCGTCGGCAAAGACGAAATTGGGGATTTTCGGCCAGTGCGAGATTGCCACGTTTTCAGACGCCGGATGCAACTGCCATTCCTGCGGCTCGGTCGGCGTCGCCGGATTTTGCGGTGTCGCCGGCACGACGTGGACGATGCGATAACCGCGCGCCTTAAGCTCGCGCAAGATCCGCGGCAAGGCGGCGACCGTTCGCGCCTGGATATCGTGAAGCAGCAAAATGCCTTTTCCCTTGTCCTCAAGCCGTTTCAACGCGAGGTCATAGACGCGCGAAGAGGAAATGTGCCGCCAGTCGTCCGCCAGAAAATCGGCGCTCCAGACCTGGATGCCTTGCGATGCCAGATAGTCCTCGACGCCTGCGGCGCGCAGCAGGCCCGGGATACGAAAGAACGGGGCGGGCGCCGATCCGTCATTGCCAAGCGCTGATTTCACCGACGCGATGCCGTCGTCGATCTCCTGCCTGGCGCGCTCGATCGGCATGTGATTCATGGTCAGTGGATGGTTCTGGCTGTGGGTGCCGACGCTGTGGCCGGCCTCGATCAGCTTGCGGACGCCTTCCGGATAGGCTTGTGCCATCCGGCCGATCGTGAAGAAGGTCGCCTTCACGCATTGCGAGGCGAGAATGTCGAGAATCCGGTTGCTGTTGCGCGGCAGCGGCCCGTCGTCGAACGTCAGCACCACCTCATGATCCCTCAGCGGCAGCGTTTCGGGATACTGCATGGTGCCGATGCGGGGATGTTCGCGCGGATCGACCACAAGCGTCCGCGAGGTACCGAGCGCATCGGGATGGCCGGGACAATCGGCGGCCGAGGCCGAATCTGCGGCGATGCAGGTCAATAACCCCAGGCCCAGAGCGGCCCATTGCCGCCTGCCAACGCCAGCCAACGCATCACCGATCATAAAGCACCGTCTGCATTCTGTTTTGGCCGCCAATCATTGCACGCGCCGCCATGAATGGCGGCTGAATATTTAAGTTCCGCACATGATTCCGGCCCTTATGGGACGCCCTCGAACTGGACCCCGGGCCCGGTCGGCACCAGATGAACCACGCGATAGCGATTGTCACGCAGATAACGCAAAAAAGCCGGCAGCATGGCGGCGGTTCGCGCCTTGGAGTCGTGGAACAGGATGATGCCTCGGCCGGCGGTCTTGAGCCGATCGGTGATCAGTTTCAACTCCTGGCTCGGCGTCATCGAATTCCAGTCGCTGGCCCAAAGGTCGGTGCCGAACACCACGATGCCGCGCGATTGCAGGAGGTCAAGGGTGGCCGGCGTCAATTTAAAGCCGGGAAAGCGAAAGAACGGTGTGCCCGGCACATCGGTCGCGACACCGTGAAGCGCCATTTCAACCGCTGATATGCCGCGGTCGATTTCGTCTGATGCCTGGCCTGGCGGGATTCTCGACAGGCTGCGGTGCGTCCAGGTGTGATGGCCGATCGTGTGGCCCTCGGCCGCGATCTTGCGCACCAGCTCCGGGTGCTCCGAGGCGGGCTTGCCGATCAGGAAGAATGTCGCCCGCACGCATTGCTGTGCCAGCGCCGCCAGCACTTTCGGCGTCGTCGCAATCCATGGGCCGTCATCGAAGGTCAGCACGACCTCGTGATCGCGGAGCGGCAGCGTCTGCGGAAATTGTTTCAGTCCCACCCGCGGCGTGGTGGCGGCATCGACGGGAAGCATCCGGGAGGTGCCGAGCGTTCCCGGACGCGGACACCCTGCCGCCCGGGCCGCCGCGGTCCATGCGATCGAAGCGACAAGTGCGGCTGCAAGCACCTTCATGAACTTCCGAGCCCGTATTCGCCCGCGATATTTGTCATTGCGCTTGGTGTTGCCCATTGGGTATTGCGTGAAGCGACAACTCAGACGAGTTGAGCAATTCTGTCAAACTGGCGAGGCGCGGCATGGCCGAAGGTATGGACGTTGCCCAATCCGCCGTCTCCGTGCTCGACCGGCTGCCGATGCGCGAAGAAGATGGCGAAATTCGCCGGCAATTCGTCGAGGAAATCGCGCGCGCAATCCACGCCGCCGATACACCGTTCCTGCGTGCCGTGGTCGCGGAGCTCCATGAGGCCGATCTTGGCGATTTGATCGCGGCGCTCGAACCCGATGACCGCGTCAGCCTGGTGGAGCTGACAGGTGCGGATTTCGACTTCTCGGCGCTGAACGAAGTCGACGACTCCGTCCGCGAGGAAATCCTCGAGGAACTCGAACCCGAGACGGTCGCGGAGGGCGTTCGGGAACTGCAATCCGACGACGCCGTCGAACTGCTCGAGAGCCTCGACGAGCAGGACAAGGAGGAAATCCTCGAAAAGCTGCCGCCCTCGGAGCGCGACGCACTCGAGCGCAGCCTTGAATATCCTGAAAATTCCGCCGGACGGCGGATGCAGACCGAATTCATCGCGGTGCCGCTGGACTGGACCGTGGGGCAGGCGATCGACTACATGCGCGACACCCCGAACCTGCCCGATCGGTTTTACGAAATCTATGCAGTCGACAAGGCGCAGCACTGGCAGGGCGCGGTGTCGCTGGACGCGCTGTTGCGGGCGCGCCGGCCGGTGCCGCTGGCCGATCTGATCGACGAAGACCGCCGCCGCGTCTCTGTGCTGGACGATCAGGAGGAGGTGGCGCGGCTGTTCGGCAAATATAACCTGGTGGCCGCTCCCGTCGTTGACACCGAAAACCGGCTGGTCGGCGTCATCACGGTCGACGACGTGGTCGACGTGATCGAGGAAAAGGCCGACGAGGACCTCAAGGCACTCGGCGGCGTCACCAGCGACGAAGAATTGTCCGACAGCGTCTGGACCATCGCCAAGGGCCGCTTCAATTGGCTGCTGGTCAATCTCGCGACCGCCTTTCTGGCATCCTCGGTGCTCGGTCTGTTCGAAGGCCAATTGGAAAAAATGGTGGCGCTGGCGGTGCTGGCCCCGATCGTCGCCAGTCAGGGCGGCAATGCCGCGACCCAGACCATGACGGTCGCGGTCCGCGCCCTGGCGACCCGTGAACTCGGCTCCAGCAATGCGTTTCGCGTGGTGATGCGCGAGGGCCTGGTCGGCCTGGTCAACGGACTTGCCTTTGCCATCATCACCGGCGTTGCCGCGGTGGTCTGGTTCAGGATCCCGGGGCTCGGCGTGGTGATTGGCCTTGCGATCGTCTGCAATCTGGTGGCCGGCGCGCTTGGCGGCATTCTGATTCCGATGGTGCTGGAGCGGGTGCGCGCGGATCCTGCGGTGGCGTCTGGCACCTTCGTCACCACCATCACCGACGTGGTCGGCTTCTTCTCGTTTCTCGGCATCGCGACGCTGTGGTTCGGGCTGAAATAGAGCGTTTTCGAGCCAAGCCTGTCCCGGCCGCGGTCCGCCGGCACCCGCTTATCGTTAATCGAGCCTTAACGTGCTTGGCCGAGAGTCTTCGGCGGAGTTGGACATGCAACGCTTGCGGCTGAAAGCGGACGGACGGATCGTCGAATTGCGGGATGGGCGGGAGTTTCCGCTCGCTCCGACAACGCCTATCGCCGAGCTGGCGACGGCATCCCTCGCGCCGGCAACCGCGGGCTCTCCGGCGGTGCGCGACCTTCGCAGGCGCGCGCGTCTGACCCAGCAGGAATTCGCCGCGCGGTTAGGAGTGCCGGTCGAGACCATCCGGAACTGGGAACAGGGCAAACGTATGCCGAGGGGGCCGGCGCGGGCCCTTCTCGCCGTGATTGCGCATGCCCCGGACACGGTGTTTGCGGCTTTGGCCAAAGCCTGATCTCGATTTAGGGATCAAGACCTGATCCGCGGCAGCCCTCGGTTGGCAGCGCGACGCCGGAGGGACATAATGCGATCCGGCTTGTCCGAGTACCCCTGAGATGCAATTCGTCGAGGCCAATGGCGCTAAAATCCCCGCGATCGGGCTGGGCACCTGGGAGCTGCGAGGGCGAACCTGCGCGCGTCTGGTCGAGCAGGCGCTGAAACTCGGCTATCGCCACATCGATACCGCGCAGATCTATGAGAACGAACGCGAGGTCGGCGAGGGCCTGCGCTCCTCGAGGGTCAGGCGCGACGACGTGTTCGTGACCACCAAGGTCTGGACCACCCATTTTGCGCCGAACGATCTCGAGCGGTCCACCAAGGAGAGCCTGACCAAGCTGCGCCTTTCCGAAGTCGATCTGCTGCTGCTGCACTGGCCAAATCCGCACGTGCCGCTGATGGAGACGCTGGGTGCGCTGGCGCATGTCAAGAAACTCGGCATGACCAGGCACGTCGGCGTTTCGAACTTCACCGTGGCCTTGATCGACGAGGCGGTCGCGGCCTGTCCGGAGCCTCTGGTGTGCGATCAGGTCGAATATCACCCCTATCTCGACCAGACCCGGGTCAAGGATGCGTGCGCGCGACACGGCATGGCTCTGGTCGCCTATAGTCCGGTGGCGAAGGGCCGCATCAAGAGCGACCAGACGCTGGCGCTGATCGGGCGGGCCCATGGCAAGACCGCGGCCCAGATTTGCCTGCGCTGGCTCGTGCAGCAGAATGTTTCAGCGATACCGCGGACGTCGCGGATCGAACGGCTGTCGGAAAACATCGACATTTTCGACTTCGCGCTTTCGGTTGAGGAGATGCGAGAGATCTCCGGGATGGGGAGCCCCAAGGGCCGGCTCACCGATTTCGGTTTCGCGCCGAAATGGGATTGAGGCCTGCGCTTGGTCCGCTATGCTGGCTGCAAGCGCGTATTCCGCAAAAGTGGAGACCGGTTTTGCGATCAGAATAGGCGCAAGTTACGGTGGAAGAACATTTTCCAGCAGAAAATGGTCTCGGCGGCATCGAAGCGTTGATCGAGTACGATGAACCCACGGCGGATCCTGCGCACAGGCATCGCGGCATCGGCGATCGCTCATCTGTCGGTTTTGTTGCTGGTGCTGCTTTTTTCGGAGGTGCATCCGTTCGGTTCGGTCACCGCCGAGCCGATCACGGTTGATCTTGTTTCACCGGCGGAAGTTCCGCTCCCCCCGAAAAAGGAAGAGCCGCTTCCGGAGCCGGACGCGAAGCCTTCCGACAGCTTCGACCTTTCCCCGAACGCGGCTTCGGGTTCACCACCCCCGGCCACGCCGCAGCCGGTGGCAACGCCGCCGCCGCAGCAGGCGGCGCTGCCGGCACCATCTCCCGGCACGCAACCGGCTGACGCCGGGCCGCAGCCGCCGGCGACCGATCCAGCGCCCGCCTACCTGCCTCCGGAGCCCGATCTTTCGATCAAGTATCACGTGATGCTTGGCCTGCCATCTGATCTTCCGGCTGGGCCGCCCAAGGGCAAACCCGGCGACGACTTCGACGCCCCGGCGTCAAAGACAGCCGACATCGACTCCAGTCTCGTCACCGAGTTTCGGCGCCATCTGAAGACCTGCGCGAGGTTGCCGCCATCAATCGCGCCCTCCGAGAGGCTCAAAATCACGTTGCGCGTGCTGATGACGCTTGAAGGGAAGCTCGCGGCGGACCCGATCCTGATCGAGGCCAGCGCATCGGCAAAGGGACCGGCGCTGATGCAGAGCGCCATCAGCGCGCTTGAGGCCTGTCAGCCCTATGCGATGTTGCCGGCGGACAGATACGGCGAATGGAAAGTGCTCGATCTCAGCTTCACGCCGCAGGATTTTTAGAGCGCGTTTGCCTTTTCGCGAGGCGGGCATCATTGGTTCCCTCGACGTAGCCGCCTATTGGACCGCGGTTTCGCCACCGCGCCCATGGCAGAGCGACCTTGACGAGACATGGTCGCGTAGCGTGCCGCACCTACATTTTCCAGTTGAAGCCAAGGTGAACGATCGTCCCATCCATCAGCATCTTGGCGGTATAGGGCTGCACCGAAAGAGCGGTCGCGGAACCGCCGTTGTTGGTATACGAACCGATCCCCGGGGAGGCGACGCTGGCCGTGCCGAGATTGAAATACAGCCCTTCCAGCTTCATCGAAAAATGGTCGTTGAAGGCGTATTCGGCACCGCCGCCGACCACGAAGCCGGCTCGCACCGCCGATGTCTTGCCCAACCAGCGGCTCGTCGCCGCGTAAGAGCCGCCACCCTTGCCGGGATCGCTGTATTGCTCGTCAAGCGCGGAGGTCGTCGTCAAGCGCACGCCGCCCACCGCGAGGCCGCCGGTTCCGAACAGCAATACCCTGTTGGAGGAAAAGCCGATGCGCGGCCTCACCGTTACCAGCCAATCCACCCCACCGCTTTGCTTGACATAGCTGTTGCGGGTTCCGGCACCGGTGCCGAACAGGCCGCCATTGAACGATTCCGTGGCTCTGTAGGCATCGGCGACCGTCGACCCGAGATACGAGCCATCCATCTCGAGTCCGCCGACCAACCGGTCCCATTGCCAATTGTATCCCGCGCCAACGCCACCCGTGAGAAACGGCCCGGCCTGGTCACGCTGCGGGGACCATGGTGCGAAGTTAGCGCTGTTCGATGTGGTAGAGAACGGAACGCCGGAACCAAATCGCGGCGTCCCGGACTGGAAATACAGATCGTAGGGTCCGGAGCCGGCCACTCTCCAATCGGGGTCGCGTGCGCCGAAGCGTGCCCCGAGGTTCGCGCCGGCATAAAATCCGGACCAATTGAATTCCGCAGCGCGCGCTTCCGGGGCAATGCAGGCCAGCGCCACCGAACTCAGGTTGATGACCGTCAGAACATCCTTCCGCATAAGCCCCACTCCCCCCTGGACTCCCCGGCCGAGACTCACGATTGACTTCCGCCAACAGGAGGCGAATCGTAGGCCCGATTGGCATTGGCCGTCTATCGAAGAAACCTGAAATGGACATCGTCAGGCACGTACTCTATCAGGCCAAGACCAGCCCCCAGAAGCCGGCGATTGCTTTTACCGGCGGCGTCGCTACCTACGGCATGCTGGGAAGCGCGATTCACGCGTCCACCAACCAGATCATGGGGGCCGGCCTTCAAACCGGTGGTTTGGTCGCCATCGATGTGCGCAATCCCATTCATCATCTAGCGCTCATCTTTGCGCTGGAGCGTTGTGGCATCACCTCGATCTCGGTGCCGACGAGTTTCAGCGTCACGGTCTCCGGACTTAAGCCCGACGCCATTTTTCTGGATCGCTACGGAAGCCCATTGTCCGGCGCCAGGACTCTCGCTGTCGATGATCGCTGGTTCACCCTCGACGGGAGTGCTTTATCTCCGGAAGGGCCGGGAATCTCTGACGGCCAGTACTATCGGGTGGTTTTGTCCTCCGGCACGACCGGCGTTCCAAAGGCGATCGGAATAACCGGGCGAGTGATGGAACGCCGTCTTCTCCACGGCATCGTCTGGGGCAACGACGGCGGGCGCACGCTGAGCATGTTTGGCTTCTCGACCGCCATGGCCGTCAGCCCGATCTTCACGCTGGCCGGCGGCGGGCTGGCCTGCTTCGCTCCGAATCCGCAAGAGGCGCTCCATCTTATCCGTGTTTTCGGCGTGACCCAGCTCTTTGCCGCCAGCGGACAGTTGCAGGGGCTGATCGATTGCCAGTCCCGCGATTTCGAACCATGTCCCTCCCTGAAAATGGTCGGTGTCGGCGGCAGTCGAATTCCCGCCGCGGTGCTCGCAAAGACGCGGTCCCTGCTCTGCAACAATCTGGTGATTGCCTATGGATCAAGCGAAACCGGGACCATCTGCTATGCCCGGGCCGCCGACGTCGAGGGAAATGAAGAGGCGGTCGGCTATATGGCTCCCTGGGCCAGGGCCGAAGCCGTGGACGAGGGTTTTCGTGTGCTGCCGGCGGGGCAGGCAGGCTTGTTGCGCCTCTCGACCGACATGGTCGCGGAGTATGTCGCCGAGCGGCCGGAGGATCGTTCCATCCTGAGGGAGGACGGTTGGTTCTACCCCGGCGATATCGGCACGATCAGCGAGGATGGCCTCGTCACCATCACGGGACGATCGATCGAGCTGATTAATCGCGGCGGCGCGATCGTCGCGCCACAGCTTATAGAGGACGTGCTGGCCGAGCGGAGCGAGTTTGCGCAGGTTGGCGCTTTCGGTGTCACCAACGACCAGGGTTTTGAAGAGATATGGGCCGCGATTGTTCCAAAGGCGCCATTTAATCGGGACGAGATTTTGCGGTTCTGCCGCCACAGACTTGGGGACAAGACCCCCGATGTGCTGATCACAATGGATGAAATTCCAAGGACCGACACCGGGAAAGTCATGCGGACCCGCCTGCGGGAGCTTGCCCTGCAGCGCTACCAGGCGGAAGCAAATCCAATGGACAGTCGGAATCAAACTGGCACAGTTTGACCTATCAATTTTCAATCCGCGTTTCTTGCCGCGTCATGACGTTGAAAGGAACGACGGCTTATGGCGCGGATTTCATCCGCTAGCTCCCCATCGCGCGCCAGGCATTTGAGGCGAACTGCCTGCGCCAGGTGACGATCACGACCGCCGCCGTCGATACGAACAGAACCCAGGGGCTGACGAACCAGCCGAGATAACCCAGCGCGAAGAAGAACGCGCGCTGGCCGCGATTGAAGTGCCTCCCTGCGGCCTCGAACAACCTTGTCGTCCTGACGACATGGGCTTCCGCCTCCGGCGTGTCGCGTTGCTGGGCCGGTGGCATCGCCCCGAGCAGAATGGCGACGTAATTGAACAGCCGGTATGCCCAGGCGAATTTGAAGAACGCGTAGATGAAGATCAGGATCAGCCCGACGCATTTGATTTCCCACAGCGCCGGCGCGGGGCTGAGATCGATCGGCAGGGCGCCAAGGACCGCCAGGGCTTCGCTGGTCGATCGCAGCAAGGCCAGCGAGCCGCCGACCGCGATCAGGCTGGTGGAGGCAAAGAAGGCCGTGCCGTTTTGCAGCGCCGCCATGATCTGCATGTCGACCATGCGGGCCTCGCGGTCGAGCAGGCGCCGCATCCAGGTTTCGCGGTAGACATGCATGCGGGCCGACAGGCTGTCGCGCCCATAGGCGGTATGCTCGAGCGTGACGGCGTACACCGTCCATTCCAGCGCGAAGAAGCTGACCGCCAGAATATCGACCCAATACGCGCTCATCTCGCACCCCTCGTCACCGTGATGCTGCCATGCACGATCGACCGCGGCAACCGGCGCGATGGGGATAGTGAGAGGGTTGAACGTTTACCGAGCGCCATGGCAGGATGACAAGAGGAAGGATTTATTGCATGGCCCTGAAGCTCGTGATCGGCAACAAGAACTATTCGTCGTGGTCGATGCGGCCGTGGCTGGCGCTGCGCGCCACTGACATCGACTTCGAGGAAGTCTTCATCCCGCTCTATACCGGCGATGCTGACAAACAGCGGATCCTTAATTTCACGCATTCGGGCAAGGTGCCGGTGCTGATCGATGGCGATGTCACGGTCTGGGATTCGCTGGCCATTATCGAATATGTCGCCGAGCGGTTCCCGCAAGCCGGGCTATGGCCCGACGACCGCGCCCGGCGCGCGCAGGCGCGTTCGATTTCGGCGGAGATGCATTCGGGCTTTATGGCGCTGCGCAACGAGTGCGGCATGAACCTGCATCGGCCGATCGGCGCGATTGCGCTGTCGGCGGAGGCGCGCGCCAACGTCGCCCGCGTCCAGCAAATCTGGATCGAGTGCCGCGAACGCTACGGAAAGCTGGGACCGTTCCTGTTCGGAACCTTTGGCGCGGCGGATGCCATGTTCGGGCCGGTGGTGCATCGCTTTCGCACCTACGCGATCGAACTGGCACCGGAAGCGCGGGCCTACATGGATGCGATGATGGCGTTGCCGGCTTTTCAGGAGTGGACGCGCGCAGCCCTCGCCGAAACCCTCGTTATCGAGAAGTTCGAGAACGCGTGAGCTCGGATAGCGAAACGGTGATCGCTACGGCGGCTTGACGGGAGTATCCGAAAGCAGTCTGAATCGGGAACTGGCGTTGCGCATTCGGCGAAAGGGTTCGGCCATGGGAATTCTCGATTCATTGGAAAATTCACCGGCGTTCAGAAGCGCACTCGGCCAGCTTGAAGCGGCCGTGGTCCCGGTGGTGTTGAGTGAAGTGCTCGGCAATAGCGGCCAGGGCGGGCTCAACGCGATCGTCGCCAAGCTGCAGCAGGCTGGCTTCGGCGATCAGGTCAAATCCTGGATTGGAAACGGTCAGAACCTGCCGATTACGGCCGAGCAATTGCAGCAGGTACTCGGCAGCGACACCGTCAAGCAACTGGCCGCCCGGTTCAATATCCCGGTCGATCAGCTCGCCACGGTGCTGGCGCAGCAACTGCCCGCGGCGGTAGATCACGCGAGTCCGGACGGCAAGCTGCCGCATACGGCCTGAAGGCCGGAATGCGACGGTTCCGGACAGCGCCAGGCCCAATTTGTCCGGAACCCCCGGAATCGCCTTTATCGCACTGAAAAACCTGCGAAATCCGCGTATTGGCCATGTCCCGATGAAACTGGTCAACGGGATCGGCGCTGTGCTATATAACGCCCGGGTTTTTCAGTCGGCCGTTGCAGCGGGACCGTGGGCGCGGCCGGCGTTTTTTGCGTGATGGAGAGGGCGTTGAAGCACAAATACAACGTTGGTGAGACTGTCTATTTTACTGCCAGCAATGTCGCGCGTCCGGCCGCCAGCGGCACCTATGAGGTAATCCGGCTGCTTCCGACCGACGGTGACGACTGCCAGTATCGGATCAAAAGTTCGACCGAAGCTTTCGAACGGGTGGCCAAGGAAAGCCAGCTCAACATCTCCTGAAAGATGGAGCGCGCGGCTGGGCGGGCGGGTTCCGTTTCGCCTGCGGTCAAGGGGCCCCGTTCTCAGAACCATTCTTTGGAAGCCGAGTGCGAAGGTAACGGCATTCACTTTCTCGGAATGCGTTCTATGCTGCGTTGAGGGACACCGCGCATGAACTCGGCCTGGGCCGCATCGCTCGACGAAATCTGGCATTCGCCCGCTTTTCCGATGTGGCTGGCCCTGGCCGCGGCGGGATTCTTCGGGCTCATCATTCTCATCACGCTGTTGCGCGCCGGGAGATCGGCCGCCAACGGCGCGCTGGCGGTGATCACGCTGCTGGCAGTCGGCGCCGCGGTCGCTGCGAACGTTGGCGGGTTCGGTCCCGCTGGCCGGACTACCTCTGCCGAGAGCGCCCGATCCTCCCAGCCGATGAACGCTGCGCTGCCGGCATTGTCATGTATCGACGATCTCGCAGGCGATACCGTTCTGGCGGCCTGCGAGAGGGCCTTGTTCGGGTCTGCGGAAACCGCCGCGGCGGCGGTGTCCTATGCGGCGTCCCAGATCACGCGGCTGACCGCGTTCGGTGATGTTGCTGCCGCCAACCGGAGCATGACGCCGGAATTGTCCATGCTGCGCCGCGCGGTGGAGCGCGACCGCTACGGCCTGATGGCGCAAGTGCTGGTCGCGCGCGATCGCTGTACGCCGTCGAACTGCCCGGCTTTCCGGGCGCTGACGGATCATCGCCAGATCGCGGTCAACATGGATGAGCGGACCTATGACGGTTTGATCGCGCGTTATGCGCCGTCGTGGAATGCGCCCCCGGCGGCAGGGCCGGTAGCGTCACTTACGCCGTCGATGCCGACTGGCAAACCCACCAATGCCGAGTTTCCCTCGGCCGCCTCGACCCCGCCGGTCAGCATCATGACGCCGGAACCGGTCGCGGCAGCGACGTCGTCCGTGCCACGTCCGCCGGCGTCGCCGTCGGCCGCGAATGCGTCGTTGCTGTCACCGCGTCCGGTCGCGTCGGCTGCTACCCCGGCGCTGGCAGCAGCCAAAAAGCCGGCTCCGCCTAAACATGTAGCGGCGCCGATCCAGCTTACGCCCGCTCCCGGAGCAACGGCGCCCGCAGCGTCGAATGACTGATGCCCTTAAGGTGAAGCCGTCGCCGATGATCTCTGGAGAAGCGAAGTCGTTTGTCCGGGAAAACCGGTTTCCACTTTTCCGTGTCATGCTCTAACGTTGCACCATGCCACTTCATCTCATCAAGCTTGCCGTCGGCTGCGAGTTGGTCAAGGAACTCAAGAGCTGGGTCGCGGAGCGCATGCGGACCGCGAAGAAAAAGGGCCTGCCGCTCCATCATATTCACATCACCCGGATGACGCCGAAGCGCGTCGATGAACTGCTCGCGGGGGGCTCGCTGTACTGGGTGATCCGGGGCGAAATCGCCGCCCGCGAAAAAATCATCGCCGTCGAGCCGTTCCGCGATCGCGACGGTATCGGACGTTGCCGGCTGGTGATGCAGCCCAAGGTGATCCCGGTGCTGCCGCGGCCGATGCGGGCGTTCCAGGGCTGGCGCTATTTCGCCGACAGCGACGCGCCGCCGGATCTCAAATCGGCGGGCGCCGGGCTCGCCTCAATGCCGGAGCCGTTGCGCCGCGAATTGCGCGAGCTCGGGCTGCTTTAGACGGCGATATTGTCGATCAGCCGGGTCTTCCCGATCCTCGCCGCGACCAGAATCCGAACCGGTCCGTCCTTCACCGAAGCTATCGGCGCCAGCGTCTCGGCATGGCGGGCCTCGAAATAGTCGAGGCCGAATCCGGCGGTGGTCATGAGTTCAGCACCGTCGGCCATCGCGGCCTCGATATCGTCACCGGCCCGCAGGCGCTTGGCGCTTTCCTTCATGGCGCGGTACAGCACCGGCGCCGTGCGGCGCTCCTCCGCCGACAAGTAGACGTTGCGCGAAGACATCGCCAGCCCGTCGCGTTCGCGCACGGTGCGCGAGCCGATCACCTTGACGCCGAGGTCGAGATCCCTGGCCATCCGCGTCACCACCCGCAGCTGCTGGAAATCCTTTTCACCGAATACCGCGAAGTCCGGCCTGACTTGCGTGAACAGCTTGCCGACCACGGTGGCGACGCCGCCGAAGAAGTGCGGCCGAAAGCGATCTTCCAGACCGACGATCGCGGGGCCTTCGGTCAGGATCCTGGTGGTAAAGCCGTCGGGGTACATGGTCTTGACGTCGGGATTCCAGATCAGGTCGACGTCCTCGGCGGCGAGCCTCGCGACATCGGTCTTCCAGGTACGCGGGTAGGAACTGAAATCCTCCGATGGCGCGAACTGAGTGGGGTTAACGAAGATCGAGACGATAACCTTTGTGGCGCGGCGTTTCGCCAGCCGGACCAGCGACACATGGCCGTCATGGAGTGCTCCCATGGTCGGCACCAGCGCGGTGGTGGCCTTTTTCGCGCGCAGGCCGTCAAGGGCGCGACGCAATGCAGGGACCGTGCGGACGATCGTGGGGCTTCGCGGCATCTGGGTTCGATCTTTTGAGGGCAGGGAGGCAGCTGGCCCTGACTGGTGGCGGGGAAGCCGACCTTATCAAACCGGATGCTCGCTCGCCAAGCGACAACGCACGATTGCGTGCCGCCCGATGCTACCGAGGTCACGTTGCGTGCGCAGCGAGACGCCAGCACTGCCGCGGCATGCATGCGATTAATCATAAAGCCACACGATAAATGTTTCGAATGCGTTGTTGCGCATTTCACTTGACCACAGTCGCCCGGAATTTGAAGATCATCAGCAGGGGACGAAACATGTTGGTGCAGACCAGTCAGGGGCAATCGGGCTCGGCTCATGTGGTCGTGCTGGGCAACGAGAAGGGCGGCTCCGGCAAATCCACTACCGCTTTGCATATCGCGGTTGCGTTGATGAAAGCAGGCCAGCGCGTCGCCACCATCGATCTCGATTGCCGCCAGCAAAGCTTCACCCATTACATCAACAACCGGAGCGCCTGGGCACGCCGCACCGGCCTCGATCTCGAAATTCCCGTGCATTGCTGCATCAAGCTCGGCGAAACCATGCAGATCGCCGATAACGAATCCTCCGAATTCCAGCAATTCGTGGACGCCGTAAGCGCGATCGAGCGGACCTTCGATTTCATCGTGATCGATACCCCGGGGTCGGACAGCTACCTGATGCGTCTGGCGCACTCGATGGCGGATACCCTGGTGACGCCGATCAACGACAGCTTCCTCGATTTCGACGTGCTGGGCACCGTCGATCCTGCGAACTATTCCGTGACCGGCGAGAGCCACTATGCGGAGATGGTGCGGGATACACGGCGCAAGCGCCGCCAGCTTGACGGCGCCACGACCGACTGGATCGTGGTCCGCAACCGGTTGTCGATGCTGGGATCGCGCAACAAGCAACTCGTCGCCGACAGCCTCAACGAATTGTCGTTCCGGCTCGGTTTCCGCTCGATCGACGGGTTCGCCGAGCGCGTCGTGTACCGCGAGTTCTTTCCTCGCGGGCTGACCGCGCTCGA
The DNA here is from genome assembly GCA_963725985.1 of uncultured Alphaproteobacteria bacterium. GTDB lineage: Bacteria > Pseudomonadota > Alphaproteobacteria > Rhizobiales > Xanthobacteraceae > Bradyrhizobium. The sequence goes on from CAVSAO010000001.1 coordinate 136,816, forward strand.
CGACATCAACGAGACGACGCTCGGAACCCGTCCGAGCCTCGGCCATGTCACGGCGCGCGAGGAGGTCACCAGCCTGCTGCGCCAGTTGAAGCTGCCACTCGATGAGCGCGGCCGCCGCCGCGCTGCCAACCGCGCCGAATGGTTCGCCCAGGTCGACAAGCCGCTGGAAGTCCACGACATCCTCAGCGCCTAGGGTCTAGTGGTAAGATGTTACTTCTGGTCGAATGCAATACCGCTCTCTTTTAGCGGCGGAACTACCACGTATGAACCTGGTCCTGGTTTGTGGCGTCAGACGGTAAGGACGAACCGCGGCATCCGTGTCTGCTCAATAAGAGGGTGCGCCGCACAATCATCAGGCGGTCAATTCACATTATTTGGCCTTCCTGTCACGTGGCCGTGACATATATTAGCAAACAAGGAGCCGCAGAGTCCCTTGCATTGGAAAATGGTCCCTTCAAGTCGGTGCGCCGAGGATAAACATGAAACGTGGAATTACCATTCTGCTTTCGCTTTTCGCGCTGGTGACGGTCGCCTATTTCACCGCGAGCAAATGGGCGATCCGCCACGAAACGCTGACGTTCTACGACGCGAGCCGGGGCAACCGTCCGGTCGCGGTCGACATCGCCGTGCGGCGCGACAAGGAAATGCAGGCGAACGCCGGCATGATTACGCTGCCGGTGGCGATCCTCAACCACGGCAACACCGTCAAATTCACCGAGTATTCTTTTCTGGCGAACGTGTTCGCTGCCCGCGGCTACATCGCGATCAGCATCCAGCACGATCTGCCGACCGACCCACCTATGGTGACGAAAGTCGGCGAACTGTATGTCGGCCGTCAGCCGCAGTATCTCCGCGGCGTTGCCAATATCCGCTTTGCCGTCGAGGAAATGAAGACGGTCCAGCCGAATGCGGATTACGACCACCTGACCGTGGTAGGGCATTCCGCTGGCGCCGACATCTCGATGTATTTCGCCAAGCTGCATCCCGAACTGACCAAGAGGGTCGTGACCCTAGACAATCTGCGCGTGCCGTTCATAACGGATGGCCGGTTCAAGATCCTTTCGTTCCGATCCAAGGATCCCGTCTTCAAGACCGATCCCGGCGTTATTCCCTCCGAGGAAGAGTGCGAGAAGGAAGGGATTACGGTCGTTCGCACCGGCTTCCAGCATAACGACATGCGCGATACCGGTCCTGACGCGGCGAAGGAATCGATCCAGAACATGCTCGATAAATTCATCGAGGACGACAGTCCGCTCAAACCAGTCGTGACAAAGACGGCGCCGCTGATGACCGACGCCGGGCCGGTTGCGCCCTTCGTGCCGGTCAAGCCGGCCGCGCCGGCGGGATCGGCTGCGCCGCTTCAGAACTGATGCCGTAGCGGCGTTCGATCGGCGTCCCGGTCACTCCGGGAGGACTGGCGCCGCTTACGCGCATTGACCGCTCCTTGATCGCGCACCACATAGGGCTTGCTGTAATTTGCGAGCGCTGATGTCTGGCGAACCGACCAAACCGAAATCGGCAACTGAGGTGTCCTCGACGCAAAAGGCTGCGTCCGGCAAGGCTGGCTCGTTGCCGGAGGCCAAGCCCTCCGCCTCGGAAGATATTGCCGCCTTCGTCGCCAGGGCCCGTGCGATGTCGCCGCATGCGGCGGGCGCGCGGGGCCGGCTGGTATTCGCGCTCGACGCCACCATGAGCCGGCAGCCGACATGGGACATGGCCTGTGCGCTGCAGGCCGATATGTTTCGCGAGGCGGCCGCGCTCGGCAGTCTCGATATCCGCCTCGTCTATTATCGCGGCCTCAATGAGTGCCGCGCAACGGGATGGATTTCCGACAGTGCGCAGCTGGCGAAGCTGATGGCCAAGATCGATTGCCGCGGCGGCAACACCCAGATCGGCAAGGTGCTGTCTGAAGCGCGCCGCGAGGCGGTCGCCTCCGCCGTGCGCGCGGTGGTCTTCGTCGGCGACGCCATGGAGGAAAAGGTCGACGATCTCTGTGCCAGGGCCGGCGAACTCGGCCTGCTCAAGGTGCCGGTATTCATGTTTCAGGAAGGTCATGACGCCGTCGCCGAGCAGGCATTCCGGGAGATCGCGCGCCTGACCGGCGGCGCCTGGTGCAGGTTCGATCCCGGCGCGGCGGCGCAACTGGCCGAGCTGTTGCGCGCAGCCGCGGCCTATGCCGCCGGCGGACGCGAGGCGCTACTGCTGATGTCGAAGACCGCAAGCGGTGCCGCCAAATTGCTCGGCCAGATGAAGTGATCCCGGCGGGCCACCGCGCGACCGGTGGGCGCGACGCGCGAAGTCAGGGGTCACCCCGTCGTTGCGGCTTTCGCGACCGCATCCAGCGCGGCAGTCATGGCACCGACCACCGCCTCGGTCTCGCTGCCCGGCCCGTGCCGTTTCGCAAGCCAGGCGGGATCATTGCAGGAAAGCCAGGTCTCGCCCGATGGATCCTGCCAAACCAGCGCCTTCAGCGGCAGGTCTATACCGATGGTCTGAACGGATTGCATGAGCGGCGTGCCGGCCTTGGCATTGCCAAAGATCAGGACCTCGGTCGGCCGCAGCGATAGGCCGACCCCGGTGGCGCCGGCGGCGTGATCGATACGGGCAAACACCGTCATGCCCTTTGCCTTCACCGCAGCCTCGAGCCGGTTCATCGTATCCTGCGGCCCGTAGCTGCTCCTTCTCGTCGTTAGTCCCTGCGCCGCCATCGCGCGCTCCATGACCAGCAGCCGCGGTTGGTTCGAAGATATTAAATTCATGCGGCCCGCGCCACGGAGCTTTTCGCCTCGCCACGCCTTTTTTATAGATATAGGACCGTCATGCTTTTTGCCGCCGATGCGACTATATTGAGCAGATGCCAACCCTGATCGCTGGCGTCGTCGCCGTTGTTCTTCTCTATTCGCTGCTGCAGATGTTTCGTGCGGCCAACCCGGTCGTGCTCGCGCGCGCCATCAAGATCGGCGGCGGCGTCGTCGCGCTCGCGGTCGCCGCCTTTACCGGCATCAAGGGCGAACTGGCGGTCGCTATCCCGATCGGCATTTTCGGCGCGGGGCTGCTCGGCTGGTCGCCGTTCGGGGCATCGGGTTTCGGCAATATCGGCGCGATGTTCGGAGGCGGAGGCGCACAACGCTCGCCTGGGCAGGCGTCGCAGGTCCGCTCGCAGTTTCTCGACATGACGCTCGATCACGACAGCGGTGAACTGTCAGGCCGGATCGTGGCCGGACCCTATGCCGGCCATGCCTTGGGCGAGTTCGACCTGCCGCAGCTGACGGCGATGATTTCGGGCTTCGACGCCGAAAGCGTGTCGCTACTTGAAAGCTATCTGGACCGCAGGTTTCCCGCCTGGCGTCAGAACGCGCAGGGAAACGCGGCAGGGGGGCAGAGCCGCGCGGCGTCGAGCGGCAAAATGACGGACGAGGAGGCCTATCAGATCCTTGGCCTGCAGCCGGGGGCGGGGCGTGACGAGATCGGCCGGGCGCACCGCGCGCTCATGAAGAAACTGCATCCCGACCAGGGGGGGTCGACGTATCTCGCCGCCCGTGTAAACGAGGCCAAGGATACTCTGCTTCGCACGCATCACAGCTAACTCCGGACAACGCTACGCCACGAACCGAGGTTGCTTCTGCCGTCTTCTCTCCGGTTGACGTCCCGTTGCCGCCCGCCGTTGTCCGGCATGGTCGATCGTTGATGTCAGCAGTATTAGCTCGAAAATCTTGACGAGAAGTTTGCAGCACGGAGGTTGCCACGTGATTTCGGCGGCGGCATGCCTGCGGCGATGCATTTGCGAATGGAATTCGCTCAAGCCCGTAGTTCAGGGCATTTTCGCATGCCGAAGCGCACTCCGCTTGGCCGGAAAATGCTCCGGCAGTGGCGGTCAGTTGCGAACGGTAATGCAGGAGATGTCGGAGCGCTTCAGCGTCCGGCATACCGCTTCGGCCTGATCGCGGTCGAGGCCGGCGAAACGGGCCCGGTACAGCTTCCTGTCGCCTTTGGCGACGACCGGTTCGGTAAAGGGATCCGCCTTCGCCAGGAGACCGCGGGCCTGATTGCGGGCGGCATCGATGCGCTGCAGCGCTTCGCTCTCGCTTTCCAGCGCACCGACCTGAACGATCCATCCGGTGTGGACTGCGGCCGGCTTGGTGGCACCGTTTTGCTGAGCCGGTTGCGGTTGGGAACCGGGGGCGGGATCGGCGTAGGCCAAGGCCTGCGAGGCGGGCAGACTCGAAGCGGGAAGCACGCCGAGCAGCCCGTTGCCGGTGCCGTGACCGGCCGGCTGCGGCGGCATTTCGGTCTTCGCGACCTCGGTTTTTGCAACTTCAGTCTTGTTGGTTTCAGCTTTGGCCATGACCGCGCTTGATGTTTCCGGCACTTCTTGGCGTGCCGTCGGGATTGCGCTGGTGACGGTCGTGGCCGGCTGGGACGAACCGGCCGAGGCCAGCTTCACCTGTCCAGCCTTGACCTGGACGGTCTTGACCCTGACGGGCTTCATCGGTTCGGACGAACCGGGAATTGCGGCAATCGCCTGGGTCTGGATCACCCCATTGGTCAGCGGGGCGGGCTCGGCCTTGGCCTGCGGCACAGCCGCGGTCGCGGCGGCCAGGAGCGATCGTGTAAGCGGTGCGGCCGAAGAACGGGCCGGCGGCGCTGCGGCCGGCTCAGCAGCGGAGGCGGACGCCACCCGAACGGCATCCTGCGCCTGAGCCGTCTGCGTCGGCTCGGCTTCGGCTTGCGCAACATCGGCGCTGGCCGCCGACGGGTTACGCTCGGCGATCGCGGCAACGGTGCGCCTGCTGGCGGCCTTTTCGAGATTTTCGGCAAGCAGGTTGCGCATGACGGCGTCGCGCGAGCCGCCGCTGCGGCCTCCCATGACAACGCCGACCAGGAAGCGGTTGCCGCGGTGCATCGATGTTACGAGATTGAAGCCCGAGGCGCGGGTGTAACCGGTCTTGATGCCATCGACGCCTTCGACGCTGCCCAACAGATGGTTATGGTTGCGGATCGATTGGCCGTGATAATTGAACGCCGTCGTCGAGAAGTAGCGGTAGTAGCGCGGAAAGCGGTCCTGGATGGCGCGGCCCAGCGTCGATTGATCGCGCGCCGTCGTCACCTGGTCGTCGTCGGGCAGGCCAGAGGCATTGCGATAAACCGTCCGCGTCATGCCGAGCGCACGCGCCTTGCGCGTCATCAGCTTGGCGAAATCGTCTTCATCGCCGGCGATCGCTTCCGCGATCACGACGGCAGCGTCGTTGGCGGAACGCGTTACCAGTCCCTTGATCGCGTCTTCGACGCGGATGGATTGACCGGGGCGCAGGCCGAGTTTGGTGGGGGCTTGCTCCGAGGCGTGTTCGGATACCTCCATTTCGGTATCGAGCTTCATCTTGCCGGCGTCGAGACGCTCGAACAGCAGATAGAGCGTCATGATCTTGGTGAGGGAAGCAGGATGGCGGCTGGCGTCGGGACTGTTGGCGGACAGCGTGGCGCCGGAGTTGCCGTCGACGATGATGGAGGAGAACGCCGGGCTATAGCTGTCGCGCTCTTCGTGGTGGTGGTGGCGGGCGTGCGCGTAGTGGCGATGATGCCGGTACCGGCGCGCGTCGGCGCGATCGCTTGTGAAAATGACCGCGGCGGTGATCGTGACCAGCCCGAAGATGCAAGCCCGCAAAACGCGCGAGGAAGCAAAGGTTGTGCGAAGCATGAACTTCCCCGTCCCAATTTCTGTCTTGATCACCGGTTCGTGGGGCCAAATTATGCCCAACCGCCGGCGACGTTTCCCTGCTCAAACCGCTCGATCCAAGGGAGTTTTTGCCGCTGGATCGCGGTTCAGGCCGCTCTTCTAGCTAAGAGACTGTACGCACACGATTTTTCGGCTGCTCGTCCGAACCCCGAAAGAGCCCCAAGAATCAGGTTAGGGGGCCTGAGTTTCCAAAAGATTAAGCAACCCTTGCGCAATCCTCCGGTATTCGCGGCTAATCCATTTATTTGTGCGTCGCACAAAGTTTCTTGACTTTATTGTGCAATGCACTATACAAGAAGTGCGTTAGGGAGCCGGGGCCTCCCGGCAGATCAGGTTTCACAGCAGTCTGGGAAGGACTCCATCATGATCAAAATTGAAGACATTCAGCAGTACGGCAAAGAACACCTCGATACGGTCGTCGCCTCCGCGACCACCGTCCAGAACGGCCTTCAGGCCATTGCCAGCGCTTATGGCGATTACACCAAGAAGTCGTTTGAAGACACCAAGTCATTTGTTGAGAAGTTGTCGGGCGTGAAGTCGCTGGACAAGGCAATCGAAGTGCAGACCGACTTCGCGAAGTCGGCCTACGAGACTTTCGTGGCCGAGTCGCAGAAAATCGCGGGCCTCTATACCGATCTGGCCAAGCAGACCTACAAGCCGCTGGAAGGCATGGTCGCGAAGTTCACCCCGGCCGCCGCCTGATGACTTTTCGCGTATGCTGATCGCAAAACCGGTATCCATTTTTGCGGAATAGCGGAATAAGCGTAGCGTAACGCCGCCTTAAAAATCAAAGGCCCGGCCGTCATGGCCGGGCTTTTTTAATGGCGAGGCTTACCGCGCGACACGCAACTTCGAAATCGTCGTGCCGATCTGCGCGAACGCCGCGGCGGTTGGCTCGGCACGAGGAAGTTGCCCGCTCCACTGGCGCAAGCGGGAAGAACCGGCGGTTGCCCGGCGCCATCGGTGATGGCGCGTTCATTGATCCGGGATGTCGTCATCAGGCGATCAACGCGGTCGAGTCGAGGCGGCCTGCATCAACCAGCGCGCGTTGTTGGCGTGGCCGTAATCGATCGCCACGCCCATAAGGCTGATCTGAGGCACCGGCGCGTTGGCAAGGATCATGGCGATATTTGCCCTGATCGGCCCCCGCGAAGCGACGCGCCGCTGAAGCGTCGGATAATGGATGCAATGGGCACGACATTCACCGAAGTTGGGTTCCTGCCGCCATTTCGGGGGCGCGACCGAGCGGGTGGCAAATCCGTCTTTAGAAAAACGGGCAATTGCCGCGCAGGCTGCGAACCGGCCGCGAATTAGGCCCGCCATCCTCAGTGGTCGCTGAACATCTCCCGGTCTAATTTTGTCAAATCCGACAGGATTGACTAATCTCGCCGGGATCGCCGGGCCGGGAATCGGGTCGGCCGCAGGTCGCATTTGGGCAATATTTGCGCGCTTGCGGCGAGCCGACGGTGGACCCATATTACTGTCATCGATCCAGCGGATGGGGTCGGGCCAGCCGGGAGCGGCGATCTGGAAAGTGTGTCTGGGAACACCCGGTCGCTGTCCGGTTTCGTGTGGGGATTTCGAACGCCTGTGCCATGCTGCAATTGACCTCCAGATTTGACTGGTCCGCGCCAGCCACTGTCGCCGCATCTGGTCCCCGAATGGGCAACGATGAGAACCGCACCGGCGGCACCGGCGGTCCGGGCACGTCCGTTATCGCCAAGGTCAAGCCCAAGACCAAGCGCCCCAATCTTTATCGCGTCCTGATCCTGAACGACGACTACACGCCGATGGAGTTTGTTGTTCACGTGCTGGAGAAGTTCTTTCAGAAGGACGTCGAAGCCGCGACCAAGATCATGCTCCACGTCCATCATCATGGAATCGGGGAGTGCGGGGTGTTCACCTACGAGATCGCCGAGACCAAGGTCACGCAGGTGATGGATTTTGCGCGCAAGCACCAACACCCCCTGCAATGCGTGATGGAAAAGAAGTGACGTCGCGCGATCCGCCGGAAATGGGAACGGGTTTTGCATCAGGAATGCGATGGATCAGTCGAGCCTAGGCGTTTCCCCGGGCTCGTTGCCCGGCTTTTTCGGGTGCAGGCTTGCCGGCTGACCGTAAACAAGTCGCGGGAACCGCTCTTTTGCCGTGATGTTGTGTAACTATATGACAAAGGTTGTTGTTGCCTGACCGGGCAACGGCGATCATGATGGCGGGGGCCACAGAGGACGCGAATGCCGACTTTTTCCCAAAGCCTTGAACAATCCCTGCATCGCGCGCTGGCGATTGCAAACGAGCGTCATCATCAATATGCGACGCTTGAACATCTTCTGCTGTCGCTGATCGATGACTCGGATGCGGCAGCTGTCATGCGCGCGTGCAGTGTCGATCTCGACAAGCTGCGCACCAGTCTCGTCAATTATCTTGAGACCGAATTCGAAAATCTGGTCACCGACGGCGCCGATGATGCCAAGCCGACCGCGGGCTTTCAGCGCGTAATCCAGCGCGCGGTCATTCACGTCCAGTCATCCGGCCGCGAGGAAGTCACCGGCGCCAACGTGCTGATCGCGATCTTCGCGGAACGCGAGAGTCACGCCGCCTATTTCCTGCAGGAGCAGGACATGACCCGCTACGACGCGGTCAATTACATCAGCCACGGCATCGCCAAGCGGCCCGGAGTTTCCGAGGCGCGGCCGGTGCGTGGGGTCGACGAAGAGACCGAGACCAAGGGCAACGAGGATTCCAAGAAGAAGGGCGAGGCGCTCGAAACTTACTGCGTGAACCTCAACAAGAAGGCGCGCGACGGCAAGATCGATCCGGTGATCGGGCGAAATTCCGAAATCAACCGCGCCATCCAGGTGCTCTGCCGGCGGCAGAAGAACAATCCGCTGTTCGTCGGCGAAGCCGGCGTCGGCAAGACCGCGATTGCGGAGGGGCTCGCCAAACGCATCGTCGACAGCGAAGTGCCGGAAGTGCTGGCGGCGGCCACCGTGTTCTCGCTCGACATGGGTACCTTGCTCGCGGGTACCCGCTACCGCGGCGATTTCGAAGAGCGGCTGAAGCAGGTGCTGAAGGAACTGGAGGCGCATCCGAATGCCATCCTGTTCATCGATGAAATCCACACCGTGATCGGCGCCGGCGCCACGTCCGGCGGCGCGATGGACGCGTCCAACCTGCTCAAGCCGGCGCTCGCCTCGGGCACCATCCGCTGCATGGGTTCGACCACCTACAAGGAATACCGCCAGCACTTCGAGAAGGATCGCGCGCTGGTGCGCCGGTTCCAGAAGATCGACATCAACGAGCCGACGGTGGAAGACGCGATCGCGATCCTCAAGGGCCTGAAACCCTATTTCGAGGATTACCATCGGCTGAAATATACCAACGAGGCAATCGAGGCCGCGGTGCAGCTGTCGTCGCGCTACATCCACGACCGCAAGCTGCCGGACAAGGCGATCGACGTGATCGACGAGTCCGGTGCGGCGCAGATGCTGGTCGCGGAGAACAAGCGCAAGAAGACCATCGGCATCAAGGAAATCGAGACCACGATCGCGACCATGGCGCGGATTCCGCCCAAGAGCGTGTCGAAGGACGACGCCGAAGTGCTGAAGCACCTCGAACAGACGCTGAAGCGCGTGGTGTTCGGCCAGGACAAGGCGATCGACGCGCTGGCGGCATCGATCAAGCTGGCGCGCGCCGGCTTGCGCGAACCGGAAAAGCCGATCGGCTGCTATCTGTTCTCGGGACCGACCGGTGTCGGCAAGACCGAGGTGGCAAAGCAGCTCGCGGCTTCGCTCGGGGTGGAACTGATTCGCTTCGACATGTCGGAATATATGGAGCGACATACGGTGTCGCGCCTGATCGGCGCGCCTCCGGGCTATGTCGGCTTCGACCAGGGCGGGCTGCTCACCGACGGCGTCGACCAGCATCCGCATTGCGTGGTGCTGCTCGACGAAATCGAGAAGGCGCATCCGGACCTGTACAACGTGCTGCTGCAGATCATGGATCATGGCCGGTTGACCGACCATAACGGCAAGCAGGTCATTTTCCGCAACGTGATCCTGATCATGACCACCAACGCGGGCGCCGCCGACCTTGCGCGCCAGGCGTTCGGCTTCACGCGCAACAAGCGGGAAGGCGACGATCACGAAGCGATCAACCGCCAGTTCGCGCCCGAGTTCCGCAACCGGCTCGACGCCGTCGTCTCGTTCGCACATCTCAATGCCGATGTGATCGGTATGGTGGTCGAGAAGTTCGTGCTGCAGCTCGAGGCGCAACTCGCCGACCGTGACGTCACCATCGAACTGTCCGAGCCGGCCAAGGCGTGGCTGATCCAGCACGGCTATGATGAGCAGATGGGTGCGCGGCCGATGGCGCGCATGATCCAGGAACACATCAAGAAGCCGCTGGCCGACGAGGTGCTGTTCGGCAAGCTGAAGGGCGGCGGCCACGTCCGCGTCGTCGTGGTGAAGGACGAGGCGAGCGCGGAAGCCGATGCCGAAAAAATCGGCTTCGAGTTCGTCGAAGGACCGGTCACGCCGAAGCCGGAGAAACTGCCCGGCACACGCAAGCGCGCCGCGCCGCGCAAGCCGAAACCGAGTGGTCCGAGCGGCGGCTCGAAGGGTCCGGCCTCACGGGGCCCGCTGGTCAAGGTGTAAGCGGCCGATATTGCCAATTGAAAAAGCCGGCGCGCCGCAAGACCGCCGGCTTTTTAAATGCGTGATGTGTTTTTTGCGCGTTGTCTTGGCCGGCCCGCAAGGACTGCGAAGCAATGGCCGCGGTTATGGTTATTTTGACTTTTGGTGCCCTTGAATGAACTTGAGATAGTTCACCGCGGCCTCGGCCTCCGGTCGGCTAAATCGGAAAGTCGGCATATCCGGGTGAATGGTGCTCAGGCCGTCCTGCAATCGTGCTCCAAAGTCATTGTCGTAAAGCTTGCTATCTCCAAGGGTTCGAAATGGCGGCGCATCAATGTGCGCGCTCCGGCCCGTCTCGCCCACAGCGTGACATCGTCCGCACAGCGTTTCGAGCAGGGTCTTTCCTCGCAGTTGCTCGCGATCGAGGGCGTAACCGGCACTATTCCAGGCGCATGTCATCAACAGAGTGAGGCAGACTTTCTTCATGGCCGGTCTCCGGGCGCCGCGTACTCCGCATGGCTCGAATAGATGACAATTCGACTAGCCAGCTGCGATAGCACCCGCGTCAGGATCCGCGACGCCTGCTCGAAGTCCAGATGTTCAACAGGCTCGTCGAGCAGAACAAGTGGAGCATCGCTCAGCAGCGTGCGCGCCAGATTCAGCCGCTGCGCTTCGCCGAGAGACAGCATATCCTGACTGATCCACGCATCGAGCCCGCCCGCGGCCGCGATACGGCCGTCGAGTTCCACCGTGGCAAGCGCCAGCCAGCAGTCCGCTTCCGATGTGCCGGGCGCGAAAAGGTTCTCGCGAACGGTGTCGGAAAGAATTGCGGCATCGTGCAGACAGAGATGCGATATGGCGCGGCGGTAGGCGCTGAGCATCACCACCCCATCGCCAACGAACTGGCCATTGTTGTCCGCGCCGATCCAGCCGGCAATTTGTTTGAGCAAGGTCGTCTTGCCCGTGCCGCTTGCGCCGACAAGCGCCGCGGGCTGGCCGGCGTGGACGGTCAGGTTGATCGCTTCACCGAGCCGGCGGCCGTCGGGCGCCTGCCGCGGGACGCCCCTCAGCGTCAAGCTTCTCAGGGCGGCGGCGGATGACGAGGGTCCCGTCTTCGCAGCAGTTGCGGTCGACCATTCCTGGAGCCCTTCGCGGGCGGCGTGCTCTCGCACCCTTCCAAGGACGATGCGCGAGACGTTATGCGCGGTCTCGCCGAGGGCGAGCCAGCCAAACCCGAGAAAAGCAGGAATGAGAAGCGCGCTGCCGCGGCTTCCGGTCTGCCAGGCCGCGACCAGGACGCTGAGCGACGCCACAGGGCCGGCCAGCCCGGCAAGCATGTCCAGCACAGCAAATGCGCGGCGTTGGGCAAGTCGTGCGGCCTCCGCATTGCTGAAACGACCGAAGGCAAGGGCCAAGATGTCAGAAAAGGCCCGCTCGGCCTGCAACGGGACAACCGAGGCCAGCGCGCCCCCAAGAAAACGGCCCGCGGCTCGCTGCGAGGTTCTCACGGTCGTCCATTGCTGGCCCACTTCCGGCATCAGGCGGCGCAGCGTCGCCATCCCCGCGACCGACAACAGGGCGATCGGCAGCAGCGCCAGCGGTGCCAGCCATGCCGTCGCCCCGGCGAGCAGGGCTACTCCGGCCAGCAATACTCCCGCCGGCATCCCGACGCGCAAGCGTGCGTAGTCGACGTCTTCGACATCCTCCATGTAGTCGGCCAACCGGTCCTGGTTGCCGAGTTGCCAGCCCGCGGCGCGGGTGGCCGGGGCTTGCGCCATCGCCACGAACAGCCGCGCGCGACGCTTCACCTGATCGAGGAGGGCGGCGCGGTGTCCTACGACGCGTTCGCCATATTTGCCGAGTGTCTTGCTCAGCGCGAACATCCGTATGAAAGCAGCCGGAGTATGAAAATTGAATGCGAGCGCGGCCGGTCCGAGGCCAGCCAACGCAACCGCGCCGAGGAACCAGGCGGATATGCCGGTGAGCAGGATCCCGGAGGCCGAGGCCGCGATGGCAAGCATGATGGCGATCCGCCACGGCGATTTGGCGGGCAGGGGGGCCGATGCAGGTGCCGCCGCGACAATCGGGGGCGCGATTGATCGTATGCTCATGCGGCAACCGCCTGCTCGGCTTGAGGTTGCAGGATGTGATGCCGGCTGGCTGCCTTAATCAACTGCTCGTCGTGTGTGGCGACGATGACCAAACGCCGCTCGGCCACTTCCTTCAGTACCTGCCGGACCAGCTTCGCCGTCTGGGGATCGAGTTTGGCCGTCGGCTCGTCTGCGAGGACCACGCCACCGGAAAGCAGGATGCGGGCGACACCGATGCGCATGCGCTGCCCGCCGGAGAGATTGTCGCCACCTTCGGCGATGCGGGCGTTGAGGCCATCAGGCAGAAGCCGTTCGTCGAGCAACCCGACATGCCCCGCCGCTTTCCGCAATTCGGCGTCGTCACGGGCGTCGCGATTCCAGGCGATCGCTTCGCCCAGCGTGCCCGCCGGAACATAGATGTCGGTCGATACCCATTCGCATCCTTCGGCCAGCACCTGAGGCAGGGGTTCGACATTGAACGACGGCGTTTCGATTCCTGCGAGCATGCGGAGCAAGGTCGACTTCCCGGAGCCGCTCGGCCCGGAAATCGCTATCAGACAGGCCCTGGGCAGATCCGCCACGTCGAAAGCTCCGGCGATAGTGAAAGGCTTCCGCTCTGATGCGTCGAATTCGGCGAAATACCAGTCCAGCTCCTTGGCGGCGGCCTGACCCTCGGCCTTGATGTGGTACTGCTCGGCATAGCGCCGGAACGGCGTGAAGAACTCCGCTGCGATGATGAGAATGAACAGGCTCTGCCAAAGCGCCAGATCGTAAAATCCGGGGATGTGCACGAGCCCGAGATGGCCGAGGCCAAGGAATATGGCGAGCACGGCGATGGCGAGGGCGGAGAAAAAATCGATGATGCCGGCGTTGAGAAACGCAACTTTGAGCACGCCCATCGTGCTGTCGGCATAGAGGGTCATCCGCCGTTCGATCTTGCCGTGCTCGCCCGGCAAGGCGTCATTGGCCAGGATGGTCGGCAACGTCCGGATACGGTCCGAGAACTGCGCCGCAAGCCGGCCGAAAGCCTTCTCCTGTGCCTCGGCTCTGCTGCGGACGACGCCGCCCAGCGTCGCAAAGAACATGATCATGACCGGAACTGCGAGAAAAAGCGTGAGCGCCGCCTGCCATGACACGAAAGCGACCGCGGCTGCCGCCAGCAACGGACCGACGCCCAGCATGGACCTCGCCGCGCTGTGGCTGATCACGAGGCCGGCAAGCGCGTTGGGATAACGCTGCAGGCCGGCAACCAGCGCGCCGGCGGGCTTGGTTCGGATGCGCGCCGGTGGCTTTCGGGAAAGCAAATCCTGCAGGGCGGCCCGCAGCCCGTCGACGACAAAATCCTCGGCACGCGCCACACAGAGATCGGCCAACAGGCCCGCACAGCTCGACAAAGCGAGGCAGACGAGCGCGCCGGCCATCGCAAGCCCGTCGAAAGTTCCATCTTCAATCAGACGTCCCGCGAACACCGCCAGCGATCCGACGAAGCCAGTTCGCAGCAGCGTGCGGGCGATCTGCCAGCCTAGCGCGGCGCGCAAGCCCGCCGTGCCGAAATCGCGGGCAAGGCCAAGTGCATCACGGCTCGAAGAATTGTGACAATCAGTTGTCGCTTCCGAGAACTGTGCCGCGGTTGTCCGACCCCAGCGGCGCTTAGCCTGCTTTTCATCGTTCGCTTTTCGCATGGGCTGTTGATGCATCGATCCTTGTGAGCGTTATTTGATCTAGGTCAAATCGCGGATGTTGAATGCACGACGTGACACCCTGCAACAGGGCCCAACCCCAACACGCAAAGATTTCGCCATGTGCGTTATTCCCCGGCGTTCCGATCGAACAGCAACCGGCCGCCGTCGTCCAGCAATTCGATCTTTACGATCCGGATTGCGACGGATTTGTCATGAGCGTTGGCGCCGACCACGCGACCGTAAACTTTCATTTCGAAATGTCGATACGCCTTCACCTCGTCGTCGATTGTCCTGGCGATAGCCGTGTCCGCGCATGGCAGCGGGTTGAGGCCCTTCGGATTGGCGTAAAAATAGTGGTAGGGCGAGTCATCGAAGTAGTAGCCGAGCGGGCCGAGGAACAGTCTGTTGTCCATCGGAAATGCCTGCGTGGTCGCGTCAAAGTCATTCAGGGAAATGTCCTTGAGATCGAGAAGAACGTCGGCGCTCGCCTTCGCGAGACTGACGGCGTTGTCGGCCCGGGCTTGGGGCGTACCGTTTTGGCCGGCGGTGACTTTGTCCGGATTGCGCGGGTAACGCGTGAATTCGCCGTAGTCCACCGGAACATGCGCGTGGACGAAGTAATAGGCCTTTAATTGATCCGCGTCCGCAAGCGTCACGAAGTGGTTCGCGCCTGCGGGCACAGCGCCGCCTTGATGGACTTCCGCCGGGTCCGCCCGAACGTTCCAGGTGGTGCCGGAAAGCGCGAGCGCCGTCGCCATCGCCAATGCGCGCCTGTTCGCTCCCCTTCGCGCCGCCCTGCGGCTTTCAGCTTTCTGGCTCATTCCTGGCGCGGCTCCCAACCGGTGATCATGGCTTTGATGTGGGCCAGCGGCGTGGCGCCGGTCGTGGCCAGATAAACATGCAGAATGAAAAACAGCGCCATCATGTAGGCTGCGATCGTGTGAGCCCAGGCGAGGGTTTGCAGGGTGGCGCCGGATGAGCGGAGCGGCTCCAGCGTCGCCCAGTCGTAGGTCAAAAAGAGTAGCGCGAGGCCGGATAGCCAGATCAGCGGGTTGATCATCAACTTGACCCACAGATAGGCCATGCGCTGCAACGGGTTGTGCTTGCGCAGCGGCGTCGGATGATACGGGTGCTCCGCGCCGCGGAAGATGTCCCATGCGTAGTAGCGGGCGACCGCAAACGCGCTGTCGAGCGTCGGTATGTACTGCCGCCATTCGCCAGTGGTGAAATGCCAGAATATCGCGAACGTCCACAGCACGATCAGAGCCCACGCCGCATAGATGTGAATGCGGACGGCGAGTTCGACGTCGATTTCGCGAAACACGCCGTGAATACGAAAACCCGTCACGAGCATTGCGATGATTAGCGCCGCTTGGCTCCAGTGCCAGAAGCGTTCGAAGCGCTTGAAGAGATAGATGCGTTCGACTCCCATAACTCTTCTCCTGCTCAATGTGCTTCGCTGCGGCGTCCGCGCAGCCAGATCAGGATGCGCAGCAAGCCGTGGACAACTACCCCGAACAGGCCCAGCGCGACGGCCAATTTGCCCAGGAGTTCGACCCATGGCTGATGGTCTGAACTCCGCCCGGGGATGTAGATCCCGGCGACCGAGGCCAGCCTCCCGCCATCGGTGTGACAGTCGCCGCACTTCAAGGCGTCCTGCGCCGGCGCGACCATGTGGGTGATCGGCCAGTACATCCTGGTCGGAACGAACGAGAACTTGCCGGAGTAGGGAAGATCGGCCGCCTTCATACCTGCGGCGATCGCCTTGTTCCAGTCGCCGGAGATTGTGAAAGCGTCGTCGTCGAAGCCGAAGGAGTGAAACACCGTCAGTATATTGTTCACGGGATCGTACGGCTGGTTGTTGCGCATGATCTTGAACGGCCAGATCCGGGACTTGCCATCGGTCGCGCTGCCGAAGATGCGATTGACTTCGACGACCCCATCCTTGCCGGGCTGGAGCTTGTCGCCGTTGTTCATCCATTGTTCGGAGCCGTTGTACCATGCGTATTGCGGGACGACGTCCTTGCCCCATTCAAACGCGCCTTTCACGCCCCAATAGACATTTTCGTTCTTCGCATTGTTGACGACGAGCGGAGTGCCATTGGGTCCGAATTTGCCGGCGCTCGAATAGTCCCACTTCATTTTCGTCGCGACGCCGCCGCGCGCAAAGGCGGGTATGTGGCAGGTCTGGCACGCAACGTCGCGCGCGTGCACGTTGATCAGGCTGCTCAGCGCGCTCTTCTTGTGCGGCGTGTCGCCGTGACAGGATTGGCACGTCGCCGGATCGCCGCCGTGCTGGCCGCCCCGCAGGTAAGCGTCGCCTTCGGGTTTGGCGTCGACGTCGTAGTGGCTGCCTGCGAGCAGGTGGTCGCTCGCGATGTGACAGGTTTCGCACGCGAAGTTGAGGCCGCCTGCGTCCATATGCACGTCGAGCGACTTCGTCGGCTTGACGAGCGAACTGTCGAGGTCGCCGTGCTTAACGCCGTCACCGCCGCCGCCGTAGAAATGGCAGCCGCCGCAATTCTCCCGCTTCGGCGCGCCGACGCTTTGCGCGACCGCGGCGAGATCGGGTGGGTCGACGTATGGCTCTTCGGTTCCGTAGACCTCGCCGCATCCGGGGCGAACCCGCGTGCGCTCGGTCGCGGGATTGCCGCCGAGGAAGGGGATTTTCTTGTACTTGCCGGATTGGTCGTGACAGACGAGGCAGTCGACCTGATCGTCTGCGCGCCCGCTGAACGGAACGAAATGCGAGGGATCGGGATCGCCATAGCCGACATGGCACGTCGTGCAGAATTGCTCGTTGCTCTTGATGTTGGCGCAAAACGTATTGAATACGTTGGCCTTGCCGATCATGCGGCCAGTGTTGGGGTCCTTTTTCGACCAAGTCCAGTGGATCGTCGCCTTGACCTGCTTGGCCGCATCCGTGTGGCAGGTCAGGCATGCGCTCGTCACCTCCCTCGGAGATTTGAACGGCCCCTCGAGCGCTTTGAACTTGCTGTGATCGGCGGGTGTCCAGGGGCCTTTCGCCCGCGGAACGGCGCGCTGGAGTTTCAGGAGTTGGGAAGCCGCATCGTCGGTGGCGCCTTGTCCGACGCTCGCAGTACTGGAAATGGTCGTCGCCGATTCCGCTGCAGCGGTGCTCGCGGCGAATGCTCCCATCAGCGCCACCGCCGCGAAAAGCGGCTTTCGCCAGCGCCGATGTCCTCGATGCGACGCACACGCCAAGGTTGCAATATTCATCGTAACCTTCCTCCCTGCGGTCGGTTCAGCGCCCGCCTGCCGACAGGGGGAGAGTCCGCAACCGAGGCTAATGCCCTGCGTTGACCGCACGGCCGCCTATTGTTATATTTTGTTTATAGGATATAGTTGGCCACGACGCGCAGGTGACGAATTGCCGCAGACGAACACCTCGCACGATTTTCTCTAAACAGAACGTCGACCGCGAGTTTCCCGTTATCCAGGCATATCCCATGAAGCTGACGAGCTATTCCAACTATTCGATGCGCGTCCTGATGGTGGCGGCCGCGCGCGAGTCGGAGCTGATCAAGGTCGGCGAAGTCGCGGAGGCGTTCGGCATTTCGATGCCGCACCTGGTAAAGTGCGTGCATCAATTGGGGGTTTGGGGATATCTCGAAACGGTTCGCGGGCACAAGGGCGGGTTCCGGCTCGCCAGACCCGCGCGGTCGATCCGCGTCGGCGAGGTCATTCGCCGGACCGAGGGGTTCGACATCGTCGAGTGCTTCGATCGGTCGACCAACACCTGTCCGCTGATCGACAGATGCAAGCTCAGAAAGGCGTTACGTCGCGCCACCGCCGCTTTCATCGAGGTTCTGGACGAACTGACCCTGGCCGATGTCACAAAAAACGGTGACGAGCTTTTGAACGCGCTTCAATTCGCGAGCCCGAACGAGTGTCACGCCGCCTGATCCGACGAAGCCTGTTCGTAGCAGCGTGCGGGCGATCTGCCGGCATAACGCGCGGCGCAGACCCGCCGCGTCGAAATTGCGGGCAACGCCAAGTGCTTCATGGCTCGGAGAATTGCGACAATCAGTTGCTGCTTCCGAGAACTGTGCCGTGGTTGTCCGACCCCCAGCGGCGCTTGGCCAGCTTTTCATCGTTCGCTATTTGCATGTGTTGTTGATGCATCGATCCTTGTGAGCGTCATTTGATCTAGGTCAAATTTTTTGCAGCTCGCGGAGCGTAGATGATCGAACCCTCTGAAAGGTGACTCTCCATGACAAATTCCCTGCTTGTCGAGCTTTCGCGGCTGCAATTCGCGTTGACCGCGATGTATCACTTTCTGTTCGTGCCGTTGACGCTGGGACTATCCGTTCTCGTGGCGATGATGGAGACCGTTTACGTGATGACGGGCCGGACCATCTGGCGCGACATGACGAAGTTCTGGGGGCTGCTGTTCGGCATCAACTTCGTCCTAGGTGTCGCTACCGGCATCACCATGGAATTCGAGTTCGGCATGAACTGGGCCTTCTACTCGCATTATGTCGGCGACATTTTCGGCGCGCCGCTCGCGATCGAAGGGCTGATGGCCTTCTTCCTGGAAGCAACCTTCATCGGTCTGTTCTTCTTCGGCTGGGACAGGATGTCCCCGCGTGCCCATCTCGCCGTCACCTGGATGGTGGCGCTTGGCAGCAACCTGTCGGCGCTGTGGATCCTGATCGCCAATGGCTGGATGCAGAATCCGGCCGGCGCGGCGTTCAATCCCGATACGATGCGCATGGAAGTGACCGATTTCGTGGCGGTTCTGTTCAATCCGACCGCGCAGGCGAAATTCGTACACACGGTATCCGCAGGCTATGTCTGCGGTGCCGCGTTCGTCCTGGGCATTTCGGCCTTCTACATTTTGCGCGGCCGTAACATCGAGATCGCAAAAAGGTCGTTTGTGATCGCGGCAGCCTTCGGCGTCGCATCCGCGCTCTCGGTCATCGTGCTCGGCGATGAAAGCGGATATACCATCACCGACAACCAGAAAATGAAGCTCGCCGCCATGGAGGCGATGTGGCAGACCGAACCGGCGCCGGCTTCGTTCACGGCGTTCGGCATTCCGGACATGCAGGCGCATGAGACGCGCTATGCCATTGATATCCCCTGGGTGATGGGGCTGATCGGCACCCGCTCGATCGACCAGCAGATCCCCGGCATCTTCGATCTCGTGAAGAGATCCGAGGGGAATATTCGTAACGGTCTTGTTGCCTACGACGCCTTGCAGAAGCTGAAGAAGAACCACGGCGACGCTGCGGCCCGTGCCGTCTTCGACAAGACCAGTGGCGATCTCGGCTACGCGCTGCTGCTGAAGCGCTACGTCGAAAACCCGCTGCAGGCGACGCCGGAGCAGATCCACGATGCGGCTTGGTCGACCGTACCCAGCGTCCCCTCGATCTTCTTCACCTTCCGTTTCATGGTGCTGTTCGGCTTCGTGCTGCTCGCGGTGTTCCTGATCTCGCTCTGGTACACGATGCGGGAAGCGGAGGCGCCGCGCTGGCTGTTCCGGCTCGCGCTTTGGGCTTTCCCGCTGCCCTGGCTCGCCGCGGAGCTCGGCTGGTTCGTCGCCGAGTTCGGACGGCAGCCCTGGATCATCGACGGCGTGCTGCCGACTTTCCTGGCAACCTCGGAGCTCGGCGTCTTCAATCTGGTGCTGACGATCATAGGCTTCACCGCCGTCTATGGCGTGCTCGCCGTCATCGAATGCACGCTGATGCTGCAGGCGATCAGGAAGGGGCCCGACGCGGTGAGCGAAATGGGCTCCTTCGGTCAATTAGCAACCGGCGCCGGCGCTGTCGCGCCGGCCGAGTGATCCTCACACGCCTGGTCAAGGAATACGGTCATGATCCAACTTATCTTCGACTACACCACGCTGCGACTGATCTGGTGGGTGCTGCTCGGCGTCCTGCTGATCGGCTTTGCCGCCACCGACGGCTTCGACATGGGCGTCGGCGCTTTGCTGCCCTTCGTGGCGAAGACCGACACCGAGCGGCGCGTGGCCATCAACACGGTCGGCCCGGTATGGGAAGGCAATCAGGTCTGGTTCATTCTGGGCGGCGGGGCGATCTTCGCAGCCTGGCCCGCGCTTTATGCGCTGAGCTTTTCCGGCTTCTACCTCGCGATGTTCCTGGTGCTGTTCGCGCTGATCCTGCGCCCGGTTGGCTTCAAGTATCGTTCGAAGCGCGAGGGTATCGCGTGGCGCCGGAACTGGGACTGGGCGCTGTTCGTTGGCGGTGCTGTTCCGGCATTGATCTTCGGGGTCGCCGTCGGCAATGCGCTCGAGGGCGTGCCGTTCCATTTCACCGACGACCTGCGGCCAATCTACGAAGGCACGCTGTTCGGCCTGCTCAATCCGCTCGCGCTCTATTGCGGGCTGGTGTCGCTCGCCATGCTGGTCATGCACGGTGCGGCTTGGCTCAGTTTCAAGGCAGAGGGCCCGGTGGCAGATCGCGCCGCGGCATTCGGATCGAAAGCGGCGCTGATCACCGCGATCCTGTTCGCGGGCGGGGGCATTTTGATCTGGCTCGGCGCGTTCGGCGGCTATCAGGTGACGAGCCCGATCGTGTGGGACGGCCCGTCCAATCCCCTTGGTAAAACCGTGGCGGTCGATCCGGCAGCCTGGCTGCAGAATTTCCACGCCACGCCGTGGCTGGCGATCGTGCCGCTGCTCGGCATCGTCGCACCGCTGCTGGCCGCGGCAGGCTTCGGCGCACGCCGCGCCGGGCTGACCTTCCTCGCCTCCAAGCTTGCGGTGGCCTGCATCATCGCCACGGTCGGTCTGTCGATGTTTCCCGTCATCCTGCCGTCGAGCACCCACCCGAACGATTCGCTGGCCGTGTTCGACGCCTCGTCGAGCCATGCGACGCTTCGCAACATGCTGATCGCGACGGTGATCTTTCTGCCGATCGTGCTCGCCTACACTGCCTGGGTCTACAAGGTGCTGTGGGGCAAGGTCAGCTCGACAACCGTCCAGAAGGCCGGATCCGCAGCCTACTGAGCAACGAAATCGGAGACGAAATCATGTGGTACTTTGCCTGGATCCTGGGCCTCGGACTTGCGGCCACCGTCGGCATCCTCAACGCGCTCTGGTACGAACTTCGCACGGTTCGTGAAAAGGACGAGGCCAGCGCGCCTCCGCTGCGGACCCCCTGATCACGCCGCGGTCTATTGAGGCGGCTGCCTGTTTGGTTTCGACCCGCCTCAACGCCCAGGCGTCGCGCCGCCTCAGCCTTCGCCCAAAAGCTCGTTGATGCGGCGCTGCAGCTGACGCTTTTTCTTCTCGCTCTTGCGCAGCCGCTCTTCGAGATCGGACACGGGCAGCTCGCAGGGGTTTTCCGAGCTGAAGGCGACGCCGACGAATTTGTCGCGCCACCAGATGACCCTGGCGAGGAAGGAACGGCCCTTGCGCGCGATCGTCAGCGACATCTGCTCCCTGGGAGGCCTGATGACGTCGCTGAATTCGATATGCGCGCCTGTTTCGGAGATGTTGCGCACGACGCAGTCCCGCATCGCGCCACCTTCGCCGATCCCGGCGACGCCGCCGTAGATAACCTTGTCGCGCGCGCTCTGGCGTCGATCCAACATCGAATAATCTCCCAATAAAGCGGAGGGACCTTACCCGGGTTCGGCGTGTGTGAAAGCTCGCGGCAGGCAGAATGCGGCGTTAACGTAAACCAAGCATGGCCGGGATGGCCCGCATCCGACCACGCTGGCTTCTTCTCGAGGCGCTCGCCATGCAACGGGTCTAGTTATTCTGGCGTTTCAAGGCCGCCAGAACCGCTTCGTATTTCTCGGTGACGACACCGCCGACCACGTAAAGCGTGGCGGAAAGCGCCAATCCGACACCGGCTGCGATAATTACAAATTCGAGTCCGGTCCCGCCGCCTTCAGCCGCAAGGAAGGCCCGGAATGTCGCCATGCTGCGTCGCGTCGATGGTAGCGCCATTCAACACTCCGACAGCAGTTGAGCAATCCGGCTCTGCAATTCGCGCCGCTCGGACTCGCAACGTCGCAGCCGTCGCGCCATATCGAGGCCAATGGGTTCGTTGCGCGATACCGAGCGGAACGTTAGACCGGCCTGGCCGGCATTGGCCCAGACGATCTTTGAGCGAAACGCGCGATTCTTCTTCGGGATGAACAGATCGATCTCATCCGGCAGCAGGGCCGGATTTTCGAACTCGATCCTGGCGCCGTCGTCCGAAAAATTGCGAACGACGCACTCGATCGTGGAGCGGCGCTCATTGAAGGCGACAACGCCGTTGTAGATCACACGCTGGCGCAAGGTTTGACGTTGTTCGATCATGTCAGCAACCCCGGTTAACGGATTCCTAACCATATACCCGCGGTTGCCGCGGGTGAGAACGGGAAACTTTGGATTGATGTTGTTAAGGTAAATCAGGACGCCGGCAGCGCTGGTTACCCGCACTCTCGGGCATCCGCGCGCGATTTCCTTTTGCGCGTCGAATTCACGCCGCCGCCGCGCCAGCCCCTCGGCGCTCAGCATGGCGACCTTGTTGTCGTCGTCGCGCTTATAGGGATCGGCGCGTCGTCGTCGGGCGCGAAGCCAGGCTGACGTCCGCCGGCGTGGTCATGTCTTGCGCTCCCGTGCGCTCGACATCATTGTGAGAATAGCTGGAAGGTCCTCTTCGCGTGTCAAGCAGGCAAGCGGGAGCGCGATATGGCGGTGCGAACAGGTTTAAGCGTGTGGACTGCGCTTTGCGTTGCGGTCGTGACGCCGTTCCTCCCTTTGGTGAGGGCCGTCGCCGAGGATGCCGCGCCGGCCAGAACCGACGTCGCAAGGCCGAGCGTCGAGGAACTCGCGGCGCAACAACCTTCGCAGAATGCGCGCGACACCGACACGCGCGAGGCGATGTGCCTGATGATCGAATCGGCGGCGAGGGCGAACGACCTGCCGCTGGAGTTTTTCGCGCGCGTGATCTGGCAGGAGAGCCGCTTTCAATCCGATGCGGTGGGGCCGGTCACGCGCAACGGCCAGCGCGCGGAAGGCATCGCCCAATTCATGCCGGGAACCGCCAGCGCGCGCCGGCTGCTCGATCCCTTCGATCCCGTGCAGGCGCTGCCGAAATCCGCGGAATTCCTGAACGAATTGCGCAACCAGTTCGGCAATCTCGGGCTTGCCGCCGCGGCCTACAATGCCGGACCGCGGCGGGTGCAGGAATGGCTCGCAGGCTCTGGCCCGATGCCGCCGGAGACGCGCAATTACGTGGCCGCCATTACCGGCACCACGGTCGACGGCTGGGCCGCTGCCGGCAAGAACGGCAAGATGGCCGATCGCGCGCCGAACACCAGTTGCCGCGAGCTGATGGCGCTGCTGAAGCGCGCGCCCAATTCCTTCGTCACCGAGCTGGAACAGCATGTGAAGCTCGCCGCGGCGAAGTTGTGGGGCGTGCAGCTCGCCGCCGGCTTTGACCGCAACAAGGCGCTGGCGATGTACGCGCGTGCGATGAAGCGGTTGAGCGCCGTGATCGGCGATCAGGATCCAAGCCTGTTGAGCTCGCTCATGCGCACCCGCGGCCCCCGCACCTTCTACCAGGTGCGGATCGGTGCCGACACGCGGCCTGCGGCCGACGATCTCTGCAACCGCATTCGCCACGCCGGCGGCGCCTGTTTCGTGCTGCGAAACATGAACGTCAGGGGGTGAGGGCGTTTGCATGACAGCCTTGAGCCGCGGTTCGCTTGACCCAAGGCTGTTTCGCCAGCGTTATGCGCGACACGACTCAAAATGGTCCGGTTGCCCTTGGCCCTTCCTGCGCTCGACTCGACCAGTTGGCAAAATCCCGTGCGGGCGTTCGCATGGGGAATGCGGTCGGTCACCTCGACGGTTCTGACGCTGGTGCTGTTCGCGACCTATCTCGGCATCGGCGCGCTGGCGCACGACACGCATTTCAGCCTGGGATGGGCGTTGGCGAGCACGGCTTTTGTCTGGGCGGGGCCCGCCCAGATCATCCTGATCTCGACGCTCGGTTCCGGCGCCACCGCGGTGCAGGCGGCGATTGCCGTCACGGTCAGCGCGATCCGGCTGTTTCCGATGGTGGTCTCGGTATTGCCAATGCTGCGCTCGCCGGGGACAAAACGGCGACAACTGATATTGGCCACCCATTTCATCGCCGTGACCCTGTGGGTTGAGTGTTTCCGCCTGCTGCCGCAGGTGCCGCGCGAGCGCCGGATCACTTTCACGCATGGCCTCGGTTTCGGTCTGCTCTCGGTCTGCCTGGCCGCGACCACGCTCGGTTACGGCCTCGCCGCCAGCTTGCCGCAACTGTTCGGCGCCGCCATCCTGCTGCTGACGCCGCTGGCGTTTCTGCTCTCCACCGCGCGCAACTGCCGGCAGCTTGCCGACGTTTTGGCATTGGTTCTGGGACTGGCGCTGTTTCCGCTCGCGGCCAAATTGCACAGCGGCGTCGACATCCTGATCAGCGGGGTGTCGGCTGGAACCGTCGCCTATGCCGTTCACTGGTGGCGGGAGCAGGAATGAGCGATTTTCTCGGCGACTGGAACGCGCTGCTGGTGCTGCTGCTCGCGGGTTTCCTGCCCAACGAGGTCTGGCGGATGATCGGGCTTTGGCTCGGCGGCGGCGTCGACGAGGGCTCCGAGCTCCTGGTCTGGGTGAGGGCGGTGGCCACCGCGATCCTCGCCGGCGTCATCGCGCAAATTCTGGTGTCTCCGCCGGGCGCGCTGGCCAGCGTGCCCGGCTGGCTGCGATATGCCGCGGTGGCCGCCGGATTTGCGGCGTTTCTCGCGACGCGGCGGTCGACTTTGGCAGGCGTGGTCTGCGGCGAACTCGTGATGCTTGCTGGCAAATGGTGGCTCGGGTAATTACTTAAGAATGGTCTGACCAGAGGTAGCGATGGTTCGAAACAGTGAACTCCGTGAAGGCGAACTCGCCGTCGAGATGCCGCCGCCGCGTGACGCCGGGCTGATCTTCATCGGCCGTATCCGCACGCCCTGGACCTCGCGTGCCGACACGCCGCGGCAAGGACGTCAGGACGGCCCGGTCTGCCGGCTCGAGATTTTCGAGCCATGGGTGCCGGCGCTGACGGGGGTGGATTTCTACAGCAATCTCGAAGTGATCTACTGGCTGCATCAGTCGAGGCGCGATCTGTTGCTGCAAAGCCCGAAGGACAACAGATCGACGCGGGGGACATTTTCACTGCGCTCGCCGCAGCGGCCGAACCCGATCGGCACCTCGATCGTCAAGCTGGTCGGTATCGAAGGTTCAACGGTTTTCGTGCGCGGCCTGGATTGCCTCGACGAGACGCCGCTTCTCGATATCAAGCCCGACCGCTGCGAATTCTCGCCGCGGGCGCAGCAGCCGCAAGCGGGGGATTTGGAGACGGAGTGACCTTGTGTCCCCCCTTCGCTGAAAGCGGAGGACAGGCTTTCGCGACCTTTAGCGAACGTTGCGCTCAACCGGGCTATTGCGCCCGGTTTTGGCAGATTCAACGAGGCCCATCAGCCAGCACATCGGGCATCCCCGCATGAGCACGACGGCGCCGATCAGCACTGGCGGCAATATCCATGCATGGGCTTCGCCGTAGATGACAGCGAGTGCGATCAGCCCGACCGCGCAAAAACCGCGAAGCAGGTGGACGGCTATCGAACGGCTGCAATACATTGATTTCTCCGGTCAGGATGCCGACGCGAGATATCCGCCGGCCAGCAGATTGTCCCGGACCAGCGCGCGGGCCCGATGCAGCCGGCTTTTCGCGGCATCGATGGAGATGCCGAGCTGGTCGGCCGCTTCCGGGGCGGTCAGTTCGTCGATATCGCGCAGGATCAAAATCTTGCGATAGGGCTCCGGAAGCGTTGCAATGGCGGCGACGAGATCCTTGCGCAAGGCCAGGGGCAGGGGTTCCTGCCTAAGCATGTCGTCGAATGACGCATCCAAGGCTTGCAGTTTGCCTCGGGCATGAAGCAACCGGTAGCATTCCCGTTCGATGATCCGGAACAGCCAGGACGCGAAGGCGGCTGCGGTTCGCAACGCGCCGATCTTGCGGTAAAGCTGCCACAACGCAATTTGCACCGCGTCTTCGGCGTCCTCTCCGTTCGAGCATGCCCGACGAGCGAAACGCCGCAGATCCGGCTGACAGACGACCAGCAACTTCTCGACGGCGGCGGCGTCGCCGCCGCACGCCGCCTCGACCAATTGCGGTTCGGCCATCATCACTTGTCGGTCCCGATGTATCTGCGGCCGACCATGGCGCACATCGGGCAGAACCCGACGAAGCCGGTGCCGGCAAGCATCGCGCCCATGCCGATTCCCGCCCAGCCCATCAATGCGGTCGGCGCGTACTTGTAGGCGATGACGGCAATCATGACTCCCATGGCAACGCGGATTGCGCGCTCCCATCCGGGTAGATTGGTCTTGAAATACATCATTTGGCTCTCCGGGGTTTCTGTGACGATCAAAAGTCCAGAGGGGGCAAATGACGAAAAGGGTTCGCGGGCTGGAAGATTTTCTGCCTCCGGCCCGCAACGACCGTCGGCTGATTGCTCCTAGGACCTTGGCTACACCAGGGGCGTCTGCGGCGATAGAAGAGTATTTTT
Organism: uncultured Alphaproteobacteria bacterium; assembly: GCA_963725985.1. Lineage (GTDB taxonomy): Bacteria > Pseudomonadota > Alphaproteobacteria > Rhizobiales > Xanthobacteraceae > Bradyrhizobium. The sequence goes on from CAVSAO010000001.1 coordinate 163,523, forward strand.
TCAGGGCCCGCTAACCTTTCGCAAGATGCCGTCGAACCGTTCAAGGGTGAGAAGGAAGATGGACGCCCGGTCGGCGGTACCCGGAGGGCATCCATCTTTGCCCTTGCTCACAAGACGATGCAGGTGGTCAGCAATTGTTTATGCAAAGGCCCGCGAAGGTCTCGGCCAGGCGCGATCGGCGCCACGGGTCGATTCCCGGATCGTTGTCGCGACGGAATGCGATCGTCGGTGGGCTGGCTGCGATGGGTTCGTCGCTGCTGGGCAGCAGGGCCACCATTGCGGACCCGGCGGCGCCTCCCGCGTTCACATCGGGGCGATATCAGTTCACGCTCCTGCGGCCCCAGCAATGGCTGCCATCGCTGCGTCTATTTCATCTCGATGGAGGGACGCTCGATCTGGCCTCGTTTCGCGGGCAGCCATTTCTGCTTAACTTCTGGGCGACCTGGTGCGCTGCCTGCCGGATCGAGCTGCCGGCTTTGGACAAACTGCGCGAAAGCAGGAAAGGCCTGAACATTATCACCGTTTCGGAAGATCGCGGGACCAGGGAACAGGTCGGCCGGTTCGTGCAGTCACTGAGAATTCGTAACCTGCCGATCTATCTCGACCCGAATGGTTACGTCGCGCACTCCGATGCAGACAACAGGACTGGTGCCCCGTTCAGCCTTTACGGGATGCCGATCACCTACCTGATCGCAAGCTCGGGCCTGGTCCTGGGTTACATGCCAGGTGCGGCAGACTGGACTGAGCCGTCGGCGAATGCGCTGATCGACTATCTCGAAAGCGCGTGAGGAGTGCCGGCAGGATCGCAATGACAGGGCCGGCCTATTTCAACGCCGCCACCAGCTTGGCGGCGTGCTCTTCCAGCACCTTGCCGTCTTCCTTGCGGCTGGCCGGCGGCAGCAGCGCAATGCCGTTGTGGCGTGGCATGACATGCATGTGCAGGTGAAACACCACCTGTCCGCCGGCCGGCTCGTTGAATTGCTGCACGGTAATGCCGTCGGCCTTGAAGGCTTTCATCGCGGCGGCTGCGATCCTGTGGGCGGCGCGGGCGACATGGGCAAAATTCTCCGGCGAAATATCGAGAATGTTGCGGGCCGGCGCCTTCGGGATGACCAGCGTATGCCCGGGACAGCGCGGCATGATGTCGAGAAAGGCCAGCACATCGTCGTCCTCGTACACCTTGTAGCTGGAGAATTCGCCACGCAGGATTTTTGCAAACGGGTTGTTGTTGTCATAGGCGGTCATGGTGTCTCCCGGAATAAAGCTTTCTTTTAGGATGGTTCATCCGTTTTACGAAACGGTCCGGCCTCGCTGAGTTCGCGTCCGGCCTCGGCGACATAGGCGCGTTCGCGCCTGAGATAGTCCGAGATCGCGCGGCGCAGATCGGGGTCGGCGATGTAATGGGCGGAGTAGGTGGTTTGCGGCAGATAGCCGCGTGCGATCTTGTGCTCGCCTTGCGCGCCGGCCTCGACGGTTTTCAGGCCGCGCTTGATCGCGAAATCGATCGCCTGATAGTAGCAGACCTCGAAATGCAGGAACGGGTGGTGCTCGATCGCGCCCCAGTTGCGGCCGAACAGCGTATCGGAGCCGATGAAATTGATGGCGCCGGCGATCCAGCGGCCATTGCGCCGTGCCATGATCAGCAGCACGTCCTCAGCCATGCTGTCGCCGATCAGCGAGAAGAACGAGCGGGTCAGATAAGGCCGCCCCCATTTTCGCGAACCGGTCTCCATGTAGAAGGCAAAGAAGGCGTCCCAGGCGTCTTCGGTGATGTCGCTGCCGCTGAGCGCGTGGATCGTGATGCCGGCGGAGAGCGCCTCGCGCCGTTCGCGCTTGATCGCCTTGCGGTGACGCGAGTTGAGGGTGGCGAGGAAATCCTCGAAATTGACAAAGCCCTGGTTGTGCCAGTGAAACTGCTGGTCGGTCCGCTGCAGAAAACCGTGAGCGGCCAGAAACTTCCATTCCGCCTCTAACGCAAAGGTGACGTGAACCGATGACGCTTTTGTTGCCTCGCACAACGCGACTAACCCGCTCGCGAGCGCGGTGCCGATTTCTTGCCTGTCGACGCCATCGCGTATCAGCAGGCGAGGGCCGGTGGCCGGCGTAAAGGGAACCGAGACCTGCAGTTTCGGATAATAGCGTCCGCCGGCGCGCTCATAGGCATCGGCCCAGCCGCGGTCGAACACGTATTCGCCCCGCGAATGCGATTTCAGATAACAGGGCACGATGCCGGCGATCTCGCCGTCGACCCGGGCGAGCAGATGCCGGGGTCCCCAGCCGGTCCGTGCGCAGGCCGAGCCGGAGGCTTCCAGCGCCGAGAAAAATGCGTGTGAAACAAATGGGTTATACGCAGTTTTTGAACCGGATTCGGAAGTTGGTAGCCGCGTTGGGTGGAGCCAGGGTGTCGAGGCCATCAAGGCTGTCCGGAGCGGAGGCCGGGCTGGCGCAGGCGTCCCAACCCTCAGCCGGAATCTCGCTGACGGACGGCACCGCTTCGAGGGTTATTTCGGAAGAATCCATCGACGATCTGAAACCGGTCACACGTTACGATCAGCCATCGCACATGATGACGCACATGGCGACCAATGCAAAGATCGTGCGTGGCAGCGGCGGCTTCAAGGGCAGAAGCCGCGCTTCAAGTTCCCGGCAAAAACCCTTCAAAGATCATCTGATCCGCATAGCGCGCCGCGCGCTCGCGCTGCTCAGGCGTGCGCACGGTCCAGGTCAACAGCGGCAAGCCGAACAGGTTGCGCGCGATCCAGGGTGCCGGCGCCGGCAGCTGGTTGACCCAGTAGGCCACGAAATGCGGCCGGGTGCGGAACGCATGGCGCAGGTACAGCATGCCCTGGCGCTGCTCGCGCGTCAGTTCTTCCCAGTAATCGTTGTCGTAGTCGCGCTGGGCAATGATGCCGCGAGGAAGCGCCGGCATCGTTTCGCGCAGCGCCAGCACCTGATCGGGGTCGAACGACATTGCGACCGCAGGGCCGGAATAGGCGGCGAGCACCTCGGCCATCCGCTGAACCAGTTTGCGGTCGCCGTCGAAATGGCTCTTCACCTCGATCACCAGCGGCACGCGGCCTTTGACCAGCGCGCAGAGATCGCCGAGCGACATCATCCGCTGCGGGGTATCCTTGAACCTGACCGCCTTGAGCTCGGCTGCGGTCATGTCGAGCAGCGCGCCGTTTCCCTCGGTGAGGCGGCCAAGCGCGTCGTCATGATGCACCATCGCTTCGCCGTCGGCGGTGAGCTGGATATCGCATTCGATGCTGAAATTGCCTGATATCGCGGCCTGTGCCGCAGCCGGCATGTTCTCGATGATGCCGCGCGCGGCGTCGTGCAGGCCGCGATGGGCGACCGGCCGGGCCGTCAGCCAATCGGGCGCACGCATCCGGGCAACTCCGCTACGAGACCTCGAATAATCCTTCGACCTCCACCGCCGCATCGGCGGGAAGGGATGCAACGCCGACGGTGGTGCGGGCGTGGCGACCCTTGTCGCCGAAGGCTGCGACCATCAGGTCGGACGCGCCGTTCAGCACCTTCGGCCCGTCGAGAAAGTCCGGCGCGGAATTGATGAAGCCGCCAAGCCTGACCACGCGCACCACCTTGTCGAGGTCGCCGAGCGCGGCCTTGATCTGCGCCAGGAGGTTGATGGCGCAACCGCGCGCCGCGGCATTGCCCTGTTCAACGGTGACGCCGGCGCCCAGCTTGCCCTTGGCGATCAGCTTGCCCTGCGGGTCGAAACAAACCTGCCCCGAGACGAACAGCAGGTTTCCGGTGCGTACAAAACCGACGTAATTCGCGACCGGGTTCGGGGGCTCGTGCAAGACGACGCCCTGTGCCGCAAGTTTCTGCTCGACCATACCCGCCATGTTTCGTCCCCGTATGATTTGAACCAGCGCCCGAAAGATACCCGGATAGCGCCGCTTTGTTTCGCGCATCGTGCCCTCACATGCAAGGGAGCGCGGATCGGTGTGAAATGCCAAAAACAGGACGTCAGGGACGGCTGATTCGTACTTTTTCGTGAAGTGGCCCTAGTTGTGGCGCAATAGGGCGGTGAATAAGAATAAGGTGACGATTCAACGCGCATTTCCTGGGGAAGACACATGGCAAGCTGGTTCCGGATTCCGCGTACCCGATCGCTGCTGCTGACGCTTGCCGCTGTCGCCGTCGGATCGGGTTTTAGCGACGGCCAGGCCGCGACCGCTGCAAGCGCCGCGTTCCTTCCACATCAGGCGCTTTACGACCTCAGCCTGGTGAGGTCGCGCGGCTCGGCCGCGATCGACAATGCGCGCGGGCGCATCCTCTATAATTTCTCCGGCAGCGCCTGCGAGGGTTACACCTCGGAATTCCGGCAGGTCTCGGAGCTGAACAGCGGCGAGGGCAAGGTGACCCTGAGCGATCTGCGCTCGACCTCCTGGGAGGACGCGGAGGGCAAGAGCTATCGTTTCAAGATCGACACCCGCACCGACGACGCCGACTCGAGCCCGGTCGACGGGATCGCGGAGCGGACCGGCGATCACATCACCGTCAAGTTGAAGCAGCCCGAAGCCAAGACGTTCACGCTCGACGGCAACACGGTGTTTCCGACCGAGCAGATCCGGCGCATCATATCAGCGGCGAAGGAGGGGAAATCCCTGCTTGAGCTGACGGTCTATGACGGCTCTGACAATGGCGAGAAGGTCTACAACACGCTGACCGTGATCGGCCAGCCGATATCGGGGGACCGCACCATCGTGTCGCCCGATCCTTCCACCACCAACGATCAGATGAAATCGCTGACGCGGTGGCCGGTTACGGTGAGCTATTACGACCGCAACGCCAAGGCCAAGGACGGCGAGCAGACGCCGGTCTATGCGATGTCGTTTGAGCTGTTCGAGAACGGCGTCTCGCGGGCGCTGGTGCTCGACTACAACGACTTCGTCATCTCCGGCGCGCTGGGCAAGTTCGACGTCAAGGATTCCAAGCCGTGTAAGTGAGTGCGGCCATCGAGCGGATTCGGCGTTGATTTATTCGTCATGCCGGGACCAGCCCGGCCATGACGAGTCAGACTGGTTCTATTCCGGCTTCTCCGGCCCCTCATACGCAATCCCCCTGATCACGGCGGCCTGGCCGAATTTCCTGCGCAGATCGTCGATGGCGCGCTCCGCGTGCGCCGAGCGGCGGTCGAGCATGTCGGTGTCGTCGGCCTGCGATCCCGGCCGCAGCGCGCTGACGCCGGCGCCCATCAGCCGGAACGCGGTGCCGTCGATCTCCTTTGCCAGCATTTCCCGGGTCGTCGAAAAGATCTTCGCCGCCAGCTGGGTCGGCGCGTGGATCGATTGCGAGCGGGTGCGCTGCCTGAAATCGGCGGTCTTCAGTTTCAGCGTGATGGTCGATCCCGCAAGCTCGCTGTGCTTCAGCCGCGACGATACTTTCTCCGACAGCCGCCACAGCATCTTTTCCAGCGTGGCAAAATCGCGGATGTCGGTCTCGAACGTGGTCTCGCTGGAAATGGTCTTGGCGCCGCGATCGGGCACGACAAGGCGATCGTCGATGCCGCGGGCCAGCCGCCACAGCCTGCGCCCTTCCATGGCGAATTGCTTCATCAGGTCGCTTTCGTCGGCGCGCTGCAGATCGGCGATGGTGCGAAAGCCGCGCTGGACCAGGCGTTCCTGGGTCGCCGGCCCGACGCCGAAGATGAATCCAACCGGCTTGTCCGCCAGCATTGTGCGGGCCTGGTCCTGATCGAGTGTCGCAAAGCCGCGCGGCTTGTCGAGGTCGGAAGCGATCTTGGCCAGGAATTTGTTGCAGGACAGGCCGACCGAGACGGTGATCCCGATGTCGCGCTCGACCTCGCGGGCAAAGCGCGCCAGCACCTTGGCGGGGATCATGCCGTGCACGCGCTGGGTGCCGGCAAGATCGAGAAACGCTTCATCGATCGACAGCGGTTCGACCAGCGGCGTCAGCGCCTGCATGGCATGGCGCACCTCGCGGCCGACCCGGACATATTTCGCCATGTCGGGCCGGATCACGATCGCGGACGGGCACAGCGCCAGCGCTTTAAACATCGGCATCGCGGAGCGCACGCCGAAGGTTCGGGAAATGTAGCACGCCGCCGAGACCACGCCGCGCTTGCCGCCGCCGATGATGACGGGCTTGTCGGCGAGTTCGGGATTGTCGCGCTTCTCGACGGTCGCGTAGAACGCGTCGCAGTCGATGTGCGCCAGCGTCAGCGCGGGAAGAGCGTGGTGCCGAACGAGGCGAGGGGATCCGCATTCGCCGCATCGCATGCTCGCGAAGTCCAGATCGCCGAGGCAGTCCCGGCAAAAGCAGGTCGGCCCCTCCAACGCTGGCGCGGCGGATCTCACGGCACATCGCGCTCCCATTTGGGATCGTTCAGCGCCTGGTGAGCCGCGGCAATGTTGGTGGGATGAAGCTGCGAGATGCTCGCAAATGCCTTCACGGTCGCGTCGTCGCGCATGACGAAATCGAGCACGCTTGAAAGAAACCGCGGGTCGGCAGCCGCGTTACGCAGCGTCTCCGGACCGATTCCGCTCTCGGCCAGGAACAGACCCAGGCGCTCGGGATCGCCAGCGATGAAGGACAGCGCCTGAACTGCAACGATTTCAGCCACTTCCCGGGGGCTTTTGGCAGGCTTTTTCAACGGTAATATTTGCCTTTCGCTAACCTATGGTCTCTAATTTGAAGCCATCATGCCCGAGTCTGCGGAACGTGTTCAAGCAAGCGGAAAGCATTTCGCATGAAGATGGCACTCGGGTTTAACGGGTTAGAGCGAATCTGGCGCTAGTTTGATTTCACTTCTCGACACGCCCTGCGGCGGTGCACGGTGCACCAAAGGCCGGGCCTGAACTTTGGGGATTGGAGGGACGGGATGGCAAAAACCGTCCTGATCGTGGAGGACAACGAGCTGAATATGAAGCTCTTTCGCGATCTGCTGGAAGCGCATGGCTATCAGACCTCGGGCACCTCCAACGGTTTCGAGGCGCTGGATCTCGTCCGCAGGCTTCATCCCGATCTCATTCTCATGGACATTCAGCTTCCCCAGGTATCGGGCCTGGAAGTGACGCGCTGGATCAAGGACGACCCGGAATTGCGTGCGATCCCGGTGGTCGCGGTCACGGCGTTTGCCATGAAGGGTGACGAGGAACGCATCCGCGAGGGCGGCTGCGAGGCGTATTTGTCAAAGCCGATCTCGGTCGGCAAATTTATAGAAACCGTTCGGCGGTTTATCGGGTAAGGGGAATTTCGATGTCCGCGCGTATTCTGGTCGTCGATGACGTCCCCGCCAACGTCAAGCTTTTGGAAGCGCGGCTGTCGGCCGAATATTTCGATGTGCTGACCGCGTGCAACGGCGCCGAGGCGCTTGAAATCTGCGTGCGCTCCGAATGCGACATCATCCTGCTCGACGTGATGATGCCCGATATCGACGGCTTCGAAGTCTGCCGCCGGCTGAAATCCAATCCGGCCACGCATTTCATTCCCGTGGTCATGATCACGGCGCTGGACAGTCCGGCCGATCGCGTGCGCGGCCTCGAGGCCGGCGCCGACGATTTCCTGACCAAGCCGGTGTCCGACATTGTGCTGATTGCGCGGGTGCGCTCGCTGACCCGGCTGAAGATGATGACCGATGAGCTGCGCATGCGCGCCATCACCTCGCGCGACATCGGCGTGCAGGCGCCGGAGCGAAGCGCGGTGGCCGACACCGGGAAGGGCGGGCGTATCCTGCTGGTCGACGACCGGCCGTCCTCCTATGAGCGGCTGGCGCCGGTGCTGAGCGCCGAGCACACCGTCGACGTCGAAACCAATCCGGCAGAGGCGGTGTTTCACGCCGCCGACGGCAATTACGATCTGCTGATCGTCTCGCTCGGCCTCGACAATTTCGATGGCCTGCGGCTGTGCAGCCAGGCGCGGTCGCTGGAGCGGACCCGGCAGGTGCCGATCCTTGCCATCGCGGACGCCGACAACAATACGCGGCTGCTCCGTGGGCTCGAAATCGGCGTCAACGATTACCTGCTGCGCCCGGTCGACAAGAACGAGTTGCTGGCGCGGGCGCGAACGCAGATTCGCAAGCGCCGCTACACCGACCATCTGCGCGACAATGTGCAGAATTCGATCGAGATGGCGATCACCGACGCGCTCACCGGCCTGCATAACCGCCGCTACATGGAGAGCCATCTGGGAACGCTGGCCGAACAGGCCTCGAGCCGCGGCAAGCCGTTGGCGCTGATGATGCTCGACATCGATTTTTTCAAATCGATCAACGACAATTACGGCCACGACGCCGGCGACGACGTGCTGCGCGAATTCGCGGTCCGGGTCCGCAAGTCGATCCGCGGCATCGATCTCGCCTGCCGCTATGGCGGCGAGGAATTCGTCATCGTGATGCCGGAGACCGACCTGCATGTCGCGGGCATGGTGGCCGAACGGTTGCGCCGCTCGATCGCGAGCGAGCCCTTTGCGGTCAACAAGGGGACAAAGCACATCGAGGTCACGATCTCGATCGGACTTTCGACGCTGGAGCTCAAGGGCGAAGCCGTCGCCGACGTGCTGAAGCGCGCCGACACCGCGCTCTACCGGGCCAAGCACGACGGCCGGAACCGCGTGGTGGCGCAGGCGGCGTGAGCCAAAATCCGCATGCGTCGGCGCGCCTGCTCAGCGCGCGCGCGCTACAGATTCATACGCCAGGCGTTTGAACTCGAATGCAAAGGGATGCATGAACGACATATGTCGCTGTGTCATCATCAGGCCCGCGACATTCCGTTTTGGTGAAATCCACCATTGCGTGCCCGCGACTCCGCCCCAATAGAGTTCGCCGGCCGAGTAGGGATGATCGAACGGCGAGGGCTGCAGGATCAGCCCTCCGGCCAGCCCGTATCCCCTGCCGGGAAGTTCGCCCGTCGTCGGAAAGCGCATCCACACCCCGTCGGCCAGCTGGTTGGTCGTCATCAACGCGATCGTCTCCGGCTTGAGCAGGGTAGGGCTCCCCGGAAGCAGGCTTCGGATTAGCGCCACCATGTCCGGCAAGGTCGAAACCAGCCCGCCGCCGCCGTTGAACCTTGGGACGGGGCGCAAATAAGCCCCCGGATAGGGCGCGTTATCGTTGCGCGTAAGCCCGGGCTTCATGGGATCCACCAGGTCCGCGCCCATGTAATACGCGGCGAACCTGGCTCGATCTTTCTCCGGCACCACGAAGCCGGTGTCCACCATGCCGAGCGGACCGAGAATCCGCGCCTGGATGAATTGATCGAACGGCTGGCCGCTGATGATTTCGACCAGCCGGGCCATCACATCGATGGCGACCGAGTATTCCCATGATGTTCCCGGATGATAGAGCAGCGGCAGGTCCGCCAACTGGTCGATCATATCCGCCAGCGGCGTCGCGGGGTTGAGCATCTTGCGCTCGTTGTAGGCCTTGAAGATGGCCGTGCCGGGATCGAACAGTCCGTAGCTCAGACCCGAACTGTGGCTCAACAGATGACGGATGGTGATCGACCCCCTGGCCGGCTCGGTCTCGTCCAGTGAGGTCGCGCCGGGTCGCAGGACTTTGCGGTCCGCAAGCTGCGGGATGAACCTCTCGATCGGATCGTCCAGCTTGAACCGGCCTTCCTCGAACAGCAGCAGCGCCGCGCAGGACGTGATCAGCTTGGTATTGGAATAGACGCGGAAGATGTGGTCGACGCGCAACGGCGTCTGCGCTTCCTTGTCGGCCCATCCGACGCAATTCACATCCACGAGGTCCCTGCCGACCAGCACCGCGGACGAAACGCCGGACAGGATGTTGCCGTCAACCAGGCGCTGCATGGCGGCGTGGGCTTGCCCGAAGTCGTAGCCCTTGGCCGTCACTATCATGTCTTCCATTGTCGCTCCCTTTGCCGCAGCCGGATCTTGCGTGGCGTTCGCCCCCGCCATCTCGCCCGACGGAATCCAGCCTTTTGGATTGCACCCCTGGCGATCGACGCTAACAGCTAAGCGCGGCTTCAGGAAGCAGACGGGGCTCCCTGGAAGGAACGTGATTATGCCGCGTGCGCTTGCCTGGCAGACGCTGGCGCGCGAAGCCGTCATCTCGATCACGCTCCCGCGCGAGCCGTACCGAGGAATTTGCCGTTTTCGAGCTCGAGACGGTTGCTCTCACCGGAGAACCCGCGACGACGGCCGAGCCGGTCTCGCTGCGCCTGCGGGCGGAGCAAATAAAAACGGGGCCACAAGGCCCCGTTCAATTCGCCAGCAATGCGGCAAAAACCTACTTGATCTTGAACTCGCGGAATTCGACGTGCTTGCGCGCGACCGGATCGTACTTCTTCTTGACCAGCTTGTCGGTCATGGTGCGCGAATTCTTCTTGGCGACGTAATAGAAGCCGGTGTCCGCCGAGGAAACGAGCTTGACCTTGATGGTGACCGCTTTGGCCATGTCTTAAAACCTCTGGATGCCTGGAATCGGGCGCCGGCCCATCAGGGGGCGCATTTGCGGCGCAACCTAGCTTCTGACGGCTCAAAGTCAAGGTTTTGCGGGTAAAAACCAGCGTGATTCTGGGCGATTAACCCTCAAACAAGGGGTTTTTCAGCAGCGGAGCCGGGATTCTCCCGCAACGTCCCGGGGTGCTACGCGCCCAGCACCTCCTTCTGCATCTTGCCGCCGTGGAAATGGAAAAACGGTATTGGCGCATCGTGGCCCAGCGGGCCGGAGGCAAGACGCCTTTCCAGTTCGTTGAGAACGTTCCTGGTCATGGGATGCAGATCGGCGAGCGGCTTCGATCCGATCTCGACCCAGACCAGATCCACCAGTTCGGCATCGGCATGGATCACGCCGTCAACTCGATGGGCGATGGCTGATGCGTCCGCGGTAAAAAACCGTGTGTCGAAACGCCGGACGCGGCCGGGCGGGGTGATCGCGCGGGCGATCAAAAACAGTCCGGACGGGTCGGGCAGCAGGCCAGCTTCGGCAAAGGGTTTCCACGCGCCTTCCAATGTCGGCGCCGCATCGTTGCTCTTGCTGCCGAGACAAAGGCCGGTTTCCTCGCAGGCCTCGCGGATCGCGGCGATCGCCAGCGCGCGCGCGCGCGAGGCCGTGATCTTCGGACTGCCCTTCAGCAGGTTTTCTTCCAGTGCCTTCGGGATCGGCGCGGCGACGGGAACGCGGTTGTCGGTCTTGTCGACACGGCCGCCGGGAAAGACGAATTTGCCGGGCTGGAACACCACCTTGTCGTGGCGCTTGCCGACCAGAACTTTCGGGGGGACGGCGCTGCGATCGACCAGGATCAGCGTGGCGGCGTCCTTGGGCCGGCGATAGGGGTGCTGACCGGGTTCTATCGTTTCAGTCACGCTCATTTCGCTTCCGCCGCCCCGTCGTTTCCTGCTGGTGAGACCTTCCGACTATTCCGTCGGATTTTGTTCGTCAAATCCGTGCATGCGCAAGGCCCATTGGATCCCGACCACGGCGCCCTTGATCGGTTGCAGCAACAGCAATGACAAAATCAGGGTGCCCGGCAGATAGATCGACAGTTGCAGTGCTACCGGCGGCGAATAGTTGGTTTCGATCATCAGCGCCAACGGCACCATGATGTGGCCGACGATGACGATGACGAGATAGGCCGGAAGATCGTCGGCGCGGTGCGGGGTGAAATCCTGTCCGCAAACCGGGCAATGATCGTCGACTTTCAGGAAGGCGCGAAACAGCTTGCCCTGGCCGCAGCGCGGGCAGCGGCCGCGAAAGCCGCGCTTCACCGCGGTCCAGACGTCGCGCTTTTCGGCCTCCGCGGATTCCCGGCTCCAGACGATCGGGTGCCCACTCACGCCTTCCATGATTTGCCTTTCTTCGATTTGCCGGCCTTGGCTTTGCCCGGCTTGCGATCTTTCTTGCGCGGGCTCCGGCCCGGATGCGCCTTGGCTTGCGGCTTGGAAGCATCCGGGCGTTTGCGTCCGCGCGGGGCGACTTTGCCTTCCGACAGCAGCTCGAACCGCAGCGCGCCCGCGACCGGGGCCGCTTCTACCAGACGAACGTCGACAACGTCACCCAGCCGGTGCATGGCACCGCTGCGCGAGCCGACCAGTGCGTGGCGGGTCTCGTCGTAATTGAAATACTCGGTCCCCAGCGTGCGGATCGGGATCAGGCCGTCGGCGCCGGTATCGGTCAGTTTGACGAACAGTCCGGCGCGGGTGACGCCGGAGATGCGGCCCTGAAAGGTTGCGCCGATGCGGTCGGCGAGGAAATGCGCGATCAGGCGGTCGGCGGTTTCCCGCTCCGCCTTCATGGCGCGGCGTTCGGTGACGGAAATTTGTGCGGCGACCTCGGACAGCGTTTCCACCGTCTCGGTCTCCGGCAGCGCGCCTTCGCCGAGGCCGAGGCCGCGGATCAGCGCGCGGTGCACGATCAGGTCTGCATATCGCCTGATCGGCGAAGTGAAATGCGCGTAGCGTCGCAGGTTGAGACCGAAATGGCCGTAATTCTCGGCGGCATATTCGGCCTGCGCTTGCGAACGCAACACCACTTCATGCACCAGCAGTTCGGAATCGTGTCCCTTGACCTGAGCCAGCACGTAATTGAACACGGAGGGGCGCAGCGCGCCGCTTTTTGCGAACGGCAGATCGAGAGTTTTCAGGAATTCCCTGAGATTGTGAACCTTCTCGAGCGTCGGTTCATCGTGCACCCGGTAGATAAGCGGCAGCGCTTTCTTTTCCAGCATTTCGGCCGCGGCGACGTTGGCCAGGATCATGAACTCTTCGATCAGCTTGTGCGCATCCAGCCGCTCCGGCACGATGACCCGATCCACCGTGCCGTCGGGTTTCAGCAGGATCTTGCGTTCGGGGATGTCGAGGTCGAGCGGATCGCGCTCGTCGCGCGCGCGCTTCACCACGGCATAGGCGTCATAGAGCGGTTTAAGGATCGGTTCGAGCAGGGGGCCGGTGGTGTCGTCGGGGCGGCCGTCGATTGCCGCCTGCGCCTGGGCGTAATTGAGCTTGGCGGCCGAGCGCATCAGGATGCGGTGAAAGCTGTGCGAACGCTTGCGGCCGTCATTGCCGATCACCATCCGCACCGCCAGCGCCCCGCGCGGCTCGCCCGGCACCAGCGAGCACAGATCGTTGGAGATGCGCTCGGGCAGCATCGGCACCACGCGATCCGGAAAGTATACCGAGTTGCCGCGCGTCAGCGCGTCGCGGTCGAGCGCCGAGCCCGGCCGCACATAGAATGCGACGTCCGCAATCGCGACATCGACGATGTAGCCGCCTTTGTTGTTCGGGTCGGGATCGGCCAGCGCATGAACCGCGTCGTCGTGGTCCTTGGCATCGGGCGGATCGATCGTCACCAGCGGCACGTCGCGCCAGTCCTCGCGTCCCCTGAGCGTCGCGGGCTTTGCCTCTTCGACTTCGCGCAGCGCGGCGGATGAGAAGGCCTGCGGAATCTCGTGAGAATAAATCGCGATCAGGCTGACCGCTTTTTCCGATGCCAGCGAGCCCAGCCGCTCTTTCACCTTGCCGGAGGCAAGGCCGTAGCCGCGCGAGCGCACGAGATCGACGCTGACGAGATCGCCGTCCTCGGCGCCAGCCGCGTCGGCCTTGGCGATGTTCAATTCGCGACCGGCCTGCTTCTTGTCGACCGGGATCAGCCGTCCGCCGCCGCCGGGCAGTGCGCGGAAGATGCCGAGCACGCGGGTCTTGGCGTGATCGACGACCTTGATGACGCGTCCGCGATAGACGGCGGCCTCGGGTTCTTCCAGCTTCTCGATGCGGAGCAGCGCGCGATCGCCGACGCCTGCCGCGGTGCCTGGCTGCGGGCGTCGCGGAATATGGATGCGGATTTTCGGTGGCTCGCCGCTTTCCACCTCATCCCATTCGGCCGGCGTCGCGATCAGTTCGCCGTCGCTGTCGCGGCCGGTGATGTCGGCCATCAATGTCGCGGGCAGCGCTGCGGGTTCGCTGATCTTCTTGCCGCGCTTTTCGATGGCGCCTTCGTCGGCGAGTTCGCGCAAGATTCGTTTCAGTTCGGCGCGGTCGGCGTTCTTCAGGCCGAATTCGCGCGCGATCTCGCGGGTGCCGACCTCTCCCGGATGCGCGCGGACGAAGGCGACGATGGCGTCCCGTTCTGGAAAAACCCTGTCGCGGTTCCTTGCCACCTTATCCGCTTGCCTTGCCGGCGCTCTTCTTCGCGACGGGCTTTGTGGCCTTGGAAGGCGAAGTCTTCGCCGTCACCGGCGCGCGCGCCTTGCTGACGGCTTCCGATTTCGGCTTGGCCGTGGATTTTTTCGCAGCCACTTTCTTGCCCGGCTTCGGCGCGCTCGCATCCGTCGCTGCTTTCGCGGGCTTCGCAGCCTTGGCTTTCTTGGCGCCACGCTTGGGCTTGCCGCCGCCCTTGGCCACGCGCTCGTCGATCAGCGCGATCGCTTCCGGCAGCGTGATAGTGTCGGGCGTCCTGTCGCTCGGGATCGTGGCGTTTACGCCGCCGGCCGTGACATAGGCGCCGTAGCGTCCGCTCTTGACCGCGACGCCGCCTAGGGTCGGATGATCGCCCAGCGGCTTGCCGGGATCGGCGCCGAAGCGACGGCCGCTCGGGCCTTTTGCAATCTTTTCGGCAATCAGCGTGACCGCCCAATTCAATCCGATATCAAACACCTCGTCGCCGGCTTCCAGGCTGGCATAGGTTTTCTCGTGGCGCACGAACGGCCCGAAGCGGCCGAGACCCGCGGTGATCGGCTCGCCGGTCTCCGGGTGCTTGCCGATTTCGCGCGGCAGCGACAATAGTTTCAGCGCCAGCTCGAGTTCGATGTCAGCCGGCGACATGTTCTTCGGAATGCCGGCGCGCTTAGGCTTTTCGCCCTCCGCATAGTCCTTGGGCTCGCCGAGCTGGATGTAGGGACCAAACCGTCCCGCCTTCACCACGACGTCGAGACCGGAGACCGGGTCCTTGCCGAGGATGCGATCGGCGCTGGCTTCGCCGTCGGCCGCGAGCGGGCGGGTGTAACGGCACTCCGGATAGTTGGAGCAGCCGACGAACGCGCCGAATTTTCCGGCTTTGAGGTTGAGCTTGCCGGCGCCGCAGCCGGGGCACTGCCGGGGGTCGCCGCCATCCTCGCGCGGCGCATAGATGTGCGGCCCCAGCATGTCGTCGAGCGCATCCAGCACCTGGGTAACGCGCAGATCCTTGATCTCGTTGACGGCGCCGATGAAATCGACCCAGAAATCCCTGAGCACCTGCTGCCAGGAAATCTCGTTGTTGGAGATGCGGTCGAGCTGCTCTTCGAGGTTGGCGGTGAAATCATATTCGACGTAGCGCGCGAAGAAGTTCTCCAGGAACGCGACCACGACGCGGCCCTTGTCCTCGCCATGCAGGCGCTTCTTCTCGAGCTTGACGTAGCCGCGGTCCTTCAAGACCTGCAGGATCGAGGCATAGGTGGAGGGGCGGCCGATGCCGAGCTCTTCCATGCGCTTGACCAGCGAAGCCTCGGAAAAACGCGGCGGCGGTTCGGTGAAATGCTGGGTGACGGAAAGGTCCTGGCGCTTCAGCGCTTCGCCTTGGCTCATGGCGGGGAGGCGGCGAGAGCTCCTCATCCTCGCCGTCGTCGTCGCGGCCTTCCTGATAGAGCGCGAGGAAGCCGTCGAATTTTATCACCTGGCCGCTGGCGCGCAGGTCCAGCACCCGGGAGCCGGCTTTCGCCGCGATATCGACGGTGGTGCGTTCCAGTTCGGCCGATTCCATCTGGCTTGCGATGGTGCGGATCCAGATCAGTTCATAGAGCCGGGCCTGATCGGTATCGAGGCGGCGGCGCATCTCGGCAGGCCGCCGCGACAGATCGGTCGGACGGATGGCTTCGTGGGCCTCCTGCGCGTTCTTGGCCTTGGTCTGGTACTGGCGCGGGGCTTCCGGCACATAGGCGTTGCCGTAATCCTCGCCGATCACCTTGCGCGCCTGCGTGATCGCCGAACCGTCGATCTGCACGCCGTCGGTTCGCATGTAAGTAATGAGACCGGTGGTCTCGCCGCCGATATCGATGCCTTCATAGAGCCGCTGCGCGATCCGCATGGTATGCGCGGGCGCGAAGCCCATTTTGCGGCTGGCTTCCTGCTGCAGGGTAGAGGTGGTGAACGGCGCCTGCGGATTGCGGCGCGCCGGCTTTGCCTCGACGGTTGTTACCGTGAAATTCGCGGCCTCGATCGCTCGCTTGAAATCCTCGGCTTCCGCGCCGGTGCCGATGTCGAGCCGCTGAATCTTCTTGCCGTCGGCGCCGACCAGCCGCGCCTCGAACGCTTCGCCGCGCGGCGTCGTCAAGGTCGCGACCAGCGACCAGTATTCGCGGGGGACGAATTTTTCGATCTCCAGTTCGCGGTCGCAGACCAGCCGCAGCGCCACCGACTGCACCCGGCCCGCCGAACGCGCGCCGGGCAATTTCCGCCACAGCACCGGCGAGAGCGTGAAGCCGACCAGATAATCCAGCGCGCGGCGCGCCATATAGGCGTCGACCAGCGCGCCGTCGATCTGGCGCGGATGCTTCATGGCGTCCGTAACCGCCTGCTTGGTGATGGCGTTGAACACCACGCGTTCGATCTTCTGGTCCTTGAGCGCGCGCTTTTCCTTCAGCACCTCCAGCACATGCCATGAGATCGCTTCACCCTCGCGATCGGGGTCGGTTGCGAGGATCAGACGGTCGGCGCCCTTGAGCGCCTTGGCGATGTCGTTGAGCCGGCCGGCCGCCTTGGGGTCGATCTCCCAGATCATCTGGAAGTTGGCCTCCGGATCGACCGATCCGTTCTTGGCCGGGAGGTCCCGGACATGGCCGAACGAGGCCAGAACCTCGTAGGAGGCTCCCAGATATTTGTTGATCGTCTTGGCTTTCGCCGGCGACTCCACAATGACGATATTCATGTCATTCCAATGGCTTACGGGGAAAATAAAGGCCGGTTCCGCGAGATTCGCGTCGGCCGTTTCGTTCCGAACATGGGTGCAGCGGAGCCCCCTGTCAAATCGACAGATGTTGAAGAGGTGGCCGGAGGCCCCGGTTTAGTATCTAAAAAGTTGCAAAATGCATCGCCAGGGTTGTATCCCCAAAGTGCTTATAGCTCGATAATTCGCGGCATTGGATTGCATTTTTTGACCAGCGGGGACGTGCAGATCGCATTGCGCCGACCGGTTGGCTCGCAAAGACGATCTCAGGCGCCGCGGCGGAGCGCCAATCGGCTATGCCGCCTATGCCGCGAGCGAGGCCGGCACGCGGGCGATGGCGTCGGAGCTTTCGCCGCAAGGGATCAGGGCAATGCGGTGTCGCCGGGTGCGGCGCGGACGCCGATCTGGAACGACGCGGCGCCCACCGCCGAAGCGTTCGCCGCGCCCGACAAAAGAATTTCCCGCAAGCATTCTGCTGGGTCGGCTCGGCGAAGCCGATGAAATCGCGAAGACGGTATTGTTCCTCGTCTCAGACGATGCGTCGAACATTCGAGGCGCGGAAATTTTCGTCGACCGCGGCACGACGGGATCGCCGGCAGGCGCGCGCCGATCTATCGCTGATGGATGCGGTCAGCGACATCGCAAATCCGATCATCATGATTTGCGAATAAAGCGGGTCGCAGTTTCGCCGATCGGATTCATGTTTTCGCAAGGCGGTTTCGCTGATCGGATTTAAAGTTTTGCAAGTGCGCAGGTGCAATCTCCGGGAGCAACGATTGTAATCGCTCATGCACTAGGGGAGCCTGTAATGCTGAAAGATGCTCGTATCTCTGTATCGATTCCCGCATCTGCAAATTCTCCGCGGAAATCCGATAGGGATGAGTTTGTCGCGATCGTAATGTTTTCCGAAATCGGCCTCTTGAGTTTCGTGGTCGCGATTATCATGGGCGAGCCCGGCGTCTGGTACTGACGCCGTTCCACTGTATTTCAGATTGGCGAAATTGACCTGCCGCCGTGCTTTCACGACGGCAGGCAGTTTTCGATGGTCGGCTATGCCGCGTGGAGATTGGTCGCGGCTTGCAGGGCGCTCGCCAGCGCTCTCTCGCGGTGCTCCGGTCCGACCTGAATCCCGTCGGCGAAAATGAATTCGGGGTTTGCTACGCCGATAAAGCTGAACACCCAGCGCAAATACGTCTCCAGATGTTCGCCGACCGCCGTCGGCGTGCCTGCGCCGTAGAAGCCGCCGCGCGAGACTGCGACAATGACGCGCTTGTTGCCGGCCAGTCCTTCGGCGCCGTGCGTGCTGTATTTGAACGTCTTGCCCGCCACCAGGATGCGGTCGATCCAGGCCTTGAGCTGGCTCGGTATCGTGAAATTATACATGGGAGCGCCGAGCACCACGATGTCTGCGGCAAGGAACTCGTCCAGCACGGCCTGACCGGCGGCGAGGTCCTCTCGCAGGGCAGCGTCGGGCGCGGCCCCTTGCGCGGCTGCGAGATGCGAACCCGACAGATGCGCCAGCGGCGTCGACGTCAGGTCGCGATAGACGATGTCGATATCAGGCGTGGCCTTGCGCAGGCGTTCGACGATCGCGGCGGAAACCTGGCGGCTGACGGAGTGGGGGCCCAGCACGCTGGAATCGATATGCAGAAGTTTCATTGTCTTCACCCTTGGTATAAGTTTGTAACTGAGACTATATGAGTGACCGTCCGCAATCCGCGCAAGAAGGCACATTTTTGAAACCCGAACACACCAGAGTGCCTGTCCTGCCGCCCAACGCTCACCTCGAAAGCGATTGCCGCGGGGTCGCGTCGGTGCTGGCGCGGGTCGGCGACAAATGGAGCGTGTTCGTCATCATGCTGCTTGGCGACGGCCCGCGGCGCTTCAACGAGATCAAGCGCATGGTCGGCGGCATCTCGCAGCGGATGCTGACGCTGACGCTGCGCGGGCTTGAACGCGACGGCCTGGTTACCCGAACCGTGTTCCCGACCATTCCGCCGCGGGTCGATTACGAACTGACGGATCTTGGACGCGGGCTGTGGCAGCCGGTGGAAGCGCTGGGCGAATGGGCCAGGGATCATCAGACCGAGATCGAGGACGCTCGGGCGCGGTTCGATCGGCGCAACGAGGCCGGCTGATCGGGTCTTGTTAGATCAGCGACACCAATCCGCCGCCGTGACGCTCGAGGCGTCCCGCGAGTTCAAGCTCCAGCAGCACGGTGCGCACGATGGCCGGCGAGGTCGCGGCCATCCGGATGAGATCGTCGAGCAAAACCGGGCTGGGTCCGAGCAGATCGATAATGCGCGCGCGATCGCCTCCATCGGGTTCGGAAGCGAGCGGCTCGTCGCCTGGCTCGCGCAACGCGAGCGGCCGCCCCATGATCGGCTCGACGGCGTTGATGACGTCGGACGCCTCCGTGGTCAGCGTCGCGCCCTGTTTGATCAGGTCGTTGGTGCCGGCCGCGCGCGGATCGAGCGGCGAGCCCGGCACCGCGAACACCTCGCGGCCCTGTTCGGCGGCGATGCGTGCGGTGATCAGCGATCCCGAGCGGTGCGCGGCCTCCACCACGACGACGCCGAGCGCCACGCCCGAAATCAGCCGGTTGCGCCGGGGAAAATCGCGGGCGCGCGGCCCATGCCCGAGCGGCATTTCGGAAATCGCGGCGCCGCCTGAGGCGATCAACTCGGCCAGCAGATCTTCATGTTCGGGCGGGTAAACCCTGTCATGACCGCCGGCCAGCACCGCCACGGTGCCGCTGGCGAGGCTGGCGCGATGCGCCGCCTGGTCGATGCCGCGCGCCAGGCCTGAGGCGATCACGAATCCGGCCTCGCCAAGATCGCGCGAAAGCGTGCCGGCGAATTTGAGGCCGGCGCCGGAGGCGTTACGCGAGCCGACGACGGCGATCATCGGCCGCGTCAACACCTCCTGCGCGCCGCGCACGCCGAGCAATGGAGGCGCATCGTCGAGCACGGCAAGCCGCGGCGGATAACCGGCTTCGCCTGATGCCAGCAGGCGGACGCCGAGCCGTTTGCTCGCGGCAAGCTCGGCGCGCGCATCCTCCTCGCTGCAGATGCGCCCCGGACGAGCAGCGCCGCCGCGCCGCGCCAGATCAGGCAGCCGCTCCAGCGCGGTGCGCGCGCTGCCGAAATGATTGATCAGCGAACGAAACGTGCGCGGCCCGACATGGTCGGAGCGGATCAACCGCAGCCAGTCGACGCGCTGCGCGTCGGTCAGGTGTGTCGTGCTGGACGTTCGAGTATCCATGCGGCCCCCGCGCGGGAGTGTGGATCAACCTGAGGGCGTGGGCAACTCGATTTACCCATCATTCCCCGATGTGCAATTGCACATCGGAGGACAGGCGTCTTCGCGTGGGCCCGGAATCCCGAGGTTGCGGGCACGAGATTTCCGGGTTCGCGCTCCGGCGCGCCCCCGGAATGACGACCAAAAATTGCCGGTCTGCGCGCTCCCCACGGCGCTTGCCCGATCCCGATGCGCTCCGTAAAAGCGGTCCGGTCTTTCGCAGGGAACCATGGCCGATGATCTCGCTAGCCGAACTCCAGCGCCGTATCGATTCCGGCGAGCTTTCGGCGGACGCGGCGATCAGCCGGTCGTGTGAGGCGATCGAGGATCTCGACAAGACCATCGGTGCCTTCGTCTGCCGCGCCAAAAATGTCCGCGCGGCGGGCACAGGTCCGCTGCGCGGCATCGCCGTCGGCATCAAGGACATCATCGATACCGCGGACCTTCCGACGGAAATGGGATCAAAGATCTACCAAGGCTGGCAGCCGCGCGCGGACGCGCCGGTGGTGATGATGCTGAAAGAGGCGGGCGCGACCATCGTCGGCAAGACGACGACGACGGCATTCGCCTCGCGCGATCCGACCGCGACGCTTAATCCGCGCAACCCGGCTCATACGCCGGGCGGATCGTCATCAGGCTCGGCGGCGGCGGTCGCGGCCGGAATGATTCCGCTCGCGCTGGGAACGCAGACCGGCGGTTCGGTGATCCGGCCCGCCTCCTATTGCGGCGTGGCCGCGATAAAACCGTCGTTCCGGATGCTGCCGACGGTCGGGGTGAAGTGTTATTCGTGGACGCTGGACACGGTCGGGCTGTTCGCGGCGGGCGTCGAAGAGCTGGCGCGCGCACTTTCGGCCATGACCAACCGACCCGAACTGCTGCCTGATGCCGCGATGGGGACGCCGCGCATCGGTGTCGTGACGCAGGATTTTGCCGGTGCGCCGGAGGCCGCAAGCGCGGAGGCGTTGCGGATCGCAGCCGACGCGGCGGAACGCGCCGGCGCCTCCGTTCGCGCGCTGGCATTGCCGGCGATCGTCGCCGAGGCGTGGCGGGCGCAGGAGACGGTGCAGGAATTCGAGGCGCACCAGGCGCTGGCCTGGGAATACCGGACGCATTACGACGCGATGGCGCCGCTGCTGCGCGCCAAGCTTGACGAAACCAGAGGTATCCGGCCCACCGACTACGACGAGGCGCGCAGGATTGCGAACCGTGGCCGGAAGGCGCTGGCGAAAATCTTCGATGACGTTGACGTGTTGCTGACGTTCTCCGCGCCGGGCGCTGCCCCAAAGGGGCTGACCTCGACCGGCGATCCCCGTTTCAACCGGCTCTGGACCCTGATGGGTGTTCCCTGCGTCAACGTTCCCGCCACCGTCGCCGACGGCGGATTGCCGGTGGGCGTGCAGGTGATCGCGCGGTTTGGTAACGACGCCGGCGCGCTGGCGGCGGCTCGCCTGGTTGAAGAGGCGCTTGCGCGGGGATGAAGACGCTGCCGCGCCTGAGAAAGCATGCGAAGAAACCGCCGCCGAGCAAAAGCCGGCGGCGCCCTTTGAAAGACCTGCACAGATGAACCGAATAAATGAAGATCTGGGTGGCCTTATTGCAATAGGCTGGCGAGCGAGGTGAGCTTGGCGGTCAGGTCGATACCGAGGGCGTAGATCACCTCGATAATGGCGAGCGCGATGAACGCTGCGATCAGGCCATATTCAATGGCAGTGGCGCCGGATTCATCAGCTAGGAATTTAAGAAAAGTTCGCGTCAATTTCGCATCCTTTGAGGTTGCGCGGGAAATTCCCGACACGAAACCATGCCGAAAAATAACCTAAGGTTGTGTAAATTTCGCTTGGTCAATTTCATGACGAGCGACGGCGGACGGTGACGGTTGGAGGAGATTGGGCATGGCCACCGAGCCGCGCCGGCGGCGGCTCGATTGGTTGAAGAGGCGCTTGCGCAGCGACGAAGATAACCCGCCGCCTACCTCTTCTCGCCGATCCGGCCCTCGGTACCCGCCCGCAGGCGCGCGATGTTTTCGCGGTGCATGTAGAACAACAATAGCGTCAGCACCGCGAGCAGCAACGCCAGCGCGGGTTGGCCGTACCACCACAGGAAGATCGGCGTCACAACACTCGCAACCAGCGCCGAGAGCGAGGAGTAGCGCGAGGCGAAGGCGGTCGAAATCCATATTACGCAAAACACGATGGCGGCCGGCCAGAACAATCCGATCAGGACGCCGATATAGACCGCGACGCCCTTGCCGCCTCTGAACTTCAGCCACACCGGGAACAGGTGGCCGAGGAAAGCGCCGAGCGCCGCCAGCATCGCGGCGCTGGGTCCGCCGTAATAGCCTGATATGATGACCGCGACCGTGCCCTTCAGCGCGTCGCAAATCAGCGTCGCCGCGGCGAGCCCCTTGCGCCCGGTGCGCAGCACGTTGGTGGCGCCGATATTGCCGGACCCGATCGAGCGAAGATCCTGGGTGCCCGCGAGCCTGGTCAGGACCAGCCCGAACGGAATCGAGCCCAGGAGATAGCCGAGCACGAGCGCCACCGGCAGAAATGCGCTAGGTGACATCGCCGTTCCTCCCTTGATGGTTTATCCCGCCCGCATCAGACATGCTCATAGACGGTCCGTCCGCCGACGATGGTGCGCACCACGCGGCCGGAGAACCGCGCTTCGTCGAACGGCGTATTCTTGCATTGTGACTTGATGTCGACAGGATCGAGCACCCAGGGCGTATCGGCATCGATCACGATGACGTCGGCCGGCGAGCCGGCGCGCAGCGTTCCGCCGGGCAGGCCCATGAGCTCGGCGGGGCGCGTCGACATCGCGCGGATCAGCGTCTTGAAATCGATGTCGCCATTGTGGATCAGCCTCAAGCCGGCCGGCAGCATGGTCTGCAGGCCGATCGCGCCTGAAGCGGCTTCCGCGAACGGCAGCCGCTTGACCTCGACGTCCTGGGGATTGTGGTCGGACATCACGACGTCGATGAGCCCGGAGGCCAGTGCCGCGACCAGCGCGAGGCGGTCGTCCTCGGTGCGCAGCGGCGGCGACAGTTTCAGGAAGGTGCGGTAGGGGCCGATGTCGTTTTCGTTCAGCGTCAGATGATTGATCGAGACCGAGGCTGAGACCGCAAGCCCGGCGTCGCGCGCGCGCTTCAGGATTTCCAGCGACTCGATGCAGCTCAGCGAGGCCGCGTGATAGCGCCCGCCGGTCAGCGCGACGAGGCGCATGTCGCGCTCCAGCATCACGGCCTCGGCCGCATTGGGAATGCCGACCAGTCCGAGCCGTGTGGCGAACTCGCCTTCGTTCATGACGCCTTCGCCGACCAGATTGGGGTCTTCGGTGTAGTGCACGATCAGCGCGTCGAAATCGCGGGCGTAGGTCAGCGCCCGGCGCATCAACTGTGCATTGGTGACGCTTTTGTCGCCGTCGGTGAAAGCGACGGCACCGGCGGCCTTCAACAGGCCGATCTCGGTCATCTCCTCGCCGCGCAGGCCCCTTGTCAGGGCCGCCATCGGCTGGATGTTGACGATCGCGGTGTCGCGCGCGCGGCGCAGGATAAAATCCACCGTCGCCGAATTGTCGATCACGGGAGAGGTGTCGGGCTGGCAGATGATGGTGGTGATGCCGCCGGTGGCGGCGGCCTGGCTGGCGGAAGCAAAGGTTTCGCGGTGGCTGGCGCCGGGCTCGCCGACAAAGGCACGCATGTCGATCAGCCCGGGAGCGACGATCTTGCCGGCGCAATTGACGATGTCGGTGCCCTCGGGCACGCCGGCCGCGCCGATGCCGCGCCTGGATTCACGAATGGTGCCGTCGGCGATCAGGACGTCGCCGACGCCGTCGAAATCGCGCGACGGGTCGATCAGGCGGGCGTTGGCGAGCAGGATCGGGCGGCGGTCGGTCAGCATGATGTCACGCGTTTGGCAGGTTGCGGGCGAGCGCTTCGAGCACCGCCATCCGCACCGCCACTCCCATTTCCACCTGTTCGCGGATCAGCGATTGCGCGCCGTCCGCCACGATCGAGTCGATTTCGACGCCGCGGTTCATCGGACCTGGATGCATCACCAGCGCGTCCGGTTTGGCGTAGGCGAGCTTCTTCTGGTCGAGCCCGAAATAATGGAAGTATTCCTGGCTCGACGGCACGAACGAACCGTTCATCCGCTCGCGCTGCAGCCGCAGCATCATCACGATATCGGCGCCATCGAGGCCCTCGCGCATGTCGCGGGCCACCTCGACGCCCATCCGCTCGACGCCGCGCGGCAACAGCGTGGAGGGCGCGACCACGCGGACCCGCGCGCCCATGGTGTTGAGCAGGAGAATGTTGGAGCGCGCTACCCGCGAATGCATCACGTCGCCGCAGATCGCGATGACGAGCCCCTCGAGCCGGCCCTTGTTGCGGCGAATGGTGAGCGCATCGAGCAGCGCCTGGGTCGGATGTTCATGGGCGCCGTCGCCGGCATTGATCACGGAACCGTCGACCTTGCGCGCCAGCAGCTCCACCGCGCCCGAGGCATGGTGCCGCACCACCAGGATGTCCGGGTGCATGGCGTTCAGCGTCACCGCGGTATCGACCAGGGTTTCGCCCTTGCGCATCGAGGAGGAGGACACCGACATGTTCATGACGTCGGCGCCCAGCCGTTTTCCGGCGATTTCGAACGAGGATTGAGTGCGGGTCGAGGCCTCGAAGAACAGGTTGATCTGGGTGCGGCCGCGCAAGGAGGTGCGCTTTTTGTCGATCTGGCGGTTGAGCTCGACATATTCCTCGGAGAGGTCGAGCAGGCCGGTAATATCGGCAGCGGAAAGCCCCTCGATTCCCAGCAGGTGCCGGTGACCGAGGACGAAGGTCGATTTCGATGCAGGGGTCATTAAAACGAGAGCTATAGGCAGAGATGCAACCCGGGGCAAGGGCGAATAGGGGGCTGGCGAGTTATCCCCTGATCTGTCCCATTCTCGTCATGGCCGCGGAACAGCGCGAAGCGTATCTTCGCGCCAGATGCCGCGGGCTTCCACGTTAAGATTTACCGTAAAAAAGACGTGGACGGCCGGAACAAGTCCGACCATGACGATTGAGGTGATGGGCCCGTGAAAGCACTGGTGATCGTCCTCGCTGTCGCGGCCGCCGCTTCTGCGGCGATCGCGCAGACCTTGCCCGGCGGGTTTGTCTTTCTGCGCGACATTGATCCCTCCATCATCCAGGACATCCGCTACGCCGGGTCGAACAATTTCGTCGGCCGCCCGCTTGCCGGCTACGAGGCCGCCGAATGCGTGGTGAAACGGGACGTGGGCCTGGCGCTGAAGCGCGTTCAGCAGGAACTCGCGCCGCAAAACTTGTCGCTGAAAATGCTGGATTGCTACCGCCCGGCGCGCGCGGTGCGCGACATGGTGGTGTGGGCGCAGAACGGCCGGGAGACGCCAGCCGAGCGGCGGTATAATCCTGCATTTTGGCAAGAAAGACCTGTTCCGGCTCGGCTATATCGCCGAGCATTCCGGCCATTCCTCCGGCGCCGCCGTCGATCTGACCCTGGTCGATCTTGAGACCGACAATTCTTTGGCCTTCGATCCCGACAGGGCCTATGCGGACTGCACCGCGCCCGTCGATGCCCGCGCGCCGGAGGCAAGCGTCGACATGGGCACCGGCTATGACTGCTCCGACCTCAAGGCGCACACCGCGGCGCGGTCGATCACCCCAAGCCAGCGGCGGTGGCGGGATAGGCTGGTTGCGGCGATGGCGAAGCAAGGTTTTGCAAATTATTCCAAGGAGTGGTGGCATTTTTCGCTGCCTGGCGTGGGCGGGCCCGCGTATGATTTTCCGATAATCCCGCGTCGCAACTGAGTCTGTCGGCGTGAAACGAGGCCGATTCCGGCGTAAGCTCATTCCCGGAGTCTTCGGCAATCAACACTCGATCGGCAGGAACGGCCATGACGCAAGCCTCATTCGCCACCCACGAAGTATTCAACCAGTCGCCGCCGTTCGAGGACGTCGATCTGTTCGCGGCGGACCGGGCCCTGGTGGACGCGGTCGCGGTCAATGGCGGCGCTTCCGCGAATAAGGAATTGTCCGAATTCGGTCAGCACTGGGGTTCGGCCGCGATGGCGGCGCGCGGCCGCATCGCCAACGAGAACACGCCGAAGCTGCGGACGTTCGATTCCCGTGGCAACCGGCGCGACGAAGTCGAGTTTCATCCAGCCTACCACGAAGTCATGGCGCGCAGCGCTCACGCCGGCATTCACAATTCGACCTGGGATGCGGAGGGAAAGCCCGCCGGCGGTGCGGCCGAAGTGGTGCGGGCGGCGAAATTCTATATGGCTGCTCAAGTCGAGACCGGTCATTTGTGCCCGATCACCATGACGCGCGCGTCGGTGGCGGCATTGGCAGCGCAGCCGGACCTGCTGGCGAAGGTGATGCCGGTCATCTCGACCCGCGCCTATGACCCCACTTTCGCGCCGTGGTGGACCAAGCGCGGCATGACGCTTGGCATGGGCATGACCGAGAAGCAGGGCGGCACCGACGTCCGCTCCAACATGACGCGCGCGACGCGCGACGGCGATGCCTATCGCATCACCGGGCATAAATGGTTCATGTCGGCGCCGATGTGCGACGCCTTCCTGGTGCTGGCGCAGGCCGACGAAGGCCTGACCTGTTTCTTCATGCCGCGCTTCAGGCCGGACGGATCGATCAACGCCGTCCAGTTTCAGCGGCTGAAGGACAAGCTCGGCAACCGCTCCAATGCCTCTTCCGAAGTGGAATTCGCCGGCGCCTTCGGGATGCGCGTCGGCGACGAGGGCAAGGGCATCCGCACCATCATCCAGATGGTGCAGCTGACGCGGCAGGATTGCGCGATCGCCTCCGCCGGCCTGATGCGGTCCGGGCTTGCGCACGCGCTGCATCACTCCCGCTATCGCAGCGTGTTTCAGAAACACTTGGCCGATCAGCCGCTGATGCAGGCGGTGCTCTCGGACATGGCGCTGCATGTCGAAGCCTCGATTGCGCTGGTGATGCGGCTCTGCCGTTCGTTCGACCGCGCGCCGGACGACGCAAACGAAGCGGCCTATATGCGGCTGCTGACGCCGGCCATAAAGTACTGGGTCTGCAAGAGCGCGCCGGGATTTCTGTACGAGGCGATGGAGTGCCTCGGCGGCAACGGTTATGTGGAGGAGGGCATTCTGGCGCGGCACTTTCGGGAATCCCCCGTCAATGCGATCTGGGAAGGCTCCGGCAATGTGATGTGCCTGGACGTGCTGCGGGCGTTGTCGCGCGAGGTGGACGCGGCCACCGCAGTCCTGCAGCATCTCGTCGAGGAAAGCGCGGGCTTGCCCGGCGCCGGCGACACGGTGACCTTCATCGGCAAGGCCTTCCGCAGGCCGGACTCCGAACGCGTGGCGCGGCTCGCGGTCGAGAAGCTGGCGCTGCTCGCGGCAGCGGCGGCGCTCAACAAGGTGTCGCCGCGTCACGCCGAATTGTTCGCGCGGACGCGGCTTGCCCAAAATCACGCCAGCATGTACGGCGCCGTCGATTTCGCCAGCGGCGATATCAGGGGCTTGCTGGACCGGACGCTGCCGTGAAGCGCAAATCTTTCCGCCAGTCGAAAGCCAGTTGATGGATTCCCTCGATACCGCAAGCTCTGCCGCTTCCGCTCCCGTCATCCGCACACAACGTCCGCCCCGCATCTGGAAGTTCTGGGGTACCGCGCTATGGGGCCTGGTCGTTTTCGCCGCGATGTTCACGGGGCAGATGGCGGTGGTGGCCTGGTTCGTGCTGCGGCGGGAAGGGCCGATCGATATGGCCGGCGCAATCCATGTCGTGGGCAGCGGCCTGACGATTTCGCTCTCGGTGATCACAGGGCTGCCCGCCGTTCTCGCCGCGTTGTGGATCGCGATCCGCGTCGCGCGCACGCCGTTTGCCGATTATCTCGCGCTGCGCGGGACTTCGTGGATCAATTTTCTGATCGGCGCCGTCGCGCTCGGTGTTCTCGTGATGGGATGGGACGCGCTGTCGCGCGCGGCGGGACGCGAGGTTGCGCCGGGATTCATGGGGGATGTGCTGCAATCGGCGCGCGCCGATGGCGCGCTGTGGCTGCTGGTGGTCGCGTTCTGCGTCGCAGCTCCGGTCTCGGAGGAATTATTCGCGCGCGGCTTTCTCTACCGCGGCTGGTCGGAGTCGTTTCTCGGGGTGCCCGGCGCCATCCTGCTGTCGTCGGCGGTGTGGACGGCGCTGCATCTGCAATACGACTGGTTCTTCTTCGGCGAGGTGTTTTCGATCGGCCTGTTGCTCGGCTACCTCCGCTATCGCTTCAACTCGACGTGGCTGACGATATTCGTGCACGGCCTCAATAATCTGGCCGCGGTGGTGCAAACGATCTGGCTGGCGGGATAATAGTCCTGCGTGTTAGGTAGAAGATAAGCCCACCTTCGCTGCGCGGTTGTCGCAGAAAGTCGAGATGACGTTTCGCCGAATCCCCATCTGGGCGTCGGGCAAACCGGCGGATTTTTGGTCTTCTTGATCGGCGGCTGTATTGCGGCGCCGGTCATGGAGGAGTTCGTCCTCCGCGGTTTCATGTTTCGCGGCTGGTCGCAGTCTTTCCTCGGTCCGGTTGGATCCATCGTGCTGACGTCGGTATTGTGGGGGTTGATGCATATCCAGTACGACTGGTTCGGGCGTTTTTGGATATTCGTCACGGGTCTTGCTCTCGGCCATTTTCGTTGGCGCAGCAATTCGACGTGGCTGACGGTGATGGTTCATTCAGCCATCAACACCGTGCTCCTTTTTGCGATGGGCCTGCAACTTTAAGGGTCTGATCCAGGAAACAGCCGAACACGATCAGCAGAAAACCAGCGCCATGGCGCGAAGACGACCTTCATCGTCAATCGTCTTGGTGCGCTTCCCGCAAATTCCCCAGCCGGTCGAGCGCGCCTTGCAGGATGAAGATCGCGGCGTGCTCGTCGATCACCTCCGCGCGGCGGGCGCGGCTCATGTCCATGCGGATCAGCTCGCGTTCGACGGCGGCGGTGGAGAGCCGTTCATCCCACAGCGCGATGTGAAGATCCGTGAGTTTGGAAAAATTGCGGGCGAATGCGCGGGTGGATTGCGCACGCGGTCCCTCGCTGGCGTCCATGTTGATGGGCAGGCCGAGCACGAAGCCGACCGCGTTGCGCTCCGCAGCGATGGCGATCAGGCGCGCGGCGTCTGTCTTGAACGCCTTGCGCTGGATGGTCTCGACGCCGGTCGCCAGCCGGCGATCGGGATCGGAGACCGCGACCCCGATGGTCTTGGTGCCCAAATCGAGCCCGACCAGCGCGCCGCGTTCAGGCCAGCGCGCGGCAGCTTCGATCAGCGGGAGGATGAGGGCTGGCATCGCGCTCGCATACCACGCGGCGTGCGATCTGTGCAAAGCAGGAAGATGGATCCTGGTCGCGCTGCGGCGCTGGAGCGTCAGGCGACGCTTGAATGCATAGCTCGTTGGCGTTGCGGAGTGCTAGGCTTCTTGAGGCTCCCGGCAACGACGCCCGCGCCGCTCCCCCCTTTTTTTCGGAACGATCAGATCATGTGGCCAGACCGCCGACTTCTCGACCTTTTCAAAACCGAATTTCCCATCGTCCTCGCGCCGATGGCCGGGATCATGGATGCGGAACTGGCGATCGCAGCCGCCCAGGGCGGGGCGCTCGGCTCGCTGCCGTGCGCGATGCTGTCGGCGGAGAAGGCGCGCGAGCAGGTCAACATCATCCGCCAGCGCGTGTCGGCGCCGGTCAATATGAACTTTTTCTGTCACAAACCGGTCGACGCCGATCCGCGGCGCGAGGCCGGATGGAAGCAGCGACTGGCGCCTTATTATAAAGAGTTGGGGCTCGACCCGGCGGCGCCGGTCAACGCCGCCAACCGCGCGCCGTTCGATGCCGCGATGTGCGAGCTCGTCGAGGAACTGAAGCCCGAAGTGGTCAGCTTCCATTTCGGGCTGCCGGATCAGGCGCTGCTGAAGCGCGTCAAGGCCGCCGGCTGCATCGTGATGTCGTCCGCGACGATCGTGAAGGAGGCGATCTGGCTTGAGGAGAACGGCGCCGACGTCATCATCGCGCAAGGCGCTGAAGCCGGCGGCCATCGCGGCATGTTCCTGACCGAAGCGATCGCCGAACAGCCCGGCAACTTCGCGCTGGTGCCGCAGGTCGTCGATGCCGTGACAATTCCCGTGATCGCTGCCGGCGGCATCGCCGACGGGCGGGGCATCGCGGCGGCGTTCGCGCTGGGCGCGGCAGGCGTGCAGATCGGCACCGCCTATCTGCGCTGTCCGGAATCCCGGGTGAGCGCGCAGGCGCGCGTGGTGCTGGCCCAGGCGCTGGATGATTCCACCGTGATCACCAATGTGATGACGGGCCGCCCGGCTCGCGGGGTTGCCAATCGCGTGATGCGCGAAGTCGGGCCGATTTCGCCTGATGCCCCGGCGTTTCCCCATGCCGCGACCGGGCTGGCGCCCCTGAAGGCGGCAGCGGAAAAGCTCGGCAGGGTCGATTTCACCAATCTTTGGGCAGGGCAGGCGGTGCGGCTCGGCCGCGAGATGCCTGCCGCCGAGCTGACCCGGGCGCTGGCCGGCGCGGCATTGGCGAGGATGAGCCAGATGGCGGGCTGAGAATGGCCGCTCGTGGTTGCGGTGCGAAAGCACCCTCTGCTATACGGCGGACTGAATTTTGCCGTTAGAGGCCTTATATAATGTCCGTCGACGCCGCCACCGTTCGCCGTATCGCGCATCTTGCGCGGATCGCGGTCGCTGAATCAGAGGTTCCGCATCTGCAGGGCGAATTGAACGCGATGCTGGCGTTCGTCGAGCAATTGTCGGAAGTCAATGTCGATGGCGTCGAACCGATGACCTCGGTGACCCCGATGGAAATGAAGAAGCGCCCGGACGTGGTCAATGACGGCGAGATCGCCGACGACATCGTCAGGAATGCGCCGGCCACCGAAGACCATTTCTTTCTGGTGCCGAAAGTCGTCGAATAGTTCGTAGCGTTTTCGCGCTAACGGTTTGCGTGATGAAAATAAAGAGTCTTCGAGGCGGGTAATCCGATGTGTCTGCTCTGCGACGATGAAAAGGCCTACCAGGCCTATATGAACTATCTCGACGCGATGGAGCGGCAGGGCAAGGCCGCCGATCCCGACAAGGCAATGGACGCCGTGCTCGATGCGCTCGAGGCCGCCGACAAGGCGCGCAGCAATAATCTGCGCGACGATCCGGCCAACGACAAGACGCTATCCCCGTTCTTCTGCAGCCCGGTTGATAAATGACCGATTTGACATCGCTGACGCTCGCCGAGGCCAGGAGCGGCCTCGCGAACAAATCCTTTACGTCGCTTGAACTCACCGACGCGCACCTCGCCGCGATCGAGGCCGCGCGCGCGCTCAATGCCTTCGTGATGGAAACGCCGGATCGGGCCCGCGCCATGGCGCGCGAGGTCGACGCCAAAATCGCCAAGGGCGAGGGCGGCCCGCTCGCCGGAATTCCGCTCGGGATCAAGGATCTGTTCGCGACCAAGGATGTGCGCACCACCGCGTGTTCGAAAATCCTCGGCAATTTCGTGCCTCCTTACGAATCCACCGTCACCTCGCAGCTGTGGCGTGACGGCGCGGTCATGCTCGGCAAGCTCAACAATGACGAGTTTGCGATGGGCTCGTCCAATGAGACCTCCTGCTTCGGCCCCGTGGTCAATCCATGGCGGCGCGACGGCGCCAACACCACGCTGGTCCCCGGCGGTTCGTCCGGCGGCTCGGCATCGGCGGTGGCGGCCTTGTTGTGCATGGGGGCGACCGCGACCGACACCGGCGGTTCGATCCGCCAGCCCGCGGCGTTCACCGCGACCGTCGGCCTGAAGCCGACCTATGGTCGCTGCTCGCGCTGGGGCATCGTCGCCTTCGCGTCCTCGCTCGACCAGGCCGGGCCGATCGCGCGCACCGTGCGCGATGCGGCAATCCTGATGCGCTCGATGGCCGGCCATGACCCCAAGGACACCACCTCGGTCGATCGCGCGGTGCCGGACTACGAGGCCGCGATCGGAAGGTCCATCAAGGGCATGAAGATCGGCATTCCCCGGGAATATCGCCTCGACGGCATGCCCGCGGAAATCGAAAAGCTGTGGAGCGAGGGCGCAGCCTGGCTGAAGGCAGCCGGCGCCGAACTGGTCGAGGTGTCGCTGCCGCACACCAAATACGCGTTGCCGGCCTATTATATTGTCGCGCCGGCGGAAGCCTCGTCGAACCTCGCCCGCTATGACGGCGTCCGTTACGGCCTGCGCGTGCCCGGACGCTCGATTGGCGATATGTATGAGAACACCCGTGCCGAGGGCTTTGGCGCCGAAGTCCGCCGCCGCGTCATGATCGGCACCTACGTGCTCTCGGCCGGCTATTACGACGCCTATTATCTGCGCGCGCAGAAAGTCCGCACCCTCATCAAGAAGGATTTCGAGGACTGCTTTGCCAGGGGCGTGAACGCGATCCTGACGCCGGCGACGCCGTCGGCGGCGTTCGGCATCGGCGAGAAGGGCGCCGACCCCGTCGAGATGTATCTCAACGACATCTTCACGGTGACGGTGAACATGGCCGGACTGCCCGGCATCGCGGTTCCCGCCGGCAAGGATGCGCAGGGCCTGCCGCTCGGCCTGCAATTGATCGGGCGACCGTTCGACGAGGAAACGCTGTTCTCGCTCGGCGAGGTGGTCGAGCAGGCGGCGGGGCGGTTCACGCCACCGAGGTGGTGGTGACCATGGCTGAGTTCAAAGCCAGCCTGTCGGGCGCCGCACCCGCGCCACAATTGGACGCGCCGCTTGCCGCGCTGTGGTGGGCGGCCAAGGGGCCGGCAAACAGCGGGTGGGATCAGGCGCACAAGATCGTGCAGGATGAAGCGACCGCTGACGCGGCGTGGGTTCATGCCTATCTGCACCGTGTCGAGGGCGATCTTGGCAATGCCGGTTATTGGTACCGGCTGGCGGCCAGGCCGGTTGCGGCCGGCTCGCTCGAAGCCGAATGGGAGCGGATAGCTTCGGCGCTGCTTGAGGGACGGGCATGAGTGCGGCAAACGGCAAACTGATAAAAGGCGCCACCGGCGACTGGGAGATGGTGATCGGGCTGGAGGTCCACGCCCAGGTCACCTCGAAGTCGAAGCTGTTTTCCGGGGCCTCGACCGAGTTCGGCGGCGAGCCGAACAGCCACGTCTCGCTGGTCGATGCCGCGATGCCGGGCATGCTGCCCGTGATCAACGAAGAGTGCGTGCGGCAAGCGGTGCGTACCGGTCTCGGCCTGAACGCGCAGATCAACCGGCGCTCGGTGTTCGACCGCAAGAACTATTTCTATCCGGATCTGCCGCAGGGCTACCAGATCAGCCAGTACAAGTCGCCGATCGTGGGCGAGGGCGAGGTCATCGTCGAACTCGCCGACGGCGAGAGCGTCGCGGTCGGGATCGAGCGGCTGCATCTGGAGCAGGACGCCGGAAAGTTGCTGCACGACCGCAGCCCGACGATGTCGTATGTGGACCTCAACCGCTGCGGCGTCGCGCTGATGGAGATCGTCTCGAAGCCGGATATCCGCTCGTCCGAGCAGGCCAAAGCCTATGTGGCAAAACTGCGTTCGATCCTGCGCTATCTCGGCACCTGCGATGGCGACATGGAGAAGGGTTCCTTGCGCGCCGACGTCAACGTCTCCGTGCGCAAGCCGGGCACGCCGCTCGGCACCCGCTGCGAGATCAAGAACATGAACTCGATCAATTTTATTGGCCAGGCGATCGAGTATGAAGCGCGGCGCCAGATCGGAATTCTCGAGGACGGCGGCGCGATCGACCAGGAAACCCGGCTGTTCGATCCCGGCAAGGGCGAGACCCGCTCGATGCGCTCCAAGGAAGAAGCGCACGACTACCGTTATTTCCCGGATCCCGACCTCTTGCCGCTGGAGTTCAGCGAAGCCTATGTCGCCGAACTGAAGGCGGACCTGCCGGAACTGCCGGACCAGAAGAAGGCGCGCTTCATCGCCGATTTCGGCCTCTCGCCCTATGACGCCGGCGTGCTGGTGGCCGAACGCGAAAGCGCTGATTTCTTCGAGACCGTGCTGGCTGGTCTTGCGGACAAGGCCCGCGACGGCAAGCTTGCCGCCAACTGGGTGATCAACGAACTGTTCGGGCGGCTCAACAAGGAAGGCCGTGATATTACGGGCTCGCCGGTGTCGGCGACGCAGCTTGGAACCATCGTCGATCTGATCGGCGAGGGCACCATTTCCGGCAAGATTGCGAAGGACCTGTTCGAGATCGTCTGGCAGGAGGGCGGCGACCCGCGCGCGCTGGTCGAGGCGCGCGGCATGAAGCAGGTCACCGACCTCGGCGCGATCGAGAAGGTGGTCGACGACATCATCGCCGCCAATCCCGACAAGGTCGCCCAGGCCAAGGCCAAGCCGGCGATGATCGGCTGGTTCGTCGGCCAGGTGATGAAGTCATCCGGCGGCAAGGCCAACCCGCAAGCCGTGAACGATCTGCTCAAATCAAAACTCGGCATCTGAAGTCAGCGTGAGATGACGCTGGCGTCGTCGCCGGCGCATCGCGTCGTGCATGCGTACGTGCACCGATCGTTCACCATAAGTGTGGCGATGCATCGCGCGCGACGAAAACTTCGATCCCGAATCAGGCGGACGCGATTCGCGCAAAAAACCGGTTTTGGCGAGCGGCGATCAGCGGCAATGCCGGCGAGCGTGAAAATTTTTTTATTGCCAAAATTCGCAACTCAGAGTCCGTGCAACGCGCTTTGAGCCGGCCTCGACGCGGCGAGGTGACGTGACTCGCGCGTTGATCGTTCAATGCGCGAATAACGAAAAGGCCTGCGGCACAGGCGCTTCCTGCAATATTGACAATCGCCGATGCAGGTTTTTCGCGGACTATTCGCATCGTCGTGCGAATGGTTTGGCGTGTTGTTGATGAGCGCGCGACGCGTGCTCTCGCTTCGGTGCGTCAACACTTCCTTAAGCGGGACGCTGTTTTTTTCAATGTGTTGGTGTATTCGGGATGTAGTGCATTTCGATTCCCGAGTGCACGCAGCGATTAAGCCATCTCACTTACATTAGGAGGGCAACATGGCCAAGAAAGCTAAGAAGGCAAAGAAGGCGAAGAGCGCAGTGAAGAAGACTGCGAAGAAGACCCGCAAGGTCGCCAAGAAGAAGAAGTAAATCTCGCTTGAGAAAATTGCCGGCGGCTTGATGCCGGCACGTCACGAGAGCCTTCAGGATGATTTGCCTTCGTAGCAAGTTCTAAATCTGGCGGCTCTGGTCGACGAAAGAGGGTGTCGGCGAGACATCAGGTCAAACGGCTGGATCGATTTTTCGGGGAGCTTAAGCGCTTTATCGAAAAGCGGTCCGGCAGAAGAAACAGGTTTTCTTCGTTCGGTGCGGATCTTGATGTCCGCAATTTCACCGGCGGTCTTTGCGCAAGTGAAATCTGGTCCTGACGTGTTCGCCGACGCCCTCGTTCCCTGAAAGCCGGTGCGCCAAGCGCCTGGCGCTTTCGATTTCCCGGATCTCCTGAAATCATTAACCCGATCGTCCGCGGCGCAAGAGCCGGGACTCTTCGTTCGTGAGCTTTAACGGGCCAACACGATCCCCGCCGTCGTCCCCGCCACCAGGTCTCGCCTTCGGCGAGCCCGATTGACAGGTTCCGGCGGGTAAGCCGGTTCCAGCGCGGTTGCGATCCGGCACGAGGTCCGCGGCGTACCGGATCCCCTGCTTTGTCGGGGATGACGGCAACAAGGGAGCGTCGCGCCGCGAACGCGTCACATTTCCTTCCTTGCTCCAATGGTTATCGCTTTGCCAAATGGCAGGGTAAACCGAATCCCGCGAGCCAATGAAAATCCCCGTGAAACAAGCATTCTTGTCATTTCAGGGATCTGTACGCGCGCCGCGTTTACGGCGGATTCATCGCGATACTTAAACTGCCCTTCAAATTTGATCGGTCATGATCATCCCAACAAGCCGGCAAACGGCGTGGGGAAGTACCAGGCGTTTTTGAAGTTGGACAGGAGCCGCGCTCAGGGAAGGGCGGCCAAGAAAATCGAAAAGGAGACGGCAGATGTTTCAGGGGTACATCGATCAGGAGACGGCGACAGCGGTGGAAGCGAGTGCCATTCCCGACGTGTTGTTCGAACGCGGTCTGTATTGGGCGAGCGGGCGTTCAGGCGTGGTCAACCTGGTCGCCGCGCACAAGTGGTTCAATCTCGCCGCCGTGCAAGGCCGCACCGATGCCATCCAGATGCGCCGCGAGGTCGCCGAACTGATGTCGGAGGCCGAGATCGCGACGGCGCAGCGCGAGGCCCGCGACTGGATGACGGCGCACTAAGAGCTACGCCTGCGTGCCGTCACTTCATCCGCCACCGCCGCATAAGAGCGGAGAACACCGGCAAGTACGTGCCGGTGGAAACGACATGCCCTCGCTGATGAGATGTCATTCGACGCCGGAGGTCATCCGTCGAGCCGACATAGATGTCGCCGTTGCCGAGCTCGAGGAAATAGACGTACCACAAAGCAACAGTCTCCCTGCGCTCCGGCGGAGCTTCGGGAGACACCCTTCGCCCTGCGGCCTTCGGGTGGCCGGGCCGCGACCGACGATGATGAGCACTATGTCTACGCCATAGCCCTATAGACGCCATCGCCCGCTTGCGCCCCCTTGTAATTTCCGGTACAATTTCCGGAAATTCGGAAACGTCGAATGGCCAAGGCAAAATCCCCTCTTGCGACACACCGCGCACGCATGGAGCGCCGGGGTTTCGTGCGGGTCGAGGTCAACGTCCGCAAGGAAGATGCGAGCCTTGTCCGCCGTGTGGCTTCCGCCTTGTCCGATCCCTCGCGCCAAGCCGAGGCGCGAAGGTTACTTCAGCAACGCTTTGTCGAGCCGCCCAAAGTGAGTCTGAAGGCGCTTCTTGCGTCTGCGCCACTCGACGGGATCGACCTCGATCGCAGCCCGGCCCCTGGACGTGACGTCGATCTATGAGCTACCTGATCGATACCAACATCATTTCCGAGGTCCGAAAGGGCATTCGTTGCGACGCTCATGTATCCGCCTGGTATGCGTCTGTTGCTGATGAGGATCTCTTCCTGAGTACGCTCGTCCTTGGTGAGATCCGAAAGGGCGTTGAACTTGCACGCCCTCGGGACTCGGGCAAGGCAGTGGCGCTCGAACGCTGGTTGCGGGAAGTAGAGGCGGCATTCAATGGGCGCGTGCTCGGCATCGATAACGCGGTGTCCGATCAATGGGGGCGCATGAGCGCTATCAGGCCCCTCCCGGTTATCGATGGCTTGCTTGCGGCGACTGCGTTGACCAATGGCCTGACGCTGGTGACGGGCAATGACCGCGACGTCGCCGGTCTGGGTGCGACGGTGTTCAACCCGTTCAACGGCGCCGAAAACGACCATCGATCATAATATCGGCGGCGTTCGGATAGAGCGGGGCATCACAGCGAAGAATCGGCAGCATGGCGGGCCATGCCCGACCTCGCCGAAATGATTCGGCGCTACAATGCGTCTTGTTCCGCTGGAACAAACGTCAAACTCGGCCGGCGCGGATCAAGGAATGGCTCAAAAGAAGCAGTGGATGCGGTCAAGCCGCGCGCCCCGTCCGGCGCCGCTCGACGCGTTGGAGAAGGCGGTCATCGTCGCCGCTTGCGAGGCCTTCATTGGCGACGTCCTAAAACCGCGTTTCCTGCCGCAGATCAGGCCGACGCAATGGAACTATGTGATCGACATCCATGGCGCGTGGGCGGCGGGACGATACCGCTTCATGCAGCGCTACAGGTCGGGCATGGAGCACAATCGCGGCGACGAGTTCGATGCGCCCTTCGCCCGGATCGACCGTGTGGGGCCGGATCGTTTCGATATCTACTGGATGCGGCACACGGGCAAATGGTGGCGCCTCCATGTCGGCGTGACGCTTGCCGAAGCGCTTCGAATCCTCGAAACCGACGGAGTCCTGTATCCGGTCTGACCAGACCAGCCCGCGGGACGTAAGACCTGTCTTCGCCCTCGATTTGCCGCGACGGCCGCCACCATGAGCGAATATCAGTATTACGAATTCCAGGCGATCGACCGTCCGCTCAGCGAAGCGGATCGTCAGGCCCTTCGGGATTTATCGACACGAGCGCGGATCACGGCCACCAGCTTCACGAACTCCTATGAGTGGGGCAACTTCAAAGGCGATCCAGCCAAACTTATGGAGCGCTGGTTCGATTTGCACCTCTATACGGCGAATTGGGGTTCGCGCCGCCTGATGATCAGGTTGCCGGCGCGGCTGGTCGATCGGCGCCTCCTCGACGCCTTCCTCGACGAGGTCGATTGCGCCACGTTGTCGGTTTCTGGTGAGAACCTGATCGTGGACATTAGTTGCGACGAAGTTGAGTCCGAGAATTGGGATGACGGCTCGGGCTGGCTCGCCGCTCTCGCGCCGCTCCGCGCCGAGGTGCTCGCGGGTGACCTTCGGCTCTTCTATCTCCTCTGGTTGACAGCGGTCCAGGCCGAGGTTTTCGAGGCTGGCCAGCCGGAGCCGATGCCCGGGATTGGGCCGATGTCCGCGAGCCTCGAAGCTTTCGCAGAATTCTTCGGCATCGATTCCGACCTCGTCCAAGCGGCCGCCGAACGCTCCGCCGGCGCAATGGCGAGTACCTCGTCCGAAGAGGCCGTCCGGGGGATCATTTCGGCGATGACTGACACCGACAAGGCCGCGATGCTGTCGCGGCTGTTCAATGGCGACCCCTACGTCGGCCATGAACTGCGGGCGAAGGTCAGGGGCCGTATCGCGAGCGGTGCCGACGCCACGCCGATCGGCGCCCGGACCGTCGGCGAACTGCGCGCACGCGCCAATGCGATAGGTCTGGCCCGCGAGGAGGCCGCTGCCGAGAAGCTTGCCGCCGAACATAAACGGCGCGTGCAAGAAGCCGAGAAAGCCCGCCGAGCCAGGCTATTGGCGATAACGCGGCGGGGTGAAGGCGTCTGG
This sequence comes from uncultured Alphaproteobacteria bacterium, assembly GCA_963725985.1. Taxonomy (GTDB): domain Bacteria; phylum Pseudomonadota; class Alphaproteobacteria; order Rhizobiales; family Xanthobacteraceae; genus Bradyrhizobium. Next base: position 202,676 of record CAVSAO010000001.1, read on the forward strand.
CGCGAGGTCGAAGCCGAAATCGAGCGCCGCAACGCCACTGGCTATGACAGAGCGGTGGGCCTGCTCCTCGATCTTCGGGCAGTTGCCGAAGAACGCGGTGCGATGCCTGACTTCGACAAGCGCCTACGGGCGATTCGGGAACGACATGCCCGCAAGCAGCAGTTCGTCGTGCGCCTCGCGAAGATCGGATAGCCGCGCGCTGTAGGCGAAGGATGGCGGGCCACGAACGACGATGATGAGCAATATTGCTTCGCCGTGGCGCTATGATACCGGAGCCCACAGCACGCCTGACCTGGAGAACGTACGACTGTCTATGATCTGGCACTCCGCCAACGAGGGAGCAGTTTCAGGCGTTGCGGTCGTCCTTTTGAGCTCCTTGGACATGGTGCTGAACAGTCCTGGGAATTGGTGCCTTGTCCGGTCCCGGAGGTAGACCCGAAGTTGATGGCACGGCGCCAAAGCGACGCGATTGACCCATCACTTCGTGGCATGCGGCACCGTTGCGCCATTCGCGCGGGCCGGATTACGCCAACTTCGATCGCGGGAGCGAAGAGGCTCATAAAGATATCCCCCGCCGCATCCATTTTCCCGTGCTCATCCGTTGATAGTGAGTGAACATTTCAGACGAGGAAAATACCATGCTTCTCAAGGGTAGGACTGCGGTCGTTTTCGCGGCAACCGGCGCTATTGGCTCAGCTGTTGCGCGCCGCTTCCGGGCGGAAGGTGCGAGCGTCCATATCTCAGGCCGCGACCTCGCGGCCCTCCAAAAGTTGGGGGACGAAATCGGAGCCAGCTGGCGTCAAGTAGACGCCACCGACGAAGTCCAAGTTCAAGCCTGCTATCAGCAAATGTCTGACGACGGCGAGACACCAAACATCATTTTCAACGCCATTGGCCCCCGAGCTGCGGATGCGCATTACGCGACACCATCGTCGATCCTTTCGCGGGACAAGTTCCTGCTGCCAATAGAAACTATCGTTTGGTCCCAATTTCTTACCGCCCGAATCGCCGCCAGCGGCTTGATGGCTCGAAAGCAAGAAGGTTCCATCGTCTTTTTGTCGGCGAGCTTAAGCGGGCAATTCATTCCCTTCATGTCAGGGATAACCGCCGCCTGCGGCGCTGTGGAAGCCCTCACCCGCACACTTGCCGCCGAGTACGGCCGCCTCGGCATTCGAGTGAATTGCGTCCGGGCCGGCGGGATGCCGGAAACACGAACCATTCGCGAAACCGCAGCAAGCATGGCGCAAACCATGGGCGGCACCTCGGCGGAGGCGGAAAAGTCAACGGTCGCGAACGTCCTTGGACGGCCCTTGCGCGTTGAGGAGACGGCGCAAACAATCGCCTTCGTGGCCTCCGATCAGGCGTCTGGTATCGCTGGCCAAGTGATCAATGTCTGCGCGGGAGCTCTTGTTTCCTGATTGGGACACCTCCCGCTGGGCGACAAGATCGAGGACGCTATGACGTTTTTGAACAATCGCTAAGTGCAGAAAGCCGCCAATGAACATGAAAATCACGGATGATCGCGCAACAATCGAGTGCGGCGCGCCGAGCGGGGCCGTCGCGCTTCTTGAGGATGTCTACCCCAATGTCCGGAATGAACTGATCGCCTATGTGACCCGCATGGTCATCAGGCCGGAAATCGCCGAGGAATTGGTTCAGGAAGCCGTGACAAAATGGGTCGCCGCCCAAAATCTGCCGACGGACGTTGATGGCGCTCGCGCTTGGCTATTTCGAGTGTCGACCAATCTTGCCATCGACTACCGCAGACGGCACAGCACATGGCGCGAGAACATGTTGCAGGATGCTCGCGAGGTGGCCGTGCGGGACGAGGCTTTCGTCTGGGAAACCGGGCGCATGGCCGGCTCTCCCGAAATGAAGGCGATCGCGAAAGAACATCTGGCGGTTTGCTTCGCATGCACGCTGCAAATCTTTCCCGCGCAGCAAAGCGCGGCCCTACTGCTGACGGAAGTGAACGGCTTCAGCCTAAAGGAAGCGGCGGAAATCCTTGGGCTTGAGGCGGGCCAGGTCAAAAACGCTCTTCAATCAGCACGCGGCGCGCTGCGGGAAAAATACGGAGCTACCTGCCAATTGGTCATGAAGCAGGGGGTTTGCCACCAATGCGTCGAGCTAGCAGAGCATCTTAACGGGCGAGAGGAAGACCCTCTAGACGGAACGCCCGGAGATATCGATGCGCGGTTACATATCCTTCGGCAACAGAAAGATTCCCCCTTGGGTCCTTGGCACCGAATGATGATGCGGCTCATCGACGATCTACTGTATGACTAATTCGAATGACGGCTTCTTGGAGCTGACAATGCAAAGCCAATCGCTAACGACAGCGGAAGAAGAGCTAGGACTGGCCAAGGGGCAGTTTCCGTTTCAAAGCCATTTTCTGTCGGTGAATGGCTCGCGGCTGCACTATATCGATGAGGGGCAAGGGCGGACCGTAATTCTGCTACACGGCAATCCAGCTTGGTCCTTCCTCTACCGCCGCCACATTCAAGCTCTTCGTGGACGCTATCGCTGCCTGGCGTTCGATCTCGCGGGATTCGGGCTCTCCGAGGCGTCGCCGGACTTCAGCTTCCTGCCTGAGGATCACAGCATACTCGTCGCCGCCGCCTTGGAGAGGCTCGCCATTCGCGACGCAACCCTTGTCGCCCATGATTGGGGCGGCCCGATCGGCCTTAGCGCCATGCTAGCCGTCAAGGGTAGCATCACTCGCTTGGCGCTCGGAAACACTTGGGCCTGGCCGGTGAACGGCGACTTCCATTTCGAGTGGTTTTCGAAGCTAATGGGCGGCCCAATCGGCCGCTGGGGCTGCGAACACTTCGCCCTCTTCGTCAATGGCGTCATGCCAACGTCAATGAAGCGGCGAAAATTGACCGCCGATGAAATGAGGGCCTATCGCGCTCCTTTCGTCACCCACCCGCGCAAGCCCATGTATGTCTTCCCTCGAGCGATCACGGGCTCGTCGAAATGGCTCGCCGAGATCGAGCGTGGAATGACAGGTTTCTCAGGCCCGGCTCATTTTATTTGGCCCGAAAATGACATCGCCTTCCGGGAAAAGGAGCTAACCCGCTGGCGCGAACTGCTTCCACAAGCTGCGGTGACGCGAATTCCCCGGTGTGGCCATTTCCTGTGGGAGGACGCGCCGGAAGAGACGCTTGCCGCGCTCGAAAACGCGCTTTCTGGAAGCCTGTAGAGATTGTCAGCTACCCTTCAAAGAACGAACCCGCTTTCGCGGGAGGGCTGGCGGCGCGCGCAATGCGGTCCAGTTGTCATCCGCATCGATGGCCGAGCGCGCCGTTTTCAACGGGCGCTAGACGGTTCAGCAGCTACTAACCGACGCATCCGCGAGCGATCAGCACAGAGGAACCGCAGGCGCACTGATGTTTGATGCGCGGTTTCCGAGGAGGGAAATATCGTAGTGTGGAGCAGACGTTAGGCGCTCGATTTGGACGGCAAGGTAAAAGCGCGGCCGTCGGCCGGGCGCATGTGGTTGGGGAGATTTGAGTTTTTGAGCCTCCGCAGAATCGCCCTTGCCATCCGTTTTGCCCAGGACATCAAGCATTTCAACGATCCGAGCGCCATCCGCCCCATATCTTGCTGAGACGCGAGCAAGACCGCTTGTCGCGAAGAGGCCGGACCAGCAACCTCCCGTCAATCCTCGCGCTGCGCGCGCCCGGCTCCGCCGGCTTGCGGGACTTGACCGGAGGTCGCTGCCCCGGGAAGGGCTCGCCAAGCGGTCATGACTCAAGATGAGCGAACCACTCCTCTCTCAACGGGCGCGACCGGCATCGCACCGGGTAGGTTTCTGCCGCCGTCAGCGCGCAAAGCGAAATCGAGCGATTCCGTGAGTAGCGAGATTGCCGGATGCTGGTGGGATGTCTCATTCTCGCCGTAGGCCTCCCCGACGATCCAGGTTCGGGATTCCACCGGACGACTTCCTGGATTACGCTGCCCCGCCGGCCAGTCGCGTGGGCCGACCGCCAAAGCACGACCTGTCGAACTGGAAGGTCACGGATGATTGGCCCGAGCGCATTCCAGTCACGGACGCCGAGGTGGATGTGTTCGAGGCATGGTTCGGCGATATCTTCGATGAACTGTTCGGGCCGTGCCGGTGACCGCAAGAGGGAGCATGTACGATGACCGTGCCACTGCGCGCCGCCCTGTACCTACGCGTCTCGACGGCGCGACAGGCCGAGCACGATGTCTCGATCCCGGACCAGAGGCGCCAGGGCGAGAGCTACTGCACCTCGCGCGGTTACCGGCTGGTCGAGACCTATGTCGAGTCAGGCGCGTCCGCCACCAACGACCGCCGGCCCGAATTCCAGCGCATGATCGAGGCCGGCATCAGCAAGCCCGCACCGTTCGATGTGGTGGTGGTCCATTCGTTCAGCCGCTTCTTTCGCGACCACTTCGAGCTCGAGTTCTACGTCCGCAAGCTGGCCCGGAACGGCATCAAGCTGGTCTCCATCACCCAGGAGTTGGGCGACGATCCCATGCACGTGATGATGCGCCAGATCATGGCGCTGTTCGACGAATACCAGTCCAAGGAGAACGCCAAGCACGTGCTGCGAGCCTTGAAGGAGAACGCTCGGCAAGGCTTCTGGAACGGCTCTCTGCCGCCGATCGGTTATCGTGTGGTCGCGGCCGAGCAGCGTGGGGCCAAGATCAAGAAGAAGCTCGAAATCGATCCACTCCACGCCGACACAGTGCGGCTGATCTACAGGCTCGCCCTGGAGGGCGACGGCGCCAGCGGCCCGATGGGGGTCAAGAACATCGCCAGCCATCTCAACATCAGGCGCATCTTCACGCGCGACGGCGGACGCTGGGGCATCGGACAGGTTCACCGCATCCTGACCCGGACGACCTATATCGGCCGCCACGAGTTCAACAAGCGCAGCAAGAGCAAGGAACTGAAGCCGGTCGGCGAGATAGTCCCCGTCGAGGTCCCACCTCTTGTCGATCAGGCCACGTTCGACGCGGTGCAGGCGCATCTCCGATCACGAAACCCGAAGGTCACGCCCGCTCGAATCGTCAGCGGGCCGACCCTGCTGACCGGCATCTGCTTCTGCGCCAAATGCGCGGGCGCCATGACACTCCGGACCGGCAAGGGTAACCGCTACCGCTACTACACCTGCTCAACCAAGGCCCGGCAGGGAGACACCGGCTGCACCGGGCGCAGCGTGCCGATGGAGAAGCTGGACACCCTCGTTGCCGGGCATATCGAGCAACGCCTGCTCGTTCCCGAGCGGTTGGAGGAAGTTCTCGCCTCCGTGCTGGACCGCCGCCAGGAGCGCACAGAACGGCGGCGGGAGCACATCACCGAGCTGAACAAGCGTGCCACGGAGGCTGACCTCCGCCTCAAGCGGCTCTACGACGCCATAGAGACCGGTGTCGCCGATCTGAACGAGCCGGGCCTGAAGGACCGTATCGCCGGGCTACAGGCGATCCGGGACCAGGCACAGGCTGACACCGTCCGGGCTCAGGCCATGTTGGACAGTGCGGCCCAGCAGCCCGTCACCACGACGGTCCTACGCAAGTTCGCAGCCACGGCCCGCAAGCGGATGCGGATCGAAGGCGGCGGCTATCGCCGCGACCATCTTCGTGCCCTGGCCCAGAGGGTCGAGGTTGCCGACCGTGAGGTCCGAATTATGGGATCGAAGAGCGATTTACTCAGAACGCTCGCCGCCATTTCGGGCGTAAAATCGGCGACAGGCGGCGTTCGCAGTTCTGTTCTGGATTGGCGGAGCCGGAGGGATTCGAACCCTCGATAGGGCTTTACAACCCTATAACGGTTTAGCAAACCGCCGCCTTCAGCCACTCGGCCACAGCTCCGTTAGGGCCGATATGCCCGACGCAGGGGCGAGCCGCAAGCGGCAGATTTGCGGCAACCGGGTTGGCGAGCCATTTCATTTAATGACTCCGGGGCTTCCAGCTACGGCGCTCGATCGGGCGCGTCACGATTCGGCAGCGCCTCCTGCTGGATTCTTCGTCCAAGGCAGCCGAGCGGTTTGCGTTTCGCGTTCGCCGCTGATCGTTGGCGGCGATCTTTCGAAATCGCCGCGGGCCAGGATCCGTTTTCATGCGGGCCATGGACTGATCTATCGGTTGTTTCCGGCTGAAGATGGACACTTCGGGCCTGAAAATATGGGCTTCCGCATTCTTGCCGCTGGCGGTTTGGAGCTGCATTGCGATCAGGATCCGGCTGCGCAACGCCGGTGGAACCGGTGGCATCGTTGCGCAAGCGGTGGCTGCGATCGCCGTTCGTCGTTGCGGAGGCATCGCTCGCGTCGCTCAATTCGGGACATCAATAGAGGCACGAAGAGTGGAAAACCGACCGGGTAGGGTGCCCGCGCAACAATCTGCGCGCCAAACCGGGCTAATTGAAAACAGCTTTATAAAACAAAGGCTTGGAATGAAAGCTTGATCACGGCTGCGTGTTATTTGTGCAACACCCTTCCAAAAACAGCCTGTTTGGCATCGTTCCGAGCGGTTCCTTTGTTGCGTGTGCAGAGTCCTTCGGTAATTGTGATGTTGCGACGGAGGGGGGCATCCCGAGGTCGTCCCGTTCTAGGTGGTTCGCTTAAGTCCCTCGCGTTCATGCGGGAGTGTCCGAAGGCGCGAAGCGGCTAAGCGGGTTTCAGGGGATTAAGGGAACCAACCTTCGGGTGTTTCACACCCAGCGGATCCGGAACCTTCCCTACAGAGCAACTTGGAGGTTAACATGAAGATGGTTAAGAGCCTTATCCTCGGCTCAGCGGCGGGTCTTCTCGCCATGAGTGGGGCTCAGGCAGCTGATCTTCCCGTAAAGGCCAAAGCGGTCGAGTACGTGAGGATCTGCTCCCTGTATGGTGCCGGTTTCTTCTATATTCCGGGCACTGACACCTGCATCAAGCTGGGTGGTTATCTGCGCATCGACACCACGTTCAACGGCGGCGTTTACGACCAGCCGTTCTACGCCGGTGACGGCGGCCAGCAGAACCGTTATGGCGACCAATTCAACAGCCGTTCTCGTATGGCACTGACGGTCGATACCCGCACCGCCACCGAATACGGCGTTGTCCGCACCTTCGGTCAGGGCGACTTCCAGTTCCAGAACTACGGCACCAGCAATCCGACCGGCCTCGGGACCGGAACCGGACCAGTGTTGGCCACGCAATACGCAGCCGGCTCCGGCTACGTCGCGGTTGAAATGGTGTTCATCCAGTTCGCTGGTTTCACCTTCGGTAAGTCTAACTCGGCCTATGCGACGCCGTGGAATGGTTATCCGGGCAACAACACCTCGTTCCTCATGGGCGGTCATGACACCGTCACTGGCGTGAACAACATCCAGTACACCGCCCAGTTCGGCAACGGCGTGTCCGGCACCATCGGTCTTGACGATCCGACCGTGTTCAACCGCACCGCAGTGCTAAATCTTTCGGTTCCTGGTAGTACTGTTACCGCCGGTTCGAACGCTTACGCCGCCACGCGCTCTCCCGACGTCGTCGGCAACATCCGCGTCGATCAGGCCTGGGGTCTGTTCCAGTTGTCGGGCGCGCTGCATGAGGTCAGCGGTTCCTACAACGTTCTGGGCGCCGGTAGCGTTCCGACTGCTCTGTCTGAGATCAGCGGCCACCCCGAGACCAAGTGGGGCGGCTCGGTGATGGCTGCGTTGCAGATCAAGAACATCCCGACCGGTGCCGGCGACGACATCAAGATCGACGCGAGCTACGCCAAGGGTGACACGAAGAACGTGATCTCCACCAGCGGCGGTTCGCCGAGCTTCGCGATGTTCAGCGGCACGGGCCGTGCGGGCGCGTATCAGAGCATTGGCTTTGGCCAGACATCTGACGGGGTTTACCTGCCCGTTCTGTTCGGCGGTACCGGCGACATCAAGCTGGTGGAAGCCTACGGTATCCGCGGTGCGTTCAACCACAACTGGGATCCCTACTGGTCGACCAGCCTGTTCGGCAGCTATGCCGCCGTGCGGTATGGTGGCAGCTCGCTCGACATCACCACCGCCAAGGGTCAGTGGTGTGCCAACTACGTCACCACCAACAAGCTGACGGTTGCGAATACCTCGACGGACTTCAGCTGCAACCCGGACTACAATATCTCGCAGCTCGGTCTGGTCACCCGCTGGACTCCGGTCAAGAACCTGACGTTCTCGGCCGAAGCCTTGTGGTTCCACCTCGACCAGAAGATGACCGGTACCGCTGTCTTGGCTGCCTCGGCTCCCAAGCCGACGACCACCTACGAGTACAAGAACCAGGACACGGTGTCCTTCAACGTTCGCGTTCAGCGCAACTTCTGATCCCGATCGTCTGAGAACTCTCCAAGAGAACCCCCGGCAGGAAACTGCCGGGGGTTTTTTTCTTCGTGGCCACGGTGCCGTTGCGTAGACCTTTGAGCCGTCATGGCCGGGCTTGTCCCGGCCATCTACGTTCTGCTTGATGGCGCATGCGGACTGGATACGTTTACTTCCTGACGAACCGCCCCAACGGCATCCTGTACGTTGGAGTGACGAGCAATGTCGCTCGTCGCATTTACGAGCACCGTATCGGTGCTATTCCGGGATTCACAAAGCGCTACGGGTTGAAGCGTCTGGTCTATTTCGAGGCTTTCGACGACATCCGGACGGCTATCCAGCGAGAGCATAATATCAAACATTGGAGTCGAACCTGGAAGGTGCGTCTTATCCTCGCGAGTAATCCCAAATGGGATGATCTGTTCGAAACGCTCTGGCCTGAAGGCGTGGATGGCCGGGACAAGCCCGGCCATGACGCATGGAGAGGGTGATGCCAATCGCCGTCTCGAAGGCGGACGAGGAATGCCCCCCGTCTACTCCACGCTGGCGCCGCGGTGCAGGTCGGCTTCGATCTGCAGCCGCGTTCCGCCGCCGAATCGGGCGCGATAGACCTGCAAATTCTCCATGATCCGCTGCACGTAATTGCGGGTCTCGGAGAAGGGAATGAGCTCGACCCAGTCGACCGCATCGACCTTGGGATCGCGCGGGTCGCCGTAGCGATCGATCCATTTTTTGACGCTGCCGCGGCCGGCGTTGTAGGCCGCGAACGTCATGATGTAGGAGCCGCGATAGTCCTCGATCAAGCCGCCGAGCTCGGCGGCGCCGAGCGCTGCGTTATAGGCCGGGTCGGTCTTCATCCGGCCAAGGTCGAAGCTGGCGCCGTATTTCTTGCAGACGTAACGGCCGGCGTCCGGCGTCACCTGCATCAGCCCGTAGGCCTGCGCCGGCGAAACATCATTGGGATTGAAGGCGCTTTCCTGCCGCGCGATCGCGTACACGATGCTCCGTTCGACTTCCGGCCCGATCGACCTGAACGGCGGGATCCCGTTCACCGGATAGGCATAGAAATCGAACGGCAGCCCGCGATTGAGCGCGGCCTTGCCGAGCAGCAGCATGCCGCGGGCGTCGCCGTGGCGGGAGGCCATCTCGCCGAGGCCCACCAGCGCGTCCGGATCGCCGTTCTCGCCCATGTCGGCGAAAATCGGGACCGCGATTGGGCCTTCATCCAGAGCGTACAAAAGCTGCACCGCGCGGACGATCTCGAGTCTTTCGATTCCGCGCCCGAGGCCGCCGGGAGCGGCATTGAGTTCGATCTGGGGAAGGCCGAGTTTCGCGCGCGCCAGCTGGCCGTAGTAACTGGTCGATTGCGCCGCCGCCGCCGTGTAGGCGGCGCGGGCGTCCTGGGCGCGGCCCGCCGCTTCCGCGGCGCGGCCCTGCCAGTAGCCGGCACGCGCAAGCGCGGTCGGATTGACGCTGCCGGCGCCGATGCGCGCAAAATGTTGCGCGGCCGTGGCCGGGTCGGTCAGAAAGCGCAACGCGATCCAGCCCGCGGTGAATTCCTGCTCGGTCTTGTAGATGTCGCGCGCGGGAAGGGCGGCATCGCGCGCGATCAGGTAGGCGGTGCGGCGCTCGCCGATGTCGAGCATTTTGCGCGACAGCAAGCGCCGCTCGATCCACCATTCGTCCACGTTGTAGAGACGTGCCGGGTCCCTCGGCGCGCTGAGCATGAGCTGGGCGGCCTCGGCGAACTTCTCCTCGCGGCGAAGCAGCTGGATTTTGCTGAAGATGTAGCCGGGATCGCCGTGCAGTTCGTGCGGCACCGCCTCCAGCAGCGCCCTGGTGTTGGAGGCCTTGCGGTAGGCCGCGATGCGCGCCTTCGCCAGGGCGAGCTGACCGGCGCCCAGTCGCTTCGCGGCGCGCAGCGCAGTCTCGTGTTCGCTGCCATAGAGGAACAGATCCATCCGCGCCTTGTGATCGCCCGGCGTCAGCAGCGCGCCGAACAGGTCGAGCGCCGTGCTCTCGGTCTCCTCGGACATCGAATCGTTTCGCCATGCGTCGCGCACCAGACGCTCCGCATTGGCCCGGTCGCCGCGCGCCAGCATCGCGCGCGCCAGCACGAACTTGCCCTTGGCCGATAACGGCGATTGGTTCTCGAACCATGCCCACACCGTGGCATCGTCGCGATGGTCGTCCCACAGCGCCGCCTCGATGCGCCGGCGCAGGAAGGTCTGCGACGGCCAGCTCGGATTGGCGGATATGAACGCGCGATAGCGCTCGACCGACGCGCCGTTGTCGTCGCTGCGCAGGATGATCCATTCGGCGAGTTTCCTCGCGACCGGGTCCGTGATGGCCGCCTCGGCCTGGGTGGCGTCCGCGGGCTTGTGCTTGCGGACGAGCTCGATGACGTTTTCCAGCGCATCGGTATCGGCCTGCGAGGTCGATGACGTCGCGGCAACCGCGGCCGGAGGTGGCGGCTTGCGCGGCGGCGGCAAGGCCGGCGTGCTGGCGTGTCGCAGGGGTCAAGCTGGCAGTCCCGCGAGCGGGCGTCGCCGCCGGGGCGGTATTCCTGGCCGTGGTTTTGGCCGCCGGCGCGGTATTTTTGGAAGTACTGGGCACGACGTTGCGCGCGATCGGCCGCGGCTTCGGCAATGGAACTTTTTTGGCTTGGCCCAGGCGTCCGCCGCCAGGGCCGACAACCCCACGGCAAGCGCCAGGCTTGTCGCCAGCGCCGTCGATCGCAACGCGGCTGCGCGGCTGGATGGGGTCACGGCGTTCCTTCGCGGCAAATCATTCAATCGCTGAAGCCCTAGCTCTATTTGATTGAATATGTGGATAAAATACTAAAATACGCTGGGGGCCTGCGGTGTCTGCGCCAACACCGCGGCAAAATCGCGGCTAGGGCCGGGCGAAGGTCGGACCTTTCGCCCGATCGCCAGACCCGATATGAATTGTCAGTTCCAGCAAAGGCCAAGCCGCAAACGCGCGTTCGGAGGAAGTCCATGGCAGCCAAGACGAATTTCCGGGGTTCATTCACCGCCTTGGTCACGCCCTTCAAAAACGGTTCGCTCGACGAAGCTGCCTTCCGCGCGCTGGTGAGCTGGCAAATCGCCGAGGGTACCCACGGCCTGGTGCCGGTCGGCACCACAGGCGAAAGCCCGACCGTGAGCCACGACGAACACAAGCGCGTCGTCGAATGGTGCATCGACGAGGCGAGGGGCCGCGTTCCCGTGATCGCCGGCGCCGGCTCCAACTCGACCAAGGAGGCGATCGAACTCGCCGAGCATGCGGAGAAGGCGGGCGCCAACGCGGTGCTGGTGGTGACGCCCTACTACAACAAGCCGACCCAGGAAGGCATGTACCAGCACTTCAAGGCGATCAACGATGCGATCGGAATTCCGATCATCATCTACAATATTCCGCCGCGGTCGGTGATCGACATGAGCGTGGACACCATGGCGCGGCTGTTCGAACTGAAGAACATCGCCGGCGTCAAGGATGCGACCGCGAGCATGGTGCGGGTTTCGCAGCAGCGCGCCAGGATGGGCGAGGATTTCAACCAGTTGTCGGGCGAGGACGCCACCGTGCTCGGCTATATGGCCCATGGCGGTCATGGCTGTATCTCGGTCACCTCCAACGTGGCGCCGCGGCTGTGCTCCGAATTTCACCTGGCCTGGCAGAAGGGCGATCTCAAGACCGCGCTCAAGCTGCACGACAAGCTGATGCCGCTGCACACCAACCTGTTCATCGAGTCCAATCCGGCGCCGGTGAAATACGCGCTGTCGCTGCTCGGCAAGATCGACGAGACGCTGCGCCTGCCGATGGTGCCGGTCACCGAGCCCACGCGCGTGGCGGTGCGCAGCGCGATGGTGCATGCGGGCCTGATCAACTAGGTCTTTTCCAGGCGATGAATGGCGCGGCGGGCGATGTCGAACAGAAGGGCTTGCGGATGCTGAAGGAATTCCGTGAATTCGCCATGAAGGGCAACGTGGTCGACCTCGCGGTCGGCGTCATCATCGGCGCGGCCTTCGGCGGCATCGTCACCTCGCTGGTCGGCGACATCATCATGCCTGATCGTCGGCGCGATCACCGGCGGCCTCGATTTCTCCAATTACTTCACGCCGCTGTCGAAGGCAGTCACCGCCGGCAATCTTGCCGACGCCAGGAAGCAGGGCGCGGTGCTGGCCTGGGGCAATTTCCTCACGCTGACGCTGAATTTTATCATCATCGCCTTCGTGCTGTTCATGGTCATTCGTTCCATCAACGCTTTGAAGCGCAAGGACGAAGCGGCGCCCGCGCCGCCGAAACCGACCCGCCAGGAAGAACTGCTCACCGAGATCCGCGATCTGCTCAAAAAGTCTTGACGTGCAGACGCGCCGCGGGGGTGCTATCGCTGACGTTTTCCCGAGACAATCTTATCATGGCCGAAAAAAACCAGCGCGCGATCAAGGTCGTCGCGGAAAACCGCAAGGCCCGGTTCAACTATGCGATCGAGGATACGGTGGAAGCGGGTATCGCGCTGACCGGCACCGAGGTGAAGTCGATCCGCAACGGCAAGACCACCATTGCGGAATCCTATGCGGATTCCAAGGACGGCGAGATCTGGCTGATCAACGCCAATATTCCGGAATACCTGCAGGCCAACCGCTTCAATCATGAGCCGAAGCGGCCGCGCAAGCTGTTGCTGCACAAGAAGCAGATCAACAAGCTGATGGGCGCGGTCGAGCGCGAAGGCATGACGCTGATTCCGCTAAAGCTTTATTTCAACGAACGCGGCCGCGCCAAGCTGTTGCTGGCGGTGGCGAAGGGCAAGAAGCTGCACGACAAGCGCGAGAGCGAAAAAAAGCGCGACTGGGGCAGGGAGAAGGGTCGCCTGCTGCGGGCGCGGGGATAGCGGCTATCCTCATGCCTGTCCGTCGTTGCGAGCGAAGCGAAGCAATCAGCGTCCGGGACCGCAAGAACCGGGTGCTTCATTGCAAGCGCTCCCTTGCGCAAACGCTTCGCGTACGTAGCGGGCAATGACGACCGATGGAGAATCGTACGATGAACCAGAAAAATCTGCTTGAAGTCGACTGGAGCAAGATTCCGGCGCCGGCCGACGACGGTGCGGCGGCGCATCTTGTGGGCATGACGATCCCGCCGATCAGCCTGGTTGCGACCGACGATAAGACGGTGACGCTGTCGGCGCTGCCGGGGCGCACCGTGGTGTTCGCCTATCCCAGGACCGGCGAGCCCGGCAAGATCTCGCTGGTCGACGACTGGGACATGATTCCGGGGGCGCGCGGCTGCACGCCGCAGACCTGCGCGTTCCGCGACCTGTTCGCGGAATTGAAGGCCGCCGGTGCCGCGCACGTCTTCGGCCTGTCGACGCAGAGCAACGTCTACCAGACGGAGATGGCCTCGCGGCTGCATTTGCCGTTCCCGGTGTTATCGGATGAAGAGTTGGAACTGACGCGTGCGCTGAAACTGCCGACCATGCAGGTGGCGGGCCTGACGTTGATAAAACGGCTGGCGCTGATCGTTGATGACGGTCGCATCAGCCACGTGTTCTATCCGGTGTTTCCGCCCGATCGAAATGCCGGCGATGTGCTGGCGTGGTTGAAGGAAAATCCGGTTTGATGGGATTGGTCGTGGGGGCGCTTGAGCTCGTACCTGCGTGCGATAACGGCAGAGCCGTTACGCAGGGATAACGGCGGAGCCGTTAGCTAGGGATGACGACCTGGCTCACCCCAGATCCGCGCGCACCTTCGCAAATACGTTGCGGAACATTGCCGGCGTCAGCACCCGCGTATTGGTGTTGTAACGCGAGCAGTGATAGCTGTCGTAGAGCTTCAGGGCGCCGGCCTGGTGGATGGCGCCATGCGCAAACGGCGCCGCAGCGGCGCGAACGCTGAGCGCCTTCAGCGCCAATTCATGCGCTACCCGGCCAAGCGCCACGATCGCGCGCAGCCTTGGCATCGCAGCAACCGTTGCTGACAGGAATTGCCGGCAGGTGTTGATTTCCACGGGCAGCGGCTTGTTCTGCGGCGGCACGCAGCGCACCGCGTTGCTGATCCGGCAATCGACCAGCGTCAGCCCGTCATCGGGCCGGGCCTGATAGATGCCCCTGGCAAAGCCGTATTCGATCAGTGTCGCATAGAGCAGGTCGCCGGCGAAATCGCCGGTGAAGGGACGCCCGGTGCGATTGGCGCCCTGCAAGCCCGGCGCGAGGCCGACGATCAGGAGCCGCCCATCGGGATCGCCAAACGACGGGACCGGTGAATTGAACCAGTCCGGGTTACGCGCGCGCGCCGTTTCGCGGAAGCTCAGGAGCCTCGGACAGAGCGGGCAGTTGCGGTCGGGTTCGGTGCGTAGCAGGGCGGCCAGCGGCTGGCCGCTCGCCGGATCGTTATTCTCAGTCTTCGAAATCGTCGTCATCGCCCCTCGGCGCCATCGTGGTCGCGCGCTGCAGGAATTGCGGCGCGTGGTGGCGCGGCTCGCGCGGGGCCGGGCGTTCGGACGGATCGCGGCCAAGCTTGGATTGCAGCTCCACCAGATCGGTGAAGACATCGGCCTGGCGCCGCAACTCGTCGGCGATCATCGGCGGCTGGCTCGAAATCGTCGAGACCACGGTAACCCGCACCCCGCGGCGCTGCACCGCTTCGACCAGCGAGCGAAAATCGCCATCGCCGGAAAACAGCACGATCTGATCGACATGCTCGGCGAGCTCCATCGCGTCGACCGCGAGCTCGATATCCATGTTGCCCTTCACCTTGCGGCGGCCGCTGGCGTCGATGAATTCCTTGGTCGCCTTGGTGACGACGGTGTAGCCGTTGTAGTCGAGCCAGTCGATCAAGGGGCGGATCGACGAATATTCCTGATCTTCAATGATAGCGGTGTAATAGAACGCGCGCAGCAGGGTTCCGCGGCTCTGGAATTCCTTCAGCAGGCGCTTGTAGTCGATATCGAAACCGAGCGTCTTGGCGGTTGCGTAGAGGTTGGCGCCATCAATAAAGAGCGCGATCTTGTTGCTGGAAGAAGCTGACATCAAAGTGTTCTCACGTTGTTGTTAACGTTTTTGGCGCAGCGGCAACCGGCCGCGCATTTCCAGAATTTGCTGCCCAAAAGCGAGGTTAATTCGAACCCTGACAAACACCATCGCAATGTGGTGAGGCAAGGGCGAAAAGGCTCAAACTTTCAAGTCGCAATGCAGCGATTTCTTGTCCCAGATGGCCCCGCCATGCATCAGGACGCTCCGGCCATCCGGCCTCGCAACGGGTTACCAGAGCGGGTCGGGAAGGCAAATCACAAAATGGCCTTGCGGAAAGGCCATGGTCCCTATAACTACCGAGCATAACCAACATATTCGTCCCATTTAACGGAGCGACAGTCGATGGCGCGCGTCACCGTAGAAGATTGCATTGACAAGGTCGACAACCGGTTCGATCTGGTTTTGTTGGCGGCGCACCGCGCCCGCATGATCTCGTCCGGCTCCCAGCTGACAGTCGATCGCGATAACGACAAAAACCCGGTTGTATCGCTGCGCGAAATCGCGGATTCAACCATTTCTCCCGAAGATTTGCGGGAAGAACTGGTTCATTCGCTGCAGAAATTCGTCGAGGTGGACGAGCCGGAGCCCGATACGGTGCCCTTGATCGGATCGGCTGGCGCCAGCGTCGATGCCGACGATACCGAGGTGGCCGTCGAGCGCATGACCGAGGAAGAGCTTCTGAAGGGCCTCGAGGGTCTGGCGCCGCCGGAAGAGCAGCCCGAAGAGGACGAGTAAGCCGGAAGGCTTGCAATTGCAGGGTGTGTTGACCCCCGCCGATTTGACCGAAGGCCCGGACATCGATCCGGGCCTTTGCTTTTATTGACGTTTTCATGATTACCATAGGTCCGTCACGGGTGCGGACGGGTTCCGCGGGCGGCGGTCTTCGATCGGGTCGAGGGACCGCCGGTTCGGCGTCAGATTGCGCCCGGAATGTCCTAAATCGAGCGGTTTCGTGGCCCAGAAGGGTGCTGCTTCGCTCTCGGCGCACTAGGTAATATCAGTCGGGCCGCTTCAGGGGCCCCGGCATGTGAAGGCAGTGATCCCCATGGCGTATTGGCGCCGCAGCACACCCCAGATGCAGGCCGCGACGGAATCGGTCGCCGTGGCGCCTTCCTCGCCTGCGCTGGTGAAAGCCGCCAAGCCGCCACGTTCGCGCATGATGCGGCAATACGATCTGGTCGAACGCGTCAGGTCCTATAACCCCGATACCAACGAAGACTTGCTGAACCGCGCCTATGTCTACGCCATGAAGGCGCACGGCGCGCAGACCCGCGCCTCCGGCGACCCCTATTTTTCGCATCCGCTCGAGGTCGCGGCAATTCTCACCGACCTCAAGCTCGACGACGCCACCATCGTCGCGGCGCTGCTGCACGATACCATCGAGGATACCGAGGCGACCCGTGCCGAGATCGATCACATCTTCGGGCCCGAGATCGGCGCGCTGGTGGAGGGGCTCACCAAGCTGAAGCGGCTGGAACTGGTGTCGCGCGAGGCCAAGCAGGCCGAGAACCTGCGCAAGCTGTTGCTGGCGATCGCCGACGACGTCCGCGTGCTGCTGATCAAGCTCGCCGACCGTCTGCACAACATGCGCACGCTGGAATTCGTGCCGCCCGCCTCGCGCCACCGGATCGCCGAGGAGACCCTCGACATCTATGCGCCGCTCGCTGGCCGCATGGGCATGCAGGAGATGCGGGAGGAACTGGAAGACCTTTCATTCCGCACGCTCGATCCGGAAGCCTATGCGGTCGTGATGCAGCGGCTGGATTCGCTTGCCGAGCGCAACCGCAACCTGATCGGCGAGATCGAAAGCCAGCTCACCAAGAATCTGCAGAAGAACGGTGTGACCGCGCATGTCTACGGCCGGCGCAAGCAGCCGTTTTCGATCTGGACCAAGATGGAGCGCAAGTCGGTCGGCTTCGAGCAATTGTCAGATATCTTCGGCTTCCGCGTGGTGATGGAGGACGTCGAATCCTGCTATCGCGCGCTCGGCGTCGTGCACACCACCTGGCCGGTGGTGCCTGGCCGGTTCAAGGATTACATCTCGACGCCGAAGCAGAACGATTACCGTTCGATCCACACCACCGTGATCGGCCCCGGCAACCAGCGCGTCGAGTTGCAGATCCGCACCGAGGAAATGGACCAGATCGCGGAATTCGGCATCGCCGCGCACGCCTTCTACAAGGACGACGTGGGTTCGCCGACCGAACTCCTGAAGCGCGAATCCAACGCCTTTGCCTGGCTGCGCCACACCATCGCAATCCTGTCGGAAAGCGCCAATCCGGAAGAGTTTCTCGAGCATACCAAGCTCGAACTGTTCCACGACCAGGTGTTCTGCTTTACGCCGAAGGGCAAGCTGATCGCGCTGCCGCGCCAGGCCAATGTCATCGACTTCGCCTATGCGGTGCATACCGACGTCGGCAACAGCGCGGTGGGCTGCAAGATCAACGGCAAGTTCGCGCCGCTGTCGTCGGAGCTGCAGAACGGCGACGAGGTGGAGGTCCTGACCTCGGAAGCCCAGTCGGCGCCGCCGTCGGCGTGGGAATCGCTCGCGGTGACCGGCAAGGCGCGGGCGGCGATCCGGCGCGCGACCCGCACCGCGGTGCGCGATCAATATGCCGGCCTCGGCCGCCGCATCGTCGAGCGCCTGTTCGTGCGCGCCAAGATCGAATACGCCGACGACAAGCTCAAGGGCGCGCTGCCGCGGCTGGCGCGCGCCTCGATCGACGACGTGATGGCGGCGGTCGGGCGCGGCGAGATGAAGGCCTCCGACGTCGCGCGCGCGATGTATCCCGACTACAAGGAGGAACGGGTCGCGCGGTTCGGCGCCAAGAAGAGCCTCGCGGTCAAACTGAAGCTGAAATCGCCGCCCGATCCCTCGCGCAGCCCGTCGGCGATACCGGTGCGCGGCATCAATTCCGATTTGCCGGTCAAATTCGCGCCGAACGGCGGCGCGGTGCCGGGCGACCGGATCGTCGGGATCGTTTCGCCGGGCGAGGGCATCACGATCTACCCGATCCAGTCGCCGGCGCTGAAGGATTTCGAGGAGGAGCCGGAGCGCTGGCTCGACGTGCGCTGGGATGTCGACGAATCGACGCCGCAGCGCTTTCCGGCGCGGATCATGGTCGACAACGTCAACGAGCCCGGCAGCCTCGCCCAGGTGGCCACCGTGATCGCCGAGCACGACGGCAATATCGACAATATCAGCATGTTCAGGCGCTCGCCCGATTTCACCGAGCTGACCATCGATCTTGAGGTCTATGACCTCAAGCATCTCAGCGCTATTATCGCCCAGTTGCGCGCCAAAGCCGTCGTCGCGCGGGTCGAACGCGTCAATGGATAGCTTCACCTCTTAGTTTCCCTGCGAGTTCTGCATGCCCCATCCTCCGCTGCGCCTCGGAGTCAATGTCGACCACGTCGCCACCCTGCGCAACGCGCGGGCCGGGCGCAATCCCGATCCGGTGCGCGCGGCGCTGCTCGCGATCGAGGCCGGCGCCGACGGCATCACCGCGCATTTGCGCGAGGATCGCCGCCACATCCGCGACGACGACATGGCGCGGCTGAAGGCCGAGATCTCAAAGCCGCTGAATTTCGAGATGGCGGCGACCGCAGGACATGCTGCGAATAGCGCTGGCGACCCAGCCTCACGCGGTGTGCCTGGTGCCCGAGCGCCGCGAGGAGCTCACCACCGAGGGCGGCCTCGACGTGGTCGGACAGCACAACGCGCTGAAGCCGTTCATCGCGCGGTTGAACGATGCCGGCGTGCGGGTGTCGCTGTTCATCGCCGCCGAGCCGCGCCAGATCGAAATGGCGGCAAAATTGCGCGCGCCGGTGATCGAAATCCACACCGGCGCCTGGTGCGATGCCGTGGTCGATGGCCATGCGGCCAAGGCGGAAGCGGAATGGCAGCGCATCGTCGCAGGCGCGGCACTGGCGCGCTCGGCCGGCCTCGAGGTCCATGCCGGCCACGGCCTCGATTATGCCACCGCCGAGAAGATCGCAGGGCTGCCCGAGATCGCCGAACTGAACATCGGCTACTTACATGATCGGGGAGGCGCTGTTCGTCGGCCTTGCCGAGACGGTGCGCGCGATGCGCGCCGCGATGGATCGCGGCCGCATCAATCTCGGGAGTTCGGGCCTTGCCGGCCAGAATCAGGCGGCCAGGGCATGATCATCGGCATCGGCTCCGACCTGATCGACATCCGCCGTGTCGCCAAGGTCATCGAGCGTCACGGCGACCGCTTTCTCGACCGCATTTTCACCGAGGCCGAGCGCGCCAGGGCCGGGCGCCGCGCCAAGAACGAGAACATGGTGGTGGCGACCTATGCCAAGCGGTTCGCCGCCAAGGAAGCCTGCTCCAAGGCGCTCGGCACCGGGAATCCGGCGTGGCGTCTGGTGGCGCGACATGGGGGTGGTGAACCTGCCGGGCGGCCGTCCGACCATGCAACTGACGGGCGGGGCGCTGGCCCGGCTCGAGGCGCTGACGCCGCAAGGGTATGAGGCGCGGATCGATCTCAGCATCACCGATGACTGGCCGTTGGCGCAGGCCTTCGTCATAATTTCGGCGGTCAATCCGGGCAAATCCTGAGGCGCTGGGGCGGCGTGGCCGACGGGCTGTCGCAAAACTAAAAATCATTGACTTGTCAAAGGATTAGAAAGTTTTGATGGGGCCGTTGATTGCGCGGCTGCGAACAACGGTCTAAAACGCCGCAGGTTGGATCGAGCCAGAGCGAATTCGGGTTTGCGCCGGAATTGGCTCTCAACATCAGAATCAGGACCATTTTCTTGACGCGAAACGAGCAGCGATTCGCGTAAGGAAAATGCTCTGCCACCGCGCGGGGAACGCAGCGGGGAATTGGGAAAGCGATGAGCGTGACATCCGGGACAAAATCTGAAAGCGGCTTGGGCGAAACCGTCCGCGTCGTCATCCACGCTCTCTTGATCGCGCTGGTGATCCGCACCTTCCTGTTCCAGCCCTTCAACATCCCCTCCGGCTCGATGAAGGCGACGCTTCTGGTCGGCGACTATCTGTTCGTCTCGAAATATTCCTACGGTTACAGCCACTATTCGATTCCGCTGTCGCCGCCGTTGTTTTCGGGGCGCATCTTCGGCTCCGAGCCGGCGCGCGGCGATGTCGTCGTGTTCCGCCTGCCGAAGGATGATACCACCGACTACATCAAGCGCGTGATCGGGTTGCCCGGCGACCGCATCCAGATGAAGGAGGGGCTGCTCTACATCAACGACGTACCGGTGAAACGCGAGCGGCTGAGCGACTTCATCGGCGAGGATCCCTGCGGGTCCGACGCCACCGCGCGGGTGAAGCGCTGGAAGGAAACGCTGCCGAACGGCGTCAGCTATGAGTCGCTGGATTGCGTCGACAACGGCTTCTACGACAACACCAACGTCTACACCGTGCCGCCCGGCCATTTCTTCATGATGGGCGACAACCGGGACAACTCGACCGACAGCCGGGTGCTGTCGGCGGTGGGCTACGTGCCGTTCGAGAACATCGTCGGCCGGGCGCAGATGATCTTCTTCTCCATTGCCGAGGGCGAACACGCCTGGATGTTCTGGCGCTGGCCCACCGCGGTGCGCTGGAATCGCATATTCTCAATCGTGCGATGAACGACGAAACACCGGATATCCAGACCTCGTCGCCGTCAGGCGAAGCAAGCCCTCAGCCTGACGCCGGCCACGAACCCGTGGCGGCGAAGAAGAAGCGCAGCAAGGTCAGCGCCAAGGCGGCGACCGCGGCGATCGAGGCGCGGATCGGGCACAAATTTGCCGATCCCGCTCTGCTGACCACCGCCTTCACCCACGTCTCCGCGCTGAAATCCGCGCGCAAGCGCGGCGACAGCTACCAGCGCCTCGAATTCCTCGGCGATCACGTGCTCGGGCTGATCGTCTCCGACATGCTGTATCGCGCCTTCCCGAACGCCGACGAGGGCGAACTGTCGAAGCGGCTCGCCGATCTCGTGCGCAAGGAGAGCTGCGCCGACGTGGCGAAGTCGCTCGGGCTGCTCGACGACATCAAGCTCGGCGCGGTCGGCGCCGGCGCCGGCGCGAGGTTGCGCAAATCCGTGCTCGGCGACATCTGCGAGGCGGTGATCGGCGCGGTGTTTCTCGACGGCGGCTATGCGGCCGCGGCGCAGTTCGTCGAGCGCAACTGGACCGAGCGGATGCGCAAGCCGCGGCGGCCGCTGCGCGACCCCAAGACGGTGCTGCAGGAATGGGCGCAGGGCAAGGGACTGCCGACGCCGGTCTATCGCGAGATCGAGCGTACCGGGCCGCACCACGATCCGCAGTTTCGCGTCGCCGTGGATTTGCCGGGTCTGGCGCCGGCCGAAGGCGTCGGTGGCAGCAAGCGCGCCGCCGAAAAGGTCGCGGCGTCCGTGATGATCGAGCGCGAAGGCGTCGGCGGCGGCAGCAATGACGGATAAACCTTCAGGCGATGGCGCGCCGGCCGCCACGCGCTGCGGCTTTGTCGCGCTGATCGGCGCTCCCAATGTCGGCAAGTCCACGCTGGTCAACGCGCTGGTCGGCTCCAAGGTCACGATCGTCTCGCGCAAGGTGCAGACCACGCGCGCGCTGATCCGCGGCATCGTGATCGAAAACCATGCGCAGATCATTCTGGTCGACACGCCCGGGATCTTCTTGCCCAAACGAAGGCTCGACCGCGCCATGGTGTCGACGGCATGGAGCGGGGCGCATGACGCCGATCTGGTCTGCGTGCTGCTCGACGCCAAGGCGGGGATCGACGAGGAAGCCGACGCGATCCTCACCAAGGTCGCGACCGTTCAGCACGAGAAAATCCTGGTGCTGAACAAGATCGATCTGGTTCCGCGCGAAAAGCTGCTGGCGCTGGCCAAGGCCGCCAACGACCGCCTGGGCTTTGCGAGGACCTTCATGGTCTCGGCGCTGTCGGGCGACGGCGTCGACGATCTCAGGCATACGCTGGCGGAGATGGTGCCGCCGGGGCCGTTTCATTATCCCGAGGACCAGATGTCGGACGCGCCGATGCGGCATCTGGCGGCCGAAATCACCCGGGAAAAGATCTTCCGCCAGCTGCACCAGGAACTGCCGTATCAGTCCACCGTCGAGACCGACAGCTGGACCGAGCGCAAGGATAAGTCGATCCGCATCGAGCAGACGATTTTTGTCGAGCGCGAAAGCCAGCGCAAGATCGTGCTCGGCAAGGGCGGCGCCACCATCAAGGCGATCGGCGCGGAGTCGCGCAAGGAAATCGCCGAGATCGTGGGCGTGCCCGTGCATCTGTTCCTGTTCGTCAAGGTGCGCGAAAACTGGGGCGACGATCCCGACCGCTACCGCGAAATGGGACTGGAATTTCCCAAGGAATGACGGCCGCCGATGAACGTACCCAAAAACGTGCTGTGGTTTGAAGTGCTGCTGTATCTGTCGCTGACGCTCGACGCGCTGTCGGTCGCGTTCCAGGACCGCACGCCGAGCGCGGAGATGACGGAATCCATGATCATGGTCGCGACCGTGATCGGCGGGCTGCATGATCCTGTTGCTGGTGTTTTTCGTCTGGCTCGCGGCCCAGCGGCGCAAGAACTGGCCGCGCTGGGTGCTGGCCGCGGCGCTGGTGCTGTCCGCGATCTCGCTGGTGCAGGTCATCGGCGAGAGCGGGCTTGCAGCTCGACAGCGCCATCGAGGTCGTCTCCTGCGCCCTGACCGCGGCGGGGCTGTATTTTTCCTTCACCGGCGACGCCAAGGCTGGTTCAACGCGTAGCTGCGGCTCGCACCGGCGGGAATCCTGTACACTCCCTGCCATCATGGAATGGACCGACGAAGGCATCGTGCTGGGGGTGCGGCGGCATGGCGAATCCTCTGCCATCGTCGAGCTGCTGACGCGCGGCCATGGCCGCCATCTCGGGCTGGTGCGCGGCGGGGCCGGTTCGCGGATGCGGCCGCTGCTGCAGCCCGGCAACAGCGTGCGCGCGGTGTGGCGGGCGCGGCTCGACGAGCATCTCGGCTATTATGCGATCGAGGGCATCCGACTGCGCGCGGCGACCGTGCTGGCGTCGTCGCACGCGGTCTATGGCGTGACCCATCTGGCCTCGCTGGCGCGGCTGTTGCCGGAGCGCGATCCGCATCAGGACATCTACGACATGCTGGATCGTACGCTGGATGATTTCGACGACATCGGCGAAGCCGCCGCTCATCTGATCAAATTCGAACTGGCGATGCTGGCCGAACTCGGCTTCGGGCTCGATCTGGAAACCTGCGCCGCGACCGGCGCGACCTCCGAGCTGATCTATGTGTCGCCGAAATCCGGCGGCGCGGTGTCGCGGCAGGCCGGCGATCCCTGGCGCGACCGGCTGCTGCGGCTGCCGGCGTTCCTGCGCCAGGGCGAAAGCGGTCCGAACGGCTGGTCGGACCAGGACCTGCAGGACGGCTTTCGGCTCACCGGATTGTTCCTGCTGCGCCACGTGCTGGAGCCGCGCGGGCAGGGCCATTCCGACGCCCGCGACGGCTTTATCAACGCGGTAACCAGGCATCGGGCCAAAGCTGCGGTTCCGTGATGCCGCCGGGCGGCCTATAAATTTGCCTGTTGATTCGCGGTTGCCCGATTCACCGCCAGGGTTTAACGCCTCCCCATGGGAAAACGACAGTTACCGCCGGAACCGGCCGAAATTCACGAGGTCATGCTGCGGGACGCGCTCGAGGAGCGCTATCTCGCCTATGCCCTCTCCACCATCATGCACCGCGCGCTGCCGGACGCCCGCGACGGCCTGAAGCCGGTGCATCGCCGCATCCTCTATGGCATGCGCCTGCTGCGGCTCGATCCCGGCACGCCGTTCAAGAAGTCGGCAAAAATCGTCGGCGACGTGATGGGCTCGTTCCATCCGCATGGCGACCAGTCGATCTACGACGCGCTGGTGCGGCTCGCCCAGGATTTCTCCTCGCGTTATCCGCTGGTCGACGGCCAGGGCAATTTCGGCAACATCGACGGCGATAATCCGGCCGCCTATCGCTACACCGAAGCGCGCATGACCGAGGTCGCGCGGCTCCTGCTCGACGGCATCGACGAGGACGGCGTCGAATTCCGCGCCAATTACGACGGCCAGTCCAAGGAGCCGATCGTGCTGCCCGGCGGCTTTCCGAACCTGCTCGCCAACGGCGCGCAG
Source organism: uncultured Alphaproteobacteria bacterium (assembly GCA_963725985.1). Taxonomy (GTDB): domain Bacteria; phylum Pseudomonadota; class Alphaproteobacteria; order Rhizobiales; family Xanthobacteraceae; genus Bradyrhizobium. The sequence goes on from CAVSAO010000001.1 coordinate 227,145, forward strand.
GGTATCGCGGTCGGCATGGCGACCTCGATCCCGCCGCACAACGCGGCCGAATTGTGCGACGCCGCGCTGCATCTGATCGACAAGCCCGAGGCAAGGTCGAAGACGCTTCTGAAATGGGTGAAGGGTCCGGATTTCCCGACCGGCGGCATCATCGTCGATTCCAAGGAGGCCATCGCCGAAGCCTACATGACCGGGCGCGGCGCGTTCCGCACCCGCGCCAAATGGAGCCAGGAAGAGGGCGCCCGCGGCACCTGGGTCATCGTCATTACCGAAATTCCATGGCTGGTGCAGAAGTCGCGGCTGGTGGAGAAGATCGCCGAACTGCTCAACGACAAGAAGCTGCCGCTGGTCGGCGACGTCCGCGACAAGTCCGCCGAAGACATACGTCTCGTCATCGAGCCGAAATCGCGCACGGTCGATCCGGAATTGCTGATGGAATCGCTGTTCCGGCTGACCGAGCTGGAAAGCCGGATCCCGCTGAACCTCAACGTTCTGGTGAAGGGCCGTGTTCCCAAGGTTCTCGGGCTGGCCGAGGCCTTGCGCGAATGGCTCGATCATCTGCGCGACGTGCTGCTGCGCCGCTCCAACTACCGCAAGACACAGATCGAGAACCGGCTGGAAGTCCTGGGCGGTTACCTGATCGCCTATCTCAACATCGACAAGGTGATAAAAATCATCCGCACCGAGGACGAGCCGAAGCCGGCATTGGTAAAAGCGTTCAAGCTGACGGAGGTCCAGGCGGACGCCATCCTCAACATGCGCCTGCGTAGCTTGCGCAAGCTTGAGGAATTCGAGATCCGCACCGAGGACAAGAACCTTCGCGCGGAATTGAAGGGCGTCAAGGCGATCCTCGGCTCGGAAGCCGAACAGTGGTCCAGGGTCGGCGAGCAGGTGCGCAAGGTGCGCGACATCTTTGGGCCGAAGACGCCGCTCGGCAAGCGCCGCACGCAGTTCGCCGATGCGCCCGAGCACGATCTCGCCGCGATCGAGGAAGCCTTCGTCGAGCGCGAGCCGGTCACCGTCGTCGTTTCCGACAAGGGCTGGGTGCGCACCTTGAAGGGGCAGGTTTCCGATCTCTCGGGACTGACGTTCAAGACCGACGACAAGCTCGGTTTTACATTTTTTGCCGAGACCACCTCGAAGCTGATGCTGTTTGCCACCAACGGAAAGTTCTATTCGCTCGATGTCGCAAAACTGCCGGGCGGACGCGGCCATGGCGAGCCGATCCGGATGTTCATCGACATGGATCAGGACGCGGCGATCGTGTCGCTGTTCGTCAACAAGGGCGGCCGCAAATTCCTGATTGCAAGCCATGAAGGGCAGGGTTTTGTGGTCAACGAGGACGATTGCGTAAGCAATACCCGCAAGGGCAAGCAGGTCTTGAACGTCGAAATGCCCAACGAGGCCCGCGTGCTCGCCACCGTCACCGGCGACACCGTCGCCGTGATCGGAACCAATCACAAAATGGTGGTTTTCCCGATCGATCAGGTGCCGGAAATGACCCGCGGCCGCGGCGTGCGCCTGCAGAAGTACACCAGCGCTGCGCTGTCCGACGTCGCCACGTTTGATTCCAAGGCCGGCCTGACCTGGAAGGATTTCAGCAGGGCGCGACCAAAGCATGAGCTGGAAGGAATTGTCGGACTGGCGCGGCAACCGCGCCGACGCCGGCCGCCTCGCACACGGTCTGCCGAAGTCGAACAAGTTCGGGCGCGGCGTGGAGTAAACTTCCCGTCGTCACGTGCCGGGCATCCACGTCTTCTTTCGCCCGAGCCCCGATCATGCCAGATGCAAGGCCGACTGCCGGGACGGATCGGTGTAGCTGGCAACGAAATCCCGGATATGCTCGGGAACCGCTACACCCTCGATGTCGCAGCGGATCAGAATTTCGCCGGCAATATCCCCGGAGACGTCCTTCGACCAATGTTCAAGGGTGTTGAAGGCGACAACGCGAACCGGGTCGTTAAACTGCCCCGAGAGGAAGTCGGCGATGATGGTCTCGAAGTCCGTCCGCTCGACCTCGGCCTCGCGGTAGATGCTTCCCTGTTGATCAAGACGGTCAACGACGAGGTAAATGGTTTGGTCTGCGCCGTAAGGCACGATCATCGGTTTCCAGCCAGATAGTCTCGGCATGCGGGAACTCCAGCGCAGCGGAACCTGGATTCAAGTGCGTCGCGAGGGATTGGTTCCAGGTCTGCGGCGTCCGGCGCAGGCGCTCTCAACTCTGTGCGAACTTGACGGTGGAGATAGGCCACTTCCCATCGTGGCCTCTGATGGAGATTCGCAGACCGTGCAATTCGTCGAGCCAGACGTGCTCCACCGTGCCCGCCTTGCCGTCGGTGAGGACCACGGCTTTGCCGACGAGCTCCGCCTGGGCTTGCTCGAACTCGCAGAGGATCGTCGAAGCACGGACCTTCACAGCTGGCATGGATGACCCGGAGCTCGGCGGTTGAGCGGGCGGGTTTGCATTCGAAAAACGCGCAAGTCGTGGCCGGCCCGCGGCAAACGAGTGTCAGGGGGAACCGGCCCGGACAGGGGAACGGGCGAGCGCGGGTGCACGATTCCGGCTTGATCATACCCGTGGGCCGGGCATATTGGCGACATGGCAACCAAATGCCCGAACTGCTCGGTTGCCGCCGGGCAGGTATCGAGGGGAGGCCAGTTTTTCGGCGGCGGGCCCATAGTGAGAAGATAGTCGGGGTAATTTTCAGGCCCTGTTTTTGAGGATGGCGCGTGGGAAATTGAGGCGCTTGGTCCGAATTCGGTAATTGAGCGTATCAATTGGTTTGCAAGCGAAGCCGAGGCTGAGCACTGGATTGCTGGCGAGGAGCCCTGTTCGTGGCTTCTGGCGAAAGGCTACCCGTCGTGAATTGCAGCCCACGCTTTTCACAGGATGATGGGAGGCCCGATGATTTATCGAGCGTTCACGAGCGACAGCCTTACCATGATGTACGAGGGCATCCGCGGGGCGTTGGCGGCCGATGATGAACTCAGCGGCTTCGACGAAGAACCGAGATTTCGCGTTCGCGAGACCGCCGAGTGGAAAAAACACGCCGCAGAGCTTGAGGCGGAAATGCTCAGGCGCGGGATGTTTTTCGAGGTCATCGACTGGTCGGAAGATCAGGCAGAGCTTCCGCTGGAGTAATTCTCGGGATTGCAGCTGGTCTCGCTTTCGTGCGGCGGCTACGCCGCCGCGATGGCCTCGATCTCGATCATGAAATCCGCGCCATACAGTTTTGACACTTCGACCAGCGTCACCGCGGGCACGGCCGGCGGCATCACCGAGGCAAAGAAGCGGTTGCGCGCCTCGCGATAGAGCCCGAGATTGTCCATGTCGGTGAGGAACACCGTGAGCTTCACCAGATTGGCTGGCGTGCATCCGCTCGCCTGCAGGGCGACGGCGAGATTGCGAAACACCTGCGCTGCCTGAGCGGCAAAATCAGACTTGCCGACGACGTTGCCGTCGCGATCGAGCGCGGTCTGGCCTGCGATAAAGATGATGCGGCCGGCGCTGATGTCGACTATCTGGGAGTAGCCGGGCGGGGTGCCGAGTTCGGGCGGATTGATGCGGACGATCGCAGGCGTTCCATCGCGTGTCATTCCGGTAATCCCCGGTGGCGCTGAATTTTCGAAAGCTTCAGTTGCGCGGGACGGAGACGGGCGGCGGGTCCATGCCGATCGCCTTCCTGGGCTTCAGCGTCCCGGCGTAGAACGACAATCCCAACACCAGAACAAGAAAGACGAAATAGACCGCGACCGATTGCGGCGGGGTCATTGCCCACCGCACAAGGCCTTTGAATCCTTCCGCCGGTTCGGTCTGTTTTTCCATGCCGTGGTTTTGCTTGAAACGGCGAGGAATGGAAAGAGGCAAATGGTGCGGGCTCCTCACATCATCATGACGCCGCCGGTTTCTTCCTCAGCAGCGACAGCGCCGCCAGGGCCGAGAGGCTGAGCGCGGAGGAAACGATCAGGACGCGGCTTCCCATGGCGTCGATCAACAGACCGAACGCCAGAGGGGCCGCGGCCTGCGCCATCCGCGCCGGCGCGCCGATGATGCCGAGCCGGTAGCCATAATTTTGCGGGCCGAAGATCGCCAGCGGCAGCGTGCCGCGCGCGATCGTCAGGACGCCGTTGCCGGCGCCGTGAAAGACCGCGAACAGGCTTGCCGCCCCGCCGCCCACGAGCGCCAGGATAGCGGCGCCGATCGGGTGCGTCAGGCACGCCAGCCGGGTCGACAGCAGCGGGTGATAGCGGCTGAGCACACTCGCTTCCACGATGCGGGCAGCCACCTGCGCCGGGCCGATCAGCGCGCCGGCCGCCACCGCCTGCAACGTGGTCGCACCGGCCGCTTCCAGGATGCGCGGCAGATGCGCCGCCATCGCGCCGGTGACGCTCCATGCCGCCGCGAAGGCGAACGCCAGCAGGATCATGGTCCGGTCGATCGGGATGTGCGGTTTTGTCGATGCCGCGACCGCCGCCTTGGCTACCTTCACCGTGGGCAACATGAAAAGATTGATTGGCAGGCCGATCAGGATATGGGCAAGAGCCCAGGCGAAGCAGGTGTCGCGCCAGCCGATGCGTTCGAGGCCGAAAGCCGTCAGCGGCCAGCCGACGGTACTTGCAAAACCCGCGAGCAGGGTGATGCCGGTGATCGGGCGGCGCGCCGCGTCGCCGTAGATGCGCCCGAGCGCTGCGAAGGCCGCATCGTACAGGCCGCATCCCATGCCGACGCCGAGCAGGAGCCAGGCGATCGCAAGCACCGGGATCGAATGGGTGGCGCCGAGCAGCGCCAGTCCCGCGGCCAGCGTCAGATTGGAAATCGACAGCACCTGCCTGCCGCCGGCGAGGTCGATCCGCCGGCCGACCCGCGGACCCAGCATCGCCGAAATCACCAGCGACGCCGAGAACGCGGCGAATACCCAGTTCGAGGAGACGCCGAGATCGCGCGCGATCGGATCGGCCAGGATCGCGGGCAGGTAGTAGCTGGAAGCCCACGCCAAAGTTTGCGTGGTGCCGAGCGCCAGAATGATCGGAAGCTGGCGCCCGCTCATGTCTGGAACGTCATTTTTCTGGACCAATAGAGCGCCGCTCAAGACGCGGTTTCTTCACGCGAACCCTTACCCATCCCGGATCGCGTCCGGGGCAGGCTTTCGCTCGGAAACGCTTCAGGACCCGCAGCCGCACCCCGCCTTGCCTTGTTGCTTGGCATTTGCATCCGCGACGCAACAGGCGTCAACACCCGATATTGCCGGCCCACCGCAGCAATTATTGGCATCGGGCGCGGCCGATCGATTGCAGACGCCGGTCTCGGGCAGTACCAACTCCACTCGCTCCGCGGCCTCGCGATCGCCGGCGATGTCGGCGGCAATCGAGCGGACCTGTTCGTATCCGGTGATCATCAGAAAGGTCGGCGCGCGACCGTAGGATTTCATGCCCGCGAAATAGAAGCCGGGCTCGGCTTGCGCCAGTTCCCGCGCGCCATGCGGCCGCACCGTGCCGCAGCTGTGTTCGTTCGGATCAATCAGCGGCGCCAGCGCCACCGGGCATTCGATTGAAGGATCGAGCTGAATGCGAAGCTCGCGCACGAAATCCAGATCCGGGCGGAAACCCGTCGCCACAACAAGCTCGTCGACGACGACATGACGGCCGCAACAGGCCGCACCGGTGCCGACGATAAGGCGAGCGCCATCCAGGGCAAGATGCGAAACCCGAAATTCGCTTTCCAGCTTTATCCGGTCCGCCGCGACCAGCGCGGCGAAGGTGGCGCCGAGTTCGCCGCGGGCGGCGAGCTGGTCATTGGCGCCGCCACCAAACGCTTTTGAAGGATCATTGCCACGCAGCAACCAGATCGGTTTGGTCTGCGGCGCCTGTTCCGCAAGCCGTGCCAGATCGGTGAGGGTGCCGATCGCCGAATGTCCCGCGCCTAGTACCGCGACGGTTTTTCCGGCGTAGCGCGCGCGGTCTTTACCCAGCACATCCGGCATCCCGTAGGCGATCTTGTCGGCGGCTTGCGTCTCGCCGATGGCGCGGAGGCCGTTGGCGCCGGCCGGATTCGGCGACTGCCAGGTGCCCGATGCGTCGATAACCGCATCCGCCTGCACCGTTTTGACGCCTTGGCCGTTCCGGTAACGAATTTCGAACGGCGCGTTTTCCCGGTCCCTGGTCGTGAGTTTGTCGAAGCCGACGCGGCTGATATCCGTGACGCGGCTGGAAGCACGAATGTGGGCGGAAAGAACGGTCTTGGTGGCCAGCGGTTCAAGGTAACGCTCAACCAATTCGGCGCCGGTCGGATGTTGATCGGGCTCGGGAGAATTCCACCCCGTCGGCGCCAGCAGCCGCGCTGCTGCGCGGTCGACGTTGTATTGCCACGGCGAGAACAGCTGAACGTGGCCCCATTGCCGCACCGAATGCCCGGCGCTGTCGCCGGCTTCCAATATGATCGGCCGAAGGCCCCGTTCCAGAACATGCGCGGCTGCCGCAAGGCCGACCGGGCCGGCGCCGATGATCGCCACCGTCTTTGCTTCGCTCATGGTATTCTCCCATAAAACGAGAAATATCGAATCTAACCGCGCGAAAAAGACTACGCCGCGGTTTCGGTGTCCCTGCTTTCGGCGTCGGCGCAGCATTCGGCGACCAGAAAATCCACCAGCCCCTGCATGACCTCGTAGTTGGCGTGACATACGAGCGTGGTTGCCTCGCGGACCTGCGTGACCAGACCCACCACCACCAGAGCCTTGATGTGGTGGGAAAGCGTCGAGGGCGCGATCTTCAACTTGTCCTGCAGCCGGCCGACCGGCAGCCCGGCCGCGCCGGCGCGAATAAGCGTGCGGTAGATCTTGAGCCGGGTGGGATTCCCCAGGGCTTCGAGATGTGCGGCGGCGTCGTCCAGCTTCATGGCGCCAGCCTGTCACGCCTCGGTGCATCTGTCAATTCATTATTCTAGAATTATGGAAATATGAGGAATCTAGCCGTTGCAGCGACAAGCGCGCCAGCTGCAGCCTCATCCGACTACCGCAAATTCAATCGGGACCGTTCCAGCGTTAGTTCCCCACGCTCCTGCATCTTCGCCAGCGTCCGATAGAGCGCTTCGTGGGTTAGTCCGAGCTCGGCTGCCCAATCCTTCTTGGACTGCTTCAGGTCAATTCCGCCCGCCTCGCCCTCGGTCTCGATGAAGTGGACGATCCGCTCACGCGCGGTCTTGAGGCTCAATCTTTCCGTTTGGGCGCGCACCTTCCGGAGCTCGCGCGCGAGATGGGCGATCCACCTGTCGCGGAATCCCTCGACGGCGAGCGCGTCGGTGAAGGCCCTTCGCTGGATCGCCAACAGCCGTGTCGGCTCCGCAGCGACCGCATCACAGTGGTAGTTTGGTTGATCGAGGCTTGCTTCGGCCAGAAAACCGCGCCCCGTCCGCTGCAGAACGATCTCACCGCCGGATCTGGATCGGCGGACCAGCCGGACCTCTCCCGAGAGCACGAAGAACATCGCCTGGGGGCGGTCGCCGCGACCGAATACGGTGCTCTGGCGCTGAACCTCCATGAATTGCGTGAGCCGCCGGGCCGACTCCGGCAGGGCGGCCAGAAGGGGCAATTCAAGTGACAGGGACTTCCAGTCCAGAGCCGGACGGGCTGGAGCTTTGAATTCTCTTTCATGGGTGGCCATATGATCAAGATCATATGCCGTCACCCGCCGCGCGTCTATGCTCTTCCACGAAACTCAGGAAAACTGGCCATGCGCACACTTAGTGAACGCAGATTGATGCCGATAAAGGTGAGGACGATATGAAGAATCACATACAGCGCATACGTGACGCCGCCAGAGTGTGCGCGGCGGTCGCTATGATGGGTACATGCGTTGCAGGCGGCGCGTCGATGGCCGCCGACAACCCTCATCAGCATTCGGGCGGCTTTCATCACTCGTTTAGTCAAGCAGAGGTTTGGGCCAAGGAGTTCGATGACCCAAGCCGCGACGCCTGGCAGAAGCCTGACCAGGTGCTGGATGCGCTGACCCTCGATCGAAAGGCGCTCGTCGCGGATATCGGGGCCGGCACCGGCTACTTCAGCGTGCGCCTCGCCAAGCGCGTCACGGAGGGTAAGGTTTTCGCGATCGACGTCGAGCCGGACATGCTGCGCTACTTGAGCGAACGCGCCCACCGCGAACACCTGAACAACGTTTTTCCGGTAGTTGCGAACCAGGAAAGCCCGAATATTCCGGATGCAGTGGACGTGATCCTGATCGTCGACACCTACCACCACATCGACGATCGCCCAGCCTATTTCAGCCGCCTGAAAAAGTCGCTCCGCCCGCAAGGACGCCTTGCGATTGTGGATTTCAAGCCGGATTCGCCGGAAGGTCCGCCGCCCGAGCATAGAATTCCGGTCGAGAAGGTCACCGAGGAACTCAAGGCCGCCGGGTACTCGCTCGTCGCGGCGCACTCCTTCCTGCCCCGGCAATACTTTCTGTTGTTCACCGCGTCCGGTTCGTGATGACTACGGTGCCGTCGGCGGACCCAGACAAGCCGTTCACCCGGCGATTTATGGGGTCACGGCCTAAGAAGGCGCGGGCTGTCGTAGCAGCGGATGCCGCAGCAGGGCGCGGACGATAAGCGGGATCCCGACGACGGCGGGCAATAGCCAATATGTGACGGGAGAAAGATCTCGCCAGACCGGCAGGTTCTTGCCGTTGTCGACGTAAAACGCGATCAGAAGCAAAACGTAGGACGATCCCATTCCGGCAATGTGCAGTCTGAGCCAATGGGGCCAGCGGTCTCGCCTGGCTCGCCGGCCGAAATAGGCGGCCGCAAACGACAATGCTCCCAGGATGAACAAGTGGTAGTCTTCAGCCCAGCGTACCGCGGCAAGGCTCGCCGCGGTCAGGAACACTCCTGCCAGGCACCGAAAATAGATCGTGCCGTTGGTGGGATGACGACCTGCACGTTTCTGACTTAGAATTGCGACCGCGCCGGTCACCACGCCGGCGAGCCCCAGCAGGATATGAAGTCCCACAATCGCCAGGAACACCGGGTTGGTGGAGGGAATTTCGATCCCGGCGATATCGGTGATTCCATCGCCCATGTGATTTTCCGCGCGCCGCAGTGAGATATAGTGGGCTGTTCCGGAAGCCCGCCATCAAGTGGACCGTCATGCAATTGGAATCAATGCTTACTTGCCCGAAATGTGGCCATCGGTCGGTTGAGACCATGCCCACCGACGCCTGCCAGTTCTTTTACGATTGCAAGGGCTGCGGCGAGAGACTGAAGCCCCTTGCGGGCGATTGCTGCGTGTTCTGCTCCTACGGTTCGGTTCCCTGTCCGCCGATGCAAGAGAACAAGAGCTGCTGCTAGTTCGATGGTGGCCATGACAGGAATCCGCAATCGGAGGCGCCTGCCTCGTTGACAGGAGACAAAATATCCATAAGTCTGGATATATGGAATCAGAACAGGCTATTCTCGCGCTCGCCGCGCTGGCGCAATCGACCCGGCTGGACGTGTTCCGGTTACTGGTGAAGCACGAGCCGGAAGGGCTCGCGGCCGGCGACATCGCCCGGGCGCTCGCGGTGCCGCAGAATACCATGTCGGCGCATCTTTCGATTTTGTCGCGCGCGGGGCTGGTCTCGGCGCGGCGGTTCAGCCGATCGATCGTCTATCGCGCCGATCTCAAGCGATTTCAGGCGGTCATGCTGTTCATGCTCAGGGATTGTTGCGACGGCCGGCCCGAAATATGCGCGCCGCTGATCGAAGACCTCACGCCTTGTTGTCCGCCGAAGCCGAGGAGGAAGGCCCATGTCTGAACGCATCTACAACGTGCTCTTCCTGTGCACCGGAAACAGCGCCCGCTCGATTATGGCGGAATCGATCCTGCGCAAGGACGGCCGCGGTCATTTTCGTAGCTTCTCCGCCGGCAGCCAGCCGAAGGGGAAAGTGAATCCGTTTGCAATCAAAGTGCTCGGCAGCCTCGATTACCCCACGGACGATTTGCGCTCGAAGAGCTGGGAAGAATTCGCAGCGCCCGATGCGCCAGCGATGGATTTTGTTTTTACGGTCTGCGACAACGCGGCCGGCGAATCCTGTCCGGTATGGCCGGGCCAGCCGATGACGGCGCATTGGGGCATCGAGGACCCGGCCGCAGCCGAGGGCACGGACATTCAGAAAGAAGCGGCGTTCGTTGCCGCGTTCCGCTATCTCAAAAATCGAATTGCCGTCTTCACAAGCTTGCCGTTGCAAAGCATCGATCGCCTGTCGCTCGGCACCAGGCTGCGCGATATCGGCCGGGGGGAGGGCGCCACCACGTTGCGCCCGGACGTGGCGTAACCGCGATGAGCCTGTTCGAACGCTATCTCTCGCTGTGGGTGGCCCTGTGTATCGTCGCGGGCGTCGCGCTCGGGCATCTCTTGCCCGGGTTGTTCGCGATCATCGCAAGCGCGGAGATCGCGCGGGTCAATCTGCCGGTGGCCGGTCTGGTCTGGCTGATGATCATCCCGATGCTGCTGAAGATCGACTTCGGCGCGCTCGGCGAGGTGCGCCAGCACTGGCGCGGCGTCGGCGTCACGCTGTTCATCAACTGGGCGGTAAAACCGTTCTCGATGGCGTTGCTGGGCTCGCTGTTCATCGGCCATCTGTTCGCGCCATGGCTGCCATCGGCGCAAATCCCGTCCTATATCGCCGGCCTCATTCTGCTGGCGGCTGCGCCTTGCACGGCGATGGTGTTCGTGTGGTCGAACCTGTGCGAGGGCGAGCCGCATTACACCCTGAGCCAGGTCGCACTCAACGACGTCATCATGGTGTTCGCGTTCGCGCCGCTGGTCGGCCTGTTGCTCGGCGTCGCCTCGATCGCCGTGCCGTGGGCGACGCTGCTGATCTCGGTGGTGCTGTATATCGTGGTGCCCGTCATCGTCGCGCAGCTGTGGCGGCGGGCGCTGACGATGACGCGGGCCCGAGGCTTTGCAGCGGACACAGCAGGTGCTGCAGCCGATATCGCTGGTCGCGCTCTTGTCCACGCTGGTGCTGCTGTTCGGCTTTCAGGGCGAACAGATCATCGCCCAGCCGCTGGTGATCGTGCTGCTGGCCGTGCCGATCGTGATCCAGGTCTATTTCAATGCAGGGCTTGCCTATTGGCTGAGCCGGCGCTTCGGCGTGGCCTGGTGCGTCGCTGCGCCCGCCGCGCTGATCGGCGCCAGCAACTTTTTCGAGCTCGCGGTCGCCGCCGCCATCAGCCTGTTCGGCCTCAACTCCGGAGCGGCGCTGGCCACCGTGGTCGGCGTGCTGGTCGAGGTGCCCGTGATGCTCTCGGTGGTCCATCTGGTGAAGCTGTCGCGCGGCTGGTACGAGGCCGGCGCCGGAGTGTCCGGCGCCATCAACAAGGAAGCGCTGCCGTGACCGTTACGATCTATCATAATCCCGCCTGCGGCACCTCGCGCAACACGCTGGCCATGATCCGGCAAAGCGGCGAGGAGCCGGAGGTCGTCGAGTATCTGAAGAATCCGCCCGAGCCGGGCGCGGCTGATCGAACTGATCAGGGCGATGGCAATCCCGGTTCGCGCGCTGCTGCGCGAAAAAGGCACGCCCTATGCGGAGCTCGGGCTCGCCGATCCCAAATGGAGCGACGACGAGCTGATCGATTTCATGCTGGCGCATCCGATCCTGATCAACCGGCCGATCGTGGTGACGCCGAAAGGCACAAGACTGTGCCGGCCGTCGGAGGCCGTGCTCGATCTGCTCGAGCATCCCGTCGCCTCCTATCGTGAAAGAAGACGGCGAGATCGTCACGCCGGCGAAATCGTAAGCGACCGGCTGAATTTCGCAGCAGTCCCGCAAGTCTTTCGTCAGGCACGATTGCGCGGCATAATGCCGTATGGATATCGCGCCGCGCCTGCACCTGATGAACTGGCTGGTGAGCCAGGGCCTGACCGGTCTGCCCGAGAACGATCTGATCCGCGGCTTTTGCGAACGCTGCCGGGCAGGCGGTCTCGACCTGTCGCGCGGCCTCGTCTTCATCGATACGCTGCACCCGATCTTCGAGGGGCGCGGGTTTCGCTGGAACGATACCGAAACCGACGAAAGCGACAGCTTCGAGTATGGATCGACCAGCGAGGGCCAGCCTGCGCAGAACTGGCGGCGCTCCATCTTCTATCACATGCTCGAGAACGGCGATGACGAACTGCGGATCGATCTTTCCGATTGCGCGTCGCTCGATTTTTCGCTGATCGGCGATCTCGCCGCGAAAGGTCACCGGCATTTCCTGGCCTTCGTGCATCGCTTCGGCGAAGCCGGAACCATGGGCCAGATGGACTGCGTCTATTCCTACTGGCTGACGCGGCGCGCCGAGGGTTTTGGGGAGCAGGGCCTGTCGGCGCTGCGCGACCTGGTGCCGGTGCTGGGGCTGGCGATCAAGTCCGCCGCCCAGGTGGATATCGCGCGCACGCTGGGCAGGGTCTATCTCGGGCGCGACGCTTCCGAGCAGGTGCTGCGTGGGCGGATCTCGCGCGGCGTCACCGAGCGCATCAACGCGGTGCTGTGGTTTTCCGATTTGCGCGGCTCGACTGCGATCTCGGAAAGCATCGCGCCCGATGAGATCATTCCGTTCCTCAACGATTATGCGGAGGCCGCCATCGCCGCCATCCATGACGAAGGCGGCGACGTGCTCAAGCTGATCGGCGATGGCGTACTGGCGATGTTCACCAGCGACGACATGGCGCTCGCCAAACGCGCGGCGCTGCGGGCCGAACATCGCTTCAGGCGCAACATGGCTTCGCTGAACGCCCGCCGCGCCGGCGATGGCCGGCCGACGACGTCGGCCCATGTCGGCCTGCATGTCGGCGAAGTCTTTTACGGCAACATCGGCAGCGAGGACCGGCTCGACTTCACCGTGGTGGGACCCGCGGTCAACGAGGTCAGCCGCATCGCCTCGATGTGCCGTTCGGTTGATCGCGAACTGCTGGCGTCATCGGACTTTCGCACCGGCCTGGATGCGACCGGGCGCGGCTTCCTGGTTTCCACCGGCCGCTACGCGCTGCGCGGCATCGGCCGGGCGCAGGATCTTTATACCCTCGATCCCGACCTCGCCTCGGATGAGGTCATGGCCGGCAGCTACGAACGATATCTCGCGACTTGAGGCGTAAATCACGTTGATTCATGTCAATGATCCGGCCCCGATCCTGTCTAAGCATGGCGACAGGAGAACGCGTATGTACAAGCACATTTTGCTTCCCACTGACGGATCGGAGTTATCGAAGGCGGCGATCAAACATGGCATCGCTTTGGCCAAAGCCATCGGGGCCAAGGTCACCGCGCTGGTGGTGTCGACGCCGCTCAACTCGCTGGTGGTCGATCCCAGCGTCGTTTCGGGCGCGCTCGATCAATACAAGGCCCTGGTCGTCGAGCAGACCGCGAAATACCTCGACAATGTTCGCAACAACGCGCTGGAGGCGGGCGTCGATTGCAGTACGCTATGCATCGAACACGACAAGCCCTATGAGGCGATTGTCGACACCGCGAAGAAACAAGGTTGCGATCTGGTCGTCATGGCATCCCATGGCTTGCGAGGCGTGTCGGCGATCCTCGGCAGCGAAACCCTGAAGGTGCTGACCCATACCTCGGTCCCGATTCTGGTCTATCGCTAGATCAATCATTGTCATGACGCTGGAGTCGGTCAGGCTTTCGCCGGCTCGCCGACCATCTCCGGCTGGCGCGCGAGCGAGACCGCCGGCGACATCAGGATCACCAGCGCCTGCGCGCCGAAGATCGCCGCCGCAAGATACAGGCACGCTTCCGCGCCGAAAATCCCGCCGACGATGGCGCCGAGCGCGGAGCCGAGCGGGCGGGCGCCATAGCTCATGATGTTGATCGCCGAGACTCGCCCGAGCAGCCGCGGCGGCGTCACCGATTGCCGCAAGGTCGTGGTGGAGATCACCCAGAGGATCGGGCCGGCGCCGAGCAGGAAGAAGCTCAGGGCCGCCAACAGCGGGGTCGCAAGAACCGTCGTCAGCGCCATGACCGCTGCGGCGACAAATCCGGTCACCGGTCCAAGCCCGATCACGACGCCGAATGGCAGGCGCCGCATCACCCGCGTCGCCAGGAGCGCGCCGACCACCATGCCGGCCCCGTACATTGCGAGCGTGGTGCCGACGCCGGTCGCCGACAGCCCGAGGCGGCGCACCGCATAGGGCACGAACACCGCCAGCAGCAGGAACGAAGCGGTGTTGAAGATGAACTGCGTGATGAACACCGGCCGCAGCAGCGGATGATGCAGCACGAAGGCGGCGCCTTCCTTGATCTCCTGCAGCGGATGACGCCGCGGTGCCGGTTGTCGCGCCGGCTCGTAAATCCCCGACAGCAGCATCACCGCAACGACCGACAGCGCCGCGGCGAAACCGAAGGCGGGCGCGGCACCAACCCATCCCACCAATACGCCGCCGAGCGCCGGGCCGCTGGCAAAGGCAACGGTGCGCGCCAGTTCAATCCGCGAATTGGCCGCGGGCAACAGTTGCGGCGATACCAGCGAGGGCACCAGCGCGGGCGCCGCCACGCTGTAGACGACCGTGCCGCAGACCGCGGCAAAGCCTGATAGCGCGAGCAGGGGCAGGGTCAGCAGATCGAGCCCGACCAGCGCGAGAATTGCGAGCAGGGCAAGGGCGCGCAAGGCTTCCGCGCCCGCCATCAGCCGCCGTCGCGAGACGCGGTCGGCGAGCAGGCCCGCGGGGATTGCGAACAGGATGAACGGCAGTGTCAGCGCGGTCTGCAGCAAGCCGGTCTGGCCTTCGCCGACGCCGAGCAGCAGCACCGCGACGATCGGGGCTGCGGCCAGCGCGATCTGCTCAGCCGATTGCGCCGCAAGATTGGACCAGGCGAGGCGATTGAAGGTCGGCGGCAGCCGGGGAGCGGTTTCGGTCGCGGACATCGTTGGATTCCCTTGCATTTGTCGGTCTCCCCGCATTGTCTGGCGGTGGCGGCGTGCCAAGCCACCCGCTTCCCGACAGCGTCCGCCTGAGGGCTAGATGCAGTTGCACACTAGTTGCAATAAAAGGGTGGATCCGGCATCCTGCTGACATGGATGCACGAGCCCCCGTTTGTCCCCTGGTTCCCCGCAAAACGCCGAGCAGAGCGGCTTGCTGGATGGATCGGGCTGGCGGACGGCGCGGGGTGAGCCGTCGCTGGCGGGCATGTTCGCGACGGTGCGTACGGCGAAGCGGGGATCGTTCTTTCGCAAGCTGCTGGCGTTTCTTGGTCCGGGCTATCTCGTCGCCGTCGGCTATATGGATCCCGGCAACTGGGCGACCTCGCTCGCCGGCGGTTCGAAATTCGGCTACGCGCTGCTGACGGTTGCGCTGCTGTCCAACGTGATGGCGATCGTGCTGCAGTCGCTGTGCACGCGGCTCGGCGTCGGCGCCGGGCGCGATCTCGCGCAGGCCTGCCGCAATTCTTTTCCGCGCTGGGTTTCGTTGCCGCTGTGGCTGTCGGCGGAAGTCGCCATCACCGCCACCGACCTCGCCGAAGTGATCGGCACCGCCATCGGCCTCAATTTGCTGTTTCATATACCGCTCCAGATCGGAGTGATGATCACCGCGGCCGACGTGTTTCTGATTCTGGCGCTGCAGGCCTTCGGCTTCCGCTGGATCGAAGCTTTTGTCGTCGCGATGCTGGGGGTGATCGCGGCGTGCTTCGCGGTGCAGATCGCGATGGCCGATCCCGACTGGGGCGCGGTGGTCAGGGGATTTGCGCCGACCACGGATATCCTCGCCAACCCCGAGATGCTGTATCTGGCGCTGGGCATTCTCGGCGCCACCGTCATGCCGCATAATCTCTATCTGCATTCGGGGCTGGTGCAGACCCGCGGTTACGGCGACAGCATCGAGGAAAAGCGCGAGGCGATCACGCTTGCGACCATCAATTCATCGATCGCGCTGTGTCTGGCGCTGATCATCAACGCCTCGATCCTGATCCTGGCGGCGGCGACGTTTCATCGTATCGGCAAGACTGACGTTGCCGAACTCGATCAGGCCCACGCGTTTCTCTCGCCCTTGCTCGGTTCGACCCTGGCGCCGACGCTGTTTGCGATCGCGCTTCTGTGCTGCGGACTGAACTCGACCATCACCGCGACGCTGTCAGGTCAGATCGTGATGGAGGGTTTTCTCAATCTGCGCCTTGCGCCATGGCTGCGGCGCATGGTGACGCGAATGATCGCGATCCTGCCGGCTGTGATTGTGACGGTCTGGGCCGGCGAGAAAGCGACCGGTCACTTGCTGATTTTGAGCCAGGTGGTGCTCAGCCTGCAACTGCCGTTCGCGGTAGTGCCGCTCGTGATGTTCACCGCCAGCCGGGCCAAGATGGGGCCGTTCACTGCGCCGCGCTGGCTGACGGCGTTAGCGACGTTGACGGCGGCGATCATTATCGCGCTGAATGCCAAATTGGTGTGGGATTACGTCGGCGGATGATAGCGAGGCGGCGCCCCAACCACGACTGTCATCGCCCGGCTTGACCGGGCGAAGCAGTATTTCAGAAGCGCGAGTGATCAATCGATGGGCCGCGGCGTACTGGATACCCCGCTTTCGCGGGGTATGACGGCAAACGGGATTGACCGAGAATCGATCCTGCGGCTCGGACAGCACTTCGCCGGAGGCATCGATGCGCAGCCAGCCGGAGGGGGCGAGGCGCTGCTGCGGCAGGAAGCGGCCCTTGTAGTCCATCTTCTTCGAGCCTTCGATCCAGTAGCCGAGATAGACGTAGGGCAGTCCCTGTCGTCTGGCGCGCGCGAGGTGGTCGAGGATCATGAAGGTGCCGAGCGAGCGGCTTTCCTCCGACGGTTCGAAGAACGAATAGACCATCGACAGCCCGTCGCTGAGCACGTCGGTCAATGCCACCGCCAGCAGTTCCTCGCCGCGGCCGGTGACGCCGCTGCCGGCGCCGCGGCGGCGGTACTCGATGATGCGGGTTTCGACGTGGCTGTCCTCCACCATCATCGCGTAGTCGAGCACGGTCATGTCGGCCATGCCGCCATGGCGATGGCGCTGGTCCAGATAGGCGCGGAATATCGAATATTGCTCGGAGGTCGGCACCGCGCTGCGCTGCTCGCCGATGATGTCGGCGTTGCGGGCCACCACCTTCCGCAAATTGCGCGACAGGCGAAACTCGTTGGCGATGACGCGAATGGAAACGCAGGCGCGGCACTGGTCGCAGGCCGGGCGATAGGCGATCGACTGGCTGCGCCGGAAGCCGCCATGGGTCAAAAGGTCGTTAAGATCGCCCGCCTTGTCGCCGACCAGATGCGTGAACACCTTGCGCTCATGCCGGCCCGGCAGATACGGGCAGGGCGAGGGCGCCGTCAGGTAGAACTGCGGGGTGTCACGCGAGTGCTGGGTCACGGGATGTCATCAGTCTCCGAAAGCCGAAACAGACGCCAGCATCGCGCCGCGAAGGCCGACGGTCAATCGGTTTGGCTAAGGAGCCAAACGGTTTGGCCAAGGAGCCAAACGGTTCGGCTAAGGGCCAAACGGTTTGCCGGGCCGTCAGAACGTTCGCGCCGGCTGCACCACGGGGTTACGGACCGAGCTGTTGATGACCACGGTTCCCAGCACGAAGTCGTGCAGCAGGCGCCGGCGGCCGTTGAACAGGCCGACCAGCAGAACCAGCGGCGACAGGAACGATATCGAAATCCAGAACAGCACCGCATGCATGGCGCCCAGCACAAAATAGCCTGGCGCGCCGTACCAGGTGCGCAGCTCCAGATCCATCACGCGCATGCCGAGGGTAGCCGAGTGCGGCCCGCCCAGCGAGGCGCCGTAATAGATCAGAGCCCAGATCACGGCTGCCGGCGATACCAGCCAGAACAGCGCCCAGCCGAGCCCAAGTGTCACCAGGCCGAACACGGCGATGAAGATGACCGCCAGAATCACGGGAATCGAAAGCACGACGAGGTCGATCAGGAACGCGAATACCCGCCGCGTCAGCACGCCTCGAAACAAATCAGGCTGCGTCAGGGGATCGAAGGCATGCGGTTGAAAATTTGCCGCGCCGCCATTGCGCCAGGCGCCACCACTGTAACCCGAACCGCTGTCAGACATGGTCAGTCCTCCGCAACTGCGCTGTCACCATGCAGGACATGGGAACCGGCGTTGTGCCTGCAAGGGCTGCGATCATTACCTGACCGCAATATCCCGCGGCAAAATTGACAATATCCCGTCGTCCCGGCGTTTGCCGGGACGACGATAGAGGGAATTGCGTCACCCCTGCATCTTCAGCTTTTCGGCTGCCTGCGGCGCAAAGTAAGTCAGGATGCCGTCGGCGCCGGCGCGCTTGAAGCCCACGAGGCTTTCCATCATCGCCCGCTCGCCGTCGATCCAGCCGTTGCCGGCGGCGGCCGCGATCATCGCGTATTCGCCCGACACCTGGTAGACGAAGGTCGGCATCCCGAACGTGTCTTTGACCCGGCGCACAATGTCGAGATAGGGCATGCCCGGCTTCACCATCACCATGTCGGCGCCTTCGGCGATATCGAGTTCGACCTCGCGCAGGGCCTCGTCCGAATTGGCGCTGTCCATCTGATAGGTGCGCTTGTCGCCGGTCAGCGTCTTGGCCGAGCCGATGGCGTCGCGGAACGGGCCGTAGAAGGCGGAGGCGTATTTCGCCGCATAGGCCATGATCTGCACGTCGAGGAAGCCGCTGGCGTCCAGCGCCGCGCGGATCGCGCCGACGCGGCCGTCCATCATGTCGGAGGGCGCGATGATGTCGCAGCCGGCCTCGGCCTGCACCATCGCCTGCCGCACCAGCACCGCCACGGTTTCGTCGTTGAGGATCCGGCCGTCCTCGATCAGCCCGTCATGGCCGTGGCTGGTGAAGGGATCGAGCGCGACGTCGCAAAGCACGCCGAGTCCGGGAAATTCCTTCTTGATCGCGCGCACCGATTTGCAGACGAGGTTATCGGGATTGGTGGCTTCCGAGCCATGCTCGTCGCGCAAGGAGGGCTCGGTATAGGGAAACAGTGCGATGCACGGGATGTTCAGCTTCGCCGCGCGCTCGGCGTCGCGCACCGCCTGATCGACGCTGAGCCGCTCCACGCCCGGCATCGAGGCGACGTCCGCGCGCTTGTTGTGGCCGTCGATCACGAACAGCGGCCAGATCAGATCGTCGGTGGTGAGGACGTTTTCCCGCACCAGCCGGCGTGCCCATTCCGCCTTGCGATTGCGGCGCGGGCGAACCACCAGATCGAGGGAAGGGGCGGCCAGCGCGGTCTCCCGCCGGGGCGCGTCGCGCATTTCGATCGGTCGCCCGAATTTGATCGCCATTTGATTGTCTCTCCTGAGGCAGATTTCAAGTCTAGCACCCTGCATCGCTTTCGTCACCGCGGCCTTGACCTGCCGCAAATGTGCGGATTTGGTGATCGCCACGCCTGCCGGATTGATTTTGCCGCGCCGGGGGCCCAAGAGTTGGTCAAGATGAAGGCATAATCCAGACCATGATCAGCTATTCGTATGTCTAAAACCCCCTCGCGCGGACGGTCGCGGGACAACGGCATGTCGGTGGCCGCGATGTCGTCGCAGCGGATCGAATCCGACGACAATGTGTGGACCCGGCGTCTGGTCATTTTCCTGCGCATCATGGCCGTCGTCTCCGTGGCCCAGGGGCTTTACCACTGGGCGCAGGTCACGGGCTTTATCGGCGGCGAAGAAGACGCTTTCGAAAACCAGCCGATGGCGTGGCAGACCGCGACCGTCTATTTCGCAGTGATCGAACTCGTGGCTGCCGTCGGACTTTGGCTCGCGACCCCGTGGGGCGCCGTGGTGTGGCTGACGACGGTGGTGTCGATGGCGGTCATCGAACTGATGTTTCCGGGAATTTATGGCGGCAGCCTGATGGTGGTGGGTGTCGAAGTATTGATGCTGGTCGCCTATCTCGCGCTGGCCTGGATGGCCGCGCGCGAGCGGCCGCCATAGGGCGCGCGAAATCCGTGGCGCATGATCCGCCGAGGCGTTGGCGGTTTTGCCGACGAGATCATGCGCTCATTTGAAATTCAACGCGCGCAAAATTCAACGCGCACAAAATTCAGAGCAAGCGAAATTCACAGAGCGGTCCCCGGACAAACCAAGACGCTGCCCGGCAAAACCGAATTGCGCGCTTGCGGATCGCTTTCGTGCAAAAAAAAACGCGCGCCGTTCAACCCGAGTGTTGCCGGCTTGGACAACGATGTTGCCCCATTGCCGGCAATTCCGGCCCGGTTGCATAAAATTCTTCGAAATTTTAGCGGTAACTTTTGAGTCACCCTAACGGCCTCGTCACACCTGTTACGCAGTTGTTTCCAATTTGAATGATGCTGTTCCCATATGCGACAAGTGCTGCAGACGAAGCGTGAACATGAGCTCCGCAGCCTCAATGAAAGGTTGCGAAAAGCCCTTTGTCGACGGGCTTAATCCGCGATTTACTGTCTTAAATTCATGATCTCTTTATTGTCTTATTTAAGCGGATCTTCAACCGGCCCCCTTAAGTTGAAGCAATAAGGCGGGACAAAAGTTTCGTCGAATAAGTCGACAAGAACGACAACAGGGGAAGTGTCATGATTAAGGCCGTTGCAACGGCGGTGGATACCGCTGAACGCGCTCCGGGCCAGGCTCCGGTGCAGCCGCTCTATCTCGAAGCGTTGACTTTGGTGGAGCGGTTGCATCGCCGGCTGCTCGACGTGATCAAGGATGAATTCGATCGTCGCGGTCGCGCCGACATCAATTCGGTGCAGGCTTTGCTGCTCTATAATATCGGCGACAAGGAACTGACCGCGGGCGAATTGCGCACGCGCGGTTATTACCTCGGCTCCAACGTTTCCTACAATCTGAAGAAGCTGGTCGAACTCGGCTTCCTCGATCATCAGCGCTCGCGCGTCGATCGCCGCTCGGTCCGCATCCGCTTGACCGCGCAGGGTCAGGACATCCGCCGCATCGTGGATGCGCTCTACCAGAAGCACGTCAAGACCGTGGAGCAGGTCGGCGGCATCTCGAACGAGGAGTTCGCGACCCTGAACAAGTCGCTGCACCGGCTCGAGCGGTTCTGGACCGACCAGATCCTGTATCGGCTCTGAGATTTCTTTCGGCCGGGCCGGCGTCTTGAGAAGACCGGCAGCCACCAGGAAAACAAAAACAAAAAAAGCGACTTCCCCCAGCGCATCGGCCCGGTTCTCCGGACCGGTGCGCTTTGTTTTTCACAGAGCGTTTTCGAGCGAAGTGGGGACCGGTTCGCGTCAAGAAAACGCGTCAAATCAGGAATTTGGAGCCCCGTTTCGATTCTATCGAAACGGAAACGGCTCTGGCGTTTTCGAGCGAAGTGGGGACCGGTTCGCGTCAAGAAAACGCGTCAGAACAATGGATAGGACTTCGGTTCTGATTCCATCAGACCCGAAAGTCGGTGAAAAATCCGGTTTTCCGAATTGGAACTTTTGTCCCGCGCCGCGCTTATTCCTGCGTGTCGGAGGACCGGTCATGCTGCTCGAGCGCGGATTGCGGGTCATGAACGTCGAGGTCGTCGGCGATGCCTATGGCATCGCCTGGAACTACCTGCGCCGCAGCGGCGCCATCGCCGATAGCTTTGTCACCAATGAACGGCTGCTCGAAATCATCGTGCAGATGTTTCAGCAGGGCGAATTCAACAGGATCAGGCTCGCCAACAAGGCGATCGCGAAGTTCGAAGCCGGCGAACTGGTCTGACCGTTAGCAAATCTTGCCGATAGCGAAGAGGATCTCATGGAAGCCGCCATCGACCGCATCATGCTGACCTACGCTCTCTTGACGAACCGCTCCCCTGCGGCCAGCGCCGCGGCGCGCGCCAGGGTGACGGAATACGTCACCACGCTGTTCGAGGCCGGCGAGAAGGACATCCATCGCCTGACGGTGTGCGGGCTGACCTACTTGCGCGAACTCGACGGTAGCCGCGATCCGGTGAAGGCCGGATTTACCGGACTATAGCGCGCGAGAGCGCACCGTGCCGCTCCGCAGCGGGCCGTCATGCCCGCGAAAGCTTTTATCCAGTACGCTGCGGCCTCTCGCTCCATCCCCAATACTCTGGAATACTGGTTCGCCCGGTCAAGCCGGGCGATGATGCCCTGTCCTAGAGGAAACCCTTCATGCTCACGCTGCATCACCTTAATGACTCGCGCTCGCAGCGGATATTGTGGCTGCTGGAAGAGTTGGGGCTGCCCTATGAGATGAAGCGCTATCAGCGCGACGCCGCGACGCGGCTGGCGCCACCCGAGCTTGAGGCGGTGCATCCGCTCGGCAAGTCGCCCGTCATCACCGACGGCGATATCAGGATCGCGGAGTCAGGCGCCATCGTCGATTACGTCATTCGCCGCTACGGCAAGGGGGCAATGATGCCGGCCATCGGCAGCACCGACTACGAGGCCTATAACGAGTGGCTGCATTATTCGGAAGGTTCCGCGATGCTGCCGCTGATGCTCAACCTCTATGTGGGCAGGTTGAAAGAGGCGGGCGCGCCACTGCATCCGCGCATCGATAGCGAAATGGCAAACCATCTCGGCTATGTCGATGGCGCGCTGAAGGGCAGGGAATTCTTCGTCGGCAACGCGCTGACCGGCGCCGATATCCAGATGAGCTTCGTCGGCGAGATGGCAAAGGTGTTCAACAAGCTCGCACCCTATCCGAACCTGAGTGCGTGGCTGTCGCGCATGCATGCGCGCCCGGCGTTCCAGCGCTCGATCGAGAAGGGCGGGGCATACCGGTTCGCCTAAGCTGGCAAGGAGCGGCTGGTTCGCCCTAGCTCAACGAGCGAAGGCGCGAGCGACGAAGCTCGTGCGCGTTCGACCTAATTTGTTGAAGCGGATCAATGTGATTTGCCCTGTCCAGTCCTCTCGCCAAAAAGATTCCGCTTCGCCGCAGGCCCAAATCAGAACTAAACCCCGGCATCCCGTCCCGCATGAGGGGCGCTTCGCGGTCGTCACGGACGTTGGGTACGGGATGCGGTGGACGCGGCAGCGTCAGGCGCGCATCTGTGCGCTGGACGAATGATGGTGCTGCGGACGGCGAAGTCGTGTGGTCCTGACGCCTCGACGCCGGCGTCAAGTTGGCGGAAGCAGTTCCGCTGATGACGGTGACAAGAAAGCCCGATCGCCGGGGAGATCACGAAGTAAGCCGTTAAAACCATTCGCGTGCGGGAATGCCGGGTGTTTCCGGCGTACTCGTGGTGACTAACGCGCGTGTTTACTACACACCACGCGCGGCCGCGGGTGCCTTGGGCACCCGGCATTCCCCACGCCCTCTTGGGCGGAAGATAACGCATAGCCCGGGCGTATCGCGCCGCGGGAGCGCGGAGGCGTATCTGGAAATGAGCGGGGTCATTGTGGGGGCCGCGTCGTCCCGGACAAGTGAGCCAACGGGTCCGGCCCTTGGCCGGCCCGATGACAGGCTCCGCGAACGCGATCCGAAGCACATACGCCGCGGCTGCAGGAAGGGCACGCGGGTGGATGCCTTTCTTCCCAAGGCCGGACGGTGGTTGATGGGGTGGACGGCCCCCTACGGCATCGAGTGTGCCAGAATGAGGTTGTTGCAAATCTCAGACAAGGGAGCCGTCCGTGAACCAGATTATCCGCATTGGAATGGATACGTCGAAGCATTTTTTTCAGCTGCATGGGGTTGATGCCGCCGAGCGACCGGTGTTACGCAGGAAGCTGCGGCGGAACGAGGTGTTGGGGTTTTTTGCCAAGCTGCCGCCGACTGTGATCGGGATGGAGGCCTGCGGGGCGGGGCATTACTGGGCGCGGGAGTTGCGCAAGCTCGGCCACGAGGTGAAGCTGATCGCGCCGCAGCACGTGAAGGCCTACATCAAGCGCAACAAGAACGACGGACGCGATGCCGAGGGATTGTGCGAGGCGATGAGCCGGCCGACGATGCAGTTCGTCCCGGTCAAGACTGAACAGCAGCAGGCGGCGCTGATGCTGGCAGGAGTTCGCCAGCAGCTGATCACAAGGCGCACCCAGCTCAGCAACGCGATCCGCGGCTATGCGACGGAGTTCGGTCTGATCACCGCCAAGGGTCTCGACAAGATCGAGCCGCTATTGATGCGGATCGCCCAGGACGAGAGCTTACCGGAACTGGCGCGCGAGATGTTTGCGATGCAGGGCCGCGCCTACGCGCAGCTGCAGATCGAACTGAAGGCGATCGAGGCCAGGCTGATGGCGTGGCACCGCGCTAATGCCGACAGCCGACGTCTGGCACAGATTCCGGGGATCGGGCCGATTGGTGCCACGGCGCTGGTGATGAAGACCCCCGATCCGGGCGCCTTTCCCTCCGGCCGGCACTTTGCGGCATGGCTCGGACTGACGCCGAAAGACCATTCCAGCGGCGGCAAGACCCGGCTCGGCAAGATCACCCGCGCCGGGGATGAGATGCTGCGCAGCGTGCTGGTGGCGGGAGCGACCGCCGTGATTCAGCAGGTTCGGCGCGGCCGCGGCCATCCGTCACCCTGGCTGGTCGCTCTGCTGAAGCGCAAGCCACCAAAACTTGCCGCCGTGGCGCTCGCCAACAAGATTGCTCGCATCGCTTGGAAGCTGATGACGACGGGCGAGAGTTACGACGGCGCGCGGATGCCTGGTGCATCGGCATCGGCCGCTTAAGAGATCGGCTGGTTGGCGGATTTGCCTACCCGCTGAGCCGGAGCTGCAAGAGGAGAGCAGATGGTAGGATCGATCGATCCGAGGTGTGAGACAGTCCGTGGGACCCATTGGCCGAACAAAGGTCGTGTGGTTGTTTGGAACTCGCGTCGCGGAAGCCATCTTGGCCAGCGGTCCAAAGCGACTGCATCAACAGGCCGGACATATGGATGCAAGCGATCCGATCAGACCAAAAAACTCTTGTGGCACGGGGGCCGTCCACATATGGGCCCCGGCTCAAGGCCGGGGCGACGCTGGATAGGGGCAAGGGGCTGGAACCCACCCCATCCCCACCATATCTTGCATAAATATCAGGCCTGTACCGCAAGTGCTTGGCCGCCGCCGGCCGATATGGTATTCCGCCAGCGCCGCTTTCGATCGCCACACGTAACCGTCCGCACCTCGCCTAACAGGCTGCGGCGGTGGAGATATTTCGCCGATGACCGCTCCGTCTTCCAGCGCCAAGACCGCTTCCGCGCTCAACTCGTTCTTCACCGCCACGCTTGAGCAGGCCGATCCGGAGATCGCCGCCGCGATCCGCGGCGAACTCGGCCGCCAGCGCCACGAGATCGAGTTGATCGCCTCGGAAAACATCGTCAGCCGCGCGGTGCTGGAAGCGCAGGGCTCGGTCATGACCAACAAATACGCGGAAGGGTACCCGGGCAACCGCTATTACGGCGGCTGCGAATGGGTGGACGTCGCCGAGACGCTCGCGATCGAGCGCGCCAAGAAACTGTTCGGCGCGGGCTTTGCCAACGTGCAGCCGAATTCCGGCAGCCAGATGAACCAGGCGGTGTTCCTGGCGCTGTTGCAGCCCGGCGATACCTTCATGGGCCTCGATCTGGCCGCCGGCGGCCATCTCACTCATGGCTCGCCCGTCAACATGTCCGGCAAATGGTTCAAGGCCGCGCATTACACGGTGCGGCGCGAGGACCAGATCATCGACATGGATGCTGTCGCCAATCAGGCCGAGCAGGTGCGACCGAAACTGATCATCGCCGGCGGCTCGGCCTATTCGCGTCCCTGGGACTTCAAGCGCTTCCGCGAGATCGCCGACAGCATCGGCGCCTATCTCTTGGTCGACATGGCGCATTTCGCCGGCCTCGTCGCCGGCGGCGTGCACGCTTCGCCGGTGCCGCATGCCCATGTCACCACCACCACCACGCACAAATCGCTGCGCGGCCCGCGCGGTGGCCTGATCCTGTGCAACGACGAGGCGCTGGCCAAAAAGCTGAACTCGGCGATCTTCCCGGGCCTGCAGGGCGGTCCCCTGATGCATGTCATCGCAGCCAAGGCGGTGGCGTTCGCCGAAGCGCTGCGTCCGGACTTCAAGATCTACGCCAGGAACGTGGTCGAGAACGCCAAAGCGCTGGCGGAGGCGTTGCGCGCCCAGGGTTTTGACATCGTTTCCGGCGGCACGGACAACCATCTGATGCTGGTCGACCTCAGGCCGAAGGGACTGAAGGGCAACGTCTCGGAAAAGGCCCTGGTGCGCGCGGCGATCACCTGCAACAAGAACGGCATCCCCTACGACCCCGAGAAGCCGTTCGTCACCTCCGGGCTTCGCCTCGGCACGCCGGCGGCAACCACGCGCGGTTTCGGGGTTGCCGAATTCAAGCAGGTCGCCGGCATGATCGCCGAAGTGCTGAACGCGATCGCGCAATCGCAGGACGGCAAGGCGCCGCTGGTGGAAGCGGCGATCAAGGAACGGGTGAAGGCGCTCACCGACCGCTTCCCGATCTATCAGTAAGGTTCCTGCAGTGAGGTCTTAGCCGGATGCGTTGCCCCAGCTGCAACAGTCTCGATACCCAGGTGAAGGACTCGCGCCCGACCGAGGATTCCTCCGTGATCCGGCGGCGGCGGGTGTGCGTCACCTGCAATTTCCGCTTCACCACCTTCGAGCGCGTGCAGCTGCGCGAACTCACGGTCATCAAGCGCAACGGCCGCCGGGTGCCGTTCGACCGCGACAAGCTGGTGCGCTCGGTGCAGATCTCCTTGCGCAAGCGGCCGGTCGATCCGGAGCGGGTCGAGAAGATGGTCTCGGCCATCGTGCGCGAGCTCGAAAGCGGCGGAGAGGCGGAGATCTCGTCGGAGGCGATCGGCGAGATCGTGATGGAGCATCTGCGCCAGCTCGACGACGTCGCCTATGTCCGCTTTGCCTCGGTCTACCGCAATTTCCGCGAAGCCAAGGACTTTGAAGCCGTGCTCGGCGAACTCTCCGGCGACGACGACGCGCGGATTGCCCTGTTACGCAAATGATCTTCCGCATTCTGGAGGACCAGTTCGCGCAGAAATCCCGGGAATCGAAGGCCGCTGACCGGCGCTTCATGCAGCTGGCGCTGACGCTGGGGCGGCGCGGGCAGGGCCAGGTGTGGCCCAATCCCGCGGTTGGCGCCGTGGTGGTCAGGGACGGCGTCATTGTCGGCCGCGGCTGGACCCAGCCCGGCGGCCGCCCGCACGCCGAGCCCGAAGCGCTTGCGCGCGCCGGCGAAGCCGCCCGCGGCGCCACGCTCTATGTGACGCTGGAGCCGTGCTCGCATGTCGGCAAGACGCCGCCCTGCGCCGACGCCGTCATCGCGTCAGGCATGGTGCGGGTGGTGTCGGCGATCGAGGATCCCAATCCGGAGGTGGCCGGGCAGGGCCATGCCCGGCTGCGCGCCGCGGGAATAGCGGTCGATATCGGGCTCGGCGCGGCGGAGGCGGCGCGCGATCACGCCGGGCACTTCAGGCGCGTCCGCGACAAGCGCCCGCATGTGATCCTCAAACTTGCGGTATCCTCGGACGACAAGATTGCCGCGGCCGGCCACAAGCCCGTGGCGATATCGGGCGAAGCCGCCAAAGCGCGGGTGCATCTGTTGCGCGCGCAATGCGACGCCATCCTGGTCGGGATCGGCACGGTGCAGGCGGACGATCCGCTCCTGACTTGCCGCCTGCCGGGCATGGAGGCGCGCTCGCCGGTGCGGGTGGTGCTGGATCGGAGCTTGCGCATATCGGGAACCAGCAGGCTGGTTCGTTCCGCGCGCGAGACCCCGCTGTGGGTGATGACGTCCAGTCTTGCCGAAGCGCCGGCGGCCATGAAACTCGGCGCCGCGGGCGCGCAGGTGCTGCGCGTGGCCACCACGTCAGTGCCATCGGGGCTCGATCTGCCAGCGGTGCTGCATGAGTTGGCCGGAAAGGGCATCACACGGCTTCTGGTGGAAGGCGGCGCGCGGGTGGCGTCGTCCTTCGTCGCTGCCGGCCTCGTCGACGAAATCTGGCTGCTGCGCGGTCCCGATCCGATCGGCGCCGACGGCGTCGCTGCGCTCGGCGCATTGCCGCTGTCCGTTCTCACCGGGTCGCCCGCGTTCAAACGACGTGCTAGCGAAACGCTGCAAAAGGATACTCTCACCGTTTACGAACGGGCGTAAAACCATCCAGGTTCGTCATGCCCGGCCTTGTGCCGGGCATCCACGTCTTGGCTGCGGCTGATAAGAAAGGCGTGGATGGCCGGGACGAGCCCGGCCATGACGGCAGAAGGACACGGATGTTCACGGGCATTGTCACCGACATCGGCGAGATAACGGCTTTGACGCCAACGGCGCAGGGCCGGTTGCACCGGCTGCGCATTGCCTGCCGCTACGACCGGTCAACCATCGCGGACGGCGCCTCGATCGCCTGCAACGGCGTCTGCCTGACTGTCGTTGCCTCGGGGGTCGAGCAGGGAAAGACCTGGTTCGAGGTCGATGCCGCCGCCGAAACGCTCGGCATGACCACGGCGAAGCACTGGACCGCCGGCACCAAACTCAATCTCGAGCGTGCGCTGAAGATCGGCGACGAACTTGGCGGACATATCGTCGCCGGCCATGCCGACGGGATCGCCACCATCGTCAGGCGCGACGATCTGCCGGATATGGCCAGGTTTGAGCTGCGCACCACGCGCGAACTGGCGCGCTTTATCGCCGTCAAAGGTTCGGTGACGCTGGACGGCGTGTCGCTGACGGTGAATACGGTTGAGGACGTGGGATTTTCGGTGCTGATCATTCCGCACACGCTTGAGGTGACGATACTGGGCGGCTGGTGCGCCGGCGGCGAGGTCAATCTCGAGGTCGACCTGATGGCGCGCTATGCCGCGCGGCTTGCGGAAATGAAATAACTGGTCGTCATGCCCGTGCTTGTCCCGGCCATGACGGAGGATAACGTATTCGCGCTTGGCTTAAGCGGTCGCGGCGACTACAAACGCGGAAACTCCGCATCCTTGCGGACAATCATTACGTGGATTGAATTGAACAATGGCGGACGCGCGGCGCGCACAGTTGAAGGATCAGACCGACATATCCGGCGCGCGCGCGCTGATCGTCGAGGCGCGCTTCTATGACGACATCCAGGATGCGTTGCTGGAAGGCGCGGTCGCCGAATTGAAGGCCGCCGGCGTCGGCCACGACGTGATCACGGTGCCCGGCTCGCTGGAAATTCCCGCCGCGATCGCGATTGCGCTCGACGCTGCGGAAAGCCGCGGCAAACCCTACGACGCCGCGATTGCGCTGGGCTGCGTAATCAGAGGCGACACCATCCATTTCGAAATCGTGTCGATGGAATCCTCGCGTGCGCTGATGGATCTCGCGGTGGCCAGACGGTTTCCGCTCGGCAACGGCATCATCACCGTCAACACCGACGCCCAGGCCTGGGCGCGGGCGCGCGCCGGCGAACTCAACAAGGGCGGCGACGCCGCCCGCGCGGCACTCGCCATGCTGCGGATCAAACGCCGGCTGACGCGGATCTGATCATGGCGGAGAACAAAAATATGCCGGACAAGAGGCCGGCCAAAGGCCAGGAAAAGACCAAAGACAAAAAAGCCAACCGGCGCGGCGCGGCGCGGCTCGCGGCCGTGCAGGCGCTCTATCAAATGGATATCGGCGGCGCGGGGATCAACGACATCTTCGCCGAGTTCGAGAGCCATTGGCTCGGAAACGAGGTCGAGGGCGACAAATACCTGCCGGCCGAAGCTGCGTTTTTCAAGGATATCGTGTCCGGCGTGGTGCGCGATCAGGCGAAACTCGATCCGCTGATCGACGATGCGCTGTCGAAGGGCTGGCCGCTGAAGCGGATCGACGCCATCCTGCGCGCGGTGCTGCGCGCCGGCTCGTATGAGCTGGAACATCGCAAGGACGTGCCCGGCCGCGTCGTGGTGTCCGAATATGTCGATGTCGCGCATGCCTTTGTCGAGTCCGAGGAGACCGGCATGGTGAACGCGGTGCTCGACCAGATCGCGCGCCAGTTTCGCGCCGACGAGTTTTCGCGGGCGGGCGGCTGACATGGCTGCCTCCGGTGCAGGTGCATCCGGTGAGGACGCGCTGATCGCGCGGTATTTCAAGCCGCTCGCGACCGATCCGGGGGCGTTCAACCTCGCCGACGATGCGGCGATCCTGAAGTCGTCAGGCGACGACCTCGTGGTGAAGACGGACGCCATTGTCGAGGGTGTGCATTTTCTGTCAGATGATCCACCGGACACGATCGCGCGCAAGGCGCTGCGGGTGAACCTGTCCGATCTCGCGTCCAAGGGTGCAACCCCCGCCGGCTTCGTGCTGACGCTGGCGCTGCGCAGCGCCGACGATGCCTGGCTCGCGCCGTTCGCGCGCGGGCTCGGCGAGGATGCGAAGCAATACGGCTGTCCGCTGCTCGGCGGCGATACCGTTTCCACGCCGGGTCCCTTGATGATCTCGATCGCCGCGTTCGGGCGCGTACCCGCCGGCAAAATGGTCCACCGCAGTGGCGCCAAACCCGGCGACCGCGTCGTGGTGACGGGGACGATCGGCGACGCCAGGCTCGGTCTGGATATCCTCAAGGGCGGCGCGGCCGCCGCTGCGCTCGCCGACAATGCCGCGGCAAGGGACATGCTGGTCGGGCGCTACCGCGTGCCGCAGCCGCGCAACGGGCTCGCCCAGGCCGTGCTCGATTATGCCAATGCGGCGATGGATGTGTCCGATGGTCTCGCCGGCGATCTCGCCAAGCTCTGCACGGCCTCCGGCGTGTCCGCGGTCATCGACGCTCCGAGCATCCCCTTGTCCGCGCCCGCTGCGGCATTGCTTGCGCGCGGCACCGTCGGCATTGAGGTCCTTATCTCCGCCGGTGACGATTACGAAATTCTATGCGCGATCCCCGAGAATCGGTTCGAGGCCTTCGCCCAAGCCGCCGGGGCGGCTGGCGTGGCAGTGACCCCGATCGGGACGGTTATCGCGGGGACTTCGGCCCCAAAGTTTCTGGACGCGCAGGGCAGGGAGATACCGCTTGCGAGCCTCTCTTACAGCCATTTCTAGGATTTTGGCGAAAACGGCCGGTGCTGGCGCAAATACCTGCCGAAATCGACCTTTTATGGCCACCACGACGTTGCGCCCGGCAGGTGATTTTGGCATGGTCCCGCCGATTTAAGGTCGCCCTTCTGGGCAGGGCAGGCCTTCTTTTTATGCGCCCGCCGCGTCCGCGGTGATCGGCGTGGGGATGACCAAAGTCTGAGGCAAATTCAATGACAGCATTATGGGCGATTGTGCTCTGCGGAGCGCTTTCCATCGTTTACGCCATCTGGGCGACGGCGTCGGTTTTGAAAGCGGACGCCGGCAATCCACGCATGCAGGAAATCGCGGCCGCGGTGCGCGAAGGCGCGCAGGCCTATCTCAAACGCCAGTACATGACGATCGGTCTGGTCGGCATCGTGATCTTCGCGCTGCTGGCGTACTTCCTCGGCATGCTGGTGGCGGTGGGCTTCGCCGTCGGCGCTGTGCTGTCGGGCGCTGCCGGCTTCATCGGCATGAACGTCTCGGTGCGCGCCAACGTGCGCACCGCGCAGGCCGCGACCGTTTCTCTGGCCGGCGGCCTTGAACTGGCGTTCAAGGCCGGCGCGATCACGGGCATGCTGGTTGCCGGTCTCGCGCTGCTCGGCGTGACCCTTTATTTCGGCTTCCTGACCTATTCGCTGCATCTGGCCGCGAACAGCCGCACCGTCGTCGATGCGCTGGTGGCGCTCGGCTTCGGCGCTTCCTTGATTTCGATCTTCGCGCGTCTCGGCGGCGGCATCTTCACCAAGGGCGCCGATGTCGGCGGCGATCTCGTCGGCAAGGTCGAAGCCGGTATCCCCGAAGACGATCCGCGCAACCCGGCCACGATCGCCGACAACGTCGGTGACAACGTCGGCGATTGCGCCGGCATGGCCGCCGACCTGTTCGAGACCTACGCGGTGACCGCGGTCGCCACCATGGTGCTGGCCGCGATCTTCTTTGCGACCTCGCCGCTGCTCGCGAACATGATGACGCTGCCGCTCGCGATCGGCGGCATCTGCATCATCACCTCGATCATCGGCACCTTCTTCGTCAAGCTCGGCGCCAACCAGTCGATCATGGGCGCGCTGTACAAGGGCCTGATCGCCACCGGCATCCTGTCGCTGGCGGGTGTTGCCGGCGTGATCTACTGGCTGGTCGGCTTCGGTCCGCTGGCGGGCGTGAAGTTCACCGGCATGGCGCTGCTCCAATGCGGCATCGTCGGCCTCGTCGTCACCGGGCTGATCATCTGGATCACCGAATACTACACCGGCACCGAATTTCGCCCGGTGAAGTCGATCGCGGCGGCCTCCGTTACCGGTCACGGCACCAACGTGATCCAGGGTCTGGCGATCTCGATGGAAGCCACCGCCGGTCCGGCGCTGGTGATCATCGCCGGCATCCTCGTCACCTACAGCCTTGCCGGCCTGTTCGGCATCGCGATCGCCACCACCACCATGCTGGCGCTGGCCGGCATGATCGTGGCGCTCGACGCGTTCGGCCCGGTCACCGACAATGCCGGCGGCATTGCCGAAATGGCCGGCCTGCCCAAGGAAGTGCGCAAGGCCACCGACGCGCTCGACGCGGTCGGCAACACCACCAAGGCGGTCACCAAGGGCTATGCGATCGGCTCGGCCGGTCTCGGCGCGCTGGTGCTGTTCGCCGCCTACAATGAGGACCTCAAATACTTCATCGGCAACGCCGCGAAGTTTCCGTACTTCCAGGGCGTGGTGCCCGATTTCTCGCTGAACAATCCCTATGTGGTGGTTGGCCTGCTGTTCGGCGGCCTGCTGCCCTATCTGTTCGGTGCGATGGGCATGACGGCGGTCGGCCGTGCGGCCGGCGCCATCGTTGAAGAAGTTCGGCGTCAGTTCCGCGAAAAGCCCGGCATCATGCAGGGCACCGACAAGCCCGATTACGGCAAGGCGGTCGATCTTCTGACCAGGGCGGCGATCAAGGAAATGATCATTCCGTCGCTATTGCCGGTGCTGTCGCCGATCGTCGTCTACTTCGCGATCTACGTGATTGCGGGCGGCGGTGCGGCCGGCAAGTCGGCGGCGTTCTCGTCCGTCGGCGCCATGCTGCTCGGCGTGATCGTGACCGGCCTGTTCGTCGCGATCTCGATGACCTCGGGCGGCGGCGCCTGGGACAACGCCAAGAAGTACATCGAAGACGGCCATTACGGCGGCAAGGGCTCCGACGCGCATAAGGCGGCGGTGACCGGCGACACCGTCGGCGATCCCTACAAGGATACGGCAGGTCCCGCCGTCAACCCGATGATCAAGATCACCAACATCGTTGCCTTGCTGCTGCTGGCGATCCTGGCGCACTGAGCGGCGATGCGATCAAAA
Organism: uncultured Alphaproteobacteria bacterium; assembly: GCA_963725985.1. Taxonomy (GTDB): domain Bacteria; phylum Pseudomonadota; class Alphaproteobacteria; order Rhizobiales; family Xanthobacteraceae; genus Bradyrhizobium. The sequence continues at coordinate 260,412 of CAVSAO010000001.1, forward strand.
CAAAAACCCCGCGGTGCGAGCCGCGGGGTTTTTCCTTGAGGGCGGATCGTCTATGCGCTCATTGCGAGCCAGCGGGCCGCGCGAATGCGCGCCCGATGACAGGCTCCGCGAAGATTCCACAGGGCAACGGCGTGACTGGATTGCGTCGTCGCTTGCGCTCTTCGCAATGACGGCGAATCGCCATGCAAGATGGCGTCCTAGTTGAAGCTGAGCAGCTTGAACAACGGCGTCAGGTAGCTGAGCTCCTGGCCTGATGTCGGCGTGGTGCGGCTGATGAAGTCGAATATCTTGCCGTCCTGCAGCCCGTAATTGGCGAGCCGCTGCACCTGGCGGTTCTTGTCGAAATAGATCGCGATGACGCGTTGGTCTACGACCTTCTGGTTCATGAACGCGACCGGGCGCTCGGAGCGCTGCGAAATGTAATAGAACACCTCGCCGTTGAGGGTGGCGACCGTGGAGGGCGTTCCCATCACGATCAGCACCTGATCCTGGCTCGCCCCGATCGGAATTTGCTCGAGCGCGCCGGGGGGGAGGATATAGCCCTTCTGAAACTGCTCGCCGGTACAGCCGCCCAGCGCCGCGCAGACCAGGGCGATGGCGGCGGCCGCCCGCATGCCGCGCCAGCGCGCAGCCAAGCCGCGCGGGGGGCACACGCGTGAGCGTCTCTGGCTCGTCTCGATCATTCCGGAACTGGTCCCGTCCCCTTGCATCGCGCGAGGCGTTGACGTACCGGGCAGCACGCAGGATTGCAATAGGTGCGGGCCCGGGGGGCTCGCTTGCGGAACCCACAATGTTTTGGCCGTTCAATCACTTCAGGAAACCCCGGATACCGCTGCGTGGCACCATTGAGGCCATCTATGGCATGATCGTGACGCAGGCGCGAGAACCGTTGTTTTATCGGGACCTGGGCGTGCCGGATACGGTTAACGGTCGTTTTGATCTCCTGGTGCTGCATTTGTGGATGGTATTGCGGCGACTGCGGGCGGTGGAGGGCGGCGCGGCTCTTTGCCAAGGGCTGTTCGATCGCTTCTGCGAGGATATGGACGCGAATTTGCGCGAAATGGGTGTCGGCGATCTCACCGTCCCCAAGCGTATGCAGGCCTTTGGGGAGGCATTCTACGGCCGGTCGGCGGCCTACGATCTCGCTGTCAACGCGGGGCGGGAGGAACTGGCACAGGCGCTGTGCAAGAATATCCTGGACGGCGGGCAAATCGAAAACGCGCGGCGGCTCGCTTATTATGCCGAGGCGGCCATCGCCGCCCTGGCGGGACTGGACGACGCGACAATGCAGGGCGCATCGTGGCGGTTTCCGTCGCCGGCGCGAGTGGGCGTACAGCAATGAACAGACCGAGCCGCACCATCGACCAGCCCGATCCCTGGCGCGTTCCGGTCACGGTGGCGCAGATACCGGAAACCGGGCTGCATCGCGACATCGAAGCCAGCCCTGTCGAGCGCGAGGCCATGGCCGAGGTCGCGGGCTTGCGCGAGGTTGTATCGGCGAATGCTTCGCTTGATGTGATGCCCAAGGGCGGGGGCCGCTTCCACGTCGCCGGCCATGTGCGGGCGCGCGTCGGACAGACCTGTGTCGTGACGCTGGATCCGATCGAGAACGACATTGACGAAGAGATCGATCTGATCTTCGCGCCACCCGAGCAAATTCCCGATCTGGCCGACCTCGTCGATGAGGCCGCCGAAAGCGACGTCGAAATTCCGGACCCGCCGGAGCCGATCGTGAACGGCGTCATCGATCTCGGCCGGCTCGCGACCGATGCGTTGTTCCTGGGCGTTGACCCCTATCCGCGCCGGCCCGATGCGGTCTTCAAACCTCCGATCGAGGCCGCCGACCCCGAGGCCCATCCGTTTGCCGCGCTGAAAGCGCTCAAGCTCGACGCAAAACCGCCCGGCGCGAAGAAGCCCAAAAACCGGTGAAGGGGCGCCGGAGCGGGCATTGAGTTCGCGTCGCCGTGCAGGCAGATGCGGGCTTAGGTCCATAATTCGACTTAACGCATTGAATTATCAAGATTTACTGGTGTGTGCCGATTCCGCATCGGTCTGGCTCGGCATCCAAAAGACGGCGGTCAAGTGGTTGTGTCGGGGCGGGGACACGCTATTGTCGCGGCCCGGCTGGGGTGCTGTGTTGCGCTTCGCCGATCGCCGCCATCCATGGCGATTCCTAAGCCCGCGGCCGAAGCGCTTCTAGACCGCAAGAGATCAGGTTTCCGGGACGTTCATGCCTCAGAAGGTTCGAATCGCGCTTGACGCCATGGGGGGCGATGTCGGCGCATCGGTCGTCATTCCCGGCGCCGCGATTTCATTGACCCGACACCCCGACACCGAATTCCTGCTGTTCGGCAATCGCACGCTGATCGAAGCCGAGCTCGCAAGGCATCCGGCGCTGAAGGCGGCCTCGCGCGTCATTCACACCGACGTCGCCGTCAGCATGCACGACAAGCCGAGCCAGGCCCTGCGCCGCGGCCGCAAGACGTCGTCGATGTGGCTCGCGATCGACGCCGTCAAGAAGGGCGAGGCCGATGTCGCGATATCCGCCGGCAACACCGGCGCGCTGGCGGCGATGGCAAGATTTTGCCTGCGCATGCTCCCCGGCATCGACCGGCCGGCGCTGGCGGCGATCTGGCCGACCGCGCGCGGCGATTCGGTGGTGCTCGACCTCGGCGCCACCATCGGCGGCGACGCGCATCATCTGGTGGCGCTGGCGGTGATGGGCAGCGCCATGGCGAGCGTGCTGTTCGACCTCGAACGGCCGACCGTCGGTCTGCTCAACATCGGGGTTGAGGAAATCAAGGGCCGCGAGGAAATCCGCGAGGCCGCCGAATTGCTGCGCGGGATGAACCTGCCCCAGCTCGAATATATCGGCTTCGTCGAGGGCGACGGCATCGGCCGGGGGGCGGCCGACGTCATCGTCGCCGAGGGCTTCAGCGGCAATATCGCGCTGAAGGCCGCCGAAGGCACCGCCCGGCAAATCACCGATTTCCTGCGCGGCGCCATGGCGCGCACCTGGCGCTCCAAGATCGGCTATCTGTTCGCCCGGGCCGCCTTCAAGGCGCTGCGCGAAAAGCTCGACCCGAACAAGGCCAATGGCAGCGTGGTGCTCGGCTTGAACGGCATCGTCGTCAAGAGCCACGGCGGAACCGACGCCGAAGGCTTTGCCTATGCCGTCGATGTTGGCTATGAGATGGTCCGCTACGATCTCCTCAACAAGATCAATCAAATGCTCAATCGCGGCGGCAGCGCGCTCGGATCTGCCCCGACCGCGCAGGAGGCTGTCTCGTGACTGCAATACGTTCGGTGGTGCTCGGCTGTGGCTCCTACCTGCCGCAGCGGGTCCTGACCAATGCCGAACTGGCGGCGCGGATAGACACCTCCGATGAGTGGATCGTACAGCGGACCGGTATCCGGCAGCGCCATATAGCCGCAGAGGGCGAGTTCACCTCGCACCTGGCGATCCACGCCGCGCGCGCGGCACTTGCCAATGCCGGGATCGACGCGCAGTCGATCGATCTGATCGTGCTGGCGACCTCGACGCCGGACAACACCTTTCCCGCGACCGCGGTCGCCGTGCAGAACGAACTCGGCATCCACCACGGCGCGGCCTTCGATCTGCAGGCGGTTTGCTCGGGGTTTATCTTCGCGCTCGCCAGCGCGGACAGCTTCCTGCGCACTGGGGCCTTCAAGCGGGCGTTGGTGATCGGGGCCGAGACGTTTTCGCGGATTCTCGACTGGAACGACCGTGGCACCTGCGTATTGTTCGGCGACGGTGCCGGCGCCGTCGTGCTGGACGCGCAGCCGCAGCCCGGCAAATCCTCCGATCGCGGCATCTTGACGACGCATCTGCGCTCCGATGGCCGGCACAAGTCGAAATTATACGTCGACGGCGGTCCATCCTCGACCCAGACCGTGGGCTATCTCCGGATGGAAGGCCGCGAAGTCTTCAAGCACGCCGTCGGCATGATCACCGACGTGATCGTGGACGCATTCGAAGCTACCGGCACCGGTGCCGACGATATCGACTGGTTCGTTCCTCACCAGGCCAACAAGCAAATCATCGATGCTTCGGCGCATAAGCTGCATATTGCGCCGCAGAAGGTGGTGCTGACGGTCGACCTGCACGGCAACACCTCGGCGGCGTCGATACCGCTGGCGCTGTCGGTCGCTGTCGCCGACGGGCGCATCAAGAAAGGCGATCTGGTGCTGCTCGAAGCCATGGGCGGCGGCTTCACCTGGGCTTCGGCGCTCTTGCGCTGGTAAGCGCCGCGACAAGATGCTCGCTGCATTGCGAAGCTCTTTCATGCGATTGCATTGATGAGCGCTGTTGACCGTCGCTCGTTAACCTCTTAATTTCAGATAGATATTGTTCGCCGTGAGTTTGGGGCAGGCGATGACCGGGACCGGAAAGACAGTTACACGCGTCGATCTGTGCGAAGCCGTCTACCAGAAGGTAGGGCTGTCGCGCACGGAGTCGTCCGCCTTTGTCGAACTGGTGCTGAAAGAGATCACCGACTGCCTGGAGAAGGGCGAGACCGTGAAGTTGTCGTCGTTCGGTTCTTTCATGGTGCGCAAGAAGGGCCAGCGTATCGGCCGTAACCCGAAAACCGGCACCGAGGTGCCGATTTCTCCGCGTCGCGTGATGGTGTTCAAGCCTTCGGCCATTCTGAAGCAGCGGATCAATGGCCAGCATGCCAGTAATGGCCAGGGCAAGGCCGGCTAAGCCAGACCGACTGAATAAGTGCTGCAACCGGGCGAGCGAAAGAGGAGCGGGCATTTGGACAAGGCGCCGGATGCGTTCCGAACCATCAGCGAGGTCGCCTCCGACCTCGACATCCCCCAGCACGTGCTGCGGTTCTGGGAGACGCGGTTTGCCCAGATAAAGCCGATGAAGCGGAGCGGCGGCCGCCGCTATTACCGCCCTGACGATGTCGATCTGCTCAAGGGCATTCGTCGCCTGCTGTACGGCGAGGGCTACACTATCCGCGGGGTGCAGCGCATTCTGAAGGAACACGGCATCGCCTCGGTCCAGCGTCTGGCGGATGGATCGGCGGTGGCTTCGTTCGGCGCGATCGAAGAGGCCGTCGGCCAAAGCATCCTGGAACAGGACGTCGATGCCGCGCCCGGCATCGATGTCGATGACGACGATTACGAGGGCACCGACGGCATCGATTTCCGCTTGCTCGAAACCGACGAGGACGGGATGCCGGCGGCGCTTGACGCCGGCCCGATTCCCGGCGTCGCCGGAGAGGGGCGCCCGCTCGACGTCGCCCGTCTGGAAAGCGTGCTGCAGGACCTGATCGCCTGCCGGCAACTGCTGGACCAGGCGTTGAAGGGCTAGCCGTCCCGCAGAACCGCAATTTGCTCGCCTTCGGCCAGGGCCGACCGCGCGAGCCCTCAGCCTGCTTGCGCGGCAGCCTGATCGAAGCTAAGGGAACGGCATCGGAGCGTGGCGCAGCCCGGTTAGCGCACTAGTCTGGGAGACTAGGGGTCGGAGGTTCAAATCCTCTCGCTCCGACCATCAAGAAGCCCCGGTGATACGGGGTTTTTTGTATTCTGCGGCTTCAAAAGCGAAAAGAACGAAAGCCCAATAAAACCACCTGAGTACGACAGAAACCACCCGACTAACCAGTCGAGTTGTTCTTCAGGTGTTCCGATGCCCGCGTCTTGCCGCAACCTCAATCCGGCGCGATTGTGCGGGGGCTTGATTCGCAAAGCGGCCGAACGTCGTGCTGGTAACACGATGCCCGGCCTAACCACCGAAACCGAAAGGACCGGTTCCAATGGCTGACGACGTTTCTGCATCTATAATCCCCCTGCATCAACCCAAACCGAAGCGGGCCAAGACGCCAGCCCAGCGGGCCAAGGCGTACCGGCAGCGCAGGAAGGCCGACGTCCCGGCGCCGGTCGTGATCGATGCGCCGCCCTCAAATCAGGCCGCAAAAATTATCGAGCCGGTCCCGGTGACCGAGACCGTCACGTTCCGAGTTCACGCCGCCATCGCGTCGTCACGTGGCGCCGATCCTGTTGACCGTCGCGGCGCTGGCGCTGGCCGTGGTCGGCATCACCATGAACGGCTGGTTCGCCCGTTCGCTGGGATCGACCGATATCGCCGGCTGGCTCTTCCTCGCTATAGGCGTTGCCGCCGATCTGGTGGCGCTGGTTATGCCGAGCTGCGCCGCGGGGCTCTGGCAGGCCCGCCACCGGGCCACGGCGCTGGCCGGATGGGGCGTGTGGCTCCTGACATTCGCCTTCGCGATCATGAGCGGCATCGGCTTTGCGTCCGTCAATATCGCGGACGTGACGATGTCACGCGCGTCACGGGTGACGCCGGCCCTGACGGTGGCTCAGGCCGCGCTCAATGACGCCATGGCGGCGCGTGATCGGGAATGCAAAGGCGGCGTCGGGAAGTTCTGCCGGGAACGGGAAGCGGCGGTTAGCGAACGCCGGCAGGCGGTCGACGCTGCCATGCGCTCGGTCGAACGGACGGCGGACCCGCAAACGGAGGCGGCCGTCAAGATCGTTGCATGGGCCAGCCTTGGCGCGATCAGGCCAAGCGGTGACGATTTCGCCATGCTGCGGCTGATTCTGCTGGCGCTGTTGCCGCAGATCGGCGGTATCTTGCTCATGGTCGGGCGGCATCGGTCCGAAGGCGCGTGATGCCACTCCGCCGCTCGAGGGTGTGGATAAGTCGGCGCATGATTGGATATTAACGTTCTGTTAACCATCTCGAGACACCGTTTCACTGCAACTGCTGGAAACGTGCGTGCGAGCTGAGAAGCGGTCACCGCATCGTCCCGGTGACAGCTTTTTGCTTTCCGCGCGTCGGAGAAAAACAGCATGTCGGTAGATAGGTTGCGCTCTGAGGTAAATTTACTCACCGAATTCACCCTGGCAATCGCCGGTGCTTTCGTCCTGGCCTTGCCGATGGCGCTCGCGATTATCTGGATTTGCTCCTGACTTCGTCGATCAATGTGGCGCTCGCCCGGCATGCGACCAGGCACAGTACCGGCACGCGGCTACGCGGCGGCCGCGCGGCCTGTCGCCCATGCTACGGATCGTTGTTCGAGGGATTGGGTAGCGGACGGATCAAGCGCGTCTCGGCGAGCCGCCCACTGCGATATCGCCCTGGTTAATCAGCCCCATCCCCTGCCGATGTCCGCCTTGGAGCGCATTCGCATGGTCGCCGAGGTGGCCGCTCTGGCGGTCCAATGATTAGCCGCCTGGGTCAAGACCGCGGGTAGAATTGACTGTCATCGGTTCGAGCCAAGGTGGAAGGCCCGTGTGGTTGGTCGGCTCCTCGGTCGGCCACTCCGGTGGGTTCAATCGCTGCGACCGCCGCTGCTTCCGGGCCATTAGATAGATCGCGCCTCCCCACGTAACCGCGAACACACCGAACGTCTCCAAAAGCAACATTTGGAAAGAGGCAGGCGTTCCCGTCGCGGGCGTTTTCACCTTGGTCGGCGCGACAGGAATCTCAGACGTCAAATCCGCGTCCGCGCGCGCGTCCAGGTTAGTATCCGGCGCTGTCGACGCAACAGCGAACGAAGGTGATAGCGACCGTTCGGTGGCCGATGAGAACACGCCCGTTGGCTCCGGCCAACGCGAGGCCACCAGCGACTGCGCGGTTTCGGGGGAGGTATGGTTCGACAGCTTCTGCTCAGCGTCCCTCGGATCGACCGACGTGGCCGGCGTTGTTGGCGAGACTATTGGGTCAGCCTCGACGACGGTTTGTGGCAATGGCAATTCGGCATGGGCGTCTGCGGCCGAGCGCGGCAGTTCAGTCTCCCTATCGGGCGCCACCGAGGGCGCAGCTCGTCGAGCTGGTGTCGATGTTGCCGCCTGGGAATAGGTTTCGACTTCCTTCCGCAAATACCAGCAATGGCGTTTGGTGCTGCGTTCGATACGATAATACCAATGCTCGCCCGAAGGGGCATCGTCTTTCGGTTTGGTGAGGCATTCTTCGGCTGCGCCTACCGTGCTCAGAGGTATCATTGCGATCGGCGCACTTGCGACAATGCCCGCCGACACCGCCGATAGAAAATTTAGAGCCAGGTTCGCCATGCGGAACTCCTACGCTGCCCACCGCCCTATGGGTTCGAACCTTTGCGATAAGTTGGTTCGAAATGTGGTCCCTCAGGTTCCATTTGTTTAACAGTGGATAAAGGCCCGCCGGCCTGCAGACCGGGCAGCCCAAGGAACGAGACCGTTGGTGCGAACGCTAGGCAACCGCATAGCTGCTTTGATCGGGGCGAACGCATGCCAGACAGGAACCCGCCGCCGCAGCCCCGTCTGCAGATCAAGCCCGCGTCTCTCTTACCCGAATGATTTGTATCGCCCTGACAATGGATATGAGCGCATGACGACAATTCCCCGACCTGGCGATTGCATCAGCCTCGCGCGGGCAGCCTTGGAAGGCGCGATCAAGGATCAAAGAGATTTGTGAGCGCGGCTCGATCCGGCAGCATCAACGCCGGCAGCATCCGCAAAGGTGGACGGCAACATCACAGCGGCCGTCGGCGCTCACTCGACCGGCACCTTTGTTAATGGGCGCGCAAATACGGTGGGAACAAATCCGTATTCTGATCCATCGGTTTGGACCCGACAGTGCCTGTCGCTGGAACAGACAAAGTGCGCCGCATTCGCAGTATCCTCCCGCCAAAGGAGATCAGGCGCGGCCTGATTATTCCGGAGCAAGAGCTCGCTGCTCGACGATATTGTTTTCCGACAGCAGGCGTAGCACGCGCTCCGCGACAAGCTTGTGGCCGTCGGGTGTCCAGTGAGCGCCAGACCCCGCGCCCGGATAAAATAGGGCGCCGTCGAACGTCACAAACGGGATTCGGTTGGCTTGAAGATACCGAATGAGTGCGGGATCGCCATATTGAAGGCCGACGAGAAATTTGGCTCCGTTCGTCTCGACGAAATCACGGATCTTGCTGACTAGCCGCTCCGTCGGGTCTGGTACGAACAGCAGCGGATACCGGACCTTGACATAGATCGTGGCGACCAGCCGGGCGAGCCACAAATTCCGCACCAGCCAATCTTCCTTGATGTACTGCAAGCGAGATTTTGGAACCGGCTGTCCTCGTAGCATCAGCGAACTGTCCGGAGCGGTCGTGAAGTAGGGCTTTTGATAGCCCTCTTGAAGGATGTTGGTGCTGTTATCCTGCCGGTCGTTCTGGGTGCAGAAAATCAGCACGACGACCGCGGGGCGGACCTTCGACCACAATCGTTTCAGCAAGAGATATTCCTGGTCGGTGCCGTATCCCGATACGCCCGCCGCCAGAATTTTGTAGCCGGGGATGCGAGGTCTCAACAAGTCGGTGAAGCGCTCATCTGCTTCGGCATCGAGGCCCCAGACGAACGAATCTCCCAAAAACATGATTGTTGGTTTGGCATCAAGGCTGAACTCGATGTCGCGCAGACCAAGGCTGTTGTGTTGAACGTGGATTGTACGTGCGTTTGTAACAATTGAGGACGAACCCGGAGCTGGAGACCATCCGAGTTCCGCGTCATAGCGATAGCTGAGCGACCGCTCGCTGACGCCTTCGCGCAGTTCCCGGAAGTCGGCAACGCGAAGAAAAATCTCCAGCACCGCCAGGGTCGCGATGGTTATGCCCAGAGATACGATCACCGACCTGAGAACTTCCCGGAGGCGTTCCCGTTTCTTGAAATGCTTCATCTTTTGCTCGCGCTCACAACTTGAGCGATCGCCTCCAAACAACAAATGCGCAATTGGTCAGCTTGCGTGATTGTAGATCGGGAAAAAGATGGCGGATAGAGCCTCAATCGGCATCGAGCGAAAGGCTGTAGTCGCTTTTGAGAGCGGGATCCTGCTCGGCTTTGTGCAACACGCAGTTTCCGGCCACGAGCAGGTCGAGCTCGTTGCCCATGAAGCAGCGAAACGCGTCTTCAGGCGTGCACACGATCGGTTCGCCGCGGACGTTGAAGCTGGTATTGACCAGGATCGGGCAGCCGGTCAGCGCCTTAAACCGGCTCAGCAATTTGTGAAACAGCAGGTTGGTATTGCTGTGCACGGTCTGGATCCGGGCCGAATAATCGACATGGGTGACAGCGGGAATTTCCGAGCGGGCAACATTGAGCTTGTCGATTCCGAACAAGGCCTGTTCCTCCGTCGTCATGTGGCGACGTTTCTCTTCCCTGACGTCGGCGACAATCAGCATGTACGGGCTGTCGGAACCGTGGTCGAACCACTCTGCGATGTCTTCGCGCAGGACCGCCGGTGCGAACGGGCGAAAACTCTCGCGAAATTTGACCTTCAGATTGAGGTTCTTCTGCATTCCCGGTGAACGCGGGTCGCCCAAAATCGAACGCGCGCCGAGCGAGCGCGGACCAAATTCCATCCGGCCCTGAAACCAGCCCACGGCTTTCTGCCCGGCAAGGGCCTGAGCCGTCGTCTCGATCATTTCGTCCCCGCCGAGCACGGCGAACTTTGCCCCCGCCGCGGCCAACCTCCGTTCAATTTCCGCTTGCGAGAAGCTCGGACCCAGAAACGAACCGGACATTGCGTCCGCGCCGCTGGTTTTGCGCGGCTGGCTCTTGAAAAGATGGCAGGCCGCAAGGGCGGCTCCCACCGCGCCGCCGGCATCGCCCGCGGCCGGCTGAATCCAGAGGTTGTCGAAACGGCCGTCCCGCAAAACCTTGCCATTGGCGACGCAATTGAGCGCCACGCCGCCCGCCAGGCAAAGGTTCCGCGAACCGGTCTGTTTGGCAAGGCTGCGCGTCAGCCGCAGCACGGCCTCGTCCAGCACCGACTGGATCGAGGCTGCGACATCCATGTGAAACGGCGTCAACAACTGATCCGGGCTTCGCACCGGTTGACCAAACAATTCGGCGAAGCGATGGTTGGTCATGGTGAAACCGGTGCAGTAGTCGAAGTAGGACATGTCGAGCCGGAACGATCCGTCCGGCTTCAGATCAATCAGATGATCGAGAATGAGCTTGGCGTATTTCGGTTCGCCATAAGGCGCCAGCCCCATCACCTTGTATTCGCCGGAATTGACCTTGAATCCGGTGTAATAGGTAGCCGCCGAATAGAGCAGCCCGAGCGAGTGCGGAAAATGGATCTCCTGGAATATTTCGAGGCGATTGCCGTTGCCCATGGCCGCTGAAGTCGTTGCCCATTCGCCGACGCCGTCCATGGTGAGCACGGCCGCATCATCGTACGGCGAGGGATAAAAGGCCGAGGCCGCGTGGCTCAGGTGGTGCTCGCAAAACAGCAGCTTGCCCTTGTCGAAATCCGCGGAGAATTTCTCGAGCTCATCGTGCAGCAGGTTCTTCTGAAACAATTTCTCCCGCAGCCAGAGCGGGATCGACATCTCAAAGGAACGGAACCCGCGCGGAGCGAGGGCGATGTAGGTTTCCAGGAGCCGCTCGAATTTGAGGAACGGCTTGTCGTAGAACACGACATGATCAAGCTCGTCGGCCGCGACGCCTGCTTCTTCAAGGCAATAGGCAATGGCGTTGTGCGGAAATCCGGCGTCATGCTTGCGGCGGGTAAAGCGCTCTTCCTGCGCCGCGGCGACGATCCGGCCGTCATCGATCAGCGCCGCCGCGCTGTCGTGATAGAACGCAGAAATACCGAGGATCCGCATCGCGGCGTCTAGAACAGCGTGTAGATGAACGGCGCGATCACGGAGCCCTTGGTGAGCACCACCAGGCCGCCAAACACCACCATCATGATCAGGATCGGCAACAGCCAGAACTTCTTCCGGACGCGCATAAACCGCCAAAGCTCAGCCACGAAATCCATATTTGGTCCTTTAAAACTGGTCTTTCATCGTCTCGGGCGATGGTCCGGGAGGCTGTCGCACGATCCAGTAGCTTTCCGCGTCCGGCTGCCGCTTGAGCCGCAACAGATCCTTACCCATCATGCGCATGACGAGACCGGTTGGTAAAACCGTGCCGTAGAACAGTAAAGCCATCACGATCGGATTGACCACCCTGTGAAGCAGCAGCCCGAACCTCAGCCATATCAGATTGAGCGGATGAAGGAGCGAGGGCCGAAGCAGTCCCGCCGCCAGAAGCAGCGCGGCCAGCCCGCCCGTCCACGGCCACAAGCGGCCGGAATGCCAGGCATTCAGCACAGTCACGGCCGCGAGCGCACAGGCCATCACGACCCCGAACGAACGATCGGACCCGGCCACGACCTTTTCGTCGCGGGAAAAGACTTCGTGGGTCGACTGTTTCATCGTCGATCCGGACTTACGATCAGCCATGTCAGCGTTTCACCTATACAGGTTCGGCGTCCAGGATTGCGCGCGTTCTTCCGTTCCCCGAGCTTTTATGCTTTGCAGTCTGCCTCGGAAAGCTGAAAAAGCACAAATCCCGGTGTGAGTTATACCGTATGTCTGACAATTCGGTTGCCCGACGAGGGTTGAGAGGGCTGCTCGGCTATTTCACCCTGCGGCGGGTCCTGGTCCAAACCGGTATTTTTGTCTATTGTTTGGCGCTGTTTCTCGCGTTCGATTTCGCTTATTCGAGCCTCACCAGGGGCGAGGAAAAAGAGCGCTCGGCGCGGATCGCCAGCGCAATATACGACCACGGCTTTGCGGCTGACTTCGACGGTTACGATGTCTGGGGCGAACTGCGCTACCGGCTAATCACGGACAGCCTGGGGTTCAAGGACGCTTCCGTTCGAAAGGTACCGTTGAAACCGGATTCGCGGCGCATTCTCCTGATCGGCGATTCTTTCGCCGAGGGGATCGGGATGAGTTTCGAAGACTCGTTCGCCGGCCAACTCTATCGCGCCGGACAGGAGCGCAGCGAAAAAATCGAGTTCCTCAACGCCGGCGTCGCGTCATACTCCCCGAGCATCTACTACAAGAAGATCAAGTATCTGCTCGAAAGCGGATTGCAGTTCGACGAAGTCGTGTTGTTCTCCGATACGTCTGACGTGACGGACGAAGCGACTTCCTATTTCTGCATCGACGATGATCCGAAATACCGGGCCCATTGCACCCCGGCGGAGGGCTCCGCCCAGCCGGCGTCGGCCGCGCCGAAGAAGACGGATTTCTTTATCGATCGCTTCGTGGTGACCAACAGGGCGCGCATTTACATCAAGCGATCAATTCAATCCTTTCTCGGCAACCGGAGAAGCTCGATCAATTCCGATCACGGCCGGATCGGCTGGTCGATTCCGGGTCTCGACGTCGCCGATTCCTATCAGCCGCTTGGAGTTGACGGCGGCATCGCAAGATCGCTGCAAAATATGCGGGCGCTTTCCGATCTGTTGTCAGCCCGGAATATTCCCTTGACGATCGTGGTCTATCCTTGGGCGCAGCAGATCGCGCAGGGGGATCGCGACAGCCGGCAGGTTTCGCTCTGGCGCGATTTCTGTCTGGGCAGGTGCAAGGCGTTTATAGACCTGTTCCCGGCTTTCTTCGCTGTCGCTGACGCCGACAGGGGGTGGTACGAACATCTCTTCATTCTCGGGGATGATCATTTCTCGGCTGACGGCAACAGGTTCATGTTTCGGCAGCTTGCAAAAAGGTTGTTCTAACGGCTGTTTCGGCAAAGCCGGATGCTTGCGCGTCGGGCTCGGTCGACGCACTGTTCACGTCCCCGCTGGCACGCGAGGGAAGAAAGAATGCCGGTCTTCGTCGGTCTGACCTATTGGGGCGGAAAGGTGCGCGATCTCTCATGAAGGATTTTGCCGGAAAGATTGCGGTCATCACCGGGGGCGGTACGGGCATGGGCCGCGAGTTGGTGCGCCAGCTGGTCGCCGAGGGCTGCAATGTCGCGATGTGCGATGTCTCGGCCGACGCAATGGCCGAGACAAAGCGGCTCTGCGAGGTGGAAAAGCTGCCGCAGGGCCTGCTTGTCACCACGCATATCGCCGACGTTTCGATTGAGGATCAGCTCAAGCGCTTCCGCGATGAAATCACGGAACAGCAGGCCACCGACAAGATCCATCTATTGTTCAACAACGCCGGCATCGGCGGCGGTGGCAGCCTGTTCACCAACACCAGGGAACAGTGGGAGCGAACCTTCAACATCTGCTGGGGCGGCGTCTATCTCGGCGTCCGCACCTTCCTGCCGATGCTGATGAAGGCGGACGAGGGGCACATCGTCAATACCTCGAGCGTCAACGGGTTCTGGGCCTCGGTCGGAATGGGCGTGTCGCACACCGCCTATAGCGCCGCCAAATTCGCGGTGAAGGGGTTTACCGAGGCGCTGATCAACGATCTGCGGCTCAATGCGCCGCATATCAAATGCTCGGTGGTGATGCCCGGGCATATCGGCACCTCGATTGTCTCCAACTCCCGAAAGATCCAGAGCGGCAGCGAATCCGACCGCCTGACCGAGAACGAAATAGCGCTGACGCGGGTGCGCCTTGCCGCGGCCGGGATCGATGCATCGAAGATGTCCGATGAGGATGTTCAGGGCTTGGCTGTCGAACGCGCCCGCAGCTTCCTTGAGGACGCACCGACGTCAGCCGCCGAGGCCGCCAGGATCATCCTGGACGGCGTCAAGGCCGAGCGCTGGCGCATTCTGGTCGGCAACGACGCTCACCGTCTCGACGAGCGCGTGCGGCAAACGCCCGAATGCGCCTATGATGCCGAGTTTTACCAGAGTTTTGCCCAAGAGGTCGGCTGGCGGCTGGGGTAGTTCACCGTCATTATGTTTAATTGCGTATCGGGCATCCTGTCATTCCGGGTTCGCTTCGCGCCCCGGAATGACAGCCACATCACGCCGCGCGAACGCTATCCAGGAACTTCTCGACCTCGTCCTTGAGGTGAGTGCTCACATTTGAGAGTTCCTGCGCCGATTTCAGCATCAAGCCCGATGTCGTTTCGGTCTCGTGGGCATTTTTCGCAACGCGCTCGATGTTGTCGGCGACATCGAGGGTGCCGCTGGCGGCAGCCCGGATGCCCGCCGCGATGCTTTGGGTTGCCGTGCCCTGCTGCTCGACTGCGGAGGAAATCGACGTGGTGATTCCACTGATACGCTCGATCGTCTGGCCAATCGCTTTGATCGCACGGACGGATTCTCCCGTCGCGCGCTGCATGTTGACGATGTGTGCGCTGACCTCGTCGGTGGCCTTTGCAGTTTGGCCCGCGAGGTTTTTGACCTCTTGAGCGACCACCGCAAATCCGCGGCCGGCGTCGCCGGCGCGCGCGGCCTCGATGGTCGCGTTGAGCGCGAGGAGATTGGTCTGTTCCGCGATCGATGTGATGAGTTTCACGACGTCGCCGATCCGATCGCCCGCCGCCGACAATTCCGTCATCCGCTCGTCCGTAGCGTCGGCTTGCTTGACGGCATCGGCGGTAACGCCGTTCGATTCCTGAACCCGGCGGCTGATTTCAACGATCGATTGGGACAGCTCGTTCGAAGCGGCCGCCGCGCCACGGACATGTTCGGAAGCCTGCCTGGAGGCGCTGGCGGATTGGCCCGACATCTCAGCCGTTGACAGGGCGGTCACGGAGAGCTGCTGTGCATCTTTTGCAAATTGCCCCGAGGAATTCAGCACCCGTTCTATGATTCCACTGATCCTGGCGCGGAAACCTTCGACGAATTGATTCAGCTCCGCTTTGCGCCGATCCATCGCAAGCTTCTCGGCGCTGAAGCGTTCGACCTCTAGCTGGTGGCGCTCGAGCCGGTTGTTCTTGAAAACCTCGACGGTCCGGGCGATCGCGCCGATTTCATCATGGCGATCGGCGTGCTGAACTTCGACGTCCGTCTTGCCCTCGGCGAGAACGGTCAGCGTTTCCGTCACGGCCTTCAACGGCTTGGTAACACGGCGGACGATCACCATAGTCATCCCGAGGACGAGCAGGGCAGCGATGGCCGCAGCAATGGCCATTGCCCAGAGCGCCTGCGAGAGCACGCTGTCGAGTTGGGCCGTGGGAATGCCGACATAGACGATGCCGATCACCTTGCCGGCGGCGCCGAAGACCGGCTGATACGCGGTGTAGAAACGACGCCCGAACAGCATCGCCGGGCCTTTGTAGGCCTCGCCGCGGCGCAGTATGGCCTGTCCGGGATGATCAGCCGCAAGCTGCGTGCCGACCGCCCGGTCGCCATTTTCTTTTTTCACATTCGTCGTTCGGCGAACAAACTGCTGCGATGCATCGTCGTAGACGAATAGCGTGGCGGTGCCTCCGACATAGGAGGTTGCCCGATCCACAATCCTGTGATCGGTGAAGTCCGGCATCCGCGGAATTTCAATGCGCTGAACGATGCCGTCTCGAATGGTGATCTTCGCATCCGGGAAGGTTTCGCCAAATGCGAGACTGAGCGTGCGGAGGTTGGCGTCGATGTCGCGTTCCGCGCGGGCGTCGAAATCGCGTGTCAACGACCAGTATCCAGCACCAACCACCAGCGCAGTATTCACAGCGATCAGGAGAGCTGCGCTCAGGACCGCTTTCGGTCCCAGGTTAAGTCGCAAGAAAGCGAAGCGGCTTCCCTTAAGTCCAGGCGTCATACGTTCTCTCCGGAAATCGGCATCAATTGCAACTGCTTATCTTTTGCGATTTCCTTTACCGTCAGCTTAATGGCCGATCGAAAAAGGGAAATAACATGAGGTATTATGATACCTAAACGCGCTGGCAGCGCTAGCCGTGCACCACCGACTTGGCGATCATGCAATGGATGCCTTTCGAGCCGTTGACGGTCTGCGTCACCCGCAGGTCCGCGGCCAGGCTGCAGAGCGTGTAGGCATCCTCGCGCGACAGGTTCCGCTTTTCGCCGAGCAGCGCGATCATGTCGCGCAGCGCGCGCACCACGCATTGATCGAGGTCGGGATCCATCGCCATCGTCATGTAGTGCGAAGGCGTCTCGGCGCGGGGGTAATCGAGGCGCAGATCCTTGCGCAGCGTCAGCCTGAAACGTCCCTGCAGGGCGGTCTCGATCGCGGTGACGCAGACCTCGCCGTCGCCCTGCACGCCATGGCCGTCGCCGCAGGAAAATAGCGCGCCCGGCACGAACACCGGCAGATAGAGTTTGGCGCCCGGTATCAGTTCCTTGTTGTCGAGGTTGCCGCCCATCGCGCGCGGGATCAGCGAGCTGATGCGGCCCCAGGCAGGCGGCGGCGCCACGCCCATCACGCCGAAAAACGGTTTTAGGGGCAGGTCGAGTCCCCAGGGCAGCCGGCCCACCATCCGTTTTTGGTCGAGCGGAATGTTCAGCAGGCGTGTCTCGTGGAAATCGTCCGGCAGCGTGCCGGCGAGCGGCCGGATCAGGTTGTAGCCCCAGTCCTGCCTGAGGCTGACGTCGAGAATCTCGACTTCCAGCACGTCGCCCGGTTCGGCGCCTTCCACCGCGATTGGACCGGTCAGGATATGCCCTGGCACCATCCGCTCGTTCCTGGCGTGAACCTGGCCAAGTTCGGGCGGGACGTGAAACCGGCTCCGGTCCGGCACCACGTCCGGGCCGCCGCTGATGGTATCGACGGTCACTTCGTCGCCGCTGGCGATGGTGAGGACCGGTTTCAGCCTGGCTTCAAAAAATCCCCAGTGGCAGGTCTCGGGGCTGGAATGCAGGTGATGGTGGGGCATGACGGGGCTTCTGGTTGGGACGGCGGTCGCGTATGACGCTGTACCAGACATTCAAAGAGGCCTCTCTTGTTTTTTATGCTCTCCAAAACGCTCGGCATCGTGCTGTTGCCGACGAATTTCCTGATCGCCATCGGCCTGATCGGCGTGATTCTGCTGGCGACGCGCTTCGCTCCGCTCGGCCGCAAGCTCGCGGTTGCTGCACTGGTGCTGCTTGCGATCTGCGCCTTTTCGCCGGTCGGGTACGCCGTGCTCTATCCGCTGGAAGCGCGCTTTCCGCCCTGGGACGCCGCGCGCGGTGCGCCCGACGGCATCGTCGTTCTCGGCGCATCGATCGATGCGGACCTTTCGGCCGCACATGGCACCGCGGTGGTCGCTGCCGCGGCCGACCGCATCATCGCGGCCGCCGCGCTCGCGCATCGATATCCGAACGCCCGCATCATCTTTACCGGCGGAAGCTCGAGCCTCCTGTCCAACGATGCGAGGGAAGCTGACTATGCGGCAGCCCTGTTCGAAAGCCTCGGAGTTTCCAAATCGCGGCTGATGATGGAACGGCGCTCGCGCAATACCTACGAGAACGCGCTGTTCTCGAAGGCGATGGCCGCGCCCAGGGCCGGCGAGCGGTGGTTGCTGGTGACGTCGGCGTACCATATGCCGCGCTCGATGGGCCTGTTTCGCAAGGCGGGATTTGCGGTCGAACCATATCCGGTGGATTGGATGGTCCGCGGGCGCGCGGATCTGTTCACGTTGACGAGCAGCGCCATCGATGGGCTGGGGCGCACCGATATCGGCGTGCGCGAATGGATGGGGCTCGTCGCCTATCGGCTCACAGGGCGGATCGACGACTTGCTCCCGGGGCCGACATCCAATTAGAAGGCTCTGTCGCAACCGACGGCCAATGGGGTTAGGATCGCGCAAAGGTTCGTTGCGCCGGTTTGGGAGGCTACGCCATGCAACAACAAACGCCCGACGCGCTGGATATGGCCGCGATCGTTGCCGATCTCAACGGCCTGCTGCGGCTGAAGACCACCGTGATCGGCATGAAGCTGTTCGCGCGTGTCGAAGACATGGAAGCTATTCCAAAGATCCGCCGGCCAAGTTCGATTCACACCACCGACCAGATCGTCAGCATGGCCTCGCGGCTGGGCTGGACCGTCGGCATCACCGCCGACGATCTTGTCGGCGCGCAGTGCAGGGCGGTGATCGGGCTCGCGCCGCAGGACGCAAAGTGGCTCGCCGGTGAGGCCTATGTCGGCGTCTGGCATGAAAAAGCCGAGGATGCGCGCAAGCGCCAGGAAGCGCTTGATGTCGTTCCATACGGCAAATATGAAGCGCTTGCGGTGAGCCCGTTGACCAGCGGGCGGCTCAATCCGCCGGATATCTGTCTGGTTTACGCGACGCCTGGTCAGATGATCATTCTGATTAACGGGCTTCAGTATACCGGCTACAAGAAATTCGAATGGGGCGTGGTCGGCGAGACCGCGTGCGCCGATTCCTGGGGACGCGCGCTCAAGACCGGCGAGCCCAGCCTGTCGCTGCCGTGCTTTGCGGAGCGGCGCTATGGCGGCGTGCCGGATGAGGAGATGCTGATGGCGCTGTCGCCTGGGCATCTCGCCAAGGCGATATCAGGCATGAAGGCGCTGGCCAGGAATGGCTTGCGCTATCCGATCGCGCCCTATGGTATCCAGAGCGACGTACGCGCCGGCATGGGCGTTTCCTACGCCAAGAAATAGATTGAAGAACCATTCACCAGAAGCAATCCAGAACTGAAAGCAATAGCTGCTGGATTGCTTTGTCGCTTCGCTCCTCGCAATGACGGGCAAACACGCAGGGAATTCGAAAATATGAAATCTTCGTCGAAGTTCGACATCGTTGTCTATGGTGCCACCGGTTTCACTGGTCAGCTCGTCGCCGAATATCTGGCGGCGAATTACGCAGGCCAGGGCGGTCCGAAATGGGCGATGGCGGGGCGCAGCCTGGATAAACTTGCCTCGGTGCGCGACGCGATCGGTGCGCCGGCCGACACTGCCTTGATCGTTGCCGATGCCAGCGATACCGCTTCCCTCAAGGCGATGGTCGATCAGACCAAATCGGTGGTGAGCACTGTCGGCCCGTATCAGCTCTACGGCTCCGAGCTGGTTGCGATTTGCGCGGCCACCGGTACCGATTACCTCGATCTCTGCGGTGAGCCGGTGTGGATGCGCCAGATGATCGACGCGCACGAAGCGAGCGCGAAAGCAAGCGGCGCGCAAATCGTGTTTTCCTGCGGCTTCAACTCGCTGCCGTTCGAACTTGGCGTGTTCTTTTGTCAGGAGACGGCGAAGAAGATTCTCGGCGCGCCGGTCGGCCGCATCAAGGGCCGCGTCCGCGCCATGAAAGGAACGTTCTCGGGCGGCACCGCGGCGAGCATCAAGGCGACCTTCGCGGCGGCCGCGAAAGACCTGAGCCTGGTGGCGCAGTTGAAGGATCCGTTCGTGCTGACGCCGGGATTTGAGGGGCCGAAGCAGCCGCCGGGCAACAAGCCGCTGTTCGATCAGGATCTGGACGCGTGGACCGCGCCCTTCGTGATGTCGACCATCAACACCCGCAGCGTTCACCGCTCCAATATGCTGATGGGGTTCCCCTACGGCAAGGACTTCGTCTATGACGAGATGGTGCTGACCGGCCCGGGCGAGCGGGGCGAGGCCAATGCCAAGCTCGTCGTCGCCGCCAACGCGCAAATGGGCGGCCCCGGTGGACCGAAGCCGGGCGAGGGGCCGTCGAAAGAAGAACGCGAGTCAGGTCTCTACGATCTTCTGTTCGTCGGTCTCGCTCCGGACGGGCGCCAGGTTCGCGTCGCGGTGCGCGGCGACCGCGATCCCGGTTATGGATCGACCTCTAAGATGATTGCGGAATGCGCGATCTGTCTTGGCCTCGCGCCGGAAGTCAAAGCCGGCATCTGGACTCCCGGGGCGGCGATGGGCAACAAGCTGATCAAGCGGCTGGTCGATCACGCCGGCATAACGTTCAGCGTCGAGAGTTAGGGCTACGTGGCTCGGTCACGCCGACGTCGGCGGGCACCGTGAGTGCGTTGTCCGGCGTCGTCCTGCAGCGTTGGGCTGCGGCGAACATGCCCCACATCGCGCCCAGCATCATCCAGAAGTGCCGCCAGTGGTCGGTGTCGACGATGAAGCTCTCGCCGACCGTGCCGAGGAACGCGGCGAAGACCGCAAGATAAGTGCGTTGCCAGGGTGCGCGAACGAAGACGTGGCGAAACCCCATGATCACAGTGATGAACACCAGCGCCGGATAACAGATGCCTGCGAGCCAGCCGCCGGACATGAAGGCGTTCAGGTAGGAGTTGTGGGTGTCCTCGGGGAAGTACCTGTGGAACTGCAGCGGGCCGATGCCGAAGGGAAGGTCGAGCGCCATGTTCGCGCCGAGAATGTGCCGTCCGAACCGCCCGAAGCGGCCCTCGTCATAACTCTGATCGAAGCTTGCGCGCTGCTTGAACATTTCGCTGATCGAGTCGAACGACAACAGCACGGCGAGCAGCATCACCACGACAATGACGGCGACGACCGACATCACGATAATGCGCGAGCGCTGCGCACGCGATTGGCTGGTCAGCACCATCAGCGCCAGCATGAAGGCCGACGTGATCGCGAGCCCGCCCCACGCTGCGCGGGAAAATGCCAGCAGGATCGCAAGCGCCATCATTCCCAAGGCAATCGTACTGCGGAATGACTTTGCGGGCGGATCCGAAACCACGCTCTGCAGCACGAACAGGGCGGGCAGGATCAGGAACGCGCCCAGCACGTTCGGATCCTTGAAGGTGCCGCGAGCGCGCTCATAAAGCGTCAGCAGGTCATGTCCGCCGGGGACCAGATTGAAGTAGCCAGCAATGCCGGAAGCCGCTGCGATCAATGCGCCGACGATCAGGCCGCGGCGAAGCATATCCAGCCGGGCCGCGGTGTCTTCGGAGATGACCATGGCGAAGAACATCACCGTGACCGCCATGTACCAGGACGTCGCGATCCAGTTGGCGACCTCTGGCTTGTCCATGACGGGAATGGCGCCGATGGAATATCCGACATTGACGAGGAACAGCAGCAGGAGCAGCGGCATGAACGCCAGCCGCAGCCGCAAGCCGGTGGCGAAGAAAATGACGGCGGCGGTGAGCGTCACCAGCTCATAGGGGCTGGGCTCGATGAAAACGATCGCGCCGCTTGCTCCGGCCAGCCACACCAGCGCGCGCTGCAGCGCCAGCACGCGCGGCGCCGAGGTCGCCGATGAGGGGAAGCCTTCGGCTGTCGCAGCAAACGCCATTACACACTCGCAAACTCACGCAACTCGCACGCAACGCCTCATCGAGGCGCTCAGTAGGCGTTCTCGTTCTTCGTCATCAGCGCCAAGGGCGTCTTGAGAAGGATGTAGAGATCGAACAGCACCGACCAGTTCTCGATGTAGTAGAGATCGAACTCGACGCGCTTCTGAATCTTCTCTTCGCTGTCGACTTCGCCGCGCCAGCCGTTGATCTGCGCCCAGCCGGTAATGCCGGGCTTGACCCGGTGCCGCGCGAAATACCCGTCCACCGCCTCGTCGAACAGCCGGCTCTGCAATTTGCCCTGCACGGCGTGCGGACGCGGGCCGACCAGCGACAGGTTGCCCTTGAACACGACGTTGAAGAGCTGCGGCAGTTCGTCAAGGCTGGTCCTGCGGATGAAGCGTCCGATGCGGGTGACGCGGCTGTCGTTCTTGGTCACGACCCTGGCGGCCATCGGATCGGCCTGATCGTGGTACAGCGAGCGGAACTTGAAGACGTCGATGCGCTCGTTGTTGAAGCCGAACCGCTTCTGGCGGAACAGTACCGGCCCCGGACTGTCGAGCTTGATCGCGAGCGCGACCAGCGCCATGACGGGCAACGCCGGCAGCAGGATGATGGCGCCGACGACACGGTCGAACAGCCACTTCATCACCAGATCCCAGTCGGTGATCGGTGCCTCGAACACATCCAGCGTCGGAACCTTGCCGAGATAGGAATAGGAGCGGGGGCGGAAGCGCAGCTTGTTGGTGTGGGCGGAAAGCCGGATGTCCACCGGCAGCACCCACAACTTCTTCAGCATTTCGAGAATCCGCGTCTCCGCCGAGATCGGCAGCGCGAACAGCACGAGGTCGACGCGGGTGCGGCGGGCGAATTCGACGATGTCGTCGACCTTGCCGAGTTTCGGGCTGCCGGCGCAGGTTTCCAGTGCGCGAGCGTCGTTGCGGTCGTCGAATACGCCGAGGATGTCGATGTCGGAATCGTCCTGGGCCTTGAGCGCCTCGACCAGCTTTTCGCCGTTGTCATCCGAGCCGACGATGATGGTGCGGCGGTCGAGCCGGCCTTCACGCGCCCAGCCGCGCACCATCGAACGCAGGAACAGACGTTCGGAGATCAGCGCGGCGAGGCCGAGAAAGAAGAATGCCGAGAGCCAGAGCCGCGACACCTCGTTGCCGAGCTTTGCGAAGAATGACGCGCCGATGAAGAGCAGGAACACAAACGCCCAGGACGAAATCATCCGCGTCATCTGCCGGAGCTGGCCGCGGAAAACCTGGACTTCATAGATATCGGCGGCCTGGAAGCAGATCACGGCGGTCGCGGTCATGCCGAAAATGGCCGCGATATATTCCCAGCGAAACCCGCTGAGACGCGCCACATATCCGAGATAGAGCGCGATGCCGACCAGGCTGACCAGCACAAAGTCGGCGAGGCGAACAGCGCCCGCGATCACGATCGGCGAATACGCTCGCTGTACTTTCTGGTTGGTGACGGCAAGGGCGGCCTGTGACAGCCGACGGCGCCGCTCGATCGGAGGGCGCCCCGCTGTGGTTGCGGCTGTCGCGGCGGAAGCCGCGGCATTTAACATGGAGCGTGCGTTGATCGGTTCCACTGTTCCCAAGTCCGTTCTTGCACGGGCATCCAGGGATGCACGCACCGAGCAGGAATTTCCTGCCTTACCGCTTAACGGACAAATCGGAAGAAATTGTTATCGTTGGTAAAGAGCGGTTAACGATCTGCGAACGTGTCGCGGTATCCCGCCAGCACCCCGTCGACCATCGCCTTCTGCGAAAAATGCAGGAAGATTCGTTCGCGAAGGGACTTTGCGCGCGCCTGCGCGGCGGCAGGATTCTCGAGCGCGGTCTCGATCGCGTCCGCCATCGCGCCCACGATATTGGGTGCAAACAGCGCGTCGGTATGGGAACCGAAGATTTCCGGAATGCCGCCGACGTTGGCGGCCACCATCGGAATTCCCGCCGCGGCCGCCTCGATCACGACATAGGGCATCGAATCCCCGCGGGACGGCACGACCAGCAGGCTGCCTTTGGAAAAGCCGTATCGCGCCTTGACGTGACCGATGAAGCGTACGGCCTCGGTGAGGCCGAGCCTTTGGATCTGAGCCTTGAGATTTCCGAGTTCCTCGCCGTCACCGGCAAGCGTCAGCGTGACCGGCTTGCCGTCGGCGCGCAGCCGCGCCACCGCATCGATCAGGAGGTCGGCACCCTTGATGTGCCGGAACTCGCCGACATAGAGGATATCGGTGGCGTCCGCGGCTTTGACGATCGGATCGAATTCATCCGCCGTCACGCCATTGAACACGCAACGCACCAATCCTCTGGGTATGCCAATGCTGCGTTGATAGGTATCGCGTGCAAAGGCGCTCTCGAACAGGAACAGATCGGTAGAGTTCATCAGCGCGCGTTCCAGGCGGCTGTAGAAGGCGCCCTTCAGCGTATTCAGCGGGTAATGCAGGGAGCCGCCGTGCGGCGTGTAGACGCGAATGGTTTCTTTCGAACGCGGCTTCAGGCGAATGAAGGCGCCGGCTTTGGCGCCATGGCCGTGCAGGACGTCCGGCTTCAGCCGCCGGATCAGGCGCATGAAATGCACCCATACCAGGATATCCGTGGGAAAAGGCTCGCGGTGAATGGCGAAGCGGTGAACGCCGAGCTCGAGGCGGGGCGCGATTTCCTTAAGCGCTGCCTCGGCGCGTTCGCCGCCGGTCAGGCTGTCGGCGATGATGCCGACGTGGTGACCGCGGTCGGCCTGTCCATTGGCGAGGTCCATGATGTGACGGAAGATTCCGCCAACCGGCGCGCGCACCGCGTGCAGGATACGAAGCGGCTGATCTGAAGTCGCGGGCATGTTCAGAACCAGCGTTCGCCGACGAGCACGGTATCGCCGGGACTGAGCGCGGTGCCGAGCGGCACCTCTGCGCGCGTCGAGCCCGAAGCGTCGGCGTGGGTCAGCGTCACGCGGTCGCGCTGGGCCCGCGGCGAGAATCCGCCGGCGATCGCCACCGCGCTCTCGACGCTCATATTGGGGACGTAGGGATACTGGCCGGGGGCGGCGACTTCGCCGAGGATAAAGAACGGCCGGTAGGATTCGATCTCCACCGCCACCGAGGGATCGCGGATGTAGCCGTTACGCAGCCTGGCGGTGATTTCAGACGCCAGGCCCGCCGGCGTTCGTCCGCGTGCCGGCACTGCGCCGATCAGCGGCATGGTGATCGCGCCGCCGGCATCGATCGCGTAGGTGTTGGTGAGACCTTCCTGGCCATAGACCACGACCCGCAGCCTGTCGCCGGAATCAATTCGATAGGACGGGTTATGGGATGAAGGCATCGGCGCGGCAGCATAGGCAACGGGAGTAGGGGCCGGGGCCATGGCGTAGGATTGGCCGTAAGCCATTGCGTCGAGATCGCTCTGCGGCTGCGCCACCGCGACGGGGCCCGTCGTGCGCATGCAGCCCGACAGAATGAGCCCAGCGAGCAGACAGAGGATTACGGCGCGCACGGCTCGCATCGGACAATCCATGGCAGGTATTGATTCCGATTAAGAACTTTCATGGTTAACAAAGCATGAGCGCATCAGCCAGGGGTCGATATTGCCAGCAACAAATCCGAGTAATTAACCCAGCGGCAACCTTAATGGAGTGTAATAGCACCAGTTAAGTGAAGTCGTCGCGTCTGCGGGAGTGTTCGATGCGTTTAGCGTTCTGGCGTGCAGGCAGCGACCGCGCGGGCAAGGAAAAGCCGGTGGTCCAGCGGGCGGTCGCAAAGCCCGATCCGGCAAAGCCGTTGCCTGCGAGGTCCGAATCCGGCGACCTGGACTTGCGTGCGCTCGGCCAGGTGCTGGCGCGCAAGCGGGGCTGGATCATCGTGCCGACGGTGCTCGCCGCCGCGCTCTCGATTGCCGCAGTCAATCTGGTCACTCCGCGATATAAATCCGAAGCGCGCATCCTGGTCGACGGGCGTGAGAACGTGTTCCTGCGGCCAAGTGGCGAGCGCAACGAGGAGCGCACCGCGCTCGACGCCGAGGCTGTCACCAGTCAGGTCCAGCTATTGCTGTCGCGCGATCTTGCCCGCGAAATCGTCAGGAAGAACAATCTCGCAGAGCGGCCGGAATTCGATCCGGTGCTGCAGGGCCTGTCGCCTTTGAAATCGTTGCTGGCGCTGTTCGGGATCGGCCGCGATCCGTTCTCGCTGACGCCGGAAGAGAGGGTGCTGGACGCCTATTATGACCGGTTCACCGCCTATGCGGTCGATAAGTCCCGCGTCATCGTCATCGAATTCCAGTCGCGCGATCCGGAGCTGGCGGCGCGCGTTGCCAACTCGATCGCCGAAGGCTATCTGGTGCTGCAGCAGAATGCGCGGCAGGAGCAGGCGAAATCCGCCAGCCAATGGCTGTCGGGCGAAATCGACAATCTGCGCAAGAAGGTTGCGGAAGCCGAATCGCGCGTCGAGGATTTTCGTTCGAAATCGAGCCTGTTCGTCGGCACCAACAATACCACGCTGTCCAATCAGCAGATGGGCGAGCTGAACACGCAGCTGAACAACGCGCGCGCGTTGAAATCCGACGCGGAATCCAAGGCACGGTTGATCCGTGAAATGCTCCAGAGCGGCAGGCCGATCGAGGCTTCCGAGGTTCTCAATTCCGAATTGATCCGACGGCTGTCCGAACAGCGCGTCACGCTGCGCGGGCAGCTTGCCGAGCAGTCATCGACGCTGCTCGACAACCATCCGCGCATCAAGGAACTGAAGGCGCAGCTTGCGGACCTCGACCGTCAGCTTCGCGAAGAAGCCAGCAAGATCTCCCGTTCGCTGGACAGTGACGCGCGCATCGCCGGCGGCCGGGTCGATGGCCTGAGCGCTAGTCTCGAGCAGCTGAAGAAGCAGGCGACATCGACCAACGGTCAGGACGTCCAGCTGCGTGCGCTGGAGAGGGAAGCCAAGTCGCAGCGCGACCTGTTGGAATCCTATCTCGCGAAGTACCGCGAAGCCAATACGCGCGAGAACATCGACGCCACGCCTGCGGATGGCCGAATCATATCCCGCGCCACCGTTTCCAACGCTCCAGCATATCCGAAGAAGCTGCCGATTGTGCTGATCTCGACGCTGGCGACCTTGATGCTGACCGCAGGCGCAATCGCAACCGGCGAACTTCTGCGCATGACCGCGCCGCGCGCAGTCGCCGCGTTCGGTTCCTCGCCGGCTGCGGTCCGCAAGCCGGAGGCGGCGGAGGTCGTCGGGGCCGGTCGCGAGCCCGTGTTCGAAGCAATCCACCCGGAGAGGCAGAGCGAAGTCCGCACCGAGACTGCGACAGAGCTAGCCGAAATCGAGCAACTCGCCGGGGATGTGCGTAGTGCGGGAGAAGCGGCACGCAAGATCACAATCCTCGGCACCGCTTCGAACGAGAGCATCACGTTGACGGCGCTGACGCTGGCACGCCTGATCGCGCGCGGCGCAAAGGTGGTGGTGGTCGATTTGTCGGCATCGTCGCCGACGGTCGCGGCGGTGTCGGTCGATCCAGCCGCGCCGGGGCTGGCGGAACTGATGCTGGGCGAAGCCACCTTTTCGCAGGTGATCACCAAGGATCGGCTGTCGCGGGTTCATCTCGTGAGCGCCGGACGCCCGGGCTTTGACCATGCGCTGCTGCAGACGCCGCGGCTGGCGCTGGCGATCGATGCATTGCTGCGGGTCTATGACCATGTGCTGCTGGATGCCGGCACCGCCTCCGAACTGCCTGCGGAGTTGCTGACGGCGCAGGCGCGCGCTGTGGTGGTGCCTGAGGCCTCGATGGCCGCCGATGCCCGCACCCGGATGTGCGATCAGCTAAGGGCGGCGGGTTTCGGCGACGTGACGATGCTGAGCCAGCCGGTGCAGCCATCCGGTGCCGTCGAGCCCGGCCTGCGGGTGGCGGCGGCCTGAAGGCGGCGTCCGCTCAAGGATGAATTGTTTCAGTCAACGATGCAGCGCGCTTCGCAGCCTTTGCGCCATATGAAACAGCGCCTGATTATGTTTCACCAGACGTTTGGCGCGGTTGAGGCCTGACATCGCGCTCGCCGCGGCCTTGCCGCGCAGGCTGAGCGGGATGAAGCAGTCGAAAATCGGCTCGTCGCTCTTGCAGAACAGCGCTTTGTAGTCATCCGATCCGATGCCGAGATCGAGCGCACGATAGCCGCGCCCGGAATTGTGGTCGATGATGTTACGCATCAGGATCAGTCCGGGGCTGTAGCGCGAATTGCCGGACATCGTGTAGGTATTGAACATCATTGAAAGGCGATGGCCGTCGGCGACGCCCGCGTAGATCGCGATCACCTCGTCGTCGCATTCAAGCGCGTGAATATCGATGACGCGGCCGCCGCCCGAAAGCTCTGTCATGCAGGCGCCGCGGATAAAATCCTCAACCCCGGGGTCCGCGAACACGTTGGGCAGTTTCTGCTCCGCCATGCGCAGCGGCTTGATGGAGAAGAACCAGTCGAGCAGCCGCTTGATTTCGGCATCTGATGCTGCGACGTGATAGCGATAGCCCGGGAGCGTTTGCAGCTTGCGGTCCTTGCTCTTCAGGCGCCGGCGGAACGAGTTGCTGATCAGTTCGGCCGGGGCTGCGCCAGGGACCATCGTCAGCAGCGGACAATCGTTGGCCGAGGGCTGCTTCGGCAGCAGCGCCATCGGGTTCGGCAGGTCACGCCAGCGCAAGGGCTGTTGAATGAGCGCAAGAACGTCGGCCGCGGCACGTTGGCGTATTCCCGACAGCAGCGTGTCGAGATCGGCTGCGGTTGCGCCGGCGGCAAAATCCCGATCCCACAGCGCCATGTTGAAGGTGACGTGCTTGCCGCCCATGAAACAGGCGGTGCGAATGCCGTGCTTGTGGCTGAGCGCGAGCGGCAGCAGCAGGAGCGGCCGGCGTTCTCCGTCACAGGCGATGACGATGAAAGGCCGAAGATCTTGTCGCTCTCCGACCCGCCGTTGCCAGGGGCCGAGGAAATCGAAGCGCTGATATGGCGTGGAGAACTGTGGTTCGAGACCGCGCCAGATCGTCTCGGCCTGGCCGAGATCGTGAACAATATCCACGCTGGCGATCCGGCTCGTTCTTGACCACGCTTTCGCTTCCGCCCTTCGGCTTTCGATCGCGGCAGCCATGGTCATTGCGAAACCTGCCCACAGGAAATTATTTACATTTTCAGCTCCAGCCGACCCTTTCAAAGAAAGGTCAACAAAGAGTAATGACAACGCGGCTGGGGCGAGGCGGAAATCTCCGCGTCCGAGCATTTTGCGGCTCGATAGAAACCGGTTAGCCGTGAGAAAGTGCTCCAGCCAATAACTTGCGCATATTCTATCCGCAAAACCGGTATCCGGTTTTGCGGAATACGCGCTGAAGGACGGGACATTGCCATCCGATATCAGATTCCTGAAGGGCCTGAAGCTGGAGCTCGCCTATTTCAGCGGCGTTCCGTGGCTGAGGGGACGGGGAACCGGCGGCGCCGGCGTCATCCTGCGGTTCGAACGGGTGCGCCCGCGGCGCAGCGCGCGTTTTCAGCCGCTGAAATCCGGGGAGATCACGCCCAAATTTCTCGATCGAACGATCCGGGCGCTGAAGCGCTGGAAATACGATATCGTCTCATTGGACGAGGTTTGCCGAAGGGCGGTCAGGCTGGCTGAACCGAGACGGTTCGTCTGTCTGACATTCGACGGCGCCTACAAGGATCTGATCGCGTCGGCCTATCCGGTGCTCGCCGGGCATGGCGTTCCCTTCGCCGTCTACGTGCCCACGGCGTTTCCGGACGGCGTCGGTGAGGCCTGGTGGCTGGCGCTCGAGGAAGTGATCGCGCGCGAGGCGCGCATCAGCCTTGTGATGGATCGCAAGGAACAGCGTTTCGATATCGGAGATACGTCCGAAAAATATCAGCTCTACGCGTTTCTCGAAGGCTGGATGCGCTCGCTCGCGCCGCCTGATCTTGCGTTCGCGATCAGGGATCTCTGTACGCGATACTCGGTCGACCTTGCGGCAATTTCGCGCGAAGCATCGATGGACTGGGATGATCTGGCGAAGCTCGCGGCCGATCCGCTGGCGACGATTGGCAGCGCGACGGTGAATTATCCGGTTCTGTCGAACCTCAAGAGACTCCGACGCATTGCGCGAGATGACGATGGGCCGGGCGGTGGCGCAAGCCGCGCTTCGTCGCGATGTCAGGCATTTCGCCTATCCGTTCGGCGATCGCGCCGCCTTCGGGCGGCAACACGTCGGGATGGCCGATGAGGCCGGCTTTGCCAGCGCGGCATCGGCAATAGCTGGTATCGTCGAGGTTGAGGGCCGGACCAATCTGCACGCACTGCCGCGCATCGCCTGGGACGGGCGGCAGCATTCGCTGCGTGCCATGCGCGTGATCCTGTCCGGCGCTACATTGCCGCCTGTGAAACGCGCCCGCAGCGCAAAGATCTAGGCGTCCGGCCGCGCCATCCAGCTGATGATCGGCATCGCCGGCAGCACCCAGCCAATGCCGGCCACGACATAGAAAATCGCCTGCAACTGCCTGGAGTTCGCAAGCCATGGCATTTGCGCCACCGTCATTCCCAGCAACGACCAAATCACCACCAGCAGCAGCAGGGCGATAGTTCCCAGGAATTTGCGGGTGCGTATGGTCATGGCGAAAATGTGCAGCTCGTTGCCGATGTGGGCCTTGCGCGCGTGGGAGGGCGGACTATAAGGGGCGCGCAAGTTCATTCAAGCGCAGCTTCGATGACCGCTGTTCTCGCACATCAGGCACCAAACATCCGCGCCGTCCGTTGGTGGCTCGCCTCGATCGCAGCCCTGATTGCGATCATGGTGCTGGTCGGCGGCGCCACGCGCCTCACCGAGTCCGGACTTTCGATCGTCGAATGGAAACCGGTCACCGGCGCGCTGCCGCCGCTCAATCAGGAGCAATGGACGCAGGCGTTCGAAGCCTACAAGACCATCCCGCAATATCGTGAAATGAACTCCGGCATGGATCTCGCCGAGTTCAAGACGATTTTCTGGTGGGAATGGAGCCATCGGCTGCTGGGGCGCGTGATCGGGATTGCCTATCTCTTGCCGTTTCTCTGGTTCATGTGGCGCGGCGTTCTGGCAGCGGACCTGCGGCGGCGGCTGTGGCTGATCTTCGGCCTTGGCGCGCTGCAGGGCGCGGTCGGCTGGTGGATGGTGGCCTCGGGGCTTTCGCAGCGGGTGGAAGTTTCGCAAGATCGCCTGGCTACGCATCTGGTGCTGGCGCTTCTGATTTTCGCCGCTATCGTCTGGACGCTGCGCCGGCAGGCGGACCGGCCGCCGCTGGCGGCATCTTCGCGACTGAAAATCACCGGCGTGACGCTCGTGGTGCTGACCTTCGTGCAGCTCTACCTGGGCGCGCTGGTGGCGGGCTTGCGCGCGGGCAGGATCTACAACACCTGGCCCGATATCGACGGGGCGTTCATTCCGTCCTCGGCGGGGCTGTTCTTCGAGACGCCGTGGTGGCGCAACCTGTTCGACAACACGCTCACGGTTCAGTTCGAGCATCGCATGGTCGCCTATGCGCTGTTTGTTCTGGCAGTGCTGCATGCGCTTGACGCCATCCGGTCGCGGGCCGGGGCCGCCGCGGTCAGCGGCGCATGGTGGCTGGCGGCGGTCATCGCCTTGCAGGCAACGCTGGGTATTCTCACGCTCTTGTATCAGGTCCCGATGGATCTTGCGCTCGCGCACCAGGCCGCCGCGATCGCGGTATTGACGCTTGCGGTGGCTCAGGCCGAGCGGTTGGCCGGGCGACCGGCCGAACGGGAGCGGCAAAAACTGGTGCTGCCCGTTACTCAGACCGGCTGAATTGAGCGGTTCGCTAGCAGTAGCCGTAAACGCCGCAGGCGTAGGGCAGGCGCTCCCAATAGGGAACGTAGGGGCCGCCGTAATACGGGCCCCGGTAATCGTAGGAATAGGTCGATCCATAATAGCCCGGCAGCAGCGGCGCGCCGATCAAAGGCCGGATGTAGGGGACGTCGGCGTAGACCGGCGCGTACAGCAGATCCGGTGCCTCGTAGACCGAGAGCCACGGCGAGGGCCGGCGATAGGTGTACGGCTCGCCATACGAGATAGTGGTTCTGAAATTGTAATGCGGCCGGGGCAGGCCAGAGGGCAAATTGACGGCGGCGCGATGCCAGCGGTGATGGGTCAGCGCCCGGTCGGCACTCTCAGCAGTTTCGCTCGCTACGACGGCGGCCAGCAATGCAATCGCAAAGCGCAACATCGGCTGCTCCGAAGGGTGGTTTCGGCCTTCTCCAGTATATCGAAAGCTCGCGAGGTGCGGCAGCCATCGCCGGCGATCATGTTGAAATATGGCTAAGGGCCGGACACCCGTCAGCGCCGTCATCCCGGGATGCGCCACTCGGCGCTGACCCGGAATCCCGAAGTTAAAGGCGCGAGATTCCCCGATGTGCAATTGCGCAACTGAGGTTCACGCCGCGCCCCGGAATTACAAAGCCTTACGCGCTCAACGCCTGCTCCAGGTCCGCGATCAAATCTTCCTTGTCCTCGATGCCGATCGATAGCCGCACCACGTCGGGTGCTGCACCGGATTTGATCTTGGCGGCATCGTCGAGCTGACTGTGCGTCGTCGAGGCCGGGTGGATCACCAGCGACCGGGTGTCGCCGACATTGGCGAGATGCGAGAACAGTTTCAGGTTCGACACCAGATTGACGCCGGCCTCGTAGCCGCCCTTGAGGCTGAAGGTGAACACGGCGCCGGCGCCCTTCGGCGCATATTTGCGCGCGAGGTTGTTGTATTTGTCGCCGGCAAGGCCGGCGTAGCTCACCGAAGCCACCGCCGGATGCGCCGACAGCCATTCCGCTATCGCTTTCGCATTCTCGCAGTGCTTCTGCATGCGCAGCGGCAGCGTCTCGATGCCCGTGAGAATCAGGAACGCGTTGAACGGCGAAATCGCCGGACCGAGATCGCGCAGGCCCAGCACGCGGCAGGCAATCGCGAACGCAAAGTTGCCGAACGTCTCCTGAATTTTGATGCCGTGATATTCCGGCCGCGGCTCGCTCAGCATCGGATATTTGTTGTCTTTCGACCAGTCGAAGGTTCCGGCATCGACGATGATGCCGCCGAGCGAGTTGCCGTGGCCGCCCAGAAATTTAGTCAGCGAATGCACGACAATATCGGCCCCATGGTCGATCGGGCGGATCAGATAGGGCGTTGCCAGCGTGTTGTCGACGATCAGCGGCACGCCGGCCTTGCGGGCGACCGCCGAGATCGCCTCGATATCGGTGACGCTACCGCCGGGGTTGGCGATCAACTCGATGAAGATCGCCTTGGTGCGCGGGGTGACCGCGCGTTCGAAACTGTCGATATCGTCGGGATCGGCCCACGCCACGTTCCAGCCGAAACTCTTGAAGGCGTGGGTGAACTGGTTGATCGAGCCGCCGTAAAGCTTGCGCGCGGCGATGAACTCGTCACCCGGCATCAACAATTGCTGAAGCACGACGACCTGCGCGGCGTGTCCGGACGCAACCGCCAGCGCCGCGGTGCCGCCTTCGAGCGCGGCGACGCGTTCTTCCAGCACCGCGGTGGTCGGGTTGGTGATGCGGGTATAGATGTTTCCGAACGCCTGCAGCCCGAACAGCGACGCGGCGTGGTCGGCATCGTTGAACACGAACGACGTGGTCTGATAGATCGGCGTCACCCGCGCGCCGGTGGTGGGATCGGGATGTGCGCCGGCATGCACGGCAAGGGTCGAAAATCCGGGAAGACGATCGGTCATTCTGGCGTCCTGTTCTGGCTTCTGTTCGAAATCGTGCGCCGCATGCTGATGGCAGCGGCGTCCGCCGTCAAGGCGGCTGGGTGCTTCACTTGCAGTTCGAAACGTTTGCGCTTCGCCTTGTCGCGTTCCTGAAAGAATCGCTTCGCATTTGCGTCAGGCGAGGTCGCTCTTGTCTTTCGCGGCGCGATCGGACGCGGCGGTCTCGCCGCCGCTGAGGCTCGTCCGGTTCAACGAAAGCCGCATGCCCTGGGTCGGTATAGGCGCGCGCTTCGAACTCAGGGTTCGCGAATTGACGCCCATCCACGAAATCTCCGAGGACAGCCGGCCATATTCGATTTTTGGGCAGCGGTTCATGACAACCTTGAGACCCGCGGCTTCCGCCTTGGCGGCGGCGGCATCGTCGCGCGCCCCGAGCTGCATCCAGATCACCATGGGCAACGGCGTCATTTTCAAGGCTTCATCCACCACCGGCATGATGTGGCTGGAATTCCGGAAGATGTCGATCATGTCGACGGGCCTGTCGATGTCGAGCAGCGAGGCGACAAACGGCTTTCCGAGCAGGCTCTTGCCGACGTGACCGGGATTGACCGGGATCATGTCGTAGCCGCGCTGTGCCAGATATTTGAAGGCGAAGTAACTCGGCCGCACATTGACCGGCGATGCGCCCACCATCGCGATCGTCTTCACGCGGTTGAGAATTTCGCGGATGTAATCGTCCGAGTAGGCGTCATGGTTCATTTGAGGCGGCCATTCAATTCAGGTGTCATTGCGAAGACGCGGCTGGATTGCTTCGCCGCGCTCGCAATGACGGGATTGGGGCGTTTAGCGGTCTTGCCATTTCGGCTCGCGCTTCTCGATGAAGGCGCCGATGCCTTCCTCGGCGTCGCGGGCCATCATGTTCTCGGTCATCACCTCCGCCGCGTAGCGATAGGCATCCGCAAGACTCATCTCGGCCTGACGGTAGAACGCTGCCTTGCCGAGTCTTATCGTATAGGCGGATTTGAGGGCGACCTTTTGCGCCAGCGCGATCGCTGCGTTGCGCTCGGTGCCGGCAGCGACGACGCGGTTGATGAGGCCGATATCGCGCGCCCTTTGTGCCGAAACCGGCTCGCCGGTGAGCAGCATTTCCATCGCCTGCTTGCGCGGAACGTTGCGCGACAGCGCCACCATCGGTGTCGAGCAAAACAGTCCGATATCGACGCCCGGGGTGGCGAAGGTTGCCGCCTCCGACGCGATCGCAAGATCGCAGCTTGCCACCAGCTGGCAACCCGCGGCGGTGGCGACGCCCTGAACGGCTGACACGACCGGTTTGGGCAAATGCACGATGGCCTGCATCATCGCGCTGCAGGCATTCATCACTTGCGCGAAATAGGCACGGCCGCGATCGGCGTCGGTGCGGCGGGCGGTCAGTTCCTTGATGTCGTGGCCGGCCGAGAAGGCGGGACCGTTGGCCGCGATCACCACCGCGCGCACGCTTTTGTCGTGGTGAATTTCCCCGAGCGCCGCGTGCAGTTCGGCGATCAGGGCCTCCGACAGGCTGTTGCGGCTGGCGGGACGATTGAGCGTGAGCACACGGATGCTGCCAAGCGTCTCGTGCAGGAGAACCGGCGATGGCGGCGTGGTGGCGCGTGCGGTCTGGCTCGTCATCGAAATATCCACTTGGGCAGATGCGTCACCTTAATGTAACAGACGGCGCGGGGCGAGGGCAGGCGGAGCGACATGGCAATTGCAAGAATGAGCGTGACGGAACTCGAGAAGTTTCTCCATGACGAATTTCCCCAGGTGTTCGAAGGGGGCGACATATCCATCGAAAGCGCTGACGGCGCATCCTGCCTGCTGCGCCAGCGCTACAGTGACCGAATGCTGCGTCCGGGCGGGACGGTTTCGGGGCCGACGCTGATGGCGCTCGCGGATTGCGCCATGTATGTGGTGCTGCTGTCGGCGATTGGCCCGGTCGGGCTTGCAGTCACGACAAACCTCAACATCAATTTTCTGCGCAAGGGTGCGCCCGGGCAGGATGTGCTTGCGGCAGCGCGGCTCTTGAAGCTGGGCAAGCGGCTTGCGGTCGGCGAGGTCAATCTGTTGTCGGGGACGTCGCCCGATCCGATCGCCCATGTAACCTCGACCTATTCCATTCCAAATACTTGATGTTTTTCGAGGTAATATCACACCATATTTATAAGCCATTGTTTTCACTAAGCGAATTATATCGAATGGGCATTGACGCGCGCGGCACGCTTATCTAGAACCCGCCGCAGTTCGGGCACTGACGCGTCCGATGTCCCCCTTTCACGGATTTCCTCACATGAAAACGTTTTCGGCAAAGCCCGCCGAGGTAACGAAGAAGTGGGTGCTGATCGACGCCAAAGGTCTGGTGGTCGGCCGGCTCGCTTCCCTGGTCGCGATGCGCCTTCGCGGCAAACACCTCCCGACCTATACGCCCCACGTCGATTGCGGTGACCATGTCATCATCATCAACGCGGCCCACGCCGTGCTCACCGGGCGTAAACGCGACAACAAGGTCTATTACAATCACACCGGTTTCATCGGTGGCATCAAGGAACGCACCGCGAAGTCGATTCTCGAGGGTCGTTTTCCCGAGCGCGTGGTCGAGAAGGCCATCGAGCGGATGATTCCTCGCGGGCCGCTTGGCCGCGTGCAACTCGGTAACTTGCGCGTTTATCCCGGCCCCGAGCATCCGCACGAGGCCCAGCAACCCGAGACGATCGACGTAGCCAAGATGAATCGCAAGAACATGAGGGCCGCATAACATGTCCGACACCATGCAGTCTCTCGAGCAACTGTCGTCGCTGAAGCCGGCCGCGCCGGAAGCGCCGAAATACGTCAAGAAGGTCGACAAGTACGGCCGTGCCTACGCCACCGGCAAGCGCAAGGACGCGGTGGCCCGCGTCTGGATCAAGCCCGGCGCCGGCAAGATCGTGGTCAACACCCGCGAAGTCGAAATCTATTTCGCCCGTCCGGTGCTGCGGATGATGATCCAGCAGCCGCTGGTCGCTGCCGCCCGTTCCGGCCAGTACGACGTGATTTGCACCGTTACCGGTGGCGGTCTGTCGGGCCAGGCCGGCGCGGTGCGTCACGGCATCTCGAAGGCGCTGACCTATTTCGAACCGGATCTGCGCGGCGTCCTGAAGAAGGGCGGTTTCCTCACCCGCGACTCGCGCACCGTCGAGCGTAAAAAGTACGGCCGCGCCAAGGCGCGCAAGTCGTTCCAGTTCTCGAAGCGCTAATTGCTTCGCTAAAACTTGCCGTGAATGCGGCATGTGCGAACCGACGAAAAGGGCGCTTGACGGCGCCCTTTTTGCTGCGCATTTGCCGACGAGTTGAGGCAGTTTTTGCTGAAAACTTGGACATGCGCGCAAACGGATTTCCAACGCGGGCGATCATAGCTTTACGGGGTGGTGACGGTGTGCGCTCCGCCTGCAGCCGCGCCGGATCCTCCGCATCGCAATCGCTGGGTCGCCCATGTCGCTCGATACCTCAACGCTTTATCTCGTCGCCACCATGGTCGCGGCCATGCTGGGAGCCATGCTGCTGCTGTTCGGCAAGCAGGAGAATATCCCGGCGTTGAAATGGTGGGGAACCGCTTATCTGCTCGGCGCCGCCTCGGTCGCTCTCTGGACGCTCGCCGGCGGCACGCTCGGCCCGATGGTCTCGCTGGCGCTGAACGCCGTCGGCTTCGTCGCCTGCGGCATGGTCTGGAACGCATCGCGCGTGTTCCACGGCCGCAGGCCCAATCTGCCGGGGCTGGTTCTGGGCGCAATCGCCTGGATCGCCGTCGTCATGACGCTGGCGCCGGAGGCCGCCGCGGTGCGCATGACAATCGGTGCCGGCATTGTCGCGGTCTATGCGGCGCTGACGGCCAGCGAGTTGTGGTCCGAGCGTCGCCGGACCTTGCAAAGGCGCTGGCCGATGATCGTAGTGCCGGCAATGCACGGTTTCGTGCTGATGCTGCCGATCCTGCTTGGCAACCTGCTGCATCCCCACGATGGCAAGTTCGCTGGCAGCATCTGGGTGACCGGATTCGCCGTCGAGCTTGTGCTCTATGCGGTTGGCACCGTGTTCGTCATCTTCATTCTGGTGTCCGAGCGCGCCGTGACCGCGCACAAGAAGGCGGCGTCGATGGATCCCTTGACAGGCATGTTCAATCGCCGCGGCTTCGCCGAGGCGTGCTCGCGGGTGATCGAGCGTGAAGCCAACGCCAGACGTCCGGTGACTGCGCTGATCTTCGACATCGACCATTTCAAGTCGATCAACGATCGCTTCGGCCATCCGGCGGGCGACGAAATTCTCAAACTGTTTGCCGCCGTCGTGGTCAACACGCTGCGGATATCGGATCTGTCGGGGCGAATCGGCGGCGAGGAATTCGCAGCACTGCTGCCCTGTTCGCTGGAAGAAGGGGTCCTTGCCGCCGAGCGCGTGCGCGAGGCGTTTGCAAATTCCGGAATCGCGGTCGAGGACGGCCCGGTCGATACCACCGTCAGTATCGGCGTCGCCGGCGGGCCTGCGGGCACCGAGCTTGAGGTGCTGCTGGCGGCGGCCGATACCGCGCTCTATCAGGCCAAGCGCGGCGGCCGCAATCGCGTCGAGGCGGCCGAGGAGTTGCCGCTGTCGCTGGAAAACTGGCGGCGAAAGACCGCGGGTATCGCCCGCCAGCCGCAGCCGGGCGTCGCCCGGCTCGCGTAAGGGCGTCGCGGCGGCGGTAACCTCCCGTTTACCATTCGATCGATATTATCATGGCCATGGATACGCCGCGCAGCCAGAACGCCCACGCCGCCCTGATGTCGCTCGAAGCCGCCGCTGTCTCGGCGCGCGGCGGGTTTGCGTGCGTGTTCTCGACCTCGGATGAATACGAGACTGCGCTGATCACCGAGCGCCGCGCACAAGGTCGCTACGATCGGCCGCGAAGCCGCTGGCCGGCCGTCATGTTCGTCGGCTGTACGCTGGTGGTCGCCGGCACGGTGCTGCTCTTGAATTGAATAGCCGTGGCAGAAGATGACGACCGGGCGCCGCAAGGCGCCTTTTTGTTTTTGCAGGTTCAGTGACGCTTCAATAATGCGATGGGGTGGGTTAGAGACGTGAGTTCTCAACGAGAGGCCGCAACCCCCATGATCACCGAAATCGCACAAATCGACGTCAAGCCCGGCACCGAGAAGGATTTTGAAGCCGCGGTTGCCAGGGCCCGCGCGGCCTTCGGCCGCTCCAAGGGTTTTCACGGATTTGAGCTGCATCGCTCGATCGAAAAACCGCAGCGTTATCGCCTCATGGTCAGATGGGAAACCCTTGAGAACCACACCGTCGATTTCCGCGGCTCGGAGAATTTCGCCGAGTGGCGCGGACTGGTCGGGCAGTATTTTGCCTCGCCGCCCGAAGTCGAACACACCCAGACGGTCGTGACCTCGGCAGCCTGAACGGCAGCGCCGCCGTCAGGCCGCCGCCTCGGGCGACCGATCCGCCTTGAAATAGTCGATCATGACTTTAACGATCGCTATCAGGGGCAGGGCAAGCGCTATCCCCCAGATGCCGAACACGACGCCGAGCAGGATCTGGAAAGCGAACAACGTGGCCGGCGGAATATCCAGTGCCTGACGCTGGAGCATCGGCGTCAGAACGTAGCTTTCCAATGCGTGGACGCCCAGGAAGAGCACGAACGCGCTGGCCGCTGCGACCCAGCCGGAAGCAAGACTGGCGAGCACCACGATCAAGCCGGCGATCAGCGCGCCGACGGTGGGAATGAAGGCGAGCAGTCCGGCCTGGATGCCCAGAATGAACGAACTCTGGATGCCGATGATGGCGAGCCCAATCCAGGTCACGACGAAGACCGCGAACATGGTGATGATCTGGGCGATCAGCCAGCGCTCCAGCGTGTCGCCGATGCGGTCGACGATCACGGTCGCGCGGTTGCGATGCCGTGCCGGCGCCATGAACAACAGCCCCTTTCGGTAGACGCTCGGCTGCGCCGCGAAGGTCAGTCCGAGAAACAGCACAATGAAGAAATTTCCGACCGCGCTCACCGTCCCCAGCAGCAATTTAAAGGTCTGGCTGACGATCGCACCGCCGCTGGAGGCCAGTGCGCCGGGGCTCGGAAGATTATGCGCCGGCGCAGCCCCCGGCGTTGCCGGGGTCGATGCCGGTGGCGTGCCGGGATTGCCGATGTCGAAATAGCTGGTATCGAAGCCGTTTCTTTCCAGGAAGCCTTTGACGCCGACCAGTTGGGACTTGATCGTATTGCTCAGTACCGTGGCCTGTTGCGCGATGGTGGCGCCGCCGAGGAAGACGACGCCCGACAACAGGCTCGCCAGCACCAGACAGACAATGGTCAGCCGCAGCGCATGCGGCAGTTTGGTGACGCGGCCGAGCGTCGCGGTCATGGCGTTGAGCGCGACTCCGAGCAGCATTCCGGCGAAAATCAGAAACAGCGTCGCGGCATAGTACCAGGTGAACAGCAGCAAGGCGGCAAACGCCACGATGCCGATGCCGCCGACCGATATTGCCCATGCCAGATCGTTGCGGGCCAGACGAGGTTCGCGCGCAGAGACTGCCACGTTGATTGCTTCTCCCACCGGTTTCCAGCCCGCACTCTTTCGCCAATTGCGCCCGGGATCAAGCTCAAGAAGGCCGGCCGGCGAGCCGGTGACGCGCGGGATCGAGACGAAATTGAAGTGGCTGAACGGTGCGGACGCCTCGGCAGCAATTGCGATTGAGGCGGCCGGCTTGCCGACCGGCGAATCGATCGATGCAAGAGAGGCGTTCACGCGGAAATAGCATCGCCGGTGTGCGGTCTGACAGGTTGATCCGGCGTCGGCTGGCGGGCATGATCCGCCAGATCTTTACGACGGGAGAATGGGTACCAGGCGATGAGGAAGCCGGTGGTCGGCGTGATCGGAAACGCCTATCGCATTGAAAATCGATTTGCGACGCAGATGGTCGGAGAGCGAAACCTTCGCGCGGTGGCCGAAGTCGCGGGCGCGCTGCCGCTTATGTTTGCGGGCTCGCCCGGTATTACCGACATCGGGGCGTTGCTGGACACGGTCGACGGCGTGGTGCTGACCGGGGCCCGCGCCAATGTTCACCCGACGCGGTTTGGCACCGAACCGGACCCCCGGCACGAACCCTACGATGTCAATCGCGACGACCTGGCGCTGGCCCTGACAGAGGCTTGCGTCGCTCGCGGCGTGCCGCTGTTTGGCATCTGCCGCGGTCTTCAGGAGATGAACGTCGCCTTTGGCGGCTCGCTGCATCCGGAAATCCGGGAACTGCCCGGCCGCATGAACCATCGGATGCCGCGGCTGGAGAGCGGCGAAATCCATCCCGACCCCAATGTCGTCTTCGCCGACCGCCACGACGTCAGCCTGGTTCCCGGCGGCGCATTTGCGCAAATTCTCGGCTGCGAGACGATCCGCGTCAACTCGCTGCATGGCCAGGGCATCCTCGAACCGGGCAAACGGGTCGTCGTCGAGGGCGTGGCGGAGGACGGCACGATCGAGGCGATCCGGATTGCGGATGCGCCGGGCTTTGCGCTCGGCGTGCAGTGGCATGCCGAATACGATCCGCAGCGCAATCCCGTCAACCGCTCGCTGTTTCAGGCGTTCGGCGAGGCGCTGGTGGCCCGCGGACGGGCCACCTAGCTTCCCCTGTCAAGCCGCCCTGGTCACTTTCTCCACCTTCACGCCGCCGCCTTCCAGCAGCATCACCTTGTTCAGCAGCTTCACCAGCGCGTAGACG
The DNA here is from genome assembly GCA_963725985.1 of uncultured Alphaproteobacteria bacterium. Taxonomy (GTDB): domain Bacteria; phylum Pseudomonadota; class Alphaproteobacteria; order Rhizobiales; family Xanthobacteraceae; genus Bradyrhizobium. Next base: position 301,738 of record CAVSAO010000001.1, read on the forward strand.
GCTTCGATCGAGGGCGCCGCCGTATTGGTCAGTTTGGCCATTTCCAGAATGGAACCGATCAGCGCTTCGGTTTCGAGCGAGCGGCCGGCTTCGACGTCCTGCAGCATCGATGTCTTGTGCGCGCCGACCGCTTCGGCGCCGGCGATCCGCTTTTCGATGGTGACGCGGAAGGTCACGCCGAGTTTCTGCGCGATGTCCTGAGCCTCCTTCATCATCGCCGCCGCCAGTTCGCGCGTCTCGGCGAACTGGCAGATGTCCACCAGCGTGGCGTGGGTCAGTGCCGAGATCGGGTTGAACGAGAGATTGCCCCACGCCTTCAGCCAGATCTCCGAGCGGATATCCGGCAGCACCATTGATTTCAGCCCGGCCTTGATGAAGTGGTCATGCAATTCCTTGACGCGCTCGGTCTCCTTGCCGTCGAGTTCGCCGATCGGGAAGCGGTCGCCCTCGACGTGGTGGATCACGCCCGGCGCGATCGCCGCCGCCGCCGGATAGACCACGCAGCCGATGATGCGTTTCGGATCGATGTTCCTGGTGAGCACGCCCGAGGGATCGAGGCTCTCCAGCCGGTGATCATCGTACTGACCGCCTAACCTCTGGAAGTACCACCACGGCAGGCCGTTCTGCACCGTCAGCACGACGGTGTCGGGACCGAGCAGCGAGTCGATCTCGCGCACCACCTGATCGAGGAAATGCGCCTTCACCGCCAGCACGACGACATCCTGCTTGCCGGCCTCCGTGGCCTTGTTGACGGCTTTCAATCGGGCGGTCTGAACCTCGCCGTCATGCCACTCCAGCTTCAGGCCGTTTTTCTGGATCGCGGCGAGATGCGCACCCTGGTCGATGACGGTGACGTCCTCGCCCGCCAGTGCAAACTTGGCTGCCAGCAGGCCGCCGATGGCACCCGCGCCGACCACGCAGATCTTCTTCTGTTTGGGCGGCGCACCCAGGAGATACGGGCTTGGCAGCACCTGGTCGAAAACGTTGCTGAGGCTGCCGACGCCGTCGATCACGATGTCGACGACGTTATGGGCCTCACCCATCGTGCCGGCGCCGAGCGAGGTGCCGCAGGCGATGATGTCGCCCGGCATCAGCGTGACGTCCTTGGAGATGGCGGCGACGAGCTTGTGCGGCGGGAAAAACATGTCGGCGACAGGGTAGTTCTGCCGCTCCTTGCCGTTGAGAATGGTCTTGATCGACAACTTCATCGGATCGACGCCGGTCGCGATGACAGGACCGAACACGCCGAAGGTGTCGAAGCTCTTGGCGCGTGCCCACTGTTCGAATGACTTGTCCTTGCGCAGCAGATCGACGGCGGTGACGTCGTTCACGCAGGTATAGCCGAAGATATAATCGCCGGCCTCGGCTTCGCTGATGTCGAAGCATTGCTTGCCGATGACGACGCCGAGTTCGCCCTCGTAGATGATTTTTCCGGCATAGGTGGCTGGACGCTGGATCGGCCGGTTGGCGGGCCAGTAAGCATTCGGCGCCTTCAGGAACCACAGCGGCTCTTTCGGCTGTTTGAAATCGTTCTTGGCCGCGAGCTGGTGGAAATTATTCCACAAGCAGATCATCTTCGAAGGCTCGCACGGCGTCAAAACCTGAACGCCGGAGAGCTTCAGCCTCTCGCCGCTCGGCTTCGCACCGGCGAACAGGTCGCCGGTATGAACCGCGATGGCATCCTCTTCCAGCGTGCCGAAGCCGACCTTGCCATCCTGTTCGAAACGGATCCATTTTGCCATCTGCGACCTCCCGGTGCGGTGAAGGGCAGCGTCATTCGATCGCGCGGCCCTCCGCTCATTGTAGTCTTGATGCCGGACCCCGCAATCGTGCACCGCATCATTGGCGGCGCGGCCGACGTCCGCCCTGCGGGGGATATAGGTTCGCTATTCCAGGGGTTTCACTGTGTGATCGATTTTTGGCGGGGCTGGTATCCGAACGATGAGACTTTACCGCCGCAAAAGAAAAGGCGCCCCGATCAGGAGCGCCTTTTGCATTTTCAGAGCGTGACGTCGGCGGGACAACCCGCCAACAAGATCACAGCGAGTAGTACATGTCGAATTCGACCGGATGCGGCGTCATTTCGAAGCGCTCGACCTCGGTCATCTTCAGTTCGATATAGCTGTCGATGAAGTCGTCGTCGAACACGCCGCCGTTCTTGAGGAAGGCGCGGTCCTTGTCGAGATTCTCAAGCGCCTCGCGCAGCGAACCGCACACCGTCGGGATCGCCTTCAATTCTTCCTTCGGCAGATCGTACAGATCCTTGTCCATTGCCGGGCCCGGATCGAGCTTGTTCTTGATGCCGTCGAGACCGGCCATCAGCATCGCCGCGAAGCCGAGATAGGGATTGGCCATCGGATCGGGGAAACGCACCTCGACGCGCTTGGCCTTCGGATTTGATGTGTAGGGGATGCGACAGGAGGCCGAGCGGTTGCGTGCGGAGTAGGCGAGCAGCACCGGCGCTTCATAGCCCGGGACCAGGCGCTTGTAGGAGTTGGTCGACGGGTTGGTGAAGGCGTTGATCGCCTTGGCGTGCTTGATGATGCCGGCGATATAGGACAGGCAGGTCTCCGAGAGGTCGGCATATTTGTTGCCGGCGAATACCGGCTTGCCGTCCTTCCAGATCGACTGGTGGCAGTGCATGCCCGAGCCGTTGTCGCCATAGACCGGCTTCGGCATGAAGGTGGCGGTCTTGCCGTAGATGTGCGCGACCTGATGGATGCAATACTTGTAGATCTGCATCTGGTCGGCCATCAGCGTCAGCGTATCGAACTTCATGCCGAGTTCGTGCTGGGCCGAGGCGACTTCGTGGTGATGCTTCTCGACCTTGACGCCCATCTTGGCCATCGCGCCGAGCATTTCCGAGCGCATGTCCTGCACCGAGTTCCTGCGGCGGAACCGGGAAGTAGCCGGCCTTGGTGCGGATGCGGTGGCCGAGGTTGCCGCCCTCATATTCGGTGTCCGAGTTGATCGGCAGTTCCACGGAATCCAGCTTGAAGCCGGTGTTGTAGGGCGTGGTCTGGTAGCGGACGTCGTCGAATACGAAGAACTCGGCCTCCGGCCCGAAGAAGATTGTGTCGCCAACGCCCATCGACTTGACCATGGCCTCGGCCTTCTTGGCTATGCCGCGCGGGTCGCGGTTGTAGGGCTCGCCGGTGGTCGGCTCCAGCACGTCGCAGGTGATGACCATGGTGGTTTCGGCGAAGAACGGATCGATCGTCGCGGTCACCGGGTCGGGCATCAGGCACATGTCGGATTCATTGATCGCCTTCCAGCCGGCGATCGACGAGCCGTCAAACATGAGGCCCTCGGCAAAAGTGTCCTCTTCGATCATGCCGATATCGAAAGTCACGTGCTGCCACTTGCCGCGCGGATCGGTGAAACGCAGATCGACGTATTTGACGTCGTTGTCCTTGATCGATTTCAGGACGTCTTTGGCGGTCTTCATGAATACCCCTTTCGGCTTACAGGTCGTCGTGATCTGGCCGCGGGCAGCGACCGTCGGTGAAGCTCAATACAATTGGGGGAAGCTCAATACAATATCTATCAGAGTATCGGCAAACTCGGCTCAGATGGCGTCCAGCCCGGATTCCCCGGTTCTGATGCGAATGGCTTCCTCGATGTTGGAAACGAAGATCTTACCGTCGCCGATACGCCCGGTCTGGGCCGCGCGCCTGATCGCGTCGATCGCCCGCTCCACCAGGTCGTCCCCGATCACGATCTCGATTTTTACCTTAGGTAGAAAGTCTACGATGTACTCCGCACCGCGGTAGAGTTCGGCGTGGCCCTTCTGTCGCCCGAAACCCTTGGCTTCGGTGACGGTGATGCCTTGCAGTCCGACTTCCTGGAGCGCCTCCTTTACCTCGTCGAGCTTGAATGGCTTGATGATGGCTTCGATTTTCTTCACTGAGCGCCTCCCGGGCATTTTCCGTATTTCAGACTGCAGGTTTGCTGCGACGTTGCGCGAAGGTCGCGCGGGTTGTTCGATCGTTTGTCCTGACGCGCGGCCGGGGAATATCAATTAAATGCCGCTGAGCGCGATCATTCAGAGCCGGCTTCCTCAAAAGCAGGGTCTATGCCAAATTGTTAAGAGGCCCGATTTCGAAATGTTATCAGCCTTTTATCAGGCATTCGCTTGAGGTTGGGTTGATGCGTGCACCATATCGCAGCCTATGAAATAGGCAAACAGATCAATCGGCGTGCAGTCGCAAGTATTAAGACTTCGCGCCGTATGAGAAATGCCTCAGGATAAGGCGCTTGTACCAGGGATTTGGCATGGAAGTTCTTACCACCGCTGAAATGGAGCGTGCCGACCGGCTGACAATTGCTGCGGGTACCCCGGGCTTCGCGCTGATGCTGAGCGCAGGCCAGGCCGTCGCAGAGGCCGCGATGGATCTCGTGGAGGAGGGGCCGATCCTTGTTGTCGCCGGACCCGGAAACAATGGCGGCGACGGCTTCGTGGCGGCGGCCGAACTGGCGGCGCGCGGTCGTGAGGTTTCGGTCATCCTGTTGTGCGAGCGGGACAGCCTGCAGGGCGACGCAGCCTCCGCGGCGAAGGGGTGGAAATATCCGGTGCTGCCGTTCAATCCGCAGGCGATCGGCAAGCCCGCGCTGATCATCGATGCGCTGTTCGGCGCCGGTCTCAACCGGCCGGTCAAGGGCGAACCGCACGACATGATCGAGGCGATCAACGCCAATGGCGCGCCGGTTCTCGCCGTCGACCTGCCGAGCGGCATCAACGGCACCAGCGCTGCCGTTATGGGCGTCGCGGTCCGCGCGACCGAGACCGTCACTTTCTTCCGGCGCAAGCCGGCGCATTTGCTGCTGCCGGGGCGGATGCACTGCGGACGCGTGCGCGTGGCCGATATCGGGATCGACCCGCGCGTAATTGCGGAAATTGCGCCGCGGGCTTTTGAGAACATCCCGGAAGCCTGGCGCAAATCGTTCCCGGTGCCGCAGATCGACGCCCACAAATACGCCCGCGGCCACACCATCGTCGTATCCGGCGATATCGCTGCGACGGGTGCTGCGCGGATGTCGGCGCGCGGCTCGCTGCGGGCCGGTGCAGGCCTCGTCACGCTGGCCTCGCCCCGGGACGCGCTCGCTGTCAACGCCGCTGCGCTGACCGCGGTGATGGTTCGCGCCATCGATACCGCGGTCGAATTTGCCGAGATGTTGACCGACAAGCGCCTCAACACCTGCGTGATCGGACCGGGCGCCGGTCTCGGCGACCGGACCCGCGATTTTGTCCTCACGGCGCTGTCGGCGAGGCGCGGCCTGGTGCTGGATGCCGACGCGCTGACGAGCTTTGCGGAAGCACCCGATCTTCTATTCGAAGCGATTAAAGCTTCGCACGATCCGCAGGTCGTTCTCACCCCGCATGAGGGGGAATTTCCCCGGCTGTTCAGCGACATCAGCAACAAACATCCATTTCGCTCGAAACTCGAGCGGGTGCGGGCCGCCGCCGAACGCGGTGGCGCCGTCGTCCTGCTCAAGGGGCCGGATACCGTGGTGGCGTCACCGGACGGGCGCGCGACCATCGCCGCCAACGCGCCGCCCTGGCTCGCCACCGCGGGCGCCGGCGACGTGCTGTCGGGAATGATCGCCGGCATGCTGGCGCAAGGCGTGCCGGCGTTCGAGGCCGCCTGTATCGGGGTCTGGATGCATGGCGAGGCGGCGCGCGAGGCCGGCCCCGGCCTGATCGCGGAAGATCTGCCGGAGGTGCTGCCCGCGGTGTTTCGGCGCCTCTATGACGAGTTCGGCATCGATTATTGAGCGTCCGGAGTCGGGTCTGCCTCACGCCGCTTCACACCAGATATTTCGCGACCGCCGCTTCATTCCAAGACAGCCCAAGGCCATCACCGCGCGCCGTAATCGTGCCGTCGACGATCTCGACCGGCTCGGCGACAATCGCGCGGGCGATATCGAGATATTCGATCCAGTGCGCGGTCGGCGTCACCGCCAGCATGTGAGCGCTGGCCTCGGCGAACAGATGGCTCGACATCGGAATGGAAGCGGCCTCCGCCTGGCCGGCGACGCGGAGCCAGCCGGTGACGCCGCCGACCTTCATCAGATCAGGCATGATGAAGTCGCTCGCGCCCGACGCGATCGCTTCGGCAAAGCCGCGCGGAAACCACCAGTTTTCGCCGGACTGAATCGATATCGGCGACGTCGCGCGCACCTTGGCGTGGCCCTGGAGGTTTTCAGCCGCCACTGGCTCCTCGATCCAATGCAGGTCGTAAGCCGCTAGCCGCTCGATGCGGCGGCTGGCCTCGGACGGATCGAGCGACTGGTTGAAGTCCAGCATCAACGCGATGTCGGGACCGATCAGGCCCCGAACCGCCTTCACAACGCGCTCGTCATTGGCAAGGTCGCCGTCGCCGCCCTTGATCTTGATGCCCCGAAAACCCTGATCGAGCGAGCGGCGCAGGTCGTTCTCGTCGGCGACGGGATCGACTGCGCCGTAGCTGTCATAGGCCCGGATCGGCCGCGGCGATCCGCCCAGCAAGGTCGCCAGCGGCTGGCCTGCCGCATGGCCGAGCGCGTCCCAGAACGCCATGTCGAGGCCCGACACCGCCATGCCGACCAGGCCTTGCCAGCCGAGCAATCTGAATTTGGCGTCCATCTGCGCCATCAGATCGAACGGCGCGATCGGCTTGCCGGTCAACTCGGAACCGATCTCGCCGATCAGTTGCACCAGCGGCTTGAGCGTCAGTTTGGCGTAGGCAAAGATGTAAGAGCGTCCGGTAATGCCCTGATCGGTCACGACATCGATCAGCACCAGCGGCGCCGAGCGGATCACGCCGAAGGCGTTCTTCACCGGCCGGGAGATCGGCGCGTCGACCGCGCGGGCTTTGACGCTGCGAATGATTGGCTTAGTTGAGCTCATTTTTGTTTCCTCACTCGACACTGTACCACCGCACCAGACGAGGCGCCGCCCAGTCGGTTGCCATCGCCTCCATCAGCCAGCGTCCGGCATATTCGGCGGCGAACGCGATCCGCTGGGTCTGTCCGGCATCGATCGCCAGCGTATCCAGCCAGAACGGCTTCCAGCCGTCGTCGAGCCGGTCCAGCAGCCGGAAATGGTGTCCATGGAGGTGGAAGACGGTCGGGATATCGGCGCGATTGGTCAGGGCCAGCACCACGGTGCGGCCGGCCTTGGCCCGGAAGGCGGGGACCGTGGAAGCGGCAAAACTCGCGGGCGTTACCCAGTCGGCCGGCGGTCCGCCGAGCGTCACGTCAAAACGCAGGGCGTTCTTGAGGTCGAGCTGGGCCGGCAGGCCATTGGAGGGCAGCGGGGATGCGGGGGGCAGGGCTGCGTCCCGCAGCGGCGGCTCCTTCGAGGCGACCAGCCGGGCGATCGGGCGCGCCTCCTTGCCGTCATGCAGGAGGATCGATGACGTCGAGCCCGGCGAAGCGCTCGCGTCGATGAACGCATCGATGCGGCCCCCGGGCGCCAGCACCAGCGCCCCATTGCGCGCGGGGAACGGCTCGGCCGGCTGGCCGTCGAGGGCCATGACGCGGACCTCGTGTCCCTCCATTTTCACTGCAATGACATTGCGTTGGCAGCCATTGATGAAGCGAAACCGCAGTCGTTCATGGGTGCGCGCGGTGATATCCAGCGCTGTCAGCCCGTTGATGGTGTAGACCGGCGTCGTGTCCTTGGGATCGATGCCGGGCGCGATCGCGGTCCCGTCGGGGCGCAACCGCCAGTCCTCGATCAAAAACACCTCGTCGCGGTCGACGGCGACGGGCTCGCTCTCCCCGACAACCAGCGCCCGCGCCGGCAACGGCCGGGCCTGACCGTCACCCAGCAGCCGAAGATCGCACAGGAAGGTACCGGCATGACGCAATGGAATCACTAGGTTTTCCTTGCCGCCCGCGGACAGGGCGACCGCGCCGCCAGCGGTTCGGCTGCCGGGACGCCGTCGATGCCGTGCCAGTTCAGCATGGCGGGCACCGGCAGTTCGTTCTGAACGCTGATTTCGAGCCTCGTCGCCGCGTTTGAAGCGAAAAGCGGGGTCTGGCGTCGGGTCCTTGAAGCGACCATATCGGTGTATCCGCCTGTCCCGGACGCAGCGGCCAGGGTGCCAGCCTTGGCCTGCAGCGTCAGCGACGAACGTCCCTGGGCGGCGGCGATGTCGGGCATGGCCGGACCGAGGGCCGCGGCGCCCAATCCGCCCAATCCGGCCATGAGCTCGCGTCGGTCCAGCCGGAAAATGCGATCTGCCATGAGCTCGATGCGGACCATTTTCCGCTGGATATGTCCAGTCGGCGCAGGATACTTGCGGGGAGGCTCCGAAATGGCCATTTTTTTGCTGCGGACAGGCGGGCCCATGTTATAAGCCCGCCGCAACGATCACGTTTATGATTTGGATGTGGGCGTCCAAATCATAAACGTGATCGATTCCATTAATTTGGAGCATGATGGCCGCCCGAAAACCGCTTCACACTTTTCGGCATCATGCTCGGGCATCGCGGCCGGACATGATGCTATCAGCGGGCGTGGCGGAACTGGTAGACGCGCTGGATTTAGGTTCCAGTGACGAAAGTTGTGGGGGTTCGAGTCCCTCCGCCCGCACCAAGCGCTGACAGCGTTTGCATGAGGATTACTGGAGGACCTATTTCCGAGAGGAGAGTCCGCCGAACCACTGACGCAGGCCTTTGAGGTCGCGCGTCGACCAGATTGACAATGTCCGCGCCGCCAGGCCGGACGAAAGCGGGAAGAAGATTGACGCCATGCAGGTCACAGAAACCCTCGCCGAGGGATTGAAGCACGAATTCCAGATCAGCGTTCCCGCATCGGATCTCGATGCCAAGGCGGACGCCCGTCTCGTGGACCTCAAGGACAAGGTCCGTCTCAACGGCTTTCGTCCGGGCAAGGTGCCGGTGAGCCACCTCAAGAAGGTGTATGGCCGCTCGGTGATGGCGGAGACCATCGATCAGACCATCCGCGATACCAATTCGCAGATCTTCACCGAGCGCGGCTTCCGCCTGGCGACCGAGCCCAAGATCACCATGCCGACCGAGGAAAAAGCCGTCGAGGACATCCTCGCCGGAAAATCCGATCTCACCTACACGGTTTCGATCGAGGTCGTGCCCGCGATCCAGCTCGCCGATTTCAAGAGCTTTACGGTCGAGAAGCCGGTCGCCGAGGTGACCGACGCCGATGTCGATGAGGCCATCAAACGGATCGCCGACCAGAACAGAGCCTATGCCGCGAAGGGCGAGGGCGCCAAGGCCGAAACCGGGGATCGGGTCACGATCTCGTTCAAGGGCACCATCGACGGCACGCCGTTCGACGGCGGCACCGGCGAAAATATCCAGGTCACGATCGGCTCCAACACCTTCATTCCCGGCTTCGAGGAACAGCTGATCGGCATCGCCACGGGCGAAACCCGCACCCTGAAGGTTTCATTCCCGAAGAATTACGCCAGCGAGAAGCTCGCCGGCCAGCCCGCCGAGTTCGAAACCACCGCGACCCTGATCGAAGCGCCGCAGGAGACCGAAGATCGACGACGAGTTTGCCAAGACGCTCGGTCTGGAATCGCTCGACAAGCTGAAGGAAGCCGCGCGCGAGCGGCTGTCGGCGGAATTCGCCGGCGCAACCCGCCAGCGGGTCAAGCGCATGCTGCTCGACCGTCTCGACGAGAGCCATCGCTTCGAGGCGCCGCCGTCGCTGGTCGAGGAGGAATTCAATCTGATGTGGAACTCGATCAAGGCCGAGATGGAATCCAGCGGCAAGACCTTTGCCGATGAAGACACCACGGAAGAGGCGGCCAAAGAAGAGTACCGCAAGATCGCCGATCGCCGGGTCCGGCTCGGCCTCGTGCTGTCCGAGATCGGCGAAAAGAACAAGATCACGGTCACCGACGACGAGGTCAGCCGCGCGGTGATCGAGCGCGCCCGCCAGATGCCCGGCCGCGAGAAAGAGGTCTGGGACTATTATCGCAACAATGCCAATGCGCTGGCCCAGCTTCGTGCGCCGATCTATGAGGACAAGGTCGTCGATTTCATCCTCGAACTCGCCAACGTGACCGAAAAGAAGGTGACGCGCGAGGACCTCTACAAGGACGACGAGGCGGAGAAGAGCGCCGCTTGATGGCATCAAGCCGGCGTTAAGGTTGAGAGGCGAAAGGGGCATGGCGGCGGCATCCGTCGCTATGCCCGGTCGCGCGAAATCAGCTTCAACTGGGACCCATTCCGCACGCTTCTGACCCGGTCTTGTCGCCGGGGAATTGGCCCATATCTGTGGATCCTGTCTTTGTATGTCCTGCATCACGGGACGTTCGTCCGCGCCCGGCAATTCCAGCCAGTTCGCTTTGCCGATGGATGTTCGTCTCCGCCAACCCTTGGGTGACTAATGCGCGATCCCGTCGAAACCTACATGCAACTCGTGCCGATGGTGGTCGAACAGACCAACCGCGGCGAGCGCGCTTACGACATTTTTTCGCGCCTGCTGAAGGAGCGCATCATCTTCGTGACCGGAGCGGTCGAGGATGGCATGTCGACGCTGGTCGTTGCGCAGCTTCTTTTTCTCGAAGCCGAGAATCCGAAGAAGGAAATCTCGATGTACATCAACTCGCCCGGTGGCGTGGTGACGTCGGGCCTTGCGATCTACGACACGATGCAATTCATCCGTCCGCCGGTGTCGACGTTGTGCACCGGGCAGGCGGCTTCGATGGGCTCGCTGCTGTTGGCCGCCGGCCACAAGGACATGCGCTTCTCGCTGCCGAATTCGCGCATCATGGTGCACCAGCCCTCCGGCGGCTTCCAGGGCCAGGCCACCGACATCATGCTGCACGCCCAGGAAATCCTGAACCTCAAGAAGCGGCTCAACGAAATCTACGTCAAGCATACCGGCCAGACCTACAAGGCGATCGAGGACGCGCTGGAACGCGACAAGTTCCTTACCGCCGAGATGGCCCGGGACTTCGGCATTGTCGACAAGGTGATCGACAAGCGCCAGGAAGATCCGGCCACCGTGAAGACCCCGTAATTACTCGGGTCGCACCTGGGGCATCGCCATCAACGGACCATCGGCTTGGGAAATTACGGCCGCTAGCGGCACTATTATGCCCTCGCATGGGCAGAAAGTTCCGCTTTCGTGCTGGTTTGGCAGCGTGGCAATCGCGCAACGCTCGGCTGATTTCGATAGGTTTGGCTCGCGCGAGTGCCGCAAATCACGGTATTGTCACGGGTAGCGGAGGTCCGGTCGATTAGCGAATTCTTGATAGTCGGGTGCGACCATGGTTGGCTAGGTGAGATCGGTTATGATCGCGGGGGATTCGAGTTAGCCGCGATTCGTGTAGCATCTGGAGTGTAGGGTCTTTTTTGGTACGGATTTTGCTCTATCTACAAACTATGCCCGGCATGTGCCGGAATAGGGCGATCGAGCGGACGGGATCGAACGGCGGACGGAGACGAGAATGAGTAAGGTCGGCACGAACGACTCCAAGAACACGCTGTATTGCTCGTTCTGCGGCAAGAGCCAGCACGAAGTCCGCAAATTGATCGCGGGTCCCACCGTATTCATCTGCGACGAATGCGTCGAACTGTGCATGGATATCATCCGCGAGGAGAACAAGTCCTCGCTGGTGAAGTCGCGCGACGGCATTCCGACCCCGAAGGAAATCTGCAAGGTTCTCGACGATTACGTCATCGGCCAGAGCCATGCCAAGAAGGTGCTGTCGGTCGCCGTTCACAATCACTACAAGCGCCTCAATCACCAGACCAAGCACAACGACGTCGAGCTTGCGAAGTCGAACATCCTGCTGATCGGTCCGACCGGCTCGGGCAAGACGCTGCTGGCGCAGACGCTGGCGCGGATTCTCGACGTGCCGTTCACGATGGCGGATGCGACGACGCTGACCGAAGCCGGCTATGTCGGCGAGGACGTCGAGAACATCATCCTGAAGCTGTTGCAGTCGGCCGACTACAATGTCGAGCGGGCGCAGCGCGGCATCGTCTATATCGACGAAATCGACAAGATCAGCCGCAAGTCCGACAACCCGTCGATCACCCGCGACGTGTCGGGCGAGGGCGTGCAGCAGGCGCTGTTGAAGATCATGGAAGGCACGGTGGCCTCGGTTCCTCCGCAGGGTGGCCGCAAGCATCCGCAGCAGGAGTTCCTGCAGGTCGACACCACGAACATTCTGTTCATCTGCGGCGGCGCGTTCTCGGGGCTGGAGAAGATCATCTCCGCGCGCGGACGCTCGACCTCGATCGGCTTCGCCGCCCAGGTGCTGGCGCCGGAAGATCGCCGCACCGGCGAAATCTTCCGTCACGTCGAGCCTGAGGATCTCCTGAAGTACGGCCTGATCCCGGAATTCGTCGGCCGCTTGCCGGTGGTCGCGACGCTGGAAGATCTCGACGAGGCTTCGCTGAAGAAGATTCTGACCGATCCGAAGAACGCGCTGGTGAAGCAGTACCAGCGGCTGTTCGAGATGGAGAACATCGAGCTGACCTTCGCCGACGAGGCGCTTGGCGCGGTCGCCCGCAAGGCGATCGAACGCAAGACCGGCGCGCGCGGTCTGCGTTCGATCCTCGAAAGCATCCTGCTCGAGACCATGTTCGATCTTCCGGGCCTGGAAGGCGTCGAAGAGGTCGTGATCTCGCGCGAAGTGGTGGAGGGCACGGCTCGCCCGCTCTACATCTACGCCGACCGTTCCGACCGCGCCGTCGAGAGCAGCGCCAGCGCCTGATCGCGCCGGCTGCCGGCGAGCTGAGGTGCGCAAAAGTAGACGGCTGCCGGGCTTTTCGGCGGCCGCATCTGCATAGGTTTGCCTCCGCATTTGGTCCCGATTGGCGGGCCTTTTTCAACGACTTGACACCCCCATGGTCGATAGCCACCTAATGCTATCGGCGATGGAGAACATCCTTGAAATTCGTCGCAACAACGATCCGGAAAAGTCGGCCGCGAGAGGCCGGCACTCCCGGAATTTCCCGGCACCTTGTGGCGGTTGCGCAAATTGGCGGACTGCGTGCAAGGGGGCACAACAAAAGGAATAGGCCATGACGACCCCGAAACCCCGGCCATCTATCGTCCACGGCGAAAGCCACGCTTATCCGGTACTGCCGCTGCGCGACATCGTCGTCTTCCCGCACATGATCGTGCCGCTGTTCGTCGGCCGCGAGAAATCGATCCGCGCGCTCGAAGAGGTGATGAAGAATGACGCCTTGATCATGCTCGCGACGCAGAAGAACGCGTCCGACGATGATCCGAGCCCGGATTCGATCTATGAGACCGGAACGCTCGCCAGCGTTCTGCAGTTGCTCAAATTGCCTGACGGCACCGTGAAGGTGCTGGTGGAGGGGCTCGAGCGCGCGCGTGTGCAAAATTATACCGACCGGTCGGAATATTACGAGGCGACCGCGGTTGCGCTCGCCGATACCGACGCCAAGTCCGTCGAGGCCGAAGCCCTGGCGCGCTCGGTGGTGTCGGACTTCGAGAGCTATGTGAAGCTGAACAAGAAGATTTCCGCAGAAGTCGTCGGCGTGGTTCAGGCGATCACCGATTTCGCCAAGCTCGGCGACACCGTTGCGTCCCATCTCGCCGTCAAGATCGCCGACCGTCAGGGCATCCTGGAGACGCTGTCGGTGACCGCGCGCCTTGAGAAGGTGCTCGGGTTGATGGAGAGCGAGATCTCGGTGCTGCAGGTCGAGAAGCGCATCCGCTCGCGCGTCAAGCGCCAGATGGAGAAGACCCAGCGCGAATATTATCTCAACGAGCAGATGAAGGCGATCCAGAAGGAGCTCGGCGACGACGAAGGCCGCGACGAACTGGCCGATCTGGAAGAGAAGATTGCCAAGACCAAGCTTTCCAAGGAAGCCCGCGAGAAGGCGCAGCACGAGCTGAAGAAGCTGCGCCAGATGTCGCCGATGTCCGCGGAAGCGACCGTCGTGCGCAACTATCTCGACTGGCTGTTGTCGATTCCGTGGAACAAGAAGTCCAAGGTCAAGAAAGATCTGGTCGCCGCGCAAACCACGCTCGACAACGACCACTACGGGCTTGAGAAGGTCAAGGACCGCATCGTCGAGTATCTCGCGGTGCAGTCGCGAGCCAACAAGCTGACCGGACCGATCCTGTGCCTGGTCGGGCCTCCCGGCGTCGGCAAGACCTCGCTCGGCAAGTCGATCGCCAGAGCGACGGGACGCGAATTCGTCCGCGTGTCGCTCGGCGGCGTGCGCGACGAAGCCGAGATCCGCGGTCACCGCCGCACCTATATCGGCTCGATGCCCGGCAAGATCATCCAGTCGATGCGCAAGGCGAAGACCTCGAATCCGCTGTTCCTGCTGGACGAGATCGACAAGATGGGCGCCGATTTCCGCGGCGATCCGTCGTCGGCGCTGCTTGAGGTCCTCGACCCCGAGCAGAACTCGACCTTCAACGACCACTACCTCGAGGTCGACTACGATCTCTCAAACGTGATGTTCATCACCACCGCGAATACCCTGAATATCCCGGGGCCGCTGATGGACCGCATGGAGATCATCCGGATCGCCGGCTACACCGAGAACGAGAAGGTCGAGATCGCGCGCAAGCATCTGATCCCGAACGCGATCTCCAAGCATGGCCTGGATTCCAAGGAATGGTCGATCGACGACGAGGCGCTGCTGCTGATGATCCGGCGGTACACCCGCGAAGCGGGCGTACGCAATCTTGAGCGTGAGCTTTCGACACTCGCCCGCAAGGCGGTGAAGGAACTGATGATCTCCAAGAAGAAGTCGGTGAAGGTCACCGAGAAGTCGCTCGAGGAGTTTCTCGGTGTGCCGAAATATCGCTACGGCGAGATCGAGAGCGACGATCAGATCGGCATCGTCACAGGCCTCGCCTGGACCGATGTCGGTGGCGAACTGCTCACCATCGAAGGCGTCATGATGCCCGGCAAGGGCAAGATGACGGTGACCGGCAACCTGCGCGACGTGATGAAGGAGTTGATTTCGGCCGCGGCATCCTATGTCCGCTCGCGCGCGGTCGGCTTCGGCATCGAGCCGCCGTTGTTCGACAAGCGCGACATCCACGTCCACGTGCCGGAGGGGGCGACCCCGAAGGACGGACCGTCGGCGGGTGTTGCGATGGCCACCGCGATCGTCTCCGTCATGACCGGCATTCCGGTCCGGCACGATGTTGCCATGACCGGCGAGATCACGCTGCGCGGGCGGGTGCTGCCGATCGGCGGTTTGAAGGAGAAGCTGCTGGCGGCTGCACGCGGCGGCATCAAGACGGTGCTGATCCCCGAGGACAACGCCAAGGATCTCACGGAGATTTCCGATGCGATCAAGGGCGGGATGAACATTGTCCCGGTGGCGCGGCTCGACGATGTCGTCTCCAAGGCGCTGGTGCGGCCACCGGTGCCGATCGTCTGGGAAGAGGACACCACCAAGGTGCCGGTCAAGCCGGAAGCCGGCGACGAAGCGGCCGGCGGCCTGACGGCGCACTAAACGTCGCAAATATGACAAGAGCGGCGCCCCCAACGGGGCGCTGCTTTTTTATGGGGCGCTGCACGGCTTGCGCCGGGGGCTCAGGCGGCGCTAAACAGACGACGAGGGCGGTTAGCTCAGCTGGTTAGAGCATCTCGTTTACACCGAGAGGGTCGGCGGTTCGAATCCGTCACCGCCTACCAGAGATGGCAGGAGCGTGCGCATGAGAGTTTTGCTTGCCGCAACTATTATCGCGTTACTGGCCGGGCCTGCCTGTGCCCAGAGCCAGTCCATCCCCAAATACGGGGAGATTGACAAGACCAAGACTCCGCAGGAAATCGCCGCCGACCGGGCCGCCGAGGAGGCCTACAAGAAATCGCTCGGCAATATTCCGGACCAGGGCGCTACCGACCCGTGGGGTAATGTGCGCAGCGAGAGCGCACCCAAGCCGGAGGCGAAGACCTCTCCACCGAAGCGGGCCAAAACCGTCAACACCGCGAAATAGAACGTGATGGAAGCGCCGGTAGGCCACGACCTCAACGCCGACCAGATCGCGTACTGGAATGGACCGGGCGGCCAGCACTGGGCCGATCGCCAGCAAGCGCAGGACATCGTGCTTGCTCCGGTCTGCGACGTCCTGATCGATCGCGCCAAAGCCAAGGCGGGCGAGCGGATCGTCGATGTAGGCTGCGGCTGCGGCGCCACCACCATTGCGATCGCGCATAAGGTCGGTCCGACCGGACGTGTCCTCGGCATCGACATCTCTGCGCCGATGCTGGCGCGGGCGCGGGAAATCGCGCCGGCGGGTCTGCCGGTCGATTTCGTGCTTGCGGATGCGACCGTATATCCGTTCGACCCTGCAAGCTTCGACCTTATGGTCTCGCGGTTCGGCGTGATGTTTTTCGCCGAGCCGGCGCTTTCCTTCGCCAATATGCGCCGGGCGCTGCGGCCGTCGGGGCGGCTGGCATTCGCCTGCTGGCGCGAGCCGCGCGAAAACCCGTTTTTCATGGCGCCGTTGCAGGCGGTCTACAAACATGTCCCAAAACTGCCGCAGCCTGGCCCCGAAGACCCCGGTCCGTTCTCCTTCGCATCCGAAGCGCGCGTGCACCGCATACTCAGCGAGGCCGGATTCCAGGGGATAGCGATGGAGCCGTGCAACTTGTCGCTCGATATCGCGGTCGGGCGCGGTCTCGATGCCGCAGTGGCGACCGCGCTCGAAATCGGGCCGGCCGCACGCGCCCTTGCGGAGCAGCCGCCGGACGTGGTCACCGCCGCTACCGGTTCAATCCGCGAGGCGCTGGCGCCTTTTGTCAGGGGGCAGGCGGTGCTGCTTGACGCATCGATCTGGATCGTGACGGCGCGCGCCTCCTGACGGCGCGGCGGGGATATTGTCGTTTCGCGTGAGCCTGTACGTCGGGTTTCAGCGAGCGGCGCCGACCGTGCGCGCTTGTCCGTCTTCAGTCCGGGTGGTCTGGCTGTGCGCGACAAGAACCGTCGCATTCAGCAGATCGAGCACGCGGCGTGCCGCAAATTCATGCCCCTCAGGCGTGAAATGATGCCCATATTGGCTGCCGAAAGCCGCTGCGCCATCGAGGGTGACAAACGGGATTCGTTCGGATTTGAGATGCGAGACCATGCGTTTGTCCGTGGATTGCAGCGCGACGAGCAGCTTGGCGTCATGTGCGCTGACGAAATCATGGATCTTTGAGATCAGGCGCTCGGTGGGATCGGGGAGGCTGAACCCGGGTGACGAAATCTCGGTATAAGCGAGCGCTGCGACCCGGGCGAGCCAGACTTGGCGCACCAGCCGGCTATCCTTGATCATGAGCTGAAGCGATCTTGGAACGGGCTGGCCCTTCAGGGCGAGCGTGCCGTCTGCGTCGATAACGAAATAGGGCTTGCGATAGCGATCATAGCGGAGGTTCGAGGTGTTATCGAGGCGGTCATTGTCCGTGCAGAAAAACAGCACGACGACCGCAGGACGGACGCTGGCCCAGATTTTCTGCAGCCACAGATATTCCTGATCCGTCCCATAGCCGGAAACGCCCGCGTTCACGGTTTGAAATCCCGGCAGCTTGCTCCGCAGGATGTCGGTAAATCGTTCGTTCGCTTCGGCATCGACGCCCCAGACGAAGGAGTTGCCGACGAACAGCATCACTGGCCGACCGTCCGGTTTGAACTCGATATCCCGAAAGCCGAGGCTGTTGTGCTGCGCATGGATGGTCCGCGCCGTCGTCACGGTCGAGATCGAGCCTGGGGTAGGTACCCAGCCGAGCTCGGCGTCATAGCCATACGCCAGCGATCTCTCGCTGGCGTCCTGACGCAGGACCCGGAAGTCGGCGACGCGCAGCAGGATTTCGGTCAGCGCCAGCGTCGCCAGCGTGATCAGAACAGATACGCCTGCCGAACGAAACAGGTGATGGATGCCTAACGCAGAACTTGATGACGACATCGCAAGAAGCCTTGCGATGGGCATGCGGCCTTTGATTGTCCGCTGCGTGGCGCTTCATGGGCGATGACGCCATCGATGTGAACGCAACGGCCTGCCGAACTCTTGTCGCGAAATGGCCGTCTTACGCCCGCTCTTCCCAGATCATGGCGAGGTGGACGATGGTCTGCACGGCCTTTTCCATGTCCTGTACGCTCACCCACTCCAGCCGTGAATGGAACGCGTGCTCGCCGGCGAAGATGTTGGGGCAGGGCAGCCCCATGAACGACAGCCGCGAGCCGTCGGTGCCGCCGCGGATGGAGGTCTTCACCGGCTTGAGGCCGGCGCGGCGGATCGCTTCCATCGCGTTGTCGACGATCTCGGGGTGACGGTCGATCACCTGCTTCATGTTGCGGTATTGCGGATTGATCTCCAGCCGGCAGGTCGATCGCGGAAAGCCCAACATCACCTCTTTGACGATGCTTTCGAGCAGGGCTTCTTTTTCTTTCAGACCCTCATCGGTGAAATCGCGCACGATGAAACTGAGCGTGGCTTTCTCCAGCGCGCCGGAGATGGCGATCGGATGCAGAAAGCCTTCCTTGCCTTCGGTGGTTTCCGGCGAGCAGGTATGTTTGGGCAACCGGTCGATGATGGCGGCGGCGATCTTGATCGCGTGCTCCATCTTGCCTTTGGCAAAACCGGGATGGGTGCTGACGCCTTCGATGGTGATGGTGGCGCCGTCGGCCGAAAAAGTCTCGTCCTCGAGATTGCCGGCGGTCTCGCCGTCGATCGTGTAGGCAAAATCGGCGCCCAGCTTTTTCAGGTCGACCTTGTCGACACCGCGGCCGATCTCTTCGTCGGGCGTGAACAGGATCTTGATGGCGCCGTGCCTGATCTCTCGGTTGTGGATCAGGAAATGCGCTGCATCCATGATCTCGGCAACGCCGGCCTTGTTGTCGGCACCTAACAGTGTGGTGCCGTCCGACGTGATGATGTCGTTGCCGATCTGGTCTTTAAGCGCGGGATGATCCGCGGCGCGGATGATCTGCATGGGATCGCCGGTGAGCCCGATGTCGCCGCCTCGATAATTCCTGACGATCTGCGGCTTGACGTTCTTGCCGGTGCAATCGGGCGAGGTGTCCATATGAGAGCAGAAGCAAATGGCCGGGACTTGTTTGTCCGTATTCGCCGGAATGGTCGCGTAGACGTAGCCGCGCTCGTCGAGATGGGCGTCGCGGATTCCCATCGCCCGCAGCTCGGCGGCGAGCAGGGAACCCAGGTCCTTTTGCTTTTCGGTGGAGGGGCAGGTCGGCGAGGTAGGGTCCGACTGGGTGTCTATCACCACGTAGCGCAGGAAGCGCTCGGTCACAGTGTGCGTGAACCTGAGGGGTGAACTCACAGTCAAAACCACGGGCAAGACAGCAAAGCGATACTCAGGAAAGCTATACCATGGAAAAGGCGTCATTCCGGAAGGCCGCGTAAGCCGAACCGAAATGACGCAAAATCAAAAACGGAAAGCGCCGCCTATCAGACGGCTTCCTTGAGTTCCTTGGCCGCGCGGAAGGCGACCTTCTTGCTCGCCTTGATGTGGATCGCTTCGCCGGTGGCGGGGTTGCGGCCCATGCGGGCGGCGCGCTTGCGTACCTGCAGGATGCCGAGGCCGACGATGCGGATGCGCTCGCCCTTCTTGAGGTGCTTGGTGATCCGGGTGACCAGATCGTTCAGGATGGCCTCCGCCTGCTTCTTGGACAATTCCTGCTCCTCGGCGATAGCTGCCGCGAGATGCTTGAGCGTGACGGTGGTCGGGGTCGCTGCCTTCTTCGCCATATTTGGCCCTCCTCGTTGTTAATGGCTTAGGAACCTAAGACGTAGCAGGCCTTAAACGATTTGGGGAGCGACTGCCTATGCTGTTTTGCCGATAAACAGCCCATTATTTGCATCGACGTTCCAAAAAGGCCCGCCTGGCGGGGGGATTTGCAACAACCTTGACTTGGATTGGTCCCGCCTTTAAGTCCTCAGTTCTGTGCGGATCGGTCTCAGATCACGGCATCCGCGGGAGTAGCTCAGTTGGTTAGAGCGCCGCCCTGTCACGGCGGAGGCCGCGGGTTCGAGTTCCCGTCTCTCGCGCCATTGAATCAATGGCTTAGCGCCGTTTCTTATCTCTAAGGCAGCGCTGGAAGCAAAGCGGCCGCCCAAAAGGCGGTCGTACTTCAAATTCCCGGGATGTTCGGATTTGGCTTAGCGGATGAGCGATGCGTCCGAACTGGTCACCGTGATCAGCTTGCCGGCCTTAACGACATGCGCGGTCTGGCTGTAATCCGCGTTGGTGCGAGCCGAGATACCCAGACCAGCCACCACGATGCCTGCCACGAGCGCGACAACCACGATCTTCAGGTGGGTACTGCGGTCCGCTGAGTGAATTGAGTGGTTCATGTGAGCCTCCGGGCGTCCTTTGCCGCCGCTTTGTTGGGAACAGGCCTACGCCCCCTGTGTTTCGGGGCGGTTTCGTGGATTCCCCAAAATGGTTTCGTCGACGGGACCGGGAGCCCGTGGCTGCGGGCCTTTTCTGCGCACCTTGCGGACGACGGCGCTTCGAAGGACACTGCTGCCAGGCGCGTTAATGCGTTCGGGGGATAAGAAAAATGAAAATAACCCGCAGGGGTTTGCTGAGGTCCGCGTCCGCCGCCTGGGCCGCGACCGTCTTGAGCAGGCCTGCCAGCGCTGCGGCCGAGTTCGAATTCAAGCTCGGCGTCAATACGCCCGATACCCATCCGCTCACGGTTCGATTGACGGAAGCCGCGCGCGCGATCGGCGCGCAGTCCTCCGGCCGGTTGAATGTCACGGTTTTCCCCAACAGCCAGCTCGGCGGCGATCCCGAGATGCTGTCGCAGGTTCGCGCCGGCGGCATCGAATTGCTGGCGGCGCCCAGCATGACCCTGTCGACGCTGGTGCCCCTGTCGGGTTTGCCAAGCGTCGGCTTCGCTTTCCAGTCCTACGACCAGGTCTGGGACGCGATGGACGGCGGCGTCGGCGATGTCGTTCGCGACGCCATCGGCAAGGCCGGGATCGTGCCGATGAAGAAAATGTGGGACAACGGCTTCCGGCAGATCACCTCTTCGTCGAGCCGGCAATTGAACAGCGTCGAAGATCTCAGGGGATTCAAGATCCGCGTTCCCGTCACGGCGTTGCTGACCTCGCTGTTCAGCGGGTTAGGGGCGCTGCCGTCGAGCATCAGCTACAGCGAGCTCTACTCGGCCTTGCAGACCCACATCGTCGAAGGGCAGGAAAACCCGCTTGCGCAAGTGTCGACCGGCAAGCTGTACGAGGTGCAGAAATACTGCGCGCTGTCGAACCACTGCTGGAGCGGCTACTGGATCGTGGCCAACCGGCGCGCGTTGGCGGGTCTGCCGGCCGGCCTTTTGGAGATCGTCAACAGCAATTTCGATGCCGCGGCCGTCAAGGAGCGCGCCGATTTGCTCGCCATGGACCACTCGCTGCAGGCCGAGCTCACAGCCAAGGGCATGACATTCAACAAGCCTGACCCCGTGCAGTTCAGGGCGGCGCTGGTGAAAGCGGGCTTCTACACGCAGTGGCAGAAGACCTACGGCGCCGGAGCCTGGGCGCAGCTCGAGAGGTATACCGGGCGCCTGATCTGAGGCAGCTCGCATCGCCCGCCGCCGACGCGGATCTCGCCGCCCATATTGGCAACAGGGCGCCGACGTACTGGAAAGGCAGGGCTGGCCTGCGCGGATGCGATCGTTTCCAGGCGATATTCATCGCCGCTTTGCCCGATCCACAGCTTTGCGGTCGAGATTTTGATCTAGCGTCAAGGTGAACGTCGAGCCGGGAGTGGCTTATGCCTTCCCCAGGGGGTTGGTCTCGACGTGGCGTCGTGTTCCAATGTTTTCCCGTCGTATGTGGAGATCGGAAGCCCCGTCAAAATAGCTTGTCTTGCGCCCCTTGTTGCGCTGCGCTAAGCCTCAGAACAATTCCAGTCAACGAATCTGCGGCCGCCAGAAGCCGCAGGAAAAGGCACCGCCGATGACCGGCATCCTGCAGAATTATCTTCCACTTGTCGTGTTTATAGGGGTCGCAGGCCTGATCGGTTTGGTGCTCCTGATCGCTCCCTTCCTTGTTGCCTTCCAGCAGCCCGATCCGGAAAAACTTTCGGCGTATGAATGCGGATTCAACGCATTCGACGACGCCCGCATGAAATTCGACGTCCGGTTCTACCTGGTGGCTATCCTCTTCATCATCTTCGACCTCGAAGTGGCATTCCTGTTCCCGTGGGCGGTGGCGTTCGGGAAGCTCGGCGCAACCGGCTTCTGGTCGATGGTGGTTTTCCTCGCCGTCCTCACCGTCGGCTTCGCCTATGAATGGAAGAAAGGCGCGCTCGAATGGGATTGAGCCCCGCTGCCGCAACGCCAGGATTCGCGCCGGCGGTAGCACCCGCCGCGACCGGCATTCTCGATCCCTCCACCGGCAAGCCGGTCGGAGCCAACGATCCCTATTTTCTCGAGGTCAATCACGAGCTGTCCGACAAGGGCTTCTTCGTCACCGCCGCCGACGATCTGATCATCTGGGCGCGCACGGGATCGCTGATGTGGATGACCTTCGGTCTCGCCTGCTGCGCGGTCGAGATGATGCAGATGTCGATGCCGCGCTATGATGTCGAGCGGTTCGGCTTTGCGCCGCGCGGCTCGCCGCGGCAGTCCGACGTCATGATCGTCGCGGGCACGCTGACCAACAAGATGGCGCCGGCGCTGCGCAAGGTCTACGACCAGATGCCGGAGCCGCGCTACGTGATCTCGATGGGGTCGTGCGCCAATGGCGGCGGCTACTATCACTATTCGTACTCGGTGGTGCGCGGCTGCGACCGCATCGTGCCCGTCGACATCTACGTGCCCGGCTGCCCGCCGACGGCGGAAGCGCTGCTCTACGGCGTGCTGCTGCTGCAGAAGAAGATCCGGCGCACCGGAACCATCGAACGCTAAGGGTTTTGGAATGGACGACGGCAGGCTCGACGCCCTGGGGCAGACGATTGTTAGCGCGCTTCCGGGTGCCGCGACCGGTCATTCGATCGCGTTCGGGCAGCTCACGGTCGCGCGTGCAGGCCGACAAGATCGTCGATGTCGTAAAATTCCTGCGCGACGATCCCGGCTGCCGCTTCGTCAACTTCACCGATGTCACCGCGGTCGATTATCCCGGCCGCGAGAAGCGCTTCGACGTGATCTATCACCTGCTGTCGCCGACGCTGAACGCGCGCATCCGGCTGCGCGCCGAAGCCGGCGAGACCACCCAGGTGCCGTCGATCATCGAGGTGTTTCCGGGCGCCGACTGGTTCGAGCGCGAAACCTACGATCTCTACGGCGTGATCTTCACCGGGCATCCGGACATGCGGCGGCTGTTGACCGACTACGGCTTCGACGGCCATCCGCTGCGCAAGGATTTCCCGCCCACCGGCTTCGTCGAGGTGCGCTACGACGACCAGGAGAAGCGGGTGCTCTACGAACCCGTCCGCCTCAATCAGGAATTCCGCAAATTCGATTTCCTCTCGCCTTGGGAGGGCGCCGATTATCCCGTCCTGCCCGGGGATGAGAAGGCGGGGCCGAAAGTCTGACCATGACCGAAGCAGCAGCACTCCGTAATTTCACCATCAATTTCGGCCCGCAGCATCCGGCGGCGCACGGCGTGTTGCGTCTGGTGCTGGAGCTCGACGGCGAAGTGGTCGCCCGCGTCGATCCGCATATCGGCCTGCTTCACCGCGGCACCGAAAAGCTGATCGAGCAAAAGACCTATCTGCAGGCGATCCCGTATTTCGACCGGCTCGACTATGTCGCGCCGATGAATCAGGAACACGCCTTCTGTCTGGCGGCGGAAAAGCTGCTCGGCATCGAGGTGCCGCGCCGCGGGCAGCTGATCCGGGTCTTGTACTGCGAGATCGGCCGCATCCTGTCGCATCTGCTCAATGTCACCACGCAGGCGATGGACGTCGGCGCGCTGACGCCGCCGCTGTGGGGCTTTGAAGAGCGCGAAAAGCTGATGGTGTTCTACGAGCGCGCCTCCGGCTCGCGCATGCATGCGGCCTTTTTCCGCATCGGCGGCGTGCACCAGGACCTGCCGCCAAAGCTGATCGACGATATCGAGGCCTGGTGCGATCCGTTCCTGGGCGTGGTCGACGATCTCGACCGGCTGCTCACCGGCAACCGCATCTTCAAGCAGCGCAACGTCGACATCGGCGTGGTCTCGCTGAAGCAGGCATGGGAATGGGGTTTTTCCGGCGTGATGGTGCGCGGCTCGGGCGCGGCCTGGGATCTGCGCAAGGCGCAACCTTACGAATGCTATGCCGAGATGGATTTCGACATTCCGATCGGCAAGAACGGCGACTGCTACGACCGCTACCTGATCCGCATGGAAGAAATGCGCCAGTCCGTGCGCATCATGAAGCAGTGCATCGCGAAGCTGCGCGCGGCCGACGGGCAGGGGCCGGTCGTGGTTGACGGACCACAAGATTTCGCCGCCGCGCCGGGGCGAGATGAAGCGCTCGATGGAAGCGCTGATCCATCACTTCAAGCTCTACACCGAGGGCTTCCACGTGCCGGAAGGCGAAGTCTACGTCGCGGTCGAGGCGCCGAAGGGCGAGTTCGGCGTCTATCTGGTCGCCGACGGCAGCAACAAGCCCTACAAGTGCAAGATCCGCGCGCCGGGTTTTGCGCATCTGCAGGCGATGGATTTCATCTGCAGGGGCCATCTGCTGGCCGACGTCTCGGCCATCCTCGGCTCGCTCGACATCGTGTTCGGAGAGGTCGACCGGTGATCGCGCTGCCGCCCATCCAGTTTGACCGGGCTACCGGCGTGCTCGAGGGCGCAAATGCGTGGGAGCGGCTGGCGCGCTGGCGCTGTCGTCGGGCTCGAAGGTGGCCTCGACGTTTTCGCATCGCGGTTACAACAGCTGCGCCAATCTGTTGCGCAAGACGCTGCCCGAGCGCGACATCGCGATCAAGCTCAATGCCGATGCGACGTTCGAGTTTCCCTATGGCGACGGTTACTGGAGCAAGCTGCTCAACCGCTCGTACTGCTACGAAGATGAACTGGAATTGCTGTTTCGCGATTCCGTCGGCGTCGATTATACGCTGATCGATTGCGGCGCCAATTTCGGCTACTGGTCGGTGCTGGTCTCGAGCGCGCCTTACGGCTCGCACAAGGCGATCGCGATCGAGCCGTCGTCGCAGAATTTCGCCAAGCTCAGGAACAACGCCGAAATCAACGGCAACCGCTTTGAGGTGATGAAGTGCGCGATCGGCGCGGCGCGCGGCACCGCGCGGCTGTCCGGCACCAAGCACGAGGCGTTCAGCATCGCCGGCAGCGCCGATAGCCGCGGCGAGGAAGTGCCGGTCATCGCGCTCGATAATCTGCTCGATGACGGCAGGATTTCTCCTGGTGGAAAATACCTGATCAAGCTCGACGTCGAAGGCGTCGAAGTCGAGGCCATCAAGGGCGGCACCCGGCTGTTGCAGGGCGACAGCCTGTTCTTGTGCGAGGAACACGGCAACGATCCAGCCCATACCGTGTCGCGCTATATCCTCGAACAGACCCCGCTCAAGCTCATCGTCTACGATCCCCGCTCAAATCGCCTCGAAACCGTGACCGAGCTTTCGATCCTCGACCGCATCAAGGTTTCATCCCACGTCGGTTACAACGTGTTCGGCACCGCAAGCGCCTTCTGGCAAAACCGGATCAACGCCCTGAACGCGAACGCCGCCCGCCGCATGCAATGAGAGACTGAACGACAATGTCCGTCCGCCGCCTCGCCCCGAAGGAACTGCAGCCCGCGAACTTCACGTTCACGCCGGAAAATCTCGCCTGGGCCAAAGAGCAGATCGCCAAATATCCGGAAGGCCGCCAGGCCTCCGCGGTGATCCCGATCCTGTGGCGGGTGCAGGAACAGCATGACGGCTGGGTTTCGGAAGCGGCGATCCGTGCGGTCGCGGATTTGCTTGGCATGCCCTACATCCGCGCGCTGGAGATCGCGACCTTCTACACGATGTTCCAGTTGCAGCCGGTGGGCAAGAAGGCGCATGTCCAGGTCTGCGGCACCACGCCGTGCCGGCTGCGCGGTGCCGACGACATTATTCAAGTGTGCCAGAGCCGTATCCATCACGAGCCGTTCCATCTGTCCAAGGACGGCAATTTCAGCTGGGAAGAAGTCGAGTGTCTTGGCGCCTGCGTGAACGCGCCGATGGTGCTGATCTGGAAGGATACCTACGAGGATCTGACCAAGGAGAGCTTTGGCAAGGTGCTGGACGGCTTTGCCTCCGGCAATCCGCCGAAGCCGGGCCCGCAGATCGACCGTCAGTTCTCGGCGCCGGTAGGCGGGCCGACCACGCTGAAGGAAACCACATGAAGCGCGACCGTACAGTGCAAGCGGCCGGGACCGGGAGTGTCGGTGCGATGAAGAACTGGCGCTATATCGCCTTGCACGCCGCCGCGGCGGCGGCGTTCATTTTCCTGCTGCAGCGATACGTGCTGCGTGCGTCGCTTGAATCATGCCTGCTATGGGCGGTGGCCTTCGCCGGATGCGCCGCGGGTCTCGCCTATATGCAGTCCAACCGCTGATCCCTTAGGAAGCTTCCAGTCATGCTCGACGACAAGGACCGCATCTTCCGCAACCTCTACGGCCTCCAGGACTGGGGTCTCGAAGGTGCGCGCCGCCGCGGCGGCTGGGATGGCACCAAGACGATCATCGACAAGGGCCGCGACTGGATCGTCAACGAGATGAAGGCGTCAGGCCTGCGCGGGCGCGGCGGGGCAGGTTTTCCGACCGGCCTGAAATGGTCGTTCATGCCCAAGGAATCGACCGACGGCCGGCCGAACTACCTCGTGGTCAATGCCGACGAGTCCGAGCCCGGCACCTGCAAGGACCGCGAGATCATGCGGCACGATCCGCATCTTCTGGTCGAGGGTTGTCTGCTCGCGAGCTTCGCGATGGGCGCCCACGTTTGCTATGTCTACGTGCGTGGCGAATTCATCCGGGAGCGGGAGCGTCTGCAGGCCGCGGTCGATCAGGCCTATGCGGCGAAACTGATCGGGAAGGACAATGTCAACGGCTGGCCGTTCGACCTTTACGTGGCGCACGGTGCGGGCGCCTATATCTGCGGCGAAGAGACGGCGCTTCTGGAAAGCCTCGAAGGCAAGAAGGGCATGCCGCGGCTGAAGCCGCCATTTCCGGCCAATGTCGGTCTCTACGGCTGCCCGACCACCGTCAACAATGTCGAGTCGATCGCGGTCGCGCCGGATATCCTGCGGCGCGGCGCGGCGTGGTTCGCCGCCATCGGCAAGCCCAACAATGTCGGCACCAAGCTGTTCTGCATCTCCGGCCATGTCGAGCGTCCCTGCAACGTCGAAGAGGCGATGGGGGTCCCGTTCCGCGAGTTGATCGAGCGTCATTGCGGCGGCATCCGCGGCGGCTGGGATAATCTCAAGGCGGTGATCCCCGGTGGCTCCTCGGTGCGCATGGTGCCGGCGGACCAGATCATCGATACGCCGATGGATTTCGACAGCCTGGGCAAACTGCGTTCCGGCCTCGGCACCGCCGCCGTCATCGTCATGGACAAGTCGACCGACCTGATCCGGGCGATCGCGCGGATTTCCTATTTCTACAAGCACGAGAGCTGCGGCCAGTGTACGCCGTGCCGCGAGGGCACCGGCTGGATGTGGCGGGTCCTGACCCGCATGGCCGAAGGTCGCGCCCACAAGCGCGAGATCGACATGCTGCTGGAAGTGACGAAACAGGTCGAGGGCCACACCATCTGTGCGCTCGGAGATGCCGCAGCGTGGCCGATCCAGGGCCTGATCGCGCATTTCCGTCACGAGATCGAGGAACGGATCGACGAATATTCGCGCAAGGCGGATGTCGATGACGCCGGCATTCTCGATCCCGCACATATGGTTGCGGCGGAATAGGGATTTGGAAGAGGAGGTCAGAACGATGGCATCTAGGCCCATGAACCGCGCCCTGCGCATCCTGGCAAGCTACGCTCGATTCGACATGATGGCGGGCATCGCGGTCGCCGTCGCACTGCTGGCTTATCTGACGCTTCGCTCATTGTGAGATCGACGGAATCGACATGACCAAACTCATCATCGACGGCAAAGAGATCGATGTCCCCGCGGAGTACACGCTGTTGCAGGCGTGCGAGGCCGCGGGCGCCGAGATCCCGCGCTTCTGCTATCATGAGCGGCTGTCGATCGCCGGCAATTGCCGGATGTGCCTGGTCGAGATCAAGGGCGGACCGAAGCCGGTCGCGAGTTGCGCCTGGGGCGTGCGCGATTGCCGTCCCGGTCCCAAGGGCGAACCGCCGGAAATCTCCACCCGCTCGCCGATGGTGAAGAAGGCGCGCGAAGGCGTGATGGAATTCCTGCTGATCAACCACCCGCTGGATTGCCCGATCTGCGATCAGGGCGGCGAGTGCGACCTGCAGGATCAGGCGATGGGCTACGGCGTCGACACCAGCCGCTTCGCCGAGAACAAGCGCGCGGTCGAGGACAAGCATCTCGGCGCGTTGGTCAAGACCTCGATGAACCGCTGCATCCAGTGCACGCGCTGTGTCCGCTTCGCCGCCGAAGTCTGCGGCGTCCCGGAGATGGGTGCGACCGGCCGCGGCGAGGACATGGAGATCACCACCTATCTCGAGACGGCGCTGACCTCGGAATTGCAGGGCAACCTCGTCGATATCTGCCCGGTCGGCGCGCTGACCTCCAAACCCTACGCGTTCGCCGCGCGGCCCTGGGAACTCGGCAAGACCCAGTCGATCGACGTGATGGACGGCGTCGGCTCGGCGATCCGGGTCGACACCCGTGGCCGCGAGGTGATGCGGATTCTGCCGCGCGTCAACGAGGCGGTGAACGAGGAGTGGATTTCCGACAAGACGCGCCATGTCGTCGACGGACTGCGCACGCAGCGGCTCGACCGCCCCTATATCAGGGAGAACGGCAAGCTCCGCGCCGCGTCATGGCCTGAAGCGTTCGCGGCCATCGCGGCCAAGGCGGGGCTCAGCGCCGGCAAGCGGATCGGGGCGATCGCGGGCGACCTTGCCGCGGTCGAGGAGATGTTCGCGCTCAGGGATTTGCTGGCGAAATACGGTTCGGTCAATCTGGCGGTTCAGGGCGGCGACGCTTTCGATCCCAAGGCCGGTCGCGCGTCCTATATTTTCAATCCCGGTATCGCCGGCATCGATCAGGCCGACGCCCTTCTGATCGTGGGCTCGAACCCACGCAGGGAGGCGGCCGTTCTCAACGCGCGCATCCGCAAGCGATGGCGTGGCGGCCAGCTCAAGATCGGGCTGATCGGTCCCAAGGCCGATCTCACCTACGCCTATGATTATCTGGGCGCGGGCACGGACTCGCTCACGGATCTCGCCGCCGGCAAGCATTCCTTCGCCGATGTGCTGAAGGGCGCAAAGAATCCGATCGTGCTGGTCGGCGCCGGCGTAGCTGCGCGGCATGACGGTGCGGCGGTTCTGGCGCTCGCGGCCAAGCTCGCGACGGATTTCGGCGCGCTCAAGGATGGCTGGAACGGTTTCGGCGTTCTGCAGGACACCGCCTCGCGGGTCGGTGCGCTCGATGTCGGCTTTGCCGGCGGCGCCGGCGGCCTGAGCGCGGCGCAGATGACGACGTTCGGCACGCTCGACGTGCTGTTTCTGCTCGGCGCCGATGAGACCAAGGTGCCCGACGGTACGTTCGTGGTCTATATCGGCACCCATGGCGATCGTGGCGCCCATCGCGCCGACGTGATCCTGCCGGGCGCGGCCTACACCGAAAAATCCGGCATCTATGTCAATACCGAAGGCAGGGTGCAGATCGCGGGCCGCGCGGCGTTTCCTCCGGGGGAGGCGCGCGAGGACTGGGCGATCATCCGCGCGCTGTCGGAAGCCCTGGGGAAGAAGTTGTCTTACGATTCGCTTCCCGCATTACGGCAGGCGCTGTTCACGGCCGTTCCGCATCTGATGCGCGTCGACCAGATCGACGCCGGCAACGCAGCCGATATCAGGAAGCTCGCCGGCAAGGGCGGCAGTGTCGAGAAGACGCCGTTCAGGTCTTCGGTCGAGGATTTTTACCTGACCAACCCGATCGCGCGCGCATCTGCGGTGATGGCGGAATGTTCCCGGCTGGCTTCCGGGCAGATGCTGACGGCAGCGGAGTGAGCGTGACCTGATGATGGCTGAATTCTTCGCAAGCGCATTCTGGACCGGCTTCCTCTGGCCGCTGATCATCATGGTCGCGGAGAGCGTGCTGCTGCTGGTGGTCCTCTTGATCGCGATCGCCTACATCCTGCTGGCCGACCGCAAAATCTGGGCCGCGGTGCATATCCGGCGCGGACCCAACGTCGTCGGTCCCTGGGGCCTGTTCCAATCCTTCGCGGACTTTTTGAAATTCCTGCTGAAGGAGCCGATCATTCCCTCCGGCTCCAACAAGGGCGTGTTCCTGCTGGCGCCGCTGGTGAGCTGCGTGCTGCCGCTCGCAGCCTGGGCCGTGATCCCGACGAATCTGGGATGGGTGATCGCGGACATCAATGTCGGCATCCTCTACATCCTCGCGATCTCCTCGCTGTCGATCTACGGCATCATCATGGCCGGCTGGTCGTCGAATTCGAAATATCCCTTCCTCGCCGCGCTTCGCTCGGCGGCACAAATGGTGAGCTACGAAGTCTCGATCGGTTTTGTCATTATCACCGTTTTGCTGTGCGCAGGATCGCTCAACCTGTCGGCGGTAGTGGAGGCGCAAGGCAGCCGGGGGCTCGCCAACCTGATCGGCTTGCCCTGGCTGACGGTGCTGAACTGGTATTTCCTGCCGCTGTTTCCGATGTTCGTGATCTTCTATGTCTCGGCGCTGGCGGAAACCAACCGTCCGCCGTTCGATCTGGTGGAAGCCGAATCGGAACTGGTCGCGGGCTTCATGGTCGAATACGGCTCGACCCCGTATCTGTTGTTCATGCTCGGCGAGTACGTCGCGATCACCACCATGTGCGCGATGGCGACGATCCTGTTCCTGGGCGGCTGGCTGCCGCCGATCGCGGTGGCGCCGTTCACCTGGGTGCCGGGCGTGATCTGGTTCTCGCTCAAGTTATTTTTCATGTTCTTTCTGTTTGCGATGGCGAAGGTGATCGTGCCGCGCTACCGCTACGATCAGCTGATGCGGCTCGGCTGGAAAGTGTTCCTGCCGATCTCGCTGGCGATGGTGGTGATCGTCGCCGGCGTGCTGCACTTCGCGGGGATCGCTCCGCAATGAGGTCGCTATGAGTGTCAACATCAACGCCACAGCCCGCTCGCTTCTGCTGTCCGAATTCGTGTCGGCGTTCTTTCTTACGATGCGCTATTTCTTCCAGCCGAAGCCGACGCTGAATTATCCGTTCGAGAAGGGGCCGATCTCGCCGCGCTTCCGCGGCGAACATGCGCTGCGCCGTTATCCCAACGGCGAGGAGCGCTGCATCGCCTGCAAGCTGTGCGAGGCGATCTGCCCGGCGCAGGCGATCACCATCGAGGCCGGCCCACGCCGCAATGACGGCACACGCCGGACCGTGCGCTACGACATCGATATGGTGAAATGCATTTATTGCGGGCTGTGCCAGGAGGCGTGCCCGGTCGATGCCATCGTCGAGGGACCGAATTTCGAATTCGCGACCGAGACCCGCGAGGAACTTTATTATGACAAGGCGAAACTTCTCGCCAATGGCGACCGCTGGGAGCGCGAGATTGCGAAATCGATCGAACTCGACGCGCCGTACCGGTGAGGTGAGGGCATGATCCTTCCAGCGCTGTTCTTCTATCTGTTCGCCGGCATCTGCGTCGCCTCGGCGGTGATGGTGATTGTGTCGCGCAATCCCGTGCACTCCGTGCTGTTCCTGATCCTGGCCTTCGTCAACGCCGCCGGCCTGTTCGTGCTGATGGGCGCCGAATTTCTGGCGATGATCCTGGTCGTGGTCTATGTCGGCGCGGTCGCGGTCCTGTTCCTGTTCGTGATCATGATGCTGGACGTCGACTTCACCGAACTGCGCGAGGGTTTCCTTGAATACCTGCCGATCGGTCTGGTGATCGGCGCGGTGTTCCTCGCCGAACTGCTGCTGGTCGGCGGCGGCTGGGTCATCAATGCCGGCACCGCCAAATCGATTACGGCTGCGATTCCCAACAACGTCAGCAACACCGAGGCGCTCGGGCTCGTGCTCTACACGCGCTACATCCATTACTTCCAGCTGGCGGGCATGGTGCTCCTGGTCGCGATGATCGGCGCCATCGTGCTGACCTTGCGGCACAAGGCCAACATCAAGCGCCAGGATATCAATGTGCAGAACGCACGTACGCCCGAGATCGCGATGAGTGTGCGCAAGGTGGCGTCAGGGCAGGGCCTGCAGGACGCGGACGCGGCGGAGTGGGTGCAATGACGATCGGTCTTGGACACTATCTTTCGGTCGGCGCGATCCTGTTTACGCTGGGAATCCTCGGCATCTTCCTCAACCGCAAGAACATCATCGTCATCCTGATGTCGATCGAGCTGATCCTGCTCTCGGTCAATATCAACCTGGTGGCGTTTTCGACCTTCCTCGGCGACATCGTCGGCCAGGTGTTCGCGCTGCTGGTGCTGACGGTGGCGGCGTCGGAAGCGGCGATCGGTCTTGCGGTGCTCGTGGTGTACTACCGCAACCGTGGCTCGATCGCGGTTGAAGACGTCAATCTGATGAAGGGCTAAAGCATGATCCGGAAAAGTGTGAAGCGGTTTTCCGATCAGATCATGCGCAATGAGGCGCGCCAATGATCCAGGCAATCGTCTTTCTGCCGCTGATCGGCGCGATACTCGCCGGCCTGATTTCTATCTTCGGTGCGCATGCGCGTAACCCGAGTGGCGATACAGTCGAACACCACGACGAAGCCCACGGCGCCGATGCCCATGCGTCGGATGCCCACGACGACCATGCCGATGACCACGGCCACGACGATCACGCGGTCGAGCCGGCGGCAGCGGGCTCGCGCGCGGCCGAACTGATCACCACCGGGCTGCTGCTGGTTTCGGCTGGATTGTCATGGGTGGCGCTGGTCGATGTCGGCTTCATGCATCATGACGTCAGGATCGCGCTGTTCCCCTGGATCAATTCCGGCGACCTGCAGGTCGCGTGGTCGCTGCGGGTCGATACGCTGACTGCCGTCATGCTGGTGGTGGTCAACACCGTGTCGTCGCTCGTGCATCTTTATTCGATCGGCTACATGGATGAAGACCCTTACCGGCCGCGCTTCTTCAGCTATCTGTCGCTGTTCACCTTCGCGATGCTGATGCTGGTGACCGCGGACAACCTGGTGCAGCTGTACTTCGGCTGGGAGGGCGTCGGCCTTGCAAGCTACCTGCTGATCGGATTCTGGTACCAGAAGCCGTCGGCAAACGCCGCCGCGATCAAGGCTTTCGTGGTGAACCGTGTGGGTGATTTCGGCTTTGGGCTCGGCATTTTTGCGATCTTCATGCTGATCGGCTCGGTCGACTTCGAGACCATCTTCGCGGGCGCGCCTGCTCTGACCGGCAAGACCATCGACTTCTTCGGCTGGCACGCCGACGCGCTG
Source organism: uncultured Alphaproteobacteria bacterium (assembly GCA_963725985.1). Lineage (GTDB taxonomy): Bacteria > Pseudomonadota > Alphaproteobacteria > Rhizobiales > Xanthobacteraceae > Bradyrhizobium. Next base: position 335,191 of record CAVSAO010000001.1, read on the forward strand.
ACGCTGACTTGCCTGTTGCTGTTCATGGGAGCGATGGGAAAATCCGCCCAGTTCCTGCTGCACACCTGGTTGCCGGACGCGATGGAAGGCCCGACGCCGGTTTCGGCATTGATCCACGCCGCGACCATGGTCACCGCGGGCGTCTTCATGGTGGCGCGGCTGTCGCCGCTGTTCGAGCTCGCGCCGAACGCGCAAGCCGTGGTGATGTTCTTCGGCGCGACCACCGCGTTCTTCGCGGCGACCGTCGGCCTCGTCCAGAACGACATCAAGCGCATCGTCGCCTATTCGACCTGCTCGCAGCTCGGCTACATGTTCGTGGCGATGGGGGCGGGGGCCTACTCGGTCGGCATATTCCATCTGTTCACGCACGCCTTCTTCAAGGCGCTGTTGTTCCTGGGTTCGGGCTCGGTGATCTATGCGATGCATCACGAGCAGGACATCCGCAATATGGGCGGCCTTTGGCGGAAGATTCCGTTCACGTTCTTTGTGATGTGCATCGGTACAATGGCATTGACCGGATTTCCGTTTTTCGCCGGCTATTTCTCCAAGGATGCCATCATCGAATCGGCCTATGCCTCGCATAATCCGCTGGCGTTCTACGGTTTCCTGATGACGGTGATCGCGGCGGGCCTGACATCGTTCTATTCATGGCGCCTGATCTTCAAGACCTTCTTCGGAGAACCGCACGATCAGGAGCATTATGAAGCCGCGCACGAGAGTCCGCTCTGGATGCTGATCCCGATCGGCGCTCTCGCGGTCGGATCGATCTTCGCCGGCTTCCCGTTCAAGGAATTGTTCGCCGGCAACAGCGTGGAGGAATTCTTCCGAGAGTCGGTGAAAATGCATCCGCACATCATCGAAGATATGGAAGGTATTCCGGAGTGGATAAAGCTGCTGCCGACGGTGATGATGGCGGTGGGGGCTTACGTATCCTACATATTCTATATCCGGCGCCCCTACATTCCCGTCGAGCTCGCCCGTCAGCAGCCGCTGCTTTACCAGTTCCTGCTCAACAAATGGTATTTCGACGAGCTCTACGATCTGATCTTCGTGCGGCCGGCGAAATGGATCGGACGTTTCCTGTGGAAGATTGGCGACGGTTATATTATCGACGGCTTTGGCCCCGATGGCGTCTCGGCGCGGGTGCTTGATATGACCCGCAACGTCGTGAAGCTGCAGACCGGCTATCTCTATCACTACGCGTTCGCGATGCTGATCGGTGTCGCCGGATTAATCACCTGGTTCATGTTCGGCTTGGGAGGCCAGTGATGACAACCTGGCCCGTTCTTTCCGTCGTTACCTTCCTGCCGGTGGTCGGCGCGCTCCTGATCTACATCAGCCGCGGCGACGACGAGGCCGCGCGCCGCAACACGCGCTGGATCGCGTTGTGGACCACGCTGATCACCTTCGCGGTGTCGCTAATCCTGGTCTGGCGCTTCGACCCCGCGCAGCCCGACTTCCAGTTCGTCGAAAAGACGTCGTGGCTCGCCAGCGGCATCACCTATCACATGGGCGTCGACGGCATCTCGCTTCCGTTCGTGATCCTGACCACCGCCTTGATGCCGTTCTGCATCCTGGCGAGCTGGAAATCGGTCACCGTGCGGGTGCGCGAATACATGATGGCGTTCATGATCCTGGAAACGCTGATGGTCGGCACCTTCGGGGCGCTCGACCTCGTGCTGTTCTATCTGTTCTTCGAGGGCGGCCTGATCCCGATGTTCCTGATCATCGGGGTGTGGGGCGGTCCGCGCCGGGTCTATGCGTCCTTCAAGTTCTTCCTCTATACGCTGCTCGGCTCGGTCTTGATGCTGCTGGCGATCATGGCGCTGTACTGGAACGCCGGTACCACCGACATTCCGACGCTGATGCACACCGCCGTGCCGCGCAGCCTGCAGACCTGGGCGTGGCTGGCGTTCTTCGCCTCGTTCGCGGTCAAGATGCCGATGTGGCCAGTGCACACCTGGCTGCCCGACGCGCATGTCGAGGCGCCGACCGCGGGCTCGGTGATCCTGGCCTCGATCCTGCTGAAGATGGGCGGCTACGGCTTCCTGCGCTTCTCGCTGCCGATGTTCCCGATGGCCTCGCATGATTTCGCGCCGCTGATCTTCTCGCTGTCGGTCATCGCCATCATCTACACCTCGCTGGTGGCGCTGATGCAGGAAGACATCAAGAAGCTGATCGCCTATTCGTCGGTGGCCCATATGGGCTTCGTCACCATGGGGATCTTCGCGGGAACGACGCAGGGCGTCGCCGGCGGCGTGTTCCAGATGATCTCCCACGGCATCGTGGCGGGCGCGCTGTTCCTCTGCGTCGGCATCGTCTACGACCGCCTGCATACCCGCGAGATCGCCGCCTATGGCGGCCTCGTTAACCGCATGCCGCTTTATGCTGTGGTGTTCATGGTGTTCACCATGGCCAATGTCGGTCTGCCCGGCACCTCCGGCTTCGTCGGCGAATTCATGACCCTGATCGGCACCTTCAGGGTCTCGATCCCGACCGCCACCTTCGCCAGCACAGGCGTGATCCTGTCGGCGGCCTATGCGTTGTGGCTCTATCGCAAGGTCGTGTTCGGCGCTCTGACAAAACCGTCGCTGGCCAGCATCAAGGATCTCACCTTCCGCGAGGGCCTGATCATGGTGCCGCTGGTGGCGCTCACCCTCCTGTTCGGGTTCTACCCGAAGCCGGTGCTGGACATGTCAGCCTCGTCGGTGCAGCAACTCGTCAACAACTACAACACCGCAGTGACTGCCGTGAAGGCAGCCGCACTGCAGTGATGAACGCCCTGGGCGAGGACAACGCGCTATGAGCTTTGAGAGTGCAGGTTATCAGTTGCTGCCCGTGCTGCCGGAGCTCGTGCTGGCCGCCGGCGCCATGGTGCTGCTGATGTTGGGGGCCTATCGCGGGGCGCAGACGACCAGCCTCGTCACCGGCCTTGCGGTTTGCCTGTTGGTGCTGACCGGCGTGCTGGAACTGTTGCTGCCGGCCGGAAAGGTGACGACCTTCGGCGGCAGCTTCATCGTCGACGATTTTGCCCGGTTCCTGAAAATCCTGGCGCTGATCGGATCGGTGGCAACACTGGTGCTTTCGGCCGAATATCTGGCCGACTCGTCCCGGCGCATCTTCGAATACGCCATCCTGGTGCTGCTCTCGACCTTGGGCATGATGGTGCTGATCTCGGCCGGCGACCTGATCATGCTCTATCTCGGGCTCGAACTGATGTCGCTCGCGCTCTATGTGGTCGCGGCGAGCAATCGCGACAACCTGAAATCGACCGAGGCCGGCCTGAAGTATTTCGTGCTGGGTGCGCTGTCGTCGGGCATGCTGCTGTACGGCGCCTCGCTGATTTACGGCTTCACCGGCACCGTCGGCTTCGCGGGCATCGCGGCTGCGGTGAAGACGGGCAGCGTCGGCATCGTATTCGGCCTGGTCTTCCTGCTTGCCGGCCTTTGCTTCAAGATTTCGGCGGTTCCATTCCACATGTGGACGCCCGACGTGTATGAAGGCGCGCCGACGCCGGTCACCGCCTTCTTCGCCTCCGCGCCGAAGGTCGCCGCACTTGCCGTGTTCACCCGGGTGGCGTTGACCGCATTCCCCGGCATCGTCCCGCAATGGCAGCAGATCGTGGTGTTCGTTTCGATCGCCTCGATGGCGCTGGGAGCGTTCGCCGCGATCGGGCAAAAGAACATCAAGCGGCTGATGGCCTATTCGTCGATCGGCCATATGGGTTTCGCGCTGGTCGGGCTCGCCGCCGGAACCGTCGAGGGCGCGCAGGGCGTGCTGATCTATATCTCGATCTACGTGGCCATGACGCTCGGCAGCTTCGCGGTGATCATCACCATGAAGCGCAACGGCCAGCATTTCGAGAATATCAGCGATTTCGCCGGGCTTTCGCGCACCAATCCGTTGCTGGCATTCTTCTTTGCGATGCTGCTGTTTTCGCTGGCGGGCGTTCCGCCGCTCGCCGGTTTCTTCGCCAAATGGTACGTGTTCGTCGCGGCGATCAAGGCCGGATTGTTCACGCTCGCCGTCGTCGGCGTGCTCGCCAGCGTGGTGGGGGCGTTTTACTATCTCAACGTTATCAAGGTGATGTATTTCGACGAGCCGCTCACCAAGCTGGACCCGGTGCGCATGGAACTGCGCACGGTGCTGGCGGTCGCGGGCCTCTTCAACATCTTCTTCTTCGTCTATCCGGGGCCGCTGGTCAGCGTCGCGACATCAGCGGCGAGGTCGCTGTTCTAGATGCCATTCACGCTCGGTCCGCGAGCCATATCGGCGGGTTACCGGCTCGCGGCCTTCGATCATATCGGCTCGACCAACGCGGAAGCCCTGTCGCGCGCGCGCGACGGCGAGCGCGGGCCGATCTGGTTTGTGACCTCGGAACAGACCGCGGGACGCGGCCGGCGGCATCGCCCCTGGATCGCGCCGCGCGGTAACCTCGCCAGCAGCATCCTCGAAGTGCTCGACGTATCGCCCGCGGTGGCGGCAACGCTGGGCTTTGCCGCGGGGCTTGCGCTGGAGGCGGCGCTGCGAAGAGTAAGCATCGAAGCATCGCTGAGGTCGGCGGGATCGGACGATATGAAGTTTTCGCTGAAATGGCCCAACGACGTGCTGGCGGGGCGGCAAAAGCTCGCCGGGATCCTGCTGGAAGCAGAAGCCGTGGCCGACAATCGCCTGGCTGTCGTGGTCGGCATCGGCACCAACGTTGTGGCCGCGCCTGAGGGTACGCCAACGCCCGCGACCTCGCTTGCGGCGCTGGGCGTCCATATCGGTGCGGAGGAGCTGTTCGCCGAGCTGTCGGACGCCTGGGCCGAGTTCCGCGGCATCTGGGACAAGGGCTACGGCTTTGGCGAAATCCGCCGGCTCTGGCTCGAGCGCGCCGCCGGGCTCGGGCAGCCGGTCGCGATCCATACAGGCGGCACCACCGTGGAGGGGACGTTCGACAGCATCGATGAGACAGGCTGCATGGTGATCAAAACATCGGGCGGCCAGCGGGTCCCGATCTCGGCGGGCGACGTCTATTTCGGCTCGGCCGCATCCGCAGGGGCTGCCTGATGGCGCGCCCGGATGAACTGACCTTTGCTCCGCTCGGCGGCGTCGGCGAGATCGGCATGAACCTGTCGATCTACGGCCTCGGCAACCGCCATCAGCGTTCCTGGCTTGCGATCGACCTCGGCGTGTCCTTCGGCGACGAGGAGCATCTGCCGGGCATCGATCTGATCATGCCCGACATCCGGTTTCTCGAAAAAGAGCGCAAGAACCTGATCGGCCTCGTGCTGACGCACGCCCATGAAGACCATTTCGGCGCCATCATCGACCTGTGGCCGAAGCTGAAATGCCCGATCTATGCCACCAAATTCAGCGCCGCCTTGTTCGAGGCCAAATGCGCCGCCGAGCGCAATCCGCCGAAGATTCCGGTGACGGTGGTGCCGTCCGGCGGCCGCATCGATCTCGGCCCGTTCAACGTCGAGTTCATTCCGGTCGCGCATTCGATCCCGGAATCGCACGCGCTGGCGATCCACACCTCCGCCGGCACGGTGCTGCACACCGGCGACTGGAAGATCGATCGGACGCCGATCATCGGCGTGCCCACCGACGAGAGGCGGTTGCGCGAGCTCGGCGATGCCGGCGTGCTGGCCCTGATCGGCGATTCCACCAACGCCATACGGGAAGGGCGCTCGCCGTCGGAGGCCGAGGTCGCCAAAACCATCACCGAGCTGGTCAAGGCGGCCAAAGGCCGCGTCGCCGTGACCACCTTTGCCTCCAACGTGGCGCGCTTGCGCGCGGTCGCGGATGCGGCGCGCGCCGCGGGGCGCGAGGTCGTGGTGGTCGGCCGCGCGATGGAGCGCGTCGTGCAGGTGGCGCGTGAAACCGGCTATCTCGACGGCGTGCAGAATTTCCGCGGCGCCGATCTCTACGGCCATTTCCCCCCCGACAAGGTGCTGGCGCTGTGCACGGGAAGCCAGGGCGAGCCGCGCGCGGCGCTGTCGCGCATCGCCAATGACGATCATCCGCAGGTGACGCTGAACAAGGGCGACTGCGTGATCTTTTCCTCGCGCACCATTCCCGGCAACGAGAAGGCGGTGGGCGCCATCATGAATGGCCTGGTGACACAGGGCATTGAAGTCATTACCGACCGCACCCACCTCGTCCACGTTTCCGGCCATCCGCGCCGCGACGAGTTGCGCGACATGATTTCATGGGTGCGTCCGCAACTGCTGATCCCCGTTCACGGCGAGGCGCTGCATCTGTTCGAGCACGCCAAGCTGGCGCGGGCCGCCGGCGTGCCGAAGACCCTGATCTGTCGTGATGGCGATCTGGTCAAGCTGGGGCCGGGCGAGCCCGGCATCATCGAGCAGCTGCCGTCGGGGCGGCTGTACAAGGACGGCTCGATCCTGGAGGAATCCAAATCGCGCGCCGTGGTCGAACGCCGCCGCCTGGCTTTCGCCGGTTGCGCCTTTGTGGCGGTCGCCATGACCGAAAAAGGTGAGCTGGCCGATGATCCCGAGGTTGATCTCATCGGCATCCCCGAGAAGAATACGGCCGGAGAGGTCATCGACGAGATCGTGTTCGATGTCGTGGTGTCGACCGTGGAGGGTTTGCCGCGGGCCCGGCGGCGCGACCCCGACGCGACAGCGGAATCGGTCCGCCGCGCCGTCCGCGCCACAATTAACGAGCATTGGGGCAAGAAGCCGCTGTGCTATGTTCACGTTCTGACGGTCTAGCGCGTGTTTCACGCGCAAGTTAAAAATTTGGCGGGAGAAGTGCGATGCTGGGCCGGCTCAATCATGTGGCGATTGCGGTCAAGGACGCCGAGAAGGCCGCCAGGATCTATGGCGCAGCGTTCGGCGCCGATATCTCCGCGGCGGTGCCGCTACCCGAGCATGGCGTCATCACCGTGTTCGTGACGCTGCCCAACACCAAGATCGAATTCATCCAGCCGCTCGGCGAAGCCTCGCCTATTGCCAAATTCCTCGAACGCAATGCCGACGGCGGCATCCATCACATCTGCTATGACGTGCCCGACATCATCGCGGCGCGCGATACCCTGATCAACGAAGGGGCGCGGGTGCTTGGCGACGGTGTCCCCAGGATCGGGGCCCATGGCAAGCCGGTGCTGTTCCTGCATCCGAAGGATTTTTCCGGCGCACTCGTTGAAATCGAGCAGGCTTGACGCCCGATGGCCTACGCAATTTCAACAGCGTTTGCGATCTACTTCGTGATGTGGTGGATCGTGCTGTTCCTGACGCTGCCATTCGGCGTGCGCAGCCAGCACGAGGACGGCGAGGGCGCGCCCGGCACCGATCCCGGCGCGCCGGTTGCGAGCCTCATGGGCCGCAAGCTGATCTGGACTACGGTGGTTTCGGCAATCATTTTCGCCGTCGCGTGGCTGGCGTATAACGCGGGCCTTCTGAATGTCGAGCGGCTGTCGAGGCTGATGGGGTTTCCGCTCTGATCGGTCGGTTGCTGGTAGCGCATGATCCGGAAAAACGGCAATCGGTTTTCCGAAAAGATCATGCTTAAATGAGGAGATGGGACCCAATTCGATCGGATCATGATCTGGAGGAGGGGCAAATGACGTTTCAAAGAACCATTATCGGGCTTTTGATTTTGACGATCGCCGGCCTCGCAGGGGCCTTCTACATCGACTGGAGACTGGCGACGCAACTGCGGACCGTAAAAGCGTTCGTCGAGGGCTATGTTTTCGCCGAAGCCGTTGCGGCCTGTGAAAAGACGCAGAGTTCGACCCCGTTCAAGTGGAATACCGGGACCAAGACCGCTGTCATCGGCCTGAACTCGGTAAAGCTCGACAGGTACACGGTCAGCGCCAGCTACACGTTGGTCGCCGACAACGTTTATTGCGATTACGACCCGATCAAGAAGAAGGCCGATGTCGGATCGAATTTCCTCGAGCGGGAGTAAAGCCATAACTTCCACTGTAACACCGGACGCAACATCCAATGACTTCACAGCAACGACCGTTGGACGCCTCTCGGCAGGACGAATATCGAATACTGCGGGACGCGGACTTGCGCAGCTACCTTGCGCAGCTGCCCGCCGTTGCCGCACAACTCGGTGGATCGCAAACGGATTGGTCGATCAGCGAGGTTGGCGACGGCAACCTCAATCTCGTGTTCATCGTCAAGGGGACGAAGAGCGGAGTTGCCGTCAAGCAGGCACTGCCCTATGTGCGCCTGGTTGGCGAGAGCTGGCCGCTGCCGCTGTCGCGCTCGCACTACGAATATCGGGCGCTGGTGCATCAGGCGCGGCTGGCGCCGGGTCTGGTACCGGCGGTGCTTCACCACAATGAGGTTCTGGCCCTCGTCGCCATGGAACTGCTCGAGCCGCACATCATCATGCGCAAGGGACTGATCTCCGGGATCTGCTACCCGCACTTCGTCGAAGACATCACGACCTTTCTGGCGCGGACGCTGTTCCTCAGCTCCGACCTCGCGGTTCCGGCGGCGCGGAAGAAGGAGGATCTCGCCGCGTTCGCCGGCAACCACGCGCTGTGCAAGATCACCGAGGATCTGATCTTCACCGACCCATACCGGCAGGCCGAGCAGAATCGCTGGACCTCACCCTGGCTCGATGCGACCGCGGCCAATTTTCGCGAAGATCTCGATCTGCACGTCGCGATCTCGCGGCTCAAGATCAAATTCATGGCGCGCCCGGAAGCACTAATCCACGGAGACCTCCACACCGGATCGATCATGGTGACCGAAACCGAGACGCGCGTGATCGATCCCGAGTTCGCGTTCTACGGACCCATGGGATTCGATGTCGGGGCGGTGCTCGGCAATCTCATCATGAGCTATTTGGCTTCGGCCGGCCACGAGCGCTCGCCCGGAGAGCGGCGTTCGTTCGAGGCATGGATGCTGGAAACGATCGAGAGGGTGTGGGCGGAGTTTTCCCGCAAATTCGTCGAGCTCTGGCGCGCCGAGGCCAGTGGCGACGCTTATCCCGCACTCCTTTTCCCCGGCCAGGCCGGCGCGGCGCGGCTCGAGAGCGAACGGCAGATCTTTATGGGGCGGCTGTTCCGGGACACCGTCGGGTTCTCGGCGGCGAAGATCATCCGCCGCATCCTCGGTCTCGCCCACAATATCGATTTCGAGTGGATCGAAGACCCGCGGCTTCGGGCGATCTGCGAGGCGCGAAGCCTGCGTCTCGCCCGCGCGATGATGGTAGACACGCCGTCGTTCCCCACGATCGGTGCCGTGACGAAGGCGGCGCGTGAGCTGTGCGTCTGGCAGCCGGATTTCGGCCGGTGAGGGAGGCTATTCGACAGACCTGGCCCGCAACCTCTGCGCATAGACGTTGATGACGAGCGCCGCGAGCAGAATGAGACCGCGGATCAGTATTTTCAGGAAGCTATCGATGTTGACGTGATCGAGCCCGTTGTTGAGGACGCCGAGCACGAACAGCCCGACGATGGTATTGCCGATGCCGCCGCGGCCGCCGAACAGGCTGGTGCCACCGACCACGACGGCGGCGATCGAATCAAGCAGGTAGGTATCGAACTCGTTCTGTTGCGCGCTTCCGAAATGAGCGACGCCGAGCATGCCGCCGATGCCCGAGCATATCGCCGAGATGACCATGACGCTGCCCAGAATCAAGTTGACGTTGAGCCCGGAATATTCCGCCGCCTCGCGATTGCCGCCGACCATGTAAACGTAGCGTCCGAAGCGTGTATAGGTGAGTACCAGATGGCCGCCGAGCAGCATCAATGCGGCGACGATCACGATCCAGGGAACGCCACCGATCGCCGACGACCCGAGCGTCGTGACGAGGTCGGGCACCTTGTAGGCAATCTGCCCGCGCACCAGCAACGCCGATATGCCGGCTGCGATCTGCATCATCGCGAGCGTCATGATGAAAGACGGGATGCCGATGACCGTGAGACCGAGCGCGTTGACGACACCGAGCATGGCGCAGAGCGCGAGCGCCAGCAGGATCGCAGCCCAGCCGGCCATCGGGACGTTGGCGATGTTCACGTATGATTCCTGCTGGGTGAAATAGGCGACCGCGATGCCGGTGACGTTGGCGATGCTGGCGATCGACAGGTCAATCTCGGCGCAGAGGATCACGAAGGTGAGGCCGACGGCGATGATTCCGGTGACGGAAACCTGGGTCAGAATGTTGCCGACATTGTCGAGCGTGGCAAACGAGGGGCTCGCGGCAGCGAAGAAGCCGCTGAGGCAGATCAGCGTCAGGAAAGGCGCGATGTTGCGCATCTGGGAGCGCAACATTGCGGCGATCTTGCGCGGTCGCTTGCGGTCCGCTGCGGAGACTGGCACGCTTTCACTGGTCACCATATGCGTCTCCTCACGCCGCTTCCAGCAGGCGGTCCTTGCTGATCGCCTCATCGGCTGAATTCGCGCACCACCGCGCCGCGTTTGAGAACGATGATGCGATCGGCGAGCGACAGAACTGTCTCGGGCTCGGTCGAGAGGACGATGATGGCGAGTCCGCGCTCGCGCAGATCGCGGATGATGTTGATGACGTCGCTCTTCGCGCCCACGTCCATGCCGCGCGTCGGCTCGCACAGCACCAACAGACGCGGCGGATAGCTCAGCCACTTCGCAAGCGCCACTTTCTGCTGATTGCCGCCCGACAGCATGCCGAGGTCGAGCTCGACGGCCGCCGGCCTGATCTGCAACTGCTCGACCTGCCTGGCGGCGAGCGAGCGCTCGCGCGACGGCTTGAGAAACAGGGACGAGATGCGATCGAGGATGCTGATCGAGATGTTCTTGTAGACCGGCTCCTGGTGGAACAGCATGGCGCGGCGACTCTCGGGAACGAAGGCTATACCGGCCCGCCGCGCGTCGGCCGTGCTGCTGAAGGCCTTTTGGCGGCCAGCCACGACAAGCGTACCGCGGTCAGGCCTGAGTTTGCCGAAGAGAATCCGCGCCAGTTCGAGCTGCCCGCACCCCATGAAGCCATATATGCCAAGGACTTCGCCGGAGCGCACCTGAAACGAGACGTCCCGGAGGCTGCGGGCGAGCGAGAGCCGGCTTGCCTCCAACACCACCGGCCGATCGCCCGGCTGCGGCAGCGCGATGTCGTCCATGTAGGTCTCTTCGAGCGCCTCACGGCCCTTGCCAATCATCGCTTCGATCAGGGCCGCCTTGCTGGTCGCGACCGCCTGGGCCTCGGCGACCTTCCTGCCGTTGCGGAAAACCGTCACCGTGTCCGAGACGTGCAGGATGTCCTCGATGAAATGCGAAATGAAAACAATGCCGGTGCCCTCGTCCCGCAGTCGTCGCAAGGTCGCGAACAGGCGCTCGACCTCGGGCGGTGAGAGGGCCGAGGTCGGCTCGTCGAGGATGATAATGCGCGCCCCGGAGAACAGGACGCGGGCGATCTCGATCAACTGCTGCATGCCGATCGGCAGGTCGCCGAGCCGCGAGAGCGGATCGACGTCGATGCCGAATCTGGCGAGTTGTTCACCCGCTTCGCGCGCCATGCGCCGCCATTGCACAAAGCCGAAGCGGTTGGTCGGCTGCGCGCCGAGAAACACGTTCTCGGCCACGGACAGATCGGGCGCGACGCTGAGCTCCTGATGGACCATGGCGATACCGGCCGCGCGAGCATCGCGCGCCGATCGAAAACGGGTTTCCCGTCCATCCAGCACAAAACGGCCCGAGAACTCCGGATGCACGCCGGCGATGATCTTCATCAGCGTGCTTTTCCCCGCGCCGTTTTCGCCGACGAGACCATGGATCTCGCCGGCGCAAAGCGCGAAGTCGACCCCACGGAGCGCCTCGACGCCGCCGAAGGCCTTGGTAATCTGGTGCAGTTCGAGGATGGGCGAGCGGCCTTGCGGCATAGCGGGCTCAGATCAGGAAATGATCCTCCATCCACTGCATTCCCGCCGCGTTGGCCTTGGTCACGACCGGACCGTCCGTCACGACGCTCTTCGGGATACCCTTTCCGCTCTTTTCGCCCCCGACCACCGCGGCGACGCCGGCGACAATGGCGCCGCCATGGATGCGACACGAGGGATTGCGGACAGTGGCGAACATACGGCCTTCGCTTACCGCCTGGATCGCCGGCGGCATGGCGTCAACCCCGCCGATCAGGATGTTGGTACGGTTGTGCGCCTTCATGATGTTGTAGGCGGCAAGTGCCATGTCGTCATTGTGGAAGAAGGCGGCGTCGATCTGCGGGTATTTGGTGAGGTAGGTCTCCCATAGCCGCGCCGTCTTCGATACGTCCCAGTCAGCCGGCTGGGTATCGAGCACCTCGATGTTCGGATATTGCTTGACGACCGCGTTGAAACCTTTGGCGCGGCCTTGCGCGCCGGTGTGACCGAGCGCGCCCTGGGTCATGATTACCTTGCCCTTGCCGCCGATGGCACCGACGAGCGCCTGCGTCACCGAGGCGCCCATGAATTCATTGTCGGGGGCGAGAAAGGAGTGGACGTTGATTTGATCAAGGGGGGCAATGAGCGTGTCCATGTCGATGACCGGCGTGCCGGCATCGATCATCTTCTGCACGGGCTGGGTCAGCGTGCCGATGCCGAAGGCCTGGATGGCAACGAAGTCCCATTTCTGCGAGGCCATATTGTCGATGGCTGCCCGCTGCTTGACGGCGTCGAGCTGACCGTCAAACCAGGTGACCTCGACGTTGAACAGCTTGCCCCACCATTCGGCCGCCTGCTTGCCTTGGGCGCACCAGGTAGCCTGTAAGCCAGCGTTGGAGAACGCGGCCTTCAGTGGTTTCTCCGAACGTCCCACTTCCGCCGCCAGCGCTGGGCTCACGCCCAACCCGCCAAGCAGCGCCGTCGCGGCACCAGCGGTCGCCGCCGCTTGAAGAAGATCGCGCCTGGTCTTTGAGGATTTGTCAGTCCCGGACATCGCTTGCTCCCTGGTTTTGAATGTTTGTTACCCGACGGCGTCGTTTTATTGCGCCACGGGAGGGATGAGTGTCTCACAATCGGGGCGTTCATGCCACCTGCGCGATGGCCCGATCTATCTCGCCGGCCAACTTCCGCCACGCTTGCTCGATCTCGGGCGACCAGTCGGGGCCAAGAATTTCGTGCATGGTATCGGCGATCACGCCGAAAAATTCGCCGAACAGTTTTCGGGGCGTGCCGTAGGCGTCGTGCGATTGCACCTCGCATTCGATCATGCGGAAGCTGCCGGTTCGGTCGCCGGCAAAATCGATGATGGCGTCGATCGCCAGCGCGAGCATCGAGCCCTTGACGAGATCGCCGGCCTCGCGCCGGAACATCGGCTCGGCTTCGGGGTGTTTGCGGAACAGGCGACGATAGACCGGCGGTGTCAGATCCCCGCAACGCTCGGCGGCCAGTTCAAAACTGTGCTGGATCAGATTGGATGGTGCCGGCATCTCTGGTTCATCCCGGGTGTGGCCGCAGGGTTTCGTAAGATAACTCCGATAGCCTCGCGCAATATTCGATGCCGTTCGGGGCGGCCCGGTGCACCGGTGAAGACGCCGCTCAAAAGCTTCTTGCAGAAAATCCCGTGAAGATAGATAGTTCTAAAGAGACAACCTGAGGAGATGTCCGGTGGCGGTCAGCGTAGCGATTGAGGTTGGCGGCAACGTGGTGCGCTCGATGCCGAATGTTCCGTGGTCTTCGGGCATGAACGCGCAAAACGCACTCGAGCAAGCCTACGCGTCGGGGACAGGATACAGCTTCGTGCTACGATATTTCGGCGCGCCTTTAGGCTACGAGGTGATGGCTTTCGACGACATCTCCGCTCAGCAGGGTACCGACATCAGCTTCTATTGGGAATTCTTCTACAACGGAAACCCTGCGCAACAGGGAGTTGACAGTACGCATCTCAACGATGGCGACGCGCTATTGTTCAGCTACGTCCCGTACAACAGGGCTCAGCACGCAGGCAAACGGGTAGAGGCCGTCCATAACGCACTGCGCGCGCGCAGGCGCGCCGCGTGACAGGTTTGCGCCCCTGCGCATGTCAAAGCTGCAGATCGCGCCAAGACCTTTCGAAAGACAAGACCTCTCGAAAGACAAGACATCTCGAAAAACAAAACATCTCGAAAAAAAAAAGAGCAGGGCGCGAGCCCCGCTCCAAAAATTGTGTCGACCCTTAGTTTCCCCGAAAATTGGATTTGATCTTGATTGACGGGGCGACGCTGCTTGTGCGCGCCAGGGGCTCCTCCCGAGACTTGGACCACCAGACTTGAACCTCTCGGCCAGCCTGAGACCGCACTCGTAGACCACTTTTCTCGTCTTGTCACCATTTTCAGCAACGATTGTTCAAAATTCGAGCAATCTGCGAAACGATTGAGATTTTGCTACTGCGAGTTGAATTTGCGAACGGCATTTGAGGAAGAACGAAAGCAGAAACGAAAGAATAATGCAGGCCGTCCCATCGCCAGATTGCCGGATTCCATTGGACGGGATAATCCCGCTCCCGCCCTCAATTTATTAGCCAGAGCGGCACCACGCCGCGAACGTCGTCGGCGATATGCCGGCGCTGACGAGGCCAACCGCGATGATGGCGAGCCCGACCGCATTCCGCAGCCAAACCGAGGTCACCCGGCGACGGAGCAGCGGAAGCCCGAGGCCAGCAGCCACCAGAACCGGCAAGGTGCCGAGGCCGAAACCAGACATCACGATCGCCCCGCCGAGCCAGGAACCGGAGAGCATCGCATAGAACAAAGCTGCATAGACCATGGCGCAGGGAAGAAAACCCCAAACCGTCCCGCTCAAGAACAGTCCCATCGTCGCCGGCAATTGTGCCGCGCGGGCGACGGTATCCATGAAACGGCTGACGCTTGAAGCAACCCGATAAAGCATGGGCGGCAGCGGCAGGACCTCGAGCATGGAAAGCCCGATCCAGCCGAGCGCCGCCGCGGCGGCCCAGCGAAGAACGGCGTGGCTGGTTGAATGATCGAACGCGCCGAAAATGCTAGATCCTGCGCCGCCGACGATCATGCCCGCGATCATGTATCCGGTAATCCGCCCGGCATTGATTAACAAGGTCGTCGTCAGAAGATCGCGCGCGGGCCGATTGGGATCGAGCTCGGCCGCGAAATGCAGGCTGGCCGCGATGCCGGAACACATGCCGAAGCAGTGCAGGCTCGACGCCAGCCCCAGGAGCAGTCCGGCAACAAGTAGCGGTTGGTCGAAGTCAAACATGGAACGATCCTTGGACGGACGCAGACAGCATCCGGTTTCGGCCCCTACGCGCATTGCGCTGCGTCAAACGGCCTTGCGATCTCCCTCAATTTCGATGGGAAGACCCCGTCGCCTGACTGGTGCCGGTCGCCAGCGCACCGAAAGCGCAAGCGAACGGAACAAGGCCGATATCATGGATGCCGCTGCCGCTTACGGCCAGCATCGTGCGCATGGCTCCGACGTCCAGGCAATAGCTGCCGTAAAGGAGGAGGGCGCCAGGCCCGGCCGCTGTCGCGAAGGAAATAAGGACATGGGCCGCCGGCAATCCCAGATCCGCGCGGGTCATGATGCCCCACCGGAATCGATGAGTTGCCGCAGTTTCGTGCGCCGGGGGGACTATCCTTTTTCCGGGTGTAGAGCGCCTTGCCTTTATGGGCCCACATCGTCTTGCCGTCGTCGTACCGACGCGACGCCGCCAAATCTCGACAAGCGGTGACGTGGGTGTTAGGACAACTGTGGCGCTTTGGGGACAATCATGCGGCGGCGGCTGGAACTACTCCTTCCGATCGTGTTGTTGGCGATTTTGGTGCAATTGCTTGCGCCGATCGCGGCATTTCGAGCATTCGCCTATGCCGCCAACGATCCCCTCTACATGGCGTCGATCTGCTCCGAAGCGGGCATGACCGCGGATGATGCGCAGACGGCCCCGGCCAAGACGCAGCATGACCGTGGAGACTGCTGTGCGTTTTGCGCGGCCGGTCATGGCGGGGCCACGGCGCTTCAGCCGCCGCCGCTGGTCTTTGTAAGTCTGCAGCGGCTGTTTCAGCGCGTATCCTGGCTGGAAGCCGCAGATCCGATGCCGGCCAGTCGGGTCGGCTCGAACGCCCAAGCCCGCGCGCCACCGCAGGCGGCCTGACACTTTAACCCTGAACCCAAGCCCGACCCGTCAGGTCGTCCTTTCCATTGGATTGAATCCGTTGCGATTCGATTCATTTTGCGGAGCGTCAGCGTGCGCAACAGTTTCAAAATTGATCCCGTCCGGGATCCGATCAGCCATTCCTTTCGCAATTCCAGCCGTGCCCGGCGCGCAGTGCGTGCCGCGCTTGCGTTCGCTGGCATCGCGTTGTCCGCAGCTGGCCTCGTGGGCGCAGCAATCGCTGCCGACATGCCGATGAAGGCGGCGGCCGCCGCTCCGGTCTTCAATTGGACCGGCTGCTATGTCGGCATCAACGGGGGCGGCGCTGCCAGCGGCAGCAACTTCGCAAGCCGCATCGATCCGGGGACGCATCTGGTCGATCCCGGCGATTTGGTCATAGCCGCCGCGACAGGAACCGGTTCGGCCGACGACGCCGGCTTCATCGGCGGAGGGCAGGTCGGATGCAACCTGCAGAGTGGCGCATTCGTCGTCGGTGTAGAAGGCGATTGGGATTACTTTCGCAGCAACCCGACCTTCACCAGTCCCAACGGGGTTCTGGGTACGGGCGATACGGTCACCGTTACGCAGTCACTGCGGACCAGCAGCCTGGCGACGCTTCGTCCGCGCCTGGGGATCGTTTCGGATCGCACCTTCATCTACGCCACCGGAGGCGCGGCGTTTGCAAGAGTGAACTACACGCAAGTCTATGCGGACACGCTCAACGTGGCTACCGGCACCGCAGCCGGTTCGGCGACACTGATCGGATGGACGGCAGGCGGCGGCTGGGAATGGGCGTGGACCGACCATCTGACCGTCAAGACCGAATATCTTTTCTCCAGGTTTCCAGCCACGAACGCGCTGGGCGGGATCCTCGATAATGCCGGGGGAACCAACGCGCTGCACGGCTCCTCGGATCTGACCATTCAAACGGCCCGTCTTGGCCTGAACTACCGGTTCGGACCATGACGCGCCCCGGCCGCCCTCAATCGCAGAAGCATGCGCGCCATAAGGCCGCTGCGCATTTCGCAAAATCAATCGGAGCAAACATGACCGCGCACTTACTGATCCGCAGCGTTGCGAGCGTTCGACGCCTCCTCGTATTGCTCGCAGCCGCTATCTCGCTGGGATCGATGTTCAACCTTTCGTCCACTCCGGCAGCGGCCTGTGCCTGCGGGTGCAGCGTGTTCGACGTCGGATTTGGCGGCTTCCCGCAGGAAGACGATCACGGCGGGAGGGTCTTCTATGAGTGGGATCATTCGAACCAGACCCAAAACTGGATCGGCGGATCGAAGGCTTCTTCCGATGCGAACCTCGACAAGAACGTCCGCACCGATTGGCACTCGATCGGTTTTCAATACATGTTCAATCGTGACTGGGGCGTTTCGGCAAAATTGCCCTATGTGGATCGTTCGTTCACGACCACTGACCCCGCTACGCTGATGCTGAACACGTTTACATCCCGCGACATTGGCGATCTGGAAATTATGGGGATGTACACCGGCCTTTCCAGGGATATGTCGACGGGGGTGATGTTCGGTCTCAAGCTGCCGACCGGCATGTATACGGCTCCCGGCTTCGACCGCGACACGCAAATTGGAACCGGAAGCACCGACCTGATTTTGGGGGCATTTCACCGCGGACTGATCACGGGCGACAACGCATGGCAATATTTTGGGCAAGCCCGCTTGCTTCTGCCATTTGCCTATCGCTCTGCCCTCAACGCCGATACCGGCAACTACGAAGTCTACAAGCCGGGCGCCCAGGTCGATGGTTCGCTCGGAGTCTTGTACAACAACGGATACAACATCCTCGGGTTGGACAAGATAACGCCCATCCTGCAATTGATCGCGTCTCACCGTCAGCGCGACACCGGCGCAGCCGCCGACACGCTCAATTCAGGCTTCGACCGGTTGATGATTTCGCCGGCTATAGAGCTGACAAAGGTCGTCGACGAGGCAAACAAGCGCGTCATGAAGGTCTACTTCGATGTCGAAATACCCATTTACTACCGGACCAACGCCGGCATCAATGACGCCGGAAGCCAGGGCCAGTTGATAGCGCCGGTGATGTACCGACTGATCACGAGCTACAATTTTTGATGCGTCGATGGCCCGCGCCAGACACGGCCGGGCCATCCACGGTCTTTCGCGAACAAAGGTCAATGGCTATGATCGCTTATCACACTGTCCTGTCGCTGGCCGGTACCCGGCCCTCCCTGAGACTAGCGATGCGTTTGGCTGTCCTCGCCGCAGGACTTCTCGGCTCGGTATTGAGTCAAAGCGTGGTGTGGGCCGCTCCGTTAATGGATCTGCCCGCGCCATCGCTGGTCCTCACGCAATTGAATGGCGAGGCCTTCGATCTGGCGAAGCTGCGGGGAAAGGTCGTTCTCGTGACCTACTGGGCGACCTGGTGCGCCCCGTGCAAAAAGGAAATGCCGATCCTCAACAGCTTTTATCGACGCCATCGCGGGGATGGCCTGGAGATCATCGGCGTCAGCGCCGACAGGCCGCAGGATTATGCCAAAATGCGCAAGATGAGCAGTTCGCTGGCGTACCCGACCGCCACCCTGGATCAGATTACCGATAACGGATTTGGTCCGCCCGAGGGTTTCCCGCTGACTTTCGTGGTCGACCGCAATGGCGTCATCCGTGACAGGTTCATCGATGTCCGCGAGCAATTGCTGACAGACGTCGTGCTACCCTTGATGGCGCACTGACGTGACATCGGAGCTGAAACGAGCAGGGCGATCGCGGAGGCTGAACGCGGGCCTCGGCAGAATGATGTTCGCCTCAGCGCTGGGGCTGGGTTTTTCGGTGGCCTGTGCCCAGTCAAGTCCGGCTGGCGACTTCGTTGCCGACGCGAAGAGCGGGTGCAAGGTCTGGAATCCGCATCCGCAAGCTAACGAAACGGTGAACTGGTCGGGCGGTTGCGTCAACGGACTGGCTCAGGGACACGGAAATTTACAATGGTTGAATAACAACAGGCCTTACGAAAGAGACGATGGCGTGTGGAAGCAGGGCCGGCAATCCGGTCGCGGTACGCAAGACTGGTCCTCGGGTCGCTATGACGGAGAGCTCAAAAATGGCGAGCCGCACGGGCGAGGCGTCTTGACGCTCCAGAGCGCTCGATATGAAGGCGAATTTCGCAATGGACGGCCGAATGGAGCCGGGGCTGTCACAAATCTCGAGGGAATATTCAAGGGAAATTGGAAAGACGGTTGTCTGGTTGGCGACAAGCGAAGGATCGCTTTCGGCGTCCCGTCGTCGACCTGCCGGGGATGACGCTGCCCTCACGATGCAAAAACAAAGGAGAGGAGATCAAGAAATGAAACGTGCTGTGCCGCTTGCAATTTCGGTCTTTGTCCTTGGCCTGGCTCTGGGCTTGACGCCGACTTCGGCGGCCGCTCCCGAAGGCAAAGCAAAAACTTGTCGAATGGAGCAGCAATGCCATTGGGAAAATTTCAAAAAGATCTGCGTCTACGTGAAAGTCTGCCGCTGATCATTTTCCATCCAAACCGCGTCGAACGACCGCGGCCTTACCTCCGCAAACGAAAGAAAGCAGAAGGTCAACCATGAAACACATCAAACGCACGCTCGCCTACGTCGCTCTCCTCTCCGCCCTGTGCGCCGCGCCCGTGCGTGCCGAGGAGGTCAGGGCAGGCGACCTCGTGATCACGCAAGCCTGGAGCCGCGCCACGCCGGGCGGCGCGAAAATCGGCGGCGGTTATCTTACCATCGAGAACAAGGGCGCCACGCCGGACCGGCTGATCGGCGGCTCGGCCGATGTCGCCGGCAAAATCGAGGTCCACGAAATGGCCGTGAACAATGGCGTGATGAAAATGCGATCGCTCGACAAGGGACTGGCGATCGAACCCGGCAAGACCGTCAAGCTGGCGCCGGGCGGCTATCATCTGATGTTGCTCGATCTCAAGAGCCCGCTCAAGCAGGGCGATAAGGTGCCGGTCACGCTGGAGTTCGAAAAGGCCGGCAAGGTGAAGCTCTCTCTCGATGTAGAGGGGGTGGGCGCGCAGGGGCCTGCGGGCGCGAACAATTCGGACGGCAAAATGGACATGAAAAAGATGCCCTCCGGCATGAAGATGTGAGGTTCATGATATCGATGGTGTCGAGGGCCAGCCGTTCGCTCGCTCTCGCCGCCGTCGCCCTCGCTACGTTCCGGGCTGGCGGCGGCCGCGCCGCTCGCGATGCATATTGGCACGTCAGCGACGTGCCGATGCCGCTCCCGGCTGCTGGCATGTGCGCGTCGACGCCCTGACGGTTTTCCAGAAGATCGCGCTGGAAGACGGTTTCGGGGGTCCGGCGCCATGCCCCCCAAAGGCCTCCTCGTGCCTTATTCCAGTCCTCAATGTCGCCTGCAAAACGGCAGGAAATCCGCTCTCCTCGCGGCTTTTTGCTGATCCCCGCCCTTGTGTTTTCGCACCCGATCCGGTTTCACTGCTGGCTTCCAATCTCTCACCAATTCCCCAGGCGTACCCATGCGATTGTCGCGGTTCTTTCTGCCCATCCTCAAAGAGAATCCGAAAGAGGCCGAGATCGTCTCGCACCGCCTGATGCTGCGCGCGGGTATGATGCGGCAGGAAGCGGCGGGCATCTATGCCTGGCTGCCGCTGGGCCTGAGGGTGCTGAAGAAGATCGAGCAGATCGTCCGCGAGGAACAGAACCGCGCCGGCGCGCTGGAACTCCTGATGCCGACGCTGCAGCTCGCCGACCTGTGGCGCGAAAGCGGTCGCTACGACGCCTACGGCCCGGAAATGCTGCGCATCACCGACCGGCACAAGCGCGAGCTATTGTACGGGCCTACCAACGAAGAAATGATCACCGAGATTTTTCGCTCTTACGTCAAATCGTACAAGAGCCTGCCGCTCAATCTCTACCACATCCAGTGGAAATTCCGCGACGAGCAGCGCCCGCGGTTCGGCGTCATGCGCGGCCGCGAATTCCTGATGAAGGATGCCTATTCGTTCGACATCGACGAAGCCGCCGCCCGGCGCTCCTACAACAGGATGTTCGTCGCCTATCTGCGGACCTTCGCGCGGATGGGATTGAAGGCGATCCCGATGCGCGCGGAGACCGGTCCGATCGGCGGCGATCTCAGCCACGAATTCATCGTGCTCGCGGAGACCGGCGAGTCCGCGGTCTATTGCGACAGCGACGTGCTCGATCTGCCGGTGCCCGGCGAGGAGATCGACTATGAAGGCGATCTTGCTCCGATCATCAGGCAATGGACCTCGGTCTATGCCGCGACCGAAGACGTCCACGATGCCGCGCGCTTCGACCGCGAGGTGGCGGCCGAGAAAAAGGTGCACACGCGGGGCATCGAGGTCGGCCAGATCTTTTACTTCGGCACCAAGTATTCTGACACCATGAAGGCCATGGTCGCGGGCGCCGACGGCGCCGAGGTGCCGATCCATGGCGGTTCCTACGGCGTCGGTGTCTCGCGGCTGGTCGGCGCCATCATCGAAGCCTGCCATGACGACGCCGGCATCAAATGGCCGGAGGCGGTCGCGCCGTTCAAGGCGGCGATCCTGAATTTGAAGCAGGGCGCCGAGGATACCGATGCTGGATGCGAACGGCTTTACCGCGAGTTGACGGCGAGGGGCGTCGAGGTCCTTTACGACGACACCGACCAGCGCGCCGGCGCCAAGTTCGCCGCCGCCGACCTGATCGGCACCCCCTGGCAGATTCTGGTTGGCCCCAAGGGCCTGGCCGAAGGCAAGCTCGAGCTCAAGCGGCGCAGCGACGGGGCGCGTGAAAATCTGAGCCCCGCGGATGTCGTGGCCCGGCTTACCTTGTGACGAATTTATCCACTACACGTGCCGGGATATCAGACGTTGCGGCAACAATTAGCCCGAATCGTGTGAAAATCGGGATATGGATGAAGCCATGAGCGAGCCAGTCCGAACCCCTCCTTTCGCGCCATTCGAATGGCTGCTGTCCGGACGCTATTTGCGGGCACGTCGCAAGGAGGGGTTTATTTCCGTGATCGCCGGGTTCTCCTTCCTCGGCATCATGCTCGGCGTCGCCACGCTGATCATCGTGATGGCCGTGATGAACGGCTTTCGCAAGGAATTGCTGGACAAAATTCTCGGCCTCAACGGCCATCTTCTGGTGCAGCCGCTGGAATCGCCGCTGACCGACTGGAAGGACGTCGCCGATCGCATCAGCCAGGTCGCTGGCATCCGGTTGGCTGCGCCGGTCGTGGATGGCCAGGGATTGGGATCCTCGCCGTTCAATGCGGCCGGCGTTTTCATTCGCGGTATCCGTGCTGACGATCTCAACAACCTCACCTCGATCGCCAGGAACATCAAGCAGGGGTCGCTCGACGGGTTCGACGAAGGGCAGGGCGTCGCCATCGGCCGCAGGCTGGCCGATACGTTGTCGCTGCACGCCGGAGACAGCATCACATTGGTTTCGCCGAAGGGGGCGGTGACCCCGATGGGCACGACGCCGCGGATCAAGGCCTACAGGATCGCAGCGGTGTTCGAGATCGGCATGTCGGAATATGACTCGACCTTCGTGTTCATGCCGCTCAAGGAAGCGCAGGCCTATTTCAATCGCGCCAATGACGTGACCGCGATCGAGGTGTTCACCACCAATCCCGACCGGATCGACTCCTTCCGCAAGACCGTGACCGAAGCGGCCGGACGGCCGGTGTTCCTGGTCGACTGGCGGCAACGCAACTCGACCTTCTTCAATGCGCTTCAGGTCGAGCGCAACGTGATGTTCCTGATCCTCACCATGATCGTGCTGGTTGCGGCGCTGAACATCGTCTCCGGCCTGATCATGCTGGTGAAGGACAAGAGCAGCGACATCGCGATCCTGCGCACCATGGGCGCCTCGCAGGGATCGATCATGCGGGTGTTCCTGATCACGGGCGCCACGATCGGCGTGGTCGGCACGCTGACCGGCCTCTTTGTCGGTCTGCTGATCTGCCTGAATATCGAATCGATCCGGCAATTCCTGTCCTGGCTCACCAACACCGAATTGTTCTCGCCGGAGCTTTACTTCCTGTCGAAGCTGCCGGCCGAGATCGATTTCGGCGAAACCAGCGCGGTGGTGATCATGGCGCTGACGCTGTCTTTCCTCGCCACGCTGTATCCGTCGTGGCGTGCCGCCCGCCTCGATCCCGTCGAAGCGCTCCGGTACGAGTGAGGGCGAGATGGAGCAGGCGGCGGAAGATGTACCGGTTATTTATCTCCACGAGATAAAGCGCCAGTACCTGCAGGGGGCGACGACGCTGACGATCCTGGACGGCGCCAAGCTCGCGCTGTGGGCCGGACAGTCGGTCGCGCTGGTGGCGCCGTCGGGCGCCGGTAAATCGACGCTGCTGCATATCGCCGGCCTGCTGGAGAGCCCCGACGATGGCGAAGTCTATGTCGGCGGCGCGGCGACATCAGGATTGTCCGACATCGAGCGAACCCAGATCCGCCGCACCGATATCGGCTTCGTCTATCAATCGCACCGGCTGCTGCCGGAATTCTCGGCGCTTGAAAATGTCATGCTGCCGCAGATGATCCGCGGGCTGAAGCGCTCCGAGACCGTC
Organism: uncultured Alphaproteobacteria bacterium; assembly: GCA_963725985.1. GTDB lineage: Bacteria > Pseudomonadota > Alphaproteobacteria > Rhizobiales > Xanthobacteraceae > Bradyrhizobium. Next base: position 358,776 of record CAVSAO010000001.1, read on the forward strand.
AAGCGCGCCACCGAAATCCTGGCCTATCTGGGCCTCGGCGATCGCATCAAACACCGGCCGGCCGAGCTGTCCGGCGGCGAGCAGCAGCGGGTGGCGATCGCGCGCGCGGTCGCCAATGCGCCGCGGGCGCTGCTGGCGGATGAGCCGACGGGGAATCTGGACCTGCACACCGCCGATCACGTGTTCGGCGCGCTGATGCAGCTGGTCAAGGCGACCCGGGTAGCGATGCTGATCGCAACCCACAACATGGAACTGGCAGGCCGGATGGACCGACGGGTGTCGCTGGTGGACGGCAAGGTCGTCGAGCTCGAATGAGCATCAATAGTGGCGGTGCCCCCGGTGGGGGCGTCCCATCGGCTGCTGCGCATTCGCGAAATAGGGATTGACGACGCACTGCGCCGAGCGGCCCGATGCCGACAGGTTGCACTGAGCCAGCGATGCGTAGCTGCATTCGTAATAGGTAGCCGGTCCGTACACATGCAGGCAAACCGGATAGTCCGGGGCGTAGGTTTGGGCCGCCACCGGCCCGGCCGCTGCAATTGTGGCGATGGCGAATATGCCCAGGGCGGGAATACGCATCAGAACCTCCTGTGGGATTGGCGACTGCGACCGGATTGCAGCTCGACATCGTCGGTTCGCAAGCAGACAGGTCCTGTTGATGTCGGTCAATTCACGTTCCCGCGCGATCCTGGCCCGGGCTTCGTGTGAATTTCGGAGGTTGCGCGCGTTTCAGCGATACCGATCCGGATGGACGGATCGGACACGGCCGCGATAGGGGCGTGGACCGTAATAGCCGCCGGGGTTGTAATAGGGATTTTCGATGCAGTAGAGAAAGCGCCCCGAAGCCGTGGCCTGGCACTGCTCGTAGCTCGTGTAGCGGCAATCGCTCAATCCGGGAGCGTCCTGGCCCTGCATGCAAAACGGATAGCGGGTGCCGACCGCTTCGGCCGGCGCGATGCCCGCCAGCGCCAGTGCGCCCGCGGCCAGCAGCGCGATAGTCAGGTTACGCATGGAAGTCTCCCCTCGGCAGTAGCCGTCTGTGTATCGATTCCTTCGAGTCGCAACCCAAACCGGGAGAGCGGGTTCGCGTCAACTCACATTCGGGAATGCCGGCCTGGCGAAGGTGTGTCTAAATAGGCGATACCGGCAAAAAACTTTCTACCTTTGATCAGCCTCAATGAAATATCGCTCAATGGCGATATGCACTCCCGATGTTTGATGTGGCCATTATCGAGCGCCGCCCGACCAAGTGGGAATGGCAGGTGCGGAATCGTCAGGGGACCATTCTCATGCGTGGATGGGAAACCAGCCGCCGTGCCGCCAAGTATCGGGGCGACCGCGCTTTATTCCTGTTATTGGCCGCCAGTGTTTACGACCACCCAAGACCCCGCAGGGCAAGCTAACCGGGTCGCGGTGAATGAGGCCGATGCCGCGGCCGTTACGTTTGGGCCATGCCCATACGCCGTCCCGCATGGGGACTGACGGGGCAAAAAAGGCCGATCCCAAAATCAAATCCGAAATCGTGAGGTCGATGGTTCAGCCGGGAATTAACCACGGCCTTTTTTCCAGACTGTTTGACGTTACCGCCGCTTGACTCCATGGAACAAAAAGAGAACAATGTTCGTCTTATGTTCCCATTGAGGAGGCGGGCATGTTGAAGATTTTCGTGGAAGAAGCGGCGGCGCTGGCGTCGATTGCGCTATTCGTCGGGATGATCGCGGTCTGGGCGCAGCTCATTCCCCAGCTCTGAAGGTAGCTCCGGACCGTTTGGCCGCAGGCGCCCGCAGCCCCGGGGAGCGGGCCGCAGCCCTGGGGAAAAGACGGACGGCGGCCGCCAATGCCCCCTTCGCCGTGGACTCGTCCGGCCAGAGGCATCACCATCAAGGGGCGAGTCGGCCTCCTGGGCGGCTTTTGCTCCCTCAGGCCCCAGTGATCCCTAGTCCATGACCCAGAAGCCTTCGGCAGCCATGTCCAGTGCCGGATTTGTCCATCTCCACGTCCATTCGGCCTATTCGCTGCTGAAGGGATCGATCAAGATCCAGAAGCTCGGCGAACTCGCCAAGGCGGACCGCCAGCCGGCGCTGGCGCTGACCGACACCGACAACATGTTCGGGGCGCTGGAATTCTCCGACAAGATGGCTGGATACGGCATCCAGCCGATCATCGGCTGCGAACTTGCGGTCGATTTCGGCGATCAGGATCCCAATGCGCGCAATGCGCTGGCGGCGGGGCCGGCGCGGATCGTGCTGCTGGCTTCGCGCGAGCGCGGCTATCGCAGCCTGATGCGGCTCAACTCGCGCGCGTTCCTGGAAACCCCCATCCATCAGGCCCCGCACATCAAGTTCGAATGGCTGCAGGACGACGCTGCGGACCTGATCGCGCTGACCGGCGGCCCCGACGGGCCGATTTCGCTGGCGATCAATGCCGATCATGCAGACCTCGCGGCAACCCGCTGCGACCGGCTGGCGAGCGTGTTCGGCGACCGGCTCTATATCGAATTGCAGCGCCACGGCATCGAGAAGGAGCGCCGCGCGGAAGCCGGCCTGATCGATCTGGCTTATGCCAGGGGATTGCCGCTGGTCGCGACCAACGAGCCGTATTTTGCCACCACGGACGATTATGAAGCCCATGACGCGCTATTGTGCATCGCCGGCGGGCGCCTGATCGCCGAGACCGAGCGCGATCAGCTCACCCCGGATCACCGCTTCAAGACCCGCGCCGAAATGGCCTTGCTGTTCGCCGACGTGCCCGAGGCGCTGGCGTCCACCATCGAGATTGCCGAGCGCTGCGCGTTCCGCCCCGTCACGCGCAAGCCGATCCTGCCGCGGTTCACGGTGGGCGCCGGCAGCCATGCCGCGGACGCGGAAAGCGACGAGGCCGCGGAATTGCGCCGCCAGGCCGAGCAGGGCCTCTCCAACCGGCTCAGGGTTCACGGATTTTCGCAAGGCACCTCCGAGGAAGATTATCGCGCGCGGCTCGCCTTCGAGCTCGATGTCATCACCCGCATGAATTATGCGGGTTACTTCCTGATCGTCGCAGACTTCATCAAATGGGCGAAGGCCGAAGGCATTCCGGTCGGACCGGGCCGCGGCTCCGGCGCCGGCTCGCTGGTCGCCTATGCCTTGACCATTACCGATCTCGATCCGATCCGGTTCGGCCTGCTGTTCGAGCGATTCCTTAACCCGGAACGCGTGTCGATGCCCGACTTCGATATCGACTTCTGCCAGGACCGGCGCGGCGAAGTGATCGACTATGTGCAGAAGCGCTACGGCCGCGATCAGGTCGCGCAGATCATTACTTTCGGTACGCTGCAGGCGAGGGGCGTGCTGCGCGATGTCGGGCGCGTGCTGCAGATGCCTTATGGGCAGGTCGACAAGCTGACGAAACTGGTGCCGCAAAATCCCGCCGCCCCCGTGACGCTGGCGGCCGCGATCGCGAGCGAGCCGAAGCTGCAGGCGTTTCGCGATGAGGACCCGGTGGTGGCGCGGGCTTTCGACATCGCGCAGCGGCTCGAGGGCCTGACCCGGCACGCCTCGACCCACGCCGCCGGCATCGTGATCGGCGACCGTCCCCTGAGCGAACTGGTGCCGCTCTATCGCGATCCGAAATCCGACATGCCGGTGACCCAGTTCAACATGAAATGGGTCGAGCCTGCGGGTCTCGTCAAATTCGACTTCCTCGGACTCAAGACGCTGACGGTGCTCGACGTCGCGGTGAAGCTGCTCAAGCAGCGGGGCGTCGACGTCGATCTGACGACCCTGCCGCTCGACGATACCGTAAGTTACCAGATGCTGGCGCGTGGCGATGTGGTCGGCGTGTTCCAGGTGGAAAGCCAGGGCATGCGGCGCGCGCTGGTCGACATGCGGCCCGACCGTTTCGAGGACATCATCGCGCTGGTGGCGCTGTATCGGCCCGGCCCGATGGCGAACATTCCGACCTATTGCGCGCGCAAGCATGGCGACGAAGAGCCGGAATATCTGCATCCGATGCTCGAGCCGATCCTGAAGGAGACCTTCGGCGTCATCATCTATCAGGAACAGGTGATGCAGATCGCTCAGGTGATGGCCGGTTATTCGCTCGGCGAAGCCGATCTGTTGCGCCGGGCGATGGGCAAGAAAATCCGCTCGGAGATGGAGAAGCAGCGTGCCGGCTTCGTCGCGGGTGCGATGAAGAACGGCGTGCCCAAAGGGCAGGCGGATACGATCTTCGAATTGCTCGCGAAGTTCGCCGACTACGGCTTCAACAAGAGCCACGCCGCGGCCTACGCATTGGTGTCGTATCACACCGCCTACATGAAGGCGCATTATCCGGTCGAATTCCTTGCCGCGTCGATGACGCTCGACCTCAACAATACCGACAAGCTGTCGGAGTTTCGCGCCGAGGCGCAAAGGCTCGGCATCAAGGTCGAGGCGCCCTCGATCAATCGTTCCGGCGCCACGTTCGAAGTCAGCGACGGTACCATCTATTACGCGCTGGCCGCGCTTGAAGGGCGTCGGCCACCAGGCGGTCGAACTGATCGTGGAGGCGCGCAAGGATGGGGCGTTCACGTCGCTGGCCGATTTCGCGGCGCGGGTAAATCCGCGCGCGATCAACAAGCGCGTGATCGAGAGCCTTGCGGCGGCCGGCGCGTTCGACGCGCTGGATTCCAATCGCGCGCGGGTGTTCGCCGGCGCCGAGGCGATCCTCGCGGCGTGCCAGCGCGGCCACGAGGCCGCGACCATGGGGCAGAACGACATGTTCGGCGGCGCAGCCGACGCGCCGACCATCATGCTGCCGCAGGTCGAGCCATGGCTGCCGGCGGAGCGGCTGCGGCGCGAATACGACGCCATCGGATTTTTCCTGTCCGGCCATCCGCTCGACGATTACGCCACCGTGCTGAAACGGTTGCGGGTGCAGTCCTGGGCGGAATTTTCGCGCGCGGTCAAAACCGGCGCGACCGCGGGCAAGGTCGCCGCCACCGTGGTGTCGCGCATGGAACGGCGGACCAAGACCGGCAACAAGATGGGCATCATGGGGCTGTCCGACCCGACCGGCCATTTCGAGGCCGTGCTGTTTTCGGAAGGGCTCGCCCAGTATCGCGACGTGCTGGAGCCGGGCGCGGCGGTGCTGCTGCAGCTCGGCGCCGAGCTGCAGGGCGAGGATGTCCGCGCCCGGGTGCTGCACGCCGAGCCGCTGGATGACGCCGCGGCCAAGACCCAGAAGGGCCTGCGGATTTTCGTCCGCGACACGCGGCCGCTCGAATCCATCGCCAAGCGGCTGCAGATGCCCGAGGCCGCGCCGGCCGGCGCCCCGCCCGCGGCCCGCTGGCGAAGGCTCCGCACCGGTAGGCGGGGCCGACGGCGATGTATCGCTGGTCATGATGCTCGACCTCGAAACCGAGGTGGAAATGAAGCTTCCGGGCCGCTTCAAGGTCTCGCCGCAGATCGCCGGCGCGATCAAGGCGGTTTCGGGCGTGGTCGACGTGCAGACGCTGTAGGCCGGGAACAGGAAATTCGCGGCCCGGAAAACCGGCCCAATTTCCTTGCTTCCCGGAAAATCCCGCTATATACCGCGCCATCTCACACGGAAACATGGCTCAAAAGGCCGTCCGGTGGCAGCCGGGCCATAAGGCTCGTCTGCTCACACGTTTCCGGAGGAACCAACCGGAGAATTAGACTATGGCGCTACCCGATTTTTCTATGCGTCAGCTGCTTGAAGCTGGCGTCCACTTTGGCCACCAATCGCACCGCTGGAATCCGAAAATGGCGGATTACATTTTCGGTGCCCGCAACAACATCCACATCATCGACCTCGCCCAGACCGTGCCGCTGTTGCATCGCGCGCTTCAGGCGGTCAGCGATACCGTCGCCAAGGGCGGCCGTGTCCTGTTCGTCGGCACCAAGCGGCAGGCGCAGGACGGCGTCGCCGAAGCTGCCAAGCGCTCGGCGCAGTATTTCGTCAATTCGCGCTGGCTCGGCGGCACGCTGACCAACTGGAAGACGATCTCCGGTTCGATCAAGCGGCTGCGGCACCTCGATGAGGTGCTCAATTCCGGCGATGCCAACGCCTACACCAAGAAGGAACGGCTGACGCTGCAGCGCGAGCGCGACAAGCTCGACCGTTCGCTGGGCGGCATCAAGGACATGGGCGGGCTGCCCGACATGATCTTTGTGATCGACACCAACAAGGAAGACATCGCGATCCAGGAAGCCCAGCGGCTGAACATTCCGGTCGCCGCGATCGTCGATACCAATTCCGATCCCAAGGGCATCACCTATGTGATTCCGGGCAACGACGACGCCGGCCGCGCCATCTCGCTGTATTGCGATCTGGTCGCCCGCGCAGTCATCGACGGCATCTCGCGTGCGCAAGGCGATTCCGGGATCGACGTCGGCGCTTCCGCCCATCCGGTCCGCGAGGAAATTCCGGCGGCGGCGCAACCGGCCGGCTTCCAGGGTCTCGCCGGGCCGCGCGGTGCGGCCGACGATCTCAAGAAGCTTACCGGCGTGTCCGGCGCGATCGAGAAGAAGTTCAACGATCTCGGCATCTTCCACTACTGGCAGCTGGCCGAACTCGATCACGAGACCGCCCACAAGATCGGCGAAGAAGTCGGGCTTCCGTCTCGCGCCGACGGCTGGGTGGCCCAGGCCAAGGCGATGACCGCGGAAGCGGAATAACGCAAACGCGCTGGCCGGAACGCTCCGGCCACCAGTTCTCAATTTCGGAAAATTCCTGATGGCGGACGGCGGCGAGGCGGCAAAAGCCGCGCCGCCGTCGCCCTGACAGGCAAAGGATTGCAACGATGGCAACAATCACAGCGGCGATGGTCAAAGACCTTCGCGAGACCACTGGCGTCGGCATGATGGACTGCAAGCAGGCGCTCGCCGAGAACGACGGCGACATGCAGGCGTCAATCGACTGGCTGCGCAAGAAGGGCCTGTCGAAAGCCGCGAAAAAGGCCGGCCGCGTCGCGGCCGAGGGCCTGATCGGCGCGCTGACGGCGGGCAACAAGGGCGTTGTCGTCGAGGTCAATTCCGAGACCGACTTCGTTGCGCGCAACGAGCAGTTCCAGGGACTGGTCAAGATGATCGCGCAGGTCGCGCTCGCCGTCGGCGCCGATCTGGAGAAGATCAAGACCGCCAAGGTCGGGGCCGTGACAGTCGAGGCCGCGATTTCGGATGCGGTTGCGACCATCGGCGAAAACATGACGCTGCGCCGCGCGGCTTTGCTCGAAGTCGGCAAGGGCGTGGTGTCGAGCTACGTGCATAACGCCGTGATCGACGGCGCGGGCAAGATGGGCGTGATCGTGGCGCTGGAATCGGCCGGGAAGACCGACGAGCTCGCAGCTCTCGGCCGCCAGCTCGCCATGCATGTCGCCGCGGCCAATCCACAGGCGCTGGACCCGGCGGGGCTGGATCCCGCGACCGTGAAGCGCGAAAAGGACGTGCTGGCCGACAAATACCGTCAGCAGGGCAAGCCGGAGAACGTGATCGAGAAGATCGTCGAGTCCGGTCTGAAGACCTACTACAAGGAAGTCTGCCTGCTCGAGCAGGCTTTCATCCATGATAACGCCAAGTCGGTCGCCCAGGCGGTGAAGGAAGCTGAGGGCAAGATCGGCGCGGCTGTGAAGATCACCGGATTTGTGCGCTATGCTCTCGGCGAGGGAATCGAAAAGCAGGATTCCGACTTCGCCGCCGAAGTCGCGGCGGCCAGCGGGCAAAAGAAACCGCCGGGAGAACCCGAACCGGTGGCATAGGCCGGGGGCTGGGCGGGCAAGGAAGGCGATCGCATCATGGCTGAGCCGGTCTATCGTCGTGTGGTGATCAAGCTCTCCGGCGAATACCTCGCCGGCTCGCAATCCTTCGGCATCGATCAGCCAACCGTCGACCGGATCGCCGGCGATCTGATCGCCGCCCGCCAGCTGGGCACCGAAGTCGCCGTCGTGGTCGGCGGCGGAAACATCGTCCGGGGCGTGGAAGTATCGTCGCGCGGGGTGTCGCGCACGACCGGCGACACCATGGGGATGCTCGCCACCGTCATGAATTGCCTGGCGCTGGAGGCTGCGATCGAGCGGCGGGGGGCGCCGGCGCGAACCCTGTCTGCGTTCGTCATGCCGCAGGTCTGCGAGCTCTTCACCCGAGGTGCAACGCACAAATATCTCGCCGAGGGCCGAATCGTGCTGCTCGGCGGGGGAACCGGTAATCCGTTCTTCACTACCGATACGACAGCGGTGTTGCGGGCGGCCGAAATCGGCGCCCAGGCGGTGCTGAAGGCCACCAATGTCGACGGCGTCTACAGCGCCGATCCCAAAAAGGACCCGGCTGCCAAGCGATTCGACCGCCTGACCCATTCGCAGGCGATCGAGGGCGGCTACAAGGTCATGGATGCGACCGCATTCGCGCTTGCCCGCGAGACGTCGCTGCCTATCATCGTGTTCTCGATTGGCGAGCCGGGTTCGATCGGCGCCATCCTGCGCGGCACCGGCCACGGCACCATCGTCGCCGGCTGACGGGCTGGTGAAGCATCGGACCGCGCGCAAAGCCTGGCGGCCTCGGCGAAGAGTATTCAGGAGGGAAGAGCGTTATGCCCACGGGTAAGTTCGACATCAACGAATTGAAACGCCGCATGCAAGGCGCAACGCAGGCTCTCAAGCACGAACTGGGCGGTTTGCGGACCGGCCGCGCGGCGGCCTCGATGCTGGAACCGGTGGTGGTCGACGCCTACGGCACGCACATGCCGCTCAACCAGCTTGCGACCGTCAGCGTGCCGGAGCCGCGGCTTCTGTCCGTGCAGGTATGGGACAAGTCGATGGTCAAGGCGGTGGAGAAGGCGATCGTCGATTCCAATCTCGGCTTGAGCCCCGCCACCGAAGGGCAGGTGCTTCGCCTGAGAATTCCCGAACTCAACGAAGAGCGCCGCAAGGAACTGGTGAAGGTCGCGCATAAATATGCGGAAGCCGCACGGGTCGCGGTGAGGCATGTCCGCCGCGATGGCCTCGATACGGTCAAGAAACTCGAGAAGAATCACGAGATTTCCGAGGACGATCAGGAGCGTCTGGCCGCCGATGTGCAGAAGGCCACCGACGGAGCGATTTCGGAGATCGATCAGTTGCTGGCGGCCAAGGAAAAAGAGATCCTCACCGTTTAGCGCTCCATCTTTTTGTTTTGACGCGTTTTCTTCACGCGAACCGGTGTCCACGTCGCTCGAAAACGCTCCAGGAATTGACCGATGTCGAACGCCGCTGCGCCCGCGCCAGGAGGACCGGATCGAACTGATGGTCCCCTGCATGTGGCTGTTATCATGGACGGGAACGGACGCTGGGCGGCGGCCCGCGGCTTGCCGCGCGCGGAAGGTCATCGCCGCGGCGTCGAGGCGCTGCGCCGCGTCGTCCGCGCCGCCAGCGAACTCGGCATTCTCTATTTGACGATCTTCTCCTTCAGCTCGGAAAACTGGTCGCGTCCGGCGACCGAAATCGGCGACCTGTTCGGCCTGTTGCGGCGGTTCATCCGCAACGACCTTGCGACGCTGCATCGAGACGGCGTCCGGGTACGCGTGATCGGCCAGCGCGAAGGACTGGAGCCGGATATCTGCGCGCTCCTGAACGAAGCCGAAGAGCTGACCAGGAACAATACCAAGCTCAATCTCGTGGTCGCGTTCAACTACGGATCGCGGCAGGAAATCGCTCATGCGGCGCAGCGGCTGGCGCGCGAGGTCGCCGAGGGCAAGCGCGACCCCGCCACCATCGACGCCGACACGCTCGGCCAATACCTCGATGCGCCCGATATTCCCGACCCCGATCTGATCATTCGCACCAGCGGAGAGCAGCGGCTGTCGAACTTCCTGATGTGGCAGGCGGCCTACAGCGAACTCGTGTTTGTGCCGATCCACTGGCCTGATTTCGACAAGGCCGCGCTCGAGGACGCGATCGCCGAATATGCCAGACGGGAGCGCCGTTTCGGCGGTCTGGCCGCGAAAACCGGATCGTGACCGAGGGCGAAGCCGCGCCGGCGGCGGCTGCCGAGCAGGGTTCGCGCAATCTGCTGTTGCGCGTCATCGCAGCCCTGGTGCTCGCACCAACGGCGCTTGCGATCGCTTACGCCGGCGGATGGCTGTGGACCGCTCTCGTAACGCTCGCCGCGATCGGTCTCTATGTCGAATGGCTGATGATCGTGGGCGAGGCGCGCAACAGACGCGTTGTCGTCTCAGGCGGTGTTGCGCTGGCGACCGCAGGACTTTGTCTTGGCGCGGGGCGGATCGACGCGGCGCTGGCCGCCGTGGTGGTCGGCCTCGCTGCTGTTGCATTACTCTCGCCGGAGCGGCGCCATTGGACCGCGGCCGGGTTTTGCTATGCCGCCATGGCCGAGGTCGCATCGGTGCTGGTGCGCCTCGATCAGGTATGGGGATTCGCCGCGCTGATTCTGATCCTGCTGGTGGTATGGGTGACCGATATCGGCGCGTATTTCGCTGGCCGCGGCATCGGTGGACCAAAACTGTGGCCGCGGGTCAGCCCGAAGAAGACATGGGCGGGCGCCATCGGCGGCTTTGCAGCGAGTCTTGTGGTTGCTGCGGGATTTGTCGCCATTGACCTCAGCAGGGCAGAACCGCCCCAGCTGCTCAAATTGGGCCCGCTGTTGCTGCTGGGCGCTGCCCTCTCGGTTGTTTCCCAGCTTGGCGATCTCTTTGAGTCGGCCGTGAAACGGCGTTTCGGCGTCAAGGACTCCAGCCACCTCATTCCCGGCCATGGCGGACTGTTGGATCGTCTCGACGGGTTCGTCGCCGCGGTCGTCATGGCTGCAATTTTCGGGGTTTTGCGGGGTGGCGTGGATGGCGTCGGCCGCGGTCTTATGGTTTGGTGAAGATATGAGCGCAGTTCCGTTGCGTAACAACAAAGCCGCGGCGTCCGCCGTACGTTCGGTGACCGTCCTCGGCGCCACCGGTTCGATCGGCGACAGCACCATGGATTTGCTGAGGGGCGCGCGCGACCGCTACCGGGTCGAGGCGTTGACCGGGCATACCAATGTGCAGGGGCTGGCGAACCTCGCGAAGGAATTCGGCGCGCGATTTGCGGCCGTCGCCGATCCGGCACGCCTCGCTGAACTGAAAGATGCGCTGGCCGGCACGCGCACCGAATGCGGCGCCGGCGAAAGCGCCGTCATCGAAGCCGCCGCGCGTCCGGCCGATTGGGTCATGGCCGCCGTCAGCGGCGCGGCCGGATTGAAGCCTGCGCTCGCGGCGGTGGATCGCGGCGCAACCGTTGCGCTTGCCAACAAGGAATGCCTGGTGTGCGCAGGCGACTTCTTCATGCAGCGCGCGGCGCGGGCCGGGGCCTGCATCCTGCCTGCGGATTCCGAACATAATGCGCTGTTTCAGGCGCTCGGTTCGGGTAACCGGGAGGAACTGGTCCGCGTCATCATCACCGCATCAGGCGGGCCGTTCCGGACCTGGGCCAGCGCCGATATCGAGCAGGCGACGCTGGCGCAGGCCCTGAAACATCCGAACTGGAGCATGGGGCAGAAAATCACCATCGATTCCGCGTCGATGATGAACAAGGGGCTCGAGGTTATCGAAGCCTCCTATCTGTTCGCGCTGACACCGGATGAGATCGACGTTCTCGTGCATCCGCAGTCGATCGTCCACGGCATGGTCGAATTCTCGGACCGTTCGGTGGTGGCGCAATTGGGAGCGCCCGACATGCGCACGCCGATCGCCCATTGCCTCGGATGGCCCGATCGAATCGCTGGGCCGGCAGCCAGGCTCGATCTCGCCAAGATCGGGCAATTGACCTTCGAGGCGCCGGATTTCGATCGGTTCCCGGGGCTCCGGCTGGCTTATGACGCGCTGCGGACCGGCCGCGGCGCGACCACGGTCTACAACGCCGCCAACGAGGTGGCGGTGGCGGCCTTCATCGCCGGCAAGATCAAATTCGGCGCCATTGCGCGCCTTGTCGAGGCGACGATCGAGGACTGGATTCGTTCCGGCAACCTCGCTCCATTGACGTCCGCGGACGATGCCATTGCCGTTGACCATAAAGCGCGAAATAGAGCTGCCTCCCTCTTGCCTCAAATAGCCTTAAAGGCAACCTAGAGATTGGGGACAGGGCCTCCGGCTCTGGTTAAGGGAAATCGGATGTCCGAATTTTTTCTACATAGTTTCAATACGTTGAGCCATGGGCTCATCGGTTACGCCATCCCCTTCCTGTTCGTACTCACGATCGTTGTTTTCTTCCACGAACTCGGCCATTTCCTGGTTGCGCGCTGGGCGGGCGTGAAGGTGTTAACTTTCTCGCTCGGCTTTGGGCCGGAACTCGCCGGTTTCAACGATCGGCATGGCACGCGTTGGAAGATCTCGGCCGTGCCGCTCGGCGGTTACGTCAAGTTCTTCGGCGATGACAGCGAGGCCTCGACGCCGTCGTCCGAAACGCTCGCCAGCATGACCGAACAAGAGCGTGAAGGCAGTTTCCATCACAAGAGAGTTGGGCCGCGCGCGGCGATCGTGGTCGCCGGTCCGGTCGCCAATTTCCTTCTGGCGATCGTGATCTTCACCTGCCTGTTCACGTTCTTGGGCAAACCGAGCACGACGGCGCGCGTCGATCAGGTGGAGGCGGGCAGCGCCGCGGCGGCAGCCGGCTTCGAGGTCGGCGACGTGGTTACCGCGATCGATGGCACCACGATCGAAAGCTTCACCGACATGCAGCGAATCGTCGGCATTCGCGCCGGCGAGCAGTTGACGTTTACGGTCAAGCGCGGCGCTTCGACGGTGGAATTGCACGGCACGCCGCAATTGAAGGAAGTGAAAGACCCGTTCGGAAATGCCCATAAGCTTGGCGTGCTGGGCATCACCCGCAAGACGGTAGCCGGGGATGTCACGACCGAGCGCGTGGATCCCGCCACCGCGCTGTGGCTTGGCGTCAAGGAAACCTGGTTCGTGGTTTACCGCACGCTGGCCTATGTCGGCGGCGTCTTTACCGGACGCGAAGCGGCCGACCAGGTCGGCGGCCCCTTACGGATCGCCCAGATTTCCGGGCAGGTCGCTACCTTCGGCATTGCCGCGTTGGTGCAGCTCGCGGCCGTGCTCTCGATATCGATCGGGCTCTTGAATCTGTTTCCGGTTCCGCTGCTCGATGGCGGTCACCTTTTGTTCTACGCAGTTGAGGCCGTGCGCGGGCGCCCCCTGTCGGACAGGGCGCAGGAGATGGGGTTCCGAATCGGGCTCGGTTTGGTGCTGATGTTGATGGTGTTTGCCACCTACAACGACATCCTGCACCTGGCGGCATCCTGAAGCGGCTTTTTTGTGACGTGGCCAATAGGCAACGTCTTGGAATGAAAATGAAATTGCACAGCGATAGGACGTTTGCCGGCCGGACAAAATTGGCTACAAGCAGAGCAATTAGGGAATCTGCCGGTTCGTGGGTACGGTCCGGCACTGGAATGATAAGGGCGCGTTGCGCATGAATGTTGGAATGCGAGTGCGGGGGGGCTTGCTCGCCGCCCTGGTCATGTTCGCCGTGCCGGTCGCCGCTTCGCTGGGCACCATGCTTGTGGCCTCGTCTGCCGCCGCGCAGAACGTGGCTTCAATTCAGGTGGAAGGCAACCGGCGGGTCGAAATCGAGACCATCCGCTCCTATTTCAAGCCGGGTCCGGGGGGGCGCCTGGATCAGGCGCAAATCGACGACGGCCTGAAGGCGCTGATCGAGACTGGCCTGTTCCAGGACGTGAAAATCAGCCAGTCGGGCGGTCATCTCCTGGTGACCGTGATCGAAAACCCGGTGATCGGGCGCGTCGCCTTCGAGGGCAACAAGAAGATCAAGGACGAACAGCTTTCGGCGGAAGTGCAATCCAAGCCGCGCGGCACGCTGTCGCGTCCGATGGTGCAGTCCGACGCCCAGCGCATCGCTGAAATTTATCGCCGCTCCGGCCGCTATGACGTGCACGTCAATCCCGAGATCATCGAACAGCCGAACAACCGCGTCGATCTCGTTTTCGAGATCACCGAAGGCCAGAAAACCGGGGTCAGGTCGGTCGAATTCATCGGCAACAGCGCTTATTCGGCGTACCGCCTCAAGGATATCATCAAGACCCACGAATCGAATCTGCTGAGCTTCCTCGGCGGCGGCGACGTCTACGATCCGGACCGGGTCGAAGCCGACCGCGATCTGATTCGCCGCTTCTATCTGAAGCACGGCTTCGCCGATGTGCAGGTGGTGGCGGCGCTGACGGAATACGATCCGGAGAAGAAGGGCTTCCTGGTGACCTTCAAGATCGAGGAAGGCCAGCAGTATCGGGTGGCGTCGGTAAATTTCGAGTCCAGCATCCCGAACTTTGACGGCGGTTCACTTCGCAGCTTCTCTCAGGTCAATGTCGGGTCGCTCTACAACGCCGAGGCGCTGGAGAAGTCCGTCGAGGAAATGCAGATCGAGGCCTCGCGGCGAGGCTACGCCTTTGCGGTCGTGCGTCCGCGCGGCGACCGTAATTTCGATGCGCATACCGTCTCCATCACCTATGCCATCGACGAGGGTCCGCGGACCTACATCGAGCGCATCAATGTGCGCGGCAATACCCGCACCCGGGACTATGTGATCCGCCGCGAATTCGACATCTCGGAGGGCGACGCCTACAACCGTGCGCTGGTCGATCGCGCCGAGCGCCGCCTGAAGAATCTTGATTTCTTCAAGAGCGTGAAGATATCGACCGAGCCCGGATCGTCGAGCGATCGGGTGGTTCTCAATGTCGATCTCGAAGAGAAATCGACCGGCGACTTCTCGGTATCGGGCGGCTATTCGACCACCGACGGTGCGCTCGCCGAGGTCAGCATTTCGGAGCGTAACTTCCTCGGCCGCGGCCTGTTTGCGAAGGCGTCGGTGACCTATGGCCAGTTCGCGCGCGGCTACTCGCTGTCGTTCGTCGATCCCTATCTGCTGGACTATCGCGTCGCGCTCGGTCTCGACCTGTTCCAGCGTCAACAGCTCGCCAACAATTTTATCTCCTACGGTACCTCGACGCTGGGCTTCAGTCCGCGGCTCGGATTCGCCCTGCGCGAGGATCTTTCTCTGCAGCTCAGATATTCGATCTATCAGCAGAAACTCCAGCTGCCGTTCAATCTCGCCAATTGTAACAACAATCCGGGAAATGGCTTGCTCGCCTTTAATCCAACTCCGGCGTGGGTGAATGCGAACGGAGTTGCCGCTGCGACAGCTTTGGGCGCGGTAGACGCTTCGGGTGTCGGCCTGTGGTGCTTCAGCGATGGCGAGGCCTCGCTGCCGGTCCGCAAGGAACTCGCGGGCGGCAGCACGTTGACCTCGTCGGTCGGCTATTCGCTGGATTACAACACGCTGGACAACAACAAGAACCCGACCGACGGTCTGCTCGTCGATTTCAAGCAGGACTTCGCCGGCGTCGGCGGCGACGTCACTTATCTGAAGACCGCGGCGGACCTGAAATACTACTCGCCGCTGGTCGCCGATATCGTCGGACTGATCCACGTTCAGGGCGGTATTCTCAACAAGGTCGGCAACAACGAACTTCGGATGCTCGATCAGTTCCAGATGGGCCCGAACCTGGTCCGCGGCTTTGCCCCGAACGGCATCGGTCCGCGTGACATCAACCCGTTCGGCACGATGGACGCGCTCGGCGGCACCAAATATTGGGGCGCGTCGGCGGAATTGCAGATGCCGTTCTGGTTCCTGCCGAAGGAAGTTGGTTTGAAGGGCGCGGTTTATGCCGATGCCGGCGGCCTGTATGACTACCAGGGGCCGACCTCCTGGACCGCCACCGGCGAAGTCAACGTGCCCGGTTGCGTTCGTCCAACGACAAATCCGCCGACGGCTGGAACCTGTTTGGGATTGCAGTTCGACCCCGGGACTGCCGTCCGTACTTCGGTGGGCGTCGGCCTGATCTGGGCGTCACCGTTCGGACCGCTGCGCTTCGATTATGCGATCCCGTTGACCAAGGGTCAGTTTGACCGGGTGCAGCAATTCAAGTTTGGCGGCGGGACATCGTTCTAAAGCGTTTTCGCGCGAAGTGGGTATCGGTTCGCGCGAAGAAAACGCGTCAAAACATAGAGAGAGTTCGGTTCTGAATTACCAGAACCGAAGTTCTGGTTTGATCACCGGCCGGACCGCGACGGGTGGAATGGCGCAACCGACATTCTTCGAACAACCACCTTCGTCGACGCTGGCCGAAATCGCCGCGTTGACGAAGGCGCATTTGGTCGATGCGTCCCGAGGCGGCCAACAAGTCAGGGGGCTGGCGTCGCTCGACGAAGCCGGCCCGATGCACCTGACGTTTTTCGATAATTTGAAATACGCCGACCAGCTCGCCTCGACCAAGGCGGGGGCGTGCCTGGTGAGCTCGCGATTCGAGGCTAGCGTCCCCGCCCACGTTGCCGTTTTGCGCGCAGCCCAGCCGTTCCGCGACTTCGTGAAGATCGCCCGCGAGTTCTACTCCGGCTCGCTTCGCCCGCAATCCTGGTTCGGCAATCGCGGCATCGCGCCGTCCGCGATCATCGATCCCAGTGCGCATCTGGAAGAAGACGTGATCGTCGATGCGCTGGCCGTGATCGGTCCAAACGTCGAAATCGGCGCCGGGACCGTGATCGGGGCGGGCGCCGTGATCGGGGCCAATGTCAGGATCGGCAGGGATTGCAATGTCGGCGCGCGGAGCGCCATCCAATTCGCGCTGCTGGGCAACAATGTCCTGATCCATCCCGGCTGCAGCATCGGCCAGGACGGCTTCGGTTTCGTGTTCTTCGGGCCGGACGGCCATTTGAAAGTGCCGCAGACCGGCCGGGTCCTGATCCAGAACGACGTCGAGATCGGCGCGGGAACGACCATCGACCGCGGCAGCCTGCGCGACACCGTGATCGGCGAGGGCACGAAAATCGACAACCAGGTCCAGATCGGCCACAATGTGACCATCGGCAGGCATTGCCTGCTCGCGGCCCAGATCGGGCTCGCGGGCAGCCTGACGCTGGGGGACAACGTGGCGCTGGGAGCCAAGGTGGGTATCAACAATCATCTTCAGATCGGCGACGGGGCCCAGGTCACGGCGATGAGCGGCGTCAAGGACGACATCCCGGCGGGCGGGCGCTGGGGTGGGTTCTTTGCAAAACCAACCCGGCAGTGGTTCAAGGAGATCGTTGCGGTGGAGCGTCTGGTGCGTGATAGCTCGGCCGATCCGAAGGGCGAGGGGCGGGAGTAATGGGGGAGGCATCGGTCAGATTTGAGCTCGTGGACATCAACGAGATCCTCAAGACATTGCCGCACCGCTATCCGATGTTGCTGATCGACCGGGTGATCAATATCCGGACCGATTACAGCGGCATCGGCATCAAGAATGTCACCTTCAACGAGCCGCCGTTTCTCGGGCATTTTCCGGATCGGCCGGTTTATCCCGGTGTGATGATGATCGAAGCCATGGCGCAGACCGCTGGCGTGATCGGAATCAAGTCGGTCGAGGGCACCGAGAAGCCGCGCGCGGTTTATTTTCTCACCATCGACAAATGCAAATTCCGCAAGCCGGTGATGCCCGGCGATACCGTCGAATATCACATGCGCAGCATAGGCCGCCGCAAGACCATGTGGTGGTTTCACGGCGACGCCAAAGTGAACGGCGCGACGGTGGCCGAGGCCGATGTCGGCGCGATGCTGACTGACTGAAGCGGTCGATCGGCGGGCGCCTCGCGGCATGCCGCAACACGGCGTAACCATACGTCACTGGACAGTGCCGGGACGTCGCGCTAACCACCGGAAAACCTTGGCGCTATCACGCAATACTGGCGAATATTGAATGATGAGCACAATCGATCCCACCGCGCGGATTGAAGACGGCGCTGTGATCGGCGAGGGCACCTCGATCGGTCCCTACTGCATCATCGGTCCGCACGTCGTGATCGGCGCGAACTGCAAGCTGATCGCGCATGTGCACGTCACGGCGCAGACCACGATCGGCGACGGCTGCACGATCTATCCGTTCGTTTCGCTGGGCACGCCGCCGCAATCGCTGAGCTATCGCGGCGAACTTACCAGGCTAGAGATCGGCCAGGGCTGCACCATCCGCGAATCCGTCACCATGAATGCCGGGACGGTCGCCGGCGGCGGCATCACCCGTGTCGGCGATCGCGGCTACTTCATGAATTGCAGCCATGTCGGTCACGATTGCCAGGTCGGCAATGACGTGATCTTCGCGACCTCGGCGACGCTTGGCGGCCACTGCGAGATCGGCGATTTCGTCTTCATCGGCGGGCTGTCGGCGGTGCATCAATTCACCCGGATCGGGCCGCAGGTGATGGTCGGCGGCGTTTGCGGCGTGCGCGGCGACGTGATTCCGTTCGGCCTCGTCAACGGCCAATATGCCGGCCTCGAAGGCCTCAACATCATCGGCATGAAGCGCCGCAAATTCACCCGCGAACGGCTCGCCACGGTTCGCGCTTTCTATCAGAAGCTGTTTCACGGCCCGGCATGTTCGCCGAACGACTGAGCGCGGTGCAGCCGCTGGCGGCCGAAGATCCCGCGATCGCGGAAATCCTGACCTTCATCGGCGCACGGCAAGCATCGCGCGCTGTGCCTGCCGGCCGACGAGCGCAACAGGCATTGACGACGGGGTCGCCGGAGCCATGACAGCGAAGGCTTTGGAGATTTCATCGCCCATCGGCCTGATCGCGGCCGGCGGCGTCATGCCTTTCGCGGTCGCCGATTCCCTGATCGCGCGCGGCATCAATCCCGTACTGTTCGCGCTGAAAGGCGCCTGCGATCCGGTAGCCGTGGAGCGCTTTCGCCACCACTGGATTTCGGTCGGTCAGGTCGGCAGGGCGATCAAGCTGTTTCGCGCCGAGAACTGCCGCGATCTGGTTTTCATCGGCACGCTGGTGCGGCCGGCGCTGTCGGAGATCAGGCTGGATTGGGGCACGCTTCGCGTTCTCGGGCGGGTCTGGGCGGCTTTCCGCGGCGGCGACGATCATCTGCTGTCCGGGATCGGCCGCATTCTCGAACAGGACGGTTTCCGGATGGTCGGAATCAAGGACGTCGCGCCGGATCTGCTGATGCCGGAGGGATGTCTCACCCGCAACGCGCCCGATGAAAACGCCGCTGCCGATATCGCCAGGGGGCGTGAGGTGCTGCGCGCGCTCAGCCCCTTCGACATCGGTCAGGCCGCAGTCGTGATCGACGGTCACGTGGTCGGGGTGGAAGACATCGAAGGCACCGACGGCTTGCTGGTGCGCGTTGCGCGGCTTGCGCGAGGAGGGCCGCATTCGCGCCAGGGGCGAGCGGGGCGTGCTGGTGAAGGCGCCGAAGAGCGGTCAGGATTTGCGTTTCGACCTGCCGACGATCGGACCGCGAACCGTCGAAGGCGCTGATGCCGCCGGCGCTTGCCGGGATAGCGGTCGTCGCCGGCAACACGATCGTCGTCGAGCCGCAGGCCATGATCGAGGCCGCCGACGCCGCCGGCCTGTTCGTGACCGGTCTGCCCGCGTGATGCAGACGCGCGCCACAACCGCGCGTGCAGGGCGAAAGATATTCCTGATCGCGACCGAGGAATCCGGCGATCGGCTCGGCGCCAGCCTGATGAAGGTGCTGCGCCAGCGGCTCGGCGACGCCGTGCAGTTCGAAGGCGTCGGCGGCCAGCGCGATGGCGCGCGAGGGGATGACGTCGCTGTTTCCGATCGAGGAGCTGTCGATCGTGGGACTGGCGGCGGTCGTGAAGCAATTGCCGAAGATCATGCGGCCTGATCCGGCAAACCGCGGCCGCGGTGACCGATGCGTCGCCCGATATTCTCGTGATCATCGACAGTCCGGATTTTACCCATCGGGTGGCCCGGCGCGTTCGCGCCCGCGATCCTTCGATCCCGATCATCGACTACGTATCGCCGTCGGTGTGGGCGTGGCGGCCCGGCCGGGCGCGCGCAATGCGCGAGCTATGTCGATCACGTCCTGGCGCTGTTGCCGTTCGAACCGGAGGAATATCGCAGGCTGCGCGGCCCGCCCTGCAGCTATGTCGGCCATCCCCTGACCGAGCAACTCGGCACGCTGCGGCCGGGCGCCGGGGAGCAAAGGCGCCGGGAGGAAGCGCCGCCGGTTCTGCTGGTGCTGCCGGGAAGCCGGCGCAGCGAAATCAGCCACCACATGGCGGTGTTCGGTGCGGCGCTTGCGCTGTTGCAGCGCGCAACAGGTCCCGTTCGAACCGATCCTTCCCACCATGCCGCATCTTGAGGACATCGTCCGCCAGGGCGTGAAGAGCTGGCCGGTCGAGCCGAAGCTCGTGGTCGGCGAAACAGGAAAAGCGGGCGGCGTTCCGGATCGCAAGCGCCGCGCTCGCCAAGTCCGGCACCGTGACATTGGAGCTTGCGCTCGCCGGCGTGCCGATGGTCACGGCCTATCGCGTCGGCGCGGCCGAGGCCTGGATTTTAAGGCGCGCCATCAAGGTGCACGTCCGTCATCCTGGCCAATCTCGTCATTGGCATGGAGGTGGTGCCGGAATTCCTGCAGGAGGACTGCACGGCCGAAAAACTCGCCGAGGCGCTGCGCGAGGTGCTGAGCGATTCTCCCTTGCGCCGGCGTCAGGTCGAGGCTTTTGCGAAGATCGACGCGATCATGTCGACGGGTCATCCAGTCGCCGAGCGTGCGCGCGGCCGACATCGTGCTGGCGACGATGCGCAGGTTCCGGAGATCGAATTAGCTGGGCCGACGAATCTTGCATTTGGGCGGCCGGACCCAATGTCAGCCTAGACAACGGCGCCACGTCGCAGCCGAGTGAACGCGACGGGGAGCGCGCACGTAATGAGATAGTACAAATAGACGTCCGAATTTGTAGTAGCCGTCGGGAGGATTGAGAAGCTTCACGAGGAAGAAATAATCGCAGACCATCGCGATGGCGCTCCATCCGATGCCCAGCAGCAGGGAGTCGCGCATCGAATCGACGCGAACCCATTTCCAGAGAACAAGGCAGGTCAGCCCGATACCGAGCGGCATTACAAACCACCCAATGAATGCCGGGGGCACGAAGGCGTAGAAGACAAAGCCCAGCAAGTAGCCCGCAAGCCACAGCAGCACGCCCCAGCCCAGCACATCACGTATGATGAAGTTGTTCATGCCGGTAGGCTCAACGCGATCGACCGGCGCGGGGATTAATCCGCATTGGCCCCATTACGTTAAGACGAACCCCTTGGCAGTCTTCAATTTCGGGCCGGGATGGCGCGGCCCGAACGCATCCGTCATCCGAAGCTCGCAACTTATTTGCGCTTGGCGATATCGACGTAATCGCGGCGCGCGACGCCGGTATAGAGCTGGCGCGGGCGGCCGATCTTCTGGTGCGGGTCTTCGATCATTTCGCTCCACTGGCTGATCCAGCCGACGGTGCGCGCGACCGCAAACAGCACGGTGAACATCGAGGTCGGGAAGCCCATCGCCCTCAAGGTGATGCCCGAATAGAAGTCCACGTTCGGATAGAGCTTGCGGTCGATGAAATACTGATCGCTGCAGCGCGATCTTCTCCAGCTCCAGCGCGACCTTCAGCATCGGGTCGTCGCCGTGGCCGGTCTCCGCCAGCACCGCGTGACACATCTTCTGCATGATCTTGGCGCGGGGATCGTAGTTCTTGTAGACGCGATGGCCGAAGCCCATCAGGCGAACTTCGCTGTTCTTGTCTTTCACCCGCTTGATGAAATCGGGAATCTTGTCGACCGTGCCGATGCCGGCCAGCATCGCCAGCGCCGCTTCGTTGGCGCCGCCATGGGCCGGTCCCCACAGGCAGGCGATGCCGGCGGCGATGCAGGCGAACGGGTTGGCGCCGGAGGAGCCGGCGATCCGCACCGTCGAGGTCGAGGCGTTCTGCTCGTGGTCGGCGTGCAGGATGAAGATCTTGTCGAGCGCGTCCGCCAGCACCGGATTGATCTTGTAGTCCTCGCAGGGCACCGCGAAGCACATGTGCAGGAAATTCTCGGCGAAGCTCAGCGAGTTCTTCGGATACATGAAGGGCTGGCCGACGGTGTATTTGAACGCCATCGCCGCCAGTGTCGGGATCTTCGCGATCATGCGCATCGACGCGATCATGCGCTGCTGCGGATCGTTGATGTCGGTGGAGTCGTGGTAGAACGCGGCCAGCGCGCCGACCGCGGCCACCATGATCGCCATCGGATGGGCGTCGCGGCGGAAGCCCTGGAAGAACCGCGCCATCTGCTCGTGGACCATGGTGTGATGGATCACGCGCTGGTCGAAATCGGCCTTTTGCGCTTTGGTCGGCAGCTCGCCGAAGAGCAGCAGGTAGCAGGTTTCGAGGAAGTCGCCTTTTTCGGCCAGTTGCTCGATCGGATAGCCGCGGTATTCCAGGATGCCGGCGTCGCCGTCGATATAGGTGATCTTGGACTGGCAGCTGCCGGTCGAGGTGAAGCCGGGGTCGTAGGTGAACATTCCGGACTGGGCGTAGAGCTTGGCGATGTCGATGACATCGGGCCCGACGGTGCCGCTCAAAATCGGGAAATCGTAGGTCTTGTTGCCGACCGTCAACGTTGCGGTTTTGGTGTTGGATGTTGCGTCCATCGTGAAGTCCCCGATGAGATCGTTGCAAAAAGGCGGCGGCCGCGTGCGCCATGACGACTGAGATGGCGTGGGAAGCCGGTTATTCTAGAAGCACCTGCTGAGATGGGTATCTTATTGCTGTTTGCACTGCAAGATGGGCACGCTTGCCCTGCAATACCACCTTATGAGGGGGCCTGATCGCCGAGCCGGGCAAGGCATTCCTGCCGTCCCAGCACCGCCAGGACGTCGAAGATGCCCGGCGACGTGGTCCGGCCCGTCAGCGCCGCGCGAAGCGGCTGGGCCACCGCGCCGAGCTTGAGGTTGTGGCTTTCCGCGAATGCCCGCATCGCCGCTTCGGTGGTTTCCGCCGTCCACGGCGTGACCGCCTCCAGCGCGAGCCGAAGCCGGCCGATCAGTTCGCGATTTTCCGGCGTCAGCAGCGCCGCCGCCTTCGGCTCGATCTCGAGCGGCCGGTCGGCGAAGATGAAGTAAGAGCCGTCGATCAGCTCGATCAGCGTCTTGGCGCGCTCCTTCAGGCTCGGCATCGCCTGCAGCAATTGCGCGCGCGTGGTGTCGTTGAGCTTGGTCTTGAGGTCCGAGACCGCCGGGGACATAGTCCAGCACGTCTTCGAACATGGTCACCAGGGATTGATCGTCGGAGTGGCGGATATAGTGGCCGTTGAGGCTTTCCAGCTTGGCGAAATCGAAGCGGGCGGCCGAGCGGCCGATGCCTGGCAGGTCGAAGGCGGCGATCATTTCCTCGGTGGAAAATATCTCCTGGTCGCCGTGGCTCCATCCGAGCCGGACCAGGTAATTGCGCAGCGCCGCCGGCAAGTATCCCATGGCGCGATAGGCATCCACGCCCAGCGCCCCGTGGCGCTTCGAGAGTTTCGAGCCGTCGGGCCCATGGATCAGGGGAATGTGCGACATGCTGGGAACGTCCCACGCCAGCGCATCGTAGATCTGCTTCTGGCGCGCGGCGTTGATCAGGTGGTCGTCGCCGCGGATGACGTGGGTGACGCCCATGTCGTGATCGTCGACCACGACGGCGAGCATGTAGGTCGGATTGCCATCGCCACGCAGCAGCACGAGGTCGTCGAGGTTCTCGTTCTGCCAGACCACGCGGCCCTGGACCTGATCCTCGATCACGGTCTCGCCGGTCTGGGGCGCCCTGAGCCTGATCGTGGGCTTCATGCCGGCCGGCGCTTCCGAGGGGTCGCGGTCGCGCCACAGGCCGTCATAGAGGCGCGTGCGGCCCTCGGCGCGCGCCTTTTCCCGCATCGCCGTGAGTTCCTCCGGCGTGGCGTAGCAGCGATAGGCCTTGCCGCGTGGCCAGCAACTGCTCGGCCACCTCGCGGTGCCGCGCGGCCCGGCTGAACTGGTAGATGACCTCGCCGTCCCAATCGAGCCCGAGCCATTTCAGCCCGTCCAGGATCGCCGCGATCGCAGGCTCGGTCGATCGCTCGCGATCGGTGTCCTCGATCCGCAACAGCATCTTGCCGCCGCGCTTCCTCGCGTAAAGCCAGTTGAACAGCGCCGTGCGGGCTCCTCCGATGTGGAGAAAGCCGGTCGGCGAGGGCGCAAAGCGCGTGACGACGGAATCGGTCATTGCAAAAGCGGGTCGCGAACAAAGGGGGCATGCGGGAGGCGCGGTGGTGTATAGCAGGAACCGGGCATAACTAAAGCCTTCCGTGGAGCGGGCGGATTTGGCAGATAGTCCATTGATTCCCGAACAGGAAACAGGAATGACGATAGAACCGGTGGCGGCAGAAACGGGGCGCGATTTCATTCGCGACATCATCCAGGCCGATCTCGACGCCAAGAAACACAGCCAGATCGTGACCCGGTTCCCGCCGGAGCCGAACGGCTATCTGCATATCGGCCACGCCAAGTCGATCGCGCTCAATTTCGGCATCGCGCAGGAGTTTTCCGGGCGCTGCCACCTGCGGTTCGACGACACCAATCCGACCAAGGAAGAGCAGGAATATATCGATTCGATTCAGGCCGACGTGCACTGGCTCGGCTACGACTGGGGAAAATACCTGTTCTATGCCTCGGATTATTTCGAACAGCTCTACGAATGGGCGGAGGGCCTGATCCGCTCGGGCCTCGCCTATGTCGACGACCAGTCGCAGGAGGAAATCCGGATCCGGCGCGGCACGCTGACCGAGCCGGGCCAGAACAGCCCGTTCCGCGACCGCTCGGTGGAGGAAAACCTCGATCTGTTTCGCCGCATGAAGGCCGGCGAGTTTCCGAACGGCGCCCGCGTGCTGCGCGCCAGGATCGACATGTCGTCCGGCAACATCAATCTGCGCGACCCCGTGCTCTATCGCATCCTGCACGCCACGCATCCGCGCACCGGCGACAAATGGTCGATCTATCCGAGCTACGACTACGCCCATGGGCAGTCGGACGCGATCGAGGGCATCACGCATTCGATCTGCACGCTGGAATTCGAGGACCACCGGCCGCTCTACGACTGGCTGCTCGACAAATTGCCGGTGCCGTCGAAACCGCACCAGTACGAATTCGCGCGGCTCAATCTGACCTATACGCTGCTGTCGAAGCGGGTGCTGACCGAACTCGTGCGCGGCGGCCACGTCGCCGGCTGGGACGATCCGCGCATGCCGACCATCGCCGGCTTGAAGCGGCGCGGGGTGCCGCCGGCGGCGATCCGGGAATTCGTCAAGCGCATCGGGGTCGCGAAAGCCAACAGCGTCGTCGACGTCGGCATGCTGGAATTCTGCATCCGCGAAATTCTCAACAAGACGGCGCAGCGGCGGATGGCGGTGCTGCGGCCGCTGAAGATCGTGATCGAGAATTATCCGGAAGGCCAGAGTCGAGGAGCTCGAGGCCGTCAACCATCCGGACGATCCGGCCGCCGGCACGCGCCGCATCGCGTTCGGCCGCGAGCTCTACATCGAGCGCGACGATTTCATGGAGAATCCGCCGAAGAAGTTTTTCCGGCTGTCGCCCGGCAACGAAGTCCGGCTGCGCTACGCCTATTTCGTCACCTGCCGGGACGTCATCAAGAACGCCGCGGGCGAGGTGATCGAATTGCGCTGCACCTACGATCCCGCGACCAAGGGCGGCAACGCGCCCGACGGCCGCAAGGTCAAGGCGACCATGCACTGGCTGCCGGCCAGGCAGTCGAAGCCGGCGGAAATCCGCATCTACAACCAGCTGTTCGCAAAGCCCTCGCCGGACGCCGCCAATTTCGCCGCCGACCTCAATCCGCAGTCGCTGGAAATTTTGCCGGACGCGCGGATCGAGCCCGCCATCGCCGAAGCCAATTCGCCTGACGTGATGCAGTTCGAGCGGCAGGGCTATTTCGTGCGCGACAGGGACTCGACGCCGGACCGCCGGTGTTCAACCGCACCATCGGCCTGCGCGATACCTTTGCCAAGGAAGTCGGGGCCAAGGGCTGAGGATCCGATGCCGAGCCTCGCCGACGACGCGGTATCCGCGATCATCGCGAAATGGTCGGCGGCGTTTGGCCGGCTCGACGCGGATGCGCTGTCGTCGCTGTACTCGAAGAACGCCTTCTTCTTCGGCTCGAAGTCGACGCTGTACCAGGGCACCGAAGGCGTGAAGGCCTATTTCAACGCGCTGCCGCGTTGGCGTTCGCCGACCGTTGGGTTCAGCGACGTCACGACGGCGCAGGTCAATCCCGATCTGATCAATTTCGCAGGCACCGCGTCGTTCGTCGTCGACGAAGCCACGCCGCCGTTGTCGGTTAAGATCACCTGGGTGCTCACACGTGAAGACGGCGGCTGGAAAATCGCCAGCCATCACGTCTCGTCGCAGACGCCGCTGCTCTAACCGAGCGGTCGCAGACGCAGCCTGGTTGCTTGTACTCATTTCAGGCTTGCTTGGTGCCTTTGCCCGAGGTGCTTCCTGCCCATCTGTCGCGGCAAAGGGACGTGCGCCACATCTGAACTATGGCTCTATTGAACTGAGTCGCCCATTTCACTACCCTAGGTCGTGTAGTCCTGGCGATGGCCGGCAATGTCAGGGGGAGACGAGAATGAGGCGACTTGGTTGCGCTATTGCACTGCTCGCGCTTCTGGTGTGCCCAGCTAGGGCTGATACCGTACTACCGGGTCTGGTCCAGGAAAACCTGCTGCTACCGATCACGCTTCCCGATGGAAGCCAGGTAAAACTCGAGGCCAGGGTCATCCGCCCTGATCGGCCCGAGCGTTTTCCGCTGGTCGTGCTGGTTCACGGCACGGTTCGCGCCACCGGTGAAACCCTTCGTACCGCGATGGCTCAACAATCGCCGTCCGACCTCCTTAATCCGGCTGTGGCGTTTGCGCAGCGTGGTTATGCCGCTGTATCGATCATGCGCCGTGGCTTTGGTCGTTCGGAGGGACGATTTGCCGAAGCTCTCTCTGGAACGTGCGACAATCGGGATTATCTGGCCGTCGGGCGAACCGCGGCCGAGGACGTCACCGGCGCCGTGGCCACGCTTCGCGGCGAACCCTGGGTAGACCCCGATCGGGTTTTGCTGCTGGGGCATTCGACCGGAGGCTTTGCGGTAACCACCGCGGCGGCGAACAATCCTCCCGGTGTCGTCGGCATTCTCGATTTCTCAGGCGGCCACGGTTCTGCTGCTCCCGATCGGGTTTGCGGCCCGGATCATATTGTGGAGGACGCCGGTATCTTTGGCCGCACCGCACGGGTTCCTGCGCTGTGGATCTATTCGGAGAACGACCATTACGTTCCGGCGGCTTTGGGTCGCCGCATGTTCGAGGCCTATGCCGCTTCCGGCGCACCAGCACAATTGCAGGTCCTGCCGCCATTTGGCGTTGAGGGCCACTATATGCTGGTGATGGGCCCAGCCGAATTATGGTGGCCTTCCGTTGCAAGCTTTTTGAATGGATTGCACCTGCCGACATCGCTGGTTGTCGAATTGCCCCCGCAGGCTGCCATTCCGGCGCCGGAACCGCTCAACGCGGCGTGCACGAACTATTTCGATTACTACGTCAAGGCGCGCACCGATATCAAAGCGTTTGCTTGGAATCGCGAAGGTCATTGTTCGTCAGTCACCGCCGTCTCGCGAACGATCGACGAAGCCAAGAAAGTAGCGATGCGCCAATGCGCGGAAGCGTGGAAGGAATGCTCACTCTACGCGGTCGGGCAGGCACTGGCGCCTGGCTAGAGATCGGCTCTGCCGGCCGCCTAATTGCAATAGCCGTAGAGGCCGCAGACATAGGGCAGGCGGAAACCGCTCCAGACGTAGGGCCCGCCGTAATACGGGCCGCCGTAGTAATAGGACCATGACGAGCCGTAATTGTAGACGCCGCGGTTCCACACGGGATCCGGCAGCAGGCGGTAGCCGATGACGGGAGCGGAATATTCCCGGTCGCGATAGGCTTGCGGAGGCGCTTCGGCGGCAGGCTCCGCAAAGATCGCGCCCAGCCGGCTCTGGGTCGGCAGATCGGCGGCGTCAGCGGTCATCGCGGTGACGGCGATCGCCAGAACGGACAGCATGATCCTGCGCGGCATCGCCAAGCTCCCGATTGATTCGGGAATCCTAGCCGCAGGGTCGTTAGCAAAGGTTAACGTCGGAAGATGGCGGATCAGAACAGACTCTGAGAATTGGCTTTAAGCGCCGGCTTCAAGCCAGCACGTCAGAACGGTTCGTCGTCAATCCAGAGCGTCGCGACCGGCCTTTGTCAGCACCGGCACGTCATCCTGCAGTTCAATCAAGCCAAGCTCCGTCAGGGTGCCCAAATCGCTCTCGCTGACCGGCGAGAGTTTCAGCCGCTCGGCCTTGATATCCCTCAGCACCCAGCGAAGGGCAATCGCTCTGTCGAGGCCGAGATGCGCGAACGGAGTTTGGTTGTCGGTCATGCATAGCTAAGAAGCACGAGGAGTAGATTGGTTCCCGGTTCAACTCCAGCTTGCGCGAAACGTTCGAGAGAAAGTCGAACGCCAAGGGCTGACGCACATCTTTCCGCTTGATTCTGCATTCGTTCCGCTTTCCCGACGGTAACACCCTACGGTAGCATCGGGGTCCGTGGAGCAGTGCGCGGGACCACCGGAATGGCGGAGCGGGGCAGGGCCCGGACGCAGGGGGTAGCGGGAACCTGGCCGCCGCGCGAGGCGGCGCGGGCCGGCGGCTTCGCGCCATCCGGTTTCAGCGCATGGTCAGTCTCTCCTCGAGCGCTTGCGCGAATGGATCGCGCGCCGAGGCCGGCGCCGGCCGGTTGCTGCCATGGGTGCCGGTCGCATTCGGCACCGGCATCGCGTTCTATTTCACCGCCGATCATGAGCCGGTCTTGTGGGTTACCGCGGTCGCGGCAGTGGCGCTTTGCGCGGCCGCGTTTCTGCTGCGGCGGCAAAAGTTATTTCCGGTTGCGGTGATGATCGCCGCGATGGCCGCGGGTTTTGCGGCGGCGACGTGGAAAACGGCGCGGATCGCGCATGGCGTGCTGGCAAGGCCGATGTATTCGGTGTCGCTGTCGGGCTTTGTCGAGACCCGCGACATCCGCGAGCGCACCGACCGCTTCGTGTTGCGCGTCGCCGAAATGGAAAGCCCGCGCATCGCAGATCAGGCTGGAGCGGGTTCGGCTGTCGGTGCGCAAGGGCACCGCGCCCGCGGTCGGCAGCTTTGTCGAATTGAAGGCGCGGCTGCAGCCGCCGCTCGCGCCGTTGCGGCCGGGCAGCTACGATTTCGGCCGCGACATGTTTTTCCAGGGCATCGGCGCCTCCGGTTTCGTCACGGGCGCGATCAAGACCGTGGAGCCGCCGGACAGCGGCGGCCTGTCGCTGCGTTACGCCGCGTTCATGCAAGATTTGCGCGACGCGATCGATGCGCGGATACGAACGACGCTCGATGGCGACAAGCGCGCGATTGCGACCGCGTTGTTGACCGGCCGCCGCGACGCGATCACGACGCCGGTCAACGACGCGATGTTCATCTCCGGCCTCGGCCACGTGCTGTCGATTTCGGGCTATCACATGGCGGTCGTCGCCGGCGTCGTGTTCTTCGCGGTGCGCGCGCTGCTGGCGCTGATCCCCGGGCTGACCGTCGGCTTTCCGATCAAGAAATGGTCGGCGGCCGCGGCGCTTGCCGCGGCCTTGTTCTATCTCCTGCTGTCGGGCGCCGAAGTCGCCACGCAACGATCGTTCTTCATGACGGCGGTGGTGCTGATCGCCGTCATGGTCGACCGCCGCGCCGTGACGTTCCGCACGCTGGCGGTGGCGGCGATGATCGTGCTGGCGCTTGCGCCGGAGGCGCTGGTGCATCCGAGCTTCCAGATGTCGTTCGCGGCGACGCTGGGACTGGTGGCGCTGGTGCAGATCGGCATGCCCCGCCTGTTTGCCTCGCCCGACAACTCCGCGACCGCGAAGGTGGCGCTGTGGGGCGGACGCGAGATCATGACGCTGACGCTGGCGTCGCTGGTGGCGGGGCTGGCGACCACGCCCTATGCCGCCTTTCATTTTCACCGCGTGACGCCGTATGGCGTCCTCGCCAATCTGGCGGCGATGCCGGTGGTGTCGGCGGTGGTGATGCCGGCGGGCCTGCTGGGCCTGGTCGCGATGCCCTTTGGCTTCGACGGCGTGTTCTGGTGGCTCATGGGCGTCGGCATCGACTGGATGATCGCGGTGACGCAATGGGTCGCTGGCCTGCCCGGCGCCATCGGCCGCATGGCGGCGTTCGGGATCGGGCCGCTGATCGCGGCGAGCATCGGGATCGTCCTGCTGGGCCTGTTGCGGACGCCGCTGCGCTGGTCGGGCGCGGTGGTGCTGGCGCTTTCGGTGATCTGGGCCTGGCGGTGCCGCAGCCGGATATCCTGATCTCCGCTGACGGCCACAATGTCGGCGTCCGCGGCCGGGACGGGCGGCTGCATCTGATGCGGACCGCCAAGGATGCGTTCCTGCTCAAGGAATGGCTGGCGGCCGACGCCGATCCCCGAGGCTGCCCGCCGATGCCTCGCTGGCCGAAGGCGTCTCGTGCGACGACGCGGGCTGTGTGACGCAGATGGCCGGCGGCGGGTTGGTCGCGCTGGCGCTCAGGCCTGAGGCGCTGGCGGACGATTGCGAGCGCGCGGCGCTGCTGGTGACGGCGAGGCAGGCGCCG
Organism: uncultured Alphaproteobacteria bacterium; assembly: GCA_963725985.1. Lineage (GTDB taxonomy): Bacteria > Pseudomonadota > Alphaproteobacteria > Rhizobiales > Xanthobacteraceae > Bradyrhizobium. The sequence goes on from CAVSAO010000001.1 coordinate 389,351, forward strand.
CCCGCATGTCCGTCCGCGGTCATGTCGGACGGGATCGTTTGCGAAGCGCAGGGCGCGATGGCGCTATGGCGAAGCCGGGACGGCTTTGCCGTCGATGCGGTCAGGCCGAGGGGCGTCGATCGGCCATGGTCGCCGGCGGTCGCCGGCGAAGGGGAGGCCGATGCAGCCATCGCGCCCCGCCCAAGGGCCGCGCGGCCCGTGGACGCGACGCCGGCGGAAGCGGATCAGCAGGCGGAGGACTAAAGGCCATTATGCATGGTCATTCCGGGGCGCGTTCAGAACGCGAACCCGGAATCTCGATTGGTCCTTCGGACCATTCCGGAACGAGGGTGAGCCGGCTCACATCTCCTGAAGCGAGGGATCTTCCCGCAGTTCGAATGCGCCCAGATGAAATTCCTCTCCCGCGTCTGTCGCCGCGGGGTCCGTTGCGGCCGCGGTCTTGACCAGCGCAAACACCGCATCCGGGAACTGTTGCCAGACAGCCAGATCCTCCGCCGCGATCGTGAGCCAGCCGAACCGGAACATGTAGCGGCCCGGTTCGGTCACGTGCCCGACTTGCTGCCAGGTGACTTTATTGACGCCCAATCATTTTTTCCCTTCCGAAGCCTGCGACCGATCGGGCCACAGGGCAGGGATTGAGGCTTTCCAGGCTTTGTGCCGGCCCCGAGCCGCACTCCGCTCGTTCGCATTTCGAAGGCGTCGAGCTGCACGGCGAACGTCGCCAGCGCCAGCCTCAGATTCTCAGTTCTTCGGCCCGCGCGTCTTCCCCGTGATCCATGGTCAGTCTCGCCGTGCGGTTCGGCGCACGATCAGATCCCGCCGGCCGGAACCGGCGGGAATCCTTACGCGCTCATTTCAACCAGCCGAGAGCGGCGTTGCCGCGGGCGTGCCGGCAGCCGTCGTGCGCGCTCGGTCGGCTGAGGCTGATGCACGACGGGCAATTGCAGCACGGTCACGCGCTGCCCTTCGCAGAGCAGCGTCACCAGCACACGGCTTCCGTCCGGAAATTCGATCGCGTCATGGTGCCGGTCCGGAACATGCGAGTCGATCGCGCCGAATTTTCCCACCCGGAAATCGATTTCCCGCGTCCAGATCCATCGATTGTCGTATTTGACGTTTTCGGCGAACGCCAGTTCGGTCCCCGGAAGCATGCAGACCGCGACATTGGGATCGCTTTCCGAGGCGAAGCCGCGGGTCGAAGTGCCGCGGAATGTCGTGGTGATCAGCGTCTCTCCGACCTGGGCGGGGCGCGTCGCTACGGCGTGCAGACTATAGTCACACATCGGATTGCTCCTCGTTCGAGATAGCCAACCCGCGCCGCTGAGAGGCGCAGGCCTCTATCAGAGTGGACAACTAGCGATCCAGTATTTACCACATTGGCGGCAATTCTGCGGCTCCGGTCGTGGAGCCAGATCACAAATGCGTTTTGAGGATGGCTGGTTGGCGAATGCCCGGCCAGAATTGGCACTCTGGTCGTGTGCGACGGACGGGCCACCGGAGCCGCCGCCGTCTTTCGCCGACGCAGCGCTCTCTACCGGAGGAGGCGGGCGATGCAAATACCGCTTTCCACCCCCGGGGATAAAAATCCGACCGCATGCCCGGACCGGGTCCGGGCGCATGCGTTCGGATGATGTTCGGTCAATACTTCCGGTAAAGCCCGATCAGCTTGCCCTGAATCTTCACCCGGTTCGGCGGCAGGATGCGGACTTCATAGGAGGTGTTGGCGGGTTCCAGCGCGATCGAGGCGCCGCGGCGGCGGAAGCGCTTCAGCGTCGCTTCCTCTTCGTCGATCAGCGCCACCACGATATCGCCGGTCTCGGCGGTCTCGTTGCGCTGGATCAGCGCCATGTCGCCGTCGAGGATGCCGGCATCCACCATGGAATCGCCGCGCACTTCGAGCGCGTAATGTTCGCCGGAGCCGAGCATGTCCGGCGGCACGCTGATGGTGTGGCTGCGGGTCTGCAACGCCTCGATCGGCGTGCCGGCGGCGATGCGGCCCATCACAGGCACGGCGACCGGACGGCTGCCGTCGTCCTCGGAGCCGACGCTGCTGGACTGCGGACCCTGCCGAGCGTGCCTTCGATGACGCTGGGCGTGAAGCCGCGGCGGCCGTTGCCGTTCCCCGACAAGCTCCGGCAGCTTGATCACCTCGATGGCGCGGGCGCGATTGGGCAGGCGGCGAATGAAGCCGCGCTCTTCCAGCGCGGTGATGAGGCGGTGGATGCCGGACTTCGAGCGCAAATCCAGCGCGTCCTTCATCTCGTCGAAGGAGGGCGGAACGCCGCATTCCTTCAGGCGTTCGCTGATGAATCGCAGGAGTTCATATTGTTTGCGCGTGAGCATCTCGACCAATCCCCAGTTTGATAAGTGCCGCTCGATTCCGAGACGCCGAAATCAGAGACTGCGGAAGTCGAGTCAGAACTCCCATTCGTAGACACCGATACTCGAAACAAATCATGAACATACACTATATGTTCCATATGTGTTCCGCAACCACTTAATTTCTCGTCAACGAGCTCAGGATTTGTCGGGACGGGCGCGCTCGACGGGTCAGGCCGGCAGCCGCAGGATATCGCAGGCCGACCCGGCGGCGGCTTTGGGCGCGAAGGGCGCGACGGATCACAAGCGCCCGTGCCGCAGCGAGATTTCCCAAGCAGCGAGCAGTCCTGATGGTCGACCGGGGTGGCGATCAGGGCGCCGTCCGCGCGCAGCTCGAGGCGGGCGCGCAGATAGTCTTCGCGCAGGTCATTGGCGCCGACATCGCGCCCGAGCAGCGCCGTCTCGCGGGCGTGATGGATGTCGGCGCGCCCGGATAAAGCGCGAATCAGCGGCACCAGGAACAGGAAGCCGCAGACATAGGACGACACGGGATTGCCGGGCAGGCCGATCACCCGCATCGCCCCTAGCCGGCCGTGCATCATCGGCTTGCCCGGCCGCATCGCGATCTGCCAGAACGCCATGGTGACGCCTTCGGCCTCCAGCGACTGCTTGACGAGGTCGTGGTCGCCGACCGAGGCGCCGCCGGTGGTGACCAGGATATCGGCGCCGCAGTCGCGGGCGCGGCGGATGCCCAGTCGTGGTGGCCTCGACGGTATCGGCGGCGATGCCGAGATCGATGGTCTCGGCGCCTTCGTGGCGGGCCAGCGCCCGCAGCGCGTAGCCGTTGGAATAGACGATCTGTCCGGGGCCGGGGGTCGAGCCCGGCATCACCAGTTCGTCGCCGGTGGCGAGCATCGCGACCTTCGGCCGGCGGCGCACGGCAAGCTCGGGATAGTTCATGCCCGCGGCCAGCGAGAGATCGCGGTCGGTGAGGCGGATTCCCTTCGCCAGCAGCACATCGCCCTTGCGAAAGTCGATGCCGGCGGGGCGGATATGCCGTCCCGGGCGCGCGGCCTCGGTGATGGTGATGCCGCCGCCTTCGGCGACGGTGTCTTCCTGGATGATGACGGCGTCGGCGCCTTCGGGGATCACGCCGCCGGTAAAGATCCGCACGGCTTCGCCCGCGCCAAGCGTCTTGTCGAACGGGCGGCCGGCCGCGACCTCGCCGATCACCTTGAGCCGGGTCCCGGCGGCGACGCATCGGCAGAGCGTACCGCATAGCCGTCCATCGCCGACATCGCCTGCGGCGGCTGGGTGCGCAACGCCGCAACGTCGCGCGCCAGCACGCGGTGATGGGCCGCGTCCAGCGCGACCATTTCCTCGGGCAGCGGCTCGGCGCCCGCGAGAACGGCGGCAAGCGCATCGGCAACCGGCATCAATGCCAAGATAAAACTCCCAAAGCCAAAACTCCTAAATTAAATCCCGAGCGCGGCCAGCGCCTCGGCGACATCGTCGGGCGATGTCACGTGAACCGCGGTGAGGCCGCGGGCGCGCGCGCCTTCGATATTCTCGGCGAGATCGTCGAAGAACACGATGCGTCCGGCCGGCACCCCGATCGCCTTCACCACATGATCATAGGCCGCAGCATCCGGTTTCCGAAGCCCGATGCTGGAAGACAGGAACATTTCGCGGAAATGGCCGAGCACGTCGGCATAGACTATCGAGAAATGTTCGACATGGGCGCCGTTGGTGTTGGAGAAGGCGTAGAGCGGCAGGCGCTTTGCGGCGCGCGCAAGCAGCGGCGCGATGCCAGGCATTTCGCCGGCGAAGATCGCGTTCCAGCCCTCGAGGAACTGGGTGTCGGACAGCCTGATGCCGAGCGAAGCGCGGAGCGCGGCAAAGAATTCGGCGTCACTGATCTCGCCCTTTTCGTGACGCCGATAGATTTCGTCGCGCGCAAATCGTCCGACGAGTTGCGCTACCTCGCAGCCGGCGTGACCGGCCCAGCAGGCAAGCGTCTTGTTGAAGTCGATATCGAGCACCACGCGGCCGAGATCGAACAACAGCGCGTCGGCGGCGCCGGGAGAGAGCAGGGGGCGGGTCATGGCGGCGGTTTACGAAAAATGCCGCGCAGGAGCAACCGGTCCTGCCCGCCGCGGTTCCGAACCGCCGCGCCGGGTTCAATATCGATACGGCTCGATATCCAGCAGCGGAAACGCGCTGAAGACGCCCGGCAGGTTGGTCGGTGTCGCCGGATGCAGACAGGATTTGTCGAGCTCCGCGAAAGATGTGACGCCGAGCAGGCCCAGGCACCTGATCACTTCGTCTTCGAGCAACTCCAGCATCCGCAAGATCTCCGGCTTCGCCTTTTGCCGCCAGCGCCCAGCATTGCAGGCGGCCGATGCCGACGAGATCGGCGCCCATCGCGATTGCCTTGACGATATCGCTGCCGCGGCAGAACGCGCCGTCGACCATGATCCTGGCGCGGCCGCCGACGGCGGCCACGATTTCCGGCAGCACGTGCATGGCGCCGCGGCCGTGGTCGAGCTGGCGGCCGCCGTGATTGGATACGTAGATCCAGTCGACCCCGTGATCGAGCGCGATTTGCGCATCCTCCGCGGTGGCGATGCCCTTGATGACCAGCGGTATTGCGAACTTGTCCTTGATCAGCTTCACGGTGCGCCATTCCAGCCCCTTCTGGAATTCGCCGCCGGTGGCGCGGACGCGGCTGGCGCGGACATAGCGCTTGGCGATGTCGCGCTCGCGCCGGCTGTAATGCGCGGTGTCGACCGTCAGGCAGAACGCGGTATATCCGTTATCGATTGCGCGGCTGACGCAATCCTCGACGAAGGCATCGCCGCCGCGGACATAGAGCTGATACATCCTCAAGGCATCCGGCGCGGCCTCGGCGGTCTTCTCGAGGCCCGGCTCGGATACCGAGCTCAGCATATGGGCGGCGCCGAAGGTGCCGGCCGCGCGCGCGACGCTTGCCGCGGCGCCGGGCTCGAACAGCTCGAGCGCGCCGACCGGCGCGATCATCACCGGCAGCCGCATTTTCCGGCCGAATTGCCCGACCGAGGCGTCGACATGAGCGACGTTGCGCAGCACCCGCGGCCGGAACGCAATTTCGTCGAGCGCCATGCGGTTGCGGCGCATGGTGGTCTCGGTCTCGGCGCCGCCGACAATATAGTCCCAGGAATTCTGATTGAGGTTGGCGCGCGCTTTGCGGATCAACTCGTGCAGGTTCTGGAACTCTTCGCCGCTGGCGCCGAGTTCAACGGCCTGCGGTGGGATGCGCGTCGCTTCGTTCATCGTTTCCTCCCCGGGATGCATCGCTGCTTTTGCCTTTCGCGTATCGCTTCCCGAGCTTCCGCGCCATCCCGAAAATTGCTATGGCTGGTATCGCCGGGAAGAAGACAAGAAATTTCGGCTCATCGCAGGGAGGAATTGCCATGACAAAACGGGCAGTCTGGATGGCGGCGCTTGGCGTCGGCGTATTGGGCGCAAGTGCTGCGAACGCGCAGAGCATGACCCTGACCAGCGCCGACCTCAAGGAGGGCGCCACCATTGCCAGCGAGCAGGTGTTCAAGGGTTTTGGCTGCACCGGCGGCAATGTTTCACCAGGCCTGAGCTGGAGCGGCGCGCCGGCCGCCACCAGGAGCTTCGCCGTCAGCATCTACGACCCGGATGCACCGACCGGCAGCGGCTGGTGGCACTGGGTCGTGTTCAATATTCCGCCCGGCACGACATCGCTGCCCAAGGGCGCGGGCGATGTGAAGAAGAAGCTGATGCCCAAGGGCGCGATCCAGAGCCGGACCGATTTCGGCAGTGACGGCTATGGCGGCCCGTGTCCGCCGGCCGGCGACAAGCCGCATCATTACCAGATCACGGTCTTTGCCGTCGACGTCGACAAGCTGCCCGACGCCAAGAACGATGCGGCGTCCGCAGCGCTGGTCGGATTCGACCTGCACTTCCACACCTTGGCGAAGGCGACATTGACCGGTCTCTACGGCCGCTGAACGTTCGTCGCCTTTAGTTGGCGTAGATGAGCCAACGGGTCGGCGCGAAGCGCCGCCCGATGGCGGCTCGGCGAAATCCGGGAGCCAAGGGGAATTACGCGCACGGCGAATTTGTCGAAGCGGATCAAGCCGATTCCACCTGTCCAGTCCCCGTCTGCAAAAATATTTCCCTTCCCGTTTTACCCAAATCAAATCCATATCTCTCGCCGTCCCGGCCCCCGGAGGGGCGTTTCGCGATCGTCACGGACGTAGGGTGCGGGATGCGGTGGACGCGGAGGTGCCGCTGACGAACGGCGCTGACGCGGACGGCGAAGTCGTGTGGTCCTGACGCCTCGACGCCGGCGTCAAGTCGGCAGCGGAGACGCTGCCGGTGACGGTGACAAGAAAGCCCGATCGCCGGGGAGATCACGAAGGAAACCGTTAAAACCATTCGCGTGCGGGAATGCCGGGTGTTTCCGGCGTACTCGTGGTGACTAACGCGCGTGCTTACTACCAATACACGCGCGGCCGCGGGTGCGAGGGCACCCGGCATTCCCCACGCCCTCTATGGGGCGAGAAATTCATGCACAGCTCGGGCGCAATCCGCGCCGCGGGATCGCGAAGGCGTGTCCGGGCCGGGATTGGCTGTTTGAAAACGTATCTCCGTCGTCCCGGGCAAGCGAAGCGCGACCCGGGATCCATAACCACAGGCATTAATTGTTACGCGAAGGCCGTCGAACAGCGTCTCTCACAACAGGCGGCACGGCGTATGGGTCCCTGCGTTCGCACTAGGGCATGCACACATCTCTGAGACCCCATCCTGCGGCGACGGCGTGGAAGTATTCGAGGCCGTTTTTCATGGTGATGGGACCTGGCGGTTTGGACGAGCGATAGCCGTCCCAGCCGCCGAGACGGCCGATGATCCAGGCGGCCCAGGCAAGACTGTCGGGTGGATGCGGGTTCCTGAGCCTTTTGCTTTGGGCCTCGAGATTTCGATTGAGAGCGGCGAGCGTTGCGACACCGTTGGCATCGAAGGCAAGCCGGGCGGACTGGTAACCACGGCCATCGCGGGCCTGCAGGAGCTGGATGGTGATGATCGCCGCCTTGGCGGCGATTGCGACCAGCTTGAGGAGTCGGTCGGCGGTGGCGACCTGGCTATCTTCGAGCCTGAAGCCTTGGGTCTTGAGGACGCGGAAGAACTGCTCGATCAGCCAACGCCGCTTGTACCATTCGACGATGCGCCAAGCCTCTTCTGCAGTCGCCACCGGGTGAGTGGTGAGAAGCCGCCAGTGCAGCGGCTCTGTGCCGGCGTTGGGATCTGGTTCACGCACATCGACATAGTTCAAGGGCAAGCTTTCAGGCAGATGGCGCAGGAACCTGGTTTGCGGCCGGGCCAGACTCACTGCGCCGAAGCGAAGTTCGAGCTGTGCGGTGCGTTCGGCCCACTGCGCCCGCGCCGGCAGCACGATCAGGCGCTGGTCCACGACAGCCATGCCCTCGCTGGCCGCATACAAGCCGGCACCATCCGTGAGCTTGCGATCATGCATGCTGCGGGCGATCACATGGAAGCGCTCCTCAGCCGCGCTGGCATAAAGGGCGAAGATGTCGCTCTCGCGGTCGCCGAGCGCGGTCACCATGGCGGCCTTGGCAAGCAGCGGCTTGGCCGCCAGCGCAGTGGCGATCCAGCGCTGCGATTCCTTGTCCGACAAATCCCGCAGGTCGTGCGAGACGGTGCGGCGGCCCTTGCGGGTCCACACCTGGCCACTCACCAGACCGAGACAGCTGCCATTCTCGGCGTCCACCGCCAGCATCGGGTGCAGCAGCACCCCGCGGCCGTTGCCCTTGCCGATCTCCCCGAGCCCGCGCCGGCGTTTCGCAGTGGTTGCGAAGTTGATTTCGCTGGTGTCCTGGATCGCCAGAACATGGCGGCCTTCCGCCGCCGCCGCCGTGCCTTCGCTCCAGCTTTCGATCACGCGTGCGGTCGTCACCTTGGCATTGCCGAGAAAGCGGTTGAACCGCACTTCCTGGCCACGGACGCCCTTTGCCAGCCGCCGCAGGCAGACATCCTTGCCCGCGACCATGCATTCGATGAGCGCCGCCCCCCTTTATCGAGACGACGATCCCCGAACCGACCCAATGACCAGCCAATTTGCGCCAGCATGCCGACACCTCTGCCAAAGCCGAAGTGCCCCAATAGGAATCACATGAATTCCCGATTCTGGAATCCCCCTCGCCAGACCCGAGTCAATCCGTCGCACCAGATGTGTGCATGCCCTAGTGCGTTCGCAGGGACGACGTCAACTTCACGCAACCAGAGGCGCATCGCGCCGTCTCGAACCATGAGGTCCCGGGATGCCCGGCACCTCCAAATGGTCTCCAGCTTCGAATAGCTGCAATTACGAATTGGACAGAAACTTCCGGGATTCCGGCTTTGCCGCGGCGCCTGAGCGCATATATCGTTGCCATGCAAGAAGACCGCCCGGGGGCGACGCCGGGAGAACGATGTCCGAGGCTGAACGAGGAAAGAGGAAATAGGTCATGTCCGGGATGCTGCTGTTTTCACCGCTGACGATCCGGGGCGTCGAGCTGCGCAACCGCATCGTGGTGCCGCCGATGCACCAGTATTCCGCGGTGAACGGGTTCCCGACCGACTGGCATCTGATGAATGCCGGCAAGTTCGCGGCCGGCGGCGCCGGCCTCGTCATCGTCGAGTTCGACCAAGGTCGAGCGGCGCGGCTGCGGCACGGTGGGTGATCTCGGCATCTGGGACGACGCCTTCGTCGAGCCGCTCAAGCGCCTGGTCAAGTTCATCAGGCAGCAGAACTCGGTGGCCGGAATTCAGCTCGGCCATTCCGGCCGCAAGGCGCGCGCCAACCGTCCCTGGGAAGGCGACGGGCCGCTGCAGCGAACGGCCGACATCGACGACTGGGAGGCGTGGGCGCCGGTGGCGCCGAGCGCGATCGCGCACAGCGAGAAATGGCCGGTGCCGAGGGCGCTGGAGCGCCACGAGGTGAAAGACCTCGTGCAGGCCTGGGGCAACGCGGCGCGGCGCGCCGATGAAGCCGGCTTCGAGGTGCTGGAGCTACACGGCGCGCACGGCTATCTCGTGCATGAGTTCCTGTCGGAACGGTCCAACCAGCGCAGCGACGAATATGGCGGTTCCGAACTGAACCGGATGCGCTTCATCATCGAGATCACGGAAGCGGTGCGCGCGCATTGGCCCGACGAGAAGCCGCTGTTCGTGCGGTTATCGGTGGAAGATAACGCCGGATGGGGACCGGAACAGAGCTCGCGGCTGGCGAAAATCCTCAAAGCCAAGGGCGTCGATGTCATCGACTGCTCGTCCGGTGGAATCACCGACCAGGCGCCGATCCTGGGCAAGGAAATCAAATACGGCTATCAGGTGCCGCTGTCGGAATATGTCCGCCGCGACGCCGACATCATGACCATGGCGGTCGGCCTGATCATTCATGGCGACCAGGCCGAGCAGATCCTGCGGGACGGGCAGGCCGACCTGATCGCGGTCGGGCGCGAAATCCTCAATAATCCGAACTGGCCGATGGACGCTGCCTTGAAACTGGGCATCGAGGGGCCGTTCCGTAACGTGCCCCCGCAATTCGGCTGGTGGCTGGGCACCCGCGCCAAGCGCGGTTTCGGCACCCAGCCGTCAACATGTCAGAACGGCCTCAAAGATACCGGAAAGGTGTTGTGAATCAGTTGCCGGGTTTCAGCCTGAGGGCGAGACGCTGGAACGCCAGCCCGTGACGGGCGGCAACTGACAGCAAGAAGGTTCGCGAACAATGCGCAAGAATTTCCTGTTTTTCCTCGGTGCGGCGGCAGGCGCGGGCCTGACCCTGCTCGTCACCTCGCCCCAGGACACGCTATCGGTCGCCGTCGCCAGGGCAGCCGGCGGCGTTGACACCTATTCGCAGCTCAATTTGTTCGGCGAGGTGTTCGAGCGGGTAAGGAGCGACTACGTCGAGAAGCCCGACGACGCCAAGCTGATCGAAGGCGCCATCAACGGCATGGTTACTTCGCTGGACCCTCATTCGCGCTACATGAATGACAAGGCCTGGAAGGACATGCAGGAGACCACCCACGGCGAGTTCGGCGGGCTCGGTATCGAGGTCATGATGGAGAACGGCCTGGTCAAGGTAGTCGCGCCGATGGACGACACGCCTGCGGCCAAGGCCGGCATCCTGTCGGGCGACCTGATCACCCAGATCGACGACGACGCGGTCCAGGGACTTACCCTGGAACAGGCCGTCAACAAGATGAAGGGCCCGGTCGATACCAAAACCCGGCTCAAGATCACGCGCAAGGGCATGGACCAGCCGATCGACGTCACCATCACGCGCGAGATCATTCGCGTGCGGCCGGTCACCTACCACACCGAAGGCGGCGATATCGGTTATATCCGGATCACCTCGTTCAACGAGCAGACCACCGACGGGCTGAAAAAAGCGATTGCCGACATCGGAAGGCAGATCCCGCAGGACAAGCTCGCTGGCTATGTCGTCGACCTCCGCAACAACCCCGGCGGATTGCTCGACCAGGCAGTCTCGGTTTCCAGCACCTTCATGGCGCGCGGCGAGGTCGTCTCGACGCGGGGCCGCACGGCGGAGGAAACCCAGCGTTTCTCCGCGCGGGGAGGCGATCTCATCAAGGGCAAGCCGCTTGTCGTGTTGATCAACGGCGGCTCGGCATCGGCATCCGAGATCGTGGCCGGCGCGTTGCACGATCACCAGCGCGCGACCCTGATCGGCACCCGCTCGTTCGGCAAGGGCTCGGTGCAGACCATTATCCCGCTGGGCACCGGCAACGGCGCGTTGGCGCTGACGACCGCGCGGTATTTCACGCCGTCCGGCCACTCCATCCAGGCGCAGGGCGTCAAGCCCGATATCGAAGTGGTGCAGGATGTGCCGGACGAACTGAAGGGCCGCCCGGAGCTGAAGGGAGAGGCGTCGATGCGCGGCCATCTGTCGGCCGAAGGCAAGGAGCAGACGGGTTCGCAATCCTACGTTCCGCCCGCGGAGAAGGACGACAAGGCGCTTGCGGCAGCCTACAACTTCCTGCGCGGCGTCACGGTCAATGCGGACGTTCCGTCTACTCCCAAGGCCGCGGTTCCGAACTAGAGCTGCGATACGACGAAGAACCGGTTCAAGCGGGGCGGTCGCAAGCCGCTGCGCTGCATTTCGAGGCCCGGCGCTTTCCTGCAACTCGGGACTGAGCGTGTGCGCTCAGGCGGTGCCGGGAACTTGCCGGCGCTTTCGGCCCCGGTTCAGATTCAGGGTCGCCGGCCGTTCGGGGCTTGCGAACAACAATGGCCTGATTTCGGCCGCCGGCTTCGCCGGGCTGAACAGGTAGCCCTGCATTTCGGAGCAGCCGAGCGCGCGAAGCAATTCCTGTTGCCGTCGCGTCTCAACGCCCTCCGCCGTGGTCGTGATGTGCCGTTCCGCGGCGATGTTCACCACAGCCTGCACGATGCCGCACGACCCGCCGGGTTCGGCGATGTCGGTGACGAAGCAGCGGTCGATCTTGATCTTGTCGAACGGAAAACGCTGCAGGTAGCTCAGCGAGGAATAGCCGGTGCCGAAATCGTCGAGCGCGATCCGTACCCCGATCTCGCGAAGCTGATGCAGAATCGCGAGCGCGGCTTCGTCGTCGCGAATGAGCACCGCCTCGGTGATCTCCAGTTCAAGCCGGCTCGCCGGCAGTCCGCATGCCCTCAGCGCGGCGATGATCTTCAATGCCAGCGTACCGCTCCTGAACTGGACCGGCGAGACGTTGACCGCGAGCCGGATATCGTCGGGCCATGTCGTAGCCTCCGCGCAGGCCGTCGTCAGCACCCATTCGCCGAGCTGGTTGATCAGGCCGGTCTCTTCCGCGATCGGAATGAACTCGGCGGGCGAGATCATGCCGCGTTCGGAATGCCGCCAGCGCACCAGCGCTTCGCAGCCGGTGATCCTGTTATCACCGAGACTGACGCAGGGCTGATAATAAACCTCCAGCGCCTCGTCGGCTATCGCCTGGCGCAGATCCAGTTCCAGGGTGCGGCGCGCCTTGACCTGCGCGTCCATGTCGGGCTCGAAGAAACGATAGGTCCGGCGTCCCGCCGATTTGGCGGCATACATCGCCAGATCCGCATTCTTGAGAATCTGGTCGAGATCGAGACCGTGCTCGGGAGCCAGCGCGATGCCGATGCTGGCGTCCGTGGTCAACTGGTGACCGAGACATTCGCAGGGCTCGCGGATCGCGTCGAAAACCTGGGTCACGAGATCGGTGACGTCGGCTGACGTTTTGACCGCGCTCTGAACGATGGCGAATTCGTCGCCGCCGAGCCGCGCGACAAAATTGGGAGCTGTGACGCACCGGTTCAGGCTCATCGCCACGGATTTCAGCAGTTCATCGCCGATCAGGTGGTCGAGCGAGTCGTTGACGCTCTTGAATTCATCGATGTCGATGTAATACACCGCCACTTGCTCGCCGGGGGTGATGCGGGCCAGTTCAAGTTTCAACCGTTCGTGGAACAAGGCACGGTTCGGCAGGTCGGTGAGCGCATCGTAATGGGCGAGGTGCGTGATCCGCCGCTCGGCGCGCGTGCGCTCGGTGATGTCCTCGTGGGTCGCGACCCATCCGCCGTCCGCCAGCGGTTCGTTCAGGATCTGGATTGACCGTCCATCGGGGGTCTCGATGGTCACAGCCTGTCGCGCCCCGATGTCGCGCAGGATGCGCGAACAGTATAGGTCGACGTCGCCCGCGAAGGATCCGGTGGCCTTTCGATGGGCGATGACCTCGTGGAAAGTGACCCCCGGCTTTACGACTTCCGCCGACAGGCCGTGCATTTCGATATAGCGCTGGTTGCAGACGACGAGCCGCTGCGATGAATCGAACAGCAACAGGCCATGCGTCATGTTGTTGACGGCGGTGTCCAGGCGCTGCTTTTCCAGCCGCAATCGCTGCGCCGACAACCGGTGCTGATACGACAGCTTGCGAACGACGAGATACAGCATGGTCGTGATTACCAGCGCAAAGAGCCCGGCCGTGGCGATCAAAAACCGGATTTGGGCGCGCCAGTCCGCCAGCGCCGCCGAAACGGTTGTTGTGGCGGAGATCAGAATCGGGAAATTGCTCAATGAGCGAACCGAAGCGAGCCGGTCAATGCCGTCGATCGGACTGGTCACGCGCATCGTCGCGTATCCGTTCATCGACATGGCAAGCTTGCGCAAGGGGCCTGGCTGGAAATTCCGCCCGATCAAAGCTTCAACATGGGGATAACGAGCCAGCAGCGTTCCGTTGTTGTGGAAAAGGGCAATCGATAAATCTTCGCCAAGCACCACCGATGCGAAGAAGTTTTCGAAGTGGGCTGGCGTTATCGCTCTTGTGACGAGTCCAAGAAACTCGCCATTAGGCCCGGTCACCTTGTGAGAGATGACGGTTGCCCAGCCCCCGGAGAAACGGCTCTCCACCAGTTCAATCAACACCGAAGTCGCCGCAGTTCCAGATTTGAAAGCTTTGAAGTACGCCCGATCAGCGATTTTGATATCCCGAACCGGCCAGGTTTCCGATGAATTGATCAGAACGCCCTCTGAATCGAAAATGTTGATACCGGCGACATCGGAATATGCTCCGACTTTGGCTTTGAGCAATTCATGCCATTCAAGGGTGCCCATTTGTCGCCTGAGAATGCCGGATGAGGTGATTCCGGCTCGCCGGATCAGCGCGGCGATGTCCTTTTGAGTCACCGTGAAATCTTCGAGCTGCTGATCGAAATGGCGGGAGAGCAGCAACACGGTGTTTTCGAGATCGCGCTTGCTGTCGTCCAGCGCCCGCTCGCGGAAATTTCCGACCATGACCGTGGCGCCGATGGCGATTGCCGCGATCAGCAGCGCCCCGCCGACAATGAGCCAGCGGATCGGATTGTCGCTCAGCGAAGCGTTGACGTTGAAGGAGGCGGTACCATTTGCCGTCATGGGTCTTGATCGCTGCCAGAGCCGAACGCCGGAGGGAGTTTCTCGGCGCCACAATCCAGCGGATAGCTACGATGCTGAAATGGAAGTCACGTTAGGAATTGGAGTTAATGAGGAATTAACGGTGCACGGCGACCGGCTCGCGGGAGCCGAGTGATGCCCGTGCTGGCCCGCCTGTTTGCTCGACGCAGCAAGTTCGCTGTCTGCGAACGTACCGATCGTCGTCGTTACTGCAGGCGCGGCGCAGCGGAGCCGGACCGGTGCGGCCGCGATCGTTTCGGAGCAATACCGACGGTTTCGCCCGACGGCCAGGTCCGGGCATTTTGCACGGCTCCGCGCGGATAGTGAGGATCGGTGTAGGGATTGCCGGGCCCCTTATTCTGGCAATTCGCATAGGGGTAATAAAAGGCACAATAACCGGGTTCGTAAATCACCTGTTGCGCCGGCGCCGGCGTTACGATCGCGGACGACAGGACCGCAACCGTGCCGAGAAGCTTGAAGGTCGACATCGGGTTTCTCCGTGTGAAGGCGATATCAAGTCAACACCGGGAGACCGGGACTCACTCCGCGCTTTCCGGTCACACCGGCGTGACAGCGACGCTTTCGGCGAATTCAATCGCCGGCGCGATAGTGCCCGGACTTGCCGCCCATTTTTTCAACGAGATGAATGGCGTCGATGCGCACGCCGCGCTGCGCCGCCTTGATCATGTCGTAGATCGTCAGACACGCCACCGACACCGCGGTAAGTGCCTCCATCTCGACCCCGGTCGGGCCGGTGACCTTCACGGTTGCGCGCACGACGCAGCCGGGCAGCTTCCTGTCGGGCGTAATATCCAGCGTGACTTTCGACAGCGCCAGCGGATGACACAGCGGTATCAGATCCGACGTGCGTTTCGCCGCCATGATGCCGGCGAGCCGCGCGGTGCCCAGCACATCGCCCTTTTTGGCGTTGCCGGAAACGATCAGCTCAAGCGTCGCCTTGCTCATGATGACGCGCCCCTCCGCGACCGCCGTGCGCGCGGTCGCGGGTTTGGCCGACACGTCGACCATCCGCGCTTCACCCTTCGCGTCGATGTGGGTGAGGGCGGAACGGGCTTTGGGAGATTTGCGCGCCATGCGTCAGCGGGTGCCGGTGGCGCGGGGCGCGTCGTCACGCGCCAGCAGCGCGCGGGTCGCCGCCGCCACGTCGGCCTGCCGCATCAGGCTTTCGCCGACCAGAAACGTGGAAATACCCACGCGCGAGAGCCGCGCGAGATCACCGGATGCGAAGATGCCGCTCTCGCCGACGATCAGCCGATCCCTCGGGATCAGTGGCGCCAGGGCCTCGCTGGTCGCCAGCGTGGTCTCGAAGGTCCGCAAATTTCGGTTGTTGACGCCGATCATCGGCGAGCGAAGCTTTAGCGCCCGATCGAGCTCCGAGCGTTCATGGATCTCGATCAGCACATCCATGCCATGGGCAAGGGCCGCGTCCTCGATGTCTTTCGCCGCGCCGTCGTCGAGCGCCGCCATGATGATCAGGATGCAGTCGGCGCCATGGGCGCGGGCCTCGACCACCTGATAGGTGTCGTACATGAAATCCTTGCGCAGCACCGGCAGCCTGGTTGCCGCGCGTGCCGCCACCATAAAATCGAGATGGCCCTGAAACGACGGCGCATCCGTCAGCACCGAGAGGCAGGCAGCTCCTCCGGCTTCATAGGCCCTGGCAAGCGCTGGCGGATCGAAGTCGGCACGGATCAGCCCTTTGGAAGGCGAAGCCTTCTTCACTTCGGCAATCAGCGCATACTTGCCTTGGGCGAGCTTTTGGCGGATCGCGCTGACAAAACCGCGCGGCGCCGGCGCAGCCTTGGCCAGTGCTTCGATGCTGGAAAGCGGATGGGCGCGCTTGGCCGCGGCGATCTCCTCGCGCTTGTAAGCCTCGATTCTTAGTCAGGATGTCGGACATCGCCAGGCCTCCGCGGTCAGCTGTTGGAGACCGCGATCAGGTGTTTCAGCCGCGCCAGCGCGGCACCGCTGTCGAGCGACTTGGTGCCGAGCGCCACGCCTTCCTTCAGATTTTTGGCGCGGCCGGCCACGATCAGCGCCGCCGCGGCGTTCAGCAGCGCCACATCCCGATAAGGGCTCGGCATTCCGTCGAGTACGCTTTGCAGCGCGATCGCATTGGCGTCGGCGTCGCCGCCCTTGAGCGCATCGCCGCCGGTGCGCGTGAGACCGGCTTCCTCCGGTGTCACCTCGAAGGTGCGGATAGTGCCGTTCTCGAGCGCCGCGACAAAGGTCGGGCCGGTGAGGGTGATTTCATCGAGGCCGTCGGAGCCGTGCACCACCCAGACCGACCTGGCGCCGAGGTTCTTCAGCACCTGCGCCAGCGGCTGCACCCATTGCCGGGAAAATACCCCGACCATTTGCCGTGTCACGCCGGCCGGGTTGGACAGCGGCCCCAGCAGATTGAAGATCGTGCGCGTCGCCAGTTCGACCCGGGTCGGGCCGACATTCTTCATGGCAGGATGGTGCGACGGCGCGAACATGAAGCCGATGCCGGCTTCATGGACGCAGCGGCCGACCTGCTCGGGCTTGATGTCGATCTTCACGCCGAGCGAAGACAGCACATCAGCCGCGCCCGAGCGCGACGACAGCGCGCGATTGCCGTGCTTGGCGACCGGCACGCCGGCGCCGGCGACGATAAAGGAGGCGCAGGTCGAGACGTTTACCGAGCCGGAGCCGTCGCCGCCGGTGCCGACCACGTCGACCGCGTCGGCGGGAGCGTTGACCCGCAGCATCTTTGCGCGCATCGCCGATACCGCGCCGGTGATCTCGTCGACAGTTTCGCCGCGGACGCGCAGCGCCATCAATAGTCCGCCCATCTGCGAGGGCGTGGCCTCGCCGGACATCATGCTGTGGAAGGCCGATGCCGCCTCGTCGCGCGACAGTGTCGCGCCGGTGGCGACCTTTCCGATGATTGATTTGAAGTCGTCCATCGCGTGCTTTCGGAATTAGTTATTTGCGCCCGTCACCTGCGCGAAGGCGTCCTGATTGATGGTCGTGCCGATGTCGGATTCGAGCCTGGTGACGTATTGGGCGACCTGTTCGTCGGCCAGGCTGCGCTCAAGGGTCGTCTTGAGTTTCTTGATGTCGTCCGAAGCAAGGTCGACCGGCGGCACATTGACGTCGGTTACGCGGAAGACGATCCACTCGCTGGCGCCGGCGCCCGCGGCCTGCCCGACGCCATCCTTGGCGGTACGAAACGCCGCCGCGATCGCGCCGGCGGGCACGCCGGGGAGCGAGGCATCGCGCCGGAATCCACTGGCGGTTTCGACCTTCAACCCGTTAGCCGCCGCCTCGTCCGCAAGCTTGCCGCCCTGATCGAGCTTCTGAACGATCTCGGTCGCCTTGGCCTTGAGCCGGCTGGCAATCTGGTCGTCACGCCATCGCGCCTCGACCTGGTCCTTGACCTCGTCAAGGCTGCGCTCGTGCGACGGGGTGATGCCGAGAACGTCGTACCAGACATAGCCGCCCTTGAAGGAGATCGGATCGTTGTCGACGCCGACGTCGCTGTTAAAGGCCTGCGAGACGACATCGAGACCGGGCGGGATGTTGGCCACCGGCTGGCCGTTGGGAAGGCGGCCGGAGCGATCGGTGGCGTCGATGGTGACGGCGGCGAGCCCAAGCTTCTGTGCGGCTTCGGTGACGCTCGCGCCACCTCCGCGTTCGTCTTCCATCTTGTCGCGCAGCTCCGCAACTTTGGTGCGCGCCCGTTCGGTCGCAATTTCCTGCTTCAGAGCGGAGGCGACGCTTTCATAGGACGGTTCGACGCCGGGCTCGACCTTGCCGATCTTGACCAGGGCGAAGCCGAACTTGCCCTGCACCGGCTGGCTCACCTCGCCGGAGGCGAGCGAAAAGGCCGCGTTCGCCACGGCAGGATCGATGATTTCGGATTTCGCGACCGTGCCGAGATCGACGTCGGAACCGCTGAGCCCGCGTTCCTTGGCCAGATCGTCGAACGACAATCCGGAGGCGATGCGACCGCGTGCCGTCGCGGCTTCTTCCGCATTCGGAAAAACCATTTGCGAGACGTCGCGCTTTTCCGGCGTTCCAAGCCGGTCGCGGCGCTGTTCGAACAGCTTCTTGGCATCCTCGTCGGAGACCGCGGACCATTTGCCGAGCTCTTCCGGGGTAACCACGACAAAGGCGATCTTGCGGTATTCGGGGGCACGGAACTGGGTCTTGTGCTCGTCGAAATAGCCGGCCAGCGCTTCCGGCGACGGCGGGTCGATCGTTCCGGCCTGGGCGGCCTCCAGTTTGACGTATTCGATCGAGCGTTGCTCGTTCTGGAAGCGGCTGAGCGCCTCGATCATCGCTTTCGGCGGTTCGATCCCGGCGGAAATGGTGCCGGCGATTTGACGCCGCAGCGACACCCGCCGCTGGTCGGCGATATAACGCTGCTCGGTGAAGCCGAATTGCCGGATCACCGCCTGGAAGTGTGCCGGGTCGAAGTTGCCGCCGACGCCCTTGAAATTGGGATCGCTGAAGATCATGCGCATGGTCTCGGCGTCGGACTGTCCGAGCCCCAGCCGCCGCGCTTCCTCGTCAAACGCGGCCTCTGCGATGGTTTGCTGCAGCAACTGGCGGTCGAGACCGAAGGCGCGGGCCTGATCCATCGTCAGCGGGCGGCCGAACTGGCGGCCGATCTGCTGCAGCTTGTCGGTGTAGAGCTGGCGAAACTCATTGATCGAGATCTCGGTGTGGCCGACCGTGGCGAGTTTCGACTCTCCGAATCCCCTGAAAATATCGGCGATGCCCCAGACCCCGAAACTGATGATCAAGACCCCCATCACCACGGCCATAATGGTCTTGCCGAGCCAGTTTGATGAGGCTTTCCGCATTCCTCGAAGCATGGGTCCAACTTGTTTGCAGGAGGGAACCGGGGTCGTGCCCAAGGGAATTCGGTATCGAATTCCGCAAAAGGGCGTCACCGAGTTGATAAAGCATCATAAAGTGGCAACCGTCCCGTCGCAACCTTCGCGGGGAGGGCCAATTGAAGCGGTTAACGGCTCAGGCATTAAAGGTACATTATCTGGAACTGGCCGCGGCGCTCTGCTAGCGCATGCTTGACCCAATCCTCGCTTAGGGAATTCCGATATGACCGACGCCATCCGGCCGCTGATTGCCGGTAACTGGAAAATGAACGGCCTCAAGTCCTCCCTGACCGAATTCGAGGCGATGCTGGCAGGCGCCCCCGATGTTGCCGCCAAGGCCGACCTCCTGGTTTGCCCGCCGGCAACCCTGATTGCGGGCTTTGCGGAAAAGGCCCGCGGTTCAAAGACCCTTGGCGTTGGCGCGCAGGATTGCCACCCCAAGGCGTCGGGCGCCAATACCGGCGATCTTTCGGCCGAAATGCTGGCGGATGCCGGCGCCAGCGCCATCATCGTCGGCCACTCCGAGCGCCGCGCCGATCACGGCGAGACCGACGTGCTGGTCCGCCAGAAGGCGGAAGCGGTCTGGCGCGCCGGCCTCACCGCGATCGTCTGCATTGGCGAAACCCGTCACCAGCGCGACCAGGGCCAAACTCTCGATGTCTGCCGCGGCCAGCTCAACCTCTCGCTGCCGGACGGCGCGCGACCGGACAATCTGGTGGTGGCCTATGAACCGGTCTGGGCAATCGGCACCGGGCTGACCCCGACGGCCGGAGATGTCGAGCAAATTCATCAGTTTATCCGGGATCTTCTGATCGCGCGGTTTAAGGGCGAGGGGGCCAGGATCCGGATCCTCTATGGCGGCTCGGTAAAACCCTCCAACGCCAGGGAATTGATGGCGGTCGCCAATGTCAACGGCGCGCTGGTCGGCGGCGCCAGCCTGAAAGCGGCCGATTTTCTTGCGATTGCGCGTGGTTGTCCCTAACTAGCGGCGAGGCGGTTCAGGGGTGACAATGCCCCTCCTGATCGTGTAACACCGCGCCACTTCAAACACCGCAAACCCCTGTGCAGCCGAACCCCGGCGCTTTTGGTTTGTGACGGAAGGTAGAGATGCAGACTGTCGCTATCGTAATTCACCTGATGATCGTTGCGGTCCTGATCGCGACGGTGCTGTTGCAGAAATCCGAGGGCGGCGGGCTTGGCGTCGGCGGGGGCGCAGGCTTCATGTCCAGCCGCGGCACCGCGAATTTGCTGACGCGCACCACTGCAGTGCTCGCGGTCGGCTTCTTCGCCACCAGCCTGTTTCTGTCGTGGTACGCAAGCTACGATCGCAAGCCGAGTTCGATCATTGGCGCGACGCCTGCCTCGCAGTCGCAGCCGGCGGGCGGAGCGACGCCGGTCGCCCCGCCGACCAGCGGCGGCATCCTGGATTCACTGAAGAAAGCGGACGAACAGCAACAGCAGGGCCAACCGGCGCCATCGGGGCCGCAGGCGCCGCGTTCGCAATAAAGCAGGGGGGCCATGCAGGACGGCGGCTAGCGTCCTGCATCAGAAATCCCCATCAAGATGCTGATAACGCTTTAAATTCCACGTCACCCACAGCCACACAAAATGTTCGCTGCGGTTTGCGATTCGTTTTGGCAAATCGCGCCGGTAGCCTTAAAGGTTAAGTCCCATGGCGCGGTACATCTTCATCACCGGCGGCGTGGTTTCTTCGCTCGGAAAAGGTCTGGCTTCGGCGGCACTCGGCGCGCTGTTGCAGGCGCGTGGCTACAAGGTCCGGCTTCGCAAACTCGATCCCTATCTCAATCTCGACCCCGGAACGATGTCGCCGTATCAGCACGGCGAAGTGTTCGTGACCGACGACGGCGCCGAGACCGACCTCGACCTCGGACATTACGAGCGCTTCACCGGGCGCCCCGCCACCAAGGCCGACAACATCACCACGGGGCGCATCTATCAGGACATCCTGACCAGGGAACGGCGTGGCGATTATCTCGGCGCCACCATCCAGGTGATCCCGCACGTCACCAACGCGATCAAGGATTTCATCCTCGACAGCAATGACGAGTTTGACTTTGTGCTGTGCGAGATCGGCGGCACCGTCGGCGACATCGAGGGCCTGCCGTTCTTCGAGGCGATCCGCCAGATCAAGAACGATCTTCCGCGCGAACACGCCATCTATATTCATCTGACGCTGTTGCCGTTCATCCCGAGCGCCGGCGAACTCAAGACGAAGCCGACCCAGCATTCGGTCAAGGAACTGCGCTCGATCGGCATCCAGCCGGATATCCTGTTGTGCCGCACCGACCGGCCGATCCCAAAGGAAGAACGGCGCAAGCTCGGCCTGTTCTGTAACGTGCGCGAAAGCGCCGTGATCGAGGCGCGCGACGTCGACAACATCTACGCGGTGCCCGAGGCGTACCACGCCGCCGGCCTCGACGACGAGGTATTGGCGGCGTTCGGCATCGCGCCGAAGATTCCGCCGGCGCTGCAAAGCTGGCATGAGATCAACGAGCGGATCCGCAATCCCGAGGGCGACGTCACCATTGCCATCGTCGGCAAATACACCGGCATGAAGGACGCCTATAAATCGCTGATCGAGGCTTTGTCGCACGGCGGCATCGCCAACAAGGTCAAGGTCAATCTCGACTGGATCGAGAGCGAAGTGTTTGAGAACGAGGACCCCGCGCCGTTTCTCGAACACGTCAACGGCATTCTGGTGCCCGGCGGTTTCGGCCAGCGTGGCGCCGAGGGCAAAATCCGCGCGGCGCAGTTCGCGCGCGAGCGCGACGTGCCCTATTTCGGCATCTGCTTCGGGATGCAGATGGCGGTGATCGAGGCCGCGCGCAATCTGGTCGGCATCGAGCAGGCCAATTCCACCGAGTTTGGCCCCACCCCCGAACCGTTGGTCGGCCTGATGACGGAATGGCTGCGCGGCAATGAGCTCGAGAAGCGATCGAAATCCGGTGACCTCGGCGGCACCATGCGGCTCGGCGCCTATCCCGCGGTGCTCAAGCGCGGCAGCCGGGTGGCTGGTGTCTATGGCGGCGCCACCGAGATATCGGAGCGCCACCGCCACCGCTACGAGGTCAACACCGCCTACAAGGACCGCCTGGAACAGCACGGCTTGAAATTCTCGGGTCTTTCGCCCGATGGCGTGCTGCCGGAGATCGTCGAATACGAGGACCATCCCTGGTTCATCGGGGTACAATTCCATCCCGAGCTGAAATCGCGCCCGTTCGAGCCGCATCCCTTGTTCGCGTCATTCATTCAGGCGGCGATGGTGCAGTCGCGGCTGGTGTGATGCCCCGCTTCGTCAGCCTTTGACGAACGCGCGGATTGTTGCGACAAAACAATCCTCAATAACGCAAGAAAAACAGATCTGGGAGTTGAGTAGATGATTTACGAAACCCGCGTTTATCGCTGTGTGCCGGGCCGCTTGCCGGCGCTATTGAAGCGCTTCGAGACCATCACGCTGAAACTGTGGGAGAAGCACGGCATCAGGCCAGTCGGGTTCTTTACTACGCTGGTTGGCGAATCCAATCAGGAGCTGACCTATCTCCTGGCGTGGGAATCGCTGGCCGAGCGCGAGAAGAAATGGGCCGCATTCCAGGGCGATCCCGACTGGATCGCGGCGCGCGCGAAAACGGAAGCCGATGGTCAGATCGTCGGCAACATCGTCAATCAGCTGCTGGTGCCGACCGCATTCTCGGCGATGAAGTAGCGCGCGCCCGCGGATAACTTCCGGTCCCTCGCCGAATGCCCCACGGCCTCGACCACATCGTGCACGCCGTCCGCGACCTCGACGCGGCGGCGAAATTCTATTCGGGCGCCGGCTTTACCGTCGGCGTGCGCAACCGCCATCCATGGGGCACCCACAACCGCATTGTGCAATTGAAGAACTGCTACATCGAAATCCTTGAAGTCGCAGAACCCGAGAAGATCGCACCGCACGGTGAGCGGTCGTTTTCCTTCGGTGCGTTCAATCGCGACTTTCTCGCTCAGCGGGAGGGGTTCTCGATGATGATTCTCAACAGCAGCAACGCCGCCCTCGATGCGCGCTCGTTCGAATCGTCAGGAATAGGAAATTCCAAGGTGTTCGATTTTTCCCGCGCGGGGACAAAACCTGACGGAACGCCGGTAACGCTCGCGTTCTCGCTGGCTTTCGCGGCAGATCCGGCTTCGCCGAATGTGCGCTTCGCGGTGTGCCAGCATCACTTCCCCGAAAACTTCTGGGACCCTGCGTTGCAGACCCACGCCAATGGCGCGAAAGGCGTGCGAGGGGTGGTCATGGTCGCCGACAATCCGACCGACCACCACATCTTCCTGAAATCGTTTACCGGGTTGAGTGACCTCCATTCGACCTCGATCGGCGTCAGGGCCCGCACCGGGAATGGCGATATCGAAATCATGGAGCAGGTCGCGTTTTGCGATGCGTTCGGGGTTTCGCTGGCCGTGGACCCCGAGGGGATGACGCTGAACGGGCTGCGCTTCGAAGTCGCCGACATCGCGCAAGCCGAAGCATTGCTCCGTGAAGCCGGGTTAGCCTCGCAGCGCCATGTTGGGCGGCTCGTGGTTCCGCCCGAAGTCGCCTGCGGCGCAACCCTGATATTCGAGGCCGCTAAATAGGGTTGATCCGCCTGCCGCTGCCCGGCATGGTCGCTCGAGAAAAGGATAATAGCTTGAGCGCCAATATCGCAGCTGCGCCGGTCGTCGCCGCCGGATCGGTCAAATTCGGCAATGATTTGCCGATTTCGATCATTGCCGGCCCGTGCCAGCTGGAGAGCCGTGCGCACGCGCTCGAAGTCGCAAGCGCGCTGAAGGAGATCGCAGGCCGCCTCGGAGTAGGGCTGGTCTACAAGACCTCCTTCGACAAGGCCAACCGCACCAGCGCATCCGCCGCGCGCGGTATCGGCTTGGGGCAGGCGCTGCCGATCTTTGCCGAAATTCGTTCGTCTTTGGGCATGCCCGTGCTCACCGACGTTCACGAGGCCGCGCAATGCGCCGAGGTGGCGCAGGCCGTCGATGTCCTGCAGATCCCGGCGTTCCTGTGCCGGCAGACCGATCTGCTGCTGGCGGCGGCGGCGACCGGCAAGGTCGTCAACGTCAAGAAGGGGCAGTTTCTGGCGCCCTGGGACATGGCCAATGTCGTTGCCAAGATCACCGGCGCCGGCAACCCGAACGTGCTGGTCACCGAGCGCGGCGCATCGTTCGGCTACAACACGCTGGTATCGGACATGCGCGCGCTGCCCATTCTGGCGCGCACCACCGGTGCGCCCGTGATCTTCGACGCCACCCATTCGGTGCAGCAGCCGGGTGGCAAGGGCACCTCATCGGGCGGCGAGCGTGAATTTGTGCCGGTGCTGGCGCGCGCCGCGGTCGCCGTCGGCGTCGCCGGCGTGTTCATCGAGACCCATCCCGATCCTGATCATGCGCCATCGGATGGTCCCAACATGGTGCCGCTGCGTAAGTTCGAGGGCCTGGTTCGGACGCTGATGGCATTCGACGCGATCGCCAAGAAACTCGAAAAGAATGTAGCGCGCTGATGCCGCACACGGGATTGCGGCATAAACAGCGTTTGCCGCCGGCCCTGAACATCATCGCGCTTGCGACCTTCGCGGCGAGTCTGTCGGCCCGCGCGCTCGATCCGGTGTTGCCGCACGTCGCCGACGATTTCGGCGTGAGCATCGCGACCGCAGCCAGTTTCGCCGCCGTGTTCGCCTTCACCTTCGCGATCGTGCAGCCGGTGCTGGGGGCAGCCGCCGACCTGTTCGGCAAGGCGCGGCTGATGATCGTGTGCCTGGTGCTGCTCGGTCTTGCCAGCATCCTTGGCGCGATGTCGACGTCGTTCTCGTTGCTGTTCGCGACCCGCATTCTCGCCGGCATCGGTTCCGGCGGCGTGTTCCCGATCGCGCTGGGCTTGACCAGCGATCTGGTTGGCCCGGAAGAGCGGCAGGTCGCGATCGGGCGAACGCTGGCGGGGGCCATGACCGGAAACCTGCTGGGCGCGTCCGCGTCCGGCCTGATCGGTGACTTCCTGGGCTGGCGAGGGGTTTTGGCGGTGCTCGGCGGGCTGGTCGTGCTGGCCTCGGTTGCGGTAGCGGTCGGCTTTCGCGGCGCCGCATTGAAGCGGGCTCCCCGGACCAACCTGTCGGCGCTTCGACATGGCTACCGTACGATTTTCGCCAATCCGAACGTGATTTGTTACGCTGCGGTTTTCGTCGAGGGCTGCTGCGTGCTGGGATTGTTCCCGTATCTGGCCGCATTCCTGTTTGACCTCGGCGAAACCAGGCTTTCGATCGCAGGCATTGTCATCGCCGGATTCGCCGTCGGCGGTCTGTTTTACACGCTGACGGTTTCGCGCTTTCTGCCGCGGCTTGGCGTCAACGGCATGATGATCGCGGGGGCATCGCTGGTTGGGCTGCAACTCGCCGTGATCGCGTTCGGTCCGGGCTGGAAAATTCAGGCGATCAGCCTTTTGTTCATGGGCTGGGGCTTTTACATGATCCACGGATGCATGCAGGTGTTCGCCAGCGAGCTCTCGGTGGAAGCCCGTGCCACCGCGCTGTCGCTGCACTCGTTCTTCTTTTTCATGGGCCAGACCGCAGGCCCGATCGCCTACGGGTTCGGCATCCAGAATGTCGGCAAGCTACCGACCCTGCTCACGAGCGCGGTCGTGATGGTCGCCCTCGGCTTCGCCTCCACGCAGCTTTTGCGGCAGAGGACGCCGGCCGATGCACTCGCGCGGCCCGACGTTCAGCCTTAGAGCCTCGGCGCTGATAGCATCAGAACCGAGGCTCCAAAGTCTTGTTTGACGCGTCTTCTTCATGCGAACCGGTTTCCGCTTCGCTTGAAAACGCTTTACCCCCGCCCGCGATAGGGTGCCACGGCCTGATCCGGAATCCACATCCCCTTCGGCAATTTGCCGGTCTGCCAGAACACGTCGATCGGAATGCCGCCGCGCGGATACCAGTAGCCGCCGATGCGCAGCCATTTCGGCTTGATTTCCGCCGCTATCCGTTTGCCGATCATGACCGTGCAGTCCTCGTGGAAAGCTCCGTGATTGCGGAAGCTCGCCACATAGAGCTTCAGGGATTTCAATTCCAGCAGCCATTGGCCCGGCACATAGTCGATCACCAGATGCGCGAAGTCCGGCTGGCCGGTGACCGGACAGAGCGAGGTGAATTCCGGCGCGGTGAACCGCACCAGGTAATTGGTGTCCTTTTGCGGATTGGGTACGCGGTCGAGTTTTGCCTCGGCGGGGGTGCTGGGCCATTCCACGGCGCGGCCGAGCTGCAGGCCGTCCGTTTTCGACGCTTTGTTGGGCTTTTTCGACATGGTGCCGTCTCCGTTGCCCGGGTATTAGCCAATCGTCACGCGTACGTCACGCCATGACGTGGCCTTTTCCGTCCCCAAGCCTTGCTGTAGAAGCAGCGCCAACTGTCCAATCCCAATACTCAAAGAGGCACCCATGACCGCCATCGTCGACATCATCGGCCGCGAAATTCTCGACAGCCGCGGCAATCCCACCGTCGAGGTCGATGTGGTGCTGGAAGACGGCTCGACGGGCCGCGCGGCGGTGCCGTCGGGCGCCTCCACCGGCGCCCATGAGGCGGTCGAGCTGCGCGACGGCGACAAGGCGCGCTACCTCGGCAAGGGCGTGCAGAAGGCCGTGGAAGCGGTGAACGGCGAGATTTTTGATGCCGTCGCCGGCATGGACGCCGAGCGGCAAGTCCAGATCGACGAGACCATGATCGGGCTCGACGGCACGCCCAACAAGAGCCGGCTCGGCGCCAATGCCATTCTGGGCGTGTCGCTCGCGGTCGCCAAGGCTGCCGCCCAATCCAGCGACCTGCCGCTCTATCGCTATGTCGGCGGCACCTCGGCGCGGACGTTGCCGGTGCCGATGATGAACATCATCAATGGCGGCGTGCATGCCGACAACCCGATCGATTTCCAGGAATTCATGATCATGCCGGTCGGCGCCAGGACCTTCGCCGAGGCGCTGCGCTGCGGTTCGGAGATTTTCCACACGCTGCGGGCGGAACTGAAGAAGGCCGGCCACAACACCAATGTCGGCGACGAAGGCGGCTTCGCGCCCAACCTGCCGTCGGCGGACGCAGCCCTTGAGTTCGTCATGGGCGCGATCGGCAAAGCCGGCTACAAGGCCGGCGGCGACGTCATGCTGGCGCTGGACCCTGCCGCAAGCGAGTTCTTCAAAGACGGCAAATATGTCTACGGAGGTGAAGGCAAAAGCCTCAGCCCGTCCGGGCAGGCCAAATATCTCGCCGATCTGGTATCGCGCTATCCGATCGTCTCGATCGAGGATGGCATGGCAGAAGACGACATGGACGGCTGGAAGGAATTGACCGATCTGATCGGCAGCAAATGCCAGCTGGTCGGCGACGATCTGTTCGTCACCAACGTCACGCGCCTTGCCGACGGTATCAAGAACGGCCGCGCCAACTCCATCCTCATCAAGGTCAACCAGATCGGCACGCTGACGGAAACGCTTGATGCGGTCGAGATGGCCTACAAGGCCGGCTACACCGCCGTGATGTCGCACCGTTCCGGCGAGACCGAGGATTCCACCATCGCCGATCTCGCGGTCGCCACCAATTGCGGCCAGATCAAAACCGGATCGCTGGCGCGCTCCGACCGCACCGCCAAGTACAATCAGTTGCTGCGGATCGAGCAGGAGCTCGGCACGCAGGCGAAATACGCAGGGAAGGCGGCGCTGAAGGCGCTGAGGTGAGATTTCGTCACCACGGGATTTCGTAAAGATACCAACGGGAGGTTTGAGATGAGCGCCGACAGCAAGACCGGGCTTCAGCTTCGCTCGCTAGTCAGGGAGAGCGGCGAGCTCGAGATATCGCTGGTAAGTGTGCCGACGCCTGAACCATCCGCCGATGAAGTCGTGGTCCGGGTCGAGGCCGCGCCGATCAACCCCTCGGATCTCGGTCTCCTGATCGGCGCTGCCGACATGACGACCGCCAGGGCGTCCGGCACCAGGGAGTCGCCGGTCATTACCGCAAAAGTCCCGGAAGCGGGCATGAAAGCCATGGCCGGGCGGCTCGATGAATCCATGCCGGTCGGCAACGAGGGCGCCGGGGTGGTGATCAAGACCGGGTCATCGGATGCGGCCAAGGCGCTGATGGGCAAGACCGTCGCCATGATCGGCGGCGCGATGTATTCGCAGTACCGCTGCCTGAAGGTGAACGAATGCCTGCCGCTGCCCGCCGGCACCACGCCGGCCGAGGGCGCTTCCTGCTTCGTCAATCCGCTGACGGCGCTCGGCATGACCGAAACCATGCGGCGCGAAGGCCACAAGGCGCTGGTGCACACCGCCGCGGCCTCCAATCTCGGACAGATGCTCAACAAGATCTGCCTCAAGGACGGCATCGGCCTCGTCAATATCGTGCGCAGCAACGAGCAGGCCGACATCCTGCGCAAGATCGGGGCGAAGCATGTCATAGATTCCACCGCGCCGACCTTCATGGACGATCTGACCAATGCGCTGGTCGAAACCGGGGCGACGCTGGCCTTCGATGCCATCGGCGGCGGCAAGCTTGCCGGTCAAATTCTCACCGCGATGGAAATCGCCGCCAACAAGACGGCAAAAGTCTACAGCCGCTACGGATCGAACGTGCACAAGCAGGTCTATATCTATGGCAGCCTCGACTCCGGTCCGGTCATCCTGAACCGGGCGTTCGGAATGACCTGGGGGGTCGGCGGCTGGCTGTTGTTTCCGTTCCTGCAGAAAATCGGGCCGGCCGAAGGCGCGAAGCTGCGCCAGCGGGTTGTCGATGAACTCAAGACGACGTTCGCCAGCCATTACACCGAGGTGGTGTCGCTGCCGGAGGCGTTGCAGCTCAGCCATATCGCCGTCTACGGCAAGCGCGCGACCGGCGCGAAGTACCTGATCAATCCGAACCAGGGTTGAAGACGTTCGCGGCACAATCGGTCTTGCGTTCCGCCGGCAACGGAGGGAACATTTGGGCTGACAATATGCATGCGTAAAGACGCAGCACACACCAGGGGAGGATCCGCCATGATTAACCTGAACCGCCGCCAGCTCTTGGCAGGTGCCGCCGCCGCCGGCGCTGCGACCGCCTTAACGTCGACATTAGGAGCCGCGCCCGCGCGCGCCGCGGTCCCGCCGGCCGGCGCCCAGGCGCCGGGCTTTTATCGCTACAAGGTCGGAAGTTACGAATGCACCTCGATCAACGACGGAGCGCGCTCGTTCCCGATGCCCGACAAATGGGTGACCAACGTTCCGAAGGATGAGGCGCTTGCCGCAGCCGAGGCCGCCTATATGCCGCAGGGCATGGTGACGGTGCCGTTCAACCCCCAGCTCATCAACACCGGCAGCAAGCTGATCTTGATCGATACCGGCAACGGGATCGCCACGTTCGAGCCAACCAAAGGCGCGGTCGGCCGGACGCTGCAAAATCTCGCCGCCGCGGGCGTCGATCCCAAAACCATCGATATCGTGCTGATATCGCATCTGCATCCCGATCACACCAACGGCATCCGTGCCGCCGACGGTTCGATGGCGTTCCCGAATGCCGAAATCATGGTTCCGGCGGTCGACTGGCAGTTCTGGATGAGCGATGAGAACGCCGCCAAGGCGCAGTCCAATGAGATGATGAAGAACTACTTCGCCAATGTGCGGAAGATCTACGCCGGCATCGAGTCCAAGGTGACGAAGTATGACTGGGGCAAGGAGGTCGCGCCGGGCATCACCTCGATCGCGGCGCCCGGTCATACGCCGGGACATACCGCCTTTGCGGTCGCGTCGGGCAATTCGAAAATTCTGATTCAGTCCGATGTCACCAACATTCCCGAGTTCTTCCTGCGCAATCCGGACTGGCACGTGGCCTACGACGTGGAGCCTGAGGTGGCGCAGGCAACCCGCCACAAGTTCTACGACATGGCAGCGGCCGAAAAGGCGATGGTAGTCGGCTTCCACTTCACCTTCCCCTCGATCGGCCATGTCGAGAAGGACGGCACCAACTATCGGTTGATCCCGATTGCCTGGAATCCGGTGATCTGATCGCCGCTCGCGAAAGTCAGAGCGTTTTCAAGCGAAGTGGAGACCGGTTCGCGTCAAGAAAACGCGTCAAATCAAGAGTCCAAAGCCCCGTTTCAATTCTATCGAAACGGAACGGGCACTGGTAAGGCAGGCCGGCCCATCGGGCGGCCTGCCTGTTTCCGGCTATCAACCTCCACGCTGAAGTCACGGGCTGCAATTTCGGCATTTCATGCACTTGCATCTTCTCGCCCGACGTGGCTAGGTTGCCGGACCAACCCATCCGGCGCCCGCGTCAAAAGGAAATCCCATGGCCACCCCGTACAACATTGTCGTCATCGTCGGCAGCCTTCGCAAAGAGAGCTTTACGCTCAAGATCGCCAACGCATTGACAAAACTTGCGCCGGATACGCTCAAGCTCAACGTCGTTACCCTGTACGACATCTCGTTTTTCAATCAGGACCTGGAGGCGACGCCGCCCGCCGATTGGGTGGCGTTCCGTGACAAGCTGCAGAAGTCGAACGGCGTCCTGTTCGTCACGCCCGAATATAATCGCTCGATCCCGGGAGTATTGAAAAATGCCATCGACGTCGGATCGCGCCCCTATGGAAAGAGCTCATTCCTCGGCAAGCCGACCGGTATTATCAGCAATTCGCCGGGTCTACTTGGCGGCGTGAGCGCAGCCAAGCACCTGCAAAATATCTTGCCGGGTATTTCCGGTCCGATCATGGGGCAGCCGGAAATCTATCTGAACGGCATTAGCGACGGATTCGACGAAAAGGGCGAAATCTGCAAGGAATCGCTGCAGAAGCTGCTGCACCAATATGTCGTCGCCTTTGCCGCCTTCGTCGCGAAGCAAAATAAATAGGCAGCGCGCCGCCGCCCCGTGGCGGCTGGCCTTAGGATTCCGTTAACCGGGCGATCGCATTCTCAGCCCCATGGTTTCCCGCTCGCAACTCAAATCCTTTCTCACAGGGCTTGCCCTCTATGCGATGGCGGCGGCGATCGTCGGCTATTTCGGCGTCAACGCCTATACCGGCAAGTACGGGCTCAATGCGCGGCAGGAACTCGATCAGGAGATCATCGCCCTGACGTCGGAATTGGCGCGGCTGAAGCAGGAGCGTGCCCAGGGCGAGCAGCGCGTCTCGCTGTTGCGGTCCGACCGGGTCGACCCCGACATGCTCGACGAGCGCGCGCGCTATCAGCTCGACTACGTCAATCCGCACGATCTGGTTCGGAAGTCCAATCCGAACTGATCGTCAAATTTCAAAAACCTTCGAAATCAATTTCGAAAATGTCGTGCCGCATTGCACTGCGGTATAGTGAATTCTTCGCGACATCACGCAATCCTTTCACGGCGGTTTGAGTTGAGATAGAGAGGGCTATTCTTTCTCTCATCCGGATTAGCCATGGCCGCACCGAAGAAGACCGTCGCGAAAGAAACAGGCAACGGCTCGGACCACCCCCCAGCATTCACCCGGGACCAGGAGCTGAGCGCGCTGCGCGACATGCTGTTGATTCGGCGTTTCGAGGAAAAGGCCGGCCAGCTCTACGGCATGGGTGCGATCGGCGGCTTCTGCCATCTCTATATCGGCCAGGAAGCGATCGTCGTCGGCATGCAGATGGCCCTGAAAAAGGGCGATCAGGTCATAACCGGCTACCGCGATCACGGGCACATGCTGGCCTGCGGGATGGACGCCAGGGGCGTGATGGCCGAGCTGACCGGACGCCATGGCGGCTATTCCAAGGGCAAGGGCGGCTCCATGCACATGTTCAGCAAGGAGAAGAATTTCTTCGGCGGCCACGGCATTGTGGGTGCGCAAGTGTCGCTCGGGACGGGGCTGGCGTTCGCCAATCGCTATCGCGGCAATGATTTCGTCAGCCTGGCCTATTTCGGCGACGGCGCGTCGAACCAGGGCCAGGTCTATGAAAGTTTCAATATGGCGGAGCTCTGGAAGCTCCCGGTGATCTACGTCATCGAGAACAATCGTTACGCGATGGGCACCTCGGTAACGCGCTCCTCCGCCCTGACCGATTTTTCCAAGCGCGGCGCCTCCTTCAATATTCCCGGCGATCAGGTCGACGGCATGGACGTCCGCGCGGTGAAGGCCGCGGGCGACAGGGCGGTCGCCTGGTGCCGCGCCGGCAAGGGGCCCTACATCCTGGAAATGCAGACCTACCGCTACCGCGGGCATTCGATGTCGGACCCGGCGAAATACCGTACCCGCGAGGAAGTCGAGAAGGTGCGGCAGGATCAGGACCCGATCGAACAGGTCCGCAATCGCTTGCTGGCCGCCAGGATGAGCGAACAGGAACTGAAGGCCATCGATGCCGAGGTGCGGGAAATCGTCAATGCATCAGCGGATTTCGCGCAGCACGATCCCGAACCCGATGCGGCCGAACTTTATACCGATGTCTATCGCTGAGCGCCGGGCGCGCATTCCAGCCTAAACGAGTGAATTTCTGGAGCAACCATGCCAATTCAAGTGCTGATGCCCGCGCTGTCGCCGACCATGGAGAAAGGCAATCTTTCGAAATGGCTGAAGAAGGAAGGTGAGGCGATCAAGTCGGGCGACGTCATCGCCGAGATCGAAACCGACAAGGCGACGATGGAGGTCGAGGCCACCGACGAGGGTACCCTTGGCAAGATCCTGATCCCGGAAGGCACCGCCGACGTCGCGGTCAACACCCCGATCGCGACCATCCTTGCTGACGGCGAAAATGCCTCCGATCTCGCCAGGGCGCCGGCTCCGAAAGCTGCTGCAGTCGCGCAGGAAGTGGCGGAGCCGCGTTCGCCGGCCGGCCAGGGCGCGCCGATGATCCACGCGCCGAGGGCGCCGGACGCGCCCAAAGCCGCCGCCGAGCCCGACCCCGAGGTGCCAGAGGGTACCGAGATGGTGACGATGACCATCCGCGATGCGCTGCGCGACGCCATGGCCGAGGAGATGCGGCGCGACCCGGACGTGTTCGTGATGGGCGAAGAGGTCGCGGAATATCAGGGCGCCTACAAGGTCACGCAGGGTTTGCTGCAGGAATTCGGCGCCAGGCGCGTGATCGATACGCCGATCACCGAGCACGGTTTTGCCGGCGTCGGCGTCGGCGCGGCAATGGCCGGCCTGAAGCCGATCGTCGAATTCATGACCTTCAACTTCGCCATGCAGGCAATCGACCAGATCATCAATTCGGCGGCGAAGACGCTGTACATGTCCGGCGGACAGATGGGCTGCTCTATCGTGTTCCGCGGACCGAACGGCGCCGCCGCCCGCGTTGCGGCCCAGCACAGCCAGGATTATTCGGCCTGGTACTCGCAAATTCCCGGTCTCAAGGTGATCGCGCCGTTTTCCGCCGCCGACCACAAGGGGCTGCTGAAGGCCGCGATCCGCGATCCCAATCCGGTGATCTTCCTCGAAAACGAAATGCTGTACGGCCATTCCGGCGAGGTCCCGAAACTCGACGATTATGTGATCCCGATCGGCAAGGCGCGGGTGGTGCGAGCGGGCGGTCACGTCACCATCGTGTCATGGTCGAACGGCATGTCCTACGCGCTGAAGGCCGCTGACGAGCTGGCGAAGGAAGGCATCGAAGCCGAGGTGATCGATCTGCGCACCCTGCGCCCGATGGACACCGACACCATCGTCGCCTCCGTGAAGAAGACCGGCCGCGCCGTCACCGTGGAGGAAGGCTGGCAGCAGAGCGGCGTCGGCGCCGAAATCGCCGCCCGCATCATGGAACACGCGTTCGACTATCTCGATGCGCCGGTCACGCGGGTGTCGGGCAAGGACGTGCCGATGCCCTACGCGGCGAACCTGGAAAAGCTTGCATTGCCCTCGGTGGCCGAGGTGGTCGAGGCCGCCAAAGCCGTTTGCTACCGGTGACGCATGGCTGGTCCCAAGGAGCAACCATTGCCTCCCGACGTCATGGGCCGCGATGACGCCACCGAGGTGTTGCGCGCGTTCGTGCTCGATGGCGGACTTTCCATCGCGTTCACGCGCGCCTTCGAGGAGCCGGAGATGTGGGGCCTGCTGCTGGTCGACATAGCGCGCCACGCCTCGCGTGCCTATGCGCGCGAGAGCGACTACACCGAAGAAGAAGCGCTGACGCGCATCATCGACATGTTCGAAGCCGAAATCGCGCGGCCGACGGACGCCGGCAACACCACGCTGCGGTCGCAACAAGGTCACTGACAATGCCAATCAACATTCTGATGCCCGCGCTGTCGCCGACGATGGAAAAGGGCAACCTTGCCAAGTGGCTCAAGAAAGAGGGCGACAAGGTCAAGTCCGGCGACGTCATCGCGGAAATCGAGACCGACAAGGCGACCATGGAGGTCGAGGCGGTCGATGAGGGCACGATCGCCAGGATCCTGGTGCCCGAGGGCACGCAGGACGTGGCGGTCAACGACGTGATCGCGGTGCTCGCCGGCGATGGCGAGGACGTCAAGGCGGCGGGGGCGGGGGCTGCCGGCGCGCCGCCGAAACCTGCCGCTTCAGCCGAAGCGCCCGCCGCGGCTAAGCCTGCACCGGCGGCCGCGCCTGCGGCGAAGCCCGCAGCTCCCGCGCCCCAGGCCGCCGCGCCTGCGGCGCAAGCCAACGGTCACGGCCGTATTTTCTCATCGCCGCTGGCGCGACGGCTGGCAAAAGAATTCGGCATCGAACTTGCGCGCATCACCGGCTCCGGTCCGCATGGCCGGGTTGTGGCGCGGGATGTCGAACAGGCAAGATCCGGCAAGGGGCTGAAAGCCCCGGCAGCGGCGCCCGCCGGCGCGCCGGCGCTGGCGCCGTCGATGTCGGACCAGCAGATCCGCGCCCTGTTCGAAGACGGCAGCTACGAGGTGATCCCGCACGACGGCATGCGCCGGACCATTGCCCAAAGGCTGACGGCCTCGGTGCAGACCGTTCCGCATTTCTATCTGACGATGGACTGCGATATCGGCAAATTGCTTGCGGCCCGCGAGGAGATCAACGCCGCGGCGCCGAAGGACAAGGAGAAGAAACCGGCCTACAAGCTTTCGGTCAACGATTTCGTCATCAAGGCGATGGCGATCGCGCTGCAGCGGATTCCCGATTGCAATGTGAGCTGGACCGAAAGCGGTATGCTCAGGCACAGGCATTCCGATATCGGGGTCGCCGTGGCGATGCCCGGCGGCCTGATCACCCCGATCATCCGCAAGGCCGAAACCAAATCGCTGTCGACGATCTCGGGCGAGATGAAGGATTTCGCCGCCCGCGCCCGCGCCCGCAAGCTCAAGCCCGAGGAATATCAGGGCGGCACCACGGCGGTTTCCAATCTCGGCATGTACGGCATCAAGGATTTCACCGCCGTGATCAATCCGCCGCACGCCACCATCCTTGCGGTCGGCACCAGCGAAGAGCGCCCCGTGGTGCGGGGCGGCAAGATCGAGATCGCCAACATCATGAGCGTGACCTTGTCGTGCGACCACCGCGCAGTCGACGGCGCGCTCGGCGCCGAACTGATCGGTGCGTTCAAGATGCTGATCGAAAACCCCGTGATGATGATGGTGTGAGAAACACCGTCATTGCGAGCGCCGCGAAGCAATCCATTTCACCACCGGCAAGCTGGATTGCTTCGTCGCTACCGCTCCTCGCAATGACGGGAACGAGCAATTAGCCCGGTCGCGAGATGAGAACGAGCGCATAGACATGGCCGACACATCCTTCGACGTCATCATCATCGGCTCCGGACCCGGCGGCTACGTCACCGCGATCCGCGCGGCGCAGCTCGGTTTCAAGACCGCGATCGTCGAAAAATCCTATCTCGGCGGCATCTGCCTGAACTGGGGCTGCATCCCGACCAAGGCGCTGCTGCGTTCTGCCGAGATCTATCACTACATGCAGCATGCCAAGGACTATGGGCTGTCTGCCGACAACGTCTCGTACGATCCAACGGCCGTGGTGCAGCGCTCGCGCGGCGTGTCCAGGCGCCTCAATGATGGCGTCGGCTTCCTGATGAAGAAGAACAAGGTGTCAGTGATCTGGGGCCAGGCGATGATTGACACGCCCGGCAGGATCACGGTGACAAAATCCTCGGTCGAAGCGCCCAAGGGCACGCTGGGCGAGGGGACCTACCAGGCAAAACACATCATTCTCGCCACCGGAGCGCGGCCGCGGGTGCTGCCGGGGCTCGAGCCCGACAAGAGACTGATCTGGACCTATTTTGAGGCGATGGTGCCGGAGAAGATGCCGAAGTCGTTGTTGGTGGTCGGCTCCGGTGCGATCGGCATCGAATTTGCGTCGTTCTTCCACACCATGGGCGCCGATGTCACCGTGGTCGAGGTGCTGCCGCAGATCCTGCCCGTCGAGGACGCCGAGATCGCCGGCCTCGCCCGCAAGCGGTTCGAGAAGCAGGGCATCAAGATCCTCAGCAATACAAAAGTGACAAAACTCGAGAAGAACAGCGACAGCGTGGTCGCCACCATCGATGACGGCAAGAAGCCGGTGGCGATCGAGTTCGAGCGGGTGATTTCGGCCGTCGGCGTGGTCGGCAATATCGAAAACCTCGGCCTCGAAAAGCTAGGCGTCAAGACCGAGCGCGGCTGCGTGGTGATCGACGGCTATGGCAAGACCAGCGTTCCCGGCATCTACGCCATCGGCGACGTCGCGGGACCGCCGATGCTCGCGCACAAGGCCGAGCATGAAGGCGTGGTCTGCATCGAGGCCATCAAGGGTCTGCACCCGCATCCGATGGACAAGAATTCCATTCCCGGCTGCACCTATTGCAACCCGCAGATCGCGTCGGTCGGTCTTACCGAGGCGAGGGCAAAGGAGGGCGGCCGTGAAATCCGCGTTGGCCGCTTCCCCTTCGTCGGCAACGGCAAGGCGATCGCGCTCGGCGAGGATCAGGGACTGGTCAAGGTGATCTTCGACAAGAAGACAGGACAGCTGCTCGGCGCGCACATGATCGGCGCCGAAGTCACCGAACTGATCCAGGGTTACGTGGTCGCCATGAACCTGGAGACCACGGAAGAAGAACTGATGCACACCGTGTTCCCGCATCCGACGCTGTCGGAAATGATGAAGGAGGCCGTGCTGGATGCCTATGGCCGCGTGCTGAACATATGATCCCGCCGTCATTGCGAGCCAACGGGTCGCGCGAATGCGCGCCCGATGACAGGCTCCGCGAAGCAATCCATTGTGCCACAACGAAGGTATGGATTGCTTCGTCGGTTACGCTCCTCGCAATGACGAGCCAACCGTCCCTGCCGTGGAAGAAAGAGCTGTCCCGTGAAAGAGAATGACAACCTGACCATCGAACGGCCGACGTTCGTGACCCATCTCGAATGCGCGATGGAAGGCGATCATTATCCCGCCGACCAGATCCATAACCTGTCGAAAGCGAACAAGCCGCTTCTGGTGCGCTACGACCTCGCCGGCGTGAAGAAGGCTTTGACGAAAGAGGCGCTGGCGCAGCGGCCCGCCGATCTCTGGCGCTACCGCGAGATGCTGCCGGTGCGCAAGGTCGCCGACATCGTCAGCCTCGGCGAAGTCACCACGCCGCTGATCCGCCTTCCCAGGCTTTCGAGGAAGATCGGCGGCGGCGAGATCATCGTCAAGGACGAGGGACGCTTGCCGACCGGCTCGTTCAAGGCGCGCGGTCTGGTCATGGCGGTGTCGATGGGCAAGGCGCTCGGCATCAGGCACATGGCGATGCCGACCAACGGCAATGCCGGCGCCGCGCTCGCGGCCTATGCCACCAGCTGCGGCATCAGGACCACGATCTTCTGCCCCGCCGATACGCCCGAGGTGAATGTCAGCGAGATCGAGCTGCAGGGAGCGACCGTCTATCGCGTCAACGGACTGATCGACGATTGCGGCAAGATCGTCGGCGAGGGCAAGGCCAGGGCAGGCTGGTTCGATACCTCGACGCTGAAGGAGCCCTATCGGATCGAAGGCAAGAAGACGATGGGGCTGGAGCTCGCCGAACAGCTCGGCTGGGACGTGCCGGACGTGATCTTCTATCCGACCGGCGGCGGCACCGGCCTGATCGGCATGTGGAAGGCGTTCGCCGAACTCGAAGCCATCGGGTTCATCGGCAGCAAGCGGCCGCGGATGGTGGCGGTGCAGGCGGCGGGCTGCGCGCCGATGGTGCGCGCCTTCGAGAACGGCACCGAGCACGCGGCACGCTGGGAGGATGCCCACACCATCGCGTCCGGCATCCGGGTGCCGCAGGCGGTCGGGGATTTTCTCATCCTGCGCGCCGTGCGGGAGAGCAAGGGTTTTGCCATCGCGGTGACGGACGAGAAAATTTCCGCGGCGCTGAACGAAGTCGCGCGCGAAGAGGGCCTGCTGCTGTGTCCGGAGGGCGCGGCCACCTATGCCGCCTACCAGCAGAGCCTTGCCGACGGCCGTGTGACAAAAAGCGATCGCGTGATGTTGTTCAATTGCGCGACCGGTCTTAAATACCCGCTGCCGCCGGTCACGCGCACGCTCGATCGCCACGCGCCGATCGACTACGCGAAGCTGTAGCCCGGGCGAAGCTGGACTCGTCGTAACAACATGCGGCGTTTGGGGGAGGGGGACGATGCGAAAATCGGTTCTGGCTGCGTTGCTGGCGTTGCTGGCCTTCGGCGGCGGCGCGCGGGCGGAAGATTTCCCGTCGCATCCCATCACCATGGTGGTGCCATTTGCCGCGGGCGGGCCGACCGACGCGATGGCGCGGATACTGGCGGACCATATGAGGGGATCGCTCGGTCAGACCATCCTGATTGAGAATGTGACCGGCGCGGCCGGCTCGCTCGGGGTCGGACGCGTGGTGCGCGCGGCTCCCGACGGTTACACGGTCAGCATCGGCCATCTCGGCACCCATGTCGCCAATGGCGCCATCTACAAGCTCGGTTACGACCTCGTGACCGATCTCGAGCCGGTGGTGCTGCTGCCGAGCAATCCGATGATCATCGTCAGCAAGAATGCGATTCCGGCCAAATCGCTGAAGGAACTGGTCGCGTGGCTGAAAGCGAAGCCGGCCCCCGCGACCGCCGGCACCGCCGGCGCCGGTTCGGGGAGTCACATCGCCGGGCTTTATTTCGAGAACGTCACCGGCATCAAGCTGCAATACGTGCCGTATCGCGGCACGGCGCCGGCACTGACCGACCTCGTGGCGGGTCAGATCGATCTCATCATCGACCAGACCTCCAATTCCATCGCCCAGGTCCGCGCCGGCACCATCCGCGCCTATGCCGTCACCGACAATAAGCGCGTCGCGTCGGCATCGGACATTCCGACCACCGACGAGGCCGGCCTGCCCGGGTTTCACATGACGCTGTGGTCCGGCCTGTGGGTGCCGAAAGCCACGCCGAAAGAGATCGTGGCAAAGCTGAACGCCGCTGCGATTGATGCGATGAACGATCCGGCCGTACGCAAGAAGTTCGAAGACATGGGGTTGCAGATGCCGCCTGCGGATCAGCTCACGCCGGAGGCGCTCGGTGCCTGGCAGAAGGCCGAAATTGCAAAGTGGTGGCCGATGATCAAGGCCGCCAACGTCAAGGTCGAGTAAGGCGGATTAGTCTAGAGCGGGATGACTTTGAGTTAAATCGGCGCATACGCGAGTTCGGTCACCTCGCCCCGCTTGCGGGGAGAGGTCGGCGCGAAGCGCCGGGTGAGGGGGGCTATCCGCGAGTACGCCCCCGTGGAGAGTCCCCCTCACCCTGACCCTCTCCCCGCAAGCGGGGAGAGGGAGCAGCGATCGATGGCCGCTATGCCTCAACCTAACCTCATCCCGCTCCAGCCGAAGGCGTAACCCGCCCTGCGAGCTTCTCGAAGGTGCCCCGAACGTCTCGTCTTGAGGCGCGCTGCCGGCTGCACCTTCACTGGCCAGCGGACGCCGCGGCCAGTGGAAGCAGTGACGCGTTCGTCTTCTCCGGTGCAATGGCGGGCTGGCCGGTCTTCGCCGCCGCCGCCATGCTGCTCTTAAAACGCACGCGGTAGACCGCCAAATTCTCCATCACGCGCTGGACATAGTTTCGCGTTTCGGAGAGCGGGATGCGCTCGACCCAGTCGACCGCATCGACCTTGGGATCGCGCGGGTCGCCGTACTGCTTGAGCCAGTCCCGGACACGGCCCCGGCCGGCATTGTAGCCGGCAAAGGTCATGATGTGGCAGCCCTTGTATTCCGTCAGCAGCGCGCTGAGTTCGGCGGCGCCCATTTGCGTGTTGTAGACGGGATCGGAAACCATCCGGTCCCAGTCATAGCTGACGCCGAAGCGCTTGGCGGTATCGCGTCCCGCTTCCGGCGTCACCTGCATCAGGCCGACCGCATTTGCGGCCGACTTGTCGCGCTGGTTGAATGCGCTCTCGGTGCGCGCCACCGAATAGATGATGCTGCGCTCGATTGCGGGACCGACCGGGCTGTGCGGCGGAATCCCGATCGTCGGGAACGCGTAATGGTCGAGCGCCAGCCCGCGGCCGAGCGCGGGTTTTCCAATCTCCAGCATCGCGCGCGCATCGTTGCGGCGGCCGGTAAGCTCGCCGAGCGCTTCGAGCACGGCCACGTCAGAGCTTTGTTCGGCGAGATCGGCGACAAAATAGAGGACAACGTCGCGCTCGCCGATCTCGTAGAGCATCTCGGCGGCGCGCACGCGTTCGTCCGTTGGCGCGGCACCGCCCTCGGCAAGAGCCGGCGAGGGCGCGCGCAGTTCGATCCGCTCAAGGCCAAGCCTGGCGCGCGCGAGCTGTCCGTAATAGGCGGTCGGGTAGCGCGCGGCCGCTTCATAGCTCAAGCGCATCGCATCTTTCTCGCCGAGGGCTTCGGCGGCGCGTCCGCGCCAGTAATTCGCCCGCGCCAGCACGATTGGGTTGGCCGAGCCGTCGTCGATGTGCGCAAAATGCGTCGCCGCGGTGGCGGGATCGTCAAGGTAGCGCAAGGCGATCCAGCCGCACATGAAGTGGAAGTCGGCCCGGTAGTATTCATTGGCCGGCGGCGCGGCCGGGCGGATCACCTGGTAGGCGGCCTGGAACCTGCCCTGATCGAGCAGCTTGCGCGCAAGCGTGCGCCGCTCGCGCCACCATTGATCGGTGTCCTGCAGCGCCATGGTCTTGGGCGCCGCCGCCAGCATCAGGCGGGCCGCGTCGTCAATTCGGTTCTGGCCCAGCATCCACTGGATACGGCAAAGGGTGTAGCCGAGATCCTGTCGTGCTTCGGTCGCGACATCGTCGAGCGCATCGAGCGCCTTGTCCGATTTTCCGTTCACCGCGGCACAGGCCTTCACGATCGAGAGTTCGTCGCTGCCGAGGTGCTGCGCGGCGCGCCTGGCGCCCGCGAAATCCCTGGCGCCGATGCGCCGGTCCATGCGCGCGCGATGGTCTTCGCGGGTGAGAAGCTCGCGGAACGTCTCGTATGCATCGGCCTCCGCGCGCTCCGACAATTCGTCCGATCGCCACGCCTCGCGAGCCAGCCGGCCCGCACCCTCGCGATCGCCCCCGGTGAGCAGCACGCGCGCGAGCGCGAACCTGCCCATCGCACTGGCCGGCCGATCGCCGGTGAAGCCGTGAACCGTGGCCGCATCGCTGCGCTCCTGCCACAGCCGCGCCTCAGCCCGCCGGCGCAGCAGCGCCATGCTCGGCCATTGCGGGTTGGCGGCGATGAACGCGGCATACCGGCTGAAATTCGCCGTCGTGTCCGGGTGGCGCAGGATGAACCATTCGACGAGTTTCTGCGCCGCCGGGTCCGCGATCCCGTTCCTGGTGGCGGTGGCCTCGTCGGTCTTGGCCTTGCGCGCAAGATCGATGGCTTCCTTCACCAGCGCGAGATCGCCCGAGAGCGGAGCGACGGCCTCCTGACGAGGAGGCGCATCCTGCGACCGCTTTGACTTGCCTTGTGCCTCGGCATGT
The DNA here is from genome assembly GCA_963725985.1 of uncultured Alphaproteobacteria bacterium. Lineage (GTDB taxonomy): Bacteria > Pseudomonadota > Alphaproteobacteria > Rhizobiales > Xanthobacteraceae > Bradyrhizobium. Next base: position 431,423 of record CAVSAO010000001.1, read on the forward strand.
TTTGCGTGCCGATGTTTTCCAGGCGCAGCGCTGCGATGGTGATGGGTCTCCTTCGCTTCGTGCGTCTTCCTGGCGTGTTGTGGCTTATGATCGGCGCGCGCCGTCGCATCCGTCGAGAACACGGCGAGCGCAGCCACGGTGACAAGACAAGACAGCGAACGTAAGCGCTCGTTCATTTGATCGTCCCCCTGCGAACCAAGCGGCACACACCAAAAGATCGCACCATGCGTGCGGCTATTCGAAGGCTACCACAACCCTGACTGGCAATTGTTGCCTCTGCGCAACAGGCGCGCGAAAAACGCGGAGACCAATGGAACTTGAAGGTCAGTGGAAACTCGGAGAGTTCGGGTGCGGTACAGTTGGGTGGGAACCGCCGTTGCCTCCTACTCGAATTACGGTGACAGTGCACTTAATTTGAATTACGGTGACAGTACACTTAATTTCCTCGGATATCATCGCTTATTTTTCGGCATCTGACGGTTTCGGCGCGCGCTTGCCCGGTTTGAGCGAGCGCCCGGTCAGCCGCTCGATGCCGGGAGGCGATCGGTCAATTGAGTGCACTGTCACCGTAATTCGAGTGCACTGTCACCGTAATTCGTAATTCCGGCTGCAGATCGTCGTCAGGGAATTTTACATTCCCTCGGTCGTCTCGAGTGTCCTGATCGGCGGCAACCCCGAATTACGGTGACAGTGCACTTAATTTCCTCGGATATCATCGCTTATTTTTCTGCATCTGACGGTTTCGGCCCGCGCTTGCCCGGTTTGAGCGAGCGCCCGGTCAGCCGCTCGATGCGGGCGACGAAGCGATCGCTGCCGAGGGGCCGTCCGATGCGCTCCGCGGCGCGCAGCGGTTCGAACAGATCCTGCTCCGGCGCTGTGTCGAGCAGATCGCCGAACCGGGGAAAGCGATCCCGGATCGGCGCCAGCGCCGTCAGACCGTCGTCCTTTCCACGCAGATGCGCCGACGCGCTCGACCATCTCCAATCCTGGGCGCGTTCGACCAGTCGCGCCCGCACCGGGTTGAGCGACACGTAGCGCAGCGCCGCCGCCAGATGCACCTCGTCCATGGCGACGGCGCCGAAGCGGCCCTGCCAGAAATGACCGGTGCGTTTGCGCCGCGCCTGAATGACGCCGGCATAGCTGCGATGCACGCGCGCCAGCGCGCGGCGCAGGCCGTCCGGATCGGACGGCACCAGGATCAGGTGCACATGGTTCGGCATCAGGCACCAGGCCCAGACCCCGACCTTTGCCGCGTGGCAGTTTTCGGCGAGCAGGTCCCGATACAGCGCATAGTCGCCGTCGCCGAAGAACGTCCTCGCCCGGCCATTGCCACGCTGGGTGACATGGTGCGGGTGACCGGGAACGACGACACGGGCGAGGCGGGCCATACGGCATAATGACGTGCGGCAGGCGATCGGTCAATTGAGTGCACTGTCACCGTAATTCCAAACGCTGCTTATATAAGATCAGAACGTCCGATTACGTCGTTTACAGGTGCGCTTCTCAATGCGTCGGGAGAGAAATTTGCGAAACAATTCCAACGTGATTTGGCCGGTCCAGTCCTGCCGGCAAAAATATTCCGCTTAACTTGTCGGGCAAATCACCTCTACAAGCTCGCCCCGTCTCACCCGACAACAGGGGCGGCTCGCGATCGTCACGGACGCGCGGTGGGATGCGGTGGACGCGGCAGCGTCGGGCGCGAAGCGGTGATCGCAGGGCAGGTCTCACCTGTGAGCGAACGACCGGCGCGCGGACGAACGGCGCTTCAATGCCTTCGCCAAATCTTCGGCAGGCGGCACATGGCCTGTCGAATCGTTTGGTGAGGTCGCTGCGTACGGCGAAGTCGTGTGGTCCTGACGCCTCGACGCCGGCGTCAAGTCTGCGGTGGCATGTCGGCCCGACCGGGCGCGGACACGCGTTGATCCGCTGGCGACGGTGACAAGAAAGCCCGATCACCGGGGAGAGCACGAAGTAAGCCGTTAAAACCATTGCGCGGGGAAAGCCGGGTGATTTCCGGCGTACCTGTGGTGACTACCGTGTGCTTACTACCAATGCACACGGACTGCGGGTGCTCCGGGCACCCGGCTTTCCCTGCGCCCTCTGTTCTCAAGAGGGGCAAGTTCGATCCAAACCTCGGGCGCATCGCGTCGCGAGAACGCGGGTTCGCATCCTTTGGTTTAAGGGGGCTGTCGCACACGTTCAAGCCATAAGCATTGATGATGGTGGCCGTCGGGCAACGAATGTTGCCCGATCGCAACAATCCGGGAAGATTTCACTGCCATTGGGCACAGCTCTTGCGCGCGCCGCTATTTAGCCACACCCCTCCATGAAATCATTACTTGGCCACGGCACTCGCGAAGACGAAGGAAAAAGCTTTTTCCGGGTTCAACGTGAGCTGGCCGAGGAAACAGGTTCGCGATGGACGCCAAGACCGGCATCAAGAAGAGGCTACCTAGCCGTCACGTGACGGAGGGCCCGGAACGGGCGCCTCATCGCTCGTACCTCTATGCCATGGGGCTGACCACCGAGCAGATCCACCAGCCGTTCGTCGGCGTGGCGTCGTGCTGGAACGAGGCCGCGCCCTGCAACATCTCGCTGATGCGTCAGGCCCAGGCGGTCAAGAAGGGCGTCGCCTCCGCCGGCGGCACGCCGCGCGAATTCTGCACCATTACCGTGACCGACGGTATCGCGATGGGCCATGACGGCATGCTCTCGTCGCTGCCGTCGCGCGAATGCATCGCTGATTCGGTCGAACTGACCATGCGCGGCCATGCCTATGACGCGCTGGTCGGTATCGCCGGCTGCGACAAGTCGCTGCCGGGCATGATGATGGCGATGGTGCGGCTCAACGTGCCCTCGATCTTCATCTATGGCGGCTCGATTCTTCCCGGCAATTTTCGTGGCCAGCAGGTCACGGTGCAGGACATGTTCGAGGCGGTCGGCAAACATTCGGTCGGCGAAATGTCGGACGCCGACCTCGACGAAATCGAGCGGGTGGCTTGCCCGTCAGCCGGCGCGTGCGGCGCACAATTCACCGCCAACACCATGGCGACGGTGTCCGAGGCGATCGGTCTGGCGCTGCCATATTCGGCAGGCGCGCCGGCGCCTTACGAAATCCGCGACGCCTTCTGCATGACCGCGGGCGCGCAGGTGATGGAGCTGGTCGCGTCGAACCTCCGCCCGCGCGACATCGTCACCCGCCGCTCGCTGGAAAACGCAGCCGCTGTGGTGGCCGCCTCCGGCGGATCCACCAATGCTGCGCTGCACCTGCCGGCGATCGCGCATGAATGCGGCATCAAGTTCGACCTGTTCGACGTCGCAGAAATCTTCAAAAAGACACCATATGTCGCGGATTTGAAACCGGGCGGCCGTTATGTCGCCAAAGACATGTTCGAGGTTGGCGGCATACCGCTTCTGATGAAGACTTTGCTCGATAACGGCCATTTGCATGGCGACTGCCTAACAGTCACCGGCCGCACGATCGCCGAGAACCTCAAGAGCGTAAAATGGAATCCGCACCAGGACGTGGTGCGGTCCGCCGACAAGCCGATCACCGTCACCGGCGGCGTGGTCGGCCTGAAGGGCAATCTCGCGCCAGAGGGCGCGATCGTGAAGGTCGCGGGCATGTCGAACCTGAAATTTACCGGACCGGCGCGCTGCTTCGATCGCGAAGAGGACGCCTTCGCTGCGGTGCAGAAGAAGTCATACAAAGAGGGCGAGGTCATCGTGATCCGCTATGAGGGGCCGCGCGGCGGTCCCGGCATGCGCGAAATGCTCTCGACCACGGCGGCGCTGACCGGGCAGGGCATGGGCGGCAAGATCGCGCTGATCACCGACGGCCGTTTTTCCGGCGCGACGCGCGGGTTCTGCATCGGCCATGTCGGGCCGGAAGCGGCCGTGGGCGGGCCGATCGCGCTCTTGCGCGACGGCGATATCATTGAAATCGACGCCGTCGTCGGGACTCTTAACGTAAAGTTGACCGACGCGGAACTCGCCGAACGTAAGACCAAATGGAAGGCCCGGGAGACCAACCATACATCAGGAGCGCTGTGGAAATACGCCCAGCAGGTTGGGCCGGCAGTGGATGGGGCCGTAACCCATCCGGGCGGTGCGCATGAGAGCCAGTGTTATGCGGATATCTGAGCGTATCATTTTTGCGTTGATTTTGGCGGCCACGCCGGTGGCCGGCCCGGCATTTGCCTTCGACGGCGCGCCGGCGGCCTCCGATAGTGCGATTCCCGTTGTCTCGGGTCAGCCCGGGGCCACTGGCGCGTTGAAGAAGGCGATCCCGCCGTCCACCGCGGACACCTCGCTGACCTCGCTGCAATACGCCGCGGAGGGTGGCCACCCGCTCGCGCAGTGGAAGCTGGGGCGGATGTATGCGAATGGCGATGGCGTCACCCAGGACGATCTGCGCGCCTTTGATTATTTCAGCAGCATCGCCAACGCGCATGCCGAGGACAACCCGTCGGCGCCGCAGTCGGCGATCGTCGCCAACGCCTTTGTCGCGCTGGGACGGTACTATCTTAACGGCATTCCGAATTCGAAGATCAAGTCGGATCCGGAGCGGGCAAGGGAAATGTTCTCCTATGCCGCGTCGTATTTCGGCAATGCCGACGCGCAATACGATCTGGCCCGGCTCTATCTCAAGAGTGCCGGCTCGTCGCGGGATGATTTCCGCTATGGCGCGCGCTGGCTCGGCCTTGCCGCCCAGAAGGGTCAGCATCAGGCGCAGGCCTTGCTCGGCCAGATGCTGTTCAACGGCGACCAGCTGCCCCGTCAGGCCGCCCGCGGCCTGATGTGGCTGACGCTGGCGCGCGACAGTGCCGCGCCCGACGAAACCTGGATCAAGGAAAGCTACAACAAGGCCATCGCCAAGGCGTCCGACGACGACCGTGCGATGGCGCTGCAGATGCTCGAGCACTGGGTGCAGGGCCGCAAGGACTGATATCGGCCGTCACCCCTCAGGTGCCTGAGGGGTGGTCACGCCGCGTCGAGGTCGAGATCGGCCCAGACCGGCACATGGTCCGACGGCTTCTCCCAGGCGCGCACATAGCTGTCGATCCCGACATCGATCAGGCGGTCGCTGGCCTGCGGCGACAACAACAGATGGTCGATCCGCAATCCCCAGTTCTTTTGCCAGGCGCCGGCCTGATAATCCCAGAATGTGTACCGCCCCGGCGCATCGGTGACGGCGCGCAGCGCGTCCGTCAGCCCGAGCCCGAGCAGCGACTGGAAGCTTTCCCGGGTCTTGGGGCGAAACAGCGCGTCGTTGACCCAGGCCGCCGGATTATGGACGTCCTCAGCCTTGGGGATGACGTTAAAATCGCCGGCAAGCACCAGCGGTTCCTCCGCTCGAAGTCGTTGCCTTGAATACTCAAGAAGCCGTGACATCCATTTGAGTTTATACGGATATTTATCTGTGTCGGGTGGGTTGCCGTTAGGCAGATACAGGCAGGCAACCCGGAGCACGCCGTGCTTCAGCGTGACCACGCCTTCCAGAAACCGTGCGTGGCTGTCCTCATCATCGCCGGCGAGCCCCGATTTTGTCTCGTCGAACGGCAGCTTCGACAGCAGCGCGACGCCATTGAAGGTCTTTTGGCCGTGGGTGACCACGTTGTAGCCGAGCGCTTCAAGAGGTTCCCGCGGGAATGCCTCGTCGAGGCATTTGATTTCCTGCAGGCAGACGATGTCGGGCGAGCAATCCTTAAGCCAGGTCACGAGATGGTCGAGCCGCTGCCTGATCGAATTGACGTTCCAGGTCGCAATACGCATGAAGAAGGCCCCGGCCGTAACCACACATTTTCGGTTATATGGCATACCATGGGGGGCGGGGCTGTGATAACCGTCTCGAATAAGGCGAAAAAGTCGCCGTCAAGGGGCAGGAGATCGGGCGGTCCCGGTCTTTTGCGGACCGGCTGACGCGAAGGGCTATGAAAAAGCGTAATTTGACATTTCTCGCGGGCGTGCTGGGCATTGCTGCGCTGGCGGCGTTTGCGACCCGCGCGAGATGGCTGGGCGACGGCGCCAGCGCGCAGGGACCGCAGCACCCGCGCGTGGTTTCGGTCGAACTGGCCAAGGCCGAGCGCAAGCCGGTGCCCGTCGAGGTCGATTCGATCGGGACGGTGACGCCGATTTCCAGCGTGGCGCTGAAATCGCGGCTCGAAACCACAATCGTGCAGGTGCATTTCGAGGACGGCGCCAGGGTCAACGAAGGCGACGTGCTGTTCACGCTGGACGCGCGCCAGATCGACGCCCAGATCGAACAGGCCGAGGGCGTGCTCGCCAAGGATCAGGCGAGCCTCGAAGGCGCGCAACGCGATTTCCGGCGCTATACCGATCTGGTCGGCAAGGGCGCGACCACCCAGGTCAACCTCGATAACGCCAAGACCCAGGCCGATGTTCTGATCGGCACCATCAAGGCCGATCAATCCGCGCTCGACAATCTGAAGGTCCAGAAGAGCTACACCGTCATCCGCGCGCCGTTCGCGGGACGGATCAGCGCGGCCAACGTGAAAGTTGGCAATTTCGTGCGTCCGGCCGATACCGCGCCGCTCGCCGTCATCAACCAGATGGCGCCTGTTTATGTGACCTTCGCCATTCCGCAGCGCGTTCTCGTCGACCTCCGCGACGCCATGGCGACCGGCGGATCGAGGGTGATCGCGACCATTCCCGGCCACGACCGGTCCGAGGACGGCAAGGTCGCGATGGTGGAAAACACCGTGGATTCCACCACCGGCATGATCACGGTGCGCGGCATCATGAACAATGAGAATGAAACGCTTTGGCCGGGGATTTTGGTCAACACCAAGCTCGTGATCCGGACCGAGGAAGCCGTAACGGTGCCGACCGCCGCCGTGCAGCGCAGCCAGAACGGCAATTACGTTTTCATCATGAAGGACGGTAAGGCTCACGTCCAACCTGTCAATGTCAGCCGCACCTTCCGGGGGAATTCCGTCGTCTCATCAGGACTGGGGGGCGGCGAGGACGTCATCGCCGATGGGCAGTTGCTGTTGTCGGAAGGAACTCCGGTCGCGCCGCGCGGGCCCAAGGCTGGGGCCTGATCGATGACGCTTTCGGAGCTTTGTATCCGTCGCCCCGTCATGACGACGCTGCTGACGGCTTCGATCATCGCGTTCGGCGTGTTCGGCTTCAGGCTGCTGCCGGTTTCAGCACTTCCAAAGGTTGATTTCCCGACCATCGCCGTGACGGCGACTTTGCCGGGCGCCAGCGCAGACACCATGGCGGCGTCCGTTGCCGGGCCGATCGAACGCCAGCTCTCGACCATCGCCGGCATCTCGTCGATGTCCTCGACCTCGTCGCAAGGCACGACGTCGATCGTCATCCAGTTCGATCTCAACCGCAACATCGACGCCGCCGCGCTCGACGTGCAGACCGCGCTCACCATCGCGCAACGCCGCCTGCCGATCGAAATGACGATCCCGCCGAGCTTCCGCAAAGTCAATCCGTCGGATTTCGCGGTGCTGTTCATTTCGCTGGGGTCGGAAACGCTGCCGCTGTCGGCCGTCAACGAATATGGCGACATCACCATCGGGCAGGCGCTGTCGCAGATTCAGGGCGTCGCCCAGGTCTTGATCTTCGGCAGTCAGAAATTCGCGATCCGGGTGCAGGCCGATCCGGAAGCCGCGGCGGCGCGCGGAATATCGCTGGAGGACGTCCGCGCCGCAGTCTCGCGGGCGAATTCGTCGACGCCGGTGGGCACGTTGAACGGTCCGAAACAGGACGTCGCCCTTCAGGCGTCCGGCCAGATGGACAAGGCGGCCGACTACCGCCACGTGATCGTCGCATGGCGCAACGGCTCGCCGGTCCGGCTCGATGAGATCGCGCGCGTCTATGACAGCGTCGAGAACGACAAGATCGCGACCTGGTTCAACAGCACCCGCTCGGTCGTGCTGGCGATCTTCAAGCAGCCCGACGCCAACACGGTCGCCGTCGTCGACGGCGTGCTGGCGAAGTTGCCGATGCTGCGCGCCCAGATTCCGCCGTCGGTGGAAATCCAGGTTGCGATGGACCGCTCGGTATCGATCCGCCAGTCCGTCAGCGACGTCGAGGAGACCCTGCTGATCGCCATCGGCCTCGTTATCCTGGTGATCTTCCTGTTCCTGCGGTCGGCGTCGGCGACCTTTATCCCGGCGCTGGCGGTGCCGATCTCGCTGCTGGGCACCTTCGCCGCCATGTACATGCTGGACTTCTCCATCAACAACATGACGCTGCTGGCGCTGACCCTGTCGGTCGGCTTCGTGGTCGACGACGCCATCGTCATGCTGGAAAACATTGTCCGGCATATCGAGCACGGCATGCGCCCGTTTGAGGCGGCCCTGAAGGGCGCGCGCGAGATCGGTTTTACCATCATTTCGATCACGTTTTCGCTGATCGCCGTGTTCATCCCGGTGCTGCTGATGGGCGGCATCGTCGGGCGCGTGTTCCGCGAATTCGCGGTCACGATCGCGGTGGCGATCGTGGTGTCCGGATTCGTTTCGCTGACGCTGACGCCGATGCTGTGCGCGCGCGTCTTGAAGGCGCATGACGAAACGAAGAAGCCGAATATCGTCCTGCGTGTCTTTGAGCGGATGTTCGATTCCTGGCTTCACGCGTACGAAAAGGCGCTGGATCGGGTGCTTGCCCGCAAGGCGATGATGCTGGTGGTGACGCTGGCGACCCTCGCCGGGACGATCGCGCTCTACATCGTCGTGCCCAAGGGGTTCTTTCCCCAGGAGGATACCGGCTTTCTGTCGGGCGTGACGGAAGCTGCGACCGACACCTCGTTCGAGGCGATGACGGTTCGCCAGAAGGAACTGGCCGATATTTTGAGCCGCGACCCGGCGGTGGAATACATCAACTCCACCGTCGGCGCCGGCGGTCCCAACGTGACCGCCAACTACGGCCGGCTGTTCATCGCGCTGAAACCGAGGAAAGAGCGGGCGTCGGCAACCGTGGTGATGGCGCGTCTGCGCCAGACGGCCACCCAGGTTCCGGGGATGCAGGCGTTCTTCCAGAGTATCCAGAATCTCAACATCGGCGGCCGGCCGTCGAAGAGCCAATACCAGTACACCTTGCAGAGCGGCGACACCGAAGCGCTGTATCGGCTGGCCCCGGAGATGCGCGACAATATCGCCAAGGTGCCGGGACTGCTCGACGTCACCACCGATCTCTACATCAAGAACCCGCAGATGACCGTCGACATCGACCGCGAGAAAGCCGCGGTCTACGGCGTCACCGTCGACCAGGTGCGCAACCAGCTTTACAACGCCTATGGCGCGCGGCAGGTCGGTACCATCTACATGCCGTCCAACGATTACCAGATCATCCTGGAAGTGCAGCCGCAGTTCCGGGTCGATCCGTCCGACCTCTCCAAGCTCTATGTGAAGACCGCCAACAACCAGACCATACCGCTGGATGCGGTCGCCAGGCTGGTGCCGTCGGTGGGGCCGTTGCAGATCAACCATCAGGGGCAGCAGCCCGCGGTGACGATCTCGTTCAACCTCTCACCCGGCTACTCGCTGGGCTATGCGGTCGACAAGATCTCCGCGATCGAGCAAAGCTCAAACCTGCCGGCCACCATCGCCACCGGCTTCTCAGGTACGGCGCAGGTGTTCCAGGATTCCTTGCGCGGGCAGGGCGTGCTGATTCTGGCGGCGGTGTTCGCAGCCTTCGTGATCCTCGGCATTCTCTACGAAAGCTTCATTCATCCGATCACCATCATTTCCGGCCTGCCGTCGGCGGGCATCGGCGCGATTCTCACCCTGATGATGTTCAATATGGAACTCTCTGTCATCGCGATGATCGGCATCGTGATGCTGGTCGGCATCGTCAAGAAGAACGCCATCATGATGGTGGACTTCGCGCTTGAGCGCCGCCGGGTCGGCTTGAGCGCCGAGCACGCCATTCGCGAAGCCGCGCTGCTGCGGTTCCGCCCCATCATGATGACGACGTTCGCCGCGATTTTCGGCACGCTTCCGATCGCGATTGGGGCCGGTGCCGGCGCCGAGCTGCGTCAGCCGCTTGGCGTCGCCGTGGTCGGCGGTCTCTGTGTGTCGCAGCTATTGACGCTGTTCATCACGCCGGTGATCTACATCTATCTCGACCGCATCGATCGCCGCCTGAAGCGGCGCCTCGAACCGCAAGCGGACGAGGTCGAGAGCGTCGAGCGGCCGCACGTCGCGGCGGCTGGGTAGGATTGGAGCTGCTAGATCGAAAAACTGGTACCGCAGCCGCAGGACGCGGTGGCGTTGGGATTGACCACGCGGAACGAGGCGCCGATCAGGTCGTCGACGAAATCGACCTCGGACCCCGCCAGAAACGGAACCGAGGCGGGATCGACCAGCACCACGGCGCTGTCGCGCGCGATCACCAGGTCATCTTCAGCCTTGGCGCGCTCGATATCGAATTTGTATTGAAAGCCGGAGCAGCCGCCGCCCTCGACGCTGATGCGGAGCATCGCACCGTCGCCCTCGGTCTTGAGGATTTCCCCGATGCGGCGGGCCGCCCGCTCGCTGATAATGACGTTGGCCGCTGTCATGACGTCGCTCCAATAGCCCAACTATACCCAAATCATTTGGTATCCGGCGCTTGAGCATAGTTAAGTGCGTCTGGCGCCGGAATCAAACCCTCGAAGGGGACTAATACACCGTGTCGGTCGGAATGGCTGCTCCTCGCTCAGTCTACGCCTGCGATCCCGAGCGCAGTCGTGGACGGCTGTTTCAGGAGCCGCCGAGCACGACCCGCAGCCCGTTCCGGCGCGATTGCGATCGGGTGATCCATTCCACCGCCTTTCGCCGCCTGAAGTACAAAACCCAGGTATTCGTGTTTCACGAGGGCGATCACTACCGCACCCGGCTGACCCACTCGCTCGAGGTGGCCCAGATCGCTCGCGCGCTGGCCCGGCAGCTCGGTCTCGACGAGGATCTTACGGAAACGCTGGCGCTGGCCCATGACCTCGGCCATCCGCCGTTCGGCCATGCCGGCGAACGCGCTCTTGACGCCTGCCTGCGAGCCCATGGCGGGTTCGACCACAATGCCCAAACCTTGCGCGTCGTCACCGCGCTGGAGCATCGCTATCCCGAATTCGACGGCCTCAACCTGACCTGGGAATTGCTGGAGGGCATCGTCAAGCACAACGGCCCGCTAGTGCAGCGAAATGGACTGGCCGTCGGACGCTATCGCGACCGCAGCATTCCCGTAGGTATTTCCGAATACAACAGAAAATACGATCTGGAACTATGGAGCTTTGCGTCGCTGGAAGCGCAGGTCGCGGCCATCGCCGATGACATTGCCTATGACGCCCACGACATCGACGATGGCCTGCGGGCCGGTCTGTTCGCCGTCGACGATCTCAAGGTCATGCCGCTGACAGCGGAAATGATTGCGGAAATTGCCAGGCACTATCCTGATCTCGATGACGACCGGCGCGGCGCGGAACTGGTGCGCGAACTGATTTCCCATCTGATCGGCGCGGTCGTCTCCGAGGCGCGCCGGCGTCTGGCAGCGGCCAGGCCGCAATCCGTCAACGATGTCCGCAACCACGGCGAGGTGCTGGTCACATTTCCTGCTGACGCCGCGCAGGCCGAGGCCGAGATCAAGTCGTTCCTGAAGCTGCGGATGTACCGGCATCCTCGGGTGATGCGGGTGATGGGCGAAGCCGAACAGATCCTGTTCGATCTGTTCGCGCGCTATCAGAAAGCGCCGTCCGATCTGCCGGTCGAGTGGCTGCCGCCCGACGGCGGGGACACCGAAACCGCGCGCGCCCGGCGGATCGGCAACTTCATCGCCGGGATGACCGACCGTTTCGCGCTGACCGAACATCAAAGGCTTTTTGAACTCGACCCCGGATTTGCGTTAGGCGGCGGCCTAAGCCGCATGAGCGGCACAATCCCCGGTACAGTTCGCCCATGGCCGATATAGCTTCTCCGCCGCATCTTTTCGCCGACGTGCTTGCGCGCGTGCATGCCGTTTGTGGCGCGCTCGCGGCGGAACGCAGCTGGCCTGCGGGCACTGACCTGTCGCGGGTCGTGGTCGAGCCGCCGCGCGACGCCGCGCACGGCGATATGGCGACCAACGCCGCGATGGTCCTGGCCAAGGAGGCCAAGGCAAAGCCGCGCGATCTCGCCGAGCAGATCGCAGTCAAATTGCGCGCGGACGATCTGATTGCTTCCGTTGATGTCGCCGGTCCCGGCTTCATCAATCTTACCCTGAAGCCAAAGGCGTGGTCGGACGCGCTGCGCACCGTGCTGCGCGCGGGCGACGCCTACGGGCGGAGCGCGATGGGGGCGGCCGAGAAGGTCAATGTCGAGTACGTTTCCGCCAATCCGACCGGGCCGATGCATGTCGGGCATTGTCGCGGCGCGGTGTTCGGCGATGCGCTGACAAGCCTGCTGATATCAGCGGGCTATGACGTGACCCGCGAATATTACATCAACGACGCCGGCGCGCAGGTCGATGTGCTGGCGCGCTCGGCCTATCTCCGATACTGCGAGGCGCTCGGCGAGAGCATCGGCGAAATTCCGGAAGGGCTTTATCCCGGCGATTATCTGAAGCCGGTCGGGCAGGCGCTGGCCATTGAGTATGGCGCCGCCCTGATCCAGATGCCTGAGGAGCGCTGGCTTCCGATCGTCCGCGACAAGGCCATCGCGATGATGATGGACGAGATCAAGAGCGATCTCGCAGCCCTCAACATCAGGCATGATGTCTTCTTCTCGGAACGGTCGCTGACGGAAAACGGCAACAACAAAGTGGCCGAGACCATCGATTTCCTTCGCTCGCGCGGCGATGTTTATGAAGGCCGCCTGCCGCCCCCAAAAGGCGGTCCGGTAGAGGATTACGAGGACCGGGTACAGACGCTGTTTCGTGCCACCGCCTATGGCGACGATGTCGACCGGCCGCTGATGAAGTCCGACGGCTCCTTCACCTACTTCGCCTCCGACATCGCCAATCACAAGAACAAGTTCGACCGCGGCTTCAGCAATCTCGTCGACGTATTCGGCGCCGATCACGGCGGCTACATCAAGCGCATGCAGGCGGCGGTCAAAGCCATTACTGCCGGCAAAGCGACGCTGGACGTCAAGGTCGTGCAACTGGTGCGGCTGTTGCGCAACGGCGAGCCGGTGAAGATGTCGAAACGCTCCGGCGATTTCGTCACCTTGCGCGAAGTGGTCGACGAGGTCGGCAAGGATGCCGTCCGCTTCATGATGCTCTACCGCAAGAACGATGCGGTGCTCGATTTCGACCTTGCCAAGGTGATCGAGCAGTCCAAAGACAACCCTGTGTTTTATGTCCAGTACGGCCACGCCCGCGGGCACTCGGTGTTCCGCAATGCTCGGGGGGTGGTTCCGGACCTGCCCAAGGACGATGGCGCCAGGGCAGCCTATCTGGCGAAGGCCCCGCTGGAGCGACTGACCGATCCCGGGGAACTCGACCTGCTGCGGCGTCTGGCGCTGTATCCGCGGATCATCGAGGCGGCGGCGGTGGCCCACGAGCCGCACCGAATCGCCTTTTACCTCTATGATCTTGCCAGCGAATTTCACGCATTATGGAATAAAGGGCACGACTTGCCCTATTTACGCTTCATTATCAATAATGATGCAGAAATTACAAAGGCGCGGCTGGCGTTGGTCCAGGGGGTCGTCTCGGTTCTGGAATCGGGCTTGGCCGTTCTCGGCGTTCACGCTCCGGACGAGATGCGGTAGGTTAGGGGCGAACGCCGCTCACACCGGAAACCGGTGAGCGGCATCTGGCAGGCGCTGGTTCGTCAGTAGAAGCGGGTTGGCGGCTTTCCCACAGGGGACGCATCATCACGATGGCTGATCGATATCAGGACAGACCCTTTCCCTCACGTGGCGACTATGATCGCGGCGGTAACCCGCGCCCGTCGGCAAGGGGCGAGAGCGATCCGCTGGCCGAACTCGCGCGACTGATCGGTCAGACCGATCCGTTCGGCAGCACGGGCCGGGCCAATCAGCAGGTTCCGCCGCGCACGACCGCACGCGATCCATATCAGCAGCAGCGCCCGGTTGATCAGCAACCGCGCCCGGTTGATCAGGAGCCGCGCCCGGTCGAGCCCGATGATGTTGGCCCACCCGCAGGTCCGCCGCCGTGGCTGCAGCGCGCCAACAGGCAGGAAATCCCTCAGCAGGAAGTACCGCAGCAGGAATCCCCGCCGGAATACCCGAGCGCGGTGCATCCAGTGCAGCGTTATGGCACGGCGCGCGCGGCGCCTGAGCCGGATTATGAGCAGGAGCCGCTGCAGCGTCGCGCGTCGGCGCGTGCCGCGCCCGAGCCGGATTATGAGCAGGAGCCTCCGCCGCAGCGTCGCGCGCCGGCGCGTGCCGCGCCTGAGCCGGATTTTGGGCAGGAGCCGCCGCTGCCGCGTCGTGCGGCGGCGCGTGGCGCGCCTGAGCCGGATTATGGGCAGGAGCCGCTGCCGCGTCGTGCGGCGGCGCGCGGCGCGCCTGAGCCGGATTATGGGCAGGAGCCGCTGCCGCGTCGTGCGACGGCGCGTGGCGCGCCTGAGCCGGATTATGAGCAGGAGCCGCCGCCATACGCTGACGATGATCGCGAGCCCGATCCGTCGCGCTATGACGATGCGCTGTACGGCCAACTCAATGCCGGCTCGCAGCAGCACGGTCAGGCTTATGCGGACGACACCTACGCCTTTCAAGACGGCTATGACGATGGCCCCGAAGAAGAGGTCCAGAAACGCCGGGGCGGCATGGTCACCCTGGTCGTCGTTCTTGCGCTGGCGGTGGTGGGGACCGGCGCGGCGTTTGCCTACCGGACCTACGTCGGAACGCCGCGTAGCGGCGAACCGCCGATCATCAGGGCCGATACAAGCCCGACCAAGGTCGTGCCCGCGCCATCCGACGGAACAGCCAAGCTGCCGGACCGGCTGGCGGCGAGCGATGGCACCGAGAAAATCGTTCCGCGCGAAGAAGCCCCGGTTGACATCAATGCCAAGGTTGGCCCGCGGGTAGTGTTTCCAGCGCTGAACCAGAATGGCAACCCGCCGTCCGCGGCAAGCGTGGCTCCCGGCAATCAGCCGCTGGTAAGCGGTGGGAATGGGACACTATCGAACAGCGAGCCGCGCAAGATCAGGACGCTTACCGTTCACGGCGACCAGCCGGATGGCGCGGCAGTGCCGGTTGCGACGCCGGCTGCGGCCGCGAAACCGGCAGTGGCTGCGCGAACGGCCGCTGCGCAGGCATCGGCCGCTCCGCGCAACCCGCCAACATCGGCCAACGCCAGCGCCAACGCACCGATGTCGCTGGTGCCGCAGGCTAACCAGGCGGTGCCCGCCGAACCACGAACCCGGGTGGCGAATACCAGCACCAGCCCGGTTCAGCCCGCACCGGCCGGCGGCGGCGGTTACGTGGTTCAGGTCTCCTCGCAACGTAATGAAGCCGATGCCCAGACCTCCTACCGGGCCCTGCAGGGCAAGTTCCCGGCGGTCCTGGGATCGCATGAGCCGCTGATCAAGCGCGCCGATCTAGGCGAGAAGGGTATCTACTACCGCGCCATGGTGGGCCCGTTCGGGACGTCCGAGGAGGCCGTGCAGCTCTGCGGCAACCTGAAATCGGCCGGCGGGCAGTGCGTCGTCCAAAAGAATTGACGGCCGTTTCCTTGACCGCGGTGACAGCAGCGGGCTAATCGGCCGCATGAGCACGCGGGCCTTCATCACGGGCGTATCCGGACTGGAACTGAGCGCCGCCGAGCGTGAATTCATCCGCACGCAGCGGCCGTGGGGCTTCATCCTGTTCAAGCGGAATATTGAGGCGCCAGCGCAAGTAATTCAGCTTGTTGATGAATTGCGCAGCGCGAGCGGTCGGCCCGACGCCCCCGTCCTGATCGACCAGGAAGGAGGCCGGGTCCAACGCCTCGGTCCGCCGCACTGGCCGGTTTATCCGGCAGGAGCCGTCTTTGGCAGACTTTACGACATCGACCGCGCGCTTGGCATCGCCGCCGCGCGGCTTAGCTCGCGGCTGATCGCGGCCGATCTCAATGATCTCGGCGTCACCGTGGATTGTCTGCCGCTGGCGGACGTGCCGGTGGCCGGCGCCGACGCGGTTATCGGGGACCGGGCCTATGGAACCGATCCGGGAAAGGTCGCAGCAATCGCGCGGGCGGTGACGGAGGGTCTGGAACGGGGCGGCGTCTTGCCGGTTTTCAAGCACATTCCCGGGCATGGCCGGGCGACCCAGGATACCCATTTCGGGCTTCCAGTGGTCGATACGTCGAGAATCGAGCTGGAACGGACCGATTTTGCCGCCTTTCAACCGCTGGCGGACCTGCCGATGGCGATGACCGCGCATGTTGTGTTTAGCGCGTTAGATCCCGCCCATCCGGCGACGACTTCTGCGACAATCGTCCGCCAGGTGATTCGCGGCGTGATCGGGTTCCAAGGTTTGTTGATGAGTGATGACGTGTCCATGAACGCATTGGCGGGATCGATCGCCGAGCGGACCCGGGCGATATTTGCTGCCGGCTGCGACATGGTTTTGCATTGCAACGGCAAGCTTGACGAGATGTTTGAAGTTGCGCGTGAGACGCCGGAATTGTCAGGCATGGCGCTGGAGCGCGCCGGGCGCGCGCTGGCGTCGCGCAAAGCGCCGCAGGCGCTTGATCGACTAAAGGCGCGGGCTGAACTGGATGCGTTGATTGATCGGGCGGGAGCGGCGGAAGGCGCATGAGCGCAGAAATTTTATCATTCGAAACCGGGCGGCCCGCTGAACTCGCGGACGACGAGCCGTCGCTGGTCGTCGACGTCGAGGGCTATGAGGGGCCGCTTGACCTGTTGCTGGCGCTGGCGCGGCAGCAGAAGGTTGATCTCGCCAAGATTTCTATTCTGGCCCTGGCCGATCAGTATCTGGTGTTCATCGAGGCGGCCCGGAAGATCAGGCTCGAACTTGCCGCCGACTACCTGGTGATGGCGGCGTGGCTTGCGTTTCTCAAATCGCGGCTGCTGCTGCCGGACGCTCCGACGGCTGACGGACCGAGCGCCGAGGAAATGGCGACCGCGCTGGCCAACCGGCTGCGCCGGCTGGAAGCCATCCGCGAAGCGTCGAACCGGCTGTTGAACCGGCCGCAATTGGGGCGCGATATCTTTCCGCGCGGCAATCCGGAAACCATCGCCGAAATCCGGCACCCCAGGTTCACCGCAACGCTGTTCGACCTGCTCACTGCCTATGCCTCGCAGCGCCAGCAGCGGGTGCTGGCATCGGTGCATCTGGCGAAACGCACGGTGTGGTCGCTGGCGGAGGCGAGAGCATCGCTGGAGCGCCTTGTTGGGATGGCCGAGGACTGGAGTTGCCTCGACGACTATCTGCTCGAATACGTCGTCGATCCCTCGCAAAAGGCCACGGTCTTTGCCTCCAGCTTTGCGGCTGCCCTGGAACTGGTCAGGGAAGGCGAGATGGAATTGCACCAGAAAGAGGCGTTCGCGCCGCTGTATTTTCGAAAGCGTCCGCCGCAACCAGTATCCGACGCGATGACCGCGCCGGATTTGTCGACCGAGTAAGTGGAAGAAGGAGACCGAGCCATGGCAAGCCTGGCGGAAAAACGCATAGCCGATGCCGAGGAGCGTTCTGTGGAACCGCAAGCGCGGCCGGAGGAATTGCGGCTTCTGGAAGCGCTGCTGTTTGCCTCCACCGAGCCGCTCGATCAGGCCGCGCTGGCCAAGCGGATGCCGGAGGGCGTCGACATCAAGGTCGCCCTGACGCAACTGCAGGCGGACTACGCCTCGCGTGGCGTCAATCTGGTTCGCGTCGCCAATAAATGGACCTTCCGCACCGCGGGTGATCTGTCGTGGCTGATGACGCGGGAGAGCACCGAAACGCGGCGGCTGTCACGCGCGGCAATCGAGATGCTCGCCATCATCGCCTATCATCAGCCGGTGACGCGCGCCGAGATCGAGGAAATCCGCGGGGTGATTACCTCAAAGGGGACGCTGGACGTGCTGCTGGAAACCGGCTGGATTCGTCCGCGTGGCCGTCGCAAGACGCCGGGCCGTCCGCTTACCTTCGGAACCACGGAAGCCTTTTTGTCGCAGTTCAGTCTTGAGGCGCTGGGCGATCTGCCGGGCCTTGAGGAACTGAAAGGCACAGGGCTATTGGATTCGCGGCTGCCTTCCGGCTTCAGCGTTCCGGCGCCGTCGGATGATCCGGCGTTACGCGATGACGAGGATCCGCTGGAGATCGGGGATCTGGAACTGGCGCTGGCGCCCGCCGTGGAGCCGGAAACCGGGGGCGGAAGCTAAATCGCCGTTAGTTGCGGCAGCCTCGATCCACCTACGACCGCGAATTAACGGTGAGCCGCGCTAACACGGATTTGACGCGGCTTAAGTCCTTGTTTTTGACACCTCCTGAGCCTACTTTTGGCTTCAGATTAGGCTGGGTCGCCAGCTTCGTGTTTGGAGGGTTGCAGGATGGGTTCGCTTAGCATTTGGCACTGGATCGTCGTGATCGCAGTCGTCCTGCTGTTGTTCGGTCGCGGCAAGATTTCTGATCTGATGGGCGACGTCGCGCAGGGCATCAAGGCCTTCAAGAAGGGCATGCAGGACGATGAGAAGACTGCGGAAAAGCCCGAGCCCGTGAAGACGATCGATCACAACGCCACGCCGTCCACGGCGGCGCGGTCGGATGTCGGCAGCAAGGCTGTCTGAACACCCGCTTGCAGTACTACTAGCGGCAAGACCGGTTGGGGGAGACGCGGGCGGCCCAAATCTTGTTTGGCAAGTATTGGGGCGATTGCCTCGCGTGAGCGGAATTATTCATGTTCGATATCGGGTGGAGTGAACTGGTCGTCATCGCGGTTGTCGCGCTGATCGCCATCGGCCCGAAAGAGCTGCCGGGCGTGCTGCGCATGGTCGGGCAATGGATGGGCAAGGCGCGGAAGATGGCCGCCGAATTCCAGGGCCAGTTCCAGGAAGCCATGCGCGAGGCCGAAATGGCCGACCTCAAAAAGAGCTTTGACGAGGTCAGGGAAGCCGCATCCGGCTTCACCAGCGGCAATCTCATGACATCGCTGGAGAAGGACGTCAGCAAAGCCCTGGACATCGATGACGTCGACAAACCGGCGACCGCGACCACTGATACGCCCGCGATTGACCCGCTTGTGACCCCGGCGACGTCGAAAATTGACGCGCCGGCGACGTCGAAAATCGACGCGCCGCAAACGCCTATCCCGGAAACCTTCACCGAGGCCGATGCGCAGGCGGCGGCGTCGCAACCACTGGCGATCGTGCAGGAAGTGCAGGCGCAGCAGCCCGCGCCGCAGGATGCCGCGCCCGGCACGCCTGACGTGCTCAAGGACGCCAAAGCGTCATGACCGCCGAAGATATCGAGGCCAGCAAAGCGCCGCTGATGGATCATCTGATCGAGTTGCGCTCGCGGCTGATCAAGGCGCTGCTCGGATTCGGCATCGCCTTCATCTTCTGCTTCTTCTTCGCCAAGCAGATCTACAACGTGCTGGTGTGGCCGTTCGTCTGGGTCGCCGGTCCCGAAAACTCGAAATTCATCTACACGGCACTTTTGGAATATTTCATCACCCAGTTGAAGCTCGCGCTGTTCGGCGCCGGCTTCATCTCGTTCCCGATCGTCGCCACGCAAATCTACAAGTTCGTCGCGCCCGGCCTCTACAAGCACGAGCGCGGCGCGTTTCTGCCGTATCTGATCGCCACCCCGATCTTCTTCGTGCTGGGGTCGATGCTGGTCTATTTCGTGGTGCTGCCGATGCTGGTGCGCTTCTCGCTCGGCATGCAGCAGGCCGGCGGCGCGGAGACCGCGCAAATCCAACTGTTGCCGAAGGTCGGCGAATATCTGTCGCTGACGATGTCCTTGATTTTCGCCTTCGGCGTGGCGTTCCAGCTGCCGGTCATCCTGACGCTGTTGGGGCGGATCGGCATCATCACGTCAAAACAGCTGCGCGACAAGCGCCGCTATTTCATCGTGGTCGCCTTCATCATCGCAGCCGTCCTGACGCCACCCGATGTGCTCAGCCAGGCCTCGCTCGCGATTCCCTTGCTGGCTTTGTACGAAGGCTCGATCATCGCGGTGCGCGTGGTGGAGAAGAGGGCTGCCACCGCCGCCGCCGCGGCCCCGCCATCCGCGACCCCGCCGCCGCCGGAGGCCAATCCGGCGGAGTAGGGGCGGCCCTGTTCCGTTTCACCTATTATCGCGGCACACCGCCTATGATTCGTCGTGCCCGGGCTTGACCCGGGCATCCACGACTTGTTCTAAGGCAGCAAAGACGTGGATGGCCGGGACAAGCCGGCCATGACGGGAAATCAGCCATGCACGACATCAAATCGATCCGCGAAAATCCAACGGCCTTCGATCAAGCGCTAGGACGGCGCGGATTACCGCCAAAGGCTGCTGAGCTGATAAGGATCGATGAACGTCGCCGCCATCTAATCTTAGCGTCGGAGCAGGCGCAGGCGCGGCGCAATGCCGCGTCGAAGGAAATCGGCGATGCCAAAAAGACAAAAGACGAAACGCGCGCCGCCGGGCTGATGGCCGAGGTCGCGGGGCTTAAGACCAAGATGCCGCAGCTTGAGTTGGCTGCGAAGGCGGCGGACGAGGAACTCGCCAGCGAATTGGCCGCGATACCGAACCTGCCGCTCGACAACGTCCCCGACGGCGTCGATGAGCACGGCAATGTGGTGCGGCATCATTTCGGCGCGGCGCGCGATTATGCTTTCGCGCCGAAGCCGCATGACGATCTCGGCGGCGCGCTTGGCTTCATGGATTTCGAGAGCGCGGCAAAGTTGAGCGGCGCGCGCTTTGTGGTGCTGAAGAAGGGGCTCGCAAGGCTCGAGCGCGCGATCGGCCAGTTCATGCTCGACCTCCATACCAATGAGCACGGCTACACCGAAGTCAATCCGCCGCTGATGGTGCGCGATCACGTGATGTTCGGCACCGGGCAGTTGCCGAAATTCAGCAACGATCAATTTCGCGTTGAGACGGAGGAGCTGCAGCGAAGGCATGCTTTTGCAAACTTCGAGTTAGATAGAGCGGCAATTCTGGAGTTCGTCGAAAAACATGGCATCGAGGCCGCCCGTAAAGAGAAGGTGGAGATTGCAGACTTCGTATATCGGCAGAATCCCGACCGTATGTGGCTCATCCCTACCGCCGAAGTTCCACTGACCAACCTCGTTCGCGAATCCATCCGTGACGAGAAGGAACTGCCGATGCGCCTGACTGCGCTGACGTCGTGTTTTCGCGCCGAAGCCGGCGCGGCCGGGCGCGACACCCGCGGCATGATCCGCCAGCATCAATTTACCAAGGTCGAACTGGTCTCGATCACCACGCCGGGGACCAGCAAGGACGAGCACGAGCGCATGCTGGCCTGCGCCGAGGAAGTGCTGCGTCAGCTCGACCTCCATTACCGCGTGATGACGCTGTGCGCCGGCGACATGGGCTTTTCGGCGCAAAAGACCTACGACATCGAGGTCTGGATGCCGGGGCAGGGCGAGGGCGGCGCTTTCAGAGAAATCTCGAGTTGTTCGGTGTGCGGCGATTTCCAGGCGCGGCGCATGGATGCGCGCTATCGGGGGGCCGACGGCAAGCCGCGCTTCGTGCACACGCTGAATGGCTCCGGCACGGCGGTCGGCCGCGCGCTGATCGCGGTGATGGAAACCTACCAGCAGGAAGACGGCTCGATCGCCGTGCCCGACGTGCTGCAGCGCTATATGGGCGGGCTGAAGGCGATCGCCCGCGACAAGTGAGTGGGCCGCGATTTATCCAAAGGATCCCGCCTTCGATGTTGCGAAGGCGGTACGCCCCGGTATCCTCGTCTTCTGCCTGTGGCGACAGCCGCTTTCGGAAACGAGCGAAACCATGGCCCTGCATCGCGACATCTATTGGGTGGGCCGACAATGGGCCGTCACCGGCTACGGCATCCAGGCGTGCAATCAGAAGCAGAAGGGTAAATTCGATATCGAGGGCGCCCGGCTATGGGAAGACGGCGTTCTGGAAAGCATCCGCGCCGAGGCCTGGCTCAATATCGAAGACTTCGAGAAGGCGCTTGAGGTTGCCCGCAAATATTATCCTGAGCCGCCCCGAAAGGCCGCGCCGGTCGAGCCGGGTGCTCCAGGCTTGAAAGAAACGGGCCTGAAAGAAACTCCCAATAAGGAAATTGCCGCTGAGGCGCCGAAACCGGCGGCGCAAAAATTCGAACTGCGCATTGAAGGCTGGCCCGCAAAACTCGTTCGCCCATGGCGTATTCGCGTTCGACGGTGATCGCGTTGGCGGCGGTCGGGAGAATGGCCCGCATTTGAATGGCAGTACGCCCTCTTGGGACCGTTGCTCTGGCCGAATTGCGGTCTGGTTGGATTTGCCAGAGCTCAATGGGAGTCGCCTGCCGGACCTAATCCGATTATATTGGCGTATCACACCCCGCTTTTGGCGGTGACTGAGAGTGTTGTGCTCCCGGCCTGATGACGGACCAGCACCATGCCCGACGCGGCGCAAATTCAGGAAAAACGCACCTTTGATCCCCGGGCGTTTCTGAGCCAGGTCGGTGCTGGAATAACCACCG
Source organism: uncultured Alphaproteobacteria bacterium (assembly GCA_963725985.1). GTDB lineage: Bacteria > Pseudomonadota > Alphaproteobacteria > Rhizobiales > Xanthobacteraceae > Bradyrhizobium. The sequence continues at coordinate 453,968 of CAVSAO010000001.1, forward strand.
AGAGATACGCGAAGAACCAGAGGATTTTCAGCCAGGGCGACGTCGCGGACGCGGTCTTCTTCATTCAACAAGGCAAGGTCAAGATCACGGTTCTATCCGAGCACGGCAAGGAAGCGGTGGTCGGGATTTTCGCGGAGGGGCAGTTCTTCGGCGAAGCATGTCTGGAGGGAGCAGAACTGCGCACCTCATCGAGCCATGCCCTGGAAGAGTGCCTGCTTACTTCGATAACAAGACCGGCAATGCTTGCCGCCCTCCGTACGGAACCGAAGTTTTCCGCGTTTTTCATAAATTATCTGCTGTCCCGAAATAGCCGGATCGAAGACGACCTGATCGACCAGCTCTTCAATTCCAGCGAAAGACGCCTGGCGCGCCTGCTCCTGCTGCTCGCGAATTTCGGAAAGGAAGGCGGCGCGGCGCCGGTCGCGGTTACGCTCAGTCAGGAAACCCTGGCGGAAATGATCGGCACCACCCGATCCCGGGTCAGCTTCTTCATGAACAAATTCAGAAAAAAGGGATTCATCGACTACAACGGAAAGATCGAAGTTCATCGTTCGCTGCTGGACGCGGTACTCCGCGAAAAGCCTCAGATAAGAGAGGACGAGTAGCAGCGCGATCGTTTCAATTGATGGCAGCGGCGCGAAGGCCGCCATTCGCTCGATTACTTCGTCCGCGGCAGCCGGCGGAGCGACCATCCTGCTCGACATTGCCGGGTTTGCCTCAGCGCCGCGAGCAGGATAAAGACGGCGCATTGATGGCGCCGGAATCGATCGGAAGAGGCACTTGATCGGATGCGAATTCTCTGCACCAATGACGACGGCATCCATGCCCCCGGTCTGAAGATCGTCGAGGAGATCGCGCGTGCGCTTTCTGACGATGTCTGGGTGGTGGCACCTGAGCTCGATCAATCCGGCGTCTCGCATTCGCTGTCGCTGAATGATCCCTTGCGTTTGCGCGAAGTCGGCCCGCGTCATTTCGCGGTCCGGGGCACGCCAACCGACTGCGTCATCATGGGCGCACGCCACATCCTCGGCGAAACCATGCCGGACATGGTGCTGTCGGGCGTCAACAAGGGTCGAAACGTGGCCGAAGACGTCGTCTATTCCGGCACCATCGCCGGCGCGCTGGAGGGCACGATTCTGGGATTGCCGTCGTTTGCGCTGTCGCAGGAATTCAGCATGGAGACCCGCAACGCGCCGCTTTGGGAGACGGCGCTGAAATTCGGACCGCCAATCCTGCGCAGAGTGCTCAACGCCGGCGTACCCAAGAACACCGTGATCAATGTCAACTTTCCGGCCTGCGCGCCCGATGACGTCGCGGGCGTGCGCGTCACGCGGCAGGGCAAACGCAATCTCGGCTTTCTCAGGGTCGATGAGCGCCGCGACGGCCGTGGCAATCCGTATTTCTGGATCGGGTTCGAGCGGCTGGCGCAGGTCGACGTGCCGGCTGAAGGCACCGATCTTGCGGCGCTGGCGGCGCGCTATGTTTCGGTGACACCGTTGCGGCTCGACCGTACCGACGATGAGTTTTCACAGGCACTGACGGCGACGCTGAAGTAGCGCCTTTTTCCTCTCGGTGGACCCAGAGTAAAGCGGAGATTGCGCGATGTCGGCCAAAAAAACGACACTTCGTGCGCATTGGAGATCGGCAGATCTGCAAGTATTGCCATTGAGAAAGGCAGTGGGCCCGAGCAACTGCATGAGTTTTGCGCTGATCTGAACCAATATAGGCGCGCAAAAACTTTGGCGACCTTTCTCGGTGGCTCCATGCCATACCTGCTTCATATTGATCTTGCCTCGCTGCACCAGCGAATTGCCCGATTCCGACCCAGAAATTCGCTCAATCAACTTCTAAAAATCAAGACTAGTTGAAGAAGTCATCCTTCTCAGCATCGTGAAGACGCGGCTCATCCTGCGTTGCGGCGTCCTTCCGCGTTACGGCGCGGAATAGACGGCGCTTTGTCGCGGTGCCAGCACGCCGATGACTTTGAAGTTGTAACGATGGAGGTTCGATGGACCGGCGGCGGCACGAGCGAAGGTTGGATTCAGGTCCGATGATGGCTTCTGAATCCCCAAGCCGCTCCCGGAACACGACACGCACACGTCTGCGTCGAGATGACCATCATGGCGCGGAGCCGTGGCCCTTGCAGGCGAAATCAGATCGGCAGAAGTCAAAGACAAAGATGCCGCGGCCGAAGGAGCGAGTACGAAAGACCGACTTCGGAACGATCTTGCTGCATTGGATTCTGGTGATCACGCTGACGCTGTCGATCGTCACCGGGCTCCGGATCGCGATGGATTCACCGGAGCATTCCTGGCTGCTTGCGCTCGACCGTTTCCTTCCGCTTTACACCGTGTGGACGCTTCATCTTCCGGCCGCGGTGATCCTGGTCGCCGTGTCGGTCGCCTATGCGGCCTATATCTGGCACGGCGGCCTGATGCGCCGCATCCGTCTTGACCGGATCCGGCTGCAGGGATTGCTGAACCGCAGCAAGCAGGTTCGGTGGGGTTCGATCAATATCATTCTGTACTGGGTGTTGTTCGTGACCATGGTCATGGAGATCGCGACCGGCACGCTGCTTTGGCTCGGCCTCGGGAGCGATCTCTGGGCCGAGATGCACATGTGGGGCACCTGGATCATTATCGGTTATGCGGCAGCCCATATCCTGGCGCACTTTGCGCTCGGCGGCGTCAATCAGCTCGTTCGCGTGTTCCGACCGACCAAGCTCGGCCCGCCGACGAAGCCGTTCGATCCGATGGAATTGGTGGCGGAACTACTTGATCAGGAAAACGCGACCAAGACCCGGGCCGAGTTGCAGGACCAGCCGGAGGGCCGGGGGATTTTCCGTCTCAGCCCACTGCTGGTGGCGGTGGTGGCCGCGGCCGCGGGCATAGCAATCGCCATGACCGTCGACCGGGCGTCCGAAGACAGCTACGTCGTCCGGCGTATCTCCAAGGCCGAGCGTCCGGTGCTCGACGGCGACATGTCCGATGCGGTCTGGCGAACAGTCAAGCCGTTCACGATGTTCACCGAGCTGGGTGGCAATTACGACGGCAAGGGCGAGGCGGTGGTCACGATTCGCGCCGCCCATGATGGCGAATGGGCCTATTTCTGTTTTATGTGGGATGACCCGACCCGATCGCTGAAACATCTGCCGCTTGTGAAGCAGAAGGACGGCTGGCATGTCCTGCATGATCGATATGATCTCGGTGACGAGCGATCCTATTACGAGGACAAGTTCTCCGCGCTGTTTACCCGGCTGCCGATCGTCATCCCCGGCGACCGCACCTACCACGCAGGACCGACGCCGATCGAGGGCAAGCCTTCGACGTTGTCGCAACGCGGTCTGCACTTTACCCCCGCGCCCGGGCTGGCCGTCGAAGTCTGGCAATGGAAGGCATCGAGCGGCGGCCTGCTTGGATGGGTCGACAAGAATCATTTCGACGTGCCGGCAGCACCTTCCCAGGCACAGTCCGATGGCCAGATGCCCTACCGCGGCGGCTTCATTCAGGATCCACGCACGGCGCAGCTCTACAGCGACAATTTCGAGCCCCAACCCGTCGGCGGCTATGAGCTGCCGATCCAGCCGAAACGTCTGCCGAAGGACTGGAAGGCGACCCGTGAAGTCCTTGGGAAATTTGACGACGATCCCAACCACAGCGACTCCGAATCGTCGCGATGGTGGATGAACATGGCGGAATCCGAGCCCTATTCGACCGCGCTCGACGCCGAAATTCCGGTCGGAACCGTCATTCCGGGATCGCTTATCCTGGTCGACGATCTCGATCAGCGCGCCGATGTCGTTGGCATGGCTCGCTGGGCAGCCGGCCACTGGACGCTCGAAGTGGCGCGCAAGCTGGCGGCCACGGCCCTGGATGTACCCATTGCCACCGGGACCTATATGCGGGTCGCGGTTTTCGACCACTCCCAGATCTACCACACGCGCCACATCCGCCCGATTCGCCTCGAACTCGAGCGATGATGTGTCTTCTTCCCTCGAAGGATGCTCGCGACGTGCAATCATCTCGCGTCGTCACGGCACATACAGGGACCGATACGACGTGCTCTGGCGTTGGGCGCTGGGCCAAATGCCCTTGCGAATAATCAACGTTGGCTGTTGCGGGGGCGCGGTTGCTTCGCGACGACGACGTTGGTTACGCCGTGCTATACCGTTGCGCTCTTCAACGCGCTCTCGATCATCCGCGCCAATGTTTCGATTTGGAAAGGCTTCTGGAGTGCCGGGCGGTCGCGATATTCTACCGGAAGACCGGACGAGCCATAGCCGGTCGCAAAGATGAACGGGCGATTGCGCGCCTTGATCAATTCGGCGACCGGAGAAATCACCCTGCCGTTGACGTTGACGTCGAGAATGGCGAGGTCGAACTCGGTGCACTGCGCGAGCCTCATCGCCTCATTGATCTCGCCGGCCTCGGCCGCGATGCTGTAACCCAGCTCCTGCAGCATGTCGGCGACCATCATCCTGATCATGACCTCGTCCTCGACGAGGAAGACAGAACCGCCCGGCGGCCGCGTCGCAGTCATGATCATTTCCTTGCCTATCCCGGATTAAGGATCGCAAATAACGCCAAGTGGCGCAATGTTAACGTCTGCGGACATGCCGCCCGCACCGTCGCGGGCCACGGAGCAGGATTGCCCGCTGCCCCAACGCCAAGGTATCAAGCCGGGTTCCATGCCGGGAACATCAATTTCCGGAGAAACTTCCCTTAAGCCGGCAGTCTATCTTGCATCAAACTGTTCCGGACTGCCCTGGTCGGTGCGTTTTAGAGATTGACATGCCCGCTATTCAAGGTCCGCCGGAAAAGATGATGTTTCAGCTCACCCTGCGGCGACGCGGGATCAGCGATCAGGCGGTGCTGCGCGCCATGGAAGAGGTGCCGCGCGAGGTGTTCGTGGAGCCGGCCGATCGCGGCGATGCCTACCGCGACAGCGCGCTTGGCATCGCCTGCGGGCAAACCATCAGCCAGCCCTTCGTGGTGGCCTACATGACCGAACAGTTGCAGCTGCAGAAGCATCACCGCGTGCTCGAGATCGGTACCGGCTCCGGCTACCAGGCCGCCATCCTGTCGCGGATTTGCCGGCAGGTGCTGACGATCGAGCGTTACCGGACGCTCGTCGACAGCGCCCGGGCGCGGCTTGCGAAGCTCGGATGCGACCATGTCGAGGTGATGCTGGGGGATGGCTTCGACATCCCGGCCGGCCCCGGCAATTTCGATCGCATCATCGTCACCGCGGCGATGGCGCAGATCCCCGAGGCGCTCACGGAGCGGCTCGAGCCCGGCGGCGTCCTGATCGCCCCGGTCGGTCCGCACCACGGCACCCAGACCCTGGTCCGCGTGACCAGAACCGGCGCCGGTTTCGATCGCAAGGAGTTGGTGGACGTGCGTTTCGTGCCGGCGCTGCCGGGCATCGCCCGCGAACTGTAGGCCCTCCCATCACAGTCAATAGTGTGGAGCGCCAGCGAGGAAGCAATCCAGCTTTCCGCCGGGTCTCGCTGCGCTTTGCGGTGCTTTTTGCCCGGATCGTAAGGATTTCGCAGGGTTAAGCGGTTGTTTACTGGCGAGGTGTTTACTCAAAACAGTATTTTGTTGCGTACGAGTGAGTAACCATGTCCCGTGTCGTCGAGTTGCTTTGCTCGCGCCGCGTACCGCAGGTCGCGGCGCTGGCGCTGATATCGTTCGGTTTTGCTGGCTGCAGCGCCGACATGTCGACGCGTCTATCGCAGAATTCCTTCTCCAATCCCTTTGCCTCGCAAGCTGAAGCCACCGGCTCGGTGCCGGCCCCCGCGGTCGAGCGCCGCGAACTCCCACAATATGCCCGCCCGCAATCGCAAAACCAGTCACAGGCCCTGCCGCCGATCACGACGCCGCAGTCGTACCCGGCGGCAAGTGGCGGCGTATCCGGGGGAGGGCGCGGGCTGGCTTCGTATGCTCCGCCCGCGCATCCGATCGAGACCACCGGTACTGTCCCTCCGCGCTCGGTCGCGGCGGCCCATGGGCCGGCACAGGGCGGCACCACGATCATCGTCGGCACCAGCGATACGCTCGATATCCTGGCGCGCCGCTACAATGTCTCGCCCGCTGCGATCTTGCAGGCCAATGGATACAGGGGGCCGCGCGCCTTGTCGCCGGGCCAGCAGCTGATCATTCCGCGTCAGACCGCGGCGCGTCCGCGCCGCGCCGGCAAGCAGGGCCGTTGTTGCCGCCAGCGCACCGCCTTCGATTCACTTCGTCAATCGCGGCGATACCTTGCTCAGCATTGCGCGTCACAACCACATACCGGTGGCGGAGCTTGCCAGAGCCAATAACCTCGATCTCCAGGCGAAACTCAAGCTCGGCGCCAAGCTGTCCGTGCCCGGCGCCAAGACCGCGGCGGTTGCGCCGGCTGTGCAGCCGTCTGTTGCGGCCGCCCAGCCTGCCGCGGCGCTGGCGCCGCCGGCGACCAGATTGGCCGCGCTGCCAGGTGTTCCTCCGCAAAGCGCGCGGCTGGCCCAGGCGACAACGAAGATCGAAGAGCCTTCGGCTGAAACGCCGGTCAAGGCGGCCGAGGCGACCGGCGCACTGCCGACATTCCGCTGGCCGGTGCGCGGCAAGGTGATCACCAGCTATGGCGCCAAGACCAACGGCAAGGCCAATGACGGCATCAACCTGGCGGTGCCCGAGGGTACGCCGGTGAAGGCGGCGGAAGACGGCGTCGTGGCCTATTCCGGAAACGAGCTCAAGGGTTATGGCAATCTGGTTCTGGTTCGGCACGCCAACGGTTACGTCACCGCATATGCCCATGCGAGTGAACTCTTGGTGAAGCGCGGCGACACGATCAAGCGCGGCCAGGTCATTGCCAAATCGGGTCAGTCGGGCGAGGTGGGGTCGCCGCAGCTCCACTTCGAGATCCGTAAAGGGTCTACACCGGTTGACCCGCTTCAATTCCTCAACGGGGCGTAAGCGTCACGGCGTTTCCTGACCGCCATACGCGGGTCAAGCCAGCCTATGGCGGTTCATGCCTTGAGCCGCACTCCCAGCCGTCCCGCCAGTTCCTGCGTGAACTGCCAGGCGACGCGGCCCGATCGGGAGCCGCGCGTGGTCGACCATTCCAGCGCCTCGCGCTCGAGCTCCGCTTCGGCGAGCTTGATGCCGAAATGGCCGCAATAGCCCCTCACCATCGCGAGATATTCATCCTGGCTGCAGCGGTGAAAGCCGAGCCACAATCCGAAGCGGTCTGACAGCGATACCTTCTCCTCGACCGCCTCGCCCGGATTGATGGCGGTGGAGCGCTCGTTCTCGATCATGTCGCGCGCCAGAAGATGCCTGCGGTTCGAGGTGGCGTACAGGATCACATTTGTCGGGACGGCCCTCGATGCCGCCTTCCAGCACCGCTTTCAACGACTTGTAGGAGGCATCGTTGCCGTCGAACGACAGGTCGTCGCAGAACACGATGAAATGGAAATCGGAAGCGCGCAGCAAATCCATCAGCGCCGGCAGGCTCTCGATATCCTCGCGATGGATCTCGATCAGTTTCAGGCGGTCGGCCGGCTTGCGGCTGGCATTGATACTGGCATGCGTCGCCTTGACCAGCGAGGACTTGCCCATGCCGCGCGCGCCCCAGAGCAGCGCGTTGTTGGCGGGCAGGCCGTCGGCGAAGCGCTCGGTATTCTCGATCAGGATGTCGCGCATCCGGTCGATGCCCTTGAGCAGACCGAGATCGACACGGCTGACGCGCGGCACCGGTGCCAGCCGTCCGTTGGGGTGCCAGACGAAGGCGTCGGCGCCGGCAAATGAATGGGCTGCCTCGGGAGCCGGCGAGGCGGCCGACAGGTGCGCCGCGATCGCCTCGAGCGCGCGCGCGATCCGCTCCTCCGCGCCTTGCTTTGGCGCTGCGGACGGGCGTTTTGTCGCGGCGGGGGCGGATTTGGCGGACACCGCCTTGGAGGCTGGGTGCGAGCCTGTTTTCCCTGGCTTTTTTGACATCTTTGGGGTTCCTGACGACGCACCCATATCGGGCCTTGAAAGAGGCCGCAAGCCACGCAAATGAGGCCGCCTGGCAGCGTTGCAATTGGGACCGCGGCCGCTATAGTCCGCGCGAATTTGCCCCGAACCGGCCCGACGCGAACGGCGTTGCCGGTTCATTCCCGTTTCACGAGGATTGTCGGAATGCTGATTACACCTGCGTTTGCCCAGGCCGCGGGCGGCGGCGATACCAACAGCATGTTGATGTCGCTGCTGCCGTTCGCGCTGATCTTCGTGATCATGTATTTCCTGATTCTGCGGCCGCAGCAGAAGAAGGTGAAGGACCACGCCGAACTCGTGAAGAACATCCGCCGCGGCGACACGGTCGTTACAACCGGCGGGCTGGTCGGCAAAGTGACAAAGGTGGTCGATGACGACCAGATCGAGTTCGAAATCTCGGACGGGGTCCGGGTACGGCAAATGCGGCAGATGATTTCGGGCGTGCGCGCCAAGGGCGAGCCGGCGAAGGAAAAAGCTGATACCGCCAAGGACGAGACGTCCGCGAGCTAGATTTCTAAAGCGCGCATTCTCCTGGATCTGACGGGTCAACTCGATGTTGTATTTCACGCGGTGGAAGGCGCTGGCGATCATCGTCACAGCGCTGGTGGTGTGCCTTTGCGCCGTTCCAAATTTCTTCCCCGAAGCGACCGTCAAGGGCTGGCCGGCGTGGGCGCAGCGGCGGCTGGTGCTTGGCCTCGATCTGCAGGGCGGTTCCTACCTCCTGCTTGAGGTCAACTCCAACTACGTCAAGAAAGAGAAGCTCGACCAGATACGCGACGACGTGCGCCGGACGTTGCGCGAAGCCAGGATCGGCTATACCGGCCTTGCCTCGCGTCCCGATAGCGTCGAGGTTCGCGTCAAGGACAGCGATCTGCAAACCGCGCTGACCAAACTGCGCGAGCTGTCGCAGCCGCTCGGAGGGTTGCTCGGCTCCAGCGGGCAACGCAGCCTTGAAGTCAGCGATGCCGGCGGCGGGCTGATCCGCCTGGGGGTACCGCAGGCGGCCATCACCGAGCGCATACGCCAGACCATCGAACAATCGATTCAGATCGTTGAGCGCCGCGTCAACCAGCTCGGCACCGTTGAACCGCTGATCCAGCGGCAGGGCGCCGATCGCATTCTGGTACAGGTGCCGGGCTTGCAGGACCCGAGCCGCTTGAAGGAGCTGTTGGGCAAGACCGCCAAAATGGAATTCCGCATGGTCGACACGACCGTGCCGCCGGATCAGGCCCAACAGGGCAGGGTGCCGCCCGATTCCGACGTGCTCATGAGCTCGACGTCGCCGAAGACACCCTATGTGATCAAGAAGCAGATACTCGTTTCCGGCGGCGATTTGACCGACGCGCAGCCCGGCTTCGACCAGCGCTCGGGCGAGCCGATCGTCAGCTTCCGCTTCAACAGCTCCGGCTCGCGCAAATTCGCGCAGGCGACTTCCGAGAATGTCGGCCAGCCGTTTGCGATCGTGCTCGACAACGAGGTGATTTCCGCCCCCGTCATCCGCGAACCGATCACCGGTGGCTCCGGGCAGATTTCCGGCAGCTTCACGGTGCAGCAAGCCAACGATCTGGCGATTCTGCTGCGCGCCGGCGCCCTGCCTGCGCCGCTGACGGTCATCGAGGAGCGCACCGTCGGCCCGGGGCTCGGCCAGGATTCGATCGAGAAGGGCGAGCTCGCCGCTTACGTGGGCTCAATCATGGTAATTGTGTTCATGCTCCTGACCTACCGGCTGTTCGGCGTGTTCGCCAACATCGCGGTCGCCATCAACGTCGCGATGATTTTCGGGGTATTGTCGCTGTTGAACGCCACGCTGACGCTGCCCGGCATCGCCGGCATCGTGCTGACGGTCGGCATCGCCGTCGACTCAAACGTGCTGATCTACGAACGCATCCGTGAGGAATTGCGCGGCGGGCGCAACGCGATTTCCGCGGTCGATGCCGGCTTCAAGCGCGCACTGTCGACGATCCTGGATTCCAACATCACCACCTTCATTGCCGCCGCGGTTCTGTTCTATATCGGTACCGGTCCGGTGCGCGGCTTCGCCGTGACTCTCGGCATCGGTATCATCACCACGGTTTTCACCGCTTTTGAGCTCACCCGCCTGATCGTGGCGGGCTGGGTACGGTGGAAGCGACCGCAAAACGTGCCGATCTAGGGCATGATCCCGAAAGTGGACACCGGTTTTCGGAGCAGATCATGCCCCCACAGGAAAATAGAGCGACCAACGTGACCCGGCGCAGCCGGATCATGTTGGCGCCGAGAATGCGGAGCCGACTGTGACTCATTTGGTTCTGATCGGACTGGGCGTTCTCATTGCCGTGCTGACCGTGGTCAGCGCGTTTAGCCTGCTGCCTTCGCTGCGGATCGTGCCCGACGATACGCATTTCGATTTCACTCGCTTCCGCCGCATCAGCTTTCCGATTTCGGCGCTGCTGTCGATTGTCGCGATCACGCTGTTCTTTACTCACGGGCTGAATTTCGGCATCGATTTCAAGGGCGGCACGCTGATGGAAATCCGGGCCAAATCAGGCTCGGCCGACATCGCCTCGATGCGCGCCTCGCTCGGCGGCCTCGGGCTTGGCGACATCCAGTTGCAGCAGTTCGGCGGGCCGGATGAAGTCCTGATCAGGGTTGCCGAACAGCCCGGCGGCGACGCGGCGCAGCAGGAGGCCGTGCAGAAGGTACGCGGCGCGCTCGGCGACGCCGTCGATTACCGCCGCGTCGAAGTGGTAGGCCCGCGCGTTTCCGGGGAATTGCTGGCTTACGGCATGGTCGGCCTGATGCTCGCGATCCTTTCGATCCTGATCTACCTCTGGTTCCGGTTCGAATGGCAGTTCGCGCTTGGCGCCATGATCGCCAACGTCCACGATATCGTGCTGACCATCGGCTTTATGTCGATCTCGCAGGTCGATTTCGACCTCACCAGCATCGCCGCATTGCTGACGATTCTCGGTTATTCGCTCAACGACACGGTCGTGATCTACGACCGGATCAGAGAGATGCTGCGGCGTTACAAGAAAATGCCGATGCCGCAATTGCTCAACGAGTCCATCAACTCGACGCTGTCGCGGTCGATCATCACCCACGTTACGGTGACGCTGGCACTATTGGCGCTGTTGCTGTTCGGCGGCAACGCCATCCATAGCTTCACCGCGGTGATGATGTTCGGCGTGGTGCTGGTCGGTACCTACACCTCGATCTTCATCGCAGCGCCGATCCTGATCTATCTCGGTGTCGGCACCCACCGGGCAGAGGTGCCGGACAAGCCGTTGAAGAAATAGCCATGGCGAGCCGCTCGGACGCGCCGCATCTTCCGAGGTCCGCCCCGATCGAGGCTTACGGCAACGGCGGATTCGCCTTTGCCGAGATGTCGCATCGCGGCTCTCTGCTGTGCCTGCCGGATGCGATCTGGGCCTGGCCGGTCACCAGACCCGAGGATATCGACAAGGCCTCGCTGGAGCGGGTGTTCGCCTCGGCCAATGGCATCGATACGCTGATCATCGGCACCGGCACCGGCGTCTGGCTGCCGCCATCCGATCTTCGTCAGGCGCTGCGCGCGGTCGGCGTCGTGCTGGACGCGATGCAAACCGGGCCCGCGATCCGCACCTACAACATCATGATCGGCGAGCGGCGTCGGGTCGCGGCGGCCCTGATCGCGGTGCCATGAGCAGCACGGACGAGGGAAGGCAAGCTGCCGAATTCTGCGCCGAACTGGTGCGCAGCCACGACTTTGCCCGCTACGTATCCACGCTGTTCGTGCCGGCCGACCAGCGCCGCGCGCTGTTGGCGATCTATGCGTTCAACGTCGAAATTTCCCGCGTCAGGGAGCTGGTGAGCCAGCCTCTGCCCGGCGAAGTGCGGCTGCAATGGTGGACCGATATGCTGGCGGGTGCGGGCCATGGCGGCGTCGAGGGCAATCCGGTTGCGGCCGAACTCAGGCTCGCGATCCAGAACTGGCGCTTGCCGGTCGAACGGCTGTCGCGGCTGATCGAGGAGCACCAGTTCGATCTCTACAACGATCCGATGCCGACCATGGCGTCGCTCGAGGGCTACATCAACGATACGTCGTCGGCGCTGTTCTCGCTCGGCGCCGGGATCGCCGGGTGGCAATCCCCGAGATCCAGCATCTCGCGCGCCATGCCGGCCTCGCGCAAGGCATTGCGCAGGTCATGGCGGCGCTGCCGCTGGATGCCTCGCGGCGTCAGTTGTTCGTTCCGCTGCAGTTGCTGGAGAGCCACGGCAGCGGCATGGAGGAGGTGTTTTCGGGTAAAGAAACCGCAAAGCTGCGGGCGGCGCTGGATCAGCTGATCGGCGAAGCGCGGGGACATCTGGACACGGCCGTCGCGCTGCTTGCGAGCATGCCGCCGCAGCTGAGGCCGGTATTTCTGCCGCTGGCGCCGGTGGCCCGCGATCTCGCGCGCATGGCACGCGCGGACAACGATCCCTTCAGGCCCCACCCCACGTCCAGGCTGCGGACGCTGTGGACGTTGTGGCGGGCGTCGCGGTCGAATGTGTTTCGCTGATTGGCGTTCCCCGATGCGGCGCAGCGCCTGGCGTCATTGAAGGTCGTCATACTCCGCGAAAGCGAGAGCGGAGTATCCAGTACGCTGCGGCCTCTCGATTTGATCGCGGACGCTCTGAAGTACTGGATCACCCGCCTTCGCGGGTGATGACGTTTGAGGGGGGCGACACCAGATCCTTCGCCTCGAAATTGAACCGGTCCCGCAAATTCTTTCGTGATTCCAGAATGTTTTTCAGGAACGCGCGGTCGGCGTCACTTTTCATCATCGGCTCGATCAGATCGAGCTGATTCATGGCGACGAGCTGCAGGATTTCGGTGCGGGGTTTGCCGGCGGCATCGCGCGGCAATGCCTGCACCACCTGGATATGCTCCGGCGGTTTTGGGCCCTTCGCCGCCGTGAGCTCACTGCGCAGTTGGGCTTCGAGCGCGGTCTGGTCGGCCTCGACGAAGGCATAGAGCCCGACACCGGTGCGGCGGTCGGCGAATGCCACGATGGCGGTGTCGCGGACACCAGGATTTTTCCGGATCAGATCGATCAGCACCGGGGCGTCATTGACCAGCCGCCGGCCGCCGCCTTCGCGATCGGTGAAATTGAACAGCCCGCGGGTGATGGCACGGTAGACCTTCTTGCCGGTCTTGAGCCAGATGCTGGCGACGAACGATTTGCGCGCGAGGATCTTGCGCTCCTTCGGGGTCAGCGCTTCGGGTGCGTAGCTGCGCTTGTGCTTCAGCAGATGCCTGCAGATCCTCGTAGGCCGCGATCCGAAACAGCCGGCCGCGCGTCTTGAAGCAGGCCGCGAGCTGGAAATCGGTGAGATAGGCGCGGCCATCGGTGCCGCGCAGCCAGTTCTGTTCCTTGGCGAGATCGTTGTGGCAGATGCCGGCGCGATGCAGCCTGCGCAGCGCTTGTCTTGGCGGAACGGAAATAGGCGACATCGCCTGACGGTTTTGCCAGATGCAGCGCCACCCCGTCGATAAAGCCGCGCACCAGCGCCTGCCGGCCGGCCCACAACAGTTCCGGCCCGACCTGCAGGCCGCGCGCCAGCGCCAGCGCGCGGCGCTCGCGCGCGAACAGATGGCGCGCCGGGATGTAGGACCACCACGGTACCTGATCGAGCCGGCGCAGCACCGCGTCGACTTCGCTGCTATCGCCGCGAAAGCGGCCGCGCTCGACCGTGGAGAACACGTCGCGCTTCAAGAGCACGCCTTCGGTCCATCGCGCCGACAGGACTGCGGCGTCGTCTTTTGGCAAACTCATGGGACGCTCACGCCGCCGCCGGAATGTGCAGATTGTCGGCAATCCAGCGATCGAGATCGGACAGCGCCCGCGCGCTGATCGCCTGTTTCTTTGCTACCGTCTTTTCGTTGCCGCGCAACCGCGTGCCATCGGGCTTTCTGGTGGGTGGACTGGCGAGCGGCGGAAACAGCCCGAAATTGATGTTCATCGGCTGGAACGAGCGCGGACCGGCGTCGATGGTTTCGATGTGGCCGCCGGTGATGTGGCCGAGCAGCGATCCCAGCGCCGTGGTCGCCGGCGGCGGCGCCAGCGACGTTGAGTGCGCATCGGCCGCGGCATAGAGGCCGGCGATCAGTCCGATGCTTGCGGATTCCACATAGCCCTCGCAGCCGGTCATTTGTCCGGCGAAGCGCAGCCGAGGCTGTGCGCGCAAGCGCAACTGCGCATCCAGCAGTTTCGGCGAATTCAGGAAAGTGTTGCGATGCAGACCCCCGAGCCGGGCGAATTCGGCGTTCTCGAGCCCGGGGATGGTGCGGAAGACGCGCTGCTGCGCGCCGTGCTTCAGCTTGGTCTGGAAGCCGACCATGTTGTAGAGCGTGCCGAGCTTGTTGTCCTGGCGCAGTTGCACGATGGCATAGGCCTTCACGGTCGGATCGTGCGGATTGGTGAGGCCGACCGGCTTCATCGGACCGTGACGCAGCGTCTCGCGGCCGCGCTCGGCCATCACCTCGATCGGCAGGCAGCCGTCGAAGTAGGGCGTATTGGTTTCCCACTCCTTGAAGTCGGTCTTCTCGCCAGCGATCAGCGCGTCGACGAAGGCGTCGTAGTGCTCTTTGGTCAGGGGGCAATTGATGTAGTCGGCGCCGGTGCCGCCGGGGCCGACCTTGTCGTAGCGCGACTGAAACCACGCCACCGACATGTCGATGGAATCCCGGTGCACGATCGGCGCGATCGCATCGAAGAATGCCAGCGCGTTCTCGTCGGTGAGTTCGCGGATCGCGTCCGCCAGCGGCGCCGAGGTCAAGGGCCCGGTCGCGACGATGACGTTACGCCAGTCCGCGGGCGGCAGGCCGTCGATTTCGGCGCGGCGGATTTCGATCAGGGGATGGTCGTGGAGAGCCCGGGTGACGGCAGCGGAAAATCCGTCGCGGTCCACCGCTAGCGCACCGCCGGCAGGAACCTGGTTGGCGTCGGCCGACCGCATGATCAGCGAGTCCAGCCGGCGCATTTCCGCGTGCAGCAGGCCGACCGCGTTATTGGCGGCGTCATCGGAGCGAAAGGAATTGGAGCACACCAGCTCGGCGAGGCCATCGGTGCGATGCGCCTCGGTCATCCGGATAGGCCGCATCTCGTGGAGCACGACCGGGATGCCGGACTTGGCGACCTGCCAGGCGGCTTCCGAGCCGGCGAGGCCGGCGCCGACGATATGCACTGTTTCAGAGGAGGATTTGATGCCTGTCATAGGCACAGAGGTAGCGCGTGGCGGCAGATACGACAACGCCCGCAGCAGGGCGGGCGTTATCCGTTCGAAAGTCGGCTGAAAGATGGATCAGCCGTTATAGGTGCCGGCTGCAACGCGCGGAATGTCCGAGCGATCAAGGCCGATATCGGCCAGTTCGCGATCGCTAAGCTGGGACAGTTCGCTGACATTGCGCTGATATTCCCGGAACGCCTGGATCATGCGGATGAGCGAGAGCAACATGGTAGTCTCCTTGTATTTACGATTCAGCCCTTGGAGGGAAGCTTCATCGTTGAAATGAATATAAAACGATGTTTCTCGCTTCAGAAGATCAAATGCTGCGGTGCAGCTAAGCTCAAAATGCATGGCGAGTGTAAGAAACGATTAACCCTTCAGCATAGCTGTTCCAAAGAAGCCCGCTGGCTGGGCTCGTTTCTGGCCGGACCTGCCAGAAATCGCCCGCATAATCTTCGTATTGTTGCATCGACGACACACGGCTTCACAGCAACAAAGGTGGCAGTTCCTGGACCGCAATCAAGAACAAGCGTCCAGCGAATCGGATCTCGACAGCCTGGATTCGAACCCAGCTTGCCGACATCACATGCGTGATTCGCATGATGATCATATAAATGAATAATTATTCACTTGATGAGGTTGCGCTGCGGGATGGTCGAGCGTGCCGCGCGGCCTTCAGGCCCTGAATCCAAGGCAGCACCAAAAATTCAGGGTGCGTGCGCGAGCTGGCTCGCGAAATACGCAATGGTCTTGGCGTAGACCTCGCTCTTGTTCCATTGCTGGATCACGGCGAAATTCGCGCTGCCGGGCTCCCAGTCCTTGCCGCGCTGCCAGCCGTAACTGGCGAGGTAATTCGCGGTCGACGCCAGCACGTCGGGCGCGCTGTGCAGGAGATCGCGGCGGCCATTGCCGTCGAAATCGACGGCGTATTTCAGATAGGACGACGGCATGAACTGGGTCTGGCCGATTTCGCCGGCCCAGGCGCCGCGCATTTCCGACGGCGCAAGATCGCCGCGCTCGACGATGCGCAGCGCGTCCATCAATTCGGCGCGGAACGTCTCCGCGCGACGGCAATCGTAGGCCAGCGTCGCCAGCGAACGGATGGTCGGGAATTTTCCGGTGTTGACGCCGAAATCCGTCTCCAGCCCCCAGATCGCCACCAGCACTTCGCCCGGCACGCCGTAGCTTTGTTCGATGCGTCCGAGCACCGAGCCATATTGCTTCATCAGATTGGCACCGCGGGCGAGGCGGGGAGGGACCATGCGGCCCGAAAACTCCTCGAAACTCTGATTGAAGACCTGCTGCGAGCGATCCCGCGAGAGCACCGCCTGATCCAGCGTCACCCCGTTCAGGCCGGCCGCAATCGGCGGATTGGGAAATTCCCTTGGCGGCCGGCTTCGTTTTTGAAGTCGTCGAGCCAGGCTTGCAAAACTGCCGGTGCCGCACGGCGCTGCAAGCGCCGGCGCTGCCGATATCGTCAGGACGACGCACTCCGCGAAGAAGTTCGGGAAATAGAAACGAGGGGTCATCGGGACCGCAGCTCCGAAATGATTCTCGAAAAGAACGTTTCCCCGACGATTCGAAATGTCGTTGGCAACCGCGGCCAAAACAAGGCCCGGTCGGGAACCGATGGTTCCGTGCAACTGCAGCTTAATAATTCAACGCAATGAATAAAGACGGCGAGCCGACAACAAAACCGCCGGTCGAAAAGCAACCGGCGGCCTGTTTGCGATGGCCTGATCCGCGCTTATGCGCCGTCCTTGCGCCGCCACGGAAACAGGTTGGCCGGGAAATCCGCTGCGGGGCGCCGCTCGCGGTGCGGGCGGGGAGGGATCGGCCGCGGATTGGGATCCGGCGCGATCACCTTGCGATAGAGATGCCAGGTGGCGTGGCCGAGCAGCGGGATGACGACGGCAAGGCCGAGGAACAGCGGCAGCGATCCCAGCACCAGCAGCAGCGCGACGATCAATCCCCATGCCGCCATCGGCACCGGATTTCGCGCCACCGCCCGCAGCGACGTCACCATGGCGTCGCCGACGCCGGCATGACGGTCGAGCATCAGCGGGAACGAAACCACGCTGACGCACAGCGCCACCAAAGCAAACAGGAAACCGACGCCGCAGCCGACAACGATCAGCCACCAACCCTGCGGGGTCGTCAGCACGCGCCCGGCGAAATCCGGAATTCCGGCCGCGGCTGCGTAACCGAACGCCGCGACGTAGATCGCCTGCGCGGTCGCCACCCAGGTCACGAACAGCGCCAGCAGCAGCGTGCCGAGCCCGAGCATGGCGCCGAACGACGGCGAGCGCAGCACCTCGACCGCATCCCAGGCGGAAGCCGGTTCGCCGCCTCGCGGCGGCGGCTGAGTTCATAGAGACCGAGCGCCGCGAACGGGCCGAGCAGGGCAAAGCCCGCGGCCAGCGGAAACAGCAGCGGCAGCACCGAATAGCCGAGCACCGTACGCGCCAGCACCAGCCCGAGCACCGGATAGATCACGCAGAGGATGATGGCGTGGCTCGGCACCGCCTTGAAATCTTCCCAGCCGAGCCGCAGCGCCTCGTGCAGATCGGACAGGCCGATGGTTCGGATGATGGGCGCAGCCGCGCTGTCCTGCGCAGGCTGAGCCATGGCGTGACATTGCCGGGTAGGTGCGCCATGGTCGTTATCTCCCTTGCCGCGCGGCCGAATTTCGCGCCGGTCAGGCGCGCAGGCGGCCGTCTGTTGGAAACGATCACGATCAGGCCAGACGCGAAGACAGGAAACCGAAGCTGGCCATGTCGCGAACTGAACCATCAGCGTACTCTCAAATCGCGGTCGCGGACGCTCACGCTTCGGTGAATGCAGCACGTGTAGCGCAAGTCATCCGGCGTCATGTTCGCCATGGCCTGTCCTGCATTGGCAAGCTCGCTGAGCGGTAAACTTACGCGATCCGGTCCGGTGCTGCCGGTAGCGAAGAAAAGTGCCGTTCAAGCCCTTCAGACAATCTTCAGAGTTCACTGGGAGCAAACGATGAGCATTTTCGGCAAAATCATGAGCGCGATCTTCGGCTCCAAGGCCGGCGCGACGCCCGCAAGCGCCGGCGCGCCCGCGGCGGCGGAGCTCGCGCTGCACCGGAGCACGGGATCGGCTGCCCGGCTGCGCCGGCGCAGTCCGTCGATGTCGCGGCGATTGTGGACAAGGCGGCCGCCGCCAAGGGCGAAAAGCTGGAATGGCGCACCTCGATCGTCGACCTGATGAAGGCGCTCGATATCGATTCCAGCTTCAACGCGCGCAAGGAGCTGGCGAAGGAACTCGGCTACACCGGCGACAGCAATGATTCCGCCAGCATGAACATCTGGCTGCACAAGCAGGTGATGGCGAAACTGGCTGCGAACGGCGGCAAGCTGCCGCCCGAGATCAAGCACTGACCTCCCGGTTGCAGGCAGGGATCAAGGCCCGCGTTCGCGCGGGCCTTTTTGCGGGATGCGTGAGTGCGGGGCGACCTAATGCGGCGTCCTGTGCGCGGCCGTATGCCAGGCGACGGCTCTAAGCTTCGCTGCGGATAAGGCCGATATCGCGCAAGGTGCGATCATCAAGCTCGTTGATGCTGGCGAGCTGGGAACGATAGCGAAGATATCGCCTGATGGTGTCGAGCAGAACTGCAATCAGCATGGCCGGGTCTCCCCTGACGTGAGCATGATGTGATGATGGTCCTTACTCGCATTGATCCGGTGACGGGACATTGCGCTGCATCAAGGAAATGGGGGATTTTTACACTTTTCCTGTCGTCCTGCGGTCCGTTCGCGGGGTGCGGGTTGGGATTGCCTTGCCGGGGGTGCGGGGCGGGGCTAGATTCGTGGCCGAACAAGAAAAGCATGACAAGGAGAACGCCCATGAATACCGTCGATCGCAGGACCGTCCTCGCGTCAGGCGCGCTGGCGCTGGCGGGCGCGGCGACACAAAGCGCTCCGGCCGAGGCGCAAGCCGGCGCGAAGCCGATTTTTGCCGTGCCTGCGACGACGATCCCGATCGTCGGCGAAGAGGGGGTATTTCCGGTCCGCCGCATCTATTGCATCGGGCGAAATTATGCCGCGCACGCGATCGAGCGCGGTTCCGACCCGACCCGCGAGCCGCCGTTCTTTTTCCAGAAGCCGACCGACGCGATCCAGAACGTCGCGATCGGCGCCGTCGCGGATCATCCCTATCCCTCGCTGACCAAGAACTATCACCACGAGGTCGAACTGGTGGCGGCGCTGAAATCGGGCGGCACCAATATTCCCCCGGAGCAGGCGCTCGAGCACGTCTATGGCTATGCGCTCGGCCTCGACATGACCCGGCGCGATCTGCAAAACGGCATGGCGGCGGAAAAGAAGCCGTGGGAAATCGGCAAGAGCTTCGATCACGCCGCGGTGCTGGGCCCGATCCATCCTGCGGCCAAGACCGGGCATTTCACCAAGGGCGAGATCTCGCTGGCGGTCAACGGCACGGTGCGGCAGGATTCCAATCTCGACAAGATGATCTGGAGCGTGGCCGAGCAGATCTCAAAACTGTCCGAGGCGTTCGAGCTGAAAGCCGGCGACATCATCTATTCCGGCACGCCCGAAAATGTCGGCCCGGTCGTCAAGGGCGACGTGCTGTTGTGCAAGCTGGAAGGCCTGCCGGACATGTCGATCAGGATTACCTGACGGCGCACGAGTCGATCCGTCCGGACCATCGTCATCGCAGGGCTTGTCTCGGCCATCTACGTCTTGGTTATCCAGTCACCCCGCCAGATCCGCAAACTCCGGATGCTTGTGCAGGTAGTCCGACGACAAAGCCGCAGCCGGCGACCACCTTTAATCCATCGGCGCGGATCAGCTGCAGCGCGCCCTGCACCAATTCCGAGGCGATGCCGCGGCCGCGCAAGCTCCGCGGTGTCTCGGTGTGGGTGATGATGACGGTCGAGGGCGTCAGGCGATAGTTCGCGAACGCCAGCCCGCCCTCGGCTTCGAGTTCGAAGCGGGAGAGGGCCTTGTTGTCGCGGACGCTGCCTGTCGTCATGATTTTCATTATCAAGAATGAGGATTCCAAGCTGACGTTTACCTCCATGAACCCGCACTGTTGGATCCGCCCATGGCGGCCCGCCGGTTTGGCAACAGATCGGCGGGTTTCCGGGGATAGCTAGTTCTTCAGGGAATCGGCGAGCATGTCACGGATCGACCACGGCTCGCCGTCGCTGGTGCCCAGGATATCGTCGATCTTCCACTGTCCGTCATCGCGTACGAAATGGTAGCGAACCGTGTTGTCGGCGGGCTTGGTGCGCGGCGTGCCTCGACCTGCCATGGTGACCGCGACGACGGCCTTGTCGGCCTCGAGTTTTTCCGCGACAACGTAGAACGACTTCACATCCGGCTCCTGCGAATTGGTGACGGGATCGAAATCGACCGGCCCGACATCGCCCTTCGGCGTATGCGCGTCGGCCTTCGCCCACAACGCGACCAGCGCTTTCGACAGGTATTTTACCTTGGCCGCCTTGTTCTCGATGATGAACGCGCCGCCGCCGTCGCCCTTGCCCTTCGCGGCGCGGGCATAGATGGCATTGACGATGGTAGCGGGATCGATCGGGGGCGGCGCAGCGAGGGCAGGGCGCGATACGGTGCTGGCAAGCAGGCCGGCCATGCCGGTCGAGAGTCAGCGCTCGGCGGGTGATCATGGTGGTCCTCAAATCGGTCAGAAGGTGCTTGTAGACGGGAATATGTACTTGGATCATGGTCGTGCGCGCGAAATCATCGCCGGGAGATTGTCATGGCCAATGAGAAGGGCCCCAATATCAAGAAAAAACAGAAGTGCAAGAATTGCGAGGGCAAGGGCCTGCTGAAGAAAGGCGACAAGGTCGTAAAGTGCCAGCGCTGCGGCGGCACGGGGGTGCGATAATCTCGCATTTCACGCGCTTCGAGTTCAAGATGCCGAAGTGATCATTATTCCCGCATCGTGGCCCGCATGCCACCCGGCTGCGCTTGCCGAGCGACAGGTGTTGACGATAAACACTGCTCCGGTTCGATTTCCCACTCGGGCGATGCCGACGTGGCAAGCCCTTCAAAAGGATCATCCATGAAGCTCATCGCTCACTTTGCTCGGTGTCGTCCTGCTCATTGTTGCCGCGGTCTATTTCCTTGTACCGGCGGATCAATTGCCGGGCTTCTTCCCCGGCCATGAGGCCGGCGTAACGCGCATGCATTACAAGCACGGCATCGTCGCGGGCGTCGTAGGCCTGGTGCTGCTGGGCGCCGGTGTCTGGATGGGGCGGAAGTGATTCCGGAGCGCTCCAGATGACCGGGCCTGCCGCCACGGCCGCGCCGTCCGGTGGCGTGATGCGGATGTCGCGCCGGGTCATGAATCTGGCGCATCTCCTCACCCAGAATGCCCGCCGGCACGGCGGCCGCCCAGGCTTCGTCTGGGGCGAACGGTCATGGACCTGGCGCGAGATCGATTCCCGCGTCTCGGCGCTGGCGGCGGCGCTTGCCGCACGCGGCATCGTCAAGGGCGACCGCATCCTTGTGCATTCCAAGAATTGCGACGAGATGTTCTGGTCGATGTTCGCGGCGTTCCGGCTAGGGGCGGTCTGGGTGCCGACCAATTTCAGGCTGATGCCGGACGAGGTGAGCTATCTCGCCACCGCCTCCGGGGCCAAGGCGTTTCTTTGTCACGGCGATTTCCCTGACCATGCCGCGGCGGTGGAAGCCTCGAGCCCGGCGCTCGCCTTCATTTGGCGGATCGGCGAGGGCGCATTCGCCGAGAAATCCCTGAGCGAGGCGATCGCAGCGCATGCGGGCGCCAGGGTCGACAATACCAGCGTCGAGTACGACGATCCCTGCTGGTTCTTCTTCACCTCCGGCACCACCGGGCGCTCCAAGGCCGCAGTGCTGACCCACGGCCAGATGGCGTTTGTCATCACCAACCACCTCGCCGACCTCATGCCCGGCACCACGGAAGATGACGCGTCGCTGGTCGTCGCGCCGCTGTCGCATGGTGCCGGCGTGCACCAGCTCGTACAGACCGCGCGCGGCGTGCCGACCATCCTGCTTTCGACCGAGCGTTTCGATATCGACGAGGCGTTCCGGCTGATCGAGCGCCACCGCGTCAGCAACATCTTCACGGTGCCGACCATCCTGAAGATGATGGTCGAGCATCCCGCCGTCGACCGCCATGACCATTCATCGCTGCGCTACATCATCTATGCCGGCGCGCCGATGTACCGCGAGGACCAGAAGGCCGCACTGAAGAAGCTCGGCAAGGTGCTGGTGCAGTATTTCGGCCTCGGCGAGGTCACCGGCAATATCACGGTGTTGCCGCCGGCGCTGCACGATCCCGAGGACGGGCCGCATGCGCGCATCGGCACCTGCGGATATGAGCGCACCGGCATGCAGGTCTCGATCCAGGGCGATGACGGCCGCGAATTGAAGCCGTTCGAGACCGGCGAGATCTGCGTCGTGGGCCCCGCCGTCTTCGCCGGCTATTACGACAACCCGGAGGCGAATACAAAGGCCTTCCGCGACGGCTGGTTCCGCACCGGCGATCTCGGCCATATGGACGAAGAAGGTTTTGTCTATATCACCGGCCGCGCCTCGGACATGTACATATCGGGCGGGTCCAACATCTATCCGCGCGAGGTGGAGGAAAAAATCCTCACCCATCCGGCGATCGGCGAGGTCGCGGTGCTCGGCGTGCCGGACCCGGTGTGGGGCGAGGTGGGCGTCGCGGTTTGCGTGGCGCGTGAGGGCGCAGCGGAAGTGAGCGAGCTTGAACTGGCCGGGTTCCTGGCCACGAAAGTGCCGCGCTACAAAATGCCAAAACGCTTCTTCTTCTGGGACACGCTGCCGAAGTCCGGCTATGGCAAGGTGCCGAAGCGGCTGGTCCGCGACGAGCTGGAAGCGCGCGGTCTGCTCGACCTCACGACCAAAGCGTCTTCAAGCGAAGTGGATACCGGTTCGCGTGAAGAAAACGCGTCAAAACACAAAAGCCAAACCAATTGATGCGAAGCATCGCCCAGCCCGGCCCGACCGCGTCCGGACGCATCCAGTGGGTAGAGGCGCGCGGCCGCGCCTTTTCCTTTACGCTGGAAGCCGGTCTGCCGCTGTTGGAAGCGGCGCGCCGCGGCTTTGCGGCGGAAGGATTTGCCGGCGGCACATTGAACATCAAAGGCGGGGCGCTTGGCCCCTTTGCCTATGTGATGCCGGCGCTGTCGAAGACCGCCGAGAACGCGGCCTTCTACAGCGACACTTTCCGGCCCGCCGGCGTCACGCGGCTGACGATGGCGGCGATGACTCTGGGAATACGCGACGGCGCTCCCTTCTTCCATTGCCACGCGCTGTGGACGGAAGCCGGCGGCCGCGCCGGCGGCGGCCATATCCTGCCGGAGGAGACCATCGTCGCCGAGCCCTTTGTCGTCGAAGCCTTCGGCGTCGATGGTGCGGTGTTTGCGGCGGAGCCTGACCCCGAGATCAACTTCAAACTGTTCGGGCCGGTACCGTCAGCGGCTAGCGGTGCGAAAACAACGGGCCGCGCCTTCGCGCTGCGGCTGCGGCCGAACCAGGATTTTGCCGGCGCGCTGGAGGCGTTCTGCCGGAAACGCGGGATTGCCAGCGCCAGGCTGCGCGGCGGCGTCGGCAGCATCATCGGCGCACGCTTTACGGATGGCCGCATCGTCGAGCCCTTCGCGACCGAAATGGCGGTGCGCTCGGGCGTTATCGTTTCAGGCGCAGGCGGTGCGCTGGAGGCAAATTTGGACGTCGCGCTCGTCGATTACCTCGGCGGCCTCGCCGAGGGCCGGCTGAGGCGCGGCGACAATCCGGTGCTGATGACGATGGAGCTGGTGCTGGAAGTGCTCGGTGAGGCGGCAAGGCCGTAGGGTGAAGCCGGCCACGGATCAACTTTCTGATTCAGATTTCAAATAGCCAATTGATCGGCGATCGTCATTGCAATCCATACTGCGGCCGCGGACATAGTATGGATTGCTTCGCTTCGCTCGCAATGACGACTCTGACAAACGTCCGTATTCTCGCGGCGCAACGCGCCCGAGTTTTGCTTAAACCTTCCGCCCGAGAGGGCGTGGGGAATGCCGGGTGCCTGCGCACCCGCGGCCGCGCGTGTATTGGTAGTAGGCACGCGCGTTAGTCACCACGGTCGCGCCGGAAACACCCGGCATTCCCGCACGCGAGTGGTTTTAACGGCTTACTCCGCGCTCTCCCCGGTGACCGGGCTTTCTTGCCACCGTCGTCAACGGAAAATTCCGCCAACTTGACGCCAGCGTCGGGGCGTCAGGACCACACGGCTTCGCCGTCCGCAGCCGCACCATTCGTCCGCGCGATATTTGATCGCGCCTGACGCCGCCGCGTCCATCGCATCCAACCCCACGTTCGTGACGATCGCGAAACGCCCCTCTTGTCGAGGTGGAATGATCGAAGTTGTAAATTTGATTTGGGTATTTTGCGAAGCGATTTATTTTTTGCGCGGGCTCTGGACAGAGGTTTCGCAAAACGGCCCGCCGAGACTGGGCAAGAACCCTCGAATTAGCTGACTGGAGCGAGTTTGGTTCGGCTAGTTGGAAGCTGTGGGGCAAATGGGGTCTTGAAGGCCCGTAGAACGCGCTGGATGCATCGCAGGGCGACTGTGAGTGCGTATTCGAGCGACAGAAGCATCGCCGCCATGCAGGCGACAAATCGCTTGAGCCCGAGGATGTTGAGCACGCGGGTGAAGTTGTAGCAGAGCGCCATCAGGCTCCATTCGCCGCGAACCTTGTCGAAGCCGCGAACGAGAAAGTGCTGGTACCCGGCACGGCATTTGAGTGTCCCAAAGGGGTGCTCAACGATGGCGGAACGACGGCGCATCAATTTGGCTGCGTCCTCGCTTTCCATTCTCGCGCGGTGACGTTCGAGAACATCCTCGTGTTCCCAGCGAGCGATGCTCCGGTAAGATGCCTTCGGGGCAAGACACTTCGCTCTTAGTGGACATGCTGCGCAGGCCGCCTTGCGACCCAGGTAGCGGACCTCGACGCGGCCGCTCGCATTCTTCCAGCGCCCCTCCGTCGGACGCAGCAGTTCGCCGGCCGGGCACCGGTAGGCGTCGGCCGCAGCGTCGTAGCGGAAGTCCTTGCGGCTGAAGCGGCCCTCCTTCTCGAGCTTGCCGTTGCCCTCGTGCAGCGGCACATAGGCTGTGATGCCGGCATCCTCGCAGGCCTTCAGGTCCTCGCTGTTGTAATAGCCGACATCGGCCAGCATCTGCAGCGACTGGACTTCCAGAGCATCCTTGGTCGCCTTTGCCATCACATGGAGGTGGCCTGCATCGCTGCGATTGACGACCTCGCTTTCGACAATAAGCATGTGCTTGTCATCGACGACGCTTTGCACGTTGTAGCCCGCAATCGTCTGGTCGCCCTTGCTCAGAAGTCTTGCATCGGGGTCGGTCTTCGACAGCTGTCCCTTGTCACTTGTCTTCAAGTCCTCGAGATCGGCCTTCGCGCGGTCACGCCGGGCCATCAGTTCCTTCATCCTCTCACCAAGGTCGCCGCCACTTCCCTTGCTGCCATCCTCCGGCCCGTCGCTCCGCGGCTTGGCCTCTTGCGCATCGTTGGCTTCGAGGGACTTGCCATAAGCCTCGATCTCCTTGTCCAGTTCGGCGATCTGCTTGGTCAACTTCCTTTGCGTGAAGATGCTCCCCTTGCTGGCGTTGCCGTGGAACAAGGCGCCATCGACCGCAACGAGGGTCCTGCCGATCAGGTCGAGCTCGCGCATCAGCAGCACGAAGCCACGGTTCGCAGCCTTCAAGGCCGCCCAGTTCTCCGTGCGGAAGTTGGCGATCGTCCGATAGCCGGGCTTCAAGTTCTTCAACAGCCAGATCAGCTCCAGATTGCGGCCTGCTTCCTGCTCCAGCCGACGCGACGACCTGACCCGGTTGATGTAGCCGTAGAGGTAAAGCTTCAGGAGGTCGGAGGGATCGTAAGGCGGTTGCCCTGCGCCTGCGCCGCGCGCCGCATGCCGGAACCCGAGCTTGGCCAGATCGAGGGCATTCACGAAGCTGTCGATCGCACGAACCGGATTGTCCGGCCCGACATATTCCTCAATCCGAGGAGGCAACAGCAAGGCTTGCTCGCGACTCTCGCCGCTCTTGAACTTGCGATTCGTCATGAGCCGAATCGTACACTCAACTTCCAAAACCCGCTATTCTTGCCCAGTCTCGCCGGGCAAATCAGTCGTGAGGACAGTTGAGCAAGTCGACCGGGTAAGGGCGGGATTAGCTTCGTTTTTCCGCCCTACCTTGGCCCTCGAAAATGTTCTAGGTTGGTCTCGCCGGGCGTTGTCTGCCCGGGCCAATAAAAGAACGGTGAGGATAGCGAGATGAGGGTTACGATCGGAAGGCTGGCGGCTGCGCTGGCAGTGCTGGCTATTGTTGGGACCGCCTGGGCGCACGGGCCGACGCGTCAGAAGGTGCGGGAATTGATCGAGATCAGCGTGCCCCCGGCGAAGGTGTGGGCCGCGATCGGGACCTTTCATGACATGAGCTGGCTGCCAGTGGTGAGCAAAACCGAGGGCGAAAAGGGCAACGAGATCGGCGCCACGAGGCGGCTGACGCTCACGACCGGCGCGACCGTCGATGAGGAGCTCTACAAATATGATGCCGAGAAGATGAGCTATTCATATCGGATCACCGCCGTGGACGTGAAGGTGCTCCCCGTCACCAACTACTCGTCCACCTTGACGGTGTCGCCCAGCGCGGACGGCAAAGGCAGCCTGGTGGAATGGGCGGGTGCCTTCTATCGCGGCCATCCCCTCAACGACCCGCCGCCGGAGCTGAACGACGAAGCGGCCGTGAAGGCGGTGAGCGGGCTCTATCGCCTCGGCCTCGAGGCGCTCAAGAAGAAGGCCGAGAGCGGCAGCTGATCATGCGGGCGGTCGTTCTCGCGGCCGCGCTCGCCGGGCTCGCGGGCATCGGCGTCGCGAAGGCCGAGGAGGCGTTCGTCACCAATCAGCTCAGCGACGATCTCACGGTCGTGGACCTCGCGACGTCGCAGCCGCTTGCCACCATTGCGATCGGCGGCAAGCCCGCCGGCGTCGCCGTCAGCGCCGACGGACGCTTTGCCTATGTGACTTGTCCTGACGGCAAGGCATTGACGATCGTCGACGCCGCCGCCCGGCGAGTGACCGGTCGGATCGAGGTCGGTGGCGGCCCGCTTGGGGTCGCCGTCGCTCCGAATGGCGGGCTCGTCTATGTCGCCGACTGGTATGCCGCGGCCATCCGTGTGATCGACCCCCAGGCGCAGCGCGTCATCGCGAGCATCGCGGTTGGGGCGTCGCCGTCGGGCCTTGCGGTGACGCCGGACGGACGCCTCTTGCTCTCGGCCGATCGCGACGACGACAGCGTGTCGGTGATCGATACCGCAACGCGGGAGCGGCGGGCCACCATCAAGGTCGGCACCCGCCCGTTCGGCGTCACCATCGACGCCGACGGGCGGCGGGCCTACACCGCCAATGTCGGTTCGAACGACGTATCGGTGATCGATATCGCAGGGCAGCGCGAGATCGGGCGTGTGAAGGTCGGCCTGCGCCCCTATGCGGTCGCGCTGGCCCAGGGACGAGGCTTCGTCACCGACCAATATGACGGCACCGTCAGCGTGTTCGATCTCGCCACGCTTGCATCCATCACGCGCATCACCGTCGGCGACTATCCGGAAGGGATCATGGCGACATCAGACGCGCGGCGCATCGTCGTGGCCAATTGGGAGAGCAACACGCTCAGCATCATCGATGCCGACAAGCTGATCGTCGTGGACGAAATCAAGGTCGGCAACGGCCCTCGCGCGTTCGGGGCGTTCCTGCGGCGCTAGCTGTGGAGCCTGAACAGGTTGTTCCCGGTTAGACCGAGTCTGCTGATCGGTGTTGAGGTTTTATCCCGCCGTGAGGCCGGTGCCAATCGCCGGGCAGCCCGTCGAGAAAATCAGTAGCGTCTTGCTCGGGAGAGCGGAATGAACTCGTCATTGAGCTATTCACCGCTTCGCGTAGTATGTTCTTGCCATGATCAGGTCGTGGCAGAATTCTGCAGCCCGCAAGGTCTGGGATGGCGAGCAGCCAAGCCAGTTTCGTGGACTGGATTTCGAGGCATGGGCGATGACGGTGAACGACCGTTGGCGCATTTGCTTCGAATTTCGCGGGGGCGACGCGCACGAGGTCGAAATCGTGGATTACCATCGAGGTTGAACGCCATGGCTCCTGTTGTGCACCCCGGTCGTTTGTTGAAGCGCGAATTGGCGGCTCGAAAACTCAGCGCAAACCGGCTATCGGTCGATATATGCGTTCCGTCCGGCCGTATTGCCGACATCCTCAATGGCCGCCGCGCGATCACGGCCGATACCGCCGTGTGCCTCGGCCGCTACTTCGGCAACAGCGCCCAGTTCTGGCTGGACCTGCAGGGTCAATATGACATCGGCTTGGTCGAGCGGGAGAAGGGCGCCGAGATAGCCAGACGCGTCAGGCCGGCGGATGCGGCATGAGGTCGCCAGGAATCCCACTTCCATAAAGCTCCGGGCGGATTAGCGCAGCGTAATCCGCCATGACCTCGGTGCGGAGTGGCGGATTACGCCTTTGGCTAATTCGCCCTACGAGCTCATAGGAACGCCATGACGGACAGTGCAGACTTTCCCAACAATAATGCGAGCAGTAACGGCGCAACCCGCGTGCGTGAGCTTTGCCTAAAGCACGCCGCCGACCTCATCGCGTCGGCTGAGCGGGTTATCAAGGACGAAGGGGTTCCCAATATCGCTTACCATCTCGCCGTCCTTGCACTCGAAGAAATTGGCAAGGCCGGAATGGTCGTCTCCCGCGCCGCGATCGGCGGCGCGCGCGACACTGATTGGATGAACAACAGATTCGACGATCATGTTTGGAAAATACAGTGGGCCGTCTGGTCGCAGGGATTTCTGGGCAACCGCATTGATCCGAAAGACTTCGAAGAAGCGCGGCGCTTCGCTCAGAGCACGCATGCGCGCCGCCTCGCCGGACTCTATGTCGATCCAAATGCCGATGGCAACACGCGTTCGCCGAGCGCGGTCGTAACGCCTGAACAGGCCAACTCGGTCATAAATCTGGCCCGCGCGCGTCTGAATGTGGAAAATGCCATCGGCGCTCCTAACCTCGGAGAGCCGAACGACGACCTCAAATGGTTTCTCGACACCATTGGCAATGAGCAAGGCATCAAGCAAATCTTTAGCCGATCCTTCGTTGCGGAGTACGAACGGCTCAAAGGCGATGTGCGAGCCTGGATTAAGTGGGCGCGGCAAGAGTTTGAGAAAGTCGACGCCGACGAGCAGGCCCACTTGCAACGAGAGCTTGCCCGGCTGCCGAGCGCACTCGGCAGCGCCAAGCCCAAATGGCTCATTAGGATACGGCTTGCTACGCCGTCGCATTCCATCCGGCCGAAAGTCCTCGGCTATTGGAATAAACGCGTCGGCTGGGTGAAACTCAGGCCGGTCAAGAATAAGCAAGAACTGTTGATGGAGATCACCTTAGGGGATACATTTTCCGTCACAAGCATCTACGATGTTGGTCTCTCGGCGAGCAAGCTATGCATCGTGGCGCTCAATGTCGGCTCCCTTGGCTTCTTCTGGTATGATCTGCCCCGGCAGACCAGCCGTTACTACGAAGGCATCCGGGATCTTGACGCTCCCCACATGGATGTCGCTGTTGCGAAAGCGCCCGGGCTTCTTGGCGATTGGAAACAGGGCGCGCTCAGCGAAAAGAACCTGCATCACGCGATCGAATTTATCGCCGCGTTTGGCGGGATGCCAGACGAAGAGGCGTCGCCGATATTCAGCCCGTACCTCCAGGGCCTCGTTCTTCTCAGTAAATCCGATATTCACCTGTCGTGCGAGGACCAAGCGCGTGACGCGTTCCTGCAAGCCCTACGCAGCGCGTGCAGGCATTTTGAGGACTGGGATGGGGCTCCAGATGCCTTCGTTGCTTCGCTGCATCGGGTTTTTGAGGGAATAATTCCGGAACCCGAGCAACGGAATCTGCTATTTAATGTCATTTCACCACCGCACCGGACTGCCGAAGGCGGTTTTGCCGACGCGGTATCGGCCAAGCGTCTCGCTGATCTGTATCTCGTACTCGTCGCTGATCGCATCATGTCCGAGCGAATGAAGCAGGATTCGCCGGATCAGACTCCATAATGCAGGGTTTTGCGCGCCAACCTCGCCAAGTCGTTGGCCGAACGTTCGCATGTCCGCCGCGGAAGCGACATCCACAATCTTTGGGATGATTATATCCATTGCAGGCCATTGAAAGCCCCTTGGAAAGAATCTTTGTTCTCAAAATCGAACTAAAATCACTCCGCCGCCTCGCTCGCTCCGCTTTTCCGCGGCTTCCCGGCCTTTGCCAGCACCGGCGCGAGAAACTTGCCGGTGTAGCTGCGCGGCGCCTTGACGATATCTTCCGGCGGGCCCCAGGCGACGATTTCGCCGCCGCCGTCGCCGCCTTCGGGGCCGAGGTCGATCACCCAGTCGGCGGTTTTGATCACCTCGAGATTGTGCTCGATTACGACGACGGTATTTCCCTGCGCCACCAGCTCGTGCAGCACCTCCAGCAGTTTCGCCACGTCGTGGAAATGCAGGCCGGTGGTCGGCTCATCGAGAATGTAGAGGGTGCGCCCGGTGGCGCGCTTCGACAGTTCTTTTGCCAGCTTGACGCGCTGGGCTTCGCCGCCCGAGAGGGTGGTGGCCTGCTGGCCGACATGGATGTAATCCAAGCCGACGCGATGCAATGTCTTAAAGGTTTCGCGCACCCGCGGCACCGCCTTGAAGAATTCGGCGGCTTCCTCGACCGTCATGTCGAGCACGTCGGCTATCGACTTGCCCTTGAACAGGACCTCGAGCGTCTCGCGGTTGTAGCGTTTTCCCTTGCAGACGTCGCAGGTGACGTAGACGTCGGGCAGAAAGTGCATCTCGATCTTGATGACGCCGTCGCCCTGGCAGGCCTCGCAGCGGCCACCCTTGACGTTGAAGGAAAACCGGCCGGGCTCGTAGCCGCGCGCCTTGGCCTCGGGCAGGCCGGCGAACCATTCGCGGATCGGCGTGAACGCGCCGGTATAGGTCGCCGGGTTGGAGCGCGGGGTGCGGCCGATCGGCGACTGGTCGATGTCGATGATCTTGTCGATATGCTCCAGCCCCTCGATGCGGTCGTGCGGGGCGGCGCCCTCGCTGGCGTTGTTGAGTTTTCGCGCGATGGCTTTGTAAAGGGTATCGATCAGAAGCGTCGACTTGCCGCCGCCGGAGACGCCGGTGACGCAGGTGAACAGCCCCAGCGGAATTTCCGCCGAGATGTTTTTCAGATTGTTGCCGCGGGCGTTGACCACCTTGATGGTGCGGCGATGGTTCGGCGGCCTGCGCTCGGGGATCGCGACCGACAATTCGCCGGTGAGGTATTTGCCGGTCAGCGAGTTCGGATTGCGCATGACGTCGGCGGGCGTGCCTTGCGCGATGATATGGCCGCCATGCGTGCCGGCGCCGGGGCCGATGTCGAGCACATGATCGGCAAGCCGGATGGCGTCCTCGTCATGCTCGACCACGATCACGGTGTTGCCGAGGTCGCGCAGCCGCTTCAGGGTTTCCAATAGCCGCGCGTTATCGCGCTGGTGCAGGCCGATCGAGGGCTCGTCGAGCACGTAGAGCACGCCGGTCAGCCCGGAACCGATCTGCGAGGCGAGCCGAATTCGCTGGCTTTCGCCGCCGCTCAACGTGCCGGAGGCGCGCGCCAGGGTCAGGTAATTCAGGCCGACATCGAGCAGGAACGACAACCGCTCGCGGATTTCCTTCAGCACCCGTGCGGCGATCTCGTTCTGCTGCGGGTTGAGCGCCTTCGGCACCGTCTCGAACCATTCGCCGGCGCGGCGCACCGACAGTTCGGCGATTTCGCCGATGTGCTTGCCGCCGATCTTGACGCACAGCGCCTCGGGCTTGAGGCGATGGCCGTGGCAGGCTTCGCAGGGAATATCGGAGAAATACTTGCCGAGCTCCTCGCGCGCCCATTCGCTTTCGGTCTCGTGAAAACGGCGATCGATATTGGTGATGACGCCCTCGAACGGCTTCCTGGTGTCGTAGGAGCGCACGCCGTCTTCATAGGAGAATTTTATCTCGTCCTCGCCGGAGCCGTGCAGGATGGCATTCTGGGTCTTCTTCGGCAGGTCCTTCCACTTGGTGTCGAGCGTGAACTTGTAGAATTTGCCGAGCGCGGTCAGGGTCTGGATGTAATAGGGCGAGGACGATTTCGCCCACGGCGCGATCGCGCCCTTGCGCAAGGTCAGTTCCTTGTCGGGAATGACCAGGTCTTCATCGATATGCTGCTCGACGCCGAGGCCGCCGCAGGCCGGACAGGCGCCGTAGGGATTGTTGAAGGAGAACAGCCGCGGCTCGATTTCCGGAATGGTGAAGCCGGAAACCGGGCAGGCGAATTTTTCCGAGAACAGAATCCGCTCCGGCCCGCTCTTGTCATGGATCTTTGCGGTCTTCTTGTCGGATTTCTTCTCGTCGGCCGCGGCCGCCGGCGCATCCGCATATTCGATCACCGCTAGGCCCTCGGCGAGCTTCAGCGCGGTCTCAAAACTTTCCGCGAGCCGCTGGCCGATATCCGGTCGAACCACGATGCGGTCGACCACCACGTCGATGTCGTGCGGGAATTTCTTGTCGAGCACCGGCGCTTCCGCCAACTCGAAAAAGGTGCCGTCGATCTTGACCCGCTGAAAACCCTTCTTGAGATATTCGGCGAGTTCCTTGCGGTATTCGCCCTTGCGGCCGCGCACCACCGGCGCCAGCAGATAAAGCCGCGTGCCTTCGGGCAGCGCCAGCACGCGGTCGACCATCTGGGAGACGATCTGGCTTTCGATCGGAAGGCCCGTGGCCGGCGAATAGGGCACGCCGACCCGCGCCCACAACAGCCGCATATAGTCGTAGATCTCGGTGACGGTGCCGACGGTCGAGCGCGGATTCTTCGAGGTGGTCTTCTGCTCGATCGAGATCGCAGGAGACAAGCCGTCGATCTGGTCGACATCGGGCTTCTGCATCATCTCGAGGAACTGGCGGGCATAGGCCGACAGCGATTCGACGTAGCGCCGCTGCCCTTCGGCGTAGATGGTGTCGAAGGCGAGCGAGGATTTGCCGGAGCCCGATAGCCCGGTGAAGACGACAAGCTTGTCGCGCGGGATCTCGACGTCGATGTTTTTCAGATTGTGCTCGCGCGCGCCGCGAATCGTTATCGCGCGCTGGCTGCCCGCACTCTGTTGGCGCTTCGCCCTGATCACTTCATCCATAGCGGCATTTCCAGGCGCGCCTGTTACGCGCACATTCAAGGCGCGCCTCGCCGGAAACCGGGGATCGGACGCCAATGGGTGAGCTCAGAACATAGGCAGAACGTGAAGGGATTTCCAGTGCCGCAAGCAAATCATCAACGGCTTGTTGGGGGCCGGTCGATTTCCGGCAAATCGGAGGTCGGCTCGTGTCAAAAGACCCGGCAAGACAACAAGACAAAAAGCAGGGGCCTCCGTTCCGATGCCATCGAAACGGAGGCCCCTGGCGTTTACAGCGAAGCGAATCA
Source organism: uncultured Alphaproteobacteria bacterium (assembly GCA_963725985.1). Classification (GTDB taxonomy): domain Bacteria; phylum Pseudomonadota; class Alphaproteobacteria; order Rhizobiales; family Xanthobacteraceae; genus Bradyrhizobium. The sequence continues at coordinate 487,809 of CAVSAO010000001.1, forward strand.
GAAGTGGTAGTTGATGCCGACCTGTCCGCTGTTGATGGCGAGGGTGCCGGTCGGTACGCCACCCGGAACCTGGGCCGCGAAGTAGGTCTGGCTGCTGAAGCTGCGGTACAAGTACTCGGCTTTCACAGACCATTTCGGGGCGACCATCAGCTCAACGCCGGCACCCGCGGTCCAGCCGGTGTGGAAGCGGCTGTCCGAAAAGTTCACGCCGAGCACCGAGATGCTTGCCGTGTTATCGGCCCAGGCGAAGCCTCCGGTGCCGTACAGCAGGACCTGATCGAAGGCAACGCCGATGCGGCCGCGAACTGTGCCAAGATCGTTGATCTTGTCCGTGAGCATGAGCAGGCCGGGAACGCCGGCGGACGCGCCAATGTTCGACCAGGCGGCGTCGGTTTCAACGCCAAAAACCATCGCGCCAGTCTGCCAGTTGTAGCCGACGGTGCCACCAGCGATGCCACCGCTCATTGCGCCGGCGCTCGAGGTGTTTTCCTTGCCGTAACCGCCCATCGCGCCGATGTAAAAGCCGCTCCAGTTATTGACCGGCGCGACGATGGCGGGCGCCTTGGTGTAAGTCCGCGCAGGAAGGTCCGCCGCGAGGGCAGGGGCAATCCCCAGGGCCACCAAACCAATCGCAGCCACCAGCGCTTTACTCTTCATTTCAGTCTTCTCCAGTACCTGTTCGTTTTCTCGATCTCAAAGCAGCCGATCCTCAACGACAGGCCACTCAATTCCTTGCAGTTGAAAAGCACTAGCTCAACAGGTTTCAAAATACCGTCCCCGAAAAGCCACATCCGCGGCAGAAGTGGCAGGTGCCACGCAGCCTCGAAGTGACGATGCGGGCAGCGTGCAGGGGAAACAAAAAAGGCCGGCGCGAAGGCCGGCCTTTTCCAATTCGAGAGGTTCAGTTCAGGCTGAGATCAGTACTTCGCGACAACCGGGCCACCCCAGCGATAGTTGAGGCGAACGGTGCCGAGATCGACGTTCTGACTGATGCTATCGGTCGAATTCAAAACGCCAGCAGGCGTCGTGAAATTGAGGTTACGGCTACCCAGGAAAATGTGGTCGTATTCGACGCCCACCGACCAGTTCGGCGCGAAGCCGAATTCGAGACCGGCGCCAATCGTGCCGCCCCAGCGGGTTTCCTTGGCGCTGTCGTTAAGCAGGCCGCTCGGAATAACGCTGGTGTTGTACTTGTCGCTGACAACCGCGCCGCCGCCCTTGACGTAGAACAGGGCGCTATTCCAGGCGTAGCCGACCTGACCGGTGAACAGACCGAACGCATCGATCTTCGACGTGTCCGTGAGAGCGAGGTTGGTCAGGTTGGTGTTGGAGCCTTTGAAGTTAGCCCAGTTGCCCTGTCCTTCCAGGCCGAACACCCAATTGCTCGCCTGCCAGCGGTAGCCGATCTGACCGCCGACGGTGCCGCCGGTGGCGTCATGGCAGCCCTCAGGAGCGACCGCAGCGCCGACCGGTATGAAATTCCAGCACTTGTGGCTCGAGCCGCCACCACCATTCAGACCGATGTAGAAGCCGCTCCAGTCGTAGATGGCAGCGATCATCGGAGGGGGCGCCTTGGTGTAGGGACGCGCAGCAAGGTCCGCCGCCGAAGCGGGAACGATGCCCAAAGCGACCAGAGCAACCGTACCCAACAAAATCTTCTTCATCGTATCTCTCCAACTCTGCTCGCTTCATTTTGTCCGGAAGCGTTTTAAATTTTGGCGCGACCGCCGGAGCGATCCAAATCTTGGCGCCAATATACCCGATTCAAACGCGAATGCCGTCTCCGAAATGCAACACTTGCGAACGAAGTGAGGTTGCAGGAAGTTAATGATTTGTTGGGCTTTTCGGGAACTTTGCGGAACCCGAAAGGGAACTCGGACCCCGCAAAATCCCGCACCTGCATTGTGGTACCGCAGCCAGGTCTATCCCAGGTTGTTTTTCGGAACAAAACTGGAACATTGTCCCTGGAAATGCTATATGTGGATAACCAGGGATCGCCCAGTTTGCGGGATCGGCGAGCGTATAGGGTCGGGCTCAGATGGTCGGGACCCGGATGGTCTCAATGCCGGGCGCTCAATCCGAAAGGTGACGTGCCTGGCTGGCCCTGTGATTTCCAGAGTGGAGAGCGGCGATGGCGGGAAGTGTGAACAAGGTGATTCTGGTCGGAAACCTCGGCAAGGATCCCGAGATCCGGCGGACGCAGGATGGGCGGCCCATCGCCAATCTGAGCGTGGCGACCTCCGAAAGCTGGCGCGACAAGGCGACCGGCGAACGCAAGGAAAAGACCGAGTGGCATCGGGTGGTGATCTTCAACGAGGGCCTCTGCAAGATCGCCGAGCAGTATCTGAAAAAGGGCGCCAAGGTTTATATCGAAGGCCAGTTGCAGACGCGCAAATGGACCGACCAGAGCGGCGCCGAGAAATACTCGACCGAGGTGGTGCTGCAGGGATTCAACTCGGCCCTGACCATGCTCGATGGCCGCGGCGGCGCAGGCGGCGGCAATTTCGGCTCCGATGATCAAGGCGGCGATTTCGGGTCCGGCGGTCCGTCCAGCGCGGCGCCACGCCGCGCGGTCGCGGCCGGCGCCCGCAACAGCGACATGGACGATGATATTCCGTTCTGAGGGCGAGGCGAGGAGTTCTGGCGCGCTGGTGTCGCCGGGCGGGTGGCGGACGCAGCCGACGGAAATTGCGGCGGATTTGGAGGCGTCGAAATTCCAGCCTGCGAGGGCCTGCACCGCGATGGCGCTGCCTCATGTAAATTCTCGTAACTCTCATTGAATTACTTGATGTTTCTGTAAACGGGCGCCCTCTGAGAGGGCGCCTGTTCGGTGTTTTGGCCGACCGATGTTGATGATATTGACATCAGGAAATCGAGCTAACGGCGCTTCGTTCGCGAAAGTCCAAATTGGAAGACGGGGAACACACCTGATGAGCCTGGCGCCGCTGCTCGATGCTGCCCCCGCGATCCCCGTTCATGCCTTCGCTGCGATGACCGCCTTCGTGCTCGGCCTCGTTCAGTTCGCCGCGCCGAAGGGAACCTTGCCTCATCGTACGATCGGCTGGATCTGGGTCCTCCTGATGGCATCCGTGGCGCTCAGTTCGTTCTGGATCCATCAGATCAAGCTGGTCGGTCCCTGGAGTCCGATCCATCTTTTGTCGATCTTCACGCTGACGACGCTTCCGCTCGCCGTGTGGCAAGCACACCGGCACCGCGTCGCCGACCATCGCCGCGCCATGATCTACATTTTCTCCGGAGCCCTCGTGATCGCAGGGCTGTTCACGCTGTTGCCGGGAAGGATCATGCACGCCGTCGTGTTCGGCCATTAGCGTCCTTCGGAGCGCTCTGCCCGTCATGCATTCTCGCCGGCCGGGAACGCATTCTCCCGAAGCCCTTCCGGGGCCGGGTTTCAGGGCGGTGACAGGCGGCGCTGCGGGCCGCGTAAGTCTCTGGAAAAACGAAGGGAAAAACCGCGCGCGGGGGACAGTTAAAGGTGGTTTGGAGGCCCCCGGTGCGCTATATGATTCGAAGCAAAAACTGACCGGATTTCCCCTTTGTCTGACACTGAAGATACCAAACCCGGAGAGCCGCCGGCTCCTTCCGATATCCGTCCGGTATCGATCCTCGACGAGATGAAACGCTCCTACCTCGATTACGCCATGAGCGTGATCGTGGCGCGGGCGTTGCCCGATGCGCGCGACGGCCTCAAGCCGGTGCATCGCCGCATTCTCTACGCGATGTATGAGAACGGGTTCGAGTGGAACAAGCCGTACCGCAAGTCGGCGCGCACGGTCGGCGACGTCATCGGCAAATACCATCCCCACGGCGACCAGTCGGTCTACGACGCGATGGTTCGCATGGCGCAGGAATTCTCCATGCGCGTGCCGCTGATCGACGGGCAGGGCAATTTCGGCTCGGTGGACGGCGATATGGCCGCCGCGATGCGGTACACCGAATCCCGCCTGACCAAGATCGCGCAGTCGCTGCTCGACGATATCGACAAGGACACCGTCGATTTCCAGCCCAACTACGACAGCTCCGAGAAGGAACCGTCGGTTCTGCCGGCCAAGTTCCCGAACCTGCTCGTCAACGGCGCCGGCGGCATCGCCGTCGGCATGGCGACCAATATCCCGCCGCACAATCTGGGCGAGGTGATCGACGCCTGCGTGGCGCTGATCGACAACCCGGCGCTGACCATCGACGAACTCGTCAACATCGTTCCCGGTCCGGATTTTCCGACCGGCGGCATCATCCTCGGACGCCAGGGCATTCGTGCGGCCTACCATCTCGGCCGCGGCTCGATCGTGATGCGCGGCAAGGTGTCGATCGACACCATCCGCAAGGACCGTGAGGCCATCATCATCTCGGAAATTCCCTACCAGGTGAACAAGGCCACCATGGTCGAGCGCATCGCCGAGCTGGTGCGCGAGAAGAAGATCGAGGGCATTTCGGATCTGCGCGACGAATCCGACCGCGACGGTTTCCGCGTCGTGGTCGAACTGAAGCGCGATGCGGTTGCCGATGTCGTGCTGAACCAGCTCTATCGCTTCACGCCGCTGCAGACCAATTTCGGCGCCAACATGGTGGCGCTCGACGCCGGCCGGCCGCAGCTGATGAACCTGAAGGACCTGCTGACGCTGTTCATCGCCTTCCGCGAACAGGTGGTGACGCGCCGCACCAAGTTCCTGCTCAACAAGGCCCGCGACCGCGCCCACATCCTGGTCGGTCTTGCCATTGCGGTCGCCAATATCGACGAAATCATCCGGGTGATCCGGACTTCGCCCGATCCGAATACGGCACGCGATACCCTGATGTCGCGCGACTGGCCGGCCAAGGACGTGGCGGCGATGATCACGCTGATCGACGATCCCCGCCATCGGCTCAACGCCGACGGCACCGCGCGGCTGTCGATGGAGCAGGCCAGGGCCATTCTCGATCTGCGGCTGCAGCGTCTCACCGCGCTCGGGCGCGAGGAAATATCCGAAGAGCTCGACAAGCTGGCGGTGGAAATCGCCGATTATCTCGACATCCTGCGCTCGCGCGCCCGCGTTCAGGCGATCATCAAGACCGAACTTGCCGATGTGAAGTCGGAATTCGCGACCCCGCGCAAGACCACCATCATCGAGCATGAGGGCGAGGTCGAGGACGAGGACCTGATCCAGCGCGAGGACATGGTGGTCACGGTCTCGCATGCCGGCTACGTCAAGCGCGTGCCGCTGTCGACCTATCGCGCGCAGCGGCGCGGCGGCAAGGGCCGGGCGGGAATGCAGACCCGCGACGAGGATTTCGTCAGCCGTCTGTTCGTGGCCTCGACCCATACGCCGGTGCTGTTCTTCTCGTCGCGCGGACAGGTCTACAAGGAAAAGGTCTGGCGCCTGCCGGTGGCGGCGCCGAACGCGCGCGGCAAGGCCATGATCAACATCCTGCCGCTGGAGCAGGGCGAGCGCATCACCACGATCATGCCACTGCCGGAGGATGAATCTTCCTGGGGCAATCTCGACGTCATGTTCGCGACCACTGGCGGCAACGTTCGCCGCAACAAGCTGTCGGACTTCGTCGACGTCAGGCGTTCCGGCATCATCGCCATGAAGCTCGATGAAAACGAGGCGATCGTCGACGTGCAGATCTGCACCGAGCGCGACGACGTACTGCTCACCGCCGCCGCCGGCCAGTGCATCCGCTTCCCCGTCACCGATGTGCGGGTGTTCACGGGCCGCACCTCGATGGGCGTGCGCGGCATCGCGCTGCCCGCAAACGACAAGGTGATCTCGCTCACGATCCTGCGCCACATGGATGCCGATGCCGAGGAGCGCGCCGCCTATCTGCGTCGCGCCAATGCGGTACGGCGCGGCGGCGCCGAGGACGAGGCCGGCACTGACAACGAGGATGCGTCGGGCGCCATCGAGCTTGGCGAGCAGCGCTATGTCGAAATGTCGGCCAGCGAGCAATTCGTGCTGACCATCAGCGAGAACGGCTATGGCAAGCGCTCGTCGTCGTTCGAGTACCGGACCACGGGCCGCGGCGGCAAAGGCATCGTCGCGATGTCGGTCAACGAGCGGAACGGCAAGCTGGTGGCGTCATTCCCGGTCGAGGACAGCGACCAGATCATGCTGGTGACCGACAAGGGTCAGCTGATCCGCTGTCCGGTCGAGGGTATCCGGATTGCCGGCCGGTCGACCCAGGGCGTCATCGTGTTCGACACCGCCGAAGACGAGCATGTGGTGTCGGTCGAGCACATCGGCGAGGACGCCGAAAACGGCAATGGAGGCTAGGGCGCCGGCCCGGCCTCCATTCCATCAGATCAGGACGGTAGGTCTGGTTCGGGGCAGGACGCCTTATGGCGTGCGGTCGGCGGTAACCAGCCGGGCTTCCCGGATCGTGGTCCTGGAGCCGGCGACGCGCAGGCAGGAAGCTTCGAAATTCGGCCAGGCCTGCTGCGAGCAGTCGCGGCCGATCGGGCGAATGTCGAGCCGGTCGCCCTTGGCGAGCGCCTGCGGAACGCTGGCTTCGACCTGTGGGGCGAAACCGGGAAGAATGGTAAGGGCAGCAGCGACGAACGCAGCAATAGCGATTGCAGAAATTGCCTTGATCATGACGGTCCCCTGTCACTGGGCCCCTGCGGCCCGTTGTTTTGTTAACGCTTTGATACAAAGCGCCCGTTTCCGGATGTCTTCGCGCGGGTGGAAAATGGTTTCGTCCTGCCCGAGTTTTGTTTCGTCGCCGCTGGCGGGACGAAACACGCTCGGCCTGCATTGGAGACGCCGCGGGCCCTGCGATGGTTCAGGCCGGGAGTTGAAATAAACTGGCGCCTTCGGGGGAACCAACCCGGCTTGCAGGGCCGCCCGGGGCGGGGTAGAGGGGTTCATGCCCCGCGTCGCGCTGTATCCCGGCTCCTTCGACCCCGTCACCAATGGCCATCTGGACGTGGTCAGACACGCCGTAGGGCTGTGTGACCGGCTGATTGTCGCCATCGGGGTCCATCCGGGCAAAAAGCCGCTGTTTACGGTCGAAGAGCGCTTCAAGATGGTGCGCGAGGTCTTTGCGCCGATCGCCGCCAAGGCCGGCTGCGCCTTCGACTGCACCACTTACGACAACCTTACGGTCACGGCGGCGCAAAAGGCCGGTGCGACCATCATGATTCGCGGCCTGCGTGATGGCACCGACCTCGACTACGAGATGCAGATCGCCGGCATGAACGAAACCATGGCGCCCGAGGTGCAGACGGTGTTCCTCCCGGCCTCGGTCGCCGCCCGCCCGATCACCGCCACACTGGTGCGCCAAATCGCCGGCATGGGCGGCGACGTATCGGCGTTCGTGCCGCCGGCGGTCGCGGCCAGCTTCAAGACCAAATTCGCCGGCTAGCCGGTTTTCTCTGATCCGGAGTTTTCATGATCCGAGCTCTCGCCTTTATCGTCGCACTGATCTGCGCCGCGCCTGCGATCGCCCAGCCGCTTCCTGCCAATCTCGACAAGCAGAATGCGATTGTCATCGATACGACCAAGGGGCGCATCGTCTTCAAGCTGCGCACCGACCTCGCACCCAAGCACGCCGAGCGCATCAAGCAGCTGGCGCGCGAGGGATTTTACAACAACGTACCGTTCCACCGCGTGATGGATGGCTTCATGGCGCAGACCGGCGACGGCCAGAATTTCAACGGTACCGGCGGTTCGAAATATCCCAATCTGAAGGCGGAATTTTCCAGCGTACCGTTCAAGCGCGGCATCGTCGGCATGGCCCGGCGTGGCGACAGCGTCGATACCGCGAATTCGCAGTTCTTCTTCATGTTCGGCGACGCCCCCAGCCTCAATGGCCAGTACACCGTGATCGGCGAGGTGGTGCAGGGAATGGACGTGGTCGACAAATTGAAGAAGGCGCCTCCGGGATCTTCAGGCGGCACGGTGACCGATCCCGACAAGATGGTGAAGGTGCAAGTTGCATCCGACATCAAGTGAGCGGCGGTGGCGCGGCGTCGCAGGCAGTTCATCTGGATGGCCGCGACGCTGATGTTGCTGTCATCGGCCGGCGCGCGGGGGCAGCCCGGGCAGGTCAACACCATCCGCGAGGCGATCGAGAAAATCTGGTCCTGCTGGAAGCCGCCGGCGGCCTCGCTCGCCAACCCCATCGACATCACCGTGATTGTGAGTTTTAACCGCGCCGGAGAGATCCTCGGCCATCCCCGGATCACCTATGAATCGGAACCGGCCACCGACAACGACCGGCTGCAGTACCGCATTGCCGTGATGCAGGCGTTGCAACGTTGCACGCCGATGCCATTTACCGAGAGTATGGCCGGCGCAGTTGCCGGCCGGCCGTTCGCGGTCCAGTTCCACAACCGGAAAACTCCAACCCAACCCTTAGAGAAGAGAGCATGGCTGACACCGAAAATACTTTGATCCTGGAAACCACGCAGGGACCGGTCACGATCGAGATGCGGCCCGATCTTGCCCCCGGCCACGTCGCGCGGATCAAGGAACTGGTGCGCGAGGGATTTTACGACGGTATCGTGTTCCACCGCGTGATCGAGGGCTTCATGGCGCAGACGGGCTGTCCGCACGGCACCGGCACCGGCGGCTCCGGCAAGAAGCTCAAGGCCGAGTTCAACAAGGAGCCGCATGTCCGCGGCACCACCTCGATGGCGCGCGCGGCAAGCCCTGACTCCGGCGACAGCCAGTTCTTCATCTGCTTCGACGATGCGTCCTTCCTCAACAACCAGTACACGGTCTGGGGCAAGGTGACGTCAGGCATGGAGAACGTCGACAAGATCAAGCGCGGCGAGCCGGTGCAGAACCCCGACAAGATCGTCAAGGCGCGCATGGCGCTGGACGCGGCTTGATGCCAGACGCGTCGTCATTGACGCTGTGAGATAAAGCGGGAGCGCATCGGCGCCATGCGCACCGACCTCTTCGACTTCGAACTTCCCGCAAGGAGCATCGCGCTGCGCCCGGCGAGCCCGCGCGACTCCGCGCGGATGCTGGTCGTGCAGCCCGATGGCGTCTTGCGCGACCGCCTTGTGACCGATTTGCCGCAATGGCTCGAGCCAGGCGACCAGCTGGTGGTGAACGATACCAAGGTTATCGCCGCCCAGTTGAAGGGCCGCCGCATCGGCCGCGACACCGAGCCGAAGATCGAGGCGACGTTGATAAAACGCCTCGATGGCTCGCGCTGGCAGGCGCTGGCCAAGCCGGCGAAGAAATTGTCGCAAGGCGACGTGGTCCGCTTCGGCAATGAGGGCAAGGTGTGCCTGCTCGGCCATCTCGATGCCGAGGTCGAGCACAAGGGCGACGACGGCGAGATCACGCTGTCGTTCACATTTCACGGGCCCGCACTCGATTTTGCCATCGCCGATCTGGGCAGCCCGCCGCTGCCGCCCTACATCGCCTCGAAGCGCGCGCCGGATGAGCGCGACGCCGCCGATTACCAGACCATGTTCGCGTCCAGCGAGGGCGCGGTCGCGGCCCCTACGGCCGGATTGCATTTTACGCCCGCGCTCGAGGCCGCCTTGCGCGAACGCGGGATCGGCATCCACCGGATAACGTTGCATGTCGGGGCAGGGACCTTTCTGCCGGTGAAAACGGAAGACACGGCGGGGCACAGGATGCATGCCGAATGGGGCAGTATCTCCGCCGAGACGGCGCGCGCGTTGAATGCGGCGCGGGCCGCGGGCGGCCGCATCGTCGCGGTCGGCACCACCTCGCTGCGCCTGTTGGAGAGCGCCACCGTGGAAGACGGCCGGATCGAACCGTTCAGCGGCGAGACCGCGATCTTCATTACGCCGGGCTACCGGTTTCGCGCGGTTGATATTCTCCTGAGCAATTTTCACCTGCCACGTTCGACGCTGTTCATGCTGGTATCGGCCTTCAGCGGTCTGGAGACCATGAAACGGGCCTATGCCCACGCGATTTCGGCGGGTTATCGCTTCTACTCCTATGGCGACGCCTGCCTGCTGTTTCGTGATAAGTCCACCGGATGACATCGGCCAATCATTTCGAACTGCACGGCCGTGACGGGCAAGCGCGCACCGGCCGGCTGACGACGCCGCATGGCGTGGTGCGAACGCCTGCCTTCATGCCGGTGGGCACCGCAGGTGCGATGAAAGGCATGCATTGGCGCGAGGTGCGCGATGCCGGCGCCGATATTGTGCTCGGCAACACCTATCACCTGATGCTGCGGCCGGGCGCCGAGCGCATTGCCGGGCTCGGCGGTCTGCAGCGCTTTACCGGCTGGAACGGGCCGATGCTGACCGATTCCGGCGGCTTCCAGGTGATGTCGCTGTCGGAGTTGCGCAAGGTGAGCGAAAACGCCGTCACCTTTCGCTCCCATATCGACGGCGCCATGGTCGAACTATCGCCGGAGCGTTCGATCGAGGTGCAGCGGTTGCTCGGCTCGGACATCGCGATGCAGATGGACGAATGCGTGCGGCTGCCGGCGGAGTGCGGCGATATCGAGCGTGCGATGCAACTGTCGTTGCGCTGGGCTGAGCGCAGCAAGCGCGCCTTCGAGACCGCGCCCCCCGGCTACATGCTGTTCGGCATAGCGCAAGGCGGCGACATTCCGGAACTTCGGCAGGCCAGCGCGCGGGGTCTGGTCGAGATCGGGTTCGACGGTTACGCGATCGGCGGCCTGGCCGTCGGCGAACCCCAGGCGGTGATGCTCGCCATGATCGAGGAAGTCGCGCCGATCCTGCCCGAGGGGCGTCCGAGGTATTTGATGGGCGTCGGCACCCCCGAAGACATGCTGGAGGCGGTCGCGCGCGGGATCGACATGTTCGATTGCGTGATGCCGACGCGCAACGGGCGTCACGGGATGGTGTTCACGCGGTTCGGTCAGGTCAACCTGCGCAACGCCCGCCACGCCGACGATCCGCGGCCGCTCGACGAGGAAAGCCTGTGGCCATCAACGCGCGGCTGCTCGCGCGCCTATCTGCATCACCTCGTGAAGTCGGGCGAAACGCTGGGGGCGATGCTGCTGTCGGAAATCAACGTCGCCTATTACCAGCGCCTGATGGCCGACATCAGGGATGCGATTTCACAGGGGACTTTTGCTGCTTTCCGCGAGCGCACGCGCGCCGACTGGGCAAAGGGCGACATCGCGCCACGTTAGAACTTGATCCGGGCGACCCGAAGGCCGCGTTAAGCGCAAAGTGGGAGCCGGTTTTTCCTTGGGATGCAAAACGTTTGCAGGAGATCAAAAATTTGGCCTCCGAAGGTTCAGTTACAGGCAAATCGCCTCAGCGCGTGCTTGGTCACGAAACCGTAACCGCAGGTGTCGCAGGTCCAGAGATAGGTGATGACGTTGTCGGCAACGTAAGCGGAAGCCTCCGCCGCCACCATTGAATCGGCGCACACAGGGCAGGTCGGCATATCGCATCCGCGCGGGTCGGTGTTCGGCGCGACGGTCGACCGGACTTCAGCAAGTGCTGGCATCGTGACCTCCTGGCGATCTGGACTTGACCCTAGCATAAACAAATTTGTTTGACGATGTCGCAACACAAATGCGTTGGTTACATGGTCGCTCAAAAATTTTGCGATGCAGCGAATATGGGACCGCGGGATTCTGACTTGCATGCGGGCACCAGCTACCCCTAATGAGGGAACAACCTCTAATTCATCACACATTGCGGCAACAGGAGTTCGTCATGGACGCGTCGTCAGCTACGGGTGCAGTGCACCGTCCCGGCCGTGGTCGCGTGTATGCCAGCATTGTCGACGCGATCGGCGATACGCCGATCGTCCGTTTGGGCAAATTGCCGCAGGCGCACGGCGCCCACGCGACCATTCTCGCCAAGCTCGAATATTTCAATCCCGCGGCGAGCGTGAAGGACCGCATTGGGGCGGCGATGGTCATCGCGATGGAGAAGGCGGGCGTGATCAATGCCGATACCGTGCTGATAGAGCCGACATCGGGCAATACCGGCATTGCGCTGGCTTTCGTCGCCGCCGCGCGCGGCTATCGGCTGAAGCTGGTGATGCCGGAATCGATGTCGATCGAGCGGCGCAAGATGCTGGCGTTTCTCGGCGCCGAAATCGTTCTGACGCCGGCAGCCCAGGGCATGAAGGGCTCGATCGCAACCGCGGAGGAACTGGTGCGCAGCACGCCCAACGCGGTGATGCCGCAGCAGTTCAAGAACCTCGCCAATCCCGAAATTCACCGCCGCACCACGGCGGAGGAAATCTGGAACGACACCGGCGGCAACATCGACTACTTCGTCGCAGGCGTCGGCACCGGCGGCACCATCACCGGCGTGGGGCAGGTGCTCAAACCCCGCAAGCCTTCGCTGCGCGTCGTCGCGGTGGAGCCCGAGGAAAGTCCGGTGCTGTCGGGCGGGCAGCATTCGCCGCACAAGATCCAGGGCATCGGCGCCGGCTTCGTTCCCGACATTCTGGACCGTTCGGTGATCGACGAGATCGTCAAGATCAACAGCTCAACCGCGATCGAAACCGCGCGCGCGCTGGCGCGCAGCGAGGGCATTCCCGGCGGCATTTCGTCGGGCGCCGCGATCGCCGCGGCACTTGCGATCGGCAAGCGCCCGGAAGCCGCCGGCAAGACCATCGTCGCGATCGTGCCGTCATTCTCCGAGCGCTACCTGTCGACGGCGCTGTTCGAAGGGATTTGATTTAATTGCGTTCGGCTTTGCAGGAAGGGAGGAAGCACAGGATGTCTCAACCACCACGACGGCCGCGGACGCTCAATGACGCGCGCACCGAAGCCGAAGCCGCGTTCAAGCGGACCACAACCAAGGTGCCGGAAGCTCCGCCGCAGAAGGTCGCCCTTCCCGGCGTGAGGGAGCTGGTTTCGCTGCGGATCGATCAGGACGTTCTCCAGCACTTCCAGGCGGGAGGGCCCGGCTGGCAGGACCGCATCAATGACGCCCTGAGAAAGGCGGCCGGGAAATAGAATATCGGCGTCGACGCATGAACCTGGAAAAGCGTCCTCTTAAATCGAGCTTGAGCGGCCTTACGTTGGCGCTCGCAATTCGCCTCGTAGCCAACCTGCCGCTTTAAGCGAATTCATCGGATCAACCAGCTCTATCACGAGTTGATGGATCAGATTGCAAGCAGGACACTCGAAAGTGCGGATGTCAAAGCCCGAGGTTCCGGGAGTGATGCGCGCCAGCATCGTTGTTGTCCGGCATTTGGGACAAAGTGGTCGTAAAAGGGTCATGATGCTTCGCCTTGAATCAGGCGGGAGCGCTACACCCTCATCACCGATGGACGCCAGGGGAGGGCGGTGATGGAACCAGCATACGGCAACGTACTCTGGCTCGTAGAGCAATACTGCTCACCTGGCTAAACATTCGATATCGCGGGAACGAATGTCGCCGAAGAAACTTGGCAATGGGCTACCGGATGCCCGCCGCCCATGGCGTCCGATGAAATGACGGCCTCAGCCTGTACCCCCGCGCTGGGGCCGTTTCTTTGGTGGCGGGATCGTTTCTATTCACGATCTTTTATCAAAGGCTTCTCATGTAAAACCGCACTCAACAGCGAACTATGAACTTCAATATGGCCGTTGTAGCTGATGAGGCCCAGCTTGCGAAACTTGTTCATGAAATGGCTGACCCGGGATCGCGTGGTGCCGATCATCTCTGCCAGCGTTTCTTGACTGATATGTGGATTGATCGGCTGCGGGCTGCCTTCCTTGCCGAAATTCGCGAGCAGCAAGAGCAGCCGCGCGAGCCGCCGCTCGCTCGAATTGAATAGCTGGTCGATCAGGTCCTCCTCAATCCGGCTGTTTCGGGTCAGGAGATAGGCCATGAACAGTTCGGAAAATTTCGGCTCATCATGAATAGCGACGATCATCGCGGCCTTCGTGATTGACGTGACGACGCAATTTTCCATCGCCGTTGTCGTCGCCATGCGGAGCGGATGACCATTCATGCAACCTTCGCCAAAGAACTGGCCAGGCACCAGAATTGCGACGACCGCCTCCTTGCCCTGCTCGGACAGGACGGTCAGCTTTACTCTTCCTTTTTGGATGTAAAATACCGTGTCGGCGACGTCGCCTTGCTCGAACACGTGCTGATTTTTTTGGAATTCCAATACCTGCTTTCCCGCGCCCACTTTGGCGAGAAAAACCTTGGCGTCAAACACGTCATCGGTTGGCTTTCCCACAGGCGCCTCCTTTGGCCCGACGGGCGCCATCAATTTCTGCTCGCTGCTTGAGCGACGCCCCCTAAGAGATTAGTCCCCACTTGTAGGCAGTTCTACAGAGAAAGCCGTTTTTTGAGCGCTTCATTTCGCGGCGCGCCAGCGGCTTCGCGGTCAGGCTCCGATGCGTGCGCGCACCGGTGCGGCGGATCTGAGGTTCAAAAGATTGCCGGTCAGGATCAGCGCCGCGCCGAGCACGGTGAACAGGTCCAGCCGTTCGCTGTAGATCAGCCAGCCGGCGGCCGCCGTCAGCGGAACCCGCAGGAAATCCATCGGCAGCACCACGGTGGCATCGGCGTACAGCATCGCGCGCGCCATGCAGTAGTGAGAAAATGTGCCGCAGAACGCGATCACGACCATCCAGCCCCATGCATAGGCGGTGGGCCATCTCCAGACGTAGAGCGTGGGGAACAATCCGGCCGCCGACTGGATCACCAGCATCCAGAAAATGATCGTCAGGGTTTTTTCGGTTCGGGTCAGCGACTTCATCATGGCGATGGAAATGCCGAATCCGACCGCCGCGCCGAGTGCGATCAACTGGCCCGGATTGATGTCGCCGGTCGCAGGCCGGACAATGACGATGACGCCGACCACGCCGAGCATGATGGCCGCGATCTTCCCGAACGTCATGCGCTCGCCGAGAAAGCTCGCGGCCAGGATGGCGGTCCAGATCGACATCGTGAACTCGATCGAGACCACCTGGCCGAGCGGAATCAGCGTCAGGGCGAAGAACCAGCCGAGCTGGGCGGCATAGTGAATGAGGTTGCGCCCGATATGCTGCAGCGGCCGCGACGTTCGCATCGCCGCGAACCCGCCGCTGCTGCGGACCAGGGGATACAGCATGACGAGGCCGAGGATCGAGCGCACCTCCATGATCTGAAACACGTTCAGCTCGCGCGTCGTCTCGCGGCCGGCGACCGCCACGATCAGCATCAAAGCGAGCCAGCCCGTCATCCACAGCGCGGCCATCGGTATCGAAGGTGTTCGGTTCATCAGCGGGGAGTGCCAGAGGTGCCGCCTGCGCGGAGGTTGGGGCTGGAGGCCGGTATCGGCGTCCCCTGAAAGATTTGCAACGCGCAATTATGCTGATGCAGTGATGCGCGGTCCGTGCGATCGGTGGTAAGGGTTTCCGTCATTCCGGGGCGCGCGTGAAACGGGCGAACCCCGAATTTCGAGAGTCCCCGATGTGCAATTGCACATCTGAGGTCTGGTCCTTCGGACCATCCCGGAATGACGCCGCTAGCAAATCTGGAGGACCCGCTGATGCGTACCTTGCAACCTGCCGAATGGCCGAAGCCACGCGGCTTCTCGCACGGTGTTGAGGTCGATGGTCCCGGCCGATGGATCGTGCTTGCCGGTCAGACCGGAGGCGACGAGAAGGGCGAATACCAATCCGACATGGCCGCGCAGGTCGCGGTCACCCTGCGGAGGATCATCAAGCTGCTGTCGGAGGCCGGGGCCGGTCCCGAGCACATCGTTCGCCTCACCTGGTACTTGACCAGCCGCGGCGAATACGAAGCCGCCGGCGCCGCCATCGGCGCGGCCTGGCGCGAGACGCTCGGGCGGAATTTTCCACCCTCGACGCTGCTTTACATCGGCGGCTTGGTCGATGAGCGTGCGAAGGTCGAAATCGAAGTCACCGCCTTCGTGCCGGGCGCATAGGCCGGCGGCGCAATTGACGCCCCGCGCTGCGCAGCCTATCCGGCGGCATCCATTGTTGCGAGCCGCAACACGTCAAAATTTTCGCAAAGGAAAACCCGATGACAAAACGATCCACCACAGCGGATTTCGTGACTGCCTTCGCCACCGGCTGGCCCGAGAACCAGCCCGAGATCATGGTGCTCTCGCTGACCACGCAGAAGGGCGTTCAGGATTTTGCGATGGGCAAGGAACAGGCACTGCTGATCGCAAAGACCATGAAGGAAACTGCCGCACGGCTCGCCCGGCCAAAGGGAGATAGCTGAAGCGGATTGCGGCGAAACCGGCTACCGCGTTTTCAAGCGAAATGGAGACCGGTTTGCGTTAAGAAAACGCGTCAAATCAAGAATCTGGAGCCCCGTTTCGATTCTATCGAAACGGAAATGGCTCTAGCGGCGGGACAGCGACATCGAGGCGCCCGTGAACCC
This sequence comes from uncultured Alphaproteobacteria bacterium, assembly GCA_963725985.1. GTDB lineage: Bacteria > Pseudomonadota > Alphaproteobacteria > Rhizobiales > Xanthobacteraceae > Bradyrhizobium. Next base: position 504,082 of record CAVSAO010000001.1, read on the forward strand.
GCTCTGCTGGGATCTGATCACGACGGATTGCCGGTTGCCGCGCGTCGTCAATGAAAGCTGCGCCGCGAAATCCGGCCGCGGTCGCGAGCACCTGGAAGTTGCCGTTGGTTCCGCGCCCTTCGAGGGTGCCGTTGACGTTTCGGCTGCTTTCGCTCCAGTTCCCGGTCAGCGCGCCGCGGTCTGCGACGACATTGCCCCTGAGATCGAATTTGTAGCTGTCGCTGGCGCAGACCAGGGTCAGATTGAGGCCGTTGCCGCCGGCTCCGACGGCATAGGTTGCCCGGCAGCGAATGCGCTCGGTCGAGCCGTCGTCGAGGGTGACGGTGCCGCCGCCGTCCCAGACGCCCGCCATGCCGGCGAACGGCCCCGATTGTGCGTAGCTCGCGGAGCCGGAAACCGTCGCCACGAACAGCGTGACGACGGCGAATATCAGCCGTCTGACGACGGCGAGGGTATCAGCCCTCCGGTTGGCCTTATTGGCGCGACGCTTCCCAATGACCGCTGCACGGTATGCCTGCCGATGCGCCATTCCATTTTCCCGATCCGGCGTTGCCATTGAGGTGGCCGTTGGCATAGGCGCCATTGATCGAGACGCGCACAATGCCTTCCCGTCCGATGCTGCCGGAAACGTCGGCCCCGGCAGCGGAAATCTTACCGTCTGCAACCGTCAGCGTCGAGCGCGCGGACGGCTCGCAGCTGCCGGTCTTTGTCACAATGGTCACATTCCAAAGCCCGTCATAGGGCGTCTGGGCCATCGCGGGAGCGGCGGAAGCGGCGGAAGCGGCGGCAACAGCCAAAACAAACATGGTACCAATGCGATTAAGGCGCATAAATCGGATCCCTAATATGTGTGTGATGATGCGGCTTATCCGGGCACATTGTGTCCAAAGTTTGCTGCGTCGCGGTAACCGTAAAAGTTCCCAGTAAATCAAACATTTGATGACGATACTGGTTCCAATCAGGGAACGGAAATATTTCGAGGATGGCCCCTTGCGGGGCCAAAACGCCACTCTGGCGAAGGCCGGTAGTTTCTTACTCCGAAAGGCTCGGCGCCCGGGTCGCGAATTGATCGTCCTGCGGCTTGGCGGGGAGGCTGTTATGGGCCTTGGCATATTCGATGACTTCGGCGAGCAGCTTCTGGCCGAGCGGGGCCAGCGCGCGCTCCCACAACTCCCGCGCGGTTTCGCCCTTCTTGACGAAACACCACTCCTGGGCGGCGATCGCGCCCGAATCCATGTGGTCGGCGAGATGGTACACGGTGCCGCCCGCGATCGGATCGCCTTCCCGGATGGTCCATTCCACCGCCGCGATGCCGCGGTGCCGGGGCAGCAGGGAGGGGTGATAGCCGATACCGCCGAGTTTTGCGGCGGCCAACGCCGGCTTGCTGATGCGGGCGTGGCTGTGCGCGGTCACGATCAGATCGGTCCCGGATGCGATCTCCGAAGCGACCACGAGCTTGGGATTGGCCTGCACGACGACCTCGATCCCGGCGGCTTGCGCAGCAGCCGCGAGCCGGTCTTCGGCATCGGCCACGACGACCCTGATGATGTCGACACCGTGCTGGCGCAGCATATCAAAAGTCGTCACGCCGAAATGGCGGGAGCCGACGAGGGTAATCCGCATGGTGGGCCTGTCCGTCATGAGCCGAAATATCAGGCCCGTCGATATCACGTCGCAGCCGTCTGTCACGCCGCCCGGACAGGCAGCGGCGGGTTATCAACAGGGGGCAGGGTGCCGCATCGATTCGCGAAAGGCTTCCCTGTGCCCGGGTCTGTCTTTCTCGTCGAAATTGAACCGGTCGAAGACGTCGAAATTTTCGAGGATCGGGTGACGGTCGCTGGCCATCGCCGGATGTGAAGCAGTTCGGCCGCCGTTCCGCCGGGACCGGCGACCCCCCATTTGCGGAGCGCGTCGGCGCCGTTACCCGGCGCAAGGCCACGCAAGCTGCGCCGTATCGGTGGCGGACAGGCTTCTGCCTATCGCGTCACCGAGATCCTCGCGAGGCCGTTTCAGTTGGCAGCCAGTGTTCGGGATAGGTCCATCGTAAAGGACGGACAATGTAGCGGATACGGAAAGATGGCGAAGGCAAGGTTACGACGCACGCCGGCAAGCGATGCCCTGTGGACGCTCCGACTTCGGCGCGAAGCCTGTCAGCTCGACCAGTAGCCGTCGACGGCGTGAGCCAGAAATATTCCGGCGCTGATGACTCCGAAGAGTGCGGTGACTGCATCCAACATGGCATTAATCCTAGTGCCCAGCCTCTGCACCTAACTGCACGCTTCCCTACACAGTCAAAAGGATTCCGTGTGGAATTGTTTTTTGGGTGCCCGATGATGATTTTCTGCAACACGCCGGGGTTTAGCGCAGCCCCGGAACCCAACCAAAATGCAAGGCATTTGCACCGATGTCAGATCAGATACGGTCCGAATCTGTCGGGCCGCGGCGACGAAACGCATATCCGCGGTTCTCGCCGGAGGTGGAGGTGGAGGTGGACTAAAGTAGGACGACGCCGCTGCGTGAGTGCAAACGCGAACGAGATCCATTACGGCTGATCTTTATCTCCGTTCTTTTCGATATGATCGGTCAGCAGCCGCTCGATGTTTCGAAGTTCGATTTCAGTCTGACTCGTGCCGCTCCGCATATCGTCTGATTCTCGAGTCATACGCTCGATCGCCTGAAAGGTCCGGGGCGCGACGTCAGGAACGAAGCGAACCTGCGCCGCGCCGACCTGATCAAGGCCGCGTTCGACCGCCTCGTTAAACCGAAATTCGGCTAGGTCGGGATTGGTGTGCCGCGCCGCGCCGACGCGTGGCGGAGAGCGTCAGGCGGGTCGCCGCGCAAAGACCGCCGGGGACAGGTTACTCTGCTGGGTCTTGTGAATAGAGGATGGGACAATCCCGAAGTACTTTCTGAAGACGCGGCTGAAGTGCGACGAACTTGAGAAGCCCCACGAAAATGCGACATCCGTAATTGTCTTGCCGCCCTTGGCCTCGAGTTCCTGACGGCAGTTCTGTAGCCTTGCCTGCCAAATATAGTCGCTAACGGTCATGCCCCTTTCACTGAACAGCATGTGCAGATAGCGCTTGGTGCAGCCCAGCTCCGCGGAAATCTGGTCGATGCTGAGATCGGGGTCGCGCAAATGTTCGTGGATGAAGGCTTGAGCTCGTACATAGAGCGCCAGCGGGCCGCCACGCTCGAATGTCGTACCGGCCTCGCGAAGCGGCAACAGCAAGAGGTCGATCAGCGTATCGGCGACGCTGAGCGCGGTCTGCGGCGACAGTTTCGGAGCTTCGCCAAATGCGGTGTGCATGAAGTCGTGCGCGATACGGCCGGTGCCGGCAAGTGCCGAAAGTTTGCAAGCTGACAGCTTGGTCGAATGAAAACCGTGTTCCTGCAGCAGGTCCTTTGGAACAACGACTACGTCGTGCCGCGTCAGCGCCGGGCTGATGATGGTATGCGGACAGGACACATCATAGGCGAGAAAATCGCCGGGTATCAGGTCCAGGCGGCGGCCGTTCTGCTCGAAATGAGAGACGCCGTACGTCTGGAACAGGATTTTGACGAAGGGGTGCTCGCTCGTCTTTGCCCGCGAAGCCGGGTGAGCGATCCGGTGCTGGCTCACTTCGATCTGACAGAGCTTCAGCCGCGACACGCTGGTATAATTGATCTGTCCTTCAAGTGACGAAGCGTCGAGCGGATCAACATCGAATTTGCCGCAAAGCTCCGTCAATGCGTCGGTCCAGCACTGGACCTGCCTTTTGGGCGTCAGTCCGGAGGTGCTCAGGGTAAGGACGGGATTTGCCATGGTCCGACCACATGCGTGAATCGAGATCAAAATATGACGCGGTTTGAGGCATTAGGTCGCTGCAGTGCGATACTAGCTCATTACTGGCTCATTCAACCGGTCGCTGGAGCAGCATTGTTGCAATCCTCCGACTTAGTCCGGGCGTCGTCAAGGGGAACCTGTCTGTTGTTGGCGCGGGTATTGCCCGGAATGGCCGCCCAAACACCAGTGGCATGCAGGTGCGAAGGTTAACGCTCGCGCAAATCACTGGATGGCCATGAAGCGATGAAAAAGTTCATTAAGTTTCGCTTTCGAACAAACCTGCTTCCCTCTTGGGCAAGTTTCCCGTCGCCGAAGGGGGTAGGAATACCTGCGAAAAAAAAAGAATAGAAATGAAGCAGGGCAGGCGGACCGTCTTCGGACGTAAACGCAAAGCTCGAATCCGGGAGGAAGAAACTGTCGTGACGACACCGTTCTAATTCACTCGACACGTTGACGAGGCATCGGAGGCTCGCGGTCCGGGCCGGCGTGCCGGTATGTCGACGTCTGGGCAAGCCTGCTTGGCGTTGGAGCAGGACCAGGCTGTACGGCGCTGAAGCTGTGACGCGCTGTCGGAAAAACATCTCCGCTACATGAGTTGACGCTGGACGAGTAAAGCCCAGCGATAAGCGAATAGAACTTAAAACAACATGGGAGGTTTGGTATGGGACGTTTGTTTATGCGCAAGATGCTACTCGGAACTTGTCTCTTCGCTGTGGCGGCATTGGGCGCGGGCGCCGCCAATGCCAACGATGAACTGAACAAGCTGTCGCAGAACCCAAAGGGATGGGTGATGCCGACCGGCGACTACTCCAATCATCGTTACTCGAAGCTCAATCAGATCACCGCGGCCAATGTGGGCAAGCTGCAGGTGGCATGGACGTTTTCGACCGGCGTGCTGCGCGGCCACGAAGGCGGACCGCTGATCATCGGCGACGTCATGTACGTGCATGCGCCGTTTCCGAACACGGTCTACGCTCTCGACCTCGCCCACGAGAACAAGATCCTCTGGAAGTATGAGCCGAAGCAGGATCCGAATGTCATTCCAGTGATGTGCTGCGATACGGTCAACCGTGGCGTCGCCTATGGGGATGGCAAGATCTTCCTGTATCAGGCCGACACCACGCTGGTCGCGCTCGATGCCAAGACCGGTAAGGTCGAGTGGACGGCAAAGAACGGCGATCCAAGCAAGGGCGGCACCGGCACCTCGGCGCCGATGGTGATCAAGGACAAGGTCCTGGTCGGTATCTCCGGCGGTGAGTTTGGCGTCCAGGCCCATATGACCGCCTATGACATCAAGACCGGCAAGCAGGTCTGGCGGGCCTATTCGGAAGGACCGGACGACCAGATCCTGGTCGATCCGGCGAAGACCACCGAACTCGGCAAGCCGGTCGGCAAGGATTCGAGCCTGAAGACCTGGGAAGGCGATCAATGGAAGATCGGCGGCGGCGCGACGTGGGGCTGGATCTCCTACGACCCCGCTCTGAACCTCATGTACTACGGTTCGGGCAATCCCTCGACCTGGAACCCGAAACAACGTCCGGGCGACAACAAGTGGTCGATGACGATCTGGGCGCGTGACCCGGACACCGGTGTGGCCAAGTGGGTCTACCAGATGACGCCCCATGATGAATGGGACTATGACGGCATCAACGAAATGATCCTTAGCGATCAGCAGGTCGGCGGCGTCCCGCGCAAGCTGCTGACCCACTTCGATCGCAACGGGCTCGGCTATACGCTCGATCGCGCCACCGGCGAGTTGCTGGTCGCCGAAAAGTACGATCCGAAGGTCAACTGGACCTCTGGCGTCGACATGAACAAGAGTTCGCCGACCTATGGCCGTCCCAAGGTCGTCGACCAGTACTCGACCGACAAGCAGGGCGAGGACCACAATAACAAGGGCATCTGCCCGGCCGCGCTCGGCAGCAAGGACGAGCAGCCGGCAGCCTACTCGCCGGACACGCAATTGTTCTATGTGCCGACGAACCATGTCTGCATGGATTACGAGCCCTTCAAGGTGAGCTACACCGCCGGTCAGCCCTATGTCGGGGCGACGCTGTCGATGTATCCGCCTCCCGGTGACACCAACATGGGCAACTTCATCGCCTGGGACGGCAAGACCGGCAAGATCGTGTGGTCGAACAAGGAACAGTTCTCGGTCTGGTCGGGTGCGCTCGCAACCGCCGGCGGGGTGGTGTTCTACGGGACGCTCGAAGGTTATCTGAAGGCGGTCGACGCCAAGACGGGCAAGGAACTTTACAAGTTCAAGACCCCGTCCGGGATCATCGGCAACGTCACGACTTACGAGCAGGGCGGCAAGCAGTATGTTGCGATCCTGTCCGGGGTCGGCGGCTGGGCGGGTATCGGCCTTGCGGCTGGCCTGACCGATCCGACCGCGGGTCTCGGCGCAGTGGGCGGCTATGCGGCGCTCAGCAATTACACCGCGCTCGGTGGCACGCTGACGGTGTTCTCACTGCCACAGTGATCCCAATCGTCCCGGCGCGGCAAACGCGCCGGGACGTTCTTTAATCGAACGCCGAGGACAATAGCTTGCGTAAGATCTGGTTTGGGGTTGCCGCGATGGCTCTCGTGGCATCAGGAGGCATCGCGTTCGCTGAACAGCCGGCGGATGCGACAGCGGTTAAATCCGAGGATGGCAAATATCTGGACAAGGAGGGCAGTCCGACATTCAAGGTTGCATCCGATGGCACCGTCGACTGGTATACCTATTCGGGGTTCCGCCGTTATCACTCCGAATGCCACGTCTGCCACGGCCCTGACGGCATGGGTTCGACCTACGCACCGGCCCTGAAGGATTCGCTCAAGACGATGAGCTATGCGGACTTCCTCGAGGTCGTCGCCAGCGGACGCAAAAACATCAGCACGGCGCAGGAGAACGTCATGCCGGCGTTCGGCGATAATCCTAACGTCTCCTGCTACATGGACGACATCTACGTCTATCTGCGCGCCCGCGCCAACGACGCGGTCGGCCGCGGACGGCCCGCAAAGCACGAAGACAAGCCTCCCGCCGCGCAGCAAGCAGAAGATTCCTGCATGGGCGAAGCGTTGAACACGCGTGCCTTGAAATACAGAAGTGGAGTTTAGAATGAAAACCCGCGCCGCAGTCGCGTTCGAAGCAAAAAAGCCGCTTGAAATCATCGAGGTTGATCTGGAGGGCCCGAAGGCCGGCGAGGTCCTTGTCGAAATCAAGGCGACCGGCATCTGTCATACCGACGCCTACACACTCGACGGCTTCGACAGCGAGGGAATCTTTCCTTCCATCCTCGGTCACGAGGGGGCGGGGATTGTTCGCGAGGTTGGAACGGGCGTCACCTCGGTGAAGCCCGGCGATCATGTGATCCCGCTGTACACGCCTGAATGCCGCCAGTGCAAAAGTTGTCTGAGCGGCAAGACCAATCTTTGCACCGCGATCCGCGCGACCCAGGGCAAGGGGCTGATGCCCGATGGCACCAGCCGCTTCAGCTACAAGGGCAAGCCAATTTTCCACTACATGGGCTGCTCGACTTTCTCGAACTTTACCGTGCTGCCGGAAATCGCCGTCGCCAAAATTCGCGACGACGCCCCCTTCGACAAGAGCTGCTACATCGGCTGCGGCGTGACGACGGGTGTCGGCGCGGTGGTGAACACCGCCAAGGTTACCCCGGGCGCCAACGTGGTCGTGTTCGGGCTTGGCGGTATCGGGCTCAACGTCATCCAGGGCGCGAGGATGGTGGGCGCCGACAAGATCGTCGGCGTTGACATCAACGACAGCAAGGAAGAATGGGGCCGCCGCTTTGGCATGACGCATTTCGTCAACCCGACCAAGATCGGTGGCGATATCGTCCAGCACCTCGTCACGCTGACCGACGGCGGAGCCGACTTCACCTTCGACTGCACCGGCAACACCACCGTCATGCGCCAGGCCCTGGAAGCCTGCCACCGCGGCTGGGGTGTGTCGGTCGTCATCGGGGTGGCGGAATCCGGAAAGGAGATTTCAACCCGGCCGTTCCAACTCGTGACCGGCCGGGTCTGGAAGGGCACGGCGTTCGGCGGCGCGCGCGGCCGTACCGACGTGCCGAAAATCGTCGACTGGTACATGAACGGCAAGATCCAGATTGATCCGATGATCACCCATGTTCTCAAACTGGAGGAGATCAACAAGGGGTTCGATCTGATGCACCAAGGCAAGTCGATCCGTTCGGTCGTCGTGTTCTAATCGAAACATCAAAACAAGGAGGATAGCCCATGACAGTTCATATCCACCCATCGGTCGACAGCGGGGTAAAGAAGGGGTCGGGCAGCTTCGCTGGCGGAACCCTGGTCTGCAAATGCAAGGACCGGCCGGTCAAGATCGGCATCAAGGGCGATGTCGCCCACAACCACGCCTGCGGCTGCACCAAATGCTGGAAGCCGGAAGGGGCCACCTTCTCCGTGGTCGCGGTCGTGCCGCGCGAAAACGTCTCGGTTCTCGAAAACGGCGACAAGCTTCATATCATCGATGCGTCAGCGGCGATCCAGCGGCATGCCTGCAAGGTTTGCGGCACGCACATGTTCGGCCGCATCGAGAACAAGGCGCATCCGTTCTACGGTCTGGACTTCATCCATCCGGAGCTCTTCACGGAGGCCGGTTCGGCGGCTCCGCAATTTGCGGCGTTCGTGTCGTCGGTGATCGAGGCCGGCGTCGATCCGGCGCAGATGTCGGACATCAGATCGCGCCTCAAGGAACTCGGACTTGAACCTTATGATTGTCTGTCTCCGGTACTGATGGATGCGATCGCCAGCCACGTGGCGAAATCGAAAGCCAAGGCCGCGTGACGCCCGCGCGAATTTGGTGGCGATAGTCCGCCCCCAAATTCTCAAGGCACCGCTTCTCCTGCGCGGCCGTTCAGGCGCGACAGTGCCGTCGCGCAAGTTGGCCGCATCTGGTGTGTGACGCTCCGTAGCGCTGGCAAGCACCAGTGCGCGCGGCGCGAAGCGCGGGTCCGTTGCTCGTCTTCGGATCGTATGTTGGTGTGAATACTTGGGTTACGTCCAAGCTGGTTTTACCCCGGTGCGAACAAAGCGCCACAACTCATGGGAGGCTCGAATGACCTGGAAAACTCCAAAGATTGTCGAAGTGCCGGTAGGCATGGAAATCAACATGTACGCCTGCGCAGCGCGCAAATAGACCACGTCCGCACGATGAGCCCGGCTCGAGAGGAGAGTTCTTGTCTCGAGCCGCGGCGGGCGCCCGACTAGAAAGTCAGGATAGCCGACCGGTCTGCCGCCTTCGAAGTTTGCCATTTTATCTCAGGTTAAGATGATGATCACCACAGGTCCGAGCCGATCCGATGTCGCAGCCGGTAGTTTATCGGGCGAATCGAGCGTTTCTGCGCCTCGCCATCGATCTTCGCAACGTGATAGGATTTTTTCTCGGTCAGTGGTGCAGTCGTTTTCCATTCCTCAGCTTCCCTCGGATTGTGGATGTCTTTTTGCCTTGCAGCGTTCCGGACCGCGATCCTGGGTCTTTTAACGCTTGTTCCGGCCTGTGCGCATGCTGAAGACGCCGATACCGAGCAGATAGATACCGAGCATATCTTTGGATTTTTGATTGGCACCGATGTCGGCAGCGTCGGCGAGCGTGAATTCCAGAGTCAGACCACCGGGCGATTTTCCAAGACGGAAGGTAGCTACCGGGCGATCAGCCAGGACCTCGAACTGGAGTTCGTGCCCGATCAAAAATTTCCGGATCGAAGTGGCAAGCACCTTCACGTCTTACGACATCAATGGCGTGGCTGGTTTTGAGGATCGCCGCCAGCTGGATTGGCAGGGTGTTTCCCTCGATCTGCGCTACAAATTCCTCGACCGGAATGAGGCGCCGTTTGGTTTGACGTCGCGCTGGAGACGCACGCCGACCGGATCGATGACATGACGGCGGCGCCTGCCCGGAAATACGGCAACGAGCTGACGCTGGCGCTCGATCGGGAATTGATTCCGAATCGCGTCGTGGCGGCCATCAATCTGTTCTACGAGCCCGAATGGACCCATTTCTTCGGGACGGGATTGGCCCAGCAGGAATCGACGGCCGGGGCCGCGGTCGCTGTGATGGCGCAGATCCGCGCCGGGCTTTCTGATCGGTGGCGAAGTGCGCTATCTCAGAAAATACGAAGGTATCGGTTTGGAAGAGTTTGCCGGGCAGGCGCTGTTGGCCGGGCCGACCGCGTACTGGCAGCTGTCTGAGCGCTCGAGGCTTACGCTCGCCTGGAGCGCCCAGGTTTGGGGTCGGCCGGCCGGATCCACCGCAGCCCTGGACCTCGTCAATTTCGAGCGCCACCAGGGCCGGCTGATATTCGGGGTCAACTTCTGATTTTCGCGCAGCACCGCGCCGAAGGGTATCATGAGGCGGGATTTCTCAAGGATTTGAAACTTCGCCCCCACCACCGCCGTATCTGTTTGTGGTATATGGCTGCCCGGAAGCAAAAGGGTGTTTGGCATGAATCCAATCGATCTGATTGTGACGGTCTGCGCGGTGCTGTCGCCGACGACCTGCGAAGAAACTCATCTGATGTTTTCCGGAGCCGCTTCACTGCGGCAGTGCTCGATGGGTGCGCCGCCTTACATCGCCCAGTGGGTTGGTGAGCATCCGAAATGGAACGCCGTGCGATGGCGCTGCGAATATCCGCATAGCAGGGCCGACGCCACCGGCGCGGCCCACGCCGGATGACGACCGCTGCATAAAGGCCGTCCGGGACCTTATTTGCTGCAGTCCTTCAAATCCCTGTCCGCGATCGAGAACACCGATTCTGCCTTTATCTCGATGTCCCGGACCAGGCATTGTCGCTTGTCGCGATAGCTGATCCTGACGTCGTAGCGCCCCGGCTCGACGCCGTTAATGCGCAGGCGCTCGTCATGATCGACTTCCCCGTCCTTGTCGTTCAGAGTCTGGTTCGGTCCCCAGCTGTCCTTGCCGGCGGGGGAGAGCTGCAGGCCCGAGACGGTCGCCGTGGTCAGATTCCAGAACCTGATACCCTTGCCCTGTGCGGCGAGTTGGCCGGCGCTCGTTAGCGAAAGCGCAGCCGCCAGGATCCATCGTATCATTGCCAATCCTCCAGTGATGGAACGCCTGACCCATTACTGCTGGATCAAACGATCGCGATTTTTCGCCTTGTCGAAGTTCTTGGCCTGGTCGAGGCCAATGGGCGCGATCAGCTTCGCCGAAGCGAGATCGGCACCATCGAAATCGGTGCCGATGACGGTGACGCCCGTCAAGTCGGCCCCCCCGAGCTGAGCGCCCATGAGGGAAGCGCCTGTCAGGTCGGCGCCCTTCAGTGAAGCAAATTCGAAATCGACCCGAGACAAATCAGCTCCGCGGGCGTTCAGCCGTTCCAGGTTGGCGGATTTAAGAACTGCACGCATAAGGCCCATCGACTGGTTACGCATGTCGGCGCCCAAATGCGCGCCCGCGATCGAGGCTCCGACAAGGCTCGCGCCGGTAAGGTCGGCAGCAACACGAGCGTTCGACAGATCGGCGCCGTCGAGACGTGCACGAGCCATCTGTGAGGCGAACAGGCTGGCACCCTTCAGGTTTGCACCCCTGAGGTCCGCTTCGAGCAGCCATGCCTGATCGAGGACGGCATGGTCGAGGTTGGCGCCCGCAAGCTTCGTCTTGTTGAGCCGCGCGGCGCGAAAAATCGCGCCGGAAAGGTCGAGCCCGGAAAGGTCGAGATTGGACAATCTTTTTCCGGTGAAATCGGCCGGCGCGGCGGCGGTCGCGCTTGCAAGCGCGCCTTCGATCTGTCCGCGGGTCATTTCAGCCGAAACCATGTCGGGCGACGACAGATCGACACCGCGCATCATGTCCTGCGCCGTCGCCGTCACGGCGAGGAGACCAATGCCGAACGCTGCGCCTGCGAGCGTATGCTTCACTGCCAGCTCCTCCGATGACCCAATTTAGCATGCACCGCAAGCCGCCTGTCAGCCATCTCCCGTCGCGCGATCGCCGTTCGCCCGCCGCGCGATCGCCGCCTTGATCGCGGCGGCCTCGGCGCGGCCGCGCCTGTTGCGTGGTATGCGAATGGGTACGTCGGCGAGAATCCGCGTCGGTCGCGGCGACAACAGAAACACCCGGTCGCCGAGGTGAACCGCATCGTCCAGGTCGTGGGTGACCAACAGTGTCGTCACCGATCGGCTGTCCACCAGGATGGCGATCTCGTCGCGCAGCCGGGCCGCCAGGGCATCGTCGAGCGACGCCAGCGGCTCGTCGAGGATCAGGAAATCCGGATCGACCGCAAACGCACGGGCAAGCGCGACCCGACGGGCGAGGCCGAGGGACAGTTCACCGGGGAAATGGCTGCGATGTGCATCCAGTTCCAGAACTTCGAATAGCGCGGAAAGCTTTGCCTCATCAGCCTGCGGCGCGGCAAGTCGCACGTTTTCTTCGACTGACCGCCAAGGCAATAGCCGCGGCTCCTGAAATACCATGCCGATTCGTGCGTCTGCCGACCGCGCAATCCGTCCTTCATAGTCATGGTCGAGACCGGCAAGGATATTCAGCAAGGTGCTCTTGCCGCAGCCGGAGGGGCCGACGAATACGCCAACCTCTCCGGCGCCGAGCACAAAATTGATGTCGACGAGCACGTCCTGCCGCTCGCCCGCCGCGTTTGTGAACGCCTTCCGGGTGATATTGACCTCAAGCTGCACGGGGCCGCCACCTCGATAGTCGGGCTTCAAACGGTTGCACCAGAACGGTTTCGATGACGAGCACCACCGCCGCGAAGGTCAGCGAATAGGCGAGCAGACGAGGGATGTCGAAGAGCTGGAAGGCAACGCCGATCTCGAAGCCGACGCCGTTTGGGCGTCCGAGCAATTCCGCAACCAGCACGATCTTCCACACCAGGGAAAGACCGGACCGTGCGGCAGCCGCAATGTAGGGCGCCAGTTGCGGCAATATGACGTGCCGGAACGCCTTCCAGCGCGGAATCGCAAACACTGTGGCCATTTCGTCAAGCGCGGCGTCGAGCGCGCGGGTTCCTTCGCGCACCGTGACGACGGCGGTGGGCAGCTTGTTGATGGCGATGGCCGCAATCGCGGCGACCTCGGTCAAACCGGCCCAGATATATGCAAGCACGATGACGACCAGCGCCGGGAGGTTGAGCAGCAGGATCAGCCAGGGATCGCCGAGGCGGTTGGCAAGGCGTACCCGCCCCATCAGGTAACCGATCGCAGTGCCCAGCGTCATCGCCAATGTGAAGGCGAGGGCCACGCGAGCCAATGTCACGCCGAGATTGAAGAACAACTCGCCGGAGTTGGCTGCCGTAATGATGGCCGCCAGCACAGCGGGAGGCGGCGGCAGCTTCTCTCCGCCGACGAAAAGCGCGGCGATCCACCAGGTGGCAAGAAACACGGCGAATGACAGAAGCCGGAGCATCTCAGTCTCCGGGGATCGCGCGATAGAACGTGCCGGGGGCAAGTTCCGGCGCCGGCCCCACGATTTCGGGACCGCCGATGGCCGCCAGCACGCGATAGAGAACGCGTGCGTCGGCTTCTTCGTCGGCGATCGAGCGGCGAGGAATTCCCTCGCGATAGCGATCGCGGTAGGCCCGCAAGGTCGCCGCGTCGGAGGCCCCCGTCAGCGGTGCGATGGTTTCCCACTCCGCGTCGGAGGTCGCCAAAATCTCCTTCGCCGCACGGGTCATGGCGATAAAACTGGCAACCGCGTCGCGGTTTGCGATAGCCCATCCCTCATCGAAGACGTAGCCGACCATCGCCGTGCGGCCCTTGGCGCCAAGCTTCGGCAAGAGATCCTCGACCGCAGCAAGGCGGCGGAAGCCTTTGGTTTCCAGCGCGGCGCAGAAATTCCAGTAATTCAGGTTGGCGTCCATTTCTCCGCTGAGTGTCTTGGCCGCCAGCAGCGGTGGCGAACCGTACACAATCGTGGCTTCTGACTTCAGGTCAACGCCATCCTGCTTCATCGACGCCCGCAGCAACAGCCAACTCTTGTCGATCGGGCCGCCGGCGACGGCTAGTTTGCGGCCCTTGAGGTCCGCCAATGTCCGGATCGGAGATGTATTCGGATACCATCACGGCGCCGAGTGCGCTCGAATAGGGATAGAATGCGAGTTTGGCGCCGAGCCCGCGCTCCCGCGCCACCCACAGCCAGTCGGAGACGATGACGTCGGCGGCACCGCCGCGCAAGGCGACCTTGCCGGCCTCCGGACTGGCAAGCTCATCGACCTGAAGAACAAGGTCCGCCTTCCTGTCGAGGCCGTGAGCGCGGATCACGGCAAGCTCCCAGGCGAATGTTCCGGTCTTCTGCACCGCAATCCGTATGGTTTCGGCGGCGCGGCAAGGAAGGGCACCCGAAGCCGCGGCGAAAGCGGCTGTGGCCAGCAGAATGCGGATGAAACGTTTCATTTTGTCCCTGTCATTGAGCTGCGGATGCCCGAGGGCGCCTGGTTGGTTCGCCAGGATTTCCGATTTGCCGTTTCCTCGACGAACATCTTTTGCATATATTTGCACATAATTGTGTAGCTCACAGCCTTACCAGCAGGAGAAACCTGATGATGCCCGCCGGATTGATGCGACTTATTGTCGGTGCGCTGGTCTTGTTGGGAGCAACAACCAATGCAGCGCGCGCCGAAGACATCAACGATTATCCCACCCTGGCGCGGTCGGAATACGTCTTCGGATGCCTGAAGGCCAATGGCGAAACGCGGCAGGCGATCAATCAATGCTCCTGCTCGATCGACGTCATCGCGTCGCTGCTGCCCTATGATCGGTACGTTACGGCCGAAACGGTTCTCAGCATGTCGCAGGTGCGCGGAAACCTCGGCGGAGAATTCCGTTCTTCCGAACAGGCGAAAACCGCGCTCGATGACCTGCGGCGGGCCCAGGCCGAAGCCGAAGTGAGATGTTTCTAGGGCGCGTTGTCGGCCGCGCGCCGCCGGCCCAGGCGATGTTGCACCGCGTCAGAGGCCTAAATTCTCGACCTTCCATTCGTTCTGGAACACGTGGCCGTCGGTGTCTTTGGCCTCGACGCGGATGCGCTTTGCGCCATTTGGCACATAGGAGAAACGAATGTTGGGATCTTCCGAAATGGAAATTCCGCCTTCCATCGCCAGAACCAAAGTGTCGTCCTGCCACACCCGCAATTCATTGATGAAGAACGCCGGGACATAGAGTCGTGTGACCTGGTCCATCTGGAGGCCGGAATTATTGGGGTGGCCGATCATGATCTGGGCCTCGCGAACGCCGCTTACAGGACCGTCGGTGGATTTTGCGAATTGTCTGAATCGCATCTGGCCCAGTCTCGCTTTTCCCTCGTCGGCGTTCTTGGCCGCCGGAGCCGAACATCCGCCGGACGCCTTCACGAAGGTTTTCGTCATGTAAAGCCCGCCGTCGCTGAGTTCGGCGATCGCGTGGACGTCGGTATAGTTGTTGACGCGCACGCGGGTGGATATTTCCGATACCGAGGAGTCCGGTCCGAGCTCGAAACGCGCTGCCATTGGCGCCGGGTTCTGATCGATCACCAGCGTGATCGCCAGAATGCGGCGTGGATCTGAAGGCGGAAGCTTGGCGCGCAGGGTGACCGGAACGATCGCAGCGTCCTCGGCGCGGTACGGCATCTCGATGGCGATAACCCCGGCGCCATCGTTCATCGGGCGGTTGTTGAAGATGTCCTGAACGAGGCCGGGCCATGGATCGTAAGTATCGGGCGTGGCGGCGGGTATCGAACGTGCGCCAAACAGCATTGCGGCCAGAAGACTGCCGACCAGAAGCGAGCGGGAGTGACGACCCAGCATAGGCGCGGTCCTTTCGACGACCGGAGAGAGCTCAATACGATAATCCACCGAGCGGGCTATTCCCACTCAATTTCCGAAAACGCGGCAGTCGCGTTACGGGCATTGTAATCGTCGAACAGCTTCCACCGCGATCTCTCGGAAGCGGCGGCGGTATCGGCAGCAACCGATATAGGTTTGCCGTCGGCGACCAGCCCGCGGACATCGGCCGCCAGTTTTTCGAGGTAGCGACGCTCGTCGACAAGCGCGTCCGGCCAGTTGCTCACGGCTCCGTGACCGGGAACCACGCGTTGCGCGGAAACAGCTTCTAGCCCGGCGATAACCGCCAACCAGCCACGAATGCTGCCGTCGAGGACAGGCAAGTGGGTCAGGAATAGCAGATCGCCCGCGAACAAGGTGCCGGTTTGTTCGTCGAGCACGGTGAGGTCGCTGTCGCTGTGCGCCGTGGGCCAAGCCCGCAGCGTGAGGTTCCTGTGTCCGAGATCAAGTTTCATGGTGCCATCCACCAGAAGCGTGGGCGGTACAATGCGTACCTCGTCAATCAATTCATCGCCCATGATCCGACGAAAGGCATCGATGTAGAATTGTCCGCGTGCAGCGAGGGCCCGCGGCAAATTCTTGTGACCGACGAAGGTGGTTCCGTCTGCGAGGAATGCTGCATTGCCGAAGACATGATCGGGGTGGCCGTGCGTATTTATGACGTATCGGATCGGCTTTTCGGTGCGGGCGCGGATGGCGGCGAGCAGCTGTTTGCCTTCCCGCAGGCTGCCCCCGGTATCAATGACCCCGACGGCATCGCTGCCGATGATGAACCCGATATTGGCAATGGCCCCTTCATTTCCGCGCGTCATCAGCGCCGTTGCACCCGGGTGCACAAAAAGCCCGGGCGCGATTTCGCTGACCGGCAGCGGGCTTTGCTGCTCCTGCGCCAATATTGGCCCGGCGAGCATCGCGAACGCGGCAAGTATGAGTGCGCGATAAATCATCCGTACTGCCCCGTATGCTCTGAGACTGCATCGCAGCATGCAGGCGCAGGATCCAGATCGTTTATGGCGTTGCACGTTCCAGTTGACGGCCATAGCATTTGGCTGTTTGCGGCCTCAATTGGACCTCGGTTCTCGGATTCACTGGATTTGCCGGTGTCCCGTAGACGTTAGCGGATACAAATGCCAGGCTATTGGCAGAATATTCCTTGGCTCACGCATCGGAACTCACAGTATAAATAGTGCTAAAATGTGAAACAATCTGGGAGCTTTCGTTACCGGGTACCAGCCGACGCGCCGGTGCCGCGGTTGGGCGCCCGGGATAAACGACACAGGAGGAGACGAGATGAACGATGCTGCGTTGCGCCGTTGGCTGATCACTACAGCACTTTGTATCATCGCCGCGGTGATGGTCGGCCGAGAAACCGCGATGGCGCAGCAGGCGCAGGACAATACCAATCTGTCGATCGAGCTGGTCGATCCCAAGGTTTTGAGGGTCTGCGCTGACCCGCGCAACCTGCCGTTCTCCGACGAGAAAGGCGAGGGATTTGAGAACAAGCTTGCCGAATTGTTCGCCGAAAAACTGCAGAAGAAACTTGACTACATGTATTTTCCGCAGGCGACCGGCTTCGTTCGAATGACGCTTGGCGCCCATCGTTGCGACGTCATTATGGGCTTCCCGCAAGGCGATGAGCTGGTCCAGGGCACCAATCCCTATTATCGCACGGCCTATGCACTCGTCGCCAAGCCGGGCAGCGGACTGGAGGACGTCACATCGCTTGGCGATGAACGTCTGAAAGGTAAGCATCTCGGCATTGTCGCCGGCACACCGCCGGCGACCAACATGGCCGCCAACGGCCTGATGGCCAATGCCAAGCCTTATCCGCTGATGATCGACACCCGCGTCAACTCCTCGGCGGCTGCGATGATCAACGATTTGACAACGGGAGAAATTGACGCCGGCGTGCTGTGGGGACCCATGGCGGGCTATTACGCCAGGCAGGCCAACCCGCCGCTCCACGTCACACCGCTGGTCAAGGAAACATCCGGGCCACGGCTGGTCTACCGGATCGGCATGGGGGTTCGTGCAGCCGATCAAAACTGGAAACGGTTGCTCAATCGGCTGATCCAGGAGAACCAGCCGGCGATCAACAAGATACTGCTCGATTTCGGCGTGCCGCTGCTCGACGAGAGCGATCGGCCGATCACTGTGGGGATGACGGCGAAGCAGCCATGAAATGGGCGCTCGCGAGCCTGGTCGCCGCGATGCTCGCCTTGACGGTGCCGGCATACGCACAGGAGAGCCCTTCGGAACCTGACGGATACCGCACGGACAATTATCGGGCGCCGGTGCCCACGACGCTCGCCGGCGCACGCGTTCTCGCCACCGAGCAGGCCGAAGCGATCTGGCGTTCCGGGTCTGGTGCCTTCGTCGACGTGCTGCCGCGTCCGCCGAAGCCGCCAAATCTTCCCGCAGGCACGGTCTGGCGCGACAAACCGAGGTTCAATATTCCCGGCAGCATCTGGCTGCCGGACACCGGTTACGGAACGCTTGCGGCGGCGACGGAGGATTATCTGCGGGACGGACTTGCCCGCGCCTCCGGCGGCGACAGCGCAAGACTGCTGGTGATCTACTGCCAGGCCGACTGCTGGATGTCATGGAACGCGGCAAAGCGGGCGTTGTCCTACGGATATTCCAACGTCGCCTGGTATCCCGAAGGCACGGATGGCTGGCAACGGGCCAACTTGCCGCTGTCCGATTCGCAGCCGGAACCCCTGGCCGGCGAGGCGAGGTTCCTCCCGCGTTAGAGCGTTTTCGAGCGAAGTGGAGACCGGTTCGCGTCAAGAAAACGCGTCAAATCAAGATTCTGGAGCTCCGTTTCGATTCCATCGAAACGGAAAGGACTCGAAGTCGGCCGACCGCGCGCGGGCTATTCCATTTCCTGCTGGATCACCCGGCCGAACGCGAACAGTCGCTGATCGATCGCGGTCGGCACCTCGCACACGAATTTGATCACGCGCTGCCGGTCTTCGAAAATCCGTGTCTCCCATACCAGCTGGTTGCCGAGTTCATCTATTTTGGCCTGATCCTTCGCAGGTGCATCCTGCAGGGCCTGCAGCGCCATCGTGTCGTTACGAACCTTGTCGGCGGCTTCGCGTTGCTTGCGGGTGACGCGTTCGAGCCCGCTCATCACCGAGGAGCGCTCGGCATTGAGCGTATCGAACAAGCCCGGCGAACAGCAGCTTGCCCCTCTTGGTCTTTTCCGCCGATGAGCCGGCAATAAATTCCGTGATCGTCTTCTCCGCTTCGTCGAGCGGCGTGCGCCTTGCTGCCAGCCGCGGCACCAGCGCGCTGACTTTGGCGTCCTCCGTCCATTTGTCCGTGGCGTCATCAAGGGCGGACCTTCCAGACTGCGGCGAGCGAGACCTCCGGCACCTTGGCCTGAGCGCATGGCCAGTCGGGATAGCGCGGATCGGCGGCAAGACTTCGATCGACCGGTCCAGCCACCGCAACCAGCACGCAGAGCGCCGCCAACCATCTCATGTCTCGCCTCCAGCGGGTCCGCGGCGGCTGAGGCCGCGTGATGGATCATAGGCGAACATCGCGCCTGATCATGAAGGCCGCGGTGCAGCCGCCGACGACTGCCAACGAGACCCAGTTCATCTTTCCGTACAGCGCGAAGCGGATCAGTTCGACCGCATGGGTGAATGGATTGAGCTGGCATACGTAATAAAGCATCGGACTACCCTCCTGCACGCGCCACAGCGGGTAAAGAGCCGATGAAGCGAAGAACATCGGGAAGATCACGAAGTTCATCACGCCCGCGAAATTCTCGAGCTGCTTGATGCCGGACGAGATCAGCATGCCCAGCGCGCCCAGCATCAGCCCCGAAAGCGCCAGCGCCGGCAGGACCGTGAGATAGCCGATCGGTGGCGGCTCGATGTCCCAGAACCATGCGATCAACAGGAAAGCATAGACCTGGAGAACGGAGACCGCGGTTCCGGCGAGCAGCTTGCAGAACAGCAGGTACCAGCGCGGCAGCGGGCTCACCAGCAGGGTGCGCATATTGCCCATCTCGCGGTCGTAGACCATCGAGAGCGACGATTGCATGCCGTTGAACAGCTGGATCATCGCCATCAATCCCGGCGTGATGTAGACCTCGTAGAGAATGTAGGTTTCGTACGGCGGGATGATCGAGATGCCGAGCACCTGGCGGAAGCCGGCGGCGAAGATGAACAGCCAGACCAGCGGTCGCACCAGCGCCGAGATAAAGCGTTCGCGCTGGTGGACGAAGCGCAATCCCTCGCGCCACACGATGCCGTTCAGGCAGGTAAGATATTGCGCGAGCGAGAACCCCGCCGCCTTTTCCTTTACGGCCACCGCGGTCATGGCGCTGCATCCTCGGACGCGGTGCCAATTTGCGTCATATGCACGAAGGCGGAATGCAAGTCGTGTGCTCCGGCGTTCGCGACGATGCGCGCGACCTTGCCTTCGGCGAGAATGCGGCCCTGGTGCAGAATGACGAGATCGTCGCTGGCCACGATCTCGTCGAACAGGTGCGTGGCCCACAGCACGCCGATACCTTGCTCAGCGACCAGACCTCGGACGTGGCCCACGAATTTCGGCTCGTGCCTTGACATCGAGTCCGACCGTTGCCTCGTCGAGCAGCAGAAGGCGTGGCCGGTGCAGAAGTGCCCGCGCAATTTCCAGTCGCCGCATTTGTCCACCAGAGAGGTCGCGCACTTTGCTGGCGGTGCGCTCGGCGAGGCCCATCCGCGACAACACTTCGCCCGAGCGTATCAGCGCCTCGCGCCGGATGATGCCTTGGAGCGCCGCATGGTACAGCAGATTTTGGGTCACCGAGAGGTCGAGGTCCAGCGTGCGCGGCTGGAAAACCACGCCCATGCGGCGTAGCGCCTCGCCAGGCTCGCGCCGGATATCGTGGCCGAAAATGCTGATACGTCCGGCCTGCATGCCGAATAGCCGGGTGATGATGGAAAAGAGCGTGCTCTTGCCCGCGCCGTTCAGGCCGAGCAATGCCGTAAAGCTCCCGGCCGCAACCGTGAAGCTGACATTTTCGAGGGCCCGGCGGGCGCCATAGGAATGGCTGACACCTTCGATCGCCAGCGCTACGGCATCCGGACAGGACGGATCGTGAAGGCTGGCTACCGTGTCGCCGGCTATGGAAATGTCGGGCTTCATCATTGCTTCGCGATCGTAATACCCCAGGGCAGCTCGCCGACCTGAATGGTCTTGATCACCTTGAGCGCCGCAACATCGATGACGGACACGTCATTCGACACGCCGTTCGTGACCAGGAGGAATTTTTCATCCGGAGTAAACGCCATATGCCAGACGCGCTGGCCGACCAGAAGATATTTTGTCACTTTATGAGTTGCGGCATCGACCACCGCGACGCGGTTGGCGGGTCCGAGCGCGATGAACGCGGTCTTGCCGTCGTCGGCGATACCGATCCCGACAGGCTGGATTGCTTCCTTCCGCATGCCGGGAACATCGAAGGTGATCTTGGCCGTGACCACATGCTTGGCCGGATCGATGACGGAGACCGTGCCGCCGATCTCCGAGGAAACCCACAATTCGGAGCCGTCGCGCTTGAATTCGGCGAAACGCGGACGCGCATCGACCAGGACATTCGCCACGATCTGGCGCGTTTCGGTATCGATGAAATGGGCCATGTTGGTCGTCTCGGACGTGTTGATCAGAAACCTTCCATCCGGGCTGATCGCCATGCCTTCGGGCTCGACGCCGACCTGAACATCGCCCATCCGGGCGCGCCTTTGCGAGATCGATAACGCTGACGGTATTGTCATTCTCGTTGGCGACGTAGAGGATCTTGCCGGCCTTGTCCTGGATCATGAGTTCGGGATCGGGGCCGGAGGGCAGGGTGTCCGTCACCTCCTGAGTGACAGTATCGATCATCTGGATGGTGTCATCGTCGCCGACCGCGACCAGCACGAACTTGCCGTCCCTGGTGAATTCGATGCCGCGCGGTCGCTGGCCGACCTTGATGGTTTTGACGACGGCCCATTTATCGGTATCGATCACCGAGACGGTGTTGCTCTTTTCGTTGGACACGTAGGCGATAAAGGCGCGGGCGGGCAGGCTGCCTGCAAGCCAGAGGGCAATTCCGAAAACCAGTGAATGACGCCACATGGGGAAGAACTCCATCGCACTTTCAGTGCAGCTTGCACTTGGTTTCGGGTTGATCCACGCCGAGCGTATCGAGTTCCGAGACCTGATGCAGGAATCCCTCCTGCGGCGACACCGAAACCACCATGCGGCCATCCACCAGCAAGATCGGCTGGCGAAGCTGCAGGTTCCAGCCCCGAAGCGTAAGCCGTTGGCCCTTGAATGCCGCGATCGAAAAATCCGGACCTTTCATGAAATCGAACGCCATCTTGCGATCGCCCGAATTCACGCGCGATGCCGCCTCGCCGATCATTCGCGCCGCCGTCCATGCCTGCATGTCCAGCGCCGTCATGTGCCGCGAATTGAGCTTAAGAAACCGGTTTTGCATCTGCACTGCGCCCCATTGATCCTGGGCGGCGTCCCAACTTTTCGGCTCTAGGCCTGCGGATCCCGCGACCGGCCGCGGGTCCCACGTCCGGTAAGGCAAGTAGGACGCGAACACCTCGCTCTCGTCTGCCGCGACCAGAACGTCGTAGGCCGGCGCCTGCTGCGTGAATACCGGCATCTGACGCTGGATCAAGGTCACGCCGCTGTCGGTGCGGCGCGCGCCGCCGGTATCCTCGAATACCCGCTCCTGGACAATCCTGGCGCCAAAGCGCGAGGCGGCGCGCCGCAGCGCTTCGCGCATAAAGCTTGTCCTCCTCATGCGATCCCACCACGAGCATCCAGCGCTTCCACTGCTTCCAGACGAGATACTGGGCGAGACCGTCCGCCAGCATCGAGCGGGTCGGTGCGACGTGGATCACGTTGGCCCGACAATCTTCCTCGCGCAAGCGATCGTCGATCGCGCCGGCATTAAATAACACCGATCCACGGTCGCGGATGGCATCGGCGGCCTTCAGCAGCGAGTCCGCGGGAAGATCGGCAATGATGAAACCGACGTTCCGATCGGCAAGCGCTATCGCCGCCTGGGCCGCGTCATCACCGTCCTTGAGCCGCACCTCCTCCAGGGTAAAGCGTTGATTGAGGAACTTGCCGGTAGTGTTGTTGTCCTCGATCGCGAGCCGGGCACCGGCGAGGCCGTCGTTCTCGGCCGGCTGCTCGACCAGCGACAGCGTCGGCCTGACGCCGGCGCGGTGGAGATAGCCGATGCCGATTTCGACAGGATCGGCCGCGAGCGCGCTGGTGACCAGCGCGCTCAGGCCCACGACGAGACCGACAAACAGCCGGATCATGTCTCCTCCTTGAATTTCCCTTCGACCGACCGACGATAGATATCGTTCCAGTTTGAAACATGGCCGAACCGTCTTATACAGCCTACACGATGAATTCATGGACACGATCATGCGAATGGCTGGTTTTGTCGTCGCGCTGATGCTTCTGGTTTGCTTGCCGGCACTTGCCGAGCCGCCTAAAACCGCGGTGTTCGATTTCGAACTGCTCGATACCAGCCTGCAGGGCGAAGTGAATGGACCGCGGGCGGACGAACACCGGCGATTGACGGACGTCACCGAACAGCTGCGCAAAGCGTTGGCGGAATCCGGACAGTATGCTGTCCTCGACATCGCGCCGGTCAATGCTGCGGCGCACGCGAGTAACTTGCAGGCCTGCGGCGGTTGCGACGTGGAATACGCACAGCGGCTTGGTGCCGATCTTGCCATCACCGGTCTGGTTCAAAAGGTTTCGGCCCTCATCCTCAATATGAATATCTACTTACGGGATGCGCATACGGGACGGCTCATCACGGCCATGAGTGCGGACTTTCGTAGCAATACCGACGAATCCTGGTCGCGCACCATGAGCTATTTGCTGCGAAACCGGCTGCTCGCGCCGAATTTCGGCGCGCCGCGATGAGTGGCTGATCGAGCCTAAGCCTTGAGCCGCGCGGCATGCCAGCGCAGGTGATCGGCCATGAAGGTCGAAATGAAGTAGTAGCTGTGGTCATAGCCGCCTTGGGAACGGAGGGTGAGGGGGATACCTGCCTTCGCACATGCACGTTCCAACATTTCCGGGCGAAGCTGTTGCTCCAGGAACGGGTCGGCATCGCCGATATCGACCAGAAAGTCGGAAAACCTGGCGCCATCCTCGATCAGAGCCACTGTATCATGCTTACGCCATGTTTCCTTGTTGTCGCCGAGATAGCCTCCGAGCGCCTTGATACCCCAGGGAACTTGCGACGGCACGACGATCGGCGAAAAGGCGCTGGCGGCGCGGTAGCTGCGGGGGTCGGAGAGGGCGATCGTTAGCGCACCATGGCCGCCCATTGAATGCCCGAGGATGGATTGCCGTTTCAGATCGGCGGGAAACTGTGAGGCGATCAGTTCGGGAAGTTCTTTCGTCACATAGCTCAACATCCGGTAGTTGCGCGCGAACGGCGGCTGCGTGGCATCGACATAAAACCCGGCGCCAAGCCCGAAATCGTAGGCGTTGGCGGGATCACCGGGAACGCCTTCGCCGCGCGGGCTGGTGTCGGGTGCGACAAAAATCAACCCCAGTTCGGCGCAGGTCTTGCGATACTCGCCCTTTTCGGTGACGTTGGCGTGCGTGCAGGTCAGGCCTGACAGATACCAGACCACCGGCAGCTTGGTGTCGCCCTGATGCGGAGGAACATAAACCGAAAAGGTCATGTCCGTCCCGGTCTCTCGGCTGGCGTGCTTGTAGACGCCTTGCACGCCACCGTGCGACCGGTTGAGAGAAACAGTTTCGACCGTCATGATTTACGGCTCCAGCGCCGTAGCTCGACGGCGGTTGCAACATTGATCGACGCCCGGCCCGATAGCCGGGGTTTCCCTGACCGAGCCAAGGTAGCGGAGGTACCCCGCAGATCGTCCTCCCCTTCAGGCATACCACAACGTGGTCCGCGTGAAAGGGGGCTGAACATTCGCGCGTGCGCCGAACGGCAGGATTCGGGACGCCAAACGTGTCGATTTTTAGATCGAGCCCGCCCTGACCCGAAGTCAAAGCGAATGTCGCATTCCGTCATCATTTTGTTCGCTGCAGCGAACAAAAAGTGTTGCGCCGCGGCGAGAACATCGAAGTCTCAGGTAAGACTCTGAATCGGAAATCAGCGAGCTGCTCACCCCCAAATAATCCGTGTTGACGGCAGCGGCAGGACAGCTCCACTTCGCTCTCAGTCAAGGCCGTGAGCTAGACGAAGCCTTGGCGACATCACTATGATCCGGCCGACCGGCGCAGGGCAGAACAGCGGCGCAATGGGATGAGGTTGATGCGCGCTCGTTTGTTGGTGTTGGTGCCTGCAGTGTTAACCCCGTTTCCCGGGAATGAAGGTGCGTATGCGCAAAGCGCGCCTGGCAACGTTCAAGCCTTGCCACCCATCGTGGTATCCCGGACAGCTTCCGGCGCCAAGCCCGGTCACGACCGAAATGCGCCTCGCACCGTCCGGCCTGCAGCAAGGCTCGTGGTGTACCCGACCACCCCCATATCGGGCTCGGGCATCGACATCGAAAAGGTGCCGGCAAGCGTCAATATCGTCGACGCCAATCAAATCAAGCAAACCGGGTCGCTGAACATCGGCGATGCGCTGCAAAAATACGTGCCCGGTATCGTCGTCAATGAAGTCTCCGGCAACCCGTTTCAGCCAAGCGTGCAATTTCGCGGCTTCGTCGCATCCCCCGTGGCCGGTACGCCTCAGGGGCTCGCGGTTTATCAGAATGGCGTGCGCGTCAACGAAGCGTTCGGCGACACCGTCAACTGGGATTTGATTCCGACCGCCGCGATAAAATCAGTCACCGTGGTGACCAACAATCCCGCGTTCGGCCTGAATGCACTCGGCGGGGCCGTCAACGTACAGATGAAGGACGGCTTCAATTATCATGGCGCCGAGATCGACACGATGGGCGGCTCGTTCGGACGTATCCAGAGTTCGGCGCAATGGGGCAAGCAGGTCGATAATTTTGCCGTCTACGGCGCACTCGAAGGATTGCACGACGACGGATTTCGCAACTTTTCGGCGTCGAACGTTCGCCGCTTCTACGGCGATGTCGGGTTCAAGGGCGACGGCAGCGAATTTCACGTCAATATGGGCGCGGCCGACAACAATTTCGGCGCGACTGCGACTGCGCCGGTCGAATTGCTCCAGCAATATTGGGGGGCGACCTACACCACGCCGCAAACGACTGCGAACCGCGTTGGCTATGTCAATCTGACCGGGAAAGTCGAGGCCACGCCGACCTGGACAATCGAGGGCTCGGCCCATGTGCGGGCCTTCGACCAGCATATTGTGGATGGCAATACGACCGGAGCCCAGCCCTGCACGCCGCCCGATCCGCCCACGGCCGATCCGAAGCTGCTTTGTTATGGCGACGGCATCACGGCGGCAAATGGCCTGAATGGGGCCCAGCTCGCCAATCCCTTCGATCCGAATGCCGTGCTGGGGCAGATCAACCGAACCACGACGCATTCGACGACGACGGGCGTATCGTTGCAGGCAACCAATACCGATCGGTTGTTCGGGCATAACAATCATTTCGTGGTCGGAGCCAGTCTCGACTACAGCGTCACCCGCTTCTCGGCCAGCGCGGAACTCGGCACGATCGGCCCAGACTTTGTCGTCAGCGGCAGCGGCATATTCCTCGGACAATCCGGCTCGCCGATCTCGATCGGCCCGGTCGACCTTCGCACCACCAATCAGTACAGCGGGCTCTATGCGCTCGATACGTTCGACGTCACCAATGCGTTCTCTCTCACCGCCGGCGGCCGCTTCAATGTCGCCAATATCAGCCTGCAAGACCAGCTTCCACCGCAGCCCGATGGTACTTCGCTCAACGGCAACGATACCTACACCCGCTTCAATCCGATCGTCGGCGGCACCTACAAGATCACCCCCGAATTGACGGCCTATGCCGGCTATTCGGAAGCCAACCGCGCGCCAACGCCGCTGGAACTCGGATGCGCCGATCCCGCGCATCCCTGCATCATCGCAACATTCCTGGTCTCCGATCCGCCACTGAAGCAGGTCGTGTCGCACACCGTGGAAGCCGGGCTGCGCGGCACCAAGGAGCTCAACATCGGCACGCTCGGATGGAAGATCGGAGGGTTCCGCGCCGACAACAACGACGATATCCTCGCCATTCCAAGTCAAGTGCAGGGATTTGGCTATTTTCAGAACGTCGGATCGACACGCCGCCAGGGAATCGAGGCCGAAGCCACTCTCAAGTCATCTACGACAAGCCTGTACGCCAGCTACACCCTCGTGGACGCACGATTCCTGGACGCCCTGCAGGTTGGCTCCAACAGTCCGTTTGCCGACGCCAACGGCAACGTCCAGATTGTGCCGGGCAACCGAATCCCGGGGATCCCCCGCAATCGAATCAAGGCGGGGATCGATTATTCGCTGACTGACGCATTCAAGATTGGGGGAGACGCGTTGTTCGTCAGCAGCCAGTATTTTGTCGGCGACGAATCCAATCAGGCGCAGCGGCTGCCTTCCTATGCAGTCTTCGGCCTGCATGCATCCTATCAGATCGACAAGACATTCCAGATCTACGCGCGCGCGGACAATGTCTTGGACAACCGCTATGCGACCTATGGAACATTCTTCAATACCGGCGCGGTCCCCAATTTCACTAACGGCGGCGCACCATTCACCGATCCGCGTTCGGTCAGTCCGGCGCGGCCGCGCGCCTTCTACGCGGGCCTGAAGGCAACTTTCTGAAGTTACAGTTCCGGGGGGAATGTGTCGGCGCGAGTTTATCCCGTTCTCGCCGGAGCGGCTGCTCGCTGCAGCGCAAAGCGGGCATTGGCAAAACGCCGACCTCAGCTAAGTGCCAACACAGACATCGTGGCGGGACCTGAAGAAAGTGCCGACGATTGCGGCTTTGTCCTTGCTGGCGCCTCATTGATTCAGAACAATGCGGTTGTCGTCAAAAAGCGCTTAGATCAATTCCATGAAAATATCTGTTTTTACTTGCCCGTCCTGCGCCGCGTTTTACGAAGTTGCCGAGTTGGTGTCGGCGGAAGGAAGCCCGGGCCACGCCGAATGCACTGTCTGCGGCGGGCTCCTGGAGTTGTGGCAAGAACCCAGGATGAGAGCCTATCGGTTGGCCTTGTCGCCGGAACATAAATATCCGCAGATTCCCGTGCCGCCGTCGCCAACCCGCTAAATTATCGCCAGATTCCCAAGCCGGCCACTGCTGTATTTTGAACCAGGCTGTTGGGGTCAAAGACCCACCGCACGGACGGCACGAAGGTACAAGGGCAGGAGAGCCATGCTTCGCTCAAGCCGTGTGCCAATTTTAGGGCGGGGCTGTACACTGTTCGGCCAGCGCCTCGAACGGACGAACAAACGAAATCGCCGGCAGTGTGCCGTTTTGAACGTCACTGCAGATTTCATCATTCACCAAGCTTGAATTTACCGAGTCTGCACCATACGCGCGAGAATCCCGAAGCATGATGTCGAGATGGATTCAGCCTTCGAATGTTGCCTGGAATTGTCTCCAGCAAAACGGCCAGCGATGTGGGAAATAGCGCCAAACCGGAGAGCGCGCTCGCGCTGAGCAATTTGGCGTCCGTGCGCGGCCTCGGCTCGTAAGGACCTCGGCGCCTTTAAGGCAGTGGATCATGGAATAGACGAGCCGCCGCAGTCGAGCGTCTGCAGCGGCTCGTTTTCAACGTCTTAGTCGTCGAGATCGGCGTGTTCGCCTTTGACTACGGTGCCCTTAATGGGATCCAGAACCAGCGGGCGTATATTCGGCTCGCGATCGAAGTCGAACATGCCGATGATCGAACCTGCGGTTCGGTCGACAGAACCGGTGCCCGGGGGAAGCGGCGTCGGACCATCGATGTAGCCGAGGTCCCAATTGGCCTCGATGAAAGCAAGGATCGAGGCCTGGTTGATCACGGTGTGGTCGACGTAGTTGGATTTTGACCACGGCGATATCACCACGAACGGCTGACGTTGACCGAGGCCGCAACGCGCATAGCTGTCGCCCGGCGCCGGGTTGCCGCTGCCGCAATGAAAATCGACAGGGGTATTCGACGGCTGCGTCACCGGGGGAACAGCGTGATCGTACCAGCCATCTGGATCGTCCCACGCGATGATGATCGCAGTGCTTTCCCAATTGGGCGAGCTCATGATCGCGTTGACGGATTGCACAACCCACGCCTGCTCGACCAGCGGGTCGGAATTGCCCGGATGGCCCCACGCATAGGCCGGCGATTTCAAGAAGCTGACGGCCGGTAGATTATTGGCCTTCAGGGCGGCGAAGAAATCCGCCGAGTCGTATTGATGATTGGCCTGGTCGGCTTTGCCGATCGCCATCACCGAACTCGGGGGAAGATGGTGCGGGTTGCGGGTGCTTGCATAATACATGAAGGGTTCGACGCCCGCCGTGTACCAGTCGGCTCCTGTGGTGTGGACGTCAGTAGTAAAGTGCGTGGTCGGATTCGGCACCACATAAGTCGTACCGTCGAGCGCAAATTGATGGTTCGTATGCGTCTGCCCGCAGACCGCTTTGGTATTTGTCGAACCATCGGGATTGAGGACGGCCGGCTGGGTCGGCGCGAAGCCGCCGTTGAACCAGCCCCAGGTGATATTTTTGGCGTTGAGCAGGTCGCCGACGTTTTTCCCGGTCAGTTCAACCGTGACCGCGCCGCCGCAATCATCGAGATACGCGGGAACGTTGCCGATCATGGTACTCGATAAATCGACCGGATTCGTGTAGACGCCGCCGCTGCTGGTGGCACCACGCAGAATGACGCCGTGGGTGTTACCGGAGATCAGATTGAGGTGGCCCGGAAAGGTTGGGCCGTAATTGGTGTCGTACGAACTGT
The DNA here is from genome assembly GCA_963725985.1 of uncultured Alphaproteobacteria bacterium. Lineage (GTDB taxonomy): Bacteria > Pseudomonadota > Alphaproteobacteria > Rhizobiales > Xanthobacteraceae > Bradyrhizobium. The sequence continues at coordinate 533,608 of CAVSAO010000001.1, forward strand.
CGCTCATGGCGTAGTGCTGAGCGTAATTCCACATCGCGGTGACGGTGTTGCCGTCATAATAGTTCATCACCGTCGAACCATCCGGATTGCATCCCTCTCCGGTACTGGCAGTTGTCTGCGCAAAATGGTCCATCAACCCGATATCAATCGCCCGCTGCTCGGCAGTGTAGCCATGGTTCATGTCGCAGGTGTAGGCATCCATGGGTCTCAACCGCTGCGGATTTGCTTGCGATCCGGTCAAGCTCGAATTGGGATTGTTGTGGAGCAACGTCGGCGTGAGGCCGTTGACCGCCGGTGTTCCGGGGCGCGCATGAAACTGGCTGGCGGGGACACCGATCCAACTCGTCTCACCGGGAATATTCGCCGCGTTCGGGTAGGTTGCGAAATAGTGATCGAAAGTGTTGTTTTCCTGATAAATGACCACGAGGTGCTTGATTGGAGTCCGCGTCTTCGCGGAATGGTTGTCCCGGTCAAGATCGTCCGCGTGGCTGGCCGATGAGCAGAGTACGAGTAAAGCGCCTGACGCCAGGAGCGCCCGTCCGAACTCGTTGGGTTGTAAATGATAACACTAGTCGCCTCCATTATTCGCGTGTGAATGTCTGTCTCACATCGGAAAGACTTCAAGCATGCCGACTTTAATGGCGAGACGTGACGCCGACATCATGAACGGTTGACGGTCGTGTGATTTCCGGAAATTCGCAGCTTTCCGATGGAGACCGCGGATCAGGAGCGTCGTGCGCGCTTCGGGGTAGACCTTCGCGGCGAGCGCAGCAGCGGCGGCATCATTGGGGCTGTATACTGCAGTTCGCCAACGTGGAGGGGCAAGTGAGCAAAGGGCTGCACCCGGTTGGGCGCAGCCCTTCAACTCCGCCGGCAATCGCAGCGATCGATCAGCCGGCTGACATCAGATCACTGGAGAGACCTAGTGATCGCGGCCATTGTCCTCGTGATCGCCGTCATGCTCGAAGGCGAACAAATTCATGAGATCGCCGATGGCCGGGCGATTTTGGGGCACGTAGCGGCTGTCGTCGCGGTCCTGGACCGGGTTCGGCAGATTGTCGCGGCTCCGATCCGAGATCTTTGGAAGATCCCAGTTCTTTTCGATGAACTTCAGCATCGAGACGTGGTCGTAGTAGGTATGGTCGACATGGCCCTTCTTGGCGAAGGGCGAAACCACGATGAACGGAATGCGGGTGCCGTCGCCAAGGAAGTCGACCGGCTGAATATAGCCGGAATCGTAATAGCCGCCGCCTTCGTCGGTAGTGATGAAGATCGCCGTCGACTTCCAGAGTTCGGGATTACCCTGCACCCGATTGATCAACGCCTGCAGGAATTTCTCATAGTTGTCGGCCGTCGAATCCGCCGGATGTCCAGCCAAGGTCTCGAACGGACGAACGAACGAAACCGCGGGCAGCGTGCCGTTCTGGACGTCGTTCAGGAACGCGCCGTAATTCTGCAACTTCGCTTCCTCTGACGGGTTCTTCATGATGCTCAAATAGCCCGTGAGCGGATCGCAAATTCCGCAATAGGAATGGAACAGCAGCGGCACGCCATCCACCGAGTTGGCGAAGACAGTCGGATCGTTGCCGCGATCGCTGCTGTAATATTTCCACGACACGCCCTTGGCGGTCATCACATCCGCAATGGTCGGGAGGCTTTGCGGCGGCAACGTGAACGAGGTCGGCCCAAGCGTCCGCTCATTGCTGCTGGTCTGGTTCCAAAACATATTGTAGTTGTTGACCAGATAATAATGACCCGCCGCGCAGTTGCTGTTCGAAACGCCGTGGCGATAAAGCTGTTCGTTCACCGACGCGACTCCCGGAGCACTCGGATCGGAACAGTTCACATACGAACCTCCGCCGTAGCCGTCCTGGGTGTAGTAATTGTTCGTCCCCGCTAACGGATCGGGATTTTCGATCTGGTTGCTGAAGGGGACGGCGGCGGCGCCGCTGAGGTTGTCCGGGTTGGTGAAAAACGCCGCGTGGCCTGAAACAATGACTTGGAAATTGGCGCCCGTGCCGCCCATGATCGCCTGGTGATAATTGTCGCTGATCGCGTATTGATCGGCGAGCGATTTGAAGAAAGGTGCATCGCCGGGTTGCGCCTTGCCCGCGGCGTCGGTGAAGGGATTCATGTTGTAGAAGCCCATGGAGATGGCGCCTTCCTTGGGATTGAACCCGCCAGCCGGAAGTGGCGCGCCATTCGATCCGGTGCCAATCGTTTCCTCGACCCAGACGAACTTGTCGAGCTTGCCGCCATCGAAGTCCTGCCACATCTGGAAGAAGCGATGGACGGGATCGCCGGTATAGGCAGCGTAAGGCGCGTATTTGCTGATCTGATAGGGACCGTTCGGCAGGTTGGTCGGAAAACGGGTGTCGGGAACGCCCGAAGTCTGGCCGATCGCAGAAGTGGTGTAGGGCTGCGGCAGCGTCGCATAGGCGCCGGTCGAAGCGGTCTCCGCGTTGTATCGGTTCTCGTCGTTGCCAATCAGCTGCTTCGACTTGTCGAAATGCGGACCCGGCGTGCCATCGGCATTGACGATGCCTTTGCTCAGGAGATTGTCGATGGTCTGGCCGGCCTTCGGCCTGTAGGTGCCGAAGAGATTGTCGAAGGTGTGATTCTCGCCGATGATGATGATCACATGCTGGATCGGAGTTGTTGGCGACTTGGCGAATGCCGGTGCCACGTTAGTCAATGTGCAGAGCGCGCTCGTTGCAAGGCAGAGTGATTCGAAAAACCACTTCGATCTCATGAATAGTCTCCATCGGGAATTGGGAAGTCGTTACTCGTGACGGTGGCGCCGTGACGTTGTTGCGTTGTTTGCGCCGCCGTCTGGCGACTATCGGCAGGCGCTATTGCACTCTGATGTCGGGCGGGAATCAGATTTGTGAAACGCCTTGGACCGTCCGGAAACGGCGGCATCGAACCGGTTTGAAAGTGCCTGAACTTCACGTTGAAGCTGCAGCGCTGAAATCCGCGAAGAAGGCGACGCCGTTCGCGGCAACATCGAGCGAGCTGAATTAATCGGCGCGCAGAAAAAACCCGCCGGCAGGCACCGGCGGGTTTTGCCGTTGTTCACTTTCAAAAACTCATCGCTCGGCGCGATCCTCACGTTCGGCGAGATCCCTGACGCGGTCGATCAGCTCTCGTGCCCGATGACCGAGGCCACCTTCCGAACCTTCGTCGACCGGCTGGTTGCCGAACGCAGCGGCATCCAGCACCGTCTTGATGTCGCCGGCCAGGCTGTTTCGCTCGTTGGTGATGTCGCTGATTTTGGCGAGGTAGCGCGCGTAGACTTTATCGACGTTGGTGACGGACCGGTTGGCGAAAACCAGGCTAGCCCGGCCAAGTTCGCCGAGAGGCGCATTGAGCTGCTTATAGACTTCGGCAAGCTCTACGAAATTGTCGCGGTGCTGACGAATACCGGAAGGCAACGCTGTCTGGTCCATCCATTCGGACAGCACCCGGCCGTCGTGCACGTAGCTGTCCTTCAGGCCGAGCAGCGCAAGCATTGTGGGACGAACGTCGGTGTGGTCGGAGAACACCGCGTCATTGCGGCCGAGCCGTTGCACACCCGGGCCGACCATCGCGACCCAGGTTCGGGTGATGTTCCGCTGGAAGTCGCCGTGGTTCCAGGCAAAGTTCGGACCAACGAAGATGCAGTCGGACTGGTTTACGCAGGCACCGCCGTTGGCGGTCTGGAAGAAGTAGTTGTCGTTGCCGAACATGGTGAGCGTCGGGGTGCGCGCAGGGCTTGCGGTTACCATGTGCAGCAGCTTCATTTCCGCCTGATCGGCGAGCAGCCGGGACAGCTTGTCGGTGTTGCCGGTCATCGGATTGGTGGCGACCAGCGCATCGAGGTCATGCTCCATGGTGCGGGTCACGGCGTCGGTCGGAGCCGGATTGCCGCTGATGTAGACCGTGGGCGCATCGTCGCTGTGCACCGAGAACGCGGTGCTGTTGGCACGCTGCGTGATCAGCAGGCGGTTGAGCAGCGCATTGACCTCGCCCTTCTGGCCCGTCGCGTAGGTGCAGGGGACGCTGACGCCGTCGCAATGCGCCGGGCTCGGGGTGCCGCCGACGAAATGATCGTTCTCGTCCGGCACGACGACGAAGAGGGTGTTGTCCTTGGTGATGCCGTCCGCCGCGAGCCGGGCAAAGAATTTGCCGAACGCGGTGTCGTATTGGCTGAGCTGCGCGACGTAGCCGGCTTCGCCTGGCCCGAAGGTCCCCGAACCGAATCGGTTGTCATGGGCGTCGGCGACATAGAGATAGATCACCTGGACGCCGGCCTCGAGCATCGTCGCGGCGTAGCCCAGCGATTGCGTTGCCAGCGGGTTGAACGCGTTGGGAAATCCCGGACGGCCGAATGTGTCGGCGATGATGTTGCCGTCGAGGTCCTTCACCGGCGCGCTTGGGGAGATTACCGGCTGAACGTTGGCATTGCCGAACAGTCCCTTGAAGCCGCTATATCCATTCGGCTCATCCGGCAGTGGATCGTTGGTCGCAAAGCCGTTGTTGCAAAGCGGGCTGCCAACCGCGCAGTGGATCGCGATGCCGAGATAGTCGGTGGTCGGCTGCTGTCGCGTCGCCGCGCTGGATGACGCGAGTTGAGCCCTTACAGCGGTATCGACAGCGCTGCCGGCGCCATACAACGTCGTGACGTCGTCCGGAACCCGTTCGAACTCAATATTGGCAACGGAAAATCCTCCGACGTCGCAACCCGCGCGGGTGAACGGTACCCAGGGAGCCGGCGCGGTTTTGCCGCGCTCATTGATCATCTGCGGCTTGCCGTCGCCGGCCAGTGCCGTCCAGTACAAAAAAGAACTGTTGAAGCCGACGCTGCCGTCCGGCTTGAAGTAGCCGTAGCTGTTGGAAACGGGAATTCCCATGCGGTCGCCATAAACGCCGGTCTGGGCCGTGAGAATATCGGTCGCGGTGTGCGAAATCAGCGGGGTGTGATGATTGCCGCTGATGGTGCCGTTGCTCTGGATGAAGTTGAGCAGATTCGGCATCTGTTCGAGATCGGACGGAACGTCCGGATTGTCGCGCCGCAGGTGCACGTTGTCGAAAACGATGTGAACGACGTGTTTGACCTGACCGCCCGGAGAATTCAATTGACAGCCCGCGGATGCGGTTTGCGCGGCGGCGCCGAGGAACGCAACGCCAAGCGCCAATGGAATCGACGCGCCGAGAACAGCCTTCAATCGCTTCATCGCCCTCTCCCTGATGTCGGCTCAAATGACCGAGTCGAAAAATGCGCGACATGTTTGCCGGCGAAAGGAGATTACATGGCCAGTTGTTGCGGGCGATTGACACGGGCATGACGCTTGCGCGGCGCGATGCCATCGGTGAAGCGTTTTCAAGCGACGAGAGTTTGGCTTGGGTGAAGAACACGCTATCAGACGATAGATAGAGCGCGATCGTGTTTCGTCACGTCAGAACGGAGTGCCGCCCATCCTTGTCACCAGCGTTCCGGCGCCCAGATCAAGGCGAGGCGCTGTCCTACAGCGATTTGATCGGATGTCATTTTCGAAGCCACCGCGTTGCGAAGCCTCAGATAGTAGTCCCGCTCGCGCCTGGTCGCATGTGCTGCCGCAAGGTCGAGCCATTTATAGGAAAGGATGACGTCTTGCGGTACACCGTGGCCCTTGTCGTAGATCAAACCGAGCCTGCTCTGTCCAAAAGGATCGCCTTGCACCGCCGCTTTCCGGTAGAGATCGGCGGCAGCGTCGTAGGCCTGCGGCACTCCGAAGCCGTTTTCGTACATGAAGCCGAGCAGCGCCTGCGCGCGAGGATTTCCGCGTAACGCCAGCGGAGACAAGGCGTTGATCGCCCGGGCGTAGTCGCCTCTGGCGTATGCCCCGGTCGCCCACGTCAGTTCGTCGGCATGAACCGGCCCCGCTGTGCCCGTGCCGAACAGCCAAATGAAGACAAGGATCGTTGGTAAGGTCCGCCGCACTAAACTCTACCTCCATAGATCGCTTCGATCTCTCCCGTCGCGGATCAATGCAAGCCTGGAACCCGAGCCTCATTCGCAATGCTCGCGTCGATGTTTCCGCGCATTTTCGACCGCAGTTCTTCGGCGACGAAGTGAGCATCGGTGCCGTCGCGGATGATCTGGGGGCGGATGAAGATGATCAGCTCGGTACGCTTGTTTTTCTTGTCCTGATGGGAAAAGGCGTCACCCAGACCCGGGATTTGATCGAGCAGGGGAATCCCATTTCGATCGGTGTTTTGCTCTTCACTGATCAAGCCGGCCAGCAGGACCGTCTGGCCGGTCGCGACCGAAATCGAACTCTTGACCTTTCGTTCGGACACCGTCGGCGTCAGACTTGTCGCGGTCGTCGGCGAAACATTGCTGATTTCCTGTTCGACATCGAGTCGGACATTTCCGTTGACGTTGATGCGGGGGGAGACACGCAGGATAATACCTGTGTTGCGATAGTCGATCGTATTCACGACGGTGTTGCTTGTCGTCAGAACCGTCGCGCTGCCGGTGGAGACTGGCACGACGTCGCCGACTTGAAGCGTGGCCACTTGATTGTTGACTACAACCAGGGATGGATTCGACAACACTTTGACGCCGGTGACGGTATGCAAGGCGTCCAGAATGGCGCTCGGTTGTGACTCCGATCCGACCAGGAAATTGAATCCGGGAAATGCACGGTTGATGAACGCATTGGCGACCGTTCCGGCGGCGCCGGCTGCCGCGGCTGGCGCTGACAACGATTGAGTGTTGAGGGCCGAGCCCTGATCCGGCCTCAGGCCGAGATTGTGGCTTGTCAGGTAGAACTGAACGCCGTAGCTCAGCTCGTTGTTGAGAGTGATCTCTGCGATGGTCGCATCGATCGCGACCTGCAACTGCGGTTGATCGACCTGCTGCAACGTCGATGCGACGATGCTGTAGTTTTCTTGATCCGCATAGATGAGCAGCGTGTTGTTGACGGCATCTGCCGTGATCCGCACGCCTTGCAGAACCGGCTTGCCGCCGCTGCCCGCAGCTGTGGCGTCCAATGAACTGCTGCCCAGGTTAGCGGTAGCCGCCGATGGCGTGGCGCCAAAGCCCGATGCGCCGTTTGTGCCGGTTCCTCCCTGCGAGCGGGAACCAAAGCCGCTCGATGACGAACTGCCGTTACTGCTGCTACTGCCGTTCAGGGAGAGGCGATCAGCGCTGGATGTCGACGACATGCCCGATCCGGGCGCGATCTGGCCGCTTGCGGTATCGAGAGAGGCGGAGGACGATCCTCCGACGAACATTTCGGTGAGCACGCGCGCGATCTGGCGGGCTTCACCATATTTCACGTGGTACACGTGAACGCTGGTTCTGCCGGGGTCTGCTTTGTCAAGGCGCTTGATCCAGGTCGCGGCCGTGCGAAGCAATGCGGGCTTCCTGCTCACGACCATGATCGCGTTGAGGCGGCTGACCGGTTGAAATTTGACGACGTTTTGGCTGAGACCGCTCTCGCCCGAATCCATGATCTTTTCGAGTTCGGCGATGATCGGTTCCGGTCCGCTGTTCGCGATGGGATAAATTCCGACGGATTGACCACGCATCCAGTCGACGTCGAAACTGAGAACGGTGTCCACGGCAGCGCGGCGCTCCGCGCCGCTGCCCTGGATCAGAAGGATATTCCGCGTCGCGTCGGCGCGAACCATTCCAGCTTTGGTCGCGAAGCTGTCCATCAGCTTCAGCACGGTTTGGGCCGAAACATATTGCAACGGTACCACGGATACGCCGTAGCCGGGTTCGGGACTGGAGGCGGCGGCGTCGACGCGGCCTGAGCCGACCGCGTCGCCGACGGGCGTCAGACGATAGCCGGCGGTATCGCGAACCAGCACTACCCCGCTGAGCCGCAGGGCATTTTCGAGAACAAAGATGATGTCCGATTTCGGGACCGGCTTGACAGACACAAGGCTGACGCTGCCCTGCACCCGCGGATCAATCGTATAACCCGTGGCCAGAATGTCACCCAGGATGACTTTGGCAACTGTCGCGACGGGCGTGTTTTCAAAATTGAGGTCGAAGCCGGGTCCGGTTGCGGTCGGTTGCGGCCGCGCCTCGGGAATGTCGGTCACCTCGGTGCCGTCGTAAACTATCGGGCGGGTTCGCTGGCCGGCATTGGGCTGGGAGGCATTCACCTGCTGGGGATTACGGGGAAGGATATCCAGCGAATGGACCTTGTCGAGCACGTCGATATCGGTGCTGTCGATGGTCGCAATAGTCGCCGAATTGCAGGATACGAGCAGGCTCGCAGATAACAGCACGATGACAGCCCTTACGCTGCGACCGGCCGTCGGGGACCGGGCTGGGTTGCCGACGCGCACCATGATTCTGCCGTTTCAACTTTGTGTTCCCGCTCCGGACCATTCGGAGCAATCGACCGATTACGGCGGTATGATTAGCGGGGGAATATGACAGTAATAATTGGCCGCGAACTCTTCGCACTGGCGCGCTGCCTAATGAAAAGCCAAGACGCGCGATTTCGTACAGGTGTCATGTTTCGGATCAATAACCTGCCGCTGGCGATTTACCTCGGGCTGAAGCTGCGTGATCCGCTTACCCTGAACAGGCGAGACGGGAAGACGAATGACCGACGACGAATCCTGGCGGTTTGTGGAGCATCTTCGTCAAAACGATCATTTGGCGAAGGCGGCCGGCAACGGCGAAGCAGGCGAGCAAGGCGGCGGCGCGCGTTTGCAAGGCCGCGGCAAGCTTTGGGAGCAAACCAATTTGTCGGCGAGCGAGTTCGCCGAGCAAGCGGCTCGCTTCTTCGATCTCGAAAGGGTCACGCTCCAGGACTTGCTGTCGTCTACGCCCGCGGTCGAACCGTTCTCGCAGCGCTTTCTGCGCGAAATGACGGTGTTTCCCTATCGAACCGCCGACGCGGGGGCCGCGCTGGCGGTGGCGGATCCAACCGATATTGCGGCGCAACGCGCAGCGGAAATCGTGCTTGGGGCGGAGGTCACCGTCAAGGTGGCATCTTTTGAAGAGATCGCGATCGCTCTCAATCAGCGTTTGGGCGATGATGTCGAGGTTCAGGGCGACCCCGAGACGTTTCAGCCACGGGAAGACGATATCGAGAGTTTGCGGGACCTCGCCAGCGGCGCGCCCGTGGTTCGCGCCGTCAATGATCTCCTGGAAAAGGCAGTCGAACTGCGCGCGAGCGACATTCATATTGAGCCCTTTGACAACGGGCTCGTGGTCCGTATGCGCGTAGATGGCCTGCTGCGGCCGGTCGCGGCGCCCACCGGCGTATTGCCGCAGGCGGTCATCTCCCGCATCAAGATTGTCGCCACCCTCAACATCGCCGAGCGCCGTCTGCCGCAGGACGGCTCCGCGCGGCTGCGGGTCGGGCGCTCGGAAGTCGACATTCGTGTCGCGATCATGCCAACGCAGCATGGGGAATCCGCGGTCATACGTATCCTGCCGAAGGACCGCGGACTACTCGTGATCGAAAAGCTGGGATTTTCGCCGGCCGACGATGCCAAGATCAGACGCTTGCTGACGGCGCCCCACGGCTTGATCGTCATCACCGGACCGACCGGAAGCGGCAAGACCACGACGCTTGCGACGGTGCTGTCGATCCTGAACGAGCCGTCCCGGAAAATCCTGACCATCGAGGACCCGGTCGAGTATAAAATACCCGGGATAAACCAGTCGCAGATCAAGCCTGCGATCGGGTTGACGTTCGCCGCGGCGCTGCGGTCGTTCGTTCGTCAGGACCCCGACGTCATCATGGTCGGCGAGGTGCGCGACACTGAAACCGCCCATGTCGCGGTTCACGCAGCGCTCACCGGGCATCTTGTGTTGACGACGCTGCACACCGAAACGGCGGCCGCTGCGGTGCCGCGTCTGCTCGATCTCGGCGTCGAAGGATATCTGTTGCGATCGACCCTGCGGGCGGTGGTAGCGCAGCGGCTGGTCCGCCAGCTCTGCGACGCCTGCAAATCGCCAAAGACACTGACCGAAGCGGATCTCGCCGAAGACCCTCGGCTGGGCGCGCTCGGGTTCAAAGCCGGCGAAACGCTTCGGGAGCCATGCGGTTGCGAGCGCTGCAGCGGCACGGGTTATCGCGGCCGGCTGGGCGTGTTCGAGATTCTGGAGCTGACGAACGACCTTCGCGAGCTGATCGGGGAGAAGACGGACGGACTGAGGATCGACGAGGCCGCAATCCGCGCCGGAATGACGACGATGCTCGATGATGGCCTGGCGAAGTGCCGCGCCGGTCTGACCTCGCCGGCAGAGATTCTCCGCGTCACAACTGTACGGTGAAACTGTGCCGAATTTCCGTTACCGAGCGCTGACTCAGAATGGAGAGATTGTGCACGGCACGCTGTCGGCTCCGACGGCGGCGGAAGTCACCCATCGTATCGAATATCTTCAGCTGCTGCCGATCGAAACCGTCGAGGAAACGCGAAAGGTTGTCGCCTCACGCGGCGACTTCGGGCTGTTTAACCGGCCGACCACGGCCGAGGTGACGACTTTCACCAGGGATCTGGCGCTTCTGTTGAAGGCGGGTGCTCGTCTGGACGATGCTCTCGAATTGCTCGCGGGCGATGCCGATGTCGGAAGGCTTCGTCCGGTGGTTGGCAAGCTGCGAGCCGCGCTGCTGAGCGGAGAAAGTCTTGCCGGAGCGGTCGCGGATCATCCGGCGTTGTTTCCCGCGATGTATGTCGCGCTGGTTCGCGTCGGCGAAGCGTCAGGCACGCTCGATCAAGTACTCGAAATGCTGGGAGCGGAGCGAGCGAGAGGCGAGCTGATGCGCCGCAAGCTCACCGACGCGATGCAGTACCCGGCCTTCGTTCTGTTCGCTGCGGTCTGCGTAATGCTTTTCTTCATACTGTTCGTGCTGCCGCAATTTTCGTCGGTGCTTCAGGATTTCGGCGCAAAATCGGACTCCGCGCTCAGCATTTTCATAAAGTTGTCGGACTTTCTTCGCGCAAACGGCACCGTGGTGACGCTCGCTTCCGCCTTCTCCATCGCGGGCATCTGGTGGCTGTTGCGCCGGCCCGGCGTCGGCGCGGCGGTCGTAACCGGAATCTCTCAAATCCCGGGGATCGCCGGTATCTTTCAATTCTACCGGACCACGCTGTTTTGCCGCAATCTCGGGGTGTTGCTGGGCAGCGGTGTCAGCCTCACGGCTACGCTGCCTATTCTGGTCGACATCATGGCGGTCACCGGAGGTGTGGCGACGTGGACGGCCGCCGCGGAACGCGTGCGCCACGGCGGCAAGCTGTCGGACGCCCTGTCCGCGTCGAACAGCCTTCCGCCGATGGCGGTTCGCATGCTGCGGCTGGGCGAGGAAACCGGGCAATTGCCGGCGCTGGCCGGCCGGGTTGCCGAATTCTACGAATCGAAATTGCAGCGCAGCCTGGACAGTATCGTCGGCATCATCGGGCCGCTGGCGATCGTCACTATCAGTACGGTCGTGGGCGGGCTGATCGTATCGGTCATGACCGCGCTGCTGTCGGTCACTCAACTTGTCGGCTAGTTCGAGGATAGGTTCACCATGAAGTTGGGAAAATGCAGGGGCCGGTTCTCCGTGTTGCGCGGGCCGGGCAGCGATCGGCAGGATTGTGGCCAGCAGGGTTTCACCCTGGTCGAGATGCTGGTGGTGATCACCATCATCGGCTTGATCATGGGCCTGATCGGCCCGCGCGTTCTCAATTATCTCAGCGAATTGAAAGTCAAGACGGCGAAGATCCAGTTGCAGAGCTTCGGCAGCGCGCTCGATCTGTTCTACCTCGATGCCGGCCGCTTCCCGTCGACGGCGGAAGGCCTGACGGCCCTGGTGCAGCGGACACCGGGCGTGGCCGCCTGGAACGGACCGTATCTCAGGGGCGGCAACGTTCCCAATGATCCCTGGAACAACGCCTACGTGTATCGCGCGCCGGGAGAACGCGGGCCTTACGACATTACGTCTTACGGCTCCGACGGCCAGGAGGGGGGCACCGGCATCGCCGCCGATATTTCGACCGAAAACATGGCTAGCGCAAAAAATGAGTGATGGATCGGAACGCGGCTTCACCCTGCTCGAGATGGTGTGTGTCCTCGCGATCATCGCCATGCTCGCGTCTGTGCTGTTGCCGCTGATTCCCCGCCAGACGTCCCGCTCGCGGCTGCAGGCCTATGCCCTGCAGATGGCGACGCTGTTGAAGGCGGACCGCAACGCGGCGATCCGGCGCGGGTCGGACGTCGCCACGCTGGTCGACGCCGGGAGCCGCTCGATCCGTTCGGGGGCGACATCGGAGACGGTCAGCATTCCCGACGACGTTCGCTTCGATGCGCTGTTGCCGCAGACCTGCCGCCAGCGTGCGGCGCTGTCCACCATCAGCTTTTTTGCAAATGGCATGTCGTGCGGCGGGACGATCGCGCTGACGCGGCTCGATGCCGGCTACGAAATTCGCGTCAACTGGCTGACCGGAAGGATCGAAATTGTCTCAAGCAACATCGCCACGAATTGACGGCTCCGACGCCGGCTTCACGATCATCGAAGTCCTGATCGCGCTTGCGGTGGTTGCTGTCTCGATTGTTGCGATCGGATCCGTGATGTCGACGAATGTGCGCGGCGTAAAATCGCTGGAGCAGCATGTCGCGCTGATGCAGGCCGTCCGCAGCACCATGACAACAGCGATCCCGCCGCGTGCCGAGCTTGCCGCCAGCGTATCGTCAGGCCAGCTCAATGACTATCGGTGGCAAATCGATATCGGGCCGCTGGGCGGGGGCTGGGTCGTGCCGGATGCGGACGTCGCCTGGATTCCCCAGCTCGTCAACATTCATGTCCAATCAGCCACCGGCGGTGCGTATGATCTTCAAACCGTTCGGCTGATGCACAGGCCACGGCAATGACGGCTTCGCTTGCAGCGAAACGGGCGGGAGAGGGCGGCTTCACGCTGATCGAGACGCTCGTGGCGCTGGCCTTGACGGGGCTGGTGCTCTCGGCCCTGGCCAACATCACTTCGCAGTGGCTGCCGAACTGGAATCGGGGGGTCGAGCGCATCCAGCGCAGCGAAGCTATCGGTCTTGCATTGCAACGGTTGAGCGTCGACCTTGCAGCCGCCGAATATGTGCCGGCCAATCGCGGGCAACGCCAACCGTTATTCGATGGGGCGGAGTTGTCGGTGACTTTCGTGCGGACGGCATTGGGCCCGAATGCCAAGCCCGGCCTGGATGTGGTGCGGGTCGGCGAAACCACCGATCGCCAGGAACTGGTAACGGTCCGATCGCGGGCGCCGTTCGCGCCGTTGGAGCCCGGGTCGTCGCCTTCCGCGCAAATTCAGACCGGCGACCCGGTTGTGCTGTTGCGCGCGCCTTATCGGCTTTCATTTTCCTATGCCGGCCGGGACCGGATATGGAAAAGCAGCTGGCAGGATGCGGACAGGTTACCGGCTTCGATCATGCTGACGGTTCGCGATGCTGCGACCGAGCGCATTGTCGCGCTGTCGACGGTGGTGTCGATCCACGCCGACGCGCCCGCGGCAGGAACCTGCGCGCAGCCGGGTAGCGGGTGTGACGGCAAATCCGATACTGCTCCGCAGAATTCCAAAGATAACTCCAGGGACAATTCCAGGTCCGCCAATGCCGCGGCCGCGGGGGGCGGGTCGCAATGATCGAAAAGATCCAGCGCACGGCTGCAACATCCGAGCGTGGATTCGTGATCGTCGCCGTGCTGTGGATTCTGGCGGCGTTGGCGGCGCTGGCGACCATCCTTTCGGTGTATCTGTCCAATTCGGCGCAGGCGCTGGCTGTCAACGATACCGGACTGAAAGCGGAAGCCCTTGTGTCGGCCAGTCTCGAGCTCACGGCCTACCAATTGGCGCTGGCCGGCGACAGCGCGCGTCCGTTGCAGGGATCGTTTCACTTCCGATTGGGCGATGCGCAAATCTACGTCTCCTTCGTGTCAGAAGCGTCCCGCATCGATCTCAACCACGCGCCGAAGGAGCTGTTGGCCGGCTTGTTGTCCGGTCTTGGCGCGGATCAGGAGGACGCCAAGCAATACGCCGATCGGATCATCGGCTGGCGTACGCCTCCGAAGCCGAATTCCGCCGATGACGAAGTGTCGCTCTACCGTGCTGCGGGCCTGTCCTATTCTCCCCGGCAGGCACCGTTTGCGCATGTCAACGAGCTCGCGCTCGTTGTCGGCTTGCCGCCCGCGCTGGTCGATCGCGCTTTGCCGCTTGTGACGATCTTCAGCGGCCTGCCGAAGATCAATGCCCTGGTTGCGCCGCCCGAGGTGATCGCCGCATTGCCCGGCATGACGCCATCCGGCCTGAAACAGTTCCTGAGGGAGCGGCCGACGCTACCAGCAGAGATGGCTGCGGTAGCATCTGCGCTCGGTCCGGCACAGGCGAATGCGACAATCGATAAAAGCGATTCCTTTCGGATCCTGACCACCGTCAAGTTCGACGATGGCCGTCAGGCGGCGTCGGAGGTCGTCATCGGGGCGGGTAATGATGAGGATCCTTACCGCGTGCTGTCGTGGCAGGATGATGTGGGGGCTGCGGTCGGCCGCGCACGAAAGTTGGCGGGTGATAACGATGATCTCTGAACTCAACGAGCTGTTTCGCGAATGGATTGCGTGCGTTGCCGGGATCATCCATGCAGCGGTCAGCCGGTTGGTCGCGCACCGGCAGATTTCACTGATCGAAGCGGATGACAATGGTTTTACGGCCAGAATGGCGCCTGCCAAAAAAGGCCCTGGCTTGCCGGATGTGTCGTTTCATCTGTCGAATGGCCGGCCAAACCCCGCTCTCCCGGCGGAATGGGAGACGATGCTTCGCGGCAGCCGCGTCGAAATCCTGCTGAATCCCGGCCATGTGCTGTTCCGGACGCTCGATTTTCCGAAGCAGGCGAGGGATTTCCTCGAGGGCATGATTCGCGCGCAGATCGACCGTCTGACGCCATGGAAGGCAAATGACGCGGTGTTCAATTGGAGCGAACCATCGAATGCTCCGAACGAGCGCATCGAGCTGATTCTGGCCGCGACATCGAAAAGCAAAATCCAGCCGCTGGTTCGGCTGGCGAGTGATCTCGGCGCGGCGTCCGTTGCCGCCTATGCCGAGGCTGCTGTGCGCCAGGGCGCGCCGGGGAAATTCAAGGTCTTTGAAGCGTCGCTGCAAAGCGCGATCGGGCGGACGGTGGACGTGCCGCGCATTCTGCGCATCGCCTTGTTAAGCACCGCTGTCGCGGCCGCGGCCTCGTCGGCCTTCGCGGTTTACGCTCTGGGTGCGCTGGATGTCGAGCGGCAGCAACTACAGCGCCAAATCGCGGAGCGACGGGCATCGCTGCGTCTCAATCAGAATGCCGCGGCCGGATCGGCCCAGAGCCTGCTGGCGAAACGAAAGCAGACGACGCCGTCGAGCGTCATGGTGCTGGAAGCAATCTCGCGGGTGCTGCCCGACAACACCTACGTGACCGAGTTGCGGATCGAGGGAGACAAAGCTCAGGTGGTCGGCATTTCGCAGGATGCGCCGTCCCTGATTCGACTGATGGAACAGTCGCCGCAATTTTCCCGGGCCACGTTTTTTGCGCCGACGACGCGGGCGCAGAGCGATCCGGGGGAGCGCTTCCACATCGAGGTCCACGTCACGCCGTATTTTGGATCGGGCACATGAATTCCGTCGCGGCTTTAAGAAAAACCTTCGCAGCGTCGCCCATGCTGGCAGCGGCCGCTTACGCCGGACTCGTGGCCGCGCTTCTGTTGACGGTGATCCTTCCGATGGCAGACATCCTCGGCCAGCGGGCCGAGGTGGCTGCGTCGGCGGCCATGCTGGAGCAACTCGAGGGCCGCAAGCCCAGTGTTGCCCGCGGGGAACCCGCTTCCGCGGCAAAGCCGTCGGGCTCGGCGTTTCTCGAAGGGGCGACGGTGACCGTCGCGGGAGCGGCGCTCATCCAGCGTGTCGCAGGCGCGGTGACGAAATTCGGTGGAAACGTGTTGTCGACCCAGCTCGAATTGAAAGGCACGCAGTCGAAGGCGGGATTTCTCAGCATCCTGGCAAGCTGTGAAATCGACCAGGTCGGATTGCAGCAGCTGCTTTACGACATCGAGGCCGGAATGCCGTTTTTGTTCATCGACCAGCTCGTCGTTCAGGCCCCGTCCACGCTGCCCGGTTCCGGCAACGGAAAACTGCGGATTCTGCTCGCGGTATCCGGGCAATGGCAGGGAGCAAAGTGATGCGGCGGTTGGCAACTGGCATCATGCTTCTGGTGGCATCAGCGCATGGCGCCTCCGCCTTGATCTCCGCTGCGAGCACGGTTGGGACGGGCGCCGATGCAGCCGAGGAAGCACACACGGTCGGGGCTTTGGAGGCATCGGCGATCTGGGCGAAGCCCGCCGCGCCGACGCAAGTCGTTGTGGCCCCGGCTGCGCCCGCACCGGGACCGGAGCGTGCGCTGAGCGACAATCCGTTATGGGGGATCCCGCTAAGTGCGTTGTCCGGCACCCGCGATCGGCCGGTCTTTTCATCGTCACGGCGGCCGCCGCCACCCGCGGTCGCACCTGTCGTGGCTCCGAAAGTGGCCGCTGCGCCAAAGCCGAAGGACCCTGAGCGTCCGCAGTTCTCGCTGGTCGGCACGGTCGCAAGCGGTGATGTAGGGTTCGGCATCTTTCTGGATCAATCGAGCAAGGCTTCGCTCCGGCTGAAAGTCGGGGAAGATTATCAGGGCTGGAAGCTGCGGTCGGTTCAAGGCTGGGAAGCGATCCTGGAAAAAGATCAACAGGCCATCGTGCTCGCTTTGCCGCCGCCCGCGGCAGGACAAGCGGACAACGGAGCACGGACGGTCGGTGAGGTGCGTTCGCCGCCTGCGAGCGCTGGAACGCGGCTGTCGGGGACCGCGCCGCCGGGACCTGGACCGGAATCCGCTCGCCGCCGCGATCGTTAAAGTCCCGCGATCTTTCTGCCACCCAGCAACAGGGTCAGTGCAGTTGAAGACCCAGCGTGGCCAACAGTCCGATCGCCAAAAACGGTCCGAACGACATCGACGTCTGGCGCGTCAATTGCCATCCGGCCAGTTGCAAAGCGCCGGCGCAGGTCAGCGCGGTCAGCGCGGCGACCAGCAGCAGCATGGGAAGGCCGGCGACGCCGACCCAGAGCCCGGCCGCGGCCAGGAATTTGACGTCGCCTAGCCCAAGGCCCTGCATGTCCCTGAAAGCGAAATACAGCCGTCGCAGCAGCCAGAAGACGGCGCCGATGGCCGCGCCCTCGCAAGCGGCCTCCATGCCAGTCAGTGGACCATCGAGAATGACAGCCTTCGACAGCCCCAGGCCAGCGATCGCCAGATTCAGCCAGTCCGGAATGATTCCGTGACGTATATCGACCCACGCCAGCACGGCGCACAGTGAGCAGAGCAATCCAATGAATATGATGACGACGACCATGCCGGGAGCTTGTTGCAACAGCAAAACGATCCGACCCGCTTAGCAGACCGTGGAAGAAATTGCCAAAATCATCCGCGCCGACGTCAATCTTGAACAATGACCCGATGTCGTTTTTCAACCGCCTGTCAGAGCGTGGTCCGGCGAGATGGACGCCACCTCGCCGGATCGTGATGACGCGCTAGTGCCGATCGCGCTCGCCGTCGTCGCCGCCCCTTGAGGCCGAAACCACGACGCCTGTCGCCTCGTCGAGAATCAGCTTGCGCGGGCCGTCGTCGTCGCGATCGTTGAAGTTGAACATATTGTCGAGCGGACCCGCGATGGTATCGAACGAGCCGCCCGGTTGAATGCGCTCACCCGATAGCCAGTTGTCTTCGATGAATCGCAGCACCGACGATTGATCGGTCAGGGTGTGATCGACGTAGTTCGGCTTGGCGAAGGGCGACACGACCAGCAGCGGCATGCGGGTTCCGTAACCGCAACGACCCCAGGCCGGCTGGCCGAAGTTGCCGTTCAGCGGCGCGGCCGGAACGACCTTGCCCTGCTGGAAGCCGTTGCTGGTGTTGCAGACTCCGGGACCATTGAGCGTGTCCACCGCCGGGTTGAACGAAGGGTTTACGATCGGCGGCATTTGATGATCGTACCAGCCGTCGGAGTCGTCATAGAGAATGACCACCGCGGTTTCCGACCATTCCGGGCTCTTCTGCAGGGCGTTGATGACCCGGACCAGGAAATGCTGCTCGTCGATCGGGTCCGAGTATCCGGCATGCCCGTCTTCGAAGGCCGCCGCCTTGAGGAAACTCACGGCCGGCAGGTTGGCCGCCTGGAGCGCGCTGAAGAAGTCATTGATGTCATACTGATGATTGGCCGGATCCGGCGTATTGGTGTGCGGGATCAGGCTGTGGCCGATGGCTTCCATCGAGCTGGGACGGGCGTGGGTCGCATTCCGGGTCGACGCATAATACTGGAACCAGGCGTGGTGCGGAATGTAGTCGGCCGACGTAAAGGTAAGCGTGCCCGGCGCCGTCGTGGTGGATTGCCTTGCGCAGCCGGTGGTGCCGTTGGCGTTCACCGCGGTAAGATCGAAGCCGCCCATGAACGAACCCCAAGTGATGCCCTTGGCATTGAGGAGGTCGCCGATATTTTTACCGGCCATTGTCACCTGATCGATTGAGGAATTGGAGCACACGTCCTGCAGCGGATCGCCGTCACCGATTTCGGTGATGTTGCTGGCGATGTTGCTGGCATCGCCGAACGCCTCGTGGGTGCCGTGGAGGAGGCCGCCTGAGGTGTTGAGAACGTTCAGCGTGGCGGCGAAGCCGTTGGCCTGACCCGAGATCAGGTTAAGCATGCCCGGAGTCGAGGGGCCGAACTGCGTCGTGTAGTTGTTGTCGTTCAAGGCGAAATGCTGGGCATAATTCCACAGTCCGGTAACTGTGTTGCCGTCGTAATACCCCATCACCAGCGCCTTGCTGCCGATACCGGCCGGCGGCGGCCCGGAAGTTCCGACGAAGGCGGGGAAGCCATCCATTTGGCCGTTGTTGTAGGCGCTTTCCTCCGGGCTTTCATTGTGGCCCTGGTCGGCCGTCAGCGCTTGTGAAGGCGACAGCCGGAAGGGATTGGATGCGCCCGCGCCGTTGGTCTTGCTGCTGTTGGGAGCTGCCGGAGCATTGGGATTGCTGTTGGGATTGTTGTTCAGAAGATCGACGCCGGCGCGCGGCCCGAAATTGCTGTTCACGTCGAGCGGATTGGCGAGGTTGTTGACTTTCGGCGTGTGCTGCGACGCCGTGAACGGCGTCTCGCCGGATAGATTCAAGGCTTTCGGATAGGTGCCGAAATAATGATCAAACGAGACGTTCTCCTGGAAGATCACCACGACATGCTTGATCGGCGTTGCGGTGTGAACCTGATTGAAGTTACCGGAATCGCGGCCGTGCTGGTCGTCTGCGACGGCGCTTGCACCCGCGACCGCAAGGGCCAGAGCGGATACCAAACCTAGGGCTGCTGGCAAACGCATCGGGATTGCCTCCTTATGAAAGAGTGGAAATTGAAAGATGATGAGCGTTGGCGTGTGGCGACCGAACGGATGCGCCGCGCGGAATTTTTCAGAGCTCGGTCACAGGCGGACGAATAATTTGTGACATCTCATTGAACACGTCAGCGACGGACGAATGCGGTCGATTGGAGTGGTTTCGAGCGTCCAACGGCTGTCTCGGTCAAATCCGAAACTGTCGTGCAAAACGAAAGGAGCCCGGCGAATGCAGGGCTCCTCCAGTCAATCGTTTATGTCGTTGCAGTTCAGCGATTGTCCCACAGGCCGGGCAACACCGCAGTGTGCTCGACGCGGACGGACTTCAGCGTCTCAGGTTCGATGTCGAGCGCCTCCAGGATCGTCGGCGCGACCTGCGAGGTGAGGACGGGAGTTTTCAACACGACAGCCGGAAAGCGCGGGTTGGAAACGACCAGCCCGACATTGGTGTCGCCGAAACTCAGCCCGCCGTGCTCGGCGTTCTTCTTGCTCGATCCAGTGTAGATGGTGCCGTAGACAGGCTGAACGATGATATCGGGCGTCCGGCTGTCGTGCGCCGGATCGTTGAACTTGAGCTTCAGTTCATCGCCGCCCAGGACTTCATCGATGAACAAGGCCTTGGCGTTGGCGTTCAGATAGTTGATCACAGCCGGTGTCTTGCTTTGATCCTGCAGCCAGATCAGCGCGACATCGTCGTCCTGGACGAAGCCGCACGGGCCCGTGGAGCAGGCATTGGCGCTGGCGATGGCCAGTGCTCCCGGATCGGTTCCGGCGTCCGGCAGCGCCGCAACGAGGTCGGCGAAATGGCCCGGCTTGTTGACTTTGGCCGGGTTGATCGGTGACTGGCCGTGCTTGGCGCTGACGATGAACAGCGTGGAATTGTAGAGGCCGCGCTGCTTGAGAGCCTGGATCATGCTGCCGAGGGCTTCATCGGTCTTCTGCAGGCCAAAGGCGAGGACGTCGGTCGGCGTCGCGGCGCCGTCGGTGTAGCCGCCCGGCTTGCCCGTATGGGTACTCTGTGGGCAACTGCCGTCACTATTATCGTTGGCCAGCTTTTGCCCGACGCTTACCGCCTGGAAGTTCATTCCGAATACGGCGGGGGCGCCGCCGCTCGGCGAGCCGTCATGCTTGAGGCCGTTGATTTCATTGATGACGGCCGCCACTTTCAGCTGATCGTTGGCAACCGTGCAGTCGACGCTGACGGTGGCGTCGAAACCGTTCACATTGGTGATCTCCGGCGTATAGAGATCATCCACGCCTTTGCCCGACGGACCGTTAACGAGATCGTAGGCCGGGTGCTTGTCCGCCCACGCGGTACGGCCGCCCTTGCTCTTGACCACTTCGAAGATCGTATTGGTCCTGATCGCATTGTGCGGATACACCGGAACGCACTGGCCGAACTCATTGCGCCCGCGCGGCAGCTTGGTCGGATCGATGGTGTTCTGGGAGATATTGCCGCTGTACTGATCGATGCTTTCGTCGAATACGATCGTGTTGCCAGCCGCGCCCTTGCAGGAAACGTTGCCCGGATCAAACAGAGTGCGGTCATAGCTCACGTCGTAGAACAGGCCGTGGGAGATCGGCGAGCCGCCCGTCACGAGCGCCAGCAGTCCCGGGAACGAATCGGAGTTCGCGGGCGTGCGGGCGTTGCTGTAGGTGATGCCATGGCTGGACAATTCGGCCAGAGCGGAGTTCGGATGGCCCTCAACATAGCGCGCCACGTCAAGGGCGTGCAGTCCGTCCACGCTGATCAGCAGGACGTGGTCGATATCGGCCGCCTGCGCTGTCGCGCCAAAGGCCACGCCGGCCAACAGACTAAGGGCAATCTTCTTAAGCAACATAATGATATTCTCCAGAACGTTGGTTGTCGAGGCGGCGACTGTTGCAGCCGCACGTTTCACGCTGATGACGTGACATTCGGGACGGCGATTTTTGAAGATATTTACTCGTGAGCCGCAAGACGTGATGAAGCAGCCCGATAAAGACTCTGCGGGACGTGTGAACGCCGCGGTGAGCGACATTCACCTGTCCCGCCCAAAAAATCCAAGCTTCTATCGGTCAACCGGTCGGGAACGCCTCAGACGATCCCGATGGCCGGATCGCTTGCGCTGTCTCGGCCGGTTTCGATATGACCTGCCAGACGCTGCTGGAAGCCCTGGTCGGTATTGACGTGGATCACCAGGTCGTACCAGCCATGGCTCGCCGTCAGCTGCCAATTCTTCCGGAACGACTGACCGCGATCCAGCCAGTGAGTCATTGTTTCATTGGTGTTGGAGTTCACGATGCTTACCGCGCAGGCTGCCGTCCCGCGATTGGTGACGGTCAATTCGAGCCCCGCGCCGTCGTCGTCGTCGCCGTAACGGCTGTCGACATCAAGATTGGCTCGGCCAGCCCCGATGCCGCCTTTGAACGCGCGTAGAAAGCCGTTCGGCCCGTAAACGGAAAGATCGTACTCGCCGTTGGGGTTCGACGCGACGTTCCAGGTGTCGGACAATGCCTTGCCGGCCTCGACGGTGTAGGTCCACGGTCCGGCAGAAGTGTTGCCGGAGCGCACATCGAAGCAGGCGCCGGCATTGCCGGTATTGCGAAAGCCGATATCGAACGAACGTTCGGAGAAATCGGCTTCGCCCTCGACGTGCAATTCGTACGGCAATGGACGTGCGGGACGCAGTCCGCTCTCCTGGATTGGCATCGCCTGACTGGTCGGCACGGCCGGCGCGTAGCTCGGGTACCTTTTTGACGATGCAATGTCCGCGGCCGGCGGCGCGAAAGCCGACGTGCCCGGCAGCGGCATGACCTTGACGTCGGGCTCTGCGAAATTGAAGGCGGATGTCAGATCTCCGCAGACGGCACGGCGCCAGGCGGAGATTTGGTTCTCGATCAGTCCCGGGTGATCCGGACCGAAGCGCTTTTCGATGAACTGGATGAGCGAGGTGTGGTCGAACAGCTCTGAACAGACGAAGCCGCCCTTGCTCCAGGGCGATACCACGATCATCGGCACGCGGGTACCCAGGCCGTAGGGACCGACAGGATATGACGTGGTGGGATAGGCCGCGCTGCCGCGAAAGATCTCGATGCTTGCGTCGACCGTCGACTTGCCCTGGTCAGCAGATTGCGGCGGATAGGGCGGAACGATGTGATCGAAGAAGCCGTCGTTCTCGTCATAATTGATGAACAGCGCGGTCTTGCTCCAGACCTCCGGGTTGGAGGTCAGCGCGTCGAGCACCTGCGAAATGTACCAGGCGCCGTAATTTGCCGGCCAGTTCGGATGCTCCGAATAGGCCTCGGGAGCTGCGATCCACGAAACCTGCGGCAGGGAGTTGCCGGCGACATCGGCGCGGAGACGATCGAACAGAGTTCCACCCTGGAGGATGTTGGTTCCCGTCTTCGCCTTTTCAGAAAGCGGAGTCCCTGGCGCCGCATTTTGATATTGATGGAAATAGAGCAGGGAATTGTCGCCATAGTTGCCGATATAGGGATTGTCCGTCCACCCCCAATACCCGTTGGCATCGAGCCCGTTTCCGACGTCCTGATAGATTTTCCAGGACACGCCCGCGTTTTGCAGGACTTCCGGAAAGGTTGACCAGTCATACCCGACCTCGGCATTGCTGATCACCGGACCGCCGCCTTGACCGTCGTTGCCGACCCAGCCCGTCCACATGAAGTAACGGTTCGGATCGGTCGGGGCCATCGTCGAGCAATGGTAGGCGTCGCAAATGGTGAAGGCGTCAGCCAGGGCATAGTGGAACGGAATATCGTCCCGGGTCAGATACGCCATCGTGGTCGTGCTCTTGTACTTCACCCACTGGTCGTATTTTCCTCCGTTCCATGCGCCATGCCCGTCGGCCCAGCCATGCGAGAGATCGCTCAGGAACTGCAATCCGAGATTGGGCGCTGTTGCCGGCTCGGGATGGAATGGCAGGACCTCGCCATTTCCGTTGGGTTGATGCCACACCGACTTGCCCGAGGGCAGGACCACCGGCCGCGGGTCGCCAAATCCACGCACGCCGCGCAAACTCCCGAAGTAATGATCGAACGAGCGGTTCTCCTGCGTGAGGATGACGATATGTTCGACGTCCCGGATCGTGCCTGTGCGACAATTCGCGGGAAGCGCCAGTGCCCGACCAATACTTTGCGGAAGCGCCGCAGATACTGTGATGCCGCTCAGAACGCGGAGGAAATCGCGACGGTCAGGTGTGGTCATAGTGATGTTAGCCTCGCCGTTGTTTGGGGGTAGGCGGCGATGCTAGGTCGGCACAATTACGGTCGTGCGACGGACTCGTTATAGTTCGAAGAAGAAATCAATTTTCGGATCGAGGAATTGACGAGTCCAATTGCATCGGCCGTTCGCGAAGAATGAAATTCGCATCACGCGGCGCTTGCGTCGTAAAAAAAAGCGCCACTCGGCAAACCAGCAAGACTGTCGCGGCATATGCGCATTCGTTTTGAGGCTGGTCTAAAAAGAATCGGCTCGCCCCGCCGAAGCGGGGCGAGCCATTTCGTGATTGCCGTCAGCGACGGAACATATCCGCCATTACGTTGGTGTTGTTGTCGCAAGCATGGTTGAGGCACGGCAGTCCGAAGCCTGCCTCCAGCGACTTCAACATCGAGAAGTGCGTGTAAAACGCCGCGCTTTGGACGCGGCGCTCGCTGTCATTGCGACGGTCATCATCATGGTTGACGTCCACGATCACCGCGACCTTGTTGACATTGGGGGCGATGCTATAGTCGTTCTCGTCCCACATCACGATGATGGCATTCTCGCCCTCCTGCCATGCCGGCGAAGCCTTGATCGACTGAACCAGCCGTTTCACGGCGACGTCGCCCTGGTAGATCAGGGCGGGGTTGAGCCCGGCCTGGCTGCCATCGCTGGTGGGATCATAATTGCAGAACGGCCCCGCATTGCCCCGGCCGTGCATGTCGTTGCACTGGTTCGGCGCGATGAACGAAAATGACGGGACCTTGCCGGTTGCGAGATCGGCGTAAAGGCCTTCCGGGCCATCGAATCCAACGGATTTGCTGATGGCGCCTTCCTGAACGCTCTTGAAATAAACGAACGGATTATGCTTCGCAGCGTAAAGGCTCACGACGCCGCTCTGGCTCAGCGGCGGGTTCTGAGCGGGAAGAATCTGGCTGAAATCGGTATTGTTGGTGAAGACGCCGTCGCTGTAATTGACGTTGTCGGCTCCGCCGAGCGGCAGGCTTTCCTGATAGCTCTTCCAGCTCTTGCCTTTCGCTGAAAGCTGGTCGGCGATGGTTTTGCCGACGGTGCCGGGCGCAGCCGGAAACGACCGGAATCCATCGATGTTGTTTTCGCCGGGCGGTCCGCTGGTTTCGTTCGTGGTGTCGACGGCCACGGTCGGAGCATCGGTGCCGACGCCTGCGATCGGGCAGATCACCGGGGTCGACGGATTATCGGTCGACGGGGTGCCAGATGCCAGATTGGGGGTGCAGGCCGTATTGTGCCAGTTGGGGGCATTGTCGCTGAGCACGCCGAAGTTGGAGCCGCCGACGACTTCGAGATAATTGGTCAGGCTCGGATGCCCGACGGCGAAATAATTGGTGGCCAAATTGGCCTTGCCGGCCAGCTCATTGATGAAGGGCGCGTTCGGGTTATTCAGAATCTGCCCGTAACCGTGATTCTCCATCATGATCAGAAATACATGATCGAGATGGGGCACGCCGTTCGGAACGGGTCCCTCGGCTGCCATCGCGCTGCCCGCAAGCGCTGTAGCCAGCAGGGCTGCAGTCAAATTCAGTTTTTTGAAAACCACGAAGATCTCCTGTCATCTTTTCTGTCGACGTTGTCGCATTGCGCAGAAGTTCTAACGGACCCTCCTGCCTCGCAACGAATGGACTACCACGATGCAGATGACGCGTTTGTGTCGACCGAATGATAGGCAAATAAATTGCGCGCGGTTCTGGTTGGATGATCGCAATTCGGCGAACGATGCGCGAAGATGAAATCGCTCTCGTTGTTATTGGCTCACGCGACACGCAGGGGGTCGGACCGAAAAGAAGCCGGCAAGGGTGCCGGCATGACCCGCGCCGAACTCGAGGCGCCGAACGACGTTCGGGATCGGGGGCAGGGCGCCGCGCACGGTCATCGTCAGGGCCGTTGCGTGCCGCCTCTGTCAACAGAGGTCATTGCCTTGCCGCTTCTGTCTGACGCCCTGAAATGCTAGTCAGCATGGCGCGCTCGTTTTGGGGCGCTTGATCGACTGGAATTTGGCTATGGAAGTTCTGATCGGCGACGGCGAGGGGGCGCGGCTGGCGCCGCACCCGTTACGGGCCGCCATTCTCGGCGAACTCCACGCCCGGCCGTTCACGCCGCTGCAGAATCCGTCGCGCATTCTGCATTTCGGCTTCGATACTTCCGGTACCCGGGCCCAAGCCGACCGCGCCAGCCTGGTCGCGTTCTGCGCGTCGCGAGGGCTGACGCCGCCGCAGCCCGCCGAAAAGCATCACCGCGCCCTGTTCGGCACCACCATCCTGCGCTGGGAGCAGCATTCGGAATTCACCACTTACACCTGGGAGATGCCGGACGACCCCGGCGGCATACCCTTTCATCCGGACCCGGCATCGCTCGCGGCGGCGATGCGGCAGATTCCGCAGCCCGGCCCGCTGCTGGTTGCGATCGACCTGCAATTGCTGGCCGAAGACCCCCCGCGCACCGACCCGGAACGGCTGTTCAACCGCGCCAGCCTTGTGGTGGCGGAAAACTCCGACGGTCGTGCGGTCTTCGCCACTGATTTCCAGCCGGGACCGTCCGGCTTCGTGCGAATTTTGGTGGTCGACCGCGGCATGAATGCGGAGCGGACCGGCGCGCTGGTGCAGCGGGTCATCGAAGTCGAAACCTATCGCACCCTGGCGCTGCTCGGCCTGCCCGAGGCGCAGCGCCTCGCGCCGTCGATCGCGGCCTCCGAGCGGCGACTGGTCGAGGTTACCGAAGAAATGCGCCGCGCCGGCGATCTCGCCAGCAATCACAAACTGCTCGACGAACTGACCGCGCTGGCCGCGGAGGTCGAGGCGGGTGCCGCCGCGAGCGTCTTCCGCTTCGGTGCCAGCCGCGCCTATGAGGAGATCGTCGAGCAAAGATTGCAGACCATCGGCGAGCGCAAGGTTCCCGGGCTGCCGACCTGGACCTCGTTCCTGGCCCGGCGGATGAAGCCGGCGCTGCGCACCTGCGTCACCATCGAAAACAGGCAGTCGAGTCTTTCGCTGAAACTGGCGCGCGCCGCCAACCTGCTGCGTACCCGCGTCGATGTCGAACTGGAGCAGCAGAACCAGGAACTGCTGAAATCGATGAATGCACGGACGCGGCTGCAACTGCGGCTGCAGACCACGGTGGAAGGCCTTTCGGTCGCGGCCGTCACCTATTATGTCGTCGGGCTGTTCGGCTATCTGGTGAAGGCCGCCCACGACAGCGGCCGCATGACGGCCGAACCGAGCATCGTCACCGCAGCCTTCGTGCCGGTCGCCGCCCTTGCGATCTGGTGGACGGTTCGGCAAATCCGCAAGAAGCACACCGCCGGCGAAGACTGATCGTCGCCATGCGGAGCAAGCGCCGATGGGACCCTTTTTCCGCCTGCGGTTCCATCCGCAAACCATGCGGTATCTGCGCGGCGCGGATCGGCCAGCCACGCCATCCGCACGGTTTATCGCCTGCTCGCCGGAACGACTTCGCACAGCGCCGATTAGTTGATTGGGCCACGTGAGCCACGCGCTGGTCCGTGGTCCGGGCACGGCACCCGTCTCACTCAGCCCCCCAGCCCCAAAGGCGGGGCCGTGCCTCCGCCGCGTAACTGCCAATCGTATAAGTTGTGGCTGTACCTTTTTGTCCGCAACCGAATAGACATTTCAGGTTTGCCGGCATAAAAATATTGGATGGGCCAAGCTAAAAGACCGACTTGCCCCAATTGCGGGGCCAATTTGATCCTGGCGCTGCCTCCCGGCGGCGACGGACCTCGCACTTTCCAGTGTTTTGAATGCGACCGCCCCGACCCGCTGAAAACGCATAACGCGGCCATGGGTTGGGTGAAGGGTGAGCTACGACCGCCAAAGTAGTGCCATTCCACATCGCCAACATCGCCCGCGACCTGACGCTGTTGACCTGGATGGCCCGGCTCATCGATGGGCTTGCCGACACTTCCTCAAGACCGATTGAGCGGCGAGCATATGGCGATGAACGACTTCGATCTGATCGCGGCACTGGAGCGGGTGCAATCCGAAATCACCGGTGCTCTTCTGTCGATCCATTCCTGCAAGTCGGTCGAGCCGGACTATTTCGCCAGGATGAAAGCGGCGATATCCGAGGCTGCCAAACTGTTTGAGAAGGACGGTGTTGCTCCGCCGTCTTTTCTGCGCGAGATCGAGATATCGGCCCGAATTCTTCGGAATGAAGCGACGGCATTCGAGGGACGGACGGCCGCCTGCCTTGGAATGGCGGAATGGTTCGATGCCACTCTGCGCGCGGTGAGAGATCGGCGGCGGTCATGGGCTGACGTGCGCGCGAGCTGCTGCCGCAGCATGCTTTCCGACTGAACGCCGTGGCATCGATCACGGCGGACGTGCCGGGCGATGGTTGGTGAGTTACTGCAATGTCCAATGAGCAGCCTGAGCGGTTTGGCCTGGTATGGTCTTGATACAACGCCGCGCCGCCTCGATCTCGGCCTCGGTGGCCCCGTGACTTCGCGCCCACATCTCAGCGGCCGATGCCGAGAATTTTGCGACGTAGAACCGAACGACGGAACATGATGCGCGGTGAATGAGCCCGGAGGGCTCGGCGGCTTGCGCGCTCGAAGCCAGGACAAGGCAAACGATTGCAACGCATCCCCAGCGTAACGACATTTCTTGAGGACCCCCATCCCAGAGCAAACTGCTCAAGCAAACACGTTCCCTCAGGGAACCGGATTCGCTCACCGCAGCGAACTGAAATCAAAGTTAGTCTGAACTCACGGAGCAAGACCAAGTTACCGATTTGCGCGAGCGCGGTTCTCCACTGCTTGCTGATGCGAGCGGGATGCCGCGCGCGAAACATCGCGGCCACAACTCGACCGTGCACGTGATCGAATTCATCGCGACGCGTGAGATCACGCCTTATCCCCGGGTGCATCCGGACCGGGAGCGGTGATGAAGAAGCCGCCGGCCGGGCCGGACTTCAGGCATCAGGCCGACACAGGAAGCGTCGCCTGTCGGGCCTCTCGCTCGCAATGGAAATTCCGGCGAACGTCAGCGCCTCTCTGGCCGCGAGCTTGGCAGGCAAACAGCGGATCGATGTCGGACAGCCGAACGCCATCCATGGGCTGGATTAGCTCAATACACGCGGCGATGCCGCCGGTCGCGTCGCCGCGGCGAGGCTTTTGCACCCGCGTAATACGGGTTGATGACGCACTGTGCGGCGCGGCCCGATGCTGACATATTGCACTGTGCCAGCGAGGTATAGCCGCATTCAAAGTAATAGTCGTTCCAGCCTTGGTAGATTTGCAGGCAGACCGGATAGGCCGGGTCATAAGTCTGGGCGCGAGCCGACGGGGCGGCCGAAACCGTCGCAATCGTCAAAATTGCCAAAGCCAGAATGCGCATCAGAATCTCCCTCGAAGATTGACGCCCTCCCGCTCGCCGTGATGGCGGCCAGCAGTGGGTCATCGAATGATCTTGTACACCTTGCTCCCAATCAAAATTGGGGCGGACATCCGCGCCCCGCTGGCCGCAAGCCTGGCAGGCGAAACGCGGCCGATGTCGGACAGCCGAACGTCATCCGGCCATCTGTCGCCGCGGATCGTTGTCCGATGGCTGCATTGGTAGTCGGCGCAATAGATCAGGAGGCCGCGAACGCCAGCGGCGCGCATTTCTCCAACGGTGATCTTCTGGCGGCCGGGTTCGGGCATGGCGCATCAAAGCGCAGGCCAGGATGGCAGGCAATCGCCCCAAGGTCAGGCGAAAGCAATCTTCCCCCCACGGCGATCTGTCAACTCCGCAAGTTACGACGAGGTTTCGCGATCCGTCTCAACGACACACCGAGAATCGCCGCTCGCTTGCGAACGGCTGCTTCACCTCGAATCAGCTGTTCGGCAATTTCGGCGGCGGTTCTTCCCGCTTCCGCCAAGGCGCGAAGTCGATGGCCTTCTTCTGGCGTCCACGGTGGAGTGGGCCGGCCGCGGCCAGCTGGATGTGGACCTGTCATTTCCCCTTCGCCCTCAGCCGGAACCAACCCGCCGAAGTGTTCCGCAACCTGCAGGCGTGCGCAAGCTGTCTTTCGCCATGGCGGGGAATTTTTGGATCAGCAGATCAGGAACATGCCCGATCAAAGGGCGTGATCTTTTTCGGGCCTCAACTGAATATTGTGAAAGAAAAGCGTATGTACTAACAGTTGAAATGGCCGTTGTAGTTTGTGGCTTGGTGGCTTTGACCTATGGAGCATTCCACAAATGACCAATCTGGGCTCACTCGCGGAGGGAGCCAACCTTACGGCCTTCGTGTTGGCCGTCTTCGGGGCCGTTGCGTGGGTTATCCGTCGGCGCGTTGAAGAGAAGGCGAAGAGGGACGCGCTTCGACGAATGCTTTTTGCTGAGATTTGTTCCTTCGTAGCTGTGATCGAACGTCTGAGGTTAGCTGATGCATTCGAACTCCAAATTCGAAACCCGCCCGAGCAGGGGACGATATGGGCAAGCGATGTGAGCAAGGAAAACTATTTCACAATATTCGAGGCGAATGCCGCCAACCTAGGCTTTTTGAGCCCGTCCGTGGTCGGTCACATCGCGGCATGCTACGGCTTCATGAAGGGTTCCCGCGACGCAATTCGTTCGCTGGCGGGCTGGAATGCGCGGCGTGAATCAGACGTTCAGAAAGGTTCGGAATTGCGTGCCGTGGCACGGCTAGTCGCTGCTAGTCTGGTTCAGGCAGATATTGCATTTGACCTACTTAAAGCGGAGGACTCAAAGCTCGAAGTCGGAATGAAAACTGTTTTGCCGCTGCAGTCCATCAAGGAGTTGGCCGGGCGCTGGAAGGCCATTGCTGGAGAACAGTCAACATCACAATAAGATGTGGCCAGCACCGAATGGGCAATTCAGGCCAATCCGCGCGAACATCGTTGGCCCGTCCTGTTCCGCAACCACCAACAGAGCCTCCGTCGTTGCCTGCTCCTGCTCCGCTGTCACAGCGACCGATGTGGTCGACTTTTTTGATTTCTTCATTCCCCTCTTCGCCTTCGGTAGATCAACCCGATCCTCACGGAATTTGGACGGTCCCTTTGTTAGTTCCCGATGAAGAACACCCAAAAGAAGCCAATCGAGCCGTTCCGCGCCGGCAATCCGCCGCGAAGGCGATCCACCGAGGCCGTCCGCTTCCCCCAGGCGGGCGGCCCCAACTCAGCGAAATGGAGAATGGAAGAATGAGCAGCAACCCCAACGCGCTTCAAAACGCCGAAGCACAAAAACCGGCCGAGCTAGATTTGCGCCAACGGACCGAGAAGGTGAAAGAGGCGCTCGCAGGTCTTACAGAGGATGCTCGCAAACGCGTGCTTCGCGACGTTCTGACGGAGCTAAAAGGCGGCAGTTAGGCCGTCGATCAGCAGGCGCAGCACCACGGGGCCCGCCGGTTTCACGCCGGCGGGTTTGATTTCCTAGTCGGCTTCGAAATGCTAAAATCTAATGCCTCCGGTTTTGAGGCCGAGGACTTTCATTGTCCGATATTTTCCCGCGGCGGGGACCCCCGCCCGGGCCGGCCCCGGTTACGATGCCCTGCTTCATTTCGGTTGATCCGGTTTTCCTGGTGTGCTTTCCGGGATTCTCCCGTTCTCAGATTTCCCCACCGGTCGAATATTTGTTGGCTGTGAGCGAATGTTGCTGTCAAAACCAGCAAACCGCCGCATGTCGCGATGATTGCGATGCGTTTTTTCATTGTTTCCTCCACTACCCCCTAAATGGTCGTCCGTGAAGAACGCGATTTTCAAGCCTGTCTGCATTCTACGGACAGAAAGAGCATGGCCGGAAAGCGGCGCAAAAAATCGCTCAGCCACCTGATGAGGCGACGGAAGTTGTAGCCGGCTGCGGCGAGGATGGCGTTGTTGGCGTCGCCGTTTCGGCCTGCGAGGTAGTTGCAGTCCATTCGATGCTCGTTCTTGGTATGGCCGATGACGGGTTCGATGGCGGAGCGGCGTCGCATCTCTCGTTTGATCTGTGGCGTTACCCGGCGCTTTTGCTTTGAGGTGTAGATTTTGAACTTGTATTCGGGCGGCGCATTGTGGCCGCGATATCCGGCATCGGCATGAAGCCGTTCGATGGTATGGCCGACGAGTTGCTCGATCGCCGGGATGACGCTAGCTAGCGTATGGCCGTCATAGGGATTGCCTGGCAGTGCTTGCGCGTGGACGACAAACTGGCCGCCCTTGCTGTGCTTGAGGGGGGTGGCAACGCTGACCTTGACGCCAAACTCGTAGGGCTTGTGTGCCTTGCCCTTGCCGATGCACTCCACCTCGGGCGCATGCAGGCTGTAGACCTTGGGCCCGCGCTGTCCGCGCTCCTGGGCGCGTACGCGCCGCGCCAGGCTCAGCAGGCGAGCGAATGCCGTCTCGAGCCCGGGATCGCCGTCGATCTTGCGGGCAATGTCGCGGATCACACGGCCAAGATAGGTTTTGAGCGTGCGCAAAGCCTTGTTGGCACGCTTGAACTGCTTGGCATGGGCGTAACGCTGATGCTGGATCAGGGCGAACTTGCCGACCCGCGTGTAGGACTGCCGTAGCTCCACACCCAGCTTTTTCGCCAGCTTCACCAGCTTCTCCCGGGCCCGGTTCAGCAGCTTGGCGTCGGTGGGAAAGGTGATGTTTTTCGGTTGCACCGTGGTATCGACGATCACGCGGGCGAGATCGCCGGGCTTCATCGCGCCAGTCCTGGTTGCGACTGCAAGGCTCTCCTGCAACAGCGCCTGCAGCCGCTCCTCGCCCATGCGATGGCGCCAGTTGGTCATCGAGGAGCGATCGAGCGGAATCCGGTGCTGGAAAAACTCCTCCCCGCAGAAGTATTGGTAATAAGGGTTCTCGATCCACAGCTCGCACACCACCTCGTCGCTGAGGTCGTAGGTGTGCTTGAGGATCGCAAGCCCCGCCATCAGCCGGGTCGGCAGCGGCGGCCGGCCGCTGCCATCGGCGTACACCGCACCGAATTTATCTTCCAGAAATCCCCAGTCGATCGTCCGCGCCAGCGTCACCAGCGCGTGGTCCATGTTGATGACCTGATCGAGCCGCGACCGAAACAGATCCTGCTCGCCGCTCTCCCGCCGCTCCCGTGGCCGCATCGAAATCCCTCCGCTCGATCCCACCAAACGCAGAGAATCACGGCTTCAGATTCGAGGGAATCCCAAACTCGAATTTGCAAGAAAATCGATGCCGGAGCCCCAATTTCCGGCAAATCCAATCGCAGGAATTCCGGCAATTTCTATTGCCGCTCAGGCGCTTCTGGATATTTCACGGACGACTAAATGGAGGCGCCGGAGTGGATCACGTCCTGGCGCTGCGGTCGATCAGTTCCGCGTTCATCCCGGACGATGAGAGGTGAGGGCGGGATAGCGCACTGCGGCGATGGCGAGCCCTGCGCTGGAGCAAAAGACCCTGCAACCC
The DNA here is from genome assembly GCA_963725985.1 of uncultured Alphaproteobacteria bacterium. Classification (GTDB taxonomy): domain Bacteria; phylum Pseudomonadota; class Alphaproteobacteria; order Rhizobiales; family Xanthobacteraceae; genus Bradyrhizobium. The sequence continues at coordinate 566,630 of CAVSAO010000001.1, forward strand.
CTCGACAACCCGTTCGGCACGAGGTCGTCACCCGTGTCTTAGGTACGTTCTGCTTCCTATGTGTCCGGGCTGGACACTGATTTCATGGTGAGCGCGGAGGGACTCGAACCCTCGACCCCATGATTAAAAGTCACGTGCTCTACCACCTGAGCTACGCGCTCACTTGCCGCGCTGTGTAGGGGGCGGCTTGGTGCGGGTCAATAGCGCGAAAAACCGCAAAGGGCGCGCGGGACAACCCGGATTTACATGCCACTGCCGCCGGTTAGCGCGGAATCTTCACGTGAGTACGGCCACGACAAATCCGTCCCCCGGTCAACTGGCTTCCCGATGAATCTCGGATGCCACCGGCTGGGAGGTGCCAGCCACCTTCGGCATCGCCACCGGGCGCAGGCCGATCAGTTCTGCGGTCCGGATGCCGGTATTGCGCCAGAACGCGAACGAGTTGAGCCGCGAGTTCTCCAGAATGGCGATCGCAACCGCCGACAGGAACGGCAGGCTTTCCAGCACCAGCACGGCCGCGAACACGTAGATCTCGCGTACTTCCTTGAAACTGTTGGTGACGACCAGCACGGCCGCGCCGATCAGCAGCAACACGCCGATGACGGCTTCCCAGAATGCCTGGAACTCGATCGACATCCGGGACAAACCGCCCTTGGAGGTGCGGGCGAAGGCGAGGTGCTCGGTGATCAGTCCATTGGCGACCGCGCGCGACACCGTCCATTGCACCGACATCGCCGCGACCATCGCGCCCAGCATCTGCCCCCATTTCACCGGCACGCGCAGGCGGTACAGCACCACGAAATGCACCAGCGAGACCACGAACGCGGCGATGATCGGCAGGGTGAGGATCTTGTCGGGAATGGCGATATCGGCGAAGGCGACGATCGGCACCCAGATCAGGTTCAGGATGGCGACCAGCACGCCGAGGCTTTCGGCGCCCAGCCAGTTCAGCCAGCCCAGGGTAAATTCGCGCCGCTGATCCGGCGTCAGCCGGCTGGCGCCGGGGAGGAAACGCCGCCAGTGCTTCTTGACGATCTGGAAGCCGCCATAGGCCCAGCGGTGGCGTTGCTTCTTGAAGGCCTCGTAGGTGTCGGGCAACAGGCCGTAGCCGTAGCGGTGGTTGGTGTAGTGCGTCAGCCAGCCGTGCTCGATGATCGCAAGCCCCAGGTCGGTGTCCTCGCAGATGGTATCGCCGGCCCAGCCGCCGGCCATGTCCATCGCCGCGCGCCGGATCAGGCACATGGTGCCGTGAACGATGATGGCGTTGACCTCGTTGCGCTGGACCATGCCGATGTCGAAGAACCCGGCATATTCGCCGTTCATGATGTAGTGCATCAGCGAAAGGTCGCCGTCGCGATGGTCCTGCGGCGCCTGCACGAGGCCGACGCGGGGATCGGCGAAAACCGGCACCAGGTCCTTCAGCCAATCCGGCTCCACCACATAGTCGGCATCGATGATGCCGATGATCTCGGCATCGGCGGCGGTCCGCTCCATGGCGATGCGCAAGGCGCCGGCCTTGAAGCCTTCGACCTTCTCGGCGTTGATGAACTTGAAACGCTCGCCGAGCGCGCGGCAGTGATCCTGGATCGGTTGCCAGAAGGCCGGGTCGGGCGTGTTGTTGATGATCACCACGCATTCGAAGTTCGGATAATCCAGCCGCGAGACCGCATCGAGCGTCTGCTTGAGCATCTCGGGGGGCTCGAAATAGGCCGGCACATGGATCGAGACCTTCGGGAAAGTGACGGTTTCGCCCATCGTGGCCGGTGCCACGGGCGCTCCCTTCGTGATGAGCCGGCGCGGCTTGTGGCCGAAGGCTATCGCAGCGATTTCCTCGATCCGCGCCACCGCGATCAGCACCAGGGGAACCAGGAGGATAATTCCCAGCGTCAGGGCGAAAGCCGAGCCGAAAACGAAGTAATGCCCGTTCCAGTAGGCGAACACGGTCGCGGCCCAGGCCCCGACGCCGTTCGCCGCCGATGACAGCATCAGCGCCTGCATCACGGTGGGCCGGGCCAGCCTTAAAATCGGCAGCGACATCAGGATGCCGACGAGCACGGCGATGGTCGCGAGTTTCCAGTAGTCCGGATTTACGATCGGCCCGGTCCAGGCGAATTTCGGCTCGCGGGCGGCATTCAAAATGCCCCAATAGGGACCGACGCCGCCTTCAAAGAATTTCCAGGGCTGATCGATCGCCTCGACGATGTTGTATTCCATGCCGATGGCTTCGGCGCGGGTGACGAAGTTGCGCAGCACGGCGGCCTGCTCGAACGGGCCGGGATCGGCATTTCGCAGATTGTACCCGGCGCTCGGCCAGCCGAATTCCGCGATCATAACGCGCTTGCCGGGGAACTGATTGCGCAGCAGCTGGTACATCGCAACCGCCTGGTCCACCGCCTGATTGGCGGTGAAGTTTTCCCAGTAGGGCAGGACGTGCGCGGCGATGAAATCGACGGAGTAACCGAGCTGCGGATTGTCGCGCCAGATGTTCCAGATTTCGCCGGTTGTGACCGGGACGTTGACGGACTTCTTTACCCGCTTGATCAGCTCGATAAGGTCGTCGACCTTTTGCTCGCCGCGATAGACCGTCTCGTTGCCGACGACGACGCCGATCACGTTGCTGTTGTGCCTGGCGAGATTGATGGCCGCGTCGATCTCGCGCTCGTTGCGGTCCACGTTCTTGTCGATCCAGGCGCCGACGGTGACCTTCAGTCCGAACTCGGCCGCGATCGGCGGCACCAGTTCGACGCCGCCGGTCGAGGAATAAAGCCGGATCGCCCGCGTCAGCGGCGCCAGCTTCTTCATGTCGGCGCGGATTCTTTCGACGCTGGGAATGTTGTCGACGTCGGGGTGGCCCGTCCCGTCGAACGGCGCATAGGACACGCTCGGCAGCACGCCGGTGAAGTCCGGAGCCTGCTGCTTGTCCCGGAGCGCTCCCCACATCGCAGCGTGAATCGCGGTCACAAACAGCAGAACAGCGACGACGGCACGCATCGCGACTAAACCATGTGGGGCCAAAATGGCAGGGAAGCGGACCTGTCCCCGAGGTCCGACCAAGTCAGCGGCAAATCGAGCATACCTCTGCCACGCGATTTAACAACTGTTATGACGCCGTGGCGTTTTGAGGGCGCAAAAAAAACAAATTGCAAAAATCCGGAACCGTTCCGGCGGCGGCCTTTGGCTATTTGGCGGGCGCCGGCGCCGGGGTGGCAGCTGCGGCCGGTGCAGCTGTCGCGGCGGGGGCCGGCGGCGCGGCACTGCCGGCGGGCGCGGGCGCGGCCGGCGCAGCAGCGGCAGCCTGCGGTTGCGCCGACGGATTGACCCAGCAGGCGTGAACGCGGCTGTTAAGCGTCTCGGCCACCTTGGGATCGATCTGGGCGCCAAAACGGGTCAGGCAGCGAAACGTCGCCTGGACGTGACCACCGGGACAGCCAAACCGGTCGTAGAGATCGAGATGCCGCAAGGCGGTGTCGATATCGTCGAGCCACATCAGGCGTACCACGCGGCGGCCGAACCAGACGCATTCCGGGTTTCCGGCAGGCCCGTTGATGGCCTGTGCCGCTTCGGCGAATTCGTCGGTCTTGCGCTGATTGTCCTTGGCCGCGTCTGCCGCCTGAGCCGGATTGGCCGCCGCCGGTTTGCCGGACTGGTCCTGGGCCCGGTTGTCGCCGCTCTGGGCGGCCGCGCTTCCGATACCGATTAGCAGTGCAAGCCCGGGGGCGGCGAGGTGGCGCAAAACCGCATTCTGAAGCTGAAGCACCCGTCGACGCATAAATTCCCCGATTATTTCCCGATCGCGCCCAACCTCGACGCGGCTCGCGTTGATGCCGTCCAAATAGGTCCCCAATGCGGCGGAGACGCCTGGCGGAATCCCATGACGGACATTTCGGATTTTGTCCAGCAAAGTCACAACTTTATAGCGTTGTGGTAAAGCCGGCCCGCGCGACGGCCTTGGATTGCGCATATCCTGCTCTTGGCAGAGGGCCGGTGACCGGCTAATCGACGGTCCCCGCCCGGAGGATGGAACCAATTTCTCTTCGTACGCCGCTGGCGCTTCTCTTCATATCCCTCAGTGCGATCGCCGCGGTGTGGTGGTGGCTGGCCACGCCGGTCACGCTGGCGCGCGCGCCGATCGATCCCAACGCCAAGCTGATGTGCGTGTCCTATGCGCCGTTCCGCGCCGATCAGACGCCGCTGGTCGCGACCACCCACGTGCCCCCCGAGCAGATCGAAAAGGACCTGGCGCAACTCGCCAAGATTTCCAATTGCGTGCGCACCTATTCGATCGAAAACGGGCTCGCTCAGGTTCCGGCTCTTGCCGCAAAAGTGGGGCTGAAGGTCATCCAGGGGATATGGCTCGGCAGTAACCGGCTGAAGAATCAGGCGCAGATTTCCACCGCCGTACGCCTGACCAAGGAATTCCCCGACGTTATCACCTCGGTGGTCGTCGGCAACGAGGTGCTGTTGCGCGGGGAGATGACCACATCCGACCTCGCCGCCACCATCCGATCGGTCAAATCGCAGGTCGCCGTTCCCGTCACCTATGCCGATGTCTGGGAATATTGGCTGCACAATCGGGAAGTCTATGAAGCGGTCGACTTTGTCACCATTCACATCCTTCCTTACTGGGAAGACTTCCCGATCCGCGCCAAATACGCCTCGGCCCATGTCGACGCCATCCGCCGGCGCATGGCGGTGGCGTTTCCGGGCAAGGAGATCCTGATCGGCGAAACCGGCTGGCCGAGCGAGGGACGGATGCGCGAGGGAGCGCTGCCGTCGCGCACCAACCAGGCCCGCGTCGTCTCGGAAATCCTCGATTTGGCGAAGCGGGAAAACTTTCGCGTCAACCTGATTGAGGCCTACGACCAGCCGTGGAAGCGCCAGCTCGAGGGCACGGTCGGCGGCTATTGGGGCCTGTTCGATTCAGTGCAGCGCGCGGTGAAATATCCACCCGGCGTCGCCATCAGCAACTTTCCGTTCTGGAAACTGCAGATGGGATGCGGGATGGCACTGGCTATTTTCGTATTCGGCGCAGCCTGGCTGACCTTGCGCCGCCGGCCCTGGACGCCACGGCTGGCATCCTGGATCGCCGTCGGGATATCGGCGACCACGGGTGGAATCCTGCTCGGGGTCGCCGCCGACAAGATGTTCTATGAAAGCTACGGCTTCGGTGGCTGGCTTGGATGGGGAGCGCTGCTGGCCGCCGCGGTCGCCTCGCCGCTGCTTACTGCCAACGCGCTGATGTCGGGACGGGCGCTGCCGACCTTTCTGGAATTGCTGGGCCCCCGCGATATGCGCGCCAAATCGGCGCTGACGATGATCATGGGCGTGGCGCTGGTGGTGACGACATTGATCGGCGCGGAGACCGCGCTCGGTTTTGTGTTCGATCCGCGCTATCGCGATTTTCCGTTCGCCGCCCTGACCATGGCGGTGGTGCCGTTCTCGACCCTGATGCTGCTCAACCGCCCGCAGCAAGGGGTGCGCCCGATCGCCGAGGCGGTGTTTGCCGGCCTGCTGGCGGGGGCCGCGCTCTACACGGTGATCAATGAAGGTTCGGACAACTGGCAGTCGTTGTGGACCTGCGCCGTCTATTTCCTGCTCGCCGTTACGCTGTGGCAGGCGCGGGCCGTGCAAACCCCAGAATGAGCAGGCCGATCGCGACGCCCGACAGCGCGATGTTGTAAAGCACGATCCCAAATCCGGCTGCAATCAACCCGCCCGTGAGCAAGACGATCGACGGCCGGATGACGTGAAGCGTCGCGATGATGAGCGCGACCACGCCGAACACCGAATTGCGAAACAGGTAGGTCGCGAGGATCCGGCTCTTGCACAGCATGGTCTGCAATCCGGCATCGCATGCCAGCGCCACCGTCGAGAACTCGATCGCGAGATAGCGCAGATAGAGCGCATAGCCGACGGTCAGGAAGCCGACCACCAGCAGCCATTGCACCTGGAAGGGCGTGAGCCGAAACGGAGTTTTTTTCACTGGAGCATTTTCCGGCCAAGTGGAATGCGGTTAGCCGCAAGAAAATGCGTCCAACCAAAAATGCGCGCGTCCATTCGCAAAACCGGTACCCACTTTTGCGGAATACGCGCAAGGCGAATATGGTCGGGAATGCGGAGCGGGACAAGCCGGGGCAGCCGGCACTATTGCCGGATCCGCCAAAAAGATTGAAAATCCGCCTCCAGGGTATTGGAATCGTGCGGTTTTTTGAGCGTTTCTACCGCCTGCTGAAGAACGATGACAGCGTGGAGGGGGGATCCGGCTTTTGGGGTGGCTCCTCAACCGCCACCCGTTTTGCAGCGCCCCGCCTGTGGGCAGAAGATCTGGCCGTAACAGGTTTGGCCACAGCCGGTTTGACGGTAGCCGCCGTCGGCTCATCGCCATTCATGGCAAGGCGTTGACCGTCGAACACCGCCGTCTCGCACGACCGCGCGTTCTCGATCAGGCCGGCGCAGATTTTCGCCGCCGCCGCCGCGTCGCCGAGCGGCCCGGCGACCAGCCGCAGCTGCATGCCGAGCCCGTTGTTGCCTTCCCTGATCACGATGATCGGGCGCAACGTCGTCAGCGCCGCATTCGACCTCGATTTCAGAAGCCCGCGCCACAGCGCGCGCAAGCCGCCGAGTGAATTCGCGCCGCCAACATCGACGCCAAATTCGGTGCGCTGGACGGCGAGTTTGGGTGCGGGGGCCTGGGATGCATCCGACTCGGTGTTTTCATCAGGCGGGGCGGACGCAACCACCTCCGGCATGGGAGCCGCGGTGACGGCCTTCGCGGGCTTCTCGGGTTCGATCAATTTTCCAGCCGCCGCATCGGGCGGGGCCATGATCGATTTCGCGGCCACCAGCGGGCGCGCCGGCGCCGCTTCCGGCGCATTTGAAGTCGCCGGGGTAACGGAAGCCACCGTCGGTGGAACCGGCTCCGGGGCAGCGGCGTCCGCGGACGGCTTGTCGGCGCTTTTCGCCGCTGTCGTCGCCACCGGGGATGCGACCGGGGCGGGGGCCGGGCTCTGGGCCGCCGACTGCGGCCCGGTCGTCGTCGCCGGCGAGGCGGGCGCGGCTTGCGGCGATGCCGCGGCCGCGTTTTGCCTGGCAATCGCGCCGGTCACCGAATCCAGCCCCTGTTCCAGCACGGTGACGCGGGAATAAAGCCGGTCGCGATCGCCGTTAAGCGTATCGATCGCGGACGCCAGCCGCCGGGCCTCGTTCTGGCTTTCCCTGGCGGCCGACTGGATCTGCTGCGCCTGCCGCGCAAGGTCGGCCGCCGCGACCTGGTCGCGACGCAGCGTAATTACGGACTGATTGGCATAAACCGCCAGGATCACGGCGCCGACCGAGGCCGCGCCCCACGATCCGAGCCGCCATAGCGCGCGCCGGTCCAAAACGTCCTCTTCGGCCAAAAATCCCGACAGCAGGCCGCCGGTATTCTCATGCTCGAAGCTGGCAGCCAGCTTGTTGGCATCCTTTGCCATGCGTCGTCTTCGGCCCCCCTAGGCCCACCCGAATCACGCTGCAAACAAATCACGTGCAAACATTAACAGGAAATCCGCCGTCATCTGGAATCCGGGTGGAATCCGGGGCCGGCCGGGGAGCAAACGGGTTTCCCTGGGCAGCGAAAAGGCTCTATGACGGCGGCGCAACATCAGCCCCTGCGACAAGGAATTGGGATGACCGCTCGATCCAGCCTTACCGTCGTGCTCGCGGCCGGCGAGGGTACGCGCATGCAGTCCTTGCTGCCAAAGGTGCTGCATCCGGTGGCTGGCCAATCGCTGCTGGCGCATGTGCTGGAGGCGGCGCCCAAGGGCGTCGGCGCCGCCCTTGCGGTGGTCATCGGGCCGGATCACAAGGCCGTCGCAGACGAGACGAGGCGTCTGCGTCCGGACGCGGCCACCTTCATTCAGCGCGAGCGCCTCGGCACCGCCCATGCGGTGCTGGCGGCCCGCGACGCCATTGCCCGCGGCGCCGACGACCTGCTCATTGCGTTCGGCGATACGCCGCTGATCTCGGCCGCGACCTTCGAACGCCTGCGCGCACCCTTGAAGAAGGGCGCAGCCCTTGCCGTGCTCGGCTTTCGCGCCGCCGATCCGACCGGTTACGGCCGCCTCCTGCTCGAGGGCAACCGGCTGGCGGCGATCCGCGAGCATGCCGACGCCAGCGGCGAAGAGCGCGCGATCAAACTTTGCAACGCCGGCGTGATGGCGTTCGATGGCCGCAGGGCGCTGGAAATCATCGAAAAAATCGGTAATGCCAACAGCAAGGGCGAGTACTATCTGGTCGACGCAGTCACCATCGCCCGGGAACTGGGACTGGAGGCCGTCGTGATCGAAACCGGCGAGGATGAAGTGCGCGGTATCAACACCAAGACCCAGCTCGCCGAAGCCGAGCAGGTGATGCAGGCACGGCTGCGCAAGGCGGCGCTCGATGCCGGCGTGACCCTGATCGCGCCCGATACGGTTTACCTCGCCGCCGATACGACCTTCGGCAGCGACGTCACGATCGAACCGTTCGTGGTGATCGGTCCCGGCGTCTCGATATCTGACGGCGCGGTGATCCATTCGTTTTCCCACATCGTGCAGGCGTCGATCGGCAGGAACGCCTCGGTCGGTCCCTATGCGCGCCTGAGGCCGGGTACCGCGCTCGGCGACGGCGCCAGAATCGGCAACTTCGTCGAGACCAAGGCCGCGACCCTGGAGGCAGGCGTCAAGGTCAATCATCTCAGCTATATCGGCGACGCCCATGTCGGCGCCAACACCAACATCGGCGCCGGCACCATCACCTGCAACTATGACGGTTTTGCCAAGCACAGGACCGAGATCGGCGCCGGCGCCTTCGTCGGCACCAATTCGTCGCTGGTGGCGCCGGTGAAGATCGGCAACGGCGCCTATATCGGTTCGGGATCGGTGATCACCCGCGACGTGCCCGACGATGCCATGGCGGTCGAGCGCAGCGATCAGACCAACCGCGAGGGCGGGGCGGCGCGATACCGCGAGATGAAAACCCGCGGCAAGAAGCCGAAAGCAAGCGAGTAGCAGGGCGCGTTAAGCTTTCAACTTAACGCTGTTTCAATACGGCAATAATTATTGAGTATCAGGCGGTCTGCGATTCTCGTTAAGAGATGCCCAGCGCTTTTTCCCTCGATTTGGAGATATCGACCGCATGTGCGGCATAGTCGGCATTCTCGGGCGCGGTCCGGTCGCGGAGCAGTTGGTAGAGTTGCTCAAGCGCCTCGAATATCGCGGCTACGATTCCGCAGGCGTCGCCACGCTGGAAGGCGATCATCTCGAGCGCCGCCGCGCCGAAGGCAAACTCAAAAACCTCGAAGCGCGATTGAAGGCCGAGCCGCTGGCCGGTCATACCGGCATCGGACATACGCGCTGGGCCACGCACGGCAAGCCGACCGAGAACAACGCCCATCCGCATGCAACGGCTCGCGTCGCCGTGGTTCATAATGGCATCATCGAGAATTTCCGCGAATTGCGCGAAGCGCTGCAAAAAAAAGGAACGGTGTTCAAAACCGAGACCGACACCGAGATCGTTTTGCATCTCGTCGATGACTTGCTTGGCCAGGGATTCAAGCCGATCGACGCGGTCAAGGCGACCTTATCGCAACTTCGCGGCGCGTTCGCACTGGGGTTCATTTTCGCGGGCGATGATGATTTGATGATCGGTGCGCGCAACGGCCCGCCGCTCGCCATCGGCTACGGTAAAGGCGAAATGTATCTGGGTTCGGATGCCATCGCACTCGGCCCGTTTACCGACACCATCAGTTACCTCGAGGACGGCGACTGGGTCGTGCTCACGCGCAACAGTGCTGTTATCCACGACAAGAACAACGCGATTGTTCATCGCGACGCTCTCAAGCACAGCGCCTCGACATCGCTGGTCGACAAGGCGAATTATCGCCATTTCATGGCCAAGGAAATTCACGAGCAGCCCGAAGTGGTCGGCCATACGCTGGCGCGCTATATCGATATGGCGACCGAGCGCGTGGCTTTGCCCGCGAAGCTGCCGTTCGATTTCAGGAACATCCAGCGCATCTCGATCGTCGCCTGCGGCACCGCGAGCTATGCCGGTTACGTCGCCAAATACTGGTTCGAGCGCCTCGCCCGCGTGCCGGTGGAACTCGATGTCGCTTCCGAATTCCGCTATCGCGAAGCTCCGTTGCGAAAGGGCGATCTTGCGATCTTCATTTCGCAATCCGGCGAGACCGCCGATACGCTGGCGGCGCTACGCTATGCGAAAGAGCAGGGCGTGCATACGCTCTCCGTCGTCAATGTGCCGACATCGACGATCGCGCGGGAAAGCGAAACCGTGCTGCAGACGCTGGCCGGCCCGGAAATCGGCGTCGCCTCGACCAAGGCTTTCACCTGCCAGTTGATGGTGCTGGCGGCGATCGCGGTGGCGGCGGGCAAGGCGCGCGGCGAATTGTCCGATATCGATGAGACCAGGCTTGTCCATGGCCTCGTGGAAATTCCGCGCCTGATGGCGGCGGCGCTTGCGACCGAACCGCAGATCGAGAAACTGGCCCGCGAGATCGCGAAATCAAAGGACGTGCTCTATCTCGGCCGCGGCACCAGCTATCCGCTGGCGCTCGAGGGCGCGCTGAAGCTGAAGGAAATTTCATATATCCACGCCGAAGGCTACGCCGCCGGCGAACTCAAACATGGGCCGATCGCACTGATTGACGAGAACATGCCGGTCGTGGTGATCGCGCCGCACGACCGGGTGTTCGAGAAGACCGTCTCCAACATGCAGGAGGTCGCGGCCCGCGGCGGCAACATCATCCTGATGACGGATGCCAGGGGTGCCGCCGAAGCGACGGTTAAATTGCTGGTGACGATCGTGCTGCCCGATATGGACGCAACCTTCACGCCGATGGTTTATGCCGTTCCGGTGCAGCTTTTGGCCTATCATACTGCCGTAGTCATGGGCACCGACGTCGACCAGCCGCGCAATCTCGCAAAATCGGTGACCGTCGAATAGACCGGGTAAGCGTCGCTTCGCCGCTTCAGGTCTTCAAAAACCTGCTAGAACACCCTAGCTGGCACAGTACGAAAGCCGCCGGACCGACCTGGAACCCCCATGAACCGCGACGACCTGCCCCCGACCGAGCCCCCGGCCGAAGTCCCGCCGGAAGCCCACTCCGGCTTCATGGCCCGATTCCGGAACTATTTTCTGACCGGGCTGATCGTCGCCGGCCCGATTGCGATCACGTTTTATCTGACCTGGTGGTTCGTCACCTGGGTGGACGGTATCGTCAGGCCGTTCGTGCCATTGGCCTATCGGCCGGAAACCTATCTGCCGTTCGGGCTGCCGGGTTCCGGACTGATCGTCGCCGTGATCGCGCTGACGCTTTTGGGCTTCCTCACCGCCAACCTGATCGGGCGGACGCTGGTCGATCTCGGCGAAAGACTGCTCGGGCGCATGCCGGTGGTGCGGGCGATCTATCGCGGCCTGAAGCAGGTGTTCGAGACGCTGTTCTCGGGGCAGGGATCGAGCTTCCGCCGGGTCGGCCTGGTCGAATTTCCCTCGCCGGGCATGTGGTCGATCGTGCTGATCTCGCAAGCGCCGAGTGTGGAGGTTGCAAGAAGCCTCCCTGGCCGGGAGGAGCATATTTCGGTGTTCCTGCCGTGCGCGCCGAACCCGACCACGGGCTTCTTCTTCTATGTGCCGAAGAGCAAGATCATCGAAGTCGAGATGAGCGCCGAGGACGCCGCGACCCTGATCATGTCCTGCGGCGTGGTGCAGCCCGGCTCCGACCCGCAGAAGAAACTAGCCGCCCTGGCCGGCATCGCGAATGCCGCGCGGGTGGCGAATGCAGCCACGCTGCAGCCGGAGCCGGCAAAGGCGGAATAGACCTCTGTTCTCGCCGTCTTTGCCTGCGACAAAGGCGAAGCGTTTGCGCAAGGGAGCGCAGCGACGAAGCAATCCAGCTTGTTGCGTCACGGCGAGACGGGTTGCCTCGCTTCGCTTGCAACGACGGGAGGACTACCCCGCCCCGATCAGCGGTATCGCCTCGTCGCGCTCGAACAGATAGAGCAGGCAACGCAGCGCTTCGCCTCGCGCTCCCGCAAGCTTCGGATTGTCCTTCATGATGCGCAGCGCTTCGTCGCGCGCCTGGGTGATGAGCTGGGCATGGACGTCGGAGCGCGCGATGCGGTAGCCGGGCAGGCCGCTTTGCCTGACGCCGAGCACGTCGCCTTCGCCCCGCAGTCTCAGGTCTTCCTCGGCGATCCGGAAACCGTCGGTGGTTTCCCGGATCACTGTCAGCCGCGCCGTGGACATTTCATTCAGCGGCTCCTTGTAAAGCAGAAGACAGGTCGAGGCTTCCGAGCCGCGCCCGATCCGGCCGCGCAGCTGGTGCAATTGCGCCAGCCCAAAACGCTCGGCATTCTCGATCACCATGATGGTGGCGGCGGGCACATCGACGCCGACCTCGACCACGGTGGTGGCGACCAGGAGGCCGATCTCGCCCGCGGCAAACTGTGCCATCACGCGATCCTTCTCGGTGCCGCGCATCTTGCCATGTACCAGTCCGACCTTGTCGCCAAACCGCGCTTTCAGACTTTCAAAACGCGCTTCGGCGTCGGTGAGCTCAACAGTCTCGGATTCCTCGACCAGCGGGCAGATCCAGTAGACCAGTTTTCCCGCCGCCAGCGCGCGGCCGACCGCGTCGATCACTTCGTTGAGACGGCCGCTTGGCACCGCGCGGGTATCGATCGGCTGCCGTCCCGCCGGCTTTTCGCGCAATTCCGAAACATCCATGTCGCCGAAGTAAGTCAGCACCAGCGTGCGCGGGATCGGGGTTGCGCTCAGCACCAGCACATCGACGGCTTCACCCTTGGCGGTCAGCGCCAGGCGTTCGCGCACGCCAAAGCGATGCTGCTCGTCGACAACGGCGAGCGCGAGCGCCCTGAAAGCTACCTCGTCCTGGATTAGCGCGTGGGTGCCGACCAAAAGATCGATCTCGCCGTCCGCAAGCCGCGCCAGAATATCGCGGCGTTCCCTGCCTTTCTCGCGACCGGTGAGGATCGCGACCCGCAGACCGGCGCGTTCGGCGAGCGGCGCGATCGTCTTGATGTGCTGGCGCGCGAGGATTTCGGTCGGCGCCATCAGCGCGGCCTGCTTGCCGGCTTCGGCCACAGCCGCGGCAGCCAGCAGCGCCACCACGGTCTTGCCCGATCCGACGTCGCCCTGCAGCAGCCGCAGCATGCGGACCGGCTGGCGCAGATCCTCGGTGATGGCAGCGGCGGCCTCGCGCTGCGACGCCGTCAGCGCGTAGGGCAATGCATCGATGATCCTGTTGCGCAGATGGCCGTCGCCGGCGTGGCGGTCGCCCGCGGGCCGGCGCAGCTGCGCGCGCACCAGCGCCAGCGCCAACTGACCGGCCAAGAGTTCGTCGAAGGCAAGCCGCGACCAGAACGGACCGCCGGGCAGGATATCCGTCAGCTCGACCGGCACGTGAACGCGGTTCAGCGCTTCGGCGATGTCGGCAAACTTGCAGCGGCGGATCACCTCCGGGCTGATCCATTCGGGCAGTGCCGGCAGCTTCTGCAGCGCCTGCGCCACGGCGCGCCGCACCGAGCCCAGCGCCAAACCTTCCGTCAGTGGGTAGACGGGATCGATACCCGACAGCTTTGCGAAGCCGGCTTCATCCACCACGCGGTCGGGATGCACGATCTGCAGGGTGCCGTCGAACATCTGCGCGGTGCCGGAGATGTAGCGCTTGGCGCCGACCGGCAGCAGTTTTTCGACATAGCCCGGCTGGGCGCGGAAATAGGTCAGCACCACGTCGCCGGTCTCGTCGCTGGCATAGACCAGATGCGGCGCGCGCGGATTGCGCCCCGGCGTCGGCCGATGCCGGTCGACGGTCACCTCCAGCGTCACTACGGTTCCCGGCACGGCATCGCGGATTTTCGGTCGTGCCCGGCGATCGATCACGCTTGCCGGCAGATGCAGCAGCAGATCGACGATGCGCGGCGTCTCGTCGCGGCCGAGCAGATAACGGAACAGTTTGTCCTGCTTCGGCCCGACGCCGGCAAGGCTGGTAATCGGCGCAAACAGCGGATTGAGCAGAGCAGGGCGCATTCTTGAAAGCCTAAGCGCGTTCCCGCGCGTGATGCCCGGCTTTATGCCGGGCATCCACGGCTTTTTTCGTGGCCGCATTGAACGCAGGGCGTGGACGGCCGGAACATCCAGCGAGGCTGGACGACGCGGCGATGTGGGCGAAGCGAAGGGGAGCGCGCCCCTCTCGCCTGCTTGGCCAAGTCTTCATCCAAGTCGTCGTCCAGGTCTTCGTCGCTCAGCGGCGGCCGCGGCCGAGGCCGGGAGGGCCGCCGCCGCCCAGGCCGGGCGGACCACCGCCGCCCAGGCCGGGAGGACCGCCGCCACCGAGGCCGGGAGGACCGCCGCCGCCCAAGCCGGGCGGACCGTTGCCGCCCAAGCCGGGCGGACCGCCGCCGCCGAGGCCGGGCGGACCGCTGCCGCCGAGGCCGGGCGGACCGCTACCGCCCAGACCGGGGGGACCGCCGCCGCCAAGGCCAGGAGGCCCGCTGCCGGGTCCGCCCGGGACGTTCGAGCCGCCGCCGGGTGTTGGCTCGCGTCTCGTGCCTGGCACCGGTTCACCCGAAACCTTGTTGACCGGTTGGATCGATTCAACCCGCAAGCGACCGGAACCGTCAAAGACGGCGTTCACGACCACGCGGGCATTGCCCAAGGGTGCGAAGCGACCAACGTCATGCACGACATAGCCCGAACCGAATTGCAGATTGTTGCCGACGCGGCGGACATAGCCTTCGATCGACAGACGGCTCGCGCCGGAGAAATCAAGGAGGTTGTCAGCCCTTGTGTGCGAAACCTGCATCACGCCCTGCGTAACGCTACCCTCGGCCTGAACACGCTGTCCGACCAGTGCGGCATTGACGCCGTTGAGGCGCAAGCCGCCTATTCGCAGGCCGTCCCGATCGCGTTCAAGTGGTCCGGAAACCCGCGTTGTCGTGTCACGGCGTTGCTCGACGAGGCTCGAGACGATCACGCCGTCCATGCGACGCAGTCCGAAGACCGCGACATACGTGCCCGGATCGCGCCAGCTTTCGTGGCCGGCCGCTATAATCCGCTGGCCCAGCACGATCATCTCGCGGTCCTTGACGCTTTCGATCGGCCCAATCACCTCGCTGACCACGCTGATGCCGTGGGTGACCAGCGAACCGTCCGCCTGCGGCGGCGTCAGCACGCGCGCCAGATGTCCGATCCTGAGCGCCTTCGCCGATGCCGGTTCGCCATCGATCCACACCGGGATGTCGGGCGCATAGCTGATGCGTTCGCCGTTGACGAAAATGCTGCCGAAACGATTGATGATCCCGACAATGCCGGTGCCGCCGATGCCCTGATCGTGGCCACGTGTGATACCGGTGCCGCCGATACCCTGATCGCTGGCGCGGCCCACCTGCGCCCAGGCGGAGGAGGAGGAGCCGGCAAGCCAGAGTCCCACAAGCAACGACCGGCGCGAGATCACGGGCTTTTCGGTCATGACTGGCCGCCTTCGTCAGCATCACTATCGGTCGCGTCGTCGGGGCCCTCGCTGTAGATGTAGATTCCGAAATTCCACCGGTAATCGCCGCCCTTGTCCTTGGCGAGCGCGCGGTTTGCTTCCCGGTTGGCGATCTTCAGGGCGTCCATGGCCAGTTCGCGCGAACGCCCTTCGAGACGTTCTGCGAGCTTGGCCGAAAGGCCGTCATAATGCACCGCGCGTTCGAGGAAACGCGGTGCTGGCCCGGATACGTTTTCCGCTGCCGCCGCGATATGATCATGCAGGTTGCGACCGAGATAGTGCCATTTGCGCTCGTCATCGCCGCGCGGAACGAACGCGGTGTCCACCAACGCGATCTCCTCATCGTCGGTGATCGTCACGAGCTTGCGGTCCAGCCATTCATCCAGCACCGCGCGCGGGCGCACATCCTTCGTGATCGAACTGACGAGCGACTCGAACGAAGGCGCATCGCCGCTGGCCAGGCGTGGCAACGGCAGCGGATCGCCGGTCGCGTCGGTGAACTCCGGAGCGGCGAGCCAGCGCGCCATGATCGCGCTGGTCAGCGACAAGGCGGCGGGCGTTTCATTGACCGGCGCACCGGCGCCGCGCAGCCGCGCGACCTCCTTGCGGTGGATTCCGGTGAGCAGGCTCACGCGGCTGTCGGTCTGCTGCTTTCCGTCCAGGGTAAAGTCGTACTCGGCAACATTGACGAAGAGTTCGCGCAACAGTTGAGCCAGCGCGGGAAACGTCATTCCGCCACGGATGCACAGCCGCACCAGTGGGCGCAGCAGGCGTGCGAGCGGCGCGCGCAGGCTCGCCGCGGCAACCGGCTGATGCAGAGCCGGCTTCGACCTCCGGGATTTGGCGTTCATGGCGAAACTGTAGTGGCGGGTCCCGTGGGAGACAATCCCACATTTTTGTAAAGGTTAATTGACGTGTGAAATTTTCCCACGTATAAAGGGCCATCAGTCATGGAAGGTTCGCCCATGGTCGGCCCCTCTCGGCGTCTCTCGGTGCTTCACATATTCAATGACTGTTACCCCGACCTGTTCGGCGGGGCCCTGTCGGTAATCCGCAACATTTGCGCAGGACTGAAAGACGCGTTCACTGCTTGCGTGCTGGTTTGCTCCGGTTCAAGCGGGCAACGGTGCATCATGGTGAACGGCGTAACAGTGGAGCGCGTGCACTCGTTCGGCGATGTATGTTCGCTTCCGGTCGCGCCGATGTATCCGCTGCGGTTGTGGCGTCGGGCCGCCGATCACGATCTGCTCGTGCTTCATGCACCGTTTCCGCTGGCCGATCTCATGTTCGCTTTGGGGTTGGGCCGCGATCGACCTTTGGTCGTGCACTATCATTCCGACATCGTTTCGCATGCCGGATCGAGGTGGTTTGCGGAATTGCTGATGCGCCGGACGCTGCGCCGGGCGGACGCAATCATCGTGTCCAGTGCCATTCTGCTGCACAGCAGCCCGATGCTGCAGGAATTCGCCGAGAAATGTCATGTGGTTCCGTTCGGGGTCGATGTCTCGAAGTATGACTGGCCGGTGCGAAGCCCCGACGATGGCCGCGCCAAACGCGATCGCGGACCGCTCGTGCTCGCCTGCGGACAGCTCGTCCCCCACAAGGGGTTCGACGTGCTGGTGCGAGCGGCCGTCGGCAAGCGTTTTGAGGTCTGGATCATCGGCGAGGGTCCGGAACGGGCGCGGCTTGAACGATTGATCCGCAACCTCGGCGTCGCGGATCGCGTCCGCCTGCTCGGCTCCGCTCCCCAGGCCAAACTGGCAAGTTTCATGTGTAATGCGGACGTCTTCGTCCTGCCGTCCGTGACCAATGCCGAAACCTTCGGCATCGCCCAACTGGAAGCGATGGCGGCCGGCCTGCCAATCATCAACACATGGCTTGACACGGCAGTTCCGCGCGTGGCGCGCGATGGCGTCGAGGCGATCACCGTTCCACCCGGCAATCATGTCCGATTGGCGGAAGCAATCGAAACATTACTTCGCGATCCGGAGCGGCGCTGGCGTATGGGCTATGCCGCCCGGATGCGCGCAACGTCGCAATACTCCCTCAACGCCTTCCGGCAAGGAATCGAGACGGTCTATCGCCATGCCGTGACGACCAGGGCATCACGCCGGTCGGCCATGGCTTCACGCCCCGGAGCAATCGGAGCGGGTCCGGAAAAATGGCATTGCTGAGACCGGTTGCCGCGGTGTATCCGGCCGAGAGGTCGCGTAACCAGAACTTGGTTTCGAAATCTCCTGCGCGGACGTGGATATCGCTCGCTCCGCTGATTTGGGTGCTGTCCAGCCCTCTCTAAAAAAATATTTTCGTTCCGTGCCAACCCAAATCACTTTTATATCCGCGGCCGTCCCGTTCCACACAGAGGGGCGTTGGCCATCGTCGCAAACGTTGGAGCGGGATGCGGTGGACGCGGAGGTGCCGCTGACGAACGGCGCTGACGCGGACGGCGAAGTCGTGTGGTCCTGACGCCTCGACGCTGGCGTCAAGTTGGCGGAAGGTATTCCGCCGATGACGGTGACAAAAAAGCCCGATCACCGGGGAGAGTACGAAGTAAGCCGTTAAAACCATTCGCGTGCGGGAATGCCGGGTGATCCCGGTGCGACCGTGGTGACTACACTCGTGTGCTACCAACACACTGCACACGAGGCTGCGGGTGCAACGGGCACCCGGCATTCCCCACGCCCTCTTTGGGGCGAAAGGTTTTTTCATGGCTCGGGCGCCTCGCGCCGCGGGGCGCGAACGTGTGTCTGGAATTAGAGATTCAAAAAGAAGCTCGTCATGCCCGGGCTTGTCCCGGGCATCCACGTCTGGGTTGCGAGAAAGGCGTCATGGCCGGGACGAGGCCCGGCCATGACGCTCGTTTCGCCATTGACCGCATTTGGTGAGGATTTGCGTTGCGATCGGCTACTGACATCCGCGTTCCCAACGCTATATCAACCCCGCCCGGCACGTCCGGGCTTTTGGCGTTTGGATTGGAATCGAAAAATGACGGGATCGACACGATCGAGCGGCGGCCTCGACGACCGCCGCAAGCGGCTGTTGTTTCGCTGCTGGCATCGCGGCACCCGGGAGATGGATCTCATTCTCGGCCGGTTTGCCGATGCCGAGATTGCCAATCTCTCCGAGGACGAGTTGGCTCAATTCGAGTATCTGATGGAGGTGCCCGATCCGGATCTCTATGCCGCGCTGACCGGCAGCACGCCGCCGGCGCCGGACTATGCCAATCGCCTGTTCGACCGCATCAAGTCGTTTCGATCGGCGGATCACGACGCATGAAGCCGCCGGTACGATCGCCCGCCGAATTGCTGGCGCCCGGCCGCGCGCTGACCTTTGCCAATGTCGCGGAGGGCGCCGAAGGTCTGGTGGTCTCGGACCTCGCGCGCGCGGTGGCGGCGCGGCCCAAACCGCCGGCGGTCAGCCTCGCCGTGGTCTGCCGCGACGGCCCGCGGATGCAGCAACTGGCCCGCGCGCTGGAATTCTTCGCACCGGATCTGCCGGTGCTGCAGTTTCCGGCCTGGGACTGCCAGCCCTACGACCGGGTGTCGCCGCATGGCGGCATCCTGGCGCAGCGGCTGACCACGCTGGCGCGGCTATCGCGGCTTGCCGGCAGCGACAAGCCGCTGATCGTGCTGACCACGGTCAACGCCATCGTGCAGCGGGTGCCGGCGCGCGAAACCGTCGCGGCGCAGGCGCTGTCGGTAGCGCCCGGCCATGTCGTGCCGATGGACTCGATCGTGTCGTGGCTGGAGCACAACGGCTACAACCGCTCCTCGACCGTGCGCGAACCCGGCGAATACGCCGTGCGCGGCGGCATCCTCGATCTGTTTCCGGCCGGGCTCGATCAGCCCGTCCGTTTCGATTTTTTCGGCGACAGCCTGGAATCGATCCGCTCCTTCGATGCGGAAACCCAGCGCACGCTGCTCGACATGCGCTCGCTCGATCTGGTTCCGATCTCGGAATTCCAGCTGGTCACCGAGACCATCCGCCGCTTTCGCATGGGCTATGTCGCAGCCTTCGGCGCGCCGGAGCGCGACGATCCGCTGTATGAGGCGGTCAGCGAAGGCCGCCGCCATCCCGGCATGGAGCATTGGCTGCCGCTGTTTCAGGAGCGGATGGATACCTTGTTCGACTATCTCGATGACGCGCCGGTCGCGATCGAGCCGCAAAGCGAGGACGCCGCGCGCGAGCGTTTCAAGCAGATCGCCGATTACTACGACGCGCGGCGCGAGGCGCTGGAGCATCCCGGCGGCGGCGCGATCTACAAGCCGCTGCCGCCCGACCGGCTCTATCTGACCGAAGACGAGTGGAGCCAAGCGTCTGGAGCAATCCGCGCTGGCGCGGCTGACGCCGTTCGCGGTGCCCGACGGCAGCGCCGACGTGGTCGACGCCGGCGCGCGGCAGGGGCGCAATTTTGCGCCGGAGCGCACCGACGGTTCCGTCAACGTATTCGAAGCCGTCGTCGCGCATGTGCTGGCGTTGCAGGCCGGCCGCAAGAAAGTGGTGATCGCGCTGTGGAGCGAAGGCTCGCGCGACCGCATGGGCAGCATGCTGCGGGACCACAAGCTCGACAACCTCACCAGCGTCAACACCTGGCGCACGGTGCAGGCGACGCCGCGCAACGAGGCGATGCTGGCGGTGGTCGGCATGGAATCCGGTTTCGAGACCGACCATGTCGCCGTCATCAGCGAGCAGGATATTTTCGGCGACCGGCTGGTGCGGCCGCGCAAGGCCAGCCGCAAGCTCGACAATTTCATCTCCGAGGTCACCAGCCTCGCCAGCGGCGATCTCGTGGTCCATGTCGAGCACGGCATCGGCCGTTTCGTCGGCCTGCAGACGCTCGAGGTCGCCGGCGCGCCGCATGACTGCCTCGAGCTGCACTATGCCGCCGAGACAAAGCTGTTTCTGCCGGTCGAGAACATCGAACTGCTGTCGCGCTACGGCTCCGACCACGCCAATGTCGAACTGGACCGGCTGGGCGGCAGCGGCTGGCAGGCGCGGAAAGCCAAACTCAAGAACCGCATCCGCGAGATCGCCGGCGAGCTGATCAAGATCGCCGCCGAGCGGCATCTGCACGAAGCGCCGAAAATGCCGGTGCAGCCGCATGTCTATGACGAGTTCTGCGCGCGCTTTCCCTATGAGGAAACCGAAGACCAGCTTGCGCGCGATCAATGCCACGCTGAAGGACCTCGAAAGCGGCCGGCCGATGGACCGGCTGATCTGCGGCGACGTCGGCTTCGGCAAGACCGAGGTGGCGCTGCGCGCGGCGTTCGCGGTCGCGCTCGACGGCAAGCAGGTCGCGGTCGTGGTGCCGACCACGCTGCTGGCGCGGCAGCACACCAAGACCTTCGCCGAGCGGTTCCGCGGTTTTCCGGTCAACGTCGCGCAGGCCTCGCGCCTGATCGCGCCGAAGGAACTGACGCAGGTGAAGAAGGGCCTCGCGGACGGCTGCGATCGATATCGTGGTCGGCACCCACGCGCTGCTCGGCAAATCGATCAAGTTCAGGGATCTCGGCCTGCTGATCGTCGACGAGGAGCAGCATTTCGGCGTCAGCCACAAGGAACGGCTGAAGCAGTTGCGCGCCGAGGTGCACGTGCTGACGCTGAGCGCGACGCCGATCCCGCGCACGCTGCAACTGGCGCTGACGGGCGTGCGCGAACTCTCGATCATCGCCTCGCCGCCGGTCGATCGGCTGGCGGTCCGCACCTTCGTGGCGCCGCACGATCCCCTGATGATCCGCGAGGCGCTGCTGCGCGAACGCTATCGCGGCGGACAGGCGTTCTACGTGGTGCCGCGGATCGAGGATCTCGCCGGCGTCAAGGATTTCCTCGACAAGAACGTGCCGGAGATGAAGGTCGCGGTCGCGCATGGCCAGATGCCGCCGACGGTGATCGAGGACATCATGTCGGCGTTCTATGACGGCAAATACGATATCCTGCTCTCGACCACCATCATCGAATCCGGCCTCGATATTCCGACCGCCAATACGCTGATCGTGCACCGCGCCGACATGTTCGGGCTGGCGCAGCTCTATCAGTTGCGCGGACGGGTGGGGCGCTCGAAGCTGCGCGCCTATGCGCTGTTCACGCTGCCGGCGCAGCAGAAGATCACCGCCCAGGCCGAGCGGCGGCTGAAAGTGCTGCAGTCGCTGGAAACGCTGGGCGCCGGATTCCAGCTGGCCTCGCACGATCTCGATATCCGCGGCGCCGGCAATCTGCTCGGCGAGGAGCAGTCCGGCCATATCAAGGAAGTCGGCTTCGAGCTTTACCAGTCGATGCTGGAAGAGGCGATCCTCAACCTCAAGGCCGGCGTGGTCGAACCGGCGGCCGACCGCTGGTCGCCGCAGATCACCGTCGGCATGCCGGTGCTGATCCCGGAGGATTACGTCGCCGACCTCTCGGTGCGGCTGTCGCTGTACCGGCGGCTGGCCGATCTCGACACCGACGACGAGATCGACAATTTCGCCGCCGAACTGCGCGACCGCTTCGGCGTGTTGCCGGACGAGGTGCGCTATCTGTTCAAGATCGCCGCGATCAAGGGCTATTGCCGCAGAGCCAATGTCGAGAAGGTCGATGCCGGGCCGAAGGGCGCGGTCATCACCTTCCGCGACAACAAGTTCGCGCAGCCGGACCGGCTGGTCTATTTCATCCGCCAGCACGGCCAGGCGGCGCGGGTGCGGCCGGACATGAAGGTGGTGTTCTTCCAGGAATGGGAAACGCCGGAGGAGCGTCTGGCCGGCACCACCGAAATCCTGCGCCAGCTCGCCAACCTCGCCGAGGACCGCAAGGCGGCGTGAGAATTCAGGACGCGGCGCGGCGCGCTTCGTCGTGAAGCCGCGCCAGCAGCGATTTCGCCGAATCCGACGGCAGCAGGGTCGCGAGCGTCACGACCGGCTCGCGACCGCGCGTCGCGCTTGCCGTGGCTGGTATGGCGCATCACGCTGGAGAGCCGCCGCGCGATCATGTGCGCGGTGCGCAGATCGGTCTCGGCGAACACCACGATCACCGATCCGTCGTCCTGAGCGGCGCCGAAATCCATTTGCCGCATCAGGCGGCTGAGAATCCGCGCGCCGTCGAGTTGCGCGCGCGGGTGGTCCGGATCGAAGGCAAAGCGCGCCACCGACAATCCGCCGCCACGCGACAGCGTTTGATAGACCGCGGTGGCGAAATCGCGGTCGAACGCCGCCGGCGCCAGCAGGCCGGTCCTGGGATCGAGCAGGCCGCCGGCATCGATCGACGTGAGCATGCGGCCCAGATGGGCCTCGAAGGCGTGCTGGCGGATCAGCGGCAAGGCGTTGGCGGCAACGCGCGCCGGCTCGCCCGAGATGATTTCGAGATTCGGCAGATCGTAGGCCGGCGTCAGCGCATCCGACGTCACCACGACCGGCAGATTGCGGAAGCGCGCATCCTCGGCCAGCACGGTGAGGAAGGCATCGACCACGCGCGCGGTAAAACCTTCGCCGAGCACGATGCCGTCGATGTCGCGGGTATTGAGGTGTTTCGCCGCGGCTTCGATGCTGAGCGCGCCGACCACGCCCATCCGCTCGCCGAGCGACACCGAGAGCGCAGGATAGGCCGCGCCGCGGCCGATCAGCAGCACGGTGGCGTCGCGCGAAGGATCGGTATCGTCGAGCGTCGTGCGTGCCGCCGGGTCGTCGTCGAGCCGGCGCATCACCGTCGAATGCAGCGTCCGGACCCGCAGCGCCGCGCGCAGCCGCGCCGTCAGGCGATCGAAATTGCCGTCGCTTTGCGCGAAGGGAATGGCATTTTCGGGCAGCGACGTCCGTGGGATCGACCGCGATCAGCGGCAGATAGGGCTTGGTGTGCGGCGATCTGTTTGGCGAGCGCGGTCGAAGCGCGGGTTCGACGGCTTCCGGCGACGCGACCAGAACCGCGGCCGGCGCCAGCTTGCTCGACGGCGCGTGACGCGTCGGCCCAGCTCGGCGTCGATCACCGGAAACAGCTTCGCATCGTCAAGCGCGCTCGCAAACGACGGCCGCTCTCGCGGTCGATACGACAATGATCGGGCCTTGCTGGGACATTTGAAACTCGGATCGACGCGATCGATGGAGCGCGCGATCCTAGTTTGCCGGCCTTAATGGCGCGTCAACGCGAGGCTTCTATTCGCCCTAAGCGGGGTTTGCCCGATCGCGAAAGGCCTCCACCATCAGCGGGTTAAGGCCGAGTTCGGCCAGCGCCTCGCGGGCGCGGGCATTGTCCTGGGCGCGTCCGGCAAGGCGGTGGCCGCTGAGCCGGTCGGGCAACGCCGTCAGCAGCGCGCCCTGTCCGAGCCGCCTCGCCCATTCCTGCAGATCGCTGCGACAGAAACCGGTAGCCGCCGACCGCCATGATGCCCGAGGGCGGCGCGGTGATGCAGATCGCGCCGGTCGAACGGTCGAGCCGCGCGGCATAGTCGGTATCGACGAAATCGCGCGGCGGCTGCGCCACCAGCGAGTCGCTCGGCGGCAGCTGGGGAGCGTAGGCCGCGGGCGTCACCATCGGTCCCCGCAACGCCAGCGTTCCCCTTGGGGTCAGCAAGATTTCGCCGGCGATCGATGAGCCCGGGACCTCGCGCGGGGCGCCAT
The DNA here is from genome assembly GCA_963725985.1 of uncultured Alphaproteobacteria bacterium. Classification (GTDB taxonomy): domain Bacteria; phylum Pseudomonadota; class Alphaproteobacteria; order Rhizobiales; family Xanthobacteraceae; genus Bradyrhizobium. The sequence goes on from CAVSAO010000001.1 coordinate 590,759, forward strand.
GCGGTCCCGGCAGGATCGGCGCCGGCGCGCCATCGGCGGCGCGGCGGGCGCCGAACAGTCCGGCTTCGCCGAACAGATAGACGTCGGTCAGGGTGGCCTGTTCTGACAGTCCAGAGCGGGCTCGATGCGACCTGTTCCGGCGCGCGCCAAAGACCGATCACATTGCGCAGGGTCGGCAGCCGCGACGGCAGGTCGATCTCGGCCAGCCGCAGCGCCAGTTGCGCCGGCGCGATCAGCGTATCGCAGGCTTGCTCGTTGATCTGCTGCTCGAGCAGCGTCGCCGTCGAACGGATGATGCAGCGCCAGCGTCCCGCCCGACAGCAGCCAGACCACCAGCGAGGAGGTCAGGCCGGCGAACGAGGACGGCGCGAACGCCGACATCACGGTCGAGCCCTGCGGCACGTCGCTTTCGAGCGACAACGCGAGGCCGCCGGCGATCAGATGCAGATGGGTGCGCGGCACCGCGCGGAAACCGTCGGCGGTCACGTCGAACGAGATGATCGCCGCCTTGCGGCCGTCCTGCATGACGGCGCGCGTGGTGGCCGATTGACTGTCGAGGGCCAGGTCGAGCGAGGCCATGCCTTCCGGCAGGTCAGTGCCGAAGCCGCAGACATGGCGGATCGAAAACGCTTCGGCGGCGGCGTTCATCGCGAGGTCGGCATGGTTGACGCCGTCGATCTTGCTCGATGGTCACGATCGCGCGCGCGCCGGTGCGATTGAGCGCGACCGTCAATTCCGCCTGCCGCCAGAGCAGCGGAAGCAGCGCGACGACCAGGCCGGCGCGATGCGCGGCAAGCACCGTCAGCATGAATTCGACGGTATTGGGCAGTTGAACCGCGATCACGGAATTGTTCGGCAGGCCCGCTTCGATGAAATGCGCCGACAGCGCCGAGATCGCGCGATCGGCCTGCGCGAAGGTCAGGCGCTTTGGCGGCTGGCCGGTGACGCGCGGCTTGTTGAGGGGATCGAGCAGCGCCAGCGCATCCGGCTTTCGCGCCAGGATCCGGCGAAACAATCCGTCGAGCGTCGGCGATACGTTGGTCTGGATCACGGGATCACTTCGGTTGCATTTGGTTGGACCGGCCTTTGCCACCAGGTTTCCGGGAGATACCCCGTCAAGGCGGTGGCCTGAGGCCGTTCTATCCGATTCCAGCGCGCGATCCATTGCTCTTGAACGTTAAACAGCGGGATAGCGTAGAAGCCCGACATCAGGGTCCGGTCGAGCGCCCGCACCGCCGAGACGAAAGCGGGATGCTCGCGCGCCTCCAGCATGGCCGCGATCATGGCGTCGATGGCGGGGTCCTTGGCGCCCATGTAGTTTCGCGTGCCCTGAATTGTCCGCGGCCTCGCTGCCCCAATAGAACGACTGCTCGTTGCCCGGCGACAGCGATTGATCCCAGCGGTTCTGGATCATGTCGAAATCGAAGCCGAGCCGGCGCTGATCGAATTGAACGGCGTCGACCGCGCGCACCGAGGCCTCGATGCCCGCGCGCTTCAGATCGCGCGGATAGGCCAGCGCGATCCGCTCCTGGTCGCGCGTCGTCACCAGAATTTCGAAGGTGAGGGGCGCCTTGGTCGAGCGCTGCCGCAACACCGTGCCGTCGAGATCGTAGCCGGCCTGCGGACAACAGCGTCAGCGCGCTGCGCAGCGTGGCGCGATCGCGCCCCGAACCGTCGCTGACGGGAAGGCGGTAGCTGCCGTCGAGAATGTCGGGCGGGATATGCGAGGCGAAGGGTTTTAGAAGCTCGCGCTCGCGATCGTCGGCGGCACGGCCATAGGCCGACAGTTCGGAGCCGGCGAAGAAGCTTGCCGAGCGGCCATAGAGCCCGAAGAAGTAATTGCGGTTGATCCATTCGAAATCGAACAGCAGCGTCAAGGCCTGGCGCACGCGGATATCGGAAAACATCGGACGCCGGGTGTTGAACACCAGGAATTCCGATGGCTGCGGCATCCCGGTCTTGATGGTGTCGCGGATCACCTCGCCGTTGCGGGCTGCCGGAAAATCGTAGCCGTCATGCCAGCGCAGCGGTTCGGTCTCGACGCGAAAGTCATAGAGGCCGCGCTTGAACGCTTCGAAATGGCCGTTGGCCTCGCGATAGAAGTCGAGCCTGATCTCGTCGAAGTTCCACAGGCCGCGGTTAACCGGCAGGTCGCGGCCCCAATAGTCGGGATTGCGCGTCAGCGTCACGCTGGCGCCGGGCTTCACCGCGGTGACGCGATAGGGACCGGAACCGATCGGCGCCGTCATCGTGGTTTCCTCGAAGGTCGCGACATCGACGGCATGCTTGGGCAATACCGGCATCAGGCCGAGGATCAGCGGCAGTTCGCGGTCGTTGGCGCCGCCAAAATCGAACCGCACCGTGAGCGGGTCGAGCGCTTCGGCCTTTGCGACTTTGGAATAATACTGGCGATGGTTGGGGCGCCCCTTGTCGCGCAGCAAGGCCCAGGAAAACAGCACGTCCTCGGCCGTCACCGGTTGGCCGTCGGAGAAGCGCGCCCTGGGATCGAGATGGAAGGTGACGTAGCTCCTGGTGTCGTCGGTCTCCACGCTCTTTGCCAACAGACCGTATAGCGTGAATGCCTCGTCATTGCCCCGCGCCATCAGGCTTTCGACCACAAAACCCCTGATTTGCTGGACGGCGAGGCCCCTGACGATCAGCGGATTGAGGCTGTCGAAGGTGCCGAGAATGCCCTGCACCAGCCGGCCGCCTTTCGGCGCATCGGGATTGGCATAGGGCATGTGGGTGAAATCGGCCGGCAAAGCGGGCGCGCCGTGCATGGCGATGGCGTAACTCTCCCTCGCCGACGCCTTGCCGGCGTCCATCGCCAGCCAGATGCCGAAAGCGAGGACACCGGCAACAAAAGCACGAAGCCCAGCGGCGCACTGAAACCCGCAACACAGCCTGCTGATTTGATTCGGTATTGCTCACCGCTGGATTTTAGCATAGCGGCCGTCGCCCGGCCGCGACACGCTGCAAATATGAAATATGCTTGTCGCCATTGATCTTTTCGTCCGCCGCTGTATGAAGGCGTGCAATTGACCAAGACCGCAGGGCCTGTCACGTATCCGCCTCAATTGGCAAGGAGACAGCCGCCCAAACGGCCAGGTGTCGGTGCCTGCAGCGGTTTCGGGCGCTTCCGTTCAGAAAGGGTTTTCCGCAATGAATTTCCGTATCTTGGCCGCGCCGGTCTGGCCGCGTGGGCGGGTTTTCGCCTTGCTGGCGGCAACGGCACTGGCCGCCACGTTGCTGGCTCCCGACGCTCCAGGCCCAGGCGCCGGCACCCGGTGCGCCAAAGGCCAGGGCCGCCCCCAAGGCTGCCCCGAAAGCCGCTCCGGCGCCGGCCGCCCAGCAGGCCGCGCCGCCGGCCGGAGCTCCCCCCGCTGCGGCTGCCCAGCCCCCGGACCAGCAGGTTCAGCTGATCTATGCGCCCTGGACCAAATTCTGCCTCAAGGGCCAGGATGCCAACGCCAAGCAGGTTTGCTTCACCGGCAAGGACGGCCGCATCGAGTCCGGCCAGCCGGTGATCGCCGCCGTCATCATCGAGCCCGAAGGCGAGCCGAAGAAGATCCTGCGCGTCACGCTGCCGCTGGGCATGCAGCTGGTTCACGGCACCCGCGTGATCGTCGACAACAACCCGCCGCAGCAGAGCCCCTATGTGATCTGCTTCGCCAACGGCTGCATGTCGGATTACGAAGTGACCCCGGAACTGCTCGCCAACATGAAGAAGGGGCAGAACCTGGTGGTGCAGGCGATCAATTCCAACGGCGCGCCGCTCACGCTGCCGCTGCCGCTGGCCGAATTCGCCAAGGCCTATGACGGTCCGCCGACCGACCCGAAGGTGTTCGAGGAAACCCAGAAGAAGCTGCAGGAAGAGCTGCAGAAGCGCGCCGAAGAAGCGCGCAAGAAGCTTGAGGCCAACCAGCCCGCGCGGCGCGGCTCCGGCCAGCTGGCGCGAAGTAAGACGAAGACGGCTCCTGGTCAACAAACAAAAAGGCGCCCGGATCGGGCGCCTTTTTTGTTGGGTGAAGGATTGCTTGTCCGCATGGAGCAAAGCGCGAGGCGGGGAAGGGGCGTTGTTCTGGTCCCGGACTTCGGCGAACTCTATCATCGGCCGCGCATCGGCGCGCGACCCGTTGGCATCATCGGGGCTTCTACGAGCCCGGGACGACGCGCTCCCTAATTCAGCGACGGATTGCGCGGGCGATAGCCGCCCGATTTGTCCTTCACGAAAATCTCGGCGACTTGCGAATGCCGGATCGGCTCGCCGGAATCGTCAGGCAACAGGTTCTGCTCGGAAACATAGGCGACGTATTCCGATTCCGAATTCTCGGCGAGCAGATGATAGAACGGCTGATCCTTGTGAGGCCGGACGTCCTCGGGGATCGACAACCACCATTCCTCGGTATTGTTGAATTCCGGATCGATATCGAAAATCACGCCCCGGAACGAAAAGATCCGGTGGCGGACGATCTGTCCGATCTGAAATTTGGCGGTCCGCGCTTTTATCATATCTCGTCGAATAGACCATGATTGTGGCCGATGCTAGAGGCAAAGGGCGAATTAACCTTTGCGGTGGCAGGTCCGTCAGGTTGCCGATCAGGGCCAATAACGATGAAAAAGACGCCTACCCATGGTCGACATTCTCAATCTCGCATTACCGTATTTCGGCCTGATCTTCATCGGCTTCGCCTGCGGCAAGGCGAAAGGGGTCCCGGAGCAGGGTCTGGCCTGGATGAACTTCTTCCTGCTTTATGTTTCGCTGCCGGCTTTGCTGTTCGGCATCATGTCAAAGACGCCGTTTGAGGAACTCAACAACCCGCCGTTCCTGATTGCGACCAGCCTGCGGTACGAGCAGCGCCTTCGTCCTCGCTTTGTTCGCGGGCCGGATGATCGGGCGGCTTCCCTTGCGCGAGGCGACGCTGGCGGGCCTTTCCGGCGGCCTACGGCAATATCGGCTATATGGGGCCCGGCTCTGGCGCTGGCCGTGCTCGGCTCAAAGGCCGCGGCACCGACCGCGCTGATTTTCTGCTGCGACAGCATCTTCCTGTTTACGATCGTGCCGCTGTTGATCGCGCTCACCGATAGCAAGCACCCGTCTCCGTTGCACACCTTCGGTGTCGTGGTGCGGCAGATCGTTTTCAATCCGCTGATCATGTCGGCTTGCGCCGGAGCGCTTGCGGCAGCGCTCCACATTCATCCGCCGGTCGCGATCGACAAGACGCTGTTGTTTCTGCAAAACGCCGCGGCGCCGACGGCGCTGTTCGTGCTCGGCGTGACGGTCGCGCTGCGTCCGTTTGGCCGCGTGCCCTGGGAAGTGCCCGGCGTCATCGCGATAAAGCTCCTGATCCATCCGCTCGCGGTATTCGGATTGATGCTGCTGCTCGGGCCATTCGCGCAGCCATGGGCGGCGACCGCGGTGCTGATGGCGTCGCTGCCGCCGGCGCTGAATGTGTTTGTGATCGCCCGGCAAAACGACAGCTGGATCGAGCCTGCATCGGTTGCGGTGCTGATCGGAACCTTTGCGTCCGTCGTCACGCTCACCAGCGTGATGTGGTTCCTGCAGACGGGCCGGCTGGTATTTCCCTAGCTAGAGCATCATCCCGAAAAGTGGGCCCCGGTTTTCCGGAAAGATCATGCTCAAAGAAAAGGACGAAGGGGCTGATTTAACGAAGTTGGCCCACCCCGATAAATCTAGCTGACCCGCCGCGTCGGCCGCCACGACGGCGCCAGTCCCTCGCGCATGGCGATGCGTCGCAGCGGTCCAAACGCGCCGATCAGATGCAGGCCGGCCGCGCGCAGCGATTGCATGGGCAGGAAATCGCTGAGCAGGGAACGGTTGGCGATATCGATGGCGAAGGTGCGGCTCAGCGACATCGGCCCGCCGCGCCGAATCGTAGCGTTTCAGCACCTGCGGCGAGCCGGGGTCCTCGCCCGACGCGATCGCGTCTCGCACGATGTCGGCGATGTCGGCGGCGTCGCGCAGTCCCATAGTTCAGGCCCTGCGCGCCGATCGGCGGCATCACATGCGCGGCCTCGCCGACCAGCGCGATGCGGTGGTGCGCGAATTGTCTGGGCTGCTCGATCGCAAGCGGAAACAGATGGCGTCCCGGCTCGACCCGGATGCGGCCGAGAATGGAATGCGATTGTGCCTCCGCAGCCTCCGACAGTTCGTCATCGCTCAACGCGATCAGCCGCTCGGCTTCCTTGGGCGCCGCGACCCACACCACGCTGGAGCGGTCGCCGGGCAGCGGCACGAATACGCACGGCCCCTGCGGGGTGTGAAACTCCGTCGAGATATTTCGATGCGGCCGCGAATGGCTGACGTTGAAGGTCAGCGCCGCCTGATTGAGTTCGCGGCGCCTGACGGCGATGCCGGCGGCCTCGCGGCACAGCGATTGCCGCCCGTCGGCGCCGGCCACAAGCCGCGCGGAGAGCGATTTTCCTTTGCCGGTGCGAATGGCCACATCAGCATCGGCAGGGCCGACCGTGTCGGCCTCATCGTCGAACCGCGTCAGCGCGGGGAGTTCGGCCGCGCGCTCTTCCAGCGCGGCTATCAACAGGCGGTTTTCGATGTTGTAGCCGAATTCGTCGAGACCGATTTCATCAGCCGAAAACCGGACCTCGGGGGCGCGGATCAGGCGGCCGGTATCGTCGACCAGGCGCATCGCCTGCAACGCCGCCGCCTTGTCCTTGCAGCGCGGCCAGACATCGAGCGCTTGCAGGAAATCGACGGAGCCGCCCAACAGCGCCGTGGTGCGATTGTCGGCATAGGGCGCGCGGCGGGCGATCAGGGCCGTGGTCGCGCCGGTTTGCGCCAACGCGATCGCAGCCGCAAGTCCGGCGGGGCCGCCGCCGATCACGGCGACGTCGTATGGTGCTGAGGCTTTCGTTCATATCGGGACAATTGATGTTCCCGGCGGCATTTTCAAGTCCGCATCGGGGCCGCCTGGTTCCAGCGGCTTACGCGGCGGAACGCCGCAACCGCTGAGTGTGCAAATCGGGACGATTCCTGATAGTTCTGCACGAGCAAATGGACCAGACAAACCAGCAGGATTCTTCACTGGCGTCGCCGGGAATGCGGGCCGCCGCATTTTCCGTGCATATCTTCACGGCGCTCGGGGCGGGCATCGCCCTGATCGCGTTGCTTGAGGCCGTGCGCGAGCACTGGGCCGCGATGTTCGGCTGGCTCGGCGCCGCACTGGTGGTCGACGCGATCGATGGCCCGATCGCGCGGCGGCTGGATGTCGTGCGCGTGCTGCCGAACTGGTCGGGCGACGTGCTCGACCTCGTGGTCGATTTCGTCACCTACGTCTTTGTGCCGGCCTATGCCATCACCGCCAGCGGCCTATTGCTGCCGCTGGCGGCGCCGCTGCTCGGCGTCGGGATTGCGGTCTCCGGGCGCGCTCTATTTCGCGGATCGCCGCATGAAGAGCCCCGACAATCATTTTCGCGGATTTCCGGGGCTGTGGAACGTCGCGGCGTTCTACCTGTTCCTGCTGCATCCATCGCCGGCGCTTTCGAGCCTCGGAGTTGTCATTTTGATCGCATCGACCTTCATTCCCTTCCACGTCGTGCATCCGGTACGCGTGGTGCGCTTGCGCGGGCTCACGCTGTCGCTGATCGCCATCTGGGCGGTGCTTGTGATCTTCGCGCTGGCAAGGGATTTCGATGTGGGCACGCCGGTAGCCTTCGTACTATGTGCGATCGCAGCCTACGTCGTGGCAAGCGATGCCGCGATCCGGCTGGTGAGATCGTTCAACGCATGATCGGGCTGTTGACGAGCCCGGAAGCCTGGGCGGCGTTGTTGACCCTGACGGCGCTGGAAATCGTTCTCGGCATCGACAACGTCATTTTCCTCTCGGTCATCGTCTCGCGCATCCCGCCAAACGCAGGCGAAGCGCGCGCGTCAGATCGGCCTAGCGCTGGCGCTGGCGTTTCGCATCCTCCTGCTGATCATGCTGGTGTGGCTGATTGGACTGACGCAAGTCCGTCCTCACTGTGAAGGGCATGGCCTTCTCGTGGCGCGACATCATCCTGATCGGCGGAGGGCTGTTTCTGATCGCAAAGGCGACCCACGAGATCCACGCCGAGGTGGAAGCGCGCGACGACGCAAATGACGCATCGGGGGGCCGCGCGTTCTTCTGGGTGATCATCCAGATCATCGTCGTCGATGTGGTGTTCTCGCTGGATTCCATCATCACCGCGATCGGCATGGCGCAGGATATCGAAATCATGATCGCAGCCGTCGTCATCGCCTGCCTCATCATGTATGCGTCGTCAGGCCCGGTCGCGAAATTTGTGGCGGAGCATCCCACCACCAAAATGCTGGCGCTGGCATTTCTGGTGCTGATCGGCGTTGCGCTGGTCGCCGATGGATTCAAATTTCATATCCCGCGCGCCTACATCTACTTCGCCATCGCATTCTCGGCGGCGGTCGAGTTCTTCAATGTGCTGGCGAAACGCAACCGTAAGAAGGCTCATAACCGGCCGGCCGGGCCTTCGCCCGGTCATTGAGTTGACAACGCGGCCTCGATGGCATTCGGTTAAGGAAATGCCGAGGGAGAAACTCAGATGACCAAGGCCGTGCGGGTGCACAAGGTTGGGGGGCCCGAAACCCTGGTTTACGAAGCCGTGGACGTGCCCGCGCCGGGACCCGGCGAGGTTCAAATCCGCCAGCACGCCGTCGGCCTGAACTTCATCGATGTGTACTACCGCACCGGGCTCTACAAGGCGCCGGGACTGCCATTCATCGCCGGCAATGAAGCGGCGGGCGAGGTGCTGGCGGTCGGGTCCGGCGTGACCAATTTTCATCCCGGCGATCGTGTCGCGTATTATTTCAACCTCGGCGCCTATGCCACCGAGCGGAACATCCCGGCAGAAAAGCTGGTCAAGCTGCCTGACCACATCACCTACGAGCAGGGCGCGGTCCTGATGCTGAAGGGACTGACGGTCTGGTACCTACTGCACAAGACATTCAAGGTCGAGCCGCATCATCGGGTGCTGATCCATGCCGCCGCCGGCGGCATTGGCTTGCTCGCATGCCAGTGGGCGAGAGCGCTCGGCGCGCATGTCATCGGCACGGTCGGCTCCAAGGCAAAGGCCGACCTCGCGCTCGCCAACGGCTGCGATCACGTCATCCTCTACAACGACGAGGATTTCGTGGCGCGCGTCAAGCAGATCAGCCGCAACGAACTCTGCGACGTCGTCTACGACGGCGTCGGCAAGACCACGTTTCCCGGCTCGCTGTCCTGCCTGAAGCCGCGCGGCCTGTTCGTGAGTTTCGGCAACGCGTCGGGCCCGGTGCCGCCGTTCTCGATCGCCGAACTCAACACTCATGGCTCGCTGTTTGCGACCCGGCCGAAACTCAACGACTACATCGGCAAGCGCGCGGAGCTGCTGGAGGGCGCCGACACCCTGTTTGCCGCCGTCATCAACGGCAAACTGAATGTGCCGATCCACCATGCCTATGCACTGAAGGATGCGGCAAAAGCCCATATCGATCTGGAAAGCCGCGCGACCACCGGTGCGTCGATCTTGAAGCCATAAGTCATCATCGCGACTTCATCTCTCGCCATCGCTGCGCGGCGTGAGCGCGATCCGAACGTCGTCCTTGCCGTGAAAGTCCGGATGCGTCGCGGCACCGCCGCGACGCAGGGCAGCCTCCCGTCATCTCACCAACCGTATCGCAGCCTGACGGTGCCGGCCCAGGTTGTCGCGCCGCGACCGATCTCACCGTCGAATTGGCTCGCGAGCGTGAGACGGGGCGCGATCCTCGTTTCGGCAGCCGCGGAGACAAGGGCGGAGTCGGCCGGGCGCTGCGCGCCGACGGTGGTGAAGCTTGCACCCGGCACCGACTGGAACGTGGCCGTGATGGCGGCGTCGCGATTGTAGTCGTGCACCCAGGCGAGCCTGCCGCGCAGGACGATGCCCCCCCCAAGGCTCTGGTCGGCCCGGGCGCCGAGTTCAGTGCGCGGCAATGTGGCATTGGTGGCGCCGTAGCTCAGCGCGGTGCCGCCGGTGCCGGAGCTTGCGGTTTCACCATAGGCCGGCGTCCACACCTGCTGCACCTGAACAGCGCCGTAAGGCGTCAGGCCGAATTGTCCGAGGGCGAAGCGGTAGCCACTCTCGATACGGCCGGCGAGCGTCGGAGCGGTGTAGTTCGCCGTCAGCGCGTCGATTCCGAGCCCCGTGGCGACCGAACGGGCTTGAGAGACCCAGTGTGCGCCAGCCGCCAGGGTCGCCGACGCATAGGCGTTGCCGAAGCGCTGGCCCGCATAGGCCGCGCCCTGAATGAAGTCCGTGCGTCCCGAACCCGCTGCGCCGGCAAGCGAGAAATTGGTGCCGCCACCCGATAGCGCGAACCCGAGCGTGGTGTCCGGCGCGCGGCGGTAGTCGGCGCCGACCGCCAGGCCGTAGATGTTCGCCGTGATGTCCTGGCTGCCAACATTGGCGTCTCCGTTGGCCCGGCTGCCGCCACTGAAGGCCGAACCCCAGACGTTCCAGGTCGGATCGGACAGGCGCGGGGCTTTCGTCGCCATGGCGTTCCTCGGCGTGACGGCGGCGTAGGCCTGCGCCGCGGTCGGAGAGATCTTGGCCTCCGGCGCAAATCCCATCGCAGAATTGTTGCTTCCGCCGAAACCGCCGCGGCCCGAGTTCATCGAAATTGAGCACCGTGCCGAGAAAACCGTTCATGGTTGTGGAGAGACTCTGCATCGTGCCGGCGCCGGTCTGGCTCGCCAACTGATTGTATGTGGCCGCGAGCGCGGAGGGCGTCAGAAAGTAGAGGCCCTGCAACGATAAAGGCAGCGTCCCGCCGTTGCTGATGGCACGGCTCAGCGCATTGGCAACGTTGGTGCCATTGTTCGTTGTCGTCGCGGGTAACGTCGGCAGCGGCGCCTGCGCCAGGGTCAGGAAGGCGTCCTGACCATCATAGCTGAGGCGCGGCGCCACGTTGATCGTGCCGTTGCTGTTGACCGTGAGCGAAGAGAAGGTGCCGGTGAGCCCGTTGGCCGCCGTCGTCAGAACCGCAATCCGACTCCCGGCCGCGTAGATTCCAGGAGTCAGCACCGCCGTCGCGGTCGCATTGCCGGCTATGGCGGCGGTGCCGCTCACCACGGTGCTGCTGATGCTGGTCGGCGTCGCCGCGATGAGATAGTTCGACCCGGCATTGAGCTGCAGGTTGCCGGCGATGCTCAGCGTTCCCGGCGCGCCGGTCAGACCCGCCACGCTGGGCAGGCCGGGCGCCAGCGTGCCGCCGTTCACCGTGGTGCTGCCGACCGTTCCAATGCCGCCAAGCATGGCGCCCGGACCCACGGTCACCGGGCCCGCGATCGAGCCGGCAACCACGAGTGCGCCGCCCGCGACCGTCGTTCCTCCGGTGTAGGTATCGCTGCCGGCAAGCACCAGGGTGCCGGAACCGTTCTTGGTCAGCGAACCCGTGCCGCCAATGTTGTTGCTCCAGATGTCGAAAGCATTATAGCCGCCCTGGGCCGCGTCCATGGTCACCGATACGGCGCTGTTGAAGGCGCCGTAGCCGTTGGCGGCGGCGTAGTAGTTGAGCCGTCCCCAGCCGTCATAGGTGTTGCCGTCGAGCAGCGCGTAACCTGAAGGCAGCGCGGTCGTTTGCAGAATGTCGGTGCGCTGCGCGTCGGTCAGATAGGGAAAGCGGGTCAGCAGCAACACCTGCGCCTGCGTCGGCACGACCTCTGGCAAGTTGGTGGGCGCGCCGGCAAGTGCGAGCCCATAGGTCATGCGGTAGATGTAGGAGTTGGTGTTCTTGGGGTCGAGGTTGGCGTCCTGGGACGCAGGCGTGAAGGGGTTGCTGGCCGCGGCCGAAGCCTGGGACAGCTGGATACAGGCCTGTACGGTGGCGACCCCGCAGGACTGCGACAGATAGCTTTGGGTCTGGGTATAGGCCTGATACACCGCGTAGGCTGCGGTGTTGGCTGGATTGGTCCAGTCGACTCGATTGCCGCTGGTGTCGTAGAGCGCATTGTAGATATTGGTCGCCGCGATCGCGGTGGCGAAGATGCGGCCGCCGATGACATCGAGCGGCGAGTGCATCCCTGCGAGGATGCGGTTGTTGCCGAGATCGGAGGCGCGCAGCAGCAGGCTCTGGTACTCCTGCGGCACCAGGAAGGCGAGGCCAAAGGCCTGATTGTAGGCGAGGTTGGTGTGACCGCTGATGAAGGCGCCGTCGCCATACGGATTGGTGTTGTTGGCGATCTGCCACAATGAGGACGGAACGTTCACGTCGGGGCTCAATCGCCACGGCCGCGGCGCGGTGCCGATACCCGGCACGTAGCTGCCGGCGGTGAACGTCGTGTACGGCGTATAGACGCCATTGGCGTCATAGGTGCCGAGGCCGGGCACCGCAGTGGGGATCGTGAGATAGTTTTTGCTGGTGCCGTTGGCCAGGTTCTGGGCATCGATCATCGCCTGGGTGACGGTGAAACCCTTCACCCAGTTGTCGACGCTGACATAGAAATTCTTAAGCCCAGCATTTTTGGGATCGTTGAAGAAGGTCGCAAAATAGCTCGGCACCACGAAATTCGCAGTGTCGGCCGTGGTGAGCCCGGTTGGATTGGTGACGATGTTATAGCTGCCGAAGGCGGGAGCGAGCGGACTGACAGTCGTAAGCTGGACCGATGCGCCATAGGCGGAGGGATTGGTGACCGGGGCGGTCGAGCCCATGTAGCGTTCGAAGGTGCGCTTGGGAGGCTCGGTCGAGGCGTTGCCCCGGATGGTGTTGTTGAGGAAGTTGGCCGCGCCCGCGAGCGGGGTTGGCGTGCCGTTGCCGAAGTTGGTGAAACCGATGTTGCCGTTGCTTGCACTGTTCAGATAATTGATGTTGCCGGCGATGGCGCTGGCATAGCCGGGCGAGTTGGGGCCGATATAGGAAGTCGGCGTCAGGCTGGTCGGGGGCGCCGCGGTGGTCGAGGTCCCGATTCCGGTCATGAAGTAGGAGGTCAGCGGGCCGAGGCCGTTGAGAACGCTGTAGGGCTGCTGCGTCCGATCGTCATGGATGGCGGCCAGCGTCTGACCGGCGGTGCGCGCCTTCGTCATGTCGATGACGATCTGGATGTTCTGCTCCATCACGCCAAGATTTCGACCCGCTGACCTTGGGGTCGTTGAGCATCAGGTTGGCGTAGGAATCCACCAGGTTGACGGCGGTCGAGCCGACACTGGCGGAGCTGCTGTTAGTGAAATTGACCGGCGGGTTGGTCGGGATGTCACCTGCCTGGGCAGCCTGCGGCGCGAACGCGGCCGCGCCGAACATCCCATATCCCACCAATACGCCGCGTGACCAACGTCGATTCATTGCCGTCCCCCGAAGTCAAAATGTTTGTGCTGCGCCAATCCGTTTGCGAACTGGCGGGGTACGGCACGCATCAACGTCGAATACTTGTAAGTCGTACTTGTAAGTCGAACTCTTGCCCACTCGCCCCGCACGGTAGGTAAGTACCCTCGATGAAAGCGCTGTGACAGAACCGCGGCACGTCAAGATTGAAGCCGGAGAGAGTCGCAGAGTGGCCGCTGCGCATCACCATCCCGCGGTTGCGCAAGGCCGGCTTGCATCGACATCCGCGCGAACCCGCGCGGATGTCGAGCTGTCGAAGCGTCGCTGAGGCGCGACGCCAACTTCGATCACGGCGTGAGCGTCCAGCCCTGGTTGCTCGTGCCCGATGCCGTCAGGGTTTGAAGGCCCGTGCCGAACGACGAGCCAACACCTTGGACGACCTCGACCGGATAGCTCCGCACGCTGATGCTTCCCGTCGCCGGGTCGTACCTGAAGCGCTGGTTATTGTTACCGGAACAGCTCCAGATCATCAGCGCCGCTCCGTCGCCGTAGGTGCCGCCGTTGTCGAGGCAGTAGTGCGGATCCTGCATGCTGCGGATCAGGCCGGTGCTGTCGTCGTAGCTCCACAGCTGGTTGGTGCCGCCGTTGCAAGCCCACTGGTCGACGATCGTGCCGTCCGCCATGTTCGCCTGATAGACGTCCATGCAGAGGGCGGTGGCCTTGTTCACGATGCGGATCGGCTGGGGCGTCGGCGCCGGCGTGGTCAGGACCGGCGCGTAGACGACGCCGAGCTTGTCGACCCCGTCACCCGAACGGCCGTGAAACGCCACGATCTGGTTGCCGGCCGGCGCCGTATAGGTGGTGCAGCTCGACGTCGTGCTGCCTCCGGACAGGCTGCGACCGCGGCTGGTGGTGAAGTTGATGTAGAAAATCCGCGTATGACCGTTGTACTGGTCCTGACACAGGTTCACCGAGGTGAGAACCTCGCCGGCGTTGAGATTCAGGGTCTGCTCGGTGCCGCCGGTGCCGCCGTGCGAGAACACGTCGCCATTGGACAGCGTCGTCTCGACGTGATCAACCCGGGCTCCGGTGCGGATCTTCAGCTGCTGCACTGCCGGCTGGGTCGGAAGCGAGGATACGTCGTTGTAGTTGGTGCCGTGCGGGCCGCCCCACTGATCGCTCAGCGCGAGGTTTGACGCCGTGGCATAGCTCCAATTGACCTGGATCGGATGATGGTCGGAGAGGGCGACGCCGGAAGCATCGACCGCGTCCTGGCGATCCACGTAAGAGTTTGCCTGCAGGCCGACAAAGCCGTTGTCGCGGAACAGCACCTTGTCGGTGATCTCGCAGGTCGGGCTGGCCGTCTCTACCGCGCCGCAAATCAGATCGCCTGCGCCGACGACCGGGACATTGCCGACGCGAACGTCCTTGATCCAGACGTCGGTGAAGCCGTGATGCAGGAATTCCCACATGTTCTGGCCGACGCGGGTATAGCGCGTGTTGGTATCGCCGATCACGAGAACCGCGTTGCCCGCGGAGTTATATTCGATGTAGCCGAGCAGCTGCGCCACATCCAACTCGCTGTCGGTGAGGTCGGTCGACGAGGTGCCGGACTGGCCGTGCAGGTTATAGACGTCGACATAGACGCCTTGATCGAGGCGCACGCGCACCATTGAAAAACCCTTCGGGGTCAGGGCGTCGGCGTCGGCGCGATTCGACCACGTCACCCGATCGAGATCGTCGAAAGCGAAGTTGCTGAGCGTATTGATGCCGTCGCCGAACCCAATTCCACCGGTGGTCGGGGTGCGGTACAGATGGTTGTCGCAATCGTTATACAGTGCCGCGTGCCAGTTGAAGTCTTCCTGGACGTTCACGATGTCGAACGGCTTGATGTAGCAGCTGATGATCGGGGTATGGAGCGTGGCGTTGGCTCCCGAATATTCGAACGGGATTCCGGCGATGTTGTAGCTCAGCGTCGAAAAGGTACCGCTCCCCGCGTTCGCCTGACCGGCGAAAAGTACGGCAGCTCCCAATAGCAAGGCGTGTAGTCGCGTGTAAAATTTCATTCTTCAGCCCCAGGTGGTGTGAACGTGCGCGGCTTTGGCCGCGCAGCGCTCGGTATCATGGGACGGACGACGCGCTCGTGACGCACTCACGAAAATCCGACGTCATATTTTGACGTCGCCTGTGAGCGACCAGAAATCCCAAGGCATGATCGC
The DNA here is from genome assembly GCA_963725985.1 of uncultured Alphaproteobacteria bacterium. Classification (GTDB taxonomy): domain Bacteria; phylum Pseudomonadota; class Alphaproteobacteria; order Rhizobiales; family Xanthobacteraceae; genus Bradyrhizobium. The sequence continues at coordinate 606,281 of CAVSAO010000001.1, forward strand.
GAAACATTCCGCATCCGCGATTTGCTCCCATGGCTACGCGACACGCCTTGCTGCGCCGATCCTGTTGAGGACCGCGTCCAGGCAATCGATCATGAGAACTATCTCCTCGCGCGTGACATTGAGCGCCGGCATCAAACGCAGCGCGTCCGGCCGCGGCGCGTTGAGCAGCACGCCATCCTCAAAAGCTTGCGCGACAATCGATCCCGCGATCGGAATTCTCAGGTCGAGGGCAAGCAGCAGGCCCCGGCCACGGACCTCGCCGAGACCATGGCGCGCGGATATTCGCTGCAGCTCGCTCTCAAGATAAAGGCCGGTATCGGCGACCGATTTCAGAAAATCCGGCGCAGCGACGTGCTGCAGAACCGCGAGCCCGGCCGCGCACATCAGCGGATTGCCGTTGAACGTTCCGCCCTGGTCGCCATGTTCGAAACAGGACGCAGCTTGCGTGGCCAGCAGCGCGGCGAGGGGAACGCCGCCGCCGATGCCCTTTCCCAGCGTCATGATGTCGGGTTCGATGCCCGCATGCTCGTAATTGAAAAGCTTTCCGGTCCGGCCCATGCCGGTCTGGATCTCGTCCACGATCAGCAACAGGCCATGCGCCCTGGTCAGCTCCCGCAAATCGTGCAGAAACCGGTCCGTCGCCGGCCACACGCCGGCTTCGCCCTGGATCGGCTCCAGCATCACCGCGACGGTCTTGTCTGATATCAGCCGCTTGACGGAGGCGAGATCGTTCAGCTGCGCTTTGGGAAAACCGGATACCTTGGGCTCAAACAGCGGTTCAAAAGCCTTCTTGCCGGATGCCGACATGGTCGCCAGCGTCCGGCCGTGAAAGCCGCCTTCGAACGTGATGATCTCGTAGGCGCCATTGCGGTGCAGCGCGCCGTATTTGCGCGCGAGTTTTATCGCGCCCTCATTGGCTTCCGCGCCCGAATTGGTGAAGAACACCTGATCGAAGCAACTGTGATCGGCGAGCGCCTTTGCCAGCTTGAGGCTGGGCGCGTTGTAAAACGCCGGGCTCGGCGTCAGCAGCAGTTTTGCCTGTTGCGCGAGCGCTTCGGCGACGACCGGCGGTGAATGACCCAGGCAATTGACCGCCCAACCCTGCATGAAGTCGAGATAGCGCCTGCCGCTGTCATCCCACAGAAACGAGCCTTCGCCCCTGATGAAGACGACCGGCGGGCGCGCGGTAATTTCCATCAATGCGTCAAACGGATGGGTGGCGATGTTCATGTCGAAACTCCCGGCGGTTGGATGAAAAAGATGACAAAACGGAAGAAGGCCGCACTTTGCGGGTGCGGCCTTCTCGAAAACGTTGCTGATCTAGCTGTTCAGCGTTGTCGTCGGACACGGCGCGACCCATCATCGTCGAACGAGCGACGACGGAAAGTGGCGCGGAGTTGGGTCCGGGTGGAGATCATGGTGCCGCGATACAACCGAACGGCGCGCGGTGTCAAGAGTCTTAGCCAGGCCAATAACCAGAGGATGGGGCGAGGGTACTCTGTCTAAAAATCAAAGAGGGCAACTTCCGATCAACGTAGCCGCCGCCGAAAGGTATCGATTGCTGGAAAGCGTATGCGTTTTCGAAGCTCCTTCAAGACTACCCACAGGCAAGCCAAGCCAACAAGAAAACGCGCAACGTCTTTCGTCACCTTCTTTCCAACACGCCTCGAGCATCAGCGGCTGAACCTGCGGCTCGTGAAGGGGAGAAAATCCGGCCTCCGGCTTCTGCGTCTTGTTTCCTATCTCATTGGGAAGAAGGATGGCCGTGGCTTCTCCCAACTTCTCGTTCTTCTTCCAGACGACAAGTGGCTTAACTTCGTTCCAAACATCAAACACGCCTAGTTCAAGATAATCAGGTGTATCGCGGACAAGCAGCCGTTCGCCAAGGACGTCGCGTACTTGCTGAACAACGCGGCGAAGAGGGCTTCCTTTTGGACAATCGGTCAAAAGGGCCGGTATGGCCTTTGATTTTGCTTCTGGCTGCAAATGAGTAATACGAACGCCAAAGAAAAACCGCTCACCGCTGGCGAGTTCAAACAGGGCCTCGAAAGCAATATTGTTGGTCGCCTGTTGGTCGAGCCAGCGCTGGATCCGTACTGCAGCCCGATCCGGTGAATGCTCAAAGAAAATACGCTCCGCTCCACCCCAATTACCGTCGGCTGCAAACTGCCAGCCTATCAGGCAGGCTTCCCCGAACGTTTCTTCAACTCTGCAAATCGGATCCTTGTCATCAGACATTTAGTTTACCAGATCGACCGACTTGAGACCGTTCCGCGCCGGGCCGCCGCGGAGCAAGCGTATCAGAAGCCGGCGACGCTGCCGTGCAGGTCGTATTCGTCCGATCGTTCAATCCGGGCGGTGACGATCTCGCCGACCCGCAGTGGACGCCGGCTCGAGACGTAGACCGCGCCGTCGATCTCCGGCGCGTCCGCCTTCGAGCGGCCTTTTGAAACGGTCGGGCCGACTTCGTCGATGATAATTTGTTGGCGCGAGCCAACCTTGCGCTTCAGCCGGCGGGCGGAAATCTTCTGCTGCCGCGCCATCAGCGCGTTCCAGCGCTCCTGCTTGATCTCGTCGGGCACGGCATTGCCCAGCGCGTTCGACGAAGCGCCCGCGACCGGCTCATATTTGAAGCAGCCGACGCGGTCGATCTCGGCCTCCTCGAGCCAGTCGAGCAGATAGGCGAAATCGGAATCGGTCTCGCCGGGAAAACCGACGATGAAGGTGGAGCGCAAGGTCAGCTCGGGACATTGCTCTCGCCACTTCTTGATCCGCTCCAAGGTCTTGTCTTGCGCCGCCGGGCGCTTCATGGCTCTGAGGATTTCCGGGCTCGCATGCTGGAAGGGAATATCGAGGTAGGGCAGGATCCTGCCTTCTGTCATCAGGCCGATGACGTCGTCGACATGCGGATAGGGGTAGACATATTGCAGCCGCACCCAGGCGCCCAGTTCGCCGAGTTCTTTGGCGAGATCGAAAAACCTGGCGCGAACTTCGCGATCCTTCCACGGGCTCGTGGCATATTTCAGGTCGACGCCATAGGCCGAGGTGTCCTGCGAAATGACCAGCAACTCCCTGACGCCGGCGTTGACGAGCTTCTCTGCCTCGCGCAGCACGTCATTGGCCGGACGCGACGCCAGGTCGCCGCGCAGTCTGGGGATGATGCAGAAGCTGCAGCGGTTATTGCAGCCTTCGGAAATTTTCAAATAGGCGTAGTGCCGCGGCGTCAGCCTGATGCCCTGCGGCGGCACCAGGTCGAGATGGGGATTATGTGCCGGCGGCAGCGCGCGGTGCACGGCATCGAGCACGCTCTCATATTGCTGCGGCCCCGTGATCGACAGCACGCCGGGATAGGCCGCCTCGATCTGCTCGGGTTCCGCGCCCATGCAGCCGGTGACGATGACCTTGCCGTTCTCGGCCATCGCCTCGCCGATGGCGCCAAGCGATTCCTGCTTGGCGCTGTCGAGAAAGCCACAGGTGTTGACGATGACGAGGTCCGCGCCATCATGCTTGCGCGCCAGCTCGTAGCCTTCGGCACGCAACCGCGTGATAATCCGCTCCGAATCCACCAGCGCCTTGGGGCACCCTAGTGAAACAAAGCTGACTTTGGGCGCGGCGGCCTGTTGCATGTTCGATCTGCCTGATTGAGAGGCAGGAGCTAGTCCTAATTGTTCATAATTACAAGGCTTTAAGCCGGCTAATGACGTGATATGGGTGGGGGCCGGAATGCGAGTGATCGATGGGCGCCGAGTCGTCTCCTAAAATCGTGATTGTCGACGAAAGCCCGATCCGCGCCGCGATCCTCGAGGAGGGGCTGCGGGAGGCGGGATTTAGCGGCGTCGTCCATATCAGCGAAATGCAGAGCTTGCTGGCCCGGATCTACGCGCTCGATCCCGACGTCATTCTGATCGATCTGGAAAATCCCAGCCGCGACGTCCTGGAACAGATGTTTCAGGTCAGCCGCGCCGTGCGCCGGCCGATCGCGATGTTCGTCGATCAGAGCGACGCGGCGTCGATTCAGGCCTCCGTGGATGCCGGCGTCTCCGCCTATATCGTCGACGGACTGAAGAAAGAGCGCATCAAGCCAATCCTCGATCTCTGCATCTCGCGCTTCAACGCTTTCGCGAAGCTGCAGAATGAACTCGACCGCGCCAAATCCGCGCTGGAAGACCGCAAGGTGATCGATCGCGCCAAGGGGATCCTGATGAAGCTGAAAGGCCTGACCGAAGAGGAGGCCTATGTATTGCTTCGATCAACCGCAATGCGCGAAAAAAAGAAGATCGGCGAGATCGCACAGTCGATCCTGACCGCGTCGGAGTTGCTGAAATGACCAACCCGCTTCGCATAGGTTTCATTCCCCTGGTCGACGCCGCGGCACTGATCGTCGCCGTCGACAAGGGGTTTACCGCCGCGGAAGGGCTGGATGTCACGCTGGTGCGGGAAGTGTCGTGGTCGAACGTCCGCGACAAGCTCAATATCGGCCTGTTCGACGCCGCGCACCTGCTGGCGCCGGTCGCGATCGCATCCAGCCTCGGGCTCGGGCACGTCAAGGTACCGATCGCAGCACCGTTCAATTTGGGCCTCAATGGCAACGCCATCACGGTTTCGCCGGCGCTCCACGCAGCGATCATGAGCGAGATCGACGGCGAGCCCTTCGATCCGATGGCCACGGCGCTGGCGCTCGCGCGCGTCGTCGCGAAGCGGCGCAAGAGCGGCGCGGAACCTCTGACCTTCGGGATGACCTTTCCGTTCTCGACCCACAATTACCAGCTGCGGTTCTGGATGGCGGCCGGCGGCGTCGACCCCGACGAGGACGTGCGGCTGGTGGTGCTGCCGCCGCCTTACATGGTGGATAGCCTCGCCAGCGGTCACGTCGATGCGTTCTGCGTCGGCGCGCCCTGGAATTCGATCGCGGTCGATCTCGGCGTCGGCCATATCCTGCATTTTGTCTCGGACATACTGGTGCGCGCCGCGGAGAAGGTGCTCGCGGTCAGGCAGAACTGGTCGGAGAACAATCCGGACGTCGTTGCCGCCCTGGTCCGGGCCGCATTCCGTGCCGCCGAATTCATCGAGCAGCCGCAAAACCGCGCCGAGGCCGCGCGCATCCTGGCGCAGCCGGAGCGGATCGGCGTCGACGCCGATGTCATCCAGCGAACCCTCGATGGCCGGCTCAAGGTTTCGCCAGACGGCACCATACGCGAGAGCAACCGCTATCTGCTGGTGGGACGGGAAGGCGCCGCGCGGCCGGATCCCGTGCAGGCTGCCTGGCTCTATGCGCAGATGGTGCGCTGGGGACAGACCTCCTTCAGCCCGGAGGCGCTGCAGACCGCCAAGGGCGTGTTCAGCCCGGACCTTTACGACGCGGCGCTGGGACGCGAAGGGAAGTGCGCTGATGCGCCCGGCACGATCGGCGCGTTCGCCGGTCCGGCGTTCGATGCCGACGATATCGGCGGCCATCTGGCGGCGTTCGCGATCGGGCGCCGGGCATCCTGACGTGGAAGCTGTTGCAATGTTGGGCAGCCGTCCCGGCGGGCTAATTTTTAGGCGACCTGCTCGAAATCCAGGGCTGCGCCGGAGCCAAAGTTCCGGTGTCCAATCATATAATATTTGAATTATCTATATATTCTTTCAATGCCGGCATGGCACGCAACTTGAATGTTGCAGTGCAGCCAGCCGTCGCAGATGCCCGCTGGCTCACGTCCAAGATGGATTTCCGCAGCAACGAGGCTGGTCGGACCGCTTCATGGCAATCGAACCGGCGCTTCGCAAGCCGAGCCGATTTCCGCGCGGTCACATTCCCTTTCCCGTTGAAGCCACCCGTTGTGGCCGCAGGAGCTTCGTCGCCCACCATGAAAATCGAAACTCTCTCCGTCGACTTTACCGACGAGCAGAAGCGCTACCTCGAAGGTTTTACCACCGGCCTGCAGATCAGCCGGGTCGGGCGCGGCCTCGGCGGCGCTAGCGCCGGCCAAGACGAAAGCCGAGCCGAGCGGACCTGATGCCGCGCATATCAAGGCGCAGGACAAGGTCATCGCGTCCGGCAAGAAACTCGTCGACCAGGAAAAATTCAAACGCGAGGAACATCCGTTCGATGCCTATCCGCGGCTGAAGGAGCAGGCGCTGAACAACGCGCCGCCGTCGCCGGCGGACAATTTTCGCTGGCGCTATTACGGCCTGTTCTACGTCGCGCCGGCGCAGGATTCCTACATGTGCCGCCTGCGGATCCCGAACGGCATCCTCAAGCACTGGCAATTGGCCGGGCATGGCCGATCTCGCCGAGCGGCTGTGCGGGCCGTTTTGCCATGTCACCACCCGCGCCAATCTGCAGGTCCGCGAAATTCCGCCGAAGCACGCGGTCGCCCTGATCGAGGGCATTCAGGACCTCGGCCTGTGCTCGCGCGGCTCCGGCGCCGACAACATCCGCAACGTCACGGGCACGCCGACCGCCGGGATCGATCCGCAGGAACTGCTCGACACCCGCGAATATGCCCGCGAATGGCACTACCACATTCTCAACGACCGCTCGCTGACGGGATTGCCGCGCAAGTTCAACGTCGCCTTCGACGGCGCCGGCAAGATCGCGGTGCTCGAAGACACCAACGACATCGCCTTCGCCGCCGTCGAGGTGAAGGACGGCTTCGGCGTCGAGCCCGGCATCTGGTTTCGCCTGGGCATTGGCGGCATTACCGGCCACAAGGATTTTGCCAAGGAAACCGGCATCATCGTCAGGCCGGCGGACGCCACCAAAGTCGCCGACGCCATCGTGCGCGTGTTCATCGATCTCGGCGACCGCACCAACCGGCTCAAGGCGCGGTTGAAATACGTCATCGACGGCATGGGCATGGAAAAATTCCTGGCTCTGGTCGAGGAAAAGCTCGGCCACGCCTTGACCCGCGTGCCGCCGGAAGCGCTCGGCGCCGCGCCCGGCCTTCGACCGCATGGCGCATATCGGCGTGCACCAGCAGAAGCAGGCCGGCCTGAACTGGATCGGCGTCGCGCTGCCGCTCGGCAAGGTGACCTGCGAGCAGATGCGCGGGCTGGCAAAAATCGCCGCGATCTCGGCGACGGCGATATCCGGCTGACGGTCTGGCAGAACCTTCTGATCTCCGGGCGTGCGCGACGAGAATGTCGGAGCTTGCGGTCGCGGCCATCGAAGCGCATCGGCCTCGCGGTCAAGGCGTCGCAAATCCGCGCCGGGCTGATCGCCTGCACCGGCAATGCCGGCTGCAAGTTCGCGGCATCCGACACCAAGCGCCATGCCGCCGAGATCGGCGACTGGTGCGAGCCGCGGGTCGAAATCGACACGCCGCTCAACATCCATCTCACCGGCTGCCACCATTCCTGCGCGCAGCATTACATCAGCGATATCGGGCTGATTGCCGCCAAGGTGCCGGTCGGCGAGCGAGGACGACACCGTCGAGGGCTATCATCTGTTCGCGGGCGGCGGGTTCGGTCCGAATGCCGATATCGGGCAGGAGGTCTATCACGACCTCAAGGCCGAAGACGCGCCGAAGACGGTGGAGAAGCTGTTGAAGGCCTATCTGTCGCATCGCGCCTCGCCAGACGAAACGTTTCTCACATTCGCGCGCCGCCACGACGGCGAGACGCTGCGCAAACTCGCGGATGCGGAGACTTCCACATGAACCAGATGACGCCTCCGCCAAAAATCGAAATCATTCCGGCGAGCGCGCCGTTCTCCGAAGCCCAGCGCTCCTGGCTGAACGGCTTCTTTGCCGGGCTGCTGTCGACCGACGGTCCTGTCGCCGTTGTCGGCGGAGCAGGGCGCCGCCGTGTTGCAAGGGCGCCGCCGGCGACGGCGATGACGGCGAAGCGCCCTGGCACGACCAGACCATGCCGATTGCCGACCGCATGAAGCTCGCGGAAGGCCGTCCGCTGCGGCGGCGGATGATGGCGGCGATGGCGCAGCAGGATTGCGGCCAGTGCGGCTATAACTGCAACGACTATTCCGAGGCGATCGCCAGCAAGGCCGAGGCGCGGCTCAATCTCTGCGTTCCCGGCGGCAAGGAAACCGCCCGGATGCTGAAGGCGCTGCACGAGGAACTGGAGAAGGCGCCGGCCGCCTCGCCAGGCCCGGCGCTCGCGCCGGCCGCCGCGGCGCCAGCCGTCGCCGCGCGAGCCGGGCCGTTCGCGCGACAATCCGGTGGCGGCGACGTTCCTGTCGCGCCGCCTGCTCAACAAGGCCGGGATCGGAAAAGGAAACCTGGCACATCGATTTCGATCTCTCCGGCTGCGGCCTCGACTATGTGGTCGGCGATTCCTTCGGCATCTTTGCCCGCAACGATCTCGGCCATGTCGATCAGATCATCGCCCTGCTCGGCGCCTCGCACACCACCGAAGTCAACGGCAAGACCTTGCGCGAGGTGCTGACCGACGACGTGTCGCTGGCGCCGGCGCCGGATTCGCTGTTCGAACTGATCTCGTTCATCACCGGCGGCGCGCAGCGCGAGAAGGCGCGCGCGCTGGCGCAGGGCGAGGATCCCGATGGCGATGCCGCGACGCTCGACGTGATGGCGGCGCTGCAAAAATTCTCCGGCGTGCGGCCGCATCCCGAAGCCTTCGTCGAGGCGCTGGAGCCGCTGCAGCCGCGGCTCTATTCGATCTCGTCGTCGCACAACGCGACGCCCGGAAAGCTGTCGCTGACGGTCGATTGCGTGCGCTACGTGGTCGGCAAGCGCAAGCGGCTCGGGCTGGCCTCGACCTTCCTGGCCGAGCGCATCAAGCCCGGCGATGAGGTCAAGGTCTATGTGCAGAAGGCCCACGGCTTCGCGCTGCCGCAGGATCCGAAGACGCCGATCATCATGATCGGGCCGGGCACCGGCGTCGCGCCGTTCCGCGCCTTCCTGCTCGACCGCAAGGCAACCGGCGCGCCCGGCAAGAACTGGCTGTTCTTCGGCCATCAGCGCAGCGGCTGCGATTTCTTCTATGCCGACGAACTCAACGCCATGAAGACCTCGGGCCTGCTGACGCGGTTGTCGCTGGCGTGGTCGCGCGACGGCGACAAGAAATTCTACGTGCAGGACCGCATGCGCGAGGTCGGCCGCGAATTGTGGACCTGGCTCGCCGAAGGCGCCAACGTCTATGTCTGCGGCGATGCCAAGCGGATGGCGAAGGACGTCGAGCGCGCGCTGGTCGATATCGTCGCGCAGTTCGGCGCGCGCTCGACCGACGAGGCGGTGCAGCTTTGTCGGGGAACTCAAGAAGAAGGGCCGGTTCCAGCAGGACGTTTATTGATCCGGTTCCAGTTCAGATCCAAATCTGAACGAATAAAATTCTCGCGCAAATCCGCCGCGGAGAATTTTCAACTGCAATTGGAGTCTGACGAAGTACTCATATCGCTATTTCACGGTCGTCTTGCATCCAGCCGCGAACGGTATTCCATTGTCGGCGATGCTGCGTTGGAGATCGACCATGCGCGAACTATCGGCGGAAGCCCGCCTGCACCTTTACGCGCGTTCGCTTGTCCCGGCGAACCGGAACCGGGTTTCATGCGGCTGCGCTCTATGGCGCGTTCGCGGTCATTGCGGCCGTGCGTGTTCGGCACGCTGTCGGTTCATCCGTTCTAATGCGCGCTAGCTTGCTTTCTTGAACGGCGCCACCTCGATGCCGGCGTCCTTCAGCGCCTGCCGGACGCCGCGCGCGATATCGACGGCGCCGGGCGTGTCGCCGTGAATGCAGACGGTGTCGGTGCGCATTTTGATCACCTTGCCCGTGACCGAGACCACCGCGCCGTCCTGCACCATCCGCACCACGCGCTCGCGCGATCTGCTTTGGCGTCGTGCAACACCGCGCCGGGCTTTCGGCGCGACACCAGCGAGCCGTCGTCCTCATAGGCGCGGTCGGCGAACACTTCGTGCACCATCGGCAGATTGGCGGCTTCGCCGGCCTGCACCAGGCGCGAATTGGCCAGCACCACGAAAATCAGATTGGGATCGACCGCCTTGATGGCCGAGGCGATGGCCTTCGCGGTCATGTCGTCCTCGCAGGCGACGTTCGACAGCGCGCCGTGCGCCTTGACGTGGGTGACCTTGTGGCCGGCCGCGGTCGCGATCGCCTGCAGCGCGCCGATCTGGTAGGCGACGAGGTTTTCGATCTCGGAGGCCTTCATGCCGGGAACCGGCCGGCGGCCAAAGCCGTGCAGGTCGCGGTAGCCGGGATGCGCGCCGACGCTGACGCCGCGCGCTTTCGCAAGCTCCACGGTCTTGCGCATGATGTCGGCATCGCCGGCATGGAAGCCGCAGGCGACGTTGACCGAGGTGGCGAGCTCGATCATGGCGGCGTCGTTGCCCATTTCCCAGGCGCCAAAACTTTCGCCGAGATCGCAGTTGAGATCGATTGTTGTCATGTTCGTGTCCGCTTGCGTGAGTGGATCTTCGAATCAGTCCGGCGTCAGCGCATCTGCAGGTGATGGAATTTGCCAGGTTCTGGCGTCGACGGCGCTGACGGCCGCGCCGGCGACATTAGCATCTCTGCAGCGCCTCGATGTTGAGATCAAAATTTTCGATCGAACGGAGCCGGTCGGGCAGGGTGCGCAGCAGTTCGGCGAATTTGCGCGCTTCCGCTTGCGCTTCCGCCATGCTGACGCCTTGAAGCGGAAACCGGTTCCGGCCGGAATCTGCGCGAACCGCCCGAGATCGGCCGATGATCACGGTCGCGATCTTGGGATAGCCGCCGCTGGTGCCGCGGTCCGGCATCAGCACGATCGGCGCGCCATTGCCGGGCACCTGGATGCTGCCGTTCACGGTGCCGTCGGAGACGATGTTGTGGCCGTGCAGATGTCTTGATCACGGGGCCTTCGAGCCGGTAGCCCATGCGATCGCTGGTCGCCGATATCTTCCACTCGCTGTCCAGAAACAGGCTTTTTGGCTTCGTCGCCGAATTCGTCGTCCTGCGGACCCAGCACCACGCGGATCGGCGCCTCCAGCAGCGGCGGAAGATCGATCCGGCGCTCGGCCGCGCCGCTCGCGGTCGCCGCCTGCAATTCATCGCCCGGCCTGCAGCGGACGCGGATAGGGGCTGCCGAGGCCGGCGCGCGCATTCACCGCGAGGCTGCCGAACATCGGCTCGCCCGCAATGCCGCCCTCGATCGCGAGATAGCTGAACGAGCCGCCGCGCGCAAAACCCAGCGTCAGGGTTTCGCCGTCCGCCAGCGTCATCGAGGTGTCCGAACGCAACCGCGCGCCCGGCGATGTCGGCGTTGCGCGGCGCGCCCGAGAGCGCGACGCGAACCGCGCCCTCGCGCGCGGTGAAGGCGGCGCCGAACGGGCCGATTTCGATCGCCGCGGCGAACGGCGCGTTTCCGACCAGCATATTGGCAGCCGCAAGCGCCAAGCCGATCCATCGCGCCGCTCGGCGTCAGGCCGTAGCGCTGGGCGCCGTGGCGGCCGCCGTCCTGCACCGAACTCGCGGGCCCGATGGCTGAAATGACGAGCTTGCTCATGAGGCCATCAATTCGGCGACGATCTCGCCGCGCTTCGGCGGCGCGATCCTGCTCCGCAAAAGTCTTGGCATCGACCGCGGAAAACGTCACGCGGTCGCCGGGTTCCAGCAGGAAGGTCGGATCGCGATGCAACTGGTAGGTTCTGACGGCGGTGCGTCCCAGCAGATGCCAGCCGCTCGGGCCGGCCAGACATTGCACGCCGGTCTGCACGCCGCCGATCGAGATCGTGCCGGCCGGCGTCAGCAGCCGCGGATTTTGCCGCCGCGGCATATGCAGGAATTTCTCGAGGCCGCTGAGATAGGACCAGCCCGGCGTAAAGCCGATCATGGCGACGCGGTAGTCGCCGGCGACATGCCGCGCCACGATGTCGTCGGGCGTGGTCTTCAGCGTCCTGGCGACATCCTCGAGATCGATGCCGTGCTCGCCGCCATAGACCACCGGAATGCGCCAGCGCCGGGTTCTTGTCGTCGGCGGAACCGGCACGTTGCGCCAGCGCGACCAGCTTTTCGCTCAGCGCGTCGAAATCGATCCAGCACGGGATCATAATGCACCAGCAGCGAGCGATAGGTCGGCACCGTCTCGGTCACGCCGGCGACCGGCTCGCGCGCCAGCGCGCGATCGAGCGCCAGCACCCGCTGGTTGGCGGCATCATCGATGTTGCGGCTGAATTCGACCGTGATGGCGCTGTCGCCACTCGGCAGAAGGCGGGGCGGGGAGAGCGTCGCGGCCATGGCCTCGTAACTCTTCGACTCGACATGCTTAGCGTGTTTTGCGGCGAAGTGGAATTCGCTTCGCGCAAATGGCTCAGCAAGTTCAATAAATTAATCCGCATACCGATGATAAGCTGCAGTGATTGCGCGATACGCTGCAGCCGCTTTAGCCGCGAGCAAGGCGACGCCACTTGACGCGATGCCCGTGCCCCGCAAGATGCGCCCGCCGATCAATCCCCACCGGAGCTGCTGTTTTCGATGTCCCTGACCCCCGAAGCGATCGAGACCCTTTCCCACGTTTCCACCGCCACCATCACCACGGTTCTCCTCAAAAAGGGCCTGCGAAACGTCTGGATGCGGGGCTCGCGTCCGCTGCGGCCCGGACAGAAGCGGCTGGTCGGACCGGCCTTCACGCTGCGTTTCGTGCCGGCGCGGGAGGATCTGGCGACGCCGGAATCCTGGTCGTCGCCGATTTCGACCCGGACCGCGATCGAGGCCATGCCGGAAGGCTGCATCGCCGTGGTCGACGCCATGGGCATCACCGACGCCGGCATCTTCGGCGATATTCTGTGCGCCCGCATGGTCAAGCGCGGGGTCGCGGCGCTGGTCACCGATGGCGTGGTGCGCGATCTCGAAGGCGTGCTCGGCACCGGCCTGCCGGTGTGGTGCGACGGCTATGCCGCGCCGCCTTCGGTCGCCGGGTTGACATTCGTCGGCTGGGGCGAGCCGATCGGCTGCGGCGGCGTCGCGATCTTCCCGGACGACGTCATCGTCGCCGATCAGGATGGCGCCGTGGTGATCCCGCAAGGCGTTTCTCGATCTCATTCTGGCCGAAGGCGCCGAGCAGGAGCGAATGGAAGCCTGGATCGTCGAGCAGGTGAACGGCGGCGCGGTGCTGCCGGGGCTCTATCCCATGAATGCCGAGACCAAGGCGCGCTACGCGGCTTCGAAGAAATAATCCGGACGCAAGCTGAACGGCATCATAGCAGGAGGAACGCCATGGATATCCATCTCGCCGGCTCGCGGCCGACACGCCGGGCGCCGAAAGAGAATTTTACCGGCACGGTCTGGCAGGACCCGATCATCACGCCGCAAGCGCCTGCGCGCATTGTCGCGAACCGGGTGGCCTTCGAGCCGGGCGCGCGAACCGCGTGGCATACCCATCCGCTCGGCCAGACGCTCTACGTCATCTCCGGCGTCGGCCGGGTTCAGACCAAGGGCGGCCCGGTGCGCGAGATCCGCTCCGGCGACGTCGTCTGGATTCCGCCGGGGGAAAAGCACTGGCATGGCGGCGCGCCCGACCACGGGCATGGTCCACATCGCGATGCAGGAATCGCTGGATGGAAACCACGTGACCTGGATGGAGCATGTGACCGACGCGGAATATTCCGCAGCGGTCGGATAGCGCCGCATACATTGCGAAGATCCGTGCCGGAAAGGGCATCGCTGCAAGGCCGCAGCTAGTCTAGCTGTTCACGACATGTGTCGTGGATCCGCGGCCTTGCTTCAATGCCTTTGGCAGGCCGGTTTAAATAAGCTCCGTAAATGCGGTCAATTGCAGGAGAAAAAGCCGGCAATTTCGGCGGCGGGAGAGTTATTCGAACCACGCGGCATAGATCTTCCTGAAGCTGCCGTCCTCGACCGCGATGTGCAACCACTGATCGACGAAGGCCTTCAGGGCGGCATCGCGTTGCAGCCAATAGGCCTTCTCGGCGAAGTCGAAAGGCTTTTCCGGATGCACCGCGCAGAGCACGCCGGGGTGAAGTTTTTGCTGGTAACGCGTCTCCGACGCATCGGTCATCATCAGGTCGGCGTCGCCCTTGGCGATTTCGTCGAAGATGGTGACGTTATCATTGTAGGTTTTGATTTCGGCGTTCTTGATATTCGCCCTGGTGAAACGTTCGTTGGTGCCGCCGGGATTGACGATCACGCGCGTGCCCGGCTTGTCGATATCGGCGATGGTGTCGTATTTGCCCTTGTCGGCGCAGCGCGCGATCGGCGTCTTGCCTTCGCGCATGATGGGCGTGGAGAACATGCCTTTCTTCTGCCGGTCGAGCGTGATCGAGACCCCGCCCATCGCGATATCGAAATTGTCGGCTTCAAAATCCTTCATCAACTGCGGCCAGGCGGTGTGTACATACTCGACCTTGACGCCGAGCGCCTTGCCGAGCTGCTCCGCCATGTCGACGTCGAACCCCTTGAATTTCGACGTCTCCTTGTCCAGCGAGCTGAACGGCAAATAATCGCCGGTCAGGCCGACGCGTAGCGTGCCGCGTTTCATGATGTCGTCGAGGCGGGAGGCTTGCTGGGCATGCGCCGAGGCCGCCACCAGGAAAAAGGCAGCGATGAGAAAGGAGAGAATTCGAGCCATTAATACTTCTCCGGAAGCCGCACCCGCCGTCAAATGAATCTCCGGACCGCATCGTGCGTTTCCGCAGTATATCGTGGCGCTGCCGTCTAACCAAGGGCCCGCTGCTGGCGTCCGTCGACATCGAACAGTTGGCGTTCGAACTCTTTGCATGTCAGGCGGCCGCCGACACGGCATTGTTTTACGAAGATGTTGGTAGCTTTGTGCGCGCGAAACGCATGTTGAAAGCAAGACTTCTGGCTTTGCAAAACAAGTAACAGCCAGGATAGATCGGATGGGTGGGCGCCAAAGGCGGCGAGCATGGCGCAAGCTGGTGTTGAGGGCCTACCGACTGCTTCGCATGAAACGAGGTATCATGAGATTCGTCACGGTAACCTACGGGACTGAGGGCGATGCCCGCCCGTTGGCGGCGCTGAGCCGCGCGCTGATCGATGCCGGCCACGAAGCGCGGCTGCTTGCGGACGTTTCTACTTTGGGCTCCGCCGCAGCATTGGGCGTTCCGGCGATCGCCCTCGCCGGAGATATAAAGGCGGCGTTTCAGACTGGCGATGCGCTTGCCGGTGTCGTCGGCAAGGGCGGCGGATTCGCAGACACAGCGAAAGCCCTGGCACACCTTGCGAATGCCCATGCCGAGGCGTGGATGCGTGAAACCCTGGAGGCAGCGCGCGGATGCGATGCCGTGATCGTTGGCGGGTTGGCGGCGTTTGTCGGTATCTCTGTGGCTGAACACCTCGGCATCGCCGCAATCGGAAGTGGCATGATTCCAATCACGCCGACAGCAGAATTTCCGTCGCCGTTTCTGCGTCCGGGAATGATTCCGAGCTGGCTCAACCGTACCAGCCATCGCATCGTCAATGGCCTGATCTGGCGCGCGTTTCGAGCCAGGACTAACGCTGCGCGCGCTGGAACGATGGGTCTCGCCCCCAGGCGCCGGCTGTGGACGGACCACCCCATGTTGTATGGGATTTCGCCAAGCCTTCTGCCGCGTCCACGCGATTGGCCGAACAACGCCGTGATCTGTGGCCAGTGGGTGCCGCCGGCGACGGGCTGGACCTCGCCCGCCGCCCTTGCCGCTTTTCTGGCGGCGGGCGAGCCGCCGCTTTATGTGGGCTTCGGCAGCATGGCGGGCCTTGACCGAAGAACATTGTTAGCGGCCTTGCTGCCGGCCGTCGGCGGGCGGCGGGCCTTGTTCTATCCTGGCTGGAGCGGCGTCGAGCCATCCGATTTGCCTGCCAATTTCCTCACCATCGGCGATACGCCACATGACTGGCTGTTTCCGCGAGTGTCGATGGTCGTCCACCACGGAGGCGCCGGCACCAGCCACTCGGCCGTCCGCGCTGGCGTCCCGTCCGTCGCGGTCCCTTTCGCGGGAGACCAGTTTTTCTGGGCGGATCGCCTGCAGCGCGCCGGGGTGGCCTCGCCATCGGTCGCCGCGAAGGATCTGACAGCTTCGGCGCTAGAGCGGGATGGGTCTAAACTGAATCGATTGAGGATTCCCAAATCAGATCGGTTCTGATTCAACATGCTGGCTGGGAAGGAGGCCGGCATGGATGGGACGACCGTATTCAAATGATCTGCGTGAGCGGGTGGTAAGGGGGGTCATCAAGGGTGGTTTGTCGTGCCATCAGGCCGCGGCGCAATTTGGGGTGGGCATCAGTACGGCCATTCTCTGGGTTCAGCGCTTCCGAAAAACCGGCAGCGTCAAGCCTGACAAGATCGGCGGCTATCGGCCGAAGAAGATTGCGGGGCCGCACCGCGATTGGCTGGTGCAACGGTGCCGGAATGCGGATTTCACCTTGCGCGGGCTGGTGGCCGAACTCGCCGAGCGTGGCCTGAAGGTAGATTACCGCACGGTGTGGGATTTCGTCCACGCCGAGAAGCTCAGTCATAAAAAAAGACGCTGATTGCCGCCGAGCAGGACCGCCCAGATGTGGCCCGCCGCCGGGCACAGTGGGTTAAGTATCGAGAGCGGATCGACCCCTCTCGCCTGGTGTTCATCGACGAAACCTGGACGAAGACCAACATGGCGCCGCTGCGGGGCTGGGCGCCGCGTGGCCAAAGGATCAGAGCCAAGGTACCACACGGCCGCTGGCAGACCATGACCTTCCTCGCGGCATTGCGCCACGATCGCATCACCGCTCCGTGGCTCATTGAGGGGCCGATCAACGGCGAGACCTTCCAACTTTACGTCGAGAAGGTTTTGGTCCCGACCTTGCGGCCCGGCGACATCGTGATCATGGACAATCTCGGTTCGCACAAGGCCAGTGCGGTGCGTCGTGCTATCCGCGCCGCCGGCGCGCACCTGTTCTTCCTGCCGAAATACTCACCCGACCTGAACCCGATCGAGCAGTTCTTCGCCAAGTTCAAACATTGGCTGCGCAAGGCCGCAAGGCGAACCACCGAGGCCGTCTACAATGCGATCGGTCCGATCCTCGACACCGTCTCAGATGACGAATGCGCAAACTACTTCGCCAACGCCGGATATGACCAAACCTAGTCTCATCCCGCTCTAGGGCGCGGTATCACGCTGGCTGAGAGCGCCGGCATGCGGTCGCGCGCTTCGACGTTGGGAGCCGCAATGAACGCCGAGGATGGGTTGGGCCGGGCCGTCGCCCAGATCGAGAGACTGGCCCTCCGAAGGCAGATGTCAGGGGAGTTTCGCTGCGAAGGAAGTGGAAAAAGGTAATGAGTTTCAGTTGGTTGCGAGCTTGTCCAAAAGCTGCAAAATCTCGAAAATGCTTCGCGCAAGCATGGCGGCCTCCATGTTTGGAACGAGAGCTCGATTCAAGTGTCCGAATCCGTTGGCCTTCCAAGGTCGGTCGGGCTAGGGCGAAATCTGACCGAACCGAAGGCGCGCGCATCGCGCGCCAATTTACCGGCGAAACCTTCTGCTGACCTTCAGCGTGCCGCAGTTTTTTTCCACGTCACGACCGCCTACGACATCTTGCGCCATTGCGGTGTCGATCTCGTCAAGAAGGATTTTCTGGGAACGCCAACCCAATCCTTCAACGCCTGATCCAGGCAGGCTACGGCTCGCCACCGTCTTTGCGGACCAGATTCGCCACCGCGCCGCGCCCGGTCATTTCACTCCTGAGCGCCTCAAATCGCCGCCGCGCTTCGCTCTCGCGATCGTCGACGA
Source organism: uncultured Alphaproteobacteria bacterium (assembly GCA_963725985.1). Taxonomy (GTDB): domain Bacteria; phylum Pseudomonadota; class Alphaproteobacteria; order Rhizobiales; family Xanthobacteraceae; genus Bradyrhizobium. The sequence goes on from CAVSAO010000001.1 coordinate 623,953, forward strand.
ACTTGACGGCGGCATCCCCGGACATCGGCCCGGTGACAGCAGGCGCCGAATTACCGATCGTCTCGTCGACGTAATATTCGCCAGTGTCCTCGCGGCGAACCGTCCATTTGAAGCGGATCGCCGCCATCGGACCAGGACCGACCCTGCAATAACCATCGGCCGCGGCTCGCTCGGGGGTGGCCGGCCTGTCCTCAGCCGCCGATTTTTCCGGCCCGCGGTGGGATTCCGGATGATCGAGGATGCTGGCGATGGCCGCCAGCGCATGATCGGTCGGGTCGCTTTGAGTCAAAATCTCAGCCTCCGGATACTGCGCAGTCAGCAGCAAAAGGGTTCCTGCGGCGCCGATTTCCATTCCTCGCTCTCGAATGAGGCTGAGTTTTGTCGGTTTATGCGCAAACTGGGCGGCAATTTGTCCTTCCAGGGGCGCTCCTGCTCGAGCTGGCGCAGCCAGGCGGAGTAACGTTGCCTCGTCGCCGAAGCGTGCCGAGAACATCATGCCGAGCGGCAATCCGGCCGCGATTCCACGCCAGCGGCACCGACATCGCGGGCTGGCCGGACATGTTGAACATCGCGGTTGCCGGCATATAGCGCCGCAGGATCGGCGGGATATGCGACAGATCCTCCGCCATCGTGTTGAGTTCGCCGATCCGCAGCGGCGGTGAGCAAAGCGTCGGGCACAGGAACACGTCGCAGGTCTCGAAGAATGCCGCGAGCGCCCGCGAAATCTGGAATGCGCCGAGCTGCGCGGCCACGTAATCGGTCGCGGTTGCCTTTTGCGCGTTGTGGGCGCTTGCCAGCGTCAAGATCTCGAAATCGCGGTCCGTCATGGCGCGGCCAAAGCGCTGCTCGGCAAGCCGCACATTCAGCGCGGTGTTGGCGGCCACGATGGTCGACATCACCACGCGCCGGATCGGCGGCCAGCGCGAGGCGCGCGCTCCTCGACATGGTGGCCGAGCCCGGAAAGCAGCGCCGCGATCTCCCGCGTCGCGGCCGCGATTTCGGGATCGATGGCATCGCCATAGGGCGACTTGTCGGTAAAGGCGATGCGCAGGCGGCCGGGATCGCGGCCGACTTCCTCCAGGAAGGGCCGCTCCGGCGGCGGCGCGAAATAGGGGCTCGACGGCTCGGGGCCGTGGACCGCATCCAGCATCGCCGCGCTGTCGCGCACGCTGATGCTCACGACATGGCCGCAGGAAAATCCGCCCCAGCCTTCGCCGCGATCCGGACCGAGCGGATTGCGCGCGCGGGTCGGCTTCAATCCGAACACGCCGGAGGCGGAAGCCGGAATGCGGATCGAACCGCCGCCGTCGCTGGCATGCGCGACGGGAAGAATGCGCGCGGCGACCGCGGCCGCCGCGCCGCCGGACGAACCGCCCGACGAGTGCGCGAGATTCCAGGGATTTCGGGTCGGACCGAACAGGCGGGACTCCGTGGTCGGCATCAATCCGAATTCCGGACTGGCGCTTTTCCCGAAGATCGTGACGCCGGCATTGAGGAAGCGCTGGGCGAGGGTGCCGGTATGGTCGGCGACATCGTCCTTGTAGACGCTTGCGCCGAAGGTCGTCCGCGTGCCCTGCAGGAGATCCAGATCCTTCAGGAGAAACGGCACGCCGGTGAAGGGACCATCCGGAAGTCCCTTGGTCGATTTGCCGCTGCGCGTAGTCGTAATGCTTCACGACCACCGCATTGATCTGCGGATCGACCTTGGCGGTGCGGGCGATCGCCTCGTCCAGCAATTCCGCCGGCGCTGACCTGCTTTTTCCGGACGAGCTCGGCAAGTCCCATCCCGTCATAGCTGCCGTATTCCCTGAAGGCCATGTTGATACCCGCTGACGATGAAGCCACGAAGCCGGCAACGTCACCGGCGAGAGCTTAAAGCAATCAGCCGAGCACGTCCTGATTGATGACGTTCTGGCGGATCGGCTCGCCGTCGAGCGCGCTCAGGATATTGCGCGCGGTCTGCTCGCTCATGCGGTCGACCGCCTCCCGCGTGACGCCGGCGACGTGCGGGGCCATGATGACATTGGGAAGCTCGAACAGCGAATGGCCCGACGGCGGCGGCTCCTGCTCGAAAACGTCGAGGCCCGCGCCGGCGAGCTTGCCGGACACCAGCGCCTCATACAGCGCCGCCTCGTCGACGATACCGCCGCGCGCGGTGTTGATCAGATAGGCCGTCGGGCTTCATGCGCTTCAGCCGCGCCGCATTGAACATCCCGACCGTCTCCGGCGTCTTCGGGCAGTGGATGCTGACAAAATCGGCGCGCGGCAGCGCCGCGTCGAGATCGCCGACCGGCTCGCAGCCCGCCGCCTTGATCTCGGCGGCAGGCTTGTAGGGATCGTAGACCAGAACGTTCATTTCCATGGCAAGGCAGCGCTTGGCGGTACGGGTGCCGATGCGGCCGAAGCCGACGATCAGGACCGTCTTGCCGAAGAGATCGTAGGGCAGCATGCCGAGACGGTGAGCCCATTTGCCGTCCTTGACGATGGAATGCATTTCGACGGCGCGCTTGGCCAGCGTCAGCATCATGAACAGCGCCTGCTCGGCGACCGACGGCGAATTGGCGGTGCCCGCCACCATCAGCGGAATCTTGCGGCGGCTCAGGGCCGGGACATCGACGGCGTCGTAGCCGACGCCGATCCGGGTCACCACCTTCATGTCCTTGGAGGCCTCGAGCTCCGGCTCGCCGAAGCGGGTGGCGCCGAGCGCCACGCCGTGAACCGGCGCCTGCGCCTTGAGCATGGCCTCGAAATCCCTGGCGGAAATCATATTGGGGAATTCGACGAGTTCGATGTCGTCCCGCTCCTTCAACAGAGCCCGTCCTTGCTGCGACATCGATTCAGTGACGAAAATTTTCTTCTTGTTGGTCGCCATTCCCTATTCCTGCCCAGCCCCTTGGCTTTTCTTGTTGTGCGGCCGTCAAAGGACGGCGCCGGTACCCTCGTTTAGCAGGTGCATATTGTTGAGGTCTACTGCCAATCGAAGCGGCCCGCCGTCGCGCGCGCCGGCATTGGGATTGACCCGCCCGCAGACCTCCAGCGCCCTCGAGCATGAAATAGATCAGCGTCTCCATCCCCATCGGTTCGGTCACGTCCAGCACCGTGTCGAAGGCTTCGACCCCGGGCTCCGTATGCGGTTTGGCTTCGGTGATGTGCTCCGGCCGCATGCCCAGCAGCAATTTCTCGTTTCGCGCGACGCTCTGATATCGCGCCGCGCGAGCCGGCGGCAGCGGGAAGGCGATGCGGTCGGTCAGGCGGATGTTCAGTTTGCCGCCGACCTCCTCCAGCCGGCAGGGCACGAAATTCATCGCCGGCGAGCCGATGAAGCCGGCGACAAAGCGCGTCGCCGGATGGTGATAGAGCTCGTTGGGCGTGCCGATCTGCTCGATGCGGCCGTGGTTCATCACCACGACCCTGTCGGCGAGCGTCATCGCCTCGACCTGGTCGTGGGTGACATAGACCGTCGTGGTGCGGACTTTCTGGTGCACCTTCTTGATCTCGATCCGCATCTGCACCCGAAGCTTGGCGTCGAGGTTGGAGAGCGGCTCGTCGAACAGAAAGACCTTCGGGATTGCGGACGATGGCGCGCCCCATCGCGACGCGCTGGCGCTGGCCGCCCGGAAAGCTGCTTCGGCTTGCGGTCGATCAGGTCGGTGATGTCGAGCATGCGGGCGGCTTCGGTGACCCGGCTCTTGATCTCGGCTTTCGGATAGTGCTTCAGCCGCAGGCCGAACGACATGTTCTCGGCAACCGTCATATGCGGATAAAGCGCGTAGTTCTGGAACACCATCGCGATGTCGCGGTCCTTCGGCGGCACGTCGTTGACGACGTCGCCGCCGATCATGATGTCGCCGTCGGTGATATCCTCCAGCCCCGCGATCATCCGCAGCGTGGTCGACTTTCCGCAGCCCGACGGCCCCACCAGCACGACAAACTCATGGTCGGCGATGTCGAGATCGATGCCGCGCACCGCCTCGACGTCGTCATAACGCTTGATAACCTTGCGCAACGTCACGTCAGCCATGAAGTTCAACCCTTTGTCGCGCCGGCGGTCAGGCCGGCGATGTAGTAGTCCATCAGGAACGCGTAGATGATGAGCGGCGGCGCGGCGCCGAGCAGGGCGCCGGTCATGATCTGTCCCCAGTTGAAGACGTCGCCCTTGATCAGGGTGGTGATGATGCCGACCGGCAGCACCTGTTGATCGGTCGAGGTCGTAAACACCAGCGGATAGAGAAATTGGGCCCATGACACCGTGAAGGCGAAGATGGTGGCGGCGATCAGGCCGGGCAGCGCCACCGGAATGAAGATCCGCGTCAGGGTCTGAAACCATGACGCGCCGTCGATGATGGCGGCCTCGTCGAGTTCCTTCGGGATCGAGGCGAAATAGCCGATCATGATCCAGGTGCAGAACGGCACGGTGAGCGTCGGATAGATGAACAACAGGACGTACCACCGGTTGATCAGCTGGATTCCGGTCCAGTCGCCGATGACGGCGAACATCTTGAACAGCGGAATGAACAGCAGACTGTCGGGAATGAGGTAGGTCAGGAACACGCCGGTCGCCAGCGTCGCCGAGCCCCAGAACCTCATCCGCGCCAGCGCAAACGCGGCCGGCACGCTGATCAGCATCGTGATGGTCACGACAAAGATCGAAACCATCGCGGAGTTCAGGAAGAACCTCAGATACTGGTTCGACGTCAGCAATTCGATGTAGTTCGACAGCGTCGGATGAAACACCCACCAGGGATTGGTCGCTGCCGAAATCTCCGCGCTGCCCTTGAGCGAGGTGATCAGCATGTAGAGCGGCGGCACCAGCGAGAAGATCGCAAACAGCGTGAGGAAGAAGTACGACCATCGCAGCGCCCAGGTGCGGTCGCGGCTCATGCTGCCATATTTGACCTTGCGGGTCGGCGCGGCCTTGTCGATCACGATTGCGCTTGTCATCAGGCTTCGTTCCCGCGTTTGTTGACATCGCGCAGGATGAAGATCGCCGCGACGGCAAGGATCGGCACCATGAACAGCGAGACGCTGGCGCCGAGCGGAATATCGCTGCCCTCGATGCCTACCCTGAAAGCCCAGGTCGCGAAGATATGGGTGTGGTCGAGCGGCCCGCCGGCGGTCAGAATTCGCACGATGTCGAAATTGGCGAAGGTGACGATCAGCGAGAACAGCGTGGTGATCGCGATGATGTTGCGCATCATCGGCAGCGTCACGTACCAGATGCGCTGCCACCAGTTGGCGCCGTCGATGGCGGCGGCCTCATAGAGCTGATCGGGCACCGATTTCAGCGACGCCAGGTACATGATCATGAAGAACGGCGCGCCGTACCAGATATTGACCAGGATGACCGAAAAGCGGGCCCAGTTGGCGTCGCCGGTCCAGGGGATCGGTCCGATGCCGAAAAACGCCAGGGTATAATTGAAGGCGCTGTAGGAGGGATCGAACAGCCACAGCCACGCCAGCGTGCTCATCGCCGGCGGAATCACCCACGGCACCAGCAGCATGCCGCGCCATTTGCGCTGGCCCTTGGCCGGAATGTTGTGAACGAAATGCGCGACGATGAAGCCGATCAGCGCTTTGAAGACGACGGCCGTGATCGCGAAGATGCAGGATTGCTTCACGACCAGCCAGAAGGTTTCGCGCTTGAACAGGAACTCGAAATTGCCGAGGCCGACGAAATGCTGCATCGACTTGTTCAGTGTCGCCAGATGCACCGAATAAAGCGCCGGATAGAGCACCAGGATCGAAATCAGGAGGATCAGCGGCAGCGTCATCAGAAACGCCGCGGTCGATTTCCGCTTCAGCGCGGTCCGCAAACTGGAGCGTTTACGCGCGCCTCCGGCGCGGACGACGCGGTTCGGCTGAAATGCGACATCAACCATGATGCATCTTCCTCGCGAGGTTCATCTCTGATCGAGAAGTCGGCTGTGGCGCCGGCTCGCGGTCGTGTGCGGGTATTCGGATGCGCGCCGCAGCGGCCGCGAGTAGACGGGTCGCCGCGGCGAAATCCCATGCCTCAGCTACGCATGAAGCCTTCGCACTCGCCTTCCGCCCAGGCCAGCGTCTTCTCCATCGCTTCGCCCTGATAGTAGCGCAGGCACATCTTGGTGAGGGTGGCCTGCGCGTAGATTTGCTGGGCGATCTTCGGCGGCGCCGGCGACGCGGCGATCGACAAGCTTCTGATGGTTGTACGGGATTGGGGTAGTGGTAGAGCGTACCCTTCGGCGGCTCTGCCTCCGCCCAGGTCTTCAGCGTCGTCAGCTTTTCGAACGCGGGCAGGTCATAGCCGCCGCTCGCCTCGACCAGCTTCGCGATCGATGAAGGTTGCGACAGGTGCACGAGCAAGCTCTTTGCGGCTTCCTTGTTCTTGGAGAAATTCCATACAGTCCAGAAATACGGCAGGAACGGCGCGAAACGGCCCTTTGGCCCGGAGGGGAAGCCGTGGGTCCAGCACTGCTCGGCGACCTGCGGCGCGTCGCGCTTGGCCACCGCCCACGCGCTCGGCGGATTCATGATCATCGCGCCCTTGCCGGAGACCAGCCATTTGTTGTTGGAAGCGTCGTCCCAGGCCGCCACATCCGGCGGCAGGAAGGCAATCAGCTTCTTGTAGAATTCAAGCGCCTGCCGCACCTCGTCGGTCTTGACCGTCAGGTTGCCCTTGGCATCGACGAGCTTTGCTCCGAAGGACTCGAAGATCGCGCCAGCGGTATCGACGGAGTCGGTGGTTTCGCCGAGACCGATGCCGAACGGGAAACCTCCCTTGTGGCAGGCCTCGGCCGCCTTCAGGAACGTGTCCAGCGTCCAATTGTCCGCCTTGGGCTCCGAGCCCGCCGGATACATCTCCTGCACGTCGATGTTGGCGTATTTCTTCATCAGGTCGATGCGGGAGCAGGGACCCTTGATCTGGCTGCCGATGCAGGCGGGAACGCCCAGCCATTTGCCGTCCAACTGGCCGAGATATGTGACGGTGCCGTTCACGGCGCCGTTCTCCTTGATGATCGGGTCCATGATGTCGTTCACGGGCTCCAGCAGCTCGGAATTGGCGTGCGGCCACCAGGTCGGCATCGCTGAGAATATCGTGGCCGGACTTCGCCTGCCCTTCCGCTGCAATGGTCAAAAGGTTCTTGTTGCCCTGGCTCGTGATGTAGTCGATGGAAACTTCGACCTTCTCCTTGGCGGCCCACTCATTGACCAGATCGGTGGAGGCCTTGTTGGCGCCGGGCACCCAGTGATCCCAAAAGCCCATCGTCAGTTTGCCGGCCGCATACGCGCCTCGGACATAGGGCGCGGTGATCAAGCGCCGCGGATGACAGTGCGGTAGCAGCTACGAATTGTCGTCGAGACAGCTTTCTCCGTGACATGGCGTTCCCTCCCTGCTGAGCCAAAATATTGCTTCTGTTCTTTCCTCCGTCTTGCGTCACGCCGAACTGGCTGCGTGGTGGCGCGGAGGTTTGTTGTGAGATCAGAGCAGAATTGCCGGCGTCTGTCGAGAAATCAGCTCACTCAGGGCTCTAGAACTAACGTTGTGTTCAAATTGGTGGCAGCAGTTCCGCCAGCGTAATCCGCCGGTGGAATTCGCCGGTTATTGCGGCGCACATAATGACATCGAGCAGGAGCGAAATTCTGTGCGGTACCGCAGCAGTCCGGTATCAGTTTCGTGTAACTGGCTCTCGCGGCAAGAGTTTCTCGATCACCGCGAACGCGGCGGGACGGTAGACTTGCGCGGTGCGAAAACGATAATGTCGGGATACGGCAGGATGCATGCCGCCCTCCAAAACTCTCAGCCCGCAGACCAGGATCGACCAATGGAGACTAAATAATGATCAGTCCGACATCGACAGCGCGGGCGCATTCGCGGTTGCGCTTCGTGCTCGGGGCCGTTGTCGTCATGCTTCTCGGCGCGCCTTCGGCCGTCGATGCGCAAGTGGTTCAAGGCGTTCAGCAGGGAGCGCAGGCCGGCAACAAGGCTGCCGGCCCGGTGGGCGGCGTGCTGGGCGGCGCGATCGGCGGCGTGGTCGGCGTCTTCACCGGCGTGCTCGGTGTCGGGAAGAACGGGCAGGCAGCGCCCGCGGCCAACGGGGCGGGCGGCACGAAACAGGCCGGCTCGGCCAAAACGGCGAAAGCGGCAAGGGCGGCAAGCGAAGCCAAGCAGGCGGTGCTGACCCAGGAGGGCGCGCCGCAACTGACCGCCGAACAGATCGTCGCCAACAGCGATGCGAACATCGACCGGATCAAGGCCGAACTGAATCTCACGCCCGAGCAGGAGAAGAACTGGACCGCGTTCAACAGCGCGATGCACTATCTCGGCCACAACGGCGCCGACCGCCTCAACCTGCGAATTGCGCGCGCCAAACGCGATCCGCCCGACGACATCATCGAGCAGATGCGCAACGAGGCCCAGTTTCTCAATGACCGCGCGGTGGACCAGCGCAACGTCGCCGATGCGGCCGAGCCGCTATTCGCAAGCCTCAACGACAAGCAAAAGCGATCTTCATCGAGGAAATGGTGCGCCTGAGCCACGAGCGCGGGCTCGACTAAAGCGAAACAAGCGGGGTCCGGTTCGCGTCAGGAAAGCGCGTCCTCGGTTATGATTCGATCAGAACCGAACAGGCTCCATGCTGCAAATCGGCTGGATGTCCGCCAGTGACACCAGCGTTCAGCGGTCTCTCCCGCCGGCGCTGCGAATAGCCGGGCACACATGCCCTGGGGTAGGTGGAAGGCATGGCACCCGGCTATCCTGCCGCAGCGGCGCGGCTCTTCAATTCGTCACGCAAAGTTGAAGAAAAGCGGACGGTTTCGCGCCCGAGAGATGGCGGGCTCATGACCTTGTCGGGAAGTGGTGGGAGTTTCGGCCGGTTTGCCGGGCTTGATCTGGGCCAAATAAAGGCAGCGTCGGCCAGCGGTAGGCTGGCCGAGGTGACGCGCGGGACAACGGAAAGGATGAAGGTCTACGCTTTGGGGAAATTCAGCTCCACGCCGACGCCGTCGGGATCGTAGAGGAAGAATTGCGTGTCGCCGGTGCGCGGCACGATGCTCTCGCGGAATTTCACGTTCCTGGATTGCAGGCGCTTGCGCACGCCTTCGATATCGGTGGCGGCAAAGGCGATATGGTCGAGGCGGCCGGTATCCTCGTATTTCTTCTCGGTGCCGCGCACCACGATGCCTTCGCGCGGCTTGCGCGTGCCCATCAGGTGTACCGTGGCGACGCCGCCGGAATAGAGCCAGTAGCCGGGAAAATCGAGCGGCGGACGTTCGCCGTTCTCCAGCCCGAGCACATCGCAATAGAAGTCCTTGGTCGTCTCCAGATCGGAGGGCTCGATGGTGAAATGCTGCAGTGCGCCGAGCGGCATCGGTTTTCTCCCTAGACGAAGGTGAGGTCGGCATCGGCGCCCATCATCCAGGCGCCGACGGTTTCAAAATGGCTGAGCCGGCCCTGCAGCTGCTGGGTCACGGTGTGGATATCGCGGAAGCGGCGTTCCAGCGGATGGTTGTCGAAGATCGCCGTGGCGCCCGCTGCATGATAGGCGAAGTCGACCGCCTCGCGCGCCTTGTGGATGGCGTGGGTGGCCGCCATGCGGACGGTGATGCGCTGCTCGACGGTGATGGTGGCGCCGGCGCGGAGATCTCTCCAGACCTCGGTCATCGACTGCAGCACGAAGCCGCGCGCGGCGCGGAGATTGACTTCGGCCTGGGCCAGGTTGGACTGCACCACGGCATTGTCGCGCAGCGGGCTCTTTAAGCCGCGCGGCACCTTGTTGCGCGCCACATCGACAAAACTGTCGAGTGCGCCGCGCGCGATGCCGCAGGCCACGCCGGCGAAGCCCACCTGATAGCAGGTGCCGGAGCCCATGCGATAGAGCGGACCGCTCTCGCGGCACTCCCGGTCGAATTCGCGGGTGATCGAATGGTCCGAGCGAACGAAGAAGTCGGTGAGCGCGAACTGGTCGCTGGCGGTGCCGCGCAGCCCGACCGTGTTCCAGATGTCGGTCCACGCGACGTCCTCGGTGCGCACCAGCATCGTGCGCTCCTGCTGGACGCCGTTGGCGTCGAGCCGGGGCGAGCCGTCGGCCTTGAAGATCGGACAATGGGCGCCAAGCCATGTCGCATGGCGGCCGCCCGAGGCGAAGGCCCACACGCCCGTGGCTTTGTAGCCGCCCTCGCACTCGATCGCCTTGACCTTCGGTCCGGGACCCCAGGCAAGCACCGCGCGCGGGTCGTTGCCGAAGATCGCGTGCGCCACCGGCAGGTCGAGATAGGCTGCCGACATCGCGCAGCCGCCCGCCTGGCTCAGGCACCATGCGGTCGACGCGTCGGCGCGCGCAATGGTCTCGATGACATGGAAGAAGGTGAGGGGATCGGTCTCGATTCCGTTCGATGAACGCGGCAGCAAGAGCCGGAAAAGACCCGCCTCATGCAACTTGTCGAGCAGCGCCGGCGGCAGCCGGCGCGTGCTCTCGATCTCGTTCGAAGCAGCCGCAACCGCCGGGCGGACCGCCTCGGCACGCGCAATCACGGCCTGGTCGCCCGCAAGGTCGGCGGAAGTCGCGATCAGCATGTCCAATTCTACGCCTGTCGAACTGCGATCGTTGACAAATCGACCGTGGCGGTCAGCTCCCGGTCGATCTGCTCGATCGACTTGCCCCTGGTCTCGATCCCCAGGAAATAATACACCGCGCCGGCCATCAGGAACCAGCAGCCGAGATAAACAAAGGCTGTAGGAATTTGCGGCAAAGGCACGTCAGGCTTGAGATAATTGCCCGAGCCCACGATCAAGGCGAGGCCCACCGGCCCGATGATCTTGCCGATGCCGCCAAAGCCATAGGCCGAGCCCATGCCCGAAGTCCGCAAGTGCGAGGGCCAGACTTCCGCCGCATAAGGCCCGACGATGGCAAAGCCGCCGTCGGCGAAGAAGAAGGTTACGGCCAGCAGCAGCCAGAACGCCGACACGCCCATGATGACAGCGTCGTAATTGTAGCCAGCCACGATGGTCATGATCCCTGCGCCGAAGCCCAAAAGGCCGCCGGCGTTTCGCCGTCCCATCATTTCCGAGAAGAACGAGAACGACAACCGTCCGATGAAGCCGAAGACGGAGAGCAGGATCATCATCTTGGCGGCTTCCTGCGGCGTCACCTTCAACAACAGCACGAACAGCGACGGGGCCCACAGCGTGAGGCCGTAGACGCCAGTCTGCGCGCCGGCATTGCCGAGCCAGGAGACAATCAGGCTGCGCGGATATTTGAAGAGGTCGAGCCAGTTGCTGATGAGAACCGGTCCGGCGTCGGCGGCCGTCGGCAACGGCAGCGCGGACGGCTCCGTCTGCAGCGCCCAGGCAAGCGACTTGCGCGCTTCCTCGTAGCGGCCCTGGCGGCACAGCCAGCGCGGCGATTCCGGCACCCAGAGGCGAACCAGCAGCACAAGCAGGGCGGGCAGCACGCCGACGGCGAACAACAGCCGCCAGTCGCCGCTACCCAAGAGCGCGCCCATGACCGCGCCGAGGCCAACGCCGAGCGGAATGACGCAGGTCACGAGGCCGCCGACCCAACCGCGCTTGGAGGAAGGCATGAATTCCTGCACCAGCGGCAGGTCGACGCAATAGAGCCCGCCGACGCCGAGGCCCACGAAGAAGCGCATGACGGAAAGATAGATCCAGCCATTGTCCGGCGTAAAATACAAAAGGCCGGTGGCGATGGAGAAGTTCAGCACGGTGCCGATGAAGACCTTGCGGCGGCCGATGCGGTCGGCGAGCCAGCCCCAGGCATAGGCGCCCATGATGGCGCCTATACCTGAACTCATCAGCACGGTGGCGGATTGACCGAAGGTGAGCTTCCACGGCCCGATCAGGAAGGCGAGAACGAAGCCGATCAGGAAGTAGTCGAAGAATTCCAGCGCGTCGCCGATGATGGCGGCCGCAAGGATTTTGATCTGGTTTCCGGTCAGACTCGTGCGTCGATCGAGTATATCGAACATGGCGTTTCCCCTTGGCGCATGTTCATTCTTTTTGAGCGGGCGTCGCGCCTGCACACCGCTTGTGCCGATAATGCTACGCTGTCGACGCGAGGAACGGAAGCCCAGGAAGACGCGGACCACCTGCGAAAAAAATGCAATCTCTCTCTCCGGGAAATCGCGTCCGGAACGGGGCCACAGCCGATTGCGGGAGTTGACGGGTTCGCGTCGGACTTGCCGTGCAGCCGCTGGCGCACCTGCAAATGATGCACAGCGGAATCGGCAGATTCTGATTTATTTAAGGTTTGCCGCTAGTCTTGGCGCGCGAGAGGTCACAAAGGCAGAAACCGATGGAAGAAAGACGGAAGCACCCGCGGACCGAAATCGACCAACCCGCCTACGTGACGTCGGCCGGTTCCGTCATGCGCTGCATGGTCCGCAACATCTCGGCCGAAGGCGCGGCCATCGATGTCGAGAACCCGGCCTTCGTACCGCTGCACTTTCGCCTGGTGATGGCGAATGACTCTTCGGTCTACGAGTGCAAAATTGCCTGGATCCAGCGGAACCGGATCGGGGTCACCTTCGCTGCAATGCCGCAATGATGGCATCCCCACGGATGGCGATGAGCGCTAGCGCTTCAGCAGCGATCTGATCTTCCCGTCGATTTCCTCGAACGACATCGCGCCTTTGAGCTTTTCGCCATTGACGAAGAAGGTCGGCGTCGCATCGACCTTCAGTGTCTCGAAGGCAAAATTCTGATCGGCCGTGAGCTTGTCGAGCAGAACCTGATCCTTCTCGCAGGCCTCGACGTCCTGTTCGCTCATTCCGGCCTGCTTGCCGATCAGCTTCAGGGTATCCGTCGTATGCTCTGTCAGTTGGTCCTGCTGCTTGAACAATAGGTCGACGGTCTCGAAATATTTCCTGGCATCGTTGTCGGCGATGCAGCGCGCCAGCATCGAGGCAGCCGCAGCCTTGATGTCGAGCGGAAATTCCCGGAACACGAAACGTGCCTTGCCGGTGTCGGTATATTTCGACTTCAGCATCGGAAAAACGTTTTGCTCGAATGCCGCGCAGTGCGGACAGGTCATGGATGCATATTCGACGATGGTCACCGAGGCGTTAGCGGGCCCAAGCGCCATGTCGGGCAACGACACCGGTTTTGCCGCGCTCGTGGCAACGGCGCTCTGCGCCATGGCGTCGTCATTCAGACGCAGGGACCCGGCGAGGACCGTAAGCCCGACCAGCGACAGAGCGAAGGCGCGGAGGGTAACGATCAAACTGGCAGCTCCGAAAGCGGCAATGATGCGCGCTCAAAATGGCAGCCGTTCGCTAGCTCGAAATGACCTTTGAGGCAATGGCGGGCCGCAAAGGGCCCGCCACGCAAAACGCTATTGCTAAAGGCGGGCCGACGCTCCGAGCATTCGGCCCACTACAAGTGAGATTGTACGACCGGTTAGACCCAACCGGCGCTGAGGTCCATGCCGAACGCCATCAAGCAGAACGACGCGGCTAACCCAACGCAGCAAAACAACGCGATCGTCTTGGGCGAACGATGGTCGGCTCGCAGAGCCGGAACTGAATGCGTCGAAACGACAGAAATCATGGTCATTAGGAACCCCCCGGTTTGTTGGCCCTGAAATGCTTCGGGCCGGGAGGTTTTAGCCTCAGAATGTTTATGTCCGCTTGAGACGCGTCGTTAATTAAATCGCAACAAACAGGCGCAAATCAGCCCTCAATGAGCACCAGGTTACCGGCAGAAGGTCAGGCGGCTCTGGATGTGCGGAGCACCGTGGCGATGGTTGCAGCCGTCATCGCAGCCCGGTCGGAGGCGCGCTGCGCTTCCAGCCGCTCCCTGGCCCGCTCCTCGATCAGTAGATCGATCAACGCCAGTCTCTTCTTCTCGTCGATCGCCTCGGCCAGCAATTGCCGATAACGCCGGTAGTCGAATCCTGCTTCCTGCTTACGCATCTGACGCCCCCGCGCAACGCCACAGCTCGAAGTGTTTCGCAACCTGCGCGCGAGCGCAATAGACAATTGCAACATGTGCACAGGCAAGGTATTCGGCGACCGATGCAGCCGACAGCCGTCTGCAGGACGCGAGGCGGTCTATTTTGGCTGATCGGTCTTCGCCCGCACCGCTTCCTGGGCGCGCGCGGCCATCCAGGCATCGTATTCAGGCGTGCCTCGCCGCGGCGGCACGCCTTCGGGCTCGCCGCCCATCCAGTGCGGCATATCGGCGAGGTGCTCGCCCGGGGTCCTGCCCGCGCAAGACGATAGCAACAAGCAGGCAAGGCAGAGCAGGGCCGAATCGAGTCTTGGGGAGTACCAATTCATCCCGGCCTGATGCTACCGAAATGCGGCGCTCGCGGTGCGCAATCATGGCGGAGATGAGGTGAAGAGGAAGGGCGCGGCGGCTCTCCTGTGATATCCCGCTTCATCGTCAACCTCGCCCTATGCGTGGGAGGACTTGTATCGCCACGCTCCGCATGAGCGACGGTTTCACCGACCAATGTGAACTTGTTCACATACGTTAGCCGCCAATCGAGTTATTCGTCGGAAGCCGTGGCGTTGGGTGTGCACGATGGAAACCAGGCTCAATATGGCGACGATAGCCAGTGCCGTCTGCGTGGCAGCCTGCGTCGCCATCACGCTGGGATATGTGGCACTTTACGATCTCGGACTTTCCCGCGAGGCGGTTCGCAGCGGAGCGATGATCGCCGCAATCCTTATTGCCGCAATGATCGCCGTCGATTTTTTCGGCAAGAAACTGCGCAAGGCCAAATAGCCTCGCAAAACTGGCAACCGGACGCTCGCTCGACCGGGATCAATTGTTTGATGTCGCTCAATGTCTGGGATGGCGAGCAACGTATGGTTGAGTTTGTCATCACCTCGCTACCCGAAGAGGGTGCCGACCGCCCGACGCGGATGGCGCAGGTGCTTGACGGGGGAGCCCCGGCGAAGTCTTCGTTCGGGGCTCCACCGTGAACCGGCGATCCCAAGTGCGCTCTCCGCTGCTATGGCCAGACGTGCAGCCGGGGCGCGGCTAAGCTTGGCGTCATTTTCGAACAGCCGTATGAACGAAGTGGTCGCGAGCCCGTTACCGTCGAGATGGGGGAACCGGCATGAACGCGCAAATCTATCGAGCGCATTAAGGGCTGTACGGTCCGATTATTCCGTCGGTCTGCCGATCGTTTCTTTCGTGGCATCTCTCAGTGGATGACGTCCAGCGGCACGCGGCAGAGTTCATCGCCATCTTCACGGGTAACCAGAATGGCGTAATGCCGGTTCTTCAGTTCCGGTCTCTCCCGGAGCAGCCGTTTGGCAAGTGTTTCAGCGGTGTCCATTGCCGTGATGTCGTCAGACAATTCGGTTCCGCCTTCGTCGGTGACCGTCCTGGAATCAATAGGATGGAAGTGATAGAGGGGCATTATCGAGTGTGGTCCATAGTTGCGTTCGGCTTTTGACTGCGCCTTTGCGGGCGTTGTCGCCAATGGGTTTGTTGATCGCCATGCTCACCTCCTGGATTACAAAACGATCGGCACGAGGCCAGCGCTCAGTTCCGAGAGACGCTCACAGTCGCTTTTTGGAAGCGTTGGGGAGCGCCACCAACAGGAGACGCCACGGGACTTTTCTTTTCGGTTCCCACCGCACCCTTGCTTGATCGGCGTCTGCGTTCCCGGGTTTCGGCTTTTGCTTTTCACAGGAAAGGCGCTGGCGACCGCTCGGAATGCCGCGAGGGGTAGGCGAGTAGTATATCCCGCTAAAGGCGCCCGCCTTGGGGAAAGGCGGGCCAGTTGCGAGAGGCGGGGCTGGCGAGTTCCGCCAGGCTTCGTCAGATCTCGGCGGTTTCGTACCGAGCTACGGACTGGGGTGCCTCAAGTGTCTTGTCGATGGGGCTTGCAGGCAATTGGAGTACTGCAGCCCGTTGTCCCGGGACCAGATCGGTGAGCAGAACGACTGCTCCGTTGGAGAATTCCAGCGCGTCGTGGTGCAGGGCTGGCTGGTTGAGGTCAATCTGGCGAAACCGCGCCAGCCGATCGCCGATGTTCTTGCGAGACATCATGCCTTCGGCTTGAACGTCATTCTCGAAGGCGATCTCCGTCCCCGGACGAAGGCAGACCGCGACCTGCGGATCGTCGGGGCTCGCAAAGCCTCGAGTTGTCGTGGACTGGAACTTGGCCGAAACCAGCGTTTCCGCGACCTCAGCGGGACGGGTTGCGACCGCATGCAGGCTGTAATCGCACATGGGGCGCTCCTATGAATTGCCACCCAGCCAACCATGAACCTTCTTCGACCTAATTAGTTGCGGCATCGACGAAAAAAGCCGCCGCCATCAAACGGCGAGGGCGGTGAGCTTGGCCGCGCTCACCGCCGTGGATACCGCAATCGTTGTCCGGGCGAGATTCGCTTCGTCGACCCATTCTCAGTCGATCTGTTCCAATGGAACATTATCCGTCCCGATCAATGGATCGGACGAAGACGGCCCGACAGCGCGCCAGACTTGAAAGGTTAAGTAGAGAAGCTAGTATATCCCTACGATAGCAGAGGGCGATCGATGCAACCGTCGGACCATTTCAAGCGTGTAGCATCCGTCGACGTGCCCTGTGCGCGATGTTCCCGGACGATGGCCATTCAACGTTTCAATTATACCGGCCCCTCGGCTGGGCTTAGCTCGATCGATTTTAAATGCCTGTCTTGCGGGCACGAGCAAATGCGGCCGTATATGCCGGAAAATTCATCGCATTAGCGACCGCGCCACCTGCGCAGGTACACGGCAGGGACGAGGCAACGCCTCTTCATCGTGCGCGCCTGGGTTACCGGTAGAGGTGCCGCAACCCGTCCTCGCCTACATACCAGGTTTCCGGCACGCGGCCACCGCCACCGTAGTAGGCGTCGGCGGCAGAGCGCAAAGTCGAGCGGCGGAAACGCTGTGCCGAGCGCAAGACGAAGACAATTGCGGTCGCCAGAACGAAGCAGTGGCTGTCAGACGAGGAGGACCCGCCTGAACGGTTGGGCTGTAACCATGCGCTGTAGGCCGCAGGCGCGCTGGTCTATCCGGTTAGCGGCTAGATTTCGTCGGACTCTTCGGTCTTCGGCTTCATCATCGCAGCGAGCGCTTGGCGGCGTTTTTCGATGATGCTGGGGTCGTCTTTGTGGATTGCGATCAGCTCTTTGAGGTTCTCGATCCCGTCATCGGTGAACGCCATCATGCCGTCTTCACCGACGCCGACGACCCATAGCTGGCCATCCTCGGTGTCCATTTCTTCGGCGACCTCGAACAGCCATTCCCCGTCTTCACCGAGCATCTCAGCGACGTGGCTGAGAGTGAACACGTGGCTGACTTTGTTGACGTGCCCCATCAAGCCGCCTGCGCCGCAAGGCCTTGCTGCTGCGCAGTCTTCCAGTTCCAGGGCAGCAGCTCATCGAGCCTGTGGGCGGGGTGGGTGGCGATGCGAGCGAGTACATCGGCGAGCCAGGCCTGAGGGTCGACGTCGTTCATCTTGGCAGAGACGATGAGGCTATACATGGCCGCGGCTCGGCGCCCTCCGCGGTCGGACCCACAGAATAACCACGACTTTCTGCCCAATGCGATGCCGCGCAGCGCTCTTTCGGCGGCATTGTTCGAGAGGCAGACGCGGCCATCGTCGAGGAAGCGTGTGAAGGAGGCCCAGCGCTTGAACATGTAGTTCATGGCTTTTGCCAGATCGTGACCGCGGGAGAGTTTAGCGCACTGCTCGCGCATATAGGCTTCCAGATCGGCGACGAGCGGCGCGCTCTGCGCCTGGCGAACAGCCTTTCGTTGGTCGGCGCTTTGGCCATTGATAGAGCGCTCGATCTCGAACAGAGCGTCGATGCGGCGCACGATCTCCATGGCGACGGGCGAGATGACGATCTCCTTCTTTCCGGCCGCTTTGCGCCGCGCGTTCTCCTCAAGGTCCGCCATGGCGAAGAACGGGCGCCGGGCATGGACCCAACAGGCCGCTTCCCTGATAAGCCCAGGACTTCGCTGGGGCTCGTAGAGCTTGATGTATCCGCCGAAGGCGTCGGCCTGGAGGATCCCGGTATAGTTGGCCAGATGCGCCTGCGGATGCTCACCACTTCGATCGCGCGAGTAATAAAACATCGCCGCCGGCGGATCTGAGCCGCCGAAGGGGCGGTCGTCCTTCACATAGACCCAGCATCGAGCGACATCGCACTTGCCCAAGGCCAGCACGGGCACGGTGGTGTCGTCGCCATGGAGGCGTTCGGCTGCCATGACGTGGGCTTCCAAGAGCCGCGACAGCGGCTCCAACACCGTGCAGCACGACCCTACGGCGTCGGCAATGGTCGAGAGGCTGATCGGCACGCCTTCAAGAGCATAGCGCTCGGTCTGACGGTTCAATGGCTGATGCTGACCGAACTTCTCGTACAGAATCATCGCGAGCAGGCTCGGTCCCGCCCAGCCCCGCGCAATCACATGGAACGGCGCCGGCGCTTGGCTGACTTTCTCGCAATCCCGACAGGTGAACTTTTCGCGCACCGTCTCGATCACCTTCCACTGACGCGGCACCGATTCCAGTGTCCGGGTCACGTCTTCGCCGAGCTTGCGCAAGCGATTGCCGCCGCAGCAGCCACAAACTGTCGGCGGATCGATCACCACCCGCTCGCGGGGAAGATGATCGGGGAAGGTATTGCGTTCGGGGCGCGTGCGCGTAAATCCGCGAACAGTCGTTGTCCTGGCGACGGCTTTTTCGGCCGCAAGCTCGTCTTCGGTGGCGCTGGATTCCAGCTCTTCAAACGTAAGTGTCAACTGGTCGATCAGGCGAGACGAGCGTTCCGATCGTTGCCCGTAGATCTGGCGTTGCAGCTTGGCTATCTGCAGCTTCTGCTGGGCAATCAGCGCACTGTCTTCCGACGCCTTCGCAAGGGCGACCGCAAGTTCTGCTGCGATATCCAGAGCTTTCGCGCGTTCGCTCGCCAACGCCGCTCTCAGAGCGGTTACGTCTTCGGGAAGAGCGTCGCGAGGCGTGTCCATGCAAACCAGAAAATCATAAATTCAGTGATTTGTGGCGTCTTAAAATGTGCATGGTCCCATTTTATTTCGCTCAGCCGGCGCTCTGCGGCCGCCATGTCAATTGCGGATTTCTCCAGTCGATCCCTTCCAGCATATAAGCCATCTGGGCCGCTGAGATCGACACCGCGCCATCCGACGCCGAGGGCCAGATGAACTTGCCGCGGTCGAGGCGTTTGGCATAGAGCGACATGCCTAACCCGTCATGCCATAAAATCTTGATCAGATCGCCGCGGCGACCCCGGAAGATATAGAGATCGCCGGCATGAGGATCGCGCTTCAAGCTCTCCTGAACCGTCAGGGCCAGACTTTGCATGCCGCGGCGCATGTCGGTGTGGCCGGTGGCGATCCAGACCCTGACGCCGCTCGGGATCGGGATCATCGCCGCCTCAGAAGCTCAAGCACCCGCTGCAGTGCCTCGGCATCCACATCCCGGTCAACGCGAACGCGACAGCCGCCGCTGAGCTCAATCTCGATTATTCCGACGCTTGCGCGCTGCGCAGGAGGCGACGACGGCGGCTGCGGTGTGCACGTCGAGCCCGGAGCCGGCGTAAAGGCGATCTCCACAGGAACAAGCGCCGGCACGACATCCCCGCTCAGCCGGTCCTCGCGCGCCAACCGGCGCCACGTGAACAATTGGCTCGCAGACAACCCGTTGCGCCGAGCCGTCACTGACACCAATCGTGGCCCGCCATAGCTCTCGGTAACGATCCGCTGCTTTTCTTCCAATGTCCACCGGCGTCGAGCGCCCGTCGAGACAACTTCCAGTCGGGATACCTTCGAATTAGGCGTATGGTCAGTCATACGCCTATGTCTTCACCCTCCATCGCACCGCGCAAGGCGGCCCTCGCCGGAGCGATACGTTGGGCTTAGCGTTCGACCGTGAAGAGCCGCACTTCGACCTGTTCCAGATCTTCAAGCTAGGCCGTTCGATCATTCCGATGATCTGGCGCGAAGTCGATCACGAGGACTGACCGGCGGCACGATCATCGGCGGGAACCAAGATCGACAGTTAGGAAGCAGCCCGACGCGCGACGATTTCCGGACGACTCGCGTCGGGCCCCCCAACCAGACCGCGAGCATGAAGCCATCGGCACGGCCGAATCAATTCTAAGAAAACTTCGTGGCAGAAACTGCACACACGAGAGCACCACGCCGCCAGAGCGGAATATGATCGCTCGGCGGCGCTGGTTTAGGTATCGGGCCCCTCAAATTACCCAGCAGGGATATGTCTGCCCACGCGCGCCAAGGTTCATGCAATGACTGGGGACAGCACCGTGGAACTGGCTCATCGCCGCCGGATTAAACGGCGGTGCCGGCGGCCACGTCGCGCCGCAAGCAGGCCAACGCTGCCGGATCATCCGATGAAAACCGTCCGGGTCTGCGATACGCGATAGAAGCGGCCCGGCGCGCGGTGAGTAGCGGACGACACGCGCCGGGTCTGACCAAGCCTCTTGGGGAGTCAGGGATCAGCCGAGGCATGGCCGAATTCGGACGTAAGGCCAATTCGTGGCAAAAACCCGCCTGTAGGCGATCCGTACACAGGCCCTGCCAGTTTTGCGAATCCGCCATAGCGCGATGTTTTCGGGCGCACCCGCACCATATGCCGATAGTGCTCTTCAACCCGTGCTAGTTGACGCTCTAATGCCGGCGCAGATTGTCGACCAGAATATATACGCTAATCACAAGGACCCAGATCGGCAATATGGCGGCACCCCAGTTGATGTAGTAGCTGCCAACAAGAAGAACCAGAGCCAGCAGGTATCCGATATAGGCGACCCAGCGTGGTGCGATGCCGGTATAGATCACAACGGTTGACGTCGAAAACATGAATACGGCAGCCATCTTGATCGCGTACACGTTCATGAGGATGTAGGTCGCGGCGCGCGCGAAGCGAAAGGTAGCGGAGTTGGTCAGCTCGTTCGGTTCGGCAGCAGAGGCTATCAGGACGACGGCACCAATTACCGCCGCTGCGGCAAACAGCGTGGCCAGGAACAGCAAGGCGCTGCCAAAAAAGACCGTGGCAAAGAAGCGATCTTCCTGTTGGCCAAGCCGATCGCGGAGCACGCCGATGAACCACAAGAAGGCCACGCCTGCGACCGGGACCAGATTCAACGCAACTGCAATCGCTTTGGTGTCGGCAGCAAGCCACGCGCCAGACTCCAGTGGATCGGCCGGAATGGAACGCCGCAGCAGCCAGAAGATCATGAACATAACAAGGGAAAAGACGATCCCCGCGATGGCGGCGGCTTTCGGGGTCTTCAGGTGTGCGCGGGTGAGAGCGCCATTCTCCGGCATCGCGATAAGTCCCCCATTGCTTCAGGACAGTCGACCGATCAAAGCTCAGGCCAGGCTTGCGACATGCTTTCAGTGTCTGATCTTTACGGAATGCCCTCCCAGACCCTGGGCATCCGCGGTATGAGCGAGTGCCAAATCTTCCGGATAAATGAAATTTCTCTCGATTTCGCGATCGAGCAAGCCCAGTTCCTGCTGCAGTGCTGCATGACGGTGCGTCGGGAGCGTCTGCAACAGGTTTTCGATCATTGCGCGCAACCGTCTTACGATCTGCAGATTGTTCGACCCGCAGGCACGGATCTCGCTGAATGCAAGATGCACGAAATCCTCCCAGTTGGGTGTGCGGAAAACAACGCGCAATTGCCCGGATTTGTTCAGGATTTCATCGGTGCGTAGATGGCGGTAGCCGAGTTTGCGCAGCATGCGATGGAGCTGGTCTATCGCGAGCACAGCGGTAGTGGGATCATTGATCGCCGGCGACAACGCCTTGAGCGCGATGTCGACGACAATACGAAATGCAAAGGTGGGATCCTGGTCCATGGTGCGCTCGGACCCGAAGGCGACCGACGCACGCAACGTGTCCTCGTCGATGGAATGAGCGCCGCCATACAGGTTGAACAAGGGTTCGTCGACCGCAACAAAATCGCCAACCTCGGGCACGAATTCGATGATGCCGTCTGATTTGTCGGCCTCGGCCATGAGCAGTTTGAGGTTGGCCGCCAGAACAATGGCCGACGTGCCGTGATGCTGGATAACGCCGTCCGGAGTGCCGAGGTCGAGGCTTTCGCTGCCCCGGGTATCAGGGCCCAGAGTTGGATCGGGAAACACGCTTTCAATGACCGCGAGCCCGTCGTCGCCCACGTGGGCCAGAATACTGATTGGGCGCAGTAATCGCGATGCGTAGTCGATCAGAAAGAAGAACGCCGCGAAGGAAACGATCCCGAACAGAACGGCCACCAGCATGACCAGTTGGTGGACTTCCTTGTCCATTCTGTTCTGAGCGCCAAGCGCAAACATTAATGTAAATATGAAGAGGCCCACAGTGTATTTGACGACGTCGTCCCGCAGCAATGTCGTTGCAATGATCCGCGGCGTCATTTGCGAGCTGGCGACCTGTATCGCGACCAGCAGGGAACCAAAGGTGAAGACCACAAAAGAGAGCGTCGCCGTGACGAACGCCTCGAGCAATGCCTGCGCGCCTGTCCCGGTGAATCCCAGAAGGCTCCATCCCAACCAGTCATCAAGCCCGTGCAATAATCGCGCGACGACCAGCTCAAGCGGAATGGCAATGAATGGAACGACCCAAAGCGACGATTTCAGATAGTTCCTGAGGCCGTATAATTGATTCCAGTTCATTGGCATTTCTCTTCCGGAATCCGCTTATGGGGTCGCTTGTCCGCCTGGTGCGCTGCAATCGTTGGCAACAATTCTCGCTTCCACGGCCAGCGGCCCTCGATTTCGAGCACCAGCGTCCAACTCAGGAAGGTGCGGACCAAAACAAGGCCTGCCAAAAGACCCGGGCTGGTAAACGTAAGCTCGATAGCTATCGTCTTCACGATGTCGGCGGCGACCAGCACTTCGAGGCCAAGCAGCAGGGAGCGGCCGATCCTGATCTTGTATTGATCGTAGTGACGCGTCTCCGGACGCCGATGCACACAGAGATAGGTCGACCAGACAATGCCGGCCACGATGATGAACACGCCGAAGATCTCGATGCAGATGCCGACGAGATGAATCCAGTTGCTCGCGGTCGCTTCGAACCCGGGCAGGCGCTCGACGTCAGTGCTCATCATTCAAACTCTGTCACGCAAGGCCATGCCTGCCGCTGCTCGGTCGTCGACAGAGATGATATAATCGGCGTTGCCGGGAGCCGCTATTTTGGAAATGGCTTTGGCTTGGGCGCGTTCATCTCAACAACTCTCGATGCGCGGCTGAGGAACTCCACACCAATCTATCTTCGGATTAAAGAGCCCGAATGCGTTGACATGAATCAAGCGAGCCTGCCTGGCAGGGCCGATATTCTTCAAGTTTGTAACGGGCGATGGCATGGGCACCGCATGGCAGAGTCGACAGAACACAAGGAAGATACAAGTCGGCTTTGGTGGTTTCCGCCGGCGCGTTGGTTGGTTGAATACCGCACGGCCTGGCTGCCCGGCGACATTGTTGCCGGTGTAACGTTGGCGGCATATGCGATTCCCGTTTCACTTGCTTACGCAGACCTTGCGGGCTTGGCGCCGCAGGTTGGCATCTACGGCTATCTGCTGGGCGGACTGGGCTATGCCTTGCTCGGATCTTCGCGTCAGCTCGCGGTTGGGCCGACTTCCGCCATTTCGCTGATGATTGCCGGGACAGTGGGTGCGATGGCCGAGGGCGACGCGCAACGTTACGCCCAGATCGCCAGCCTGGTAGCCTTCACTGTCGCAGGACTTTGCGTGTTCGCCTGGGGTTTGCGATTGAGCGCGCTCGTAAAGTTGATCAGCGACAGCATCCTTGTGGGTTTCAAGGCTGGTGCCGGCTTGACCATTGCGATGACACAGTTGCCAAGCCTGCTCGGCGTCCAGGGCGGGGGCCACAACTTTTTCGAAAGGGCTTTCCTGCTGGCCGGGCAACTCGGTCAGGTGCAGTACCTTGTTCCCATCGTCGGCGTCAGCGCGATCGGGCTCATCGTATTTGGCGAACGCCTGCTGCCCGGAAAGCCGGTCACGCTTGCGGTTGTTACGCTGGCAATCATGGCGGCCACCGTGCTGGGGCTTCCTGCTCTTGGGGTGCCGATAACAGGGGAAATCCCCGCCGGCTTACCTACCCTGGCAGGCCCGGATCTCAGGCTACGCGATATAGAGGGAATAATACCGTTGGCCGCTGGCTGCCTGCTGCTCGCCTATATCGAGGGCGTATCGGCCGCCCGTACCTTCGCAGCAAAGCATGGGTATGCTATCGATCCTCGCCAGGAACTTCTTGCCATCGGTGCGGCCAATCTCGCAGCGGCGATGGGACACGGCTATCCGGTAGCCGGCGGATTGTCGCAATCTGCCGTGAACGACAAGGCTGGCGCACGTACGCCACTGGCGCTGGTTTTTGCCTCTATTACGCTTGCGCTTTGCTTGCTCTTTCTGACCGGATTGCTCGAAAATCTGCCAAAGGCGGTGCTGGCGGCTGTAGTGTTGACGGCCGTGTATGGGCTGTTGGATTTTCCGGCGCTGCTCCGCATGTGGCGAGTGAGCCGGCTGGACTTCTTCGCTGCGGCGATCGCCCTCTTGGCCGTGCTGCTACTTGGAATATTGCAGGGTATTCTGCTTGCCGCATTGGCCTCCATATTGTTGCTGCTCGCCCGGGTGTCACGCCCGCACGTTGCGTTTCTTGGGCGTGTGCCCGGCACCGACAGCTATTCCGACCTGGACCGCCATCCCGAGAACGAGCCGCTGCCTGGCGTGCTCGTCTTCCGTCCCGAAGCGTCGCTGATTTACGTCAATGCCGATGCTGTCCTGGAAGCAGTCATCAATCGCCTTCGCGAGGCGGCTCCTTCCGTTATCCGTCTGACCGTTTGCGATCTTTCCGCCGCGCCCTATCTCGACCTCGCAGGCTCGCGCATGCTGCGCGAACTGCACGCCCAGCTCGCCAGCCAAGGCATTACCCTGCGCGTCGTCGGCGCCCACGGAGCAGCGCGCGATTTACTGCGGGCCGACGGTCTGGAAGAGAAAGTAGGGGGGCTCGAACGCACCGTGACGCTCAACACGGTACTGCACGCCGATGCCGGGTTGGGGATACCCGGATCATAAAACCGAAGGCGGCCGTGACGTGAAGCTGCGGCGACGGGAAGGCCGACGCATCCTGCAACACAGTTGAAGATAGTTTTAATCGCCCCCTGTCGCCGCTGGGCCCCGCCTGAGGCGGGCTCTTGCTGCTCTCAGGCGCTGTATCTCTTCGTCAGTTGTCCTAATTTTCTCGTCGAGTTGCTCGAGTTTCGAGCTCTTTGGCGCATCGTTACTGCGCAGCTTATCGAGCACCTTGCCAACGGAGAGTTTGTTGATTTCAGCCATCAGAAACTCCTCTGCGCGTTGAAGAATCGATTTCCTAGTACCGCTCAGGCACGAATGTCATTCGCCGCAAAGTGGCCAAGTCGTTGTAGCGGTTCCTGTCGGATCTCTTCGGCAATTTGACCCGCTCCGGCGAAAGGCGCTTGTAGGGGATCGTCTTCAGCAAATGCGCGATGCAGTTCAGCCGCGCGCGCTTTTTGTCCTCGGAGCGAACGACGTACCACGGCGCATGCTTCGAATTGGTGGCCCTGAGCATCATATCGCGCGCTTTTGAATAGTCGTACCAGCGCCGATAGGATTCGATATCCATCGGACTCAATTTCCATTGCCGCAGCGGATCGTCGATCCGGGCTGCGAAACGCCTCTCCTGCTCCTCCATGCCGGCTTCCAGCCAGAGCTTGATCAGGATGATACCGCCGTCGACGATATATTTTTCAACTTCCGGGCAAAGCGCAAGGAAACGCTCGTGCTCCTGCTTGGTGCAGAAGCCCATGACGTATTCGACGCCGGCGCGATTGTACCAGCTGCGGTCGAAGATGACGATTTCTCCCGCGGCGGGAAAATGTTGCACGTATCGCTGGAAAAACAATTGGGATTTTTCCCGATCGGAAGGAGCGGGCAGGGCGACCACCCGAAATACGCGCGGGCTCACTTTCTCGGTGAGAGCCCTGATTGTTCCGCCTTTGCCGGCGGCATCGCGTCCTTCGAACACGATGACGACCCGTAGCCCCTTGGTGGTCACCCATCGCTGGAGATGGCAAAGTTCGACCTGCAGTTTGCGCAGCTCCTTTTCATAGGGTTTGCGCTTCATCCTTGAATCCGGTTCGTCTTTTGCCATCGCCTTTGCCCCGGTTAACTTCAGTCAAGGTTAGACATTATCCTGCCCGATCACGCGAAAGGCGAGGCGAGAAGGCATCGTCACCAACTCAGCGTGATGCCGATATCGCCCGGCACCCCGCCGGGAAAATCGATAATCTGAAAGGCGATCTTGTAACCACGCGGCTGCAGGTAGTCGCGCCAAAGCTCGTACATCTCCTTGGGCAATCCGGTGAGCGTCTTTTCCCAGCCTTCTTCCATCTGGTTGATCGCCCGGCCGCGGTCCGTACAGAGAACGTTCGGGAACCGGTAGACCTGAACCTCATGGAGGCCGGCTCTAACGGCGCGCTGGATAACTGTGGAAGCACGCTTGACCTTTTCGTCCTCGGTAAGTCCGGAAGGTTTTCTGAGTTCCTCGATCAGCGCCTGCTTCTCGGCTTCGGCGGCAGCTGTGGCGCGCATTTGCACTTCAGCTTTTTCGGCTTCCTTGAGCGCGGACTGTTTCCGGATCTCTTTCGCGGAAGGCAGCAGTTCGTCGATGTTCAACATGGTTGAATCTCCCGAATGTTATTCACTCTGCGTCTGCATCACTGTCACTGTTTGACGTACCGGATTACCGCACTTTTCAATTTCACAATAACTTTCTTAAGCGGCGCTTCGCTTGAGGTATATCAAGCAAACTCGCGCAGCATCGACTAATCGGAGGAAAGCCAGAAAACCGCGAAGAGATGGAGCTGAAAAATGTCGCGCGACAATCAGCAGGTGACAGGCAGCACCCCCTTCGGTCTCTTCGGTTCCGCCATCGAATACATGACGGATGCGGTCCAGCGCAGTGTTTTGTTCTGCGACGTGATGCGCCAGCGCGGCAACCAGTATCAAGAACATCGCGCCGAAGCAGTTCCCCATGTCCTCGACTATAAGGCCGAGCTCATGATGGATGGCCGGACGCTGAAGCGGCCGGTGAATTACCTGCTAGTGCGCATTGTTCCGCCAAAAGAAGTTGAGATCGATCAAACGCGACGGCCGTTCGTGGTGGTCGATCCCCGTGCCGGACATGGCCCGGGCATCGGCGGCTTCAAGGCCGACAGCGAAATCGGCGTTGCCATGAAAGCAGGGCATCCCTGCTACTTTATTGGCTTCACGCCCGACCCGATGCCGGGTCAGACCATCGAAGATATCGCCAGGGCCGAAGCGGTGTTCCTGGAGAAGGTCATCTCGCTTCATCCCCAGGCAGACGGCAAGCCGTGCGTGATCGGCAACTGTCAGGCGGGCTGGGCCGTGATGATTCTGGCTGCAACCAGGCCGGAGCTGTTCGGACCGATCATCCTTGCTGGCGCGCCGCTGTCCTATTGGGCGGGCGTTCGCGGACAAAACCCGATGCGTTACTCCGGCGGTCTGCTCGGCGGCAGCTGGTTGACGGCGCTCACCAGCGACATGGGAGGCGGCAAGTTCGACGGCGGCAAGCTGGTTGCCAATTTCGAGAACCAGAATCCGGCCAACACATTGTGGACCAAGCAGTACAACGTCTATTCCAAGGTCGATACCGAAGCCAAACGCTACCTCGAGTTCGAACGCTGGTGGGGTGGTCACGTCAACCTCAATGCCGAGGAAATTCAGTTCATCGTCGACGAACTGTTCGTCGGCAATAAACTGGCCGCAGGTCGTATCGAGACATCGGATGGCACCGCCATCGACCTTCGCAACATTCGCACGCCGATCGTGGTGTTCTGCTCCAAGGGCGACAACATTACCCCGCCACAGCAGGCGCTCGGCTGGATCCTCGATCTCTATGACGATGTCGACGAGATCAGGTCGTTCGGCCAGACCATCGTCTACACCGTGCATGAGACGGTCGGTCATCTCGGTATTTTCGTTTCGGGTGGGGTTGCCAAGAAGGAGCACAATGAGTTCTCCAGCAATATCGATCTGATCGATATGCTGCCCCCTGGCCTCTACGAAGCAAAGTTCGAGCGCAAAACCGGTGACACCACCAGCCCCGATCTTGTAACGGGAGAGTGGGTCATGCGCTGCGAGCAGCGCACGCTGGATGATATCCGCGCTATGGGCGGCAATTCGCCAGAGGACGAGCGCCGATTTGCGACCGCCGCGCGCGTCTCGGAAATCAATCTGTCGCTTTACCGCGCATTCATGCAGCCGATGGTCAAGGCCATCTTTACTCCGCAGGTTGCGGAGTGGCTAAAGCGTTGGGATACGGGCCGTATGCAATATGAGGCCTTCACCGACGCCAATCCATTCATGCCCGCGCTGGCAAATGCCGCCGAGAAGGTCCGCGAGCAGCGCAAGCCGGCCGCTTCCGACAATCCGTTTATCGTTGCGCAGGAAAAGGTTTCGGAACAAATCGTCAAGGCGCTCGATGCATGGCGGGAAAGCCAGGAGCAGCTCTTTGAGAAGATGTTTCTCGCCATCTATGGATCGCCGGCGCTGCAGGCCGCCGTCGGTATCGACCCTGCCGTCGCCCGGCCGCGCAGGCCCGGAAGGTCGCTTCTGCACAGTGAACTCAGGGAGGCGCGCATTGCGGAATTGAAATCGCACATCACCAAGGGCGGGCTCCTGGAATGCACCGTTCGCGGCCTTGTCCATGTAGGCATGGCGCGAGCGGCCGTCGATGAACGCAGCGTTGCGGCGCTGCGTCGAATTCGCCTGACAGAAGAGAGTTCGCGGCTGACGCTTCAGCAGTTCAAGGCGATGGCGCGGGAGCAATTCTTCCTCCTGCTGCTGGAGCCGGAAGCCACGCTGGCGGCGATTCCGAAATTGCTGCCGCCAGACATCGCCGAACGCCGGAAGGGCGTTGCCGCCATCCGCAACGTCCTGAGCGCCAGTGGCGAAATTTCCGGCGAGGCCGCAGAACGCCTGAAAAAGGTTACGGCGCTCTTCGAGGCCAATGAGGCAGGGCCTTCGGGAACAGGCGCCGACAGCGTCCCTTTCGTTCCGAAAATGGACAGAGCCAAGGCATCGTAACCGCTACCGGGACAATTGGGAGTCGAGCCATGAGCGTAATTCCGATTGACGGCGGTGAAGCGCATGTGAAGTATGATCGTCTGATCGCAGCCGCCAAGCAGGTACCGTCAGCTGTGACCATCGTGGCGCATCCTTGCGACGAAGCCTCGTTGCGCGGCGTCTGCGAAGCCGCCGCCGCCGGGTTGATCAAGCCGGTGCTGGTAGGTCCGGCGGCCAAGATCAAGGCGGTTGCGGCGCAGTTCAAATTGGACATCTCGCGCTTCGAGATTGTCGACGCCGCCCATAGCGAGGAGTCAGCGGCGAGGGCCGTGGAACTGATTCACGAGGCCAAGGGCGAGCTGTTGATGAAGGGCAGCCTTCACACCGACGAACTGATGCGCAGCGTTACCGCAAAGGCGACAGGCCTGCGCACTGATCGGCGAATTAGTCACGTCTTTGCGATCGATGTGCCTGGCTATGCCCATACGTTGTTTATCACGGATGCGGCGATCAATATTTTCCCTGATCTAGATTGCAAGCGTGACATCGTGCAAAATGCCATCGATCTCTACGCGGGAATCGGTCTTGGCGTGCCGCGGGTTGCGATACTTTCTGCGGTAGAGACGGTAACTTCTAAAATTCCCTCGACCATCGAGGCTGCAGCGTTATGCAAGATGGCGGACCGCGGCCAGATCACCGGCGCCGTGCTTGACGGACCGCTGGCGTTTGACAACGCCATCGACCCGGAGGCCGCCAGAATCAAAGGCATCAAATCGGCGGTCGCCGGCCAGGCGCAGATCCTGCTCGTGCCGGATCTCGAAGCCGGCAACATGCTGGCCAAGAATCTCACCTTCATGGCGAGGGCCAACTCCGCCGGCATCGTGCTGGGTGCGCGCGTTCCCATCATTCTAACCTCGCGCGCCGATTCGTTGCGGGGCCGGATGGCCTCGTGTGCGATCGCGGTGCTTTATGCCGATGCCCGCCGTCGCGCCGCAACCGTTGCGGCGGCGTGACGGTCATGGATACCATCCTCGTCGCCAATGCCGGCTCATCGAGCGTTAAGTTCCAGGTCTTCGAGATCGAGCAGGACGGCAGTCTGAAACGCCAGATCAAGGGCCAGATGGACGGGGTCGGAAGCCGCCCGCGGCTGCGTGCCACTGCGGCCGATCGCAGCGTGCTGATCGACCGAAGCTATGAGAAAGACGTCGTCCCCGATGTCTCGACGGCACTGACGACAGCAGGTGCGTGGTTGAGGGACGACCTGCGGATCGACCCGATTGCCGTCGGCCACCGGGTCGTGCATGGCGGTCCGGATTACGACAGGCCGGTCCGGGTCAATAGGGATGTGGTAGCGCGACTGGAACGATACATTTCGCTGGCGCCGCTTCACCAGCCTTACAACCTGGCTCCGATCCGGTCGGTGCTGGCCCGTTTTCCCGATATGCCCCAGGTCGCTTGCTTCGACACGGCTTTTCATCGCGGCCACGGCGCGCTGGCCGACCACTACGCGATTCCAGGATCGCTCTACGCCGAAGGCGTCCGGCGCTACGGCTTCCACGGTCTCTCCTACGAATATACCGCAAGCATTCTGCCGCAGGTCGCGCCGGACATCGCGTCCAGGCGGGTGATCGTCGCCCACCTCGGCAGCGGAGCCTCGATGTGCGCCATAAGCAACGGCCATAGCATCGAAAGCAGCATGGGGTTCACCGCGCTTGACGGACTGCCGATGGGCACCCGGCCCGGCCAGATCGATCCGGGCGTGGTGCTCTATCTGATTTCCGAAAAGGGCATGGCGCCGGCTGACGTACAGAATTTCCTTTATCGGGAGTGCGGCCTCAAGGGCCTGTCGGGCATCAGTAACGACATGCGGGAGCTACTGACGAGCGATGATCCGCGTGCCGCATTTGCCATCGACTATTTCGTCTACCGCGCCAGTCTGTTCGCGGGAATGCTGGCGGCCGCCTTGCAGGGAGTAGATGGATTGGTATTCACCGCCGGGGTCGGCGAGAATTCCGCAGCTGTGCGCGCGGCGATCGCCGCGAAGATGAGCTGGCTCGGGGTTTCGATCGATGCGGATGCCAACGAAAAGCACGCACGTTTGATTTCGCGGCCGGAAAGCCGCGTCGCGGTCTATGTGCTGCCCACCGACGAAGAGCTGATGATTGCCCGGCACACATGGTCGCTGCTGTCGAAGAGCTCCAAGAAAAAAGAGATGGTATCGTGACAATACCTGTATATCCGGAAACCGCGGTGGCACTCAAAGGCCGCAAAGGGTTGATCGTCGGCATTGCCAACGAGAGTTCCATCGCCTGGGGTTGCGCGAAAGCGTTCCGCGCCCTCGGCGCAGACCTGGCGGTGACCTATCTTAACGAAAAGGCCAAAAAGCATGTCGAGCCGCTGGCGCGCGAACTCAATGCAGCGATCTTCATGCCGCTCGATGTCGGGGTTGCCGGACAGACCGAAGCCGTTTTCGGGCGAATTGCCAAGGAGTGGGGTCAGCTCGACTTTCTGGTGCACTCGATCGCGTTCTCGCCCAAGGAGGCCCTTCATGGCCGGGTGATCGACGTCAATCGGGACGGCTTTCTCGCCACCATGGATGTGTCCTGCTGGTCGTTCCTCCGGATGGCTCATCTGGCGGAGCCGCTCATGAAGAACGGCGGCGCCATGTTCACCATGACCTATTACGGCAGCCAGATGGTCGTGAAGAATTACAATATCATGGGGGTAGCCAAGGCGGCGCTGGAATGCGCGGTTCGCTACATCGCCTCCGAAGTGGGTCCCAAGGGCATTCGGGTCCACGCCATCTCGCCGGGTCCGCTGGCGACGCGCGCGGCTTCCGGGATTCCCGAATTCGACGAACTGCTGTCGAAAGCACAGGGCAAGGCCCCGACGCGCAGCCTGGTGAGCGTCGACGACGTCGGCAAGGCCGTTGCCTTCCTCGCACTTGACGGCGCGAAGCTGATGACGGGAGACACCATTTACATCGATGGCGGCTACCACATCATCGATTGAACGGAGCCGAAGAAAGGCTGGTCGCTTGATCTAGCTTAAGTCGGAGCTGCATCCCCATGCTAACTGCTTGCGAAGCCGTTAGCGCCGCCCGACGGCGAAACAGGAGGCTGTGATGCGCATCATCGCTTGCATATTGTTGGCGTTGTGGGGGATTTCATCTCCCGCCAGCGCTCAGTCCACGCAAGAGGCAGTTCCCGTCGGTGTGGTCACGGCCGAACGCAAGCCGGTTAACGAGACGCTTGACTTTGTCGGTCGCGTTGACGCGATGCAGCGGGTCGAGGTGAAAGCGCGCATCACCGGGTATCTCGAGAACGTCTTGTTTAAAGAGGGCGATCTCATCAAGGAAGGGGCGCCGCTCTACAGCATCGAGAAGGGACTTTTCCAGGCGGCAGTCGAGCAGGCCGAGGGTCAATTGGAGCGAAGCAAGGCCGCGAAGGTACTCACCGAAGTTCAGTTGCAGAGGGCGGAAGAGCTGCTGGCCAAAGGGTCGGGCACGACGGTTGCCCGCGACCAGGCGTTCGCAGCCGATGAATCGGCGAAGGGTGCCATTATGGTTGATGAAGCCAATCTTCAGACGGCCAAGATCAACCTCGGTTATGCCAGCATCACTTCCCCGATTTCCGGCAAGGTCGGCAAGACAAATCTGACGAAAGGTAACGTCGTAACTCCACAAAGCGGTTCTCTCACTGTCATCGTTAGCCAGGACCCGATGTATGTGACCTTCCCGGTTAGCCAGCGCGAGTTCCTGCGCGCCCAGCAAGCCGGCCATGCCGTCGATATCACAGGTATCAAGGCGGCACTGCAGTTTGCCGACGGCAGCGCGTACAAGCATCCCGGCGAGATCAACTTTGTCGACGTCACCGTCGATCGGGGCACCGACACGGTTCTGGCGCGCGCCACTTTCCCGAATCCGGAGTTTGCGTTGATCGATGGCCAACTCGTTCGCGTGGGACTGGAAAGCAAAACCGCGGTGGAAAAGATCGTCATTCCGCAGGCGGCGCTGATTTCCGATCAGGAGGGTATTTACGTCTTCATCGTGAGCGACGGGAAGGCGGCAGTACGCAGGATCAAGACGGCCGGCCCGAGCGGGACCGGCATCATTGTGGAGCAAGGCTTGACGGGCGGCGAACAGGTGATCGTCGAGGGAATTCAGGGATTGCGCCGCGACGTAGCGGTCCGTGCGACGCCGTTGCCGCCGGCCCCCGACAGGAGCTGATGCGATGTTCTCTGCGATCTTTGTCGACCGTCCGCGCCTGGCGATCGTAATCGCCATCGTCACCACGATCGCCGGCGCCTTGGCGTATCTGGCGATGCCGGTTGCCCAATATCCCGACATCGTGCCGCCGCAGGTTTCGGTCACGACCATGTATCCCGGCGCGAATGCTGCCGTGGTGGACGCTACTGTCGCCCAGCCGATCGAAGCGCAGGTCGTCGGCGTCGACAAGATGATCTACATGAAGAGCACGAGCGGCGATGACGGCAGCTATACGCTCACCGCCTCGTTCGAGCTCGGTACCGATCCGGACATCAATACGGTCAACGTCAACAACCGGGTTCAGACCGCGCTGTCACTATTGCCACCCGAAGTTCAGCGGCAAGGCATCAACGTCAAGAAGAAATCGACTGCGATCCTCGCCTTCGTCACCCTCTATTCGCCGAAGAAGACGCACGATCCGTTGTTCCTGTCGAACTACGTCACCATCAATCTTCTGGATTCGATCAAGAGCACGCCCGGCGTCGGCGATGCGTTCCTGTTCGCAGCCCAGGACTATGCCATGCGCGCCTGGGTCAAGACCGAGCGTCTGACCGGGCTCAATCTCACCATCACCGATATCATCAATGCCATTCAGTCGCAGAACGTGCAGGCCGCTGTGGGGCGCATCGGGGCGCGGCCGATCTTTAACGATCAGCAGTTGCAGCTCAACATCCAGACCAAGGGGCGGTTAAGCTCGGTCGAGGATTTCGAGAACATCGTCATCCGAAGCAATCCGGACGGCTCGGTACTGCGATTGCGCGATGTCGCGAAGCTCGAACTGGGCGCAGCCAACCTCGACCGCGACACGCGCTTCAACGGCGACGACGCCGCCGCGATCGTGATTTACCAATCGCCCGGCGGCAATGCGATCGATACCGTCAATGCCCTGCGGGCTAAGCTTTCCGAACAGGAGAAGCGCTTTCCCGAGGATCTGGCCTGGACGATCCCCTACGATCCGACGGTGTTCGTTAAAGATACCATGCACGAAGTGAAGAAGACGCTGTTCGAAGCCTTCGTTCTTGTCGTGCTGGTGGTGTTTCTGTTCCTCGGCAATGTCCGCGCGACGTTGATCCCGACCCTTGCCGTCCCGGTCAGCCTGATTGGGACATTCATCGCGCTCAAGGCGGTCGGATATTCCGCAAACACTGTTTCGCTGCTCGCCATCGTACTTGCGATTGGCATCGTCGTCGACGACGCCATCGTGGTCGTCGAGAACGTCGAACGGGTGATGGAAGAGAATCCCGAATTGACGCCCGCGGAGGCGAGCAAACGCGCGATGGCGGAGATCACGGCGCCGATCATTGCGATCACGCTGGTTCTGCTTTCGGTTTTCGTGCCGATCGCGTTCATTCCCGGCATTTCCGGCGAACTGTTCCGGCAGTTCGCTGTGACGGTCGCAGTGTCGATGCTGCTTTCCGCCGTCAACGCTCTGACGCTTTCGCCAGCGCTGTGCGCCGTGCTGCTTAGTCCCCATCATGGGCCGAAGCGTGGCATTATAGGCTGGATGATGCGCTCGATCGACTGGGTGCGGGACCGATATGGCGCCATTGTCGCGCGGATGGTTCGCTTCTCGGTCATCGGCATCGTGATGGTTCTGGTGGCGGGAGCGGGAACCGTTGCCCTTTCCAGGGTGACGCCGACGGGCTTTGTGCCGGAGGATGACCAGGGCGCGATCTTCGTCGTCGTCCAGCTGCCCGGCGGCGCTTCGGTCGGACGCACCTCCGAAGTAATGCGCCAGGCAGAAGCGATGGTGAAAGAAGATCCTGCCGTCGCCGAATATACCTCGATCATCGGATTGAATTTCATCGACAACTATTCGCAGCCCAATGCCGGCTTCATGGTCG
This sequence comes from uncultured Alphaproteobacteria bacterium, assembly GCA_963725985.1. Classification (GTDB taxonomy): domain Bacteria; phylum Pseudomonadota; class Alphaproteobacteria; order Rhizobiales; family Xanthobacteraceae; genus Bradyrhizobium. The sequence goes on from CAVSAO010000001.1 coordinate 659,158, forward strand.
TGACGTTCAAGCCTTTCGAGGAACGCAAGAGCGCCGAACTCGGCGTTCGCGAGGTAATCCCGCGGCTGCGGGCCAAATTCCGTCAGATCCAGGGCGGCACCGTCGTGCCGCTGGCGCCGCCGCCGATCGTTGGTCTCGGAACCGGCGGAGGTTTCACCTATGTGCTCGAGGATTTGCGTGGCGGCGATCCGAAGGAACTGGCCCAGGTCCTGCGCGGGGTTATCGTGGCGGCGAACGCCGATCCGCAACTGCGCGGGGTATTCAGCACATTTTCTGCAACCAATCCGTCGATCTATCTCGACATCGATCGCGACAAGGTTCAGATCCTCGGCGTCCAGCTCAAGGATGTGTTTCAGGCGCTGCAGGCATCGCTCGGCGGCTACTTCATCAACAACCTGAATTTGTTCGGCCGCACCTGGCAGGTGCAGGTCCAGGCCGAGGCCGCTGACAGGGCGGGTATCGACGACATCTATCGCATCAATGTGCGCAACGCCGAGGGCAAGATGATCCCGCTGCGAAGCCTCGCGGAGACGCGCATCGTCGTCGGGCCGCCGGCATTGATCCGGTACAATAACCTTCGTGCCGTGACCATTCAGGGCGGGCCCGCTTCAGGCATATCGTCCGGTCAGGCCCTAAAAGCGTTCGAGCAGGTCGCAGCGAAGACGCTACCGCAAGGGTTTGCCGGCGAGTGGACGGATACGGCATTTCAGGAGAAACGCGCAGAGGGCAAGACCGCGATCATTCTCGGCTTTGCCGTACTGTTCGCTTACCTGTTCCTTGTAGCGCTCTATGAGAGCTGGACCATTCCGGTACCCGTTCTGCTATCGGTTGCGATCGGCATTTTGGGATCGTTCGGCGCCATCGTCCTGAGCGGGCTGACGCTCGACCTCTATGGCCAGATCGGCATGGTCGTGTTGATTGGGCTTGCGGCCAAGAACGGCATTCTGATCGTCGAGTTCGCCAAAGAGAAGCGCGAGCACGGCGTTCCCCTGCTCGAAGCCGCGGCGGAGGGTGCGCGTTTGCGCTTCCGGCCAGTGATGATGACGTCGTTCGCCTTCATTCTCGGGCTTTATCCACTGGTCGTGGCAAAGGGGGCCTCGGAGCTGGCGCGGCGCGGCGTCGGCACGCCGGTGTTTGGTGGAATGATCCTGGCTTCCTTCATCGGCATCTTCGCAATCCCGCCGCTGTACGTGATGTTCCAGGCCATTCGCGAACGGCTGCGGCCTGGCTCACGTCCCGCGAACGAGCAACTACAAGCACAGCAAGCGAAACCACCCGAAGACATCGCCGCAGAGTAGCTGTTCCGTTTCAAGGAGAATGCAATGTTTGACTTCCGCCGATTTGCAATACTTGGTGCTGTTTTATCCGGGACGTTATTGATGCTGCCGCCGGGGGCTTACGCCTTCGATCTCTCAGGGGCTTGGGCAACCGAAGCGGATCTGTGCAGTCGCGTGTTCACCAAAAAGGGCAACGGGGTCGTGTTTGCCGAGCTTTCGGACCTGTTCGGTTCAGGCTTCATCATTGAAGGCAACCGGATCAGGGGAAAAAGCGCTCGGTGCACGATCACGTCGCGAAAGCAGGACGGCGAAAATCTGGAACTAGGCGCGGCCTGCGCAACGAGCATTATGAACCAGAGCCTCCGTTTCAACCTGAAGGTTATCGACGACAACAACCTGACAAGGCTGTTCCCGGAAATCCAGGGCATGACGCTTAGATATACCCGGTGCGCGCTATAGAGGTTGAGCGGCGGCTTGAGACTCTGATCGACATGGCCGGGAACGTCACCAAGCTGCGGGCCTGAAACGTCGGGACAGTGCCCGTCCGGGGCAAAGTCCGAACGGAAAAAGTACATTGTAAAACATTTTGGGTGTAAAATATCCGCTAAGTTATTGAAATCGTTTGGAGCATGGCGGAAGGGGTGGCCTTTTCCTTCGGTCCGAGGTTGTCCGGGGCTATCCGAAAAGGCCAATAAAAACGGTGACTTCCTCAAATGATGGTCTAGACACGTCCGCTACCGTCCGGCTAAATCCGGCTTCAGAATGTACGTAGAGACGTGCGCCCATGGGCCGCCCCACCAATCGACTTTCGGCTTTGTCGATCAAAAAGGACCTGCCGCCCGGCCTATACGCCGACGGCGGCGGCCTCTATCTGCAGGTTTCCCAGCAGAAGACTAAGGCGTGGATATTTCGCTTCACGCGGGCCGGGGTGCCTAGAAAGATGGGCCTCGGGCCGGTTAGTGTCAAACCGGACGACAAGCGCATTACCCTTGCCGATGCCCGACAGAAGGCTGCAGCGGCCCGTAGCCTGCTCATCGATGGTATGGACCCTATCGAGGCCCGGAACACCCGGAAGGACGCCTTGGCCGTAGAGAAAGCCAAAGCACTCACGTTCAAGGAATGCGCCGAAGGATACATCGAGGCCAACAAGCCCGGTTGGAAAAACGCAAAGCACGCGGACCAGTGGCGGATGACACTCTTGGGCGTCGACCCGAAAGGCAAGCCAGCCAAAAACGACTATTGCAAGATCATCCGCCATCTTCCCGTTGCCGCGATCGATGATGGCCTCGTCATGAAGGTCCTGCAACCGATCTGGAACTCAAAAACCGAGACGGCAAACCGGGTGCGAGGTCGAATCGAAAAAGTGCTCGATCGAGCCAAGGCGCTAAAGCTGCGCGCCGGCGAAAACCCTGCTCGCTGGGTAGGGCACCTAGACCAGCTTTTGCCGAAGAAATCCCAAGTTGCCCCCGTCGAAAATCATCCCGCACTTCCTTATGGCCAGATGCCGCAGTTTATGGAGGACTTGCGCCAACGTGAGGGCTTCGGCGCCCGCGCGCTGGAATACACGATCCTCACTGTCGCACGGACCTCCGATACGATCGGAGGGACATGGGCCGAAATCGATCGGGGCGAAAAACTGTGGACGGTCCCGAAAGACCGAATCAAAGGCAAGAAGGGCGCCCGGAAGCGAGACCACGTTGTCCCCCTTACCAGTCAGGCCCTCGCCATTCTGGAGGACTTGCCGCAGCAGGACGAATATCTCTTCCCTGGCGGCAATCCCGGCGAGCCGCTGAGCAACGCCGCAATGGCAGCCGTGATCGATCGGATGAATGAGGATCGCGTTAAAGCCGGCCTACCGAAATGGGTTGATCCGCAGCTGGGAGGACGAGAGATCGTGCCGCACGGCTTCCGCTCTACATTCAAAGATTGGTGCACCGAAGAGACGGAATATTCCAATGAGATGTCTGAAATGGCATTGGCACACACTCTCCCGGATAAAGTGGAAGCCGCGTACCGTCGGGGCAACATGCGGGAAAAGCGACGGCAGCTCATGACAGACTGGGCGTCCTATTGCTGGGCTGGCAGGAGATGATGATCATGGTGGATGACACGAGGCGGCTGCAAGCCGCGTTTGAGACCTACAGCCTCTCGGGAGATGATTCGCTGTTTTTATTTATATTGCGGAGCGATCTTCCCCTTACTGCGAGCGATCGACAGTTGCTCGCGGACTTATGGGAAGGAAAGGTCAAACTGCCGCGGGGAAAGCCTCGGTTCGCAGTCAACCATGATAGAGGAAAACTGGTGCAGGCCAGCAAATTAGGGACCGCCGCAAAACGGGTAGACCTGCTGAAAAAAGAGATGGGCGAAAAAGCCCGGATGCATGGTGAGAGCGGCAAGATAATAGCAAAGATCGCATTCGAAGAGAAAGTGAATGAAGACCAACTTGCAGCGAGGATGAAACTGCCACTGCGATCTCGCTATTCTTAAATCACGATTTTAATTCAAGAAGCTTTGCGCGCTCATCCCGTCGTAATCTATCGGATGTCCCCGGACTGAACCGAAGGAAACAAACAGGATGGCACCGACGCTGGCCCGCGATCTCGCGCAAAATGGGCGCTCTGGCCTCGCTCAGGATGGCCGAATAATTGGCCAAATTGAAACCTTTCTACGACTCGACAACGTGAAGCGGGCCACCGGCATGGGCCGCTCGACCATCTATGACCTGATGGCCGAAAATCCGCCTCGCTTCCCGCGTCCGGTCAAAATCAACGGGGAGCGTGCAATCGCCTGGCTGGCATCGGAAATCGCGGCCTGGCAGCAAGAGCGTATCGCTGCGCGTGACCGCGCCGATGCAGAGCGCACGGCGGCGTGATCTCGAAGGGCCCTCTACGCGATGTCTAAGAAATCCGTCAAGCCCGTTCGAAGAGATACAGCATTCCGTCTACTGCGGCAGGAACCGCCTCGGCTCGTATGTGCAAAAATCGAAAACGCACGTCGAGGCATTCGATGCGGCTGGGCGTCAACGCTTGGGGCGTTTTCACTTCCCGCCGGAAGGCGCTGGCAGCCATCGCAGAACAATCGGTTGCGGCGTGATGCATGAGGCGCGCGCATCGGTCGTGCGTGAACCGCGTTCCCAAAAACGAAACCGGCCACGGTGGGCGCCGCAGCCGGGATCAAAGGATAGAACGAAGATCGACAATGAAAAATATAGAACAAGGCATCGAACCGCGCAAGGCGCTTCGATGCTGCCGCGAATGTGGCAACCACGTTTCCAGCGCGCGAGAATTCTGTGCCGCGACTTGCCGTAGCGCTTTCCACAATCGCCGCAAACGAAGCGGTGCTGACATCTACGACTTGGTCATGGCGATCCGGTTCGACCGCGAAGACGCGCAGGCGCAAGGTGCATGGTCGCTGCTATGCCGCATGGCCGCGAAATTCAAAGGACAGGACGATGCAGAGCGCGACGGCCTGAAGTCCTGGGAGACGGTTGGTGCCGTCAAAGCGCGACACTGAAGCTTATCCGCGCGTTGCATGATGGTGGCGCGGCGATGATCACCACAACGATCACCTTCGACGTTATCAATCAACTCACCGCCGGCAAACTGGGAACATTCGACGTCGCGTGCCCTTTGTGCGGGCCAGAAAAGCGCACACCGGTTAATCAGCGTCGGCGCGTTCTTCGCATTTGGCGGGCTGAAGAAGCATTCGCCACCTTCAGATGTGCACGGTGCGAAGAGGACGGTTTTGTACGGCGTGGAGTTGAGCCGCGCCAAGAAGCGGTTGATGGGTCCGCAAATTTGCGGACCCGGATTGCGGACAAGCAAAAGGTAGTGCCCGCTGAAAGTCAGCGTGCAAAGGCTCGCTGGCTGTGGCAGCGCAGGCAACCGCTCGTCGGATCGATTGCGGAACGATACCTGCGGGACGTGCGGTGCTATGACGGCCCCATCCCCGCGACGATCGGCTTTCTGCCGGCATCAGGCCAGCATTTCGCCTGCATGATATCCGCCCTCGTATCGCCAGGCGCAAAGGACGTGTCGGCGGTTCATCTCACCAAGCTCGGGCACGACGGTCGAAAGGCTGGCACAGACGCGGACAAGATCGTTCTGGGTTCGCCGCGTGGTTCGCCGATCTCGCTCGCGCCGATCAATGATGGCCTCGGCCTCGTGATTGCCGAAGGGATCGAGGATGCCCTTTCAGTACACGAGGCGACGGGCCTTGGAGCATGGGCCAGCGGGAGCGCGCCGCTGTTGCCCTATCTCGCCGACGTGGTGCCGTCGTACGTCGAGTGCATCACATTGGTTGTCGACGACGACAAAGCCGGCCGGCGCAAGTGCGACGATCTAGGCGCGAAGCTCGAGGCGCGCGGCGTCGAGACGCGCCTGTTCTACCCAGCGCGGAGCCGCGCAGCATGACTGTCGACGCGAACGACATTGCGAGGAAACGCGGAAAGGCGGGGTTGCGCGTGGTGATCGACAATGAGGCCGACACGCTGCCGCCCCGAAACTCGGAGGATGAGTGGGCATATCGTTTTGCCGAGCGGCATGTCGATCATCTGCGATATGTCGCGTCCTGGGGCCGTTGGCAGGTCTTTGACGGCATTCGCTGGCGTGAGGATTCCACGCTGGAAGCTAAGGAACATGTTCGCCGCCACCTTCGGGAGGTCGCGAAGGCAAGCGGCAAGAAGGCTCCGAAGCTCGCGTGTGCTAAAGTCATTTCCGCGGTCGAGACCTTGGCGCGAGGCGACCGCCGCATAGCGGCAACTTCCGAGCAATGGGATGTGGCTCTGTGGGACATGAACACACCTGGCGGGGTGATCGACCTGCGCACGGGCGAAATGCGGAAACATCGGCCCGACGACTACATGACGCGGGTGACCGGCGTTTCGCCTGATGCGAACTGCTCGATTGAAACATGGATCAGGTTCCTTGATCGCACCGCCGGCGGCGACGCCGATCTCGTTGCATTCATGCAGAGGGTCGCCGGATATTCCCTCACCGGCGATACAAGCGAGCATGCGCTGTTCTTCCTCTACGGCACGGGTGGCAACGGCAAGTCCGTATTCGTCAATGCCCTGACCGGATGCATCGGAGATTATGCCAAGACGGCAGCGATCGAGACGTTCACCGCGTCTAGCGCCGATCGGCATCCAACCGATCTCGCAGGGTTGCGCGGCGCGCGTCTGGCGACGGCCGTCGAGACCGAAGAGGGACGCCGTTGGGCAGAGTTCGAAGATCAAATCCCTGACCGGCGGCGATCGGATTTCCGCGCGCTTCATGCGGCAGGATTTCTTCGAGTTCACGCCGGTGTTTAAATTAATCATCGCCGGCAACCATCGACCCGGCTTGAGGTCGGTCGACGAAGCCATCCGGCGGCGTTTCCATCTCATTCCATTCACAGTCACCATTCCCGAGTTTGAGCGTGACGAACATCTGGGAGAGAAACTGAAGGCCGAATGGCCAGGCATCCTGAATTGGACGATCGAGGGCTGCATCGCGTGGCAGCGCGACGGATTGCGGCCGCCGAACGCGGTGCGCTCTGCCACCGCCGCCTATCTCGAGGCCGAAGATGCGCTCGCCGCATGGATCGAGGATGCCGGCGAGCCGGACGCGGACGCGTGGGAGCCGACGCAAATGCTGTACCGGTCATGGAAGTCGTGGGCGGAGCGCGTCGGCGAGCATCCCGGCACCTTGCGCAAGTTCTCGCAACGGCTTGAGGATCGCGGCGAAGCCTTCGGCATCCGGAAAGAGCGGAACGCGCCCGGTCAACGCGGGTTCACCGGTCTCAGAGTGACGAAGCCAGACCTCGCATCGTCAGACGCCGTACGGCAATCCGAGGCCGGCGCCGATGTGTGATCGCCGAGATACATTCCAACGCATGGACGGCCTTCCTATCGCGTGCGTGTACACGCTTGGACTTGCCGACCGGCGTCCGAAGCTTGTTCGCCGACGCTTCCGACGCTTCCGACGCTTCTTTCCATATGAACTCTCCGCGCGCGCACGCACACGCGCGAAGGGCTCATACCATTTTATCCGTCGGAAGCGTCGGAAGCGTCGGGAAGGTGGGCCGGGGGGTCGAAATCTTCAGCACGTAGGGAGCCGGGGACCGCATGGGTCCATTCGGACGCAACTTGTCGAAATTCACAGACTTTCAACCATTAAGAAAAAATGGACAGGACAGCAGATGCCAACGTTCTTGGAGAAAGATCGCATAGTTCTCGCAGGACTGAAAGCATACCGGGACGACGTTGCGAGAGGCCGCAAGTCGATCGAATTCGCTCGGGTCATGGACCTTGTGCAGGCCAGTTATTGCAGGGCCGCCTACGCGTCCGCGGTGAAACGGCTCGTGGTGCTGGGCCTGGCCGAGCGCCGGCAGCGTACAGACGTGCCCAAGCCACCGAGCGGTCATCGCTCACGCGCCTCGTTTGAATACCGCATCACGGATGCGGGGATCGCAAAGCTATTGGAGGGGCAGGGGGGGTAAATCTTCAGGCCTGAAGGGCCTCGGACCGGTGGGTAAACGCCCCGCAGTTTTTCGGCTATTTCCAGATGTTTTTTTTTGAGAGACGCACATGACTGATCCATCAAAGCCGGCTGACCTGCCGCCTACCCGGCGCGCACCCCAGTTCGTTTCCAAGCGGACCGCGGCTGCACTGCTCGATCTTTCGCTGGATGGCTTCAATGCCTGGGTAAAGCGCGGTCTGCTTCCGCCGCCCGTCGCAGGAGCTCCCCTGCATGAGCCACGTTGGCTCTGGGCAGAGATTATTCAGTGGATGACCGGCGATCGGTCGACCGCACCGCGCGATCTGCTCGGCGAAGCATCACGTCCGCCCCTCGGCAAAAAGCGCGGTCCCCAGTCAGGATGCGGCGGGCGCCCGCGGAAGCCAGACGGGCGCGAGGAGGGGCCTTCGGCATGACGATTAGCTCGGCAATATTCGGCCGCGCGCCGCCGCCACTGCCTGAGCCTGCCTGGGACGAAGTCATGGCCAACTCCGATGAGCGCCGCGCCGCCGCCGGCTACTGGCGCGACATCACGACTATGCTCGGCGCGCGGCGAACGATCGATCCTGCGAACGGTCCTGCGATACTCCGGCTTGTCGTCGCCTACCTGGTCGCCGATCGCGCGAGCGCCGAAGTTCTGCGCAACGCCGGCGAGCGTGTCTGGAGCGTCTATCGCGAGGCCTCGCAACTGGCATCCGCGATCGAATCTGATCTCGGATTATCACCGCTCTCACGAGATCGGATTGCGCGAAGGTGAGCAAACCTCCTCCATGCGCGAGGTTCGCGGGCTCTCCGGTTGCCAGGGCGACCGAGATCCTGCTTGCGTGCAGCGTTGCGGAGGTTGCCGCCGTGTTGGCGAACATCGCCGCCGCGGCGAATGGCGAGGCGTACGAGCTATTCCGGAAAGCCTCGATCGATCTGCGGAATCTCCGCCCAGGCCGGCCGCTGGTCTATGACGACGCGGCGCCGCTCGAGGAAATGGCCCATCTGCTGGAAACGAAAGAGGCGCGGTCATCGAACAAGCCGCCGGCTTCGCCGCCGCCCAGATGATCGACCAGCACTCGTTCGCCGCAACCAGAGACCGATTGGCCAAAAAGTACCGCCGGAAATTTTCCGGACAAAATACCGATTTAAATCTGAAGCGCAATTCGGCCGATCGAGTTATCAAAAAGCCGAAGGAGCCCACCGCATGCTGAAACCTCGCACCATGAGCCAAACGACAGAACCGCCGATCGATGAGCCCACCCTCGAATCCGTCGCGCCGGAATGGGCCAAGCTGAGCAGTTTGCTGGCGGAGCTGACGACGCGGCAGGAGACGATTGGCGCCAAGATCAGCGAACTGGCAAAGCTGGGCCAGGGCAGTGTGAATTTCGCCCAGGACAATGCCCACGCCATCGCGGACGCCGCAGCGCAGGAAGGCAAGCCGCCGCGGATGATCGGCCCTTCGAAAAAGGTGGCTGGCCTGCTCGGCGAATATGCGCCGGCTCCGGTGCCTGCGCCGAGGCCCCTGTTCCATGAGCCAAAGGTCAGCAAAGAATTGCGCGAACTGGCGGCGGAATCCGCTGCTGTTCAGGAAGCGATCAAGCTGCTGCATCCCCAGCTGAAAAAAGCTCATCTCGAAGGCTCGGCGCGGCTTTGCGCGTTGCTGGTGCCGGAATACAAGAAGATCGCTACGCGCATCTGCGCGGCGTTGGTCGAACTCGGCAGCTCGGATATCGAACACCGCGAATTCATGAAGAAGCACCGGAACGCCGCGCGATCGACGCTGCGGCCCGTCCACGCCACCGGAAGCCTCGGCGACCCAGATGACCCGCAAAGCGAACTGCGCCGCCTGCTGCAGTGGGCAGCTGAGTGCGGACATTTCGATTTGGACGATCTTCCGCCCAACTGGGGCGGCCGCGGTCACCGCGGTGAAATTCGATCCTGGCCCACTACCTGACGGAGAAACATGATGTTGCGGAATACGCGGAGACACGGCCTCGATAAATTGACGGCGGCGCTCGGCGGTCATACGCCGGCGGAATATGCCGCGCTGCTTCACAACTCCCAACGCTACCGCGCGGCGCCAACGCGGGCGACCTCGAAGGCTGCCACGGGTATCGAAGCAATCAAAGCCAAGACCGCGCGACTTCGCCGGTTGCGCCTGGCAGAGGCTGAAGCGGACTGGGCGCCGGCTCCGCGCGCGACGTCGATAGTGTTATCACCTGAGGCATGTTCCTCAGGGAACATGGGTGGATCGCTGTATGACCCCGTGCCGAGGGCTTATGTCGATCGTGACACCGCAAGGCAACCCCGGGGAGATGCAGCGTCGCGGCTGAGCGTGAACTCTATCCGTGCGGCGCCGGGCAGCCGGATGGTTTACTGACGCGCGATATCGCGCATCACGCGAACATTTTCGCCATTTCGTCGGTTGGCTCCGCTCGACGAAAATCTGGCCCGAGGGAACGGGCCTCCGAAAGAAACGTGGCCAGGTGCAGCTGAAAGTGTGCCTGGCCGCGGACGGCAAAACGAAGATGACGGCAGCTTAGGAAACAATCGTCATGACGAATAAAACGTCATCATTTCAGGCCGCGCCGACGATCCCGCTTGGGCATCGGCATGGCGGCCGTTTTACCGCGATGTCGGAACTGTCTATCCATGCGATGGGCGATGATTACGTGGTCGAAGGCAATGGCGTAATCAGGAGCCTGCCGACGATGCCTGTCGGCACGTCCGCGGTATTGAGAATCGTCAATGCCCCGACTTTCACGAACTCGTCAAAGTTGATCTGCCAAAATGCTTCCGACTATGTGGGATCTCCTGGCGATCTGGTTTTCGTTCGCTCCGATGGCGATGGTGTCTGGCGGCTCTACGTAATCCCGGCGGCGCCCATCGTTTCGGTAAACGGACAAGTCGGCGCGGTCGCATTGTACTCTCAGCCGCAGGGGCGCCTCACGCTGACGAGCGGTACGGCGATGACGACCTCGGACGTGTGCGGTGCCACTTCGATCTGCTGTACGCCAGTTGGTAACCAAGTCCCGATCTACAACGGCACCAATTTTGCGCCAACTATCTTTTACGAGCTGACGCTTGCCCTCGACAGCACCAGCACGACACGGGTTATCATCAAAGCGGCAAAGTGTTCGACTGTTTGTGGTGAACGACAGCGGGACGGTTCGTCTCGGGACTGGCACGGCGTGGTCGTCTGATACTGCGCGCGGGACAGGAGCGGGTAGGACCGAGCTGCAGCTACTCTGCGGGGTATGGACAAACAAAAACTCGATGACGCTGCGTTTTGGTAGCACAACTGGCAACACCATTACCGCTGCTGCTACCATGCGACCTATGTCGGCGTTTACGCAACCGCCAACGGTCAGGCTACGGACAGTGCGGCCAAGCAGCTAGTTCGGAATTTTACAATCAAGCTGTGAGGAACTGGGAGTGATAGGAGCCTGGAGCCTGTACGCCTATTCATCTACAACCAAACGACAGGTGAATGGCAATTCCACGATGCAGGTTGAAGTCATTTATGGTGTTGCAGGCGTGAATGTTTCTCTTCAAGCCAGTCACATCGCAAGCAGCACTGCGGTTGATGATCCGATAGCGGAAATCGGTGTCGACAGCACTACCGTCAACTCGGGCCTGAACGCCTACGTAATCACCGTTGCTGGTAGCCCAATAAATTTCTATGCGACATACGAAGATTATTGAATTGGGGCACCACGTTTTTCCATGGTTGGAATGGATAGAAGCAACACATGCAGGAACGATCACATTCTACGGCACCGGTGGCGGCGCGGCGCCACACTTGAATGGTCTGATCGGGAGGGTATGGGGTTGATGAGCGTTGGTTCAGTCACCGATCAATATATTTTCGGAGAAATATCGTCATTGCCGAACGGCGGAATGGGAAACCGCCGCTGACCGGAAAAACTGTATCCAAGGCCGGTTTGAATGCGGGAGAAACAACTGGCGTTTTTGTGGTAGCCGGGCAGTCCAACGCGGCAAACTGCGGAACGACGAATTATACGCCTGAAATGCATGAAAGGTCGACAATCTTTCGATCTACGACGGTGGAACGTATGCGGGAGCAGATCCGCTGTTGGGTTGTCAAAATATCCCGGGCGTTGCGGGAACGGGAATTATTTTCACCCGCATGGCCGACAAGCTCATCACGGCGGGAAAATATCAGCGGGTTATCCTGATCCAGGTTGCGGTTGGCGGTTCAAGTGTCGCTGACTGGAATGCATACCTAAGTGAGAGGTTGATCGTTTCGGGCAGGCGCGCCGCTGCAATTGGACTGCCGATCACGGCATATCTTTGGATGCAGGGAGAAACTGACAATTGGAGTGTTGGCACGAGCCAAGCTGCCTATACGGCTGCGCTAACGTCGCTGATCGCGGTCCCAGGGCGGCCGGTTTCAATGCACCATGGCTTATCGGTGTTTGCACATACGCAAATGGCATTTCGCCGCGATCCAGGCGGCGCAAGGTGCCATCGTGAATGGAACGGATATCTTCGCCGGCGCCAACACTGACACCCTAACCACGACTACCTACCGTGAACCCGATCTAACGCACCTGAATGCCACAGGCCAAGACGCTGCGGGCGATCTTGGAAAAGCGCTATCACGGCAGCGATCTAGATCGCGGCTACGCGCAGGCGAAGCTTGATCTGATCTGATCTGATAAGCTGGGCCGGATCTGTTGGGAGCAGCATCGAAAAAGCCATGACAAATGGTCGGGCGTGAGCTGGAAGCGGTTTAAAAGACGCGTGGAGCGATCATCATGAAAGTGTGGTCGGGAAATACCAGAATGGTGATTGGCTTGTCTGGAGGCGGCACGTAGTTCCCGGCTGGGTTAACTTGTCGGATGGTGTATCCTTTGCTTTTCAGCACATCGGCATATTGCTGACCGACTGCCCAATCATTTTGAGAGCCAACAGCGTGAGGTCGATCGGTCGATCGTTAGGCGTTCTTTGCATCACCGCGCTGGCGACTGTCTCATCGAATGCGAGGGGAATCCGCCCGATAGTGACTTGATAGGCGGTAATCCTGAGCCGGTGCCGGAATTTTGGACAGGACGATAAGTGGAATTTCTGCCTGAAGGCGGCGATAATCGCCGCGAACAGGAGAAACCATGAGCAGACGACCGCGCCGGAACCACTCACCGGCCTTCAAGGCGAAGGTGGCGCTGGCTGCCATCAAGGGCGATCGGACGATAGCCCAGCTGGCCGAGCATTTCGACGTTCACCCCAATCAGATTACGGCATGGAAATCGCAGCTCGAGGGCAGCGCTTCGGAGGTTTTCGGACCGGGAGGTGGGACGCCGACCGCGCCAGCGGTGGACGTGAAGTCGCTGCACGCCAAGATCGGAGAGCTGACGCTGGAGAACGATTTTTTAGAAGGCGCGCTCACCAAGGCGGGATTGCTGAGCGCAAAGCGATGATCGACCGTGAACATGATCTGTCGGTCACGAAGCAGGCAGAGATTTTGAAGGTCAGCCGCGGCAGCGTGTACTATATGCCGCGTCCAGTCTCGTCCGCCGACCTGGAGATCATGCAGCGTCTCGATCGGCTGCACCTGGAGTATCCCTTCGCCGGTTCGCGTATGCTGCGCGGCCTGCTGGCTTTGCAGGGGTGCAAGATGGGCCGCCGGCATGTGAAGACGCTGATGCGGCGGATGGGGATAGAGGCGCTCTATCGCCGTCCGCGTACCACCAAGTCCGAGCCCGGTCACAAGATCTATCCGTATCTGCTGCGCGGCATCGAGATCACGCGGCCGAACCAGGTCTGGGCCATGGACATCACGTACATTCCGATGGCGCACGGCTTCGTCTATCTCGCCGTGGTGCTGGACTGGGCGACACGTCGGGTGCTGTCCTGGCGATTGTCGATCACGATGGAAGCGGCCTTCTGCGTCGAGACCTTGGAGGATGCTCTCGCGCATCATGGCAAGCCGGAGATCTTCAACACCGATCAGGGCTCGCAGTTCACCGGCTCGGCCTTCACCGGCGCGCTCGCCGACAACGGCATCGCCATCAGCATGGACGGCAAAGGGGCCTGGCGGGACAACGTGTTCGTTGAGCGGCTGTGGCGTAGTATCAAATACGAGGAGGTCTATCTGCGAGCCTACGAAACCGTCGGCGAGGCGAGACGTTCGATTGGTCGGTATCTCGACTTCTACAACGGACGCCGACCGCATTCGAGTCTTGACGACCGCACTCCGGATCAAGCCTACTTCGATCTTCCTCCGCTCCGCGCGGCGGCTTAACCCGGCAGAGGCTCCACTTATCGACGCGGAATTTTTGTTCAGACAACCGGGACCAGTTCATCCCGCCTTGCTGGTTGTTCGAAGTAATGGTGATCGCCGGTTTATCCTCTGCCATGGCGCCTTCGCTTACGAGGTGATGAGCAGAAAGAAACGCGCAAATTGGTTTGGCGTCATGTCGCGCTTTTCTCCGCTTACAATTTTATTCCGGATATACACGGACATTTCGAATTTTGGTTCCCTGGCGCGGCGCCGGTTTGCGATCAAGCGGGCCATGAGCCGATGATTGTGCGCGCGAAAGCCGCCCGTTAGGGCTTGAGCTTTGGCTGCAAATCAGCAAATCTGTCCGTGGGCGTAGAAACCCGGACTAGAATAGGTGTGACGACCGATTGGCGTCGGACGCATGCCGAATGCAGGAGCCCCTGGCGGGGCTTGCTGCTGGATGCACCTTGGCGGGTGCACCGACCTGGCCATTATGGCCGGGAGGGGTGCGCTATGTCCAGAGCGAAAGCTTAAAGGCCATCCGCCTGTTTCTAGCAGGTTTCTACCTCCCGGCTGCCGGTCTGACACCGGCGACGGCCGTAGAAAGCCATCTAGAAAGCGCCAACCATGACCCACGAAATCGACGTCAAGCGGCGGGACGATCAGTCACCCGCGCGTGTGCCGGGCATTTGCGTAACCAGGAGATCCCTGATGAACACGATGATTGCTCTACCGATCGCCGCAGCTGTCCCCACCACTGCTCCGGCCATGCCGGCACAGGATTTCGCTCGAGATGCCGAGTTGGTTTCTCTCGCGCACCGCATGATCGAACTTTTGCCCGCGTATCGTGCGGCCGTTGCCCACGAAAGTGATCGGATGGATGAATTCAGAAGCCGGATGCCTCAGCTGGGTGACGTGTTTCGATGGAAGATGACCGATCCGGTCAGCCATACGATGGAGCGTTTGCCAGGCCGAAAGTGCCGGCTTTGGTGCGATCTGCAGGATATCGAGCGAAAGCGTCGCATTCGACCGGGCACATGGCACTTTGTGGGAACTGACGAGGAGCACGAAGCAATTAAAGATGACGATTTCGACGAGACGGTCCCGCGACCGCACATCGTACATCTCTATAAAAAGATACCGTGCAAGCGGCAGCAAAACCGGCTCAACAAGTTGGTAGCGGCGCTGGATGAGCATACAGCCGCTCACGACGCTCTGAGGGCCGAACTCGGCATCAGCGAAGCTGCGAAGCACGCCGAGGCACTATGTCAAGTCGATCTTGGATATCACGGACCGCATCGAGCAGCTGCCGGCTCACACGCTCGCCGGCCTCCAGGCGAAGGCTGCAGTCTTGCATCACTGGAACTGGGAAGGTCGCGATCGGGAGGACGACCTGGACGACGAGCAACAGCTCATTGCCGACGTCGTCGAAGGCCTGCTCCGGCAGGATCTTGGCGATGCCGCGAATGGTCTTGCTGCTGCGGTTGAACGGCCGATCCAGAGGGTCACCGCCGATCCGATCTTCGCGCTGATCGAGGCCCACAAGACTGCCGAGAACGATTTCAGGGCAGCCCTCGATCATGAGACCGTCATGGAGCGGGCGATTGAAGAGGGAGGTCACTGTTGTCACAACGGATGATCCCCGCTGGACAGATGCCTGCATCCGCATCAGGGACGCGTCCAACGAGGTCGAGGCGCTTGCATTCCGCATGCTCAACGAACCTCCCGCGTCGGTGGAGGGCGTTACTGCGCTGCTCGACTATGCGGTCGCTTACGTCGACGCCGGCAATCTCTGGCCGCAGGATATCACCGATGACGTAGAAGCCCACCAGCGCTTTCTCGGTCAGGCGCCCTGGCAGCACTACGTCATCGCGAACACGGCGGAAGCGCTGCGCGGTCTGACCGGCGCACCGACGCCGGCCGCAGCGGCGGCACGGCGCCAGCAGATCGCGGCGTAGGGCGAAATCTGTTCCGAGAGAGAACAGTTTTGATGAGACGGGAAGCAAGCCCTCACCTGAGGGCTTGCTTCTAAACTTCGCAGATTGCGAATATTCCCTCAATTGAGGGAGATTCGGCTCTCTATTGAACTGTCTCTGGACCCTCGTTGGTTGGCGTCTGTCAACTCGCCGTCCGCGCAGCCATCAATGCAGCCCTTGCTAACTCCATCCATGAAACGCCTTGAAACTGCGGAAGACCGACGCGGTCCCACAAGTCGATCATGGCGTCGGCGGCGGGCTACGATCTCTTCCGGCGCGATCTCATCAGCCATCTTTGGTTTCTCTTGCTCTGGCGAAATCGGCATAGGGGCGGTCTCGACGTCCAGCGCGATGAAATCCGTGATGCCCGTCATATGCGCGGTCCAAAAATGTACGTTGAAATGTACGCTATCACACCTCATTAATACAATATATAGCAATATCAACATGTTACTTATCTATATGGCGGAAGGGGTGGGATTCGAACCCACGGTACCCTTGCAGGCACGCCGGTTTTCAAGACCGGTGCCTTAAACCGCTCGGCCACCCTTCCAATGGAGCGACATCAAGCACTTAGCGGGTGGAAGATCAAGAACGGGCGGGGAGCAATCTGCAGTTTGGCCCCAACTTGGCCCCAAGCCTCATCAGGACCGGAGAAATTGGCCGCCGATGCCTCGATCGTATCCGACAATGACTCGTCGGCGTTTTCGTCCGCTTCCGCTTGGCGCAGTTGCGCAGAAGGACTGTTGGATCGTCGACACGCACGTAGACCTCCGGGATAGGCGGCAAGGAATGGCGGCACGACCGGCGTCGCATACAGATCGCCGAACATGATCGAGGCGGTGACCAGAGGGGCGCCCCGCAGCGTGCGCGGCGGCAAGCTTGGCGTTATCGGCAATGAGAATCAGCCGCGCTTTGAACTCGCGTCTCATGGCGGCCAGTCTCGTAACCGGCCAAAGCGGTATTGATCATGAGGATTTCTCCTATGCGCCAGCTCTGCCTGCTGACCGCGTTCCTCGTCGCGGCCAGCACGACCAATGCGGCCGCCACGCCGTTGAGCCCATTCCGCTATGAAGCTCAGGCGCAACGGCATTGCCCTTATGACACCGTGGTCTGGCTCGATTTCCGCAAAGGGATCTACTACTTCAGACACCAGAGCCGCTACGCGCAGGGCAACACCGGAAGCTTCGTGTGCCGGGAGGAAGCCCGCAGCGGCGGCTATCGCCGCTCGCTGGTCGGACTTCGCTAAACCGGACCAAATCCGTCCGGTGTGTTCACCGAACTGTCGGACCTGTTCGGTTCAGGCTTCATCATCGAAGGGAACCGGATCAGGGGAAAAGCCGCGCGGTGCACGATCACTTCGAGAAAGCAGGATGGCGATATCTGGAGCTGGCCGCGGCCTGCGGCGTCGAGCGTGATGAACCCGAGCGTCCGGTTCAACCTGGAAGTGATCGACGACAACAACTTGACGAGGTTGTTCCCGGACATCCAGGGAATGACTCTTATAAATACACAAGGTGCACGCTTTAGGCGCTGGTCGTTTTGATTGTCGGCTGGCTCCCAAATCGGGGATGGTACGTGCCGGTCGGCAGGATCGGCACCGCCGTCCCTCATTTTGGATGAACCTTGGAGCGACGTGGGCGGACATATCCCTACTGGGCAATTTGAAGGGCCCAGTGCCTAAACCAGCGCCGCCGAGCGATCATATTCCGCTCAGGCGGCGTTGCGCTTTCGTGCGTGCAGTTTCTGCCATGAAGTTTTCTTAGAATCAATTCGGCCGTGCCGATGGCTTCATGCTTGCGGTCTGGTTGGGGGGCCCGACGCGAGTCGTCCGGAAATCGTCGCGCGTCGGGCTGCTTCCTAACTGTCGATCTTGGCTCACGTCAATAATCGTGCCGTCTTGGATCGCTGTCGTCGATTTGCCAGCATTCCCAGTGGTTGTCTAACGCTCGGCGGCTGGTGAGCGCGGCAAGCGGGACCCTGACCCCACACTTGGCCCCAAACTACAGCCAACAGCATCAACCCGGACAAAATACGACGTACGTGCAATCGGCTAAGTGTTTGAAAAACCAGATTTGCCTGTTCGCATTTCAAGACCGGCGCCTTAAACCACCCGGCCACCCAGCCTAATGCGGCCGTCTTGAGAGAACGCGGCGCGGATTGGCGCAAGCCGAAACCTCGGTAAATCGACGGCCCACGGCAACCTTTGATTCACCACCCCAAGGCTCTCCCCATTTCCGCCGCGTTCGGAATGCGATATCTTCACATCTTGATGCGGAGGTGGGCTGCATCGGGGCTTAGAACCGCCGGGTGCCTCGAAGCAGGCACGCGGGCGGCGGAATGGTAATTGGGGCAGATGGGGATTCGACGGCCAGATCAGATTATCCTGATGGCGCGAGGTGCCGCGGCCGTGGCGGCATGTCTCCTTCTCGCCAACTGCGCCTCGTCGGGCAAGTTCGCTAGCCGGGTCGATCCCAAATACGGCGTTTCCACCAGTCCTCGCGTGGTCGCGTTCGGGGAGCCGGTGCCGAAGGGCGGTGGCACCTACCGCGTCGGCAAGCCCTACACCGTGGCGGGCCGGGTCTACGTGCCCGAGGAAGACGTCAATTATCGTGAGGAAGGGCTGGCCTCCTGGTACGGCGACGATTTCCACGGCCGGCAGACCGCCAACGGCGAAGTATTCGACATGGGGGCTCTGACCGCCGCCCATCCGACCCTTCCGATGCCGTGCTATGCGCGGGTCACCAATCTCAGTAACGGCAAGTCGTTGATCGTCCGTGTCAATGACCGCGGACCCTATCACGGCAACCGGCTCATCGATGTCTCGAACAAAGCCGCCGAACTGCTTGAATTCAAAGGTAATGGCGTGGCGCGCGTCCGCGTCGAATATGTCGGCCGCGCACCGCTGGAAGGTTCCGACGACCGGCAGTTGATGGCGACCTTGCGCACTGGCGAGCCCGCGCCATCGCCGTCGCTGGTGCGGGTAGCGTCCGCCCGTTCTTTCGTCCCGGAAATTCCATCGCACGTCCGCCCGATTCAGGGTGAGGTGCCGATGCCGGAGGGGCGGCCCTATAGCCTAGGCAACACGTCGGCGGATCTCGCCTCGATCAATGCGACGTCGGAGATGTCCGCCTCCGCCCGCTCCCGGTCGGGCGGCCGCAGCCTCGAAAATCCGCGTGCCGTATCTTACGAAAATGACGAACGCAATGCACCCGGCGTCAGTCCGGTCTCCGCCTACGCGCCGATCGATCCGCGCGGTCCCAGCGAATTGCTGGCCGGCCGCGGGCTCTACTGACTTTCTCTGAGAAATCCGATCAAGGCCGCGTTGACCTCGCTGACGCGCTCCTGCTGAATCCAGTGGCCGGCGCCCTCGATGATCAGCTTCTGCTTCAGGTTCGGCAGAACCCGTTCCATGTCGGCGACGCGCTTGGCGCCGATCAGGCCGGTGATGACGGAATCCTTCGATCCCGCGATGAACAGGGAAGGCTGACGGATCTGCGCGCCCTGCCACGGCGCGGTCAGTTCCCAGTTGCGGTCGATATTGCGGTACCAGTTCAGCCCGCCACGGAAGCCGGATTTTCCGTAGGCCTCGGTGAAAAAAGCGAGGTCGGCTTCGCCGAGCCAATCCGGAAGCGGCCGATCGCCCCTGGCGTCGCCGAGAAATCCCTTGCCGTCCTCGATGAACAGCGAGGCGGCGGGGTCGGAAAATCCGCGCCCCAGCAAGGTCCGCATCGTCAAGCCAACATCGCGCTCGAACTCGGCTTCGGCTGTGCCGGGTGTCTGGAAATATTGCCAATAGAAATTGGTGATCCCGCTCTCGCGCAAGCTATCGAGCGGCCGGCCGCGCCCGCGCGAAGGCGGTGGAACGCTCAACCCCGCAACGGCCGTGAAAACGTCGGGCCGGAACATCGCCGCATGCCAGGCGACCGGCGCACCCCAGTCATGGCCGATGATGACAGCCTGTTTTTCGCCGAGCGCAGCGACCAGCGCGACCATGTCGCCGACATTGTCGAAGATGCTGTATGCATCGATATCGGCGGGCGCGCTGGTTTGGCCGAAACCCCGCATATCCGGGGCAACGACGTGGAAACCGGCCGCCGCGACCGCCGGGATTTGATGCCGCCAGGAGTAGGACAGTTCCGGCCAGCCGTGGCAAAGCAGCACGAGCGGACCTTCGCCTTTTTCAAGCACCGAGAGCTCGATCCCGTTGGCGGAAATGGTGCGTGAGGATGGCATCGCTTTTCCGCCTTGTTTCGGAGATTTCGTGGAGGGATCGGCAAGGCGAACACGATAGGGTCGTTTGACCAGCGCCGCAATCGATCCGGCCCGCGATATCAGGTAAAACCCGTGTTGTTTGCGGTACTTCCAACTGGTAGAACGCATCGCCGATGACAGTCGAATTCTCACCGTCCCGCAAATCCCGCCCCGCGACGGGACGCTCCTGGCGCAGCCTGGTCGCGGCCGTGGTCGCAGCGGCGGTCGGATGGGGCGGCATGGTCTACGCCGCCAACAACAGCGTGCAGGGCGCCAAGAAGGAGGAGGGCGGTTTCGATGGCGACGCGCCGACCGCAATCCTGATCGAAGCCTCCAGCGGCAGCGTGCTGTTCGAGAAGAACGCCGACGAACTGCGGGCGCCGTCCAGCATGATGAAGCTGATGACCGCCGAGGTCGTCTTCCATGCCGTCCAGCAGGGCGACGTCAAATTGACCGACGAATATCACGTCAGCGAAAACGCCTGGCGCAAAGGCGGAGCGCCGGCTGGCGGCTCGACGATGTTCGCGGCCATTCACAGCAAGATAGCCGTCGACGATCTGCTGCACGGCGCCATCATTCAGAGCGGCAACGATGCCTGCATGGTGCTGGCGGAGGGTATTGCCGGGAACGAGCGCGCCTTTGCCGACATGATGACCAAACGCGCGCGCGAACTCGGCATGACGCGATCGACCTTTGCCAATTCCAACGGCCTGCCCGACCCCGGCAACAAGATGACGGTGCGTGAACTGGCGATGCTCGCGCGCTACATCATCCAGACCTATCCCGAGTTCTACAAGCTGTTCGGCGAGAAGGAATTCACCTGGAACAAGATCCGGCAGCAGAACCGTAATCCGCTCCTGAACTCGCTCGAGGGTGCCGACGGGCTGAAGACCGGATATACCAAGGAGGGCGGCTACGGCATGGTCGGCTCCGCCGTGCAAAACGGCATGCGGCTGATCGTCGTCGTCAACGGTCTGGAGGATCCCGAAGATCGAGCGTCCGAAGCCAAGAAAATGCTCGAATGGGGATTTCGCAATTTCGAGGCGCGTGAGCTGTTCGGGCCGCAGCAGCCGATCGGCTATGCCAAGGTGTTTGGCGGCGACAGCCGCTCGGTCAAGCTGGTCAGCCCAAAACCGATCGAGGTGATGGTTCAGAAAAACGGCAACGATAAACTGATCGCGCGCTTGGTCTATAGCGGGCCGGTTCGCGCGCCCATTGATGCCGGCCAGCAGATCGGCGTCGTCAGGGTTTGGCGCGGCGCCAACGTCGCCATGGAGGCGCCGGTTTATGCGGCGGAACCTGTGGGCCGGGGATCGACGATGCGGCGGGCCATCGATGGTGCGAGCGAACTCGTCATCGGAATGTTTCGCCTGGGCGTCGAGAAGCTCTGAGATGACCGAGACAGCTATCAAAAGAGCTCCCGGGCGCGGACGATTCATCACCTTTGAGGGCGGCGAGGGATCCGGCAAATCCACGCATATCAAGATGCTCGCGGAACGCCTGAACGCCGCAAAATTGCGCGCCATCGTGACCCGCGAGCCCGGCGGTTCGCCGGGGGCTGAGATCATCAGGCATCTCGTGTTGTCCGGCATGGGCAAGCTATTGGGCCCGGACGCGGAAACACTTCTGTTTGCGGCTGCGCGCGACGACCATGTCAGCACGGTCATCAAGCCCGCGCTCAATCAGGGGATATGGGTGCTGTGCGACCGGTTTTCGGATTCGACGCGGGCGTATCAGGGCAGCCTGGGCAAGGTCTCGCCGGCGGTTCTCAACGCAATGGAGCGGGTAACCATCGGCGATCTCAAGCCCGATTTGACCTTCATTCTCGATGTCCCCGTTGAGGTCGGCATGAAGCGGGCGGCCGCGCGCCGCGGCACCCGCGCGCCCGACAGGTTCGAGGCGGAAGACGTCAGGTTTCATCAGGAACTGCGCGAGGCGTACCGGCAGATCGCCGCCGCTGAGCCGCAGCGATGCGTGTTGATCGATGCAACCGCCGAGCCCGGCCTTGTTGCCGCAAAAATATGGGCCTTCTTGCGCGACCGTTTCTTTGCAACCAGCGCCGGCAACGTGGCCAGTTCGGCATGAGCGCCCGTCAGGTCGAAACGCAAATCTCGACCGCTCATCCGCGCGAGACGTCCGCGCTATACGGGCATCGCGACGCAGAGATGGCTTTGCTTAATGCCTATCGCAGCGGGCGCATTCCGCATGCCTGGTTGATCGGGGGGCCGGCAGGCATCGGCAAGGCGACCCTGGCCTACCGAATGGCGCGGTTCGCACTCGCGCATCGCGATCCGCTTGCCGCCGATGTCCGGCGTGCCGAGACGCTTTGGGTCGATCCGTCCGATCCGGTCGCGCGTCAGGTCGCCGCTGGCGCCCATGGCGGCCTGCTGACGCTGGAACGCACCCTCAACGACAAGGGCGTGATGCGGACCGTCATCACGGTTGACGAAACGCGCGAGACCATTTCGTTTTTCGGCTCGACCGCGGCCGTGGAGGGCTGGCGGGTTTGCGTCGTCGATACCGTCGATGAACTCAATCCGAACGCCGCCAACGCGCTGCTCAAGGTGCTCGAAGAGCCGCCGCAGCAATCGCTCTTTCTTCTGGTCAGCCGCGCGCCGGCACGGGTGCTGCCGACGATCCTGTCACGCTGCCGCAAATTGCTGCTACGGCCGCTCGCGACAGAAGACGTCATCCGCGCCGCCGCTGAAGCCGCCAACATCGCACCCGACGATCCCGCGCTCGCCGAGGCCGCGGAAGCGGCGGAGGGGAGCGTGGCGCGCGCCCTCACGTTGCTTGGCGGCGACGCCCTCAAACTGCAGCAGCGGACCGTGGCGCTGCTGGCGAGCTTGCCGCTGGTCGATCCGCGCGAACTTCATGCCCTCGGCGATGCGCTCGGCGGCAGTGACCGGGTGGCGCTCGCCGCCTTCATCGATAGCGTCGATCGCTGGGTGGGGGAACGCCTGCATGCCGACGACGCCAACGCCAATGCGAACCTGCCCCGCCTTGCACGGCTGGCGGAGGTGTGGGAAAAGATCAACCGCGCCGCGCGTGACACTGCAGAATACAATCTCGAGCGAAAACCGCTGGTTTTCTCGGTGTTCGGGCTGCTTGCTGAGGCGACGCTCTAACCGCTCTGCTGGTGATCATTCCCAACAAACTTGTTTGAGCAATAAAAGGAAATTGTGGTGGCGACTGCCAAGAAGAAAACTGTCAAGAAACGCAGCGCGAAGAAGGCCCGCAAATCGGCTCGCGCGCCCGCCAAAGCGTCGGCGCGAAAAAAGCGCGCGAAGACAAGCAAGCGTACGGTGAAGAAGGCCAGGAAGGCAGCAAAGAAGACGTCGGCCGCGAAGAAGGCACCCAGGAAATCGTCGAAGAAATCTGCGAAAAACACAAAGTCGAATAAGCGCCGCTCGACAGCGAAGAAACCGAGCGTCGCCGGAAAGACGTCATCGGCTGGCAAAGGCGCAAAAGCGGGCGCCACGGAAAGACAGGCGCCTCGCGTTGCAAAGCCGTCGACCTCGGCAGCAAGGAACTCGTTCTACATAACGACCGCGATCTCGTACCCGAACGGGGCGCCGCATATCGGTCACGCCTATGAGGCGATCGCGACTGATGCATTGGCCCGTTTCCAGCGACTTGACGGCAAGGATGTCTTCTTCCTCACCGGCACCGACGAGCACGGCTTGAAGATGATCCAGACCGCGCAAAAGGAGAACATGACTCCCGCGGAGTTGGCCGCGCGGAACGCCGCTCAGTTCAAGGAAATGGATGAGCGCCTGAATGTCTCGTTCGACCGCTTCATCCGGACATCTGAGGAGCAGCACCATCGCTCGGTCCAGGAAATCTGGAAACGCATGGCCGCCAACGGCGACATCTATCTCGACAGCTATGCCGGCTGGTACTCGGTGCGCGATGAGGCCTATTACGCCGAGGATGAAACCGTGCTCGGCGAAGACAGCGTGCGGCGCGGGCCGCAAGGAACGCCGGTCGAATGGGTCGAGGAGAAGAGCTATTTTTTCAAATTGTCCGCCTATCAGGACAGACTTCTGGATCTCTACTACGGCCAGCCGGACTTCATCGGTCCTGACTCGCGCAAGAACGAAGTCATCAGCTTCGTCAAAAGCGGGTTGAGGGACCTGTCGATTTCGCGCACCACCTTCGACTGGGGCGTCAGGGTTCCCGGCGATCCCGAGCACGTCATGTATGTCTGGGTCGACGCGCTCACCAACTACATCAGCGGCGTTGGCTTTCCCGATGAGAACGATCCGAACTGGCGGCGCTACTGGCCGGCCGACGTTCACATCATCGGCAAGGACATCATCCGCTTTCATGCGGTGTACTGGCCGGCATTCCTGATGTCGGCGGGCATTCCCGTACAGAAGCGCGTCTATGCCCACGGCTTCCTGTTCAACCGCGGCGAGAAGATGTCGAAATCGGTCGGCAATGTCGTCGACCCCTTCAACCTCGCCGACCAGTACGGCGTCGACCAGATGCGTTACTTCTTCCTGCGCGAAGTGCCGTTCGGGCAGGACGGCAGTTACAACCACGAGGCCATCGTCGCGCGCATCAATGCCGATCTCGCCAACGATCTCGGCAATCTGGCGCAGCGTTCGCTGTCGATGATCGCCAAGCAGTACCAGGGCTTGTTGCCGGAGCCGGGCGATTTCAGCGACAACGACAGGGCGATCCTGGCGCAGGCCGACGGCATGATCGGCCTGGCCCGCACCGCGATGGCGACCCAGCAAATTCATCAGGCGCTCAATGCCGTCTGGGCCGTCGTGGCGGAAGCCAACCGTTACTTCGCGGGCGAGGCGCCGTGGGCGCTGGCAAAGACCGATCCGAAGCGCCAGGCCACGGTACTGTATGTGACCGCCGAGGTGGTCCGCCAGATCGCCATTCTGGCGCAGCCCGCGATGCCGGCGGCGTCCGCAAAGCTGCTCGACATCCTTGGCATCCCCAACGAAATCAAGTCGCGGGACTTTGCGGCACTTGGCACGCGGATCACGCCCGGCACCGTGCTTCCCGCACCCGCACCGGTGTTTCCGCGTTATATCGAGCCAACGGCAGCGTGAGCGGTTCGAAGTCGATGCTGGTCGATAGCCATTGTCACCTCGATTTTCCCGATTTCGCCGATGATCTCGACGGCATCGTGGCGAGGGCTGCGGCCGCCGGCATTGGGCGCATCGTCACCATCTCGACGCGGGTGAGGCGGCTTGGCGCGCTGCTCGATATCGCCGGTCGATTTCCAAACGTCTATTGCTCGGTCGGCACGCATCCGCATCATGCCGATGAAGAAGACGGCATTTCCGCCGATGAGCTGATCGAACTGACCCGGCATCCCAAGGTGGTGGCGTTGGGCGAGGCGGGACTGGACAAATTCTACGAGAACGGCTCGCCCGAAGCCCAGGAGCGCGGCTTCCGTGCGCATATCGCGGCGGCGCGGGCGACCGGCCTGCCGCTGGTCATTCATACCCGCCAAGCCGACGACGACTGTGGCCGCATCCTCGAGGACGAAATGACAAAGGGATCGTTTCGCGCCGTGCTGCATTGCTACACCGGCGGGCGGGAGCTGGCGATGAAGGCAATCTCCCTGGGGCTCTCGATTTCGTTCACGGGCATCCTGACCTTCAAAAATTCGCAAAACTTGCGCGATCTCGCCGCCGAGCTGCCCGCCGATCGCATCATGGTGGAGACCGACGCACCATATCTGGCGCCCGGCAAATTTCGGGGCAAGCGCAACGAGCCCTGTTACGTGGTCGAAGTCGCCAAGGTGCTGGCGGAGACCCGCGGGGTTTCGCTTGAGGAGATTTCGCGGCAGACGACGGAAAATTTTTTCCGCCTGTTCAGCAAGGTGCCGTCAGCGGAAGCAATGACATGACGCTGACGCTGACGATTCTCGGCTGCGGATCGTCGGCCGGCGTTCCGCGTCCCGCGCTCGGCTGGGGCGCCTGCGACCCCAAGAATCCGAAAAATCGCCGCCGGCGCTGTTCGTTGCTCGCCGAGCGAAAGTCGGATCGCGGCGTGACGCGGATCCTCATCGACACCTCGCCCGATCTGCGCGAGCAGTTAATCGACGCTCATGTCGACCACCTCGACGCGGTGTTTCTGACCCATGAACACGCCGATCAAACCCATGGCATCGACGATCTGCGCTCGGTCGTGATGCATCAGCGCAGGCGCATTCCGGTCTATCTGAATAAATCCACCGCCAAAGATATCATCCACCGGTTTTCCTATTGCTTCGTGTCGCCACCGGGCAGCGATTATCCGCCGATCCTCGACCATCATTCGATCGAGACCGGCGAAAGCCGCACGATTGAAGGGAAGGGCGGTCCGCTAACGCTTTCGGCGTTTATCATGCGGCACGGAAATATTCCGGCGCTCGGCTACCGCATCGCCGACGCTGCCTATACGCCTGATGTCAACGACATCCCGCCCGAGAGCTGGCGTTTCCTGGAAAACCTCGACCTCTGGATTATCGACGGGCTGCGCTACAGGGCGCATCCCAGCCACTTCAGCGTCAACGACGCGCTGTCGTGGATCGACCGCTTCAAGCCGCGCCGCGCCGTTATCACCAACATGCATGCCGATCTGGATTACGAGGTGCTGCGGCAGAGCCTGCCGCCGAACGCCGTCCCCGCGCATGACGGGATGCGGCTTACGGTGGATCGAGTGGGCTGAAATCGAGTGGGCTGAAGCGGCTGAAACACTCCGCAAGCCGACATCGCGCGTCAAGGTGATCGCCCTTGCGACACGCTTACGCTCCGTAGCGCGAGCAAATCTCTATATTACGAATATTTAATAGGAACTTAGAATAGGTCTAAACTATGTTTGTTGCGATTTGGCGGGGTCGAATCGCATTGCGAAACGTTTTCGCCGCAGCTTTCGCAATTCCTCTCCCCGGAGGTCGCCGGATAAGCGTCGACAGCGGCGTGTTTTTATTTGGTGAACTCTTACGAAAATGCGGGGCGCGGGGAGTCGGCTGATCTGCGCATCTGATTATACCGGTCTACCTCAAACCGCAGGTTCGCCCGGTCGGCGGCACGCCAGCTTCGGCCGTCGCCATTGATATACGCCGATCTCGCGCCAATCAGCCTGGCAACAGTCAGTCGGCGTTTGAGCCAACGATTATCGGTGCAGCGGTCGAATATTGCCGGAACATAACCGGGTGGCAAGGCGAAGCGATTGAGCGGAACAGGTGCTTGATGCGGATTCTCTTGGTGGAAGACAATGCGCGTCTCAGGACTATCATTGGCCAGACGTTTGCCGGCAATGGGTTCACCGTCGATATGGCCGAATGCGCCGATGATGCCGAGGCGGCGATCCAGGCCATTCCCTATCAGGCGGTTATCCTCGATCTCGGACTGCCGGATCGGGACGGAATGACAGTGCTTTCATTTATCCGGAGCAAAGCTCTCACCATGCCGGTACTCGTGCTGACGTCGCGCGACGGCAAGCAGGCGGTGATCGACGGGTTAAACCGGGGCGCCGACGATTATCTCACCAAACCGTTTGACATGGACGAATTGATCGCTCGAATCCGGGTGCTGCTGCGGCGTCCGGGCCAGGCTCTGAGTGCAACGCTGTCCGAGCAGGACGTTGAATTCGATACCGTCGAGCGGCGGGTTCGGATCAAAGGAACCGAAATTGCGTTCAGCCGGCGCGAACTGGCCGCCTTGGAACAGTTTATGCGCCGTGGCAATCGGCTGCTCGCCAAGGCCGAAATCGAGGAATCGCTCTATGGCTTCGGCGACGAAGTGGACTCGAACGCCGTCGAGGTGTTGATCCACCGGCTTCGCAAGAAGCTCTCGATGGCAGGGGCTTCGCTTGAGATCCACAACTTGCGTGGGGTCGGCTACATGCTGTCGCCCAAGGCATGACGATGCGTCTTCGCGGCACGGTATTCTGGCGTCTCGTGGTCGGCCTGGCGGCCGTCAGCGTGCTAGCGATGGTCGCCACGGCGGCTTTTCTCTACGTGCGATTCGAGTCGATCGACACGCGGTTTCGTGACGATACGCTGCGCAGCTTCGCGGAAATCCTGGAGCGCGATATTCAGTCGTCGGACGAGCCGATTCCCGTCGCGGTCCAGTCCACCGCTGCGCGCATTGCCGAAGCGGGCGGGACGTTTGCGGTGGTCTCGCCGACCAAGGGCGTGGTCGCGAGTTCGAGCGGAATTGTTGCCGCGCTGTTTCCGCTCGAGCAGGTTGAGGAGCGACTGTTCGTGCTGCCGCGGACGCTGAGGAACAAGCGGCCGGTCTACGGGCTCTCCTTGAGAATTAGCGATCAGTCCCAACCGCTGTTCGTGCAGGTTGCCTTTCCGTCAAACCCCGTGCTCTACAATTCCGTGCTGGAGGAATTCATCCAGGATGTGGCGTGGATCTGGTTTGTGTTCCTGCTTGGCATTCTCGCGACCAATCTCGCGGTCGCCCGAATTGCCTTGAAGCCGCTCGGCGAAGCGGTGGAGCAGGTCGAACGGATCGGGCCTGGGAGCGTCACCATCCGCCTGGCAGAAGGAAAGCTGCCGGGAGACGTTCTCGTCCTCGTGAAAGCGGTGAACCACGCGCTGGACCGGTTGCAGAGCGGGTTTCGGTCGCTGGAAGAGTTCGTCGCGGACGTAGCGCATGAACTGCGGACTCCGCTCGCCGTGATCAAGGCCCAGCTCGCGGTCTCAGACACCCCGCTCGCCCGGGTGCTGGAACAGGACTTTTCCGGGATGGAGCGGCTGGTCCAGCAACTGCTCGACCGAATGAGGCTGAACGGCATTCGGTTCGAGGCCGACGACCTGCTCGATCTTGGCGAAGTGGCAAGAGAGGTGGTCGGCTTTCTCGCTCCTCTTGCCATCGCCAGAGGCCGCTCGATCGAAGTTCTGGGCGGCGAAAGGCCGGTCCAAATCGTCGGGGCACGGGACTATATTTTTCGAGCCTTGCGAAACCTTATCGAGAACGGGATAGAACATACGCCGCCGGGTTCCGTCGTCTCGGTGATCGTCAGTGATGCTCCCTCCATCGCTGTGCGAGATCGCGGTCCGGGCTTTCCCGCCGCCATGCTCGCCACGCAAGGGCTCCCGCAAGAGCAGTTTCGCAGTGGCCGCCAAGGCGGCGTCGGCTTGGGACTGTCGATCGTCCAGCGCACCATGATCGCCCACAAGGGCAAACTTGAGATTGCGAACTATTCCGAAGGGGCGCAGATCACCATGCGGTTTCCCCCTACCGGTTGAAACCCTGAATGGCCGAGCGGAACGCATAATAGCCCAATATTGAACACGGAACAGTCCGGGCCCCGTAAGCTGATCGTAAGTCTGGCGGCGCATACCCCTCGCTTAGGATTCGGGGAAGCACGGAGCGAATGCTGAAGACAACTGTGATTGATGTCGACGATCCGTTGCGGGCTTCGGCCGAACGGTTCATTCGGGAGATTTATGCCTCCCGATACGGCGCCCGACTAGACGTCTTCCCGTCGCGCCTCCTGACCATCGTGGACGCACGCGACGAGATCCTGTGTGCCGCCGGGCTTCGCTTTCAAGCCGACCAATTCTTCTCAGAGCGCTATCTCGACGTTCCGATTGAGGACGCATTGGGTGCGCGCTCGCACCGGACGGTCAGCCGGAGCGAGATCTTCGAAGTCACAACACTCGCCAGCCGGGCGCCCCGTTCGACGGCAAGTTTCATCGAGTCAATTGGCGTTTTCGGCGAAAGCAATGGCTTCGCCTGGTCGTTCTTTACGCTAACTCGCCGCCTCCACCGGCTGGTGGAACGCTTGGGTCACCCTCTGATCCATCTGGCCGATGCTGACTATCGCCGGATCCCGGACCACGAAAGATGGGGCACCTACTACGCCTCGGAGCCGAAGGTCTTTGCAGTTGCGCGTCCTGGTCTCGCGCTTGATTGCAAGGACAGGCAAGATACGGGGCTTTATGCGGAAGCTGTTTGACGCGATGAGCCGCCACGCCGCGGGGGCGGGCGGTAAGGTTGCGGTAAGCGATAGCGAAGGGGTCATTCATCGCAGCGAACTTCTCGCCAAAGTGGGAGGCCTTGCTGCCGATCTCAAAACTCGATCCGGAACGATCGGCATTCTCGCGCCAAACGGCATTGAATGGGTGATCGCCCAGCTTGCCTGCGCGCTGGCAGGCAAGATCGCCGTACCTCTGCCGACTTTTTTTAGTTCGACCCAGCTCGGTCACGTCGTGCGCACCGCATCGGTCGGCTTGATTCTCACGACCGACCGGACAAAGCCGCTGACGCTACAATCCGGCGTGACGACCAGCCTGATCGGAGATCACGTCGTCGCGGGCTTGGGATTGCCTGATCCCGCGGATGGTTTTGGCCAAATTATTTATACGTCCGGAAGTACCGGTCAGCCCAAGGGCGTTCGCCATGAGAGCGGGCAGATCGCCTGGTCGGCCGCAGCCTTGGCGAGCGCAACCGGTGCGACGGCGGAAGACACCTATCTTTCGGTGCTGCCTTTGCCGCTGCTGCTGGAGACGATCTGTTCGATTTTTATTCCGGCAATGCTCGGGGCCTATGTGCATTTCGATACGCATTTGGCTGAACAAGTCGGTCGTGGCAACGCAAACGGAATATCAAGCGCATTTGAACTGAAGAAACCGACAACCAGCGTCGTGGTGCCACAATTGCTCAAACAATGGGTAGGCGAACTTCAGACAATGGGTCGTCGCCCACCGAACTCACTGCGTTTCGTAGCTGTCGGGGGTGCACCGCTGCCGCGGCAGGTCGCCGACAAGGCGTGGGAATTGGGAATTCCGGTCCACGAAGGCTACGGCCTTTCCGAATGTTGCTCGGTCGTCGCGCTCAACCGGCCTGGCGAACGTCGCGCCGATACGGTCGGCCGGCCGCTCAGCGAGCTCGATGTGTCGATCGACAATGGCGAGATCGTCGTCGATGGCCCCTCGATAACCGATGGGTATCTGGGACAGGGACCCGCCCCGCGGCCCTGGCGAACAGGCGATCTCGGGGCAATCGATCACCGTGGCCTTCTGACGATACACGGGCGCAAGGACAGTCTTATCGTCACATCGTACGGCAGAAACATCAGCCCCGAATGGATCGAGACGATGTTGCTCGGTGACCAGCGAATCGCATTCTGCGCGGTGGTTGGACATGGTGAGCCCTGCCTGACCGCCGTCATCGTTCCTTCCCGTTCGGGGGAAGGCTGGTTTTCCAACGCGAACAACGCGGACGTGCTGGACCTTGTCTCCACCTGCTGTTCCGGTGCGCCCCAATACGCAGTACCCCGCGCCTGTATCGTTGCTTCGCTTGAGGAGGCGGTCAGTAACCAGCTTCTGACCAATGGACGGCCGGCCCGCAAACAGATCGAAAAATTCGTCGCGGCAAAAGCACCGACGACGCCGGCGACGGTAATCTAGCATTCACGAAAGTGAAGGAGAACTGAAGATGAGCTTTTACGACCGTCTTATGACGGAGACCGCAAGGGATCGCGAAGCATTCCTGGCGATTCCCATCGTGCAGCACGCAATTCGCAATGGTGCGCCCCGCGGTCTTTACGTCGATTTTCTGACCGAGGCCTACCACCATGTGAAGCACACTTTCCCGCTTCTCGCATTGGCGGCATCGCGCACCTCCGACGAGCGCTACCAGGATGCGTTGATAGAGTACATGAAGGAGGAGCGAGGTCACGAGAAGTGGATTTTGGATGACATTCGGGCCGTTGGTGGCAATCCGGATGCCGTTCGAGCGGGGAATCCGGGGCTGCCGTGTCAGATCATGGTCGGTTACGCCTATTACGCCATAGAGCATGTGAGCCCCTATGCCTTCCTGGGCAGCGTGCACGTCCTTGAGGGGATGTCTGTGCTTTTGGCGGAGAAGCTTGCTGATGCGTTGAAGAAATCGCTTAGTTCGGAGAGCGACACCGGCTTTACCTACCTTCGTACCCACGGGTCTCTCGACGTTGATCACGTCGCTTTCTTCCGCACACTTGTAGATGGCTTCGAGGATCCAGCCACCCAGCGCATTGTCATCGACAACGCCAAAATCTTCTACCGCTTGTATGGTGCTATTTTTCAGGATCTCGGCGCCCGCGCAGAGCTGAGCAATGCAGCCTGAGCAAAAGCTCGTCCTCATCACAGGCGCGGGCTCGGGCATTGGCCGCGCGTTGAGCGTCGAGGCGGCGCAACGCGGGATGGCGGTCGCACTTTGCGGACGCCGCCGGGATGCGCTGGAGGCTACCGGCGCACTTCTCGGGCCTGCGGCTTCGCATTTGATTATTCCGGCTGATATCACGCGCCCTGAAGACCGGCGTCGCATCGTCGATCGGATCCGAAACGAGCGAGGAGCGCTCGACATCCTGATCAACAATGCGGGCATCGTTGAAGGCGGACCGCTGGAGACGTTCGATGACGATGCGTTGGCGCGAACATTCCAGACCAATGTGATGGCGCCGATGGCGCTAACGCGGGATCTTATGCCCTTGCTGATCGCGGCGAAGCCTTCGCGCGTAGTCAACGTTGGCTCCATTTTCGGCGACATCGGGTATCCGGAATTCACCTGCTATTCCGCGACCAAGTTCGCGTTGCGGGGCTTCTCGATCGCGCTGCGCCGGGAATGGAAGCAGAAGGGAATCGGCGTCACCTATGCAGCGCCGCGCGCCACGCGAACCGCTGCGGCTGTCGCATTTGCCGGCCTCATTGCCAAGACCAAAATGAGCATGGACTCGCCGGAACAGGTTGCGCGGCAAATCTGGCGGGCGATCGCGAGCGGACATGATTCTGTTTACGCGCCCGCGCCGGAAAAAGTCTACGTGCTCATTCAGCGTCTTTTTCCCCGCGTCATCGACTGGTCGCTGTCGCGACAGACGTGATGACATCTTTGATCCAACTAACCGTCGGCTCGGCCCGGCAACAAGGCAATTGCACATGACATTGATATCACGCAGAACGGTCCTTTCATCTATTTTGCTGGCGTCCGCCGGTTTCCGCGTCCTTCCCGCACGCGCGGCGGACGCCGCTGATGCTGAAGTTCATCGCCTGCAATCGACATGGGAGGCGATCAAATTTGGCGTCCCTGAAGGAGACGAGCAAACCGGGAAAATGAATACGCTTGGTGAAGACGCCGACGCCGTAGCAGCGCGGTTTCCCGATAGCCCCGAGGTACTGATATGGGACGGCATCATTACCAGCGAACGTGCCTCCATGGCCAGCGCGTTTTCTGCCCTTGGCCTTGCCAAGCGAGCCCGCGACATCCTGGAGCAGGCGTATAAGATGGCTCCCGCGAAGCTCGACGCGGGCGCGCCGACAAGTCTCGGCGTGCTTTATTATCGCGTCCCGGGTTTTCCAATCGGTTTCGGCGATAAGGCAAAAGCGCGCCAGTTGCTGGAACAGGCCATCAAACTCGCGCCAACCGGACTGGATGCCTGGTATTTCTACGGTGACTTCCTTTATGAACAGAAGGAATATCCCAAGGCGGCGGAAGTTTTTCGCCATGCCCTCAGCCTGCCGCAGCATCCCGATCGTCCTGCTTGGGATAAAAACCGTCGGCTTGTGATCGAGGAGCGGCTTGCCAGCATCGCAGCAAAGCAGTGAGAGATCGTCGTCGGGACAAGACGCGCAATGGCGACGTCATCCCGAGCCCCCGTCACCTTTTTGATCGACTATGGCATGCTCTCGGCACGCAGCTGCGGCATCCGTCCGGCTCCATCGGATCGTTCACCGGTCGGTTAATGGCAATCGCCAACCACGAGCCCAACAGGTTAGCCATCGACGCCCTGGGGCTGCAGGCAGCCGATCGCGTCCTTGAACTTGGCTTTGGGCCGGGTCGGGGAGTGAGGGCAATTGCTGCGCGCGTCCCCGATGGCCAGGTGTTCGGAGTTGACCAATCCGACCAGATGCTGCGGCAAGCCACTTCCATTAATCGAGCGGCGATCGCCAAGGATCGTGTGAGGCTCTTTAAAGGACCATTCAGCCCGCTACCGTGGATCAACTCGACGTTCAACAAGATCCTTCTCGTCAACGTTGCGTACTTCTTCGATTCCGATGGTCGGGATATGGCAGAGATTTACCGCGTCCTGAAATCGGGCGGTCGCATCGTTATCTATGTCACGTCTCGCGAAACCATGATCAAATGGCCGTTCGCCGGTTCCGAAACGCACAAGATTTACGACCGCAAAGAGCTTCTGGATCTGCTTGAAGGCGCTGGATTTCGACCATCAGATATAGACGTTAAAGACCTGCAACTGCCTCTCGGGATAACGGGTCTTTTGGCGACAGCGGTAAAGTTAAAGTAAGGTCGCCCTGCCACTTCGCGCCTTTATGGCCCATGGCCCTCAGGCCGAAATCGCCTTGGCCGATTTGACCTCGTCCCGCAGCATGAATTTCTGAATCTTGCCGGTCGACGTCTTCGGAAGGGGTCCGAACACCACGGCCTTCGGCGTCTTAAAGCCTGACATCTGGCTGCGGCAGAACGCGATGATCTCGGCTTCGGTGGCGCGCGCGTTCTCCTTCAGTTCAATGAAGGCGCAGGGCACCTCGCCCCATTTGCCGTCGGGTTTTGCCACCACGGCTGCGAACAGCACCGCGGGATGCTTGTAAAGCACATCCTCGACCTCGACTGATGAGATGTTTTCGCCGCCGGAGATGATGATGTCCTTGGAACGGTCCTTGATGATGACATAGCCGTGCTGATCGAGCACGCCGAGATCACCGGTGTGAAACCAGCCGCCGGCAAAGGCTTCCTCGGTGGCTTTCTCGTTCCTGAGATAGCCTTTCATCACGATGTTGCCACGGAACATCACCTCGCCGATGGTTTCGCCGTCGCGCGGCACCTCGCGCATGGTCGCGGGATCGAGCACGGTCACGGCTTCCTGTAGCGGGTAGGGCACGCCCTGACGGCGCTTCAGTTGCGCGCGTTGATCGGCCGGCAGATCGTCCCAGCCCGGCTGCTCTGCACAGACTGACGCCGGACCATAGACTTCGGTCAGGCCGTAGACATGCGTCAGCTTGATGCCGATGCTTTCGGCGCCCTCAAGCACCGCCACCGGCGGCGCGGCACCGGCGATCAATCCGACCACGCGCCGCGCGGCGGCGCCCTTCGGCGCATCCGGCGCGTTGATCAGGGTGTTGTAGACGATCGGCGCACCGCACATGTGGGTGACGCCGTGCTTTTTGACCAGCTCGAAGATTTTCGTGGGCTCGACCTTGCGCAGGCAGACATTGATGCCCGCCGAAGCGGCGACGGTCCAGGGAAAGCACCAGCCGTTGCAGTGGAACATCGGCAGGGTCCAGAGATAGACCGGATGCTGGCCGAGATTGCCGGCAAGGATGTTGCTGACGGCGTTCAGGTAGGCGCCGCGGTGGTGGGTCACGACGCCCTTGGGATTGCCCGTGGTCCCCGAGGTATAGCTGAGCGCGATGGCCTCCCATTCGTCCTGCGGCAGGCGTGCGGCGAAGCCTTCATCGCCTTGCGACAACGTGTCCTCGTATTCGATCTCACCGATCCGTTTACCGCCGGCGAAGGCCGCGTCGTCGACGTCGATGACGAAGGGTTTCGGGCCCTTCATCAGCGTCAGCGCCTCCGATATCACGCCGGAAAACTCCGGATCGACCAGGATGATCCTGGCGCCGCCGTGATCGAGCTGGAAGGCGATGGAGGCAGCATCGAGCCGGATGTTGAGCGCGTTGAGCACCGCGCCGGCCATCGGGACCGCAAAATGGGCTTCGTTCATCGCGGTGATATTCGGCAGCATCGCCGCGACCGTATCGCCGGTACGGATGTTGCGACCGGCAAGGTACGAGGCAAAACGCCGGCAGCGCGCATAGGTCTGCGACCAGGTGAAGCTGCGGCCCTCGTAAACGGCGCTGATATGGCTCGGGATAGACGGCGGCGCTGCGCGCGAGGAAGCTCAACGGCGTCAGCGGCACGTAGTTCGCGGGCGTCTTGTCCAATCCGATATTGTATTGGTTCTGTTTCCCACTCATCGGCCACCTCCAATTGCGTAGCGCTTTACAGGAATCCGATCGATATCCACGGAAAGATCGCCACCACGATCAGGCCCACCAGCAGCGCCAGCAGATAGCCCCAGATCGGCCTGATCCCCTCGGCGGGATCGACCCGCCCGATGGCGCAGGCGGCATAATAGCCTACTCCGAACGGCGGCGCGAACAGTCCGATGCCCATCGCGAGGATGATGATCATCGCATAATGGACCTCGTGCACGCCGACCGCCCGCGCGATCGGAAACAGCAGCGGCCCGAACAGC
Organism: uncultured Alphaproteobacteria bacterium; assembly: GCA_963725985.1. Taxonomy (GTDB): domain Bacteria; phylum Pseudomonadota; class Alphaproteobacteria; order Rhizobiales; family Xanthobacteraceae; genus Bradyrhizobium. The sequence continues at coordinate 695,618 of CAVSAO010000001.1, forward strand.
ACGATCGCCGGAATGCCCTCGAGCACGCTGCCCAGCACCATGAAGGCCACGATCGATACCGCGATGAAGGCCGCGGAGCCGCCGGGCAGGCCGGTCATTGCCGCCGCCAGCGCACGCGAAAAGCCCGATTGCGTCAATCCCCAGGCCATGCCGGTCGCGGTGCCGATGATCAGCAGGATCGCTCCCGACAGGCGACGCCGTCTCCACCAGCATCGGCCACAGCCGCCGCCAGTCGAAGCGGCGATAGACCAGAAGCCCTACGACCAAGCCATAGACGATCCCGATCGTGGAAACTTCGGTCGCGGTCGCGACGCCCTCGACCACGGCGGCGCGGATCACGAACGGCAGCGCCAGCGCGGGCAGGGCGATGACGAACGACCGGAGGACCTCGCCGGCCTTTGGCCCGCGTGACGTGACTGAGATCCTCGCGGCGATAGCGCCACCACACCAGCGCCGACAGCGTGATCGCCAGCACCACGCCCGGCAACAGGCCGCCGGTGAACAGCGCCGAAATCGAGACGCCGGTCACCGAGCCGATGGTGATCAGCACCAGACTTGGCGGAATGGTTTCGGTCTGCGCGCCGGTGGCCGCGAGCAGCGCGACGAGATCGCCGGGCCTGGCGCCGCGCGCTTTCATTTCCGGAAACAGCACCGGCGCCACCGCGGCCATGTCGGCGGCCTTCGAGCCCGGAGATGCCCGAGACCAGATACATCGCGCCGACCAGCACGTAGTGCAGGCCGCCGCGGACGTGGCCGAGCAGGCTTGCCAGAAACGCCACCATGGCGCGCGCCATACCGGTCATTTCGATCAAGAGGCCGAGGAACACGAACAGCGGCACCGACAGCAGGATCAGGTGGCTCATGCCCTCGTCCATGCGGCCGACCAGCACCATCAGCGGCGTGCGCGTCGTCAGCGCGAGATATCCGAAGATCGCCAAGTCCGAATCCGAAGGCGATCGGAACGCCGGTGAAGACGCAGAAGCCGGCCACGCCGACAAAGAAGATGATCAGATTGATATTGCCGAGCGGACGCAGCCACGGCTGCGCCAGCCAGAAAATCGCCATCAGCAGACGCAACCGAGAGCACCGCGCCCAGCGACGATCCTGACGTCGCCGGTTCGTGCCAGCCGCAGGAACGCAAACAGCGCCATCAGGCCGACGCCGACCGGCAGCGCCGCGGCGCGCCAGATGTTGGCGATCTGCAGCGCCGGCGTCGTGATGAAACTTTCTTCGTAGGCGTATTCGTATGACGGCCAGGCGATCAGCAGCAGAAAGGCCAGCGCGGCGCAAGTCGCGACCACGTCGAGATAGGCCCGCATCGCGGGCCTGGCGCTCGCCACAATGGCGGTCATGCGCATGTGCTCGGACCGCCGAAACGCCACTGCTGCGCCCAGCATCGCGAGCCACAGGAACAGGATCGAGGCCAGTTCGTCCGACCAGATCAGCGGGCTGTGCAGGCCGTAGCGCGCCACCACGCCGGCAAACAGGATGACGACCTCGGCGACGACCAGCAGCGCCGCCGGGATCTCGACCAGCATCGCCAGCGAGGCTTCCAGCGATGCCGCCAGCGAACGGCGGCGAGGGGACATCGCCTCGCCGGCCGCCGCTATTGACCCTTCGGCGTGAGCCATGACGGTCCCTTCCTTGGCGATCGCGCGTTACGACAGTTTGCCGGCGGCTTTCTCCAGCAACGCCCACGCCTGCTCGCCGTATTTTCCCTTCCACTCGGAATAGAACCCGGCGGAGCGCAGTTTCTCGCGGAACGGCGCCGTGTTCGGCTGGTTGAACACGAGACCTTTGCCGGCCAGTTCCTGCTGCAGACCGGCATTGAGCTTGGCAACGTCCTCGCGCTCCTTGACCGCGGCCGCGTTAATGTTCCTGGCGACGATGGCGCGCACATCCTCTGGCAGTTTCTCCCAGGCGCGGCGGTTGGCGAGGAACCAGAAGCCGTCCCACATGTGGTTGGTCAGCGAACAGAATTTCTGCACCTCGTAGAGTTTCGCGGTCGAGATGATGGCCAGCGGATTTTCCTGACCCTCGACGATCTTGGTCTGCAGCGCGGAATAGACCTCGCTGAAATTGATCGAGGCGGGGGCGGCATCAAACGCCTTGAACATCGAGGTCCAGAGCGGCGAAACCGGCACGCGGATTTTAAAGCCCTTGAAATCGTCAGGATGATTGATCGGCTTGGTCGACGAGGTCGTTTCCCGGAAACCGTTGTCCCAGATCTTGTCCATCACCACGAGATTGGCCTTGGTGATTTCGCCGCGAATATAGGCGCCGAGCTCGCCGTCCATCGCCTTCCACACCGTCTCGTAATCCGGGAACGCAAAGCCGATGCCGTTGATCGACGCAGCCGGAACCAGCGTGGCCAGGATCAGGCCCGACAGCGTGAAGAATTCGATGCCGCCGGAGCGGATCTGGCTCAGCATATCGGTGTCGGAACCGAGCTGGTTGTTCGGGAAAATCTGCAGATCGAACCGGCCGTTGGTCTCGGTCTTGATCGCCGCCGCCATCTCCTTGGCGCGGACGTTCATGGGATGCGCATCGGGAAGATTGTTGGCATATTTGTAGGTGAATTCGGCCGCTTGGGCCCGCGCGACCAACGGTGCGCCGATGCCGCCCAAAACCGCCGAGGCAGCCGATGCCTTGAGTAAAGCCCGTCGTGAAAAGCTCATCTCGTTCTCCCTGAGAGATTATTGTTCTTGTGGCGATGGCTATCCTATACGGACCTGAAGCCGCCGGGTCATCTGCCATCTCGCGAGGCCGCTTATTGCAGTGTCTGCGGACGCCGGCAACAACCGAGGCTTTCAAAGCCACTGCAGACTGCAAGACGCCGGTCTGGCGGGTGCTGCAGCGATGTGCCTGACCAACACATCGCAGCGCCTGGCCTGAAATGGCCGCCGTAGCCTCAGCTTACGCAAATTGCGATAGTTTTTATGTAAGTGCCTGATCTAATAACGGATAAATATATTCCATAATATACCTTATGCGAATCTACTGTTTTGGCATTGGGGCGGCCGCCCATCGTTCCGCTTCGGTTTCACCGCCCTTTAAATCGCGGCTTGCGGCGGCCAAGGAACGCCGCAATGCCCTCTTTGTGATCCTCGCTAAAGCTCGCCAGAGCGAACTGGTCGACATCCATGTGGCTGGCGAGGTCGTCGAGCGCGTGCGCCAGCCGATTGACGGTCAGCTTGGTCATGGCGACCGACAACGGCGGCTGCGCGGCGACTTTTCCGGCGAGCACCATGGCAGCATCGAACGCCCTGCCGGGATCGGCCACCTCCTCCACCAGGCCCCATTCATAGGCCTCGTCGGCGCTGATACGCTGGTCGGCCAGGATCACCGCCTGCTTGGTTCGGGCCGGTCCGATCAAGTGCAGCATGCGCGGAATGCTCTGCCAGCTCATGTTCATGCCGAGCCCGATCTCGGGCACCCGCAGATGGGCGTCGCGGCCCATGACGCGGAAGTCCAAGGCGACCGCCAGCGCCACGCCGCCGCCGACGCAAAAACCTTCGATGGCGCCGATGGTGATCTGCTCCATCTCGTGCCAGGCGTGGGTCAGCCGCGGTCCCAGCTTCAGGTGCCGGCGCAACGCGCCGAGATCCATGGTCCGCCGCGCGCGGCCTTCGGGATCCTTGAGGTCGAAGCCCGCGCTGAAGGCATCCTTGCCGCCGGTGAGCACCACGACCGAGGTTTCGCTGTCGTCTTCGAAGCTGCGCGCCGCATCGGTTAGCTGACGCAGCGCTTCCGGCGACAGCGCGTTAATGCCGTCGCCGCGGTCGAAGCGCACCACCGCAATGCGCCCCTCGGGCCCGAGGCCTCTTTCGATGGTTACAAAATCCGCCACGTCAGTACCTCCCCGATCGCCGTAGATGGCATCGACCGAGAAAATCTCGTTCGGCGGCATCCACTGTGAAAGCACCATTGGCCGCACACGCTGAATTGGCCGTTATCGCCACAAATGCGGTGCGTACTGCCCGAAGTCCCGCCCGGAAAGGCTAGCTTGAGTTTACGCCTCGACATAGCCTGAATATTCCGACTATCCTCAGGCCCATGACCGGCCACGATCACGACCATTCTGATTTGTCAGAGACCGAGCTGCGCGTGCGCGCGCTCGAGACCATCCTGACCGAAAAGGGCTATGTCGATCCGGCCGCGCTCGATCTGTTGATCGAAACCTACGAGACCAAGGTCGGTCCGCGCAACGGCGCCCGCGTGGTGGCCCGCGCCTGGACCGATCCCGCCTTTCGCGCCCGCCTGCTCAAAGACGCCACGCCTGCGATTGCCGAACTCGGCTACGCCGGACGTCAGGGCGAACACATCGTCGCGATCGAGAACACCCCTCGCCTCCACAACATGGTCGTGTGCACGTTGTGCTCCTGTTATCCTTGGCCGGTGCTTGGACTGCCGCCGGTCTGGTACAAGTCGGCGCCCTATCGCTCCAAGGCGGTAAAGGATCCGCGCGGCGTCTTGCGCGATTTCGGTTTTGAGCTGCCCGCGGCCACAGACATCCGTGTCTGGGATTCGACTGCGGAAATACGTTATCTCGTGCTGCCGATGCGCCCCGCCGGCACCGAAGGCTGGAGCGAGGAACGCCTTGCCGATCTCGTCACCCGCGACAGCATGATCGGCACCGGATTCCCGAAGCAGCCGCACGAGGTGGCCTGATGGACGGCGCGCACGACATGGGGGGCGCGGCGTGGTCGGGGCCGGTGCGGCCGGAACCGAACGAGCCGGTGTTTCACGCCGAGTGGGAGCGGCGCGCGTTTGCGATCACGCTGGCAATGGGGATGCCCGGCGGCTGGAATATCGACATGTCCCGCTTCGCCCGCGAAAATCGCCCGCCCGAAGACTACTTGAGCAAGAGCTATTATCAGATCTGGCTCGCAGGCCTTGAACGCCTGATGCTGGAGCGCGGCCTGGTCGCGCCTGACGAGATCGACGCCGGCAAGCCGCTGCATCCGGCAAAGCCGGTGGCGCGGACGCTGACGCCGGATGGCGTCGCCGCCATGCTGCATCGGGGCGGACCGACCGAGCGTGAGGCCAAGAGCCCTGCTCGATTCGCGGCCGGCGACCGCGTGCGCGCGAAGATGATCCATCCGCCGACCCATACGCGCCTTCCCCGCTATGTGCGCGGTCATGTCGGCATCGTCGAGCACGTGCTTGGCTGCCATGTGTTTCCCGACAGCAACGCCACCGGCGCCGGTGAAGATCCGCAATGGCTTTACACGGTGACGTTCGATGGCCGCGAGTTGTGGGGCGAGGCATCCGATCCGAGGCTGAAGATATCGGTCGACGCCTGGGAACCCTATCTGGAGCGGATCTGATGGCGCTCGATCCGCAAGCCGCTGACGAGGCGACCCGCGTCATCCCGGGCATCCCGCGTGACGCCGACGGGCCGGTGTTTCGCGAACCCTGGGAAGCGCAGGCCTTTGCCATGGCGCTGGCGCTACACGCCCGCGGATTGTTCACCTGGAACGAATGGGCCGTGGCGCTCGCCGATGAAATCAAGCGCGCGCAGGCGGCTGGAGATGCAGACACCGGCGAGACCTATTATCGGCATTGGCTGGCGACGCTGGAAAGACTGATCGCCGAGAAAGGCGTTGCCAGTTCCGAAACCCTGCACCGCTATCGCAACGCCTGGGATCACGCCGCCGACCGCACCCTGCACGGTTCGCCGATCCTATTGAAGCCGGAGGATTTTGCGTAGCGACCGCGTCTCCTTACCTCGCCCCGCTTGCGGGGAGAGGTCGGATTCTCGCGTTAGCGAGAATCCGGGTGAGGGGGAGCATCCGCGCACTCGTATCTCGCATTCGAATTGCGGAACCAGGCCCCTCACCCCAATCCTCTCCCCGCAAGAGCGGGGCGAGGGAGAAGAAACGCTCCTCACAACAATCCCGAATTCCTGGCCGCATATTCCCGCCAACCCTTCGCGCGCAACGCGCAGGCCGGGCATTCGCCGCAGCCGTAGCCCCAATCATGCCGCGCGCCGCGTTCGCCGAGATAGCAGGTGTGGGAGTGCTCGCGGATCAGGTCGACCAGCCCTGCCCCGCCGAGCTCGTTCGCAAGCTTCCAGGTAGCGGCCTTGTCGAGCCACATCAGCGGCGTGTGCAATTCAAACTGCTTGTTCATGCCGAGATTGAGCGCGGTCTGCAGCGCCCTGATGGTCTCGTCGCGGCAATCCGGATAGCCGGAATAATCGGTCTCGCACATGCCGCCGATGATGTGGCTGATGCCGCGCCGGTAGGCCAGCGCGGCCGCAAAGGTCAGAAACACCAGATTGCGGCCGGGCACGAAGGTATTGGGCAGGCCGTCCGCGCCCATCGCGATCGCGACATCGCGGGTCAGCGCGGTGTCGGAGATCTCAGCCAGGGTCGGAATTTCCAGCGTGTGGCTTTCGCCGAGTTTGGCCGCCCAGTCCGTGCGCAATGATTTCATGCCGTCGAGCAGCTGGTCGCGGCACTCGAGCTCGATGGCGTGACGCTGCCCGTAATCAAAGCCGAGCATTTCGACCCGCGCAAAGCGCTGCAGCGCCCATGCGAGGCAGGTGGCGGAATCCTGTCCGCCGGAGAACAGCACCAGCGCGGTTTCGGATTGCAATTGATCGCTCATGGGCGTGCCCATAGCACTCATCGATCCCACGGCCAATCGGTGGAAATGCCGGCCTGTCCGGCTCGTTTCGCTGGGATGGACGCGCGTCTTGCGGCATATAGGTCTGGTCTCCTCAGACTTCGGTGCACCATGACCCCTTCCCGCGATATTTCACGCCTGCTCGAAATCATGGCGGCGCTGCGAACGCCCGGCACCGGCTGCCCGTGGGATCTCGAACAGGATTTCGCGACCATCGCGCCCTACACCATCGAGGAGGCCTATGAAGTCGCCGACGCCATCGCGCGCGGCGATCTCGACGATCTCTGCGGACGAACTCGGCGATCTCCTGCTGCAGGTGGTGTTTCATGCCCGCATGGCGGAGGAACAGAACGCGTTCTCGTTCGGCGACGTGGTCGAGGCGATCACGCGCAAGATGATCCGAAGGCATCCGCATGTCTTCGCCGACAAGGACGGGCGATTGACGCCGTCGGACGTCAAGGGCGCGTGGGAGCGCATCAAGGCCGAGGAGAAGGCCGAACGCGCGGCGCGGCGGCCGCCCGAAAGAAACGGCGCACAAATCGCTGTTGTCGGGCGTCAAGGCCGGACAGCCGGCGCTGGCGCGCGCGATGGAATTGCAGCGCAAGGCGTCCAGCGTCGGCTTCGACTGGAACGATCCGCGCGCGGTGCTGCACAAGATTCGCGAGGAAGCCGACGAGATCGAGGCCGCGCTCGACCGCGGCGATGCCGACGAACTTGCGGAGGAAACCGGCGATCTCCTGTTCGCGCTGGTCAATCTGGCGCGCCATGTCGGCGCCGATCCGGAAATGGCGCTGCGCGGCACCAACGCCAAATTCGAACGCCGCTTTGGTTACATCGAGCGCGCATTGGCGGCGCAAGGGCGTTCGCTCGAAGGACGCTTCGCTCGACGAGATGGACGCGCTGTGGAACGAGGCGAAGGAGAAGGAGTGAATTCGCTCTCAGCGCTGTCGTCCGCGCGCACGCGGGGACGACGACTATACCGCGTGCGGCACGGCATCGAAGCGGTTGACCACGATGTCGCGCTTGGTTTCGTCGACGCGCACGGTCATGTCGAACCGGCCGTCGTGAAGCTCCTTGTTGAGCACTTCCGAATTGCGATGCAGCCAGCTGATGCCGGCGCCATCGGAGGCGTCGATCGACAGATCCAGCGTCATGCGGGTCGCCGCCAGCCGGTCCTCGATCGCGTGCGAGCAGCGCGTCGATCCCCTCCCCGGTCTCGGCGGAGACCAGGAAACACGGGCGCTCCGGCGGGCGGCGGGCGGCGATATTTCTCAGGTTCTCGCGCTCTTCCGGATCGAAGCGATCGATCTTGTTCCAGACTTCGAGAATGCGCGTGCCCGCATCCGGATCGATGCCGAGCTGGCGCAGCACGGTATCGACGTCGCGCTGCTGCGCCTCGGCGTCTTCATGCGAGATGTCGCGGACGTGGAGAATGACGTCGGCCTCCAGCACTTCCTCCAGCGTCGCGCGAAACGCCGCAACCAGTTGCGTCGGCAGGTTGGAGATGAAGCCGACGGTGTCCGACAGCATCGCCTTGCCGCCGTGCGGCAGACTCAGCGCGCGCAAGGTCGGATCGAGCGTCGCAAACAGCATGTCGGCGGCCTGCACGTCGGCGCGGGTCAGGCGGTTGAACAGCGTCGATTTTCCGGCATTGGTGTAGCCGACCAGCGCCACCACGCGGTACGGCACCCGCTGCCGGCCGGCGCGATGCAGCCGCCGCGTCGCCTGAACTTTCTTGATTTCGTTCTCGAGGCGCGTGATGCGCTCGCCGATCAGGCGGCGGTCGGCCTCGATCTGGGTTTCGCCGGGACCGCCCATGAAGCCGAAGCCGCCGCGCTGGCGCTCCAGATGGGTCCATGACCGCACCAGGCGGCTGCGCTGATAATTCAGATGCGCGAGTTCGACCTGCAACGCGCCTTCCTTGGTCTTGGCGCGGCGGCCGAAGATTTCGAGGATCAGCCCGGTGCGGTCGAGAACCTTGGTGTTCCAGGCTTTCTCGAGATTGCGCTGCTGGATCGGCGACAGCGCGCAATCCATCACCACCAGTTCGATGTCGTGGCCGGTGATGAGCCCGACGATCTCCTCGACCTTGCCCTTGCCGAGATAGGTCGCGGGCCTGATCTGGCTGACCGGCGCGATCAGCGCGTCCGCGATGGTCAGATCGATGGCGCGCGCCAGACCCACGGCTTCCTCGAGCCGCGCCTCGGAATCGCGCATGGCATCATGCTCCGTTTGCGCCTCGGGATCGCCGCGGCGCATACGCAAATAAGGGCCGATGACGATCACCCGCCCGGTGGCTTTACCCGCTGCCGACCGCGGACGGTCGGCATCCCCTTCGAGATTTCGGGGTTCCAATCAGATCACTCTCAAGCCGGAGCATCCTCGCCGCCTTCGAACAACTGGATCGGAGCGCCGGGCATGATGGTCGAGATCGCATGCTTGTAGACAAGCTGCGAATGACCGTCGCGCCGGAGCAGCAGGCAGAAATTGTCGAACCAGGTGACAATCCCCTGCAGCTTCACTCCATTGACCAGAAAGATCGTCAGTGGCGTTTTGGTTTTGCGAACGTGATTAAGGAAGGTGTCTTGTAGATTTTGTGCGCGGTCTGCCGCCATTGTTTTTATCCCGCAGTCTTGTTGGCTTCTTTTTTATTGAACCGGTTGCCGCTCTCTTTCGGAGCATCTCCCGGTTGCCGGCTCTCCCCTGAGATCCCCCTCCGGGAAGCGCAGCGGCATGATTAGAAGGCAGGCGCGGTTTTTAGGCAAGCCGGTTCGCACCCAGGGACGCCGAACGCAGGCGCAATTCCCGGGAAAAGCCCGGAAAAGCAGCAAATTTCCCAAGCAAATGCATGAATAGGCTGAGGAGACGCGCCCTCAGCCGACCCCAAGCGCCTTGAGCTTGCGATGCAGCGCCGAGCGCTCCATGCCGACGAATTCCGCTGTCCGAGAGATATTGCCGGAAAAGCGGCTGATCTGGGCGATCAGATAGTCGCGCTCGAACACTTCCCGCGCCTCGCGCAGCGGCAAGCCCATGATGTGCTCGCCATTGTTGCTGGTCGGCATCGCCGGCACCATGGAGCCGACGTCCTGCGGCAGCATATCGGCGGTGATGATGACTTCCGGACCGCCGCCCGCCAGAATCATGACGCGCTCGACATTGTTGCGAAGCTGCCGGACATTTCCCGGCCAGACGTGCGACTGCAATACCGCCATCGCGTCCTGGCCGATCTGGCGTTTCGGCAAGCCGGTAGCGACCGAGATCTGATCCATGAAATAGTCGATCAGTTCGGGAATGTCCTCGCGGCGCTCCGACAGCGGCGGCACGCGAATCGGCACCACCGACAGCCGATGATAGAGATCCTCGCGGAACCGCCCTTCGGCGATCTCCTCTTCCAGATTGCGCGCGGTCGAGGAGATAATGCGAACGTCGACATTGACCTTGGTGGTGCCGCCCGAGCGCTGGAAAGTCTGGTCGACCAGCACCCGCAGGATCTTGTTCTGGGTTTCGCGCGGCATGTCGCCGATTTCATCGATGAACAGCGTGCCGCCATGGGCTTCTTCCAGTGCGCCGGCCTTGCGCTGATGCTCGCCATTGGACTGCTCGATGCCGAACAGTTCGACTTCCATGCGCTCCGGCGTGATCGCCGCGGCGTTGATGACGACGAAGGGTCCTTCGGCGCGACTTGACAGATTATGCAGCGTACGCGCGGCCAGTTCCTTGCCCGAGCCGGAAGGACCGACGATCAGGATGCGGCTATTGGCCTTGGCGGCCCGCTCGATGGTCTGGCGCAGCTGATTCATGCAGGCGGAGTGCCCGGTCAGGACGCTCGCCGCCGGCGCAAGTTGCTTGAGTTCCTTCACTTCGCGCTTCAGCCGCGAGGTCTCCAGCGCCCGCGTCGCCACCAGAATCAGCCGGTCGGACTTGAACGGCTTCTCGATGAAGTCGTACGCGCCGCGCTTGATGGCCGCGACCGCGGTTTCGATATTGCCGTGTCCGGAGATCATCACGACCGGCAGATCGGCATGATCCCGCTTGATCTGCTCCAGCAACTGCAGACCATCGAGCTTGCTGCCCTGCAGCCAGATGTCGAGAAACACCAGATGCGGGCGGCGGTTGGCAATTTCCGCCAGCGCCGAATCGCTGTCGCGCGCGGTCCGGGTGGTAAATCCCTCGTCGTCAAGAATGCCCGCGACCAGATCGCGAATATCTGCTTCGTCGTCGACAATCAGAATGTCACTTGCCATGGGTCACGCCTGTCTTGTCAGTTGCCTGTTGCGGCTTCGATTTTTGTTTCATTGTTGGTCGCGGCAGCCGGCTCCGTGGTTTCGGATGCCGGCTGTTTTGTTTCGGGCCTGCTCCTTGGCTTCGACCTTCGGTGCATGGCCCGATATGGCAAAGCGCAGCCGCATCCAGGCCCCGCGCTGGCCCGGCCGGATGTCGGCGGCGTCGTTGAGCTCGATCCGGCCGCCATGGTCTTCCAGAACGCGACCGACGATCGCCAGCCCAAGGCCGGTGCCCTTTTCACGCGTCGTGACATAGGGTTCGAGCAGCCGCGCCCGGCTCACCTTCGGCAGGCCGATCCCATTGTCGATGACGTCGATCACGATATCATCGTTCTCGCGCGCGGCGATGACATCAATGCGGCCTCTTCTCCAGTTGCTCCGGCGGAACCGCTTCGATGGCTTCCGTCGCGTTCTTGATGATGTTGGTCAGCGCCTGCGAAATCAGCCGGCGGTCGAAATGCGCCCGCATCGGCTCTTGCTTGATATCGGCCTCGATATCGAGGTCGGGATGTCCGACCCGCATCAGGAACACGGCCTGGCGCACGGTGTCGGCGACGTCTTCGCCCTCGATCACGGGTTTCGGCATCCGCGCGAAGCGCGAGAATTCATCGACCATTCGCCTGATATCATCGACCTGCCGCACGATCGTATCCGTGCATTGCTCGAAGACGGCCTTGTCCTCGGTGATCACCTTGCCGAATTTGCGGCGAATGCGCTCGGCTGAAAGCTGGATCGGGGTCAGGGGATTCTTGATCTCGTGCGCGATGCGGCGGGCGACGTCGGCCCACGCCGACGTGCGCTGCGCGGAAACCAGTTCGGTAATGTCGTCCAGGGTAATGATGTAGCTGTCGCGCGACTGGCTGGTCTGCTCTGCGCTGACGCGAACCGAAAGATTGCGCTCGTGGCCGTCTCGGTTGATCGTGATTTGCCCCTGCACCAGCCGCTGCGTGCCCTCGCGCGCGGTTTTCATCATGTCATCGAGCTCGGGCAGCACGTCCGACAATGGATGATCCAGCGTCTCCGATTCCGCGTGACCGATCAGTTTTTCAGCGGAGCGATTGAGGATGCCGACGCTGCCGGAGGCATCGACGCCGATGATGCCGGCGCTTGCCGACGACAGCACCGCCTCGATAAAGCGGCGCCGGCTGTCGATCAGGTCGCTTGCGCTGACCAGTTCGTCGCGCTGGGTGCGCAGCTCCTGCGTCATCTTGTTGAAGGTCTCGCCGAGCTGCGCGAGATCGCCCTCCGACTTGTGCACCGGCACCTGAACATGCAAATCGCCGGTCGAGACGATGTTGGCGGCGCTCATCAGCCGCCGTATCGGCGTGACCAGCCAGTTGGCAAAGTTCAATCCGATCAGAACCGAGGCCATCAGGATGGTCAGTCCGATCACGGCAAACATCAGCGCCAGCGACACCTGCATGCCGAGCCGGCGCGACTTCAACTCGGCATATTCGGCGACGCTGGCCTGCGTTTCGTTGACTTGCGCGACGACGTGCGGATCAAGCAGACGGGCGACATAAAGGAAGGTGTCGTTGAACGCACGCAGCCGGATGACGGCCGCGACGTAATTGCCTTCGGGGAACACCGAGATCTCTGGCTCGGTTTCCTTGACATTGCTGAGGAATTCCGTCGTCGGGAGCGTGAAAGCCTGCTGAACCCCGGGCTGCGCGCTCTCCAGGATATTGCGGTCCTTGTCGATCAGCATCGCGCCCGGCAGGTTGCGCGAGGCGGCACTTGCCGCCAGAAGCTCGCGAAAGGTTCCTCGATCCTGGTCGTACAACGGCCGGGCGCGGGAAATATCGTTGGCCATTCCCAGGATGTCGCCACGAATAAGTTCCGCGTGCTCGTAAAGATACGCGCGCGCAACGATCAGCGAGTTCTGGATCACCTCGCGCGTCGGGCCTGAAAACAAGCGATCGAAGCCCCGATCGATGGTCACATTGGCGACGATCGCCACCAACACGGCCGGTAACACCGCAATGACGGAAAACAAACCGACGATCTGGACGTGCAACCTCGCCGCCGCCCGGCCGCGTCGGCGGGCCTGCACCACCGTCCAGACTTCGCGGACGATGATGGCGACCAACAGCAGGATGATCGCCGCGTTGATCAGCATGAAGGCGACGACAACTTCGCGGGTCGGAGCGATTCGGGTCAGGCCCGTGAGCACCACGAAGGTGAGGAAGGCCGATAGCAGCGCGACGGCGACCGCAAACGGCGCCACGAACCTCCAGAGGGACCGCCCCTTGGGTTCGGCGAACGATGGATCGAACGATGCGGCCGAGGTGTCTGCGCTGGTCATTCCGGCAAGGGGTGAGCTAAAGGCCTAACGTCCGCCGGCAGCGGACTGATGCATTCATATCACAATGTGTTGCCGAATTGCGACAATTCCACGGCACCACTGCCGCTTAGATGTGCATTAGCCACCGCTTCGAGACGCGATAAATGCGTAAATCCAGTTAATTACCGCTCCGATAAACCTGAATATCGAGATCGCGAATCTTCTTGCGCAGGGTGTTGCGGTTGAGGCCGAGCAGGTCGGCGGCGCGGATCTGATTGCCCCTGGTCGCCGCCAGCGCGGCGGTGAGCAGCGGCACCTCGATTTCCTTGAGGATCCGGTGATAGAGACCCGGCGGCGGCACGCCGTTGGGGAAACCCGAGAAGTGCGATGACAGATAGGCTTCGACCGCACCGCCGAGATTGTCGACGCCGTGCTGAACGCTGCCGCCCGACGTCACCGCAGGAGGCGCCAATTCGCCGTCAATCACCGAGCCGGTGATCACGTCCTGCGGGTACAGGGCGGCCAGCCGGCGCGCGAGGTTTTCGAGTTCGCGCACATTGCCCGGCCAGCGATGCTGCTTCATGCGTTCCAGTGCCAGCGCATCGAGCTTCTTCGGTGGCAATCCGTCCTTCTCGGCCAGTGCGAAAAAATGCCGGATCAGATCGGGCAAATCCTCGATCCGCTCGCGTAACGGAGGCAAGCGCAGCGGCACCACGTTCAGGCGGAAGAACAGATCCTCGCGGAACAGGCCCTGCTGAATCAGGATACGCAGGTCTTTGTTACTCGCAGCGACGATGCGCACGTCGGTCTTGATCGGCGTGCGGCCGCCGACGGTGGTGTATTCGCCCTGCTGAAGCACCCGCAACAGCCGGGTCTGCGCCTCCATCGGCATGTCGCCGATTTCGTCGAGAAACAGCGTCCCGCCTTCCGCCTGCTCAAAGCGGCCGGAGGCGCGGGTGTTGGCGCCGGTGAATGCGCCGCGTTCGTGGCCGAACAGCTCCGATTCTATCAGGTCGCGCGGAATCGCCGCCATGTTGACGGCGACGAAGGGGCCGTTGCGCCGCTTGCCGTAGTCGTGCAACGCGCGCGCTACAAGCTCCTTGCCGGTGCCGGACTCGCCGGAGATCATTACGGTGAGGTCGGTTTGCATCAGCCGCGCCAGCACCCGGTAGATTTCCTGCATCGCGGGCGACCGGCCGACCAGCGGTATCGAGTCGAATTCGGACTTCGTCGGCCTGGTTGGCCACCCGCTCCTTTGGCTCCGCCAGCGCACGGCCGACGATGGCGATCAGCTCCTTGAGGTCGAACGGCTTTGGCAGATACTCATACGCGCCACGTTCGGACGCACGGATCGCGGTCATGAAGGTGTTCTGCGCGCTCATCACGATGACGGGAAGATTCGGCCGCATCTTCTTGATCCGTGGCAGCAGATCGAACGCGTTCTCGTCGGGCATCACCACATCGGTGATGACCAGATCGCCCTCGCCCTGGCTGACCCATCGCCACAGCGTCGCCGCGTTCCCCGTCAGCCGCACCTCATATCCGGCGCGCGACAGAGCCTGGTTCAGAACCGTGCGGATCGCCGTGTCATCGTCGGCGACAAGTATGCTACCTGCGGGCATTGTCATTCCTCATCTTGCGTCCTGCGAGGCACGCGATGGCGTACCCGAAACGTCATCGCGATTGCTTTGATCGAAGTGTTTGGCGGTATTGAACATCGGCAGCAGCACGCGGAAGATGGTTTTCCGCGGCTGGGATTCGCATTCGATGATGCCGCCGTGATCGCCGACAATCTTGGCAACCAAAGCGAGACCGAGCCCACTGCCCGTCGGTTTGGTGGTAACGAAAGGATCGAACAGGTTCGGCAACAGATCCTCCGGCACGCCGGGGCCGTTGTCCTTGACGCAGAATTCAAGCGGCAGCGACACCCGCGATTTCTTCCCCGGCACCGAGAGGCGAACGCCGGGACGGAATGCGGTGGTGAGCTGAATCTCCGCATCGCTGCCGAGATCGGCCACCGCCTCGGCGGCGTTCTTCACCAGATTCAGGAATACCTGAATCAACTGATCCTGATTGGCCAACACCGGCGGCAGCGAAGGATCGTAGTCTTCGACGAAGCGGATATTGCGGGCAAATCCGGATTGCGCGAGCCGCTTGACGTGATCGAGCACCGAATGAATGTTGACCGGACCACGCGCCACCGGCCGGTCGTCGCCGAACACTTCCATGCGATCGACCAGCGTGACGATGCGATCGGCTTCGTCGCAGATCAGCCGCGTCAGCATGCGGTCTTCCGACGAAGCCGCCTGCTCGAGCAGCTGCGCCGCGCCGCGGATGCCGGACAACGGGTTCTTGATTTCATGCGCCAGCATCGCGGCCAGCGCGATCACCGAGCGCGCCGCACTGCGATGCGTCAATTGCCGGTCCATCTTGTCGGCGATAGTGCGTTCCTGCAGCATCACGACGATATGGCCGGGCCGCTCGGTGAGCGGCGCGACGTGAAGATCGACCTGGCGATCGCCACCCATGCGCGGGGTGCCCAAATCGACCTTGTACTCGTTGACCGGCGAGCCGCTCGAGCGCACCTGATCGATCAGCGCCAGCAACGGGCTGCCGAAAGGCACAAGTTCCTTCAGCGACTGACGTTGCAGGAATTGCGTCGAGATCTCGAAAAACGATTCCGCGGCCATATTGGCGTCGACGATCCTGCCATCGGGCGCAACCAGCAGCACCGGATTGGGCAAGGCATTGAGGATGGCCTCACCATCGGACGGCGTCGGCCTGCGATGTTCTGCGGCTGAAGTCATGCAGCAGCGCTCCATGCAAAGTCGTCAAACGCATCCTGAAGACATCGATTTACGCCCGAGGGATCTTCCGAAGTCAGAATCCGCTCGCGCCAGTTCTTGAGTGTGGCCGCCTGTGCGCGGCTGCATCGGGCAGCAACCTCCAGCGCCCAGCCGAGATGTTTGCGCGCATGACGAAGGCCGACGCGCAATCCATAGTGGCTGCAAACTTCATCATAAAGTGTGCGGATATAGTTGAGCTGCTCCGCCAGCGACGGCGACGCTTCGACGATGCCGGTTTCGAGGCGGCGCCCGATCTGACCGGGCAGCCACGGCTGACCCTGCGCGCCGCGCCCGACCATGATGGCATCGGCGCCCGACTCTTCAAGCGCGGACACCGCCTTCTCGAACGATGTAATATCGCCGTTGACGACGAGCGGAATACGAATCGCGTCCTTGACCGCGCGCACTGCGCCCCAATCGGCATTGCCCTTGTAGAACTGGCAGCGAGTGCGGCCGTGCACCGAAATCATCCGCACGCCCGCTGCCTCGGCGCGGCGCGCCAATTCCGGCGCGTTGAGCGAGCGCTCGTCCCAGCCGAGCCGCATCTTCAAGGTCACCGGCACTTTCACCGCGGCGATGGTCGCCTCGATCAATCTCAAGGCGTTGTCGAGATCGCGCATCAATGCCGAACCGGACTGGCCGCCCGTCACATGGCGCGCGGGGCAGCCCATGTTGATATCGATGATTTCGGCGCCGGCGGCCTCGGCGATCCGCGCGCCTTCCGCCATCCAGCCGGTCTCGCAGCCCGCAAGCTGCACGACATGCGGACCTATTCCGGTCGCCTCGCATCGCAGCCGCGACATGGGGCGGCCATTGACGAGATCATCGCTTGCCGTCATCTCGGAAACGACGAGTCCGGCACCAAGGGCGGCCGTCAAACGCCGAAAAGGCGCATCGGTCACGCCGGACATAGGCGCCAGAATGACCCGGTTGGCGATCTCAATATCGCCTATCTTCAATGGCTTAGGGCCTAAGCATTCCGAGCCGGTCACGGTCTTCTCGCTTCTCTGAGACGCCTCATCGCGACTGTGAGAACCCATTTTGAGCACAAATCTTGTGCAGTCAAGTCTCATGCCTACACTTTAGACAGTTCTGACAACGTTGCAAGTGCAGTGCAACAAAATATGCTTTTCCCACAGCTATCGGGAATCATTCTGGTTTCGCTCCTTGGGCATGATAAGGGCAGTGCGCCAATCCCAGCCTATGCTCCCGCATCAACCCCGAATCGTCGGTAATTGAGCGCAATGTCGAAATTTGAGCGGACCGCAGCCATCCTTGTCGCCGCCGGACGCGGCCTTCGGGCCGGCTCGGGGGGGCCGAAACAGTACCGTTCGATCGGCGGGCAGACCGTGATTTTCCGTGCGATGGAACCGTTTTGCCGCCATCCGCAGGTCTTTGCCGTGCAGCCGGTTTTGAATCCCGACGACACGGCAATGTTCAATAACGCCGTCAGCCAGCTGCGTCACGAGCCACCTGCCAAGGGCGGGGCGACGCGCCAAGCCTCGGTGCACGCGGGACTCGAAGCGCTCGCCAGCCAAAAGCCGGATGTCGTCCTCATCCACGACGCGGCGCGGCCATTCGTCTCGGCGGCGCTGATTTCGCGCGCGATCGACGCCGCCGGCCGCACCGGCGCGGCCATTCCTGCGATCCCTGTCGCCGATACCATCAAGTTGATCGACGGAAACGGAAACGTCGAAGCCACGCCGGAACGCGCGCGGCTTCGAATCGCACAAACGCCGCAGGCGTTCCGGTTCGATGTGATTCTCGACGCCCACCGCCGCGCGGCGCGCGAGGGCCGCAGCGATTTCACCGATGACGCCGCGCTCGCCGAATGGGCGGGATTGACGGTAGCGACCTTCGAAGGCGATCCTGCAAATATGAAACTGACGACACCGGAAGATTTTGTTCGCGAAGAAGCCCGCCTCGGCGCCATGCTCGGCGATATCAGAACCGGGACCGGCTACGACGTACACGCCTTTGGCGAGGGCGATCATCTGATGCTCTGCGGCGTTCACGTGCCGCACAGCCGCGGCTTTCTCGCGCATTCCGACGGCGATGTCGGCCTCCATGCGCTGGTCGACGCCATCCTCGGCGCGCTGGCGGACGGCGACATCGGTTCGCATTTTCCACCGAGCGATCCGCAATGGAAGGGCGCGGCGTCCGACCGGTTCCTGAAATACGCGGTCGATCGGGTCACCGCACGCGGCGGGCGCATTGCGAACCTCGAGGTGACGCTGATCTGCGAGCGCCCAAAAATCGGACCGCTGCGCGATACCATGCGCGCGCGGATCGCTGACATCACCGGGCTGAATATCTCGCGGGTCGCCGTGAAAGCGACCACCAGCGAACGCCTCGGATTCACCGGCCGCGAGGAAGGCATCGCCGCGACGGCGAGCGCCACCATCCGCCTGCCCTGGAGCGATTAAAATGAGCGGCAGCGACGCCCGCGCCCTCTCCCGCTCGCTGCTCGATCTTTGCCGGATGCGCAAGCTGACCATTGCGACCGCGGAATCCTGCACCGGCGGCCTGGTCGCCGGCGCGCTGACGGATATTCCGGGCTCGTCCGACGTCATCGACCGCGGTTTTGTCACCTATTCCAATGAGGCCAAGCGCGCGATGCTGGGCGTCAAGGCGACGACGCTGGCGACCTTCGGCGCGGTCAGCAAGGAGACCGCGACCGCGATGGCGGTCGGTGCGCTGGAGCGAGCCGGCGTCGATCTCGCCGTCGCCACGACCGGCATTGCCGGGCCGGGTGGCGCGACGCCGGGCAAGCCGGTCGGTCTCGTGCATTTCGCCGTTGCCGCCCGCGACGGCCGGATTTTGCATCGCGAATGCCGCTTCGGCGCGATCGGCCGCAGCGCGGTTCGCCAACGCTCCGTGGTGGAGGCGTTGCGGATGCTGATGGAGCTCGCGCGCGGCCCGCAGGTACCCGCAAAACCGCGCCGCCAGGCCGCCAGCCGGCTGCGTCCGCGCGCGTCGCGCTCGCCGCGGCGCAGCGCCGTCAAGCGGCGGCGGACGCCGCGCACCTGATGCAAATCCCGTCTCACGTCCGGCTCGCAATTCCCGGCCTTCCGTAAACGATATCTGCGCGCTTTTCGAACGCCGCTGCAAATCGCTGGAACGCGGTGTCGAACATCGTTCCCATCAGCATCGCCAGCATCCGGCTTTTGAATTCGTAAGAAAGGTAGAACCCGACATCGCTGGCGTTGTCCGACTTCGGCTCGAACGTCCAGCGGTTCTCCAGATTGCTGAACGGCCCCTGGAGATATTCGACGAGAATTTTCAGGTTGGCCCGGTCCAGCGTCACCCGGGTGGTGAAGACTTCCCGCACCAGCTTGAACGATACCGTCATTTCGCAGACCACGATCTCGGTACCATCAGGCTTTGGCGTGCGCTGACGTACTTTCAGCGAGCTGCAAAGCGGCACGAATTCCGGATAGCGCTCGACGTCGGCGACCAGATCGAACATCTGCGGCGCGCTGTGGTTGACCCGGCGCCTGCTGTTGAATTTCGGCATCGCTTCGAGCTCAGCGGGATTTTGCAGCCCGCGCCGCCCGCAGCCTGGCGAAATCGTCGCCGGCGTGATGCGACGAGCGGGTCAGCGGGCTCGCCGACACCATCAGGAAGCCCTTGGTATAGGCGACCTTCTCGTAGCCCGCGAACTCGTCCGGCGTCACATAGCGCATCACCGCGTGATGCTTGCGGGTCGGCTGCAGGTATTGCCCGATGGTGAGAAAATCCACATCCGCCGAACGCAGATCGTCCATCACCTGCAATACTTCGTGCCGTTCCTCGCCAAGACCGACCATGATCCCGGATTTGGTGAAAATGGCGGGATCGATTTCCTTGACCCGCTGCAACAGCCGGATCGAATGGAAATACCGCGCCCCCGGGCGCACATTCAGATAACGCGACGGCACCGTTTCCAGATTGTGGTTGAACACGTCGGGCTTCGCCGCCGCCACCACTTCCAGCGCGCCGTCCTTGCGCAGGAAGTCCGGCGTCAGGATCTCGATGGTCGTCGCCGGGCAGCGCGCGCGGACGGCGCGAACGGTCTGGGCAAAATGTTCGGCGCCGCCGTCGGCGAGATCGTCGCGATCCACCGAGGTGATGACGAGATGGCTGAGCCCGAGCTTGAAGGTGGCTTCCGCGACGTGCTCCGGTTCTTGCGGATCAAGCGCGCCGGGCATGCCGGTCTTGACGTTGCAGAAGGCGCAGGCGCGGGTGCAGGTGTCGCCCATGATCATGAAGGTGGCGTGCTTCTTGTCCCAACACTCGCCGATATTCGGGCAACCCGCCTCCTCGCACACCGTGACGAGGCCGTTTTCCTTGACGATGTTGCGGGTATCGGCATAGCCGCGCGTGGTCGGCGCGCGGACACGAATCCAGTCCGGCTTTGGCGGCGACAACGCGTCCGGCCGGTTCACCTTTTCCGGGTGACGCGGGCGCAGCGGCGTGGCTGAAATGGTATCGACGACGACGACCATGGAATATCCATATCCCTGAGGTGCTTAGCTAATCCCCTTGAAGGAGAATCGCAACCGCCCGGCTTGTTGGCCGGCATGCTTTAGCATATTGGCTTCCCCGACGCATTTCGTCCCGTCCCGGCCTCGATTTGAATGGCTCAAAGCCGCACATCCCCAACTCCGGCCGCGGCCCATCCGGGCAGGCCGCTCAAGCGCTCGTTCTTCGCCCGCAGCGTTCACGAGGTCGCGCCCGATCTGATCGGCGCGACGCTGCTGGTGAATGGCGTTGGCGGCATCATCGTCGAGGTCGAGGCCTATCATCACACCGATCCGGCCGCGCATTCGTTCCGCGGGCCGACGCCGCGCAACCAGGTGATGTTCGGCCCGCCCGGCTTTGCCTATGTCTATCGCTCCTATGGCATCCACTGGTGCGTCAACTTCGTCTGCGAAAAGGCGGGTTCCGCCAGCGCCGTGCTGATCCGCGCGCTGCAGCCGACCCACGGCATCGCGGCGATGCGGCGCCGTCGGGGATTGCACGACGAGCGATCGCTGTGCTCGGGCCCGGGCAAACTGACGGAGGCGCTCGGCATCACCGATAAGCATAACGGCCTGCCGCTCGACGCCCCGCCGATCGCGCTGCATGCCCGTGCGGAGAAACCCGAGATGATCGCAGGCGTGCGGATCGGCATTACCAAGGCGGTCGAGTTGCCGTGGCGATATGGGCTGAAGGGATCGAAATTTTTCAGCAAGCCGTTTTGATGACGAGGTATGCGCAACTTGTCGTCCCGGCGAACGCCGGGACCCATATGTGGACGGCCCCCGTGCCACAAGAAGTTTTTCAGATGTCTGATCGGATCGCTTGCATCCATATGTCCGGCCTGTTGATGCGGTCGGTTTGGACCGCTGGCCAAGATGGTTTCCGCGACGCGAGTTCCAAACAACCTCACGGCCTGTCTTATGCCAATGGGTCCCACGGAGTGTCTCGCACCTCGGATCGATCGATCCTACCATCTGATCTGCTCTTGCAGCTCCGGCTCGGCCGCTGTCGGCGAACCCGCCGAGCGGCCGATCTCTTAAGCGGCGGACGCCGACATGCCCGACATCCGCGCGCTATCGTAACTTTCGCCCGTCGCCATCAGCCGCCAGGCGATGCGGGCGATCTTGTTGGCAAGCGCCACGGCCGCGAGTTTCGGCGGCTTGCGCTTGAGCAGGTCAAGCAGCCAGCGCGACGGACGGCCACGCGCTTTGCGGGCTTGCTGGATCACCGCGGTCGCACCCGCGACCAGCAGGCTGCGCAACATTTCGTCGCCGGCTCGGGTAATCTTGCCCAGCCTGGTTTTGCCTCCGCTGGAATGATCTTTTGGGGTCAGCCCGAGCCAGGCCGCAAACTGCCGGCCGGATGGGAACGCGCGCGGATCAGGCGTCTTCATCACCAGCGCGGTGGCGCTGATCGGCCCCACTCCCGGGATCTGCACCAGGCGTTTGCTGCAGGCATTGGCGCGGTGCCAGGCCATCAGCCTGACCTCGATCGCCTTCAGTTCGGTTTGCAACCGCAGATAATCTCTTCCCTGGAAGGCAAACAGCTCGCGTGCCAGCTCAGGAACCCTGCTGTCTTGTGCGATCCGGGCCAACAGCGGTTCGATCTTGTCGAGACCCTTGCCCGTTGTCAGGCCGAACTCGGCCGCGTAGCCGCGGATCGCGTTGCTCAGTTGGGTGCGCCTGGTGATCAGTTGCTGCCGGACCCCTGCCAGCATCAGGGCGGCCTGCTGATCTTCGGTCTTTGCCGGAACGAACTGCATCGTCGGCCGGCTCATTGCCTCGCAAAGTCCTTCGGCATCGCGCCCGTCGTTCTTGTTGCGTTTGACGTAAGGCTTCACGTGCTGCGGGGCGATCAGCTTGACTTGGTGACCGAGCCCGCACAGCACTCGTGCCCAGTAATGCGCTGCGCCGCAGGCCTCCATCCCGATCACAGTTGGTGGCAGCTTCGCAAAGAACAAAACCATTTCCTTGCGCCGAAGCCGCTTGCGCAACACCGGCTGTTCATCCGCATCAACCCCATGCAGCTGATAAATATGCTTCGACGTATCCATGCCAATTCGGATAACCTGCTTCACGGACGGCTCCCTCGTCTGAGACCTTTGACAAGCTCATTCTGGCACACTCGATGCCGTAGGGGGCCGTCCACCCCATCAACCACTGATGTGAGTGGCGAAAGGGATTGGGGCTCCAGCCTGCATGACATCGGCATCGGTGGTTATGGGTCCCGGCTCGCGCGGAGCCTGTCATCGGGCGCGCATTCGCGCGACCCGTTGGCTTGGCCGGGACGACGTGGAAAACTTTCAAACGCAACTTCGCGATCTCGCGGCGCGGTGCGCCCGAGTTGTGCAAAACTTTCCGCCCCGGAGGGCGTGGGGAATGCCGGGTGCCCGCGCACCCGCAGCCGCGTGCGCAGTGTAGAAAGCACACGCGTTAGTCACCACGAGTACGCCGGAAACACCCGGCATTCCCGCACGCAATGGTTTTAACGGTTTCCTTCGTGCTCTCTCCGGTGACCGGGCTTTCTTGCCACCGTCGTCGGCGGAAAATCCCGCCAACTTGACGCCAGCGTCGGGGCGCCAAGACCACACGACTTCGCCGTCCGCGACCCGTCTGCGCCAAAGGCTTCGCGGGGCTTTTGCAAGTCCGCCGAAGCTTCAGCGAAGGCGGAGAAAGCGCCGCTCGTCAGCGCGCCGCCGCCGCGTCCATCGCATCCAACCCCGCGTCCGTGACGATCGCGATACGCCCCTGTGTGGGGTGGGACAGCGGGAGTTATGGGGTTGATTTGGGTAAAGCGAGAAGGGAAAAATTTTTCGAAACAGGGCTGGACAGCCAAATTGCAAAACCGCCCGTCGGGCAAATCGGTTGGCCTGTCCGCCGGTGCTGTCGCTCATATCGGTCCCTCCACTGCATCATCGTCTGATCTCCGCCGCGTCCATCACGCCGTCCAATCCGCCACCAACAGCCCGGGCACGCGCGCGAACTCGCGGACGTTTGCCGTCACCAAAGTTGCGCCCCGGCGGCGCGCCTGGGCCGCGATGAGATAATCATAGTGTCCGATCGGCGTGCCCTTGCTCTCCAGATCGGCGCGGATGTCGCCGGCATGCGCGGCGTCTTCCGCATCGAACGGAAGGACCGCGATGCCCGGCGCGAGAAACTCGGCCAGCAAGCGATCGAACTCCGCTCGCCTGTCGCTGCGCGCGTGGCCGTAGCGCAGTTCAAACAGGGCGACGACCGAAAATCCAATCTCCGTTCCCAGCCGCAATTGTTCGGCCAAACGGAGACGCACCGCGGGAACGCGGCGGTTGATGACGTAGATCGCGATATTCGTGTCGAGGCAGATCATTCGTCAAAGAAGACGCGCGGATCGGGTTCGGCCGGCGCCTCGTCGGGAATGCCGTCGGGGAGAAAATCCCGTCCGCCGAGTTCATCGAGCCGCGCGAACCACGCCTCTACATCAAATGGCTGCTTCTTCATCGGCTCCAGAATCACCTTGTCGCCGACCTTGCTGACCCGCACCTCGGTGCCTTCGAAGCGGAACTCCTTGGGCAGGCGCACAGCCTGGCTGCGGCCGTGCATGAAAAGCTTGGCGGTTGCACTCACGATCCGCCTCCTTCAGAAATGATAGATACCAATGGTATATACCAAGCAACCAACGTGCCCGTCAATTTATCCAGCAGGCGCGGCAGCCGCAATGCCGCCGCGCCCGGAAAATTCCGGTGCGTCCATCATGTCCTCCGGCCTGGTCTCGATATTGAAGGAGAGGTGATCGCGGATCGCCATCAGCCAGGCCCGCTGCTCGTCCGTATAATTGCGCCCCGCCTTTTTTCGCGGCCGAGCCATAGGTTGAAGCGTTATCCTGCGCGCAATCTGCCCCTCACACCGCGTGATGGCAGACCGCCTCGATCCGGTTGCCGTCGGGATCCCTGAGGAAGGCCGCATAATAGGAGGCGTGATAGTTGCGCAGGCCCGGCGGGCCGTCATCGCTGCCGCCGGCGGCGATCCCCGCATCCCAGAACGCGTCGACCTGGGTCCGCCACTTCGCTTTAAAACACCAGTGGCGGCCCAACGCCTCTTCGGGTTTCGCGCCCTTGCGGACCGAGATGTAGACGCGATCGGGGTAAGCCGGCCGCGACCGCTCGCCATAGCCGAGCCAATCCTCGCGGCGGCCGACCTTGACGACGCCGAGCACTTGCATGATCGCGTCGTAGAAGCGCTCGGCGGCGGCGACATCGGACACGGTGATGGAAACGTGGTCCAGCATCGGAGTTGATCCCTGCTCGAGCCTATTGCGGTTGAGTCGAACCGCGATCGCGCATCCTCGGCCTCGTCATGCCCGGCCTTGTGGCGCCTTGTGCCGCCTTGTGCCGGGCATCCACTGCCTACCGGCATAACCGCTGGAAAGGCGTGGATGGCCGGGACGAAGCCCGGCCATGACAAAAAACCTCGTTACGCCGCGTTTTTCAAGCGCTCCAGCGCCTCGAGGATCTTGGCCTTGCGCGCCACCGCCGCCTCGCGCTTTTCTTTCTCTTCCTCGACGATCTCTTTCGGCGCGTTGGCGACGAATTTCTCGTTGGCGAGCTTGGCGTCGACGCGTTTGATGTCGGCCTCGGCTTTGGCCAGTTCCTTGTCGAGCCGCGCTTTCTCGGCCGAGAAATCGATCACGCCCTTGAGCGGCAACGCCGCGACCTCGCCGCGCACCAATAGCTGCACCGCGCCTTCCGGCGCGGAGGCGGCGAAGGAGATATCGGCGAGCCGGGCCATCCGCCTGATCACGTCGCTCCAGCGCGGCGCACGTTCCCTGGTCTCGGCCGACGCGCCGGCCAGCACCAGCGGCGTCAGCGTCGCCGGCGGAATGTTCATCTCCGCGCGCACCGAACGGATCGCGGTGACGAGATCGACCACCCAGCCGATCTCGGCCTCGGCGTCGGTATCGGTAAATTCCGCGGCGTCGAACGCCAGCAGAACCGGCGGCATCAGCGGATCGCTCAGGCTGGTGGTCGACATCAGCGCCAGTTGTTCCGGCGTCAATTCGTCGGCCCTGCGCGACCACGGCGCCAGCGCCAGCAGGCCGTCACGCTTTGCCGTCACCGCCCACAGCTCTTCGGTAATGAAGGGCATGAACGGATGCAGTAATTTGAGAATTTCGTCGCGCGCCCATGCCACCATGGCGCGGGTCTCGGTCTTGGCGGCGCCGTCGGCGCCCATCAGCACGGGTTTCGCCAACTCGAGGTACCAGTCGCAATAGACGTTCCAGACGAAACGATAGATCGCGCCGGCGGCGTCGTTGAAGCGGTAGGCCTCGATGGCTTCGGTCACCTCACGCGTGGCGCGCGCGGTCTCGTGCGCGATCCAGCGGTTCAGCGTCTCTTTCGCCCCGGTCGGATCGAATCCGACCGGCAGCGCGCAGGCGTTCATCTCGGCGAAGCGGCAGGCGTTCCACAGCTTGGTCGCGAAATTGCGGTAACCCTCGACGCGGCTCGCGGCGAGCTTGATGTCGCGGCCCTGCGCCGCCATCGCGGCCAGCGTGAAGCGCAGCGCATCGGCGCCGTAATCGTCGATCAGGTGCAGCGGATCGATGACGTTGCCCTTCGACTTCGACATCTTCGCTCCCTTCTCGTCGCGAACGAGGGCGTGGATGTAGACCGTCGGGAACGGAACGTCCTTCATGAAGTGGAGGCCCATCATCATCATCCGGGCGACCCAGAAGAAGATGATGTCGAAGCCGGTGACGAGGACGTCGGTCGGATAATAGCGCTTCACGTCGGTATCGTCGTCGGGCCAGCCCAGCGTCGAGAACGGCCACAGCGCCGAGGAGAACCAGGTGTCGAGCACGTCCTCGTCGCGGGTGATGAAGCCTTCGCGCTTGTTGCGGTCGAGCGCCATCTCGCGCCCCTGCTCCGGCGTGATGACTTCCTGCTCGACGTAATAGCCGAGCGCGTTGCCGATCGCTTCTTCCTCGGTCTCGGCGACGAACACCTTGCCGTCAGGCCCGTACCAGGCCGGAATTTGATGCCCCCACCACAGCTGGCGGGAGATGCACCAGGGCTGGATGTTCTCCATCCACTCGAAATAGGTTTTTTCCCAGTTCTTCGGCACGAACGTGGTCGCGCCCGAGCGCACCGCCGCGATGGCGGGCTGCGCCAGGGTCTTGGCATCGACGTACCACTGGTCGGTCAGATAGGGCTCGATGATGACGCCGGAGCGATCGCCATGCGGCACCATGTGCGTATTCGGCTCGGTCCGCTCCAGAAAGCCGAAATCCTCCAGCCGCGCCAGGATCTGCTTGCGCGCGGCGAACCGGTCGACCCCGTGCAATTCCTCGGCGAGCTGCTGCGAGCCTTCGGGCAATCCGCGCAGGTAATCTTCGTTGCCGGCGAGCGCGAGGGCGCCCTCCTGATCGAGCACGCTGATCTGCGGCAGGTTGTGGCGGCGGCCGACCTCGAAATCGTTGAAGTCATGGGCAGGGGTGACCTTGACCGCGCCCGAACCTTTTTCGGGATCGGAATATTCGTCGGCGACGATCGGAACCTTTCGCCCGACCAGCGGCAGGATCACGTGCTTGCCGACCAGATGCGTGTAGCGCTCGTCGTCCGGATGCACCGCGACCGCGCTGTCGCCGAGCATCGTCTCCGGCCGAGTGGTGGCGACGACGATGAAGGTCGCGGGATCGTCCGGGTTGAAGGTCTTGCCTTCCAGCGGATAGCGCAAATACCACAGACTGCCCTTGATCTCGACCTGCTGCACCTCGAGATCGGAAATCGCCGTCAGCAATTTTGGATCCCAGTTCACCAGCCGCTTGTCTTTATAGATCAGACCTTCGCGGTGCAGCTCAACGAACACTTTTACCACCGCACGCGACAGGCCCTCGTCCATCGTAAAGCGTTCGCGCGACCAGTCGCAGGAGGCGCCGAGACGCTTCAGCTGGTTGACGATGACGCCGCCGCTCTCGGCCTTCCATTGCCAGACGCGTTCGAGGAATTTGGCGCGCCCGAGATCGCGCCGGCCCGGCTGCTGCCGCTCCATCAATTGCCGCTCGACCACCATCTGGGTCGCGATGCCGGCGTGATCGGTACCCGGCTGCCACAGCACGTCGCGGCCACGCATCCGCTCGAAGCGGCAGAGAATGTCCTGCAGGGTGTTGTTGAGTGCGTGCCCCATATGCAGGGAGCCCGTCACGTTCGGCGGCGGGATCACGATCGTGAACGGCCTGGCGTCCCGCCGTTCCGGGCGTCCGGCTGCGAAGGCGCGGCTGTCCTCCCAGATCAGGGACATGCGGCCTTCGATATCGGCGGGCTGGTAGTTCTTCTCGATCATGGCGGTACAATCATGGATATGGAACGCGCTAGAAAGCCGCCGCAGCGCGCCAAGTCAACACGACGGCAAGGTCGAATGCAGGATTAAGCCAGATGTAGTGGCTGAATCGGGGCCGGCAATCGGCCCGTTACGGACCGATGAGCTAGCGCCCGCGTGAAACCCGCTCGATTTCCGCCTTGACGATCCGCTCCACCAGCCCCGGCAAATTGTCGTCGAGCCAGGATTTCAGCATCGGCCGCAGCATTTCCTTGACCAGGTCTTCCAGCGTCCGCGCGTTGTTGCTGAGCACGGTATGGGCAAGCGCATTGAACGCCGATTCGACCGCCGAGACGGTCGAGCGCGACAGGATCTGTTGAGGCGGCGAGCTGCTTTCCAATGCCGGCGGTTCAAACGCGGGCTGCCGACGCGCCGCCCTGGCAGTCTCCGCAAATTCGATATCGTCCTGCAGTTCGACCCTTTGGAATGAAGGCTGCGGCGGCTCCGGCTCCGGCACTGCCATCTCGTCGGTGAGCTCGAACACCTCGGCGTCGGGCAAGAGCGGCCTTATCTCCTCCGCGGTGGTCGCTTCATCGAGGCCGTTCAGCAGCGCATCGATATCGTCCTGGCTGTTGGTCGCGGCCGGCGCCGGCGGAGGTGGCGCGGGCTTGACCGGCGGCGCCGCCACCTTTGCCGCGGCCGCTCGCGCCGCGGGAATCGCTGACGGCGGAATGTCCTTCATCACGGGCGCGTTGGCCGCCGGAGCCGGCGCGGCCAGCCTCTCCGGCTTCGGCGGAGCCGCGGCGCTGGCCGGTTTTTCGGTGGCGGCCGGCGGTTTGGCCTCGTCGTCGGCAATGATGCGACGGATCGACGCCAGAATCTCCTCCATCGAGGGCTCTTGGACCTTCGCGGGCTGCGTCATTTCCGACTCCACATCATCAACGCCCTCGCATGCGTTTTACACCAAGCGAGAGGGGATTTGCCGGTTCCGGATATGCAGGCCGGGATTTTCATCATACAAGCCTGACTTGTCCCCAGATCAAGCGCCGTTCGATACATCGCGCGGAATCTCGCCCCTACTCAGAGCATCGAAGCGTCGCGGCCTTGGGCCGGATGCGGCGCGAATCGCTCTGCTGCCCCGAGCAACGGTATGTCACGGCAACAACTGATTGCAAGCAACCCCAAAACCCGCTTTCGGACAGAAGCTCCAACGGGTCCGCGCCAGGCGCGGCCCTGTGACAGGCTCCGCGCGTCTTCAGTGTCCGTCGGGCGTGCGTACGCCGAACCAGCTGTCGCGAACCTGCTGATAATGCACGCTCGGATCGTAGACGGTGGTGGGCAGTTTGAGCACCTGCGGCGACAGCCGTCCCACAGCGGCCAAGACGGCATAGGACGCAACCACGCGATCATGCTGCGCGGTGACGAGCGCGACGCGCGCATTGACCAGCGCCTGCTGGGCGTTCAGCACGTCGAGCGTCGTGCGCTGGCCGGCCTTGGCCTCTTCCCGCACACCGTTGAGCGCGATCTCGGAAGCGGTCACCTGGGATTGCGCCGATGCGACCTGCGCCTTGCCGGCAACCAGCTGCCCCCATGCCGTAACCGTGTTGGCGCGGATCTGGTCGCGGGTCTGTTCGAGAACAAGGCGCTGCTGCGCCAGTGTTTCCTTCGACTGGCGGATCAGCGCGTATTCGGCGCCGCCCTGAAATATCGGCACCGAAACCTGCGCGACCGCGGCAGCGCTGAAGGACCGGAAGATCGTCATCTGCTGTTCGTAGTTTTGCTGCACCGAGGCCTGCAAATTGACCGTGGGCAACAGCGCGCCTTCGTTGACCTTGACCTGAAGATAGTTGACGTCGATGCCGAACATCGCGGCAGTGACGTTCGGATTTTCCATCAGGCTGACATCGACCGCGCCGGGCAGCGATGGCGGCAAGAAGCGATCGACCGGGGATCCCGGCGCGAGTTGCTCCGGTTCGTTGCCGATGATGCGGCGGAAATTCGCTTTCGTCGTCGTCAGCGTCGCTTCGGCGGCCAGGAGCTGGGTCCTGCCGGCGGCGAGCTGCGCCTCCGATTGCGCGACGTCGGTGCGCGTCACTTCGCCCACATTGAATCGATCGCGGGTCTGCTTCAACGTCTGTTCGAGAACGCGCACGTTGCTGCGCTGAACCTCGACGATGGCGGAATCGCGCAAGTAGTCCATGTAGATCGTGGCGGCCGCTAGCAGCACCTGCTGTTCGAGCACCCGCAGGCCCTCGCGCGCGCCCGAGACCTGGCTCTCCGCCGCGCGGGTTCTATTGGCGGTCTGTTGGCCGTTGAAAAGGTTTTGCGTGACCGTCAGGCCGGCGCTGCGCGGGGCGTCAGCACCGTGAATCTCGGTCCTGACGATTTGGGTGGGCGAGCCACCCGCGGTCGAATTCGTGTCGGTGTACTGATAGCCGGCGCTGGCGGTGAGCGCGACTTTCGGACGATAGCCCGACAGCGCCTGCGGCACGTTTTCGTCCGTGGAGCGGACCTGGGCGCGCTGCGCGTTGAGCTGCGGGTTGCTCTGATAGGCGCGCACCAGCGCGGCCTCAATGGTATCGGCCAAGGCAGGCGTCGGGCCCATATCCGCCATCAGCAGGACCGCAGCCGCAGCTCCGGTAACCAACTTCACCCAACGCATCCCTGGCAATCCATTCTTACGTTCGCCGGTTCAAGCGCGCTTGAACCGGTATGGCGCTTCATTCCGAGTCAGTATCGCCCCGCACCTTATTCTCGGTGCAAGCGGCACGGAACCCCCGCTCCGGCCCGGGGCGGTGGAAACTCTTGACGTGCAGCATCCGGGCCACACTCCTGATTCAGAACGGGATTTTAGCAGCAACGTGGCTAGAAAACGAACGCGGGAAGGCGCTCCAGGCCCGGCAAGACCGGCACAGACGCGTCGAAAAGCGCCCGGTCCCCAAAATCGCCGTGACTGTGTGTCACGATCGTGGCCCGCGGTGGCTTCGTCATCGCAAAAACCCCGACCAGCCGGCCACCCTCCTTGAGCTGTCCATAGAGCCGGTCGGGCGTGATTTCGGTCGCGCCGTCGAGGATGATCACGTCATAGTGAGCGTGCGCCGGATCCCCCTCCGCCGCGGCGGTAGCCCGGAACGTCACGTTTCCAAGCCCGAGCTGGGCCAGGACTTCCCCGGCCTTCGCCACCTGTGCCGGGTCGCTTTCGGTCGCAATCACCTGCCCCGCGAGGCTTGCCACCACAGAAGCGGTATATCCGGGCGCAGAACCCGCCACCAAAACCTTGTCGGTGCCCTTGATCTCGGCGGCCTGCAGCATCTTCGCCATGACCGCCGGCTTGATCAGGAAGCGCTTTGCGGAGGTTCCTTCGCTGACATCCAGATCGAGGTCCAGATAGGCCAGCGCGCGCTGATTTTGCGGGACGAAGGCCTCGCGCGGCACCGCGAGCATGGCATCGAGAATTCGGATATCGGTGACGTCGTTGGGGCGCACCTGGCCATCGACCATTTTCTGGCGCGCGGTCGCAAAACCGGACATTGGCGGACCCTGGAAGTCGTGCGGACGATGCCGCAGGAAAGGAGCTCTAAACCGCGTCATCTCTGGTACAAACTTCGCCAAAACGCAACGCCGATTGCGCAAGCAAAGCCTGCAATCCGCTTTCTTCCCGAGATGCTTCCGGCTCGCAAATACGATCTATTCGATCGTCACCGCGAGCCGCCCGATCAACCTCGCCACCTCGTCCAAATGCGCGGAATCGTGTTCCTCGACGGCTTGGGCGAGCCGGATCAAGCATTCGTCGTCGCTCATCGCGGGTATGTCGCTTGGGACGATCGAGGGCACCGGCCTTAAGGCATCGGTCTTGATGTCTGGCATCGAATCACCTCTGTGACGAATCCCGACACCACAAAGCGTCGGCGGCGAATGAGTCTTTTTAGCGCCCGGCTCGCGGTCCGGCGTGGCCACGGGCGCCCGGCGGGGCGCGGAAGAGCCACTCTCGCGCAGCCAGAAGCGGCAACAAATCCTTGCGGCGCAGCTAGTTCCCTTGCCCTTTTGATGTCGCGCCAGAGGCGGATATTTCGTCCTTTGCAAGCCTTGAGGGCTTTGTTATACGCTGCCGCCTGCGAACACGGTTTTCGCCTATTCCTCGGTAGCTCAGCGGTAGAGCATTCGACTGTTAATCGAATGGTCGCTGGTTCGAATCCAGCCCGGGGAGCCAAATCCATCATCCTGCAAGATTGCCCGGCCATATTTTTACCTGGCCATGTTGGCGCAGGCACGCGGCGATAGCGTCGCGGGATCAGCCGATGCCCGAACCCGGCTGCGCAGCGCAAGCAAGCGACCGAGTGCCAGCGGGATGCTCGCGATAGCCAAAACTCCGGGAAATCTTGCGGTCATGACAGCATTCCCTCGAGAACGGCCGGCGCCGCGACGGCACCGTTGTCATCGCGGTACCGAAAAGATTGTTGGCCAAACGTGATTTTTCCCACATTTGGTCACGCTGGGCCGGTCTACGTCTGCGCTCGACATCAAGACATCAGTAACCAGGTCGGCCGCGATCGCTCGATCGATACAATTTGAGCGATCCGTTCAATCCGGAAACAAAGGACTTCTGGGATCTTGCGCTCTCGAACACCGGAGAGCGCGATGAGCGAAGTTGAATTCGACCGATTGCTGGAGGCCGTCAGAATGGCGATCGAACCCGCGCCGCAGGAAGAGGTTTTGGCCAATCTTCCAATGTTCGATGACCCGCCGAAAGCCGCCAACGACAATGAACTGGCCTGGCCGCTCATTCCGTTTCCCGAGGGCTGGTACGCCACCTGCTGAAGAGCCGGCGCGGAACCTCTTCCGGCCTCACCAATAATCAGCGCAAGTCACTGATTATATTGCTGGCGAGCAATTTCTCAGCCTTGCCCGTCCCCGAGGCCGTACTCGCGATAGACGGCCTCCGGATCAAGCTCAGGAAACAATCTGCACTTTGCCTGGGCCAGATGCAGGCTGACGTTTGCAGGGTCGGAAGCGGTCAAAAGCCTCCTGATTTCATCCATATGAGAACGCGGTTGGCGTTTCGGCGGAAGCTGCTCCAGCGCGATTAGCGCCGTTGCCAACGCTTCCGTGATAATCCATCGGTCGCGGTTTTCCGTTCTCACAAGGCCATCTCCCCATCATCCCAATTGGACCGCGACCTGTTGCTCTAAAGCATCAGTCAGAATCCGATTTCCGGAAATGCACGAAATCCTTTTGACTGTGCGGCCTCGCAAGTCGCTCTATCCGGCCGGGGTGCAAGGACGTGACCGATGATAGAGATTGTTACAGCGTTTTTGGGCCTAATTAGCGCCACCATTTTCCTCGCCCATGCATTGGATGGCTTTCATTCAGGAGCCTGATCTCGGACCGCGCAGCACCTTTTAGCAAAAAGCCAATTCAGAAATCTTTAATAAATTCGGACCAGCATTCTGAGCGGGAGGTGTGCCATGCGCAATCATGACCTCGTATCCGACGGGTTCCTCGCGGTGACTGCGGCCGGCTTTGTGCTTCTGTGCTCGAGCTTGCTGGTTTTCGCTTTCGGTTGATCTACCCAGGCTTCTCTCATCGTCCGGATTAATGGGCTGGTTGCAATGCGCGCATCAAGGCCATGTGCGCAAGGACCGGCCGCCACGGCGGACCAAGCCCCTCAACGCCGCAATTCGGAAACGCCAGAAGCTGATTGAGTGACAATCCGATCGCCGGAACAAAGCGATAAATGAAATAAATCAAAGACTAAGGGTGGAGGCCACGACCAGAATTGAACTGGTGTACACGGTTTTGCAGACCGTTGCGTAACCACTCCGCCACGTGGCCCCATAAGACCGATCTCATATACGGCCTGTCAGGGATAGGCAACCAAGGGAGCCGGACTGGCTCCCGTCCCTCATTTGGCGCGGTTTCTTCAGGCGAACCGGGGCCCGTGAAAACGGTTTGGTCAGGCGCGTTTGCGGCGGCGGTAGTCCCGTTTCGGCCGCGGTTTTGGTGCCAGTTCGGGCAGCACGCTCTGCGCCTCGCGATATCTAGCCAGCATCCGCTCGAAACTCGCGTGCAGCGTCTCGGCGACAGCCGGCCGCTTTTCGAGGGCAGAAAGCAGCATCGCCGCCGCCTCGATGGTGGACAGGCCGTCGCGGCGCGGTTCGCGGCGCAACTGGCCGTAACGCGACGGACGCGCCGGGCCGAGGATGACCCGCTGGCATTTCAGCATCCAGGCGTTGCGCCACCACAGCGCCTTGGCCTGGCTCCAGGTGCCGTCGAGCAGCACGATGCCCTCGATGTCCTTCAGGATGGCGCGCTGATTGTCCTCGATTTCGCCCTTGCGGTTGATGGCGACAATTTCGCTGTCGGTGTCGAGATCGCTGACTTTCGCCGAACCGAGATAGAGCACCGCCCAGCGCGAGGGATCGGCGATCGGCCGTCCCAGCGCCCTGGAAAGGCTCGGCCACGATAATCCGATTTTCAACACCGCATCCTTGAAATGCAGCGCCGTCAGACGCGCCGTGCCGAGCGCCCTGTCCTGCTCCTGCGGATGCTGCAGGATCAACAACGAAATCCGGTTCTCGATCGGCGTGATGCTGTCGCAGATGCACAGCGGCAGCGGCTTTTGGCAGCGCGGACAGTCCGGTATCGCCTCCGCTATAGCGGTGCCGGTGTCAGGCTCGGATTGTTTCGACATGCGCCCGCTATACGCCGCGCCGCACCGCGATTCAAAGCTATTCTGCAGGCGCCGCGATCGGGGCGGGCTCGGATCGTCGCCGCAGCCGGTCGATCAAAAGATAGATCACCGGCGTCGTGTACAGCGTCAGGATCTGCGAGACGAACAATCCGCCGATGATGGTGATGCCGAGTGGCCGGCGCAGCTCGGTGCCGGGACCGGTGGCGATCACCAGCGGAATGCCTGCGAACAGTGCAGCCATTGTCGTCATCAGAATAGGCCTGAAACGGGCGCTGCAGGCCTCGAAGATGGCATCCGCCGACGACAAGCCGCGGTGGCGTTCGGCGTCCAGCGCAAAATCCACGATCATAATGCCGTTCTTCTTGACGATGCCGATCAGGAGAATGATTTCGACAAAGGCGATGATGGTCAGCGGCGTGTTGGTGACCTGCAACGCCAGCAGCGCGCCCAGTCCGGCCGAAGGCAAGGTCGAAATGATGGTCAGGGGATGGGCGAGGCTTTCGTAGAGCACACCCAGCACGATATACATCGCCACCAGCGCGCCGAGGATCAGCAGCGGCATATGCCCGCTGGTTTTGCTGAAGTCGCCTGCGTTACCGTCAAAACTGCCGCGAATGCCCTCGGGCATATGCAACTCCTCCACCGCACGCTGGATATTTGACGTGGCGACCTGCAACGGCACGTCCGGCAGGAGATTGAACGACACCGTGGTCGATGGAATCGACTGCGAGTGAAACACCGCGAGCGGCGACAGGCCGCGCTGCGTGCGAACAACGGTGGAGAGCGGTACCTGCACGCCACCCGCGCCGGCGACGAAAATATGTTCGAGGTTGGAGGGATCGCTCTGAAATTTCGGGTCGATCTCCAGCACCACCATGTACTGGTTGCGCTGGGTGTAGACGATGGAAATCTGCCGCTGGGAGAACGCGTTGTTGAGCGCGTTGTCGATGTCCTGCACGCGAACGCCAAGCGTGGATGCCTTTTGCCGGTCGATCGACAGCGCCAGCTGCAGCCCGCCGGGATCGCGGTCGCTGGAAACGTCGGTGATGCCCTCGACCGTCTCCATGCGCTTGCCGACGATCGGCGCCCATTTCTGCAGGAGATCGAGATCGGTGCTCGACAGCGTGTATTGATAGTCCGAATCGCTCTGCCGTCCGCCCGCGCGTACGTCCTGCGCCGCGAACATGAACAGGCGGATTCCCGCAACTCGATAGAGGTTCTTGCGCAGGCGATCGATCACCAGTGCCGTGGTCAACCCGCCGCGCTCGGCCGGCGGCTTGAGGCTGATGATCATGATGCCGTGATTGGAGCCCCCGCCGCCGGGGCCGCCGCCTCCGCCAAGGATCGACCCGACACCCGCAACGGCCGGATCGGCCATCACGATGTCCGCGAGCTGCTGCTGAAGTCCGAGCATGGACTGAAACGAGATATCGGCGGATGCCCGCGTCGCGCCGATCACGAAGCCGGAGTCGTCGACCGGGAAATACCCTTTGGGCGTCTTGATATAGAGCGTCACCGTCAGCGCGATGGTCGCGAAGAATACCAGCAACGTCATAAGCGGATAGTCCAGCACCACGCGCAGCGTCCGCGCATAAAACGCCACCATGCGCGACAATGTGCCCTCGACAGCGCGGTCGAACCAGGTCGCGTTATCGGAAGTGGCGGCCTTGATGTAATGGGCGCAAATCATCGGCGTGATGGTCAGCGAAACCACGGTGGAAACCACGATGGCAAAGGTCAGGGTCACCGAAAATTCCCGCAACAGCCGGCCGACGATCCCGTTCATGAAGATCAGCGGCGTGAAGGCCGCGATCAGCGACAGGCTGATCGACAGCACCGTAAAGCCGATCTGTTTGGCGCCTTCCAGCGCCGCCTGGTAGGGCCGCATGCCACGTTCGAGGTTGCGGTACATGTTCTCGATCATGACGATGGCGTCGTCGACCACGAAGCCGACCGAGATCGCCAGCGCCATCAGCGACAGATTGTCGATCGAGAAACCGGCGAGCCACATGCCGGCGCAGGTGCCGGCCAGCGCCAGCGGCACCGACACGCCCGCCGCAATCGTCGGCGTGATCCGGCGCAGGAATGCGAACACCACCACCATGACGAGGAACGCGGTCGCCAGCAGCGTCAACTGCATGTCGTGGACACTGGCGCGGATGGTTCCGGTGCGATCGACCAGGGTGGAAATCTCGACGCCGCCGGGGATCCATTGCTTCAGTTGGGGGATCAGCGCGCGCACGCGATCGACGGTGTCGATGACGTTGGCGTCGCCCTGCTTTGTAATCTGAATGAGGACGGCGGGCTGCTTGTTGAACCACGCGATCGACCGGCTGTTGCGAACGGAATCTTCCACCTCGGCAACATCGGAGAGCCGGACGAAGTTGCCGTTCGAACTCTTGATCAGGATGTCGCGGAATTCGGCCGCGGTCCGCATCTGCCGGTTGGTCGACAAGGTTTCGCTCTGGCGGCCGCCATTGAAGATTCCGACCGGGCCCAGCGGGTTGGCGTTGACGATCGCGAGCCTGACGTCGTCGGTGGCGATCCCGGCATTCGACAGCGCTACCGGGTTGAGCGCGATGCGGACCGCGGGTTGGTCGGCGCCGCTGACGGTGACTTCGCCGACACCCGGTACCTGCGAGATGCGCTGCGCCAGCACCGTATCCGCGACGTCATAGATCGCGCTTGTGGAAATCGTCTTCGACGTCAGCGCCAGCACGAATACCGGCGCCGCGGCGGTATTGGCTTTCCGGAATTTAGGCAGCGCCGGCAGATCGCTCGGCAGATCGGCAAGCGAGGCGTTGATCGCGGCCTGCACGTCGCGCGCGGCGCGGTCGATGTCGCGGCCAATGGCGAATTGCAGCTGGATGCTGGTCGTCCCCAGCGAGCTTGTCGAGGTGATCTGGTCGATGCCCGAGATTTCGCCGAGCCGCCGTTCCAACGGCGCGGCAACGGTCGCCGCCATCACGGAGGGATCGGCGCCAGGGCGCGTCGCGGAGACCCGAATCGCCGGAAAGTCGACATTGGGAACCGCGGCGACGGGAAGAAACGCGTAAGCGACCACGCCGACCAGGAAGAGCCCGATCGCCAGCAATGTGGTGCCGACCGGCCGGCGGATGAACGGCTCCGAGATCGATACCGATGCCATTACTGCATCCCCTCGGTGGCGCCGGCGACCGGCGGCGACGGCAGTTCAGGGCCGACCGGCGGCACCGCCTTTTCGATGCTGCGGTTCACCCGGTCGAGCGCGAGGTAGATCACCGGCGTCGTGTACAGCGTCAGCAACTGGCTCAGCAGCAGCCCGCCGATGATCGAAATGCCCAACGGAAAACGCAGCTCGGCGCCGGTGCCGCTTTCCACCGCCAGCGGCAGTGCGCCGAACAAGGCGGCCAGCGTCGTCATCATGATGGGGCGGAAACGTAACAGACAGGCCTGCACGATCGCGTCCATTGCCGACATGCCCTGATGCCGCTCCGCCTCCAGCGCGAAGTCTATCATCATGATGGCGTTCTTCTTGACGATGCCCATCAGCAGAATGATGCCGATCAGGCCGATCACCGACAGGTCCTGCCCGAACAGCATCAGCGCCAGAATGGCGCCGACGCCCGCCGACGGCAGCGTCGAGAGGATGGTGATGGGGTGAATGTAGCTCTCATAAAGCACGCCGAGCACGATGTAGATGGTGACCAGCGCCGCCAGGATCAGCCACGGCTGTCCCGCCAGCGATTTCGAGAACTCGGCGGCATCGCCCGCATAAATGCCGACGATGCTGCCGGGCATGCCGATGCGCGCCTCGATTGCCTTGACGGCATCGACGGCGTCGCCGAGTGCGGCACCGGGCGCGAGATTGAAGCTGAGCGAGACCGCCGGAAATTGCGCCTGATGCGAAATCGCCAGCGGTGCGGTGGTGCGGGTCAGGGTCGCCACCGCCGACAGCGGCACCTGGGCGCCGAGCGCGCCGGGCAAATAGAGTTTTGAGAGGATCGACGGATCGCGCTGGTAGACCGGCATGGCTTCCAGCACCACCCGGTACTGGTTGGCCTGTCCGTAGATGGTCGAAATCTGCCGCTGCGCGAAGGCGTCGTTCAGGGTGTCGTTGACGCCCTGGATGCTGACGCCGAGCTGACCGGCGCGCTGCCGGTTGACGTCGAGCGCCGCGCGCAAGCCCCCATCCTGAGCTTCCGAAGAGACATCGCGGAACAAGGGATCGCGACGCAATTCGGCGACCAGTTTGTTGGCCCACAGCCCTACCAGCGCCGAATCGGTGCCGGTCAGCGTGTACTGATACTGCGAGCGGCTGGACTGGGTCGAGATCTGCACGTCCTGCACCGGCTGAAAATAGATCGTCATGCCTGGAATCGAGGCCGTCAGCTCCTTCAGGCGCGCGACCACGACGGAAACGTCGTCACGCCGTTCGCCGCGCGGTTTCAGCGTCATCACCAGACGGCCGACATTGGTGGTCGGGTTGACCGAGCCCGCACCGATCACGGAGACGACACCGGTCACATCGGGGTCGGCCTTGATCGCATCCGCGGCCTGGGTCTGCCGGCTTTGCATTTCCGAAAACGAAACGTCCGGACCGGCCTGGGTCACGGCGGTGATGGAAGCCGTGTCCTGCAAGGGCAGAAAGCCCTTGGGCGCAACGACATACAGGACCAGGGTCGCGGCAAGCGTGACGAAGGTGACCAGCATCGTCGCGCGCTGTCGTTCCAGCACCCACAACAGCGTGCTGTGATAGAAATCGACCATGCGGTCGATGAAGCGGCTGACAGCGGCGAGACCCGGGACCATGATCTCTTCGCCAGCGTGCTTCAAGAGCCGCGAACACATCATCGGCGTCAGGGTCAGCGACACGATCGCCGATGTCACGACCGCGATCGTCAGGGTCAGCGCGAATTCGCGGAACATGCGCCCCACAAGTCCCGACATGAACAACAGCGGGATGAAAACGGCGATCAGCGACACCGTCAGCGAAATCACGGTGAAGCCGATTTCGCTCGCGCCGCGGAGCGAGGCGTCCATCGCGGATTCGCCGTTTTCCATGTGGCGGACGATGTTCTCGATCATCACGATGGCGTCGTCGACCACGAAGCCGGTGCCGATCGTCAGCGCCATCAGCGACAGATTGTCGAGGCTGAAGCCGAAGAAATACATGACGCCGAAAGAAGTTATCAGCGACAGCGGCAGCGCCACGCCGGCGATCAACGTTGCGCGCAGCGAGCGCAGGAACAACAGCACCACAAGCGTGACCAGCACCACGCTGAGAACCAGCGTGAACTGCACGTCATGGACGGAGGCGCGAATGGTGACCGTCCGGTCGCTCACCACGGTCAGGTTGACGCCGGCCGGAATCGCGCGCTGCAGCTTTGGAATTTCAGCCCGGATCTGGCGGACGACTTCGATGACATTGGCGCCGGGTTGCCGCTGGATGTCGATGATGACGGCCGGCGTTCCCTGATACCAGCCGCCGGTGCGATCGTTTTCCAGCCCGTCGACGATAACAGCGACGTCGCCGATGGTGACCGGCGCGCCGTTGCGATAGGCGATGATGATGGGCTTGTAGGCCTCGGCCACCGCGATCTGGTCGTTGGCGGCAATCGTATAGGCCTGTTGCGCGCCGTCGAGCGACCCCTTCGGTCCGGAAACGTTGGCGCCCGCGATCGCGTTGCGCAAATCCTCCATCGCGATGCCGTAGGCGGCGAGCCGCGCCAGGTCGGCCTGGACCCGCACCGCCGGCTTAAGGCCGCCCAGCACCGAAACGCGCCCGACGCCGGATATCTGGCTGAGGCGTTGCGCCAGAATGGTATCGGCGAGATCGCTCATGGCGCGGAGCGAAACCGTCTCCGATCTCAGCGCCAGCGTCAGCACCGGCGCGTCGGCGGGGTTGACCTTGGCGTAGGTTGGCGGGTACGGGAGATTTTTCGGCAGCACGCCGGCGGCGGCGTTGATGGCCGCCTGCACATCCTGGGTGGCGCCATCGATGTCGCGATTGAGGTCGAACTGCAGCGAAACCTGGCTGACGCCGAACGAACTGGTCGACTGCATCGAGGACAGCGACGGAATCTGCCCGAGCTGACGCTCGAGCGGCGCAGTGATCAGCGAGGCGATCACATCGGGACTGGCGCCGGGTAATTGCGTCGTCACCTGCACGGTCGGAAAATCGACCTGCGGCAGCGCCGATACCGGCAGCGCCCAATAGCCGAGCGCACCACCGATCAGAAGCGCGATCCCCAATAGCGAGGTTGCGATCGGCCGGCGAATGAACGGTTCAGAAACGCTCATGGCTGCACGCTCACGCCTGCGAGGTCAGACATTCGAGTCGGGAATTCCGCAGGCAACGATTTCTTTGGTCATGGCTGCTTCGCTGCGCCGCCCGACGGCTCGCCTCCCTGCGCCGGTCTGGCCTGGCCGGTTTGATCGCCTGGGCCGCGCTCCCCCTTCTTGCCGCCTTTGCCTTCGCCGTCCTTGCCCTGTTGGGCACGGCTGCCCTTCTTGCGCGGCGCGAGATCGGCCGTCGGCGTCTGTTCGTCCTTGCCGATGACGACCTTGGCGCCATCGGACAGGTTGGCGAAGCCCGTCGTCACCACGCGATCGGAGGGCGTCAGTCCGCTGGCGATCACCGCATCGGTTTCGTTCTGCTGCGTCACCACAACCGGTTTCGCCGTCACGATATCGCCGTCGCCGATGACGTAGCTGAAAGTTCCCGCCGGACCGCGTTGCACCGCCGAGGTCGGCACCACCACCGCCTGCATGAGCGTGTCGACCTTGAGCCGCACATTGACGAATTGCCCGGGCCAGAGCTGAAAATTGGCATTGGGAAATTCGGCCTTGAGCTTGAGCGTGCCGGTGGTCGGATCGACCTGGTTGTCGATGCCTTTGAGCGTGCCGGTATCGATCACCGTGGTCCCGTCATTGCCGAAGACGTCGACCTTCAGCGCGCCCTTGGCGGAGGCCGCATTGACCCGTACGATCTGCTGCTGCGGAAGACTGAACTGCACCGCGATCGGCTGCAACTGGGTGATGATGACAAGACCCGTGATGTCGGCGGCGTGGATGATGTTGCCCTGGTCGACCTGGCGCAGCCCGGCGCGGCCCGACAACGGCGCGACGATCTTGGTGTAGCCGAGCGTCGCCTGCGCGTTGTCGATCTGCGCCTGATCGGCATTCACCAGCGCCTCCTGCTGGGCGACGACGGCGCGTTGGGTGTCATATTGCTGCTTGGAGCCGGCGTTGGAGGCGGAAAGTTGCTGATAGCGCGCCAGGTCGAGGCGCTGATTGGAGAGCTGCGCTTCATCCTGCGCCTTCTTGGCGACGGCCTGATCGTACTGCGCCTTGTAGATCACAGGATCAATCTCGCCGAGCACGTCGCCCTTCTTGACGTCCTGTCCTTCGGTGAAATTGACCGCGATCAACTTGCCGTCGACCTGGGAGCGCACCGTCACGGTGTTCAGCGCGCGCACGGCGCCGACGCCGTCGAGATAGACCGGGACATCCTGGATGTGCGGCGTCGCGGCCAGCACCGGCACCGGCAGATCGGGGCGCGTCCCGTTTTTTGCGGCCTGCCTCTGCTGCAGCGAGGTCCAGGCGATGTAGCCGAGGCCGCCGACGATCAACAGCGTGATCGCAATCGAAACGGTACGGCGGCGTGCCCGCGAAGCGACGCGAACCACGCGGTCGCCGGCCGCCTTCGCGGTTTCGTTCAAATCCGGCTTAAAGAGCATTGACCGGCCTCTCCATCCTTGGCTCCCAACCGCCCCCCAGCGCTTGATACAGGCTGACAACCGCCAGCAATCGGGCAAGCTGGGCCTGCCACAGCACGTCTTCCGCCTGAAATAGTGTCACTTGCGTATTTAGCACGGTTACGATGTCCGCAGTCCCGGCCCGCAGCTGCTGCTCGGACAATTGAAAGGCCCGTCGCGAGGACGCGACCACCTCGCGCTGCAGCCGCAACTTCGCGGAGGTCTCCTTGATCGAAACCAGCGCGTTGTCGACATCGGCAAACGCCGAGACCACCGTCTTGCGGTAGGTCTGCAGCAATTCTTCCTGCTTGGCCTTGGTGAACTCAAAATTGCCGAGAATTTTTCCGCCATCGAAGATCGGCTGCGTCAGGCTGCCGACCATGCTGAAGAATGCAGCGTGAGGCTGGAACAGCGATACCAGCGCCGAACTTTGATAGCCGCCCTGCCCGGTCAGCTGGATGCTGGGGAAGAATTGCGCGCGGGCGTTGCCGACATTGGCGGTGGCGGAAGCGAGCTGCGCTTCCTGGCGCCTGATATCCGGCCGCTGCGTCAATAGCTCCGACGGCAGACCGGGCGTAACCCGCGGCGACGAAATCGCGTTGAGCGAGCCGCCGGTGACGCGCACGCTTTCCGGCGGCCGCGCGACCAGCGTCGCCAGTGCATTGATGTTCTGCGCGAGCGTTTGCCGCAGCGGCGGCACCGCGGCCTTTTGATTGCCGAGAACGGCTTCCTGCTGCGCGACGTCCAGGTCGGTGCCGGTGCCGGCTTTGAGCCGTTGCTTGATCGCTTCGAGGACGCGCGTCGCGCTGGCGATATTGCTCTCGGCGGTGCGAAGCCGGTCCTGCGAAGCGAGCACCTGAAAATAGGCGTTGGCGACGCTGGTCAGCGTCGTGAGCGCCACCACATCGCGATCGAAG
Organism: uncultured Alphaproteobacteria bacterium; assembly: GCA_963725985.1. GTDB lineage: Bacteria > Pseudomonadota > Alphaproteobacteria > Rhizobiales > Xanthobacteraceae > Bradyrhizobium. The sequence continues at coordinate 738,806 of CAVSAO010000001.1, forward strand.
CGGTTGGCGATCGCCGTCTCCTCCGCCGCCTGCAGGGCGTCGCGGTTCTGGCCCCAGAAATCCAGTTGGTAGCTGGCGCTGAGCGAGGCGGAATAGTTGACCACCTCACGTCCGCCATTGGTCAGTCCGCTGGAGCTTGAGCCGGACGTTCGGGAATAGGTCTCCTGACCCGTGCCGCTGAGGTTCGGCAGCAGCGCCGCGCCCGCAATGCGCGCCTGCGCGTCGGCCTGCTTGAAGCGCGCGACGGCCGCGGCGATGTCCAGATTGACCGTCTGGGCTTCCTCCATCAAATCAGTCAATTCCGGCGAACGGAATCCGCGCCACCAATCCAGCGTCGGGGGAGCTTCGGGGTCGATCAATCTCGCGGCCTTGTAGCCGTCGGGAATGTCGAGGGCCGGATCGGGCACATCCTGGGTCAGGACGCAGCCGACGGAACTGGCCACAATGCAAAGCGCCACAAGCCATCTCGCCACGCGATCCAGGCCAGGAACGGCATCAGGCAGGCGCTTGACGGCAACACCCGGAAATCTGTGTGTCACGTCGGCCCTCCGCCGGGCAAAATGCCCGGCATCCGACGCTCCGCTGAACGCGAGACCGATTCGCAAATAACGCCTGTGGGGACTGGCTGCGACACGCTCACTGCTGTGATGCTTCCTTCAAGAACCTGCTTGCCATACTAGCCGGGGGATCGTGGCGCGGACAGCCTGTTCCCACCGCTGTCCCCCGCGGTGCCGTTTATTTGAGAACGTCGCCGGACATCAAGAACCTCGCCATTTTCCGCATTCCAACGGGATTTTCGTGGATTGAGGCGATCGGGGGCGCGAACCAAGCTTACCAACATTTCATGTGATTTTCGGTAATTGGACGGTTCGATTTCATCGCCACGCCGGATGCCGGCCGCTTCGAGTAAAAAGGCGATGGCAACAACTGGTTTGTTTCCGAAGCTCGTCGCCGATGGCGCTGCAATAAAGGGCGAACTTCGCGGTGGCCTTGCGTCGCGCCCGAATGCCGCATCCGCGAACGCCCTCGATACCGGCTTGGCGACCGGCAAACGCAATGATTATAATGATCCAGCGTTGCGCCCGCGGAAGAGCGCTCTGGTCCGGTGAAGGTCGACACTAGGTCACTCACGCGGAGCCTGGACACAGAGCCACATCGCTTGTTGGATCTGCCCATGCCGGATTTGATCTCGGTGACCCCCGACAATGTGGAGACGGTGCTTTCGGACCTGCCCCGTGTTGTCCGGTTGGCGCTTGGATTCGGCTCCAGGCTGCGGCGCGGCACGCTTGACGTGACACTTCCCGACGGCCGCAGGATCAGGTTAGGCGGCGCAGAGCCGGATCCATCGGCTGCCATGACGCTTTACAATTACGGCTTTGCGTCGCGGCTTCTGAATGGCGGCGACATCGGCATAGCCGAAGCCTATCTGAACGGCGAATGGGACACGCCTGACTTGACGCAGTTCCTCTATCTGTTCTGCGTCAATCACGACCTGATTCAGGCGATGCTCGTCGACAAGCCGCTGATGCGCTTCGTCCAGATCGTCCGGCACTGGTTCAACAGCAATACCAAGCGGCAGGCGCGCCGCAACATCTACGCGCATTATGACATCGGCAACGCGTTCTACTCGGCATGGCTCGATCCGAGCATGACCTATTCCTCGGCTTTGTTTGAGGATCACACCCCCGATCTGGCCGCCGCCCAAAACAACAAATACCGCAGGCTTGCCGAAGCCATCGATCTGCAACCCGGCCAGAAATTGCTGGAGATCGGATGCGGATGGGGCGGCTTTGCGGAATATGCCGCCAAGACCTTTGGCGCCAAAGTGGTCGGGCTCACCATCAGCAAGGAACAGCGCGACTTCGCGCAGGCGCGCATCCAGAACGCCGGCCTCGCCGAGAAGGTCGAGATCCGGCTCAAGGATTATCGCGACGAGCGCGACCGCTATGACCGGATCGCGTCGATCGAAATGATCGAGGCGGTCGGCGAGCAGTTCTGGCCGAAATATTTCTCACAGTTGCGCGACCGGCTGCTGCCCGGCGGGCTTGCCGGCATCCAGGCCATCACCATTCAGGACAGCCTGTTCCAGACCTATCGCCGCGAAGTCGATTTCATCCAGCGTTACGTTTTTCCCGGCGGAATGCTGCCCTCGCCGCAGGTGCTGAAATCGCTGGGCGAGCGGTTCGGCGTTCCCGTCATTCGCGAACGCATTTTCGGGCAAGATTATGCCAAGACACTCGCCACCTGGCGAAATAATTTCCGCGCGGCCTGGCCGAACCTGATGCCGCTCGGCTTCGACGACCGGTTCCGGCGGTTGTGGGAATATTACCTCGCTTATTGCGAGGCCGGATTCCTGTCGGGAAATATCGACGTGCGCCAGGTGGTGTTCGCCAAATCCGACTAGATTCGCCGCACTGCGAAAGCCTGTTCACTTTTGCGCCCTGCGGACATCTAGGGTCGCGCCGGATTTGACAACAGACCGGCAAGATACCCCCGACATGACAATCAACAATGACGTCGTCGAAGCGATCGGCAACACGCCGCTGATCAAGCTGAAGCGGGCTTCAGAAGCGACTGGCTGCACCATTCTCGGCAAGGCCGAGTTCATGAATCCCGGCCAGTCGGTGAAGGATCGCGCCGGCAAATGGATGATCCTCGAAGCCGAGAAGCGCGGCGACCTCAAGCCCGGCGGGCTCGTGGTGGAAGGGACCGCGGGCAACACCGGAATCGGCCTTGCGGTCGTCGCGAGCGCGCGCGGTTACCGGACCCTGATCGTGATTCCGGAAACCCAGAGCCAGGAAAAGAAGGATATGCTGCGGCTGTGCGGCGCCGAACTCGTGGAGGTGCCGGCGCTGCCATTACTCCAATCCGAACAACTACCAGCATGTCGGAAAGCGGCTGGCCGATCAGTTGCGCAAGACGGAGCCGAACGGCGTGTTGTTCGCCGATCAGTGGAATAACCTCGATAACGCCAAGGCGCACTACGAATCGACCGGGCCGGAGATCTGGCAGCAGACGGGCGGCAAGGTCGACGGCTTCATCTGCTCGGTCGGCACCGGTGGGACGCTGGCGGGCATCAGCCGCTACCTGAAGGAAAAGAACAAGGACATCGTCATCGCCTTCGCCGATCCGCACGGCGCGGCGATGTAGGAATGGTTCAAGCACGGCATGGTCAAGTCGTCACCGGGCGGATCGATCACCGAAGGCATCGGGCTCGGCCGCGTCACGCCCATCATCGAGACCGCGAAAGTCGACGACGCCTATCCTTATTCCCGACGAGGAAGCCGTTCCCATCATCTACGAATTACTCGAGCACGAGGGTCTGTGCCTCGGAGGCTCGACCGGCATCAACGTCGCCGGCGCGATCCGGCTCGCCAGGCAGATGGGGCCCGGCAAGACCATCGTGACCGTGCTGTGCGATTCCGGAAGCCGCTATCAATCGAAGCTGTTCAATCCGGAATTCATGCGCTCGAAGAACCTGCCGGTGCCGACATGGTTGGAGAAGCGCACCAAGATCGACGTGCCGTTCGAGAAGGTGTGATCGCGGCACACCCACCGATCTCATCCCGAGGAGCGGCCTTTTGGCCGCGTTTCGAAGGATGGCAGCATTCGGGCTTGCATGGTTCGAGACGCGTGCTTTGCACGCTCCTCGCCATGGGGCAATCGTAACCCGGCCTAGTGCCGCAAAATCTGGCTGAGGAACAATTTCGTCCGCGCGTGCTGCGGATTGGCGAAGAAGTTCGCCGGGGTGTTCGCCTCGATGATCTGCCCGGCGTCCATGAACACGACGCGGTTGGCCACTTCCCTGGCAAATCCCATTTCGTGCGTGACGACGAGCATGGTCATGCCTTCCCTGGCGAGGTCGACCATGGTGTCGAGCACCTCCTTGACCATTTCGGGATCCAGCGCCGAGGTCGGCTCGTCGAACAGCATGACCTTGGGGTTCATGGTCAGCGCACGCGCGATCGCGACGCGCTGCTGCTGGCCGCCGGACATCTGGCCCGGATATTTGTTGGCCTGATGCGGAATTTTGACCCGCTCCAGATATTTCATCGCGGCTGCTTCGGCATCTTTCTTCGGGATGTTGCGCACCCAGATCGGTGCCAACGTGCAGTTTTCCAAAACGGTCAGGTGCGGAAAAAGATTAAAACTCTGGAACACCATGCCGACCTCGCGCCGGACCTCGTCCACGCGCCGCAGGTTCGGACCGAGTTCAATGCCGTCGACGACGATCTCGCCTTGCTGAAACTCCTCGAGCGCATTGACGCAGCGGATCAGCGTCGATTTGCCCGAGCCGGACGGACCGCAGATCACGATGCGCTCGCTTTTCCCGACATCGAGGTTGATGTCGCGCAGCACGTGAAAATCGCCGTACCACTTGTTCAGGCCTTTAATGTTGACAATCGGGCTGTCGGTCATGGTCATTTTGCTCAATTACGCCGGTGTGCGTTCAGCCGGTACTCGACGAACAGTGAATAGCGCGACATTCCAAAACAGAACACGAAGTAGATCAGTCCGGTGAACGCAAACCCCGTAAACAGCGTCGTCGGGGCGGCCCAGACCGGATCGGAGAATGCGGCACGCAACGAACCGAGCAAATCAAACAGCGCGACGATCAAGACCAGCGAGGTGTCCTTGAACAGCGCGATGAAACTGTTGACGAGACCGGGAATGACGTGGCGCAGGGCTTGCGGCATCACGATCAGCCCCGTGGTCTTTGCCCACGACAGGCCGAGCGCGCTCGCCGCCTCGCTTTGCCCGCGCGGAATCGCCTGCAGGCCGCCCCGGATGACCTCGGCCTGATAGGCGCCGGCGAACAGCGCGATGCCGATCAGCGCACGCATCAGGCCGTCGACCGTGAAGCCGGCGGGGACGAACAGCGGCAGCATGTAGGTTGCGAAAAACAGCACGGTGATCAGCGGAACGCCGCGCCAGAATTCGATGAAGGCAATCGAGAAAATCCGGATCAAGGGGATGGTCGAGCGCCGGCCGAGCGCCAGCGCGATGCCGACCGGCATCGATGCGACGATACCCGTGACCGACAGTACCAGTGTCACCAGCAGGCCGCCCCACAGGCGCGTATCGACGACCGGCAAGCCGCCGCGGTCGAGTCCCATGACCGCGATCACGATGCCAATGCCGGCAAACAGCGCAAGGCCGACGACGAGCGCGCGCCATCCTGCGCGGACGCCGCCATTCAAAATAAGCAGCAGGATCGCAACGATCCCGGCGGTAGCCGCGAAGTCAGCCCACACCGGGCGACCCGACGCCTGGATATGATCGCGAAGCCAGGTCAGCGGCCAAGTCAGGTACGAAATCACGGTCGAGAGCAGGACGACCAGCATCCCCAGCAGCTTCAGCACCGGTCCGACGATCGCCGTCGCCTCGCCCGCGCGCATCAGGCCGTGGCCGGCTTCGCCGATGCTGTCGCTAAAACCTGCCAGAATTCCGGCGCTCCAGCTGACGCCGAAACCTTGCAGGCCGCCGCCATGCAGCAGGAAAAACGCGACGACGGGAAATGCAAGGAAGAACAGGCCGGCGTTGGGGCCCTTGGCCGGCAGCCGCGGAATCAACAGCGGCAACAACAGGATCGCGGCAAGGATGAAGGTCAGGTTGACGCGCCAGCGCTCCGGCTCCGGATAAAATCCGTAGATCAGCTGGCCGAACTTCGCTTGTATGAAGGGCCAGCATGCGCCGACCGTATGTCCGGCATTCTCGGCCAGACATGCGTTGCGGTCGGTGCCGCTCCAGACCGCGTCGACCAGCAGGAATTTTAACGCCGGGACCACGATGAACCACAGCAGCAGCGCGCTCACGATCGTGAGCAGGATGTTGGTCGGCGAATTGAAGAGCCGCGTTCGCAGGAAGCCGACAAAGCCGGTGGTCTTGACCGGCGCGGACCGTTCGGGAACGAGCTCTTGGCGAACAAAGGCCGATGTCGTGATGTCGCTCATCCGCCCATGCTCCGGCCGATCCGCCAACCGTAAAAGCTCATGACCGCACTCGTCACCAGCGAGATCAGGAGATAAACGCCCATGGTGATGCCGATGATCTCGATCGCCTGCCCGGTCTGGCTCAGCGTGGTGCCCGCGAATACCGAGACCAAATCGGGATAGCCGATCGCCACCGCCAGCGACGAATTCTTGGTCAGGTTGAGATACTGATTGGTGAGCGGTGGCAGGATGACGCGCAGCGCCTGCGGTATCACGATCAGCCGCAGCACCGCGCCGCGATGCAGCCCGAGCGATGAACCGGCTTCCATCTGCCCCTTGTGCACCGACAGAATGCCGGCGCGCACGATCTCGGCGATGAAGGCCGCGGTATAGGTCGACAGCGCCAGCGTCAGCGCCACGAACTCCGGAATGACGCGCGAGCCCCCGGCAAAATTGAAGCCCCTCAGTACGGGAATTTCAAAGGTGACGGGCGCGCCGAATGCCAGCGCAGTCAAGAGCGGCAGCCCGATCAGGAGGCCGATCACATAGGGCCAGACCGTGATCACCCTGCCGCTTTCGAACAATTGCCGGCGCGCATAACGCCACAACGCGATGGCGGCAGCGATCGCGATCAGGGTGGCAAATACAAAGGGCTCGAAACCGGGATTGCCGACAGGCCTTGGAATCACCAATCCACGATTGCTGAGAAAGAAGCTGCCGAACAGCGAAACGCTTTGCCGCGGATTTGGCAGCGCGGCGAGCACGGCAAGATACCAGAACAGGAGCTGGAACAGCAGCGGCAGATTGCGGATCAGTTCGACATAGCCGCCGGAGATTTGCGCCAGCAGCCAGTTCGGCGACAGCCGGCCCAACGCAACCGTGAATCCGATCAAGGTGGCAAAGAAAATGCCGATGATCGACACCAGGAGCGTATTGAGCAAACCCACGAAGAACACGCGGGCATAGGTGTCGGATCCTGAATACGGAATCAGGTTCTGGCTGACGTCAAAACCCGCCGTATTGTTCAGAAAGCCGAATCCGGACGTGATCCGCTCCGCCTCCAGGTTGGCGCGGGCGTTGGCGACGATCTCGTAGCCGATCCAGACCAGGGCGGCGACGAACACAATCTGGAGGGCGAACCCGCTCCAGCCCGCGCGCCCGCCGAGCGCCCGCCGCAACCGGGCGGCGAACTGCGGCGGTGGTAAACGGGGCTCGATGCTCATCGCCGCGGCCGGCTGGCCCGCGATCAGCGGATCGGCGGCGCGTACTGAATTCCGCCCTTGTTCCAGAGCTGATTGAGCCCCCGGGCGATGCCGAGCTTCGAGCCAGCGCCAACGTTGCGGTCGAAAGCTTCGCCGTAATTGCCGACCGCCTTCACGATCCGCGACACCCAATCCTTGGTGACGCCGAGCGATTTGCCGAGATTGCCGTCGGTGCCGAATACGCGCTTGAACTCCGGCTTGTCCGATTTAGCCATGTCGTCGACGTTCTTCTGGGTAATGCCGAGCTCTTCGGCGTCAAGCATCGCAAACAGCGTCCACTTCACGAGATCGAACCATTGGTCGTCGCCATGACGCACCATCGGGCCGAGCGGCTCTTTCGAGATCACTTCCGGAAGCACCGCGTGATCGGCCGGATTTGCAAGCTTCAGACGCTCGGCATAGAGCTGCGACACGTCCGAGGTGAAGACGTCGCAACGTCCGGATTCGTAGGCCTTGACGGTCTCGTCCGCAGTGCTGAATGCGATCACCTCATACTTCATGTTGTTGCTCTTGAAGTAGTCGGCGAGATTCTGCTCGGTCGTGGTGCCGGTCTGCACGCAAACCGACGCGCTGTTCAGCTCCAGCGCTGAATTCACTTTAAGGGATTTTTTTACCAGGAAGCCCTGGCCGTCGTAATAGGTCACCCCGGTAAAATTGGCGCCGAGCGAGGTGTCGCGCGAAAGCGTCCAGGTCGTATTGCGCGAGAGCACGTCGATTTCGCCGGATTGCAGCGCCGTAAAGCGATCCTTGGCCGACAACGGCACGAACTTGACCTTGGTCGGATCGTTGAAGATGACGGCGGCGATCGCACGGCAGACGTCGACATCGAGCCCGGTCCAGTTGCCCTTGTCGTCGGGCGACGAAAAGCCCGGCAAGCCCTGGCTGACGCCGCAGGAGAGCATGCCCCGGTCCTGGACCGTCTTGAGCGTTTGCGCGGTAGCGGCCTGGGTCGAGAGACCTGCGGCAAGAGCAAGGGTGAAAACCAGTGATACGCGTTTCATGGCAAGGCCTTTCAAGGGTCGTCCGGGAACGTTTGCTTATCGTCGCCTACGCCGATGGGCCAACCCCGTGATCCACTGCAGCAAATGCCAATTCGATAGGCAGTTTAGCGCGCAGTCCGGTCAAACAATGGATCGAAGATCGCGGCAGGCCCCTCAACGTGCAGCGACTGAATAGCTCAGCCGCATCACAGAACGACTGGCGATCCGGGTCAAGGGGTTGACGGCCGTCTTCTGTGTCCTGTTATTAACAAACCCGGCCCGAACGCGCCGGCCGGCGGATGCTCAAAGGGGCGCCGCGGCAGCGGCGAAGGGTCTTTTGGTGGCGGCAGACGCATGAATTCTTCAGGGGACGACGGAGTTTCGAGGCCGCGGAAGGCAGAAACCACGCTGGTGACTGCGGGACGCGACGCCAAGGCGCAAAAGGGATTCGTCAATCCGCCGGTTGTCCACGGCTCGACCGTGCTTTACCCGACCGCTGATGATCTGCACGCCCATCGCGGCGAGTTTCAGTATGGTCGCCGCGGAACCCCAACCACCAAGGCGCTACAACAGGCGCTGATGGCGCTCGAAGGACCGCTATGCGCAGGCGCTGGTCTTGCCCCCTCGGGCCTCGCTGCGATCACCACCACGTTGCTGGCAGTACTGAAGGCCGGCGACCATTTATTGGTTTGCGACAACGCCTATCGCCCCACACGAAATTTCTGCAACGGGATGCTCGCCCGCTATGGCGTCGAAACCAGCTATTTCGATCCGCTGATCGGCGCCGGCATCGCCGGATTATTCAAACCGAATACCAGAGCGGTGCTGGTCGAAGCACCGGGCTCGCAATCCTTCGAAATGCCCGACATTCCAGCAATCGCTTCGGTGGCACACGCGCGCGGGGCGCTTGTGATCGACGACAACACCTGGGCGACGCCACTGTATCATCGCTCCCTGGATCAGGGCGTCGACATCAGCATGCAGGCCGCGACCAAATATATCGGCGGCCATTCCGACATCATGTTCGGCACGATTTCGGCCAACGCCGAGGCTTGGCCGCTGGTTGCCGAAGCGATTCAGTTGCTCGGCGTCTGCGCCGGACCGGATGACGTCTTCCTGGCGATACGCGGCCTGCGCACCCTCGCGGTGCGGCTTGCGCAGCATCATCGCTCCGGGCTCGAGATGGCGCGATGGCTGGCGACGCGGCCTGAGGTCATCAGGGTGCTGCACCCTGCCCTCGAGAGCGATCCGGGCCATGCGATCTGGAAACGGGATTTCACCGGCGCGTCCGGTCTGTTCAGCGTCGTTCTGAAGCCCGCGCCGCAAAAGGCCGTCGATGCGTTGCTCGACACCGTGGAATTATTCGGCATGGGCTATTCGTGGGGCGGCTTCGAGAGCCTGGCCATTCCATTCGACTGCGCAAGCTATCGCACCGCCACCCAATGGGCGCCGGGCGGCCCGACCCTGAGGCTCCACATCGGGCTGGAGAATGTCGAGGATCTGAAAGTCGATCTCGATCGCGGGTTTGCGGCTTTCAACGCTGCGTAGCGCCGGCTCACAGGCACATCCCTAAATCCGCCATCGCCCAGGAAGCGGACCTTTTTTCGTGCGGAGAGACAATTCTCTGCCTTGTGCCAAACCCGCCAGTTGCTCGTTATCGTTCGATCACCTCGCTGGCGCGAGCGAGTATTCGCGGTGCAGATTTGTGCAGCCATTAATGATCCGCCTCACTCTCCAGCGCCTCCTCAAACCAGGCGATCGCTCGTGAATCGGGACATCGTCGATCGACCAACACTGCGCCACATCAGGATTCGCAGGCGTTTTTCGAACGATAACTACCCGTTCACCATGAGGACAAATCCCTGAATTCCTTTCCGCAAAACTACTCAGACTGCAAGTTCACTTATACCTTTGCTGCTTAGTCATGCTCGGGAGGAGAAGCTGCCGCCCACCTGGAGTTCAGGTATCCCGGCTCAAGTGCAGTCAGTAAAGCGTATGAATACCGCCCGCATTGTCGTCCTGATCATCGCTCTCAGTGCCGGCGGCGTTGCCGCATATCTCGCGAGTGGATCGGACAACAAATCTCCGCCGGCCGCGCCGGTTGCGCAACTGTCGACCGTGGACGTTCTTGTGGCCAAGTCCGACATCGGCCTTGGCCAGACGGTCACACCCGAAGACTTGCAGTGGCAGACCTGGCCGGCGACGACCGCAAGCAACACCTTTATTCGCCGCAGCGAACGCCCGGATGCAACAACCCAGGTCGCAGGCTCGATCGCACGCGCGCCCTTTATCGCAGGCGAGCCGATCCGGGAGCCGAAGCTGGTCAGGGCCAACGGTTCGGGCTTCATGGCTGCGATCCTGCCCGCCGGCATGCGCGCCATCTCGACCGAAATCTCGCCGGAGACCGGTGCCGGCGGCTTCATTCTGCCGAACGACCGGGTCGACGTCATTCTTTCGAAACGCGAGAAGAATGCCGCGCTTCCGGGCGCGCCCGATGTCGTCAACTCGGAAATCATTCTGCCAAACGTTCGCGTCCTCGCAATCGATCAGGCGCCGAAGGAAAAAGACGGCCAGAACGCCGTGGTCGGCAAGACCGTAACGCTCGAGCTCAGGCCCGAACAGGCCGAGACGCTCGCCCGCGCGCGCCAGACCGGCACGCTGGCGCTGGCGCTGCGCAGCATCGCCGATATCAACATGGTCGAAAACAGAATTGACGACCAGGCCCCGAAGCGGGGCGAAAGCGTCGAGGTGGTTCGCTACGGCGTCTCAAGCTCGACGACGACACAGAAGTGATCGAAAGGACGTCCGATATGAAGTGCAGGGGAAATCAGCTGGCGATGCGGACCTTTCTGGTCCGCGCCCTGTCGTTTTCAGCGGTCGCCGCGCTGACGCTCAATCCGGCCCTGACGCCGGTGGTGGCGGCCGGCTCCACGGCTATGCCGGCCTTGGCCGGCGGACAAACGAAGGCACGCTTTCTTGCGCTCGGCATCGGCAAATCGGTGGTGATCGACTTGCCGCGCGACATCAAGGATGTGCTGGTCGCCGATCCGAAGATTGCCAACGCCGTCGTCCGCTCCCCGCAGCGCGCCTACATCATCGGCTCTGCAGTCGGTCAGACCAACGTCGTGTTCTTCGATTCCGAAGGCCAGCAGGTTGCCGCCTACGACATCGCGGTCAAGCGCGACCTCAACGGCGTGCGCGCCGCCCTGCAGCAAACCCTGCCGGGAATCCAGATCGAAGGCGTCGGCGAAGGCGTGGTCTTGACCGGCTCGGTATCGAGTCCAATCGAGGCGCAACAGGCGGGCGATATAGCGGCGCGGCTGGTGGGCGGCGCCGACAAGGTCGTCAACTCGATCACGGTCCGCGGCCGCGACCAGGTGATGTTGAAGGTCAATGTTTCGGAGGTGCGGCGGGACATCATCAAGCAGTTGGGCGTCGACCTCAGCGCCAGCATGAATTACGGCACCGCGGTCGTGAACTTCAACAACAGCAATCCGTTCACCGCCTATGGCCGCCCGCTTGTCAGCGACAACAGCTTGAGCGCCTCGGCCGTCGCCAAGGGTCTGCCTACGGTAAACGCCACCATGCGCGCGATGGAAAGCGCGGGCGTCGTACGAACGCTGGCTGAGCCCAATCTGACGGCCATTTCCGGCGAGTCCGCGACGTTCATCGCCGGCGGCGAATTTCCGGTTCCCGCCGGTTATTCCTGCGACCCGGTCACGCATGTCTGTACGACCCAGATCAGCTACAAGAAATTCGGTATTTCGCTCAACTTCACGCCGGTCGTCCTGACCGAGGGACGGATCAGCCTGCGGGTGATGACCGAAGTCTCCGAACTGTCGACCGACAATGCCATTACGTTGAACCAGGCCGGCAATTCGCTGACCGTCCCATCGATCAAGACCCGTCGCGCAGAGACCACACTCGAAATACCATCGGGCGGCTCCATGGCCATGGCAGGCCTGATCGCCGAACAGACCAAGCAGGCCGTCAACGGATTGCCCGGTCTGGACTTACTGCCCGTTCTTGGAGCGCTTTTCAGGAGCCAGGACTTTGTCAACAACGAGACCGAACTGATGGTCCTGGTGACGCCCTACGTTGTTCGGGCGGTTGCCCAGAAAGAATTGTCGCGTCCCGATGACGGGTTTGCGCCCGCGTCCGATTCCCAATCGACCCTGTTGGCCCAGATCAATCGAATTTACGGCATTTCCGGCCGCGTCGAACCGGTTGGAAGCTACCCGGCCAACTTTGGCTTCATCATTGACTGAGACGGAGCCGCCCGACCAATGCGGGACGAGGACAGAACGATGACAAGCAGAACACCGGTTGATCGCCATCGAGCACTGCGCCTGCTGGGCGCACTCGGCGGCCTTTCGATCGCGCTGGGTGCGTGCACATACACCGGCGGAGAAGTCGTGACCGCGAGCGTTCCCGACGATTACCGCCTGCGCCATCCAATCGCGATTCAGGAAGCCGACCGTTCCGTCGTCATTTTCGTCGGTCATGGGCGCGGCGGCCTGTCAGCTCCGCAACGCGCCGACGTCATGGGGCTGGCACAGATATGGGTTCGCGAAGGAACCGGTGCGATCGTGGCCGATGTGCCGGTCGACACGCCCAACGCACGCGCCGCGGCGAATTCATTCCAGCAAATTCGGACGCTGCTTGCGGCAGGCGGCGTGCCCCTGCGCGGAATTACGTTGCGTCACTATCGTCCGGACGACCCGCGAACGCTCGCGACGATCAGGCTGAGTTATCCAAGGATTGCGGCGGTCGCCGGACCCTGCGGTTTGTGGCCGGAGGATCTTGGATCATCGATCTTGAACAATCGCTATTCCGAAAACAAGGAGTACTACAATTTCGGCTGCGCTACCCAGCGCAACCTCGCCGCGATGATCGACAATCCGTCGGATCTCGAACAGCCGCGGCCTGAAACCCCCGCCTATACCGCGCGGCGCACGGCCGCGTTCGAGAAGTATCGCAAGGGCAAGTCGACCGCCTCCACCTATCCCGAAGTCGAAAAAGCCAAACTCAGCGAAACAGGCAAATGATCAGCATCGTCCGTCGAAATTCCGAAGAGCAGCCGGACATTCCACCGCCGCCCGCGGACGATTACATCGCTCCGGCACCCCGCGTGTCGGTGCAGGCCTTTTGCGAGACGGTGGAAACCGCCGCCGCCATGCGATCGGCGGGCGAAGACCGCCGCCTCGGCAAGGCCCATCTCACGATTTAAATGGGCGGCGTGGCAACCGCCATCGAAGCCTACCGTACGGTCCCTACCCCGAACGTGATCATTCTGGAGACCGAAGGCCGCAGCGATATTCTTGCCGGCCTCGATGAACTCGCGACCGTGTGCGATCCCGGAACCCGCGTCGTCGTGATTGGGACTGCCAACGATGCCGCGCCCTATCGCGAACTGGTGCGTCGTGGCGTCAGCGACTACGTCATCGGGCCGGTCAGCGCACTGGACGTCGTGCGCTCCATTTGCAGTTTGTTCTCGGCGTCGGAGGCAGTAGCCGTCGGCCGGATGATCGCCATCGTCGGGGCAAAAGGCGGCGTCGGCGCATCCACCGTCGCGCACAATGTCGCCTGGGCGATCGCGCGCGATCTCGCGCTGGATTCCGTCGTCATCGATCTCGACCTCGCGTTCGGCACTGCCAGTCTCGATTACAATCAGGATCCGTTGCAGGGAATCGCCAATGCGGTGTTCTCGCCCGATCGTCTCGATTCCTCGTTCGTTGAGCGCCTGCTGGCGAAATGCACCGACAACCTCAGCCTGCTGGCGGCGCCGGCGTCGCTGGAACGGGTCTACGACTTCGGCACGGAAGCCTTCGATTCGATCTTCGATACGCTGCGCATGACAACGCCCTGCATTGTACTGGACGTTCCACACCAATGGTCGGGATGGACCAAGCGGGTTCTGGACGGTGCGGATGAAATTCTCATTGTTGCCGAGCCGGACCTCGCCAATCTGCGCAATACCAAGAATATGCTGAATATGCTGAAAGCGTCGCGGCCCAACGACCGGCCGCCGCTGTACTGTCTCAATCAGGTCCGCATGCCGAAGCGTCCGGAAATCGACGCGCGCGGATTTACCAAGACAATCGAGAGCCCGCCGATCGCCGCCATTCCATTCGATTTGCGATTGTTCGGCACCGCTGCCAACAACGGCCAGATGATCGCGGAGATCGCCGCGCGCCACCGCACCACCGGGATGTTTCTGGAGATCGCGCAACGGCTGACCGGCCGCGGCGAGACCAAAAAGCCGCGGCGTTCGCTGCTGTCGCCGATCATCAAGAAGTTGCTCGCAAGGGCGTAGGGACCGCCGCCGACCGCGCCCGATCGACTTGAGCTAAAGCTCAATCGGGGTGCCGGATAACAGTCACTGCGTCTTTTCCGCGTCCGCGCGGGCATTCTCTTTGCGGGACAACAATCGTCCGAGATCGGCGACGTCCGTCGCCGCCTCCTCGGAAGGCCAATCGGCCTTCACAAGGCTTTCCGGCCCGGCAGAACGCCCTGCAGACCAATCACCCGCACCAAATTCAACCGCACACGCGGCGCGGCAACCGGCCAAAATGCCCACAGGTTAACCTCAAACTCCCGTTAACCATGCGGTTTGCTTCGGTTATTACGATCACGGGACGGCCCGAGCGGGATTTTTGGCGTTGATTTCGCGCTTGGACAGGGAGCCTATCCAGCTTTGGTTTCTTGCGGGGGCGCCCGATCTAATCGACGAATTGTGCGCCGAATTCGCAACCGATCCGCCATGCCAGCCGACATAGGCGTGGGCGGCCTTCCGACAATATGATCGTGAAATCAGTGGGAACATCGAGATATTCGGCGATCACCTTCACGCCGCCCTCCGATATGTCCGTGATCGTGCAGTCACGCGGCAAAGAGCCGGTCCCGAACTGGATCTTCGCGAGCCGCCTGCATAGACGGCGTTCGCTTCTACGACGATTTACCAGCATGTCGATCCTTCGCCTTGCTCGATATTGGTTGCCGGCATTCCGGCCGCCTGACTGCTTTACCGAAGAATCCTTGGAATTTGTCTATCGGGATCACTCGCAATGTATCGGTTCTTTTTGAATTCTCTTTACCGAGTTCCCCAGGCCTGTCGCGGATAGCGGCCCTGGATCGGCGATAAGGCACTGGTCGTTAACCAAAGCACGAGCCCCGAGCGCAAGCGCAGCGGGGCTATTTGTCACCGCCGGAGCCTCCTATTCCTTCATTGGCGGCTCTCGAGTTGACCAATGAATTGAAGCCGCATTGCCCACCGGGCCGACCCCTTGCGGTGGTGCAGCTCAATTTCTGGAAGAGGCCTGCCGCCCGTTGACGATGATGAAATACAGGTTGCGCGTGTAAACCACGAGCCCGAGCGCCTGGCCGGCGATGAATACCGGGTCTCGGCGATACAGCGCGTAAACCAGCAGCAACGCGCCGCCACCGATCGAGAAGAACCAGAACGCCACCGGCATCACGCTCCTGCGCGCGCGCTCGGAAGCGATCCATTGCACCACGAAACGCATGGTGAACAATCCCTGCGCCACGAACCCCAGAACCACCCAAGCATCGAATTGGATGACGAAGACATCGTGCAGGTAGCTGGCGAGGCTGTTGAACATCTCGGTCATAGGGTCACCTCGGTCGCAACGGGTGTCGGTTTCTTGCGGCGGATCAGCCACCACACGCCTGCGAGATCCATGATTCCGATCCATAGCCGATCGAAGAAACCGTAGTTCGACACGCCGGACCGGCGCGGCCGGTCGATTACGTCGACATAGGCGATCTCATAGCCCTCGCGGCGGACCAGCGCCGGCAGGAAACGATGCAGCCCGTCGAAATAAGGCATCATCAGGAACACCTCGCGCCGGAACGCTTTCAGGCCGCAGCCGGTGTCGCGGGTGCCGTCGCGCAGGATTGCGTTGCGCACGGCGTTGGCGATGCGCGACTGGATCTTCTTGAAGCCGGTGTCCTTGCGTCCGACCCTTTGGCCGGCGGCGAGGCCCACGCGCTCGCCGCCATTTTCGATCGCCGCAATCAAGTCCGGCAGGAACGCCGGATTGTTTTGGCCATCGCCATCGAGCGTCGCCACGATGCCGCCGCGCGCGGCGCGCACCCCGCTGCGCACCGCCGCCGACTGGCCCGAGGATGCTGCGTGACGAATCTGGCGCAGATTTGCGCGCTGCTTCATCTCAGCCGCAAGCCGCTCGGCGGTCGCGTCGGTCGAACCGTCATTGACGTAGATGATTTCGTAATTCCAGCGGCCGTCGAGCGCCGCGGCGATCTCGGCGATCAGCGGACCGACGTTCCCGGCCTCGTTGCGCACGGGGACGACGATGGAAACGGTCACCGCGGCTATCTCAGGAGAAGGCAAATCAACGCTCACCGTTCGAGTTGGACTGCCGCCGGTGACGCTTGCCGTCCGGCGGTTGCGGCGTCCGCTTCTTATGGGGCTGACGGCCTGCGGGCAACCCTTTTGCGGTGCCCCGAAACGCTCCGAAGCGAGACAATTTCGCCATCGTGATGGATAGCGAACCCGAGGCGGCGCGCGGCGAACCAGTACCGCACAGCCATTGCGCCGACCACCCCGATCAATGCCCCTGCAACCACGTCGCTGGGATGATGGGCCAACAGCACCAGGCGACTGGTGGCAATCACGAGGGCATATACGATCATCGCCCCCCGCGCTCGTGGCCAGACTGCGGTTACCGCGAAAGCCAGCGCGAAGCCCGTGACGGCATGAGCCGACGGAAAGCTGGCATAGGCTTCGGTTCCGGCAAAGGGGGCGAAGTTGAAGGGGTCGGCTTTGCCTCCCGCGAACGGCCGGCCGCGGCCGACGGCCCACTTGATGAGTTCGCCGGCGAGTAACGGCATCAGCACCGCAAAAAACAGAAACTGCAGCCGCATGCCAAAATTGAGTAATTGGGCCCGCGAGGCTCCCCGCAAAGTTACGGCAACAAGTGCAACGACGAGCAACATCCCCGCCAGACACGCCAGCACATAGGCATCCTTGCCGAAGTCGGTCAGGATGCGAACCGGCCAAAGGCTCGCCGTGCCGCGCGGCGGCATCAGGCCGATTTCCCGCGCATCAAGCCCATACATCAGCGCGATGATAGCTGCGCCGACAACAGCCGTTATCAGCAACGCATGGCGCGCCGATCTGCGCGCCGCCTCGGCACGTCGCGCGTGCGACGGCGGGCGCGCGAGCTGGGTCACCGAGCGCCGCACAAGAGCGAAAAGCTGCGAGAAATAGTTCGAGGAATCGCCGATGCCGGCCAGAGCGGACATCTTACTCCGTGCCTTCGGAGCGGAAGATCGCGATCGAAATCGCGCGCCCCTGGGAAATATTGTAGCCGTCGATGCGGGTGGCAACGTTGTAACGCAGACCGATGGCTTCGGCGCGCTGGGCAAAGCCGCGTTCCGAACGCTGCTCCACCAGCGCGAAGCGGCAGCTGCCCTGCGCCAGGAAATCGGCAGCGCCCGAACCGTCCGTCAGCAGCGTTGAGGTGCCGGTCATGAAGACCAGACTTGGCTCGTGAAAGCCAGCCGCGACGGCTTTCGGTCCGACGCAGACGACGTTGCGCAGCGCGCGCGCGATCTCCGCGCTCGGAAACAGCGGCGTCAGCGCCGGCACCACGACGCCATAAATCGCCGTGGCCAGGAACATCGCCGCGACCACGGCGTTCAGCAGCGAACGCTCGGCGCGGTTGTCGTCGTAAAGCCACCACGCGAACAATCCGAAGATGAGCGCCGCCGCTACGAACGGCCACGCGAGAAACGCCGGCTGACGCGTCAGCGTGATCGCGCCGATCACGGCAATGACCGAGGCCGCCGCGGGAATGATGAACCACCAGGCGGCGCCGCGCCTCAACCAGGACCGCGACAGCACCCGGCGCTCCAGCGCGCCGACCGTCAGGATGGCGATCGCCGGATAGAGCGGCAGCACGTAATGCGGCAGCTTGGTCAGCACCAGTTCGAACACGATCCAGGACGGGATCAGCCACGCCAGCAGATACTGCGCGCCGGGCTCACGCCTCGCCCGCCAGACCGCAGGCGCCGCCATTCCGGCCAGCGGCGCTCCCGGCCAGAACGTCACCCAGAAAAGCAGCAGATAGAACCCGGGCGGTGCGCCGTGGGATTCCTGCGCCGCCAGCTTGCTCAGCATGTCGCCGCCGATGGAATCGGTGAAAAACGCATCGCCCGCGCGCCAGTAAATCGCGACGAACCACGGCAGCACAAGGACCAGCATCCACATCAGGCCCCACAAGGGACGCAGCCGCCAAAGCCACGCGGCCGAGCGGTCGAGGATCGCCAGGGTAGCGATCGTCAGCACGACGAACATCAGGATCAGGGGGCCCTTGAGCAGGATGCCGCCGGCCAGCGCGGTCCAGAAGATCGCCGGCCAGGACCACGGCGGATGCACGGGATCTTCCCCGCGCTGCCAGGACAGATACACCCGCGCCAGCGCGCCCATCGCCGCGACCACGGTGAACAACAGCAAGGCGTCGGTCTTGGCGAGCCGCGCTTCGGCGCCGAGCAGCACCGAGCTGCCCAGCAAGAGGCCCGCGAATATGGCGCCGCGCCGGGTCAGGAAAGCCAGCGCCGTCCAATAGGTCAAGAGCACCGCGCCGATCGCCCCGATCAGCGAAGGAAGGCGGTAAAGCCAAATGCGTATCTGCGCGTGCGGCAGGCCCAGCGCGGAAGCGATTTCGACGCTTGCTGCCTGCAGCCAGTACACGCCGACCGGCTTTTTGTAGCGAACCTCATCCTGGAAGCGGATGTCGACGAAATCAGAGGTCTCGACCATTTGCTTGGTCGCCTGCGCGAACCGCGCCTCGTCGCGGTCGATCGGCGGGATGTTGAAAAATCCCGGCAGAAACAGCGCCAAACAGCACAAAATGAGGAATGCGACGGCGCGGACATGGCTGCCCGTGACAAAGTCGATCGCGCCGACAAACCGGCTGCCCGGATTTGCCCGGTTCTTCGGCTCGCGCAGCTCTCCAAATCGGGGGCGGGCATAGGTCTCGACCATCGGCTCCGCATACGCCGAAACCGCCATCCCGACAACCGGTTAGCGACCTTCTATTGAATTCGGACGACAACTGTGTCCGCCGCACCCGTGGCGTCGATCACGGTCAATCTGGCAAAGCCCGGGCCGGGTGGATCGACCAGCCGCTGGCGCCGGCCGTCGATTTCCCCCACCGACACGCCATTCACCAGCATTGTCATCGGAAGTACCCCGCCGGCGACCTTGACCGGCATCGCGGCGGGCTGCGGGCCACTGAGCCCGGCCACGTCGATCCGCGAGCCATTCAATGGAAACTGAATATGCGGCGCCTGCTCGCCTCCGCTGCGCACCAGTTCCCCCACCGGGCGAAACCGCCGCAGCGGCAGCGGCAGCGTGGCATTGCTCGCCACCAGCGCGCCCTTCGGTGGCTTTGGCAGCGGCGCCGGCAGTTTTCCGGTCCGGGCGAAGGCATCGAACAGGATCGGCGCCGCGGCGGTGCGGCCGACCAAACCGGGCACCGGTGCACCATCGGGACGACCGACCCAGACCCCGATGGTCGTGCGGCCATCGAAGCCCACCGACCAGGCATCGCGATAGCCGTAGCTGGTGCCGGTCTTGAACGCAATCCGGTTGTGCGGGGCATTTTCGGGCGGCGGCGAACCGATCAGCACATTGCCGACCTGCCAGGCCGCCACCTGGTCCATCAGCCGCAGGGAATCGCGCGGTGGGTCGCTGGCGATCTCACGCAGCGGCCGGGTATTTCCGAGCCGCGCCAGCCCGGCATAGAGCTGCACCAGATCCTGCAACGTGATGCCGACGCCGCCGAGACCCATCGCCAGCCCCGGCGCCTCATCTTTCGGTAGCACCAGATTGGTGCCGGCCTGCTTCAGTCGCGACGACAGACGGCTCGAGCCGACGCGGTCAAGCAAGGCAATGGCCGGCACGTTCAGGGACAGCTGCAGCGCCTTGCGCACCGGCACCGTTCCCTGAAAGGTCATGTCGAAATTTTCCGGCGCATAGCTGCCGAAGCGGATCGGCCGGTCGTCGATCAGGCTTTCCGGGTGAACGAAACCGTCTTCAAAGGCGAGACCATAGATGAACGGCTTGAGCGTCGATCCCGGCGAGCGCACCGCGCGGGTCATATCAACCTGCCCTGCGCGCCGGTCATCGAAATAATCGGGCGAGCCGACCCGCGCCAGCACGTCGCTGCTGGCATTGTCCACCGCGAGGATGCCGACGGAAATATTCGGACCCAAGGCCGCCGCGCGATCGTGCGCCAGCGCTTCGAGAACTTTCTGCAAACCCGAATCCAGCGTCAACCTGATGACCGGCGCATCCTTCACGATTGCGATGGCCTGGTCGGCGGAATGCGGCGCGAGGATTGGCATCGGCTTGCGCAAGCGCGGCACCGGCGAGGCTTTGGCCTGAACCGCATCTTCCTGTGGTGCCTGGCGCTCTTCGACCATGCGATCGAGCACGCGATCGCGCGCCGCGCGCGCGGCATCAGGATAACGATCGAGCCTTCGGGTTTCCGGCGACTGCGGCAACGCCACCAGCAGCGCCGATTCCGCCAGCGACAGTCGCTTCGGCTCCTTGCCGAAATAGGCGATCGACGCGGCGCGGATGCCCTCAAGATTGCCGCCATACGGCGCCAGCGTCAGATACAGATCGAGAATCTGGTCTTTTGTCAGCTGCCGCTCGATTTCAATCGCGCGAACCATCTGGCGCAGCTTGGCGTAAACCGACCGCTCCCGCCGCGGCTCCAGCAACCGGGCCAGCTGCATGGTGATGGTGGAGCCGCCGGAGACGATGTGGCCACGGCTGACCAGTTGAAGCGCGGCGCGGCCCAAGGCGAGCGGATCGACGCCGGCATGGGAGCGGAAGCGCCGGTCTTCATAGGCGAGCAGCAGCTTGAGGTAGCCGGGATCGACGCCGGTCCTGGCGTCGACCGGCAGTCGCCAGCGGCCGTCGGCCATGGCGTAAGCGCGCAGCAGCTTGCCGTTGCGGTCGACGATCGTGGTGGAGACCTGACCAGCCTGCGCCAGCGGCAACGGCCCCAGCGAGACCACCCACACCGCGAAGGCAGCCGTCAGGATCAAGCCAGCCGCGGCCGACGCTGCTGCCACCAGCTTGATCCTTCGCCAGCGGCGCGATGCCGGCGCTATGGCCGTCGTTGCGCTCATTTTGCCGCAAGCACCTCGACCGATCCGGTGCCGCTGCGGCCGTAACGCGAGGGGTTGTACATGTCCTCGACATAGGCCTGCGGCAGCACGTATTTGCCGGGAGACACCGCGCGCACCACATAGGCCACCGTAAACACCGCCTTGTCGTCGGCAGCGCGGTCGATGGCGGCCGTGAAGCGATCGTCGCGGAATTCGGTGTTCTCCGGCTCCTCGCCATCCTCGATCCAGTCCAGCGTGCCGGTGTCGCCGGACGAGACCAGATGCGGGTTGTCGATCTCGAGGCCAGCCGGCAGATAATCCGACACCATGATGTGACCGTATTCCGGCTTGGCCTCGGTGATCTTCAGCACGACCGCGAAGCGATCGTTCTGCCTGGCCTTCGACACGTCGGCCGGCTTGCCGTCGAGCGTGAAATAGTTGCGCTCGATCTTGAAGCCGTTCGATGCCGCGGGTTCCGGCGCGATCGGCGCGCCGCTGACCGAGACCACCGCCTGCACCGGCGCGTCGCCGGTGTTGGTGATCTTGATCGGCTTGCCCGCCATCTCGGCGGCCTTGTAGCTGCGATACAGCGCGGTCTTTACGGCGGTACCATCGAGATCGAGGCTCATCGCCTCCTTTGCCAGCGCGCGCGACGCCAGCACCAGCCAGGCATTTTCCTGGGTCGAGGTGTAGGGCGTCAGTCCGCGCGCCACTTCCACGCGGGCCACCGCCTGTGTCAGCGTCGCCCGCGGGGCGTTGCCTTCGCTCGCCAGCGAAACCAGCGCCGCGGCGTCGCGTAACGCGCTGCCGTAGTCGACCCGGCCGAATTCCAGCACCGGCTTCGGCGCAAGGCTTTCGAGAGCTGCGGAATAGACCCGCTCTGCCCTGCTCTTGTCGCCGACCAGCGCCAGCGCCGCCGCCAGTTGCGATTTGGCGATCGGGGTGGCCAGATTGTTCAACTTGGTGTCGGCGAGGTAACGCAGATCGCCGATCGGTGCGGCGCCATTGCGGGCGAGCACGTAGAGACCGTAAGCGAGGTCGCGCCCGCCGTCCTTCTCGGGCTCGTTGGCGTTCACGACCGAGTTGCGGATCCGATCGAGCGAGCTCTTGAACAGCGCATCCGGCACCGCAAATCCCTTTTCGCGGGCGCGGGTCAGGAAGTCCGTCACGTAGGAGTTGAGCCAGGCATCGTCGCCGCCGGCCGACCACAGCCCGAACGAGCCATTCGAACCTTGTCGCGCCAGCAGCCGCTCGATGGCATCCTTGATGCGCTGATCGACCTCCGTATCCATCGCCAGATGGGCGCCCGCCGCCAGATCGTTGACGTAGAGCAGCGGCATGGCGCGGCTGGTGATCTGCTCCGAACAGCCGAACGGGTAGCGGTCGAGCGCCTTCAGGATAGTCGCGGCATCCAGCGCCGTCGACATGCTGACGGACAACGAGACGCCGCCGGTACCCGACACCAGATCCGAGAACATATCGGAGGTCAGGGTCAGGCTCTCGCCTTTGGCCAGGGTGCGGATCGAGCGCCGCGCCAGGATCTGGGTCGCCGGTTTGACGTCGAGCGCATAATGCCGCGCCAGGGTCAGCCCGTTCGGTCCCTTGATATCGACATCAAGGTTCGCCGTGCCGGCGCCGCCGGCATCCAGCGCCAGTGACATCGAGCTTCGCTGCTTGGCGGCCAGCTTCACCGTGGTGGCGGGATTGCCGGTCACCTTCACCGGCCCCGATGTCTTGACGTTGATGGAGTAATCGCCCGGCGCGCCCTCGACGTTGTCGAGATCGAAACTCATGGTGCCGTGATCGCCATTGAGCAGGAAGCGCGGCAGCGTCGCCGTCAGCACGACGGGATCGCGCACCGTGACATCGGTGGTGGCGCGGCCCAGTTTTGTCGCGGTCCAGGCCACCGCCATCACGCGCGCGGTGCCGGCGAACTCCGGAATATCGAAATTGATCTCGGCCGTGCCGTCGGCGGCGACCGTGACAATTCCGGAATACAGCGCCAGGGGCTTCTGCGTCGGCGGGCTGCCCTGCAGCTCGGCGCCGGCGGAATCGCCGCCGGTCTTGAGCTGACCGCGGGTGCCCTGCATGCCGTCGATCAATTGCCCGTAGAGGTCGCGGATTTCCGACGTCAGGCGGCGCTGGCCGAGATAATAGTCGTCCGGCGCCGGCGGCTTGTAGTTGGTCAGGTTGAGAATACCGACATCGACTGCGGCGACGACGATTTTTGCATCCTCACCCGGGCTTAGCCCGCCCAGTTTGACCGGCAGCTTCAGCGTGGAGTTCGGACGCACCAATGCCGGCGGCGACAGGTTGACCTCGAGCGTGCGGGTCTTCTTGTCGATTCCGAACCATTTCAAGCCAATGGAGCGACCCGGCATCCGCAATGCTGCCGCATCGAGCGGACGGCGCAGCGTCGCCACCACATAGGCCCCGGTGCCCCAATCCCTGCCGACGGGAATCCTGACCTGGGCGGTGCCTTCCTTGACGTCGGTGGTTTGCGTCGTCAGCAGCCGGTCGCCCAGCACATTGATGGTCAGCTTGCCGGCCGAGCGCGCATTGACCGACACCACCATGGTGTCGCCGGACTGATATTCCGGCTTGTCGATCGAGGTTTCCAGGAGGTCGGGCGTGTCGGCGCTGCCGTCGGAATACCAGCCGACATCGAACTGAACCGACGTCAGTGGCCCATCGGCCCCGGTCGATTTGACGTCGAGCCGGTAGCGGCCGGGCTGCGGCGACAGCGTGATCCGTGACGGCTTGTCGGCGGCGACCGTCAGATCGCCGTCGGCGACGCGGGTGGTCGATTTGACCGGCTCGTATTCCCAGGACGAATTCTGGCGATACCATTGATAGCGGGATTCGATCTTCAACAGCTCGTAGCGCAAGCCCTCGCGCGCCAACGGCTTGCCTTCGGGCGAAACGAACATGACGTCGAAACCGGCCTTGTCGCCTTCCGCAACGCTCTTGTCGCCGAACAACGGTTTGACGCCGATCATCGCCGCCGCGGGCGCTACCGGCAGCACCAGTTTGCGCTCGACCGCGCGGCCGCCGGCTTCCGCCATCCGAATGAAGATCTGCGCTTCCTGCGGACGCGTCGAAGACGGTGGCTTGGCAAGGCTGACCGGGAACGTCGCAACGCCATTGGCGTCGGTTTCCGGCATGTTTTCGATCGGGGTGCGCTCGTTGCTGGTGGTCTCCTCGTCGGCGACGCCGAACTGGTAACCGGCAAAGCCCGGTCGTTCCGAAGCCGGCGCGACCAGCATGTCGCCTTCCAGCTGGAGAGCCGAGGCCGGAGCGCCGTAGAGGAAATGGCCGTCGACCTTGAGTTCCACGGGATTGTCAGCTTTGAGCTGCTTATCCTTGGCTGTTAAGTCGAATTCGATCCGCTCGGGGATATAATCCTCGACCATGAAGGTGGTTTCCCCAACCGAGGAGCCCTTCGGATCGGTGAATGCCCGCACCCGCCAGGTCCCGGCCGGAACGGCTGAATTGAGGGTCAACGCCATACTGCGGCCGCCCGCGCCCTGGTCGGCCAGCACGACGCGGCGGAATTCGACGCCGTCCGGGCGCTCGATCACCAGCGTCAGCGGTCCGCCGGTCACGGCCTTGCCCAAGCCGTCGCGCAGAAGTGCGGTGAGGTACACCGTCTCGTTGGAACGATAGACGCCGCGCTCGGCATAGACGAACGCGTCGGCGCCGGCCGGCACTTCCCGGCCGGAAACGCCGCGGTCCGAGAGATCGAACGCGCTGGTTTTCAGGCTGAGGAAGGCGTAGTCCGCCTTCTCGCCAGATACCGTCAGCATCGCCGGCGACAGACCGCCCTCGCCGCGCGCCAGGCCCGCCTCGAACAGCACGTGACCGGAATCGTCGGTCTTGCGGGTGGCCAGAATTTCGTTGTTGCGCGCGACCAGCCGCACCTCGGCCTTCCCGACCGCTTCGGTCGACGCCAATGAATTGACGAAGACGTGGATGCCGTCATTGCCGGAAAACGCGGTGATGCCGAGGTCGGAAACGATGAACCACTGCGTCGCCAGCGAGAAGTCGTCGTCGCTGCCCGGGCCCTTGGCCGCCGCCGTCATGACGTAGACGCCCGGCTGCAGGTCGCCCAGCGCCTGATCGACCGGAAACGCCGTGGTGACGTCCTGATTGAGTGTGGTCGCGGTGGTCAGTTCGCCCGACCAGACCTTGACGCCCCGCTCGTCGCCGAGACTGGAAAGCTCATACCGGCTCAAGGCCCGCTGGAAATCGCTGTCGATCACGGTGTTGATCAGGTTGCGGTCGCCGATCCTGAATACGTTCACTGACACTGAGGGGGTGTTGACGCTGACCACGGGAATGCCGCGCTGCCCGGTGCGCGGCAACACATAGGCGCGCCCGGTAAAGCGCACGAACGGCTTGCGGTCGCGCACATAGATATTGAATTCAGCCGATTTGGGCAGGGTTTCCTTGACCGTGGACGGCAGGCCCGCGCGCAGATTGATGTTGTAGCGCTCGCCGTGCATTAGCCCGTCGACGCAAAGCTGCTTGCCTTCCGACGTCAGCGCCGGCTTGTCGTTGCCGGCGAGCGCCACGAACGGCGCGAAATCGGTGCGTTTGGCCAGCTCCTCGGAGAACTGGAAACAGGCTCGCGGCGAGGCCAAGTCGGAATCGACGGTATAATCCAGGAGCCGGAAGCCATGCTCGTCGCGCAATTTTTCGTAACTACCGCGCACCTCCGCGACCTCGCGCAGATCGAGCGAGAGCCGTAAGCTATCCAGCGCCGGGCGCCACAGCTTGCGCTCGGACATCGCGCGGCCGAGTGCGGCAAGCGCGTCGGCCTCCTCGCTCGCGTTGCCGGCGCGCTGATAGGCGATGTAGGCCGCCGTCGAGGCGCGCTCCAGCAGGAAGGTCTGCTCGCTGGAGTTCTTCGGCGAGATCTGGAAAATGACCCGCGCCAGCCTCAGCCAGTTGCCGCTGTCCTCAGGCGCGACGGCGGCGATCTGCCCGAGGATCTGCAGGCCGGTACGGTAGTCGCTGCGCTTGAAGGCGGCGTCGGCGTCGGTTTTGAGCGTCGCGCTGGTCTTGGCGACGGGACCTGCTTCGCTCTTGATCTGGGCTTCCAGCTTGATCGCCAAATCGGCCAGATCGTCGCGCTTGAAGGCCTTGTCCGCCGCCTGCGCCGTGACCAGGCCAAGCCCAAGCGTTGCGCAAAGTATTGCGGCGCGAACCAAACCAATCATGACGGAGCTCCTTCGCGGACGACGCCGCGTTTCGAACAGAAGTGCCTAAAAGGTGACGGACTCGTGGCGGCGGAACGGGCTGGCGAAATAGTCGCATGCAACATTTGGCGTAGCGAGCCTTTTGGCTGTGCCGGCAGCTGGCTGTGGCGCAGCATTGCGTCAAGGGCGGACAACCGGTCCACCGCTTACGGTTTGTCGCCGGACCTCGGAAAACGGTTCGGAACGGCTTGGCGGGGAAGCGGATTTTTCATATTGGCAATGGTATAACGCCGCCAACGGTCCCATAGCTCAACTGGATAGAGTAACGGATTTCTACTCCGTGGGTTGCAGGTTCGAATCCTGCTGGGATCGCCAATGATTTCAATGAGATGCGCGGTTCTTTCTCATTAAAACCGTGTCTCGTCTCGTGTTGAAGAAAACCCTTTGATATCGGGCTTTCCCGTTTGGTACCGCTGAGTCCGTGAGACACGGATGATACACGGCGGTTCGTTTTTCGTTCGCGAATTTACTGGCCAAGCTTTTCTCAAATGGTGCGCGTCAAAGTTGTCGCTTTCCTGCGGAAGCGGAATAGCGGTTGGCGAGGGAGCTCCGACAAGGTGGAAACTGTTGGCTTCCATTTCAGAAATACTCAGGCCAATTCACAAGCGACGCGCTATATCGATCTCGATCGCCTCGCGATCGGTACACAATGCGGCTTCGCCAGCACGGTCGCCGGCAATCCGCTTACCGAGGCCGACGAACGGGCGAAACTGGCGTTGATCGTCGAAGCGGCCAAGGCGATTTGGCGCTGATCCGTCGCTACGAGCAAATTGATGGGCTAATAAATTCCTCCAAGCCGGCTTTGGAATCCATCGAATGCCCCTTGGTGCATGCGGGTATTGAGTTCACATTCCCCGAACTTGGAAAGCCCGGTATTCGACCACGTTAGCCTTCGAGCATCAGTCGGACGTGATCTCGCGGCAAACAGCATCGCTTTCATCCGCAAGGTGATCAAAAGCGCGCTGGAACGATGGGAAAGCAGCGACTGGCCGAGGTCGAGCGTAACAATGCTCAAACCGACACATAGAAAGACTTTGAGAAGTCCGATACAATATTGTCGGACGAATATGGCTCAAGCTACCACTTGGCCGCACGCATCAGCGGGACTTGGCTAGAGCAATCACGCTTGATGGTCGAGACTGGTCGGCAAGTAAGCGCTCAATCCGACGTAACGCCAGCCCATAGCCCTGGGTACCGAAGCCCGATACGACTGCGTCAGCGCGACACATGGGAGTAATGGCGGAACGCCCCGCTCTTGTGGATCTGCGAAATATGGACTTCGACGACCGGCCGCTCAAACGTATTTAGCGCGTCGAGAATGGCCACTGACGTGTGCGCGAACGCCGCCGGATTGATCACAACGCCGCTCGCCCTTTCACGCGCCTCATAAATCCAGTCAATGATTTCAAATTCTCCGTTGGACTGCCGAAAGTCGATCTCAAGCTTCAACTCCTTCGCCAATTCTCGGCAGTCGCGCTCGACATCTGACAACGTTTCACGGCCATAGATATGAGGTTGGTGTTTACCGAGCAGGTTAAGATTGGGGCCATTTAATACATAGATAAGGTCGGCCATTCGATTTTCCTATCTCAAACGCGGTGCCGGTTAAGGGCGATTCCATCACAGCGGTTTTCTAATAATTGGACCGAGACGATCGCCTACTATCGTGAAAAGAAGATCGGGCTCGTCATGTTCACTGTCGACTAGCGAGTTTCAGATGGGCAATCCGCGCATTGCCAATGACGAGAACGCTGACGCTGCCTCTTTATACGGGATCCAGTATTCGTCCGGCTGTTGCCGGCACGAGATTTCGGCATTGGTATCGATAACGATGAGGTCGTCGATATTCATTGCTCGATCTCCGGTTCATGTGGTCATTGCAATAGCGAGAGCATACTGACCACGGAATTGATATCGGTAACGGTAAGTTCACGTCTCAGCCGCGCGCCTTCTCCCAATCGGCGATGTTGCGGCCGCGGCTTGCGAGTTCCACCAGCAGCCTTGCTGGTTCCCAGTGCATCGGCCCAAAGCGGTCGCGGTATTTCTCAATTCCTGCCAACACCTTCTTGAGACCGATCGTCTCTGCATAGTGCATCGGGCCGCCGCGGTAGCGCGGAAAACCATAGCCACTTGTCCAGACGACGTCGATGTCGGCAGCGCGCAGCACAATGCCCTCGTCGAGAATCTTGAAGCCGTCATTGATCATTGGATAGAGACAGCGCTCGACAATCTCCTCTTCGCCATGCGGGGACTGAGGAACCTGCAATTCGGCGGCCCGCTTGCGCAGGATGTCGAGCGCAACCGGGTCGTCGTATCGCTTGCGATCGCCCTTCTCGTAACGGTAGTAGCCTTTGCCGTTCTTCTGGCCGAGGCGCCCCGCCTCCACCAATGCAAAGTCCGGCTGGTAGTAAGTCGGGTCAATCGGATATTTGTCGGCATTGGCCTTATGCACGTTCACGCCGACATCGATGCCAGCCATGTCGAACACGGCGAGAATGCCCATCGCCATACCCCAGTTTTCGAGCGCGGTGTCGATCTCACGCGGCATCGCACCTTCGAGGACCATCCGTTCAGCCTCGCGGGCATATCCTTCCATCATGCGGTTGCCGACAAAGCCGTAGCAAACCTTCGCAAGCACC
The DNA here is from genome assembly GCA_963725985.1 of uncultured Alphaproteobacteria bacterium. Lineage (GTDB taxonomy): Bacteria > Pseudomonadota > Alphaproteobacteria > Rhizobiales > Xanthobacteraceae > Bradyrhizobium. The sequence continues at coordinate 768,051 of CAVSAO010000001.1, forward strand.
GGAGTCTTCTTCAGCGGGCGCGACAAATCCATGATCGTCTTGATCGTTTCGGCTGAGCTCTGCGGCGTACGAATTACCTCAAGCAATGGCATTACGTTGGCCGGCGAGAAGAAGTGCATGCCGATGACGTCCTGTGGACGCGACGTCGCCTTGCCGATTTCTTCAACGTCGAGCGTCGAGGTATTGGTCGCAAGCACCGCCCCGGGTTTCGCGATCTTGTCGAGCGTCGCAAATATCTTCTTCTTGAGGTTCATGTCCTCAAACACGGCCTCGATGATTACGTCGGCGTCCCTGACGTCATTGTAATCGAGCGAGCCCTTTACCAGGCCCATGCGGCGAGCCTTTTCGTCTTCGGTCAGGCGGCCCCGCTTGACCATAGCAGCATAGGTCGCATCGACGGCCGCGAGCCCGCGCTTCAACCCCTCCTCGCTTGCATCGAGAATGGTAACGGGCATGCCGGCATTGGCGAAGCAAATGGCAATGCCACCGCCCATGGTGCCGGCGCCAACGATGCCGGCACTGCCGATCTTGCGAGCCGTCGTACCGGCCGGAATGTCGGTGACCTTTCGCGTCTCGCGCTCGGCGAAAAAGACGTGGACCGCGCCCTTGCTCTCCGCAGAATCCTTCGCGCCGTTGACGAGACGCTCTTCCTCGAGCAACCCCTCCGCGAATGGCATGGTCAACGAAGCGCGCACGGCTGTGATCGCCGTCTGCCCGGCCACGCGGTTGGGATAGCGCTTCTTCGCCTCGGCTTCGAGGCGGGCAAGGATTTCCGGGGTCGCGCTGACCGGTTCAACCTTCATTTCGCCGGTTCGGCGTGGACCGGCCCCCTGGGCGATCAGTTCGTTTGCATAAGCGACGGCGGCCGCCACGACGTCTTCTTCAGCGACGCGGTCGAGCGCGCCATAAGCCAATGCCGTCTTGGCGTCGATCGGGCGTGCTTCGATAATCATCTCGAGCGCCTTTTCAGCGCCGATGAGACGCGGAAGGCGTTGCGTGCCGCCCGCCCCGGGGATGATACCAAGTGTGACCTCCGGGAAACCGACACGCGTCGTGGCTGCGGCGATGCGATAATGGCACGCAAGCGCGATCTCGAAGCCTCCGCCAAGGGCCGTGCCGAACAGTGCGGCGACGACGGGAACGCTCAGATTTTCAAACCGGCCGAACAAAGCACGATATTCCGCCTCCTTTGGCGGGCCACTGAACTCACCGATGTCGGCACCAGAAAAAAACGTTGAGCCTGCGCACGTGAGTACCACCGCCTTCACGCCTGAAAGCTTACCGACTTCGTCTAGGGCTTGATCAAGACCAGCGCGAACCGCCGCCGTAATTGTATTCACCGGCGGCGCATCAACCGTCATCACGGCCACGTTGCCCTCGAGCTTAACATCAACGGTCTTCTTGTCGGCCATTATCGTCTCCATTGGCATGTGGTCGCACTCGAGCGGGAGGCTCGACGGATTGGGGGCTGGCCTAATTCCTAAGCTGGATAGAGTGGAATCGCGCGGTCTCCCAACCGGAACTGAATTTGTTTGTTTCTTCCGCATCAAAGGCCGCATCCCCGTCGACCTGAACAGGAAGCCAGAACCTCAGTTCGGCTCCAGGGAGCCCGCGGTGGACAGGTCTTCTTCAGACACGGCCCCAGAATGGATTTAATGTATAATCGTTATAGTACATAACTACCTTGCGTCAAGCATCCTACGGTCGCACCACATGCAGAGGAGCACACCATGCCCTACGGCGCGCCCGTTTCCGAGCTGACCTTCCTGATGAACTGTCCGCGGTGGTAGCGGCCATCGCAATCTGCGCTTTGGTCCGTTTTCAGTCGCGGCCGCCACCGTCTGTCAATCGGCGTCCAAAATTGACCCCTGATCGGCGTCCAACAGTGACCCCCGTGCGGCGCCAGAATTTGGAATGAGTTGTAGCGCTTATGATATGTGGGGTGGGGTCAGCCTTGGGCGCCGATTTGGGGGGCAAAGGCCAGGCCGATTTACAATCAAGGACGCCGCCGAGACCCTGACGCGCCGGTTTCGCATTGCGCCCGACAGGGTCGAGCACCGCAGGGAAAAGTTCGCGGCGTCGAACGGGTTCGTCACGATCACAGAGGCATCGGTCGCGCGTGGATTCGTTCCCACTGGCGTGCTGGTCATATCTGGCGGAAGCCAGACAGATGCTGCGCCTTGAACACACCCGCACGACGGCGCCAAATTGACAAAATTAGCTCGTAGTCGAAATTCCCCATACCTCATGATCGCGGGGATCTCTGAAATGTGGAGTATTCTAATTGCGAGCACGTTGGCCGCGATGCTCGTATTACTGGGATTACGCTGGGGTCTGCAGAGGTGGATCGACAGCGTCTACAAACATTAGTTGGCAAGCCCGGGTCATTTTTCCCTTGGCAACTTGTGCCGTCGCCAATGGATGTTTTTGAGCGAGCGATTGAATACGCGCTTGAGGCGGCGGTTCAAGGCCCCTCATTACAACCTGTCTGCGCGAACGTCGGCGTTCGGCAACCAGCAATAGCCCCTCCATCTTGGACCGTCATTGCTCGGCGTCGTGCCCTGCCACGTCACCACAGAATTGCACATCACCGAGGCGTTATTGCCCGTCAGAACAGCTAACGGGTGATCCGCCCGTTCTCCGACAGGCCCGATAGCGCCACGGCGCAACAAACCTGCCGCCCCACATGCCCCATTGGGCGTGCTTGGCTTCGTTCTGCGCGGCGGCATAATTGCCTTGCGAATATTTGGGCCAGTCGAGCGCGAGCCCGCTGCGCACCATCCAATCGGCCAGATCGATACCGGCGACCGCGCAGACCGCCACGGCGGGCTTGTATCGGTCGTGGTCCACTTCAACGCAGTTTACCGGGCGGCGCGCGATGACAGCATCAAGATCGTTCGCGGCCTTCTGCCCGCAGCGATAGCGTTCGCTGCCACGATCCTGGCAAAGCTGATCGGACTCGGGCGCATCAATTCCCCACAGCCGAATTCGCATCCCGCGAATTTCCAGCGTGTCGCCGTCGATGATGGTGGCCTGACCGACAAGATCAGTGGCAAATGAATCTGGCATCGACGCAAAGATTAGCGCCGCCGCGAGTGCGGCAATGGGCAGCATCACGAGAATGACTCGGCGGCCGATCTGGTTCATCTGACGAGCCGATATACCTTCTCGCGCTTTTGCGCGGTGCCCCAACGCGGCGGCGAAGCAGCCGCCGTAAACCACAACGGCCTGTCTGTTCACCGTCTCCGAACGCGTGGTACCCCAAGTCGTACGCGACTGCATCACAACCACGGAGGGCACGCATATCTTTCGTAAATTAGTGTTTTTGATGCTTACCGCCGTGTTACCGGCAATCGCGGTATCTGTCGCTTCGGTCGATCCCGCAGCTGCCGGGAACGACTGCCGTGGTGCCTGCGCCTTGGGCGGCGGCCAGTTCGCGTCGGGCCTCCATTTCCCAATTGAAGTCAGAGCGGACATCAACGCCGCTCCGGCCGCGCCGCCCTGCCGGGATCGCCAATCTTTTCAATGCAGTAGGTCGAAGATCGACAGCGGATTCTTGTCAATTTCCTGGCGCTCGATTGCCTGAAAACGCGGGAGGTCCCGACTGCCTTCCGAAGCCGCACCATGTCACGCCGCCAAAGCCGACATCCGGATGCCGCAGCATTCTCCCGCGCACAAGCGCGTCAGGGGGATTTGTGTTGTTCGAGCGATGTTCGGCACCTGGATATGCGAGAAACGTCTGCCCCGTGTCTAAAGGTGTGCTAGCTTAAGAACTCTACCTCGGATGGGGGCTAGAATGAAAAATTCGTCCCAAGCATTGTGCCTCGCGGCGATCGTTCTTGGATCGCTCGCTTCGGTGTCCGCATCGCATAGCGAAGAATTGTTGAAACTAACGCCCGGCGTTGCAAAGTCCGTAGTTGTGAACGGGGCTGACGCTGGGAAATTTACGTCGATCATAGGGGACCCGAAAGTTGCCGACTTCACCTTTGGACCGAAAAACACGCTATGGTTTGTCGGCAAAGCCGAAGGCAGCACGAACGTCATCATCCTCGAAAATGATACGGGAAAAGAATTGTTTAGTGCGACGATTGAGGTCGGTGACCTGAATCGGGTGCACATCCATAACAAAGCGCTACTCACTAGCTACACGATATACCGATGCACGCCAACGTGCGTGTACGTCAACGAAGTCACGGCGGAAGAACCCGCGCCGTTGCCGAAAGGACATTCGGATTTGTCTTCGAAGATTCAGGCGAACACAAATCAACCGCTGCTGTCGCCGACATACCAACCCCCGACGCAGTGATCCAAATCTGCGTCTGCCGATTTCAGACCGCACACGACAATTGCCTATTCAAGTCCCGCCAACGGGAACGGGTGGCAACGCGCCCTTCCCGGCCTGCGCGCCGAAATCGCAAAAGCAAACCCGTGGCACTGCCTGGCGGGGATAATAGAGAACACCGGGCGGCATCATTCAGAAGTCCCGGGTGGCTTTGTCCCGTTATTCCCGGGCGACTTCGTCGGATTCCGCGCATCTGCCCCATCGTCAATCGAACGTTCGAATTCTTCCAGCGGGATGAACCTGTATCCCATACCCTTGAGCTCCGAAATCAGGTGCCGCAAATCCGATGCATCAGGCCGAGCAGATTCGGAATCATCGTTCCGCTTCGCCACCAGCAGAAACGGATGAAAATAAAAGGAAGCCCAGACATCCCGAACCACCCTGTTGCGCTCCGCCGAGACACGCATCGCCGCGAAGTTCTGTACCTGCGAGACGAAGCCGATCGTCTCCGGGATCACGCGCTGGCCGTAAATATCGCGATAGATCTCAAATGGAAACATCTGAACGATTCGTCCTTTGGATCGTCGATCCACGTCATCGAAGGACGTTTCTTTGACTTTATCGATCACTTCCTGGTCGACGCCCGGCATATCGAGCGCGGCACGACGACTGCCGGCGCGAAGCGTGAAGCTGTTGCCAACCGACGACGAAAAATAGGACACCCGGCCGATCACCCAGGGAAACACGCGACCGAACACGACGTTGTCCGCGGCAGATTCTTCGTAATGCGGCGTAATCCAGAACCGCGGTTTTTGTCGGTACAACTCGAAAACGCGCACGCCGGTGGAAAGACGGTCCAGCACCCACTCCGGGCTGTCGCCCGGGATGGGTCTTTCATTCACCTTGTCCCAGAATTCGAAATCATGACCGGTAGTTCCGTCGAATGGATTAGGCTGGGTGCCGAATTGGTGTGTGACCCCATGCCAAATAATGGTGTTTCGAGGATTTCGAGCGAGGGCGATCATGAGATTGCGCAAACCGGCGACACTGTCCGCGGTGATCGGGGAACTGGTCGCCCCTCGCCCGAGGCTGTTTGAGGGATCGACGAACACAGGAATATGCGCGATGTTGATCGGAATACCTTCATCCCAAAATGCCGTCAGAGCCATCTTGACCAATGCCAGGTCGGAAGCCCCGTGGATGTCTTCCAGCCGGCACAAGGCGAGAGGAACATTGCGCAGCGGCTTCTCGTCGAGAATGTCGAATAGGAGATCGGCAACGACCAGGTATCGTGAGTTCTCCCGCATGTTGTAGTATTCGAACGGAACATCGCTGATAAGGAACTTGTTGTCAGCGCGAAGGACGTAAGGAATCTTTTGCAGGCTTTTGCTGTGCACCTGCCAGGCGATCACCTGGTCACTGGCCCCGCTCGCGACGGGTTGGTACTGCACGGTACGAATGGGCTCCTGCGGACCCTCGCCCTGGGAGAATTCCGTAACGAAAGAACTGCCCTTGTATTCCACCCCGGCAAAGAATCCGTCCTTCTGAATCGTTTCTTTCGTCGCCGCAATCGTGCTGCCGGCGCGGTGACGAAATTCACGTTTGAGCAAATCCTCGTCAAGCTGCTGGCTTCCCAGCCCGATCCAGACGATGCGCCGCCTCGTTGAAAAGAAATCGGTCAGGAAGGACCGCGGAATGATCGTGTTGTCCGCCGTCCCGATATAAAACGTGGCCTGGCACTCATCGGCTTGCCCTGCCTGATAGTCCCAAATCGGTCGGACCCGCACCTCGTATTGCGGAAAGTGTCCCATCAAGTTTGCGAGCACGATGGTGCGTTGCGGACCGTCTCGGGTTCCGACAACCCTTCCGGCGACTACGCCTGACTCATCATGAAAAATATTCACGCATGGCTGCACGCTGGCCTTGCTGGGGGGAGCCGGCAACACCATCAAAGCCCCGGCGAAAATGGCCAAGGCCGCTGTACCGACTGGCGAGCAACGGAGCATCTGCATTGTACGCTTTTCCAGCATTTTGCTTATGCCATCTTCTGACGCCCGCGCTTGTCAAATGTGCGCGCTGCCGCTCCCAAAGAATCGCCGCTCATTTTGAAAACGTGCAGCGTTGCGGGCAGATCAGGGACGTTGATAAAGTTCTGTGCCAGCTCCGATCCGGGAGCCGAATAAATCGCAATAGCACTTCCGCCGCGCGGTGCGGTCGCGCCGATATCGACGCGACCGCCATCTCGGCGTCCAATCGGCACAAGACACAGATTGAATATTTTGTCAACGGAGGTTCAAAGGCAGGCCGGCGTGGCGGCGTAAGACCGGCCAACGGCGAAAATTGCTCCGCAGCTGACGGATGGTAACTTCGCCGGTATCCGGATCAGCGGCCTCAACGGCGGGCTGCTTTGCCTTACAGCGTCGCGACGCAGCCATGGCCTGTTCCTAAATGCGTTGTTGTCCTTCTGATCGGCGTCGGTAAACTCTTGAACTGGAGCGAATGGGCGCGCTCTTCACTCGCAAACGGAGCGCCGCGGCCTTGCTGGGAGCTTTGAATTCAGAAAACCAGCGCGCGGATGGACACAGACCATTTTGCGATATGCGAGCCACGAAGACGTGAAAAGTGAATCCGCCGTTTCTCGCGGACGGAGAATTATAGCGGCGCTGATCCTCACCGGTAATCTGGTTATTCAGATTGGCATCCCGGGCGTGGCGATAGGCGAGGAAAGTTCGCTTGATCTCGCGAGCGGGATCATGTGGCAAGTCGATGATGAGACCGTTCGTCCGAGCGGCAACTGGCATCGAATTGGTGCGCGTCGATTGATTGTCCAATGGACCTGGGCAGAGGGAAAGTCCTATCTTCCTGCCGCTCGGCTGCCGCACCATGCGGTCTTGCCGGACTGGAATCGAATTGCAAAGGAGCCGTGGGCACAGCAGGTCATAGTCGGGCTTGCCGGCGAGCTAGACGAAAATCGGGCGCGGAGAAGCGTAGGTACTCTTGCGGCACTCTCCAAACGTCTCTCCATCATTGCGCGGAAGACTGGCCTGAACATCGTGGGCTGGTATTTTCCCGTGGAAGTCGACCCGACCTGGCGCGGCGCTTCACGACTGGGCAAGGTGCTTGCAGGTCTGCCACGACCGTTATGGATATCGGTATACGACCGGGGAAATATCGGCCCTAAACCGCTGGCCGATTGGCTGCTGAGCTGGCTCCCCCCGGACATCGGAGTTCTGTTCCAGGATGGCGTGGGAACCGACGCGCGCGAGGCTCGGATCGCACGTGACTACGCCGACGAGTTGCGCGCCCGGCTTGGGACCGATCGTTTTGCGCTGATCGCCGAGGCGTTCCGAACGGCCGATACGCAGGGCTTCCGTTCAGCGACTGCCGCCGAATTAATTGCGCAATTGTCCGAATACAGCGGCCACACCGTCTATATCTTCGATGCCCCCCATTACCTGTCCAGCGAAACGGTGGACCTCATCATCGCGCAGGATCGCGGAGCAATTCAAAAGCAATAGCTCGGTGCCGTGCGCGGTCGCGCAAACCCCGAGACATTTTTGACTCCGCTTCCATCCAGGGCCGCAGCACGTTGGTTCGCCGAATGGCAAAAGCAAACTCGTTGCACTGCTTGGGGAGCTAAAGGCAAGCACGGGGGAAAGTGGGGCAATCGCAAGGCCAGCCAAGACACGGTACCCCATTCAAGCTCCCGGGCTGTTCGAGAACATTCAACCATGAAAGTTCACTGGTTTGTTCACCGGGCCGTCACGTCGGTCCAAGAAGCGAAGAAAGGGTTCTATCCACCGATCGCGCTATGATAACCGCCGACCGCTCGTCGAGATGAACGCCATCCGCCCAACGTAACTCGCTTCTCGTGAAATCGATGCGTAGCCATCTGTCAGGGTCGGGAAATTTGGCGTGCACTATCTCGCGAGTGATTCTTGCCGATCGAGACCCTTCAAGCTGCTCGGAATAGGGAAGCTCATAAAGAAGCACTCGCGTGCCCCTTCGCTCGATCGCCGCGATCAGCTGTTCAATTCTCGTTACATTTGCGCGCACAGCAACCGACGGGTCGTCCGCGTTCAACTGCTGGAGTGCGCGATCTACATAAATGCGGTTGTCGAAATCCCTGGGCGGCTGCTTGAGCAATCGGCTCAGGGCTAAAGAGACCTGCGTGTTACTGAGCGGGGCATGAAGCCAACTCTCATAAGCCGCCACAGCCGTCCTGATTGGGCGAAATAACAAAGGCTCGGCGTTGCCGTTCCTTGAATATTTGTCGACTAAAGCGGCATCTGTCGGCCTGGATAATACATTCACTTCAACCAAAACGATTCTGGGAAGGCGCGGTTGGTTCACCACGATTTCCAGCCCCGTGACAGGGGAGCCTCCGGCGAGTGCCAGATTTCGCACCCGCGGTGTGACGAAGTAGTCCTCCTCAAGCCGGAAGGTCAGAGAACTGCCCACGAGGACAGCATCGGGAATGGGCTCCTTGACGTACCGGTTCAAGGTGATCAGCGTGCCGTCCCGCGTTGTCGTCGAGGGCTGTTGCAGCCCGTTGCCGAACCAGGCGGTAGCCAATCCGCAGGCAAACAACAGCATCGCCGCACTAACACCGCATTTTGCGAGCCAGCGAACGGCGGATATTTGCTGCATGCTCGCACTCAAAACTGAAAATAGATGAACGAGGTTTCGGGACCGGCTTCAAGATACATCAGCGCCGCCATCGCACCGTACAGGTACGGCTCAACGCCGCGCAGTGTTCGCTCGAACGACGGGCGGGCAGCAAGATGCTGGATCATGACCGGCAACGAATAGAGCAGTGCAAGATTGTAAAATAGTTTCGGCGGGTTCGGGCTCGTGCTCGGCGTAAACATGCCGGACAGATAGCTCATGGCGTGATCGAAGTTCGGCAACTTGAAGAAAATCCATAGCATAGTGACGCAAACAAAAACAAAACCTATGCGAGCTGCCCGAAAGGCAGTTGAGTTGACCAACTGCAAGCGCGCCAGGAAGGGCCGCTCGATCACGAGCAAGCCACCGTGCAGTAGCCCCCACATAACGTAGCCAAGTCCGGCGCCGTGCCAGAGACCACCCAACCCCATCACAATCATCAGATTCAGATAGGTCCTGAAGGCACCATGGCGATTGCCGCCCAGCGGGACATAAAGATAGTTCCGTAACCAGTTCGACAGGGAGATGTGCCAGCGCGTCCAGAATTCGGAAAACGATGAGGAAATGTATGGAAGATTGAAGTTGACCGGCAAACGATAGCCGAAGAGCAACGCAAGACCGATCGCGATGGCCGAATAGCCGAAGAAGTCGGCATAAATTTGATAGCTGTACAGGAAAACCAGCAGCCACCGATCCTGCGTCTGGAGCGTCTCATAGAGCGGGAAATCCATATAGGATGTCATCTCGTTGAGGTTGTTCGCGACGTAGAGCTTGAAAAAGAAGCCAGTTAAGATCCATTTTGCGGCCTCGACCAATGGAATGTCGGCAAAATATTTCGGCTTGATCTGCGGCATGAACATTTCGGCGCGCGTAATCGGTCCCGAGACAAGTTGCGGAAAGAATATGATGTAGAGGAATACGCTCGTCAGATTCGGCGGCGACGTTTTCTGCCTGGTCAGATCGACCAGTAAGCTGATGTTGTGGAATACGAAAAACGAAATCCCGATCGGCAGCGGTAATTTCAAGAGGACGTCTATTGGCGCAACGCCGGTTAAACCAGGCGATGACGGTTCGATGAACAGGAATTTGTACTTGAAGAACGCCAACAGCGCGAGATTGAAGGCAATGCCGAAAGGCAGCCAAATTGGGCGATTCCGCAAAGCCAAAATCAAGAACAGATAGGTTCCGAAAACGGCGACAGCCAGAAGCGGCAAAAGTTCGGGCTGGCCATAACCGTAAAAGAACAGGCTCGCGATCACGAGCAACTGGATCTGAAGCGTTCTAAGCGGCGGGAGATAATAGGCCCCGAATACGATACCAACGAATATGCCGAACTGCCACGATGTGAAAATCATGCCGACCCGTCTGTGATCGTAGAGAATTTAGCATCCCAGCCCGAGAGGGTATAGCCAAATCCGGAGCGCTGCAGACGGCCGAAGCGATGAGCTGTTCACCGCAGTGCCTGGATCCAGAACCGGCCCAATTCCGGACTCAAAAAGCACAACCAACAGCATCCTCATCATGCAGGACTGCGCTCGAAGGAAAACCCATGCAGATCAGGGCTGGGCCGCGTGGGGTTGAAAGGTGATGGAGGCGCCCCGGGACAATGCACGACCATCCACCAGATCGTTGAACAGTAAGGACCAAAGCGACAGCATCGCTACGGGCATCAAATAATAGGGCGTGAATATCGGATGACTGAGAAAGAACAGAAGATTGCAGACGAGATTTGTAATCACGACGGCAGGGACCACGCTTCGCCCGGCTGACCGCAGCCCCCAAGCCGCCCATACCAAGGCAACCACGATCAAGACGCCCTGCATATCGTAGAAATACGCCTTGGCTATCGCGAAGCTCAGATCGAGGGGAACGACATCGGCAGGACCATAGGTCGTCGAAAACGGGCTACCCGCATTGATGGTGTTCGCCACCAAAGTCGGCGAAAGTCCAGCGAGGCAGGCTGCTCCGAAAATAGCCAGCGGCAAAACCGCAGCAGTTTTCCGCGTCCTGCATGCTTCGATGGACAGCCAAAGAAGAGGCCCGGCAGACAGGAAAAGATTGGCCAGTCTGAAACTAACGGACAGTCCGAGGAACAGGCCGGTCATTGTCGTCGCGATCAAGCGAGCGCGTCGGTCCCCTGCCGTGAACATGACCACGATTAGATATCCGGCGAGCGCGCAAGCAGCCATTGTGGGCGCAATGGAAAAGCTCGCCTTCGCCGGATTGACCATGAAATACAAGGCCAAGCCTCCTACGCCAGCGGAACGGACAGCTGCTTGTGGAGTTCTGGCGAGCCAGATTGCCGAAAGAGCGATCAAGAAGATTATGAAATTTGCCGCCGCGTAAAGCGGCACTCTCTGAAAGCCGGACGGAAAGATCGCCAGCAGAATGCCGGTGCCGGGCGGGTATTGGATAACGATTTTGCCCGTTGCCTTCACCAGATTGTGGCAGGGGGCACGGGTAGGTTTGTTCCACTCCGGGAATCCGATCTCTCTGGCAAGCGTTGCAAAAAATTGGTCGTCGTCGCGCGCGATGTCGGTGTCAAAGCCACCCAGGCCGAACCGCTGAAACAGGTGAGCCTGCCTGAGATAGCAGAGATCGTCATAGACCCCGGTTCGCTCGGTCCAGTTGCGCATCGTCCAAAGATTGCTCGCCAGGACGATCAGGCAAACCAAACCGCAGGCTATCTTAAAGGGACGACTTTCGACCATGACCTACCCCTATAAGCATGGCCCATCGTATCGGCTCAACCGCGAACTTGAAATGGTCGCTCAGAGCGGCACGGACGATATGGTCAAGCTCGGGGCACGAACGGAAGTCAAGCCGCCCAATGCCGACTTACCGCTCTTCCCTCGACGGCGGACCTTCGTTGAAACGAAGCCGTTGAGAAGTGCAATCAACAGAGCGCAGCATCAATGGATTAAAAGCTCGCGCTTGAGAAAGCCGCCACCGGCGAGAAATCTCGGGCCCAATTCGCACGAGAACGAATGCAGGCCTCAGGGCCGCCGAAGCCGCAGCAAACGGTATTCCCTCGCGGCTCGATCATCGACGGCCCCGAGCCGTCGTAATAAGCGACAGGGCATTTGACGCGGACAGTCTGGCCGAGTTCACGGGGCGTGCGAACGCGCGACCAAGCGTACGTCTCGGGCCAACTAGTGCCTCACAAGACGAGCTTTAGCACAGTGAGCTCCAAGCTACTGACGAACACCGCAGCGGTGAGCGACGCCATCACGGTGTCAACCCACGTCCAGTTCTCCCGCCATTGGCGAAAGAATTCGCGCATCACAATCCCTCCCCCGGCCTTCGGTTCCCACTATCCTTGGATCTCGAGTCGCGCAAGCAACCGTAGGATACAAGCGCGTTAGTCAACTCGCGAGGAATCCCTGCAGCCTTATAGAGCGCCATCCGGGCTGCCGGTCGCCCTAAGTCGTTGACGTGACAGATTTATGCCGCTTCTGCGGGAATCGCCTACGTTCGTGCCCTTCCTCTGACAAGTCGCCGGAATTAACCGGACGCCTGATCGTGCAAACCCACCGGGCGGCTTGCAATCGCGGCCGCAGAACCCTGGTTGCCATCTCATCCCGGAGGGAGGATGCTGCCGCTACGCAGGCACAATGGAGAGCCGCATGAGCAAGGCAGGTCTCGACAATCGCCACCGGAACAAGGATGGCGAAATCAGCCACAAGCACGGAAACACCCTCATCCGGACCTTGCGCAAGCTTTACGGACAGGGTTTCGCAGCCGGTTATCCGGAAACCGAGAAGCTAAGCGAGGTTCTGCTTCAGTTGAACGAAACGTCGCTGAGCCAGCTCCGCCGCGATTATGAGACCGGCCACCTGGAGCACAAGATCGCGAACGCTTCCAAGTAAGGCCGCAACCTGAATGGCAAAGACCCCCTTCCGCCGCAGGACTTCCGGCATGGGTTTTGGCCTCCAGAACGTTACTCGTCAGTAGCAGGCGCCGGGATCGGCGGGAACGTACTGTCCCGACGGATACCGATAGTAACAATTGCCCTGCGACAGATAATAACCCGGCCGCGAAGCCGCCTGCGCACCGACGATCGCGCCGGTCGCCCCACCGGCAATCGCGCCGGCGGCCGCGCCACTCGCATGACCCGTCAGCAGGCCGCCAAGCAACCCTCCCACGATGGCGCCTCCGACGGCACTTGCAGCTGGATCAGGCGGCGGCGGTGCATAGGCACCGGGAGGCGGCGGAGCGTAAGCACCGGCGACCGGCGGCCCATATGGACCGCCGACGTCGTCGACGTAATCCTCCGAGACATAGCTGGGCGGACCTTCCATCGGTTCGGGGTAGTAATACCAGACGCCCCCGACATCCCACCACCAGCCCGGACGTCCATTGTGGACTTCGTGACGCCAGCGTCCGCCCTCCCAGGCGACGCGGCCGCGATAGGAGTGTCCGCCGAAATCGCGAGCTGGCAAGGAGCCGCGGGCAACGCGCGCGTCCGATGGCCCTCGATGCGCATCCTGCGGCCGTCGGCCGACCACCGACCCGGGAGGATGTCCGGGGGCCAGTCTGGGCGCTTGAACTGCTGCCCCGGTGGCCGGTTTGGACGCTTGAACTGCTCCCCTGCCCGTGGGTTTTTGCGTGGGCTCTTCGGCATGCGCTGAAAGCGCGAACACCGCCACGGCGGACACCAATGGAAGGATGATCCTGGATCGGCTGAATGCGTTCATTCCCGCACACTCCATCGTTAGCCATGCCGTAGCGCTCAAATGCACGGCTCTACACCTGCGTTGATTCAGGCGGTCACCGCTATTGCTGATCAGGCTCTTACAAATTGTCTCGTTACAAATCGGTAACATCAAGGCAATTTGTTTCACCCCTTGCGGCCGGGTCGCAGAAGCCGGTCGTAGATTGGAGCCAGGCTCATCCTGCCGATCCTCGTTTGCTCAATGCCACTGGCGATGTCGCAACTTGCGTCCTCGATGGGCGGAGGATGGTTGCACATCGGGTTGTGCCAATTGCTGCCTCAATTCCTGAAGTCGCCGTTGATAGCCGGGGGAATTCATAATACTTGCCGCACCGCCGCGAGCAAACAGCGGCGCGCTTGAACCCGCGATGGCCGTAGCCATCGCTGCCATTAGAGACAATTTCAGAGATCTTTTCATGCCGGGTATCCTTATCTGGCGTCACCTGGTCATCGGTTCCGCAAGCTGCCATCATGTCGCGGGAGCGCCAAAACCGCGCTATCAGGTCGGGCCATTCCGCCGTGCGGCTTGCACCGCCCTCCCAAAGTCCCTCCACGCAGCAGGACCGAGCCCCGTTACACGAACCAAGAGCGGCAAATCCGTGATGCTCCGGGTCATTGCGCCGGAATAATATTGCAGTTCGTGCGTCCGGACATCAGGCAATCCTGCATCTTGCTGGTCGCCGTCAGTTCGTGAGCGAGCCACAATCCGACCATCAACAGCACCACCGCAATCGCCAGTCCGGCGATCGCGCCGCGCCGGTTTCCGCCTTGATCGGGATCGGTCATCGTCCGGTCAGTCCATGCATGATCTTTAGCGGTGGAATTCTGGCGCCTCGCCGGTCGGTCGCCAAAACAGCAATTTTCGCGCGACATTGCCCCCGGCAAGTGGATAATTGATGGCTTCCCGGCGCCCGCGGATGTACACCGCTCCCGATTGCGCAGATGCTTCGGTGAAGCCGATAGCCCCACAACAAACAAGAAAGCGACAAGGCCCGTTCAATGAGTGGATTCAAGGAACCTAGCTTTGCGGACCGCCAGAAGGCGGCGCAGCAAGCCAGGCAGAACATCCTGAACAAGTTTCGCAGCCAGCCGGGTCCCGACGACCCCGCGGTCAAACAGCGGCAAGCCGAGCGGGAGGCGCGGGCGGCCGAACGGGCCAAAGCCAAGCTGGCGCGCGAGGCCGCCAAGGCCGAGCAGAAGCGCCGCGAGGCCGAAGCGGCGGCCGAGGCCGCAGCCCAGCTCGCGCGCGAAAAGGAGGAGGCCGCGGCAAGAGAAGCCGCGCTCGAGGCAGAGCGCAAGGCCGCGCGCGACGCGCGCTATGCGGCGCGGAAGAAGAAGCGGAAATAGCCGACAGTTTCGGAAGGCGTCACGCCCAAGGCGTCACGCCCAAGGCAAAACGCCCAAGACAAAGTTTGGCGGCGTCACAGGCCCTCCCCGACCGGGGCGGGCCTGCGGGAACGCCGAAGCTTGGATGCCTAGTTCTTCTTCATTCCGTCGTCTTTCTTCATGCCGTCCTTCGACATCGTGTCCTTCTTCATGCTATCCTTGGACATCGTGTCCTTCTTCATCGAATCCTTGGACATGGAATCCTTCTTCATGCCGTCGTCCTTGCTCATCTTGTCCTGCGCGAAGGCGGCAGGCGCGAGCGTCAGGCTGAGTGAAAGAACGGCGGCAGATACGCCGAGCGCAATGCGGGTGCTGATGGTCATTGGTTGGTCTTCCCTTTGAAACGGTTTGAAAGCGACGGATGCCGCACTGTTCAGGACGGTCCCGCGAGCGGGTTTGTTACCCGCGACCCGGAAAAATTTTCCGGCAAAGGGCTATTGGAGCGTTCTGGGGCCAGGGGAATGAACGCCGGCCAAAAAGGCGTCATTCCGTCTTTTTTCCGTCGAATCTTTTGACAAATGTGCCGCGCAGCAAGGTCGACGCTTCCTTCAAGCTCGGCTATCAGAGTAAAGAAAATTCGCGCGATTACAGGCTAATTTGCCCTCAGGGTCGCTTGAACCATTCCAACCAACAATCGCCCGTGAGGAGATTTCGATGCTTACACGCCGCCACGTCCTCGTATCGGCGCTCGCAGCGCCCGCCATCCTGCGTTTTGGAACCGGGACAGCCCAAGCCGCAACTACCTTGAAAATATCGCACCAGTTTCCCGGCGGGACCATCGACAAGGGCGATTTCCGCGACCGGATGTGCCGGGTGTTCGCCGCCGAAGTGGCCAAACGCAGCGGCGGCGAGCTCGCCGCCGAGATCTATCCGAATTCCTCGCTGATCAAGACCAACGCGCAATTCTCGGCGATGCGCAAAGGCGCGCTCGATATCAGCCTGTATCCGATGCCCTATGCGGGCGGCGAATTGCCGGAGACCAATATCGGCCTGATGCCCGGCCTGGTCTCGACTTACGATCAGGGCCTGAGCTGGAAGAACAAGCCGATCGGCAAGGCGCTGACGGATTTCCTCGCCGACAAGGGCATCATCCTCCTCACCTGGGTCTGGCAGGCCGGCGGCGTCGCCAGCCGTTCGAAGCCGATCGTCGCCCCGGAAGACGCCAAGGGCATGAAGGTCCGCGGCGGCTCGCGCGAGATGGATATGGTGTTGCAGGCCGCGGGCGCTTCCGTGCTGTCGGTGCCGTCGAACGAAATCTATGCGGCGATGCAGACCGGCGCCTGCGACGCCGGCATCACCTCCTCCACCAGCCTGATCTCGTTCCGGCTCGAGGAAGTCTCGAAGTCCCTGACATCGGGCGCGGCCGCGTCCTACTGGTTCATGCTGGAACCCCTGATGATGTCGAAGTCGATTTTCGACGGCTTGCCGAAGAAGCATCAGGACATCATTCTCGCAGTCGGCTCGGAACTGGAAGCCTTCGGCAAGAAAGGCGCGCAGGATGACGATATCGAAGTGACCAAGGTCTATGAAAAGGCCGGCTGCAAGATCAGCGCACTTGATGTCGCCACCGTCGGCAAATGGCGCGACATCGCGCGGGATACCGCGTGGAAGGACTATGGCGCGCGAACCGCGACCGCGGCCAACCTGCTGAAGCTCGCGTCCGACGTCGCCGCATGATGCATGGTCCACTCGGGGATCAACGTGATCGTTCGAAGTCCGCCGCGGGCAACGCGCTCGTGGCGGCGTTCGAAGCCGCACTCGCCTTTTGCAACAACATCATTGTCGTGGTTGCCGCGCTGGCGCTGATCGCGGCCTGCGCCATCCTCAGCTACAGCGTGCTGAGCCGCGCGCTGTTTCACAGCGCCAATTATTGGCAGGACGAGGCGGCGGTATTTCTGCTCGTTGGTGCGACCTTCATGACGGCAGCCTATGTCCAGGGACAGCGCGGCCACATCGGCATCGAGGCTTTCGTCGGGCTGCTGTCGCCCACGGTCAACCGCATCAGGCTATGGCTGGTCGATGTCGCGAGCTTCCTGTTCTGCGCGTTCTTCGCCTGGAAATCCTGGACGCTCGCGGATGAAGCCTGGGTCGACGGCCAGGTGTCGAACTCGATGTGGTCACCGCCGCTGGCGATCCCTTACGGCCTGATGGCGGCAGGCATGACGCTGTTGTGCGTGCAGATCCTGCTGCAGATCGCAATTCCGCTCAGCGGCGCGGCGCGCCGATGACCGTGCTTGGTATTGGAATCAGTTACGGCCTCGCGACCCTGTTTGCGATGTTCTCGGGCATGCCGATCGCCTTTGCGCTGGGCGCGGTCGCGGTGGTGTTCATGGGCATCTACATGCCCATGGCCTCACTCGATACCGTGACCCAGAATGTCTATGAGGAGATGGCCTCGATCACGCTGCTGTCGATCCCGCTCTTCATCCTGAAGGGTGCCGCGATCGGCAGATCCCGCGCGGGGCAGGATTTGTATTCGGCGCTGCACGCCTGGCTGCATCGCGTGCCCGGCGGGCTTGGCGTCGCCAACGTGTTCGCCTGCGCGCTGTTTGCGGCGATGGCCGGATCGTCGCCCGCCACCTGCTCGGCGATCGGCTCGGCCGGCATCCCGGAAATGCGCAAGCGCGGTTACTCCGGCGGATTCGCCGCCGGCATCATCGCCGCCGGCGGCACGCTCGGCATCCTGCTGCCGCCCTCGATCACAATGATCCTGTTCGCGGTCGCCGCGGAAAAATCTCTGGGACGGCTGTTCCTGGCCGGCATCGGACCGGGCCTGCTGCTGGTCTCGCTGTTCGGCGCCTACGCGGTGATCCATTTTCGTAAGGAGTACGCCGCCGCCAGCGCGCTTTACGCCAAGACCGGCGCGGCTTCGGCCATCCTGCAGCGCGACGAGTTCACCATGGCGGAACGCTTCAGCGTTCTGCCGCGGGTATTGCCGTTCGTCCTCTTGCTGACCGGCGTGATGATTGCGCTCTACGGCGGCTTTGCGACGCCTTCGGAAACCGCGGGCCTCGGCGGACTGCTGGCGCTGGCCCTGATCGCGCTGATCTACAGCGTGTGGCGGCCGCGCGATCTGGCGCCGATACTGAAAGCGACGATCCGCGAGTCCACCATGCTGATGATGATCATCGGCATGTCGCTATTGTATTCCTACGTGATGAGCTATCTGCATATCTCGCAGTCGGTCGCGGAGTCGATCGTCGCCATGCACCTGCCGCGATGGGAACTGCTGGCGGCGATCCTGGTCATGGTCGTCGTGCTCGGCTTTTTCCTGCCGCCGGTTTCGATCATCCTGATGACCGCGCCGATCATCCTGCCGCCGCTGCGCGCGGCGAATTTCGACATCATCTGGTTCGGCGTCGTCATGACCATCGTGATGGAGATGGGACTTATTCACCCGCCGGTCGGCCTGAATATTTTTGTCATTCGCAACGTCGCGCCGGATATCCCCTTGAGCGATGTGATCTGGGGCACGCTGCCGTTCGTGCTGCTGATGATGCTGGCGGTGGTCGTGCTGTGCTTTGTGCCGGGGATTTCGACATATCTGCCCGATCTGGTGATGGGACCGGACGGGGGAAGGTAGAGCAGCCGCCTCTTCCTCGTCATTGCTTCGCTTCGCTCGCAATGACGGCGTGGTCTACTTCGCCACTCGCCGTTTCGCATTCAACGCCGATGCCACGCGGCTCACCGGCGCCCGCCCGATCAGCCGGCTGATCTCGTTGGTGGCCGCCACCAGTTTTGCCATATCGACCCCGGTCACAATGCCCATGCCCTCCAGCATGTAGACCACGTCCTCGGTCGCGACGTTGCCGGTGGCGCCGGGCGCATAGGGGCAGCCGCCGAGACCGCCGGCCGCGGAATCGATCACGCGGGCACCCTCCTCCAGCCCGGCATAGAGATTGGCCAGCGCCTGGCCGTAGGTGTCATGGAAGTGCATCGCCAGATGGGCGATCGGCACAGTGCCGGCCACCGCGCGCAGCAGCGCCTTGGCTTTCAGCGGCGTGCCGACGCCGATAGTGTCGCCGAGCGAAATTTCGTAGCAGCCGAGCTCCCACAGCATGTCCGCAACATTCACTACAGCGGATGGCTTCACCTCGCCGTCGAAGGGGCAACCGAGCACGCAGGAGATATAGCCGCGCACCTTGATGCCGTCGGCCTTGGCTCTGATGACCACCGGCTTGAACCGCTCAATGGATTCGGCGACCGAGCAATTGATATTGGCGCGCGAAAACCCTTCGGACGCCGAGGCAAATACCGCGATCACCCTGGCGCCGGCCGCGCGCGCAGCGTCGTACCCCTTTTCGTTCGGGACCAGCACATGGAATTCGCTGTCGGGGTGATGGTTGACGCCGCGCAGCACGGAATCCGAATTCACCATCTGCGGGATCGCTTTCGGCGACACAAACGCCCCGACCTCGATGACGTGCAGCCCCGCGCCGATGAGCGACTCGATGAACGCAATGCGGTCGGCGACGCTGACCGGCGTCTTTTCGTTCTGCAGGCCGTCGCGCGGGCCCACTTCGACGATGCGCACGGAATCGCTCATCCTGATCTCACAAAGCCACGGGCTCGACCTCGGCGAGTTCGACGCCCTCCTGGACTATATCGCCGACCTTGCACTTAATCGCTTTCAGCACGCCGGCAAACGGCGCCCGCAGGGTCTGCTCCATCTTCATGACTTCAAGGGTCAGGATCGGCGCGCCCTTTTCGAGGCTGGCGCCTATTTCAGCCAGCAACGCCACCACGGTGCCCGGCAACGGCGCCACGATCTTGTCCTCGCCGACCTGCTCTTCGTCGTCGCCGCCGAACGGATCGACCCAATGCAGGTCGAAACGGCCGTTGCGCGTACGCAAGTAGAGTTCATGGCCCTCGATGACCGCGACGACACGGGATTTCATGCCGTCGAGCGTGAGATCGAACCCGCCGTCAGCGCCGGTTGAGAATGCGAAGGCAATTTCGCGCTCGCCGATCGACAGCGACGCGGGACCGTTGCCGTATTTCAGGCTGACCGCCCGTTCCGTCCCCTGCCCGTGACGGAACGTGAAAAGCCGCTGCCGCCGGCCTACCGGCATCCAGCCTGAACTACGCCACGGCGAATGCGCCTCAGCCCGCGCCGCTTTTGTCTCCTCGCCGAGGATGGCTGCTACCGCGGCGCACAGTTCTAGATCGCCGGGCGCGGGCGGGGCCGGCGTCAGGCTCGTCAATTCGCGTTCGATAAAGCCGGTATCGATGGCGTTGGCGCGCACGTCAGGATGCATCACCAGCGCCGACAGGAACGGAATGTTGCTGACAATGCCGCGAATGTCCGATTCCTCAAGCCCGCGATTGAGCCGCTCGATCGCGGCGTCGCGGGTCGGCGCCCACGCGATCATCTTGGCCAGCATGGCGTCGTAGTGCGGCGAAACCGCATCGCCCTCGCGATATCCGGCATCGACGCGCAGACCGTCCGATGCCTCCGGCATGCGCCAGGTCCGTATCCTGCCGACCGACGGCATGAAATTCTTGTGGGGATTTTCCGCATAGACCCGCGCCTCGACGGCATGGCCATTGAGCCTGATCTGATCTTGCGCCAGCGGCAGCTTTTCGCCGAACGCGACCCGCAACTGCCACTCCACCAGATCAATGCCCGTGATCCATTCGGTCACGGGATGCTCGACCTGAAGCCTCGTGTTCATCTCGATGAAGAACACATCCTTGCCGTTGGAAACAAATTCGATAGTGCCGGCGCCGACATAGCCGACCGCGGCAGCCGCCTTGCGCGCAGCGGCGCAGACGGTCTCACGTTGCGTGGCGTCGAGCGTCGGCGATGGAGCTTCCTCGATCACCTTCTGATGCCGCCGCTGCAGGGTGCATTCGCGCTCGAACAGCGACAGCAGATTGCCGTGGCTGTCGCCGATCACCTGTACTTCGATGTGCCGCGGGTTTTCGACGAATTTTTCAATCAGCATACGATCGTCGCCGAAGGCGGCCTTGGCTTCGCGCTTGGCGCTGACGATCGCGGCTCCGAGCTCGCCAGCCGAACGTACGATGCGCATGCCGCGCCCACCGCCGCCGGCGGATGCCTTGACCAGCACGGGAAAGCCGATTTTGTCGGCGGCCATCGCCAGCGTCGCCTCGTCCTGGGCTTCGCCGTGATAGCCCGGCACCAGCGGCACGCCGGCCTGCTCCATCAGCAGCTTCGAGCCCGACTTCGAACCCATCACCCTGATCATGCCCGCAGTCGGGCCGACGAATACCAATCCCGCGTCAAGGCAGGCCTGCGCGAATTCGGCGCTTTCGGACAGAAAGCCGTAGCCGGGATGCACGGCTTCGGCGCCGGTCCGGCGCGCCGCCTCGATCACGCGCTCGATGTTGAGATAGCTGTCGCGTGCCCGCGCCGGCCCGAGCAGCACGGCCTCATCGGCCATGGCGACATGCATGGCGTCGCGGTCGGCCTCGGAATAGACCGCGACCGTGCGCAGCCCCATCGCCCGTGCGGTACGGATCACCCTGCAGGCGATCTCGCCGCGGTTGGCGATCAGCAGGGTACGGAACCGCCGGTACTGGTGGGGGCGATCCATCATCACATCCTGAACAGGCCAAAACGAGTGGGCTCGATCGGCGCGTTGCCGGCAGCCGAAAGCCCGAGGCCGAGCACCAGCCTTGTATCGGCGGGATCGATCACGCCGTCATCCCACAGCCGGGCGGTGGCGTAGTAGGGACTGCCCTGACTTCTCATATTGAGCGCGGATCGGCGCGCGAAACTTTTCCTCTTCCTCGGCCGACCATGTTTCGCCCTTCGCCTCGATGTTGTCGCGGCGGACCTGGCTCAGCACCATCGAGGCCTGTTCGCCGCCCATCACCGAGATCCGGGCGTTCGGCCACATCCAGAGGAAGCGCGGACTGTAGGCGCGCCCGCACATCCCGTAATTGCCCGCGCCATAGGATCCGCCGATCACGACGGTGAATTTCGGCACGCCCGCGGTCGCCACCGCCGTCACCAGCTTGGCGCCATCGCGCGCGATGCCGCCGGCTTCGTATTTCTTGCCGACCATGAAGCCCGTGATGTTCTGCAGGAACACCAGGGGGATATTGCGCTGACAGCACAACTCGATGAAATGCGCGCCCTTCAGCGAGCTCTCGCTGAACAGGATGCCGTTATTGGCGATGATGCCGACCGGATAGCCCCAGATATGGGCGAAACCGCAAATCAGGGTCTGGCCGTACAACTTCTTGAATTCATCGAACTCGGAGCCGTCGACCACGCGTGCAATGATGTCATGCACGTCGAATGGCTTGCGGCCGTCGGCGGGCACCACGCCGTAAATCTCCTCGGGCGCAAACAACGGCTCGCGCGGCTCGCGCATATTCATCGCCACCCGTGTGGGCGGCTTCAGTGTGGCGACGATGCGCCGCGCGATGCCGATCGCATGGCTGTCGTTCTGCGCATAGTGATCGGTGACGCCGGATTGCCTCGAATGTACGTCGGCGCCGCCGAGTTCTTCCGCTGTCACCACTTCCCCGGTCGCGGCCTTCACCAGCGGCGGTCCGCCGAGAAAGATCGTGCCCTGGCTGCGTACGATGATGCTTTCGTCCGACATTGCCGGAACATAGGCGCCGCCTGCCGTGCAGGAACCCATCACAATGGCAATCTGTGGAATGCCTTGCGCCGACATCTGCGCCTGATTGTAGAAGATGCGGCCAAAATGCCGTTCGTCCGGGAAAACTTCGTCCTGCTGCGGCAGGAACGCGCCGCCGGAATCGACCAGATAGATGCAGGGCAGATTGTTCTGTCGCGCGATATCCTGGGCGCGAAGATGCTTCTTCACCGTCATCGGATAATAGGTGCCGCCTTTGATGGTCGCATCGTTGGCGACGATCACGCATTCGCGCCCCGATATCCGCCCCACACCCGTGACGACGCCGGCGGAGTGCACGTCGCCGCCATAGAGCCCGCAGGCCGCCAGCGGCGACAGCTCCAGAAACGCCGTGGCTGGATCAATCAGGAGATCGACGCGCTGACGCGCCAGCATCTTGCCGCGCGAGGTATGCCGGGCCTGCGATACCTTGCCGCCGCCACCGGCAACCTGGTCGAGTTTTTGCCGGAGCTCCTCGACCAGCGCGCGCATCGCTTCGGCGTTGCGGGCGAAATCGGACGAGGCGGGATCGGTACTGGAATGAAGCGGCATGGCCTTCAGCAGTCTATTGTGCGCCGCAATTTGCGCATCGGGGCTGGCGTCATGGTGTCATTGCGCCGCCGCCTTAGGCAACCCAGAACTTGCGGTCGATCAGGGAAGCCGGGATGCGCCCTTGGGATACTGCCCCCTAGTGGGTCCAGGGGTCACTGCGCCGGAAGGCAAAATTGTCGGCATAGGCGGCTTGCCGGCGCGCCGGCTCTTTGGGTTCAATCACCTGATAGGGAATGCCCTTGCGCTCGCAATAGGCCACCGCCTCTTCCTTGGTGTGGAAGCGGATGCTGAGCTGCTGCTTCATGTCGCCGGATGAGGTCCAGCCCATCAACGGCTCGATCGCGCGCGGCTGTTCGGGCTCATAATCGAGCTGCCATTCCTTGGTCTTGGCGGTCCCCGATTGCATCGCGTTTTTGGCGGGCTTAAAGATGCGTGCGGTCATGGATGATCGGGCCCCGTGAGAAATGCGGCATGGAAGCGCGTGGTGGAAACGGCCAGGATAGTATAGAGACACCTTTCGGGATTTTGATCGGTGATTCCCAATCCCGGATGTTACATTTTGCTCCGGTATAGTCATTATGTTGCGGTGTGACAATCTTTGCCGCATGCGCGGCTGACACCCCTGTCCTGCTGCCTGGTCCCCCTCGAAAGTATCAGTTCGAAACGGCGCCCATGAAAATCAACGCAACCCTCCCGGAAAAAGGACGCGATCTGCGGCTCGACCTGTTTCGCGGGGTCGCCAACTGGGCGATTTTTCTGGACCACATTCCCGATAACGTCGTGAACTGGATCACCACCCGGAATTACGGCTTCAGCGACGCCGCGGACCTGTTCGTTTTCATCTCGGGGTATACCGCCTCCTTCGTCTACGCCAGGATGATGCTCGACCGCGGCTTCATCGTCGGCGCCACCCGCCTGACCAAGCGGGTCTGGCAGCTCTACGTCGCCCATGTCGTCCTGTTCGTCATCTACATTGCTTCAATCAGCTATCTCGCGCTGCGGTTCGGCGATTCCGAGATTATCAACGAGTTCAATGTCGCAGGCCTGGTCGACCAAGCGACCGAGACACTGCGCCAGGGCTTGATCCTCAAATTCAAGCCGGTCAATCTCGACGTGCTTCCGCTCTATATCATCTTGATGGGGCTGTTTCCGCCGGTATTGTGGATCATGCTGCGTCAGCCCAACTGGACGATGCTGGCATCCATCGTGCTGTGGCTCGCCGCCCGGCAATTCGGCTGGAATTTCACGGCCTACCCCGCCGGGACCTGGTACTTCAACCCGTACTGCTGGCAGGTGCTGTTCGTGTTCGGCTCCTGGTGCGCGCTCGGCGGCGCCAGAAGGTCGATGTCGATCATCAACGCGCCCCTCACCCTCTATTTTTGCATCGCCTATCTCATCTTCGGTCTGGTGATGACCATGGCGGGCAAGTTTCCGGATTTCGGAAATATGTTTCCGGACTGGCTCTATTCAACCTTCAACCCCAACGACAAGACCAATCTCGCGCCCTATCGCTTCGTCCATTTCGCGGTGATCGTGATTTTGGTGATCAGGTTCGTGCCCAAGGACTGGCCGGGGCTGGAATGGAAGATGTTCGATCCGCTTATCGTCTGCGGTCAGCAGTCGCTCGCGGTGTTCTGCGTCGGCGTCTTCCTGTCCTTCGTCGGCCATTTCGAATTGATGATGAGTTCGGGCTCGCTGTTCGCGCAGGTCTTTGTAAGCGTGACCGGCATAGCGATCATGACCATCGTCGCCTACTACATTTCCTGGTCGAAAAGACAGGACAAGCCGCTTCCCAAGGCCACGCCGGCCAAGGCCGGCTAGTTCCGGCCTGATACGGCTTCGGACGACGGGCCGGCCAATTCACGCCGGTCGTGCGCTCGCCATGACCATGGTGGCGACGTCGGCATAAACGCCGACCAGCGGTCCGACGATCCGGTGAAGTGCGTTCTTCGAGATCAGCGTATCGTGCAGGATCAGACGGTCGATTCCTGTGGTCAGGAAGCACACGACGGCGTCGTGCGGCGTTTCGACAATCGGCTCGCCCTTCACGTTGAATGACGTATTGATCAACACGGGAACGCCGGTCAACGCCTCGAACTCCCTGAGCAGGCGATACAACATCGGATTGGCCGCTTCCTTGACAGTCTGAACGCGCGCCGTTCCGTCGACGTGGACGACGGCCGGAATCCTGTCCCGCCATTCGGGGCGGACTCGCCTGGCGATCAACATGAAAGGCGACTCCTCCTCGCCTTCGAAGATCTCATTCGCCCGTTCGGCGAGCACGATCGGCGCGAACGGCCGGAACGCCTGCCGGTGCTTGACGCGGCTGTTCAGGATATCCTTCATCTCGGCCTTGCGCGGGTCCGCCAGCAGGCTGCGATTGCCGAGCGCGCGCGGTCCGAACTCGGAAGCCCCCTGAAACCAGCCGATCACGCACTGCCCGGCGAGCAGTTTTGCGGTCTCCCGGCAAATATCCTCGCTCCGCGCTGCGGTGGTTTGAACGCGAACCAGAAATTTCGCCGTGGCACTTTCAACGTCCCGATCGGTATAGCGTTTGCCGGCGAAGGCGTGATCCATGACGAATGAACGGCGTTGCTTCAGAATTTCCAGATAGCCGTAACAGGCGCAGCCGATCGCGATGCCGTCGTCGCCGGCCGCGGGCTGGATCCAGACATTCTCGAATCCGGACTCCCGCGCTATCAGGCCATTGGCCACGCAGTTGAGCGCGACGCCGCCGGCGATACAGAGATTTTTGGCGCCGGTCGTTTCGCGCAGCCACCGGGCGCGGGCCAGTAGCACGTTTTCGGTGTCGTCCTGCACCCGCCAGGCGAGATCCTCCCAGTGCGGCATCGCCGGACTGGCTTCCCAATTGCCGCGATCCATGACGTAAGGTTGCCTGAAGTCGGCCGTCCAGTGCGGAACATGCAACGTGCCGTCGGTCAGTTCGAGCAGATGCCCGATCCGCTCGCGCCGGCCATATGGCGCGAGCCCCATCACCTCACCGCATTTATTCCAGTCTCCGAAAATGTAGGTTGAGGCCCGGCTGTACAGCGCGCCAAGTCCCGGCATATTGTAGAATTCATCGCTGAGGAAGCCGCGGTCGGGCTCCATCCAGACCTTCTTCACGCATTCGATCTTCGCACCGCTGAATTTGTAATAGCTCTCGGACTCGCGGGCCAGCGCCGTGGCGATATCGGCCGGCGGATAGGGTTCGATCACGTCGGATCGGTAGCTGCCGACGCCATCGACGATCATCACCACGCCTTCTTCGAACGGCGATACCGCGAATGCGCTGTAGGCGTGCGCCAGATGGTGCGATAGCGACACCACCTTGTCGGAATGCGACAGATACAATGGATGCTTGGCAGCCCCGGCCCGTTCATATTCGGGAAGGAAGCCCGGCATGTCCTGATAGACCAGCCGCTCTTCCATTTCAGCCACCGGGAGGATGTAGCAGTTGCGGACGATCAGATCGACGTCATCGAGCGTGATGCCTTCGGCGTCCAGGCAATAGTCGATCACCTCCTTGTAGAAGCCGCCGGCGTGCTTCTCGCGCGTAATTCGCTCTTTTGCGATCGCGAATGCGATGGCGCCGTCGCGCAGCAAGCATGCACTCACATCATGGTCATAGGTATTCAGGCCGAGAACGTAGGTGTGTTGTTTGGTCATCGGCGCTCTTGGGAAGGAGGGTTCGGTGTCAGCGCGCAGGGCTCTCGAAGACAACCTGATTGCAGCGGCCAGTGCAGATCTCTCTGGTCCGAAGCTCGTCCCTAACCGCGGGGCTTGGTGACCAACCTGCCTCTCGATGAGAACCCGTCCCACTCGGTAGACCAGCCGATACCATCCTGGCTTCGCTTTCCCTGCAGCGCAAACGCGGCGCCCTGAGGGTCCGTGCATCGAGCGATCCAGCTGCCGTCCAGCAATTCACGTGGGCCGTCTAAGATCTGGCCGCCACCGGTCTTCACGCGCTCTGTGGCCGCGTCGATGTCGCCGATATTGAAGTAATAAAGCCAGAAGGGGACCGGCTCCATGGGATGTTTAGTGCGCATGCCGCCGATGGTCTGCCCGCCGGCGGAGAACAACTGATACGTGTCCGCTGGACCGGTTGCGGCGTCCTCTTTCTGCCAGCCAAAAAGTTCGCCGTAGAAAGCGAACGCCTTCTCCCGGTCGGCCGCGAGCAACTCATGCCAGCCCACGCGCCCGAGCTCACCCAGCTCGTTGGGTTGGGGTTGTGCCGGCTTCAGCCCCTCGACCAACCCAAGCGTTGCCGTTTGCGGGTCAGCGACGACCGAAATGCGGCCGATGTTGCTGGTGGTCGGCGGGACGTACAGGGCTCCGCCGAGACGCTTGATGCGGTCGGCCGTCTCGTCCACGTCGTCGACGCTGACATACCCCATCCACCTCGGCGTCGCGCCCATTTTCCTCCCATCCTCCGGCAGGTCCATGAGCCCGCTTACCGCGGCCCTTCCAGCGGCAAACACGGTGTAGGCCAGATCGGGCGTCGATGCGTCCTGCGCGCTCCAGCCCACGACGTTGGCGTAGAAGGACTTGGCGGTCGCTATATCTGTGGTTATCAGCTCGTACCAGGCGAAACGGCCGGGATAATCGACCATATCGGTCTCTCCGTTCGAGCCTACAAACGTCCGCGGCGCCGCATCGAGCCGACCAGGCTTCTTTTCTGGCGCAGGACCGAGAGGCGAGGTCCTTTGGCCTCAATAACGGCGGGGTGGAGCGAATGCAAGGACACACGCGGCGCCCCTTCCGTTCCACCCGGAGCGCAATGCAACGGCAACGAGACTCTGCCTCGTGCCGGCGGTTTTGCTGACCTGCGCGAGGTTGTCGGGGACAACAAGGATCATGGATATTTTGTGATTGGTTGAGCAGCGCCAGCCCCGTTTATGAACATGTCGTTCATGAACATGAAATCGCAAGAACCGGACGCGCCCGCGACAAATCCGTCTGCATAACCAGTCTTGCATGGCTCAACTGCAAGGCGTAAAGTCATTCTGCGGGACTCTAAGAATCTTTTACAAGGTATGGAGGAATGCAATCATGCCACGGGTGAAGCAAGCTTCGAAGCGAAAGCGTGTGACCAAATCCATACCGGTGTTAGGGGCCGCCGGTTTGACTTTTTCATTAGTGGGGGGTGCATCGGCAGCAGTCGTGCCGACGCAGGACGTGCCGCAAACGCCGAACCTTGCACCGAGTCATGCAATCACTCTCGGTGAAGAAGAAATCGCCGACGTCAGCCTGGCGACGTTCTATCTCTTCGACAAGGAGAACACAGGATCGCTTCGGGGCTTCGTACAGGAAGCCCGTGGCTGCGGCTGCAGAGGTTGCAGAGGTTGCAGAGGCTGCAGAGGTTGCAGAGGCTGCGGAGGGTGCGGGGGCTGCGGAGGCTGCTGCTTGTCGTGGGGAGCTTGTCGCCTTTGCTAGCCCAGACCGGTTTCTGATTACGTTGATAAACGCAGGTCGTCATGGCCGGGTTCGACACAATCGACCCGGCCAATCTATGTCTTCTTTGCAACGCAGCGCACGTCCATAGGCGCGCATGACGATTGAGCGGGTCCGATATTGTCGAGAAATGCCAGCGCGCAAGCTGGATAAGGGAATTCCAGTGGTCGAAGAATACGCCTTGCACCGGCGAACCGGAGTGGTGGGTAAGGTGCGCGTGATGACGTCATGACAGGCAATCGCAGGACCAGCCTGACGCGGCAAGCCAGCAAAGACGTTCCGCAGTTCGCGCCGAATTTCACCGTCTATGTGCTGCCGCCGGACGTCGTATGCCTCTATTCAGAGGACCGAAAGTTCTTTCTTCACGGCGAGCTTTATTGTGCGCTCGCGTCTGCGATCGCGAAAGGCGGAAAGAGCTTTCGGGAGCTCGCGCGCGAACTGGAGCGGGATTTTCCGTCCGACAAAATCGAGGAAGCCCTCAAACGGCTGATGGAACGGCGCTATGTCGTCCCGGCATCGCGTTCTCCGGTTGGCGCCGTGGCCGGCTATTGGGCGAGCCTCGGCCTGCCGCCCGGAATCGCAGAGCAAAATCTCGGGAATTGTCGTGTGCGCGTTGAAGCGATCGACGTCCGCGGTGCGGCTGAGTTCGGTGCCGCCCTGAGCGAACTCGGCGTTCGCGTCGTCAAGCGTTCTCCCGACCTGACGGTCACGCTGGTGAATGACTATCTCGAACGGCGACTGGCCGAATTGAACCAGCAGCGTGTGTCTGACCGTTCGCCCTGGCTGCTGGTCCAGCCCTCCGGCGCCTTTCCGCTGGTGGGACCGGTGTTCCGCCCAGGCAACGGCGCCTGTTGGACCTGCCTTTTCGATCGCATGATACGGAATCGGGAGGTCAAGGGGTTTCTCGACCGCGGACCGGCGCGCCCTGTCGCCGTTTCACCGCTCGCCCGTAACAT
This sequence comes from uncultured Alphaproteobacteria bacterium, assembly GCA_963725985.1. GTDB lineage: Bacteria > Pseudomonadota > Alphaproteobacteria > Rhizobiales > Xanthobacteraceae > Bradyrhizobium. Next base: position 797,679 of record CAVSAO010000001.1, read on the forward strand.
GCTCGGACAAAGCGCAGCCCAGTTTGCTGCCATCGAGGTTGCCAAAGCGATCGCTACTGGCTTTCGTACCGAGTTGAACGATCACATCATCAGTCACGATTTGTTGGGCTCGAGTATCGTGAAGCATTACGTTGCGGCCCGCCCGCAATGTCCGACCTGCGGCCGCAAAAAGTTGCGGGACCCGCGCCGGGAGCCGGTACCGATCGAGCTTGGCCCCGGCGCCAGGCTGGTCGTGACCAGTGGCGGATACCGGACCGTATCGTCACGGGCCACGGTGGCACGTTTCCGAAAGCACGTGAGCCCCCTCACCGGTGTGGTCACGCGGCTCGAGAAGATCGAAGCCGATTTGCCGATGAACACCAATTTTTATGCGGCGCACAATTTTTCGGCGCCGGCGCTTAACGTCGATCAGCTCCGGGCGGGATTGAGCGGCGGCAGCTTCGGCAAGGGCTCTACCGCCGAGCAGGCCGAAGCCAGCGCGCTCATGGAGGCGATCGAGCGCTATTCGGGGATTTTTCAGGGCGACGAGATCAGGGTGACGCGGCGGTTCACGGATTTTGCGCCGGGCGATGCTATTCTTCCCAACGACGTCCTGCTGTTCAGCGACGCGCAATCCCGGCCAGACGAGACGCCGACAGATGATTCGAGCGATTCCCATATCGTCCCGGCGCCATTCGATCGATCGGCCAAGGTCGAGTGGTCGCCGGTCTGGTCGTTGCGCGACCAACGCTTCAAATATCTTCCGACCAGCCTCTTGTATTTTTTCTACGGCGGCCCTGCCGCCTTCCATGCGGATTCCAACGGCTGCGCGGCCGGCAACACGCTCGAAGAGGCAATCGTCCAGGGATTTCTCGAGCTTGTGGAGCGGGATGCATACGCGATCTGGTGGTACAACCGATTGCAACGGGCGGAGGTCGATCTCAGCCAGTTCAACGACCCCTACATTCGCGATTTGCAAACCCAGCTAGCCGAAACCGGACGCAAGCTGTGGGTGCTTGACGTCACCAGCGATCTCGGCATTCCGGCTTATGTGGCGATATTGCACTGGATGCAAAACGGAAAGGAAAATATCGAGTTCGGTTCTGGCGCGCACTTCGATCCCCGCATTGCCATTTTGCGAACGTTGACGGAGCTGAACCAATTCCTGTCCATCGGTCTCATGGGAGGCGGAACCGGCGAGAAGTCGAGCCTCGACGGCTACTCTCCCCTGCGCCTGCAGGACCATCCCTTTTTGACGCCAAACGGCACTCCAACGGTTGTCCCACCGGGCTTGTTGTCGAAGTTCGGTCCTCTCGGCAACACGCGCGAGCAGGTCGATGCTTGCGTCGATATCGCCAGGAGCGCGGACCTCGATTTCCTCGTCCTCAATCAGACGCGGCCCGACATCGAGGTCCCGGTCGTCCGGGTGATCGTTCCGGGATTGCGGCATTTCTATCTCCGTTTCGCGCCGGGCCGGCTTTACGATGTTCCGGTAAAACTCGGACTGCTGGAACGGCCGTTACCGGAAAGCGAGCTTACGCCGTTCCTTCCGCACACCTGAGGGTCATACCAACTTGCGCGCTCCCGGAAAAAAGAAAGGGCGGCGGATCGCGCCACCAGCCATTTCCGCCCGGCTGAGCGCCCACATCACGCTTGAAGCGGACGCGGACGGAAATGTCTGCGCCCGCTTCGATGGCCAGTCCGACGGCTTGGGAAAGTTCAGCGCCGCCGCGGTGAAGCGGGCGCAGGACCTGGACGCGGGTTTGCCGCTTGCTTCGTTTGCGTCCGGCGGCCGAGCTGTCGACAAGGAGATCGATCTTTTGGTCCAGCGATTGGCCCGGCGCGGTCTTTTGGAGTACCGCCTCGGACACTCGCGTGACGATAAGGACCAGGTCGTCATCGAACCGCAGGTTCCCGACTATTGGCCACGAACGCCAAAGCTCGCCGCCGCCGAAACGATCGTCCTGTCGCGGTTCGCATATCTGCGACGCCGCGGCAACGAGATGGTGCTGGAATCGCCACGCGCCGGCGCATTGTTCAGGATTTGCGATCCGAAGATCGCGACCGCCCTCGCGGTACTGTCTACACCACAAAAAATCAGCCGGCTCCGGCGGCAGGACGGCTTTCCGGGGGCCGAGCTTCTCGCTTTGCTGCTGGATTGCCAAATCCTTTTCAAGGTCGACGCTGCCGGCAGCGACGGCCTACGGCCGGCCGAAGGCGACGACAACCTCGTGCTCTGGGACTTTCACGATCTTCTGTTCCATACCCACAGCACGGAAGGCCGGCAGGCCAACCCGCTGGGCGGGTTTTATTCCCACGCCGGCGCCATATCTCCGCTGCCGGCAGTGCGGCCGAGCTGGCCCGGGAAAAAAATCGATCTGCGCAAGTTTTCTGCCGCGCCTTCGCAGACCAATTCGCCGATCGCAACGCTGCTGCGTGAACGCCATTCGACGCGCGACTTCGACGACCAGCAGCCGATCACGCTCGCCGAGCTTTCACGATTTCTCGATAGCTGCGCGCGTATCCGTTCCAAATGGAAAACCGGGCCTGATTTCGGCGACGGCGGTCCTGAGGTCGAGTACGCCGCGAGGCCGTATCCGTCGGGAGGCGCCGCTTACGAGCTCGAGCTCTATCTGGCCGTGGCCAACTGCGAAGGACTGCCGCGCGGATTCTATCATTACGATGCCGACCGGCACGCGCTGGTGGCGATCGACGTCCGCGCGCAAGAACTCGAAGCGCTGTTGGCGGGAGCCGGATTCGCGATGGGCGCGCCTGCCGCGCCCCAGATCCTGATCACGATCGCCGCACGCTTCGGCCGGGTTTCGTGGAAGTACAGCTCAGTCGCCTATTCGCTCATTTTGAAGGATGTCGGCGTATTGCTCCAGACGCTGTACATGATGGCGACGGAGATGGGGCTGGGTGGATGTGCGATCGGGACCAATAATATCGATCTGTTCGAGAAGATGACCGGGGTCGAATTCCACATCGAAGGCCCGGTCGGCCAATTCGCAATCGGTCGCGGCAAGGAACCGGGGGATTCCGACTGAAAATCCAACGGCGTCGGCGTGCCTCCGGGCAACAGGCACTCAACAACTGACCACGTCGGCTTCTCAAGATATGCTCTACGGGCCGTCGGCTTACCGCTGCCAAGACGGACTGGCGTCAGAGCCGCGCTTGATGGTTTCGATCGCATTCCGCAACTCGGTAAGGGTCTCCGCGGAGCCGACGAAGAGATCAGGAGGAATCCGCCGCGCCTTCATCAGCTCAAGATGTATCCGTTCCTGTGCATCCACGTTGAGACCTATTCCCGCCAGGTATTGCAGGCGCAGGTCGCGATCCGTGTTGATCGCGGCACCCTTCAGCCACGCCGAAAGATCTGGACCGCGGCCGGCATAACTCGACAGGAAATCGATTGCCGATACGAAACCGATATCGCGCAGGGATTTGGCGGCGCGCGCGTTGTCGATGCGATCGAATTGTTGCACTGCTTCATCGACATTGATCGGCGCGGGATCGAGCTGGCCGAACAGCACCACATCGCCGCCGTTGTCTCGGTCGTTGATCCAAACGATTGCATTTGGAAAGACGGCGAAGAATGTTGCCATCTCGCTCTTCACCGCCTCTATCGTGGTCTCGTCGAGCGGAACCCAGTGCGTGACCACTCCGCCCGGCTTGAGATGCCGTTTCACATGTTCGAAATACTCCCGCGTATAGAGTGCGGCTGAGCCCTTGACCCACGGGTGAATCGGGTCACTGGTGATGATATCGAACTGCTCCTTGGAGGTAAGGATGAAGCCGCGAGCGTCGTCGTAAACGATCTCGACCCGCGGGTCCTTCATCACATTGAAGTTCTCCTCGCTGAAAAAGCCCGAGACCATCCGCGGGATAAGCGGCTCGATTTCACAGATCACGATGCGCTCGATCTCGGGGTAGGCGACAAAGCTGCCGGCCGTGACCCCCGCGCCGAAGCCGACGACGAGCACGGATCGCGGTTTTGGTCCCAGTAGCATCGGCAGGTTGCCGAGCATACGCTGCAGGCGCATGTCGATCGGATGGGTCCCTGCTTCGGTTTTGCCGCTGACATGGAAATAGCGAGTTCTTCTCCACGTCCTCCGACACCGCCACCGACGCATTCATTCCCTCGCCGACATAGAGCATCTTCGGCTCGTAAAACGGGTTCATGATCGTGCGGCCGAAGGCGTATAGCTCACCAGGTACGGGCGGCACGCCGTAGGCAAGCACCGCGGCTGCGATCGGGACCGCAACGATGGCGGCCAGGACTGCAGTGACGGGCACGCGCCGGCCGGCGGCGGGGACGCCCGCGCGCAACCCTGCCAGCAGGATCAGCATGGCGGCGACCGCTGCAGCGGCAATCAGAATCCGCTGCGACCATAGCGTGCCGACCGCCGGGATGAGGATCAGGCTGAAGCCGACCGCGCCGACGATCGCGCCGACCGTATTCGCCGCATACACGGTCCCGACCATCCGTCCCGAATCCTCATGCTGGGGAGCCGCAGCCGCGAGTGCAAGCGGGAAGCTCGCCCCCCAGAGGCAGGCCGCCGGAAGCACGGCCCAGAGGCACCGCGCCAGATCGAGCTGGAATGTCAGCCACGGATTGATGCTGAGCCGTGGATCGACCGGCCAGTAAGGCAGCCAGGCGTCGATACTGAATGCCGCCCAGGCGATGGCGGCGACCAGCGAAAACTGGCACCAGCCGAGCCTGACCAGCGAATTTCTTGCTTTGCGCACAAGCAGCGATCCGGCGCTGCTCCCGAGTCCGAGCCCGAGCAGAAACACAGCCAGAATGATCGAGAACGTATAGACCGACGGGCCGAGGAGCAGCGACAACAGCCGCGTCCAGACAACTTGGGCCCCGAGCGCGGTCAATCCCGAGATCGCGATTGTCAGATAAACGGCCATGGATTCCAATTGCCGCGGTGCACGATCGGCGGCAGCGGGTGCGGGGGGCTCTCGATGCGGAACAAAAGCCGCGAGCAGAAACGCGGACGCGGCGCAGAGCGCGTTGATGGCAGCGGCGACGAAGGTTGCGGTCGCCATGTCATATAGCCGCAGCAGGTAGAACCCGGCCAGCAGGCAGCCGAAGACGGCGCCGGCCAGATTGCCGGTGTAGAGAATCCCCAGCCAGGACACGCCTTGGGGCGTGCTCTCGACCCAACGCGCCGCGCACGGCAGGGTTGCCCCCATGAGCGCCGTCGGCGCCAGCAGGAATGCCGCGCACAGCAGCGCGCGGAAGGAGATGCCGGTGAAGCCTTGACTGGCGATACTCGCGTAAAGATCGGCTGCCGGGGGAAGAAAATACAAGACCAGGATGGCGATCAGGCCGATGCCGAGCTCCAGGGCCGCATAGACCCTGAGCGGATGGAAAGAGGCCGGAATGATGCGAGCGAGGGCGAGGCTGCCGAGGCACATCCCGCCCATGAAAGTCCCCAATAGCACCGCAAGCGAGGTGGCAGTCGAGCCAATGATGAATTCAAGGAGCTGGAACCAGACGATCTCGTAGATGAGTGCGGCCAAGCCACTGCCGACAAAAAAACAGAGCACGAGCGGGTAGAATTTGCCCCGTACTGCGGAATGCGACGCTTGCTCGATTTCGATCATCGATTCCCCTGAGGCTCGATGCGAAGGCAGGACATGGCAGACCATGCCCGACCTGCTTCCTCCGGTCCAGCGCCGAGCGGCTCGATAAGAAGGATGTCGGCGTATCGCTCCAGACGCTCTGCATCACGGCGACGGATATGGGACTGGGTGGATGTGCGATCGGAACCAATAATATCGATCTGTTCGAGAAGATGACCGGGGTCCAATTCCACATCGAAGGCCCGGTCGGTCAATTTGCGCTCGGTCGTGCCAGCAAACCGGAAGCCTCCGACTAAAGCCTTTTCCGTTTCGATAGAATCGAAACGGGCTCTGGATTCTTCGATTTGCCGCGTTTTCTCAACGCGAACCGGTCTCCACGTCGCTTGAAAACGCTTACATCTGGCGGCCGCGACAAGGTCGGCATTTTTTCTCGCACTGACGCTGGTCCAAGCTCACGCATTGTGGCTGCTTCACAACGCTGCACTCGATTGACCTGCATCAATCGGCCGATAGGCGCCTACGATATTTTTCCGAAGGATGCAGAAACCGTCTGCGCGCTCATCGGGTTGAAGGAGAGCCCAAGACGACCGATCGCGGCCTGAGAGGACACCGACATGCCCACCCGTTTCCACGCGATCGTCTGGATCGACAACTCGCAGGCCAAGGTCTTCCACATCGGCCTATTGGGAAAAGATGAAATTGCATTGCATCCGCATTTGCCGACGCGACACCTTCACCACAAGGCCAACTCGGTCGGCAGCGGCCATGCCGGATTCGACAAGGAGTTTTTCGCGCAGGTGATGAACGCGGTCAGCGATGCCGGCGAAATCCTCATCATCGGCCCGGCCGGTGCAAAAACGGAACTGGCCAAATATCTCCGCGACCAGCACCCCGCGATCGGCGATCGCATCGTTGCGGTCGAAGCTGCCGACCATCCCAGCGACCGCGAGATCGTGGCCTGCGCCAGGCAGCATTTTAAGATCGGACCCGGAGGTTTGCTACGGCAGGCCTAGGAAGCCAAGTTGGGAATGGCTGCAATGCCGCCAGCGCGCATTGCAGTTGATCCATCTCAAAGACGCCAGGGTGGAATTATGTCTTTTTTAACCTTGCGGATGTTCCCTTCCCCGGATTCACCCGCCTTAACCTCCGGATGCTCTTGGGTTGATCCCGGGAGCATCCGATTTTTCTTCCGGACTGTGTTGGTCGGGGCAGCTGGATTCGAACCAACGACCTGCAGTACCCAAAACTGCCGCGCTACCAGGCTGCGCTATACCCCGTTCATTTGGGAAACGACGTCGATACACGCTTAAGGCGGGGCCAGCAAGGCTGCCTGCGGCCCGTTTCACCGGCCGTTGAAAAGCGGATGTCCGACGCGGTCTCCGGGCTCAATGCCGTATTTTTTCGCGGTCCCCGCGATCACCTCCAGCACCCCCTTCGCCAGCCCCTTCGACGGGATGATCCTGGTCGATAGCGGCTCGGTGTTTTCGGCTATTCGCAGGATCCTGCCGTCAGCCCGGATGAAAATCATGTCGAGCGAGATGTAGGTGTTCTTCATCCACATCGACACTTCCTGCTCCGGCGAGAAGTCGAACAGCATCCCCTTCCCGTCCGCCAGCTCCTTGCGGTACATCAGGCCGGTTTCCTTCTCTTGCTCGGTCGTCGCTATCTCGACCGAGAACACCTGCACGCCCGACTTGGTAACGATCTCGAGCGGCTGGACGCTCGCCGCCCGCACAAAGGCGGCCGGGAATACGCAAAGCGCGGCGACCACGGCAGCCTCAGGCAACCAGAACCACGCCCGCAAGCGACGCCGGCCAGCACCTCGATAGGAGTTCATAAGCAACGCTCAATCAGCCGTGAAAGGATTTTTGCTGCGGCAACCCTAGCCCAAAGGTGATGGCAAATACCAGACCGTGACCGAGGCCGCGCGATACCTATTTCGGCACCGGGTTGACGGTTCTTCGTTCGATGACGTGGGGGTTTTACCCGATCAGTGCGACGATAGTCCAGGCGAGCCGTTTTCCGGCTGGATTTCCGCAGCCATCATGCCCTTGGACCCGGGCCCGAACCGCACCAGCACGTATTGGCCCGGGCGCAGCTCGGTCATCCCGAAGCGGCGCAGGGTTTCCATGTGTACGAAGATGTCCGGGGTGCCCTCGCCGCAGGTCAGGAAGCCGAAGCCGCGCAGCCGGTTGAACCATTTGACCTGCGCCCGCTCCAGACCGCTGGTCGGGGTGACACTGACATGGGTCCGGGGCGGCAGCATTTGCGCCGGATGGATCGCGGTGGAATCGTCCATCGACAGGATCCGGAACGCCTGGTAGCCCTTGGCGCGTTGCACGCATTCACAAACCAGCCGCGCCCCTTCGTAGGCGGTTTGATAGCCGTCGCGCCTAAGCACGGTAACGTGCAGAAGTACGTCGGGCCAGCCGTTGTCGGGAACGATGAAGCCGTAGCCCTTTGACGCGTCGAACCATTTGATGACGCCTGAGATCTCAACGAGGTTGGCGGCGCTATCGCCCAGGCCGGACAGCGCATCGATCGCCGGATCGCGCTCGGCGCCGCCCGAAAATTCGCCCGGCCCAAGCCTGTTCGGTCCGGTCCCGCCTGGCGGCACCCCGAGCTTCTTGAACTCAAAACCGTCCGACCCCATGATCCCGGACCTCACACATCTGCAGCCCCGTCATCAGATACGACGGCGCCCGAACACGCGCCCATTCACGAATTCACCATCATGATGCCACGCGAATCTCTCGAATCAAAAGATAACACTCCCGCTTGCCGCGCATAGATAAAAAACAAATCCGCCGGGAACTATGAACAGCCTTGCGGGCCGCGAATCAATTCGGCATCAGTTGCCCACGAACGGCCCGAGCGTCTCCCCGATGTCGTAGCGGATTACCAGATCTGCAATATCGTCATGGTCGGTGGGCTCATTATTGATGATCACCAGTCTGGCGCCGCAGTTTTTCGCCATCAGCGGAAAGCCGGCGGCCGGCCAGACCACCAGCGACGATCCGATCGCCAGGAACAGGTCGCAATGCTGGGCAAGTTCCGCGGAGCGGCGCATCGCGTCTTCCGGCATCGCCTGACCGAACGAGATGGTCGCGGTCTTGACCGGCTCATCGCAGGCCGTGCAGTCGGGCGCGCCGCCGATCCTCTCGAAGCTCTGCTTCACCCATGCAAGATCGTAGGTACGGCCGCAGCCGATGCAGCGGGCATAAGTAGTATTGCCGTGGAGCTCGACGACGTGTTCGGCCGCGAATCCCGATGCCTGATGTAGATTATCGATGTTCTGGGTGACGATCGCCGGGATCTTGCCCGCTTTGTAGAGCGAGGCGAGCGCGCGGTGCCCGCGGCCCGGCCGGGCCGCGGCGAAGATCGGCTCCATCGCAAAGCGCCGCCGCCATGCCTCAGCCCTGGCGTCGGGGCTGGCGACGAATTCATCGAACGGGATCGGGCGGTTGCGGGTCCATAATCCGCCGGGAGAGCGGAAGTCGGGAATTCCGCTTTCGGTCGAAATGCCGGCGCCGGTAAAGGGAACGATGATCGACGCCGCGGCGATCATGTCGCCGAGCTGTTCCACGCCGCTGCGAAGATCTGATGCGATCATGGAGACGATCCGGGGGGTTGGCCGTGCCCATTATAGCACGGCCCGCCGGATACCTGGGTCAATCCCCCGGATTCTTCTTACGGTCTCGACATTCGTTACGATCTACGCAGCGTCGGCGATCGGCTCCTGCTCGCTCTTCTCTTCGCTCTTCCTGGACTTTACGATCGGAGCGGCGGCCGGCGACTTTTTCGACGGCTTGCCGTATTGCGTCAGTCTTTCCATTTCGGCTTCGAGCTCGGCCTGTCGCGCGGCGACCTTTTCCGCCAACTTTTCGATCGCCCTGTCGCGCAACGTGGCGAGTTCTTCGATGTTCAGTGAATCCAGATCGATTTTTGCCATGCAGTCCTCCTGTTTCTTTTCGCTACCGGGAAGGCGTGCGGGCCACAAGCACGGCGCCGATCTTTTTTTCACTGCGGCCGATCTTATCCACCGTGAACGTTGAACGAGTGAGGCATTCGCAATCCTGCACCAGTCAGTCCTCATTCGCGCCCCAATCGCGGTTGTCATTGAATCCGGGACACGAATCAAAAGGGTAGGCATGACCGAACAGCAAGACAGCGCCGCGTCGGAGCGGGAAGAAATCGCCGCACGCATCGCGAGCTTCAAAGCACGCAAGAAAAATTCCAGCGCGAGCGCGAGGAATATTTCGTCACCACGCTGGAAAACGCGCGCGAGCGCCCGCCGTTCTGGTCTTGACGCGACTGTTCAGGCGCGCCGAAGGAAAATGCCCGGAGCGACGCTCCGGGCTTTTTCCATTATCTATCACCAGTAATGGCGCCAGTAGCGGTGCCGATAATACGGCCGGTAATAGGCATAGGGCCCGTCGTAATAGGCCGGCCCGTAGTAACGAGGGCCGTAATAGCCATAGCCCGGCCCGTAGTAGTATGGCCCGTACGCACTGGCGGCGGCGCCGGCGGCGAGTGCGCCTGCGGCGAGGCCAAACGCCAGTCCGGGGCCGATGCCCCGCGCTTCAGCCGGCGCGGGCGCGGCTACGGTGGTCGCGGCAAGCGCGCCGGCCGTAGCCAGAACAGCTAAGGTCTTTTTCATGCGCATCTCCTCCATAGAGTACGCGTGCATAACGCAGACGTCTTTTATTGGTTTCCGCGGAACCGGCTTTCCTGCCGAGACCTGTGGCAGCGGCGCCAATCGGCATCAAAAAAGAGCGGCTCGTGAGAGCTGCTCTTTTTTGGTTCCTTCGTGACGACGATTTACTCGCCGCAGGGATGGCGCAGACCGTCATAGCCGAGATAGGTTCCGGACGCCGGGTCATAGGACCTGTAGCGCTGCGCGCAATAGGCGGGGTCGGCGACGACGCTCGACACCACATAGCCGGGATATTCGTTGTCGTATGCGTTGGAGGCGTAGTCGTCGTAATAGTACGGGTCATAGTAGCCATAACCCAGCGCGCTACCCGCCGCTAATCCGGCAGCAAAGCCGAAACCCGGGCCGAAGCGATGCTGGCGAAAGCCGCGACCGCCCGAATATCCGCCTTGTACAAACTGCCCGCCGCTGCGTCCGGCGAAACTTCCGCCGCTCACTGTGGCTGCCGGGGCGGCGCCGATACTCGCTTGAGCGCCACGGAAAGCGCCGCTGCTGACGTGCATCCCGCCTCCCATGCCGGCAGCGCGTACACCTCCGCCGCCACCGCGTTCGGCGGCCAAGGCCGGGGCTGCGACGGCCAAGGTGAGGGACAGAGCCGTTACGCTGAGAATACCAAGTTTCGACATTTGCGCTTCTCCACAAGCTTCTCCAAAAGAACGTATCGAGCCAACATCAGCGTCAATCGATCGTTCCGGTATTTGCGGGGCTATTGCAAACTTGTGATTGGGATTGCCGCAGGGCGCTGATGCACACGTTTTGCCGCGGGAACGCGCGGAACAATTCGAGCCCGCCTAAAGAACTTTAGAACTTTCTTCCAGCCTGGAACGAAAAATCCGCGACGAAGTTGCCGCCGTACAACCGGCAATCATCGAGAGCATGAAAGACCCCGTCAGCACCTTCGGGTGCTGGCGGGGTTTTCAGTTCATGGGCGGCCCAGCGGCAATGACGCTTCGCCGATATTCACCTTACAAAAAGCCTGACGTGCCATTTCTTGCGCGTTCAAGCTGCCCGATCTTGCGATCGAAAAACCGGACTTCCACGTCGCAGCCGTCGATATACTGGCGCGCGGCCTTCAAGGCCTCCTCGTCTGCCCTGATGCTTCCGTCCCGGTGGCGATCGATGCGATCCTTCATGCAGAGGGACAAATAACCGAGAAATTCAGAACAAGTTATCCGCAGCATATTCACAGGTAGGAACTCGGGCATTTCCGCTGCGCCGCTCGGGACTTGCTGCGCACAAAAACCGAGTTATCCGGCCACGCAGGGGTGCGGCTAACAAGCCCGCCCGGCTCCACGTTGGCGAACGTCTCCATTACTTGCTCAAGGCGAAGGCCAGCACGATCGTATCGGGCGTCTGCCTGAACTCTTTCACAACGACGTCGCCCTGGCCCTGCCCCCACCCGCATTTTGCTGCTATTGAACTTCCCGAAACCAACCAATCTCTTCAATACCTCAAGGGAGCAAGAAAACATGCGTTATCTCCACACCATGCTGCGGGTCCGCAATCTCGATGCCGCGCTGAAATTCTATCAGGACGCCTTGGGATTGAAGGAAGTCCGCCGGGTCGACAACGACAAGGGCAAATTCACGCTGGTGTTTCTGTGCGCCCCCGAGGACGAAGGGCTCCTGAAAGCGTCCAAGGGACGCGGCGCGCCGCTGGTCGAGCTCACCTACAATTGGGACGAGGAAAAATACGGCGAGGACCGCTATTTCGGCCACCTCGCCTACGAGGTCGACGACATCTACGCGACCTGCGACCGGCTGATGAAGCTCGGCATCACCATCAACCGCCCGCCGCGCGACGGCCAGATGGCGTTCGTGCGCTCGCCGGATCTGCATTCGATCGAGCTGTTGCAGAAGGGCGATGCCAAGCCGCCGGCGGAGCCGTGGACCTCGATGCCGAACACCGGTCACTGGTAAGCCTTGTACAGCGCAGTCCCGGCATTCCGGCTGCCGGCTGGTGATCTCTGCGGATGCGCCGTTTCCATCGGGCGCATCCGAGACCGATTGGCGCCATACAAACGACCGCGAAGCCAGCGACGTCAATGCGCAAGTGCGCGAGGCCGTCGATCGGGACGGCTATTCGCTGTTCGAAATCGGATTATCGCTTTTCCGAAATTCCGAAGCCCGGCTGAGGCGGGTGGCGTTCCGCATGGCGGCGGGGAAGCAACATCCGAAAGTCCCGTTCACGATCGGTGAACCTTTTGCCGTCAGATTCGACCTACATCTGAGGTACCGCATGACCCAAGCTCAGCACTATAAATTTCAGGCCGACCAGGCCAAGCGCCTGGCCCGCCAGGTCACCGATTCAGAAGTGCGGGAGAGGCTCCTGGAGATGGCTGGGGAGTACAGCCGCTACGCCGAGCTCATGGAAGCCCGCGAACGGCCACGCGAACAGGCCCTGGGCTGATCTTTGGTCCCCGGTCACAGGTAAAGAAGTCTTCCCGTTCCAGAGGCGGCGCGCGCGTTTTCGCCAAAATTCCGATATGACCTGCAGGAAGCGGATCATCGGGAGCGAAATATCGTGCCGAACAGCAATCAGGGACAACTGACGATTTGGGGCCGGGCCAATTCGGTCAACGTGCAGAAAGTGCTGTGGTGCCTGCGCGAACTCGATCTCGCCTACGAGCGCATCGATGCCGGCATGGCGTTCGGCAGAAACCACGATCCCGATTATCTCGCGATGAATCCCAACGCGCGGGTGCCGACCCTGGTGGACGGCGATTTCGTGCTCTGGGAATCCAATTCGATCATGCGCTATCTCGTGCTCGCCTACGGCAAGGGATCGCCGATCTATCCCGACGGCGCCGAAACTGCGCGCCGGCGTCGACCGCTGGCTGGACTGGACGCTTTCAACGCTGCAGCCGGTCGATCGGCCGGTGTTCTGGGCGCTGGTGCGAACCCCGGTCGAGCAGCGCGACATGGCCGCGATCCAGAAGGACGCCGACGCCGAAGCCGTGCAATGGCGCATCGTCGACAGTCAATTGGCGACGCCGGCGCTTCATCGAAGGCGATGACTTCACCATCGCCGATATCGCGCTCGGCGCCTATGCGAGGCGCTGGTTCGGGGTCGAAGGCATCAGCAAACCAAAGCTCGCCCATCTCGAACGCTGGTTCGCGCAGTTCGCGGACCGGCCGGGATTTAAGCAGTTCATCGCGCCGCCGATGTCGTGATCCGGACAGCTAGAAGAAGCCCGACCGCTCGAACAGCACAACGCAAATGATCACGGCAAGCGTGATCGCCGTCACCGCGAGCCGCACGGTCCAGCTCATGCTGCGGCTCACCCACCACAACAGCGCGCAACTCATCACGACGGGAACGATGATATCGAGCTGCGCGGGGCCCATCCCGATGCCGCTCAGCGCCAGCTGCTGGAAGTGCCGGCCCCGATGCTGATCGGCGCCGCCGATCTTCACGCAGGTGTCGGTGCCGTCGACCTTGACGAAACCCGGACCGAAGGCCGCGCAGGCATTGCTCGGTCACGGCACCCTTCAGCGGCAGCAACCTGCCTCGGGATGCGGGTTTGTCGGGCTTATGAGTGCTGGGTGGCTCGGCCAGCGCTGACGAGGCCGGCAGCGCCGCGATGACGATGGCAAGAAGGATGTTTCGCATCCCGCCTTTTATCGCGTGCGACCGGCTTGCGCTACCGGACGAACTTGACGCCAGACCGACTTTCCGCGACGCCAGACCACTTCGCAGTTCCGTCCCGTTCTGGCGTCGCGCGAAAACGCCAGCCGCAATTTGGCAGGCAGCGAGTTGGGATCGTCGATCGTGATCTTGGCGCCCGTGCGCGGACATATCCTGCACCACGCATGGGCGCGCCGCGAAGCCGCCTTCGAAGCGTGATCCAGCCGGGCTGCTGTAGCGATTTGCGCGGTTCCCGCTTCTTGTTTGCTGCGGCCATTTCAGTTGCTCCTGAGCTCCCGTGCCGTATCTCACAGGCTTTAAAAACCGTTGCGAACGCATCAGTATTCCCGGTTGCCCGCCAGGCGCGGGACATGCCGCTCGATCGGCCCCCAAAACAGGCGGTTTCCGGTGGCTTGCCCGGCCGCGCAAACGCCACTATACGTTCGCCCGCCGCCCCCGGACCGATTCGCCGCGGTCCGGGTTCGGCACGGCGCCATCGCAGCCTCAAAGCGTTGATTTGCCGGAAGTTTGTGACCAAAGCGAAACGGCAATGCCGCGGCCCGGTCGGTCGTGGCGGGACAGACGTCTTCGCTCCCTTCGTCTATCGGTTAGGACGCCACCCTTTCACGGTGGAGAGAGCGGTTCGATTCCGCTAGGGAGCGCCAGCATTTCTCGTCCTCCGGAAACCTCGCTGCAGGCAGACCACCCGTTGCTCAGTGGTGACGTCGGCCCCAGTGGATGGCGGCCCAGACCCGCTCGTGAAGATAGTACCAGGCGATCTTGGTTACGATCTCGAGACCGGCGATCGAGCCCGCGATCTCGACCCTGCCGGTCAGGAGCCAGCTGATCGCAAACGTGTCGAGCGTTCCCAGCGTCCGCCAACTGAGGGCCTTGAGGACCGACCGTGCGTGCGTCTCTGCTCCGCGGAATAAAACCACCCGGTGCGCCTCCCGTCCATCGATGACGGAACTTATCACGCTGCCGCCTGGTGCGGCCTGCCCCCCGCAGCATGTCGCAGGCCGGAAAACACCGATGGACATGGCGCGCGATTACGTGCATTTTGCTTGCAGAAACTTGGAAAACTCCTTGATTTAGCTGAGTAATCTCGGAGCCGCGACGCTTGCCGGCCGATCTTCAATGGCGAAAAGGGGTTGAAATGAGACTGTTTGCCGCTCTTGTCGCGCTTTGCGCGCTCTGCCAGACTGCGATCGCGCAAACGCCGGAATGCAAATCGATATCGAACCCAGGCGCCAGGCTGGCCTGCTACGACAAGGCCGCCCCGCCGGCCTGCGTCATCGGCAACCGCCAAGCCGCCGTTGCGAGCTGCTCCCGTTTCGAAAGCCGACGGCGCAAAATATGTGGATTCGATCGGCGCCGAAGACGCGCTCGTGAATGCGCGGCTGAAAAATATCTGCAGGGGTTGTTGAGCGGCTGATGCGGCGGGACCCAGGTTCGGGCGGATAGCTCGCCCGCGGCTTGCGGCCGCACCCCTGCGCGTTTCGAACAGCGAGCGAAAAATGGCATATTTGCCATCCCGATGAATCTCCTTGCATCCCTTCCGACCGTCATCGGAACCGCCGCGGTGGCGCCCGCGCTGCTGATATTGTGGCTGGTGATCGCCGCCGGCGAACGCCCCGGTCCGCCCGCCAAGGTCTGGACCGCGTTTTTCCTGGGCGCCGCCAGCATTTCGCTGCTGGGCGTGGCGCGCGCGCCGTTCGCCTCGCTCCTCGCAAGCCCCGAAAACCCCTGGGTTGCGCAGGCCCTGCATTCGGTATTCGGGGTCGCTCTCCCCGAGGAAGCCGTCAAAATTCTCGTCATCGTCGCCGTCTCGGCCCGGCGGCGGCCGTTCGCGGATCCGATGGACACCGTGGTCTACGGCGCGGCGGCGGGGCTCGGCTTTGCAGCTTACGAAAACCTCGCTTATCTCGTGCAGCATGCGGAGATGTGGCGATCGCTGGCCGCGTTGCGCAGCGTGCTGACCGTGCCGTTCCACGGCGCGCTCGGCATCATCGCCGGCGCCTATCTTGCGATCGGCGCGATCCGGCACCGCGCTTGGCGCGCACCGGCATCACCGCGACTGGGCGCGGATCTCAAGCCGCATTCTGATGCTGTTGGCCCCGCTGGCGCTGCATGCGGGTTTCGATTTCCCGCTGCTGACGCTGCAGCAAAACCCCGATATCGATGCCTCCACCAGGCTGATGCTGGGAGCGGCGAGCGTGCTGATCGGGTTCAGCTCAATCGCGTTTGCCGTGCGCCTGGTGCGGCGGGTCGGCCGTCATCACGCGCCCCGCACCGAAATCGCCCGCGAGCGGCTAAGCCAGTTGCGGCGGATGTGGGCGCTGCTGGTGGTGGGCGGCGGCGCCGGATTTATCGGCCTGGCCTTCGTGCTGACATCGATCCACCACTGGCTGGTCAATCCCGAACGCAACGTGGCGCTCGTTCTCGTTCCGATCGGCCTGACCTCGATCCTGATCGGCAGCGCGCTGTTGCTGGTGACCACGGCGATCTACATTCTCGGCCGCAACCGGATGCGCACCGCTGCCTCGGGCTTTTCGTCCGCGCCCGGCCAGGGCTGACGCGTTTTCTTGATGCGAACCGGTCTCGACCCCGCATCAAGTGCGGGGCAGGCTTTCGCTTGAAAACGTGCCAGCCCGGCAGCGTTTTGCGCGCACCACGTCTGCGAACAAAGTGGCCCCAGCGGTGTCGCGGCAAGCTATATTGAGGCGTCATATCGCGTCATTCTGCGTTGCCGGCATCGGGAGATTTGCAATGACCCTTCCCCAGGACATCACCAAGCTGCAATCCAAAATGAGCGCCGCGGTGCGCGAGCATTGGAAGGCCTTTTTGATCGAAGGCATCCTGCTCGTCGTCCTCGGGCCTCGCCGCCATGATCGTGCCGCCGCTCGCGAGCCTTGCCGTCACGATCTTTCTGGGCTGGATGTTTCTGATCTCCGGCGTCGCCGGACTGGCGCTGACGTTCTGGGCGCGGCAAATGCCGGGCTTCTGGTGGTCGCTGATTTCGGCGGCGCTGGCGATTGGCGCCGGCATCATCCTGCTGGCGAGGCCGCTGCAGGGCACGCTGACCCTCACGATCGTGATCGGCGCCTATTTCCTGGCCGAGGGGGTCGCGACCATCATGTATGCGCTGGAGCATCGCCGCGAATTGTCCGAGCGCTGGAGCTGGATGCTGTTCTCCGGCGTATTGGACATCCTGATTGCCGCCATGATCATCACCGGGCTTCCGGGCTCGGCGGAATGGGCGATCGGACTTCTGGTCGGCATCAATCTCCTGTTCGGCGGCGCCTCGCTGATCGGCGTGGCGTTCGCCGCGCGCAAGGGCTGAACCCAACCCAGCTGGCCCGATTTTGAGGATGACAGGTCACATCGCGTGCGCTATAGACGGACCATGATCACCATCGCCTCCAGCTATTATTGGTATTTTAGCTTCGACAGCTCGCTGGCGGCGGGAGGATCACGCTCAATCTGAAGAATTGCAGCAGGAAGTCCGAACAGCCGCCCGACTTGGCGGCTTTTTGTTTGGCCGGCAGGTCCCCAAAACAGGAGCCACAGCCGTGTTGAGCACGACAGACGATCTTCGAATAAAGGCAATCAAAGAGCTGAGTACGCCGGAAGAGGTGATGCGCGAAATACCGCGGACCTTGACCGCGACGCGAGTTGTGATGGCGGCACGCAACGCCATCCACGCCATCCTGAACGGGATCGACGATCGGCTTCTCGTCGTCGTCGGACCGTGTTCGGTCCACGATCCCGTTGCAGCCGTGGATTACGCCGCGCGCCTCGCGGCTTTGCGCGAATTGCTCGCCGACCGGATCGAGATCGTCATGCGCGTCTATTTCGAGAAGCCGCGCACAACGGTGGGATGGAAGGGGCTGATCAACGATCCGGACCTTGATGGCAGCTTCAACATCAACAAGGGCCTGCGTCTCGCCCGCAACGTGCTTTCGGCCGTGAACAATCTCGGTCTGCCGGCGGGGACCGAGTTCCTCGACATGACGACGCCGCAATACATCGCCGATCTGGTTGCATGGGCGGCGATCGGCGCGCGTACGACGGAGAGCCAAATCCATCGTGAACTCGCTTCCGGACTTTCTTGCCCGGTCGGCTTCAAGAATGGGACCGACGGCAATGTGCGCATCGCCGCTGACGCGGTGAAGTCGGCATCGCATCCCCACCATTTCATGGCGGTCACGAAGGGGGGACGTTCAGCGATAGCAGCGACGACCGGCAATGAGGACTGCCACATCATTCTGCGTGGCGGCAGCAGGCCGAATTACGACGCGGCAAGCGTCGCTTCCGCCGCGGCCGAACTCGCCCGTTCAGGCATGACGCAGCGGATGATGGTCGATACCAGTCACGCCAACAGCAGCAAGAAGCCGGAGAACCAGCCGCTGGTCGTTGCCGATATCGCTCGCCAGATATCTGACGGCGAGCAGCGCATCGTCGGCGTCATGATCGAGAGCAACCTGGTTGCAGGCCGCCAGGACGTGGTGCCGGGCACGGCGCTGACCTATGGACAGAGCATTACGGATGGCTGCATTGACTGGAATACGACCGTGCCAGCCCTGAACCTGCTGGCCGACGCCGTTGCGGCGAGACGGGAAGTGCAGCGCCGCAAATTCCGGGAACGTTCGGCCTAAAGCTTTTTGTTTTGCCGCGTTTTCCTTACGCGAGCCGTTAGCCACCCCGCCACCCGGGGCGGGGTGGCTTTCGCTCGAAAGCGCTATCGGCGCTTATGCCGATTGAAGGTGATCGGGGTGTGTCGTGCCGGTGCGCTCTAGCAGCCGCGGCAAATGCTCTTGATCTTGCGGTCGAGGACAGCGTCTTCCTTATTCAGCGGCTCGTTCGGATTGCTCAGATTTTTCTCCGAGGGAACATCGCTGGCGCGCGGTTGCCGGTGGCCGACCGGGGCTTCGCGAATGGACTGGAACTGATTTGCCGCACCCGGCGATCCGGCGCCGCCTCCGGTCTGCGCGATCGCCGCCGGACCGCCGATCAGGAGCGTTAGCGCCATCGTGGCGATCAATTTTGACGTGAGCATTTTTTGCATCTTGCTTCTCCCAATTCAGAGAATTGCATCTATCGCATCCGATCGGGGACCTCGATCTTTGCGCAATTGCGACGTCCAGAGCGCGATCAGCAAAAGTGGCATCCGGTTTTGCGTCCGATCGCGCTCGAAACCATTAAAAGAGCCCGCCACCAGCAGTACCAAGAAACCGACCATCACGGCATTCTCGACATTGCGGTTACCCTGGTCCTCCGGCGGCTTCGTCTGTCATCTGTCAATCATGGCTTCGGAGGATAGAGATGAACGTCGCCGCAATAGTCAACGACACGATAGCGCGTTTCCGCATCCGGTTCACGCTCCCCGGAAAAAGAAATTGCCTGCGACAGATAGCCGGGACCAACCGGCGACTTGCCGTGGCCGCCGGGAATATCAAGCACGTAATCCGGCTGGCATAATCCGGATACCCGGCCCCGTAAGCTGCGCATCAGTTCCTGTCCCTGCTTCAGCGTCGTACGCAGATGCGCCGTGCCGGGCGCGAGATCGCCGTGATGCAGGTAATAGGGCTTGATCCGGCACTCGACGAAGGCCCGCATCAGTGCTTCCAGCGCTACCGCATCATCGTTGACGCCGCGCAGCAGCACCGACTGGCTCACCATGGGAATGCCGGCGTCGACAATCCCGGCGCAGGCGGCGCGGGCCTTGTCGGTCAATTCCCTGGCATGATTGGCGTGCAGGGCAACCCAGGTCGTCGCGCCCTCGACCTTCAGGGCCGCGATCATCTCGCCACCGATGCGCGCGGGATCGGCAACCGGCACGCGGGTATGAATCCGGATGATCCTGACATGATCGATACCAGCGAGGTCCGCCATGATCTCGGCAAGCCGCCGCGGCGACAGCATCAGGGGATCGCCGCCGGTCAGGATGACCTCCCAGATTTCCGGATGCGCGCGGATATAGTCGATCGCCTCGTCATAGGCGGCTTGCGAGAGCGCGGTCGCCTTGCCCGGCCCGACCATTTCGCGGCGAAAACAGAACCGGCAATACACCGCGCAGACATGAACCAGCTTGAACAGCACCCGGTCGGGATAGCGATGCACGATGCCTGAGACCGGCGAATGCGCGTGATCGCCGATCGGATCGGCGTTCTCGCCCGATACGGCCACCAATTCCTCGGTGCTCGGAATGAACTGCCGCGCGATCGGATCGTCGGGATTATCGGGGTCGATCAGCGCGGCGATGTCCGGCGTCACCGCCACCGCATAGCGCGCCGCGACCTTTTCCAGATCGGAAAGCGCCGCCGCCGGCGCCAGGCCGTGGGCGACCAGTTCGGCGGGCTCGCGCAAAGTGCGGCTGATCGGAGTTGATCTTGCTCATGCGTCACCCTCGAAGGCGGCGTCCACACCACCTGATCGATCCTGAGCGCGCCGCTGGCCAGCATCACCAGCCGGTCGAAACCAAGCGCGACGCCGCTTGCTTCCGGCATCGTGGCCGACCGCGTCGAGAAACTCCTCGTCGAGCGGATAGCGCTCGCCATAGCGCCGCTGCTTTTCATCCATGGCCAACGTGAAGCGAAGCCGCTGTTCGCGCGCGTCGGTCAATTCGCCAAACCCATTGGCAAGCTCGACGCCGCAGGCATAGATCTCAAAACGCTCGGCGACGCGCGGGTCGGACGGTTTGGTCGCGCGCCAGCGCCGCTTCGGGGACCGGATATTCGAACAATACCGTCAAACGCCCCTGCCCCAGCTTTGGTTCGACATACTCGACCAGGATCTTGCTGAAAATGTCCGACCAGTTGTCGTCATCCGATACCCGCACCCGCTGCCCTGCCGCTGCCGCCAGCGCCATCGCGATCGCCTTTGCCGTCCGCGACCGTGCCGAGCAGATCGATACCGGCAAAGCGCTCGAAGGCGGCTGCGACCGTCAACAGTTCCGGCTCGGCAAAGGGATCGGCAGTCCTGCCGCGAAACGAAAATCGCCCGATGCCGGTCGCCTGTGCGGCGTGGGCGATGACGACGATGCTGTCGGCCATGACGGCGTCATAGGTCGCGTTCGCCCGGTACCATTCCAGCATGGTGAATTCGGGCAGATGCAGATCGCCGCGCTCCCGGTCGCGAAACACCCGCGCAAACTCGAAAATCTTCGCCTCGCCGGCCGCCAGCAGCTTCTTGCAGGCGAATTCCGGCGAGGTCCGCAGATACCGGGTCGCGCGGGTGCCATCGGCGCTGACAAGTTCGGTGCGGGGTGCATGCAGATGGGTCTCATTTCCGGGAGAAACCTGCAAAATTCCGGTTTCGACCTCGGTAAAGCCCTGCTCGTCGAACCATGCCCTGACAGCCCGGGTAATGGCGCCCCTCGCCGCCAGAAACGGCCTGATGTCGGCGTGCCGCGCGGCCGACCACCAGGGCGAAAGCTGGTCGTTTTCGGCCATCAGCGAGTCGCCCCGTAAGCCGTAAAATGCTGGCATCACGCGGCAAAATCAGTATGTTCCAGCCCGAAACCGCTTCGCTGGCCTCGGGACACCCATGTCCTGATCGGTCCCGGGCCAGAACATCAGGAAAAACAGCTTTGAAAGTCATCGCCAGTTCTATTCGCAAGGGCAACGTCATCGAGCAAGACGGCAAGCTTTACGTGGTTCTGACCGCCGAGAACATCCATCCCGGCAAGGGAACTCCGGTCAGCCAGATCGAAATGCGCCAAATCAGCGACGGGGTAAAGATTTCCGAGCGCTACAAGACCACCGACCAGGTGGAGAAGGCGACCATCGAGGATCACAACTTCAACTACCTCTACGAAGATGCCGACGGCTTTCACTTCATGAACGCCGAGACCTACGATCAGGTGCAGGTGCCAAAGGACGTCATTGGCTCGGCCGCGCCGTACTTGCAGGAAAACATGACGGTGAAGCTTTCGCTTCACGGCGTCATTCCGGTAGCCATCCAGATGCCGCAGCGCGCGACGCTGGAAGTCGTGGAAACCGAGCCGGTCACCAAGGGCCAGACCGCGTCGTCCTCCTACAAGCCCGCCATTCTGTCCAACGGCGTGCGCACGGCCGTGCCGCCGCATATCGGCACCGGGACCCGAATTGTGGTCATGACCGAAGACGGATCTTACGTCGAGCGCGCAAAGGATTAAGTTAAAAGGGGATGATCTAGCGCCGGGGGGCGACGCATTGGGTACGAAAGCTGTCCGGTCCGTCGCGCTTCTGCTGGCATCCGTCTCTTTGCTCATCGCAGGCACCACGGTCCTTACCGCCGCCGAATTCAAGACACCTGCGATTTCGGCGGTCCGGGTCGAATGGCGCGCCGCGCTCGATCAGCTACGATCCGAGATCAACACCCGGCCTGCGGTGGCGTCCGCCTTTACGTTTTCGGGACAACAGCGTTTCCGTGCGTCCGATCCTCGCTCGAGACCGGCGCTGGTGCAGTTGAACGCCGTGACCTCGCAGATCTTCGCGGGGATCGGGCGCAGTCCGGTGCCGGTGCTGCTGCCGTTCGACGCCGCGGCATTTCTGGACGCACGGTTGAACGGCGCGCCAGTCGGCCTATCGCTATCGCACTATCAGGCCGATTTCCGTCCCGTCGACCTGTTCGATGCAGGCCCTGCCGGTTACGACGCGGTGTTTTCGCTCGAGCCCGGCGCCGGTGACGGCATGCCGCAGCGAACCTTTGCCAAACCCGTCGAAGTTCAGATCACCGGCTCGATCCTGATCTACGACATCGACGATCCCCTCGGCGGCAAGGGCGAACCGGTCAAGGCCTTGGCGGCGCAATATCCCGACCTGCGCCGCTTCATCCGGGAAGGCTACGTGCGTTATGCCTTCACGCGCTTCGGCGTCCCCTATGTGGTGTCGATCCAGTGCCTCGACAGCACCCCGCGCGCGCGGCGGCTCGCCTGCCGCGAGGCCTATCCCGTCGCAGAGCGTTTCCTCAAAGCCCTGCGCGTCGCCGGCGGACTGCCTTCGCGGGCGCGAATGGATATCCCGTCAGGAACTGCCGAGCGGCCGGCAGAACAATCGCCGGATTTCACCTATCGCCCGAGCGGCGACATCATCGCCAACTCAGGCTATCGCAAGCAGGGCGGCCATGCCGACTTTACCGCCTATTCGCAAATCCGGTTCCCGCTGGAAAAGGCCCCGGCTTTCGTCCACTCGCAATCGTTCCGGAGTCGAAGATCGAGCGACAAACCGGTTGACGAGTTGACTGGCAGCAAAACCAGCTATCCCTGGCGGGATAATTTCTGCGAATCCCGCAGCTTCAATGTGGGACAGTGCGCCGGCGGTTTTGGCCATCAGGGAGAGGATATTCGCCCGGCGCCCTGTCCACCCGTTAGCGAAGGCGAAGCCAACAGCTGCGACCCCAAGCAGCAGGGAGTGGTCGCTGTCCGCGACGGCGTCGTGATCCGCTCGCTGAAGCAACAGGCGCTAACGCTGCAGATCAATACCCGCACCGAACACATCCGCTTTCGCTACATGCACATGAATCCGGCTGCACTCGATGCCGACGGCGTGCTGAACGGGCGCAGCGTGGATGAAGGCGCGAAAATCGGCGTGGTTTCGAATTTTCTGGACCACCCCAACGGCACCAGCCGCCATTTGCATTTCGACGTGCAGGTATTCACGCGCGACGGCTGGATCTGGGTCAATCCCTACGTCACGCTGGTCTCGGCCTATGAGCGTTTGATCCGCGGGCGCGGCCACGAGATCGGGCCCGAAACCGCCGCGTCGCCTGCCGTGGCGCATGCGCTGCCTGCGGACGCCCGCAACGAAACCGAGGGCGGCGACAACTAAAACGCGGTGCTGACCCATCCGAACGGGGCTCCAGTCTTTACGACGCGGCAGCGGCTGTTTGCCGCGCCGGCGGGGTCCAGCGATAGCCGACTCCCAGCCGGTTCCAGACGTTGATCGACGCGACCGCGGAAGTGAGATAGGCCAGTTCCTTCTCGGAAAATTCGGCGCTTGCTTGCGCGTAAACTTCGTCGCTGACGCCCCCGGTCAGGAGCGTCAGTGCTTCGGTCCACGCCAGGGCCGCGCGTTCCCGCGCAGAAAACAGCGGCGCCTCGCGCCAGACCACGACGAGGTTGAGTTTGTCGACCGGGATGCCGAGGCTCTCGCCTTGCAGCATGTGATACTGCACGCAGAAGGCGCAACCATTGATCTGCGAGGCGCGCAGCTTGATCAGTTCCAGCAACTGCTTGTCGATGCCGGCCTTGCCGGCGACCTGACCCAATGCGTAGACGGCGTCGTAGGCGTCGGGCACCAGCGCTCTAAAGTCTTTCTGTTCGCTACGCGCATGTGACATCTTTATGGCCTCATGTTATCAGTGCTCTGATTTATTATAAGAGCACTGATATCATGCGCAAGATCGGGACCTCGGCAAAATCGCGATCGCCCAAGAAGGTGCCCAGGCGACGAAGATCGCGGCTGGCGAAGAAATCTGCCCAGGGCCGGAAGAAATCCGCCAAAAATGCCGGTCTCGGCGGTGTCCGTCCGCCGCCGCCGGGTGAAGGCAAGCGCGGCGAAAAAGGCTACCTCGGCTATTTGCTGCGGCAGGCCCAGGCGGCGGCGCGCCTGACGCTGGAGCGCAGACTTGCCGGCCTCGGCGTGACGCCGCCGCAGTTCGTCGTGCTCACCATGCTCAAGGCATATCCCGGCCTGTCCGGTGCCGATCTGGCCCGGGTGGCGCTTTTGACCGCGCAGACCATCGGCGTCATCATCGGCAACCTGGAACGCGATGGCGCCATCAGGAAAACGCCGCATCCGGTGCATGGCCGGCTGCTGCAGTGGACGCTGACCCGCCGCGGCCTGACGCGGCTCGGCAAATGCCGGCAGCACGCCATGGCCGTGGAGCGGCGGTTGACGGCGGGGCTGAGCGCCACGGCACAGGTCACGGTCCGGCGCTGGCTGTCGAAAATTGCCGCGGACCTGCCGCGGGACGGTTAGTTCCAATTGGTGGGATAACGAACTTTGCCGCCCCCTCTCGGCGCCGCTAGACTGCCCCCAATGCAACGGTCTGATTCTCTGGACACACCGACCCGCCGCGCCCTGCTGCGGTCGGGTCTTGCGGCCGGCGCCCTCCTCGCCCATCCGCTCGCCGTCTTTGCCGCGGCCCCGCCCGGCTTCGATCAATGGCGCGACGGCTTTCGCGCGCGGGCGCTGGCAAAGGGCATCTCGGATTCGACCTGGACCCGGGTCATGGGCCGCATCGAACCGGACATGTCCGTGTTCAAGCAGATGCAAAACCAGCCGGAGTTCCACGAGCAGATCTGGCAATACATCAACCGCCGCGTCTCGGACTGGCGCATCATCGCCGGCAAGGAGGCGCTCAAGAAGAACGAGGCGCTGTTTGCGCGGATCGAACAGGATTACGGCGTGGAGCGCGGCACGCTGCTGGCGCTGTGGGGCGTCGAATCCGCCTTCGGCGATCCCCTGGTGCAGCAGAACCATATGCGCCCGGTATTTCCATCGCTGGCGGCGCTTGCCTGGAACGAGCCGCGCCGCCGCGCCTATTGGGAGACCGAGCTGATCAATGCGCTCCGGATCGTCGATCGCGGCTGGAGCACGCCGGAGGAAATGCGGGGATCGTGGGCCGGCGCGATGGGACACACCCAGTGGATGCCGGAAGTCTGGCTCAATGTCGGGATCGATTACGATCATGACGGCCGGGTATCGCCGTTCGGCAAGCCCGACGACGCGCTCGGTTCCACCGCGCGCTATCTGGTCAACCGCGGCAAATATCACCGCGGCGAACATTGGGGTTATGAAGTCCGCGCGCCCGGCGGTTCGTCCGGCGGCAGCCGCACCTATGCGGCGTGGGCGAGCGCCGGCGTCTCGCGCGCCGACGGCCAGCCGTTTCCGCACCCGAATGCCAGCGCGCAGATGTGGGTGCCGGTACCGGGCGGCCCGGCCTTCCTGCTGGGACCGAATTTCTATTCGGTGCGCAGCTACAACCCGTCGATGAACTACGCGCTGGCGATCTGCCATCTCGGCGACCGCATTCTGGGCGCCCCGCCCTTCATTCAACCGTTCCCGGGTTCGGAGCGCGCGCTGACGCTCGCCGAAGTCCAGGAGATGCAGACCCGGCTGACGAAAGCGGGTTTCGACACCGGCGGCACCGACGGCCGCGTCGGCAACGACACCATGAAGGCGATCAAGGATTATCAGGCCAAAATGGGGCTGTTGCCCGCGGACGGTTATGGCGGCCTGAAGGTGCTGGCGCGGCTCAGGCAGGGCGGTTGAGCCGCGGTCATTGATGGATGTGGGCAACGAGGCTTCTCACGTTCGGCGAACGGCGCCGCCCGCGTTCATGCCGCCATCGATGACCAGTTCGGTTCCGGTCACGTAGCGCGATGCATCGGACGCCAGATACAGAACGCCCTGCGCGATTTCCATCGCTTGGCCGGCGCGGCCGAGCGGCGTAAACAGTTTCGCGCGTTCTTCGGGATCGATCGGTGCGTTCTGTCCCTGCCCGGTCGCTTCGGTCGGAATTTTGCCCCAGATCGGCGTGTCGATAATGCCCGGATGTACCGAGTTGACCCGGATGCCATCACCGATCGATGCGCACTCCATCGCGATCGACTTGGCGAACAGCCGCACACCGCCCTTGGTCGCGCTATAGCCGGCAAGCGTCTGCGCGCCGCGCAGGCCCGCGAGCGACGACATCATGATGATCGAACCGCCGCCGGTCCTGCGCATGACGGGCAAGCAATGCTTCACCGAAAGAAATACGCCATCGAGGTTGATCGCGGTCTGCCTGCGCCAGTCTTCCAGCGACATATCGACGATCGACGGCACCGCTATCCCGATGCCCGCATTGGAAACCAGGATGTCGAGCCGGCCGAACCGATTCTCGACCTCGGTCACCACTTCAGCCCAGCGGGCCTCGCTGGTCACGTCGTGATGAAGAAACACCGCCGCATGACCGGCCTTTTTGATCCCTGCGACAAGCCCCTCGCCCTTCAACTCGTCAACATCGGTGACCGCAACCGAAGCGCCCTCGCGCGCCAATAGCTCGGCAACCGCGGCGCCGATGCCGGACGCCCCGCCGGTAACCAATGCGACCTTGCCCTGAACCTGCCCCGTCATTTCCGCTCCCAACCCAGATATCGAAAATCTATCTTATTACCGCCGGTCCCTGATCCGGCACGGCAATATCGAGCACGCGCAACTGCACGCGCTCGGTGCCCTGCCAGCGATCGACCGCGAGCGATCCGGCGACATGCAATGGTTGTCCGCGGTGCTGGATCAGCGCGTTGCCGAGTTTCTGCCCGATCGAGCGAAACGCGATGCCGTTGACGATGGCGCCGTCGCCGGATTTGAACCGCACGCGCAGGTGCGCCTGGCCCACTTCATCGGCATAGACCAGTTGATGCGACGGCAGCGCGATGACCGGTTCGGGATTGCCGCTGCCGAAGGGGCCGGCCCGATTGAGCGTCGCGGCCAGTTCCGGCGTCACCGCGCGGGCGCTGACGGCGCCGTCGATGAAGAGCTCGTTGACATGGCGCGACTGCGCCACGTCATGCGCCAGCGCATTTTCCATGTAGGCGCGGAACTCCGCCAATCTCTCTTTGCGCAGCGTGACGCCGGCGGCCATGGCGTGACCGCCGCCCTTCAGCAAGAGACCGTCGTGGACGGCCTGCCGCACCGCCTTGCCGAGATCGACGCCGGAGATCGAGCGGCCCGAGCCGGTGCCGATGCCGCCGGGCTCCAGCGCGATGGCAAAAGCGGGCCGAGAGAACTTTTCCTTCAGCCGCGAGGCGACCAGACCGACCACGCCGGGATGCCAGCCTTCCGACGCCGTGACGATCACCGAGCCCTTGTCTTCAAGCCCGAGCGAAGCCAGCGCCTCGGCTTCCGCCTGCGCCTCCGCCATCTGTTCGATGATGCGGCGCTCGGTGTTCAACCGGTCGAGCTCGGCGGCGATCCGCGCGGCTTCCGAGACGTCGCCTTCCAGCAGCAGCCGCACGCCGAGGTCGGCGCGCCCGATGCGGCCCCCCGCATTGATGCGCGGCCCGAGCATGAAGCCGAGATGCCACGCCTCGGGCGGGCTGTTCAGCCGCGACACGTCCATCAGCGCGGTATGGCCGACATGATCGCGGCGGCGCATCGCGATCAGGCCTTTTGCCACGAAGGCGCGATTGAGCCCGACCAGCGGCGCGACGTCGGCGACGGTGCCGAGCGCGACGTGATGCAGCATGCCCAGCAGATCGGGCTCCGGCCTTTCGCCGCTCCAGAATCCCCGCGCGCGCAGCTCGCGATTGACCGCAACCAGCGTCACCAGAACCAGGCCGACGGCGGCGAGATGGCCGAGGCCGGAGAGGTCGTCGGGCCGGTTCGGATTCACCAGGGCATCGACCTCAGGCAGTTCATCGCCGCATTGATGGTGATCGATGACGACGACCGACATCCCCAGCCGCCGCGCTTCCGCCAGCGGTTCGAGGCTGGTGGTGCCGCAATCCACCGTCACCAGCAGCGTCGCGCCCTTGCCCGCCAGCATGCGCACGGCCTCGACGTTGGGGCCGTAGCCCTCGAAGATCCGGTCGGGAATATGAATCAGCGGATCGAGCCCGCAATGGCGCAGGTGCCAGGCCAGCAGCGCCGCGGACGTGGCGCCGTCGACGTCGTAGTCGCCGAAGATCGCGACTTTCTCTCCTCGCGCCGCCGCGTCCGCGATGCGTTTCGCGGCGGCTTCCATCCCGGTCACGGTGTAGGGATCGGGCATCAGTTTGCGGATGGTCGGATCGAGAAAATCCTCGACCGCGTCGATCTCGACATCGCGCCCCGCCAGCACCCGCGCCAGCATCTCCGGCAATTGATAGCGCTGCGCGATCGCCAGCGCCCGGGCGGCACCGCGCGCGTCGAGCCGGTCGCGCCACAGTTTTCCGGTCAGGGAATGCGACACGCCGAGAAACGCCAGGGGCGCCTCGACGGGCAATGCGGTTGCGGGAAGCGTCATGATGCCTTCAGCAAATAGGCCAGATCGTCACCGGTTCAATGATTCGTGCGCCCCGGCCCCGACTTATAGCCGTTATCCCCGGGGTAACGGCGTGGCCGTTATCCCCGCGCAGATGCAAGTTCGCGATCCCGCGGCGCGAGGCGCCCGGGTCGTGCATGAACTCTCGCCCAAGTGAGGGCGTGGGGAATGCCGGGTGCCCGTTGCACCCGAGGCCGCGCGTGTATTGGTAGTAAGCACGCGCGTTAGTCACCACGGTCGCACCGGGATCACCCGGCATTCCCGCACGCGAATGGTTTTAACGGCTTACTTCGTACTCTCCCCGGTGATCGGGCTTTCTTGTCACCGTCGCCTGCGGATGTGGCGTGTCCGCGCCCGGTTGGGCCGACATGCCACCGCAGACTTGACGCCGGCGTCGAGGCGTCAGGACCACACGACTTCACCGTCCGCTGCAATCGTCGTTCGTCTGCGCGCCGTTCGACCGCTCACGGGAGACCCGCCCTGCGATCACCTCGCGCGCCCGACGCTGCCGCGTCCACCGCATCCCGCCCCAACGTTCGTGACGATGGCCAACGCCCCTCGAGTGGGACGAGACGGCGAGGGATATAGAAGTGATTTGGGTATGCGGTGAAGGGAAAAATTTTTGCGAACAGGACTGGACAGGTAGAAGCAGCCTGAAACCAAAGGAGATTTTTGTTCTGTCGTTCCGTCAGTCCGGACATCGCCTGCCCAATGCGCGGGATGGATTCCGATTTTCACCCTGCGGTGGTCCCACTAGTGATGACGCGACGACGTGATGGGTATCGCTGCGCTCAACCAATCGGGCTAAACCCATCGTAGGGCTGTTTGGAACAACGCGCCGATCTAGACTTCTTCGGCAACTCCGAGATCAAACGCTCCATATCCCGCATCGGCAATCTGCCGGTACAGGACGTCGGATACAAAAAACTTTTGGTTATCCAGACGCCTGTCCCTCCACAGATGAAGATTCGAAACCTCCTGTCGCCGGATCTTTATTGGACTGAGTGAACTCGCACGGTAGAGGCGACTGCCGTTGTTCAAAATTGCGTACCTCCCGTCAACAATGGCGTCGAGAAGCTGACAGACATTGAGAAGGTAGCGGCGCGGCTCGCGAACATTGCCGTCGACTCCGTATATATCCACCGGGAAGAATTGATGAGCGCCTGGCTCAAGCGCCTCGATCATGTCACGGACCGCAGAACTCAGACATGGTGCTCCGCCAGTCACGAAAGAAACGTCGGGATTGTCGGGGACATTGCGCTCTTCCGGGACACAGTCAGCGCGCAGCACAGACTGCGGTTGAAACTCTGAAGGAATCGGCCTGCCCTCAGTGCTGTTCCAGATGACCACCTTCTGGCCCGGCGCGAGATGCTTGCGCACCGTGCAGCAGGGATAGGGCGACGGATGCTCCTCAAGACTCGCCGACATTACATAAGCCATGGCGTTCACCTTCCCTGGCGCGGCATTTAAAACGCCGGATCAAGCTTTTCGATATCGAACGACAACACAGGCCCGGCGAGTTCTTGCCCCTCGATTGCGGTTACGTGCACCGATGTCCGCTTCGGGCGTCGATAACGGACATTCACGAACACGGGTCGGATGTTGGCTTCATACCGGAAGCGGCCTTTTTGCACCGTGGGAGCGGCTACGCGTGCACCCGAAGAAACCTGATCAGAAACGTGATCAGAACGATGATCGTCCCGATTACCCACATCCACAGAGGAATCGCTGCCAGGAAGCGCCTTGCCGATTGGGGCGCCGGTTGAGCGGGGATCGCGATGCTTGCAGCCGGAATCGGCTGTTGCCGGCCGGCGCGCTTTTGGCCGCGCGCAGTACCGGGATTGCGGGGCCGGAGGGTCTTCGGCTTCGCCGCAGGGACCGGCGACGCGGCCACTGGACTTGCCGAGGAAGCTGCGCCCGTCAAACCGCGATCGCGGGGCGGCGGTGTCATGGCGATGCTTGCCAGTCGGAAGCCGGCCTGCGCTTCATCGAGCCACTGGATCTGCCCTTCCTCCTGCACCGTGATGCTCAAATGCTTGTAGCGTTTGGTTTCATGCACATCCATCAGGCCGCTAACGCTGACCCAACGCCCGACCCATGCGGCCGACGGCTGCTCCTTCAACCTCGCAAGCCCATCGGACCAGATCGATATCTTGACGATATTGCCGCTCCACGAGCCGAAATTGATAAAGACATAGCGCTTGTTCGGACCTTTGCCCTGTTTCCGGGATCCCGGCTTGATTTCGACGATTTGCCCGATCAGCTCGACCCGGTCGCCGACCCGTTGCAGCGCGCCTGAAAAATTGAGCGCATCGACCACCGGGTAAGCGGGGATGTAGGCCGCCGGCGCCGGCTTTGTCGCCGGCGTGAGCGTGGCGTTGATAAGTGTCTTTGCCGCCGGAATGTTCCGGCCGGAGAGAAATTCGTCCAGGGTCGGCACCGTCGCAAGGGGCGCTTCGCAGATGGCGGCAAAGCTGCGCGCCTGCCCCTTCAGCTTCGGCATCGCCAGCAGACGCCGGAAGATTTCGCTGTTCTGCGGGTCGGCGAAGTCGTTGGCCTTGAAGATGATGGTCTCCCCGCCCTCGCGGAACTTCGCGTACAGCGATTTGTCCTCAACGAGGGCTTTCAAGCTGAGATCGAGCGCAATGAAGCTGAACCGGTCCATGCCAGGACCGAAACTGGAGACGCGCCGGCCGGGATGCTGGAAGTGCCTGTGCCCGGTCTCGCTGCCGTTGCCGGGAGGCATACCGGGCACGAACATGCCGTCGTAATCGATCAGCTTGATCTCTCCATTGGCCACCATCACATTGCCGTTCTGAATGTCGCCGTGCGCAATTCCCTCCCGCTCGAGGAAACGGGCAATGACGGCAAAATCGGTACGCGCCTTCTCGAGCGCGCGCGGATTGTTGAAATTCTTGTCCAGCCAGATACCGAGGGTATCGCCCTCGACCCAATCCATCCGCACGATCGGAAACACCCGCTGGCGGACGCTGATCCCCGCCTGCTGGAAATCGAAATTGACGAAGCACCCGATCGCAAGCGAGCGCAGCTTCTTCGAGGTCGCGTCGTACTTCTGCTGGATCGCCGGAATTTCGCGGTGAAAGCAACGCACGGCGCATTTTCTTTGCGGGGTAGTGACCGCATAGGTCAGGGCAAACCCGCCCGACATCACCAGCGGCAGGCCGAGATTGTTTTCCGCCACCGCGCCCTGCTTCAGGTCCGGATCGATGAAGGCCTGCGCCGGATGCTGGACGGCTTCCTGGTAATCGGTGATCAGGGGGTACGCCATTGTTCGCCTACCACAATGCGATCAGCGTGGTGTCGTCACGCTTCATGCGTCCCGCCGCACGCTCCTCGTGGACGAAACGGGCGAACGCCCGCGGCGTTTGCAGCTTGCGCAGCGCGCTGATCGGAGACGAATTGCGATCGCGCTGCGAAAGCAGCCAATGACCGAGGGCGTCGGTCATACACAGCAGCGCTGGCTGCTTCAGCCCGCTGAAGGTCCAATCGGCGACAAGGTCGTATGCGAAATCTACCTCGTCCAGGAAGGCATTCTCCGCCGGATTGGTACATAGCAGCTGCGGCGACCTGGTGAAGGCTGATGCGGTGGAGAAAGGAAAAGTCGCCTTGATGCTGTCCCCGTCGCACAGCACGGCCAGGCTGTCGCCGACCGCGAATATCTGGATCAGTCTTCCTGCGTCAACAATGCGAGCGCCCAGCAGTGTGGCGAAACTGCCCCTGTCGAAGGACGCCTGCTGCATCCATGGCATGGTTTCGCGATCGTACAATTTGCGAAACTCGGCGATCGCCCCCGCCAGCCACTCGCGCGTGAATTCCGGGTTGCGCGTGTAATGGCGCACCAGAATGCGCGCCCATGACGCGGAGTCGAACGACACCGAGGCGCCGTCGCTCAGCGCATAGACGCCTTTGGCCGATCGGTAGAAGCCGTCCTCGTTGCGGCTGTCTTCGGTTTTCGGGATGCTGAGCGCCAGCGGCAAACGCGATTTCTGCCGCACCTCCGGAGTGCTCACCGATCAGCGACCAGCTTGGGCCGGGTGCCGATCTCAAAGAAATCCACGATGCACTGGGGATCGCCGTTGAAGATGAAGCCACGCGATCCGTCCGATATCGCATAGCCCTTGTCGTCGGCGAACTCGGCAAGATGCGGCGGCAACGGACTGGACATCCGCAGCAGCATTCGCGAGTACTCGTCGTTGAGATCGGTCTCGGAGATCGGAAACAGGATTTCCGGCCCGCCCTGGGTGGTGACGTGCAGGTTGAACAGCAGCGCCTCGCCGTCCTTTGTCGCGATCCGCCGCAGCCCGTCGGCCATTTCCTCGGGCGTGCCGTCGGTCGATTGACCGTCGGTGACGTGAAGAACGGTCGGCGGGTAGGAATCGGGGTGCGCTTCGCACCACTGCGCTACCGTCTCCCGGGTCTTGTCGAGCGCCGCCCGCATCGGCGTGCCGCCCACGCTTTTCGGATCGAACCAGATCGGAAACTTGGTCTTCAGTTCGAGGATGCCGCCGGCGCCGTCGTCCACCTTCTTTTGCCGTTCCTCGACGCGAAGCGGGTGTTCGCTGATGGCGTTGATCGGATGCACGATGCCGCCCGCCAGCGCGCCGCCGAACCCGCTCGCGACCTCCTTTCCGCCATAGGCAATCACGCCCACGTCGAAATAGCTGCGCACGCCGTCGGCCTTCGAACACGTGGTGACCAGCGTGTAGAGCGTCTTGTTCAGGACGTCGGCCACGAAGTCCGCCTTGGAGCGGCCGGTCTCGGTTATCTCGTCCATGGATCCGGATTGATCGATGACGAACAGAAAGCAGGTCGGATTGTCCCTGCTGATTTCGGCTTGGTAAGGCACGCTATCCCCCTCGATTTGGGTCGGTCAGCGGTCAGCGGCGATCGCCGGCCGGGTCCCGATGTCAAAAAAGTCTGCGATGGCTTCGATTCCGGCGTTGAACACGAATCCGCGGGCACCGGGGCGAACGTCATAACCCTTGGCGGCCGCGGCCTCCAAAGCGTGCGGCGGGAGCAGACTCGACATGCGAAACAGCGACTTGCCGAAGCGATCCTGGATCACACGCTCGTCATTCGGGAAGATCAGCGGTTCGCCGTCGCCCGCATCGACATGGAGATTGAACAACAGGCAGGCGCCGTCGTCGGTCGCAAGACTTTTGAGTCGATCGGCAATGGGCTCCGGGTTGCCGTCCGAGGGATGGCCGTCGGTCACGTGCAAGACCGTGGGCGGATAGGCGGACGGGTGCGCATCGCGCCATTGCTCCAGGATTCCGATCGCCGCATTGAGTTCCGGCGCACATCGCCGTCTTGCCGTGGCTGCGCGGCTCGAACCAGATGGGAAAGCGCACCGACTGCTCCACCACATCGCCGTTGGGTCCGGCGACCTTCTTGGCACGAGTCTCGACCCGCAGCGGGGCTTCGGCGAGCCGCGAGACGGCATGCAGCGCCTCGCGGTCCAACGCTCCCTGGAAGCCGTTGCGGGCGTCCTCCCCGCCATAGGCGACTACCCCCACGTGAAAGTAATCGCGAACGCCCTCGGCCTTGGAGCAACTGGTGATGAGCGTATAGAGTGTCTTGTTGAGCACATCCGCCAGAAAGGCAGCCTTGCTCTGTCCGCTCTTCAAGCGATGATTCATCGACGCGGACTGGTCCATCACCATCACGATCGCGGTCGGCGACGCGCGGCTGATTTCGGCCTGGTAACTCAAGGATCGCCCCCTACGCATGGTCGCAACCGCGACCTGAAACAACGGCGACTTGCATGCCGCCGGCGGAACTCAACGCAATGCGATCCCCCGCGGGCCTAGCAACGCTCTTCCGGTAGCGGAGTTCCACACGATCGAGGCCATTCGTGATTTTTTCAAGGCTCGGGACATGCAACATTTGTGCGACCGCAAGACGCGGCGAGATATCATAGATGAATCAATGATGCCCACCGATCGTGCAGGTGTAGCTTACTCAAACCCTCGCCCATTTTCAGGGGGATCCGCTTTGCAGCGCTTGTTCCAACACTGACAGGGGTGTGGCAACGTGGATGAAGTTTCCCTGCAGAAATAAATCCTGCCATGCCGTCGCCGGTGCCAACCATGCAAGACCACCTCGACAAGATCGATCGCGACCTGAGGCTGTTGACGTGGATGGTCGGGTTCAATCTCGTGTTGACGATCGCGGCGTTCGCAATGCTCTAGTGCGGGCCGGATGGCCCGCACTGGCCGTTCGATGGCAGCGGTGTCAGAGCATCAAGGCTAGTCGTCCGCCTTCAGCGATTTCGGCACTGCTGCCATAAAGTCCTGGTGATGCTTCACCTCTTCGGCGGCCATCTCGCGGAAGGTTCTTGCCACTTCCTTGTCACCGGCAGCTTCGGCG
This sequence comes from uncultured Alphaproteobacteria bacterium, assembly GCA_963725985.1. GTDB lineage: Bacteria > Pseudomonadota > Alphaproteobacteria > Rhizobiales > Xanthobacteraceae > Bradyrhizobium. The sequence goes on from CAVSAO010000001.1 coordinate 832,981, forward strand.
CGTTCGGCCATTGCGACATACGTCTTGCTGAAATCGGCGTACTCGCCGACGATCGCATCGGAGAGATTGAGCCAGTCCTGGCGCACCAGCCCATACATCCTCGCCGCCTCCATGAAGTGACGGTGCTCGGCCTTCGCCGTTTGCTCCAGCAGCTCGGCCAGCGCAGTCTTGCCCTCTTTCCGCGCATGCTCCGCGAAAACCGTATATTTCACGGTGGCGAGCGCCTCGTTCTGCATCACGACCACCAGATCCTGCCGCGTCTGCGGCTGAACTTCCTCATCCGCAACAGCGAAATCGAGGGGCAGCACAGCGAAGCCGGCCGCTGCAACAAAAAACGCCATTCTAATCCGACTTTGCATCGAAACCTCCATTTTGGAACTGTGCGGTAAGCCCCCTCTACCAAGTTACGCCTGAAACATTTCCAGTGTGGCCGCCGAGATGCGTCGGAGTTGCGGCGCTTTGTGGGTTTTTTGCCGCCGCCAAGTAGTGCATCACCAAGGAGAAGCGAGAGATTCGCAAGGGAACTGATCCCTGGCTGTCATTTAGCGAAGCCAAAGCCTGTAGGATGGGTTGAGCTCTTGCGAAACCCATCACTTTGCCGTCAGTGCAGACATCGCCTGCCCAATGCGCGGGATCGATTCCGATTTTCACTCTACGGTGGAGCGACGAGTGACGCCGCGAGCGAGCGGCGTTAGCCTAGCATCCCAGCCGGTCCGCGATCCCGTTAAAATCCCTGGCGACGATGTCCCAATCACCGGTCGCCTCGAAATCGTATTTCTGCAGCGGGCCGTATTCGGTCGGACGCGCGACGAAGGCGGTCTTCAATCCCAGCTTCCGGGCGGCCTTGAGGTCGTGGTTGTGCGCGGCGACCATCATCACCTGTTCCGGCGCAAGGCATAACAGGCGCGCGGCGCCGAGATAGGTTTCGGGGTCGGGCTTGTAGTGTTCGAACAATTCCGCCGACAGGATCAGGTCCCAGGGCAGGCCTGCGTGTTTGGCCATCTCGGTCAACAGCGCGACGTTGCCGTTCGAGAGCGGGCCGATGATGTATTTTTTCTTCAGCCGCGTCAGTCCGGAGACGCTGTCGGCCCACGGATTGAGCCGGTGCCAGCCCATGGTGAGGTAATGCAGGTCGGCGTCGGTCAATCCGGAAATCGAAAACTGCGCGACCAGTTTTTCCAGCGACTGCCGGTGAAGTGTGTCCAGGATCATGTAGCCGCGTTCGGGATGCTTTCGCACCTCGTCCATGGAGGCTGCATAGACGGCGCGCCAGCCGTCGACCAGCGCGGTCCAGTCGGCCTTGATGCCGCGCGTCTCGCTCCATCCGGTGAAATCCGCGATCAGGCTGGTGCGCCAGTCGACCACGGTGCCGAACACGTCGAACACCAGCGCCTTGACCTCGGAAATATCGGACATGTTTGCTCCCCTTTTTATTGTTGTCATTTTATTGTTGTCATTCCGGGGCGCGCGAAGAGCGAACTTTGATGTGCAATTGCACATCGGAGAATCCATAACCACGATCGGCAGTATGGATTCCGGGCCTGCGCCTGACGGCGCATCCCGGAATGACGATGGCTAAAGCTTTTTCCTATACTGCACGAAGCCCGGCCGTTCGGCGACCTGATTGTAAAGTTTTTGCGCAGCCAGATTGGTTTCGTGCGTCGTCCAGTAGAGGCGGCTTGCGCCTGCGTCGCGAGCGGCGGCCTCGACCGCCGCGATCAGCGCACGCCCGGCTCCGCTTCCGCGGGCCGATGGTTCGACGAAGAGATCTTCGAGGTAGCAGTAGCACACCGGCGCCCAGGTCGAGCGGTGCAGCAGGTAGTGCGCAAGCCCGATCAATCGCCCGTCGCGCTCGGCGACGAATGCGCCGAGACGTTCAAGCGGATCGAAGAACCGGCTCCATGTCGCGTCGGTGACGTCGGAAGCAAGGGCAGCCTCGTAGAACGTCAGATAGCCCCGCCACAGCGGCTCCCACGCGGCGCGGTCGCCGGGTTGCACGGGCCTGACGATGGTTTCGCCAGCCATCGTCACGGTCTCAATCGAGGTGGAATTTTTCGAGCTGGCGGTGCTCGGCCTTGATGTAACGCACCGTGCCGGTGACCGAGCGCATCACCACGGTCTCGGTCTCGATGACGTCCTTGCGGAACTTGACGCCGGTCAGCAGCGACCCGGTGGTGACCCCGGTTGCGGCGAACAGGCAGTCGCCCCGCACCATGTCCTCGATGCCGTAGATCATGCGCGGATCGGTGACGCCCATCTTGCCGGCGCGCTCGCGCTTCTCCTCGCTGTCGAGGATCAGCCGGCACTGCATCTGGCCGCCGATGCAACGCAGCGCCGCCGCCGCCAGCACGCCCTCGGGCGCGCCGCCGGTGCCGATATACATATCGACCCCGGTATTGTCCGGATCGGCACAATGGATGACGCCGGCGACATCGCCGTCGGTGATGAGACGGACCGCCGCACCCGTAGAGCGCACGCCCTGGATGATCTCGGAGTGGCGCGGGCGATCGAGCACCAGCACCGTGATCGCGGAAGCATCGACCCCCTTGGCCCTGGCCAGCCGGTAAACATTGTCGGCCGGCGATGCGTCGAGTTCGACGACGCCCTTGGCGTAGCCCGGGCCGACCGCGATCTTCTGCATGTAAACGTCCGGCGCGTGCAGCAGCGTGCCGCCATCCGCCATCGCCATGGTCGCGATCGCGCCCGGCATGGCCTTGGCGCACAGCGTGGTGCCCTCGAGCGGATCGACGGCGATATCGACCTGCGGGCCGGCATTCATCCCGACCTTCTCGCCGATATACAGCATCGGCGCTTCGTCGCGCTCGCCCTCGCCGATCACCACGGTGCCTTCGATCGGCAGCTTGTTGAGTTCGCGGCGCATGGCGTCGACGGCGGCCTGGTCGGCGGCCTTCTCGTTGCCGTGGCCGCGCAGCCTGGCTGCCGACACCGCCGCGCGCTCCGTCACCCGCACGATTTCGAGGGTGAGAATGCGTTCCAGCAGCAGCTGCGGCGGAACGGAAATATGGCTCGACATCGGCGAACTCCTTAAAGCCTCACGGCGGGTCTTTTAGCCCGCAATCGTTTTGCGCATCATCCGTTTTTCGGATCACACGCTAGTTTTTTTCGATCCGTATCACCTGCGGCCGGCCACTGATCACCTTGTCGCGCTGCACCGCCTGCAGCGCGCGGTATACCGCGTCCTCGCTGGTGGCGTAGGTAATCAGGATGACTGGCACCGGCGAAGCTTTTCCCTTCGCGACCGCCACGTCAACGCCATCGGGATGGCGCTGCACGATCAATTCGATGGAAATCTTCTGTTCCGCAAGGCGGGTGGCGATGGCGGCGGCCGTGCCGGCCAGATCGCGCGCCATCAGGCGGATATAGTAGCCGCCTTCGTGGCGCTCCATCGGCGCCTTCACGGTGTCGCGCAACTTCTCCACCGGACGCCCGAACGGCTTGGCGCGGATGCCGCGCGCGACATCGGCTATATCGGCGACCACCGCCGAGGCCGTCGCCGCTCCGCCCGCGCCCGGGCCGACCAGCGTGATCGGCGGGATGCCGTCGCCGTCGATGGTCACCGCATTGGTGACACCCATCACCTGCGCGATCGAGGACGACTTCGGCACCATGGTCGGATGCACGCGTTGTTCGATACCCTTGGCGGTCCGCACCGCGACCCCGAGCAGTTTTACGCGGTAGCCGAGTTGCTCGGCCGCGCGCAAATCTTCCGGCGTAATGGAGGAGATGCCTTCGACGTAAACCGCGCTTTGCGCGACCTTGGTGCCGAAGGCGAGGCTGGCGAGGATGGCCAGTTTCTGCGCGGTGTCGTGGCCGTCGACATCGAAGGACGGGTTGGCTTCGGCGTAACCGAGGCGCTGGGCATCCTTCAGGCATTCGGCGAACGACAGGCCTTCCTGCTCCATCCGGGTCAGGATGTAATTGCAGGTGCCGTTGAGGATGCCGTAGACGCGATTGATGTTGGTGCCGGCCAGCCCTTCGCGCAGGGTTTTGACCACAGGGATTGCGGCGCCGACCGCCGCCTCGAAATTCAGCGCGCCGCCGTGCTTCTCGGCCAGCTTCGCCAGCCGCATTCCGTGTTTGGCGATCAGCGCCTTGTTGGCGGTAACCACCGATTTGCCGGCTTTCAGCGCCGCCTCGATCGCCGACAGCGCGGGCTCGCCCGACCCGCCTATCAATTCGACAAAGCAATCGATGCCGGGATCGCTGGCCAGCGCCAGCGGACTTTTCGCCCAGGCGATATCGCGCAGATCGAGACCGCGCTTCTTCGCCTTCGAGCGCGCGGTGACGGCGACGACGCGCACGCCGCGCCCGCACTGCGCCGCCAGGCTGCCGCCTTGCTGCTCGATGAGACGGACCACTTCGGCGCCAACAGTGCCGAGCCCCGCAATACCCACTTTCAGGGGTGCGACCATGACGCAAAAAACCTGCCGGAAAGACGATGACTGGGCATGACCTGATCCGAAAACCGGATTCCACTTCTCGGGATCATGCCTAACGCCGGTTGGCGAGAGGAACCACGTTGTGCAACGTTTCAATGCCACTTTCAAGGAAGCGGCGTACGCCGCGGGCGGCCTGACGGATACGTTGCTCGTTTTCCACCATGGCGATGCGAACATAGCCCTCGCCGTGCTCGCCGAAGGCAACCCCCGGCGACACCACGACGCCGGATTTCTCGACCATCAGGGTCGCAAACTGCATGCTGCCGACCCCGCGGAACGCTGCCGGCAGCGGCGCCCACGCGAACATCGAGGCCTCGGGCGGCGGAATCTCCCACCCCGCCCGGCCGAACGATTCGACCAGCGCGTCCCTGCGCTTGCGGTAGGTGTCGCGCATCTCCCGGATGCAATCGTCAGGGCCGTTCAGCGCCGCGGTCGCCGCGACCTGGATCGGCGTGAACGCGCCGTAGTCAAGGTAGGATTTGACCCGCGCAAGGGCCGCGATGATTCGCTCGTTGCCGACCGCGAACCCCATGCGCCAGCCGGCCATCGAAAAGGTCTTCGACATCGAGGTGAATTCCACGGTCACATCGATCGCGCCGGGAACCTGCAGCACCGAGGGCGGCGGATTGTTGTCGTCGAAATAGACTTCCGCGTAGGCCAGGTCCGACAGGATGAAGATCTCGTGCTTCCTGGCGAACGCCACGAGATCCTTGTAGAAATCGAGGCTCGCGACATAGGCGGTCGGATTGGAGGGATAGCAGACGACGATCGCCAGCGGCTTCGGGATCGAATGGACGATCGCGCGCTCGACCGCCTCGAAGAATTGCGGTGTCGGCTCCGACGGAACCGAGCGGATCACACCGCCTGCCATCAGAAATCCAAAGGCGTGAATCGGATAGCTCGGATTGGGACACAGCACGACGTCACCGGGCGCGGTGATCGCCTGGGCTACGTTGGCAAAGCCCTCCTTCGAGCCCAGCGTGGCGACGATCTGGGTCTCCGGATTGAGCTTCACGCCGAAACGCCGGTCGTAATAGGCCGCCTGCGCCTTGCGCAGGCCGGTAATGCCGCGCGAGGCGGAGTAGCGGTCGGTCCGCGGCTTGCCCAGCGTTTCCTTGAGTTTTTCGATGACATGGGGCGGCGTCGACAGATCCGGATTGCCCATGCCGAGGTCGATGATATCGGCCCCGGCATTCCGTGCGGCCGCCTTGGCCCGGTTGACCTGCTCGAATACGTAAGGCGGCAAACGGCGGATGCGGTAAAATTCTTCCATGGACCTCGCTCCGGCAACCGGCAGGGCAGAATCGCCGACATTTTGCGCTTTTGAAACCGAATGAGGTTTCGTCCGGAAATCACGCTAAATCAACGATTTAGGGTGAGTTCAGGCGCAGAATTAATGTCTTCGCCCTGATTGCGGTTGAATTGGGGGTTCTTTTACCACGGACGCCCGGCTGCGCCAGCCGTTAGTCAACTCACTTCGCGGCCGCGTCCTTGGCCGCGACCGACGCCTGGCGGTTGCGCGCGGCAACCAGTTCCGCCTCGATCTTGGCCCGCTCCGCCGGCGCCATTGCCGCCTGTTCGCGATCCGGCGGTAGATCATGCACCGGAAGGTATGCGCCGGCCTCCTTCGGACGCGCAGGCGCGTCGGCGGGGGTGCCGACCAGCGGCAAATCCGCGATCGAACTCGAGCAGCCGCCAAGCGCAAGCGCCGACGCGAGCAGCGCGCCCCAGACCAATGCCCGCCTTTTTCGATCCACCGACATTCCTTCGGAAGCCCCCATCGTGCCAGTTTAGCTTTTCCGCCGGCTGATGCTTATTTCAGCAACTGTTCCGGCGCGCGGGCATAAACCATTGTCACCCGAAACGATTAAGGCAGGAACAACAAATCGGACCGCTGCGGCTTCAATATGACGTAACCAAGATACTTTATCGCAGTGCAGCACATCCGTTGTCGAGATTAACTTCGAACCTGCCCTGGTCGATCAACGCGGTGACGAACTTGAAATGAACCTATAGTGTTGCGCCAATGAGCGACGTTACGATTGAAACCCAGTCCGCAAAAAAGTTCGACCCCGAAGCCTTCGCGATGAACCTCGCGCGGGCAATGGAGACCAGCGGCCAGGCGCTCGCAGCCTATCTCAAGCCGCGCGAGAGCGGCGAACTCAAGGACAAGCCGCCCAGCGAACTTACCGAGATGGTCAAGACCTTCAGCGCGGTGGCGGAATACTGGCTTTCGGACAGCGAGCGATCGGCGGCATTGCAGACCAAGATCGCCAAGGCCTATCTCGATCTGTGGGGCTCTTCCCTGCGCCGTCTCGCCGGTGAACCGGCGCCGCCGGCGATCGAGCCGTCGCCGCGCGACAAGCGCTTCAACGACCCCGAGTGGAAATCCAACCAGTTTTTCGATTTCGTGATGCAGCTCTATCTGCTCACGACGCAATGGGCCAACGACCTCGTGCGCAACGCCGATGGCCTCGACGCGCATACCCGCAAGAAGGCCGAATTCTACGTTCAGCAGATCACCAACGCGCTGGCGCCGTCGAATTTCGTTCTCACCAATCCCGAAGTATTGCGTGAAACGCTGGCGTCCAATGGCGACAACCTCGTTCGCGGCATGAAGATGCTGGCGGAAGACATCGAGGCCGGGCGCGGCACGCTGCGAATCCGCCAGTCCGACCCTTCAAATCTCGTCGTCGGCGTCAACATGGCGACGACACCTGGCAAGGTGATCTTCCAGAACGATTTGATGCAGCTGATCCAGTATACGCCATCGACCGAAACCGTGCTGCGCACGCCGCTGCTGATCGTGCCGCCGTGGATCAACAAATTCTATATCCTCGATCTCAAGCCGGAAAAATCCTACATCAAATGGTGTGTCGATCAGGGCATCACGGTATTCGTGATTTCATGGGTCAACCCGGACAGGAGCCTTGGGGCGAAAACCTGGGAAGACTACATGAAGCAAGGTCCGCTCGCGGCGATGGACGCGATTGAGCGGGCGACCGGGGAATTGAAAGTCCACACCATGGGCTACTGTGTCGGCGGCACCCTGCTCGCCACGACGCTGGCGTGGCTTGCGGAAAAACGCCGCGTGCGCGTGACCTCGGCGACATTGCTGGCGGCGCAGGTGGATTTCACCCACGCCGGCGATCTGCTGGTGTTCGTCGACGAAGACCAGATCTCGGCGCTCGAGCGCGACATGCAGGACTCGGGCGTGCTCGAGGGCAGCAAGATGGCGATGGCCTTCAACATGCTGCGCTCGAACGATCTGATCTGGTCCTATGTCGTCAGCAATTACCTGAAGGGGCAACCGCCCTCGTCATTCGACCTCCTGCACTGGAATTCGGATGCGACGCGGATGCCGGCGGCGAACCATTCATATTACCTGCGCAACTGCTATCTGGAGAACCGGTTGTCGGCCGGCAGCATGGTGCTGGACAATACGCTGCTCGACCTGTCGAAGGTGAAGGTGCCGGTCTACAATCTCGCGACGCGCGAGGATCACATCGCGCCGGCGGATTCGGTGCTTTACGGTTCGCAATTTTTCGGCGGCCCGGTGAAATTCGTGCTGTCGGCGTCCGGGCATATCGCCGGCGTGGTCAACCCGCCGGCCTCGGGCAAGTATCAGTTCTGGACCAACGACAATTTCCGCGACGTGACGCTGGCGGACTGGCTCGAGGGCGCGCAGGAGCACAAGGGTTCGTGGTGGCCCGACTGGCGTGAATGGCTCGAAAGCATCGACGCCGAAAAAGTGCCCGCGCGCGCGGCCGGCACCGCCGCGTTGCCGCCGATCGAAGACGCCCCCGGCAGCTATGTGCGGGTTCGCGCGTAACGCAACGCGGCGCGCCTGGAGCATGATCCGGACCCGAAGGGCCGCGCCAGCGCAAAGCGGGAACCGGTTTTCCCTTCGGACAAACGCGAAGCGTTTGCCCAAAGATCACGCTCCATCAAAAAGGTGCCGCCAGAGCCTGATTCAACACCGGTTGGAATCAAACTCTGGGCTATAACCGGCCGTCCCGCCGGGACGAGATGGAAACTCGAATTGAGGGGAAACCGATGACGCGCGAATTGTTCTGGCTGACGCTGACGGTCATTCTGACGGGATTGCTGTGGATCCCCTATGTGCTCAATCGCTGCCAGGTTCGCGGCCTGTCCGGCGCAATGGCCAATCCGTCGCGCAACGACAAGCCGCATGCGGAATGGGCCACGCGGCTGATGTTCGCGCACGACAACGCGGTCGAGAACCTCGTCATCTTCGCACCGCTGGTACTGATTCTTGCTCAGATCGACTATTCGACGAAATGGACGGCTCTCGCCTGCGCCGTGTATTTCTGGTCCCGTGTCGCGCATCTGATCGTCTACACGATGGGCCTGCCGGTGTTCCGCACGCTGGCCTTCACCGTCGGCTTCCTGGCGCAAGCCGTGCTGGCGCTGGGGATTTTCGGAATTGTTTGAGAGCTTGCCTGCACCGCAAGGCAGGATTGAAAACCCCGGCTCTGCCGGGGTTTTGTTTTCGCTGATGCGAACCCGCTCCGACGAGGCCGGAACGCGCCGGCTTCCGCCTCACCTATCGGCAAAACCGAGCATCAGCCGCATGTTCTGGACCGCAGCGCCCGAGGCGCCCTTACCCAGATTGTCGAGACGCGCGACGAGAACCGCCTGAGGATATTTGGGGCTCGAAAAGACATAAAGCTCGAGCCTGTTGGTCTCGTTGAGCGCCTCTGGCTCGATGCGTCCGCTCTTTGTAGCCGTGTTGTCGAGCGGCATGACCGAGATGTATTTGCTCCCGACGTAGCGCTTGGTCAACGCGGCGTGAAGGTCGGCGGCGCCGGGCTTGCCGGGCAGCGTGTCGAGATGCAGCGGCACCGATACCAGCATGCCCTGCCGGTAGTTCCCGACCGACGGAACAAAGATCGGCCGCCGCGCGAGCTTTGAGTAAAGCTGCGTTTCCGGCAAATGCTTGTGCTCGAAGCCGAGACCATAGAGTTCGAAGGCCGGCGCGGTGCCGTTTTCGAATCTGTCGATCATGGACTTGCCGCCACCCGAATAACCGCTCACCGCATTGATGGTGACGGGATAGTCCGCGGGCATGAGCCCGGCATCCACCAGCGGCCGCAGCAGCGCCACCGCGCCGGTCGGATAGCAGCCCGGGTTTGAGACCTTCCGCGCCGTCCGTATCCTTTCCGCCTGATCGGCCGCGAGTTCCGGAAAGCCGTAGGTCCAGTCGCTGGCGACGCGAAAAGCCGTCGATGCATCCAGCACCTTGGGCGCCGCGGCTCCCATGCTGTCGATCAGCGCAACCGTCTCTCGCGCGGCGTCATCCGGCAGGCAGAGGACGACGAGGTCCACCTCCGCCATCAGCGCCCGCTTGGCCTGCGCATCCTTGCGCTTGTCCTCGGCGATGCTCTTGACGGCGACGTCGTTCTGCTGGCTCAGGCGTTCGCGAATGCCGAGGCCGGTCGTCCCCGCTGCCCCATCGACGAACACGGTGGGCCGCGCGGCGGCGCCGGTGGTCTGGGATTGGCCTTTCGGCTGCTTGATGTCGGAGAGGGTCATGACGAGCTCCTTCAATCCGCGGATACACTGCCGGGCGCGGATGATTTGTAGTCCAAGTGCGGCCGCAGCGCGACCATCTGTTTTCCGATCGTCTGTGTCGCTTCGTCGGGCCGCTGCAGGAGTGCCGAGGCGATCGCCACGTGATCGACGTCGGATTTGTGCTGATTGAGCTTGAAGCTGCCCTCGACCTCGTCCACCGACATCACCAGACCCACAATCGCTTTTTTCAGCGCATCAAGGCGCCCCGCCGTCACCTTCGACACCGCCCAGGGCGGTTTCGGCTCAAGCCAGCCTTCAAACCTGGCGCTGAGCGCGTCCAGATGCGGACCGAGTTCTTGATCGGACAACATCCGTACGGTACCCGTCAGATGCACGGCCTGGTAAAGCCAGGTCGGCACCTGATCCGGTGACGCGTACCAGTCAGCCGAAACATAGGCATCCGCGCCGGTTACGGCCATCAGCCAGCGCGATTTCCCGTCCGCAAGTTTGGTTAGCGGATTGTGACGCGCAACGTGAAACGCGGCGTGCGGCGTACCGTCGTCGGCATAGCCAAGATAAAACGGCAGCGACGATGCGACCGGCTTATAGCCATCCCAGCCACAGACGGTGCCGAATCCGCGCGCTTGCGCAAAAGCGAGGCTGGCGGCGCGATCGGGCTTGAACATGGGAGGCGCATACATTTCAAACTCCTGCTTGATGTAGGAGCCGCCAGATCGGATGGCGCTGCTTTGAAAGGAAGATGCCGCGGACCGGATCCGGCGGCAGAGGCAGATATCTTAAACGCAGACGTCCGCCAATACCGCTGTTGCGCGGCGGCGGCGGCGAGCGATGAAAATGGTCGCGGCGTTGATCATGGGCGCGGCTATAAGGCCGCACCCGATTTTCGTCAAGACGACCCAGGCAGTTGTACCGACTGTAACCTGCAAGCCACACGAGAACAAGAATCGGGAATTTCGCCGATATTCGCCTTGCCCGCCCGGATCGATAGTGATGAAATCTTGAAGCTTAAGAATCCGCGATGAATCACGGCTTCGGCCGTCAAAGGATTCATTCATGTTTTATGTCGTTTCACCTGCGCCTTTTGGGCACCGCTCGTCTCTTTCGTCCCTGGCGAAGATCGCGCGCTTTGGCGCGGCGCTGGCGCCGGCCCTGCTGCTGCCATTTGCCGCGGCGACCGCGGTTCCTCTCACGCCCAGCCCGGGCTGCGTCCCCGTCCCCTACACCACGGGGGACCTGACCTGCACGAATACCGGCACCATCACGTCAGTCGGAGTTGACGGCATCGATGCGCCCGCGACCCAGGGCAACGCCACCACCACCAATTCGGGAACCGTCAATACCAGCGGGGCTTCCTACGGCATTCTGACCACCACGGACACCGGCAACGCCACCACCACCAATTCCGGCGCCGTCAACATCAATGGAAATTTTTCCACCGGCATCCTGACGTCGACGCTCACGGGCAACGCGACCACGACCAATCAGGGCACCATCATCAATACCGCCAACGGTTTCGGCATCCAGACATCGACGCTCACAGGCAACGCGACGACCAACAATAGCGGCACCGTCAGCGTCAGCGGAACAACCCTGTTCGCGACCACTCCCGGCTTCGTCAGTTTCAATATCGGTTCCAATTTCGGCATCCAGACATCGACGGTCACGGGCAGCGCAACCACCAACAATGACGGCACTGTCAACGTCAGCGGACCCGGCAACAACATTGGCATCTTCACGACGACGAGCTTCGCGTTTACTACCCAATTTGCCGCAAGTGGCACGATCGTGGCCGGCCCCAGCGCAGCCACAACGAACAATTCCGGAAACGTCAACGTCAGCGGCATCAGCAGCGTCGGCATCGACACCGCGACGGCCTTCGGGCCGGCCACGACAAACAATCGTGGAAACGTCAGCGTCATCGGCATCGGCAGCGTCGGCATCGAGACCCTGACCTCGGTCCCTGTTACGGCGCCGGCGACCGCTTTCGGCATCGGCTTCGGCGGTGGGGACGCCATCACGACCAATTCCGGCAACGTCAGCGTCAACGGCACCGTCAACACCTGTGCTTACACTCCCTTCCGGAGGCCCGGTTGCATTCGGTGTCGGCGGCGGTGCCATCGGCATCCACACAGCGGCGAGCTTCGGCAACGCCACCACCTTCAACTACGGAAACGTCAGCGTCACCGGCCCCATCAGCAACGGCATTCTGACGACCACGACCATCGGCAACGCCACCACGGTGAATTCCGGCACGGTCAGCGTTGTCGGCACTAATCTTGGGTTAGGGGTCGGCTTCGGAACACTCGCCGGCACCAACATCGGTATCGCGACCAACGCGACCAGCGGCAACGTGACCGTGGTCAATTCGGGTACGGTCGACGTCAGCGGTCCCGGCAATGTCGGCATTTCCATGAACGCGTCCGGGACGAGCCAGCTGGCCAATTCCGGCACCATCAGCGCGCCTGGCGGAATCGCTGTCCAGTTTTCGAATACACTTGATCCCGACACGCTGACGCTGCTGCCGGGCTCGTTCATCGTCGGCGCCATCAACCTGATCGGCGCGGGCGACACCGTCAACGTCAATGCCGGCAACCAGAACCTCACCTTCAACACGCTGGCGGGCGCCACCGTCACCGGCAACGTGCCGTTTATCGTTTCCGGCAATCGCATCGTCTCGGTCGATCCGACCGGCTTTGCGGTCACCGACCGTCGCCTGATGGACTTCACCCGCGCCGTGTCGGCGACGCTCGGCGGGCGCGCCAGCGATGCCGCGGCGAGCGGCGGCGCCGGCACCGGCACCGGCAGCGCACTCGGCTTTGCCGCCTATGACAATTCGGCTTCGAGGTTCGACGACGCCTTCGCGCAAGTGATGGGCTATGCCAAGGCACCCGACAACGCCGTGGTGTTCAAGAATCCGACCATGACAGCGCCCGACGGCACCACGGTCTGGGCCAAGGGCTTCTACGGCCAGCGTACCCAACAGGCCGACGGGCCGGTTCTGCGCAACGTCACCAACTTCTATGGCGGTGCCATCGGCGCCGATCGGCTCGCATGGCCGGATTTGCGGCTCGGCGGCTTCGTTGGCGGCGGTGCGATCAATACCTCGATCGATCTCAATTCCGGCAGCGGCGCGAGCGACATCGTATTCGCCGGCGTCTATGGCCGGAAGGATCTTGGCCCCGCGTTCGTCGACTTTGCGCTGCTCGGCGGCCACACCGGCAACCGCACCACGCGCAACATCAACAACAACACGCTGGCCAACGGGCTCGAAATCGCGACCGCGAGCTTCGGCGGCTGGTTCTTCAGCCCCGAAATCGCGGCAGGTTATCGCTATGATTTCGCACCGGGCTGGACCGTGACCCCGGCGGGGCGGCTGCGCTATCTCGCAGCGAATTACGACGGCTTTACCGAGACCGGATCGACCGCGAACCTTACCGCCGGCGGCCGCACGCTGCAGAACGCCGAGGAACGCGCCGATCTGACACTGACCCGAACGCTGCTGTCGGACGCCGGCCGGTTCCAGGTCGGCCTCACCGCGGGCGTGCTCGGCCAGCAGCGCACCGGCTCCGGCACCGTCAACGCCATCCTGCTCGGCCAGGCGCTGGCGTTCGCCACCCCCGGCAAGTCGAGCATCAGCGGCGGCTATGCCGGCGCCTCGCTCGACTGGCGCACGCGGAGCGGCGTATCGCTGTTTGCGGCAGCCGAGTACACCGCGATGACGGACTCCAGCAACACCGTCACCGGCAAGGCCGGCCTGCGCTACGGCTTCTGAGCGGCCGCCTTTTTTGCATGGGAAAGCCGGTTCAAACGGTCCGCCACAGCCATTCGGCGATCTTCGCAAGCACGTCGCCGAACGAGAGCAGCACCGCCGACCAGACCAGCGCCGATACGAAATTGGCGATCTGAAAGCGCCAGTACGGCATCTCGAAAATCCCGGCGGCGAGCGGCACCGAGGCGCGCAGCGGTCCGAAGAACCGCCCGATGAAGATGCTGGGCACTCCCCAGCGCCTCACAAAGGCCTCGCCGCGCGGCAGGATCTCCGGGTAGCGCGACAATGGCCACATCTGTGCGACGTGTTCCTTGTATCTGAAGCCGAACCAGTAGGAGACCCAATCGCCAAGCGCGGCACCGAACCCGCCGGCAATCCAGAGCGGCCAGAAGCTGATGCCGCTGACGCCGATCAGCGCGCCGATCGCCACCAGCGCCCCCCAGGCCGGAATCAGCAGCGAGATAAAGGCAAGCAATTCGCCGAACGCCAGCAGCAGAACGATCGGTGCGGCCCAGACCTGATGGTCGCGCACGAAGTCGGCCAGGGCGCGCGTAAAATCTTCCATTCCGAACGCCCTTCCCTGGCGACTGTCCCGTTTCCAGGCTTTGAACCTTTCTTGGGATTCGATGCCTAGGAACAGGTACGCCAGCCCCTTCCGCGACATCAAGTCACAAAGGCGGGGACCGTGTGTGAGCTCCGGCTCGCCCGACCGGCTTGCAATTCCCAACGGAAGAGCGAGGAAAGAAAGACCGACGATCGGATCGTTGACGATGTGCGCAGGTGCCGTAGTTCTACTGATCGGGCTGCTCGCGGGCATTGCAATGGGCCTCCAGCAGGATTTAGCGCTGACGCCGGCGCATGCGCATCTCAACCTGCTCGATGGCGTGCTCCTGTTCCTGTTTGGTCTGTATTACCGGCTCGTGCCGGCGGCCGGGAACCATCACGCTGGCGAAAGTGCCGGGCTGGCTCCATATCCTGTTTCCAGCGGGCGTTGCACCAGGCGGGTCCGACGTTTCACCGGCCGCCGTCACTTTTTGAGCCTTATCCGTGGCATAGTCAGGAGAACCAATTCGCCGCGCGCCCGATCGTGCGCAACACATGAAATGATATGTCTAAACAATTGAAATCACTAGCTAAAACAAAACCAACCAGCGATCTGTTCGCAGCCTCGGAGCCGAAAGGCCGGGCCGCGATCAAGGTCGCGTCGCGCACCTCCAGCGCCGAAGCCGGCTACACCGCCCGCGATATCGAGGTGCTCGAAGGCCTCGAGCCGGTCCGGCGCCGGCCCGGCATGTATATCGGCGGCACCGACGAAAAGGCGCTGCATCACCTGTTCGCCGAAGTCATCGACAATTCCATGGACGAGGCGCTGGCGGGCCATGCCTCTTTCATCGAAGTGGAATTGGGCGCCGACGGATTCCTCACCGTCACCGACAATGGCCGCGGCATCCCGGTCGACCCGCATCCGAAATTCCCGAAAAAATCCGCGCTCGAAGTCATCATGTGCACGCTGCATTCCGGCGGCAAATTCAACTCCAAGGTTTATGAGACCTCGGGCGGCCTGCACGGCGTCGGCGTGTCCGTGGTGAACGCGCTGTCCGCGCGGCTCGAGGTCGAGGTCGCCCGCGGCCAGAAGCTCTATCGCATGGCGTTCGAGCGCGGCCATCCCAAGGGCAAGCTCGAGGACCTCGGCAAGATCAACAACCGCCGCGGCACCCAAATCCGCTTCAAGCCGGACCCCGAGATCTTCGGCGCCAAGGCCTCCTTCAAGCCGCAGCGCCTGTTCAAGATGGCGCGCTCCAAGGCCTATCTGTTCGGCGGCGTCGAGATCCGCTGGCGCTGCGACCCGGCGCTGCTCAAAGGCCTCGAGGGCGTGCCTGCCGAGGACAGTTTTCACTTCCCGGGCGGGCTGAAGGATTTCCTCGGCGCGGCGATCCATAACGACACTTTGGTGCACCCGGATATCTTCTCCGGCAAATCCGGACGCGTCGGCGCCCACGGCGCCTGCGAATGGGCGGTCGCCTGGACCGCCGACGCCGACGGCTTTCTGTCCTCCTATTGCAACACCGTGCCGACGCAGGACGGCGGCACCCACGAGTCCGGCATGCGCAGTGCGCTGCTGCGGGGCCTGAAGGATCACGCCGAGCGCGTCGGCCAGGGCAAGCGCGCGGGCAATATCACCTCGGAAGACGTCATGGTGGGCGCCGCCGTGATGCTGTCGGTATTCGTGCGCGAGCCGGAATTCCAGGGCCAGACCAAGGACCGCCTTGCGACTGCCGAGGCCCAGCGCATCGTCGAGCAAGCGATCAAGGATCCGTTCGACCACTGGCTGTCGGGCAATCCGGTGCAGGCCAACAAGCTGCTGGATTTCGTCATCGAGCGCGCCGACGAGCGGCTGCGGCGCCGCGCGGAAAAGGAGATTTCCCGCAAGACTGCAGTGAAGAAACTGCGCCTGCCCGGCAAGCTCGCCGACTGCACCAACACCGCGTCCGAAGGTTCCGAGCTGTTCATCGTCGAAGGCGACTCGGCCGGCGGCAGCGCCAAGCAGGCGCGCGACCGCAAGACCCAGGCCATCCTCCCTCTGCGCGGAAAAATCCTCAACGTCGCCTCCGCGACCAAGGACAAGCTGACGGCCAACGCGCAGCTCGCCGATCTGATCCAGGCGATCGGCTGCGGCACCGGGATCCAGTATCGCGAGGAGGATCTGCGCTACGCCCGCATCATCGTCATGACCGACGCCGACGTCGATGGCGCGCATATCGCTTCGCTGCTGATCACGTTCTTCTACCGGCAGATGCCGCGGCTGATCGATGAAGGCCACCTCTATCTCGCGGTGCCGCCGCTCTACCGCCTCACCCACGGCAGCAAGACGGTCTACGCCCGCGACGAGGCCCACAAGGACGCCTTGTTGAAGAGCGAATTCAACGCCAACGCCAAGGTCGATGTCGGCCGCTTCAAGGGCCTCGGCGAAATGATGCCGGCGCAGCTGAAGGAAACCACCATGGACCCGGCCAGGCGCACCTTGCTGCGCGTGGTGCTTCTGGCCGACGACCGCGAGGGCACCGCCAATTCGGTCGAGCGCCTGATGGGTACCAAGGCCGAGGCGCGCTTTGCCTTCATCTCCGACAAGGCGGAATTCGCCAGCGAGGATCTGCTGGACGTCTAGATTTCGACCGGCCGTCCGGCAGCAAGGGCCGCCCAGCGCAAATCCGCCGCGTAGAGCCGATTTTGAGGCCGTTATCGCCCTTTTGCGGCTTTTTCCGTCCGTAATTATGCGGATCGTTTTCCGGCCGGTGTGCCCGCCCGGCAACAGCATTTTGCCTCGAACCGGCTATAGTTGCGGCACTGGTTTTGGGAATCGGTGCCTTGCACCCGCCACGCTATCGCCGGCCGAACGCTTAGATTGAGGATTTTGAAGATGAAGAGATTAGTGCTCGCTCTGACCGCGGTTGCCGCGTTCGCCGGATCGGCCGTTGCGGCCGACCTCCCCGCCCGCACCTATACCAAGGCTCCTCCGCTCATGGCGGCTCCGAGCTGGACCGGCTTCTACGTCTTCGGCGGCGGCGGCGGTGGCATCTGGGCGGCCGATACCACGACGCAGAACACCTTCACCGGCTTCTGCCAACTTTGCGTCAATCAGCGCCAGGGTGGATCCGGCTGGTTCGGCACCGTCGGCGCCGGCTACGACTGGCAGGTGAACCAGTCGTGGGTGGTCGGCGTGTTCGGTGACGGCCAGTTCGGCAGCATCAAGGGCACCATCCAGGATCAGAACCCGTTCTGGGCCGGTTCGGAAAAGATGAAGGATGCCTATGCCGCGGGCGTGCGAGTTGGCTATCTGATCGCACCGAATGTCCTCTCCTACGTGAACGGCGGTTACTCCGGTTCGGATTGGTCAGGCACTTCTTTCGTGGATACCCGCACTGGCGCCGCCGCAGGCGCCCACAGCAACAGCTTTAGCCGCAACGGCTGGTTCGTTGGCGGCGGTGTCGAAAACAACCTGAACATCTTCGGCATCTCGGCGCCCGGCTGGTTCATGAAGACCGAATATCGAACCGCCTTTTATGACCGCAAGGCGATCAACGAGCTGGTCAATGGCACCAACACATTGGTCGGCACCGACATCAACTTCAAGCCTTGGGTGACCACCATCAGCACCTCGCTGGTCTATCGCTTCAACTGGACCGGCCCGGTCGTTGCGAAGTACTGATCTCGGCTGAAGTCTCAGCAGCTCAAGAGCCCCGGCATCGTCCGGGGCTTTTTTGTGCCTTGGCTTTCTTGCCTTGGCGAATAAGCCAGGCTTCCATTTGCCCGCGTTTCATCCCCGCGCTTGCCGCAGGGGAACGAACGCGCCACTCTGGCGAGCTTGCGCGTTGGCCGCGCGGCCAACGCGAGCGAGGAAAATCCGATGCGTAAAGCGCTGCTGATCGCCGGCCTTCTCGCGCTCGCCATGGGCCTGCTATGGATCGGTCAGGGCCTGGGGGTGATCAACTGGCCGCAATCGAGCTTCATGATCAAACAGCTCCAGTGGGCCGGCTACGGCGTGGCGCTGGCCTCCCTCGGCCTGATCCTGATCTGGCAGAGCAAGCGGTGAACCCGCAACAACCACTACTCATTGTCGTCCCTGCGAACGCAGGGACCACAGGCGCCTGTGGTTATGCGAGGTCGTTGCTCCAGCCCGCTACGAAAACTAATATCGATGGCTGATGGGGTGGACGGCCCCCTACGGCATCGAGTGTGCCAGAATGAGGTTGTTGCAAATCTCAGACAAGGGAGCCGTCCGTGAACCAGATTATCCGCATTGGAATGGATACGTCGAAGCATTTTTTTCAGCTGCATGGGGTTGATGCCGCCGAGCGACCGGTGTTACGCAGGAAGCTGCGGCGGAACGAGGTGTTGGGGTTTTTTGCCAAGCTGCCGCCGACTGTGATCGGGATGGAGGCCTGCGGGGCGGGGCATTACTGGGCGCGGGAGTTGCGCAAGCTCGGCCACGAGGTGAAGCTGATCGCGCCGCAGCACGTGAAGGCCTACATCAAGCGCAACAAGAACGACGGGCGCGATGCCGAGGGATTGTGCGAGGCGATGAGCCGGCCGACGATGCAGTTCGTCCCGGTCAAGACTGAACAGCAGCAGGCGGCGCTGATGCTGGTGGGAGTTCGCCAGCAGCTGATCAAAAGGCGCACCCAGCTCAGCAACGCGATCCGCGGCTATGCGGCGGAGTTCGGTCTGATCACCGCCAAGGGTCTCGACAAGATCGAGCCGCTATTGATGCGGATCGCCCAGGACGAGAGCTTACCGGAACTGGCGCGCGAGATGTTTGCGATGCAGGGCCGCGCCTACGCGCAGCTGCAGATCGAACTGAAGGCGATCGAGGCCAGGCTGATGGCGTGGCACCGCGCTAATGCCGACAGCCGACGTCTGGCAAGATTCCGGGGGTCGGGCTGATTGGTGCCACGGCGCTGGTGATGAAGACGCCCGATCCGGGCGCCTTTCCCTCCGGCCGGCACTTTGCGGCATGGCTCGGACTGACGCCGAAAGACCATTCCAGCGGCGGCAAGACCCGGCTCGGCAAGATCACCCGCGCCGGGGATGAGATGCTGCGCAGCGTGCTGGTGGCGGGAGCGACCGCCGTGATTCAGCAGGTTCGGCGCGGCCGCGGCCATCCGTCACCCTGGCTGGTCGCTCTGCTGAAGCGCAAGCCACCAAAACTTGCCGCCGTGGCGCTCGCCAACAAGATTGCTCGCATCGCTTGGAAGCTGATGACGACGGGCGAGAGTTACGACGGCGCGCGGATGCCTGGTGCATCGGCATCGGCCGCTTAAGAGATCGGCTGGTTGGCGGATTTGCCTACCCGCTGAGCCGGAGCTGCAAGAGGAGAGCAGATGGTAGGATCGATCGATCCGAGGTGTGAGACAGTCCGTGGGACCCATTGGCCGAACAAAGGTCGTGTGGTTGTTTGGAACTCGCGTCGCGGAAGCCATCTTGGCCAGCGGTCCAAAGCGACTGCATCAACAGGCCGGACATATGGATGCAAGCGATCCGATCAGACCAAAAAACTCTTGTGGCACGGGGGCCGTCCACATATGGGTCCCTGCGTTCGCAGGGACGACATCGAGTTGAAAGACCGGACGTCGACCAATGACATCAAAACCATTCGATCTCAGCGGCAAGGTGGCTGTTGTCACCGGCGGCAACGGCGGCATTGGCCTCGGCATGGCGCGGGGATTGGCGGACGCCGGCGCCGACATCGCCGTCGTCGGGCGCAACGAAGCGAAGTCGGTCGCGGCGGCAACGGAGCTCAAGGCGCGCGGCGTCAGGGCGATCTCGGCTGTCGCCGATGTCACCGACAAGACCGCCGTCGCGGCCATGGTCGAGCGCGTCAGCGGCGAACTCGGCCGGATCGACATTCTCGTCAACAACGCCGGCATCAATATTCGCAAACCGCCGCACGCGCTCTCGCTCGAGGAATGGGACAGCGTGATCCGGACCAACCTTACCAGCGCGTTCCTGTGCTCGCAGGCCGTCTACCCCGCCATGAAGGCCGCGGGCGGCGGCAAGATCATCAACATCGGCTCGATGATGTCGATCTTCGGCGCCAGCTTCACGCCGGCCTACGCCGCGAGCAAGGGCGGTATCGTGCAGTTCACGCGCTCCTGCGCCTGCGCCTGGGCCGCCGACAACATCCAGGCCAACGCGGTGCTGCCGGGCTGGATCGACACCGACCTGACCCGGCGCGCCCGCGAACAGATCGACGGTCTGCACGACCGGGTTCTGGCGCGCACGCCGGCGGCGCGATGGGGCGCATCGGGTGATTTCGCGGGCATCGCGGTGTTTCTGTCGTCGCACGCTTCTGACTTCGTCACCGGTACCGCCATTCCCGTCGATGGCGGGTTTTCGATCATGGGTTAGACGCGAGGCGCTCGGTGCGAACCCGGCCGCTCGAAAAAAAAGCCCCGGACAATGCCGGGGCTTTCGATTTTCAAGTCTTGGGAGAGATCAGTACCTCGCGACCACCGGGCCGCCGAAGCGGTAGTTGAGGCGAACGGTGCCCATATCGACGCTCTGACTGATATTATCGGTCGAGGTCAAAAAGCCTGCAGCGTCCGTGAAATTCACGTGATGGCTGCCCAGGAAAATGTGGTCGTATTCGACGCCCACCGACCAGTTCGGCGCGAAGCCGAATTCGAGACCGGCGCCAATCGTGCCACCCCAGCGGGTTTCCTTGGCGCTGTCGTTAAGCAGGCCGCTCGGAATAAAGCTGGTATTGTACTTGTCGCTGACCACCGCGCCGCCGCCCTTGACGTAGAACAGGGCGCTATTCCAGGCGTAGCCGACCTGACCGGTAAACAGACCGAACGCATCGATCTTCGAGGTGTCGGTGAGGCCCAGGACGGCCAAGTTGGCGTTGGAGCCTTTGAAGTTAGCCCAGTTGCCCTGGCCTTCCAGCCCAAACACCCA
Organism: uncultured Alphaproteobacteria bacterium; assembly: GCA_963725985.1. Taxonomy (GTDB): domain Bacteria; phylum Pseudomonadota; class Alphaproteobacteria; order Rhizobiales; family Xanthobacteraceae; genus Bradyrhizobium. The sequence continues at coordinate 854,221 of CAVSAO010000001.1, forward strand.
ATTGCTCGCCTGCCAGCGGTAGCCGAGCTGACCGCCGACCGTGCCGCCGGTCGCATCATGGCAACCCTCATTGCCGGGAATAAGATCCCAGCACTTGTGGCTCGAGCCGCCGCCACCGTTGAGACCGATGTAGAAGCCGCTCCAGTCATAGACCATGACAGGCGCTGGCATCGGCCGAGGCGCCTTGACAGCCATATCAGCGGCAGAAGCCGCACCGAGCCCGGCAACGCCCAACGAAATAACCGAGGCTACCGCCCATCCGAAATTCCACCGCATTACAATTCTCCCTACGATTCACAACTTCCATTTCTGGTTGTATACTCAACGGGAGAGCCAGGCGACGTAGAACCGCCTTATATTGGGCATTCACGCTCGTTTTCCGGGTATCGTTGCACATATGCAACTAGTAATGTCTGATATCGGACATACGATCCGCACCGGATACCGCCTCAGCGGGCGGAAGCTGTTGAGTTTCGGAGAGGTCGCACTGCGATAGCTCAACTCCACCGGCGCGAATCGAGTTTGACGTGCCTGCTCACTTGGCGAACCGCACTTTTCGAAACGAAAAAAGCCCCGGACCATGCCGGGGCTTTTGAGGTGTTGGAGACTTCGGGACAGATCAGTATCTCGCGACGACCGGGCTGTTGAAATGATAGTTCAAGCCCGCCTTGAAAGTATGGACGCCTTGAACGTTATGATTTGCACAGAACGTCGAACCGGCCGCTGAGGCAGCCCCCGGTCCGCAGACGGCGTAGGTCTTGTCGATACCCAGGAACAGATATTCTCCCTTGACGCTCCAACTGCTGTTGAAAGCGTATTCGACGCCACCGCCGGCAACCCAGAATGCGTTGTTGCTGCTGCCGGTAGCCGTGAGCAGACCACCACCGCACGCGCCAGTATTACATGCGTCTATCACAGACGAGCTGATATTGGCGAAACCGACGCCGGCCTTGCCGTACACCAGGACGCGATCCCATGCGTAGCCAAACCGTCCCGTGACCGCACCGTACCAGTCACCGATCCTTGTGGAGGCGGCGGTGTCCGAGCCCAGGCCGACAACGCTGTAGGGATCGATGGCAGAGCCGGTAAGCCTCATGTATCCGGCTTCGCCCTCGATGCCGACTACCCAGGGAGAAGCCCCCTGCCAATTACAGCCGAGGGTACCGCCCCCGATCACGCTGTTGCCGAGGTCGTAGCTGAACAGGCCGCCATTGACCGCGTTGGCAAACGGCGTGTTGTAGAAAGTCCCGACCGGGAAGACGCCGCCGGTTGAGCTCGGATCGACCGCGTTGACCGCACGACTTTGCGTAGCGCCACCGACATATCCGCCCACATAGCAGCCGGTCCAGTTGTAGACCGCGACGGGCGGAGGGACCATCGGCCGTGCCTTGACAGCCATATCCGCGGCCGAAGCCGCACCGAGCCCGGCAACGCCTAACGAGACAAACGAAGCGAGAGCCCACCCCAAATTCCTGCGCATAATATCCTCCTGAAATTCAAAAACTCCATTGTTGGTTGTAACCAAACGGGAGGGCGATGCGACGAGAAACCGGCCATTTCCGGTCGTTTGTTGGTCAATGTTGCACAGCGGCCACAATATTGGATATCCGTATATATCCGGATACCTCAACCAGAAATAGGTCAGATCCGCTGACGCGAATAGAGCCGAAGGCGGAAGTCCCATTGGCGGCGAATTGCACTTCGCAAAACGAAAAGAGCCCCGGACGATGCCGGGGCCTTCTTGCGATGATCGGGCATGAATTGAGGTCGCTTGCGGCGCACGGCCGTCAGCGCCGGAAGCTCCTGATCTCGGAAACGCTGCCGTCGCGATAGGTCAATTCCACCGACACGAACCGGGTCGAAGGCGCGAGCTTGAGATAGGGCTGCGCGTCGTGGGGAATGACGCTGGGATCCCCGGGATCGCAGGGCGGCATTTTCAAAACCTTGTCCGGCACCGCGGTGTCGATTCCGACGCGGACTTCGCGGATCGCGCAGCGATACGACATCAGGTGCGTGTAATAGACCAGCAGACCGTTGAATTCGCGAAACGACAGCCAGCTGGTGGCTGTCATGTCGAGGATCTTTCGCTGATCATGGATCAGCGCCGCCACGGGATCGAATTTTATGGGAAACGGTCCCTGCAATTCGCCCGAGGCATCGACATAGCGCAGCTGAATCGTCGCTGCCGGCGCGTCGGCGGCAAGCTCGATCGACGGATTGGGTATCCGCCTGCGGGTGCGCGGATCGAGCGTGTCGAGGAAGCCGGTCTCGCGGAATTCGCCGGCGTCTCCCATCCGCCACGAAATCCCGAGCGTCGGATCGGCGATCGAGAACACCACCGTCCAGCCGCCATTGTGACGGGAGAACATCGCGATCGGCGCGTTGACGGAATCGTTTTGCGGCATGCGCGGCACCGACACCGGCGGCAACGCTGCGACCTCCTGCGCCGGCTCGGCGGGCCTTGCGGCCTCGGCTTGAACTTTCGCCACGCCATTCAAGAACACGTCGTCGACCATCTGGTCGAAATAAACCGGGATCTGTTTGTGGCTCACGGTCTCCGCCATCTCGCTGACCACCCGGCGCGTATGCTGGGCAACCTGAACAAGATTCTCGCCAGGCCGCAGCAGCTCTTTTGAAAATGTTCGTGTGAATACCGAGTTGGGATTGTCGTCACTGTTCGACAGGCGGTCGAGCGCGGTCTGCCGAGGGCCTGCCGAGAACACCGAGAACACGCCTTCCGGCAATTGCGTCATCGGCGCGAGACCGCCGCCGCCGGCGACGGCGCGGGTGCCGGCGCGTTCAAACGGATTGTTGCGGCAGGCATCGAACACCAGGATCGAGGTGCGCGCCTTTTTGTTCTGCAGGCGCTCGATGATGCGGTCCGCCAGGATCGACGCATCGCGCACCAGCTCTTCCTGGCCTTCGGTCGCCGCGGGTACGTCGGTCGGCAGCAGAAAATTCTGCCCGGCGATTTCAAAGCCGTGGCCGGCATAGAAGAAGAACGCGGTATCGCCGGGCTCGACGGCCTTGTCGAACGCCAGCAGGGTTTCGCTGAACGCCCGCCGGCTCTGGTTCTCCGCCACCATCACCGAAAAGCCGAGCTGTTTCAGTGTATCGCCCATGGTGCGGGCGTCGTTGAGCGCCTTCTGCAATTTTGGAACGTTTTTGTAGTCGTTGTTGCCGATCACCAGCGCGACGCGCTTTTCGGCGTGGGCGGGCGCCGCGAGCGACAGCCACGACGCCGCTAAACTCATCGCCAGCGCGGCCCCGAACGACAGCCCGTTCTTCATCCCTGCTCCCCGTCTTGCAGGAGCGCGACCATTCGATCGCGCCCAAAACCATTATAAAAGTGCGCATGATCCTTTCGCCAAACCGCTCACACCTTGGCGGGATCATGCGCTTAAATCATGGACCGCGCGAACCATTGTCTTGGTCGGCAAACCTGCACGCCAGGTTCAATCCGATGCCTGCGCCCGCTTGCTCCACACCCTGATCACGGGTCCGGCAAAGTTCAGCGTGAGCGCCCATAGCGCGACCTTCGAGTTCACAAAACTAAGCGCAATCGCCAGCAGCGAGGAGACGATCAAGAGCAGCGTCGATATCTGCCGGTGCCGCAGATGGTCGCCCTGCTCCAGATGCGGCGTGATGAAAGTCAAGCGAAGGCCGACCATGGCAATCAACAGCGTATGGCCGGCATAGAGCCAGATCGCAGGCGCAAAATGCGCGAAGCGGCCGACCACGATGGTGGTGAAGGGCACGCAGGTGATCAGGAAATGATAGAGCAGCCACCAATGGGCATATTCGCGGCTGACGTATTCGGCGCGCGTCCGCACCTCGGTGTTGGAAAGCCAGCGCAGGCCCAGCACGCCGAAACTCAACACGTAGGGCAGGAATTTCGGCCACAGGCCGATGAGGCCCTGCACCAGCTCGGCGCCGTCCCTGGGGTGAAAATCGTCCGGCAGCCGCACGTCGAGAATCAAAAGCGTCATGGCGACGCCGAAGATTCCATCGCTGAGCGTATCGAGACGGGCTTTTGAAAACATGGCGTTTCCTGTCTGCCAGGCCCATTCATGCAAAAACATTAAGCTTTTTCAACGCTTCCCGGGCCTGCTCCATTGACTTTGGCCAATTCGCCCCTATGTTCCAGCTTGAGGCGGCCCGGTATCGAAACGCGATATCTTGATAAGCCGCCTGTCTGCGTATCCGAAAAATCCCGAGCAAATATGCGTGCCGTTCCGGGGTTGAGCGCGACAGTTATTCCCGGGATTCCAAGCGGCGGTTTCTACCAGAGGCTCAATGTCTTTTTCCCATCTCGGCTTGTCCGACAAGGTGCTCGCCGCCGTCGCGGCCACCGGTTACACCACCCCCACCCCCATTCAGGAACAGGCGATTCCCCATGTTCTGGCCCGCCGAGACGTTCTCGGCATCGCCCAGACCGGCACCGGCAAGACCGCTGCCTTCGTCCTTCCGATGCTCACCATGCTGGAAAAGGGCCGCGCCCGGGCCCGAATGCCCCGCACCCTCATCCTTGAACCGACGCGCGAACTCGCCGCCCAGGTCAAGGAACAGTTCGATAAATACGGCGCCGGCCAGAAACTCAACGTCGCGCTCCTGATCGGTGGCGTTTCGTTCGGCGACCAGGACACCAAGCTGACGCGCGGCGTCGACGTCTTGATCGCAACGCCGGGCCGGCTGCTCGACCATACCGAGCGCGGCGGGCTGTTGCTCACCGGCGTCGAGCTTCTGGTGATCGACGAAGCCGACCGCATGCTGGACATGGGCTTCATTCCCGACATCGAACGCATCTGCAAGATGATCCCGTTTACCAGGCAGACGCTGTTCTTCACCGCGACGATGCCGCCGGAAATCGCCCGCATCACCGAAGCCTTCCTGCACAATCCCGAAAAAATCGAAGTTTCGAGGCCGGCAACCACCGCCGTCGGCGTCGCCCAGTTTCAGGTCTCCGTCGGCCGCGAGCCGCACGAGAAGCGCGAGTTGCTGCGTCGCCTGTTGCGCGAGGCCAGGGATCTCAACAACGCGATCATCTTCTGTAACCGCAAACGCGAAGTCGCGCTGCTGTACAAGTCGCTGCAGAAGCACGGCTTCAGCGTCGGCGCCCTGCACGGCGACATGGACCAGTCGGCGCGCACCGCGGCGCTGGATCAATTCCGCAAAGGCGAAATTCCGCTGCTGGTGGCCTCCGACGTCGCGGCCCGCGGTCTCGACATTCCCGCCGTCAGCCACATCTTCAATTTCGACGTCCCCCATCATGCCGACGACTACGTCCATCGCATTGGCCGCACCGGCCGCGCCGGACGTACCGGCACCGCGATCTCCATTGTCGCGCCGCTCGATCACAAATCGATCGCGGCGATCGAAAAGCTGATCGGGCAAACCATTCCCCGCGCCGAAGGTCACGCCGAGAGCCAGGCCGTCGACGGCCCGGCGGCGTCCAGCGGCGAATCCGAGCAGCCACGACATCAGCGTGGACGGGAAGGCTCGCGCGACGGTGCAAGAGAGGGTTCACGCGGAGGCCGCAAGCCGCGCAGGGAACGCGAACCCCGGCGCCCCGGTGGCAGCCGCCATTCCGGTCCGCAGCCGCAGGCACCCGCCGCGGCATTCACCCCGCCGGTCGCCCCCCCGCCATCGCGTGCGCCTTCGATCGGCCGCGCCGAGGTACCGCAGGCGCCGCGCGATCCGGCATCGGAGCCCGCCGACCACTCGCATCTCCCGGCGTTCCTGTTACGACCGGTTCGTGCCCGCGTTTAAACTTCGGTTAAAGCGCGTTAGCCAATTGTTTACCGGCCGTTCACTCTCCTCCATTAACCTGCAGCTATAATTCATTTTATTGCTGTAGAGAGCGGGTAGCGCTGTCCGCTATTTGGGGACGTGACTGTGATCAGGGATCTGGACGACCACGAACGCACGATGGCCTTTGCCGAAGTCGCGTTGGGCCAGATCAAGTCGCTCCGGCAGACCGCCGTTCCCCGCAACTATGAGATCTGGTACGTCTACGCGACCGGATACAATTCCCCCCTCAACAAGATCATCAACGAGACGCTTGCGCGCAACGGCAAGTTGACCGAGGCCGATCTCGAGCAAATCTACGAAACCTATCTTTCGCAGATCAAGACCACCGACCGCATCGACAAGGTCGGCGCGCGCGTGATCGGCGAAATCGACGACGTAATGACGCTGATCAGCGACGCGCTTGGCATGTCGGCAAGCTACGACGCCACTCTGTCCGGCGCGACCCGCAATCTCCACGCCGCCCGGAACCCCGAGCAGATCAAGGCAATCATCGAATTGCTGGTGAAATCCACCCACGAGATGCGCGGTACCAACAAGGCGCTGGAAGACCGGCTGGCACTGTCGAAAAACGAGATCAGCAATCTGCAGCAGAGCCTCGAGGCTATCCGGGCCGAAAGCCTGACCGATCCGCTCACCGGGCTTGGCAACCGCAAATATTTCGACCGCTCGATCGACGCCGCCGTGCAGAACGCGCTCGCCAGCGGCGATCCGCTTTCGCTTCTGATGTTCGACATCGACCATTTCAAGTCGTTCAACGATTCCTACGGCCATCTCACCGGCGATCAGGTGCTGCGGCTGGTCGGCATGTCGCTGAAGCAGACCATCAAGGGCCAGGACATCACCGCCCGCTATGGCGGCGAGGAATTCGCGGTCGTGCTGCCCAACACCGCGCTGCGCCAGGCGCTGACGGTCGCCGATCACATCCGCCGCGCCGTGATGTCGAAGGAATTGAAGAAGAAATCCACCGGCGAAATCCTCGGCCGCGTCACCATCTCGGTCGGCGTTTCCATGCTGAAGCCCGGCGACGATACCGATTTCCTGATCGAGCGCGCCGATGCCTGCCTCTACGCCGCCAAGCGCAACGGCCGCAACCGCGTCATCTGCGAAGCCGACCCGGAATACGCCGCCGAAACCCGGAGTCAGGTCGCCTGACGGTCGAATAACAATCACTGTCATTCCGGATCGCGCGTGAAACGAGCGGGGCCGGAATCCATAACCACGATCGGGAGTATGGATTCCGGGCCTGCGCCAAGCGGCGCATCCCGGAATGACGCGAGCCTAAGTCCTTGCTTTTGAAATTCTCTTCTTGACTGCTGCCTTTGAGCTCTTCTTGGCTGCCTTCTTCGCCACCTTGCGCGCCTTGGGACGCTTGCGCAGCGCCGCGCGCTGCGCCGCCGCCAAGGCCGCCCTCGCCCAATCAGTCAGTTCTTCCGGATCGTCATACAGCCGTTCCGGCAGCGTCCAGTACGATCCGACCGTGACGGTCCTGGCCCTGGTTTGATATTGAAACGGCTTTGAGCCTTCCGCCTCGAACCGCGGAATGGTCTGATCGTCGGCGCGGAAATAAAGCCCGCCGCGCAGCGCCAGCGCGAAGTTGGTACCATCAGCCGATATGCCGAAACCCGAAAACATCCGGCGGATCGTCACGGGGCCGAAGTCTGAAAACAAATCGATCAGAAAGTCGCGGTCCATGGTGCCGCTCACGTCTCTACGAGTTGTCCCGGCGAACGCCGGGACCCATATCGTTTGGGCAGAGTGGTCCGACACCATCGCCAAAAGCAACAGCGGTGACCAGGGGTCCCGGCTCAAGGCCGGGACGACGCATGATGGTTAGGTCTGCGCCGAAAGAATCAGCCATCCACCTTCGCAGCCGTCAGCTGCACCGATTTGCCGCAGCCGCAGGCGCCGGTCTGGTTCGGATTGTTGAAGATGAACTGCGCCGACATCTTGTCGACCTTGTAATCCATCTCGGTGCCCAGCAGAAACAGCACCGCCTTCGGATCGACCAGAATCTTCACGCCCTTGTCCTCGACCACTTCGTCGGTCGGGCGGATATCGTGAGCATATTCGACTGTATAGGATTGCCCGGCGCAGCCGCCGTTCTTGATCCCGACCCGCAGGCCCACGATCTCGGAATCGGCACGCCTGGTCAGTTCGGCAATTCGCTGCGCGGCGGCCTCGGTCAGCTTCATCACCTGCGGCCGAGGCCGCGGCTTCGGCTTGGATGCAGATGTTTGCGAGGCAGCTGTCATGTTAGTCATGTGGTGAATCCCAATGGCAAATCAATGCCGGCTATTTCCCGTGAACAAGCAAAACCCACGCCACTTTATTTCTGAGCCCGATCTTCCCGGAAAACCGGTGTCCGCTTTTCCGGATCATGCGCTGACGCTTCACCACATATTGAGGACGAGGCGCGCCTCGTCGCTCATCCGGTCCGGCGTCCATGGCGGCTCCCAGATGAGATTGACATTGACCACGCCGACGCCGGGCACGCTGGCGACCGCGTTCTCCACCATCTGCGGCAACTCTCCGGCCGCCGGACAGTTCGGCGTCGTCAGCGTCATCACGACATCGACGCTGCGGTCGTCCTTGATGTCGACCTGGTAGATCAGGCCGAGCTCATAAATGTCGGCCGGAATTTCCGGATCGAACACGGTCTTCAGCGCCGCCACGATCTCCGTCCCGAGCCGCTCGGTCTCCTCCGGCGGCAACGCCGAATGCGTTTCCATGTTGCTGGTTTTGACTTCGGCCGTGTCGGTCATGAAAACAAATCCCGCGCCTTGATCAGCGCCTGTGCCAGATGGTCGACTTCTTCCCTTGTATTATACATCCCGAACGAGGCGCGGCACGTCGCGGTCACGTTGAACCGCTCCAGGAGCGGCATCACGCAATGGGTGCCGGCGCGCACCGCGATCCCCTGCCGGTCGATCACGGTCGCGATATCGTGGGGATGCGCGCCCTTCATCTCGAAGGAGATCACCGGTCCCTTGCCGTGGGCGGTGCCGATCAGGCGCAGCGAATTGATTTCGCGCAGGCGGGCCTGGGCGTAAGTCAAGAGATCGTGCTCGTGCGCGGCGATGCGTTCCTTGCCGATCGAATTGACGTAGTCGATCGCGGCGCCAAGCCCTACTGCCTCGACGATCGCCGGCGTTCCCGCCTCGAATTTGTGCGGCGGTTCGCCATAGGTGACCCAGTCCCTTGCGACCTCGCGGATCATCTCGCCGCCGCCATTGTAGGGCCGCATCGCCACCAGATGCTCGTGCTTGGCATAGAGCACGCCGATGCCGGTCGGGCCGTATAGTTTATGGCCGGTGAAGACGTAGAAATCGCAGTCGATATCCCTGACGTCGATGGCGAGATGAACGGCGGCCTGGCTGCCGTCGACCAGCACCGGAATGCCGCGGGCATGGGCGATCCTGACCACGTCCTTGACCGGGACGATGGTGCCGAGCGCGTTCGACATTTGCGTGATCGCCACCAGCCTGGTGCGCGGCGTCAGCGCTTTTTCGAATTCCTCGATCAGGAAATTGCCGTCGTCATCGACGTCGACCCATTTGATGACGGCGCCATGACGCTCCCGGAGGAAATGCCAGGGCACGATGTTGGAATGGTGCTCCATGATCGAGAGCACGATTTCGTCGCCGGCCTTGATATTCGGCTCGCCCCAGGACGACGCCACCAGATTGATCGCCTCGGTAGCGTTGCGGGTGAAGACGATCTCTTCAGAGCGCCCGGCGTTGAGGAATGTTGCCACTTTTGCGCGGCCGCCCTCATAGGCTTCGGTCGCCGCGTTGGCGAGGTAATGCAGCCCGCGATGCACGTTGGCGTATTCGGTCTTGTAGGCTTGCGTCATGCGGTCGAGCACCGCATTGGGCTTCTGCGCGGACGCGGCGTTGTCGAAATAGACCAGCGGCTTGCCATAGACCTTGAGCGACAGCGCGGGAAAGTCTTCCCGCACCCGCGCCACGTCATATGAGCCATTCAGGACTGCCGGATGCATGGTCATCCCCGTGCCGCCAGCCAGCGCTGCGCCGCGGAGATTGCGAGCTCGCGCAAGGGGTCACTGGCGATCTGTTCGATGGCTTCGCCGACGAATGCCTGGATCAAGAGCGCCTGCGCTTCCTTCTCGGGAAGGCCGCGGGCCCGCAGGTAAAACAGCAGGCTTTCGTCGAGCGCACCGGTGGTCGCACCATGGCCGCAGGTCACGTCGTCGGCGAAAATTTCCAGTTCCGGCTTGTTGTCGGCTTCGGCCTCGTCGGACAACAACAGCGCCCGCGTCATCATCCTGGCGTCGGTCTTCTGCGCATCGGGACGAACGACGATGCGGCCCTGAAACACCGAATGCCCGCGGTCGTCGACCACAGCGCGGAAGATTTCACGGCTCTCGCAATTCGGCACCGCGTGATCCAGAAACAGCGTGGTGTCGGCATGCTGGCGGCCATTGAGCAGATTGACGCCGTTGGTGGTGACGTGGGCGCCCTCGCCGGCAAAAGTGATGAATCCCTGATAGCGGCTGGTGCCGCCGCCGGTGGTCATGTTGAAGGCGTTAAGACGGGCCCTGGCGCAAACCGTGAAGATCGCGGTAGAAATACTGATTGCATCGGGCGCGTCGACCATCAGCCGCACGTGCTGTAACTCGGCGTCCTCGCCGAGCCAGGCGATCACCACGTCGTTGGCCTGATAGGACTGCGCGCCGTCGGCGGCGACGAAGCTCTCCTGCAAGGTTGCACGGGCGCCCTTGCCGACCGTCAGGAATGAACGTGTGTAGACCGCGGCCGACGAGCGCGTCGCCACATGCACGATATGGAGCGGCTTGGCGGGCGCAGCCCCGGCGGCGACGGTGATCACGACGCCGTCCGTGGCCATGGCGGCGTTCAACGAGATCATCGGATCGGAGATGGCACCGCTTTCCAACAGATCGGCGCGAGCCTCATTGCCGGCATCCTGGAGCACTTCGCGCAGCACCCGCACGCGGACCTCGGCACCGAGGTCCGGGATATCCGACAGCGTCGGCGCCCACACCCCGTCAACCAGCACCAGCTTGTGCGCGTCATTCATCGCAAGCGATGCCAGCACCGCCTCGGCGCGCGTCAGCGCCGCCGCATCCGGCTCGGCCGCCAGCGGCAAGAGCTCGCGCATCAGCGCGCGCAGATCGGTGTATTTCCAGTCCTCGATTCGCCGGTGCGGCAGGCCCACGCGCTCGTAGGCCTCGAACGCCTCCCGGCGTGCGTCGGCGACCTTGCCCAGCCCCGGCAGCCGGTCCCGCACGATGGTGAAAACATCGCTCGGCGCGCGTCCGGTCTCGGTTTTTGCCAGTGCAACGTTCATCACAGAATCCGCTTCAACGTCAGGCCGCGTCTTCGAACTGCGCGTAGCCGGAAGCCTCGAGCTCCAGCGCCAGTTCCTTGTCGCCGCTCTTCACCACGCGGCCCTTCGACATCACGTGCACGAAATCGGGCACGATGTAATTCAACAGCCGCTGATAGTGCGTGATCACCACCATGGCGCGGTCCGGCGAGCGCAGCGCATTGACGCCGTCGGCGGCGACCCGCAGGGCGTCGATGTCGAGGCCGGAATCCATTTCGTCCAGGATGCAAAGGCTCGGCTCGAACAGCGCCATCTGCAGGATCTCGTTGCGCTTCTTCTCGCCGCCGGAGAACCCGACATTGACGCCGCGGCGGAGCATGTCCTGCGGAATGTTGAGCGAAGCGGCGACCGCGCGCACCTTCTTCAGAAAATCCGGCGTCGAATATTCGCTCTCGCCACGCGCCTTGCGCTGGGCGTTGAGCGCGGTGCGCAGGAAGGTCATGGTGGCGACACCCGGAATTTCCACCGGATACTGGAACGCCAGGAACACGCCCTTGGCGGAGCGCTCGTCGGGCGACATGGTCAAGAGGTCTTCGCCCTTGAAAAGGATCTCGCCGCCGGTGACTTCATAGCCCGGCTTGCCGGCGATGACGTGGGAGAGCGTCGACTTGCCGGAGCCGTTCGGGCCCATGATGGCGTGCACCTCGCCCTTGTTCACGGTGAGCGAAAGCCCGTGGAGAATCTCACGCTCGTCGACACGGACCTGCAGATTTTTGACTTCGAGCAGTGCCATCGTACTACCTTTCAAACCAGTGCACATGCATTGCCTTCAAGAATGCATGTTCAATCACCGGCACATTCGGGCGATTCGCCAAAACTGCATCTACTCCGCATCGAGGGCAAAGTGCCGTGCGTCCGTCGTCACACCAGTCTTCAACTTCCGTAGGCGGATACGTGGCCTGGCAATAAAAACAGCCACACAACGCGCTTGCTTTCAGCTCTTCGCGATTGCCGCTGCAGTGGCTGTGCGCAGCGTTGAGCATATCTGGATCAATGGTGATCATAATTGACCCGTTTAACCCACGCTGCCTTCCAGCGAGATCGAGATCAGCTTCTGCGCTTCGACCGCGAATTCCATCGGCAGTTGCTGCAGCACATCCTTGACAAAGCCGTTGACCACGAGGCCGACGGCTTCTTCCTGGGAGAGCCCGCGCTGCACGCAGTAGAACAGCACGTCCTCGGAAATCTTCGAGGTGGTCGCTTCGTGCTCGAACAAAGCGGAGGAATTCTTGGCCTCGATATAGGGTACGGTGTGCGCGCCGCACTTGTCGCCGATCAGAAGCGAGTCGCAGGCGGTGAAATTGCGCGCGCCGGTCGCCTTGCGGTGCGCGGTGACGAGGCCGCGATAGGTGTTCTGCGAGACGCCGGCGGCGATGCCCTTACTGATGATCCGGCTCGTCGTGTTCTTGCCGAGATGGATCATCTTGGTGCCGGAATCGACCTGCTGGTGGCCGTTCGAGATCGCGATCGAGTAGAACTCGCCGCGCGAATTGTCGCCGCGCAGGATGCAGCTCGGATATTTCCAGGTGATCGCCGACCCCGTCTCGACCTGGGTCCAGGAAATCTTCGAATTGTTGCCGCGGCAGTCGCCGCGTTTTGTCACAAAATTGTAGATGCCGCCGACGCCTTCCGAATTGCCGGGGTACCAGTTCTGCACCGTCGAATATTTGATCTCGGCATCGTCGAGCGTGACCAGCTCGACCACGGCGGCGTGCAACTGGTTTTCGTCGCGCTGCGGCGCGGTGCAGCCTTCGAGGTAGCTGACGTAAGCGCCCTTGTCGGCGATGATCAGCGTGCGCTCGAACTGCCCGGTGTTGCGCTCATTGATGCGAAAATAGGTGGACAGCTCCATCGGGCAACGCACGCCCGGCGGCACATAGACGAACGAGCCGTCGGAAAACACCGCCGAATTCAGCGTGGCAAAATAATTGTCCGAGGTAGGCACCACGGTGCCGAGATACTTCTTCACCAGATCAGGATGCTCGCGGATCGCCTCCGAGATCGGCATGAAGATCACGCCGGCTTTCTTCAGCTCTTCCTTGAAGGTGGTCGCAACCGACACCGAATCGAACACGGCATCGACGGCGATCTTGCGGCCGCCTTCCGGCTTCACCACGCCCTCCAGCACCGCCACTTCGCGGAGCGGAATGCCGAGCTTCTCGTAGGTCTTGAGAATTTCCGGGTCGATCTCGTCCAGCGACGAGATCTGCTTCTTCGGCTTCGGGGCGGAGTAATAATAAAGATCCTGGTAATCGATCCTGGGATAGGTGACCCGCGCCCATTTCGGCTCGGTCATGGTCAGCCAGCGGCGATACGCCTCCAGCCGCCATTCCAGCATCCACGCCGGTTCATTCTTTTTCGCCGAGATGAAGCGGACGGTATCTTCCGATAGCCCCTTCGGGGCCTTGTCGGACTCGATTACGGTCTCAAATCCATATCGATATTGATCGACGTCGATCCGGCGAACCCGGTCGACGGTCTCTTGTACGGCCGCCATTCCATCCTCCGCTCGCGGTTTCAAGGACCGCGGTGGATCAATTCCAAGAGTTTATTACGATGTTTCCTGGAGGAAATCACCTGCTTAGAACCGTTCAAGCAGTGTTTCGTCGCTTCCTTTAGTTAAGATACCCGCGAGCTTTCGCCAAGCCTCCAGGCACCGATCGACATCCGCTGATGACGTGGACCAGCCCAGACTGAGCCGCACGGCTCCCTTCGCGACTTGAGGCCCAAATCCCATGGCTTCCAGCACGTGCGACGGCTGCACCTTTCCCGATGAACAAGCGGAGCCTGAGGATACCGCGATCCCTGCCAGGTCGAAGCCGATCACGGCGGTCTCGGCCCTGAGGCCGGGAACTGTAAACAGGGTGGTATTCGGCAGCCGCGGCACGTTGTGCGAGAATACCAGAACCCCCGGGGTCTGCCGCAACCCGCTTTCGAGGCGATTCCGCAGGCTTTCGACCCGAATTGCGTCTGCCTCGAGGGCGCCCATGGCCGCCTTTGCGGCCGCTCCAAAGCCGGCAATTCCCGCAACGTTCTCGGTGCCCGCCCGGTGTCCGAGTTCCTGGCCGCCGCCGCGCAGCAGCGGCTCAAGTCCCTGCACCCCTTCGGCCAGAACCACGGCGCCGACGCCTTTGGGGCCACCGATCTTGTGTGCCGAAACCGTCACAAGATCTGCATTCATCACATTGATATCAAACGGTATTTTACCGAACGCCTGGATCGCATCGACGTGCAGCAATCCGCCGGCGGCATGGACGGTCTCAGCCGCCTCGGCAACCGGCTGCACCGCGCCGGTTTCGTTGTTGGCCAGCATTACCGACACCAGCGCGGGAGGCCCGCCGGCAAGGCTCGTGCGTAGCCGGTCCAGATCGAGCACGCCGGAGGTCGTTACCCCGACGGTACTGATCGATCGGGCTGGAAACCGCCCGCCCGCGAGCACCGAGGCGTGCTCGATGGCCGAGACCACTAGCCTTTGCACCGGGATGCCGGACGCCCGCCGCAACCCCGGCGTCAGCGCCAGCGCGTTTGCCTCGGTTCCCCCGGACGTGAACACGACGTTCCGTGGCAGCGCGCCGGCCGCGCCGGCGACCGCGGCCCTGGCGTCCTCGAGCAGCCCGCGAGCCTGGCGGCCCTCGGCATGGATCGACGACGGATTACCAGGGAGATCCCAGGCCGCAGCCATCGCCTCCCTCGCTTCGCGCCGAAGCGGGGTGGTCGCATTCCAGTCGAGATAAACCCGGTCAGGCATAGAGTATGATGATACCTAGAATTTGGCGATCCCGAACGAAGGCGAGGTTCTTCGGCTATTCCAACGTTATGGCAATTGGCGATCCCCGCGTCTCCTGGCAATCGCTTCGCTAACGCTTTGAACGCTCAGCCGGATGTTCAAGATGCTTGCTTTTTGCCCCTAGCCTCATGCTAGAACGCGGCCTCCAGTTCACCAGGCGCCGTTCGCGCATCGTCCAACGACGTCTTATCAACCCCTTATCCAGGCGACGCTCCGTCGGCTGAAGTGCCAGATGAAGCCAGCACAAAGTCGGTTGATTTTGCCAAGGACCACCAATGCCTGAAGTCATTTTCACCGGCCCCGCAGGCCGCCTCGAAGGCCGTTACCATCCGGCGAAGCAGAAGAACGCGCCGATCGCGATGGTGCTGCACCCGCATCCGCAGTTTCACGGCACGATGAACCATCAGATCATCTACCAGTGCTACTACGCATTTGCGCATCGCGGATTTTCGGTGCTGCGCTTCAATTTTCGCGGCGTCGGCCGCAGCCAGGGATCGTTCGATCACGGCACCGGTGAACTCTCGGACGCGGCTTCCGCGCTCGATTGGGCGCAGACCATCAATCCCGAAGCGCGTGCCTGCTGGGTCGCGGGCTTCTCGTTCGGCGCCTGGATCGGCATGCAATTATTGATGCGCCGGCCGGAGGTCGAAGGTTTCATCTCGATCGCGCCGCCCGCCAACCTCTACGACTTCTCGTTCCTCGCGCCCTGCCCGTCCTCGGGGCTCATCGTGCATGGCGAGAAGGATGCCGTGGTGCCGCCGAAGGACGTCAACACGCTGGTCGAGAAACTCAAGACCCAGAAGGGTATCGTGATCGACCAGCAGATCATCCCGGGCGCCAACCATTTCTTCGACGGCAAGCTGGAGCCGCTGATGGAGACGGTGACGGGCTATCTCGACATGCGGCTCGCCAACGTTCGCTGAGCAAACGGGCGATGATCCGCTGATCACGGCCGGGCGATCACCCCGCCGGTCATCGGGATCGGGACGCCGGTGGTGGCGGGATAGCTGAGCGGCAGGCCTTTCAGGCCGCGCGCGGCCAGAAAGCCGAAGGCCTGCGCCTCGATGGCATCGGCCGACCAGCCCAGCGCATCGGCGGCCTCGACGGTCGCAGGCTGCAGCCGCTCGCGCAGCATCCGCAGCATCGTGAGATTGCGGGCCCCGCCGCCGGCGACGATCCAGCTCTTTGGCTCCTTGGGCAACAGCGGCACGATCCGGGCAATTGCCTCGACCGTGAATGCGGTCAGGGTCGCCGCGCCGTCGGCAGGCGACATCGCCGGCAGCGTCAGCGACGCGAAATCGTTGCGGTCGAGCGATTTTGGCGGCGGCAGCGCGAAGAACGGATGCGCCATCGCGCCAACGACCCATGCCACGTCCATGACGCCTTGCGCGGCCGTGCGGCCCTCGCAATCGAACGGCTGGCTCATGGTGCGGAACATGTAGTCGTCGAGCAGCGCATTCCCTGGCCCGGTGTCGCAGGCGATCAGGGTATCGGCGCCGTCGATATAGGTGATGTTGGAGACACCGCCGATATTGACCACCACCATCGGTCCCTCGCGATCGAGCGACTGGGCGAGCGCACGGTGATAGACCGGCACAAAGGGCGCGCCCTGCCCGCCGGCGGCGACATCGGCGGCGCGGAAATCATGCATCACCGGGATATGAATGGCCTTGGCGAGCGCGGCAGCGTCGCCGATCTGTACGGTCATTTTCCGCTCGGGGCGGTGCAGCACGGTCTGGCCGTGAAAGCCGACGATATCGATGTCCTCGCGCGAGATGCGGTACTGCGCGCTAAAGGCGGCAACCGCCTCGGCATGGGCGATCGTAACGGCGCGCTCGGCCTCGCGCAGGATGCCTGGCCGCGCATCGCGCTGCGGCAGGTCGACGGCTTCGATCAGGGCCTGGCGCAGCAGCCGACGCTCTTTATCGGTGTAAGGCCGGTAGCCGGACGGCCCGAACGCCTTCACCCGCCTGCCGTCGGTTTCGATCAAGGCGACATCGACCCCGTCGAGCGAGGTGCCGCTCATCAGACCGATCGCCGTCAACATGATTGCCATTGTGCCTTCGCAGGCTTCCTGCCCTCGACGCCCAGCTTGTATCAGACCAGCACATCTTATAATGCCACAGCGCGCCGGCCGGCGGCACCCTGTCGCGTCAGGGTTCCCGCAATTTCGTGAAAATACCGTGAAATTACAATGATCAGAGTCGCACACAAATGACTGGTTTTAAATCTGATTTTCTCAATGTGCTGCAGAGCCGTGGCTTTATTCATCAGATTTCGGACCCGGAGTCGCTGGACGCGCTGGCGGCCAGGCACGAACTGACGGCCTATATCGGCTTCGACTGCACCGCGCCCTCGCTGCACGTCGGCTCCATGGTGCAGATCATGTGCCTCTACTGGCTGCAGCAGACCGGCAACAGGCCGATCGCGCTGATGGGCGGCGGCACCACCCGCGTCGGCGACCCTTCCGGCAAGGACGAGACCCGCAAAATCCTTTCGATCGAGGACATCGAGCGCAACAAGGACGGCATCAAGCAGGTGTTCTCCCGCTTCCTGAAGTTCGGCGACGGCAAGCACGACGCGGTCATGCCCGACAATGCCGAATGGCTGACCAAGCTCAACTGGATCGAGATGCTGCGCGACATCGGCCGGCATTTCTCGGTCAACCGCATGCTGGCGATGGATTCGGTCAAGCTCCGGCTCGAGCGCGACCAGGAGATGAGTTTCATCGAATTCAACTACATGATCCTGCAGGCGTATGATTTTGTGGTGCTCAACCAGCGCTACGACTGCCGGCTGCAGATGGGCGGCTCCGACCAATGGGGCAACATCGTCAACGGCATCGACCTCGGCCGCCGCATGGGCACGCCGCAACTGCACGCGCTGACGACACCGCTGATCACGACGTCTTCGGGCGAGAAGATGGGCAAGACCGCCAGCGGCGCGGTCTGGCTCAACGCCGACATGAAGAGCCCCTACGAATACTGGCAGTTCTGGCGCAACACCGAGGATGGCGATGTGGCGCGTTTCCTGAAGCTGTTCACGACGCTGCCGCTGGACGAGATCGCGCGGCTGGCGGCGCTGCAGGGAGCGGAGATCAACGAAGCCAAGAAGGCGCTGGCGGATTCGGCGACCACGCTTCTGCACGGCGCCGACGCGGCCCGGGTCGCTGCGGAAACCGCGCGGCAAACCTTCGAGGAAGGCGCGATCGCCGAAAACCTTCCGGGAATAGAAATTGCGCGCGCCGAGCTCGAAGCCGGCGTGGGCGTGCTGGCGGGGTTCGTCAAAGCCGGCCTCGTTGCTTCGAACGGCGAGGCGCGGCGCCAGATCAAGGGCGGCGGACTTCGCGTCAACGACGTCGCCGTTACCGACGAGAAGATGATCCTGAAGCCCGGGGATCTCACGCCGGAAGGCGTGATCAAACTGTCCCTCGGCAAGAAGCGTCACGTCCTGCTCAAGCCTGCATAGGCGCATTCGTTTTAGACACTTGCTCGGGGGCGCGGAAACGCGCTCCTTGTGAGCGCGGCCAGCAAAAGTGGAATCCGGTTTTGCTTCCGGCCGCGCTCAAAAAGAGCAAGGCATGGATAAAAACACGCCACCGGAGGAAACTTTAGCGAAGCCGCTGAAACCGGCGCGCGTGGCGCTGAAGGTGCTCGCGCTGTGTTTTACCCTGTCGGTGTTGGGCCGCGGTCTCGGCGAGAGTTTTACCGTATTCCTGAAGCCGATCTCGGAGACCTTCGGCTGGGATCGCGCCCAGGTCGTCTCGGTCTACTCGCTGACCGCGCTCGCCGGCGGCCTCGCAGCGCCGCTGATTGGCCGGCTGTTCGATCGCTCGGGGCCCAGAACCGTCTATTCGCTCGGCCTCTTGTTGCTGGGCGGCGCGTTCCTGATCGCCGCCCACGCGCAGCACCTCTGGCAGTTCCAGTTGAGCCTCGGGCTTTGCGTCGGTCTCGGGATAGCCCTTATCGGCAATGTTCCAAATTCAATCTTGCTCGGCCGCTGGTTCGGCCCGCGATTGCCGACTGCGATGGCCGTCGTGTATTCCGCGACCGGCGCCGGCGTCTTGATCCTGCTGCCGGCGTCGCAGCTGCTGATCGACCATATCGGCTGGCGCGAGGCCTATCAGATTTTCGGCGCCGCGGCGCTGCTCCTGCTGTTGCCGCTCTTGATATTGCCGTGGCGGCTGTTCTCCACCGGCTCGCCGCATCTGGCAACAACCGCCGCCGCCGACTTGGTCGATGAAGGCTGGACCTTGCTGGGCGCGATGCGCCACCACGCGTTCTGGGCATTGTTCTCGACGTTCTTCTTCACCGCGATCGGCATGTATGCGATTGCGCCGCAAGTCGTCGCCTATCTGATCGACGCAGGCTTCCCGCCATTGCAGGCGGCGACCGCCTGGGGCTTTTCCGGCATCGTGCTGCTGTTCGGCATGCTCGGCGTCAGCTGGCTCGACGGCATCATCGGCCGCAGGCCGTCGGTGCTGTTCAGCTATGCCGTTTCGATCGTCGGCATCGTCATGCTGTGGTTATTGCAGTGGTATCCGAACTTCTGGCTGCTGACGGGTTTTGTGGTGTGCTTCGGCAGCATGATCGGCTCGCGCGGTCCGCTCCTGACCGCAACCGCCATGAAGATATTTCGCGGGAAACGGATCGGGACGATCTACGGCGCCATTTCGATCGGCAGCGGGCTGGGATCGGCGTTCGGCTCGTGGGGCGGAGGCCTGATCCACGACTGGACCCACAGCTATAATCCCCTGATCGCGTTTTCGCTGGTCAGCGTGCTCCTCGGCATGATTCCGTTTCTGGTCGTGCCGGCGCTGCGGCGCTAGATTTGCTCGCTGCCTGCGGCGGGCAAATTGCGCACCGCGGCAACGGAAGCCAGCTCGCGCGTGCAAACGGCGGCTGGCGGGCGCGCGGCCCAAGGCGGCGCCTGCCAGCGGCGGTCGAGCCAATTGCCGCGCTGACGGCGTCTTCAGGCCGTAGTGGGCTTCACCAGGGTATTCGATCCACGATGACGCCAAGCGCGATCAGGATCGCAAAAGGAAGATAAGAGCCAAATCGGGAACTTGCGCGAGACGTTCCTGTCGCGCCAACCGGATTACGGTTGAAGCCTTGGCGTCGTCGCTCGATCAAAACAACCAGTGCCACAGTGGCACATGCCATAGCCGTGAACATCCTTGACCTTCCCCTGTCTCGCTCAACCGTCTTGGTGCGGTCGATGCCGTGAGATATTCTCACAGAAACGTGCAAATGCAAGGCGGATGCAAGAAAGAAGAGTGGCGCAGTAGCAGTGGACCGAATTGCTTCGATGCTTGACCATGGGCAGCTTGTTGCGGCCCGAGAACCATCGAATGTCACACGCAGAGTACCTCCCGAGACCCATGCCGGTTTTTACGAAACTTGCGGTTATGCTGCGCAATAATGCGGCGGTGCAGTTCGTGTTCGCCAGATTTGCGGCCTTGCTGCGCAGCAGCAAAACGAGCGGCGAACCGCTTGCCAGCGAGTTTCTCGGCGAAGCTCCCGACGTCACCGGAAACGCCGATCAGCCTTTCGCTGGCGTGGAGGTATCAGACGAATCCACGGTTGCGGTAGAATGCGACCCATCCGAGAGAGAAAAGCTGATTCAGCGACGTTGGACAGAGACCGGGATCAAAATGTGGAATCCCGATGTTCACGGCGCCGGACGGGCAGCGCTCAATATTCAAGGACGTGCCGACTTGCTGCCGGTGATGAAGCCCGGCGGGACACTACCCCGGTATGACAAGCTCGAATTCAGGCTGATCGGAGGCCGCATCGTTTGTGAAGGCGTTGTCGTCGATCCGCAAAAGCCCCGGAAATAGCGATTAGGCAACGGGCGGTGCCGCGACGGCGCTCGATGCCTGTCAGTCTTCGCAGGAATTGCAGCCGGTTTGCAAATCAGTTGTTCGGCGGAAATTCGATCGGGGTGTTTTGCTTGCCGGTGTTGAATTCAAAGATCTTCCTGAGCACTCCGGGCGCCATTGCCGATATCGGATTGACGCGCAGCACCGGCTGACCCGGCGTGCCGACGATCTCGTAAGTCACTCCGATCAGCCCCTCATTGCTGCCGCCGCCCAGAAACAGCCCGACAATCGGAAACTGACCGAACATATTGTTCAGCCCGTACATCGGAATGAAGGTGCCGCTCATGCGCACCTGGTTGCCGGGGATATCGATGCTGCCTTCTAGCGTCCCGCCGATCATCGGGCCTTTCAGGACGCCCTCCCGGATCGCGAGTTGCCCGTTTTGCCGGGTAAACTCTGCGCGCACGCGCGAGAAGGCAACGCCGTTCGGCAAGCCGGCCGTCCCGCCGGCGGCCACGCGATCGAGCGCAGCCTCCCCCTTCACCGAGAAATCGCGGACGTTGATCAGCCCCTCTTTCGCGCTGGGTTCGAGCGTCGGAGGATCCATCGCCAATTGCAGCTGGCCTCCAACCACCTTGGAGTAGGTGTCGGTGAAGCGGAAGAATGCACCGGCGTCGTTGGTCTCGAGATAGATCACCTCTTGACCCTGCGCGCGGCCGCGCAAGTCGCCCGTCAGCGGCGTATCGCGTCCAAGCTTGCCGCTGAGCGAGAAGCTTCTGATCACGCCATTGCGCCGCGATAGCTTGCAATCGACGCTGCGCAGCGCCTCGCCAAAATAGCCGGCGACCGCACCGAGCTTGAGGTCCACATCGAAATCGAAGTTCTTGGTCTTGCTCTTGGGATCGGCTTCCTTGCCTGAAATGGCCGATTTGAGAAAACCGCGACCGTCGAACACATCGCCGCGCATGGTCACTTTAACGACGCCGTCGGAGCCACGCTCGGCCTTCAGCGCCGTCTTGTCGCCTTCGGACGGCGAATAGGTCGGGAAGTTCGCGTTCATGAGGTCGCCGTTCTGGTCGACCTCAAGCGATCCCTTGATCGATACCCCACCGCCATCGATGACGATGTCTTCGAAGCGGGTCGATTGCGGCTTCTGCACCACGTTGAAAACGGCCCGGCTCGACTTGCCGGGCAACTTGACCCAGCCCGGCAGGATGTTGTCGAGCTTCAACGATGTCAGATCGGCTTCAATGCCGAGGCGGCTATCGGCCCCTCCGATCTTTCCGGTCAGCTTGAGCGGAAGCGCGCCGCTGACGGCAGGGCCGAGATCCAGTCCGAGCCGCGCGCGGCTGGTGTCATCGAGCGTCGCCTGCAATTTGATATCCGCATCGCCGTCGGCCGGTTTGCGATAGTCCAGCGAGGCCGGCTGCCCGTTGATCTTGACGTCGCCTTTGACCTGATAGCCCTGATTGTTGGCGACGACTTTCAGTGCGTTGGCTTCGAGCTTTTGATTCATCACCAGTTTGTCGGCGGCAAATCCGCCGAGGTCGGCCGTAACGGTATAGGTGGTGTCGGCCTTTGTCAGTTCGCGCTTGATCGGCAGGCCAAGTGTGACCACCGCGGAAACCGTTCCCTTGCTCGAATTGGGATCGACCAAGGTGCCGGAAAATTCGCTGAGGCGATCGGAGGCGAGAATTTCAGCCGCGGCCGGCACCGGACCGTCGATCCGGAATTTTACCCTGGCCGGCGCGGGCTTCGGCGCCATATCCGGCACTTCGAACACCAAATCCGAAATGTTGAGTTTGCGCCCCGCCGGCGTATCGGACACCGCCTGCCCGATCGTCACGGTCGCGGTGCGGCCGGTGACATGGGCTTTCAAATCCGCATCGCGCACCGACGGCAATTCGTCGACCGGGTGCAACGTCACGCCGCTGGCGACGATGTTGACGGCGAGACCGTCATCCGGAATGGGCGGGCCGTGCCGCGAAAGGTTGCGAACCGGCGAGTTGACCCCAACCTCGATGCGCTGAAGCGAGCCGCGTTCGATGCGCTCGATGACCCATTCGCGGACCTCCGGAACAATCAGGGTCGGCCACATCCGCTTGAGCGCGGACGCCGACATCGGCGTTCCCGCAAAACCGAGCGTCAGCCGCGGCTCCGCCGAATAGTCGATACTGCCGGTTCCGGCGATGCCGATCTCGCCGTTGCTGATGTCGGCCTGGGTCAGCAGCACCTGCCGCTTGTCAGTATCGAAGCGCAGGCCGATGGCGATGCGGTTGAAAATCAGCGGCGGTTGTTCGGAGTCGATTTCGGCGAGCACGATGGTGCCGCCGCTGAAGCCGAGTTGCCAATCGGGAATGCTGTCATTGGGCGGCTCGAGATGGGCCAGCAGCGTGATCCGGTTGGCGCCGGAAACGATCTTGAACGGTGCCACCAGCACGCGACGTCCGGAATCCCATTCGAGCTTCATTTCCGCCGAATTGATCGCCATCGGATAATCCGGCGTATCGCTGTCGATGACGGTGCCGGCGCCCGCGGTGATCTTGCCGCTGAAATAGGTCGGCAGTCCGTCGCGGCCCAGTTCGCCCTTCAGTTCGCCGGTGAGCGGCAAATCGGCGCTGTAGGTCAGGTCCTTCAGCCGCAGCGCCAGCAGGATATTGTTCGTGGAAACCTTGTCGGCGCGAATATCGACAGATCGCACGCCGTTCGCGGGAGCTCCGACCACAACGCGAAGCGACCAGGCATGGCTGCCTTCTTCGCCGACGCTCAACGCGACCCCGCCGCCGCTCGGCCGGCGAAGGCTTAAGGAGATGTTTTCAAAATTCCATTTGTTGCCGCGCTGCTGATCGTCGATGATCAGGCTTCCGTTCTTCAGACCGATTTCGTTGAGGTTTTGTCCGTCAAGTCCGGTCAGACTGAGGCTGTCGAGCCAATCGAGGCCGGCCAGCAGTCCGCTCGTGTTGTCGGGGAGCTTCGTCGTCGTACCGGATGGAGCGCCGGCAGACGGGGCAGCCGGGCTGACGACGGGGGTCGGCGCCGCCGATTGACCCGGGGATATCGGCGTTGCGCCAGCCTGTCTTTTTGAAGCGACACCGGTGGCGAGCGGGCGCGCGTTGTCGCCGGTGGAAACGGTAACGTAGCCATCCGGCGTGATGCGCACCGCGAGTTCGGCGTCCACCAGATTGAGGCTGTCGGCGCGAAGCCGTCCCATCAACAGCGCGGTGCCGGACAGTTTCACTTCCGCTTTCGGCGCGCTCGCCACGATCGCATGGTCGCGATCCCGGACTATGATATCGCGGATGCGGACGGCGATATGGATCCTGCCGGCACGCTCGATTTGCGTGCCGCCTACTTCGACGGTGTTGCCGTGGCCGATATTTTGCTCGATCGCCGCCGCCAGCCATGGCGTGGCCATTTCAAAATTGATCGGGCCGGCGCCAAGCCGCCACCACAGCCCACCGAAGCAGCCGGCGAAGATCACCATCAAGGCCGCTATTACAATGGCGAGGCGCTTTACCCAGCGTTCACCGGCGAGCCATCGGCGCAGCGCTGCGAGGCGATCGCCGATTCGATGAAAACCGGAGTTGGACCTGGACAACAACCGGCGCACGCGATGACCCGCCACGTCGTCATGGTCTTGATCCCAATCGGCATCATCCCACTGCGAGGGCCGGACGTCACGGCGCGGATTGGCCCCCTGGGGCGACGTATTCTTTGCCATTGCCTCTCGGTGCCGGCGCTGATTGCAAGATTGATCGCCGCCAAGCGCTTGCCCGTCGACACGTAACGAGCGCTCATGTGCCGACATCGCTGCCAATCCTCGATTAGTATTGTTACTCGTCATCCGGCCCAAGCAGCGCGGTCAACGGGCGGACGGGTGGTGCGTCGAATTCCTTGTAACCATACTCCGAGGCCATCAGACTTGCCCAGCCGGCGGCTTGATTCCGGCCCGCCACGACAAGGCCCACAATGTCCCATGATTGATCCGCCGAAAGCGACGAAAGGAAGGCGTATGTCCAAGAAAACGCGCAAGAAATCCCCCAAGGCGGCCCCTCGCAAGGCGGCCCGCGCTCAATCGGTGAAATCGACGAAAACGCTACCAACGAAAAGCAGCACGGCTAAGGCGAGCAAGTCGGGCAAGAACGCAAGCAAGAACACAAAGAAAGCCGGCAACAATACCGGGGGAGCATCGCAGAAGGCCCCCTCAAAAAAGTTAAAATCCGCCGCCGCCGGCATCAGGGAACCGGCGCGATCGAAGGGGGCGGCGATCAGGCCCGGAGCCGGCAATCCGGCTGTGAGCAAACCGCCGGCGGGCGCGAATCACACACTGGCCGCCCGCAAATCCGGTTTGACCGAGGGGGCCGGGGCGCCCGCCTTCCGTCTGCCGCGCGATGGCGGCGGCACCGTCTCCCTGACCGACTATTCGGGCAAAAGGCTGGTACTATTTTTCTATCCACGCGCCGACACGCCAGGCTGCACCAAGGAGGCGATCGACTTCACGCGACTTTCGAGCGCCTTTGCCGAAAGCCAGACCGCCGTCCTCGGTGTTTCGGCCGACCCACCAAAGGCGCAAGAAGCCTTTCGAGACAAGCACCAGCTTTCCACGCCTCTCGTTTCAGATGAGGCGCACGAGATGCTCGAAGCCTACGGCGTTTGGGGCGAAAAATCCATGTATGGCAGGACCTTCCAGGGCGTTCTTCGTACCACAATTCTGATCGGAACCGATGGCCGTATCGTGAAGATCTGGCGCAATGTGAGGGTGGACGGCCATGCCGACGAGGTGCTGGCGGCGGCACGGTCGCTCTAATTCGAGCGGTTCCATTCGCTAAAAATTAACCATGAGAAGGTCAAATCGGGCCCGCAAATTTGGCCGTACGGAACTTGTGTCCGACCGGCGCGGGAGTGCCGATGTCGTACCGTTCCGGTCATTATTCCGAGTACCCCCAGCACCATCCTCATGACCACGGCCGGGCAGCCGCTCGCCGTCCTGCGGCGGGCCATGCCTCCGCCGCCCCTGCGCGGGATGGCTATACGCTGGTCCACGCCGGCAAACAGGTCCGGTTCGGACCGGTGGTGTTCTGGATCGTGGCCGGCACAGTGATCCTGCTCGGCATGTGGTCGGCCGCGACCGCGACCTATTTCGCGTTCCGGGACGACGTTCTCACGCGGCTGATCGCGCGCCAGGCGCAGATGCAATACGCCTACGAAGACCGCATTGCCGAACTGCGCGCCAAGGTCGATCGCACCACCAGTCGCCAGCTACTCGATCAGGAGCAGTTCGACCAGAAACTCGAACAGATCATGCGTCGTCAGGCCACGCTCGAATCGCGCGCCACGGCGCTCGGCGCCATTCCGGACGTCTCGGTTACGGGATCGATCAGGCCGCCATCGCGGGGCGCCGCGGCCAACGAACCGGCCGCCACCGGAACGCCGAAACCCTCGCCGATCAGCGATACCGTGATTTTCGTCGCCCCTCCGGATCGCGAAGCGCGGCTGGAATCGCGAGCTCCGATCGTCCGCAACACCCAACCGAACCAGTTTGCCAAGATCCAGGGGGTCGATAACGTTCTCGTTCGTCTGCAGACCTCGCTCGACAAGGTCGAGAGCCGCCAGATGGCGGCGCTCAACGCCGTCGAAGACAGCATGGAATTGCGGGTACGCCGGATGCGCGGCGTCTTCAGCGATCTCGGCCTCGATATGGCACAGCTGGAAGCGGCGGCGCCTCGCGCGGGCATGGGTGGCCCCTACGTTCCGGTTAAACTTGCCCCCAACGCCGGCGCCTTCGAGCGCCAGCTTTACCAAATCAACATCACCCGAGCCCAGGTGGAGCGTCTCAACCGGACGCTTGCGCTGGTGCCGTATCGCAAGCCGGTGGTCGGCGAAGTCGAATTCACCAGTGGATTCGGGGTCCGCAGCGATCCGTTCCTCGGCCGCCCGGCCATGCACACCGGTCTCGATTTCCGCGCCGCGACCGGCGATCCCGTGCGCGCGACCGCGAATGGAAAAGTGGTGTCGTCGGGATGGGCCGGAGGCTATGGCCGCATGGTGGAAATCGACCACGGCAACGGCCTGTCGACCCGCTACGGCCATCTGTCGGAGATCAACGTCAAGGTCGGCGACCAGATCAGGATCGGACAGGTGATCGGCGAAGTCGGCTCAACCGGCCGATCGACCGGTCCGCACCTGCACTACGAAACAAGGATCGACGGCGAAGCGGTCGATCCGCAGAAATTTCTGCGCGCCGGCGTACGGCTGAGCGCGGGCTAAACCGGCGGCCAGACCGCTAGTGCCCGACCTCGCCGGTGATGACGTCGCCGAACAGCCGCCAGGCCTGGCCGTCGAACTTCATCAACTGCATCTGCTCGATCGGGAAAAAGTCATTCGGGCCGGTGTTGATCTTGATTCCCGGGAGCATCATCCCGGTCGAGAAGTTCTTGAGGCTGGCAGCCTGCTTCATGACGTTTTCGCGCGTCAGATCGTCGCCGCACTGCTTGAGAACCTGAACCATGGTCTGCGCCGCAGCATACCCGTAAACATTGTTGCTGTTGGTCTTGTCGCCGTCCGGATAATATTTGTCCATGAAGGCCCGCCATGTCTTCACGCCCGGATCGTCCTTCCAGGCCGGATCGGTGGGATCCTTCAGATAGGCGGTGGAGATAATATCCCTGGCGTTTTCGAGACCCGCTGGTTTCAGCACGCCAGCTACCGATGTCGAGACGTTCGCGAGGAAGAACTTCGGCTTCCAGCCGAGTTCGCCGACCTTTCGGATCGCCTGCGCCGAGCCCTTCGGCGCAGCCCAGGAAAAGAAGATATCGGCGCCTGAATCGTGCAGCGCGACAATCTGCGAATCGATCGAGGGGTCGCTGACCTCATAGGATTTGTCGGCAATGATCATGCCGGCCTTGTCGCCGAGCCCGTCACGCAGCCCCTTGACCTGATCCCGGCCGGCGTCGTCGTTTTGCCAGAACACGGCGATCTTGCCGTTGGGAAAATGCTCCAGAATGTATTTGGCGTAGATGCGCCCCTCGCTCTGGTAATTGGGCTGCCAGCCCATGGTCCACGGAAAGTCCTTTGGGTCGCCCCATTTGGTCGCGCCGGTGGCGACGAAGAGCTGCGGCACCTTCCTGGCATTCATGTATTTCTGGATCGCCGAATTGGACGGCGTTCCCAGCGGCTGGAATATCAGCAACACCTCGTCGCCTTCCACCAGCTTGCGTGCCTGCTCGATCGCCTTGGGCGGGCTGTAGGCGTCGTCATAGGAGATGAACTTGACCTTGCGGCCGTTGATGCCGCCTTCCGCGTTGACCTTGTCGAAATAGGCCGCCTCCGTCTTGCCGATCACGCCATAGGAGGATGCCGGACCGCTATAGGGCATGATATTGCCGATCCGGATCTCGGTATCGCTCGCGCCGGGATCGTATTTCTTTTGTGCATTCGCCGCGGTCGCGGCCAGTGCTGCAGCGGCGGCAAATACCGCCATGGCGATAAAACGTCTCGTACGAGCCGGCATCGTTCCCTCCCCGCTTGGCGTGTTATTTTGTTCAAGTCTCGCAAGCCGCGCCCGCGCACGCAAGCGCCGGCTTATTCCGCGGCGCAAAACAGCATTGTTGCTTTCCGCCAATTATGATTGATGCGTGGCAGCACCTGTCACTTGCAAGGCCTGCCGGTTTGGAACTGAAAAGACGAATTGGTCCGCGACATCAGAGGCTCGGCGCCGCCGGATTTCGCACCGCACGATGGCTCGCGGCGCGATTGATGGGAGCTGCGGGCTTTCATCGGTTCGGCTCGGAGTTCGCCAATGC
Organism: uncultured Alphaproteobacteria bacterium; assembly: GCA_963725985.1. Lineage (GTDB taxonomy): Bacteria > Pseudomonadota > Alphaproteobacteria > Rhizobiales > Xanthobacteraceae > Bradyrhizobium. Next base: position 882,809 of record CAVSAO010000001.1, read on the forward strand.
GCGGATCGCGCATGTCCGTGAAAGGCTGGCCCGTGGCGAGACGGTTTATCTCGCGGGCCTCGGGCCTCCCGGCACGCATAATTCAGGCGTTGCACTGGTTGAGGTGACGCGAGCCAACGGCCCGCGTCTGATAGTCAATAATGAGGAGGAACGCTTTTCCGGCAACAAACACACGACCGAATATCCGCAGGCCTCGATCGATGCGATGGTCAGGACGCTGCGCGGCATGGGACGCGACATCGAAGATATCGACGCCTGGCTGACCAGTTGGGATTACCCTGATCTGGCCGGGACAATTGCCCGCTCGGTGCTGGAGGAAGTGCCGCAAAGTCTGAGGCTGCTGCGCACCACGGAGGCCGCCGGATTTGACGGCCGCCGGCTCGATCAAATGACCCGCACGCCGAAGATCCTCAGCCGGCAGCTCGGCCTCGCCGAACGCGTGCCCCTGATCTGCATGCCGCACCATGACAATCATGCATGGTTTTCTTTTGCCGCTTCTCCGTTTGCAGACAATGACGAACCCGTCGCCATCGCGGTGCTCGACGGCACCGGCGATAGGGGATCGATCTCGCTCTACGTCGCCGAGCATGGCGACATGCGTCGGCTGTATTGCAATGACAGCATGTTTAACTCGCTCGGCGCCTTCTACAGCGTGATTTCATCGACGCAAGGCGGCTGGACCTGGCTGTCCAGCGAGGGCCGCTACATGGGCGCCGCGGCCTGGGGCGACATGAATCGCGCCAGCAATCCCTATTACGCACGGTTGAAGAACGTCCTGCATTTCGGCAGCGACGGTGAAATCCGGCTCAATCGCGCATTTGCCAACTGGTACTGCGACCCGTTCGATCATCCCTACAAGGCCGCGCTGATCGAGATCCTCGGCGAGCCCCTAAAACCCGATCAGCTCTGGAATCCGGACGCGATGCTGCGCGTCGAGGACATCCATCACCGGCCTGACACCAAGGATCGTCTCGACAAGGCTGCGGCGACGCAACTGGTGTTCGAGGATGCGATGATCCATGTGGTCGATCATCTCCTGCGCTCAACCGGCGCAAGCCGGCTGGTGCTCACCGGCGGGGTGGCGTTGAACGCGGTCGGCAACATGCGGCTGCTCGAACATTTCGACGAGGCGTGGTTTTCGAAGTCGCAGCAGCGCAAAGCCCGCCTGCATCTGTGGGTGCCGCCGACGCCCGGCGACCCCGGCGTCACCATCGGCGCGGCCTGGCTGTTCGCGCATCTCGCAGGTTCTCCGCGCGGCGCCCCGATGACCCACGCCTTTTATTGCGGTTTGCCGCCGACGCATGAGGACATCGCGACCGCCCTTAAAGCCGACGATATCGCCTCGACGCAAATCGGGGATGTTTCGACGCCGGAGGGACGCGACGCCGTCGCCGACTTGATGGCGTTCATGGTCGCGCAAAACGGCGTCATCGCGCTGTATCAGGGCGCGGCCGAAACCGGGCCGCGGGCGCTCGGTCACCGCTCGATCCTGGCGAACCCCTGCGACGCGCAAGCGCGCGAACGGCTCAACGAACGCGTGAAATACCGCGAGGCAATCCGCCCGCTGGCGCCGATGGCGACGCTGGAGGCGGCAAAGCAGTATTTCGATCTGCTCGAGGGCGCGTCGGACGCCGACTACAACGCCTACAACTATATGGTGCTGACGGCGCAATCGAAGCCGCCCGCGCGCGAAAAAATTCCCGCGGTCATTCATGCCGACGGCACCGGGCGGATCCAGATCGTGCGGGCGGAAGACGATCCCCTCACCTACGCCTATCTGAAGGCGCTCGGCCGCCGCATCGGCGTCGAAATATCCGTCAACACCTCGTTCAATGTCGCCGGTCCGATCGCGCAGACCCCCGCCCAGGCGATCGATACGCTGCGGCGCTCCAAAGGCCTCGACGTGGTGCTGCTGGTGGCTGACGACGGCGCTGTCTACGCGGCATGGCACGGGGGCAAGCGCGACAGCGGCCGGTTCACCGGCTGGTTCTCGGAATGGAAAAGCCGCGCATCGGACGCATGATCTGCACGGATTCCCTTGCGATGGGCGTCCGCATCTTTGAACAATAGTTACTTCGCTTTGTCTTTCGTGCGCGACACGATCTCGATCATCTTTCCTTCGTCATCGTCGGGCGCAAAGGCTTTCGCCCGTGCATAGGCCTGCACCGCGGCTCGTCCCATCAGCGGAGCGTCGGACAGCAGGCTCTCGGCCAGCGCTACGGCGTAAGCGGCATCCTTGTGCCGCAGCGCCGCCGTGAAGGTCGCGCCGGCGAAATTGCGCGCCGCCATTCGTTTGGAATGGCGGATCACCTGCGGACTGGCGGCAACGCCGGTCTCGACTGCCTCCAGCACCAGCTTCATGTCGAGGCCGGCCTGTTCGGCGATCGCAAGGCCCTCGGCGATGCCGGCGATCTGGATCGCGCCCATCAGGTTGTTGATCAGCTTGTAGACCGTGCCGCTGCCGACCGCGCCGAAATGCCGGATCGTGGTCGAGAGCGGAGCGAGAAATGGCCGCGCGCGCTCGAGGTCGGCCGGCTCGGCGCCGACCAGCAGGGTCAGTTTCCCGCTCGCCGCGGCATCCGGCAGGCCCGTGACCGGACAATCGATATAGACCAGACCGCGTCCGCGCAGTTCGCGGGCGAGATCGAGCGCGTGGCCGTACGACACGGTGGAACATTCGATCGCCAGCGTGCCGGCTTTGGCGCTCGAAGCTGCGCCATCCTCGCCGAGCCACACCGCGCGCGAGGCCTCGTCATCGGCGACCATCGTCACGATCGCGTCGGCGTCATTGGCAGCGTCCGCAGGAGAAGAAGCCCATCGCGCGCCGCGCACGATCAGATCCTCCGCCTTGGCCTTGCTGCGGTTCCAGACCGCGACCGTGAAACCGGCATCGAGATAGCGGCCGGCCATGCCGTGGCCCATACGGCCAAGGCCGATGAAAGCAACGTTTGTCATGCGTCAATCCACATCCTCGACCGCGCCCGGCGAGGTGCCGAACGCACGCTGCGCCAACGTCGCCGCCATGAATTCGTCGAGGTCGCCGTCGAGCACGCCCGAGGTGTCCGATGTCTGCACGCCGGTGCGCAGATCCTTCACCATCTGATAGGGCTGCAGGACATAGGAGCGGATCTGATGACCCCAGCCGATCTCGGTCTTGGCGGCCTGGTCGGCGGCGGCCTGCGCCTCGCGCTTTTTCAATTCGATTTCGTAAAGCCGCGCGCGCAACATGTCCCAGGCCTGCGCCCGGTTCTTGTGCTGCGAACGTCCGGCCTGGCAGACCACCGCGACCCCCGTCGGAATGTGCGTGAGCCTTACCGCGGATTCGGTCTTGTTGACGTGCTGGCCGCCGGCGCCGCCCGAGCGCATGGTGTCGGTGCGCACGTCGGCTTCCTTGATGTCGATCTTGATGCTGTCGTCGACCACCGGAAAGACGGCGACGCTGGAGAATGAAGTGTGCCGGCGCGCGTTGGAATCGAACGGCGATATCCGCACCAGCCGATGCACGCCGCCTTCGGTCTTCAGCCAGCCATAGGCGTTGTGGCCGCTGATCTGGATGGTGGCGGACTTGATGCCGGCCTCTTCGCCTTGCGTCTCTTCCAGGTACTCGATCTTGAAGCCGTGCTTTTCGGCCCAGCGCGTATACATGCGCAGCAGCATCTCAGCCCAGTCCTGGCTTTCGGTACCGCCCGCGCCGGCATGAACCTCGAGATAGGAATCGAAGCGGTCGGCTTCACCCGACAGCAAGGCTTCGAGCTCGCGGCGGGCGACTTCCTTTTTCAGGTTCTTCAGCGCGGTCTCGGCCTCGGTGACGACGCCGGAATCGTTCTCGGCTTCGCCGAGTTCGATCATCCCGATATTGTCCTCGAGTTCGCGCTCGACCTTGCCGATGCCATCGAGCGCATCCTCCAGCGAGGTCCGCTCCTGCATCAGCTTCTGCGCCTTCTGGGGATCGTTCCAGAGATTGGGGTCTTCTGCGAGCTTGTTCAGCTCCGCCAGACGCGCCGTGGATTTTTCGACGTCAAAGATGCCTCCTCAGCAGCCCGACTGACTGCTTGATCTCTTCAACTAAACGTTCGACTTCGGCGCGCATGGGCTCTCTGATCTGCGGCCCTCGGGCCGCCATTTGATGGTGCTGGGGATGTAGCGGCGGACGCCGCAAAGCGCAATCGGCTTGCGCGATTTCCTGGCGCGAACCGGCTTGCCGCCAGTCGCGCTAGTACAGGCCACCGGTGCCGGATCGCAAAATGGTGCGATCGGAGTCGGCCGGCACCGCCATCGAGCGGCCGTCGGCATCGGCAACGCCGATCACCGAGTAATTATCCGGCGGCGCGGTACCCGGCTTGAAGGCTTCGAGGATGGTCCTGCCGCTGTCTCCCGGGCCGGCCCGCATGCCGGTCTTGGAGTCGACGCGGATCAGCTTGATACCCGCAGGCACCCGGAACGGCACCGCCGGCTTGTCGGCGAGCGCGAGCTTCAGGAAGTCGCGCGCGATCGGCGCCGCCAAATGGCCGCCGGTGGCGTTCCTGCCGAGGTTGCGCGGCTTGTCATAGCCCATATAGATGCCGACCACGATGTCGGGCGAGAAGCCGACGAACCAGGCGTCTTTTTCATCGTTGGTGGTGCCGGTCTTGCCGGCGATCGGCTTGCCGACTTCCTTCACCACCGTTGCCGTGCCGGCCTGCACCACGCCTTCCATCATCGAGGTGATCTGGTAGGCCGTCATCGGATCCAGCACCTGCTCGCGGCGGTCGACGAGTTGCGGCTCGGGCTGATTCTTCCAGCCGCCGGGGGCGTCGCAGCCGCGGCATTCGCGTGTGTCATGCCTGAAGATGGTGTGTCCGTAACGGTCCTGAATGCGATCTATCAAGGTTGCCTTCACCCGCCGGCCGCCATTGGCGAACATCGAATAGGCCGTGACCATTCGCATCACCGTGGTCTCGCCGGCGCCGAGCGCGTAGGACAAATAATTCGGCAATTCGTCATAGACGCCGAAGCGCTTGGCATATTCGCCGATCAGCGGCATGCCGATATCCTGCGCCAGCCGCACCGTCACCGTATTGAGCGACAATCGCAGCGCGTTACGCAGCGTTGTCGGACCCTGGTATTTGCCAGCGGCGTAGTTCTCCGGACGCCAGACGCCAGCGCCCTGCCCCTGATCGATCTCGATCGGCGCATCGACCACGACGGTCGAGGGCGTATAGCCGTTGTCGAGCGCGGACGAGTACACGATCGGCTTGAACGACGAACCCGGCTGCCGGTAGGCCTGCGTCGCGCGGTTAAACTGGCTCTGGTCGAACGAGAAGCCGCCGACCATGGCGAGCACGCGTCCGGTCCGGGGATCCATCACCACCATCGCGCCGGAAACTTCCGGCAACTGCCGCAACCGGTACTGGCCTTCGACCGCATTGCCATCCTTCATGATGGGATCGGCATAGATCACATCGCCCGGCGAAAGCACTTGCGATACCGAGGTCGGCGTCTTGTACCGCGTCGGTCCGGACGCAGCCTTTGCCCATTTGACGCCCTCGAGCGTGATGATTCCGGTCGGCCGTTCCTTGGCAACGGCACCGCCCAGTTCCCGCCCCGGCTGAAAACCAATCCGCGCCGATTGCTCGCTGGTTTCCAGCACCACAGCCATCCGCCACGGCGCTATATCCGACAACGACTTGACGTCGGCGAGCTTCACGCCCCAGTCGCCCGAAATATCGAGCTTGCTGATCGCGCCCCGCCAGCCCTGCTGTTCGTCATAACTGACGAGGCCGGCCGCCATGGTCTTGCGCGCCATCACCTGGATCTTCGGGTCGAGCGTGGTTCGCACCGACAGACCGCCTTCGTAGAGCTTCTTTTCGCCATAGCGCTCGAAGATGTCGCGGCGGACTTCCTCGGCAAAATATTCGCCGGCGAAGATATGCGCGGCATTGGCGCGGTTGGTGACGATCAGCGGGTCCTTGCGCGCCTGGTCGGCATCGGCCTGCTTGATCCAGCCATTTTCCAGCAACCGGTCGATGACATAGTTGCGGCGCTCGACCGCCCGGTCGTGGTTGCGCACCGGATGCAGCGCCCCCGGCGCCTTCGGCATCGCCGCCAGGTAGGCTGCTTCCGCGACCGTCAGTTCGTTCACCGATTTGTCGAAATAGACCAGCGAGGCGGCGGCGATGCCGTAGGCGCCAAGGCCGAGATAGATCTCATTGAGATAGAGTTCGAGGATCTTGTCCTTGGAGTAGGCGCGCTCGATCCGCATCGCCAGCAAGGCTTCCTTGATCTTGCGGGTGAACGACACTTCGTTGGTCAACAGGAAGTTCTTGGCGACCTGCTGGGTGATGGTGGAGGCCCCCTGCGGGCGGCGGTTGGAGCCGTAATTCTGCAGATAGAGCACGGCCGCGCGCGCCATGCCGGAGAAGTCGATGCCGCCATGCTCGTAGAAGTTCTTGTCCTCGGCCGCCAGGAACGCATTGATGACCAGTTTCGGAACCGCCTGGATCGGCAGATACAAACGGCGTTCCTTGGAATATTCCCCGAGCAGCGCACCGTCGGCCGCATGGACGCGCGTCATCACCGGCGGCTCATAATCCTGAAGCTGCGAATAGTCCGGCAAGTCCTTGGAAAAATGCCAGATCAGCCCGGCCGCAGCGGCGACGCCCACCAGGAACACGATGGTTCCGGCGGCGAACAAGAAACCCAAGAACCGCACCACAAAGCGCATTATCGAATATCCGTTTCAGCCCCTGCGCCGCGACGACCGGCATTTTCCTTAAGCGTGAACTCAGCTCGCGGAACGGTCCGCCATTCCGCACAGGCGCATAATATGCTGACCGCGAGGGATTTTTGACCGATTCTCTGGACCTCCCGGCAGTTTTTTATAGGGCCGCCGCTGTGGCCAAACTAGGGCTTTCGCCACGGCAAGCTCCCCTTCAGTTCGCCGGCCCGGCCTTCGCCAGGCGTTTGGCGAAGAAGGCATCGATGGCCTGTGCCATCGATGCAACGGTCCGGGAACGCCAGCTTTCCGATACCAGGTTTTCGAGGTCGTCCTTGTTGGAGACATAGCCGAGTTCGACGAGCACCGACGGCACGTCGGGCGCCTTCAGCACTCTAAAGCGGGCCGATTTCAGGGGGTGCTTGTGCATCCGCACCGTGGTCTTCATATCGCCCATCAACAGACGCGCGAACCGGTTTGAAAACGTACGGGTTTCGCGCTGCGCCAGATCGAGCAGAATGTCGGCGACGTCGGTCGGCTCGTCGGTCAGATTAACCCCGCCGATGGCGTCGGCCCTGTTTTCCACCTCAGCCAGCTTTTCAGCCTCGGTGTCGGAGGCGCGGTCGGACAAAGTGTAGATCGTCGCGCCCTGGGCATCACCTTCTCCACGCGGCAAGGCGTCGGCATGGATCGAAACAAACAGCGCCGCCGATTGATTGCGCGCAATCCTGACACGCTCGTCGAGCGGGATGAAGGTATCGTCGGTGCGGGTCATGACGACGCGGTACTTGCCGCTTTTCTCGATGCGGTCGCGCAGCGCCAGCCCAAATCCCAGCACCAGGTTCTTCTCGGTTTCGTTACTCTCCTGCGTGCCATTGTCGATGCCGCCATGGCCCGGGTCGATCACGACGACGGGACGCAAATCCGGCGGCGCTGACGGTATGGATGGCGCCGCGCTTGCCGCTGGCACCGCGGCGCTTGCGGCGTCGGCGATCGCGGGCCTCAGCTGGGGGCGGTTTTCCGCCGAGAGCGATTGAACGAAGGTGGTGCGGTCGACCTCCTCCAGCTCAAGCACCAGCCGCGGCGGCTGGCCGTTGGCCGATTGCAGCACGTACGAGTTTGCAATCCTGGCCGGACCGGTCAGATCGAACACGATCCGCGAACCTCCCGGCATGACCAGGCCATAGCGGAATGCCTTGATCAGCCCGCGCCCCGTGGTGCCTGCCCCGGCAGGAAGCTGAAAAGTGACTTGTGGGATATCCACGACCACCCGATACGGATCGGCCAGCGTGAAGGCGCGAAACTGGATGGTTTTGTCGAGGTCAAGAACGAAGCGGGTTTGCTTGCGATCGCCTGCCAGGCGGGCATCCGAGGCGATGGGCGAATTCGAAGCCGCGACCGGGTTTGGCCCTTGCCCCTCGGCGGCAGCGAGAATTGTGGCATCGGAACATAGCAATGCTGCAGCGCACACTAGTGCGCTTCCCAGCAAAACACGATGATTTGCGCGGCTCGCCAACAAATCCATCCTCCGAGCTGCCTTTTACCGCATTAGAACCGCAGGGTTAAGCGAAGCTTAATCCATATCCGGTGAATAAGGCGGGGTGTTGCCCGCGGCGAGGCTTCCCTTGCACGCAGGCCCCAATCCACGTATGTACAAGGGGCTGACGGCTAAAACTCCCGGTTGTGTCGTTTCAGCCTCCCGGTGCAGCGCCGGAACCTTCGAACTCTGAAGATTCCAGCGTCTTTCCGATCCCTCCGCAGCCAGCGCAGCGCGCGGCTGACAAGGAGCGGCGGTTTCGAGCCCGAGCGGCGTCCGGTCCCAGGTTACCGACTTGTTCCAGGGACGGCTTCAGACACGGCACAACTGATTATCCGGGCCTTAAGGCCCGATATGCGAACAGCCGGCGAGCGCTTTGGCGCCGCGCCGGGGCTTTCAGCGACAGATAAGGCGGCGCTTTGCCGCCCACGTGTTTAGACGGGCCGACGCTTGATGCGCCAGACTGTGTTGCCGACCAAGATCCACGGAAGAATCGCGCCGACGCGGAGCGAAAGCTCCGCACGTCGTTTTGCTCCGCAAGGATCCCGTTCGGACGGGCGCCCCGGGTTGCGTTTCGGCCTTCCCCTCACCCCCGAATCAGGTGGACCGTCGCGTCACCCGGCGGCGCGACACGCGCTTACCGTGATACGCGCCCGCCGCCGCCAAGAGTTCCAAAATGCCCAACAAAATGTTGATCGATGCCACCCATCCGGAAGAGACCCGGGTCGTTGTGGTCCGCGGCAATCGCGTCGAAGAGTTTGATTTCGAGACCGCCCAGCGCAAGCAACTGCGCGGCAATATCTACCTCGCCAAGGTCACGCGCGTAGAGCCGTCACTGCAGGCGGCCTTCATCGAGTATGGAGGCAACCGTCACGGCTTTTTGGCCTTCAGCGAAATCCACCCCGATTATTATCAAATTCCGGTCGCCGACCGCCAGGCGTTGATCGAGGCGGACGAACGCGCCCATCGCGAGGCCGAGGAGGAGAACGAAAACCGCTCCAGCCGCCGCCGTCCGCGCCACCGCAATTCGCGCCGCCGTGGCAACGGCGAGCGCATCCAGAGCGAGATCGTCGAGAACGCGAGCCTGGAGCCGTCGCAGGCCGCCCAGCCCTATCAGGGCCACGACGAAGGCCAGGAACACGCCGAAGGCCTGCACGCCGATAGCGGTCACGGTCGCGACGCCGAACACCACCATGGCGATGCGGAGCATCATGACGATGCCGCGTCTCATGATCATGACTATTATGCGCACGATCACGAACATGCCCACGATGAGCACGATCAGGCGCATGACGAGCACGGCGATCTTCAGGCGAGCGAGACGCCGGCGGCGGTGAGCCAACCGGGTACGCCGGAGACGGCCGCCGTCGAGGCGTATGCCGCAGCAGACACTCACGACGAGCACGCGCATGATGAACATCATGAAGCGGACGCGTACGAAAACGCCGCCCATGCCGACGACGCGCCCCACGCCGAAGACGGCCACGGCGAGTACAGCGAACACGCCGATGGCGAGAGCGCCGCGTCGGATCACGCCGAACACGACGCCGCCCCGCATGGCGACGAAAACCATGACGATGAAGACGAGGGCGACGAGGCCGAGGAAGAGGTCGTCGAATCCGTCGGCGGCGACGACGTGCTGGAAGAAGTGCCCGAGCGCGCCTTCCGCCCCCGCCGTCAATACAAGATCCAGGAAGTCATCAAGCGCCGTCAGGTGATGCTGGTGCAGGTCGTCAAGGAAGAACGCGGCAACAAGGGCGCCGCGCTGACGACCTACCTGTCGCTGGCCGGCCGCTACGCGGTATTGATGCCCAACACCGCGCGCGGCGGCGGCATCAGCCGCAAGATCACCAGCGCGCAGGACCGCTCGCGGCTGAAGGAAGTGGTGCAGGATCTCGACGTGCCCGAAGGCATGGGAATCATCCTGCGCACGGCGGGCGCTTCCCGCACCAAGCCCGAGATCAAGCGCGACTTCGAATATCTGATCCGCATGTGGGAAACCGTGCGCGACATGACCCTGAAGTCGCAGGCGCCGACGCTGGTGTACGAGGAAGGCTCGCTGATCAAGCGATCACTGCGCGATCTCTACAACAAGGAAATCGACGAAATCCTGGTCGCCGGCGAAGCCGGCTATCAGGAGGCCCGCGATTTCATGAAGATGCTGATGCCCTCGAACGTACGCGCGGTGAAACAGTATCGCGACGGCCAGCCGCTGTTCTCGCGGATGGGGGTGGAGAGCCAGCTGGATGCGATGTTCTCGCCGACGGTGCAATTGCGGTCCGGCGGCTACATCGTGATCAACCAGACCGAGGCGCTGGTCTCGATCGACGTCAATTCCGGCCGATCGACCCGCGAACACCACATCGAGGATACCGCGCTCAAGACCAACCTCGAGGCCGCCGAGGAAGTCGCAAGGCAGCTGCGCCTGCGCGACCTCGCGGGCCTGATCGTCATCGACTTCATCGACATGGACGAGAAGCGCAACAACCGGTCGGTCGAACGCAAGCTGAGCGATTGCCTGAGGCAGGACCGGGCCCGAATCCAGGTCGGGCGCATTTCGCATTTCGGCCTTCTGGAAATGTCGCGCCAGCGCATTCGCGCCAGTGTGCTGGAGAGTTCGACGGAGCCCTGCCCGCAATGCGGCGGCAGCGGCCACGTGCGTTCGGTATCTTCGGTGGCGTTGCAGCTGCTGCGCGGGCTCGAGGAATTGTTGATGAAGGGCGCCACCCACAATTTCGTGGTGCGCACCCGGACCGACGTTGCGCTCTACGTCCTCAACCACAAGCGCGGCCATCTGCGCGATCTCGAAAACAGCTTCAAGGTCACGCTCTCGGTGATCGCCGATCCGACCGTGAGCGGCCAGCAGTCGTTCGTCATCGATCGCGGCGAACAGGTGCACACGCTGGAGGCCGCCAAGGCGCTGCTGGCAGCGCAGGTTGCGGCTTACCCCTCGCAGATCGAGGAACCGTACGACGAGGAAGAGCCGTTCGACATCGAAGTCGAATCGGAAGTGGAAACCGAAGAGACCGAAGGGCTGACCGACGAATCCGCGGGCGGCGAAGAGACTGGCGGCGAAGCGGAAGCCGATGGCGGCCCCAGGCGCAAGCGGCGGCGGCGACGGCGCGGCCGTCCTGGCGAGCCGCGTGAAGGCGCGCCCGCGCGTGACGAAAGCGCAATGCCCCGCCTTGCGCCGATCCCGAGTGAGGTTTCAGGCATAGCTGGCGACGAAAGCGAATCCGACGAGGATGAATCCGACGAACAGCCCGGCATGGTTCGCGCCGATCAGGCAGCTGGCGGCGAGCGGCGGCCCCGCCGTCGCGGACGTCGTGGCGGACGCCGCCGGCGCGGCGGGCTGGAGGATGGTCTCGCCGGATCGATCGCGGATGAACTCGGACCGGCATCGGCTCCGGAAGCGTCGAGCGCGGTTGCCGATTTCGACGGGAATCCATCCGAGCCGTCGCTGCCGATGGTCCAGCCCGAATCCATCGCACCACCGCCCGAGCAACAACAGACCGATCGCGATCAGCCGGAGCCGGCTCATGCGACGGTCGAGACCGAGACCGCTCAGGAGGCCGAGCGAGCCGCGCGGCGGCGTTCCACCGTGCGCGAGAAAGTGAGCTTCATGGTCGACGCCCAACCCGCCGCAGCGACGCCGGTTTCTTCCGGCCAGCCGGCGGAACCGGCGCCGGCCCCTGCCCCGGCGGCCCAGCCGGCTGCCGAGCCAACCAGCGACACCCAGCCCCGCCGCGCCGGATGGTGGTCGCGGCGCTTCGGCAACGGCGAATAGCCGATCCGTTTTGTGAAACGAGAAAGCCGCCCGGCCAGAACCGGGCGGTTTTTTGTTGTGTCACCTGATCGCAGCGAAGCATCGCGACACCACTTCAGTGAGGCGAAGTAACGTCACGATCCCATGGCGGCTCTGGCGTAAAGCGGGTCGCGATAAAGTCGATGAACGCGCGCACTCTTGCAGGCGGATGGCGGTCGGGCGGGAACACGGCATAGATGCCGCCAAGCTCGATGGTCGGCTGGTCCAGGGTGAGCGCGACCAGCCTGCCCGCACGCAGATCATCGGCAACGATGAAAGTCGGCTGGTGGATGATACCCTGTCCCGCGAGCGCGGCGGCCCGCAGGGCATCTCCGTTGTTTGCGCGCAGATTGCCCGAGATCTGAATGCTGACGTCGGCGCGCGCGCCAAATACCCATCGATCGACGGGGTTGCGCTGAGACAGCGTGTAGCCAAGACAATTATGGCCCGCCAGGCTCGAAACCGTGAGCGGAGTACCGCGCGCTTTGAGATATGACGGCGCCGCGCATACGGCGATGCGGCAGGGCGCAATTCGGCGCGCGATCAGGCTTGAATTGCTGAGATTGCCGATACGGACCGCAAGATCCCAGCCCTCGTCCGCAAGATCAACCATACGGTCGTTGAGGCCAAGCTCGACGGTCACGAGCGGATGACGCTCTGCGAATTCGGCGAGCAAAGGGGCGATCTGCCGCGTGCCGAACGAGACCGGAGCGTTGAGCCGCAGCAGCCCCCTCGGCTCGACCCGATCCACGGCGATGGCGGCATCGGCAGCCTCGATTTCAGCGAGGATGCGCTCGGAGGATTCGAGGTAGCTCCGTCCGGCCTCGGTGATCGAAAGCCGTCGCGTCGTGCGATGAAAGAGCTTTGCGCCCAGTCGTGTTTCCAGCGCGGCAATGTGCTTGGTGACCATCGTCTGGGACATGCCCATGGCCCGGGCGGCGGCTGAAAAGCTGCCCGCGGCGGCCACTTTCGCGAATACCTCAAGGCCCTTCAGGCGGTCCAGCAAGCGACCATCTCACTCTCTAGGTGTGATCTGTATTTCTCAGTTACCAGATTATGGCAATTCCAGGAATAGGTCATATCTCACCGACAATCAGGAGATAGCCATGATCGATTCCCGAACCGCTCCCTATGCCGCGCTGTTGCTTCGCGTCAGTCTGGGTGTTCTCTTCCTGGCGCATGCCGGCCTCAAATTTTTCGTCTTCACCCCGGCTGGAACGGCGAAGTTCTTCGGCAGCGTCGGTCTGCCGCCCGCGCTCGCCTACGTCATCATCACCGCGGAAGTGGTTGGCGGTATCGCGCTGATCCTGGGCCTGTGGACCCGCGTCGTTGCGATCGCTGTCGTGCCGATTTTGCTGGGCGCCATCTTCACGGTGCACGGCGCGGCCGGCTTCTTTTTCACCAACGCCCACGGCGGCTGGGAATATCCGGCGTTCTGGACCATCGCGCTCATCGTCCAGGCCTTGCTCGGCGATGGCATTTACGCGGTACGCTTGCCGAGTACAGCCAACTCCGTCGCCAGACTGGGCAGTGCACACTCGCATTAATTAATCCGGCAAGGCCGGTACCCGGCCGGCCGGAGACAGCGAAACCATCGGCGACCTCGACGGATTCCAGGATCGTTCAGGCAATTAGTACGGAGGACCCCGTGTCTGCAGGAGGCTTGACCTTCCTCAATGCGGGGGAAATCCGGCATGATCTATTGATCCTATGTCGGGATATATCAGGTCCTTCCTCGAAATTGGCTTGCAGGATGTCGGGCTTGTCGGCGGCAAGACCGCCTCGCTTGGCGAGCTCTATTCCGTTCTGTCGTCGCAAGGGGTTGCTGTCCCCAACGGCTTTGCCATCACGGCAGACGCTTACCGCGATGCGCTGTCGCAGGCCGGCATCGCGGACGAGCTTCATCGACTTCTCGACGGTCTCGACAAGCGCAAGATCAAGCAGCTGGCGGCCATAGCCGCCAAAGCCCGCGAAATCGTCTACAGGGCGATGGATATGGGACCTCTCCGCGCGCAGATCCTGGAAGCTTACCGGCAGCTTGAACGGGAGTACGGGGCCGGCGTCGCGGTCGCCGTGCGTAGTTCCGCGACGGCAGAAGATCTGCCGACCGCGAGTTTTGCGGGCCAGCATGAAAGCTTCCTCAACGTGCGCGGCGCGAAGGATCTGTTCGAGGCCTGCCGGCGTTGCTTTGCCTCCATCTTTACCGATCGCGCGATTTCCTACCGCATCGACAACGGCTTCGATCACTTCAAGGTCGCTCTGTCCGTCGCGGTGATGAAAATGGTCCGCTCCGATCTTGCGGCCAGTGGTGTCGTCTTCACGCTCGATACCGAATCCGGATTTCGCGATGTGGTTTTTGTCACGGGTTGTTACGGTCTTGGCGAAACCATCGTCCAGGGCAGCGTCGATCCTGACGAGTTCTACGTTCACAAGCCGACCCTGAGCCAAGGGTTTCGCTGTGTCCTGCGCCGCCGGCTCGGCGGCAAGCAAATACGCATGACTTACGGCAAGGGCGGCGGCAGCCGTACGACGCGCATTCGCGCCGTGCCGAGCGCCGAGCGGGAGAGGTTCTGCATTTCCGATACGGAGGTGTTGAGCCTTGCCGAAATTGCCGTGCGGATCGAGGAGCACTATTCGAAACACGCCGGCATTGCCATGCCGATGGATATCGAATGGGCAAAGGATGGCTCCGACGGCAGGATCTATATTATTCAGGCGCGACCCGAGACGGTAGCCTCGCAGCGTTCGCCCGATGTCTTCGAAACCTATAATCTCAAGGGGAGCGGGTCCGTTGTCGTCACCGGCCGGGCGGTAGGGGAAAAGATCGCCTCCGGGCGCACGCGCCGCATCGCGACAGCGCGCGACCTCGCAGCCTTCAAACCGGGCGAGATTCTGGTCGCGCCGGCCACCAGTCCGGATTGGGAGCCGGTCATGAAGATCGCGGCCGGTGTCATCACCGACAAGGGCGGCCGGACCTGCCATGCGGCCATCGTGGCCCGGGAACTGGGCATACCCGCAGTGGTGGGCGCGACGCACGCGACCGAGAAGCTCAAGACCGGGACAAATGTCACGATCTGCTGCGCCCAGGGCGATATCGGCAGCGTCTATCAGGGAACGGTTGCCTTCGACGTCACGCGAACGCCGGTGAGCGGCCTCAAGCAGCCGCGTACCGCAATCATGGTGAATGTCGGCACTCCGGAAATGGCATTCCGGGTAGCCATGCAGCCGCAAGCGGGGGTCGGCCTCGCGCGCATGGAGTTCATCATCAGCGAGCATATCGGCGTGCATCCGATGGCGCTTCTCAAACCGGAGAAGATCACCTCGGCCAAGGCCAGGGCCGCGATCGCTCGTCTGGCTAAAGGTTACAAAAGCCCCTCCGATTTCTTCATCGAGAGGCTGGCGGAAGGCGTCGGCACGATTGCCGCGGCATTTTATCCCAAGCCGGTGATTGTGCGGCTCTCCGACTTCAAGACCAACGAATACGCCAGCCTGCTCGGCGGCGAGGCGTTTGAACCCAAAGAGGCGAATCCGATGCTGGGGTTCCGCGGGGCTTCCCGCTACAGCCACCCGGCTTATGCGGAAGGGTTTGCGCTGGAGTGTGCGGCGCTTCGCCGGGTGCGCGAGAAAATGGGGCTTTCCAATTTGCGCATCATGGTGCCCTTCTGCCGAACCGTCGAGGAAGGGCGACGCGTGATCGCGACGATGGCGGCCAACGGCCTCAAGCGCGGCGAGAATGGGCTCGAGATCTACGTGATGTGCGAAATTCCCAACAATGTGATTCAGATCGACGCGTTTTCGGAGGTGTTCGACGGCTTTTCGATTGGCTCAAACGATCTCACCCAGCTTACGCTGGGAGTTGACCGGGATTCCGACATTGTCGCCTTCGATTTTGATGAACGCGATCCGGGAATGCTGGAGATGCTCAGACAGGCCGTGGTCGGTGCCAAGCGCAATGGCCGTCACGTTGGCATCTGCGGAGAAGCCCCCGCGAATTACCCGGAGATTGCGCGCTACCTGACGCAGCTTGGCATCGATTCCATCAGCGTCAATCCGTCGAGCGTATTTCGCACCATGGCCGCGGTGCTCGAGGCCGAAACCAATCCGGCGAAAATCAGGGTTTGACGGCCGCTCGAGCCCTTTTCCATTTCGATAGAATCGAAACGGGGCTCTGGATTCTTCGATCTGACGCGTTTTCTTAACGCGAACCGGTCTCCACTTCGCTTGAAAACGCCCTAGCCGGCTCTCGCGGCTTGCGCATGAATTTGCTCCGCCGCGCCATTGACCCTGGTCATCGTTTCCGTCAGCTCCGCATAGACCTCGTCTTGGATCGTGACCGTGCCGAAATTCGAATTTTCGCCGTCAAACCGTCCCTCAGCCGGCTGATCGGCGTGCTCGAACCAGTGATAACCGACCACGGCCGGCTTTTTCAGGGATGCGGTAACGTAGCGTTCGAAACATTGGGCCCGCTCGATCTGGCTCGCCACCCGCGGTCCGGCGCCATTGGTATTGGGCAGGCCTGAATCGTCACCGCGGAAGGAAAATTCGGATATCAGGCACGGTTTCCCGGTTGCCGCGTAGGCATCGATAACGGCACTGGCGTCGAGGTCGTAGCAATTGAACGAGATCACATCGAGGTAGCGGCCGGCAGCAGCAATCACATTTGGTTGCGGCCGATAGCCGAACCTGGAGCCGATCACGAGATGATTGGGGTCGGCGGCCTTGATGGCCGCGACGCACAATTCGAAATATTGCTCGGCGACAACCGCGACAAACGCGTCGCAATCGGCGAAAAATGCCGCGCGGGTGGGATTGGCGAGGTTAGCCTTGGCCTCGAGCGCATCGTTCAGGCCGCCGGGCGGCATTCTGAAGAACGGCGCTTCGACATGTCCGATGGTGCCGAATTCCTCCCACGATCGCGCCGGCGTGCGCCAGACCGCGTTGAATTGCGAAAACTCCCGATAGCGCTCCTCTAACCTCAGGATCGCCGCGACTCGCCCCGGGCGGTGGGCAGGCAGGTTCAGGAACAGCGTCAGAGGTTCGTCAGCCCCTCGCCAATCCGGCGACCAGTATAGTTCGTTGTCGATAAATGTGCCGAGCAATCCGGTCTTGTTGCGCCGCCTCGTGCAACGATTTTTTGCGCTTTCGCGGATGTGACCCAAGAATGCGGGATCAAAGACATCGGGAAAGATCTCGTCACGCCGGTGCAGGCGGAAAGAGGCTCCGAGCGCGGCCGTAGGCGTCGTCGCCAGCGGCGACGATCCTGCGCTGGCGACAAGCTCATCTGACCAGCAGCCGAGCGTGTTGAATTTCCAGCTCGCCAGCCGGTTTGCCACCGCCGCGCGCCAGACGTGCTGGCTACCGTATTTTTCCCGACAGGTGTCGGCGTATGGCACGCGATCGGTATTTCCGACGTGGTCCTGATCGAAGCAGACCGTATTGACGCCCTTGGAAAGAAAGCGGCCGCCGTCAGGATCGACAAGCCAGAACACGCCGTCGCGCTCGTCAACGCGAAAAAAGCCGCTTCCGCGGAAACGGTCATCGGCAATTCCGCCCCATTTGGTTCTTTGCAATCGGATACCCCAACGGCAGAATGACGGCTGGCTATCTATCGCATCGATCGCTCCATGACTCTTGATATATCTCAAGATCGTCCCGTCACCGGTCGGACTATTAGTATCGCCTCGCACTCTGCCCGGGCGGAAGGGTGAACAGTGAATTCGAACGGAAACTCAGCCGGCGATCAGGCGGAGCATTTGACGCCGGCATCGGAGCTGCCTTCCACCGCCAGCCTGCGCGCCGATTTCGTCTGGGGCGTCTCCACCTCCAGTTTCCGGATCGAAGGCGCTGCGAAAGAGGACGGCAGGACGGCACGGCAGCGATGACAGCAGTCTCCACTCAACGAAGCATTCGGGTGTTGCTGGCAGACATCGGCGGGACCAACGCGCGCTTCGCAATTCTGGCCGGGGGAACGGTCGGCCAGGTCACCCATATGGCCGTGCGCGACTACGGCAGCTTTCTCGAGGCACTCAACGCGTATCTTGGCGGCGTGCCGGAGGCTGGCACGATCCGCGCCGCCATTCTTGCTGTCGCCGGCGCGGTCCAGAACGGCCGCTGCGTTCTCACGAACAGTCCCTGGGTGATCGATGCCGCCGAGTTGCGCGCGACTTACGGATTTTCCACGGTGCGTCTGATCAACGATTTTGAAGCAGTTGCGTGGTCCCTCCCCCGTCTCTCCCCTGAGATGTTGCTTCAGGTTGGCGGCCGACAACCGGTCATCGGGGCGCCGCTCGCGGCGCTTGGCCCCGGCACAGGCCTCGGAATGGCGGTCAGCATACCGCACGAGACCGCTCACCTCGTGCTTTCGAGCGAGGGCGGCCATTCGACGATGGCCGGCAGCTCGTCGCGGGAGGATGCTGTGATCGCGTATCTGCGGCAACGCGTTGGACATGTCTCGGCGGAACGCGTTCTTTCGGGCCATGGGCTGGAAAATCTCTACGAGGCTCAGGCCGCCCTCGACAACGTGACGATGCCAAGCCGCAGCGCCGCCGAGATTACCCGGGCCGGGGTCGAGGGAACTTGTTCGACCAGCCGCGCCGCCGTCGACATGTTCTGCGCGATGCTTGGGACGTTCGCCGGCAATCTCGCGCTCACGCTCGGAGCAAAGGGCGGCATATTCATCGCTGGCGGGATTCTGCGTCACATGCCCGAATATTTTGCCCGCTCGCAATTTCGCGCGCGTTTTGAAGAAAAAGGGAGGATCAGCAAATATCTCGAACCGATTCCGGCCTATCTCATTCTGGACGAGGATGCCGCATTCGTCGGTTTGCGTATTTTGGCGGAGGTCGAAGGCGTTGGCTGAAATCCCGGTCGCTCAAATCGCCACCCTCACCATAAACCCCGCCGTCGACGTCTCGACGTCGGTAAAAAAAATGCTTCCCTTCACCAAAATGCGATGCACGCAGGCCCTGCGCGATCCGGGAGGTGGCGGAATCAACGTAGCGCGGGTTCTTAAACGGCTCGGCATCGCAGCGACCGCTATTTACCCGGCCGGCGGCGCCACCGGACAGTTGCTGGCGACGCTCGTTGAGCGCGAAGGCGTGCGAAGCATTGTGATCCCGACCTTAAACGACACGCGGGAGGACATTACGATCTTTGACGAGACGACCCGCGAGCAATTTCGTCTTGTCTTCCCGGGCGCCGCGCTCAGCGACATCGAATGGCAGGAATGTCTGGAATCGATTGCCCGCATCACGCCTCCGCCGGCGTTCGTTATCGCGAGTGGCAGCTTGCCTGCTGGCGTACCGCACGTTTTTTTCGGCAGATTGGCTCAGGCTTCGAAAGCGCATAGCAAGACCATCGTGGATACGTCGGGCCCCTTCCTGAAGGCCGCTTTGGAAGCAGGGGTTTATCTGATCAAGCCCAACCTTCACGAGTTTCAGGAACTGGCAGGAATGACGTCGAGCGATGAAGCCACGCTCGTCGAAGCCGGATGTCGTCTCTTCGATCGCTATCGCATCGAAGTTATTGCCATCTCCATGGGGCGCGACGGCGCCCTTCTCGTAACTCGCGACATCGCTTTGCGTGCCAACGGCCTCCCTATCGAGCCCATCAGCGTTTCCGGCGCCGGCGACAGTTTTTTGGGAGCGATGGTATGGAGCCTGGCGAACAACAATAGTCTCGAGATGGCACTGCGCTACGGCGTTGCCGGCGGTTCTGCCGCGCTACTCAATCCAGGAACAGAACTCTGCCGCGCCGAGGACGTCCATCGCCTTGCCTCTGAGGTGATTGTCACGCCGATAGCCCGCAATCATCGTCAGCCGGGAAAGTGACCTGGACTGGATCTGTCTAGCCCGCACTTTTTCTCGCCGCCTTGTCGAGAACAACGGCACCGAGCAGCATCTCGATGCGACCATTGCCCCACAGCGGAAGCAAGAGGCGCGCGTAACCGCCCGGATGCCTGGCATCGCCTTTCCGGAACGCGGTTTGATGATAATAAGTGGGAGCACAGCCCTCGACAGTCGCCTTGCATTGCATGATCAGCTCGTCGAACGGTGCGTGAAGATCGATTTCGTCAAGAAAGCCGTTGTCAATCGTTCCGCCGTACCAGTTCGTCACCTCCGCTCCTGTGAGATCGAACCGGAACCGCAGTGGATTTTCAAAAACGCCGATCAGCATCGACTCCCGCCCAAGCCGCGATCGCAACGAAAACTTGACGTCGTCCCAAAAAGGAACGTCGTTTGCGCCACGCTTCAAGCCAGTCCAGTACGCCTGAACGCGAAGGAGATCCGGTTCAAGTTCATCGGGAAGGGAATAGCCACGAGCGTCTCCTGTCATCGATCAACCCTCTTCCGGCATGTGACATCGAAATCACGGATCTCTGCGGGACCCGCCAACAGACCTTTAGCAAGCCCGAAATCCATGCACCGCAGTGACCTTTGCTGCAGACCATAGGACTGCGCTTCCTTGGAGATCACCTTGATCAGTATCAATGTCGGGTATGGCATTCGGATTAATGCTGCCGAGCGCTGTCGCTACGGCACCTGATCGGGACCGGTCCGAACGGCTCCGCAAAGCGTCCCAGGGAAACGGACATGACGGCGGTTACCAAAATCGTCTTTCTTGGCGCAAGCAGTGCATCGTTCGGCATCAGCATGTTCCGGGATCTCTTTTCCAGTCATGATCTGGCCGGCAGCACCCTGATCCTGGTCGGCAGGAACACCGACAGGCTCGCGCGTGCCGAACGCCTTGCAAAACTGCTTAACGAAAAATCCGGCGCCGCATTGAAGATCGAGAGCACCACCGATTGGCGGGCTGCCTTCGACGGCGCGGAGTTTGTCGTCCACTCGACCGCCATCAACCGGAACCGGCTCTGGAAGCTCGATTGGGAGGTACCGCGCAAATTCGGCATCCGTCACACATTGGGAGAGAACGGCGGCCCGGGTGGATTGTTCTTTACCCTGCGCACATTGCCTGTCGTTTTCGATTTTGTGCGCGAGATGGAGCTGCGTTGTCCGCGGGCGCTGTTCATCAACTTTTCCAATCCGGAAAGCCGTATCGTTTTGGCCCTGGGGCGATACAGCAAGGTCCGCACCGTCGGTCTGTGCCATGGAATCTTCATGGCACGCGATCAGGTCGCCTCGATCCTTGGATTGCCTTCCGAACGGGTGGAGGTGTGGGGCGCGGGTCTAAATCATTTCCAGTGCCTGATGCAGATCCGTGACCGGGAAACCGGGGCCGACCTGTATCCGCTGCTGCGCGAAAAGGAAAAGAGCCACGACCCGTCGGTGGCTCCGCTTACCCGGAATTTGTTTCGAGCCTTCGGTCGTTGGCTTGGCTGCAGCGATGGCCATGTCGGCGAATACCTGCCATTTGGCTGGGAGGCCGGCGAGAACGGATACAATTTCGAATGGGACGAAGGCGAGCGGGCGAAAACAGAGCGGCTTGTCGACGACGTGCTTTCGGGAACGACAGAGATTCCATGGTGGATGCTGACCGCATCGGGCGAGCGCGCCGTTACCGTCATTTCGGCCGTCCTTCATAACCGCAAACAACTCATCGAATCGGGCGTGGTCTATAACCAGAAAGCGATTCCGAACCTTCCGGCCAGCGCCGCCGTGGAAGTGCCTGTCATGGCGGACATCGCCGGCATTCATCCGGTTTCGCTCGGTCCGCTGCCGGATCCCGTCGCCAAACTCATGACCGTTCAGGTCAACGTGCAGCAACTGGCCGTCGAGGCAGCGGTGCATGCTTCGAAGGAGCTGGCGTTGCAGGCGCTGCTGATCGATCCGGTCGTCAATTCCGCGACTGCGGCTCGAAATCTTCTCGATGAACTGTGGGAATTCAACCGCCCCTACATCCGGACCTGCATCTAGCGTGACGCCGAAAATCGAGCGGCGTGATGGCGCGCATCCGTGCCACCGTTGATCTATATCAATGTATGCCGGTCAGCTTCGTCAATAAAGGTATGCTGCGATTATCAGCGTCTGCCGTGGAGGCGACCATGAAGAACGTTCCGCTGGCCATTCTCGCACTGACGACTACATTATCATTCAGCACCATCGCACTCGCTCAGCCGGCAAAAACCGATCTTGGCAAAAAGGAGTACGACTTGCAGTGTAGCATCTGCCATGGGGCGGATGCGAAGGGCAACGGCTTCCTGGGCGCTACTCTCAAGGTCGTGCCACCAGACCTGACTGTGCTAGCCAAGACCAATGGCGGCGTGTTTCCAGCGGACCGCATCAGCGGCGTGATCGACGGACGTGTGCAGATCGCCAGTCATGGCTCACCTGACATGCCTGTTTGGGGCACGCGATACGCGGTCAACGCCGCTGAACACTTTTTCGATTCTCCATATGACCAGGAAGCCTACGTGCGCGCCCATGTTCTGCTCCTGGTCGACTATCTGAACCGTATTCAGCAAAAATAGCTCAAGGGTGCATCACCCAGTGAGCGCGTGTTGTTACATTGCTGACGATGCGGCCATAGTTGCCGTCAAGGATGGCCGCCTCAGCTTCACCACGAGTTACGCCGGCAAGGGCCTTGCGAGATACCGGTGGTAAGACCGGCGACCTGCAATTTTGGCAGGTCGTTGAAAAAGTCCTTCTTGGCCAACGAGCGAAATTTTTCGGGACCGCCGATGAGCTTCGTGCGCGGCCACGCAAGGCGTTGACGCGGCAGAAATCAACTTTCGCGAGATTTTCGCGGCTTTTTCCGGGATGAAGGACGGGGCTTGTTACCCGCGCCGGTCAGGGCCCGTCAGCGCGAGGGCAACATTGATCCGGCAGGAGGCGGCGGGCGAGGCAACGACGATGACTGCGCCCTGGGTTGCGGGGGTTTTTGCTGCGGGACGGAGGCCTGGGACTGGGACAGAGCTGGGGATGACATCCTCTGTCTGATGTCCTGCTCGCCGGCCTGCAGTGTCGCAATGCTCTGGGCCATCTGTTCTTGCCTGGCCGCGAGTGCTTCTACGCTTCGCCGCACGACATCGAGGTTGGACGCCAGGGGCGCAAGCTGCTGCCCCTGATCGGGGGAAGTTGCCCCCGCGTTTGGCGACTTCATCGCCGAAGCGGATACCAACCAGGCCAGCGCTGGAGCCTGGGCTACCACCATCTCCCTTGTTGCATCACCGTAGGACGACTGCCAGACAAGCGTGGCGCCGATACCGATTAGAACCGCAATAAGAAACCGGGTCATGGTGCGCAACATCCTACTGGCAATCGATGGCAGGTCGCTCGCGACCTGACCGGAGGGGCGAGTAAAATCTATCGATGGCTCCTTGGGCCGGCATACCAATGTGCTGATCGGATCGGGCGGTCGGATCCCGCGCAGGCCCGCCCGACGAAGTTCCTCCGGCCGTCAGCCATTCCTTCTCTGCAAGAGGTGGGCTCTGCGAATACATCGGTACCTCCGCTGGCGGTTCTTCCCAGCCAATTGGTGACGGAAGAGGTCATCCCGGTTTGACGGAAGCGAGGCAGGAGCGTAGCCGTCCTGGGGCGATTGTGCGAACCGCCGCACTAATTCCCTCTATCTTTTGACCGTGAAAAGTTGAGTCCACATGAGACGCGCGGGATGACACTTCTCGCAACGTGTCAAGATACTCGCAAGGCACTGTGAATATTCAGAAGCTGCGGCATCTCGCGGACCTATCAGGGAGGTTGGCCGCTTGCCCGTCGAACGCTTCATCGATTTCGCAAAAGCACGCAATATCCGCGCATGCAGCCGTCACCGCGTCGGTAGACTAGCGCTCCAGATCGCGAACGCTATCGCCGCGATTCCGATCCCGGCGAAGATGAAACCGGCGACAATCTTCCGGGTAACACCCACCTGCTCGATCTCCAGCACCGCATGTTCCGGATCCTGAGGATCGTATCGGACAGCAATTGTGCTGCCGACCGGATAGAGCGCAATGTGCTCGCGGGCTTTTTTCTCTTCGGGATAGCCCATATCGTCCAGCCCGATCCGGATGACGTCGCCTTGGTGGCTAATTCCGTTCGTCTTGTATTCGTAGCGAATTTCGGGGACGAAATAATCGAACTCATGTTCCGACTTGGAAACGCGCCTGACCACGTCAGTCGAAATCACTTTGCCGTCGGTCGTCGGCCATTGCGCTGCCGCTGCTGCCATACGGCGATTGCGCAGGGCCTTTCGCTGGATGAAAAAGCCGGTGCCCAGGAACACCAGCGCGGCGATCCATCCGCCAAGCACGAAATAAGGCTGGACGGCGGCATCGATAGCGCTGTCAGCAAGCGCGCTCTCCGGCGCGAAAAGGCAGGTCGCGATCGGAACGACCGCAGCAAGGAGGCGGACGCCCGCCGCGCGCCTTATGCTGTGCCAGCAAGAGTGTGGGTGGCCCGTTTGGTTTCCGCTCATCAGTGCCAACATTGTCCGGGCCGACTGGGCTGTTTGTCCGCGCCCCGGCTAGCCCGTGGTGACCGCGGTCTCCACGTCCGACGGATCGATCTGTTTGTCGAGACTGGCGTGCAGCTTGACGTGATCGAGTTCGCCCTCCCACCACGACACAAACACCGTAGCGATGCCGTTGCCGGTGATGTTGGCGAGCGCGCGAACCTCGCTCATGAACTTGTCCACCGAAAACACGATCGCCATGCCGGGCACCAGCGCCGGATTGACCACCGTCAGCGTCGCCGCCAGCGTGATGAAACCTGCGCCGGTCACCCCGCTGGCGCCCTTCGACGTCAGCATGGCGACGACCAGGATGGTCAGTTGCTGGGTGAATGTGAGGTCGACGCCGAGCGCCTGCGCGATGAACAACGTCGCAAGCGTCATATAGATGTTGGTGCCGTCCAGGTTGAAGGAGTAGCCGGTGGGCACCACGAGTCCCACCACCGGCTTGGAACAGCCGAGCCGCTCAAGCTTTTCCATCAATTGCGGCAGCGCGCTTTCAGATGAACTGGTGCCGAGCACGATCAGCAGCTCGTCCTTGATGTAGACGATGAACTTGAAAATGCTGAAGCCGACAAACCGCGCGATCAGACCGAGCACGACGAACACGAACAGCGCCGCGGTTATGTAGAACACGGCGATCAGCCCGACCAGATTGCCCAGCGCAGCGGGCCCGAATTTGCCGATGGTGTAGGCCATTGCACCAAAGGCGCCGATCGGCGCGGCCTTCATGACGATGGCGATCACGCCGAACACCGCGTGCGCGGTGTCGTCGACGAGGTCGCGCAGCCGGTGGCCGCGCTCGCCCATCGCCATCAGCGCAAAGCCGAACAGGATGGCGAACAGCAGCACCTGCAGGATATCGCCGCGCGCCAGCGCCCCGACCACGCTGTCCGGAATGATGTTGAGGACGAAATCGACCGATTTCTGCGCTTCCGCCTGCTTGACGAAAGTGGCGACCTTGGCGGCGTCAGAACCGGCGCCGAGCCCGTGACCGACCGGGATCAGATTGCCCACGATCAGGCCGAGCATCAGCGCGAACGATGACACGATTTCGAAATAGACCAGCGCCTTGACGCCGACGCGGCCGACCTTCCTGGCATCCTGAATATGCGAGATACCCGACACCACCGTGCAGAAGATGATCGGCGCGATCACCATCTTGATCAGCCTGACAAAGCCGTCGCCGAGCGCCTTGATCCAGTCGTTGGTGGCGACATTGGGCCACAGCCAGCCGACGATGACACCGATGAGGATGGCGATCAGGACCTGAAGATAAAGGATCTTGTACCAGGGTTTCGCCGCCCGAGCAGGCGCTCCGCTTTTGGCCGCCATGACGTTCACTCCCCCCATTGGAACCCGCGGGTCTGTCCGTCGACTCGCGCGAACAGCCATTGCATCGGGACAGCCAAAATCAATTGTTTGAGCGGAAGTCAATGACGCAGCTCAAGCTCGCCGGCAATTTTATCCGCGGCGACCGAGCCACCGCGCGATACGCACGACCGCCTCCCGCATGTCCTCACCCGAGCGCGCGTAGGAAAAGCGGATGAACTGATGGCCATGCACCGGATCGAAGTCGATGCCGGGGGTTGCCGCGACATGCGCCTGTTCCAGCAGTTGCTTGGCAAACTCAAAACTGTTTGAGGTGAACGCCGAGACGTCGGCGTAGAGGTAAAAGGCGCCATCTGCAGGCAGGAATTTGTCGAGGCCGGCTTGCGGCAGGCCCTCAATCAGGATGCGGCGGTTCTCCTGGTAGCCAAGCTTCACCGCCTCCATCTCCTGGCGGCCTGCGAACGCAGCCTCGGCGGCAATCTGCGACAGGGTCGGCACTGAAATGGCGAGATTCTGCTGCAGCCGCTCGATCGGCCGGACCAGCGGTTCCGGCACAACCATCCAGCCGACCCGCCAGCCAGTCATGCAAAAATACTTCGAGAACGAATTGATGACGATCGCATGCGGAGAAAGTTCCGCTGCCGTCACCGCCGGGAACGCATAATCGAGGCCATGATAGATTTCGTCGGAAATGAAACGAATGCCGGCACCTTCCGCAGCTGTGATCAGGCCGGTGAGCGCCTGCCTGGACATCATCGTGCCCGTGGGGTTGGCCGGACTTCCGACCAGCACGCCCTTTAGCGGCGTCCTGCGGTGAACGGCGAGCAAGGCTTCACCGGTCAGCGCATGGCGATTTTCGCTTGATGTCTCGATCAGCACCGGCTCGCAGCCAAGCGCGGTGAGTATGTGACGATAAGGCGGATAACCGGGTACCGTGACCGCAACCCGGTCGCCCGGCTCGAACATGGCCAGAAAGGCCAGGATGAACGCGCCCGACGATCCCGTCGTGATCACGATTTGCCCGGCATCGACGGCGCAGCCGTAGGTCTCACGGTAATGTCTCGCAATGCGCTCGCGCAGCGAGGGAATGCCGAGCGCCGAGGTGTAGTCGATCCGCGCGCCGTCGAGCGCGGCGTGGGCGGCCGAAATCGCCGCCTTCGGCGCCGCAGCCCAGGGTTGTCCGACTTCCATGTGAATGACATGGCCGCCGGAGGCTTCGATACGCGCCGCCGCCGCCATCACGTCCATCACCATGAACGGCGGAACTTCGCTTCGCCCCGACGGTATCACCAGGTTCCTCGCATGGTCTTTCAGTGTCGCTTCCGGCATCAATATCTGCTATTTGGCCCGGTGCCCCAGACTGGCCGTATTCCACGGTTTGTTAGGGCATATCCGGTATCCGGGCCGCCGCCAATCCTTTAAAGACCGCCATGTCCCTGCGCCTCGCGCTACGCAAAAAAGCCTCGAAACTGACCGCGGTCACGACCGCTGCGGCGCTCGCTATTGCGCCTATGTCGTCGGCGCTGGCGCAGCAGAAGGGACCGCCCGTCATCCGCGATACCGAGGCCGAGCAACTGCTGCGCGAATACACCCGGCCGATCCTGCGCGCCGCGGGTCTCGAAAAGCAGAACATCCAGATTGTCATTATCAATGACAGCAATTTTAACGCGTTTGTCGCGGACGGCCGCCGCATTTTCGTGAACTACGGCGCGATCATGCAGTCCGAGACGCCGAACCAGATCATCGGCGTGCTGGCGCACGAAACCGGCCATTTGGCCGGCGGTCATCTCGCCAAGATGCGCGAGCAAATGGCTCAGGCGCAGACCCAGATGATCATCGCCATGCTGCTCGGCGCCGGCGCGATGGTGGCGGGCGCAAGAAGCGGCAGCAACAGCGGTTTGGCCAATGCCGGGGCGGCGGCGGTCGCCGGGCCGCAGGAAATGATCCGCCGCACCATGATCTCCTATGTGCGCCAGCAGGAAGAAAACGCCGACCGCGCCGGGGTGAAGTTCCTGACCGCGACCGGCCAGTCCGCCAAGGGCATGTACGATACCTTCAAGCGGTTTACCAATGACAGCCTGTTCGCGGCGCACGGCGCGGACCCTTATCTGCAGTCGCATCCGATGCCCGCCGACCGCGTCGCGGCACTGGAGGAACTGGCGCGCTCGAGTCCCTATTGGGACAAGAAGGACGATCCGGCCCTGCAATTGCGCCACGACATGGTGCGGGCCAAGATCTCGGCCTTCATGGAGCGGCAGGACACCGTCTATCGGCGCTACCCGATATCGAACGAAAGCCTGCCCGCGCGCTATGCGCACGCGATCACGACCTACCTGCATGGCGATCTGCGCTCCGCGCTCGCCCAGATCGACGGACTGATCCAGTTGCAGCCCAACAACCCGTATTTCCATGAATTGCGCGGTCAGGCGCTGCTGGAAGGTGGCAAACCCGCGGAGGCCATCGCTCCCCTGCGCAAGGCTGTAGCGCTCTCGAACCACTCGCCGCTCATCGAGATGTTACTTGGGCAAGCGCTCGTGGGAACCGATAATAAGGCCTACACCGAGGAAGCAATTTCGATTCTGCGTGCCGCGGTGGCCCGCGAGACCGAAGCGCCGATCGGCTATACCCAGCTCGCGATGGCCTATGGCCGCAAGGGAGACTATGCAGAGGCCGACCTGGCGTCGGCGCAGGCCGCCTTCCTTCGCGGCGACAACAAGACCGCGCGTGAACTCGCCTCGCGCGCGAAAACCCGTTTCGCCATCGGCACGCCTGGATGGGTCAAGGCCGACGACATTGTTGCTGCAAAGCCGCTGCCCGGCCAGAAAAGCAACTAAAAACCAATTGAGCCGGCGCAGCTTTCGAAAAGAGCCGGCTTTCACCCAGAGGATTTGCCAATGCCTTCGTTCCGCCTGCTCGTCCCCGCCCTCTTCGCGCTGGCGCTCTGCGGCCTGCCGCCGGCCGCTTCAGCACAGAGTTTTTCCGACAGCCAGCGCGGCGATATCGAGACCATCGTCCACGACTACCTGATCGCCCATCCCGAGGTGCTGGAAGAGGCCATGGCCGAACTCAGCAAGCGCCAGGCCGCCGCCGAGGCCAGGAAACACGAAGCAAGTGTCGCCACCAACGCAGAGACGATTTTCAATTCGCCCCGCGGCGTCGTGCTCGGCAACAAGGACGGCGATGTCACCTTTGTCGAGTTCTTCGACTACAATTGCGGCTACTGCAAACGCGCCATGGCCGACATGCTCGATCTTTTGAAGGCCGATCCCAAACTGAAGGTCGTGCTGAAGGAATTCCCGGTGCTGAGCGAGGGTTCGGTCGAAGCCGCAAAGGTCGCGGTAGCCGTGCGCATGCAGGATCCTGGCGGCAAGAAATATCTCGATTTCCACCAGAAGCTGCTCGGCGGCCGTGGTCCGGCGGACAAGGCGCACGCGATGGCCGCCGCCAAGGAAGCCGGCCTCGATACGGCCAGGATCGAGAAGGATCTGGCGAGCCCGGAAGTGAACGCCACGATCGAGGAAAACTTCAAACTCGCCGAAGCGATGGGCATGAACGGCACGCCGAGCTACGTCATCGGCAAGCAGGTGGTGATCGGCGCGGTCGGCCTCGAAGGCCTCAAGGAAAAGATCGGCATCGCCCGATGCGGCAAGGCGACGTGCTGAGCACCACGATCAAGCACCTCGTGCTGCACCGATGGAATCGAAAGGCCGGCTGGACAGCCGGCCTTTTTGTTTGAGCAGTTCTGTTCATCCCGCATTAAAAAAAACAAAGCCGGTGGAACCGCCGATAACGGGGAACATCGCGCATCTGCTTTCGTTGTCGGCGCGGGCAATGCAAACGCGTGAGGAGATATTCAATGACTAATCGCTTTATGATGTCGGTGGCCGCAGCCGCGCTGATCGCCGGAACCGGTTTCGCCAACGCGCAGGGAACCGGATCGAGCCGCGAAGGATCGTCGGCCGGTTCCACCGTGCAGCAGAGCGCACCGTCCGATCACGCCGGAACGCCGGCGACAACGACGAAGCGTGACGCCTCGGAACCGACCAAACCGTCGACCGGCATGAAGGCCACACAGTCCGAACAGAAATCGCCGTCGGCCGGCAAGAACGAGCGCGCCGAGGACCTGCAAGGTCAGAAGTCGAAGAAAATGAGTTCGGAGAACGACCGTGCCAAGGGCGGCAACAAGGAGTTGAAGGCCGAAGGTCGCGAGGACCGCAGCGGCATGAAGGCCGAAGGCCGCGAGGGTCGCAACGACAACATGAAAGCGGGATCGAAGGGCGCGGCGGAGAGCAGGTCCCAGACCACGGTCGGACAAGCCGGCGCCGGCGCAAAGCTTTCGACCGAACAGCGCACCAAGATCACCTCGGTGATCCGGGACCAGCACGTTGCGCCGGCCAACAACGTGAATTTCTCGATCGCGGTCGGCACCCGCGTTCCCCGCGAAGTGTCCTTCCATCCGCTCCCGGCGGAAATCGTGACGATTTATCCGGACTGGCGCGGCTACGAGTTCTTCCTCGTCCGCGACCAGATCGTGGTGGTAAATCCGCGGACGCTCGAGATCGTGGCTGTGCTGGAAGCCTAAATCCGAAGAGGCGGCAAACGGGTTCGGGGCGGGCAGAATTGCCCGCCCCCTTTCCTGTGGGACTTGCAGCGGTCGATAAACCCGCCGGCGATCCCGGCATCGGCGGTCCGGCCATCCCGAACATTGGTTAACGAGTGGAATCCGTAAGTTCTGCACACCTTTTTACGAACTGGATGAAGCATTCGCGAGAGATCCATGACGGCCTAAAGGCTTCCCCTTCGGCCTGTTGTTACCTATAACCCCCGCCACCTACCGTCACATTGCCGGGATTTGGATGGCCAAAAGTCTTGCCGAGACGATTTACGTGCTGAACGGCCCGAACCTCAATTTGCTGGGGACCCGAGAGCCCGAGACCTACGGCCGCGCGACACTCGCCGACGTCGAGAAACTTTGCGCCGATACGTCAGCGCAATTCGGGCTCAGAGCCGATTGCAGGCAGTCCAACCGCGAAGGCGAACTGATCGATTTCATCCACGAGGCCCACGCCAAAAAGGCAGCCGGGATCGTCATCAATGCCGGCGGCTATTCGCATACCTCGATCGCGCTGCATGACGCGCTGGCGGCGGTGAAAATTCCCGCCGTCGAAGTGCACATCAGCAACATCTACGCCCGCGAGAGTTTCCGTCATCATTCCTTCACCGCCCGCGCCGCTTTCGCAACGCTTTGCGGCTTCGGCATCGACGGTTACAGGCTCGCGATCACGGGCCTTGCCGCCAAGATCGGCGCCAGGGCAAGAGCCTGACATACCCGCCCGTCAACATTCAGAAAGTTCCGGATCAAGATCATGGCGCGCCAGCCTGACGACAAGACAGCCGCAAAATCCAAGAGTGACGACAGCGCGCTTATCCGCGAACTCGCGTTGCTGCTGGACGAGACCAATCTCACCGAGATCGAGATCGAGCGCGCAGGCATGCGGGTGCGGGTCGCGCGCAACATCAGTATCGCCGCAGCCGTGCCGCCGAGCTTTCAACCCGCCGCTTCCGCGTCGGCAGGCTCCGCGCCGGCCGCGGACGCCGACATCGCCAAGCACCCGGGCGTGGTACCCTCGCCGATGGTCGGCACCGCCTATTGGGCGTCCGAGCCCGGCGCCAAACCGTTCATCGAAGTCGGCGCCAAGGTGTCGGTCGGGCAAACGCTGTTGATCATCGAAGCGATGAAGACGATGAACCAGATTCCGTCGCCGCGCGCGGGCACCGTGACGCAGATTCTGGTCGAGGACGGCCAGCCGGTCGAATTCGGCGAGCCGCTGGTAATCATTGAATAGAATTCGTCAACGTCAGGCGCTGCGATGTTCGACAAGATCCTGATAGCCAATCGCGGCGAGATTGCCCTGCGCATTCTGCGCGCGTGCAAGGAACTCGGTATTGCCACCGTCGCGGTGCATTCCACCGCCGACGCCGACGCCATGCATGTGCGCCTCGCCGACGAGAGCGTCTGCATCGGCCCGCCGCCGTCGAAAGACAGCTACCTCAACGTGCCAGCGCTGCTCGCGGCCTGCGAGATCACCGGCGCGGACGCGGTGCATCCCGGCTATGGCTTCCTGTCGGAAAACGCCCGCTTCGCCGAAATCCTCGCCGAGCACAATTTGCATTTCATCGGGCCGAAGGCCGAACACATCCGCCTGATGGGCGACAAGATCGAGGCCAAGAAGACCGCGAAGAAGCTCGGCATCCCCGTGGTGCCCGGCTCCGACGGCGCGGTCGGGCCCGACGATGACGCGATGGCGATCGCGCAAGCGATCGGCTTTCCGGTGCTGGTCAAGGCGGCTTCAGGCGGTGGCGGACGCGGCATGAAGGTTGCGCAAAGCACCGACGATTTGATGCTGGCGCTGTCGACCGCTGCCAACGAGGCCAGATCGGCGTTCGGCGACGCCTCGGTCTATCTCGAAAAATATCTGCAGAAGCCGCGACACATCGAAATCCAGGTGCTCGGCGACGGCCGCGGCGGTGCGATCCATCTCGGCGAACGCGATTGCTCGCTGCAGCGGCGCCATCAGAAGGTCTGGGAGGAAGGCCCCTCGCCGGTTCTCACGGCGGCGGCGCGGGCGAAAATCGGCACGATTTGCGCCAAGGCGATGCAGGATATGAAGTATCTCGGCGTCGGCACCATCGAGTTTCTGTTCGAGGACGGCGAATTCTATTTCATCGAAATGAACACCCGCATCCAGGTCGAACATCCCGTCACCGAGATGATCACCGATATCGACCTCGTGCTGGAGCAGATCCGCATCGCCGCGGGTGGCGAATTGCCGGCGACGCAGAATGAGATCGCCATCATCGGCCACGCCATCGAATGCCGTATCAATGCCGAGAATCCGCAGACCTTTCGGCCCTCACCGGGGAGGATCACGCAATATCACCCGCCAGGCGGCCTCGGCGTGCGGATCGATTCAGCCGTCTATCAGGGCTATGTCATTCCGCCCTATTATGACTCGCTGGTCGGCAAGCTGATCGTCCATGGCAAGACTCGCGGCGAGTGCCTGATGCGGCTGCGCCGGGCGCTGGACGAAATGGTGGTGGAAGGCATCGAGACCACGCTGCCGCTGTTCCGGGCCCTGGTTCGGGAACCCGCCATTATCGACGGCGACTATCACATCCACTGGCTCGAACAGTATTTGAACGGCCCGTCGGCCGGCTGAACGCCGGCTTTTCCCGATAATCAGTCGGCCCGCCCCGGAACCAATAGCCGAAACAGGCGTTTTGCTCGACCGGGAAAGCCTTTCCCGTCCGGGGGACTGCTTGAATTCCGTGGCTTTATGACGCGAGATTGTTGTGACGCCTGACGCCACGCGCCGGCGCGCCATTGGACAGATCCTCCTGCTCGCAGCGGGCCTCGTGGTGCTGACCTTTATCAGCGCCGGCTCAGTCCATCTGGTGAACAAGGCGCGGGAGGACGCGCGCTGGGTTGTTCACACCGTTGAAGTCGAGAACCAGATATCGCTCACCCAGCTGCAATTGCGCCGCGCCGAAAGCTCGCAACGCGGCTTTCTTTCAACATTGCAGCCCGATTTTCAGAGCGATTTTGAGAAAGCCGCCTCCCAGCTCGCGCCGGCGTTGATGCGGCTCAGCCAAGTTGCGAGCGACAATCCTGTCCAAAAGCGCCTCGTCGACGAGATGCTTCCGCTCTGCAACCAGCGAATCGAGGAATTCCGCAAGACCATCGAACTTGCGCGGACACAGCGCATGGACGATGCCGCCCAGATCATACGTGAGGGCATAGGCCGCGACGCCATGAAGCACATCGATGATCTCGCCAGCCGGATGCGGGCGGAAGAAGATCGTCTGTTCGTCGAGCGCACGACGAGTGCCGACCGTAGCCAGACCCTGGCCGCATCGATGACCGGCATCGGTTCCGGTTTCGTTGTGGTGCTGGCCGGTATCTCGATCTTTCTGGTGCGGCGCTCGGCGCGCGCGCGTGACGTGGCCGAGGCCCTGTTGCGGGACAACAACATCAACCTCGAGGCCACGATCGACGAGCGCACCGCCGACCTTCGTGAAGCCAACAACGAAATCCAGCGCTTCGCCTATATCGTGAGCCACGATCTGCGCTCGCCGCTGGTCAATATCATGGGGTTCACGAGCGAACTCGAGGAATTGCGCGCCGGCATCTTCAGGCGGATGGCGGCACTCGGCCATGCCGCAGGTTCCGTTCCGGTGCCGGTGGTTGCGGGAGAGACCGAGCCGGTCCTCGAGGGGCAAGACAAGCAGCTCTCGCAGGATTTCTCGGAAGCTTTGGGGTTCATCAAATCCTCGATCGCCAAGATGGACCGCCTGATATCAGCCATCCTCAACCTCACCCGCGAAGGGCGGCGCGAGTTCGAGCCGGTACGAATCGACACCCGCGAACTGATCGAAGCCATCGTCACGACGGTCGCGCATCAGGCTGCGGAGGCGGAAGCCCGGATTCGCATCGAGCCGCTGCCGGACATCATCAGCGACCGCCTCGCGCTGGAGCAGATCTTCTCCAACCTGATCGATAACGCGCTCAAATATCTCAAGCCGGGAGCCCCGGGCGACATCACGGTCCGCGGCCGGACCAAACTGGGCTTTGCGATCTTTGAGATCGCCGACAACGGGCGCGGCATCGATCCGAAGGATCATCAGCGGATTTTTGACCTTTTTCGCCGCGCCGGCCCCCAGGACAAGCCAGGACAGGGAATTGGACTTGCCCACGTCCGCGCTCTGGTGCGGCGATTGGGTGGAACCATGTCGGTGCAATCGGAACTTAATAGCGGCAGCACGTTCACAATAGCGCTGCCTGTCACCTGGACAGCCAGTAACCGGAACAGAGATCGATGAGTAAACCAGTCACCATCGTTATGATCGAGGACGACGAGGGACACGCTCGTCTGATCGAGCGAAATATCCGCAGGTCCGGCGTCAACAACGACATCATGCCGTTCAGCAACGGTACAGAAGCGGTGAACTACCTGTTTGGCGGCGATGGCTCCGGCCATGATCACAAGGGCGAGGCGCTGCTGATTTTGCTCGACCTGAACCTTCCCGACATGACCGGCATCGACATCTTGCGGCGGGTCAAGGAGGACAAATATCTGAAATGTGCGCCGGTCGTGGTGCTCACCACGACCGACAATTCCCAGGAAATCAAGCGCTGCTATGAACTCGGCTGCAACGTCTACATCACCAAGCCGCTGAATTACGAAAGTTTTGCCAACGCCATTCGCCAGCTCGGCCTGTTCTTCTCGGTGATTCAGATTCCATCAGCCGCCATATGAACCCTGCGATGCCCACACTGTTGTACATCGACGATGACGAGGGGCTTGCCCGGCTGGTCGATCGCGGCCTGACGCGGCTCGGCTTCAGGGTGGTTCATGCGGCGAGCGGCACAGAGGGACTCGACCGCGTTCAGCAAGGCGGCATCGATGTCGTCGCGCTCGATCAATACATGCCCGGCCTCGACGGGCTGGAAACCCTCGAGCAGATCATGGCGATTCCGAATGCGCCGCCGGTGGTGTTCGTCACCGCCGCGCAGGATTCCAGCATCGCCGTCACCGCGCTGAAGGCCGGCGCCGCCGACTATCTGGTCAAGGATGTGCACGGTGATTTCATCCCGCTGCTGCAGGTCGCGGTCGACGGGGCGCTGCGGCAGGCGGCCATTCGAAAGGCCCGCGACGACGCCGAGGCCGAGGTCCATGCCTCGCGCGACCGCTACGCCGCGCTCGCCGCCGAGCGGGAGATGCTGTTGCGCGAAGTCAACCACCGCGTCGGCAACAGCCTGCAGATCATCGTCTCGCTGTCTGCATCTGCAGGCCAATTCGAGCACCCAGGACGACGTCAAGGCCGCGCTGACCAATGCGATGGGTCGGGTCGCCGCAGTGGCCCAGATCCACCGCCGGCTTTACACCTCACACGACCTGAAGAGCGTGCTGCTGAACCAGTATCTCGACGCCTTGCTTGAGGATCTCAGGAGATCCGCCGAGGGCAACCGGATGTCGCGGCTGACCTTGAAGGCCGAGCCGGTCGAGATCGATCCCGACCGCGCGGTGGCGATCGGCATCATCGTCAACGAACTGGTGATGAACGCCGTGAAATACGCCTACCCTGACGGCGCCGGTCCGATTCACATCGACCTCAATGCGGAAGGCGACGATCTGGCGTTGTCGATCGCCGACGACGGCGTCGGCCTCAACGTCAAGACCGACCCGCGTTCCACCGGAATGGGACAGCGCATCGTCACCGCCATGGCCTCCAAGCTGGAGGCCAGCGTCGAGCGCGATCCGGGCCATGCCGGTACCCGGATCGTGCTGCGGTTTCGCCGCGTCAACAAGCCCGCGAAACCCGGCTGTGCGGCGGCAAGCTAGCCTCGCCCGCCTCCGCCCTGCTATCCTCGGCACCCATGACGTCCCGCAACTCCGCCTCTTCCGAGATTACGCCCGAAGTGCTGCTGCGCGCTTACGCCTGCGGCATCTTCCCGATGGCCGAAAGCGCCGACGATCCGACCCTGTTCTGGGTCGAACCGGAAATGCGCGGCGTGATACCGCTCGACGGCTTTCGCGTCTCGTCGCGACTGGCGCGCACCGTGCGCTCCGACGCCTTCACAGTCACCGTCAATAGCGCTTTCAAGGCCGTCATATCGGGCTGTGCCGCGCCGCAGCCCGGCCGCGACGACACCTGGATCAACAAGCGCATCCGCGATCTCTATGTCGGCTTGCACGAACTCGGGCACGCCCACAGCGTCGAGGTCTGGCAGAATGACGACCTTGTCGGCGGGCTCTATGGCGTCAGCCTCGGCCGTGCCTTCTTCGGCGAGAGCATGTTTCATCGTGCCCGCGACGCCTCGAAGGTGGCGCTGGTGCATCTGGTGGCGCGGCTGATCGCGGGCGGCTTCGAACTGCTCGACACCCAATATGTGACCGAGCATTTGCGCAGCTTCGGCGCGGTCGAGATCTCGCGCCGGCGCTACACGGCGCTGCTCGACAGAGCGATCAAGGGCGAGGCGGATTTCCAGAAATTACCGGTCGATCGCCCGATCAGCGGCGCCAGGGCGCTCCAGATCATCGCCGGGCGGAGCTAATCATCAACGCCAGTTCTACTGCCTGAAAATCCCGAACAGGCCGCCGGATTGCCGCTGCGGCGGCGGGGGCGGCTGTTGCGTCTGCTGCTGCGGTGGCGGTAGTGGCGGCGGCGCGGGGCGCGGGGCAGCCTGCTTCGGCGGGGCGCGCTTTTGCAAGGGCGGCGGAGGCGGCGCCGGTTTCGACGCCTCAGGCGCCGCCGTTACCACCGTGATGTCGGGGTTTTTGCAGTCGGTCAGCCAGATGTCGTAAATCGGGTGCTCGACGCCGTGCAGGCCGGGGCTCGCCGCAAACATCCAGCCGGAAAAAATCCGCTTCACCTCGCCTTGCAAGGTGATCTCGTCGACCTCGACAAAGGCGTCGGTGTTGGCGGCTTCGGTGGCCGGACGGGTGTAGCAGGCGTCAGTCTTGACGCGCAGCGCACCGAACTGGACGGTCTCGCCGATATCCTCATCGAAATTGATGATGCGCCCGGTGATCTTGTCGAGGCCCGAAAAGCTCGCCTTCTTGTTGATGATCTTCTGCGCCGGTGGCTCGGAGACCACCTCGTCGCCGGGCTGCAAGGTGGCCGGCGATTGCGGCACGCCCTTGGGCTGGTTCTGGCTGGGCGGTAACGGATTGGCACCCGGAGGCGCTACCGCGACGCCCTGGCTGGGCTGCGGCGGCGCCACCGCGATGCCCGGCTGGACATTCTGCGGAATGACTGACGTGCCGGGCGGGGGCGCCAGAGGCTCTGACTGCACCGCCCCCGGAGGCGGCACGCCCTGCCCCGGCAGCGGGCGGTTGGGCGTCGGCAGCACGCGGCCCTGCGGCAGTTCCGGCACCTCCTCCTCGTCGTCGGGCGGCGGCGGCTGGTTGCCGCGGGGAATGTTGCCGGGCGGACGCGGTGCGGGATCAGAAAAGATCGTGCCGATCTGCGCACGCGCCGGCGGCGCAAGCGAGATCGCTGTGGCGGCCAGGGCCGCAAGTCCGGTCAGGGCAATGGTTCGAAACATCTCGCGGCTTTAACAGGCGAATCGGGCTCCCGACATAGTACAGACTTATCCGCCGATCGCAGGGGCACCGGGCACCGGTTAACACGGCGAATACGGCGGGGAAAGGGCGGTTTCTGGCCTCCTCGGACCGCTGGTCAGCCCGCGCGCCAGGTGAAATAGTCGCCTCCGGTCAATGTTCGCGCGCCCCCGCCGAGCCCTAAAAACCCGGGAAAACCGGACGAGCCAGGAGGAACTCAATTCCATGCCCGTGACCCTCGATCCCGATGCCGCCGCCGTGTTCAAGGCGTTTCAGGAAGCCGGCCGCCCGCCTTACGAGACGGTGTCGCCCGCGGAAGCGCGCGAACTCTATTTGAAGGGGCGCGTCGTCACCAATCCCGAACCGCCCGAGCTTGAAATCGGTAGCGCCGCTCACGATCCCCTCGCCCGCCGGACCGATCAATGCACGCATCTACACACCCAGGACACTCAGAAAGGCCCATGGGTTCGCGCCTTGCCTGGTGTTTTTTCACGGCGGCGGCTGGGTGATCGGCGATCTCGATTCCCACGATGTGGTGTGCCGAAAACTGGCCGACGAAGGTCAGCTCACGGTTATTTCCGTCGACTACAGGCTTGCGCCCGAGCACAAATTCCCCGCCGCCATCGATGACGCCGTCGCGGCGACGAAGTGGATCGCGGAGAATTCAAGACAGCTTGGCATTGACGCCGAGCGCCTGACGGTCGGCGGCGACAGCGCCGGAGGCAACCTCGCCGCGGTGGTCGCGATCGCGGCGCGCGACGGTAACGGCCCCGCGATCGCGGGACAGGTGCTGATCTATCCGGCCATCGACTTTGCGATGACGCATCCCTCGCACAGCGAGCCGGAGACCAGCATCCTGTTGAGGCATTCCGTCATCCGGTGGTTCCGCGACCATTATTTGAACGGCGCTGCCGACGTTCACGACTGGCGCGCATCGCCCGCGCGCGCCAGGACGTTGATCGGCTTACCGCCGGCCTATGTGCTGACCGCGGGCGCCGATCCCCTGCGCGACGAAGGCGACGAATACGCACACCGCCTGAAGGAAGCCGGCGTGCCGGTGACATACCGGCATTTTTCCGGCCAATTCCATGGCTTCTTCACCATGGGCAAGCTGCTGCAACAGGCCAATGTCGCGGCCGCCGAAATCGGGGTCTGGCTGAAGGCGCTGAACTAAAGCGCGGACTCTCGCGACCAGCCGAGCGTCGAGCGATTTCGCTCACCGGGTTCACGCTTTCAGGATTCGATCCCTGCTTTGGCGGTTTCCGGCTCGGCCGTCTCAACGAACAGGTCGGGGACCTTGCCAGCCCGGTCCAAAAGCCATGCAGCCGCAACCATAATCAGGATGCCGGCGGCGCTGACGACCAGTTGTTCCCAGACACCTCTGGTGTACTGCATCAGGATCCAGTGCGCTCCAAAGGACAGGAATACGCTGAGACAGAAGATCGGAAGCGAATGCTGGCCGCATAGTATCAGCGGACGCAGCCATTTGGAGCTGAGCGCCGCCCAATTGCGTGGCAGATATCGCGTGACCACCACCGCCAAGGCAAGGAAGTGAGTGAGACGCAGCATATCGAGATCGGTCTTGTCGATCGGATAGATCGCCTTGATCATCCATTTCGGCACCAGTGATTCCAGGAACGGGACGTGCCAGGTCATGACGATCAGGAAGGCAAAAAAATCCAGGCAATGGCCACCGCCAGCGCCGCGCATCGGTGATCGCGTCGTTTGGTGGATCACGGAGGGCTCAGGATTATTCATGGCAAGCTTATCCATCTAACCAAGAGTCGATTCCACAAGGAGCCAAGACCTTGCCGGCGTAAAGCGGCTCATCTCTCTCGTCCGGATGGTGCCGGTTAAAGAGCGCTATCTCTCGCCTCGGTGCGTCCCGATCGAAAACCATTCTTCGACCGGGGCGTGATTTCCAAGTTGGGTCGAAAGACGAAATACTTGCACCGAGCCGATACCTTCCGCTGTTTCCCCAACATCAGAGACTCGGCGAGAGCGACTGAGCTGGTCCCGCTTGTCTGAACAAAATCTCCGCGTCGATAAGTGTAGCCTCTGCCGGGTTTAGGCTGCCAAGCGGAGTGGCAGCGAGTTGAAGTAGGCTTGATCCGGGGTGCGGCCGTCAAGACTCGAATGTGGACGTCGCCCGTTGTAGAAGTCGAGATACCGGCCAATCGAAGCTCGCGCCTCGCCGACGGTTTCGTAAGCTCGCAGATAGACCTCCTCATATTTGACGCTGCGCCACAGCCGTTCGACGAACACATTGTCCCGCCAGGCCCCTTTGCCGTCCATGCTGATGGCGATGTCGTGGTTGGTGAGCATGCCGGTGAAGGCCGAGCCGGTAAATTGCGAGCCCTGATCGGTGTTGAAGATGTCCGGCCTGCCGTGACGAGCCAGAGCATCCTCCAAGGTCTCGACGCAGAAGGCTGCCTCCATCGTGATCGACAGCCGCCAGGACAGAACCCGGCGGGTCGCCCAGTCCAGCACGACAGCGAGATAGACGAAGCCACGCGCCATCGGGATGTACGTGATGTCCATCGCCCAGACTTGGTTCGGCCGCGTGATCTCCATACCGCGCAGCAGATACGGATAGATCTTGTGGCCGGGCTCGGGCTTGGTGGTGCGCGGACGGCGATAGAGCGCCTCTATCCCCATCCGCCGCATTAGCGTCTTCACATGCCGGCGACCGATCTTGCGCCCCTGCAAAGCCAGCAGGCCTCGCAACATACGCGAACCGGCGAAGGGATACTCCAGGTGCAGCCGATCGAGACGCTGCATGACCACCAGATCGGCGGCCGATACCGGGCGCGGCAGATAATAAACGCTGCCGCGGCTGATTTTCAAAACTTCCGCCTGCCTGGTGATCGACAGATCGTGCTCACGGTCGATCATCGCTTTGCGCTCAGCAATCCCGCCTTGGTGAGCGCTCCTTCTAAAAAATCGTTCTCCAGCGTCAGCTCCCCGATCTTGGCGTGCAGCGACTTCACATCGACCGCGGGCGCGGCCGTCGCGGGGCTCCCCGCGCCGAACACGTCAGAAGCCCCACCCTCAAGCTGAGCTTTCCAGGCTGTCACCTGATTGGGGTGGACGTCGAAGTGCTCGGCGAGTTGAGCTATCGTACGGTCGCCCTTGACTGCGGCAAGCGCCACCTTCGCCTTGAAAGCCGGGCTGTGGTTCCGGCGCGGTCGTCTGCTCATGGTCTCTCCTGTTCGCGGCGATCATCGCCGCTTTCAGGCAGAAACTCCACTTAGCGACCCGTTCAAATTTGCGGAGCCGGCTCTCGACGTCAGGGTATGGCGAAGGCGTAGCATCGCAGCGACGACAGCCGCTGATCCCGGCGTCCCTCCAGCGCGCCGGCAGCGCGACCGGCGAACTTCTCCACGATCCGGCGGGCCAGATGCGGTCGGTCTCCGCAATCGTCGTGGGCCGCCAACATAAAGCCACGTTGTCTGGCCCATGTCGTTTTAAACGGCACGGCCATCCAAATTCTGCAATCGCCGCCCCGACATGCGCATTCGATATGGGTAAAGCGCTCGCCCTCGAGCTGGGACATACGCCGGTCAAAGCGCCCGCAACTGCGCTCGGCAAATCGTTACATGGACCGACCCCTCTGGATCGGAGCGCGGCTATGCAGTAGTGTCTTTCAACTATAGGGTTAGGATTGCAGAGATGACGCGCACGATCAAGTATCGGTCGACAATTCTATTCGTTGTCGGGGCATCATCGTCAATAGCTTCAAATTACAGATGTCTCTAAAGTATTGGGCAAGCGGGGAATAAGCGGGGAGATTGTGTTTCTCCCGCCAAACTGAAGCGAGCGCTGCATGAATCACTTTTTTAAGCGACAGCTTGTGGATTACATCGAATATCACCGCGATCCGACGAATTGTGTGATGCACGTGTTTGGCATCATAACTTTGTTCCTGGCTGCGGTCCTCCCCCTCAGCCTGTGGCCGGTTAACGCGTTTGGTGTGCAAACCAACGCGGCGGCCATCATGGTCTTGCCCGTTCTGATCTACTGGCTGTTGCTCGACGCCGCCCTCGGAATCGGCATCCTTTGCGGTGCCGTTCTATTACTTTTAGCCGCGGCAACTATCGCGGACCACGCGAGTGCTGCCGGCGTGTGGTCAATCTCTGCTGCGCTGATCGTTATCGGCGTGACTTTTCAAGTTACGGGGCATCGGGTTTTCGAACAGCGGCAGCCGGCGCTGGTGGACCATCCAACTCACTTACTGCTCGGACCAATGTTTGTGATGGCAAAATTGTATATTGCGCTTGGTTTTCGCAATGATCTTGCCACTATTATCGAACTTGTTCCGCAACCAGTGCCCGGCATCTCGTCGGCCCGCACCGAGGAACGTCACGGAAAGTCGCTCCCGCATTCATGACTAAGGTCCTTGTCACTGGCGGCAGCGGCTTCATCGGGCACCACCTGGTATCAACGCTAGTCGAGCGGGGTCGGCAGGTGCGAGTTCTCGACCTTCGCTCTCCGACATCTGTCCTGCCTGAAGTTCAATATGTCGTCGGCTCGGTGCTTGATGCGGGCGTTGTGGATGAGGCTCTCCGCGACGTGGAACAAGTTTACCACCTCGCCGGTTTGCCTGGCATGTGGACGCTGCCGAAAACCGATTTTCACGCGGTCAATTACTGCGGCACGAAGACCGTGATTGCGGCCGCGCGCAAGCGCGGCGTTGCACGATTTCTGCACTGCTCGACCGAATCTATTCTGTTCCGCCCGGCGCCATCAGACGATGCCGCTGCTGAAGACACTCTGTTGCCAGCCGACGACATGCCGGGTCCGTATACCCGTTCGAAAATGCTTGCGGAACAACTCGCGATTCAAGCTGCCGCATCTGGTTTCCCGGTGGTAATTGGTACTCCGACGATGCCGATCGGACCTCATGATCACAACCTTACTCCTCCGACGGCGATGCTCCGCCACTTCCTTGGCGGGCGTATTCATTTCTACCTCGATTTCGTCGTGAACCTCGTTGATGTGTGCGACGTCGCGGCCGGGCTGATTCTCGCCATGGAGCGCGGACAGATCGGGCATCGCTACATTCTCGGCGGCGAAAGTATTTCGCTAAAGGAAATTCTACGGCTGATGGCTGCGATCAGTGGGCGGCGCAATCTCCTCATGCCTGTTCACGGCACGATGGCGGAAAAAGCCGCATCCATGCTGGAGTTCATCGCCGATCACGTGACCCGTCGTGCTCCGTCCGGCACCGTGGAAGGTGTCCGGATCGCGCTGCGCGCGACCGCGCTATCGATCGAAAAGACGCGGCGTGAACTCGGCTACGCGCCTCGGCCCATCGAATCCACGTTACGGCAGACTATAGCTTACCTTCTCGGCGCCGGCGGCACTCGTTAGGGATTTGGTCCAGCCCGACCTTGGAGTGTTCGATTGCCTTCCACGATCAGCATGGCGCATAATGCAGTTTGGTAATACGGACCAAGAAATGTCTTCTGATCCAACCCAATTGTTGGCTTTTGTCTGGAGTGGATGGACCGCCACCTGGCCCACCGAACTATTGGCGCTCATCTGGATCGGGTGGCTCATCAGCTGGGCCGTAGGGTCGTTCTTTTCCGGTCGAACGGAAAAGCACGTCAGGACCTGGGATTCGCGGGCCTACCGCATTCCCATTCTCGCGGGGGCGATACTGCTTACACCCTGGACTGCGCAGGTATTGCGAGAGCAAACGCTCTGGCATGTCGGCAACGGCGGTACATTTGTACTTGCCGGTATCACCCTGGCGGGCACTTCGTTCACGTGGTGGGCGCGAATTCATCTCGGACGCTTTTGGTCGAACGCTATCACACGCAAGGAAGGCCATCGGGTC
Organism: uncultured Alphaproteobacteria bacterium; assembly: GCA_963725985.1. Classification (GTDB taxonomy): domain Bacteria; phylum Pseudomonadota; class Alphaproteobacteria; order Rhizobiales; family Xanthobacteraceae; genus Bradyrhizobium. The sequence continues at coordinate 926,546 of CAVSAO010000001.1, forward strand.
ATCGATACCGGCCCATACGGGCTTGTGCGCCACCCGATCTATACCGGGCTTATCGGAGCAATGCTGGCGACCAGCGTCGCGGTCGCGACCGTCTCCGCGCTGCTCGGCGCGTTGCTGATCGCCTTCGGCCTGTGGCAGAAGGCCAGAATGGAGGAGGGTTTTCTGACGGTCGAGCTGGGCGCGGATGCATACGGAACATACCGCCGCCGCGTTCCGATGCTCATTCCGTTCCTACCGCATCGCTAGCTCCGTAACTGGGAGGGCGACCGCTCGGCCACCGGAACCCGGACCCTCCGAGGTGCTATTGAACAAATGCAAACCAGATGCCCGAAATGCTCCACGATGGTGAAATCCACCGGCCCACATTGGGAAATCATCAATGGTTCCTGCCCTGAATTGTCGGGAACTCAGTGGAAGGACAAACCCGAATTTTGTCCGATATTGTCATTGGTAGTCGAACCCGATGTCTCGCTTCCTGGCGCATCAAACCGGACCATGGTTCAGGCTGGGATTGATCTGGTCAGGGCTGCAGATGTCCACAAGGACAAACAGCCCTGAGGACTCCAGCCAGCTACCCGGCTGGATAGGCAGAAGCGTCTGCTGTGCCCTAGTTCGGCTTCGTCGAACGTGCTTCCGTCTGTTGCGCTACCGAGGACGCTTTCGGGCGGCTAAAGGCCACAGCGTCGATGGCGCTGATCACCTTCCGCTGCATGATCTCGCTCTTGTCGATCGTGAGGTGCCCCATGCCTAATGTCCCCACGTCGATATTCTCCAGCTCACCACGGAATTGCTTGGTCTTCGCGACAGGTTCGCCGTTTCCATTGGCAATGTAGAAGTTGATATAGCGCCCAACACGTGCCGCGAGGCTGGTGCGGAAGACTAAATCCAGGCCAATCGCCAACTTAACGGGGGCGCCAAGATGGTCCAGACGCGCCACCATATCGGGCAGCGCCGTCGCACCAGAGGAGTGCCCAACCAGAATAATGGTCTTCGTCCGCCCGCTCTTATATTCGGCCGCGGCTTCGTCCGCGAGCGATGCCCAAGACAGGTAATTGGCTACGGTGACATTGATGCCCTGTCGCTGCAGCTTGGCCGCAATATCGTCCAAGCCCAAGGAAAAGATATTTAGCACGCCGCGGAGAAGATACACGTGCGCTTCCGATGCACCGGCCGCAGCGTTTCCCTGACTGACGGCGATCGGTGACAACAACAGAAGCAGCGTTATCGTCGTTGTTTGCAGGGGGCGCAACCACAGCCGACATAGGGTCGAGAGCCGATCGATAAATTCCCTAGAATAGTCATGTGGTTTCATAAGTCCCCCAAAGACATACCGACGGTTGCATACGCCGAACCGTAATCCTCACTGGCTTGCGTCTGCAACAGAGAGCGCTAAGGCCAGCAATTTTATTCTCAATGCGTATCTCTGTTGCAACACGCAATATGAACTCGCCCCCGCGCATGGATGCTGGCGCCCTCACCCGGCGCTTCGCTCTAAAATGTCCGTGCTGTCGCTTTGACCTCAAAGATCCGGCGGCCCGAACCTGTGCCGTTCTCCGGTTTCGTATTGAAACGGTGCCGCCGGCTGAAAGCTGGCTCCAGGTCAAGCGGCTTGTGAACGGGGCCGCAGCTTCTTGATCAGCGGTTGGTGGCGTCGGCGTTCCGCCGGTGATTCGGCTGCCTCACTTGTTCGAAGTAGCAACTATGGGCCTTTGCCTTGACCGTTCTAGGCCGATCCGGAAATACACGGTAACCAGATGTTACTTTTCGCTGCGGGGCGGTTGCTGCATGTTCATGTTCGCGTTCCGCAACGCAGCTTTGACGTGCTCGACAAAACCTTTGTCGCGGCCGCCCGCGCCGGTCGAAAGCCACATGCCCTTCACGCTGCAAAAGAGCGCCGCCCTTCCCGTGCAAGCGCTGGCATGGCTCGGCGGCCAGGGCACCCGCGCGATCGCCGCGCTGGTGTTCATCGGCATCGCGGTGCCTCCGCTCGGCGAACTGCTAAAGCCTTTTGTCACCGAGGCGATCTTTCTGCTGCTCTGCATATCCTTCATGCGCGTGGACCTCGGCGCGCTGCGCGACCATTTGCGGCGGCCGGGCCTCGTGCTCGCCGCGACGGCATGGACGACGCTCGGCGTGCCCTTGATATCGGGTGCTGGTTTGTCTCGCGACCGGTCTCGATGCACGTTCGCCGGAACTGTTTCTGGCGCTGATGCTGCAGGCGGTGGCTTCGCCGATGATGGCCGCGCCCGCGCTGGCGGCTCTGATGGGTCTGGATTCGACCCTGGTGCTGGTCACGCTGGTGACCAGCACGGCACTGGTACCGTTCACCGCCCCCCTGTTCGCCTATGCTTTCTTCGGCGCGGCGCTGACGCTTTCGCCGCTGGCGCTCGGACTAAAGCTGTTTGCGATCCTCGCGGGATCGCTCTGGTCGCCGTCGGCATCCGCCGGACGATGGGTGCCCCCGCCATCAAACGGCACGCCAGGCGCGATCGACGGACTCAACGATCCTGATCTTGTTCGTCTTTGTCGCCGCCGTGATGGGAAACGTGGTCGGCGGCTTTTGCGCTGATCCCATAAAGATGATCGAAATCACGGTGCTTGCCTTCGTGGTGTTTTTCACACTGCTCGGTGTCACCGCCTGATCTTCCGCAAGGATCGGCCACCGAACGCGCGCTCGCGCTCGGCTTGATGGTCTCCCAGCGCAACATGGGACTGATGCTGGCTGCGACCGGACGGCGTGTTGCCGGGGACGACGTGGTTGTATTTCGCACTCACCCAATTCCCGATCTATCTGTCGCCGCAACTGCTCGAGCCGATCGTCACGAGACTTGGTAGGCAGAAAGTTGTAACTGCATCTGCCGAAGCCGGCGACGCATGACCCGCGCGCTGGCGGGCACCGGATCGACGAAATCCGCGGAAAAATCATACAGGCGTTGCATCGCGCCGAACCGCCGGGCATGATGGCCGCGCGCCCGATGGCCGCCGAGCGAAAGCAGCACGACAATTGGAAGCATCAGCCTCGATCGAAATCGCCAAGCACACGCTGCTGTCGTGCGGACTCATTCTCGCCATCGGCACCCTCACCGGTCTTTTGGCGCAGAAGATCCGGATTCCCGACGTGGCGGTGTTTCTGGTCGCCGGAATGGGGATCGGCCCGGAAGCGCTGGGCCTGATCGACATCAAGGCGGATTCAGCGCTGAACCAGATCATCCTGCTGTTCGGCGCCAGCTACATTCTTTTCGATGGCGGCGCTTCGCTGCGCTTCAATGTCCTGAAGCAGGTCTGGATCACAATTGTCGTCATCGCCACGGTCGGCGTCCTGATTACCGCAGGGATCACCGGCCTCGCCGCCTATTACATTTTCGGCGTTCCCCTGGTCGTGGCGCTGCTGCTGGGCGCGACGCTGGCCTCGACCGATCCGGCGACGCTGGTGCCGATTTTCCGTCAGGTTCAGGTTCGCGACCGGGTCGCACAAACCGTGATGAGCGAATCGGCATTCAACGACGCGATGGGCGCGATCGTCACCTTCGGCGTGCTGGCAGTGGCGATGGGGACCGGCGAGTTCTCGCTGACCTCCTCGTTGTTCGAACTGCTCAAGCAATCCGCCATCGGCATTGTCGCCGGCATTGCGGCCGGATACCTGGCCGCGCTGCTGATCGCGCATGAACGCCTGGCGTTCCTTGCGGAATACGCACCGGTGGTGACGCTGGTAGCCGTGATCGGCGCCTATTTCGCGGCCGACGGTCTGCAGGCCAGCGGCTTCATGGCGGTCTTCGTGTTCGGCATCGTGCTCGGAAACAAGGAATCGCTTGGGTTTCGCGATGGAAGCCGGCGAGGCGCGAAAGCTCGACGAATATGTCTCGACCACCGCGTTCATCATGCGGCTGTTCATCTTCATGCTGGTTGGGACGCAGGTCGATTTCGGCCTCATGGGCCGATATCTGTGGGGCGGCGTGGCGGTGGTCACCGTTTTGATGCTGGTTGCCCGGCCGGTGACCGTTTTCGCCTGCGCGCTGCCCGACCGGCGCGCACGCTGGAGTTTTAGCGAGATGCTGTTCATGTGCTGGACGCGCGAGACCGGCGTGATTCCGGGGGCGCTGGCCGGCCTGCTGCTCGGCATGAAGGCGCCCGGTGCGCAAATGATCGCCTCGGTCACCTTCATCGCCATCCTGATGACGATCCTGATCCAGGCGCCGACCACCGAATGGCTCGGCCGCAGGCTCGGCCTTATGGAGAAGGGCTAGGAGGCCCGCGCCGCGCGCCGCAGCGATTGCGGCGGCTGGCCGAAGGCACGGATGAAGGCGCGCCGCATCCGCTCCGGATCGCGAAAGCCGGTCGATAGCGCGACGCGTTCGATCGCCTCGCTCGAGGATTGCACCCGCTGCCGTGCCACCTCGATCCGCAGGCGCTCCACCGCTTTCGACGGTGTGGTGCCGGTCTCGGCAATGAACGCGCGGGCGAAATGCCGCGAACTCATGCCGGCCTGCTCGGCGAGATCCTCGACCGTCAACGGCGCGTCGAGATGCTCGCGCGCCCAGGTCAGCAGCGGCCCGAAGCGGCCGCTCGGCGCCTTCAATTCCAGGAGCGATGAAAATTGCGACTGCCCGCCGCTGCGGCGGTGATAGAGCACGAGCTGGCGCGCGGTCTTTTGCGCGATCTCCTCGCCGAAATCTTCCGCGACAAGCGCCAGCGCCAGATCGATGCCGGCGGTGATCCCCGCCGAACTCCAGATATTGCCGTCGCGGACGAAAATCCGGTCGGGCGCCAGCTTCACCCTGGGATAGGCGGCGAGAAAATGCCGGGTGCGCCGCCAATGCGTGGTGGCGCGGCGGCCGTCGAGCAGGCCCGCTTCGGCGAGAACGTAGGCGCCGGAGCAGACGCTGGCGACGCGGACGCCCCGTTCCGCGATTCCCCGCACGAATGCCAGCGTCTTTTTGCAGGTTGCCGCCGCGTCGACCCCCACCCCGCCGGCCACGATCAGGGTCCGGATTGAGCCTGCGGCCTTCAGGCCGCGCGCAAGCATCTCGACGCCCGAGGAACTGCGCACCGGACCCGGCGTCGCGGCCACGACCTTGATCGATGGCGGCCGGCCGGCAAAGCGGGCGGCGACCTCGAACACCGAAATCGGGCCGGCGGCATCCAGCAACTGAAAATCGGGAAATATGAGCACGCCGACCATGATCTTGTCGATGTCTGAAAATGAGGGAAATATGGCATTTCGGACCGAAGACGATCATGGCAGGATGGTCGGGTCAAGCAAAACTTCGCAAAGAAAACTTCGAAAGGCTGTGCCCATGTCCGCCCCGCTTCAAATCGGTCTAGTGGTGTTTCCCCGGGTCACCCAGCTCGATCTCACCGGGCCCGTGCAGGTGTTTTCCAGCGTACCGGGTGCCAAGGTGCATCTGATCTGGAAACGCATCGAACCGGTCGCCAGCGATTCCGTGCTGGTGCTGACGCCCACCATCACCTTCGCGGATTGCCCGCAGCTCGATGTGATCTGCGTCCCCGGCGGCTTCGGCACCGACGACATGGTCAATGACGAGGAGGTGCTGGACTTCCTGCGCCGGCAGGCGGTGGGCGCCAGGTACATCACCTCGGTCTGCACGGGATCGCTGGTGCTGGGCGCGGCCGGCCTGCTGCGGGGTTACCGGGCGACGACGCACTGGTCGGCGATGGACAATCTTGCGCCGTTTGGCGCGACGCCAACAAAAACCCGCGTCTGCGTCGACCGCAACCGCATCACGGGCGGCGGCGTCACCGCGGGGATCGATTTCGCGCTGACGCTGGTGTCGATCATGGTCGACCGGCAGACCGCGGAAGCGATCCAGCTCAGGCTCGAATACAACCCGGCCCCGCCGTTCAATTCCGGCTCGCCCGATACCGCGCCGCCGGAAATTCTCGCGCTGATGAAGGAGAGGATCGCGCCCGCCCAGGCGCGCCGCACCGAGGCGATCCATCGCGCCGCAGCGCGGCTCGAACAGCGAAAAATATCGGCGGCGTAGCGCCGCTCCGGGTGGTAAAAACCATTCAACGAAAAAGGCCGCCTGGTTTCCCAGACGGCCTTTCCTGTCTTACGGCAGCTACACATTGACGGGCGATTTCAGAACCTCAACACCGGGGGCCTGTCTCCCGGTCACATCCTGATCGGCAGCCGCTGCATATCGGGGCAGTCGCGAACTGTTGCCCGAACCGACGCGATGGTTTCCCATCTCCGTAAGATGACCCATTGAGCCATCATCGCGCGCAGACGACAAGGACGCGGCGACAACTATCCCCGCTGTCCCCGTTGTTCACAGGCTTGTCCGATGCGAAACCGGAGTTCTTGGCGCATTTCATAGACGTGCAATTGCACGTCAGGAAATAACATTGGCTGGAGCTCAGCTTCCCGGCGTCCACGGCTGATAATCGCCGGTGGCCTTGGGGCGGCGACCGCCCGCCAGCGTCGAGCCCGACGGACGATAGGCCAAAGGCGTCCCCGTCATATTGGGGACATGCGGCTTTTGCCATTCGCGCGGCGTGTAGCTCTCCTCGGTCGGGGCAACGTCGACGGTGTGATGCAGCCAGCCGTGCCACGACGGCGGCACGCGCGAGGCCTCGGCAAGGCCGTTATAGATCACCCAGCGCCGCTCGAAGCCGAGCGTCGGATCGATCTTGCGCCCCTTGGTGCGGAAATAGCGGTTACCCTGCTCGTCGGTGCCGACCAGTTCGCCGAACCGCCAGGTCCACAATTGCGTGCCGAAGGTCTGGCCGTTCCACCAGGTGAATAGCTTGAGCAGAAACTGTTTCATGGGCACTAGCCGGTTCGAGGACAGCTGGCGTCTGATGCCACCCGCAGGCCGAATTGTCCAGCAAAGTCCAATGCTCGAGCCAATCGATCGGGGGATGGGAGCCAGCAGCTTTTGGTGTGACCGTCGCGGATTCGGCGCAATCCGTTCATTCCGCATACAGTTCCGGTCTGACAGGCTGCCGCTACCCGCACGATTGGTGCGAGGCTCGGGAACGAACGCCTTCCGAAAAGATTGGGCCGTGTCCCGGAGAGGAACCGACGATGATCCGTGCAAGAGTTTTGAGTAGTGCTGGCGTAATGGCTCTGGTTTTGACGCTGGCTGCGCCAGCCGCAAGCTTCGCGCAAAATCCCCCTGGGCACCCCATCGGTGGTGGCGGCGGTGTTGTTCGCGGGGGCAGCGGCGGCGCTCCGGTTGCGCGTTTTGGTGGCGGCGGCGCTCCGCCACAACATTTTAGCGGAGGCGGCGGTGGTGGCTGGCACGGCGGCTACGGCGGTGGCTATCGTCGTCACGATGGCGGCGGCTTCATCCCCGGCGCGGTCGCCGGCGCTGTAATTGGCGGCGTGATCGCGTCCGGGCCGGGCTATTATTATGCGCCGGGATATTACGACGACCAGTACGATGATGAGGGTCCCGTTGTGGTGGCCCCGGCTCCTGCCGGCGACGATGCGGTTGCCTATTGCATGCAGACCTATCGTTCCTACGATCCGGCGTCGGGAACCTATCTGGGCTTTGACGGCTACCGGCACCCCTGCCCGTAACTGCGGTCGATAATTGGAATTTCGAAGGACGGCGCATTCGGTGCGCCGTTCTTTTGCATTTTCAGGAGCGCGTCGCCAGCACCACGCCGGCCAGCGTGAAGACCAGCGCTGCGATCTGGCCGATGCCGAGCGGCTCGTGCAGCGCAAGCGCGGAAGCGACCACGCCGATCACCGGCACCGCCATGGTGCCAATCGCCGCCACTGAGGCCGGCAGCCGCGCCAGCGCCGCGAACCAGCTCACATAGGCGACGCAGAATTGAATCACGGTCGAATAGACCATCAGGATCCAGCCGAGCCTTGAAAGCGCCGCGACGTCAGCCTTCTCGATCAACAGGCCGATGACGGCGATCGGCAGGCACCCGATCCCGATCTGCCAGGCGGCGGCGGACAGCGGCGGCAAGTTGAGCGGCAGTTTCTTCGCCAGAACGGTGCCGACGGCAAAGCCGACCGCGCCGCCGAGCGCCATGATGATTCCCGGCAGCTTTTCGATGCTGGCGGCCAGACCATTGCCGCCCATGATGGCGCTCAGGCCCGCGAACGCCATGACCAGCGAAATGACGCGCAGCAGATTCGGCCGCTCGCCGAGAATCGGCCAGGCCATGATCGAGGCCCATACCGGCATGGTGTAGGCGATCAGCGCCGCCTCGCTGGCCGGGAGCCAGAGCAACGCCAGTCCCATCAGCACCATCCAGCAGGCGACATTGAGGAAGGCGGCCAGTACCAGCCGCGGCCAGAGCTTGCGGGGGACGCGCAGGCTTTGGCCGCTGAGCACAGCCAGCCCCGCCAGCAGAGCTCGCGCCGACCACGCCGGTGGTGCCGCGCAAAGTGAGCGGCGGCAGTTCGCTCAGCAGGTACTTGGTGACGGGCCAGTTAAAACCCCAGCCGACCGAGGTGATGGCGAGGAACATGAGGCCCGCGGGCGTGATGTGAGCACGCGCGCCAGGCGGATTTTGCAGCGTCATGGGGTGAATAGACCGATGGAATCGGCGGCACCTTGCCGGCTATCGGGGCCCGGTGGCTATCGGCGGCCGGGCATGCCTGCCCGGCCCTCCCCGTAACTTCACGTGAGTCTCCTCAGGAGCAACCCCTCGGGCACAATAAATAGTTGCCCTGTGAACAGCGGGACGAAGCCTGAGCTCAAGCCTCGCAAACATTTTTTTTGCTTGGGAATCCCTGAGGACTCACTGATACTTGGCGACATCAGAGGACGGTGATCGACCTCTGTTTTCCCGATTTTTCCACCATATTTAGTATTTGATTCAGGAACTCGTACTAGTCCTTGACGGGCACAATGGAGTTGTCCTAGCTTCGATCTTGTTCGGCGCGAGTGTGTTTGGGTCCCGCCGGTCGCTCCCAGATGGGTTCCAGAATGACCACTCCGCCAGCCGGTCGGGCAGCGGTGACGGGCTTGTTTGCCCTGAATTCTGAGGGCTCCGGAGCGCTAAAAAACGGGCCCAAAGCGGCTCAGATTAGGAGTTGGGGCGTTGAAGGCATGACCTGAAAACCGGAGCGGCGGCGTTCCGTCAGGCCATGCAGCGGCAAGACCGGTGCTCGCACCGATGTTGCGGCCAGGGAAACAGGGCCGGGTCCACCGGTAGAGCTGCGGACTAAAAGTTCGCTCAAGGAAAAACTTCCGGCCGCGGTGGAGCGGTCCGGTCACAAGAAACGGGGCACGACAATGCGAATCGAACGGCGCAACACCACTGAAGGCCAGTCACCCTACGCAGGAATTGATTTCAGATTGACGACATCTGAAATCCGCAATCCCGACGGCTCGGTGGTATTTCGCCTCGAAAACGTCGAGGTGCCGGAATTCTGGTCGCAGGTCGCCTCCGACGTTCTCGCCCAGAAGTATTTCCGCAAAGCCGGCGTCGCCGCCCGCCTGAAGAAGGTCGAGGAAGAGACCGTGCCGTCATGGCTGTGGCGCTCGGTGCCGGACACCGAGGCGCTGGCTGACCTGCCGGAGTCCGAACGCTATGTCAGCGAACTCTCCGCCAGGCAGGTGTTCGACCGCCTCGCCGGCTGCTGGACCTATTGGGGCTGGAAGGGCGGCTATTTCTCGTCGGAAGAAGACGCCCGCGCCTTCAACGACGAGCTGCGCTACATGCTGGCGAAACAGATGGTGGCGCCGAATTCGCCGCAATGGTTCAACACCGGCCTGCACTGGGCCTACGGCATCGACGGACCCGGCCAGGGCCACTATTACGTGGACTGGAAGACCGGCAAGCTGACCAAATCGAAATCCTCTTACGAGCATCCGCAGCCGCACGCCTGTTTCATTCAGGGCGTCAATGACGACCTCGTCAACGAGGGCGGCATCATGGACCTCTGGGTGCGTGAAGCGCGCCTGTTCAAATACGGCTCCGGCACGGGCTCGAACTTCTCGCGGCTGCGCGGCGAAGGCGAAAGGCTTTCCGGCGGCGGGCGCTCCTCCGGCCTGATGAGCTTCCTCAAGATCGGCGACCGCGCCGCCGGCGCGATCAAGTCCGGCGGCACCACCCGCCGCGCCGCCAAGATGGTGGTGGTCGACGCCGATCATCCGGACATCGAGACCTATATCGACTGGAAGGTGAAGGAGGAGCAGAAGGTCGCCGCCCTCGTGACCGGCTCCAAGCTCAACCAGAAGCACCTCAAGGCGGTGCTGAAGGCCTGCGTCAATTGCGAAGGAAGCGGCGACGACTGCTTCGATCCCGAGAAGAACCCGGCGCTGCGCCGCGAAATCAAACTCGCCCGCCGCGCCATGGTCGCCGACGGCATGATCAAGCGCGTCATCCAGTTTGCAAAACAGGGCTACAAGGAGATCGATTTTCCGATCTACGACACCGACTGGGATTCGGAAGCCTATCTCACGGTGTCCGGCCAGAACTCCAACAATTCGGTGTCGCTGAAGGACGATTTTCTGCGCGCGGTGGAGACGGACGGAGATTGGAACCTGATCGGCCGCACCAACAAGAAAGTGACAAAAACGCTGAAGGCGCGCGACCTCTGGGAGAAAATCGGCCACGCCGCCTGGGCGTCCGCCGATCCCGGCCTGCATTTCAACACCACCATGAACGACTGGCACACCTGCAAGGCGTCAGGCGAAATCCGCGCATCCAATCCGTGCTCGGAATACATGTTCCTGGACGACACCGCCTGCAATCTGGCCTCCGCCAACCTGATCACTTTCTACAACACCACCACCAAGCGCTTCGACGTCGATGCCTACGAGCACCTGTGCCGGCTCTGGACCGTCGTGCTCGAAATCTCCGTGATGATGGCCCAGTTCCCCTCCAGGGCGATCGCCGAACTGTCCTATGAATTCCGCACGCTGGGTCTGGGCTTCGCCAATATCGGCGGGCTCTTGATGACCATGGGCCTGTCCTATGACTCAAAGGAAGGCCGCGCGCTGTGCGGCGCGCTCAGCGCGATCATGACCGGGGTCGCCTACGCCACCTCGGCCGAGATGGCGAAGGAGCTCGGCCCCTTCCCCGGCTACAAGAAGAACGCCGCCCACATGCTGCGGGTGATCCGCAACCACCGCCGCGCCGCGCACGGCGAATCCCGCGGCTACGAAGCGCTGGCCGTCAATCCGGTGCCGCTCGATCATACCTCCTGCAGGCAGGCCGATATCGTCGAGCATGCCAGGGCCGCCTGGGACAAGGCGCTCGAACTCGGCGAACTCAACGGCTACCGCAACGCGCAGACCACGGTAGTGGCACCGACCGGCACCATTGGCCTCGTGATGGATTGCGACACCACCGGCATCGAGCCCGATTTCGCGCTGGTGAAGTTCAAGAAGCTCGCCGGCGGCGGCTACTGGAAGATCATCAACCGCGCCGTGCCCGAGGCGCTGCGCGCGCTCGGCTATCGTGAATCCGATATCGCGGAGATCGAGGCCTATGCCGTCGGCCATGGCTCCCTCTCCAACGCGCCCGCCATCAATGTTTCCACCTTGAAAGCCAAGGGTTTTACGGACGAAGCTCTCGCAAAGGTGGAAGCGGCGCTGCCGACCGCCTTCGACATCAAGTTCGCCTTCAACAAATGGACCTTCGGCGAAGATTTCCTGCGCGACACGCTCAATCTCGCGCCGGAAGCCATCGCTGCGCCGAACTTCGATCTGCTCGCCGCGATCGGCTTTACAAAACGCGAGATCGAGGCCGCCAACGTGCACATCTGCGGCGCGATGACGGTGGAAGGCGCGCCGCACCTTAGGCCTGAGCACTACAGCGTGTTCGATTGCGCCAATCCCTGCGGCAAGATCGGCAAGCGCTATCTCTCGGTGGAAAGCCACATCCGCATGATGGCGGCGTCGCAACCGTTCATCTCGGGTGCGATCTCCAAAACCATCAACATGCCGAACGACGCCACGGTGGAGGATTGCAAGGCCGCTTACCTCTTGTCCTGGAAGCTCGCCCTGAAGGCCAACGCGCTCTACCGCGACGGCTCCAAACTGTCGCAGCCCCTCAACTCGCAGCTGATCAGCGACGAGGACGAGGAAGACGACGGCATCGACGGCTTCATGGAGAAGCCGATGGCCGCGCGTGCCGCGCAGCTTTCGGAGAAGGTCGTCGAGCGGCTGGTCGAGCGCATCGTCGTGATGCGCGAGCGCGAGAAGATGCCGGATCGCCGCAAGGGCTATACGCAAAAGGCCGTGGTCGGCGGGCACAAGGTTTACTTGCGCACCGGCGAATATGACGACGGCCGGCTCGGCGAGATCTTCATCGACATGCACAAGGAAGGTGCGGCGCTCCGCTCCATCATCAACAATTTCGCCATCGCGATCTCGCTCGGCCTGCAATATGGCGTGCCGCTGGAGGAATATGTCGACGCCTTCACCTTCACCCGCTTCGAGCCGAACGGCCCGGTGCAGGGCAACGACTTCATCAAATACGCGACCTCGATCATCGACTACGTGTTCCGCGAACTCGCGGTCAGCTACATGGGCCGCTTCGACCTCGCCCATGTCGACCCCTCCGAAACCAACTTCGACGCCATCGGCAAGGGCGTCGGGGAAGGCAAGCAGCCGGAGCAGCCCAGCAACAAATACCTGTCGAAGGGCCTGACCCGTTCGCGCAGCGACAACCTCGTGGTCATGCACGGCGGCAGCGAGCCGCAGGCGGACGCCCGCGGCTCCGGCAACGTCACCGCGATGGCCTCGCACAGCACGACGGCGCGTGCGAGCGATACGGTCGAAGGCGCGGTCGCGCTGAAGCAGGAAGCCCAGCACGATTTGTCGCCGACCGAAAAGCTGGAAGCCCTGCAGTGGAGCAAGGCGGGAGCCGCCGCAGCCGCCGCACCGTCAAAGGCCGAACGCCGGGCGGAAGCCAAGGCCAAGGGTTACGAAGGTGAGATGTGCGGCGAATGCGGCAACTTTACTCTCGTGCGCAACGGCACCTGTATGAAGTGCGATACGTGCGGGTCAACGACGGGGTGTTCGTGAGAAGTCCAAGCGAGCGATAATGATGAAGCGAGAGATCGAGCCCGATCGATTGTTAGGGATTAAGATGGGAAGGCCGCTCGAAAGAGCGGCCTCTTTGCTAACCTGACGACATGAAAAAAGCTCATCCTAAAAATTGCGGTTGTGCGCAATGTAGCAATAAGAAGCCCTTTGTCTCTCCCGAGCATCTAGTTTCAAAAATTGCTGCGGGAGAAGTTGTTCTATTTGTAGGCGCGGGCATAAGCACCGAGAATCGAACCTATTGCCAATCTACTTTCTACGATCGGATTCGCAGCGAATTGAACATCTCGGAGACCCCTACCTTTCCTGAGTTGATGTCGCTGTACTGCAAGATGCCTGACGGACGAATCAAACTCCTTGAGAAAATAAAGTCCCGGATTGACTATTTCCTATCGTTCGATGACCTGTATCGACCGATGGCTCGATTTCATCGATCTATTTCTCCTCTGCACATGATAACAGATGTCATCACCACGAACTGGGACGAATTATTCGAGCAAGAATGCAAATTTAGTCCATTTATTTATGACTTCCGACCTCGCTTTTTGGGATGCCGCGAAGCGACGCGTGATGAAAATTCACGGCTCCATTTCAAACTTTGGATCAATCGTAGCAACCACGGAAGATTATAAGCAATCGTTCAAACGATTGAATGATGGACCACTAGGCGCTCAGTTGAAATCACTGATTGCCCGAAAGACCGTAATCTACGTGGGATACTCGCTATCCGATGAGAACTATCTTCGCCTTCTCCGCAACATCTCCAAAATGATGGAAGGCAACATACGGCAATCGTACTTCGTATCGCCTGAAATAGACCCGAAGAAACTCTCCTCAGCACCTATTCCTTTGGTGCCGATCGAAACTGACGGGACGTATTTCTTTGAGCAGTTGAGAGAGGAACTAACTGAACGCTGCGGCATCATTCGAGAAGAGGCGTTCGATTGCTGCGATCTGTTCATTGATGAAGTTGCCGAGAAGCATGACAAGACCGCAGATGCCTTCATCAGAACACAACATCCCTTGCTGATCTTCGTTTTGGGTTATCAGGATGGACTAATACATTCTCTTCAAAGAATCGCACGAATGCGAAAGACCGGAGAATACCATTCGACCAGCGCCGTTCACGCGCGCGTGCAAGCATATGATCGAAAGATATACGAGTTTGAAAAACGGAAAGACTTTTGGAACTCTGCATATGCGCTTGGATACCAAAACGGTCTATTGTTTCTGTTATTGCAGTCAAGCAATAGCAGGGTACCCAAGCCTCCCTTTTTTGTTGTACCGTTTGACGCCGAATTCAAGTCCTTAGCAGCCGTCCTCAAGTTTTCTAAGGGGAAACTTCCAAAGCCGATTGCTACGCAGGCGAAGCGGATACTCCGAAACTTGCCGAAGGGGGTCGAGGTACTTCCGGATCATACTCCTTTTCTCTAAACTTCTTACGCCAATTTGGACGCCCTTGATGAAGACATCTCCGTCGCAGGCCTGCTGGCGGGACGTGACGACGGCCTCGCGCGCAAGTAAAATCTCGCGCCCCGGCCGCGACAAAACAACCCGACGGGCAAATCGGTTGAACCCCTGTCGAGCCCTGTCAGAAAAAATATTTCGGTTCACACCCGACGCAAATCACCTTCATATCCGCCGCCGTCCCGTCCCACTCAGAGGGGCGTTTCGCGATCGTCACGGACGTTGGCGGCGGGATGCGATGGACGCGAGGTGGCGCTGCTGACGAGAGCGTTATCCTCGCGTACGGAGAAGTCGTGTGGTCCTGACGCCTCGACGCTGGCGTCAAGTTTGTGGATTTGTCCGCAAGCGACGGTGACAAAAAAGCCCGATCGCCGGGGAGAGCGCGAAGGAAGCCGTTAAAACCATTGCGTGCGGGGATGCCGGGTGATTTCCGGTGCGACCGCTGTGAATACTCGTGTGCATTCTGAACTACCCATTCGCACACGAGGCTGCGGGTGCACAGGGCACCCGGCATTCCCCACGCCCTTTTGGGCGGAAGGTTTTGCAAAACTCGGGCCGCTTTGCGCCGCGAGATCGCGGATTTGTGTTTGCCGTCATGGCGCTTGTCCGCCGTGACTTTACGAGCGAAGGCGGAAGCCATCCAGCTTCTTTCTTCTTGCTGTTTGACAATTGAATCAGTTCTTTTTGAAGCGGCCCGTCATGCCATCCCGCGGGCTACCGCACCGGCTTGAACGTCGGCATATCCGGGCTCGCCTGTAGCGGTCTGGCTTCCGTCACGACCAGCACTGGTCTGGTCATGAACCAAAGCACCCCCGCCATAGCGATGAATGCGGCGGCGCCGATCGCGGCGAGTCCTTTCATGGTGATCTCCGGGGAATCCAGGCTTGCGCTAGTTGCTGAGGATCACTCTATGCTGGTGTCGTGCCGGATCATCGGCGCCGACCAGCGCATTCGGGTCAGTTGCGATCACGGCTTCGGGCAACGGCACCGGCTCCAGACCGGCAAAGCGGCGATACAGCGCGCCCATGATCGCGCCGTAGGCGGCCGCGACAATCATCAGGGGCGAGCCCGACACCAATGGCACCATGGGCGACAACAGATATGCGCATGCTGCGGCCATCAGTCCTCCGGCCACGGCGTATTCCCACGCGCGATGACGACGCAGTGCCCTCGCAACATGATGAAGGCACAGGACGAGGATGGCCGACGGCAGGATGGTCGCAACCAGGAAAGTCAGGAACAACTGCGCCGGCAACGCCGCGGCGATGACGGGATTGGAACCGGAGCTCATATAGTTCACGAAGCCGGGCAACAGCGACGCCAGGGTGATGGACAGAACGGTCGTCAACACCGCCGGCATCATGGCGGCGATCACGATCGCCGCCACCGACGTGCGGACGCGTGTCGGGCCGTCGAAAGCGAATGACGTGGCAAGGCCCTCGTACGACAATTTTGGAAAGCGCGCCGCCGGAGCAAGCCCCGCGAACTGGCCGTAGAGAAAGCCGGCGATCATTCCCGCAACGGTCGGCAGCAGGCCCATGGTCAGCAGGGTGCCGCCGGCGGGCGAGAACAATTGAAAGTCGTTGCGGATCGCGATCGCATAGCCCGCCGCTGCCATGACGCCGCCCATGAGCGCATAGGCAAGGCGGCTGGAGATGGCGCGCTGGCGCAGCATCCAATGGCCGGCAAACAGCAGGGCTCCATCCGTCGCCAGGCGTGTCACGTAGAGGACAAGTACCTGATCGGGTGCCGGAAGGTCGGTCGGCTGCGCGGCCTGGGCGCCAAGCAATGCCATCGCGGTCAATACGGCGTGTACCACCGCAAGCGGGATCAGCGCGACCAACAGGGCGCGCGAGGAATTGTTGACAACATACATGCGTGCAACCCCTGAACGGACACACGCTAAACGTGAGGCGTTAACCGAAGGCCCATGAGAATGGATAAGATTGTAATGAGAATGGATGCGTTGTGGCGAGGACTGCGCGAGCCGGCTTGCCGCCGTTGAATTTGGTGCCCGTTCATCATTCGATAAGTGCGTCAGATTAGCTTGAGCATGGTTCGCTAGGAGTTATCCGTTCCCGTGCCGTTTTTCCGAAAAATTGGAATACCGGCTGCCGGCTTAGTGCTCGCAGGCATGCTTGCGTACGGCGAGCTTGTGCTCGATTGGCGTACACCTCGCTCCGAGCAGTCGATCCATTTCGCGCTCACTGCACCTGCTGGGTTTTTGATTGCGGATTATAACCGCCTGCAAACCGCGATGAAGCAGAAATACGGAGAGCGCATATCAGTATCCGTGCCAGTGACTGGATTTTCCGAGAATAGAACCGGGATCGCCGAGATCAGCTTGGACGGAAAAGTCCTAGAGACGCAGTCTCTCAAGAGGCTAAGCGACGTCTACGGGCTATTCGTGATTGGTCTTGATGGTCCCGAACCGATAAGATTTCCGTTCCAGCTGGCACCGGATCAATACCTGGCATCTCTTGACCGATCGTTGGTCAAAAAACTGAAGGACCATTTCAAGCAGGCTTCGCGGGCGTGGTTCGAATTCAGTGATACCGACTGGACGATTGACCGATGCTCCTCTTTGAAATCTGGTCTTGGTCTCGGGGTCGTTGGAGACATGCTGCGTCTTCGGGAAGGCACTTCTTGTGTCGTGACCTGGAAAGGCAAACAGCCTAGTTCGATGCTTGTCTTTGTCGGTCGTGCGGACGGACAGCCTTGGCTACGACCCTTTAGCGAAAGTTTGTGCCACAATATCACCAAAGCCGGATTGCGGCGGTTAGATCCCGAAGCCGCCATTGGTCTCGATTATGCGGCTTGCATCCTCGGCGATCAGGCCACAAACGCTGCCTCCAGAAGTCCGCTGTTTGGAACGGTTTACGCCGTCAAACCGGAACATAAGCTCGAGCGAATAGCCCGGATAGAAAAACGTTAGACATTGACTCCTGCCCAACCAACCACTGTTGCGCCGCACCTGTTTCCTTGCAAAAATTTTTCCGAAATGTAGCGGGGCTGACCTGTGCAACCGGAACGATTTGGCTGCCGCCAACTTGACTCCTCCGGATCTGTGCCGTCGTCCTGGAACGACCCGCACCCCCGGAATGTAAAAACAGCAGGGTTGAAACAATGACGTGGGATTGGCGCTTCGTGATTGGACTGAGCGTCGCGGTGATGCGTAACCATGCGCTGTAGGCCGCAGGCGCGCTGGTCTATCCGGTTAGCGGCTAGATTTCGTCGGACTCTTCGGTCTTCGGCTTCATCATCGCAGCGAGCGCTTGGCGGCGTTTTTCGATGATGCTGGGGTCGTCTTTGTGGATTGCGATCAGCTCTTTGAGGTTCTCGATCCCGTCATCGGTGAACGCCATCATGCCGTCTTCACCGACGCCGACGACCCATAGCTGGCCATCCTCGGTGTCCATTTCTTCGGCGACCTCGAACAGCCATTCCCCGTCTTCACCGAGCATCTCAGCGACGTGGCTGAGAGTGAACACGTGGCTGACTTTGTTGACGTGCCCCATCAAGCCGCCTGCGCCGCAAGGCCTTGCTGCTGCGCAGTCTTCCAGTTCCAGGGCAGCAGCTCATCGAGCCTGTGGGCGGGGTGGGTGGCGATGCGAGCGAGTACATCGGCGAGCCAGGCCTGAGGGTCGACGTCGTTCATCTTGGCAGAGACGATGAGGCTATACATGGCCGCGGCTCGGCGCCCTCCGCGGTCGGACCCACAGAATAACCACGACTTTCTGCCCAATGCGATGCCGCGCAGCGCTCTTTCGGCGGCATTGTTCGAGAGGCAGACGCGGCCATCGTCGAGGAAGCGTGTGAAGGAGGCCCAGCGCTTGAACATGTAGTTCATGGCTTTTGCCAGATCGTGACCGCGGGAGAGTTTAGCGCACTGCTCGCGCATATAGGCTTCCAGATCGGCGACGAGCGGCGCGCTCTGCGCCTGGCGAACAGCCTTTCGTTGGTCGGCGCTTTGGCCATTGATAGAGCGCTCGATCTCGAACAGAGCGTCGATGCGGCGCACGATCTCCATGGCGACGGGCGAGATGACGATCTCCTTCTTTCCGGCCGCTTTGCGCCGCGCGTTCTCCTCAAGGTCCGCCATGGCGAAGAACGGGCGCCGGGCATGGACCCAACAGGCCGCTTCCCTGATAAGCCCAGGACTTCGCTGGGGCTCGTAGAGCTTGATGTATCCGCCGAAGGCGTCGGCCTGGAGGATCCCGGTATAGTTGGCCAGATGCGCCTGCGGATGCTCACCACTTCGATCGCGCGAGTAATAAAACATCGCCGCCGGCGGATCTGAGCCGCCGAAGGGGCGGTCGTCCTTCACATAGACCCAGCATCGAGCGACATCGCACTTGCCCAAGGCCAGCACGGGCACGGTGGTGTCGTCGCCATGGAGGCGTTCGGCTGCCATGACGTGGGCTTCCAAGAGCCGCGACAGCGGCTCCAACACCGTGCAGCACGACCCTACGGCGTCGGCAATGGTCGAGAGGCTGATCGGCACGCCTTCAAGAGCATAGCGCTCGGTCTGACGGTTCAATGGCTGATGCTGACCGAACTTCTCGTACAGAATCATCGCGAGCAGGCTCGGTCCCGCCCAGCCCCGCGCAATCACATGGAACGGCGCCGGCGCTTGGCTGACTTTCTCGCAATCCCGACAGGTGAACTTTTCGCGCACCGTCTCGATCACCTTCCACTGACGCGGCACCGATTCCAGTGTCCGGGTCACGTCTTCGCCGAGCTTGCGCAAGCGATTGCCGCCGCAGCAGCCACAAACTGTCGGCGGATCGATCACCACCCGCTCGCGGGGAAGATGATCGGGGAAGGTATTGCGTTCGGGGCGCGTGCGCGTAAATCCGCGAACAGTCGTTGTCCTGGCGACGGCTTTTTCGGCCGCAAGCTCGTCTTCGGTGGCGCTGGATTCCAGCTCTTCAAACGTAAGCGTCAACTGGTCGATCAGGCGAGACGAGCGTTCCGATCGTTGCCCGTAGATCTGGCGTTGCAGCTTGGCTATCTGCAGCTTCTGCTGGGCAATCAGCGCACTGTCTTCCGACGCCTTCGCAAGGGCGACCGCAAGTTCTGCTGCGATATCCAGAGCTTTCGCGCGTTCGCTCGCCAACGCCGCTCTCAGAGCGGTTACGTCTTCGGGAAGAGCGTCGCGAGGCGTGTCCATGCAAACCAGAGAATCATAAATTCAGTGATTTGTGGCGTCTTAAAATGTGCATGGTCCCATTTTATTTCGCTCAGCCGGCGCTCTGCGGCCGCCATGTCAATTGCGGATTTCTCCAGTCGATCCCTTCCAGCATATAAGCCATCTGGGCCGCTGAGATCGACACCGCGCCATCCGACGCCGAGGGCCAGATGAACTTGCCGCGGTCGAGGCGTTTGGCATAGAGCGACATGCCTAACCCGTCATGCCATAAAATCTTGATCAGATCGCCGCGGCGACCCCGGAAGATATAGAGATCGCCGGCATGAGGATCGCGCTTCAAGCTCTCCTGAACCGTCAGGGCCAGACTTTGCATGCCGCGGCGCATGTCGGTGTGGCCGGTGGCGATCCAGACCCTGACGCCGCTCGGGATCGGGATCATCGCCGCCTCAGAAGCTCAAGCACCCGCTGCAGTGCCTCGGCATCCACATCCCGGTCAACGCGAACGCGACAGCCGCCGCTGAGCTCAATCTCGATTATTCCGACGCTTGCGCGCTGCGCAGGAGGCGACGACGGCGGCTGCGGTGTGCACGTCGAGCCCGGAGCCGGCGTAAAGGCGATCTCCACAGGAACAAGCGCCGGCACGACATCCCCGCTCAGCCGGTCCTCGCGCGCCAACCGGCGCCACGTGAACAATTGGCTCGCAGACAACCCGTTGCGCCGAGCCGTCACTGACACCAATCGTGGCCCGCCATAGCTCTCGGTAACGATCCGCTGCTTTTCTTCCAATGTCCACCGGCGTCGAGCGCCCGTCGAGACAACTTCCAGTCGGGATACCTTCGAATTAGGCGTATGGTCAGTCATACGCCTATGTCTTCACCCTCCATCGCACCGCGCAAGGCGGCCCTCGCCGGAGCGATACGGTGATGCTGTTCGGTGCGGCGATGATTGCCAATGTCAGCGAAAGTCCGATGCCGCAGATTCGTGGCGCCTGGGTGGCCCAGGCACTGCGGTAGGATGGCCCGGGAGTTCTCGACTAAAATCGCTTGCGCAGCAAGGACGGCGGCACTTGCTCCCACGGAGCGAACAAACGACCGGGTGTTCGTGAAGTCTGCTGATCGCCATGCCGGTGGGGGCCTGAGCCGCCCCACCGGCCGTTTGCCGACCGAGCCACTACCCGGTCAGCGAGCCGCGAGACCGGTCCGGGTCCGTGCCGTCATCCCGGTCGTCTGTCCCGGCCGCGATGCCAGGACGCTCACCCGATGATGGGGAGAGGCCACGGCGGTGAGCGGCCGTTGCTGAACATTGGCGGGTCCCAGCACTTGAAGCTGCACGGGAGATATCGGGAAACCTGCCAATTCGTAGGTTGGCAACTCCGCAGCGAGGGCGGCGGTGCCACCCGCGATGGAGATGGCGGCCGCGATCGATAAAGAAATCTTCTTCACTACATCTCTCCTCGGTAGGATTCGCAAACACAGATTACATTCCCCTTTGTTGCATTGCAAAAGTTTTTTGTTGCAATGCGAAAACGTGATCGACCCATCGTTAATCTGGATTGCCCATCATGGAGGCAGGCGGGCCCGTCACGCTTTGGCGAAGCAGCACTTTGGTTTAATAATGCGAAGAAGTGCCCTATTTTGTTGGATTATTAGCGGGCTGCCGCCCGCGTGGAACGAAGCGAAATCCGGGGCGGGATTGAAGGCTCGGAATCCTCAGCCCTTGGAGGATGGCGCAGCTATTCTACCAATTCACGCGCGCCGGTCGGCGCATCAGCTGAGTTATTGTGCGCTGCGCAACCGACCGGGTTTCACTTCAGCCGGCTCGTGCATGTTCAAAACATTAAGCAACTCTCTCTCCGCCAATCGTCGCGGCAAAAAATCGCCACAATCCCTTTTACGAAATTCCGTTTGGAGAAGGAGAGCCTCCCATGTGGATCAAGCACGCGATCTTCGTCGGCTCGGTGGCCGCCCTGGTTTCACTAACGGCGCCGGCGCTGGCCAAACATTCCGATACCCAGCCCGGCGAACAATCGACTTCATCGCCCTGCAGCGCCGAACAGCGGACGGCCAGCGGAACATGGGCGCAGATCCCATGTCAGGAACTGGGTTCCCCGCAGCAAACTCCGCGCAAATCCGCGACGCGAAGTCCGGACCAACAGACGCGCTGAGAGCCGGCGGCCCTGTCCGGCGGATCAACGAATAGCGCGCAGTGTGGATTGGCGGCGGCGTCATCGGCCGCGATGGCTCGTCGCCTTGATTTCAGCACTATTCCAGAAACAACTGGAGGATGTGACGCTTTGGAGGACAGGCGATGCCGAGATTGGGGCGCGCGTTGTTGCTCGTGGGGGTGTTCGGGCTCGGCGGGTGCATGCAAGCGACGCTTGCACCGTCGTCGGATGCCAGTTTGACCCCGAGGGACCGGCAGTTGCTGGCCCATCCGCCTTATGCGCAGGCGACCATTCCAGAGCCCTATCGCCGCCATATCGTTGACTATCCGCGCAAGGAGCAGCCGGGCACGGTCCTGGTCGATACCGACGCGCGTTTTCTTTATTACGTCCTGCCGGGAGGCAAGGCGCTCCGCTATGGCGTGGCGGTGGGGGAGGAAGCGATGGCCTGGTCCGGCGTCGCCACGATTGGCCGCGTGGCTGAATGGCCGGATTGGATCCCGACGCCGGAGATCCAGGCGCGGCTCGGCCCCTACCCGGCACGGGTTCCCGGAGGCCCGGCCAATCCGCTGGGCGCGCGGGCGCTCTATCTCTACGAGGGCAACAAGGACACCCTGTACCGCATCCACGGCACCAATCAGCCGGAATATATTGGCCAGGCCATATCTTCCGGCTGCATCCGCATGACCAACGAGGATGTCATCGATCTCTTCGATCGGGTGAAGCAGGGCGCGACCGTGGTCGTCCTCCCGCCGGGTCAGAATACATCGATCGGGCCCACCGCAGGTCGTCGCCACGGCTGATCGCACGCAAAACTGCCGTCAAAGCAGCTTCGCGCTCGCGAACAGCGAGCGCACCGCGTTGGTCGCCTGCACGGTCAGTCGCGTCGTTATAGGGAATTCGTCATGACTGCGAGCTCGAGCGTTGCGATGCCGACATGGCGCTGCTCAGGCTGGGGACGACAACAAGGCGATTGATCTGGCCGTTATCGAACGCCTCCAGGAAAAGGTCATAGTTCTTGATCGAGACGCAGCCGTTTAAATCGCCATCGGGGCCGAGCATGTAGCTGTGCGCGAGCAGCCCCGAACGACCAAGCGTCGTGCTGCCGTCGACGGGTGTGATACGCAGCGCCCGGACGCCGTGAAACAATTGTTCCCGCGGCTTCAGCTCATAGACGGCCGGCGGCGTAGCGCCAACGTTTGGCTTGGCGACCTGTTCGGGATCGTCCTTCAGGCTGCCCATTCCCGAATGGGCCTCGAGGCTCACGCCGTTCGGCAGGTAGACCGCCTTCGCCGAGATGTCATAGACCGCGGTGAGCCTGTCATAGCCCAGAGACGCAAGGTCCGGCTTTTGCCGGAACAGCCCGCCGTCCGGCGCCAGCGAAGCCAGCGTGATCGGCCCCGGCAGGAGGTCGGAGAGTTTTTGCAGCAGCGTGCGATTGTCCTGCCGTGGCGCATTGTCCGCCTGCGCCGGGGCCGATGCGGCCTGTGCTTCCAGGTTTGCCGCAACGGGACGAGGTCTTGGCAGTGGAATGTCGGCGGAAGCCGATTGTCTGACCTCGTCGACAGAAGCCGGGCTCCCGTTCTGCGCGCCCAATTGCTCGGCCAGCAGTCCTTTGGCATCTTGAAGTTTCAGCTCGCGCGCAGCCAGTGCGGAACGGTCGAGGGGCTGCAAGGCAAGGTGGTCTGCCGACGCCTCGGACCGCGCCAAGGCAAAACGGTCGTCGAAGGAGATGATGTCCGAACCTCTCGGCAGCGACGCTGCAGCCTGATCGGGGTCGGCATTCCACGCGGCCACGCCCAATGCCGAGGCGAGCGCAGCAAGGACCAGCGCGATCGTCTCAGACCACCCGATCCGGCGGCGCGACAACGACATGCCTGCTGTCGCTGTGTTGGAAGCCATCAAGTCCCCAGTTCCACCTCAAGGGATGCCCGGTCCCGCAGGAATTCGTCGACCAGCCGGGGATAATATGAGAGCCAGAGTGAGGCATAATCGAGACAAGGAAGCACTCACCCCCAAGGCACCTCGGGGGGTTCTGTTCGGCTTGCATTGATGCGGCGCCGCGGTCCGGACGCAATACGTGGAGTTCGTGTTCATGCGAGCTGTTCGCAATTGCGCTTTAGAGCCGGTCTCTTGATTCTCCCAGTCGCACAGCCCGGACGAGGCCAAGCGAAATCGGCCCCGCTCGCGGTTTTTTCGGTACCAACGGTCGCTTTGCGCCGCCAGAAGTGATTGTCGCCGATCGTGCCTATCAACCGCGCGCATTGCGGCCGGTTTCGGTTTCCTTGGAAAGGTCGTCCAGAAACCCCTCCAGCGCTTTGTTGCCGGCTTCCTGGGCCGCCCGACAGGAGCGATAGCCGGAGCCGGACACCTTGACGCCCATGGCTGTGCGC
The DNA here is from genome assembly GCA_963725985.1 of uncultured Alphaproteobacteria bacterium. GTDB lineage: Bacteria > Pseudomonadota > Alphaproteobacteria > Rhizobiales > Xanthobacteraceae > Bradyrhizobium. The sequence continues at coordinate 950,705 of CAVSAO010000001.1, forward strand.
CGGCGTCGAATCTCCCAGCAGAAGGGATCAGCGCCATCTCCACGGCGGCTCACGATGGTCGATAGCGATTCTGGCTGGTCTTGGGGGCGGCCCGTCTGCGCGAGCCGCCCGCTGTTCGTCGATTGTTCGGCGGCAACTAATTCATCGCGTCGTAGACTGCGAAGGTGTAAGCGCCTTCCGGCTTCTTGGTGATGACGGGATCTGATCCACCCGACATCAGGGTAGCGACCGTTCGCTCGTAGTCCTTGACCTCCAGCTTGCCGTCGGTGGCGCCGAGCAGCTTGCCGATCTCGGTCATCATCCGCTTCTGGTCCTTTTCGGTTTTCGCTCCCGTCGAGTCGCCGGCCAGAATGATTTTCACGGCTTCGTCCGGATTCTTCTTGGCGTAGTCCCAACCCTTCATCGAGGCCTTGACGAATTTCGCCATCTTGGCGACGAACGCCGGGTCCTTGAGATTCTTTTCCAGCACCCAAAGCCCATCCTCCAGCGTCGCGACGCCCTCGTCCTCATACTTGAAGACTACCAACTGGCTCGGCTTGAAGCCGCCATCGATGACCTGCCAATACTCGTTGTAGGACATGGTCGAAACGCAATCGGCCTGCTTCTGCAGGATCGGATCAACGTTGAAGCCCTGCTTGATGATCTTGATGCCGCCCGAAGAACCGTCGGTCTTGTAGCCGAGCTTCGACATCCAGGACAGGAATGGATACTCGTTGCCGCCATACCAGATCCCGATGGTCTTGCCCTTGAAGTCGGCGGGTTTCTTGATGCCGGTATCGGCGCGACAGGTCAGCTCGAGGCCGGATTTCTTGAATGTCTGCGAGATGTTGACGAGCGGCACGCCCTTCTCGCGCGACGCCAGTGCCGACGGCATCCAGTCGACCACGACGTCGGCACCACCGCCGGCGATTACCTGCGGAGGCGCCACGTCGGGGCCGCCGGGCTTGATGGTGACGTCGAGGCCGGCGTCCTTGTAAAAACCCTTCTCCCTGGCCACGAAGTATCCGGCGAACTGGGCCTGCGCGACCCATTTCAGCTGGATGGTGACCGTGTCCGCCGCTTGCGCGGTCGCCAACGACAAACCCATTGTCATGCCCGCTGCGAGTGCCACTATCTTCTTCATTCGATACTCCGAAGCTCTTGAGAACCCGCCGAGTCAGGTCCGGTAGGATGGATGCCAGAAGGTAGTCGCGCGCTCGGCGAGCGCGACAAGTCCGTAGAAAGCCATTCCCGCGATCGCGGCGAGCGCGATTTCCGCCCACACCATATCGAGCGCCATTCGTCCCGCTTCCGTGGAGATGCGAAAGCCGATGCCTTGCGTCGGCGTCCCGAAGAATTCGGCGACGATCGCACCGATCAGCGCCAGCGTCGCGTTGATCTTCAGCGCGTTGAAGATGAACGGCAGTGCAGCCGGCAGATGGAGTTTCGTCAGGGTCTGGCGATGATCCGCGGCGTAGGATCGCATCAGGTCGCGTTCCATATGCCCGGATGCAGAAAGGCCGGCGAGCGTGTTCACCAGCATCGGGAAGAACGTCACGAGCGCCACGACGGCGGCTTTCGATGGCCAGTCGAAGCCGAACCACATCACCATGATGGGCGCTACGCCGACCAGCGGCAATGCCGAAAAGAAATTGCCGAGCGGAAGCAGGCCGCGACCGAGAAAGGCAAAACGTTGCGCGACGACCGCAACCAGCAGCCCCGCGCCGCAGCCAATCACGTATCCAATCAGCACGCCGCGAATGAACGTCTGCATGAAATCCGAAGCGAGAATTGGCAGTGACGATGCAAACCTCGCCGCCGCAGCGCTCGGCGCCGGCATGATCACCGGCGATACCCCGAAGGCGCGCACCAATATTTCCCAGAGATAGAACACCACCGCTCCGAACAAGAGCGGGACTGCGAGGTTGAGCGCGCGGCGCGTGCTGTTCCCGCGCGGTCGCAACGATGCGAGCTCCATCACGCAAAGCGCAGCGGCGAGCCAGACCGCAAGCACCATGGCCCAGAAGCCCGCCGCGGCCGAGCCGCCGATACTGGCGTCGCGCAGCAATGCCAGCGTGGTAACAACTCCGCAGAGAGCGCCGGCGAAGCCGAGGACGATGGCCCCCGCGCCGCCAGTCCAGGCAGCAACTGCGAACATCGATCCTGCGGCGAGCGTCAGTGCCAGCAGCATCGGTCGCGCCGGCAAGGGTGCTGCACTTTGGATCGAGAGCGGCAGGATCAGGGCAAACAGCATGCCTGCCACGGCAAGGATAAATCCCGATCTGCGCTTTCGCGGATTCAAGGCCGCGTCCCCATTTGTCGCGCGACGCCGCGTTCGGCGAGGTCCACCAGCCCGATCAGCCCGGAGGCCAGGATTGCCGACGCCAGCAGCGCCGACCAGATCAGGATGGTCTGGCCATAGTAGGAGCCCGCCAGCAGCCGCGCGCCGATGCCGGCTTCGGCGCCGGTCGGCAATTCAGCCACGATGGCGCCGATCAGCGAGATGGATATCGCGACCTTCAGGCTGGTGAAGAGATAGGGAACGGCGGAGGGCCAGCGCAGCTTCGACAACACCTGGCGAGGCGTCGCCGACCAGGTCCGCATCAGATCGAGCTGCATCGGATCGGGCGCGGTAAAACCCTTCACCATCCCGATCGTGATCGGGAAGAAACACAAATAGGCCGATATGATCGATTTCGGCAGCAGTCCATGCAACCCCATCGCGCCGAGCACCACGATAAAGATCGGCGCCAGCGCCAGGATCGGTACCATCTGGGAACAGATGATCCATGGCAGCAGGCTCTTCTCCAACACGCGGCTGTGCACGATCATCAGTGCGAGAGCGATGCCAAGCAGCGCGCCCAGCGCAAAACCAAGCAATGTCGCCGACAGCGTCACCATCGAGTGATAGACGAGGCTGCGCGGCGCTGTGGGCGCATACCCGAAAACCGACTCGGCAAAAGCTGCGATCACCTGGTGCGGTGCCGGCAGCAGTGGCCGTTCGGCCGTCATGGTGCCTGCGATCAGGTCGAAGACGGCGTAAGGCGCCTCCTCCCGCTCAAAGCGGTCGCGCACCGGCGAAAGGTTCATCAGCAGGGAGGCGACGTACCAGATCGCGATCAGCGCCAGCACGATGGTTACGACCGGCGCGTAACGCTCGACCAGCGGATGATGCCGTGATGCGCCAGCACCTGGCACAGAGACAGCGAGCGCGCTATTCGTCATAGGAATGACCCGCCCGGAGGCCGACACGCACGCGCTGCGCAATCTTGAGGAACTCCGGCGTCTCGCGAATTTCCAGGGTGCGGTCGCGCGGAAAATTGCAATCGATGATATCGACGATCCGACCCGGGCGCGGCGACATCACCACGATCCTGGTCGACAGGAACACCGCTTCGGGAATCGAGTGGGTGACGAAGAGGACCGTCTTGCCGGTCTTGCCCCACAATTGCAGCAACTGTTCGTTGAGGTGATCGCGGACGATTTCGTCGAGCGCTCCGAACGGCTCGTCCATCAGCAGCAGCGCCGGATCGAACGACAGCGCGCGCGCAATCGAGACCCGCTGCTGCATGCCGCCGGACAATTGCCAGGGAAATTTGCGCTCGAAGCCGGTGAGATTGACCAATGCCAGATAGCGCGCCGCACGCTGTTCCTGCTCGCCAGCGGAAAATCCCATGATCTCCAGCGGCAGCTTCAGGTTCTTCTCGATCGTCCGCCACGGAAACAAGGCCGGCGCCTGGAACACGTAGCCGTAGCGGCGCTCGAGACGCGCCTGTTCCGCGCTCACGCCGTTGACCAGAAGCGAACCTGACGTCGGCTGCTGGAGATCGGCGATCACCCGCAGCATCGTGGTCTTGCCGCAGCCGGAGGGGCCGATGAAGGACACGAATTCACCGTTGGCAATCTGCAGGCTGACGTTCGCCAGCGCATCGACCTTGCCGTCGCCGGTCTCGAATGTCAGTGAAACATTGCGGACATCGACCGCCAGCCGCTGCGGCGCCGATCCTGATTGAGGCGTGGCATCGGCTTCGCTGCTCATGCGTACCGCTTCGATCGGAGTGACGAACGACGCTTGTTCGTCCGGTCGCAGCGTAACGTCCGGATCATCCAGCTTCAACGAGTTCGGCATTTGCAACGCCATGGGCAAATAGTGACAAACGCCGTTGCAATTGGCGCGCTCAATGTTTGCGCATGCGGAGATATTAATGGGCAACAATGACCATCGGGGTCAAACATGCGCCTATCGGATTTTCAGATAGCGAAAAGGTCGGTTCGACTTTTGACTTGCGTAGGCGCCCGTCTCATACTTCGAGCGCGGCGCCGGACCGCATTCTGTTTCCTTGCACGCGAGCGCCATGAAGCCTGCTCCCTTCAAATATATCGCCGCCGCCTCGCTCGAGCACGCGCTTGCGCTCAAGGCTGAACATGGTGACGATGCGAAATTCCTGGCCGGCGGACAAAGCCTGATACCGGCGATGAATTTTCGCTTGGCCCGGCCCGCGATTTTGATCGACATTAACGAGATTCGAACTCTTGCCGGAATTCGTCCGTCCGCCGAGGCAGTCCGGGTTGGGCCTCTTACGCGCTACCGGGCGCTGCAGCGCGACCAGGCTTTTGCGAAGCTGATTCCCCTGATCGACGAAGCGCTGCCGCATATCGCCCATCCGCAAATCCGCAATCGCGGCACGATCGGCGGCAATCTTTCGCATGCCGATCCGGCCTCGGAGCTTCCGGCGATTGCACTGGCTCTGCGCGCCCGGTTCCGCGCTCAGACGGCAAGACAAGCGCGATGGATCGCGGCACCGGAATTCTTCGCTGGCCCGCTCACGACCGATCTTCATCCCGACGAGATGCTGGTGGAAATCGAGTTTCCCTTGCCGAAGCCGCGCACCGGATCCTGCTTCATGGAGATCACTCGCCGCCGCGGCGATTTTGCCATTGCCGGTGTCGCGGCGACGGTGACGCTGGGCGAACGCAATGAATGCGCCGGCGTCCGGCTGGCTTTTTGCGGGGTGGGCGAAACTCCCATCGATGCGAGCTCCGCTGCCGATGTTCTCATCGGGCAAGCGCCGACCGAGCAAGCTATCCGCGAGGCCGCGGCATCCGTGCAGGCAATGATCGAGCCAGCCGGCAATGTTCACGCGTCAACGGATTATCAGCGCCATATCGCGGGTGTTCTCGCGGAGCGCGCGCTGCACACAGCCTGCCAGCGGGTGCACGATGGACACTGACGACCACGAAATCACGGTGTCGGTGAACGGCGTAAGTTACAAGCGCCGGGTCGAGTCTCGCGTGCTGCTCTGCGATTTCCTTCGCCACGATCTGACGCTGGCCGGCACCCATGTCGGCTGCGAACATGGCGTCTGCGGCGCCTGCACCGTGCTGCTCGATGGCGAGCCGGTGCGCTCATGCCTGATGCTGGCCGTGCAGGCCAATGATCACGAAATTTCAACCATCGAGGGCCTTGCGAGCAAGGAAGGCATATATCATCCGCTGCAGCAGGCGATGCACGATCATCACGGCCTGCAATGCGGTTACTGCACGCCCGGCATTCTCATGACCATGACGGCATTTCTCGACGAAAACACCTCGCCCAGCGAAGCCGAAATACGCGAAGCGCTGTCCGGGAATTTGTGCCGCTGCACCGGCTACCAGCACATTGTCGATGCCGTGATGGCGGCCGCGATGCAGAAGCGTGGCTGACCGCAATGTCCACCCGCACCTTCGGCGAACCGACCAAGCGCAATGAGGACCGCAGGCTCCTCACCGGCCAGGCCTTGTTCATCGACGACATCGAGCTGCCGGGCATGTTGCACGCCGCGCTCCTGCGCAGCCAGGTCGCGCATGCGCGGATCCTGAAGATCGATGTTTCGAGGGCGCTGCAGCGTCCCGGCGTCGTGGCGGCCTATGTCGCCGGCGATCTCGGCGACTACTGGCAGCCCGGCCCGATTCTGGTGCCGCCTCCCCCGATTGCCGGCATTGTCTTCAACGAGCGAACCCAGGTTCCATTGGCAAAAGACAAGGTCCGCCATGTCGGCGAGCCGCTGGTGATCGTGATCGCGGAGAGCCGCTACATCGCCGAGGACGCGCTCGACGATATCGATGTCGAACTCGAGCAGCTTGCGGCGGTTGTCGATCTGGAAGCCGGCTTACGCGCCGGCTCGGCGCTGGTACACGAGGATGTCGGCTCCAACCTCTCGGCGCATGTCCGGCAGACCAAGGGAAATTATGCCGCGGCCGCCGCCAGGGCCGATCGTATCATCAAACGCCGCTTCTGGTATGAGCATGGAATTTCCTCACCGATCGAAACCCGCGGCGTGGTTGCGCAATGGAACGCGCGCGCCAACCAGATGACGGTCTGGGATACCACCCAGGCGCCGGTGTTCGTCCGCAACGGTCTTGCCGGCATGCTCGGCCTCAGCGAGCGGCAGGTCCGCGTGATCGCGCCGTTTGTCGGCGGCGGTTTCGGGCCGAAGATCATGATGTTCTATCCCGAGGAGGTGCTGCTTCCCTGGGTATCGATGAAGCTGCACCGGCCGATCAAATGGATCGAGGACAGGCTGGAGCATTTCTTCGCCACCACCCACGAGCGCGGCCAGATCCATGATGCCGAGATCGCGCTTTCCAGGGATGGGCGGATCCTCGGAATCAAGGACGTGTTCCTGCACGACGGCGGCGCCTACGATCCCTACGGGCTGACGGTGCCGATCAACAGCCAGTGCACCCTGCTCGGCCCCTATGTGGTGCCGAACTACGACAGCACCTTCACGCAAGTCTTCACCAATCTGCCGATCGTCACGCCCTATCGCGGCGCCGGACGCCAGCACGGCGTGTTCGTGATGGAGCGCCTGCTCGACTTTGCGGCACACGAACTCAAGATCGACCCGGCCGAGATCAGGCGGCGCAATTTGATTCCATCGGATGCGTTCCCGTACAACAACGAAATCATCTATCAGGATTTCGAGGTGCTCGAATACGACAGCGGCAACTACGAACCGGTACTCGATATGGCGCTGGATGCGATCGGGTATGGAACGTTCAGGGATGAGCAGGCGGCGGCGCGCCTGCAAGGCCGCCATCTCGGAATTGGCGTCGCCTGCTATGTCGAAGGCACTGGCATCGGCCCTTATGAAGGGGCAAAAGTTCAGGTGCAAGCCAACGGCAAGGTCAGCGTCGCCACCGGGATCGGCACCCAGGGCCAGGGACACTTCACGGTGTTCGCCCAGATTGCCGCCGATCAGCTTGGCGTCGCCGTCGGCGATGTCGACGTCGTCACCGGCGACACCGACCAGTTCTATTGGGGGGCCGGCACCTTTGCCAGCCGCGGCGCCGTGGTCGCGGGCAATGCCGTCAACGAGGCCGCAAAGGTGGTGCGCAAGAAGGCGCTGAAGCTCGCCAGCGATCTCTTTGAATGCGCCGAAGAAGACCTCGTGATCGAGGACGGCAAGGTGTCGATCGTGGGAATACCCGGCAGGTTCGTGAAGCTTGGGGACCTCGCCAACCAGGCCAACCCGATGCGCGGGGCGGTCGAGCCCGGCACCGAGCCTGGACTGGAATCGACCCGGTATTTCGGTCCCAAAATGGGAGCAACGGCAAACGGCGTCCACGCCATGGTCGTCGAGATGGATCCGCGAACCTTTGAGCTGAAGATTTTGAAATACGTCGTGGTGCATGATTGCGGCACCGTGATCAATCCGATGATCCTGGCCGGCCAAATTCACGGCGGCGTCGCGCAAGGGATCGGCAACGCGTTCTACGAGAAACTGGTCTTCGACGACCAGGGACAACTCCTGAATGCTTCGCTGGCGGACTATCTGCTGCCAACGGCGTTGGAAGTGCCGCGGATGGAGCTCGGCCACACCGTAACGAAATCGCCGCTCAATCCGATGGGCATCAAGGGCGCCGGTGAAGCCGGTGCTATTCCGGTCGGGCCGTTGTTCGCGCAGGCGATCGAAGACGCCCTCGACCTGAAAGGCTGCGGCGTCGAGTTGCTGGAAATTCCGCTCAGCCCCAGCCGTCTGTTCGAGCTCAGCCGAAAAGCGGCGCGCTAGGGCAGCGTCGGGGTTTCACGCATGATCCTGATCACCGGTGCAGGCGGCAAGACTGGCGGGGCGGTCATCAAGGCGCTTGTCGCGCGTGGCGCGGCAGTGCGCGCCTTCGTCCGAGGTCTTGCGCACGAAGCCGCGCTGACGGCCATGGGTGTCAGCGAGGTCGTCGCAGGCGCGATGGACGATCCGCATGCTCTCTCGCAAGCGCTGCGGGGGACCGATGCGATCTATCACATCTGCCCGAACGTCAATCCGCGCGAAGTCATTTTCGCAAAGGCGCTGGTTACAGCTGCCACCAAACTGGGCGTCTCGCGGCTCGTCTATCATTCCGTGCTGCATCCGCAGATCGAAGCCATGCCGCATCACTGGAACAAGTTGCGGGTCGAGGAGATGCTGTTCAGCTCCGGGTTGGAGGTCACTATTCTGCAGCCCACCGCCTACATGCAAAACAGCCTCGCCGAATGGGATCGCATGGCTAACTTCGGCATCTATCGCGTCCCCTACCCCGTCGAAACGCGGCTCAGCCTCGTCGACCTCGATGACGTTGCCGAAGTGGCCGCGCTGGTACTCACGACCCCTGGCCACTCCGGCGCTACCTACGAATTGGTCGGCACGCCGCCGCTCAACCAGACCGAGATCGCCCGGACATTCGGTGGTGCGCTGAACAGGTTCGTTCAGGCTGAAGCCGTAACTGTCGAAGCCTGGGAACAGCGCGCCCGCACCGCCGGCATGGACGATTATCAGCGGGATACATTGATAAAGATGTTTTGCGCCTACGCCCGCGACGGCTTTACGGGCAATCCCAACGTGCTCGGCTGGCTGCTCGGGCGTCCGCCGACGTCGCTCGCCGCCTTTGCCGCGCGTTTCGCCGACGATCACGCGTGAGGCGGCCAGCCGATCGGATGGTTCTGCTGCACGATCTTCATCACCGAAAGGATTTTTGGTTCCTCGAAACGCGGACCGACGATCTGGATTCCCACCGGTAATCCGTCGCTGGCTTGTCCGGCCGGCACGCTGCCGCCGGGCAGGCTCATCAACGTGATCAGGAACGAACCGGCGATCCAATCGGTGTAATTTTCCAATTTCTTGCCATCGATGAGCGTCGGAAAATTCATCTCCACCGGAAACTGTTTTACCGGCGATTGCGGCGTGATCAGCAGGTCGTATTGTTCAAAGAATTTTGCAAAACGCTGGAATAGCTGTGCCCGCTTCTGTTCGGAGGCGGCGAGATCCGTTGGCGTCACCTTGAGGCCCGCCTTGACGTTGCCCTTGAGATTGACCCCGAATTCCTCCAGATGATCGAGATTGGCAAATTGCTGCCCAACCATCCAAAGCCCGCGCCATGCCTGATAAGGCGACTTGCCATCGGAGACATCGAACGCGATCTCCTCCACTGCAGCACCAGCGGCGCGCAGCGACATCGCGGTCGCGCGGCAGATATCATCGATCTCCGGCTCAACGCCGATTCCGGCAATGTCGGACACGTAAGCGATACGCAGGCCCTCCAGATCTTCAGCATTCGCAACAATGGCGCGGGCGCTCGACCATGGCGGCGCGACGGAAATCGGTGAGGCACGGCTGAAGCCTGCAATGGCGTCCAGCATCAGCGCAGCGTCTTCGGCGGTGCGCGCCAAGGGCCCGTGAACCTGACCGGGATCCCAGGCCAGCGGCATCGGCCAGTTCGGTGTCAGTCCCGGCGTCGGACGGATGCCGACAATGCCGCAGAACGAGGCCGGCATCCGGACCGAGCAGCCGAAATCCGTGCCCTGCGCCAAGGGCACCATCCCGGTCGCCACTGCGACTGCCGATCCGCCGGAAGAACCCGACGGGCTCAGCGCCGGATTCCAGGGGTTACGGGTCACGCCGAACACATCGTTGAAAGTGTTGGCGCCAGCCGCAAATTCCGGTGTGTTGGTCTTGCCAAGCACGATGGCGCCGGCCGCTTTCAGGCGCCGCACGACCTCGGCATCCTCGCTCGGCACGTGGTCCTTAAACAGCGGCGAACCGTAGGTGGTGCGAATTCCGGCCGTCGGCGTCACGTCCTTGATGACGACCGGCAGACCATGCAGGGCACCGAGCTTGTCACCGCGCATCACGACCGCTTCAGCGTCCTTTGCCAGGGCGCGCGCGGCGTCGGCCACCAGCGTGACGATGGCATTGAGCTTGGGATTGACGCGCGCGATCGTAGAGAGATGCGCATCGAGCACCTCAACCGGACTGACTGCCCTGGTCGCGATCAACGACGCCAGCTCAACGGCCGTCTTGCGGCTCAGATTCCCGGTCATATCAAATTCCGTTACTTGCCCGACCAGTGCACGAAACGCCGCTCGATCGTGAGGAACAGGAGGTTGAGGCCATAGCCGAGCGCGCCGGCGGCGAAGATCGCGGCATACATATCGGGCATGTCGAACAATTGCTGCGCCTCGAACACGCGCTGGCCGAGCCCGTCGGTCGAACCGATGAACATCTCGGCCACCACCACGATCACCAGCGCCAGCGATACGCCATTGCGCAGTCCCACGAAGGTCTGCGGCAGCGATTCCAGCAGCATCACATCCCAGAGCACCCTGAGGCGGGAAGCGCCCATGACTCTTGCCGCCAGAATTCGCGTCTTGCGCGCGTTCATCACCCCGTAGGCGACGTTGAACAGGATCACCAGCGCCGCGCCGAACGCGGCGACCGATATTTTGGTGCGGTCGCCGACACCGAACAGCACCAGAAACAGCGGAAACATCGCCGACGCCGGGGTGGAGCGAAAAAAATCGATCAGGAATTCGACCGAGCGATAGACCTTTTCCGAGGAGCCGAGCAGGACGCCCAGCGGGATCGCGATGACGGCCGCGATCGCCGTGGAATAGATCGTGCGCTCGACCGTCTTGATGAAATCCAGCCCAAGCTTGCCGCTGGTCATCCCGATCCACATCGCGCGGAACGTCGCGATCGGCGACGGCAACAGGACCGGATCGACCACCCGCGCCCAGACCGTCAGCGACCAGACCGCCAGCAGAACGGCGACGCCGACGAAAGGAAGCAACAGCTGCAGGCGTTTCATCGCGCTCCTTCCCGGCGAACTTCGCGCTGAAACACTTCCAAACAATGCGCCTTGGTGCTGATGAAGTCAGATTCCGACATCGTCTTGAGCGCGCGCGGACGCGGCGCATCGTAATGGACGAATTCGACCGCGCGCGCGGGATGCCGCGACAGCAGCAGAATGCGATCCGACAGATACACCGCTTCTTCCAGATCGTGCGACACCAGCACGGTGGTCGTTGCGGTTTCCATGAATACGCGCTGCAGCTGCTCGCGCATGAACAGCGTCATTTCATAATCGAGCGCCGAAAACGGCTCGTCGAGGAACAGGATTTCCGGCTCTACGATCAGCGCCCGCATGATCGAGACCAGTTGCTGCTGTCCCCCGGACAACTGATAGGGATAGAGCCTGAGATCGATCTTGACACCGAGATGGGCCACAAGCCGCTCGACCCGCGCCGCGCTCTCCGACTTCGATATCCCCATCAGCTTCAGCGGATAGGCGATATTGTCGAACGCGCGCAGCCAGGGAAACAGCGCTTCGCGATAGTTCTGGAACACGTAGCCGAACCGGATCTTGCTGATCGGCTGCCCGTCGAACAGGATCTCGCCGGCATCGACCGGGAACAGCCCGGCGATCATATTGATCAGCGTGCTCTTGCCGCAGCCATTGGGGCCGAATACCGATATCAATTTGCCGCGCGGAATATCGAAGTCGAAATTGTCGTAGATCGTGGCATCGGAAAATCGCTTGGTCAGGCCGCGGATGGTGACGTGAGGCGCTGTGCGATTTGACGAATCGTGGACTTTGCCCGCCACGTCGACCTTTGCAGCTAGTTGTGCTCCAGTCACGGGCGCGCGCTTTCAGAATTTCGCCAGGACTTTGGTGACGTCAAGCTTCTCGGGGACGACGCCGATCGAGTTGCCGAAGTCGGCCAATTTCTGCAAGTCGCCGATCTGTCTCTCGCTCATATCGCCGGCCATGACGTATCCCAGCATCGAAACCATATCGACGACATTGTCGGGCGTGAACGTGTTCTTGGCGAGATATTTGCGCGCTTCATCAGGGTTCTTGTTGATGAAATCAATGGCCTTGCCCCACGCCGCGGCAAAACGCTTTGCCACTTCCGGCCGCTTCGCGATGAAATCGCTTGTCATCGCACAACCGGCCGCATAGGCGTCGGCGTTCTCGTCACCGAGAATATATTTGGAAATGACGCCGGCCTCGAGCGAGCGCGCGACACCGGCCTTGATCATCATCGAGGCGTTGGGCTCGAGCGTGTATCCGCCGTCGAACGTGCCGGCGGTCATCGCATTGACGTGCTGGCCCATGTCGAGCTGGTCGATGGTGTAGTCGCCCTCCTTCAGCCCGTTCTTGGCCAGAATGGCCTTGGCGGTATTGAGATTGGCGGGACCGGGCGCCGACATCAGTTTTGCCCCTTTGAGGTCGGCGATGGTTTCCGCCTTGAAGCCGGTGCGGACCACGAATTGTTCCATCTTCCAGACCTTGGTCTGGCTGTTGAGGCTGATGTACATCGCGACACCCGGCTTCTTCACATTCGCGTTCAGCCCTTCCAGCGTGACCAGCACGGCCGAGACCTCGATCTGGTTGGTCATCATCGCCGCGACGTTCGGCGGACCGCCCATCAGTTTGGTCATTTCCGGCTCGATGTTCTGCTCCCTGAAGAACCCCCGTTCCAGCGCGACGAAATAAGGCAGGGACGAGCTGACGGGAAACACGCCTACCGAAACCTTGTCCTGCGCGGCCGCCTGACCCGGCGCAGCTGCGCTCAGGGCCAGCGCTGCGATGGCATAGATCGTCAGTTTCAGCGATTTCATGGTGCACTCCTGCCTTTATCCTGTGGGCGCCTTCCGGCCAGTCAGCCCGCAAATCGCCCATCTTTAGAGCAAGGAACGTGCCGGTTTCACTCGTCCAGTTCGACAATCGCGATGACCGGACCGCCGCCATGCGGGCCCTGATGCATGGCATCCACCGACACGAACACGGCGGGGTCGCCGATCGCCGTCGCCGCCACCCCACCCACCGCCGCCTTGGAATGGCGGTGATGATGGACATCCGAATCGTCGAGCATGATCTGCCGCCGGCCGCGCAAGAGGCCCCTGCGATCGGCCTCGCACTTCATGAAGCAGTTGACGACACGGCCCTTGAGGTCCTCCGACCGCGGCCGTTCCGGCAACTCGATGCCGGCGTCACGGATCGCATCGTAGATGCCGTCGATATCGAGCGCGTCGCGCATGACGGAATGGCCGATGCGGTAGCGGCCGCCGGCGCCGGCCTTGTTGCCGAGCAGCACGATCTGCGCCTGGGTCAATTCCACGCCAGACGAACAGGAGGCAACCGACGAGTACAGATCGAGGTCCTTGCAAATCTGCTCGGGCCTGGGCATTGGCACCTCGCCCAGCGCCACGGCAATGCCGAGCGCGGTGGTGCCGTTGGAGACGCCCATGGAGTCGTGGACCTCGCAGGCCAGCGTCTGATGACGCGACTCCGCGTCGCGCACCGAATCGATGGTCAAAAGCGGGGTTTTGGTCTGGACGTAATGCACGTCCTCTGGGTCGGTGATACCGGCATCCTTCATCGCCGCCTTGACGGCATCGGCGACCTTCTGGACCATCGCCGGGCGGCCGATATCCTCGGGTAGCAATTCGGCGCTCAGGGCCGTTCCCATCACGAGACGCGACTTGTCTGCCGCACCCGTCCTGGCGTTGCGCGCGAAGATCGTGGCGTGCGGCGTGATGACGCCGTCGCAGCCGCCGGACCAGACCATCGGCACGTTGTGGATCGCGGCCTCGCTGCGCGTGCCGCGCCTGAGCAGCACGCGGCGAAATGCCTGGTCGGCCAGAATGCGGGTAAAATCGTTGACGCCGCCATTGCCCTCGGTCTTGCCGATCACCGCGACGACCTCGTCGGCGCTGAACCTGCCGGCCCCGATCAATCCCTCCAGCCCGCTCGCATCCTGAACGGTCTTCAACTCGACCTTCGCAACTTCAATCGCCATCGCTTAAGAAACTCCCGCTCTCGCTTATCTTCGTTTCATCACATCCGCGGCCGGTGTTCGCCGCGCAGCATCTTTTCATAGCCGTCGCCGCGGTCAATCATCGGAAGCGGCGTATTTCGCGCCTTCGCCAGATCAGCCCGGAGCTGCCTGGTCGCCGCCTCGTCGATCACGGGCGACGCGGCACTTTCGCCAACGTCGAACGCGACGCCATAATCCGCTTTCGCGCTCGCAAGCGAGACCCTGCCCTCGACGACATCGCGCAATACCAGCTCCGGTTCGCGCCGCAGCGGATCGCCCCAGCCGCCACCGCCGGTGGTCACCACGCGAACGACCTGTCCTTTCAGCACAGGTTCGCCATCGACGAGACCGCCGAGATCATAACCGTCGCCCTCCGCGTCCACCGTAACGCAGAACGGCTGGCCGGCCTTGCCGCCGTTCAGGCCGTAACAACCCAGCCGCACCCGGTCCGCGGTGACGATGGTTCGGCAATCGACCAATGCACGATAATGTTTTTCGTAGCCCTGCCCGCCTCGGCGCAGGCCGGCGCCGCCGGAATCGGTCCGCAGCGCCAGCTTCTCGACCAGCAGCGGAAACCGGGTCTCGGTGAATTCCGCCGGCTGATTGCGCGAGTCCGGCACGATGTGGATGGCGTCATTGCCGTCAGCATAATAACGGCCGCCCGAGCCGCCGCCGAGTACCTCACGCGTCAAAAACGGTTTGCCGTCGAGATCGGTGCCGAAAAATCCGGTGTAGCGGATGGTCTCCTGATCGGCCGGCATGCGGCCGTCGACGGCTTGCGCGACCACGCCCGCCAACAGGCCGAGGCAGCGCAAGAGGACAAAAGACCGAGCATTGGTCGCGGCCGGCCATTCCGGCGTGATCAGCGTGCCCTTCGGCGGAAAGACCACCTCGAACACGTCGCACACGCCTTCGTTGACGTGGATTTCCGCGGCACGTTCGGGCGTATCGGCGAGGTTACGCAGGATCGGCGCGATCCATTTTATCAGGAAGGCGCCGTCGGCATAGTCGGCCGGCCAGTTGATCGGGCCGGTCGACTGCGGATCGGTGCCGTTGAAGTCGAGCGTGATCCTGCCGCCCTTCTTGGTCATCTTCAGCGCGATCTTGTGCAGCTTCGGATCGGTGATGCCGTCGTGTTCGACGTAATCTTCCCAGGCATATTCGCCGTCGGCGATCTTCGCGAGCAGCTCGTTGCGATAGATGTCGCGGCATTTTTCCAGGATAGCCTGAAAGCAGGCTTCGACCTGCCCCTTTCCGAAGCGTTCGAACAGCCCGCCCATTCGCCGCGCGCCCATCAGGCAGGCCTGGATCTCGCTGTCGAGATCGGCCGACAGCATCTCCGGCACACGGGTGTTGCGGCGAACGATGGTAAACACCGCGTCGTTGCGGACACCTTCGCTGCAGATCTTCACCGGCGGAATCGCGATGCCTTCCTCGAATACGGTGGCCGCCGTGCCCGGCATCGAGCCGGGGACGCGACCGCCGACGTCGTCATGATGACCGAAGGCCTGGATGTAAGCGACGACTTCGCCGTCGTGAAACACCGGCACCGTGCTGCAGAGATCGGGCAAGTGCCCGATCGAGCCCTCCGTCAAATAGGTATCGTTCATCAGGAACACGTCGCCGGGCTTCATGGTGTCGGGCGGAAAATCCCGCACCACGGCGTTCGGCATCGCCGAATACGAACGCCCGGTCAGCTTGCGGCAATAGCGGTCGAACAACCCGACGCGAAAATCATGGGCTTCGCGGATCATCGGGCTGCGCGCCGTGCGCTCGATGGCATACTCGATTTCCGCCTCGATCGAGTTCAGCGTGCCTTCAACGATTTGCAGCACGATCGGATCGACCGCTACGGGTTGGCGCAGCGGCGCAGTCGGCCATGGATGCGCGGGAGAATGCATATTCATCGCGACCTCGCCTGCGATAAGGCCGAACGGATGACAAGAATGCCGTGCGGGTCGACCTCGACATATTGGCCGGGAAATACCACCGTGGTTGAACCGAATTCCTCGACGACGGCCGGTCCATTGACGTGGCCACCGGGCGGGAGCGCTGCGCGGTCAAACACCGGCGTTTCCTGCAACGCGCTGCCGAAATAGACGGCCCGGTGGCCTTTCGGCTCCGGCTTGTCGGCGCGTATCGCCAGCTTCGGCATTTGCGGCCGCTCGATCAGGCCAAATCCGGAGACGCAGAGATTGACCAGTTCGATCTTCTGCCGGCCGGCATAATTATAGCCGAAGGTTCTGAGATGCGCGGCATTGAAGGCGCCGATCAGCCCCGTCAGGAACGATGCATCCACGGAGCCGCCGGGCGCGGTAACGCGGACTTCCATCGACTGGCCGGCGTAGCGAATGTCTGCCTCGCGGACCAGCCTGATACGTGACGGTTCGATGCCATCGCGCTCCAGCGTCGCCGCAGCTTCGCGCTCCAGTGCGGCGTAGCGCGCGGCGATTTCGGCAAGATCGATCGTCTCCTCATGCATCACCTTGGTGACGATGTGATCGGTGCGCCAGTCCACTGCCAGCAGGCCGAACGCCGAGAGATTGCCGGGGTTTGGCGGCACGATGCAGGCCTTCATGGCGAGCAGATCCATCACCGCGGCGGATTGGGCCGGACCCGCGCCGCCGAACGACAGTAGCGCAAAGGCGCGCGGATCGATGCCGCGCTGGATCGTCATCTGCCGGATCGCGTTGGCCTGGTTCCAGTTGGCGATTTCGATGATGCCGCCGGCGAGCTGCTCGACGCTCATGCCGCCCGGCAATTTTGCTGCCTGCGCCGCAATGCCGCTGCGCGCGCGGTCGACATCCAGCGCGATGCCGCCGCCGATCAGCGCCGGCGGAATCCGCCCGAGCACGAGATTGGCGTCGGTGATGGTCGGCTCGTTGCCGCCATTGGGATAGCACATCGGTCCGGGCTCGGCGCCGGCGCTACGCGGGCCGACCTTGAGATGGCCTTCGCGGCTGATCCATGCGATCGAGCCACCGCCGGTGCCGATGGTCTGGATGTCGATCATCGGGATCCGCACCGAAAATGGACCGACCGATCCGCCATTGGTGACCTGCGGCTTGCCGCCTTCGATCAGGCAAAGGTCGGTCGAGGTGCCGCCGGCGTCCAGCGTCACCAGATCCGGGAAGCCCGCGATCTCGGCGATGACAGCGCTGCCGAGCGCACCGGCCGCAGGACCCGAGAGCGCCGTGGTGATCGGTTTGCGCACCACCTGGTCGGCGCTGGCGACGCCGCCGCTCGACTGCATCACCAGAAACGGCTTGTCTTGCAGACCGGCGCCGAGCTCCTGATGCACGCGCTTGAGATAGCGTTCCATGTGCGGCTTGACGAAAGCGTCCACCAGCGTCGTCACCGCGCGCTCATATTCGCGATATTCCGGCAATACCACGCAGGACAAGGACAGCGTCGCCTCCGGATATTCCTCGGCGACGATTTCGGCGGCACGGCGCTCATGCGCGTCGTTGGCGTAGGAATGCAACAGGCAGATGCCGATCGCGTGAATGCCCTGCGCCCGAAAATACCGCGCAGCTTCGCGAACGGTTGCCTCATCAAGCGGACGCAATTCGTTGCCGCGGAAATCCAGGCGGCCGCCGACTTCGCGGACGAATTGCAGCGGAACGATGCGATCAGGTTTCACCCAGAAATAGGAATTGCCATAGCCCTCGGGCACCGACTGCCGCGCGATCTCGAGGATGTGCCGGAAGCCGGTGTTGACGATCAGGCCGAGCGAATTGATCTCGCCTTGCAGCAACGCGTTGGTCGCAACCGTGGTGCCATGGACAAGGCCCGCGACATGGCCGGTGGTCGCGCCGTTCGCTTCCAGAATCTCGTTCACACCGCGCAACAGGCCGATTGCAGGATTTGCCGGCGTGCTTGCGACCTTGGTGACCTGCGTGGCGCCGGACACGATGTCGACCGATACGATATCGGTGAATGTTCCGCCAGTATCGATGCCAATGCGAAGCCGCAAAGCAGCGGATTGACCAGACATGCTTCGCACCACTCCACAGGGTCAAAGGATCAAGCGTCATCGAGCAGCGGGCAGAATGGGTCAATTCATTCCGTTGAGTCAAAAGCCGATTATCGATGGTACTATCGGAAAATCCGATCCAGTAGACCCCGTCCGAAGCCTATGCTGTCAGCATGTGTCGCAAATTCAGCAGCGCCGCCTCCTTGCGCCGCGACAGCGGTTCGCGCCGTCGAAACAGGCTGAATGCGACATTCCGCGCCGGCGCGATCGAAAGCGCCTTTATCAACCCCAACGTGACTTCATTTTCCGCACAGGCGCGCGGGACGATGGCAATGCCGCCTTCCGATTGCACAATCATCTTGATGGTCTCGATATTGTCGGCGACCGCCAGAATATTGGGCTTGATACCAAGATCGGTGAACAACGAGAGCACCACCTGACCGTATCCCACCGTCAGTTCGCTCATGATGATGGGTTCCGCAACCAGGCGGCCGATATCGACCGGCTGCTTTGAGCGCGCCAGCGCGTGCTTTGGATGGGTGATCAATGCCATCTCCGCGTCGATCAGGCGGTCGAACACCAATCCGGCCGGCAAGCGGTCGGGATCCGAACTCGATCGCGATTCCGGCGTCGATCCTCTCTTCGTGCAGTTCGTTGAAGATATTCTTGGTCGGCGCCGTCAGAATTTCCAGCCTCACGCCCGGGAGATTGTTCCTGAGGTCGGCGAACATGCGCGGAATGAAGATCTGAGCCATGCCCGATCCCATGCCGAGTGTCAGCGTGTCCTGCAGCTCGCCGCGCAGCCGCCGGGCGGTATCCGAGAGGCTGAGCAGGTCGCCCATCACCCGTTCGGATTCGTACAAAAAGGTGCGGCCGCGGTCGGTGGCCTCGATGCCGCGCGATGTCCGGCGAAACAGCTCGAAGCCGATCTCTTCCTCGAGCAGTTTGACCTGCTCGCTGACCGCCGACTGCGAAATATTGAGTCGCTTTGCCGCCTTGGTGAAGCTGCGCTCCTTGTAGACCGAAAGGGCATAACGCAATTGACGAAAATCCAAATTAAAAATCCTTATGTGGCCGGCATTGCCTGAACACCAAAGTAGCGGCGCATCTCCAGCCTGTTTTCGGCGATCAGCTTGCCCCTTCGGATCACCCAGCGGCGCGGAGATCTCTTCGCGAATGCCTCGCGCGCGTCGCGGGCGTCCAGAACCACCAGATCCGCCACCGCACCGACCGCCACGCAAAAATCCGCAACGCGCAATGCTCTTGCGCCGTTGTTGGTCACCATGTCCATCACGGCGAGAATTTCGGCCGGTTGGCTCATCTGCGATGCATGACATAACAGGAATGCGATTTCGAGCGGATCGTTCTGGCCAAAGGGATAGAAGGTGTCATGCACGCAGTCCTGGCCGCAGGCGACATTGACGCCTGCGGCCAGCAATTCCTTGACCTGCGTTACCCCGCGGCGTTTGGGATAATCGTCAAGCCGTCCCTGCAGCATCAGATTGGTGGCAGGATTTGCAATCATGTTGACGCTGGCCTGGCGCAGCCGCCCGATCACGTGGTCGGCATAGTCCCTCGGATAACTCGCCAGCGCGCAGGTGTGGCCGGCGGTCACCCGGCCCTGCCAGCCATTTTCGATCGTCAACTCGGCAAGGACTTCCAGGGTTCGCGCCATCGGATCGTCGGTCTCGTCGACATGCATGTCGATGTCGGCATCGAACTCTCTGGCGATGTCGAAGACAATCTCGATATGCCGACGGCTATCTGCCGGCGACGCCTCGTTGAAGGGCATGCCGCCGACGATATCGACGCCTGACTTCATCACCTCGCGCATCAAGGCTTCGGTGCCGGGCGATTTGACAATGCCCTCCTGCGGAAATGCGACGATCTGGATATCCATCAGATCGCGAAAGCGGTCGCGGGCGCGAATCAGTCCTTCGGACGGCCGCGTGCCTCCGATCGGATCGACGTCGACATGAGTCCGCAACATGGAGATGCCGTTCGCCAAGGCCTGCTCGAGCACGCGCGAGGCGCGATCAGAAATTTCGTTCACCGTGTAATTGCGCTTGACCTCCCAGAGAATTTCGATCGCTTCGGGGAGCGTCCCCGAGACATTGACCGGCGCACGCTCCGATATCAGCGCCTTGTCCAGATGAATATGCGGTTCGACGAAGCCCGGAACGGCCATCCGGCCCTCCGCATCGAGCGTGAGGACCGCGTTCGGAGAAGCGGTGCCCTTGCCGATACTGACGAAGTAGCCATCGGCAATTCCGAGATCGCACAGACCTTCATTGCCCCACACCGCAACATTCTTGACGAGAATATCCAGGGTCATCGAAGGGGCTCCGTGTCTGTCGCGCCGCCAATGTAGCCAAACGTTTCGCGATGGGAACTGCCGCAACGGATCGAACCGCTGCACAAACATGCGGCATCAGGTCTGACGGCTTCCGCCGCGCCGCACTAATGGGCTGATAGCAAAGGCCTTTTCGCTCACTCTTGTGGCATAGGGGGTGTTGAAGGACGCGGTGGAAACCTACCACAAGACAGTCATCCTGGTGACGCCCGACATCAACGAGGCGGCCGCACTGTCGAAGCGCGTCGTCGTGCTCAGCGTGCGTCCTGCCCGCGTCAAGATCCGATGCGTCCTCGCCGATCGCAGCCCGCGGCGACAGCCGGTTCTCGGGCTACTTCCATGCACTTTGCGCCGAGCTCGACATTCAGACCGAGAAAACAGCATGACCCTTATGATGCCGGGCGCAGATCCCCCCGAGAAGCGGAAAGCGCCGCAGCCGCCGCCATCAACGCGACCCCGGCGCAAGGCGAGCGAAAATCGGCCGCGTCCTCCGTACCTCTCCTTAGGGGATTCATCTGAATTTTCCGCTGACGTTCCCGCTGCTATTTTCACAACCTGCAGGTTCCTTTTCGCAGGAGGCGGAACATGGCTCAGGTCTTTTTCCATTGCTCCAACACTCAAGGGGCATTGATCGATCAATGCGGCGCCGTCGTAGGCGACATGGCCGAGGCGCGTGAGCACGCCGCCCTCGTTGTGCGGTCGCTCATCATGGCCCCCGGCGCGGAAGACTGGCGCGGCTGGGTGTTGCACGTCAGCGATGATCTCGGCGATGAGATCCTCACCGTGCCCTTTGCGTCCATGCTCGGCAAACCGCATTGAGAGGGCACCATGCCGGTCACGCAATCGACATCGAGGCTGCTTCGCCAGCGCTTCAGCGTGATCATGACGAACTGGCACAAGCTCATCAGAAGTGCCCGCGATAGCTATCGGCCCGAGCTTCATTACATGCGAGGGCCCGGTCCGAAGTGGTACGCGAAACATCAGGGTCGCACCGCTCGTGGCGCGCTTTGAGGCGCTGGCCTTTCAGATATCCATCACGAGGATCGAAAACCAGATCGTCAGCGACAGGCCACCGTCGACCACGATCGCGGCGCCGGTGACATAGGCCGACACCCGGCGCGACAGCACCACCAGTGCCCCGTCAGCTGTTATGCGGTCCCCGCATGATCTTCATGGCGTCTTCGATATGGCGCCACTCTTTGGCTTCCTCGGTGTCCCCCTTGCCCTCGCAAGCCAGGGCATTCCGGGCCGCCTGGGCGATAGCCTCAAAGCCGTGCTTCTCGATCATCTGCCGCGCGATCGTGTGAATTTGCGTCTCGGGTATCATGTCGCTCTCCTCACGTTCGGCCACTCGGGCCGCCGGGACCGGTTCCCGTCGGTCGCCGGGCCCCCTTTCAAACGGTCCAATATGAGATCTTGTTCCTTCCCGCACTGCACCCAATCATGCGCCTCTCTTGGGAGATTTCAGGCGGTCGCCATGCGCGCCTGAGGTCGTGCTCTTTCAGACATCATCAAGCGCCGGAGCATCGAACCAGTTCGTCAGCGACCGACCACCGTCGAATGTGAGCGCCGCACCAACCATGTCAACGTACCGCATTTCGCGTCAGCGTCCCCGCGCCCCAAAATCCAACCACGACTATTGCCGCAACGATCCACAACAGGGTCGAATAGAGGTTCGTCCGATTGGTCACGTTGGCGAGTTCAGCGGTAACATTGCTCATGAAATGAAAAAGGATTGCCGCAAGCGTGCTGCGGCGAGTGTTGTTGAAAATCCACGTGTAGATGACAGCCGTTGGAATGACCAACACCACGAACAGCCAGAACCACGCCGACCAGGCACCCTGACTAAAGAAGAGGGTATCTTTGATAAAGAACAGCGGCAGGTGCCATATTGACCAGATCGCGCCCAGAATCAGACTTGACGCCAACGCATTCCACCGTGCTTGCAACCGATCGAGCGCATAGCCGCGCCAGCCCAATTCTTCGGGAAACGGGCCGTAGATGAACACGCTGAGCAGAAAGGAAACAATGGTCGACGGCGCGGATAGAAATGGCGTCACTTTTTCGCATGCTAGCAGTGCCGCACTTCCACCCGAAACAACATCGAGCAACACGGCAACAGCGTAGAGGCCGGGAACAAAAAGAAAAATAATCAGATACCATTTTGCCCGGATTCGTTTCGGATCAATGATGCGGGACCAGTATTCAAGCCAGCTTTCTTTGCTCTGCGTGAAATAGGCGAAACTGATTCCGCCCAGCATCGGACCGAGCAAGCCGAGCACTTCCAATATTGCGCCCAAAGGCGACTGAGCACTTATTCCCAGCGCCGCAGCCAGTATCCAAAAAAACCAGGTCCAGCAAAACACCGCGACAAAGAACAGCCACAGACTGGAAAGCGAGCGCGGAGGCGAAGTCGCGATCTCTGCTTTTTCTTTCATCGGTTCCCCGCGCGGCCGGCCGGCACCCCGCTTCGCCCGCAATGCAACCACCGCGCGTGCGGCTGAGCAAGCGAACCCGGATGGTGTCAACGGACCGGCGCGCGAGCGGCGCCCGATAACGGGCTCCGCGCAATCGCGACCTCAACCCGTCGTTGTGTCAGCCGCGTAAACCCCGGATTAATCCGGGTCCATTACGATGGACCCCACCCTGCTACCATCGTGAACGGCTCAAAACACATGAAAATCGGTACCCTCCTCACAGCCGCTATCGTCTCGCTTTCCGCCGTCGGCGGCGGTCTTGCCGTCTATGTCGCCGCCACGAAATACCGAACGATGGACCAGGTTTCCGTCGCGCAACGCCGGCTGCAGATCGTCCGGGCGGTGGGAGACATTCCGCGCTATCTCAATCCCGAGCGCGGATTTGCCACCAACATCATGTTCGGGCCGCCCGCGGTGGACCCGAAGCAGCGGGCGGAGCTCAACGACAAGTACCGCAAGCAGACCGACGGTGCCCGCGAAAAGATGAATCAGATCAGGGCGACACTGCCCGGCGGGCTCGAGGATGGCGCCGCTGTAGCCGGCGGCATGGATGCCCTGAATGCGAAGTTCGCAGCGCTGCGCGAGGCCATGGACAAGGCCCTCGACGGGCCGGCCGATGTTCGCCGCGACGCCGTGAAGAGGATCGTCGCCGATAATGCGGTGTTCAACACCGCCGTCACCGCATTGCTAGACGAACAGGTCCGCAAGTTGGCCCTGATCGACGGCGACGTATACCGGCAGGCGAGCTATGCAAACATCGCCTGGACGTTGCGCGACGTCGGCGGGTTCAATGCCAGCCTTCACAAGAACCTCGTCGGCGCCAGGCGCGCGGCTACCGATGCCGAAAAGATGGATTTGAGCCGCACCCAGGGCCGGAACGACCAGATACTGTCGTCGCTGCAGGAATTGCGGGGCAATCCCGCGACGCCCGCAAACGTGGCGGCGGCCCTGGAGCGGATGAATGACGCCTATGTCGGGCGCTTCGGCCAAGAGTTGAAAATGGTGAAGGAAGGCGCCGTCAGCGGCAAATACGAACACGACGTCGACACCTACTACGCGGAGACGCAGCGCGGTCTTGGGACGATTATCGAGGTGCGCGACGCCTTTTACGACAATGCTGAACAGATCCTCGCTGCCGCCTATTCCGCCGCGCGCTTCAGCTTTCTGATTGCGCTCGGGGGCCTCGTCGCAGTCGTCGTCGCCAGCATCGGCCTCGTGCTGATGGTCCGTCGCCGTGTCTGCAAGCCGATCGTCGACCTGACTTCCACGATGTCGCGTCTTGCCAGCGGCGATGTCTCCGACGAAATCTCGGGCAGCGACCGCGACGACGAGATCGGCGCGATGGCGGCCGCCGTCCGGGTCTTCAAGGACAACATGATCAAGGCGGATCGTCTGGCCGCGGAGAAGGAGGCGGAGAATGCCGTCAAGATGCGGCGCGCGCACCTGCTCGACGAACTCACCCGTGCCTTCGAGGCCAAGGTCGACGAACTCGTCGGTGGACTGTCGTCGGCATCGGCGGTGATGGAAGACACGGCGCAGTCGATGTCTTCAACCGCATCGGCCACCAACCGTCAGGCCGGACTCGTCGCTGCGGCCTCGGAACAAACCTCGGCCAACGTGCAGATGGTCGCCAGCGCCACGGAGGAGCTGACTTCCTCGATCTCGGAGATCGGCCGGCAGGTCGCGCAATCCACCGGCATCGCCGCCCGCGCCGTCGAGAACGCTCGCCGCACCGGCGATACCGCGCGCTCGCTGGCCGAGGGCGCGCAAAAAATCGGCGACGTCGTGACCCTGATCCAGACCATCGCCGCCCAGACCAACCTGCTTGCACTCAACGCGACCATCGAGGCGGCGCGTGCCGGGGAAGCTGGACGGGGTTTTGCCGTCGTGGCATCCGAAGTCAAATCCCTGGCAGGCCAGACCGCAAAGGCCACAACCGAAATATCCGAACAGGTCGCGGCCATTCAGACCGCGAGCGACGAGACAGTGGCGGCGATCCGCAACGTGGTCGACGTGATCGCCGAGATCGATCAGATCGGCGTTACGATCGCGACGGCTATCGAGCAACAGGGGGCTGCGACCAAGGAGATTTCCCGGAATGTCCACGAAGCCGCGCGGGGCACCCAGGAAGTCAATTCGAACATTTCCGGCGTCCAGCGGGCGGCCGACGATACCGGCTCCGCCGCCAATCAGGTGCTGGGTGCCGCGGAACAACTATCCTCGCAATCGAGAGATCTTGCCGCGCAGGTCAACCGCTTCCTCTCCGAGGTCAGGGCCGCGTAAATCCGGCGCGGCGAGCCGCTCGGATAGAAATCCTCACAAGAGCAATGTCGGCTCCCAGACATCGATGCTTCAATTCAGGTGATTGCTTCGCGGCGCCTGTCGAAGCCAGCCCGCTAATGCCGCTTGAAATACTGCACCTCGCGTTCGTGCTTCTCCGCCGCCGCGCGCGACTTGAAGGTGCCGAGATTGCGCCGCTTGCCGGTTTTCGGATTCACTTTTCGGGAATAGAGCCGGTACTCGCCCGATCGTAATTTTCGGATCATGGGGCTTCCTTCGGCGGACTCGTCGCCTTAATCCCGACAGCCGCTTTCTTGTTCCGCTCCTGGAATGACGAAAGCCTATTTTTCCGCCTTCAGCGACATCACAAACGCGACGATCTCATCGATCTGATAGTCCGCGAGGCGCGGATTTGGCATCGCCTCGCGAGGACCGAGGCCGCGGTGGTTCGATCCGAGAAATTCCCGCAGCGCCGCTTCCGTCAACAGCGGCCGCTGCGCCAGCACGGCGAAGCTCGGACCGGGCGGCGTCAGGACCGGAAGTTCCTCGCGCTGCTGCGTCACCACGTGACAGGCCCCGCAGACGCGTTGAGCGAATTTACGCCCCGCCGCGACGAGGTCGCTTGTCGACGTCTCGGCTTGGACGGGCGAGACGAGACCGGCCAACAGCATCAATGTCACGAGCGCGGCGTTGCGAGGTGTCATGATGTGGCCCTCCGTTTTGGTCATGACCACCGGAAGCGACCGGCGTCCGTCTATGGCTTCCCCTGCCCGTGCGGCGGAAACACCTGATTGCTGAAGGGATGCTCTGTCGGCACCCGCATGATAATGAAGCCACGCTGCATCTGTTGATGGCAAGAATTGCAGCCGTCGGTCAGTTCGCCGACCGCCTTTGCGAACCGCTTGGTATCCTTGGCCGCGATCGCATCGGAAATCGACTGGACCGGCGCCGTCATCGTCGTGACGTTGGTCACGGGAATGCCCTCATACAGCACCGCGGACTCCAGCAGGCCGGCCTTGAGCTGGCGCAGCTCGTACGCCGCGAGCTCCCAATTCAGGGCCTTGCCGGCAAACCACAGCTTGACGTGCCGCCACTGCACGGTGTCCATGATATCGCCGAGCCGCGGGACGTACTGCTCGTTGGTCGTTGCCCCGAGGTTGGATTGGGCAATGGCTGGTGGCGCCAATGAGAAAACCATCAGCAGGGCAATGATATATCCGCGCAATTTCATTCGATGCTCCAGGCGTGTAGCGTTTCCGCTCCTCGTATAGCACCGCCGCGCCGCGGCGCTGTTGATATCCATCAAGGCGTGCGCCCGAAGCATCCCGTGCCATCGATTTGAGGTCGTCATCACCCTCGCGAAATCGGGGAATCCAGTAGCCCGGAGTGTTCCGAAATTCTCACATGGCCGTGATTACTGGATACTCCCGTATGCGAACATCGCCACTCTCCATCGCCTGCTAAAGGAAGGTCGATTTTCTCCCCGAACGCGCTCACCCATCCGGGCTTTCGCGGAGTATGACGGCTCGGGCTAAAAGCAAAGATTCGTGACAAAATTTCCGCGCTTGTCCTTGATCGCATAGGGGCATTCCATCCGCTTCAGCGCCTTCTTGGCGTCTTCATCGCCGAGTGCCGCGGCGCGCTCGTAATAGGCCTTGGCGGCGGCGGAATCCTTCGGCCCGCCGCGGCCTTCCTGCGTGAACGCGCCCATCCGCTCCAGCGCGCCGGCGTGGTTTTGCGCGGCCGCTTTCTCGAACAGGTTTCGCGCGCCGACATCGTCCTTCGCCCCGCCGGTGCCGTCCGCCATCATCAGTCCGAGCTGATACTGCGCCTCCGCATTGGTCTCGGCGGCCTTTGCCAACAGCTCGCGTGCCCGCGCGGGATCGGACGCCGCACCGCCGCCGCCGAGGGCCGCGAGATTGCTGACGCCGCGCGGATTGCCGGCTTCGGCCGCGCGCGCGAATAGCTTGTGCGCCTGCGCCTCGTCTTTGGCGACGCCCGAGCCGGTGCCGTAGAGCACGCCGAGTTCGACCATCGCCGAGGTCGAGCCCTTGTCAGCCGCCCTGCGCCAGGCGCTGATTGCTTCCGGCAATTGCCGGTTGGCAGCGTAAGCGCGGCCAAGCTGGTAAAGCGCGCGCCGCGACGAACCGGACGCTATCCGGCAGAATTTGATCGCGGTCGCGATATCGGACGGCGCGACATCCGGCGTGCCCTTGACGTCGGCCGGCTTGTCCGGATCGGCGGGATCGGCGGCAAGCCGGTCGCACAGCACGAGATCGGCCGA
Organism: uncultured Alphaproteobacteria bacterium; assembly: GCA_963725985.1. GTDB lineage: Bacteria > Pseudomonadota > Alphaproteobacteria > Rhizobiales > Xanthobacteraceae > Bradyrhizobium. Next base: position 978,170 of record CAVSAO010000001.1, read on the forward strand.
TTGCGCTTTTAGCTGACATGGATTGGCCAAATAGGCAGCCGCCGCGATCGCCATCGCCGGGACGACGATGCGGCTGGTCGCAGCCGACGAAAGCGCGTGAAGTCGTTTCATCATGACGCACACTTGACGGCGGCAGGTTAGCTTCGAACGACGGGCGAATTCAAGGCTCCAGTCCGGACTCGCGCAGCACCGGGGCCACCTCGGATGAGGCCAGATATTTTAGAAGCGCATCGGCTTGCACCGCCCTCACCGACGCCGCCAGGCGGCCCGCGGAAAACACCGCGGACGTTTGCAGCTCGCGCGGGATCGGTCCGACCACTTCGACGCCTGCGACCTGCTTCAACTCGCTGAGCTGCTGCACCGCCAGGTCAGCCTCGCCGGTGAGGAGCAACTCGGCGGTAAAGCCCGACGGGATGATCCGGGCACGATCATTGATCTCACGCGCGATGCCCATCCGCTCGATCAGTTGCGCAAAGAAAATGCCGCTGGCACCGATGCGCGAATACGCGATCGAACGCGCGCCGAGCAGCGTCGCGCGCAGCGCGGCCTCCGTTGCAATATCCGGATGATCGGCGCCGGCCTTGACCGCGATGCCGACAAAGGAACGGGCAAGATCGACGCAGCTTTCCCCAACCACGGTTCCCTGGCTTGCGAGATCGCCGAGCGCCTGTTTTGTCAGTATGACGATATCCGCCGTCTCGCCGCCGCGCAGGCGATCCATGAGCCCCAGCGTCGGCGCGAAATCGGCATCGATGCGCGCACCACCCGCTGCCTGATATCGTCCGGCAAGGCCGCGGATCGCCCCCCTCAAAGCGAGCGTCGAGAGCACGCGAACGACATTCTCCATCCCAGATCCTCGCCCCGCGGCGTTGCGAATTGCAGCCGCAAGTCTGGCCGCTTCTAGCAGCCCGTCGCGCTGTTGGTGAAGCCCGAACCGCCTCTTTGGAGTTGTGGACCCTTGAAACGCAATGATCCGCCAAAGCGACGGCGCTTTGGCGGATCAGGTTGCGGCCCCGACGTCGCGGGCTGGCGGTATGTTCTGTCGCTCTAGGCCGCTGCCGCCTTGGCGGAGGTCGGCACTGACGAGATCGTCTTCAGGATCTGGGAAGCGATCTGGTAGGGGTCGCCTTGCGAGTTGGGGCGGCGATCTTCCAGATATCCCTTGTAGGCGCTGTTGACGAAGCTGTGGGGCACGCGGATCGAGGCGCCGCGGTCGGCGACACCGTAGCTGAAGGTATCGATCGACGCCGTCTCGTGCTTGCCGGTCAGGCGCATGTGGTTGTCCGGGCCATAGACCGCGATGTGCTCGGCGCGGTTCGCCTTGAACGCTTCCATCAGCTTCTCGAAATATTCCTTGCCGCCGACCTCGCGCATGTACTTGGTCGAGAAGTTGGCGTGCATGCCGGAGCCGTTCCAGTCGGTGTCGCCGAGCGGCTTGCAGTGGAATTCGATGTCGACGCCGTACTTCTCGGTCAGGCGCAGCATCAGGTAGCGGGCCATCCACATTTCGTCGGCGGCGCGCTTGGAGCCCTTGCCGAAGATCTGAAATTCCCACTGGCCCTTCGCGACTTCGGCGTTGATGCCTTCATGGTTGATGCCGGCGGCGAGACAGAGGTCGAGATGCTCTTCCACCATCTTGCGGGCGACGTCGCCGACGTTCTTGTAGCCGACGCCGGTGTAATACGGTCCCTGCGGCGCTGGATAGCCGCTGGCCGGGAAGCCGAGCGGACGGCCGTCCTTGTAGAAGAAGTATTCCTGCTCAAAGCCAAACCATGCGCCTTCGTCGTCGAGAATGGTGGCACGCTTGTTCGTGGGATGCGGGGTCTTGCCATCGGGCATCATGACTTCGCACATCACCAGCGCGCCATTGGTGCGCGCGCCGTCGGGATAGACAGCGACCGGCTTCAGCACGCAGTCGGAGCTATGGCCCTCGGCCTGCATCGTCGAGCTTCCATCGAATCCCCACAGCGGAAGCTGTTCGAGCGTCGGAAATGCTTCGAATTCCTTGATCTGTGTTTTGCCGCGCAGATTGGGCGTCGGCGAGTATCCGTCGAGCCAGATATACTCGAGCTTGTACTTGGTCATTGAGCCTCTCATGAGTTGAGGATGCAAAAGGTGGGGAAACCGAAGCTTATTGGTCACCACAAAGCGTACCCGGCCACCATCGGCCGGCCCATTCCTAGCAATTAAGGTGCCAAATCGTCGCACTGCGGCATCCCGGCCGGAGGCGGAATAGGCCCGATCTCCGGCCGGCCGGAATCGAATTTGGGGTGCGGCAAAGGCGCGCGGGCCGCGCTTCCGGAGGGCGCGAAGGCAGGCTGACTCAGGCCCAACGACGCCCGATTCTGCAGCACCCTGCGCTATGCTCTATCGTTGCGATTAAAGCCGCGGCATCTGCCGGCAACATTCGTCAAGAAAGCGGAGCGCTCGCGCAACCTTGGCGACAGCTCACGCGTTGGCCAGCCGATGGCTGCTTTCCTGGATGCAAGATCAAAAATGCCCAGGATTTGTACAGAGAATGATTTCGTTTTGATCAGGTTGCACGAACAGAGTGCAGGGACGATATCGGATTCAGTAACCAGCGGAGAACGCGTCGGGCGCAGCATGTTGTGCATCGACACCAGGAGGGACGATAACATGAATACCAATCTCGATCACGGGTCCGCCAAGATCTACCAATTCCCTGCCGGGGGCCGAGCGGCTCTCGGCGGCCGTCGCCACGAGGAGACCAAGACCGGCGCCGATCTTGCCTCCGCAGGCGTCAACGAAGTTGCGTGCAGCGACTGCTGGTATCACGAGGCGGCCATCGAGGAGTCCAAGCCGGCATGGGAGCGTTAATGCCACCCGCAAGCCCGATGCCGGTGCGTTGCCGGTCTTTGCTGCGATATCGAATGGGATGAAAGGGTCGGGACCAAGACGCTCCGGCCCTTTTTGTTTAGCTCAGTTCGCAGGCCGTCACCGGTTGCCGGGCGCGTTTGACCGTGGTGCCTGCTTTGGTGATTTTCAACGTGATTCCGCCGCCCGAATAGCGCGCGCCGGACAAGGCAAGGCGCCTGGCAAGGGTCACCGCCTTGCCGTCGATCTGCAGATGGGCGCGCTTGTCATATTCGAAAAATCCGACGATGAACTGTGAGCCGTCCGTGCAGCTATAGCTCTGGAAGGTCTGCGCCAGCCCGGGCGATAAGCCGGCCGTCGCAACAAATAACATTGCACCGAAAATTGAACGCCTTCGCCAATTCATGGTGCACCCTCCCCCAAACGGCCAGTATAGGCGAGACCCAAGCGGGCGATACGTCCTGTCGGTTATTTCTCCGCCGAGGAGGATGGCTTAAGCTTAGGCCATGTCGGATTCCCCTGCCCGTCACCTCAATCTCGCCGGCGCCAGCAATTTCCGCGACCTTGGCGGCTATCGCGGAAAAGATGGCCGCACCGTCCGCTGGCGGCGGATATTCCGCTCCAACCATCTCGGCCACCTCACCGAGGCCGATATCGAGGCGCTACGACCCTTGCGCCTGAAGAGCGCGTTCGATTTTCGCGGCACTGAGGAGCGCGTCGCGGCGATCTGCGGTCTTGCCGGGATCGCGGTTCATTCGCTGCCGATCGAGCCGACCGTCGTTGCGGCGCTGCGGGCGCGCCTCGCCGGCGGCGCAGCGCTGTCATCGGCCGACGCGCTCGATGTGATGCGGGATTCCTATCGCAACTATGTGCGTTACAACACGCCAAGCTTCCGCGCGCTGTTTGCTCACCTGCTTGAGGACCGCGCACCGCTGGTAATTCATTGCAGCGCCGGCAAGGATCGCACCGGCTTCGCCTGTGCGCTGATCCTGCACGCGCTTGGCGTACCCGACGAAGTGATCGCCGAGGATTACCTGCTCACCAACCGCTTCTACCGGCGCGACCCCGGAGCCTCTAGCGATCTCCCTGATGATGTCAGGCAGGTGCTAGGTTCGGTGGAAGCTTCCTTCCTCGCCGCCGCGTTCGATGCGATCAGCGCCGATTACGGCGACCTCGAAAACTATTTCAGCGACGGGTTGGGCCTCGGCGCAGCCGAACGCGCAGGGCTTGAGGCGCGCTACCTGGAATCTTGAATTTTCTCTCCGCCCGGAACGGGTGGAATAAGGCCACCTTACGCCGCCGCTTCCATTTCCGCGTCGAGGTCGGCGATGACGTCCTCGAATGCCGAGATTGCCTGCTGAACCGCAGCGATCTGCATCAATTCCCAGCCGCTGACCGGGCCGTTGCGATTTTGCAACGCAACAATCAAATCCCGCCGCTGTTCTTTAAGCTGAACAAGCGGCAATCCGTGATCAGGCAGATATCTCATCATGTTTTCCAGCCCCCAGCGTTGGACGAGCATCGATGTATAGCGGGACCGTCCTGCAATCGGCTTACAGAACTCGCACAAATTTTAGGTAATGGCTTTTAGGTAATGGCGCGCGCGGGAACTACGGACGCGCCATCTCGCACCGCGGCCGCAGGTGCCTTCGTAATCGCTTCGAACAGCGCCCTCGTGACGGAATTGGTCGCCCAGTCGCTCATATGAAGTTGGTCGTTGTCATCAGGATCGACCAGCGCCTTGATCGGGATGCCGTCATGGAGACACCAGTGCTGCATCAGCGCGAAGCGGCGAAACAAATTGACGCCTTTCTTCTCGGCGGCGACCGATATCAGCGACACCATTTTTTCAGCAGAATTCGAGCTTCTTCTGGGGCTTCACGAGCGCGGTCGTGTATTGCAGGTCCATCAGCACCACGTCGATCGGGAGTGCCGCGAGCCAATCGAGTCCCGCCTCGATGGATGCGATTACCTCGTCGAAACTATAGACTCCCTCGTGAAACACCGCGTTGGTTCCGACTTGCCAGATTACCAGCGACGGCGCTTCGCTGATCACGTCCGGCTCGAAGCGCGACATCTGGTCCGTCGCCTCCTGGCCGCGGACCCCCCGGTTGAGAACGTCGATCATCCGGCCGAAAGACCAAAGTCTCAAAGCCAGTTCGAGCCTTGGCGGAAAGGGTACAATCTTGATCTCGCCTGTCGGTGACCACTCGCCGGCCGTCGATGACGAACCGATCGCGACGATCCTGGTCTTCCGCTGGCTCTTGAGACTCTGCGTCAGGTGCGGAAGCGGATATTTGAACCTGACGAGATCGGGGTGTGTATCGCAATGCCGCGGCGCGTCAGGCATGTGAACATCCTCTGCGGGAACGATCCGTCGTGCACCCGCATTTGGGCGCAGAATTTCGCAGCATTGCAAATGATTTTCGCGTGGCATTAGTGTGGGCCCTTCCCACCCCTGGCCCCGGAGGCCCACCATGGACGGAAAAGTCATTGTCGTGACCGGCGCCTCGGGTGCGCTCGGCAAAGTGGTCGCGGAAACCGCACTGGCGCGGGGTGCGCGCGTCGCCGGCGTGGATCACGCGGCATCACAGATCCCGGCGTCAGGGAATCGAATCGAACTTGGCGGCGTCGATCTTTCGGATGCGGCAGCGGCCAGAAAAGCCATCGACGCCGTCGCGGCACATTTCGGCAGGCTCGACGCGCTGGTCAATATCGCCGGCGGCTTCACCTTCGAGACGGTCGCCGAGGGCGACCCGAAAAACTGGCAACGAATGTACGCACTCAACGTGCTTACCGCGCTGAATGCGTCGCGATCGGCGATCCCGCATCTCTCGGCTTCGCCCGCGGGGCGGATCGTCAATGTCGGCGCAATGGGCGCGCTGCAAGCGGGCGCCGGCATGGGCGCCTACGCCGCGTCCAAGGCGGGCGTGCACCGGCTCACCGAGGCGCTCGCGGCCGAGTGGAAAGGCAAGATCACCGTCAACGCCGTGCTGCCGTCAATCATCGACACCCCGGCCAATCGCGCCACCATGCCGAAAGCGGATTTCGGAAAATGGGTGACAGCGCAAGAATTGGCCGAGGTGATCCTGTTTCTCGTAAGCGACGCCGCGAGCGCCGTCACCGGTGCGCTGCTCCCGGTCAGCGGGCGGGTTTAAGCCTCCGCCAGCTTTTTCAGGACAGCGCTGAAGCGGATGCTGCGCTTGCCGACGAGCGCGGTGGCTTCCGCAATCGCTCCGTCATGGGTGTAGCTGCCGGATAGGCCGATGCCGACCTCGTGACCACCGAACACCGGTCGCTCGCCCCGGCTCGGCGTGTGCTCGTGATTGACGAGTTCGCCCTTCCATTTGCCGTTCGCGCTGGTGTAAGCGCCGATATCGTCGAAGAAGCCATCGCCGCCGCGGATCCGGCCATCGTAGAGCACCATGACGCCGGTGTTGCCGCCGTCGATGCCGTCGAGCATCCGGATACGAATGGAATAAAGGCCGTTCCCGATGCCGCCTTTGCCGGCCGGCGTTGCGGGGGGCGCCGCCTGTTCGCTGATCGGCGTCATCATCGAGTTGAAGGCAACGCCCGGCATCAGCGTGGTCCCGCCTTCGAAAAGATACTGCTCGCCCTGCGGCCGCCCTCTGAGCGAGAGCGTGATCTTGTCGGTCCTGAACAGTGGCTGGAAACTCGGGTCGTCGTTGTGGCGCAACGTCGAAATGTCGACCAACACTTCGCCATCATCGGAACCCCGGTAGGTGCCAATGAACGCGAACGCCGAATTGCCGCCCATCATCTTGCCGTCATAGACACAGAGGACACCGCGGCGTGAGCCGTGCACCGTAGACATCTCGACTTTATAGAGGCCCTCTCGCATTGCCGCTCCGGCCTTCCCGTCCTGCCACCCGTATCGGGTGTTATTTCGGATTGGCGTGCGCCACTCCGTTCAGTCCGATTTGAATCGACCATAACCCGCTTGGCGCCCGTCCGGTCCCGGACGCACGATATCCGTTCCGACGCGGTTTGATCAAATCCCGGGGTCTGCGCTTTCGGCAATCCGGGTTAAACTAAGAACCTTGAGTCGCGCTGGCGACGCCGGAGCCCGCACTGGAGTCCTTTTGGAAACCGCGCTCTACCTGCCCGTCAAACGCTTCCTCGAAAACCTCGGCTTCACGGTCAAGGGCGAAGTCGGCGGCTGCGATCTTGTGGCGCTGAGCGGCGACGATCCCCCGATCGTTGTGATCGGCGAATTGAAGCTTTCCTTCAATCTTGAGTTGGTCCTGCAGGCGGTCGATCGCGCCGGCGCCTGCGACGAGGTCTGGCTTGCCGCCAAAATGTCCGCCCGCGGCAAGGGACGCGAGAGCGACGCCCGCTATCGCAATCTCTGCCGCCGACTCGGCTTTGGCATGCTCGCAGTCACCAACACCGGCGACGTGGAGGTGATCGTCAAACCGCCCACGACCAGCCCGCGCCGCGATCCGAAGAAGCGATCCCGCCTCATTGCCGAGCATCGGCGCCGCAAGGGCGACCCGGCGCTCGGCGGAAGCACCCGCGCGCCGATCATGACCGCCTATCGCCAGCAGGCGCTCGCTTGCGCGTCGGCGCTAGCGCGGGGGCCGCGGCGCGTGCGCGATCTCAAGCCCGAGATTCCGGACGCACCGAAAATTCTGCTGCACAATGTCTATGGCTGGTTCGATCGCGCCGAGCGCGGCGTTTATGTCCTCACCGATGCCGGACATGCCGCGCTGAAGCGCTGGCCACAGCAGCCGATCGATTTTGCGATCACCGGCAATTCAGTCCCTTGAGGACGGGAATCGAAGATCGCAGTGACGGCCGCGAGGCTGCGATCCATTGAGGCTGACAATGCATGGCTGGATTGCCATACCAATTTCATATTGCAATGCAACATAATGGCTCCTAGGTATTTCGGAACAAATGAGAGGCCCCGATGAGCGAAGACTGGAATACCAAATATGGACCACGGCGCGTCAGGCGCGATCCGCCGACGCTGGATGAAGCCATTTTTGCCGCAATCGGCATTACCGATGACCAGGAAGCTCAGGCCGAAATCGCCGCTTCGCTGATGGGGCTGCCGATCGAATCCGTGCTGGCCGAAGTGAAGAAGGTCGCGCGCAGCTCCGCGCGCTCTTCGACCCGCGTCATCGCCGGCGAACAGGGCGCACAGCGCTCAGTAGTGGTCGAACGCCGGGTCGTCAGGCGGTTCGGCAACGACAAGCGCACCGGGACTTAAGCCGGCCTTCAGCTCACGACACCACTGCCCCAGTAATTCGCCGGATCGGAGACCGGCGAATTACTGCTACCAAGCGCCGGCGCTCACGCCGTCCGGCCCCAGCCGTACATTCCTAGCAAAAGCTGCCAATAGGCGCGGTTGAACTGGATCAACGCACGCGCGGCATCGGCTGGCGTCGCGGTCGCCAGCTTTGCGAGTTCGAGCTGCGGTTGGGGCTTTAGATCGATCGTGCCGGTGGATTCGCCATGGCGGAACGTCAGGTGCGCGCCGAATTTATTGGCGAGCCCCCGCATCGCGTGGTTCTGCGCGCCGGTGGTGATGCGCAGGGCCTGATAGCCCTTCCATCGCGCTTCCGAGATCAGTCTTTTGAACAGGATGCTGCCGACGCCCTGCCGGCGCACGGATGACTCCACGCTGAAAGCGATCTCCGGCAAAGCGTCCGGGGATTGATCCGGCGGATGCAGTTCGGCTGCGCCCCGCACCACGCCGTCCTCGATATAGGCGATGATGACCGTGCCATCATTCGCGCATTTGCCGGCATAGCGTTCGATGAAGCTGTCATCCATGAAACCGTTGAAGCGGTCATGACGGCTGCCCGGATCGAGCCGCAACAGATGGTCGCGCAACAGCGGTAGTTCTTCTTGCTGAAACAGCGTCCGCACGTAGCCCTTGGCGAGCATCAGGCTGGTAATGTCTTGGTGTAGCACTTCATAGCTCCTCTTGGATGGCCCTCGAGGAGGCGTCGAATCCCTAGATGACTTATATTGTGCATCGCAGCATAAAATTCAAGGCCGCTTTCCGCCGCAAATAACGGCGGAATGGTGCGACCGAATGGTTAACGAAATCGAAATATCCGTATTCATACCAGTACCATCTGCGTCTGGGTCACCACCGCGACCAGCTTGCCATCCTCCGTTTCCAGCCGGGTCTGCCAGACCTGGGTACGCCGGCCGCGGTGCACCGGCGTCGCGGTGGCGATCAGGGTCGTTCCCTCCCTGGCGCCGCCGATGAAATTGGTCTTGCTTTCGATCGTGGTGGTGCCCTTGGCATCGTCAGGCAAATTGAGCACGGTCGCCGCGGCGCCGACCGAATCTGCAAGCGCCATGATCGCCCCGCCGTGAATCGTATGGCCGAGCGTGCAGAGATCCGGCCGAACCAGCATCCGCGCCACCACGCGATCCCTGTCGGCTTCGGTGAAGGTGACACCCTTCAATTCGGCAAAAGGCATCTTCATCGAATTGACTTGTTCGAGCGGCGTCATGATCGGCAATCCCCCTGTTTATCGGTCTCATCATTCCGGGATGGTCCGGAGGCCAGACCGGGAATCTCGAGATTCCGCGATGTCGCGGCGCTGTGGCCCTCCGCTATGGCTTCTCCACCCCGCACCATTCCGCGATGAACAGCGCGGTGGCCTTGGTCGATTTTCGCAACGAGTCGAGATCGACATATTCATTAAAGCCGTGCATTGCGGCACCGCTGGCGCCGAAGCACAGGCTTGGGATGTTGTAGTTCAGCCCGTAGAATCGCGTGTCGGTGAGCGCGGTGAACACGAGGTCCTGCACCGCACCGCCATAGACCGCGCTGAAGGCCTTGCCAAACGCGGCTTCCGCTTCCGCGGAGTCCTTTAGCTCATAGCCCTCCGACAGAAACCCGGACCATTCCACCTCGGGCTGATTGTTGGAGAGGAAGCGGTGATCGCGCGCGGCGGCAGAGACGCAGGCGAGGATCTCGGCCTGGCAGTCGGCGACCGACCAGCCCGGCAATATCGCGATCCGGCAGTCGACATCGCACCACGCCGGCACACTGGAGGCCCAGTCGCCGCCCTTGATGATGCCGGGATTGAAGTTGATCGGATGCGTCACCGCTTTGAAATGGCGATCGCTCTTGGCGCGCGCGTTCCATTCGGCCTCGAGCTTTTCGAGCGACTGAATCAGATGATAGGCCGCGGTGATTGCGTTGGATCCGCTGCCTGCCTCAAATACATGCACGGGATGGCCGCGCACCTTGAGGCGAAACCAGATCACGCCGACCTGCGAGCGCACCATCTTGCCGGAGGTCGGCTCGGGAATGAAGCAGGCGTCGGCGCGATAGCCGCGCTGCAAGGTCGAGAGCGCGCCGACGCCGGTGCTCTCCTCCTCGATCACGGACTGAAAGTGAATCCGCGCGGTCGGCTTGAGGCCGGCGGCCCTGATCGCGTCGAGCGCGTAAAGCGCGCCGATGGTACCGGATTTCATGTCGCAGGCACCGCGACCATACATCTTGCCGTCCTTGATCACGGGCGAAAACGGCGGCGTCTGCCACATCTCGAGCGGTCCGGTCGGCACCACGTCGCAATGGCCCTGCAGGATCAACGACTTCCCCTTGTTGTTTTGGGGACGGTAGGTACCGACCACGGTGCGCGCTTTGGAAAAATCATGCTCGATCGGGCCAAAGCCGCGCAGAACCCGGAGGTCGTTGACATCGATATGCCAGTCGTCGACCTCGTAACCGCGCTGCCGCAGGAGATCGCCGATCATGTCCTGGCACGGACCTTCCGCGCCGCGGGTCGAGGGAATCGCGACAAAATCCCCGGTGGCCGCAAGCTGCGCGTCGAAATTGGCGTCGACCGCATCGAGGATTTTTTGTCTGGTATCGATGGCGTTCATTTCCGTCACGTTTCCTGTTGTCGCTTTCAGAATCGCGGCGTCGCCAATAGACTGCGCTGCGAGGTTTCGCGCCCCATGGAGACACGGATGCCCGGCAACCGCAATATTCTGTATCTCGTCATCGGCGCGCTGATCGTTGTGGTGGTCGTGCTCGGCTACAATCTCTACCAGACCAGGAAGGAACCGGAAGGTCTGCAGATCAATGTCGGCCCAAACGGGTTGAAGATCCAAAACAAGTGAAACGGGTTGCTGCACCGATCATGAAGACTTCGCACATCAGGCGTTTTTTGCTGCTCGGCGGTCTTGCACTGGCGGCGTCCGCGACATCGGCGATGGCGGAACAGGTCTCCCGCGAGCAGGACATCGTCAATTTGCGGCTGGGGCAGCGCATTCTTGTCGATGACGGATCGTGCCCCGCCGGCCAGATCAAGGAGGTCTCCGGCGCCAAAATGACGGCAAACGGGATCCTCCGCGCGCAAAAATGTATTCCGCGTCTGGGAACAAAGAACTGATGGATCTGCCTCGGTTGCCGAGGTCGTGAGACCGCCATGAGCCCGAACCGCTCGACGCCGCGGGTCGACGGGGCTTGAGCCGTGGCCGATACCCTGTCCAAGCCTCTGCCTGAGTATCGAGACTGGGCAAAATGAGAAAGGTCCGCCGGCTATTTCCTAATTCGCCGGCGCGAACATGCATTGCAGCGCCGGCTTTGCAATCTTCGTGAAGGTCGGGCCGATCTCGGCTTGTTTCGATGCCGGCACCCAGTCGGTCTCGATGGTGGGCACGCCGGTCTCGCTGATGCCGCGCAGCAGCGCGTCGCGCAGGTCGCTGTCTTCGACGGCAGCGGCGGCATGATCGTGCAGGCAGCCGCAAACGGATTCCGGATGGGCCCAGCGTCCCACCATGTGGGGCGCGCACTGGCGAACGAACTCGCCGCGTGGATCGGGAAGTTTTTGCAACGAGTGAGATTGAACCTGCGGGACCTGCGGCTGCTGAATTTGCGCCTGCTGGGCCAAAGCGGACCCCGCCAGCATCAACGACGCGACGATCGCTTCGGCACTAATACAAAGATGCATGATGGCGTTACCGGCAACTTTCCAAGGGGCTCAGCTCAGCTTTGCCTCAACGGACCGCAACAACGATCGCTTGAGGGACTGAAGTGACGATCGGGGAGCCGCTATAGGCGAAAGTGCCGATGCCCGGCAGACGGCTATCGGGCGAACCAGCGATCGAGGGGCCGGCAAGCACGAAGGCGAAGGCAAGGATGAAGCTCAGGGTTCGCATTTGACTGTCTCCGGTTTGGTCCGCCGGCGCTGTCCGCCGTTGTTGTTGTCGCCTTGATAACCATGCGGCGTTTCCGGAGTTCTGCGCCAAAGCGAAAAATGGTTTCGTCTCCCAGGAGAATTGTTTCATCGCCCCGGGCCGACGACATAATCCTGAAATAACATAAATGATTTCAATCAGATGAACGGGCAGACCTGCACGACATCGTTCATTGGCCGAGCCTGCGGTCGTTCATTGGCCTATCGCGGCCATCGTCGCGGGCGCCGGGGTGACGATCGGCGATCCGCAGTAGGCGAAGGTGCCGACGCCCGGCAGGTCGCGCTCGGCCGAGCCTGCCAGGGAGGGTCCTGCCAGAACGAAAACGAGAGCGATCACGTAGCTGAGGGCGCGCATCGGACGTCTCCACCAACGACCACGAAAATAAGACGCCCGCAAAGACCTGATGGTTCGAAGCCGAGTGCCGCTTCTTAACCTTTCTCTGGTGGAGAAGTGCCTTGGCGGAGCGTTGCAACTTTTCCAGGCAGTTGCGCGTTGTGATCCAGCCTCAACAAGGGATTTCAGTCGTGGGCAATGGCAACATCGATGTTGGCAATAAAGCCGCGACCCACAAAGCCGGCCAGCCGATCCTCGAAAACTTGGCTGGAACCGACGGCTCGGCCAAGTTGCAGATCGACAAATCAAATCCCCTCAGGAAAGACCGGCCTAGTATTTCTGTCGCCATGGCGCAGCAATGCGACGACGGCGGTCGCATCAACCAGTCGGCACCGCAAAAATTCGTGCAACTGGTGGGCTGCCGCGAGCCCAGGGCCAAGCCGGCTCCCTGGGTCCGCCCGCGCCCCGCTCCGATAAAGCCTTGAGTTAGAGAAGCTTCACTGAATGAATTCACCGCATTTCTGAACCGCGGTATCGGCAGCTCCCCAAGGCATGATCGGCACCGAGGAAGTCGAATTCTTCGGCGAGCCTTCGATCAGCCGGTCCGAATAGACCATATAAACCAGCACGTTCCGCTTGGCGTCGCAGCCGCGCACGATCTGCATCTTCTTGAAGAACAGCGAGCGGCGCTTCCGGAACATGTCGTCGCCCTGCTCCAGCTTGCCCTTGAAATGGATCGGGCCGATCTGGCGGCATGCCAGCGAGATATCCGAGACTTCCTCCGCGAGCCCGAGCCAGCCCTTGAAGCCGCCCCTTTCGGGCACCGTGAAGTGACAGGCAACCCCCTCGACCTCGGGGTCATCGACGCCATAAGTCGCGAGCTTGTCGTTCGGGCTGATCCACTTGAACACGGTCGAGCGGCGGAAAATCAGGTCCGGCTCGTCGGCTGCGAAGGCCGCCGAACCCGGCCACAGCGCCAAAACCAGCACCAGCAAAGCCAGAGGTTTCCACCTCGCGTCATACAGGCCTGGGGCTTTGCGTGTCATGTTTGTCTCCGTTGGGACGCTTCCAACCATGTAGGCGTCAGGAACCCCCACAGGAAGGCCGCCGGTAGCGGGTGCTGTCAGCCCGTTTAACTCAGTGTGAGGCTTTTTTGCTACGCTTTAGGCCAAATTCTCAGGCTATGAGAAGCCTTGCGCTGGTGAACGCGTATCTCATCTGAAACACTAAATACCAACGGGCTAAGGATTCGAGGATGATACGCGTGGGCGTGCAAAGGACTCTGGTTGCCGGGCGGCTTTGGCGAATTGCAGTCGTGACGGCAGCCGGAGCAATAGGTACCGCCGCCCAGGCGGAAGCCGCGCAGTATTACTGGTTCGATTCCGATACCGGATATTCGCGCCCCGAGCCGATGGTTCCCTACCGCCGGCAAAAGCCCCGCCATCGTCAGGCCAAAAAGATCGAGGCGCCGGAAAAGGAAACGGCCAAGCCGCAGGGGCCGCTGATTATCTCGATCTCGATCGAAAAGCAGAGCTTGAAGATCTACGACGCCAACGGATTCTTCGCGGAAGCCCCGGTTTCCACGGGTATGAAGGGCCATCCGACGCCGATGGGCGTCTTCAGCGTCATTCAAAAGCACAGGCTGCACCACTCCAACATCTATAGCGGCGCGCCGATGCCCTACATGCAGCGGATCACCTGGTCGGGCGTCGCCATCCATGCCGGCGTGCTTCCCGGCTATCCGGCCTCGCATGGCTGCATCCGCATGCCGATGGCTTTCGCCGTGAAGATGTGGAACTGGACCAAGATGGGCGCGCGGGTCGTCGTCACCCCCGGGGAGATGACCCCAAGCAGCTTTTCGCATCCGCTGCTGGTGACACAGAAGGTCGTGCCCCAGCCGACAAACGAGTTGCAGGCTGACAGGCCGCCGGCCGCGAAGTCCGACAAGGCGTCCGACGCCGATACGGCGAGCAAGCCAGGGATTTCAGCGGCGAGCCTTGAATTGAGATCGACCGTTGGGCACGCCGACGGCGCAAAGCCGGTCGCCGACGAACCGCAGGCCTCCGCGTCCTTGCGCGAACAGACCCATACCGCCGATGCCAGCGGCGATGTGCCGGCGATCCAACCCCCGGTCACGATGACCGATGCCGCGCCACCCGGCAGTGCTGCGTCGCAACGTGAGGAGTCCCGAACAGGCCGCACTCCGCTCGCGGCGGACGCCGCTTCGGACAATTCGGCCGAAGCATCGAAGCCCGAGGCGGCAAAGTCCGAAACTGAAAATTCCCAAACCGCAAAATCGGAGGCCGAACCGGCGGCCGCAAAGCCCGGCGAGACGGCCTCGCCCGATGAAAAACCGGCCGAGGCCAAAGCGTCCGAAGCCGCGACGGCCGAAATCAAATCCGCCGAGACCGGCCCGACCGGCGAATCCGGCAAGAAACCGGACGAAGCCGCCGTCGCCGCGCAGCCAGGCGCTGACGCCGTCAAGACCGAAGTGTCGACAACTGCAAGCACCAAGGCCGAAGAGAAGCCTGACGAGCAAAAGGTCGACGCGAAGGCGGACGACGTCAAACCAGCGGCGCCGAAACCTGACGCGCCCAAATCAGCCGAAAAGTCGAACGACAAGCCTGACAATGCCCTCACGGCAGTGACCGATATCGGCCCAAGCGTTCCCGATGTGAAAAAGGATCCGACCCGCCTGCCCGACGTGGCGAAGCCGACCGCCGGGAAAACCGACCCGGCAACGTCAGCGGCGCCGAAGCGCACCGGTCAGATCGCAGTATTCATCAGCCGCAAGGATTCGAAGCTCTATGTGCGGCAGAATTTCGCGCCGCTGTTCGACGCACCCGTGACGATCGCGCCGAGCGACCGGCCGCTCGGAACGCATGTGTTTACGGCGCAGATCGACAAAGCTGACGCCAATGTCGTGCACTGGTCGGTGGTCTCGCTCCCGGCGCCGTCCCGGCGCGCCGAGCGGCGTGACAAGGACGAGCGCGCCTCGCGCCGGCGGAAGATGACAGCCGCCGCCGTCGAGGCGAAGCCGTCGCCGGTGCCGGACAGTCCCACCGAGGCGCTGGATCGCCTCACCATCCCCACGGATGCGATGGCGCGGATTACGGAAGCGCTTTCGACAGGCGCCTCGATCATCGTTTCCGATCAGGGCATCAGCGCCGGCGAAACCGGCGAAGGAACGGATTTCATCGTTTCGCTGCGCTAGAGCGTTTTCAAGCGAAATGGAGACCGGTTCGCGTCAAGAAAACACGTCAAATCAAGAATCTTGAGACCCGTTGCGATTCGATCGAAACGGAAAAGGTTTTGGACGTTTTTGGCGTTGGCCTTTCGGCCGCCGGTCGCTTTGCGTCTGGGGCTGCGCTAAAAGACCGCCGGCATGAACCAGTTTCCCACCCCGGCCTTGGCAGCCGAGCCGCCCAAAGGCACAGCGAAGGACGCCTTCGACCGGCTGACTTTCCTCGGCTGGCGATGGGGGTTGGCGGCGATCACGGCCGGCCTCGCGGTATCGTTTTTCCTGTTCGGCTACGCGCTGATCTACTGGCGCAACGCCGACATGGATTTCATGGTGATCTACAACGCGCTTGTCCTCAACGACGGCAAGCCGCAGCTGTTCTTCGATCACACCGCCTACATCACAATCCTGTCGGTGAAGCTCTGGTATCAGCTGCTGCACGCGCTCGGCCTGCTCGACGCATGGTCGCTGTCGGCCATTCCGGCGGCATCCGATGTGCCTGCATTCGATGCCGCCATGACCCACGCCGTTCGCGCCGGGCGTCTGCTGGCTTTTTTGATCGCGACAGGTTGCGTACTGGTTTTCGCAGGCCTCGTTCGTCTCATCGTGCGCGACTGGCGCGTCGCTATGCTTGCAACCCTCGCATTCGCGTTCTCCGGCGGCATCGCCGTGCACTCGCGGATATTGCGCAGCGAGCTGGTCGCGGCGTGTCCCGTCATCTTCGCGCTCATGATCCTGATCGTGGTCGGACGCCGCGCCAGCATCGCGCGTCCACTCGGGATGGCGGCCGCGGCGGGATTGTGCGTGCTCGGTCTCGAAAACAAGGTGCAGGCCATTTTGCTGATCGGCGCGCTGCCGCTGCTGGTCCTGCCGTTCGGAAGCGCCGCAAGCTCTAGCGTCGCGTTCTGGCGCAATACGCGATCGAGCTGGCTGGCTGCGGGCCTCGCTGCCGTCGCGGCTGCTGGCCGCGGCATGGGCGGCATGGCCGCTGATTGCCACCGGCTTCGACCGCGCCCTGCTGGACGCCGCGCAGTTCCATCCGCTGTTGCTGGGCCGCTTCGGCATCTATCAGGCGGCGCTGCTGGTGCTGGTCGGCGGCTGCATGATCGCCTTTGCGGCGATCTGGCGCGTCAGCGCGGCCGAGACGCTCGCATCGATGTTTGCGATTGCCGCCGGCGCTTTGGTGACGCTGCTCGCACTCAACCTCGAATACAATGCCAGCAACGTGATTGCGGTGTTCAATCCGCTGGAAAAAATGCTGACCTTTGCCGATGCGACCACCACCGGATGTCGCGAACGGCTCGAACCTGGCGGCAATTCTGCTGCTGCTGCTCGAGGGGGTCGCATCGGTTCTGGCGCGCTACACCTTCGTGCTGCACTCCTCGCCGCGCCCGACGGTGTTCCTGACCTGGCTGATCGTCCCCGGCATCGTCTATGCGTGGCGGCGCGGCGAAAGGCAGGCCGCGATCCAGGCCCTGGTGCTGCTGCTGGCCGCGATCGGGATCGACGCGCTCGGCGTGCGGCGCGGGCTGAAATCCGAATATTTCATCTTCACCGACCCGCTTGATCATCCTCTCCGGCGCGATCCTGCTCGATTGCCTGCGCGACCTGCGCTTTCGCAAATGGACCTACCCCGTCGCCATGGTCCTGTTCGGACTGCATATCGCCGTCGGCCAGGCCGAGCCGATCAAATATGCCTTCATGCGCAGGGGTCCCGAACCGATCTGCGAGTGGAACGGATATTACATGCCGCTGCTGCCGCTGCCCTGGTGCAGTTCTCCGCCGGTGCGGCCATAACGGCTTGTTGAGAAGCGGCGGCTCGCCGGTTGGGTTATCGTCGCCGCATCTCAAATCAGACCCGGGGGATGGCCATGATCGACCGCAGGAGACGGTCATCACGGCGCGCTGGCTGCGATCGCCGGCCCGGCCTCGACACGCGCGGCGCTCGCACAGCCGGCGATGAGCCGGATCACGGCCTATGCGTTTTCGTTTCCTGCGCTTGCCGGCGGCGACATCCGGCTGTCCGAATACGCCGGCCGCCCGCTGCTGATCGTCAACACCGCGTCATTATGCGGCTACACGCCGCAATATGCCGGATTGCAGCAATTATGGACCGAGTTTCACGATCGCGGCCTGATGATCATCGGCGTTCCCTCGAACGATTTCGGCGGACCAGGAACCGGGCGGCGCGAGCGAGATCGCGGAGACCGCGCAGCACCAATATGGCGTTACCTTTCCGATCGCCGCCAAGGCCGTGGTGAAGGGCCCGAATGCGCATCCGTTCTACAAATGGGCGGCGGACGCGCGGCCGAAGGACGTTCCGCGCTGGAATTTCCACAAATATCTGATCGGCCGCGACGGCTACATTGCGGAGGCGTTTCCCTCAACCGTCGAGCCATCCGATACGCGGGTCAAAACCGCGATTGCGCGGGCGCTCGCCGAGACCTGACCGCACATGTTCCTCGCCGGAATTAACCGGTTCGGCCGACAAATCGGCCGGCGGCGATAAAAGCCGTTGCCGTGGCGGCGCAGGTCCAACTAGGCTAGTATCGATCAGGGGCAGGAAAGCGCTCGGACGATGGCAAAAAGCCGGCGCCGGGCACGGGATCAGCGTAAGGGATGAAGAAGATGCGTATTGCGGCAGGATTGATCTTTGCGGGCGCGGTTTCGCTGTGTGCGTCAGGCCTGGCCTGGTCGCAGACCCCCGCTCCCAAGAGCGCGGCGGCTCCGCAGGCGGCCCCTGCGCCGGCTCCCGCCGCGGCGCCCGCGCCCGCCAAAGGCGGCTTGCGCCAATCCCAATGCGCTCGGCATCGCCCGCGTCGTCGAAATCGACACCACCGGCGGACCGGGCTTCGGTTTCGAGCATTTCAAGCAGCTCGATTTCCTGCGCGACCATGAAGTGGTGCTGACGTTCGACGATGGTCCGTGGCCGGTCAACACGCCCTCGGTGCTGAAGACGCTGGCGGACGAATGCACGACCGGCATTTTCTTCTCGATCGGCAAGCACGCGACCTACTATCCGGAAATCCTGAAGGAGGTTCTCGCGGCCGGCCACACCGTCGGATCGCACACCTGGTCGCACGCGACCCTCACCAACAAGAAGCTGACCGAGGACCAGCGCAAGGAAGAGATCGAAAAAGGCTTCAGCGCGGTGAAGTGGGCTCTGGGCGGCGTTCGCCCTCGCCGTTCTTCCGCTTTCCGGCGCTGCAGCATCCGCCGGAAATGGTGACCTATCTCGGCACCCGGAACATCGCGATGTTCTCCTGCGATCTCAACTCCTTCGATTTCAAGGCGCGCAACGCGCAGCAGGTGATCGACGTCACGATGAAGAAGCTCGACAAGCTCGGCAAGGGCATCATCCTGATGCACGATTTCCACAAGCATACCGCCGAAGCCCTGCCCGAGCTGCTGCACAGGCTGAAGGCCGGCGGCTACAAGGTCGTCAAGATGATCGCCAAGGCCCCGGTGCAAACCATCGCGCAGTATGACGACGAAATCCTCAAGGACGTCAAACTGCCGACCGTGAGTTCGCGGCCGGTCTCCAGCGTGGTGCAGACGATTTCGGAATAAATTCGCCGCGCGAGATGCCGGATCTGCGCATCGACGGCTATGTCATCGTGTCGGCGGACGGCATGCTGGCGAACGCCGCTCGGCTGATGCCGGACGAATTGAAATTCGAGGGCGACAAGCAATTCTTCACCGCCGCCCTCGATCGCGCCGACCTGATCGTGCATGGCCGCAACTCCTGTGAAGACCAGCCGAACTCACCGCTACGAAAACGGATCATCCTGACCCGAAGCGATCGGTGCGGTCGCGCCGGATCCGTCCAATCCGAAGGCCACGCTGTGGAATCCTGCGGGAGCCTCGTTCGAAGCCGCCTGCGATTTCGCCGGCGTGCGCTCCGGCACCGTCGCGGTTATCGGCGGACCCGACGTGTTCGGCATGTTCATGGACCGCTACGATACGTTCTGGCTCTCGCAGGCGCCGCGGGTGCGGCTGCCGGGCGGCGAGCCATGCTTCCCCGGCGTCCCCCGGCAATCGCCGCAGGAGGTTCTGGCCGCCCATGGCCTGCGAGCCGGCGATGCCCAGATCCTCGATGGCGCCGCTGACGTCAGCGTCACGCCATGGCGGCGCGCAGGTCAGACGTCGCCATAAACGGGCTCCACCGTCCGCGCCGACCGGCCATAGCCTGCGATCATGAACAGCGCGCCGATGATCGACAGGTTTTTCAAGGCGTCGACCAGGGTCTTGGCATTATCGGGCGGCGACTGATTCCAGAAATCATGGAAATAGAAGGTCGCTGCGGCCACGAAGAAGATCAAAAGAATGGCAAAGAACCGCGCGCCGAAATTGAGCGCAATCATCAGTCCGCTGACGACCTCGAAGGATCCGACAGCAATGGCGAGCATTTGCGGCGTCGCCATTCCCGTCATCGTTTCCAGCTGCGACGTATAGGGAGCAAGCAGCGCGGGAATAACAACCTTGGCCGAGATAAACTCCGCCGTGGCCGGAATCGCCAGCAGCTTGGTTGCGCCCGAATAGATGAACAGCACCGCGAACAGAATTCGCCCGAAAGTGATAAACGCTGGCATGGTCGGCCTCACTGGATACTGCAATGGCGGGGTCGCTGTCGGCGGAGCAATTATGGGCGTTCCGCCTCGGCTTTTCAAACGGTCAAATCAACTCCAGAATCACCGCCTGTCGCACACCGGAACCCGATCGATCAGCCGAACAAGGTCGGCTGCTGGCGGCCGGCGCGCTCCTGGGCTTCGACGACCGCGACCGCCGTCATATTGAGAACGCCACGTGCGGTCACCGACTTGGTGAGAATATGCGCCGGACGCGAGGGGCCGATCAGGATCGGTCCGACCGGAAGCGCATCGGCCAGCGTCTTGATCATCTGATAGGCGACGTTGGCGGTATCGAGGTTCGGCATGATCAGGATATTGGCCTCCCCTTCCAGCTTCGAGTGCGGCAGGATCAGCTTCCGCGCGGCCGCCGAAAGCGCGGTATCGCCCTGCATTTCACCGTCCGCCTCGAGTTCGGGATGGTTCTGCTTCAGAAGCGCGGTGGCGCGGCGCATCTTGCGCGAGGAGTTCGGTATCGTAACTGCCAAAGTCGGAATGTGACACGAACGCGATTTTGGGCTTGAGATTGAAGCGCTGGACATGGATCGCCGCCAGCGCCGCCATTTCCGCAAGCTCCTCGGCGCTCGGGTTGGGCCGGACCTGGGTATCGGCGATGAAATAGGCGCCCTTGCTGGTGATCATCAGCGCCAGCGCCGCGAAATCGCTCACCCCCGGAAGAAAGCCGATGATCTCGCGCACATGGCGCAGATGGCTCATATAGCGGCCGTCGACGCCGCAGATCATGGCGTCGGCTTCGCCGCGGATCACCGCGAGCGCCGCGATCACCGTGGCGTTGGTGCGCACCACCGTGCGCGCGGCATCGGGGGTGACGCCCTGGCGGCCGGCGACGTCGATATAGGACTGAACATAGGATCGATAGCGCGGATCGTCCTCGGGATTGACGAGATCGAAATCCTTGCCGGCCTTGATGGCGAGGCCGAACCTCTTGATCCGCGCTTCGACCACGGAGGGACGTCCGACCAGGATCGGCCGCGCCAGGTTCTCCTCCAGCACCACTTGCGTCGCATGCAGGACGCGCTCGTCCTCGCCCTCCGCATAGATCACGCGGACCGGCTGGGTCTTCGCCTTCGCAAACATCGGCTTCATGACCAGGCCGGAGCGGAACGCGAAGCGCTCCAGCTGGGCGCTATAGTCCTCGAAGTTCGCGATCGGGCGGGTGGCGACGCCGGATTCCATGGCCGCTTTCGCGACCGCCGGCGCGATGCGCAGGATCAGCCGCGGATCGAACGGGCTCGGGATCAGCGAGCCCGGGCCGAAGCCTTGCGCCTCGCCGCTGTCGAAGCCGTGTGCGACGGCGTCCGACCGGCGGATCGCGCGCCAGCTGCGCGATCGCGTCGACCGCGGCCTGTCTTCATGTCCTCGTTGATCGCGGTGGCGCCGACGTCGAGCGCGCCGCGAAAGATGAACGGAAAGCACAGGACGTTGTTGACCTGGTTGGGAAAGTCGGAGCGTCCGGTGCAGATCATCGCGTCGGGGCGCGCCTTGCGGGCCTCGTCCGGCATGATTTCCGGGGTCGGATTGGCCAGCGCCATCACCAATGGCTTGTCCGCCATCTGCTTGACCATGTCCGGCTTCAGCACGTTGGGCGCCGAAAGGCCGAGGAAAATATCGGCGCCGCCGATCACCTCGGCCAGCACGCGCTTGTCGGTCTTCTGGGCATAGACCGACTTCCAGCGGTCCATCAGCGTGTTGCGCCCCTCATGCACCACGCCGTCGATATCGCAGACCCAGATATTCTTGCGCTGCGCGCCCAGCGAGACCAGAAGATTGAGACAGGCGATCGCCGCGGCTCCGGCGCCGGAAGCGACGATCTTGACGTCCTCGAGCTTCTTGCCGTTCAGCAACAGCGCATTGGTGATCGCGGCGCCGACGATGATGGCGGTGCCATGCTGATCGTCATGAAACACCGGGATCTTCATGCGCGCCTTGAGCTGCGCCTCGATCTCGAAACATTCCGGACCCTTGATGTCCTCCAGATTGATGCCGCCGAAGGTCGGCTCCAGCGCGGCCACGGTCTCGACCACGCGCTCGATGGTGTCGGCGGCGATTTCGATGTCGAAGACGTCGATGCCGGCGAATTTCTTGAACAGGACCGCCTTGCCCTCCATCACCGGCTTCGATGCCAGCGGGCCGATATTGCCAAGGCCGAGCACCGCGGTGCCGTTGGAGACGACGGCAACGAGATTGGCGCGGATCGTCAGCGATGCCGCTTCGGCCGGGATCGGCGGCAATCGCCGTGCAGGCCGCCGCTACGCCCGGCGAATAGGCGAGCGCGAGGTCGCGCTGGTTGGCGAGCGGCTTGATCGCCTGAATCTCGAGTTTGCCCGGCCGCGGCAGCCGGTGATAGGCGAGTGCCGCCGATTGAAGATCTTCAGAATGGGACGCCATAGATGCTCCAGCGTTTCCGGCCGGCCCGGAAATGTCGATTTCGTCAGGTTCGGGGTCGGTATTCCCGGCGGATCGAAGGTGCATGTGAAGCACGCACGGGTGCCTTCGCGCAACATCTGAAACGGCTGACATCAACAGCCCCGGCGGTCAATGATCGTGGCCCGCCAGACACCCCCCACCCGCAGTGAGTTAGCCAGGATTGTGACAATGGCCATGGCTTCACGGCAATCTGAGCCGGCCTCGAGGATAGGTACCGAGCTGACCGAATCTAGCCCTGGCTGCTCGACCGCGCCGTCAGGTAGTGAGCCCGAGTTAAACCACCTTGAACACGTCTCCGCGGTCCCGCGACGCGTTCACGCCCGGGTGCTGCAAATAAATTGGCCCTCGAAGAATCGAAGAGGGCGCAGGGAATGCCGGGTGATGACCTCACCCATGGTCCGCCTGCAACAAAAAAGCAGGCGGCAGTCACCACAGGTTCGGCCGGATCAACCGGCATTCCCTGCGCGATGGTTTACGGCTTATATCGCGATCTCCTCGGGGACCGGGCTTTCTTGCCCCCGTCGCCAGCGTGATGCGAAGCATCATCGCCAACTTGACCTCAGCGTCGGGAGGCCGGGACCACGCGACTTCGCCGTCCGCGTCAGCCACGTTCGTCCGACGTGCCATCCGCGTCCATCGCATCCCCGCCTCACGTGTCGTGACGATCGCGCGTACGTCCCTCTTCATCGAGGCGGGATACGCGAGAACATCGTTCTGATTTGCCCGACACGGCAAGCGCCGATACCTGCGGCAGATTGGCACGACGGGCAATTTGTGCATGGCGCGCATGCGGAAGCGCCGCCGAAGGCTAACGCGCCATCCTATCGCTTCATAATGGCGGATCACGATCCGCCCTACGAGCTGGGAAATTCAGTTACCGTAACCTCACGCCCAACGAGCGTGTCTGAGCTGAAAAAATTTAACCCTTGGTTGGCTAGCTCATAGTGACGCCGAACCTCGTCCGCCCATTTCTCACAACGGAGCAGGATGAAATCCTCAGCGTTCCTGTCGGCGAACTTCGGAGCGTCGATGGCGATTCCGACAATCGTATGAAGGTCGTTGAATTTGTTCTTAGCGGCGGCGCAAGCGAGTTGAAGAAGCGCTTGGCGCTTCGGCCGGTAGTCGTTTTCGTAGTCCCGAATGTTGGTCACCTTGAGCTGAAGGAACACATACGCCTTTCCTTCGTAAAAAGAGGGCATAAAGGACAAGTTACGCACGATTGGCGCTGAGGTCTCGGGGAAATTCCGAATCGCGTTGATCATCGCCTCTGAAAGGGCTCGGCGAGAAAAGCGCGGCTCCTTCGCCATCTCGTGGATAGCGCTCTGGCCGCAGAGAAGCGTTGAGTTTCCTAAGAGAGTGCCGTTGAGCGCGTTCTGACAGGTCCGCTGGATGATCTCATCCCACAGGTACGAGTTACGATTGGCCAGCCTTTTATTGTTGTAAATCTTCGATTCGCTAAAGTCCTTCCACTCTCCTTCGCCAACCCAAAGACCGTTGACACCCTCGCGCGTCGTTCCAATGAAATGACGGTTGTTCGCTTCGTCAAAATTAAGAAAATAATGCGCAAGTAGGTCTTCCTCGCCGCAATACATCAGCGAGTCAAAACGTTTGATTGCTTCAATCTTCGCATCGAGATACGAGGAAAGTTCAAAGAACGTGTCTAACTCATCAAAAATTATTGGTAGATTGTGACTGTCGAAGACATGAACGGGCCTGTCCTTTTCCAATCCGATCATAAATGGAAACGATGACACCTCATCGCAGACGGCTCCGTACCTTATGGCCAAGCTACCGGACACGTTAGCCTCCGAGAACTTCTTACACGCTTGATCCGCTCCATGCGCAACGACGATCTTGTGAACGACCATTTGATCGCGATCGACAGCGATCGGGAATTGGACCGTTAACGCGTTGTCGAGAAAAATGCCGCGGCCGCTCCGCACGTATGCTTCGGCGCCGTGCGCGGTTCGCACTTGATCGTCGACCGCAGTCCTCTTCCATCGCTCCCAGTTCACCCCCGGGTCCTTGTCGAGCTTATCAAACTGCCGGCTCTCACGATCAAAGAATATGAAAACGTGATTTTCAAAGACCGCAAGCAGGTCGCAAAGTTCCTTGCGGTCGTCTTTGAAAGGGTTGGGGTAGCTCCACAATTTCAGGAACGACTTCTCACACAGATCGGCGAGCAGCCGTTCAGTCGGAGTGACGCCGGAGGATTTAACAATGGCCATCGCAGATCAACTGATAAGGAGTTGGTGAGGAGGCGATCATACCAGATAGAGCCTGAAAAGTCTGCAAAACGGTCGGCAGAAGCTCTGAATTGGCCATCGCGGATACGTCCTTGCACAGTTTGCGTACTTCGTCGTTCTCGCGCTTCAGGGCAGGAGAAGCCTCGTATTCGAGAGTCAGCGTCTCTTCAATTTCGGCATCGACCATCTTCTGGAAATCAGGTCCGTAGGGCGGATCGTGATCCGCCGTCTTAGTCGATAAGATGGCGGATTACGCCTTCGGCTCCAATCCGCCCGCGCTGAAGAGTTTAGCTAGACGAGCGCCAGCACCACGTTATTGACCAAGTCGGTGACCGTGTCGTCGGCCTGCGAC
Organism: uncultured Alphaproteobacteria bacterium; assembly: GCA_963725985.1. Lineage (GTDB taxonomy): Bacteria > Pseudomonadota > Alphaproteobacteria > Rhizobiales > Xanthobacteraceae > Bradyrhizobium. The sequence continues at coordinate 1,003,454 of CAVSAO010000001.1, forward strand.
TGTACCACCACAACAGTTGATGGGTGAGCGACGATATTGCGTCGGTCAAGTTTGTCCTTCAATATTTTGAAGATGTTGGAATTGAAGAGATCGCCGCTGTTGCAAATCTCGATGACCTCACGCTCCTTCAGCTCATCCAGAAACTCGTCATACTTGCTGATCGACAGCCCGACCTTCTTGGGATATTTCTTCGTGATCGCGGTATTGAAGGCCGCAAGGCGGTTGGAGTCCGTCAGAATCCAGTCAAGCAAATGGGCGTGGGCGAGATTCCACGTCATGACGATGCACGACCGGTAGGCCTCGTGGCGGTAGCACTTCAGTGCTTCCTGCAGGAAAGCCCGTTCGTTGATGTTCGGAACCTGCGCCGGCAGGTCGGTGAGGATTTTGCTCACCGCGAAAACGCTGTGATGAACACCGTATTTTTTGTCCAACTCGGCGCGTACTGATCGGCCAAGTTTGTACAAGTGTTTTTCCTTGAGAAGGTCTTTCGATAGCGCCAGCCGGTTCAGGTAGGTGGCAATCGCCTGCTGGGACATGTGGAGCACTTCGTAACAGTTGCGAATATCCGAAGCGTCAAACAGCTCCTTGCGCACTTGGGTGTGGATCCACCACGCAAAGAGCTTGATCTGTTCCTTTGGACTCGCGCTGTCGAAGCTGGGAACCTGGTCGACCAGGTCATTCAGCTCCATTGCTGCCGCCGAGTTTCTTCACGAAGCCAAGGCCGATATGATTGATTTCGTATTCGCCCTTGTCGTTCTTGACGAGATACTTCTTGGCCTTGAGGTCGCGAAGCGGCTGCCAAAAATCCGGAATATTGGCAGGCCAGTCCATTGAGCGGAAGCACGTATAGATATGGCCCGCGCTGACAGCATCGGTCGCAGGGTGCTCCTTCAGCCACGCAGACGCAATCATGAACTTCTTATGCTGGCTGCTCGAGTCCTTTCCCTTGGCGAAGTCCGCAAGCGAAACATCGGCATCCATGTCGATGGGAACGATGTCCGGCGCCTTAGGCGCCTTGCGCGGGCGCGGCGTCCGCGGAGCAGCGGGAGTGACGTCAACCGCATCGAGTTCGTCCTCGGTATTCTCGACGAGGTCGGCTTCTGCCAGTTCGGCATGGCCGTTGTTTGCGGGGACTGCAGCAATCCTTTTGACCGGGATCGAACCCGAAGGACCGCGCAAGGCATTGGTGATTGCCTGCGTCACTGACTGAATTTGGTCGTCTGCGATTTCGGCATCGAACATGATGAACTTGATCCGCGAGGTCCCGACCGTCTTTCCAGAATTCTTTGCCATTACTCGCTTTCCAAACTATAGGGACGAATCACATGGTGTGGAACTAGACCGTTGTATCCCCCGGTTGCAGGTTCCATTCAAGGGGAAGTTGCCAATTTGTTCCGGCTGTCCCGAGGTTTATTCGCTATTGACTTGATGTTCATGATTTGTTCTTATTGTGCTGTCCAGCAAGGAGAACAGCCATGGACAATCGAATTAGCGAAATCCGCAAACAAATCAGAGCATTAAGGGTCAGCATGCTTGAGGCCGAGGCCATCATGCGCGACCAGATAAACCGGGATGAAGACTGCTCGTTCGTGGCTGGGGATATCCTGAAGATGCGCACAGTCATGAGTATTTTCGTTCGGGAACGGGCCGTGCTCGGCGACGGCGAGCCCATCCTCGTGAACAGCTTCTTCGCCCCGCGTCGTGCTCCGGCGCCACGACCTGTCGCCGGCTATCATGGCTCTAGACGTCGCCATACCGCTCCTCATCGGTGATGTCGGGCTCGATGTTGAGGAAGGCATTCGTCAGTTCGACCCGTTCGACCTCTCTTGGTAGCCGTCCTTGTTGACCAAATGCCAGCCCGTAGGGCGGGTTAGCCGAAGTCGTAACCCGCCTATTTTCCCCGAGGGACGGCGGGTTACGCTGCGCTAACACGCCCTTGCACTGAGGTCGGCTGGTCTCTGGAATAACCGATCATTAACCATACGAGCCCATGATTTGAGCCGAATTCGGGTGGGCAAGCGCGCGCGAGCCATTGCTGGTTTGTCACCGCGATGGCTCTTTTGTTTTGCTGACCGGCGATGGGAAGAATCTTGCGACTGGGCTGAGACGTAGGGAACGCAGGTGGCCGAAGCACCGGACAGGGAAACGCAAGGGGACAAACAGCCCGAGGCGGCACCGCAGGTGGCCTCAAGCCGGGTGCCGGTGATAGGGGTGTCCCTGGCCGCCCTGGCCGTCATTGGTGCCGCCACCGCCAATTCCTTGCCGAGTGTCGGTGGCTTCTCTTTGCCGGATTTCAATCAGTTCTCTTTGCCGAGCGTCGATCGGTTCTCCTTGCCGGACTTCAGCCGCTTCTCCCCTCCGAATTTCAATCGCGTCGCTGCACCTCCTCCGCCTAACCCGGTTCCAGTCCTCGTACCGGATCCAGTTGTCAGAGCGGGACTGAGAGACATTCAGTCGTCGCAGCAGCAAAACGCCGATGTGTTGATGTCGCTCACGCAGAGCTCCGCAACCCAACAGGCGGATTTGAAAAGAATAGCCCGTCAACTCTCCTTGCTGACGGCGCAGGTGAGTTCCCTGCAAAATCCGGTGACGCCGCCGCTGACGACTTCCAGCATCCCGCCGTCGACGACTTTCAGCACCCCACGTCCAAATCCTCGTACGCGGGTCGTCCAGGCGCCGCGAAAAGTACTCCCTCCAGTTCTTCCTCCACTTTCCAAGCCTGTTGGTCCCTTTTCGGTAGGGGGCGCTCCGCTAAGTCCTGCGCCGGCACCTGGCTCGGGCGCAAGCTAGCTCCTGGGTTAGCCGAAGGCGTAACCCGCCTATTTTCCCCGAGGGACGGCGGGTTACGCTGCGCTAACCCGCCCTACGCACTACGCAATGCCGAACTACTTGGCCGGCAAATTGGTCCGGATGTGAAGCTCGCGCAATTGCTTCGGCGTTGCTTCCGATGGCGCGCCCATCAGCAAATCCATGGCCTGCTGGTTCATCGGGAACAGCGAGATTTCGCGCAAGTTCGTGGTGCCGCACAGAAGCATGACGATGCGATCGACCCCGGCTGCCATGCCGCCGTGCGGCGGCGCGCCGTACTGGAACGCGCGGTACATGCCGCCGAAGCGTTCGACGACATCCTTCTCGCCATAGCCTGCGATCTCGAACGCCTTCACCATCGCCTCGGGCCGGTGATTGCGGATGCCGCCGGATGCGATTTCGTAGCCGTTGCAGGTGATGTCGTATTGAAACGCCTTGATGGTCAGCGGGTCCTGCCCGTTGAGCGCTTCGAGTCCGCCCTGCGGCATCGAGAACGGATTGTGCGAGAAGTCGACCTTCTTGTCGTCCTCGTTGTATTCATACATCGGGAAGTCGACGACCCAGGCGAGTTCGAAGCGGTCCTTGTCGATCAGGTTCAGCTCTTCGCCAAGCCTGGTGCGCGCAAGGCCTGAAAACTTCCAGAATTTGTCGGGATCGCCGGCAACGAAGAACGCCGCATCGCCTTCCTTCAGGCCGAGCTGCTCGCGTATCGCCGCGGTCCGTTCCGGGCCGATGTTGTTGGCAAGCGGTCCGGCGCCCTCGCCGCCCTCGCGCCACATGATGTAGCCGAGCCCGGGCTGCCCCTCGCCTTGCGCCCATGAGTTCATCCGGTCGCAGAACGCGCGCGAGCCGCCGCCGGATCCGGGAATGGCCCACACCTGGTTCTTCGAATCTTCCAGCATCCGCGCAAACACCTTGAAGCCGGAGCCGCGGAAATGTTCGGAGACATCCTGCATCTCGATCGGGTTGCGCAGATCGGGCTTGTCGCTGCCGTATTTGCGCAAGGCCTCGGCAAACGGAATCCGCGGCCAGCCTTTGGTGACCGGCTTGCCCTTGGCGAAATCCTCGAACACGCCTGATATGACAGGCTCCATCGCGGCGAACACGTCGTCCTGGGTGACAAAACTCATCTCGACATCGAGCTGGTAGAATTCGCCGGGCAACCGGTCGGCGCGCGGGTCTTCGTCGCGGAAACAGGGCGCGATCTGGAAGTAGCGGTCGAAGCCGGACATCATCAGCAGCTGCTTGTACTGCTGCGGCGCCTGCGGCAGCGCGTAGAACTTGCCGGGATGAATGCGCGAGGGCACCAGGAAGTCGCGCGCGCCTTCCGGCGACGACGCCGTCAAAATCGGGGTCTGGAACTCGAAGAAACCCTGCTCCTTCATCCGCCTGCGCATGGAATCGACGATCGCGCCGCGGGTCATGATGTTCTGGTGCAGCTTCTCGCGACGAAGGTCGAGGAAACGGTACTTAAGCCTTATGTCTTCGGGATATTCCTGCTCACCGAACACCGGCAGCGGCAGTTCGCCGGCCGGCCCCAGCACCTCGATCTCGCTGACGTAAATCTCGACCGCGCCGGTCGGCAGTTCCGGATTGTCCGTGCCGGCGGGACGGCGCCGCACCTTGCCGTCGATCCGCACCACCCACTCCGAGCGCAGCTTTTCGGCATCCTTGAACGCCGGCAAATCCGGGTCCGCAACGCATTGCGTCAGCCCGTAATGGTCGCGCAGATCGATGAACAGCACGCCGCCATGGTCGCGAATGCGATGGCACCAGCCCGACAGCCGAACCGTCTGGTCGATATGGCTGTCGCGGAGAGCGCCGCAGGTGTGGGACCGGTAACGATGCATGGATATTCCAAAACAGATGTCGGAGGGTCGAATCGGGGGCCGGAGGCGGCGCCCCAAGAAGGGTGAGGGTTTAGCCGACGCAATCCGGCGCGGCAACCGAATGCGCCCGCAAAATGGCCGCGGAAAACGACGGCGGCCCCGGAAAAGTGACGGAAAAACAACGGCCCCCTTCGAACCGGCGCCCCCGCAAACCGATTGTCTAATTGCGAGCCATGCCTATCTTGAGGCCATGACGGTGCATTTCCCCTTCCAAAATACCTATGCGGCGCTGCCGGCGAACTTTTTCGCCCGGGTCGCGCCGACGCCAGTCACCTCGCCCCGGCTGATCAAGCTGAACCGGCCGCTCGCCGTCCATCTCGGCCTCGATCCGGACCGGCTCGACAGTCCGGAGGGCGCCGAGATCCTCGCGGGAAAACGACTTCCCGACGGCGCCGACCCGATCGCCATGGCCTATGCCGGCCACCAGTTCGGCCAGTTCGTTCCGCAGCTCGGCGACGGCCGGGCCATCCTGCTCGGCGAGGTGATCGACGCCGGCGGCGTCCGCCGCGACATTCAACTCAAGGGGTCGGGCCCGACACCATTTTCTCGCCGCGGCGACGGCCGCGCGGCGCTCGGTCCGGTCTTGCGCGAATACATCGTCAGCGAGGCCATGGCGGCGCTCGGAATTCCGACCACGCGATCGCTCGCCGCCGTCATGACCGGCGAGAGCGTGCTGCGCGGGACGCCACTGCCGGGGGCCATCCTCACCCGCGTCGCCTCCAGCCACATTCGGGTCGGAACCTTCCAGTATTTCGCGGCGCGCGGCGATACCGACGGGGTGCGGCGGCTGGCCGATCACGTCATCGCCAGGCATTACCCGCAAGCGGCCGATGCCGACCGCCCCTATCACGCGCTGCTGGAAGGCGTGATCGCGCGCCAGGCCGAACTGGTCGCGCGCTGGCTATTGGCCGGTTTCATCCACGGCGTCATGAACACCGACAACACCTCGATCTCGGGCGAGACCATCGACTACGGACCGTGCGCTTTCATGGACCATTACGACCCGGCGACGGTGTTCTCTTCGATCGACGAGATGGGCCGCTACGCCTATGCCAACCAGCCGCGGATAGCCCTGTGGAATCTGACGCGGCTGGCGGAATGCCTGCTGCCGCTGTTTTCCGACGAACAGGACAAGGCCATAGCGGAGGCGCAGGCGGCGCTCGGCAACTTCGCCGAAGCCTTCAACGCCGCCTATCAGGCCGGACTGCGAGGCAAGCTCGGGCTGTTCACGGCGCGAGAGGGCGATCAGGCGCTCGCGCAGGATCTGCTGGATGCGATGGCCAAAAACCAGGCCGACTTTACCCTCACCTTCAGGCGGCTGAGCGATGCCGCGCTTGGTCCCGATCATGATCGCAATGTCCGGCAATTATTCGCCGACCCCACCGCCTATGACGACTGGGCGGCCCGCTGGCGGCAGCGGATCGGCGACGAGCCGCAAGATCCGGCCACCAGGCGAACGGCGATGCGGGCGGTCAATCCGGCCTTCATTCCGAGGAACCACCGGGTGGAGGCGGTGATCGAAGCCGCCGTGAACCGGGACGATTTTGCCCCCTTCGAGGAGCTCCTGACGGTCCTGTCAAAGCCATATGAAGACCAGCCGGCGTTGTCAGGCTATGCGGAGCCGCCCGAGCCGGACCAGCGGGTGCTCCAGACCTTCTGCGGAACCTGAATCGTTAACCCGGTGTTCAACATCCAATGAAGCGGCACCCAGCCGCCGTCAGGAATTAAGAAACGGTCAATGGCTTCCTTACAAATCTAGCGGTTTGCAGGGGGAATTGCCGTGGACGCGTTGGCATTCGAATTCATGGGATTGGCGATACTCGGGCTCTGCATCATCGTGCTTGCCGTTCCGTCGCAGCGGCGGCCCTCCCGGCACGTCAGCGACTACTGACGATCCCGTTCCTGGAACGAATACCGGCTGCACACGGGCCGCCTCCAGAGGTTGAGTCCTCCATGCGAGGTCCCCGTCCGGTGGAAATGCAAAACTCGAATTCGTCCCAAGACCCTTGACATATCAGCGCTTTCGGCAGAACGCGGTCCTGAGAAGCGTTATGGACTGTTCATGGATCTGCTCAACACCACTTCGGAACTCACCGCGGTTTGCACCCGTCTCGCCAAGCACCCGGTCATCACCGTCGACACCGAGTTCCTGCGGGAGACAACCTATTATCCCCTGCTCTGCGTCGTACAGATGGCGAGTGCGGAGGAAGCGGTCGTGATCGATACGCTGGCCAACGGGCTGGACCTCAAGCCGTTCTTTGAACTGATGGCCGACCCGAAGGTGCTGAAGGTGTTCCACGCCGCCCGTCAGGACATCGAAATCGTCTGGCATCAGGCCGGGATCGTTCCGCACCCGATCTTCGACACCCAGGTCGCGGCCATGGTGCTCGGCTACGGCAATTCCATCGCCTACGACCAGCTGGTCGAGCGCATCACCGGCCATCGGCCGGACAAGACCCACCGCTTCACCGACTGGTCGCGCCGGCCGCTGACCGAAGACCAAATGCATTACGCGGTCTCCGACGTCACCCATTTGCGCGACGTGTTCGCCGCGCTGGACGCCGATCTCAAAAAGCGCGGGCGCAGCGACTGGGTAAGCGAGGAAATGGAAGTACTGACCTCGCCAAAGACCTACGACTTTCACCCCGAACGCGCCTGGGAGCGGCTGAAGACGCGGGTACGCAAGCCAAAGGAACTCGCGGTGCTGATGGAAGTCGCAGCCTGGCGTGAACAGGAGGCGCAGAGCCGCGACGTTCCGCGCAGCCGCGTTCTGAAGGATGACGCGGTCGGCGACATCGCGACCCATGCGCCGACCAGCCTCGAAAGGCTCGCGAATTTGCGCTCGCTGCCGAAGGGTTTCGACCGCTCGAAATGGGGCGCCGATATCGTGGCCGCGGTGCAGCGCGGCCTCGCACGCGACCCCGCCGGCTTGCCGAAAATCGAAAAGCCGCGCAGCAATTCAAACGGTGCTGCGACCGTCGAGCTGCTGAAAGTTCTGCTGCGGATGACGTCGGAGCGCCACGCCGTCGCCAGCAAGGTCATCGCCACCGTCGACGATCTCGAACAGATCGCCGCCGACGATAACGCCGAGGTAGCTGCCCTGCACGGCTGGCGCCGCGAGCTGTTCGGCGAAGCGGCCCTGTCGCTGAAACGAGGCCAGCTGGCGCTTGCGATCGAAAAGGGCCGCGTGGTCAGGGTCGATCGAAACTGACGGTCCCGCACGGCAGGTCTCAAGACTTGCGGCCGTTCTATTCCACCGCGACAATGATGCGGATCAACGCGCGGGGAGCGCTATCCCGCCTCGTCGTCCTCATCCTCCCTCGCAGCGACTTTCAACGCCCCCGACACCTCCACCAGGACCATCGACAGAATATAGACGCTGGTCGGCAGATTTAGCTGGCGGGCTTTTTCGATCGCCGCTGAAATTTCAAGCGCCAGATCGTTGAGATCGTCCTCGCGGGTCGTCATTTACTACTCGCTTCTGGAGCGCCTGCCGTGCACGGACGACTCCGACCATCCCAATCATAAATTACCACCGTTGCTTCGGGACAACCAGCCCGACCCGACCGTCGTTGCGGGTTTACGGTTTGCTATTGCGTTCAATAAAATTAGAGATCCGTTGGATCGGCGCGATCAAACTGGATGAATGATTTGCAAGGTGAGCATCGGCGCGAGGCAACGAGCTCTGGTCATACCGCGATTATGCCGCTTGCTTCGATAAGGTCGGCGCTGCCCTGAATCCCCGCGAAATTCCCGATAACTCTGACGACCGCAAGCTTGTATGAGGCGGCGTCACCGACGCCAGGCCGCCTGCAGGCCACCGCGTCGCTGACGACCTGATAGCGATGGCTGCGGTGAAACCCGTCGACCACGGTCGACAGAACGGTCTCGTCGAGGGAAAATCCCATCAGCACGCACCGAATGTTTCGCATGTTCAGCATGTATTCGGCGAACCGCGTCGAACTGTACGCCGACGGCAGCGGATGCTCGAAGGTGAGTTCCCCCGGGCGCGGTTTCAGCTCCGCGATCCAGTCCGTCAGGTTCGACGCCGGATTGAACCACGCGGCCTGGGCGATCCGCTTCAGATGCATGACCGGCCAGAGATTGTCGCGCCACAGCGTCATCAATTCCAGGCACCGCGCCGTAATCGCCTCGGCGTCCGATATCACGTGCCTGCGCCCCTCGGTCAGATATTCGGTCTGAAGATCGGCGCAGACGAGGATCGGCGGCTCGTCATGGATCGAAGTCATCATTTTGTGATTCGAAATCATGTTTGAGCCAAAGCAGCAGTACGAAGTGGAGAGGTCACCGCACGGCCCGCCGAGATATCGAGGACGCCGGGCCTGTCCCAATCGCCCTCGGGCCTGATGATCACATAGGGATCGCTATCCAGCGTGATGGCATCGGGGTTCGGCTCGAGTTCAAGGATCATCTCGGTGTAGGAGAAATCGGAAAAGGTGATCTTGCGGTTGTGACCGAGAGGCTTGGCGCCGAAATGCGCCCAGAAGTCCACCAGCCGGTCCTGCGCCTGACCGTAGATTTTGCGGAATCCCTTGCGCTTGATGTAGTCGACGCTCGCCTGCACCAGCTTGAACGAGACTCGCGAACGCCGGTACTGATGGCGGACGGCCAGACGTTCGACCTTGGCGAATTCGCCGAAGAACCGCACCCGAAGGCATCCGGCGGGTTCCTTCCCGACGAACCCGATGAAATGCGCCGCGACCAGATCGTTGCCATCGAACTCTTCCTCGATCGGACAATCCTGCTCGGCGAGGTAGACGGCGGCACGAATGGCGGTGACCAGCATGAGATCGTTGGGATCGCGGGCAATGCGGATCGAAATCGCACGCGAGTTCAGATTGGGCGATGATGGGGGTCTAGTGCCGTGCATCTGCAAAACTCCTTGCTGGCATGGTCGATGGCGGCGCATCCGGTGACAGGCGGTTCCAGGGCCGCTCATAACACCAGAGGTCGGGCTGGAAACTCGGTATTGATCTGAAGCCTGTCGCAATCAGCAAATCGCGACCAGCCGCTGTCGAAGGCTGGGCAAAACAATTCGCATCGACATAGCGCGGCGTTCTTAAATGAGCGGCCGCCTTGCCCAATCCGGCAATACCTCGACCGCTCGCGGCAATTGCCCAGATGTAGTTGGCCGAAACTTCGTCATCGCTCCCGGCGAGCAATCCGATGTCCGGCTGCTTCAAGCAAATCTCGTCAAGAATGAGAGCGTCGTGTCCGCGGCTGTTAAGAAAAAGAAATGCTATTGCGCCGAGCAGCGTTTCCCCTCGGCAGAACGTCAGGATGCACTCAGGATCGAACGCGAAGTATTTCCGCAGGATCGGTTCGGTAATCTGCACTCCCGGAACCAGGCGATGGGCCATATCTGCCAGAACCGCGAGCTCCGAGTACCGCGCGGGTCGCACTTCAATCTCCGGAACAGATGGCAGGGAATCGAAATCGTGCCTTGTGGCCAAAGAGGGCCTTTCCTTAACTGGGTTGCGCATCTATCGTTCCTCCTGCCCGCATTAAGCATCATAATGGCTAGGGATTTGGGGTATGCAGCAACTATTGCACCGGGGTGCTGCAGTGACGCAGCACCGGACCAACGAAATTCTGGATGCGTCCTGGGACGATCTTAAATCGTTTCTCGCTTGCGCGCGTCACAAGAGCTTCCGTAACGCTGCTGACGTTCTCGGCCTGACCAGTACGACCCTGATGCGAAGGATCGACCGGCTCGAAGAGCGGATCGGATTCAAGTTGTTTTTGCGCGATCAGAGTGGATTGACGTTGAGCGAGGAAGGGCTCGCGATGATCGCCGACGTGGCAGAAATGGAACGTCACGCCTTCAATTTATTTCGGCGCGCATCTCAGTCATCGAACGATCCCGCCGGCACCGTGCGCGTCGCCGTGACCGAAGGTCCAGGCAATTTCTGGATTCTTCCGAGGCTGATCGATTTCCAGAAAACCTATCGAAAGATCACCGTCGATCTTCGCTGCGCCATGGAGCAGGCGGACGTCGCGCGATTGGAATCCGATATCGCCATTCAACTCGAGCCGCCGACAAATCCCGATCTTATCGTCGCGAAGCTCGGCAGGCTTCACATCTATCCTTTCGTGTCCGAAGGGTACCGGAAGCTCTACGGAGTTCCCGCGTCCCTGTCCGAACTCAAGAGCCACAGAATAATCAAGCAAAGCGCACCGCAAGTGGACGATACCGCCTACGCTCGAATCCTGGGCCTGACTTCACTGGAAGGCATTGTCGGAATAAAGACGAATTCCAGCATCGGCGTTTTGTATGCGGTGGAAAGAGGAGCAGGCGTGGGCTTCCTGCCAACTTCGTCCATCGCCATGGGCGTGCCATTGATCGCCGTCGATATGGGCGTCAGTCATCACGCCGACCTCTGGATGACCTATCACAAGGAGTTTCGTAACTCCGATCGGCACAAGATCGTGATTGATTGGTTGAAAAAGATATTCGATCCCAAGACCTACGCCTGCTTCAGGGACGAGTTTATTCACCCGAATGCCTTGGTGCCGATGATGGTGGCATCAAAAGAGAATTTCGGACTGGACGGGTACGTAGCCGCCAAGCCGCTTAATAGTGTGAATGAACTGCTCTGATTCATCGGGCCGAGGCGCCCGCTGGTCCGCCTTGCTACCACTTCAGCTCGACGCCGAGCGTTCCCTGATGCGACTGCATCGCAGCGCGGAACTTGCCGTCATAGTCGAGATAGAGCCGCGCCGTATTGCTCAGGCTGAGCGAGGCGGACGCACCAGCATCGGCGCCGTACCGGCTTTCGCCGATGCCCTGCACGGCGACGCTCTGGGGGCCGAGGCTGACAGTGATCGAACTGAAATTCTGCGAGACGTTGTCGACGAACTTGCCGTAGGCGGACAGATCGAAAACCTTCCGATCCGATATCCAGTAGTGGCCGACCTCCGCGCCGAGCAGAATGCGCGAACGCTCCGCGGACGCCCCGGTCGCCATCAAGGGATCGAGACCGCCGACCTCCTGAAACGATCCGGTGGTGGCGCGCACATATTCGAGCGCAGCTTTCGGCACGACGCGGCTCTGGTCCACGTTCCAGTAGTAGCTGAGCTCGGTCAGCGCGCCGTCGATCTGGGCGTTGTAGCCGGCGCTGGCGACGCCGAGCCCGGTGTCACGGCTCGAATTGACCTTCCCGAAACCATGGACCAGCGCGACCGCCCAGGTCCACGGCCCCTTGTCGATGGAAGCGTTGAGGCCGAGCTGGGTGAGATCGAGGGTTGCCGACTGCAACGCCAAGGGAACGTCAATTGCGGTGCGGCTTTCGTCAACCGAAACGCCGACATTGACGCCGGGCGCAACAATCGCGCCAAGCCCTGCGACGCCGCCCCAGGTCTGCCGCCGGTCGCCGACGAAATCGAGCTGCGCGCCGGTCCTGGTCGAGATTCCGTAGACCTCGCCCCAGGTCCGATACCGTGGCGCGTCCGTTGCCTCGGAAGCGCCGCCGCCGCCCGGATTGTTCCGGAACGCGCGCCCGAACCCGGATGACGCCTGGTTTCCAAGGCGCTCCAGGAAATTGCTGCCGAGATTGGTCACGGCTGCGCCGGCCGACCTATCGGAATCGATGCCCGTTCGCGATGGCGTAGGCGCGGGAGTTGGCGTGGGCGTCGGCGTCGGTGTGGGAGTTGGCGTAGGCGTCGGTGTCGGACCCAGCCCGATAGACGCGGCCAGGACCGGCGGCGACGCCGCCGCGACGGCCAGGGTGAGGCCGAGAACGACGGCAATGGCCCATGAAAGGCTGCGGCCGATCCCGGTCTCCTTTGCTCGCGAAGGCCGCGATGCACCGCGCATGAATACTTTCCCAAAAGGAGCGCCAACTCCATAAAAACGCTAGAATTACACCGGCCGGAGCCGATTTGCCCCCAGTTCCCGGGGACCGTCAATCGGTCTTGGTCCTTTGCGAGGCGCGATTAGCGGATATTGTTGTTCCGCTGCCACAGCTGATCGGGGGCGATCTGATCGTCGGCTCGATTTCCTGAACCACGCCAAAAGCTTGCTAACGCGCAAATTTCGTGTTGCAATCCCGGGTACAATCGGATTTAGGCCGATCGACTGTGCGTTTCGCGACTAAGAAATTGAGCAGACATCCGGAAGCCCGCTTGTGGCGTGGCACGCAAAAAGCGTGGCCGCGTCTTTTTTACGTCTAGACCAGGAGACAGGCGATGCAAAAAGGCACCGTCAAGTGGTTCAACCCGACAAAGGGTTACGGGTTCATCAAGCCGATGGTCGGCGATAAGGACGTGTTCGTTCATATCTCGGCAGTAGAGCGTGCTGGGCTCTCTACCCTCAACGAAAATCAGGTTATCGAATACGACCTTGTGGAAAATCGCGGCAAGACTTCCGCGGAAAATCTGAAGGTCTCTTAAGCTTCGTCACGATCCGCGCAAGCAATCTTGATGTACCCCCCGGCCTTTGCCGGGGGATTTATTTTGTTCCGCTGCGCAGCGGGTTGTGCGAGCATCCGGCTTTCGCGAGCCCTGCGGGACCGCCGGCGGCGTCGGCGGAGGCTTTTTCTTCGGCGCCTGCGTGCGCTTTAAGGGGGCGTTAAATTGTTTGACTACAAAAGCTATCCTCACAGCGCGGGACAACTCTCTGGATGGGCGTCCCATGAACTATCAAGCGTTCACGAATGACAGCCTCTTGATGATGCACCATGCCGCCCGAGGGGCACTGGCTGTAGACGACGAAATGAGCAGGCTAGGTCAAGAACCAAGATTTCGAGTCTCGCGAAACCTCGGATTGGATGAAGCATGCTTCCGATCTGGAAGCGGAGATGCTCAGGCGCAGTATGACCTTTGACGGGATCGACTGGGCCGAGCATCAACATTGCGTCATCGATCTCAGGGCTGCTCCCCAGCTTGAGATTCGTTGTTCTCCACCAAACGACCCCTCGTCTTCGGTCAAAAGCATGTCCGTCGACGGCGACGTATCTCGGCGAAACGATGAATTCATGGGACCGCAATTAGTGGCCTCCGTCCCGAGCAGCTAGTGTGGCCGCTTGGGTAGTTGCCCGAGCCGTCTGTGCAAGTTTGATGGTCGGGACAGACAACCGCTCTCCACCCGCGTCGAGCATCAGCGCGGCATAGACCTGTCCCGCGGCGCCGCTGCAATCTTCGCCATTTCACTCTCCGTGCAAGCGGGAAGGTTGATTGACCGCGGGCGAAATCAAGGTGCTGCCGGAAGTGGCGCTGCCAATCGTCTTGCAAATATCGCCCTCGATCCGGATTTGACCGGCGGCGACCAGCCGCAGCGCCGCGGGGTAGATGCGGTGTTCGATCTCGAGGATCCGCGCCGCCAGCGTATCCGGCGTGTCGTCATCACGAACCGCGACCGCGCCCTGCATCAGGATCGGACCGGCGTCGGTTTCCGGAATGACAAAATGAACGGTAGCACCGGAAATCTTGACCCCGGCACGCAGCGCCTGGGTCTGCGGTTCGAGGCCGGCAAACGACGGCAACAGCGAGGGGTGAATGTTGAGCATCCGGCCGTACCAGCGCTGCACGAATTCGGCGGTCAACAACCGCATGAAGCCGCCCAGGCAAATCAGGTCGATCCCTGTGCTGGTCCAGCGCCGACTGCAGCACCGCCTCGAACGCCGCACGATCCTTGCCGAACGGCTTGCTTTCGATGGTAAGCGTCGGGATAGCCGCTTGCCCTTGCTTTTTCAAGCCCGCCGGCATCGGCCCGGTTGGAAATCACGACGACGATCTCGGCCGGGAAATCCGCCGCGGCCGCAGCCTCGATCAACGCGGCCATGTTCGATCCGCGCCCTGAAATCAGGATTGCGACACGGCGCTTCATGGCCTCACCACGAGAGATCGAGATGACCGTTATAGACCACGCGATGTTCGCCCTTGGCCTCGATCACCTCGCCCAGCAGCGTAACGGTCTCGCCGCCGTCGGTGAGAATCTCGGTGACCTTTTCGATCGCGTCTGACTTCACGATGGCGATCATGCCGATGCCGCAGTTGAAGGTGCGCAGCAGCTCGAGTTCGGCGATCCCCCCCTGCTCTGCCAGCCACTTGAAGACCGGCAGCACCGGCAGGCGCGCAAGGTCGATCCCGACGCCGAGATGCTTTGGCAGCACGCGCGGAATATTGTCGGTGAAGCCGCCGCCGGTGATATGGGCAAGACCCTTGACCGCGCCGGTCTCGCGGATCGCGCGCAGGCATGATCTGACATAGAGCCGCGTCGGCGTCAGCAGCGCGCCGCCCAGCGTCATGACCGGCGAAAACGGCGCCTGCGCCTCAAAACCGAGGCCCGAGGTTTCGACGATCTTGCGGACCAGCGAAAATCCGTTGGAGTGAACGCCCGACGAGGCAAGGCCGATCACCGCATCGCCGACCGCGATATCGGGTCGCGGCAACAGCGTGCCGCGTTCGGCGGCGCCAACCGCAAAGCCTGCGAGGTCGTAATCGCCGTCCTTGTAGAGGCCGGGCATTTCGGCGGTTTCGCCGCCGATCAGCGCGCAGCCGGATTCCCGGCAGCCCTCGGCGATGCCGGCCACGATGGCGGCAGCGGCCTCCGGATCGAGTTTGCCGCAGGCGAAATAGTCCAGAAAGAACAGCGGTTCTGCGCCCTGCACGACGAGATCGTTGACCGACATCGCCACCAGGTCGATGCCGATGCCGCCGTGCAGGCCGGTCTCGATCGCGATCTTGACCTTGGTGCCGACGCCGTCGGTGGCGGCGACCAGAACCGGGTCCTTGAAGCCCGCGGCCTTCAGATCGAACAAGCCGCCGAACCCGCCGATTTCGGCGTCGGCCCCGGCGCGGGCGGTGGCACGAACCATCGGCTTGATGAGATCGACCAGACGATTGCCCGCATCGATATCGACGCCGAAATCCGCGTAAGTGAGCCCGTTTTTGCGGTCGACCATGGCCTGTTCCAGATGATGGCGGCTGGTTACGTCGGATTCCGCTCATGTGCAATGGCTCGCAAGCGGCGCGCGCATATACTATGTAGACAGGAACCGGTTCACCCTGCAAAGGGCCGGATCTTCTGCGAAAATCGGGCCGGTAGCCGGGAAGCGCCATGTGAGTATTCCGAACATCATTACCCTGGGCCGCATCCTGCTGGTGCCGTTCATCGTCTGGGCGATTGCGTCCAGCCAGATGGAAATCGCATTTGCGATCTTTATCGTTGCAGGCGTCAGCGATGCGATCGATGGCTTTCTCGCCAAGCGCTTCAATATGGCGAGCGAACTTGGCGCCCTGCTCGATCCGCTGGCCGACAAGGCGCTCCTGGTCTCGATCTACGTGGCGCTTGGAATCTGGGGCGCGGTACCGCGCTGGATCGTCATCCTGGTGGTCTCGCGCGACATCATGATCGTTACCGCCGTGATTGTGTCATGGTTGTTCGGCAAGCCGATCCCGATGAAGCCGTTGATGGTATCGAAGCTGAATACGGTGGCGCAGGTGGCGTTCGCGGCCCTGGTGCTGGCGGCGCTTGGCTTCGGCTTCAAGTCAACGCCGTACGATCTGATCCTGATGGGCTTTGTAACGGTCTTTACTTTGGTTTCCGTATCCCTCTATCTCGTGGAGTGGGTGCGGCACATGAGCACGATCGAAGCAAAATAAATCATGCGCCGGCCGCTCCCGGCATGGAGTAACTTTAAGTGTCAGGCCGCGTTCAACCCCGTCAGCTTGCATTTGCGCTGCCGCATGCGGAGAGCCTGACCCGCGACAATTTTCTCGAAGGACCGGCCAATGCCGCTGGGCTGGCGCTGGTCGATAGCTGGCCCGAATGGCCCAACCGGATCATGCTGCTGGTCGGGCCGGAGGGATCCGGCAAGAGCCATCTCGCCGCCATCTGGGCCGAGCAAGCGGGCGCACGCTCGACGTCAGCGCATGCGCTGACCGCCGCCGCCGTGCCGGGCGCGTTGGCGACCGGGGCGCTGGTCGTCGAGGATTTGAATTCGTCGGACTTCGATGAACGCGCGCTGTTCCATCTGATGAATCTGGCGCGGGAAGACGAGGCGTTCGTTCTGATCACCGCGCGGGTGCCACCGTCGGCGTTTCAAATCGAGCTGCGCGATCTGCGCTCACGTCTGCGCGCGGTGCCGACCGTATCGCTGTTGCCGCCCGACGATCAGCTGTTTCGCGCACTGATCGTCAAGTTTTGCGCGGACCGCCAACTGGCGGTCGATGAGAGCGTGGTCGGCTATCTGGCAAGCCGGATCGAGCGGTCCTATGCGGCCGCAAGGCGGGCTGTCGAGCTCCTGGACAGCGAAGCCTTGCGTCTGGGCCGGCCGGTCACCCGGGCGCTGGCGGCTGAATTGTTGCGCAACGCCTGATTTTCCCGCGGCCCGCCCCCATCTTGACGGCGCCGGCCTGGGGAACATCAATGTCATTGAAACGTCGCCACGATAACACATGTTTTGCACGCGCGTGTGCCGGGAATCACGCTAGTGTGCTCTGGGATGGAGTGAAACTTCATGGAATCCGCGCAAGCTATTGTAATTAATGAAAAAGAAGCGATTGCGGTGGCGGGCCCATCGATCGCCCATAGCCCCGAACGCTTCATCAATCGCGAGCTTTCCTGGCTGCATTTCAATCGCCGGGTGCTGGAGGAGTCGGTCAATTCCGGCCATCCCGCACTCGAACGGGTGCGATTTCTGTCGATTTCCGCCAATAACCTTGATGAATTCTTCATGGTCCGCGTCGCCGGCATCAAGGCCCAGGTGCGGGAGGGCATCACGGAACGCAGTCCCGACGGGCTCACTCCCGCCGAGCAGCTTGTCCTCATCAACGAGACCGTTTCAAAACTCGCCAGCGACCAGCAGGCCATCTGGCGCGATCTGCGCGGCATCCTGGCCGACGTGGGTATCGTTCTCGTCGATGGCCGCGACGTCACCAAGATCGAGCGGGCCTGGATCGAGGATCATTTCCTCCACAATATTTTCCCGCTGCTGACGCCGCTCGCGATCGATCCGGCGCATCCCTTCCCGTTCATCCCGAGCCTCGGATTTACCATCGCGCTGCATCTGGCGCGGGTCTCCGATGGCAAGCCGATGAACGCGCTCATTCGCATGCCCGGCAAGATCGACCGCTTCATTCGCCTGCCGGCCAGCAAGGATGGCGCGGTGCGGTTGATTACGCTGGAGCAGGCCACCGGCCTGTTCATCGGCCGGTTGTTCCCCGGCTATACCGTCAAAGGCCAGGGCGCGTTCCGCATCATCCGGGATTCCGAACTCGAAATCGAGGAAGAGGCGGAAGACCTGGTCCGGCTGTTCGAAACCGCGCTGAAGCGGCGGCGGCGGGGATCGGTGATCCGGCTCGAAATCGAAGCCAAGATGCCGGAAGAACTGCGCGCTTTCGTGCAGCGGGCGCTCTCCACCGCCGACGACGAGGTGCTGCTGGTCGACGGCGTTCTGGCGATGAACGAGCTGTCGCAACTGACCCGGCTCGACCGGCCCGACCTCGAATTCGTGCCCTACGTCCCCCGCCATCCCGAACGCGTGCGCGATCATGGTGGCGATATCTTCGCGGCGATCCGGCAAAAAGACCTGATCGTTCATCACCCCTATGAATCCTTCGACGTCGTGGTGCAGTTCCTGCAACAGGCCGCACGCGACCCCGACGTCGTCGCCATCAAGCAGACGCTCTATCGTACCTCGAACAATTCGCCGATCGTGCGGGCGCTGGCGGAAGCCGCGGAGGCCGGAAAGTCGGTGACCGCGCTCGTCGAACTCAAGGCGCGGTTCGACGAGGAAGCCAACATCCGCTGGGCCCGCGATCTCGAACGCGCCGGCGTGCAGGTGGTGTACGGATTTCTCGAACTGAAAACCCACGCCAAGCTGTCGCTGATCGTGCGCCGCGAGGGCGGCAGCCTCACGACCTACGTCCACACCGGCACCGGAAACTATCATCCGGTGACCGCGCGCATCTACACCGACCTGTCCTATTTCACGTCCGATCCGATCATCGGACGCGACGCCGCGCGGGTATTCAACTACATCACCGGCTATGCGGAGCCGAGCGACATCGAGAAGATGGCGGTATCGCCGCTCACCCTGCGCAAGCGAATCATCGAGCATATTCGCGGCGAGACCGGCCATGCGCGTCATGGCAGGCCGGCCGCGATCTGGATGAAGATGAACTCGCTGGTCGATCCTGACATCATCGACGCCCTGTATGAAGCCTCGCAGGCCGGCGTGTCGATCGAACTGGTGGTGCGCGGCATTTGCTGCCTGCGGCCGGGCATCACGGGACTTTCGGAGAACATCCGCGTCAAATCGATCATCGGCCGTTTCCTCGAACATGGCCGAATCTACTGCTTCGGGATGGGCCAGGGCCTGCCGAGCGCAAAAGCTGCTGTGTATATCTCGTCCGCCGACATGATGCCGCGCAACCTCGACCGGCGGGTCGAAATCCTCTGCCCGCTGCAAAATCCCACGGTGCATCAGCAGGTTCTCGAACAGATCATGGTCGCCAACCTCAAGGATACCGAGCAGAGCTGGCAGTTGTTGCCGGATGGGTCGTCAACGCGTATGAAGGCCGCGAAGGGTGAGGAGCCCTTCAATCTGCATAATTATTTCATGACGAATCCGAGTTTGTCAGGCCGTGGAAAGTCGCTTAAGGAATCCTCGCCGCGTCGTCTCACGCGCCGTACCGAGCGTCAGCATTCTCCCTAAGGGGTCTTTGCGGTGAGACGGCCGCGCAAGCGCGTATCCAGCGTCGCGGTCATCGATATCGGTTCGAATTCGGTACGCCTCGTCGTCTATGAATCGATGGCGCGCAGCCTGATCACGATCTTCAACGAGAAGGCGCTCTGCGGGCTCGGCCGCGAGGTCCAGACCACGGGCCTGCTGGCGCCGGACGCCGTCGCCAAGGCCTTGACCTCGCTGCGGCGTTTTCGCGCGCTGTGCCGGGTGATGAAAGTCGGCCGCGTGCACGCAATCGCCACCGCCGCCTGTCGCGACGCCAGCAACGGTCCCGATTTCATCGCCAAGGCGGAACGCATCTGCGGCGTCAGAATCGAAATCCTGTCGGGCCCGCGCGAAGCGAAATTCTCCGCGCTCGGCGTCGTGTCCGGCGTTCACAAGCCTGACGGCATCGTCGGCGATCTCGGCGGCGGTTCGCTGGAATTGATCGACGTGCGCGGCAACCGCGTTCGCGGCGGCGTGACGCTGCCGCTCGGAAGTCTGGCGTTGCAGGATCTGTCGCACAAGTCGCTGAAGCGCGCCGAGCGCATCGTCAAGGCCGAACTTTCCGACGTCGCCCAGCTCAAGGCCGGCCGCGGCCGCACCTTTTACGCGGTCGGAGGAACATGGCGCGCGCTGGCGCGCATCCACATCATCCAGAGCGAATATCCGATGCGGGTGATGCACGGCTATTCGATACCGGCGCAGGAAGCGCTCGATTTCGCGCAGCGCCTGCGCCGTCTGGTATCGGCGAATATGCTGGCCAATATCGAGGTCGTCGCCGACGCGCGACGGCCGCTATTGGCCTATGCGGCCCTGGTGCTCGAATACATCATCCGCGTCGCGAAGCCGAAGACCATCGTATTTTCGACCTTCGGCGTGCGCGAGGGCCTGCTCTACGAAATGCTGCCGGAGACCGAGCGCGCCAAGGATGGATTGATCTGCGCCGCGCAGACGCTCAACGAACTGCTGTCGCGATCGGCGCGCCATGCCCAGGAACTGATCGAATGGACCGATCGTCTGGTGCGGGTCGTCAAGCTGCGGGAGACCGACGAGGATCGCCGCCTGCGCCATGCCGCCTGCCTGCTGTCGGACATCGGATGGCGGGTGCATCCGGACTACCGCGGCGAGCAGACGCTCAATCTCATCACCAACGGCAATTTCGGCGCGATCAGCCATCAAGGCCGGGCGTTCGTCGCGCTGTCGGTATTCTACCGCTATGCCGGCTTGAGCGAACAAAATGAACCGCCGGCGATGATCAAGGAACTGGTGCCGCCGGCGATGGTCGAGCGCGCCCGCGTGCTCGGCGCCGCATTTCGCGTCGCCCATCTGATATCGGCGGCGCGGCCGGGCGTATTGCCGGCGACCCACTTTCGAACCGGCGGCCGCAAGCTGATGCTGGTGTTCGAGCACAGGCTGGTCGATCTGGTCGCCGATCGCGTCGGCAGCCGTTTCAAGCAGCTGGCGCGGCTGGTCGGCCGCTCCGGGTCGATCGTGAGGCGGTAGCTGTGTGGCGTCAGCCGGCCGACGTTGCATCAATGTGACGCAGCCTGCGGCTCCGCCAGATCGAGCCAGCGAGCAATACGACGATGATGCCCAGTACGGCGCAAATAACCTCGCCCGCGATGCCGCCGCTGGCAAAGTGCGGCGCGACGCCGAACATCGCCAGCAATGCGTCTAGCCAAGCGCCGACCGGGCTGTCGAAAAGGCGCTGCAGCTTCGGATGAAGCGCGGGATCGGTCGCGATAACGTCACCGGCGATCCAGCCCAGCAGGGCCGCGCCGGCCCAGACCAGAATCGGCAAGCGGGTGAGCAATGCCATGATCAGCGCGGCGCCGGCGACGATCAGGGGAATGCTGATGGCAAGTCCGAGGATCAACAACGGAATGCTGCCGTTGGCGGCGGCGGCGACCGCGATCACATTGTCGAGGCTCATCACGATGTCGGCGACCACCACGATCTGCACCGCAGCCCACAGATGCGACGCCGACTGCACGCCTTGCGCATCCTCTTCTTCGGGCACCAGCAGTTTCGCGGCGATCACGATCAGCGCCAGTCCGCCGACCAGCTTCAGGTACGGCAGCGCCATCAAGGTCGCGACAATGCCGGTGAAGATAATGCGCAGGACAACGGCGGTGCCGGCGCCAAGGATCATGCCCCACAGCCGCTGGCGCGGCTCCAGCCCGCGACACGCCATCGCGATCACCAGCGCGTTGTCGCCGGACAACAGCACGTTGATCCAGATGATCTTGCCGACCGCGACCCAAAACGCCGGTTGCTGCACCTCATTCCGAAATTCGGCTGCAACCATGCCGATAGTCGCCGGATCGAAGACGTGCAGCAGCCAGTTCACAGCGCATTCCTCTCGGCGGAGGCGGCCGCCGGCGACCAAAATGCGCGCCAGTGTCGGTATCGATCAGCCGACGATTTCGTTGCCCGAGAAAAACTGCGCGATCTCGATCGCCGCGGTCTCGGGGGCATCGGAACCATGCACCGAGTTTTCGCCGATCGACTTCGCGTGCAGCTTGCGGATCGTGCCCTCGGCCGCCTTGGAAGGATCGGTCGCGCCCATGACGTCGCGGTGCTTGAGCACGGCGTTTTCGCCTTCGAGAACCTGAACGACGACCGGAGCGGAAATCATGAAATCCACCAGCTCGCCGAAAAACGGCCGCGCCTTGTGAACGGCGTAGAAGGTTTCGGCCTGCTCGCGGGTCATGCGAATGCGCTTCTGGGCGACGATGCGAAGCCCGGCCTTCTCGATCAGCGCGTTGATCGCGCCGGTCAGATTGCGCGCGGTCGCGTCGGGCTTGATAATCGAAAAGGTGCGTTCAATCGCCATGATTTCGTCCTTGCAAAGAGCTGATGGGAGTTGCGGCGCTTATATCGGCGCCGCCGGCGAACGGCAAGCGATCAGGCGAACACGCCCGCGTAGCCCCGGCCGGCAATCAAGGCTCGGAATTACAACAATTTCACGAAGATGAACCCTCTCTGAAACGAACGTCCCGGTTTCGTTCAGCTTCTCCGGCATAGGCTTCCATCGACCGAACGCCTCCCGCTTTCTTGGGGACGTTACGGGCAGCAACTTCACCGATGGCGCCGGCGGCGCCGAACCTTGAGGAGACGACCATGTTACGCAAACTCTCGCTTGTTGCAGTTGCCGCGGCTTCGCTTGCAGCGGCCGCGCTGGCGCCGACCTCCGCCTCCGCCTGGGGCGGTTGGCAGGTGGCTGGCACGGCGGTTGGCATCGCGGCTGGGGCTGGGGCGGTCCCCGCTTCTACGTCGGCGGCCCGGCCTATTATGGTCTACGGCGGCTGCTATGTGCGGCGACTGGTCCCGACGCCGTGGGGGCCGCGCTGGCGCCTGGTCAATCGCTGCTATTGAGCTCATTCGTCCAATCCCCGACGTCGAAAGCCCCGGCCGCACGCCGGGGCTTTTCCGATATGCGGCTCCGGCGGAACCGCGCGCCGGTATTCATGCAATTTTTACTAGAAGGACATGCAATCCGCTCGCCGACGGGAAACAATTTCCGCCCCGATGACTTGATCCGGTATCAATCCGTTGAAACGGACACGGGACGGAACTCGCCATGAACGGCCAAATCACCGACAGCAGCGAAACGATCGATCGCAAGACCAGCCGATCGATCTGCGATGCCGTGGGCGAACGGCTGCAGCAGAGCCTGCGCCCCGCATCCTCGCTCCTGTCCCTCCACCTCCAGCATCTGATGGACGAGTTGCGCAGGCGGGACGACGACAAGCAGCCGCAGGCCGTCGAACTAGTTCGGCATGTATTCGGCAGGGGCGGACCGTGGCGGCGATATTTCGCGCACAAACGGGGTTGCGTTTGGCGGCGGCTCCGGTGACAACCCCGCATGCTTTCAATCACCGACATATCGGTCCGGATTGCCGGACGGCTTCTGATCGATCATGGCTCCGCCCAGATCGTGCCCGGCGCCCGCGTCGGCTTCGTCGGCCGCAACGGCGTCGGCAAATCGACGCTGTTCAGCGCGATCCGCGGCGAATTGCCGACCGAAACCGGCACCATCACCATCCCGCCGCGCTGGCGCGTCGGCAGCCTTGCCCAGGAAGCGCCCGAACGGGCCGGAAAGCCTGATCGAGGTCGTGCTCAAGGCCGACCTGGAGCGCGATGCCCTGCTGCGGGAAGCCGACACCGCCCATGATCCGCACCGGATCGCGGAAATCCAGACCAGGCTCGTCGACATCGACGCCCATTCGGCGCCTGCCCGCGCCGCGGCGATCCTCGACGGCCTCGGATTTTCGACCGCGGATCAGGCGCGGCCATGTCAGGAATTTTCCGGCGGCTGGCGGATGCGCGTCGCGCTTGCCGCGACGCTGTTCGCCGCTCCCGATCTTCTGCTGCTGGACGAGCCGACCAACTATCTCGATCTCGAGGGCACGCTGTGGCTTGAAGATCATCTGGCGAACTATCCGCGCACCGTGATCGTCATCAGCCACGATCGCGACCTGCTCGACACCTCGGTCGATCAGATCCTGCACCTCGATCGCGGCAAGCTGACGCTCTACAAGGGGACTTACTCGTCGTTCGAAGAACAGCGCGCCACGCGCGAAATGCTGGACGCCAAGCACGCCAAACGCCAGGCCGACGAACGCAAGCGCCTGCAGGCCTTCGTCGATCGCTTCAAGGCCAAGGCCTCGAAAGCCCGTCAGGCCCAGTCCCGCGTCAAGATGCTGGAGAAGATGAAGCCGGTCACCGCGCTGGTGACGCAGGACGTGCGCGAAATTTCGTTTCCGATGCCGGAGAAGATGCTGTCGCCGCCGATCATCGCGGTCGACGATGTCTCGGTCGGCTACGATCCGAAAAAGCCGGTGCTCAATCGCGTCACGTTGCGCATCGACACCGACGACCGCATCGCGTTGCTCGGCTCCAACGGCAACGGCAAGTCGACGCTGGTCAAGCTGCTTGCCAACAAACTGCCGCCGTTCTCCGGTCACGTCACGCGCGCGGACAAACTCTCGGTCGGATATTTCGCGCAGCATCAGGTCGACGAGCTCAATCTCGACGCCTCGCCCTACGATCACGTCCGCAAGCTGATGCCGGACGCCCCGGAAACCAAGGTGCGCGGGCGCACCGGCGCGATCGGCTTTTCGGGCAAGGCCGGCGACACCCTGGTCAAGAGCCTGTCGGGCGGCGAAAAAGCCCGGCTGCTGCTGGGACTTGCGACCTTCTTCGGTCCCAACATGATCATTCTCGACGAGCCGACCAACCATCTGGATATCGACAGCCGCGCGGCGCTTGCCGAGGCGATCAACGAATTTCCCGGCGCGGTCATCATGGTCTCGCATGATCGCTATCTGATCGAAGCCTGCGCCGATCAATTATGGGTGGTGGCCGATCATGCCGTCACGGCCTATGACGGCGACCTCGACGATTATCGGCGCATGGTGCTGTCGGCACGCGGCATGCGCGCCAGTTCGCGCGACCGCGGCGGCAATGAGCGCGGCAACGGCCGCGACAAGCCTCAGCGCAACAGGAGCGAAAAGCGCGTGCCGCTGAAGCAGAAGATTTCGGACGCCGAGGCCGAGATCGCGCGCATCAACGGCATCATCGCCAAGATCGATACCGCGCTGGCGCTGCCGGATCTGTTCAAGCGCGACCCGAAGCAGGCCGCCCAGCTCAGCAAGGCGCGGGCCGGCGCCGAGAGCGCGTTGCAGCGGGCCGAGGAAGAATGGCTGGCGGCGAGTTCGCAATATGACGAAGCCACCGGCTGAACCAGTTCATGCGCGATATTTTCGAGCGAAGTGAACACCGGCGCGCGTGAGGAAAACGCGGTTCTGATTCAATCAGGACCGAGCAGGCCTAAAACGAGCGGCAACCATCAGGTCGCCGCCGGTTTTTTCCTGGCCTTCGATTTTGCGGCCTTCGGCGGCGCCGCCGGCTCCGGCCCACGCTCGATCGAAGTCAGGCGTCCGGCCGTGAAGGTGTAAATTCCGGCGCGCTGGCCCTGCGAATAGGTGATGACCGCCACCCGGTCGCCGCGCGCGATTGTTGGAGAGATTGACGCTGGCAGGTGCGCCGATGCCGCGCACGACATCGCATTCGGTATGACCAAGCGCCACCGTTCCCGTGGTCGAGGGGACTGGTGCGGCTGCCGCGGCGTCGGTCGCGGCATTGGCGTCTGCCGGGTTGCCGCCGGGAGGCGCCATTCCCGGGCAATAGCCCTCGGCGCTGACCAGATCGTCAGCCGTGACCGGCTTGTTGGGCGACAGAGGCGGCGCTTCGATCGAAGTTTTTGATGAACAGCCTGCCGGAGCGCGAAAACCATTCCGCATCTCTCGACAGAAGATCGGACGCGCCCGCGCAGCCCGCGATGACGGGCGCAAACAGCAGCAGCGCCAGCAGTCGCTTTCGATGAGCGCTGTTGTCTCGCACGATGAACTAGATTCCCACCCTGTGGCCTTAAGCGCTTGTCCCACCATCACTTTGCGGCACGACCGTGGCTATGTCGCAAGCCCGCAGGCCGAAACCGCAGATTATCATTAATTGCCGGATATCGCTATTCCCGCCGCTGCCACCGGCCCCGCTCGTCGGCCTGCCAATAGGTGACCTCGAACCCCCGCGCCTTGCAATCGGTCCAGGCGCCCGGGCGGCGGCGAGCGCATCGCCGTCGTCGCCGTTGAAAACCAGAACCATCCGCTCATAGGCATCGGAGTCCGCAGGCAGAGCGGCATTGTCGATCAGAAACCTGACATTGGCCCGGTTCGGGTTGCCCTCTTCCACCGCCAGCACGATCGGCTGATCCTGCGCATCGCCGGCGCGCCAGGTGGCGTGCGGCAAGAACGAATCGTCGCGATAGGTCCACAAATGCGCGTCGAGCGCGTCAGTGCGCTCCTGCGATGTCGACTGCACGACAACCCGCCAGCCGCGCTCCAGCGATTTTTCCAGCAAGGGCGGCAAAACGCTTTCGAGCGACATGTTTTGCAGATGATAGAACAGAACTTCCGTCATCGGGTTTCAGCTATTTTCTGGCTTCGTAATACTCCGCGACCAGCCGCTCCAGCAGGCGAACGCCATAGCCCGAACCCCAGCTTTGATTGATGTCGGATTTCGGCGCGCCCATCGCCGTTCCCGCGATATCGAGGTGCGCCCACGGCGTATCATCGACGAAGCGCTGCAGGAACTGCGCGGCGGTGATCGACCCGCCGTGGCGGGTGCCGGTGTTCTTCATGTCCGCGAACTGCGAATCGATCTGCTTGTCGTATTCGGGGCCGAGCGGCATGCGCCAGACCCGTTCCCCGGTCGCCAGCCCGACCTTGGTCAGCCGCTCGGCCAATTCGTCGTTGTTGGAGAACAATCCGGCATATTCGGTGCCGAGCGCCACCATGATCGCGCCGGTCAGCGTTGCAAGATCGACCATGAATTTCGGCTTGAACTTCTTCGCCACATACCAGAGCACGTCGGCCAGCACCAACCGGCCTTCGGCGTCGGTGTTGATGATCTCGATGGTCTGGCCGGACATCGAGGTCACGATATCGCCGGGGCGCTGCGCGTTGCCGTCGGGCATGTTCTCGACAAGGCCGATGGCGCCGACCGCATTGACCTTCGCCTTGCGCGCCGCCAGCGCATGCATCAGTCCAACAACGCAGGCCGCGCCGCCCATGTCGCCCTTCATGTCCTCCATGCTTGCCCGCCGGCTTGATGGAAATGCCGCCGGTATCGAAACAGACGCCCTTGCCGATAAAGGCGACCGGCTGATCGCCGCGCTTGCCGCCATTCCAGCGCATGATCACGGTGCGGCCGGGCTGCGTCGAGCCCTGGGCGACGCCGAGCAGCGCGCCCATTCCGAGTTTGGTCATGGCCTTGACGTCGAGAACCTCGACGTCGACACCGAGCTTGCGCAGCTGGCTCGCGCGGCGCGCGAATTCCTCGGGGTAGAGCACGTTCGGCGGCTCGTTGACCAGTTCGCGCGCCATGATGACGCCATCGACGATGTGAGCGCTCGGGAGCGAACGCCTTTCGCGCGGCGGCCACATCACCGACCGCGAGCGAAATGTCGGCGCGCAAGGCGGCGTCCTCGCCATCCTTCTTTTTGGTCTTGTAGCGGTCGAATTTATAGGCGCGCAGCCGCACGCCCGATGCGACCGCGGCCGCCTGATCGGGCTTCATGGCCCCATCGGGCAATTCCGCAATGATCGTCACGGCGTCGTTGCCGGCGCGTAGTTTGCCGGCCGCCGCGCCGCCAAGCTTGAGAAAGTCGTTGTCCTTGATGGCCGAGAGCTTGCCGGCGCCGACCACGATCAGGCGCGAGGCCTTGAGGCCCTCCGGCGCCAGAATATCGAGCGTGGATCCGCTTTTGCCCTTGAACTGGTTGGTGGCCGCGGCCCGGGCGACCAGATCGGCCGCCGCGCCCAGCGCCTTGCGGGTCGCCGCGCCGAACTTCAACGTATCGTCGCAGAAAATCACCAGAATGCCGCGCGGGGCGGTGGAAAACGGAACGAAGCCGACCTTGACGGCGTCGGGCATAGGTAAATCCTCCAAAATCGGGGCTGTCGCTGGTCGGGAACCCGCCGGGCGGTGCTCGGAATGTTCTCTTCGGCCGCGATTCACGTCCGTCAAGCATGGTCCCGCTGCACTATGACCTGTCAGCGGCTGCGCTGCCAAGCGTCGGCAGTGGCCGGGAGGCCACATATCACGAATTATTAACCATATCCCGAGGGTGCCATGGCCCAGCCATTTTGTTGACGGATCAAAGGGATGGTAGTGAGAGATTGGGCGGCTGGAGCGAATGGCGGCGCGACCATAGGGGATCCCGGTTTCGGGATTGGTCGTAAGCTGCGGTTCGAGTTCGCAGGGCGGGATCGTGCGGTGGCGATGGGGTCGATCGACAAGTACATTTTTCGCACGACGCTGGCGTCGTTTGCGCTGGTTCTGGTCAGCCTGACAGGGGTGATCTGGATCACGCAGGCGTTGCGCGGCATCGACCTGATGACCAGCCAGGGCCAGACCATCATCACCTTTCTTGGCGTCACCAGCCTGGTGATTCCGTCACTGGTGTTGGATCATCTCGCCGATCGCCCTGATGATCGCGATCTCGCACACCCTCAACAAGCTCGCGACCAACTCTGAAATCATCGTGATGAACGCGGCCGGCTTCTCGCCGTTCCGACTGTTCCGTCCGTTCCTTTATGCCACCGTCGTGGTGGCGATCATGGTTGCGTTCATCGCCGCCTATCTCGCCCCCGACGGGCTGCGCCGCCTGAAGCAATGGGACGCCGAAATCACCGCCGATGTGCTGACCAACATCCTGCAACCCGGCCGCTTCGCCCAACTCGATCAGAACCTGACCATCCGCATTCGAGAACGCCTGCCGGGCGGCGTGCTCGCCGGCATCTTTGTCGATGACCGCCGCGATCCAAAGGAACGCGTCAGCATCGTCGCCGACCACGGAACGGTCCTGAAGAACGGCAGCGGGTCGTTTCTGATTCTCGAGGATGGAAATCTCGAACGCTTCGAAGCCGGCAAGCGCGATCCCGCGCTGGTGGCGTTCGGCCGCTATGCGTTCGACATGTCGAAATTCTCGAATCAGGGCCACGACGTCACATTGGGCATCCGCGAACGCTACCTCTGGGAATTGCTGTCGCCGGCCGCCGACGATCCGGTTTACATGCAATTGCCCGGACAGTTCCGCGCCGAGTTGCATGACCGCTTCATGTCGCCGATCTATCCGTTCGCATTTGCGGCGCTCACCTTTGCCTTTCTCGGCGCGCCGCGCACGACGCGTCAGAGCCGCAATTTTTCAATCGGCGGTTCCATTCTCGCCGTGTTCGGGTTGCGCATGGCGGGATTCGCCTGCTCCGTCATGGCGGTAAAATCGCCGCTCGCCGCCGTTATTCAATATCTGATGCTGGCGGCGGCCATCGGCGCAAGCATCTGGATCATCGTTGGTGGCGTCGTGCTGGAACCGCCGGCTGCGCTGATCGAAGCGATCAACAGATCGAACGCGCGCCTTTTGCGGCTCTTCGGGCGGCCTGTCACAGCATGAGCATGATGACCAACACGCTCGGGCGATATTTTGCCGGCCGCTTCGTGATCTCGGCGCTTGGCGTGTTCGCCAGCATCTTCGTGCTTCTGGTGCTGGTTGATTACATCGAAATGGTCCGGAAAACGTCGGGGCTGGCTTCGGCATCGGCGATCATGGTCGCGGAGACGTCGCTGTTCCAGGTGCCGCAATTGCTCGAAAAGATGATGCCGTTTTGCATCCTGATCGGAGCGATGACCTGTTATCTCGCGCTTTCGCGGCGGCTCGAACTCGTGGTCGCGCGCGCTGCCGGCGTTTCGGCGTGGCAGTTCATCGCGCCGGCGCTGGGCAGCGCGATCGTGCTCGGGATTCTGGCAACCACCGCTTACAATCCGATGTCCGCCAATCTCCGCGAACTCTCCAAGAAGATGGAAGCGGAGCTGTTCGGCTCCGCGCCCGGTGGCGGCATCCAGGACGCCTCCGGCTTCTGGATCAACCAGGTGAACAGCGACGGCCAGGTCATCATTAACGCGGCGCGCAGCGAGCAGCAGGGCGTGCGGCTGACCGGGCTGACGTTGTTCCGATTCGATAACGACTACCAGTTCAAGGAACGAATCGAAGCACGCGAGGCGACGCTCGAGGAAGGCCGCTGGGTGTTCAAATTCGCCCGCCGGTACACGCTCGACGGACCGCCGGTGGATCAGGACAGTTTCACCCTCGCCACCAGCCTGACGCCCGCCCAGGTGCGCAACAGTTTCTCCACACCGGAGACTGTGTCTTTTTGGCAACTCCCGAGCTATATCCGCTCATCGGAAAGCTCGGGATTTGCGACGGCCGGATACCGGCTGCAGTACCACAAGCTTATCGCACAGCCGTTTTTGCTGGCTGCAATGGTCTTGCTGGCTGCATCTGTCAGCCTGCGGTTCTTCCGTTTCGGCGGCGTGCAAAAGATGGTTTTGAGTGGCGTGGGCGCAGGCTTTCTGCTCTATGTTCTGTCGAAAGTAACCGAGGATTTGAGCAAGGCTGAGTTGATGCATCCGATCGCTGCGGCGTGGCTGCCCGTGTAGTGGGCGGTCTCACCGGCTTTTTGGCCTTGCTGTACGAGGAGGACGGGTAGTGGCAGTCGTCGCCGCCCGCCAGAGAAGGCTGCCCGTGTTCGGGCGGCGCACCGCCGTGCGCCGCTATCGTGGCCGTTTGACCGCCGTCCGCCGGTCCGCCCTGGCTGTCATTTTCGGGTTCGTTCTTGCCGGCGCGCTCGGATTCGCGACGGCGCCCGCGGCCTTGGCGCAGGGCTTTACCTACAACCCCGGACCCACCCGGGCGGTACCGCCCCGTGTCGCCAACGACGGACAGATGCTGGTCCAGGCGGTCGAGGTGGACTACGACTACAACAATTCGCGTGTGTCGGCGGTCGGCAACGTGCAGATGTTCTACAACGGGACCAGCGTCGAGGCCGACAAGGTCATCTACGATCAGAAGACCAAGCGGCTGCATGCCGAAGGTAACATCCGCATGACCGATGCGGAGGGCAAGGTCACCTACGCCAACATCATGGATTTGAGCGACGATTACCGTGACGGGTTCGTCAATTCGCTGCGCGTCGACACCGCCGACGCGACGCGAATGGCTGCGACGCGCGCGGACCGCTCGAGCGGCAACTACACCGTGTTCGAGAATGGCGTCTATACCGCCTGCGCCCCCTGCAAGGACGACCCGAAAAAGCCGCCGCTGTGGCAGGTCAAGGGCGCGCGCATCATTCACGACCAGACCGAAAAGATGCTGTACTTCGAGAACGCGCAGCTCGAGTTCTTCGGCGTTCCGATCGCGTATCTGCCGTATTTCTCGACGCCCGATCCGACCGTCAAGCGCAAGACCGGATTCCTGATGCCGGCCTACGCCACGGGCGTCTATGGATACGGCGTTGAAACCCCGTTCTACTGGGCCATCGCCCCCGACTACGACGCGACCTTCAACCCGCGCTTCACAACCAAGCAAGGCGTGCTGTTCCAGGGCGAATTCCGTCAGCGCCTGCTGAACGGGTCGTATCAGATCCGCGCCTATGGAATCGATCAGCTGGATCCCGGCGCGTTCGCAGGGCAACCGGGCAATCGCCAGTTCCGCGGCGGCGTCGACACCAAGGGCCAGTTCGCGCTGAACGACAAATGGGTGTGGGGCTGGGACGGCGTGCTGCTCTCGGACTACTACTTTTTCTCGGACTACAGGCTGGCCCAGTACAGGGATCCGTTCAACTCGTTCCTGAGCCTGCCGACCGAAGCCATTTCGCAGCTCTATCTGACCGGCGTCGGCAGTCGCAGCTACTTCGATGTCCGCACGATTTACTATTTGAGCTATTCGGGCAACCAGGCCCAGGTGCCGGTCATCCATCCGGTCCTTGACTATTCGAATGTCCTCAACAGCCCGATCTTCGGCGGGGAATTCAGCTACAAGACGAATTTCACCAGCCTGACGCGCAATACCGCCGCCTTCGACCCGATCACGACATTGGCAAACACCAACGGCCTGTGCCTGACGGCGTCCGCCGATCCCTTGGCGCGGCTGCCGACGCAATGCCTGCTGCGCGGCGTGCCGGGCACCTACACGCGGCTGACGGCCGAGGCGCAGTGGCGGCGATCGTTCACCGATTCGGCGGGAGAAATCTGGACCCCGTTTGCCATCCTCCGCGCCGATGCGATCGATGCTTCGATCTCGAACCAGCCCGGGGTTTCGAACTTCCTGCCGGTCGGCGACACCCAGGCGCTACGGGTGATGCCGACGGTCGGCCTCGAATATCGCTACCCCTTCATCAACGTTCAGCCCTGGGGCTCCACCACGATCGAGCCGATCGCGCAGGTCATCGCCCGTCCCAACGAAACCTATGCGGGCAAGCTTCCCAACGAAGACGCACAAAGCATGGTGTTCGACGCCAGCAACCTGTTCAGCGTCGACAAATTTTCCGGTTACGATCGCGTCGAAGGCGGCGGCCGCGCCAATGTCGGCGTGCAGGCGACGACGCAATTCGACCGCGGCGGAGCGGTCAATGTGCTGTTCGGGCAGTCCTACCAGCTGTTCGGCATGAACTCGTTCGCGGTCAGGGACGCCACCAATACCGGGGTCGATTCCGGGCTCCAGAATACGCGATCCGACTATGTTGCGCGGGTCAATTATTCGCCCAACCGCACCTATACCTTCAGCGTGCGTTCGCGCATGGACCCGGCGACGCTCAACGTCAATCGTTTCGAGGCTGAAGGCCGCGCGGCCTTCGATCGCTGGTCGGTCAGCATGATGTACGGCAATTATGCCGCGCAACCGGATCTGGGATATCTGACCCGCCGCGAAGGGCTTCTGGGCAGTGCGTCGCTCAAGGTCGCGTCGAACTGGGTGGTGACCGGAGGCGCCCGCTGGGATCTCGTAGCGAACAAGGTCAATCAGTACATCATCGGCGCCGGCTATGTGGACGATTGCTTCGTGCTGGCGGCCAACTATGTCACGTCCTACAGCTACTCCGCCGGCCCCACGCCGCCCGTGCTCAGCCACTCCTTTATGTTTCAGATCGGCTTGCGGACCCTTGCCACTTCGGCCGCGTCGGCTACCGGAGCTGGTGGTATTCAGTAGGACCGGTGTCGGCGCGCCACCGGAGGATCAATTCCCGGCGTCGCCGCTGCAAATTCGAATCAGCTGAAAATGCGAACATGACCATGACGACCACGCTCTCTCATCGCCTCTCGCCTCTCATCCTGGGCTGTGCCGCGGGCCTCGTCTTCATGGTCTGCGCCTCGCCGTTGCGAGCGCAATCCGTCGCCATCATGGTCAACGGCGACCCCATCACCACCTACGATATCGAACAGCGCAGCAAGCTGAACTTCCTGACGACTCACAAGCCTGCCGACCGGCAGCAGGTGATTAACGAACTGGTCGACGAAAAGCTGAAGATCAAGGAAGCCAAGAAATATGGCGTCGACCCTACCGCTTCCGATATCGATCAGTCCTACGCGGCGATGAGTGGAAGGATGCGAATCACGCCGGAGCAACTGACAAAATCTCTCGAAAGCCAGGGCATTCGGCCCGACACGCTGAAGGACCGCATCAAGGCCGAAATGGTTTGGACCAGCCTGGTGCGCGGACGATACAAGGAGAGCCTCCAGGTCGGCGAGAAAGACGTCGCCGCCGCCCTCAAGGTCAGCGGTGGCGACGAGAAACAGGAAGGCGACGCCTTCGAATACAAGATGCAGCCGATCGTTCTGGTCGTCCCGCGGGGATCCGCGCCGGCGGCCGTCGAAGCAAGACAGAAAGAGGCCGAAGCACTGCGCGGCCGCGTGCAAAGCTGCGCTGAGGCGAACGCTTTCTTCAAGTCCATGCCAAATGCCGCGATACGCGAGATCGTGACCAAGACCTCGGCCGACATACCGCCTGTTCTTCGCGAAGTGCTCGACAAGACACCGATCGGTCACTTAACCGCGCCCGAGGTTACCAAGCAGGGCGTCGAGATGGTTGCGCTGTGCGGACGGAATCCGACCACTATCGACACCCCGAAGAAGAAGGAAATCCGGGAGAAGATGTATGCCGAGAAATACGAGGCAAAGTCGAAATGGTATCTGCAGGAACTCCGCAAAGCTGCGATGATCGAATATCGTTGACGAATGGCCAAGCCCCTCGCGCTGACCTCAGGCGAACCCGCGGGTATCGGGCCCGATATCACGATCGAGGCATGGCTGCGCCGGAATGAGCTGAAGCTCCCGGCATTCTACCTGCTCGGCGATCGCGAACTCCTCAGCCGCCGGGCGAAGGTTCTCGGGCTCAACGTCAGGATCGCCGACGTTCGCGCCGAGGGCGCGCTCGCAGCGTTCGCGGACGCTTTGCCTGTCGTGGCCACCGGCCACCCCGCGGCCGCGCGGCCCGGACGTCCGGACAATACCAGCGCGGACGCAGCCTTAGCCTCGATTCGTCAGGCGGTCGGCGACGTCGTCACCGGGCGGGCCAGCGCGGTCGTCACCAATCCGATCGCCAAGAGCGTTCTCTATCGCGCCGGCTTCCGGCATCCCGGCCATACCGAGTTTCTCGCCGAGCTCGCGGCGACCGGCGGCCATACGCCGCAACCGGTCATGATGCTGTGGTCCCCTGCCCTCGTCGTCGTGCCCGTGACGATCCATCTTTCGCTGCGGGACGCAATCGCGCAGCTGTCGAGTGAGTTGATCGTCACGACGGCCCGCATCGTGGTCGCGGACTTGAAAGCCCGCTTCGGCCTCGCCAATCCCCGGCTTGCGGTGTCCGGCCTCAATCCCCACGCCGGCGAAGATGGCTCGCTCGGCACCGAGGACCGCGCCATCGTGGCGCCTGCGATCGAAATCCTGCGCAGCGAAGGCGTCGAGGCCCGGGGGCCGCTGCCGGCGGACACCATGTTCCACGACGCCGCGCGCAAAACCTATGACTGCGCGATCTGCATGTATCACGATCAGGCGCTGATCCCGGTCAAAACCCTGGCTTTCGACGATGCTGTCAACGTCACGCTGGGCTTGCCGTTCATTCGCACATCGCCGGATCACGGCACGGCCTTTGACATTGCCGGCACCGGCCGTGCGAATCCGTCCAGCCTGATCGCCGCGCTGCGGCTGGCCGCCCGCATGGCGGCGACGCGGCCGGCATGAGCGCGATCGACGACCTTCCGCCGCTTCGCGAGGTCATTCGCCAGCATGCCCTGTCGGCCCGCAAATCGCTCGGCCAGAATTTTTTGCTGGACCTCAACCTCACCGCGCGGATCGCGCGCGCCGCGGGCCCGCTGGAAGATGCCACGATCATCGAGGTCGGCCCCGGTCCCGGCGGGCTGACGCGCGCGTTGCTGGCGTTGGGCGCGCGGCGGGTCATCGCGGTTGAGCGCGACCAGCGCGCACTTCCGGCCCTCGAAGAGATCTCAAGGCGATATCCGGGACGCCTGGAGATCGTCTGTGCCGACGCGCAGCATTTCGATCCGCGGCCGTTGCTCGGCGGTATCAAGGCGAAAATCGTCGCCAACCTGCCATACAACATTGCTACCGCGCTTCTGATCGACTGGCTGTCGATCGAACCGTGGCCGCCCTGGTATGACATGATGGTGCTGATGTTTCAGCGCGAGGTGGCCGAGCGTATCGTGGCCGGCGAGAATGACGAGGCCTATGGCCGTCTGGCGGTGCTCGCCAACTGGCGCACGGCGACAAAAATCCTGTTCGACATTTCGCCGGCCGCCTTCGTGCCGCAACCCAAGGTCACTTCATCCGTCGTGCGATTGGTGCCCCGCAGCGTGCCGGAGGCGTGCGACCGCCGGGCGCTGGAACAGGTTGCGGCGGCGGCGTTCGGTCAGCGGCGGAAAATGCTTCGGCAAAGCCTCAAATCGCTGGCGGTGGACCCGGCCCGGCTGGCCGCCGCCGCGCATGTCGATCCGACAAGGCGCGCCGAGACCATTCCGGTCAGCGGCTTTGTTGCCATGGCCCGCGAATTGACCGATATACGAAACACAAAAATGAACGCTCCTTGAGGAGAACGCGCCATGGCGCTGATGCGACGCCAATCACTGGTCAAATTCGATGCGCCATTGTGTGAAACCATCGCCGAGACGCCGAAGCCGGTGGCTAAGGAAGTCCTTGTCCGGATCGAGCGCTGCGGGCTGTGCCATTCCGACCTGCATATCCAGGACGGCTACGCCGACCTCGGCGGCGGCAAGCGGCTCGATACCACCCGCGGCATGACGTTGCCGTTCACGCTGGGGCACGAGATCGCCGGAATCGTCGAGGAAGTCGGCCCCGATGTCTCGAAGGACCTGATCGGCACCAAGAAAGCGGTATTTCCATGGATCGGCTGCGGCCAATGCCGCGACTGCGCCAACGGCGACGAGAATCTCTGCCTCAAGCAGCGTTTTCTCGGCGTTGCCATCGACGGGGGTTTCGCCAGCCATGTGCTGGTGCCGGACGCAAAATACCTGCTGGATTACGACCCGTTGCCGGTCAACCAGGCGGCCACCCTGATGTGCTCGGGCGTGACCGCCTATGGCGCGCTGAAGCGGTTGGTCGACCGGCGGCGGCAGCGCAATCTCCTGCTGATCGGCCTCGGCGGCGTCGGCATGATGGGACTGGCTTTCGCCCAGGTCATGTTCAAGCAAAAGATCTCGGTCGCGGATTTGAGCCCCGCCGCGCGCGAGGCGGCGCTGAAGAACGGCGCCGACGTCGCCTACGATCCCTCGGAAGCGGACGTTGTCAAACGTATCATCAGGGAAACCGAGGGCGGGTTCGACGAGATCGTCGATTTTGCCGGCAACGAGCGGTCGATGGCGTTCGCGGTCTCCGTGGTCGCGCGCGGCGGCAAGATCGTGGTCTCCGGATTAATGGGCGGCAATTTCAGCCTGCCCATGGTACAGTGGATCTACAAGCGCATGACGATCGAGGGCTTCATGGTCGGAACACTGGCCGAGGGGCATGAGCTGATGGCGCTGGCGCGTGCCGGCAAGATCAAGCCGACGCCCATGAAAGAAGAGCCAATGGCCGATGTTCAGAAATGGATCGACGAATTGCGGGCCGGAAAAGTCGTCGGGCGCATCGTGCTGAAGAACTGAGGCAGAGCAACTCGTAAGCCTCGCCAACAGAGGCAGAGTGCCAGGTAAGCCTCGCTTGAACGGGGAGGACTTAATGGCCTGGAGGATTCGTTCTATTCTCGCCGCCCTGGCGGCACTGACACTGGCTTTGGCCGCGACGCCGGCCCTGGCGCAGAAGCAATACAGTCCCGGCGCCACCGACACCGAAATCAAGATCGGGACCACCACGCCCTATAGTGGCCCGGCGTCGGCCTATTCGGCCGGCGCGGTCTCTGCAACCGCCTATTTCGCGATGATCAATGAACAGGGCGGGGTCAACGGCCGCAAGATCAATTTCATCAGTCTCGACGATGCTTACAGCCCGCCCAAAACGGTGGAACAGATCCGACGCCTTGTCGAAAGCGACGAGGTACTGTTTCTGGTCAATCCCGTGGGCACGGCGACCAACATGGCCGTGGTCAAATACATCAATCAGAAGCAGGTGCCGCATCTGTTCATCGGCTCGGGCGCGACCGTTTTCAATGACCCCGAGCATTATCCGTGGACGATGAGCTGGACGCCGCATTATGCGTCGGAAGGCGAGATCTACGCCAAATACATTCTTTCGGTAAAACCCGACGCGAAGATCGGGATCCTGTCGCAGAATGACGATCTTGGCCACGATTATATCCTGGGCTTCAAGCGCGGGCTTGGCGACAGGGCGTCGACGATGATCGTGTCATCGCAGACCTACAACACCACCGACCCGACCGTCAATTCCCAGGTGGTTTCGCTGAAGGCATCTGGCGCCGACGTATTTTTCATCGTCACCATCCCCAAATTCTCCGCGCAAGCCATTCGCAAGGCCTACGACATTGACTGGCATCCGCAGGAATTCGTGGTCAGCGTCGGTTCGTCGATTGCGGGCGCGATCAGGCCGGCCGGGTTTGACGCGGCAAAGGGTATCATCTCCGCAGCCTATCAAAAGGATCCGGCCGACCCGCAGTGGAGAGACGATCCGGCGATGAAAGCCTGGAATGTGTGGATGGACAAGTACAACCCGCGCATCGGCAAGAGCGACTACTACGCGCCCTATGGCTACAATATCGGTTACGCGGTGGTGCAGTTGCTCAAGCAGTGCGGCGACAATCTCACCCGCGAAAATGTCATGAAGCAGGCCTCCCATCTCGACATGGAGCTGCCGTTGTTGTTGCCAGGGATCCGTCTCAAGACCAGCCCAACGGATCTGCGGCCGATCAAGCAGATGCGGCTGGTGCGCTTCGACGGATCGCGCTACGTGCTGTTCAGCGACGTGCTGGCCAGCGACTAACCTCGCGAGCAACTTTTCGGCAAGTGGCCGTAAAAATGCTCGCTTTGCGCGTTTATCGACCGCAAAACCGGTACCCATTTTTGCGGAATACGCCAAACGCCGGCGGCGTTTTCGCGCCGCCTCAAACCGCCCGTTTTTCAGCCTGATGTGGGGCAGCGTCGTTTCAAACGCGAGCCAGATTTATGCCTCATGCTGTCCGGAATTGCGGCCCATTGCGACCCAAGTCTTTGCTGAAATTAGGAGCGTGAAGCGTCGCGTATCAGTGCCGGAGTGCGTATGCCCAACCGAACCGCGAAATTCGTCTCAACAATATTCGTCGGTGTTCTCGCGGGTGCCTCTCTCACAATATCGCACGGCGCCGCGCGCGCCGCAGACGATTGCCTTTCCGCTCCGAACGGCGACACCCCTCAAGGCAGCCATTGGCACTATCGTATCGATCGCGTTACCAAAGCCCAATGCTGGTATCTGCGCGAGGAAGGCGAAAAGCTTTCGCAAACCGCCCCGCCAACTTCCCCGCCCGTCGCAAAGCCGATTACAACGATAACCGCAGCTCCATTGCAGCGTTCGGTTGTGGACGCGCGCGCCGCACTACCCCCTCAGACCCCTCAGACAAGAATCGAACAGCCCAAACGCAACAATGCACCGCTTCCGGCGATGGCGGCGGATGCGGCGCTGCAGAACGATAACGGGGTTACGCCAGGATCGGCGGCGGCCGAGCCGGCGGCGGACGTGCAATCCAATGTGGAGGCGAGCCCGCCAACCGAAGTTGCCGCGATTCCACCTGCCTCGGCGAATTCGTCTCGCGGCCGGCCCGCTACGATCCCGATGCTGTTGGGCGTTATGACCGGCGCGTTGGCGCTCGCAGGCATCACGGCGAGCGTCATTTTCAGATTCGGCGGCGCGCGGCGCCGGGTAAGAAAGGTACGTCGCGACAAAATCTGGGAGTTCGGCAGATCGCAAAAGGAACAGGCGGTCGGCTCACCCCGGCACGGATGGTCTCCCGCGCCGGGCCGGTTTCGCGCGTGACCTCGATCAAGCCGGCGAGGCGAACGACAGGGTTCCGGAATTCTTCACACAGCGGCGCCGGCGAAACCCGGCCTGACGGGCTGCTATTTTTCCAGCTGCCGCTGCAGCTCCCGCACGAACGTCGTCAAACCCGTACGGCGTTCGCGCTTCAGCCGCTCGGCCTTGAGGATCGACTGCACCTCGGCAAACGCTTCGTTGATATCGTGATTGATACGGATGGTCTCCCGCGCCGGGCCGGTTTCGCGCGTGACCTCGATCAAGCCGGCGAGGCGAACGACAGGGTTCCGGAATTCTTCACACAGCGGCGCCGGCGAAACCCGGCCTGACGGGCTGCTATTTTTCCAGCTGCCGCTGCAGCTCCCGCACGAACGTCGTCAAACCCGTACGGCGTTCGCGCTTCAGCCGCTCGGCCTTGAGGATCGACTGCACCTCGGCAAACGCTTCGTTGATATCGTGATTGATCACGATGTAGTCGTATTCCGCCCAATGGCTCATTTCGTGGCTGGCGCGGCTCATCCGTCCCCGGATCACCTCATCGGAATCCTGGGCACGCGAGCGCAGCCGCTTTTCCAGATCGGCGGCGGAGGGCGGCAGGATGAACACGCTGACGACGTCGGCCCGCGCCTTTTCCCGCAATTGCTGCGTGCCCTGCCAGTCGATATCGAACAGCACGTCCTGTCCCGCCGCCAGGGCTGCCTCGACCGGCGCGCGCGGCGTTCCATAGCGGTTGTCGAACACGGTGGCCCATTCCAGCAATTCGTTTCGCTTCGCCATCTGTTCGAATGCGCCCTGGTCGATGAAGTGATAGTCGCGGCCGTCGATTTCGACAGGGCGCATCGGCCGCGTGGTCGCGGACACCGACATCTTCAGGCCATGCGTCCGCTCGATCAGGAGCCGCGACAGCGTGGTCTTTCCGGCCCCCGACGGCGACGACAGCACGAACATCAGTCCGCGCCGCTCAACCCCGTCGAAGCCGTGGCCGCCCGCCGTCATGCCGTCACTCCAGATTTTGAACCTGTTCGCGGAATTGCTCGACCACGTTCTTCATCGCAAGCCCGGTATTGGTCAATTCGAGGTCATTCGACTTGGAGCAGCAGGTATTGACCTCACGGTTGAATTCCTGCGCCAGGAAATCAAGCCGCCGTCCGATCGGGCCGCCCTTGCCGATCATCTCGCGCACCTGCGAGACGTGCGAGGCGATGCGATCGAGCTCCTCGCGAATGTCGGCCTTGGCCGCGATCATGATCGCTTCCTGATTGAGCCGGTCGGGGTCGAAGCGGTCGGAAGTTTCCAGCAATGCCACGATCTGCTCGGCCAGCCGTGCCCTAATCACCTCAGGCCTGCGGCCGGGAGCCGCCTCGGCCTTGTTCGCCAGCCGCTCGATCTCATCCATTCGCTGCGAGAGGATCTGCCCGAGCGTTGCGCCCTCGCGCTGACGCATCTCGACGAGGTCCAGCAGCGCCTGGTCGAACGCCGCAGCGGCGGCCGCCTTCGCAGCCTTGTCCTCGGCCTCATCGCTTTCCGGCTCGACGACCTCGATAACGCCCTTGATCGCCAACAGCCCGTCGATGCTCGGCGCCACCGCATCGATCTTGCCGGCGAGCACGCCGGCCACCTTCACGATCGACGCCAGCACCTCTTCATTGATACGGACCGTCGAAACCGCGCTGGTGCGCTTGACGTTCAAATTGGCGTACACCGTGCCCCGCGACAGCACCTCGCTGGCGCGCTTCTTGGCGAAGGCTTCGAGGTCGTCCCATCCGGGCGGCAGCCGCATCCTCAGGTCGAAGCCCTTGGCGTTGACC
This sequence comes from uncultured Alphaproteobacteria bacterium, assembly GCA_963725985.1. Lineage (GTDB taxonomy): Bacteria > Pseudomonadota > Alphaproteobacteria > Rhizobiales > Xanthobacteraceae > Bradyrhizobium. The sequence continues at coordinate 1,044,533 of CAVSAO010000001.1, forward strand.
GATTTCAACTCCCACTCGAACGCGTATGGTCCGCTTGCACCGTGGCTTCGGGCAAAACCGGTCATGCTCGATAGCGCCATCGCGTGAATTTCTCCGGCAGTTGAAGGTGTGAGATTCGCAAGAAAAGTACGGCGCGACTTTATCGCGTATTGCACAACAGTGGATACCGGATTTGCGAAGAGAATGCGCGCAAATTACGGGTCAGGAGAGCTCCGGGCAAAGTGGAATTCGGTTCCGGCCTGTTGGCCGGCACCCCACCCTAGCGCTGAACCACCGGCGGCGACGCCGTCGATTGCGCCGCGCCCTGGCGGGCCGAAGGGGCACGAGCGGGCTTTTTGGCCGGGACCGGCTTTGTCGTGGTGGCGGTCGGGTTGGTGTCGGCGGGCGCGGCCGGCGCGGGATCGTCGGCCGGCTCCGCCGTGTCGTTCTGAATCTGTTTTTCCATCGCGCGCAGCTTGGCGACGTTCTTCTGATGCTGGTCGTAAGTGTCGCTAAATGCATGGCCCCCGGTGCCGTCCGCGACAAAGAACAGGTCGCGGGTTCGCGCCGGATTGGCGGCGGATTCCAGCGAGGCGCGCCCCGGATTGGCGATCGGCCCGGGTGGAAGCCCGTCAACCACATAGGTATTGTAGGGCGACGGCTGCTGGATTTCACTGCGCTTGATCGGCCGTCCCAGCGTTCCCTTGCCGCCGACCAGTCCATAGATGATGGTCGGATCCGACTGCAGCTTTATCTTCTGCCGCAACCGATTGACGAACACCGCAGCGACACGGCTGCGTTCGTCCGGCTTGCCGGTTTCCTTCTCGACGATCGAGGCCAGCGTAACCAGCTGCTCCGGCGTCTTGAGCGGAAGGTCCGGACTGCGGCGCTCCCAGATCTCCGCAAGTGCGCGCTTCTGCGCCTGCTGCATGCGCGCAATCACCTGGTCACGGGTAGTGCCGCGCGGGAACTTGTAGGTTTCCGGCAGCAACGTGCCTTCGCGCGGTATTTCTCGGACCGAGCCCGAGAAGATGTCATTGTCCGAAAGCCGGGCCACGATCTGTTCCGAGGTCAAGCCTTCGGGAATCGTGACCGCGTGCTGGACCACCTTGCCTTCGACCATGGTGCCGATGACATCGCGCAGACTGGCGTTCTTTTGAAACAGGTATTCGCCGGGCTTCAGCTCCGAGCGCGCTTTCAACGCAAGCACGCTGCCAATGAACGCCCAGCGGTTGTTGTCGATGACGCCCTCGCGTTGCAGGGTATCGGCAATATCGGCCATTCCGGCGCGCGCCGGAATATTGACGATCTTGTCCTCCTGCAACGGGCCGGGGGCCTCCATCTTCTGTTTGCCGTAGATGTAAGCGCCCCCGATGCCGATCATCAGGACCAGCACGATGGTGATGATGGCATTGCCGACCACCACGAACGGATTGCGGGCGCGCTCGGATCGTTTTGGCGGCGGCGGAACCTGCTCGGGCTCCAGCGCGGCGCGCGGGCTGCGTGGCGAAATGGGCGGCCTCTCACTCATCGATGCAACCTGATCCTGTCGGTTTAATCGTGGCCTCGCGAAATTACCGCAGCGGCCGATAGTCTACGCCCATGCCTAGGATGTATCACCGAATACGGCGAAACGGTGGACTCTTCTTGATACGCTCAGTTGGCCACGCGCTGCACGATCACGGAAGCGTTGGTGCCTCCGAAACCGAACGAATTCGACAGCACGACATTGATCTCGCGTTTCCGCGGCGCCTGCGGCACGAGATCGATCGCCGTCCCCACCGATGGGTTCTCAAGATTGATCGTTGGCGGAGCGATGTTATCCCGAATGGCCAGGATGCTGAATATCATCTCGACCGCTCCCGCGGCGCCCAGCAGGTGTCCGGTCGACGATTTGGTCGACGACATCGACACCCTGGAAGCGGCATTGCCCAACAACCGTTCCACCGCGCGGAGCTCGATTTCGTCACCGACCTGCGTCGAGGTCCCGTGCGCGTTGATGTAGTCGATATCCGAAGAATTGATCCCCGCGCGCTTCATGGCGGCGCTCATGCTGCGGAATGCGCCGTCGCCATCGGGCGATGGCGACGTGATGTGATAGGCGTCGCCGGATAATCCGTAGCCGATCACCTCCGCGTAGATTCGCGCCCCACGGCTTTTCGCGTGCTCGTATTCCTCAAGGACCACGATGCCCGCGCCTTCCCCCATCACGAACCCGTCGCGATCCCGGTCGTACGGACGAGAGGCTTTCTCCGGGGTATCGTTGAAGCCGGTCGACAGCGCGCGCGACGCGCAAAATCCGGCCATCGACAGCCGGCAAAGAGGCGATTTCGGTCCCGCCCGCCACCATTACATCGGCGTCGCCAAGCGCGATCAGCCGGCTGGCGTCGCCGATCGCATGCGCGCCGGTCGAGCACGCCGTCACCACGGCATGGTTGGGGCCCTTGAGGCCGTGCTCGATCGAGACATAGCCCGAAGCAAGATTGATCAGACGGCCGGGAATGAAGAATGGCGATACCTTGCGCGGCCCGCGCTCTTTCAGGAGCAGCGCGGTGTCGGCGATGCCGGACAGACCGCCGATCCCGGAGCCGATCATGGTACCGGTGGCGCAGCGATCCTCTTCGGTGGCAGGATGCCAGTTGGCGTCGTCAAGGGCCTGGCGCGCCGCGCTCATGGCGAAAATGATGAAATCGTCGACCTTGCGCTGATCCTTCGGCTCCATCCACTGGTCGGGATTGAAGGTGCCGTTGGTGCCGTCGCCCCGCGGAATCATGCACGCGATCCGGCAGGTCAGATCGGAGACGTCAAACGTATCGATCTTCCTGGCGCCGCTCTCGCTGTTGAGGATGCGCTTCCAGGTCGGTTCGACGCCACAGCCGAGTGGCGAAACCATGCCAAGGCCCGTGACGACAACCCGCCTCATATCCAGCACTCCAGCCCAGAATTCGCGGCCCACAACAAGAAACCGGTGGACCGCTCGACCACGGTCCGTCCGGCTTCGTCAGCACCGCGAGGGGCGTCAGCTTTTCGCGTTTTTTTCGAGAAATTTTGTGGCGTCACCGACGGTCAAAATCGTCTCCGCGGCATCGTCGGGGATTTCGCAACCGAATTCTTCTTCAAACGCCATCACGAGCTCGACGGTATCGAGGCTGTCGGCACCGAGGTCGTCAATGAAGCTCGCGTTGTCGACCACTTTTTCGGGTTCAACACCAAGGTGTTCGACCACGATCTTCTTAACTCGCTCGCCAATCTCACTCATCGTTCAACCTCGTGCTTGTGCCCACTGGACCCGTCCCCAAGACGATACGAGCCATCATGGTCGTTAAACTTTCCTTCGCAATCGCGCATAGTCTTGATTTGGCCCCGTCATAGCCGACAAAGGCCCGGCGAACGACGCAGGCTCCGCACCGCCAATATACAGGGTTTCAAAATCCTGCAAGGCGTTCTTTGCCCATCCGTTGGGGGTTCGGTTATCATACTTCCCAATCCTTGACTATAAGCCTCAACCGGCCTCCGGAAACAGCCTTCCGCCCCGCTAAAGCGACTTGCAACCGGCTCAAATCATGGCCATTCCACCATTGACGTGAATCGTCTGCCCGGTGACATAGGCCGCTTCATTCGAGCTGAGATAGACTGCCGCCGCGGCGATTTCTTCCGACGTTCCGAGCCGTCCTGCAGGGATCTTCGAAAGGATCAGTTCGCGCTGCTTGTCGTTCAGCGCATCCGTCATCGGCGTCTTGATAAATCCAGGCGCGATGCAGTTGGCGGTCACGTTGCGCCTGGCGTATTCCGCGCCCAGCGTCTTAATCATGCCAATCAGTCCGGCCTTCGACGCCGTGTAGTTGCCCTGGCCCGGATTGCCGGTGACACCGACGACGGAGGTGATCGCGATAATGCGGCCGAAACGCTTGCGCATCATCAGCTTCGTCGCGGCCCGGGCCAAACGGAAGGTCGCGGTCAGATTGACCTTGATAACCTCGTCCCAGTCCTCATCGCGCAACTGCACGAACAGATTGTCGCGGGTGATGCCGGCATTGGCGACGAGAATGTCGACCTGGCCCATGGCTTTTTCCGCTGCCGGCACCAGCGCCTCGACCTCGGATGCGTCGGAGAGGTTGCAAGGCAGCACGTGAACCCGCTCGACGAGATTGCCGGCGAGCGTGTCCAGCACCTCGCGCCGCGTTCCGGAAATGGCCACCGTCGCGCCCTGGGCATGCAGTGCTTTGGCGATGGCGCTGCCGATGCCGCCGGTCGCGCCGGTGACAAGCGCCGTCCTGCCAGTCAGATCGAACATCATGGTCCTCCCTCGCTCAGGCCGTGTGGGTGGCGGTGAGCGCGTCTTTCGCTGCAGCCAGATCATTCGGGCCGCCGACCGAAATGCCGACGGCGCCGTCGGCGATGCGCTTGACGAGCCCCGATAGCACCTTGCCGGCGCCGATTTCGAAAAACCGCGTGACGCCGTGGCTTGCCATGTAGGCCACCGATTCGCGCCAGCGCACGGTCCCTGTGACCTGTTCGATCAGGCGGCGCCGGATCTCGTCCGGGTCGGTTATCGGCGCGGCCAGCACATTCGACACCAAGGGCGAAGCCGGTTGCCTGATCGTGACATCGGCAAGCGCTCTGGCCATCACGTCAGCCGCGGGCTGCATCAGCCGGCAATGGAACGGCGCCGACACCGGCAGCAACATGGCGCGCTTGGCGCCCCTGGCCTTGGCGATCTCGAGCGCGCGCTCGACGGCGGCCTTGTCGCCGGAGACCACGACCTGCCCGCCGCCATTGTCATTGGCGGCCTGGCAGACCTGCCCCTGCGCCGCTTCGTTTGCGACGGCCGCCGCGGCCTCATAATCGAGGCCGAGGAGCGCGGCCATTGCGCCGACGCCTACCGGCACCGCTTTCTGCATGGCAAGGCCACGGGTGCGCAACAGGCGCGCGGTATCGCTGATGGTCAGGCTTCCGGCGGCGGCCAGCGCGGAATATTCGCCGAGCGAATGTCCAGCCACGAACGCAGCGTCCCGTCCGACCGAGAAGCCAGCCTCGGTCTCCAGCACCCGCAGGGTCGCCAGCGAAACCGCCATCAGCGCCGGCTGGGCATTCTCGGTGAGCTGCAGGGTCTCAGGTGGGCCATCCCAGATGACGGCGGTAAGCTTTTCCCCAAGTGCCGCATCGACCTCGTCAAAAACCGCGCGGGCAGCCGGAAAGGCCTCCGCCAAGGCCTTGCCCATGCCGACCGCCTGGGAGCCCTGCCCCGGAAAAGTGAATGCTGCCGTCATGAATGCCCCTTAATACCCTTTAATGCCCCTGAATACCCTTTGGACCCGCTGCAAATCGCGCGCATGATCCGCCAAAGTGTGAGCCGTTTGGCCAAAGGATCATGCGCTCTTTCAATAATTTAGAGCGCGATCGGACGCAAAACGGCTTCCACTTCTACTCATCGCGCTCTGAAGTCGGCCGAAAGACACCGCTGGAGCCGCTTGTGTCAAGCCGCCGCCGGTTCCAGATCCCCAGATCCCGGCTTCCCAAAGGCGTCGCTTTCCCTTGCTATCGCGCCCAAAATCCTTATAACCCGCGCCATCCGTGGATCCCGGCCGGGAGCTGAACGGACGGTCTCAGCAAATTCACCTTTTCGGCGATTTTGATGCGGCAGGGCCAGTCGGTCCGTCGTCCCGTGCTTCCGCCTTCTGAGCTAATCCGAGTCCTTTCCGAAGGTCTCGAAGGGCTTGCCGCCGGGAACCGCGCCAACTTAAGGAAAGGACACCCATGCCTCTTTATGAGCATGTTTTTCTCGCGCGTCAGGATGCGAGCACCCAGCAGGTCGAAGAACTGACCACCCAGATGACCGGCATCGTCGAAGGTCTCGGCGGCAAGGTCGTCAAGATGGAAAACTGGGGCGTACGCTCCCTCACCTACCGCATGAACAAGAACCGCAAGGCGCATTTCGTGCTGCTGAACATCGACGCCCCCTCGGCGGCGGTCGCCGAGGTCGAGCGCCAGGAGCGGATCAGTGAAGACGTGATCCGCTATCTCACCGTTCGCGTCGACGAGCATGAGGAAGGCCCCTCGGCGATGATGCGCAAGGCCGATCGCGACCGCGACCGCGACGACCGTGGCGGCGGTTTCCGTGGCGACCGTGAGGGTGGATTCCGGGGCGACCGCGAGGGCGGCGGCTACCGTGGCGACCGTGGTCCGCGCCGTCCGCGCGACGACGACGCAGCGATTGAGGAGTAAGAATTATGGCTGAAGCTGGTGCACGCCGTCCGTTTTTCCGCCGCCGCAAGACCTGCCCGTTCACGGGTCCGAATGCGCCGAAAATCGACTACAAGGACTCCAAGCTGTTGATGCGTTACGTCTCCGAGCGCGGCAAGATCGTGCCGAGCCGCATCACCGCCGTCTCCGCCAAGAAGCAGCGCGAACTCGCGCGCGCCATCAAGCGCTCGCGTTTCCTCGGTCTGCTGCCTTATGTGATCCGCTAAAACGTTCTTCGATCCGCGGCTCTGGCGCCGCGGATCGAAAATCTTCATAAGGCTCCCGGGTCGTCCGGTTGCCGATGGTTGGGGTTCTCGAAAACCTCTAACCGCTCGTGCGACGAGAATCCAGAAAACGCTGCAATTTCAATAGATCTGCTTTCGTTTGTTCTTGTTTAGTTCAGGTCCTTTACGCGCGTTTCTGCTACGAAACCGCTACGCGCCCGCCCACCCGACAGTTCTGTCGCCGCGCTCCTCGAACCTTGAAGATATCAATTCCGTCGCTGCAAACCTCGAACTCCAAGGCCGAACTCTGGCGCCGTCAACGGGCACACCTATATGGCGCTGTTCAAGCAGCTATTCTACCGGCGGGAGAGAGCGAGCATGTCAGCAAGCGACGAATGGACCGAATGGCATTTGACTCCAACGGGCTGGGTTCGAGGAACTGAAAAAGAGGACTTCCGCAAGATCGAGCGCGAACCTCCGCCGGATCGTGTGAAGACTGTGGTTTACCGACAGTATCTTTCCTCGCCATTTTCGAGGATGGACGAGACGCACAAGGTCGAATGGAGTTCAAGAGACAACGCTGAAATCACGAGTTTTGAGGCGGAGTTTGGTCCTGCTCCGCGCAATCTCTGAGGGAGACCTGAATGGGTAGTTGGGTCGCTGATACCGATCACGGTAAGATCGCAACGAATACCGTGCTCGCAATCTATCGAAACGGCTGGATCTCCGGCATGGGCCCAGAATTGTTTCCGGCTGGAGTCAAACTGATCGGGCGGCTGGCAGACGGAAGCCCCTTCACCCTCGACGTCCTGCAAACAGATGGCGACGTTGCCGTGGTCTTAGAGTCTGGCGTGAACTGGCGCATGGAGAGGGTGGATCCCGCTGCACTACGAATGGGGCCGCCGGGTACCCCAGCCGGAGCGCCCGCCACCTTCTGGGTTGTCAAAGGCCTGGCTACAGGCTGAAGATTTGGCGCGAACTGGAGTCGCTACATGTAGAAGCTGTAGCTCACCTGCGGCTTCTCGGTCGGACTCACGTATTTCATGATGTCCCCGATTTTCCGGGCACACTCAAGCGTGATGGGGAGGCGACCGTCCATCTGAGTGTTGTTCCAGTTCATCTTGGTCAGCCCCAGAATCTCATCGCATAGGCTCTCAAGAGACAAATCTTGCTCGCAAACCGTTATTTTCAGCGGGGCCGGCACGTACATGCCAGGATAGGTCTTGTAGAAGTCGACAGTACCGCGCGTGTAGAGCACGCCCTCGGTCTCAGAAATTGTCATCAGCGTGCCGCGCTTCGGCGGATAGTCCTTGTCACCAAACAGCCTGATATCCGTGTCGGTTATCGCCACGAAGTCTTTCGCTCGGATGCCCTTCTCATCGAGCGCTCTGAGAAAACCCTTCCGCTCGCTGTCGCGGAATTGGCTCGACTTGTGGATCACGATCCGAGCCGGCATGTGCTCAAGCGCTCGGTCATACTCGTCCAGTGCATCGCGCAGCAGCTCGTAGGCCTGGTCCTCGCTCAGGTACGCGTGGCGGTTCTTCTTGTCGATCGATACCGGCGTACCGCGAAGAATGATTCCGTGGCCGAACTCGTCGAAGACCTGTGCCAAGCTCGATGATACCGTCTCCCCGTCGCGGCTCTTGTAGAAACCGATGCCGATGTAGCACGACCGCAGTTTCGCCGTGTCCTCGACGAGCCGCCAAGGGATTGTCTTATTGCCCTTGTAGTAGAGCGCCGTGACGAAGTTCCAGGCTTTCGTTGCCGGGTCCTGCTGATCTCCCGCCTGCTTGGTAATGAGGATGGTCTTCTCGCGCACCAATTGCAGCGGGGTGCCGAGGTGCATGCTCTTGGCCTTCAGGATGCGTCTGAAGTTGTGCTCAAGCTCGCTATCCCCCGAATTATCGTCGTCGCTATCCGAGGTCGTCGTCATGGAGTCGAACATTTCGTTCGGCATCACGCAGACGATCACGTCCACCGATCTGTTCTCGGCGAGGAAGCGAATCTGCTCGTAGTAGAGCTCAACGGCCTTCTCCACTCGCTCCGCCCGGGACGCGAGCTTAACTACTGCCGAGATATCCGACTTCTTGATGGTGCGGGTGTACTGCGGAGAGTTGATGATCCTCGTCAGGAATCCGTAGTCCCGATTGATGCCGCCGAAGCCCCGAAACAGGTTCAGCAGCTTGGACCCCTCCTTGCGCTCAATTCCATCCCGGCATCTCTCGAGCCAATCGTCCAAGAGGTCGATTCCTTCTCCGCGCCCGACCACGCCGATCCGCAGTTCGGTTCGACGCAACTCGTCTCGCTTGTCGTAGACGCCCAAGTGCTCGATTCCCGTTCGAGGGCAGACGTGTGTGCCGGTTCCGAACTCGAGTAGCGGTTCAGGTAGCGTCGTGAGTTTCATGCCGCCGTTCCTTCCGCCACTTGGGTATCGTCTTCATCATCGTCACCGACTGGCTCTGCCTCGTCGGCGTCCTGCACGTTGAATTCAATGAGGGATAGGAAGCGCAGCCCGTGGTCCTCGTCCTCGTTCTTGCTGGCGCCGGACAGGAAATAGGCCACGAAACGAACCATGTTTCGGACGGTTGCATTGTGCTCAAGACGCTTCTGCGCCGACAACAATTCATCGTGCCAGCGCGATTGGCGGTAGCCGTCATAAGAATAGTACCAACTCGGCACGATCTGCGCATACCAGTCGTCCCCCAGCTTCGTGAACGTCAGGTCGAACGAAAAATGCTTCTGGTGCGCGACCTTGGACGGATCCTTGCGCTGGTACTTGACCTCGAACACGCGGCGGATCGCGGTCCTTTTCCCGATCCAAGTCTCCCTCCGCTCAAGCTGTCCCTCCTCGGTCGGTCCGAAAAAGAAGAACCCGTCCTTGTTGTGCATGCGCACGAGGCGCTGCTTCAACTGCTCCCGCGTTTCGGCCAAGAGAAGCTGCTTCAGGATGTTCACGTTGTCCAATTCGCGGGACTCGGCCAAGTCGGATACGTTCAGCCGCTCCACCGAGCCCGCGTCCACCACGCTGATCAGGCCGCACTGTTCTATGTCGTGGAACGAGAAGAGCTTGTTGTCGTGGCAGACCCACGCATCTGTCTCCACGTTATTCAGGAGTAGCGCCATCTTGACGACTGACTTCCTGCTCCGCGCCTTTCCCCCGTAGTTGAGCTTCGCCTTCCCCTGCGCGATCACTTTCTTGTCGTCGATGGTCAGCTCGGCCACGTAAACCGCTTCGGGGAGATTGATCATCTGAAGGTTGGACGTGATGGCCGTCGGTGCAGCAATGCTCTCCGAGCTGAAGCTTATGTACGCGTCGACTTCACCGAGGATGCGCTTGAACTCGGACAGCACTCGCTCCTGCGCCGCGAGTCGCAAAGCGGTCACCTGACCGAGAATGTCACCGAGGTCGATGATGTGCTTCTTGCAGTTAAAGGCGAACTGGTCGGTCAGCAGCTCATTCACCGATGCCTGGCTGTAGGACGACTGCTTCTTCCCGAGCATCAGGATAAACAGTTCGTCGAACGTGTTGTAGTAGGCTCGGTCCATGAACTGCTGAACGGTGAACTTCACCTTTTCCAGCGTGGTCGTCGAAGTGATCTGGAATGCCACCCGATCGTGATCGTCGCCGAGATCGATGCCGGGGAAGTTCTTCTGCTTCCGATTCAAGTTGGTGAGGTGCGGCAGGTTGTAGACTGACTTCAGGATGGGGATGAACGCGTCCTCCAGCGCCAAGTTGATATCGGTTCGACCCTGCGAGGTCGCCAATTCAACCTGAACAATGATGCGGCTGACTACGTCACGAAGCTGATTCTCGACCTCAAGCTGCTTCATTCCCCCGCCTTATCCCGAAAGTTGCTTCACCTGACGATGGGAACGCAGGGGGAACATTTCAAGGGGGCTGGCCCGCTGTTCCGCCTCTAACTAACAGGTAGATACTAGGAGCTTAGCTTGACCGAATTACTCTTGATTGGCGGATTTCGTTCGCCTAAAAGGCCCACGCGGCCCCATCGGGGGCCGCAATTGTTTTGGATTTCTGGCTGAGCGGGCTGTTCAACCTCTAACCCCGGGCGCGTCTCCGCTACGAAACTGCTACGGTAAATCACTAAGTAGTTGGGATTGCAGGGTAATTCCTGATCAATCTCTAACCGCTCGAAAGGAGCGGGACAGCTGATGATCGCGATCGTTCTCATTGCAATAGCGGCCGGCTGCGCGTCGGCCTTGATGTTCGCCTCGATCGTCTCGGGCGCGCTGATCTCGCTGTTGCTGTTCTATCTGGCGCCGCTGCCCCTGATGGTGGCGGCGCTCGGATGGGGCCCGCTCAGCTCCACCATCGGCGGCATTGCAGCGGCCACCGGTCTCGGCGCGATCTTCGGCCTTCCCTACTGCATCGCCTTTGCCATCATGGTCGCCCTGCCCGCCTGGTGGCTGGGACATCTCGCCCTGCTCGGGCGGCCCATCGGAAACAATGGCTCGGCGGAGAATGGCGCACCGCCGGTTGCGCCGGATCTGGAATGGTATCCCGTCGGCCGCATCCTGCTCTGGATATCAGGCTTTGCCGCGCTGACCACGATGGCTGCGCTGCTTACACTCGGCACCGACGCGGAGGCCATCACCGGGACGCTGCGGCACGGCCTGCTGCGGCTTCTCGACCTGCGCGACGCTGCGCCGAAGGCCGAGACCGAGCAATGGATCGACGCCCTCGTCGCGATCGCGCCGGTCGCGGCCGCCCTTTTCGCCATGATGACGCTGACACTCAACCTCTGGCTTGCGGCCAGGATTACCGCGACTTCAGGACGGCTGCACCGCCCGTGGCCCGAACTGAAGAGCGCGGCACTGCCGGCGATGACGCTCGCCGCCTTGTGCGTCGCAATCGCGTTCTGCTTTGCCGGCGGACTGATCGCGATCCTGGCCCAGATCGTCAGCGCGGCCCTGTTGACGGCTTACGCGCTGATCGGCTTTGCGGTGCTGCACACGCTGACGCTGGCGCTGAAAAGCCGCGCGCTCTGGCTCGGCTGCATCTACGCGATCGTGGTGGTGTTCAGCTGGCCGGTGCTGGCGATGGTGATTCTCGGGCTATCCGACGCGGTGTTCGGGATTCGCCAACGCTTCCTGCAAAGCAGGCCGCCGCCGCTGCCCGCGTCCTGACCCTGATTTTTCAATCCAACCTCTCAATCCCAAGCACACTCAAAGGAGAACGAATATGGAAGTCATTTTGCTGGAGCGTGTCGCCAAGCTCGGCCAGATGGGCGAAGTCGTCCGCGTCAAGGACGGATTTGCCCGCAACTTTCTGCTGAAGCGCGGCAAGGCGCTGCGCGCCACCGCGGACAATCGCGCCAAGTTCGACGGCATGAAGGTCGAACTCGAAGCCCGCAACCTCAAGGCCAAGGGCGAGGCAACCAAGGTTGCGGAGAAGATCGACGGCCGCAATGTCGTCGTGCTGCGTCAGGCTTCCGAGACCGGGCAGTTGTTCGGATCGGTGACGGTTCGCGACATCATCGCGTCGTTTGAGAGCGACGGCGTCACCATCAGCCGCAGCCAGGTCATGCTGGACGCGCCGATCAAAACCATCGGCAAGCACACCATCGCGGTCGCCGTGCATCCGGAAGTCGAGGTCGGCGTGACCGTGACGGTCGCCCGCAGCGCCGACGAGGCCGAACGAATCAATCGCGGCGAGGACATCTCTACCCGTCAGGAAGATCAGGACGCGGCCGCCGAAGCGCTCGCAGCTGCCGGCGAATTCTTCGACCCCGAAGCGCGCCACGACGAAGCGGAGCCGCGCGAAGAAGCGGCTTCGGAAAAATAACCCAGGCTTTTCGTTTGTATCGAAGCGCACGGCCCAAGCCCGGCCCAATCAGGCCGGGCTTGAGATTCTTGCCGGTGCTCATTCGAACATCGCAATCGACGCCACAAGACGGCCCCGCGAGCGGGATTGGCGCGTTGCGAAAACCTATTGGGAGATCGGCGGTGCCGGCGGCCCCGCGGGGGCGACGGGCGACGGCGACGAGGCCGCCACAGCCGGGGGCGCTGGCTCCGTCGGGGACGGCGCAGAAGGACCGGCGGCCGGCTCCGGCGAGCCGCTGGAGACGGCGGCGGAGACCGTCGGGGAAGCCGCCGGCGCCGGCGTAACCGGGGGGACCGGGTCGGCCCGCAGCGCTGAGGTCTCACCACTGCCCGCCTCTCCCGGCATCTCGGTCTTGGCGGATCCGGATTTGCCCTCGCCCGCCGGCGGCCTGGAACCGTCAGGCTTGCCGCTCTCGACTTTGGCGGTTTCGCTCTTTGGAGTGTCGTCCTTCACTGCCTCGCCCTTTGCAGGCTCTTCCTTGCCGGCCTCGGACTTGGCAGCTTCGGACTTGGCAGCTTCGGACTTGGCAGCCTCAGTCTTGCCGGCTCCGGTCTTGGTCGCCTCAATTTTGGGCAGCTCTTCGCCTCCCGGCTTGCCGTGCGTGCTCAGCTTCTGCTTGGCGGACAATTTGCGGCCGTCGGGGCCGCGCTCGTTCGCCGCCTGAGCCGGAGCCTGCCCCTCGGCGGCGGGCACCTCCCCCGGCCGCGCCACGTGCTTGGCGTTGCGGCCGTAGCGTCCGGGCGCGGGAAGTGCATCGGCATCCGGCTTTGCGGCCTCTTTCGGCTCGGCCTCCGGCTTGGCAGCCTCTTGCGTCGCGGGACGCATCCTGCGGCCAAACCGGTCAAGCTGCTCGGACGGAACGCCGGGCCTGGCCTCCGATTTTTCATCCTTGCCCGGCTTGGGCTGGGCCCCGACATAGCGGGTATCGCTCGCGCCGTTAGATATCAGGAAGGTAGCAAGCAGCGAGGCCATTTCGGGACTGGTCGTGTAATGCTGCCGCAGGTAGCCTTGGAGAGAGCCGGCCGGCACGGTCTTCAACAGACCGCGCGGCCCCTTATGGCACGCCGTGCAAGTGCCCGCGAAGATCTGGGAAGGGCTCTTGCCGGCCTCGAGATTTTGCGCCTGCGCCTGCGCCGAGTCCGCCGCGAAACAGGCGATCAGAAGCGTCACCGTCGCTAAACTGAGCGTTCGGCTCAACATTCCTAATTCTCCAGATGCGGAAATCGCTTCCAGCGTCCCCAAGTCGGGCGCTTGCGGCACCTTTTAGCCGATTATCGCGCGAATGGAAGCGCACTTATGACGCAAGAGCGTGAACGCGCCATTTCGGAATATCCGCTTTGTGTACAATGTACTAGCGCGCCTGTTCCAGCGCCCCTATGATGCAACAAGGCATGAGGGAACAGTTTTGTTCCCCACGCGTCAAATGTGACGGCCGGTACGTTAGCCTCTGCGGGATCGCTCAATTTTGGTGGTTTCGATGGACCGTTTGTTGCGTTATTTCCTGAGTCAGTTCATCCGCCACGGTGCAATGACCTTTACCACCGCGAGCGGGGCAAAATTCAGCTGCGGTGACGGGACCGGCGAGCCGGTTTCCGCGCGATTTCTGACCACCGACGCCGAACGCAGGGTTCTTCTCAACCCCGAACTTGCGCTGGGCGAAGTCTACATGGAGGGCACGTTCGTCGTCGAGAATGGCTCGATTGCGGACGCGCTGGCGATCCTGATGGATCAGCCGGAAATATTGCCGCGCTGGGCCAGGCTGCAATGGTGGCTGCGCTATCCGGTCCGGCATCTCAGGCAGTTCAATCCGCGTAGCCGTTCGAAAGACAATGTCGCGCGCCACTACGACCTCGACGGGCGGCTATATTCCCTCTTCCTCGATGCCGACAAGCAATACAGCTGTGGCTATTTTGAAACGCCGGACGCAACGCTTGACGATGCCCAGCTCGCCAAGAAGCGCCATCTTGCTGCGAAGCTCTTGATCGGACACGGCGATCGCGTGCTCGACATCGGCTCCGGTTGGGGCGGGCTTAGCCTGTATCTGGCAGAAATGACCGGCGCCGACGTCACCGGCATCACGCTTTCGACCGAACAGCTGCAGGTGTCGAACGCGCGCGCGACCGAGAAAAATCTGTCGCGGTCGGCGAAGTTTTTCCTCGAGGATTATCGCGACGTTACCGGGCCGTTTGACCGCATCATCTCGGTAGGCATGTTCGAACATGTCGGCGTCGACTTCTACGAGACTTATTTCAGGCGGTGCGCCGAACTTCTCGCCGACGACGGCGTGATGATGCTGCACTCGATCGGCCGCTCGGAGGGACCCGACGCCACCAATCCCTGGATTGCGAAATATATATTTCCCGGCGGCTATATCCCCGCGCTTTCCGAAGTAATCCCCGCGATCGAGCGCTCAGGGCTTCTGGTGTGCGACATCGAAATTCTGCGGCTGCATTACGCGGAAACCCTCAAGGCGTGGCGTGAGCGTTTCATGGCGCGGCGGGACGAAGCGGTGCAGCTCTATGACGAGCGCTTTGCACGGATGTGGGAATTTTACCTAGCCTGCTCTGAAATGTCGTTCCGCAAGCAGGACATGATGAATTTCCAGATCCAGCTCACCAAACGCCAGGAGGTGGTGCCGATGACGCGCGATTATATCCCCCGCGAAGAAGCGAAACTGCGCGGCATCGAGCGCGGCCAGCGGCCACGGCTGCAGATTGCCGGTGAATAGGCATGGAGCGTCTTCGAGCGAAGCGGATACGGGTCAAAAGAAGGAATTGAGCTCCGGTCTAAATTCAATCAGAACCGAGAAGGATTTAGTTTCGCCAGCTGAACTTTGAGGCGCCGTAAGGGTATGACGATGCCGGTCGCGCGAGCTGCGCATGCACCTCGGCCAGCACTGCGGAATCGCAATGCGCGGCGCGGAATTCCGGGCGCGACAGTTCTTCCATGGCGTCGACCAGCATCGACAGCCACAATCTCTCGCCGTCTCCCGACCTCCAAGGCTGAACTCGCTGGCCCATCGCCTGTCCTTCTGTCCCGGCCCAACCTCCCGTTATCAACCCGGAAGCCAGCACCCCGTTCCTCGCCGTGCCGAAATTAAAACCGCCCAGATGTGACCTGCTTCACAACGGGCGTAGCCGGCGTGCCATAAACCTCCAAAATGGCCCAGAGAGCCGACCAATCATCGTTCGATCCGAAGATCGACCTCGGCACCGACTATGCCTTGATCGCAGCCGGCGTCGGAGCGGCCCTGATTGCGCTGATCTATCTCGTTCTGGTCTGATCCAGCGCCGAGATCGCCAACTCCGGACGCACCTCACCCTTGGGTAGGTATGCCCGGGCGGCGAAAGGTTCAGTCCGCGTCCGGCATTTTCCCGGTTTGCTGATGAGGGACGAGACGGCGCCGGCGTGATGCCGCATGGAACCCGTCAAGCGCCAATGAGCCACATCCACGAGAATTCCCAATACGCATTGTGTGAATCGGGCATAAGGCGCGTTGGCGCTTCCGCTTGCCGCGGGACAGGCGCTTTATCGCCGCCCCGCATCCGTCAAACTTCCAAGAACACTCGAGACCATGGCCCCACTTGATTCGAACGTTCTGAAGCTCGCTCCCGACGCGGGAACTCCGGCCTATCGGAGCGCCCCGCACAACATCGAGGCTGAACAGGCCCTGCTCGGCGCCATTCTGGTCAACAATGACGCGTTCTATCGGGTGTCGGATTTTCTGGAGCCGAAACACTTCTTCGAGCCGATCCACCAGACGATCTACGAGACCGCCGGCAGCCTGATCCGGATGGGCAAGGTCGCGACCCCGGTTACGCTGAAGACCTTCCTGCCGGCCGAAACCGATATCGGCGGTATGACGGTCGGCCAATACCTCGCCCGCCTCGCCGCCGAGGCCACCACCATCATCAATGCTCAGGATTATGGGCGCACGATCTACGAGCTGGCGCTGCGTCGCGATCTGATCCGGATCGGCGAGGACATGGTCAACGTCGCCTTCGATGCGCCGGTGGATTTTGCACCGCGGGCGCAGATCGAGGATGCCGAGCGCCGGCTGTACGAGCTGGCCGAGTCCGGCCGCTACGACGGCGGGTTCCAGCGCTTCGCGCAGGCGATGAAAGTCGCGCTCGATATGGCCGCCAATGCTTACCAACGCGATGGTAAATTGTCCGGCATTGCCACCGGGCTGCGTGATTTGGACTCAAAGATGGGCGGGCTGCAGCGATCCGACTTGGTTATCGTCGCCGGCCGTCCCGGCATGGGCAAGACCGCGCTCGCCACCAACATCGCCTACAACATCGCCAGGGCGCACCGCGCGGAAGTTCAGGCCGACGGCACGATGAAGTCGGTTAATGGCGGCATTGTCGGCTTCTTTTCCTGCGAAATGTCCGCCGAGCAACTCGCAACCCGCATTCTCGCCGAGCAAACTCGCATTGCATCAAGCCTGATCCGCCGCGGCGGGATTGACCAAAACGAATTTGAAAAGATTCGCGACTATACAATCGAGCTTGAACACCTGCCGCTCTTTGTCGACGAGACCGGCGGCCTTTCGATTTCGCAATTGACTGCGCGCGCGCGGCGGCTGAAGCGGCAGAAGGGTCTCGACGTGATCGTGGTCGACTACATCCAGCTGCTGCAGGGCTCGGGCAAGCGCGGCAACGACAACCGCGTGCAGGAAGTCACCGAGATCACCACCAGCCTGAAGGCGCTCGCGAAGGAACTCAATGTTCCCGTGGTCGCACTTTCGCAGCTGTCGCGCCAGGTCGAAAGCCGCGACGACAAGCACCCGCAATTGTCGGACTTGCGCGAATCCGGTTCGATCGAGCAGGACGCTGACGTCGTGCTGTTCGTGTATCGCGAGGAATATTATTTGCAGAACAAGGAACCCAAGCCCGGCACGCCCGAACACGAAAAATGGCAGACCGAAATGGATCTGGCTCTCGGCAAGGCCGAAGTCATTATCGCCAAGCAGCGCCACGGACCGACGGGCACCGTCAGATTGCAGTTCGAGGGACAATTCACGCGATTTGGCGATTTCGTGGAAGAGGATAATTTGCCCTACCGCGTGCCATAATCCGGGCCTTCAGCCGGTTGAACCGCCGGGCCGCTGCGCGTAAAATGCGGCATGAACATCGCCTCTGACCCGAAAGTCGATCGGCACCCTGCTTTCGCCCGAAGCAAACCAGGCGGCGGCGCTGGCCGGCGCCACCGGCGTACTCACCGTCGATCTCGACGCCATCGTTGCGAACTGGCGCAAGCTTGAAAAAGCCGGCGTTCCGGCCGAATGCGCCGGCGTGATCAAGGCGGACGCCTATGGCTGCGGCGTCGATCCTGTCGCCCGCGCGCTCGCCGGCGCCGGCTGCAAGACGTTTTTCGTCGCCACGCTGGATGAAGCGCGCGCCGCGCGCGCCGCGGTACCGTCGGCGGCCATTTATGTCCTTGATGGCTTCTTCCAGAATTGCGGCGACGCCTACGCCAAGATCGACGCCAAGCCGGTGATCGGCGATCTCAACGAGCTCGCCGAATGGGACGTATTTTGCCGGCGCTCGGGCTGGCAGGGCGGCGCGGCCATCCATATCGACACCGGCATGAACCGGCTCGGCCTCACGATTACCGAGGCGCAGGGCATCATTCCCAGGATCAATGCCGGCGATCACGGCATCACGCTGGTCACGAGCCACCTCGCCTGCGCCGAGTTGCTCCATCATCCGCTCAACGCCAAGCAACTCGCAGCCTTCCGCGAAATCGCCAGCCTGTTTTCCGGCGTGCCCGCATCGCTGTCGAATTCGTCCGGCATTTTCCTGGGCGCGCAATACCAGTTCGATCTGGTGCGTCCGGGAGCTGCGCTCTACGGCATCAATCCGACGCCGGAGGCCGACAATCCGATGCAACCGGTCGTCGACCTGAAAGCCCGCATCGCGCAGATTCGCAATGTCGAGAAAGGCGAAAGCGTCGGTTACGGCGGAACCTGGACCGCGCGGCGGCCGACCAGACTGGCGATCGTATCCGCCGGTTATGCCGACGGATATTTCCGCGCCGGCGGCAGTAACGACGGCACGCGCGGCGCCGAGGTCGTGGTCGCCGGCAAGCGCTGTCCGATTGCCGGCCGCATTTCGATGGACCTGATCGCCGTCGACGTCACCGATCTTGACAAGAACGCCGCGCGGCGCGGCCACATGGCGACGCTGATTGGCGAGGGCATCACGGTCGACGAACTCGCGCACCATTTCGGCACCATCGGCTACGAAGTGCTCACCAGCCTCGGCCCGCGCTATGCGCGGGTCTACAAGGGTGGCGCGGCCGAGGCCGCAACCGATCGCGCCGTCGCTGCAAGCTAGCCGTTACTGCTTTTTCCGGGCGTCGAGGACCTTCTTGCAGGCGTCGGCGAGCTGGCCATACTGCTTGTTCAGACAGGCAATGATGCGGCCGCCGCCGGGTATCGTACCCGTACAATACTTTTCATAATCGGCCTTGCACGCGCTGCGCTGCTCGGCGGTCAGCTCCTGCGCCAGGGCGGTCGTGGAAAATCCGATTGCGCGTGCGACAACAGCGAAGCGAAGCCTGGGCATGAGAACTCCAATTTTCTTTGATCGGCGTTCGCCAGTCTGCCCATGAAAATCGCAACCTTCAACATCAACAATATCAACCGGCGGCTGCCGAACCTGCTGCGATGGCTGCGCGCGGCAAAACCCGACATCGTCGCGCTGCAGGAGCTGAAATCCACCGACGATGATTTTCCGGCTTCAGCGATCGACAGGGCCGGCTACGGCGCGGTCTGGCGCGGCCAACAGACCTGGAACGGCGTCGCCATTCTGGCGCGGAACGCCGATCCGGTGCTGATACGGACGGAGCTACCCGGCGATCGCGACGATCATGAGGCGCGCTATATCGAAGCCGCCGTCAACGGCATCCTTGTCACCAGCATCTATCTGCCCAACGGCAATCCGCAACCCGGGCCGAAATTCGACTACAAGCTCGAGTGGTTCAGGCGGCTGAAGTCGCACGCCGCGAAATTCATAAAGCAGGACATCCCCGCGGTGCTGGCGGGCGACTACAATGTCGCGCCGACCGGGATGGATATCTATCCGACGAAATCATGGGACAAGGATGCGCTGATTCAGCCGAACAGCCGTGCGGCGTTCAAATCCCTGGTAGCGCAAGGCTGGTGTGATGCGATCCGCAGCCTCCATCCGTCAAAGCCGATGTACACGTTCTGGGATTACAAGCGAAACCGCTGGCCGCGCGACGCCGGCTTGCGGCTCGATCATCTTCTCTTGAGCCCGGCTCTGGCGCCGCGCCTGACCAAGGCCGGAGTCGACCGCAAGGTGCGAGGCGATGAAGGCGCCAGCGACCACGCCCCGGCCTGGATCGTGTTGAAGTAGCGCAAAATGTTTCCCCTCACGGCGAGGAGGCGCTCTTGCGCCGTTCTTCTCCCCTTTTCTTGCCCGCCCCCGCAACGTTGACCTGACCGCCAGTGTTTGGCGCTGAGCGTCACCCCCATGGCGCTGCCGAATTGAGCACACGGCTTTGTGACCCCATGCCAGACTGAATTTTGATCTGTCGCAACGTCAAAAGGCGAATCGACGTGATGCTTCGATTCTTGGCGGATGAGGGATCAAGAGGAGAAATTGAAATGCGCAAAATCATTGGAGCTGCAGCGCTTGTAGCCATGGCGTTCACAGCATTGCCGGCATCTGCCCAGCCAAGCGATCCCTATGATTATCCCTATTGCCTGCAAGGTGGAGACTACGGCTACCCGGGACTATGTCATTTTACCAGCTACCAGCAGTGCCAGGCTACGGCCTCCGGGACATTGTCGTATTGTGGCGCGAACCCTCGATTTGCTAACGGATGGCAGCCGCACGGCCGACGACCTTATCAAGTACGGTGAAGCCCGCTAACGAAGCCGGTTGACCTACATCAACAGATGCAGGCGCGCTCATGCCAAAAATTTTTAACGCTGTCATTGCGGCCGGGGTCACCATAAATTCCTGCCGTCGATCACCGTCACCGGCACGGCGTCGAGATCGAAATCATCGAGCAGCCGCGAATTGACACCGACCCGCGGATTGTCGAAATCAGGCTTGCCCGTCGACCAGTCCGGCGATTCGGAAAAGGTGCCGCAGCCGCAATCGGCACAGAAATGATGTTTGACGGTGCGGCTGCCCCATCGATAGGTCGCAACTTTCTCCATCGGTGAGATCAGGCGAAACTGTGCCGGCGTGTAATACGCCCACAACGCGCCCCGCTTCGAGCAGAGCGAGCAGGTACAGCGCGTCACGCTGGCCGGTGCCTCGCTCACTTCAAACTGCGTGCTGCCGCAGTGGCAGCTTCCCTTGATGGTCATGGATCGATCCCCTTTTGATTGGCGAAGTGCCGATATCTCGCTGTGCTTACCTATTCGAAGCCTGTTGCCAGCATGGTGTCAGCAATGATTACTTGCCTTGCAGCTTTTCGGCCCGCAGCCGGCGCTTCGCGCCGACCTGTGGGCTTATCCGGGCTGCAATGCTTCCCCTCATGGTGAGGAGGCGCCCTCGCGCCGTCTCGAACCATGAGGCCACGGTGCAAATTCCCGATACGAATTTCAAACAGCCAGGAAAATGATTCCACTTTTCGTCATGGCCGGGCTTGGTCCCGGCCATCCACGTCTTTTCCTGCAACCAAGGCGTGGATGCCCGGCATCGCAGACAAGTTTACGCAGTCTGCGCGAGCTCGACTGCTTTGGCCGGGCATGACGAGCCTCGCCGCAAAGCGTCAAATCCAAATACAACTCCGCAGTCTCGCGGCGCGATGCGCCCGAGTTGTGCATGAACTTTCGCCCAACAGAGGGCGCAGGGAATGCCGGGCGCCCGGAGCGCCCGCGGCCGCGCGTGGTGTGGTAGTAAACACGCGCGTTAGTCACCACGGTCACACCGGAAACACCCGGCATTCCCCGCGCAATGGTTTTAACGGTTTCCTTCGCGCTCTCCCCGGTGACCGGGCTTGTTTGCCACCGTCGTCAGCGGATCAACCCGCCAACTTGACGCCAGCGTCGGGGCGTCAGGACCACACGACTTCGCCGTCCACCTCAAGCGCCATTCGTCAAAGGCGCATCAGCGTCCACCGCATCCCGCCCCGCGTCCGTGACGATCGCGAGCCGCCCCTCTGTGGGACGGGACGGCGGGCGATATGGACCTGATTTGGGTAAAGCGAGAAGGGAAATATTTTTGCGGACGGGGACTGGACAGGTGGAATCGGCTTGATCCGTTTCAACAAATTCGTCGCACGCGTAACTCCCTTTTTTCCGGATTTCACAGCGCCCGCGGAAACCCAGAGTCGGCCGCCTGCCCTCGCTTTGGCTTCAGACGCACTCTGGCACTCTGGCGTCGGCATGGTCCCGGAGCAAACCACCGCCATCGTTGGCATTGCCCCCGCCAACCATTTGACACAGAGTTAGCCTATGCTTACCGTTAGCTCTCGCTTACGGATGTGGACCAACATCCACATTTCCCGTCAACAAGAGATTTCAGGTGAGGCGTTTTGAGAGCCGATACCGAACTGATGTTGGACGCACTTGGAGATCCGACGCGACGTCAGGTTTTCAAGCGACTGCGAAGTGGCGCTCTCTCCGTCCGCCAGATCGCCGAGGGCGTCGATGTCAGCAGGCCCGCAGTCTCCCAACACCTCAAGGTGCTGAAGGCGGCCGGGCTCGTCGTTGTTCGCCCGGAGGGCACCCGTCGTCTCTACAAAGTCGACACGAAGGCCGTTCATGCTTTGCGTGCGTGGCTCGACGACTTTTGGGACGACACGTTGTCCGCATTCAAGCAAGCCGCAGAACGAGAGGCCGGCAAGAAAAGGAAGCTGCAATGAACCAGGACGCCGCCGGTGCGAACGACCTCAGAAAAATCGTGATTGTCAATGCTTCGCGCGAGGTGGCGTGGCGTGTCTTCACGACGAAAATGGGCGCCTGGTGGCCACTCGGAACGCACAAGATCGGGCGCGCGGCGGCAGTGGATGCGATCATCGAGCCCACCGTCGGCGGTCGCTGGTACGAACGCGGCGCGGACGGGAGCACGTGCGATTGGGGCCGCGTTCTGGTCTGGGAACCTCCCTCTCGCCTCGTGCTGACATGGGAGATAAGCGCCGACTGGCAGCATGATGCACAGCTCAAGACGGAGGTCGAGGTGCGCTTCGTATCCGAAGGACCGGAAACGACGCGCGTCGAACTCGTCCACAGCCACCTCGACCGGTATGGCCCGCGTCGTGACCAGATGCGCGATATTTTCAATTCCGAGCAGGGATGGACCGGTTTGTTGGCGGCCTTTGCTGCCTGCGCTGCCCAGTGAGGCAATCCATGACAGAGGCGCCGGTGCTCCCGATCAAGCTGTTCCAGTTCCCGCGCATGTTCAACATTCCCAACATCAGCCCGTTTTGCTGCAAGCTTGAAACGTGGCTGCGCATGACCGGGATACCATATGAGGTAGCAGATACCGCCGATCCGCGCCGGGGACCGAAGGGCAAGGTTCCGTTTATCGAAGATGCCGGTCAGCGTATCGGCGACAGTTCGCTCATCATCGAGCATCTCAAAAAAACCCGGAATATCGATCCGGACGCCTGGCTCGACGAGCGTAAGCGTGCGACGTCGCTTCTCGTGCAGCGCACGATCGAGGAGCACTACGCCTTCGCCACGCTCTACACGCACTTCATTCGCGCCGAGGGATGGCGGGAGACGCGCGCATTCTTCGATCCCGTGCCGGTCTTCGTGCGCCCACTGGTGGTTGGCCTGCTTCGCCGGAACATGCGATCCGCCCTTCGACTTCAGGGGACACTGCGACATTCCGACGACGAGATCATGGCCTTCGCTGTTGCTGATTGGGCCGCGATCCTGATCACCATGTCCGAAGGGCCGTACTACTTCGGCGAGCAGCCGGCCAGTATCGATGCAACGCTCTTCGGTGCGTTGGCAACTACGATTTTCACGCCGGTCCAATCGCCGATTCGCGACTATCTGCGCCAGCAGCCCAAGTGCATGGCGTATGCCGGTCGAATGATGAAGGATTTCTTTCCTGAATTCGCGAAGTCCCACGAACTGGCGTACTTCTGTCTGGGGTCATATCGAGATATCGACGCCCAAGGTTGAGGTGCTGCCACTGCGCGCTTTCGCGCTGCGCCCAGGATTACGACAATAGTTTATCGCTGGCCTTGTTATGCCGACACGCCGTGCTGGCGATGCGCACCTGTCCGCAGGAACGCAGCACATCGGCGCGGCATAATCCGGAAGGCGGCATAATGCTTCCCCTCATGGTGAGGAGGCGCCCTTGCGCCGTCTCGAACCATGAGGCCACAATACAAATCTTCATCCTTCGAGACGCGCACTGGTGCGCGCTCCTCGGGATGACGACGTGATTTGTTGCGAGAGCGCTCGTGGGTTTCCTCTTTGTCCTCGCGGTCGGCCTCGTCGCCGGCACCATCTCGGGCATCGTCGGCACCGGCTCGTCGATCATGCTGATGCCGGTCCTGGTCTATCAATACGGGCCGAAAGCGGCCGTGCCGATCATGGCGGTCGCCGCCGTGCTGGCCAACCTGTCGCGCATCCTCGCCTGGTGGCGCGAGGTCGACTGGCGTGCCTGCGCCGCCTATTCCATCACCGGTATTCCGGCCGCGGCGCTCGGCGCCCGCACCTTGCTGGCGCTGCCCTCGCGCGCGGTCGATATTGCGATCGGCGTTTTTCTGATCGGGATGGTGCCGGTGCGGCACTGGCTCGCCCGGCACCAGCTCAAATTTTCGCTTTGGCATCTTGCCATCGGCGGCGCCGCAATCGGCTATCTCACCGGCATCGTGGTTTCGACCGGACCGCTGAGCGTGCCGCTGTTTTTGTTCTACGGCCTTGCGCGCGGCGCCTTCCTCGCCACCGAAGCGGCGAGCTCGCTCGGCCTTTACTTAAGCAAATCGGTGACCTTCGAGCGGTTCGGCGCGCTGACGCCGGACATCGCGCTGAAGGGCCTGATCGCCGGCTCGTCGCTGATGTTCGGCGCCTTCATCGCCAAGCGCTTTGTGCTGCGGCTCGAGCCGGAAATGTTTCGGCTTGTCATGGATGGGATCATGCTAGCCGCCGGCGTTTCCATGCTGTGGACGGCGGCGTTTTCATAAATTCCATCTGAACCATCGGGCGGATCTGAACCAATCGCAGCGAATGGCCGACGAAGTGGCGCGTGTCACATCGAATTCATAACAGCCACGGATGATTGTGCGGCCCGCAGCCGTATTCAATCCGTCCGAGCTGCCCACGGGGATGAATCGGATCGCAATCTACACACCCGCTCTGATCGGCGATATGGCGGTCGGGTGCAAAGCCCCTACTCGTGCAGCAGAATGCCGAGCGCGAAAAGGTGCAGGCGCAGATCGCCGTGACGCTGGCGAACGCAAAGGCCAACGCGGTTCGCGCCGAGGCGCAGGCCAACGCCGACGCGACAATGCTGAACGGCGAAGCCCAGGCGTCGAACATCAAACTG
The DNA here is from genome assembly GCA_963725985.1 of uncultured Alphaproteobacteria bacterium. Classification (GTDB taxonomy): domain Bacteria; phylum Pseudomonadota; class Alphaproteobacteria; order Rhizobiales; family Xanthobacteraceae; genus Bradyrhizobium. Next base: position 1,069,315 of record CAVSAO010000001.1, read on the forward strand.
ACCGGCGAGGCCCGGGCCGCCGCCATCGAGGCCCGCGCCAAGGCGCTCGGCACCAATCCCAACCTCGTCACGCTGGTGCAGGCCGAGCGCTGGAACGGGGTGCTGCCGACCACCATGGTGCCGGGCTCGGCGGTACCGTTCGTGTCGATCAAGCAGGATTCGGACACGCGGGCGACGATGCCTGAGGTACCGATCTCCGGTATTATGGAGCAAATGCCACAAGGGTCGAAAATGGAGAGAAATCCTGCTCGGCGGCTATGTGAAGCCGGCTAATCAGAAAGAATATCGCCATGACCTTCGTTTGGCCCGGAACCAAAACCGCAAGCGTAAGGTTGTTGTCGTGATCCGGGAGCGTGGCGGCAATTCGGTCCCGGCGGTATTCAATTCGGAAAGCCAAGCCGCCTCATTCATCCGCGCTCGTATTGATAAGCACGGTCGTTCACGCCGACGAAGCGGCGTCTTGGGATAACCTTCATGAGCGTTTCGAGGTCAAGAGAATCAATCATCAGGAGGCATACAGCCTCGATGGCGCTTGCACTGACATGGCTGAGGAATACTTCTCCCGGCTGCGACGCGCAGCGATCGGCATCCACCACCATATCGCAGGCGCGTATCTCCTCCGCCATGCGCAGGAGTCGTCATGGCGGGAAGATAACCGCCGCGTGTCCAACGGGGATCAGGTGAACTCGAGGAATAAGCGAGAAGCCCGTTGGGCGGGTTAGCCGAAGGCGTAACCCGCCTCTTTATCGTCGACGAAAGCCGGATTACGCTTCGCTAATCCGCCCTACGCGCTGCGAAAACGCCACCGCAGCATCGGGTAGCGAAAAAGGAAAAGACAAAAAGCAAAAAACAAGCGTCAAGAAATCAGGAAGCTAGGTAGCGCTCGCATATTCAGCGACGCAAAGATTCCAGATTTTGAAATAGTTATTCCAATCAGGAAACGTGTCTCGATTGGCCATTGCACGACTTACGTTCCCGACCGTCTCGCGGACGACGTGGGATTCGAAAGTAAAATCCTGGTACTCATCCCATTTGGCTTGGTTATTTGGCGCAGGATATCTTCCCGATCAGATGATTGTAGCGGTTAAGAGATCAAGCGTCTTCCTCTGATTCTCGCTTATCGCGACACGTGCCATATCCGATAATGCGAGAAGATCGTGGCCGCCGATCCGATTTGGGATATCGATCGATTTTCGGGCGAGAATTGCTTTAAGAATGAGTTCGATTGAGAGCGCTGAATTAAAAGCGAACGGGCGTGTGTCAGACGGAATACGATCTGGAAAATCATTCAACAGCTCAGCGGCTCGATGATAGCCGAGAGCTAAAGCGTACCAAGCCTTAGCGTCTTTCGACATTTTGGCTTGAGTGTAACCGATACTTTCCCGATATTTTTTCCAATCGACCATGGACGCCCCCTATGAACGAACGTTCCTAAATGGCTAATTCTGCCTGTGCGTTTCCGCGCGACCTTCAATCTTTTCAGCAATTTTCAGCGTCTTTTGCTTGGACGATCCAACCCTCTCCGGGAGGTAGGAAAGCCGCATGAACCTGTGCGCGGTGCCCGGCGCTAAGCGAGTTTTCTGTCGCGGGCCGACCTAGAATGAGATATAGAACAAAATAAGAACAACGGCAAACCGACTCACCCACCTTCATGGCCAAATCCGCCCTTTCCTTCGTCTGCCAGAACTGCGGCGCGGCGTATAATCGCTGGCAGGGCAAGTGCAAATCCTGCGGCGAGTGGAACACGCTGGCCGAGGAGGATACCACCGGCGCGACCACCATGCCGGTCTCGATCCGCTCCAGGCGCAAGGGCCGGCTGTTCAAGCTGGAAACCCTGACCGGCAAGAGCGCGGATGCCCCTCGCCTGCCTTCCGGGATGGTCGAGCTCGACCGCGTCACCGGCGGCGGTTTTGTGCGCGGCTCGGTGCTGCTGGTCGGCGGCGATCCCGGCATCGGCAAATCGACGCTGCTGACGCAGGCCACCAGCCTGATGGCGCGCGCCGGCCATCGCGCGGTCTACATTTCCGGCGAAGAGGCGGTCGCGCAGGTGCGGCTGCGCGCCGAGCGTCTCGGCCTCGCCGACGCGCCGGTGCAGCTTGCGGCGGAAACCTCGGTCGAGGACATCGTTTCCACGCTGTCGGAAGGCCCGGTGCCGCGCCTGATCGTGATCGATTCGATCCAGACCATGTGGACCGATACGGTGGAATCCGCGCCCGGCACGGTCACCCAGGTGCGCGCCTCGGCACAGGCGCTGATCAGATTTGCCAAGAAATCCGGCGCCGCCATCATCCTGGTCGGCCATGTGACAAAGGACGGCCAGATCGCCGGGCCGCGCGTGGTCGAGCACATGGTGGATGCGGTGCTGTCGTTCGAGGGCGAAGGCTCGCAGCAATTCCGTATCCTGCGCGCGGTGAAGAACCGCTTTGGCCCGACCGACGAGATCGGCGTGTTCGAGATGACGGGGCTCGGCCTGCGCGAAGTCTCCAATCCGTCCGAGCTGTTCTTGTCCGAACGCGATCTCGGCAGTCCGGGCACGGCGGTGTTCGCAGGCATCGAGGGCACCCGCCCGGTGCTGGTGGAATTGCAGGCGCTGGTGGCGCCGACCTCGCTCGGCACCCCGCGCCGCGCGGTGGTGGGCTGGGACCCGAGCCGGCTGTCGATGGTGCTGGCGGTGCTGGAGGCCCATTGCGGCGTCAAACTGTCCGGCCATGACGTCTATCTGAACGTCGCCGGAGGCTTGAGGATCCAGGAGCCGGCGGCCGACCTTGCCGCCGCCGCCGCCCTGGTGTCGTCGCTGGTCAATGCGCCGCTGCCGACGGACGCGGTCTATTTCGGCGAGATTTCGCTGTCGGGCGCGGTCCGGCCGGTGGCGCAGACCTCCGCGCGGCTGAAGGAAGCCGCCAAACTCGGCTTCGGCCGCGCCGTGCTGCCCGAATCGGCCCGCGGCGAGGTCGGCGGCGACGCCGGTCTCGCCCTCAATAGCGTGGGCGGATTAACCACCCTGGTTGCGGATATCGCCGCACGCGGCACGCCAAGGGGAAACGGCGACGGCAACCGGGAGACCGCGCCAGTGGAGAAAAATGCCACACCTGCGAGATTCCGGCGTCAGGAAGGCTAGCCGGACGTGACCTTGCCCGCCCTCGCCGCTATACAAACCGCGCGCGGCCGGGGGTGACCCCGATTTCCGGCTTGCGGGAGGGACCATATGACCCTCTATCTAGGGCGGTACCGACCCGCCAATTCGCGGTTTGGAACTTACGGGCGGATCTGACTAGCCGATGCCGATAACGATCCTCGATCTCGTCCTGCTCGCCGTAATGCTGATCTCCGGCCTGCTCGCGATGGTGCGCGGCTTCATGCGCGAGATTTTGTCGATTGCGGCCTGGGGCGCGGCGGCGCTGGTTACGCTCTACGCGTTCTCAAAGCTGCTGCCGACCGCCAAGACCTATTTCAACAACGACACCGTCGCCAGCGTGGTCGTGGTGGCCGGCGTGTTCGTCGGTACCCTGATCGTGGTTTCGATCGTTACGGTGCGGATTTCCGACATGATCCTGGATTCCCGGATCGGCGCGCTGGACCGCACCCTCGGGTTCCTGTTCGGGCTGGCCCGGGGCCTTTTGATCATGGTGGTGGCGTACCTGTTCTTCAGCTGGCTGGTTCCGGACAAGCAACGGCCGGATTGGGTAGCCAACGCAAAGTCGCGGACCATGCTTGATTCCACGGGCGAATGGCTCAAAGGGCTCTTGCCGGACGACCCCGAGAGCACCATCTTGAAGAGATTCAAGAAGAATAAACCAGACGAAGAGCAGACTGACACCGAGCCGGCGGCGCCGGCGTCCGGTGATGGCTACACCAAGCCTGCGCGCGACAGCCTGAAGAAGCTGATCGAGAAACCCGCAGCCAGATGAGACCCGGCCAAAAGAGAGGCGCGATGGACTGTAAACAGAGCCCTTCCGATGACGCCGCACAATACGAACTAGACCTCGACCAAACAGACCTGGACCAAACAGACCTCGACCAACCAGGTTCGGACCAACTGGATCTGGGCCCGACCGATCTTAGAGATTCCGACCTTGAAGGCGACACGCTGCGCGAGGAATGCGGCGTGTTCGGCGTCTTCGGTCATCCCGAAGCCGCCGCCATCACCGCGCTCGGATTGCACGCTTTGCAGCATCGCGGCCAGGAGGCCGCCGGCATCGTCTCCTTCGACGGCGCCCGATTTCACTCAGAGAGGCGGCTCGGGCTCGTCGGCGACACCTTCTCCCGCCGCGAGGTGATCGAACGCCTGCCCGGCAACGCCGCCGTCGGCCATGTCCGCTACTCCACGACCGGCGCGACCATCCTGCGCAACGTGCAGCCGCTGTTCGCCGAACTCAACGCCGGCGGCTTCGCGGTCGGCCATAACGGCAACCTCTCCAACGGGCTGACCTTGCGCCGCGAGCTGGTGCGCAACGGCGCCATGATGCAGTCCACCACCGATACCGAAGTCATCCTGCATCTGGTAGCGCAGTCGAAGCGCGGCCGCTTCATCGACCGCTTCATCGAGGCGCTGCGCGCGATCGAGGGCGCCTATTCGCTGGTGTCGCTGACCAACAAGAAGCTGCTCGGCGCCCGCGATCCGCTCGGCATCCGTCCCCTGGTGCTGGGCGAACTCGACGGCTGCCCGATCCTGGCGTCGGAAACCTGCGCGCTCGACATCATCGGCGCAAAATATGTCCGCGACGTCGAGCCCGGTGAAATCATCGTTTTCGACGAGCGCGGCGCGCAAAGCCACAAGCCCTTTCCGCCAAAGCCGCCGCGGCCCTGCATCTTCGAATACATCTACTTCTCGCGGCCGGATTCCATCGTCGGCGGGCGATCGGTGTATGACGTCCGCAAAGCCTTCGGCGCGCAGCTCGCGCGCGAAAGCCATGTTCCGGTCGACGTCGTGGTGCCGGTGCCGGATTCCGGCGTGCCCGCCGCGGTCGGCTACAGCCGGCATTCCGGCGTGCCGTTCGAGCTCGGCATCATCCGAAACCATTACGTCGGCCGCACCTTCATTCAGCCGACCCAGAGCGTGCGCGAACTCGGCGTGCGCATGAAGCATTCGGCCAACCGCGCCGCGATCGAAGGCAAGCGCATCATCCTGATCGACGATTTGCTGGTCCGCGGCACCACCTCGAAAAAGATCGTCCGCATGATGCGCGACGCCGGCGCCCGCGAGGTCCACTTCCGGCTCGCTTCGCCGCCAATCCTGTACCCCGACTACTACGGCATCGATCTGCCGGACCGCGGCGGCCTGCTGGCGGCGACCCACAATCTCGAGGAAATGCGCGAAATCATCGGAGCCGATTCACTGGCGTTCCTGTCGATCGACGGCATGTATCGCGCCATGGGCGAACCCGGCCGCGATCCCGCCAATCCGAAGTTCTCGGACCATTGCTTCACCGGCGCCTATCCCACCCATCTCACCGACCAGACCCAGGTCGAGCCGCAACCGCGGCAACTGTCGCTGCTGGCGGAGGCGAGCTAGCAACCCCCGCGGTGTCGTCCCCGCGCACGCGGGGACCCATAACCCCAGGCGGCAGTTGTTGGGACGGTCCAAAGATAACCGCCACTTTCCGTATCATCACCGACACGGCGTATGGGTCCCTGCTTTCGCAGGGACGACGAGGGAGAGACTCACTCCGTCGCCATCTCACACAGCGTGGTAACCGTCTTCCAGTTCCGCGTCGTCGCGCCGACCGCCAGCACCTTTTCAATCGCCGTGTTCGACAGTCTGGTCTCGCCATAGTTGATCGGGCAGTGCAGATAGATCTCCTGCTTCGCCAATCGATATTCGTCGCGGGTGCCTGCGAGGGCGTCGAGCTTTTCGAGCGCGGGTTTTGACGGTGCTTTCGCCAAGAACGTCACGTGCAATTTCGCAACGTCGACCCCTTGCTGTTTGGGGAACGGATTCTCGGCGACGATTTTGCTCATTTCAGAGGCGCTGCGGACAACGACGGCAACCGGCAATCGCGTTTGCGCGTCGATCGTCGCCTTGAGCATGTGCGCAAGTTTCAAGGCGGCCAGGCGCGACGAAAAAACGATGTTGCCGCTCTGGACGTAGGTTCGGACGTCCTGCAACCCGATGCCCTCGCAGGCCTCCCGCAGCCATTCCATCCTGAGCGAATTGCCGCCGACATTGACACCCCGCAACATCGCCACATAGACCGTCAATATCGCATCTCCCCGGAGCGTTTTCGCGCGAAGCAGGATACCGGTTCGCGCCAGGAAAGCGCGTCAAACAAAAGGCCGGCGTTTGATTTCCGTAGCATATCGTACCATAAGTCGCCTCGACCATGACCCTTCCCCTCGCCTCCCGTATCGCTCTGGTGACCGGCGCTTCGCGCGGCATCGGCTATGCCACCGCGCGCGCATTGGCCAGGGCCGGCGCGCATGTCGTAGCGGTGGCACGAACGCAAGCCGGTCTCGAAGAGCTCGACGACGAGATCCGGCGAGAGGGCGGAACCGCGACCCTGGTGCCGCTCAACCTCACCGACTTCGACGGCATCGCCCGCCTTGGCGCCGCGCTGCATGAGCGTCATGGCAAGCTCGACATTCTCGTCGGCAATGCCGGCGTCGCCGGTCCCTCCTCGCCGCTCGGGCATATCGAGCTGAAGCCGTGGAACGACGTGATCGCCATCAACGTCACCGCGAACTTTCAGCTGATCCGCTGCATGGAGCCGCTATTGAGGAAGTCCGACGCCGGCCGCGCGGTGTTCGTGACCTCGGCCGCCGCGAGCAAGGCCAGCGCCTATCTCGGGCCCTACGCCGCCTCGAAAGCCGCGCTGGAGACGCTGGCGCGGGCGTGGGCCAACGAGACCGCGGCGACAGCTATCCGCGTCAACCTGTTCGATCCCGGCCCGATCCGGACGCGGATGCGCGCCACTGTGTTTCCCGGCGAAGACCCGCTGACGCTCGACACGCCGGATCAGGCCGCCGAATTCATCGTGCCGATGTGCGCGCCTGACTGGACCGAAACCGGCAAGCTGTTCGAGTACAAGACCCGCAGTCTGCTGAGCTTCCGGGCGCCGGCGGCATAAGCTCCGGCGTACGATTCGACTCCCGAACGTCGCCGCTATTCACTGCCCTCCGAAAGCGGGAAAACCCGCAGCGAAGAAAATACGGAGGATGGCTATGACGCCGATGCAAAATCGCGGCTATCAGACGCCTGCCGCCGCAGGCCTTTCCAGAACCATTTCCACCGTTATCGCGTCAGTCCTCCTGATCGCTGCAAGCGCGCTTACGCGCGGCGCTTATGCCGGCGACATTCCGGCCTTTGCGGTCGACGCATCCTGGCCAAAGCCGTTGCCGAACAACTGGATTCTCGGCCAGGTCGGCGGCATCACGGTCGATTGGCAGGGACACATCTGGGTCATCCATCGCCCGCGCTCGCTGACCGACGACGAGAGGGGCGCGGCGCTGACGCCGCCGCGTTCGAAATGCTGCGTGTCGGCGCCCCCGGTACTGGAATTCGACACCGACGGCAATCTGTTGCGCTCGTGGGGCGGGCCCGGCGACGGCTATGAATGGGTCGGGCGCGAGCACGGCATCGAGGTCGACGAAAGAGGTTTTGTCTGGATCGGCGGCAATGCCGATAACGACAACGCAATTCTGAAATTCACGCTCGACGGCAAATTCGTGATGCAGATCGGCAAGATCGCGCCGAGCAAGGGCAGCAACGACACCACGCAACTCGGCAAGCCCGCCGAAACCGCCATCGACAAGGATGCGAACGAAATCTATGTCGCCGACGGCTACGGCAACCGCCGCGTCATCGTGTTCGACGCCACCACCGGCGCCTACAAGCGGCATTGGGGCGCCTACGGCAAGCCGCCGAGCGACGACAAGCAGCCGCCCTACGATCCCAAGGCGCCGGCGTCGCAGCAGTTCGCCAACCCCGTGCATTGCGTGAAGATCGCCAATGACGGACTGGTTTACGTCTGCGACCGCATCAACAACCGGATCCAGGTGTTCAAGAAAGACGGCACCTTCGTGAAGGAATGGTTCTTCGAGAAGAACACGCTCGGCAATGGCGCGGTGTGGGACATCGCGATCTGGCCCGATCCGAAGCAGACCTATCTGTTGAGCGCCGACGGCGAGAACAACGAAGTCCGGATCCTGAAGCGCGACGACGGTACCGTGGTCGGCAGTTTCGGGCACAGCGGCCGCAACGCCGGACAATTTCACTGGATTCACGCCATGGCGGTCGACAACAAGGGTAGCGTGTATACCGCCGAGGTAGATACCGGAAAGCGAATCCAGAAATTCAAACTTACGTCGGATGCGTTGCGATAGCGCATTGCAGCGCGACGCGAGAAAGACTAACGGGGAAGCGGATCGTCTGGTCGATCACCCCTGGTGAGGCCCCGAAGAGAGCCCCCCGGGACGTCAATAATTGGAGGCATTTTCAATGAGAACGATTTTCGCGTGGCGCTATACCGCGCTCATCACATGCGCCGGGCTTTCGCTCGCAACCTCGGCGCTTGCCCAGGACAAGACGGTCAAGATCGGCGTGCTCAATGACATGTCGAGCCTGTATGCCGACATCGGCGGCCCCAATTCGGTAATCGCGGTAAAGATGGCGGTGCAGGATTCCGGCCTGCTCGGCAAGGGCTGGAAGATCGACGTGATCAGCGGCGACCACCAGAACAAGCCGGATGTCGGCGTCAACCTGGCGCGGCAGTGGATCGACGTCGACAAGGTCGACGCGGTCGCGGATACGCCGAACTCGGGCGTCGCGCTCGCGGTCTCCAACCTGGTGAAAGAGAAGAACTCGATCCTGATCAATTCCGGCGGCGCCAGCGCCGACCTCACCGGCAAGGCCTGCACGCCGAACACGCTGTCGGTGACCTACGATACCTACATGCTCGCGCACGGCACCGGCGCCGCGCTGACCAAGGCCGGCGGCGATACCTGGTTCTTCCTGACCGCCGACTACGCCTTCGGCTATGCGCTGGAGCGCGACACCACCGCGGTCGTCACCGCCAATGGCGGCAAGGTCCTCGGCGGCGTCAAGCATCCGCTCAACACTTCGGATTTTTCGTCGTTCCTGCTGCAGGCGCAGGCCTCGAAGGCAAAGGTCATTGGCCTCGCCAACGCCGGCGGCGACACCACCAACGCGATCAAGCAGGCGGCGGAGTTCGGTATCGTGGCAGGCGGCCAGAAGCTCGCCGCGCTGCTGCTGTTCATCAACGACGTGCATGCGCTGGGGCTGAAGACCGCGCAAGGCCTGTCCTTCACCGAATCCTTCTACTGGGACATGAACGACCAGACCCGTGCCTGGTCGAAGAAGTTTGCGGCGCAGACGAAAAACGGCGCCATGCCGTCGATGACGCAGGCGGGCCTCTATTCGGGCGTGCTGCACTACCTCAAGGCGCTGGAAGCGATGGGCGGCAATCCACACGACGGCGCCAAGGTCGTCGCCAAGATGAAGGAACTGCCGACCGACGATATCCTGTTCGGCAAGGGCACCATTCGCGCCGACGGCCGCAAGATGCTTCCGGCCTATCTGTTCGAGGTCAAGAAGCCCGAAGAATCGAAGTATCCCTGGGATTACTACAAGCTGGTCGCAACCATCCCGGCGGAACAGGCCGCAAGGCCGCTCAGCGAAAGCGAGTGCCCGCTGATCAAGAAGTAGCAACATTGCAGCTGGCCGGATTTGCCATCCGGCCGGCTGCTTCTGCCTTGCTGTATCCTCTGCTCCGACAACCTATCGCGGGCCCCCCGGGAGCGGGCGCAGAAAATCCGCAGCGGGCTCCAGACAAACTGCCGACACTGCAATCGGCTCATTACGCGCGATATCAGTTCGGAAGATAGAAATATCCGCCGGGCTCGCATGAGCGTCAAAGATGCGCGAACGGCACATCAAGCCCGGCCGCTGAATTGCCCTTGCACACCGTGCTCATCCTCACTTTTCAAGCCAGATCGCTGATCAAGGGAAACCCGGTCCGCGTCCGTTGCGTCCTGACCGGCAATGACCGGCGATCATTCGATCGCCTCGTCTGCGCTGGCGAGCAGCGAACCAAATACCGAATCGTGCGCGTAAGGCCCCTGGTCGGTAATTTATCGTCGTCAAAACAGCCGTTTCAGCAGTTTTGTATTAAATTGCGCTGCGCCGCATAATGAACGCATTTAGACAGGTAATAGCCTCGATCAACTTCGAACATTCTTCGAGTTGGTAACAATATCAATCACATATGAGGCTATAGGATGAAGGCTTGGCGCATCACCGCCTTTGGAATTGGGATCTTAATCGCAACTATTTCGTTTTCTTCTTCGCTTATGGCAGCTACCGAGACAGGAATTGCATCTGTATACAGCAACGAGCAGACCGCCAACGGCGAGTATGCCCATGCTTCCGCACTCACTGCCGCTCATCGCACTCTGCCGTTCGGCACCATGGTCGAGGTCACTAACATCCAGACCGGCCGCTCCGTCATCGTCCGCATCAACGACCGAGGCCCCTACATCCGGGGTCGAGTCATCGACCTGACGCCGGCTGGCGCGCGGGCGATCGGATCCTCCGGCCTCGCGCCGGTCAAGCTGACCGTGCTGTCCGTCGGAATTGGCCGCGCTGGCCGTTCCGGCCGCTCCATCGAAGGCTGAGCCAGCGCGGGGCTGTGCGGATGCCGCTCAGTCCAACTCTCCTGCTGGCGATCCAAAGAAGGCCGTAGAGAAATCTACGGCCTTCTTTCGCAAGGTCAGAAGTGAGTGGACAACTGCCGGCGGAGCCGGAGGTTCGATCGGCGCATGGTGGCAGGGGCGACTGCTGGCGGTTGGCGCCTAGCGGACCGTGATTGTGATCGGCTCCGACATCACCGGCGGTACATGCGGGATGTGCGTCCAATCGCCGAGCATGAGTTGGAGGGTGTGCTGGCCCTTCGGCAAAGTCACCATGGTTTCGGTCTGGCCGCCGCCGAAATGCTTGTGATTGTCGTCGACAGGCATAGGTTCCTTCAATTGATCTGCCGTCAACGTGGCATCGATCAGCAGATGGTGGTGGCCCGTGTTCGGTTTTTCCACGCCGGCGGGAGCAACACCCATACCGGTTAGCCCGAACTGCACCAGGAATGGGCTATCCACCTCGGCGCCATCCTTCAGATTGACGAAGTAAACCTTGGCCCCATCTGGCGATGGCGTTTGCGCCGCTACTGGCGCGAAGCCCGCGACAGCGAACACGCCAAACAGAGCAAGTGCCATTCTAAACGATGCGATCATCTTTTACTCCCGAAGAACAATGAAATTAAAACGCGCGCAGAGCTATCCAGAACTCGCGCCGCCCATGCCTAGCTTCCATAATTGCAACAAATAAGGCTGCACTTTTCGATCCGGCCACCGATGATCAAACTTTAGTCAACTGGCCTCGACGCGATCACGCATGGTGCGCGGTTCGGGTCATCAGCCGACGTAACGACGGAAGGTCGGCTTTACCCCTGGGGGGCAGACCTCCATCGTCGCCGGATCGACGTCAGTTTCGTGCCAAACCGTCATTCCTTCCCGTGCTGGTTCGGTGGCCACGCGTACATTGCGTCGGGCTGCCGCTCTTCATTCGTGGTACCATTAATCTCTTTGACGATTATGCAGCCATGCTTCTCGTAAAACCGGCGAGCGCCTTTATTGCGTTGGAACGTCCAGAGTTTCAGGCGGCCTATGAGCTGGTCCCGCTTGTCTGAACAAAATCTCCGCGTCGATAAGTGTAGCCTCTGCCGGGTTTAGGCTGCCAAGCGGAGTGGCAGCGAGTTGAAGTAGGCTTGATCCGGGGTGCGGCCGTCAAGACTCGAATGTGGACGTCGCCCGTTGTAGAAGTCGAGATACCGGCCAATCGAAGCTCGCGCCTCGCCGACGGTTTCGTAAGCTCGCAGATAGACCTCCTCATATTTGACGCTGCGCCACAGCCGTTCGACGAACACATTGTCCCGCCAGGCCCCTTTGCCGTCCATGCTGATGGCGATGTCGTGGTTGGTGAGCATGCCGGTGAAGGCCGAGCCGGTAAATTGCGAGCCCTGATCGGTGTTGAAGATGTCCGGCCTGCCGTGACGAGCCAGAGCATCCTCCAAGGTCTCGACGCAGAAGGCTGCCTCCATCGTGATCGACAGCCGCCAGGACAGAACCCGGCGGGTCGCCCAGTCCAGCACGACAGCGAGATAGACGAAGCCACGCGCCATCGGGATGTACGTGATGTCCATCGCCCAGACTTGGTTCGGCCGCGTGATCTCCATACCGCGCAGCAGATACGGATAGATCTTGTGGCCGGGCTCGGGCTTGGTGGTGCGCGGACGGCGATAGAGCGCCTCTATCCCCATCCGCCGCATTAGCGTCTTCACATGCCGGCGACCGATCTTGCGCCCCTGCAAAGCCAGCAGGCCTCGCAACATACGCGAACCGGCGAAGGGATACTCCAGGTGCAGCCGATCGAGACGCTGCATGACCACCAGATCGGCGGCCGATACCGGGCGCGGCAGATAATAAACGCTGCCGCGGCTGATTTTCAAAACTTCCGCCTGCCTGGTGATCGACAGATCGTGCTCACGGTCGATCATCGCTTTGCGCTCAGCAATCCCGCCTTGGTGAGCGCTCCTTCTAAAAAATCGTTCTCCAGCGTCAGCTCCCCGATCTTGGCGTGCAGCGACTTCACATCGACCGCGGGCGCGGCCGTCGCGGGGCTCCCCGCGCCGAACACGTCAGAAGCCCCACCCTCAAGCTGAGCTTTCCAGGCTGTCACCTGATTGGGGTGGACGTCGAAGTGCTCGGCGAGTTGAGCTATCGTACGGTCGCCCTTGACTGCGGCAAGCGCCACCTTCGCCTTGAAAGCCGGGCTGTGGTTCCGGCGCGGTCGTCTGCTCATGGTCTCTCCTGTTCGCGGCGATCATCGCCGCTTTCAGGCAGAAACTCCACTTAGCGACCCGTTCAAATTTGCGGAGCCGGCTCTCTAGCCTGCTCTGCGCAACTTGCAACGGAGCAGTGCCGACGCCTCGCCCCTGTGATGACGACAATAGGTAGAGTTGATCAATCCACCCTTCCCTAAAGATCGAGAGGACAGCACGACTTCCGTGATATCAATGGGTATTCCGCGCATCTATCCTTTCCTGCGTAGTCGACAGATGCAAACCGGCTTACTGTTGGACTCCAATCGCGGGCGCGCACGGATTTGGCGGCGCAACGACAATCGTTCAGGCGCCAGGAAGAATTATGACCACCGGGCAATTCAATTTTGACCGCCAGCCTGCGGACTTTTTTGAAACAGATCGCGCTGGAGCCATACTTGCCGCCGCTTCATGCGGGCTTCTGTGGTTCATCTATCTATCCATCTACCTGCCGTTCCTTCCAACTGCGGGCGATACCATCGGCCACGATTATTCGTTGCATTTTCCCAATCTGCTGACCGGATACTTCTGGTTCCTGCACAATGGCCTCTCGGCAATTCCGTGGTTTTCGCCGAGCCAATGCGGGGGCTTTGCCTATTTTCCAGATCCGAACGTGGCCTATTTCTCGGTCCCGCAATTTCTCGTCTTCCTGGTATCGCCAATGCGGGCGATCCAGCTGACATTCTTGCTGTTCTCGCTGATCGGCCTGGCCGGTTCCTACGGGCTGATGCGGCACGCTTTCCAGTCTTCTCGCGCCGCAGCCGTCCTGGCGGCCGGGATATTCGTTTTCAATGGGTTCTTCGCCTATCGCATGTTGATCGGGCATCTGACATTTCATGCGTTTACTTTGATACCGGTAATGGCCGTCGCGGTCTTGCCGGCCGATACGGATCGCCGCTCGCCGCTCCCGGAGCTCGTCGGTCGTGGGTGCGTCGCTGCGGCCTGCCTTGCCTATATGTTCCAGTCGGGCATGGTTCACGGCATCCCGCCGGCACTGCTGGCGATGGCTGTCATATTGATGATCCATGGACTGTGCTTCGGCTGGCGCTGGCAACCGTGGCTGCTGCTCACGGTCGCAGGTGCGTTCTCGCTGGCATTATGCGCCGGAAAACTGGTTGCCGAGTTGGCCCTGCTGTCGAACTTTCCTCGCGATTCTTATCCGCTTCCCGGCATCGCCGGTCTTTTCTCCACGCTCTGGGTTGCCGCGCAGACTCTGTTTTTTTCACCCCCCGCGAATGCGGCCTATGTTGCAACCAACACCATGTGGGCGTTCGAACGGCACGAATGGGAATACGGCGTCTCCGCGGCACCGCTCGTCCTCGTAGCGGCTGCGGCCGCCGTCGCAGCGGCCAATGTCGTCCGTCGGCGCAAGCCTTTCAGGATCGATCGCGTATTGGCGGTTGTAACAATCGCGATCCTGCTGTCGATCCCGATTGCGGTCAATTGGTATCAACCGGACTGGAACCGATTCCTCAAGGCGGCCCCGTATTTCGGCAACAGCAGCAGTCTGGTGCGGTTTTTTAGCGCCTATATCCCCGTCCTTGTCGTTCTCGCCGGCCTCGCGCTCGATAGGTTGCCGCTGCCGGCGTTTGCACAAGCGCATGGCCGTCTGCTGCTCGCCGTGATTGGCCTTGGCATCGTATTGTTGCAAAACCTGGCAACCGATCGCGCCTACTATGCAGGACAGGACTATGCGATCGCTCCGATCGAGGCTGCGTATGCGCGGGCGCAGGCGACGCGCTCGGTTCCGGCCATCGAAGCAATCGGAGGTAGCGACGATGTCGTAGGTGGCAACGATGCCATGGTCGCGGGTCGATCGCAGCTTTACTGCTACCAACCATTGTTCGGCTACAGGCTCGAAAACTTCCCCGCGGCGCCGCTACAGCCGGGCAGCGTCGTCGCCAAGATCGGGCAAGTCATCAATGTGAAGAATCCCGCCTGCTACCTGTTTCCCGCAGAGAACGGTTGCAGGCCCGGCGATCATTTCACGATCGCGCAGATGGAGGAGGCCGTGGCGTTCCTCAGCTATCGGCCTGTTGCTTTCGAGCAACCGTACAGGCAACGGCTGGCAACCTGGTTGAGCCAGGTTTCGATAGTCTTCATGGCAGCGGCGCTGCTGGCCGCCGCCCTCGGGTCTCTGTTTGCCCGGCGGGCGAAGACAGGTGACAGGCGACGACAATGAGGGGGGCGGCCATGTCTCGCTATGCACATTCCGCCTGCGCGCCTTCCGGCAGGGGTGATCGTTTGCAGACCTCGGCGCGCGCAAGCGCGATCTCCGCTTTGCCTCAATGAGCTGACATCGCGAGCGCGACAACCAAATATGGGCACGCCGTGGCCTTATCGCCGTCATCCTGCTGTCCATAAGACAAGAGATCAAGGCCGCTGTAACTGGAGTGATCGGCCGATGAACAAACCGTTCCGCGCGTACGAGTTCAATAGGAGAACGTCGGAACCCTTCGGTTTCCCGAAAGAACCCTGTGAGCGTAGTTTTCATTCCACCGCCGTCGTTGAAGATGGTGCAAGGATCGGGAAGTTCACCAAAATCTGGTATTTCTCGCATGTCGCATCAGGCGCCATCATCGGGGAGAACTGCAGCCTCGGGCAAAACACCTATGTTGAGAGTAACGCGATCGTTGGCAACGCCTGTCGGCTCGGCAACTCGGTTTCCGTCTTTTCCCATGTCGAACTGGAGGATTTCGTTTTTTGCGAGCCCCATATGGTGTTTCCCCACATTTCAGTCTTCAGGAGAACATTGGTGAAAACGGGGACGACGCTCGGCGCCAATTCGACGGTTGTACCGGATATTATCTGCGGGACTGGCACATTCTTGGCCGCGGGCTCCACGCTTACAAAAAGCTCCAAAGACTGGTCGGTGATGATCGGCACCCCGGCGCGTCAAGTCGGATGGGTGAGCGCGTTCGGGGAGAAAATCGACCTTCCTTTAGCAGGCGATGGAGAGTGGCGATGTTCGCATACGGGCGATCTCTACGTCTTGGCGGGCTCCGATTTGACCCGACAGCCTGGGCCGAACGATATCCTGAAATATCGCCCCGGCGTACGGCTCGAAAGAATGGCAGCGGCATTCCCGTTACGGCGATCTGTCGCATAACGCGGTCGCAGCGGCGATAGCACCGCATCGCGCTCTCATGCCCGATTCAAAATTTGAAGGCATACTTCACCACACGGCAAGGGCCGGCATGCCGCACCTCCGACGCGATCGAAGCGCTCATGGAGCCTGCGGGCAGAATTGTTTCTCGGCACAGTCACGTCGAATGCTGGGCAAGCTGCGATAACGGCCGCGATGCCGTGGCCGAGCAGATCGCCAGGGGTCATCTGCCGGAACCAGCGCAACGCGTTTAGTCCGCCTTCGGTACGCGTCAGGTTCCACGGTCATCCAGCAGATTACATTTAGTTCTAAATTATAATTGTAATGGTTCTGACGTTATGAACGGGCATAAGGTGCGTTTCCCGG
The DNA here is from genome assembly GCA_963725985.1 of uncultured Alphaproteobacteria bacterium. Lineage (GTDB taxonomy): Bacteria > Pseudomonadota > Alphaproteobacteria > Rhizobiales > Xanthobacteraceae > Bradyrhizobium. Next base: position 1,085,674 of record CAVSAO010000001.1, read on the forward strand.
GAGGTGGAAATGAAGAAAATTCTAAGCTACCGCGCGATGGCCTCGCTGTGCCGTCAACAGGCGGTCTTCCATCCAGAAAATAGTTGGAAATGGCTTGGCCAAGCCGAACGCTGGGAACATCTTGCTGACGCTGAAATCGCATCCCACTTCGAGGAATGCAATACCGCCGGCTCAAGTGACCTGGCCGAGTCAGGCGCCCCCTCCGACGCCCATGACACGCGACGGGAGATGGTCGCCGCCGCGTGAGCACTGTCAGCGACAGGACATTGCTTAAGGTCGATATGCTCGGCGATCTGACGAGATAAGTTGGCTCGAACATTTTGCCGAGCGGTCACGGTTCTGCCGACCCTCGATTCCCGACCACCGGCGGGGCCGTACTTCATCGCAAAAAAGGAGGCTTCCGTGGCACGGTATGTCGTTCGGTTTATGAAAGACGTCCTTGGCGAAAACGGGCACGAAGCTGAAATCTGCCAGCGTTCAATGGAAGTCGACGCTGCAGACAAGCTGCATGCTTCAGATTTGGCCAAAGTCAGGTTCTGTGAAAACGAAAGCGTCAGGGAATGGTCGCTCCACGCGGATCGCGTTCACGTTACCGAGGCTGCGCTTCCATCTCAAAGAATATAGACCGCCTTGAGCCTTTTCCGTTTCGAAACAATCGAAACGGGGGCTCGAGATTCCTGATTTGACGCGTTTTCATAACGCGAACCGGTCTTCACTTCGCTTGAAAACGATCTAGCCGCGATCTTTGACGGCCTTCGGCGCACGCTTCGGCTCACGGTTCGCGTCGGGTTGCGTGTTGCGGACAGCCTCGGCCAGAATCTGGCGCAGCTCGGCCTTCGTCTTCGAAGGTTCCCGCGTGAAGGATTTTTGCCAATTGGCCATAAATACCATGTGGGGATGCCCCAGGTGGAATTAAACCCCTCTGGGACCGCAAAAATCGGAGCCGCACCTCTACGCCGCGGCGAGCGCACGCGGGGCCACTACGTACTCTTTGAGGATCGTGTCCTTATCGTCGACTTCAGCGAGCGACACGTCATAGCTCCAAAGATCGGCAAGGTGCTGAAGCACGCGCCTCGCATCCGCCTCGTTCAGACGGGTTCCTTTCACTACGGTATGGCGCAACATCAAGCGACGATCACCGGCAAGATCGACATCGACCACTTCGATGTTGGGATCAATGAAACCGACATCGTACTGCCGCGACAATTCACGACGAACACGACGATAGCCGCGTTCATCGTGAATGGCATCGACTCTGATGCCGGCGCTCTCCGCCGGGTCGTCGTGCAGATGAAACAACCGCAGCTGTCGGATTAATCGAGGGCTGAGGAACTGACTGATGAAACTTTCATCCCGGTAATTGGCCCAGACATCGCGCAGTACCGCCATCACGTCGCCGGTCCCGGCAATGTCCGGAAACCAGTCAAAATCCTCGTCGGACGGATTGGAGACGATGCGTTCGATATCCTGCATCATCGCGAAGCCTAGCGCATAGGGATTGAAGTCGGAAAAGCGCGGATCGTCGAAGTCGGGCTGGAACACCACATTGGTGTGGGACTGCAGGAATTCAAGAAAATTACCGTCGGAAAGCCGGCCCTGTTCGTGCAACCTGGTCATGATGCGGTAATGCACGTAGGTCGCGGTGCCCTCGTTCATGACCTTGGTCTGACTCTGGGGATAGAAATACTGCGCGATGTGCCGCACGATCCGCAGCAACTCGCGTTGCCAGGGCTGCAGGCGCGGCGCCGTCTTTTCCAGAAAATACAATATATTTTCCTGCGGCAGCCCGAGCAGCTTGCGGCGCCGCTCCGTGTTCAGCAATTCTGCGCTCTTGACCGGCCCGGCCGGAACGGTTCGCCACAGGTCGTTGAACACACTCTCCTCGTGGGCGCGGCGTTCCCCGGCGCGCTTTTCTTCCACGCGAAGATCGAGCTTCTTCTTGCCGGGATAGCGATCGATCCCGTGCGACATCAGGGCATGCGCCGCATCGAGCGTCAGCTCGACCGCGAGGCGGCCGTGACGCTCCTCGCACTGCGCCACGTAGCTCTTGGCAAAGTCGAGATAGTCGAGGATTCCCTCGGCATCCGTCCATTGGCGGAAAAGATAGTTGTTCTTGAAGAAATGGTTGTGACCGAACGCCGCGTGCGCGATCACCAGCGTCTGCATGGTCGCGGTATTTTCTTCCATCAGATACGAGATGCACGGCGAAGAGTTGATCACGATCTCATAGGCGAGGCCCTTCAGTCCCTTGCGGTAGAACGCCTCGTGATGCGCGAAATGCTTGCCGAACGACCAATGCTTGTAAAACAGCGGCATGCCGGCCGAAGAATACGCATCCAGCATCTGCTCGGCGGTGATGATTTCGATCTGGTTGGGGTAGACATCGAGCCCCAGTTCGGTCCGCGCGATCTCCTCGCAGGCATCGTGAATGCGCTGCAGCTTCGGGAAATCCCAGTCCGCTCCCTCGAACAAGCGTTCGGCCGACGCGGTCATGGCGCAGCTTTCTCCTGATTTCGGCGACGCTGAAACAGGTCATGAAACACCGGAAAGATTTCGCTGCGGTCGCTGACCTTGCGCATCGATAGCGGGGCGCCGTCGGCGCGCATGCGCTCATACAGCGTCCAGAGCGACGAATCGGCCATATCGAACGGGCTCCCCCCGGCCTCGCCGACTTCGAGATAGGCAAAGAACTGGCTGACCGGAAGGATCATCTCGGTCAGCAGCCGGCCGGTTTCGGCGTTGTCCGAAAGCGAATTGTCGCCGTCGGAGGCCTGGGCAGCGTAGATGTTCCAGTCCGCGGGACGAAACCGCGACCTGACGATCTCGTGCATCGCCTGCAGCGCGCTGGACACCATCGTGCCGCCCGACGCCGGCCCGTGAAAGAAGGTCTCTTCGTCAACCTCCTCCGCCCGGTCGGTATGGCGAATGAAGACGATTTCGACGTGCCGGTAGCGCCGCGTCAGGAACACGTAGAGCAGCATGTAGAAGCGCTTGGCCAGATCCTTCATATGCTCGGACATGGAGCCGGAAACGTCCATCAGACAGAACATGACGGCCTGCGCCGCCGGCTTCGGTACGATTTCGAAACGGCGGTAGCGGATGTCGATCGGATCGATGAACGGAATCCGGCGGGCTTTCGCCTTCAATGCCTCGATCTCCGCCATCAGCTCGCCGCGGCGCTCCTCGCCGCAATCGGCCAACTCCGCCTCAAGCTCCGCGATGGTCTGCGGCCGCGGCCGCCGCAACGCAACGCGGCGCGCCATCGCAAGCTGCACGGTGCGGCTCACCGAAATGTTCGCGGGCGAACCGGAGGTCGCATAGCCGGCGCGGCGAAGTCCTTCACTTTCGGCTTCGGCGAGCTTGCGCTTGGCGAGATCCGGCAACTCCAGATCGTCGAGGAACAGGTCGACGAATTCGTCGCGGCTGAGAACGAACCGAAACGCATCTTCGCCGTCGCCCTCACCCGGCTCCGACGCTTTTCCGCGGCTTTCGCCCGAGCGCGGGAGCATGTCGCCTTCGACGAATTTCTTGTTGCCGGGAAGCACCCTGTCGCGCGTGCCGCCCTCGCCGCGAAAGCGAGGTTCATGCATCCCGTCAAGCGGAATGCTGACCTCGCCGCCTTCCAGGACATCCCTGATGTCGCGGCCTTCCGACGATTTCTTGACGGCACCGCGAACCAGCGCCTTGGCTCGACGCAAAAACCGCTGGCGGTTCTCCAGGCTCTTGCTGCCCGGATTCAGACGCCGATCGACGATGAACATGGCCACTGTCGTATCCGCCTCAGCCGGCTTGCTTGACGCGCATGTACCATTCGACGAGCCGGCGAACCTGGCGCTCGGTATAGCCGCGCCCTACCATCCGCGCGACGAACTCGCCGTGCTTCTTTTCGGTATCGCCGTCCTTTTTCGAACCGAACGAGATCACCGGAAGAAGGTCTTCGACCTGGGAGAATATCCGCTTCTCGATCACCTCGCGGATTTTCTCATAGCTGGTCCAGGACGGGTTCTTGCCGCCGTTCTGGGCCCGCGACCGCAGCGAGAACTTGACGACCTCGTTGCGGAAGTCCTTTGGGTTGGCGATGCCCGCGGGCTTCTCGATCTTGGTCAGTTCCTGATTGAGAAGCTCGCGGTTGAGCAACTGGCCGGTGTCGGGGTCCTTGAAATCCTGATCCTCGATCCAGGCGTCGGCATAGTCGACGTAGCGATCGAACAGGTTCTGGCCGTAGTCCGAATAGGATTCGAGATAGGCTTTCTGGATCTCGTTGCCGATGAATTCCGCATAGCGCGGCACGAGCTCGGCCTTGATGAATTCGAGGTAGCGCTTTTCGACTTCCTCCGGAAGCTGCTCGCGCCGGATCGCCTGCTCGAGCGAATACATCAGATGGACCGGATCGGCGCCGAGTTCCGCGGTGTCGTGATTGTAGGTCGCGGCCAGAACCTTGAATGCAAAGCGGGTCGAGGCGCCGTCCATGCCTTCGTCGACGCCGGCGGCATCCTTGTATTCCTGGACGCTGCGGGCCTTGGGATCGGACTCCTTGAGGCTTTCCCCGTCATAGACCCGCATCTTCGCAAACACCGTCGAGTTTTCGTGCTTGCGCAGGCGCGACATCACCGAGAAGCGCGCGAGCGTCTCCAGCGTTGCCGGCGCACACGGCGCGGCGGCGAGCTCGGAACCCTGAATGAGCTTCTCGTAGATCTTCTGCTCCTCGGTCACCCGCAGGCAGTAGGGAACCTTGATGACGCAGATGCGGTCGATGAAGGCTTCGTTGTTCTTGTTGGATTTGAAGCTTTGCCATTCGGATTCGTTCGAATGCGCCAGAATGACACCGGTGAAGGGGATCGCCCCGATATTCTCGGTGCCGATGTAGTTGCCTTCCTGGGTCGCCGTCAGCAGCGGGTGCAGCATCTTGATCGGCGCCTTGAACATCTCGACGAATTCGAGAATGCCCTGATTGGCGCGGTTCAGCCCGCCGGAATAGCTGTAGGCATCGGGATCGTTCTGGGCAAAGGTCTCCAGCTTGCGGATGTCGACCTTGCCGACGAGCGAGGAGATGTCCTGGTTGTTCTCGTCGCCGGGTTCCGTTTTCGCAATCGCGATCTGCCGCAGGCGAGAGGGCTGGATTTTGGCGACCCGGAATCGTGAAATATCGCCACCGAACGCTTCCAGCCGCTTGTAGCACCAGGGACTCATCAATCCGTTCAGGCGACGGCGCGGAATGCCATACTTCTCCTCGATCATCGGGCCGAGCTGCTCCGGATCGAACAGGCTGAGGGGACTCTCGAAGACGGGACTGAGCTCGTCGCCCGCCTTCAGCACATAGATTGGATAGACTTCCATCAAGGATTTCAGCCGCTCCGCGAGCGACGATTTCCCACCGCCCACCGGACCGAGCAGATAGAGAATCTGCTTGCGCTCTTCCAGCCCCTGAGCTGCGTGCCGGAAGAAGCCGACGATGCGCTCGATCGTTTCTTCCATGCCATGAAATCCAGCGAAGGCCGGATATGCGCGCATCGTCCTGTTCAAAAATATACGGCCAAGGCGGGGGTCCTTGGCCGTATCAATCATTTGAGGCTCTCCGATCGCAGCTAGCAGGCGCTCGGCCGCATTGGCATATCGCATCGGGTCGCCTCGACACAATTCCAGATATTCCGCCATCGACATGTCGGTTTCGCTTCGAGCCTCGTAGGACCGGGCGAAAGCATTGAACAGAGAATCGTTATACATGATCCCTCTCCTCACATGGTTTGCACTGCCACGCCGTCGGAGCGCCATGCGCATCCGGTCTGGACTCAGCATCTGCACATGGGTCCATTGGACGGCCGACAAACTCCGCCACGCAATGGACAACGTGTGCAGCGGATGAAACATAAGCAGGCAAATTGCTGAATAGTTGGGCGGAACGCGCCGTCGTCGCGAAGATATGATCCGATTTCTGAAAGATGTATCCGCTCCGCAACATTGACATGCGTTCGAAAATTGGGCCGCCGAATAATTTATATATATGATTCGCTCGCCGAAGTTGCGCTCCTTACGCAGGTGCGACGCCGACCGTATTTGTACGGCTCGAGTTCCGCTTCGAAGTCCACAAGCGCAGCTACCGCTTTTGCACTGCGACGTCCGCTCTTCCTCAGCGAGTCAGCGCGCGCCCGCACCGTGGTGTTAATATGGCAGCAGCGGCCCTTCCTGTGGCCATTTTGCTATCTTACGCGCGGTCGCGCCCGGCCGCGCGATACTCTATAGATGCATGAACATATTCAGCCGGGTTTCTTTGGGAGCAAATCTATTCGCCACCGCCAATGCGCCAAGCTCGTCGGTCTCCAGCGCGATCTTTTGGGCCAGCATGACATCGCCCGCGACGAGAGACGAGTTGGGCACAAAACACCAGCAAACCAGCGGGTGTCCGGCGCGGTCGACCTCGTAGACGTTCATCGAGGTGCCGTGGCAGATCCTGTAGCGTTTTCCGGTGTCGCGGCCGGTGACGTCGAAATAGCTGCTCGCGTCATATTGCGCGAGCTGCTCTGGCGACAGCCACTCCCTCAAAAGCCTGAGGCCGCGCGTTTCGCGGTCAGCTTCACTCCGGAACCGATCGCAAAATGCTCGCGCCTCGCGAACACGCTCGGTCAGAAAACGTCGGAGATGATCCTTCGCAGCGCGAAGAAGTTGCCCGAACACGAACCGTGGCTAGCCGCCGACAAGCCGCGGAAAAAACAGAGTCTCTTCCGCAGTTGGATCAAACGTCCTCGTCACGGTTACCTCGCCGGAAGCGGTGCGGGCCGCCGCCGTAAAGCCGACAAGGGTAAGTTCCCTGAAGCGCTCCTCTGCCTCCGAGAGCGCCCTGGCGTCCTTTGCATCAAAATTGTGCCTGGTATCGCCGCTGTGGTCCATCACGATCTGGGTTGCCATCGCCAGCACTCCTGAGTTTTCCAGCCAGATTCATTCAAGCAATGTTCGTGCCGCCAATCACCTGCGTCTAAAATTACATCAACAACGTCCCGGCGGCAGCGGACGATGCAGCGTGATCTTACTCCTTCAACGTGAACTTCTTTCGCAGCTCGGCAGCGATCTTGTCGGCGAGTTCCTGCGCGTTCCTCGCATGTTTGGGTGCGGTCACCACCGTCGGTCGCCAACCGAGGATCGGGTCTCGACGGACCGATACGAATACGCCGCCAATCACCAGTTTCTGAAGAATCATATCTTCGAGTTCGGCGTCGGTTTTGGGTTCCTTTTGCACCAATTCCAAGGATCCTGTTCTGTCGCCGGCTCTACCCTAAACTTGAAATCTGACAATTCTGCGGAAGACAGTGCCGGGCGAGGCCTTCTGGCAAACTTGAACTTGATATGCGTCAACCCGCCGCGGGTGACGTCTCGTCTGCATATCCGGCGCTGTCGCTGTTCTCCTTGAAGAGTGCTCTCAGCAAGCGCCATAGTTCGCGGTGGCCGGCGGTTTGTCCGCCTTGCCTGAGATAATCCGCAATATCCATTGTCGCTGTTTGGTAGTCGACCGTGCCCCCAACCCTGGCTTCCAAATGCGCCAGCTCTCGCTCGACGTACAGACTTTTGGTGTCTGTATCGAAGACAAGGGTAAAACGATCCTCGTGTGTAACCTCGGGGCCTCTTACCTGCCGGTATAATTCTCTTTTTAGGAGAGCCATTTTCCGCTCCCGATCGTGACGGTGCAATAGCCAGGTCTCAACTCAACCAGGTCTCAACTCAACCAAGTCTTAACTCAACAAGGTACGGGCCTTTGTAGCGGCGACATAGATTTCGATCTGAAGCATCGGATAAGCCGACTTCAGTTTCCGACCAGACGCTTCAGCAGCGTCGACCGTATCAAACTCTGACTTAAAATGTCCGTCGACAATCAGCGCCACCCCTTCAACAGGAGGCCTGTCGGCCCGTGCTGCCTGCCTCGGCTCTGGCTCGTCAATCGGACGGACTGGCTTTTTCATGGGAGGCGCGCCGTCAATCGGCTTCCAACCTGTCGGTGGCTTTTTTACTACAACCGCAATGACTTTTGCTTTGATTTATACCACGCCCCCGGCAAGCGCCAGCGGCGGTCCGCTCCTTTTCCATTGTCGGGCAGCAATCAAGTGAGGGCGGGTTAGTGTGACAGTAAAGCTGTCCCATGTTTTGCACCGCACGATTGTCATTTGCCCGCTCAAGGCAGACATCGGTGAACTTCATCCGGAAGTCGCGGTTTGACCGCGCAACAGGAGTCTCTCCCTAGCGAACCCGCGCCATCGCCAGCGTGCGCGCCGAGCGGATTTGCGCGCCTCCAGCGGAATTGAGAACGGCGATCTTTCGGCAGCAACTCCGGCAAGATCAGCAAGCCATAAAGCGTATTGGCAAGGCTGAGACCCGCCGCGCCCCAGAACGGCAGCCGGGGATTCATGCCACCGAGCAGACCGCCGATCGCCGGCCCCAAAATGAAGCCGGCGCCGAAGGCAACGCCGACCTTGCCGAACACTGCGGCCCGCCGCTCCGGCGGCGTCATATCCGCGATGTAGGCGAATGCGGTGGAGACGCTTGCCGAGGTGATGCCGGAGATCACCCTGCCGACGAAAAGCCAGGTCAGCGACGGCGCCAGCGCCATCAGGACATAATCCAGCGCAAGCCCGAAATTCGACAACAGCACCACCGGCCGCCGGCCGAACCGGTCCGACAGGCCGCCGAGAACAGGCGAAAACAGAAACTGCATCGCCGCCCAGACGGTGCCGAACAGACCAAAAATCCGCGCCGCGTTCGCGGTGTCGTTGTTCACAAAACTTTCCACAAGCTTGGGCAGGATCGGCATGATCAGGCCGAGCGCGAACATGTCCAGCAAACGGTAACAAAGATGAAAGCCACCGCCGCGCGCCGCACTTGGGAATTCGCGTGCGGCGCCTCGACTTCGCCCCCGGAAGCCTCTTCGCTCACGACGGCCGCCTGCGCTTGTGGGCGAACGGGTTGGCTTTCTCGCGTAAGGAGATCCGCACCGGCGTGCCCGGAAGCTCGAAAAATTCACGCAAGGAGTTGACGAGATAGCGCAGGTAGGACTGCGGCACGGCGTCGGCGCGCGAGCAGAACAGCACGAAACTCGGCGGCCGCGCCTTGGTCTGGGTGATGTAATTCAGCTTCAGCCGCCGGCCCGACACCGCCGGCGGCGGATTGGCGTCGACGGCCTGCTCGAACCAGCGATTGAGGGAAGCGGTCGGCACCCGCCGGTTCCATACCGCGTAAGCTTCTTCGATCGCACTCATCAGCCGGTCGATGCCCTCGCCCATCAGGCCGGATACCGCGACGATCGGCATGCCCCTGACCTGCGGCAGCAGATGATCGGCCTCGGTGCGCAACGCCGAAATCAGGCTGGATTGCCGCCCCATCAAATCCCATTTGTTGACCGCGATCACCAGCGCCCGGCCCTCGCGCTCGATCAGGTCGGCGATGCGAAGATCCTGCTCCTCGAACTTGTTCTGCGCGTCCATCATCAGCACCACGACTTCGGCGAAGCGTATGGCGCGCAGCGCGTCAGCCACCGAGAGCTTTTCGAGCTTCTCCTCGATCCGCGAACGCCGCCGCAAGCCCGCGGTGTCGAACACGCGGAAATCCCGGCCCTGCCAGTTGACCTCGACGGAAATGGAATCGCGGGTGGTGCCGGCCTCGGCGCTGGTCAGAAGCCGCTCCTCGCCAAGCAGATGATTGATCAACGTCGATTTGCCGGCATTGGGGCGGCCGACGATGGCCACGCGTATGGGCCGTTTGGCAATATCCTCATCCGAATCGACGATCTCGTCGTCGTCGAATTCTTCTCCTTCGTCGACGGGCTCGGGCATCAATCCGCGCAGTGCGTCGTAAAGCTCACTCAGGCCTTCGCCATGCTCGGCTGAAATCTGGATCGGTTCGCCCAGGCCCAGCGCATAGGCTTCCATCGCGCCGACATCGCCGTGCTTGCCTTCGCTTTTGTTGGCGACCAGCACGACCGGTTTGTTGGCGCGGCGGGCGAAGTCGGCGAAAGCACGATCGTTCGGCGTCAGACCCGCGCGCGCGTCGACCACGAACATCAGGGCGTCGGCGAGGCCGATCGCGGTCTCCGTCTGCTCCTGCATCCGCGCGGTCAGCGAGCCCCTGGCGCCCTCATCGAGGCCCGCGGTGTCGATGACCGTGAATTCGAGATCGCCGAGGCGCGCCTGTCCCTCGCGGCGGTCGCGGGTGACGCCGGGTTCGTCATCGACCAGCGCGAGCTTCTGCCCGACCAGCCGGTTGAACAGCGTCGATTTTCCGACATTGGGCCGGCCGATGATGGCAATCGTGAAAGACATAAGCGATCCATGCGCCTTTTAGCGCGTATTCCGAAAAAGTGGGTAGCGGTTATGCCCCGCAATCAAGTTTACGCAGATTGCGTACGTCTACTTGCGGAAGAATACGCGCAGATCATTGAATCGACGCGCCTGTCAATGCGACGGAAACAAAATTAGCGCGTGAAGGTACCGCTCGGCATCGGCGCCGGGAATGGCGCCTGCTGCGGCTGTTGCGCCGACTGATCTGAAGGCGCCGGTTGCTCGGCTGTTTGATCGGGCGGCGGCGCGGTGGTCCGCCTGCGGGCGACTTTCTTCGGCTTCGGAGCCGGCGGCGCGGCGGCCGTGCTGCCGTCCTCCTCCGGCGCAGCGTCGGGATCCGGCGCGGCGGCAGGCTCGGTGCTGGCCGTGGCCGGGTGCTTGCCCTTGCCCTTCGATTTGGCGGCCTGCTTTGGCTTCGGCTCTTCGGGCGGCGGAGCCGCGGCGGCGGCCGCAGCCTGGGCATTCTGGTCCTGGAGCTGCTGCTCCACGTTGCCCTTGTACAACTCCTTCGGAACGCCCTGCTCGAGGCCCGGAACGCCGTCGGGGAAAACCGGCTTGCGGTCACCCGGCAGCTTCTTCTTGGTGTCGAGGAAATCGAGCAGATCGCTCGGATCCCAGCTGTAGATACTGGACGAGCAGCCAGCCAGTGCGCTCGATAGCGCGACGAGGACTGTAGCTGCGATCAGACGTTGCGAGCGGCGCATGGTCGATTTCCCACTCAACTCATTTTCCTGCCGTCAGCTTTTCGCAACCGGCGGCAGCAGCGCCTGCAGTGCCTCGGCGCGCGAGCGCAAGGAAGGCGGCGTTTCACCGTCGTTGGCAATCAGATCCAGCCACTTCCGCGCCGCGGCCGCGTCGCCACTGCGCCAGGCCGACAGAGCCAGCAGTTCTCGCGCGGTATGGCGAAAGGTCGCCTCCGGCCCGGTGGAAGAACTCAAGGCGAGCAAGCATGTTGGGATAGCTTGATGTTTCCATCACCAATTCGGCCGCCCGGACCTTGGCAAGATCCTGCTGTTCTGCGCCGATACTGCGATCTGCGGCAATGTCGTCGTACATTTTCGCCGCCGCTTGCGGATCGTGGCTTGCAGCCTCGGCCGCCGCGCGCAGCCGCGCCAGCATGCGATAGCCCGACGGCGCTTTCGCCGCCAGATCGTTAAAGGCCGATTCCGCCTCGGAATGCTTGTTCTGCTCGGAGAGCTCGACCGCCTTGTCGAAGGCCGCACCGGCCTCGGCCGCTTTCTTGGCCTCCAGATACTGGTAACCGCGCCAGCCGCCGACCCCGGCGATGATCAGCAGCACCCCGGCGACAATATAGATCGAATACTGGTCCCACAGCTTTTTGAGCTGATCGCGACGTACTTCCTCGTCGACTTCGTCAAATAATTCAGACACTTAAAGGTATCCCATCCCCGATGAGCCGAGCCGAATCCGCTGGCCTGCCACAGGCCCGGTCCCCACCTGGCGGCGGCGTTACCCTAGCGTTATGGCGGCGGCAAGGCAAAACCAGCCGGATCAAAGCGTTAACACTGTCGGCCGGGGAACCAAAACCGATCAGGAGCCGCCTACCGTCCTGGACTCGCCCGGCCGGCTACGATTGCGCCGCGGCCCAGGCCTCGCGCAGCTGGCGCTTCATCACCTTGCCATTGGCGTTGCGGGGCAGCGGCTCGGCGGTCAGCACCAATGTCTCCGGCACCTTGTAGTCCGACAGCCGCTCGGCGCACCATGCGCGCAGGGTACCTTCGCTGACTTCGCTGCCCCGGACCACGATCACGGCATGCACGCGCTCGCCCAGCACCGAGCACGGTTTTGCAATGATGGCGCTCTCGACCACGTCCGGATGACCCGCGAGCACGGATTCGACCTCGGCGGAATAGATCTTCAAGCCCCCACGGTTGATCATGTCTTTCTGGCGGTCGAACACGCGCACAAAATCCTCTTCGTCGATCGAACCGAGATCGCCCGAATGCCAGAAACCTGCCGTAAAACTCTCGGCCGTCGCCGTTGGATTGTTCCAGTAACCCCTGATGACCGAACCTGAGCGAATCCAGATCTCGCCGATCTCGCCGCGCGGCAGCTCGCGGCCGCCGGCGTCGACCACGATGATCTCAGCGCCGGGACACGGCAGACCGACGCTGTCGATATGCGCGGCAGTCAATTCCGGCGGCATGATGGTCGAAGGCGACGTCGTTTCGGTCGAACCGTAAGCATTGATGAGCTTGAGACCGGGTACCTTGACGGCCAGCTTTTCGATGGTTGCGATCGGCATCGGCGCGCCGCCATAGCCGCCGATCCGCCATGCCGAAAGATCGTAATTGTCAAAATCCGCCTGCAGCAGGCAAAGATTATACATCGCCGGCACCATCACGGTCTGCGTGACGCGTTCGCGTGCGGCGACTTTCAAGTAATCCGCTGCCTTGAATTCGGCGACGATGATCAGCGTTCCCGCGCAACGAACCATGCTCATGATGTTGGCGACAACGCCCGTCACATGCGCGAGCGGCACCGCTGCGATCGAACGGTCCGCCGATGTTAGCTCCATGCAGGTCTCATAGACCATCGCGGAGTGAATGACGTTGCAATGCGCGAGCATCGCGCCTTTGGGCCGCCCGGTGGTGCCGGACGTATAGAGAATCATCGCCGTGTCTTCCTCGCCGACATCGGAGGGTTCTTGCAGGGGCTCGTTCCTGACCAAGCCAGAAAATTGCGACGTGCTCTCATTGTCCTCAACGGAGATCCGATGCGCCAGGTCGGGAACATCGCGCGCATCGGGAAGGCGGTCGGCCAGCGTGGCCTCATGGATCAGGAGCCTGGCGCCGCAGTCGGCCAGCACATAGGCGATTTCCGGCCTTTGCTGCCGGGTGCTGAGCAGAACCGTTATGGCGCCGAGTTTCGCCGCCCCGAACACCGCCAGCACGAATTCGATTCGGTTGCCAAGCAGCAGCGCTATCCGATCGCCGCTTTGCAGGCCCATCTTCCGCAACCCCGCCGCGACTTGCGCCGATTGTTGCTCAACTTCCCGCCACGTCATCCGGCGTTCGCCGCACACCAACGCCTCGCCATCGGGATTTCTTGACGCCGCCTCCGAGATCATCGCCCAGATGCTTTTCGGCCGCTCGCAAAACGCAGGCACCACGCGGTCGCCGAAGCGCGCTTCGAGCCGCATCGCCGGGATCGAATAGTGCGACCAGTCCATCGCGCCTCGTCTTAACTCTTCGCCTTCATGCCGTAAACATGCTCCGGCCCGGGGAAGGCACGCGAGCGCACGTCTTTGGCATAGCCCTCGATCGCGGCCTCGATCATCGGGCCGAGATCGCCGTAGCGGCGGACGAATTTGGGTGTGCGTGGCGACAGCCCCAGCATATCTTCGAGCACCAGAACCTGACCGTCGCAGGCCGCGCTGGCGCCGATGCCGATGGTGGGAATTGCGATCGTCTCGGTGATCTTCCGCGCCAATGGCTCGGCGACCGCTTCGATCACGACCGAGAAGGCGCCGGCCTGCGCGATCGCGCATGCGTCGTTCTCGATCGGCTCCCAGCTGCCCTCTTCGCGGCCCTGGGCACGAAACGAGCCGAGCGTATTGATCGATTGCGGCGTCAAGCCGATGTGGCCCATCACGGGAATGCCGCGCTCGGTTAGAAACGCGACGGTCTCCGCCATCCGCGCGCCGCCCTCGAGTTTTACAGCGCCGCAATGGGTCTCTTTCAGGATTCTCACGGCTGAATGAAACGCCTGCTCTTTCGAGGCCTCATAGGAGCCGAACGGCATGTCGACCACGACCAGCGCGTGCTGCGAGCCGCGCATGACCGCGTGGCCCTGCAGAATCATCATGTCGAGCGTCACCGGCACCGTGGTCTCGAAACCATGCATCACATTGCCCAGGGAATCGCCGACAAGTATGACGTCGCAATAGCGATCGACCAATGCCGCGGTATGGGCGTGATACGAGGTCAGCATCACGATCGGCTCGCCGTTCTTGCGGGCGCGGATATCCGGCGCAGTTCTGCGCCTGATGGCGGATTGAACGGACATCTTAAACTCCGACGACCGGGACGCCGATCACGACGGGATGGAACGCGAAAACAAGCGCCAGATAGGCGACGATCCCGACCGCCACCGCGATCAGGTCGTTGCTGAGGCCGCCGACCGGGATCGGCGGTGCGCCGGCGTCAGTGCGGCGTTTCAGGGAGATCCGGTCGAACACCGCCCACCCCAGGAACGAGCCGAACAGGATGATTCCGCCGAGATCGCCGTTGGCGAGCAGATGCGCCGCCGCCCACAGCTTGATGCCCGACAGCATCGGATGCTTCAGCGCGGTGTAGATGCGGCCGCGGATATAGGAAGCGACCACCAGGATCACCGCGGGCAGCATCAAGGCGACCGTGATGTGCTTGAGCACCCTGGGCGGGGTCCAGACCTCCCACATGCCGGTCGCGCGATAATGGGCAAAGCCCCAGACGATCAGCGCAAGGCCCACGAGCGAGGCCAGCGCATAGCCGATCTTGTAGCCTCCCTCGCCGGCTTGCGCGATCAACCGCGCCCGCAAGTCGCGCTGGGTGGTCAGCACATGGACGCCAAGCAACAGCACGAGGCCCAGGATCATGACGGCCAGTCCCATGACGTTCTCCCTTGCAAGCCGGCTTTCCAAGCATCGGGTAACACTTTCGGGGCTCGGACCGCAATGCGCTAGATGCGCGGGCACCATACCCACCGTCATTCCGGGACGGTCCGAAAGGACCGGACCCGGAATCTCGAAGTATTGAAGTTGGCAAGACCATTTCGGGATTTCCGGGTTCGCGCTGCGCGCGCCCTCAGATGTGAAATTGCACATCGGGGAATGACGGGCTTGCCTTACTTTGTCTCCGTCTTCTCCAACTCCCGATTGTCGACATAGCGGATCGCGATCGGCCGCCCGGCCAGCGCGCCGCCTAACCCGCCGGTGAATTTCAGCGGCAGGCAGGCGTCGAGCGAGGCGTTGATCGCCTTGAGATAGCTGGCGCGCACGTCCGCAGGCGCGCCCGCGGTGGCATAGGTCAAGCGCGGCGCCGCGATGATCTCGCCCGACCGCTTGAAGCTGAAGCGCACCGACATCTGCATACCCTCGCGGGCGGAGGCCGGCGGTGGCGGCGACCAGCACGATCGCAAGGCCTCGAACAGGTCGCCGATGGTGTCGAGATCGTGGTCCGGTCTTTGATATTTTGCCAAATCATCCTGCGGCGGCACGGTTTCGATCGTCAGCTGCAGATTTTCGCCATAGGGATAATCGATCTCGGGAATGCACGGCCCATGATTGAACACGCTGCAATAGGACGGCGTGCACGGCCGTCCCTCCAGCACGCTGCAGGGCGCGTGCGAAAACGGCGTGGCATCGATGGGGTGCCGCCGCCGCGCGTCAGCGGATCCGGCGATCATCATTCCCGCCATGGTAACAATGAGACAGAAAACGATACGCCGGAGCATGACGCGAGCCCTCGAAGGCAGCAGACCCAGGGATGCTTGTTCGAGATGATGTGGCGGCCAGGCTGTATCAAGCCCGGTTTCGTTCAAATCCCCGCGTTCATGGCCGACAGTTCCGCGATCAGCGCAACCCGCCTCACGCCTTCTTCTTCACGTCCTTGACGCTGGAAAACGTGATGCCTTCGGCGCGTTCCCTGGTGTAGCCGAGGTAGAATTCATTCTTGGCGAGAAACACCGGATCGCCGTCGACGTCGTCGGCGACGCCGGAGCCGTTGGCGGCAATGAACGCTTCGAGTTTCTTGCGGTCGTCGGACGAAATCCAGCGCGCCAGCTGAAACTCCGAGACTTCGAATTCCACCGGCAGCGCATATTCGGCATCGAGCCGCGCCTTCAGCACGTCGAGTTGCAGCGGACCGACCACGCCGACCAGCGCCGGCGCGCCATCGCGCGGGCGAAACACCTGCACCACGCCCTCCTCCGACATCTGCTGCAGGGCTTCTTTCAGCTTCTTCGCCTTCATCGCGTCGGTCAGCCGGACGCGGCGGACAATTTCCGGCGCGAAGCTCGGCACCCCGACGAAGGTAAGGTCCTCGCCTTCGGTCAGCGTGTCGCCGATCCGCAGCGTGCCGTGATTGGGAATGCCGACGACGTCGCCGGCAAAGGCCTCGTCGGCCAGCGCGCGATCCTGCGCGAAGAAGAACTGCGGGCTGGAGAGCGACATGTTCTTGCCGGTGCGCACCAGCTTCGCCTTCATGCCGCGGGTCAGTTTTCCCGAGCACAACCGCGCGAAGGCGATGCGGTCACGATGGTTCGGATCCATATTGGCCTGGATCTTGAACACGAAGGCGCTCATGCGCGGTTCCGCCGCCTCGACCTTGCGCAGGTTGGATTCCTGCGCGCGCGGCGGCGGCGCAAAACGCCCCAGGCCTTCCAGGAGATCGCCGACTCCGAAATTGCGCAGCGCGCTGCCGAAATACACCGGCGTCAGATGGCCCTCGCGAAATGCCTCGAGGTCGAACGGCTTGCAGGCTTCCGACACCAGCGCGAGTTCCTCCTTGATGGTGCCGACGTCGAGATTGGGATTGCGGCCGGCAAGATCGGCGATGTCGATCTGCAGCGCAGCGCCGGTCTTGGCGCCACCGCCTTCGAGCAGGCGTACGCCGCCGGTCAAGAGATCGTAGGTGCCGAGGAAATCGCGGCCGCGGCCGACCGGCCAGGTCATCGGCGTGGTGTCGAGCGCCAGCGTCTTTTCGATTTCATCGAGCAGATCGAAGGTATCGCGGCTCTCGCGGTCCATCTTGTTGATGAAGGTGATGATCGGAATGTCGCGGAGGCGGCAGACCTCGAACAGCTTTCGCGTCCGCGCCTCGATGCCCTTGGCGGCGTCGATCACCATGACCGCGGAGTCGACCGCGGTCAGCGTGCGGTAGGTATCTTCGGAAAAATCCTCGTGGCCCGGCGTGTCCAGGAGGTTGAACACGCGGCCCTCGAATTCGAAGGTCATCACCGAAGTCACGACGGAGATGCCGCGCTCGCGCTCGATTTTCATCCAGTCGGAACGGGTGTTGCGGCGCTCGCCCTTGGCCTTGACCTGGCCGGCGAGATTGATCGCGCCGCCGAACAGCAGCAGTTTCTCGGTCAGCGTGGTCTTGCCGGCGTCGGGATGGGAGATGATCGCAAAGGTCCGCCGCCGCGCGACCTCGGCAGCGAGCGGCGAACGGGACGGCTGTTCGGTTGCAATGGCGAGATCGGTCATGAGGCTGAGCGTTTGGCAGGGAAAACCGGCCGGATCAAGCAGGATCGGCACAGTCCATATAGGGATTGCGCGGCTTAACTCTAGAGCCTCGGTTCTGATTGAATCGGAACCGAGGCTCCATCTATTGTTTTTGACGCGTTTTCTTGACGCGAACCGGTATCCACTTCGCTCGAAAACGCCATGGCCTGGCGGGGGTGGTTTATCGCACCAGCAATACCGCCCAGTACGCCAGCGCCGCGACGCCGGCGGAGGCCGGGATCGTTATCACCCAGGCATAGACGATCGAACTCGCCACGTTCCAGCGTACCGCCGAGACCCGCCGCGCCGCGCCGACTCCGACGATGGCGCCGGTGATGGTGTGCGTGGTGGAGACGGGAACGCCGAGCCAGGTCGCCATGAATAGCGTCGCCGCGCCGCCGGTCTCCGCGCAAAAGCCCTGCATCGGCGTCAGTTTGGTGATCCTCAAGCCCATGGTGCGGACGATCCGCCAGCCACCCATCAGGGTACCCATTGCCATCGCCGCCTGGCACGCCAGCACCACCCAGAACGGCACGTAGAACTCCTTTCCCAACTGCCCCTGCGAATAGAGCAGCACGGCGATGATGCCCATGGTCTTCTGCGCATCGTTGCCGCCGTGGCCGAGCGAATACAGCGACGCCGAGACGAATTGCAGGATGCGGAAGGCACGGTCGACCGCGAAGGGCGTGGAGCGTACCGACGCCCATGACACGATCGCGACCAGCACCATCGCCAGCAGAAATCCGACCAGCGGCGACAGCACGATCGCGAGCAACGTCTTCGACAGCCCGCTCCAGACCGCGGCCGAAATTCCGGCCTTGGCCATTCCGCCCCCGACCAGTCCCCCGATCAGGGCGTGCGAACTGGAGGACGGCATTCCCAATCCCCATGTGATCAGGTTCCAGACGATGGCGCCGATCAGCGCGGCGAAGATCACCTGGGTATCGATGACGCTGGGTTCGACGATACCGGTGCCGATGGTGCGGGCGACGTTAAGTCCGAACACCATGAAGGCGACGAAGTTGAAGAACGCCGCCCACAACACGGCGTACTGCGGCCGCAACACCCGGGTGGATACGATCGTCGCGATCGAGTTGGCGGCGTCGTGCAATCCGTTGAGGAAGTCGAACAGCAGCGCGACTGCGATTAATCCGACCAGAATAGGAAGACCAAGCGTGGCGTCCACTGCGCGGCCCTGCCCTATACCTGTTCGATCACGATACTGTTGATCTCATTGGCCACGTCGTCGAACCGATCGGCGACTTTCTCAAGATGGTCGTAGATCTCCGCGCCGACGATGAAATCCATCGTGTTGGCGTTGCGATGCTTGAGGAAAAGCTCCTTCAGGCCGATGTCGTGGAGATCGTCGACCCGGCCTTCCAGCTTGGTCAGTTCCTCGGTGATCGCGGTCAGCATCGCGACGTTGTCGCCGATCGATTGCAACAGCGGCAGCGCGCGGTCGACCAGATTGGCGCACTCGACCAGCAGCGTCCCCATTTCGCGCATCGGCGGCTCGAAGGTGCGGACCTCGAACAGGATGACGGCCTTGGCGGTCTGCTGCATCTGGTCGATGGCGTCATCCATCGAGGTGATGAGGTTCTTGATGTCGCCGCGGTCGAACGGGGTGATGAACGTCCGGCGCACCGCGGTGAGCACCTCGCGGGTGATGTTGTCGGCGTCATTTTCGAACTGATTGATGCGCTGGCAGAAGACCGGAGTTTCCTCGCCGCCGTGCAGCATGCCCTGCAAGGCCAGCGCGCCCTGCACCACCGTCTGCGAATGTCGGGCGAACAGTTCGAAAAACCGTTCCTCCTTCGGGAGAAACGCGCGAAACCAACGCAGCATCTGACATGTCCAAGTTTACGGAAATGGCCGGACAAGGCGGCCCGTCACCGGACTGTCATAGACCATTTTCCCGGGAAAGCGCGTGCCTGCACCTGACGGAAACGGGTCATCCACCGCTTTGTAGGGTCCGGAAATTGGCTCCTTTTAAAGGGACCGCCGGAAATAATGGGCGATTTCGCCGATCACGCCGCGGCGGAACGTCAGCACGCAGACCACGAAGATCGCGCCCTGAATCACCGTCACCCATTGCCCGAATCCGGCGAGATATTGCTGCATGGCGATGATCACGAAGGCGCCGGCCACCGGGCCGAACACGGTGCCGAGGCCGCCGACCAGCGTCATCAGCACGATCTCGCCCGACATGCTCCAGTGCACATCGGTGAGCGAGGCATTTTGGGCGACAAACACCTTCAGCGAGCCGGCAAATCCCGCCAGCGTTCCAGACAAAATGTAGGCGAGCAGCTTGTACTGATCGGTCTTGTAGCCGAGCGAGATCGCGCGCGGCTCATTCTCGCGGATCGCTTTCAGTACTTCGCCGAACGGCGAATTGATGGTGCGGAAAATTACCAGAAAACCGAACAGGAAGCCGGCCAGGATGACGTAGTAAAGGATCGTCGGATTGGTGAGATTGAAAATTCCGAACAGATATCCTTGCGGAATGCCCTGGATGCCGTCCTCGCCATGGGTGAACGGCGTCTGCAGATAGATGAAATACAGAAGTTGCGACAGCGCCAGCGTAATCATCGCGAAATAGATGCCCTGGCGGCGGATGGCGATGAGGCCGGTGATGACGCCAAGCCCGGCGGCGCCCGCGGTGCCGACCAGAATTCCGAGTTCGGGCGACAGGCCCCACACCTTCAGCGCATGCGCGGTGACGTAGCCCGCCGTCCCCAGAAACATCGCGTGACCGAACGATAACAATCCGCCATAGCCGATCAGCAGGTTGAAGGCGCAGGCCAACAGCGCAAAGCACAGCGCCTGCATCACGAAGAACGGGTAGACGCCGGTCAGCGGCACGATCAGCAACAGCGCCGTCATGATGCCGAACGCGATCATCTCGTCGCGAATGGTGCGCGGGGTCACCGGCAGCGTATCGTCGGTCATCGCCGTCATATCAGCTCGCCCGTCCCGTCAGTCCCGAAGGTTTCACCAGCAGCACCAGCACCATCAGGACAAATACCACGGTGTTGGAGGCTTCGGGATAAAAGTATTTGGTCAGTCCCTCGATCACGCCCAGCGCAAAGCCGGTGACGATCGATCCCATGATCGAACCCATGCCGCCGATCACCACCACCGCAAACACCACGATGATCAGATCGGCGCCCATCAGCGGCCGCACCTGATTGATCGGCGCCGACAACACCCCGGCCAGCGCTGCAAGGCCGACCCCGAGCCCGTAGGTCAGCGTGATCATCCTGGGCACGTTGATGCCGAAGGCCCGCACCAGCGTCGGGTTTTCGGTGGCGGCGCGCAGGTTGGCGCCGAGCCGCGTCCGCTCGATCAGATACCAGGTAGCGAGGCATACGATCAGCGAGAAGACCACCACCCAGCCGCGATAGATCGGCAGGAACATGAAGCCAAGATTCATGCCGCCCCTCAGTTCATCGGGGATCGAATAGGGCAAACCGGACGAACCAAAGTAATTCTGGAACACGCCCTGGATGATCAGCGCCAGTCCGAAGGTCAGCAATAGCCCATAGAGATGATCGAGGCCGGACAGCCATTGCAGCATGGTCCGCTCCATGATCATGCCGAAAATGCCGACCGCGATGGGAGCGATGATCAGCGCCGGCCAATATCCGATGCCCATCACGTTCAGCAGAAAATACGCGACGAAGGCGCCCATCATGTAGACCGCGCCATGGGCGAAATTGATGATGTTGAGCATGCCGAAGATCACGGCGAGCCCCAGACTGAGCAGCGCGTAAAACGAGCCGTTGATCAGTCCCACCAGAAGCTGTGCGTAGAGAGCTTGCATCGATCAGATCTTTCGCACTCGATCCAGTTGTAACGCCTGACCGTGCCCGCCGGCGCCGGGCCGGCGGGCACTCGCCGGCTATTTCTTCAGCAACGCACATGTGCTTTCCGAGAGCGGCGTGAAAGCCTGGTCTCCCGGAACCGTGCCGATCAGCTTGTAGAAGTCCCAGGGGGCCTTCGATTCCGACGGCTTCTTCACCTCGAACAGATAGGCCGAATGGATGGTGCGGCCGTTGGGCTCGAATCTCGCCCTTGCCGAACAAGCGGATCGTCGGTCGGGATCGACTTCATCTTGTCCACGACCTTGACGCCATCATGCGGATTGCCGCCGAGCGCTTCCAGCGCCTTGAAGTAGTGGATCAGTCCGGCATAGACGCCGGCCTGCACCATGGTCGGGGGCGCGCCGTTCTTCATCCGGGCGGCGAACTTCTTGGAGAATGCCCGGGTCTGGTCGTTCATGTCCCAGTAGAACGTTTCGGTGAAGTTCAGGCCCTGCGCGGTCTCGAGACCGATCGCCTTGACGTCGGTCAGGAACAGCAAGCAGCGCCGCGAGCTTTTGCCCGCCCTTGACGATGCCGAATTCGGCCGCCTGCTTGATCGCGTTGGTGGTGTCGCCGCCGGCATTGGCCAGACCGATGATCTTGGCCTTCGACGACTGCGCCTGCAGCAGGAAGGATGAGAAGTCGGAGGTATTCAGCGGATGCTTGACGCCACCGACGACCTTGCCGCCGTTGGCCAGAATGACCGCGGTGGTGTCGCGTTCGAGCGCGGCGCCGAAGGCGTAGTCGGCGGTGAGGAAGAACCAGGTATCGCCGCCGGCCTTCACCAGCGCCTGCCCGGTGGTATGGGCGAGCATGTAGGTGTCGTAGGTCCAGTGCACGGTGTTGGGCGAGCATTGCGCGTTGGTGAGATCGGAGGTCGCGGCGCCGGAGTTGATGTAGACGCCGTTCTTCTCCTTGATGACGTTGTTGACGGCGAGCGCGACGCCGGAGTTCGGCACGTCGACGATGACGTCGACCTTGTCGACATCGAACCACTGGCGCGCGATCGCGGTGCCGACGTCGGGCTTGTTCTGGTGGTCGCCGGAGATGACGTCGATCTTCCAGCCCTTGGCGGTCAGACCGGAATCCTCCACCGCCATCTGCGCCGCCAGCGTCGAGCCCGGCCCGCCGAGGTCGGCGTAAAGGCCGGACTGATCGGTCAGCGCGCCGATTTTGACGGTCTTGTCCTGCGCCAGCGCGAAACTCGCCGAGGCAAGGCTCAGCGCGGAGCCAAGCAGCAGCGACGCGACGATCCTGGTTTTCATGGTGGTTCCTTTTTGGATTTTTCTCATTGTTGTTCAGACGCCGAGATAGGTGTGAAGCTTGTCCATATTGGCCTGCAGATCCGCGTTGGCGAAGCCGTCGATGATCTTGCCGTGTTCGACGATGTAGTAGCGGTCCGCGACGGTGGCGGCGAAGCGGAAATTCTGCTCGACCAGAAGGATGGTGAAACCTTCTTTCTTGAGCCGCGCGATGGTGTGGCCGATCTGCTGGATGATGACGGGCGCCAGCCCCTCGGTCGGCTCGTCCAGCATCAGAAACCGCGCGCCGGTGCGCAGGATTCTGGCGATCGCCAGCATCTGCTGCTCGCCGCCCGACAATTTGGTGCCCTGGCTGTTCAGCCGCTCCTTGAGATTTGGAAACAGGTCGAAGATCTGGTCCAGCGACAGGCCGCCGCTGCGCACGATCGGCGGCAACAGCAGATTTTCGCGGACGTCGAGGCTGGCGAAAATGCCGCGCTCCTCGGGACAAAAGGCGACGCCCATGCGCGCGATCCTGTCCGAGGACGCCCGGATGATGTCCTGATCGTCGAAACGAACCGAGCCGGTACGCTTGCCGATAATCCCCATCACCGATTTCAGCGTCGTGGTCTTGCCGGCGCCGTTGCGTCCGAGCAGGGTGACCACCTCGCCAGCGTTCACCTTGAAATTGATGCCGTGAAGGATGTGGGACTCGCCGTACCAGGCCTGCAGATCCTCAACCGCCAGCACAGGCGTCCCGGTGCCTGACGTCGGCTTTGTCGCGGCGTCGGCCATTTTCAGATCAGGCATGCCCCGCCCCCAGATAGGCTTCCTTGACGCGCTCGTCCTTGGACAGGTCGGCATAATTGCCTTCCGCAAGCACGTGACCGCGCGTCAGCACGGTGATGATGTCGGACAGATTGGCAACGACGTTGAGATTGTGTTCGACCATCAGGATGGTGTATTTCGCGGAGATGCGCTTGATCAATGCGGCGATCTTGTCGATGTCTTCGTGCCCCATGCCGGCCATCGGCTCGTCAAGCAGCATCATTTCAGGGTCGAGCGCAAGCGTGGTTGCAATTTCAAGCGCGCGTTTGCGGCCATAGGGCATTTCGACCGCCGGCGTCGTTGCAAACTCGCTCAGGCCGACATCGTCGAGCAGTTCGAGGGCGCGGCCGTTGAAGCGGTCGAGCACCGACTTGGAACGCCAGAAATCGAAGGAGTGCCCGTGCTGACGCTGCAGCGCGACCCTTACATTTTCCAGCGCGGTCAAATGCGGGAACACCGCCGAAATCTGGAACGAGCGCACCAGACCGAGGCGCGCCACGTCGGCCGGCGCCATCGCGGTAATGTCCTGCCCCCGGTACAGGATTTGACCGGCTGAAGGCCTCAGGAACTTGGTCAGAAGGTTGAAGCACGTGGTCTTGCCGGCCCCGTTCGGACCGATCAACGCGTGAATACTGCCACGGCGGACCCGGAGATCGACATCGCGAACGGCAAAGAATCCCGCAAATTCCTTGGTCAATCCGCGGGTTTCGAGAATGAACTCATCAGCCAATCAAATTTCCCCCATCAGCCATTGCAGCGAAGCTCGCGCACATGGCTAATTTTTCCTAACCGGCAGGCTTCCTCGGGACGCCCTGGAAATCGTCCCGGACCTGCCCCCTCCGGCCGGAATATGCCGTTAACGGCCCGCCTTAGGCAAGGTGGAAAGCTCGGCATCGGCCGACGGCAAGCTCGCCCGAGGATTCGCCCTAAGTCCAATTGCCTGGAAGGCACGATTGCGCGGTTGTCTGCCGCCGTCGACGGCCGTTCAAGCCGGTTCGGAAAGCCGCCATTAACGGTGTTCCGATACAATCTTGACGGTTTCATAGAATATTTGCCCGTCAGGCCGATGATCCGGTTTGTATTGAGAGCGGATCGCAGCTTTGGAATTCGAGAGCGCCAACCCGTCGGTCGTCAAATCGATCAAGCAGCGGGACCTGTTGAACACCTGGTTGCGGCTCTACGCCCGCGAGCAGATGTTGCCGCGCGTCGAGGAATACCAGCCCGCGCGGCTCGCCGAGGAGCTTGCGGACCTCGTCTATTATACCGTCGATACCGCGCAACAACCTCCGCGCCTGACGATCCAGAGCGACGGCACGCGGATGTCCACCGCCTATGGCCACACCGGCAAGGGCCGATATCTCGACGAATATGTCGGAGCCAGGCTCGTGTCCGTCGTGATGCCGGCCTACTACAAATGCATCGAGCGCGCGCTTCCCGCCTACACCATCGCCAACATCGATGACATCTATGGGCGGATCGTCGCCTATGAGCGGCTGCTGTTGCCGTTCTCGCAAGGCGGCAGCGTCACCGATGTGATCGCCTCGCTGAAGACCATTTGCGAAGACGGCGGATTCGAAATCAGAGAATTTGATGCGCGGAAACGACGCGCTGCCGACGCCGAAGCTTCGTGCCGTTATCGACCGCGATCTTTTTCACCGTGTCCCCGCCCGGCATTCCGGCCGCCGACATGATCGAATTCGGCTGACGCTGAGCCACGCGATCGGCGCCACTTCCCTGGCGTAGATTTCCGGCTTGAAGCCGACCAGCAATTTGCCGCCGACATCGAGCACGGGGCGCTTGATCATCGAAGGCTGCGCCAGCATCAAGGCGAGCGCCTTGCGCTCGTTGAGCCCTTCCTTGTCGCCGTCGGGCAATTTGCGAAAAGTCGTGCCGGCGCGGTTGAGCAGGATTTCCCAGCCGAGCTCGTCGCTCCAGCTTTTCAGTTTATCCTTCGCTATGCCTGCGGTCTTGTAATCATGGAAATCGTAAGCGACGCCGTGGCTGTCGAGCCAGGCGCGCGCCTTCTTCATGGTGTCGCAGTTCTTGATGCCGTAGATCGTGATCGTCATTTTCCCGATGCCCTGGAACTCTCACGCAAGATTACAAATGCAGCTATGGGTCGCTCACGGCCGCTTCGGAATTTCAAGCCCGCGTTGCACGGCAGGCCGCGCGAGGCCGCGCTCGAGCCAGGCCGGGACATTGCCAAAACCATCGAACGCGACCAGTTCACGCGCGCCGTAAAAGCCGATCAGATTGCGTACCCAGCCGAGCATCGAGATGTCTGCGATGGTGTAGTCGTCGTCCATGATCCACTGCCGTCCGCCGAGACGGCACTCCATGACGCCCAGCAGGCGTTTCGACTCGGCGACGTAACGCTCGAGCGGCCGCTTGTCTGAGATCTCCTTGCCCGCGAATTTGTGAAAGAAGCCGAGCTGGCCGAACATCGGCCCGATTCCGCCCATCTGGAAGTGCAGCCACTGAATGGTTTGATAGCGGCGTGCGGCGTCGGCCGGCAGCAGCTTGCCGGTTTTCTCGGCGAGATATTGCAGGATCGCGCCCGACTCGAACAGTCCGAGCGGTTTGCCGCCCGGTCCGTCCGGATCGAGGATCGCAGGGATTTTGCCGTTCGGATTGAGCGACAGGAATTCCGGCGTCTTCTGGTCGTCCTTGTTGAAGTCGACCAGATGCACCTCGTACGGAAGGCCGATCTCCTCCAGCATGATCGAAACCTTGACGCCGTTCGGCGTCGGCAGCGAATAGAGCTGAAGCCGGTCCGGATGTTTCGCCGGCCAGCGCTTCGTGATCGGAAAGGCGGAAAGGTCGGGCATCACGACTCGGCCTCCCGCACCGTCATCGAGACTGACAATCACGGCGGCGTTGGCGATGATGATGGCATCGCCGCCACGCTCGGCAGCAACCTCGAGCCCGCCTTTGACCGCGGTGACGGTCACCGTTCCGTAAGGCAGCTCTTTCGCGACGGCTGTCGTGTCGACCGCGCCGGGGTCCGGCACGCCGATGGTGACATCGACGAACATGTCGCTGGCGGTCTTGCCCAGCATCCGGAAGAATCCGAGGCTGGAGTGGCGGATTGCGTCCGAGACCGCGCGCCTGGCCGCCTTGGTGGCATCTTTGCCATGAACATCAACGCCCATGCCCATTTCGGTGATACAGCGCACGCGTGCCATCGGAATCCTGCTTTCGTTTGGGTGGGGGTGACCAATCTCTCGAGACCAGCGTCTTGCGCCAATATGTGGGAGTTGCGCGTTGCTACGCAATTCATTTCCACGATTCAGTTCTCAAAGAGCGCCCCACGCACCGCTGTCATACCCCGCGCGTGCGGGGGATCCAGTACGCGACGGCTTCTCGGTTCTATCACTGGCATCTCTGGAATATTGGATCGCCCGCCTTCGCGGGCGATGACGGATGGCGCAGTTTTGCGTTCTCGCGGCCCGATCCGCCCGAGGTTTGCCCAAAGCTTCGCGCCTTCAAATCAGAGGGCGCGGGGAATGCCGGATGCGCGCTGCACCCGCGGTCCCGTGTGCAAAATGGGTGAAGAAAACGCACACGAGCATACAGGTTCAGCGGAGGCACTCCGGCATTCCCTGCGCAATGGCTTTACGGCTTACTTCGAGCTCTCCCCGGCGATCGGGCTTGTTTGACGCCGTCGCCTTCGGATATGGCCAATCCGCGCCCGGTCGGGCCGACATGCCTCCGAAGACTTGACGCCAACCACTGAGGCGTCAGGACCACACGACTTCACCGTACGCAACAGCACCGTTCGTCAGCGCGCCGTCTGACCGCTCACGGATCCCTTGACGAACCCGCCCTGCCATCACGTTTCACGCCTGGCGCTGCCGCGTCCACCGCATCCCGTCCCGCGTTTTGTGACGATCGCGAAACGCCCCTCATCCGGGACGAGACGGCGGCAGATATGCCGGTGATTTGGGTCGGCGGAAAACAGAAACATTTTTTGCTATGGGACTCGACAGCCCAAATCACACCAAATCTGGCCCGTCGGGCACGCAGTTTTTGGTACGGCGTTGTCCGCTATCGGGACAGCAAAGGAGAATTTGACACGTCGGGCGGCTTGCGGGTGAAGACCCTTGACCGTCGTCAGAGCCCCGCTGAAAATCCAGCCAATAAAACAAGCTATATGGTCGTCATTGCGAGCCAACGGGCGCGCATTCGCGCGACCCGTTGGCTCGCAATGAAGGCCGAATTCGTTAGCTGCATTTTCGGTCAATCTCTTAGTAATTTACCTCTATCCGCAATCCCCTGATATCGACTTCATCGCCGCCAGGAGGTGCACTGCTGTCACGCGCCGCAAAATCGTGAAGGGCGGCCAGACAACGTTTGGTCGTTCACCAAACCCCGTCAAACGTTTTTTGGCGCGGCAAGATGCACCGCTCATAAGGACCGGTGAACCTCGATCGTCAAAGGCGCCCGGGAGCGAGCCTGTGCGTGAAAAACGACAGGATTTCGTCGCGGGCCGCGATCGTCGGTTGACCGGCTTCGTCGATCAGGTGCGCCGTCACCACGCTGTGCGGACTCGTGACGAAGCGTTGAAAAAACGGCGGCGGGTCGCGATTGGCGGCGCTGTCGGGGAGCACATGTGAGATGAACCGGTCACCGAGAGCCTCGGAAAAGGCCGCGAACCGCTGATCCCGGCAGTACGAATCTCCCGCGAAGCGGTAGGCCATGACGGTCAGATCCTCCCGTTCGAGGCGTTGTCGAACCGCGAGCAATTCGTCGTCGGGAATACCTGTCCCGGCAGGATCGTCGAGGGGTAGCGATGGCTGGGCCAGCACCGGCGCAAGCACCACCGAATCGAGCATCATCGTGAGCGCGAAGTTGCCGGTGAAGCACATCCCGATCGCGCCGACGCCTGGACCGCCGCACTCCTCATGCGCCAGCTTCGCCAGCGCCCGAAGCCATCGGGTCACCGGGCTCGGCCCGGTGGTTCCGGCGAAGGCGCGGAATTCTGCGGCGACGCACGCCCTGCGGAAGACGGCGGCGCCCTCTTCCACCGCCGGCACGGCGCCGTCGCGGCCAAATAGCGAGGGCATGTATACCGTGAAACCCGCGTCTCGAACCCAGCGACTGAAGCGAGCGACGTGCGGGCTGATGCCAGGCATCTCCGCCATGACGATCACCGCGGGACCCGCGCCGGTCACGTGCACCACCCTGGCGACACCGTCGAGGGTGATCTCGCGAGGGGCAAAATCTTCGAGCGCGTCATCCTTATTCATGTTCCGTTTCGTCACTGGTGTAGCGCCTTCTCGTCGATAGTTGCTGCAATCGGCGTATTCACGCAGCAATCATTGTCATTCCCCGCCGGGCGAGCTAGTGTCTAAAATGACATTGATCGGGTATTTTTTGACATGACCAGGGTTGTGGTTCTCGAGATCGAGGACTGTATGGCGTCCAGCGCAGCCATCACGCACGACGTGATGGCTACAGCCAACCGGATCAGCGGGATTGCGAAACGCGCTCTGCCGTTCGACGTCGATACGGTTCGCTGCGGACCGCGCCGTAACGGCAAGGAGCTGCGCGGTGCCGAACTCGTCATCATTCCCGGCCTCGGCACCGCGTCCCCGGATGCACTGGAAGAGAAATTGACGAGCCCAGCCTGCCGACGCGCGGGCGGAATGCTTCTTGAAGCATTCGAGTCCGGCTCCGTGCTCGCCGCGTCGTGCGCGAGCACATTCCTGCTTGCGGAAACGGGATTGCTGGACGGTCGACGGGCGACCACGACATGGTGGCTCGCGCCGGTCTTTCAGCGTCGTTATCCCCAGGTCGAATTGGTGACCGACCGGATGGTCGTGGCCGATTGGCCCATCGCAACCGGCGGCGCCGCGATGGCGCAGATGGATCTGATGCTTGCGGTGGTAGGCCGATTTGCCGGGCCTGGCCTGGCCAAGGCCTGCGCAAATTACCTTCTTCTGGATGAACGGCGCTCGCAGGCGCCTTATATGGCGATTACCTACCTGGCGGGTCAGGACCCCAAGATCGCCAAAGCCG
Source organism: uncultured Alphaproteobacteria bacterium (assembly GCA_963725985.1). Lineage (GTDB taxonomy): Bacteria > Pseudomonadota > Alphaproteobacteria > Rhizobiales > Xanthobacteraceae > Bradyrhizobium. Next base: position 1,115,171 of record CAVSAO010000001.1, read on the forward strand.
AAAGATGGGTTCGCCGCAATATCGCCCGTAACTTCGGGATGGAAGAACTCGCCGAGGCGGTCGCTTTGGCGCCCCGCACGTTTGCCCGCCGGATCGCGACGACCTGCGGCATCTCGCCTATTCAATTCGTTCAGCGCATCAGAATGGAGAGGGCGCGATATCTCCTCGAGACCACGCGCCTGTCCGTCGAAGAAATCGCACGGCAGGTAGGGTATGCGGAGCCGTCAACCCTTCGTCGGCTTATCCGGCGTGATACCAAACACTCGCCCGGACACTTCCGCCCGGCGGCCTGAGCGCGTTGCGAAGATGAATGTGGTTGAAGTCCGGGTGGCCGAACCGCCAGCCGGTGCGCGCCGCAAAGACCGCTACGCCCTGCCGCGAAAACGCACGCAATTGCCGCCGTTAACCGTCAATTCTCCTCACTCCTACTCGATCGTCCGCGGTTGTTTTGACGTCACGCACGCCCACCAGCGCCGTCAGCCCGCGGCGCCGTCGTCCGCAGGCTTGGCGTCCGGTGCCAGCTTGAGCTCTGCGTCGGCAACGACATAGCGGGCATAGCGGTAGTCGCGGATGAAGCTGATCCGGCCGTCGCGCCACTCGAGCCACATGAAGTAGCTGGGCTTCGGAGCGGCGCGGTTTTCGAAGACCGCGATCACCTCCCGGCCCTCGACCCAGGCGGGGGCCAGCCACACGCCATCGAACTTGGCGTAGATGGTGAAGAACATGCCGACCTCCGCACGGCCGGCGCGAGGCGGGTACGTGGACTGATTGAGTTTGACGTCGTCGGCCAGCAGCGCCCGCAGGCCGTCCCAGTCCCGCTGGTTGAACAGCGCGGCATAGCGCGCCACCGCGGCGGACGCCGGCCGCGCCTCCGCAAGCGGGCCGGCTTGCGCGTTGATCTCGGCAAGCCGCGCGCGACCCCGCGCCAGATGGCCCTTCACGGCGTCGACCGTGAGGTCGAGCAGAGCGGCAATCTCCTTAAGCGACTCGTCGAGCACGTCCTTCAGGATGACGACGCTCCGCTGCAGGGTCGGGAGCTCCGCAAAGCGCGACACCGCGGTCTTGACCGCTTCCTGGCGCATCAGCATCTCCACAGGGTCGGGGTTGGCCGGATCGGCGACATCGGAGGCGGCGTCGATCGGCTCAGTCATGCGCACCGCCCGGCCGCGCAGCAGGTCGAGGGCACGGTTGTGGGCGATCCGGAACAGCCAGGGTCGAAGCGGCGGCATCTCCTCCAGGCCTTGTTCTTCAAAATCCTGCAACGCCACCAAAGCCCGGGCGAGCGTGTCCTGCACGACGTCCTCGCCGTCGATGACCGATCCCATCAGACGCGCGCAATAGCGGTGCAGCTCGGGCCGCAGCTCGCCGGTCAGGGCGAGCAGCTCCGCCCGGCGGTCGCGGTTCGGCTGGGGCTGTCCTGCGCTCAAGCCGCCGCTCCCTCCATGACAGTGATCCCCGCATCTCCGTTGAGGCCGAAGACGACGCCCTCAGCATATTGCGGGTCATCCAGCACGGAAACGACTTTGTCCCCGAACGCCCGGGGCGGCATCGGCGCACCGAAGCGGGACACGAACTGTTCGGGCGTGATGCCCATGGAGCCCGCATAGGCGTTGGCGGCCGCATCCCCGGTCCCGGTGCCGAGGATCATCTGCCGCGGCACGATCGCCTGGAAGCGGATCCCGAGGTTCTTCTCCTCCGAGACGCCGTTGGCGTACTTGGCCATGAACCAGAGCATGCGCTTGGAGCCGCCATAGCCGCCCGACATCTGCGATCCGCTCACGGCGGCGCCGCTCGATCCCACCAGGACGCGGCTTCCGGGCTTGAGCGGCGCGTTGAGCGCCGCCTGCAGCCAATAGAGCCCGGCCCTGACGTCGGTCTCCCACGGCACGGAGAAATCCGCCCAGCTCAGCTGATCCAGCCGCCCCATCCGAGGCGTCGCGCCGGCATTCAACGCCAGAATATCCGGGCGGACCTCGCCAACGATGCGGTGGGCGGCGGCTTCGTCCGTCACGTCGGCGGAGATCGTGGCGACGCCCAGCCGGGCGCGGACGGCGGCGAGCGCATCGGCGTCGCGGGCGACGACGGTTACGCGTGCGCCGTGCGCGACCAGCGCCTCGACCAATCCCAGGCCAAGGCCACGGCTTCCGCCGGTGACGACGACATTCTTGTCTTTGAGGCTCATCGGTTCTGCTCCGGTGTTGAGGTGTCTACTGTAGCCAAGACGATCGAGGCTCGGAAAAAGAGTCAGTCGGCGCCGGTCAATCATCGTATCTCTCCTTTGGCCGGCGCGGCTTTTCGTCGGCCGGAGATCAGCTTCAGCCAGGGCGCCGAATGGAAGGCACTCATCAGCAAGTACATCGGGACCATTCCGCTCAGCGGCGATGCATCTTGCGCGGCGGAGCAGAGCATATCCGGCGGGCCGCCGCCGACGCCCGTCAACAGCGCCATCATTGCGAAGGTCGGCGCGGCCGCGAGGCTCAGCCAACCGGCTGCGCCTGGCGAAGCTGCGGCGCCGCCGTCATGACGGTTCGCTTCGCTGGCGGATCCACCGCAATAAGCCTCGCTCATGCTTTCCCTCCTGCGACTAGACCAAGATGGCTTTGAGTTGAATCGCTTCGCCGCCCAGGCCAACTCGCCCCGCTTGCGGCCGCAAGCGGGGCGAGGGAGAATTCATTCGCCAACTCCAACCCAAAATCCCGCCCTAGGCGCGATTCCGGAACGCCGCCTCTCCGGCATCCGACACCTCGACCCATTTCTTGTCGGGCACGGCGTCCGAGGCGTAGTTGTCGTGCCAGTTCCACCATTTGTACGGCGGGGTCTGGGGGTAACCCTCCGGCGAGTCCTCCCAGCTCTCCTGACGGCCGAGCGGCGTGATGTCGAGGTAGCTCCAGGTGGTCCCCATCGCCTCGTCGCCGCGGCTGTTGATGAAGTAGGTGCGGAATACCCGCTCGCCGTCGCGGAAGAACACGTTGTGGCCGTGCCATTCATCGACGCCGAAGTCTGCGTCGAAGCCGTCGGTGATGGTGTACCAGGGCATCGTCCATTCCATCCGCGCCTTCAGGCGCGCGATGTCCTCCTGCGGCGCGCGTGAGGCGTAAGCGAGCGTGGTGTCGCGGGCGTTCAGATGGGCCAAGTGGGCGACCTGATCGGCGCCCAGGGAGCAGCCGCGGCAGGCGTGCTCGGGCCAGCCAAACACCCCGGGCTCGAAGAAGGCGCGATAGACGATCAACTGCCTGCGGCCCTCGAACAAATCGAGCAGGCTCATCCCGCCCTTGGGCCCGTCGAACTCGTACCTCTTCTCCACTGCCATCCACGGCATCCGCCGACGCTCGGCGGCCAGCGCGTCACGCGCGCGGATCGAGGCCTTCTCCTTCACGAGCATCTGCTCGCGCGCTGCCGCCCACTCCTGCGGCGACACGATCGGCGGTGTGTTCATTCGCGGTCCGCCTTTCTGGCCGTTCTCATGTGATGTCTGCATTGTTGACCTCCTCCTTTGCCGAGATACTTGTTGCGGGCCGATAAGTTCCCTAGCCAGGACGATCGAGGCTCGGAAAAAAGTCAGCCAGCCTCATGCGAAGCCAGGTCGGGCTGCATTTCACTTCGGCGGCATCCTGTCGAACTTCGTCAGGGAAGGATCGATGTCGTCCCAGGCGTAACCGCGCGCGCCGTACGTCACCACTTGCGGCTTGAACCGGCCGGGATCGTCAAGGCTCGCAGCATGCACGGTGAAGATTTCAGGCATGGCCGCAAACGTCATATATACCGGAGACCCGCAGGTCGGGCAGAAGGCGCAGAGTCTTCACATTGCCGCTATCGCCAACGATGTCCCAATGCGTCGCGTCGCCCTCGCGTTTGACGCCGGTGCGCGGGAAGGTCAGATAGGATCCGTGCCCGGTGCCACTCTTACGCTGACAGTCGCGACACTGGCAGTGGTTCATGAACAACGGCGCGGCAGGGATTTCATAACGGATGGCGCCGCAGGCGCAGCCGCCGGTATAAGTCTCGCTCATCTCTGGTCTCCTGCTATGATGCGATGAAGCGCTGTTGGGCCGCGATTGACCGGCGCGGCTTCACTCCCAACTGTCGAGCTTGATATCGTTTGGCGCCGGGGCACCTTTGCCGGTTTCGAGCAGCGACTTCAGGCTCAGCAGAAAGACCGCCCACTTGGTGCTGCAATGGTGCATGAACTCCACCGGCTCCTTCCAGCCCTGGTGCTTGAAGAGGATGATGGTCCAGTCGCCTTCCTGTTTGAGATCGAAACTTACCGTGGTGCCGATCCATTCTGCCGGCCCGTCGACCACCTGCCACAGCACGCGCCGGGCGGGATCAAGCTGCATGACCTTCATGTCGATCCCGCCCGCGCCAAAGCGAAACTGGATCACGCCGCCGACCTTGCCATCCCCTCGCGTGTCGTTCGTCCACCAGCCGGAAAGACCTTCGAGCGCGGTCAATGCCTTATAGGCAGCATTCGCGGACGACGACCTGATTCCGACTTTGTTCAGAATATCAACCATATGCGGTGGCTCCTTCCAGTGTTGCCTCTGGTACAGACTTCCAATACGACCGGGTCCCCGACACGCGTTCGCGCAGCGGTCTTGGCCGTACCTAGCGCTAAGACGAATGAGGCTCCGAAAAGGAGTCACCCGCGAAGACGCGCGATCGCGCGCCCAATGCGATCAGGTCTTCGAGGCGCGTCAGTGCGGCTTCTTCAATGAGAGCTGTTCCGCCGCGATGGCGCCGATGCTGGGGACAACCTTCTTCCAGCCTTCGCCCATACGCTTGAAAGCGGTCTCGTTCTGCGGAAGCACGAAGCCGGAGTGGACAAGGCGAAGACGCGTTCCACCTTCAACACTGGAAAGGGTAAAGGTGACGACAGTGTCCAGCCGTGCGCCGTATCCGACGTTTCCTTCGTGTCCGCCTTTCCAGGCATAGGCGAGGCGTTCGTTCGGTATCGCCTCCAGCACCTGGCAGTGAATGGTGCCGTCCCACGCGCCGGCCGGCGTCGTCTGGAACGTGAATTGCTTTCCCTTCACGGGCGCGAATCCGGTCAGTGGCATCTTCAGCCAGCGGGCGATCAGTTCGCCCGTTGTCAGCGCTTTCCAGATCGCCTCCGGCGCATGCGGGAAGACCTCGTCAACAACGATGTCTTGCGTGTCCGACTTCAATGCCGCGTCGTTCATGGATCGATCTCCTTCAGGAGGGTTCGGAGGTTGGCAAATCGCTCACGCCAGAAGACGCCGTAGTGGCTCATCCAATCGACGAGCGGCGCGAGGCCCTCAGGCTCGGCGCGATAATAGACGTTGCGGCCCTCGGGGCGCTCGGCGACCAGGCCGGCCTGCTTCAATGATTTGAGGTGCTGGGAGATGGCGCCCTGCGTCACGCCACTCCCCCGCGTCAGCTCGACCACGGTAATCTCGTCGGAGCCGACGACCCGCTCGAACAGGGCTCGCCGGGTGGGATCGGCAAGCGCGCGCATGACAGCGTTGATGGCGGTGGCTTCAGTCATTCGAAACAAATTAGTACATACTAATGCATTAGTCAATACTAATTTATTTTCGCGACTTCGGTGCCTCGATCGGCACTCCGTAGCTGTGAGAGCGGCGTTCGCTTTGCTGGTGGAGGCGCTGCGTTATCGCGGTGCTGCTTGAGCAGAAAGGGAGAGCCACGCGCGCGTCGACAGACGGAATTGCGGCATGTGCGCCATCGACCGCGATCGTTCCGACGCGCCTTCGTTCACCCGCCCGCGTCGATCGCCGCCTGCACGCGTTTGTAGAAGGCGTCGCGCGCCACCCGTTCCGGACCCTTGCTCGCCCGCGTCCAGTCGGCGTTCGAGGCGATCACCAGATGGCGCGCGCGATCGATGAAGATGCCCTGGCCGAAGATCCCCTGCGCCGCAACCGACCCATCGTCGTAGGTCCACCAGAAGAATCCGTAGCCCTTGCCGGGAACGCCGATATCCTTCTGCTTGGTCGTGGCCTGGGCGAACCAGTCGGGCGGCACGATCTGCTTGCCGTTGGCGAGCACGAACAGGCCAAAGCGGGCAAAGTCGCGCGTGGCCGCCTGAATGCAGCAGCCGGCGATTTCGTGCCCGGTCTTTCCCTCCAGCCAGGTCGCCTTGGCCTCCATCCCGGCGGGCTGCCAGACCTTTTCCTCCAGATACTGCGAGATCAGCTTGCCGGTGGCGGACGAGACCAGCACGCCTACGAGGTTCGTCTCGCCGGTGTTGTAATGCCAGACCTCGCCCGGCTTGTGCGCGCGCGGCAGCTTGCGCAGGTAGCTGACGGTAGCGTCCACCCCCGGATCGGGCCGGACGCCGTTGAAGCGGGAAACGTCCGAGTTCGGGTCTTCGTAGTCCTCGTTCCAGTCGACCCCGGAGCTCATGGTCAGCAATTGGCGGATCGTCACGTCGTCATAGGCCGAGCCGCGCAGGTCCGGGACATATTGGCTGACCTTGTCCTCGAGACTTTTGATCGCCCCGTCCTGGACTGCTGCGCCGACGAGCGTCGAGGTAAAGGATTTTGCGACCGAGAAGCTGGTCCAGCGGCCCGCCGCGTCGAAGTCGAGACCGTAGCGTTCGAGGCGGACCTTGCCGTCCTGCAAGATCACGATGCCCGCCGAGTGCTGGCCGGCCATATACTCATCCAGATCCGGGATCGCCAACGGCTTGCCGCGCGGCAGCGGGAGCGGGTTCGCCGACGGCGCGATTTCGGCGGACCTGGCGAGAATTGGCAGGCGATCCAGCGCCCGAAATGCCGCATCGCGCTGGGTCTGCGACCACGTCAGCACATCTGCGTTGGTCGGAAAGGTCGCGAGAAGGCCGCGCGTTTCCTTGTCCAGGCTGATGAACCAGCTTCCGCCCGCAATCAGCGCAGCGCCCGATAAGCCAAGTGCGATGGTCCGTATGCGCATGGTGCTCCCAGGTTCTCCGATATGTTGCGTACGTCCAGCGGCGGCGGGCCTGCGACGAGCGATGTACTGCCACGTCGCGACCAAATTGTCTCGCACTTCGAGGTACTATGCACATTCGTGTTCGTTCCAAACGACGGGGCGGCCACAAGACGGCCATCTACTTCGAGGTCTCCAACTGGGTGCCAGTACGACAACGGTTCTATTCAAAGCGAATGATGTAGCGGAGAACAGACCAATCGCCCTCCTCGTTACGACATTCTTCCAAACTCGATTTCATTGATTAGCCATGCATGTCTCGGACCTTGAACGGTATAATGATGAGTAAAATCTCAACAGGTTCAAATCCCGGACACGCAACACCCGATTCTTGCGATTGGCCGAGGGGATAGGAGTCTGAGAGTTGACCAGCATTGCCATCGAAGGGATAAAAGTCCGCGGTCATGCCGTCGGTCGAGGTCGCCGTGCGCGGGGCAATGGATCAGCATCGAATCCGGGGACAATCAGAACACCCGACCACCCCTGAGATGGCGCAGAGCGTCCACACTCTGCTGAGACCGGAATCGCCAATGCGGCTCGCGCCGTTCAAAAAATCTGTTTTGGAAAGCCGCCGGGACAGCACCCGAAAGCCGCCGATCTGCCGTAAATTCACGATGGCGTGGTCGGCGCCATCGTGAATGCTTTTGCGAAAACCTCATTCCGGCCGAAGAAGTTCGGTCCCGTTGCCGGCACCCTGGGACGCCGACTTCGCCTTCACGACAGTGAGGCCATACGATACCTCGACAAAACAGAACAGCAGGCACTCATTTCTCGAAATGATTGAAGTTCAGATTGTGAATTGCAGGCTCCTCCGTGATCAGGTTCCTCATGGTTTCAAACACATCCTTTCCCTTCTTGAGGGTCACATAACAGGCCGGCTCCGATCCGGGATCGCATTGATCATTCTGGCGTAGCGTGAAACCCCACTTCTTGCCGATCTCGACCACCTGCTGACGCGTCGTACCTGGGCTGAGATGAATACCAAAGCTATTTCTGCTGATGTTTCCATCGGCGCTTTCGGTTGCAAGGCTGTAAAGCAAATCCATCAGTCGAGGCGAAATGCCCGAAGCGGGTTTCGCTCCGGCATTCCTGAGTTCGGCTATCGCCTGATCCCCTCGTTTAAGAATTGCCTTTGCGAGCATCTTTCGTTGCTGCGCGTCAGCCGTATCAAGCCCTGAAATCAATTGGGACGTCGGCGCATTGTCGACATCACTCTGGTCCTCTATGGCCGCCCTCGTCACCGTCCATGTGAACTCGGACTGTGCCGCTTGTGAAGGAAAAAGAGCCTCCACCGCAGCGATCGCGTCGTTGACGTAGCCTTGTTGAGCCGCAGACAGGGTGCTGTCGAAGACAGGTTTTATTTTTGGCCGCTTGTTTGGCTGGGACCACATGGCTGACTCGAGGATCGACAACTCCAGTCCGTCCATCACGTAGTCGGGGACCCTGTCCGGCTGCATGATACTCAGTGCCTGGTTATATTTTCCGCTCTGCACTGCGCCACCTTTTGGATCGATATGGGTGCCGTTCTGTGGCGGGACCAAAATACCAAGGATTTGCGCTTGAGCGCAGCTGGCTGAGCCCGTTGAACTGCAAAACAGCCTATCATCGGTGCTCGAAGGGGTCAGGTGCGCGGAAAATCCCGTGTAGGCTTTGGTGAACCCGATAGCGTGCAGCAATTCATGCTTGGCGGTATTGATCGCGAGACTCTGGCTGGGGTCCCATACGCCACCGCTGTTAAAGGTCGTGCTCGCGCTCTGCGGTATTCCGCTTTTTTCCACAAAGCTGCCGGTTTCGGCGATGGTTTCCGCGAGCGCCGGAGAGGCAGCAAAGACGATACTTGCCGTAGCAGACATACAGATGAAGTGCCTTAGCGAGCAACGACCGATGCTGCTCCGGCGGCTGGAGACGCCGACGTCGACCGCTTTCAGGTCGCCGGCGCGCTCGGGACAGCTAACGACGTCGTGGAGATCGACGAGCCGATCGAATTTGTGCTCGTCTTCGATACGTTCTGCGAATTGTGTTTTCAGGGTTGGCAACTCGGTCATCTAAAGCACTCCTCTTCGTTATCGGTTGAAGTCAGCATTGCAGTCAGCAGATACCGCCAAGGACGTAGGTTCGACCCTCCGCCTTGATCAGAAAATTGACGTAGATGTTCTTCGGCCTGGTCTCCTCTCCGGTTAGTTGATCCGTTCCGCTTGCATTCAACAGGTCAGTCGTGGGGACCTTCGTGGCGGGCGGAATGCCGCCCGCAGTTCCGGTCTCAGCCGGCGCGGCACTCGAGAGCGCGGAAAAATTGTGCTCGTGCGTCTGCACCATGCAGGCCTGCGTCGAGCCGACCCCTTGCTTCGCGCCCTGCGGCGGCGCCGTACGATCGTTGAAGCCGGGATCCTGCGCGGCGCCAGTCGCGAGCCCGCGCAGGAACCATCCGCGATAGTCGGGCACGCAGAACTCCTCTGCCCCGTTGCTCGCGTTTTGCGGCGTGTAGATAAGGCCGATCGCGTGGTACAGGTTCGGGTACTGGGTGATCTGGTATGCAGTGCCATCGCAGGGCAGCCAGCCACGGGCGATGATTGAGTTCTTGACCCTGTCGCTGGTGAGATCGCCGGCATAGGGAAGGATCGCTCCGACCGGTACTGCGACCGGCTCGACGGCGACCGCCAGTCCTGATGGCGCAGCGCGCGCGTGAAATCCACCCAGCAAGGAGAAAGGTCGTTTCATCCCTGTACCCTCCTTGCAAATTTTTCATCGACGACGAGGGTGGCCTGGTCGGTGGGAACTTGCAGCTGCCAGCATTCCTCGGGGTCGCTCGGGTTATCGACGAGCAACTGCCCGAGCCAGACGCGACCCGGCACGGTGGTGAAGACCGCGCGCGGTAGCTCGGGCAAATAGCCGAAGGCGAGGAAGAACAGCAGCGGCACTTCATAGCCGCGCCGCACTGTCACCAGCATCCTGGCAGAGCCGGCCTGCATGAAGCTCCGCAGCCAGGCTGGATCGTTGCGGTCGGTGACGGTTTCCCCGGCCCAACGCACGGGGCTTGGCCGGCGGACCGCGCCAACCCCAAACGGGAAGAAGGCGTAGGTCGATTGCTGCCAATCCAGTGCATCGGTGAGAAAGCGCTGTTCTTCGGGTGCAAGCGTACCGATCGAGGGCCGGGGTACCGCGGCACCGAGCGCATCCAGCGCGCTCAAGGTGAGTTGCCGCGAGATCAGACGCCCGAACTCCTTCGGTTGCCTGCAATGCGATGACCGCGGCCATGACCGCACCTTCGCGCGCGAGGCGCGCGTCGTCGTACCCGGTGATGATCGCCCCGTGTGTCGCCACCTGCCACGCCGTCAGGGCAGCTGCGCTCTCGGCTCCACACTGTGCTTCCACGATCAGGTTGAAACTGGTGCCGGCATACTGGCAGGCGAGCGGAAGCTCGCCGCTGGTCCGGGCCGGGAGGGTAACGCTGCCCGTGCCAACGCCAGCCACTGCCGTGGTCCATCCATAACCCTGAGGATTCGGAATCGCCGGCGGGCCGGATGGCGCGGTCGCTCCGCTCAATGTTGCCGGGGTTTGCGAGGTTGCCGCTGGCACCGGCGTCGGCGTAAAGGTGACCGGCATGGTGCCGACGACCGCAGAAAGCACCAGCGTCGCATCGCTCACGACGTAAGAGATGGACACGGCGCTGGCCTGATAGCCGGGCGGAATCACCAGCCCGGCCGACTGACTGGAGCTAGCCAGCTCGGCACGTACAACGATAGTGGCTGGCGGCGGTGGCGGCAAAGAGAGACCATAGGCGGCCGCGGCGCTGGCGTAGTTGTCGGCCGTCACGGTTGAATATTTGTCCGGCTCGCTCGAGATCCCCCAGGTTTCGGGCGGAAGCACCGGTTCGAGCTTCGGCCAGGCTTTCGCCTCCTTGCGTAACCGATCACCAGGCGCAGACAGCAGGAATTCCAGCACAACGTGACGTCCGTTCGAACGCATCCGAAGCTCGTAGACCTTCTCGAGCCAGTGATAGACGCCGCAGACCGGGGTGATCGATCGACGATTGTCGATCGCGCGCCTTTGCGTCGATTCCTGTTCGCGCAGTGTGGCGGTCGCGCGCAACTGCACGACGCGCTTTGCCATGCGATTGGCGACCTCCGTGCTCAGTCCCTGCACAAAGCGCGCCGCACGGCCGAGCTTGCGGCCCTGCTCACCATCCCAGCCCCACCAGCTGCCGTTGGCTACCAGGTCTGGCCAGGTACCCGCGGTGATATTCAGATTTGTGTAGTTGCGGTTGACCTCTGCCTGTGCGAGGGCGTCGCGCAGGGTCTGCGCCAGGTCACTCGAACTAGTTGCGCGCTCGTCGTGGGCTTCGCGCCGGTCATCCTGCTCGCGCGTGGTCTCCCTGGTGCGGGCTTCGCTGCGATCGCGGTCGAACAGCGTAAGGCGTTCCCCAGGCATAATGTTCATGACATGCGCGATTTCGCCGAGCCGATATTTCTTCAGACGCTGATTGATGGTCTTCTGGACTCCGACGCCGAGACACTCGACATCGTCAGCGCCAGCTGCGGGAAGCGGCGGAGTGACGCCATCCGGGAGCACCAGCAGAGCGCGCGGCAAACGCTGCCGGAATTCGGGGAGCAGCAACGCCGGATCATCGCGCTGCAACCGGCAGACCAGACTCATGGCGCGCGCCGTACGTGCCAGGAATTCCGTGGCCGCCACCGCCTCTTGCTGCGACGGCGCCGAGATCGCGGCCGGCGTCACAATGACGATCGCATAAAGCAGCTGCCAGGCCAGCGGAAACAATCCGTCCTTCGCATCAACCTGGGTCTGCTGAAACTCGGCAGGCGTCATGCCGAGTTCCTTTTCCACCAGTTCGTCCATTTCGAAAAAGGACGGCTCGCCCGGCAACGCAGCAATCAGGTCCAGCGTGCGCGCAAGATTCAGGGCCAGAGTTTGCGCTGCCGTCCACGCTGCCCAATTGGCCGTGATGAACGAAGCCGCTGCGGTTTGCATCGCCTCGTAGGCCTGCCGTGGATCCGGATTGTTCTTGATGGCATCGGCATAGTCCTGCACCAGCGGCAGCCCTGAGGCCGCCGAACCGCCGTCGGCAAAGGCGACGAATGGCACCACTTCGTCGGCATTCAGCGGTGGATCGAACCAGAGAAAGTCGAGGACGGTCGTGGGCTCGATCTGACCGCCCCACGGCAGGCGTCGATGCCCGAGATTGTCGACCGGCGGATCGAATGGGTCAGGCGGCGACAGGTCGGAGTTGGGATCGGGCGGCGGCAGCGGTATGCGCCAGGACTGCAAAATGCCTTGATGAAAGCTCGTTGAACCAAGCGGGATGTCGCACCACAACGAAATCTCCGGGGAATTGAGCGATTGCAATTCGACGCTGCCATTTCGGATATTCGGATCGTCATAGACAGGCAGCATGTTGATCTGCTGGACCGGCCTGTCGCTGGTGAGAGTGCCGTCCTGGACGCGCGACGGATTCGAGCTGGCGTTCATTTCCAGCCGCCATGCCACCGAGAATTCCGATGTCGGCTCCCACGTCTTGGGCCCTGTCCAGGATATGACGAGATCCTTTTCGCCGCCGAGCCACAAGCTCCGCGAATACGTGCCCTGTGTCGGATCGAGCGAATTCATGGATTTCGCTCCGCTGTCGCGTTGCCTGGGAGGTGGTCTTCGATCGATGACGGTGCAGACCGAAGTTCAACACGCCCGAGGGGGCCGGAAAAAAAACAGTCGTGGCCGAGTGGAATGGTCGCGCAAAACACCCGCGCCTTGTGGTCTTCGGACTCCGAAGGACCACGACCGGCCTCCACGGAAAAATGCGCCTTGCGTTCGTGAAGATGAGGCTCCCAATCGTTGAGAACCCAGACGTCGCCGTCGCCGCGGAGCGTACACTCCCTGTAGCCGCCATCTGCCGGATGCCCGTCCTTGTGCCGGAAAAGGCCATATCTGAGCGCATGACCGTCATGGAAACCCGACCAAACGAGTTCGATCGAGGTATCGGCGGACAATCTGAAATATCTGCTTTGGACGCCTGCGGACGATGACGGAGTGAGCGGAGGCGCTGCGGGGTCGCCAGCCGGATCATGAAGACGTGCATCGTTCATGGCTTGCTCCATCTCCGAATTGAGCAGCGAAATTCTGGTGCTTCGGAAATTTTGAAAAGGTGGCGGTGGCCCAGCGGCCACCGCCACGCCAACTCAGGCGAACTTCATGCTGTAGCCAACGAAATCCGAGAACGTGACATTGTCCTGATACAGCACCACGCCAGGATAGTTCGGGCTGGTCGGGGTCACGCTGATCGGCACGGTGTTCACACCATTGACCTTGCCCTGGAACGTGTAGGTTTCCGCCGTGCTCAGGGAAATGGAGTTCACCTGCGTGACCACGACGGCGGTTTGCAGAGTCGACGTCGGGTTCACACTTTCGGTTGTGGTCATGACGTAGAAGGTGACCGGGTTGCGGCACTCGCTGACCAGGACAATCTGATTGGCTACCGTTCCCTGGGCCGCTTGAATCTGGAAACTGAAAGTGCCGCCCGTTTCCACCATCTGCATCTGCGCGGTGAGGACCATGCTGGAGCTATCGAAACTCACCGGTGTCGATTTGTAAGTGTTTCCATCTTCCATCGTGATCCAGAAATACGCGGAATAGGATTGCGTTGTCGGCACGATGGTCTGGCCGCCTGACGCCGAGACCGGGACCGTGCCCACGAGGTTGTTGGCGCCGCCGGGCGTGCCTTTCGAGACAACGACCTTGGCGGCATACGCAGTGCTATTCGTGATCGTGAAGGAGCTCATGACTAACCTCTAAGGTTGTTTATGACGGTTGTTGAAACCGCCACACGCAACCACAGAATGCCGGCGCCGAAAATCGGACGATGTCCTGGCTCTCGAAGGAAATTCAACGCGGTTTTTGCTCCGGCATAGCCCGCCTTTCAGATCAGAGATTTTCTGAGTTTCTCGCCGGCCGCTCACGGCGGTACGAGGCCGTAGCGCAAGGCTATCCGCGCGAGTTCGACGTTGTTCCGCACGCCGAGTTTGTGCAGCAGGTTGGCGCGGTGCGTATCCGCCGTCTTGACGCTGATATTCATGGAAGCCGCGACCTCGCTGGTGGTCATGCCGCGCACGAGGCCGCGGCACACCTCCAGTTCGCGAGGCGTGAGCGCATCTATCGGCAAGGGACCGCCGCTGAGATAGCGCTGCGCCAGCGAGCGCTGCAGGATTGGCGGCAGATAGGTCTGTTGAACGGCGACGGCACGTATCGCCTCCGTGAGATCGCTGGTGCTGGCATCGGGATAGAGAACAGCCCCTGCGCCGGAGCGAACCAATTGGATCGCAATGTCATCCCACGGCACAAGCATGATGACGACCAGATGAAAGGCTGCGGTCCGCGAGCGGAGTTCTGCGAGGCGACGTTCGGCCAGACCCGTCTCGCCCGAAAAGTCGGCGATCAGTATTCTGCGTGGGCCTGACGCAAGCGGCGACTTGACCATGTCCACTACCGCGACGCCAAAGCTGATGCCGACGATCTGCCGGACGCCTTCGGCGAGAATTCCGAATTTGATATCCGACATCACTTCCAGATTGAGCGGCTTGGCGCGGAAACCGGAATTGGCGGTGGCGTTTCGAGGTCCGCGCGTAGGATAGGTCCTCTTGCTGGATTTTTTCATCGCGTCCCCGTCCGTGGTTGCTGAACAAGATGCTTCGGCGTTCGGCAGCGCATTCGGATGATGGGGATGCCGCGCAACGCGCGCCGGCGCGGGCGCGGGCTTCGACAGGTCAAGCCATACGGATCGGTTGCGTGGCCCTCCAGTTCGTCTTGGTCGCACGGCGATAAAGCGGCTTTTGCATATGCGCCCGCCAGCATGGCGATTGGCTCCAACAGGCGTCTCTCGACCGCGCAGACGGCTGCTGCAATCAAGGCCGGGCACGTGTCGGCGGCGCGTCGCGCGCCGACGTCGGATCGACCTTTCGCGTGGGAACCGGGTAAGTTGCCAGCTGAGCCTAAAGCCCTCGGCTTGCTCGAGCGTTTTCGGCTGTCGGCGGAGCGCTGCATATTGGCCTTGACGGCCACGGCCAAGGAGCAATCACTTCGGGTGAAACATGTCAGACCGATTGAACGGACACGACAACAACTATACGTTGTCTTCTATCAGAAGTGTGCTCGCCGCGAAAATACAATCTAAAATAGTACCTTACGACTGGTAAACGCTGAGCATCGACGCAAAGCCAACCGGAAAACAGGATCGTGTTCCCGGAAGTGGCGTAACTGGCGGCTGGTCTGCGCGCTCGCCGGCATCGGCCGGGGTTGGTCAGCTGGCGATTGCCGTGATGCTGCACACGGAACTTGCGCCTTACCGACGATCGAGGCTAGCGCATCATCAATCGCTGGGTCCGTGAAGCGAAAGCCGCTCTTCAGACCAGCTAACGGCATCACACGCTGACCGCTGAGCAGGAGCCCCTCAGCGAACGGTCCGAGCGCGATGCGGAGCGGCGCGCAGCACCGGATCCACAGACCAAGTGATGCACGGATCGCGTGAATCAGACGATGATGCTGCATTGACTCAGATCAACGCAAACGATCGACGTCGAGCGCATGTCTGCGCTGCCGCACGTTGTGAGCCGTCGTGGGAACGCCTGCGGAGCTACCCGACGCGCGGCCGGTCAACCACCGATTAGGGACGACGATGAAGTATCTTTTCTCGGCATTATTTGCGGCTGCTATCGTCGCCCTGGCTTCGGGCGTCTCGCAAGCTGCATCCGAAAAAATTTGGTACGTAAATCACGAAAGCAAAGCTGCGGGAGACGGGCGTGCCTGGAAGACGGCCTTCCAGTCCCTCCAGGATGCACTGACGGCGGCCTCCAAGGACGATGAAATCTGGGTGGCGCGCGGCACCTATTATCCCCATGCGACCGACCAGACCAAATCGTTTGTCCTCAAGGAAGACGTGGCTGTCTACGGAGGTTTCTCGGGCGCCGAAACGGCGCGGCAGCAAAGGGATTTTCGAAAGAACGTAACCATACTCAGCGGCAATATCGGCAAGGGCGACAAGACGAAAAACACAAAGACTATTATTATGGGCGCCGACCGAGCCATTCTCGATGGCTTCACGGTCTCGGATGCTTACGGGACGGACAAGCCCCGCATGCATCTCGTGCCGGCCGACATTCTCAAGAACGACATGGTCGTTGGCGGCGGCATGAGAAACTTCATGACCAGCCCCATCGTGCGCAACGTCGTATTCAAGAACAACTACTCGCCCAAGGGCGGCGCCGTTTACAATGTGCACAAGGCGGGCGCGGACCAGGCCGCCTTCATCAATGTCGATTTCATCGACAATGTAGCCGAGCTGCGCGGCGGCGGCGTAAGCAACGATCTCGGCGCTATGCCGCGCTTCATCAACTGCCGCTTCATCGGCAACCGCAGCAACGACAAAGGCGGTGGCCTTTACAACGACTTTGCCGCGTCGCCGCTTGTCTTCAACGCGCTGTTCACAGGCAACTCGGCCGTGAGCGCCGGCGGCATCGGCAACGACGGCGGCTCAGCACCATTGCTCGTCAACGTGA
Organism: uncultured Alphaproteobacteria bacterium; assembly: GCA_963725985.1. Taxonomy (GTDB): domain Bacteria; phylum Pseudomonadota; class Alphaproteobacteria; order Rhizobiales; family Xanthobacteraceae; genus Bradyrhizobium. Next base: position 1,131,673 of record CAVSAO010000001.1, read on the forward strand.
CAATCGTGGGCAACAAGGCCAGCAGCGAGTTGGGCCCGGGCCTTTATCAGGGAACCGGTGCGAACAGCAATCCGATCCTCATCCGCAGTGTTGTCGATAACGTCTATAATTGGCATGAGGACATTGTGTCGGAGGTCGGCTCGCTCGCTCCTGCGGGAAACACGCTGCCGCTGGCCGAATTCATCCCCATCAGCAACCTCAAGGGAGAGTTGGAGCCCGTTGCACTTAAATCCGCGCCCGCTTATGCGCGCGGTTTCCAGCCCGGCCTGGACGGCGCGCTCCTGCTGAAGAACGGCTTGGTCGAGAAACTCGTCCAGATTTACGTGAAGAACAGCGGCGCGGTCGAATATCAGGGCGAGTACATCCGGCCGACGGTCAGCGCCAAGGCCGTATCCGCGCCGGTCATCTATGTCGTCCCGGACAATCCGGCCAAGGTACAGGACGGACTTTCCTGGGCGACCGCTTTGTCGGATTTGCAGGCGGCCATTGACTTGGCGTCGGTTTCGAATGCGGCTGTCTGGATCAAAGCGGGCACGTATCGGCCTGCCAAAAGGAACGACAAAATCGCGGCTTTCATTCTCTACGATGGCGTGAAGCTGTACGGTGGGTTTGCCGGAACTGAAGCCGCTCTGGAACAGCGTCCCGCCTCCGGCGCACGGACGATCTTGAGCGCAAAAGCCGCCAAAGACGGGTATCGATATCCCCACGTCCTTTATGGCGCCGACAATACGCTGCTGGACAGTCTGACGCTTCGTGACGGCCAGGCCGTCGGACTAACTTACAACGGGAAAGGTGGAGGATTACTCGCCTATCATGCCGGCAAGAAATTTCTGCCGCGCGAGGCCGCGATCGGATTCAAGATGACGCTGCACAATTGCCGCTTCGAGCACAACGAAGCACTCGAAGGCGGCGCGATTTATGCCTACGGCAAGGCCAATCTCACGATCTCCGAAACCGCCTTCGAAGGCAATCGGGCCGTCTATGGCGGCGCCAACGTCAACCGCGAGGGCGTCGTCGTCACATGTCAGAAGTGCTCGTTCACCGGCAATCAGGCATCGCAGGATGGTGGCGCAACCTACGAGGATTACGGCTCGCATGTGAGCTATGAGCAAGCCCGGTTTACGGCCAATAGCGCGCGCCATCAGGGCGGCGCCATCTATGAGATCAGCCGGGCCTCGCAATTGGAAGCGACAGTCGTCGGCGTCAACAAGTCGGCATTCGTCAAGAACAAGGCGCGCGACGGCGCCAGCATTTATAATCTCGATGGTAGTACGCTGACGATCACGAACTCGACCTATCCGGCCAAAACGGTCTACAGCCGGACGTCATTCGAGAGCAAATAGAGGCGGCAACGCCGCGCCACGCCGCATGTCAGCAGAGGGTGTCGAGAAGAGCTTGCGGGCGGATGATCACCTCGTCGGGGCCGCTTCGGCAGTGACAAGGCCTACGCCCCCCCAAACGAACCGAAGGAATCGAGCATGGCGTCCCTCCCGAATACCGTCCCTCGCCCGTCGCACACGACCCAATCGCAGGCGTCAAAGGACGACCTCGACCTGCCGCGGCGGGCGCTCCTCCTCGGTGCCGGGGCCACCGCCGCCGCTTTATGTGCTGGCGCGACGCCGGCGCTGGCCGCGGGCGAAGGAAGGCTGGGGCGGGCCGGCATCGATCGCTCGTGCAGCGTGAGCGCCGCTCGGCTGGATGCTCAGGTCGCCAAGGCCTTTCCCCTGTTCAACAAGCCCACCGTCCTGCCGTCCTTTGACGCGCAAAAGGACGGGGCGCACTCTGATGTCGATCTTCACCGCATCGTCACGCATACGGTGGTCCCTGAGACCGGCGAGAGGCTGAAGATCAGCGGTCTACTGGCCGTACCGGCCGGCATCAAGGGCGAACTGCCTCTCGTGTCCTGGCAGCACGGCACAATCTTGTCGTTCGATCAAGTGCCTTCTAACCTCACGCGTCTCGCCGACCCGGCCTATGAATTGACCGACGCGGCGGACTCGCTTGAAACGCTTTTCGATGTTCAGCGTTTCGCGGGGCGCGGCTATGCCGTCATAGCAGCCGATTACGTCGGCAAGGGACCGTTCCGCGACGGCCGTGGCGAAGGCTACGCGGTCAAAGGCGTCAGCGTCCGCACCTGCATCGACATTCTTGCTGCCGGACAGGACGCCATGCGATCACTGGGCCTCAGGCCATCAAAGCTTTTCCTGCATGGCTGGTCGCAGGGCGCGCTCAACACACAATGGCTGCATCAGGCATTACGGGCAAAATCCCGCCCGATCGCGGCGACCGCCGTGGCCAGCCCGTTCAATGACCTCAACGAAGCCTGGAGTTTCTGGGCCGGTTTTCAGACATTCGCCTTGCCCAGGGGCGTGACGTCCTATCCTGCGCTGCCGAACTGGATATCGCTGTGCATGATCGTTGCCCTGGGCAGCTACGAGCTTCAATACAAATTGGCGGGGCTTCTGCGGAGCGCGGTCCGGCCGGAATTCCAGGATATGGCTCTCAAGTACTGGAAAGACTATCAGACCGATTTCGATCCAAGCAAGCCATTCCCGACCGGCTCAGACCTGTTGGTTCCGGGATTCTTCGATCACGCGACCGACGACCGCAATAGCGCCTTCCTGAGGCGCCTGGCGGCCAATCGCGCCTCATATTGGAATTACGATGCGCCGATCCGCTTCCACTACGGCCTGGCGGACGAGGCAATCCATCCTGCGATGGTTTTCCGCGCACTGGCGGCAGGCGGCAGGCTTGCGAGCGGGGTTCCGGTCGCGGGCGGCAGTCACCGCGCGACTTTTCTCGCGGGTCTCTACGGCGATGCATCAACGCTCGGCGGCTCAGACAACGTGTTGAAGTGGTTCCACACCTTCGTTGAGTGATC
>CAVSAO010000002.1:0-602500 GCA_963725985.1 uncultured Alphaproteobacteria bacterium
GGCCATGGTGCTGGAATATTCTGCAAGGCATCTCGCGGTCCTGGAGTTCGCCGCCGCCCTCAAGCTGTTGCTCTATCTCTCGCTGATCGCCTGTATCTTCTTCCCATGGGGACTGGCGCAGGCGGGCAGCGGCCTGGAAGCCTATGCGATCGGCCTGATCAGTTACCTCGGAAAGCTCGCGGTGGGCGGCTTTCTGCTCGCCTTGTTCGAGACCTCGATCGCCAAGATGCGCGTCTTCCGTGTTCCGGATTTCCTGGGCATCGCCCTGATGCTGGGATTGCTGGGCATGCTTCTGCTCTTCGTGTCACGGAGCTTCTGATGAATACCTTTCCCCTCGATGTCGCGCACATGCTGGCAGGCACCATGGTGCTGGTGAGTTTCATGCTGCTCTACCAGGACCGGATGTTTGCGCTGCTCAACGTCTTTGCGCTGCACGCGGTGGTGCTCTCCGCGTCGGTGGCGTGGCAAGCTCACATTCAGAACGCACCGCATCTCTACGTTCCGGCCGCGATCGCGCTCGTGCTCAAGGGCATCATCATTCCAGTCGCGCTGCACCGCGTCGTGATCCGACTCGGCATCCACCGGGGGATCGAGACTGTCGTCGGCATTGGACCGACCTTGCTCTTTGGTGTCGGGCTTACCGCGCTCTCGATGGTCGTCATGCTCAAGGCAGCGGAAACGGCCGATCCGTTGGCACGCGAGGACCTCGCATTTGCCTTGTCGATCCTGCTGCTTGGCCTGCTCATGATGGTGACGCGGCGCAACGCGGTCAGCCAGATCATCGGCTTCATGTCGATCGAGAACGGTCTGATCCTCGCGGCCACCGCTGCCAGAGGCATGCCGCTGGTCGTCGAGATCAGCGTGGCATTCTCGGTTCTGGTCGCCTTCATCGTGATCGGCGTGTTCCTGTTCCGCATCCGCGAGCGATTCGATTCCGTCGAACTTCAGGCCCTCGACGAGTTTCGCGGAGAGCGGCGATGAACAATTTACTCGCTCAACTTTCTTTCGAGCCGCTGACGGCGGTACTGGTCATTCCCGCGGTCACTGCGGCGGTGCTGGCTCTGCTGCCCAGCTACTGGGTGGCGGCTCGCCTCAACGTGCTGGCCACCTTCGCCACTCTGATCGCCGCGATATGGCTCCTGTTCGATCGGCCTCCGGCAGGCGGTTACCTTTTCGTCGACGATCTGAACAACGCCTTTATCGTGCTGACGACCTTCGTCGCCTTCACGACCAGCGTATTCAGCGCCAGCTATATCGCCCACGAGCTGGAAATCGGCCGACTGACGCCCAATCATTTGCGCTTTTACCACGCCATGTATCAGACCCTGATGTTCGCCATGAATCTCGGGCTGGTGGCGAACAATATCGGCCTGATGTGGGTAGCCGTCGAACTCGCCACCCTCACCACCGTATTGATGGTCGGAATCTATCGCACCCACGAAGCGCTGGAAGCGGCATGGAAATATTTCATCCTTGGCAGCGTCGGCATCGCGCTTGCGCTGTTCGGAACGATCCTCGTTTACATGGCGGCGCGACCGGTGATCGGCGAAGGTGCCGACGCCATGGTGTGGACGACGCTTATCAAGCAGGCCAGCAAACTCAGCCCCGAACTCCTGAACGTCGCGTTCGTCTTTTTGCTGCTCGGCTACGGCACCAAGGTTGGGCTGGCGCCGCTGCACGCCTGGCTGCCGGATGCGCATGCCGAAGGCCCGACGCCGATTTCGGCGGTGCTGTCGGGGCTCCTGCTCAATGTCGCACTCTACGCGCTGCTGCGCTTCAAGATGCTGCTCGCGGTGAACGTGTCCGCTCTCGCATCCGGCCCGCTGATGGTGACGATGGGCCTCATCTCGGTCATTTTCGCGGCGTTCATGCTTTACCGGCGGCGCGACATCAAGCGCATGTTCGCCTATTCGTCGATCGAGCACATGGGCATCATCGTATTCGCCTTCGGCATGGGCGGGCCGATCGCCAATTTCGCCGGGCTGTTGCATATGGTGATGCATTCGCTGACGAAGTCGGCGATCTTCTTTGCGGTCGGTCACATCGCGCAGGCCAAAGGCACGCAGAAGATCGCCGATATGGGGGGCCTCACTGAAACCAACCCGGTGCTTGGTTGGGGTCTCGTGCTCGGTGTCGTCGCGATCGCCGGCCTTCCCCCGCTCGGTATCTTCATGAGCGAGTTTCTCGTCGTCAGTTCGACCTTCGCCCGGCAGCCGCTGCTCGGTATCGCGTTGGTCTTCGGTCTGCTCGTTGGCTTCGGTGCCCTGTTTCTACGCCTGAACAGCATCGCTTTCGGCGAGCCGCGCGGCGCGAGCGCCGAAGCGAAGGCATCCTATGTGCCGATGTTCGTCCATTTGGCGCTGGTGTTCATGGCTGGAGTCTACCTGCCTCCGCAAATGGTCGCATGGTTCCAGAACGTCGCAAAGCTTCTAGGATAGTCCCATGCTGATCGACAAAATTCCGGGTCAAAGGGTCGAAGGACACAAGCCCACCCCGCGCGTCATCGTGAGCCCCGAGACCTGGCGCATGCTCACCGGGGAGCTTGCGGCAGGCCGCATGACGCTGTTCGGACTTTGGGGTGACGCCGACAAGGTGCACATGGCGCTGCTGCAGGACGCCGAGATCGTCGTCGTGACGATCGAATGCCGGGACGGCAAGTTCCCGTCGGTCGGGAAGGTGCATCCGCCCGCAATCCGCCTCGAACGCGCAATCCACGACCTCTGCGGGTCGGAATCGCCCGACCTTCAGGACCAGCGGCCCTGGCTCGATCACGGCCGCTGGGGCGTGAGGCACCCGCTTGGAGATCGGGCCGAAGCGCATTCCGCTCCGGCGACATATCAATTTTTGCCGTCCGAGGGCGAAAGCCTGCATCAGATCGCGGTTGGTCCGGTGCATGCCGGTATCATCGAGCCCGGCCATTTCCGCTTCACCGTCAACGGCGAAATCGTGGTCCGCCTCGAGCAGCGTCTCGGCTACGTTCATAAGGGTATCGAATCGCTCATGGCCGGAGCCTCGATCGAGAAGGCGTCACGCCTCGCGGGGCGCGCCTCCGGTGACAGCACGGTCGCGTACGCACTTGCGTTTGCCAACGCCGTCGAAGCTGCCGCTGAGGTGCAGGTTCCGGCGCGCGCCGTTTTTCTGCGCGCCTTGATGGCCGAACTCGAACGGCTCGCCAATCACTTCGGCGATATCGGCGCGGTCTGCAATGACGCCTCTTTCGTCCTGATGCACGCGCAGACCGGAATCCTGCGCGAGCGCTGCTTGCGGGCGGCGAACGTTTGTTTCGGCCATCGCCTGATGATGGATCGCATCGTGCCGGGCGGCCTTGCGCTCGACATTGCGCCGGAAGGACAAACGCAACTGCGCGCACTGATAGCTGAAATCCGAAAACTGTTTCCGCGGCTCGTGGAGCTCTACGACAACACCGCCTCGCTCCAGGATCGGACCGTGGGTGCCGGGTTGGCTCAGCCGTCGCTGGTGCGTCAGTACGGCGCCGGCGGCTATGTGGGCCGTGCAAGCAGCCGCGCCTTCGATGCGCGGCACACCTTGAAGTACCCGCCGTATGACCAGCTCAACTTCGACATTCCGGTGCTTGATGCCGGGGACGTCGATGCCCGCGTCTGGATTCGCATTCGCGAAGTCGACCAGAGTCTGTCGTTGATCGAGCAAATCCTCGACCGGTTGCCGCCCGGACCGGTTTGCATCGGCGTCAATCCGGCCGGCGGTCGCGAGGGTTTCGGTGTAGCCGAAGCTTTCCGGGGCGACGTGCTGGTCTGGGTGAGCCTGGAAGGTGATCGCGTCGTACGCTGCCATTTGCGCGATGCGTCCTGGTTCCAGTGGCCGCTGCTCGAGGCGGCGATCGAGAACAACATCGTCGCGGATTTTCCACTCTGCAACAAGTCGTTCAACTGTTCCTATTCGGGTCACGATCTCTAAGGACAGCACGAGATGCGCAATCTGCTTTTTCAAGGCCTGTTTCGCCGGCCGCTCACCGAGCAAGCGCCGTCGCCGGACGATGCCGCGGTGACGGAACTGGCAACGGCGGTCGGCCGCGCGGCGCGACGGCGGCTCGGCCGGAGTCTCTCGATACGCGAGGTCGACGCCGGCTCATGCAATGGCTGCGAGCTCGAGATTCACGCGCTCAACAACGCCTATTACGACGTCGAGCGCTTCGGTCTCCGCTTCGTCGCCTCGCCGCGCCACGCCGACGTGCTGATGGTGACCGGCCCGGTGACCAAAAACATGCGCGAAGCGCTGGAGCGGACTTATCATGCCGTCCCGGGCCCAAAATGGGTGGTCGCGGTCGGCGACTGCGCCCGGGACGGCGGCTGCTTCGCCGGCAGCTACGCGGTCGTTGGAGGCGTTTCGCAGGTGATCCCGGTCGACCTCCACATCGCCGGCTGCCCCCCTACTCCCACCGCGATGCTGCAAGGTCTTCTTGCGCTGCTCGAACGGGTGGATAGCCGAGCATTTTCCGACTGAGCGGAATCGGATTGGCCCGTGGAGCTTTTCGAGCGAAGTGGAGACCGGTTCGCGTCAGGAAAACGCGTCAAATCAGAGAATCTGGAGCCCCGTTTCAATTCCATCGAAACGGAAAAGGGCTCTGGAAAATGCGGTAAACTGATAATCTGCGCCGCTACGCCTCGATGATTTTTGCGATGCTGCGGTGGTTCAGCGAGTCCGGTCCAGCGCTCGCGACAGCTTGGCCTGCCGGGCAGTTCTCGGCTTTGGCTTGGTGACATGCTCCCGGAGTCGCACGCCCCGGCCCCCGCTCGTACTCGGAACGCCCGGATTGATCAGCTCGATCCCCGCGTTCTCAAGCGCGGAAACCAGCTTCATGAGCAAATCGACGTTGCCGCGGACAACGCCGTCGCTGGCTTCCATGCGCTGGATTGTCGGCACCGAAAGGTCTGCCAGCCCAGCCATCTGCCGCTGATCAATGTTCAGGAGCGCGCGCGCGGCCCTGAGCTGATTGGCGGTAATCATGAAAGTCGTTTCTCCGATTCCGGGCCAAGTATATTTATACCGCATGAATTAGTGCTTCAAGCATCAATTCAGAGGCACGATATATCAGAGGACGCTGTGACCGATCGCGGCGCAAATCATTGCGACCAGGATATCACGTTAGAGCGTTTTCAAGCGAAGTGGAGACCGGTTCGCGTCAGGAAAACGCGTCAAATCGAAAATCCAAAGCCCCGTTTCAATTCAATCGAAACGGAAAAGGCTCTGGCGAAGCCCGGCAACTGCGTCAGTGCGGCCGAACAACCATAGACCTGACGGCACGTATTGTATTGTCGGCCGACACAATTGGCATCCGGCATATTACATGATAAAATATGTATGAAACATACTATTTGATGCGTGGTGGCGGGCTGTGCGGCTGTTGGGACGTTATCAGGGCAGGAACGGCGAGATCGAGATCGTCGAGTGTTCGCAGGACGGGACCCGGATCTATTTCGAAGAGGGCGTGAGGCAGAGCCAGGCGACGCCTGACGGCGAGAGCGTGTTCACCTACGTCAAGCTCATGGAAGAGCTTTTGTACCGGTCGACAAATATCCTCGTCCTCGGATGCGGCGGCGGAAACCTCGCCACCCGGCTGACCCGTCTCGGAAAGAGCCTGACGATCGTCGACAATAATCCGATCAGCTTCGTGATCGCCCACAAGTTCTTCGGGCTGCCCGACGACCTCCCCTGCATGGTCTCCGATTTCCGGAAGTTCATCTATCAGGACGATGCACTGTACGACGGCATCGCCATCGATATCGGCGGCCCGGGTTTCCGGTTCAACGATGAGTTCGATGTCGAGACCTGCGAGGCCATCCGGGCGCGGCTGGCGCCGGGCGGCCGCATCGTGATGAACGTGCTGGTGACGAACGATATCGATCCCATCCCCGATCGGATCGCCGCGCAACTCGCCGGCGACAGCCTGAAGGTATGGATTGTCGATGAGCAGGGCATTCAAGACCGCAATGCGATCATCGCCTGCGTGCCGGAAAAGCACCTGAACCCAAGTCCGGCGCTAACTGAAGTGATGACCGGTACATCCGAGCGCTGGTCGATCCGGCGCGGCAGACTGCGCAGCCTCGACCCGGCTTGCGGATCGCGCAATCGGTGAAGCGCGCCATTCTCGAACTGCGACGAGACGACGTCACAGCGCGTCGGATCAGCTTGCCACGATCCTCTCGTTCAGTCTTTGATCCACGATCTGGACCGTGCGGTCGATATCGGCATTGGGCATGCCAAGCTGATGCGAAATCAACTTCACCAGCAGGTCAACCCGCTCAATGAAAGGTGCTCCATTGGCCACCGCTCGGGCCGCCGACGAGGGCTTGAGAAGGCTTTCCGCCGCTTTGGCGTATTTCTCGAAAGGCACCTGGTCCTTCGGGTCGGCCCCCAGACGCCGAGCGATGGCATCGACATGGTCATAGATCGACTGTGAAAGCTTCAGATCACCGTGCACGGCGTCGCGGATCGATTGCGGCTCGTGCAGCGTGATACAGCGATAATTCCCGGTCAACAGCATCGACCATTTGGCCAGCGGGACGAACAGCGAATCGAACACTTTGAGTTTCACTGGAACGTCATGGCCATCCAGCGCCCGCGCGTCGATGTCCGCTTCCAGTTCCCGAAGCACCTTGTTGTGTTCATCATCTGCAAATATCGCTGCCTTGAAGTTTGTCGGCAGGCCGACATGAAGGACGTTCGCCGCCTCTTCCGGTGGACGGAACGCCTGCGGATCAGGCGAGCAGAGCGAGACCAGTCCCGGCTTGAACCGTTCCCATACCTGGGCATTGGTATAGGCTTCCTCGAGGTCCATTTCCGCCAGTGACGGGATCCGTTTGAGATAGGGCAAGGGCGGCATGTTCATGATCGAAAGACAAGGCAGCCTTGCCTCGGCGATTTTGACCATCAGAACGCGGACCGTATGGTTGGTGTATTGCGGTTCCTGCATGGCAAGAGCAACCAGATCATAACGGGAAACGTCGACGTCACCGGGCGTTATCGCGTCCAACGTCCCAGGCAGGTCGCGCGAGAAGATCGCCCGGTGTATCGCCTCGTCACGCAGCTTGATGCGAACTTCGGTACCGTCGCGATTGATGAGTTCTGCGGTCTTCCTGCGACAAACCAGGGTCACGTTGTGACCCGCCATCAGCAGCTTTGTCCCCAGCAAGGAGCCGTACGAGGCTCCAAGGATCAGAATGTTGCGCGCCATGCTCTCGCTTTCACAGACTATGCTTGATTGCCAGCGCCCGGTCATAAGCCGCAGAGGCTTCTTCATAACGCCTGAGTTCGTTGAATACATTGCCGCGACCAAGCCATGCCCCTTCTAGATCAGGATTGATTGCCAGCGCCTAATGGCAAAACGGAGATCACCCCTCGACCACCCCATGATCTGGCGTGGCTTGGTATCGCGCTTAACCACCGTTGCAGGCGTGAACGGCCCTTATGTCGAACTCCACGACGCCATCGTAATTCAGGAATTCTGCGATGCCTTCAATGTGAAGGTGGACGATGTTTCGGCCAAGCTTGAAACCTTCTGCCATCCCGTAGCTGATCGGTGGCAATAATGGCGAAACCAAATCGCAACTAGTTTATTCCGAAGCCCCCGCCGCTCAGTCAAAAGCAGCGGGAAATGTGGCAAAAGCTCCACAAATTCATAATGCAGGAGGGCGGTTGGATTGTAAGCCTGCCGGACAATGGGACAATACGATTTGAAGCGCCGCTTGATTCAACCCTGCCAGATTTACTGCGAAGTGCCGGGCACAATGTTCGAGGAATTGGAACGCATGAACGGCTGATGCCAGTTTCAGAAATCGTCCGGGAGAATGGGACTACCCGCAAGATCACCCGCCAGCACGTTGCTCCCGGCGTGGTCAATGTATTCCAATTTGATTTGCCTTCGACCGATCCGAAGCCCGCGCCATAAAGCACGAGGGCAATCTGTCTGCCTCGCCTGATGGTTGCGAAGCGTCCGAAACCGGCCTGCATCACTTGCCGAGCTGCTTCGCCGCATCGAAATCGGCGTCGGCGCGCGCGGTGTCGCCTTTGGCCTGATAAGCGCGAGCCCGGTTCCTGAACGTTCCGGCGTCCTTCGGGTACAGGCGGATGGCGGCGTCAAAGTCCGCGATCGCGTGATCGTACTCCTTCCTGACGAGATACGTGATACCGCGCTGCGCATAGTAATCCGCGCCGGTGCGATCCTCGCCGAGGCGGACGCCGCCGCTCGACGCTATCGCGTTGGGGGACGGGCCGAGCTTGATCGCCTGATTGCAGTCCGCAAGCGCGCGATCGTAATCCTCCTTAATGCTATCGAGCACGCAGCGGTTGTAGTAAGCGTCCGCGTAGGCCGCATCGAGCCGGATCGCCTCGCCATAGTCCGCCGCCGCGCGGTCGTAGTCCTTTTTGATTTTCCACTCGACGCCGCGGTTGAGGTATTTGACGGACAACTCGTGCCCCTTGTACCTGCCCGACTTGATGGCGCGGGTGCACGCCGCGATTGCGACGTCGCCCGAACTCATTGGCGCAGATTTTGAAGTCATCGGCCGCCGCCCGGGCCTCAGAGGCCCCGGTCAGAAGCAGCGCTCCGATTGCGACAACGCCGGCACAATACCCCTGAAAACCTGCGACCATGATGCACGCCCCAGCCTGTCATGACGATCCCGCGACGCAGCTTAGCATGTCAATCGCGCCGGAATACCGAATTTTGGCGTTTCCGAGCCCGAAACAGACAAGATGGGCGACGCCGGACGACACGACCTGTCGTCGTCCGGACCCGGACGCCATCCGGCCAGCGGTCGCCGCTGATCGCGGTCCAATGGCTGCACTGGTAATTTTGACAGTAGACAAGCAGCCCGCGAACGCCGGAGGCGCGCATTTCTCCGAAGGTGATCTTCTGGGCGCGGTGGGGTGGGGTGCGCATCTTGCCAGCATCGCCGTGGTGGAGCAGAAAAGGCCCGGGTGAGGGTTTCTGTCCCGATAACTGTCCCGGCGAACTGAAAAATGGCTTAGATAGTGGTCGGAGTGGCAGGATTTGAACCTGCGACCCCTGCGTCCCGAACGCAGTGCTCTACCGGGCTGAGCCACACTCCGACAAGTGCGCGGCTTATAGCCTTGGGTTTCGCCCACCGCAAGCAGCCGAATTGAGGACGGTACCCCTCGTGAATGTGGGCCTGAAAACGCAGATTTGGCCCGCCGGCGAGGCCGCCGTGGCTGCGGCGGCGCGCTGTCTTGCGGCAGGCGGCTTGGTCGCGTTCCCGACCGAGACCGTCTATGGCCTTGGCGCCGACGCCACCAATGCCACGGCGATTGCGCGGCTTTATCAGGCCAAGGGCCGGCCCGCGTTCAATCCGCTGATCGCCCATGTCAGGGATATCGCGGCTGCCCGGCAGATTGCCCGCTTCGACGCGTCGGCAACCGCGCTGGCCGAGGCGTTCTGGCCGGGGCCGCTGACGCTGGTGCTGCCGAAGCGCAAAGACTGCGCGGTGGCCGATCTCGCCACCGCCGGGCTCGAGACCATCGCGATCCGGGTGCCCGCCCATCCGGTGGCGCGGGAAATCCTGCGCGCGTTCGGCGGGCCGGTGGTGGCGCCATCGGCGAATTTGTCGGGCCATGTCTCCCCGACCACGGCGGCGCATGTGCAAAGCGATCTTGCCGGGCGCATCGACCTGATCGTCGACGGTGGCCCGGTCGAAGTCGGCGTCGAATCCACCATTGTCGGCTGCTTCGAGGTGCCCATGCTGCTGCGTCCGGGCGGCGTGCCGCGCGGCGAGATCGAGCGCGTGCTCGGCCGCGCGCTGGCGCTACCGCCCGAGGATGACAGCGACACCGGGCAGCCCCTGGCGCCGGGCATGCTGGCCTCGCACTACGCGCCGCGCACCAAAGTGCGGCTCAATGCCGAACGGCTCGAGGCCGGAGAGGCGCTGCTGGCGTTTGGGTCGGATGCAGTGCCGGGAGTTGACGCCGGCACCGCGGTCATGAATTTGTCCGAGCGCGGCGATCTCAATGAGGCCGCCGCCAATCTTTTCGGCTATCTTCGCGCGCTCGACAGCAAGGGCGCGCGCGCCATCGCCGTCATGCCGGTGCCGCATCACGGGCTCGGCGAAGCCATCAACGACCGGCTGCGCCGCGCCGCGGTGGAGCGGGAATGAGGAAATGCAAGAGAAAAACATGAATATGGTCCAGCCCGCAGCCACGCCGCTTTCGCCCGAACTGATCGCGCGATTCCGCAGGATCGTCGGCGACAAATATGCGGTGACGGACGCGGCCGAGATCGCGCCTTACCTCACCGAGGAGCGCAACCTGTTTCACGGGCGCTCGCCGCTTGTCCTGCGGCCGGGCTCGACCGCGGAAGTCTCGGCGATCTGCAAGCTTGCCAGCGAACACCGCATCGCGCTGGTGCCGCAGGGCGGCAATACCGGCCTTGTCGGCGGCCAGACCCCGCACAATGGCGAGGTGGTCATCTCGATGCGGCGACTGGACAAGATCCGCGACATCGACACCGCCTCCAACACCATGACCTGCGAGGCCGGCGTGGTGCTGCAGGTCGCCCAGCAACGCGCTTCCGAAGTCGACCGGCTATTCCCGCTGTCGCTCGGCGCGGAGGGAAGCTGCACCATCGGCGGCAATCTCTCCACCAATGCCGGCGGCACCACCGCGCTGGCCTACGGCGTGGCGCGCGAAATGGCGCTCGGGCTGGAAGTGGTGCTGGCCAACGGCCGCATTCTGAACGGGCTGTCGAAGCTGAAGAAGGACAATACCGGCTACGATCTGCGCAATCTCTTCATCGGCGCCGAGGGCACGCTCGGCATCATCACCGCGGCGACCCTGAAACTGTTTCCGAAGCCGCACGCGGTGGAGACCGCCTTCGCCGGCCTCAAATCGCCCGCGGCGGCCCTGAAGCTGCTCTCGATCTCGCAGAACGAGGCCGCGGGCACGCTGACCAGTTTTGAGCTGCTTTCCGACATCGCCGTCGATTTCAGCGTGCGTCACGGCATCGACATCCGCGATCCCCTCGCGGGCAAGCATCGCTGGTACGTGCTGATGGAGCTGTCATCGCCGCGCGACGACGCCCGCGCCACGCTGGAATCGATCCTGGCGCAGGGATTGGAGGCCGGCATCGTCGACGACGCCGTGATCGCGGCAAGCCTCAGCCAGCGAGCTGCGTTCTGGAAACTGCGCGACGAGATGTCGGCGGCGCAGAAGCCTGAAGGCGGCTCGATCAAGCACGACGTTTCGGTGCCGGTGGTCGCGGTGCCGGATTTCATCGAACAGGCCAATGCCGCCGTGGTGAAACTGATTCCGGGCGCGCGGCCGGTGCCGTTCGGCCATCTCGGCGACGGCAACATCCATTACAATGTCAGCCAGCCCATCGGCGGCGATGCCGCGGACTTCCTTGGCCGCTGGCACGAGGTCAATGCGGTGGTGTTCGAGATCGTGCTGCGGATGGGCGGATCGATCTCCGCCGAGCACGGCATCGGCGTGCTCAAGCGCGACGAATTGCCAGACGTGAAGGACAAGGTCGCGATCGAGCTGATGCGCGGCATCAAGGCGATGCTCGATCCATCAGGCATCATGAATCCGGGCAAGGTGCTGTGAGCGTGCCTTTGACAAGCCCTGCACTCGCGATCGCGCCGATCGCGGACGCCGAGGTCGCGGTCGTGGTCGCGCTGTGGCAGCGCTGTGGACTGACGCGGCCATGGAACGATCCGGCGGCCGATATCGCGCTCGCACGCCAGGGGCCGAACGCCGCGGTGCTGGTCGGGCGCGACGGCGGCGCCATCGTTGCCTCGGTGCTGGTCGGACATGACGGCCATCGCGGCTGGGTCTATTACGTCGCCGTCGATCCCGACTGCCGCCACAAGGGACATGGCCGCGTCGTCATGGATGCCGCGGAAGACTGGCTGCGCGGGCGCGGCATCGAAAAAATGCAGCTCATGGTACGTCCCGACAACAGCCAGGTTCAGGCATTCTATCACTCGCTCGGTTATTTCGAGCAGGAACGCATCGTCTACGCCAAGTGGCTCGACGGGCGCGAGCCGACACCGTAACTGGAAACCGGCAGGCACGTCATGACCGTCTCCGACCGCATCCGCGTCAAGAACGTCCGCGTGCTCTCCGACAATCATTACACGCTCAAGACCACCACCTTCGAATGGCGGCGCGCCAACGGCGAGTGGCAGACCCAAGCCCGCGAGACCTACGACCGCGGCAATGGCGCCGCGCTGTTGCCCTACAATCGGGCGCGGCGCACCGTGGTGCTGGTGCGGCAATTCCGCTATCCGGCCTACGTCAGCGGTTACGACGATCTCCTGATCGAGGCGGCGGCCGGTCTGTTGGACGACGCGTCTCCGGAAGCGCGGATACGCGCCGAGGCGGAAGAGGAAACCGGCTATCGGCTCGGCGATATCAAAAAAGTATTCGAAGCCTTCATGAGCCCCGGCGCGGTCACCGAAAAACTGCACTTCTTTGTCGCCGAATACGAGCCGACGATGAAGATCGGAAGCGGCGGCGGCATCGCTTCGGAAGGCGAGGACATCGAGGTGCTGGAACTATCGATCGATCAGGCGACGGCCATGATCGGCGACGGCCGCATCGCCGACGCCAAGACCATCATGCTCTTGCAATATGCGGCGCTGAATATTTTTGGATAGGGAGGTCTTGGAGGTTCGTCATGGCCGGGCAGAAGCGCGAAGCACGTCTTCGCGCTAGATGTCCCGGCCATCCACGTCTTTGCAGGCTATCAAAGAAGAAAGACGTGGATGCCCGGCACAAGGCCGGGCACGACGGATGTGGGTAACCAAGCTCGCCACGCAACATTGACACAACGCCGGGCTCCCGCCAGATTGAACCAGATGCGTATCGCTCTCATCCACGCCCTGAAACATTCGATTGTTCCGATCGAGGACTCGTTCGCCCGGCTTTGGCCGGACGCAATCTTGATGAATTTGCTCGACGACAGCCTGTCGGCCGACCTCGCGCGTGATGGCCGCCTCACCGCAGCGATGACCGATCGTTTCCTGTCGCTTGGACGTTATGCGGCCTCCACCGGCGCCGACGCGATCCTCTTCACATGCTCTGCCTTCGGCCCTTGCATCGAGGCCGTCGCGCGCGAGCACGCGCCGATGCCGGTGCTCAAGCCCAGTGAAGCGATGATCGAGCAGGCCGCCGCACGGGGCCGCAGGATCGGTTTGCTATCGACGTTCGCGCCGACTTTGGCTTCGATGCCGCGAGAATTTCCCGGTTCCGTCGAGATCGTGCCGAAACTGGCGGCAGGCGCGCTTGCGGCACTGGATCGCAGCGCGCGCGCGGAGCACGATCGCCTGGTCGCGGAAGCGTCACGCGATCTGCGCGACTGCGACCTGATTGCGCTCGCGCAATACAGCATGGCGCCGGCGGCGGCGCTGGTCGCCGAAGCGTCAGGTCGCCCGGTCCTCACCACGCCTGACAGCGCCGTGCTGAAGCTGAAGGAATTGCTCACCGTTGCCGGTTGACGTGGCAACCATTGCGGCCCACCCCACCCTCAGAACAAACTTCCCTGCCCGTCGTCGGATGCGACCGGCGCAGGCTTGCGCGGCGCAGGTTTTTTCGCGGGCCTTGGCTCTTCGGCCTCGCGCTCCTCCGGCGTGATCGGCAGGACCAGCTGCGCGTCGTCGCTGGCGATGCGATTGACCCGTGTCGAGACCTCATGCCAGACGAATTCGCCTTCGGCGGGCGGCGTCAGCAGCGCCATCACCGTCTCAGCGCTGTCGTCACGGCAATCCAGCCAACGATCGAAATCGCCCGCGCCAATCGTCACCGGCACCCGTTGATGCAGCACCGCGAGACCGGCGCTCGCCGGCGCCGTGACGATCGCTACCGTGTCGAGCTCCTCACCGTTCGGGCCGATCCAGGTTTCCGCCAATCCCGCAAGGCCCATCGGAGCGCCGTCGCGGCGATGGATGAAGTAGGGCCGTTTGCGCTTCCCGGAAGCCTGCCATTCATAATAGCCATCCGCCGGGATCAGGCAGCGCCGCCGCTTCACCGCGTTCTTGAAGGCCGGCTTTTCCTTGACTGTTTCGGAGCGCGCGTTGATCAGCAACGTAAATTTACGGGGGTCCTTGATCCAGGCAGGCAACAGGCCCCAGCGCATCAGCCGGAAATGCCTGACGCCGTTCTCGATGATAACCACCGGTATCGGCTGCGTCGGTGCAATGTTATGCCTGGGCGGGAAATTGGGCTGCTCGACGTAGCCAAAAATCTGCCGCAAGGCCGCCGGGGGCGAGGTGATTACGAAGCGTCCGCACATTCTGTGGCCCAGATAGGGATCCGTTCAGTACCTTTTAACCCCGAGCGTCAAGACTGCGGAAAATGACATCAACGGCTTCCAGCCCCCCGCGATCCGATCGCCCGACACCGCGCCAGCCAGGCCATGATGAAGCGCGGGCCGCCCAGTTGCGGGCCGCCAACATCAACCCGCGCACCGGACTTGCCACCGACTATCTGAATCACTTCAACGAAGCCGTCATGCTGCTCGAAATGATTCCGGACATGCCCGAATGCGCGGAAGATTTCCTGACCTGGTACCCCCTGACCTATCGCGAGCATTTCATCGCGTCTCATTTCAAGGGGCGAGACCTCGCGATCGAGGCCTATGATTCCGCCGACGCCATCATCCGCGCCGAGTTCGACAATATCACCAGCGCAATGACCTCGATCCTGACCGCGGTCGGCGCGGCGATGCGTGAAGCCCGCCAGGACAAGACCCGGGCCCGGCTTGCCGAGCAGGCCACCGGCTGGGTCAAGCCGCTGGTGGCGCTGGCCGGCGGCGTCATCAACGGCGGCGCCGAGGCCGACGTCGACTACATCATGACCCACTGATGTCAGCGGCGTCCCCCCTCCAGCCCCCGCATCCGCAGCTGGCCGTCAGCGCCGCGATCTTTCGCGACGACAAGATCCTGCTGGTGCGCCGCGCGCGGTCGCCGGCCAAGGGCTTTTATTCGCTTCCCGGCGGCCGGGTCGAATACGGCGAGACCCTGCATGCCGCGCTGCATCGCGAGGTCGATGAGGAAACCGCGCTCAAAATCAAGATCATCGGCCTTGCCGGCTGGCGCGAGTTGGTGCCCGGAACCTCGGGCGGCGGGCACTATCTGATCATGTCATTTGCGGCACGCTGGACCTCCGGCGAGCCGGTCCTGAACGACGAACTTGACGATTTCAGGTGGCTCGAGCCGGACGCGCTCGGCGATCTCAAGGTCACCGGCGGCCTGCAGGAG
This sequence comes from uncultured Alphaproteobacteria bacterium, assembly GCA_963725985.1. Lineage (GTDB taxonomy): Bacteria > Pseudomonadota > Alphaproteobacteria > Rhizobiales > Xanthobacteraceae > Bradyrhizobium. Next base: position 15,252 of record CAVSAO010000002.1, read on the forward strand.
GTCATCCAGTCGGCCCGGGACTTGCTGCGGGCCTGAAAGCGGGTTCACCTCTCCAGGCCCTCCAAGCCTTGCTTCCAGCTCATTGAAAAGGCATATCGTGCGGGCTCATGTCCAAGCATTTTCTGGCCGCCCTCATCGTCATTTCGGCATGCCTTTCCGGCCCTGCGGGGGCCGAGGATGCGGCTGCGCCGTTCGACGGCGACCTGCAGCGGCTGTCCGAGATCCTCGGCACCCTGCATTACCTCAGGGGCATTTGCGGCAGCAATGAAGGCGGCAAATGGCGCAACCAGATGCAGGCGCTGATCGATGCCGAGACTCCCTCGGGCGATCGCCGCGCCCGCATGATCGCGGGCTTCAACCGGGGCTATAACGGGTTCCAGCAGACCTACCGGACCTGCACCCCGGCAGCGTCAGTCGCGATCCGCCGCTACATCGAGGAAGGCTCGAAGATTTCACGGGATCTGACCGCCCGCTACGCCAACTAGATGTACGGGTTCCCGATTGCACCCATCTTTATTTCGGTCCGTTAACCCTTCCTAAAGAACTGGTCTAGGCGGCTCCCTGGCTCATGCTAAACGTCGCGCATTCGAGCGTTCCGCCCTGGATCGCGCAGAGCCCGTTGAGTTTCATGAGCCATCCAGCGTTCCTCACAACCGACCACGAACCGTTGCCCGATCACGAGCAGAAACAGGCCGCGCTCAGCTATCTCAACGAGGCTTGGGCGGAAGCTCGGCACGACGGCGTCGACGGCGACTGCCTGGCGCAGGCCAGCCTGTTTGCGGCGTTCGCCGAACTGGTCGCGACTTATGGCGAGAACGCGGTGGCGAAATTCGCCGAAGGCCTCCCCGTGCGCGTGCGCAACGGCGAGTTCTCGACCACGCTGGCGAAGCAGTAATCCTTACGCCTTCAGCGTCTCCAGAAACCGCACCGGCTCGCCGGTCGACGGCAAGACCAATTCGCCCTGCCACATCACGCGTCGGCCCCTGACAAAAGTGCCGACCGGCCAGCCGGTGACACGCACGCCATGATACGGCGTCCAGCCCGCGCGCGAGGCCACCCATTCGTCGGTGATGGTCTCGCTGCGCTTGAGATCGACCACCGTAAAGTCGGCGTCATAGCCCGCCGCGATGCGGCCCTTGCAGGCGATGTTGAACAGCCGCGCCGGGCCCGCGCTGGTGAGATCGACAAATCTTGCCAGCGACAATCGCCCGGCGTTGACGTGGTCGAGCATCAGGGGCACCAGCGTCTGCACCCCGGTCATGCCCGAGGGCGAGGCCGGATAGGTCTTGGCTTTTTCCTGAAGCGTATGCGGTGCGTGATCGGAGCCGAGCACGTCGACGATGCCCTGCTCGATGCCGTACCAGATGCCCTCGCGGTGATCGGCCGATCGTACCGGCGGATTCATCTGCGCGCGGGTGCCGAGCCGCTCATAGCATTCCGGCGCGACCAGCGTCAGATGATGCGGCGTCGCTTCGCAGGAAGCGACATCCTTGTGGTCGCGCAGGAATTCGATCTCCTGCCTGGTCGAGATATGCAGGATGTGAATGCGCTTGCCGGTTTCATGGGCGAGCTGGACCAGGCGCTGGGTCGCCATCAGCGCCGCGATCTCGTCGCGCCATACCGGGTGCGAGCGCGGATCGCCCTCGATCCGCAGTCCCTTGCGGTCGTTGAGGCGATACTCGTCCTCGGCATGAAACGCGGCGCGGCGCCGGATCACCTTGAAAATCCGCCGCAGGCTTTCGTCGTCCTCCACCAGCAGCGCGCCGGTGGATGAGCCGATGAACACCTTGACGCCGGCGCAGCCGGGCGCGCGTTCCAGTTCCGGCAAATCCGCCACGTTGTCGCGGGTGCCGCCGATGAAAAACGCGAAATCGCAATGCATGCGGTGATGGCCGCGCTTCACCTTGCCGGTGAAGGTCTGCTCGGTGACGGTCAGGGGATCGGTGTTCGGCATTTCGAACACCGCCGTGACGCCGCCCATCACGGCGCTGCGCGAACCGGTTTCCAGGTCCTCCTTGTGGGTCAGGCCCGGCTCGCGAAAATGTACTTGCGTATCGATGACGCCGGGCAGGATGTGCAGACCCTTGCAGTCGATCACCTCGGCGGCGGAGGCCTGTCCAAGGGAGCCGATCGCTGCGATGCGGCCCTCGGCGATGGCGACGTCGCGCACGCCCTCGCCGTCCTGATTGACCACGGTGCCGGACTTCAGAATCACGTCGTAGGTTTGGCTCATGATCCCTCGTGTTCGGCTCATTCCTCATGCCGAGGAGGCCTTGTCGTTTATGACTTGGCGGCTTACGTTCGGCAGCAACATGTCACAAGAGATTTTTGCATGAAAGCGGCGTTTCTCCCCGACCGGGGCGTGGTCAAGGTCAGCGGCGAAGGTGCCCGCGACTTTCTCAACGGCCTTGTGACCACGGACTTGACGCTGCTGCAGCCCGGGTTCGGCCGGTTCGGGGCGTTGCTGACGCCGCAAGGCAAGATAACCGCGGATTTCCTGATCACCGAAGCGCCTTCCGGCCATGGCGGCGGGTGCCTGATCGATTGCCCGCGCCCGCTGGCGCAAGCGCTCACCGACAAGCTCGGCTTCTATAAATTGCGCGCCAAGGTCGCGATCGAAAATCTGTCCGACAGTCTCGGTGTGCTCGCGGCCTGGGATGGCGATTTTGCCATGAAGCCCGACTTGGCGTTCGCCGATCCCCGCAACGCCGGACTCGGCTGGCGGATCCTTGTTCCCGAGGAACTCGCGCAAAAAGTCGCCGATCTGATCGGCGCGAATCTGGTCGATAGCGCGGCCTACGAGGCGCATCGCATCGCCTGCGGCGTTCCGCGCGGCGGCCTCGATTTCATTTATGGCGACGCGTTTCCGCACGAAACCAACATGGACCACCTGCACGGCGTCGATTTCGACAAGGGCTGTTACGTCGGCCAGGAGGTGGTGTCGCGGATGCAGCATCGCGGCACCGCGCGAACGCGAACGGTGCGGGTCATTCTCGACGGACCGTCGCCAGAACCGGGCACGGCTATTCTCGCCGGCGACAAGGCGGTCGGCACCATGGGTTCGACGGCAGGTCACAACGGTCTTGCGCTGATCAGGATCGATCGTGTCGCCGAGGCGCTGCGATCCGGATCGCCGCTGACTTCGGGCGGCCTTGCCATCCGCCTTGCCGAGCCGGAAGAGCTGTCAGCTTCGGCGAAGCAGACCGTGGCATGAGCCGGTCCGCGCGCCTGCATGCCGATGGCCTGACGCGGTGCCCGTGGCCGGGTGAAGACCCGTTCTACATGGCCTATCACGACACCGAATGGGGCGTGCCGGAATTTGACGACCGCGCGCTCTACGAGAAACTCATTCTCGATGGTTTCCAGGCCGGGCTGTCCTGGATCACCATACTGCGCAAGCGCGACAATTTCCGCAGGGCGTTCGACGATTTCAGGCCCGAGATGATCGCGCGCTACGACGCCAGGAAGGTTCACGCGCTGATGAACGACGCGGGCATCGTCCGCAACCGCGCCAAGATCGAGGGCGCGGTCAACAGCGCGAAGTCCTATCTGAAGATCATGGAAGACGGCCCCGGCTTTTCGAAATTTCTCTGGGACTTTGTCGACGGCAAACCGAAGGTCAACCATTTCAAGACCACCGCCGGCGTGCCGGCGTCGACGCCGCTCTCGATCAAGATTTCAAAGGAACTGGCGGCGCGCGGATTCAAATTCGTCGGCCCGACCATCGTCTACGCCTTCATGCAGGCCACCGGCATGGTCAACGACCATCTGGTCACCTGCTTCTGCCACGACGCCTGCGCCGGAAAGCGTCGCGGCCGCCGCCTCAAAGTCAAATGACGGCCAAAAAACTGTCCGCGCCGCAAACCTCCACCCGCGTCTGGCAGCGGATGTTGTCGGGGCGTCGGCTCGACCTGCTGGACCCCTCGCCGCTGGATATCGAGATCGCCGATATCGCCCACGGCCTGGCGCGCGTCGCGCGCTGGAACGGCCAGACCAGCGGCGCGCACATCTTCTCGGTGGCGCAGCACACGCTGTTGGTCGAAGCCGTCATGCGCGAGCACACGCCGCGCGTCGACGTCGGCGTGCGGCTCGCGGCGCTGCTGCATGACGCGCCGGAATATGTCATCGGCGACATGATCTCGCCGTTCAAGGCGGTGCTTGGCGGCGACTACAAGACCGTCGAAAAGCGGCTGCTTGCGGCGATCCATATCCGCTTCGGATTGCCGCCGGTGCTCAACCCGGAAATCGAGCGCCAGATCAAGGATGCCGACCGCGGTGCGGCCTACCTCGAAGCGACGGCACTCGCAGGCTTTGCGGAAGGAGAGGCGAAACGCCTGTTCGGCCGCGATCCCGGCCTGCCCCTGGCGACGCGTCTGGATTATTTAACGCCCTGGACGGCGGCCAAGGCCGAGAAGCGGTTCCTGGCGCGGTTCAAGACGCTGCACACATGAACGCGGTGCTGGAACGACCTTTCACCACCCCACGCGCGGGCCTATAATCGCGACAAAAAGGAACGCCATGATTCACGTCTGCTCGCTCGCCGCCCTTCCCGATACCGTCAAAGCCACCGGCGCCAGCCACGTGCTCACGGTCATGGCCAATGTCGATCAGGTGCAGCGGCCGGAATCGGTACTCCCGGCCAATCATCTCAAAGTGCAGATGGACGACATCACCGAGCAGATGGATGGTTTTGTCGCGCCTTCGGAATCGCATGTCGAACAGGTCCTGAACTTCGTGCGCGGCTGGGACCGCGCCGCGCCGCTGGTCGTGCACTGCTATGCCGGCATCAGCCGCTCGACCGCGAGCGCCTTTGCCGCCGCCTGTCTGCTCAATCCGCATCGCGATGAAATTTCGATCGCGCGGCAGATTCGTGCAGCCTCCCCGATCGCGTCGCCGAACCGGTTGATCGTCAGCCTGGCGGACAAGGCGCTGGGACGGGAAGGACGCATGCTGCGCGCGCTCGACGAAATGGGTCCGGGCAGCATGACGGTCGAGGGCCGCCCGTTCCGTATCGATCTCGACTGATGTCCATGAACGACGCAGGTGCCGCCGATTTGAAGTTTCTGCATCATCTGCGGCAGACTCGATCAGGAATTTCAAATCGATGAACGGCACTGGAATCATATTCCTGCTGGAGCGTTTTCAAGCGAAGTGGAGACCGGTTCGCGTTAAGAAAACGCGTCATATCAGGAACCTGGAGCCCCGTTTCGATTCTAGACATTCGCAAGAGAGCTAGCTGCAACGGAACGCGAATGTCAGAGCCGGGGCACCAGATGAACGAAAAGCTTCTGACGCCGATCGAGATCGGCCTGACCGCCGCCATCGTCGCGATCGAAGGCAACGAGCCGCTGATCCTCACCGCCTCCTCTATCGACGGCGACAAGCTCGCCGGGCTTCCGTTCGGCCCGTTCGACGCGGTGTCGCATCGCACCTTCGAGATCGGCCTGCGCGCCTGGGTGGAAGAACAGGCGGGACTGCGGCTAGGCTATGTCGAGCAGCTCTACACGTTCGGCGATCGCGGCCGGCACACCCAGGCCGGCGACACCGACGCCCATGTCGCCTCGATCGGCTACCTGGCGCTGACCCGCGCCGCCGACAACGCCTCGCGCGCGCCCGGTGCAACGTTTGAGCCCTGGTACCGCTTCTTCCCATGGGAAGACTGGCGGGAATCGCGGCCCGAGATTATCGAGCGCGACATCTTTCCCGAACTGACGCGCTGGGCGACCGAGAGCGAGCAGCCGGGCACCGCGCGCGCCCTTGGCCGCAAGGACCGCGTCCGGCTGTATTTCGGCACTGAGGGCGCGCATTGGGACGAGGAGCGCGTGCTCGACCGCTACGAGTTGCTCTACGAGGCCGGATTGATCGAGGAGGCGCGACGGGACGGACGCCCTGCGGCATTGGCGCGCAAGTCGATACCGAACCTCGGCGTACCGATGCGCTTCGACCACCGGCGAATTCTGGCCACCGCGATCGCGCGATTGCGAGCCAAACTCAAGTACCGCCCCGTGGTGTTTGAACTATTACCGCCCGAATTCACACTTACTGAATTGCAGCGGACCGTGGAAGCGATCTCGGGGCGACATCTGCACAAGCAGAATTTCCGCCGGCTGGTGGAAGCCGGCGCGTTGGTCGAACCGACCGGCGTGACGTCGACACAGACCGGCGGGCGCCCTGCCGCGCTGTTTCGCTTCCGCCGCGAGGTGCTGCAGGAACGGCCCGCGCCGGGCCTGCGCGTCCGCGGCAGGCGCTGAAGATTTTGACGCGGGAAGCCCCGACGCCGGGCTGATCGCCGGGAGGCTGGATAATGGATTCGCCGTTCGAGTTTGTTGCGCTGCTGGTCGCCATCGTTGCATTCATTTTCGCGCGCAAGGCGTTCAATCAAACCGCGACGTTGCGCGCGCGGCTGGACGCGATCGAAGCGGCGGGGCTACAGGCAACGCCGAGCCCTCCGCCGCTGACACCCCTTCAGGAACTTGAGCGAACCCTTACCGCCTCATCGCCAGGCATTGCGGCCGAACAACCGGCAACGGCCGCCGAACCTGCCGCGCCGGCAGCAGAAGAACAGCAGCCATCCGCGCCGGAGGCCGCCTCTGGCGGCGCGGCCCCAATGCCGCCGCCGCTTCCGCAACCCGAACCCGGCTTCGAGGAGCGCATCGGCACCCGCTGGGTGGTCTGGGTCGGCGGTCTGACGCTGGCGCTCGGCGGCTTCTTCATGGTCCGCTATTCGATCGAAGCGGGGCTGCTCGGACCCGGCGTACGCACCTTGCTCGGCGGCGCGTTCGCATTGGCGCTGCTTGCCGCAGGCGAATGGACCCGCCGCAAGGAGAGTATCTCCGCGATCCAGGCGCTGCCGATCGCCAGTATTCCTGCGATTCTCACCGCCGCCGGCACCGCGGTGGCTTTCGCGACCGTCTACGCCGCCTACGCGCTGTACGATTTTCTCGCGCCCGCGACCGCGTTCATCCTGCTCGGAACGGTGGCGCTGGGCACGCTCGCCGCGGCGCTGTTGCACGGACCGGCGCTGGCCGGCCTCGGCATCGCCGCCGCCTTTCTCACGCCCATCCTGGTGTCTTCGGAACAGCCCGACTTCTGGGCGCTGTATTTTTACCTCGCCATCGTCACCGCGGCGGCCTTCGGGCTGGCACGGGTCAGGCTGTGGCGCTGGCTCGCGGTCACCACCATCGCGTTCGCGCTGCTCTGGACATTCCCCTGCCTGCAATGCGGTCCGTCGATGGTCGGACCGCACGCCTTCCACGTCATTTCAGGATTTGTGCTCGCGGCGTTGCTGGTGGTGTGCGGATTCATGTTCGGCCCGCCGGCGGAGGAAGGCCAGATCGAGCCGATTTCGTCCGGTTCGCTCGCGGCCTATCTGCTGGGCGCAACGATGATCGTGCTCGCGAGTTTCCATGCCGACACCGCGATGATTGTCGTCACGGCTCTGGTGGCCGGCACGTTGATCGTCGCATGGCGGGCGCAGGCCGCCACCGGCGCGATCGCCGCCGCCGCCGCGTTCGTCTTCGTGGTATTCGCCGAATGGGCCGTCCGCGGCAATCCGGACATGCTGGTGCTGCCGGGCGGCCCGCTGCCCGGGATCGGCCCGGTAGCGACCGATGCTTCCGTCACCTTGCATCTGATCACGGCTGCGATTTTCGCAGCAGGCTTCGGCGCCGCCGGATTTATGGCGCAGGGCCGCTCGGTCAGCGCCATCATACCGGTGGTGTGGTCGGCAGCCGCCGTGTTCACGCCGCTGGCACTGTTGATCGCGCTTTACGCCCGCATCGCGCATCTCGATCGCTCGATCCCGTTTGCGATTCTGGCGGTGATGCTGGCGGCGGCCTGCAGCGCCGCGACCGAAATTCTCGCCAGGCGCGACAACCGGCCGGGCCTGCCGATTTCGATTGCGCTGTTTGCCACCGGCGCGCTGGGCGCGCTGGCGCTGGCGCTTACCTTTGCGCTCGAAAAAGGCTGGCTCACGATCGCGCTGGCGCTGATGTCGATGGGCACGGCGTGGATTTCGATGCAGCGGCCAATTCCATTCCTGCGCTGGCTGGCCGCAATTCTCGCAGGGATCGTGGTGTTGCGCATCGGCTACGAGCCGCGCATCGTAGGCGATGCCGTCGGCACCACCCCGATCTTCAATTGGCTGCTGTGGGGCTACGGCATCCCGGCACTGTCGTTCTGGATTGCAAGCTACTTCCTGCGCCGCCGCGGCGACGACGCGCCGTTGCGCGCCGTGGAGGGGGCTGCGATTCTTTTCACCGTGCTGCTGGCGTTCATGGAAATTCGCCATGCCGTGAACGGCGGCGACGTGTACGGCACCAATCCCTCGCTCGTCGAGCTTGCGCTGCAGGTCTGCGTCGCGCTCGCGATGGCGATCGGCCTGGAGCGGTTGCGCATCCGCAGCGGCAGCATCGTTCACAACATCGGCGCGGTCGTGCTCACGGTCGTCGCGGGGCTAGTGAGCGTGTTCGGCCTGTTGCTGCTGGAGAACCCGATGATCTGGCCGATCAATGTCGGCGGCGTCTTCATCAACCGCGTCTTGCTGGGCTATGCCGCGCCTGCCGTGCTGATGCTGCTATTGTCCTATGCGGCGGCGGGCCAGCGGCGCGCCGCCTATGCAAACACCATCGCGGCCGGCGCGCTTGTCATGGCACTGAGCTATGTGACGCTCGAAATCCGCGGGCTTTATCACGGCCCGGTCCTGACCAGCGGCGCCACCAGCGGCGTCGAGCAATATACCTATTCGATTGCCTGGCTGGCGTTCGGCGTGGTGCTGCTCGGCATCGGCATCGTCTTCAATTCGCAGCGCGCGAGGCTTGCTTCCGCCGTGGTGATCGCGCTCACGATCCTGAAGGCGTTCCTGATCGACATGTCGACGCTGACCGGGGTCTACCGCGCGCTGTCGTTCATGTGCCTCGGCCTGGTGCTGGTGGCGATCGGCTGGCTGTACCAGCGCATCCTGTTCCGAAGGCAGACGCCGCCGCCGGCGCCTGCCGCGCAACCGGGGGCGTAGCCGTCTACAAGCGCAGCGTCGGCGCAGAAATCAAAGCCCGGCTCCGCGAGCCGGGCTTGGTGTTATCAGGCCGCCCTGACCGTGTTGAGGAACTTGTCCACTTTTCGGTTGAACGTAGTTGAGCGGGCGGCGACGATCCTTGCCCGCGTCCGATCAGTCGGTCGAGCGGCGCAGTTCCGGAGCGCTTTCCGATTTCGCCGGTTCGGCGGATTTGACCGGCTCGATTCCGGCGCTCTCGACATGCGGGGTCTCGACCCGCGCCGCCACTTCGGCGTGCGAAGCATCTACCGAGCCGGTCCGCTCCGGCTGGTGTAGCGAACGCGGCCGGGCCACCGCCCGCGCCAGCAGCATCTGTGCCGCGCCCTGATGCCGGAAATCGCAATAGGCGAAGCCCATGCCCGAGACCGATCCGCGGAAGCTGCGCTCGTCTTTCTTGTCGAGATTGAAGCACGGCTCGAACGGAATGCCCTTGATCGATGCGCAGACGGCCTGGCCGCGGACCTGCAGCGTGTTGCCAGGCAACCGCAGGTGACGGATTGGGCCGGAGCCGTTGAATTGCACCGCGCCAGTCGCCCCCATGTCGTCGAGTATCCGGCCGGCGCCCCGGGTGCCATCGAAGCAGGTAAATGCGAACACCTTGCCGGTTACAAACTTGCGGGCTTCTTCGGCATTCATCATCCCGGCCATGGCGGGCGCGATCACCGCACCGGCCGTAACGGCCCCCAACACGAAACGCGCAAGCATGCTGTAACTCCAACTTTACTGAGAGCGGGCAACGCCTGATATCTTTACCCGCTCCTTACCATACCAACCGTGGCAACATTGGAGCAGCTTGGTTGGTAAAGTCTGAACGTCCTCAGAGAATTTTTACCACGATTCGACCGCGAACCTGCCCGGCGAGGATCCTGGCGCCGGCCTCGATAACTCCGTCGAGGCCAATTTCATGAGTTATTTCAGCTAGTTTTGCCAGATCCAGGTCGCTGGCGAGCCGGTTCCAGGCGGCCTTGCGCTGCTCAATCGGGCACATCACGGAATCGATACCGAGAAGTGACACCCCCCGCAAAATAAAGGGCGCCACCGAGGACGGCAGGTCCATGCCGGCGGCAAGGCCGCAGGCGGCGATGGCGCCGCCATATTTGGTCATCGACAGAAGGTTGGCGAGCGTGGTCGAGCCGACGCTGTCGATGCCGCCCGCCCAGCGCTCCTTCGCCAGCGGCTTGGCCGGCCCCGACAACTCATTGCGATCGATCACCTCGGCCGCGCCGAGACCCCTGAGATAAGGGGCCTCCGACATGCGGCCGGTGGAAGCGATGACGTGATAGCCGAGCTTCGACAGCACCGCGATCGCGACCGAACCGACGCCGCCGGCGGCTCCGGTGACGACGACAGGGCCGTGCTGCGGGGTCAGGCCGTGCTTTTCCAGCGCGAGCACCGCGAGCATCGCAGTATAGCCGGCGGTGCCGATCGCCATCGCATCGCGCGCCGACATACCCGCAGGGATGCGCACCAGCCAGTCGCCCTTGACGCGGGCTTTCTCGGCGTAAGCACCAAGATGGGTCTCGCCCAGGCCCCAGCCATCGCAGATCACCTTGTCGCCGGGCTTCCACTGCGGATGCGACGACTGCTCGACGGTGCCCGCGAAATCGATGCCTGCGATCATCGGAAAGCGCCGCACCACCGGCGCCTTGCCGGTGACGGCAAGACCGTCCTTGTAGTTCAGCGTCGACCATTCGACCCGCACGGTGACGTCGCCCTCCATCAACTCGGCTTCGTCGAACTGGGTGAGCGCGGCTGCCGTGCCTTTTTCCGCCTTGTCGATCCTGATTGCCCTGAACGTTCCCAACGCAAACTCCTGACGCCTTTTGGTTTTGAATTTGCCTGACTGTGAACGGATCAGGCCGGTTGCGCAACCGGGCGCTCCACCGGCGCCTCGACGATCGGCAGGTTGATCAGCGCCGACAGCACGCCGAACAGGACCGACAGCCACCAGACCGGCGTGTACGATCCAAACTTTTCGAACACGATCCCGCCGAGCCAGACGCCGAGGAAGCCGCCGACCTGATGGCTGACGAAGGCAAACCCATACAGCGTCGCAAACCAGCGGGTGCCGAACATCAGGACCACCAGCGCCGAAGTCGGCGGCACCGTCGAGAGCCAGGTCAGGCCGGTGATGGCGCCGAACATGATCGCAGACCAGGTCGTGATCGGGAACGAGATGAAGGCGACGATCGACAGGGCCCGTATGAAATAGATCGTCGACAGGATGTAGCGCTTCGGCAGGCGGTTTTGCAGCCAGCCGACGCTGAGAGAGCCAATGATGTTGAACAGGCCGATGGCGGCGATGACCCAGCCGCCGGTTTGCGCCGGGATGCCGCGATCGACCAGATAGGCCGGCAGATGCACGGTGATGAAAGCCAGCTGAAAGCCGCAGGTAAAGAAACCGAGCACGAGCAACACATAGGAGCGATGACCGAAGGCTTCCGCCAGCGCCGTCTTGAACGACTGCTGGTCCGCCGCCGGCACCTTGCCCTGTGCCGCGGGCGGGGTGGCAAGCGCGAGCGAGAGCGGCACGATCAGCAGCATCAGACCAGCGAAGACCGTCAGCGCCGTTTGCCAGCCGAAATTGCCGATCATCGCCACGCCGAACGGCGCGAACAGGAATTGCCCGAACGAGCCGGCGGCGGTTCCGGCGCCAAGCGCCATCCCCCGCCGCTCGGGCGGCAGCAGCTTGCTGAACGCGGACAGCACCAGATTGAACGAGCAGCCGGACAATCCGAAGCCGATCAGGACCCCGGCGCCGAGATCGAGCGACAGCGGCGTCGCCGCGTAGCGCATCATCAAGAGCCCCCCGGCGTAAAGAACGGCACCGACACTCATCACGCGCAGGACGCCGAACCGGTCGGCGATCGCGCCGGCCACCGGCTGGCCCAACCCCCACAACAGGTTCTGAACGGCAAGCGCGAGGCCGAAGACGTCGCGGCCCCATGAAAACTCCCGGCTCATCGGCTGAACGAAAAAGCCGAGGCTGGAGCGGGGGCCGAAGCTCAACAGCCCGACCGCGCAACCGCAGACGATGATCACCAGCGGCGTTCGCCAATTGCCGATGCCGGAGGGAGCCGGCCGGAGATCGCCTGCAATTGCGCTCATGAAAATTCCTCGATGGTGGGTACCGGATCCGAGAGGGTGACTGGCCAGGTTGCAGGAAGTTAATGCATTCGCATGAAAATCCAACCGGCGGCGCGGGAAAAATCTCATCGCAATGCAGCATTGCAAATCAGCGCGGACAGCTTTGAAGATTTGGCCGCCTCGGCATCTAGCGAAGCCCGAGGGGGCGTGCTATATTCGATTTGCTCGTTATGAGGATAAGTCCATTTCCTCCCGATGCGCTGGACCCTCTGCAATGCTGCGGGTTGGTTCGGATCAACTCCACGCAGCGTTACGAAAACGCCGGCCCCCTGAGGCCGGATTTCTCGAGACCTAAATATGCTCATATTGAGTATATATGGGATTCGAAGGGAGGCTGCTTATGCCGATCGCTGAAATCTACGGCCCCGACGATTTGGAAAGCCCGGTCCACGGGCACCCCAGCGCGCAGGCGCGTAGCCGCTTAAGCCCGGCCGAACGCACGCATGCGCTGCCAATGCCGGCGCTGGAGTGGACGCCCGACGTCGAACGCGCCACCGCGCATCTCTATGAGCGGGTCAGGAACGTGATCTCGCCGGTCGAGTGGCCGTTGATGGCGCCCTACATCAAGGCAATCAACGAGCTGAAGAAAACCCGCGACGCGGTCATCCTGGCGCACAATTATCAGACGCCGGAGATTTTCCACTGCGTCGCCGACATCGTCGGCAACTCGCTGCAGCTCGCGATCGAAGCGACAAGAGTGAAATCCGACGTCATCGTGCAGTGCGGCGTGCACTTCATGGCGGAGACGTCGAAGATCCTGAACCCGCACAAGAGGGTTCTGATCCCGGATTCGCGCGCCGGCTGCTCGCTGGCATCGAGCATCACGGGCGCGGATGTGCGGCTGTTGCGCGGACGCTTCCCCGGCATACCCGTGGTCGCCTATGTCAACACGTCAGCCGACGTGAAGGCGGAGGTCGACATCTGCTGCACCTCCTCCAACGCGGTGCAGGTGGTCGAGAGCCTCAATGCGCCGACGGTGATCTTTCTGCCGGATCAGTATCTGGCGAAATATGTGGCGTCGAAAACCGACGTGAAGATCATCGCCTGGAAAGGCGCCTGCGAAGTACACGAGCGCTTCACCGGCGACGAATTGCGCGCCTATCGCGAGGCCGACCCATCGGTGCAGATCATCGCACATCCGGAATGTCCGCCCGACGTGCTGGCGGAAGCCGACTTCACCGGCTCGACCGCGCATATGATCAACTGGGTCCGCAACAAACATCCCAAGCGCGTGGTGATGATCACCGAATGCTCGATGGCCGATAACGTGCAGGCCGAACTGCCCGACGTCGAGATGGTGCGGCCGTGCAATCTGTGCCCGCACATGAAGCGGATCACGCTGCCCAAGATTCTGGGCAGCCTGGTCTACCTGCGTGAGGAAGTCACCATCGATCCCTTGATCGCCGAGAAGGCGCGGCGTTCGGTCGAGCGGATGATCAATCTGAAGAACTGAGTTTAATCAACGCCGTCGTCCCCGCGAAAGCGGGGACCCATAACCACCGGCGCTGATTGTTGCAGAAGGTAACTACCCCATCGCCCAACTGATGAACCACGGCGTATGGATCCCCGCTTTCGCGGGGACGACCAAGAGAGTGCGGCTATGCCAATGATGGATCGAGACCTTACCCGCAACGCCGATAATGTCGTCATCGTCGGCGGCGGCCTTGCCGGGCTGTTCTGCGCGCTGAAACTGGCACCGCGTCCGGTCACCGTTATTTCCGCAGCACCCCTGGGCCAGGGCGCTTCGACGGCCTGGGCACAGGGCGGCATCGCGGCCGCGGTCGCCGAAGGCGACAGCGCGGAGGCGCACGCGGCCGATACGGTCGCCGTCGGCGCGGGCCTGGTCGATGAGGCGATCGCGCTGGGACTGACGCGCGAAGCCGGCGCCCGCATCCACGACTTGCTGCATTACGGCGTTCCGTTCGATCGCGACCTCGAAGGCAAGCTCGCGGTCGGCCGGGAAGCGGCGCATTCCGCGCGGCGCATCGTTCACGTCCACGGCGACATGGCGGGCCTGGCGATCATAACGGCGCTGACCGAGGCGGTGCGCTCGACGCCCTCGATCCGGGTGATCGAAGGTTATGCCGCCGAAGCGCTGCTGACCGAGGATGGCACGGTCACCGGGCTTCAATTGCGTAAAGTTGGTAACGCCATCGCCAAACCGGTGACCATCGCATCGCGCGCGGTGGTGCTGGCGACCGGCGGTATCGGGCATCTCTATGCCGTGACGACCAATCCGGCCGAGGCCAGCGGGTTGGGGCTTGCGATCGCCGCGCGCGCCGGCGCCGTCATCGCCGATCCGGAATTCGTCCAGTTCCATCCCACCGCGATCATGGTCGGCCGCGACCCGGCGCCGCTGGCGACGGAAGCCTTGCGCGGCGAAGGCGCCACGCTGATCAACGACAAGGGCGAACGCTTCATGCGGGCGCGGCATCCGCTGGCCGAGCTCGCGCCGCGTGACATCGTGGCGCGCGGCGTGTTCGCCGAAATCGCCGCCGGCCGTGGCGCGTTCCTGGACGCGCGAGAAGCGCTCGGCGCGAGGTTCGCCGAAGAATTCCCGACCGTCCATGCAAGCTGCATGGCCGCCGGCATCGATCCGGCGAAACAACCGATCCCGGTGGCGCCCGCCGCGCATTACCATATGGGCGGCATAGCCGTGGATGCGCACGGCCGCAGCTCGCTGAAGGGATTGTGGGCGGGGGGCGAAGTGTCGTCCACCGGCGCGCATGGCGCCAACCGGCTGGCGTCGAACTCCCTGCTCGAGGCCGTGGTCTATGCCGCGCGCATCGCCGAAGACATCGGCGGCAGCAGCATCGCTGCGCCTGCCCGCTTGCCGGCGGCGGCGACAGATAAACCAAATTCCGCGATGCCCGCGCCGTCGGAAGCCAATCTGCGGGCGATGATGACCTCGCATGTCGGCGTGATCCGCGATGGCGAGCATCTGGCGGAAGCCGTGCGATCGTTCGCGGCCATTGAGCGGAATGCCGGCAATATCGAGCTGCGCAACATGGCCGCCACGGCGCTGGTGGTCGCGGCGTCGGCATGGACACGGCGCGAAAGCCGCGGCGCGCATTGCCGCATCGATCATCCGACCGAGAGACCGGAACTGGCGCATCGCACCATGACGACGCTTGTCGCGGCGCGCGAGATCGCAGCATCGCTCTCCGAGCGCGCTTCAGCGCGGGCGCCGCAACCGATGATCGCCTGAGATGGAAACAAACATCGTGACAACTCCAGCCTCGCTACTGCACCTGGAAGCTTTTCTGTCGCCGCTCGCCATCGACGAGGCCGTGCAGCGCGCGCTGGACGAGGATCTCGGCCGCGCCGGTGATATCACCTCGATTGCCACCATTCCCGAGACGACGATGGCCCATGCCATCCTGGTGGCGCGGCAGGCCGGGGTGATCGCAGGTCTGCCGCTGGCGGTTGCGACATTTCAAAAGCTGTCACCGGACATCAACATCCAAGCCCATTATCGCGATGGCGCAACGGTTGCCGCCGGCGTGCACGTGCTGACGATTTCAGGCCCGGCGCGCGCCGTGCTGGCCGGCGAGCGCACCTCGTTGAATTTTGTCGGCCGGCTGTCCGGCATCGCAACACTGACTGCCGACTATGTCCGGCATACCGCCGGCACCGGCTTGCGCATCTGCTGCACCCGCAAGACCACGCCCGGCCTGCGCGCGCTCGAAAAATATGCCGTGCGCTGCGGCGGCGGTTTTAACCACCGCTTCGGGCTCGATGATGCGATCCTGATCAAGGACAACCACATCGCGGTCGCCGGCGGTATCAGGCCGGTGCTGGAGCGCGCGCGCGCCCACATCGGCCATCTGGTCAAGGTCGAGATCGAGGTCGATAATTTAACGCAACTGCGCGAGGTGCTCGGCACCGGCCTCGCCGACGTGGTGCTGCTGGACAATATGGATATCGCAACGCTGACCGAGGCCGTGAAGCTGGCGAACGGCCGCGTCGTGCTGGAGGCTTCCGGCGGCGTCACCCGGGATTCGATCGCCAAGATCGCGGCGACCGGTGTGGATTACGTTTCCTCCGGCGCGCTGACGCATTCCGCGCCGAATTTCGACGTTGCGCTGGATATCGATGCGTAGGTGAATACCGCCGTCATGGCCGGCCTTGTGCTGCACAAGGCCGGGCACGACGAAGTCGCCCTCAGCGCCGCACCGAATTCGGATTCAATTCGGCTTCGCTCTTCGCCTCTTCCGCGAGCTCCGCCGAAATCTCCGCCGTCTGTGCCGGTGTTCCCCAGCTCGGCGCGTCGCTGCCGTCGCCCCACGCGCGTGGCCGGTAGAAGGTGTGCACGCCGAATTTGTACATTTTCTTCATTTCGCCCACCCAGGACGGGCGCACCCAATAGGCATGGTAGTGCGTTGACTTGGCGACTTCCGGCAGCCAGAGCTGGCCGTCGAGCATCGCCTTTGCGATCTTCTTGGCGCGCTCCCACATGTCGGGTTCGCGCACCACGTCGGCAACGTTATCGCAGGCGAAGGTGAACTGGCAGGCGAAGTGGCGGTGCTTGTTCTGGTAGACCACGCCGCACACCGTGTTCGGATAGAAGCCGGAGAAGGTGCGATTCATCACCACCTGCGCCACCGCGATCTGGCCACGCACGGCTTCGCCACGGGCCTCGAAATAGACGGCCTCGGCGAGGCATTTTTCGGATTTGGCGCGCGCCTTCTCGTCGAGCAGACCGAGGCGCTCGGCCGGCGTCTTGGCGCGCTGACTGTCGGAATTGACTACGCCCTTGGCGGCGATGCTTTCGCCGCTCTCGGCGGCCTTGGACGGTTCATCCGCGGCCGGCGGCAGTGACGCCATCACCTTCATGTCGGGATCGGGCAGCGCGCCAGGCAGCACGATCGACGGTTCTTCGCCGGGCTGCCAGCGTTCGATGCTCTCCGCCGGGCCGCCGAGCGAGGAGCTTCCGAAAAACAGGCTTGCGGTCTTCACCGAGAAGCCGTCGCGCGAAGGCGCGGGCTCGAGCGGGATCGGCAAAGCATCGGGCGCGATCTTCAAGTCGTCGAGCGGCTGGGCCTCGAGCGACAGCGAAACATCGTATTGCGCGAGCGGCGGCGCGCTCAGCGCTTCCTGGAGTTCGGGATCGAGCGGCGCGTGTGCGGCAGGCGGCGGCGCGGCGGCGGTTTTTGCCCCTGCGACCGAAGCGTTGGACGTCGATGGATCCTCGATCGGAGGTGCGGCATTGGCCGGCGCTGAAGTCCCGGCCGGAGCCGTGACCAGGCGGTCGCCCTTCAGCGTGCGATCGACCTTGGGAAAATCGGAAGCCTGATAGCGCGGCGGAGGCTGCGCAATCGGGTTGCGCGTCACCGAACCGGTGATGTCGATACCCTGATTGTTGAGACTGGCCAGAAGATAGCTCGCCGGACGCGGAACGGACGTTCCGATCGGACGGCCGAAACTGTAAGTGGCGACCTGGATGGTGCTGGCGGCGGAGAACACCCGCATCTGCCAGCGCTCGGCGACGCCGGGCTGCCGGGCCAGCAGCGAGGCGATATCCTGATATCCGATCTCTGTCGGCATCAATGCGAAGACGCAGAGGCCGATTCCGAAGGACGCGAACCGCGCGCCCTTCGGCCGGTTACGCATTACTGACATCGATACGCTCACGCAACGCTACACAGGATCGAACTCAGTACATCCGTGCAATTCGATCTTTTTTGGTGGTATCGAATTTAGGTTGCGAGGGAGTTAATCGGCGTTGCCCGCGCGATACAGGCAAGACATTGCCGGGCTTGCGCCGGTCACATCGAAAACCTTGGTAAACGGGCACTCGAACAAGGTGGTAAATATCCGGTCAACGAACGTGATGAAGAAATTCGTTTGAGGCATGCAAATTTGAGGCATGCAAAATTGTTCTCCTCATCACCGCCGGTGTTCCGGTGCCGCTACTGCATGGCGATCGCATGAAGAAAGTCGTCGTGCAATTGCACATCCGAGGGTCGCACTGACGCGCGACCCGGAATGACAAGGGAACTTACGCCTGACTGGCGACGGCCTTGCCGAGCGCGGCCTGCGCCGCGGCCAATCGCGCGATCGGCACGCGATAGGGCGAGCACGAGACGTAGTCGAGTCCGACCTGGTGGCAAAACGCGACCGACGCGGGATCGCCGCCATGCTCGCCGCAAATGCCGACCTTGATATTCGGGCGGGTCTTGCGCCCGCGCGCCACGCCGATCTTCACCAATTCGCCGACGCCGTCGCGATCGATCGAGATAAACGGATCGATTTCCAGGATTCCCTTGGCGATGTAGGTGCCGAGGAAGCCGGCGGCGTCGTCGCGGCTGATGCCGTAGGTGGTCTGCGTCAGATCGTTGGTGCCGAACGAGAAGAACTCCGCGGTCTGGGCGATATCGGCCGCCATCAGGCAGGCGCGCGGCAGTTCGATCATGGTGCCGACCTGGTAGCTCAGCTTGGTTCCGGTCTCCTTCATCACCGAGTGCGCGGTCGCGTCGATCCGCGCCTTGACCAGATCGAACTCGGCCTTGGTCGCAATCAGCGGCACCATCACCTCGAGGCCCACAGCCTTGCCGGTGCGTTTTCCGGCTTCGACCGCGGCTTCGAAGATCGCGCGCGCCTGCATCTCGGCGATCTCGGGATAGGCGATGGCGAGGCGGCAGCCCCGGAAGCCGAGCATCGGGTTGAATTCGGCGAGATCGCGGGCGCGATCGGCCAGCCGCCGCGGATCGGTATTCATCGCGCGCGCGACTTCCTCGATCTCGGCCTGGGTGTGCGGCAGGAACTCGTGCAGCGGCGGATCGAGCAGCCGGATCGTCACCGGCAGGCCCTTCATGATCTCGAACAGCTCGACGAAGTCCGCGCGCTGCATCGGCAACAGCTTCGACAGCGCGGCGCGGCGCGCCTGTTCGTCCTCGGACAGAATCATCTCGCGCACGGTGCGGATCCGGGTTTCCTCGAAGAACATGTGCTCGGTGCGGCAAAGCCCGATGCCCTCGGCGCCGAACTTGATGGCGGTGCGCGCGTCATCCGGCGTGTCGGCGTTGACGCGAACCCCGAGCTTGCGGACCGAATCGGCCCAGCCCATCAGCGTGCCGAACTCGCCCGACAATTCCGGTTCGATCATCGGCATCCGCCCGGCCAGCACCTGGCCCAGCGATCCGTCGATGGTGATGACGTCGCCGGTCTTGAAGGTGCGCGAGCCGATGCTCATGGTGCCGCGGCCGTAATCGACGCGGATGGTGCCGCAGCCGGAGACGCAGGGCTTGCCCATGCCGCGCGCGACCACCGCGGCGTGCGAGGTCATGCCGCCGCGCGTGGTCAAAATGCCCTCCGCCGCGTGCATGCCGTGGATGTCTTCGGGGCTGGTCTCGATCCGCACCAGAATGACCTTGTGGCCATCGGCCTGCAGCTTCGCGGCCTCGTCGGAAGAAAACACGATTTCGCCGGAGGCGGCGCCGGGAGAGGCCGGCAGGCCGGTGGCGATGACGTCGCGCTTGGCGGAGGGATCGATGGTCGGATGCAGCAACTGATCGAGCGACGCCGGGTCGATCCGCGTCACCGCGTCCTTTTTGGAGATCAGGCCTTCATTGGCGAGTTCGACGGCGATGCGCAGCGCCGCCTTCGCGGTGCGCTTGCCGCCGCGGGTCTGCAGCATCCACAGCTTGCCCTGCTCGACCGTGAATTCCATGTCCTGCATGTCGCGGTAGTGCTTTTCGAGCAGGGTGTAGATCCGCGTCAGCTCCTTGAACGCCGCGGGCATCGCGGTTTCCATCGATGCCTTGTCGGACCCGGATTCCTTGCGCGCGTATTCGGTGATGTCCTGCGGCGTGCGAATGCCCGCCACCACGTCCTCGCCCTGCGCATTGATCAGGAATTCGCCGTACAGCTTGCTCTCGCCGGTCGAGGGATTGCGCGTGAACGCAACGCCGGTCGCCGAGGTCTCGCCCATATTGCCGAACACCATCGCCTGTACGTTGACGGCGGTGCCCCAGGATTCCGGAATGTCGTGCAGCCGCCGGTAGGTCACCGCGCGCGCGTTCATCCAGGACGAAAACACCGCGCCGATCGCGCCCCACAATTGGTCGTGCGGATCCTGCGGGAAATCCTTGCCGGTTTCGCGCGCCACCGCGTCCTTGTAGCGGCCGACCAGATCGACCCAATCGTCGCCAGTCAGGTCGGTGTCGAGCGTATAGCCCTGGCTGTCCTTGAAGGTATCGAGGATGTCCTCGAAGTGAGAGTGCTCGAAGCCGAGCACCACGTCGGAATACATGGTGATGAAGCGGCGGTAGCTGTCATAGGCGAAGCGGCGGTCGCCGGACATCTGGACCAGCGCTTCGACGGTCGCGTCGTTGAGGCCGAGATTGAGTACGGTATCCATCATGCCCGGCATCGAGGCGCGGCCGCCCGAGCGTACCGACACCAAAAGCGGATTCTTCGAATCGCCGAACGCCTTGCCGGTCAGCTTGCCGACATGGTCAAGCGCCTTCTCGACCTGCGCCTTCAGCTCCTTCGGATAGGACTTGTCGTGCGCGTAAAAATAGCTGCAGACCGAGGTCGGAATGGTGAAGCCGGGAGGCACGGGCAGACCGAGATTGGCCATCTCGGCGAGATTGGCGCCCTTGCCGCCCAGCAAATCGCGCATTTCCGCTTTGCCCTCGGCCCTGCCGTCGCCGAACGTGAACACCCACTTGCCGGGTTTTGCCCCGCCCGCGGCAGGCTTGCCTGCGACAACTTTGCTCACCGGCTTGGGCGCCGGTTTGGCCGGGCTCTTCCTGAGCGCCTTGCGGGCCGAGGCCGGCGGCGCGGCTTTCCCCCGGGTTGGCACGGAGGGCTTTGATTTCGCTGCGATTTTCTTGGTCTTCGCTACGGCTTTGGCCATGACTGCAAATAATCCGCGAGAGGAGGGAAAGTTGCGCGCCTTACACCACTTTGGGGGGTTCCGCGCAAGCCGCGAGCCCGGGTTTTAAACGGCTACAGGTGAAGCCATTTGAGCAGCCCGAGACCGATCAGGCCGTTGAGAATCAGAAAGATCGCGATCACCAAATTCAGCAGCCGCGGCATGATCAGAATGAGCACGCCTGCGATCACAGACATGACTGGCGAAATGTGGGCAACCGTGAGGGTCATCTGAAATCTCTCCGTTGTGGCGCTGTGGGAAGATGTCGAATTCGAGGCCGGCATTTTATCCCCCTCGCCGGTTCCACGATAGCAGACGCCGCTCGCTTCGACAGGTTCCGGCGCGCACAAAAAATGCCGAAAATTGCCGCGTATGAGGCCGCGCTTTTCGGGAACGATGCCACGCGCCATGAATTGGCTGGGGATTGCGTGCCGGTCGCAAAACCGGCGCGCATCCATCGCGAAGGAGTTGAGCATGCGGAACAAATTACTTGCCATTGCGGCGATCGCCGGCGCCATCAGCGCACCAATCGCGGCGCAGGCGCAGGGTATCATCACCACCGGCGTCGTCCGCGGCGGTCCTGTGATCATCAATGACGATGTCGATGGCATCGCCGTCGATCAGCGGCCGGCGTTTCGCGAATACGTCGTGCGCGAGCGCGTGCCGGACTACACCATTCCGGATCGCGTGGTGGTCGGCGGCGTGCTGCCGGAGACCGGCGTCACCTATTACGACGTGCCGCAGACCTTCGGCGCGACGCCCTATCGCTACACCGTGGTGAACGGCCGGACCGTGCTGGTTGAACCGCGCTCGCGCCGCATCGTTCAGGTGGTCGAGTAGCGCGAAATACCGCCTGAACGACTTGTCCGGAGCCGAAGCGGCGAACCGGACATCGAGGCCTCGTCCGGTTTCCCCCGCCGGGCGGGGCTTTTTTTGGTGCTTGCGCTCGAACCCATGCATGCGAATTACTCAAGACGAAGTATTGCCTGCAAACACAGCTTCGCGATCTCGCGGCGCAATTTTGTCCCGAGGTTTGCGATCAAATTCCTCGCCCTTCAATCGGAGGGCGCAGGGAATGCCGGGCGCCCGATGCGCCCGATAGCCGCGTGTGCAATGAGTGGGGTAGAACGCACACGCGTTAGTCAGGTCACACCGGCATCACCCGGCATTCCCCGCGCAATGGTTTTACGGCTTATAACGCGCTCTCCCCGGTGACCGGGCTTTCTTGCCACCGTCGCCCCTGAGAAGTTTTGCTACCCAGGAACTTGATGCCAGCGTCGGGGCATCAGGACCACACGACTTCGCCGTCCGCAAGCCGCATCGCCCGTCAAGCGCGCACCCAGCGTCCACCGCATCCCGCTCCGCGTTCCGTGACGTTGCGCAACGCCCCTCCGAGGAGCGGGACGGCGAGGGTTATAAAGGTGATTTGGCATTTCTGAAAATCAGAATATTTTTGCGAAGGAGGGCTGGACAGAAAGGTCGGAAAATCACCCAGGTGATTTGCCCGTCGAGGCTGGGCAAGAACTCGGCATTTTTAAGAGTTAGTGTACGATTTGGTCTATGACGAATCATGCATTCAAGAGCGGCGATAGCCGTGAGCAGCCCAGTTTGCTGCCCCCTCGGATTGAAGACTATGTCGGGCCGGATAATCCGGTTCGTGCGATCGATAGCTTCGTGAACGCTCTCGATCTGGCCAAGCTCGGGTTTCGGCATGCGGAGCGCGGCGTGGGTGCCGGACAACCGCCCTACGATCCGTCCGACCTGCTGAAGCTCTACCTCTACGGCTACATCAACCGGATCAGGTCGTCGCGTCGGCTGGAGCGGGAAGCAGGACGCAATCTGGAACTGATCTGGCTGCTGCGGAACTTGCAGCCCGGCTATCGAACGATTGCCAACTTCCGCAAGGAGAACTGGGCGGCCTTGAAGGCTGCGAACCGCAGCTTCGTGCTGCTGATGCGCGAACTCGATCTGATCGGCAGCACCCTGGTTGCGGTCGACGGCGCGCTGTTCCACGGCAACGCCAGCAAGGGGAGCATCTTCACGAAAGGGAAGCTCGCCAGGCAGATCGCCGAGTTGGACAGGGAGATCGATGCTTACGGCAAGTCCCTCGACGCCAACGATACGGAAGAAGCCAGGCAGCAGAGCGGCGGTCCGGAGAATGGCAGCAAGGGCGATGGCGGCGATGTAGGCGAGAAGATGAAGGAGCTGATGGCCAGGCGCGAGCGCGCGCAGGCCGACCTCAAGGAACTGGAGACCAGCGACAAGGGGCAGGTGTCCAAGACCGATCCCGATGCACGGCTTCTGAGCAAGGGCGACCAGACCATTGCGGGCTACAACGTGCAGAGCGTCGTCGACGACAAGCACATGCTCATCGTCGCAAGCGAGGTCGTCAATCGCAGCGATGCAGGCCATCTCCATGTGATGGCAAAAGCGGTCAAGGATGCTCTGGATGTCGAGGCGCTGCAGGTGCTGGCCGACGAAGGCTACTACAACAGCGAAGACCTGAAGGCTTGCGAGGATGATGGCATCACCGCCTATGTGCCGATACACGAGGGCAACAGGAAGCTCGAGAAGCAGGGCCGTTTCCCCCGCAAGGACTTCAGCTACGATGCGAGCGTCGATGTCTATCGGTGCCCGGCCGGCGAACTGCTGCATCCGACAAAGAAGCCCTGGACGAATGCAAGCGGCCGGGTCGAGGTCCGCTATCTAAGCTCCAAGATGAGCTGTGACGCCTGCCCGACAAGGGCACGTTGTCTCGGCCCGAAGGAGAAAACCCGCAGCGTCTTTCGCTGGGAGCACGAAGCGGTTCTGGAGCGCCATCGCGCCAGGATGGCAAGCGAAGACACAAGCCAACTGATGCGTCGTCGCTCCGCCATCGTCGAGCATCCCTTCGGGACGCTCAAATGCCGTGCCGGCTATCAGCACTTCCTCGTCCGCGGCTTGGACAAGGTACGCGGCGAATGGAGCCTGATGGCGCTCTGCTACAACTTCACCCGCGTGCTCAACATTCTCGGCTTCGATCGCTTCACGGCCTACCTTGCGGAAAGGGCGTCTGCGGATCTCAAAAGCATTATCACGGCTCTCGTTCCCGCCTTGCGCTCGCTTCCGCTCGTTTTGCGGCGATTCTGCACCGATATTGCGCTACGGCTCGAAGTCGCAATGTGCCGAGCCATCCCGGCCGCCTAGCAGAATTCTTGCTCAGTCTCGTCGGGTCCCCCAAGCGAAACCCACGCTCGTCATGGCGGGCTTGACCGGCAAGCCACGTCTTTCCTGCACCTCCAAGAAGGACGTGGATGCCCGGCATAGCAGACAAGTTTACGCAGTCTGCATAAGGCAGACTACTATGGCCGGGCATGACGGAGGAGAGTCCGCGCGCGGAAACTCAATCCTGGATCTTGGAAAAATCCGCAACCGCGCGCGTGGCGGCGCGGATTTCGTTGAGCAGCTTCAGGCGATTTTCGCGGACTCTTGGATCGTCGTCGTTGACCTTGACCTTGTCGAAGAACGCATCCACCGCCGGTCGCAGCTTTGCCATTGCGCTCATGGCGCCCGCAAAATCTTCCCTGGCCACGGCGGCGCCGGCTTCCGCCTTCACCTGATCGATGGCTTTTGCCAGCGTCTTCTCTTCAGCAAGACTGTAGAGCGCAGCATCCGGCGCGCCGTCGAAAGTCCGCTTGTCCTTCTTCTCCTCGATCGCGAGAATGTTGCTCGCGCGCTTGGTTCCAGCGAGCAAATTCTTGCCGTCATCGGTGTCGAGAAATTTTCCGAGCGCCTCGACGCGGCGGACCACCATCAAGAGATCGTCCTGGCCCTCAAGCGCGAACACAGCGTCGACAAGATCGTGGCGCGCGCCCTGCTCGCGAAGCTGAACTTTCAAACGGTCGGCGAAGAAGGAGAGAAGGTCGATGCATTTCTGATCGACTTGCTGACCATTCCAGTCCTTCAATCCCTGCGCACCAACGAACGCCAATATGTGCTTGTTCGCCACCGGAACTAAGTTAATCCGGATATTGTTTTCGACGATCAGCCTGATGATCCCGAGCGCCGCTCTGCGCAGCGCATACGGATCCTTGCTTCCTGTCGGCTTTTCATCGATGGCCCAGAAACCGATCAGCGTGTCGATCTTGTCGGCCAAAGCTACCGCAACCGATACCGGATCGGTCGGCACCCGGTCGGTCGGCCCCTGCGGCTTGTAATGTTCCTCGCTCGCCGCAGCGACGGAGGCGTCCTCGCCCTGCGCCAGCGCATAATATTTTCCCATCAAGCCTTGCAGCTCCGGGAATTCGCCGACCACTTCGGTCAGCAAATCCGCTTTCGCCAGACGCGCGGCGCGCTTTGCCTTTTCGACATCGGCGCCGACCAGCGGCGCGATTTCCGCTGCCAGACGCTCGATCCGTTTGATGCGCTCGCCCTGCGTCCCCAGCTTCTCGTGAAACACGATGCCATCGAATTTTGGCAGCCGGTCCTCGAGTTTGGTCTTCAGATCGCTCTCGTAGAAGAACTTCGCATCGCTCAGGCGCGCGCGGATCACGCGCTCGTTGCCGGCGACGATGGCCTTGCCGCCATCGGAGGCCTCGATATTGGCGGTGAGAATGAACTTGTTGGTCAGTTTTGCGGTTTTGGGATCGCTGACGACAAAGCATTTCTGGTTGTTGCGGATCGTGGCGCGGATCACCTCGCCCGGGATCGACAGGAATTCCCGGTCGAACGAACCCATCAGCACCACAGGCCATTCGACCAGGCCCGCGACCTCATCGAGCAGCCCCTGATCCTCGACCAACTCATACCCTTGCGCGAATGCCAGTTGCTTGGCGTCGGTGACGATGGTGTCCTTGCGGCGCTCGGGATCGAGCACGACCTTCGCATCCAGCAGCTTCGCCTCATAGTCCTCGAAGCGGCGCACGGAAATCGGCGCCGGCGCCATGAAGCGGTGGCCAAACGTGGTCTGGCCGGCCTCGATGCCGTCGACGGCGAACTTCACAACATCGGGTTGCTCGGTTTCCAGGCCGAAGGTGGCGACGATGGCATGCAGCGGCCGCACCCATTGCAGCGCGCCGGGTTTGGCCGAGCGCGCGCCCCAGCGCATCGATTTCGGCCACGGAAACGTCCTGATGATGACCGGCAGCATGTCGGCGAGCACGTCGAGCGTGGCGCGGCCGGGCTTTTCGATCAGCGCGACGTAGAAATCGCCCTTCTTGGGATCGCGCTGGATTTTTGCCTCATCGAGCGAGGCAAGGCCGGTGGCTTTGAGAAAGCCCTGGATCGCAGCATCCGGGCCCCCGACGCGCGGTCCCCTGCGCTCTTCCTTGAGATCGGATTGCCGCGCCGGAATGCCGTGCACCGTCAGCGTCAACCGCCGCGGCGTCGCGAATGCCTTGGCGCCTTCATAGACGAGGCCTTCGGCGACCAGTTTGTCGGTGACCATGCGGCGCAGGTCGTCGGCCGCCTTCGCCTGCATCCGTGCCGGAATTTCTTCGGAGAAAAGTTCAAAAAGCAGATCGGGCATCAAACCGCCCCGCCCGCTTCGGTATGCACCCAGGCTTCGCCGCAGGCTTTTGCCAGCTCGCGCACGCGCATGATGTAGCTCTGCCGCTCCGTCACCGAGATAACGCCGCGGGCGTCGAGCAGGTTGAAGACATGGCTCGCCTTGATGCACTGGTCGTAGGCCGGCAGCGCCATCAGGTGCGCCTCACGCCTGGCGTCCTTCCAGCCGACTTCGAGATATTTCCTGCAAGCCTCTTCAGCCATCCTGAACTGCTCGAACAGCATCGCCGTGTCGGCGTATTCGAAATTATGCCGGGAGTACTCCTGCTCGGCCTGGAAGAACACCTCACGGTACGAGACTTTCTCGGCGCCATCGCGGCCGTTGAAGTTGAGATCCATGATGCGGTCGACGCCCTGCAGATAGCAGGCGAGCCGCTCGAGGCCGTAGGTGAGTTCACCGGCGACCGGCGCGCATTCGACGCCCGCGACCTGCTGGAAGTAGGTGAACTGCGACACTTCCATGCCGTCGCACCAGCATTCCCAGCCCAGCCCCCAGGCGCCGAGCGTCGGGCTTTCCCAGTCGTCCTCGACAAAGCGGATGTCGTGCAGCGCGGAGTTGATGCCGATCGCGGCGAGCGACTTCAGGTACAGCTCCTGAAGGTCCGGAGGCGACGGCTTCAGGATCACCTGGAACTGGTAATAGTGCTGCAGCCGGTTGGGATTTTCGCCATAGCGGCCGTCCTTCGGCCGCCGCGACGGCTGCACGAAGGCCGCGTTCCAGCGCTTCGGCCCGAGCGCGCGCAGGGTGGTCGCCGGGTGAAAGGTGCCGGCGCCCACCTCCATGTCATAGGGCTGCAGGATGACGCAGCCATAGTCCGCCCAATAACGCTGCAGCGTCAGGATCAGTCCCTGGAACGAGCGTTCCGGGCGCATGTGCGGAGGTAGGGAGTCCATCGTCAGGTCAGATCTTTGCCGGGGGATATGCAAGCGCGCGGGACCGTATCGGCGGGGGCGAGGGGAATCAAGGCAATGGCGAGCGGGATTAGCCGCGAAAATGCCGGTAGCGGCAACAATTGCAATGTTCCGGGGTGATGCCCCACCCCGAAGCCGGCGCAAGTGTTTTCAGCGGTAAATTCGCCGGAGGATCAGCCCGGCCGGTAAGCGCCGGTGCTGGGATCCCGCCGCAGCGTCGGAATATCGCCCGAGCGGGCAGCTTCGGCGGCCCGTGCGAGGCGGGCCTCTTCCAATTCTCTATTCACCCGCACGGCCGTCCGGTAGGCCCAACGGACCACGGCCAGCCCACCCAGGGCGCCCGCGATTGCGATCAGCGGCGGCATCGGTCGATCCTTGTCGTTCATTCGTCACGCCCCTCTGCACATTGTCGCGCAAGCGGGTCCGGCCTGCAATCGCCTTGTCCGGGACCAAATGGCGCGGCCAAGCCGCCCTCAAAACCCGAATTTGGCCCAAATTGCCCTGGTTTCCAGCGCGGATATGAGTTCGTCCGGCAAGCCCGCGATGCCGTCCAGTTGATCGAGAGTGCCGGCGCCGGCCGATTTGCGGCCGAAAAGGCCGGACAACAACCCCGTCGGCGGCGCGACCACCGGCGTCAGCACCTTGTCGCCGTAGCGGGCGCGCAGCGTCGAGCGCAGATCGCCGATCGCATCCGCAAGGCCGAGCGACACCGACGTTTCTCCCGCCCAATATTCACCGGTGAACAGAAAATCGTCGGCGCCCTTCAGCCTGTTGCCTCGGCTCTGCTTCACCAGCGCAATGAAGATCGCGTGGATCTCGCGCTGAAGCGCTTTCAGGCGCGCGACATCGTCGGGGTTCTCCGGCAGGAACGGATCGAGCATCGCCTTGTGAGCGCCCGCCGTATACAGCCGCCGTTCGATGCCGATCTTCTGGATCAGTTCCTGAAATCCGAAGGAGCCGCCGACCACGCCGATCGAGCCCAGGATCGACGATGGATCGCAGAAGATTTCGTCACCCGCGCAGGCGATCATGTAGCCGCCGGATGCCGCGACATCCTCGACGAAAACCAGCACCGGAAGCTTCTTTTCCGCCGCGAGTTGCCGAATCCGCAGGTAGATCTGGCGCGACTGCACCGGCGAACCGCCGGGCGAATTGATCACCAGCGCCACCGCTCTGGCATGCTTCATCGCAAAGGCGCGATCCAGTGTCCTCGCGACGCCGGCCAGCGACATGCCCGGCCGAAGCGGCGTCACCGCACCGATCAAGCCCGACAGCCGGACCACGGGTACAACCGCGGTTCCGGGCCGCAGACGCGCCGGAAGCAGTTGCATCAGCCTGTCGAGCATAGCCGGCCATCCGCCGCGATCATTGCTTTGTTCGGTCATGCCGCATCCTCAAAATTAACCATTTCTTATTCCACAATAGTCATTGAACCGAATGGAACGTCTTTTGCATCGCAGCCGCTGCGGGCTGCAATTGCGCAGCGGAGAGAGTCATGAAAATCTACCTGTTGATGTTGCTGTTCGGTACACTTTTGACCGCGATTCGCTTCACTTCGGTACCAGAACAGCGATCGAAAACGCTTCCGCAATAGCCGGTCCTTATGCGATCGGGCCGGCTTCAGGGATTCGCCAGCGGCAAAACCCCCTTCCCGGCCAGAATTTCTTGCACCCATTTATTGGGCATTGTTGACGCATCATTGAGCATCAGCGAGGGGTAGATCCGGGTCGGCGCCTTTCCGCCCTTGATAGCGCAAATCAGCACGCGATTGGCCGGCGTCACCGGGTCGCCATGGACCGGCAGGATTTTCAGGCTGCCAAAGCCGCGACCAAGCGCCGCCAGCACCTCGGCGAGGCCGTCGGCGCGCCAGATCAGGCTGAGGACGCCGCCGGATTTCAGAATTCGCCGGCCTGCATGAATCCAGCTCTCAAGCGTCGCAGCAGTGGCCACATGCGCGATCTGGCGTCCCTTGTCCGGCGAGGCGCGGTGCCGCACGGAATCATTGAACGGCGGATTCATCAGGACGACATCGACACTGTCGGGGATTAGACCGGCGGCGGCAAAGGCGCCGGCTTCAGATGTGAGATCCAGAACAATCACCTCGGCCGCGAGCGCATTCGCAGCCGCGTTGCCACGCGCCAGGCCCGCGAGCGCGGCATCGATCTCGACCAGCACGAGCTTAATTCCGGCCACCCGTTTGGCGACTGCCAGACCGGCGGCGCCGACGCCGGCGCCGAAATCCACCACGCGATCGCCTGAACAGGCCGGCGTCGCCGCAGCCAGCAGCATGGCGTCATGGCCGGCGCGGTGACCCGATTTCGGTTGCCGCAGACGCAATTGGCCACCGAGAAATGCATCCTCGGTGAATGGGCCGGAATCAGTCATCGGCTCGCAGTTCGTGGCCAAGGCCTGCATCGGCAAGAATCTGGCGGGCCTGCCGGTTGTCATCCTCGTGGACCAGAATCCGGCGCGGAAGCACGCCGAGGGAGCCTTCGATAATGCTCATGTTCTGATCCAGCACCAGATGATGGATATGCGCGCCATCGAGCAGTGCACCGACCGCCGAAACCAGCACAATATCGTTGGTTCGAACCAGTTCCCGCAACTTTGGCACTCCTTTGTCGGCCCGACGTAGTGGCTGCACGGGGCCTGTCAACCGCATCGTACCCTTGCCGCGTTCCCCGGCTCTTTCTATGGTTATCCCTGAGGATAGTGCGAATTGGGCAAAAGTGGAGACCAGCGTGGCGGTTATAGTACCCTTCGAGAGCCCGGCAAGCGCTTCGATAGATGAGCTGGTGATGCTTGTCGCTGCCGATATGGAGCGCGTCAACGCCACGATCCTGTCGCGGACCGGTTCCGAAGTCACCATGATCCCGGAAGTCGCCAACCACCTGATTTCCTCGGGGGGAAAACGGCTGCGCCCGATGCTGACGCTGGCGATGGCCGGTCTCGCCGGCTATTCCGGCGACGGCCATATCAAGCTCGCCGCCTCCGTCGAGTTCATGCATACCGCCACATTGCTGCACGACGACGTGGTGGACGAAAGCGAATTGCGCCGCGGCAAGTTGTCGGCGCGCATGCTGTGGGGCAACGAAGCCAGCGTTCTCGTCGGCGACTTCCTGCTCGGCCAGGCCTTTCGCATGATGGTCGAGGTCGGCTCGCTGCGCGCGCTCGACATTCTCTCCTCGGCCGCGGCAACCATCGCCGAAGGCGAGGTGATGCAGCTTGCGGCGGCCAAAAACACCGCCACCACCGAAGACGAATATCTCGCCGTGATCCGCGGCAAGACGGCTGAGCTGTTCGCCGCGGCCTGCGAGGTCGGCCCCGTCATCGCCAATCGTCCGAAGGCCGAACAGACCGCGTGCCGCTCGGTCGGCATGAATCTGGGCATCGCGTTCCAGCTGGTGGACGACGTGCTGGATTACGGCGGCAAGGCCGCCAAGCTCGGCAAGAACATCGGCGACGATTTCCGCGAGGGCAAGATTACCCTGCCGGTGGTGCTCGCGTTCCGCCGCGGCAACGACAGCGAACGCGCGTTCTGGGTCAAGGCGCTTGAGCGCGGCGAGATCGGCGACGGCGATCTCGATCACGCCATCGGCCTGATGGCCAAGCACCGTGCGCTCGAGGACACCATCAGCCGCGCCCAGCATTACGGCGCGATGGCGGTCGACGCGCTGGCGCTGTTTCCGGCCTCGCCGATGAAGACCGCGCTCGAGCAGGTGGTGGCATTCTGCCTGGCGCGGTCGTATTAGGCCACTTCAACCTCGCCCCGCTTGCGGCCGCTTGCGGGGAGAGGTCGGCGCGAAGCGCCGGGTGAGGGGGAAGCGCCGCATTTGTCTTCGGAATTCGCGGAAGCGGCCCCTCTCCCCGCAAGAGCGGGGCGAGGGAGAAGCGCAGCGGCTCATTGGTTGAATTAACTCAGCGTCCCCGCATGCACCCACCACTGGGGGTGATCGAGCTGAATTTTCTGCGACGCGCGCAGCGCATCGGCGCCATTCTCAAAAATCGCAAAGCATGTCGCGCCGGACCCTGACATCCGCACCAGCCCTGCCCCATCGGCGTCACCGAGCGCCGAGAGCACGTCGCCGATGACAGGCTGAACGCGCAACGCCGGAGCTTCGAGGTCGTTGCTGCCGGCCGATAGCGCTTCGACCCAGTCGCCGATCGACGCACCGGCTTCCGGCCAGCCGGTCGCCTCGATCACGTCGGCGGCGCCCACAAGCAATTCACCGTTGCGCAGACCGAGCGCTGCAAACACGTCCCTGGTCGCCACCGGGACGCGCGGATTGACCATCACACACGGCATTTTCGGTAAAATGAGCGGCAGCAGCGTTGCGCCGACGCCGGTCATGACGCAGGCGTGCGAATTAAGGCAAACCGGCACGTCGGCACCGGTCAATTTCGCGACCTCGATCAGGCGCGCATCGTCGATGGCAAGACCGTTCGCCCGCGCCAGCAACCGCAGCGCCGCGGCGGCATCCGCCGAGCCGCCGCCAATTCCGGCCGCGACCGGCAGCACCTTGTCGAGGATGAAATCGCCAAGCTTGAGATCCGGCACGCGTTCGCCGAGCAGCTGGGCTGCCTTCAAGACGAGATTGTCGGCGGTCTCACCGCAGGCCTGCGCCAGCGGCCCGGTGGTGGTGAGATCGAGTTTCGATCCAGGCGTCAGGCTGAGGCGGTCGGCGCAATCGGCGAAAGCGACCACGCTTTCGAGTTCGTGATAGCCGTCGATCCGCCGTCCAACCACCCGAAGGGTCAGGTTGACCTTGGCACGCCCGTCCTCAATCAGCGCCGGCATCGGCGATCAGCCCTCGATCAGATCTTGCGATCAGCCGCCCTTGCCGTCTTCTTTCTTCTTGTCCGCCGAGGCTGCCGAGGAGGTGTCGTCGGGGAGCCCGTTCTGGATCTTGGCCTCGATCTTGGGCAAGTCTTCCGGCTCGGGCTTCAGGTCGCGGGCATGGGCCCACTGGAATTTCGCTTCCAGAGCGCGGCCGATGCGCCAATAGGCGTCGCCGAGATGGTCGTTGATGGTCGGGTCTTCAGGCTTGAGATCGATCGCGCGCTCGAGATTCTTCACCGCATCCTCATAATTGCCGATGCGGTAATAGGCCCAGCCCAGCGAGTCCACGATGTAGCCGTCGTCCGGGCGCTGATCGACGGCGCGCTTGATCATCTTCATGCCCTCGTCGAGATTGATGCCCTGATCAATCCACGAATAGCCGAGATAGTTCAGCACGTGAGGCTGCTCGGGCTGCAGCTCGAGCGCCTTGCGCATATCGACTTCCGCCTTGTTCCACTGCTTGGAGCGCTCCTCGCAGATGCCGCGGTAGTAATAATAAACCCAGTTACCTTTTTCATTGGCGTCAGGCATTGCAGCGAGGCCCTGGGAGTAGGTTTGGGCGCAGTCGCTGAACTTCTTGCGGCCGCGCTCGACGTTGCCGAGCGCCATGATGGCTTCGATATCCTTGGGATCCTCCGCCGTGACGCCCTTGAGGATCTTGATCGCCTCGTCGCTGCGGTCGGCGGCGTCGAGATTGGTCGCGAGCTGAATTTGCGCGTTGCGCTTCAGTGCCGAATTCGCCGGCATGCGCTCGTAAACCTTGATCGCCATCGCCGGCTTCTTCACCGACTCGTAGAGATCGGCCAGCGACAGCAGCGCCAGCGGATGATTGGGCGCGAGGTAGAGCGAGAGCTGCAGATAGACCAGCGCCAGATCCTCGCCGCCGCGGCGCGTCAGCGTTGCGCCGATGCCGTAGAGCGCCTCGGCGGCGCCGGTCTGCGCCGAATCGACCAGCGGCGGCAGCTTCTTGCCGGCCCTGGTCTCGCGCAGATCTTCCTGAACCAGCGGATGCCGCGGGAGCTTCTTGTCGAAGGCCTCATAGATCGCGGTCGCAGCGGCAGCGTCCTTGTTGCGCGTCAGCCAGCGCGCATAATCGTCGGCCACGCGCAGCATGGTATCGTCGAGCTTGTAGGCCCGCTCGAGACGCACGCCGGCGTCCTTTTCCTTGCCCGCGAGTTCGAGGATCATGCCGGAATGCAGGTCCTTGAAGATCGGGTACCATTCCGGGCCGGTCAGTTTGTCGATATTGGCGACCGCCGCCCTGGTGTCGCCGGCGCCGTAACTGGCCCAGCCCGACAGCAGCGTCGCGACCAGATCCGTGATCGGCCCGCGTATCGACTGGTTGATGTTCG
The DNA here is from genome assembly GCA_963725985.1 of uncultured Alphaproteobacteria bacterium. Taxonomy (GTDB): domain Bacteria; phylum Pseudomonadota; class Alphaproteobacteria; order Rhizobiales; family Xanthobacteraceae; genus Bradyrhizobium. The sequence continues at coordinate 48,980 of CAVSAO010000002.1, forward strand.
ACTGCGCGGCCGCATATTTCTTCAGTTTCAGATCGCGCACGCCGATCACCAGCCGGGCGACGCGATTGGATTTGTCGATCGTCAGGATCCGGTCGGCGAGCTTGACGGCCTCGTCGATATCGCCGTCCGCCAGCGATGAAATGAAGGCGCGATCCAGTAGTTCGTTGTTCTTCGGATCGACGCGAAGCGCCGAGCGGTAGAACGCCGCCGCCGAAGCGGAGTCGCGCTCCACGCTGGCGTGCCGGGCGGCCAGATAGCTGCCGGACATCGTCAGCGACTTTAAATCATGGGGGGAGGGAAACTGTGCCGAGTTGTCGGCCGGATGATCGGGCGTCTGGGCCGAAAGCGAGCCCGGCACCGCCAGCGCGGTGAAGGCGAATCCGGCAATCAACCAGCGATTGAAACGAATGGAAAACATCACGGTTCGCCTTAGCTCCAGGGTTTTACGGCAAGATCTTGCGATCAATCTCGAATGCGAACCCAACCGGCAGCATCAAGCTCACTGACAATGCCGCGTTTGGCGTTCAACCGCAAGGATACAGGGTGGCGAATCGATCGGCAGGAACGCCCGGGTAGCTGCCGAATGCCTGAAAACGCTTTCAGTGTGGCCGTATCGTGGCCGCCATCCAACCTGGTTCCGATTGAATCGGAACGACGGCTCTGCCCACCATTTTGGCGCGTTTTCTTCACGCCAACCGGGGCCACTCCGCCCGAGAGCGCCATGGCGAGGGGCGGTTCACGCAATCGTGGTCACATCGCCTCGTAATTGGGTCCGCCACCGCCCTCCGGCGGAACCCAGGTAATGTTACCGTTGGGATCCTTCACGTCGCAGGTTTTGCAGTGGACGCAGTTCTGGGCGTTGATGACAAAGCGCGGGCCGGCGGCCTCCTCGACCCACTCATAGACGCCGGCCGGGCAATAACGGTTGGACGGGCCCGCATAGACATCGTGCTCCGAGGTCTTCTGCAGGTTCAGGTCGGCGACCTTCAGATGTACCGGCTGGTCCTCTTCGTGGTTGGTGTTGGAAAGAAACACCGACGACAGCCGGTCGAAGGTGAGCTTGCCGTCCGGCTTCGGCGGCGCGATCGGCGTATGGCCTTTCGCCGGACCGAGCGTCTTGCGGTCAGGCTTGCCGTGCGACAGGGTTCCAAACAGCGAGAAACCGAGCGTGTTGCACCACAGGTCGAGGCCGACGAGCGCCATACCGACGACGGTGCCGAATTTTGACCACAGCGGCTTGGCGTTGCGGACCGGATAGAGATCCTTGCCGATCTGTGAATCGCGCCAAGCGCTCTCATATTCGACCAGTTCGTCGTTGGCGCGGCCCGCGCCGAGCGCGGCATTGAGGTGTTCGGCAGCCAGCATGCCGCTGCCGACCGCGTTGTGCACGCCCTTGATGCGCGGCACGTTGACAAGACCCGCCGCGCAACCGATCAGCGCACCGCCTGCAAACGTCAGGCGCGGCACCGACTGATAGCCGCCCTCGGTGATGGCGCGCGCGCCATAGGCGAGCCGCTTGCCCCCTTCGAACAGGGTGCGGATCGCGGGATGGGTCTTGAAACGCTGGAATTCATCGAACGGGGAAAGATAGGGATCGCCGTAGTTGAGATGCACGACGAAACCGATCGCCACCAGATTGTCGTCGTAGTGATAGAGGAACGAGCCGCCGCCGGTCGAGTTGTTCAACGGCCAGCCGAAGGTATGCTGGATCAGGCCTTTGCGGTGCTTCGAAGGTTCGATCTGCCAGACTTCCTTGAGGCCGATGCCGAATTTCGGCGGTTCGCTTTTGGCATCGAGGGCGAATTTCGCGATCAGCTGTTTGGTCAGGCTGCCGCGCGCGCCCTCGGCGAACAACGTGTATTTCCCGAGCAACTCCATGCCGCGCGTATACGAAGATTTGTGCGAGCCATCCTTGGCGATGCCCATGTCGCCGGTCGCGATGCCGCGCACCGCGCCTTTTTCATCGTAGAGCACTTCCACGGCCGCGAAGCCCGGGTAGATCTCGACCCCCAGCGCCTCGGCCTTGCGCGCCAGCCAGCGGCAGACGTTGCCGAGCGAGCCGATATAGCAATGATGATTGTTCATCAGCGGCGGCATCGCGATGCCGGGCAGCGGGATGGCTGCGCCTTTGGTCATCCAGTAGAACTTGTCGGCCTTGACCTCGGTCTTCAGCGGACAGTCGGCGTCCTCGCGCCAGTCCGGGACCAGTTTGTCGAGCGACACCGGATCGATCACCGCGCCGGACAAAATGTGCGCGCCAACTTCGGACCCCTTCTCCACCACGACAATGGTGAGATCGGCATTGAGCTGCTTCAGCCGGATCGCCGCGGAAAGGCCCGATGGCCCGGCGCCGACGATCACGACGTCGAACTCCATGGATTCGCGCGGCGGCAGTTCTTCGGTGCTCATGATGTGATCCCGGCCCGGTTGAGGTTCGCTTCTGCGAGGTCGTTTGTTTCCGATTTTTTGCCTGAGAACAACCATGGAAATGCCCGGTCGGGCGTTTCGTTGCGAGCCGATCCGCTCTAGAATGACCGGATGCCCCCGACCGCCCGCCATGACGCCTGAGAGCGCTCCCACCGTTCAGCAATTGCTGGCCTTTTATCTGGAGGCCGGGGTCGATTGCGCCCTGACGGAAGCGCCGGTCAACCGGCTGTCCGATCCCGACCTCGTTCCGGCGGCCAGCGAAACCGCGCGGCCAAAACCCGTCAGGGCTGCTGCCCCGATCCCGGCCGCGCGCATTGAGGCGGCGCCGGCGCCGGAAGCGGCGATCCTGTCGGCGCGGGAAGCGGCGCGAACCGCGCCAACGCTCGAGGAGCTGCGGGCGCTTCTGGAGAATTTCGACGGCTGCGCGCTGAAATCGACCGCCACGCGGCTGGTCTTCTCCGACGGCAACCCGCAGGCGCGGATCATGTTCGTCGGCGAGGCCCCCGGGCGGGAGGAAGACCTCGAGGGCCTGCCGTTCGTCGGACGTTCGGGCAAGTTGCTGGACCGGATGATTGCAGCGATCGGGCTCGACCGCACCAGCGCCTACATCGCCAATGTCATTCCATGGCGGCCGCCCGGCAACCGCACGCCGACGCCGCAGGAGACCCAAATCTGCCTGCCGTTCATCCAGCGCCAGATCGAATTGGTAAACCCGGACGTGCTGGTCACGCTCGGCAATCCCTCGACCCAAACCTTGCTGTCGACCCGCGAGGGAATCATGAAAACCCGCGGACGTTGGTTCGAATACGACACCGGCACCCGCGTGATCCGCGCAATGGCCACCTTCCACCCGGCATATCTGTTGCGCTCGCCGTCCTACAAGCGCATGGCGTGGCAGGATCTGCGCGCCATCGCAAAAGCGCTGGAGCAGATCTCCGGGTCCTGAGGGCTGGAACTGGCGCCCTCACCACGAGGAGCAAGATCGCTACGGCGTCTTCGGCCGCACGATCGCCCAGCCGATCCGCAACAGCGGCTGCCGCCCGGTGATGAGCCACTCGAACGCCCGCGGCACTTCCGGCACCAGACCGGGAAAACGCTGCGCGATATCGGGTGGCGGGGTGCCGACGGTATCGGAAGCGCGCCAGACCACAACGCCGCCGGTTTCGTTGAATTTCGCCAATGTCAGCCACGGCGTCCGTTCCGGCGCGGCGTCGAGAAAAAGATGGGGACGCCCGGCGTCCAGCGATATCAGGGCCGCCAGCTGCGCGTCACCCGTCACCGCCCGCAGCGGGTGGTTGGTTCGCCGCTCAAAACTGTCGCCGAAGAAATTCGCAATCGCTCTCGCCGGCAGCGACGTCGCCACCTCGCCGCTGCCGGTCCAGGGCAGAAAAAGCGTGGTCGCGAGCACCGCGAGCGCGGGTGCGACGATGGCCGCCGCCCAGACCGAGCGCAGCAACCGCTGACGCCGCAGATGAACCAGATCGCCGGTGGCGACGATGACGGCCAGCCCCGACATCAACAACGCGACGCCCGACCCGCCCGCGACACGGTCGAGATTGAACAGGCCCGAAACCAGACTTCCCATCAGCGCGGGGCCGATGGCGAAGAAATAAACGAAATCGCGCGCCAAGCGGATCAACCGGCGGCCGAAAAATGATCGGCGACTCTTCCGGGTTGCGGCCGAACCAGCCGGAGTTAAGCACCACCAGCAGCACGATGCCGGATATTGCCGCCAGCAAGGCGCCGAGCAAAGCGGCCCAATGCAGCGCCCTCCCGCTCAAATCCGCCAGCGCCGGCCAGTGCGGCAGCGCCAGGGTGTCGGAGCGGATCAGCCAAATCAGATATGGCAGCGCCAGCACGACAATCACCAGCAGCGCGAACAGCGGATCGAACGACATCAGCGTGCGTCGCCCGCGCAACGTGGCGAGCACAAATGCAACCAGCAGCAACAAAAGGCCGGTCGCGGCGGAGATGGTCAGCAGCAGAAGTCCGGCTTCGATCGACCATGCGAACCACGCGTTGCGCCGGTTCTGGCCGATGAGTTGCCAGGAATGCAGCAGCAGGAGCGCCCAGAGCGGTCGGGCCAGCACCAGGGGGCCGAACTCCAGCCCGGGGGAACTGAAGGCCGTGATCGTCATGGTCAGGAGGACCGCGAGCACCGCCTGTTGTCCGCCGACAACGGCGCGCGCCAGCAGGTAAAGCGTCCAGAAGGTCGCGATCGAGCAAAGCTGCGCCAGCAAATAGACGCCGAACACGTGATTGCCCGCGGCGCGAAACGCGATATCGGCGAGCCAGAACGCCAGCGGCGGGCCGAGATCGGTCCCCACCTGGTATTCCCGGCCATAGGCGAGCACGGTAGCGAGGTCGCCGGGAGGGCTGCGATACAGCAGCAACGACACGATCAGCCACAGCGCCGCCTGAAACAGCACCACGAGCCAGACCACCAGCCGCGGCCGGGCGCGGATCAGTTCGATAATCAGGGAGGTGAAACGCATGCAACGTCCGAAATGCCCAACCCAGCCCTGCAGGCCGGCGTATTCGATCTCGAACGTGTGATAGAGCGCGTCAGCCCTCGAGGCAACTCCCTCAGATTCCCGCCGAAATCTCCGCTTCGATCGGCGTTTCTATCGCGACGACCTCCGGTTCGACCGTCATCGACCGGTGTTTTTCCCGCGCCGCCACGACCGGCGCAAACAAGCGGCGGTGATGCACGGTGGGTCCGAGCCGGTCGAGCGCCTCGAGATGCTCGGGCACGCCGTAGCCCTTGTGGGACTCGAAACCGTAGCCAGGGCAATCCTGCGCCAGCGCGCACATCAGGCGGTCGCGCGTCACCTTGGCGATGATCGACGCCGCCGCGATCGAGACAACCAGCCCGTCGCCGCCGATCACGGCTTCGCAGTCGCACAGCGTATCGAGCCGGTCGCGGCCATCGACGAACACGTGCCTGGGCATTTCCGGCAGCGCGTGCACCGCGCGCTCAAGCGCCCACAGCGAGGCGCGCAGAATATTGTAGCGGTCGATCCGCGCCGGCGAGCCGAAAGCGACCGCAAACGACGCGGTCGCGCAAATTTCCTCGAACAGTTGCTCGCGCCGCTCCGGCGTCAGCCGTTTGGAATCGTCGATACCTTTGGGGATCCGCCTGGGATCGAGCACCACCGCGGCAGCGACCACCGGACCCGCCAGCGGACCGCGTCCGGCCTCGTCGCAGCCGGCCACCGGCCAGATGCCGCGCTTGATCAGCGCGCGCTCGCGGCGAAACGTCGGCGGCGCAACCGCAATCACGCTCCTAGCCGGCCTGGCCGGCCCGTCCTTTGACTTTGCCCGAATCATGGCCAGGATCGTGCGCAAGCAGGCCCTAAGGCGCAACCGGGAACTCCGGCCAATTCCCGCTATTCATTTCGCTTCCCCTCTCCTGCGCGGGAAAGGGTTGACTAAAACAGGCTGAGTTGCTGGCCGCTGCGCTTGGGCTGCGCAAAATGGTCGGTAGTCAGTTTCGACCGCCGCCTGTTGAGCCCGAGTTTTTCGCAGGCGATCTCGAACCGGCGGCCGATCATCCAGGCCATCGGTCCGGTGCCTTTCATCCGCGTTCCCCACTGCGAATCGTAGTCGCGACCGCCGCGCATGTCGCGGATCAGCGTAAAGATGTGACGGTAGCGGTCGGGATAATTGGTCATCAGCCATTCGCGAAAGAGGTCGCGCACCTCGAGCGGAAGCCGCAGCAGCACGTAGCTCGCTTCCCTGACGCCGGCATGCGCCGCGGCGTCAAGAATGCGCTCGATCTCGGCATCGTTCAGCGCGGGGATGACCGGCGCGACCATGACCGTGGTCGGAACTCCCGCCTCGGAAAGTTGCCGCAGCGCCTCGAGCCGCCTCATTGGCGTCGAGGCCCGCGGCTCCATGGTGCGCGCGAGTTTTGCGTCGAGCGTCGTCACCGAAATCGCCACCTTGGCGAGATTGCGCTTGGCCATCCGAGCCAGAATATCGATGTCGCGCGTCACCAGCGCCGACTTGGTGACGATGCCGACCGGATGGCCGGCGCGATCCAGCACTTCGAGAATGCCGCGCATGATTTTGCGCTCGCGCTCGATCGGCTGATACGGATCGGTGTTGGTGCCGATCGCGATCATGCGCGGTTCGTAATCCTGCGCCGCCAGCTCCTTTTCCAGAAGCTGCGGCGCGTCCGGCTTGGCGAACAGCTTCGATTCGAAGTCGAGCCCCGGCGACAGACCGAGATAGGCATGGGTCGGCCGCGCGAAGCAGTAGACGCAGCCATGTTCGCAGCCCCGATAAGGGTTGATCGAACGGTCGAAGCCGATATCGGGAGAATCGTTGCGGGTGATGACCTTGCGCGCAGTATCGACCGCGACCGTAGTCTTGAACGGCGGCAGTTCGTCGAGGCTCTGCCAGCCGTCATCGAACGCGACGCGCGCTTCAGCCTCGAAGCGCCCGCTGTCGTTGGATTGCGCGCCGCGGCCACGCCGCCGCCCGCGCTCGATCGCAACCGCCAATTCGGGAAAAGGAGAAAGCGCACCCGCCGGTTCGGAGGGCGCCGTGACCGGCGGGTGCTTGAGGGCATGAGAGGATGCTCGGCTCATGGCGAGACCATAGCATGCGACGAGAACAAATCAAGAACAAATATTTGCCTTGTGGATGGCCGCAGCTGCAGCGTCGGCGGTCAATCGGCTGCTTCCATGACGTTTTCATGAATGATCTGGCGCAATGAATCTGTCGCCAACGCGGTGCATATCCATATCGCCCTCTTTGGTTGACAGGCCATGAAATCTCAAATCATCGAGCAGCTCGGACAGGCCGACATTCTGTTGCCGTCGCTGGTTGCGGAGGGGTTGGCCGCGAACGACCGGATCAAGGTTCGCATGAGCGCGCTGCAGGCCGCCGCCCGTCATACGCGAGAGCCTGATCAGCCCGCCACCGACTTGAACGTCGAATGCCGCGCCGCCGGCATTGCGCCTGCCGCGCTCGCAACCCTGATCGGCGGCGCCCATCTTGCCGGCGACGGCCGGATGGCCGCGCCCAATCTCGCCAGGCTGATGAAGGAAGTCCAGGACGACGCGACGACGATGATCCGCGCGGTGAGTGCCGGCAAGTCCAGCCGAGGGCGAGACCATGACTGCGCGGCTTGCCGCGATCCGTACTGCCGGTTCGCTTGAGGCCTCGAATGAAATGGAAATCGCGCGCGTCGCCAAATTGACCGCCGTGGCGCAGGACGGCGACGACAGCCTGCATCGTCTGGTGATGGATCTGCACAAGACGCTCAACCGGCTGGCCGCGGATTGCTCCGAGGAGGTCCTGAGCGGCGCCCATGTCTTCGGTCTGCATTCCGAAGACCGCGCGGCGGTGGAAAGTTTCATGCGGGGACTCAACGAGACCCGCGCCTTGAAGTTCAACCATCCGGGCCTCGATACGATGGCGACCCGATCGGGCGGCCGGCTCTTGATTCAGAACGATATCGGGACCACCGACGCCCACGTGCTGGTCGTTGCGGTCAAAAACCATTCTGTAACCGTGACCTATACGGACGTGCATCGGGCGCGCGCGAAATTCTTCATCGCCTTGCTCGACAAATTTCCAGCGAAATGGAGCGGGCTCGATCGCCATGTCGCGGCGGGTCTCGGCGAGGACGACGCGTTCTTTCTCGTCACCGGCCAGTATCAGGCCGATAGCGCCGGGGATCGTAACGCTTTCCTGACTGCGCTTGGCGCGGCGCTGGTATTCCTGATCGACTGGAACAAGGCGCGCAAGCTTTTGCGCAGCTGGGTCGCCAAGGACGATGCGGCGCGCATTCTCGATTGGGCCGCCCGGCAACGGTTCGGTCACCGCGCCTTCCTCGAACTCGGCGGCAATGAATTGATCGGCGCCGCGGTGCGCAACGCAGCGCCGACACGAATCGGCTTCGGCGAGCGGCTGGATCATGCGCTCGGACGCAACGCCGCGATCGATTTCCTCAAAACCGCGATGCGCGTTTCGACCGAGGCGCTGAGCGCGGGGCGATCGGTCAGGCTGGTGCGCGACCAGATTGAAGCGGATCTGGTCAGGCGGCTGGAACGCGTCGACAGCGCGTTGCTCGCCATCGTGCTGCGCCAGGTCGGATTGGCGCACGATGTGACCGCTGTAATCGCCCATCATATTGCGGCGCTGCAGGCCGGCCGCCCGATCGACGGCAAGCTGCTCGCGGCCCGCGCCGGCCTCATCGAACGCAAGGCAGACCGCATCGCCATCGAAGCCCGCAAGGAAGCGACCCGCCTCAACGCCGGCCCGATCATCGAACAGCTGGTGGAGCGCGTCGAGGAATCCGTCGACGAACTGGAACAGGCCGCTTTTATCGCCTCGCTGGCGCCGGCCGGGATCGATCCGACGCTGCTGTCGGCGCTTGCCGAATTGTGCGCAGTCGCTACCACCGCAACTGAAGCCGCGGCGTCGGGGCTTGCCGCCGCGGTTGAAGTCCCGGAGGGACGTCGCGCCGATTCCGAAGACGCGCTCAACGCCGTCATCCGTCTGATCGATGCCGAGCACGCCGCGGATGCGCGCGAACGCGACGTCACCGCGCGGGTGTTTGCCGGCGGCTTCGACGTGGCGACGTCGCTCTCCGTTATCGAGCTTGCCCGCGCCATCGAACGCGCCACCGACCGATTGGCCGGATTCGGACATCTGCTGCGGCGGCACATCATGACCGATCTGTCGGCCTAGGAAGGATTCAGCCCATGGACATCGTGCGTATCGGCGGCGTATCGACCGAGCTGCATTCCGCCGACGAAGTTGGCGCCAAAGCCGCTAACCTGGCGCGGATGGCGGCGCTCGGCTTGCCGGTGCCGCCGGCCTTCGTGCTCCCGGTCAAGCTTTGTGCTGCGATCATCGACAAGAATGCGCACGCCGAACGCTACCTGCGCGACGGACTGCAGCAAGGCATCGAGTTCCTGGAGAGCGCGACCGGAAAGCGCTTCGGCGACCGCCGGCAGCCGCTATTGGTATCGGTACGATCGGGAGCGGCGCGATCGATGCCGGGCATGCTGGACACGGTACTCAACGTCGGTTGCACATCGGCCGCCGTGCAAGGTCTGATCCGAAGCACCGGCCGACCGCGGCTGGCGTGGGATTGCCGGCGACGCTTTCTCGAGAGCTACACCGAAACCGTGCTTGGCCTCGACCCCGGACCGTTCGCAGCGCACCTTGCGGAGTTGGCGACAAGCGAGGGCGTTGCCAGCGACCGCGAGCTGGACAGCGAGGCGCTCGAACGTCTCGCCGCAGACGAGCAGGCACTGGTCGAAGATCGCGACGATGGCTGGCTTGAGGATGCGACGGCGCAGCTCGCCAGCGCTGCAAGGGCGGTCTATCGTTCGTGGATGAGCGAGCGGGCGCAGTCCTATCGCCATCTCCAGAAACTCGATCACCTCCAGGGCACCGCGGTCACGGTTCAAGCCATGGTGTTCGGTAATGGCGGGCTTTCATCCGGAGCCGGGGTGGCGTTTTCGCGGGATCCCTCCACCGGGCGGGCTACTGCCGATGATCGACCTTGTGCTCGACGCCCAGGGCGAAGACGTCGTTTCGGGCCGCCGGACGCCCGATACGGAAGGGACGATCGCCCGCTCTCTGCCGACGATGGCCGCCGAAATCGGCGATATTCTCAAACGGCTCGAAAAGGAATTCGGCGACGTCCAGGATGTCGAGTTCACCATCGAGGATGGCAAATTGTGGGTTCTCCAGACGCGCTCCGCGAAGCGGACGCCGCGCGCGGCGCTACGGATCGCCATCGACCTCGTGCAAGAAGAACTGATCACGCGGCAGCAAGCGCTGGATCGAATTGCCGGCATCGATCTTGCCGCGCTTGCGCAGGTTTCCCTGGTCTCGGCAGAAAAGCCGGTCATCTGCCGGAATCGGCGCCTCAGGCGGCATCGCGGCGGGACGCGCGGCGTTCTCTTCCGAAAGCGCCGAGCGGCTTTCGGCCGCGGGCGACCCGGTGATCCTGATGCGTCCCGATACCAGCACGGCCGATGTCGCGGGCTTTGCGGTCGCGGCCGGCATCGTGACCGCGGTGGGTGCCCGCACCGCCCATGCCGCGCTGGTCGCGCGCCAGATGGGGAAGCCCTGCATCGTCGGATGCAGCGGCATGACGATCGACCTTGCCGCTGACCGGGCGCAGCTTGCAGGTACGACAATTTCGGGAAGCGATTGGATCACCATCGACGGCGACAGCGGCAACATCTATCTCGGACGGTGCGAGACGATCGCGACGCGGCCCGAGGCGGAGCTTGCTGAAATAGCGAGCTGGCGGTCTCAGGCTCATGACCTCGACCATGGCAAGCCGCGGTCCTCCCCGCGTCATCAGGCTCGGCGATGATCGGCTGGCGGATAGCCGGCATCATCCTAACCCGCCGCTGATCGACAGCCCGCGCCACCAGCCCACGTCGCCCCGCTTGCCGCAAAAAAAGCCGCACTCGGCAGGCTGATTTGATTGGGACAAGGTGATAACAGTGCGGCGTTTTTCGCCGTTTGAGACAACGAAGCCTCCTTCATGCTGAGCGTCATTATCCCTACCGAAGGCGTCGAACAGCCCGCCGTCGCCACCCTTGCTGCGCTGGTGCCGGGCGCCGCCGCCGGCGTGGTGCGGGAGGTTCTGTTGGTCGACCGGGCCGGCACCGGCGTCATCGAGCGGGTCGCCGATGTCGCAGGCTGCCGGTTCTTGCGGTTCGAGGGCTCGCGCGCGGCGGCGCTGGCGGCCGGCGCCCGCCAGGCCCGCTCGCCGTGGCTGATGTTCCTGCATGCGGGCGCGGTGCTGGAGTCAAGCTGGATCGAAGAGACCACGCAATTCATCCAGCGCGTCTCGGACAGCGGACGTCCGCGCGCCGGCATCTTCCGCTACACCCGCTCGCCCTATTCCGACACGCACCTGCGCGACGGCCTGAAATTCGTCGCGCGGATGATTGCGGGGCCATCGGCGGACCAGGGACTATTGATCGCGCGCGACCATTACGAACGGCTCGGCGGCCACGCGCCGGACGCCCGCCGTTCCGAGGCCAGACTGCTTCGGCGGCTCGGCCGCTCCTCGCGCACCCTGCTGCGCAGCCGGATCATCGTGGCCTGAGCCGCGCCAAAGTACTTGCCCAAGATACTTGCCAAAGTCAAATAATTATTTGACAATGGCAATTATCGAGGTGCACGCCATGTCCCAGCAGGATTTCGACGACCAGATTTCAGCGGTGCGTGCCTTCAACCGCTTCTACACCCGCAAGCTCGGCGTTCTCGATCAGCAACTCTTGAAAAGTCCGTTCTCGCTGAGCGAGGCGCGGGTGCTGTACGAACTCGCGCACCGGGACAATTTGGCGGCGAAAGAGATCGGGATCGAACTTGGTCTGGATCCGGGCTACCTCAGCCGGATTATCCAGAAATTCGACGAGGACGGGCTGATCACCCGCAAGCCGCTGCCCTCGGACCGGCGGCAATACCGGCTCAGCCTGACCGCAAAGGGCCGTCAGGCATTCGCCAGGCTCGATCGCAGTTCGCACCACGACATCGGTGAAATGCTTGCCACGTTGCCGCGCGGCGATGGCCAGCGCCTGATCGCGGCGATGGCCGCGATCGAACGGCTGCTCGGCGCATCGGGCGATAAAGCTCCGCCCGCGATCCTGCGCGGCCCCCGGCCCGGCGACATGGGGTGGGTGGTGCAGAGCCATGGCGCGCTCTACGCCAGCGAATACGGCTTCGACGCCTCGTTCGAATCTCTGGTCGCCGAGATCGCCGCCAAATTCCTCGCCTCGTTCGACGCTTCGCGCGAGCGCTGCTGGATCGCCGAAATCGATGGCGCCGCGGTCGGTTCGGTCTTTCTCGTCAGAGATACCGACGACGTGGCCAAGCTGCGATTGCTGCTGGTCGATCCGGCCGGGCGCGGACAGGGACTCGGCCGGCGGCTGGTCGCCGAATGCATCTCGTTTGCGCAGGCCTGCGGCTATCGCAAGATCACGCTATGGACCCAGAGCATTCTGGTTGCCGCGCGCAAGATCTATCAGGATGCCGGATTCGTGCTGGTCGCCGCCGAGCCGCACCGCGGCTTCGGCCAAAGCCTGATCGGCGAGACCTGGGAGCGCGAGCTGTAACGCCATGTCGTCATTCCGGGGCACGCGTAAGCGCGAGCCCGGAATCTCGAGATTCCCCGATGTGCAATTGCACATCTGAGGTTCGCCGCTTCGCGTCGCCCCGGAATGACAACATCAATTAAGCCGAAGCCCCTTGCGCTTTCGGACGCCGCAGATGCTCATCGAGCCGCGGCATGATCTCGACGAAATTGCAGGGCCGCGTGCGGTAATCGAGCTGGGCGGCGAGAATGCCGTCCCATGCGTCGCGGCAGGCGCCCGGCGATCCCGGCAGGCAGAAGATAAAGGTCGCACCGGCGACGCCCGCGGTGGCGCGGCTCTGGATCGTCGAGGTGCCGATCTTGGCGTGGCTCAGCATGTGGAACGCGATGGAGAAACCATCCATCCGTTTTTCGAACAAGGGCTCGATCGCCTCCGGCGTCACGTCGCGTCCGGTGAAGCCGGTGCCCCCGGTGGTGATGATGACATCGACGCCCGGGTCGGCGATCCATCTCTTGACGATGACGCGGATCGCGTCGACGTCGTCGACGATGATCTCGCGCGCCGCGAGCTTGTGACCGGCAGTGGCGAGCCGCTCCGCCAGCGTCGTTCCGGATTTGTCATCCGCAAGCGTGCGCGTGTCGGAAATCGTCAGTACCGCGATGTTGAGCGGCACGAATTTTTTCGACTCGTCGATGACAACCATTGCAAACCCTCACCCGCCATTCCGGACAGGCCGCGAAGCGGGCTGATCCGAAAATCTCATGACCTCGGCAGAAAGATTCCGGGTTCGCGCGTGTCACGCGCGCCCCGGAATGACGCCGATCCGTTACAACGCACCCGCCCCGAACGTGTTGCAGGCCTGCACCGTGCCCTGCTGATAGCCGGTCATGAACCATCGCTTTCGTTGCGCGGCAGAGCCGTGGGTGAAGGAGTCAGGCACCACCCGTCCCGTCGTCTGCCGCTGCAGCGTATCGTCGCCGATCGCCGACGCCGTCGTCAGCGCCGCGTCGATGTCGCCCGCTTCAAGGAAGTTTGGACGCTTCTTCGCCTCGCGGTTGACCCAGACGCCCGACAGGCAATCCGCCTGCAACTCGACCTTCACCTGCAGCGCGTTGGATTCGGCCTTGCTGCCGGCCTGCTGCTGCAGCCGCGTCACGCGCGGCAGGATGCCGAGCAGATTCTGGATATGATGTCCCGCCTCATGCGCGATGATATAGGCCGCGGTGAATTTGCAGGCGCTGCCCGAACAGCCGCGAAACCGGGTCTCGACCTCGCGGAAGAATCCGGTATCGAGAAAGATCTGCTTGTCCGGCGGGCAGTAGAATGGCCCCATCGCCGCCTGGGCCATGCCGCAGCGCCCGCCATTGGTGGCGTTGCGAAACAGCACGATGCGCGGCCCCGAATAGGATTGCCCCGAGGCCTGGAAGATTTCGCTCCAGCGATCGTCGATCTCGCCGAGGATGCCGGAGATCATGCTGCCCATCTCGTCGGTCGGCGCGCCGGTCTTGACCGGCCCGGACCTGCGATCGGTTTGATAGCTCGGCGCCTGGCTGCCGCCACCCAGAATTTCCGCGCCGCCGATCAGGATCCGCGGATCGATGCCGAACGCGTAGCTGATAAGGCCGAGCACGATGATGGTGCCGATGCCGAGTCCGCCGCCGCCGATCGGAAGACCGATGCCGCCGCCACCCATTCCTCCGCCGTCATCGCCGCGACGGTCTTCGACGTCGTCGCTGCGGCGAAAATCATCGTAACGCATGGCGGTCTTTCCTCATTCCGGCCGGCTGGCGACGCATCGCCGATTTCCGACGCGGCGAACACGTAAAATTCCGGTTCCACTAGTCAATAACCCGCCCGGCAAAAATTGCCTAGCGAGAAAGAATTGCCCGGTTAAGTCGATTTTTACTTTAGCGCTTCAGTGTATCGCCAGTCGGTTGTTTAGTCCCGCGTCGCCGACAGCGTCGCCTGAGTCAGAGTATTTGAGTCATGGTTGTGTCGCGTCGCGGGGCGTCTGCAAAGGCGCCCCGCACCAAATTTGAGTCACATCCGAATACCAGTATCGTCGTGGGCGATTGCGTCGCCGAGATGTCGAAATTGCCGGCCGGTTCGGTCGACCTGGTGTTCGCAGACCCGCCCTACAACCTGCAACTCAAGGGCGATCTCAAGCGCCCCGACGAATCCCACGTCGATGCCGTCAACAATGACTGGGACAAGTTTTCATCGTTCGCCGCCTACGACGATTTCACCCGCGCCTGGCTGCTCGCCTGCCGCCGCGTCATGAAGCCGTCGGCGACGCTGTGGGTGATCGGCTCCTACCACAACATCTTTCGCGTCGGCGCGATCATGCAGGACCTCGGCTTCTGGGTTCTCAACGATATCGTCTGGCGCAAGACCAATCCGATGCCGAACTTTCGCGGCCGCCGCTTCACCAACGCCCACGAGACCATGATCTGGGCCGCGCGCGACGAGAAAGCCAAGGGCTATACCTTCAACTACGAAGCCCTGAAGGCCGCCAACGAGGACGTCCAGGCACGCTCCGACTGGCTGATCCCGCTGTGCACCGGCGACGAACGGCTGAAGGGCAAGGACGGCAAGAAGGTCCACCCGACCCAGAAACCCGAAGGCCTGCTGGCGCGCGTGCTGCTGTCGTCGTCGAAGCCCGGCGATCTCGTGATCGATCCGTTCAACGGCACCGGCACCACGGGTGCCGTGGCAAAACGCCTCGGCCGCCGCTACATCGGCTTCGAGCGCGATCAGACCTACGCGGCGGCCGCGGAAGCGCGCATCGCGGCGATCGAACCGCTGCCGGAAGCGACGCTTGCGCCCTTCATGACCGCGCGCGACGCGCCGCGCGTCGCGTTCTCCGAGCTGATCGAGCGCGGCATGATTCCGCCCGGCACCAGGCTGGTCGACTCCAAGAAGCGCCACGGCGCTCTGGTCCGCGCCGACGGCGCCATCATGCTCGGCGACAAGGTCGGCTCGATCCACCGCATCGGCGCG
The DNA here is from genome assembly GCA_963725985.1 of uncultured Alphaproteobacteria bacterium. Classification (GTDB taxonomy): domain Bacteria; phylum Pseudomonadota; class Alphaproteobacteria; order Rhizobiales; family Xanthobacteraceae; genus Bradyrhizobium. Next base: position 64,492 of record CAVSAO010000002.1, read on the forward strand.
GTGGCGCAGGGCTCCGGCGCCTGCAACGGCTGGACCTTCTGGCACGTCGAGACCAAAAAGGGCCTCAAGCTGATCGACGAACTGCGCGCCGAAATCCGCTCCGGGATGGCGGCGGGTTAATTCTCCGGGTGGCCCGAGCCGTTCGGCCAAAGTCGTTTCCGTTTCGATAGAATTGAAACGGGTCTCCAGATTCTTGATTTGACGCGTTTTCCTGACGCGAACCGGTCCGTGCTTCTCGGGAAGACGCTCCAGGAATCAAGCCGCGCGCGCGCTCCCCGTCTGATCGACCAGGGTACCCCTGGCATGATCCAGATAGGTCCTGATTTCCTGGGTCAGGAGCCCGGATTGCGAAGACAGGTCGCCCGACGCCGCCATTGTCGATGCCGCGAATTGCTCGGTATCTTTCGCGGTCTGCGCCAGCGCCTGAATATTGGTGGCGATTTCTCCAACGACCGCGAACGCGCTATCGATCGTGCGCGCGATCTCGGCAGTTGCCTGTGCCTGCACTTCGGACGTCTCGGCGACCTTGCCGGTGATATCGTTTACTTCCGCGATCACGGTGCCGATTTCAGTGATCGAGACGCCGACACGGTCGGCGGCGGACTGGACCTGTCCGACCTGAGCCTCGATTTCGGCGGTAAAATTCGCGGTCTGGGTCGCCAGCGCCTTGACCTCATGGGCCACGATCGCGAAACCGCGCCCTGCATCACCCGCCCGTGCGGCCTCGATCGTCGCATTCAGCGCGAGAAGGTTGGTCTGGCTGGCGATCGCATTGATCGACTTGACAACGTCGCAGATGCGCGCGGCGACGTCCTTCAACACATCAACGCTGCCGGCGGCCTCGGTCACGCGTTCGACGGCGCGTCCGGCGATTTCAGCAGAACGCAGAATGTCGGAGCCCACGCCACTTGCATTCGAGGCAAGTTTCGTCGTCGCCGACGCAACCGACTGCATGTTGGAAGCTGCCTGTTCGGATGCCGAGGCAATCGAGGTTATGCGCTCGCGCGTGGACGATGCGCCGGTGCGGAGATTTCCCGCCGTTCCACTCATTTCCGCCGCGCCACAGTCCAGTGCGGAAACGATCGAACCCACACTGCCCTCGAGTTCGGAGGTCTGACGCTCGAATTGCCTGATGCGGGTTTCAATGCTCGCGGTGGCGTTGTTGATGGCGTTTGCGCCCTGCAGCAGCGCGCCGTGAAGCCCGCCAGGCAGGATGCGCCGGAAATATTTGTTATGCCGCACCGCCTCCATCGCCGCGGTCGCCTCGCGAACGAATGCATCGCAGCCGTCGATCATATCGTTGATCAGCCGGAGCAGCTCGGCCATACCGTCATTATCCGGGATCAAAAGAATGCGCGCCTCGAAGTCGCCGGCGGCAATCCGTTTGCAAACCTCCTTCGCGTGGCGCATCAGGCGCACGGTCCTGACGATCCAGAACACCGCCAGCCCCGAACAGGCAATTGCAATCGCCTGTACCGCGACAGCCTCGGCCTGGTAACCCGACAAATGCAGAACCGATGCGACGACCGATCCGCAAATCGCAACCGCAATGCTAAGCAGCGCTTTTGTGAGGGAATATAAGTTCTTCATAACTGACTTTCTGCGATGCGACGAAATCGGTGAGAGCCTTGTATCCGGCCTGGAGCGCGTCCTTTCCGTTGACGTGACTGCGCTCGATCTTCAGCACTTCGGCATAGAGCGGTATGATTGCGGTTTCGATCATCTCGCGATCGGGGACCCGGCGGTTGGAATGGTAACCGATCATCTCGCCGTTGGCGTCGAATGACGGCGTCACATGGGCAAACACCCAATAATGATCGCCGTTGCGGGCCATGTTCTTGACATAGGCAAAGATCTCCCGGCGATCCTCGATGGTATCCCACAGCAGGCGAAAGACGCTGCGCGGCATGTCCGGATGTCGGATGATGCTGTGCGGCTGACCGATCAATTCGGATTCGCGATAGCCGGCGATCCTGCAGAACACGCCGTTGGCGTAGGTCACGCGTCCTTTCAGATCGGTTTTTGAAACGATCAGTTCGGATGCGGAAAAGAAGGTCTCGCGACCGCTTGGACTGACGTGATTTGCCATCACCGGCTTCCGTTACCGCAATTACGATTGAATGCGTCACCCAGGATAATTAGAAAGCTCGACTGAATTTTCCCTTAAGGGTCGATAAATCAATGGCAATTTCGCCGCGGCCTTGCCGGCGCTCCACGCTTATGCGACTGAATAGCAGCGGCATGCGGCGCCGCTTGAACGCAGGGCCGGCTCACGAGGTATTCGATTGCGGTTCTCGCGGAACCGACGCAGCGTGCTGTTTGCGTTTGCGACTTTGCCGTCAAATCCATGGAGATCTTGATGCTCAAATTTTACTTCAACGGAGCGCCGAACCCCACCAAGGTCGCGCTGTTTCTGGAAGAAACCGGCCTGCCCTTCGAGCCGGTGCCGGTCGATACCCGCAAGGGTGACCAGTTCAAGCCGGAATTTCTCGCGGTCAATCCGAACGGCAAGGTGCCGGCGATCGACGATGGCGGCGTGTTCGTATTCGACAGCAACGCGATCCTGCTCTACCTCGCCGAGAAGACCGGCAAATTCCTGCCCGCCAACACCCCCGATAACCGCGCGCAACTGCTGTCATGGCTGATGTTCGTCGCGACCGGCGTCGGCCCCTATTCGGGCCAGGCCGTGCACTTCAAGCACCACGCGCCGAGAGACCTCGGAAAGGGCCTCGAATATGCGCACAACCGCTACCAGTTCGAGGCGCAGCGCCATTACGGCATTCTCAACGATCATCTCGCCAGGCACCGCTACATGGTCGGCGACACCTATACCATCGTCGATATGGCGCTGTGGGGCTGGGCGCGGCTGGCGCCGTTCGTGCTCGGCGATGACGTCTTTACAAAATTTCCCGACGTCAAACGCCTGGTCGACGAAATCTCGGCAAGGCCGGCCGCGGCGCGGGCGATCGCGCTGAAAGACAAATTCGTCTTCAAGGCCGAAATGGACGACGAAGCGCGCAACATCATGTTCCGCCATCTCAAGACCGAGACGGCCTGATCTCACCTGCCGTCGTCATTCCGGGACACGCGATTTCGCGCGGACCCGGAATGATGACGCAGTAAGGAACGGGATAAGCGGCGGATCGCTTGAGGTCCCACCGGTTTCAGCTCTCTTCGGCAAGCGCCTTGCGAACCGCCGGCCGCTCCGACATGCGTCTGCGGTGGTCGATCACCCTCGGCAGGCTCGACAGATCGACGCCGTCACCCTCCAGCCACTGCGCTAGCGTAAACAGATAGGGATCGCAGATGGTGTAGCGCTCGCCCATCACCCACGGCCCCTTCAGCATGTCGCGTTCGATCAGTGCAAAACTGGCTCCGACGCTCTTCGGCACCATGCGCTTCATGTCGGCGAAAGAAGCCTCATCGCTCGCCCAGCGATAGCCGCGCCCGCGGTGGGCGTGCGCGACATGCACGGTCGAACACAGATAGCTGTTGAAGGCCTGCACCCCGGCGAATGCAAAGGGATCGTCTGATGGCGCCAGCTTCGCCTCCGGAAAGCTCTGCGCGATGAAGGCGAGCATCGCGGGCGTCTCGGTCAGGATGCCGCGATCCGTCACCATCGCCGGCACGCGCCCCTTCGGATTGACCGCGAGATATTCCGGGCTGTTCTGCTGGTTGGTTTTGAAATCGATCCGCTCGGTCGTGTACGCAGCGCCGGCTTCCTGCAAGGCGATGTGCGAAGCGAGCGCGCAAGAGCCGGGGGAATAATAGAGCTTGAGCATTTCGGTCCTCACGGGAAAAGCGAAGGGTAGCGGCCCGCCTCCTGGCCGTCCATCCCTGCGGGGAACGGACCGACGATGGCGCGGCCTTCGCAGTTGCCCCCAGCCCCCCTCTCATGCCATGACGCGCCAGAGCTAACAGGGGCGCATCATGACCGTACTTATCGCAGGCGGCGGCATCGGCGGGCTTACGCTGGCGCTCAGCCTGCACCAGATCGGCGTTTCCGCCAAAGTATTCGAAAGCGTAACCGCGCTGAAGCCGCTCGGCGTCGGCATCAACGTGCTGCCCCATGCCGTGCGCGAGCTGATCGAACTCGGCCTGCTCGACCAGCTTGACGCGGCCGGCGTGCGCACCAGGGAGCTCGCCTATTTCTCCAAGCACGGCAAGCCGATCTGGAGCGAGCCGCGCGGCATCGAGGCCGGTTACAAATGGCCTCAATTCTCGATTCATCGCGGCACGCTGCAGCAGATCCTGCTCGACGCCGCGACCGAACGGTTGGGCGCCGAGAACATTCTCACCAGCCATCATCTGAGCGATTGGGCCGAAACACCGAACAGCGTGGGCGCCGATTTCATCGACAAGGCGACCGGCAGATCCGCAGGCCACTGTGACGGCGCGCTCTTGATCGCGGCCGACGGCATTCACTCCCGCATTCGCGAAAAACTCTATCCGCAGGAGGGCCCGCCGATCTGGAACGGGCGCATCCTCTGGCGCGGCGTTACCGCAAGCGACGCGTTTCTCTCCGGCCGCACCATGATCATGGCCGGCCACGAGATCCTGAAATTCGTCTGCTATCCGATTTCGAAAGAACCTGACGCCAACGGCAAGTATCAGATCAATTGGGTCGCCGAGCGACACATGCCGCCGACCTATCAGTGGCGCCGGGAGGATTACAACCGCACGGCAAAGCTCGAGGAGTTTCTGCCGTGGTTCGAGAACTGGAAATTCGACTGGCTCGATGTGCCCGGCCTGATCCGCAACTGCTCGCACGCCTACGAATATCCGCTGGTCGACCGCGATCCTATCCCGCAATGGACGTTCGGCCGGACCACCCTGATGGGCGACGCCGCCCATCCGATGTATCCGATCGGCTCCAATGGCGCCTCGCAGGCGATCCTGGACGCCCGTGTCCTTACCCGCGAGATTCTGGCACAGGGTCCGACCCCTGCCGCGCTAACCGCTTACGAGGCGGAGCGCAGGCCAGCCACGACCGATCTAGTCATGCTCAACCGGCGCAACGGGCCGGAGCAGGTAATGCAACTGGTCGAGGAGCGCGCGCCTGACGGTTACAACGTCGTCACCGACGTGCTGTCGCTGAAGGAATTGGAAGACATCGCCGCCAATTACAAGCGCGTCGCCGGCTTCCAGGTCGAAGGCCTCAACGCCAAGCCGCCGATCGTCCAGATCCCGGCGGGGGCAACGCGGGCCAGCGTGGTCTAGACGCGATAACCGGCGACCAGGTCGAGACGCTCGCTCCTGACGGCCTTCGCCGTCTCGACCAATCGTGCGCTTGTGGTGGACGTCGCGAGTACGGCGCCGTCCTCGGCTTTCAATCTCGCCTCAACGAAAGCGATCGTCTTGCCGATCTGCGTGACGTTGCCTTCGCCGACGATCAGCCCGACTTTCGCCGGGGCCAGAAAATTCACCGTCATGGTGATGGTCGCCGTGTAGAGCTTTCCCTCCGTCATGACGAACACGGCCGGGCCCATGGTGTCGTCAAGCATGGCGGACAGGATGCCGCCCTGGATAAAGCCCGCCGGATTGCAGAACTCCGCCTTGCCGTCGAAGCCGATCCGTATCCACCCCTCCTCCGGCCGCGCATCGAGCAGGTGCCAGCCGAGCAGTCTGGAAGATGGCGGGGCTTCGAGGCGATCGAGTGCGGTGCTGATCATGGCCGTTCTCCGTTTGGCTCTGCCTTACGGGAGGCCTGCTGACAGCATGGTGTCAGCATTGCACGACGGCGGGTCGCCCTGTTCCCGCCGAAGGCTCAGAGACCAAGCCCATGCGCGATGACCTTGCGCATGACATTCGGCAACGCTTCGTCTTTCAGGGTCGCAATCGGCACCCAGCGCATTCCCTCCGGCGCGCCCGAGCGCGCGGCAGCGCTGGCGGTGTAAACCACAAGCTCCAGCGGAAAGTGCGTGAAGACGTGGGTGACGACGCCCGCCTTGCGACGCCACCGCGCCGGGCCTTTCAGCGCGGGCGCCTGCTTCAGCGCCGTCTTGTCGTCCTGCGCGGCGAGCCAGCGCGAGGTCGGCACTTCGGTCATGCCGCCGAGCAGGCCTTTTTCCGGGCGGGTGCGGACCAGGAGCTGATCGCCGCGCCTGACGACGAACGCGGCACCTCGACGCAGCGTGCCGGTTTTTTTGGCCGCCTTGCGCGGAAAAGTCTCCTGATCACCGCGCGCACGCGCAGCGCAGTCGTCGTTGAGCGGGCAGAGCGCGCAGGCGGGTTTCTTCGGGGTGCAGATCGAGGCACCCAGATCCATCAGCGCCTGCGCGCTGTCGCCGGCGCGAGACCTCTCGTCGCCGGCGCGAGACTTCTCGTCGCCGGCGCGAGACACCCCCAATAGGGTCGTCGCCAGCTCTCGAATCCGCGGTTTGGCCTGCGGCAGCGGCTCCTCGACCGCGAACAGCCGCGACACCACGCGCTCGATATTGCCGTCGACCGGCATGGTTCGGCGGCCGAATGCAATCGCCGATATCGCCGCCGCCGTATAGGGCCCGATCCCCGGCAGCGCGCGCAGACCTTCCTCGGTGTCCGGAAATGCGCCGCCGTGATCGCAGCGCACCGCCACCGCGCAGGCGTGCAGATTGCGCGCGCGCGAGTAATAGCCAAGACCGGCCCACATCCGCAGCACGTCGTCGAGCGAGGCGCGGCCGAGCGCATCGACGTCCGGCCAGCGCGCCAGAAATTTCTCGAAATACGGCCCCACCGTCTTGACGCCGGTCTGCTGCAGCATGATTTCCGACAACCAGACGGAATAGGGATCGGCGCGTTCGCCCGGCAGCGGCCGCCAGGGCAGCCGGCGGCGATGCCGGTCGTACCATTCAAGCAGCAGCGCGGGGCGGCCGGTTGCCGCTTCGCCACGATCGAGGGATGAGGCTTCCTTTCGCCTGACGGTCGCGCCTGCTAAGGTCATGCGCCGTATAGCGTCATTCCGGGATGGACCGAAGGTCCAGACCCGGAATCTCAAGAGGAAAACTTCGGGATTCCGGGTTCGCGCGTGTTACGCGCGCCCCGGAATGACTGGAGGACAAAGAACCCATGGCAAAACCCGGTCCGATCTCGGCAAAACCGCTTTCCGTCCTGCTCCGCGACGTGTTTTCCGACGCCTATGCGAAGCAGGGATTCGCCGCACGCGAGCTGGTCACACGCTGGGCGGAGATCGCCGGTCCGGAAGTCGCGGCGCATTCCGAGCCCCTGAAAATCCAGTGGCCGCGGCCGGTGGAGGGGCAGCCGCAGGAGCCGGCGACGCTGGTGCTGCGGGTGGAGGGTCCGATGGCGCTGGAAATCCAGCACGCCTCCGACGTCATCCTGCAGCGGGTCAACCGCTTCTTCGGCTGGAGCGCGGTGGGACGGCTGGCGCTGCGCCAGGCGCCGCTGTCGCGCCGGAATCGGCCGAAGACCTCCCGCGCACCCGACCCGAAGGCGGTCGCCGAAGTCGCCGAAACCCTGTCCGCGGTGGAGGATGAGGAATTGCGGGCAGCGCTGGCGCGCCTGGGGGCCGCGATCAAGCGAAATTGAGCCTGCGGCAAAGTGCGGGAATTGAGGCCTGCCATTGCCACAATTGTCGTTTCAAGCTAGCGAACCTCTTCTTTGGGTCCTTTGGGCGTGAACGCGCCATTTCCGGGAGTAAACCGTTGATCATCACGCGCCGCGCCTTCACCGCCGCCCTGTCGCTGACCGGGCTTGCCGCTCTTGCCGGGTTCTCGCCGCTCCGTCTGATCGGAGAGGCGATGGCGCAGAGCGCTTCCGACGTCGCCAAGCCGGTATCGCTGCCGGACATGGCACTCGGTCCCGCCAATGCCCCGGTGACGATCACCGAATTTGCATCGATGACTTGCCCGCACTGCGCGGCCTTCAACGAAGCCGTATTTCCGAAGATCAAGTCGGAATACATCGATACCGGCAAAATACGCTATGTGTTCCGCGAATTCCCGCTCGACATCAAGGCCGCGGCCGGCTCGATGCTGGCGCGCTGCATCGCCAAGGACGACTCGGGTAAATATTTCGCGGTCATCGACATGCTGTTCAAGCAGCAAAATGACTGGGTCCTGAAGAACACCACGGAAACCCTGATCCGGATCGGCAAGCAGGCCGGCCTCAGCCAGCAGGCGATCGAGGATTGCCTGAAGGACCAGGCGCTGCTCGACAAGATCGCCGCCGACCAGAAATACGCCAGCGAGGTGCTGAAGATCGATTCGACCCCGACCTTTTTCATCAATGGCGAGAAGATCAAGGGCGAGACCTCGTTCGAGGAATTCGACAAGAAGATCAAGTCCCTGCTGAAGAGCTGATCCTTGCATTCCGGCCGGCCGCCGCCCATCTGCCTCCCATAAGCCCCGCAAAAGCCTTGGGAAAAGCCTTGGGAAAAGCCCCCGGCGGCGGTTGCCCTCCGGCCCCGGCCTCGCCATTGTCGCTGGCCCAGAGCCGCAATAAGCGACTCGCCCGCACACCGACATTGCCTTCTATGGTATTGTCACGGCAGGGAGATTCGCGCCCTGCCAACAGAGAATCGTGTCAATGAAACTCACGCGCCTTCGCCTCCACGGTTTCAAGTCGTTCGTTGAACCCACTGATTTCGTGATCGAAGCCGGCCTCACCGGGGTGGTCGGCCCGAACGGCTGCGGCAAGTCCAACCTGGTCGAGGCGCTGCGCTGGGCGATGGGCGAGACCTCGCACAAGTCGCTGCGCGCCTCCGATATGGACGCGGTGATCTTCTCCGGCTCCGGCAACCGTCCGTCGCGCAACCACGCCGAAGTGGTCATGACGATCGACAATTCCGATCGCTCCGCGCCGGCGGCCATCAACGACCGCGAGATCCTGGAAGTCTCGCGCCGGATCGAACGCGACGCGGGCTCGGTCTACCGTATCAACGGCCGCGACGTGCGCGCCCGCGACGTACAGATTCTGTTCGCCGACGCCGCCACCGGCGCGCGTTCGCCGGCGCTGGTTCACCAGGGCAAGATCGGCGAGATCATTCAGGCCAAACCCGAGCAGCGCCGCCGCGTGCTGGAGGACGCCGCCGGCGTCGCCGGGCTTCATGCCCGCCGTCACGAGGCCGAATTGCGCCTCAAGGCCGCCGAAACCAACCTCACCCGCGTCGAGGACGTCGTCGGGCAACTGGCCGGACAGATGGACGGCCTGAAGCGGCAGGCGCGGCAGGCGATCCGCTACCGCGAAGTCGCGGCCAAGGTGCGCAAGGCCGAGGCCCTGCTCTTTCATCTGCGCTGGCTCGAGGCCAATGCAGGCGTGTCGGAGACCGCCGCGACCCACGATCTCAGCGTCCGCGAGATGGCCGAACGCACCCGCGAACAGGCCGAGGCGGCGCGCATCCAGGCGGTACGCGCTTCCGAACTGCCGGCGCTGCGCGAGGCCGAGGCCCGCGCTGCGGCCGGACTGCAGCGCCTCACCAATGCACGCGAAATCCTCGACCGCGAGGAAGAGCGCGCCAGGGAGCGCGTCGCCGAGCTCGACCGCCGGCTGACGCAGTTTTCCGCCGATATCGCGCGCGAGCAGCAGCAAGCCTCCGACGCCGAGGTGGCACTGCAACGGCTCGATGCCGAAGACACCGAGTTGAAAGACGAGATCAAGACCCGGGTCGAAAAGCGCAGCGGCGTCGATGAACGCGTGGCGGAAGCCGAGGAGACACTGGCCGCCGCCGAGCGGCTGTTCGCCGAGCTGACCACCGCACTCGCCGACCTCACCGCCAGGCGCAATCAGCTGGAGGGTAACGTCCGGACCCACCGCGACCGGCTGGCGCGGCTCGATCAGGATATCGCCAATGTCGAGCGCGACGAGCAGAAGCTCGCGCAGGACACCAGCGGATTGGGCGACCTCGCGGCGCTCGCTGCCGCCATGGAGACCGCCCAGCAGAGTCTCGCGCAGTCCGAAAGCGCGGCGCAGGCCAGCGAAGACGGCCACGTCGCCGCGCGATCGAGGCTGGAAGCCGCCCGCGCGCCGCTGGGCGAGGCCGACAAGCGGGTACAGCGACTGGAGACCGAAGCGCGTACGATTTCGAAACTCGTCAACGGCGAGACCAAGAACCTGTGGCCGCCGATCATCGACGGCGTCACCGTCGCCAAGGGCTATGAGAAGGCGCTTGGCGCCGCGCTCGGCGACGATCTCGATGCCCCGGTCGATCCCTCGGCGCCGATGCGCTGGACCAATGCCGGCGTCACCGAGGGCGACCCGGCGTTGCCGGAGGGCGTCGAGGCGCTCGCGGCCCATGTCGATGCGCCGATCGAACTGGCGCGCCGCCTGGCGCAGATCGGCGTCGTCGCGCGCGAGCGCGGCGCCGAGCTGGTCTCGCAGCTGAAGACCGGCCAGCGGCTGGTGTCGCTGGAAGGCGACGTCTGGCGCTGGGACGGGTTTGTCGCCGCCGCGCACGCGCCGACCGGCGCCGCGCGCCGCCTCGCCGAACGCGCGCGCCTCGTCGACATCGAGAACGAGCTCGAGCAGGCCCGTATCGAAGCCGCCGCCAGGCGGCAGGCCCTGGAGGCCGCCGAGACCGAGCTGAAGGCCGCTTCCGGCGCCGAGACATCGGCGCGCGATGCCTGGCGCGCAGCCCAGCGCGAGGCCGACGCCGCGCGCGAGCGTCATGCGACGACCGAGCGCGAGATCAATCGCCACGCCGCCCGGAAATCGGCGCTGACAGAGGCTCACAGCCGCCTCAACGCCGACCGAAGCGAAGCCCAGGGCGCGCATGAGAGCGCCGCCGCGGCGCTGGCCGAATTGCCTGCCAGTCTCGACACCGAGACCAGGCTCGCCGCGGTTCGAACCGACATCGACGGCCGTCGCCGCCTCGCGGCGCAGGTGCGCGCCGAGGCGCAGGCGCTGGCACGCGAGGCGGAACTGGCCGACCGCCGCCTGCAGGCGATAACAGCCGAGCGCAACGAATGGCAGAACCGCAAGGCCAGCGCGGCCTCGCAGATCGAAACCGTCGAAGCCCGCATCACCGAGGTCAAGGCCGAACGCGCCGAACTCGACAATGCGCCGGCACTGTTCGCGGCAAAACGCCGCGCGCTGATCGGCGAAATCGAATCAGCCGAAACCGCCCGCCGCGTCGCCGCCGATGCGCTGGCCGCCGCCGAGAATGCGATGGCGGAAACCGACCGCGCCGCCAAGATTTCGCTCGAAGCCCTGTCGGCCTCGCGCGAGGCTTGCGCCCGCGCCGAAGAGCGCATGGACGGCGCCAGGCGCCGCCTTGCCGACCTCGAACGCGAAATCCACGATATGCTGGAAGTCGAGCCGCAAGCTGTCGCCGGTCTTGCCGAGATCGAGCCGGGCGCGGAATTGCCGCCGCTTGCGGAGATCGAGGAAAATCTCGAAAAGCTGCGCCGCGACCGCGAGCGTTTGGGTTCGGTAAACCTGCGCGCCGAGGAAGAGCTGCGCGAGGTCGAAACCCAGCACACCACGCTCACCACCGAACGCGACGACCTGGTGGAAGCCATCAAGCGGTTGCGCCAGGGCATCCAGAGCCTCAACCGCGAGGCGCGCGAGCGGCTGTTGACCTCGTTCGAGACTGTCAACGCTCATTTCAAGCGGTTGTTCGTGGAATTGTTCGGCGGCGGCGAAGCCGCGCTGCATCTGATCGAGAGCGACGATCCGCTGGAGGCAGGACTGGAGATCATCGCCAAACCGCCCGGCAAGAAGCCGCAGACGCTGTCGCTGTTGTCCGGCGGCGAGCAGGCGCTGACCGCTCTGTCGCTGATCTTCGCGGTGTTCCTCACCAACCCGTCGCCGATCTGCGTGCTGGACGAAGTCGATGCGCCGCTCGACGATCACAATGTGGAGCGGTTCTGCAACCTGCTGCACGAGATGACCTCGACGACCGAGACGCGCTTCATCATCATCACGCATAATCCGATCACGATGGCGCGGATGAACCGGCTGTTCGGCGTCACCATGGCCGAGCGCGGCGTGTCGCAGCTGGTTTCGGTCGGTCTCGACGACGCGGTGAAGATTCTCGATCAGCACGTGGCGTGAGTTTTTCATCTGATCGTCATTCCGGGGCGGCGCATCGCGCCGAACTATGATGTGCAATTGCACATCTGAGAATCTCGTTCGTTTAGCCCGGTTGGCTCTCGCGCTTCGCGCGATGCCGGAATGACGTGCATGCAACGGCATTCGATGACCGCTCCCGACCTTCCCGCCGAACTCAAGGCCGCGCTCGATGCCAGGCTGCAAGGCCTGTCGCGCGTTGAGGCCGCCGGCCGCGCCGCGTCGATCTCGAAGACCTACCGCGACGGCGGCGGTTCGACCGCAATCCGCACCGAAGTCGATGCCCTCGCCTACGCGCTGGCGCGGATGCCCGCGACCTACGCCGCGGTGACGGCGAGCCTGAACGCGCTCCGCGAGATCGCGCCTGGCTTCGCGCCGGCCAGCCTGCTCGACGTCGGCGCCGGGCCGGGAACGGCAACATGGGCCGCGGCGGAGGCATTTTCGTCGCTGCACAGCTTCACCCTGCTGGATGCCAACAGCGCCTTGCGCGCGCTGGCGCTCGATCTCGGCGGCAACAGCGTGCGCCTGCGCGATATCAAATACCGCCACGGCGAAGCCCGCGCCGGGCTCGCCGATACCGGGCCGGCCGACCTTGTGGTGGCGAGCTACATGATCGGGGAGATCAGCGACGCGGAACGAAGCGCGCTCAGCGATCTGATGTGGGCAAAAACCCGCGACACGCTTTTGATCGTCGAACCCGGCACGCCGGCGGGCTATGGCCGGATCATCGCATTGCGCGAGCAACTGATCGCGTCGGGCGCCCATGTCGCGGCCCCCTGCCCGCACGACGGCAAATGTCCGCTTCAAGCACCCGACTGGTGTCATTTCACGCAGCGCCTGCCCCGCTCGCGCGCGCACAGGCAAATCAAGCAAGCCGAGCTTCCCTTCGAGGACGAAAAATTCAGCTATGTGGCGCTGACGCGCGCGGCGGTTACGCCGCATCGCGCGCGCGTACTGGCGCAGCCGGATGTCACCAAGGTCGGGGTGACAGCGAAGCTCTGCACGCCGAGCGGCCCCGTCATCGCAAACGTGCCGCGCCGCGCCAAGGCGGACTATGCCCGCGCCCGGCGCTGGCGATGGGGCGACGCGGTGATGGAGAAAGCTTCGAACGGAGAGAAACCGGCGAGCTGAGGTGCTGCGGCGTGCTGCCGCGCAGGCGGTTGAACTTATCGAGCTCCCGTAGCGACCAACCCGGGCAGCCCCCATATCGGGGGACGCTGACGCGCGCCGATCTTTCCTCTAGGCTGCGCGCGGTCTCATCAGGAGTTAGTGGTCATGTCATCGGGCTGGATTGTTCTCGGCATCCTCGTCATTCTCGTTCTGTTCGCGCTCGGCGCGTATAACCGCCTGGTCGCGCTCAGTCAGCGGGTCGGCCAGGCCTTTGCCGACATCGACGTGCAGCTCAAGCAGCGTCATGACCTCGTTCCGAATCTGGTCGAGACCGTAAAGGGCTACGCCGCCCATGAGCGCGGCACGCTCGACGACGTGATCAAGGCGCGCAATTCGGCGATGTCGGCGCAAGGGCCGGCCCAGGTTTCCGCTGCCGAAAACCAGCTGAGCGGCGCGCTCGGCCGGCTGATCGCGCTGTCGGAGGCCTATCCTGACCTCAAGGCCAACGCCAACTTCCAGCAGCTCGCCAGTGAACTGTCCGATCTCGAAAACAAGATCGCCGCCAGCCGCCGCTTTTTCAACAACGCGGTTCAGGAATACAACACCGGTATCCAGCAGATGCCGGCCGCGCTGTTCGCCGGCATGTTCGGCTTCACCCGCAAGGATTTCTTCGACCTCGGCGCCAGCAGGACCGAAGTCGAGGCGGCGCCGCAGGTGAAGTTCTGATCCTGCAAGACATCCCGACGGGATAGCGCATCATGGCCGCGTATGGTCTTTACACGCATATCGCATCGAACAAATTTCGCTCGATGCTGCTGCTCGCCGCGCTGTTCCTCCTGTTCTACGTCATGGTCTTTGCCGGCGCGCTGATCGCGGAAGTCGCGATCGATAGCACCCAATCGGTCGATTACTATCTGGCGGCGGCGACGCACGCGCTGATCGCGGCGTTTCCCTATGCCACGGGCGCTGCCGCGCTGTGGATCGTGATCGCCTATTTCTTTCATCAATCGATCATCGACGCCGTGACCGGCGGCGAGGACGTGACGCGGCAGCAGCAGCCCCGGCTCTACAATCTCCTGGAAAATCTCTGCATCTCGCGCGGCATCCCGATGCCGAAGCTCAAGGTCATGGCGAGCGATGCGCTGAACGCGTTCGCGACCGGGCTCAATCGGCGGCAATATGCCGTCACCGTCACGTCAGGCCTGTTGAAGGCGCTCAACGATCAGGAGATCGAGGCGGTGCTGGGCCACGAGCTCACCCACATCCGCAACGGCGACGTGCAGATGATGGTGGTCGCGGTGATCATCGCCGGCGTGGTCGGCTTCTTCGGCGAGCTGTTTTTCCGGGCGTTCAGCAACTTCGGCTGGAGTTCCGGCGGTGGCGGATCGTCGTGGTCGTCGTCATCTTCCTCGTCTTCCTCTTCGTCGTCGGACCGCAAAGGGTCCGGCGGCGGCGGCGCAATCATCGTCGTCATCATCGCGATCGTGCTGATCGCGCTCGCCTGGCTGTCGTCGCAGCTGGTGAAGCTGGCGCTGTCGCGGTCGCGCGAACTGCTGGCCGACGCCGGATCGGTCGAACTGACCAAAAACCCCGACGCCATGATCTCGGCGCTGCGCAAGATCGAGAACCGCGGCGAGCTTGCCGGCGCGACTTCGGCGGTGATGGAATTGTGCGTCGACAACCCGCGCGAGGGTTTCGCCGACCTGTTTGCGACCCACCCTTCGGTGGATTCCCGGGTGCAGGCGCTGGTGAAATACGCCGGCGGACACGATCCCGGACCGCTGGCCCTGCCGTCGGACGCGGTGCAGGAGCCGGGCGATCAGGAGCAGCCCGCCGAAGGCAAAACCCCGCCGCCATTGCCACCCGGTCCCTGGAGCGATGCCAAGGACCCCGCCGGCGCATCGCATGGCGCCTCACAAGGCCCTTGGGGCGATCATCCTGCCGGTCCGTGGGGCCGCCACTAGGGCAGCCCGGACACGCTCGTCAAGAAATCGACGGGATTGACCTGGCGACCGTCTAATGGATTGAATTCCCCCTTGTTTCTGCCATGTTCGCGCCCAATGCAGGGAGGGAACCGCTCCGGGCGCGGGATGACCGCTATCGGTCGGGGATTCGAGGGCATGTTGCGCAGTAGATGCCGATTTTCCCCTAACAGGCGGCCTGGTTTGTTCTAGGATCAAGCTTCACGCAAAAGTGGCGAGTAAGGGGAGTTTATGGCGAAGCCAGCAGTAATTGTGGTGGGTGCTGACAAGGGCGGGGTCGGCAAGACCACCGTATCGCGGACCCTGCTTGACTATTTCAACGCCAACAATGTACAGACCCGCGCCTTCGATACCGAATCGCCGCGCGGCACATTGAAGCGCTTCCATCCCGACCGCACCGAGATCGTCGATATGACGACGACTTCGGACCAGATGAAGATCTTCGATACGCTGAACGCGGCAGGCCCGTCCGTCACCGTGATCGACGTCCGCGCCGGCCTGTTGTCGCCGTCGCTCGCCGCGTTGCGCGACATCGGCTTTCTCGACGCCGCCAAGTCCGGCCAGATCACCTTTGCCGTATTCCATATACTGGGCCCGTCGATCGCCTCGCTGGATGAAATCGCCGAGACCGCGAATTTCATGCAAGGCGCGAAATATTTCCTGGTGAAGAATTTCATCAACAACACCAGCTTCTTCGAATGGGACCAGGCGACCTACAATTCCTATTTCCACCGCATCAAGGACGCCACCGAGCTCACCATCCCCAAGCTCAACGAGATGGCCTATGAGCAGGTTGAAGTCGCCTCGGTGCCATTCCTCAAATTCGTCGCCAACAAGGGCACCAGCGATGAAGCTGCGAACTATTCGTTCGTCTTGCGCGGCTATGTCCGGCACTGGCTGGCCAATGTCTGGAGCGAATTCGACCGCATCAAGCTGACCGATCTGGTCGGCCCCACCAAACCGGCCGCGCGCAGCAGCGAAAAATAAAAAATAATTGCAGTCCGGCGCTATTTGGCTGGATTGGGCTTTAGATATAGCGTGTGATGCACACCACGCCCGTCTACATCATCTGCTCGCCCCGTCCGCTGGTCGGCAAGACGCTGGTTGCGCGGCAGTTGAGCGAATTCCTGCTGCTGAAAAACGGCGAGGTGACGGCGTTCGACATCAACCTGAAAGAGCCGTCGCTGCTCGAATACCTGCCTGACATCACCGAGACCGCCGGGGTCGACGATACCTTCGGCAAAATGGCGTTGATGGACCGCGTGATCGTCAATGACGGCATCGCCAAGGTGATCGATCTGGGGTTTCACGCCTTCGACGAGTTCTTCAAGATGTCGGCGGAAATCGGATTCATGAAGGAGGCGGCGCTGCGCGGCATCGTGCCGATCATCCTGTTCGTCGCCGATTCCGACCGTGGCTCAGCTCGCGGCTATGCCGCGCTGCAGCAGCAGATTCCGGCAGCCGCGCTCGTCACCATCGACAACGAATATGTGGTGCGCGGCGAATTTCCCAAAACCATGGCCAATGGCCCGATCCTCCGTATCGCCGCTTTGCCGACCTTCCTGAAGACCTATGTCGACCGGCCGACGTTTTCGTTCACCCGTTATCTGCGCGGCGAGAAGGATTCATCGACCGAGCTTCATCAATGGATCAGCAGGAATTACCTCGGCTTCCGCGAGCTGGAGCTGAGCCTGGTTTTGCATAGGTCTTAGCTCTGTCTTCCCGGCCAAGCAACGAATCGCAGCCTTCGGCCCGCCCGATGGGACGACTTGTGGAGAGTCCAACGAACTGAAATCTCAATGCCCCTCGAACGCCATCAGCGTTCGCACCGGCACGTCCATCGCCCGTAACTTCGCCGCACCGCCGAGGTCCGGCAGGTCGATGATGAAGCAGGCAGCGACCACATTGGCGCCGATCTGGCGCATCAGCTTGACCGCGCCCTCCGCGGTGCCGCCGGTGGCGATCAGATCGTCGACCAGGATCACGCGCTCGCCGGGATGAATGGCGTCGGCATGCATCTCCATTTCGTCGAGGCCGTATTCCAGCGAATAGGCGATGCGCACCGTGGTATGCGGCAGCTTGCCCCTCTTGCGGATCGGCACGAAGCCGGCGGAGACCTGATGCGCCACCGCGCCGCCGAGAATGAAGCCGCGCGCCTCGATGCCGGCGACCTTGTCGATCTTGTTGCCGGCCCATGGCTGCACCAGCTCATCGACCGCGCGGCGGAACGACGCGCGCGTCGCCGAGCAGCGTGGTGATGTCGCGAAACAGGATTCCCGGCTTCGGATAGTCGGGAATGGTGCGGACGGAGGCCTTCAGATCATTGTCAAAAGTCATCGATGTCTCTTTTCCATCTTGTCGTCATTGCGAGCGCAGCGAAGCAATCCATAAGCGGAAGGCAAGGCTGGATTGCTTCGTCGCAAGTGCTCCTCGCAATGACATGTCCTCTCAATGCCCCGGCACGCCGAGCCGGAACGCGTTCTCCACGATGCGCAGGCCCACTTCGCCGCCGAGCGACATCAGCAACTCCGGGTGAAACTGCACGCCGCCGACCGGCAAGGTCTTGTGCTCGATCGCCATCGCGACGCCGTCCTCGGTACTCGCGGTCACCGCGAGCACCTCGGGCATGCTGTCGCGCTCGACATAGAGCGAATGATAGCGGCCGATCACGATTTCATCGGGCAGGTTCTGCATCAGCCGCCCGCCCCGCACCTTTACCTGCGACGGCCGGCCATGCGCCGGTTGGCCGAGCTGGCCGAGCTGGCCGCCGAAATACTCCCCGATCGCCTGCACGCCGAGGCAGACGCCGAAGATCGGCAGCTTCTTCTCGAGCGCCGCAGCGATGGTTTTGGAGATGGCAAAATCCTCCGGCCGGCCCGGTCCCGGCGACAGCACCAGGAGATCCCAGTTCTTCTGCTTCAGCATTTCCAGCGCGTGAACGTGCCTGACCACGGTGACGTTCGCGCCGACCTGCCGGAAATAATCCGCCAGCATATGGACAAAACTGTCGTCGTGATCGATCAGCAGCACCTGCTTGCCCGAGCCGGTGGCGTCAGGCGCGAACGCCGACAGCGGCTTCGGCGGATCGCCGCGCAGCGCCTGAAACAGCGCCGCCGCCTTGACCTGGCATTCGCGGTCCTCGGCGGCAGGATCGGAATCGAACAGGCAGGTGGCGCCGACCCGCACCTCGGCAAGGCCGTCCTTCATCCGGATGGTGCGGATGGTCAGCCCGGTATTGATGCTGCCGTCGAAATTCACAGCTCCGATCGCGCCGGCATACCAGCGCCGCGACGAGCGCTCATGGTCCTCGACGAACTGCATCGCCCACAATTTCGGCGCGCCGGTCACCGTCACCGCCCAGGCGTGGGTGAGGAACGCATCGAGCGAGTCGAAGCCCGGCCGCAGCATGCCTTCGACGTGGTCGACGGTGTGGAACAGTTTCGAATAGGTCTCGATCTGCCGCCGCGCCAGCACCTTGATGGTACCGGGCACGCAGACCCGCGCCTTGTCGTTGCGGTCGACGTCGGTGCACATGTTGAGTTCGAATTCGTCTTTTTGGGAATTCAATAATTGCCGGATCTGCTCGGCGTCGCCGATCGCATCGACGCCGCGCGCGATGGTGCCGGAAATCGGGCAGGTCTCGACCCGCCTTCCGTCGGAGCGCACGAACATTTCGGGCGACGCCGACACCAGGAATTCGCCGTCGCCGAGATTCATCAAGGCGCCATAGGGCGACGGATTGATCCGGCACAGCCGCTGGAACACTTCCGCCGGCGAGCGCTCGCAGGGTTCGGCGAACAACTGCCCCGGCACCGCCTCGAACAGATCGCCGCGGGCGAAGGCCGCGCGCGCGGTCTCGACCGTGGCCTGGTATTCGCCGGGTGCATGATCGGAAAATCCCTGCCGCGGCGTCCTGGCGTAGACGCTTTCGGCGGTCTCGCGCGGCAAACCCTCGGACGATTTGCCCTGCCAGGCAAAGTCGTAGCTCAGGACCACGCCGCGGCCGGTGGCGCGGTCATAGGCCAGCAGGCGATCGGGCACGTAGAGCACGATGTCGCGCTGGTCTTTCTCGCGCGCCCGCTTCTGCACGAGGTCCTCGATCTGGAACACCAGGTCGTAGGCGAAGGCGCCGAACAGGCCGAGCAGCGGATCGTCACTGGCGCCGAACGCCGCCACGAGATCGCGCACCAGCGACATCACGCTGGCGCGTCGGGTACGCTGATCCTCGTCGACGGGAGCTGCGCCGCGCACGATATGACCGGCGAGGCGCGAGGCGTTCTTCTCCGTGATGACGACGCAGGGTTCGCGAATGGCGTCGCCGAGGAAAGCGATCAGCACTTCGCCGCGCGCGTTCAGCGCCTCCAGCGCAAAGTCGGAACTCTTGGTAACCAGCCGCAGCGGCGGATCGGAGAAGCCCAGATCAAAACTCTCGTAGCGGCCGGGCACCGTGGTGCCCGACGACAGCACCACCCCCGGCCTGCGATCGAGCAGGTCGATCAGGTCGTCAAGCCTGCTGGCGCCGCCGGAGAACTGCTCCGCCGACCGCGTGACCTGAAGCCCGCCGCGGGTGCGGTATTCGCTGCGGGCCGGCAGTGAGAAAACTGTCCTGTTCATGTGATCCTCTTACGAAACTTGCCGAGGGAACGCCACACAGGACAAACGAAAAGGCCGTCGCGCTGCGATGACGGCCTCGAACGATTGGGAAAATTGAAATCGCACCGGCCACCTCTTAGGAGGTGCGCCACCAGAGACGGGCTTTGCGGACGACGGAGCTCATAGGCCACGTAGACACCATGGCGGAGGGAGACGTCAAGCCGGTATCGCCCCCGGCGCACCGGGGGCGGGTTAAGGATTGCGGGGCATCTTCCGGTGTTGGAGGGCCGAAAATATGCGCAGGATTCAGCCCAAATGCTTTTTGAAGAACTCCGTGGCGCGGCCCCAGGCGAGCTCCGCGGCTTGACGGTCGTGCACCGATTGCCGCTGCTCGTTGACGAAGGCGTGTTCGGCGTCATACCGAAACAGTTCGAGCGACTTGCCGGCGGCCTTCATCGCTTTCTCGAAATCATCGACCGCCTTTGGCGTGCACCAATCGTCCTTGTTGGCGAAATGTGCCTGCAGCGGAATCTTCACGTCCGCTGGTTTAGCGGCTTGCTCGGGCGGAATGCCGTAGAACACCACGCCCGCGGTCAGCTCCGGGATTTTGGTGGCGCCGATGATGGTCACCGCGCCGCCGAGGCAGAAGCCGGTCAGGCCGACCTTGGCGCCGTTCCGGCCAAGATATTGCGCGGCGCCGCGCACGGTCTGGGTGGTGAGGTCGATGAAATCCAGCGAGTTCATCTCTTTGCCGGCGGCATCGGTGTCGTGATAGGGCACCACCTTGCCATTGTAGAGATCGGGCGCCAGCGCATCGAAGCCGGCTACCGCGAAGCGGTCGCACATTCCCTTGATCTGCTCCGAAAGCCCCCACCATTCCTGGATCACGACCACGCCCGGCGCGTTGCCGCGCGCGGCGTTGGCGAGATAGCCGCCGGCGTCCTTGCCGTCCGGGCGCTTGAACGAGATGCTGGTACCCATGGGTTCCTCCGGTGATCTTTTTGGGGGCCGATTGGCGGCCATCTTGTCCGCAGTGCGGTCAGGAAGCAATCAAACTCCGTCATTCCAGGGCGATGCGACAGCATCGAACTACGATGCGCAATTGCGCATCGGAGAATCTCGAGATTCCCCGATGCGCAATTGCGCATCTGAGGTCCGCGCTTCGCGCGTCCCGGAATGACAAAGCCAACAAAAAAGCCCCGGCGGGGGCTTTTTTCCGAATTCAGGCTGTATCTCGGCTCGCCAAGGTCAGTGCGCGTCGGCCCAGACCTTCTTCTTGCTGAAGTACAGCAAGCCGGTGAACAGGATCAGGAAAATGAAGACCTGCATTCCCACCCGCTTGCGGACCTCCATGTGCGGCTCCGCGGCCCACATCAGGAACGTGGTAACGTCCTTGGCGTATTGCGCCACCGTTGCCGGCGATCCGTCGTCGTACGTGACCTGGCCGTCGCTGAGCGGCTTCGGCATCTTGATGGCGTGGCCGGGGAAATACCTGTTGTAGTAGGAGCCCTCCGGGATCGCCACGCCGGCCGGCGGCTTTTCCTCAAAACCCTGCAGGATGGCATCGACGTAGTTCGGGCCCTGCTCCTGAAATTGCGTGAAGAAGTCGAACACGAATTTCGGGAAGCCGCGCTCGTAGGAGCGTGCCTTGGTCATCAGGGACAGGTCGGGTGGCAATGCGCCGCCATTGGCGGCACGGGCGGCCTGGTCATTGGCAAATGGCGAGGGGAAGTAATCGGCCGGCCGGCCTGGCCGGTCGAACATTTCGCCCTGATCGTTCGGGCCGTCCTTGATCTTGTATTCCGCTGCCAGGGCCGTCGCCTGTGAGGACGTATAGCCGGGACCGCCGGGATCGGCGAGATTGCGGAACGCGATATAGGACAGCGCGTGACAGGCGGAGCAGACTTCCTTGTAGACCTTCAACCCGCGCTGCAGCGCCCCGCGATCGTACTTGCCGAACGGACCCGCAAACGACCATTTCTGCGACGGCGGCGCTTCCTGCTCCTCGGCCCGGGCGTTTTGCACGCTCCCGGCGAACAGCGCGCCCGCGACCGCGAGCACGATCACAGCGGACACCATCGGCGCCGCCTTGCTTCCGCTTTTCGCCAGCACGTCGTCGGCGATGGAATTCGGAACCGGGCGCGGCTTCTCGATCCGGCTCAGCAGCGGCAGCAGGACCAGGAAATAGGCGAAGTAGCAGAAGGTCAGGATACGTGCGGCAATCACGTAAACGCCTTCCGGCGGCTGCGCACCGAGATAACCGAGGAGCACGCAGACGATGACGAATATCCAGAAGAACTGCTTCGCCAGCGGACGGTACTTGGACGATTTGGTCTTTGCGGAGTCGAGCCACGGCAGGAACACCAGCACCAGGATCGCCGAGAACATCGCGATAACGCCGGCGAGCTTGTTCGGGATCGAGCGCAGGATTGCGTAGAACGGCAGGTAATACCACTCCGGCACAATATGCGCCGGCGTCACGCCGGGATTGGCGGGGATGTAGTTGTCGGCGTCGCCGAGATAGTTCGGCATGTAGAAGATGAACCACGCGAAGAACAGCAGGAAGCAGGAGATGCCGAACGCATCCTTGATGGTCGCATACGGCGTGAACGGCACGGTGTCCTTTGCGGTCTTCGCCTCGACGCCGGCCGGATTGTTCTGGCCCGCGACATGCAGCGCCCAGACGTGCAGCACCACCACGCCGGCGATCACGAACGGCAAGAGATAGTGCAGCGAGAAGAAGCGGTTCAGCGTCGGATTGCCGACGGAATAACCGCCCCACAGCAGGGTCACGATGCTCTCGCCGAAATAGGGAACGGCGGAGAACAGATTGGTGATGACGGTGGCGCCCCAGAAGCTCATCTGGCCCCACGGCAGCACGTAGCCCATGAAGCCCGTCGCCATCATCAAGAGATAGATGATGACGCCGAGAATCCACAGGATTTCGCGCGGCTCCTTGTACGACCCGTAGTAGAGGCCGCGGAACATGTGGACGTAGACGGCAAGGAAGAACATCGACGCGCCGGCGGCGTGCATGTTGCGCAGCAGCCAGCCGTAATTCACGTCGCGGACGATGCTTTCGACCGACCTGAAGGCCATGTCGGCATTCGGCGTATAGTGCATCGCCAGGATGACGCCGGTCAGGATCTGCACCACGAGCATCATCGAAAGGATGGCGCCGAAGGTCCACCAGTAGTTCAGGTTGCGCGGCGTCGGATAGGCCACGAACGAGGAATGGACGAGACCCATAATCGGCAGGCGCCGTTCAATCCACTTCAAGGCTGGATTGGACGGCTGGTAGTCGGATGGTCCGCTCATGATGCGATCCTGAGGAAATAAGACGACGCGAAGGGCTCAGAGTCTCGGATATCGAACCGAGGCTCAGCCAATCTGGATTTTGCTGTCGGAAACGAATTGATAGGGCGGCACGGCCAGATTGGCGGGTGCGGGTCCCTGGCGAATGCGACCGGAGGAGTCGTATTGCGAGCCGTGGCAGGGGCAGAAGAAGCCGTCGTAATTGCCCTCATGGGCGATCGGGATGCAGCCGAGATGGGTACAGATGCCGACCACGACCAGCCACTGGTCGTGGCCTTCCTTGACCCGGGCCTGGTCGGCCTGCGGATCGGGAAGGCTCGAGACCGCAACGCTGCGGGCCTCTTCGATCTGCTTCTTGGTGCGGTGGCTGATGTAGATCGGCTTGCCCCGCCAGAACACCTTGATGTCCTGCCCTTCGGCAATCGGCGCCAGGTCGACTTCGATCGGCGCACCGGCCGCGATCGTCGAGGCATCCGGATTCATTTGGGAAACCAGCGGCCAGAGCGTGGCCGCTCCGCCGACCGCGGCGGCAGCTCCCGTTGCAACAAAGAGGAAATCACGGCGTGTTGGATGATCCACCGAAGACGCTGTCGTCACGATTCCAAACCCTTTCTCACTCAGCTGCGGCCGGTGGAACCGCCCCAGGCAACGCATACACGATACCCAAGGGAGCCTGCCGGCGCCCGCGATCCCCGCGGCGGCAAAAAGACCGCTTTTCCCGGCCAGTCGCCAGTAAGAAGCAGTCCAGAATCGTTCTATTGGCACCCTTGCCGGAAGAGCGCAAGCCCGCTATCGGCTGACCAGCGTGCAATGCCCTAATTCTGCGCAGAGCGATGATTTATTCAGACATTTCATGGGGCGACCGGAGGGCCCGTCGCACAATGCAGATTGCGCTTTTCCAGCCCGACATCCCCCAGAACACCGGGACGATTCTTCGTCTCTGCGCGTGCCTTGACGTGGCCGCCCATATAATAGAGCCCGCCGGCTTTCCGGTATCCGACCGGCACTTCCGCCGGGCCGGCATGGACTATCTCGACCAGGTGACCATCATGCGCCACGATTCCTGGTCAAAATTCGAGCAATGGCGCAACGACGGGGGTCACCGGCTGGTCCTGTTCACGACCAAGGGCGCCAGTTCATATCTTGATTATCGTTATAGCGCGGCCGACATCCTGCTGTTCGGGCGGGAATCCGCGGGCGTACCCGCCGACGTTGTCACGGTTGCCGACGCACGGCTGGCGATCCCGATCAAGCCCGGCTTGCGCTCGCTGAATGTCGCTGTCGCGGCGGCGATGGCATTGGGCGAGGCGCTGCGGCAAACCGGTTCCACGATCAAGGAGGCGGCGCGGTGAGCT
Source organism: uncultured Alphaproteobacteria bacterium (assembly GCA_963725985.1). Taxonomy (GTDB): domain Bacteria; phylum Pseudomonadota; class Alphaproteobacteria; order Rhizobiales; family Xanthobacteraceae; genus Bradyrhizobium. Next base: position 88,853 of record CAVSAO010000002.1, read on the forward strand.
ACGCGGTCAAGGAAATCTTTCTGACCTTGCAGGGCGAAGGCGCCCATGCCGGCCGCGCGGCGGTGTTTTGCCGGTTTTCGGGCTGCAATCTCTGGAGCGGCCGCGAGCAGGACCGCGCCACCGCGACGTGCCAATTCTGCGACACCGATTTTGTCGGAACCGAGGGCACGCTGGGCGGCCGTTATGCTTCGGCCGAGGTGCTTGCCGACACCATCGCCGCGCAATGGACGGGGACGGGCGAAAACCGTTACACGGTATTGACCGGCGGCGAACCCTTGCTTCAGGTGGACCGGGCGCTGGTCGATGCGCTGCATGCGCGCGGATTCGAGATCGGCGTCGAGACCAACGGCACGATCGAGCCGCCCGACGGCATGGACTGGGTTTGCGTCAGCCCGAAAGCCGGCGCCGACCTCGTGGTCCGGCGCGGTCATGAGTTGAAGCTGATCTACCCGCAGGCGGATGCGGTGCCGGAGGCCTTTGTCGATCTCGCCTTCGAGCGCTTCTCGCTGCAGCCGATGGACGGACCTGACGTGATCGAGAACACCGCGCGCGCAATCGACTACTGTCTGCGCCATCCGCAATGGCGGCTCAGCCTGCAGACGCACAAGACCCTTGGTATCAGATAGAGGTTGGATTTTAAGAATGTGGGAGCTGACAAAATCGTTCCGGTTCGAGGCCGCCCACGCGCTGGCGGGAACGACGCTGGGCGAGGCAAGCCTGGAAATCCACGGCCACTCGTTCCGGGCCGAGGTCACCGTGCGCGGCACGCCCGACCCCGCGACGGGGATGGTGCTGGATCTCGGCCTGCTGCATCGCAGTATGATGGAGGTGCAGAAAATGCTCGACCACAAGCTGCTCAACAAGATCGAGGCGCTTGGGCCGCCGACGCTGGAAAACCTTTCGCGCTTCGTCTGGGAGCGGGTCCAGCACGCCGGCCGGATCACGCGGGTGAGCATTCACCGCGACAGCTGCGACGAAAGCTGCACCTATTACGGCCCGCAGGGCTAGGCGTTTTCAGGCGAAGTGGATGCCGGTCCGCGTGAGAAAACGCGTCAAAACAGGGTGGCAACGCAAATGGACATGTCCGTGATCGAAGACCGCAAGGCGCGCGCCAGAGCCTGGTTCGAGCGCTTGCGCGATGACATTTGCGCGGCCTTCGAGAAGCTCGAAGACGATGCGCCGGCATCGCTCTATCCCGGAGATGCGGGGCGTTTCGTGCGCACGCGCTGGGACCGCACCGACCATACCGGTCAGCCCGGCGGCGGCGGCGTGATGAGCGTGATGCGTGGACGGCTGTTCGAGAAGGTCGGCGTGCATTGCTCGACCGTGCACGGCGAATTCGCCCCGGAATTCCGCGCGCAAATTCCAGGTGCGGCCGACGACCCCGCCTTCTGGGCGTCGGGCATTTCGCTGATCGCGCATATGCGCAATCCGAACATACCGGCGGTGCACATGAACACCCGCTTCGTCGTCACCACCAAGGCGTGGTTCGGCGGCGGCGCGGATTTGACGCCGGTGCTCGACCGCCGGCGCACCCAGGATGACGCCGACACGGTCGCTTTTCATGCCGCGATGCAGTCCGCCTGCGACGCGCACGCTGTGGTCGCGAGTTACCCAAAATACAAGAAATGGTGCGACGAATATTTCTATCTGCCGCACCGCAAGGAGGCGCGCGGCATCGGCGGCATTTTCTACGACTGGCACGATTCAGGCGACTGGGGCGCCGACCTCGCCTTCACCCAGGACGTCGGCCGCGCCTTCCTGAAGATCTATCCCGAACTGGTCAGGCGCAATTTCAATGCGCCGTGGACCGCTGCAGACCGCGAAGAACAGCTGATCCGGCGCGGGCGTTACGTCGAATTCAATCTGCTCTACGACCGCGGCACCATCTTCGGCCTGAAGACCGGCGGCAATGTGGAGTTCGATCCTGTCGTCGATGCCGCCGGAAGTGAAGTGGCCGTAACACCATGACGCAGCTGCCCCGCGCGATGCTGATCGACATGGACGACACCATCCTGTCGGCCTATGGCCGCCCCGACATCGCCTGGAACGACGTCACGGCGGAGTTTGCCGAAGAGCTTGCGCCGCTGTCGCCCCGGCAGGTCGCCGCCGCGATCGTGGATTCGGGGCGCAGGTTCTGGGCGGCGGCGGAGGCGGAGTGGCGGCTGAAGCTCGCCGAAGCACGGCATGAGGTCGTCAGGGGCGGATTTTCCGCGCTTGCCGCCGCGGGCCACACCGCGCCCTCGACGGATCTTGCGATCCGGCTCGCCGACCGCTTCACCGCCTATCGGGAGGAGGAGATGTTCGTCTTCCCGGGCGCGCATGACGCGATCGATGCCTTCAAGGCGCTTGGCGTGAAACTGGCGCTGGTGACCAACGGCGCCGCCGGAATCCAGCGCGCGAAGGTCGAACGCTTTGCGCTGACGCACCGGTTCGATCATATCCAGATCGAGGGCGAGCATGGTTTCGGCAAACCGGACGAGCGCGCCTACCGGCACGCCATGCAGGCGCTGGGTGTAACAGCACCCGAGACATGGATGATCGGCGACAATCTGGAGTGGGAAGTCGAGGTGCCGCAGCGCCTTGGTATCTATGCGATCTGGATGGACGCTCACGGAGTGGGCCTGCCCGCCGATTCCACCGTCAGGCCCAACCGCATCATCCGCTCGCTGACCGAGTTGCTGCCGCTCGAGCGGGGCTAGCTAGTAGACAGCCGCGAGCAAACCACAAATTTCCCAAGGGCGATCAGCTAGCGGCCGGCGCTGCCGAACCACCTTTTGTAACGACAAACGAACCGGCCCTACCCTGTTCGGGATTGCCGGTAAACTTTATTGCCTGGGGCAACGACTGGATGTCGGCCGGTGGATCGGTGTTCTCGACAATGATCACCTGCTGATCATCGGGGATACCCTGCAGATAGTGATAAAATCTCTGCTTCAGATCGGTATGCCGCGGATCATCATGTTGCCCATCCGGTTCTTTGTAGGAGAGCAGCGGGGAGTCGAGGATTACGAATCCACAGTGTGGAGTCGATTGCTGGCGACAATATTGCAAGAGACCGATTGAGAAGGCGGATTGCGTAAGGCGATGTTTCACTTCCCATACCCAACCGTTACGGATATAATGAAAACGAGTGCGCCAAAATCTGCACTTTTGGACTTAATTGGTCTAATTCTCCCGGCCTCAGAACGCGCCGGACTAATGCTCATGCTTGTCGCCCCCTTCGATGACGCTGGCACCCACGACGGCTCAGATATGGTTGTTTGGGGCGGTTTTTTCGGGACGGCCGAGCAATGGGCTAACTTCGACAGGGCTTGGCTGGCCAAGCTGACGCGCCCGCTCCCAGGAAAGGCGCACTTGACCAAATTCGGTCTGGCCGACTGCGAACGGCATCGTGGCGATTTTGTCGGTTATTCCGCCGCTGAAAGCGATCTTCTGCAGAACGAATGCCGAGAGCTGATCGTTCAAGCCGGAGTTATGGGTCTCGCCTATGCGGTCGAGCGGGCAGAATGGGACAGGCTTGTCAAAGGACCGGCGAGGGATTTTTTCGGCGACGCCGAAAGCATCTGCTTTTCGGCTTGTTTCAATGGCGCTATCGAACGGGCGAGGCTGCTTTTTCCTGAAGACCGGATGCTTTCACTGCACTTCGATCTCGGACGCAAGTCTCCAAAATTGGACGCGCTCATTGATCGCGTTCGAAAATCCTATATGGGATCACCAGCAATCATCAACATCTCGTTCAATCGTGTGGCTCAGTTCCTGCCACTGCAGGCTGCCGACATCATCGCCACCGAAAACTACTGGCACGCCAACGGCGTTCTTACCGGAAACGCGAATCCGCGTCCGCATTTCGCGCATTTCCTACAGCGCGTGAGAGCAGACGGATATCTCATGCAAGAGCCGCAAGATTCTCAATACCCTGAAGATGTACGGCTATTAGCCCTTGTTGCCTTTCTTCAGTTCCGAAAACCTCTAATCGCCCATCCCAATGCCGAACCAAGCGTAAGCAATAGTATGGGCGGAATAAGGGCCACCTCGGCTGCGGTTTGGATGGTCTCCCACCGTTGGGCCGACAGCTTAAAAGTAGCAAATTCCAACGGATCAAATTCGGTCGGCGTAGCCGCTTTCGGTGATCCCTGCGGATTGAATTCGGCCCAGGGATCGCGCGCGCCGAGCGCTTGAAACTCCGCCCGCTTGGATGATGGTACAATTTCGAACGGTTTACTCGGATCAAAAGGTGGCTTCCATGTCCACGTCACTCCGCCGACCCCAACAATCCATGTGATGGACAGGACAAGCCAGAGCCGGAACAGCCCCCGTGCAATTCGTGGCATCAGCTTCCCCCGAACCGCCTCGATTTAGCTTTTGATTTATCTGAAACGACAACTTTCTTGAAGGCGCGATCTGCCCCGGCTTTCGATTCATCGGCCTCCGCTTTGCGGGCGGCATCAATGAACCGCTTCGATTGCTCCGGATCGCCGGGCTTGGGCTTTGACATATGTGCTATATAAGCGAAATCGGCTCGGACTGCGATCTGGACCGATTGGAAAAAACTCTAGCTCGTCAGGTGATAGACCATGGTGCCGAGCGCGGCTCCCAAGAGAACGCTGGCGATAATGACGAAAATGACTAGCGGCGTCATGCGCATCTTGCCCTCCTATCGCCTAATCCACCTTGGTTAGGCTTCCGCTTCGCTATTAGTTGTTGATAGGTGAGGCGCTTCCCGGCCATGCCTTTGACCGCCATATCGGCGCGCTGTTCGTCGTTGATGCCCAACTTGGCGCGGGTGTTTCGACGGAAATCGAACTCTGCCAGATAGCGGTCAAGGTGCTTCTTATCGACATGCTGGTACATGCCGACCCCCGCCCACTCGTAGACATCCTGGAACAGGTGATGATGAACGGCGCAGTAGTGCGCAAAATCTAGCTGGCCCTCAGGCAACGGCTCGCCCGAGCGGGCATTGGAAATTTCGGCCTCGAAATCGTCGAGTTCGCCCTGATTTCGCAGGTCCAGCTTGTTAATAAGAACGGTAGAATTTTCGTAGGTGTAAGGGTCGTCAATCGCATCATACATGCGGCTGCGCTCAGCCTTTGCGGTAGCTGCGCACGATCGTGCGGCGATATTCTTCCGCCGAGAGGCCCTTCGTGGCGGCCTCTGTGGCCCGCTTTTTCATGCCTGGTTTCAGCCGAATGCCTTCAACCGCGCTGATCTTCGCAAAGTTGGCCTGGCCAATTACGAAGCCCACTTTAACGCTCTTTCCGGTCGGTCGCTTCCGCTTTGGCATCGCTCGAATTTATCACATTTTTCGAGTTTTGCCATGCCATCCCGGACCACTGTTGCAACCAAACACTGGCTGGCTCGGACCTGGTTACCATGCTGGTTGTCTTTCAGCTCGGAAAATTCGCCGTGATTCGCGTCGCCTCTCACGGCTTCGATCTAGCGGCCGTCATGCCGGCCGTTACCGCGGCGTGATCCGTCGACCGAAATGATCCGCCGTGATCGGCCTGTCATGACTGATCGAGTAGACTGAGCGTCACGTGAATCAACGCGGAGGGGAAAATCATGGATTTGAAACCAGGCGATGTCGTCATTCTGAAATCCGGCGGTCATCCAATGACGGTGGCGGAAGTAAACGGGGAAACCATCGTTTGCCTCTGGATGGGCGGAGAAGGCGACCTGTTTCGCGAAACGCTTCCGCTGGCCGTGCTGGAACTCGCGGAAATCGATGTTTCGGATGACGAGGAAGAGGAAAACGACGAAGACGATGCAAACGGCGACGAGAAAGAGGGCAAGGCTGCTTGAGAGCTTGTCTTCGAGGCGCCGCCGGGTCTCGATACCCGGCGGCATCGCGTTGCCGAAGTTTCGCGCCGGGTTTCTAACTGAACAGAGACCGCACGGCGCTCCGGATCATCACCACGCCGCCCGCGATCACGGCGACATCGAGGATCGCGGTGTGAATATGCACCGGCATGCGCTCGACGAAGGCGCGGGCGAAAAATGCCCCGGGCAGCGCGACCGCGCCGATCAGAAGCGCAAAGGCGAGCACCTGCGCGGTGACCACGCCGGCCAGTCCGAACACGGAAATCTTGATGACGCTGGTGACGACCGAGATCACGGCGTCGGTGGCGATCACGGCCGGCGCCTTCGAGGCCCGCCGCCATCAACAGCGACAGCAGGATCACGCCCGAGCCCGAGGTGCCGCCGACCACGACGCCGTAGCCCACCGCGCCGACGCCCAGCCCGGTATCGCCGATCCTGATATCGCGGCGCCTGGCCAGGCGGCGCAGCGGCACGCTCGCGATCAGCATGGCGCCGATCACCAGCGCCGCGCCGGCGTTGGTCAGCCTCGTATAGCCGTAAGCGCCGAGCGCGGTCGTCAATGCGGCGGCCAGGATCACGATCAGCGCGCGGCGGCGGTCGGCATAGCGCAGATAGGCGGCGGCGCGGCTGAGGTTGGTGAAGATGGCGGAGATCGCGATGATCGGCACCACCGGTTCGGCGCCGACCAGGGGCACCAGCACCAGCGGCATCAACGCGCCGGTGCCGTAGCCGGCGAGCCCGCCGACGACGGAGGCAAACAGCGCGACGCCGGCAACCAGCAGAAGCTGCAACAGCGAGATATCGGCGAAGCCGGAAAGGATGTTCACAGCCTGTGATCGCGGGTGAAGCGGGTTACGGTTTGGTCGGCAATGGCTTTCAGCGCGGCTTCATCCAGCGGGAAATCCGCCGCGAGCCAGGCGTCTTCGGCCAGCGCCAGTACCTGCCCGAGCGCCGGGCCTTCGGCAATTCCGCGCGCGATGAAATCGGCCGCCTTCAGCGGAAATTTCGGCGCGCTCCAGCGCTCCGGCAAGGTGGCAAGCTCCCGCCACTGCGGCGAATCGATATCGTCGCCCGCCCGCGCCCAGGCCAGCATCAGCCGGTCGCGGTAGCGATCCTCGCCGAGCCGATAAAGCCGGCGCCGCGCGGTCGCCTCGTCCATTCCGGCGAGCCGCCACCAGCGATGGCCCATGGAATCCAGCGCCCTGGTTTCCGCATTGCTGAGCCGCAGCCGCGTCGCGACCCGCCTGGCGTCCTCGGTGACGGCGACCGCGAGCGCGCCGAGGCGGCGAACCGGGTCCGGCTTCAGTCCCAGCACGCGCTCCGCCGCGATCATCGCGGCAAACGGCCCGGTATAGGCGACGCCGCCGAAAATCGGCAGCAGCAACCCGCCATCCGCCATCGCCGCGATGGCGCCGGCCGCGCCTTCCGCGACCATCAGCTTCACCATTTCCATGCGCACCCGTTCCGCGGAAAGGCTCGCAAGGCCGGCGCGCGCGCGCGAATGCAGGCGAGATAGCCGGCGCGATCGGGCTCGCCCGCGCCGAACGCGGCGTGAATGCGGAAGAACCTGAGGATGCGCAGATAGTCCTCGGCGATCCGCTGGTCCGGGTCGCCGATGAAGCGCACGCGCCTGGCGGCGATATCGTCAAGTCCGCCGACGTGATCGTGCACGACGCCATCGGCGTCGACCGACAGGCCGTTGATGGTGAAGTCGCGCCGCTCCGCGTCGACAACCCAGTCGCGGCCGAACGCGACCTTCGCCTTGCGGCCGAACGTCTCGGTATCCTCGCGCAGGGTGGTGACCTCGAACGGCTGCGCATCGACGACCAGCGTCACGGTGCCGTGGTCGATGCCGGTCGGCACGCTCTTGATGCCGGCCGCCCTGGCGCGGCGGATCACTTCGGCGGGCAAGCGCGGTGGTCGCGATATCGATGTCGCCGATCGGAATCTTCAGCAGCGCGTTGCGGACCGCGCCGCCGACCACGCGCGCTTCCTCGCCGTCGCCGTTCAGCAGCTCGAGCACGCGGGCGGCCGGACCGGATCTGAGCCAGGGCGCGTCGTCGAGCACGCGCGCATCGCTCATTTTTCAACTCCGGGAACGAATTTGCCGTTCTCGATGTGCGCGGGAACGTAGGTCGAATTCGGCGACGCGCCGGAAAAATGCGCGAGCAGGATGAAACTGACGATCACCAGCAGCAGCGAGCCGAGCACCAGTTTGGCGATGACATGCACCGGCCACGACGATCTGCACCATCAGTCCGGAGCGGGTCGCGAGCAGAAACAGCGCATAGACCGCGAACGGGATCAGGAAAATTCCGATTTCGGTGAAGGCCGGACGGATCATGGCAGGCAGATCCGCTCGTACAGCACCCGCAGAATTCCCGCGGTCGCGCCCCAGATATAGCGTTCCGCGAACGGCATGGCGTAATAGGAGCGCTCCATGCCGCGAAATTCCTTGCTGTGCAGCTGATGGTTGGCGGGGTCCATCAGGAACGCCAGCGGCACCTCGAACGCATCGTCGACTTCTGATTTGTTGATGCGCAGCTTGAAGCCCGGCCGCACCCGCGCCACCGTCGGCAGGATGCGAAATCCGAAACCGGTTCCGTAGAGATCGAGATAGCCGATCGGATCGACGAATTCGCGGGACAGGCCGATCTCCTCCTCGGCCTCGCGCAGCGCGGTGTCGAGCGGCGAAGCATCGGTCGCATCGATCTTGCCGCCGGGAAAGGAAATCTGGCCGGCGTGGTCGTTGAGGTGGGCGGCGCGCTGCGTCAGCAGCACGGTCGGCTGCGGATGGTCCACCACCGGGATCAATACCGCGGCGGGGCGAACCGGCTGTTCGCGGGCGATGATCTCCAGCATGCGGTCGGTGCCGTGATCGCCGCTCCTGCGGAACGATGTTGGGGTCGACCAGGCCGGGCGGAACGTCGAAGCGCAGCCGCGCGCGGGTCCGATCGAAAAACTCCGCCGAGCTGATCGCAGCGGGATCGGTCTTCAGCATCGGCTCGTTCAAAGCGCGCCCCTCACCTGCTCCGCATCCGCCATCGCAAAAAATTCGCCGCCTGATGCGACCCCGAACATCGGGCGACCATCGACCACTCGCTCCTCGCCCATGTCAACCAGATCGTAGTAGAGCGCGCGGGTGACCTTGGCCCAGAGATCGGCGCGGACGTGAAGATAGGGCGTCAAGCCCGCCGTCGGCGGCCGCCTCGAATCGCAGCCGGTGGGCGGAATCGCAAGCCACCCAGTCGTCGACATTGGTGCGGAACCGCAACAGCCGGCCGCGGCCATCGCTTTCCCTGAGCATCTCGACCGCGAGAAACGGCGCATCGTCGACGCGGATGCCGACCTTCTCCACCGGCGTCACGAGAAAGTGCTTGCCGTCCTCGCGCTTGAGGATCGTCGAAAACAGCCGGACCAGCGCCGGCCGTCCGATTGGCGTCCCCATGTAGAACCACGTACCATCACCGGCGATTCGCATGTCGAGATCGCCGCAGAACGGCGGATTCCACAGATGCACCGGCGGCAGCCCCTTTCCGGCGGCGCTGGTGTTCGCAGCGTCCCTGGCGGCAGCCGTCAGCCCTTCGAGGCCTTGATTGGTGTCTGCCCTTGCTTCGCCATTGTTTGCCCTGAGTTTGACCGCCTCGATTTGGCACGATTGGTGCAAGTCTTCCGACGTGCGCCTCGGACGAGTTCCGCCCGTAAAATCCCGGATCAAGTCGCCACATCGTGATGCCGTTCATACCCCGAAATGCCGATAAGGTGGGGATAGTTTAATTCAACGAATACATGGCCTTCGCATAAGTTTAGCATGGGGTTCATGGCATGCGACGCAAGCGGCGGCGTTCCGGCAGGCGCGTATTCAAGGCTCGGTATTCAAGGCTCGGTATTCGAGGCTTGGCGTTCAAGGCTTGGCATTCAGGGTCTGGCACTCAAGGCTTGGGTCGAAGGAGAAGCAAATGGCTGGCGCAGACGGTGTCGAAAAACTCGAGGACGTGATCGTCCGCTCGGCCGAACAGGTCGCCGGACAAATCCGCGCGGCGAAGGATGCGATCTCCACCGTCATCTTCGGTCAGGACCGGGTGGTCGAAAACACCCTGGTGACGATCCTGTCCGGCGGTCATGCGCTTCTGATCGGCGTGCCCGGCCTTGCCAAGACCAAGCTGGTCGAAACGCTCGGCATCACGCTCGGGCTGGATGCCAAGCGCATCCAGTTCACGCCCGACCTGATGCCGTCGGACATTCTGGGCGCCGAGGTGCTGGACGAGAGCAGTTCCGGCAAGCGGTCGTTCCGCTTCATCTCCGGTCCGGTGTTCGCGCAGCTGCTGATGGCCGACGAAATCAACCGCGCCAGCCCGCGCACCCAGTCGGCGCTGCTGCAGGCCATGCAGGAGCAGCACATCACGGTTGCGGGCGCGCGCCACGATCTGCCGAAGCCGTTCCATGTGCTGGCGACGCAAAATCCGCTGGAGCAGGAAGGCACCTACCCGCTGCCGGAGGCGCAGCTCGACCGCTTCCTGATGGAGATCGACGTCGACTATCCGGATCGCGACGCCGAGCGGCGCATCCTGTTCGAAACCACCGGCGCCGAAGAGACGCTGGCCAAGGCCGCGATGAACGCCGACATCCTGATCACGGCGCAGCGGCTGGTGCGGCGGCTGCCGGTCGGCGATTCCGTCGTGGAAGCGATCCTCTCGCTGGTGCGCTCCGCGCGTCCCGGCCCGGAAGGCGGCGAGGCCGGCAAGCTGATCGCCTGGGGACCGGGTCCCCGCGCCAGCCAGTCGCTGATGCTCGCGGTTCGCGCCCGCGCCTTGCTCGACGGCCGTCTCGCGCCCTCGATCGACGACGTGCTCGATCTCGCCGAGCCCGTTCTCAAGCACCGCATGGCGCTGACGTTCTCCGCGCGCGCCGAAGGCCGCACCATTCCCGACGTGATCAGGCAATTGAAGACGCGGATCGGTTGATGGCCGCAGAGACCAGGCACGCAGGCGGGGAGATCACAGCAATCCGACGTGCCGATGGCGAAAGCCGAACGCTCGCCGCATCGCTGCCGCGTCTCGTGCTTGAGGCCCGCCGCATCGCCGCCAATGTGATCCACGGCCTGCATGGACGGCGGCGCGCCGGCGCCGGCGAAAGTTTCTGGCAATACCGCCGCTTCGTTTCCGGCGAGCCGTCGCAGAGCGTCGACTGGCGGCGCTCGGCGCGCGACGATCATCTCTATGTCCGCGAGCAGGAATGGGAGGCCGCCCATACCGTGTGGCTGTGGCCGGACCGCTCGCCATCGATGGCGTTCGCATCCAGACAGGCCCGCGACAGCAAGCTGGAACGCGCGCTGATCGTGACCTTCGCGCTCGCCGAACTGCTGGTCGCCGGCGGCGAACGCGTCGGCATTCCCGGCCTGATGAACCCGACCGCGAGCCGCAGCGTGATCGACAAGATGGCGCAGGCGATGCTGCATGACGATGCGGCCCGCCTCAGCCTGCCGCCGTCCTTCGTGCCGTCGGCGCTGGCCGAAATCGTGGTGCTGTCGGATTTCTGGTCGCCGATCACGGAGATCAGGAGCATGCTTGCGGGATTGTCGGCATCCGGCGCGCACGGCACGCTGGTCCAGATCGTCGATCCGGCCGAAGAGAGCTTTCCCTATTCCGGCCGCATCGAATTCGTCGAGCCGGAAGGTGGCGGCGTCATCACCGCGGGCCGCGCCGAAAGATGGGCCGGCGACTACGTCGCGCGCGTGGCGCTGCATCGCGACGAAATTCGCGACGAGACCAACAAGCTCGACTGGCTGTTCTCGACCCACACCACCAGCCGCTCGGCCGCCGAGCTGCTGTTGTTCCTGCACGGCGGCATGATGGTGAGCAAGGGCAGCGCGCGCACCGCGACCGTCAAAGCGGGGCGAAGCGCATGATCGCCGGGCTGCCGCTCTCCTTCGCCGAACCGATGTTGCTGCTGGGCCTGTTGAGCCTGCCGCGTGCTGTGGTGGCTGTTGCGGGTGATGCCGCCGCGGCCGCGGCGCATCGAGTTCCCGCCGACGCGGCTGTTGTTCGACATCGCGCCGAAGGAAGAAACCCCGTCGCGCACGCCATGGTGGCTGACGGCGCTGCGCCTGATGGCCGCCGCGCTGGTGATCCTGGCGGCCGCCGGGCCGATCTGGAATCCGCAAACCGGCCTTGCCGGCTCCCACACGCCGCTTGTGATCCTGCTCGACGACGGCTGGAGCGCGGCCTCGAGCTGGGATGCCCGGATCAAGGCCGCGGACGAACTGATCGCGAACGCCGACAACGACCGGCGCGGCGTCGCGCTGGTGCCGCTGTCGGAGCCCGCCCGCGACATCACGATCATGCCGGGCGGCACCGCGCGCGTGGCGTTGCGCCAGCTTGCGCCAAAGCCTTATTCGATCGAGCGGGTCGAAACCCTGCCCGCCATCGAGCGTTTCCTGAAAGCCACCGGCGACTGCGAGATCGCCTGGCTGTCGGATGGCGTCGATACCGGACGCGGGCCGGAGTTTCTCGAAGGCCTGGGCAAGACCATCGGGGATCGGACGTTGACGATTTTTGAAGGCGGCACGCCACCGCCGCTGGCGCTGGTCGCGGCCGAAAATGCCGCGGCGAAGATGACGGTGAAGGTGCTGCGCACCGATGGCGGCCTCGCCGCGGGCATCGTGCGCGCGCTCGACCAAAAGGGCTCGCCGATCGGCGAGGCCCGCTACACCTTTGCGCCGCAGGATCGCGAGACCGAAGCCGCGTTCGATCTTCCGGTCGAGCTGCGCAACGACATCGCCCGGCTGGAAATCGCCGGCGAACGATCCGCCGGCGCGGTGCAGCTGCTCGACAAGCGATGGCGGCGGCGCGCGATCGGCGTCGTCAGCGGATCGACCAGCGATACCGCGCAGCCGCTGTTGGCGTCGACGTTCTATCTCACCCGCGCGCTGGCGCCGTTCGCCGATGTGCGGCTCGGCGATAAAGGCGCGCCGCAACAGGTGATCACGCAATTCCTCGACCAGAAGCTGCCGATGATGGTGCTTGCCGACGTCGGAACGCTGTCGCCCGAAATTCGCGAACGCATAGCCGCGTGGATCGAACAAGGCGGGGTGCTGGTGCGCTTTGCCGGACCGCGCCTGGCGCAGGCCGACGACGACCTGGTGCCGGTGAAGCTGCGCCGCGGCGGCCGCAGCCTCGGCGGCAGCCTGACCTGGGAGAAGCCGCAGCACCTCGCCGCGTTCACCGCCGATGGACCGTTCGCCGGTCTTGCCGTGCCCAAGGACGTCACCGTCAACCGGCAGGTGCTCGCCGAGCCGGATGCGGTGCTGGCGACGAAGAGCTGGGCCTCGCTGGAAGACGGAACGCCGCTGGTGACCGGCGAACATCGCGGCAAGGGCATGGTGAGCCTGTTTCATGTCAGCGCCGATATGCGCTGGTCCGATCTGCCGATGTCGGGCACCTTCGTCGAGATGCTGCGGCGGATCGTCGATATGTCCGGCTACACCTCCAAGCCGGGCGCGGGCGTCGCCGGCGAAGCGAACGCGGAAACGGTGGCGCCGCTGCACACCCTCGACGGATTCGGCGCGTTCGGACCGCCGCCCTCGACCGCCAAGCCGCTGCCCGCCGACTTCCGGGATCGGGCGACCCCGGATCATCCGCCGGGATTCTACGGCCCGGCCGACGGTCCGCTCGCGGTCAACACGCTGGCGGCCGCCGATCGCATCGCGCCGCTCGATACCTCGAGCCTGCGCGCGCGGCGCGCCAGCTACACCAATGCCGAACCGCGGGACCTGCGGGGAATCCTGCTGTCGGCGTCGCTGGCGCTGTTCCTGATCGACGCGGTCATCGTCGCGCTGCTCGGCGCCGGTATCGCGGCGTTGCTGCGGCGGCGCGCGGCGCCGGCCGCACTGGCGTTCGCGATCATTGGCGCGGCGATGCTGGCCGCACCTTCGCCGGCCGGCGCCGAAAGCAGCGACGATTTCGCGATCAAGGCTACCTCGCAGACCCGGCTCGCTTATGTCGTCACCGGCAATGCCGACGTCGATTCCATCGTCAAGGCCGGAATGGCCGGGCTGACCCTGTTCCTCGCGCAGCGCACGGCGCTGGAGGCCGGCGATCCCGTCGGCGTCGATCCCGCGCATGACGAGCTGGCGTTCTTCCCGCTGATCTACTGGCCGGTCGTGCCGGGTGCGGCGAAGCCGCCGCAGGACGCCATCAACCGCATCGACGCCTACATGAAACAGGGCGGCACCGTGCTGTTCGATACCCGCGACGCCATCGAGGCGCCGCCGGGAGACAACGGCGCGTCGCAGACGCCGGGCATGCAGGCGTTGCGCGACATTCTCTCCTCGCTCGACGTTCCCGAACTCGAGCCGGTGCCGCGCGAGCACGTGCTGACCAAGACGTTCTATCTGCTGCGCGACTTTCCCGGCCGCTTTAACAGCGGCCAGACCTGGGTCGAGGCGTTGCCGCGCGGTGAGGACGAGGAGGATGCGTCGCGCCCGGCCCGCGGCGGCGACGGCGTCTCGCCGATCATCATCACATCAAACGATCTTGCCGGCGCCTGGGCGATACGCCCGGACGGCCAGCCGATGCTGCCGCTCACGCCGGGCGAGCCGCGACAGCGCGAATTCGCCTTCCGCTCCGGCGTCAACATCGTGATGTACACGCTGACCGGAAACTACAAGGCCGACCAGGTGCATGCGCCGGCGCTGATCGAGCGGTTGGGACAATGAGCATGATCCGGAAAAGTGGGAACCGGTTTTCCGGTCGGATCATGCTTCAAACAAGGACTGAGAGCTCCGTGATCCCGTCCAGGTCAAATCGTCAGTAAGGCCGCGATATGCAGTACGGCATCGCGTTTACACCACTCGTTCCCTCGCTCGTGCTTTGGCTCGCGCTCGCCGCCATCGTCGTGATCGCCGGATTGCTGCTGTTGGCACGCCCGCGCGGCGCGGCGCTGCGCGTCACGGCGCTGGCGCTGATCCTGCTGGCGCTGGCCAACCCGTCATTCACCCGCGAGGACCGCGAGCCGCTGTCCTCGGTGGCCGCGGTCGTGATCGACAAGAGCCCCAGCCAGAATTTCGGCGACCGCACCGGCGAAACCGAGAAGGCCAAAGAGGCGCTGGTCGACAGCCTCAAGAAGATCAAGGGCCTGGAGGTGCGGGTGGTCGAGGCCGGCCAGGCCGATGGCGAAACCGACGGCACCAAATTGTTCGGCGCGCTGTCGTCGGCGCTGTCGGACGTTCCGGTCGATCGCGTCGCCGGCGCGTTCCTGATCACCGACGGGCGGGTGCACGACATTCCGGCGAACGCCGCGGCGCTCGGGTTCCAGGCCCCGGTGCATGCGCTGATCACCGGGCGCAAGGACGAACGCGACCGGCGCATCGCGATTTCCGCCGCCCCCCGCTTCGGCATCGTCGGACAGACCCAGACCATCACCTACCGGCTCGACGATCAGGGCGTCAGCGGCGACCGCGCCAAAGTCGTGGTGCGCCGCGACGGCGAAGTGATCAACGAACGCACCGTGCTCAGCGGCCAGACCGTCAATGTCGACGTCGACATCAAGCATGCCGGGCCGAACATCGTCGAGATCGAGGCGTCTCCGCTCGACAATGAACTGACGCCGGTCAACAACCGCGCCGTGGTCGCGATCGACGGGGTGCGCGACAAATTGCGGGTGCTGCTGGTCTCGGGCGAGCCGCATTCCGGCGAACGCACCTGGCGCAACCTGCTGAAATCCGACGCCAGCGTCGATCTCGTGCATTTCACGATTTTGCGCCCGCCGGAAAAGCAGGACGGCACGCCGATCAACGAATTGTCGCTGATCGCGTTTCCGACCCGCGAACTGTTTCAGCAGAAGATCAACGAATTCCAGTTGATCATCTTCGACCGCTACGCGCGCCAGGGCGTGCTGCCGATCGCCTATTTCGACAATATCGCGCGCTACGTGCGCGCACGGCGGCGCGGTGCTGGTCTCGGCGGGGCCCGATTACGCGTCGACCACCAGCATCTGGCGCACGCCGCTGGATTCGGTGCTGCCGGCGGAACCCGTCGGCGTCACCGAGAAGCCGTATTACGCGCGCTTGAGCGACGCCGGCAAACGCCATCCGGTGACGCGCGGTCTGGAAGGCTCAGGCTCCGAGCCGCCGCACTGGAGCCGGTTCTTCCGCACCGTCGAGACGCGCAACGCGACCAGCCCTCCGCTGATGACGGGCGCCGACGGAAAGCCGCTGCTGCTGCTGTCGCGATTTGGCGAGGGCCGCGTCGCCTTGCTGTTGTCCGACCATATCTGGTTGTGGGCGCGCGGCTATGAGGGCGGCGGGCCGCATCTCGACCTGTTGCGGCGGATGTCGCACTGGCTGATGAAGCAGCCCGATCTCGACGAGGAAGCGCTGCGTCTGCAAGTCCAGGGCCACGATCTGGTGGTGCTGCGCCAGACCATGGCCGACAGCGTCGCGCCGGTGACGGTGACCTCCCCCACCGGGGCAACGCGCCAACTGACGTTGAGCGAAAGCGAACCGGGAACATGGCGCTCGACGATCCCCGCCAGCGAACTCGGCCTGTGGCAGGCAACCGACGGCACGCTGAAAGCTCTGATCAATGTCGGCCCGACCAACCCGAAGGAATTTTCGGAAGTCACGTCCACAACCGACATGCTCAAACCGCTGACGCAAGCCACCGGCGGCGACGCACGGCGCGTCGTCGACGGCTCCAGCATCGAGCTTCCGCGCATCGTGCCGGTGCGCGCATCCGGCGTATTCCGCGGCGACGGCTGGATGGGCGTGCGGATGCGCGACGCCAGCGTTGTCAGAGGCGTCGGCGTGCTGCCTTTGTTTGCCGGCCTGATCGGTTTGCTGCTGCTGCTCGGCGGGTTCGCCGCCACCTGGCTGCGCGAGGGGCGCTGATCGCCCCGAGTTGCGTGAATCACACAGGCCCGGCGAATTGTCACGTGCGCCGGTCGGCTACGGTTGACACCGTCCGCCGGTCCTTGCCATGTTATATTGTAACGTCGGAGCGGCTGAGATGCCTTGGCCTTTCGACGCAAGGCGCATTTCGGCATGAAGTGGTTCCGATCGAACGTCAAACATGGCACGCGGCTCGCGCTTTTCGCGCTTGTCGTCCAGTTTGCGCTGTCGTTCGGGCATTTCCACGGAGTCGCCGCGCAGGCGGCGCCCGCGATCCATTCCGGCCTGGCACAGTCCGACGCTTCTCACGCCAACGGCCTTGCCGCAGCCAACGCTGTTGATCAGGCCGCTCGGCAGCAACCGGCGCCCGATCACGATTCCGGCCGGCAACCGGGCGACACTTGCGCGATCTGCGCCGTCATGGCGCTAGCGAACAACGTGCTGTTTGCAACGCCGCCGCTATTGTTGCTGCCGCAGGCGGTCGAGTTTTTATACCAGACCACCGACGCCGAGTTCGTCCACCTGAACTCTGCCCGCGTCGCCTTTCAGCCTCGCGCTCCCCCGGTTTCCTGACGTCGTTCGATGAACGCCTGACGATCGCTTCGCCGTGCGCGGGTGATCGACGGGCTCCTTGAAATCGACCCGTTGCATGACGACGGCAGGCACTATCCGAATTTGCCGACTACGGCCAATTCGGCCGTGGCTTTATCAGGATCGGGACAATGACACTCCTTGCAAGAAGTACACTTCTCCTCTCCAGTTCAGCGTCGCTGCTGCTCGGCCTCGGCGGCACTGCAATGTCACAAGCCGCGGCACCCTCGGGAAGCGGCACCACCACGCTGCCAGGCATCACTGTCGTGGCGCCGCATCGTGTGCAAGCGCCGCGCCGACCCAGGACACGCGTGGTCACGGGCCAACGCCGCGAAGCGCCCGCCGCGCCGCCGCAGACCGAAGCGCAAGCGGTCGCGGGCAAGAACGAAAAATTCGACGAGGCGCGCCGGAACATCGATGCTCCGACCGGCGCCACCTCGTACCAGATCAACCATCAGGCCATCGAAGCGCTGCCGCAAGGCAACAACACGCCACTGGACAAGGTGGTGCTGCAGATGCCTGGCGTCACGCAGGATTCCGCGGCGAGCGGCGAACTGCATGTGCGCAACGAGCACGGCAATATTCAATATCGCATCAACGGCATCATGCTGCCCGACGGCGTCGGCGCCTTCGGGCAAATCCTCGACACCGGCATCGTCGGCAGCCTCGCGCTGCTAACGGGTGCGCTGCCTGCCCAGTATGGCCTGCGCACCGCGGGCGTGCTGGACATCCAGACCAGGACGGACGCCTTCAACAATTCTGGCAGCGTGAGCGTTTACGGCGGCAGCCACGGCACCATCACGCCTAGTCTTGAATATGGCGGTACGGTCGGGCAAACCCAGTATTTCGTGTCGGGCCGCTATTCTGCAAAACAATCTCGGAATAGAAAATCCGACATCTTCGAATGAGGCAATTCACGACCGCACGTCTCAGGAAAAAGGATTTCTCTACCTTTCGACAGTGCTCGATCCGACCAGCCGCCTCACCTTCATGAGCGGCATATCGAACAGCACCTTTCAAATTCCCAACAATCCGGGACAGACGCCGAACAATACGGCTTTCGGCGTATCCAATTTCAATTCGGCGTTCCTCAACGAACATCAGAACGAGTTCAACCAGTTTAACGTCCTCGCCTACCAGAAATCGATCGACGACATCGATTTGCAGGTCTCCTATTTCAACCGCTACAGCCAGTTGCACTTCTACCCTGACCCGATCGGAGATCTGGTCTTCAACGGGGTGTCGTCGGACGTCTACCGTCAGAGCGTCGTCAATGGCATTCAGGAAGATACCGCCTGGCGCGTCGGCTTTGCCCATACGCTGCGGTTCGGGTTTTCCGTCAGCGGGGAGCGCTCTCTGGTCAACAATGCGTCTATCCTGTTGCCGCTCGCCGATCCCACCGACCCTGCCCAGGGTACGATCGATGCGCCATTCTCGGTCTTCGATTCCAGTGCCAGGACCGGCTGGCTCATCGGCACCTACCTTCAGGACGAGTGGAGGGTCACCAACCAATTGACCTTGAACGCCGGATTGCGGTTCGACCAGATGTATCAGTATGTCGATGCCAACCAGCTCAGCCCGCGCATCAGCCTGACCTGGAAGCCGTACGATGGCACCACGTTCCACGCCGGCTATGCGCGAAACTTCACGCCGCCGCAGCAGGTGATCGCGGCCCCGACCAATCTCGCGCTGGTTACGCCTCCCGCCGTCCCCGCCAACACGCAAACTCCCGAGGTGGCGCTCAACAGTCCGGTGCTGCCGGAACGCTCCCACGTCTTCGATGTCGGCGTCGTCCAGAAGATCTATCCCGTACCCGGTCTCGAATTCGGCGTCGACGGCTACTACAAGATCGCGCGCGACCTGCTCGATGACGGCCAGTTCGGTGCAGCCTATGTGCTGAACGGCTTCAATTACGACCGCGGAGAGAATATCGGCCTCGAACTCAAATCGACCTACACCAACGACAATTTCCGCGCCTGGGGAAACGTCGCCTGGGCAAAACAGATCGCCACCGATATCGTATCGAACCAGTTTCTGTTCGGTCAGAACGAAATAAACTATATCGCCACCCACTATATCTACACGGACCATGCCCAGACCCTGACCGCGTCGGCCGGCGCTTCCTATCTCTGGAACGGCACGCGCTTCAGCGCCTCGATGATTTACGGCAGCGGGCTTCGCTCGGGCTTTGCCAATACCGATCACCTGCCGTCCTACACCCAGGTCAATGTCGGAGTGTCGCACGAGTTCAAATGGCTCAACGACATGAAGCCTGCGACGGTACGGTTCGACGTCGTCAACCTGTTCGACAAGATCTACGAGATCAGGGATGGCTCGGGCATCGGCGTGTTCGCGCCGCAGTTCGGGCCGCGCCGCGGCTTCTTTGTCGGCATTTCGCAGAAGTTGTGAAGACAGTCGGGCCTTACGAAGTTCGCGCCAGGCTCCAGTCCGGGCGGATCGCGCCGGAAACATCGGCGAAGGCGCCATCGACGAGCTCGGCCACCAGCAGACGGCGATAATCCACCGGTCCCGGCATGGTCGCCCGTCCCTTCGGAACAGGCTTGAAGCCGACGCGGCTGTAATAGGCTTCGTCACCGACCAGCAGCACGAGGCGGTGCCCCTTCGCCTTCGCGTCTTTCAGCGCGCGATCCAGCAGCGCTCGGCCGACGCCGCGGCTGCGGAACGGCGGCTCGACCGTCAGCGGACCCAGCAGCAAAGCCTTGGTATCGCCGATGCAAACCGGCAATTGGCGGACCGAGCCCACCAGCAGCGTGCCGATCCGGGCCGTGAATGACAGCTCGAGCAGGTGATCGACGTGCTCGCGCAGCCGATAGGCGCTCAGCACGAAGCGGCCGGGCCCGAAGGTGCGTTCGTGCAGCCGTTCGATCGCCTGCGAGTCGTTGGCGGTTTCTGGCAATATCGTGAGAGAGAGGTCGTTCATGACGCGCGGGATAGCATCTGGCAGCGGCGCGGTCCATCGTCCCGGCCCCGCCAATTTCGAAGTATCAGTTGCTGAAGGGGGCTTGCGACAAATAGGCCAATAGCTTCATCTCGCGGCGGCCACGCGTCACGGTATCGAGCACCAGCCCCGACGACACCGACAGCACCGCCAGGATCATCAGGCCCATCGACAGAACCGCGGTCGGCAGACGGGGAACGATGCCCTCCTCGAGATAGGTGACAAGGATCGGGATCGCCAGACCGATCGAAACCAGCGTCAGAAAAATCCCGATCACCGTGAAAAAGCGCAGCGGCTTTTCCGAACGGTAGAGTTTCAGGATGGTGCCGAGAATCCGAAAGCCGTCGCGCCAGGTGTTGAGCTTGCTGAACGATCCCTCCGGCCGGGCATAATAGGGCGTTTCAATCTCGGCGACCGGCAGCGCCAGCTCGAGCGCGTGCACGGTCAGCTCGGTTTCGATCTCGAAGCCATCGGACAGCACCGGAAAGGATTTGACGAAGCGGCGCGAGAATACGCGATAACCGGACAGAATATCCTTGAAGGCCTGACCGAAAACCGAGGACAGAAAGCTGGTCAGCATCCAGTTGCCGGTGCGGTGGCCGGGCCGATAGGCGGCCTGAACCTGATCGACACGGAAGCCGACCACCATGTCGAGATGATCCGACACCAGCGTATCGATCATGCGCGGCGCGCTGGCAGCGTCGTAGGTCGCGTCGCCATCGACCAGCACGTAGATATCGGCGTCGACATCGGCGAACATGCGCCGGACCACATGGCCCTTGCCCTGGCGGCGTTCGCTGCGGACCTCGGCACCCGCCTCCCGCGCCACCGCGATGGTGCGATCCGACGAATTGTTGTCGAAGACGAAGATCCTGGCCGTCGGCAGCGCCTTGCGAAAATCCGCGACGACGGTGGCAACCGCGGCTTCCTCGTTGAAGCACGGTACCAGCACCGCAATCCGCATCGATGAAGATATCATCCCTGGAAAATCCGATCCACCAAGCTTGCCGACTCAACTTCCCAATAGCATGATCAGGCTCTCGCGGCCTGCCGAACAAGCTCATCGTCCACTACTTCCGTCCAGAAACCTGCGGAACACGTCGGCGGTCCGGGTCACCATGTAGTGCGACCCGGCGAGCGTCAGGTGAATACGATTGGAATAAAGCCAAACCCCGTCCTTAACGACGGGACACTCGGCGTCGCAAAAGTAATCTACGGTCCGCAAGAATTCGATCCTGTCGGGCCACCTCGCCTGAATGCGGGAGAGCATCCCGTCAATTTGGGCCGTGGATTGTTCAGCTGCTTCCCGCGTTTTCGGGGGGCACGGCGGTTGAGGCGCGTGAGGAAGCGGTCCCTGCAATAACCGGGGACGATTGATTGGACAGCCAGGATCCACTTGTTCGCCGATAATCAGGATGCGCCTGCCATGCGCGACAAGCCTCTCCATGGTACGTTCGAGGGCCTGCTGCAACTTGACGAACGACTGCCCGCCGGGCGCCAGGCTCTCTGCCGGATCGAATTCGTCATCAATTGCCGCATCATTATACAAACTCCATTCCTGCGCGTAGATGATCGGCACATTTGTCTGATTCAAGCGTTCCAGCGTCTGGTCACGCGCCTGTCTGCACTCCTCTCGCCGCAGCGACTTTAACGTCGCTCCATACAAAATCGGGCAGCCGGCACCTCCCATGATGTGAACACTTATGTTGAGCTGCTTCATCATCGGCGACAGGCCAAAAGCGTATTGAGCAGTCAGGGAGTCGCCGACCAACTCAAAGCCAACCGGTCCTTCAAATCCTTGCATATCGCGGTTCGACGGAAAATCCTGCCAGTGCTCCAACGCGGCTTGAGCTTTTGGCAACCGCCACGCCAAGCCCTTGGTCAGGAAGGTTGCGTGGGTGATGGCCGCCAGCATGAAGACCAGCGAGCAAAAGCCCACGGCGTTTTTCATGAAACTGGCCGATCGAAACTCGGACGATTGAATAAACCTGCGCTCGACAAGCAAATTCATGGCAGCTGCGACAGCGGCCATTAGAACCACCATCGTCAGGACACCTGCCCAGCTGTTAGCCTCGTCGTCACCGAAAATGAAACGCGCAAAAAAGATAATGGGCCAGTGGCAAAGGTAGAGCGAGTAGGACATGGCTCCAACCGCAACCATCCCTGCGTTGGTGATGATCGTGGATACCCGGGTCTTGTCACTTGCCCAGATCGTTGCGGCCGCACCCAGGCAGGGCAGGAGAATCGCCGCCTCCAGATCGGGCATATCCGATCTAAAAAGAAGCACGCTCGCAACGATGCAAAGCAGGCCCGCCGTCGAAAGGCCTTCGGCGACGGCTTGGCTGAGCCGAATTCTTCTCTCGAAAAGAAGAACCAGCGCGCCGCACGCAAATTCGAAAATTCGGAACGGCATCAGAAAAAATGCCGCGAGCGGATCCGCCCTGGTCACGAGGATTGCAGCAAGGAACGATGCAAGAGCGGCAACGGCGATGCTTTCGAAGGTGCGGCCTGACTTCCAAACCAGGACCATCAATACCGGCCAGAGCAAATAAAACTGCTCTTCGAGCGACAACGACCAGGTATGCAACAGCACCAGTTCGACCGAATTCGGGGCAAAATATTGATGGGATTCCCGCCAGTATTGAATATTCGCAATCGACAGAAGCGCGTGCGTTGCTTCCTTTGCCAGATCAAGAAACATGATGGGCGAGCACCACAGGGCTCCCACGAGATAGGTGGCCACGACGGTGAAGATCAAGGCGGGATAAATTCGCCGCGTCCT
This sequence comes from uncultured Alphaproteobacteria bacterium, assembly GCA_963725985.1. Classification (GTDB taxonomy): domain Bacteria; phylum Pseudomonadota; class Alphaproteobacteria; order Rhizobiales; family Xanthobacteraceae; genus Bradyrhizobium. The sequence continues at coordinate 111,893 of CAVSAO010000002.1, forward strand.
GCGCACATAAAACTGGCCGAAAGAAAAACGGCCAGCCTGCAAATCGCGCAAAATATTGCGGGTGATGAGATAGCCGGAAATGACGAAGAAGATATCGACCCCGACGAAGCCTCCTTGAAAGCCTCCAATCTTCAGATGAAACAGGACAACACTGATGACCGCAACGGCGCGGAGCCCGGCTATCTCAGCACGAAAATGGCTTGCCATGCCCTGGTCCGCGAGTTGTTGCCGACTATAGAACGCGCAGGAACAAGACCGCTCGGGAATCATCTGCAATGTCATCATCCGGATTTTCTTGCCGCGAAAGCGGTCGCTGACGGCGCTCCGAGACGCTTTCCCAGCCTGACCAATGGCGCCTCGATAGATCGCCAGGACAAGTAGGCGAAGGGTGTTACCAGCACAATCGAAACGACGGTCGTAAGCACCGACACCGCGAACAGCGGTAGACCCGCGGCATAAAGTTTCATCGGGTCGAGAAGTCGAAGGGCAAACAACATACCCACCAGATGCAGCAGATAGAAACTGTAGGAAATTCGGCCGTAAAATCTGACCAGCCTGAAGTCGAGCGGATTGAAAACCTTCGTCGAGGGATGCCAAACCACCAGGACAACAAACGTTGCGGTGCTCAGGCATTCCAGCATCAAAATCGGGGCTGTCTGCTTCTTCATTCCGCAGATGCAGAAGGCCAGAATCGTCAGCATCGTCGCAAGCCCAACCCATCCCGGCTTGATCGCCGCCGCAATTCTTTCGCCGTTAAAATGCATGAGGACGCCAACCACGAAGGCGTAAAGGGGTGCGAGATTCGTTGCACCGCCGAGCGCGTGAACATATGGGCCCCAGAAGGACAGGCCGAACAAGATCACGACCACGCCCCACAATGGCAGCGCACCACAGTTCCGGAAGAGCAGGAAGCTGAGCAGGATCAGCGGCGTTGCGAAGCATTCGACTGTCATCGACCACATCGGGCCGTTGATATCCGATCTTATCATCAGCATGTTCAGAACAACGTTGAGCGGATCAAACGATGCCTCGAACCCGACGTGGATTCCGAACAGGTAGTGCAGCGCCGCCAGCAGACCGACAACTGCAATGGCGGCGGGAAACAGCCGGAAAAACCGGTTGCGAAAGTAGCGGACGGCATCGGGGTTGCTTTCGAGCGACCGCGCCAGAACAAAGCCGCTCAGGACAAAAAAGGCAACGACGGCGCCAATGCCGTTCGAAACGCCCATGAACGCCCGAAAGGCGAGCACATCCACCACGCCGGTACCGGGCAGATCATCGAAATGATGTCCCACGTGATAGCCGACAACCGTAACGGCTGCGATGCCGCGCAGGGATTCAATACGCGGGAGAAAGTCGAGTTTCTTCACCGATCGGCACCGCTGTTCAGGCGCGCCGCTTCTACCACCGCGAGCCCATATCGAACAAGAGAGTTCGGCCACGCTTCAAATCGCCTTTGAGGATGTTGCGGCAATGACCGGGCGCCGTCGAAACGGTACCGAACTTCGGACGCCAGCTCCCCTTGCAGAGCGCGAGCAACGATCTCTAGCGCCACGTGGCAATCGGTTCTCTGCCCTCCAGCGCTTCCGATATCCGCAGGCGAGTGCCCTCGGTCGTCTCCGCCGGCAGCGCTCCCGGCTCGAAGAAGCCGCAGGCAACGATCTCGTGGTTGGGCTCGGGCAGGCGATCCTGCCGGAAATGCCGGATCAGATAGACCGCGACGTGATCCCGGCGGGACGCGCGGCTGTTGAAGAACAGACCATGCAGGGCCGGCTCTGCCAAGAGTTCAATTCGCCCCTCTTCCGCCAGTTCGCGCCGGAGCGCATCGCGGAATGTTTCGCCGACTTCGACGCCGCCGCCTGGCAAATGCCATCCCGCGACATAGCTGTGCTTGACCAGAAACACCCGATTGTCGCCGTCCAGCACCACGGCGCGGACCCCGAGCGTCATGCCGCGGGCGAAGCGCCAATAAAGATGGAAAACCCGCCGCAGCACCGGCTCAAAGCGCTTTCGCAAGGCCTGCGGGTTCATTGTCGCCGAAATCCCTGGTATTCGTTCATCGCGTTTGATCCTTGCATCGCGTCAGCCGGCTTGCCATTACATTGCCGCAACTCAAAGGATATCACGAGATGATCGTGCAGTGGCGCGGTCTCGCAGGTCGCCCGATTGGATAGATGTGATGGCGGCGTTTACATTGGCCCACCTGTCCGATCCGCATCTGCCGCCCCTGCCCGCGGCGCGGCTGCGCGATCTCGCTGGCAAACGCGCCTTCGGCTATCTCAACTGGACGCGCAACCGGCACAAGTTCCATCGGCGCGACGTGCTCGACGCCCTGGTATCGGACATGCAGGCGCAGATGCCTGATCACATCGCGATCACCGGCGATCTCGTCAACCTTGCGCTCGAAGCGGAGTTTGCGCCGTCGCGGGCATGGCTGGAGAGCGTCGGCGCGCCGGATCGCGTTACGGTGATCCCCGGCAATCACGACGCCTATGTTCGCGTTACCCGGCATCGCTTCGCCGAAGCCTGGGGACATTATCTTGATAGCGACGACCCCCAGGGCGGCGGCGTCGCGTTTCCGTCGCTGCGCCGGCGCGGACCGCTGGCACTGATCAGCGTGTCGTCGGCGGTTCCGACGCCGCCGCTGATGGCCACGGGGCGGCTTGGGCAGACCCAACTTGAGCAACTCGAGCGCATGCTGGCGGGGCTGTCCGCCGAGCCGGCGTTTCGCGTGCTGCTGATCCATCATCCGCTGCGCTCGGATTCGCACATCAAGCGGCTGACCGATTTATCCGAACTGCTCGCGGTCCTGAAGCAGCACGGCGTGGAGCTGGTCCTGCACGGGCACGATCACGTGCATTCAACGATATGGATCGAGGGACCGAAGGGCTCGATACCCGTGATCGGCGTGCCCTCGGCGTCCGCGCTCGCGCATGGCCACTATCCCGCAGCCGCCTATAATCTGTTTTCGATCGAACGCGATGGCGCGGCGTGGCGGGTCGAGCACACCGTCCGCGGCATGGACGAAAAGCTGCGTGTCGCGGAATTGCAGAAGACGCGGCTGATCTAGAGATTCCACAAGGTCTCGAACAGCGCCAGGCCGAACAGCGCGACCGCGCCGGCAGCGAAGCCGAACATGAAGATCCAAAATCCGCCGCGGCGCGGCTTCTCGATCACGACCGGTGCCGGCGCGGATGTGACGACCAGCGCATGTTCGCGCTCGACCATGCGGCGCGCGACATAATCGGTGACGGCGCCGACGATAGCAGCGGCATCATGGGATTCGGCGATCACGATGCGGCCGAAACGGGTGTCCTGCACGAAACGGTAGATGCGCTTGTCGCGTCCCATCAGAACATGGGCGACGACGTCGATCCACAACCGCGGCGTTTCGCCCTGGCTGATGCCACGATCGAACAGATCGACGGATTCGGGAATTTGCGCGAACAGCGGGTCGAGCGCCTCGTTCAGGATTTCGAGCCGGGCCACTTCGGCATCGCGCAGGTCGACGACGACCCCGGTGCGATCGGCGGCCTCGATCCGCGCCTGCCGCAGGGCATCGCGCAACCGGACCGGGTGCGTTTCGCCGACGGCATGATTTCCGGTAATTAGCGCGTCTGACATCCGCTTGATCGCCCTTGCCCTGATGAGTCCCGAACGCGCTTAACCTATCAGCAACCGCGCCTTCCGCAAAGGTTGTTTGTTTCCAATGACTTACGCCTTTCGTCTGTGACGTTGACGCTTTTTGTCTGCGCCAGCCTGAGTTTCCACTTCGCTTCAAAGCGCTGCGGCCCGAGAGACGAGCGGCCCCACCCGGAATGACCGGATGGGGCCGTTGTCGTCCTTGGACGTCTTCTTCTTAAGCGGGCAGCAGGCCGGTCAGGCCGTGACGCGGGACGGCTCTTCCACGATGGAAAAGCGCACGCCGGCCTTGTGGCGGTTCTCTTCCGAAACCGCGCGCCAGGCGTCCTCGGCTTCCTTGCGGGTCTTGAACGGACCCTGCACCTGGGCCGAGCCTTCCACGAGCTTGTGGAAGTTCATCGAACCGAACTCGCCGCCAATCACCCAGAAATTGCTGCCTGTGGTCATCCTAGTCTCCTGTTATTCAGCTGCCTGAATTTGGATATCCGAGCCATGCGCTTTGAACTGCGCGGCTTCGGTCGAAATCATCGAGCGCCGTGGTCGACGAGGTGCCGCCGGTGATGGTGGTCGACACCAGATCGAAGTAGCCGGTGCCGACCTCGCGCTGGTGGCGCGTCGCCGAATAGCCGAACTTCTCCGAGGCGAACTCGGCCTGCTGCAGGCGGGAGTAAGCCGCCATGCCTTCGGTCTTGTAGCCGCGCGCCAGCTCGAACATGCCGTGGTTGAGCGAGTGGAAACCCGCCAGGGTCACGAACTGGAACTTGTAGCCCATCGCGGCGATTTCACGCTGGAATTTCGCAATGGTCGCCTTGTCGATGTTGGCTTCCCAGTTGAACGAGGGCGAGCAGTTATAGGCCAGCATCTTGTTCGGATAGACCTTGTGCACGGCCTCGGCGAATTCCCTGGCTTCCTTGAGGTTCGGCGTCGAGGTCTCCCACCACAACAGGTCGGCATATTTCGCAAACGCGATGCCGCGCTTGATGCAGTGAGCCAATCCGGTGCCCGGCTTGAGACGGAAAAAGCCTTCCGCGGTGCGCTCGCCGGTGAGGAACTCGCGATCGCGCTCATCCACATCGGCAGTGATCAGCTTGGCACTTTCCGCGTCGGTGCGCGCCAGCACGAAGGTCGGCGTGCCGCAGACGTCGGCGGCCAGACGCGCCGCGATCAGGTTGCGCTCATGCGCCGCGGTCGGGATCAGCACCTTGCCGCCCATGTGGCCGCACTTCTTTTCGGACGCGAGCTGGTCCTCGAAGTGAACGCCGGCCGCGCCCGCCTCGATATAGGCCTTCATGATCTCGAACGAGTTCAGGGGACCACCGAAGCCGGCTTCCGCGTCGGCAACGATCGGCACGAACCAGTCGATCTTGGCGCCGCCTTCGGAGTGCTCGATCTGGTCGGCACGCTGGAAGGTGCGGTTGATGCGGCGACACAGCTCCGGGCCGGCATTGGCCGGATAGAGGCTCTGGTCGGGATACATCGCGCCCGCGGTGTTGGCGTCGGCGGCGACCTGCCAGCCCGACAGGTAGATCGCGGGCAGCCCGGCGCGCGCCTGCTGCATCGCCTGGTTGCCGGTGACGGCGCCGAGCGAATTGACGAAGGGCTCCTTGTTCAGCGATTCCCACAGCCGATTGGCCCCCTTGGTGGCGAGGGTGTAGGCGATCGGCACGGAGCCGCGCAGCTTCTCCACCTCGGCGGGGGTGTAGGGACGGCTGATGCCATCGAAACGCCCTGCGGGCGCGGGAACCAGCTGGTCAAAGGTCTTTGCCATTGTCATTCTCCAATCGACATTCGTGACAGTGCATTGCGAAACGTGGCGATAGCTAAACGCCAAACTTCTCAATTCGTATAGATGGCTTGTATTCTAATGATGATGTCATGTAACATATGAACTTGTCATAGATGTCACATTGTCAATTTTGTCACAAAATGGATGTCATTCCGGACCGCGCGAAAGCGGCGATCCGGAAGTCTGAATTCCGGGTTCGCGCTTCGCGCGCCCCGGAATGACTCCAGAGGTCAGCGAGGCTGCCATGCTTATTGCGGGAACTGCCGATTCCCCCTCTCCCCGTTTTTACGGGGAGAGGGTTGGGGTGAGGGGCTCGCTCCGAATTCGAACTCGCGGAGAGGCCCCCTCACCCGGATCGCAAAGGCGATCCGACCTCTCCCCGCACGCGGGGAGAGGCGATCCGAACCCGTTGCAAGAGCTAGGAAACAATCATGGCCACCGATTCGGGAAAGAAGCTGTTTGTCGGCCCCAGGTTCCGGCGCATCCGCCAGCAATTGGGATTGTCGCAGACCCAGATCGCCGAGGGCCTCGGCATTTCCCCGAGCTATATCAACCTGATCGAGCGCAACCAGCGCCCGGTGACGGCGCAGATCCTGCTGCGGCTGGCGGAGACCTACGACCTCGATTTGCGCGACCTCGCCACCGCCGACGAGGACCGCTTCTTCGCCGAGTTGAACGAGATCTTTTCCGACCCGCTGTTCCGCCAGATCGACCTGCCGAAACAGGAGTTGCGCGATCTCGCCGAACTGTGCCCCGGCGTCACTCACTCGCTGCAGCGGCTGTACGCGGCCTATACCGAGGCCCGCCGCGGCGAGACGCTGGTCGCGGCTCAAATGGCCGACCGCGACGAGGGCAGCCGCTTCGAGGCCAATCCGATCGAGCGCGTCCGCGACCTGATCGAGGCCAACCGCAATTATTTCCCCGAGCTCGAACAGGCCGCGGAAACCCTGCGCGACGAATTGAACGTGCCGGCCGAGGAGCTGTTTGCGGCGCTCTCCGCGCGGCTGCGCGAAAAGCATTCGATCGTCACCCGCATCATGCCGGTCGACGTCATGCGCGAGACCCTGCGGCGGTTCGATCGCCATCGCCGGCAACTCCTGATCTCGGAGCTGGTGGACGGACCGGGCCGCACGTTCCAGCTCGCCTTTCAGATCGGGCTTGCCGAATGCGGCGGCAGCTTCGAAACCATCACCAATCGCGCCGGGCCGCTCGACGATACCCCGCGCCGGCTTTACCGGATCACGCTCGCCAACTATTTCGCGGCCGCCAGCATGATGCCCTATCAGGCCTTCCATGCGGCCGCCGAATCGCTCGGCTACGACGTCAACGTGCTGGCGCAGCGCTTCAATGCCGGCTTCGAACAGGTCTGCCACCGGTTGACCACCTTGCAGCGGCCCAATGCCCGCGGCGTTCCCTTCTTCATGCTGCGCGTCGACAATGCCGGCAACGTCTCCAAGCGATTTTCCTCCGGCACCTTCCCGTTTTCGAAATTCGGCGGCACCTGCCCGCTGTGGAACGTGCACTCGACCTTCGACACCCCCGACCGGCTGCTCAAGCAGGTGATCGAACTGCCCGACGGCACCAGGTATTTCTCGATCGCGCAGATGGTGCGCCGGCCGGTGGCGCCGCACCCGCAGCCGCAGCCGCGTTTTGCCATCGGGCTCGGCTGCGAAATCCGCCACGCCGCAAAGCTGGTCTATGCCACCGGCATGGATCTGGAAAAAACCGAGGGCACGCCGATCGGCGTCAACTGCCGGCTCTGCGAGCGCGAAAACTGCAGCCAGCGCGCCGAACCGCCGATCACCCGCACCCTGATCCTCGACGAGAACACCCGCCGCGTGTCGTCGTTTGCGTTCTCCAATGCAAGGGAGCTGTGAGGGTGGCACCCACCTCGTCGTCCCGGCTCGCGCTTCGCTTGGCCGGGACGACGTGAAGAGATTCCATCTACGCGTTCGCGCTTCCGTAACCCCGCCGGCGCTGTTACGTTCGTTGCGCAAAACACAAGCGCGGAGCGGCTTCGATCGTTCGGCGGATATTGGGGAGGAAATAACGGATGTTTTCGCACGTCATGATCGGAACCAACGATTTGGAAAAAGCCAAGTCGTTCTATGACGCGTTGCTTGGCACGCTCGGCGTGCCGCCCGGGAAGGTGGACCGCCACCGGATCTTCTATATGACCAAAACCGGCGTTTTCTCGGTGTCGAAGCCGATCGATGGCAAGCCTGCGACCCCTGCCAATGGCGGCACGATCGGTTTTGCCGCCGGCTCGCCCGAGCAAGCCGACGCGTGGCACGCGACCGGCATCGCCAATGGCGGCAAGAGCTGCGAAGACCCGCCGGGTGTGCGCGAAGGTCCCCCGGGCAAACTCTATCTCGCCTACCTGCGCGATCCCGACGGCAACAAGCTCTGCGCCCTGCACCGATTGGGTTGAGCCGAAGACGTCGAGGTCTGGAGTAGATCGATGCGTATCGCGGTTGTCGGCGCCGGCGGGGTCGGAGGCGGATTCGGCGCGGCGCTGGCCAGTGCGGGGGCCGATGTCGCCTTCATCGCGCGCGGCGCCCATCTTGCCGCCATGAAGAGCGCGGGCTTGAAAGTCGGGGGCGGCCGCGGCGAGACCCATCTGGTGCCGACCCGGGCCACCGACGATCCCGCCGAGATCGGCGCGGTCGATATCGTGCTGTTCTGCGTCAAGCTGTGGGACGTCGAAAGAACAGGCGAACGGATAAAACCGCTGATCGGGCCGGGCACCGCCGTGATCCCGCTGCAGAACGGCATCGACGCCGCCGAGCGGCTGATCCCGATCCTGGGCGAAAACGCCGTGATGGGCGGCGTGGCGCAGATCTCGGCCGCGATCATCGCGCCCGGCGTGATCCAGCAGGTCGGCACCTTCATGCGCATGATCTTCGGCGAGCTCGACGGCAGGCGCAGCAAGCGCGGTGAGGATTTTCTCGCGCTGTGCGGCAAAGCCGGTTTCGATGCGACGCTGAGCGAACAGATCCTCACCGAGATCTGGATGAAGTTCATCCTGCTCGCTGGCAATGCCGGCATCATGGCGCTAGCGCGCCAGCCGATCGGAAAGTTGCGCGACGATCCCGACCTGCGCCCGATTTTCCTTGCCGCCTGGCGCGAAGCGATCGATGTCGGCCGCGCCAGGGGCGTCGCCCTGCCCGCCGACGCGCTCGAGCGGATAGAAGATTTCAACGGCGCATCTGCCGCCCGGCATGAAGGCCTCGATGGCGCTCGACCTCGACCGCGGCAACCGGCTGGAGCTGCCCTGGCTCAGCGGCAAGGTCGCCGAACTCGGCCACGAGCTCGACATCCCGACGCCGACGCACAGCATGATCCATGCGATGCTGAAGCCGTATGTGATGGGGACGGCGGGGTGAGCGGGTCAAGAAGGATCGTCACTTCGTAGGGTGGGTTAGCCTGAGGCGTAAGCCACCGCTTTATCGTCGGTGAATGGCGGATTAGCGCAGCGTAATCCGCCATCGACGAAACTCCGGCGCAATACGCTACGCGAATGGGCCCTACGGTTCCATGCGTCCCTCCGAGCCAGTCGAAATCTTATCGACCGCGTCCACCGGGCGTCAGCTGTAATTCGTCCACAACCAGAGAATCTCAAAGCCGCTGGGGCTGGTGGGGTCGGGCACGCTGATGGGAAGCGCCAGGAGATCGTTTGAATTTTGCATGTTGAGGTAGGCCAGATTGCCGTCGAACGGGGTCGTACCGTCCGCGGCGAGCGCCCATTGCCTGGCACCGTAGAGGGCATCGCCGTACCAGCAGCTCTGCATCGCGGCGAGGCCGAAAGACGCCAGCGGATAGGGCGTGTTGCTGTTGAGGTCGGTTGGGCGCTCAATAATGAACTCGGCGGTGGTTCCGGTGAAGCCGGTGCTTTGCAGGCCGCCCAGATTTACTGGCGCGACGGGCAGCGTGCCCCAGAAGGAAGCGCCTTGCGTGTGATTATAGAGCATGAACCAGACGCTGTCGTCGGCGCTAGTGAGACCGCCATTGCCCTCATCCTGATTCTGGAACCACGTCATCCCGCTCTGGTCGGCCACGAAAATATCGACGCTGATCGAGTCGCCCGGCGAGACGGGGAAATTGGGCACACCCCAGGGAGCAAAGGGCAACAGCTCGATCCACATCCAATAATTCGTGAAGACCCAGCCAAATTCCCAGAAGTTGAAGCACTCGGAATCGGTGCCGGCCTGATAAAGATCGGTTCCGCTGCTATCGAGGCCGATCCATTCCGCGACCGCGGAATAGCCGGGACCAAAGGGTAAGCCGATGACGCCGGGCGCATTCCAATCCGCCTGAATGGAATAGAACTGGCCATTGGGATTAGAAAGAAAGGCGCCGCTCCACGTGCCAGAATTGGAATTAAACATCGAGTGAACAAGAGGCGGCGGCAACGGGAGCGTCGGCGCCATGAGTTTCAGGCCAGGATGGGATTTGGTGAAGGAAATGCTAGGATAGGATTTGCCGAAGGAGACGCCAGGATGCGGGATGCGCGTGGGGTTGACCGCCGCGAACGGCCGCGAGACCTGACGCAGCCAGCGCGCGTGGCGAGACGGCGAGACGACCGGGTCGGGCCTCGGCGGATAGCCGAGCGCCAGCAGATCCGCGTTGGAAAGTCTCAATTGGTCGCCTGTCAGAGCCGGACGGATGGTCCTGGTCTTTGGCGAGGCGGAAGCCATCGGAGGCCCGTTGTGCGCCGAGTGAGCGGGATCGGCGCGAAGCTCCAGCCTATGCACCGTCTTTTTGCCGCGTTCGCCGCTAACCTCGAGCATCATCTCGATCGGCGGGGCGTCCTTGGCAGCCTTGGCGTGAAAGCGCACGACGCCATTCTCGTCGGCGTCCAGTTGCATGCGATGGTCCTGGCGCGCGGCATGCTGCAGAAAGCACACCGCGTGCGGCGTGGTCCGGAAGGTGACGAGGCTTTCCGTCTCGGGAAAAACAATGTGATTGTGGCGAGGGGATTCCGCGCCGCTCGGCGTCTTTGACATGGTCCCTCCAATCAGCGAGCGCGCCCGCAAGCGGCGCTTGTCGCGGTTCGTTGAGGCTTGGTAGTTGGTAGACTCCGTCACGCGGGCGCTTTTGCAGCGAAACAACAACACCCGCCGGCGCGACGGATAATTATCGTGTCCATCACCTTAGGCGCCCGCACAGAATTCGAATGTGAGGCAGTTCACGTTCCTTCGAATACTTTCCCGCATCTGCTCGTCGGGCGAAATAGCGCGTAGGATGGGTTGAGCGCAGCGATACCCATCACGTCGTCGCGTCATCACTCGTCGTTCCACGTTTGACGAAAATCGGAATTTATCCCGAGCATTGGGCAGGCGATGTCTGCACTGACGGCGGAGATTTTAGCAAACGGCAGCTCAGCAAGGTGATGGGTATCGCAAGAGCTCAACCCATCCTACGGACTGGTCACCGGCTCGGAGATAACTATTTAAAGAACCATCCTTGACCAGATAAGTTAGCGCGATGCAGACAGACATTTTTATCAACTCAGCCCGTTCGACAGGAGATCTGGCGGGCGTTTTTGAATACGACGGAGAGACCGGCTATTTTTATCTGTATCGGACTAAGGGTGCCAGTGGCACAAAGGTTATTGATGCGATACACATAGTTTCAGTTGTTGTAGATTTTGCACGCGATGTCATCTCGATACAGTGGGATGATTCCGAGACCAAGGTCGCCTTGTTCATCAGAAATGGTATGTGGGCTGTTTTCGATTGTACCTTGCACCAACGGTTTGGTGGGGATTACAGGGTGGGTGGAAGCCCCGCTATCCCAACAGGTGTTACTTTCGCCAAATCTTCTCGTTGAATCATCGTGTCAAGGCGTAACCCGGATGTGTGCGCAGGACGGGTTGAGCGCAGCGATGCCCATCACGCCGTCGCGTCATCACTCGTCGTTCCACCGTTTGGTGAAAATCGGAATTTATCCTGAGCATTGGGCAGGCGATGTCAGCACTGACGGCGGAGATCTTAGAGAACGGCCGTAAGGCCGCTCTCGGCAAAGTGATGGGTATCGCTGCGCTCAACCCATCCTGCGGGCTATGCGATGCTGAGCCGTATGTGATGGGCGCGGCGGGGTGAGCGGGTTTATCACGCCGTCGTCCAGAGTTGGATCGAAGTATCGATGAACGATAGCAGCCTAATTCGGATCGAGGCCGCGCCGACGGCGACGGAAGAGGTGCGCTCGCTGGTCGGCGAGCTCGATAGCGTTCTCTCGCCGGAGTATCCGCCAGAGCAGCAGCATGGACTGGCCCTCGACGCAATCTTTCAGCCGCATGTCCGGTTCTTCGTCGCGAGACTGCGCCGTGCGGCGGTGGGCTGTGGCGGCGTCGCCCTGTTCTCCGACTTCGCCGAGGTCAAGCGCATGTACGTGCGAGATGTCGCGCGGGGACAGGGAGTAGCGGACGCCATCATGGCACGCATCGAGCAGGAGGCACGCGATGCCGGTCTCTCCCTGTTGCGCCTGGAGACGGGAGAGCGCCAGTTCGCGGCGATGCGATTTTATGAGCGAACCGGGTTCCGGCGTTGTCCGGCGTTCGGCGCTTACGCCCTGATGGCACCGCAATCCATCGCGACCAGCGTGTTCTTCGAGAAACGGATCGGCGCGCCTGCCGCATAACGCGCTGCCGACGGGGCGATTTAGTCGTAGTTCGTAGGGCGGGTTAGCCGAAGGCGTAACCCGCCGCTTTATTGTCGGTTCACGGCGGATTGCGCTACGCTAATCCGCCCTGCACCCTTTGAAAGGGCTGTGAGGGCGATCATTTCGCCTAAAGGATCGCCGCCAAATCGCGGATAAATGTATCCACGGCCGAATGAACCTTTGTTGCCTCATCGTGAGTATAAGTCTGCTTTGGATGCATCACTTCATTACGCCAAGCGATTTTCACGTTGTAGAGGTGAGAAGCGGTAGCAGCATACGCCTTGGTCTGGCCCGCCTTATGGTCCATCGCCTTGATCGCCTTATTCACCTCATCAAGGATGTTTTGCCAGTTCTTTTCGGTTGAAAATTGGACATTGAGTTTGTCACCGAGCCTTTGCGTCCCGATTTCCATTACACGCATAAGATGGAAAACCGCCGCTGTCGGGCGGCCTAGCGCAAGGCACTTGCCAGATTCAGAGATGTCTTCCGACATCTGCGCGAATTTTGCTTCCACGTCAGGACCAAATGGTGGCTTGGATTGCTTGTAAAGCTCCATGCATTCTGGCGGAACTATCAGGAATATCCGGTCTTCTAGCGTATCCAGGATACGCATGTGCAGGTCCATCAGCATGGGCCTAATCGAGGCTATGGTTCCGCGCCTCTCACCGATTAACTGCTCCTTGATGCGCCCAAGTTGCTGAACGGCCGGCCGCAGGTTTAGTCGTTCGGACTTCCGCATCAACTCACCGAGGGAAGATCCGGCTGCACTCATATTGCTTTCGTCAATCTGATGGTTCTCTAAGCGAATAATCAGCTGACCGAGCACGCTGGAGAGCCGCCAGAAGGCTTCTGCCGATGTCTCAAGGATTTCCAAAAGGGTCACCAATCGCTTGGAGGAGATCTATTTCTCAACTCCCCTATAACCAACGTGAAGCCGGGGCGGATTAGCCGAATGCGTAACCCGCCGCCTTATCGCCAGAGAACAGCGGATTACGCTACGCACAAGCTGACCGATTGTAATTGTACCGTATACCCAACTCGAAGTAGAGTTGGCAACTAACAGGGGGCTCGCATGATAGCTAAATTCGGATTGTTCGTTTTGGTCGCCATGGCGACAAGCTCAATTGCCTTCGCAGGTAACATCAAAGGAACGCTGCAGGAAGATTTCACTTGCCCCGCAGGAAATTGCACCACCGTTTGTGTTGGGCCGGGAGGGCAACAGAGCATTTCGAACTACAAAGAGTTGAGCGCCTGGATGATAGGCCAGCCGGACAGGCTCTGGTTGATGATGGATAATAGCAAGATAATTGTTCTGGGTGTTAGCGACAGGTGCACTTTTGCAGGCACGCCTTATACAATTGGCGCACCGGTCGAAGTCGTTCCATTGCCTCCGACACCACCCCAATGCACCTGCATTGGCGGTGTTTGCAACCCGCCTGGATGCAAACACTAACTCGTGAACGGCGGATTACGCTACGCTAATCCGCCCTACTACGCGCTGGCACCAGGATGTCCGTCACGCACGTTCCTTCGCTTTACGAACCGCTTAACGAATACAAGCCGTTCGGTCCCCAGATCGGAATCGTCGACGGTCCGTTCGAGTATTTGAGGATGGCCGGAGTGAGGCTTCCGCTGCCGTTTACGACCCGCATGACTGTGGTGCAGCTCAAGAACGGCGATCTCTTCCTCCACTCGCCCATCGCCTTCGATGCGGCGCTGGCGAAACACCTGCAATCGATGGGCACGATACGCCACCTCGTATCGCCGAACCAGTTTCACTACGCCCATATCGGGGAATGGTCGCGGGCGTTTCCGGACGCGGTTACCTGGGCCTCGCCGCGCGCACGCCGGCGGGCCCGCGCACGGGGCATCGACGTGCAATTCAAGATGGACCTTGGCCCGGATCCACCGGAAGAATGGCGCGATGAGATCGATCAGGTTGCGCTTCCGGGCGGCATTTTTGGAGAACTCGTTTTCTTCCACAAGCCGTCGAGGACGCTCGTGCTTACCGACACGATCATCAACATCGAGCTGGACAAGATGAACCAGCCGTGGCGGTTCGCAACTTGGCTCACGGGCATGTACCATCCTCGCGGCCAACTATTCTTCGGCATGCGCCTTCCGCTTCTGTTGCAGAAGAAAAAGGCAACGGCGGCGGTCGAGCGAATCCTCTCATGGGAGCCGCAACGGATCATTCTCAGCCACGGGCGCTGCTTCGAGTCGAATGCCGGCGAGATACTCCGCCGCATTTTCACCGGATACTTCAACAGCGGTTAACCCTGCGGGACGGCTTGGCCCAACGGGTCCGCGAAGCGCGCGGCCCTCCGGCGATTTCGCGGTAACCGCCATGCAGCCGAGCAACGATCATGATGGTTTCATTCGAAGGCCAGATCGGGTAAGCCGCACTGGACCCCTTCAGTTGCGGTTCGGCGGCGAGAAGCCGAAAAACCGTACCTTGGATGACAGAGACCGCCAACGCGGCGGCCCAAAACCTCTCCGGGTATCTTGAATATGCGTTTCGCTGTTGGCCAGGCTTTCGAATGTACCGAGGACGGCAGAAGAGCCGTCGTCGCGCAAATCCGCTATGGCGGCCGCGATGGCTTGCTTCGCTTCCTCGACGACAGTCACGAAGAGTGGTTCGGCTGGATGCAGCTTCATCAGGGCGGCAAGTGGCACTGGGTCGGAGAATCCTGAAGAGCAATCGCGAATTCTCCGGCGACCGCCGCCGCCTTGCATGCGGGCTACGCTGGCTCGGTCACCTCGCCCCGCTTGCGGGGAGAGGTCGGCGCGAAGCGCCGGGTGAGGGGGACTATCCGCAAGTCCGCCCCTGTGGAGAGTCCCCCTCACCCCGACCCTCTCCCCGCAAGCGGGGAGAGGGAGCATCTAAAACGAATATTCCAATCCGAACGTGGCTCCTTGAAACAGCACGCTCGAGCTGGAGTTGACGCCAAGCGCGCGGACAGTCGCCAGCGTATAGGTTTCCTGGATCTGTCCCGGCGCCAAAGCGACGCCGTCGAGCCACAGCGCCTCGTAGCCTGCCTTCAGCGCCAGTCCCCTGCCAAGCTGATATTTCAACTGCAATCCGGCTTCGCTGACGAAGGCGGCGTGATCGGTCGCGGCTTGCGACGGGTACGCCACCTTCTGGAGGCTGACCCCGGTTGACTGCCCGGCGTGATTATCAAAGAGGCCGATCTTGATCAGTCCGTCGAGCGAGAAGCGGCCAAGCTCCAGCAGCTTTCCATTGACGCCGACCTGGACGCCATAAAGGTTGTTCGTCGTCGTCGTATTCCAGAACGGCGGATAATTTCCTGCCGGCAGTCCCTGGGTGATCTGAAAAATATTGCAGCCGGAACAAGCCGACTTCCATGTCGGCGCAGTCTGATCCGGAGGGGTGAGCGTACCCTGAAGATTGTCATTGAGCTGGAGCCAGCGGAATCCGGCGAGCACGGTCACCCGGCTGGAAATATCCAGACGCCCGTTGGCCTCGGCATTATAGAGATTCGTCGCCGCGCTCCATGCCATCGCCTGGTACGGGAAATCCTGGGTTTGCCAGAAGATGCCGGGAGCCCGCATCACCAGCCAGTCTGCCGGACTGTCGGGGCCAATGGCCCTGGTGGCGCGCTGGTCGAAGACATTGAAATACGACAACTCCACGCCGTAGCCGGAATCGTCGTGGTACGTCAGGCTGATTTTCGGTCCGGCGGAAAAGCCCTGTCGAAACGCGTTGCTGTTGAAAGCCTCAACGCCGGGGGTGATGAACGTCGCGATGAACGGCACGCTGCCCGGCACTCGTTCGACGAGCGTTCGATTGACGCCGCCGATGCGGCCGAGGACGATAGCCTCGGCAGAGACCGTCCATCGCGGAGTGCTCTGCGGCCGCTCAGCCGGCCTTTGGCGAGACGATGGCGGCAACCGTTCACGATCCGCCGATTGGCCGGTTGAATTCTCCCGGTCTGCCGCCGAGGCGGTTATCGGCAGGAACAGCGTGGCGAGCAGGGCACCGAGAAAACGGCCGGCGACAAACCCGTGGCGATGACCAAACGATCCAGAAAGCGTTTTCATGAGTATACCTTTGACCCAACCGAATCCTTTTCGGGTGGCGCCTGCGATTTCGGCTGGAATTTGTTTTTGAGCGATCTCCCGACTTCGTGATGCAAAATCAGACGCAGGCCAGTGCGCGCCGGCGTTGGCAGTTCAGCGCCCTCTCACCAGCGACATCCACCGTTCCGCGGCGGCGATGGCCGACGCCCACAGCCCATGGGTGGACTGGCCGCGGTGCAGCGCCTTGCCGATTTCGCAGATCGCCAGGAACGCGCTGGTTCGCGCCTCGGCGATTTCCAGCGGCTGGTCCGGGTCGCCCTGAACCAGCGCGACAAGCCCGTTCAGTTTTCCCAACGCAATCTGCGCCGGCTCGCGTTCGGCGGCCTTCAGCGTTTCGACGACCGTTGCGGCTTTTTCGGAATCGGTCATGTGCGTCGCACTCTGCCTGACGATGATGCCCTGCCCGCCATCCTGAAATCAGTTAGCCAGCCGTCGAACCAACGTTCCTCACCCGGTTGCATTCCGCTGCGCATATCGACGATGGGCTGAAATCTCGTCCAGCTCCGGCCGGGCACCGAAATCATTGAGCCTGCGCGCTCCGATTGCAATGAGGCGTTAGACACTTTTCAGATCGATCTTGCGGATGGAATCGCACGCGAGGTGGTCGTTTGCAACGCAAAAAGCCGGGATGGGCGCGAGTTCGCTGTCATCAGGCGCGCTTGCGCGCGATCCGTTCACTCTTCCTGGCTACGAGCGCTGCTGCGACATGTTACTTCCTGCACACACGCGCGCAAAAAAATGAAGCCGTCTTTTTTCCCGCAAATTTCCGTCATTATCAGCGGACTAAGTTGCCATCGTTATTAATGCCCGAGAATTTGTATCTGGTATTTCGGGGGACGAAATGGGACCGAACGCCTTTCGCTTGCCGGAAAACGCCTTGTTTGAGGACGACGCGTTCAGACCGGACCTCGCCGCCTTGAAAAAAGCGAAGGCGCGACAGGACCGATCCCACCAAAAACTGGACAAATGGATCACAGCTGCGATCGCCGAGCTGACCGGCACCGCTACGCGAAAGCATCCCTCCCGCTAGAGCTCCGCCAGCACCCGCGGCGGCGACATCGGCAGACTGTAAAAGCGTTTTCCCAGCGCGTCGTGGATGGCGTTGGCGACCGCCGCCATGACCGGCACCAGCGGCACTTCGCCGACGCCCTTCACGCCTTGCGGATGCTTCGGGTTCGGCACTTCGACCATCACCGTGTCGATCATCGGCAGATCCGAACAGACCGGCATGCGATAGTCGAGGAAGCCGGGGTTATCGACCTTGCCGTCTTTGGTGTAGATGTATTCCTCGTTCAGTGCCCAGCCGATCCCCTGCGCGACGCCGCCCTGCATCTGGCCCTCGACATAGCCCGGATGAATCGCGCGGCCGACGTCCTGCACCGCGGTGTAGCGGATGACGCGCGCGATCCCGAGTTCGGGATCGACCTCGACGTCGCAGATGTGGGTGCCGAAGCCGCCCTCGGCGCCCTCGGTGTTGAGCTGCACGCCGGCGCCGATCGGCCCGCCCATCTGCGGGGCTTTTGCCGCAAGCTCGACCAGCGTCAGCGGCTCGAACTGGCCGGCGTTGGGGCTGGCCGGGTGCGCCGCGCCGTTTTCCCATTTCACGGCTTCCGGATCGATCTCCCAGATCTTTGCGGCGCGCTCGCGCAACGTCGTGATGACCTTCTCCGCCGATTGCGTCACCACCATCGCGGAGGCGAACAGCACGCGGCTGCCGCCGGTCAGGTTCGAGAACCCGATCGTCGCGGTGTCGCCGATCAGGACCGACACCCGCCGGTAGTCGATGCCGAGCAATTCGGCGCAGATGTTGGCGATCGCGGCGCGCGAGCCGCCGATATCCGGATGGCCCGTGGTGACGACGACGTTGCCGTCCTCGGTGATGTTGACCTGCGCGCTGGATTCGCCGCCGGCGTTGAACCAGAAACCTGACGCCACGCCCCTGCCCTGATATTTGCCGAGCGGCGCGGTGTAATGCGGATGCGCCCGGGCGGCCTCCAGCGTCTCGACGTAACCGATGCGCGGGAACACCGGGCCAAACGCGGCCCTGGTGCCCTGCCTCGCGGCATTCTTCAGCCGCAGCTCCAGCGGATCCATCTTCAGCGCTTCGGCCAGTTCATCCATCACGCACTCCACCGCATAGGCGCCGATCGGCGCGCCCGGCGCGCGATAGGCCGCGACCTTGGAGCGGTTGGAGCAGACGTCGAAGCCGACCGAAAGCACGTTCGGGATATCGTAGGGCGAAAAGCTGCAGCCGACGGAGCCGCGGATCGGCGAGCCCGGCAGCGCGCCGGCCTGCAGATAGAAGGTGCCCTGCGCCGCGACGATGGTGCCATCTTTTTTCGCGCCGATCCTGACCGTGCTCTTCGAGCCGGAGGTCGGCCCGGTCGCGCGCATCACCTCTTCGCGGGTCATCACCATCTTCACCGGACGGCCGGACTTCCTGGCGAGCAGCGCCGCCAGCGGCTCGAGATAGACGATGGTCTTGCCGCCAAAGCCGCCGCCGATTTCCGCCGGAATGGCGCGGATGTCGCTCTGCGCAATGCCGGTCAGATGCGCCGTCATGGCGCGCACCATGAACTGGCCCTGGCTCGAGCTCCAGATCGTGGTCTTGTTGTCGGCGGCGACGCTGACGAGGCAGGCGTGCGGCTCGATATAGCCCTGATGCACCGGGCGGGTGGTGAAGCTGCGCTCGATGACGATCTCGGCCTCGGCAAAACCCTGCGCGATGTCGCCCTTCTTGACCTCGAGGCGGCCGGCGATGTTGGACGGCTTGCCCTCGAACTTCATGAAATCGTGCAGGATCGGCGCGTCGGGTTTCAAGCGCATCGTCGATCTCGATCGCCCACGGCAGCACCTCGTAATCGACCTCGATCAGCTCGCAGGCCTCTGCCGCGATCGCCTCTGTCGTGGCGGCCACCGCTGCGACGGGATGGCCGGGGAACAGCGCCTTGTCGCGCGCCATCACGTTGCGGCACATCCAGCGCATGTCCTGGATGCCGAGCATCACCGACTTGTCGACCGGGAAGTCGACGATGTCCCGCGCGGTGACCACGGCCTTGACGCCCGGCAGCGCTCCGCCTTCGAGGTGTCGATACCCTTGATCCGCGCATGCGGATGCGGGCTGCGCAGGATCTTGCCCCAGATCATGCCGGGCATCGTGGTGTCGGCGGCAAAGGCCGCGCGCCCCGTGACCTTGTCGACGCCGTCGGGACGAATGGTGCGCTGGCCGATCCACTTGTTGTCGGTGACGATGTTCATTGCCGGGACTCCCTGGTTCCTTGCTCCCGCATGTCAGCGGCGGTTTCCAGAACCGCGCGCACGATCTTGTCGTAGCCGGTGCACCGGCAGAGATTGCCGGCCAGCCAGAACCGGACCTCTTCCTCGCTCGGCCGCGGATTCTGCCTGAGCAAGGCGTCGGAGGCGACCAGCATGCCCGAGGTGCAGATGCCACATTGCAACGCCGCCATTTCCAGAAACTTCTGTTGCAGCGGATGCAGCTTCTCGCCCTGCGCCATGCCTTCGATGGTGCCGATCGCGTGGCCTTCGGCCTCGGCCGCCAGCATCAGGCAGGAACAGACCAGGCGATCGTCCAGCGTGATGCTGCAGGCGCCGCAATCGCCGGACGCGCAGCCTTCCTTCGAGCCGGTCAGGCCGAGCGGCCCGCGCAGCGCGTCGAGCATGGTGTCGCCGGGCTCGCAGAGAAACTCCGCCGGCTCGCCGTTGATGGTGGTGGAAACGTGCAGTTTTGTCATGGTCGTTAATTCCCTGCGGCGGCGCGCCTGGCGGCGATCGCCGCCGTGCGCTTGAGCAGCACGCCGGCAATCTTGGTGCGGTAAACGATGGTGCCGCGCTTGTCGTCGATCGGGCGGCAGGCGGCGCGACAGGCATCAGCGGCGGCATTGCAGCGCCGCGTCGTCGAGGCGGCTGCCGATCAGCGCTTTTGCCGCCGCTTCGACCATCAGCACGGTCGGCGCCACCGCGCCGAGCCCGACCCGGGCGGCGGTGCAGACGCCGTCCTTCAGCGTCAGGCTGACGCCGCAGCCGACCACGGCGATGTCCATTTCGGTGCGCGGGATCATGCGCAAGTAAGCATCGCCGGAGCCCGGCGGCCGCGGCGGCAAGGCAAAACTGACCAGGATCTCTCCGGGCAAAAGATTGGTGCGGCCGGGCCCGGCCGGCACTTGCTCCACCGGCATCTGCGCGGCGTCCGTTCGGCCCCTGCACCGTGACGATGGCGCCGGCCGCGACCATGGCGGGCACGCTGTCGCCGGCCGGCGAGCCATTGCACAGATTGCCGCCGGCCGAGGCGCGGCCCTGAACCTGGGTGGACCCGATCAGGTTGACGGCTTCAATCACGCCGGGCCAGACCTTGCCGAACCGCGCGTGCTCGGCCAGCACCGCGCCGGTGACGGCGGCGCCGACGCGAAAACCGCCATCGGCGGTTTCCTCGATCGACGTCATCTCGGCGATTTTCTTGATGTCGACGATCAGGCCCGGCCGCACGGCGCCGGCGCGCATTTGCACCAGAAGATCGGTGCCGCCAGCCATGATACGCGCTGCGCTTCCGGCGCCGGCAAATGCCCTGATCGCTTCATCGAGCGTATCAGGCGCCAAATATCGGATATCCGTCATGGTCGTTTCCCCGTCTCCCCGATAGCCCCGGTGATGTTGGCTCACCTTGTCTCAGGCCCGGGAGACAACAAGGAGCCTACAGGGTTAACGACGATCGGAACAGCCTCCGGGTCCGGCTCAAGTGGCATGCTCCCATGCGTCGCGCGAGCAGGCGTTGCGTTAATGGTGCTTAAGGCAAATCGATCCTTTTACTCTTTTGCCCGGGGCACGACGCTCGCCAGCCGCATAATTGCAAAGCTCGCCCGGCAATTGCATACTTGGCCGCATGGAATTTTCTGACGGGCACTTGAGGAAATAGACACAATGGCGAACGCCGATCTGGATGTCGTAATCCGGCACCTTGCAAAGCAACAGAATAAAGGTCTCCTGGCCGCCGCAAAAAGCCGACGTGATCGGTACATCAGCCTCGCAGCCAAGGCGAAGGATAAGGAGAGCAAAGAAAAATATAAGCAGATCGCCAGGAATATCATGTTGCAAGGCACTGCCGCCGCCAAGCGGTTGCAGATTTCTGCCGACAACGCCGCAGACAGTTACGCAAGGTCGATGCGAAATGCGGCAGAGGCCGGTCCCGCCAAAAAGGCGGTCAAGAAGACCAAAGCCTGATGACACGATTTCAGACCCGATCTTTGACCCGATCTTTTCTTGGCGCATTTTTATTGGCGCTATTGTGCGGACCGCAGCCGGCATCGGCCCAGCCGATTGCCGCTCCGGCCAAGCCAGTTGCCGCTCCAATCCCACGCGGCGCGTCCTGCCACGGCGGCATGAGTTTTGAGCGCTTCCTCGCCGATCTCAAGCGCAGGCAGTCGCGGCCGGCGTGTCGCAGCGCGCCCTCGCGGAAGCTTCGCCTTATCTCGTCTACGACCAGGGCATCGTCAACCGCGATCGCGGCCAGCGCGTGTTCGGGCAGGTCTTCACCGCGTTCGCAGGCCGCATGGCCGCGACTTACCGGATGCAGCAGGGCCAGGCCCGGATCAAGACCTATGCCGCGGCGTTCGCGCGCGCCGAAAAGGAATACGGCGTGCCGCCGGCCGTCATCGCCGCGTTCTGGGGCCTGGAAAGCGATTTCGGCGCCAATATGGGCAATCTGCCGACGCTGCGCTCGCTGGTCTCGCTGGCCTATGACTGCCGCCGCTCGCAGATGTTCGCCAGCGAAACCATCGCCGCGCTGAAGATCATCGACCGCGGCGACCTCGCGCCCGAGGAGATGGTCGGCTCATGGGCCGGCGAATTGGGACAGACGCAATTTCTGCCGACGCATTATTTCAACTATGCCGTCGATTACGACGGCGACGGACGCCGCGATCTCCTGCGCAGCCCCGCCGACGTGATCGGCTCGACCGCGAACTACATCGCCAACGGGTTGAAATGGCGGCGCGGCGAGCCCTGGCTGCAGGAGGTGCGCGTGCCGCAGAACCTCCCGTCTGGTTTTCCCTGGGATCAGGCCGACCTCACCATCCAGTTGCCGCGTTCGAAATGGGCGCAGCTCGGCGTGAGCTATCCGGACGGCAAGCCGTTGCCGAACGACAATCTGCCGGCCGTCGCTGCTGTTGCCGATGGGCCGCATCGGGCCGGCATTTCTGGCCTATCCGAATTTCGCCGCCTACACCGAATGGAATAACTCGCTGATCTATTCGACCACCGCCGGCTATCTCGCCACCCGCATCGCCGGCAGCCCGCCGATGCATCGTCCCGCCGCGCCGGTCGCGCAACTGCCATTCAACGAGCTCCGCGAGCTGCAGCAATTACTGGTGCGCGCAGGCTTCAATGTCGGCAAGGTCGACGGCGTGATGGGCCAGCAAAGCCGCAGCGCGGTGAAGGCGATGCAGATCAAATACGGCCTGCCCGCCGATTCCTGGCCGACCGCCGAATTGCTGGCGCGGATGCGCGGGGCCCCGCGCTGCAAATATTCGTCAGTTGGCATGGCCGGCTGATTGTAAGAAGTATTTCGCCTGTCTGTCGCACTCCCCCAAGATATTCCAGCAACACGAAAAGAGCATCCCATGTCCTTCTACGACGCTACCGTGCCTGCGTTCCTGCAAATTCTCGGCAGCCTCTCCGGCATCCTCACCAAGGCCGAGGCGCACTGCAAGGCGAAGAATATTCAGCCCGAGGTGCTGCTCGGCGCGCGGCTATATCCGGACATGCTGCCGCTGAGCACGCCAGATCCAGCTCGCCTGCGATTTCGCCGCCAAAGGCTGCGCGCGGCTAACCCACAGCGAGGTGCCGTCCACCCGCGACACCGAAAAGACCTTCGACGAACTGAAGCAGCGGCTCGCCAGGACCGCCGACTATGTGAAGACGTTCAAGCCGGCGCAGTTCGACGGCGCCGACCTGCGCGACGTCAGCTTTCCGGCCGGTCCCGACAAAACCATGACGCTGAAGGGCCAGCAGTTCCTCAACGGGTTCGCTTTCCCGAATTTCTACTTCCACGCCGCGACCGCGCACGGCATTCTGCGCCATAATGGCGTGGAAATCGGCAAGCGCGATTTTCTGGGGGTGAACTAGAGCGGGATGGGTCTAAACTGAATTGATTGAGGATTCCCAAATCAGATCGGTTCTGATTCAACATGCTGGCTGGGAAGGAGGCCGGCATGGATGGGACGACCGTATTCAAATGATCTGCGTGAGCGGGTGGTAAGGGGGGTCATCAAGGGTGGTTTGTCGTGCCATCAGGCCGCGGCGCAATTTGGGGTGGGCATCAGTACGGCCATTCTCTGGGTTCAGCGCTTCCGAAAAACCGGCAGCGTCAAGCCTGACAAGATCGGCGGCTATCGGCCGAAGAAGATTGCGGGGCCGCACCGCGATTGGCTGGTGCAACGGTGCCGGAATGCGGATTTCACCTTGCGCGGGCTGGTGGCCGAACTCGCCGAGCGTGGCCTGAAGGTAGATTACCGCACGGTGTGGGATTTCGTCCACGCCGAGAAGCTCAGTCATAAAAAAAGACGCTGATTGCCGCCGAGCAGGACCGCCCAGATGTGGCCCGCCGCCGGGCACAGTGGGTTAAGTATCGAGAGCGGATCGACCCCTCTCGCCTGGTGTTCATCGACGAAACCTGGACGAAGACCAACATGGCGCCGCTGCGGGGCTGGGCGCCGCGTGGCCAAAGGATCAGAGCCAAGGTACCACACGGCCGCTGGCAGACCATGACCTTCCTCGCGGCATTGCGCCACGATCGCATCACCGCTCCGTGGCTCATTGAGGGGCCGATCAACGGCGAGACCTTCCAACTTTACGTCGAGAAGGTTTTGGTCCCGACCTTGCGGCCCGGCGACATCGTGATCATGGACAATCTCGGTTCGCACAAGGCCAGTGCGGTGCGTCGTGCTATCCGCGCCGCCGGCGCGCACCTGTTCTTCCTGCCGAAATACTCACCCGACCTGAACCCGATCGAGCAGTTCTTCGCCAAGTTCAAACATTGGCTGCGCAAGGCCGCAAGGCGAACCACCGAGGCCGTCTACAATGCGATCGGTCCGATCCTCGACACCGTCTCAGATGACGAATGCGCAAACTACTTCGCCAACGCCGGATATGACCAAACCTAGTCTCATCCCGCTCTAGGCTCCATTTACGAAGTGGTTGCCGCGTGACCGAGGCTTTGATTCACGCCCGGCGAAGCGGCGCGCCCAAGTCGGCGAGACGATTGGCGAGACACAGCTATAGCCTCATGCCTTCTTGCCTTTGAGTGCTTTCGCGGGGGCTTTGTTCTTCTTCAATTTGGTCTGATTGTAATCGATAGCGGCACGGACCAGATTCTTCAGAGCCCGCTCATTGATCTTGTCACCCTCAAGAAAGTCGATCGCTCGTCGTGCGTTGCCTTCGAGGCCCGCGTTGAAGAGCTTGTCAGGATCCGGCAGCCGCGCCCCGTGGGCAAAGGTCAGCTTGACCTTGCCTTTGTGGGCGTTGGCGACCGCGATCATTCCGTCGCGGGACCACACCGGGCTTCCCATCCACTTCCATTCCTCGATATCTCCCGGTCGGCCTCGAGAATGCACTTGCGGACACCGGCGAACGTTTTGCCCCGCCAGTCCGTGAGTTCCGCGATCAGCCGGTCGACACGCTCCGATGGTGTCATTGGATATTTCTCACGCGCGGCGAAGCGGTCGGTGACCACCTCTTTCTATTCTTCTGCGGGAACGATCGTGCGTTGGCCGAACCACATGCGGCGGAACAGGCCGTCTTTCAGCGCGAACTGATGGTAGAGCGCGGCGGCGATATGGGCCGCAATCAGAATGGCCAGCAGCGTCGCAAGAGCCGCATGGGCCTGGAACGTGGGAAACACGGCGAAAGTTTCGGGCAGAGGTCCGCCATTCGGCTGGAACACGCCGCTAATGAGCCAGCCGGTGGTCCATCCGGTGGCGATCATCAAGAACACGATCACATAGAAGCTGTGATGCCCAATCGAGGCCAGCCGGTCGAGCACAGGCGAGCCGGTCGTCGCCGTTGCCGGACGGGCGCTCCATATCCGGATGATAACGCGCAGGATCATCAATACGAGCACGAACATGCCGCCCGACATGTGCCACACCAGGATATCGAGTTTCTTCGGATCGGTGTTCGGCATATTCGCAAGCACGTAGAAGCCGAGGCACAAAAGGCCAATGATCAGCAGCGCGAGCAACCAGTGCAGCGCGACCAGCACGGGCTGGTAGCGCGAGGCGCGAGCGCGGCTCACGACAGGCCTCCCGCCACGCGTTCGAGGTTTGCGAAGAATTTCTGCCAGCCGTATTTGGCACCCTGGTAGGCCTGCTGCTGATCCGGCCGGAAGCCCGACTGCTCCATGCGCAGGTGGGTCCCCGTGCGCGTCGGGGTGAGAGTCCAGGTGACGACACTCTCGAGACCCATTGCACCCCAGGTGTAGGACAGCGTCTTGTTCGGCTCGATGGCCAGGACCCGACAGTCGACAGCGCCCCAATCTCCGCGAAGATTGAAACGGTGGTCCACGACAGGCTTGAAGTCGTTCTTCATGAGCCACTCCTCGATCAGGTGTGGCTGGGTGAGCGCGCGCCAGATCTTTTCCGGCGGATAAGGTATCTCACGTTCGACAATGACGGAGCGCGTTTCGGTCGCGGGTTCGCTCATTGGTCCATCCTTTTGAGCAGATCTTCGAGGTGGTCGAACCGGCTTTGCCAGAACCCGGCCATCTGGCTGGTCCAGTCGATCAGCGGGGCCAAGGCGCCGAGCTGCGCGCTATAGTGAGTCTGGCGACCTTCGTGGCGGTCGCGCACCAGCCCGGCCTGCTTCAGGACCCCAAGATGCTTTGAGACGGCCGGTTGCGAGACCCCGGCCCGAGCCGTCAGAGCCCCGACCGTCTGCTCTCCGTCGCGGCACAGCCGCTCGAAGATCGCCCGCCGAGTCGGATCGGCGAGCGTTCTGAAGAGCGCATCGTTAGCTTTCGGCATTTGCAATCGATAACCTGCGGGCTATTGATTGACGTATAACCGCGGAGATATGCGTAAGTAAAGCGGCAATGGTCCGGGACTTCCAAGCCGCAGGCGCCTGCCATCTGGAATCGCCCTGCGCGTTGGGACTACGAGGACGCCTCAGCGTTGAAGAGGCCGCTCGCGCGGCACCGCTCCGGAACAAGCATCGTTGAATTTACCATACCCCGTTGGTTATGCATGATGCATTATCGTTATCGATCATACGTGGTCGTGGCGACGTGGTGACGTGACGGCGGCCACCTCGGCGGGATCGTGCGGGGCTAGCCTGCGCTTTCCGAATGGCTCGCGGCATTGCCGCGGCCATCGGGAGTGCCCATCTCGCTGTTGCCCACCTGTGTTACCCACCTGCAATTCACTGGAAACAACAAAAATGAGCACGCCGTCCAAACTCTTCGAGCCCTATCAGCTTGGCCCGATCACGCTCCCCAACCGCCTGGTGATGGCGCCGCTGACGCGCAACCGGGCGGCCGCAGGCCTGGTGCCGAGCCCGCTGGCGGTCGAATATTACGGGCAGCGCGCCTCCGCCGGGTTGCTGATCACCGAGGCGAGCCAGATCTCGCAGCAGGGTCAGGGTTATCAGGACACGCCCGGCATCTATTCCAAAGAACAGGTCGCCGGCTGGCGCAAGGTCACCGATCGCGTCCACGAGCGCGGCGGGCGCATCTTCATTCAACTCTGGCATGTCGGCCGCATTTCGCACACCTCGCTGCAGCCGAATGGCGGCGCCCCGGTCGCGCCGTCCGCGATCCGCGCCAATGGCAAGACATTCGTCAACGGCACTTTCGCCGATGTGTCGGAGCCCCGCGCGCTGGCGCTGGAGGAAATCCCCGGGATCATCGAAGGTTTTCGGCGCGGAGCCGCGAACGCGATCGAGGCAGGTTTCGACGGCGTCGAAATCCACGGCGCCAACGGCTATCTGTTGGATCAGTTCGCCAAGGACGGCACCAACAAGCGCACTGATGCCTATGGCGGGTCGATCGAGAACCGCGCCAGGCTGATGCTCGAGGTCGCAAAGGTGGTGTCGGCGGAAGCCGGACCCGAGCGAACCGGCATTCGGATTTCGCCGGTGACGCCGGCGAACGATGTCTCCGACTCCAATCCGCAGCCGCTGTTCGATCATATCGTCGATCGTCTCAATGCGCTGAAGCTTACCTATATCCACGTCATCGAGGGCGCGACCGGCGGCCCGCGCGACATTGCGCCGTTCGACTACGGCTCCCTGCGCAAGCGCTTCAAGGGCGCCTACATGGCCAATAACGGCTATGATTTCCAGCTCGCCAGCAAGGTGCTCGCGGCTGGCGAGGCCGACCTGATCGCGTTCGGAAAACTGTTCATCGCCAATCCCGATCTGGTCGAGCGCCTGAAGCGCGGCGCACCGCTCAACGCGCCGGACAAGGCGACGTTCTATGGCGGCGGCGCCAAGGGCTACACCGATTATCCCACCCTCAGCGCAGCGCTGGACGTGGCGCAGTAGTAGATACGAATACCCACGGCCGTCATTCCGGAGCGCGCGTCAGCGCGAACCTCAGATGTGCAACTGCACATCGGGGAATCTCGTGCTGACAACTTCTGGATTCCGGGCTCGACGCTTCGCGTCGCCCCGGAATGACGAGGTCATATATCGTCCTTCCTTGCAGACCCGCTCCTTTGTTCTAATGTGCTCGGCATGAGCAAGCACACCGCCGAGGAAATCGTCCGTCGTGCGACGGCGGCCTTCAATTCCGGCCAGCCCGGCGAGGCGCGCAGGCTCTGTGAACAGGGTCTTAGCCGCCAGCCCGGCGATCCCATGCTCAATCATCTTCTGGCCGCCGTGCTGTTTTCCAAGGGCGAAAATCAGTCCGCCCGCGCCCACGTCGAAACAAGCCTCGCAAAGCGGCCCGGCAATGCCGCCGCACACCTGCTCGCGGCCCGCATCGCCCGCGCCGCCAGGGATTTTGACGCCGCATTATTCCATCTCGACCGGGCGATCGCGATCGCGCCGCAGCGGGAAGTGTTTCTCGAGAAGGCTCGAACGCTCGACCAGGCCGGTCTTCGACCGCAGGCGCGCGAAGCGTGGCAGGCCCTTCATAAGATCGTCCCGCAGAACGCCGAAGCCGTGGCACGGCTGGGACGGCTGGCATGGGAGGATGGCGACACCACCCTCGCCGCATCCCTGCTTGAACGCGCGGCGGAAGACGACGCTCCCGCGCCGGTCTGGTTCGATCTCGGCCTCGTCAGGCAGGATCTGCACAACTATGAAGGCGCCGCCACCGCCTACCGCAAGGCGCTGGAAAAGAAGCCCGACTACGCCGAGGCCGCGCTCAATCTCGGCGTCGTGCTTCAGGAATCCGGCGATCTCGACAGCGCGATGCGCGCCTATACCGAGGCCTATCGGCTGCGCCCCCAGATGTTCGGCAGGATCGCGATGGCGCTGACCTCGGCGTCCCACGGGCGCCTGTGGATCGACGAGGCCGCGCTGCGCCGATCGCTGAGCGATTGATCGGGATGAGTTTGGATTAAGCGCAGCGATCCGCCACTGCTCCCTCTCCCCGCCATTCGCAGGGCGAGGTAACGTCGAAGCTTCAGCTTCATTCACGCTCCAGCCGCCCCCTTCGCGCGCGAAAACGCTTGCGATAGACGCCGGGCGTGGCCAGCACTTCGGAAACGGTCTTCGCATAGGCCGCCGAGTGAGCCTCGTCAAAACTCTCGAATACGAGCTGTGGCGGCTCGCGCGGCACCGCAAAGCACTGCGCCACCGGCGTGCCCTTCGGCAGCACGCCGCAAAAATCAGGCTGCATCCAGAGCGCCGGGAAATTGATCCCGCCGTCATGAAACCGATCGGCATCCACCAGGCCCGAGATCGTACAAAACGGCAGATCGTAGCGGTTGACCGGATGGGTCGCAAACAACGACCAGCCGGGCTCAAGCTCGATGGTCCAGAAGCTGTTGAATTTTATCGCGGCCTGCCCTTCCCGCGCAAACGGCGGATCCGCAAACTGGGCCGGAACATGAAAGCTCAGGGGCGCGCGCGGGTGGCCTGATGTCGCCGGCTCCGGAATGTTCCAGGCCCAGGAAAACGAACCACGATCGACGGTGACGTCGCACGGCAGCAAGATCATGACGCCATAGGCCATCGCGTCAACGAAGGGCGGGCATTGCTTCACGGTGCGAATGTCCCGCCCGTGGATTTCCGAATGCGCGTTCGCGGGCATGGCCCGGAGCCAATCGGGAAGCGCGCTGCGCGCCGGAATCGGCCGCGGCAGATGATCCGACAACGCCGGGTCGCAACGAAAGGTCATGCGCATGGCGAGGCTCCTCAGGTCGCGGCGAATAGCATGCCAATAATAGCCGTCATTGCGAGCGAAGCGAAGCAATCCAGCTTTGTTGCCCGATCAGAGAAAGCTGGATTGCTTCGTCGCGGAGCCTGTCATCGGGCGCGCATTCGCGCGACCCGTTGGCTCCTCGCAATGACGACAAGCAAAAGGCCGGGATCGCTCCCGGCCTTCGCTGTTTTCGTTACGCAAACCTCAGTTCGAGGCGCGCTTCGGCGGCGAGGCCGGCCACGACTTGATCAGCGTGTCGTAGTCGACGGTTTCGCCCTTCGGCTTCTCGTTCGCCAGCTTGCGCTGGGGCGCGATGTTGCCATCCTTGGCCGACTTCGCGAACCAGTACTCAGCCGTTTCCTTCTTGTTGAGCTTCGGTCCGCAGGCGCCCTGGACGCCGGACTTCTCCAGACGTTCCATCACCGAGTCCTGCGCGGCTGCCAGCGAGTCCATCGCCGCCTGCGGCGTCTTCGCACCGGACGACGCATCGCCGATGTTCTGCCACCACAATTGCGCAAGCTTCGGATAATCCGGCACGTTGTTGCCGGTCGGGGTCCACTGCACGCGCGCCGGCGAGCGGTAGAACTCGATCAGCCCGCCGAGTTTCGGCGCGCGCTCGGTGAACGACTTGTCCCAGATATCGGACTCACGAATGAAGGTGAGACCGACATGGCTCTTCTTCAGGCTCACCGTCTTGGAGACGATGAACTGTTGGTAGAGCCAGGCCGCCTTGCGGCGGTCGACCGGGGTGGACTTCAGAAGCGTCGCCGAACCCACGTCCTGGTAGCCGAGCTTCATGCCGTCCTTCCAGTAGGCGCCGTGCGGCGACGGAGCCATGCGCCACTTCGGCGTACCGTCCGCATTCATCACCGGCAGGCCGGGCTTCACCATGTCGGCGGTGAAGGCGGTGTACCAGAAGATCTGCTGGGCGATATTGCCTTGCGACGGCACCGGACCGGATTCGGAGAAGGTCATGCCTTGCGCCTGCGGCGGGGCATATTTCTTCATCCAGTCGAGGTACTTGACGATCGAATAGACCGCCGCCGGGCCGTTGACGTCGCCGCCACGCTCGACGCTCGAGCCGACCGGACGGCAGCCTTCCATGCGGATGCCCCATTCGTCGACCGGAAGTCCGTTCGGCAGGCCCTTGTCGCCGTTGCCGGCCATCGACAACCACGCGTCGGTGAAGCGCCAGCCCAGCGATGGATCCTTCTTGCCGTAGTCCATGTGGCCATAGACCCTGACGCCGTTGATTTCCTTGATGTCGTTGGTGAAGAAGTCGGCGATATCCTCATAAGCCGACCAGTTCACGGGAACGCCGAGATCGTAGCCATACTTGGCCTTGAACTTGGCCTTGTACTCCGGATTGGAGAACCAGTCGTAGCGGAACCAGTAGAGGTTGGCGAACTGCTGGTCGGGCAACTGATAGAGATGACCGTTCGGCGCCGTGGTAAACGACTTGCCGATGAAGTCGTTGACGTCGAGCTGGGGATCGGTGACGTCCTTGCCTTCGCCGGCCATCCACTCCGTCAGATCGACCGCCTGACCGTAACGGAAGTGGGTGCCGATGAAGTCGGAGTCGTTGATCCAGGCGTCATAGACGTTCTTGCCGGACTGCATCTGGGTCTGGATCTTCTCGACGACGTCACCTTCCTGGATGATGTCATGCTTGACCTTGATGCCGGTGATTTCCTCAAAGGCCTTGGCAAGGGTTTTCGATTCATACTCGTGCACCGTCAGGGTTTCGGAGACGGCGTTGATCTCCATTCCCTTGAAGGGGGCAGCGGCCTTGATGAACCACTCCATTTCCTTCATCTGGTCTTCTTTGGACAACGTCGAAGGCTGGAATTCGGTATCGATCCACTTCTTGGCGGCGGCTTCGTCCGCAAACGCAGGTGCGGTGATCGCAGCCGACGCTGCAATCAGCGCTACAGCGCTTGTCATCATCAAGACGCGGGTCCTGATCATGGCCCCCTGGCTTCTCTCTAAGCGTCGCATGTTGGTTCCTCCGTTGCAGCGACAAACATACTCAGGCCCGGGTTGATCCCGGATCTGCTCCTTTTCGCTTCCCTCAGACGGTGCGGAAAATCGCAACGGCCGAAACAAGCGAAATCGCGGTGGCGAGCCACAGGCTCGACAATTCAATGCCTTCTCCGATCGGAATCGTCGCGATCGTGTCGTTGCCGACCAGCCCGATCCACAACAGGTGAATAACGGCGGTCATGATCAGTGAAATGAACAGCCGGTCGCCGCGCGTCGTCGGGATGCGCAGGATTCCGACCCGTTCGGCTTCCGGATAGGCGATCGCGAGCCACGTCATGACCGCCAGAGTACAGGCCAGCAGCACAAAGAAGATCGCGGTCGGCAGCGTCCAGGCCATCCATGCGATATTTTCCATGGCGGCCCTCCCTATACCCTGCCGAGCGCGAAGCCGCGCGCGATGTAATTGCGGACGAACCAGATCACCAGCGCGCCCGGGATGATGGTCAGGACACCGGCGGCAGCCAGCAATCCCCAGTCCATTCCGGCCGCGGAGACGGTGCGGGTCATGACGGCGGAAATCGGCTTGGCGTCCACCGACGTCAGCGTCCGCGCCAGCAGCAATTCGACCCAGGAGAACATGAAGCAGAAGAACGCCGCGACGCCGATGCCGCTGGCGATCAACGGCACCAGGATCTTGATGAAGAAGCGCGGGAACGAATAGCCGTCCAGAAACGCCGTCTCGTCGATCTCGCGCGGCACGCCGGAGACGAACCCTTCCAGGATCCACACCGCCAGCGGCACGTTGAAGATGCAATGCGCCAGCGCGACCGCCCACGGCGTATCGAACAGGTTGATCGCCGAATAGAGATTGAAGAACGGCAGCGCGTAGACCGCCGCCGGCGCCATCCGGTTCGACAACAGCCAGAAGAACAGATGCTTGTCGCCGAGGAAGCGATAGCGCGAAAACGCATACGCCGCCGGCAGCGCGACCGAAATCGAGATCACGGTATTGATGACGACGTATTTCAGCGAATTGATGTAACCGGAATACCAGCTCTCGTCGGTGAAGATCCGCATGTAGTTGGCGATGGTCGGCTGGTGCGGCCACAGCGTCATGGTCGAGACGATCTCGTCGTTGGTCTTGAAGCTCATGTTGACCAGCCAGTAGATCGGCAGCAGCAGGAAGATCAGGAACAGCGCGAGGATGAGGCGGCGGCCGGGAATCGAATGCATCATGCGACTCCCTTGTTGGCCTGGCGCTCGGCGCCGGCATTGGTCATGACGGTGTAGAATACCCAGCACACGATGATGATGATCAGGTTGTAGACCAGCGACAGCGCGGCCGCCTTGCCGAGGTCGAATTGCCCGAGCGCGATCTTGACGAGCTCGATCGAAATGAACGTCGTCGAGTTGCCCGGCCCGCCGCCGGTCACCACGAACGGCTCGGTGTAGATCATGAAACTGTCCATGAACCGCAGCAGCACCGCGATCAGCAGCACCCGATTCATTTTCGGCAGCTGGATCGCGGTGAACACCGCCCAGCGCGACGCGCCGTCGATCTGCGCGGCCTGATAATAGGCGTCCGGTATCGACTTCAGTCCGGCGTAGCACAACAGCGCGACCAGGCTGGTCCAGTGCCAGACGTCCATCACGATGACGGTGGCCCAGGCGTCGAATTCGTTGGAGACGTAGTTGTAGTTGATCCCGATATTGTTCAGCACATAGCCCAGCAGGCCGATGTCGGGCCGTCCGAAGATCTGCCAGATCGTTCCGACCACGTTCCATGGAATCAGCAGCGGCAACGCCAGGATCACGAGGCAGGCGGCGACACTCCAGCCCTGACGCGGCATCGAAAGCGCGACCACGATGCCAAGCGGCACCTCGATCGCGAGGATTACGGCGGAGAAGAACAGGTTGCGCCCCAGCGACGCCAGGAACCGTCCGCCGAGATCGGTCGACGGATCGAGCAGTTCCTTGAACCAGCCGACGCCGTTCCAGAAGAACTGGTTGTTGCCGAAAGTATCCTGCATCGAATAGTTCACCACCGTCATCAACGGCAGCACGGCCGAGAACGCCACCACCAGAAACACCGGCAGCACCAGGAACCAGGCCTTCTGGTTGACGGTCTTGTCCATTACGTCCCCTCGACCAGCAGGCTGTCGGCATAGACGTGAACGTGCGACGGATCGAATATCAATCCGGCGGCATTGTCCGGAACCGAAAATCCCGCCGGCACCCTTGCTGCGAATTTGGCGTCGCCGACCCGGACGCGCGCGAAACGGACGCGGCCGAGGTCGTCGATCCGCTCGATATTGGCCGACAGCAGGCCGGAGCCGGGCGGCGCGACGTCGACGAATTCGGGGCGCACGCCGATCTCGATCTTCGCGCCCGCCGGCAAGCCGTCATAGTTGCGGTTCAGCATGATGGTGTGGCCGTCGATCCGCGCCTCGCGTCCCCTGACCTCGGCGGGCACGATGTTCATGCCGGGCGAGCCGATGAAATAGCCGACGAAGGTGTGCGCCGGCTTGTCGAACAATTCCGCCGGCGTGCCGCTCTGCACCACCCGGCCGTCATGCATCACCACCACGGTATCGGCAAAGGTCAGCGCCTCGGTCTGGTCGTGGGTGACATAGATCATCGTCAGATCGAGCGCGCGATGCAGCGCCTTGAGCTTCGAGCGCAACTGCCATTTCAGCTCGGGATCGATCACCGTCAGCGGCTCATCGAACAGAATGGCGGCGACATCGGAGCGGACCAGCCCGCGGCCGAGCGAGATCTTCTGCTTGGCGTCGGCGGTCAGCCGCTTCGCCTTGCGCGAAAGATAGGGCGTAAGGTCGAGCAGACCGGCGATCTCCGCGACCCGCGCGTCGATCTCGGCTTTCGGCACGCCGCGATTTTTCAGCGGAAATGCCAGATTCTGTCCGACCGTCATGGTGTCGTAGATCACCGGAAACTGGAACACCTGCGCGATATTGCGCTTCTGGGTTGACAGCGGTGTGATGTCGACGCCGTCGAACAGGATCTTGCCGCGCGACGGCGTAACGATGCCCGAGATCAGATTGAGCAGCGTGGTCTTGCCGCAGCCTGACGGCCCGAGCAGCGCATAGGCGCCGCCCTGCCGCCAGGTCATCGAAATCGGCTTCAGCGCAAACGATTCCGGAGCGGCGTCGTTGCCGCTGTAGGAGTGTGCGAGATCGACGAGGTCAATGCGGGCCATGCTGCATGTCCCTCACATCGCGGCCGGCGAGGCGACCAGGCGGCCGGCCGCGTCGAACACAAAAACATTATCCGGATCGAGCACGGCATCGAGCACGTGTCCGGGCGGAAATTCGTGCACGCCATGCAGCACCGCGACCCAGTTGGAGGCGTCGCGGTTGAGATGCACGAAGCTTTCCGAGCCGGTGATTTCGGTCACCGTCACGGTGGCGTGAAACGCATGGCGGCCGGCGATGCCGTTGGCGACCTCCAGCTGGTGGGCGCGGAAGCCGACCCGGTAGGCGCCGTCGCCGAGACCGGCGTAAAGTCCGGACGCCGGCGCCTGCACGCCGCCGGCATACTGCACCGAGCCGTTTTTCTTTTCGATCCCGACGATGTTGAGCGGCGGATCGGAAAACACCTGGGCGACGCGCAGCGTATCGGGATGGCGATAGACTTTCGAGGTCTCGCCGGCCTGCAGCACCTCGCCTTCCCACATGCAGACGGTGCGGCCGCCGAGCAACAGCGCCTCGGAAGGCTCGGTGGTCGCGTAGACGAAGATCGCGCCGGACGCCTCGAAGATGCGCGGCAATTCGGTGCGCAGTTCCTCGCGCAGCTTGTAGTCGAGATTGGCGAGCGGCTCGTCGAGCAACACCAGATCGGCGCCCTTGACCAGCGCGCGCGCGATCGCGGTGCGCTGCTGCTGGCCGCCGGACAATTGCAGCGGCGTGCGGTTCAGAAACGGCTCGAGCTTCAGGAGCCTTGCGGCTTCCTGGACGCGCTTCTCGATTTCCTCGCGCGGCTTGCGCTGCACCCGCAGCGGCGAAGCGATGTTTTCATAGACGGTCAGCGAGGGATAATTGATGAACTGCTGATAGACCATCGCCACCGAACGCTGCCGCACGTCGATGCCGGTGACATCCTTGCCGTCGACCAGCACGCGGCCGGTCGTCGGCTTGTCGAGGCCGGCAAGCAGCCGCATGATCGAGGTCTTGCCCGACAAGCGTCGGGCCGAGCAGCACGCTCAGGGTGCCGCGCTCGAGCGTCAGCGAGACGTCGCGAATGGCCGGAATGCCATCGATCGATCGCGTGACGTGCTCCAGCGTAACGCTCATGTCCGCCCTCCTGCTTCACGCAAGGGACTTTCAAGCGGGGACACGATGGGCGGCAATCCAGTCGTCGATGGCGGCAATTTCGGCAGGCGACAGCCGCAATCCAAGCTTGGATCGCCGCCATACGATGTCGTCGGCGGTCAAGGCCCATTCCGCCGACATCAGGTACCTGACTTCGCTCTCCGTCAAGGTGGCGCCGAACGACTGGCCGAGATCGCCGAGCGATTTCGCGTTGCCCAGCAATCTGGCGGCGCGGGTGCCGTAGGCGTGCGCCAGCCGGTTGGCATGCGCGGCGGTCAGGAACGGATAATTGCGTTGCAGTTCCGCGGTCAGCGCCGGGATCGCCGAGACGTCCATGTCGCCGCCCGGCAGCGGCGATTTCGCGGTCCAGCCCTCGCGCGATTTGGCACTGCGCAGATAAGGCGACAGCCGCTCCAGCGCCTCCTCGGCGAGGCGGCGATAGGTGGTGATCTTGCCGCCATAGATCGACAACAGCGGCGCGCCGCCGGGGGTGTCGAGTTCGAACACGTAATCGCGGGTAGCGGCCTTGGCTTCGCTGGCGCCGTCGTCATAGAGCGGGCGAACGCCGGCATAGGTCCAGACCACGTCTTCCGGCTTGACCGGTTTGGCCAGATATTCGCTGACGGAGTCGCAGAGATATTTGATTTCCTCAGTCGAGGCCTTCACCTTCGATGGGTCGCCCTCGTAGTCGCGGTCGGTGGTGCCGATCAGCGTGAAATCGTCCTGATAGGGAATGGCGAACACGATCCGCCCGTCACTGTTCTGGAACATGTAGGCGCGGTCGTGCGCATAGAGCTTTCGCACCACGATGTGGGAGCCTTGCACCAGCCGCACTTTTGCCCTGGCGTTGACGCCGGCACCGGAGGCCAGCACCTGCTCGACCCACGGACCGCCGGCGTTGACGAGCGCGCGGGCCTGAATCGTCGAGCGCTCACCGCTGACGGTGTTTTCGACTGTGACGTGCCAGATGCCATCGGCCTGCCGGATCTCGGCCGCGCGCGCGCGGGTGCGGATCTCGGCGCCGCGATCCGCCGCATCGCGCGCGGAGAGAATCACCAGACGCGCGTCATCGACGAAGCAGTCCGAATATTCGAAGCCGCGCGTGAAGCGGTTGGGAACCAGGGGTTTGCCGACCGCATCGCTGACCAGATCGATCGAGCGGGTCGGCGGCAGCAGGTTCCGGCCGCCGATATGATCGTAAAGGAACAGGCCGAGCCGCAGCAGCCAGGCCGGGCGCAGCCCGGCATGGTGGGGCAGCACGAAACGAAGCGGACGAATGATATGGGGCGCGATCTGCCAGAGGATTTCGCGCTCGATCAGCGCCTCGCGGACCAAACGAAACTCATAATATTCGAGATAGCGCAGGCCGCCATGCACGAGCTTGGTCGACCAGGACGACGTCCCGCTCGCCAAGTCATTCATTTCACAAAGGAAAACGGAATTGCCCCGACCGGCCGCATCGCGCGCGATGCCGCAGCCGTTAACGCCGCCTCCGATGATAGCGAGGTCGAAAATTCGTTCCAAAGACGCTTCCCCGGCGTTCGCCTGTTCACTTAGGCGATTTCGCTTTCGGTTTGGAATAAATCACAACCAAATGTGAAAGCAAGCGAAAAGGAACCTATCCGGGCTTTTGCGGGGCGAATCCTTGGCTTGCCCGGCAGATCGCGCTCATGGATCGATGGATCAGGCGCGTCGGACGATCGTCGGCGGGGCGGGCTCGACGCCCGGTTCGTCGAGATCACCTGACGGCTTGGGCATCGCCTCGATCACCTCGATGCCTCGGCTATGACAAATATTGGCAAGCCCGGCCGGCAGCGCGGCGTCGGTCACAAAAGTCTGGATCTGGCTGATATGGGCGATGCGGACCGGGGCGCTGCGCCGCAGCTTCGTCGAGTTGGCGACCAGCATCACGCTGCGCGCATTGGCGATGATGGCCTGGGATGCCTGCACCTCGCGATAATCGAAATCGAGCAGCGCGCCCGCCTCGTCGATCGCGGATGCGCCGATGATGGCGTAGTCGACCTTGAACTGGCCGATCAGGCTGATGGCGGTCGAGCCGATCACGGCGCCGTCGGCGCGGCGCACCGCGCCGCCGGCCACGATCACCTCGATGCGCGGATGCCGGTAAAGCAGCATCGCAACGTTGAGGTTATTGGTGATGACCAGGAGGTCTTCGTGCGAGGTCAGCGCGCTGGCGACTTCTTCCGTCGTGGTGCCGATATTGATGAAGAGCGAGCAGCCGTTGGGGATCAGGGCGGCGGCGGCCGCGCCGATGGCCTTCTTTTCCTCGGCGGCGACAAAGCGGCGGGCCTCATAGGCGAGGTTCTCGACGCCCGAGGCGATGATGGCTCCGCCATGAATTCGCGTCAGCGACCGGTGATCGCACAGATCATTCAGATCCTTGCGGATGGTCTGCGCCGAGACCTCGAAACGGCGGGCGAGATCTTCCACCATCACCCGGCCGAAGGCGCGGGCGATATTGAGGATTTCATTTTGGCGGTGAGTAAGGCCAGTCACGGCGGCACCTCGGGCAAAAACGTTGCCCATGGTGCGGCCGTTCCGGCATCCGGTCAACGCGGGAAATCGGCCACATGGGCGATCGGGGAGACGAAAGGCTAAATCTGGTTAAAGCGACTTGCGCCGGAAACCAAACCTTCGCCCCTGCGGTGCAGCAATATGAGTGTCTTCGGCGCGACCCATCCTTAAGTTGCCGCGAGCTGATTGTAGCATTCTCCCGATGAACCGCAGAGAACGGTTCCAACAGAACAAGGAAACAACAAACCCAGGGGAACAATTCAATGACTATCGCAGTCACACTACGGTGATCGCATCGGCAGCAAGGCGACACTGATCGCCACGCTTCTGTGCATGGGCATCGCGACCTTCCTCATCGCATTCGTGCCGACCTACGCGTCAATCGGCATCTGGGGCGCGGTCATCCTGACGGTGCTGCGGATGATTCAGGGTATCGGCGTTGGCGGCGAGTGGGGCGGGTCGGTGCTGCTGGCGATGGAATGGTCGCGCACCCACGGTCAACGCGGTCTGGTGGCATCCTGGCCGCAATTCGGCGTGCCGTGCGGCCTGTTCCTGTCAAACCTTGCCGTCCTCGCCTTCAGCCAAATGACGGGTGACCAGTTCGTCACCTGGGGCTGGCGGCTTCCTTTCGCGCTCTCGATCGTTCTCGTCGGCATCGGTCTATGGATCCGCCTTGGCATTCTCGAGACGCCGGTGTTCCAGCAACTGCTGGACGACCGGAAGATCGAGAGGACCCCTGTCGTCGAGGTCTTCAAAAAGCATCCGAAGGAGATCATGCTGTCGGCCTTGCTGCGGGTGTCCGAGCAAGCGCCGTCTATATCTTCACCGCGTTCATCTTCGCCTACGCCGTCGGCACCTTGCACATGTCGCGCGATCTGATCCTGATCGCGGTGCTGACCGCCTCCTGTCTGTCGTTCGTCACCATCCCGCTGTCGGGCCACATCTCCGACCGCATCGGGCGCAGGAAGATGTATTTGATCGGCGCGGCGACGGTGGGCCTGTTCGGCTTCCTGTATTTCGGAATGGTGGACACCGCAATTCCATCAGCGGTGTTCATCGCCATCGTGCCGTCGCTGATCCCGCATGACATGCAATATGGGCCGCAGGCAGCTCTGATCGCGGAGGCCTTCACGCCGCGATTGCGCTATAGCGGTGCGTCACTGGGCTATCAGCTGGCGTCAGTGATTGCCGGCGGTCCGGCGCCCCTTATCGCGACAGCCCTGTTCGCCGCTTACCACTCCGGCTACGCGATCTCCATCTACATCGCCGCCTGCGCGGCGGTAAGCCTCGGGGCGGCGGCGTTCATGCCCGACTACACCGGCATGGACATTTCCAGGGAATATGACGACTGACACAAGGGTGCGGTTGGCAAAATCGTTTTGAACCGGGAGCAATCCAGAGCCAGGCACTGGATTGCTTCGCCGCGGAGCCTGCCATCGGGCGCGCATTCGCGGGACCCGCCGGTTCCTTGCAATGACGGCAAGACGCGGGGGCGTCACGCCGAAATCGGCCGCTGGTCCTGGCTGATCGCTTGCGGGTGCCCCTGATCGTCGATCGAGACGTAGGTAAAATTGCCGTCGGTCACCAGGATCGAATGCGTCTCCTTGCGGCGCAGCACCCAGGCCTCGAGGCGGACGGTGACCGAAGTCCTGCCGATCCGGACCAGGTTGGCGTGAACCGAAACCACGTCGCCGACGAACACCGGTTTGCGAAAATTCATCGCATCGATCGCCACCGTGACGGTGCGCGATTTTGCGACCTTGGACGCGAAGATGCCGCCGCCGATATCCATCTGGCTGAGCAGCCAGCCGCCGAAAATATCGCCGTTCGCGTTGGTGTCGGCGGGCATCGCCAGCGTGCGGATCGACAGATCGCCGCAGGGTTCGGTCTCCGCAATTCGGCGGGGCGTGAACGGCTTGCGTGTCGGTCATGTCAGAGGCCCCGTCGATCGAATCCGGAATTGATGTTACTTGAAACTATCCCAGCCGGCATCCGGCGCGAACCGGCCGCCGAATTTTTGCGCCAGCGCGCGCAAGGCGGACGCCACGTTTTCCGGCCCGCGGGTTCGCGCGTAGTTCAAGGGACCGCCGCGGAACGGCGCATAGCCGGTGCCGAAGATCATCGCGCCATCAACCACGTCGGCGTCGTCGACGATGCCCTCGCGCAAGCACGCGACGCAGACGTTCGACATCGGCAGCATCAGCCGGTCGATCATTTCCTCCGTCGGCTGCGTGGTCGAGGGCGAACCCGGCGTTTTGTCGGCCTTGCCGTCCTTCCAGACATAAAAGCCCTTGCCGGTCTTGCGGCCGAGATCGCCGCCAGCGACCTTCTCGCGAAGCCAGGCCGGCGTCGGCGGCAGCAAATCGCCGAATTTCGAGCGCAGCATGTCGCCGACCGCGAGACAGATATCGAGGCCGACCTGGTCGGCGAGTTCGATCGGCCCCATCGGCATGCCGAATTTCTCCGCCGCCGCATCGATGGTGAGCTTGTCGATGCTCTCGTCCAGCATCACCATCGCCTCCAGCATGTAAGGCGTCAGCGCGCGGTTGACGACGAAGCCCGGCGAACTCTTGACCGGCAGCGGCAACCGGTCGATGGCGCCGACAAAGGCCAGCGCCTCTTTCAAGCAGTTGCGGATCGCTGCCGTCATGGCTGACGACCTCGACCAGTTGCAGCCGGGATACCGGATTGAAGAAATGCAATCCGACCAGCCGCTCCGGCTTTTGCAATGTGGTGCGCAAATCCTGCAGCGGAATGCTCGAGGTGTTGGTGGCGAGGATCGCGCCCGGCTTCATCTTCGGCTCCAGCCCGGCATAGACCTTCTGCTTCAGTTCCAGCTTTTCCGGCACCGCCTCGATGATCAGATCGGCATTGCGGACGCCCTCGCCGTCGAGATCGGGGACGAGCCGGTCCAGCGCGTCGCGGATGTCGGTGCGCTTGCGCATGATCTTGCCGAACAGATCGGCGGCGCGCTTGATGGCGCCGGCGATCGGCTCCGGCTTCATGTCCGATAACGTGACCCGCAGCCCCTGATTGGCGCACCACGCCGCGATGTCGCCGCCCATCGCGCCGGCGCCGATGACGTGAACGTTGCCGACCTTGTTGCCGCTTCCTGCGAGCTTCTTCATCTGTTCGCGCAGGAAGAATACCCGGATCAGGTTCTGCGCCGTCGGCGTCACCATGAGATGGGCGAACGAGCTCTTCTCGGCGGCGAGCATCGCCGCCTTGTCGCCGCCGTGCTTTTCCCAGAGATCGATCAGCCCGTAAGGCGCAGGGTAATGTTCGGGGGAAGCCGCCCTTGCAGCCTCGCGACGCATCCGGTTCGCAAGGAACCCGCGTACCGGCGTGAAGTTCAGGACCGCGTTAAGGAACCCGGGCCGGGCGCGCTTCAGATGGCCGAACAGCGCGTCCTTCACGGCATTGCGGACGTGCCGCTCCTGCGCCACGCCATCGACCAGCCCGAGCGATTTTGCCCGGCGCGCGTCGATGGTCTTGCCGGTCAGCATCAGGGTCATCGCCTGCACCGGATTGATGAGACGCGTGAAGCGCGCGGTGCCACCGAGGCCGGGATGCAGGCCGAGCATCACTTCGGGAAAGCCAAAGCGGGCGCCGTCGATCGCAATGCGGGACTGGCAGGCAAGCGCGACTTCGAGGCCGCCGCCGAGGCAGAAGCCGTGAATGACGGCGACGGTCGGAATCTTCAAACCTTCCAGGCGGTCGATCACCGCATGCGCCCGGCCGATCGCGGTTTCGACCGGGCGAAAATCAGTCGCGCCGCGAAATTCGTTGACATCGGCGCCGGCGATGAATCCGGACTTCTTCGCCGAGCGAATGACCAGGCCCGCGGGCCGCTGGTTTTCCAGCGCCGCCAGCACAGTGTCGAATTCCTCGAGGACGTCGGCGGACAGCGTGTTGGCGCTACTGCCTTCGCGGTCGAACAGCAGCCAGGCAACGCCGTCGGCATCCCTCGTCAGCTTGAAATGGCGATAGGGGCCGTTCTCCTCCGGCTTCGGCCCGAGTTCGAGCACGCGGTCACCGAGAACGTTCATGATCCGTGAAATCCATGGTCACACCGTCTCG
The DNA here is from genome assembly GCA_963725985.1 of uncultured Alphaproteobacteria bacterium. Taxonomy (GTDB): domain Bacteria; phylum Pseudomonadota; class Alphaproteobacteria; order Rhizobiales; family Xanthobacteraceae; genus Bradyrhizobium. The sequence goes on from CAVSAO010000002.1 coordinate 154,386, forward strand.
ATCAACATGGCGCCGCCCAGCCCGCCGCCGATGCATTCGGTGGCGATGCCGCGCCTGGTACCCAGGCGCTTCATCGCATTGACGAGATGCAGCACGATGCGGTTGCCGCTGCAGCCGACGGGATGACCGAGGCTGATGGCGCCGCCGTCGACGTTGAGCCTGGCATGGTCGATCTGCCCGGCGGCGCTCTCAAGTCCCAAAATCTCGCGGCAGAATTTTTCGTCGTTCCAGGCGGCAAGGCACCCCAGCACCTGGGTGGCAAAAGCCTCGTTCAATTCCCAGGTCTCGATATCCCCGAGCGATAGCTTGTTGCGTTTCATCAGTTCGGTCGCCGACAGCACCGGGCCGAGGCCCATGATAGAGGGGTCGAGCGCCGACCATTGGCTGTCGATAATCACGGCCTTCGGCGTCAGGCCGTGCCTTTTGACCGCTTCTTCCGAAGCAAGGATGGTCCATGAGGCGCCGTCGGTGATCTGCGAGGAGTTGCCGGCGGTGACCTGGCCCCAGGGCCGCTCGAACACCGGCTTCAGTTTTGCAAGGCTCTCGGACGTGGAATCCGGCCGCACGCCGTCGTCATGATCGTAGAATTTGCCGTGGCGCGCGAACGCGGTTTCGACCTCGCCCTTGAGGAAACCCTGCGCCTGCGCGTTCGCCAGCCGCTTGTGGCTTTCGAGGGCGTAGGCGTCCGACTGCGCGCGGGTGATGCCGAAGAGGTGGCCGACCACCTCCGCGGTCTGCCCCATATTGAGTTCGGTGATCGGATCGGTCAGCCCGCGCTCGAGGCCGATGACCGGCTTGAAATAAGCCGGGCGCGCTTTTGCGAGCGCCGCCAGCCTGGCGAGAATGCCCTTGGCGCCGGCAAGCCCCGCGAACCAGCGCACGCCCTGCTGCGGCCACACCAGCGGCGCGTAGCTCAGGGCTTCCGCACCGCCGGCCAGGATCAAATCCGAAACACCTTCACGGATATAGCGGTATGCGGTGTCAATCGACTGCATCCCGGAGCCGCAGTTGATCTGCACCGTGAAGGCGACCATCGCCTCGCCCATATCGAGCCGCAACGCGGCGACACGCGCCGGGTTCATCTCGTCGGCGATGACATTGACGCAGCCGAGAATGACCTGATCGAAGGCTGATGGCGCGAACGGTTGCCGGGCCAGCAGCGGCCGGCCGCACTGCACCGCCAGATCGACGGGAGTAAAAGGCCCCGGCCCGCTGCGCGCTTTCAGGAACGGCGTCCGGCTGCCGTCGATGATAAAAACCGGTCGCGCCATCAGCTTGCTGCCCTCGTTTCACCAAGCTCCTGAAAGAACTGATGCACTTCGGCAGGCTTTTTGTAAATCGGCGACAGCGCTTCCGGCGCGAAGTCGTCGACTTCAATCACTTTCGAAACCGCTTCATGCGCCGCCGCAAGCTGATCGCCCTCCTTTTGCGTGATGACGCCCTTCTTCACGGCCTCCCGCCAGTCGTGAATGTGGGCGGCGCGCATTCTCCTGGCGATATCTTCGGCGCCGGCGATCAGAACAAACGCCTTTTCCAGCCTGGCGAGGCCGCGGTCGTCGTCGATGTGCGACAGATCGGGCGTCAGGCGATCGCGCGCCATCGAGGGCTCCAGCACAAGCTGGGCGCATTGATGGGTCACGAGATCGGACGGGCCGAGCACGCTTGCGCCGAACGGCTGGATCAGGAATTTCAGCACGACCGCGACAAAGCGGTTGGGCAGATTGGCCAGAATTTCCGCGAAGCGGTTCTCGATCGTCTTGAATCCGTTCGCCATGCACCATTGCAGCGCGGCAAAATCCGCAGGCTGCCGCCCTTCGTCCTGCCAGCGCTTCAAGGCGGCGGAGAGCAGATACATTTCAGAGAGAATATCGCCGAACCGCGCCGACAGCATTTCCTTGCGCTTGAGCGCGCCGCCCAGTGTCAACAGCGCCATATCCGCGCATAGCGCGAAGCCTGCGGAGTAGCGCGAGAGCTGGCGATAGAATCCGGATGCCGCTCCGGCGTCGGGCGCCGGCGCAAACACCCCAAAGCTCCAGCTCCGGCCCCATGCCCGGAACAGCGTCGCGATGCTGTGACCGATATGTTTCCAGAACGCCTTGTCGAAGGCGTCAAGCCCTTTGGTGCGATCCTCCTCGCCAAGCGCGTTCATCTCTTCCAGCAGATAAGGATGGGCGCGGATCGCGCCCTGCCCGAACACGATCAGGTTGCGGGTGAGGATGTTGGCGCCTTCGACGGTGATGCCGACCGGCACCGAGCGATAGAGACTGCCCAGGTAGTTCTGCGGGCCGTCGATCACGGCCTTGCCGCCATGGATGTCCATGGCGTCGTCGATCGCGATCCGCATCCGCTCGGTGGCCTGCAGCTTCATGATGCCGGAAATGACCGCGGGATGACAGCCCTGATTGAGCGCGGCGCAGGTCAGCCGCCGCGCCGCATCGAGCAGATAGGCGGTCGCCGCGATGCGGGCGAGCGGCTCCTCGATGCCCTCGAATTTCCCGATCGGAACGTTGAACTGCTGGCGGATCCGCGCATAGGCGCCTGACGTGCGCGCCGCGTAAGCCGCGCCGGCGGCCGACAGCGACGGCAGCGAAATGCCGCGCCCGGCGGCCAGCGCCGTCATCAGCATTTTCCAGCCCTGGCCGAGGCGCTGTTGCCCGCCGATGACGTAGTCCATCGGGATGAACACATCATGGCCCCGGTTCGGGCCGTTCTGGAACACCTGCATCGCCGGCAGATGGCGATGGCCGATCTCGACGCCGGGCAGATGGGTCGGGATCAGCGCCACGGTAATGCCGAGCTCGTCCTGCTGCCCGATCAGATGGTCGGGGTCGTAGGCCTTGAAGGCCAAGCCCAGCAGCGTCGCGACCGGCCCGAGCGTGATGTAACGCTTGTGCCAGTTGAGACGCAGCCCGAGCACCTCGCGGCCCCCGAAATCGGCCTTGCAGATGATGCCGCTGTCGATCATCGAGGCGGCATCGGAGCCTGCTTCCGGACTGGTCAGCCCAAAGCAGGGAATCTCGCGGCCGTCGGCAAGCCGCGGCAGCCATTGCTGCTGCTGATCCCTGGTGCCGAAGCGCATCAGGAGTTCGCCGGGCCCCAGCGAGTTCGGCACCATCACGGTGACGGCGGCGGTCAGCGAACGCGACGAAATCTTCCGCACCACTTCCGAATGCGCATAGGGCGAGAAGCCGAGCCCGCCATACTCCCTGGGGATGATCATGCCGAAGAATTTCTTGTGCTTGATGAAATCCCAGGCCTCGGGCGGCAGGTCGCGCCATTCCCAATTGATCTTCCAGTCGTCGAGCATCGCGCAGAGCTCGTCGACCGGGCCATCGAGAAAGGCCCGTTCTTCGGACGTCAGGGTCGCCGGCGCCGTGGCGAGCAGCTTCGACCAGTCGGGATTGCCGGTGAACAGGTCGGCGTCCCACCAGACATCGCCGGCCTCCAGCGCTTCGCGCTCGGTGTCCGACATCGGCGGCAATGCGCCACGCGCGAGAGCGAAGATCGGCCTGGTGATGATATCGCGGCGAAAGGAGAAAGAGCTCATGGCGATGCCCTCATGGTCGGGGTAATGGCGCAAACTGGCGGTCCCGCATATGCCAAAAGACAACTCATTTTAGCGGAAAGCGTGGAAATCAGGTGAACACTTCGCACTGAAAATAGAGCGAATTGATTCAGAGCGCTGGCTGCCTGATAACGGCAAACTGGCACATCGGTTCCGGAAAAACGCGATTGCTGGGCGCAACTTACGGCAACAAGCTCAACTTGCGGCAGACGCTCAGTCCGGCCGCGCCATCTCGAACATGGCGTCGGGGCGAATTTCAAAATAGTCGCCCCGGCGGCCGGCGCGCACGATCGGGCGGGCGAGCGCGGTCTGGTAGACGCCGTCCTTGATGAAGGCCTTGTCGATGTGGACGGCAACGACCTCGCCGAGGGTGAGCCAGGCCTGCACCTTGTTGCCGTCGGCGCCCTGCAGCTGAATGATCTGCGACAGCTTGCATTCGAACGACACCGGGCTTTCCCCGACCCGGGGCACGTTGACGAGCCTGCCGGGCACCGCCGTCAGCCCGGCGATCTTGAACTCGTCGACGTCGTGCGCGACATGCGCGGCGGTGGCGTTCATCTGCTGCGCCAGATCCATGGTGGCGAGATTCCAGACGAACTCGCCGGTCTCCTGGATATTGCCGACGCTGTCCTTCCAGGAGGTGGAGGAAAAGCCGATGATCGGCGGGTGGTAATTGAAGCCGTTGAAAAAGCTGTAGGGCGCGAGATTGACGTTGCCCCTGGCATCCCGCGAGGAAATCCAGCCGATCGGACGCGGGGCGATGATGGCGTTGAAGGGATCGTGCCTGAGGCCGTGGCCGCTTTTCGGCTCGTAGTAATGCAGATCTTTTGGGCTCGATGCGTCCACGCCGTGGCTTCCTTCCAGTTTGAGCCCAAGACTCTAACCGTCATTGCGAGGAGCGCAAGCGACGAAGCAATCCATCTTTCGTGATGCGGCCCGATGGATCGCTTCGCTTACGCTCGCAATGATGTTGTGGACGGCCCCACCTACACGGCATCAAGTGCCAAAACGTGGTCGCCGGAGCGCCACAAAAGGGAGGCCGTCCATGGAGAAGTTTATCAGAACAGCGATTGATCTGGGCAAGAACTATTTTCAGGTTCACGGACTTGAGAGCGAAGGAGGCCGATCGATTTCGCGTAAGGTAAAGCGTTCGAAGATGCATGAGGTCTATTCGCAGATCGAGCCCTGCCGTGTTGGGATGGAGGCGTGCGGTTCGGCGCATTATTGGGCCCGCCAACTGACCGCGATGGGGCACGAGGTGGTTCTGATACCGCCGGCGTACATCAAACCCTACGTCAAGCGGGGCAAGAATGACGTGGTCGATGCGGCGGCGATCTGCGAGGCGATGTCGCGACCGGATATGCGCTTCGTACCGATCAAGAGTGCCGACCAGCAAGCCGTTCTGATGCTGCACAAGACCCGCGAACTGCTGGTCAAGCAGCGCACGATGGCTGTCAACGCCCTGCGCGGCCACCTTGCCGAGTTCGGTATTGTCGCTGCCAAGGGTATCGGCCGCGTCGATGAACTGCTGGCGCTGGCGAAGGCGGATGCCGCACTTCCCCATATTGCCGGGGCGGCGGTGGCCTGCATGGCTGGACATCTGGAAGGGCTCGACCTGTCGATCGAGACCGTGGACGAGGAGATCACCAAGGCGCACAGACAAAATCCGATCAGCCGCTTGCTCGATGAGATTCCCGGCATTGGGACGCTGATCGCGTCGGCGACCGCGGCCAGCGTTCCCGATCCGGGCGTGTTCAAGTCCGGACGCGACTTCGCGGCATGGCTTGGTCTGACGCCCAGGCAAAATTCGAGCGGTGGCAAGGAGAAGCTCGGCGCTATCACTAAACAGGGCAACCGCTATATCCGCAAAATGCTCGTCACGGGCGCGACTTCGGTGCTGCGTGTCGCAGGCAAGCGCAAAGGCGCTCTCGCCGACTGGATCAACACGCTGCGGGCCAGGAAGCCCGAGCGGCTGGTAGCCGTGGCTCTGGCCAACAAGCTGGCAAGGATCTGCTGGGCGATCATGACTACAGGCGAGGGATTCCGAACCGATACGTATGTCAAAGCTTGAGCTCATCTCGCCGTCTCAAGCAGCATTCGAGAGCAGTCCGCCGGTTCAAGTTTGGTAAGCACGAAAGACGTGATGAACGATACGGTCACCACCGAAAGCCATGGACACCCCGACAACGTCACGAGCCGCAAAGCTCGCCGCAATGATAGGGACCAAGGCAATCGGATTTCATCAGGGCCAGCGGTCATAAAACCGCACCAACAGGCCGGACATATGACCGAAGCAGACCAAATCGTTCGATACGTCAAAAAGTGCTTGCCAATAGGGGCCGTCCACATATGACGATGAGGCTATTTGCCAGCCGCCTTGCCGCGCGAGGCCAGTCCGGCGAGGATGAAGTCGACCATCTGGTCCAGCGACGGCCCCGGCTTGTTGATGCCTTGGGCGATCATCTGCGGATGGAAAAACCGCATCATCGCGGTGCAGGAACATATCGCCGCCAGCGGCACGTCGGGGGCGTCGAATTCGCCGGACGCGGCGCCCTCCGCAATGACCTGACCGATGGTTTCGGTCAACCGCTCCATGTGCGCGACGCAAACCTCCCAGCTCTCCTCCATCGCGATCTCGACCATTTCATGCAGCTTGGAATCGCCGACATAGCGTTCGCTGTTCATGCGATGGATGGTGGTGACGAGCTCGCGCAGGCGGGTGGCCGCCGGGCCAGGCCTGGTCGCAATCGCCTGGGCCGCCTCCTCGACGCCGCCCATCAGGGTGCGCGCGACGCCCTCGTGGATCGCCTTCTTCGAATCGAAAAAGCGATAGACATTCGCCGGGCTCATGCGCAGCACCTTGGCGATGTCGGCGACGGTGGTCTTCTGGTAGCCGATTTCGCGAAACAGACGCTCCGCCACCACAAGAATCCGCTCCCGGGTGTCGGGTTCGATATGTTCCGAAATCAGCGTCGTGCCGGTGCTCAAATCAGTGTACTCGATTCCTTGTTTGAGCATGATCTTTCCGGAAAACCGCTATCCGCTTTCCGGATCATGCTCGAGTGTTCAATTATTCCGCGGCCGCGGCAAGCGGAAATGCGGGTTCGGCTTCGTCCTGATGTTGCGGCGCAAGACCAATGTGTTCGCTCGGGCGGCTTTCTTCGAGGCTGTTGCGGAACCAGAGGGCATAGAGACCCGGCAGGTACAGCAAGGTCAGGAAGGTTGCAACAAACAGGCCGCCCATGATGGTGATCGCCATCGGCCCCCAGAACGCGGAGCGCGACAGCGGGATCATCGCCAGGATCGCGGCGAGCGCCGTCAGTACCACCGGACGGGCGCGCCGGACGGTGGCCTCGACGATGGCTTCCTTGCGGGTCAGGCCGTGGGAGACATCGGTCTCGATCTGATCGACCAGGATCACGGCGTTACGCATGATCATCCCGGCCAGCGCGATCAATCCGAGCAGCGCGACGAAGCCGAACGGCTGGTTGGCGACGTTCAGCCCGAGCGACGCCCCGATAATGCCGAGCGGCGCGGTCAGGAAGACCAGGATCAGGCGCGAAAAACTCTGCAGCTGGATCATCAACAGCGTCAGCATGACGATCACCATCAGCGGAAACAGGACGAAGATCGACGCATTGCCCTTGGCCGATTCCTCGAACGCGCCGCCTGCCTCGATCCGGTAGGCCGGCGGCAGGCTGTCGCGGATCTGCTGCAGCCTGGGCCAGATCTGGTTGGTGACATCGGGCGCCTGCACGCCATCGACGACGTCGCCGCGCACGGTGATCGCCATGTCGCGGTTGCGCCGCCAGATGATCGGCTCCTCGTGGGAATATTCGATTTTCGCGATCTGCAAGAGCGGCACCGCGACGCCGTTGCGCGAGGTGACGGTGAGATCGCCGACATGGGCGAGATCGAGCCGCTCGGAGGGGACCGCGCGGGCGACGACCCCGACCTTCTCGATGCCGTCGCGTATCGTCGTCACCGGCGCGCCCGAGATCAGCATGCTCAGCGCCTGCGAGACGTCCTGCGGGGTGAGCCCGAGCGCGCGGGCGCGATCCTGGTCGACCACGAGCTTCAGGTAGGGCGACTGCTCGTTCCAGTCGAGCTGCGGATCCCTGACGTTGGGGTTCTGCCTGACCACGTCGCGCACCTGATAGGCGATGTCGCGGACGGTCTTGGTGTCCGGTCCGATCACGCGGAACTGGACGGGGAAACCGACCGGCGGGCCGAAGTTGAAGCGATCGACGCGGACACGCGCCTCGGTCAGCGTACCGTCGGCGACCGCCTTCTCGATCCGCGCCTTGATCCGCTCGCGCGCCTCGACGTCCCTGGCCACGATCACGATCTCCGCAAAGGCTTCATTCGGCAGTTGCGGATTGAGCCCGAGCCAGAAACGCGGCGAACCCTGCCCGACATAGGACGTGTAGGTCGAGATATCCTGATCGTCCTTCAGCAGCGCTTCGGCCTCCTTCACGGACTTTTCGGTAACATTGAACGCGGTGCCCTCGGGCAACCGCAGTTGCAGGAACAGTTCGGGCCGCTCCGACAGCGGGAAGAACTGCTGCTGGACGTGGCCGAACGCCACGATCGACAGCGCGAACACGCCGACGGTTGCCAGCACCACCTTGACGCGGTGCTCGACGCACCATTGAATCATGCTGCGGAGAATCCGGTACAGGCGCGTCTCGTAGACCGCGTGCGGATCGTGGTTGTGGCTGACCCCGATATTCGGCAGCAGCTTGACGCCGATATAGGGCGTGAAGATCACCGCCACGAACCAGGATGCGACCAGCGCGATCGCCACGATCCAGAAAATGCCGCCGGCATATTCGCCGACCGCCGAGTTGGCAAAGCCGATCGGCAGGAAGCCAGCTGCGGTGACCAGCGTTCCCGTCAGCATCGGAAACGCGGTGGACTCCCAGGCAAAGGACGCGGCGCGGATCCGGTCCCAGCCCTGCTCCATCTTCACCACCATCATTTCGACCGCGATGATGGCGTCGTCGACCAGAAGCCCGAGCGCGATGATCAGCGCGCCGAGCGTGATGCGGTGCAGATCGAGCGACATCGCGTTCATGACGATGAAGACGATCGCCAGCACCAGCGGCACCGACAGGGCGACCACGATGCCGGTGCGCCAGCCCAGTGCGACGAAAGAGACGAACAGCACGATCGCCAGCGCCTCGATGAAGGAGTGCACGAATTCACCGACGGCATGCTCGACCACCTTGGGCTGATCGGCGATCTGCTCGACATTGATGCCCTGCGGCACCGCCTTCATGAATTCCGCGGTCGCGCTTTCGACATCCTTGCCGAGCTCCAGAATGTTGGCGCCCTTGGCCGTGACCACGCCGATGCCGAGCGCGGGCTTGCCTTCCTGGCGCACCACGAAACTCGGCGGATCGACATAGCCGTGGGTGACGGTCGCGATATCGCCGAGACGAAACACCCGGCCATTGCTTTCCACCGGCGTCTCCGCCACCGCCTTGACGCCGTCGAGCGCGCCGGTGACGCGCAGCGGCACACGCTGCGAGGAGGTCTCGACCGTGCCGGCCGGCACGACATTGTTCTGCTTGGCGAGCGAATCGAACAGCGCCTGCGGCGTAATCCCGAGCGTCGCCAGCTTGGCATGCGAGAACTCGACGTAGATCTTCTCGTCCTGGGTGCCGTAGAGATCGACTTTTGTCACTCCCGGCACCTTCAACAGGCGCTGGCGCATGCCTTCAGCGGCTTTTTTCAACTGGGCGTAGTCGGCGCCGTCGCCGGTCATCATATAGAGGATGGAATCGACGTCAGAGAATTCGTCGTTGACGACGGGGCCGAGCAGATTTGCCGGAAGCTGGGCCTGGACGTCGACCAGTTTCTTGCGCAGCAGATAAAACAGATAGGGCACTTCCTTTGGCGGGGTCGAATCCTTGAAGGTGACCTGCATCGCCGTGAACGACGGTTTTGAGTAGGTCTGGACCTTTTCGAAATACGGCAGTTCCTGCAGCTTCTTCTCGATGGGGTCTGCGACCTGCGCCTGCATTTCGGCAGCGGTCGCGCCCGGCCAGATCGCCGAGACGTTCACGACTTTCACGGTAAAGAAGGGATCTTCGGCGCGGCCGAGCCCCTGATAGGAGAAGAAGCCGGCGGCACCGAGCGCAATGACCAGGAACAGGATCAGTGCGGGATGGCTGACCGCCCAGGCCGAAAGATTGAAGTGTTTCATCGCACCTTCTCCGCGCTCAGAATGATAACGAAGACACGACCCGGACCTTCTGGGCCGGATCGAGTTTTTGCACGCCAAGCGCCACGACCCTGGCGCCTTCCTCCACGCCACCGGTGATGACGACGTCATTGCTCTCGTAGGATTTCACCGCGACCGGCTTCAGCGCCACGTCGCCCTTGTCGTCGACGACGTAGAGCGAGGGATCGCCGCCTTCGCTGAACAGCGCCGACAAGGGCAGCCGCGCCACGCGCGTCGTGGCGGGATCGGCCAGCGTCAACGTCGCAGTCATGCCGAGCGAGACGTTATCGCCGGCGTCGGGCAGCGAAAATTTTGCGAGATAAGTGCGCGTCGCGGGGTCGGCCGCTGGCGCAATCTCACGCAGCTTCGCCGCATATTTCCTGTCGGGCTCGGACCACAGCGTCACGGTTGCTACCCCCTCCTTGGCGCGACCGACCAGGGTTTCGGGTATGGCGACCACGGCTTCCTTTTCCGCAATGCGCGCGACGCGGACAGCGGTCTGGCCCGCCGCCACGACCTGGCCGGGGTCGATCAGGGTCGCGGTGACGACGCCGCGGCTGTCGGCAGCGAGCGTGGCGTAAGACAGCGAGTTATTGGTCAGTTCGACCGAGCGCTGGGCGCGGTTGAGCCGCGCGCGCGCCTCGTCGGCGGCGGCCCTGGCCTGATCCATTTGCGCGTCGGTGGTCCAGCCCTTCACGCGCAAATCCCTGGCGCGGGTTTCGGCGGCGGCGGCCTGCGCCAGCACGCCGGTGGCGGCGCGCAGTTCCGCCTCGGCCTGCTCGGCCTGCAGCTTCAGATCGACCTCATCGAGGGTGGCCAGCGGCTGGCCGACATCGACGGTCTGGCCGACTTCGACCAGGCGTTTTGCCACCTTGCCGGGGACCCGGAAGCCCATATCGGTCTCGATGCGCGGCTTGATGGTGCCGACAAAACTGCGCTCGGGCAACTCCGCCTCGTAATGCACCGTGGCCACCAAAACCGGACGGGACGGTGCCGCTTTCTCGGCGACCTTGTCGTTGCAGCCGGCCAGCGCGATCGCCAGCAGCGCCAGCGATGCACCAGCTAACAGCCTGTAATAGCTAGACAAAATGGAGCGGACGAACATGACGGCTTCCCTCGATTGCGCGTGGAGGGGAGTGTCGATTGTTTAGTGACGAATGTCAATATTCGTCAGTAATCATGATTTCGTGAGGGACTTTGGTGGTTAAGGGTTCATTTCGCCTTCCCCGCGCCCGCGAACTCCGCCTTGGTCTCGTGGCCGCCGAGGAAAACCAGCAGGCCGCCGATCAGCGGCAAGACCGCGAGCACCAGGAGGCCCGTCGAGGTAGAGCCGGTTGCTTCCTTGACCCAGCCGATCAGATACGGCCCGCCGAAGCCGGCGAGGTTGCCGATCGAATTGATCAGCGCGATCGCGCCGGCCGCCGCGGTGCCCGAGAGCCATGCGGTCGGCAAGGTCCAGAACACCGCGAAGGTGCCGAAGATGCCGATCGCGGCAACGATCAGCGCCACCATCGTGACATACGGATTATCCATGTAGCCGCAGACGCCGAGCGCCACCGCGGTCAACAGCAGCGGCGCACCGACATGCATCACGCGTTCGCGGGTGGCGTCGGAGTGCCGCGCCCACAGGATCATGGCGACGGTGCCGAACAGATACGGCACCGCGGTGACGAAGCCGGTCTGCGCGTTGGTGAAGCCGAACGCTTTCACGATCTGCGGCAGCCAGAACTGCATGCCATAGAGCGCGCCGACGAAACCGAAATAGATCAGGCTCAGCGTGATAACCCTCGGCGAAGCCAGCGCCTGTCCGAGCGTGAGATGCTGCGCAGCCTTTTTGGCGGCGATTTCGCTTTCGAGCTTCGACGACAGCCAGGCCTTCTGCGCAGGTGTCAGCCAGTCGGCCTTGGCCGGCCGGTCGGTGAGATAGAACCAGGTGACAATGCCGAGCAGCATGGAAGGAACGCCCTCGATGATGAAGAGCCATTGCCAGCCTTTCAGCCCCAGCGCGCCATCGAGCCCGAGCAGGAGGCCCGAGATCGGCGCGCCGATCACGGAGGAAACGGGAACGGCGATGGCGAAGGCGGCGAGAAAGCGCGCGCGATATTCCGCCGGATACCAATAGGTCAGATAGAGAATGATGCCCGGGAAAAAACCGGCTTCGGCGACGCCGAGCAGAAAGCGAACTCCGTAAAAACTCCAGACCCCGCTGACGACCGCCATCAGTGCGGAGATGATGCCCCAGGTCACCATGATGCGCGCGATCCAGCGGCTGGCGCCGAATTTCTCCAGCGCCAGATTGCTCGGCACCTCGAAGATGAAATAGCCGATGAAGAAGATTCCGGCGCCCCAGGCGAAGATGATCGGCGAGAATTTCAATTCCGCGTTCATGGTCAGCGCGGCGAAGCCGAGGTTGACGCGATCAAGATAGGAAAAGAAATACGCCAGCACCAGGAACGGAATGAGCCGCCACGAGATCGCGCGGATCGTAGAGGTCTCGAGCTCGCTCTTGGCGGCGCCTGGCGCGGCGATGGTGGTGGCGGACATCAGTTTTCTCCCCGAATTTTTTCTTGGCCGTGGCAAGTTTGACGCGGGCATTCTTAGCATCCCGACGACGAAGTCTTATAGAGGGATTGGTGCGACTGCGATGCAAATGCGTCATGGCCGCTCTGCTACGCCCCCATGGAGGCCACGCGCCGAGACAGAGATGCATAACACAGCTTCAAATCGCGCGACGCGAAAACGAGCCCTTGGCGCGGTGCCGGTGCTCCGCGCCAGCCTCTGCCTGGCAATCATCACTTCTGGCCTCGTCCTGCGCGGATTTGGGCTCAGGCTCGGGCTGCCGCCTGCCTTCGTCAAATACGGCGGCTCCGCGCTGTGGGGAACGATGGTTTTTTTCCTGGTGGCGCTGGTGGCTTCAAGACTTTCACGGCCGAACATCGCGCTGATCTCCGCCGCGATCGCCGTCGGCGTGGAGCTGTTCCGGCTGGTTCATGCCCCATGGCTGGATGCCTTTCGGCTGACATTGGCGGGTGCGCTATTGCTTGGCCGCATCTTCTCGCCGTGGGACATGCTCGCCTATGGCGCCGGAATCATTTTGGCAGTGGTGCTCGATCGCTTCGTGATGCGGACTTTTGCAAAAGAAGAGCCCTAGCGTTCAACCCGGCCATTCCGTTCGAGAATGCCGCTCGCTCCGCCAGCTGAAACCGCTCGAAACGGTGCAGCTCTTCCTCGATCCGGCGCTTCAAGTCGTTGCGCGCCCCCCTCCGCGCGCCGGCGCCGACCCAGCTCCATTTCTGCACCAGCAGTTTCCGCTTCTGGCGGTCGGTCTTGAGATCGAGCGCGGCGACGATGCCGTCGCCGGCCAGCACCGGCAGCGCGAAATAACCGAACAGCCGCTTTTCCTTCGGTACATAGGCCTCGAAGCGATGTTCGTAGTCGAAGAACAGATGGGTGCGCTTGCGCTGGATGATCAGCGGGTCGAATGGCGACAGGATGTGGACCAGCTCGGAAGCAGCGTCGACCGCGTTGTCCAGCGTCGCAGGCCGCGCCCAATGCTCCTGCTTGCCCGCGCCTTCGAGCGCGACCGGCACAAGCTCGTTGTGGCGGACTCTCGCCTCGATCAGGCGCCGGATCTGAGGCTTGCTCGGTGCGTTCAAATGGCAGATCGAATCCAGGCTCACCAGCCCCTGCGCGCGCAGGGCGCGGTCGAGCAGATAGGCGGTAGCCTCGCGCGCCGAAGCGGGCTTCGGCGGTCTGTCCCATCCGAAATGCCGCGTCATCAGTTCGTAGGTCTTGAGCATGCCGTTGCGCTCCGAGATCGTAAGCACGCCTTCGTAGAACAAAAGCTGCAGCGCCCGCTTCGACGGCTTGCGGCTCGCCCACAGATGCTCCTTGTCGACCAGCACGTCGTCGTCGATGTCGCGGATCGTCAGCGCGCCGTCGCGCCGGATCAGCCTCAATACCTTGCGCAAATCAGCCGGTTTGACCGATGAGAGCCATTTGTGGCCCTCGCGCTTGTGGCGTTTCATGGCCGGAATAAAGAAGCGCAGATCCCTCGCCGGAACGTAGGACAGCGCATGGGTCCAGTATTCGAACACGCTCTTGTCGACGCTCTGGGCCTGACGCAGGTCCGCGCGCCGATATTCGGGGATCCGGTTCCAGAGAATATGGTGGTGGCAGCGCTCGACGACGTTGATGGTGTCGATCTGCACGTAGCCGAGATGCTCTACCGCCGCCGCCGTCGCCGCCGGCCCGTCGCCGAATGGCGCTTGCGCGTCGAGCCGCTGGGCACGCAGCCAGATACGCCGGGCCCCGGCCCTGGTCAGGGAAAAGGATGTGTCGCCGCGGGACATCGCGCGGCAATGTAGCGGGATTCGTGCGCTTCAAGAGGGGAAAATATTTCGACCCTTATGGCTTGGCGCGATTTCCAATACTGCCCGTCGCGATCTCGGGCTCGCACGACGCCTTGCCGCGTTCCGCGGCCTGGCATTTGAAGACGTTGCCGGTGAGCCGATCGACCAGCCACACATTCTCGTCGTTCGGGCTCTCCATGCCCGCGAATCTCGTACCGAGAACCGTAATCAGCGTCGACAGCAAAATCGCCGCCGCGATGATGGCTGCACCAACCAATACCGGCATCGTTACCCCTGCGCGATCCGGCATGACTGCACGATACCCCAGATATTCGTTTTGTTTTTTCGGTGACTGAAACAAGGCCCTGTTACTGTCTTTTGTTTTTCCTCGCGAGTGATTTTGCTAGGCGCGCATCTGGCCGATTTGTTGTCCGCACCTCGGCGCGGGCGCGATGCCTTTGCGACCGGGAGGCCGCCCCGCACGCCCGAGCCATGAAAACCGGAGCGATGGCAGGCAGATAGAGCCGTGTGACCCAAATCACATTCGCCGTGCCTCGGCAGTCTCCCGCCTCAAATCCAGTTCTGGAAGATCATCAGCCGGCTGAACGTCTCCATCGACGTTCCCACGAACGCTGCCGAGATCGGCAGCATCACGGCAAAGCCGGCGAATGCGATCGCGACGAAACCCCACAACAGCCAGCCGGGGCTGTTGCCGCGCCTCAGCGCGTAGACCAGCGCAAGGCTCGCGACCGTTGCGGGCGGCAGATAATAATACAGGAATCCCAGGGTACGCGGCAGCATCGCCCAGGCGAGATAGGGCCCGAAATAGAACGACAGGATCAGGAACGCGTCGGCGCGGCGCGTCACGATCCAGTCGCGCAGGCAGATGCCGAGCGCCGGCAGCGCCGGCCAAAGCATCAAGGGATTGCCGAGCAGCACGATCGCCGCCATCCGGTCGTCGCCGATCTTGTCGAACAGATACCAGACCGGCCGCACCAGGAACGGCCAGCTTGGCCACGGGCTCATATAAGGGTGGTCGGCGATCGCGGTCGTGGTGTTGTCGCTGAAAATCCGGCGCTGCGCTTCCCACAGGTCGGGAAACGACAATCCATAGAGCGGGATAAAGGTCGCAAGATAGGCAATCGCGGGAATGAGCACGAAGCACGCGGCGAAATGATGATATCGGAAATCGGGCCACAGGTCCGGCCGGTACCAGTCGGAGGCGTTGCCGTCGGCAAACTGCGTGCGCCAGCTTTGCATCAGGCGGATCGCGGCCGTTATGACGATGCAGGTCGCCAGCGCAAACAAGCCGCTCCATTTGCACGCGGTCGAGAGACCGAAACCGAGGCCCGCCAGCGCAAACCAGAGATGCGGCCGCGATTGTCGGAACCCGTGCATGAACGCCGCGATCGCGAACAGTCCGAAGGCGAGCGCAGAAATATCCAGCATCGCGATCCGCGACTGCACGAACAGCATCTGGTTGAAGAAGGCGAGCAAGGCGGCGGCGATCGCGGGCCCTTGCGCCGCGAACAGCAAGAGGCCGCAGAGATATATCGCTACGATTGCGAGCGACCCGAACAGCACGCCCGGATAGCGCCAGCCCAGCGGGCCATCCCCGAAGGTCGCGGATCGACAGCGCGATCAACTGCTTTGCCAGCGGCGGATGCATCGGATTGAGCATCGGCGATGACATCACCGGCTCGAGCATCTGGCGCGCGGCCGGCACATAATGCACTTCGTCGAAATAGAAATTTTCCGGCGTCGTCACGCCGACCAGAAGCGCGAAATGCGCGGCGAGAAACAGGATGACGGCGATAATAGCGTTCCGCGCGGTCGAAATATCGGGAACGGAAGGTGTTTCGCGCACGAAGTTCACAGATTGATGGCGTTGCAATCAACTATTGATGGCGTTGCAGTCGATCCAAGTGTGGGCGGGCAAAATCTTTATGTCCATCGCTTTGAACGCAATTCGATTTCGCGGTCACTAACCATCGGGCAGATAAGGCGCGGCTTGTGGTAAATTTACAACATCAACGAGCGTGCGCGATCCGGTACGATGACGGGATAAATCGATCGGTAATGAAATGAATTTGCGTCACGGCGTTCTCTGTGTCTCCGCGCTTTGCCTGGCGGCAGGGCTTGCGGCAAACCCCGCTCACGCGCAGACGCGCGTCGGCGAAGCGGCCGTCATCCAGAATGAAGTCGTCCGCGTTGCGGGATCGGCGAGCAGCCAGATCAACGTCGGCGACGGCGTGCTGCGCGACGAAATCGTGCGCACCGGCCTCGACAGCGCGGCGCGGCTGGTGATGGCCGACAGCACCAACCTGTCGCTCGGTCCCGAGCGCGACGATCAAGCTCGACCGCACCGTCTTCGACGACGAGCACACCTACCGCGACATCGCGATCAGGCTGACGACCGGGGCGTTTCGCTTCGTCACCGGACATTCGGAAAAGACCGCCTACAAGATCACCACGCCGCTGGCGACGATCGGCGTGCGCGGCACCGTCCTCGATATTCTGTCGCAGCGAGGCAAGACCACCGTGGTGCTGCAGGAAGGCGCCTCGCGCGTCTGCACCCTGACCGGCCAGTGCATCGAGCTGACGCAGCCCGGCGATACCGCCATCATCACCCTGACGGGCGGCAAGGTCACGATTCACAAGACCAACAACCCGCCCTGGACCTTCGCCGCGAACTGCGCGGCGGCGGCCGGGCTTTGCACCGTCACGCAATATGCGGATGCCACGCCTACGGTGACGCCGCCGGTCGATGACGGCAGCGATCCCACCGGCATGCTGTGCGGGCGCTGACGATGGCAAAATTCGCACGCAGCTTTGTCGTATCGGCCGCGCTCACCGCGGCGATCTCGCTTGTGCTGGTTGCAGATGCAGGCGCTCCGGCAGCGGCGGCAACCTGCAACCTGGATGTGAGCCCACGTCCATCGCCCACCCCTTCGCCGACCTCGACGCCGGTGGCGAGTCCGACTCCACTCCGACTCCGACTCCGACGCCCACTCCGACACCGACCGGCGCCGGGTCCAGCGGCGGATCGATCGGCGATCTCGCCAACCAGCGCTTCAACCAGATGATCACCAACCGGGTGCTCGGCACGGTGCTGCTGGGCGTCAACGAGCAGGTCAATTGCAGCGATTGCGTCAGCGCGTTCGGTTCGGCCGGATCGTTCTCGGCCGGCATTCACGGCCGCAAGGAGCTGACGCCCAATCTGTCGCTGCTGGCGGGCATCGCCTACACCCAATACAGCGAAGGCGGCTACAGCGTCACCAGCGCGCCGATCGGCGCGTTCGCGCTGCGCTACGATTTCGCCGACTGGGGATCGTCGCGGCCGTTCTTCGACATCGGCGCCATCCTGTCGCCGTTCGAGAAGGTGCGCTATAGCCGCAGCTACATGACGAGCCTCGGCGCGGTTTCGCTCGACCAGCTCGACCAACAGCAGCAACTACGGCGTCTATGGCAGGGCGGGCTGGATCAGCCGGCTTTCGCCGCGCGACGAGGTCGCCGCCTCGGTCGAGGTCTGGCAGCTGTGGCAGCGGGTCGAGCGGCTACGCGGACCCGAGCGTCGGCGTTCAATCCGTTCGACGCCTCGATCGCGACCGGCACCGATCGAACCAGCCTGGTCAAGTTCGGCGGGCAGTGGACGCATCTGTTCGGCAACAGCGTCGAGGGCAACATCAACGGCGGATACGTGCAGTCGTTTGCGACCCATTCCGGCATCGTCGCCACCGTGACCGGCGACGGCACCGTGGTGCCGACGATCGGCAACCAGGGCTGGTTCGAATATGGCGGCCGCCTCGGCTTCCGCGTCGCCAAGGGCTGGGTCGCCGACCTCTTCGTCAACGGCACCGCCGGCCCGCAGCCGGTCGGCAACACCATCCATGGCGGCGTCGGATTGCGCGTGAACTATTAAAGCGCTTTCCCGCGAAGTGGGGACCGGTTCGCGTCAGGAAAACGCGTCAAATCAGGAATCCAGAACCCCGTTTCGATTCCATCGAAACGGAAACGGCTCCAGGCCGGTGCTCGGCTAAGCGCTTACGCCGCTGACTTGCCCTCATAGGCCCGCTTGAGGCCGGCGATGTCGAGCTTGACCATCTGCAGCAACGCCTGCCATCGCCCGCTGCGCGCCGGCGGGGTCGGGACCGCCGAGATATTGCACCAGCGCGGTCGGCACGATCTGCCAGAACACGCCGTAACGATCCTTCAGCCAGCCGCAGCGTTCGGCCTGCCCGCCATTGGCCGACAGCGCGTCCCACAAGCGATCGACCTCGGCCTGATCGGCGCAGTCGATCTTGAACGAGACCGCATGGGTATATTCGAACCGCGTGCCGCCGTTCAGCGCCATGAAACGCTGGCCGGCCAGCGTGAACTCCACCACCAGCACCGAGCCGGCCTTTCCGCCGCGGGCTGTCGACGGTGTTCTTCTGCACCTTTTCGATCCTGCGAATCGGGCAGCAGCGAAACGTAGAAATTCGCGGCCTCCTCGGCCTCGCCGTCGAACCACAGGCACGGGGAGATTTTGGACATGGGTGTGCTCCTTGCGTCGAATTCGATCAGGCGTCGGCCATGGCGGATCGCGCCGCCGTCGCGGCCGCGACATCCATCCAAATCACTTCCCAGATATGGCCGTCGGGATCCTCGAAGCTGCGGCCGTACATGAAGCCGTAGTCCTGCTTCGGGCAGGGGTCGACGCCGCCGCCCGCCGCCTGCGCCTTGCCGACCAAGTCGTCCACCGCATAGCGGCTTTCGGCGGAAATGCAGATCAGCACCTCGCTGGACGTTTTCGCATCGGCGATTTTCTTCGGCGTGAACTGGCTGAACTTGTCATGGGTCAGCAGCATGGCGTGGATGGTTTCGGAAAACACCATGCAGGACGCGGTCCCATCGCAGAACTGCTCATTCTTTTCGGCGCCGACGGCCTGATAGAAGGCGGTGGCGCGGGCGAGATCGCTGACCGGCAGATTGACGAAGATCAGTTTAGCCATAGAGGGCTCCTTTGGCGTGTTACGGCCGAAGGACGAACGGACTTATGGCAATCCGACATCGAATTGAAAATTCTTTGCGGAAGAAATTCCGGCCGCCGATTGGCCCCAGCCTTCGGCAGATTACGTCGCGATCGGCGCCGGCATGGTGAGGAAGGCCCGCGTCACGTGCCAGAACAATTGCCGGTTGGTCGCGAGCGTGACCGAATGCGCGGTGCCGGGCAGGATCACGAACTGGCGGTCGCCGTTCGGCAGCAGGTTAAAGAACTCCTCGAGATCGGCGACGGTGGCGATCCCGTCATATTCGCCGCGCACCAGAAGCACCGGCGAAAGCACTTTTTCTGGCTTCACCACCGGCAGATTGGCGGTCATGTCGAGATAGGTGCCGGTCGGAACCTGGTCGCCGAACTGCATCTCCGCATCCGCCAGCGCCTCGACCGCGGCGGGTTCGCTGGTGCCGGGCTTGTCGCGGGTGGCGATCGAGCGGATCATGTCGCGATCGCGCTTGCGCATGTTGTGCGAGCGGAAATAAGCCAGCTGCTCGGCGCGCTTTGTCAGGGTCGGCGATCCCTCGCCCTTGTAGGTGAAGGCGGCAAACACCAGCCGGTCGGCGCGCTCGGGCTGCGCCATCGCATAGGCGCCGGCGCGCAGCGCACCCGAGGACTCGCCGAGGAAATGGAATTTCTGCCGGCCGGTTTCGCGGGTAACGACTTCGGCCGCCGCCTTCAGATCCTCGACGCCGCTGGCGATGTCGGCATTGCCCGAGGTGCGACCCGACTTGCCGTAATTCTCGTGATCCATGGTCCAGCAGTCGAAGCCGTAGCGGGCGAACTCGTTCATGACCGAATATTCGCCATGGCCGGGCACGTTGAGATCGAACACCCGCGAGGAGACCGAGGAGCCGTGCACGAAGAAGATGACCGGCCGCGGCGGCTCGCCGGGTTTCGGCGCGCCGAGCCGCTTGCGATACATCCACAAGGGAACGTCGCCCTTCTTCGCCCAGTATTCGCTGCTCCAGATTTCGCCGCCTTCCGCGGTCGCCGCGGCCGCGGCTTGCGCGGGCAATGCGCCGGCGAGGCCTCCGGCAACGAGACCAAGGCCGGCGCCCTTGATGACCGCGCGCCGCGCCAACGGATGATCGAGGTTTGCCATGGTTTCTCTCCCGAGTCGTGCTTTGCCTGAGGTTCGCGATCTAATCGCGCGCACGCGCGGGATGACTTCGTCACTTCGTCTCCGCCGGATCGCGGTGCACGGGATCGACCCACAGCACCGTCTCCGGTTTTTCCACCGGCTCGATGTCGAGATTGATCGCGACCGCCTGGCCGTCGCTGCGCACCAGCACGCATTCCAGCACCTCGTCGCGGCTGGCGTTGATCTCCTGGTGCGGCACGTAGGGCGGGACGAAAATGAAATCGCCGGGACCTGCTTCCGCGGTGAATTGCAGATGCTCGCCCCAGCGCATCCGCGCCTTGCCTTTCACGACATAGATGATGCTTTCGAGGTGGCCGTGATGATGCGCGCCGGTCTTGGCGTCGGGCTTGATGGTCACGGTGCCGGCCCACAATTTCTGCGCGCCGGCGCGGGCGAAGTTGATCGCGGCCTTGCGGTCCATGCCGGGCGTCGAGGGCACGTTGGGATCGAGCTGGTTGCCCGGAATGACGCGGACGCCATCGTGCTTCCAGCGCTGCGCATCGTCGTGATCGTGGGCGTGACCAGAATGGGGGTGATCGTGAGCGCCTGTCATCTTCTTGCTTTCCGGAAATCTTTGGCTGCGAACGGTACCGAAAACCGTGATCGCAGACCAGACGAAACGGAAATTTTTACGGCACCCGGGCGCCAGGGAAGCCAATAACGACGCCGTGAACAAGGCGCCGCCGCGGCGAACAAGAATCTCTGATCGGCGCTGGTCGATTCCGAATCGCAAAGACCGGCCTGTCGGGCCGGTCTTTTTGTTTCTCAATCCCCGCTGGAGGGAGAAGGGGCCTACTTCACGCCAAGCAGTTCGACGTCGAACATCAGCGTCGCATTCGGAGGAATGACGCCGCCGGCGCCGCGGGCGCCATACCCGAGCGCGGGCGGAATGATCAGCGTGCGCTTGCCGCCAACCTTCATGGTGGCGACGCCTTCGTCCCAACCGGCGATCACCCTCTGCTGCCCGATCGGAAACTCGAACGGCTCGTTGCGGTCGACCGAGGAGTCGAACTTCTTGCCCTTCTTGCCGCCCTCGTAAAGCCAGCCGGTGTAATGCATGACGCAGATCTGGCCGGGTTTTGGCGACGCGCCA
Organism: uncultured Alphaproteobacteria bacterium; assembly: GCA_963725985.1. Classification (GTDB taxonomy): domain Bacteria; phylum Pseudomonadota; class Alphaproteobacteria; order Rhizobiales; family Xanthobacteraceae; genus Bradyrhizobium. The sequence continues at coordinate 175,807 of CAVSAO010000002.1, forward strand.
GTGCCGACCGCGGTGTCGATAATCTGCAAGCCTGAAGGTGTGGTCATGGTTTTTCCTGCGGTCTGGGCCGATGCGCCGGGTGGCGTGGCAAAGAGAAAGGCGGCAGCCATGGCGATGGCGATGGCGATCGAAAGATTTGGAAACCGGAGACGTCGCATCTTTTCAGCTTTCTTCATGACGGAGGGAGAATTCGCAGGCATAGACGTGGCGCTCAATACCCCAGCGCGCAGCCGTCCTTGCGCGGATCGGAACCGCCGGTGAGTGTGCCCTTGTCCCAGTCGATCCAGATCGCCTGGCCGCCGCCGAGCGGTCCGACCACGCTGGCGGTCTTGTGCCCGAGCGTCTTCAGGCCCTCGACGATCGCGGCGGGCACGCCATCCTCGAGCTGATAGACGCCCTCGTAATGCAGGCCGCGCGGCATATCGATCGCTTCCTGCACGTCGCATCCATAATCGAGCATGTTGGTCAGCACGCGGACCTGCCCGACCGGCTGATACTGCCCGCCCATCACGCCGAACGGCATCACCGCGCGGCCGTTCTTCGTCGCAAGGCTGGGAATGATCGTGTGCAGCGGCCGCTTGCCCGGCGCGATGCAATTGGGATGGCCGGGCTGAATGCGGAAACCGCCGCCGCGATTTTGCAGCAGGATGCCGGTCTTGTCGGAGACGATCGCCGAGCCGAAGGAATGCGCGATCGAATTGATGAACGAGCAAACGTTGCGGTCCTTGTCCACCACGGTGATGTAGACGGTGGAGGGATTCATCGGCGGCGCCACGTTGGGCAGATCGCGCAAGCTGTCCATCCTGATCTTGCCAGCGTGCTCGTCGGCAAATTCCGGCGTCAGGATCCTGGCCACATCGACGTTGACGTAAGTAGGATCGCCGATGTGCTGCTCGCGCATCATGTAAGCGGCCCGCGCCGCTTCGGCTTCGAGATGGAACCGCTCGATGCTCAAGGGCGGAAATTTCGTGAGATCGAAGCGCGACAGGATGTTCAGCATCACCAGCATGGTGATGCCCGGGCCGTTCGGCGGGCATTGCCAGATATCGTGGCCTTTATAGATGGTACCTATCGGCGAAGTGGTCTCGGTGGTATGGCCTGCGAAATCGTCCAGCGTGTGCAGGCCGCCGATCCCGCGCAAGGTCTCGACCATGTCCTCGGCGATGGCGCCCTGGTAGAACGCGTCGCGGCCGTCTTTGGCGATCGCCCGCAGCGTCTTTCCGAGCTCGGGCTGCCTGATCACGTCGCCGGCGACCGCAGGCTTGCCGTGCGGCAGCAGATAGCGCTCGGTGTTGATGCCTTTCTTCAATTTCTCGAACTGGTTTTTCCAGTCGAAGGCGACGCGGGGGGCGACGACATAGCCCTCCTCCGCGGCCTTGATCGCCGGTTGCAGCAGCGTATCGAGCCCCAGCCTGCCGTGATCGCGCAGGATGGTCGCCCAGGCGTCGACCGCCCCGGGAATGGTGACCGCGTGGGCCGAGGTCAGCGGAATCGCATGCATCTTGCGCTCGAGATACCACGACGCTTCGGCGGCCTTCGGCGCGCGGCCCGAGCCGTTATAGGCTGATATCTTGCCCTCGCCCCTCGGCTGCAGCAGCGCGAAGCAATCGCCGCCGATGCCGGTGGATTGCGGCTCGATCACGCCCAGCAGCGCACACGCTGCCACCGCGGCGTCGGCGGCGGTGCCGCCGGAACGCATGACCTCGATTGCCGTCAGCGCCGCCAGAGGATGCGACGTCGCCACCATCCCGTTCTGGGCGTGGACCGTCGACCGGCCGGCGAGATGGAAGTTCCTCATGCCAAATTGCTCGCTTTATCGCTGTTATTCCGCGTTATCCCGCAGGTGTCAGGCAGGGGCCTGCTTGAGCGGTTACTTGGCACATTCCAGCGGCGCTGGGCAATGCTCGGGGGCGGATGGGGGCAATGCGGCCGGCCGTTTTTCGATCCCGGGTTTCCCCTTCGCCGCCCTCCTGATAAACCACCGCCATGTCGTACAAGGTCGCCGCTTTCTATCAATTCGCCGCGTTGCCGGATTTCCGGGAGCTGCGCGAGCCGTTGCGCGCGCTTTGCGCCGGCCTCAGGCTGAAGGGCAGCGTGCTCCTGGCCGACGAAGGCATCAACGGCACGCTCGCGGGCGGCGCGGACGCCATCGGCGGGCTGGTCGACGAGTTGCAGGACGGCGCCCTGTTCGGCGGCCGGCTCGACAACCTCGAGCTGAAATTCTCGGGCGCCTCGGCGATGCCGTTTCAACGGCTGAAGATCAGGCTGAAAAAGGAGATCGTCACCCTCGGCGACAGGGCAGCCGACCCGACGCGGCAGGTCGGCATCTATGTCGATCCCGCCGACTGGAACGATCTGATTGCGACGCCGGACACGCTCCTGATCGATACCCGCAATGGATTCGAGGTCGCGATGGGCACATTCGCGGGCGCCATCGATCCCGGCATCAGGAGCTTTGGGCAATTCAAGGATTTTGCCACGCGCCATCTCGACCCGGTGAAGCACCGCAGGATCGCGATGTTCTGCACCGGCGGCATTCGCTGCGAAAAGGCCTCCAGCTATCTGCTCGCGCGCGGTTTTGCCGAGGTCTACCACCTCAAGGGCGGCATCCTCAAATATCTGGAAGGCGTGCCGGAAACGGAGAGCCGCTGGCGCGGCGAATGTTTTGTCTTTGACGACCGCGTCGCGCTCGGCCACGGGTTGCGGCAGCGCCCAATGGAAAACGATTCCGATGAGTGATGCAGCAACGCTCGGCGACCGCATCGATGCACTCGAGGCCCGGCTGATGTTCCAGGACGAAACCATCGAGACGCTGAACAAGACCATCACCGAGCAGTGGCTCAAGATCGACGCGCTGGCGCGCCAGGTCGCCGCCTTGAGCGAACGCCTGCAGGAAGCAGAAACGCACACGCCGGGGGCCGCCGACGAGCCGCCGCCGCATTACTGAAGGCCGAAGATCGCGATTTCCGCCGAAGATGGCGCCGTGACGCGGAAGCCTCATGGGTTCATCGCAAGCCACACGGCGGTTGCGACGAAAGTCACCACGATGGCGCACCATACCACCGGCGCAACCTGTTTCGAACTGCCGCTGCGCGGCAAATCGTTGGCAGCGTGGTTGAATTCCTAACTCATCTCGGGGCCCTCAGGACAGAACCATCAGTACTCCAGCGTTGCCGCTCGCCAGACTAGCGAAACACCACCCTGACCTTGTCCCGGCGCGAGGCGTTTTCGGCGTCGCGGTCCGCCTTTGACGGCGACGGCTGCGCCGCGCTGACCGGATCGGATGCCGGAAAGCTGCCGATCAGACCGGCTTCCAGTCTCGAATGGATTTCGCGGTCGGCCGCGGCGGCTTCACGGGGATTAGCGGCGTGCCTGTCGTGCGGCGCAGGATCGAATTTCGCAGCCATCTCGGGCCTCCATGAGCCCTTAACGCGTCCGCAATCCGGATGTTCCCACCAAGCGGCGCATGTGCATGGAACCGGGCATAAGCCCGTCCCCGGGATTTTTATGCCGTATGACCAATATGGCACAGACAGGCGCCGCGACTTCGGCTCGACTGCGGTCGGCGATGGGACTGCGTTCTCATCGCTGAGGCGAAACTCGCGGTACTCCAAAGATAGATTCCGACCCCAGCCCGTTTGGAATTTCCAATTTGGGGCGACCGCCGGACCTCGTCGCCAGGCCGGAGGACTGCGCGTTCCAGGTCCAATTGCTGCGCCATCCCTGACGAAAATGTGCCGTTTGGCTTGCTCTATCTTGAACAGGTAGCCGACGGCCTGACGCGATGGCCGGTATCGGGGCGATCGCACCTTGGCCAAATCCGCATTCACAGTGTATCAGGAGCGTCCATCTCGCCCTCGATCACCCCTTGCGGAAGTAAGCGCTTGACCCAAATTCAGCCCATCAAACCCTTTCTCGAAGTGCTTTGCGGCCGCCGGCAGCCGGTGCCGCCGATCTGGATGATGCGGCAGGCCGGCCGCTATCTGCCGGAATATCGCGACGTGCGCGCCAAGGCGGGGGGATTTCTCGACCTGTGTTTCACGCCCGAATTCGCCGCCGAAGTCACGCTGCAGCCGATCCGCCGTTTCAACTTCGACGCCGCGATCATCTTCTCGGACATTCTGGTCATTCCCTATGCACTCGGCCGCTCGGTGCGGTTCGAGGTCGGCGAAGGCCCGCGGCTCGAGCCGCTGGATACGCCGGAGAAGGCCGAAACCCTGGCGCTGCAGGCCGACTTCGGCAAACTCGAGCCGGTGTATGAGGCGCTGCGCCGCGTGCGCCGCGAGCTCGATCCGAAGGTCGCGCTGATCGGCTTCTGCGGAGCGCCGTGGACGGTTGCGACCTACATGGTGGCCGGGCAAGGCACGCCGGATCAGGCACCAGCGCGGATGATGGCCTATCGCCACCCGCGCGCGTTCGCCGGGATCATCGACGTGCTGGTGGAGAACTCTGTCCAATATCTGCTCGGGCAACTGAAGGCCGGCGCAGAGGTGCTGCAGATTTTCGACACCTGGGCCGGCGTGCTGCCGCCGCGCGAGTTTGCGCGCTGGTCGATCGAGCCGACCCGGCGCATTGTCGAAGGCGTGCGCAAGAAAGCGCCGGGCGCGAAAATCATCGGCTTTCCCCGCGGCGCCGGCGCGCTATTGCCGGAATATGTGGAAACGACCGGCGTCGATGCCGTCAGCATCGACTGGGCGGCCGAGCCGTCGCTGATCCGCGAGCGCGTGCAGAACCGCGTCGCGGTGCAGGGCAATCTCGATCCGCTGGCGCTGATCGCGGGCGATAGTGCGCTCGATCAGGCGATCGACGACGTGCTGGCGAATTTCGCGAAGGGCCGGCTGATCTTCAACCTCGGCCACGGCATCCAGCCGGAAACCCCGATCGCGCATGTCGAGCAGATGGTGAAGCGGGTACGAGCTTATAAGGGGTAAAGCACTGGCGCCATTTCCGTTTCGATTGAATTGAAACGGGGCTCTGGATTCTTCATTTGACGCGTTTTCCTGGCGCGAACCGGACTCCACTTCGCTTGAAAACGCTCTACTGCGGCCGGCTGCGTTCGATGATCGCGGCCGCGCCCCTGGCCAGCAGTTCGAGGCCGACCGCGCGGCCGAGCTCGCGGGGTCGATCGGCGGGCCCGGCGCGCGAGGCCTCGATAAACAGGCCGCCGGCCTCGTCCAGCACCGAGGCGGTCAGCGACATCCGGGTGCCGTCGATGGTGGAAAATCCGGCGATCGGCGAATTGCAATGGCCGTTGAGCACCCACAGCACCTCGCGCTCGGCGTCGGCGTTTTTATGCGCGGCAGGGTCGTCGATCGCGGCCAGAATGCGGCGCGTCTGCCAATCCTGCGCGGCACATTCCACCGCAACAATGCCCTGCCCGACCGCCGGCAGCATTTCCCGGATTGAGAATTCATAGGCGATACGGCTGGCGAAGCCAACGCGCTGCAGCCCGGAACGCGCCATGATCAGCGCGTCCGCCGGACCGACCTCGCCACCGCCGGGAAGCCGCTGCATCTCCGAATTGTCGAGCTTGCGCACGCGGGTGTCGGCGGCGCCGCGATAATGAATCACCTCGACTTCCGGAAACAGCCGCCGCGCATAGGCCGCGCGCCGCACGGCATTGGTGCCGATCTTGAATCCCCTGCCGCGCGATCGCCTGAGATCGTCGATCGAGATTCCCGAGCGCAGCACCAGAACGTCGCCGGGCGGGTCGCGCGACAGCGTCGCGCCGATCACCAGCCCGGGGGTGTCTTCATTGCCCGGCATGTCCTTCAGCGAATGCATCGCGGCCTGCAATTGCCCTGAAATAACCGCTTTGCGGATTTCGGCGACGAATGCGCCGCCCTTGCCGCCATGCTGCAACAGCTTGCTGGTCTGATCGGAATCGCCCGTGGTTTCGAACTTGACGATTTCGACCTCAAGACCGGGAACGGCCGCGGTCAGCCGCCGGGCAATTTCCTCGGTCTGGGCCAGCGCCATGACGCTCTTGCGCGTCCCGATCCTTATACGAGTTCCCGCCATTCACGCTTCCCTTCGACGCCGCGCCGGAGCCGCGGCTGATTTCTGCCCGCACATAAAACCAGCCGATGCCGGAATGCAAACGCGTGACGCCGTCGGCAGCCCGCGGCCCCGCGTTACCGCGCATCCTGCAAGATCATGTCGGAGGCCTTTTCCGCGATCATGATCGTGGGAGCGTTGGTATTACCCGACATCAGGTCCGGCATGATCGAGGCGTCGACCACCCGCAGGCCATCGATGCCGCGCACCCGCAAGCGCTGATCGACCACCGCCAGCGGATCATTGCCCATACGGCAGGTCGAGGTCGGATGATAGACCGTGCTGCCGGTCCGCCGGCAGAAGTTCAGCAGGTCCTCGTCGCTCGCGACCTTCGATCCCGGATCGACCTCTTCGACCGTATAAGGCTTTAGAGCAGGCGCGGCCAGGATCCTGCGCAGGATCCGGAGGCCTTCGATGAAAGCGGCGCGATCGGTTTCGGTCGCAAGATAGTTGATGCGGATTTCCGGCGGCGCGGCGGCGTCGGCGCTCCGGATGCGCAGCGAGCCGCGGCTCTCGGGGCGCAACTGACAGACCGACGCCGTAAATCCGGAAAACGGATGCAGCTTTTCGCCCATCTTGTCGGTAGAGAACGGCAGAAAGTGGATCTGGATATCGGGCGTCGCAAGGCGCGGATCGGTTTTGAAGAACGCGCCCGACGTCCCCGCCGCGATCGACAACGGTCCAGTGCGGAATGCCGCGTAACGCAGGCCTGCCATAATTTTGCGCGCCGGGCTGTTGACGACGTCGTTGAGCGTGATGGGTTGCGTGCAACGCATCACCACCCGGACCTGCATGTGATCCTGCAGATCGTGCCCTACCCCCGGAGCGTCGAGCACGACATCGATGCCGTGCTGTCGCAACAGCTCCGCCGGGCCGATGCCGGAGAGCTGCAGCAATTGCGGCGAATTATACGCGCCGCCGGAAACCAGGATTTCCCGGCGCGCCCGCGCGGTTCGCAAGCGGCCGGCCTGCCGATACTCGACGGCGGCGGCACGCCCGCCATCGAACACGATGCGCTGCGCCAGTGCGGAGGTCTCGACGTGCAGGTTTTTCCGGCCCTTGGCGGGGCGAAGATATGCCACGGCGGTGCTCGCTCTTCTGCCGTACCGTGTCGTGGTCTGAAAGAATCCGGCGCCTTCCTGCGTCGCGCCGTTGAAGTCGGGATTTTTGGGAATGCCGGTCTCGGCAGCGGCCGCGATGAAGGCCGCGGAGAGCGGATCGGCGTGGCTCAAATCGGAAACCGGCAATGGGCCGCCGACGCCGTGAAAATCGTCGGCACCGCGTTGCTGGTTCTCGGCCTTCCTGAAATACGGCAGCACGTCGTCATAGCCCCAGCCCAAATTGCCGTGCTGGCGCCAGCGATCGTAGTCCTCGTGCTGGCCGCGAACGTAGAGCAGGCCGTTGATCGAGCTCGATCCGCCCAGCACCTTGCCGCGGGGTTGAAAGACAGCTCGCCCGTTCAGTCCCGGCTCAGGCTCGGTCTGGTACATCCAGTTGACGGTTTTTTCCTTGAACAGCCGGCCGTATCCGAGCGGCACGTGGATCCAGAGGTTGGTATCCTTCGGGCCGGCTTCGAGCAGCAGCACCGATTTCTTCCCGTCCGCGCTCAGACGATTGGCGAGTACGCATCCGGCCGACCCCGCACCGACGATGACGTAGTCGAATTCGAAATGTTCGGACGATTGGCCGGCTGCTGCGCGAGATCGAGCCTCACCGTTGATATTCCTGCTATTCATATCTTCTCGGCACCCGACACGACAGCGCAGCGAGCATGAACCGCTGCCCTGGCGCCATTAGCATGGAAAGCGACCATTCGCCATCTGTCATCCACTTGCTCGCCCTGTCGGTGAGCCGGTCGCCGGCCGGAGAAGAAATGACGGCACCTGGGCTACCCCTCGTAGCCGGCGCATCAACTTGCAGACTGCAGTCTGCTGTCCTTTCAGACTGAGCGCCGCCCAAAATCGCAGGCGTTTGATTGATACAGATCAACACGCTTCCGTGTCCGTGGTCTTCAGTTGGGCTCACGTTTCGCGCTCGGCGCCTCGAACCCGGTTCCGGCGGCCAATTTGGCTGGCGCCGCATCGGGCCATCATCAAGCGCACCGTCGCGCGGGTAATGGTCGAAGGCAAGGTGAGCGCGCGCTCCACATTTTATTCTGCTCGTCCGGGAGGACTCTCATGCCCAGCGCGAACAACCAGGTCGAAATCCTTCTGGTTGAGGACAATGCAACCGATGCTGAGCTGTGCGTCCGCACGCTCAAGAAGGCCAATCTGGCCAACCGGCTTGTATGGGTGAAGGACGGCGCCGAGGCGCTCGACTTCCTGTTCGCCAAGGGCGCCTATGCCGATCGCGCCGCCTCAGCCGGTCATGCGGCCTCGATGCGGCCGAAGGTTGTCCTGCTCGATCTCAGGTTGCCCAAGGTCGACGGGCTCGAGGTCATCCGCAGGGTCCGGGCCGATGGTGCGCTGAAGCTGCTTCCTATCGTCGTTCTGACCTCTTCGAAGGAGGAGCGCGACGTCGCGGAAGCCTACAAGCTCGGCGCCAACGCCTTCGTCAGCAAACCGGTGGAGTTCGACGAGTTCGCCTCCAAGGTGGCGCAACTCGGGCTGTTCTGGCTGCTCATCAACAAGCCGCCGCAATAAATCGGGCGCACAGCAATGGATACGGCATCTGAAAGGGAACTCAAGATCCTTATCCTGGAGGATGAGCCGACCGACGCCGAACTGGTCGAGCGCACGCTGCGCAAGGCCGGCCTCCAAATCACCGTGGAGCGGACCGCGACCGGGCAAGGGTTTGCCAAGGCGTTGGACAAGTTCAAGCCGGACATCATATTGGCGGACTACAAGCTTCCCGATTTCGACGGGCTTGCCGCCGTCAAGCTCGTTCGAAAGAAGGATCCGGACCTGCCGGTGATCGCGGTCTCGGGCTTCATTGGCGACCAGGCGGCGGTCGAGCTGATCAGGGCGGGCGCCAACGATTACGTGCTCAAGGACCGTCTGGCGCGACTCCCCTCCGCGGTGCAGCGGGCCATCGCCGAGACGGAAGGCCGGCGCGAGCGCAAGCGCGCGGAAGAGGCGCTGCGAGAAAGCGAGGTGAAGCTGCGCGAGAGCGAAGCGATGTACCGTACGCTGGTCGCGGCGATGGCCGAAGGCGTGGTGTTTCAGGCCGCCAACGGAGACGTCATTGCGTCAAACCCGGCCGCCCAGAGAATCCTTGGGGTGTCCGCCGAACGGCTGTCGGAGTTGAGGCCGGACAACATCCGCTGGCGCTGCATTCGTGAAGACGGGACACCGTTCGCCGCAGAATGCCACCCTTCCATCGTCACCCTGCGCACCGGACAGCCGCAACAGGATGTGGTCATGGGTTTGTGCAACCCCGATGGGGCGCAGACCTGGATTTCCATCAATTCGGAGCCTTTGCAGATCGCAGGGGAGACGGCTCCACATGCGGTGGTCACGACTTTTCACGACATTACCGGGCGCAAGCAGGCGGAACGCGCACTTCATCGGGTCAATCGAACGCTCAGAACCCTCGGCGCCGCCAACGCAGCGGTCGTGCGCGCAACGACCGAGGAGGAACTGCTCGATGAAATGTGCCGCGTCGGCGTGGAATTCGGCGGCTATCGCCTGGCCTGGATCGGGTTTGCCGAACACGACGAGGCCAAGACCGTGCGGCCCGTGGCATGGGCCGGCGAGCACCCCGAATATCTTCAAACGGCGAAGATCACCTGGGCGGACACCGAGCGGGGACGGGGCGCGACCGGAACCGCGATACGGACCGGTGAGGCGCAGACCAACCAGAACGTCGCGACCAATCCGGCCATGGCGCCCTGGCGCGCGGACATGCTGAGATACAATTTCAACGCCAGTATTTCACTGCCGCTCAAGCATGGTTCGGAAGTGTTCGGCAGCCTCACATTCTACGCAGGGGAACAGGATGCCTTCGGCCCGGAGGAGGTCGGCCTGCTGAAAGAACTGGCCGGAGATCTTGCCTTCGGTATTTCAGCGCGGCGCGACCGTATCGGGCGCGAGGCAGCCCTTGCCGCCGTACAGGAAAACCTGAAAGCGACGGTGCAGGCGATCGCCTCCGCCGTCGAAATGCGCGACGTTTACACCGCCGGCCATCAGCGCCGTGTCGCCGATCTCGCGGTCGCCATCGCTCGCACGATCGGTCTGGCAGAGTGGCAGATCGAGGGCATCTTCCTTGCCGGCCTGATTCACGACGTCGGCAAGATCAATGTACCATCCGAGATCCTGAGCAAGCCCGGCAAGTTGACGCCGCTCGAATACGCGTTGGTCCAGACCCACGCGCAAACCGGCTATGACATCGTAAAGGGCATCAACTTTCCCTGGCCCGTCCCCGAGACCATCCTGCAGCATCACGAGCGGCTCGACGGCTCGGGCTATCCGAACCACCTCAAAGCCGAGGCCATCCTGCTCGAGGCCAGGATCCTCGCGGTCGCCGATGTGGTCGACGCGATGAATTCGCATCGCCCCTATCGCGCCGGGCTCGGCCTCGATGCGGCTCTGGCCGAGATCGAGGCCGGCAAAAATCGTCTCTACGACCCGGCCGTTGCCGACGCCTGCGTCGCCCTGTTCCGCCAGAAGGGCTTCAAGTTGAATTGATTCAAGTCGGTTGAAATGCACGCCTCGGCCTTGGCGGTGGACGGGATCCTCCGTTCCGCCGCGGCCGCCGGGCAGCCGCCGAGGTTCCGCAAACCCTTGATTCAAATCAAAACCATCGACTGAATGGTGAGTATCATTTCAAAAATACGCGGGGATTGCAGCTTCACCGCCGCGTCGCATTGGTCGCATTGATAGTGGGCGGCGTATCGACCTCGCCGCCAGAAAGTTCTTTCAATGGTTTTGCGCAACGTCCTGCTCGCGGTAGGCGGCGTTTTTGTGCTCCTCGGAGCTGGCCTCTTCATCGCGTGGTTCGGCCAGATGAGGGAGCGCCCCGTCGTCGCCGAAACTCGGGTCGCGACCCGACCGGCGGTCATGGCGGCGGCCCGTGCAATTCCCGCCGGCACCTTGTTGCGAAAAGACGATATCACCTGGAAGGAAGTCGGGTCGGGAGAGGTTCGTCCCGGATATCTCGTGCGTGGCCAGGTTTCGGAAACGGAATTTTTCGGCGCGATCAATCGGCGCAATTTCGCCGAAGGCGAGCCGCTGATCGCGAGCGAGTTCGTCAAGCCCGGCGACCGCCAATTCCTTGCCTCGGTGCTCGCGCCGGGGAGCCGTGCCATATCGATTTTCGTTGACGCGGCGCAAAGCGCTGCGGGAATGGCTTTGCCAGGCGACCGCGTTGACGTGATCTTGACGCAAAGCTTCGGCGAGCAAGTGACCGACCCCGGGCGCAAGACCGTCAGCGAGACCGTGCTGCGCGACGTGCGGGTGATCGCGATCGATCAGTCGCTGAGCCCGCCGACCAGCGCGCCAGCCGTGTTTGGCGCCGAGGCCCGTGTTCCGAAGACGGTCACGCTCGAGCTGCCTGAACGGCAAGCCGAGGAACTTATGGTTGCCGCGCAGCTTGGCAAGTTTCAACTTGTGGTTCGCCCCCTCCAGGCCGTCGCCGCGGAGCGGCGAGTTGATGAAGCCAAGGCGAAGCCGGTTTGGGCGTCGGATGTCTCGCTGGCTTTCAAGGAAATCGGGACGCAGGCGACGGCGCTACGGAAATGCAATCCGGACGAATCGCTTACCGGCAGCACGCTCGAATGTCTGATCCGGCGCCCGCCCAATTCGCCTATTGGCAGCGCGCCCGTTTTGCCCCGGCAAGCCAGTGCGCCCGGCAACATCGAGAGAGGCCCACAGTGACCGACCTGCCCCGAGATGATGTCGTTTCGACCCGCGCCGGGGAAGTCGCGCCGGCGGCGAAGATTTTTGTGTCCGACCAGGACTCCGAGGGCGTCATCCGTCAAGCGCTCAGCGATCTCGGCGTCGACGACGCCGTGTTCACGAAAGGTACGGTCGAAACCGCAACCGCGGATCTCGCCACCAAGGCGTCGCCGCGCCTTCTCTTTGTGGACCTCAGCGGCGTCGAAGACCCGGTCGCACGTCTTTACGACCTTGCCGACAGATGCGAACCGAGCGTAAGCGTCGTGGCGATCGGCGATCGGAACGACATCATTCTCTACCGCGATCTGAAAAACGCCGGCATCAGCGAGTATTTCTTCAAGCCCTTGATCATCGATCTGGTTAAAGCGACCTGCAACAGCGTTCTGAGCGGGGGACACGAACACTCGACCAGTCCACGCACCGGCAAGCTCGTCTTCGTGCTCGGCGTGCGCGGCGGCGTCGGAGCCACCACGATCGCGGCCAACGCCGCCTGGTATTTGGCCGAGAGGCGGCAGCGTTGGGTCATGCTTGTCGATCTCGACCTGCAGAACGGCGACCTCGCGCTCCAGCTTGATTCGAACTCCGGGCCATGCGCTTCGCGAAGCGTTTGAAAAGCCCGAGCGCGTCGACAAGCTCTTTCTCGAACGCGGAACGATACATGTTCGCGAGCGTCTCGATTTGCTGGCGGCTCTTGAACCGCTGAGCGAGAGCGCTGCGCTGGCTGAAGACGCCGTACTCTCCCTGCTCGGAAAATTGCTGCATCGGTATCGTTTCGTCTTTGTCGACTTGCCGGCGAGTGCTGCAATCGGGCTGACCCGGGCACTGCACCAGCCGAGCGTCTGTGTGTTGGTCAGCAACGCCAGCCTGGCGTCGGCGCGCGAAGTGGCGCGCTGGCGCGAATGGATCGGGCCAAATTCCGCCGAGCGCAGGACGCTGCATGTTCTCAACATGAGCAAGGCCGATGGAGGGCTGCCCGAAGAGACATTCATTCGCGCGGTTGGCCAGCCCCCCGACATCATCATTCCCTTTGATCGAGACATCGCGGCCGCTTCAGGTCTTGGCGTGAAGGCCACACGGAATTGCGCTGTGCTCAACCGTGGTCTGGCGCGGCTGCTCCGCGACTTGACGGGAGAGGCGGAGGAGCCGCCGCGCTCGATATTCAGTCGGGTGTTTGGTTGACATGGGCCGGTTCGGCAGAAAGTCCAACAGCGAGCCGCCCGCCGTGGAGCAGGCGCTGCCGAAGCTGCGGCAAGCCGAGGGCAAGGACGTCGGCGACCCCTCAATGAAGGCCTCGCCAAGGCCCACGGTTTCCGAGGCGAAGGACTACATCCGAGACCAGATTTTCCTGCGGATCGAGCCTCTGGTTGCGGTGCGGATCAGCCAGCAGGACCTGATGGTCTCCGTCAACAAGCTGGTGGCCGAGATCGCGAATGAGCGAAAACTCCTCCTCAACCAGGACGAGCAGCGCGTTCTCAGCGCCGGCATCGTCGACGAAATGGTCGGACTTGGGCCGATCGAGCCGCTGCTGCGGGATTCGTCGGTAGCCGATATTCTCGTCAATGGGCCGCGAATGATCTATGTAGAGCGGCGGGGCAAGCTGGAGCTGACCAAGCTGCAGTTCCGCAGCGATGCGCACGTCCTGCATGTCGCGCAGCGCATCGCGTCGTCGATCGGCAGGCGCATCGACGAATCAAGTCCGATGCTGGACGCAAGATTGGCGGATGGCAGTCGCGTCAACGTGATCATTCCGCCGCTCAGCCTCAGGGGACCGTGCATTTCGATCCGCAAGTTTTCCAAGACCATGATGGACTTCGCAAGCTTTGCCACCGTCGGCACGCTTTCGCCGCAGCTCGCAAGCGCGCTCGAGATCGCTGCGCGTTGCCGCCTGAATATCATCATCTCGGGCGGCACCGGCTCCGGTAAAACGACCCTGCTCAACGCTCTTTCGCGCATGATCGACCCGGGCGAGCGCATCGTCACAATCGAAGACGCCGCCGAACTCCAGCTTCAGCAGGCTCACGTCATTCAACTGGAGACGCGCCCGCCCAATGTCGAAGGGCGCGGCGAGATCAGCCAGCGGGATCTGATGCGCAACGCTCTTCGGATGCGGCCGGACCGGATCATCGTGGGAGAGGTTCGTGGAGCAGAAGCGTTCGACATGATGCAGGCGATGAACACGGGTCACAACGGCTCCATGTCGACCGTTCATGCCAACTCCGCGCGCGATGCGTTGGGACGCATCGAGAACATGATCCTGATGGGAACCGGCAACTTGCCGATGCGGGCGATCCGCTCCCAGATCGTCAGCGCGCTCGACCTTGTGGTGCACACCGAGCGTATGCGCGATGGCGTTCGCCGGGTGACCGAAGTGGTGGAGATTGTCGGACTGGAAGGGGAAATGATCACCCTTGGCACGTTGTTCACATACAAATTCCAGGGCGAAAACCAGGATGGCACCCTCCGCGGAGGTTTCGAAGCAACGCAGGTCCGGCCGCAATTTCTTCCGCGGCTGCAGTATTTCGGATTAGCCTCCGCTTTCTTGCGGGCGCTTGGCGTTCCGGAAAAAACAACCGAGGAATAACCTCATGCTGTCCTTCATCGGGCTGGCGCTTGTTCTGCTGCTCGCTGGCGCGGCCGTACTGACGGCGGCGCTGGTGATGAGCCGACGGGCGCGCATGGAGATGGAGAAGCGTGTGAACCTTGTCGCAGGCGAAAGGCAGACGCCGGAAACGGCCGCCGCGCTCGGCGAGTTGCTGAAGGCCCGAACCAAAAAACTTGACGAGCTGACGCGACGCATATTCACGGTCGGAATCAAACACTCGTGGGCAATGCGAAGCGGCTCGCTCAAGCTCCTGCTGACAGCCGCTGCATCGGCCGGCGGGATGTGGCTCCTCACTCACGAGCTGTTGGGTTTCTCGCTATTGCTCGCGGCCGCGGTGAGCGCAGCGGCATCGTTCCTGGTGCCGCGCCTGCTTCTTTCCCGGGAGCAGAAGCAGACCGAGCGCAAGTTCATCGACATGTTTCCAGACGCGGTCGACACCGTCGCTCGCACGCTCCGGGCCGGTCTGCCGATCACTGCAGCGATGCGGACGGTCGCCGTCGATACGTCGCCACCCGTCAGCACCGTCTTCGGCATGATCGCCGATCAGTTGGGAATCGGCGTTCCGCTCGAAGAAACCCTGGATACGAGCAGCCGGGAAATCGGGCTGCAGGATTTCCGCTTTTTCACCGTAGCCATGGCGCTGCAGTACTCGACGGGAGGCAACCTCACGGCGACGCTGGAAATTCTTTCCGACATCATACGCAAGCGCCGTGCGGCCCGCCTCAAGGCCAACGCCGCCACCGGCGAGATTCGCATCACCGCCTACACTCTCGGAGGGATACCGATTCTGACCACCGGGGCGTTGCTGGTCGTTAAACCAGGCTATCTCGCCCCTCTATGGACCGACCCGCGCGGCCATGTGATTCTCGCGATGGCTGTCGCCGGCCTTCTGGCGGCGTACCTTACGATGCGCAAGATGATGCGCAGCGTAACCAGCGCGTGACGAAAATATCGGTGAAGCCATGAATGCGTCGCAGCTCTTGAATTCCCTGACTCTCCCTGACCTGATGGGGCTGTTTGGCACAATTGCGCTGATTGCAGGCGGCGCGGTTCTGATCGCCACCAGCATTCCGGTGAACGCCGAGGCGCTGGCGCGGCGCGTCCATTTGGCCCTGCCGCGAACCGCGACAGCGGAGGCTGAAGCCGCGCAAGAGGGGCATCCATCGATCGTGCAGCAGCTTCCTTCGCTCGCGGTGGGCGTTTCGAAGGCGGAGCAGATGCAGATCATCCGGCTGTTTTCGTACCTCCGTGTGCCGGCCGATCAGGCGGTGCGATATTTCATGATCGCCAGGTTTGTTCTGGCCTTGAGCCTTGGCGCATTGGCAATCGTGGCGACCAGGCATTTTGCCGTCGTTGCGGCGCGCTGGTGGCTGCCGATCGTGGTTGCGGTCGTGGCCGCGATAGCGGGCTGGATTTCAGCCATTTTCTACATCGATCACGTCGTGAAGCAGCAGACCAAAGCTGTCGCTTTCGCGCTGCCTGACGCGCTGGAATTGCTGGTGGTCTGCGTCGAGGCCGGTTTGTCGCTCGAGGACGGGCTCCGGCGGGTCGCTAACGAACTCAGGGAGGCGCAACCGGCGCTCGCCGATGAACTCACTCTGACCTGGGCCGAAATCAACGTTCTTCCCAATCGCGCTCAAGCGCTGCTCAATTTGGCTGATCGCATCGACATTCCGAGCGTGCGGTCAGTCGTGAGCATGCTGTCTCAGAGCCTGCAGTTCGGAACGCCTCTCGCCCAGTCGCTGCGTGTGGGCGCAGTGGAAATGCGCAATGACCAGATGACCCTGCTGGAAGAGCGGGCGAACCGGCTGCCGGCGCTGATGACCATTCCGGTGATGCTGTTCATCATGCCTACGATCTTTCTGATCGTCGGCGGACCGGCCGCGCTGAGATTGATGGATACGTTCACGGGTGGATTGCACTGAAGCGGTTATTGGCAAAAGGCAGAGCCGGGGTGACGAATCAGACAATCCGTTCGTTGCCGCGGGCTTGGCTTTCAGGAGAACCCCGCGACTGGAGGTATTAGCTTCCTCCCGTCAAGCTGTGGCTCACCAATGCGCGCAGTAGATCGCTCACGATCGGGCATTTGAGTAACACCTCGAGGGTTTTCCTGTGCCGAGGTCAAGCAAGCCCCCCTCCGGCATTGACATTCAAGGTTTAAGATACTCAAACTCATACGAGAAGTTGTGCTCGTCTATTGGCGGGCGTCGTTGATTTGTTGGGCGCTAAGTGCCTGTACTGTTAAGTATTGTGCTCTCCAGCCAGGGCATGAGGTGTGACGTCTGGGGCGAGCGAGTTGCACTTGGGAGCGCCGGTCGTTGCGATCCATGGAACTTGGCCCGCCCCACTAAAGGTAGCTTCGTTTAAGGTCCAAAAAGAGGCAGGCATGTTCCACAGGTTGGCAGGCGGCATCAGCCAGTCCCCACGAAGTGGCACGTCATCCGCAATTCGAGGACGTTTGTCGGGCCGCGTCGTGTTGGGCCGCATTGGAGCGGCCGTGGCCCTGACGGCCGCGACCATCGGCATCGGGGTCTGCGGCATGGGCCCGGCGCGATCGCAGGTGCGCGTGATTCAAGATGAGTCCGTACAGGGGCGCCAGATTTCGGTGACGCGCGACAAATCGCGCACGATCAAACTGGACAAGCCGTTTGCCTCGGCGCTCGTTGGAGCTCCGGATATTGCCGACGTCCTGCCGATGTCCGATCGCGTGATGTACGTTCAGGGCAAGAAAGTCGGAACCACCAATGTCACCCTGTTCGATAAGGACAAGAATGTGATCGGCGTGATCGGCCTGGATGTGACGATCGATGTCCAGGATATCGCGAGCAAGGTTCACGCCGGCACGGAGAGCCCCGGCATCCGCGTCTCCAGCAATCACTTCCAGATTGTATTGAGCGGCGTAGCCAGGGATGCCGTGGATGCCGAAAAAGCGGTCGCGATCGCCAAGGGAATGGCGACGCCTCCGGAAGGCAAGGACCCCGATAAATACGTCGTCAACGCGATGCGCATTGCCGCGTCGCAGCAGGTGATGCTGCGAGTCCGTTTCATCGAAGTGAGCCGCCAGGCGGAGCGCGAAATCGGGGTGAACTGGTTCGGTGCCAATGCCAGCGGAACACGTGGCATCAATACCGGAAAGGGCGTCATCACCCAGGCTGGCCCCACGGCGTCGAGCAGCGGAGTTCCTGTGTTCGGGACGCTCGGAACCTTCGCCGGAAGCACCTTGAGCGCCCCGTTCGGCGTTGGGCTTTTCAATCTCGCCAACAAGGGCGGCAGCGTCGACGTTCTGATCACGGCGCTGGAACAGAAGGGACTGGCGCGGCGACTCGCGGAGCCGGATCTGGTTGCGCTCTCCGGCGACACCGCGAGCTTTCTCGCCGGCGGAGAATATCCCGTGCCTACCGTGCAGCCGGGCGGCACCCTCAATAGCCCTAACATCAGCACGAAGTACCAGCCATTCGGCGTGCAATTGACGTTCGTTCCCACCGTCCTCGCCAGCGGAATCATCAATCTGCGCCTGACGCCTTCGGTCAGCGAACTCGATTACGCCAATGCCGTTCAGATCTCCGGCACTTTTGTGCCGGCGCTGACCAAACGCGAGGCGCGGACGACGATCGAACTGCGCGACGGGCAGAGCTTCGCCATCGCCGGTCTTCTTCAATCGGATAATCTGCGGGATGTGTCACAACTGCCCTGGGTTGGTTCGGTGCCTATTCTCGGGGCGCTGTTCCGCAGTTCGTCGTATCAGCAGAAAGAGACCGACCTCGTGGTGATCGTCACGCCCCATCTTGTCGCGCCCGCGGCTCCGGGCCAGACCCTGGCGACGCCGTTCGACAAACAGCTGCCGGGCAATGATGTCGATCTGTTCCTGATGGGCCGGCCGGAGGTCCGCAAGCAATATACCGACTACCTGACATCGGGTGGAGAGCAGAAGGGACCCTATGGTCACATGATGCCCCTCGAACCGAAATGACGCGCGACCGATGGAAAGGAAGACTCGAATGACGAAAATGACCGGCTTCTTCGCGCTCCTGATCCTGATGACCTGCGGCGGTGCGCGGGCGGCCGACGACCCGTTCTGGGATGAACTGGCGCGATATTTTCAACGTATCGACACGATCTCGGTGACCTCCGGCGACGCCAGAAACGTGAACGCGGTCACCCACATCATCGATCCCTGGCCGCGCTATGTCCGCAACCGGCGCATTCCCGGAAATGGCCAGCGCATGGTCGGAGCGGTCACCCGCTACAGGTATCCGGGCGGGCTTGGTTCGGCTGCGGCTGCGCCGACCCTCGCCCCGATCATTGTTCAAACCGTGAGCGGCGGTGCAGGCGGAAGCGAGGGCGGAGGCGGAAGCTATGGCGGCGGACAATAAGGCCGCGCGGCAATCGTCCTGGTCGAACTCGCGTCAGGATTTTCCCGACTTGAGGCGCCAAGGCGGCGATCGCAGACTCTAGGGGCATTTCGAATCGACATGGCGCGCATTTTTCATCTGTTGTCGGCCGGACTGCTCACCATTGCGCTTGGGGGGTGCGAAACCGTAAGCAGTCCGGCGCCGGTCGCGGCCGTCGACGATGCGGGAACCACCCCGACGATCTCGGAACCCGGGGACGTCAAATATTATCCTTCGGATGAACCCTTGCGGTTGGGCGAGGAATATTTCAATCGCGGGATCTACGGAACGGCCGAGAAGTATTTTCAGAGTGCGGTTGAAAAGGCCCCAAAGGACGCGAAAGCCTGGATCGGGCTTGCAGCGAGCTATGACCGGCTGGCACGTTTCGATCTGGCGGACCGCGCGTATCGCCAGGCCATCAAGCTCGTCGGAGAAACCACGGAAATTCTCAATAACGAAGGTTATTCCTACATGCTGCGCGGCAAATTGGCCGCGGCCCGGGCAAAATTCATGGAAGCCTACAAACGCGAGCCTGATAACCCGACGATCCTCAACAACATCAATCTCCTCAATTCAAGCTATCGATTCATTGAGCGCGAGCAGCCTCAACCTTAGATCATGATGAGATTAGGCTGAGGCATAGCGGCCATCGATCGCTGCTCCCTCTCCCCGCTTGCGGGGAGAGGGTCGGGGTGAGGGGGATTCTCCACAGGGCCAACTCGCGGATAGTCCCCCTCACCCGGCGCTTCGCGCCGACCTCTCCCCGCAAGCGGGGCGAGGTGACCATCTAGAACATTTTCCGGGTTGAGCGGGATTGGCATCGCGGCATCGTTGCGTTGCGGCCAGCACGATCATCCTGCTGTGACGGGCGACCGGTTCGTAGCCGGTTCGATGACGCCCCGACGCAGGAACTCGGCCGCGGGTCCGGCTTGCACCGCCTCGCTGAAGTAGAAGCCCTGCCCCACCCGGCAGCCAGCGGACAAAAGGAAATCGAGCTGGGCTTTGGTCTGAACGCCCTCCGCAATGACTTTGATGCCGAGTTCCCGCGCCAGACTCAGCGTCACCCGGGTGATCGCGATATCGCCGGCGTTGTTCGGGATGCCGAGGATGAACCGCTGCGCAATCTTGAGACGGCCAACCGGATAGGCGCTCAGATAGGCGAGAGAAGAGTACCCGGTTCCGAAGTCATCGATCGCAATACTTGCTCCGAGCCGCTCGATCCGCGCCAGGGCATCGCTGTGCGTTTGCGTGGTCTCCATCAACACGGTCTCGGTAATCTCGAGTTCGATATCGCCAGGAGCGATGCTCCACTTCTTCAGCTTCTCGGCCAGATACGCTTCGAACTCCACGCAGACGCGCAGCTCCGCTGCGGAGACGTTGATGGCAAGCAGCGGTGGCGCGATTCCCTGATCCCGCCAGGCCTTGAACTGCCGGCATGCCTGGTCGAGCACCCAGCGGCCGAGCGCGCAGATGGTCCCGGTCTTTTCCGCGAGGGGAATAAAAACGTCGGGCAACAGCAGGCCGCGTTGCGGATGGTTCCAGCGAATCAGCGCTTCCAGCCCGACGATCCGGCCCGAGGCAAGCTCGACCTGTGGCTGGTAATAGAGCTCGAGCTCATGGTTATCGAGCGCGGTGCGCAGTTCGTTGGTCAGCGCGACGCGTTCACGCACTTCGCGATCGAGTTCGGCGGCATGGAAGCAGTACCGGTCACGGCCTTCGTCCTTTGCCCGATAGAGCGCGAGATCGGCCTGGGTCAGCATCGTTTCAGGTTCCGCAATCTCCGGATCGTAGAATGAGATCCCGATGCTTACCGTGACGTGAACCGAATTGCCGTCGAGTTGATACGGGCCAGCCATCGATTTGGTCAGCTTTGCGGCCAACACCCCGGCGTCCGAAGCTTCGTCCAGGTCGGTTTGGAGAACCGCGAACTCGTCGCCGCCGAATTGCGCGATGAAGTCGCTTTCGCGCACCTCGCCCTTGAGGCGGGCCGCGACCGCCTGCAACAGGCGATCGCCCTCCAGATGGCCCAGCGTATCGTTGACGTCCTTGAAGCGGTCCAGATCGAGGTAATGCACCGCGAAGGCTCCGGCCCCGCGCCTGCTCGATCCGAAAGCTTCGTGGAGCCGATGCATGAAGGCGGGGCGATTGGGCAGCCCGGTGAGCGGGTCATGCAGCGCCTGGGCGAGCAACTCGGCTTCCGCGGCCTTGCGCGCCGTGATGTCCTGCACCTGGGTGATATGGTAAAAGGGCGTACCGGCTGCGTCGCGAACCAGGGCGGCATTGAGCTGGACCCAGACAATTCCGCCGTCCTTGCGGACGTAGCGCTTTTCCGTTTCGTAAACGGGGATTTCGCCGGCATGCAGCCGGCGAGCGCTTTTGACGTTTTCGGCGCGATCCTCCGGGTAGGTAATATCCGCGAAGGTGCGGGTCAGCAGTTCGTCCTCGCCGTAGCCCGTGATTCGGCAAAACGCGGCGTTGACCTTGATGAAGCGGCCGTTCAGGTCGACCAGCACCATCCCGTGCCCGGCGGACTCGAACGCGCTGCGGAAGCGCGCCTCGCTAAGGTACATCGCCGCTTCCGCCGCCTTGCGGTCGCTGATGTCGCGCATCGCGCCGATAAACCGGACAGGTTTTCCGGCCCTGTCCAGAACCGCCAATACCCGGCCCTGAACGAAAAATTGGCTCCCGTCCTTCCGTCGCAATCGGAATTCGGCTTCGGTTATGCCGCCGCGCGTGCTGACTGTTTTAAGACGTTCAATCCTGGCCGGAAGGTCTTCCGGCACGACAAAATCCTGCCAGTTCTTGCCGATAAAATCCTCGGCCTTGTCATATCCGCCCATCGCCGCGGCGAACGCATTGACTGCCTGGATACCGCCGTTCGCGCCCCAGACGACGATAGCGTCGGGCGAGAGCTCGAACAGGCTGCGATAGTTGGTCTCGCTATCCTGCAGCAATTTTTCGAGCAGCGCCTCCTTGGCCCAGTCGCGATTGAAGGACCTCCCGATCTCGCCATCTGCAACCTTCTCTCGCCGCGTCGGAGCATGCCCGAGATAGTGCGTCAAATGCGCCTCGATCCGCTCTGGCGGCGCCATGATGAAGCGGCATGCCGCGTCGCCCCTGGCCCGGCAGGAAACCTCCGTGGCGACCAGGGGCAGGCCGAAACTTTCCTCGCACCACCCCGAGGAATATCCGGCGTTCATGAGGCAGACCGGGAAATCGCTGTGCCTGCCGGCGCGGATCCAGGCATCCGCCTCGAATGAGTGAGGGTGATCGTAAAGAAGAAAATAGTTCTCGTTGGGCTCGGGTTTCGATTCTTCCGATATGTCCACGAAGGCCCAGCCGGCATGGGAAAAAAAGATGGGACCGGGGGCCAGCTTGCCAACCGGATCGCTCAATCCCATCTTTTGGTGGAAGTGGCGCGCGTCCGCTTTTCCGAGCGCATGAGCAACGTCGAACAGCACCTGACTTGCAATGCTGGCGGCCTCCTGCTCCGAATGCGCGAAGATGCGTTTGAGGATATCGAAAAATTCGACCGACAGCGACGCCCCCCGAACAAGGACGAACCGCTCGTTCGATATCTCGATGGTGCCCTTGGTGGGGTCATCCCGCCGGTCCTGGAAAAATCGGCTGACCTGCTCTTCCGCCTTGTCGAAAATGGCCGCGATCTGTGGCGGGGCCTTGACCGTTCTCGACATTGCGGAACCTCAGCTGCACAATTGCTATCGAACGCCAGAGCATCTTCCGGCTCAGTGGCCACATCCTTCGAGACGGCGCGGAGCCTGTCATCGGGCGCGCATTTGCGCGACCCGTCGGCGCCTCCTCAGGATGAGGTTCTTCCCGGACCCTCATGATGAGGAGCGCGGCAACGCCGCGCCCGCCTCCTCCCGCGATGGGAAAAAGCCAAACCTTGGAATTGATTACCATTTCAGCTGCGGATCGGCTTGACCCAGATCAACGCGCCCATCGCCGCCCGGGCCTGAGATTTCGCGCAACGACCGCTACGGATATTGCGGCGGATAACACGCCGTCGCAGTCAGCGCGATGGTGTTGGCGGCTCCAAACGGCGTTGAGCCAAAAAACCACGGGATGACGAACTGGAACGTATAGCTCGCGCTCACCTGCTTGCCGCACGCAGGTTGCGTGACCGTGAACGCCGAAGTCGTAACGTCGAGCCCCCATGCCTGGCTTACGGCATAGCTTTGGACCAGGCTGGTACTGCCGCACGTCGTGCTGTCGACGGCGGCGCATCGCGCGGCGGCGTCGGTCGCCCGGCTCAGCGTCGTGAACGACCAGAGCATGCGGCCGGTGTCGATGATTCCAAAAGTGAACAGCAGCAGCAGCGGCAGGATCAAGCCATATTCAATGGCTACGTTGCCGCTGAGATCAGGCCAAACTCGCGATTTCCGGATTTGCGCCATTGCCTAGTTCACCCTGAGCACCGCTGTTGCGGTAAATGTGGTCGGCAGCACCACGCCGGAAAGGGGCAGAATGGTCATGTGAGCGAGCGTCGCATTGACCTGAACATATTGGCTGACGATGCTGCCGTCGGGGCAGGTCGGCAACGGCGGGCCGCACGTCATCACCGAGATGCCGGTGGCCTGCGGACAGCCGCAAAACTGCGATGGAGCGGGTGTGGCTGTCAGGGACGGCGTGCCGGCGCCCGCGTAGACGCTGCTCGCATTGACCACCGCGCTGGTAATGCCCGTCGAATCCCAGCCGTTCTTGGCCACATACAAGATGCCCGCTTCGACCGCGTTGTTCACCTGCATCGCCTCGTACATGGCGAACCCCAGTTCGACCGTTCCTGCGAGCAGAGTGAACAGAAACGGGATAAACAGCCCGAACTCGATGGCTGCCGTGCCCGATTCATTCCGGCGCCCGGATGGCTTTCCGGATCTCGTCCTGGCCGGGGTCATGAATGCTCCTCGTCTACTCGACAAGCGCAAGCGCGCCGCCGCTTCCGCTGGTGCCCACGCCAGCGCAATTGTTTGAGAAATCCGCACCGCCACTGAACGTCATCGTTCCCGCGATGAGCTGGGTGCAGCCCGAGGGGTTCGCTATGCCGTTCGTGAATGTAACTTTCTGGGTCGGTAAATAGATTGCGCCAGTGATGTTCATGTTGGCTCCGCCCCCGAAATTGCTCGAGGTGCTCGTGGGGGCGTTCCGATCTCCGAAGAAGACAATGCCCTGCGTTGCGCCGGTGGTCGGCGCGGTTAGCGTGACGTGCGCGCCGTTGCCGATGGTGACTGTGGCGTAGTTGCCGCTACCGCCGGTCAAAACTATCGTGATGCCCGTGCCATTCATGATCACGTTGCCGCCGACATTAAAGTTTCCTTTGTTGACGTAATAGACGCCGGGCGTCAGCAGGACGTTTGCGTCGTTTGTGAACGAGACACCACTGCACCAGACGCCCGGATTTATGGTCTGGAGCCCCGAATTACTGTGACCATACGATTTGCCCGTACCATTGGAGCAGCCCCCTAACGTGGGCATCGTCACGCCGGCGTAAGGGTCGGCCCCACAAGCCTGGGAGGTCTTGCACGTGGGTGACTTGCATGTGTTGGCTACGCCGTTGATCGTGGCGCCGTTGGTGATTGAAGCCGAACCGGCGACAGATACGGGGTTACTACTCGAAAAATTGCCCGACTTATCCTTAAGGTTCAGCTGCGTGGCGCCACTCATCCGCAGCGCCGTACTGCCCGTGGCACACACTTGCAGTCCGCAGGATACCAGAGTGACCGTGGCGCCATTGCTTATTGTGACCCCGGGATTGGCGCTCGTTGTGAGCTGCCACGCGCAGCCGCCGCCAGCGCCGGGCGTTACCACGGCGCTCACGCCCAAGGTGAAGAGGCCCGAGGGGTTGGATCCGCCGTAGAACGATTTGACCGCGCCGACGAGACTGAGAGTCTGAGGCTGGGTAATGACCACCTGCACCGCGGTTGGATCCGTTGTATGGTTGCCGCTGGTCGGCGGCTGATTGACGGTGACCACAACGCCATTGGCGCCGTTGACAAAGCCGACGGCGGCCGCATCCGCGTACGCCTCGGTCCTGAAATTGGCGGGATGACCTGTTGCCAGCGCCTTCGCGGCGCCGAACGCGGCCGCGTCCGACGCCGACTGCATCTGACGATGCTTGTAGATGGCGAAGCCAACGTCGACACCCAGCGCGGTCGTTCCGATCAATACCGCCGCGATAAGGCCCATCTGTATGGCGACGCTCCCCCGCCGTGACAGGCGAATTTTTCGTGCCAGCGCGCCGATCCGAATAAGCATCCTGATGCACCCCATCCGCCGCGCGCTCTCGCTTCGGCGCGGTATCCTGATGGTAAAGCTCCCGGGAACGGCGGACCTCGTTCAACGGTCGCCACCCGGCTTGTTCGATCAACTACCGTTTTGTTTGGCGATCGTTGATCTGAATCAAGAACTTATCAGCCAAACTGTCGTGATCTTCCAACATTCGAAAAAGGAACCATCATGCGCGGGTTCGCCAGGAAGGTGGCCCGCGAGCTTTCGATCGACTCCGACGCAGGCGTTACCGCGATCGAGCGGGCTTCCCGCTTCATCGAGCTCTGTTGCTATCATCGCGGCTGTAGCGCTCGTCGGAACCAGCCTTGCCGGCGTATTCGACGACATCGCCGGCAAGGTGAGCCGCCCGCGGGCTGACGGTGCCGGCCAGCGGCCAGCCAGTAATGCTGGCGCCATCGTCGTGCGTCGCTTGAAGGGAAATACCATGCGCAAGTTCGTCGTAACGGTGGCCCGCTGGCTTTCGATTGATTCCGAGGCGGGCGTTACCGCGGTCGAATATGGGCTTCTCGGCTTACTGATCGCTCTCGCCATCATTGTGGGTGTAACGCTGGTCGGAACCAACGTTAAGGGCATCTTCAACTCCGTCGCCACCCATGTGACTGCTCCCGGCGGCGGCGGAGGCGGCGGCGGAGGCGGCGGCGGAGGCGGCGGAGGCGGCGGCGGAGGCGGAGGCGGCGGCGGAGGCGGCGGCGGCGAAGGCGGAGGCGGCGGAGGCGGCGAAGGCGGAGGCCGGGGCGGAGACTAACGGCAATGTCAATGTACCGGCGCGCGGAGGCCGATGGGCTCGGGAACCGGCATCCGTAGGCTGCAAGTCTCCGGCCAGCAGTGCGGGCATCGCGCGCTCCGCCAGCAAGGTGCCGGGCGCCGATCCGAATAAGTATCCTTCCCCATCCGCCGCGCACTCCCGCTTCGGCGCGGTATCCTGATGGTGAAGCTCCCGGGAACGGCGGACCTCATTCAACGGTCGCCAGCCGGCAAGTTCGATCAACTGGCCGCTTTGTTTTACATCGTTGATCTGAATCAAGAACTTACCAGCCAAACTGTTATGATTTTTTCTATTGGAAAAAAAGGAGCAATATTATGCGCAGAGTAGCCAAAAATGTGGGTGCCTGGTTCTCGATCGACTCTGAGTTCGGCGTCACCGCGATCGAATATGGACTTATCGCCGCACTGATCGCTCTCGCCATCATTGTGGGCGTAACGCTCGTCGGTACCAATCTTGAGTCCCTCTTCAATTACATCGGCGGCAAGTTGACCCACGGAACGTAAGAAGAAGTTCGCGGCCAGAAACCCGCCGGCAAGGCACGCGCCAATGTCGAGTGTCGTTCGGCCGCAAACCGGAACTCCGCCACCCGGCAACGGGCTGGCCGGCTGCGATCGATCAGGTTGGTGGCAGGATGCAGAGCGAGCGGGGCGACTGAAAACATGAGCCTCCCTCTTTTCATCTACGCCATCTCCCAGCCGGCGAGCCTGATCTTGCTTGGCGTCAGTGCCGGAATAGATTTGAGAGACAGGCTCATTCCAAATGAGCTTGTGGTCGCCGTTGCATTGATCGGACTTGCCCAGGGCCTGGCTTCGAGACCCGGGGTGGTCTGGATTAGCCTGCTCGCGGCTGTCGTGGTCTTTCTCGGGCTCGGCATCTTCGCTCATTACAAGATCATCGGGGGCGGCGACCTGAAGCTCATCACCGCCGCAACGCTTCTTGTTCCGCCCGATCGTGTTGGACATCTCCTGATCGAGATCGTTCTGGCCGGCGGGGCGCTCAGCTGTTTCTATCTCGTGGCGCGCTACGGGCTCAAGAACCAGCCCGCGTCTCGATCCGCCGCGGCGGAAGTTGCTCCGCCGGCAAGCGCGAGTTGGCTTTCCCGGATGATCAAGACGGAGCGCGCCCGGATCGCGGCCGGATCTCCCATGCCCTACGCTCTGGCCGTACTGGGCGGCGTCATCATTTACACCGCCATGGAATTCTTTCGACGTTAGTTGTGCGTTGCAGCCGCCGTGGCGCCGGCGCCAGCGGCTCATTCAGAAGGTTCAGGATGTGGGCGGGCTTTTTGCAGATCGGTGAGCAGTTCACTGCAGCAATTCCACGGGGCGCGCCATAATGGTTATGACATCATCCGCCGCAACGCCTCTTCTGGATTTCAGACGCCCGAGCGGTTATCCGAGGGTGATACTCGTCGCATTCCTCGTATATAATTTCGTGTATTTTGGGCTGGGGATCATCGCCGTCGTGTACGGCAGGGGACTCGACTTCGTCAACTTCTGGGCCGCGTCGCATCTGACGCTCGAAGGTTTTCCCGCAAGCGCCTTCGACATTCACGCGATCTTCGAGGCCGAGCGCCTCGGCGCGCCGGCAGCCGACCACGTCATTCCGTGGGCCTATCCGCCAACCTTTCAGCTCATCGTCACGCCGCTTGCGCTCATGCCCTACGGGGTCGCCTGGTTCGTCTTTGTCGCCGCCTCGCTCATCGCCTATGTGCTGGCGCTTCGCCCGCTCGTCAAGCTTCGCGAAGCGGACCCATGCGATGCACTCGTCCTCGCCGTCGGGTTTCCCGGCCTTGCCGTTGCAATCCTCGTCGGACAGAATTCGCTGATCTCGGCTGCGCTTTTCGCAGGCGCCGCCGTCGCGATCGACAAGCGGCCTCGGCTCGCGGGCGCGCTTCTCGGACTTCTGGCCTTCAAGCCCCAGCTCGCGTTTTTGGTCCCGGTCGCGCTTCTCGCCGCACGCCAGTGGCGCGCCTTTTTCGCGGCGGGCGTGACGGCGTTGCTATTCTGCTCAATCGCGACGCTCGTTTTCGGCATCGATCTGTGGTTTGCCTTCTTCAAGAACACGCTGCTGATGGACAATGTCCTCGAAAACGGTTCGGTGGCTCTGTGGAATAAATGCCCGAGCGCCTATATCTTCGTCCGGGTGCTCGGTCTGCCGAGAGCACTTGCCTACGGTGTGCAAGCCGTAACGGCACTGGCCGCCACCGCATCGGTCGCGTTCGTCTGGTACCGGAAAGGTGCCACGCCGCTTGCCTTCGCCGTGCTCGTCGCCGCGGGCCTCCTCGTGCCGCACTATTGCTTCTACTATGAATTTGCGCTTCTCGCGGTGCCGCTCGCCATTCTCGCGAGCGACATGGACCGCCGGGGCGCCACGCGGAACGAGAAGATTGCGCTCGTCTTCCTTTATGCGATGCCAGTCGTCGCCGTCTCGTTCGCCGGGGTGCTGCATTTTCAGCCCGGCTTTCCGGCGCTCGTCCTCGCGCTCGTTCTCAGCGTCCGGCGCGCGCTGGCCTAGTGGGTGCAAGTGCCATGCTGCATGGTCTGAAAGTCGCAGTCGTATTGCCCGCCTACAACGCGGAGAAAACTCTGCGTCAGACCGTTGACGAGATCCCCCACGACATAGTGGACGACGTGATCCTGACCGATGATGCGAGCTCTGACGCCACGGCACGGCTGGCGCGGGACTTGGGCATCTACACCATACAGCATGACCACAACCGCGGCTATGGCGGGAACCAGAAGACATGCTACGCAGCAGCGCTGGAGCGCGGTGCCGACATCATCGTCATGCTGCACCCTGATTACCAATACACGCCGAAGCTCGTGCCTGCGATGGCCTCCATGATCGCCTCCGCAGAATATGACGTGGTGCTTGGTTCCCGCATCCTCGGCAACGGAGCGTTGAAGGGCGGCATGCCTCTCTACAAGTATGTCGCCAACCGCGGCCTGACGCTGGTGCAAAACTTGTTGGTGGGGCAGAAACTTTCCGAATACCACAGCGGCTATCGCGCCTGGAGCCGCCGGGTGCTGGAAACACTCCCGTTGCTGCGCTGCTCCGATGATTTTGTCTTTGACAACCAAATTCTGGTGCAGGCAATCGACGCCGGGTTCAGGATTGGAGAGATTTCTTGCCCGACCAAGTATTTCCCCGAGGCATCATCAATCAACTTCGGGCGCTCGGTGAACTACGGGTTTGGCGTGCTCTGGACCTCGATCGAATTCCGACTTCAGCGGATGGGATTGCGGCGCTCTTCGCTCTTCGGAGCGGGAACCGATCGCCACCGTCTTGGACACGCCGCCGGTGACGGGTTGCATAAATGATGGGCCAACCGCATCCGCGCAAAAGCCGCTAATCCCTGATCTTATTGAGATATTTCGCAAGACCTGACCCGCTTTGCTGGTAGCGGGAGGGCGAGTCGAACACCCTCCCCCAACTGGCATGCCCCGCGGACGCGCACTGGCAGGCCCGTATGCGCCGGCAAGTGCTTTTGTTGCTTCGTGGGCCGACGGCGCATCTGCCGCGAAAGGACATTCCAGGGGATCACACGGAATTTGGCAGCGGCAGAACGTCACGCGATCCAGCTCCGCGATATTTTCGTCGCAGCGTTTACCGATTCTGAAGAATTTGTGGTTGCGCATATCAATCCGCTCATACTTTAGGCTAAAATGAAACTCACGAATGCCATTCTGGCTGGCGAGCATGGTCATCGGCAATCCGTCATTTTGGAGAAGCGTCAGATCGGAGGACGCTGACGAAGTCAGCGCGGCCAGGCATGCCAGGATCACATATGGCAACCTTCGGCTGCGGAGGTGTGTGCAACGTAGCATTGGCTGCGTTGCTGTACGCGGCCCAGCAGGGCCAGAGCGCACGGGTCCCTGGCATGTGTTGCCTGACCCGCTGAGTAGAGCGAGTGAGGATTAGCGTGAGCGATCCAAAACAGCATGACCCCGGTTCGGCGCAGTTGGGCCCCGTCGAAGGCCGGGGTTTGCGCGTTCAGAGCCAGCCCGACATCTTCGCAGAGGCGCTCGCGAGGGTCTTGCAAGAACAGCTTGAGCGGGAACTCGTCGAAGCGCCAACTGTCCTCCTGAATCGCCCAGCGTTCGGCATCGCCGCCAAATTTGTGGTTGCCGCAGGTGCCGCCGCTATCGCCGCGATGATTTTCGTTGTTGCCTTTCCGGCATCGCAGGATCCGGCGGAAAAGGATGCATTATCGGCCCTGCCGATCTGGCAATCGTTGAAGTCATCCCTGTTTCCGGCATCGCAGCGCAAGCCCGCCCCGACGCTGGTGGTCCGCGACGGCAGCGGACCGGTCAATGAGCCGGTGTCGCTCGGTGTCAACGTCAAATCTCCCGGTTCGGGCGCGACGGTCATCATCGACAGAATGCCGGCCGCTGCCAGGCTGACAGTCGGCAGGCGGATGAGCACCGGCGAATGGCGCGTCCCGGCGCAGCAGA
Organism: uncultured Alphaproteobacteria bacterium; assembly: GCA_963725985.1. Classification (GTDB taxonomy): domain Bacteria; phylum Pseudomonadota; class Alphaproteobacteria; order Rhizobiales; family Xanthobacteraceae; genus Bradyrhizobium. Next base: position 206,220 of record CAVSAO010000002.1, read on the forward strand.
TTTCCGACGCATCGATCATTCCACCGGCCGACTTTGTCGGCGTGATGAATCTGACCGCCGAGCTTCGTGGCTCTGACGGGGCTGCGCTGGTCAGCAGCGTCGTCCGGCCGGCCTGGACGTCCGCGAGGCCCGGCGGCGGCGCCGTCGAGGCCTCCGCCAGCGCCGCAACGGTGCCTTCCGGCGCTGCCGCGCCAATGCCGCGGCAGCAGCCACCCGCGCCAACGCCGCTGCAGCAGCCACAACAGCAACAGCCTATGGCATCCCCAGCACCACGCGCTGCCGCGCGCGCGGAGCCGCGTGCGCGGGAAATCGATCCCGATGAAGTCGCAGGTTTCGTCAGACGGGCGCAGGAGCTGCTGGCGACCGGCGATCTGCAGGCGGCCCGTTTGTTGCTGCTTCGCGCCTCCGAAGCTCACGACGCCCGCGCCGCCCTTTTGCTGGCGAAGACTTTCGATCCGATCGTGTCGAAGCAATTCGGCTTGGCCAGCGCGGGGTCTGATTTGGCACAAGCACGGAACTGGTATCAGAAAGCCGAGGAATGGGGTGCGTCCGAGGCACGACACGAACTCGATGCGCTTGCCAGCTATACTCGCTGACAGAGAACGCGACCCGCCCGATGATTGCAGCGTCCTGCGCACCCAAAGCCGTCGCGCCTGGCTGGTGGACAATCTAGCCAAGCTGATCTCGCCTTCCGTTCGAATCCGACGGAGACGAAATATCCGATCGCCGAATGACGCCGGATCGCATGGCAAAACGGTGCCGCCAACAAACCCTGTGCCTTCGGGGGATCGTTACCGATTGGCTTTTAAGCGGTCCGCGCGCCACTGGAGGAATTCACGAAACAGCGGATCGTCGCGATCCATCTTGCTTCCGCGCGGCACCTCAACTGCGGCAGATGCCGCGACAGGCCCGGGCCCGACGGCCGAAGGAAGGTTGCGGTCGATCCACTCCTGCGCTGCCTGAAAGCGGGTCCAGCCAGCTACGGGAGCCTTCAGTGCCACCTCTTTCCATTTTGGATGGAACGGCGGTCGCTGCAACTCCGCAATTCGAGTAAAGAGTGAATCGACCAGCAACGCGAGACGGCGATAGCGGTCGCTGGCCGGTGGCCATTTGTAGGACGCCAGAATAGCCTCCGCCGCAATCGTATCGACCGGAGCGCCGTCCGAAACCAGGTTGGGATAGTCCGCCGACGAAAGCTGAGACGGCAAATACTCCTCCTGGAGAGTTTTCTCATATTCGACCGGCACCAAATGCAGGCTGGGATCCCTCACCTGGCTGAGCCACTGCAGCGGCTTGCCCTCGACCGCCACGATCGCATCGATCTCGCCCTTGCTCAGCATTTCGACCGCAAGCCGCGGTTCGATATAGAGCAGATGCGGCCTGATCCCGAGACGCTCGAATACGTTGATCGAGGTTACGAAGGTGCTGGCATCCGGCAGATCGACGACCACCGTCTTGCCATCGAGATCCTTCAGGCTGCGGATGGTCCGCGGCGCGAGCACGTGCATTTCCTCGTTGAACATCTTGGTCACGTAGACAAACTGGTTGCGGATATTGTTGGCGAAGTCCTTGCGTTCGAGGTATGCGAGCGTGTCCTTGCGCACGATTCCGGCGTCAACCCCCCTCAACAGCAGAATATCCGCCACGGCCTGGACCGATCCGCGGCCGAGAATAGGCAACACTCGGAGATCTGTGCCATTGTCGAGCACGGAAGCGAGATCGGCGCCGATCTGGGCATAAGTACTGCCGAACGAGCCGGTCATCAGGGTTACGGTGTTGGCGTTCAACTGAGCCGCCATGTCGCGCTTGGCTGTACCGTAACGGAATATCGTCTTGAAGGATTCGCTGACGCCGCCCGGATCAATCCCGCTGCGCACGGATCCGAAGCGTTCCCATCGTCCGGCCGAGAACCGCATCATTTGCATCTGCTCAAGCGGCGCGTGATCGCTCGCGCTTGTATTGATCAAGATCCCGGGGAGCAGCATTGGAAGCTGCAGACCCTTGAGCGATGCCGCCTGCTTCATCACATTGTCTCGGGATAGATCGTCGCCACATCGCGTCAGGACCTCGACCATCGCCTCGGCGACGGTGTAACCGAAGACAGTCAGGCTATTGCTCTTGCTTGCGCTCGGAATATATCGGTCCATGAACGCGGCCCATTCCCGGTAAACCGGATCGCTGGCGATCGCCGGATCGTCACCCTCCAGACTGTATCCAGCCGACAGCAGTCCTTCCGCATTCTGCAGGCCCGCCGGCTGCATCACAGCTCCGACCGATTCAGACACCGTCGAGATGATATGTACCGGTTTCCACCTGAGTTCGGCGGTTCGCCGGATCGCCATGGTCGCGAATTTCGGGGTCGTCACATCGAGCAAAATGTCGGCGCCCGAGGCCTTGAGTTTGGCAATCTGCGCATCGATGGTCGTGTCCGTGACCTTGTACGGAGCCTCAGCCACGATCGGGATCTGGCCTCCGAGTTCGTCCTTCAGGCCTTTGAGGTAGTCCTTGCCGAACCCATCGTCCTGATAGAGGACGGCGATCCTGCCGTGAGGATGGTTCTCCAGCAAATACTGCGCATAGACGTGAGCTTCGGTCTGGTAGCTGGGCTGGAAGCCCATGGTCCAGGGGAACTCGTGCGGCTGGTCCCACATCGACGCGCCGGAAGCGACAAACAGCTGCGGGATCTTTTTTGAGTTCAAATAGGGCTGAACCGCCGCGCTTGGCGCCGTGCCGAGACTCGCGAAGATCAAAAGGACCCGGTCCTCCTCGACAAGCTTGCGGGTCAACTCCACGGTCTTAGCGGGGTTGTATGAATTGTCATACGATATGAAATTGATCTTGCGGCCATTGATGCCGCCTTCGGCGTTGACCTTGTCGAAGTAGGCCGCGATGACCTTGCCAATGGTGCCGTAGGCGGAAGCCGGACCGCTGTACGGCATGGTGTTGCCGATCCGGATCTCGTCGCCCGCGGCAGAAGCCCGTTCCATCGGACTGGCTATAGCGGCGAAGATCAGCGCTGTCGCAACGTTGCGCCACCTCACGGTGCTCAGCCAACGAATTGGTTCACGGGCCGCCGCCAATCCCAATTCTAACGCATGCCAAACAACGTCGACCATCGTCCGCATCATCGCACCACGATTGTGAAGGTACTTGTGCATTTTTCGCGAGTGTTGCCCCAAACAACATCGAACAAAGTCGCGGCATTTCCCGCCAACATTGTGTCTCGACTAGATCGATTGTGTGACAGGGTCGGCACTTGGAAACCTGGGCGGCCTGTTCGCTTCGCTTTGTGATGCATTTGAATTCCTTCAGCCCAAGAAGCTCTCGATCGGATGGCTGTGCCCCAGTATATCGATCCTGGCATATAAGTGGAGCAGCCATCCAAGATCGGGCGACGGATAATGCGTCCGGCCGTCTCGGTGGCGCGCGATATCGGCGCGTCGTCGTTCATTCAAACGTGGGTGCGCGTGCCGTGCAGCATTTCGTTCACGACAACTGCAGGTGGCGAAGATGGCATTCGCCGATCGAGGGTGTCGCGCTTGTAACGAGGAGACGGCAGCGAATCCTCCGGCCGATCAAGACGGCAAGATAAAAGCGCCGCCTGCCGTCGCGCTGACTGTGGTTGTGGGAGTTGAGTTGGCCATTCTTTTGGCCCAGATGCGGCACAACAGTCCCGTCATGGCTCGCACTCGCAAATCCCGAACACGGAATACCACGACCGGCGGTACGCTCCCCGCCGATCTCTACGACTATGCGCACCCGCCGGCCCGTCGTGTAGGCCGGCCGGCGCCGGAGGATACGACAACCCGGACCGTCACCGATGACCGGCCCGAGGACGTGCCGGTGACCGAGGCCGAGATCGAGGTGTTCGAGGCCTGGTTCGGAGATCTGTTCGACGAGTTGTTCTCGACCCGCCACTGACTTTGGAGGAATCGTCACGACCGCGCCCATTCGTGCCGCCCTTTGACTTGCGGCTCGCCACCAGCCGTCGGGCCGACAACGTGATTTATGTCGGGTCGGGCCGAGCACTGTCGGGTGGCGCCAGAAAAGGAATATAAGTCGTGACGAAGCGATCATTCACAGCCGCCTTCTCGCCGCCCTTCGGACGCCGTTACGACGTGGCGGGACGACACTTGCTGCTCCATTGCGCGGGGGCGGGCGGCCCGGCCGTGGTGTTTCTGCCCGGGGCTGGGCTGATCGGCCTCGACTACCTGAACATCCACGATGAGGTCTCTCGGCTCACGACGTCCGTGCTCTATGATCGCTCAGGGACGGGCTGGAGCGACGAGGTTGCGCTGCCGCGCACGGCTGCTGAGGTCGCCGATGAGTTACGGAGCCTCTTGAGCGTCGCTCAGGTGCCGTCACCCTATGTGCTCGTCGGCCACTCTCTGGGCGGCGCCTATGCACGCCGGTACGCTCAGCGCTTTCCGGATGAAGTGGCCGGCCTGCTTTTGCTGGATCCCACTCACGAGGGCTACGCTGCTATGCCGAAGCAAAAGCTGCTCACGCAAATTCACCAGGGATTAGCGCTCCTTCGGGCGTTCCTGAATCTGAAGAAGTTCTACCGTCCGATGTTCGAGCGAATGTTCTCCCGATGGCCGGACGGGGTGCGTCAGCTTCTCGTCGAATATCACCTCAGGTCGTGGCGGAAGACCCTGCAGGAAGGCAAGAATTTACACGGGGAGATTTTAGACGAAATCCGGCATGGCGGAGAGATGCCGGACGCGCCACTGATCGTCCTCACCGCCATGGGGATTGATCCGTTCATGGCAGCGTTCACAGCCGAACCGTTCCTGCGCGAGATCAACATCCGCAAACGAGCCTTCTACACGGAGTTCGCCAATTCCGTACCGCGTGGCGAGAACAGGTTGCTCGAAGACGCCGGTCACAGCACGATCCACACGGACCGTCCAGACGCCGTCGTAAAGGCGATCCGCGACCTGCTTGAGGCGGGAGACGGGTGAAAAGCTCCCCAGGGGATCGACCGGGACGGTGAGTGAGTTATAACGAAAGTGGTTGCGGGGAGGCGCAACCACCGAGACCGACACTCGCTGATGGTAGCGATTTGAGGCGCGATCACCCGATCGAGAGCATGAGGTCCCGAAGCTGCGGCAGCGCTGGATTTCTGTTGTCCGATCGCCAGATCGCATGAAACTCGGTCTTGACGGCAGAGCCAACCCGGATCGGTCTGAACACGACGTTGTCAAAGCAGGCGTTGCGCGCCAGCTTCATGCACTATGATCTCGGCTACTTCGACCTGGAGCAGAAAACCCTGCAACCCCTCGACAACCCGTTCGGCACGAGGTTGTCACCCATGTCTTAGGTACGTTCTGTTACCTATGTGTCCGGGCCGGACAAAGGAAAAGATGGTAGCGGGAGAGGGACTCGAACCCCCGACCCCAGGATTATGATTCCCGTGCTCTAACCAGCTGAGCTACCCCGCCACGGCATCCGTCGTCACGGCTTTATATACCGCAGGCGCGAACGCGCGGCATATAAGAAGCAGGTCTTGGGCATGTCAAGCAAACCCCGCAGCCCCGCCAAGTGCCTGCAAAGCGTATCTATTTTGGCCGGAGGTCGGGATCGCCGCCGTGGCGAACGGGCCGCCGGCGCGGAGTTTCCCAGCAAATGCGCTTTGCCCTCAGGATTTGCGGTAGCGGATCAGCGAGAAATGCCCCATCGGCGGCATCGGGCGGCGCTCGGTCAGGGTGACGCCGCCGTGCCTGGCGGCCCAATTGACCAGACGCGCCCATGGAAATTCCGGCCGCCAGCCGAGCCGCCGCGCCAACGGCGCGAACGCCAGTTCGAAGATCGCGGCGCGGGCCGCTCTCGGCACCGATGTGATTGACCAGGATCAGTTCGCCGCCGGGTTTCAGCACGCGGATGAAATCATCGAGCGTGCCTTCCGGATCGGGCACCGCGGTGATGACATATTGCGCCACCACCGCGTCGAAGAACGAATCCGGGAACGCCAGATTCTTGGCGTCCATCACCGCCAGCGTCTCGACATTGCGAAGACCCAGCGCCCGCACGCGCTGCTGCGCCTTGCGCAGCATCGGCTCGGAAATATCGACGCCGCACAATTTCGTGGTGGGCGAATAGTCCGACAGCGACAATCCGGTGCCGACGCCGACATCGAGAATCCGCCCGCCGATCTTGTCGGCTTCCGCGATGGTGGATTGGCGGCCGTGGTCGAAAACCTTGCCGAACACCAGATCGTAGACCGGCGCCCAGCGCCCATAAGCCTTGGCGACCCCCGCGCGGTCGATATCTGCAGCCATGCCCCCGCCCTGAAAACTTTTATCCGCGCATGGCCTCGACCAGCGGCGGCAGCCGCACCGCGCCCCTGGCCATCGCGCTCTTCGCGGTCGCGCTCTGGATGAACCCGCCGCCGAGCACGCGCGCCTGCCCTGAGGGCGCATCGTAGAACACGCAGGCCTGGCCGGGGGATACGCCCTCTTCGCCTGCGACGAGTTCGACTTCATAGCCGCCGCCGGTCGCGCGCAGCCATGCCGGCTGCGGCGCGCGGGTCGATCGCACCCGCACGAAAATCTCGAGACCCTCGCCGACCGCGCGATCGAGCGCGCCGTCGCCGATCCAGTTGATGTCGCGCAGCGCGATGCGATCCATCCGCAACGCCTCGCGCGGGCCGACCACGACGCGCCGGCTGGCCGCATCCAGCCGCACCACATAGAGCGGCGCGCCGGAGGCGATGCCCAATCCGCGCCGCTGGCCGACGGTGAAATGGACGATGCCCTGATGGCTGCCGATGACGCGGCCGTCGAGATCGACGATATCGCCGGGCTCGATGGCGTTCGGCCGCAACCGGCCGATGATGTCGGTATAGCGCCCGGTAGGCACGAAGCAGATGTCCTGGCTGTCCTGCTTGTCCGCGACCGTCAGCCCGAAGCGCCGCGCCAGCTCGCGCGTCTGCGGCTTGGTCATGTCGCCCAGCGGAAAGCGCAGATAGTCGAGCTGTTCGCGCGTGGTCGCGAACAGGAAATAGCTCTGGTCGCGATCGGCGTCGGCGGCGCAGACCAGCGCGCGCGATCCGTCGCCCATGCGGCGCGAGGCGACATAATGCCCGGTGGCGAGCGCGGAGGCGCCGAGCTCGCGCGCGGTCGCCAGCAGATCGCGAAACTTGATCGAGCGGTTGCACTCGATGCACGGCACCGGCGTCTCGCCCGAGGCGTAGCTGTCGGCGAAATTGTCGATCACCGATTCGCGAAAGCGATTCTCGTAATCCAGCACGTAATGCGGAATGCCGATCCGTTCGGCGACGTTGCGCGCATCGTGGATGTCCTGCCCGGCGCAGCAGGCGCCCTTGCGATGGGTGGCCGCGCCATGATCGTAAAGCTGCAGCGTGATGCCGACGACGTCGTAGCCTTCGGCTTTCAACAGCGCAGCCGTCGCCGACGAGTCGACGCCGCCGGACATGGCGACGACGACCCTGGTGTCCTGTGGACGGCCTTCAAGATCCAGACTGTTGAGCATGGTTCCGGTCATTGATGCGATCGCGGCGGCATCAAACGCTTTCCGCGATCAGGAAGCCATTTTGCGGCCAGTCCGGAAAGCTGGCCTTGCCGGAAACGGCTGAAAAGCTGCTCTTTAATATAGGCCGTATTCTCGTCAGGCAATCACGCCGCGCCGCTTTTGCGTGCCGGCAAACGGCAAATCTTGCCGCCGGGCAGAAAAGGGGCCGCCACGGCGGCCCCGCCGGCACCTCGAATAATTCATAAGCCATTGAAATATAAATGATATTTTATGAGCGCGGGGTGGCCCGGTCCTTGCTGATCAGTAGGTCCAGTTTCATTGCGAGAGGCCGCGCCCCGTGTTCAGCGTCACGTCAGAAGCAGCGCAGCGTGTCTTTTCAGACCGCGCAGCCAAAACCCGCGCGGCCCGACCCGTCGCAGCAAAACGACAGTTTCGGGGCGCTGGTCGACTCCAGCATCGCCCGCCGACACCGGCAATGCGCAGCGCCACTCAGCGGCGCAGCAGCAATCCGCCGCGCCGCGCCGCGCCGACGATGCGGCCGGCAAGCGCCGACAACACGCGATCGCGCAACGCGTCGGCGCCGACCAGGCGACAGAAAAACGCTTCGGACGATCGCAATGCCAGCGCCCAACAGGCTTCCGACGCCAATGCCGCCACCAACACCGATGCCAACACTGCGGCGGCCCAGCGGTCCGAGCGCGAAATCCAGCGCATTCGAAAGCCGGCGCCGCGAAAACCAACCGAAAAGCCGTCTTCCGACACGACCTCCGCGACCGATCCGACCGCCTCGGCGCAGCCGGGCGTACCGTCCGTGACGACGCCAGATCCGGTCGCCGTTGCGATCCCGGTCGCCATCCGCATCGACCGATGCCCCGGCTGCAACGCCGGCATCGGCAACGCCACGGCGCCGCTTGCCATTGCCGCGGCGGCCATCGCGGCCAGCACTCCGGCCGCCGGCCGCAGGCTGGTCCGTCGGCGCAGACTCAAGATCGATTCCGACGCCGCCGCCGCGGCTGCGACCGCATCGGCGGCCGCGACTGCAACCAAGACGGCATCGCTCAAGCGGCGGCAGGCGCGCAGCAGCGCGGCATCGCCGCGCCCGTAAAGCAACCGGCCACGCAGACCGATACGACCGCGGCACCGGAAGCGGCATTGACCGCGGCCGTCGCCGCGACGGCGCCGGTGGCACCGAAAGACCACGCTGCTCAAGGCTCCGGTCGCCAGCGCAGGCGAAGACCGCGGCATCGCTCGCCCACAGATACCAATTCGGCCACATCGGATCCGTCCGCAACGGCCACACCAGCCTCGGCATCGCAGACCAACGTCGCGCAGCAGCCGGCCGCCGCAGCCAAGCCCGAGGCCGGCAATGAAGGTGTCGACGCTCCGAAGGCAGATGCCGCGGCCAATGCCTCACCGGCGTCCGCGGCTGCCCCGTCGGCCCATGACCAGTCGCCGGTCACCGCGACGGACCATACGCCGACCGATCTCAGCGGATACCGGCTCCCAGGTGACCGGCACGATCCAGCCGCAGCTCCCTGCAGCGGCGGCCACGGCCGCTCCCGTGGGCCCCCTGAGCGTTACGCGCGGCAACCAATGCGCCGGTGCCGTTGAGCGGGCTTGCGATCGAGATCGCCGCCTCGGCGCGACAGCGGCAAGAGCCGTTTCGAAATCCGGCTCGATCCGGCCGACCTTGGCCGCATCGATGTTCGCATCGATGTCGATCGCAACGGCCAGGTGACGTCGCATTTGACGGTCGAAAAGCCGGAAACGCTGTCGATGTTGCGCCAGGACGCGCCCCAGCTGCAGCGCGCGCTGGATGACGCCGGGCTCAAGACCGGCGACGGCGGCCTGCAATTCAGCCTGCGCGACCAGTCCTCTTCCGGACAGAACAACGGCAACGAAACCGGCCGCAACGCGCAGCGGCTGGTGATCAGCGACGAAGACACGATCCCGGCGGCGGTCGCCGGACGAACCTATGGCCGCGTGCTCGGATCGAGCAGCGGCGTCGACATCAGGGTCTGAGGAGACGGACATGACAGCACCAGCAGCAAACGTGGCCAGCCCGGTCGTTTCGGGAACGACGCCATTGCCGGCCTCATCTTCATCGCTCGGGGTCTCTGAGTTCGACCACCGGCAGCCACGCTCGCCGGAAACTTTCAGACGTTTCTGACGCTGCTGACGACGCAGTTGAAGAACCAGAACCCGCTCGATCCGCTGGACACCAACCAGTTCACCCAGCAGCTCGTGCAATTCGCCGGCGTCGAGCAGCAACTCAAGACCAACGATCAATTGACCACGCTGGTCTCGCTGCAGCAGACCGCGCAATCGACCCAGGCCCTGGGTTTCGTCGGCAAGACCGCGGTGGTCGACGGCAGCACCACGGCCCTGACCAACAGTTCGGCGACCTGGGATCTCAGTGTTCCGACAAATTCCAACGTCAACATCTCCATCACCAACAGCACCGGACAGACCGTTTTCAGCGGCAACTACTCGGTCCAGGCCGGACAACAATCAAGCCCTTCGCCTGGGACGGCAAGGGCAACGACGGCACGCAGTGGCCGGACGGCAAATACACGCTGACCGCCACCGCTGCTGACACCGCAGGCAATTCCGTGGCCGTTTCCACCCAGATCCAGGGCGTGGTCAATTCGGTAGACCTCACCCAGTCGCCGCCGCTGCTGTCGATCAACGGCCAGACCTATACGGTCAACCAGATCAAGAGCATCGCCCAGTAATCCGGCGATTCAGGGCCGGCGAACTTCGGATCCGGGGGCACCGGGCAGGATTGATGCCCCGGACAAATCATCGAATCAGACGTTCATCCTCGGCCCGGCGCCTCCAGACGCCGGGCCGATGGCCTTTCGGAGGTATTTCACAGGAGATTCGTATTGAAGCGCTTGGCTTAGGCAAATTTTAAGTCGAGGGGCGTAAGTTGTGATCTGTGAGTTCAGTGGTTGAGAGTTTGTGAGTACGCCATGACAGAACCCCATCGCCCGAGGGTAAAATACGTCATCGGGCCTGACGGTAGTCCGTTAACAATTGCGGATCTGCCCGCGCCCGGGACCAAACGGTGGGTTATTCGCCGTAAGGCCGAAGTCGTTGCCGCCGTGCGCGGCGGCCTGCTCTCCCTCGAGGAGGCTTGCAGCCGTTACACGCTGACCGTCGACGAATTCCTCTCCTGGCAGTTTTCCATCGATCAGCATGGCCTTGCCGGACTGCGCACCACCCGCATCCAGCAATATCGCCAATAAACCCTCTTCGGGAATTGACTGCATTTTGATGAAAATCGGCTTCGCCTCGCGAAGCCGATCTTCTTCATGCGCAAGTTTCGCCGCAGCCATTAACCTTCGTTAACCATATCGAAACCATCCCATAGGCAATAATTGCCCAGTCGGCTCTTGGGGCCGAATCTCGGGGGCGGTTGGTGCAGGGTCTCGTAGGCTTCCTCAAGGGTCTGGGCGCTTCGCGGTTGATGGCGATGGTCGCGGTGACAGCCGCGCTGATCGGCTTCTTCGGCTTTGTCATCATGCGCGTCACTACGCCGCAGATGACCACCCTGTTCACCGATCTCAGCTTCGAAGACTCCTCTGCCATCATCAAGGACCTGGAACGCCAGGCGATTCCCTACGAGCTGCGCAACGATGGCGCCGTGATCATGGTGCCAAAGGACAAGGTCACCCGGCTGCGCATGAAGCTCGCCGAGGGCGGCCTGCCCAAGGGTGGCGGCGTCGGCTACGAGATTTTCGACAAATCCGACGCGCTCGGCACCACGAGCTTCGTCCAGAACATCAATCATTTGCGCGCGCTGGAGGGCGAACTTGCCCGCACCATCCGCGCCATCGACCGCATTCAGGCGGCCAGGGTCCATCTGGTACTGCCCGAACGGCCGCTGTTTTCGCGCGAGACGCCCGAGCCGTCGGCCTCGATCGTGGTACGCGTGCGCGGCACGCTCGAACCGCAGCAGATCAGGGCCATCCGCCATCTGGTCGCCTCCGCCGTCAACGGCCTGAAGCCGCAGCGGGTGTCGATCGTCGACGAGGCCGGTCAGTTGCTCGCCGACGGCGCCAGTGGCGATGCCGACAACACCGTCGCGGACGAGCGTCGCGCCGGCTTCGAGAAGCGGATGCGCAATCAGGTCGAGGCGATCGTGTCCTCGGTGGTCGGAGCCGGCCGCGCCCGCGTCCAGCTCTCGGCCGATTTCGACTACAACAAGATTACCCAAACCTCGGACAAGTTCGATCCCGAGGGCCGGGTGCTGCGCTCGAGCCAGACCCGGGAAGAATCGTCGGCGACCGCGGACAACAGCGGTCAGGTCAGCGTCAATAACGAACTGCCGGGCAATCAGAACAAGGACAATGCGACCGCGGCGCGCGACCAGAGCAAGAAGACCGAGGAAACCAACAACTACGAAATTTCGCGCACCACCAAGACCGAGGTGACCGAGGCCGGACGGGTCAACCGCATCTCGGTCGCGGTGCTGGTCGACGGCACCTATGCCAAGAACGACAAAGGCGAAATGGTCTATCAGCAGCGCAGCAAGGAAGAGCTGGACCGCATCGCAGCCCTGGTGCGCTCGGCGATCGGATTCGATCAGAAGCGCGGCGACCAGGTCGAGGTCGTGAACCTCAAATTCGCCGAAGCGCCCGCGGTTCCCCCGGTCGCCGAACCGTCCGGACTGCTCGGCATGGTGCAGTTCACCAAGGACGACGTGATGTACGTCATCGAACTCGGCGTCATGATGCTGCTCAGCCTGGTGGTGCTGTTCATGGTGATCCGGCCGCTGGTCAAGCGCATCCTCGCCTCCGAAGAGGTCGCTTCCCTCACCGGCGACGGATCGCTGCCGGCGCTGACCGACGGCAGCGGACAAGCCGCAGCCGGCCAGAATCTCGTTCCCGCCAACGCCACCGCGCAGATGATCGACGTCGCCCAGGTTCAGGGCCAGGTCCACGCCCAATCGGTGCATCGCGTCGGTGAGCTGGCCGAGCGAAACCCGAACGAAACCGCTTCCATTGTTCGTCAATGGCTCGCCGAACAGCAGCCCGCGTGATCTGAAATGGCCGTACCGCAAACCACAAACGCCAACGATATCACCAGCGTCATCTCCTCGCTGGCGGCGCGTCAGAACTCGCGCCCGAAAGGCCCTCCGCTGAGCGGCCCGAAGCGCGCCGCGATCCTGATGCTGGCGCTGGGCGAACAATATGGCGGCAAGATCTGGTCGATGCTCGACGATGACGAAGTGCGCGAACTGTCGATGGTGATGTCGACGCTCGGCACCGTCGAGGCAGACGTGGTGGAAGACCTGCTGCTGGAATTCGTGTCGCGGATGTCGGCATCCGGCGCCTTGATGGGAACCTTCGACGGCACCGAACGGCTGCTGCAGCTATACCTGCCCCCCGAGCGCGTCAACGGCATCATGGACGAAATTCGCGGGCCGGCCGGCCGCAACATGTGGGAGAAACTCTCCAACGTCCAGGAAGAGGTGCTCGCCAACTATCTGAAGAATGAATATCCGCAGACCATCGCGGTGGTGCTGTCGAAGCTGAAGCCGGAGCATGCCGCCCGGGTGCTCGCGATCCTGCCCGAGGACATGGCGCTCGACGTCGTCAACCGGATGCTGAAGATGGAGGCGGTGCAAAAGGAAGTGATCGAGCGCGTCGAACAGACCCTTCGCATCGAATTCATGTCGAACCTGTCGCAGACAAGGCGCCGCGACGCCCACGAAGTGATGGCCGAGATCTTCAACAATTTCGACCGCCAGACCGAAACCCGCTTCATCACCTCGCTGGAAGAGGACAACCGCGAGTCTGCCGAACGCATCAAGGCGCTGATGTTCACCTTCGACGACCTCGTCAAGCTGGACTCCGCTTCCGCCCAGACGCTGATGCGCCATGTCGACAAGGACAAGCTCGGCATCGCGCTGAAGAGCGCCAACGAGGAGGTCCGCGGCTTCTTCCTCGGCAACATGTCGTCCCGCGCCGGCAAGATGCTGCTCGACGACATGGCCGCGCTCGGACCGGTACGGTTGCGCGACGTCGACGAGGCGCAGGCGCTGCTGGTCAACCTCGCCAAGGACCTCGCGGCCAAGGGTGAAATCATGCTGACCAAGAACCGCGCCGACGACGAGCTGGTGTACTGATGGCCGCGCCCGCAAAATTCCTGTTCGACATGGACTTCTCGGCGCCGGACAAGTCGCGCGAGCGGCAGGCCACGCCGTCGGAAATCGCGCAGAAGATCGCCGCCGCCGAAGCCCGCGCCTATCGCGACGGTTACGAGGCCGGACAGCGCGAGGCGAAGGCGGAAAGCGACCGCCGTGCCGCGCTGGCGCTCGAGGAGATCGGGATCGCCATCCAGGGCATCGCGGCACGCTTCTCCGGCATTGAAACCCGGATGGAAACCGAGGCCGTCGACGTCGCGGTCGCGGTGGCGCGCAAGCTGTGCAGCGAGTTGGTCGCCGGCGAGCCGCTTGGCGAGATCACGGGACTGGTAAGCGATTGTTTCTCCCACCTGGTATCGACGCCGCATCTCGCGGTCCGGATCAACGATTCGCTCTACGAGGCAGCGCGCGAGCGGATCGAGCGGCTGGCGAAGCAAAGCGGCTTCCAGGGCCGCCTGGTGATCCTGGCGGAGCCGCAAATCGAGAGCGGCGATTGCAGGATCGAGTGGGCCGATGGCGGCGTCGTGCTGGAGCGCGCGGCGATCGAAGCCAAGATCAACGAACTTGTCGGGCGCTATATGGCGTCCCGCAATCAGGCCGGGACTTAGGCCATGAGGATTGAATCATGAGTGATACCGACGCACAGGTTCCGCTTCCGGATCTCAACGCCGCCGACGCGCCGGCGATCGATGATGTGGCCTACCGCGAGGACGAACAGGCCGCCCGCGTTGCCGCCGACCTGGAGGCCGTGTTCGACGTGCCGGTACAGGTCTCGGCGGTGCTCGGCCGCTCGAAGATGGATGTCGGCGAACTGTTGAAACTCGGGCCCGGCACCGTGCTGGAACTCGACCGCCGCGTCGGCGAAGCCATCGATATCTACGTCAACAACCGGCTGGTGGCGCGCGGCGAAGTGGTCCTGGTGGAAGACAAGCTTGGCGTGACCATGACGGAAATCATCAAGGCGGAACGCAGCTGAGCCCTCTTAACGACACGATGCCCTAACGGGCGCGAACAGACGAACAGGAGACTACCATGCGGCTTCTCATCGTTGGCACACTGAAGGGCCAGCTTACGACAGCCACCAAGATCGCCATGGACAACGGCGCTTCCGTCACGCATGCGGAGGACCAGGAACAGGCGATGCGCGTGCTGCGCGGCGGCAAGGGCGCCGACCTGTTGCTGGTCGACGTCGCCCTCGACATCCGCGACCTGGTGATGCGGCTCGAAGCCGAACACATTCACGTGCCGATCGTCGCCTGCGGCATCTCCAACGATGCCCGCGCGGCGGTGGCCGCGATCCACGCCGGCGCCAAGGAATACATCCCGCTGCCGCCCGACCCGGAATTGATCGCCGCGGTGCTCGCCGCCGTCGCCAACGATTCACGCGATCTGGTCTACCGCGACGAAGCGATGGCCAGGGTGATCAAGCTGGCGCAGCAGATCGCGGGCTCCGACGCCTCGATCATGATCACCGGCGAATCCGGCACCGGCAAGGAAGTGCTGGCGCGCTATGTCCACACCCGCTCCAACCGCGCCAAGAAGCCGTTCATCAGCATCAATTGCGCGGCTATCCCGGAGCATCTGCTGGAATCCGAACTGTTCGGCCATGAGAAGGGCGCGTTCACCGGCGCAGTCGCGCGGCGTATCGGGAAATTCGAGGAAGCCACCGGCGGCACGCTGCTGCTGGACGAAATTTCCGAAATGGATGTGCGGCTGCAGTCCAAATTGCTGCGCGCGATCCAGGAACGCGTGATCGACCGGGTCGGCGGCACCCGGCCGGTGCCGGTCGATATCCGCATCATCGCGACCTCGAACCGCAATCTGGCCGACGCCGTCCGCGAGGGCAGCTTCCGCGAGGACCTGCTGTTCCGGCTCAACGTCGTGAACCTGAAGATTCCGCCGCTGCGGGAACGCCCCGCCGATATTCTCGAACTGGCGCAGCACTTCGCCAAGAAATATGCCGACGCCAACGGCGTGCCGCTGCGGCCGATCTCCGCGGATGCGCGGCGTGTGCTGACGTCCAACCGCTGGCAGGGCAATGTCCGCGAACTGGAGAACACCATCCATCGTTCGGTGCTGATGGCACAGGGCGACGAAATCGGCATCGACGCCATCCTGACGCCGGACGGCGACCGTCTCGACACGCCCAAGACCGTGCCGGCAGTGGCGCACGCCACCTTCGCCGCCGAACAGGTAACCCGCGCCCTGGTCGGACGCACCGTTGCCGACGTCGAGCGCGATCTCATTCTGGAAACGCTCAAGCATTGCCTCGGCAATCGCACCCACGCCGCCAATATCCTCGGCATCTCGATCCGCACGCTGCGCAACAAGCTGAACGAATACGCCGACGGCGGGTTGCCGATCACGCCCGCCGGCGCCGGCGACTATCACCGCATCGCCGCACCGGCATGAACCCGGTAAACGGCGCGTCAGGAGAAGTTGGGCGCGTCGGGATTACGGAAGATGTGGATCGGATCGCCCGGCTGCAGGTTGCGGCCGGTGAATGCTGCATAGGCGTAGAGCGCGAGGTAGAGAATCGCGAGCGCCCCGATCCCGTAAAAAGCCCAGACCGCGATACGTTTCATCAGGCCAGCACGCCGCCGGCGCAGGCGACTTGAAGAAATTTGCGTTCCATCGCGTGACCCTCTCCGGTCTTGCATCGCAGGATATTGGGAGCTTTTAGGCCGCGCGCAGGAAAAAGGATACCTCTTCAGGAGCCATTGAACCGGCAAGTGTTCCGCCGCGGAATGGCGGCAGGCACCGCAACGCCGGGGCTAACAATCGAAGAGTTTTTATGGCACATCGTGGCTCCGGTCCGAGATAGCCGAGTTCAACATGCCCGCACCCAAGCCGCCCGCTTTTGAGACCCTGAGCCTCCATGCCGGCCAGCACCCCGATCCCGTCACCGGTGCGCGTGCAGTCCCGATTTATCAAACGACTTCTTACGTGTTTCAGGATTCCGACCACGCCGCGGCGTTGTTCAATCTCGAGCGCGCAGGCCACATTTATACCCGGATTTCAAACCCGACCACGGCGGTGCTCGAAGAGCGAATTGCCGCGCTGGAGGGCGGCGTCGGCGCCATCTGCACGGCGAGCGGCATGGCGGCGCTGCATCTGGCGATCGCAACCCTGCTAAACGCCGGCGACCACATCGTCGCCTCCTCCTCGCTCTACGGCGGCTCCATCAATCTGCTCACGCACACGCTGCCGCGCTTCGGCATCACCACGACCTTCGTGAAGCCTCGCGCGCTGGACGAATTCCGTTTGGCGATCCGCCCCAATACCCGCATGGTGATCGGCGAGACCATCGGCAACCCCGGGCTCGAAGTGCTCGATATCCCCGGCCTCGCCCAGATCGCGCATGACGCCAAAATCCCGCTGTTGATCGACAATACGTTCGCAACGCCCTATCTCAGCCGGCCGATCGAGCTTGGCGCCGACATCGTCATGAACTCGACAACCAAATGGATCGGCGGCCACGGGATCGCCATCGGCGGCGTCATCGTCGATGGCGGCCGGTTCGACTGGCGCGCTTCCGGCAAGTTTCCGGTGCTGACCGAACCCTATGCCGGATATCACGGCATCGTCTTCGACGAGCAATTCGGCCAGGCCGCGTTCATCATGCGGGCGCGCACCGAAGGCCTGCGCGACTTCGGCGCCTGCCTTTCGCCGACCAATGCCTTTCAGCTGCTGCAGGGCGTCGAGACGCTGGGCATCCGCATGGAGCGCCATGTCGCCAATACCCATGCGGTGCTCGAATTCCTTGGCGCGAACAAGGCGGTCGAGTGGCTGCTGCATCCTTCGCTGGAGAGCCATCCCGATTATCAACTGGCGAAGCAGTTGTTGCCGCGCGGCGCGGGGTCGATCGTCAGCTTCGGAATCAGGGGCGGCCGGCCCGCCGGCAAGAAGTTCATCGAGTCGTTGCGGATGGTCAGCCATCTGGCCAATGTCGGCGACGCCAAAACGCTGGTCATTCATCCCGCCAGCACGACCCATCAACAGATGGATGCCGCGCAGCTCAAAGCCGCCGGGGTCGGCGAGGAACTGGTGCGGTTGTCGGTCGGTATCGAATCCGCTTCCGATATCACCGACGACCTCGGCCAGGCGCTCCGTATTTCGCAGAAGGCTTGAGCCATGCAGCTGTCAGTGAACGGCATCGAGACATTCGTCGCCACCGGCGGCAAGGAGTTCGATCTGTCGCAACCGACCATCGTGCTTCTGCACGGCGCCGGCTTCGACCACACCACCTGGGCTTTGCATAGCCGCTGGTTTGCCCATCATGGCTATGGCGTGCTGGCGCCGGACTTGCCCGGCCACGGCCGCTCTTGCGGCGCGCCGCTGCCGACCATCGCTGACATGGCCGACTGGACCGTGGCGTTGCTCGATGCCGCCGGTGCCGCAAAGGCGCGGCTTGTCGGTCATTCCATGGGATCGCTGATTGCGCTCGAGGCCGCCGCACGGCACCCGGCCAGAGTTTCCGCGCTCAGCCTGATTGGAACCGCGGCAACCATGACCGTGGGACCCGATCTGCTCAAAGCCGCGGAGGCCAACGATCATGCCGCCGTCGACATGGTCTCGATCTGGGGCCTTGGCTTTCAGGCGGAACTGGGCGGCAGCCTTGCGCCCGGCTTGTGGATGCACTATGGCGCCCAGCGCGTGCTCGAACAATGCCGTCCCGGCGTGCTGTTCAACGACCTGTCCGCGTGCAACGCCTATCAAAATGCCCTTGCCGCCGCGGCAAAGATCACAGTCCCGACCACGCTTGTCCTCGGCGAGCGCGACATGATGACCCCTGCAAGAGCCGGCAAGGCGCTTGCCGCCGCGCTGCCGAATTCACGCACCGTGGTGCTGCCGGGTGCCGGCCATATGATGATGGCCGAACGGCCGGACGAGTTGCTCGCGGCGTTGCAGGGCTGATAGTCCCGCTCGCTGCAAGCAGCCCAAGCACCCTGCGCCAGTTACCAGGCCGGCAATACCGCTCCCTTGAACTTCGTGAGAATGAAGTCGCGAATTTCCGGCGTTTGATAGCTCGCGACAAGCGTCTTTACCCACGGCTTGTCCTTGTCCACGGTACGCACCGCGATGACGTTCGCATAAGGGCCCTTCGGGTCTTCGCGGAGGATAGCATCCTTGACAGGATCGAGCCCGGCCTGCGTCGCATAGTTGGTGTTGACCGCGGCCGCGTCGACGTCGTCCAAAGTGCGTGGCGTCTGGGCCGCGTCGATCTCCACGATCTTCAGCTTCTTGGTGTTCTCGACAATGTCGGCAACCGTCGGCTTGAAACCCACGCCGTCCTTTAGTTTCAGGGCGCCCTTGTCGCGCAGCAGCAGAAGGACACGGCCGCCATTGGTCGGATCATTCGGAATTGAGAGCGACCCGCCTTGCGGAACCGCGTCCCAACTCTTGTATTTCTTCGAATAGATGCCGATCGGGAAGTTCACGGTGAGTGCGACCGACTCGATCTTGTAGCCGCGATCTGTCTTCTGGTTGTCGAGATAGGGCTGGTGCTGGAATGAGTTGGCCTGGAGGTCACCTGCCTCCAGCGCGGCATTCGGCGCAACATAGTCGGTGAACTCGACGATTTGTATATCGAGACCGTTCTTTGCGGCAATCGGCTTTACGGCTTCCAGGATCTGCGCGTGAGGGCCGGCAGTGACGCCCACCTTGATTGTTTCGGCGTGGGCTGCTGTCGCGAAAGCCGACAAGGCGACCACTGTGATGACGAGATGACGTAACGACATGGCTTTTACTTCCTGTGAATTGGCTTAACTCATGAATTCCGGGCGCGCTTGTCGAGCCGGCGCGCGATCGCTTCACCCAGGGTTTGCACGCCCTGCACAAGCGCAACAAGCACAAGCACGACGGTGGCCATGACTTCCGGCATGAAGCGCTGGTAACCGTAGCGAATGCCGAGGTCTCCCAACCCGCCGCCGCCAACCGCCCCGACCATGGCGGAATACCCGAGCAGGCTGACGACGGTCAGCGTCAATGCCAGCGTCACAGCCGGCATGGCTTCCGGCAGCAGAACCTTCTGGACGATCTGCAAGGGACTGGCGCCGAACGCGCGGGCGGCCTCCACCAGTCCCTGATCGACTTCGCGGATGGCAGCTTCGATGACGCGGGCGATAAATGGAATGGCCGCGATGGTCAAAGGAACGACCGCCGCCCTGGTGCCGATCGACGTTCCGGAGATCAACCGGGTCAGCGGAACGATCGCCACGACGAGAATGATGAAGGGAGTCGAACGCGTTGCATTTACTATCAGTCCGAGAAGGCGATTGGCAGCGGGCGCCGGAAACAGCTCGTTGGCCCGGCTCGTCGCAAGAAAGATGCCAAGCGGAAGTCCCAGCAGCGTTCCGAACAGTCCGGACAGTCCCACCATCACCAGGGTATCGACGGTCGACCAGATGACAAGTTGCAGCAGTTCAGGAGACATAGCCAAGGTGCTCCACGGTGTTCCGGCCTGCCCTCAATTCCTCGATGGACTTCTCCAAAATGCCGGGTTCGGCGGAAACCGAAATGAATAACGATCCAAAGGGATGGTCCGCTATCGTTTCCACCTGTCCGTGCAAAATGTTGACGTCAATGCCAAGGCTCCGCGACAGCCGCGACAAGATCGGCTTGTCTGCTCCTCCACCAACAAACGCAACATGCAGCACAGCGCTGTCGCCGACGCGGCGCTCGGGCCTCAGTTTCGCGAGCAGCCATTCCGGCGCATCGCCCCCGGTGACCGATCCAACAAATTTCCTCGTCGTTTCGTGCCACGGGTTGGCGAATATTTCGTAGGTCGTTCCCTGCTCGACGATACGTCCGCCTTCGAGCACTGCGACCCGCTCGGCAAGCTTCTTCACAACCGACATCTCGTGCGTAATAAACACGATCGTCAGCTTCAGCTCGGCATTGATCGTCTTCAGCAGCAAGAGGATTTGGTCGGTGGTTTCCGGATCGAGCGCGGAGGTCGCCTCGTCCGACAGCAAGACCTTCGGTTTGGTCGCCAACGCGCGCGCGATGCCCACGCGCTGTTTTTGCCCGCCGGATAGCTCCGCAGGGTAGCGGTCGCGCTTGTCGCTCAACCCAACCATCGCAAGCAGCGGCTCGACGACTCTGGCTATCTCGCTTTTGCCGAAACCGGCAATTTCCAGCGGCAGCGCAATGTTTTCGAAGGCTGTGCGGGATAACAGCAAATTGAAATGCTGGAAGATCATGCCGATGGAGCGACGGGCCTGACGCAAGCCATGTTCGTCGAGCACCGTCACATCTGTTCCGTTGACCAGCACATGACCGCTGGTTGGACGTTCGAGGCCATTGATCAGGCGAATGAGCGTCGACTTGCCCGCGCCGCTCTTGCCTATAACACCGACAATAGCGCCTTCGGGCACCTGCAGATCTATGCCATCGAGTGCCACGACCTTCGCCGCGTCATTTCGCGCGGGATACCGCTTGCTGACATTGGCGAACGCAATGATGGCTCGAGGTGGCGGGTCGCTGGGCAACAACAACGGCGCTCCGGACTGGATCGGGAATGGAGCGTTCATAAAAGGCTGCTTTCGCGCGGCTGTGAAGATCAAGGCAGGCTTTGCGCGGCGAATGATTGAACGGGCTCTTACGCGGCTAGTCCACGTGCGTCGAATAAACCCTCGAACAGGACCGAACTGAGATAGCGTTCTCCGGAATCCGGCAGAACGACAACGATCGTCTTGCCGGCATTTTCGGCACGCCTGGCGAGCCGCACGGCGACCGCGACTGCAGCGCCGCTCGAAATGCCTGACAAGATACCCTCCTCACTGGCAAGGCGCCGTGCATAGAGAACAGCCTCTTCGTTGGTCGTCTGTTCGATCGCGTCGACCAGCGACAGGTCGAGCACGTCCGGCACGAAGCCCGCGCCAATGCCCTGAATCTTGTGCGGCCCCGACTTCAGCGGCTCACCGGCGCGCTTCTGAGTCAGCACCGGACTTGCCGCCGGCTCGACCGCTACCGAAAGGATCTTCTTGCCGCGGGTATTCTTGATATAGCGCGAAACCCCGGTGATCGTACCTCCGGTGCCGACGCCAGAGACAAAGATATCGACTGCGCCATCGGTGTCGTTCCAGATTTCCGGCCCCGTCGTTTTCTCGTGAATCGCCGGATTGGCCGGGTTCTTGAACTGCTGCAGAAGGACATAGCGATCGGGCGCGGCGGCGGCGATTTCTTCGGCCTCGGCGATCGCGCCGCCCATGCCCTTCGCGCCTTCCGTCAGAACGAGGTTGGCGCCGAACGCAACCAACAGCTTGCGCCGCTCAAGGCTCATGGTCTCCGGCATCGTCAAGGTGAGCGGAATGCCGCGTGCCGCGGCGACGAACGCAAGCGCGATACCGGTATTGCCGCTGGTTGGCTCGACAATTTCCTTGCCTGGACCAAGCAGGCCGCGGTTTTCGGCGTCAAGGATCATCGCCGCACCGATCCGGCATTTCACCGAATAGGCGGGATTGCGGCCTTCGATCTTGGCAAGCACCGTGGCCGGCGCACCTTCGGTCACGCGATTCAACCGGATCAGCGGCGTCCTGCCGATAGATTGCGCGTTGTCTTCGAACCAGTTTGGCATCGTAATGATCCTCTTGCTAGGCGCGGCCCGGAGGCCGTGACACTACCCGGATTAACGAATGCAATATCACGCGAAACACGCGCCACACACTGCTAACCAGTCGCAACAATAAGTTTGAAATGAATGCTTCGCGCAGTCTCCGCCGATGAAGACATCTTTCTCCGGGTATATCGTTGAACGAAAGATTTCGCTTTTGTTCCGGTAGCAGATTGCTGGCATCGACAGCGAATGCGTTCGTCTCAAGCAATGCTAGGCTTGAGGGGGCGTTGAATTTCCGGAGCGCAGCTCGCTGACCAGCCGCCAATTCAGACATGCGCGAACCGTCGAGTGTGTATCCTTGCAATTGAGCGACCGCATGTTCGAACGCCGACGGGCGGCACCCTTCGCCCCCGGGAAACCCACCACTGATCGTTGAAGCCGGCGGAGAGCTGCTATCCCGCTGCCGCGACGCCCGGCTTGGCGACGTTCACCGCGAGTTTGCCGTAGCGATCCTTGAAGGCTTCGGTATCGATCTCCTCGAGTTGAATCGCGCCGCTCATCACGCCGGCCTTCCACGCATCGTGTTCGGGATCTTCGCGGAATTCCGGCATCACTTCCTTGGCAAACAATTCAAGCGAGTAGCAGATGTGCTCGTGGCTGTTCTTGCCGGCCTGATTGAGCAGGATCACCTGGTCGATGTGCGAGCTGCGGAACCGCCGCAGTTTTTTGCGGATGGTTTCGGGCGACCCGATCAGGCCGCCGCGCAGCGCCGCCTCCTGCGCCTCTGGATTTTCGCGCTTCCACTTGTTGTATTCGTCCCACATGTTGACGGTGCCGGGCGCGGGACGCTGCCGGTTCTGCGATGCGCCATAGAAGCGCAGCGCGAACTGGAAAAAAGTTGCACCATCCGCACGCGCGCGGGCCTCCTCGTCGGTCTTGGCGCACATGAAGAACGACACCAGCGCCATGTTCGGATTGATTTCGTAATCCGCGAGCTTGTTCAGCCGTTTTGTAATCGCATTGTAATAGGCATGCACCCAGGCATGCGCCGCATCGGCGCTGACGAACTGGAAGCCGAGCGCGCCAAAACCGTTCTGGCCGGCGCGCTCGATGGTCGGGAGCTGCGAACACGCCATCCACAATGGCGGATGCGGCTTCTGAACAGGTTTGGGCACCACATTGCGCAGCGGAATGTCGAAATACTTGCCGTGATGCTCGCTGCCGCCCTCCCTGAACATCGGGAAGATGGCGCGGACGGCCTCCTCGAACACTTCCTTCTTGGTTTCCATGTCGCGGCCGAACGGCGTCAGTTCGGTGATCGAGGCGCTCTCGCCCATCCCGAACTCGACGCGGCCGTTGCTCAGGAGATCGAGCACCGCGACACGCTCGGCGACGCGCGCGGGATGGTTGGTGGTGAGCTGGAAAATGCCGTGACCGAGCCGGATGTTCCTGGTGCGCTGGCTGGCGGCGGCGAGAAAGGATTCCGGCGACGGCGAGTGCGAATACTCTTCCAGAAAATGATGCTCCACTACCCAGGCATGGTCGTAGCCAAGCCGGTCGGCGGTCTCCAGTTGCGTCAGCGCATCCTGGTAGAGCCTGAGTTCGTCGCCGGCCTGCCACGGACGCGGCAGTTGCAGCTCATAGAAGATGCCGAATTTCATGACGTCTCTCCCCCGGCCGGCTTGTTGTTTTGTGCAGTGTATTCGCAGGCAAGGCCGAGTCCAGCCTCGACCGATTCCGCACCGCGGAAGGCGGCTTGCGCCGGGCGCGCGAATGGTTAGTTTTGCGGGGCGTGAGTTGTCGCTCCGTGCGCGGCCGTCCCCCATCGAGCCCCCATGACCACCTTTACGCCGCATCAGGATTCCGCGCTGAAGGCCGTTGCCGACTGGCTGAGGGCAAAACCCGGCAGGAACGGCACGCCGCCAATTTTCCGGCTGTTCGGCTATGCCGGCACCGGCAAGACCACGCTGGCCCGCCACATCGCCGACGGCGTCGACGGCGGGGTAAAATTCGCGGCCTTTACCGGCAAGGCCGCATTGGTGATGCGCAACAAGGGCTGCGACAACGCCTCGACCATCCACTCGCTGATCTACCGCGCGCGCGAATCCGGCGTCGAACAGCCGAGCTTCGAGCTGTGGGACGATGCGCCGGCATCGAAGGCCAAACTGATCGTGATCGACGAATGCTCGATGGTGGACGCCGAGCTCGGCCGCGACCTGATGTCGTTCGAATGTCCGCTGCTGGTGCTCGGCGATCCCGCGCAGCTGCCGCCGATCCAGGGCGGCGGCTTCTTCACCGATTGCGAGCCCGACGTGATGCTGACCGAGGTGCATCGCCAGGCGCAGGACGATCCGATCATCCGGATGTCGATGGATGTGCGGGAGGGCCGAGAGCTCGACATCGGCCGCTACGGCGAAAGCGAAGTGGTTTCCCGCGCCGAGCTCGATCCGGACCGGGTGATGAGCGCCGATCAGGTGCTGGTCGGGCGCAACAATACGCGGCGCTCCTACAACATGCGGGTGAGGCAGAAGCAGAACATCGAGGATCCCTTGCCGGTGGCCGGCGACAAGCTGGTCTGCCTGCGCAACAACCGCAAGAAGGGCCTGTTCAACGGCGGGCTGTGGCGGGTGAAGTCGCGCGCGCAGTCGAAATCGAAGATCATCACCATGCGGCTGTCGCCCGACGAGGATTTCGGCCACAAGGTGACGAAGGTCTCGGTTCGCGGCGACTGTTTTGGCGGCGCCATCGAGACCATCCCGTGGGAACAGCGCAAGCCCTATGACGAGTTCGATTACGGCTACGTGCTGACGGTGCACAAGTCGCAGGGCTCGCAATGGGATGACGTGGTGCTGTTCGACGAGAGTTTTGCGTTCCAGGACAGCCGCGCGCGCTGGCTCTATACCGGGATCACGCGGGCGGCCAAACGGCTGAGCGTGGTGGTGTGACGCACTGCTTCACACGTTTCGTCTTGCGACGACTACCCCTTCTCATGCGCCGTCCGAGGTCAAGACAACCCTGAGTAGCACGCCGCAGCCGCGTTACTCGTAGCCTTCCGTCGAAGGATGGGCGACGTGGTGACATCGCTCCGTGTCCTGTTGCAGTTATGACGCATTGGAAGATTTTGGTCTTGCTTGCGCCGGCGCTGATTGGATCGCCGCATATTCGCCGCAGAAAGTTCCCGATCCCGAGGTCAGCTTGGTCGACGGTCTGGCTCGATCGGCCCGAATTGTTTCTGAGGTTGCTCGGGCGGGCATCGAGCAAGGCCATTGTAGGTTGCGTGATCTTTTTGGTTTGGGCTCCGCCACATGCGGCTCGTGGCAAGCCTTTGGGGTAGCGTGGACATGCCGGCAGACGTAGCAGACCTCAAGCGTCGCAACCCGCAATGTCCCCAAAGGCAAGAGGCGCCGCCCACCGGCACTCTGGTCAACAACGCGCCGGCTGCCGCATTCGCCGGCGCCTTCCTGGGCTGTTTGGCAACTTTGCATCTCAGCGCATATGGATTTGTCCCGACCATCGCGTCGGCATTGGCGACCACCCTCCTGTGTGGCCCACTGCTGGCCACACGGACAACAGGTCTGTTTCCGGGCGAATTTTTTGCCCCGATCTATGGTGGGTCCTTCGCAGGCATGACGCCGGTTCTCGGGCTGAGCGACAACGCGCCCGGTGCTTCGGTCATGCCGGCAAGCGCGCTGTTCGTTTTGCTATCCATCGTTAGCGGCATCGCTTTTTGCGTCGTCGCCGAAATCGATACGCGCTCCGGCCGCCGGCTTGCGGTTGGCTATGGGGGAAGGTCGGGTGCAATAGCAACTGTGGCGTCCTTCCTCTTCGTGCAAGCGGCTCTGCTGTTTGGCGCGGATGACCGACTCTTTCGGGCTGCCCGTGCCGAAATGTTCGATGTCGACCCGAGGTCGGTAGCTCTCGCCTGCGCAGCATGCATGATCGGCATGTGTGCGACCCTGCTTGTGCTGCGGCGGCGAAGCGTCGCTTCCGCGGGGCCGGCGGATCGGATCTTTATCGCCGCGGCGGTCGCACTCACTGGCTTGATTGCCCTGCATCTCAATGATCCAAACGACACGCGCACCCTGGACGCTTTCTACGCCGGGTGTTTCCTGGGAATGACGACGCCCGAGCGGCTGAAAGGCTGGATCCAGCCTGTGCTTGGGGCGATTTTGCTCACCGCAATATTGGTTCTCGTCAAGGCGCTGTTGCCCGACGTCGGCGGCGGGCTCGGCTTCGCTGCGCTCATCGCGGTGGCAGTGCTCGCGGTCCTCAGCCGAGCGACGACCTGGTTGACGAATGACAACCTGACACGCAGCAAAAGTCTTAAGACCGCGACCCGGGCACCTCCGAGCGGTCGTCCCATCCCTGGAGTGGTTTTTCGCAGCGCAATTATCAGCGCTTGTCTGGAGAACGCGACCCAGACATCTGCGAGCGGTCGTCTCATTCCTGGCGTGCCTGTTCGCGGCGCAGTCATCATCGCCAGCTCCCTCGCGGGCCTGCTGCTGATTGGATGGCTTGCGCTACCAAATCAGGTCGCGTCAGAAGAACCCGCCCTGGATACGCCGGCATCAGAGCGGGTTGCCGAACGGCCGGCGCCGTTCCCCGGGCAGCTGGCTTTGGTCCAGACAAAGCTTGGTACAGTCGGTGCGGCTATCCCATCTGGCACGGCCTCCGCTGAAGCTGTCAACGCCAACCTGAAAGCCGTCACGCGGGTCTCTCCCGAACCGAAGGTCACGGCCATTCGGGCTGCGCAGCGCTTCGTCGGTGCTGCGGACGTCGCAGCAGAGCCTGGGCGTGCTGTCCGGGCAGAGCGCGCAGCGACTGCGGCTATCCAACGCGGCACTCCCATCGATGAAATGACGGAATTTGACTTTGACGAGGAGATCTTTCGTGAATTCGTGCGATGGCGAGCTGCGCGCTCTGGAGGAATTGCTCAGCCCCGACCGCAGCCCGTCAAGCGAAGCCGCAATCCTGCTTTGCAGACGGTGACGCCCGCGGGCCTTCGGGGCAATCCAGGCGGGTCTACCCGCACCTCACGGATACGTCCTCTGCCCGGACAATCTCTCCGCTGAGCCGCCGCCGGTGGGATGACGCATGACGCCAACGTCATGCGCCCCAAGGCCAGTTTCGGCAATTTCGCCAACTCTCACGCAAGACGCATGCGATCCTCTCTGCGCAAGAGCCCTATCGGTTCTGATTGAATCAGAACCGAAGCTCCACTTCGCTCGAAAACGCTCTAACGCGCTGGACAAGCGGGATTTATTCACGAACTCGTGTGCATCAGCCGGTAACAATAGCCGCACCGCCGCGTATCTTGGGACATCGGGCAGGCAGGCCGGTTGCGGTCGGCGACTGCCCCTCCAGACTGTTCTTCCATCCGCCACCTCAAGAGGAAGCCCCATGTCCCGTAGCCAATTCAGCCGCCTTTCGCTTTGCGCTGCCGCACTCGGCGCGCTGGCGATCACTGCCTTTGTGGTTGCGCCCTCGCTGGCCGCGGAAGACGCCGTGGTCATCCCGGCGCCTGCCATGGACGTTCAGGCCTCCGACGGCATCCAGACCGCCGTCGTCGCGGGCGGCTGCTTCTGGGGCGTGCAGGGCGTGTTCCAGCATACTTCCGGCGTCGTCAACGCGACGTCCGGTTATGCCGGCGGCAGCAAGGCGACCGCCGACTACAATATCGTCTCTACCGGTACCACCGGCCATGCCGAGTCCGTCGAGATCAAATACGACCCGAAGAAAATCAGCTATGGCAAGATTCTGCAGATCTTCTTCTCGGTCGCGCACGATCCGACCCAGTTGAACCGCCAGGGACCGGACAGCGGCACGCAATATCGCTCGGCGATCTTCACCACCAGCGACGAGCAGAAGAAGGTTGCCGATGCCTATATCGCCCAGCTCAACGCCGCCAAGGTCTACAGGAAGCCGATCGTGACCAAGGTCGGACCGCTGGAAGGGTTTTATCCGGCGGAGGCCTATCATCAGGACTACCTGACGCTGCACCCGACCCAGCCCTATATCGCCTATAACGATATTCCGAAGGTCGAGAACCTGAAGAAGCTTTTCGCGGCGAACTATCAT
The DNA here is from genome assembly GCA_963725985.1 of uncultured Alphaproteobacteria bacterium. Taxonomy (GTDB): domain Bacteria; phylum Pseudomonadota; class Alphaproteobacteria; order Rhizobiales; family Xanthobacteraceae; genus Bradyrhizobium. Next base: position 234,506 of record CAVSAO010000002.1, read on the forward strand.
CGAGAAGCCGACCTGGTGAGCAGCGCCAAGGTCACCAACTGAGCGCGGTTTTGCAAGTTTCAAGGAGGCTCCATGTCCGACACCAGGACGATGCCCGGCAAGATCGAGAAGAGCGAGGCCGAGTGGCGCAAGGAACTGACGCCGATGCAATACGCGGTGCTGCGCGAGAAGGCGACCGAGCGGCCGTTCTCCGGCGAATACGAGCATGAGCACCGGCCCGGCACCTATGTCTGCGCCGGCTGCGGGCAGACGCTGTTCGAATCCGACGCCAAGTTCGATTCCGGCTGCGGCTGGCCGAGCTTTACCGCGCCCGCGGTCGAGAGCCACGTCGACGAGGAGCGCGACATCAGCCACGGCATGATCCGGACCGAAGTGCTGTGCTCGAAGTGCAACGGCCATCTCGGCCACGTGTTCGAGGACGGCCCCGGCCCGACCGGACTGCGCTACTGCATCAATTCGGCGGCGCTGAAACTGCAGCCGAAATAGACGCGCCGGGTTCCTTCGCTGGAACCAATGGCGCGGGATATGCTTTCTTCCAGGGCGGGGTGGCGGATTTGCAACCGCCGGCCGCCGCCCGTTGGGGAGAGTGCCATGTCGCTTGGAATGATACTCATCATCATCGTGATCATTTACCTGCTGGGCGGCTTCAGCGGCCGGTTTGGCGGCTACGGCTATGGCATGGGCCATTCCGGAATGGGCATTGGCGGCGTCATTCTGGTCGTGCTGATCGTCCTGCTGCTGCTCGGCAAGCTCTGATCCGACCAAGTTATTGAAATAAATGAATTTATTTCGATCGTGGCATTGGGCTGCCCGGATTCATCATCCGGGCTGTCAGGAGTTGCATTTCTGTCAAAGGAGCTTATATTAGAGGCTGTCCTGAAATGACGTGTGCCGGCGCGCCGCTTGGGCCCGCCCGTACGATCCGTTCGCGATTTCGAATCGCGTTCTCACTAAAAAGATCAGAGGTCCCTGACCATGGCTGCCTTCAGCTTCAACACTGCTGCCGAATTGTTTCCCGCCGCGATCCGCAAGAAGAAGCGGGCGGGTTTCGCGTATCGGCGATTTGGCACCGCGGCCGAAGCGGTTCGCTTCGCGATCGAGGAGTTGCCGGCGGATTCGCTGAACGGCGCCTATCTGCAGGTCGACGAAGCTCGCTTCGACCAGAGCGGCATCCGCACGCTGTATGAGAGCCAGGATTTCCCGCTGCCGCGCCGCCCCCGTGCGCCTGAGCCCGCGCCGGCCAGCGACAAGGCGGACACCGAGGCCGCTTGACTTCACATTGTTGATCACGTGCCCGTTTATTCCTGGCGCGTAATCTTTTGGGAAATTCGGCTCTTCCGGATGTCGCGCTAGCGCGGCTGCCTGTCCATCCAGCGCCGCAGCATCCGCACGTTGCGGATGTTGGCGCGGAACAGCACGTCGAACGCGTCGCCGGCGACCGGCACCGTTCCGACCACGCCCTGGATCGCGACATTGCCGAGCATCCGCGCCGTGACGTGCCAGGGCGCGCCGAGCGCGCGCGCCTCGCGCACCAGCCACAGCGACAGCGCGGTCGCAATGATGTCGCCGACCACCGGGATCAATCCGATGATGCCGTCGATGCCGTAGCGGATGTTGGTGCCGGGCAGGATGAAGGCGATATCCAGAAGCTTCGCCACCGCATCGAGCCGCGCCAGCCGCTGCTCGCGGGTGAGATTGCCGAACGGATTGGCGTTGCGAATTGCCGAAATCGAAGCGGAAGCCGCCGAGTCGCCGTCCCTTAACGTTTCCGCCGGGATTTCGCGCCCCTCCTGATCGATGATCGGGCCACGCGCCTCCGCGTCGCGAAACGTCGCGCGGGAGGTTTTCCGGGGGTTGTCGCCCCGGGAACGTGCAGGCTGCGGGGAAAGTATTTCTTCGTTCGACATTGTCATCACATGGGTAACGCCTGACACGAGCGCAAGTTGCGTCACGCCGTCGCGCTCTCCAGATGGTCCCGTGGTCGCTGGCTCACGCCGTCTCCGGCTTGTCGATCGCCTCATGCGCCAGCCACGAGGAAACCGTCGCCGGGACAAAGCCGACCAGGCCGTAAAGGAAGAACTGGAGCGCGCCGCTGTCCGGCCCGCGGGAGCCATAGAGCAATTCCGCGGCGAAAAACGCGATCACGCCGACCAGCAGCATGCGGACCACCGGGCGGATAGCGTTTGACGTGGAAGACAATATCATCCACCGCGGCAATCATCAGCGTCGGCAGGATGCCGAACAGATAGCTGTATTGCAGCGTCTTGGCGAAAACCACGAACAGCTTTCCGACCTCCGACATGTCGGTGTGGGTCCAGTAGCCGGACATATAGGTGGTCACGAACAGCAGCAAAAACCCGCCGAGCAACGGCCCAAGCGCCGCAAAGATCACATACCGCTTCATGCCCACCCCGCGCGTTTGCCAGGAAATGACGGCCGTATGGAAGCTGGCGCCCCTACTCCCCCCACGCCGCGAACGCGTCGTTGAAGGCGCGCTCGCCGGGCGGGCCCTTTTCGATCGCGATGATGGCGCGGCGCTGGTTGACATAGACCAGCGGCACGTCGAACCACGAGCGCTCCTTCAGGAGCTGGAGGTTGCGCGAGCGGTCGGCATCGACATTGGACAAGCCCACCAGGAAGAAGCCGTCGGTGACCTTGACCGCGAGGCCTGCGAGCGGCGTGCCGCGCGCCTGCTCGTTGGACTTCATCAGAATGCCCGGCACGTTGCCGACGCCGCCGCCGGCGAAATCCGGCGGCAGGATGAAGGTCAGTTCCGCGGTATGGCTGGCGGGCAGCGAGGTGTCGGTGTTGCGGCGGAACGACATCGTCATCTTGAACTTGCGGTCGGGAATGTCGATGTCGGCGCGCACCGCGATATCGGGCTTCTGGCCGGCGGCGGCCTTGACCTGTTCGGTGCGCCAGATCACCGAGCCGACATATTGCTTGCCCTTGGGGTCGGCGGGATCCTCGTCATACAGCACCACGCGCTGCGCCACCGGCGCGACCTGGTCCGGTCGACGACGGCTGGCCGACGCGATCGGGGATCTTCGGCTTGGCCAGCGGCGAAGTGTCCTTCGGCGCTTCCACCACCGTCGACCTGTGGCTTGAACAGGCCGCTGACCGTCGTCACCACCGACTTGCCCCACAGGATCGCGGCGCCGACCAGGATCAGCACCACGCCGATGGCGATCGCGCTCTTGAACGGAAACACCGCGCCGGTGCGAGCCCGCTTCTTCGGCTCGCGGCCCGGCGGTGACCCGCGGACGCGGCGCTGCGGCGGGGCGCGTAGCGCTCGGCCTCCTCGACGGATTCGTCATAGGAATAGGGCGCGTCGGGATCGGCGCCGCGGTTCTCCATGCTCGGCTCGAGCCGGTCGAACTCCGGCGAGGGCGACGGCACGTTGGCATAGGTCTTTCGCGCGGCGCGGCTGGCCTGCGCCGCGGCGCGGCCGAGATCGTCGGCGTCGGCGGCGATGTCGCGGAAGCCGCGCATGCCCGGCGCCTGCGGCGCGCTGTTGTCGGGGCCGCGGCGCGGCGCGCCCGATGCGTTCGCGGGTCGGCGGCAGCTGCGGCTCCTGCATCGGGACTTGCGGCGGTGCGGACGCGGCGGCGGCGGCATCGGCGCGAAGGTTGCGCGGCTGCGCGATCTTCCTGTCCGAGCGGCGGCCGATCGTTGCGCGACGGCGGCGAAGGCGGGCGCGGCCGCGGCGGCGGCGCGCTGCGGGTTGTGACGCGGACGGCGGGGCGGCGCCGTTCGCCCGGCCGCGCGGCGGGACGGGTGGTGGCGCGGAACGCATCGCCGGCGCGGGCGCGGTCGCCGCCGGCGCCAGGGCGCGCGGCATCGCCGGAGCGCGGAGCGTCCCCGGAGCGCGAGCGTCCCGGAGCGCGTTGTTGCGTCCCGGAGCGGGTAGCGTCCCGGGCGCGCTGGGCCGCCTCGGACTCGACCTTGCGCACGGCCTCTTCCAGCGACAGCCGCTCGCGGGTGATTTCGGATTCGCTCAAGGGCGGCTCGACGCTGCGCAGCTGCGCGATCAGCGCGGCGCGCGCCCGCTCATAGAGCGCACGGCGGCTCTCGCCGGGAGCACTGGGGTCCAGTCCGGCAATGGCGCGGGCGATCAGCGGGTAGTAATCAGCCATCTCTGCTCAACATTGCGGGCTTTCCGGTAACATCTCGTTAAGCCTCGAACGGGTTCTGTACCAGAATAGTATCCTCGCGTTCCGGGCTGGTGGAAAGCAGGGCGATCGGGCAGCCCACCAGTTCCTCGACCCGGCGGACATATTTGATGGCCTGGGCCGGCAAATCCGCCCAGGAGCGGGCATTGGCGGTCGGCTCCTTCCAGCCCTCGATGGTCTCGTAAATCGGCACCACCCGGGCCTGCGCGCCCTCGCCGGCCGGCAGATGGTCGATTTCCTTGCCGTCCAGCCGATAGCCGACGCAGACCTCGATGGTGTCGAAACCGTCGAGAATATCGAGCTTGGTCAGGGCCAGGCCGTTGATGCCGCAGGTCCGCACGGTCTGGCGCACCAGCACGGCGTCGAACCAGCCGCAGCGCCGCTTGCGCCCGGTGTTGACGCCGAATTCCTTGCCGCGGCGGCCGATTTCCTCGCCGATCTCGTTGTTCAGTTCGGTCGGGAACGGCCCCTGGCCGACCCGGGTCGTATAGGCCTTGCAGATGCCCAGCACGTAGCCGACCGTGCCCGGGCCCATGCCGGTGCCGGTCGCGGCCTGCGCCGCCACGGTGTTGGACGAGGTGACGTAGGGATAGGTGCCGTGGTCGACGTCGAGCAGCGCGCCCTGCGCGCCCTCGAACAGAATGCGCTTGCCCTCGCGGCGCTTGAGGTCGAGCAGCCGCCACACCGTTTCCGCATAGGGCAGAAGCTGCGGCGCCAGCGCCGTCAGTTCCTTCAGGATCGCAGCGCCGTCGATCTCCTCGAGATTGAGCCCGCGGCGCAGCGCGTTGTGATGCGCCAGCAGGCGGTCGATCTTGTGCGGCAGCGTATCGAGATCGGCGAGGTCCATCAGCCGGATCGCGCGGCGGCCGACCTTGTCTTCATAGGCCGGGCCGATACCGCGCCGCGTGGTGCCGATCGCGGTGATCGCGTTGGAGGATTCCGCGGAGCGCATCGAGTTCGCGATGCAACGGCAGGATCAGCGTGACGTTTTCGGCGACGCGCAGATTTTCCGGGCTGATGGCGACGCCCTGGCCCTTCAGTTTTGTCTACCTCATCGAGGAAGGCCTGCGGATCGACCACCACGCCGTTGCCGATCACCGAGAGCTTCGAGGGCCGCAACACGCCGGACGGCAACAGCGCCAGCTTGTAGGTCTCGCCGTTGATGACGAGCGTGTGGCCGGCATTGTGGCCGCCCTGGAAGCGCACGACGATGTCGGCCTGCTCCGACAACCAGTCGACGATCTTGCCCTTCCCTTCGTCGCCCCACTGGGCGCCGACGACGACAACATTGGCCATTCGCGGGTGTTCCCTCTGCAACCATCTTCATACGAGCATGACTTGCTCGAAAAACCGGCCCTCGGTTTTCCGGATCATGCGCCCAGCCTAAATCACGGCCGGGGCCGCTCGCATGCGAGGCACCCCACCGGATAAAGGAAGCGGGCTATCGACGCAAGCAAGAACGGGACTTCGGCAGGGGCCAAAACGGGGTTCAACCTATTGATATCCCCTGAAAAATTTGTGCAGCCGGCGTGGCGGCGGATGCGGCTAAGGTTGAATGCGGCCGTCAACCACTTCGATGATGCGATCGCAGCGGCGGGCCGGATCGAGATTGTGGACGACCAGCAGGAAGCTGGTGCCGCGATCCGGGTCGGTTCGCCGCTTCACTGCCCATCGTTGCTCCAGCGATTTCGGCCGCCCTCGTTTGACGCAGGTCAAGGCGGCAGGCTCGCGGACTGCGTCAGTGTCGTGCAGAACTGAATGTTGGCCCTTGCCGATCATTGTCGGCGTGGCGCCGATCATGCGGCCTCACCGCCGTCGTAACGGCGGGCCTGGCCGCCGCCGGCTCCGGGTCAGTCAACGCTGCAACACGGAGAAGACCGGATGTCCCGAAAGTTCGATGCCATCGTTATCGGTTCCGGGCTGGGCGGCCTGACCGCGGCGGCATTGTTTGCCCGCGCCGGCCACAAGGTTCTGGTGCTGGAGCGCAACCACAATTTTGGCGGCGCCGCTACGGTCTACAATCACGGCGCACTTGCCATCGAAGCCTCGCTGCACGAGATCGACGGCCTCGACGCCAGCGATCCCAAGGGACCGATCCTGCGCGCGCTCGGCATCGATCGCGACATCCCGTTCGTCGATGTCGGTGACCTGCATGAGGTGAGAAGCCCGCTGTTCGATCAGCCCTTCGTGATGCCGCACGGGTTCGATGCCGCGCTGGCAGCGAGCAAGGCGCATTTTCCGCGACAGGCCACCGGCATCGAGCAATATTTCGAGCGCATCGACGCGATCAGGCAGGCTGTCGCCATGATGAGCGACCATCAGGATGACCGCAGCTGGTGGCTCTGGAACGCGCCGACATTGCCATGGCGGCTATGGCCATTGATCCGCGATCGCCACGCCACGCTCAGCGAGGTATTCACCCGGCTGTTCGGCAACAACGAGGCGGTCAAGCTGGCATTGGCGTCGAACCTCGGATACTACACCGACGATCCCGACACGATGCCGTTCATCCATTACGCGGTCCCGCAGGCGTCGTATCTCACCGGCGGCGGCCACTATATCCGCGGCGGCTCGCAGGTGCTGAGTGACAGGCTGGTCGCCATCATTCGCGAAGCCGGTGGCGAGGTCGAGGCCGGCCGCGAGGTGGAGACCATCCTGCTGGATGGCAACCATACCCGCGGCGTGCGGCATCGCGCGCAAAAGACCGACGATGTCAGGGAAGAGCTTGCGCCAATCGTTTTCGGAAATGCCGCGCCCGCGGTTCTGGCGACAATGTTGCCGGACCAAAAGCGCGCAACGTTCATGTCGCGGTACCTGGGCCGGCGTCCGTCGATCTCGCTGTGGACCATGTCGCTCGGACTGAACCGGCACTCGCACGATTTCGGGGTACGGCATTATTCGACGAGCATCCTGCCGCCATGGCTCACCACCCTGTCGGGATTTCGCGAAGCCGCCGCGGTGCCGGGCGAGGATTCACAAAGCCGGCTCACACCGTACGGGTTCGTCGCCTACGATCAGATCGATTCCGGATTGAATGCCGATGGCCCCTATCTCGCGGCGCTGGTCGGCCTTGACCGGGTTCAGAACTGGACCGGCCTCACGCGCGAGGCGAAACGCGAGCGCAAAGAACGCTGGATGGATCGCATCATCGCCGATCTCGACCGGCAATTCCCGGGCATTGCGGGCGCCATCGTACATCGCGAGATGTCGACATCGGAGACGTTCCAGCAATTCCTCAACACGCCCGGCGGCTCGCTCTATGGTTTCGCCCCGGAATCGCGCGGATTCATGCCGCTGGCCGCCACCGCCATCAACGGCTTGTATCTGGCCTCGGCCTTCACCGGCGGCGGCGGCTTTACCGGCGCGATCCTGGGCGGCGGCTGGGCCGCGCGCGCGGCCATGCGCGCGGACGCCTGAACGCAAATCCAGGCGTACGCGCCGCCAAGCTTGCCGGGCGCGTCGGGCCCGGCGCATGGTCGCGATGCATCTTGTGCCATTGAACCCAAGTGAAAATCCGTGTCTGTGAACGGGCCGGGCAAGACCGGCCCGGCGCGTGAAGCCGGGCGAGGCCGCGGCGTCATTGAACCGGGGCCAAGAACACTGCGCCATGTCCGTTTCCGACCAAACCTCCGGCGCCGCCCCCGGCAACTGGCTAGCCAACCAGCCCTATGTGCTGCTGTCCATCACGGCGCTGTGCTGGGCCGGCAACGCCATCGTCGGCCGCCTCGCCGCCGGGCATATTCCGCCGGTCACGCTGTCGTTCCTGCGCTGGTCGCTGGCGTTTCTCATTATTCTCCCCCTCGCCTGGAAACATCTGGTGCGCGACTGGGCCGCGATCCGCAGCCACCTCGGCACCATGATCGTCCTCTCCGTCACCGGCATCGGCGCCTTCAACACCCTGCAGTACTGGGCGCTCGAACATACCCAGGCGTTGAACACGCTGTTGCTGCAGTCCGCCGGACCGCTGTTCGTCGCGACATGGTCGCTGGTCCTGCTCGGCGTCCGGCTGTCGCTGGCGCAGGCCGGCGGGATCGTATTGTCGCTGGCGGGCGTACTGGTGATCCTGCTGCACGGCGACCTGACCACGCTCAAGAACATCGAGTTCAACAAGGGCGACATCATCTTCACCGTCGCGCTGGCGATCTTCGGGCTTTATTCAGTGCTTTCCCTGAAGCGGCCGGAGATTCACGGCCTGTCGTTTGTCGGCTTCACCTTCGGCTGCGGCGCGGCGTGCCTCATTCCGCTGTTGATCTGGGAATTGCTTTCGCGCCCGGTGATGCAGCTGGATACGACGAACCTGCTGACGCTGTTCTACGTCGCGGTTTTTCCCTCAATAATTGCCTATCTGTGCTTCAATCGCGGCGTGCAGTTAATCGGCGCCAACCGCGCCGCGCCGTTCTTTCATGTGGTGCCGGTGTTCGGATCGGTCATGGCGATCGTCTTTCTCGGCGAACGCCCGCAACTGTTCCACATCATCGGTTTTGCGCTGGTGCTGACCGGCGTTTTCGTCGCCTCGCGAAAGCCGGCCAATGCGAATTGAGTTGCTTGCGAACGCCGAAAGCGGCCGTTGACACCCTGCTCAGGGATGAGGTCGATCGCGACATGGCGCTGCTCGGCATCCGAAGCATCGGCGAAATTTCGCCCGACCTGGTTCGCCGGCTTTAGGCCGGCCGCGGACGAACAAGATCACCTCGCGCGCCCCGTGCCGACGACGGATCGGACATTGAGAGCGGTGTCGTGCTCAGAGATAGCGCGCGGCTCCCATGCACACGGCTGTCACCGCGAGCAGAGCTGCAGCTGCGCGCTGGGCCGTAGCGATGCGCGACCGCGCGCTGGTCTCGTCGGCCTTTCCGCTGCGCAGGCTTCGGATCGCGCGGCCGCCGATGGCGCCCTGAATGCCCGCAGCGACAAGCGCAGCGAGCGCGCCCACCGCCAGAATTTGCTCGGGCGTGCCAAAGGTACCGGCATGGACCAGGTGCCCGAGATAGCCGCCGGTCAGAACGGCGATCACGGCCGCGCCCATCTGCGGGCGAAACAGCTGTTCGCCGCCGGCGCCGCCGGTTCGGGCCAGCGTGAAACTGGTGCCGGCCCAGAACACGGAGGAGAGAATATGAAGTGACAAGGCTATGATGAGTGCGATCTGCATGGCACCGCTCCGGGATCGGGTTGTAATTAGATATACAACATGTATAATCAATTAGCCAAAAGAATGGCAAGAGGCCATGTCAACGCGCCGCTATGAGAGTTCCGTCCGGACGGCTGCGGCGATCGCAAAGCGGGATCGCGTTATCGAAGCCGCGGCCCGATCGCTGCGCGAGGATGCCAGCATCGCCAGCTTCTCGCTGGATGCGGTGGCAAAAGCTGCCGGCGTGACGCGGCTGACCGTCTACCATCAGTTCGGGTCGCGGCGAGGACTGCTCGAAGCCGTCTTCGACGAGATCGCGCGAAAAGGCGGCCTTACCCGGATCGCCGACGCGATGGCGATCGCGGATCCGTGCACGGGGCTCGACCGGCTGGTTGAGATCTTCTGCAGCTTTTGGAATCGGGACCCGGCGGTGGGCCGGCTGCATGAAGCGATGGCAACCGATCCCGAATTCGCGCAAGCTCTTATCGGGCGGAACGAACGCCGGCGAGCGACGATCGATATCCTGATCGGACGGATCGCCGCCAAGGCGGCGCCGCCTCGGGCGCGGCAGGATGCCGTCGACATGATCTTCGCGCTCACCAGCTTCGCCATGTTTGCCATGCTCAGCCAGGATCGCTCTGTCGACGACGTGTGCGCGCTGGTGAAATCCGCCTGCCGCAGCGCGATTGATCCGCTGCTGCCCGACAGGCGTTCGGCCGCAAAGCGGCGGTAGCGTCGCATCGCGGAAGCCGGTTGCGCATCCTATCCGATCCTGAATTTGCTGTAGGCTTCGGCGGCAGCGATGATCACATGCTCTGCGCATCCGTTGCGGCGGTGCGGATCGCTCAGATTCTCGTAATCCGCCGACGTCATCATGTCGATGAATGCAGCCACCGATGGATAATACACCAGCGCCAGATAGTCCCAGCGGTTGCCGGCCTGCAGGCCGAGCGCGACGGCCCTGGCGTCACCGGTCCACAACAGCGTTCCGCCGCGCGCCTTGATCATCGGTACCGTCAGGGCGCTGTAGCGCAAATAAGCATCCCAGCCGCTGCCGTCGCCATCGAGCGAGCGATCGCGGAATCGCATCAGGTTGACCATCACGATCGGCCCCTGATGCTCCATGTCTTTCAGTCCCTCGATATTCAGCAAATCCACGGCCATGGCCGGCTCCTTCGATGCGCTCGATAAGGTTCGGGCATTGTAGCATTGCGGGCACAGCACTTGTCGCGCGGCGAGAATCCGGCACAACTTCGCTGAACCGATGACGAATCCCGCGCCAGCGCCGCCTGCCCCCGATCCGGTCAGATGGCTCAACAATCAGCCCTATCTGCTCCTGAGCCTGAGCTCGCTGTTCTGGGCCGGCAATATCGTGCTCGCGCGCTACGTCGCCGGCCATGTGCCGCCGATGACGCTGTCCTGCGTCAGGTGGATCGGCGCGTTTGTCATGCTGCTGCCGTTCGCCCGTCCGCATCTGCGGCGCGACTGGCCGGCGCTGCGGGCGCGGCTTCCGCTGATCGTGGTGCTGTCGGCGACGGGATTTGCCATCAACAATGCGCTGTCCTACTGGGCGCTGCAGTACACCCAGGCGCTGAACGCGCTATTGATCCAGTCGTCCGGACCGCTGTTCGTGGCGCTGTGGTCGCTCACGCTGTTCGGCGTGCGGCTGACATGGGCGCAGCTCGCCGGCATCACCATCTCGCTTGCGGGCGTGCTCACCATCATCCTGCGCGGCGATTTCGGAGCGCTCGCCGGCATCCAGTTCAACAAGGGCGACGTGATGTTCGCCGGCGCGCTACTGGCGTTCGGACTTTATTCGGCGTTGATGCCCCGCCGGCCGAAGACACATCAATTGTCATTGATTTCCTTCACCACCGGCTGCGGCGCGCTGCTGCTGCTGCCGTTCTCGATCTGGGAATATTCGACCGGCTTTACGCTGCAGTTTGATGCCTTGACGATCGCAACCCTGATCTATGTCGTGATTTTTCCGTCGACGCTGGCGTATCTGTTTTTCAACCGCGGCATCGCGCTGATCGGACCGAACCGCGCCGCGCCGTTCTTTCACCTGGTGCCAGTGTTCGGCTCGGCGATGGCGATTTTGCTGCTCGGCGAACAGCCCCGGCCATACCACATGGTCGGCTACGTGCTGGTGCTCGCGGGCGTCATCATCGCGTCGCGGCAGGCATCTGCCGCGAGGTGAGGCCGAACAAGCTCACGCCCACCAAAATACCGAGCTTGGGGGCAATCTGCTTCATAGCAGGGTCTCGCGGCAGTTGTGCGAGCGATTGGCCGAAACATTCGCGACACGGTATAGTGAACGGCATCGACGGCATCGTCGCGGCCATAACCAACACCGAAACGCCAAATCGGGAGAAAGCAATGCCGAAATTCAGGGTGGTAACGCCGAAAGCCGCGAGTTTTACGGTCGCCGGCGGCGGCTATGCATTTGAAAAAGAGGCGCTCGATCCGATCGGCGCCGAGATCATCGAGGCGCCCGCCAACGAGACGGAATTTATCGAAGCCGCCCGGACCGCCGATGCCATCTATGCCAAGGGCATCCAGATCTCGCAGAAAATCATCGATGCGCTGGAGAACTGCAAGGTGATCACGCTCGGCACCGTCGGCGTCGACAGTGTGGACATCAAAGCCGCCACCGCGCGCGGAATTCCCGTCACCAACATTCCCGACACTTTCATCGAGGAAGTCGCCGACCATGCCATGATGCTGCTGCTTGCGGGATTTCGCCGCCTGGTCGAGCAGGACAAGATGGTCCGCGAGGGCCGCTGGTCCGAAGGCCGCCCGGCCCTTCTGAAGATTCCGAGACTGATGGGGCAGACGCTCGGCTTCATCTCGTTCGGCCGGGTGGCGCGCGCGGTTGCAAAACGCGCAGCGCCGTTCGGCTTAAGGATGATGGCCTATGATCCCTTCATTGCCGAGACGCTGATTTCCGATCACGGCGTTCTTCCGGCAACCTTGTCGGAGGTCCTCGCGCAGTCCGATTTCGTGTCGATGCACGCGCCGGCGCGGCCCGAGGTTCACCACATGCTGGGCGAAACCCATTTCCGCCAGATGAAGAAAAGCGCGATCTTCATCAACACCGGGCGCGGCGCGACGGTGAACGAAGAGGCGCTGATCAAGGCCTTGCAGGAAGGCTGGATCGCGCATGCCGCGCTCGACGTATTGGAAAAAGAGCCGCCTTCACCCAACAATCCGATGCTCGGCATGGAGAATGTCACGCTGACGGCTCACGTCGCGTCGGCCTCGGCGCGCTTCGACGAAGCGCGCAAGCGTCGCGTCGGCTACGAATTGTCACTGGTCCTGTCCGGCATGTGGCCGGTGAGCTGCGTCAATCCGTCGGTGCTGCAAAATACCTCGCTTCGCCGCTGGCAACCCGTCAGCATGGAGCGCGGCCCGAACAGCTAGCTGGCGCATTTCCCAGGTCGGTGGCTTTGTCCTTCGAGACGGCGTGGAGCCTGTCATCGGGACCCGATGCCCGAGATCGTTGAGGAGGTCATCGGCGGCGGCGGGGCGGCCTATCGATCAACAACTTGTCCGAGGCCAAAGTAGACATCGGCCTTCATTCCGACCGAGAGCTGGCTCGGCCCCGTCAATTCGACCGTTACCTGCACCACATCGACATCGGTCTGATTACGCGTTCCGGGCGGCACGAGGCGTCCGGGCTCGACGAGCGGCGCGATGGACGAGACGCTCCCCTCGAACTCGCGACCGGGGAACGCGGCTGCCCGCACGGATACCGCTTCCCCGACCTTGATCGATCCGAGGTCGCGTTCGTCCAGTTCCGCCCGCACGCACAAGGCCGAAAGATCGGCGAGCAGCAGTGGCGGCTGCAGCGAAGCGGGTGTTGCCAGTTCACCCGCCCTCACATTGACTTGAAGCACAGTGCCGTCGATCGGAGCGCGGATCGTCATTTTATCGAGTTCGGATCGAGCTACAGTGTACTCGGCACGGGCGATACTCAGCTGACCCTCGGGGGCGGTAGGCAAAGGGGCGTCGTCCTCAATTCTGCGAAGCTCCTCCTGGCGCGTTGACAGTTCGTTCTGAGCACGCGTCAATGCCAGGCGGGCAGCGGTCAGGTCAGCATCCGGCCCGCCGTTAGCCCGCAACCCGGCAGCGGCCCGATCAACAGCGGATCGCGCGTCATATAATGCCCGTTCGCCATCGGTGACGGCATCCTGGGCCTTGCGTCGGGTATATGCCCTGCCTGTCGCCGACCTTTCATCCCGAGCGCGCTCGCGCACGGCGACTTGCGCTTCGGCCGCCGCCAACCGCGCCCGGAGCTCGTCATCGGAGAGATGGATCAGCGCTTCGCCGGCAAACACCTTGTCATTGGCCTTCACCAGCACTTTGTCGACCACCCCGATCACTGCCGTCGCGACTTTGATCTGACCGGAACAAGGTTCGACGCGCCCGGGAGCAACCGCCTGCCACTGCTTGTCCTCCGGTGAATCGGCCGACATGCCCCGGGCTGCCGGTTTGAAGGGGCCCGTTGTTGCAACCGCCATGAAGACTCCGGCGGCTACAATCAGAGCCATGACGGCGACCATGGCTGTCCGGCGCTTCGACATGGCTAGTCGTCCTCGGTAGTATTCAGGTAAATTCATTGCAGTTTGGCGCCGCCGTGTTCCTCGCCAACGATCCGTCCGTCCTCGATATGAACAACTCGATCCGCGAATGGCAAGAGACGCGGGTCATGCGTCACAATCAGCACGGCGTGCCCGCGTTCTTTGGCGATTTCAGCAAGGATCTTCATGATTGCCCGGCCATTCTCGCCATCCAGTGCGGCGGTCGGCTCGTCGGCAAGGATGACAGACGGATTTCCGACGATGGCGCGAGCGATCGCGACGCGCTGCTGTTCCCCGCCGCTGAGTTCGCGCGGAAACGCCTTTGCTTTATGGGGCAGACCGACCTTGGCCAGTGCCTCGCGCGACCTGGTCCTTGCCGTTCTGGAGGGCACGCCGCGTAGATCCAGCGCCAGCCGGACGTTGTCGGTGGCAGACAGCGTCGGAAACAGGTGAAACGATTGGAAAACGAAGCCCACATGCTCTCGCCTGAGAAGAGCCAGGTCCTCTGGTCCGGCACCGGCGGTTGAATGCCCACAGACACGAACGGTCCCCTCCGTCGGAGTCAGCATGCATCCGAGAATGGACAAAAGCGTGGTCTTGCCGCTCCCGGAAGGTCCCATGAGCAGCGTCAGTTCGCCGCCATTCAGCGTCAGGCTTACGCCCCTGAGCGCGGCAACCTTCGCAGCGCCGCTGCCAAGGTCCTTTGCCACATTCACCGCCTCGAGCAAGGGTTCGGTCATCGTGTGAACACCATGGCGGGGTCGATGCGGGTGACTTGAACGATCGCGGCAATGGCCGATCCGACGCACATGACAACGGTGAGCAGAAACAGTCCGACGACCAGTCCAGGCGTGATGAGGATCGGCAACGCAGTCGCCGCGGTCAATTGCGCGATGGCGTCGCCGACGAGCGCGGCGATGGCGAAGCCGATGACGGCACTGAGCAGCGCCTGCCAGACGATTACCTTGTAGATGTACCGGCGGGACGAACCCATGGCGCGCAGGGTGGCAAACTCGTTCAGGTGCTCCTTCGTGCTTGAATAGAGCGTCTGGGCGACAATGACGGTGCCGACGATCACGCCGAGCAATGCCCCCGCGAAAAGCGCGGCGCCGGCGCCGGTGCTGAACAGCCAGAATGTTCGGCTGCGCTGGCGAAACTCGGCAGGCGTCAGAACCTCCACGTCCGGGATGCTCGACATGAGTTGAGTGCGCACGTGATAAAGATCGGTATCGGGCCTCAGACGAACAATGAGGTAGGTGGCTTTGCCGGACGGCACTCCGGTGTGCGTCCGCGCCCGATTGACGTCCATGAAAACGAATGGCGTCGTGGTGAATGAGCGAATGCCGTCGGTGACGGCCGCCACCCGCACCAGTTGCTGGCGGATTTCGGCGGTCGCCCCTATCCCCGAGATGCCAAGCCGATCGAAATAGGACCTGTCGACCGCGACTGCCTTCGGAGCCGATAGCGCCTCGATCCGGCCTTCCACCAGGTTCCACGGCTGCAGGCCGCCGGAGCGCAGATCCGAACCGATGACGAAAACGGGAGTCGTCGCCCCGCCCGGGATTCGCCAATCGGCAAATCCGATCACGACCGGAATCGCCTCCGCCACGCCGTTGATTGAAAGCGCGCGATAGCGCTCGCGCGCGTCCAGCAGCGAGGGGTCCTCGAAGCACTTGGTTCCCTTCGGCATGATCCAGAGATCGGCGGATGCATGATCGATCATCGTCGTCACCATGCGCCCAAAGCCCAGGTACAGGCCCATCTGGACGGTGACCAGGACGATGGAGAACACGATCCCGATCACCGTTGCAATGAAACGAAGCCGGTCATGAAACAGGTTTCGGAATGCGAGGGTGAAGACCAATGGCATGTTACCGGGACTCGATCACTTTCCGTCCAACGTCAATTCAGTCTTCAGGCGCGGCGCACTCCGCGTATGGTCGCATTCAGTCGCGAGACCGGCAGCGCGCCGCCCATGGCGGCGGCAATGGCCCAGCTCATGATCAGGGTGCCGCCGAACACAATCGCGGCCTTGCCGATCGCATACAACCCGACGCCGAGCAGCGCATATTGCAGCCAGACCGCAAACACGTAGTGGATCATGTACATCCGGTAGGCATTGGCTGACAGGCTGTCAAACGCCCGCAGGCGCCATTGGGCAAAGCGCAGGCAGATCGCCAGCGAGCACAGGCAGCCCGCCGCGCAGGCGACAACAAAGCCCATGCCGGCCGCAAATTTCGCGATCAGGGGAGCGTTGCTCCAATCCGACATCGTCACCGAGGTCGGCGCGGCCCAAAGCAAAAAGCCGACAAAGGCTGTGCCGAGCCACGCCGCCCAGCGCCGCGCCAGGACACCATCGCTGGTGAGCAGGCCGCGGTTGAGGCCATAAGTCCCGACCGCGACGCCGGCAAGGAAATAGACGAGGTAGTGCAACGGTCGGCTGAGCTGAAACGAGATTGGGCCGATATTCGTCCATGTGAACGGTGAATAAGCCAGCGCCAGGGGGATATAGGCCAGCGCGGATGTCGTCACCAGAACGACAAAGAACCGGATCGGGGTGCCTCCGGCGATGGCCACCAGCCGGACCAGACGCTGGTCCCATCCCGGAACGAAACGATGCATCGCGACCGCGAGAACATTGAATGCCAATAGCTGGCCCAGGAACCACTGTGGTCCGCACGGCCAGAACGGCAGCGCGAGCCAATGTTGCCAATAGCCATCGAGGCCCGGGTCGACGGCGGTCGTGCGATACGCGGGATAATAGGCGAGCGGTGCAAGAAAAATGACGGCGAGCACGAACGGCAGGCCAATCCGCAGCAGGCGGTCCGACAGAAACTTCCTGCTTCCCTTGCGCACAAGGCTTGACGGCACGAACAGGCCCGAGAGGAAAAACATCAGGGTCATCAGACACACGTCCTGCCAGGCGCAGAACAGGTCGAAGCCGAACCATCGCTGGCTGTCCATGATCGGAAAAGCCAGCCATCGATAAGGCGCACTATCGAACTGATACGCGGCGGGCGGCAGCGAGGCGAGGTAAGCGAGGACGGAATGGAACGCGAGCACGATAAGGATGACGACCGCCCGAAGATTGACCAGGGCAACGCTTGATCTGCTCATCGTCGTGCAGCCTCATGCCAATTCGCAAGGTGCCCACGAGAGGGTGCCTCCGTCCAGCGCCAAGAGCAAGACCAGCATCTCGATGCCCGATTGGCGGCGCCGGGCGCAAGTACAAGCGATGGTCGCGGCCCACCATTTCACCCGGCCGGAATCATCACGATGCCCTTGTCCTTGGGCCAGCGCACGCGCCACGCCAACGCAATCTCCCTGGCCTCGCCGGGTTTCGCCTCGAAAGCCCATTCGAGTACGCCGCGCCTGTCGCGCACATTGGTCGCTGTCGGCGGCGTCGTCGACGGCAGCATTTCGACCTGAATGTCCTCGTTTTCGCTCACCGGCAATTGATCCTCGACGGCAATCCTGATCGGGAAGTCATGGCCGTTGCGAACGCTGGTCTTGAACGCGCGTTCGTCGGTCTTCGATGTCGTCACGATCAGGCCTGCCGATCCCTCGTTGCGTTTGACGACGGAGCGTTCGATCTTGACCTTGTCGTCGGCCCCGAAACCGAGCCGTACCGTTTCATCCTTGCTTGCAGCCGCCATTTGACCGCGACCGACAAACACGCCGTCGCGATAGATCGCGACCCGGCCCGGCAGCAGCGGCGCGTCCTCGCCTTGCACGAAGCTTGCTTCGAGGAACGCCGTCGGATCCCTGACCGGCGCCGAACGTAGCGCAAGATCCGGCGCAATGGTCGCGGTAGACACGCGCAGGCTCTTGGCGCCCTCGCTGGCGCCGACGCTGACGCGGCCTGGAATCCTGAACGTCACCTGGAAACCGCCGACTTCCACCGCCGCCTGCTGCTCTTCAGCGCGTTGCGCGGCGGCTTCAGGCGCCATCTGCGCCGGCATCACGCGAAGCTTCGCCATGTCGGAGACGGCGCCCGCGGCCAGCGGACGCGGGGCTTGCGGATATTGCACGATCAGCGAATTCAGCTCGGGCGCGCTGCCACCGCGCGCGGTTCGGACGGTGGAGACGGCCAGCGTCACATTCGACCAGTCCTCTCCCGTGGTCTGCGTGATCTCGGCGCGGCGCACCAGTTCGAGCGCGGGCTTGCGGTCCTTCGCCCCGGTGTCGAGCCGGGCGTCGTAAAGCGGCGCCCAGCGCGCATTGCGCACGGCGTAGGTCACCCGCAGCGTCGCTTTCGTCGCGGCAGCGGTTGCAAGATCGATCCGGACCTCGAGCCTGCTCGGTGGCTTGATCGCACGATCGGATTCGAGCCTCGCTATCTCGCGGTCGATGTCGCGCTGCTTGCGTTCCGCGTCGCGGATCGCGGCGTCCGCAGTCGCGACCTCCTCCGCGACCGCGGCAAAGGCTGCCCGCCATTCGGCGATCGGACGTGCCTCGCCTTTCTCGCCTAACCCCGCCGGAGAGGCTTCCGCGAAGCGCTCGGCGAATTTGCGGCGCGCGGTGGCCGCATTGATTGCACCTCCGAGATTGGCGCGCTCATCCTTGAGCGCTTCGATGCGCTTGTCGAGTTCCGGCAGATTGACCGGCGGTGCAGCACGCGGCGGCCTGGTGTCGATGGCGCCGATGGTGAGCCTCGCACCTGCTTCGCCCTCGACCCGCAGCGAGGACGGATCCAGCGCCAGCGGGAAATCTTTCGCCACCAGGGTGTTGTCGCCAGATGGGAGGTCGAGTGTGACAATGCGCGTGACGCTCGCACCATCGGGATAGACCGTGACGGCATCGACAGCCGACGTCGCCTGGACATCGGCCGCCGGCGCCGGCCCGGCGGCAAAGGCGGCAACACCGGCCAGGCTGATCGCCACGAGACTGTTCGCAATCGTTCGCATGAATTCCTCCCGCAATCCCTGCGCATCGCGCGCAACGCCTTGGCCGGCCCGGCGGCACCAGAGGCGTGAAAGTCGCATCACCACCGGTGGTCAGACGCGGCGATCAAGGAACCGGTTCGATTGAGGTAGCCGTAAGGCGCCGCCAAGGCGGCGCCGGGGCGGGAGGCTCGACGCGAATGTAATGAAATGAGCGGCGGAGCGGGTTGAGACCGTCACCCTGCCCCCGTCTCACATCTCGCGGAGTTCCCGTCCGGCGGCGGGTCGCGCCGCGTTGAGAGCCGGCCCTCCCCTTCAGGGGAGGGCTAAAGCAAGCGCCTCAAAACGCTTGCGGCCTTAAAATACCAAGGCTTCTTAAAATACCAGAGCTTTTAAAATACCAGAGCCTTGGCCTGCTTCACCTGCGGCAGCGCCTGCACCTTGACGAGCACGTCCGCCGGAACCGCGCCATCGACCTCGACCAGCGCGATGGCGTCGCCGCCCTGCTTGGTACGGCCGAGATGGAAGGTCGCGATGTTGAGCTTGGCGTCGCCGAGCAGGCCGGCGAAGCGGCCGATAAATCCCGGCTTGTCCTCGTTGGTGACGTAGATCATCGACTTGCCGAATTCGGCGTCGACGCGGATGCCCTTGATATCGACCAGCCGCGGCTTGCCGTCGGCATAGACCGTGCCCGACACCGAGCGCTCCTGCCGCTCGGTCGTGACGGTGACCGTGATCAGGCCTTCGTAATCGCTCTGCGCCGCGCGCACGATCTCGTCGACCACCATGCCGCGCTCCTTGGCGATGACCGGCGCCGAGACCACGTTGATGTCGCCCAGCATCGGCCGCAGCAGGCCCGACAGCACCGCCGAGGTCAGCGCCTTGGTCTTCATTTCGGCGACATGGCCCTCGTAGGTGATCTGCACCTTCGAGATGCCGCTCTCGGTGAGCTGGCCTGCGAACGAGCCGAGCTTTTCGGCAAGCGCGATGAACGGCTTCAGCTTCGGCGCCTCTTCCGCCGTGATCGAGGGGAAGTTGACCGCGTTGGAGATCGCGCCGCTCAGGAGATAGTCCGACATCTGTTCGGCGACCTGCAGCGCAACGTTCTCCTGCGCCTCGGTGGTGGCTGCGCCAAGATGCGGCGTGCAGATCACGTTGGGATGGCCGAACAGCACATTGGTGGTGGCCGGCTCCTCGACGAACACGTCGAACGCCGCGCCCGCGACATGCTTGGAGTTGAGCGCATCGACCAGCGCCTGCTCGTCGACCAGCCCGCCGCGCGCGCAATTGATGATGCGCACGCCCTTTTTCATCTTGGCGAGCGCGGCCGCGTCGATGATGTTTTTGGTCTTGTCGGTCAAGGGCGTATGCAGGGTGATGAAATCGGCGCGCTTGAACAGATCGTCGAGTTCGACCTTTTCGACGCCGATGTCCGTGGCGCGTTCCGGCGACAGGAACGGATCGAACGCGATCACCTTCATGCGCAGGCCGAGCGCGCGGTCGGCGACGATCGAACCGATGTTGCCGCAGCCGATCACGCCCAGCGTCTTGCCGGTGATCTCGACCCCCATGAAGCGGTTCTTCTCCCACTTGCCAGCCTGGGTCGAGGCGTCGGCCTGCGGAATTTCGCGCGCCAGCGCCAGCATCAGGGTAATCGCATGTTCGGCAGTGGTGATCGAATTGCCGAACGGCGTGTTCATCACGATGATGCCCTTGGCGGTGGCGGCAGGAATCTCCACATTGTCGACGCCGATCCCGGCGCGGCCGATCACTTTCAGCCGCGTCGCCTTCTCGAGGATTTTCGCGGTGGCCTTGGTCGCGGAGCGGATCGCGAGACCGTCGTAGTTGCCGATGATCTCGGCGAGTTTTTCCTTGTCCTTGCCGAGATTGGGCTGGAAATCGACCTCGATGCCGCGATCCTTGAAAATCTGCACGGCGGCGGGCGACAGGGCGTCGGAAATGAGAACTTTGGGTTTGGTCATGGGTGTGATCCTTTGAAAAATGAAGCGTCGTCCTGGCCGAAGCGCCACCTGGCGCGAACAGCCGGGACCCATATTCCCTGACGGTGGTTATGGATCCCGGGCCGCGCGGCGAAGGGCCGCTTGCCCGGGACAACGATTGAGAGAACTTACGCCGCCTTCGGAAGCGAAGCCTTGGTTTCGGCGAACGCCCAGTCGATCCACTGCGTCAGCAGTGCAACGTCGTTGGCTTCCACGGTGGCGCCGCACCAGATGCGCAAGCCGGCCGGCGCGTCGCGATAGTGCGCGAAATCGAAGCCGGCGCCTTCCTTCTCGACCAGGGCGACGAGCTTCTTGGCGAAGTCGGCCTGCGCGTCCGCAGTGAGCGAGGTAATCGCGGGATCGACCACCTTCATGCACACCGAGGTATTGGATCGGATTGCCGGATCCTTCGCCAGGAAATCGATCCACGGCGTTTTCGCCTTCCAGTCGGCGAGCACCTTGGTGTTGGCGTCGGCGCGCGCGATCAGGGCCTTGAGGCCGCCGACCGACTTCGCCCAGTTCAGCGCGTCGAGATAATCCTCGACGCACAGCATCGACGGCGTGTTGATGGTCTCGCCCTCGAAAATGCCTTCGTTGAGCTTGCCGCCCTTGGTCATGCGGAAGATCTTGGGCAGCGGCCATGCCGGCTTGTAGCTCTCGAGCCGCGCTACCGCGCGCGGCGACAGCACCAGCATGCCATGCGCAGCCTCGCCGCCCAGCGCCTTCTGCCAGGAGAACGTCACCACATCGAGCTTGGACCAGTCGAGAACTTGCGCGAACGCCGCCGAGGTCGCGTCACAGATGGCAAGGCCTTCGCGGTCGGCCCTGATCCAGTCGGCATTGGGAACGCGGACGCCCGAGGTTGTGCCGTTCCAGGTGAAGACGATGTCGGAAGCCGGATCGACCTTGCCCAGATCGGGGATTTCGCCATAGCCGGCGTGCAGCTTGGTTACATCCTTGAGCTTCAACTCCTTGACGATATCGCTGACCCAGCCCTCGCCGAAGGATTCCCAGGCAATGGTGGTCACGGGCCGAGCGCCAAGCAGCGACCACAGCGCCATTTCGACCGCGCCGGTATCGGACGCCGGCACGATGCCTATTCTGTAACCGGCTGGTACTTCAAGCACTTCGCGGGTCAGCTCGATCGCGAGCTTGAGCTTGGCCTTGCCGATTTTCGCGCGATGCGAACGGCCGAGGGCGGCGTCCTTGAGATTTTGGGGGTTCCAGCCGGGGCGCTTGGCACAGGGGCCGGAGGAAAAGTGCGGCACGTTCGGCCGCGAAGCGGGCTTCGCTACAGTCATGATCTATCCTTCCAGATAGTAGCCTCCCGTTGGGGGGAGGTGTCCCGCCGCGGTGCATAGGGGAATCGGCCGCAAACGTCAAGGAACTTCGGAGGCTGGTCAGTTTGTCGCGGGTTAACCGGAATGAATCGCAAAACGCATTCCGCCATCGGCGCAAGACAACCTGATCGCTGCCGAAACAGCGGGCCGTATCAAAATCGCCAGGTCATGCCGACGTGGCTCGGCTGAAATCCCAGCCGCTTGTAAAATCGCTGCGCATCGACGCGCGTATGGTGCGTGAACAGCTCGATCAGCTTGCAACCCCTGGCACGAGCTTCCGCCACAGCCCATTGCACGAGTTGTTCTCCGATGCCACGGCTGCGGCAATGCGCGGCGACGCGAACATCCTCGATCAGGCCGCGCGAGGCGCCCTGCGAGCTTAGTCCTGGCAAGATGCAGAGTTGCAGGCAGCCGACCACAGCGCCACCCTGCTCCGCGACCACGAGCTGGATATTCGGATCGCCTTCGAGCGCCTCGAACGCCCGGAAATAGGACGGCGGCAGCGGGTCATCGATCCGTTCGCGCGCGCTGCCGAGCGGATCGTCCGCCAGCATGCCAACGATGACGCCGACGTCGTCGCGGCGGGCGCGGCGGATGGCAACAGCGGAAATTGCAGCCATGAGGCCTCCAGCAAAATCTCAACGCGCCGGCGGCAGGCCGAGCGATTTCTCCGCATCGCCGATCCAGCGCCGCAACGAGGCATAGCCGTCGAGGTGGAAGCCGCCCTCATGCGCCAGCCTCGTATAGGCCAGCAGCGAGACGTCAGCGAGCGAAATGGCCTCGCCGACCAGAAATCGCCTCCCCGCCAGCTGATGTTCCATCCGCGCCAGCGCGGCATAGCCGCGCTCGACCTTGTCGGGATCGAGATCGGAGGCCGGCTTGCCCAGATATTTCATCTGGAAGCGGCACACCGCGACATAGGGCTCGTGGCTGTATTGTTCCCAGAACAGCCATTCATCCATCTTCGCCGCCGCGAATGCATCCGCTGGAATGAGATCGCTGCCGCGGGCGAGATATCGGATGATGGCGTTGGATTCCGCCAGCGTCCGGCCGTCATCGAATTCGACCGTCGGCACCTGGCCCGCGCTGTTCAATTTGAGAAATTGCGCGGTGCGGGTCTCGCGCCCGAGCGTATCGACGCCGATCCAGGTGTAGGGCAGCGCAAGGGCGTCGCAGACCCATTTCACCTTCAGGCAATTACCGGAGTTGGTATCGCCGTGGATTTTCATCAATGCGCGGCCCTCGCGGACGGGGCGGCATCGGACCAGCCGCGTCATTTCCTGTCAAGGCAGCGCTCGCGAAGCTACGGATCAGAACTTGTAACCGATGCCGGCGTGTACGCTGTTCTGCGTGACCACGGTATCCTTGATCGACATAAACTTGATGTATTCCCATTCGCCGCGCAAGAAAACATTGCCCCACAGCATATATTCCATGCCGAGACCAGCGGTCCAGCCGGCCACGAAATTGTTGGATCTCGCGTCCGTTGTCGTTAGCGCAAACTGTGGGAGCGCAAAGCTGGTCGAACTTCCATCGGAAAAATAGATCGTCCTGTTCACAGAACTTGATACCGTGCGTGTAACGTCCATGCGGCCGACCGCAAGACCGCCGAAGACATAGGGCAGGAAATCGCCGGTAGCCCAGCCCGCGCGGCCACGGAATGTCATCTCGTCCTTGACCTGCAGCGCAGCACTACCGTTCAGCGTCACACCGTCTGCGGCAGTGGCACCGGGCGGCAGAATCAGGGTCGGCTCAGCGACTTGAATCGGGCCCAAACTTGCGGCGGTTGATGTCGCAAGACTGGAAAAATAGCTGTAGTTTGCCTCGACGCCGAAGACGATGTCGTCAGACTGAAAGTTGCGCCCGACGAACGCTCCGAACCCCGGGCTTCGTCCATTGACCCGCCCCAGCAAAGTAAGTTGAGACGCCGGGCCTTGCAGCGTAGTGCTGCGAAATAGATTATTGGTCATGGACACGACGGTCTTCCCATAGTCCGTGTTTGTCCACGCATAGCCGACCTGACCGCCGGCGTACCAGCCGTCCCAGTTCCTCGTCGGTGCACTTGACGCCGGCAGCGAGCCACGAAGGAAATCGGGCATGTCGGCCGCCTGCGCGCCGGACGCCGCTCCGAACATCACCGCCGCCAACAAAAGTCTACGCATCGCAACGCTCCATCGGGCACTCTGAATTGATGCTGATCATCGCCTGTTAACCTTAACCAATCGTTGTCGCGGGGGCGCAATCCCTGCGATCTCTTTGAAAATCGTGCAAAATAAATCGGCGCGGGAAGGTCCCGCGCCGTTAGTAAAGATTAACAGATCGGAGACCCGATCAACCCTTCCGGATCAGGGGCGGCGGAGGCGGCGGCACATCGCAGCAGGTCCAGCGCACGCCGAGCTTGAGATCTTGCGAGGTCAGATCGTTGAACTGGAAGGGACGGTTGCTGAGCCTGCCGTCGAAAGTCGATCCGCCACCGGTTATGCCACTTCCGAGATCGAGATAGCGGTAGGCCAGTTCGATCGTGAAGTTGTTGGTAACCTTGTAGGCAAGCCCTGCGTACGCCGCCCAGGCGAGGCTGGTCTTGTTCGCACCATTGGCAAAATACGAGGAGCCAGTGACGACGGCCTGAGTGGCGGGCGGGACGCCGACCGTCGTAAAGAGCGCCGCGGTGTCCTGAAGACCGCTGAACTGATTGTAGGCGACACCGACACCGGCACCGACGAAGGGAGTGATGCACCACCAGGTGCCGAGATCGGCGTAGGCATTCACCAGTCCGACCCAACTCGAGTAACCGCCGTCATATATGTCGGAGATAGGTCCCAGCCCTGCGATACGCGCGAAATCAGTGCCGCTGAAATGTACTTTCGAACGGTATTCACCGGTGATGTCAGCGCGGAACCAGTTGTTGAACTTGTAGCCAACACCGAGGCCGAACGAAGTTCCGCCTGTGAATTCGTGACCGAGTTGATTTACTGACAGGGTCGTCGGATCAGCGTAGCCGGGCGCGAACAGCTTGCCTTTGGTGTTGGTCATGCCGAGGTCGCCACGCAGATACCATCCACCGAAGTCTTCGGCCGGCGGTTCATAATATTGCTGCGGCGCCGACATGATGGACGGCATGTCGGCGGCGAGGACCGCAGACGACAACAGCGAAGCCGCTCCTGCGGCCACCAGAAATTTCACGCAACGCATTGACATCGTCCTTTGTCTGGAGAGGCGGCTACGGAGGCCTCACGCTCGAAAACTCACGGACGAACGATGCCATTAATTTCTTAAGCGCCGCTTAACCCTAATTTTTAAGGTTGATATTTGGTGAGCGCGCCCCACGAACATGGCGAGCGCCGTACAATCGCTAACAATGTATTGACAAAGACCGCGAGAATGCCGCGCGGCCTGTCTGCCTCAGCGCGCAGTCTTCGGCAGCTTGGGCAGGAACACCGCCAGCAGTCCGATTGCCGGCAGCAGCGCGCAGACCTGATAGACGAACGCGATGCCGGTATGGTCGGCGATTTTGCCGAGCACGGCGGCGCCGAGACCGCCGATGCCGAACGCAAATCCGAAAAACACCCCGGAGATCATGCCGAAGCGGTGCGGCATCAGTTCCTGCGCAAACACGATGATCGATGAGGTCGCCGACGAAATGATAAAGCCGATGAACACCGTCAGCACCGCGCTCGCGAACAGGCCGGCATAGGGCAGCGCCAAGGTGAACGGCAGCGCACCGAGGATCGAAAACCAGATCACGTATTTGCGGCCGACCCGATCGCCCAGCGGTCCCCCGAAGAACGCCCCCGCCGCGTTCGAGGCGAGGAAGATGAAGAGATAGATTTGGGCCGCCTGGGTGGAAACTCCGAACTTGTCGATCAGGTAGAATATGTAATAGCTCGACAGGCTCGATACGTAGAGCTGCTTCGAAAACAACAGCGCGACCAGCACGACCAGCGCGATCATGACCCGGCGGGAGCTCGGCGCGTCCGGATGCGCATGGATCGGCGCCACCTTTCTGGTCGTGATCTGCGGCTTGTACCAGTGCCCGATCCGCCACAGGATGACGATCGCCAGGAACGCGATCGAGGAAAACCAGGCGATGCTCGGCTGGCCGAACGGCACCACGATCAGCGCCGCGAGCAGCGGACCCATCGACGTTCCGGCGCTGCCGCCGACCTGAAACACCGACTGCGCGAATCCGTAGCGCCCGCCCGAAGCGAGCCGTGCGATCCGCGCCGACTCCGGATGGAACACCGCCGAGCCCAGACCGACCAGCGATGCCGCGGCCAGGATGACGGCGTATTGCTGCGCGACACTGAGCAGCAGCAGACCGCAGAACGTGAACCCCATGCCGACCGCGAGCGAAAACGGCTGCGCCTTGCGATCGGTGAAGTGTCCGATCACCGGCTGCAGCAGCGACGCGGTGAACTGGAACGCCAGCGTGATCATTCCGATCTGCGCGAAGTCGAGCGCGTAGCTCTCTTTAAGGATCGGATAGACCGACGGAATCAGCGACTGCATGGTGTCGTTGAGGAAATGCGAAAGGCTGATACCTCCGAGCACGATGTAGGCCGGTCCTGTCGTCGCAGCCTTCTTTGCGGCGGACGTCACGTCCGGCACGGTCACCGGCGCGATCAGCGCTTCTTCGGAGACGACGACAGGCCTGCTCAAAGGATCAATCCGGACAGATTCGCGAGACACGACGCGTTTCCTACGATGGCGGCGCTTTGCCAACCAGCACCATTACAAAATAGCTGCGATGCAATCAGATACACGTGATCCGCCAGAGCACGCCCTCGGGCTTGACCCGTGGGTGTGAGCGGTCTGGCGACAAGATCATGCGCACTTTGAATAAACCGCGTTTCACGCGGCCGCGGCATGGCCGAGCGCGGAAACGATATGGTCGACCACTTCCTCGACCAGGATGCGGTCGTCGCCCTCGCCCATCACGCGGATCACCGGCTCGGTGCCGGAGGAGCGCACCAGCAACCGGCCGTGGCCGTTGAGCCTCTTTTCGCCGTCCACGATCGCCGATTTGACCTCGGCGTCGTCGAGCGGCTTGCCGCTGCGGTAGCGCACGTTCTTCAGGATCTGCGGCAGCGGGTCGAAGCGGTGACAGACCTCCGACACCGGGCGGCGAAGTTTTTGCACCACCGCGAGCACCTGCAACGCGGCGACAAAACCGTCGCCTGTGGTGGCGTAGTCCGACAAAATGATGTGACCGGAGGGCTCGCCGCCGATATTGTAGCCGCGGCTCAGCATCTGTTCGAGCACGTAACGATCGCCGACCGGTGTGCGCACGAGTTCGATGCCGTGGCCTTCGAGAAAGCGCTCCAATCCCAGATTGGACATCACGGTCGCGACGATGCCCGGCTTGGCGAGGCGTCCGTCTTCCTTCCAGCTTTGCGCGATCACCGCCAGCAGCTGGTCGCCGTCGACGAGGTGGCCGCGCTCATCGACAAGGATGACCCGGTCGGCGTCGCCGTCGAGCGCGATGCCGATATCGGCGCGCATCTCGCGCACCTTGCGGCTCAGCGCCGCCGGCGAGGTCGAGCCGCATTCCTTGTTGATGTTGAAGCCATCCGGATCGACGCCGATGGGAACAACATCGGCGCCCAGCTCCCACAACGCTTCCGGAACCACCTTGTAGGCCGCGCCGTTGGCGCAATCGATCACCACGCGCAAGCCGCCGAGGCTGAGGTCGCGCGGCAGCGTGCGCTTGGCGAATTCGATGTAGCGGTCATGGACGCCGTCGATGCGGCGGGCGCGCCCGAGACTGGCGCTCTGCGCCAGTTTCTTGTCGAGCGATTTATCGAGCAATTGCTCGATCTGTTTTTCGACGTCGTCGGAGAGTTTGAAGCCCTCCGGGCCGAACAGCTTGATGCCGTTGTCTTCGAACAGATTATGGGAAGCGGAAATCATCACGCCGAGATCGGCGCGCATCGACTTGGTCAGCATCGCCACCGCCGGCGTCGGCATCGGGCCGAGCAGCAGCACGTCCATGCCGACCGAGGTAAAACCGGCCACCATCGCGTATTCGATCATGTAGCCGGATAGACGCGTATCCTTGCCGATGACGACGCGATGGCGATGCTCGCCGCGCTGAAACACCAGTCCGGCCGCCTGCCCAACCTTGAGCGCCAGCTCCGGCGTGATCAAACCGTTGGCACGGCCCCGAATCCCATCCGTACCGAAATATTTGCGGCTCATGCATCCCCCAGCAGCCATCGAGGCTTCTCAAACCCACCGGCGCGAAGTCTCGAACGCCCGCCATCCCGGCGTGTACCGGGTTATAAGGCTTTCGGGGCTAAAATGACTTCAAAAAATATGATGAATTGTTACCAGTGGCCGATTTGGCCCTAATCCCTTAACTTATTGTTAACAAAAGCATTATGCCGGCGTGGGTCGGGGCCGGCCGCCGGTTCAGTCCTTGCGCCAGACGTGATGGTCCGCTTTCGAGGGCGGCGGCTGGGTGACGTTCACGGGGTCGGAGCCCGGGAAGGTCTCCTCCAGCCCCTCCTCCAGGGCCCTATCCAGCAGGCGCTTCTCGGTGCCCTCAGCGTTTTTGGGGTCGGAGCGTGGTCCGGTCATGGATGCCTCCTGCTTGCCAGCCCAACCCGCGAAGCGATGTTGCGGGGTCCCCAAGCGTGCTAGATGAACAGTGAAACCCGCAAATACAAGAAGGCAGAATACGAGAAGGGCTTGGAACGTTCATGAAGCACATCACCTGCATCGAAGATCTGCGCCAGGTTCATATGCGAAAGGTGCCCAAGGCATTTTTCGACTATGCCGATCGCGGCTCCTACGCCGAGGAAACGCTGCGCGCCAATCGCGACGACCTCCAGCAAATCAAGTTTCGCCAGCGCATCCTGGTGGATATTTCCCACCGCGACCTTTCGACCACCGTCATCGGCGAGAAGACGAGCCTGCCGCTCATTCTCGCGCCGGTCGGATCGACCGGCATGCAATTCGGCGATGGTGAAATTCACGCCTGCCGCGCCGCGCAGGCCGCGGGGATTCCCTACACGCTGAGCACGATGTCGATCAACTCGATCGAAGACGTCGCCGAGAACGTCGAAAAGCCGTTCTGGTTCCAGCTGTACGTCATGAAGGATCGCGGGTTCTGCAAGGCGCTGATCGAACGCGCGATCGCGGCCAAGTGCAGCGCGCTGGTGCTGACGGTCGATCTCCAGGTGATCGGGCAGCGTCATATGGACATCAAGAACGGTCTGTCGGTGCCGCCGCAGCTGCTGAGCCTGAACAACGTGCTGGATATCGCGACCAAGCCCGCCTGGGTGGCCGGCATCCTGCGCGGCAAGCGCAGAAATTTCGGCAATATCGCCGGCCATCTGCCGGGCGCGCAGGATCTCGCCTCGGTGTCGGGCTGGGTCGCCTCGCAGTTCGACGCGTCGCTGAACTGGAAGGACGTCGACTGGATCCGCAGCATCTGGCCGGGCAAGCTGATCATCAAGGGTATCCTCGATGTCGAGGACGCCGAGGAAGCGGTGAAAACCGGCGCGCAGGCGCTGGTGGTGTCCAACCATGGCGGCCGGCAGCTCGATGGCGCGCCGTCGTCGATCGAGGCGCTGCCGGAGATCGCCGATGCCGTGGGCTCGCAGATCGAGGTGCTGATGGATGGCGGCATTCGCTCGGGGCAGGACGTGATGCGCGCGCTGGCGCTCGGCGCGAGGTCCTGCATGATCGGCCGCGCCTATATCCACGGCCTCGGCGCATTCGGCGGCCCCGGCGTCGCCAAGGCGATCGACCTGATCGCCAACGAACTCAGCGTGACCATGGGCCTGTGCGGCGTCAACAAGATCGCCGAGATCGACGATCACGTGATTGCGGTTTAGGCGCGAAGAAGCAAAATCTATCGTCGTCCCGGCCGAGCGAGCACAGCGAGCGCGAGCCGGGACCCAACCACCGGCGGATCGATTAGGCTTGGCTGGCGCAACAGCCGATGTAACTAAGCGCCTGTGGTTGATGGGGTGGACGGCCCCCTACGGCATCGAGTGTGCCAGAATGAGGTTGTTGCAAATCTCAGACAAGGGAGCCGTCCGTGAACCAGATTATCCGCATTGGAATGGATACGTCGAAGCATTTTTTTCAGCTGCATGGGGTTGATGCCGCCGAGCGACCGGTGTTACGCAGGAAGCTGCGGCGGAACGAGGTGTTGGGGTTTTTTGCCAAGCTGCCGCCGACTGTGATCGGGATGGAGGCCTGCGGGGCGGGGCATTACTGGGCGCGGGAGTTGCGCAAGCTCGGCCACGAGGTGAAGCTGATCGCGCCGCAGCACGTGAAGGCCTACATCAAGCGCAACAAGAACGACGGACGCGATGCCGAGGGATTGTGCGAGGCGATGAGCCGGCCGACGATGCAGTTCGTCCCGGTCAAGACTGAACAGCAGCAGGCGGCGCTGATGCTGGCAGGAGTTCGCCAGCAGCTGATCACAAGGCGCACCCAGCTCAGCAACGCGATCCGCGGCTATGCGACGGAGTTCGGTCTGATCACCGCCAAGGGTCTCGACAAGATCGAGCCGCTATTGATGCGGATC
Source organism: uncultured Alphaproteobacteria bacterium (assembly GCA_963725985.1). GTDB lineage: Bacteria > Pseudomonadota > Alphaproteobacteria > Rhizobiales > Xanthobacteraceae > Bradyrhizobium. Next base: position 265,151 of record CAVSAO010000002.1, read on the forward strand.
GCCCAGGACGAGAGCTTACCGGAACTGGCGCGCGAGATGTTTGCGATGCAGGGCCGCGCCTACGCGCAGCTGCAGATCGAACTGAAGGCGATCGAGGCCAGGCTGATGGCGTGGCACCGCGCTAATGCCGACAGCCGACGTCTGGCACAGATTCCGGGGATCGGGCCGATCGGTGCCACGGCGCTGGTGATGAAGACCCCCGATCCGGGCGCCTTTCCCTCCGGCCGGCACTTTGCGGCATGGCTCGGACTGACGCCGAAAGACCATTCCAGCGGCGGCAAGACCCGGCTCGGCAAGATCACCCGCGCCGGGGATGAGATGCTGCGCAGCGTGCTGGTGGCGGGAGCGACCGCCGTGATTCAGCAGGTTCGGCGCGGCCGCGGCCATCCGTCACCCTGGCTGGTCGCTCTGCTGAAGCGCAAGCCACCAAAACTTGCCGCCGTGGCGCTCGCCAACAAGATTGCTCGCATCGCTTGGAAGCTGATGACGACGGGCGAGAGTTACGACGGCGCGCGGATGCCTGGTGCATCGGCATCGGCCGCTTAAGAGATCGGCTGGTTGGCGGATTCGCCTACCCGCTGAGCCGGAGCTGCAAGAGGAGAGCAGATGGTAGGATCGATCGATCCGAGGTGTGAGACAGTCCGTGGGACCCATTGGCCGAACAAAGGTCGTGTGGTTGTTTGGAACTCGCGTCGCGGAAGCCATCTTGGCCAGCGGTCCAAAGCGACTGCATCAACAGGCCGGACATATGGATGCAAGCGATCCGATCAGACCAAAAAACTCTTGTGGCACGGGGGCCGTCCACATATGGGTCCCCGCGTTCGCGGCGACAACTCGTAGAAAGGTCCCTTTGCGTCACATCGGCGGTGTGATGCCGTCGCGGCCGACATTGACGCGGTTAGCTTCCAGCGTCCCGTCGTCTTTCCTGGTGGCGCCGAAGATGATGATCTTGGCGCCCGGCTTCAGTTCCGACTTGTCGCCCACGACGAAGGTGACGATCGGCGTCCCCGGCGGCACCACGACTTTCTTCTCGCCATCCTTGTACTTGACCAGGATGTTCTGGCCGTCGGTGCCCGCGACCGTCTCGGCCACCGTGGCGTTGGTCATGGTTGAGTTGGGGCGAAGATCCCAGGGCCGGAACCCCTCGGCCACGCCGCGCTGGGCCTCGGGAAAAATATGAACGGCGAGCGCTTTCTGGGTGCCGTCAGGCTCCGGCATCGCGGACACGCCGATATAGGAGCCCGGCTTGATCTCCGACATCGATATCTTGGCGACGCCGAACACCGCCACATTGTCGGTCGTGCGCACCTTCATCTCGGTTCCTTCGCGCGATTTCACCGTGAGCAGCGAACCGTCGACGGCTTCGATGGTGCCGCGAATACGTACCGTCGGCGGCTGCTGGGCCCACGCCACCGATCCCAGCACGGATATGACCGTCAGCGCAGCCAGCGCGCGCGGCAGCAACGAAGATATTTTCGGCATGGTGGTCCTCCCAGGACATCTTCAATTACAGGGCTTCTTCAATCAGAAAGAGAACACCGCCCGCCGAAGGCTATTCCGGGATGACGCAACCGTGAGGTCCCTTTCACCATTGCGCTCGAATGGGCCTCACAAACCCGTGCCATTCGGTCGGAGTGAAAGGAATTTCACATCGGTGGCGTCAACCCGTCACGACCGACGCTGACGCGACTTGCTTCGAACGAACCGTCCGGCAGCTTTTTGATGAAGGCGATCACTTTGGCGCCGGCCTTGAGATCGGACTTGTCGGCGGGGACATAGGTCACCACGGGCGTATCCGGTGAAACCACGATTTTCTTCTCACCGTCCTTGTATTTGACGGTGAGGACGTGTCCCTCATTGTTCACGACGCTCTCGGCCACCGTCGCATTGGTCATGGTTGAGTTGGGGCGCAGATCGAACGGCCGCGACCCCTCCCCGGTGCCGCGCATGTTTTCCGGAAACACATGCACTTCGATTGCGTTTGCCCCGCCATCGGGTGCGGGCACCGTGGTGGCGCCGATGAAGGATCCGACCTTGATGTCCGCAAGCGCGATCCTGGTGATTCCGGCCACGCGCATGTCGGTGGCCATGTGCAGCTTGAAATCCTCGCCGCCGCGCGATTTGACCGACAGCACATTGCCGTCAACGGCTTCGATGGTGCCGCGAACCCGCGACGGCGCAGGCGGCTGCTGGGCGATCGCATAGAGCGACGACGCGAGCACGACGGCCATTGTGACAAGCGGACGAATGAGAATTGAACGATGAACGGGCATGAATTGATCTCCGGTGCCACCACGGAACAACAGACCCCGGCGCTGCAACGATATTCCGGTTCAAACAGCGCGCGATCAGCAAAAGTGCAAACCGGTTTTGCGTCCGATCGCGCGCCAACTCAATGAACGAGCGCGTGATCTTTTCGCCAGACCGCCCGCACCCACGGGCATGCTTTGGCGGATCACGCGCTTGTGAGATCGGCCTCGACCAGCGCGCGAAGTTCCGGCGTGACCTGGGGACGCTGTCCGAACCAGAGTTCAAACCCGCGCACCGCCTGGTGCAGCAGCATGCCGAGCCCATCGGCGGTCTTCAGTCCGCGAGCCCGCGCCGTTGCCAGCAACGGCGTCTCCAGCGGCACGTATACGAGATCGGCGACCACGGCACGTGACGGCAGCAGGCCGGCGTCGATCTCGAGCGCGGGCTGGCCAAGCATGCCGAGCGATGTCGTGTTCACCAGCAGGTCCGCCCGCGGCAGCAGGTCACCGATGGCATCCCATGCCACGGGATGGACCTGGCCGCCGAATTGATCGGCAAGCGCACGGGCCCGCCCGACGGTCCGATTTGCCAGATGCACGCGCTTGAAGCCGCGCTCGAGCAATCCGAACGCCACGGCGCGCGACGACCCGCCGGCGCCAAGCACCACCGCCTCGGTGGCGGCGTCCCACCCGGGCGCACAGGCGTCCAGATTATTGACAAAACCTTCGATGTCGGTGTTGGTCGCGCGCAGCTCGCCGCCTTCGTACCAGAGCGTATTGGCGGCGCCGACCGCGCGCGCACGCGCGTCCGGCTTCGTCAGCGCCAGCACGCGTTCCTTGTGCGGAATGGTGACGTTGGCGCCGACAAAGCCGTGCGCCGACAGATGCAGCACGAATTCGGCAAAGCCCTCGGGCGGCACCGCCTCGATGTTGTAGCCACCCTCGATGCCGAGCGCCCGCAGCCAGTAATGATGGATCAGCGGCGAGCGCGAATGCGCCGCCGGCCATCCGATCAGGCACGCGGCGCGAGGTTTGGTCACGGCTGTCATTGCGGGTCCTGTTGCAACGCCCCGTATGCAGGCGTCGTCGCTGCTCAAATCGAGCAAGCCGCGGTCGCTGTCAATGCTATCGTACAGGGTCACGGCAACGATCGCGCTCAACGCCAGCGCGTTACCTTCGGCAACCAGGTCGCGGCGAAGCAAGACCGCGCCAAAGAACACGATCATCCGCGGGCTAACCTGCGGCGGCGGACGGGCTCGCGCGTGTCACGCGCGCCCCGAGATTCCAACCGGCGCGTCCGGGAACGAGGGAGCCCTGGATCACGCTGCGACGCGATGCGCAGCGATGATCTGGTCGGCGGCGCGGCCGGTGACCTCGGCCATGCGGTCGAACTGCCGCGTGAAACTGCCGGCGCCGGCGGTCGCCGACCGCAACTCCACGATCAACTCGCCGATCTCGGCTTCCGGCATCATGGCGCGGACGCGGTCCCAGCCCGGCCAGCCGTCGCGGGTGTCGAAGCCGAGAATCTGCCCGCGCCGCCCCGACAGGATGGCGTTGATCTTCGCGGTGGCGTCGGTGGGACAGACGATCTCCACCACATGGATCGGCTCCAGCAGCACCGGCTGGCACTGCGGCAGCGCTTCGCTCACCCCGATGCGCGCCGCAGTGCGGAAGGCGAGATCGGAAGAGTCCACGCTGTGATACGAACCGTCGGTCAGCGTCACCTGCACGTCGATCACGGGAAAGCCGAGCGGCCCGCGCAATAGTCCATCGACCACGCCCTCTTCCACCGCGCCGATGTAATTCCGCGGAACCGCGCCGCCGACAACTTTTTCGTGAAACTCGAAGCCGCCGCCGCGCGGCAGCGGCATGATCTCCAGCACCACGTCGCCGAACTGGCCGTGGCCGCCGGATTGCTTCTTGTGACGGCCGCGCTGGGTAATCGATTTGCGGATCGTCTCCTGATATCCGATCGCCGGCGGATGCGATTTGACGCTGACGCCGAAGCGGTCGCTCAGGCGCTCCAGCGCGACCCGCAGATGCATCTCGCCCTGCCCCCACAGCACGATGTCATGAGTTCCGGGATTCTGAATCATGGTCAGCGAAGGATCTTCCTCGTTCAGCCGCAACAAGGCCTGGCCGAGTTTGACGTCGTCCTTGCGGTCCGTTGCCGCGATCGCCATCGCCAGCACCGGCGGCGACGGCTCGATGCTGACAAGCGCTTTAGGCGCGGTCTTGCCGCTCGACAGGGTGTCGCCGGTCTTGATGGTGTCGAGCTTGCCGAGTGCGACGGTATCGCCGGCCTCGGCGGAGGCGCGCTTGGTGTCGAGGGCGCAGTTGACCCCTGATATGCCCGACACCCGCGCGGTCTCACCCGCTGAGGATTGCAGCGTCGCGCCGTCATCGAGATGCCCCGCGAGCAGGCGCGTCAGCGACAGCTTGCCGCCGTGCTGCAAATGCACGGTCTTGAACACATAGGCCAGCGCATCCTTGGGCGAGGAAGCGCCCATACGCCTGGCGGTCTCGGCCACGCCGGGCGATTCATGACGCAGCGCCTTCATCAGGCGCAGCACGCCGTTCTCGCGCGCCGCCGAGCCGAGCAGCACCGGACAGATCAACCCTTCGCGCAATTCGCGGGCGAGGTCGTCAAATACGGCGTCGCGCGGCGGTGGAATGTCCTCGAGCAATTGTTCCATCAGCGCGTCGTCATGGTCGGCGAGCTTTTCCAGCATCGAGAACCGGGCTTCCTTTTCGCGGTCGATATCGCCGCCTTCCAGCGCCATGACTTCGGAAGCCTTGTGTTCGCGGTAGACGAAGGCGCGTTCCAGCGCCAGATCGACGAAGCCTGCGATCAGGTCGCCGTTCCAGATCGGAATCTGCCGCAGCACCAGCGGAATCCGCGATGCCGGCTGCAAGGTCGCGAGCGTCTCGCGGATGCGCTTGTTGGCACGATCGATCTTGTTGAGAAACAGAAAGCGCGGAATGCCGAGATCTTCGAGTTCGCGCAGGATGAGCTGAAGCTGCGGCAGCTTGCGCTCGTCGGCTTCGCATACCACGACCGCGGCATCGACCGCCGGCAGCGCGGCGCGCATGTCGTGCGCGAATTCGACTGAACCGGGGCAATCGATAAAGGTGTAACTATCACCCATGAAACTTGTCGTGGCGGCGGTAAGGCCGACGCCCATCTTGTGGCGGCGGGCTTCGGGACTGGCATCGCCGATGCAGGTTCCGGCATCGACGCTGCCGGCGCGCGGGATCGCGCCGGAGCGCGCCAATATCGCTTCCAGAAGTGTGGTTTTACCGCTTTGGAAAGGGCCCACCAATGCGACGCACCGTGGACCGCGGGGACTTCTGACGTCTTGTCCCATTGCCGCCTCCTTGTTTGGAGCTCGGCCCTTGATTGGGTCGGCAGGGGCGATGCTCCCCCTCCCATCACGATTTGGCAAGTCAGAAAAACGTCACGGGCGAGCCTCGCACAGCGCGAGACTTTAACCTCTCCCCGTTCTTCACCGGGAGTGGTCGGAGCTGGAGCACCGTATTTGCCGCTGACTGGCGTTCGCGGGAAGATGGACTCGCCCGCCCTCGAAGCGCGAGCTTCGCTTGTCGCCATCCAGAAAGCGTGCAGGGAGGAAAAAAGAGTTACCTTCCCGGCCGCAGTTCCAGGCTTTCCAGCCCGGCCGCGACGTTCACGCCGACCTGGCCCTGCACGCTGAGCGGCTGCAGCGCGATCGAATTTTCCGAACCGCCCACCAGCACGTTGCCGCCGACCCCGACGCCGACTGACGCGCTGCCCTGCGCACCGGCGTAGGTGCCCGAGAGATCGCCCGGCCCGAGCCGAGCCGTTGGCGCGTAGACGCCCCAGGCGAGCGCCGATTCCTGGGTGATGCCGAGATCGACGCCGACCTTGCGGATGGTCGCGATATAGCGGTCCTCCGGCATGCCGCTGACGTGCAGTACGCAACCGAGGTTGGTCACCGAGCCGACGACGAAGCCGATGCTTGCGCCGCCACGGCATTCGAGGACGCCGACCTGCACGCGATCCATCGGCTGCTGGGCACGGGCGCCGGCCAAGGATGTAACCAGCGTGATCATGGCGACACCGGCAAGGATAACAGAGCGGCGCATAAATAAATCTCCGGCTGAAAGAACGATGTGATGCGACAAAGAAAGAGGTGAGCGCCGCGACCATGGCACTCGCTTCTCTATGACACAACACCGGCAGCCGCGCCAGATTTGCCGTACACCGATCCCGCCAAACAAAAAGAGGCCCGCTTCCACGGGCCCCTTTCGCTAACGTTGCGGGTTCTCAGCCGTGACGGTGATGATAGTGGTAATGGCGGTGATCGTGCCGGCGGAAGCCGCGATGCGCGAACTGCACCGGCTCCAGTTCGATCGAGGCTACTCCGGCCGCGACGTTCAAGCCGGTCTGGCCCTGCACGCTGATCGGCTGCAGCGCGTAGGGATTCTCCGGACCGCCGACCAGGAAGTTGCCGCCGCCGCCGACCCCGACCGACGCGTTGGCGCCGACTCCGCCGTAATTTCCCGCGAGATTGCCGCGTCCAACCCGTCCGGTTGGCGCATTCACCGCCCAGGTCAGTCTGGTCTGGTCGGTAATGCCGAGATCCAGCCCAAAGCGGCGGACGGTTGCGATGTAGGGTTCAGGACGGCGGCCTTCGCTCTGGAATACACATTCCAGGCTGGTCATCGAGCCGACCACGAAGCCGACATTCTGGCCGCCCTGGCATTGCAGAATGCCGGCGCGAATCTGCGGCTGCGGCATCGCGTTGGAGCTTGCGATCGGTATCACGAGCGCAGCAATGGCAATACTAAGTGTAGAGAGTCGCATCAGATCTGTTCCCCGGGGTGACGAATTGAATTAGCGGGGGGACAGGAAGGAAGCGCCGTGTCCAAAACAAGGCGCTTCCGAGAAGCCGTCGTCAAAACATCAAGCGTTCGACGGCCAGGTACTTGAGACGTGATTTGACTATCTCAAATTGCCACAAAACCGCTGGATGCGCTTGCAGGCGTCCTCGAGATCGGAGTTCTTGGCCGCATAGGAAATACGGAACGCCGGGCCAAGCCCGAACGCCGAACCCTGCACCACCGCGACGCCCTCATTCTCGAGCAGTTCGGTGACGAAGTCCTCGTCGTTGGCGATCACCTTGCCCGACGGTGACGTCTTGCCGATGGTGCCGGCGCAGGACGGATAGACGTAGAACGCGCCCTGCGGCCGCGGACAATCGATGCCCTTGGCCTGATTGAGCATCGCCACCACGAGATCACGGCGCTCCTTGAACGCCTTGTTGTTCACCGGGATGAAATCCTGCGGACCGTTGAGGGCTTCGACCGACGCCCATTGCGAAATCGAACAGGGGTTCGAGGTCGACTGCGACTGAATCGTCGCCATCGCCTTGATCAGTTCGGCGGGGCCTCCCGCGTAACCGATGCGCCAGCCCGTCATGCAATAGGCTTTCGACACGCCGTTCACCGTCAGCGTGCGGTCGTACAATTTCGGCTCGATCTGCGCCGGCGTCGTGAACACGAAGTCGTCGTAGACCAGATGCTCGTACATATCGTCGGTCATCACCCAGACATGCGGATGCTTCACCAGCACGTCGGTGATCGCCTTCAGCTCGGCGCGCGTATAGGCGGCGCCGGTCGGATTCGACGGCGAACAAAGAATGATCCACTTGGTTTTCGCCGTGATCGCCTTTTCGAGCGCGTCGGGCTGCAGCTTGAAGCCCTGCGCCGCCGAGCACACCACCGGCACCGGTTCGCCGCCGGCGAGCGACACCATTTCCGGATAGCTCACCCAATAGGGCGCGGGAATGATGACCTCGTCGCCCGGATTGATGGTGGCCATCAGCGCGTTGTACAGCACCTGCTTGCCGCCGGTCCCGACGATGATCTGGTTCGGCTTGTAGGTGAGACCGTTCTCGCGCTGAAACTTGCCGATGATGGCCTGCTTCAGTTCGGGAATGCCCCCGACATCGGTATATTTGGTCTTGCCGGCCTCGATGGCGTGGATCGCCGCCAGCTTGATGTTGGCCGGGGTGTCGAAATCGGGCTCGCCGGCGCCGAGGCCGATGACGTTGCGGCCAGCCGCTTTGAGCGCGCGTGCTTTATCCGTAACCGCGATGGTCGCGGACGGCTTCACACGGTCGAGCGCGGCGGACAGAAACGGCATCATCATCTCCTTGCAGACATCGCGAACACACCATGCGTCGCCACCGATCCACACCTCTTTTTGCTGGGATCGCAGCACCCTAAAGCGGGTCACGCTGCACCGCAAGAAGCTTGGCCGGAAGCGCCCAAACTTTAGGGAACGTTAAAAGGCGCCCGCTAGGGTACCGCAACATTCATAAAATTCAGCGGCGAAATAACTCATATCTGGCAAGGGCTGCAATCCGGCCAATGGCTGACCGCCGCGCGCGCACGCGGCTACAGCCTGATCCTGCTCGGCATCTGCGCCATCGCGGCGGTCGGCTGGATCGCGGCCTCGGACCGGCTGATCGATCGCAACGGCAAGCCTCTCGGCACCGATTTCTCCAACGTCTACGCCGCCGGAACACTGACCTGGCAGGGCCGCCCGGCGCAGGCCTATGAGCCGGCGCTCCAGCACGCCGAGGAGAAGGCCGTATTCGGCGGCCGCGAGGTACCGTTCTTCGGCTGGCATTATCCGCCGTTCTTCTTTGCCGTCGCGTTCGCCGTGGCCGCCTTTCCCTACGCATGGGGTCTTGCGATCTGGGTGGTGGCGAGCCTGGCCGCCTATCTGGCGGCGGTGCGTGCGATTCTGCCAAGGCCGGAGACGCTATTGATCTCGGCCGCCTTCCCCGCTGTGTTCGTCAACGTCGGTCACGGCCAGAATGGATTTCTCACCGCGGCGCTGCTCGGCGGCGCACTGCATCTGCTCGATCGCCGGCCCTGGCTCGCCGGCATGCTGATCGGCTGCCTCGCCTACAAACCGCAATTCGGCGTTCTGATTCCGATCGCGCTTTTGGCGGGCAGACGATGGAGCACGATCGGTGCGGCCGGGGCCACCGTCGTCGCACTGCTCGCGGTCAGCTTCGTGACGCTCGGCGGCGGCGTCTGGCACGCGTTCGCGGATTCCCTGACCTTCACGCAGACCGTGGTGCTCGAACAGGGCGGCACCGGCTGGGAGAAAATCCAGTCGGTATTTTCAGCGGTACGGATGTGGGGCGCGAGCGTTCATGCCGCGTATGCGGTCCAGACCACGCTGGCGCTGATGCTCGCCGCAAGCCTCGCCTGGCTGTGGCAGAGCGATGCCGCATTCGAACTCAAGGCCGCGGCGCTGGCGACCGGAAGCCTGCTCGCTACTCCCTACGTTCTCGACTACGATCTCGTCGTGCTCGCGGTCGCCATTGCTTTCTTCGCGCGCCATGGCCTGAGCCGCGGCTTCCGCGATTACGAGATCAGCCTGCTGGCCGCAGCCTGGATCGTGCCGCTATTGTCACGCGGCATCGCCGGCGTCGCCGCCATACCTCTCGGCCTGCTGGTGTTGCTGACCTTCTACGTTTTCACATTGCTGCGTGCGGTGCAGGATTGTGAAGGATCAGCCATCGAGGTGCGCGGAATCGCGCAGGCGTGATCCGATTTGTTCCAACGTGTGGGAAAGTCTTCTACGCGGTTGCAGTGCGGTAGAAGTTTTCGAGCTTTTCCAGAATGCGGACCTTGCGACACATCGGCTTCGGCATCATTGTTTAGCCGCGTTGCGGGGTGACAAGGCGATCGCTCGGCGTACGCGCGCCACCTCCCGCAAATTCCCACCGATCGAACGAATCCGAATGTACAAGCTCTATTCGATGCAGCGCTCCGGCAACAGCTACAAGGTCCGCCTTGCGCTGGCGCTGCTGAACGCGCCCTATCGCGCCATCGAGATCGACATTCTGCGCGGCGAGAGCCGCACGCCGGATTTTCTCGCCAAGAATCCCAGCGGACAGGTGCCGCTGCTGGAAGTCGCGGAAGGACGCTACCTCGCCGAATCCAACGCCATCCTCTGGTATGTCGCCGGCGGCACCTCGCTGGCGCCGGAATCGCGGATCGAGCGCGCCGAGGCGCTGCAGTGGATGTTCTTCGAACAGCACGCGCTGGAGCCGAATATCGGCGCCGCCTATTTCTGGCTGGCGCTGGTCAAGGGCGGCCGCGACCTGCAGACCCACGCGCTGGAAGACTGGATGGAGCGCGGCTATGCCGCGTTGCAGGTGATGGAAAATCACCTGAAGGCGCATGAGTATTTTGCCGCCGGCCAGCTCACCGTCGCGGATATCGCGCTCTACGGCTACACCCATGTCGCGGATCGCTGCGACTACGACCTTGCGACCTTCCCCAGGATCCGCGCCTGGTTGCGCCGGGTCGAGCAGACCCCGGGCTTCGTCGCCATGGATTGGCGCCCGGGCGTCGGAGTCGACGATGCCGCCGGCATCGCCGCCGAGGCCTAAGGCAGCGAAATAGCGGGCATAACGCCGAAGATAGCGGGCGCAACCCGCGGGTCTGCCGCGGTTTCGCCATTTTCGAGGCCAATCCGCCCCAATGTTGCCAGCGATTCCGGCGATATTTCGAGCGCTGCGAGTGATTCGCGCACGCTTCGAAGGATTCCTGACCATGACACGGTCGCCCGGTGCAGCGGGCTTTAACAGCCGCTCCGCGCCTGTCGCTTCGTCCCGACTGACGCACGCCGTCGCGAGCCTGCTCGCGATCGGCTCGCTGTCGCTGTGCCTGATCGTCACCATTACGGCGCTTTCGATCAAGGTCGCCATGGCAATGCCGATTCCGGCGTAACCCAATCAATTCTTCGGGCCGTTGGCATTTTTTGCACGGCAAGGCGCGATGATGAACATCGCGATCGGGCAACGATGAAGACACCTGTCGTACTTGTTACCGTGGCGCTGACGGCGGCTATCCTGCTGACGGCGTCACTCCTGATCGCCACGGGAACGCGCGGCGAAAATGCGCTCTGGCCGCTCGCCGCCAATCCGGCCGGCCGGACCGTGCTGACGCCTGGAAAGTGATCGGGGCGCTGCCTCCTCCGTCATTGCCGCAATGACGTGGGATGCTACGACCACTCGTGAAAAATAAAAAATGCACCGAGGGCAATCAAGGCAAAGCCCAGTCCGTGATTCCATCCGAGTGGCTGCTTAAGATACAAGACCGAGAATCCAGCGAAAACGATCAGCGTGATCACCTCCTGCATGGTCTTGAGCTGCGCCGCCGTATACACCGCGCTGCCCCAGCGATTGGCCGGCACCGCCAGCCAGTATTCGAAGAACGCGATGCCCCAGCTCACCATGACGACGAGCGGCAGCGAGACCTCCCTGAATTTGAGGTGTCCGTACCAGGCGAATGTCATGAAGACGTTGGAGGCAAGCAGCATCAGGAACGGCAGGACCGACGGCGAAATAGCTGGCATGAATATCCCTTCGAAATCTCGGTGCTAATACTCAGGCGCGGAGCCCGGTTCCATTCCTTTCGATATCATTCGATCCAGGCAATCGGAAAGCCGCGCCGCTCCCCTCAACCGCTTTTTCAGGATGTAGCGAGAAAGCCCGCCGCGAATGCAACCATTCGGCAAGCGACGTCCCTTGTTCTCGTGGCAAACGAGTTGCTCCTTCACGGCCGGGCCTTTATTGAAACCACAACATCGGCGCTCTGCACGCCCTGGCCGATGCGCCTTTCATGAACACGGAATCACGAATGTCCGGCGAACTGTCCATCCGCTTTGTGACCCGGCAGGACTACGACCGATGGCTTCCCTTGTGGGACGGATACAACGCGTTCTACGGGCGATCGGGGGCGACCGCGCTTTCCCCCGAAATTACCGGGATGACGTGGGCGCGTTTCTTCGATGCCTATGAGCCGGTACATGGTCTTGTCGCGGAGAGCGGCGGCCAATTGCTCGGCCTGACGCATTATCTCTTCCACCGCAGCACCACCGCCATCGAGCCAGTCTGCTATTTGCAGGACTTGTTCACCGCTGAGGCCGCGCGCGGAAGAGGCGTGGGCAGAGCGCTCATCAACGGCGTCTACGAACAAGCGAGGCTTGCCGGATCGCCGCGCGTATACTGGCAGACACACCAAACCAACCTCACCGCGATGCAGCTTTACGACAAGGTGGCGGAGCACTCCGGATTCGTCGTGTATCGCAAGCTGTTCTGACAGGCTTTGCGTTTCCGCAGGTCTCGGGTCAGCCAGCCGCATTCCCCGCCGGTCCGGCCTGTGGATAAGCCTGATTGTCATGGGCGCGTAATAAAGCGGGGCTAGCGTCCGCCTCGCGCCTGATCAGGCCCCCCGTCACGGATCACGCGCCCCAAGCGGTCCCCGTCAGTCGCCGCTCTGACCGGGGCCGCATCTTTTGGGCTTGCGTCCGGTCGCGTTGGGTATAACCCCCGTGATATCGGCGTCCGCCTCTCAACGAACCGCTTTCATGATCCGTGTCGTCCTCATTGCGCTGGCCTTCCTCGCGCTCACGCTGGTGCTGCTGCCGTTCCAGTTGCTCGGGCTGCTGTTCGACCTGCGGCTGCAGCGCACGATCCCTCACCTCTACCATCGCATTCTCTGTGCGCTGATCGGGGTGCGGATTCGCCAGATCGGCGCGCGATCGGCGGCCAGTCCCGCGCTGATCCTGTCCAACCATGTCTCCTGGCTCGACATCTGCGTCATATCGGCGCTTTCGCCGGTGGTGTTCATCGCCAAGAGCGAGGTCGCGCGATGGCCGGTGTTCGGCTGGCTCGCGAAGTTGCAGCGGACGATCTTCATCAACCGGCAGGCCCGGCACCAGACCGGCGCCGCGACCCGCGAAATCGCCGGCCGGCTGCTCGGCGGCGATGCGGTGGTGCTGTTCGCCGAGGGCACCTCGAGCGACGGCATCCGCGTGCTGCCGTTCCGCTCCTCGCTGGTCGGAGCGGTTCATCACGCGCTCGGCAACTCCACGCATCACACCAGCATCACCGTACAGCCGATGTCGCTGGCCTATGTCGGATTTGGCGGCGTCCCGATGGGCCGCGGCTTGCGCGAACGCGTGGCGTGGTACGGCGACGTCGACCTGATCCCGCATCTGCTTCATGTGCTGTCGGCGGGCGCCGTCGATGTCACCGTGAGCTGGGGCGAGGCGATAGCCTACGACATGAGCGCGGATCGCAAGGCGATTACGCGCGAGGCGGAAAAAGCGGTCCGGAGCATGACCGCAGCGGCACTGCGCGCAGAGCCGTCCGCGCGGGCAATGCCGGCATCGGCCTGACCGATACGGCACGCCCGCACCTTGCGGCTTCGAGCCGCACGGGTCACAATATGATGCCGTGTCGCACGCTTCATCTCACAGGACCTCTCCATGCAAATTCGCAATCTCGGCGGCTCCGGCCTGCGCGTTTCCGCCGTCGGCCTCGGCTGCAACAATTTCGGCCAGCGCACCGATCTGGAAACCTCGCGCAAGGTGATCCACAAGGCGATCGACCTCGGCGTCACGCTGTTCGATACCGCCGACATCTATGCGGGCATGGGCGGCTCCGAGACCGTGCTCGGCGAGGTGCTTGGCGACCGCCGCAAGGACATCGTGCTGGCGACAAAATTCTCCAAGCCGATGAGCACGGACGGCACCAGGCAAGGCGCGTCGCGGCGCTACATCATGTCGGCGGTCGAGGCGAGCCTGAGGCGGCTGAAGACCGACTACATCGATCTCTACCAGCAGCACGATTACGACCCGCTGACGCCGATCGAGGAAACCCTGCGCGCCCTGGACGACCTGATCCGGCAGGGCAAGGTGCGCTACATCGGCAATTCGAATTTTCCGGCGTGGCGCATCGCCGAGGCCGAGCTCACCGCGCGCCACATGAACGTCAATCCGTTCGTGTCGTGCCAGGACGAATACAGCCTGGTGGTACGCGAGATCGAAAAGGACCTGCTGCCGGCGGCGCAGGAATACAATCTCGGTCTGCTGCCGTTCTTTCCGCTCGCCAGCGGTTTGCTGACCGGCAAGTACAAGCGCGGCACCGCGGCACCGGAAGACACGCGCTTTGCCAAGGCGCCGGCGCTGCGCGACCGCTATGTCACGCCGCGCAACGAGGACCTCGTCGAGAAGCTGCAGGCCTTCGCGCAGGCGCGCGGCCACAGCATGCTCGAGCTGGCGTTCTCATGGCTGGCGTCGCGGCCGCAAGTATCGAGCGTGATCGCCGGCGCCACCCGCGTCGAACAGGTCGAGCAGAACGTCAAGGCGATCGACTGGGCGCTGAGCACCGAGGATCTCGCGGAGATCGATGGGATCACGAAGGGGTAGCGGTACCGCTCTCTCTCTCACTCCCTCTCCCGTTCTTCACGGGGAGAGGGTGGGGTGAGGGGCTCTATCCGGAGAGTTCGGTCTGAATGGTGGTCAGAACGCCCTCAAGATTGCCAAGAACCTCGTTATTCCAGAATCGAAGCACTCTGTAACCGTCCTCAGCCAAGCGGCGATCGCCTATCCCATCTGTGGCAGATTCACTGTGCTGCCCGCCGTCCACTTCGACAACTAGAAGTCTTTCACGGCAAACGAAATTACAGACGGAACCGGCTATCGGCTCTTGCCGTACAAATTTATGCCCGTCGATCTGGCGATTGCGAATGCGATTCCACAGAACTGTTTCCGCGTCTGTTTGATTGACGCGCAACTTTCTCGCGATTTGGATCATCTTCCGATCTGGCCCACGCATCGCCTTGCCCCTCACCCGGAGACGCCGCTACGCGCCGCCTCCGACCTCTCCCTGCGAAGAGCGGGGAGAGGTTAAGCAACCAGCCCCTTCATCGGCTTCACCGCCGCGCTGTCGGGAAACACCGTCTCCGCCAGCACGGGCTCGGCGAGGCCGAGATGATCGCGCAGCACACCCTTGATGACCGCGCGCAGATCGGTGGTCGGCGCGAGGTCGCGGCCCTGATAGAGGCTCGCGGGCTTCAGCCCCGGCCAGTCGGAAATCACCCGCCCTCCTTTCACCGCGCCGCCGGCGAGCAACGCGATGGTGCCGGTACCGTGATCGGTGCCTTCGGTGCCATTGATGCGCGCGGTGCGGCCGAACTCGGTCGCGACCACCACCACGGTGTCGTGCCAGCGCTCGCCCAGTCCGCTTTCGAATTCCGCCAGCGCGCCGTCGAGCCCCGACAGCAACTGCGCCAGCCGGCCGACCGGCCCGCCTTCATTGGCGTGGGTATCCCAACCGTCGAAGGCGAGCGCCGCGATGCGGGGGCCGTCGTCGGCCGCCATCAGTTTGGCGGCGCCGCGCGCCACCAGCCGCATCGCGCCAATATTGTTGGTGCCCGGCTTCGGTTTCATGTCGTCGCCCTGGGCGGCCCTGTCGAGCTGCAGGCCCTGCGACAGCGCCGACGCCAGCGCGGGGTCGCGGTGCCGGTAAAGTTCGACCAGTCGCGTCGCGGTATCGTCGCTCGCCTGCGGCAAAGCCACCGGCGCCCAGCCGACGGTCGGCGCTGCGCCGCGCAGCACCAGCGGCGTGGTCGGACCAATCGCTAGCGCACTCATCACCCGGTCGCCGCGCGGCAAGCCTTCGAGCGCGCGGTTGAGCCAGCCCGATTGCACCCGGCCCGGCCCGGCAAAGCCGCTTTCGAGCACGTCCTGTCCGTCGAAATGCGAGCGGTCGCGATAGGGCGTCGATACCGCATGAATGACGGCGGCGCGCTTCTCCCGGTACATCCGCGCAAATTCCGGCATCGCGGGATGCAGCGCGAAAAAGGAATCCAGCATGGTCGCCGCATGCGGGCCCTCGGGTGTCAACGCGATCGAGCCATGCAAGCCGGCATAGTCGGGATCGCCCACCGGCGCGACGGTGGCGAGGCCGTCGAGCGCGCCGCGCAGGATCACGACGATCAGGCGCGGGTCGCGTCCGTCGGCGGCGCGGGCGAATTTCGGCAAATAGGCCCAGGCTGCGAACGACGCGCCGCCGAGCAGCAGCGCGCGCCGCGAGGTTGCGAATGACGTCGGGCTTTCGCAGCAATCCATCGTCATCTCCTCTGGAATTCCGGCGACATCAACAACAGCGCCAGCGCCTGCTGCCGCGATTCCGCGTGCTCGATGGTCTGCCGCGTGTCCGGCGACGCCGCGTCGGCGGCGGCGAGCTCAAGCAGATCGCGGGGGTCGATATTGCCGCCAAGACGCGAGGCGACCCGAGCCGAGATATCGAGCCGCAGCTTCATCCCCTCGGGCGCAGCCCAGGCGGCATTGGTGTCGGGAAATCCGTTTGGCCCGGCCGGAGACCACAGCGGCTGACCCAGCAGATTCAGGCTGTTGAGATAAAGACCGGGATCTTCCGGAATCCGCGCCAGCAGCCGGCCGGTCGCCACCAGGAATTCGTAAGGAGAGCGCAGTTTGGTCAGCGGCGCCTGCCAGGCCTCGTCGGAATCCACCAGCGTCGTTGTCAGCGCCCTGAGATCGCCGTCGGATTTGCGGAACACCTCCTGCAGCCGCGCCACCAAAGCCTGTGGCGGATCGTCGGCCACGAAGTGACGCGCAAATTTGGTGGCGATGAATTTCGCGGTGGCGGGATGGCGCGCGATATCCGCCAGCGCCGCTTCGCCCTGCGCAACGCCGTTGTTCTCGTAAGTTTTGCCGAGCAGAAGCTGCGCCTCCGGCTGATGCGCGTTGGCGTTAAAGACAAAACGGCCGGGCGCGCCGAGCTTTCCCTGCCGTCCGGCAAAGGTCCAGCCGGTGATGATGCGCGCCAGCGAGGTCACGTCGTCCTGCGAGTAGCCGCCGCCGACTCCGAGCGTATGCAGTTCCATGATTTCGCGCGCGAGATTTTCGTTCAGGCCGCGCTTGCGGTTTAGCCCGGCGCGGGAGTCCGGACCCAGCGATTGCTGGTTGTCGAGAAAGAACAGCATCGCCGGATGCTGTTCGACCGCCTTCAGCATGTCCCCGAAGCGCCCGAGCACATGGGGCCGGATCGCCTCGCGCTCGAACGATCCCGCCCACATCCGCGCCAGTTCGCCCTTGTTGGCGGAGATACAAAAATGATTGGACCAGAACGCCACCAGCCGCTCGACGAATCCGCAATCGGCGATGATTGCTCGCTGCAGCCGCGCCAGCGCCTCGGCGCGGTAGGTTTTCTGAATGACATTGAGCGGCTGCGGCGGCGGTTTTGGCGCGTTCGGCTGCATCGCTTCGGTTGCAGCCATCGTCGTGGCGCCGTTTTCCGGCGCCTTCATGACAGGTTCTTTTCCCGACATCTCGATCGCGACGCCGTCGAGCGGAAGACTTCGCCGTTGCGCCTTGACGTCCGCCGGCAGCAGCGCCGGATTGGCCTCGGACGCCGGCGCGGCCGATTTCGCCGCGGCCTCGCGCGCGAGCTTGACCTCCGCCTGATAGGCGAACACCACCTCGGCCAATGCCGGGGTCGACTGCAATCCCGGCATTTCCAGCAGCACGCCATCGGGGCGGTTCAGTTCGGCTTTGACAAAGCCGCGCGGATCGGACGCCGCATTGACCAGATCGCCCGAAGCGCCGCCGCGCGCGCCAAATCCGAAGCGATTGAGCGCGACAAGAGCGGTTTGCGAATCGCGGGCCATCGGATTTCCTTTGGATCGTCCTTCAGCGTATATTGGCGGCGGAATATACCGCCGTTCGGCATGAACCGGACATGAAGAACGCCAGCCGGATTTGGTTCGATTGATGACAAATCGGTTAGAAAACCCAGCCTCGCGCCGCCTCGCCTGTTCCCGATGCGGAACGGAATTCACCTGCGGTCTGCCGGGGCCGTGCTGGTGCGCCGAGGAAACCGCGCGGCTGCCGATGCCGCCGCTCGACGGCGAGGATTGCCTGTGCCGGGATTGTTTGCGGAACGCGGCGGAGCAAATTTCAGGCAACCCTGCGCCCTAATTGCCTCGCCGCCATTGTGAGGAGCGCAGCAGGACCGCTCATTTCTTGATCTAGAGCAAGAGGCGCACGCCGATTTTGGCGTTTCATAATCGCGACAATTGCACTGCCGCACCCTGGTGGAGATGTCATCATGTTCGTGGTCCGCCTCAAACGGCCCAATGAAGATTTCGATTTCAAGGCACTCAAATCGAAGAAGGGCGCGCTGGCGCGATTCAGGACCGCACAGCGAGAAATCATCGACGGCGATGTCGAAGAATGCGCGCTGTTCGAAGCCGAGGCGTCCGATGCGGAAAGCGCCGTGGCCACGGTCAACCAGGGCAAGGCACGACTCGTCGTATCCAATCTGTCCGACGGCCCGCCGACGCCACCGCGCCGACGACCCAAACGGCCCGGCAAGCGGAGCGCGGCGAAGCACTAACTCATCAACAGGAGATCACCGCGATCGGCACATTGGCAAAACTGGCGCTCGGCGCGATGGGGCAATTGCGCCCCAGGCCGGCGCGCGGAGATGCTGTCCCGAAAATTGCGCTGCCGGCTCCCGGCAAGACGGGCGGCATGCCGCTGATGGAGGCGATTTCGAAGCGGCGCTCCGCCCGCGAGTTCTCGGCCAAGGAATTGCCGCTGCCGCTGCTGTCCAGCCTGCTGTGGGCCGCGAACGGCGTCAACCGCACCGATGGCGGACGCACCGCGCCGTCGGCGATGAACGCCCAGGAGATCGACGTCTATGTCGCGCTGCCGTCAGGCGCTTACCTTTACGACGCTAGCGCGAACGCGCTGCAGCTGGTGGCCGGCAGCGATCTGCGGCGGGTGACCGGCTATCAGGACTTCGTCGATGAAGCGGCGCTGGACCTCGTATACGTCGCCGACCACAGCCGCATGAAGCTGGTGCCGGTCGCAAGCCGCGGGAGTTTCGCTTCCGCCGCCGCCGGCGCGATCGCACAAAATGTCTATTTGTTCGCCGCCGGCAATGGGCTCTCTACCGTGATCCGCGCCTGGATCGATCGCGATGCGATCGCCGATGCGCTGGGACTGGGCCACGATCATCAGGTGCTGCTGTCGCAGACGGTGGGCTTTCCGAAGGCCTGACTATCCGGCGGACGCTAGACCGGATAGCCCGGCGATTTGCGCGCCATGCCGTCGAACGCGTCGAGCATTTTTTCGCGCCAAGCATAGACCGGATCGTCCTCGGCGAGCAATTTGAACGGGCTGACGACGCGCGCCCACTGGAATACGCCGAACACGATGTAATCGGCGTAGTTCGGCGCATCACCGCCGAGCCAGGCTTGCGTCTTCAAGGTGAGCCGGATCGGGTCGAGCGCCCGCCTAAAACCCTCGACGGATTTGTCGCGTCCGGCCGCGACTTCTTCCAGCGGCTTGCCGAAGCGCGCCTCGCGGGTCTTGCGGAAATAGGCCGCGTCCACCGGCTTCAAATGCGAAGGGATATCCGCGACGATCAGCGGGAACACGCCGCCGACCACGGCGATATCGCCCCACCAGTTGATCATCCGGCCCATGGCGCGGCCGCCGGCGCCGCCAAACAATGATGGCCGGTCCGGATAATTGTCTTCCAGATAGGTCGCGATCGTCCAGGAATCGGCGACCGAGGTTTCGCCGTCGATCAGCACCGGCACCTTTTCGGATTTATGCGGGGCGATCGCGTGCTTTTCCGTAAAACACCACGGGATCAATTCAGCCGACAAACCCTTATGCGCCAGCGCCATCCGCGTGCGCCAGCAATACGGGCTGAACGGACGCGCTTCGTCGGTACCGACGAGTTCGAAAAGTTTCAAAGCCACGGTTCCCCCTACTTCACCACCGCCGCGGTCTGCCCGAACAGCAGCTTGCGCTCTTCCTCGGTGCGGATCGCCGGCTGGCCGAAATTCGGGTTGACCTCCTTGGCCCTGGCGTAGGCGCGCACCGTCGCCGGCCGCTCGCCGATGGTCTCGAGCCAGCGCTTCAGATGCGGAAAATCGTCGATGTTCTGGCTCTGGTTCTTGTACGGCACGACCCAGGGATAACTCGCCATGTCCGCGATCGAATAATCGCCGGCGATGAACTTTCGATCGGAGAGACGCTTGTTGAGCACGCCGTAGAGCCGGTTGGTCTCGTTCACGTAACGGTCGATGGCGTATTTGATTTTTTCCTGGGCGTAATTCGAGAAGTGATGGTTCTGTCCCGCCATCGGCCCGAGCCCGCCCATCTGCCAGAACGTCCACTGGATCGCGTCATAACGGCCGTAGATGTCGGCGGGCAGGAACTTGCCGGTCTTCTCCGCCAGATACAGCAGCATCGCGCCGGATTCGAAGATCGAGATCGGCTTGCCGCCGCCCTTCGGCTCGTGATCTACCATCGCGGGAATCCGGTTGTTCGGCGCGATCGCCAGAAACTCCGGCTTGAACTGGTCGCCCTTGCCGATGTTGATCGGGAAAATCTTGTATTGCAGCCCGGCCTCTTCGAGAAACATCGTGATCTTGTGGCCGTTCGGCGTGGTCCAGTAATAAAGATCAATCATGGGGCGTTCCTGTCCTGGCGCGGGTGCATACCCAAATTGGATGCGATTGCATGAAGTTCACCGCAAAGGCAATGCGAAGTCAATGGCGCGCGTTTCGCATCGCGGCGAATTGATCAGCGAAGGAAGTCTTCCGGCAGGGAATTCAGAGCCGCTCAGTTCAATCGGCCGTGCTCGCGCAGCACTCTTTCACCGTCTGCGGTGACCGTCACGATCAACCCGATACCGGCAACGGTCTGGCGCGTGACGTAGCCCCGATCGACCGCATCCTCCCAGATCGTCAGGCGCGGGCAGGACGTCCGCCAGGTCGCGATCACCTCCGAATAGGCCCGTGGCTGCCGGGCGATCCATTCGACGAAATCGAGCACCAATGGGTCCGCCGTGCCGGCCATCGGGCTATCTCCTCCGGTCAAAAGGCAGCGGCCGAGCCGCGCGCCAGCAGCAGCCAGCCTCCGTAGATGATGTAATAGCCGGCAACGGTGGTGATCAGCCGCGCCGCCCAGGTACGAAATTGCAGATCGGTCATGGCCTCGAGGATGCGCCGCGCCAGCGTGGTGCCGGCCATCGACGCCACGACGGCAACGCCGGCGAGTACCGGATCGAGCGTGGCGGCCTGGTCGATGATGCCGCCGAAGTAGATCAGCTTCACGAAATGACTGACGACCTGACAGGCGGCCTTGGTCGCGACGATGCCGCGGCGATCGAATTTGCCGCCGAGAAAGAACGTGTCCATCAACGGTCCGGAGACGCCGGTCATCAGCATCAGGCCCATGCAGATCGAGCCGTAGAAAGTGCCCTGCCAGATGCTGTCGGGGTCGGGCTTCAGACTGGACGGCGTCAGCCGCGCCATGAACGGCGTCACCCCCAGCAGCAGCAGCGCCATCGGCTTGTCCGGCACATAGCGGGTGATCGACCACGCCGCCAGCGCGACCGCGCATCCGATCAGGTAGATCGCGACCGGGCGCCACCTGATGTGGCTGCGCCACAGCAAGGCGCGCCAGCCATTGGAGGCCATCTGCGTGATCGCGTGCAGCACCATCGCCGACGGCAGCGGCATCAGGGCCAGGAGCACGCCGATCAGGATCAGCCCGCCGGCCATGCCGAACAGGCCGGACAGAAACGCTGTCGCGACCATCAGGAGGCCCAGTGCGGCGATCATCAGCGGCGTCATTCGAATCTCCGGGCGTATTTTTGTCCTGCTTGTATCGCCTGCGCAAACCGAGTTATCTTGCCCTGGCATCAGGTTTCCTGAGGGTAAAAAATGCGGCGGCTGCTGTTTCTCAACGGCATCAAGGCGTTCGAGGCGGCGGCGCGAAGCGGAAGCTTTGCCGGGGCCGGCGCGGAGCTCAACGTGTCGGCGGCGGCGGTCAGCCGCATGGTTCACCTGCTCGAACAGCGGCTCGGCATTGCGCTGTTCGAGCGCAAGGCGAACCGGCTGGCGATGACATCGGCGGGCCGCGCCTACCAGAGCGGGCTGACGCCGATCTTCGATGCGCTGGCAAGCCTGACCGCGCAGGTGACCGCCCCCTCCAGCCTCCGCGTGCTGACCATCGGCGTCGGCCCGACTTTTGCGATGAGGTGGCTGATCCCGCGGCTGGCGGATTTTCGAAAGGACGAGCCCGACATCGACGTGCGCATCACCACCGGCGGCGCGGCGGCGCCGTTCGGCGACGACTGGAGCTGCGGCATCAAGCTCGGCGACGGCGAGTGGCCAGGCCTGGTCGCCGAACCCCTGTTCGCGGCCGATCTGTTGCCGGTGTGTGCGCCGCGGCTGGCGGCGCAACTGAGACGCCCGGGCGATCTCAGGGGGCCAGGCCTGCTGCGCGTCGCGCATTCGCCCGACGACTGGCCGTTGTGGCTGAAGGCCGCCGGGATCGCGCGGGTGACGGCGCGCGGGCCGGAGTTTCAATATTACGGCCAGGCACTGCAGGCCGCCGTCGACGGGCTCGGCATTGCGATGGGCATTCGGCCCTATATCGACGACGACCTCGCCGCCGGACGGCTGGTCGCGCCCTTTGCGCTGTCGGTGCCGAAGGGCATGCGCTGGTATCTGGTTTATCGCAGCTTCCGGACCGAGCAGCGCGATTTCGCCGCGTTCCGGCGCTGGATCATCCGCGCCGCGGCCGGACCGGCCGCGCGCGGCAAGCCCGCCGGCAGGGTTCACCCCCGCTACGCCGATTGAGCCAGCCGAAGCCTTTCACCGCAAGAAAATGCAGGAGATGTGAACGAGTTCACATCCGCTCCAACAGGCTTGTGGTTTCTACAACTCCGAGGACACCCGGGGGGCATGAAATGGACTATCACGGCTTCAAAATTGAACCTTTCGAGGCTGGAAAAGGTCTGTGGCACGCCAGGATCCGGCGGACGGACCTGAAACCCGTCGTCATCGATGACGTGTTGTTTTCTGCGCTTGAAGTCGGCTTCGCATGACCCAATCCCGGCGCCGCGATCGCGGACGCGAAAATTCACATCGACCACCTCGAGCTCAAGCGATACGCGAGCGCCGGGCAGACGCTGCAAGCAGAACGCCTGCCACCTGTTAGCCTGATTTGAAAAGTGGACCGCACCCCATGCCTGAATCCGAGGCCAAGCCGATCCCGCTGCCTTCCGGCACCGTACTGCCGGACTGTCCCCTGTGCCGCACCCGCCTGACGGTCCAGCGTATCATCCCAGGGCGTTTGGGGTTCGAGCATTGGACACTGCTATGCACGAGTTGCGGCCATATCCATCAGGATGTGATCGATACGTTGTCCTCGCCTCATGCCATCCGGGATTCGCTGACGCTTTGACTGAACCGCTCCACTAAAGCCTCGTTTCGACAGAATCGAAACGCAGCTCCAGATTGTTGATTCGACGCGTCCTCTTGACGCGAACCGGAATCCACCCCCGCATCACGTGCGGGGCAGGCTTTCGCCTGAAAACGTTCTAACCCCTGAATGCCCGCGCGATGGCGATTTGCGCTTCCTGCTGGATTTGCCGCAGGTGAGCCTGGCTGCGAAAACTTTCCGCGTAGACCTTGTAGACGTCTTCGGTGCCCGAAGGCCGTGCGGCGAACCATCCATGGTCGGTAGAGACCTTGATGCCGCCGAACGATTGACCATTGCCGGGCGCGGCCGTCAGCACCATCAGCACCGGCTCGCCGGCCAATTCCGCCATCGCGAGTTTCTCCGGCGAAAGCGCCTTCAATAGATCCTTCTGGGCTGGCGTCGCGGCCGCGTCGATCCGTTCGTAAAACGGCACGCCGAGTTCGTTCGTCAATTGATCGAACAACTGGCTCGGGTCGGATCTGGTCCGCGCGGTCATCTCGGCGGCCAGCAGCCCCAAAATGATGCCGTCCTTGTCGGTCGTCCAGACCGATCCATCCCTTCTCAGGAAGGACGCGCCGGCGCTTTCCTCGCCGGCAAATCCGAACGACCCCTCGAGCAGTCCGTCGACGAACCATTTGAACCCGACGGGCGTTTCGACCAGCCTGCGGCCGAGTTTCCTGGCGACACGATCGATGATCGCGCTGCTGACGATGGTCTTGCCCACCGCGCTGTTCGTGCTCCATTGCGGACGATGCCCGAACAGATAGGCAATGGCGGCGGCAAGGTAATGGTTGGGATTCATCAGGCCGTTCGAGCGGGTCACGATGCCGTGCCGGTCGGCGTCGGTGTCGTTGGCGAACGCGACATCGAACTTGTCGCGCAGGCCGATCAGCCGCGCCATCGCGTAGGGAGACGAGCAGTCCATCCGGATTTTGCCGTCCCAGTCCACCGTCATGAACCGGAAGGTCGGATCGACCACGTCGCTGACGACGGTCGCGGCAATACCATAGCGCTCGATGATCGGCTGCCAGTAGCGCACCGCCGCGCCGCCCAGCGGATCGATCCCGATCTTCACCCCGGAGGCGCGGATCGCATCCATGTCGATGACGTCAGCGAGGTCGGCGACATACGGCCCGATGTAGTCGTGGCGGTGCACGCAGGACGATTTGCGCGCGCGGTCATAGGGGATGCGCCTGACGCCTCGAAGACCATCTTCGAGAAAGCGGTTCGCGGCGCGCTCGATGCCCGCGGTAATGTCGGTATCGGCCGGGCCGCCATTGGGCGGATTATATTTGAACCCGCCATCTTCCGGCGGATTGTGCGACGGCGTGATCACGACCCCGTCGGCGAGGCCATCGGTGCGCCCCTTGTTGGCAGTGAGGATGGCGTGGGAGATCACCGGCGTCGGCGTGTAACCGTCGTGCTCGTCGATCATCACCTCGACGCCGTTGGCGGCAAACACTTCCAGCGCGCTCGCCAGCGCCGGCTCCGCCAATGCGTGGGTGTCGATGCCGACGAATAACGGGCCGCTGATGCCGCAGGCCAGCCGGTGATCGCAAACCGCCTGGCTGATCGCCACGATATGCGCCTCGTTGAACGCGTTGTTGAAGGCGGAGCCGCGATGCCCCGAGGTGCCGAACGCCACCCGTTGCGCGGGTACGGACGGGTCGGGCTTGCCGGCAAAATAGGCCGTCACCAGCCGCGGCACGTTCGCCAGCATCGACGGCGCGGCAGTCTTGCCGGCGAGCGGATTTACTTTGGCAGGCACTGGGTTTCCTCAGATGACATCGACCGCGGCACTGTAGATGGGTTATGCAGTTTCGAACAAGAGACCGGCCATATCGCCTTTCGTCATTGCGAGCGGAGCGAAGCAATCCACACGTTAGGCAAGTAAGATGGATTGCTTCGTCGCAGAGCTCCTCGCAATGACAACGGGCAACCCGTCCCCCTACTCCACGCCCGCCTTCTTCGGCTCGACGATCTCGAAATCCGGCGAGAAATCGTCGAGCAGGCCGAACAGCTCGCGCAATTTCAGCGGATTGCCCGAGATCGAGACGTCGCCGGTGGCGATGCTGCCGAGGAAAGAGCGCTGCTTCAGCGTGATGGCGTCGAGCGCGGCGCGGGTCAGCTTGACGCTCGCATCGGCGCCTTCGGAGAGCTTGCCGGCGCGGTGGGTCAGCGCCGAGTTCTCCAGATTCATCACATAGGTCTCGCCCGTGTCGGTGAAAGTCCAGTTGATCACGATGTGCTTGCCCTCGGCCCTGGCGGCGTTGAGGCGGACGCCGAGAAAATCAAAGGCAAGATCGATCGAGACGCCCTTGAGCAGTTCGGCGTTGGTGGTCGATCCGCTTTGCGCGGGCGGGACGCCGCCACGCAATTCGGCGGCGCCGAGCAGATAGGCGTTGCGCCAGGTCGCAGCCTCGCTCTGATAGCCCAGTTGTTCCAGCGCATCGGCACCGAGTTCGCGCGCTTGCCTGTTGGCGGGATCGGCGAACACCAGCTGGCTCATCACGCTCGCCACCCAGCGATATTGCCCGGCCTTGAAATCCTCGCGCGCGCGTTTCAGCACCGCTTCGCTGCCGCCCATATATTCGACCTGTTTTCGCGCGGCTTCAGTGCGCGGCAGCGGATTGAGATCGGCGGGATTGGCGTCGTACCAGCCGAGATAGAACTGATAGACCGCCTTGGCGTTGTGGCTCAGCGTGCCGTAATAGCCGCGCGCCGACCATTCGCCGGCGAGGCTGGCCGGCAGCTTCAGCTTTTCGGCGATCTCGCCCGGCGTCAGCCCGTGATTGAGCAGCCGCACGGTCTGGTCGTGGATGAACTCGTAGAGGTCGCGCTGCTTTTTCAGGAATGCGACGATGCGCTGATTGCCCCACATCGGCCAGTGATGCTGCGCGATCACGGCGTCGGTCTTGTCGCCGTAGCGCTCGATCGCCTCGTCGATGTAGCGCGCCCACAGACGGCCGTCGCGGATTTCCGCGCCGCGCAGCGTGTAGAGGTTATGCATGTTGTGGGTGGCGTCCTCCGCCATGTCCAGCAGCTTGAACTGCGGAAAATACATCAGCATTTCCGCCGGCGCTTCCGAGCCCGGCACCAGATGGAATTCGATCTCGACGCCGTCGATGGTGCGGGTTTCGTAAGCCTGCCTGATCAGGTCGTTCGGCGGGATCAGCGAGATCGTGCCTTTCGACAGCGCCTTGCCCAGACCTTCATCGATCTGCGCGCGCTCGCCGACCGGCAGCGTGGTGCCGTACATGTATTGCGCGCGGCGGCCCATGGCGTTGCCGGCGATGACGTTCTCCGCCACCGCATGCTCCATGAATCCATCCGGCGCCAGCACCTTGATCTTGCCGGATGCCGCGTCCTCCGCCGACATCACGCCCTTGCCGCCGCCGAAATGATCGATATGGCTGTGCGAGTAGATCACGGCGGCGACGGGTTTGGCGGGACGATTCCTGAGATAAAGATCGAGCGCCGCCTTCGCGGTTTCGTTCGACAGCAGGGGATCGATCAGGATCAGGCCGGTGTCGCCCTCGATGATGGTGAGATTGGCGAGATCGAGACCGCGCACCTGGTAGACGCGCCCGGTGACCTCAAACAGGCCGTTGACGGCGTTGAGCTGCGCCTGCCGCCACAGGCTGGGATTGACGGTCGCCGGCACGTCGTCCTTTTGCAGGAAGGCATAGGGCCTGGAGTCCCAGGCTGGCTTGCCGCCGATGCCGGCAACGACGCCGTCCGGCAGCGTGGCAACAAACCCGCGTTTGACGTCGTCGAAATCGGCGCGATCGGAGAACGGCAGCGATTTGACGAAGGCCTCGTTGGCCGCGCGCGTCGCCGGTTCCGCGTCTTTCGACTGTGCTGACACCTGCTGACAATTCAGCGCGCCGGCGCCGAGCGCGGCCAGTAAAATCAGTGTCCTGAGCAGCGAATTCATCGATGTTTCCGGTTGCGGGCTTTTGCCCTTTTCTGGGCGGCGAACTCATCCCATATTCGCCTGATGGTGAAGAATCCAGACAATCCGAAAAAGCCCGGCAAAATCCCGAAATCGAAGGCGCCAAGTTCCAAGGCGCATCGGCCCGACGTGCAGCCGATCGGGCCGGCGCTGGCGAAACTGCTCAATCCCGCGATCAACCGCGGCGATGCCGGCCTTGGCTCCGGTACCGGCCTGCAGCCGCCGCCGGACAATTCGAGGGATCGCCGCACCGGCGGCGAGGCCGCGGTGCATCGCGCGCGGGCGTCGACGCGCGGCACCAGCGATGACGTGGCGAGGCGCGATGCGGAGGGAGCGGAGAAACAAGGCTTCGGTGAAGCGCCGCAGCGCGAATTCGCGCCCGCCCATTACGGCACCTCGGCCACCATTCCCACGCTCGATCCCGAGCTGGCAAAACAACTCGGCTTCACCACGGAGGAAGAGGACGCCGCGGCGCTGGCGCGGCCACCGCGCAACAAGATGGAGGCCCTCGGCGTCGCCGCCACCGCCGACGCGCTGGACGCCCTGATCCGCGACGGACGTCCCGAGTTCAAAGGTGAAGACGGCCAGCTGAAAGTCTGGACGCCGCATCGCCCGCCCCGCCCCGAAAAGTCCGAAGGCGGCGTCCGCTTCGTGATCAAATCCGAATACGAGCCGAAGGGCGATCAGCCGACCGCGATCGCCGAACTGGTCGAGGGCATCCAGCGCAACGACCGCACGCAGGTGTTGCTCGGCGTCACCGGCTCCGGCAAGACCTACACCATGGCCAAGGTGATCGAGGCGACGCAGCGTCCCGCCATCATCCTGGCGCCGAACAAGACGCTGGCGGCGCAGCTCTATGGCGAGTTCAAGAGTTTTTTTCCGGACAACGCGGTCGAATACTTCGTTTCCTATTACGACTACTACCAGCCTGAAGCCTATGTGCCGCGCACCGACACCTACATAGAAAAAGACTCTTCCATCAACGAGCAGATCGACCGCATGCGGCACTCGGCGACGCGGGCGCTTTTGGAGCGCGATGACGTCATCATCGTCGCTTCGGTGTCGTGCATCTACGGTATCGGCTCGGTCGAAACCTATACCGCGATGACCTTCGCGCTGAAGAAGGGCGAGCGCATCGACCAGCGTCAACTGATCGCCGATCTGGTGGCGCTGCAATACAAGCGGACGCAGGCCGATTTCACCCGCGGCACCTTCCGGGTGCGCGGCGACGTCATCGACATCTTCCCGGCGCACTATGAAGACCGCGCCTGGCGCGTGAACCTGTTCGGCGATGTCGTTGACAATATCGAGGAGTTCGATCCGCTCACCGGCCACAAGCAGGACGACCTCGAATTCATCAAGATCTACGCCAACTCGCACTATGTGACGCCGCGGCCGACGCTGGTGCAGGCGACCAAGTCGATCAAGAGCGAATTGAAGCTGCGGCTGGATCAGCTCAACAACCAGGGCCGCCTTCTGGAAGCGCAGCGGCTGGAGCAGCGCACCACCTTCGATCTCGAGATGATGGAAGCGACCGGGTCCTGCGCCGGCATCGAAAATTATTCGCGCTATCTCACCGGCCGCCGTCCCGGCGAACCGCCGCCGACCTTGTTCGAATATGTGCCGGACAATGCGCTGGTGTTCGCCGACGAAAGCCACGTCACCATCCCGCAGATCGGCGCCATGTTCAAAGGCGACTTCCGCCGCAAGGCGACGCTGGCCGAATACGGTTTCCGCCTGCCCTCCTGCATGGACAACCGCCCGCTGCGCTTCGAGGAATGGGACATGATGCGCCCGCAATCGGTCGCGGTCTCCGCGACGCCGAGCGGGTGGGAGCTGAACGAAAGCGGCGGCGTGTTCGTCGAACAGGTGATCCGCCCGACCGGGCTGATCGATCCGCCGGTCGACATCCGCCCGGCGCGCACCCAGGTCGACGATCTCGTCGGCGAAGTCCGCGCCACCGCGCAGGCCGGCTATCGCAGCCTCGTCACCGTATTGACCAAGCGGATGGCGGAAGACCTCACCGAATACCTGCACGAGCAGGGCATCCGGGTCAGGTACATGCACAGCGACATCGACACCATCGAGCGCATCGAGATCATCCGGGACTTGCGGCTCGGCGCGTTCGACGCGCTGGTCGGCATCAATCTGCTGCGCGAAGGCCTCGACATTCCCGAATGCGCGCTGGTCGCGATCCTCGACGCCGACAAGGAAGGTTTTCTGCGCAGCGAAACCTCGCTGATCCAGACCATCGGCCGCGCCGCGCGCAACGTCGACGGCAAGGTGATCCTCTATGCCGACCAGATCACCGGCTCGATGCAGCGCGCCATCGCCGAGACCGACCGCCGCCGCGAAAAGCAGGTCGAATACAACACCGCCAACGGCATCACGCCCGAAAGCATCAAGAAATCCATCGGCGACATCATGAACAGCGTTTACGAGCGCGACCATGTGCTGGTGGAAATCGGCGACGGCGGCAAGGGGAATTCGTGGTCCGACGACGTCATCTCGATCGGGCACAATTTCGAGACCGTTTTGTCCGACCTGGAAACCCGGATGCGCGAGGCCGCCGCCGATCTGAATTTCGAGGAAGCCGCGCGGCTCCGCGACGAGGTCAAGCGCCTGCGCGCGACCGAGCTTGCGGTGGTAGACGATCCCACCGCCAAACAGCGCACGGTGCAGGGCAAGGCCGGCGCCTATGCCGGCGCGAAGAAATACGGCGAAGTCCGCGAATTTGCCGGCGGGCTCGCTGAAGAAGCGCGGCGGCGCTTCCCGCGGCAGCGGTGCCTCTTCCCCCTCGCCCCGCCCTTCACGGGGAGAGGGTCGGGGTGAGGGGCAACCCACGGGCGGTGCCAGTCGCACTTCAAAAGTCCACAAACCCCATCTCGACGAAATGCACGGGCCCGAGTCCCTGCCCTACCGCCCGGGCCGCGCGACCCCGCGAAAGCCTTCGCTCGACGACCTCGGCCCCGGCAGTGGCAGCAAAATCTTCCAGCCGACTGACTCGCGCCAGTCCGGCCCCGAATTCGGCCCCACTCCCCGCTCCAGCGGCGGTGCGCCGGGGCATCGCGGCGGGTGGAAGAAACGGTAGCGCCGGTGACGAAAGCGGAAATCTACGCATTTCTGCGCGGGCATCGGTTGGCGGTGATCGGCACGGTAAATCCGGCGTCGCCGCAAGCTTCTCTGGTCGGCATCGCGGTGACCCAGTCGCTCGACATCATCTTCGACACGGTCAGCACCTCGCGCAAATATGCCAATCTCCGCGCCGATCCGCGCGTCGCGCTGGTGATCGGTTGGGAAGCCGAGCAAACCGTGCAGTATGAAGGCATTGCCGAACTGCTATCGGGCGATGCACTGAACCCATGCAAGCAGGATTATTTCGCCGCATGGCCGGACGGCCGCGAGCGCGAACGCTGGCCGGACATCGCTTACATTCGCGTGCGCCCGCGCTGGCTGCGTTACAGCGATTTCAGTCGGACGCCACCGAAGATCGAGGAATTGACACTTCCGTGAAGCTGCTCCAGCGGCGGCGCCCCCGGGGGTATCGCGGCGGATGGAAGAAGCGGTAAGCGGTCTAGCGGTGCTGGCAATTCAAGCAAGTTCGGCTACGCTGGCGTCATGAAACTCGGCTTCCAAGAATCCCAGTCCTCTTATACCAGCGGCTCGCAAAGCGCTCGCACCTGGACCGAAGCCTGGGTCAGCGCTTGGGCCTATTGCCCGCACTGCGGCAACGCGAAGATTTCGGCCTTCCCCAACAACAGTCCGCTCGCCGATTTCTTTTGTGCGTCCTGTGCCGAGGAATTCGAGTTAAAGAGCCAGAAAGGCAAATTTGGCGCAAAGGTTTTGGACGGAGAATTCAAAACCAAGTGCGAGCGTCTGGCCGCAAGCAACAATCCGAACCTTCTCCTCATGAACTACGATCTCAAGTCTCTTGCGGTCGTGAACCTGTTCATCGTGCCGAAGCATTTCTTCGTCCGCGAGATCATCGAGGAGCGCAAACCGCTGGCGGCGACCGCACGTCGTGCCGGATGGATCGGCTCAAGAATTCTGCTCGACCGCATCCCCGAGTCCGGCAAGATTCACATTGTCCAGAACGGCCTTATTCGGGCAAAGAAGCTCGTCCTCGCGGATTGGCAAAAGACGCTCTTCCTTAGAGACGAATTGCCGGAAACGCGCGGCTGGCTTCTCGAAGTGATGAAATGCGTGGAGTTGCTTGGCAAGCGCGACTTCACGCTTGACGAGGTCTACGCCTTCGAGAGGCATCTCGGCGATCTCTATCCCGGCAACCAGAACGTCAAACCCAAGATACGTCAGCAGCTTCAATATTTGCGCGACCAAGGATTTATTGATTTCGTCTCTCGGGGAAATTATCGTTTGCGATCCTAGGAGACTCCCATGGCCTGGTTTCTCAACTTCTATAAGTGCGCGCGCTGCAGGCGCAGATGGACCGACGAATGGTCCTGCATGTGCGACGACGAATGCCCGCATTGTGGGGCACGCGATATGACGCCCTATCAGAGCGAAGAACTGACGACGATAATTGAAGAGGAAGGCAAGGATTTCATCGTCCTTTGGTCGCCTGAGACGGCTGAGCACGATCCGGATTATCGCGAGCTCGGCCGCTTCCCTTCGCGAGAGAAGGCGCTGGAGTTCCTCAGCGCGGATGGGTGAGCGACCGCACCGGAACCCTGGGATTCCCCGACGCGCAATTGCGCATCTGAGGTTCGCGCCTTCAGCGCGCCCCGGAATGACGGAGGAACGAACCTGCTTCGAAAGCGAAAATTCTCCTGCAAGTTCAATCTGATTTGCCCAGTCCAGTCCCATTTGCAAAAATATTTCCCTTCTCGTTTCCCCCAAATCACCTCCATATCTCCCGCCGTCCCGGCCCGAGAGAGGGGCGTTGGCCATCGTCACGAACGTTGGGGCGGGATGCGGTGGACGCGGCAGCGTTGGGCACGCGAAATGATCGCAGGGCGGGTCTCCCGTGAGCGATCAGGGCGAGCAGACGAACGGCGCTGGTGCGGACGGTGAAGTCGTGTGGTCCTGACGCCCCGACGCTGGCGTCAAGTTTGCGGAGGCAAAGTCGGCCCAACCGGGTTCGACAAGCCATATCCGCCGATGACGGTGGCAAGAAAGCCCGGTCACCGGGGAGATCACGAAATAAGCCGTTAAAACCACTCGCGTGCGGGAATGCCGGGTGATCCCGGTGCGACCGTGGTGACTAACGCGCGTGCTTACTACCAATACACGCGCGGCCGCGGGTGCAACGGGCACCCGGCATTCCCCACGCCCTCACCTGGGCGGATGACTTATGCAAAACTCGGGCGCGTTGCGCCGCGGGAATGAGGAGTTATGTTCGTCATTGCGAGAAGCGAAGCGACGAAGCAATCCAGTCTTCCTTTACGCAGCGAGATGGATTGCTTCGCAAAGCCTGTCATCGGGCGCGCATTCGCGCGACCCGTTGGCTCGCAATGACGGTTCTCAGCTGAACCTGGCTGTTTGAAAAGTGAAGTCGGTGGGTGCGAAGCGCCACGTGAGGCTTGCGCGGATCGATTCCCCACTGGTCATTCCAGCTGGCGCAGACCCGGGCATCCATTCTCCCCGTCGTGGGGTTCGAGGCCTTGCCTCGCCCCGGAACGACGAATTGCGTGTGCCTCTCAGGTGCGTCCGCCGGCCTTGCCGCCGTCGCCTCCGCTCACGCGGCGAGGTGCAATCGCCCGCATACAAACGCTTGCGGATTTGCTATCGTTTGCGTGCGCCACCGTCTTCCAACCGGGCGCAAGGGAGATCGCCATGGCCAAGGGTCAGATGCGCAGCAACAAGGAAAAGAAGAAACCGAAGGCCGACAAGAACCTCAAGAAGGGCGGCCCGGCACCATCGCCGTTCTCGTCCGGCAAGACGCCGGCCGGTCAAAGCCCCAACAGCAAGAAATAACCGATTTCTTGGTCATGGCCGGACAAGAGCGCCGTCGGATCGCGCCACTGCGCGCCCGATGACGGATTTGGCGCGTCTTCGCGCCGACGTCCCGGCCACCCTATCCCGGCGGATTCAGCCAGGCCCTCTGCCGCGGCACGGCACCACAGTGCAACTCCGTAAAGGTACATTTCCGGGTTGTGAACCGTTTTTTATCTGTGTGCATCGAACGGCTTGAATCTTTTGGCCGATTGATCCCCGTGCAATTGGGTTCACGATGCGATCGGACGTGCGAGTCGGGCATGGTACCGGCGGAGAAACACCTTGACCGAGCATCTCAACCGGCAGCGTGTGCTGGCTTTTCTCGATGATTTCGCTTCCGGCGATGTCGAGCGGGGACTGGCGCGCTGCAGCGACGACGTCGATTTTCTCACCCACGCGCCGGTCGACATCCTGCCGCATATGGGCCCTCGCCGCGGCAAGGCCGAGCTGCGGGAGATGTGGAAAACCGTCCACGCCCGCTATGGCAGCATTCGCTACGAAGCGCCCATCATTGTCGCCGAAGGCGACAAGGTCGCGGCCTATCTTCGCACGTTCTTCAAGAAGCGCAGCAACGAGCGGATCGTGCAATTCGACATGGCGGGCTTTTACACCTTGCGCGACGGCTTGATCGCGCAGATCCGCGAGATCATCGATTCCTTCGATCTGGTGCAGCAGGTGCTTGAACGCGACGTCTCCGAGATTCTGGCTGAAGGCAAGCCCGGCAGGATCTAGTTCTCGCCTGTCGTCATTCCGGGGCGCGTCCAGCGGGCCGGCACCCCGTTATTTTCCTCGCCGCGTTGAACCTCGTCGCCGCTGCCGCGACCAATCCCGGGATATTGCCAACATCGTCAGACGAAAACACCTCCATGAAAATTGCGCTGCTCATCCTGCTGGGTCTGGTGCTGGGCGCACTCGGCGGCGCCGCGCTTGGCATCGGCGCCGGGCTGGTCTGGGTCGAAATCTTCAAAACCAGCAATTTTGAAGGCTATAGCGGGATGCTGGTGTTCTTCACCTTCATGCCGCTCGGTGCCGTGATCGGCGGCCTCGCCGGCGCGCTGCTGCTCGGCGTGATCGCGATTCGCGACGCCGAAATCGCCATCGAGCGCGAGCCCGCGCGCCGGCGTGACACGTAAGGATAACGTCATTCGCCTGATTTTTGGCGGCGGCCAGCGCGAGAATGGCCCTCGCCACAATTTTGCGCCGATGTGCACGCATCCTCACCAAACTGGCAGGCGGGCGGGGTTATGATTTCCAGAACAGGATACGGCAGGGTTGTGCTGCTAACGCTGGCGGCCGGCTTCAGCATGGCATCGGTGCTGCAGGCGAGCGCGCAGACGGCGCCGGCTGAGGAAAATCCGGAAGCCACCGCGGCGGAAACCGCCGCTCCCGATCCCGACGACGCCGATATCAAGGATCTGCAGCTGGACTGGAGCCAGCTCAACGTCGATGCGTCCACGCTGGCCGCCGGTCCGGCGTCGAAGGCACGTTCGCCGCAAGCGCGGGCGGCCGCCGAAACCTCGTGGTCATCCAGGGACAAGCCGGACGGCTCCGCCGCGGTCTCGGTGAAGCAATCGCTGTCGCCCGTCTGGGACGCCCGGATCGGCGCCGATATGACCGTGGCCCGGGAGCCGGCAACGCTGACGGCGTCGGAGTTGTTATCGGAGAAGGTCGCGAACGGCGGCAACGCGCCGCAATCTTCCGGAACGGCATGGGCGGCGATCACCGCCCCCGGCGTCGGCTCGATCTGGGACAAGACGGCGATCGAAGCCCGCGTCGATCCCGGACAGGATCAAAGCAAGCTCGGCACCTCCCTGAGCAAGTCGTTGCCGCTCGGCGAGCAGTATTCGCTCACGCTGCAGAACGGCTACAACGTCATCCAGCAGGGCATCGTCCCGGCGCCCGGCATCGTCGCGCGGCCGGTGCGAAATTATGAAACCGAGCAGTCGGCGAAGCTGAGCATCGCCGACACCGGCACCAGTTTCATCGCCGGCCAGACGCTGTCCTCCACCGACGACAAATGGCTTCGCAAGATCGGCGCCGAGCAGAAATTGTTCGATGGCGTCAGCGTCAGCGGCTCGATCGGCGAAACGCCGCAGGGCACAACCAGCAAGAGCCTCACCGCGGGATTCAAGCGCAGCTGGTGATCGCAGATGTCGGTTTTGCCGTATCGCACGAAAGATCGAGCATTGCCGCATATTGGCCGCGATGCGGTCAAAATCGACAGCCCTGATAGCTGCCGGAATTATCGTCGTGCGGGGGACAACCGCGCTAGTTTCATACGCGCAACAGGGGAACAGCCGATGACAGCCATTCGTTCTGAAAAAGTTGAATCGCCGGGAGAGGACTCAAATCGCGGCTCAGCCGCGGAAGTCGAGGCCGGCATCCGCGACTTCGTCCGCAACGACGTCGCCTATCTGCGCCGCCCGGCGCCCGGCATGCTCTCCAGTGGCGAGTCGGCGCTCGAGGCCAACAACGACGCCACCGTCAACAGCGTCAATTCGCTGATCCAGCGTGTCGCCGGGGCTTCGCTCGGCGAGATCGAAAACCTGGTTGGCGAACTCGAAAGCCTGCGCGACCTGCTGCACGCCGAAGGCCAGCGCGTCCAGCGCGAGATTTCCAGCTATGCCCAGCTCAGCCAGGCCGCGATGAAGTCCACGCGCGTGATCGCCGACAATGTGGCGCAGTGGAAACGCGCCGCCAACGGCCTCCGCAACAGCTAATTCGCCCGACGCGCCACTCGTTCCCGCATTCGACCCCGCCGCCTCCCCTTCCGGGAGCGCGGCGGTTTCATTTTGGCCGGAACATCATTTGAACTTACCGGGTCCCTGCCGCGACCAACAACAGGCGCTATCACACGGCGGCAATCCTGCGCGGGGACCTCATCCTTATGAGAAGCATTCGTCCTGACACGACCGATCCCATCCCATTGCGGAGCGATCCGCCCAGGATGGGCACCATCATGATCCGGTTTGTCGGGCTCCTGGTCGTGGCCGTGGTGGTGCTGGCGCTGATCTGGAGCCGCTGATTCTTCCGCATAATCCGCAAAACCGGGGCCCACCTTGCTACGCGACCCGGTCGCTCACGGGCCCCGGGCGCCGCGCCTTCAGGCGCCGGCGTTCCGCCGTGGCACAAAGCCCGTCGCGAGAAAGGAAAACACCAGTTCGCCGCGCTGGTTGGTGCCGATATTGCGGGCCTGCACGATGCCCCATCCGGGGCGCTTCTCCGACAACCGCAGCGAATTCGACCTCGCTAAAGTAACTGATGGTGTCGCCGGCCAGCACCGGCTTGATCCAGCGCAGTTCGCGAAAGCCCGGTGACGGTCCCCAGACCGCAATCTCGTCACCGCGGGCGAGCGCCTCCTTTGTCTGGCGCTGCCCGTCGGCGACCAGAAGCTTCATGTAGACCGACGCGACATGCCAGCCCGAGGCCGCGAGCCCGCCGAACAGCGATTTGCGGCCCTCCTCTTCGTCGAGATGGAAGCGCTGCGGATCGAACTGGCCTGCGAATTTCTTGATCAACTCGGCGGTAAAGGTGAACGATCCCAGTTCACGCCGCTGCCCGATCTCGATGTCCTCGAAGAAACGCATCAGCCGGCCTGCTCCGCCGCGATGGCGGCGCGCCGCGACACGATGATCGGCGAGACCATTTCGCACAAATCCTGCCCCGCCGCGTTGCGGACGGTGGCCTTGAACGTCACAACGCCGGTCTCGGGACGGCTGCGGGAAACCCTGGCCTCCACCACCTCGATATCGAGGGTGAGATCGTCTTCGGGGCGAACCGGCGCCAGCCAGCGCACCTCATTGACGCCGGGCGAGCCCAGCGACGCGGTGCGGCCGATAAAGGAATCGAACATCATCCGCATCATGATCGAACACAGATGCCAGCCCGAGGCCGAGAGGCCCTTCAGCATCGAGCGCTTTGCGGCCTCTTCGTCGAGATGCATCGGTTGCGGATCGAACTCGGCGGCAAAGGCAAGGATCTCCTCGCGCGTGACGCGGCGCGGTCCGAATGTGCCGAAATGGCCGGGCGGGAAATCTTCGAAGGTCAGCGTCATCGACAGGGATTGTGGCGAGGTGGGGATTGTGGCGAGGGTGGCCCGATTGTGGCCGTTATTTGCGGCAATCTCAACCAGCCTGCTCGCATGGCTCGTGCTCGATGGGCGAGCGTCGCCCTTTGCGTGCTCGTCCCCCGATCTTGCCCGGGACAGCATTCGGGGTTAGGCCCTGTGCCACGAGCAGCCAAGTTTTGACGCGATCTTTGACTTGCCGGGGGAGAATGACCGATGTTCGAATTTCGGGATTTGTTTCAATGGGACCGCTTTATCACGCCGACCATCATCAAGACCTTTTACTGGCTGGTCATCGCGTTGATAACGCTGTTTGGCATCTCGGGCATCTTTTCCGGCCTGGCAGCGATGGCGATCAGCCCGTTTGGCGGATTCATCGTGCTGTTGTCTTCGATCGCCAGCGTTTTCGTCGGAATCATTTTCTCGCGCATCACCGCGGAATTCATCCTGATCGTGTTTCGCATCAACGAGCATCTCGGCGCGATCCGCGACCAGGACCAGGGCGCTAGGTATTAAACCTGAAATGCATGACGTCGCCGTCGGCGACGACATACTCCTTGCCTTCCAGCCGCAACTTGCCGGCGTCGCGGGCGCCGGCCTCGCCGCCGAGCGCGACGTAATCGGCATACGCGATGGTCTCGGCGCGGATAAACCCTTTTTCGAAATCAGTATGAATGACGCCGGCGGCTGCCGGCGCCTTGGTGCCGCGGTGGATAGTCCAGGCCCGCGCCTCCTTCGGCCCGATAGTGAAATAGGTGATGAGATCGAGCAGCTGATAGCCGGCACGGATCAGCCGATCGAGCCCGGCTTCCTCAAGTCCAAGCGTCTCCAGAAACTCCGCGCGCTCCTCGCGCGAAAGTGTCGCAATTTCCAATTCGATCTTGGCGGAGATGGTGACCGCAACCGCGCCTTCTTTCCTGGCGTGTTCGGCAACGGCCTCTGAAAACCTGTTACCCTTGGCGGCGGAAGCTTCCTCGACATTGCAGACATACAACACGGGTTTGGACGTCAGTAGCCCGAGCATGCCGAAGGCGCGTTCTTCCTCGGGCTTGCGCGCGAGAAACCGCGCCGGCTTGCCCTCGCGCAGCAGCACCAGCGCGCGGTTGACGAGGTCGAGCTGCTCCTTGGCGTCCTTGTCGTTGCCCTTGGCCTTCTTGCTGAGGTTGTCGACGCGCTTCTCGAGGCTGTCGAGATCGGCGAGCATCAATTCGGTCTCGATGGTCTCAATATCGGCCAATGGTGCGATCTTGCCTTCGACATGGGTGATGTCGGAATCCTCAAAGCAGCGCACCACATGGGCGACCGCATCGACCTCGCGAATGGTGGCGAGAAACTGGTTGCCGAGGCCCTCGCCCTTGGAGGCGCCGCGCACCAGGCCCGCGATATCGACGAAGGTCAGCCGGGTCGGGATGATCTGGCCGGATTTGGCCACTTCCGCCAATTTGTCGAGCCTGGGATCAGGCACCGCGACCTCGCCGACATTCGGCTCGATGGTGCAGAACGGATAATTCGCCGCCTGCGCCGCCGCCGTCTCGGTCAGCGCGTTGAACAACGTCGACTTGCCGACATTGGGCAATCCGACGATACCGCATTTGAATCCCATTTCGTCCTCAACATGTTCTCGTCATGGCCGGGCTCGTCCCGGCCATCCACGTCTTGTTACTTGCAAAACTCCAAGGAAGACGTGGATGCCCGGCACAAGGCCGGGCATGACGGCGGAGCTGGCGCGTGCGCAAGAGTCAGTCCTGCTTCTCTCCGCCATCTTCCTTTGAAGTGAATCCCTTAGCCTGCATCGCCAGATGCACCTTGTTCTGGAACGTCGAATCGCGATCGGTCGCGAGCAGCCCGGCGTTGTCGGCGACCGCTTCGCACAGCGCCTGAACCCAGGGACGATCGTCTTTGGCGAAATCCGACAGCACGTAGCTGTGCACCAGTGCCTTGATGCCGGGGTGCCCGATCCCGAGCCGCACGCGGCGATAGTCGTTGCCGATATGCGAGGAGATCGAACGCAGGCCGTTGTGACCGGCGATACCGCCGCCGACCTTGACGCGCACCTTGGCTGGCGGCAGTTCGAGCTCATCCTGAAACACGGTGATCTCGCCGGCCGCGATTTTGAAGAAATTCGCGGCCTCCTGAACCGCGCGCCCTGAATTCGTTCATGAAGGTCGAGGGGCGGAGCAGGATCACCCGCTCATGATCGAGCGTGCCTTCCGCCGTCTCGCCCTGAAAACGGCGGCGCCATGGTGCGAAACCATGGCGCCGCGCGATTTCTTCGACGGCCATGAAGCCGATATTGTGCCGGTTATGCGCGTATTTCGCGCCGGGATTGCCGAGGCCAACAAAGAGTCGCATGACGCGGCATCCCGCGGCCGATTACTTCTTCTTGTCGCCACCGCCGGCAGGCGCCTTGGCGCCGGCCGCAGGCGCCTTGGCGCCCGCCGCGGGTGCAGCAGCCCCTGCCGCGGGCGCGGCAGCTGCAGCGCCGGCCGCCGGCGCCGCACCGGGCGCAGCCGCAGCCGCCGGACCAGCAGCCGCGGCAGCCGCCGCCGCCTTCTGTTCTTCAGCGTAGCCGGACGGCGGCACGATGGTCACCAGCGTCACATCTTCGCGTGACAGCGACTTCACGCCTGACGGCAGCTTGATGTCGGACAGATGCAGCGAGTGGCTGATTTCCAGGCCGCTGACGTCGGCCTCGATATATTGCGGAATGTTATCGACCGAGCATTCCAGCTCGATGGTGTGGGTGACGACGTTGACGGTGCCGCCCCGCTTCACGCCGGGCGCGGCTTCCGCGTTCTGGATGTGCAGGGGAACGCTGACGCGGATGGTCGCGCCTTCGCCGAGCCGCATGAAATCCACATGGATTGGAAAATCGCGCACCGGATCGAGATGGAAGTCGCGAGGAATCACGCGATGCTTCTTGCCCTCGAGGTCGATGTCGTAAATCGTGGTGAGGAAACGGCCGGCCAGGATGCGCTGGCGCAGGTCGGTATCGTCGACCGAAATGGTCACGGGGGGCTGGTTGTTGCCATAGATCACTCCGGGCACTCTCCCGGCGCGACGCTCTGCCCGTGCGGCCCCCTTGCCGCCTGCCGGACGTGCGGTCGCCTTCAATTCCTTGACGGTCGCCATCTCTTTAAGTCCTTGTTTTCTAAAAGTTAAAGGCCGCATCGCGGCCCGGTTGCACTCCACAGCAAGCCTCCAGGGGTGCGGGGGCTGCGGACGTGGCGGCGTTCTAGCCCCAAAGGCCGGAAATGACAAGGAAATGCGGGGATTTTTCTGCGGTTTTGGAGGGCGGCATTGGCCACCCGACACATCGCTGCCCGGCTTGACCCGGCAATCCATCCCGTTCGCAAAGACTCTGATGAGGAATGATGGCTGCCCGGATCAGGGCATCACAAGAGGGGACGACCAAAAGCCGGGTCTCAGCCATCCGTCTTCAGGCTGCCGACATCCGGCGGCGAGTGAGAGATACCGAGCTTGGCCTCCAGCACATTGATGCGCCCCTTCAGCGCCTCGTTTTCCTCGCGCGCCAGCCGCGCCATGTCCTTGACCGCCTCGAATTCCTCGCGCTTGACGATGTCGAGGTCGCGCAGGATTTTTTCGGCCTGATTGCGGACCACCGCATCGACCTCGCGCTTGACGCCCTGGGCGGCGCCAGCGGCGTCATTCATCAGGCGCCCGATCTCGTCGAAAAACCGATTGGTGGTCTGGGTCATGGCGAAATCTCCGGTCGGCTGTGCGCTAGTCGATAGGTTAAACAGTGGCGATCCGGACGGCGCACTTCAAGTGCCGACCCAGCCGCCTCAAGTGTCCTTGTCATGTCATGGTTTCCTTGCAATCGTAACCGTTCTCGAAGCAAAAATTCGAGAAACCGGGAAGCGGGAAAAGACGCCCCATGATCGACCAGCAGATCGAAATCCTCACCAAGGACGGCCACACCACCACCTTCATCACCCATCCGGAGCGCGGCGGCCCGCACCCCGTCATCATCTTTTACATGGACGCACCGGCGATCCGCGAGGAACTGCGCGATATGGCGCGCCGGCTGGGCACATCGGGCTATTACGTGATGCTGCCGAATCTGTATTACCGCTCGGGCGTCATGGAGCTCGGGCCAATACCGCCGGACCCCGAAGCGCCCGAGCGCAAGCGGATGTTCGGATACATGAACTCCATCGACATTCCGCTGGTGATGGAGGATACCCGCGCTTTGCTCGCCTATGCCGATGGCCAACCTGCCGCGCGCGTGGATATGGTCGGCACCGTGGGCTATTGCATGAGCGGGCGATATGCGATCAACGCCGCGACGCATTTTCCGGAACGCGTCAGCGCCGCCGCATCGATCTACGGCACGCATCTCGCCACCGACCAGTCGGACAGCCCGCATCTGGCCGGACAAAAGACAAAAGCCGAGCTTTATTTCGGCTGCGCGGAGACCGATATCTATGCGCCGGCGGAAATCATCGAGAAGGTAAGGCAGGGAATGAAAGACAATCGTGCCAATGCCGAGGTCGAGATCTATCCCGGCACCCATCATGGCTTCGCGTTTCCGAAGCGGCCGGTTTACCATCGCGACGCGGCCGAACGGCACTGGGAGCGGCTGCTGGCGCTCTTTCGCCGCAACCTCTCCAGATAAGCTGCAGGCCCAATGCCCTTCCTCACCATCGCCTTTCCGGTCTTCGATCCGATTGCGATTGCGATCGGGCCGATCGCTATCCGCTGGTATGCGCTGGCCTATATCGGCGGTATCGTGCTGGGCTGGATCTACGCCCGCTCGCTGATCAAGAACGATAGGCTCTGGGGCGGACCGGCGCCGATCACGCTGCCGCAAATGGACGATTTTATCCTTTGGGTCACGATCGGCATCATCCTCGGTGGCCGTGCCGGTTACGTGCTGGTCTACAATCTCCCGTTCTTCATCGAGCATCCGGTCGAGATTTTCGTACTGTGGAAGGGCGGCATGTCGTTCCATGGCGGCTTCCTCGGCTGCGTCGCCGCGGTGATATTGTTCTGCCGCAAGCACGACATCCCGATCCTGTCGCTCGGCGACATCACCACCGCGGTCGGGCCGATCGGATTATTTCTCGGACGGCTTGCCAACTTCATCAACAGCGAGTTGTGGGGCCGGCCGGCGGATCCGAGCCTGCCCTGGGCGATGGTATTTCCCAATGGCGGGCCGCTGCCACGCCATCCCAGCCAGCTTTACGAGGCGGGGCTTGAGGGAATTGTGCTGTTTACGGTCCTGGCCGTGATGATTCGCTTCGGCGCCTTGAAGCGGCCGGGGCTGATCCTCGGCAGCTTCATTGCGCTTTACGGCTTGGCCCGTATCACCGGCGAATTCTTCCGGGAGCCCGACCCGCAGCTCGGATTTTTGTGGGGCGGACTGACCATGGGTATGCTGCTGTCGGTGCCGATGGTTATTGCAGGAGCGATCGTTATTGTGGTGGCATGGCGCCGCAAAACGCCGAACCCTCCCGCCGAAAGCAGGCCGTGACCGAATATCCGTCGCTGCAGTCCGAGATCAAGAGGCTGATCAAGGCGTCCGGGCCGATGCCGGTCTGGCGCTACATGGAACTGTGCCTGACGCATCCGGAATTCGGCTATTACGTTTCGCGCGATCCGCTGGGACGCGAGGGTGATTTCACCACCGCGCCCGAGGTGAGCCAGATGTTCGGCGAACTGCTGGGGTTGTGGGCGGCCTCGGTATGGAAGGCGATCGGATCGCCGCCCCTGTTGCGGTTGATCGAACTCGGGCCCGGCCGCGGCACCATGATGGCGGATGCGCTGCGGGCGCTGCGGGTGCTGCCGCCGCTCTATCAGTCGCTGAGCGTCCATCTCGTCGAG
The DNA here is from genome assembly GCA_963725985.1 of uncultured Alphaproteobacteria bacterium. Lineage (GTDB taxonomy): Bacteria > Pseudomonadota > Alphaproteobacteria > Rhizobiales > Xanthobacteraceae > Bradyrhizobium. The sequence continues at coordinate 308,401 of CAVSAO010000002.1, forward strand.
ATCAATCCGGTGCTGCGCGAGAAGCAGAAGTCGACGCTGTCGGGCGCGCGCAATATCGCCTGGCATGACAGCATCGACGACGTCCCCGACGGGCCCACGATCATTCTCGCCAATGAATATTTCGACGTGCTGCCGATCCACCAGATGGTGAAGCGCGAGAGCGGCTGGCACGAGCGGACGGTCGACCTCGATGCCAGCGACAAGCTGGTGTTCGGCGCAGCCGCGGAGCCTGTGCCGCGCTTCGAGGTGTTGCTGCCGCCGCTGGTGCGCGCTGCCCCGGTCGGCGCGGTGTTCGAGTGGCGGCCCGACGCCGAGATAATGAAGATCGCCACTCGCGTCCGCGATCAGGACGGTGCGGCGCTGATCATCGACTATGGTCACGTCCGCAGCGACGCCGGCGATACCTTTCAGGCCATCGTCCGCCACAGCTTCACCGATCCCCTGAAAAATCCCGGCCATGCCGATGTGACCGCCCATGTCGATTTTCAGGCGCTGGCGCGCGCCGCCGAGGATGTGGGCGCGCGCGTCCACGGCCCGGCGCAGCAGGGCGAGTTCCTGAAACGGCTCGGCATCGAAACCCGCGCGCTGACTCTGATGGCGAAGGCCACTCCCGAGGTTTCCGAGGATATTTCGAGCGCGCTGAAGCGGCTGATCGGCGGCGGCCGCGGCGGCATGGGGTCGATGTTCAAGGTGCTGGCGGTCTCGGAACCCCACCTCACTTCGCTGGCGGGGCTTGGCGACGGGACGCCGGACGACAAGGCCAGGGCTTCATGACGCTCGCCTCGCCGCTGCTGTCGGCCATTCCCGGCCTGCGCCACGCGTTCTTCACCCGCGGCGGCGGCGTGTCCGATGGCTTTTATGGCAGCCTCAATGGCGGCCTCGGCTCGGACGACGATCCGGCCAAAGTCGCGGAAAATCGTCGGCGGATGGCGGAGCAGATGGGCGTCACGCCCCAGCATTTCCTCAGCGCATGGCAGGTCCATTCGCCCGATGCCGTGGTGGCGTCAGGACCCTGGGAGGGCACCTCGCGACCGCGCGCCGACGCCATCGTCACGCGATCCGAGGGTCTCGCCATCGGCGTCACCGCGGCCGACTGCGGGCCGATCCTGCTTGTCGATCCGAACGCGCGCGTGATCGGCGCCGCGCATGCCGGCTGGAAGGGCGCGCTGACCGGCATTGTCGAATCCACCGTCGAGGCCATGGAAAAACTCGGCGCCGAACGCAGCGGCATCGTCGCCGCGATCGGCCCCTTGATCCGCCAGCACTCCTACGAAGTGGGCGGCGAATTCGTCGAACGCTTCATCGAGGCCGACGCCGAGAACGCCGTGTTCTTCATTCCCTCCGCGCGCGAGGGCCACGCGATGTTCGATCTCGCCGGCTTCATCCGGATGCGGCTGGAAAATGCCGGCGTGTTGATGATCGACGATATCGGCGTCGATACCTATTCCGACGAGCGCTTCTTCAGCTATCGCCGCTCGGTGCATCGCAAAGAGCCGGATTACGGCCGCCACGTTCACGCGATTGCGCTCGTGCCTTGAATGCGAGTAGTGGCCCGATCGTGGCTCTATCAGTTGATTTCGTTCTGCGGCTGTGTCCTCCCTGCCCTAGACCTTAATGCGATTTTAACGATATCGTCAGGACGCAATGAGGGACGCGTCATCTAACTCTGTTCCGGGCCAGCCGGAGCTTCGCGCGCCGCGATGGCCGCGGTTGCTGCTGGCGGCTGCTTGCGCGCTCGGCGGCTGCGCCGGTAGCGGCGCGGCAGGCGGTTCGTTTGCGATGGCCAGCGCCGGCGGAAGCGTCCCACCGTCGCGTTCGAATCGATCGACGGCCCGCCGCCGCAGGTGTTCGACCGGATGGTGAGCGTGCTGGACAGCGAATCAAAGCTTCGCAACCTGTCGATCGTCTCCCGCGAAGGTTCGGCCTCCTACCGGGTGCGAAGCTACCTTTCCGCCCAGGTCGGCCGCGACCGCAACGCCACCATTGCATGGGTCTGGGACGTCTATGACCGCGACCAGCAGCGCGCGCTGCGGCTTTCCGGCGAGGAACCGGCCGGCAAGGCCGGGCGCGACCCCTGGGCCGCGGCCGACGACATGGTTTTACGGAAAATCGCGCAGGCCGGGTTGAGCGGTCTCAGCCGCCATGGTCAACGGAACCGCGCCCGCGGATGCTCCGCCGCCGCCTGCACCGGGCAAACACGGCCCCGCGGTGGCGAGCGCGGAAACGACCTCGCCCGCCCCGGGCGAATCCAGCGTCAGCGCGCTCGGCTACAGCGACCGATAACGCCGGAATTCGTCCCGGAACGCTGATTTTACGCAGGAAAACCCGACCCGACGGGTTGCCAGTCGGCGCCAGCTCCTTGATATCACCTCGCTCGTCGAAACGCGCTGGTCGGTGGGTATTGCGATATGCTGAACATTGTATCCAGCAAGGCGCGGGGAGAAGCGTCGATGTCGGCCAAGAACGGCTCGATCAAGCTTGTCGCCGGCAACTCCAATCCTGCGCTGGCGCAGGAAATCGCCGGATGGCTTGAACTGCCGCTGACCAAGGCCGTGGTCCGGCGTTTCGCCGACATGGAAATCTTCGTCGAAATCCAGGAAAACGTCCGCGGCTCGGACGTGTTCATCCTCCAGTCGACGTCGTTCCCGGCCAACGACCATCTGATGGAACTCCTGATCATCACCGACGCGCTGCGCCGGGCCTCGGCGCGCCGCATCACCGCGGTGGTGCCCTATTTCGGTTATGCCCGGCAGGATCGCAAATCCGGCTCGCGCACGCCGATTTCGGCCAAGCTGGTCGCCAACCTGATCACCCGCGCCGGCGTCGACCGCGTGATGACGCTCGACCTGCACGCCAGCGCAAATCCAGGGCTTCTTCGACATTCCGACCGACAATCTCTACGCCTCGCCGGTGATGGTGCGCGACATCAAGAACCGCTTCGACCTCAGCAATGTCATGATGGTGTCGCCCGACGTCGGCGGCGTGGTGCGCGCCCGCGGGCTCGCCAAGCGCATCAACACGCCGCTGGCGATCATCGACAAGCGCCGGGAACGCGCCGGCAAATCCGAGGTCATGAACGTGATCGGCGATGCCGCCGGCTTTACCTGCATCCTGGTCGACGACATCGTGGATTCCGGCGGCACGCTGGTGAACGCCGCCGACGCGCTGCTCGCCAACGGCGCCAAGGACGTCTACGCCTACATCACCCACGGCGTGCTGTCCGGCGGCGCCGCGGCCCGCATCGTCGGCTCCAGGCTGAAAGAGCTTGTGATCACCAACTCGATCCTGCCCACCGAGGCGGTTCGCGACGCGAAAAATATCCGTACCCTGTCGATCGCACCGCTGATCGCCGAAGCGATCGCCCGCACCGCTTCGGAAGAATCGGTGTCGAGCCTGTTCGATTAGAACGTTTACCGGTTCGGTGGCTTCATCCTTCGAGACACGCGCAAGAGCGCGCTCCTCAGGATGGGGTCTTGGACCCTCATGGTGAGGAGCGTGGCAACGCCGCGCGTCTCGAACCACGAGGCCACGGCCGACTTGCCACGGCTTGAAATTTCAAACAACCCGCCGTGCACGGACACAGCTTCGCGATCTCGCCGCGCGTTCGCGCAAGTTTTTCTTCACGTCCCGCCTTCTGAAGATCAGAGGGCGCAGGGAATGCCGGGCGCTCGGCGCGCCCGCAGCCTTGCGTGCAAAAGTAGAAAGCACGCAAGCAAGTCACCACGGTCACACCGGAAACACCCGGCATTCCCCGCGCAATGGTTTTAACGGTTTCCTTCGCGCTCTCCCCAGTGACCGGGCTTTCTTGCCACTGTCACCCCTGAGAAGCTTGCTTCTCAAGAACTTGACGCCAGCGTCGGGGCGTCAGGACCACACGACTTCGCCGTCCGCATCCAGCGCGTTCGTCTTTCGCGCCATCCGCGTCCACCGCATCCCGCCTCACGTCCGTGACGATCGCGAAACGCCCCTCGGTTGGGACGGGATGCAACGGATTTAGATCTGATTTGGGGTCGCAGCGAAGCGGAAAATTTTTGCAAGCAGGACTGGACGGGGCAAATCAGATTGAGTTGCTTCAACAAATTCCGCTGTGCGCGCAAGTGGCGCAGCCTGGATGGAGGCGACGGGAGTACGATAGCGCGGCAGATGATCCTCGAGCGAGCAGCAAACGCACAGCGCGAGGCTGGCCCAGACCGCCGCACTGAAATAAAGCGACATCCAGGCAATCTCGTCCTTCCACTCGGCAAGGTCGTGCGTCACGACCCAACGCGTGCTGACGTCACGGAAACCCTCGAGAGGCCTCAGATGCTTGCCGCCATCGGCAACCTTGGCCCGCCATCGGCTCAGGTACATCGGGACGTCGATGGTCATGAGAAACGCCAGATAGCCTGCGATCCCGATGATCGCGATGGCGAGGAACACGCGAGGCGGACCATCGAACTCCGGCAGCAACCGGCAAAGGCCAATCCCGACCACGGAGAAGGCAACGGCCCATATCGAATTCTCGATGGCGTTGCCCAAATAGCGGGTGGTCAGCACCGCATGCCACGAGAAGCATTCGGCGATGACGATCAACGGCACGATCAGCCACGCGGCGTTCAAGGTGGTGTCCGCTCCGGTCATCGTGCCGAGCTGGTGCAGGATAATCGCCCACTGCGCCGCGAAGCAGATCTCGGCCACGGTTGCTACCGACCGGCCGACGACGACGCTCGACAGCCAGGTGTCGAACAAGCAGATCCGCTGAACATCCGCGCGCGGAAGGAACGACCTGAATGCGCAGCCGAAAACATACGCGGCACAGAGCAGAAGCATGAGTTCGATACCGGACGTGCTGCCGAGACTGGCGGTCGGCTGATCGTGGAGCTGGCGGTACAGCAAGAACCAAACCGCGATATTGGTGCCGCTGACCACGGTCAGCAGACTCCACCACCAGGCCAGGGGATTTGACCAGGCCAGGGAACTTGACCGCGCCCGCCATTCCAAACTCATGGGCCGCTCCGCGTGTAACCGAACTGACATTTGTTTGTAGCAATACTGTCACAAATCGCGACCCAGTCACGACAAAAATATGTGCGCGACGGGTGCTTGCCGGGTGGTGGCGGGGCGACAGCGAGCGCGTCCTTGGTCGGTGCCAACCGCGTGGGGGCGGTCCGGGATAAGCCAAGCCTCGCAGTCACACTCTCCGAACCAAGTCGGCTTCACGTGGCGAGCCGCGAGCAGGCTTGGTGCGGGGTCCGGGTATGGGTGCCCCCGGAGACCAAGGCTGAGCTGCGCGAGATGCTGGCGGAGTCCGCAATACGCAGCCCGAGCCAAATCGGCAGTCGAAGTCCAAAAGTGATCGCGGCTAGGGCGGGCTCAGTTCATCATGCCTTGCCGGATGGGGCTCGCGCCCTCCGGAAAGCGACGCCTTTGCACGGCGCACACCCGTCTCGGACATTGGCCGACACCAGGTGATGGAGGTTGGCAATCCGCTGGCGACCGGATCGCGGCGCGATTGTGGAAGCGAATTATGCGACTTCACGACCGCGTCCGGCCTTTCGGCGCGACGCGTTGTTCATAACCACGAACGTCACGCAATTTGCGCTTTATGAAACGGCATGTTTTGTTACACACGAAGGCCGTATTGGAAACGAGTGGTTCGTTTGTGAGCAGGACGATACACGCGGCGGGTGGAATAGCGGTGCGCAAGGGCGCGCGGCCGAGGGTGGCGGTCGTTCAGCGCAGCAAGGACAAGCTCTGGGTGCTGCCCCGCGGCAAGCTCAGGTCGGACGAGCGTCCCGTCGCGGGCGCGAGGCGCGAGGTCGTGGAAGAAACCGGGTTTCGCGTAGAGGTATGCGAGTTTCTGGGCGCCATCACTTACCAGGCACGCGGCCGGCCAAAGGTAGTGCGGTTCTGGCTCATGCAGGCAGAGGCGCAGCCGAGCTACGAAGTGATGAAGGACATCGTCGCGGTTGAATGGCTACCGCTCGCCGCGGCGGTCAAGCGACTCAGCCATCCCTTGGAAAAGCTGTTCCTGACCCATGTAGGCCGTCATGCGGTACGTCACCACAAACGCTCCCCAGGGCATAAAGCCAAGGTGCCAGCCACCAAGGTCGGGCAACGACAGCGGAGCGCGACCCGTCGAACGGGTGTAAAGTCGCCTCGCTAATCGCCGCCTGATCCGCGCGCCCGATTTTCAATGTTCTCAGGCCGCAGGCAAGCATGTGAACACGACCGCGTTCCCGGGCGCATCGCTCACAGTTGCTTTTCCGCCACCGGCGCAGCCGCTTCCGGCGGCGCAGTGCTGCTCCGGCCCGGTAATTTCCAGAATGCCTTGGCGCGGTTGAAGCGCGAATACGCCTTGCGCGCGCGAACAAGCAATATCTGAATCTGCGCCTGTTGACTCCCAATGATGAGTCCCGCGGCAAATGCGCGGTGGCGGCTTTGCTCCTCCGTCAAACCTCTGGCAGGACCAGCGATGATATCGGCAAAAAGAGCCTTGTGCGTCGCGATGTCGTTGACCCTGCCCAGGTATTCCTGCAATTGCATCAACGATGACCTGGTTTTCTTGCAACGCCTGGCAGACTTGCCGTGGTACACGCCGGAGAAGAACTCGGTCGCGTATCGGGCTTTTTTGACTTGAATGCGCAGCCCGTGCAATTGCTCCGTACCAAGGTCGTTGATCCGTGCGCCCCGTCGCCTGATCTTTTTGCAACGTTGCGAAAGCTGTTCGGCGGCAAAAATCTCGATCGGCATTTCTCGCCGTGCGCGGATCAACGCGTCTTCCGAAGCGCTCCAGGGGCCAGCCTCGACCCATTCCGCGGTATCGAGAACGAGTGCGCGAAACCGGGCCGACTGAACGGCTTCTTGCGCCTGCCGATAGCTCTTGATGCGTTTTCGCGCGAACATGTTGCTGATGCTGACAAACCCCGGCTCATTTTTATGCTGGTTGCGCAGTGGCTTGATGACTTCGAAGAGAAGCGTATCCAGGTTGCGCGAAGGGCCTAATTCCCGTGCGAGCCATCTCAGCTCGGTCTTTATCGCGTCGGCTCGATCGTCGCGCACCACCGGGGAAAAGAGCGAAATGGCGGCGCGCAGCCGCCGCAGTGCGACGCGCATTTGATGCAGCGCATTCTCATCCCGGCCGATCATTGCAGATACGTTCGCAACAAGATGGCGCAAGCAAGCACGGCCAATCAGTGTGAATGCGCGACCCGCACTCATTCCCGCGCTTAATTCCGGATCACATGCGGTCTCGGCGGCAACCGGCGTGTTCTCAGCAAGTTCATAACCGCGCTCGGATTTGCTCTTGAATTCGAGATGAGCCGGTACGATATCGACGATGTCATGCGCGATCTTGAAGATGTCGGCAGGGGTGCCGTGCTTGAGTTCAAGTTCAATCTCTGAAATCGGGCGCGAACAGCCGGTCGCGAGAATCTGTCCCTCGTCGATCGCCATGACTATATCGGCGCCATTTCCGTTCAGATGATAGGCCGTGCGCTCAATCCGGGTCTCGAAAACCGGCTTCAGGTTTTGCCGCACTTCGTCGACGAGAATTCGGCTGAGAGCTGTGTCCGTCACGCGGGAGAGATCTGGTTGATCACCCTCGATCGTATCCTCCCACTCGGATCGCTCGAAGAAGCCAGCCCCGCGATCGGTCGATTTGATCGTCTGGACGCGCTTGTCGTCGAGATGGCGCACCCGCAAGGTCAATCCGTGATCACGCAGGAACCGATCACCGGAATCAAAATAGATAGAAACCAGCACTTCGTGGGTGGGATTATGAAGAGAACCCGTAAAATGGGGGTGATTTCGCAGTGTCGGGATATCCTCGGGGGCGACCCAAAGCTTTAGTTCAACTTCCGTTGGCTTACCGAGCATTACCAGCTACCGATCAAAGAATGGAAGCGGTCTGGTCGGTACCGTCAACCGACCAGCGATCGTCATAAATCTATCACATAAATGCAGATCGTTGCACGGGCCTTGCAGCCGCCCCCAGCATTCTTTTTGCCATAGTGCTGTCCGTATGCACGGGGGCCTGATTGCTTGACAATAATGTGTAACGCCGGCTCAGTTGAGATTATGGATGCGGTGGTGGCATATTCGGCCGGCCATGAGAAAATCCTGTGTCACTTGTCCTGAGTGCAGGGCCGGCTATCGCCGTATCGAATTGGTTTCCAGGAAACGACCAAGCGGCGAGTACCGTTGTCTGATTTGCAGCTATCTCCTTGAGACGTTCGATGGCTCAACCGAGGTAGCTCTTCGGCTCACGGTCCAGCCCGTAAAGAAATTGAATGCAGTGGACAACCGGTTTTCAGGCTGACGTGCTTGGTCCGATACCTTCGTACCGGAAGCGATCCACCACAGCGACGCGACCGCCATCCGCCTGCTTCCGTTCCTGACTATCATCGCGGGTAAGCTTAACCACCTCGTCCGTCGCAGCCGGACACGGCCTTCCCGTGTACACCGTGAATCCCGTGGCGATTTCGGTGGTGCTCCTTGATGCAGGATGCTCCCTGTTAACATTACGCCTTAACCAATAATTAGTTATGCATTTGCGGGCACGAAGGGCCCGGCCTAGCGTGCGTTGGGGGGCTGCTCATTAACCAACGAATTGGTACGTGCCATGACGAATAGAATGTATGGGGCGCTTATCTCGTCTCTCAGCGTAGTAGCGCTCATGCTTGCCGGGAACGAGACATTCGCCCGGTCGGGAGCGGCGTCTCATGGAGCGTTTGCTTCGACCCATCCGGCTTTCCGTCCGTCAGTCGCCCCATCATTCCGGCATCACCGGAGAAACAATGTCGGGGCCTTCTGGCCGGCGGTCGGCGACTACTTCTACGCGCCGTCGAACGGCGAACCCATGGTAGATGTTACGCAACCGGCATCGAGCGACATCCATTACACGTACACATACGATGTTCCCTGGGATTGGGCACATCGATTTCCGCCGAATGTCGCCCCTTCCGAACGACCATATGTGCCGAGCTGCCCTACGGAGGCCGTAACGGTTCCCGGGCATGACGGCAAAGAGCAAACCGTAAGTGTCACGCGGTGCTACTAAGAGCACTTGAGGCGAAAATAGACCTCGGTTGAAGCGCGCCCCGGCGTCTGCAACGTATCCAGTGTCAAACTAGATTTTACCCGCCCAAATCCGCCCTCGGCCTTACGATCGGGGGCAGGACTTTTGTTTTCGCTTCGACGGCTGTTACCGCTGCGTCGCCCGCTGTCCCCGCCTTTGCTCGATCGTGACCTGCCGCCAAAATCGACATCGCGATTTATTCCGATGTGGTCGCGCGGAGATCGATGCCGGCCGGCGCCGTGATGCGGCCGATCGCGGATCGCGTCGATGCTCTCGCCGAGCAGGCAGTCGCGCAGCGCTGCCCGACAAAGTGCCGCTCGACGGAAGATTACATCCGCGGCGCCAGCGAACAATTTTTTCTTCTGTGAAGCGGCTCACAGCTGCGATTTTCGGCTGCAGTTAAAAACGTCGCACGATGGCTGCCTCGATAGGCCAGATGCTTCGAGTTTGAATCGACGCTTCGGTTTGCGCCGCCCGGCATCGACTTTTTCACGGGTCTCCGGACCTCGTGCGATCGCGACGCAGCGGCTCGCCGGATCGTCCGTCACGCGTCAACGCAAACGAGCGCCTTGACCTTCATTTCCAGCCAGGCGTGGCCAGGCTGATGAACAGGGAAACGACAAGCCACCAACAGGAGTCCGTGCGATGAACGATATCCTGACTTATCACGTCGACGCCGGCCGCAGCGGGTTGAACTCGGCATTTTCGTTTGCGCCCGTCGGGGGCACATGGCGGCGCTATACCGAAATGTCGCTGGGCGCGCCGGTTCGCGCCGCGCCGTTGTATCTGTCGCAATATCAGTTCACCGCGGGGGCGCTGGTCGGAGAAACCCACGACGTCGTTATCGTCGCGGCCGCCGACAACAAGGTCTACGCCTACTCCGAAAACCTGCTGCTCGCGGGGTCGGCAGCACCGCTCTGGATTCAGCAATCGCTGGGGCCGGCGAGCCCGCGCTCCGGCAGCAACATTCCGCCGCCAGTCGGGATTTGCGGCACGCCGGTCATCGATCGCGCCAATGCGGTGATCTACGTGATGGCCTGTGTGCACGTATCCTCAGGCGACACCTTCAGGATTTTTGCGCTCGATATCAACACCGGCAACATCCTGGATCAGGCGTTGCTGGTTGACGCGGGCGCCGCCGGCAGGCCGACGTTCGATTCGACCAAGCAGGATCAGCGCGGCGGATTGAATCTGGTCAATGGATGGATCTATGCAACCTTCGCCGACTTTCTCAAGTACGACAAGGACACCTACTATGGCTGGGTTGTCGGCTGCAATCAGGCCAACCTGTCGCAGCAGCTGTTCTTGCCCACGACCACGGCCAGCACGATGGGAGGCGGCGCCTGGGGCCCGGGCGGGGCGGCCGCGGCGGCCGATGGCTCGCTCTATATCAGCACCGGCAACGGTATCAACCCGACCTATTTGTCCGGAAATCGCCCCAAGCCCGGGGACTATTTCGAGGGGGTTGTTCACGTCGGGCTGACCGGCGGATCGGCGTTGAGCGTGCTCGACGCGTATCAACCGACCTGGGCCAAGGCCCTGAACGATGCCGACCAGGATTTCGGCGGGTCGAGTCCCATCGTCGTGCCGCCGATCGGAGGCAAGACGTTTGTCGTCACCACCGCCAAGGACGGCAATATCTATCTGCTCGGCACGACGCTGCCCGGCTTCGGCGGCGAGTTGTGGACCAGCCACAGCCACGGCGGATTATTCGACGCCGAGAGCAAGACGGCCCCCGCCTATTTCCACGATCCGGTCGGCGGCGGCGACTACGTCTACGTCTCCGGCAGCGGTAATCCGGGATTGGCGGCGTTTCGCATCGATCCGGTGAACAACAAGCTCGTCAAGGCCTGGGACGCCGGCATGTCGTTCGGCGACGGTCCGGGCTCGCCCTTCGTCATCGCGGACCCAACAACGAATGGCGCGCTGGTGTGGGTGATAGACGGCAACGTCCTCAACGACGACAAGATCGTTCGCGATCCGGTGCTGCGTGCCTTCGATGCCGTGTCGGGCGCCCTGGTGTTCCACTCCGATGCCGTATCCGGCAACGCGATCGGCGAACACTGCCCGAATTTCGCGCCGATCATCGGCGCGGGAAAAAGCGTGTTCGTGGGCACGCTGTCCGGGGTTATCGGCTATTTGAACGTCGGGCCAGCGATCTCGCTGATCGTCGTTCAAAACACCTTCGGTCAGAACGAGGTGGAACTGGGGCTTCCCGGGACCGCGACGTTCTCATCGGCGGGCTACGTGCAACTCGACGGTTTCCGCCCGGCCGACGTCGGTAATCTGGGCAACCCGACGCCGGTTCCGACCTTCACGATCACGCTCGATCCCGGCCTGCCGGGCCCGGTGGCTGCCGCCATCACCGGCATGAACCTCAAAGCCGTGTTCGCGCCTCCGGTGTTGCCTCTCGATCCGAGCCTGCCGGATGCGGCGCAGGGGTTCCTGTTTCCCTTCAACGTGACGTTCGACAGTGATGCGGGTTTCCTGGCGATGCGGGCGGCGAATCTCACCTCGACGCAGATCACCCTGAACGCGAAGATGGTGGTTCACGGGGTAACGCTGACGGCGTCCGGTCAGATAGAGCTGACGACTGGAGAGGATCCGCGATTCGTCAACGTCGATCCAAAAAATCCCACCAGGTTTCCAACCTGGCTAAGTTTCGACCTGCGGTTCTTCAAGGTCGCGGTGCCTCCAGGCCAGTCGGTCAACATGTACGGAGCGAACATATCCGATGCCGGCAGTGCCCCGGCTTTCATCGCTGCTGCGATCGGAAATTTCACCAGCGCCGTTTTTGACGGCCTGCCGCAAGATGAAGACACCACCAAGATCGAGTTTCAGCAGCACGACAACGACAACAAGCAGGTTTTCAATTTCGCCGTCGCGCGGGTCCGGCTGCTCGGTAAAAACCCCGGCGTCGCGAAGCAGGTGCGGGTGTTCTTCCGTCTGTTCAATGCGCAGACCACGGCGAGCACCTTCAATGCGGGCACGACCTACAAGACATTTTCCGACGGCGTTCCCTACGGGCACAAAATTCCGTTACTCGGCATCGAGAACGGCGAATACAGAACGATTTCCTGCTTCGCCACACCGCGCATCAACCTGGTCGACCACACCAAATCCATGAACGATCAGCTCGACCTGCCGAACGTGCGCGATCTTGCGACCAATCCCGGCGGCGAGCAGGATTACTTTTTCGGCTGCTGGCTCGACGTCAATCAGCCGTTCCAGCGATTTTTGCCGAGCACCATGCCGTCGGTGAATCCGTTCAGCGGTCCATGGCCCGGATCGTCGCCGCAATCGATCCAGGAGGCGTTCGTATCGGCGCCCCATCAGTGCCTGATCGCGGAAATCAACTTTGACGAAACGCCGATTCCGGCCGGCACCAACAGCGGCACGTCAGACAAGCTGGCGCAGCGCAATATCGCGTGGATCGACGGGCCAAACCCGGGAATCGTCGCGTCGCGGCTGATGCCGCACCCGGTCCAGATCCGGCCAACGCCGCCGGCGGCGCAGAACCCCGACGAACTGATGATTCTCTGGGGCAGCACCCCCGCGGGCAGCGAGGCGCAACTCTATCTGCCATCGCTGAGCGCCGATGAAATCCTGCGACTGGCGGACCGCCGTTATTCGGATCATCAGTTGCGAGTGATCGACGGCCATACCATCGGCTGCCCAACCGGAGTAGCGACGTTGATTCCCTTGCCGAGGGGCGCAGCCCTGGCGGCGGGCCTGCTGACGATCGGTCTACCCGGACATATTCACAAGGGCGACGCCTACACGATCGCCGTGCGTCAACTGACCGACGCGCGCGCCGCTTTGCCGCCGCCGCCTCCACCGCCGCCGAAGATCGCCATGCGAACCCGCAACCGCGCGGTTCATGCAGCGGCCGTCGCGCCACCGGTGGTTCAATGGCGGCGCGTGGCGGGAGCCTTCCAGTTCAATCTGGTCATCAGCACGAAGGAGCAACTGCTCCTGTCCGAAGAGCGGTTGTTGGCGGTTCTGCGGTGGATGGAATTGAAAATGCCCAAGACCAGGAGCTGGTATCCTGTGCTGGTTCGCTACATCGATCAGATCGCAGGACGTGTGCTCGGATTTGGAGGTGATCCAGGCCAGATTCAGCCGTCGCCAACGGGGGATGTTCCGGGCCTTCATCACCGTCCCCATCATCACCACCCTCACAAGGATGAAGAGTGCGAGAAACGCATCTCCGTTACAGGGAAGATCGCCGGACTTATTTTCGATCGTTTTGGCGACTTTGAGGGCTTCATCCTGGATACCGAGGACGGAGATCGCAAGCTCTTCAGCAGGGAGAAGGAGATCGAAGAGCTGGCCGAGCGGGTCTGGCGCGAGCGCTTGCGGATTACCGTATGGATCGAGCGCGACCAGCCGCATCAACCGCTGTCGATTGTGGTGCGTCCGCCGCCCGCGTCCTTCTAGACGGCGGCAAATGCAGTGACGCGCTTCAAGCATCTTCACGAAACAGGAGGTCAGCGATGACAACAATGATCGAACTGGAGAACGATCGCGTAAGAGTGCTTCGTGTCAAACACTCCGGCCGCGACGACCAGTCAAACGCCAGCAGGGGCGATCGTTTGATCGTCTACCTCGATGATGGTCACGTGATCAGGACCGGGGATGGCAACAAGGAAGCCATTCATCGAAAACGTGGCGACGTTGTCTGGAGAGACCATTCCTCTCATCAGATTACCAATACAGGCGATTCGCCGCATGAGGTTGTCATCGTCGAATTCAAGTAGCTGGCACCTGCTTGCGCGTGCCCACCCTTGTCCGCCTTGGCGGGCACGGCGAAGCAGTCCATGTGCAGTCCAGGAAGGATCAATCGGTGGCTTTGCGCGCCCCACAATGACGGCCGTCTTAGGCCGCCCCGCGCTGCCCCCGCCTTCGCTCGATTGTGATCTCGGCCAGGATCGACATCGCGATTTCTTCCGGCGTGATGGCGCCGAGGTCGAGGCCGGCCGGCGCCTTGATGCGGTCGATGGCGGATGCGTCGATGCCCTCGCCGATCAGCTTGTCGCGCAGCGCGGCCATCTTGCGGCGGCTGCCGACGAAGGCGTGATAGGCCGCATCGGTTGCCACCGCCGTCCGCAACGCGGCTTCGTCGCCCCGCCCTTGCGTCGATACCACGACGAAGCGCCGCGCCTGGTTGAGCCGGCCGAGCTGATAGCCGTCGATCAGCATATCCGCATCCAGCGTCTCCGGCAGGTCGGCCGCCGGTGCCGCGACCGTAACGTGGTAGCCGAGCTGGCGCGCCTGCGCGGCAAGCGACAGCGCGACCGGACTGACGCCGAGAATAACCAGCGAGGGATGCGGCAGCACCGGCTCGACGAACACGTCCATGGTGCCCTTGCTCGGGCACATGTTGCTGGCAAAACGCACGCCGTCGCGGTTCTCGCCGGGCTTGACGCCGAGTTCGGCAAGAAGATTTTCCGGCTGCACCGAAACCATGCGCGGCTCGCCGTCGGCGAGCGCCTCGCGCGCGGCCTTGAGCACCGCGCCGCGGGCGCAGCCGCCGCCGATCCAGCCGGCGACGATGGTGCCGTCGGGGCGGATGATCGCCTTGGCGCCGGCTTTCGCCGCGGTCACCGATACCGTGCGCACCACGGTGGCCAGGACAAAGGCTTCCTCGGCGGCTTTGAGCCGGGCCACCAGATCCATCACTTCGACATGCCTGGTCATGGGCGTCTCCTTCAGAGATCAGCCAGATAGGTTTCGAGCTCGGTCAGGCTTTTCAGCGTGTTGGCGGGCGCATAGAGATCGACATGGGGCAGCGCGGCCTTGATGCCCGCGGCCTCCGGCGCGTAGCCCTCCCACGCCATCATCGGATTGAGCCAGACGATGCGGCGGCAGCGTTTTGCCAATGCCGCCATCTCGCGGCCGAGCAGCCTTGCGTCGCCGGTCTCATAGCCGTCCGACACGATCATCACGCAAGTCCGCGAATGGATCACCCGCGCGGCATGCCAGCGATTAAAGCTAGCCAAGGACTCGCCGATCCTGGTGCCGCCGCCGGCGCCCTGCGCCATGATCGACAGCCGGTCGAGCGCGCGGCCTGCATCCTTTTCCCTCATCGCATCGGAAACGTAAGCGAGCCGGGTGTGGAACAGGAACGCCTCGGCCTCGCGAAACTCGTCGAGCACGCCGTGGATGAAGCGCAAAAATACGCCGGTATACATGCTCATCGAGCCGGAGGCATCGAGCAGCACGACCAGGCGCAGCGGCTTTTCCTTGCGCTGCCGCTTGACGAGAGCGATCGGCACGCCGCCATGGCTGATATTGCCGTGGATCGTTCTTCTGAGGTCGAGCCGGTAGCCGCGCCGCCGCGCCAGATCGCGCCGGGTCAGCCGCGTGCGCATGGTCTTTGCCAGTTTCGCCGCCACCGTGTGGGCTTGCTCGATCTGTTCGGGGTCGGCCATCTTGCGGAAATCGATTTCCGTGAGATTGTCGGCGCGCGAGGCGCCTTCCATGCGGCCTTCGCCGGCGCGGTCTTCGGGCCCATCGCCGGCCGACGGAATCTGATCCGTTGCGGCTTCGCCCGCCGCCGGTTCGGACTTCCTGTCCTGCAGGCTTTTCAGCGACGGGCTGTTGGCCGTCTTCGCCGAGCCCATGGTCCGGGATCGCGATCTCACCCGCTTGCCGAGCCAGAACGCATCAAAGATGCCGTCGAAGCGGTCCCAGTCGGATTTGCGCGCCGAGAACAGATGCTTGAACGCGATGCGCAACAGGCCCGGCTTTTCGGCAAAGCCCGCCGTCATCAGGGAAGCCGCATCCTGGCCCTCCTGCAGGCCGACGGCAAAACCGCTGTTGCGCAGGGTTTTGAGAAACCCCGCGAGTTTTGCGGCGACGAGGCGGGAGACCTCGTCGATCTCCTCATATCCGGGATTGCTGCCGCAACAGCTCATGCGACCTTCCCCAATAACCGTTCGGTGACCTCGCGGGTCATCCGTGACTTGTCCTCATGGGTCTTGAGCAGACACATCAGGGTCTCGTGTACCGCCTCGGGGGCCTCGAGCAGGTCGGGCACGCCGATCCCGACCAGCGCCGCCGCCCAGTCCAGCGTCTCCGCGACCCCCGGAACCTTGCGCAGCTCCTCCTTGCGGATGCCTTCGACCATGCGCGCGATCTGCAGCGCCAGCGACGCGCTGGAGCCGTCGATCCGCGCCATGATGATGCGGGCTTCGCGATCGACGTCGGGATAATCGACATAATGATAGAGACAGCGGCGGCGCAGCGCGTCGGACAATTCGCGGGTGCCGTTCGAGGTCAACACCACATGCGGAATCGTGATCGCGGAAATCGTCCCGAGCTCCGGGATCGACACCTGGAAGTCGGACAAGAGTTCGAGCAGGAACGCCTCGAACTCGTCGTCGGCGCGGTCGATCTCGTCGATCAAAAGCACCGGCGGCTTGTTGCGGCGGATCGCTGCCAATAGCGGCCGCTGCAGCAGGTATTTCTCCGAAAAGATCTGATCCTCGATCGCGTCGGCATCCTCGCCGCGATGCGCCTGGATCGAGAGCAACTGCCGCTGGTAGTTCCACTCATAGAGCGCGGCCGATTGATCGAGGCCCTCATAGCACTGCAGCCGGATCAGCTCGGTGGCGTGCGCCGCGGCCAGCGCCTTCGCAACCTCGGTCTTGCCGACGCCCGCTTCGCCTTCGAGCAGCAGCGGGCGCCTCAGCAGTTGCATCAGCGAGATCGCGGTCGCAAGTTCGCCGTCGGCGATATAGCCGGATGCCGCCAGGGCTAGCGCGATCTCCTCGCGGGATTTCATGGTCAGAGCGTTTTCCTCTTCGCTCAAATCATTGCCGCTTCCTGCCCGTCATTGCGAGGAGCGAAGCGACGAAGCAATCCATTGATCCGTTGCGTGGCGACATGGATTGCTTCGCTGCGCTCGCAATGACGAAGGTTACGCGAACACTCCCAAATTCTTCGCCGCCTTCCAGTTGCGCCAGTAGTCGTGCGGCATCTGGATGTGGGTGGACCCCAGGAACGAGAAGGCGTCGTTGACGGCGTTGGAAAATGCCGGCACGCCGCCGACATTCGGGCTCTCGCCGACGCCCTTGGCGCCGATCGGGTGATGCGGCGACGGCGTCACCGTGAAGTCGGTCTCCCAGTGCGGCGTCTCGACCGCGGTCGGCATGAAGAAATCCATGAACGAGCCGGTCACCACATTGCCGGTCTCGTCGTAACGAATCTCCTGCCCCATCGCGATCGCAAAGGCTTCGGTCAGGCCGCCATGGACCTGGCCCTCGATGATCATCGGGTTGATGCGGGTGCCGCAATCGTCGAGCGCGTAGAAGCGCCTGATCTTGTAGACCCCGGTATCGACGTCGATATTCATCACGCAGATATAGGCACCGAAAGGATAGGTCATGTTGGGCGGATCGTAATAGCTCACCGCCTCGAGGCCCGGCTCCATGCCCGGCGGCACCGAATGATAGGCCGCCCAGCAGATGTCCTTCATCGACACGGATTTCTCCGGCAGTCCCTTGACGCGAAAACCGTCGATATCCCATTCGAGGTCGTCCTCGTGCACCTCGAGCTTGTAGGCGGCGATCATCTGCGCCTTGGCCTTGATCTTGCGCGCGGCCATGGCGATCGCGGCGCCCGCAACGGGAGTCGAACGCGAGCCGTAGGTGCCGAGCCCGTAGGGCGCGGTATCGGTATTGCCTTCCTCCACCATGATGTTGTCGGCGGGAATCCCGATCTCGGTGGCGATGATCTGCGCCCAGGTGGTCTCGTGACCCTGGCCGGTACTCTTGGTCCCGACCCGGGCAATGCCGGCGCCGGTCGGATGCAGCCTGATCTCGCAGGAATCGAACATCGCGATCCCCAGGATGTCGCAGTTTTTCGACGGACCGGCGCCGACGATCTCGGTGAAGAACGAGACCCCGAGGCCCATGATTTCGCGGGTCTCGCCGCGTTTGAAGGCGTCGCGCTGTGCCGCCTGCTGCTTGCGCAGGCCGGCATAGTCGACGGTTTCCATCATCTTGCGCATGGCGGTGTGATAATCGCCGGAGTCGTATTCCCACCCCAGGGCGGAGTGATATGGAAATTGCTCCTTCCGGATAAAATTCTTCAGCCGCAATTCCGCCGGATCCATCCCGAGCTTCTGGGCCAGAATGTCCATCCCGCGCTCGATGCAGTAGGCCGCCTCCGTCACCCGGAACGAACAGCGATAGGCGACGCCGCCCGGCGCCTTGTTGGTGTAGATGCCGTCGACCGACAGATGCGCCGTCGGGAAATCATAGGAGCCGGTGACGATGTTGAAGAAGCCGGCCGGCCATTTCGACGGATCGGCGCAGGCATCGAACGCGCCGTGATCGGCCAGCACGTGGACGCGCAGGCCGGTGACCTTGCCCTCTTTGGTCGAGGCGATCTCGGTCGTCATGTGGTAGTCGCGAGCAAACGACGTCGCGGTGAGATTCTCGATGCGGTCCTCGACCCATTTGACGGGCTTGCCGGTGACGATCGAGGCGACGGCGGCGCAGATGTAGCCGGGATAGGCGCCGACCTTGTTACCAAAACCGCCGCCGACATCGGGCGAGATCACGTGGATCTTCTGTTCCGGGATCTTGGCGATCAGCGCCACCACGGTACGGATCACATGCGGCGCCTGGAAGGTGCCCCAGATCGTCAGCTCGCCCTTGATCTTGTCGAACGAGCACACGCACTGGCAGGTCTCCAGCGGCGACGGATGGGTGCGATGATAGGAGATCATCTCCTTGATCGTCACCTCCGCCTTGCGGAACGCGGCGTCGGTGAGATCCTTGTCGCCGACGGTCCATTCGAAGATGTGGTTGTGATGCTTGCGCGGCCCGTGCGCGCCGGTGGTCTTGCCGGCGAGATCCTCGCGCAGCACCGGCGCGTCCTTGTCCATCGCCTTGAACGGATCGATCACGACCGGCAGCGGTTCGTATTTGACCACCACCTTGTTGATGCCGTCGTCGGCGGCATAGCGGTCGGTGGCGACCACGAAGGCCACTTCCTGATTCTGGAACAGCACCTTGCCGTCGGCCAGCACCATCTGCACGTCGCCGGCCAGGGTCGGCATCCAGGCGAGGTTGACGGTCTTCAGCGTCTCGGCGGTGATCACCGCCAGCACGCCCGGCACCTTCAGCGCCTCTTCCGAATTGATCGATTTGACGCGCGCGTGCGCATGCGGCGAGCGGACGAAATCGCCATGCAGCATGCCCGGCAGCTTCAAATCGTCGACATAGTTGCCCTTGCCTTGCGTGAAGCGGGCGTCCTCGACCCGTTTGCGCTTGCAGCCCATGCCTTCGAGACTGGCTTGGCGTTGTTCCCGCGTGGGAGTCATGTCGTTCATTCCGCGGCCTCCTTGAATTGAACGCCATTGATCACGGCGGCGGCGTACTGGATCGCCTTGACGATGTTCTGATAGCCGGTGCAGCGGCAGATATTGCCGGAGATGCCGATCCGGATTTCCTCTTCTGTCGGCGACGGGTTCTCCTGGAGCAGGCGTTGCGCGCGCAAGATCATGCCGGGGGTGCAGAAGCCGCATTGCAGCCCGTGCATCATGCGGAAGCCTTCCTGCAGCGCCGACAGCGAGCCGTCGGCATTGGCGACGCCCTCGATGGTAGTGATCTCGGAGCCCTGGGCCTGCACCGCGAACACGGTGCAGCTTTTCACCGACATGCCGTCGAGATCGACGGTGCAGGCGCCGCAATGGGTGGTCTCGCAGCCGATATGGGTGCCGGTGAGCGAAAGGTTTTCGCGCAGGAAATGCACCAGCAGCGTGCGCGGCTCGACCAGGCCTTCGACCTCGGCGCCGTTCACCTTCATGGTCACATGGGTTTTTGCCATTTTTTCCTCTCCCCTAACCAGCACGAGCCGCGGCGCGTTGCAGCGCCCGTGTCACCATGATGCCGCCGACATGCTTGCGGTATTCGATTGGCCCGCGGGCATCGGCGGCCGGCGACATGATCGCCTCCGCCGCCGCCGCGGCCTTTTTCAGCGTTGCCGCATCGAGGCCGGTTCCGATCACGCACCTGGCCGCCTCCGCGGCGAGCAGCGGCGTTTCGTGCAGGTTGGTGAGGCCGATCGCGCAAGCCGCGACCTTGCCGTTCGCCATCGTGAGCACGACGGCGGCCGCGGCGGTGGCGTAGTCGCCGACCTTGCGTTTCAGTTTCTCGTAGGCGTAGCCGTGACCGGCCGCAGGCAGAGGGATCGAAATCGCGGTCAGGATCTCGCCGGGCTCGAGCGCGGTGAAATAGGCGCCCTGATAGAACTCGCTCGCCGCGACCTCGCGGGCGCCCCCGGCCCCTTCGAGCCGGTAGCTCGCCCCCAGCGTCAGCATCAGAGCCGGCATGTCATTGCCGGGATCGCCATTGGCGACATTGCCGCCGATGGTGCCCATGTAGCGCACCTGCGGATCGGCGATCAGAGCTGCGGCTTCATGCAGAATCGGCAGCGATTTTGCGATGTCGCCGGAAGCCAGCAGCTCGTGCTGGGTGGTCATGGCGCCGATCACGATGCGATCGCCGTCGCGGCGGATGCCTTTCAGCCCGGCGATGCCGTGCAGGTCAACCAGATGTTCGGGGCTGGCGAGCCGGAGCTTCATCATCGGGACCAGGCTGTGGCCGCCGGCAAGGGGGCGCGCTTCGTCGCCCAAGGTCGAGAGTAATTTGACCGCATCGGCCACGGTCGCAGGCCGGTGATAGCTGAACGGGCCAGGAATCATCGTCTCCTCCATGCGCGTCTTTTTTCAACTCAGACGTCGGCGCGGAAGCTGTTATGAGAATGGTTCGCAGACAAGGCAGCGGCCGAAGCTGGGTCACAAGCCGGGGAAATTCGCACGAGTTGCGGATAACCGCGCACGAAATGCGTCAGGCTCTGCGACCTATAGGAAGCCTCCTCCCTCTCCCCGTTCTTCACGGGGAGAGGGTTGGGGTGAGGGGCTGCCTCCGCAAATTCCCAAGACGAAATACCCGCGGTGAGTTCCCCTCACCCGGCTTCTCGCTGACGCGAGAATCCGACCTCTCCCCGCAAGCGGGGCGAGGTGAAGAGTTGCTTCCGGCTTCAGGCGTGATGATTGCGCCTGATCAGCCCCAGCCGGGCCTTGACCTCTGCGATCTTGGCGCGGCTCACGGGGACGCGATGCGGCGACGGACCGTCGAGCTCGATCACCGCGCCATCGCCTTCCTTGCGGACGAAGCTGATATGCGGGATCGCCACGATGTGGCTGCGGTGCACCCGGAGGAACAGGCCGGGATCGAGCTGCGCTTCGGCCTCCGAGATCGACCATGGGCACATCCGCTCGCGGGTGCCGTCATGGACCCTGGTATAATGGGCATCGGCCCGCACGCTCCTGATATCCGCGGTATCGATGAAATGGGTGCCATTGGCGCCTTCGACCGGCAGCCGCGGCGCGGGTGCGGCGCGCGGCGGCTGGCCGAGACCGCCGAGCGGCGCCGCCGTCAGCCGCGGGTGCGATGCGGTAGCCACGCCCGGCTCGGATGTCGGCGACGGCGCGGCGACGGCGGCGACTTCTGCCGCTGGATTAATCGGCGCCGTGGCCGTCGCCGCGGTTTGCCGGCGTGGTTCCGGCACCAGCGACAGCAGGAAGCCCGCCGCGATCACGAAACAGAGCACCGCCACCACCACCGAGAGGATTTGCTGCGACGCAGCCAGCCCTCCGGCTAGGTGGTGGTGCGCCGCTTCCGACAGCGGCACAAAATGCATGCCGTACATTGCGGTGTAGTGCATGCCGGACACCGCGACGCCGAACGCAATCGAGCTCGCGATCAGGCGCACGCCGTCCTGCCGGGCAAGGAACGCGCGCAAGCCGCCATAGGCCGCGACGATGGCTATCAAAATCGACAGCAGGACCATGGCGGTGTCGTGCTGAATCGCGAAATTTCCGGCAAGGCCGTGAATGCCGACATAGTGCATGCTCACGATCCCGGCACCTAACAGCACCGCGGACGAGATCACGCGCCG
The DNA here is from genome assembly GCA_963725985.1 of uncultured Alphaproteobacteria bacterium. GTDB lineage: Bacteria > Pseudomonadota > Alphaproteobacteria > Rhizobiales > Xanthobacteraceae > Bradyrhizobium. Next base: position 330,437 of record CAVSAO010000002.1, read on the forward strand.
CTGCGAAGGCTCGCCGATGCTCAGGAAAAACAGCGAGACCCCGACCACCAGCGCGCAGATCAGGAACGAGACGATGGTGGGAAGCACGAGATAGACGGCATCCGCCGGTATGGGCGCCGCCAGCATGCCGACAAAATGCATGGTCCAGATGCCGATCGCGAGGAATCCGGCGGCGCCGGCCAGCAGCACGCGCCGGCTCACGCCCGGCGTCCCGCGAATCCGCGCCGCGAGGCCGAAGCCGGTGTAACCACCCAGGATCGCGATCACCACCGAGAGCGCGACGAGATAGGGATCGTGTCCTTCGAACATGATCGTCTCGGCCGCCCGTCGCCACGGGCGTGCCTCCTCCCGCCGCCAAGTCTATAGGCGGCTATGGAAATGACAATCGACCGATGATGACCCCGGTCTGATTCAATCAGACCGGGGCTCGATCTTTATTTTGACGGGTTTTCTTCACGCGAACCGGTGCCCACTTCGCTCGAAAACGCGGATCGGCTACACGATCCCCGCCGCGACCTGGCCGCGCAACCGTTCCAGGCTCAGCAGCGTGTTGGCGCAGGCCTCCGCGACCTCGACGCCCTTGGTCGCAAAATGCTTGCGGAAGAATTCGATATGCGGCGCGGTCTCGTGGAACTGCTGCGGCGTCAGCACCGCGGAGAATACCGGCACTTCGGTGCGCAACTGCACATCCATCAGCGCCTTGATCACGGTGTCGGCGACGAATTCATGGCGGTAGATGCCGCCATCGACCACGAGCCCGGCAGCGACGATCGCGGTGTAGCGCCGGGTCTTGGCCAAGAGCTGCGCGTGCAGCGGGATTTCGAACGAGCCCGGCACCTCGAACAGATCGATCTGCGCGCGCGCAATGTTGCGCGCCACGATCTCCTCGAGGAAAGCGATGCGGCATTCCTCGACCACCTCGCGATGCCAGGAGGACTGCACGAACGCGACCCGCTGCGGTTTTGCAAATCGCGGGTGCACGACAACAGGTGGACGATCGACCGTTTCGGGCGGGTCCTTTGCTTCAGTAGCGTCTTTTACCTGGGGAGCGTCTTGCAACATCTGAATTCATGGCTTTCCTCTTTCAGGACCAGAATCAGGGCATACGGAACGACCGGCCGCGCAGGAGATGCGGCTGTCGCGACCGTTCTCTTTCATCCGGACTTTAACCGTCGGCCTCGGAATCGCACCGAATCTGCTGACCCTTCCTCTTGGGGAGGAAGGCGCTCGCGGGCTTGGGCTCGTCCACCCTTACCGCCGGTGGGGAATTTCACCCCGCCCTGAGAACATGAGCCGCCCGGTATGAGCGACCCGTCTGAATTATGACGAACGGGGGCGGCGCCAGCAAGAACCTTCGATAGGGGTAATCCGCATGCCCCCATGACAACAAAGCGAAACCTGGCGCAACTCGAGGCGACATCCGGGCCTGGAAATCAACGATCGAGGCCGGCCGGTCGCCTCGCGAAGAGCGAATCCGGCGCGCAGGACTCGGCAAACGCGAATCCGATTCCGGTTTGTTCTCATGGCAATAGTTAACGCCGCGCGAAGAGCTGTGGACGAGCCGCGCTTTGCCTGTGGATGGACTCGCGGTGCGGTTGCGCGGATTCCGCAAATCACATCACTTGATCCCCGTAGGCTCCGGGTTCCACCGAGGGATTGCAGTCGGCAGCGACGCGTCAGGCAAGCGCGTGTCGGCCTGCTGCGTGCGTGGCAACCATTGTATCTGAACGTGCAAAGGCAAGGTCGAGACGGCATGTCCCTCCTCGAAGGCATCATCGATTCCCGGAACAATCCGCTCGCGGTTGTCGAGGACATCGCCGCCAGTAACAACTGGTCGTTCGAACGCTCCGGCGAAGACGAAGTGACGATCGTCTCCAAGGGAGACTGGACCGATTACCAGCTGTCCTTCACCTGGATGACCGAGATCGAGGCGCTGCATCTGGCCTGCGCCTTCGACATGAAAATTCCGGCGCCGCGCCGCGCCGAGGTTCAACGGCTGATCGCGTCGATCAACGAGCAGCTATGGGTCGGGCATTTCGATATCTGGACCCACACCGGCATGATCATGTACCGGCAGGCGCTGGTGCTGCCGGGCATCACCGCCTCGACCGCGCAATGCGAGAGCATGCTGGTCGGCGCCATCCACGCCTGCGAGCGCTATTATCCGGCGTTCCAGTTCGTGGTCTGGGCCGGCAAGAGCGCGCCGGAAGCCATGAGCGCGGCGATGTTCGACACCGAGGGCGAGGCGTAAGGCGCGCTTCGGCGCAGGCGCTTCAACGAACTCGGTGTCGTCCCCGCGAAAGCGGGGATCCATACTCCGTGACGCCAGCGTTCGGCTAAAATGCTTGTGGCCCGTCCTTCGTCTGATTAGAACCGCCTGTGGTTATGGGTCCCCGCTTTCGCGGGGACGACGAGGTCATTTGTGGTAACGCTTTCGGAAACCAACAACAACACGCTACAAAACATCACCGGCCCCGTCGTCCTCGCCGGCGCGGGGAAGATGGGCGGGGCGATGCTGGCGGGCTGGCTGGCGCGGGGGCTCGATCCAAAACGCGTCGTGGTGATCGAGCCGCATCCCTCCGGGGAAATCAGCGCGCTGGCGGCAAAAGGCATTCGCCTCAATCCATCGGCAAAGGATGTCGGCGCCGCGGCCACGCTGGTGGTCGCGCTGAAGCCGCAGATGTTCCGCGAAGCCGGCACCGGCCTGAACCCGTTCGCCGGACCGTCGACACTGGTGGTGTCGATCATGGCGGGCACGACCATCGCATCGCTCGAAGAGGTCTGCCGCGGCAGCGTGGTTCGCGCCATGCCCAACACGCCGGCCGCGATCGGCCGCGGCATTACCGTTGCGGTGGCGGCGAAGAATGTCAGCGCCAACCAGCGCACGGTGGCCGACGCGCTGCTGCGCGCTACCGGGTCGGTCGAGTGGGTGGACGACGAGGGTTTGATGGATGCGGTGACCGCGGTCTCCGGCTCCGGCCCGGCCTATGTCTTTCTGCTCGCCGAAGAACTGGCGCGCGCCGGCGTCGAAGCCGGCCTGCCGGCCGATCTCGCCACCAAGCTGGCGCGCGAAACCGTCGTCGGCTCCGGCGAATTGCTGCATCGCTCGGAGCTTGCCGCCGCCACGCTGCGCCAGAACGTCACCTCGCCCGGCGGCACCACGGCCGCGGCGTTGGGGGTGCTGATGGGACCGGATGGCATGCAGTCGCTGCTGACGCGCGCGGTGGCAGCCGCAACCAAACGCTCGAAAGAGCTGGCGAAGTAACTAGCGCGCCCTCAGGTGCTTGGTAAAAGCCTCGACATTGACGAGACCGCGGGCGTGGCGGCCCTCGCCGATCCGGCGCTTGTCGTCAAAGGCTTCGACCTCGAAGCGGATCACCCGGCGCTCCACCGCGATCACCCGCGCCGTGGTCCGCACCCGCGCGCCGACCGGCGTCGCGGCGAGATGGCGGATATCGACCTCGGTGCCGACCGTGACCCAGCCCGGCTCGAGATATCTGTTGATGGCATCGCCGGACGCGATCTCCATTTCCAGGATCATCATCGGGGTCGCATAGACCATCGGCATGTGCGGGACAAAATGCCCGACGGTGTGTTCGGGCGGCACGATCAGCGTGCGCTCGGCGCTCATGCCGACCTTGATGATGTCACGTGCGTCCATGGATGGTGCTCCACATCACGGCGTCGTCCCGGCGAACGCCGGGACCCATACCGCGTGATGGCGCGTCAGGGCAGTGTGGCCGACACTTTCCAAAACATTCAGCGCCGGTGGTTGGGTCCCCGCTTTCGCGGGGACGACGAAGTGAGCGCTACTTCTTCGCCGCCGCCGCGCGCTCCACGAAGGTCTTGCCGCCCTTCATCTTGTGCGCCAGCGGCGCTTCGTTGATCTGGATCACGACGGCCTCGGCGTCGACGCCGAGGTTCTTCACCAGCGCCTGCGTGATGTCGCGCATCATGCCGGCCTTCTGCTCGTCGGTGCGGCCGGCGGCCATGCTGATGGTGATTTCAGGCATTTTTGTCACTCCCTCTTTTGCTTTTCCGTCATGGCCGGGCAAAAGCGCGAAGCGCGTATCCCCGCCCATCCATGATCTTTTCCTATCAAACAAGACGTGGATGCCCGGCACAAGGCCGGGCATGACGCCTGAATGAATGCCTAAGCCCACTTCACCTCGTGGCGCATCAGCACTTCGCGCACCTTGGCGACCAGTTCGTCTTCCCTGCACGAGAATTGCGCAGGGCGGCTCTCGCGCCATTCCTGGTTGGAGGCGATCGCGGCGGCGGCCCTGGCGCCCTCGATCAGATCCTTGATCTGCACCTCGCCGCGCGCCTTCTCGTCCGAACCCTGGATGATCACGCAAGGCGAATTGCGCCTGTCGGCATATTTGAGCTGGTTGCCCATGTTTTTGGGATTGCCGAGATAAAGCTCGGCGCGGATTTTTTCGGCGCGCAGCGCCGCGACCATCCTCTGGTAGTCGGCGACGCGCTCGCGGTCGAACACGGTGACGACGACGGGGCCGAATTCGGGCTTGGTGTCGAGCTTGCCCAACATCGTGAGCGCGGCCTGCAGCCGCGACACGCCGATGGAAAATCCGGTAGCCGGCACCGGCTCGCCGCGAAACCGCGACACGAGGCCATCATAGCGCCCGCCGCCGCCGACCGAGCCGAAGCGCACGGGCCGGCCTTTTTCGTCCTTGGTGTCGAGCAGCAGTTCGACCTCGTAGACCGGGCCGGTGTAATATTCGAGGCCGCGAACGACGGAGGGGTCGATACAGATGCGATCAGAACCATAACCAGACGCGGCAACGAGCCTGCTTATTTCATCCAGCTCTACGCGACCCTGCTGTCCAATCTGGCTCTCACGCAGTCGCGCATCGATCTCTGAGTTTCCCGTTTCGATAGCACCGGTCACCAGCGCAATATGAGCGGCACTCAATCCGGCGCCTTTCGTAAAGTCTCCAGACTCATCCTTGCGGCCATCACCAAGCAGTTGCTGAACTCCGGCGATACCGAGCCGATCCAATTTATCGATCGCACGCATGACGATCAGCCATTGAGCGTCATCAGTGACGCCGATCGCGTCTCTCACCCCGTCCAGCACCTTGCGGTTATTCACCTTCACCACGTAGCTGCCGCGGGGGATGCCGAGCGCTTCCATGGTGTCGGCGGCCATCATGCACATCTCGGCGTCGGCGGCGGGAGACGCTGAACCCACCGTGTCGGCGTCGAACTGCATGAACTGGCGGAAGCGGCCGGGGCCCGGCTTCTCGTTGCGATAGACGTAGCCTTCGCGGTAGCTGCGATAGGGTTTCGGCAGACTGTCAAAATTTTCCGCGACATAGCGCGCCAGCGGCGCGGTCAGGTCGTAGCGCAGGCTGATCCATTGCTCGTCGTCGTCCTGGAACGAGAACACGCCCTCGTTGGGCCGGTCCTGGTCGGGCAGGAATTTCCCGAGCGCGTCGGTGTATTCCATCGCCGGGGTTTCCACCGGCTCGAAGCCGTAGCGCTCATAGACTTCGCGGATCTTCTCGACCATCGCGCGCGTCGCCGCGATTTCGGAAGGACCGCGATCGGCCAGCCCGCGCGGCAGGCGCGCCTTTAATTTCTGCGGTTTCTTGGATTTGTCTTTCATGAGCGGCGTTTACCAGCCGCCGCGCGAGGCGGCAACCGGAGTTCACTTCACCTCGCCCCGCTTGCGGGGAGAGGTCGAAATTCGGGCAAGGCCCGAATTTCGGGTGAGGGGGACTATCCGCGAGTCCCGATGTGGAGAAAGGCCCCTCACCCCACCCTCTCCCCGCAAGAGCGGGGCGAGGGAGTGAAAGAGCGTGCCTACCCTACGCCCCGCCGTCTCCGCCGCCGGTCACAGCACCTTTCTGATCCAGTCGTGCGGGTCGGCCGCGCGACCGTACTGGATGTCGACCAGCTTCTTGCGCAGCCCCATGGCGACAGGGCCGGCCGCGCCGCCGCTGATGAGAAAATCGCCGCTCGCCGAACACACCTTGCCGATCGGCGAGATGACGGCAGCGGTGCCGCAGGCGAAGGCCTCTTTCAGCTTTCCGCTGGCGGCATCGGCGCGCCACTGATCGATCGCGTAGGCCTCCTCGCGCACGCGCGTGCCGGAATCTTTCGCCAGCGCGATGATCGAATCGCGGGTGATGCCCGGCAGGATCGTGCCGAGCGGCGGCGTCAGCAGGGAACCGTCGTCGAACACGAAGAAGACGTTCATGCCGCCGAGTTCCTCTACGTAGCAGCGCTGGATCGCATCGAGGAAGACGACCTGATCGCAGCCGTGTTCTATGGCCTCGGCCTGCGCGCGCAGGCTCGCGGCGTAGTTGCCGCCGCATTTGACGGCGCCGGTGCCGCCGATCGCGGCGCGCGTGTAGTTCTCCGACACCCAGATCGACACCGGCGCAGGTCCGCCCTTGAAATAGGAGCCGACCGGCGAGGCGATGACGGCGAAGATGTATTCCTCGGAAGGCTTCACGCCGAGGAAGACCTCGCTCGCAATCATGAAGGGCCGCAGGTAGAGACTGCCGTCGCCGCCCGGTATCCAGGCGCGATCGATGCGCACGAGCTGCTCGACCGCTTCGACGAACACAGGCTCGGGCAGCAGCGGCATGGCCATGCGCTCGGCCGAACTCCGGAAGCGCCGGGCATTGGCGTCGGGGCGGAACAGGTTCACGCCGCCGTCGTCGCGCCTGTAGGCCTTGAGGCCTTCGAAAATCTCCTGCGCGTAGTGCAGGACGGCTCCGGCCGGATCGAGCGGGAAATGCGCGCGGGATTCGACGCGCGCGTCATGCCAGCCCTTCGCCTTATTGTAGCGGACCACAGCCATGTGATCGGTGAAAATCCGGCCGAAGCCGGGGTCCACGAGCCTTGCCGCGAGCTCCTTCCCGGCCGTCGGATTCGTCGCAGGCTCGATTTCGAATTTCAAACTCATTCCCTTGCTTCCCGCTGTCGGAACCGGCGCGATTTCTGCCGCCGGCCTGTCTCTCCGGGCCTGCTCGAACGAAACTCCCATGGGCCCTCTCCCGGATTGACGCTAGTCACGCGCCGCGCGCCGCGGCGCTGTTTACGTCTGGCCCCCACCTGCTGCCCCCGGCCCTGCGGCCGGTCTTCCCGCCAGCATGGGCCTTAGGACATGCTTTTGCGGAAGGCGGAAGTCCAGTATGTTTGCCGAAATGCCGCTCGACAATCGCACGGTAGACAAATTCGCGGCCCTGGCCGCAACCTCAGGCTTTCTCAGGCCTTTTGAAACACCACCGCGAATGACACGACTTAATGTTTCGTCGCGGCAGATGGTTTTGTAACATTGAACCCAAGATACGTCAATATGGCTGACATAAATTTCTCAAATGCTTCGCCCGACCCTGATTCGCGGTCGCCTCATGGGCGGTCGCCTGCCCCCGGGACCAGCGATTTGCGCTGGGACATCATCGAGCTCTTGTTTTTCGCCTACCGCGATTTCGTCGGCGACGCCGACCATGAACTGGAGGCGTTCGGTTTCGGGCGCGCGCACCACCGGGTGCTGCATTTCGTCCACCGCTATCCCGGCCTGAAGGTGGCCGACCTGCTGGACGTGCTGCGGATCACCAAGCAGTCGCTCGGAAGGGTTCTCAAGCAGCTGCTCGACGAAGGCTATATCGTGCAGAAGACCGGGAATAACGACCGGCGGCAACGCCTTCTTTTTGCCACCGCAAAGGGCGAGGCGCTGGTGGGCAGGCTCGCAGGCCTGCAGACCGACCGCATCAACCGGGCGCTGCGGGACATCGGGCCTGATGGCGTCGATACGGTCCGCCGGTTCCTGCGCGCGATGATCGATCACGACGATCCCGACAAGGTGCTGGAGACGATCCTCGGGGCCGGCGTCGCAACCGCAAAGGAATAAGCGTGATCCAGGCTGCAACAATCACGCGCCCCCCGCGCAAACCGGCCGACGACGCGCCGCATCTGCTGCTGGTCGATGACGACCGCCGCATCCGCGATCTGTTGTCGCGCTTTCTCTGCGGCGAGGGCTACCGCGTCACCACCGCGATGAGCGCCGGCGACGCCCGTGCCAAGCTGCTCGGCCTGCATTTCGATCTTTTGATCCTCGACGTGATGATGCCCGGCGAAACCGGCTTCGATCTCGCCCGCTTCATCCGCGCTTCGTCGTCGGTGCCGATCATCATGCTGACCGCGCGCCACGAGGCGGAAGCCCGCATCGAGGGCCTGCAGATCGGCGCCGACGATTATGTCGCCAAGCCGTTCGAGCCGCGCGAGCTGGTGCTGCGGATCGGCAATATCCTCAAGCGCACCGCGCCGCAGCCGGTGGAAACGCTGGAGCAGGTCGCGTTCGGGCCTTACGTCTATCATCTGGAGCGCGGCGAACTGCGCCACGGCGACGAGCCCGTTCATCTCACCGACCGCGAACGCGAGATGCTGCGCATTCTCGCGGTGGCGCCGGGCGAGACGGTGCCGCGCAGCGCGCTCACCGGCAACGGCACCGTCAACGAGCGCGCGGTGGACGTGCAGATCAACCGGCTGCGGCGCAAGATCGAACGCGATCCCGCCAACCCGCTGTTCCTGCAGGCGGTGCGCGGCATCGGCTATCGCCTGGTCGCCTCCCCTTGAGCCATTCCAGATGAGCACGCTCGACACCGGCCTTACGCTGATCCGCACCGCTTCGCGGCGCGTCTCCGCCGCCAACGGCTGGATGGGCAACGCGTTCAAGAGCTGGATGCCGACGGGACTCTACGCCCGCGCGCTGCTGATCATGATCGTGCCGATGGTGGTGCTGCAATCGGTGGTGGCCTTCGTGTTCATGGAGCGGCACTGGAACACGGTCACCCGGCATCTTTCAGCGGCCGTGGTGCAGGATATCGCCAGCCTGATCGACGTCTACCAGGGTTATCCGCAGGACAAGGACCGCGCGCAGCTGCGGCGTATCGCCCAGCAGCGGCTGCAGCTGGTGGTCGATTTCCTTCCCGTCGGAGACATGCCGCCGCCGGGACCAAAGCCGTTCTTCTCGCTGCTCGATCAGACGCTGTCGGTGGAGCTCAGCCGGAAGATCGGAAGGCCGTTCTGGATCGACACCGTCGGGCGCTCCAACCTGGTGGAAATCCGCATTCAGCTCGCCGACGCCGTGATGCGCATCTTCGCCCAGCGCAGCGCGGCCTATGCCTCGAATTCCGAGATCTTCATCTTCTGGATGCTGGGCACCTCGTCGATCCTGCTGATCGTGGCGGTGTTGTTCCTGCGCAACCAGATCAGGCCGATCCTGCGGCTGGCCGACGCCGCCGAAAGCTTCGGCAAGGGCCGCGAGGTGCCGAACTTCCGTCCCCGCGGCGCACGGGAAGTGCGCCGCGCCGCGCACGCCTTCCTGGAGATGAAAGCGCGCATCGAGCGCTCGATCGAGCAACGCACCGCGATGCTGGCCGGCGTCTCGCATGATCTGCGCACCATCCTGACCCGCTTCAAGCTGGAGCTGGCGTTGATCGGCGACAGTCCCGAGGTCGACGGCATGCGCAAGGACGTCGACGAGATGTCCGGCATGCTGGAGGACTATCTCGCTTTCGCCCGCGGCGACAGCGGCGAGCACGCGCAGCCGACCGATATGACGATGGCGCTGGAGGAGTTGCGCAGCGACGCCGAGCGCAACGGCCACACCGCGACCGTGGCGTTCCGCGGACTGCCCGTGGTGACGGTGAAGCCGGCGTCCTTCAAGCGCTGCCTCGCCAACCTCGTCTCCAACGCGGCGCGGCACGCCAATACGATTTCGATCTCCGGTCACCGCGATCACCGCTATCTGACGATCACGGTCGACGACGACGGACCGGGCATTCCGCAGCAGATGCGCGAGGAAGTGTTCAAGCCGTTCCTGCGGCTCGATGACGCCCGCAACCAGGATGAAGGCGGCACCGGATTGGGTCTTGCGATCGCCCGCGACATCGCCCGCTCGCACGGCGGCGACATCACGCTCGGCGACAGTCCGATGGGCGGACTGCGCGCCGCGGTCCGGATACCGGTGTAACGACCGAAAGGCCGCGCCGTTATTTGAGTTTCGGCATCAGGGCTTTCAGCTTTTCCATGTCCTTGACGTTCATCTTGATGCCGCCGGGCATCACGATGTCGCCGGGTTTCTGGTCGGGTTTGCAGGCCCCCAGCCACTTCGCCTCGATCGTCGTCGTCGAATCAGCCGGCACGCCGGCAGGGCCGCCCTCGTTATGGGAGGTGGACTTGACCGTGTAGGCGGAGTTGAAATCGCCGGTGGTCTCGGAATGCGATGTGATCGACATGGTCCCGACCTTGCACGCCGAAATCGGTGACGTAACCGGTCGCGGTCTTCTGGGTATCCTGCCTGGAACACATTTCCTTCGCCACCGGCGAGAACGTCGTGCTCATCTGCTTGTCGGTGGTCTCGTCGGTGCAATGCTGCATCGTCATCCCGGGCGATTGAGAGCCGCTCCCCAATATCTTCATTTCCCACAGGCCCGCCTTGCGAATAGGCATTTCGACCGCGCCAGCACCAAAGACGGGCAACAGTGTCAGCAGGCCTGTCGCCGCACAAATTGAAAGAAACCGCCGCGTCATGCTCCGCACTCCCAGTGAATTCGGTTCGGATGGATCGGGCATCGGCTCAGTAGGAGCGGCGCAGCGGCCGTTCGTTGGCGCCATACGGCACCCAGCGGCAAGCGAAGGAAATGTAGCCGCCATATTGGGCGTCCACGGCCAGGAATTTCACCACCTTGCCGTAAGACGCGCAGTGATCGACCGCGAGCTGGCGGACATCCATTTGCGAAGCCAGGGGATAGGCGATGATGCCGCCGGTATCGTTGCCCTTGAACGGCGGCACGAACTGGGCCCGCGCCGGCGCGCACACCAGCATTCCGCATACGGCCAGAAGGCTCACAGCCCCAATCATTCGCATCGCAAACTCCATTTGGTGCGTTGAGATACCTTAGAGCGCATCCTTTGCCATGAAAAGAACGCCTGAGCGTGCGAGGGGGACTTATCGGCAGGTGTTGCCGCGTTGCACTTGACCTTGTCGGGGCTTCGCGGCACCGTCTGAGCGTTGGTTTTTGCGGCGGATGGCCCATGCACGACATCTTCACCTCCCTGAAAAGGCCCGGCCTTGGCGCCGCGCTCGGCATCCTGTTCGGCCTGCTCACCTTTGGCCAGGCGGCCCAGGCAGCCAATCCGCTGGAATTGAATTTCGGGCTGTTCGGCCCCCGCTATGACGGACGGGTCGCCGGGTGCGAACGTGCGCTGGGGACGATCACCACCGAGTTCTGGGAGAAGGAAAGCAGCTTCTGGAATTCCAACCTGCGGATCACCGCCTATGACAAGGTCCGTGAAACCGCGTTCCGCCCCTGGCAGTCCGACAACATTCCGCGCCGCTATTGCAGCGCCGAGGCGTTGCTCAGCAACGGCAAGATGCACACGGTGCACTATTCGATCATCGAGGACGGCGGTTTTGCCGGTTTCGGCCAGGGCGTCGAATGGTGCGTGACCGGGCTTGACCGCAACTGGGCCTATAATCCCGGCTGCAACGCCGCCCGGCCCTGATTCGCGGGCGATTTCCCGCGGGCCCTGCTGCGTCTCCTTATTTTGTTCTTGAAATGTTCTGGTTGCCTGCTAGGCTTCCCGCCGTCTTCGGTATTGGGAGCGTAGCGATGTTGCATTTTCGATCGGCCTGGATTTCGCGGTTTTTGATCTCGTTGGGACTGCTCGCCTTGGTGGCGGGGACGGCGTCGGCGCAGGATCGCCGGCAGAACGCCCCCGGGGAGTTCGATTTTTACGTGCTGTCGCTGTCATGGTCGCCCTCCTTCTGCGAGGAGGCCTCCGAACGCGGCACTGAGGGGCGTTCGCAGGCCCAGTGCGGCGGGCGGCCGTTTTCCTTCGTGGTCCATGGACTGTGGCCGCAATACGAGCACGGCTTTCCCGATTATTGCCAGCGGCCGTCGCCGCGGCTCGATCGCGATATCATGGCATCGATGCTGGATCTGATGCCGGCGCCCGGGCTGATCTTCAACGAATGGGACAAGCACGGCACCTGCTCGGGGCTGGGCGCGCGGGCCTATTTCGAAACCGTCCGCAAGGCGCGGTCCGCGGTGAAGATCCCGCCGGAATTTCTCCAATTGCCCGACGAGAAGACCGTCGCGCCCGCCGATATCGAGGACGCCTTCATCAAGGTCAATCCGGGCCTGAGCGCCGCCGCGATCGCCGTGACCTGCAACAGCAAGCGGCTCAGCGAGGTGCGGATCTGCATGAGCAAGGATCTGCAGTTCCGCGACTGCGAGGAAATCGATCGCCGCGCCTGCCGGCGCGACGAGGTGGTGATGCCGCCGATGCGGGGCGGCTGAGCTCTGGCATCGCCCCGGAACGACGCGGGTTGCTTTCGCCGCCTGATGTCGTAACCCCTCTGGCATGAACTACCGTCACGCCTTTCATGCCGGCGGCTTCGCCGACGTCATCAAGCACATCGTGCTGGTGCGCATGCTGACCTATCTGCAGGACAAGCCGGCCCCGTTTCGCGTCATCGACACCCACGCCGGCGCGGGACTGTACGATCTCACCTCCGACGAAGCGCGCCGCGGCGGCGAATGGCTCACCGGCATCGCGCGGGTGATGCAGGCGCGGTTTTCGGAAGCCGCGCTGCCGCTGGTCATGCCCTATCTCGACATCGTCAGGGCCTTCAACCCCGAGCGCGACCTCACGGCCTATCCCGGTTCGCCGCTGATCGCGCGAGCGCTGCTGCGGCCGCAGGATCGCCTGACGGCGTGCGAAGTCGAGCCGAAAGCGCGCAAGCGCCTGATCGACGCGCTGCGCCGCGACACCCAGGCCCGCGTGGTCGACCTCGACGGCTGGCTGGCGTTGCCGGCCTTCGTGCCGCCGAAGGAGCGCCGCGGCCTGGTCCTGATCGATCCGCCTTACGAGCAAAAAGACGAGTTCGAACGCCTGGCCGCTGGCTTCGCGCAAGCCTTCGCGAAATGGCCGACCGGCAGCTATTTGCTGTGGTACCCGGTGAAAAGCCGCCGCGCCACCGACAAACTCGCGCGGCATGTCGCCGAAGCGGTCAGCGCCGGCCCTTCCCCGGGAACATGCCTCCGCCTGGAATTCAGCGTCGCGCCGCAGGCCGCCGGCGCCGCGCTGGCCTCGGCCGGCCTTTTGATCGTCAATCCGCCGTGGACGCTGATGGGCGAACTGAAGGCGATCCTTCCCGAACTGGAAAAGCCGCTCGGCCAGGGCGGCGCCGGCCGGTTCCGGCTTGAGACACCGAAGCCCTAGCGGCCCAAACCATGGCCGGATCGGCGCCGCTCGGGCGGCGGGAAAACTCCGATTTGTACGGTAGGCAATTTGCCAGGAACCGTATTATGCTCAGGCTATTGGGATCGGCTTTTCGTCCCGCTTCCGCGAATGGTAGCGGCGGAGTGACAAGGCCTCGAATATTACGCTGAAGACGGATCGGCGCCGGCAGCCTAATCCGCACATGTGGCCAAGCTTTCCGAAAACGAATGTCCGGTCGGGCCGGTACGCTGGCGCGTAGCGGCGGAGCAGCACGGGTAGGAGTTTCCCGATGGCCATGACTGGTACGGTCAAGTTCTTCAATGGAGAACGTGGCTATGGCTTCATCAAGCCCGATGACGGCGGCCGCGATGTGTTCGTTCACATCACCGCGGTGGAGCGGGCGGGATTGAAGGACCTGACCGAAGGACAGCGCATCACATTCGAGGTCGAACCGGACAAGAAGGGCAAGGGCCCGAAGGCGGTCAACCTGGTGATTTCGTCTTAGAGCGCGCGGGGACTTGTTCTCGACGCGTTTTCTTGACGCCAACCGGTGCCCGCTTCGCTCGAAAACGCCATGCAAAAAAAAATCCCGACCGCGGACGGCGGCCGGGAGGTTGCGACAGGATGTTTTCTTGTTGCTATCAGAAGTGATAGTTGACGCCGGCGCGCACCACCCCGAACCGGTAGCCGTTCGACATGCCGGTGATGGTGAAGGGGCTGCTGGCGAGGTCGACATAGAGATATTCGATCTTGGCGCTCCAGTTCGGGGCGAGGCCGAATTCGGCGCCGACGCCCGCGGTCCAGCCCGCGGTGGTGTGGGATTCCGAAAGGCCGAATGTCTCGCCGCGCAAATCGCCGAACGCCAGACCGCCGGTGCCATAGAACAGGATGTTGCTGAAGGCATAGCCGGCGCGGCCGCGCACGGTGCCGAACCAGGGGTTGGAAAACTTCCACGGCGCAAACGTATCCGAGGCGCCGGTCGCCTCGATGTCGCCTTCGACGCCGAACACCCACGGACCGTTCTGCCAGTTGTAGCCGGCCTGGGCGCCGCCCACAAAACCCGACGGCTTGGTCGGATTGTTGTCGACCGAGCCCCAGCTATAGCCGAGATTGCCGCCGAGATAGGGACCGGCCCAGCTAAAGGCGTTGAGCGGCTGATTGACGGTGTAAGGACCGCGCGATCCGTAAGGAAGGTCGGCCGCCTGCGCCGACATCGCCCAAACCGTGGCGATCAACGCCACCGCGCGCAAAACGATCCTGCTCATCTTACTCTCCCAACGCAACTGCCGTGACCGCCGCCTCGTGCGCCGAACGCATCCGCGCAAGCGAGCCGGCATGGTTACGGAATTCCACTTTTTACCGTTGAGATTTATCGAGACTTTTAAGTTAAAGGGTTGTTAAGGGCCGTTACCGCCCGCTCAGCATTCCTAAGAAAGTGTTACGAGCGATCCGGCGGGGGGCGGATGCCTCGCCGCCGCAGTGCTGGCGATGCCCGATACCGACGCTTAAGTTCAGGCCATGGATCACGATTCTACCGACAACCCGAAAGGCCCGCCGAAGGCGCGGCGCGGATCCAGACCGGCTGCCCGGCAACAGGATTTGCCGCCGCACGAGGTGGCGGCGGCGGACATCGACCCGGCGACGGCCAGCGCCGAGGAGGACGACGAGGCGCGGCTGCCGGAGCCTTCCGAGGAGGCCAGCGAGACGGTGGCCGAAGGCCCGCTCGCGGTGGGCCACGCCGCGATTGAAAACGCGGTACGGCTCGCCCCGACCTCGCCCGGCGTCTATCGCATGCTGAACGCCACCAATGACGTGCTCTATGTCGGCAAGGCGAAAAATGTCCGCAAGCGGCTCGCCTCCTACGCCAGGGTGACCGCGGTCCAGCCGGCTCGCATCCTGCGCATGATCGCGGCCACGGTGACGGTCGAGATCGTTTCCACCTCGACCGAAACCGAGGCGCTGCTGCTCGAGGCCAACCTGATCAAGCAGTTGCGGCCGCGCTTCAACGTACAGCTGCGCGACGACAAGTCGTTTCCCTATATTCTGATCACCGGCGACCATTGGGCACCGCAAATACTCAAGCATCGCGGCGCCCAAACGCGGCCCGGGCAGTATTTCGGGCCGTTCGCTTCGGCAGGCGCGGTCAACCGCACCATCACGGCGCTGCAGCGCGCCTTTCTGGTGCGTTCCTGCACCGATGGGTTCTTCGAAAGCCGCACCCGGCCCTGCCTGCTCTATCAAATCCGGCGCTGCTCGGGGCCCTGTACCGGCGAGATCGATTTTCCCGGCTATACCGAGCTCGTCCGCGAGGCCAAGGATTTCCTTTCCGGCCGCAGCCGCCTGGTCAAGCGAGAGCTGGCGGCCGAGATGGAAAAGGCCTCGGCCGAGCTCGAATTTGAAACCGCGGCGCTTTACCGCGACCGTCTCGCCGCGCTGTCGGCGATCCAGTCGCAGCAGGGCATCAATCCGCGCACCGTGGAGGAAGCCGACGTGTTCGCCATCCATCAGGAGGGCGGCTATTCCTGCGTCGAGGTCTTCTTCTTTCGCACCGGACAGAACTGGGGCAACCGCGCCTATTTTCCGCGCGCGGAGAAATCCTTCACCCCGGAAGAGGTGCTGGCCTCGTTCCTCGCGCAGTTCTACGACGACAAACCGCCGCCGAAGCTCATCCTGCTGTCACACGCCATCGAGGAATGCGATCTGCTGGCCGACGCACTCTCGATCAAGGCCGGCTTCAAGGTGGAAGTCGCCACGCCCCGGCGCGGCGAAAAGAAGGAACTGATCGGGCACGCGCTGACCAATGCGCGCGAGGCGCTTGGGCGCAAGCTCGCCGATACCGCGACCCAGGGCCGGCTGCTGCAGGGGCTCGTCACCACGCTCGGCCTGCCGCATCCGCCTAAACGGATCGAGGTCTACGACAACAGCCACATCCAGGGCACCAACGCGGTCGGGGCCATGATCGTGGCGGGGCCGGACGGCTTCATCAAAAACCAGTACCGCAAGTTCAACATCAGGTCCGAAGGCCTGACGCCTGGCGACGACTACGCGATGATGCGCGAGGTACTGCAGCGGCGCTTCAAGCGGCTGATGACGCCAGCTCCGGAAGGCGACGCCGCCAGGCCCAGGCCGGATGACGAATCGTTCCCGCAATGGCCCGACCTCGTCATCATCGATGGCGGCCGCGGCCAGCTCAACGCGGCCCGCGAGATCTTCGAAGGGCTCGGATTGACCGAGGTCGCGCTGCTGGCCGTGGCAAAAGGGCCGGACCGCGACGCCGGCCGCGAGACCCTGTTCATGCCGGGCAAGGAGCCGCTCAAGCTCGAGCCGCGCGACCCCGTGCTCTATTTCATCCAGCGGCTGCGCGACGAGGCGCATCGCTTCGTGATCGGCTCGCACCGCAAGCTGCGCAAAAAGGACATCCGCGAGGCCGGATTGCAGGAGATTCCCGGCATCGGCCCGTCACGCAAACGTGCCTTGCTGCATCATTTCGGAACATTGAAGGAGATCGAGCGGGCCTCGATCGCCGATCTCGGCAAGGTTCCGGGCGTCAGCGCGGAAAGCGCGCGCAAGATTTTCGAGTTTTTCCACGCCCAGCCGGGCTAGACCGGGGCTAAAGGCAGGTTTCGAGCTATATAGGCGTCATCATCAGGTCAGCCGCGACGGTTGACCTTCATGCTTCGGCGGTATTGGTAAGACAGATGAACATCGCAACGACAAAGGGTGCGGCGAAGAACGCGCTGTCCCTGCCGAATATCCTGACCTTCGCGCAAATCGCCGCCATCCCGGTGGTGGTCGGCTGTATCTACGCACAGGCCATCATGGACGGGCCGCTGTGGCTGCGCTGGGTGGCGCTGGCCATGTTCATCGCCGCCGCAGTTACCGATTTTCTCGATGGCTACTATGCGCGAATCTGGGACCAGCATTCGGCATTCGGCCGGATGCTCGATCCGATCGCCGACAAGCTTTTGGTGGCCTCCTGCCTGTTGATGCTGGCCGCGGACGGCATCATTCACGGCTGGACGCTATGGGCCGCGATCGTGATCCTGTGCCGCGAAATCCTGGTATCGGGCCTGCGGGAATACCTTGCCGCCCTGCGGGTCAGCGTGCCCGTGACAAAACTCGCCAAATGGAAGACCACGGTGCAGCTGGTCGCGATCGGATTTTTGCTCGCCGGCGAGGCCGGCGACCAGGTGGTCCCAGTCGTCACCCAGACCGGCCTGTTGCTGCTGTGGATCTCGGCGATCGTTACGATCTACACCGGCTGGGACTATTTCCGCGCCGGCATTCATCACCTCATCAAGGAGGATGAGGCATGAAGGTCAAGTATTTCGCCTGGGTGCGCGAACGGATCGGAAAATCGGAGGAAACGATCGAACCGCCGGCAAATGTGCGCACCATTGATGAGCTGATCGGTTGGCTGGCGAAGCGCGGCGAGACCTATGCCTACGCCTTCGAGACGCCCCGGGTGATCCGGGCCGCGATCGACCACGCCCATGTCAAGCCGGACGCGATGATCGCCGGCGCCGGCGAAATCGCCTTCTTCCCGCCGATGACCGGCGGCTGAGCCGTCTCATGACCGCAATTGCGACCATCCGCATCCAGCAAGCCGATTTTGATATCGCGCAGGAGATCTCGGCGCTGACCAGGGGGCGCACCGATATCGGCGCCGTCGTCAGCTTCAGCGGCATCTGCCGGGGCAGCGAGAACGGCGAGACCATCGCGGCGCTGACGCTCGAGCATTATCCCGGCATGGCGGAAGCCGAAATTGCGCGGCACGCCGAGACCGCTATCTCGCGCTGGCCGCTGACGGGCTTGACCGTCATTCACCGCGTCGGCCGCATCACCCCGGGCGAGAATATCGTGCTGGTGCTGACCGCATCCCGGCACCGGCAGGCGGCGTTTCAGGCGGCGGAGTTTCTGATGGATTATCTGAAGGCCAACGCCCCGTTCTGGAAACGTGAGGAAAGCGCTGCCGGCACCAGCTGGGTCGATGCGCGCAGCCACGATGACGCCGCCGCCGCGCGCTGGACCAAATCCTGATGACGAAGCGCGCCAAACCGGTTGCGAAGCGCGGCCGCGCCGCGAGATTTCCGAAAGTGCCGACGGGCGAATTGGCGACGCTGCTCGATTTCGTCCGCTATGCGGTGAGCCGCTTCATCGAGGCCAAACTGGTGTTCGCGCACGGCACCACCGATCCCGTGGCCGAGGCAGCCTTTCTGGTCTGCGAAACCCTGCACCTGCATCCCGACCAGTTCGAGATGTTTGCGACCGCGCGCGTTACGGCGCGGGAAGCCAAAGCGATCCTCGAGGTGATTGCCCGCCGCGTCACCACCCGGAAGCCCGCCGCTTATCTGGTCAACAAAATCTATATGCGCGGTCTGCCCTTCTATGTCGATGAACGCGTGATCGTGCCGCGCTCCTTTATCGGCGAGTTGCTGGATTCTCATTTTGGCGGCGAGAGCGACGAGGACGGCGCGCTGATCGAGGATCCCGCAAGCGTCGAAAACGTGCTCGACCTCTGCACCGGCTCGGGCTGTCTTGCCATTCTCGCGAGCCGGAATTTTCCGAATGCGCGCATCGACGCGGTGGATATCTCCAGGGATGCCCTCGATGTCGCCGCCCGCAACATTGCCGACTACGGACTTGAAGACAGGGTGACGTTGCATCGCGGCGATCTCTTCGGACCGATCGGCGAGGCGCGTTACGACCTGATCATTTCCAATCCGCCCTATGTCGATGCGGAAGGCATGGCTGATCTGCCGCGCGAATGCCGCGCCGAACCGAAGCTCGCCTTTTGCGGCGGCGCCGACGGGCTCGATCTCGTCCGCCGCATCCTGAACGAGGCCGGGCGGCACCTGACGCCCGAGGGCGCGCTGTTGTGCGAGATCGGCCGTGGCCGCGAGACGCTGCAAGCCGCGTTTCCGCAATTGCCGCTGCTGTGGCTCGACACCGAGGATTCCGAGGGCGAGGTGTTCTGGATCGGCGCTGCCGATCTTTGAGCTTCACCGGGAACCGCGATCCGTCCTGAAAACCGCCCGATTGAGCGGAAATATAACAAGGTCATGGCGTTCCCGTCCCGCGGCGAAGCTGATAGCCTGCCGGGCAACCGCCACGCCCCAAAACTTGAAGAGGCCCCCATGCTGGACAAGAGCCCACGCCCCGCCGCCGTCAACGTGCCCAACGACCTCGCTGCGCACTGGATGCCGTTTACCGCCAACCGCGCCTTCAAGAAGGCGCCGCGGCTGCTCGCCGGCGCCAAGGACATGCATTATTTCACCGTCGACGGCCGCAAGATCATCGACGCCGCCTCGGGCATGTGGTGCACCAATGCGGGCCACGGCCGCACCCAGATTTCGGCGGCGATCGCCAGGCAGGCCGAGACTTTGGACTATGCGCCGCCGTTCCAGTTCGGCATTCCCCAGGCCTTCGAGCTCGCAAGCCGCATCGCCGATCTCGCGCCCGCCGGGCTCGATCACGTGTTCTTCTGCAATTCGGGGTCGGAAGCCGCCGACACCGCGCTCAAGATCGCGCTGGCCTATCATCAGACCCAGGGCCAAGGCACCCGCAGCCGCCTGATCGGCCGCGAACGCGGCTATCATGGCGTCGGCTTCGGCGGCACCTCGGTGGGCGGCATCGTCGGCAACCGCAAGATGTTCGGCACGCTCCTGGCCGGCGTCGATCATCTTCCCCATACCTATGACCGCGAGAAGCAGGCCTTCACCAAGGGCGAGCCGGAATACGGCGCGCATTTCGCCGACGAACTGGAGCGGCTGGTCAACCTGCACGGCGCCTCCACCATCGCCGCCGTCATCGTCGAACCGATGGCGGGATCGACCGGCGTGCTGCCGGCGCCGAAGGGCTATCTCAAGCGGCTGCGCGAGATCACCCAGAAGCACGGGATCCTCCTGATTTTCGACGAGGTCATCACCGGCTACGGCCGGCTCGGTTTTGCCTTCGCCGCGGAACGCTACGGCGTCGTGCCGGACATGCTCACCTTCGCCAAGGGCATCACCAACGGCGCTGCGCCGATGGGGGGCGTGCTGGTGCGCGACACCATTCACGACGCGTTCATGAGCGGACCGGAGCACGTCGTGGAACTGACCCACGGCTATACCTATTCGGCGCATCCTCTGGCCTGCGCCGCGGCGCTGGCGACGCTCGACATCTACCGCGACGAAAAACTGTTCGAGCGCGCTCTTGGGCTCGAACCGAAATTCGCCGACGCCGTCATGTCGCTCAGGAACGAGCCGAATGTGGTCGATATCCGCACCATCGGCCTGACCGCGGGCATCGACCTCGCGCCGCGCCCGGACCTCGTCGGCAAGCGCGGCTTCGACGCCCTGAACAGCGCATTCCACGACAACGACCTGATGCTGCGGATCGCCGGCGACACCCTGGCGCTGACGCCACCCTTGATCATCAGCGAAGACCAGATCGGCGAGATCGTCGGAAAAGTAGCCAAGGTGATCCGCGCGGTGGCGTAGGACTTTTCTTGCCTCTCCCCGTCCTTTTACGGGGAGAGGTCGAAATTCGGGTGCAACTCGAATTTCGGGTGAGGGGCAGGACACGACGCTTGCCTCACTCTCAGCGCTGGCGATGGAAGCCCCTCTCCCCGCAAGCGCGCGGCGAGGGAGCACACCGCCGCTCCGACCTGCGAAACGATCCCGTTCCCGGTGTGCCGAAAGAACACTAGCTTTCCGAATCAACATTGATGCTAGGATTGCTGCGCTTGGGGGTGCGCTGGCGGGCTTGTGCGACGCGATCCCGGGCCAGGGGACAAGAGGATTTGAGGGCCTTCCGCGCAACATGATCCGCATTTCCACGATTTTCATCGCCATCTGCATGGTGCTGGTCGCAGCATCCCTCGGCCTGATCCTGTATTCGCTGGCCGGCATCAGCGGAACGGAATCCGCGATCGTGGCGCTCACCGCGCTGACCTTCCTGATCCTCTACAACGCCGTATCGATGCGCCTGCGCGATCGCACCGACGTCGGCGGCCAGATCGCGGACCTGTCGCGCGGCACCGCCGACCTTGCCCGCCAGGTCGCCGAATTCGGCCGCCGCCTCGCCGCCGTCGAGGGCAAGGTGGTATCGGCGAATTCCGCCGGTGCCGACCGCATCCAGGCCGTGGTCGGCGAGATCAGCGAGCTCGGCACGCTGGTCAAGCAGCTCGCGATGTCTGTCGCAAGCCATGACGACATGCTGGCCGCAGGTGCGGCAGCCGCGGCGACCGCGGTTGCCGGCAAAACGGACGACGGCGGGCAAAAGGTGCTGCCGTTGCCGCCAGAGGTTGCAAATAATGCGCCGGCGCCCGTTGCCGCAGCACCCGCGGCTTCCGTCCCCGGCAAATCCACGCCCTCCCACAGCCATGCGCAAATCCTCGCCGCGGTGAAAAACGCGGTGGAGGAGAACCGCATCGATATCTATCTGCAGCCGATGGTGACCTTGCCGCAGCGCAAGGTGCGCTTCTACGAGGCGGTGACGCGGCTGCGCGACGACAAGGATCAGCTTCTCGCCGCCGACGATTTCATCCTGGTCGCGGAAACCGCCGGACTGATCGGGCGGATCGATCACATGGTGATGCTGAAATGCGTACAGGTGCTGCGCCGGCTGATGGTGCGTAACAAGGACGTCGGCATATTCTGCAACGTCGCCGCGGCGACCCTGGGCAATCCGGCCACCTTTACCCAATGCCTCGATTTTCTCGAAGCCAACCGGGCGCTGGCGCCGTCGTTCATGCTCGAATTCAAGCAGGCGACGTTTCGCAATCTGGGCCCGACCGAGACCGAACACCTCGCGGCCCTGGCGCAGCGCGGCTTCCGTTTCTCGATCGATCATGTGACCGACTTGCGGATCGAGCCGCGCGAACTCGCCGACCGCGGCGTCCGCTTCATCAAGGTACCGGCGGCGCTGCTGCTCGATCAGCGGCAGACCTCGGCGTCCGACATTCACCCTTCCGATCTTTCGGACCTGCTCGGCCGCTTCGGCATCGACCTGATCGCCGAACGGATCGAGGGCGAGCGTGCGGTCGTCGATCTGCTCGACTACGACGTGCGATTCGGCCAGGGATTCCTGTTTGCACCGCCCCGGCCGTTGCGGCCCGAGGGCGCATCTGCTACCGGCGGGGCCTCCCCCAACAAGGCTCAGGAATCCAATGGCTCCGGCAAGACTGCTTCCGTCGATAGCCCGGCTATCGATCCCCCGCGGGCGACCGGCAATGCCGCGCTGGCGCGGCGCGCTGTCGGGCCGGGCTAACCCGCCATCCGTGCCATGACCTCGCTCCGGTTTGTCGAGAAGCTGCGCGATCTCGCGGGCGGCGTGGAAGTCGTGCTCAGCGATATCTGGGGCGTGGTTCACAACGGGCTGGTGGCATTTCCCGAAGCCTGCGAGGCGCTGCATACTTTCCGCGAGCAGGGCGGCACGGTGATCCTCATCACCAATGCGCCGCGGCCCGCGGACTCGGTGCAGCGGCAACTGCGCAAGCTTGGCGTCGCCGACGACACCTACGACGCCATCGTCAGTTCGGGCGACCTGACCCGGCATTTCGTCGCCGACCACCCTGGCCGCAAAATGTTCTGGATCGGCCCGGAGCGCGACAGTTCGATCCACCGCGGCCTCGATCCCGTGCTCGCGCCGCTGGAACAGGCCGATTACATCATCTGCACCGGGCTGTTCGACGACGAGACCGAATTCGGCGGAAGACTATCGCGCGATGATGCTGCAGGCCCGCGAGCGCAAGCTGACGCTGATCTGCGCCAATCCGGACATCGTCGTCGAGCGCGGCGACCGCCTGATCTACTGCGCCGGCGCGGTCGCCGAACTCTATCGCGAGCTCGGCGGCGAGGTGATCTTTTACGGCAAGCCGCACCGGCCGATCTATGAGCGCGCCATCGAACTGGCCGCCGAGCGCCAAAGCCACGCGATCGAGCTCAACCGCGTTCTGGCGATCGGGGATTCCGTGCGGACGGATCTGGCGGGAGCCCACGGCTTCGGGATCGACTGCCTGTTCGTGACCCGGGGCATCCACGCGGAGGATTTCGAGGGCGTCGATCAACTCGACCCCGCCTCGGTGAAGGAGCTGTTCGGTCATCCGCCGCGGGCGCTGACGCGCGAGCTGAGGTGGTAGGTGCGGCGGCGGCCTTCCGTGCGTCGTCCCCGCGAAAGCGCTAGGGCATGCACACATCTGGTGCGACGGATTGACTCGGGTCTGGCGAGGGGGATTCCAGAATCGGGAATTCATGTGATTCCTATTGGGGCACTTCGGCTTTGGCAGAGGTGTCGGCATGCTGGCGCAAATTGGCTGGTCATTGGGTCGGTTCGGGGATCGTCGTCTCGATAAAGGGGGGCGGCGCTCATCGAATGCATGGTCGCGGGCAAGGATGTCTGCCTGCGGCGGCTGGCAAAGGGCGTCCGTGGCCAGGAAGTGCGGTTCAACCGCTTTCTCGGCAATGCCAAGGTGACGACCGCACGCGTGATCGAAAGCTGGAGCGAAGGCACGGCGGCGGCGGCGGAAGGCCGCCATGTTCTGGCGATCCAGGACACCAGCGAAATCAACTTCGCAACCACTGCGAAACGCCGGCGCGGGCTCGGGGAGATCGGCAAGGGCAACGGCCGCGGGGTGCTGCTGCACCCGATGCTGGCGGTGGACGCCGAGAATGGCAGCTGTCTCGGTCTGGTGAGTGGCCAGGTGTGGACCCGCAAGGGCCGCCGCACCGTCTCGCACGACCTGCGGGATTTGTCGGACAAGGAATTGCAGCGCTGGATCGCCACTGCGCTGGCGGCCAAGCCGCTGCTTGCCAAGGCCGCCATGGTGACCGCGCTCGGCGACCGCGAGAGCGACATCTTCGCCCTTTATGCCAGCGCGGCTGAGGAGCGCTTCCATGTGATCGCCCGCAGCATGCATGATCGCAAGCTCACGGATGGTGCCGGCTTGTATGCGGCCAGCGAGGGCATGGCTGTCGTGGACCAGCGCCTGATCGTGCTGCCGGCGCGGGCGCAGTGGGCCGAACGCACCGCACAGCTCGAACTTCGCTTCGGCGCAGTGAGTTTGGCCCGGCCGCAAACCAGGTTCCTGCGCCATCTGCCTGAAAGCTTGCCCTTGAACTATGTCGATGTGCGTGAACCAGATCCCAACGCCGGCACAGAGCCGCTGCACTGGCGGCTTCTCACCACTCACCCGGTGGCGACTGCAGAAGAGGCTTGGCGCATCGTCGAATGGTACAAGCGGCGTTGGCTGATCGAGCAGTTCTTCCGCGTCCTCAAGACCCAAGGCTTCAGGCTCGAAGATAGCCAGGTCGCCACCGCCGACCGACTCCTCAAGCTGGTCGCAATCGCCGCCAAGGCGGCGATCATCACCATCCAGCTCCTGCAGGCCCGCGATGGCCGTGGTTACCAGTCCGCCCGGCTTGCCTTCGATGCCAACGGTGTCGCAACGCTCGCCGCTCTCAATCGAAATCTCGAGGCCCAAAGCAAAAGGCTCAGGAACCCGCATCCACCCGACAGTCTTGCCTGGGCCGCCTGGATCATCGGCCGTCTCGGCGGCTGGGGCGGCTATCGCTCGTCCAAACCGCCAGGTCCCATCACCATGAAAAACGGCCTCGAATACTTCCACGCCGTCGCCGCAGGATGGGGTCTCAGAGATGTGTGCATGCCCTAGCGCGAAAGCGGGGACCCATATGTGGACGGCGATGTTACAGGAAGCGGCAGTTACCTTCGCTCACGTCGCATCAATGACAGCCGGTGGTTGGGTCCGGGGACGACGCCGGGGGAATGTTAGTCGCGCCGCGCCGAAGCTTACGCGCTCACCGTGTCCGGGAACACCGCCTCGATCTTGGTCTTGAGCGTGGCGGCGTTGAACGGCTTGACGATATAGTTGTTCACGCCGGCCTTCTTGGCTGCGATCACGTTCTCGGTCTTGGATTCGGCCGTGATCATGATGAACGGCGTGGTGGCGAGATTGGGATCGGCCCGAACCTCCCGGAGCAGGTCGTAGCCGGTCATCGGCTCCATGTTCCAGTCGGAGATCACCAGCCCGTATTTCTTGCCGCGCATCTTGTTCAGCGCCGCCGATCCATCGCTGGCGTCGTCGATATTCTCGAAGCCAAGCTGCTTCAGAAGATTTCTGATGATGCGGATCATGGTGTTGTAATCATCAACCACCAGAACCGACATCGACGTATCAACCGCCATCTTGGATCCCCCGCACGACACCTGACGCTACAAACCAGCAAACGAGCCTGCCGAGGATCAAAACGCCCCGCAGTCCTTTCCCAGCACTAGCATCAGCCGTTAAACAGCCCGTTAACCGGCTACCGCGGTGGAAATATAGCCGGGCCCCGGCGAGGCACCGGTTTGGCCCGCTTGACTTCATTGGGGGCCGCGCGCCACGGTCCCGGCCCGATCCGGCTCAAGTTAAAGAATTCCTGAAATGACGCATGGCTTTACCGTTATCCGCGACACCACGCCCGCGGCCGCAATCCCCGAGGGAACGGTGGTCGCGCTGGGTAATTTCGATGGCGTCCATCTCGGCCACCGCGCCGTTATTGCCGCAGCGCTGCGGATGGGGCTCGCGCATGGCCGGCCTGCGCTGGCGGTGACGTTCGAGCCGCACCCGCGCAGCTTTTTCAGCCCCCACACCCCCCAGTTCAGGCTCACCGACGAGGCAACGAAGCTGCGGCTCCTGGCCGGAACCGGGCTGGCCGGCGCCGTGGTGATGACCTTCGACAAGGCCCGTGCCGGAACCACGGCGCAGGATTTCATTCACCATGACCTGATCGAGCGGCTCGGGGTAAGCGGCATCGCGGTCGGCTACGACTTCCACTTCGGCAAGGGCCGGGTCGGCTCGCCGAGCCTCCTGGTCAACGAGGCGCCCCGGCTCGGCATCGAGGTCGACGTGCAGCCTCACGTCGATATCGAGGAGCGGCCGGTCTCCTCCAGCGCGATTCGCATGGCGCTCGCCGAGGGGCAGATCGAAGACGCCACCACGATGCTGGGCGGCCCGTGGTTCGTTTCAGGCGAGGTGATCCATGGCGACAAACGCGGCCGCGATCTCGGCTATCCCACCGCCAATATCCGCCTCGACAACAACTGCGGGCTCAAGCATGGCATTTATGCGGTGCGGGTCGGTCGCGGAGCCGAGCGCTTCGAAGGCGTCGCCAGCTTCGGCCGCCGCCCCACCTTCGACAATGGCGCGCCACTGCTCGAAGTCTTCCTGTTCGATTTCAAGGGCGATCTCTATGGAACGGCGCTGGATGTCGCCTTCATCGGCTTTATCCGCGAGGAATTGAAGTTCGACGGCGTGGACGCGCTGATCGCCCAGATGGATGACGACAGCCTCCGCGCCCGCAAGCAGCTGGCCGCCGCGCCCGATGCGTTCCCGAAGCTCGGAATGGTCGGTTAGCCGCCTGCCCTGCCTCGAACGCTGTTGTGTCCAGCGGGGCTTTGCGATTCCCGCGGCCGGCTGCTATGGAAAGCCGCATGTTTGCGCGGCGCACCATCAGCATTAGCGGCCCGGCTTCCGCCTGAGTTCCGGCTCGGCGCAAGACCGGGATCCCCACCATTCACCGCGAATGAAATCGCGTTTCAGCGCCCTTTGAGCCAAACCAGAGCATTCATGTCCGAAAAGCCGCAAAAATCCGACGCTACCGACTATTCCAAAACGCTGTTCCTGCCGCAGACGGAATTCCCGATGCGCGCCGGCCTGCCGCAGCGCGAGCCGGAAATCCTTAAAACCTGGAACGAGATCGGCCTCTATGCCCGGCTGCGCGAGAAAGCCGCCGGCCGGCCGAAATTCGTGCTGCATGACGGGCCGCCCTATGCCAACGGCAGCATCCATATCGGGCACGCGCTGAACAAGATCCTCAAGGACGTCGTGACCAAGAGCCAGCAGATGCTCGGCTTCGATTCCAACTACGTGCCGGGCTGGGACTGCCACGGCCTGCCGATCGAGTGGAAGATCGAGGAAGAGAACTACCGCTCCAGGGGCAGGCAAAAGCCGGACTTCCGGGACTCCACCGCGATGGTGGCGTTCCGGAAGGAGTGCCGCGCCTATGCCACCCACTGGCTCAACGTGCAGCGCGAGGAATTCAAGCGGCTCGGCATCATCGGCGACTGGGACCATCCCTACGCGACCATGGATTACGCCGCCGAAGCGCAGATCGCGCGCGAACTGATGAAGTTCGCCGCCAACGGTCTGCTGTATCGCGGCTCCAAGCCGGTGATGTGGAGCGTCGTTGAAAAAACCGCGCTGGCGGAAGCCGAGGTGGAATACGAGGACTACAAGAGCGACACGGTTTACGTTGCTTTTCCTGTTCTCCGTTCGAACGCGGAAGGACTTAGGGGACGCAATGTTCGAGTTGTAATCTGGACGACCACTCCATGGACGATCCCAGGCAATCGAGCAATCGCTTACTCAAGTAAACTGACATACGCACTGTTGGTACCCGAACGGGAGTTACCGCCTCTTGCAAATTGGGAGGAGGCAGCCTCTGCTGCGGGCGTAACGGTCGAGAAGTACAAAGAAGGCTGGGATGGAATAAACGCCGCCAGAAGGAGGCATTGGGAGAAATACGGCGATATCTGTTTCCTCGTTGCGAGCAACCTCAGCCTGGAATTTCAGGCGAGAGCTCGTTTTGAACCCCATGTCTTTGAAAAAATCGAAATCGGGGGCACGTTGTTGGCCGGAACCATCTGCGCCCATCCTCTACGCGGACAGGGATACGATTTTGATGTCCCTCTCCTTGAAGGAGACCACGTAACCGACGATGCGGGCACCGGTTTTGTGCATACGGCGCCTAGCCACGGCCGCGAGGACTTCGACGTCTGGATGGCGAATGCGCGCGAACTGCAAGCGCGCGGCATCAGTACGACGATCCCATATACCGTGGATGAGAATGGCGCATTCACAGCACAGGCACCGGGCTTCGAAGGAAGGCGCGTGCTTAATGATAAGGGTGAAAAGGGCGACGCGAACTACGCTGTCATCGATGAACTCGACAAAGCGAAGATGCTCGTCTCGAAGGGTACTCTCAAACATCAGTACCCGCACTCGTGGCGCTCGAAGAAACCGGTGATCTTCCGCAACACGCCGCAATGGTTCATCGCGATGGACAAGCCTATTGCGGATAACGGCAAGGCGAAGCCGGGCGACACGCTGCGCGCCCGCGCGCTGCACGCGATCTCGGTGACGCAATGGGTGCCGCCCGCCGGCCAGAACCGCATCACCGGCATGATCGCCGGCCGGCCCGACTGGGTGATCTCGCGCCAGCGCGCCTGGGGCGTGCCGATCGCGGTGTTCGTGCGCGAAAGGGGCGACGGCTCTGCCGAGATCCTGCAGGACGACGCCGTCAACAAGCGTATCGCGGACGCGTTCGAGCAAGAGGGCGCCGACGCCTGGTACGTGGACGGCGCGCGCGAGCGTTTCCTTGGGCCCCGCGCCAACGAGGACTGGAAGAAAGTCGACGACATCTGCGACGTCTGGTTCGATTCCGGCTCGACCCACGCCTTCGTGCTCGAAGACCCCGTGCACTTCCCGGGGCTTGCCGGCATCAAGCGCAAGGTCGATGGCGGCCAGGACACCGTGATGTACCTGGAGGGTTCCGACCAGCACCGCGGCTGGTTTCATTCCTCGCTGCTGGAAAGCTGCGGCACGCGCGGCCGCGCGCCCTACGACATCGTGCTGACCCATGGCTTCACGCTTGACGAGAACGGCCGCGCGATGTCGAAATCGCTCGGCAACGGCGTCGAGCCGCAGAAGGTGATCAAGGATTCCGGCGCCGATATCCTGCGGCTCTGGGTCTGCGCCACCGACTACGCCGACGACCAGCGCATCGGCCCGGAGATCCTGAAAAACACCATCGAGACCTACCGCAAGCTGCGCAATTCGATTCGCTGGATGCTCGGCACGCTGCATCACTTCCAGCCCCGCGACGCGGTCGCGCCTGCCGATATGCCCGAACTGGAGCGGCTGATGCTGCATCAGCTCGCCGAACAGGCGGCGACCGTGCGCAAGGCCTATGCCGAATTCGACTACAAGACCGTGGTCGCCAGCCTCTCGGCGTTCATGAACACCGAACTGTCGGCGTTCTATTTCGATATCCGGAAAGATACGCTGTATTGCGACCCGCCGTCGTCATTGGCGCGGAAAGCGGCGCTGACCACCATCGATATCATCTGCGATGCGATCCTGCGATGGTTCGCGCCGGTCTTGAGCTTTACCTGCGAGGAAGCCTGGCGGCTGTACAAGCCGAACGCGGAGCCGTCGGTGCATCTGATGCTGTTTCCGGAAGGGCTCGAAAGCTTCCGCGACGAGGCGCTGGCCGCGAAGTGGGAGACCATCCGCAACGTCCGCCGTGTCGTGACCGGCGCGCTGGAAGTCGAGCGCGCGGCCAAGCGCATCGGCTCCTCGCTGGAAGCTTCGCCCTTGGTCTACGTTTCCGACAAAAATATCTTCGACACACTGTTCGATATCGACCTCGCAGAGGTCTGCATCACCTCGAACGCGATGGTGACCAATGCCGACGCGCCTGCCGCCTCGTTCCGGTTGAACGAGGTCCCAGGCGTCGCCGTCGTGGTCGAAAAAGCCGCCGGCACCAAATGCGCGCGGTCGTGGAAAATCCTCCCCACCGTCGGCAGCGACCCCGAATATCCCGATGTCTCGCCGCGCGACGCAGAGGCGCTGCGCGAATGGAAGGCGCTGGAAATGGCCGATTAACATCTTGATCGTCGTCCCCGCGCACGCGGGGACCCAGAACCACCGGCGTTCAAAATAGACCAAAGACGATGACCCAAAGCCTTTCAAGCAACGACCGTCACGGCGTATGGGTCCCCGCGTTCGCGGGGACGGCGTCCGGTTTTGTGTCGGTCCGCGCATGATGACCGCCCGCCTCCGCCCCGGCGTGATTGCCGCCCTCGCCGTGCTGGCGCTCGATCAGGCGTCGAAACTCTGGCTGCTGTTCGTGTTCGACATCGCCCGCCGCGGCGCGGTGAAGGTCACGCCGTTCTTCGATCTGGTGCTGGCCTGGAATGTCGGGATCAGCTTCGGCTGGCTCCAGAGCGACAGCCAGTTCGCCCAGATCGCGCTGATGGCCGTCAAGGCGGTGGCGGTGATCGTGCTGGCGATCTGGATGGCACGGTCGCGCACCCTGATCGCCACCGTCGCGCTCGGCCTGATCATCGGCGGCGCCATCGGCAACGCCATCGACCGCTTCGCCTATGGCGCGGTGGTCGATTTTGCCCTGTTCCACGTCCAGATCGGGGGAAAACCCTTCAATTGGTACGTGTTTAACCTTGCCGACGTGGCGATTGTTGCCGGGGTGGCGGCCCTGCTGTATGATTCCTTCCTGGGGGTACCCGCCGCAAAAGCGCCCTGATCCCGGCCGATACGGGCCCCCAAAGCGTTGCCCGGAAGCCGCGGAGATACGCCGTAATCGGCATGCGGCTTACGCAAACTTTTGAACGGAAATAGCGATGCGCGACACCGAAGCCAGCGGCTGGATTGTGCAGAACTCGTCGGGAGCGCTGAGCCGCGGCTTGCGGCTCGCCGCGGTCGCCTTGGGCGTCGCTGTGATAATGACGTCCGGTGTCGCCCGCGCCCAGGATGACGACGAGGATGACGGCAAGACCTTCGAGGAAAAGATCATCGAAGGCATCATGGCCGGGGTCGGCGGCACCAACATGGAGAACCGCGGCATCGACTATCGCGAGCGGTCGCCGCTGGTGGTACCTCCCAAGCTCGATCTGCCGCCGCCGGAGTCCGTGAAGGGTGAGATCAAGGATCCGAACTGGCCGAAAGATCCCGATGAAGCCCGGCGCAAGGCCGCAATCGCGGCCCGCAAGAAAGAAAACAAGGATCCCGTCGAAGCCAGCCGCATCCTGACGCCGAGCGAACTGAATGTCGGCAGGACGGCCGCGCCGACCCGCACCGACAACGACCCGGTGCAGCCCGGCAATTCCGCCACCAATCCGATCCTCAGCCCGTCGCAGCTCGGCTTTACCGGCGGCTTCAGCAGTCTGTTCGGCGGCAGCAAAGCCGAAAAAGCTCCGTTCAAGGGCGAGCCGACGCGGGATTCGCTGACGCAGCCGCCGAGCGGATACCAGACGCCGTCGCCGAATTTCGCCTACGGCACCGGGCCGAAGGAATCGCTGAACAAGGAATACAACCCGGCCGCCGGCAAATATGGCGAATAGCCGCTGTTGTCTCGCAGCTTCGTGACGCGAACCCACAGCCCACGCGGTGTACAACGCGGTAGCGCATTCCCGAACGCTTCCGTTCGGGCCGTCGTTCTTTTTCAAAAATTGCGCGTATTCTCGTCGCAAGACCGGTACCCGCTTTTGCGGCATACGCGCTAGACAGGTCATGATGTCCCCACACCGCTTTGCTGCCTCGCTATTCGCCGTGCTGCTCTTTGCATTCGCCGTCTCCGCCGGCGGGGCGCTTGCCCAGACCACGGTAACGTCGGATCCTCCCGCCACCTTCACCCTCGGCAACGGCCTGCAAGTCGTGGTGATCCCCGATCACCGCACGCCGGTCGTTACCCAGATGATCTGGTACAAGGTCGGCTCGGCGGACGAGACCCCGGGCAAATCGGGCCTCGCGCACTTTCTCGAACATTTGATGTTCAAGGGCACCAGCAAGCATCCGGCCGGCGAATTTTCCCAGACCGTGCTGCGGATCGGCGGCAACGAGAACGCTTTCACCTCGACCGACTACACCGGCTATTTCCAGCGCGTGCCGCGCGAGCAGCTCGGCAAGATGATGGAGTTCGAGGCCGACCGCATGACCGGCCTGATCCTGAAGGACGAAAACGTGCTGCCGGAGCGCGACGTCGTGCTCGAGGAATACAACATGCGGGTCGCCAACAACCCGGAAGCGCGGCTGATCGAGCAGATCATGGCGGCGCTGTATCTCAATCACCCCTATGGCCGCCCCGTCATCGGCTGGCACCACGAAATCGAAAAGCTCGACCGTGAAGATGCGCTGGCATTCTACCGGCGTTTTTATGCGCCCAATAACGCGATTCTTGTGGTCGCCGGCGACGTCGACGCCAATGATGTCCGCCCGATGGCGGAGCAGACCTTCGGCCAGGTGGCCCCGCAGCCCGCGATACCTGCGCGGCGGCTTCGCCCGCAGGAGCCGGAGCCGGTCGCGCCGCGTACCGTCACGCTGTCCGACGCCCAGGTCGAACAGCCCAATTTGAAGCGCTATTATCTGGTTCCGTCCGCCGCCACCGCCGCCGCAGGCGAAAGCCCGGCACTCGACGTGCTGGCGCAACTGATGGGCGGCGGCAGCAACTCCTATCTGTATCGCGCGCTGGTGGTCGACAAGCCGCTCGCGGTCAGCGCCACCGCCGGCTATCAGGGCACGTCGCTCGATGCCACGCAATTCATGATCTCGGTCTCGCCCAAGCCGGGCGTGGAGTTTTCGCAAATCGAGCCGGTGATCGACAGCGTGATATCGGATGTCGGACAAAACCCGGTGCGACCGGAGGATCTCGAGCGCGTCAAGACCCAGCTCATCGCGGAAGCGATCTACGCCCAGGACAACCAGGCGACACTGGCCCGCTGGTATGGCGGCGCGCTCACCACCGGCCTCACCATCGCCGACATCCGAAGCTGGCCGGATCGCATTCGCGCCGTCACCGCCGAGCAGGTCAGCGCCGCCGCGCGGAAATGGCTCGACAAGAAGCGTTCGGTGACCGGCTATCTGATCAAGGACACCGCGGCGAAACGCGAGGAGAAGCGCTCGTGACCCGTATCAGAACCCGCGCATCGCGCTTTTCGTTCATTGTCGCCGCTTGCCTGGCGATAGTGCCGCTTTCCCCGACGCCTTCGCACGCCGCCGCCAGGATCCAGCATCTGATTTCGCCGGGAGGCATCGAGGCCTGGTTCGTGCAGGACGCTACCGTGCCGCTGATCGCGATGGAGTATGCCTTCGGCGGCGGCGCCACCCAGGACCCCGCCGACAAGCCCGGCGTCGGCAATCTGGTCGCCGACCTGATCGATGAAGGTTCGGGCGATCTGGATTCCAAGACCTTCCACGAACGCCTCGACCGCCGCGCCATCGAGCTCAGCTTCGCCTCGACGCGCGACTATTTCCGCGGCTCGCTGCGCATGCTCAAGGACAACCGGGACGAGGCCTTCGATCTGTTGCGGATGTCGCTGACATCGCCGCATTTCGATAGCGCCGACGTCGAACGCATCCGTTCGCAGGTCATCTCGGGCCTGCGTCGCGACACCACCAATCCGTCGTCGCTCGCCGGCCGCAAGTTCCTGGAAGTCGCCTATGGCGATCACCCCTATGGGCGGCCGGCCAGCGGCACCCTGGAAAGCGTGGCGAAAATCGACATCGCCGATATGAAGGATTATGTCCGCCGCGTGCTTGCCAGGGATACGCTGAAGATCGCCGTCGTCGGCGATGTCGATCCGGCCACGCTCGGCCAGTTGCTCGACAAGACCTTCGGCGGGTTGCCGGCCAAGGCCAGCCTCACGCCGGTCCCCGACGTCGATGCCGCCAAGCCACCGCAGCGCGCGTTCATTCCGCTCGACGTGCCGCAGACCGTGGTCACGTTCGGCGGCCCCGGCCTCATGCGCCACGACCCGAATTTCATGGCCGGCTATGTCGTCAATCACATTCTCGGCGGCGCGGGGCTGTCGTCGCGGCTCTACAGGGAGGTCCGCGAGAAGCGCGGCCTCGCCTATTCGGTCTATGAAGCGCTGATGTGGATGGATCACTCCGCGCTGTTCATCGGAAATACCGGAACCCGCGCCGACCGCGCCGGCGAGACCGTCGACGCTATCAACAAGGAAATCCACAAAATCGCCGAGGACGGCCCGACCCAGGAGGAACTGGACGAGGCCAAGTCCTATCTCAAGGGCTCGCAGATGCTGGCGCTCGACACCTCATCGAAGCTGGCCTCCGCGCTACTGCAGTATCAGCTCGACAGGCTTCCGATCGACTACATCGAGAAGCGCAACGCCATCGTCGACGCCGTGACGCTGGACGACGCCAGGAAGGCTGCCCGGCGGCTGTGGGGGCAAGGTCTTCTCACCGTGATCGTCGGCCGCGCCCCGCAAGCCGCCGCCCAGCCCGCGGCGGCGACCCCGTCCACGGCGAACTGAATCGATCCGGGCGTTCGATCGGCCCCCCACACACGGCACACCCCCGCAAAGGGGGGAACGCCGCAACGCGGCAAAGCAAACGGCTCGCAAACCCGCTATCCTGCGCTTCTCCGATTCCCGTCAGGGATCATCCCGGTTCGGTGACGCCATGCTGCGGATTTCCCGCGACCTTTCAATCGACGAGAACGACATCGAGATCTCTTTCGTCCGCGCCTCCGGCCCGGGCGGCCAGAACGTCAACAAGCTCTCGACCGCCGCGCAATTGCGTTTCGATACAAGGCGGATCGCGCTGGCGGGCGATGCCGCGGCGCGGCTCAGCAGGCTCGCCGGCCAGCGAATGACCAAGGACGGCGTGATCGTGATCCATGCCCAGCGATTCCGCACCCAGGAGCGCAACCGCGCCGACGCCATCGACCGCCTGCTTGAGCTGCTGCGCGAGGCGATGACCCGGCCGGTCCCGCGGCGTCCGACCCGGCCGACGCTCGGATCGAAACAGCGCCGGCTGGAAGGCAAAAAGCGCCGCAGCGACGTCAAGGCAAAGCGCGGTTCGGCGCGATTCGACGACTGAGGCGTCTTCTGCGCGAGGCGACGTTCGCAACGCACGCTGCCCATTCGTTGCACCATAAAACAGCCCGCTACTACCACCGCCCGTGCGCGACGACCTAAGCTCGACTGGCGCCGACGGTAATACCCATGAGAACACGACGTGTGACACTCGCGATGGGGCTGGGATTTTGCAGCGCGATATCGACTGTCGGCGTCGCGTCGGCACAAATGCCCTTGCCGGAGGCAAGGCCGGCGGATGGTGCCGCGCTTTTCAAGCAGCAATGCGCCACATGCCACACCACGAACCTGTCCGATCCAATCCGGCAAGGTCCGCCGCTGTTCAAGATCGTCGGGCGACGCGCCGGCACGGCGGACGGCTTCCACTATTCAGCAGGCTTCGCAAAGGCCGACTTCGTCTGGGACGGCGCCAGGCTCGATGCCTGGCTGACCAATCCGCAGGAGATGATCCCCGACGCAGTCATGGCGTACCGGCAGGCGACACCCGAGATCCGCGCCGCCATCATCGCCTATCTCAAGGAGCTGAACTGAAATGGCAAGACCTGTCCACTCGATGATCCGCGTTCTCGACGAGGCCAAGTCGCTCGATTTCTATGCGCGCGCCTTCGGGCTCGAAGTAGCCGATCGTCTCAAATTTCCGGACTTCGCACTGGTCTATCTGCGCCATCCCTCCTCCCCATTCGAGGTCGAACTCACCGTCAACTTCGATCGCAAGACGCCCTATTCACTCGGCGACGGCTACGGCCACCTCGCCGTTGTGGTCGACGACGTCGATGCCGAGCACGCCCGGTTCGAGCGGGAGAAATTGTCGCCGGGGCCGCTGCGCGATTTCCAACATGACGGCAAGACGCTGGCGCGCTTCTTCTTCGTCGCCGACCCCGACGGTTACAAGATCGAAGTGATCCAGAAGGGCGGCCGCTTCGGTTAGCAGCAATGAAGATCAACGAGCAATCAATGGAGGATACCCATGAGAGAGGTCGATCGCCGAAGCAAATATAATCGCCGAGTCTTTCTCCAGGGCGCGGCAACAGCGGTGCCGGTCGTCGCCGTCGCGACAAGCGCGGGCCTCGGCATTGAGGACGCATGGGCCGATGACGGGGCAGCGTTGACGCCGGCAACGCTGAAGACCCTGGTGAAGGTCGCGCGCGATATCTATCCACACGATTTCCTGGGCGACAGTTACTACGTCACCGCGATCAAGCCGTGGGACGGAAAGGCGGCGAAAGATCCGGCGGTCAAGGCGATGATCAATGGCGCCGTAAGCCGCCTCGATCAGGACGCCCAGGACCGTCACAAGGTCCCCTATGCCGAGGTGCCATGGGAAGCGGATCGCGTGGCGCTGCTTCAGCGCATCGAGCAGACCGAATTCTTCAAGAATATCCGCGGCGATCTCGTGGTGTCCCTCTACAACCAAAAAGAGGTGTGGCCGAAGTTCGGTTACGAGGGTTCCTCCGCCGAGCAGGGCGGCTACATCAAACGCGGCTTTGCCGACATCGACTGGCTCCCGAAGGTCTAGAACGCTTTCCGGCGAAGTGAGCACCGGTTCGCGTCAGGAAAACGCGTCAGAACAAAAAGAACTGGAGCCCCCGTTCCGATTCAATCGGAACAGAAATGGCTCCAGGCCTCGGCAACGAACAGTCAGGAGGAAATCAACATGGCAAAATTCGATCTCAACGACAGCGGCGTGGTCGTGATCATAGGCTCTGGCGCCGGCGGCGGAACGCTCGGCAACGAGCTTGCGCAGAAGGGTGTCAAGGTCGTCATCCTCGAAGCCGGCGGACGTTTCGAGATTCCGGACTTTATCAACGACGAATGGGACAGCTTCACCCAGCTCGCCTGGAAGGATATGCGCACCACGTCGGGCAACTGGCGCGTCGCCAAGGACTTCCCCAACCTGCCGGCATGGATCGTCAAGGCGGTCGGCGGCTCCACGACACATTGGGCGGGAGCGTCGCTGCGTTTCGACGAACACGAGTTCAAGGACAGGACCACCTATGGACATGTGCCCGGCGCCAACCTGCTGGACTGGCCGATCACGCTTGCCGAAATGGAGCCGTGGTACGCCAAGGCTGAAAACAAGATGGGCGTGACACGCACCAACAACATTCCGGGATTGCCGGGCAACAACAACTTCAAGGTAATGGAAGCCGGCGCCAAGAAGCTCGGTTACAAGGAAGTGCACACGGGACGCATGGCGATCAACAGCGAACCACGCGACGGCCGCGGATCCTGCCAGCAGATCGGGTTCTGCTTCCAGGGCTGCAAGTCCGGGGCGAAGTGGTCGACGCTCTATACGGAAATCCCCAAGGGCGAAGCGACCGGGAATCTCGAAGTTCGCCCCAGCAGCATGGCGATCAAGATCGAGCATGATGCGTCGGGCAAGGTAACCGGCGTCGTCTATGCGGACGAAACAGGCGCCACGCAACGCCAGAAGGCGCGCGTGGTGGCTGTCGCCGGAAACTCGATCGAGAGTCCGCGCCTCTTGCTCAACAGCGCCTCGAACATGTTCCCCGACGGGCTTGCCAACTCGTCGGGTCAGGTCGGCCGCAACTACATGCGGCACATGACCGGCAGCGTCTATGCGACGTTCGAGAAATCGGTGCACATGTATCGCGGCACCACGATGGCCGGCATCATCCTCGATGAGGCGAAGAATGACCCGAAACGCGGCTTCGTCGGCGGCTACGAGATGGAAACGCTTTCGCTCGGCCTGCCCTTCATGGCCGCGTTTTTGAACCCGGGTGCATGGGGCCGAACGTTCACCAGCGCCATGGAGACGTATCCGCGGATGGCAGGAATGTGGCTGGTCGGCGAGGATATGCCGCAGGAAACCAACCGTGTGACGCTGGACCCGGTTGCGAAGGATAAATTTGGCATGCCGGTGGCGAGCGTGCACTTCGACGATCATCCGAACGATGTCGCCATGCGCGCGCATGCCTACAAGCAGGGGGCGGCCGTCTATGAAGCCGTCGGCGCCACCGTGACGTATCCGACGCCGCCTTATCCCAGTACGCATAATCTCGGCACCAACCGGATGAGCGAAAAGCCGAGGGACGGCGTGGTGAACAAGTTCGGCCAGTCCCACGACGTCAAGAACCTGTTCGTGTCGGACGGCAGCCAGTTCACCAGCGGCGCAGCCTGCAACCCGACCCTGACCATCGTCACGCTCGCGATCCGGCAGGCGGACCACATCGCTGGCGCGATGCAGAAAAAAGAGATTTGACTGCTCTCTAGACGAGGCGGCTCCGTCCGTAACGGGCGGAGCCGTTTCCGGCGGCCGGCTTCTTGCCAGCCGACCGAACCGGGCAAGGGATTATTCGGCGGCGTCGAGGATCGGCGCGGTCCCGGTGCGAAATGCCGGGACGATGACGGCGCTTTTTGAACGATAGATCAGGCAGGAACAGCGCAAAAGCGAGGCAAAATTCTTGACCTCGCCATGATGGTCGAGAACTTCGCTGTGTAGCGTCGTGAGGAATTTCGCGAGGCCCATGCCCTCCTTGGCCGCGATTTCTTCCAGCGTGTCCCAGAACGACATTTCGAGCCGGATCGAGGTGCAATGGCCGCCGATCCGCAGCGATCGGGTTTGAGATTCATAGTCGCGTTGAGGCTGGTGCGCGAACAGATGGCACATGGCTTCCTCCCGGCAGATTATCGCTTTTTTAAAAACGATATACCCGCTCGGCGCACCTCACAATCCCATTTGGGATCGGGCGGTTCCGAAGGTCTTGTCTTGAATACGAATGTTTCGGCCTTTTTTAAGCCTTGAAACGATTTGTGTTTTCGCCGCATGCATTTATCGCCACAGCATATAGAATACGCCGAGTCTCCGAATCGAGCTTTGCACGAAACCCATGCCCGTCCGCCAGCTCCCCGAACAGATCGTCAACCGTATCGCCGCCGGCGAAGTGGTCGAGCGTCCGGCGAGCGT
The DNA here is from genome assembly GCA_963725985.1 of uncultured Alphaproteobacteria bacterium. GTDB lineage: Bacteria > Pseudomonadota > Alphaproteobacteria > Rhizobiales > Xanthobacteraceae > Bradyrhizobium. The sequence goes on from CAVSAO010000002.1 coordinate 369,312, forward strand.
GGTCAAGGAGCTCGTCGAAAACGCCATCGACGCCGGCGCCAGCCGGATCGACATCTTCACCGATGGCGGCGGCCGGCGGCGGATCGGCGTCACCGACGACGGCAGCGGCATGAGCTATGACGATCTCGCGCTCGCGGTGGATCGCCATGCCACCTCCAAGCTCGACGACGAAGATCTCCTGCGGATTCGCACGCTGGGGTTCCGCGGCGAGGCGCTGCCCTCGATCGGCGCGGTGGCGAAGCTCGGCATCACCACGCGCCACCTGAGCGAGCCGCATGCCTGGTCGTTGTCGGTCGAAGGCGGCGAGAAATCCGGCATCATGCCGGCGGCGCTGTCGCAAGGCACCCGCGTCGAGGTCAGCGATTTGTTTTACGCGACGCCGGCGCGGCTGAAATTTCTCAAGACCGACCGCACCGAAGCGGAAGCCATCCGCGAGGTGGTGCGCCGGCTGGCGATGGCGCGGCCCGATATCGCCTTCACGCTGGCCGGCGAGGAACGCGCGCCGGTCACCTGGGCCGCGGCGCTGCCCGGCGCCAGCGGCCGGCTGACCCGGCTCGGAGACATCCTGGGAAGCGATTTTCGCGTCTGCGCCATCGAGGTGCGCAGCGAGCGCGAAGGCGTCGTGGTCGAAGGTTTTGCGGCGGCGCCGTCGCTGACGCGGGCGAACGCGCTCGGGCAATATCTGTTCGTCAACGGCCGGCCGGTGCGCGACAAGCTGATTCTCGGCGCGGTGCGCGCGGCCTATTCCGACTACCTGCCACGCGACCGCCATCCGGTCGTGGCGCTGTTCGTGACGCTCGATTCCGGCGAGGTCGATGCCAACGTGCATCCCGCCAAGACCGAGGTCCGGTTCCGCAACGCCGGTCTGGTCCGCGCGCTGATCGTGCACGCGCTGAAGGAAGGTCTCGCCCGCGAAGGCAAGCGCACCGCCGCCAACAGCGACGGCGCGGCGATGGCCTCGTTCCGCCCGTCATTCGCGCCGCGCGCCAATTGGGACTGGCGGCGCTCCCCGGCCTATCCCGTGGGACCGAGGCCCGGCTTCGAGGGCTCGGCGGCGACGGCTTTTGCCGAGCCGGGACAAGCCGCGTTCGACGTCGGCACGCCGACGGCCGACGTGCGTTTTCAGGAACAACCATCCGCCGATCTGCTCGACCGTCCGCTCGGCGCGGCGCGGACGCAAATTCACGAGACCTATATCGTATCGCAGACCCGCGACGGCCTTGTCGTGGTGGACCAGCACGCCGCGCATGAGCGCATCGTCTATGAAAAGCTGAAGGCCTCGCTGGCGAAGAACGGCGTGCAGCGGCAGATTCTGCTGATCCCGGAGATCGTCGAACTCGACGAGGCGACCGTCGAGCGGCTGATCGCGCGCGCCGAGGAACTGGCGTCGTTCGGGCTCGCGATCGAATCCTTCGGGCCCGGCGCGGTCGCGGTGCGCGAGACGCCGTCGCTGCTCGGCAAGACCGACGCCGCTTCGCTGCTGCGCGATCTCGCCGAACACATGGCGGAATGGGATGAGGCGTTGCCGCTGGAACGCCGCTTGATGCATGTCGCGGCCACCATGGCCTGCCACGGCTCGGTGCGCGCCGGCCGCCGTCTCAAGCCGGAAGAGATGAACGCGCTGCTCCGCGAAATGGAAGACACGCCGAATTCCGGCCAGTGCAATCACGGCCGGCCGACTTACGTCGAATTGAAGCTCGCCGATATCGAGAAGCTGTTCGGGCGGAGGTAGAGGCCTTTACGCTGCGCGCAGAAACACGAACTCCGTATCGTCGTACACCCGCCGCTCCAGTTCCTCGAAACCCTCCGGCGCCACGAATGCCGCGGCCTTGGCTTCTTCCACCACCAGCAGCGCGCCTGATGTCAGCCAGCCGCCATCGCGCAGCGATATAAGCGCCTTCTCGGCGAGCTTCATGCGGTAGGGCGGATCGAGAAACACCAGCGAGAACGGTTCCATCGGGTGCGCCGGGCCGAGATCAGTGGCATCGCGGCGGTACACTTTTGTGACGCCACCCAGGCCCAGAGCCTCGACGTTGTTGCGCAGCAGCGCCCTCGCCTCGGCGCCGTTGTCGACGAACAGCGCGAACGCCGCGCCGCGCGAGACCGCCTCGATGCCGAGCGCGCCGGTGCCGGCGAACAGGTCGAGCACGCGCGCGCCCGCAATCGGATCGTCATAGGCGTGAACAAGAATATTGAACAGCGACTCGCGCAACCGGTCCGCGGTGGGGCGGATGTCGCGCGAGGCCGGCGACGCCAGGTTGCGGCCCTTCAATCGCCCGCCGACGACGCGCATCAGAAGGTCTCGTCATGGCCGGGCTCGTCCCCGCCATCCACGTCTTTCCTGCACAAACAATCCAAAGACGTGGATGCCCGGCACAAGGCCGGGCATGACGGCTGGTTGGAAGTTGCCGCTATCATCCGGTTAAGCCCCTACTCGTCCCGCGGCTTCAGGTCGCGCTTGCCGTGATAGCCGCGCTGCGGACGCCGCGGCGGGCCGTAGCCGTTGGCCTCGGCTTCGTTGCGCGCGCGCGCCTCCTCTCTGCCGGTGCGCTGCACCAGCACGCGGCGGCCCTTGCGGTCGGCGATCAGGCCGCTCTTGCCGGCGGGCTTGAACGGCTTTTTGCCGCGCGGCACATCGGCCGCTTCTTCCTCTGATTTTTCCTGGGGCTCGCCCTGCACCGGCCGCGTAAAATCCGCGCCCGCGAGCGCCGCGATTTTTTCGCCGAGCTGCTCGCGCAGCACGCGGGTCTTGACCTCCTCGACCTCGCCTTCGGCGAGCTCGGCCAGCTGGAACGGACCGTAGGACACCCGGATCAGCCGGTTCACTTCCAGGCCGAGATGGGCCAAGACGTTGCGGACTTCGCGGTTCTTGCCTTCACGGATCGCAAACACCAGCCAGACATTGGCGCCCTGGTCGCGCTCCAGCGTCGCATCGATCGGGCCGTATTTGACGCCATCGACCTCGACGCCCTTTTTCAGCTCGTCGAGTTGCGCCTGCGTGATCTCGCCGTGGGCGCGGACGCGATAACGCCGCAGCCAGCCGGTCTCCGGCAGTTCGAGCGCGCGCGCCAGGCCGCCGTCATTGGTCAGCAGCAGCAGACCTTCGGTGTTGAAATCGAGCCGGCCGATCGAGATCAGCCGCGGCAGGCCTTCCGGCAGATTGTCGAACACGGTCGGCCGCCCTTCCGGGTCGGCATGGGTGGTCATCAACCCGCGCGGCTTGTGATACAGGAACAGCCGGGTGCGCTCGCGCGGCGGCAACGGCTTGCCGTCGACGGTGATGACGTCGTTGGCGGTGACATCAAGCGCCGGCGAGTTGATCACGCGGCCGTTGACGGTGACGCGACCCTGCACGATCCATTCCTCGGCGTCGCGGCGCGAGGCAAGCCCGGCCCGCGACAGCACCTTGGCGATGCGTTCGCCGGATTTCTTTTCGCGCGGCGGACGCGGCAGGCGGCGCTCGTCCGGCGTGCGCTCGCGATAGGCACCGCGGCCGCCGAACGCCGGGCGTTTTGCGAATACCTTGCTGTCGTCCTCGTTGTCGCGGCGGGGTCGATCGGCACTGCGGTCAAAGGATCGCGGTTCGCTGCGCGGATGCTCCTGCCAGCCACCGCGGTCCTCACGATCCTGACGCGGACGCTCGAATTTCGGACGGTCCTCGCGGCCTTCCCGGGGACGGTCGAATTTTGGCCGCTCGCGAAACGGGCGGCCGCCTTCCGGGCGACTGCCTTGGGGACGATCCTCACGCGAGCGCGAAAACCGCGGACGCTCATCGCCTGCGCGATCATCACGCGGCTTGTCGTAACGAGGTTTGTCGAAGTTTCTTGCGCCATCGCGAGGGGGGCGCGAATTGCGGCCGGCATGATCGGGCGAACTGGCATCGCGCTTCTGCCACGGTTTTGAATCGCCGCGATCCGGGCGATCCCCAAAATCCTTCCGTGGGCCGCGATCGCCCGCGTCGCGCTTGCGATCGCCAGCGCCGCTTTTGCGATCCCGGGGGGCGCCGCGGGAAAATTTCTTGTCGCCGCCAAATTTTCTGTCGGGCCGATCGCCACGAGGCCGATCGCCATCGCGTGGCGGCCGCGCAGCATAGGGGCGATCTCCTCGGGGCCGGTCGCCGTCCTTGCGAAAACCCTCGCCGCGCGGCGTGTAGGGGCGCTTGTCGCCGAATTTCTTGTCCTGGAAGCGCGAGGCCGGACGCGCGTCGCCGCGCGGGGTGTACGGGCGCTTGTCGCCGCGATCGTCGCGCGGGCGGAAATCCTTGCGCTCCGGACGGTCGCCGCCGCTGCGCGAGGCGTCTTCGCGCTTGCCGGCGTAGGGCTTGCCGGAGCCCGAATAGGGCTTCTTGTCATACGATCTGGCGCCCTCGGCCTTGCCGGCATAGGGGCGCCTCTCGCCCTCGCTCTTGCCGGCGAAACCGCGCTTGGCGAATTTCTTCTCAGGTCCCCGCGCCGCCCCGGAGCGGCCCTTGCCGCCGGAGGGGCGATCACGCCGGCCGCGGGAACCGTTGTTTTTGTCATTATCGCGGGGCATGAATAGTCTCTCGTTTACAGATGAAATGGCGATCAAGCGGACGTGGATGGGCTGTCATAGCGATAACGCGCGCGCTCTTGGCTCAAGGCGCAATCTCACGCAAAATCGGTATCCACTTTTGCTGAAGGCGCAGCTAGTAGCAGGTTTCTTGCGATGATACGAGGGATGAACGCCCCATCTTTCATGGATTTGGCGCTCAAAACGGCGAAAAGTGCCGGAAAAGCCGGCGAAGTTCCGATCGGATGCGTGATTGTGCGCGATTACGAGGTCATCGCCACGGCCGGCAACCGCACCCTGACCGACCGCGATCCGACCGCACATGCTGAAATTCTGGCAATCCGGCAAGCCGCCGAGGCCATCGGGACCGAGCGGCTGGTCGACTGCGATCTCTATGTCACGCTGGAACCGTGCACGATGTGCGCGGGCGCGATCTCGTTCGCCAGGGTAAGGCGGCTGTATTACGGCGCGGCCGACCCCAAGGGCGGCGCGGTGGAATCCGGCGTCCGGTTCTTCGCCTCGCCGACCTGCCATCACGTGCCCGAGGTCTATTCCGCGGTAGGCGAGAGCGAGGCAGGGGCGCTGCTGCGGGATTTTTTCAGGGCGAGACGGTGACCGTCGTCATTGCGAGCGAAGCGAAGCAATCCAGAGCCACAAAGGAAGTATGGATTGCTTCGTCGCTTCGCTCCTCGCAATGACGAAAGCACGAAAACCGGGCTCACCCTACCCCGCCGCAAAAAACTCCCTCAACGCCTTCGCGGTCGCATCCGGATTTTCCTCGGTCAGGAAATGCCCGGAATCGACCGGCGCGCCCGAGACATTGGTCGCCCATGTTTTCCAGGTGTCGAGCGGCGTCGCCGCGGCACTGGCGATGCCGGCGTCGCCCCACAGCGCCAGCATCGGGACCGTGATCTTCCTGGCCATATCGCGATCGGCCTTGTCGATCTCGAAGTCGGCATAGGCGCCGGCGCGGTAATCCTCGCACATCGCGTGCACCCGGGACGGATCGCGGAACGCGGCGAGATAATGCTCCAGCGCGCGCTTGTCGAAGGCGTCGAGATTTTTCGACTTGGTCTGGCTCGACATCTTCTGCCTGAGGAAGAAATCCGGGTTGCCGCCGATCAGGGTCTCGGGCAGCGGGAAAGGCTGCGCCAAAAACGTCCAGTGATAGATCTTCAGCGCATAGAGCCGGTTCATTCGTTCCCAGTAATTATAGGTCGGCAGGATATCGAGCACCGCCAGCCGCGACAGCCGGCCGGGATGGTCGAGCGCCAGGCGGTACGCGACGCGCCCGCCCCGATCGTGCCCGGCGAGGGCAAAATGCACATGGCCGAGTTGCTCCATCGCCTCGATCATCGCCTGCGCCATCGCCCGCTTGGTATAGGGCGTGTGATCGCTGTCGCTGTCCGGCATATCCGACCAGCCATAACCGGGCAGGTCGGCGATGATCAGGGTGAACTTGTCGGCCAGCTGCGGCGCGACGCGGTGCCACATCACATGCGTCTCGGAAAATCCGTGCAGCAATAATAGCGGCGGCCCGTTGCCGCCGACGCGTGCAAAGATGCGCCCGGATCCGGTGTTGATCCATTCGGAGGCGTAGCCGGGAAACAGGTCGGCGAGATCGGGCATGGGTTCGCACTCTTATGTCATCATCTCTGTCATCATCCGCGAAAGCGGATGATCCAGTAAACACCAACATCTCGGTCGACAACAGCTGCCGCGGCGTACTGGATAGCCCGCATGCGCGGGGTAGGCAAAGAAACAAGCGTCATTGCGAGCGAAGCGAAGCAATCCACAGCCGCATGTGGAACGGGAATGGATTGCTTCGTCGCTTTCGCTCCTCGCAATGACGGTAGTCCAAAACACAGCTTCGCGATCTCGCCGCGCATTTCGCGCGAGTCTTGAGAGGAAACGTTCCGCCCCCGGTAGTCAGAGGGCGCAGGGAAAGCCGGGTGCGCGCTGCACCCGCGGTCTCGCGTGCAAAATGCACAAAGGAAAGCGCACACGAGCATACAGGTTCAGCGGAAGCAGTCCGGCCTTCCCTGCGCAGTGGTTTACGGCTTACTTCGAGCTCTCCCCGGTGATCGGGCTTTTTTGTCACCGTCGCCAGCGTGATGCGAAGCATCATCGCGAACTTGAACGCCAGCGTCGAGGCGTCAGGACCACACGACTTCGCCGTCCGCATCAGTGCCGTTCGTCAGCGGCACTTCCACGTCCACCGCATCCCGCACCCAACGTCCGTGACGACCGCGAAGCGCCCCTCTTGTGGACGCGAGACGGCGCGAGTTATGGACTGATTTGCCATTTCGGAAAATCAGAATATTTTTTCAAAAGGGGCTGGACAGAGGGGGCGGCAAATTGCCGAGGTGATTTGCCCGACGAGACTGGGCAAGAACCCTCGAATTAGCTGACTGGAGCGAGTTTGGTTCGGCTAGTTGGAAGCTGTGGGGCAAATGGGGTCTTGAAGGCCCGTAGAACGCGCTGGATGCATCGCAGGGCGACTGTGAGTGCGTATTCGAGCGACAGAAGCATCGCCGCCATGCAGGCGACAAATCGCTTGAGCCCGAGGATGTTGAGCACGCGGGTGAAGTTGTAGCAGAGCGCCATCAGGCTCCATTCGCCGCGAACCTTGTCGAAGCCGCGAACGAGAAAGTGCTGGTACCCGGCACGGCATTTGAGTGTCCCAAAGGGGTGCTCAACGATGGCGGAACGACGGCGCATCAATTTGGCTGCGTCCTCGCTTTCCATTCTCGCGCGGTGACGTTCGAGAACATCCTCGTGTTCCCAGCGAGCGATGCTCCGGTAAGATGCCTTCGGGGCAAGACACTTCGCTCTTAGTGGACATGCTGCGCAGGCCGCCTTGCGACCCAGGTAGCGGACCTCGACGCGGCCGCTCGCATTCTTCCAGCGCCCCTCCGTCGGACGCAGCAGTTCGCCGGCCGGGCACCGGTAGGCGTCGGCCGCAGCGTCGTAGCGGAAGTCCTTGCGGCTGAAGCGGCCCTCCTTCTCGAGCTTGCCGTTGCCCTCGTGCAGCGGCACATAGGCTGTGATGCCGGCATCCTCGCAGGCCTTCAGGTCCTCGCTGTTGTAATAGCCGACATCGGCCAGCATCTGCAGCGACTGGACTTCCAGAGCATCCTTGGTCGCCTTTGCCATCACATGGAGGTGGCCTGCATCGCTGCGATTGACGACCTCGCTTTCGACAATAAGCATGTGCTTGTCATCGACGACGCTTTGCACGTTGTAGCCCGCAATCGTCTGGTCGCCCTTGCTCAGAAGTCTTGCATCGGGGTCGGTCTTCGACAGCTGTCCCTTGTCACTTGTCTTCAAGTCCTCGAGATCGGCCTTCGCGCGGTCACGCCGGGCCATCAGTTCCTTCATCCTCTCACCAAGGTCGCCGCCACTTCCCTTGCTGCCATCCTCCGGCCCGTCGCTCCGCGGCTTGGCCTCTTGCGCATCGTTGGCTTCGAGGGACTTGCCATAAGCCTCGATCTCCTTGTCCAGTTCGGCGATCTGCTTGGTCAACTTCCTTTGCGTGAAGATGCTCCCCTTGCTGGCGTTGCCGTGGAACAAGGCGCCATCGACCGCAACGAGGGTCCTGCCGATCAGGTCGAGCTCGCGCATCAGCAGCACGAAGCCACGGTTCGCAGCCTTCAAGGCCGCCCAGTTCTCCGTGCGGAAGTTGGCGATCGTCCGATAGCCGGGCTTCAAGTTCTTCAACAGCCAGATCAGCTCCAGATTGCGGCCTGCTTCCTGCTCCAGCCGACGCGACGACCTGACCCGGTTGATGTAGCCGTAGAGGTAAAGCTTCAGGAGGTCGGAGGGATCGTAAGGCGGTTGCCCTGCGCCTGCGCCGCGCGCCGCATGCCGGAACCCGAGCTTGGCCAGATCGAGGGCATTCACGAAGCTGTCGATCGCACGAACCGGATTGTCCGGCCCGACATATTCCTCAATCCGAGGAGGCAACAGCAAGGCTTGCTCGCGACTCTCGCCGCTCTTGAACTTGCAATTCGTCATGAGCCGAATCGTACACTCAACTTCCAAAACCCGCTATTCTTGCCCAGTCTCGACGGGTCGTTTTTCCGCACACCCGTATTTTACGGACTTGACCTGGGTCTCCTGTACGAGGCGTAGCGGCGGGCGAGACAACGCAAGTGGACTTGCGAGCGGTCGAGATTCTTATCGGCTAGCGCGTAGGGCGGATTGGAGCCGAAGGCGTAATCCGCCATCTTCGCGAGCAAGACGGCGGATCGCGATCCGCCCTACGGACCTGGTCATTCCGGGGCGGATCGAAGGTGCGAACCCGGAATCCCGAGATGGGGCACGCAAAACAACATCGAGATTCCGGATCGACGCGCCTGGCGCGTCGTCCGGAATGACGGCGTTAGCTTTTCGCCTTCTCCCGCTCCACTGCCTGCCAGCCGATGTCGCGGCGGCAGAATCCTTCCGGCCACTGGATGCGATCGATCGCCGCGTAGGCGCGCCGCTGTGCTTCGGTGATCGACTTGCCTGACGCGCAAACGTTCAGCACGCGCCCGCCATTGGCGAGAATGACTCCGTCTTTCGAAATCGTGCCGGCATGAAAGATCTCGACGCCCTCGACCTTGCCGGCGTCATCCAGCCCCTCGATGCGGGTGCCTTTTGTGTAGTCGCCGGGATAGCCCTTCGCCGCCATCACCACCGTCAGCGCGGGTTCCGGAAACCAGCGCAGGTCAAAGTTCTTCAGCTGTCCGTCGCAGGAGGCCAGCATCGCCGGCACGATGTCCGACATCATCCGCAGCATCAGCACCTGGCATTCCGGATCGCCGAAGCGGACATTGTATTCGAACAGTTTTGGCCCCTCGGCGGTCAGCATCACGCCGGCATAGAGCACGCCGCGAAACGGCGTGCCGCGCGCCTTCATGCCGGCCACCGTCGGGAGAATGATCCTGGCCATGATCTCGGCATGGATTTCGCCCGTCACGAACGGCGTCGGCGAATAGGCGCCCATGCCGCCGGTGTTCGGCCCCCGGTCGTGGTCGAACACGCGCTTGTGGTCCTGCGCGGAAGCCAGCGCGATCGCGGTCTCGCCGTCGGACAGCGCAAAGAAGCTGACCTCGCGGCCGGACAGATATTCCTCGATTACTACTTCCGCCCCGGCTGAACCGAACGCGCCGTCGAACATCATGGCGATGGCGGCTTCCGCCTCATGCATCGTCATCGCGACCACCACGCCCTTGCCGGCGGCGAGCCCGTCGGCCTTGACCACGATCGGCGCGCCCTGTTTGCGGGCATAGGCCAGCGCGTCGGCGGCATTGCCGAAGCGGCCATAGGCGCCGGTCGGAATGCCGAATTCGGTGCAGAGCGCTTTGGTAAATCCCTTGGAGCCCTCAAGCTGCGAGGCCTGCTTGCTCGGCCCGAACGCCTTGATGCCGGCATCGGCGAGGTCGTCGACGATGCCGGCCGCGAGCGGCGTTTCCGGGCCGACCACGACTAATTCCACCGCGTTGCGCCGGCAGAAATCGATCACCGCGGCATGGTCGGCGATATCGAGCGCCACGCATTCGGCTTCGCGCGCGATGCCGGCGTTGCCCGGCGCGCACCACAGTTTTGTCACTAGCGGGGAGGCCGCGATCTTCCACGCCAGAGCGTGTTCGCGGCCGCCGGAACCGAGCAGAAGAATGTGCATGGGACGCAGCCAGAAGAGGGTATTCGAAACCGTGTCGGTCGCACGAGTCCGCCTCCCCCTGCAAGGGGCAAGCGAGCCAAACGCCGTCATTCCGGACGGCGCGCCAAGCGCGCCGATCCGGAATCCCGAGGTTGTCTTGCGCGGGCACACGGCTCGAGATTCCGGGTTCGCCGCTTGCGCGGCGCCCCGGAATGACGGCGGTCAGTTTTCCCGCGCCGAGGCGGCGATGATTTCCTGCAGCGTCGCGACATGACGGGCGAAGGCGCCGCGCCCGGCCGCGGTCGCCGTTACCGTGGTCTGCGGCTTCTTGCCGACGAAGGCCTTTTCGACCGCGACATAGCCGGCCCTCGCCAGCGTTTCGATATGGGCGCCGAGATTGCCGTCGGTGGCCCCGGTGAGCTTTTTCAGCTTTGAGAATTCCAGTCCCGCGGTCGCCGGCAGCGCGTTCAGCGCCGCCATGATCCTGAGCCGCAACGGCTGGTGGATGATGTCGTCGAGTTCGGCCATCGGTCAGTTCCGGCGCATCCACAGCCCGCCCAGGATCAGCCCGCCGCCATTGACGAACGCCATCCACAGCGGGAACGCCGCGCCGATGAAGTAATAGCCGACCAGCGTCAGCGCGGTGACGGCGAGACCGATCGCGATGAAGGCGTAACCGAACCACAAGCCGGCCATGCAGTACATGAGCATGAAATAGATCGGCCAGAATGTTCCGAGCTGGCGCGGCGTGAAGTGGCCGAGCACGTCGACACAGAAGAAGCCGAAGGCAAAGAACATCAGGTATGCGGCGAGGATCCTGAGACCGAAGCCGCGCAGCCCGGACCGCGAGCGATTGAACACGCTGACGGCGGCCGTGCCCGCTATTCCCGCGACATAAACCACAATCCACGCGTAGCCGGCGTAGCGCGGCGCAAGGTAAGTCACGAGGTTGCCCGCGAATACCAGCCCGCCCCAAAGGATCATCAACCGGCTTGCGGTATCGTAGATCTGCGATTGACGAACGTGGCGGACGATCTCATCGACATCGCTCAGCGCCTCCGCAGCCTGTTTGCTGTCGATCATGGCTTTCCCCTCTAGCGCGTGGCGACGTCGTCGGCGATCGCGGATACCGCCTTGCCCGCGCTGACGACGGCCATGTGATTGACGCCGTCGATCAGCCTGACGTCGACCGACGGCGCGACCGCGTGCACGGCGTCGGCATATTTATCCGCCAGCATCAATTCATCATCGGCGCCCGCGATGACGGTGATGGGCCTGGTGGCGGCGGCGAAATCGGCCTTGTAGCCGCGTGTCGCGAAATTGCGCATCAACCTGTACGTATAGGTGGCCGCCAGGATCTTCTCGGAATTCGGCGGCACCGCGAACGCCAGCGTCGGCAACGCCTCGCAGCAATCGACGCCGAGGCCGCGCAGTGCCAACAACCCGAATATGCGTGGAATGTCGGCGCTGGCCCAGCCGCCGGAATCCGGCCGGTTGGTCGGCGCGTCGTAACCCAGATAGGGCGCGAGCAGCACGGTGCGCGCAAACAGATTCTGGATCGGCGAACTCGCAACCCGAAGCGCAAAGCCGCCGCCGGCGGAGTGGCCAAGCAGGATCAGCGGCTGCGTCGGCGCCGTCTGGCGGATGACCGCGACGAGATCGGCGAGGTCATCCTCGAGCTGGCCGACATAGCCGATGTCGCCGCGCATGCCGGAGGCGCCGTGGCCGCGGATGTCGGGCGCGTAGGTCGCGATGCCCCGCGCGGCAAGCGCGTCGGCGAGCGCGTGCACCGCGACGCTCGAGCCCGACGAGCCGTGCACAAGGATGGCGACCTTTCCGGTCGACTGCGAGCGCGCCGGGTAGTGCCGGTACGCCAACTCCGTGCCGTCCCGGGCGCCAAAGCGCTCGAGGGGCGGCATGGTGCTGCGATCGACGGCGCTCGCCGTCTGCGAAATCGAAGTCAGCTCCGGCGGCCGCCGGACCGGCTGGGCAACGAGCCCCGCCAGCACCAGTCCGGCCAAACCGATCACAGCGAGGCCCCAGACGGCAGTCTTTATGGCGCCCGGCACTATTTTGGCGATCATGACGCAACCCTTTTCCCTTCAATCCCGTATATATTGCAGAGCACTCTGTATCCCAGAGTATTTGGAACTGCAACGCCCGGTTTGCGGTGCCGACTGAAATCCCTACCTTGTGCGCCTGTCCCAAAAGCCCGAATCGATTGTCTCTCAGATGACCGCAGCCGAAACCCTGATCAACGCGCCGGAATTCACGGTGTCCGAGCTGTCGTCCGCCCTGAAGCGGACGGTGGAGGATGCCTACGGGCATGTCCGGGTGCGCGGCGAGATCTCCGGGTTCCGCGGGCCGCATTCTTCCGGACACTGCTATTTCGCGCTGAAGGACGAGAGCGCCAAGATCGAGGCGGTAATCTGGAAGGGCGTTCACGGCCGGATGCGCTTCAAGCCGCAGGAGGGGCTTGAAGTGATCGCCACCGGCAAGCTCACCACCTATCCCGGCTCGTCGAAATACCAGATCGTGATCGAGGCGCTCGAGCCCGCCGGCATCGGCGCGCTGATGGCGCTGATGGAAGAGCGCAAGAAGAAGCTTGGCGCCGAAGGGCTGTTCGACGAGGCGCGCAAGCAGCTCCTGCCCTGGCTGCCGGAGGTGATCGGCGTCGTCACCTCGCCGACCGGCGCGGTGATCCGCGACATCCTGCATCGGCTGGAAGACCGCTTTCCGCGCCGCGTGCTGGTGTGGCCGGTACGGGTGCAGGGCGAAGGCTCGGCCGAACAGATCGCGGCCGCGATCCGCGGCTTCAACGCGCTGCCGGAAGGTGGCCGGATTCCCCGCCCCGATCTGCTGATCGTCGCGCGCGGCGGCGGCTCGCTGGAAGACCTGTGGTCGTTCAACGAGGAGATCGTGGTCCGCGCCGCAGCCAGTAGCATGATCCCGCTGATCTCCGCGGTCGGCCACGAGACCGACATCACGCTGATCGATTTCGCCGCCGACAAGCGCGCCCCGACACCGACGGCCGCTGCCGAAATGGCGGTTCCGGTGCGCAGCGAATTGTTCATAGAGGTCACCGCGCTGGCGCGGCGGACGATGCTGTGCTGGCAGCGTGCCCAGGAAGGCCGCCGCAACGAGCTGCGCGCCGCCGCGCGCGCCCTGCCTGCCGCCGGTGACCTGCTCGCGATCCCGCGCCAGCGGCTGGATGGCGCGAGCGCCTCGCTGCCCCGCGCCTTGAAAGCCAATACCCACGCCCATTTCCGCCGCTTTGCCGCGAGCAGCGCCCGGCTGACGGTGCGGGTCCTGCGCGGGCAGCTCACGCAGGCCCGACATCGCTTGACGGTATCCGGCGAACGGATGACGCATTCGGCGCGATCGCTGCTACGAAACCGCAGGGATCGCTTTGCCGGACTTGAGATCAGGCTGAAGGCCTCAAAGCTCTCCAACGCACAGGCGCAGCGCCAGACCATCGCGCGCGACCGCGAACGCGTAACTCGCCTCGCCGAGCGCGCGCGGCGCGCGCTGGCGACGGCAACGCAGCGCCTTCAGGCGCGGGTCACGCACAGCGGCCAGCTGCTCGGCGCGCTGTCCTATCGCAGCGTGCTCGCGCGCGGTTTTGTCCTGGTGCGCGACGAGCAGGGCCACGCCGTGCACGCCGCGGCCAGCGTCGGACCCGGCGCGCGACTCAATCTGGAATTCGCCGATGGACGCGTCGCGGCCACCGCGGATGCGGATCGCCCGGCAGCAACGAGTCCGGCGAAGCCCGTTGCAGGCGAGCCGAAGGCCGCTGCGCCCAGGCGCGGCGTCAAACCGGTCGATCAGGGAAGCCTGTTTTAGGAAGCACTTACCGTGCCAGCCATTCCACGACGCGCTTTTGCAAATCGGCGCGGGCCTCGGGATCGGTGCCGAGATGGCCGCGTTCCGGCGACGACGCATCCGACGTTCCGGCGCTCGCGTGCAGGGGAAAATTCGCACGATCGAAATCGTGATAGGCACTCGGATAAACCACGATCCGCGCCAGTGCGCTGCGCCCGCGCGCGCCGTCGACCATCTGACGGCAGGCGGGCGGCGAACTGACGTCGTCTTTCGCGCCAATCAAGAGCAGCGTCGGAACCCGTGCGCTCCATCCAAGGCCCGACGAAATACGGCAGTCCGGATAAAACGCGACCGCCGAGCGGAAGTCCGGTTCGACATTGCGCGATGACAGCTGCGGACGCACCGCCCACAACAGCGCGCTGGCGCCATTGGCCCATCCCAGCAGGCTGATGCGGTTGCGGGCCGCCCAGGGCTGCTGCACCAGCCACTGCCGGGATGCCATGATGTCCGCCACCCGCTCGCGTCGGGCGCGAATTTTCTGCTCCTTGGCACGGCATTGCGGGCCGAGCGCGCGGGAGCCATAACTGTCCGGCAGCAGGACCGCCTTGCCGCCCTTCAGCAATTGCTCGGCCCAATCGCGATAGCGCGGCAGCACCGGCTCGGAATGGCCGGCCAATCCGCCGCAGCCGTGCAGCGCGATCACCACCGGAAACGGGCCGTTGCCCTCGGGCTTGTAAAGCTGCGCGTGCAATATGCCGTTGCTTGAGGGTATGTCGACCTGATGCGGGGCCGCCAGCGGCGCGGCGTCCGCGGCAAAAGCCACGGCGAATATCGTCAGGAATGTGATGGCTGGCAGGAGGCGCATCTGACTTGCCGGGTCGTCATGGTGCGGCAAGGCTAGCATGCGCCAATTGCGACATTTCATCACAAATCGGTGGGTTTGACTGGCGGACAGCATGACCTATTTATGATAGATCGCATTTTGCGGAAAACATTTGGCCCGGCCGCAACGGCCGGGAACTAGTCGGAGAATTCAACCGTGCTGAATAAATTCGGCCCTTCAGGCCATGGCGAGGCCCAGGTGCAATATCTGGATGGCGATTTCCGCGTGATCTCGCCGGGGACCTATGTGCGCTGCGCCATCACTGATGTGCGGATACCGCTCGACGAGTTGAAATACTGGAGCGTTGATCTGCAGGAGGCCTACGCGATCCCGAGCGCGGTGCTGCAGCGTCATTTCCCCAGTGCGCTGAAGACGCAGGGCTAGCGCGTTTTCAAGCGAAGTGGCGACCGGTTCGCGTCAAGAAAACGCGTCAAATCGAGAATCTAAAGCTCCGTTTCGATTCTATCGAAACGGAGTTCTAGATTCGCCCGCGAAATTTCTTCGCGCGCGCCTGAAACAGGCGGTCGATCACGAACTTGCGCAACTGTGCGGCGTCATCGAACTCAAGTGTGACCGCGAACGGCACAATCTCCCCCGCCCAGCCTGGAAGCCCCTCGCCGCCTCTGCGCAGCCGCGCCAGATCCTTTTCCGTCGTCACCAGCGTCAGCGCATCGCGTTTGGCTTCGGCGATCAAGGCTGCGGTCTCGTTTTCCGAAAACGGATGGTGATCGGGGAAGGGCCGCTCCGCCACAACCTCGATCCCGACACCGCGCAGCGTCCTGAAGAACCTGCCGGGGTCGCCGATCCCGGCAAAGGCAAGCGCGCGCCTGCCGCGCAGCGACGCCACCAATTCCTCGTGCGCCCTGAGATGTGCCGACAGCACCGGCCGGCCGCGCGCGGCGATCGCCGCAGCAACCGGCCCGGCCGCGGATCCATCGCCGACGACGATCAGCGCGTCGGTGCGGGCAAGTTGCGGACCCAGCGGCGCGCGCAAGGGACCGGCGGGAAACACGCAAGCGTTGCCGAGACCGCGATCACCGTCGATCACGATCAGCGAGGCATCCTTGGAAATCACGGGGTTCTGAAACCCGTCATCCATCAGGATCACGCTGGCGTTTTGCGCTCTCGCCAACGCCACGCCGGCAACGCGATCGCGTGCCACGACCACCGGGACCGTCCGCGCCAGCATCAGCGGCTCGTCGCCGACATCGACTGCGGCGTGTCGCTCCGGGTCGACCTTGACCGGACCGCGCAATCGCCCGCCATAACCGCGGCTGAGTACGACGGGCGTCTCGCCGAGATCGCGCAGCAGCTTCGTCAGTGCCAACACCGCCGGGGTCTTGCCGGCGCCGCCGACATGATAGTTGCCGACGCAAAGCACGGGGATACCGGCGTCAAAACCCTGGCGCTGCAATCGCTGGCCCGTGACCAGGCCATAGAGGGCGCCGAGCGGCGTCAGTAATAGCGATATCCACGACCGCGGCCGGTGCCAGAAGGCCGGCTCACGCATTCGCCGCTCCCATTTCGAGCCGCAATTGCAACAGATACGGTTCGAGCGCGACCAGCGTGCGATCGAGCGCGCCGCCGAGTTCTTCGACGACGCGCCCCGCCGCCGCAAGCGATGATTCGCGGGCCGCGGGATCGGCCAGCAACTGGCCGAGCTGCTTCACCAGCGCTTCCAGCGTGTCGGCACACCTGGCGCCGCCGGCGCTGTCGAGCGCCTCGTAAACATCGGTGAAATTGAACACGTGAGGGCCATGAACGATCGAGGCGTCGAGCTTTATGGCTTCGATCGGATTCTGCCCGCCATGTTCGACCAGCGATCCACCCATGAACACGATCGGCGCCAGCCGGTAGAACAACCCCAATTCGCCCATGGTGTCCGCGACGTAGACGTCGGAGGTCGCGGTCGGCAGCTCCTCGCGAGAACGCAAGGCGACGTGCAGGCCGGACGCCGCGACAGCGCGGGCGATCGCTTCACCGCGATTGGGATGCCGCGGCACGATCACGGTCAGGAGCGACGGGAAGAATCCCGCAAGCGTCCGATGCGCTTCCAGCAGAATGTCCTCCTCGCCGGGATGGGTCGAGGCCGCCACGATGATCGGGCGGCCGCGCGTCAACGCCATCAGCCGCTCCAGCTTGGCGGGATCGGCCGGCGGGGCCGGCACATCCAGCTTCAAATTGCCCGTGGTGACGACGTTGCGGCTGCCGAGCACGGCAAAGCGCTCGGCGTCGACGCGCGACTGCGCGAGGCAGACGTCGAACCGGCCAAGCAACGCGGAGATCGTGCCGGCAACCCTGCGCCAGCGCGGGAACGAGCGATGCGACATCCGGCCGTTGATCAGGACCATCGGCAGACGCCGCGCCGCGCTCGACAGGATCAGATTGGGCCACAAATCGGATTCGATGAACAGCGCCAGCGAAGGCCGCCAGTGATCGAGAAAGCGCGCGACGTAGCGCGGCGAGTCGTAAGGCACATATTGATGGATGATGTCGGCGGGAAAGCGCTTGGCGACGATCGACGCCGAGGTCACCGTACCCGACGTCAGGAGGATGCGGATGTTCAGCGCGCGCAGCCTTTCGATCAGGGCCGCGGCGGCCAGCACTTCGCCGACACTGGCGCCGTAAATCCACACCAACGGTCCCTGCGGCCGGATATCCGGGCTCATGCCGCGGCGCTCGCCGATCCGGGCCGGATCTTCCTTGCCCTGTTTCAGCCGCCGCTTGATCAGCGCCGGCGCCAGCGGCACCATCGCGGAGGACAGCTTCTGATAGACGCGCAGCGTCATCGGCAGGGAGTTAGCCATGGTCGGCCTGTTCCGGACGACCGACCTGCGCATAGGCGCGACGGGTCGCTTCGTTCAGGTTGGCTTCCAGCTTCACGCGCAGTTCTTCCATGGTTTCGGAATCGGCGTCCGCCGGCACGTAAATCTCTCCGACGCCCACCAAAGCGCCCCGCCCGAACGGCAGATTGATGGTGGTACGGTCCCAATTGTTCAACCGGATGAAGCGGCTGGTGGCCATTGCGAAGGGCATGATGGGCCGTCCGGATTCCCGCGCCAGCATGATGATACCCAGTCCCGCCACGCGCGCGCGCTTCGGCACGTCCGCCGTCGAAGCGACGTTATAGCCGTCCGCAAGTGCCTGCACCATCTCCCTGAAGGCACCGACGCCGCCCTTGCGATGGAACGCGCCTCCGTGATCGCCGGAACCGCGGATGGTGCCGATGCCCAGCCGTTCGACGGCGATGGCGTTGAATTCGCCGTCGCGATGCCGCGAGATCAGGACCTTGGCGCGATGACTCTCCTTGGTCTTGATGAACGGCGTCAGGAAATGCTGGCCGTGCCAGAACGCGAAGATCGCCGGCGTCTGCGGCTCGACGCGCTCATAGATATTGGGCGGATCAAAGCCGAATCTGTTGGTCAGCCAGACCAGCCGCAGGAATTCGGCCGCGACAAATCCCACAGCACGCTGGACCCAACTGCTGCGCAGCACATTGCGAAGTAGCTTTTTCAACGGGCAGGCTTCGCGTCTTGACCTGGATCGAGCAGCCGGTGGAGGTGGACGATGAAATAGCGCATGTGGGCGTTGTCCACGGTCTGCTGCGCCTTCGCCTTCCAGGCCGCGTATGCGGTCGCGTAATTGGGGAACACGCCGACGATTTCCACTTTATGGAGATCCTTGAACGTCGTGCTCTCGAGATCGGTCAGTTCGCCCCCGAGGACGAGATGGAGCAATTGCGGCTCGGCACTATCTGGCATGATTCCTTTTCCTAACACGGTGCCCTGCAGGCAAAATCCGCAACGCAAATCCGGGGCGTTCAGGGCAACGGGCGATTTCGAAAATGCTCGACAATGCGTGCATGACGATCGCGTCCCGCTGCCACCAGCACCCCGTGCGCCACATCCTGCCGATTGTAGAGGATCGCATCCCCCGAGAGCGCGGTCATGTTACCATTCGCTTCCTGCACGATCAAATTGGCCGCCGCAAGGTCCCAGTCGCGGCTTTGACCGCCGGCAAAAGCGGCATCCAGGCTTCCCTGCGCGACCCGGCACAGCCGAAGCGCCAGCGATCCGATTCGGGGATGCAGGACGATTTCGTCCGGGGACCGGTTGAGTCGCTCGACCAGCGGCTTCGGCCCCGCCACGCGCGAAAAATCCATTTCGCTGCCGGACGCCGCATGGACCGGCACATTGTTGCGCGCCGCGCCGTGGCCGCGCGCGGCAAAGAAAAACTCATCGCTGGCCGGCGCGAACACCGCCGCGAGCACGGGCGCGGCATCCTCGACCAGCGCCACGCTCACGCACCAGTCTTCGCGGCCGGCGAGATAGCCGCGGGTGCCATCGATCGGATCGACGATCCAGACCAGGCGCTTCTTGAGCCGGGTCTCGTCGTCGGCGCTTTCCTCCGACAGCCAGCCATAATCGGGCGTAGCGGAGCGCAGCCGGTTCTCGAGCAGATCGTTGACCGCGATGTCGGCTTCGGACACCGGCGAGGACGCGCCCTTGGTCCAGTTTTTCAGCTCGGTCCGGAACAGCGACAGCGCCAGCAAGCCTGCCTCCTGCACCGTGTCCCGCAGCAGCGCGGCATCGCGGTCGATGAGATCGCCGCGCCGGGTGGTGCCGGCGCTAACGTCCGCCAAGCGTCAATCCCTCGATACGTACGGTTGGCGCATTCACGCCATAACGGAATTCCAGATCGTTGGCCGGCGCCATCGATTTGAATATTTCGAGCAGATGGCCCGCGATCGTCACCTCGCTCACCGGATAGGTGATCTTGCCGTTCTCGATCCAGAAGCCGGATGCGCCGCGGCTGTAGTCGCCGGTCACACCATTGACGCCGGAGCCGATCAGGTCGGTGATATAAAACCCCTGCTTGATGTCCGATATCAATTCGGCCGGCGTTGGCTCGCCGGCTTCGAGGTGAAGATTATACGGTCCCGGCGACGGCGACGACGACACGCCGCGATGGGCGTGGCCGGTTGTGACCAGTCCGAGTTCGCGCGCGGTGGCGCAATCCAGCAGCCACGATGTCAGCACGCCCTGATCGACGATGGCGAGCTTCTTGACCTGGACGCCCTCGGCGTCGAATGTTTGCGAGCGCAATCCGCGCACCCGCAGCGGATCGTCGATGATGCGGATGTTGCCGGCGAACAGTTGCTCACCGAGACGGCCGTTGAGAAAACTGGTCTTGCGCGCGATCGAGGCGCCGTTCGCCGCGCCAACGAGATGGCCGACCAGCGAGCCGGAGACCCTGGGATCGAACACGACGGGCACCTTGCAGGTCTCGACCTTGCGCGGATTGGCGCGCGCGACCGCGCGCTCGCCGGCCTTGCGGCCGACGCTTTCGGGCGATTCCAGATCGGAAGCATGCGGCGCGGTCGTGTAGTCGTAGTCGCGCTCCATGCTGGTGCCGTCGCCGACGATTGCGGTCGTCGAGATGCCCTGGCTCGAGCGCAAATACGAACCGTGGAAGCCGGTAGAGGTCACCAGCACCATGCCGCCAATTCCCGCCGAGGCCGACGCGCCGCCGGATTTGGTGACGCCCTTGACCGCGAGCGCTGCCGCTTCCGCTTCGCAGGCGCGGCGTTCGAGCTCCGATGTCGACGGCGTCCTGGGGTCGAGCAGATCGAGATCGGGAAAATCGCGCGCCAGCAACGAGGGATCGGCGAGACCGACATATTTGTCGTCGGGCGCCACGCGCGCCATGGCGACGGCGCGTTCCGCGAGCCTGGCGATGCCATCGCCGCTGACGTCATTGGTCGAGACCACCGCCTGACGCTGTCCCACCAGCACGCGCAGCCCGATATCGTCGCCTTCCGAGCGCTCGGATTCCTCGACGCGTCCGTCGCGCACCTCCACCCCTTGCGAAACGCCGCGCACCGCCACCGCGTCGGCGGCGTCCGCGCCCGCGCGCCTCGCCGCCTCGACAAGCCGCTCTGCCAGCGTGCTCAGGGCGGTTTGATCGAACAGCTCGGAGGTGGCGGCATCAGATGAATGCGACGAAGCGGCTGATGGTGAAGAGATCACGAACAAAATCCCAAGTATTGCAGAGGATTGAAGGGCGCACGATACAGATCGGCCAGCCCCTCAGATGTGCCCGATTCACAGGGATTTCAAGGATTTTCATGCGTCAAAAGCGAAAGATTTTCGATTGCGCCGAAAGGTCTCGTCAATCATGTGAGCCAAGCTCTTGTCAATCATGCGGATGAATGCAGGGCAAGTGACGCCGGATTAACCAGCCTTTTTAAGCGATTTTCGCAACGCGCTCTGGCATGCTCTCGCCCATCGACCGGGAACATAATCCCGGCGGGGAGATCAAGAGCCGTGAGGCGTCAAACAGCAACAAGCGGGATCAATCCCGCCGGGTCGAGCCGTGCATTGCGGCTCGACCCCTCTCTCTGCCCATCAGCTTCGACGCGCACGATACCCGCGCGGACGGCGGCGTGCGGCAAATCGAACTTCATCGCGAACGCGTCGTGCTGCGCCGTGCCCTGCATGGCATGCAGATGGCGGTCAATATTCGCGTGCGCGATTTTCTCGGCGTTGCGCTGCGCGGGATCGACGACGCCCAGATGCTGGTGCTGGTTCATCGCGATCCGTCACTGACGATTCCGCTGTGGGTGAGTTCCGATCCGGACGAGATCGCGACCGCCTGGCAGATGTGGTGCGACATCTTCGCGCTTCCGCTTTTGCCGGAGGACGCGGCGCGCGAACCCGCGGCGCGGCGGCGTCGTCACAACGCGATCCGCGCGCGGCGCCCGAAATTCCTGGTGCGGCGGCGCCGCGGCGCCCTGCTCGATCCGGCCAATACCCATCGAGGCGAGCGCGAGATCATCGCGCGGGATTAGCGAATTCCCTGGCCGCGCGAAACTAGACTGCCCGCATCGCCGCATCCGCGAGCAGACCTGCAAACAGCAGCAGCCCGGCATCGCGGTTGGATTTGAAGATCCGCAGGCACAATGCGGGATCGCCGATCTCAAGACGCCTGATCTGCCAGACGAGATGGGCGGCAAATGCCGCAAGCCCGATCCACGCCGGGAAGCCCGCACCGGCAAGATGAAGCGCCACGCCGATCAACACCAGCGCCAGCCCGTAGAACACGATCAGCGCCTGATGCGTACGGGCGCCGAACAGCCGCGCGGTCGACTTGATCCCGATCAGCGCGTCGTCCTCGGCGTCCTGATGCGCATAGATGGTGTCGTAACCGATCACCCAGGCGATCGAGCCGGCGTAGAGCACGAGCGCCGCCGCATCGATCCGCCCCAGCGTCACCGCAAATCCCATCAGCGCACCCCAGGAGAACGCCAGGCCCAGCACGATCTGCGGCCACCAGGTGATCCGCTTCATGAACGGATAGACCGCGACGATGACGAGCGAGGCGATGCCGGTCATGACCGCGAAGCGGTTGAATTGCACCAGCACCGCCAATCCGATCAGTGCCTGAGCGACAAGAAAGGCCAAAGCCTGCGGCACACTCACCTGCCCCGCCGGGATCGGCCGCGACCGCGTCCGTTCGACCTTTGCATCGAGATCGCGATCGGTAATGTCGTTCCAGGTGCAGCCGGCGCCGCGCATGGCAAAGGCGCCGACGAAGAACAGCGCAACGACAAGCGGCAATTGTCCGATGTTGTGGGCGACGCCGGCGGCGAGTGCCGCCGACCACCAGCACGGCATCAGCAACAGCCACGAGCCGATCGGCCGGTCGAGACGGGAAAGCCGCAAATAGGGCCGCGACCATTGCGGCGCGCGGGTGTCGACCCAGTTGCCGGTGGCATCAGCAACGCGGGTGGCCACGCCGCTCATGGCATCCTGATCATCGCGTGAGGACGTTGCCGTTCAGGGTATCGAACGTGCTGCCGCCCTTCTTCGTGGCCGTAGCCTCCGGAAGCGCCGCCGAAGAACCCAGCACTTCGCTCAGGCTCGGGCCGGCCGGTCCTCTCTGCTG
Organism: uncultured Alphaproteobacteria bacterium; assembly: GCA_963725985.1. Lineage (GTDB taxonomy): Bacteria > Pseudomonadota > Alphaproteobacteria > Rhizobiales > Xanthobacteraceae > Bradyrhizobium. The sequence continues at coordinate 392,141 of CAVSAO010000002.1, forward strand.
CACCTGCTGGGCCACCGAGCAGACCTGTGTCTGCATTTTCTCGGTATTCTTGTGGCCGTTCTTCAGCTGGTCCGATATCTGCGGGGGAATTCCGCATTTGGCAGCGTTGGTCTCGACATATTTGATCATCTTGATCTCGGCCTGGCCGAAATTCCGGATCAGCTTGCAGGCTTCATCCGGCGGCGCATGGCGTTCGCTGGCGGCCTTGATCAGCTTGCCGCGTTTCTCCGCCTCTTCGCGCAGCGGCACGAAACCCTTCATGCATGCGTCCGCCGCACCTGACTGCGACGGCGGCGCCGGTCCCCGCTCGAACGCGGAGCCGGTGATCGGCGCTGCGCCGTTGACCGGAAACGAACTGGAAGACGCGGCGCCGTTCACCGGAGGGAATGCCGGATCGTTTTTGATGGTGCCCTGACCGGGCAGCGGCGCCGGAAATGCACCCTGTGCAAAGGCCTGACCGGCGTGGAGGGTAACCACGGCCACGGCTAGCGGCACAATCAAGCGGCGGATGATCAAGGCTGTTGCTCCGGCAAGGTCCAATGGTCCCCCAACGTCTTCCCGACAGAAGAGCGATTCCGAATAGCGCCTTTTACGATTCCTGCCGGTCCTTAACAACCCGTGGAATTAGGCAACAGCGCGGCGTTGGGCCGCGCCCGGATACCGATTATTGCGTTAATTCTCCTGCTTTAGGCTAAAAGGCCGCGGGAATTGGAACATTGACCATGTCTCAACTCGATTTTCGTCAGCCCCGGCTGTTCGTCGACGCCGCATTGGCGCCGGGCGAAACGGTCGCGCTCGAGCGCGGCCAAAGCAATTACCTCGGCAATGTGCTGCGGCTTGCGGCGGGCGAGACGATCCTGGTGTTCAATGGCCGCGATGGCGAATGGCAGGCGTCGATCGCGGGCCGCAAACGGCCCGACAGTCTCACCATCATTGCCCGGACCCGGCCGCAGGATCGCCTGCCCGACCTCGCTTACGTCTTTGCGCCTCTGAAACATGCCCGGCTCGACTACATGGTGCAGAAAGCGGTCGAGATGGGAGCATCCTCCCTGCAGCCTGTTTTGACCCGCTTCACCCAGGTCTCAAGGGTTAACGGCGAGCGGATGCGCGCCAATGTGATCGAGGCTGCCGAGCAATGCGGTATCCTGAGCATTGCCGAGGTCGCCGAGCCGATGGCGCTGGATCGCTATTTGAGCGGGCGTAACGGACAGCGCCTGCTGGTTTTCTGCGACGAGGCCGCCGATGCCGCAAATCCGCTGCAGGCGCTGCAAGGCGGGTTGGGCGCCAGCGGGATCGACATTCTGATCGGCCCCGAAGGCGGATTTGCCGAGGAAGAGCGGGCTGTCCTGCTGCGACAGCCACGTACCCTGAGGCTTTCGCTGGGGCCGCGGATCCTGCGCGCCGACACTGCCGCGGTGGCGGCGCTGGCGCTGGTGCAGGCGGTGCTCGGCGACTGGACCGGTAGCCGCGTGGGCGGATAGGCTCCGGCCCTGGCCGCCCGCCTTGGCCGCTCTTCTTGGCCAACCCGTTAAGCCACTTGGCCGATCCCTGTCGAAACATGGCCCGGGCCATGCTAAGGGGCTGCGCCAGCACGAAAGCATTTCCGGCTAAGCGGAAACCGGTTAGCCGCAAGAAAATGCTTTCAATCAATGACTTGCGCGTATTCCATTCGCAAAACCGGTTCCCCTTTTTGCGGAATACGCGCTAAAACCCGTTTTCGGGATATTTGGACTTCGAGATGACCCTGACCGCCGCCCCTCGTGCGACCGGATCCGCCGCGTGGGCGGATGCCCTGCTGTTGTCGTTCGCGCAGGCCGGCTACGTCCGGGCAGAGCCGGCGATCCTGCAGCCTGCCGAGCCGTTCCTCGACCTCTCGGGCGAAGACATCCGGAAAAGCCTTTATCTGACTACCGACGCCAGCGGCGAGGAACTGTGCCTTCGCCCCGACCTCACCATTCCGGTGGCGCGGGACTATCTCGCCTCCCCCCGCGCCGGCCAGCCGGCAGGATTCAGCTATCTCGGGCCGGTGTTCCGCTATCGTGGCGGCCGGCCGAGCGAGTTCCTGCAGGCCGGGATCGAATCCTTCGGGCGGCAGGATCGCGCCGCGGCCGACGCCGAGATGCTGGCGCTGGCGCTTCAAGCCACCAGCGCGTTCGGTGTGAGCGAGGTCGAAATCCGCACCGGCGACGTCGCGCTGTTCAACGCGTTGATCGATGCGCTCGATCTCTATCCGGTCTGGCGGCGGCGGCTGATCAAGGACTTCAATCGCAAGATCAGCCTGGAACAGGATCTTGAGCGACTGACGCTCGCGACCGGATCCGGCCGCAACGAATATGAGGGCGTGCTCGCAGCGCTTGCGGGCTCCGACCGCAAGGCGGCGCTGGCGCTGGTGACCGATCTGATGTCGATTGCCGGCACCACCAATGTCGGCGGACGCTCGGTGTCGGAAATCGCCGACCGCTTCCTCGAGCAGTCGACGCTGAAGGGCGGCGCCCTGCCGCGCGACGCACTTGACCTGATCAAGCGGTTCCTCGCGATCACGGGCGACCCCGACGACGCCATCGCGCGATTGCGGGCGCTCGCCGCTGACGCAAGACTGAATATCTCGGCAGCGATCGATCAGTTCGAAAGCCGGATCGGCTTCATGGCCGCGCGCGGCATCAATACCGGCGCGACGCGGTTTTCCACCTCGTTCGGCCGTGGCCTCGACTATTACACCGGCTTCGAATTCGAACTGCACGGCAAGGGCAATGGCGTCGAGCCGCTGGTGGCGGGCGGGCGCTATGACGGGCTGATGACCCAGCTTGGCGCGCCCACCCCGATCCCCGCGGTCGGATTCTCGGTCTGGGTCGAAGCCCTGACGAAACTGGGCCGCAAGCCGGCCGCAGGCGGGAGCGCGCCATGACGACGCCATTCGTTCTCGCCGTTCCGTCGAAGGGACGCCTGCAGGAAAACGCGGAAGCCTTCTTCACGCGTGCCGGACTTGCGCTGGCAAAGCCGCGCGGCGCGCGCGACTATCGCGGCACCATCAGCGGGCTCGACAATGTCGAGATCGCCTATCTGTCGGCGAGCGAGATCGCCTCGCAGCTGGCGCGCGGCACGGTGCATCTCGGCGTCACCGGCGAAGACCTGGTGCGCGAAAGCATCGCGGACGCCGACAAGCGCGTCTTGCTGATCGACAGCCTCGGCTTTGGCAGCGCCAATGTCGTGGTGGCGGTGCCGCAGGCCTGGATCGACGTCCGGACCATGGCCGATCTCGACGATGTCACCACCGGCTTCCGCGCGCAGCATAACCGCCGGATGCGGGTGGCGACCAAATACATCAATCTCACCCGGACGTTCTTCGCCGCCCACGGCATCGTCGACTACCGCATCGTCGAGAGCGCCGGCGCGACCGAAGGTGCGCCGGCGGTCGGTACGGCCGAAATGATCGTCGACATCACGACGACCGGCGCGACGCTGGCCGCCAACGGTCTCAAGGTACTCGACGACGGCGTGATCCTGCGCAGCCAGGCCAACCTCGTGGCTTCAAAGGACGCCGACTGGTCGAGCGAGGCCCGCGAAACCTCCCGCGTCATCCTGGATCACATCGCGGCGCGCGCCCGCGCCAGCAAGTACCGCGAAATCCGCACCCGCTTTACCGGCTGCGACGCCGCGCTGCTGGCCGAGGCCCAAAACCGGTTCGGCGTGGTGTCGCCGTTCGGAGGCCCGACCTCGTCGGGCATGGTTACGCTGCACTGCCCGCCGGCGCAGCTTTACGCGCTCGGCAGCTTTCTTCGGGCCCACGGCGCCGACACGGTGTCGGTGGCGTCGCTCGATTATGTGCTCGACCGTGACAATCCGCTGTTCGCCAGGCTTGAGGCATTCCTGAGGCAGTGAGGCGGAGGGCCGCAGCCCATCCCCGTGGCGACAATGCGCGACGATTGCCATATGTAGTTCCCGGGAAAGTGGAACCTGACCGATGATGCTGGGTACGGATGTTTCTAGCCTGTCAACCACCGCGGCCACCGCCGCGGCGCAGGGGCTGTCGATCGTCGTGCCGGTCTATAACGAGGCGGCCGGGCTGGCCCTGCTGCACGAACGCTTGAGCGGTCTGGCCGGGACGCTGCGGCAGCGCTACGGGCTTGCCATCGAGGTCGTCTATATCGATGACGGCAGCACGGATGCCACGCTCGCCATCGCGCGCGGGCTTGCGGCCGGCGCGCTCGACGTCCAGGTGGTGTCGCTGTCGCGCAATTTCGGCAAGGAAGCCGCCCTGATGGCGGGACTGGACCATGCCCGGCGCGGCGCCGTCCTGTTCATGGACGGCGACGGTCAGCACCCGCCTGATCTGGTCGAGAAGCTTGTCAGCCACTGGATCGATGGCGGCTATGACGTGGTCTATACCGCCAAGGCGCATCGCGACAATGAATTGTTTCTGCGGCGGCTTGCCGTGCACGGCTTCTACGCGCTGATCAACTGGGGCGCGCGGCAGAAAATCCCGGAGGATGCCGGCGATTTCCGCCTGCTGTCGCCGCGCGCGGCGACCGCGCTGCGCCAGCTTCCCGAGCGCAATCGCTTCTTCAAGGGGCTGGCAAGCTGGATCGGCTTCCGCCAGATCCGCGTCGACTACGAACCCGCACCGCGCGCGCACGGCGTCACCACCTTCAGCGCCGGCCGGCTGGTCGGGCTTTCGATCGAGGGCCTGACGTCGTTCTCGGTGGCGCCGCTGCGTTTTGCGAGCCTGCTCGGCGTGCTGCTCGCCACCGGAGCTTTTCTGTTCGGGCTTTCGATTCTGTGGGAAACCTGGACGACCGGAAAATCGGTCCCTGGCTATCCCTCGCTGGTGGTCGGCCTGATGACCATCGGCGGCGTGCAGCTCATCATGATCGGCATCGTCGGCGAATATATCGGGAAGATTCTTTCCGAGTTGAAGGCACGTCCGATCTATTTTGTCGCCGAACACAGCGAGAAACGCTCGACGGAAACGAGCGCAAGCGCCAGCGAAAGGACCGCCGCCGAATGAACGACGCCGCGCCGCCGCGCCGCATATGGCTGTGCGCCGACGATTACGGTCTCAGCCCCGGCGTCAACCGCGCCATTCGCGACCTGATCGAGCGCGGCCGTCTCAATGCGACATCGGTGATGGTGGTTGGGCCTTCGATCGGCCGCGACGAAATCAGCGCGCTGCAGGCCGCCATCGCCAACAGTCCGCGTTGCGCAGTCGGCTTGCACGTCACTTTGACGGCGCCGTTTCGCCCCCTGACGATGCACTTCAATCCGATCGACGGCGGCATGTTTCTGGCCTTTCCAAAACTGCTGCGCGCGGGCCTGCTCCGCCGGCTCGATCCCGAAATCATCCAGGCTGAATTGATGGTGCAGCTTTCGGCTTTCGCCGAAATGTTCGGCCGCGCCCCGGATTTTGTCGACGGCCACCAGCACGCGCAGCTATTCCCGCAGGTGCGCGACGCGTTTCTGGCCGCGGTCAAACAGGCCGCGCCCAACGCCTGGGTTCGCCAGGGCGGACGCCATCGGCCGCTGCCGCGGCGGCTCGGCGCGCCCAAGGCGTTGGTTCTCGACGTCCTGAGCGCGCAGTTTCGCCGCCGCGCTTCGCGGGCCGAGATCGCATTCAACCCCGGATTTGCCGGCGCTTACGATTTTTCGCGACAACCCAATTTCAGCACGCTGATGCAGCAATTTCTCGATGGCATGCCGGAGGATGGCGTCATCATGTGCCATCCCGGCTTCGTCGACGATATCCTGGTCAGCCTCGACCCGTTCACGACCCAGCGCGAACATGAACACGCCTTTCTCGGGGGCGAGCATTTCCCGCGCCTGTTGGCCGCGAATAAAGTTACATTGGGCTGATATCTTCCTTAAAGAACCCACCCCGGCGTTTTGTCGCATACATAAATTTAATTCGCCGCCGCACTACTGGCGACGCAAAGCCCCCCTACATTTGCGCCTGCGCTTTCGACGCGAGGGAGAGAATTCCATGACACCGCAAGAACGCCAGATGATCGACGATCTTTTCGACCGGCTCTCCGGGTTGGAGAACGCACCGCGCGATCCGGACGCTGTCGCCGCTATTGCGCAGGGCCTGCGTATCGCCCCCAACGCGGTTTACGCACTGGTGCAGACCGTCCTGGTGCAGGACGAAGCGCTGAAGCGCGCCAACAGCCGCATCCAGGAACTGGAGGCGGCCGGCGCGCCCGAGCAACACCAATCCGGCGGGTTCCTCGATTCGATGCGCGAGACGATATTCGGGCAAAGTCAGCCACACGGCTCGGTGCCGAACGTCCGTCCGCCCGAACCGGCCAGCCGCCCGGTTTGGAACAGCGGCCAGGTGATGCAGCAGGCCCAGCCTCCGGGACAATATGACCAGGGGCCGTACGGGCAGCCCTATGGCGCACAGCAATCCCCGATGGGCGGCGGCTCGTTTCTGGGAACCGCGGCCGCCGCGGCGGCGGGAATGATCGGCGGATCGCTGCTGCTCGGCAGCATCCGCTCGATGATGGGCGGCAGCCATCACGGCTTCGGCGATGCCGCAGGCCTTAACAATTCAGGTCCTGGCGACAGAGCCGCGGGCCCAACACCGTGGAGCGATCAATCCGGCAGCACCCTCGCGCACGACGCCGGGATCAACGACATCGGCTCATCCGCAGGCCGCGCCGACGACAATTCGCGCGCCGGACTGTTCGATACCGCGTCGAACGATGATGGCGACGACCGCGACGACATGGATCTCGATTCCGATGACTTCGGCGGAGACGGCGACAGCGACTACGCCTGATCGATATCCGGGCCCGGCAACAGCAAAACGGCCGCCCAATCGGCGGCCGCTTTCATTTTCCGTCATCGAGCAATCAGATGACGATGACCTTTGCGCCGACATTGACGCGGCCGTAAAGGTCGATCACGTCCTCATTGCGCATCCGGATGCACCCGGACGAAACGTTGGTGCCGATGGTCCATGGCTCGTTGGAGCCGTGGATGCGATAGAGCGACGATCCCAGATACATCGCACGGGCGCCGAGCGGATTTTGCGGGCCGCCTTCCATGTGCCGCGGCAGATCCGGACGACGCACCAGCATTTCCGGCGGCGGCGTCCAGTCCGGCCATTCCTTTTTCGCGGAAATCTGCTTGACGCCCGACCAGGTGAATCCGGGGCGGCCGACGCCGATGCCGTAGCGCAGCGCCTTGCCGTCGCCCTGCACCAGGAACAGGAACTTGTTGGGCGTATCGATGACAATGGTGCCGGGGCGTTCCCTGCCGTGATAGTCAACGAGCTGCTTTTCGTATTTCGGATCGAAGGCGGGAGGCGCGGGCTCGCTTGCATCGTCCTGCCGGCGCATGACCTGCTGTGGCGCCATCGGCGTCAGTAACGGCTCCCCCGGCTGATATGATGGCTGCTGTTGATAAGCGGGCTGCTGCTGGTAGCGCTCGGCTTGGTGCTGTCCGTCGCCGAACAGGAACTCGATGAACCCGCCGCCCATATTGGAGCGCTCGGCATAGGCCATTCGCGCAGGCGGCTGCGCGGCTTGATCGGCGTAGATCACGGCCGGCTCGGAGATCGCTGCGGCCTCGATCGCCTTCGCCTGATGAAGCGCTGCGCCAAGACAAGATGCGCTCGCGAGGAGCGCAAGAGACATTCTTTTGAACATCGACGTACTCTGTACTGTTTCGTCTTGTTGAAACTGTTCCCGGGGAGCGCCCGCTTTCCAGGCGCCCTTGCACGCCCCCAACTAAAATCAAAACCGCGTCGGTTTGGTAAACGGAAACGGCTTTTCGATTCACCACGTCGCCACCTCGGCGCGGTTTTGTCCGGTAGCGTTTATTTTCGGTGAACGGCCGGCGCGCATGGTTAATCGTTGGTGTGCGGCGGCGAGCCGTCCGCCTCACAAAGGCTTCCGGCGTGAACCCGATGTTAAATCGCATCTGTCTAAGTCTTGACAAGTGAAGGTCAGGAACAATCTCATGTCAATTCATCGCAGACGATTTCGTATCGAAGAAGCATTCGGCGGCGGCGACATGCCGATGCCCGCAGTCGCCGACGGCGATGTCGGTCCCAGGCATCACGAGATCATGACCGAACTGCGCGCCATTCGCGCCCAGATGGCCAACCGCGGCCAGAACGCGGCGACGGCGACGATCGACGCGTCGGTTTCGCGCGAGGCCGCCGAGGCGCATGCATTGCTTGAAACCTATCGCGCCCAGATCGAACAGTGCGAGAAACTCAAGGTCGAACTGGACCTGATTCACGATGCCATCAGCCGCACCAAGCGGGAGATCGCGGTTCTGCACGGCAAGAGCTTCCACGGCGAGGAAATGGCCAGGGTCAACGGCGAGCTCGGCGCCGTGGTCGGCGGCACCGAACAGGCCACCCAGCAGATTCTGGAGGCCGCCGAGTCAATCGATCAGGCGGCGAGCGCACTGTCCAAGGTGACATCGCCCGATCAGCAAAAGATCCTCAGCGAGGAAATCCAGGAGCGCGTCGTTTCCATCTTCGAGGCCTGCAACTTCCAGGACCTGACCGGCCAGCGCATCAGCAAGGTGATGACCACGATGAAATTCATCGAGAATCACATCACCGTCATGATGGAAATCTGGGGTGGCGTGGACGCCATCAAGGCGCACGCGCCCCCGCTCGTCGATGATCGGGAAGGCGATGCCAAGCTGCTGAACGGTCCGAAGCTGGAGGGCGACGCCGGTCACGCCTCGCAGAACGACATCGACGCGCTGTTCGACTGAGTTGTTCGACCGGGTTTTGCTTTTTCAAGCCGCCGGGTGGCAACACCCGGCGGCTTGGCGCATTTTGTGCGCGGCTCGTCAAGCGCCGCAGGCCTCGGCATCGGTGTCAGCCGTGGAAATAGCGACGGATCAGGCGCGGGGCGCGCAGCGGACGTAGACCATATTGCCGTAGCGGGTCGCGGCATCCTTGTCGGTGAAGCGGGTGATCAGGACGCGTCCATCGAACGAGACGATCTCGCGATCCTGCTCGCCACCGGCCGGTCCGGGCGGGCCGATATAATTCTTGCCGCCCGGGCTGCCCTTGAGGCGCAATTCCTGCGGCGTCGCCTGGTCGGCCAGATGCATGACGACGCCGCCCGAGGAGCCGGCTCCGATCACGTAAGGCTGTTTGCATTGGGCCTTCGCCGCGGCTTCGGTGCGCGCCCGGTCGGCGGGATTCTGGTACGATGCGAGACCCCAGCGGCCGACGATCTCGTCGGCGCGGATCGTCGCCGGCATTTCGGGCGCCGTGCCCGGCGCCGGCTCCGCTGTCGGAGTTGACGATAAGGACGGCAGACTGAAGCTTCCGCACGCGCCGAGGAACAGCGCCAGCGCCGAGGCGATCCCCAGATTGGCAACCGTCCGCGCGCTAAGTGACCTAACCATAGTATTCCCCTGAGCAAATTCGTGGCCGCTCCCGTCCCGCAGCCAAGCGTAAAACTGCTGCCGGAGCAATGACGTCCAGTAAAATACGTTGATGCCCCGATTTGGTTTCGGGAAGCATCCTATATTGGCCTCACCAACGGATTAACTCCCCTTTGCTTGACAGGATCGGCGTCAAGTCATATTCCCGGCCGCACAATTAGCACTCCGCGAGCGCGATTGCCAAGAATACGAGCTGTTTTGTCCCCTTGGCGGTGTCGAATACGCCCGTATTCCGGTCCACTTTCGATCGCAAACCAGATCCGAAAACAAGCCTCCAAAGGAACCGTCATGGCTAAATCCAAATTTCGTCCGCTGCATGACCGCGTCGTGGTCAAACGTATCGACGCCGAAGAAAAGACCAAGGGCGGCATTATCATTCCGGACAGCGCCAAGGAAAAGCCCTCGCAGGGCGAAATCACGGCGGTCGGTCCGGGCGGCCGCGACGAATCGGGCAAGCTGATCCCGATCGATCTCAAGGTCGGCGATCGCGTGCTGTTCGGCAAGTGGTCCGGCACCGAGATCAAGCTCGATGGCGAGGAACTCCTGATCATGAAGGAGAGCGACATCATGGGCGTACTCGCCTAAGGCGATTTTCAGCCGTCATCCTGAGGTGCCGAGCGCAGCGAGGCCTCGAGGGATGAATTACTAGTGGAAAACAGTCATCCTTCGAGGCTCGCCGGAGACGGCTCGCACTTGCAGCGACAACCGTGAAGCCGTTGCGCGGGGATGACGGATCTCATCATCTGGAGTAAATTCAAATGGCAGCCAAGGACGTTAAATTTGCCGGAGACGCGCGCGAACGAATGCTGCGCGGCGTCGATATTCTCGCCAACGCCGTGAAGGTGACGCTCGGGCCAAAGGGCCGCAATGTTGTCATTGAAAAGAGTTTTGGCGCGCCGCGCATCACCAAGGACGGCGTGACCGTCGCCAAGGAAATCGAACTTGAGGACAAGTTCGAGAACATGGGCGCGCAGATGCTGCGCGAGGTCGCCTCCAAGACCAACGATACCGCCGGCGACGGCACCACCACCGCGACCGTGCTGGCCCAGGCGATCGTGCGCGAGGGCGCCAAGTCGGTTGCCGCCGGCATGAACCCGATGGACCTGAAGCGCGGCATCGAGATCGCGGTGCATGCCGTGGTCAAGGATCTCGAGAAGCGCGCCAAGCCGGTCGCCTCGTCGTCCGAAGTCGCCCAGGTCGGCACCATTTCCTCCAACGGCGACGCCGCGATCGGCAAGATGATCGCGCAGGCGATGCAGAAGGTCGGCAATGAGGGCGTCATCACCGTCGAGGAAAACAAGTCGCTCGGAACCGAAGTCGACATCGTCGAAGGCATGAAATTCGACCGCGGCTATCTGTCGCCCTATTTCATCACCAACGCCGAGAAGATGACCGCCGAGCTCGAGGACGTCTACGTGCTCTTGCACGAGAAGAAACTGTCCGGCCTGCAGTCGATGCTGCCGGTGCTGGAAGCGGTGGTGCAATCGGGCCACCCGCTCCTGATCATCGCCGAGGACGTCGAAGGCGAGGCCCTGGCGACGCTGGTCGTCAACCGCCTGCGCGGCGGCCTGAAGGTCGCCGCCGTCAAGGCGCCGGGCTTCGGCGACCGACGCAAGGCGATGCTGGAAGACATCGCGATCCTGACCGGCGGCCAGCTGATCTCCGATGAACTCGGCATGAAGCTCGAAAGCGTGACGATCAACATGCTCGGCCGCGCCCGCAAGGTCGTGATCGACAAGGAAAACACCACCATCGTCAACGGCTCCGGCAAGAAGAAGGACATCGAAGCCCGCGTCGGCCAGATCAAGGCGCAGATCGAGGAGACCACCTCGGACTACGACCGCGAGAAGCTGCAGGAGCGCCTGGCCAAGCTTGCCGGCGGCGTCGCGGTCATCCGCGTCGGCGGCGCGACCGAAATCGAGGTGAAGGAGAAAAAGGATCGCGTCGAGGACGCCCTCAATGCGACCCGCGCGGCCGTGCAGGAAGGCATCGTGCCGGGCGGCGGCGTCGCGCTGCTGCGCGCCAAGAAGGCCGTCGGCCGCATCCACAACGAAAACTCCGACGTGCAGGCCGGCATCAATATCGTGCTGAAGGCGCTGGAAGCCCCGGTCCGCCAGATCGCCGAGAATGCCGGTGTCGAAGGCTCGATCGTCGTCGGCAAGATCCTCGAGGACAAGTCGGAGACTTTCGGCTTCGATGCCCAGACCGAAGAGTATGTCGACATGGTCGCCAAGGGTATCATCGACCCGGCCAAGGTGGTGCGCACCGCGCTGCAGGACGCTTCCTCCGTGGCCGCGCTTCTGGTGACGACCGAAGCCATGGTCGCCGAACTGCCGAAGGAGCCGGCGGCGCCGATGCCCGGCGGCGGTGGCGGCATGGGTGGCATGGGCGGAATGGGCTTCTAGCCAGCTTCTTTCCGGCATCATCGATCGACCAAGGCCGCCTCCGGGCGGCCTTCTTTTTTGGCCAAAAAGCTCTACGGTAACGGCCGAATTCTGGCTTTCGAGGAATTTCCGATGCGCGCGCTTCTGTTCTGCCTGGTCGCTCTGATGACGGCGTCGCCGGATCTCGCCTTCGCCCAAATGAAGCTCTCGCCGAAAGCTGCGAACCCCAACGAAACCAGATATTTCACTTCCATCGATGGCCTGATGGACGGCAATGCCGACGTCATTCTCAAGGAAACCCACGAGGGCAAGACCGTCACCTCGGCGGTGCTCGACGTCTGCTATCCGGCCGAGAAGGGCACCGATCGCAAGGACCGCTTCGTCGCCAATCTCGCGGTCAACGGTCAGACCATGACGGGCGCCGCGCAGAGCATCGGCGACAAATTGCCGGTCACGGTCAAACTGGTGCGCAAGCCGACCGGCGACACTTTCGAATTCAAGGGCCAGATCAGCATCGGCCAGACCGTGATCGAAGTCGCCTCATCGGACAATTCCGACCTCAGTGAAAAGGAATTCAAGGACAACCAGACCGTCGATGACGGCATCGCGGCGGCGCCGAAGGATTTTAGCGAAGTCTCTCCGGAGTCGATCGGCGTAAGGGTAAAGCTGGATGCGGCGCTGGATTTCCTGAAAGGGCTGAAGGGGCAAGAGCTCGAAATTTCCCTCAATAGCCTCACCGTGACCTGTGACGCGCTGCGCGCCGGTGAACAGACCATCAGCATGGCTGCGGATCCGGATCGCGCCGCTGCCCTGATCGCGAAATTCAAGTCGCAGCCCGGCGTGGTCGCCGCCGGCTGGACCAGCGGCATGGTGGACATGGAGCGCTCGATCCGGTTCGCGGCCGCCGACTGGCGCGACGGCGGGCGACTGAACAGGGACAAGCTCGCGGCGGCGATTACCGGCGTCCTGACAAAAACGCTTGCGGCGAAATCGTCGTCATCGGCCTGGAACGCCAATACCGGATTGCTGAAATTGACATTCAAGCGGCCGAGCCGGCTGTTCCCCGCACTCGGCCTCGTCGAGACGGTCGAGATCACAGCGCTGGTCGCTCCCGACGGGCCCGGCGCGTCCGACCAGTTGATGCTGTGGATCGGCAATCCCGTCATTTCGACGGCGGACAAATCCGCCGGCGCAAAACTCAATCTGGCCGAGGAATCCAGCGGCGACGAGGAAGGCGACCAGAAGGACGACAACGGCTCGGTCGAGGCGCTGGCGAAGGCGTTCAAGGGCCAGCGCTGGGATTCGGACAAATCGGCCTGGAAATAGCGCGGCTTTTCCGGCTATGTCGGGTTGAAAGCTCAGTTGGTGTCGAGGCGGAAGCGCAGTGATTTCGTTCCGATAAAGGAAACAAGATCGCCCTGCCGCTTCCAGGTGGCCGCCTCGCCCAACGCCGCGACCAGTTCGTCGTCGGCCTGCGCCTTTTCCGGCGGACAGGCGCGATCCTCCATCGGCCCTGCGACAAAGATCACGGTATTGCCGGCCACCGAGAACTGGCCCTTGCCGCCCTTGCACCACAGTTCGAGTACGGCCTCGCCGTTGTCGCCAATCTCCAGGTTTGGCAATCGCTTCGATCCCGGCTGACGCGCCACATCCAGTGTCATCGCCAACCCGAACGGAAACTCGCCATCGGCGTGAGCCGGGATAGCCTGGAAGGCGGCCGCCGCCAGCACCAGCGCGATTGCGCCCTGCCTCACGAAACCTGTCGTTGAAAACATGCATCCCCTCGAAAATATCCGGCGCGCCGTTCTAATGGGCAAGCGCAACGTTGACCAGATTGTTGTCGTAAAATTTTTCGGTTCACAAAAAATCCCCGCAGGCCATCGACCGCGGGGATTTTCGTGTCGTGTGGACCGGTCTTTTACTTCAAGACCATCGCCGTGAACGGATAGACGTAGGCCTGCAACATCACGAGCACGCCGACCAGGCACGCCAGCACGATCGAATGCTTGAATACGTAACGTAAGATTGTGCCTTCGTGTCCATACCAGTTGGTGGCGGTGGAAGCGACGACGATCGACTGCGCGTCGATCATCTTGCCCATGACGCCGCCCGACGAGTTGGCGGCGCCCATCAGGATCGACGAGAGGCCCAGTTGCTCCGAGGTAATTTTCTGCAGATTGCCGAACAGGATGTTCGACGCCGTATCCGATCCGGTCAGTGCCACGCCGAGCCAGCCAAGCAGCGTGCCGAAGAACGGATACAGCACGCCGGTCGCCGCGAACGCGAGACCCAGGGTGGCATCGACGCCGGAAAGGCGCGTCAGCGTTCCGATCGCAAGCATCGCCGAGATCGTGATCAGCGAAATCGAGCACAGCTTGATGGTGCGGCCGTACTCCGCAATCATCCTGGCCGGCGAAAGGCCCATCAGGAAGCCGGAAATGATCGCAGCGATCAGCATGCCCGTTCCGGTGAACGACAGGTACGTGAAGGCGAATACCGCGCCTTCCGGTGTCGGCTTCGCCGCCACCGGCGGCACCTTGTTGATCATGTTGTGCAGATCGGGAACGGCATAATTCCAGGTGAAGATCGAGTTTGCCCAGGTCTTGAACGCGCCGTTACCCCAGACCAGCATCACGATGCAGACGATGATCCATGGCAGGAGCGCGCTCCAAAGCTGCGCCTGGGTGAGTGCTGTCTTGTCCATGGCCTTCGGCGCCGTCATGGTGGCCGCCAATTCATCCCTGCCGCGCAGCGCCGGCGACAGCCAGAGCTCCTTCGGCTGCCAGACCTTGAGGAAAAGGATGAGGCACCCCATCGAGATCAGGGAAGCGCCGATGTCGACGATCCAGGGGTTGATGTAGTTCGAGATCACGAATTGCGGGACCGCGAACGAAACGCCGGTAACGAGTACGGCCGGCCAGATGTCCTTCATGCCTTTCCAGCCGGCGAACGCCCATACCACCCAGAACGGCACGATCAGCGAGAACACCGGCAACTGCCGCCCGACCATCGCGCCCAGAATGTAGGGATCGAGACCGGTCACCGAAGCCAGGCCCTGGATCGGCGTGCCGAGCGCGCCATAGGCGACGGGGGCGGTATTGGCGATCAGCGAGAGGCCGGAAGCGGCGAGCGGAGAGAAACCAAGGCCGATCAGGACCGAGCCGGTGATCGCCACGGGTGTACCGAATCCGGAAGCACCCTCGAAAAAGGCGCCGAACGAAAACGCGATCAGCAGCAATTGCAAACGACGGTCCTCGGTGACGCCGCCGATGGCGCGCTTCAACAGTTCGAATCGGCCCGTGGCCACCGTGATCTGGTAGAGAAAGATGACGTTCAGGACGATCCAGCCGATCGGGAAGAAACCGGCCACGACGCCGAGCAGCGTGGCGCGGATCGACATCCCTGCCGGCATGGTGAAGATGAAAATCGCGATGACGTTGGTCACGATCACGGCGATGATCGCCGCGAGGTGCGCCTTGACCTTGCCGCTGGCGATCAGCACCAGAAGCGTGACCACCGGAATTGCGGCGGCGATCGTCGACAGCGCCGCATTGTTGAGCGGGTTATAGATTTGGTTCCACATTGCGATTCCTCCCCACGCCATTATGTGGCGCCCCGACCAGCGTGGACGGTCAGGCGTGCCTGGCGTGATCGCGAGGTGTCACTGCAATGCGCGAAATCGTCCGCGAATTTGGCGATCCCAAAATCCGCTCACAACCTCGCGAAGTGTGGACGTCCCCCGCCCCTCGCCGTTACACCCATGCTAGGGTTGACTCGGAGGCCGGGACAAGCGAACGCAGAGCATGAGTACTACGACTTTAGTCTAATCTCTCCCAATTCTCCCGTTTTTTCAGGCCTTTGAGGCCATTCTCCCGGAGCCGGCAATCTGTGAACAACATCCGCTCGACGCTCGCCACCGTATGGCGGATCGCCGCACCGTATTTCCGTTCCGAGGACAAATGGGCCGGCTGGACGCTGCTCGGAACGTTGATTGCGGTCGAGCTCGCGCTGGTCGCGATCGATGTGCTGGTGAACCAGTGGTACAACCGCTTCTACAATGCGCTCCAGGAGAAGAACTGGGACGCTTTCGTCTGGGAGCTCGGCGTCTTCACCGTCCTGGCGACGGTCAACGTCGCGCTTAGCGTCTACGACCTCTACCTCAATCAATGGCTCCAGATCCGCTGGCGGCGCTGGCTGACGAACCGCTATCTCGGCGAATGGCTGCATGAAGCCAATCACTACCGGATGCAGCTCCGCGGCGATGCCGCCGACAACCCGGACCAGCGCATCACCGACGACGTGAAAATGTTCGTCGAGCAAACGCTGGGGATCACCGTCGGCCTGCTCTCCTCGATCGTTTCGCTGACCTCGTTCGTCATCATCCTCTGGGGACTGTCGGCCGCGGCTCCCCTGCACCTGTTCGGCGGCGAATTGGCAATCCCCGGCTATCTCGTATGGGGGGCGCTGATCTACGCCATATTTGGCACGGCGCTGACGCATTGGATCGGCTCGCCGCTGGTAAGCCTTGATTTCTCGCAGCAGCGCTTCGAGGCCGACTTCCGCTTCAACCTCGTCCGGGTGCGCGAGAATTCCGAACAGATCGCGTTGTTGCAGGGAGAACCCGCAGAACGCGAGCGGCTCTCGCAACGCTTCGCCCGCGTGGTCGACAACTGGTACGCCATCATGAGCCGGACCAAGCGGTTGACGGCCTTTACCTCGAGTTATGCCCAGGCCGCTGTGATTTTTCCCTTCATTCTGGTGACGCCCGCCTATTTTGCCGACAAGATTCAGCTCGGCGGCCTGATGCAGACGGCCTCCGCATTCGGCAGCGTACAAAAGGCGCTGTCTTTCTTCGTTTCCGTCTACCGCGCACTGGCGGAATGGCGCGCCGTGGTCGCCCGGCTCGACGGATTCGAGACGGCGATCGAGAGCGCCGCAACACAGGCGACCAGCGCCGGTTCGATCGATGTCGTGTCGTCGACCGGCAGCGACAGCATCGATCTGGAACAGCTTCTGGTCAGGCTGCCGAACGGAACGCCGCTGGTCTCGGCCGACAGTTTCAGCATCAGCAGCAACGAACGCACGCTGGTCACCGGTCCGTCCGGCGCCGGCAAGTCGACCTTGTTCCGCGCCATCGCCGGGATCTGGCCGTTCGGCAGCGGCTCGATCACCGTCCCCGCAAAGGCAACCCTGATGATGCTGCCGCAGCGGCCTTACTTTCCGGTCGGTTCACTGAAGGCGGCGATAGTCTATCCCGCGGAAGCCAGCGCGTTCGGTTCGGATCGGGTCGGGGAGGTTCTCGCCGCGGTGGGGCTGCCTCAGCTTGCATCGAAACTGGAGGAGGAAGAGCACTGGAACCGGATGCTTTCGCTGGGCGAGCAACAGCGTCTTGGCCTCGCCCGCGCGTTGCTGCATGAGCCGCAATATCTGTTCCTCGATGAAGCGACCGCCTCGCTCGATGAAGCCTCCGAGGCCAGGCTTTACCGATTGCTCGAAAAAAGGTTGCTGGCAACCACCATCGTCTCGATCGGTCATCGCTCGACGCTTGAAGCCTTCCACCAGCGCAATGTCGTGCTGAGCCGCGACGGCGATCAATTTACCCTGCAGAACCGCAGCGAAGCCGTCAAGCCGCCGAGTGATGCGCCCATCGCCTGACGCGGCAGGCGTTACAACCAGCGCTGCGGCCACGACCGGCGCCGGATCCATCGGTGCCAGACCAGAGCGAAGACTGTCAGCAGCAGCGCGCCCGCCAGCACCGGCGCGAACAAAAACGACACGGGAAGATTATTGGAGACCACCATCAGGGGATTGATTCCCGCCGGCGGATGAAACGTGCCGGTGACATACATCGCAAGAACAGCCAACCCGACCGCGGCGGCGGCCGCCTATCCTTGCGGCCCGGTCAGGTGGAGCACCGCCAGCCCGACCAGGGTCGCCACGACATGCCCGCCGACCAGCGCGCGCGGTTGCGCCGGCTCCACTTGCGGCGATCCGATCACGAGCACGATCGAGGTGGCAAACGGGATGATGACCAGCGGATAGTGCGATTTTAGCGAGAGCCACTCCATGACGCCGATGGCGATCGCAGCCCCTGCCCCCGCAACGGCTCCCGCCAGGGCATTCCGGTGATCGTCGCGGCGGATCGCATCGGTCGCTACCTGCAGCCAATCCCGTCCCATTCAGCCCACCATAACAAAAAGGGGCGGCAGATCGCTCTGCCGCCCCCCCGTAGCCCCCAGAGAATAATTACTTCAGGTTGGTCATCGCGGTCAGGTCAGCCGAGAGCTTGACGATGCCGGCGGAGCCGCACCAGTTCGAACCTGTCCCACCCGGATTGATCGGGGTGACGTTGGTCGTTCCGGAAGCATTGTAAGCGCTCGTGAAGGCGCTGCAGTTACCCTTCGACAAGTCGGTGTCGGAATAACGCAGGTCCAGCGTAAACACCTTATAGGTGAAGCCGATGCCGATGTTCCAGGTATTGTAGTCAGCATACTTGATGCCATTCGGGAATGCCGGGACACCGTAGAAGCTGTCGGAGGTTCCAAGCCACTGCCGGCCGAATTCGCCGGACACATACATGCCAACGCCGCTGCTGCCGAAGATCGTGCTCGGCGCGGTGTACTTGCCGGTGATCGAGGAGTAGTTGCCCCAGGCGCCGGAGTTCAGGAAGTTCGGCGAATAGTACTCGTTCAGGCCGAACTGCCAGTTGTCATTGATGGTGTAGTTAACCTTGCCGTAGACCTCGAAGAAGCTGACGTCTTTCTTCATGACGTTGCCGTTGAGCAGGAAGTTGGTCGCGCATTCCGCGCCGACCGGCTTGCCTGTGAAATCGGTGGCGGCACCAAAGAAGCACGTTCCGCCCGGATACAGGTAGCCCCAGACGCCGAAATCGAAGGCGAAGGCGCCGAAGGTCGGACGAATGCCGCCGTAGATGTCGACTTCAGCCGCGGCGCGGTTCGCGAAGGAGATGCTCTCGGCCGAGGTGCCGATGTAGAGCTGCAAATCCTTGGTGACGTTGTAGCGCGGCTCGAAATAGGCCGCGACTGACGGCTTGTGGTTGGACTGGGTGATGCCGCGGAAGATGTAGTCGTTCATGATCGCGCTACCGAAGGCGATATCCCAGGGGTCGAACGCTGCCGGAGGCGGCGCTTTGAGAGCCTTCACAGGCATATCCGCCGCCAGAGCGGAACCCGATACCATTGCCAGCGCCGTTGCTAACAACACCATTTTCTTCATGACGCGATCCCCATCAGATTTAAAAGATCAGTCCAATTCCGGCGCCCCGCAGGACAAGCGACAATCGACTGCAGCTGAATTCCTTTACGTGGACACAATCTGGAACGCGGCCCCCTGCGAGTGAAGCAAAAAAGTCGAGCATCTGCCGACTTTTTAGGCGTTATGGCCGTTCCGCGGAAATGTTGTGGAAGTCTGTTGCATTCCGACAACAATTTTGACCGATTTCCGTGTCGCTTAGGCGACATTTGATCACCGGCGAACCGCGCGGTCAGGCTTGGCCCTGGCCCGTCGAATCACCTGACATTGGCGGCGCCCGGCACCCTCGCCCCAAGACGATCGGATCCGAAACAAAAAGGGCCGCAGCGGCGAGCGCTGCGGCCTTGAAACGCGATCCGAGGAAATCGGGGCGTAGAGCTAGTTGTCGTTATCGTCTTCGGCAACGGGCGGCGGCGCCGACGAACTCTCTGCCGAATGTCCCCATGACGGCGCGGGACTGGGCGTGGCCCAGCTCGGAGCCGCCGGGGCGGGCGCGGGAGCCGGCGCAGCCACGGGCGCTGCGGGCTTCGGCGCAGCAGGCTTCGCAGCCGCCTTCTTTGCGGGCCTCTTCTTGGCGCTGACGGCCTTTTTGGCGGATTTCTTCGGCGCGACCGCCTTGGACTTCTTGGCGGATTTCTTCGCAGCCTTCTTGGCTTTTTTCGCCGACTTCTTTGCGGATTTCTTCGAAGATTTCTTCGCGGATTTCTTCTTCGCCGCTACAAGACTCTTCTTGGCCTTTTTGGCCTTCTTGCCTTTCTTGCTCTTCTTGCCTTTAGCCATCGTGATCCTCCTGTTGCCGCCGCTCAATGTTTATCGAGCGTTTCAAGTCGTCCGCCTCAAGCGTGAGGCCCATCGATCAGGTCAATCCTGGCCGGGGACCGCCTGTCGCCCAATCGAGAAGCTCAATCGTGTGCACCACAGGAACTGACGTACCGCCGGCAATTTGCACCATGCATCCGATATTGCCCGCAGCAATCATGTCCGGCTTGACCATCGCAATATTGGCGACCTTTCGATCGCGCAATTGGCTTGCAATGTCAGGCTGGAGAATGTTGTAGGTCCCCGCCGAACCGCAACACAAATGGCTCTCGGGTACATCTTTCACCACGAATCCGTTCTTGGAAAGCAATTCTTTCGGAGCTTGCGTGATTTTCTGTCCATGCTGCAGTGAACAGGCCGAGTGATAGGCGATCACGATGTCGCTGTGTTGCTGTGCCGGCTGCAGTGAAATGCTGCCGACATACTCGGTGACGTCCCTGGCCAGCGCCGAAATCTTCGCCGCGGAGACGGCGAAATCGCGGTCCTCGCGCAGCATGAAACCATAGTCCTTGATCACGGTCCCGCAACCCGATGCCGTCACCAGGATGGCGTCAAGACCGTTTTGCTCGGCCTCCTTGAGCCAGATGCCGATATTGGCGCGCGCGCGCGCCAGCGCGTCGTCGTCGCGTCCGAGGTGATGGCTCAGCGCGCCGCAGCATTGCTCATCCTTGACCAGCACCACCTCGATGCCGTGACGCGTCAAAAGGTTGATGGCAGCCTGGTTGATACGCGGCGCCAGAACCTGCTGGGCGCAGCCCTGCAGCAGGGCGACCCGTCCGCGCCTTTCGCCGTGGGCCGCAAATACGCTTCCGCCGGCCGCTCCCGGCGCCGGCAGGCGGCGCGGCGCGAGCGCCAGCATCGCCTTGATTCGCCGCAATAAACCCGGCGTGGCCGATACGGCTTTGGCGGCTGGCAGCAGCGCGGTCAGCGGCTGGCCGAAGCGCGCCAGGATCATGCCCAGGCGAAACAGTCCAGGCCGCGGCAACACCCAGGCGAGAGCCGCCCGCAGCAGCCGCTCGGTGAGCGGTCTGGCATAGTCCCTTTCAATCCTCGCCCGCGCCTGATCGACCAGATGCATGTAGTTCACGCCCGACGGACAGGTCGTCATGCAGGCAAGGCAGGAGAGACAGCGGTCGATGTGCTTGACCACTTCCGCGGTCGGCGGCCGGTCCTTTTCCAGCATCTCCTTGATGAGATAGATCCTGCCGCGCGGGCTATCGAGTTCGTCGCCGAGCAGCACATAGGTCGGACAGGTCGCGGTGCAGAATCCGCAATGCACGCAGGCGCGCAGGATCTTGTCGGCCTCCGCGATATCGGGATCGGCGAGCTGCGCCAGACTGAACTCGGTTTTCATGCCGCGGTCCCCCGAATCAGCCGGCCGCGATTGAGGATGCTTTTCGGATCGAAGCTTTGGCGGACCCGTTCGCTCAGGCCGGCAAGGCCGCCCGGCTGGGGATGAAAGACATCGACATGGCGGCGGACTTCGTCGGACGCACGCACCAGCGTGGCGTGACCGCCGACGGCATTGACGCGCTGACGCACCAGTACGGCCTGGGCGTCGGGCCTGGGAGGCAGTGCCGCCCAGATCAGGCCACCGCCCCAGTCGTAGATGACATCACCGCCGGTGTCGCGCGATAGCCGCTCGCCGAGCGCACCGCCCGAGGCCGGCGGACAAACGATCCGCCACACCGGCCATGCCCCCAACGCGCCGCTGGACGCGAACGGCAGAACGTCACGAACGGAACTCCAGACCGCGGCCGAGGCCGCATCTTCCAGAATTTCCGCCGCTCCGAACGGTGCGAGAAGCCTGCCGAGCGCGGCGGCCCGATGGGTCGCCGACGCCGAAATGCCCTCCAGCCGCAGCAAGGTGACCGCCCCTTGCCGAGATCCGAGGTCGCCAAGCCCGCTTCCCGCCGCCCGAAACACCGAACCCGGTACATGCGCCGCGCCGGAGACATCGAACGGCGAGCCCAGCGCGGCGGTCATTGCCCGGTTGGCGGTGACATCATCGAGCCGCAGCAGCACCAGCGTACGTTCGCTCTCGGGCCGCGGCACGACCTTCAGCGTCACTTCCGTCATCACCGCGAGCGTGCCCCAGGACCCGGCCAGCAGCTTGCAGAGATCATAGCCGGTGACGTTCTTCACCACCCGGCCGCCGGCCTTGAAACTGTCGCCGAACCCGGACACCCCATGCGCGCCCAGGAGATGATCGCGGGCGCCGCCGGCCTTGATGCGGCGGGGACCGGCGAGGCCCGCGCCGATCATGCCGCCGATGGTGCCGAGGCCTGGCGTGCCCAAGAGCGGCGCGGTGTCGATCGGCTCGAACGCGAACTGCTGATTTTTGGAGTCGATCAGCGACAGCACGTCGGCGAGCGGCGCCCCGGCCTGCACGGTGATGATCAGCTCGTTCGGTTCATATGATGTCACGGCATTGAGCGCCGACAGGTCAAGCAGCGCATTGGTCGCCATCGGCTGGCCGATCAGCCGCCTGGAGCCATGGCCGATGATTTCCAGCGGCTGCTCGCTGGCAATCGCCGCGCGCACCACCTCTTCGACATCCCCGGCGTCACGTACTTTCAGAGTATCCACGGGCTCAAGATCTGCTCTTTGTTGTCGTCGTCTGCGAAAGCGGACGATCCGGTCGGAAAATGGGCGAAGGCCATCCTCAAAACCGCGGAATATCGGGAAAGGCCAGCTTGCCGCCATGGACGTGCATGCGGCCAAGTTCGGCGCATCGGTGCAGGGTCGGAAATACCTTGCCGGGATTGAGCAGCCCCTGCGCGTCGAAGGCGCATTTCAGCCGCTGCTGCTGGTTGAGATCGATCTCGCTGAACATCTCCGGCATCAGGTCGCGCTTCTCGATACCGACACCGTGTTCGCCGGTCAGCACGCCGCCGAGTTTGACGCAGACCCGCAGGATATCGGCGCCGAAGGCTTCGGCCCGTTCCATCTCGCCGGGCTTGTTGGCATCGTACAGGATCAGCGGGTGCAGATTGCCGTCGCCGGCATGAAACACGTTGGCGACGCGGAGATCGTACTTGGCCGACAGCTCGCGGATGCGCGCCAGGGCCTCCGGCAGTTTGCCGCGCGGGATGGTACCGTCCATGCAGAGATAATCAGGCGAAATGCGCCCCACGGCGGGAAAGGCGGCCTTGCGGCCGGCCCAGAACAGATTCCGTTCGGTCTCGGAAGTGGAGATCTGGCACATGGTCGAGCCGCAGCCCTGCGCGATCGCCTCGACCCGCTTGATCAGTTCATCGACTTCGACGCCGGGGCCGTCGAGTTCGATGATCAGCAGCGCCTCGACGTCGAGCGGATAGCCGGCATGGACGAAGGCTTCGGCGGCGTGGATCGCGGGTTTGTCCATCATCTCCATGCCGCCAGGAATGATGCCGGCGCCGATGATCTGCGCCACGCATTCGCCGGCCGCCTCGACCTCCGCGAATCCGACCATCAGAGCGCGCGCGGTCTCCGGCTTCTGCAGGATCCGCACCGTAACCTCGGTGATAACGCCGAGCAGGCCTTCCGACCCCGTGATGATCCCCATCAGGTCGTAGCCCGAGGTCTCGGCGGACTTGCCGCCGACCTTGATGATTTCGCCGGTAATCAGCACGATTTCGCACCCCAACACATTGTTGGTGGTCATGCCGTATTTCAGGCAGTGGACGCCGCCGGAATTCTCCGCGACGTTGCCGCCGATCGAGCAGGCGATCTGCGACGACGGGTCGGGCGCATAGTAATACCCGGCGTGGGCGACCGCCTGGCTGATCGCGAGATTGGTGACCCCCGGCTCGGTCACGACCGCGCGGTTGTCGAAATCGATCTCGCGGATGCGCTTGAATTTGCCAAGCCCCATCAGCACGCCATCGGCCAGTGGCAGCGCACCGCCCGAAAGCGAGGTGCCGGAACCGCGCGGCACCACCTTGATGCCCTGCTCGAAGCAATATTTCAGAACCTGCGACACCTGCTCGGTGGTGTCGGGTAGCACCACCACCATCGGCGGCTGACGATAGGCCATCAGCCCGTCGGACTCGTAAGGGACCATTTCGGCGGGGCTGTCGATCACGCCCTCGCCCGGCACGATCGCGCGCAACGCCGCCACGATCGTCTCGCGGCGGCCAAGGACCGCCTGATCCGGTGCCGGCATCATGATGGCCATGTCCAGTTCTCCCCGGGGGCGTGGCGGGCTGAGAGCGTATTGGTGCTCGCCGATTTATCATGGTGAATCAAGCACGTCTGGATCGCTTTGGGTAGCTTGCCAAACGGTTAAGCAGGCGGAAATGCCCACTATCCGAAAGGCCCAGGCAAGGTAAACGAAGCCCCGCGGTGGTTTCACCGCTTGTCCATCCCGCGCGCGCCGTGCAACAAAAGCGGCGCTATCATCGCCTGTCCCCTAAACCCAAAAGAGAACACCATGAAAAAACTGACTCTGAGCGCGCTGGTCGTCATCGCATCGTCGGCAGCCGCGTCGGCCGCGCTGGCGCAGGACGCCGCGGCCGGCAAGACCGTCTTCAACAAATGCATGGCCTGCCACTCCATCGGCGAAGGCGCCAAGAACAAGGTCGGCCCGCAGCTCAACGGCCTCGACGGCCGCAAGTCCGGCACGGCGCCGGATTATAACTACTCGGACGCCAACAAGAATTCCGGCATCACCTGGAACGAGGCCCAGTTCAAGGAATACATCAAGGATCCCAAGGCAAAGGTTCCCGGGACCAAGATGTCGTTCGCCGGCCTCAAGAACGAAAAAGAAATCAACGATGTCTGGGCGTTCATTTCGCAACACGACAAGGACGGCAAGACCAAGTAACGGTCTTGCAGCGCCATCCTCGTAATCCAGATCCATCAGCGACCCTCGGCCGACGTCTGCCTCGGACCGCATTGCGGACCCAGGGCAGACGCGGCGCCAGCTGGCGACCGCCAATTTGAACTGCCGTCTTCTGCGCTGAAGCAGAAGGCCTGACCGCATGGTTATCCGCGCAATCTTTCGACGTCTCGCCGGCGCCCTTCCGGCTCATGCCCCGGAAGCGCACGGTCGTCTCCCCGCACTCCGCGCGAGCTGGCCGACCATGGCGTCGATCTCTGATATCACGAGGTCGGGCACGGCGTTTTGAATCATGTGGCCGACATCCGGCAACACGATCAGTCTTGCGCCGGGCACCGCTTTGGCGAATGGCCGCGAATGAATATTCGTCGTCACCGTCTTGTCGACATCGCCCGAAATCACCACCGTCGGCGCGCGGATATTGCCATAGCGCGGCGCCTGCTCGGCCACCGCCGCCTTCAGCGTCACCAGATCCCGGGCATTGGCGAGGAACTCGCGCGGACGCAGCAACAGCGGCGTCGCGGTATTGCAGACGAAGTTTTCCGGCATGGTCTGCGGCAGGAAAACGCCGCGCGCGCCCGGCCCGGCCCGGAAGTAGCCGAGCGGAAGCGTGATCGTATGGGCGAGTAGCGGGCCGATCACCGGAGTGGCGACGACCTTGTTGTACCATCCAACGCCACCTCGCCACGGATAGGCTACCGGCGCCAGCATCACCAGACCCGCCACGCGCTCCGGAAAATCTAGCGCCATGTGTGCGCCAAGCGCACCGCTCCAGGAATGAACGACAATGACGGCGGACCGGACGCCGAGTTTCTCCAGCGCTTCGTCGATCATTCTGCCCTGGATGGCCGGCGTCGAATCTTCCAGATGCGCGCGCGTGCTCCAGCCGTGGCCGGGGCGGTCGATCAGGATCACCCGATGATTTTCGGCGAGCCTGTCGCCGAGCGGCTGGCGCATCACCTCGAGATTTGAGCTCGCGCCGTGAATCATCACCACAGGCGGGCCGGCGGCGTCGCACGGCCCGATCTCGAGGATGTTGAGTTTGGCGCCGGCGACCTCGATCATCCTGCCTTGCGCGGGATAGACGCGCTGCAGCACCAGGACACCGGCCTGCGTGACCAGCGCCAGGATCGCCAGCGTCGCCACCACGAGCATTGATATCATTTGCAATGTCCGGATTGTCTTGGGCACCGCTTAGTCTTGAGCATCAAATTACAATCTTACCGGTGCGGTTTCGCTGCAGCGTCTATTCCGAAAAGCATGGGTCGGACTGATCCATACCGGTTTGCGGTCAGACCACATGCAAATCGTGAAGGGGCACATGTTGGGCCGCGGGCGGTTAGCGCTTTACCCGGAAGACTACGGGGTTTTCCCGCGATGTTGCACGCGCCTTCATATTGCCGTCATCGGTAACTTTATATTTATCGCCAACCGAATTGCTGCGCCGGGACGGGCGCGCACCACCAAGGTTGTCATCGCTGGGATCTATCCACGCAATCCACAGGAACGCGGGCCGGGTGCCAGAGATTGATTTAGGGGCAATTAGAGGGTGTTTCGATGAGTTCCAGACCGAATGAGGCTGCCATCGACCGGATCGTGGCCAGCTACAATGGCGACTTACACGGTGCGCTGAGAGCGCTGCTGCTGGTCAATGAGCAGCTGGAAGCGGAGATTCAGCAGCTTTACGCGGCCGTGGCCGTTGGCGGGCCGTTCGAGCGCGGCAGCAACCCGCTGCACTAATCCCGTTTTCCACAGTTATCCTTGCAGTCGGCAGGCTGATCCTCTTCCTTCGGGCAAGCACCGATCGTCGAACGGGCCAGCTTGGCGTCGGACATGGATCTGTAGGGACCGTCGCCGAACCAGATATCGCCGATGATGACCGGGTTGCTGGTCACGATATCGCATTTGCTGGTCGCGCGATTGCCGACCACCCAATAGAGCCCGTCGGCAAAAGAAACCGTTCCGATCGCCAGCGTCATCGCGCCGGCCAGTATCGCGGATTTCATCTTTTCGCTCCCACTGCGCGGCTACAAGCGAATAAGCCGGGGTTAGCGAAAAGCGTTCCAGCTCACAATGGATTGTCTGATATCATGGTTAACTCGGGCGCGACCGCATCGATCAGATATCGCGGCCTTCGACCTTTTCGCTCAAGGTTTTGACCAGCTCCGGCACCTTGTCCAGATGCGGATTGATCGCAAGCGCCCTGCGGAAGGCGTCGAGCGCGTGCTTTTCGTCGCCGAGGTCCTGCATGATCATGCCGAGCCCCGCCAGCGCGCCGAAATGCCGGGGTTCGCGGACCAGCACCTGCTCGATATCCTGAAGCGAATGGGCGTAGTCGTTGCGCAGATAATACAGCGTCGCACGCCTGTTCCAGGCTTCGACATAATCGGGACGCAACCTGACCAGGGCATCGAGCAGCTTCTGCGCGACGTCCATCTGCTGGGCGTCCATCGCGGCCTTGGCGCGCATCATCAGGAGTGCGGCAGTATCGCTCGGGGTGTGCAGCCACAGCGCCCAGATCCGGGCCTCGACGTGCCTGGCGCTGGCTTCGTCGGGCGCCACCTTCAGCGCGCCGAACAGAAAGTCCAGTCCGCGCGTGCGGTCGGCGCCGACCCTCGGCAGCTTGCTCGGCGCTTCCGGCAGCTTTTTCAGCTTGGGCGGTGTGGCGTGCGGGTCACCCTGCGCAGACGCCAAGCCGGGCACGGCCGCGATGACGACGGTGAGGAGAATAGCGGTCAGGCCGTTGCGCGTGCGCGGGAATCTCAGTGCCATGGGCAAAGTCTAGACGCTGGAAAAGCCGCTTGCAAAGCAGCAAGGCGTCAAAGACCCGTGAAGGCGAGAATTTTCGCGAAAAGCCCGGAAGGCCGAAATTAGGCCTGATTCAACCCTGGCGCGCCTTGAAGCGGCGCTGGACCTTGTTGATCACGTAAACCCGGCCCTTGCGGCGGACCAGACGGTTGTTGCGGTGGCGACCGCGCAGCGATTTCAGCGAGTTACGGACCTTCATGGGACAATCCTGATGCGTTGAAAGGCCGTGTTCGGCGCTATCGTTTAGACGAGCCCGAAAGTGGCAAAACGGGCTTCATCCCGCTGGCGGCGCTGCCGCCCGGGACGCGCGGTTTCTAAGCCATTGCCCGGCCGAATGTCAATCCAAACGGGCCCTTTAAGCCCGATTTGGCCGGCGCGGCGGCTGAAATCGCGCCCCCGGCGCTGCCAGCCGGCCTCAATCGAAATTGCCGGCGAAATCAACGAATCGGGAACTCGACCATGGCTTCGCCGGTCGCGACTTTCTCGCCCGTCTGGTTGCGCACCATGACGTCGATCAGCACCCAGCGCGACGTTGCGGTCGCCTGTTTCGATTTGACGATGCCGGTCGGCTGGATGGTGTCGCCGGGCCTGACCGGCTTGACCCACCTTGTTTCGAGGCGGCGGTGAACGGCGCCGGCCGGATAGGCCCAGTCGGTAATCATGCGCGAGATCAGCCCGAAATTGTTCATGCCGTGCATGATGATGCCGCCGAAATTGGTCTTGCCGAAATTGCCTTTCATATAGTCGTCGTCGAGATGCAGCGGGTTGTAGTCGAGCGAGGCGTCGCAGAACAGACGGATGGATTCGCGGCTGACCGCGAATTTTGCACCCTCGATGGTGTCGCCGGCGGTGAGGCTTTCGAACGTCGCTGTCATGATTTTCGCTTCCCCTCACTGCGGCCGGATGGTCCAGCCGCGGCCGGAGCAGATCACCTGGCCATGCTGGTTGAAGAAGACGTTGTCGTGCACAACGAACAGCCGCTCCCGCTTGATGAACTTGTCGAGCGCGCGCGCCTGCAGCGTGATGACGTCATTGGGGCGCGCCGGAATGTTGTAACTCCAGGATTGCCCGGCATTGACGGTGCCGGGTGAGCGCATCCAGTCGTCTGCCGGCGTGCAGGAAAACATCAGGAGGATATGGATCGAGGGCGGCGCGATCAGGCCGCCATAGCGGGTGGTCCTGGCAAAGGCTTCATCGAAATAGATCGGGTGAGTTTCGCCGACCGACTTGCAGTAGAGTTCGATCGCTTCCTTGGTCAGCGTATAGGGGATAGTCTTGCGCGGCTCGCCGGGGACGATGTCGTCCCAGACCTTTCGCAGATTGGCATGCTTCCAGAAGTCGGTTTCGAAGGCCTGCGCCATAACATCCTCCCTGTTTTTGGTCGTCTTGCCAAATTTGTTATATGGTATAATCAATTTGCCGAACCGAAAAATCAAGCCGCCGCCGGGAACCAATATGGCCAAATTGAAGCTGCCCAATATCGAAGACGTCGTGGCGATCGACATCCACACCCATGCCGAAGAGCCCTGCGGCATGCATGCCGACGACGGCTACGACGATTTCCAGGCGAAGATGGCCGACTACTTCAAGTCGCCCAACAAGCATCCGCCGACCGTGCCGGAAACCGCGGCCTATTACCGCGCCAAGAAGATCGCCGCGGTGATCTTCCCGGTCGACGCCGAGCGCGAGACCGGATTCCGCCGCTACAACAACCACGAAATGCTGGAAATCGCCGCGCAGAATTCCGACGTGCTGATACCCTTCGTCAGCATCGATCCGCACAAGGGCAAGCTCGGCGTTCGCGAGGCGAAGAAGCTGATCGAGGAATACGGCGTCAAAGGCTTTAAATTCCATCCGACCATGCAGGGCTTTTACGCCAACGACCGCATGGCCTATCCGCTGTACGAGGCGATCAACGACGGCGGGGCGATCGCGCTGTTCCACACCGGGCAGACCGGCGTCGGAAGCGGCATGCCCGGCGGCATGGGGATGCGGCTGAAATATTCCAATCCGATGTACATGGACGATGTGGCGGCGGATTTCCCCGATCTCAAGATCGTCCTCGCGCACCCGTCTTTCCCCTGGCAGGAAGAGGCGCTGTCGGTCGCGACCCACAAGCCGAACGTCTATATCGACCTCTCCGGCTGGTCGCCGAAATATTTCCCGCCGATCCTGGTGCGCTACATCAACTCCATCCTGCAGGACAAGATGCTGTTCGGCTCGGACTGGCCGGTGATCACGCCCGACCGCTGGATGGCGGATTTCGCCAAGCTCGACATCCGCGATGACATCAGGCCGAAAGTATTGAAAGCCAACGCGCGGAAGCTTTTGGGGATATGAAGCGGCGGCAGCCGTTGGTGGATGCAGCGTTACGCGAAATGGTGGTCCTTGACGAACCTCGCCAAAGTCGCAGCATTCCTCGCCGCAATCCTCGCAGGATATGCGGCTCAATGCCTCGCGGCCCCGTCCGAATCATCCGCGACCGTCGTTGAGTTTGAAAACCCGCTTGCGAGTTCACAGCCGCTGCAAGGCTACCTGAGACAGACAAACAGCACTGGCCCCTCGCCCGCCGTCGTGCTGTTGCACGGATGCAATGGAAATTGGCGGCGGCTCGACGAGCGCTGGGGAAAGCGGGTCGCATCCTGGGGCTATGTGACGCTCACCGTCGACAGTTTCGGTCCACGCGGTCTCAAAAACACCTGCGGCGGCGCTCCAGCCGATCTGGCCTTCGACGCATACCGCGCCCTGAACTTTCTGGTGCAGCAACCGTTCGTCGATCCGGCGCGTGTCGCCGCGCTGGGCTTTTCTCAAGGCGGTTGGTTGGCTCTGACGTCGGTCGAACGCGGCGCGATCGAGCGGATATCGCAAAACAAGTTCCGGGCGGCGATCGCTTTCTATCCACCGTGCCTCGGATTCAAGGACAACATGACCGTTCCCACGCTGATCCTGGTCGGTGAGGCCGATGATTGGACTCCGGCGACAGAGTGCCGCAACATGGTGGATGGCCGGAACGATTGGGGAATATCCCGGCACAAGGGCGAGGGCGTTCCGATAAAACTTGTCGTCTATCCCAACGCCTATCATGCTTTCGACGCTTCAAGCCTGCAGAGGCCCATTCAATATTTCGGGCATCACCTCGAATTCAATCAATCGGCGACGGATCAGTCGATCGGCGCGGTCCGCGACTTTCTCGACGCAACGATCGGCCGGAAAGTGCAGTGACGTGATGATCAAAGCCGTTGTGTTCGACGCCTATGGCACGCTCTACGACATTCAGTCGGTGGCTGCCGTTACCGAGGAGGCCTTTCCCGGCTATGGCGAGATCATCACCCAGATCTGGCGCATCAAGCAGCTCGAATACACCTGGTTGCGTTCGCTGATGCGGCGCTATCAGGATTTCTCCGCCATCACGCGGGAGTCGCTCGCCTACGCGCTGAGAGTGCTCGGGCTTGAACAGGATACCGCCGCGTTCGAGCGGATCATGGACAAATATCTGCATCTCGACCTCTATCCGGACGCCAGGTCCGCACTGGCGGCGATGGGCGGCCGCAAGCTTGCGATCCTTTCCAACGGCAGCACCGGCATGCTCAACACGCTGGTGGCCAACAGCGGCCTCGACCGCGTGCTCGATGCCACTATCAGCATCGACTCCCAAAAGATCTTCAAGCCTGCGCCGGATGCCTACACCCTGATCGAAACCGTTCTCGGCGTGCCGCCCGCGAACGTGCTGTTCATATCGTCGAACCCGTGGGACGCCTGCGGCGCCAAGGCCTTCGGCCTCAATGTCGCATGGATCGAGCGGGTGACGCCGGAGGCGATGGCGCTTGCCTGCGTCAAAAGCGACGTCGTGGCCCCGCTCACCATGTTCAAGGCGATCCGCACGCAGATGGACGAGCTCGGGCTCGAGCCGGACTATCGCATCCACGCGCTGTCGGAGCTGCCCGGCCTGATCGCCGCCCAAAAGTCCTGAACAAGAGTTCTGAACATGAAGTCTTGAATCGGTCCGCGCGTTCTTCGCGGACAAGGCCCCCGACATCGCCGTGATCGAATCGCCCTCGAGTTCGGCGACGGTGGCGCTGGCCGCCGCGGCTTATGGCGTCGAGCCCGGCCGAATTGCGAAAACGCTTTCGCTGCGAGTCGGCGAGCGCGTGGTGCTGATCGTCGCCAGCGGCACCTCGCGGATGGACAACAAGAAGGTCAAGACCCTGTTCGGCGGCAAGCCGAAGATGCTCGGGCTGGACGAGGTCGCCGAGATCACCGGCCATGCAGTCGGCGGCGTCTGTCCGTTTGGTTTGAAATCGCCGCTGCCGGTTTATTGCGACATATCCTTGAAAGCGTTCGACGAGGTAGTGCCGGCGGCGGGCTCGACCCACAGCGCGGTACGCATCGCGCCGTCGCGGATGGCCGAGCTGACCGCCGCCGAATGGATCGATGTCTGCCGGGATCAGCCGTAGGGCGTGATCCCGAAAAGCGGATGCCGGTTTTCGCTCAGGACAAGCGCAAAGCGTTTGCCCGCAGATCATGCTCAGACAAGGAGCAACGAGCGTCTATTGATCGTCGTAGGATCCCGGCTGATCGTTGCGGCGCCGTGCCGAAGTCTCCGGAGCAGCGCTGGCGTTCGATTCGAACACCGCGCGGCAGCCTCCGGAGAGCTGCGGGGTGTTTTGCCGCAGGCACGCCACGATCCGGCCCACGTCCGGCATCTGCTCGCTGCAAAGCCGGAACACGTCGGGCGTGCAGGCAAGCTGCTGTTCGAAGGTTCCCCGATATTCCTCGGAAAAAGCAGGAGCTTGAATGGCGATGCCGCAGACGAACGAGATCGCAAGGCTCAGGGCAATTCGGTGCACTCGCATGTCCGATCCTTCCTTTTGCGACGAAGTTGGCGTGCATGTTCCGCGTTACACCTCAGCCTTCGAAATGAATGAGGCATGGGAAGGTTCGCGCCGGACAATAAAATGTGAAAATCGGAACCATGGGGTGGGCAAAGGCGCTATCTGTTGGCGGCGCGTCCACCATTCATTCGTTACTTCGGCTTCTTCCCCTTGGCAAAATGCTTCGTCAGAAAATCCGCCAGCACCTCGACGCGCGCCGGACGCGGGCCGCCCGGCGGCGTCACCAGATGCACAGCGCCCTCGGTCTGCTTCCAGTCTTTCAGGATCACCTCGACCTCGCCCGAGGCGATGGCATCGCCGACGATGAAGTCCGGCAGATCGGCGATGCCGAGCCCCGCCAGCAGTGCCGGCATCAATGCTTCGCCATTGTTCACGCGCAGCGGTCCCCCGGGACGAACGCTCGCCTGCTCACCCCTGGAATTGGTGAAGTGCCAGGCGCCCGGCGTGGAGAGATAGGCGTAGCCGAGACATCTATGCTGGGCGAGATGCATCGGATGCGTCGGCCGGCCGTGACGCTTGAGATATGCGGGCGAGGCCACCGTGTGGCGCGGCATCGCGCATAGCCGCCGCGCGATCAGCGAGGAGTCCGGCAGGCTCGCGATCCGCAGGCCCGCGTCGAATCCCTCCCCGATCAGATCCACCATCGCGTCGCTCAAATGAAGGTCGATCGCGACGTCGGGATATGCCTGCAGAAACTGCGGCAGGATCGGCGCCACCGCTTTGACCCCGAATGTCATGGGCACCGCGAGACGCACCAGCCCGCGCGGCGCCACCGATTGCGCCAGCGCCTCGTTCTCCGCCGCCTCGCCATCGGCCAAAAGACGCGCCGCGCGCTCGGACAATTTCTGCCCGGCATCGGTCAAGGCGAGCCGCCGCGAGGTACGGTTGAACAGCCGCGCGCCGAGCCGCTCCTCCAGCCGGGTGACGGCCTTCGACACCGTGGCCCTGGACAGCGAAAGCTCGCCGGCTGCGGCCGCAAACGACCGTAATTCCACGACTTTTGCGAATATCGCGAGGCCTTCGAAATCGGGAAGTTTTGCCATTCGGGCCATCCCATTAGAACAAATCTGGAAACAATATGTTTCATTAGTTTCTATTTTAACACCATGGGAAAACGCATATCCAGAGGTCAACGCAATTCAATTCAAAGGAATATCCGATGATCGAACTCAGACCGTTCTCAAAACTCGGCAGCGCCGATCACGGCTGGCTGAAGGCCAGGCATCACTTCTCGTTCGCCAGCTACTACGACCCCAACAATATGAGCCATGGCTCGTTACGGGTGTGGAACGACGACGAGATCGCGCCGAACACCGGGTTTCCCGCCCATCCCCACGCCAACATGGAAATCATCACCTATGTCCGCGAGGGCGCGATCACCCATCAGGACAGTCTCGGCAACAAGGGCCGTACCGAGGCGGGCGACGTGCAGGTGATGAGCGCCGGCTCCGGCATCCGTCATTCCGAATACAATCTGGAGCCGACGCTGACAAAAATCTTCCAGATCTGGATCGAGCCCACCACGCAAGGCGGCCAGCCGACCTGGGGCGCGAAACCGTTTCCGAAGTCGGATCGCTCCGGCAATTTCGTCACCATCGCCAGCGGATTCGAAGGCGACAGGGACGCGCTGCCGATCCGCGCCGACGCGCGGGTGCTCGCCACCACGCTGAAGGCCGGCGAGCGCGCGGAATATGCGCCCGGCAAGACGCGCAACCTCTATCTGGTTCCGGCGGCGGGCGCGGTCGAGATCAACGGCGTACACGTCAACGCCCGCGACGGCGTCGCGATCCGCGACGAAGCACAGCTCAAGATCACCGCGCTGGAAGATTCCGAACTGGTGCTGGTCGACGCGGCGTAAGGACAAACACCCTCTCGGTCGTCATGGCCGGGCTTCGTCCCGGCCATCCCCGCCTTGACCGCCAACGAAGACGTGGATGCCCGGCACAAGGCCGGGCATGACGGCTGAATTTTCTTCCATACTTCTCACATCAAACCCAACATCACGGAGACCAACCATGACGAAAGTTCTCGTTCTCTATTATTCCGCCTACGGCCACATCGAGAAGATGGCGAATGCCGTCGCCGAAGGCGCGCGCGAGGCCGGCGCCGCGGTCGACATCAAGCGGGTGCCGGAGCTGGTGCCCGAAGCCGTCGCGAAAGCGTCGTACTACAAGCTCGATCAGGCGGCCCCGGTGGCGAAGATCGAGGATCTCGCCAATTACGACGCCATCATCGTCGGCACCGGCACGCGCTTCGGCCGCATGGCCTCGCAGATGGCGAACTTCCTCGATCAGGCAGGCGGCCTCTGGGCCAGGGGCGCACTGCACGGCAAGATCGGCGGCGCCTTCACCGCGTCCGCGACCCAGCACGGCGGCCAGGAAACCACGCTGTTCTCCGTCATCACCAACCTGCTGCATTTCGGCATGACCATCGTTGGCCTCAACTACGGTTTCGCGGGCCAGATGAAGCTCGACGAGGTCACCGGCGGCGCCCCCTATGGCGCAACCACGATCACCGGCGGCGATGGCAGCCGCCAGCCCAGCGAGAACGAACTCGCGGGCGCACGCTATCAAGGACGCGTGATCGCCGACACCGCGAAGAAACTGCATGGCTGATGCGATGCGGGCGGCATTCTCATCTGCGAGTGCCGCCCCATCTGGCGTCGGGAAACGACGGACTTCGCCATGATCGAAATTCTCTTTATCTATCAACTGGCGCGTAATCCGGTGCAGGCGGTTGCCCGGCGCTGGTGGTGCCGCAGCCTGTTCCGCGCCACGCGCGGCAAGCGACGATGCCCGGAATGCACCAATTCATGAGGTCGCCGTGACGATTCGTGATACGTAGTACGCGATTGCGCTTCACGCCATCACCCACACCGGATTCATGTATGAGCAACGCCCCGCAAGTCTCCTGGCCGGACCTGCCGACCGCAGCCTGGCGCGAGACTTACGAAACGCTGCATCTGTGGAGCCAGATCGTCGGCAAGATCCGGCTGGCCCGCGCGCCCTGGCTGAACCATTCCTGGCACATCGTGCTGTACGTCACCGCGCGGGGGCTAACGACCTCGCCAATACCCGACGGCGCCGGCACATTTCAGATCGACATCGACTTCATCGATCATGCCTTGCGGATTTCGACCAGCGGCGGCGCAACACGGCAGTTTGCGCTGGGCGGGCAATCGGTCGCGAGTTTCTACGCCGCTGTCATGGCCGATCTCGCGGAACTCGGCATCCGCATCGCCATCGACGAGATGCCCAACGAATTGCCGGAGCCGATCCGGTTCTCGCTGGACAGCCGGCATGCCACCTACGACCCGGATGCGGTGCGGCGCTTTTTCCAGATCCTTGTCAACGCCGACCGGGTGTTCAAGCAATTCCGCACCGGCTTTCTCGGCAAGGCGAGCCCGGTACATTTCTTCTGGGGCAGCTTCGATCTGGCGGTGACGCGCTTTTCCGGCCGCCGCGCACCGCGCCATCCCGGCGGGGTCCCTCATCTATCCGACGAAGTGGCGTGCGAGGCCTATTCGCACGAGGAGAGCAGCGCCGGCTTCTGGCCGGGCAGCGGCGCGATCGATTATCCCGCCTTCTACTCCTATGCCTATCCGGAACCGGCAGGCTTCCGCGCCACGCCGGTACGGCCGGACGCGGCGTTCTTCAGCGAAGCGCTCGGCGAATTCATTTTGCCTTACGATGCCGTACGCACATCGGCGCATCCGGACCAGACATTGCTCGAATTCCTGCAAAGCACTTACGAGGCCGCAGCCAAATCAGCGAAGTGGGATCGCGATGCGCTGGAATGCGCGCCGGGCCAGCCCGGCGTGGTGCGGCAGATCTAGCTTTCTTCGCGCGATTGCGGCTTGCCGAGCAAGCGGCCGACCCAGGCGGCGAGCCGCGGATAGCGGCGGAGTTGGCTCACCGCGCGATCGCGCAGCGCATAGGGCATTCCGCGCCAGCTTAACGCCGCGGTGATATCGACCAGCGGAAGCCGCGCCACGCCGAACCGGCGCTTATAGGCATAGTTGCCGATGCTGAAATCGAAGCTCCTGACACCCTCTTTATGCAGCGCGGCCATGGTGCGTTCAATGATCAGCCGGCCCGGCGAGCAATTCGACCACCTGGCGCCGGCATGACTGATGCGCAACATCACGTAACCCGAACCGCTGCGGACGCCGAGCAGGGTCGCGACGACTTCCTCGCCGACAGTCAGCGCCGACAGCACGGCATAGCCGCTCTCGAGATTTTCGCCGACCAGAAGGCGGTAGAACGCCGCCGAGGTCTCGCCGTCGAGAACGAAATTCAACCCCAGATGCCGCATCCGCGCGCCCTGCTGGATCGCCATGGTCGAAAGAACGCGCAGCGCTTCAACTCGATCGGTCACGATCCGGAATCCTGCCGCGGCATCGCGCGTGAACACGCGCCAGCTACGCTCGAGGTTCTTGCGGACGGTTCGTTCCAGCGAATGGCGGTACGCGTCGAAATCATCGCCTGTCGTCACGACGTTGCCGTTAAGGGGACACGGCCTTGCGGCATCGAGCAGCGCCAGCGGATTGGGCCGGCCTCCAAGATGGATGGGCATCTTGCGCAGGCGAATGAGATCGGCCCCGCCAGGCGAACGTTTCAGCGCCGCCTCAAGATCGCGCCACAGCACGCGCGCCGCTTTTACGTTGCGCGGCGCAGCCGCGGTCAGCAGCGGCGCGTTGTAGTCGGTCAGATTGAGATCGGCGAACTCGACGATCCGGACGCCGTTCTGCACCCGTCGGACCAGCGGCAACAGAGCGAGCTGTTCTGATGTCGCCGCGTCCGAGATGATGGCGATCAACGGCTCGACCCCTGGAACATCGGCGAATGCGGAGTACCACGCCTCCAGCCACCGATGATCCTGGAACGGCGTTGACGAACTGATCGCGTTCCAGCGCGCCACGGCCGGCTTCCAGTCGCGGACAAACTCGACGCCAAAACCATCTGCGCGGGAGATTTCCCGCGCGTTCGGTTGCCCCGCCTCAACCACCAAAACCGCCACGCGGGCCTCTCACACGCTGCCTCCCGTCACCACTGTCCCGATATGAGACGGCGGCCCTATCCATCGCCATTATCTGGCAAGATGGATGCCCAGCACGGCCGTTGCCGCTTACGGTAAGATAATGTCTGGGATGTATGGCTAACGCGGAACTTTTTTGGAAGGCGGCGGCCGATCGCACGATGACTTCAGAACCCGCATATCAGGCGCTCTTTCTCGGCGCGGGGCCGCAAATGCAATGCGGCGTCGGACAATTCACCCGGCTGTTGGGCGAGGAAATCGAAAAGCTTGACCCCGGCAGCTGCACCACGTTAGCCCTGACGCGGTCGGAAGGATCGCTCGCCGAAATCTGGCGCGCCGTGGCGTCGGCGCGGAACGTGGTCTGCAATTTTCCAATCGTGGCCTGGAAGCGCGTGATGTTTCGGCCGCTGCTGGCACTTGCCATGGCGCGGCTGCGGGGACGGCGTGTCATCCTGATCCAGCATGAATGGGCCGGCCTGCACCCGCTGCGCCGTATCACCTGTCTCCCGGCGCTGCTGCTCGCCGATACTATCGTGATGTTCTCGCCGCTGGTGCGGCGCGAACTTGCCGCCGACCCGTTGGTCGGCTGGACGGTACGAAAATGCGTGCTGGCCCCTCTGCCGCCGAACATCGAAGCCCCCGCGGGGATCGCCGATTCCCGATTGCGGCAGCGGCTCGCCCTGGCGCGGGAACAGGGGCGGCTGGTGATCGGCCATTTCGGATCGATCTACCCGGGCAAGCAGCCGAACGCGCTGCTCAACACAGGCGCGATCCTCGGAGAACGCGGGCAGAGGCCGTTGATTGTCTATATCGGATCGTTCATCCGCGGCGTCGACAAGGTCGAGCAGGAGTTCTATGCCCGCGCCGCCGAACTCGGCATTATCGACGATATCATCGTCAGCGGCTATGTCGCGTCCGACCAGGAGATGTTCGGCCTGTTCAGCGCGGTCGACGCTTTCTGTTATCCCCTGGATGAAGGCCTCACCGCGCGGCGTTCCAGCGTTCTCACCTGCGTGCAGTCCGGCCGGCCCGTCATCGTCACCGGTCCAGCCGAACCGGACGAGTTCGATCACCATCCGCGCTTCAGGGAATTGATCGATCGCGGCGCCATCGTGCTGGTTGCCCGCGGATCGGATGACGACGTTTACGCCGACAGGATTGTCTCGGCGCTCAAATGGCCGCCGGTGCAGGCGCCGTTCGATTTCGGCAGCTGGTGGCAGGATGTCGCGCAGGCGGTTCGCGCGCAGTTCGAAAGCCTCACTCCCTCACCCGGAACCGGGCCATGTAATGCAGGCCGAACACCGCCACCAGAAACGTGAACCAGGTGGGATCGGCGCGATCGAGAAAGAAACTCTCCAGCGACGAGAGATAGAGACCGAACAGCCAGATGCGCAGAAACGCCGTCGCCAGCGGCCCGTTATTGCCGCCGCGGTCGGCGGCCTGGAAATTTCGCAAGGGAGCGATCACCAGCACCGCGATCAGCAACGCCAATCCCGGCAACCCCATCGACAATGCGGTGTCGAGATATCCGTTATGGCTATGCGAGGCATATTCCGCCCACTCCATACCCTCCGGGACATTGCGGATCGCACCGGTGCCCCAGAACGCCTCAAAGCCGTAGCCCGTCGGCAGCCGCGACCGCAGCGCCTGCAATGCGAAGGTCCAGATCTCGGTGCGGCCGGTGAAGCTCGAATCCAGCGGCAGCATCTTTGCGACTTCAGCAAGCCCTTCGTTCATGACCGTGCCGACGCCAAACAGGATGAGCAGTACCAGCGGGGTCAAGAGCATCACGGCGCGCAGCCAGTAGGCCCGCACCACCGTCGTGAGCGACGTCAGCGCCAGCACCACGAAGGTCAGCATCAGCGAGCTCTTTCCGGCGGAATACAGCAGAAAAAGTGACGCCAGCGCGATGATCACGGCGCCCGAAAGCCGCGCGCCGGAGCGAACGATATAAATCCCGAGAAACACCAGCATCGCCATCACCGACGCCGCCACATTCTTGTGGCCGAACGCGCCGCGCCAATTTCCCGCCAGCTGCGGTTCCTGGATGTCGGTCGCGAGATGAATCGACAGGTGCGGCACCAGCAAAATTCCGAGATAGCAGACTGCCAGCAGCAAAATTGCCGAGATGCTGAACCAGCGCATCAGTTCGCTCTGGGATTTAGGCAACAGCGGCAGCGCCGCAGCCACTGCGATGACGCAAGCCGTCAGCGCCAAGCGCTTTATCGATGTTCCGGGATCCAGCGAAAGCACGACCGTCACGACGATCCAGCCGCCGAACAGAATATATCCCGGCGTGAGCAGGCTGGCGAGGCCGCGCATGTTGTCGCGCATCGCCAAAGCGATCATCAGCACCGCCATGCCGCCGAACACCAGATAGGTCAGCGTCTCGTTGCCGGTGGTGGTATCCTTGAGCTGCTGATTGCCGAGGTCGGCGAACGGCCGCAGCGATATCCAGGCCAGCAGCAGGGCGCCGATGAAGGCGGCACCGCGCACCACATCCATCACCTGCCGCCGCCGCAATTCTCCGACGACGGCGCGCAACCCTGGCGTGGTGACCAATTGGCTCAAGACACGATCTTCGAGGCTTTGTAGGGTTGCGGTTCGATACCAACCGCCGCCAGCGCGCTGCCGACCGCGACGATCACCGGATGCACGGCGATCAGCGCCCTCCGTCCCCGGAGAAGCAGCCTGATGGCGCGAACCAGCGACAGCGGCAGCAGCCCCAGCACCTTGGCGAGCAGCCTCGCCCGCGACCACGGCGTCCGCGCCACCTTGCGCTGGACGTGATAATTGATTGCACCGATACGCAAGGCCCGCAGTGCCAGCCAACCCGGATTGGTCCGGCTGGACGGCACGGTTTCGGTGATGACGGCTTCCTCGGTCCAGTGGAATTTGAATCCCGCCCGAGCGCATCGGACGAAGAAATCGGTATCGCCGCCGCCGAGAAAATTGAACCTGAGATCGAAGGCGGGATCTCCGAGGCCGGCAAATACCCGCCGCGTGATCAGGCAGTTGCCGCAGCCATAGATCACCGGCACCGAACCGCTCGTGTCATAGGCCGGGCGGAATGCCGGATGGTGCTGAAGCCCGCGCCTGTTTTCGTCCTCGAAATTCTGCCGCACGGGGCCGCCGATCACGTCCACGCCGCTGGTCTCGGCGGTACGCACCATCAATTCCAGCCAGTCCGGCGATGCTATCTCGTCGTCGTCGATCATCAGAAGATTGGCGGCGGCGGGAAACGTCGCCAGCGCGGTCTCGAATGCGGCGTTGATGGCGTGGCAATTGCCCTGTCGCGGTTCGACTACGCAAAGGCCCAGAAATTTACCGGATGCAAGAAATTCAGCGGCGACCGGTACGCTGCCGCACGCCGAGGCATCGTTTTCGACGATGACGACCGCAAAGCGCCGGCCGGTGCGTTGGCCGGCAAGCGACGCCAGCGTCAGCCGCAAATGCTGCGGTCGACGGAAACAGGGAATGCAGACCACGGTCGCGATAGAACGATCGAGCGACGGCGACAACGCTGCCAATGCGCGGGAGGCATACGGCAGCGGCGTCGCAAAAGCGGACACCGCGGACAATGCGGCTGTGCCGGAAACATCCAGCGCGGCAGCCTTTGCCGCGCCAACAAACAGATCATGCCGGGAATGCGTCCCTGTCGACATACGTAGACCTGGCTCCGCCGTGGAATCCAAAAGAGAAGCAAAGGTCATTGCAATATCCGGTCCAGCGGCGCGCGCTGCGGTACGAAACTCACGCGACGGTTAACAGGACGGAGTTAACCGCAATTGAAACACGCCGGCTCCGGCGGAGCGCTCCGCCGGCGGCCGGTTCAAGAGCTGCGCCCAAAAAGCCTTCTGAAAAGTCTCTGAGACCTGGGGAACCGGTTGTTGTCAATCTGGGTCGGCCACAAGCCGTTCGCGTCAAAATAGGCCGCGTAGGCGATATTGTTTGCGTTCTTCACAAACCACTCGTGCATCTGCTGAATGAAGAAGGGGTTGTCGCCGTAATTGCCAACTCCCCACTCCGGATAACTCATGCTCTTGCCGTGTTGTGCTGCAAACTCCCGATGCCATTGCAGACCGAACGGTGCCTTCAAATAGAAATTTTGCCATCTTTCGCTGGCGGAACCGTCATGCTTGAAATCGTACACATCGAGACCGATGTAATCGACGACATCGTCCCCCGGATAGGCAAGATCCGCGGCACTGTCTTGAGATCCCCATCCCGGGCACCAATCGTATTTGAAACCGCTTGAGTGCCGCCTGAATATCTCGACAACGCGCCTGAACGCCTTGATGTAGTCGGTCTCCTGGCCTTTGGCGAACCAGGGCATGGAAGCCAGATTCATCTCCCATCCAAGACGAATGATGGCGCCTGGCTGTGCTTCGGAGATCGCCTCGGCGGCGGCTTCAAATTCGGCGTCGTGCTTGCCGTCGGCGACATCCCCAAGAACAG
The DNA here is from genome assembly GCA_963725985.1 of uncultured Alphaproteobacteria bacterium. GTDB lineage: Bacteria > Pseudomonadota > Alphaproteobacteria > Rhizobiales > Xanthobacteraceae > Bradyrhizobium. The sequence continues at coordinate 434,047 of CAVSAO010000002.1, forward strand.
TCCCTTTCACCGTCAGCGGAACCGACCAAACGACGTTTCGCGCGGGGTTGAGTTTTTTCCAGATGCCCGGCACCCAGCTTAATCGGGAAAAATCCTCCCATGTCGATTCGGCGTAGAAGTCGACCCCCACCACCGATGACGGCGCCTGGTCGAGCCACCTTTCCCAAATCTGCAACGTATACTCGCGGCCGTGGGGTCCCCAGTTTACGAATGCGCCGGCAAATTTTGAAGAATCTGAAGGGAGGCCCGATGCGGCATTTGTCTCGCCATAGGCCGAAAGCATTCCGGCAAGAGCCAAAGCCGCCAGGATAACGGCGCGCCCGTTTGCGAGCCATCGGCGGCGACGGCTCTCGCCGGCGGGCCGATCAGTTCGGAACATCATCTGCCCTCGCCAGTTTCGCGACAAAGAAGGCTGACAGCCTTCGCCAGCCGTAGCGGGAGATTGCATTCGCGCTGTTGCAAAAGCAGACACCCCGGACCGTCCGGCTGTGCCAAAAAGACCAAGCTCCTCGGGCGTGGCGGCGCCAAGAACGCCATGCCGGAGCTGCGACCGTATTCTCGTGCGTCCACATGCTCTCCGGATTTCGGCATCACGCGTTCATGATTGCAATATCCGGTCCAGCGCCTCGCGGCGCGACCGGGTGATTGTCCGGGATGGTTACCGCGCATCGAGTTAACCAATTTGGAAGCGGCGCTTGAACTCGCGGACCCGTGCGGCACCGATCTTGCTCTCTCACTACGCAAGGAAGCGGCTCACGGAAACCAATGGCTCGGAATGTCACTGCCGAAGAGATTCACAAGATGACCCCTGTAGCGCTGTTAACCCCAACCTACGGGCGCGATCTGGAACTGTGCAGCCTGCTGTGCGAAAGCGTCGACCGTCATGTCGGTGCATTTTCGAAGCATTATCTGTTGGTCCCGGATGGTGATTTGCCGCTGTTTTCTCACTTCGAGAGCACGCGCAGAAGCGTACTTCCGGCATCGAAATTCCTCCCCGAATGGCTGCGGCCGCTTCCCCGCTTCGTCCGGCGCAAACGGCGCCAATATTGGTGGTCGTTCCGAACCAGGCCGGTCAGCGGCTGGCACGTGCAGCAATTTCTGAAGATTGCCGCCACCATCGCGCTGCCTCACCAGCGATATTGCATCCTGGATTCCGACGTCGTGTTCTTTCGGGATTTCGATCTGTCGCGTTTTGAAACTCCGAATTCAATTCCGCTCCTGAACGTGCCTGACGAGGTTACACCCAGCCTGGTCCGCCATTCACATTGGGTCGAGACGACCCATCAACTTCTCGGATTGCCCGCGCCACCGCTTCCGGCGTCCGATTTCATCGGTCACATCATTTTTTGGGATCAGCAGACGACGCGCGCGATGGCGTCGCGGATCGAGGCCGTCACCGGTCTCGATTGGATCGAGGCGCTGTGCCGGACCCGCGGATTCTCCGAATACATGCTGTATGGCTATTTCGTACAGAATGACGCGCGCTTTTCCGGCCGGCACACCTTCACCACAAGCACGCCATGCGTCAGCTATTGGGATCGGCCGAAACTCGGCCAGGCCGAGTTGAACCAGCTGCTTGGCCGTGCCGATAAGAATGACGTCGCTTTCTCGGTGGCCTCCTTCTCCGATACACCGGTGGAGACCATCCGAGCCGCGATCGAGGAAAACGCTGCGATCCGTGCGCCCTTCACCCTCCCTCAGGAACTCCGCCGGGCTCGCTGCGGCATGCTGATCGGACAGGCCAGCATCAATTTTTCCGCCAATATCCTCTCCGCATTGCTGGGGTTATTGAGCGTGTTCGCATTCACGCGGCTGTTTTCGCCGCATGACTACGGCACCTATCTGCTCGGTGTCGGATTTGCGGCTGTCATCAGCGTTTTCCTGGTGGGCTGGTTTCGCAATCTCATCCTGAGCGGGCATGCGAGAGACGACGGCACCGACGTTCGCGGCCTGGTGATATCGGGATATCTCATCTGCTGCCTCGCCGCCCCCATCGCTTACGGGTTGGGACGCCTGGTCGGCCTCGACGCCTCGGCAGCAGCGGCCGCAGTCATACTGGCGGTCGGGATCGGCCTGTTCGAGCTCACCCAGGATCTGCTTCGCGCCCGGCTGATGGCGCTCACGGTCATGAAGGCCACGCTGGTTCGCTCGGCTTCGGTCCTTTGCCTGGGCGTGGTCGTTGCTCTTCTAAGCCCGACAGGGTTCCTGCTGCTGCTTTCGGCGGCACTGGCCTATTTGCTCGCGGTATTGGTGCAGTCACGATCCGCCTGGCGGGGAACGGTCGTCAAATTCGATGGTTCAGGTCTCTCGGCGGTGGCCCGGCAGGGCCTGCCGCTGACGCTGTCCCTTACGCTGCTCGCGATCTCCAGCGTCACCGACCGGTTCGTGATCGCCAATCTCGTTGGCGCCGCGGATGCCGGAAAGTATGTCGCCGGGCTCGACCTGGTTCGGCAGACCCTCATGATCCCGGCAATGAGCGTTGCCGCGGCGTTCTTTCCGCTCGCCGTGCAAATCCATGCCCGTCAGGGAAATGCGGCGGTGCGATCGCATCTCGCCGAATGCGTGGAGCTGTTGCTCAGTATCACGCTGCCGGCCTGCCTGGGCTTTGCCGTCATCTCATCGCATGTCGCCAATGTCGTTCTCGGTGCGGATTTCCGCGAGGTGGCGGCGCAGGCCATGCCGATCGTCGCCATTGCCGTCATCTTCCAGGTCCTGACGCAGCAATATCTGCATGCGAGCTTTTTGCTTTCAGGACGTAATTCGCTCTACCTGATCAACACCGCTTCGATCATCGCAGCCAATGTGATCCTGTCCTGCGTTCTGGTCAGCAACGACGGCACCATCGGCGCCGCGTGGGCCAGGTTAGGCGCCGACGCCATCGGATTCGTCTGCGCCTTGATCCTTAGCCGCTGGGCGTTTCCCGTTCCACTTCCTCTCGGCCGACTTGCACTGACGACGATCGCCGGACTGGTCATGGCGCTGGCGGTCGGAACAATCGACAGAAGCCTGCATGTCTCAGACCTGACCGCGTGCGTTGTCCTGGTCTGCCTTGGATCGGCCAGCTACCTGGCGATGTGCTGGCTGCTCGACATCTCCCGGACCCGCAGACGCCTGAAACTCGGTCTCGCGTTCTTCCGAACCAGGCTTGCAAACATCAACATCGGATAAAGACAAGTGAACAAATCAGTCACGACCGATTTCACTCACGCGGCTCCAGCCCGGCTCACCGCCGATCTGCGCATGACGGCCGGCGGCGCGCCCGCGCCAGCCGAGCATCCGCAGTCGCTGCTCGATCTGCCGCTCGGCGAAGCCCGCGAAAGCCTGCTCGCCGTTCACAGCGTTCTCGACGCGAACCTGCCGCTGACCAAGCTCGCGATTTATGAAGCCGGCGGAGGATCGACCAGCTTCCTGCCGCTCGACGTGTTGCGTCGCGCCCACGTCACCGTGGTCGATATCGACGAAGACCAGATCCGCAACAACGACTATGCGCAGGAGGCGATTCTCGGCGACATCCAGAGCCTATCGTTTCCCGCCCGGCAGCTTCGATCTCGTGATCTGCTACAACGTCATCGAGCATCTTGCCGACGTCGGGGCCGCGCTGATGGGCTTCTGCGAATCGCTGAAACAAGGCGGCCTGATCCTGATCGGCGCACCGAACCCGAAATCGCTTTCCGGCGTCGTTACCAGATACTCGCCGCACTGGTTCCATGTCTGGTTCTACCGCTATGTGCGCGGCGACAAGAATGCCGGCCAGCCCGGCCAGGCGCCGTTTCCGACCTTCTTCCACCCGTTGGTCACCCTTTCGAATCTCGAAGCCTTCGCGGACACCCATGGTCTCGAGGTGATCTACCGCAAGGAATATGAGAGCCCGCGCTTTCCGGAGATGCGAACGCGCAAGCCGGCGTTGGCCGCCCTGCTCGAATTCCGCCGCCGTCGTCATGAATTTTCTCATTCCGGGCAAGGTCGACGTGCGGCGCGGCGACTATCACGTGATCTTGCGAAAGCGCTGAACAATGAACGCGATGGGGACCATGGCCGAAGCAGCGGACAGCCGTCGGCTGGCGATGTTTTTGCGCGTCGACCGCTTTCGCGCCGCGCGCGCATTCGGCAAAGCGCAAACCAATAACGAATGGTTAATTCTGTATCGCCGCGACGTCGCCGGCGATCCTGTTCTCGGCGGCTCTACGCCGGCGCACCTGAACCACGCGCCAAAGGCGGCATCCCGCCGGCAAATCCTGTTTCTCAACAGAGCGAAGGCGTTGCCATGCGCAGACGCTTAAACGCTTTTTTTGCCATTTCGGTGAATAGTCCCTCAATGAGTATGGTTAATTGTTCGTGTTGCGTTTGTTCCGCGCCGAGAAGCATGCGCGCGTGGCGTAACCCGAAGAGTGACCCCTCAGCCGATGCGTTCGGCAGTTCGAATGGAAGCTGGGGCCCATGCTTGTCTATGACCAACCGATAAATCCAGCCAAGCGCGACCGGCAAGGCACTCGCCGCTAAGCTCCGCGGGCTTCAGCGTGCTGGAGCTGACCGGTTTGTTGTGGCGGCAAAGGGTCGCGATCGCGATGGCCGCGCTGATCTGCGCCTGCGCCGCCGTCGCGATCGGCAAGAGCCTGACGCCGAAATATTCCGCGACCGCCCAGCTTTATGTCGATCCCCGCGAGCTGCAATTGGTCGACCGCGAACTCACGCCGCGCACCCAGGATCTTTCCGGCCTCGCCATGGTGGTCGAAAGCCAGGCGCGCCTGATCACTTCCAACAGCGTGCTGCTGCGCGTGATCCAGGATACCGGTCTCGACAGGGATCCGGAGTTCGGCGGCGAGTCCAGAGACGGGCCGACATCCCTGCTCGGCCTGCTCGGCCGGTTCGGGCTGGAGATCCATTCCGCCGGCGAACCCAAGCCCGGCCAGACGGCGGCGCTGGAAGCCCTGAACCGCCACATCAATGTCAAGAAGACCGATCGCAGCTTCATCGTCGACGTCGACGTGTGGTCGCATGACCCGGCGAAGGCGGCGATGCTCGCGAACGCGATCTCCAACGCCTATCTTGCGGAGTCGAAGACGTCGCAGGCCACCGCCGCGCGGCGGGCGACGACCGATCTATCGGGCCGGCTCAAGGAATTGAAAGAACGGCTTCGCAACGCCGAGAACGCGCTTGCGACCTACAAGGCGGAAAACAATTTCGTCGGTACCCAGGACACGCTGATCAGTGACCAGCAGCTTTCGGCGAGCAATCAGCGGCTCGCCGCTGCGCGGGCACTGACGCTCGACGCGCAGGCCAAATACGACCAGATCGAGATCAAGCCGCCGCGCTGCGACCGATGCCGGCGCCATTCCGGAGGCGTTGCAGTCCCCGACCATCGCCAATTTGCGCGCGCAGTATGCCGAGGCTCGCAAGCGCTATGCGGAGTTGGCCAGCGAATTGGGGCCGCTGCATCCCTCGCTGCGCCAGATGGAGAAGCAGGTCGAGGACCTGCGCCGCATCATCAATGAAGAAGTCGAGCGCTTCGCGCAGTCGGCGAAAAACGACCTGACCCGCGCCCGCGATTACGAGGCCTCGCTGAACAAGGCGCTGGAGGCGCAAAAGCGCCAGAGCGTCCAGCTCAGCCAGGCTTCGGTACGGCTTCGCGAACTGGAACGCGACGTCGAAGCCAGCCGCGACGTCTATCAATCCTTCCTCAAGCGCTCGCGCGAAACCGAGGAACAGGAGAGCCTCAACACCTCGAGTGCGCGCATCATCGGCGAAGCCACCGTGCCGCAACGGCGCACCTTCCCGCCAGCCATGAGCCTGCTCGCGATGATCGGCTTTATGTTCGGTGCGCTGGCAGCTTCTGCCTGGGTCGTCGCCGCCGATCGGACGCCGCCCGATACCAGCGAACCGCGACCGGTCAGTGCCGAGAAGAGAACACCGGCGCCGGCACTGAAACAGCCGCCTGGAAATCAACCCCGGCCTCAGCCGGCGGTCGCAGCGACCGAGAAGCCGCTGATCACACGCCTGCAGGAATTCGATGTGATACGGACCTTGGGCGGAATCCTGAAGACAGGCGGAATTCTCGACGTAACGCGGATGGGTTGGCCGACGCTGCGCTCGGGCTTCCCGCAGATGAGCTTCCTCAACGCCATGCGCGAGATGCGCGCGACCGTGGCGCGGCGGTCGCCTGACAACGCGATGCCGGTGATCGCCGTGGTCGGCGCCGGCCCCGGCGAGGACCGCGCTATCGCCGCGCTGAATGTCGCGCTGGCGGCCGCACGCGACGGCGCCGAGGTGCTCATGATCGATGCCGATCACGCAGCTCGTGCGCTTTCGAACAAGGTGAACAGCCTCGGCAGAAGCGAGGCCAGCCGTCGCGGCTGGCCTGGCATCGGCACCAAGGCTTCGCGCGCGATCAAGACCGCCAACGGAATCTCGATCCTGCCGGCCACCAAGTCGGGCGACGCAATCCGCAAGACGATTGCAAGGGCGCGTTCCGCCGGCGGCTATGATCTTGTGATTCTCGACGGACCGGCGATGCCCCTGGCTGCCTCCAGCCGCAAGCTGCTCGATGTCGCCGACGGTCTGGTCGCGATCCTGCCGGTCAATCTCGACATCAACGACCGCATGGAAGACATCATCGCAGCGCTCGGCGGCGCGGAGCGCAAACTGGTCGGCGTCGTCCTCAACAAGCTCAATCCTGCGGTCGTCAACCCTCGGCGAGGCAAACAAGATGCTTGAGCGCCGCGCAAATCGGGTCGGAAGGGCCGCTACCGCCAACATCCCCAGAATTTCGCTTGGAGGCTTGCGGCTCGCCGTGCTCGATGTCGAACAGACCGCGAATTTCATGATCGACCTGGTGTTTCCGGAGCGCCGGGTCGGCCGTCCGCTCTATCTGACATCAGCCAATGGCGAGGTGCTGGCGCGCTGTTCGACCGAGTCGATGACCGGGCGGCTGTTCCGCGCCGCCGATCTCATCAATGCGGACGGACAGCCGCTGGTCACAGCATCCAGGCTGACATCAGCGACGCCATTGCCGCAACGTGTTGCAACCACCGACCTGTTTCACGTCGTCGCCCGAAAAGCGCAGGCGGCGCGGCTGACGTTCTATATGTTCGGCGCCGACGAAGAGGAAAATGCCGCCGCCGTCGCCAACGTCCGGAAGATGTACCCGGAGCTGCGGATCATCGGACGCTGCCATGGCTATCTGAGGGGGCAGGCGCTGCGGGACAAGGTAGACGAAATCAACGCGCTGGCGCCGGATTATCTGTGGGTGGCACTCGGGGTTCCCTACGAACAGGCCTTTGTCGAGAAGTTCACGCCGCAGCTCTCCAATGTCGGCGTTATCAAGACATCGGGCGGACTATTCAACTTCCTGTCCGGAAGCCGGTCCCGCGCGCCGCTGTGGATGCAGAGAATCGGGCTCGAATGGGCATGGCGAATCTGGCTGGAGCCGCGCCGATTGTTCTGGCGCTATCTCACCACCAGCCCCCGCGCGCTCTATCTCTTGTTCAACAAGAGCCGTAGCCCCGATCGCACGCCACGAGGCTAAGACATGAGCAACGGTCCGGCCATTCTGGTCACCGGCGGCGCAGGCTATATCGGCTCGCATTGCTGCAGGGCGCTGCTGGCGGCGGGTTATCATCCGGTCGTGTTCGACAATTTTTCAACCGGCCATCGCAGCTTCGTCACCGGACCACTCGTCACAGGCGACCTCCAGGACAAGGCGGCGCTTGATCGCGCCTTCGCGCAGCACGACATCGTCGCGGTGATGCATTTCGCGGCCTCGAGCCTGGTCGGCGAATCCGTCATCGACCCGCAGAAATATTATGGCAACAACGTCGCCGGCACGCTGTCGCTGCTGGATGCGATGCGCGAAGCCGGGTGCAATCGCATGGTGTTCTCGTCCACCGGCGCGGTCTACGGCGACGCCGACAGCAAGGCGCTGCCCGAGAGCCATCCATGTGCGCCGATCAACCCCTACGGCGCCTCGAAATGGATGATCGAGCGCATCCTCGCCGATTATCGCCGCGCCTATGGGCTGGGGGCGTTCTGCCTGCGCTACTTCAACGCCAGCGGTGCGGACGCGTCCGGCGGCATCGGCGAATGGCGCGACAACGAAACCCATCTCATTCCCCGCGCCATGATGGCGCTGCAGGGCCACGTGGCGGATTTCGCGGTGTTCGGCAACGACTACGATACGCCCGACGGCACCGCGATCCGCGACTACATTCACGTTGCCGACCTGGCGGCGGCGCATGTGCTGGCGCTGAAGCTCTTGACGCAGGGACATTGCGGCGGCGCTTTCAATCTCGGCACCGGCACCGGCTTTTCGGTGCGCGAGATTCTCTCCGCCATCGCGGCCGAGACCGGCCGCGCGGTGCCCCATTTCGTCAAGCCGCGGCGATCAGGCGATCCGACCTATCTGGTCGCAGACCCCACCGCGGCGCGTGACGCCTTGAAATTCCGCGCCGCACATTCGGATTTGCCGACCATCATCCGGACCGCCTGGGCCTGGCACCAAAAGGCCCATCCGCTGAAGACGAGCGCGTCTTTGTCTCCGGCCGCGTAAGCTCCGGCTTGATTCAACGCAGTTGAATCAAGCCGGTCGCGTTCTTCGTGAGGCATGGTCTTTTCCGGAAAACCGGTTCCCACCTCGGGACCATGCCTAAAGCGGCTTGATCTGCACCTTGCGGAACTTCACCACGCCCGAGCCGTATTGCAGCGCGAACGGGCCACTCGCGTGTTTTGAGTCCTGCGCGTCGGCGGTCTTCTGACCGTTGAGCACGACGACAAAATGGGGGCCCTGCGCCGTGATCTCGTAGGTGTTCCATTTACCGCCGGCCTTCGGCATCGGATCGACCTTGGCAACATCGACGATCGCACCGGTGCCGTAGCTCGGGTCCGGCCGCTGGTCGTAAATGTTGACCTCGTAGCAAGTCTTGCCACCGATCTTCTTCGGCTCCTCGCAACGGATGAAGATGCCGCTATTGGCATCGTCGCTGACCCAAAACTCGGCCTTGATCTGGAAATCCTTGTAGGAGTTCTTGCTGACGAGATAAGAGAGCTCCTTGCCGTCGAGCTTGTCGGCGACGAGCGCGCCGTCCTTCATCGCCCAATTGGCTTTGCCGACCTCATCCCAGTCCCCCATCCTGGTGCTGTCGAGCAACGTGATCCATCCGCCATCGCCCTGGCCGGAGACCGGGCTGGAGAACTGGAAAGCGGCTGTTCCGACCAGCAACCCGATCGCCAGCGTCGATAAGTGCCTCACGAAGACATCCTCCCTGCTTGTTTTGATTGCGCGGGACGTTAGCACCGCGCCGCACGGCGTAAACGCGTTTTTCATGCTGCAGTTGCGCTGTGCTGCTCCCGATGCCGCGCGAGCGCGCGCATCTTGCGACGCGGGGATTGAAGCACGCCAATTCCGCGTCGTGGAATCCGACGGGCGCGACCAGCGCGAGCCGCCCCCGGCATTTCGGCATCTTGACGCTTGCTCTTCCGCCATCGCTTTGAGACCATGCCTGCGACAACAAGCAAGACCCGCTTCCCGCGCGGGCTTTAAGCCGAGGAAATCCCATGCCGCTGGTGCAGGCCGACCGTCTCACGCGCATTGGCGCCGCGCTGCTCAGGGCCGCCGGCGCGTCGGACGAGGAAGCCAACACCGTGGCGGTCGGCTGCGTCAACGCCAACCTCGCGGGCCATGATTCACACGGGGTCATCGCAATCCCGACCTATATCGACCGCATCAAGGTCGGGCATATCGTGCCCGGCGCGAAGTGGACGATCGTGCAGGAATCGCCGACCACGGCTGTGATCGACGGGCATTGGGGTTTTGGCTTCCACGTCAACGCCAGGGCGATGGAGCTGACGATCGAGAAAGCGAAGACCGCGAACGTCGCGGCCTGCACGGTGTTCCGTCAGAGCCATGTCGGACGCCTCGCCGCTTATCCGATGATGGCGATGCGCCAGGGCATGATCGGGCTTGCCACCGCCGATTCGGGCCGCTCTCCCAAACACGTCGCGCCGTTCGGCGGCCGCGAGGCGCGGCTCGGCACCAATCCGATTTCAATCGCGGTGCCGTCGGATCTCGAGGCGCCCTTCTACCTGGACATGGCGACGTCGGCGGTCGCTGCCGGAAAGATCCAGCTCGCCGCCGCCCGCGGCGAGCAGATTCCGACCGGCTGGATTGTCGACAGCGAAGGACGCCAGACCACCGATCCCGGACAATTCCGAAAAGGCGGCGCGCTGCTGCCGCTCGGCGGCACCGAAGGCTACAAGGGCTCTGGCCTGGCTGCGATGGTGGAAGTGCTCTGCGGACTGCTCACCGGCCTCGGCTTCGGCGTCGAGCCCACCGGCCGGCACAATGACGGATGCTTCATGGCGGTGTTCAACGTCGCCGCCTTTCGCCCGCTGAAGGATTTCAAGAAAGAGGTCGCCGAGTTCGCGCGGTATCTCAAGGCGACGCCGCCCTCCGAAGGCTCAACCGGCGTGTTCTATCCGGGCGAGGTCGAATATCTTCGGGAACGGCAGCGCAGGGTTTCTGGCATCGACGTCGAAGGCGCGACCTGGGACAAATTGTGCGCGCTCGCGGGTGAATACAAACTGACTGCCGAGCTTGATCTGAAGTGACATCGCATCCGTCCGGCACGGGAGAGCAGCATGACACGGCAAATGGTATTGGTCGGCTTCCTGCAGGCGCAGAACTGCACCAACCTCCCAAGTTCGTGGCGCCATCCGGAATCGCGCGACGATTCGATGTCGGCCGATTACTACCAGGAGATCGGCAGGATTCTGGAATCCGGGAAATTCCATTTGGCGTTTTTCGACGATCGGCTGGCGATGCCGGATCGCTACGGCAACGATCACGCCCACACCGTCGAATACGGCATCCGCTGCGTGAAGATGGATCCCGTCATCGTCCTGACGGCGATGGGGATGGCGACCGAAAAACTCGGCCTCGCATCGACCTGCTCGACCACCTACTACGAGCCGTTCGACGTCGCGCGCCGGTTCGCCACGCTTGATCTGATGACCGGCGGCCGCGCCGCCTGGAACGTGGTGACGTCGGTCAACGACGGCGAAGCCCAGAATATGGGAAAGGACGCCCATCTCGATCATGATTTCCGCTACGACCGTGCCGACGAATTCATGGAAGTGGTGCTCGGCCACTGGGATTCCTGGGAAGACGGTTCGCTGCTGATCGACAAGAAGAGCGGCCGGTTTGCCGATCCAGGCAAGGTCAAGCGCCTCGATCATAACGGACGGTTCTTCAAGTCGCGCGGGCCATTCACGGTGCCGCGCTCGAGCCAAGGCCATCCCGTCATTATCCAGGCCGGCGCCAGCGGCCGCGGCCAGCGTTTTGCGGGGCGATGGGGCGAAGTGATCTTCACGGCGGCACGCAATCTCGCTGGCGCCAAGCAAGGCTATGACGCGGTCCGGAACGAGGCCGCGACGGCGGGCCGCGATCCCGACCGGATGTTCCTTTGCAATCTGACCACGCCGGTTTGCGGCGCGACCAGGTCGGAGGCCGAGGACAAGATGGCGCTGATCGAAAAGCTGCCGCTGGAAATCGACGCGCTGTCGCTGTTGTCGGAGGGGCTGAACTACGACTTTGCCTCCAAGGGCATCGACGAGCCGCTGACGACCGAGGAGCTGGAGGGCATGCAGGGCATCCTCGGCATCCGCGACGGCGTTCTCAAAACCAGTGGCAAGACCAACCCGAGCGCGCGCGATTTCGTTACTTTCTCCGGCCGCGGCCAGACCGCGGACGCGATCGTCGGCGGCCCCAGGGAGATCGCGGACAAACTGGAAGAGATGTTCGCCGGCCGCGGCTGCGACGGTTTTGTCATCGCGGCGACCTGTGTGCCCGGGTCGTATGCCGATTTCGTCCGTCACGTCGTTCCGGAGTTGCAGCGGCGCGGGCTGTTTCACAAAGATTACGCCGGCAAGACCTTGCGCGAAAATCTCGGCCTGCCGCGCCCGCCTGCCGGCGCATGGAAAACTCAGCCGCGGGCCGCGGCGGAATAAAAAGGGATCATGCATGCGCTGGCTTCAGTTCACCGCGAACGGACAGACCTCCTGGGGCATCGTCGAACGCGACCGCGTGATCGCGGTCAATGGCGATCCCTTCGGCGAATGGCAACGCACCCAGCGCTCGCATTCCCTCGAAGGAGGTGAAGATCGAACTGCCGGTAATGCCGCGCACGTTTCTATTGCGTCGGCCTCAATTACCTCAAGCATCTCAAGGAAGCCGCCGACAAGCGTGGCGAAGTACCCAACGTTCCGGATCGGCCGGAGATCGGCTATCGCGCGCAAAACGCGCTGATCGCGCACGACGAAGATGTCGTGATCCCGGCTACCGCCACCGAGAAGATCCACTATGAGGGCGAGTTGGTCGTCGTGATCGGCAAGAAGGCAAAACACCTTAGCGAGCGCGACGCGATGTCCTGCGTATTCGGCTACACCATCGGCAACGATGTCAGCGAGCGCACCTGGCAGAAGGCCGATCGCGGGTTGTGGCGGGCCAAGAATGCCGACACCTTCAAGCCGATGGGACCCTGGATCGAGACCGAGGTCGATCTCGACGAGATGGAAACCATCGTGAGCGTGAACGGCAAGGAGAGCAATCGCTTCCGCACCAACGACATGATCTTCGGCATCAGGCCGTTCATCGTCGAACTGACGAAATATTTCACGCTGTGGCCTGGCGACGTGATCTGGATGGGGACCGATGGCGCGTCCCCCGACCTGAAGGCCGGCGACGTGGTCGAGATCGAAATCACCGGTATCGGCACCTTGCGCAACCGGTTTGTCAAAGAGACGGCGCCGGGAAGCAAGGCATGAGCCGCCACACCACCGCGCATCACTTCCTCGCAGGTCTGGTCGATCTCGGCGTGGACTACATCTTCGCCAATCTCGGCACCGATCACGTGTCCCTGATCGAGGAGATGGCGCGCTGGGACAAGGAAGGCCGCAAGCTCCCCGAAATAGTCCTGTGCCCACACGAAGTGGTCGCTGTGCATATGGCCGGCGGCTATGCGCTGGCGAGCGGACGCGGCTCAGGCGGTTCTCGTGCATGTCGATGCCGGCACCGCCAACGCCTGCATGGCGATCCAGAACCTGTTTCGCTACCGCCTGCCGGTGATGCTGTTTGCCGGACGCGCGCCCCACACCTTGCATGGCGAGCTGCCGGGCTCGCGCGACACCTATGTGCATTTCGTGCAGGATCCGTTCGATATCGCCAGCATCGTCAGGCCTTACGTCAAATGGGAATATTCGCTGCCGTCAGGCATCGTGGTGAAGGAGGCGCTGGCCCGCGCCAGCGCTTTTGCGCAGAGCGATCCGCCCGGCCCTGTCTACATGATGCTGCCGCGTGAAACCCTTGCAGAGGAGTGGGAGGATACCGCGATGCCGGCCTATCCGTCGGCGCGCTATGGCAGCGTGCAGACAGGCGGCATCGAGCCGGCGCGGGTCGATGCCATCGCGCGAGCATTGATGGCGGCGGAAAATCCGATTGCGCTGACGGCCTATCTCGGCCGCAAGCCGCGCGCGGTCGCGGTGCTGGACCAGTTGGCGCGGACCTGCGGCATCCGGGTCGCGGAATTCAATTCGATCGATCTCAATATCCCGCAGGATTCGCCGTGCTTCGCCGGCTTCGATCCCCTGCCCTTGCTCGAGACCGCCGACCTCGGCCTGCTGCTCGATTCTGACGTGCCGTTCATCCCGCAATACGCCAGACGTGCCGGTGCGATCAGATGGATCCAGATCGACATCGATCCCCTGAAATCGGATTTCCCGATGTGGGGATTTCCGACCGACATGCGAATCCGGGGCGACTGTGCCATTGTGCTGCAGCAAGTGCTCGACGCCGTGGAGGCGCGCGCAGATGACGCCTGGCGACGCCGCGTCGCCGCGCGCATCGCAGGCTGGGGTGGTGCGCGGGAGCAAACTGCAAAACGCCGCGCGGCGGCAAGTGCCAACAAGGGCGTCTCAGGCGCGCTCACGCCGGCCTTCCTGTTCGCGACCCTGAACGGCAAACTGTCGCAGGACGACATTGTCATCAACGAGGCGATCCGCAACGCGCCGATTCTGCAGGAGCACGTCACCCGCACCCGGCCGCAGAGCTATGTTGGCCTCGCCGGCGGCGGGCTTGGCTTCAGCGGCGGCATGGCGCTGGGACTAAAGCTGGCGCGGCCGGATCGCCGCATCGTGCAGGTTATCGGCGACGGCGGTTTTCATTTCTCCTCGCCCGACAGCGTCTATGCGGTCGCGCAGCAATATCAGATTCCAATTCTGACCGTGGTGCTGGACAATGGCGGCTGGCAGGCGGTGAAATCGGCCGTGCAGCGGGTTTATCCGAATGGCGTTGCCGCCGAGACCGACCAGTTCCAGTCGCGGCTGGCCTCGGGGCGCCAGGGCGAGCGGCGCGACTTTTCCGAGGTGGGCAAGGCATTCGGCGCCCATGGCGAATGCGTCACTGGGCCGGATGATCTCGCCGCCGCCATCGACCGCTGCCTGGCCGCGCTTGATGACGGCAAGGCCGCCGTGCTGCATGTTCAGGTCACGCGGCTTTGAGATTGAAAAGGTCCGCTTCTTGATCGGCAACAGCGGGGGAAGTGCAAGCTCATGAGAACTCTGTGCAGATATTCCCTGATTGGCAGCTGCCTCGGATGGATCGCGCTGGCCGCGAATGCGATCACCGCCGCCTCCGCCCAGGAAGACCCCGCGAAATATCCGACGCGGCCCATTCATATCATCGTCGGCTTCACGCCCGGCGGCGGCAACGACATCATCGCGCGGATCGTCGGGCAGAAATTGTCGGAAAGCCTTGGCCAGCCGGTCGTCATCGATAACAAGCCGGGCGCCGGCGCGATCGTCGCGACCGAATATGTCGCCAAGTCGGACCCGGACGGCTACACGCTATTGGTCGGCGCAAGCGGCGCCATGGCGATCAACCCGGCGGTTTTTGCCAAGCTGGCTTACGACCCGATCCGCGATTTCACGCCTGTCTCCGAGCTCGGCATCGTTTCCGCTGATCCTGATCGTCAATGCGGCATCGCCGATCAGGTCGGTCAGCCGACCTCATCGCCTATGCCAAGGCCAATCCGGACAAGACCAACTACGCAAGCTCGTCTACCGCATTCCAGCTTGCCACCGAACTATTCAAGCAGAAGACCGGCGCGCCCATGCAGGTCATTCCCTACAAGGGGGCCAACGATTCCGTGATGGCGGTGATTTCCGGTCAGGTGACTGCGGCCATCGCGGACGCCGGTCCGGTGTCGGGCCAGGTGAAGAGCGGCATGGTGCGTGCGCTCGCGGTGACGACGCCAAAGCGGATGGAAGATTTCCCCGATGTTCCGACCATGAAAGAGGCCGGTGCCGACGTCGATGCGGTGTTGTGGAGCGGCATCTTCGCGCCAAAGGTAACGCCAGCAGCGATCGTCCGGAAATTGCAAGACGAGTTCATGCGGATCGCCCGGATGCCGGACGTTATCGCGCGTCTCAAACTGCTCGGCATCGAATCGGTAGGTAATTCGTCGGACGAATTTGCGACGATTCTGGCCGCCGACATCGCGCGATGGACCGAAGTTGCCAAGGCCGGCAACATCAAGATGGAGCAATAGCGCTTCCGGGAAAGCGCTGGCGCCGGCGCCGCGAGCGATATGTTCGCCGCGGCGCCAGCGAAACCCGGCGCCGCGTAGCGCCGGGCTGCAGAGACGCCTCGCTAT
Source organism: uncultured Alphaproteobacteria bacterium (assembly GCA_963725985.1). Classification (GTDB taxonomy): domain Bacteria; phylum Pseudomonadota; class Alphaproteobacteria; order Rhizobiales; family Xanthobacteraceae; genus Bradyrhizobium. Next base: position 449,745 of record CAVSAO010000002.1, read on the forward strand.
TTCACGACCTCGGCACCGACCTTGCAGACGGCGGCGTCCTGATCGCCGGTGCCTCCGCTGCAGCCGACCGCGCCGATCAGCTTGCCGCCTTCGACCAGCGGAAATCCGCCGGGACTGGCGACGAGCGTGGGATCGAGCGTGGCTACATAGGGATGGCCGGTTTCGAACGCATTGTAGAACACGCGGGATTCGCGGCGAAAGCGCGCGGCGGTGCGGGCCTTGCCCAGCGCGATCGAACCGGATGCGATCTGCGCACCCTCCATCCGCGAGAAATGCACAAGCTCGCCGTTGGTATCGACCACGGCGATATTCATCTTCCAGTTTCGTCTCTTGGCTTCGGCTTCGGCCGCGGCCATCACCTGCTTGGCGCGCTCGAGCCCGATCGACTGGCCATAGGGAATATCGAAGGGCATCGCGTCGGGCGTTCCACCTGCGGACGGCGGCGCCGCCGGCGTCTGCGCGAGGGTTGGCGAAGTCAATACCGCCATGGCGCAAGCTGCCAGGATCATCGAAACGATAGGTCGCATTATATCCTCCCGGTTGAAGTTTGTTTTGGTTGTTAGAGCCGTCGATTGTGGCTGCAACACCTTCAATTGGCAAATATTCCGGCCGAAAGCCGCTGTTCGACCTTGATCCCCGCGTCCTGGATCACCTTGCGCCAGCACTCTGCCGCGGACATATCGCAACTGTCCAATGCTGCAAGCGCGAACAGAAAGGACCGCCCCTGGCTGCCGCCCAACATGTATTTCGGCGAGATGTCGGGTAGCCGCGTTCAGAAATTGATTTTGAAGCGGTGCCGCGGACGCTGCAGGTGGTTCAGATTATCAGCATCGCGCAATCACGCCGCAGCACCGCTCAATTCACACCGCGGTGGCGCGGGCGAAATCGACGTAGATCTCGCGCAGCCGGTTCGTCATCGGACCGGGCTTGCCATTGGCGACGGTGTTGCCGTCGATCGACACCACCGCCTGCACAAACACGCTTGCGCTGGTGATGAAGGCCTCCTTGGCCGCAAGGGCTTCCGCAATCGTAAACGGCCGCTCCTCGATGCGGAGCTGGCGCTCCTCGGCGAGCGCGACCACCGCCTTGCGCGTGCAGCCCGGCAGGATCGCGGACGAATTCTGCCGCGTCACCAGCACATCGTCCTGCGTCAGGATGAAGGCCGATGACGACCCGCCTTCGGTCACCATGCCGTTCTCGATCATCCAGGCTTCGCCGGCGCCCGCCTCGGCGGCGGCCTGCTTGGCCAGCACCTGCGCCAATAGCGCCACACTCTTGATGTCGCGCCGGGCCCAGCGGATATCGGGCACCGTGATCACGCCGATGCCGGTCTTGGCCGATGGCGCATTAATGATGTCCTTGACCGAGGTGAACATGACCAGCGTCGGCTTGACGCCTTTTGGAAACGCAAAGTCGCGACCCTTGTCGGCGCCGCGCGTTACCTCCAGGTAGACCATGCCGTTGACCAGGTTATTGCGCGAGATCAGCTCTTTCTGGATTTCCTGAATCCGCTCGGTTGTCTCGGGCAAGACAAGCGCAATCTCGCCGACCGAACGCTCCAGCCGCGCCAGATGCGAGGCATTGTCGATTAGCTTGCCGTCGAGTACGGCTGCGACCTCGTAGATGCCGTCGGCGAACAGAAAACCGCGGTCCAGTATCGACACCTTGGCATCGACAAGTGGCACGAACGACCCGTTGACGTAGGCGATCTGATCCAAGCGAACTCTCCTGTGGGGCTGCGGCGCGGCTGCGCCGCACCATATACGAAAACTTCCCTGGGCGAATTCTCAATGCGACAAAATCTTCGACAAAAACTTCTGCGCGCGGTCGCTGCGGGGGCTGCCGAAGAAATCGGTCTTGAGCGCATCCTCGACGATTTCACCCTGGTCCATGAAAATGACCCGGTTGGCCACCTTGCTCGCAAAACCCATTTCATGCGTCACCACCATCATGGTCATGCCCTCGCGGGCGAGATCGACCATCACGTCCAGTACTTCGCTGATCATCTCGGGATCGAGCGCCGAGGTCGGCTCGTCGAACAGCATGGCGATCGGGTCCATCGCCAGCGCCCGCGCGATCGCGACCCGCTGCTGTTGGCCGCCGGACAATTCGGCAGGAAATTTGCGCGCATGATCTTTCAGCCCTACCCGGTCGAGCAGTTTTGAGCCTTTTGCCAACGCCTCGTCGTGCGACCGTCCCAGCACCTTCTCTTGGGCGAGACACAAATTTTCGATGATCTTCAGATGCGGGAACAATTCAAAATGCTGAAACACCATGCCGACGCGGGCACGCAGCTTCGGCAGATCGGTTTTGGGATCGTTGACCTTGATGCCGTCAACGATGATTTCCCCGCTCTCGAACGGCTCCAGCGCGTTGACGCATTTGATCAGCGTCGATTTTCCCGAGCCGGACGGGCCACACACCACCACCACCTCGCCCCTGGCGACACTGGTCGTGCAGTCCTTCAGCGCCTGAAACGCTGCCCCGTACCATTTGTCGACATGGCTGATCTCGATCATGGATTTCTCGCTAACGGACGAAGGCGATGCGCGCCTGAAGGCGCCTGACGCCGAAGGACGCGAAGAAGGAGATGATGAAATAGACCACAGCCGCGAACAGATACATTTCGACCAGCCGCCCGTCGCGTTGCGCCACATTGCTGGCAGCGCCGAGAAAATCCGGGATCGAAAGCACATAGACCAGCGAGGTGTCCTGGAACAGCACGATGGTCTGGGTCAGCAGCACCGGCAGCATATTACGGAATGCCTGCGGCAGCACGACGTAGCGCATGGTCTGGCTGTAGGTCAGGCCGAGCGCCTGGGCCGCGGCGGGCTGGCCCCTTGAGATCGACTGGATGCCGGCGCGCATGATTTCCGAAAAATACGCCGCCTCGAACATGATGAAGGTGATCAGCGAGGAGCCAAACGCACCGACATGAATCGGCCGCGACGCCCCTGTCAGCCACTGCCCGATATAGGGCACGAGGAAATAGAACCAGAAGATCACCAGCACCAGCGGCAGCGACCGCGTCAGGTCGACATAGAGCCCGGCGATGCGGCCGAGCAGCCTGAGGCTCGACAGCCGCATCAGCGCGATCAGCGTGCCGAAGATCAGGCCTCCGAGCGCTGCGAGCCCGGTCAGCGTCAGCGTGAACGTCATACCGTCGAAAAACAGATATCCGAGCGAGCGGCGAATGACGTCGAAGTCGAAATTGGCGAACATCGGCGCGGCTCACTTCCCGGTAATGTAGCCGGGCACCGCCACCGCGCGCTCCAGAAAGCGCATCGCGGTGACGACCACGATATTGATCAGGAGATACAGCACCGTTGCCGCGGTGAAGGCCTCGAACACCTGAAACGAAAATTCCTGCATCGACCGTGCCTCGCCGGTCAGTTCGATCAGGCCGATCGTGATGGCCACCGAAGTATTCTTGATGGTGTTGAGGAATTCGGTGGTCAACGGCGGCAGCATGATGCGAAACGCCATCGGCAGCAGCACGTAGCGATAGGTCTGCGCCGTCGTCAGTCCGAGCGCGGTCGCCGCCAGTTTCTGTCCGCGCGGCAGCGAGTTGATACCGGCGCGGGTTTGCTCGGCCACGCGCGCGGACATGAACAGCCCGATGCCGATCGCCGCCGTGTAGAACGGCGCGTTGGGAATCTGCTTCAGCCAAAGCCCTAACGCATGCGGCAGGATTTCCGGCAAGACGAAGAACCAGAGAAAAAGTTGCACCAGCAGCGGCATGTTGCGGAAGAATTCGACCCAGGCGAAGCCGATCCCCGACGCCACCTTCGATGGCAGCGTGCGCAGCACGCCGATGACCGATCCGAACACCAGTGCAATGATCCAGGCACAGATCGCGGTCTCGATCGTCAGCAGCAAGCCCGACAGCAGCATGTCGAGATAGGTGCCGGTCCCGTTGGGGGCCGGCTCCCAGAAGATGCGCCAGTTCCAGTGATAGTTCACAGGGCCTTTCCTGAGCCAGCGCTACACCGTCGATCAGCTCATGCAACGGTCGGGCCGACGCATGAACCGATGAACCTCACATCGCCTTGTATGAGTCGGGATCCGGCGAGTCCGAAGGCTTGGCGAACTCATGCTTCAACTCCGCGCTGATCGGCGCGTTGAGGTTCAGGCCTTTGGGCGGAATCTTCTGCATGAACCACTTGTCGTACAGCTTCAGACCGTCGGGGCTTTTATATAGCGCCGCGGTGGCGGCATCGACCACTTTCTTGAAGGCTACGTCATCCTTGCGCAGCATGATGCCGTAGGGCTCCGGCTTCGAGAACGCATCCTTGGAGATGACATAAGCCCCCGGATCCTTCGATCCGGCGACAAGGCTGGCGAGCAGGATGTCGTCCATCACGAACGCCACCGCGCGATCGGTCTCGACCATCAGGAACGCCTCGGCGTGATCCTTGGCCGGGATGATATTGATGCCGAGGTTGCGGGCGGCGTTGGCTTCAGTGAGCTGCTTGATGTTGGTGGTGCCGGAGGTCGAGACCACCGACTTGCCCTTGAGATCGTCGATCGAGTTGATCTTGCTGGACTTCTTCGAAACGAAGCGGCTCGCGGTCAGGAAGTGGGTATTGGTGAACCAGACCTGCTTCTGGCGCTCGGCGTTGTTGGTGGTCGAGCCGCACTCGAGATCGACGGTGCCATTGGCCATCAGCGGAATACGGGTAGCCGACGTGACCGGGTTGAGCTTGACCTCGAGCTTGCCAAGCTTGAGTTCCTTCTTCACGGCGTCGACGATCTTGTAGCAAATGTCCATTGCAAAGCCGACCGGCTTCTGGTTGTCGTCCAGATAGGAAAATGGAATCGACAAGTCGCGGAAACCAAGGGTGATCGCGCCGGTTTCCTTGATGTTCTTCAATGTCCCGGTGAGTTCCTCGGCGTTCGCCTGCCCCGCGCAGAACGCGGCGGCGAGCGCAAGGCCCATCATTCGAAAATGTCTCATTCGTCCCCTCCTGGTTTGGTGACTTCCATAATGCTTGCATAATTCGGGCCGGAATAGAATGTGACTTTCGGCCGTCATAGGCCCCTTGGCGGCACCGACGACAAGCAACGGTATGGCTCCGCCGCCCGCACAACTGCGGCAAACGCGATGCCGCACCCGCCAGTCCCCCCTCACGCGTCGCCAGGTGAGGTTCTATGGGGCGCGCGGCGTCTCACCCAAATCCCAGAACAGACCCGCCATGATGCCAAGGGCTTCTTCGGTGACCGAGAGCAGAATGTGTTCGTTGGGCGCGTGCTGGGAGCAACCGGGATAGGAGTGCGGCACCCAGATCGTCGGCAAGCCAAGGCTTTCGGAAAACACATCGTTCGGAAGCGAGCCGCCAAAATTGGGCAGCACCGCCGGCGCCTTTCCCGTGGTCTGCCGGATCGACTGCGCTGCCCAGTTGATCCAGGGACTGTCGAAGTCGGTTCGCGAGGCGGCAAAGCTCTGCGTCCCCCGGACCTCGACCATCGGAAAGCCTTTGGCATGCAAGTGGGCCCTGATCACATCGATCGCCTTGTCGATCTTGGTGCCGACGACAAAACGAAGCTGCAGCACCGCCTGCGCGTGCCCAGGTATGGCGTTGGCCGGCTTCTCGATATTGCCTGATGATATCGCGAGCACCTCGAGTGTATTCCAGGCATAAAGCCGCTCGGCGGCCGACAAGCCTTGCTCGCCCCAATTCTCCGACAGTGCCGGTTCTTCGGGCATCGGCTCGATCCTCACGTCGGCAAGCGCTGACCGGATCTGGTTGGAAAGGCGCGGCGGCTTCAATTCGTCCAGCAACAGGCGGCCCTGGCCGTCGACCAGGGTTGAGATCGCGCTGGCCAGGATAGTCGCGGGATTGGCGAGAACCCCGCCCCAATTGCCGGAATGGTGCGAGCCGTCGCGCAAATTCACGTCGAGGTAAATCCTTAATCCGCCGCGGCACCCCAAGAATATCGTGGGGTGATCGGCGGCAAGCCGCGGTCCGTCGGATGCGATAAACAGATCGGCCTTAAGCTCATCGCGCAACTGCTCGCAAACCTGACGCAAGTCCGGCGACCCGATCTCCTCGCCGGTCTCGACGATGAATTTGGCGTTGAAGCCGAGCCGTCCGCCGCGCGCCTCGCGCACGGCGCGAAGCGCTGACAAATTGATGCTGTGTTGCCCCTTGTTGTCGGCGGTGCCGCGCCCATAGACGCGATTGTCGATGACCGTCGTCCGCCACGGATCGAGATTGTCCCGCCATTCTCCGACCATGCCCTCGACGACATCGCCGTGCCCGTACATCAGCACGGTCGGAACTGAAGCGCCCTCGCGATATTCCGCCAGAAGGTAAGGGTTCTTGCCGGTCGGCAATTCGATCAGTTTTGTCGAGAAACCGAGCTGCGAAAATGCCGGCTTGAGTTCCTCCTCGAGATAGGCGCGCAAGCAATCGCGCCGCTCGGGATTCTGGCTTTCCGTGGGGTAGGCGACCCTGCGGTCGAGTTCGGCAAGAAACGCGCCGCAATGAAGATATTGGCGCGCCCGTTCGATGGCATCAGTTCTGGTCATGTCTTCCTTTTTCCCGGTCGCGAAGCTCTTCAGGTTGAGCCAACCTACCGGGATACGATGCCGGCCGAAAGTGGCACGACACCGACAATTTGCATTGCCAGCACAAGCCGCCAAGTAGCGCGGCGACGCTCAGAGCGAGCCGTCGACCACCACCTCGATCAGTTTCGCGCCGGGCCGCTTGAACGCCGACGACAGCGTTGGCTTCAAATCCTCAGGGTTGGTGATCCGCATCGCCTCCAGCCCCAGCGATCTTGCCAAACCGGCAAAATCAACGGGCGGATCGGCAAAATCCATGCCGACGAAATGATCGTCGCCATGAAACGCCAGCAGCCGCTGCTTGATGATGCGGTAGCCGCCGTTGTTGACGATCACCACCGTCAACGGCAACTTCTGGTGCGCCGCGGTCCACAGCGCCTGGATCGAATACATCGCGCTGCCGTCGCCGGAGAAACACACCACCGGCCGGTCGGGGTTCGCCATGCTGACGCCGACCGAAGCCGGCAATCCCCAGCCGATGCCGCCCGAAGCCAGCGCATGATAGCCGTAGCGATCGCGATGCGGACGCAACGCCAGCATCTGCCGCGAGCAGGTCAGTCCCTCGTCGACCAGGATGGCGTTGTCGGGCATCGCCTCGACCACCTGCAGCGCGAGATAATCCGGATCGATCGGCGAACGATCTTTTGCCTTCGAAATTTGCTCGACCAGGGTGGCGCGCCGCGCCGTCCAGTTCTTCGGCGCCAGCGCCACGATCCCCTGTTTGGCACGGGCCTCGAGCGCAGCGCCGCCGGCCGACTTCAGCGCCGGGATCAGCACGCGCAAGGTTTCCTTGACGTCGGCCTTCAGCGCAATCTCGGCGCCATAGTTCTTGGCGAGGTCCCATTCGACGAGGCCGATCTGCACGATCGGCAGGTCCTCGGGCAGCGGATCGACCTCGCTATGAACCGACATCCGCAACGGATCGGCGCCGAGCACGATCATCAGATCGTAGGCCGACAACACCTCGCGAACCTGCTTCTGCAGGCGCGACAGCGCGCCCATGAAGCACGGGCTTTCCGACAGGAAATGCGCGCCGTACGGCGCCGATTGCTGATAGGCCGGACAGCCGAGCGCAGCGGCCAGCGAAGCTGCTTCCTGCAGCGCGTCGCTCTTGACGATCTCGTCGCCGGCGATGATGACGGGCCTCTCGGCCTTGAGGATGCGCGCCACCAGCGCCTGTAACGCTTCCTCGGACGGTTTTACCCGCGTATCGACGCGGGTCGAGCGGCCGAGGTCGATGCCGGCCTCGGAATTGAGGATATCGCCGGGCAGCGAGATGAACACCGGCCCGGTCGGCGGCGTGGTCGCGATCTTGGCGGCGCGGCGCACGATCCGCGGCAGGTCTTCCAGGCGCGTCACCTCGACTGCCCATTTTACAAGCGGCTCCGCCATCCGCACCAGCGGCCCATAGAGCAGCGGCTCCATCAGTCCGTGACCCTGCTCCTGCTGCCCGGCGGTCAGGATCATCGGCGTGCCGGTGAAACTCGCGTTGTAGAGCGAGCCCATCGCGTTGCCGAGCCCGGGCGCGACGTGGACATTGCAGGCGACCAGGCGGCCCGAGGCCCGGCTGAAGCCGTCGGCGATGGCGACCACCAGGCTTTCCTGCATCGCCATTACATAGGTGAGATCGGGATGCTCCTTCAGCGCATGCATGATCGGCAGTTCGGTGGTGCCGGGATTGCCGAACAGATGGGTGATACCCTCGTCCTTGAGCAATGCGAGGAACGCCGAGCGCCCGCTGATGCGATTCATGAATGTCCTCCCCTACCCGCGGCCGTTACCGTCGGAATCTCGACATCATGACTGATCCCGGATGGACAGATCAAGGAAGCGCGCTCATGGCTGCCCTGCGCGGACGAGCGCAATGCCGGACTCGACATCACGCTTCCTCCTTTTCGAGCGCTGCCAGACCACGCCGGGAAAGCCCTTCAGCGGCACCAGCGGCTCGCCGGTGTAGGCCCACTCCTGCAGCTCCTCGATGGCGACATGATAGAGCGGCTGGCGGCCGGTTCGGCCGCTGAACAGCGCGCGCGGGATGTTCACCATGTGCGGCGAGCGAGCGCGTTCGTAAGTCAAGGGCGTGCCGCAGCGCGCGCAAAAGCTGCGCACGGTCTTTGTGGCCTTGTCCTCGTAGCGCGCGATCTCCGCCTTGCCCCTGGTAATGCGGAAACGCTTGCGCCAGCTTCCGACATAGGTCGCATAGGCCGCGCCGTGCGCGCGCCGGCTGCCGGGCGAATGATCGTGCCAGGCCCAGCGCGCCGGCACATCGATCTCGAAGCAAACCTTGCCGCACAGGCATTGACCTTGGGCAATTCCGACCGCCTTTGGTGCTTTTGGCATTTTGCGTCTGTCGCCTCGGTAGTCATCGCGAGCGCAGCGAAGCAATCCATTCTTCCCCGTGTGGCGACGTTGATTGCTTCGCTGCGCTCGCAATGACGGTTAGGGTCACTACGCCTGCTCCAGTTCGCCATAAACAGGATAGTCGGTGTAGCCGGCCACATCACCGCCGTAGAAGGTCGCGCGGTTGTACGGCGTCAGCGGAAATCCTTCTCTCAGGCGGCGCGGCAGGTCCGGATTGGAAATGAAGATGCGGCCGAACGCGATGGCGTCGGCATGACCGGCGGCAATCGCCGCCTCCGCCGTCTCGCCGGTAAAACCGCCGGCTGAAATCAGAACGCCGCTCCAGATCGGCCGGAACAGCACCATCGCCGACGGCACGTTCTGATGGTTGACCTCGGCGCGGCCGGCGCCGCTCGAGCGCGGCTCGACGAAATGCAGATAGGCGAGCCCGAGCGGATCGAGCGCCGTGATGACGTGGGTATAAAGCGGCATCGGATCGGTCTCGCCAGAGTCATTGGCGACGCCATAGGGTGACAACCGCACGCCGACGCGGTTTGCGCCCCAAACTTCGATGACGGCCTGCGTGATCTCCATCAGGAATCGGGCGCGGTTTTCGATTGAGCCGCCATATTGGTCGGTGCGCAGATTGGTATGCGATTGCAGGAATTGCTCGATCAGGTAGCCGTTGGCGCCATGAATCTCGACGCCGTCGAAGCCGGCTTTCAGCGCGTTGCTTGCGGCTTGCCGGAAGCTGTCGACCACGCCTGATATTTCACCGGTCTGCAGCGCGCGCGGCGTCTCATAAGACGTAACCTTCCCGTCAGCCGTCATTGTCTTCACGTCAGGAGAAATCGGCACGGCTGAAGACGACACCGGCAATACGCCGCCCGGCTGGAACGAGGAATGCGAAACGCGTCCGACATGCCAGAGCTGGAGAAAGATCAACCCGCCCCTGGCATGAACCGCGTCGACGACACCGCGCCACCCCTTGATCTGGGCTTCCGAATAGATGCCCGGCGTGCCCGGGCTCCCGTGTCCCGTTGCCGTCACCGGCGAGGCTTCGGCGATGATCAAGCCGCCCGGCGTCGCGCGCTGACCATAATATTCCGCGTTCAGCGGCCGCGGCGCAAGGCTTGGCTTTTCCGCCCGCATCCGCGTCAACGGCGCCATCACGACGCGATGCCTGAGCCGGTAGGGACCGACCTCGAGCGGCGAAAACAACAAAGGAAATTTCATGTCTGCCCCGAAAATGTTTTTTTGATCTGGATGTGTAACATAAGGAAGGAGTGGCAGTCGAAACCGCCACTCCCGAACGCGGCATCCATTGCGCCTACGCGGTCTTGATCCAGACCGCCTTGACGTTGAGATATTCCTCGAGGTGCTGCTTGCCTGAACTCGCGGCCATAGCCGCTCATCTTGTAGCCGCCGAACGGCACCGCCGGGTCCATCGCCTGATAGCAATTGACCCAGACCGAGCCGGCGCGAAGCGCTTTCGCCACGCGATGCGCCTTGCTGACGTCCTTCGTCCACACGCCGCTTCCCAGGCCGAAGGTTGTGGCGTTGGCGCGCTGGATCAGTTCGTCGGTGTTCTCGAAGGAGATCGCCGAAATCACCGGGCCGAAGATCTCCTCCTGCGCGATCCGCATGTTGTCCTGAACGTTGGCGAACACGGTCGGCGGCACGAAGTAGCCCTTCGACAGCGCGCCTTCGGTCAGCCGCGCACCGCCGGCGAGCGCCTTGGCGCCTTCCTTTTGGCCAATGGCGAGATAGCCGCTGACGCGCTCCAGCTGCTGCTCCGACACCAGCGGCCCGATTTGCGTATTCGGGTCGAGCCCGTTGCCGACCTGCAGCTTCCTGCCGAATTCGGCGACGCGGCCGACGAATTCGTCGTACACCTTGTTCTCGACGAACAGCCGCGTGCCCGCGCTGCAAATCTGGCCGGAATTGGCGAACACCGCCATCGCCGCGCCCGGCACCGCCTGATCGAGATCGGCGTCGGCGAACACGATGTCCGGCGACTTGCCGCCCAGTTCGAGCGACACCCGCTTCAGATTGCCCGCGGACGCCTTGACGATGGCCTGTCCGGTCACGTGCGAGCCGGTAAAAGCGACCTTGTCGACGCCCGCGTGCGACGCCAGTGCCGCGCCCGCGGTCTCGCCATAACCCGGCACCACATTGACGACGCCGGGCGGAATGCCGGCTTCCATGGCCAGTTCGCCAAGCCGCAGTGACGTCAGCGGCGCCTCTTCCGCGGGCTTGAGGATCACCGTGCAGCCGGTGGCGATGGCGGGACCGATCTTCCAGACGCTGGCGGCGAGCGGGCCGTTCCACGGAATGATCGCGCCGACGACGCCCACCGGCTCCTTCAACGTGTAGGAGAAGATTTCGCCGGGCAGCGAGTTCTCGATGGTCTCGCCGTGCAGCGCGGTCGCCTGCCCCGCGTAATATCTGAGCATGCCGAGCACGCGCAGTCTGTTGCCGCGGGTGCGGCTGATCGGCGCGCCCATGTCGAGCGTATCGAGCTGCGAAAGCTCCTCAAAATTCTTCTCGACGAGATCGGCGAGTTTGAGCAGCAGGCCCTGCCGTTCATACGGCCTGACCTTGCTCCACGGTCCTTCGAAAGCGCGGCGGGCGGCTGCGACCGCGCGGTTGATATCCTCGGCATCACCCTCGGCGACGGTGGCGAGCAATTCGCCGGTGGCCGGGTTGTGGGTCTCGAAGCGTTTGCCGGAAGCGGCGTCGACCCATTTGCCGTCGATCAGCATCTTTTTGTAGGAACCATCCGCATAGGGATGGCGCGTGATCGGAATCGCCTGCGTCACAGCCATGTTCGCACTCCCTTGAAGTCGATCGATGTTTTGGATCGCTATGGTGAAATTCTACGGCGGCGTCGTGAAACCGTAAAGCGGGCGTGGCGTTCGCAGAGCTTCGAATGAGGAGCTCCCATGCCGTTTCGTGCATGCTCCGTGTGTGGCTTTGGCATAGCGAATGCGCGAGCCTGTATCCGTCAGGAGGAACCTCCGTGCCTCATCCCGCCATGTCGCCAGATCATGTTGCCGTCATCACCGGAGGCGCATCCGGGATCGGCCTTGCCGCCGCGATGCGGTTCGCTCGCCTTGGCATGAAGGTGTGCATCGCGGATCTCGGTAGCAACCGACTGGCTGAAGCCGAAGCAAGACTGTCATCCGTCGCACCGGGCGGCGCCGCTAAGATCATGGCAAGGGCGGTTGACGTCAGCCGTATCGAAGACGTCGCGGGAGTGCAAACCGCGGTGCGGGAGCGGTTCGGCGGCACCGATATCCTGATGAACAACGCCGGCATCCAGCCGGGCAGCCGGATGTTCGGACCGCTGCAAGACTGGCAGCGCATTCTCGGCGTCAATCTCTGGGGCGTGATTCATGGTTCGCAGATTTTTGCGCCCGCCATGATCGAACGCGGGCGCCCCGGTCTCATCATCAACACCGGATCGAAGCAGGGCATCACCACCCCGCCTGGCGATCCCGCCTACAACGTCTCGAAGGCGGGCGTGAAAGCTTTTACCGAAGCGCTGCAACACGAGTTGCGCAATGCCGCCGGCAGCAAGATCAGCGCGCATCTTTTCATCCCCGGTTTTGTCTTCACCGGCCTCACCGCCGGTGACCGCACCGAGAAGCCGGCCGGCGCCTGGACGCCGGAGCAAACCGTCGACTTCATGATCGAACGCGTCAGCGCCGGAGACTTTTATATCCTCTGTCCGGATAACGACGTGCCGCGAAAGCTCGACGAACGGCGCATTCTCTGGGCGGCCGGCGACATCATCGAAAACCGGCCGGCGCTGTCGCGATGGCACCCGGAATATGCCGCGGCCTTTGCCGCGTTTGTGAAGGACAAATAACGGAAGCCGCAGCTTTCCTCGCCGCGGCTCCAACAACGGCATCACAAGGAATGGTGGCGCTTATGGAGCCGGGCAGGTCATCGCAAGGCGGCTTACCTGCGCGTTGCGCAGGCGTACATGTTGATTTCCATGCCAACCGGGACTTCAGCGATCTTCGGTGCTTTCCATGCCATTTGATAGCTCCAGGTTTGCGGCGCGAATGCCGAACGACGGCAAGGCTACGTCCGCCGCCCGAACGGCGCAAGCACGCTCCCTTTGCCATTTGAGAACGCGGAAGAGCGCAAGAGAAGAACCTGGGCAGCGTTACACAAATTTGGCGCACGGGCGCCGCACGGGCGCCGCTATTTGGGACGCATTGATATCGGCATTCCCCGACGGCGGGTGACCACCCGTTAGAATTGGGGGCATCACAGGGGAGACGTCCATGAAACTTCGTTTTCAAACGACGGTGGCATTATTGTCGCTGGCCGCCTGGCCGGCCGCTGCGCAGCCTGCGGCGCCGGCGCCGAGCACACTCGAAACGCTGGGCGCAATGCACCAGACGGGTTCTACCGCCGAGTGGCCCGAAATCCCGCAGACCGGCCAGAAAGCGGATCAGGTCAAACAGAATCTGACCAAAATCAAATTGCCGCCGGGCTTCCACATTTCGCTGTACGCCCTGGTGCCGGATGCCCGCCACATCGCGGTCGGACCGCAGGGCGTCGCGACCTTTGTCGGCACGCGCAAATCGAAAGTCTGGGTGGTGACCGACCGCTCCCGCGGCGGCGTGGGAGACGAAGTCAAGGAGTTCGCGCCGACGCTGCCGAAGAAGATACCCAACGGCGTATGCTTCTCGAAGGACGGCTTTCTCTACATCGCCGAACAGAACCGGGTGCTGGAATATGCGGCGGCCGAATTCTTCTATGAAAGCCCGGATGTCGTCGCCGGCAATGTCGTTCCGGAAGGCGATCTGATTCCAAAAGCGGATGAGAGCTATAATCACACCGCGCGGACCTGCCGGATCGGGCCGGACAACAAGCTCTATATTCAGCTCGGCCAGCCCTACAACGTGCCGGCCAAGGAGAAATTCGACCTCTATCGCAAAGTTGGCATGGGCGGGATCATCCGCATGGACCGTGACGGCAAGAACCGCGAAGTCTACGCTGTCGGATTCCGCAATCCCGTCGGCATGGACTTCAACCCGAAGGACAAGTCGCTGTGGACCAATGACAATCAGGTCGACGGCATGGGCGACGATATCCCGCCGGGCGAGATGGATCGCATCACCGCCATGGGTCAGGACTTCGGCTTCCCGTGGTATGGCGGCGGCCACACCCGCACCAACGAATACAAGGCCGATACGCCGCCAGCCAACGTGATCTTCCCGGAAGTCGAGCAAGTCGCCCACGCGGCTGACCTCGGTCTGATGTTCTACACCGGCACGATGTTTCCGAAGAAATACCAGGGTGCAATTTTCTCGACCCAGCATGGCTCGTGGAATCGAACCGTGCCCGTCGGCGCCCGGGTGATGGTGACCTTCCTCAAGGATGATGGCCACGCCGCAGGAAAATCCGAGCCGTTCGCCGAAGGCTGGAACGAGAACGGCTATTACCTCGGCCGCCCGGTCGATGTCGCGCAACTGCACGATGGTTCGCTGCTCGTCTCCGACGATCTGGTCGGCGCGCTCTATCGCATCTGGTACGACGGCAAGTAGCATCCTGATCTCCGTGATGGCCCCATGAAACGGGGGCCATCACATTTTCCGTCATCCAGGTTCGTGAGGGTCGATGCTGATTTCTGCACACTCCGGCGCGGCGCGGCTCGTGATCTGCCTGGTCACGTCCGGCTTTCTTCTCACCGCCAGCGCAAGCGTCTCCGCTGCGGGTGACGTAAAGGCCGGCCGTGCAAGGGCGCTGATGTGCCAGGCCTGTCACGGCCTCGACGGCCTGTCCAAGACGCCCGATGCGCCGAATATCGCGGGCCAGACCGAACCCTATCTCGTCGCCCAGCTTCAGGCATACAAATCCGGCGCACGAAAGAACGACGCGATGTCGGTGGTCGCTACGTCCTTGTCAGACAAGGACATCGAGGATCTCGCGGCGTATTTTTCGGCCATCGAGATCAACGTCGGAAAACTCCCGGGGCAATAGCGGCAACCGGGTTCGCGCTCAATGAACAGATTCAATTTTCGGACATCCCAATGACCATCCTGTCGGATCGTCATTGCGAGCCAACGGGGCGCGCATTCGCGCGACCCGTTGGCTCGCAATGACGGCGCGACTTCGCGATCTCGCGGCGAGACGCCCGAGGTTTGCTCTGAATTTCCTTACCCTCCAGTGAGAGGGCGCAGGGAATGCCGGACGCCCGGAGCGTCCGCAGCCGCGTGCGCAGTGGTAGAAAGCACACGCGTTAGTCACCACGGTCACACCGGAAAACACCCGGCATTCCCCGCGCAATGGTTTTAACGGTTTCCTTCGCGCTCTCCTTGGTGACCGGGCTTTCTTGCCACCATCACCCCTGAGAAGCTTGCTTCTCAAGAGCTTGACGCCAGCGTCGGGGCGTCAGGACCACACGACTTCGCCGTCCGCATCCAGCGCTATTCGTCTTGAGCGCCGTCCGCGTCCACCGCATCCCGCCCCGCATTCGTGACGATCGCGAAACGCCCCTCGAGTGGGACAGGACGGCGGCGGATATAGAAGTGATTTGGGTTCGGGCAAAACCGGAATATTTTTGCAAATGGGACTGGACTGGGCAAATCAGATTGATCCGCCTCGACAAATCAGGTTTTTCAAAACGCCGGTCCGGAGCCCGAAATCCATAGCCACGGATGACGGCGGAGGAATTTTTCAAAGCGTCTCTTGCTTGTGGCCACATTGCTTGCAGGCGAATTTCACCCGCGTCGCGCCTCTTTCCGCCGATATCCGATTTGGCGCACCGCATTTTCCGCACACCGCCTCGATGCGGGTATTGCCCTGCTTCACGACGATGGTCTTGCGTTCCATGGTTTCGCGGATCAGGCGCTCGGCCTCTTCCCGCATCGACTGCTTCGACATCCGCTCCTGCCCGCCATGAAAAACGAAGCAGCCTTATAGCACCGGCATTATGGTTTTGCGACCGGACGTCGAAAATCGCGCACTTACCCCCAATCGTGTTCGTTCAACCGGCGCGGGCGACGCGCTCCCGGGACGCCGGGAGCACCTCGCGGGCGAAGATATCAACGGAATGAACGACCTCCTGGTGCGACAGGTCGCCGAAGGAAAACTGCGCAATGAAATAGCTCGCGCCCGCCTCGCTGGCCATGTTGCGTACCTGCTCGCGAATCGAGCCGGGGCTGCCTGCGAGCGCGCCACCATTCCTGACCATGGTGTCAAAATCTTCCGGAATCCTCGCATAGCGCGGCTGCGTGCCGTGCTTCTTCCAGAGCTTCATGAAGCTCGCGTAAAACACCGGCCAGGCGCGGCGTCCGAGCTCCAGCGCTTGGCCGTCGGTATCGGCCGCAACCACGAAGCGGTTGATTCCCAACAACGGAATATCATCCGGCAAGTTCCCGTTAGCCGCCCATTCGGCGCGATAGCGATCGGTGATCTCACGAACTCTCTGCACCGGCCCGCCGCAAACGATGTTGATCCTGTTTTGCGCCGGCCACGCGGCACCTTCGGGCACCGGAACAGCGTACCAGAATGGCGGGTGCGGAAGCTGCGCGGGTTTCATTTCGATCGGCACGTTCTCGAAATTGTAGTGTCTACCCTTGAAGCTGACCTGCGGCTGCGTCAGCGCCTGCCGGATGATGTTGTAAGCCTCGACATACATCGCCGGCGCGTGATCCGGATCGACGCCGAAATACTGCAGCTCATGCGCGGACGCGCCGCGGCCTATTCCGACGTCGAGCCGGCCCTGGCTCAGATGGTCGAGCATGCAGATTTCTTCGGCGAGCCGCAGCGGGTGATGGGCGGGCAACACATAAACCAAAGGGCCGAGACGGAGACGCCTGGTGCGCTGCGCCACCGCGGCCAGAAACACGCCGGGCGACGGCGTGAGACTCAGCGGCGTCGAATGATGCTCGCTCATGTGGTAGGTGCGAAATCCCGCAGAATTGTAGAATTCGATCAGCTTCAGCCGGTTTTCGTACTGTTCACCGGGCGCATAAGGTCCGCGGTCGTTTTGATCGAATACGCCGAACTGCATCGTCGCACCTGTTGACGTTATTTTTCTGGATCACCCGGGATGAAGTCAGAGAGCAATGATTTGCTTCTTCGTCATGGCATCGCAGACCGGTTTGCGCGGCCTCGCAAGGCAGACCGCCTTGGCCGGGCATGACGATCTTCGCCAAACCGGAAATGCTCCAGCGCCCCCCGGACCTATTTGTTGATCTCGATAATGACGCAACGTCTTCCCGGCGCAAGGGGCGACCGCCCGCGTCATGGATCCTTTTGCAGCTGTGACTGCCTCGTTCCGCATTCGCTCGTCCTCGCTGGCATAACGGGCGGAGAAATGGGACGGCTCGACCCGGCGCACCCGCGCCTGGCGGGCTGGCCGGCCAACGGCGAGCGGACCCAAGCCGGGAAGCGTGGTATCCTTGAAAGGTTCTTTGGGTTTTCTTCAGCCTGGCAGCAACAATGACCGCATCCGACGAATTCAGCAAAACAAGCGACCTGTCCAGCCGCAGGCGGAAGAGGCGAAACTCCTTATTGCTGCTGCTGGTCGCCGGATTGCTTGGTTTTGGTCTCGCCGCGGGCGCGCTGTATTACGCGTTGCGGCCGGTGACGCTTCGGATTGCCGTCGGACCGCCGGGAAGCGATGATCAGAAGCTGATCCAGTCGCTGGCCCAATCCTTCGCCCGCAACGGCAGTGCCGTCAGGCTGTCCCCGATCGCAACCGACGGGGCGGCCGAAAGCATTGCGCTTCTTGCCGCCTCCAAGGCCGATCTTGCGGTGGCTCGCGGCGACCTGGAGATGCCGGCCGACGCCGAAACCGTCGCCATCGTGCGCAAGAACGTCGTCGTGTTGTGGTCACCTTCCGGCCTTCCGGGCAAGGGTTCCAAGAAACAGCCGGCACCGAAGATCAAGGCGATCGACGATCTTGCGGGACATCGGGTTGGCATTATCGGCCGAACGCAGGCGAATGTCGCATTGCTGCATGTTATCCTGGCTGAATCGGGCGTCGCTCCCGACAAGGTCGCGGTCACGCAGTTCGGCATCCACCAGACCGAGGAGTTGGCGCGCGACCCGGCGATCGACGCATACATGGCGGTTGGCCCACTGGACAGCAAGATCACCGTCGAAGCACTCGATGCGACAGCGCGCGCCAGAGGCGAACCGAAGTTTCTTCCGATCGACGTGTCGGAGGCAATCGCCCAGAAACACCCGCTTTATGAATCCGAGGAAATTCCGGGCAGCATCTTCAATGCGTCGCCAGCCAGACCGGAGGACAAGATCGAGACGGTCAGCGTCAATCACCTGATCGTCGCGCGGAGGGCTTTGTCCGAAACGACGGTCGGCGCATTCGCCCGGCAACTGTTCACCAATCGTCAGGCGCTTGCCCGGGAGGTACCGGGCGTCGCACGCATCAAGAAGCCGGACACCGACAAGGACGCCGAGCTTCCGGTACATCTGGGGGCGGCGGCCTACATCGACGGCACCGAGCGCACCTTCCTTGAAAAGTACAGCGATTACTTCTGGGCGGCCGTGCTGGTTCTCTCGGGGTTTGGTTCGGCTGGCGCCTGGTTCCGTCACTATTTGAAGCGAGACGAGGCGGAGCAAAGCACACTGCATCGCGACAAGGTTGTGGGCCTGATTTCCAGGGTGCGCGCAGCGGAAACTCCGGAAGAACTGGTGGCCATGCAATGCGAGGTGGACAGCATACTCCGCGAAGCGCTCGAAAGTTACGATGACGGCGCCATCGAAGAGGAAGATCTATCGGCCTTTGGCCTCGCTCTCGAGCAGTTTCATTTTGCCGTTGCCGACAGACGCGCGGCGATCGGCGCGGGCGCGACCGAGCTGCCTCGTCTGCGCGCCCGATAGGGGCCGATCGAGCGGCGCGAAGTGCTCGCCGCTGAGATGCGCCGCGGCCTATTCCGGCGTCGCCGGCTGCCCGGCAAAGGCCGCCGCGACCTCGTTCAGCATTCGCTCGTCCTCGCCGGCATAGCGGGCGGAGAAATGGAACGGCTCGACCCGGCGCACTCGCGCCTGGCGAGCGATCTGTCCGGCCGCCTCGGTGGTCAGATGGGCGCGGTCGCTCGCCAGGGCCACATCCGCCCTCGCAAACGCGGCTTCGATAAACAGAAGGTCGGCGTTTTCGACCAATTCGATGATCGCCTTGCGATTGCCCTCAGTATCGGCGACGTCGGTGACGTACCCGATCTTCTGCCCCGGAGTGACCGTCAATACATCGCGAAGCTTCCCGAGTGGCACGTCATGCGCCTTCGCGTCCGTCGTGGAAGCGCCGATCCGGACCGGAAAGTCATCCGGTCTGTTCTCGATCACCGCGCGCTTGAGGTCACCCAACCAGGGCCCGACCGCAAGCCCCAGCTTTGCGAGCCGGATCTTCCAGATATTGAAGTGGGCGGGTTCCTCGATCGCAAACCCCAGGCAAGGCGTGTGATGCTCCAGCACCGCGGTTGAAACCCGAAAAGCCGGGTCCTCGAGCACGATGCCCTGGTCGATCCGGCCGGTACCGATTGCTTCGGCGGCGAAGGCCGTCTTGAGACGAAACCGCACGGTTCGGGTGGCAAGCGAGGGTCCGATTTCCATCGCCACGAAGGTGAGATCGCCGGGCTCGCGATCGACGAGATTCCAGAGATAGGCCTGGAGCTTGTGCTGGACGCGATCGAGGAAACCGTCCGGGCCGTAAAGATGAACCCGCTGGTCCCGGCCGACCAGCACCCTCAACAGACGGTCAAAGCCGAAGAAATGATCGATATGCGCATGCGAGACGAACACGTGCTCAAGGCGTCGGATCTTTCGCGGCGACAATGACGCGATGTCGCCAAGGTCGAACAGGATCGCCCTCTGCTCGAACAGCGTTTCGAGGTAGAGCGCCGGATCGCCGGTTCGCCCGTTGACCAGCATGGGGTGCAATAGCGGACGCATGGTCCATTTTAGCGCATCGCGACGGCGATCGCGATGGCGCCAGATCATGGTTCGGCAACAATGCCGGCACGCACCAGGCGCGCCGGCTTTGTCTGGGTCAGGCCGCCTTGCTGGCGCTGAGGCGATCCAGGACCGGCAGCAATTCGGAGGGGTCGGGACGCTGCGTGTAATCGGGATTCACTTCGGAATAAGCGATGACGCCGTCGGCGCCGATCACATAGCGCGCGGGCATCGGCAAAACCCAGGAAGGATCGTCGTTGAAAACAGGCAGATCGTTCCTGAAGCCCTTGTAGAGTTCGACCAGGTAGTCCGGCAGCGCGAAGCGGATCCCGAACGCGCTGGCCACTTCGCTTCTGCGATCGCTCAAAATCGGGAAACTGAGCTTGTTGTCACGCTGCGATTTGCGGCTGTTCGGAGCGGTCTGCGGCGAGATCGCAACCAGGCTTGCACCTCTCCTTGCGATTTCGGGAAGCGCTTCCTGCAGCGCCTGTAATTCCAGATTGCAGTACGGGCACCAGACACCACGATAGAACGAAACCACCAGCGGTCCGCGGGCGAGCAGCTCGCGCGATGAAACCGGCTTCCCGTCGGCATCGAGGAGCGTGAATTCCGGCGCCACATCGCCGGCTTTCCTGGCATGTCGCGCCTGTCCGCTCGCGATCAACTCGTCGGTGGCGCGGTGCATCACGTCCAGCGCCTCCCTGGTTGGCTTGACCGGGAACCGGCCGGATTCAAAATCGACTTTGAAAGCATCGAGGCGGTCTTGCAGGGCCATGGAGGTCTCCGTCAGTTGGCTTGGCCCGCAAGATCTGGCTCATTTGCTCATGAAGGGGTATATCGCCAATACGGACATAATCTATTTGGAAAGCAAATGAGTGACCGGCTGCAGGAACTGGCGGTTTTCGTGCGCGCGGCGGAAAGCGCAAGTTTTTCACGCGCCGCGCGCGAACTCGGTCTGTCGCAGCCGTCAGTCTCGCGCATCGTCGGCGAACTGGAAGCGCGGCTCGGCGTGACGCTGCTTCTGCGCACCACGCGCCGCATCACGGTGACGGACGCCGGCGCGCTGTTTCTCGATCGCGCGCGCGAAATCCTCGCCGAAGTCGAGGATGCCGAAGACGCCGCGCGCGGCGTCGATTCCCTGCGCGGCATCATCCGCCTCGCTCTGCCGGTGATGTACGGGGTGCGCGAGATCATTCCACGCCTGCCGAAGTTTCTCAGCCTCCATCCGCAGTTGCGGGTCGAAATGGCGGTTGCCGATGAGCGGCAGGATCTGGTCGCCGAAGGTGCCGATGTCGCCATTCGCCTTGGTGAGCTGGACGATTCCGTATTCGGTGCGCGCAAACTCAAAGCGCTTGAAAGAATGCTGGTGGCGTCGCCCCCTTACCTGAAAGCGCGCGGCACCCCGAAAACGCCGGCCGACCTCGCCTCGCACGATTGCATCATCGGTCCCGGCAATTTCGGCCGCGACCGCTGGTCATTCACGCGCAATGGCACCGAGACATCGGTCGATGTACGCGGCCGTATTCACACCAATTCAGGCGCCGGCGTGTTCGCAAGTGTCATGGCAGGACTGGGTATAGCGATAGCCTCGACGGTGATGTGCGGGGCCGAAGTGAAAGCGGGCGCGCTGGTGCCGCTGCTGCGCAGCTACAAGCTCGAACCCGTCGACGTGCACGCGGTTTTTCCCGGCGGGCCGCGCCCGTCGACAAAGGTCCGCGCGCTCGTCGATTTTCTGGCGCAGGAACTCAGATAGGCCGCGATGCCGGGCAGACGCTGCAGCTCGTATCCGGGAAATCGGAACGAGCGCCATCCTTGAGCCGCGGCGGAAACCGAAACGCGGAAGGCCAGCGGATATCTCCGCTGGACCGCCCGCATGGGCCCGATCCAAAAATTCCAGGTTTGGTTTGGCAGGGATGGTGGGCGCGACAGGGATCGAACCTGTGACCCCCTCGATGTCAACGAGGTGCTCTCCCGCTGAGCTACGCGCCCTGACCTGACGGGTGGCGTCCGTATATCGGCTCCAAAGCGGGCAGGCAAGGACGCTTGGCCGGTATTTACCGGAGCGTTTCGAGCGAAGCGGACACCGGTTCGCGTCAAGAAAACGCGTCAAGACAACCACAACCTAACGGGCTCGGGCGGCCGAATCAGGCCGCCAGCATCTTGTTCACTTCGCTGACCAATTCGCGAAGATGGACCGGCTTCGACAGCACCCTGGCGTTCTTCGGGGCTTCCGAATCCGAGTTCAGGGCGACCGCGGCGAAGCCGGTGATGAACATGATCTTGATGTCGGGGTCGAGTTCCGAGGCCCGCCGCGCCAGCTCGATGCCGTCCATCTCGGGCATCACGATATCGGTCAGCAGCATCTCGAACGGCTCCTCGCGCAGCCGCTGATAGGCCGACATGCCGTTGTCGTGGGGTGAAACCTGAAAACCGGCGTTTTCCAGCGCCTTGACCAGGAAGCGTCGCATGTCGTTGTCGTCTTCGGCGAGGAGGATCTTGTGCATGGCGGTTGGTCGTCGAATCCCGATTAAGAGGATCAGTCCGTTCACTAAGCCCCGCAGAGGGTAAATTTCGGGTGAAGGTCCCGTACGCGGCAAACGGCTCGCGGCGCCATTTCTGGACCGGAACGCGCCTCAATGCAATGAAGGCGGGCACTTTGCGGCATCTAGAGACGTTCCAGCCGGTTCAAGATTTTTTTCACTTGGCAGAATGATCGTGATTACAGAGAATGCACGCTGATAAAAGCAGCGTTTTTCGGCAGAAATGCCGCCTCCAGAGCTTGCAGATTGCAGGGACGGCGCCCGACGATGACCCCGTTTAATGGCGAACTGTCGCCTCCGTTCGAGATCGTGGAGCCGGCTGCGTGGCGGGCGCCGATCATCTTCAATTCGCCGCATTCCGGCTCGGTCTATCCGCCCGAATTCCTCGGCGCCTCGCGGATCGATCTTCCCGCGCTGCGCCGCTCCGAAGACTCGTTCATGGACGAGTTGATCGGCGGCTTGAGCGGCCTTGGTTTTCCGACTGTGACGGTCAATTTTCCGCGCTCCTATGTCGACGTCAACCGGGAGCCCTACGAACTCGATCCGCGCATGTTCTCCGGGCGATTGCCGAGTTTTGCCAATACCCGATCGATGCGGGTGGCCGGCGGCCTCGGCACCATCCCGCGCGTGGTCGGCGACGGACAGGAGATCTATCGCGAGCGCCTTTCCGTCGAGGACGCGCTGGCGCGGATCGAGGCGCTCTACAAGCCCTATCACCGCGCGCTGCGCCGGCTGATCAACAAGGCGCATCAGGCGTTCGGCACGGTGGTGGTGGTGGATTGCCACTCGATGCCTTCGATCGGCGTGTCGCGGGAAGAGCCGCGGCGGCCCGACGTGGTGATCGGCGACCGCTACGGCACCAGTTGCGCCACGCTGCTGCCCGATACGGTCGAGGAAACCATGAAGCGGCTGGGTTATTCGGTCGGGCGCAACAAGCCCTATGCCGGCGGCTTCATCACCGAGCATTACGGCAATCCGGCATCCGGACTGCACGCCGTCCAGCTCGAACTCAACCGCGGGATCTACATGGACGAACGGCGGCGCGAACGAGGGCAGCGCTTCGCGCAGGTGGCAACTGATTTCGCCGTTCTCGCCGATGCACTGGCCGCCGTGCCGCTCGGCGATCTCGGTCCATTCCAGGCGGCGGCGGAATAGGGTTTCGGAGCCGGCACGCCCGTTGAGTGTGCCCTGGCTGCATTCGAAAAGCGCATCTGAAAAACATGGCGCAAGAAAAAAGGGCCGCTTGAATGAACAAGCGGCCCAAGTCTAGGGAGGAAACGCCCAAGGAGGGCAGCGATAGCGCGAGGCGCTACCGCACCGCAACAATATGCGACCGCGCTGCACAAAGTGCAAGTGTTTTTGATACATTTCCGGTGCAAAAACGCACGGAATTCCGCGGCGGGGCAAAAAAGTCACAATTATCTGTTTTCTTAAATGATTTCAGATGGTTGAACGACGCTCGGCCGGCCAATCTACCCCGCTTCGCAGCCTTTCTTCTCAATCTCTCGGATTCGTGATCGCGGGTGTGATCGGAAAATACACCTCTGTGCTGGCCGATTCGAAAGCCAAAAACTACCGAGGCGGGCGTGGATCGGCATCCGATAACCGTGCGCCATCAGCAGGATTGGGCTAGGCAGGAACCAAATATGCACCACAGCTCAAGGAACAGCCGTGACGGTCATCGATTTTAAAGCCTTCATCGGCCGCCTTGCGACCTCTTCCGGGGAAACCATCCTGCCGTTCTTCAGAACGTCACTCTCCATCGATAACAAGAGCGACAGTCACGATTTCGATCCGGTGACCGAAGCCGACCGCGCGGCGGAAGCGGTGATGCGGCGGCTGATCAAGGCCAATTTCCCCCAGCACGGCATTGTCGGGGAGGAATTCGGCAGCGAACGCGAAGACGCCGACTATGTCTGGGTGCTGGACCCGATCGACGGCACCAAGTCCTTCATCGCGGGCTTTCCGATCTGGGGCACGCTGATCGCGCTGTTGCACAAGGGCACGCCGGTGTTCGGGATGATGCACCAGCCGTTTATCGGCGAACGCTTCTCTGGCGACAGCGGTTCGGCGCATTACCAGGGACCGTCGGGTGCGCGGAAACTGGCGGTGCGGCGCTGCGCATCGCTGAAAGAAGCAACCGCGTTCACGACAAGCCCGCTTCTGATGAACGCCGCCGACCGCGCCGCCTTCGGCCGCATCGAAGACGCGGTGCGGCTGACCCGTTATGGCGGCGACTGCTATTCCTACTGCATGCTCGCCGCCGGCCATCTCGACCTCGTGGTCGAGACCGAACTGAAACCCTACGACATCGCCGCGCTGATCCCGATCATCACCGGGGCCGGCGGCATCGTCACCACCTGGGAGGGCAAGCCCGCGCAGGGCGGCGGCCGCATCATCGCGGCGGGCGATCCGCGCGTGCATGAAGCGGCGATGAAACTGCTCAACAGCTAATTCACTGTTGCCCGAGCACCGTTCTTTCCTCATCCTGAGGAGCCGCGCTCTTTCGCGGCGTCTGGCAGGATGACCGGAACACCGGGGCCTCATGGTTGGAGACGCGCGAAGACGCGCTCCTCGCCATGAGGAGAAGCAAAAGGGGGAAGCTTGCATGAGAATTCTCGCGAAACTGGCAACCGGATTGTCGCTGCTGCTGTTGCCGGCGTCGGTCGCGGCACAGGATTTTCCGACAAAACCAATCCGGCTGATCGTGCCGTTTCCGGCCGGCGGCCCCAACGACATTATCGCGCGCGTGGTCGGCCAGCGCATGTCGGAGCTGGCAAAGCAGCCGGTGGTGATCGAAAATCGCAGCGGACAGGGCGGCGTGCTCGGAACCGACGCGGTGGCGAAAGCCGCACCCGACGGCTACACGATCGGGATCGTGAGCGCGGGCGCGCTCGCCATCAGCCCCAGCATCGAAAAGGTCGCCTACGATACGCTGAAGGATCTGGCGCCGGTCACGCTGGTTGCGAAAGTGCCGGAGATGCTGGTGGTCGCGACCAGCGTTCCCGCCAAGGACATGAAGGAACTGATTGCGCTCGCCAAGGCGCAGCCCGGCAAGCTCAATTTTGCATCAACCGGTCCCGGCGGCCTGCCGCATCTGGCGGGGGAACTGTTCAAACTGACGGCAAAAATCGACATCGTGCACGTGCCCTATCGCGGCGCCGCTCCCGCCGTAAACGATCTGCTCGGCCAGCAGGTGCAGATGACCTTCCTCGATCTGCCCGCGCTGTTGCCGCAGATCGGAGCAGGCGCGCTGCGGCCCATCGCGATCGGCTCCCCGCAACGCGCGCCGATGGCGATGGCCGTGCCGACCACTGCGGAAGTCGGGATGCCGGATCTTTTGGCCGAGAACTGGTACGGCATGGTGGCGCCCGCGGCAACGCCGCCGGCCATCGTCGCCGCCCTGAACCGGATCGCGACCGAGGCGATGCGCGATCCGGCCGTGAAGGAAAAGCTCGCCAGCCAGGGGGCCGAGCTGGTCGGCGACACGCCGGAACAATTTCGCGCGTTCATCGGCACTGAAACCGCGAAATGGGCGAAAGTGATAAAGGACGCCGGGGTCGCGATCGAGAAGTGAAGTTCCTGGCTGACCGGTCAATGTATTCGGCATGTTCGAACCTCTCCTGTTTCTGATCGCCGCGGCATTCCTGCTCGCGGGTTTCATCAAGGGCGTGATCGGGCTTGGGCTGCCGACGGTGTCGATGGGCCTGCTCGCGGTCGCGATGCCGCCGTCGCACGCGCTCGCCATCGTGATCGTGCCGGCTGTTGTCACCAATATCTGGCAGACCTTCGTCGGCCCCTATCTGCGCGACATCATCCGGCGCCTGTGGCCGTTGATGGCGGGCACCGTCGCCGGCATCTGGCTGAACGCCGGCATGTTGACCGGTCCCTATGCGCGCTACGGCACCATCGTTCTCGGCGTGCTGCTGGTGATCTACGCGATCGTGGGCTTGAGCAGGTTCAGCTTCAAGGTCGCCCGCAGGGACGAAAAATGGATCGGCGGCATCGTCGGCGTCATGACCGGCGTGGTTTCCGCCGCCACCGGCGTGCAGGTCATCCCCTCGATGCCGTTCATGCAGGCGATCGGCATGGAGAAGGGCGAACTGGTGCAGGCGCTCGGGGTGTTCTTCACGGTCGCCACGGTGGCGCTGGCCTTCAGTCTCTCCAGCGCCGGCCTGTTCAGCGCATCGACCGCGCTGCCGGGCGCGGTGGCGATGGCGGCCGCCTTCGCCGGCATGTTCATCGGGCAATCGGTGCGCTCGCGCATGCATCCGGAAGCCTTCCGCCGCTGGTTTCTGATCGCGATGATCTTTCTCGGGCTCTATCTGGCGGGGAGCGCCATTTATCATACTTTGGCGCCCTGAAGAGGTCTCCGGTTCCCGCTCCATCGAGACCCTCGGCCATATCCCGCCCGTGCCAATCCCGGGCCGATTGCGTTACACTGCTTCCGGATCGTGTCCGCCGGGAACAGCTTGTTCTAAAATGATTGGATTCGGTCAGCCGACCACGTAGTTGTATGGTCCAGGAGAGCACAGGAGATGGAGAGACGCCTAGCGGCCATAGTCTGCGCTGACGTCGCCGGCTATTCGCGCATGATGGGCGCCGACGAGGAAGGCACCCATGCCACCTTCAAGGCCCATCGAAGCGCGATTTACCCGATCATTCTCAACCACGGCGGCCGGGTTGTGAAGAACACCGGCGACGGTTTCCTGCTGGAGTTTCCGAGCATCGTGGGGGCGATCGAGTCTGCCATCGCGATGCAGGCGCTGATGGCCGAACGGAACAACCTCCTCCCCGCCGATCGGGTCATGCAATTCCGGATGGGCGTCCACATGGGAGATGTGATCGCCGACGAGGACGAAGTATTCGGGGACGGCGTGAACATCGCCGTCCGGCTTGAAGCGGTTGCCGTCCCCGGCGGCGTGGCCGTTTCGGCAAAGGCCTACGGCGAGGCCAGCAAGCACCTCAGCGTGCCCCTTGTCGACGCCGGCAGTCACCGTTTCAAGAACATCGAAGAGCCGGTAAACGTCTGGACCTGGGAGTCGGCCAGATCCGACACCCGCGGCCGGGAGCCCAGGAACACATCCAACCTGTCGGCGCAATATCGAACCGCGATCGTCGGGGTTCTTCCCTTCGCGAACCTCAGCGACAGCGCCGACGAATATTTTTCCGATGGATTAACCGAGGACTTGATCCACGCCCTGTCGCTGCAATCATTTTATCGGGTGCTGAGCAGAAGTTCGACTTTCTCCTTCAAAGGCAAAAGCCTGAGCGGACGCCTGATTGCGCGGGAGATCGACGCGACGTACCTGATCCAGGGTTCAGTGCGGCGTGCCGGGAATAAAATTCGCGTAACCGCCGAATTGATAGCTCCGGAAAAAGGCGAGCAGTTGTGGACCGGCCGATATGACCGGGACATGGGCGATCTGTTCGCGCTGCAGGATGAAATCACGACGAATTTGTCCGCGGCGCTGGCGCCGGAGATATATCGCGCGGAAGCTTCCGCGCCCGCCCGGTCATCGTCCACCGATTTGACCGCATGGGATCGCTTCTTGAGGGGGCTTTCTCATTATTATCGGCAGACAAAGCAGGATTTTGAAGCCTCGATTGCCCTGTTCAGGGAGGCGATTGCGCTCGATCCGGCACTTGCGATTGCACGCGCCTATCTCGGCACCATCCTGGTGCAGGGCGTGCACTATGGATGGATCAGGAGTACGCGCGAGTTGTGGGCCGAGGCGATGAGCCTGGCAGAAAGCAGCGTTCGGCTCGATCCTCGCTCGTCATTCGCATTTTCGATTCTGGCCTATGTGCACGCGATGGAGGGCAATTACGAGGCTGCACTGGATGCCGGAAAAAGGGCGGTCGCGTTAAACCCGTACGACATGGGTGCCCGCGGCGTTCTCGGATTATGTTACCTCGTTATCGGCGAGCATCGACAGGCCGTCGAACTATTTTCAATGGCGGTGCAGCGGGGTAACAGTGACCCCCGGTATCAATGGGCGGCATTGAGCGCGTTCAGCCACTATCTTCTGAGACAATATGATGCCTCGCTGTCCTGGGCGCGCGAAGCCTTGTACTTAAATCCCAATCATCTTCAGGTGCTCGCGGTACGGGCGGCGGCTCTCGCGCAATTGGGACGAACCGAGGAAGCGGCAAGGGCAGCCGAAATTTTGCAAAACAGCTATCCGGGCATGACCGTCGAACGGCATCTCAGGAATTTCCGCTGGAAAATGCCGGCCGACATCGCCCATTATCGTGACGGACTTCTGAAAGCCGGCGTACCATCGACCAAATTGACTCTCGTCGAGTCTGCCTCAAAGGTTACGGCGAACTCTTAGGCGCGCGGATTCAGCCGGCCGCGGACGGCCGTCGCCCCGCATGCGCGAATGCACCAAACCCGTTTCCATACCTTCTCGATCCGAACGAAGGCTGCCGGCGTCTCGGCAGGTTGAGCTGCGAGCCCGCCTCATCCGTGGCCTTCGGTTGACATGGATTCGAATTCCGCCAAAACTCTGATGCAGCCTGAGGTAGCAGCGCGCAATTGGCGGATTCGTTTTTCAAGATCATCAAGATCATCATGCACAGGTCACTTTTATATAGTTCGGTTGCGTCATTCGTTGCTTTTTGAGGATTTGGTCCATGCAAGACGACCGCGTTGGTACGGATTCAAGCGACGCACCTGCCCGCCAGACCGCCGTTTCCCCCGACAATCCGTGTCCTTTCCTGCGCGCGGTCGTTGCGGCCGGCTTCGTTGATGGCCACGTCGTGCCGCTTGCAAGGCTTTCCGGGATCGTCGAGGCCGCGAGCGGCGAAACGGGACTGAAGAAAAAACTGGTCGGCCTGGAGACCTGGCCG
This sequence comes from uncultured Alphaproteobacteria bacterium, assembly GCA_963725985.1. GTDB lineage: Bacteria > Pseudomonadota > Alphaproteobacteria > Rhizobiales > Xanthobacteraceae > Bradyrhizobium. The sequence continues at coordinate 478,989 of CAVSAO010000002.1, forward strand.
GTCGCCCTCGTCGCGAACGGCCTCAGTCCGCTGCGCCTGCTGCGCAGCTGGTGGTCCGGAGCGCAACTCGACGCTCTGCGCGATGGTCCGTTGGACAAGCATGGCAGCGGCTCGCGCATCCTCGACACGACCGCTCACGTGAACGAGGCCGAACTGATGCGTCTCGCCGAGTTCGGGAAGGACCGGCAGGATCCCTCCGGCGGATCCGAGCGCGGACTGACGGCCGAGGAGATTACGACCTACATGGACGCGAATTTCGATCGCGCCAAGGGCAAGCGACGCTGGATTGACCGCAAATTGATGAACGGCGAATGGCCGATTCTGCTGCGTATCATGGGCAAGGGCGAGGGCGAAAAGCGCTACCTCAGCGTGGCCGAGGTCCGGACGCTGTTCGTCGAACGGCGGCTGCCCGACCGGATCGCCGCGCGGCTGGCCTCCCAGCCGGCATCGACCGGTGGCGTGCTCGGCAAACTCGCCAAAACCGCAATCGCGCTGATCGCGCTCACCGGCGCGGCGATTGTGGCGATTGCCGAGTTTCCCGACCAGGTCAGCAGCATCGCGCCGCCGCAGATCGCGCAATTGCTGCCGCCTCCCTTGCCGGACCGCGCCCCGATAAAAGCGGCGTACTGGCTCGACCAGAACTGGTCGACCGAAGACCGACACTGGTTCCACCACGCAAGCCAGGGCACCGCGACCTTTCCGGTCCCCTATGCCTGGTTTGTCGCGCTCGAACAGCCGGGCATTCATCTGTTCAGCCAGCCCGGACTGCTTGGGGATAGCGACTATCTCGAACGATTCGGTTTCCTCCCAAGCCCGAAATCCGTCCACGCCGACGAAGCGACGTTGCGCCGTTTCGGCTATTCGGCTTCGTCCGACGCCAGGACGGAGCGGGCGCCGGAGTCCGTCTCCGGTTTGCGGCCGACGCCGGCTGAGAATTTCGACGGCCTGCCGGTCGGTTTCGCGCGTCTGACCGGCGTCGCCAATCCCGGGACCGGCCTCACCGAACCCGACAGGATCGGGCTGACCTGCGCGGCCTGTCACACCGGAAGCATTCGTTACCAAGGCGTCAGCGTGCGTTTCGACGGCGGGCCGGCCATGGTGGAGCTGCGCAAGCTCGAAAGCGCGACCGGCCTGTCTATTCTCTACACCCTGAAAGTGCCGGGCCGCTTCGGCCGCTTCGCCACGCGCGTGCTCGGTCCCGCCGCAAGCCAGAGCGAACGCGACATGCTCAAGAGCGAGCTGGCGTCTGTTGGCGATTTCCTGCTCGGCCAGAAAAAGATCTATGACAAGACGATCAAGAGCAAGGGACAGAAGGATACCGACGAAGGGTTCGGGCGGCTCGACGCGCTCAACCGAATCGGCAATCAGGTTTTCTACACCGATCTGGCGTTGGGCGGCCTCACAGGCTTCGAAAACAACCTGCACGCCAACGATGCGCCCGTCAGCTTCCCGCCGGTCTGGACCGTGCCGTGGTTCTGGTGGGCGCAATACGACGCCTCCATCGAACAGCCGCTGATCCGCAATGCCGGCGAGGCGCTCGGAGTTTCGGCCCTGGTCAATCTTTCGCCCGACCATGCTCCGGAGGCTCTGTTCCGCTCGTCGGTCGCGCTGGAGAATGTCGTTCGCATCGAATCGATGCTGCGCGGTCCCGATCCGTTTGGCCGGGATCCAAAAGGCTTTGGCGGGCTGACGTCGCCGAAATGGCCGTCACATCTTTTCCCCGACGACCCCGCATGGAAGATCAAACCGGAGCGCGTCGCCAAAGGCCGCGCGATCTACGCCGAGATCTGCGTCGAGTGCCACCTTGGACCGGTCAATGACCCCGAGTTCGACAAGCAATACCCGGACAAGAGCTTTTGGTCTTCAAAGCAGTGGGACCGGGACCCAAAGGGCCCGGTGCTGAATCCGGTCCAGAAGGGTGCCGCCGGCATGGGAACGGACCCCGCGCAGTCCAGCGTGCTGGCGTCGCGACAAGTTCAAGTGCCCGGCTTCCTCAATTTGCAGCCGGCGGAGGATCTGGGGGCGCAATGGAAATGCAGGAATCTACCGACATTATCCTCGACCGAGATGCCGTTCGCGATCGCCTTGATGATCGTGGTGGACCGGGTCAGCCGGAAATGGATGAAGGACCGCGACATTCAGGAGCCGGCTCTCACCGACCTGTGGGGCCAGCGAGGCAACTGTCCCAATCCAGCGTCGAAACCGCAATATCGCGCGCGGCCGCTGAACGGCGTCTGGGCGACCGCTCCCTACCTTCATAACGGTTCGGTGCCCTCGCTCTATTGGATGCTCAAGCCCGCCGCCGAGCGTCCCAGGCAATTCTGCATGGGCGCGCGCGACTTCGATCCGCAGCAGGTCGGCTTTCGCGTGGCCGCCGGCGAGGTGCAGAAGTGCAGGAACGGCGAGACGCTGTTCTCGATGACGGACGCCGACGGGAAGGATATCCACGGCAACAGCGTTCTCGGCCACTCGCTCGAGGGAAAACCGGCGGCGGGCATTATCGGCCGCATGCTGACCGAGGACGAGCGGTACGATCTGATCGAGTATTTGAAGACGCTGTAGAGCACGACGACCGTCGCTCCGCCTCACTTGAACAGCGGCGTGCCCGGCACGAAGGCATCGAACGCCGCCCAGAACTGGGCGCGGTAGCGGTCCTGCTCCTGCAGGATTTCGTGTTTCGAGCCGGCGATGACCAGATGCGAGCCGGCCCGCAGATGATAGGCGAATTCCTCGATCGCCGATGTCGAGACGATCGTGTCGTTGCTGGCGGCCAGCATCAGGATCGGCTGACGAATCTGGGACGGATAGTCGGAGGCGCGGAAGCCGCGCATCGCCCTGATCGCGGTATCGGCCCAGGCCACGGTCGGCGACCCGATGCCCAGCGTCGGATCCTCCTCGAGGATGGCGGCGTTGCGGGCATAGCGCACGGGATCGCTGGTGAAGCGGTTGTTGACGAAGGTCTCCGAGCCGGTCAGCGCGTCGTTGCCGCCGGGAATGTAGCGGCCGCCCTGTCCGGCAAGCCGCAGCAGGCGCAGCAGCGCCCGCGCCGGAAACGACGTGGCCCGTCCGGGAAGATCGATCATCGGCGCCGACAGCACCATGCGGTCGAACCAGCGTTTTCCCGCATGCGCGAGGCGCAGCATCACCGCGCCGCCCATCGAATGGGCCAGCGCGAAGTGCGGCGGCGGGCAATCCGGCAGCACGACCTGCTGCACGAAGGTTTCGACGTCCACTTCGTAATCGGAGAAATCCCGGACGTAACCCTTGCGCGGATCGCGCAAGCGCCGCGACGAGTGGCCCTGCCCGCGCCAGTCGATCATCGCCACCGCGAAACCGCGATCGCGCAGGTCGCGCACGGTCTCGAAATATTTCTCGATCTGCTCGCAGCGACCGGTGAAGACGCAGACCGTGCCCTTGCGGCCCGCCGGCGGCGCCCAGCGCGCGAAGCGCAGTTCGGCGCCGTCGGGCGTCTTGATGGTGCCGGCGACGACGTTTTCCGGAACCGGATTGGCGGGAATCGAGACAAGCGGCATGGGCAGCGGACCGGTTAGGTGAAAAGTGCTGAAAATCAAGGGCGGGAGCGTCAAAAAAGCGGCCGATTCCCGCTTCTTGAACGCGCTTTTGCCTCTCCCATATCACCTTCGTGCAGGCCGCTACCAGTGTTTCGGGAAACCGGACCGCCAGGCTGCACGCAAGACGAAAGCCCGGCCCGATTGGCGGGCGGGTTAACTCAACAGTCGCTCGATGGAGGACTAATCATGCGTAGTTACGATCTCACCCCGTTTTATCGTTCCACCGTCGGCTTCGACCGGCTGTTTTCGCTGCTCGACCGCGCGACCACGGACGGCAGCAGCCCGAGCTATCCGCCCTACAATATCGAGCGCACCGGCGAGAACAGCTACCGCATCACGGTTGCGGTTTCCGGCTTCTCGCAAGGCGAGCTGTCGATCGTCGCCAAGGAAAATACGCTGACGATCAAGGGCGAAAAGATCGCCAGTGAAAACGGCCAGAACAAATCCGAGGTGCTGTATCGCGGCATCGCCGCGCGCGCCTTCGAACGGGCGTTCCAGCTCGCCGATTTCGTGGCGGTGAAAAACGCCTCGCTCGAGAACGGCCTGCTCCACGTCGATCTCGTCCGCGAGATTCCCGAGGCCAAGAAGCCCCGCAGCATTCCGATTTCCACCGGCGCCCAGGCGCCGCAGGTGGTCGACGGCTCGGCCGCGAAGGCCGCCGCCTGACGCGGTTGTTTCGCACCACGTTCTGAATAGAGAACGCCCCGGGAAACCGGGGCGTTTTTTCGTCCGTGAACATGCACAGCAGCGACGCCGCCTCAATCCAGCCCCTGCACCTTCGGCATCGGCTGCGTCGGCAGGATCTGCGGCGCGGCGGGCTTGACCTCGACCGCCGCCGCTTGCGGCGGCCGCTCGGCAGCGGACTTGGCCGCGAGCTGCTTTTCCTCGGCGGCGCGCGGCGGTGAGGCTTTCTGCGGCGGCACCGGGATCGTGCGGCTTGCGACATGCGGGATCGAGGCCGGCGGCCGCGGCTCGCCTCTCACCGGGCTGACCCGCGGCGACGGCTCCGCCGGGCCATAAGTTACCGTCAAACCCTCGTTATAATTGTCGCCCATCCGGTATGCCGGCATGAAGCGGAGGATCCGCCCGGTGCGGGCATCGATCACCAGCCGCCCATCGTCGCCGTCGCGATCGATCACGGCAATCGTGTAGACGAGGCCGCGCTGCTGCGGAACTCCGAGCGGCGAAAACCCGTTGTCGCGCAGGACCGCGTAGACCTCCCGCGGCGGGAGCAAGGTCGGCCCGTAGCGTGGCACCGGCGCGTCCGGCGGCATGGCCGCATAGGGAGCCTCGACGTCGGAGGCGACGGCGTAGGGCGACCTGCCGATTTCATATGGCGTCAGAACTTGCGCGTTTGCGGCCGCGGCCGTGAGAACCAGCCCGGCCGACATGACCCATCCCGTGAACAGCTTCATCGCGCTACAGCTCCTGCAACACCCCTGCCGGAAGCTTTTCGCCCCCGGTCCCGCGGGAGAACCTCATCGCCGAATCCGGCGGTCCTTGGGCCGGATCGGGGCGCGTTTGCTTCAAATCCGGGGCAGCGCCGCCGGCCATGCCGCTGGGGACGGCGCCCATGCAACCAGCGACTTTCACGCGCTTGTGTGATAGAAAAAAATTTGGCATGGTCGAAGTTAGGACAGCAAAGCTGTCACATTTGCGGGGCAGCCCCGGCACAGGGATTGCAACGAAAATACGGCGCTTCGGCCGCCGGGAAGATGCAGGCAAGGCCGTTCGTCGGAACACTGAACGCCCGGGCCTGAATTTATGAAATTGCGGCTCGCGGAGGACGAGCGGTGGCCCGGTGGGTGCCGCGGAACGCCCAAGGTGCGCCGACGACGACGGTGAGGCCCTTAGCCTTATTGAGAGGACATGAGATGAGCGGGTCGGAGTTCGAGCGCGAAAACATCGTGGCAGATGCGCTGTCGGCGGCTCCGGATTCGAAACCGGTTGCGCGCGAACACGACTGGCGCCCGCCCGCCGAGGGTCTCTACGATCCCAGCCTCGAAAAGGATTCCTGCGGCGTCGGCTTCATCGCCAACATCAAGGGCAAGAAGTCGCACCAGATCATCTCCGATGCGCTCAACATTCTGTGCAACCTCGAGCACCGCGGCGCGGTCGGCGCCGACCCGCGTGCCGGCGACGGCGCCGGCATTCTGGTGCAGATTCCGCACGCCTTCTTCGAGCGCAAGGCGGCCGAGATCGGCTTCCAGCTGCCGAAGCCCGGCGACTACGCGGTCGGCGCCTTGTTCATGCCGAAGGAGACGGCGTGGCGCAGGGTCATCAAGAGCATCATCGCCGACCAGATCAAGGACGAAGGACTGATGCTGCTCGGCTGGCGCGATGTGCCAACCGACAATTGCTCGCTCGGCGAAACCGTCAAGCCGACCGAACCCGCGCACATGCAGGTGTTCATAGGCCGGAACGGCGCGGCGAAGACCGACGAGGAGTTCGAGCGAAAGCTTTACATCCTGCGCAAGTCGATTTCGCAGGCGATCTACCAGCGCCGCGACCGCGGCCTCGCCGGCTATTATCCGGTGTCGCTGTCGTGCCGCACCGTCGTCTACAAGGGCATGTTCCTCGCCGATCAGCTCGCCAAATACTATCCCGATCTCAGCGAGCCCGATTTCGAGAGCGCGCTGGCGCTGGTGCATCAGCGGTTTTCGACCAACACCTTCCCGACCTGGTCGCTGGCGCATCCGTACCGGATGATCGCGCATAACGGCGAGATCAATACGCTGCGCGGCAACACCAACTGGATGGCGGCGCGACAGGCCTCGGTGCATTCGGAACTGTACGGCAAGGACATCAGCCGGCTGTGGCCGATCTCCTACGAGGGCCAGTCCGACACCGCCTGTTTCGACAATGGCCTCGAATTCCTGGTGCAGGGCGGCTACTCGCTGCCGCACGCCGTCATGATGATGATTCCGGAAGCCTGGGCGGGCAACCCGCTGATGGATGAGGAGCGCCGGGCATTCTACGAATATCACGCCGCGCTGATGGAGCCGTGGGACGGCCCTGCCGCGATCGCCTTTACCGACGGCCGCCAGATCGGCGCCACGCTCGATCGCAACGGCCTGCGCCCGGCGCGCTATCTCGTGACCAGCGACGACCGCATCGTCATGGCCTCCGAAATGGGCGTGCTGAAGATTCCCGAGGAGCACATCGTCACCAAGTGGCGGCTGCAGCCCGGCAAGATGCTGCTGGTCGACCTCGAACAGGGCCGCCTCATTCCCGACGACGAGATCAAGGCGTCGCTGGCGCGCAGCCATCCCTATCGCGAGTGGCTCGACCGCACCCAGATCGTGCTTGAAGAACTGCCGGACGCGCCGACCAAGGGCATGCGCACCAACCTGCCGCTGCTCGACCGGCAGCAGGCGTTCGGCTACAGCCAGGAAGACATCAACATCCTGATGACGCCGATGGCGTCGACCGGTGAAGAGGCCAACGGCTCGATGGGCAACGACACGCCGATCTCGGCGCTGTCCGACCGGCCGAAGCAGCTGTTCACCTACTTCAAGCAGAACTTCGCGCAGGTCACCAATCCGCCGATCGATCCGATCCGCGAAGAGCTGGTGATGAGCCTGGTCTCGATCATCGGGCCGCGGCCGAACCTGTTCGACCTCAAGGGCCTGGCCGCCACCAAGCGTCTCGAGGTGCGCCAGCCGATCCTGACCGACGCCGACCTGGAAAAGATCCGGTCGATCTCGGAAATCGCGGACACCCATTTCAAGTCGCGTACGCTCGACACCACCTTCCATGCCGGGCTCGGCGCGGCCGGGCTCGAACAGGTGCTCGACGAATTGTGCGCGCGCGCCGAAGCCACGGTGCGCGAAGGCGTCAACATCCTCATTCTGTCCGACCGCATGGCCGGCTCGGACCGGATTCCGATCCCCTCGCTGCTGGCCTGCGCCGCCGTGCATCACCACCTGATCCGTACCGGCTTGCGCACCTCGGTCGGGATTGTGGTCGAATCCGGCGAGCCGCGCGAGGTGCATCACTTCGCCTGCCTCGCCGGCTACGGCGCCGAGGCGATCAATCCCTATCTGGCGTTCGAGACCATCATCGCGATGAAGGACCGGCTGCCGGCGGCGCTGGACGACTATGAAATCGTCAAGCGCTACATCAAGTCGATCGGCAAGGGCCTGTTGAAGGTGATGTCGAAGATGGGCATCTCGACCTATCAGTCCTATTGCGGCGCGCAGATCTTCGACGCAGTCGGATTGAAGGCGGATTTCGTCTCGAAGTATTTCGTCGGCACCCACACCCGCATTGAGGGCGTCGGCCTTGCCGAAATCGCCGAGGAAACCGCGCGCCGCCATACCGACGCGTTCGGCGACGCGCCGGTCTACAAGAACGCGCTCGACGTCGGCGGCGAATATGCCTATCGCACCCGCGGCGAGGACCACGCCTGGACCGCCGAATCGGTCTCGACGCTGCAGCACGCCGTGCGCGGCAATTCGCTGGAGCGCTACCGGGCGTTCGCAAAGATCCTCAACGAGCAGTCGGAGCGGCTGTTGACGCTGCGCGGCCTGTTCAAGATCAAGACCGCCGAGGACGAAAAGCGCAAGCCTGTGGCCCTCGACCAGGTCGAGCCGGCCAAGGACATCGTCAGGCGTTTTGCCACCGGCGCGATGTCGTTCGGTTCGATCTCGCGCGAGGCGCACACCACGCTTGCGATCGCGATGAACCGGATCGGCGGCAAGTCCAATACCGGCGAAGGCGGCGAGGAAAGCGATCGCTTCAAGCCGATGCCGAACGGTGATTCGATGCGCTCGGCGATCAAGCAAGTCGCCTCGGGCCGGTTCGGCGTGACCACGGAATACCTCGTCAATTCCGACATGATGCAGATCAAGATGGCGCAGGGCGCAAAGCCCGGCGAAGGCGGACAACTGCCCGGCCACAAGGTCGACGCGACCATTGCCAAGGTGCGGCATTCGACGCCCGGCGTCGGCCTGATCTCGCCGCCGCCGCATCACGACATCTATTCGATCGAGGATCTGGCGCAGCTGATCTACGATCTCAAGAACGTCAACCCCGATGGCCAGGTCTCGGTGAAGCTGGTTTCCGAGATCGGCGTCGGCACGGTGGCCGCCGGTGTCGCGAAGGCGCGCGCCGACCATGTCACCATCGCGGGCTTCGAGGGCGGCACCGGCGCCTCCCCCCTCACCTCGATCAAGCACGCCGGCAGTCCCTGGGAAATCGGCCTGGCCGAAACCCACCAGACCCTGGTGCGCGAGCGGCTGCGCAGCCGTATCATCGTGCAGGTCGATGGCGGCTTCCGCACCGGACGCGACGTCGTGATCGGCGCGCTGCTAGGCGCCGACGAATTCGGCTTCGCCACCGCGCCCCTGATCGCGGCCGGCTGCATCATGATGCGCAAGTGCCATCTCAACACCTGCCCGGTCGGCATTGCGACCCAGGACCCGGTGCTGCGCAAGCGCTTCACCGGCCAGCCCGAGCACGTCATCAACTACTTCTTCTTCGTCGCCGAGGAAGTGCGCGAGATCATGGCTGCGCTCGGCTACCGCTCCTTCAACGAGATGGTGGGCCAGACCCAGATGCTCGACCAGTCGACGCTGGTGGCGCACTGGAAGGCCAAGGGGCTGGATTTCTCAAAACTGTTCGTCCGCCAGAAGGAAGCGCCGGGCCAGAAGATCTATCACGCGCAGGCGCAGAACCATCATCTGGAGAACGTGCTCGACCGCAGGCTGATCGAGCAGGCGCAGCCGGCGCTCGACCGCGGCGCGCCGGTCAGGATCGACATCGAGATCAACAACACCGACCGCAGCGCCGGCGCGATGCTGTCCGGCACGGTGGCCAGGATCTACGGCCATGCCGGCCTGCCGCACGACACCATCCAGGTGGGCTTCAAGGGCACCGCGGGTCAGGCGTTCGGCGCCTGGCTGACGCGCGGCATCACCTTCGATCTCGAAGGCGAAGCCAACGACTATGTCGGCAAGGGCCTGTCCGGCGGCCGCATCATCGTCAAGCCGCCGCGCAATTCCGCCATCGTGCCGGAAGATTCCATCATCGTCGGCAACACCGTGATGTACGGCGCGATCGAGGGCGAATGCTATTTCCGCGGCATCGCCGGCGAGCGCTTCGCGGTGCGTAATTCCGGCGCCATCGCCGTCGTCGAGGGCGCCGGCGATCACTGCTGCGAATACATGACCGGCGGCATCGTGGTGGTGCTCGGCAAGACCGGGCGCAACTTTGCCGCCGGCATGTCCGGTGGCGTGGCTTATGTTCTCGATGAAACCGGCGACTTCCCGAAGCTCTGCAACATGGCGATGGTCGAACTCGAACCGGTGCTCGCCGAAGAGATGATCAACGAGAACACCTATCACTCCATGGGCGATCTCGAAGCCCATGGCAGGGTCGACGTATTCGCCAATCTGCTGGAGTCCGATATCGAGCGGCTGCACATCCTGATCACCCGTCACGCCAAGCTGACGGGATCGAGGCGCGCCACCGATATTCTCGCCAACTGGAAGAAATGGCTGCCGAAATTCCGCAAGGTGATGCCGGTGGAATATCGCCGCGCGCTGAAGGAATTGAAGGCCAACGCCGACGCCGAGCCGAAGATCGCGATCGGGGCGTAATATCTCAGGCGTCATTCCGGGGCGCGCCAGGCGCGAACCCGGAATCTCGCAAGACAACATCTGGATTGCGGGTCTGCGCCTCCGGCGCATCCCGCAATGACGGGAAAAGACGAAGCAGAAGTTCAGGGGCACTGGCTTTAATGGGCAAGATTACGGGTTTTCTGGAAATCGAGCGGCACGATCGCAAATACGCGCCGGTTCCCGAGCGCATCAGGAACTATGGCGAATTCGTCATTCCCCTGAGCGAGAAGGATACCCGCGATCAGGCCGCGCGCTGCATGAACTGCGGCATCCCGTATTGCCACGGCACCGGCTCGGTGGCGCCGGGCACTCCGGGCTGTCCGGTCAACAACCAGATTCCGGATTTCAACGATCTGGTCTATCAGGGCAATTGGGAAGAAGCCTCGCGCAACCTGCACTCGACCAACAATTTCCCCGAATTCACCGGCCGCATCTGCCCGGCGCCGTGCGAAGCCTCCTGCACGCTCAACATCGACGACAATCCCGTCACCATCAAGACCATCGAATGCGCCATCGTCGACCGCGCCTGGGACAATGGCTGGCTCAAGCCGGAGATCGCCGCGCAGAAGACCGGCAAGAGGGTCGCGATTGTCGGCTCCGGTCCGGCCGGGCTCGCCTGTGCGCAGCAGCTGGCGCGCGCCGGCCACGACGTGCATGTGTTCGAGAAATACGCCAGGGCCGGCGGGCTGCTCCGCTACGGCATCCCCGATTTCAAGATGGAGAAGCACATCATCGACCGCCGCATCGCGCAGATGGAGGCCGAGGGCGTCACCTTCCATTACGGCGCCCCTGTCGGCGGCGCCTCTCAGGGCGCGATCGATCCGCGCGAGATGCTGAAGCAACATGACGCGCTGGCGCTGACCGGCGGCGCGGAAGCTCCGCGCGACCTGGCGATCCCCGGCCGCGATCTTTCCGGCATCCACTTCGCGATGGATTTCCTGCCGCAGCAGAACCGCCGCGTCTCCGGCGAGCCGCTCGGCAGCGCACCCGATATTCTCGCCGGCGGCAAGCATGTGGTGGTGATCGGCGGCGGCGATACCGGCTCCGACTGCATCGGCACTTCATTCCGGCAAGGCGCGCTCTCGGTGACGCAGCTCGAAATCATGCCGGCGCCGCCCGAGCACGAGAACAAGGGCCTGACCTGGCCGAACTGGCCCTTGAAGATGCGGACCTCCTCGAGCCAGGCCGAAGGCGCCAGGCGCGATTACGCCGTGCTGACGCAGAAGTTCTCCGGCGAAAACGGCAAGGTCGCAAAACTGCATTGCGTGCATGTCGACGACAAGTTCAAGCCGCTCGCCGGAACCGAATTCGAACTCGACGCCGAGCTGGTGCTGCTGGCGATGGGTTTCGTCCATCCGGTGCATGAGGGCCTCCTGAAGACGCTCGGCGTCGATCTCGACCAGCGCGGCAATGTCCGCGCCAACACCGCCGACTATCAGACCTCGCTGCCAAAAGTGTTTTCCGCCGGCGACATGCGCCGCGGCCAGTCGCTCGTGGTCTGGGCGATCCGCGAGGGCCGCCTCTGCGCCCGCGCCATCGATCAGTTCTTGATGGGGACGACGAACCTGCCGAGGTAGGTTCTGTTACACATCGGCGAACATCGCGCGTAGGACAACGCTCTTCGTCACCCGCGAAAGCGGGTGATCCGGTATTCAGGGGACTGGTGATAAACCGAAAGCCGCGCGCTCGGCGTTCTACTTAGGCAGTCTAAGGCCCCACTCAGACCAAGCCCCCCGTTCAACTTGGCGAGTATCGGAAGACAAAAAAGCAGAGTGCCTTCCAGCAGCGAATAAAGCCACCCTATCCGTTCTTGACTTCTAGTTTGGCTCTTGCCTCAGAGAGACTTGGCATCTCGGCGCCGTCGGCAAAAATATCGCTGAAGCACCATATCCAGTTCGCACAACCTCCGCTACTATTTCCCATAATTTCAATTATATAGCACTGTACTGCGTGACACATTGATTTTGGCGCATGGGATTTGAGGTGGTGGATGGCCAGCAGCGCCTCATGACAATTTTCGAATTCTTCGACAATGAGCTAGCGGTTAATGTCAAAAGATCAAAAAATCAATATTACCGGGAACTTCCTTCTGCACTTTCTGATGCATTTGACGATTTTGAAATTGAGTACGACGAGATTTCCGATGCATCGGACCCGGAGATCAAGCTTTACTTTCAGAGATTGCAGCAAGGATTACCACTTACTAGCAGCGAAAAATTAAACGCAGTCCACAGCTCCTTGCGAAATTATTGTCGTGAATTGGCTAAGCATCCTTTCTTCGTCAATAAAGTCAATTTTTCGAATAAGCGCTACGCGCATTTTGACGTCGCGGCGAAGGTAGCGACAATCGAAGTGGAGGGCCTAGAAACAGGTCTTCGCTTTGACGACATCAAAAGCGTTTTCGATAGTCAATCGACCTTCTCAACGAAATCGGTTGTTGGCAAACGCCTAAAACAAACTCTTGCCTACCTCGATGCGGCCTTCCCGGAGAAGGCGCCCGAGCTAAGAATTAGAACCTTTGTGCAATCAATTGCATCCCTTGCGTCGGCCATCATAAGGACGGGAAATTCTGCAGGTACAGAGGCTCAATTCAGGAAATTCGTAACTTCATTCGTGAATGAACTCTCCCGTCAGGTCGAGCTTGGATTGAATGCAACGGATGAAGACTACTTAGTTTTCCAAAAATCGGTAAACGCCAACGTCAGAGGCGCAGCGAAAACTCGTCACACGATCTTGTTGCGGAAGCTGCTCCAATTTGATCCAAAATTTCTGGACGTTCTAGGTCCCTCAGTGGTTGCTGCTAGTGGTCTTGTTCAGGAGGTGAAGCGCTTGAGCAACTCGATTGCAAGCCTTATTGAGCGCGTAAATGGTCAGTTCGCTGCCACAAAGGGAATCGATCTCATTAAGCCCACAAACAAAACGCTTGGTGCGATACGAAGCTTGAGTAAGCCAATTCGGGAATATGCTGACTATCGTGACTTTATCAGCGGCCTCTATTTCATCTTCTGGGAAGGGATCGGCGAGCGCTTAGAGGGAAAAATTCCGAACTCGTTCGCTGACATAAACATCTTGCGGACAGACATCGAGCACGATTTAGATCACGGAAAGGCTAAGAAGGTCGCATCGAAGCGCAAAAAAGGGTCGGTTACTTTCCGCAAATATGCAAATTCCGCAACACCACAGACCTCGGCGCCAGAGAATTTTCCACTGTTGCAGGTGGGGCTAATGAATCAGATCGAAAATGACTTGAGGGGTTTGCTTTTATCAACTTGATATGACTTTCCTCGCAACGAGGTCTCGGGACAGGCGCGGCTCTTTTACTCACGCCGCCTAATTCTGCACCCTGACGCCCAGCAGCACCACCGTCGACGCCGAGCTGGCGAGGGGGACGTTGGAATCCAGGATATCCCGCCGCAGCGTGCCCTTGACCCAGAGACTGCGGGTCATCTTGTAGATCAGGTCGCCCGACAGCGAGTAGGTTCGGTCGAACCGCCCGCCGCCCTGATAGTCGTAGGTGCCGTAGGTGAATTTTCCGATGGCGCTGAGCCAGCGGCGGAAGTCGTGGTCGACCTCGAAGGTGTAGGTATGCGTCAGCACGCCGGAGACGCCGGGCACCGTGGTTTCGTCGATCGAGGTGGTGGAATAGAGTTTCGCCGTGGTCAGCGGCGTCGCGGTCCAGGTCAGCGAGGCCGCGGTGAGCAGGCCCTGCAGCCGGTTGAGACGCGGATCGACATAATCGCGCATGGCGTAGCCGACCGAGAGTTCGCCGGTCAGAAGCCGCGAAAATTCGAAGGAGCTGCCGGCCTTGGCGTAGCCGCCCGAGGAATCGCGCTGAAACTTGTTGCGGTCGAATTGCACGTCGTGGATGCGGCTGTCGCCCTCGATCTCGCCGAACGGTTTTACGCCCGGCAACAGATCGTAGCTGACGCGGCCGACGCCGCCATACTGGTTGAAGTTGCGGTCGTCATTGGTGGTCACCTCGCCATCGGTCAGCACCGAGTTCTGATAGACGGTGCGGTCGACGGTGCCGCCGGCCGAAAGCTGCAGGCGGTTGAAACTCTGGTCGACGCCGAAGGTGCCGCCGAGCGTCGAATAGACAGGAAATTTTGCCAGCCCGGCCTGGATGTTCGGACTGCCGGGATTGTCGGTGGCGACGCGCAAGCGCACCTGCGCGGTCAGGCGGGTGTCCCGGCTGACATCGAGGCGGCCGTCGATATGGCCGGTGAAGTCGGGCCGGTCGATATTGGTCGGCACCGACGAGACGGTGCCGTCGGCCGGCGGCGGAAAGGTGTTGCCGTAACCGGTGAACGATCCCCGCAAGTCGGCGACCAGCGCATGGCGCTCCCAGTTGGAGACCGCGAGAAATTCCGGCGCAACCACATAGAGCGGCGATCCCCTCGGTACGAAGGTGCGGCCGGGATTGGTGTCGTAGCCGCCCGAGAGCTCGACGGCGGACTTGATCAGAAAGCTGCCGGCATAGTCTCCGACCGCGCCGAACGGGTCGTCATCGGCCCGGAGGCGCCTGCGCTGCGGCTGGCCGGCCACGGTGCCGGCCAGCGCCGGCGCGACCGGCGTCCTGTGGGCGGTCTCGGACGGCGGAATCGACAGCCGCAGCCGCCCGTTCGACATCGCGGACAACGTCGAGGGCGCCGGCGCGGGGCTGCCGGGGCCGGGCGGCGGTTTCGGCTTGGCCTGACCCGGATAGAGTTTCGGCTTCTTGCGGCTGCGATTGAGCGAGTCGAAGCCGGAGTCCGCCGCGCCGCTGGCGGCGGGAAGGCCGTAAGTGGGAATATTGCCGATCCGCGACGGCGCCGGAGCCTCCTTGCGAAGCCCCATATCGTCGACAGGGTCGGCAGGATCGAGGCTGCTGTCCCCGGTCCTGCGCAGCGGCAAATTCTGCGGCAGAATAAAGCCGTCGCGCACCGGCCGCAGCAGGTCGGGGGTCAGGGTTTGGGCCTGCGCCGGAGTCTCCTCCAGGCCGATCAGCGCAAGCCATGGCAAAAGCGCGCGCAAAACCACCACGCGCCTAAAGTGGCCCCTTGCTGGCCCCACCGTCACGATGAAAATACCCCAACGAATTCACACGCTTGCCGACCGGGTTCCACGCTTGCGCGGAAAACGTCGTTAATGGAGTTAAAACAATTATGGTTAATGGGCCGTTGAGAGCCGTCCCCGCGCGTCGCTTCGCGAAAGCGGCCGTGCTAAGGAGGGGCCCGCGGCGCAACCCGGTTGCCCGCTCCCTTTCGGAACCAGACATGGCCAATTCGAAACCGCTGATGGCAAAATCATCCGGGACAGACGCCAACGCCGCCGTTCAATCGGCCTTGCGCACCCTCGATGCCGGAATCAGCGGTGTCGGTGCGATTGCCACGGCCCTGCAGGGCCCGCTCGGGCCGGCCTTTGCCGCCGCCGTCGATACCATCCGCGAAGCCAGGGGCCGCGTCATCGTCACCGGGCTCGGCAAATCGGGCCATGTGGCGCGCAAGATCGCCGCGACGCTGGCCTCCACCGGCACCCCCGCCTTCTTCGTGCACGCCGCCGAGGCCGGCCACGGCGATCTCGGCATGATCACGGCTGACGACGTCATCATCGCGCTGTCGTGGTCCGGCGAGCAGCCGGAGATGAAGAACCTCGTCAATTATTCGAAACGCTTCGCGATCCCGATGATTGCCGTGACCTCGAACGCCGCCTCTCCGCTCGGCGAGGCCGCCGGAATCGTGCTGGAGCTGCCGAGAGCGCGCGAGGCCTGTCCGCACAATCTGGCGCCGACCACCTCGTCCCTGATGCAGGCGGCGATCGGCGACGCGCTCGCCATTGCGCTGCTCGAAGGCCGGGGTTTTACCGCACTCGAGTTCGCCAATTTCCATCCCGGCGGCAAGCTCGGGGCGATGCTGAAATTCGTCCGCGACATCATGCATACCGGCGAGGCGATCCCGGTCAAACCGCTCGGCGCGAAAATGTCGGATGCGCTGGTGGAGATGTCCTCCAAGGGATTCGGCTGCGTCTGCATCGTCGACCGTCTGGGCGAGATCGCCGGCATCATCACCGACGGCGATCTGCGCCGTCACATGCGGCCGGACCTGATGACGGCCCTCGTCGATGACGTGATGACGAAAGATCCGAGGACGATTGCCCCCGGAATGCTCGCGTCCGAAATCATGCGCGAGAGCGTCAATTCGTCGAAGCCTGCGGTGATGGTGCTGATCGTCGCCGAAGGCAAAAAGCCGGTCGGCATCGTCCACGTCCACGACGTGCTGCGGGCCGGGGTGGCGTAACATGTCGTCCCGGCGAACGCCGGGACCCACAATCCGCGGCGTCGGTTGTTGCGGAAGCCATTTGCCCAGGTGCCCCAACGACAGAACACGGCGCATGGGTCCCGGCTCAAGGCCGGGACGACGAGGGAATTTGCGTCGGCTCGTTCGAAGCCTTTGGAAACCGCGCCGCCTTTTCCTCGAGCGGCAGCTGCGTTCGCCGCGCGTTTCGCCGCCCGAAGCAAGAAGGATCGTGTCTACGCCGCGGCCACCGTCAGGCTGGCGCCGTCGGCCTGCACGATCCTGACCCGGCTGCCGGCGGGCGCGTCGGGACCGGCCACGCGCCAGATCGTGTCGTCGATCCGCACCGTGCCGGCGCCGTCGATGATCGGCTTTTCCAAAGTGAACACGCGGCCGACCAGCGCGTCGGCGCGTTTGTTGAGAAACGGATTGCTCTGGCTCGCAGCCTTGTTGCTGCGCGCGATGCGCCGCCACAGCGGCACCGCGGCGACGGCGAAGATCGCGAACATCAGGATCTGCATCTGCCAGGACGGATTGATCGCGAACGACAGCAACCCGACCAGCAACGCCGCGAGCCCGAGCCAGAACAGGAACACCCCGGGGGCGAGCAATTCCAGCGCCATCAGCACGACGCCGAAGATCAGCCAGTTCCAGGTGCCCAGCGTGGAGAACATCTCGGTCATGGTGTGCCCCTCAGCTTTGCGGCGGCACCGGCGGAAGGGCGCCCGATCCGGCTGATGGCACCGAGGAGCGCCGCGCGGCGGCCTGCGCCGATGCCGCGCTTTCGCCGAAGGTCGCCTTCGCAATCTCGCCGATGCCGGCGAGCGAGCCGAGCATGCTCATCGCCTCGACCGGCAGCATGATGATCTTCTGGTTCGGCGATTCGGCCAGCTGCCCGAACGCCTTGATGTATTTGTCGGCGATGAAATAGTTCAGCGCGGCGACGTCGCCCTTGGCGATGGCCTCGGAGACCATCTGCGTCGCCTTGGCCTCGGCTTCGGCGGAACGCTCGCGCGCCTCGGCGTCGCGGAACGCGGCCTCCTTGCGGCCCTCGGCCTGCAGGATCTGGCCCTGCTTGGCGCCTTCCGCGCGCAGGATCTCCGACTGCCGCTGGCCTTCGGCCTGCAGGATGTCAGCGCGCTTGACACGCTCGGCCTTCATCTGCCGTCCCATCGCCTCGACGAGGTCGGCGGGCGGCACGATATCCTTGATCTCGATGCGGTTGACCTTCAATCCCCACGGCGACACCGCGGCGTCGACCACGCGCAGCAGGCGCTCGTTGATCTCGTCGCGATGCGACAGCACCTGGTCGAGGTCCATCGCGCCCATCACCGAGCGGATATTGGTCATCGTCAGCACGATGATCGCCTGGTTGAGATTGGCCACCTCGTAGCTTGCTTTGGCGGCATCGAACACCTGGAAGAAGGCGACACCGTCCACCGTCACCGTGGCGTTGTCCTTGGTAATCACCTCCTGCTCCGGAATGTTGATCACCTGCTCCATCATGTTCATCTTGCGGCCGACGCGGTCGAAATAGGGGATGATGATGTTCAGCCCCGGCGCCAGCGTGCGGGTGTATTTTCCGAACCGTTCGATGGTCCAGTCATACCCTTGCGGCACCGTCTTGATGCCGGCAAACAGCGTGAAAATCACCAGCAGCACCAGCGCGATGGCGAAAATGTCAAACCCGGTCATGAATCCTCCCAATGCCCGGCACGAAACGCGCCCGGGCGCACGCCTATCTGTCTGCATCCCGGCCGCGCCGGTTCAGTCTGCGATTTTTAAAATATAGGCAAGTTTGCCGGCCGCCAGATGTAGGGCAACCGAATACTGGCAGGAATCCTTGCGCGGTTGGGGTTAGATCCAGCCCTGCAACTCGCGCAGCACCAGTTGCCGGATGACGTCCATGCCGGGATCGCTGTCGTTCAGGCACGGGATGAAGGCAAATTGCTCGCCGCCATAGTGCTTGAAGATCTCGGCGTTTTCCTGCGCAATTTCCTCGAGCGTTTCCAGGCAATCGGCGGAGAAACCGGGAGTCAGCACGGCGATGCGGCGCACGCCGTCCTTGGCCAGCTTCTCCATGGTCTTGTCGGTGTATGGCTTGAGCCACTCGTCGAAGCCGAAGCGCGACTGGAAGGTCAGCAACAGCTTCGAGGCATCCAGCCCCATGCGCTTGCGCAAGGCATCGGTCGTGGCGATGCATTGCGCCTCGTAGGGATCGCCCTTGTCGACATATTTCTGCGGCATGCCGTGGAACGAGGCCACGATCAGCTCCGGCTGGAACGGCAGCGTGGCGAGATGCGCATTGATGGAGACCGCCAGCGCCTCGATATAGTCGGGATCGTCGTAATAGGGCGGCGTTACCCGCAAAGTCGGTTGCGCGCGCATCCCTGCGAGCACGCGGAACACCTCGTCGCATACGGTTGCCGATGTCGCGGCCGAATATTGCGGATAGAGCGGCACCACCAGGAGCCGGTCGCAGCCCTGCGCCGTCAACGCCTCGATGCGCGAGGCGATCGACGGGTTGCCGTAGCGCATCGCCCAATCGACCATGACATGGTCATGGTCCGATATGGCAGCGGCAAGCTTGTCGGACTGCGAGCGGGTGATGGTCTTGAGCGGAGACTCGTTGTTCTCGGTGTTCCATATCTTCAGGTAATCGCGCGCCTTGCGGCCGGGGCGGACGCGCAGGATGATGCCGTTCAGGATCAGCTTCCATAACAGCCCCTGATCCTCGATCACCCGGACATCGCTCAGAAATTCCTTGAGGTAGACGCGCACGCCCCTGGCATCGGCAGTGTCGGGGGTGCCGAGGTTGACCAGGAGCACGCCGATGCGCTGCGGTCCGACATCGGCCGCAGCCTTTCTCTTCTCGATGGGAACAACCGCCGTCATCATGGCGCGTGGCTTCGCGCGTTGGGTCATCCTTGTCAAGATAATGGCCCATTCGATATTGTCACACTTCTGCCGCGGATCGAGGGAAGCCATGACGGTCGCCGAATGGTGCGTTTTCGGAACGCTGATGCTCTATCTGCTGACCATCGCACCGATCAAGTGGATCGGGTTTCGGCATTTCGACAACTCCCGGCCGCGCGATCCCGCGTTCTCTGCGGACCCTCTTCGCGCGCGCGTGCTGGGTGCGCATCAGAACGGCATCGAGGCGTTTCCGTTCTTCGCCGTCGCCGTATTGCTGGCGGAATTTCGCGCCGGCCCGCAGCACCTCATCAACGAACTGGCAGTGCTGTTCCTGATCGTGCGGATTGCCTATGTCTTCACCTATCTCGGCGATCGGCCGATGCTGCGGTCGATCCTGTGGAGCATCGGCTTTGTGATCAATCTCGCCATTTTCTTCATGCCGTTGATCCGCAGGCTTTGGCCGGTCTGAGATCGCCTACAAACACGTCACGCGCTCGGCGGCGATGTAGCCGAACAAGAGACCGGCGCCGAACAAGAGCACCAGCCCCGCGGCGGCAAATTCCACCCCGCGCATGACAAGCGCGCCGCCGCCTTCGCGTCCGGCGCTGAGGCGCTGCGCCAGATCCTTGGCCGACACCGCCATGACGGCGATGGTCGCCACCGTGATCGCGGTGCCGAGCCCCATCACGAAAGTCGCGGCGATGCCGGCCCAGAACAACCCTTGCGCCAGCGCGAACACCAGAACCAGGATCGCGCCCGAACACGGCCTGACGCCGACGGCGAAGATCGCGCTCAAGCCGCGCCGCCAGCCGCCGGGACCGGCGAGTTCGCCCGGATCAGGACCGTGGGAATGGCCGCAATGCTCGTCATGGACATGGTCATCGTGATGATCATGATGGTGGTGGCCATGATTGTGGTCGTGGTGATGCGCTGTGCACCGCCATCGCCGGCACCGGTGGCCGCGCCTGCAGCGCCCGAAAAAATCCGCCGCCCTTGGTCCACACCAGCCGGGCGCCGAAGGCTGCGATCAGCGCGTAGCTTGCGATCTCGACCGCCTTCTCGGCGCCGCACATGGTCTTGGCGGTGGCGTTGAGCAGCCAGGCGCAAATCGCGACAATCACCACCGCGACCAGTGCCTGCATCAGCGCCGACGCAAACGACAGCACGATGCCGCGCCGCGCGGTCTCCTGGTTGGCGACCAGATAGGACGAGATCACCGCCTTGCCATGGCCGGGGCCCGCGGCGTGAAAAATCCCGTAAGCAAAGGAGATCGCGAGCAGGGTCCAGACCGCCGAGCCGTCGGACTTCGCAGCGCGAATGGTCGAGGACATTTCGCGGTAGAATTCCGATTGTTTTGACAGCAGCCATCCGATGATCCCGCCCGTCTCCGGCGCGCCGGCGCCCGGGCGCGGGCCACCAAACGGGTTCTGCGCCATCAGGGCGCTCGTTGCGCTGTCGAGCACCAAAACGGCGAGCACGGCGGCGGCGCCGAACGCCAGGGCGCGGGAGACGCTTGGGCGGGACTTCACGGACACTCTACCGTGATCTTGTTGGCGAACATCGCGCCAAAGTTGGAATTGTCGCCGCTCAGGAAATTATCCTCGCCGATCTTCTGGGCTTTGGCGGCGCCGTCATTGGGCCGCTGGAATGCCGTCTGACAGGCCGCGGGAGCCCCGACCAGCCTGACCGGGTCCTTGTCGGCGAACTTGAAGTCGATGAAAAACGCCGGGTCGAACACTTCCAGCGCCAGCTCCTTCGGCTTCACCGGCGTCTTCAGCGGCAAGGTGAAATGAAGCGTCAGCAGGGTGTCCTTGTATTCAAGGAAGTAATCGACCGGCTCGAGGAATTTCGCTTTTCTGCCGTCGGCTTTGGCGAAGGTGAAGAAGGCGTATTCCTTCAGCGATTCGACATTGGTCTGCGCCAGCGGCCCGAGTTCTTCGCGGCTGTAGACGCCCTTGGTCCTGGTCTCGATGCCCTGCAAGGCATAGGTCGAAAACATGTCGTCGAAGGTCCAGGCGTGACGCACGCCGGTGATCGAGCCGTCGGTATCGTAGATCAACTCGCTGGTGGCGGTGATCCAGACATGCGGATGCGCCCGCGCCGGGCTCGCGCCGAGCGCGATTGCGCCGGCGAGCAGCAGTACCCCAAGCAACCGGCGCAGCACGCTATTCACCTCAGCCAGCCTCCGATGTTTCCAGCAGGCCGCGGCGGCGCAAGAGCGCGTCGGGCTCCGGCTCCCGGCCGCGGAAGGCGACATAGGCGTCTTCGGGATCGCGCGAACCGCCGGAGGAATAGATGTCGTCGTGCAGGCGCCTGGCGACCGCGGGATCGAAAATGTCGCCGGCCTCCTCGAAGGCCCCGAAGGCGTCGGCATCCATCACCTCGGACCACATGTAGCTGTAATAGCCCGCCGCGTAGTGATCGCCGGAAAAGATATGGCCGAATTGCTGCGGCCGGTGCCGCAGCGAAATTTCCGCCGGCATCCCGATTTTTTCCAGTTCCTGGCGTTCGAACGCCCGCACGTCCGGGATCGCCGCGGCCGGCTGGGTATGGAATTCGAGATCGATCAGCGCCGAGGAGACGAATTCCACGGTAGCAAAGCCCTGGTTGAATTTGCGCGCGGCAAGGAAGCGCTTCAACAGGTCGTCCGGCAAGGGCTCGCCGGTCTGGTAATGCCGCGCGAATTGCCGCAGCACCTGCGGCTGCTCCTGCCAGTGCTCGTAGAGCTGCGAGGGCAGTTCGACGAAATCGGTGAACACGCTGGTGCCCGACAGCGAGGGATAGGTCACGTCCGACAGCATCCCGTGCAGGCCGTGGCCGAATTCATGGAACAGGGTCCGGGCATCGTCGGGCGACAACAGCGACGGCTGGCCGTCGGCGCCCCTGGAGAAGTTGCAGACATTGATGACCAGCGGCGCGATGGCGCCATCGAGCTTCTGCTGGTCGCGCAATGAGGTCATCCAGGCGCCAGAGCGCTTCGAGGGCCGGGCGAAGTAGTCGCCATAGAACAGCGCCACGTGGCGGCCGGCGCTGTCTTTCACTTCCCAGACCCGCACGTCCGGATGCCAGACCGGAATATCCCGGCGCTCGGAGAAGCTGACGCCGAACAGGCGGGTGGCGCAGTCGAAGGCGGCCTCGATCATGTTGTCGAGCGAAAGATAGGGCTTGATCGCGGCGTCGTCGAAATTGGCGCGGCGCTGCCGCAGCTTTTCGGCGTAGTAGCGCCAGTCCCACGGCGCCAGCGCGAAATTGCCGCCCTCTTCCGCCACCAGCGCCTGCAGGGCGTCGCGATCCGCCAGAGCACGGGCGCGGGCCGGCTTCCAGACCCGCTCCAGGAGGCCGCGGACGGCTTGCGGCGTCTTCGCCATCGAATCCTCGAGCCGATAGGCGGCGAAGGTCGGAAAGCCCAGGAGATTGGCGCTCTCCTCGCGCAGCTTGAGGATCTCCAGGATGGCGGCATTGTTGTCGTTGGCGTTGCCGTTGTCGCCACGCGCGACGAAGGCCTTGTAGACTTTCTCGCGCAGCTCGCGGAGGCCGGAGCTCTTCAGGAACGGTTCGACCGAGGATCGCGACAGCGTCACGATCGCCTTGCCGGCCATGCCGCGCTCGCCGGCGGCAGCCCTGGCGGCGGCGACAAAGCTGTCCGGCAGGCCGTCGCAATCGGCTTCGCCGAGTTCCATGAACCAGTCCTGCTCGTCGGCGAGCAGATGATGGCTGAACGCCGTGCCGAGATGTGCGAGCCGCTCGTTGATCTCGGCCATGCGCTGCTTCGCCGCCTCGTCGAGGCCGGCGCCGGCGCGATGGAAGCGCGTATAGGTGCGCTCCAGGAGCCGCATCTGCTCGCCGGTCAGGGAGAGGGCGGCGCGGTTGTCGTGCAGCATCGCGATCCGGCCGAACAGCACCGCGTTCATCATGATCGGGTTCCAGTGCCGCGCCATCCGCAACGACACCTCCTTGTCGATCTCGAGCAGCGCCGGATTGGAGTCCGCCGACACCAGGTCATAGAACACCGCCGACACCCTGGAGAGCAGCTTGCCCGAGCGTTCCAGCTCGGTGATGGTGTTGGCGAAGTCGGGCGTCGCCGGGTCGTGCTCGATCGCGTTGATCTCGGCCGCATGGTCGGCGAAGGCCTGCTCGAAGGCGGGGAGGAAATGCTCCGGCGCGATCTCCGCGAACGGCGGCGCCTCGAACGGCGTCTGCCACCCCTTCAGGAGCGGGTTCACAGCGGCTTGCGAGGTGTCCGTCATTTGCTCAGCTTCCGGCATGAAATTCCCGTTTTCGTCCCAAATCGGTTGAGGAATCTATAGCATGCGATCGGGCTTTTTTGGGCCTTTTGCGCTTGATAGAGCGGGCCTTTTCATAGAGATTGCGGCCCTCAACAGGACCCTGCTCATGAGCTCTCAGCCCTCCCCGACCAGCGCCCGCCAGATCATCTGGCCGAGCGTCATCACCGTCATCAGCGCGGCGATTCTGATCGGCGCCGAAGTATTCGGCGCGGCGTTCGCCGGCGGCTGGGCACTCGCGATCCTGTTCGGGTTCGACGACACCGGCGCGCACATCCTGCAGGCCCTGCTGTTCGCGTTCGGCGTCTTCGTCATGGCGGCGTTCATCCGCGCCGCGCGGCACGTCGAGCCATTTACGCGGCGCGCCTGAACCGGCCTCACGCAACAAGCCGCCTCGCGCTTGCATCGAATGCTCCTTCGTTAGAGAAAACTTAACGTCTGTTCACTTTCAACGCCGCGTGCGCGCGGTGGCGCGCGATGGCGAAGACACCTGCTGGGGAGATTTCCCGACAGGCTAAAAAAAATGTTGCGAAGCCGACTCAAAGCGCTTATTTCCACTCTTGCCCAATTTCGCACGTGCCTGTGGTCGTGTGTCAGTCGGTAGGTATCCGGACAAGAGGCCGGACAGCCGCCAAGGGATGAAGAACCGAGGGTCGCTTAAGTCCCAAGACTTAAGAGGCCAGCATCTCTCTCAAGAGATGCCGTTGAAGGTCTCTTCGCTCCTTGCAACCGTGACTGGCAGCCGGAGGCGAACCGGCGCACCTCGTTCTCAACGGGGGACGCGACTTAAAGCAACGACGGATCGGGCTTTTTTGGTCTCTGCCGGCTCTCCACCAGCCGGCGCGAATACCGAAGAGGCTTGTCCTTCATTGCCAGGTGTGCGGGCGGGATCATTCCCAACCAATCCACGGCAGCACAATTCGGTTTGAGTTTTCTGGCTTCGTTGCGCCTCCATCGCGCGATGTGGCCGGGGCACTCTTATCCGAGATCATTTTTGAACGTGTCCCCGTCGCTGGGCCGTTTGGGAGGGTGCTATGACCGAACGTATTCAGGAATTCCTGCGCAACCGCCGCAACGAGGGCCAGGACGTCGAGCCGTGTCTCGTCGTCGACCTCGAAGTCGTGCGCGACAACTATCAGACCTTCTCCAGGGCGCTGCCGGACAGCCGCGTGTTCTACGCGGTGAAGGCCAACCCGGCGCCGGAAGTGCTGTCGCTGCTGGCCTCGATGGGCTCGTGCTTCGACTGCGCGTCGGTGGCCGAGATCGAGATGGCGCTGGCCGCGGGTGCGTCGCCGGAGCGTGTTTCCTATGGCAACACGATCAAGAAGGAGCGTGATATCGCGCGCGCCTTCGCGCTCGGCATCCGTCTGTTTGCCGTCGACTGCGCCGCCGAGGTCGAGAAGATCGCCCGCGCAGCCCCCGGCGCCAAGGTGTTCTGCCGCATTCTCTACGATTGCGCCGGCGCCGAATGGCCGCTGTCGCGCAAGTTCGGCTGCGACCCGGAGATGGCGGTCGAGGTGCTCGACCTCGCCAAGCGTCTCAAGCTGGAGCCGTGCGGCATCTCGTTCCATGTCGGCTCGCAGCAGCGCAAGGTGAAGGCGTGGGACCGCGCGCTGGCGATGGCCTCGACGGTGTTCCGCGACTGCGCCGAGCGCGGCATCAACCTGTCCATGGTCAACATGGGCGGCGGATTCCCGACCAAGTACCTCAAGGACGTGCCGCCGGTGGTGCAGTACGGCCGGTCGATCTTCCGCGCGCTGCGCAAGCATTTCGGCAACCAGATCCCGGAGACCATCATCGAACCGGGCCGCGGCATGGTCGGCAATGCCGGCATCATCGAGACCGAAGTCGTTCTGATTTCCAGGAAGAGCGACGACGACGAGGTGCGCTGGGTGTATCTCGACATCGGCAAGTTCGGCGGTCTCGCCGAGACCATGGACGAGTCGATCCGCTACGCGATCCGCACCCGCCATGACGGCGCGGAAATGACGCCGTGTGTGCTCGCAGGCCCGACCTGCGATTCCGCCGACGTGCTGTACGAGAAGATGCCGTACCCGCTGCCGGTGACGCTCGAGATCGGCGACAAGGTGCTGATCGAAGGTACCGGCGCGTATACATCGACCTACTCGTCGGTAGCCTTCAACGGCTTCCCGCCGCTGCGGACCTACCACATCTGATCTGGCCTCTGCGGAGGCTCGAATAATCGGGAGCCGGTCCGCCGGCTCCCACCCCCTCACACGCGAATTTGCCGACAACGCTTCCCGCGGCTTGCCGCCGTCGGGAAGCGGGGGACCGACGTGCCATGACCAATTTGCGGAAGAACCCCGTTGTCCTCCCCGCCGAGGCCGCTCCGTTCGCGATCGGTGCGGAGCGTGCCTCGGACGTCGCTGCGCGTGAAGCGCTGCTCGATGCCTGCTTTGGCTTGAACCGCCAGCAGCGCACCTGCCAGCGCCTGCGCGACGGACGCGCGCCCGCCGAAGGTCTGGCGCTCTCGGCCATAGCCCAGAGCCGCCTGGTCGGAACATTGCGGTTGTGGCACGTCAGCGCCGGGGGCGTCCCCGCGCTGGTACTGGGCCCGCTCGCGGTCGACCCGATGTGCCGCAAGCTCGGCATCGGGGCGGCGCTGATCGATCAGGCGCTGGCGGTGGCAGAGGCGCGCGGCCATGGCGCGGTGATCCTGCTCGGCGACGCGCCCTATTATGCCCGCTTCGGCTTCTCGGCGCTGAAAACCGGCCAATTGTCGCTGCCGGGCCCGTTCGAGCGCGAGCGCCTGCTCGGTCTCGAGCTGCGCCAGGGCGCGCTCGACGGCGCCTGGGGCATGATCGTGCCGACCGGCAAGGCGGTGCCGCAGGGCACGCGGCCCGCGGCTCGCTCGCGGAAATTGGCGCCTCACGCGGCTTGATTTGATCGCCAAGACGCGGCATTGCGAGGCCAGTCTTACCCGGAGGTCCCGCCATGTCCCGCCGCCTGATTTCCACCGGTTCGCCTTTCGAGAAGGCGGCCGGCTACAGCCGCGCCGTCATCGACGGCGATTTCGCCTTCGTTTCCGGCACCACCGGCTACGACTACGCCACCATGACAATGCCGGCGGATGTCACCAGCCAGACACGAAACTGCTTCAAGACCATCGAGGCGGCGCTGAAGGACGGCGGTTTCGCCATGGCCGACATCGTCCGCGCGACCTATTACATCCCCGACGCCAACGACGCCGACGCCGTGTTCGCGGTCTGCGGCGAGACGCTTGGCGATATCAGACCGGCCGCAACCCTCCTCGTCGTTGCCGGGCTCTTGAAGCCCGCGATGAAGATCGAGATCGAAGTCACCGCCAAGCGGCGCACCGCCTGATCCCTTTTTTTCCATTCCGGAGACAGATTAATGAGCCCGCCCGATCAGTTGATCCATGCGAAAATTTCCGGCCCCATTGTCATGATCGGCTTCGGCTCGATCGGCAAGGGCGCGCTGCCGCTGATCGAGCGGCATTTTGCCTATGACAAATCCCGCTTTGTGATCATCGATCCACATGAGGACGGCGAACTGGCAAAACAGCACGGCGTGCGCTTCATCAAGCAGGCGGTCACCCGGGACAATTATCGCGAGCTGCTGGTGCCGCTTCTGACGGCCGGCGGCGGCCAGGGGTTTTGCGTCAACCTGTCGGTCGACACCTCCTCGGTCGACATCCTGACCATGTGCCGCGAGATCGGCGCGCTCTATATCGACACCGTCGTCGAGCCGTGGCTCGGCTTCTATTTCGACCGCAATATCGGACCCGAGAAGCGCTCGAACTACGCGCTGCGCGAAACCCTGCTCGCGGCCAAGCACAAGAGCCCCGGCGGGCCGACCGCCGTCTCCACCTGCGGCGCCAATCCCGGCATGGTGTCCTGGTTCGTCAAGCAGGCGCTGCTCGACATCGCCCGCGACACCAACACGCCGTTCAACGAGCCGAAGAGCCGGGAAGGCTGGGGCCAGCTCGCCTACAAGCTCGGCGTCAAGGGCATCCATATCGCCGAGCGCGACACCCAGCGCTCCAAGAAGCCGAAGCCGGGGAACGTCTTCGTCAACACCTGGTCGGTGGAGGGGTTCGTCTCCGAGGGCATGCAGCCGGCCGAACTCGGCTGGGGCACCCACGAGGCGTGGATGCCGCACAATGCCGGCATCCACAATTACGGCTGCGGCGCCGCGATCTATCTGCAGCAACCCGGCGCCAACACCCGCGTGCGCTCATGGTGTCCGACACCGGGGGCGCAATACGGCTTTCTCGTCACCCACAATGAGTTGATTTCGATCGCCGATTACTTCACCGTTCGCGACGGCAGCACGGTGATCTATCGCCCGACCTGCCATTACGCCTATCATCCCGCCAATGATGCGGTGCTGTCGTTGCACGAAATGTTCGGCGCGACCGGCAAGATGCAGCCGAAGTGGCATATCCTGGACGAGAACGAGATCGAGGACGGCATCGACGAGCTCGGCGTGCTGCTCTACGGCCATGCCAGGAACGCCTACTGGTACGGATCGCAGCTCTCGATCGAGGAAACGCGGGCGATCGCGCCCTACCAGAATGCAACGGGCCTGCAGGTGTCGTCGGCGGTTGTCGCCGGCATGGTGTGGGCGCTGGAAAATCCCGGCGCCGGTATCGTCGAGGCCGACGAGATGGATTTCCGCCGCTGCCTCGAAATCCAGCGGCCGTATCTCGGCCCGGTGAAGGGTTTCTACACCGACTGGACGCCGCTGTCAGACCGGCCCGGCCTGTTCCCGGAAGACATCGACACGTCGGATCCCTGGCAGTTCAGGAACGTGCTGGTGCGGTAAGCGCAGCCAAAGTCCCCACACACGTCATGCCCGGCCTTGTGCCGGGCATCGACGTCTTTCATTCCTTGAGCCAAGACGTGGATGGCCGGGACATCTAGCGCGAAGACGCGCTTCGCGCTTCTGCCCGGCCATGACGAAATTGAATGATCGCACTCGCAGCGACTTTCCTGCGCGCGGTTCTTCACTTCCCCAGATAATCGAACGCCACCGTTCCGAGGCCAAGTGTCAGGTCGGCCTTGAAATGCAGCGCCGAGACCACCTCGCGCACCGGCAGCTTTGCCACATCCGCCAGCGCGTGCGGGAACAGGCCGAGCGCCGCCGGCCCGGTCCAGGCTTCTTTCAACGTGATGTCTTCCAGATAGTAGCGCACCAGTTCGCAGATCCGCGGGGAACCGTCGACATGCGGAATGATCTTGAGAATGAAGTTCGGCACCTTCAACGCCTTCAGCACGGTGTCGTGGTCGACGGCGTGATGCTTGTAACCCATGGTGCCGGAGGCGCAGAGCACCGAGCCGTAATGCAGCGAGCCCACCAGCACGTCGCTCTCGACCTCGATCTTCGGGGTCGCCCGCTTCTTGGGAAATCCCCACAGCTCGCGGCCGCCCGCGATCGGCGCGTCGTCGTCGAGATACATCGAGTGGATATAGACGCCGTCCTCGCCCTTGAAGCGAACCGGAATCACCTGGCCGGTTTCGGTATAATCGCCAAAGCCGGTTGAATCAGGCATCCGGATGAACTCGTATTTGACGACGGACTGAGCCACCTCAAGCGGCTCCGGCACCGCGGCGGCAAGCGCCTCCGGATCGGTGCGATAGGTGATGACGAAATATTCCCGGTTGAAGAACCGGTAAGGCCCCGGCGGAAACGACGGGCTGGTCAGCGGCATCGAATACGCGGTTCGCCTGACATCGTCGATCTTCATCATCAGCCTCATGTGTCATCTGCGCCGGTGCGGGAGTATGCGGCAGCTGATGGCGACAAGCGAGACTGCAAAATCGGCAGCGCCAATCAAAACGGCGTCAGGCGCCGGCATTGCACCGACCTCATGGTGAGGCTTGGGCGATGAGGCGCCTATCTTTCCTTGATCGGCGCCGCCATCTTTTCCGCCGGCGCGGGCGGCAGCGCCGGCTTCACGCCCTCCTTCTGCGCCTGCGCATCGAGGCGGGCAGGCTCGGGAGGAACCTGCGATGGCCGCGCACCGGTTGTTGTTGGCTCAGCCGGCGCGGACGGTTTTTTGTCCGCTCCCGGCGTCGACTGCAACGGCTGCGTCGCCTGCGCTACTTGCGGATCGTGAGCCGCGCGAAGCTGCATCAGTGCCAGACCGGATACGGCCAGTCCCGCCGCCACCATGGCGGACGCGAGCAGCAGATCCTTGCCAAGAGCGCGTTTGCTGTCGTCCGGAGACATCGTGTTCACCGCTGGAGTTCAGCGGTACCAACCGACGCCGGAACGTATTGTTCCCGCAGGAACCCCCCTGCCCGCCCGCTAAAGCTCCAGCAGGCCCGCCTCACCATCCTCTGCGGCGAACGCCAGCTGCGTGCCTTTGGCGTTCCAGGCCAGCGCCGCGACCGGCGCGGTGCCGTTCTTCCGCACCAGAATCTCCGCGCCGTCGGTCATCCGCACCATCAATATGGTGCCGTCGCTGTAGCCGGCGGCGAGGATGTCCTGCTTCGGATGGCAGGAGACCATGGTGACGCGCGCCTGCAATGGCGCCAGCATCGCCGGCTCCTTGCCCATCGGGCCGTCCTTGCCGGCGAACGGCCACATGATCACGCTATCGGCGCCCGATGTCGCCAGTGCCTTGCCGCCGGTGGTCCACGACATCGACCGGACGCGTCCGGGATACCCGGTCATGCGCATGTGCCGGTTGTCGGCGAGCCGCCAGCCGTGCAGCGCCGGCTCGTGCATCGCGGTCACCAGAAACTTGTTGTCCGGGCTGAAGGTGACGCCAAGATGCGAGCCCGCCCATTCCAGAAATTCCGGATTGGCCGCCATGTTGGGAAACCACAGCGTCACGCCGTTATAATGTGCAATCGCCAACCGCAGGCCCTTGGGCGCAAACGCCAGGCCGCCAACGGTCGAGGGCACCGGAAAGGATTTCTCCTCGCCCTTGCCGCTGCGAACATAGGCGGTCTTGCCCGCCGACCACGCCACCGCACCGTCCGCATGCAGGGCGACACAGTCGATCCAGCGTCGCTTCGGGTCGGTCGCAAGCAGCGCGACCTCGCCCCTGGCGTTGAGCGAGACGACCTTGCCGTCGTCGCCGCCCATCACGATACGGGTACCGTCCGATACCGCGCACAGAATGCCGCCGCTGTGGACCGCGGCCGGCGAAACCTCGCCCTTCCCGCTGACCAGGAAAATCTTTTCCTCGGCGCCGACGAAGGCCGCGCTCTCTCCGAGAAAATGCACCGCCGTGACGGGCGCGCCGATCTTGACCGCGCGCACCCGGTCGGTGACGGATGCGATGGAGGCGGAATTGTCGCCTGGATCGAACTTTGTCATCACGCGGTGATACAGCGCTCGAAGCCGTCCCGGATGGTCTGCTCGGGCAATTCGCGGCCGATGAAGATCAGACGGCTCTCGCGCGGTTCGCCCTCCTTCCAGGCCCGCTGGTGATCGCCCTCCAGCATCATGTGCACGCCCTGAAAGACATAGCGGTCGTCATCGTCGCTGAACGCCAGAATGCCCTTGGAGCGCAAGATCTTCTGGCCCTCGCTGGCGACCAGGTTCTGCAGCCAGGGCATGAACTTGGTGGCGTCGAGCGGCTTGTCCGATCGCAGCGACAGCGATTGCATGTCCTCGTCATGGTAATGCTTGAGGCCGTGATGGCTGTGGCCGTGATCGTGGTGATGGTCATGGCCGTGATGATGATCATGATCATGGTCGTGGTCGTCGCCGGCCTCGAGAAATTCCGGTTCGAGCTCGAGGATACGGTCGAGATCGAATGCGCCGCGCTCCAGCACGTCCGACAGCGCGACCTGGCAGCGCTCGGTGCGATGCAGTTTTGCGTAAGGGTTGATGGCGCGAATCCGCGCCTCGACCTCGGCGAGTTCAGCCTTGGTCACGAGATCGGACTTGTTCAGCACGATGACGTCGGCAAACGCGATCTGGTTCTTGGCTTCGGGCGCATCCTTCAGGCGATCGTTCAGCCATTTGGCGTCGGCCACCGTCACCACCGCGTCGAGCCGCGCATTCTTCTGCACATCCTCGTCGACAAAGAAGGTCTGCGCCACCGGCGCCGGATCGGCAAGGCCGGTGGTTTCGACGATGATGGCGTCGAACTTGCCCTTGCGCTTCATCAGGCCGTCGATGATGCGCACGAGATCGCCGCGCACGGTGCAGCATACGCAACCATTGTTCATTTCGAAGACTTCTTCGTCCGCGCCGATGATCAGGTCGTTGTCGATGCCGATCTCGCCGAATTCGTTGACGATCACGGCGTATTTCTTGCCGTGGTTTTCCGACAAATCCGGTTGAGGAGGGTGGTCTTGCCGGCTCCGAGATAGCCGGTCAGCACGGTCACGGGAATTTTTTGCGACGTCAATTCAGGCATAATGACTCCGAAAACGGGACTTTTGGCGCGCGGCAACAGGGAGGGCCCCTGCCCTAATCGGCCAGCGCGCTGGTCAGGACCTTTATATTGTGCCTGACCATATCAATGTAAGTGGGGGCATCGCCCTTTTCACCTGTCAAACTGTCGGAAAACAGCGTTCCGCCGACCTTTGCGCCGGTCTCGGACGATATCCGCCGGACCAGCCTGTCATCGCTGATATTTTCGAGAAAAACGGCCGGAATTTTTTCCGTTTTGATCTGGGTGATGATTGCGGCGATGTCGCGGGCGCTGGCCTCGGATTCGGTGGAAACGCCTGACGGCGCGATGAATTCGATGCCGTAGGCCGAAGCAAAATAGCCGAAGGCATCATGGGTCGAGATCACCTTGCGGCGGCCTTCCGGGATTTGCTCAACCGCTGCCCGCACCTCGCGATCGAGCGCATCGAGCTTTTCCAGATAGGCTTGCGCATTGGCACGGAAAGTCCCGGCGTCGGCGGGGTCGGCAGCAACCATCGCATCGCGGATATTGGCCACATAGGTCCTGGCGTTGGCAACCGATTGCCAGGCATGCGGATCGGCCTCGGAGCCGCGCTTGAGCGGCACGATACCCCTGGTCGCCGTGATGATCGGCGCCTTGCTGCCTGAGGATTGCAACAGCCGCGGCAACCAGCCCTCGAGGCCGAGGCCGTTGATGATGAGGAGTTTCGCGTCCGCGATCTTCCTGGCGTCCGCCGGCGCCGGCGCATAGACGTGCACGTCGCCATCGGGACCCACCAGCGTGGCGACGCTGACGCGATCGCCGCCGACGTTGCGCGCGAAATCGCCCATGATCGAGAAACTGGCGACGACGTTGAGACCCTGCGCGCGCAGCGGAGCGGCTGATACCGCGAGCACCACACAGATCAGCCAGGGTTGCAAACGCCGCATCACACTTGCCGCTACGCTTCGAGGTGACGGCCGGGAAACATCTGCCTGAACAGGCCGCCGACGCTGCCGAACAGGACGGAGCCGACATAGAGCGCCGCCGCCACCAGAATGATCGCGGGGCCCGACGGCACCCTGGTTTGAAACGACAGCACCAGCCCCGCATAGCCCGAAACCATTGCGCTTGCGACCGCGATGCAGATCATGCCGGTGATGTCGCGCGACCAGAACCGGGCGATGCCGGCGGGCAGGATCATCAGCCCCACTGCCAGCAAGGTGCCTAGCGCCTGAAAGCCGTTGACCAGGTTGATGACGACAAGCGCGAGAAATACCAGATGCGACGGCGCCCCGGCGCGGCTCACCGTGCGCAGGAACATCGGATCGACGCTCTCGATCACCAGCGGGCGAAAGATCACCGCCAGCACGAGAAGCGTGATCGTGGCATTGGACGCGATCACCAGCAAGGTCGGATCGTCCATCGCCAGGATGTTGCCGAACAATACGTGCAGCAGATCGATATTGGTGCCCTTGATTGAAACAATCGTCACGCCGAGCGCCAGCGAAACCAGATAGAACGCGGCCAGGGAGGCGTCTTCCTTCATTTCGGTCGCGCGCGCGACCGCGCCGGCGAGAATCGCCACCGTAAAGCCCGCGATCAATCCGCCCGTCGTCATCGCAAACAGATTGAGGCCCGACAGCAAAAAGCCGATCGCAGCCCCAGGCAGGATTGCATGCGCCATGGCGTCGCCGACGAGGCTCATGCGCCGCAGCATCAGAAACACGCCGATCGGCGCACCGCCCAGCGAAAGCGCAATCACCGCCGCCAGTGCGCGGCGCATGAATTCGAATTCGCCAAAGGGCGCGATCAGCGCGTCATGGATCATCGCACTGTAAATCATGACATTCAGGCCGCCCGCGACGGCAGATCGTCCACCGCGCAGGCGGCGGCGCTGTCGTCGAACGCCTCGCACATCCGGCGGGCTTCGGAGAGATTTTCCGTGGTCAGCACCTCGGCGGTTGAACCCCAGGCCACCGGCCCCCGCGCCAGCAGCAGGGTTTCAGGAAAATTGCCGCGCACCAGATCCATGTCGTGCAGCGCCGCCAGCACGGTGCGCTTCTCGCCGTGCCAGCGCTTGACCAGCGCCAGCAGATCGGCCGAGGTCCTGGCGTCGATGGCGTTGAAGGGCTCATCCAGCACGATCAGGCGCGCGTCCTGCAACAGCACCCGCGCAAACAGCATGCGCTGCATCTGCCCGCCCGACAGCGTGCCGATGGCGCGGTTCTCAAAACCGTTGAGGCCGACAGCCGAGAGCGCCTGCGCAATCTTGTCGCGCACTCCCTTGCCCATGCCGCCGAAAAATCCGGTGAAGCGCCAAAGCCCGGTGCCGACGAAATCGTATACCGAGATCGGAAAGCTGCGGTCGATATCGGCAGTCTGCGGCAGATAGGCGATATCCCTGATATCGAGGCCGCCGGTCACAATCGAACCTGCCAGCGGCTTGAGAATGCCGACGATGCCGCGAAACAGCGTGGATTTGCCGGCGCCGTTGGGACCGACAATGGCGAGCAGCGCGCCGGAGGCGACCTCGCCGTCGAGGTGGTGCACCGCCGGATGCCGGTCGTAACCCAGCGTGACGTCGCGAAATAGCAATGGCGCGGCCATGCTCACCTCATTGCCAGGAGCACCACGGCCCAGAGAGCGGCGCTGACCGCGAGCGCGGCAGCGAGCCGGGAGAGCACGGTCATGCGCAGGATCGACCATGGTGCGGCCTGCGCCGGGTGCGGCGAGGCGAGCCCGTGGCTGTGCATGGGCACATGCCCGTGCGCGTGGTCATGTTCGTGGCTATGGGACTGGGAACCAATCATGGAAAAATGTTATATTATAACATTACGCGTGTCCACCGAGGCGAGTTCTCGCCGATTGACGCCTTATGGCCTGCCGATCGCCATCGCGATCGCGGCCGCCACGAACGGGAACGGCAACGACACCGCGGCGCGGAACCAGACGAACCGCGCCGGCATGAACGGAATTTCCCACAGCAAGAGCCGCTGGAAGGCGAACAGCGCCCAGGCGATCACATAGGCCGTCACCTGGGGCGCGCCGCCGCCGCTTTTTAACGCCACCGCACCGATGGAAAAGCCGACCACCGGCCCTCCCGGCGTCGCCGCGCCCGCGATCACGGCGGTGAGGACGCCGAGCCATCCCGAATCCGGCCCCAACCAGCCGGTGATGATTTCCTGCGGAATCACGGCTGCGATATATCCCGAGCCGATCACGCCCAGCGCGATGCGGGGCACGATATTGATGAAGTCCATGGTGCCTTCGCGCAGCGCCGTCGTCAGAACCGTCCGGCCGCGCCGGAGCGCGATAAATCCGACCGCGGCAACCGAACCCCACAGGATGACGTCGATGATGAGGGCGGCGCTCATGGCTCCGCGCCTGTCGGATACATCCGGACATAGACAAAACGCCCGAGCGCGCCCGCCAGAACCGGCAGCGGCAGCGAGATCACGATGCGCCACAGCGTGAAGTCGGTGCCCATGATCGGCAATTCCCAGGCGACCGCGCGGCCGTAACCGATCAGCGTCCAGCTCACGACCATGGCGATGGTCGCGCCGAAATCGGCGCCGACCGCGAGCAGCGCGCTGGCTACCGGATAGGCGGTGAACGGCCCGCCCGGCAGGATCGCCCCGAACGCCGCTCCGATCAGCAATCCCTTCAGCCCGGATTTCGGCCCGAGCGATCGCGACACCTTCTCATGCGGCAGCACCTCGGCGACGAACGCACCGAGCAGGCAGCCGGCCAGCACGCGCGGCAGGATGCCGCCGAACAGCGAAAGATCATGGGTCAGGATTTCCGTGAGGCCATTGACGCCGTCGCGCCGCCAGACCAGCGCGGCGCTAACCGCGACCAGCACGCCGATCATGATCATCGACCAGCCGACAGGTTTTCGGACATGTCCGGGACGCGGCTCGGCGTCCGCGGCGGGCGCCGCGTCTTTCAGAGGAAGTTCTGACAAGGCAATCGGTCTGGCGCGTAATGATATGGCAAAATCTGCTTAGCCGCGCCGGCATCGCGATGCAAACGGAAGCAGGGCAAGACCCATGCACGGGTCACGGACGCCCATGCGGGATTGCCAAGGCCGATTGGTTTTTGAATGCAGGCGGCCACAAACGACAAGGGCGGCAGCCGATGCTACCGCCCCCTGTTCGTGCCTTGATAAAAAGGTGTCAGGCCTTGGAGAACAGCTGGTCGACATATTCCCAGTTTATCAGGTGATCGACAAACGCCTTCAGATAGTCCGGACGGCGGTTGCGATAGTCGATGTAATAGGAGTGCTCCCAGACGTCGACGCCGAGAATCGGGGTTGCGCCGTGCACCAGCGGGTTTTCGCCGTTAGGCGTCTTGGAGATTTCGAGCTTGCCGTTCTTCACCGACAACCACGCCCAGCCCGAACCGAACTGGCCGGCGCCGGCGGCGGCGAAATCGGTCTTGAATTTTTCCAGCCCGCCGAGGTCCTCGTTGATCTTCTTTTCCAGACGGCCGGGCAATTTGCTGCCGCCACCAGTGGGTTTCATCCAGTTCCAGAAATGCAAATGGTTGTAGTGCTGCCCGGCATTGTTGAACAGCGGCGCATTCTTGCCGAACGAGCCCTTGACGATCTCCTCGAGAGACTTGCCCTCGAATTCGGTGCCCTTGAGCAGATTGTTGCCGTTGGTCACATAGGCCTGATGATGCTTGTCGTGATGATATTCCAGCGTTTCCTTGGACATATGGGGCGCGAGCGCATCATAGGCGTAGGGAAGGTTGGGAAGCGTGAAGGTCATGGGATGATGTCCGAACATGATGGGAGACGTGGGCTTAACGGGAACCCTTATAGAAGGTTCCATCGTTGTTAAACACCGCAATTTGGCAAAACAAATAGCCCCGCGGCGTGCAGGTCGTCACAAACGCGTATCCGGGAAACGCGCGGCGCCCGCGAAGTGAGGAAAAAATGAGCACCGAAATCGACGTTTTGAACGGAGACGCATCGTGGCCATTGGCAGAACCGCTGCTCGGCGCGGTCTGGCCGCCCCACGTTGTCGAAACGCTGGCCTGGGCCGGCATCGTCTTTGCCCATGCCGACCTGCGGGTGCTGGTTCAGAATGAAGCGGAGGATGTGGTCTGCCATGTCGGCATCTACCGCCGCGAGGTCAAATGGAACGGTCGCGGCATCCGGGCCGGAGGCATCGGCGGCGTTGCGACCCGCGAGGACAGCCGCCGCAAGGGATACGCCAGCATCGCGCTCAACGCCGCGATTCAAACCCTGAAGGATGAAGGCGCGACCGATTTCGCGATGCTGTTTTGCGAGCCGCACAATGCGCCGTTCTACATGGGCCGCGGCTGGAAGCCGTTCGACGGCGAGATTTATTGCGAACAACCGCAGGGGCGCGTTCGTTTCACGGCCATCGCACCATACGTCTACGACATCAGGCGCGCGCCACGGCAGGGCACCATCGACCTGTGCGGCCTGGCCTGGTGACCATTGCATAACCAGGAGGTGGCATCGGCCCGGCCCAGCCCATGGTATGTCGTCCATCATCTATCGTTTGTCCGCGATGTCTGGTGACGCACGACGATTGAGGCCGCGCTCGACGCAGCTCCCGCCGGCGTACCCGTGAACGGCCTGCTGACGTCGCCGATCCTGCCGACATTGTTGCGGCTGGCGCTTCCCAATACGGCCGCTCGCCGGCTGATGGCGGGTGTCGGTCAATGCACCGGCCTGGACGCTGTTTGCCCTGATCGGCGGGGCGATGATCGTATTCGGGCCTAGCACGGCCGCATCCGTTCGCTTCAGCCGCTGGGGCAAATGATCCGCCGGCAGCGAATTCGGTAATCAAACCAACGTCAGGGCAACGCACCAAACGCTGGGCGCCGCCACGAATATGACATTGAACGCGCTGGATTTGCTGCTATGCAGACCTGGTTTTTGGAGGGCTCGATGGCTGGCAGGTTTGGCTTTATTGTTGCGATTTTGACGGCATTGCTGGTTGCGCCGGTCAACAAGGCTCAGGCTGGCGGGGACGTGAGCGGGATCTGGCTGACGCAGGCGGGCGACGCGAAAGTGCGTGTCAGCAAATGCGGCGGAGGCATTTGCGGGGTCGTGGTCTGGCTCAAAGACCCCATCAATCCCGCCACCGCCAAGCCCCAAATCGACGACAAGAATCCCAACCCGTCGCTGGCAAAGCGCCCGATGATCGGACTTCCGCTGTTCAGCGGCATGCCCCCGTCCGGTCCGAATAAATGGTCCGGGCCGATCTACAATGCCGACGACGGCAACAGCTATGCCAGCCACATTTCGGTGTCGGGTCCCGACACGCTGAAAGTCGAAGGCTGCGTCGGCGCGCTATGCGGCGGCGAAACCTGGACGCGGTCGGCGCGCTGAAACGCTGGAATAACGCGTGAACTTTCCTCATCCCGAGGAGCGGCGTCTTCGCCGCGTCTCGAAGGATGAGCTACGGCGGCCTCGTGGTTCGAGACGGCGCCGAAAAGGCGCCTCCTCACCATGACGAATGATTTGTATCAGGCCGGCGCCGCCTTCAGTGCGGTCGCCGCCGAGGCATAGCCGCCGCGGGCGCCGTCGATGAAATGCACATGATCGCTGCGCAGCGCCGAGGGCGTAAAGCAGGTCATCATCGCCGCATCCTGCCGATGCAGGCCATATCGCGCAATTCCCGCCGAAGCCGCCTCGGCGAGCCGCTGCGTCAGCGCGCTTTCCAGCTCCGGCGTGCAATCGAGGACCATGCGTAGTCCGTCGTCATATTTGCGGAAGTCGGAATTCTCCACCACCTGCTGCACATAGGTTTTCGGGACGAAGCCGCCGACGCTGATGCCGTAGCGCATGATGAGATAGACAAACAGCGTGCGCGCGAAGACGGCGGCGCGCCGCTTGAACAGCGGTCCGCCGCGCTGCGCGCGCGCCTCGAATTCGACACCGGCCGGCGGCCAGCGCAGCGCCGGGCCGCCGGGCGGCACCGGCCGCCCCGCATCCGGACTGCGCTCGACCAGGGCGATGACGTCTTCGATGACTTTACGAAAGGCCGCGGGATCGGCGCCGCGTGCCGGCACGATCAGCACGGAAAGGATGAGACCGCGCGCGGAGGGAATTTCCTCGAACCGGCACGACAGCCCCGTGAGGTCGGGCTGCGTGCCCGATGGCGCGACCTCTACCGCGAAATCGCCACGCTTCATCGCCGCTTCCGCCCAGCCGAGGCCGCCGCCGGAAAACATCGCATAGGACAAATTCGGCGACGGCCCGAACCGGGCGACGCGGACATCCAGACCCTGCGCCCGCACGGCCGCGACTGGCACCAGCGCCACCCGCATCATCAAATCGAGATCGTCCTTGACCCAGGCCGCGGTCGCCGCCAGCGCCTCGCGGGCGCGCTCGAGATCGTCCGGCGACACCGCGAAACTGGCGCCGTCGCCGCCGAACACGAACGGAAATTCGCGTCCCTCCAGCGCATTGGTGACCGCCGCGATCACGGCGGCGCCCGCCATGTTGACCGCCTTGTAGCGTGCCTCCGCGATCGCCCTGGTCGATTCCACGATATCGGCAACGCCAATGCTCCAGTCATCCGGCAACGGCGAATACAGCGCCGGGTCCATCAGGCTGGCAAAGCCGCGAAAGACCGGAATGCCGCCGTAGAAGGTGTCGCTGCCGCCTTGCGTGGTCATGGGTGCGGGATGATCGGGGTTTTTGAAATGGTCAGCCAGATACGGGCGGATTTGAAATTCGGTTTCGTGGCCAGCCCAAGAATTGACGCGCCGCCGGGACATATTGAATAAAAGGCCCCCGGAAACAAAATGGTTTTAGGGCCGATCCCGGGTCTTGGGCGCCTTTGCGCGGAACGACTTTACGCCGGTCTGATGCCTTCGCGTCCGGCCGGGCACCGATCGCCAAATGGCAGCGCTGGAGATGCGGGATGACCGGCGGGCCCGGGTTTGATCCAGCCGGCGAGGTCCACCGAGGTGAGCGCGTGATATCGGCGATGGGAACCGCCGGCCGGCGACCTATTGGCCTGGATCCGGCAATACGGTAGCGTATCAAAACTCCGGAGCGCGCCTTGAAGGGCAGGACTGGGCCCGCACCCCATGGTCATTGATCGGGGTCAATGCGCCCGGGGAAAAAACCGATTAAATGCCCATTTGTCGATCGGCGGATCTGAGACGTGACCGACTTCACCAAACGCAATCCCGGCCACACGGTCCGCCGTCCGAGTTCGGGTCGCGACGCCATCAGCGCGGTGAAACTATCGGAAGGACTGACCGCGGAGGTCGATGCCTGGGCGGAAGCGCATGACATGGTCCGCTCCGACGCCATTCGGCAATTGGTGCAGCTCGGCCTGAACGCGTCGGCGTCAGCGGGTCCGCCGGGTTCGGCCCGCGATCCCGTCGATATCGAGGATCTGGCGGTCAAGCAGATCGACCAGTTGCTCGATCCGTTACTTCCCACCGCGGAACGCGAACGCCGCATCCGCAGGCTAACGGAGGGTCCACCGGAATTCACTGACGAGCGCCTTGACCTGCCAAAACCAAAGAAATGAGCGAACCATGGCCTACAATTACGCAATCAATGACAACGTGCTGTTGCAGTTGCAGGGACCGCAGGGGCGCGAAGTCCCGAAGCAACGAAACGTTTATACGATTACCGCTCGTCTGCCGATCGAGTCGGACGGACGCCCCCGTTACCGGATCAAGTGCGAGACCGAGAAGGTTGAGCGCGTGGTGACCGAGGAGCAGATCAGCCAGCTGGGCAGCCGGATGAATTTGCTCTACTGAGTTGGCTTGGCAGGTCGATTGACGCGATCCTGCCGGGCGATTCCCATCACAAGAATCGGCGCTTGTCTGCACGTTGCAGGGCGCAAGGATTGCGCCGCCGAGAGCCTGGTCCTCAGGACTGGATTGGGGCCATGGCCGCGCGGGTTTCCTCCGTCTCCTGCTCCCACCGCAGTATCGTCTTTTGCAGGTTATGAAATTTCTCTTCGAGCACGCTGTCGAACAGCGGATCCTTCCTGTCATCCAGGCGGGCGTCAATCTTTGCCCAGTCTTCCGGACGCAAGGCCTTTACGGCGGCCGGAAACAACAGCCGCTCCTCCTTTTCCAGGTGCCGGCGTTGATGCTCGATGAAGTCGTGCACGGCGAGATGGAAGCTCTCGCGGAGGAATTCCTGGTCCGCCAGGACGAATTCGACGGCCCGGGCAAAGCTGCGCAGGCGCCGGCTTTCGACCTCGTGGTCGGCCTCCACATCGCCGAAGCGCTTTGCCGCGGCAGGATCCCGCGCCTTCAACTTCTCGAAGATCATCTCTTCTTTGGGGTGATGGCAGCTTTCCGGGTAGTCCTGGAAATACTGGATGATCGTCTGGAAAATCTCATAGTCTGGCCGGCCACTGCGATCGAATATCTCGAGCTCGTGCTCCAGAACGCGAAGCAATTTTTCGATATTTTCGTGCTCTTCCAGCAAAAGATCAATGATCTTCGGCATCGACAGACCTCGCCCAATCGTCGCCTCGTTAAAGGCTAGCGCAAAGGCGATGCCGGGCATTGCGCTAAATCAATGCCCCCGACTTTCCCCTGCGGCAACAGGCATTCGGCTCGCACCGAGCCTTCGCTGTGAACCGCGCAGATTCTGCATGGCCGGCCAGCCGGTTGACCTGAGTCAAGACGCATCGCAGCAATGGAGGGCATGGGATGCTGATAGATTCCACCAGAATTCGGCCTGGGCAGACGATAGCGGGGTGGCGAATGCCGCGTGCTCTTTTCCCATCACTGTTCTGCGGAAAAGCCGCCGATGTGCATGAGCTCAGGGAACTTCAGGGGCTTGCCACGCAGGTCTATTTCGGCTCGGGAACGACGATATTTTCAGAGCGGGCGCCGTCCGACACCATATTCGGCCTTTCTCAGGGGGTGGTCCGGCTTTACAAGCTGCTGCCGGACGGACGTCGGCAGGTTCTGGCGTTCGCATTGCCGGGCGATTTCCTCGGCATGCCGCTCGCCGAGCGGTATCATTTCTCGGCCGACGCCATCGGCGAGGTCGCGTTGTGCCGGTTTTCCCGCCACGACCTTGTAAAATTCATTCAATCCAGCCCCAACATCATGCGGCTGACGATTGAATTCGCGATCCGCGAGCTCGACATGGCGCAGGATCAGCTGCTGCTGCTCGGCAACGGGTCGGCAGAGGAAAAAGTCGCGATGTTTCTCGTCAGCTGGCGTAACCGGCTGGCGCGCATCACCCCTTTTTCGGAAACTGTCCCGCTGCCGATGCGCCGTCAGGATATTGCCGATTTCCTGGGTCTGAAGCTTGAGACCGTGAGCCGCACCTTCGCCAAGCTTGAACAGAAGAACGTCATTCGCATCGTTCCGAAAGGAGTATTCCTGACCGGCCTGGAGCATACGCTTCTGGTTACCGGGAGAACTTACCAGCCCCAGATTTGAAAATCCCAACCCTCCACGACGGCCTCAACAAGCTTGAGGCTGATGACATGGCGCGCCGCCAGCTTATGGAACGCGTGAACGCGAGGCCGCGCGAACCGGATAACGCTCAACGTCGGCCCGATTCATTTTTTCATCCGGTCGAGTTCGGTCCCCGCAACGAGATACTGCAAGGTATGAATGCTGCATATTTCGCGGGCCCGCAGGATGTGCTTTTGAGCTTGCTCGCTGTTGCCTTTGCCAAGGGCGTCCTCGCCCGCAAACAGTGACAGATTGCATTCGCGGCTGCGCCCCATCGTTCCATGGCTCGAAGGGGAGGACACGTCCTCGAGCCGCGCCTCGCCGAGGAAGAACGAAATCAGCGTTCCCGGCCATTGCTTCTCGTTGAACTTTCCGGAAAAACTCTTGAGCTGCTCGGCGTCATTGTGGCCCGCCCGCGCGTGGGCGATGTGCAACCAGGCCAATTGGTAGGGAAGCCACAGCACATCGTCGGTATGCGAGGCTGCCCCCAACGCGAGCGCCTTATCGAAGTCGGCGGCGGCGGCATCATAATTTGCGGCCAGAAACTCGGCGTAGCCGCGTTCGTTGTAGACATCCCAGGCGTCGAGGCCGGCCTCCCGGACGTCGCTGGCAAGCGCTGCCGTGCAGTCCGCGATGGCTTCGTCATAGGCCCCCTTCGCGCGCCGGCTTGCTGCCCGCTGCACCAGGGTGGAAGGCGAATTATTGAGTTTCAATGCGGCGCTGAAATCCGCGATCGCGAGATCGAATTGCTCGTTCAGATGATAGTCCTGTCCGCGCTCGATCAAAACGCTTGCGTCGTCGGCTTTCAGGCTGAGCGCCGCGGAGAGGTCGGCAATCGCGTTGTCGCGCAAGCGGCGCCCATCGTCGCGCCGGTCGAAAGCGTCGGCGATCATGCTCTTGGCCGAGTATTCCTGTCCGCGGCCCTTGCGGGCAATGTATTGGTCGTCGGCTGAAAGATCGCCCGCGGCCAGCGCCTGGGTGAACAACCGGATGGCTTCGTCGCTGGTGCCCTTCTCGGCCGCGGCCTGCGCGGCCTTGAGGTCGTCAACGCCGGCTGCCTGCACGTTTGTGGCGAACAGGACCATGCAAACGGCCGCGAAAAGTAATCTCATCATATCGAACGAATCCTGCTGTTTGCGTGCATCCCGAACGGCGAATGAATCCGGCAAGGACGCTCGCCTTGCGTGATCTCGAAACAGGCGGCGCAGAATCTGTTCCGCGTCGATTTGCGACTGGCGGGGAAGTTCAGCCTATCCAAAACCTCCGCAAGGGCGTCGGCGAGGCGATCGATCCGCGCACCGTCGTGATGGCGGGATTCGGAGCCACTTCAGGCCCCTGCGGTACCCTCGGATATTTCGTCGGCTGGTTGCAGATGTCGTTCGGACAGCAGAAGATCCACGCCGTCTCTTATATTTCTCCCGGTCGCCGATACACTGCAACACGGCGGCCGGGGTCTTCAACTTCGATAGCGGTGGTCCCGATCAATACTTCGCGACGACCGCGGCGGGTCCGCCGA
This sequence comes from uncultured Alphaproteobacteria bacterium, assembly GCA_963725985.1. Classification (GTDB taxonomy): domain Bacteria; phylum Pseudomonadota; class Alphaproteobacteria; order Rhizobiales; family Xanthobacteraceae; genus Bradyrhizobium. Next base: position 522,952 of record CAVSAO010000002.1, read on the forward strand.
ACTTGTAGTTCAGGCCGACGCGCGCAATGCTGTCGGTAAATTTCGTATTGAATGCCAGTACCGCGGTCGAACGCAGCGCGAGCACGTTGGTTAGGGTTGCGGTACTGCCACCAACGTTGCCGAGGTCCATGTAGAGATATTCAAACTTGACCGACCAGTTGCTGCCAAGCGCCGCCTCGGCGCCCGCGCCAACGGTCCAGCCGGCGTTCAGCTTCGACCAGGAGCCCAGGTCGATCGCGTTCGTACCGTTCACCCCGAACAATGAGGAGCCGCTAAAGTTGCCATAGGCCAGACCGCCGGTCACGTAGAGCAGGAGGCGTTCGGCCGGAAGGTATCCAAGGCGACCTCGCGCGGTGCCGAACCAGTCCAGCTTGTAGTCCCTGGTAAACACGGCCGTTCCCGCAGGACAACCGGCAACCGTACAAACGTCACCAGTGGCGCGCTCATTGCTGTACTGAATGTCGCCTTCGAGGCCATACAGGAAGTGTCCGGCCTGCCAGTTGTAGCCCAGCTGGCCACCGCCGATGAACCCGTTGACATCAGCGCGACCGGTCAACGGCACCGTCGTGGTCACCGGCGTTGCGAAGCCGGTAGGAGTCGTCGCCACGGTGCCATCGGTTGTGCCGCGACCCCAGCTGTAACCAACGTTGGTGCCGATATAGAGCCCGGTCCAATCATAAACCACCGCTACAGGAGGCGCTTTCGTATAAACCGGAAGATCCGCCGCAAGCGCGCTCGTCGCAGTGAGTGAAGCAAAGGCCGCGCTTGCGATCAAAATTCGTTTCATAATCTCGCCCCTTCGAAAGTGGATTGGCAGGACTAAAAACAGCCCTTTGCCGAACATTAAACTTCTGAACGCCCCAAACCTGTCCCATTTGGGCAACAGTGGAAATTATTCGGCTATTCCGCGGCGAGAACTTGCGGCTGGCGGGGGAGTTTGAGGCGATCCCAGACATCCACCAGGGCCTCGGCGAGGCGGTCGATCAGCGCATCGTCGTGATACGGCGACGGCGTGATCCGCAGCCGCTCCATGCCCCGCGGCACCGTCGGGTAGTTGATGGGCTGGATGTAGATGCCGTATTCCGACAGCAGGAGGTCGCACGCCAGCTTGCATTTCTCGGGATCGCCGACATGCAGCGGAACGATGTGCGTGTCGCTCGGCATCACCGGCAAGCGCGCGGCATTGAGCACGGCTTTCAGGCGGGCGGCCCGGTTCTGATGCCGATCGCGCTCCCACTGCGACGACTTCAGATGCCTGATGGCAGCCGTCGCCGCCGCGCAGATCGCCGGCGGCAGCGCCGTCGTGAAGATAAAGCCGGGCGCGTAGGAGCGCACCGCATCGATGAGGTTTGCGTTCGCCGCGATGTAGCCGCCGAGGCAGCCGAAGGCCTTGGCCAGCGTGCCTTCGATGACATCGATACGCGCCGCGGCGCCGTCGCGCTCGGAGATCCCGCCGCCATGCAGCCCGTACATGCCGACGGCGTGAACCTCGTCGACATAGGTCAGGGCTCCGTAGCGCTCGGCGAGATCGCAGATCCGGTGCAGCGGCGCGACGTCGCCGTCCATCGAGTACAGGCTTTCGCACAGGATCAGTTTCGGCCGGTCGATATCCGCCGCGCGCAGCAATTGCTCGAGATGTTCGAGATCGTTGTGGCGCCATACCTGCTTTTCGGTGCCGGATTTACGCACGCCCTCGATCATGGAGTTGTGGTTGAGCGCGTCGGACAGCAGCAGGCAATTCGGCAACAGCTTGGCGATGGTGGAAATGCCGGTCTCGTTCGAGACGTAGCCTGAGGTAAAGACCAGCGCGGCTTGCTTGCCGTGCAGCTCGGCGAGTTCGCGCTCCAGTTCGATCAGCGGATGATTGGTGCCGGCGATATTGCGCGTGCCCCCGGCTCCGGTGCCCATCCGCGCCGCAGTCTCGACCATCGCCCCCACCACCTTCGGATGCTGCGCCATGCCGAGGTAATCGTTCGAGCACCAGATCACCACGTCACGCGGACCATCCGGCGAATGCCAGATCGCATGCGGGAACCTGCCCGCCAGACGTTCGAGATCGGCAAAAACCCGGTAGCGCCGCTCGTCCCGCAGCTGGCTCAAAGCCCGATCGAAAAAGACATTATAATCCATGGTGCTTTCGCCCCCTCGCTATCCCCTGACAAGCCTGCAGGCCGTTAAGTCCACGCTTTAGAGCCGAGATCCGGGATCATTTCCTTGATCCAGATCATGAACCAGGGTCGGCCTAGGCGCCGTCTGCCTGCGACTGTTCAATGGCGTTCAGCTTCAGCCGCTCTGCTTCGCTGAGTGCGGCGACTTCGGGAAGCGCAGGTCCGGCAGGCCGGCGCAGGACCGAGAAGCCGATCGCAAACAGGCCGATGATCAATATCGTCAACGGCGCGCCCCACAGGATAGCCGTATGCCAGCTCACCCGGGGTCTCAGCAGGACGAACTCGCCATAGCGCGCCACCAGGTAATCGACCACCTGGGTGTCGCTGTCGCCGGCCTTGAGCCGCTCGCGCACCAGCAGGCGCAAATCGCGCGCCAGCGGCGCCTCGGAATCGTCGATCGACTGGTTCTGGCACACCATGCAGCGCAGATCCTGCGAGATCGTGCGGGCGCGAGCCTCAAGCCGCGGATCGGGAAGGATCTCGTCCACCTGGACGGCATACAGCGGCGTCGCGCCGAGCAGCGCCAGCAGCACCAGAAATAACCGAACGCTCCAGACCATTCGACATCCTTAAACCCTGCCTGAGCCGGTTGCGGCGCAACCGTCAGGCCGGGAGGGAAAATCATTCCGCGGGCTGCGCCACGATCCTCGCCGCCGGCCTCGGCGCGCCGATCCGCAACCGGCGGTCCGACAATGACAACGCGCCGCCCAGCGCCATCACCAACGCCCCGAGCCAGATCAGCAGCACCAGCGGCTTGTAATAGAGCCGCACGGCGATCGAGCCGTCGGCGTTGCTGTCGCCGAGCGAAAGATAAATCTGGCTGGCGCCGCGCGTCAGCAGCGCGGCCTCGCTGGTCGACATGCCATCGCGGGACGGAAACACCCGCTTCGCCGGCTCCATGACGCCGATCACGGCGCCACCTTTGCGCACCGTGAAGTGCGCGGCCGTCTCGTTATAATTCGACCCGTTCCTGTTGACCATGCCGTCGAAACTCAGATCGTAGCCGCTGATGGAAACGGTCTGCGTCGGCTTGAGCGCGACGATACGCTCGCTGCTCCAGTTGGAGGCGGAAATAATTCCGAGCAGCGTGATACCGAGCGCAAAATGCGCCACCGTGGTTCCCCAGGCCGAGCGCGGCAATCCCGCAGCCCGACGCCCGATCGTTTCGAGAGACATGCTGCGCAGATCGACGCGTTCGGCAATATCGGTGATGGCCCCGGCCATCACGAAAACGGCCAGTCCAACGCCGAACGGCGCGAACACGGCCTTGGTGCCGGCGAGGGCGAAGGTCGCGGCAAGCCCAACCATCGCAACCGCGCATGCCGCGAGCAGGCGCTGCGCGACCCCGTAGAGATCGCCGCGCTTCCACGCCAGCAGGGGCCCGAACGGCACCGCCACCAGCAAGGGCACGAACAGCGGGCCGAAGGTGAGATTGAAGAACGGCGCACCGACCGAGATTTTGTCCCCGGTGAGCATCTCGAGCACCAGCGGATAGAGCGTACCGACGAACACGGTGGCGCAAGCGGTTGCTAGAAACAGGTTGTTGAACACCAGTGCGCTTTCCCGCGAGATCGGCGCAAACAGGCCGCCCTGCTTGAGCAGCGGCGCTCTCCAGGCAAACAGCGCGAGGCTGCCGCCGATGAACGCAATCAGGATCAGCAGGATGAAGAGGCCGCGCGCCGGATCGTTCGAGAAGGTGTGGACCGAGGTCAGCACCCCCGATCGCACCAGGAAGGTGCCGATCAGCGACAGCGAGAAGGTGAGAATCGCAAGCAGGATGGTCCACACCTTGAGCGAATTTCGTTTTTCCATCACCACCGCCGAATGCAGCAGTGCTGTGCCGGCGAGCCAGGGCATCAGCGATGCATTCTCCACCGGATCCCAGAACCACCAGCCGCCCCAGCCGAGCTCGTAATAGGCCCAGTAGGAGCCCCCGGCGATGCCAACCGTCAGGCACATCCAGGCCAGCAGCGTCCATGGCCGCACCCAACGCGCCCAGGCCGCATCGATGCGGCCTTCGATCAGGGCTGCGACGGCAAACGAGAATGCCATCGAGAAGCCGACATAGCCGAGATAGAGCATCGGCGGATGCACCGCGAGACCAAAATCCTGCAGGATCGGATTGAGATCGCGGCCCTCGAGCGGAACCTCGGCCAGCCGCCGGAACGGATTCGAGGTGAAGAGGATGAACAGGTAAAAGGCGGACGCGATCCAGGACTGAACCGCCAGCGCGTTGGCCTTGAGCGTGGCCGGCAGATTGCCGCCAAACAACGCCACCAGTGCACCGAACAGCACCAGGATCGACACCCACAGCATCATGGAGCCTTCATGGTTGCCCCAAACGCTGGTGAACTTGTAGATCAGCGGCATCCGCGTATGCGAATTCTCGTAGACATTGGCGACCGAGAAGTCCGAGGTCACGTAGCAGTAAGTCAGCGCACCGAAGGACACCGCAACGAAGGCAAATTGCGCCAGCGCGGTCGCGTCGGCGAGTTTCATCAGCGCGACGTCGCCCCTGCGGGCGCCGACGACAGGCGACCACGACTGGATCAGCGCCAAGGCGAGCGCCAGTACAAGCGCGTAGTGACCGATTTCGGCGATCATGGCGATGGCTCCCAGTTTACCTTGCGCTTTGCTTGATCGGTGCCGCGGTCTCTTGCCAGTGTCCCTGTTTCTTCAGGGTCTCGACGACCTCGCGCGGCATGTAATTCTCGTCGTGCTTGGCGAGCACGGTGTCGGCCTTGAACAGGCCGCCCGGCTCGACATGGCCCTCGGCGATGACGCCCTGCCCTTCGCGGAACAGGTCGGGCACGATGCCCTGGTAGCGGACCGGGATGTCCTTGTTGCCGTCGGTCACCTCAAAACGGACCTGCATATCGTCGCCCCGCTCCAGGCTGCCCATCTTCACCATGCCGCCAAGGCGAACGCGCTTTCCCGGCGCGGCCTTGTTGTCGGCGATGTCGGTAGGCGAATTGAAAAAGACGATCGAGTTGCGCAGCGAACTGAGCACCAGCGCCACCGCGAGGGCGAGCACGCCGAGACTTGAGCCGATCAAAATGAGGCGCCGCTGTTTCCGTGTCATGAGCCTTCCAGTCCGAGCTCTTTCGCCAGTTCGCCGATGCGGCGCAGATTGTCACTGTTGCCGGCAAGCGCGGTGCGGGCATTGGCAGCCGCGGCCAGCGCCTTGTCACGCTGGCCCAGCACCGTATAGGCCTTTATCAGGCGGAGCCAGCCATCGAGGTCGGAACCGTTCTCGGCCATGCGCTGGGCGAGGCGCGCGACCATGCCTTCGATCATGTCGTTGCGCGCGGCCGGCGCCATCTGCGCGGCGGCGGCGACCTGGCTCGCGTTCGGCCCCGGCGGCGCAGCGGCTACCGCTGACGACGCCGGTGCGGCCGCGACGGGACCGGAGACATTGGAACCGGAGACATTGGGACCGGAGACATTGGAACCGGAGACATTGGGACCGGAGACATTGGAACCGGAGGCAGTCTCGGCTTCGAGCGCGGCAACACCCTGGTCCAGACGCTGCAGCGCTTCCTGATTGTTTGCCAGCGCGGCATGCGCGTCGGCGATGGCCGCTTTGACCTTATCGACTTTGCCGAGGGCGCGATAGGATCGTACGAGCTCAATCCAGCCCCGAACATCCGATCCGTCCTTTTTCAAACGTTCGGCCAGGCGCTCGACCATTGCCTCGACGGCACCGCCACTATGCTCCGGGAGCGCGAGAGCAGCGGCAATTTCGCTCACGCGCGGCCCCTTCGGGGCAACGCTGGCCGCTGCAGGCGCCGGTGCGGCCGCGCCCGGACCGGAAACAGCCTCCGTCTCGAGCGACGCAAGCCCCTGGTCCAAGCGCTGCGTAGCGTCCTGATCGCTCGCCAGCGCGGCATGCGCATCGGCGACGGCCGTCTTGACCTTATCGGTTTTGCCGAGGACGCGATAGGAGCGCACGAGCTGGATCCAGCCCGGGACATCGGAACCGTCTTTTTTCAAACGTTCGGCGAGGCGCTCGACCATCGCATCGATGGCGCTGCCATTGTGGTCTGGAGGCGCGACGCCGGCCGATGGGGATGCAATCGCGGCCGACGAGGGCGACGAAGGCGGAGCAACGAACGACGGGCTCTTCTCGTCGATCCGCGCAAGGGCATTCTTGACCAATGGCAGCCATTCGGCGCCCTCACGGGCTCCGGACACCAGCGCGGTCCATCGCTTCAACGCCTCGTCGCGGCGGCCCTCCTGCTTGGCGCTGAGCCCGAGGTAATATTGCGCCATCACATCTTCGGCATCGGCGGCATTGGCGCGCTCGAACAGGCTCTTTGCCTCAGGGGTGACCACGCCGTTGGAAGCCATCACGATGGCTTCGCCGAGATCCCCGAGGCGCGCGGCGTCCGGGCCAAAAATCTCCAGCGCGTTGCGCCGCGCCTTGATGGCGTCATCGAAGCGTCCGAGGCGAAGATAGATCGGCGCCAGCAGTTCCCAGCCGCGCCCATTTTTCGGATTGCTCGCAAGATAGGTCTCGACCTCGGCGATCGTATTCTCGATCCCGCCCGGAAGCTGCTGCCCGCCGGTTGCCGTCTCCATCGAGACGGGAGCGAAATTCGGCGATCCAAGCTCGAGATAGGTGATCCCGGCGCCGAACGGGATCAGAACGATGGCGGCTGCGAGCGTTGTCCAGCGGAGCTTTGCGGCCGGAACAGGCGCGGTGGCGGCGCTCGCGGCTTTGGCGGTTTCCGCCGCTGCGATCAGGCGGCGCGATACTTCGACCCGCGCCGCTTCGGCCTCAACGCCGCCGATCAGGCTGTTAGCCTGATCGCGGTCGATCTCGTCGAGCTGGTCACGATAGACCGCGACATCGCTTCCCGAACGGATGGATTGCTGGCGCCGCGATAGCGGCCACCAGACGGCTAACACCGCCGCAAGCGTCATCAATGCGAAAACAGGCCAGAGAATCATCGAGTTATTTTACCGGGCGCTGGGCTGAGCAGCCTTGTTTGAAGCAACATATCGTCCTGATAGCAAGCTGCTACAGGCCAACTTTGACATATATCAGACGCTGGTAAAACAGCGACGGCGCGCCGATCAAATGGCGCGCCGTCCACGGGAACTCGATACTCTTTTGTCACATACCGGGATTACCAGGCGAAGGAGACGGTTCCACCGAGCAGGTGGACATTGTAGTTGGGATTGTTACCCGCCATCGCTTGATAATAGGCGGTCTGAGGCTGATTTATCAGCGCCGTGTACATGTAAGGCTGCATCGTATCGTTGTTCCAGCTGGTCACGCTGTTGCGCTCCCAAGCGTAGCGGAGCTTGAGTGCAACCTCACCCTTCAAGCCAAGGCTGGTGACGAAATCCTTGTCGACCACATATTTTGCCGTCGCATCCACCCGCTGGAACGTGGTTTTCACATCCGGGAATTGGCCGGGAACATTCGCCCCGCCTACGATTGACGGGTAGCCACCCGACGTCGGTCCCGTTCCGTTGGCAAAGTAGAGCGGCTGGCTGCTGTTCCCCATGGACAAGGTGTAACCCAGGTGCACATCGAACTTTTGCGGGACGACCGCATAGTTCACGCCAAATATGACGGTGTTCACGTTATCGCGAACATTCGACGCAAAGAGTCCAGTACTCGAATAGGAAAAAGTCGTACAGGCGCCCGCCGCCGACGTGTACGGGCAAAGATACGTGTTGCTTGCCGAAAGAACGTTCTGGCTGCGCTGTTCGTTCATGTACGAAAACAGGAACGTGACGTCCGGCGTGGCCGCATAGGCGGTCTCGACACCAGCGGCGTAGGACCGATCGCTGGTCAGGCCTTCCTGGTTCTGCGAGAAGATGTAGGTATCGTTTTTCAAATTGAAGGTCGGCGTGACCGTCAGGTTGTTGAGCACCTTCACATCGACAGAGAACTTGGCCTGCGCGCGGTCGCGATCATCGAGGTAGAATTGCCGGTAATATGGCGAGTAGTTGGTCGTGCCGTTCGGCATCCCTGCTTGGATGGGACTTGGTCGGTTCGGCCATTGGAAAATCCCGACATTGCCGAGGTAATCATAGTTGCCGGCGCGCCGCTCCGCGAACAGGCCACTCGCACGGAACGTGGTCCAGGAAGTGGGCTTCCAGTCGGCGTAGACCTTGCCGGAGTTTTCAGCCGTCGAACTGGCGTCGGCGCGGGTCCAGTCATAGTGCTCGTAGCCATAGGCGCCGCCGATATTCACCGAATTGACCGGCCTCCAGGTCGCCTCGGCGCCGGCATTTTGCTTGATATAGCCGAGCGACAGCGAATTCACCTGGTAGGTGGGGTGATTGCACCCGGTAGACGCCACGGACAACATCGTCGAGCACGCATCGGCGATAGCCCAATCGAAGATATTCAGCTCAGGTGTTTGATTGTCGTAATCGTAATAACGGTAGCTGAGCTTCGTCTTCAGATCGGGAGTGATCTGGCTGGTAAGGACGTTGTTGACCAGCAGCGTGTTGATCGACCCGTTCAAGCTTGTTACCGGGGCCCCGCCTTGTGTACGGATCAACAGGGGAATGGTCGAAGCCAAATTCGCCGGTACCGTCCCCCCGCCGGGCGCGGACAAGTTCACACCGTTGATGGAAAACGGCAAGAACGCATCGTTCTGCCGCATCCCGGTGTAAGACACCGTTCCCATGTACCGACTGTTGAGCGGCAAATCCGCGCCCAGCGTGCCGGTGACCCCGTTCATCTGATTGTTGGGGGGCGTCGACATCATCGCCAGAGGCCCGGTCGGGTTTGGTGTCAGGGGGTTCCGCCTGAATTGCCTGCGCAGGTCAGGCCGACACAAAATGGATTTTGCACGGTATAGTTATTGAAATCGTCCTGATAGACCGACCCGTTGTAGCCGACGATCGCGTTGAACTTCTGACCCCAGGCGGAGGTGCCGGCGTATTCGCCGTTGACGCCGAAGTTCTGCGTCGTATCGGCGATCGGCTTGGCGACATCAACACGGGAACCGTTGTTGGTGCCGGTGAAAAGCACGCCGTCGACCTGGCTGCCCGTCCTCCGCATGTTGGAGTAGTTCGCCTTGATGTCCCAGTTGTCGGTCGGCGTGTAGCGATAATCAACCGACGCCGTATCGCGCCGAATGCCGACATCGGTAGGGACAACATTCTGGTTGATGATGGTGCTGATCGCGTTGGTTTTGGCTGCATTGCCGGCGGCTGTAATGTTGGGGAAACCCGCGCCTCCCGGCGCAGCGGAGATCAGGGCACCGATATTCGGATTGATCAGCGTCAGCGCATTTCCGTTGGTGTTGAACAACGTGCTGGCGCTGGTGCTGTAGACGTGGGGGGTTTGATCCCACATGAAGTTGAAATACTGCTCGCCGGCCTTCGACAGATAGGCCTCGTAGCGCTGATCCTTGTAACCGACGTTCTTGCCCCAGGCATCGATTTCGTAGAGGCCGTCCTTGCTGCCGGCGGCAAAGAAGAAGTCGCCGGTCGGCCCCGGCCTCAGATCCCTGTATTCGTAGAACTTCGCAAGGCTGTTGCCGCCCTGGAAGATGTGCCCGTCGCGCTGCGGATTGTTGAGGAAACCGCGCCCGCCGACTTCGACGAAACCATGCGTCCACCACGGGGCCTCGGCCGGGGCCGCGGCCTTGACCAGGATATCGGCATCGGCCGCCAGCGCGCCGGGCATGACCGGCACCATGCCGAGCAGTAGAGCCCCAGTTGCACATGAAAGAAGTACGCCAGATCGCGATTTCATATTAGCCCCCCAGGGCAGTTAGTGATCGTCTGTTTCGTTGGTTAGGCGCTTTAAGTCTCAAGTCTTACCGGTGGAGGAGCGCTCCCGACGGGCTATTGGTTCCGTGAACCTGGGTGTGACAGTTGTTACAGCCACGTCCCATGACGAGATAAGCATTCGGGCCTGTGGTGTTGGCGTGCCCCATTCCATGACACTCATTGCACAGCCGCGGCCGCGAAACCTTCAGCATGAACTCGTTGATCGAACCATGGGGATCATGGCAGTTCAGGCAGTTCGCACGAACCGGCTCGTGTTCGAACAGGAACGGTCCGCGCTTCTCGGCATGACACTTGTAGCAAGTCTCGTTGATCGTAGCGGTCCTCAAGAGAGACTCGTTCGCCGTACCGTGCGGGTTATGGCAATCGGTGCAGGTGACCTTGCCTTCACGGATCGGCATGTGGGACGAACGTGCCATCTGTGCGCGTTTATCCTTGTGGCACTGGAAGCAGGTCTCCGGCTCGTACACCGTCTTGAGCTGGAACTTGGCCGAAACGCTCTGCATGATCGTGTGGCAATTGGTGCAGGCGACGTTACGGACTTCGTGAACGCTGCCGCTCCAATAGGTGCGGTCGCCCTTTTCGTGGCAGGCAAGGCAGATGGCGTTGTTTTCCTGGACGCTGCGCGACAGGTCGTCGGCCCGGAACGAAATGATGCCGCCGACACCGCGACCGCCGCCCAATTTCACATGCTGCGAACCCGCTCCGTGGCAGTTTTCACACGCGAACTTCCCGGGCTGCTTCTTGCCGATCCGCCCCATCAGGGTCTTCGAGAACGATTCGGCATGGCCGGCGTGACAGGTCATGCAGACCTTCTCGCCGACGAAATGGGCCTCAACCGGAGGACCGGCAGGCCTTACCGGCGCCGCCACCGGCGCTACAGGCGCCGGCGTTCCGTTGCCGCGAAGGAAATCCTTCAGCGCATCGACGGCGTTGTCCGCTTCGGCGAGTTTCAGGCGGGGCTCTTGCGAAACCGAGGGCTTGGCGCCAACCCGTTGCGCGAATTCAGCGAGTTCGGAATAGATTGCTTCGTCCTGCCGGGACGCCGTGGCCTTCTGGCCCGAAGTCTTCGATCCCGCAGCGACCGTTTGAGCAAAGCCCGCGAGTGCGGAGAGCGCATCATCGCTGCGCTGGGCCGGCGCCGGCCTGACATTGGCTCCGTCGAGATCGAGCAGCGCGGCATAAATGCCCTGACCCGACGTTGGGAAGATGGCTTGGTCGGGGGATATGACCCCGACCGCGAAGGCGGGCTGAATAAGCCCCAGCACCGCCCCGCCCACCAATGCCGACTGCATAAGCTTGAGAAGCTTGCTCAGTGGCTGCGCATAACATGCGGCTGCATATTGCGCTCCGCTGTCGAGGTATCCGTTAAAACCGTCCAGCCTGCTCATCAAAAACGCCCCCGCGCTAATCGTCGGTAACTTCGTTGTTCACCGAGTTGTGAGCCTCATTGCCGACTTCTGATATTGCTAAAAAGCCACACTCGGGAGTTTTCGACCGCATTGCGGAAATGCTCGCTCCGCCTAATACTTTTTTCCAATTCCCGGCTGTGGAATTGCCCCGCTCGGCCACAATCGCGGACAAAACGTCGCAGTTGTCCAACGCGCCGGGGACAACCGGAGAGAATCAGCTTCCCGGCTGGCGACTGATTATCGCTCGCAACGATGAATCCAGGGCGGACGGCGGCTCTGACGAAAACGCTTTCCGATCTTCGGCGGTTAGCGGGCAATAACTATAGAGCCCCCTTCGCCAGGGCGGCGTCAGCGTCGTGCCACGGCGGCAGAAAGCGAACCAATATCGACAGCAGGACGAATGGCAGAACCAGCACGCAGCCCGCAGCAAATAAACCTTCCCGGCCGAAAACCGGCGGCTGATAAGCAAGCAATCCCTTGCCCGTCTTAGCGATCTCCTGCCCGCCGATCACCACATTATAGCGCATCATCAGAACCGCGACCAGGACCAGGCAGGCGCTCGTGGTGATGGCCACCACCAGCGCCCGGCCGCTGGTGCCGCGCCAAATGAGGAAGGTAATGATCGCGAGCGGCAGCAGCGATCCCGTTCCGAATTGAAGGATAAAGAACGGAACCAGGAGCGGGCCTTTAACGAACGACATGATCACGTCGATCCCTTCCCGGCCGCGATAGACCATGCTGGCAAATTCCAGCCCTTCCAGCAGCAGGGTGAACATCATGAAACCCCACAGCGAATAGGCCATGACTTTCACACATGCGAGGTCGACCGGAACCTTGCGCAGTTTGCACGACACGACGTAGAGCACGATCACCAGCGCCGTACCGGAGATGATCGCGGAAAACAGAAAGATGGCCGGCATGAGGTCGGAAGACCACCATTCGCGGGACTTGAGCGAACCGAATACGAATCCGACATAGCCATGCAAGCCGTGGGCGCCGGGAATGCCGATGATCGCCAAAGCGAATAGCCACTTTCTATCGTAACTCAAGGCCTTCTCGGAGAGGTCGTCCGACCCGAGCGTCGCCACGCGATAGATCCATCCCACCGGCCCTTTGGTTGTCCTGGCTGTCTGTACGATATGCGGCCGGAACACGAACCATGTCTCCAGCATCAACAGAATGACATAGAAGGCAGCGGCGTACGCAAAGATGGCGAACGCGGATGTCGTATGCGGAGTGATCATGGCATTGAATGCCCGCTCCGGATGACCGAGATGCAGCAACAGCGGTATCGGCACGACAACCATGCAGCACAAGGAAACCAGCAGCGCGAAATGCGCCACCGGCCTCAATTGGTGGAAACCGAATACCTGATACAGGCTCGAAATGGTGAAGGCGCCGGCGACCAGTCCGGTCAGGTAAGGATAAACGACGATGAGCACCGTCCACGGGATGATCGTCTCGTTGGGATAGACGTAGCCGGTGAATGGAGCGGCGTGCACTAGGGTTTCCATCAACTCACGTCCTTGTCGATGCCGATATAGAAGACATTCGGCGCGTTGCCGGTTTCTGGTTTCAGCACGGAAACTCGGTGATTTTGAATGAACTGGCTGATCGCACTTTGCTTGTCATTGCGATCGCCGAAAATGCGCGCGCCGACCGGGCAAACTTCGACGCAGGCAGGCTGCAGTCCCTTGGTAATGCGGTGGTAACACCACGTGCACTTGTCGGTGACGCCCTTGTCCTCGTTGAAATAGCGTGCGCCATAAGGGCAAGCCTGCACGCAATACTGACAACCGATGCAATAGGTGTGGTCGATGACAACAACCCCATCCTCGGTCTTATAGGTCGCACCGGTTGGACATACCTGGACGCAAGCCGGATGGGTGCAGTGGTTGCACAGCTTGGGCACGAAGAACGCCAGTTCGACCTTTGCGTCCCGGTAGCGATCGGCGAAGCGAAATTCGCTTTCAGAGCCGGAGGCCGCAATGTTCACCGGGTCGGCCTGGCTGTCGACACGAGCGGTTTCTTCGCCCTCCAGGGTCACATAGCGTTCGACCCAGGTGCGGAAGTGATGCGCGTCCAGGGGGACATTATTTTCCTTCTTGCACGCCTCGACGCAACGCAGGCAGCCGATGCATTTGGTGGCATCGACGCCGAATGCCCATTGGTGCTGCGTCCAGTCATATCCGGGTATTGCGGGGTTGGGCGGCGCTTCGGTTGCCGCCGCCGCCGCGGTCGACGCGACGGCTCCCGTCGCCACTGCACTTGCCGCCGCCGCGGCCGCGCTGCATGCAAGAGCGCTTCCGAGACAACTCAGAAATTCTCGCCGCCCCCTTTGCTGGCCTTCGAGCTTTTCCTTGTCTTCCATTTGCATGTGCTCCTGGGCAACTGTCGGTCGGCAAAGTCCTATTTACATGTCGCGCTGGCGTAATAGGTCGCCACGCTTTCGGCATCCTGGTCGTTCAAGTCCTTCACGATTCCAGCCATCATGCCGTTGTTACGGGCGCCGCTCTTGTAGGCCTTGAGGGCGTTGACGAGATAATCCTTGGAGCGTCCGGCAAGGTTCGGCCAGGCGCCGTTGCTGGCGTGTCCGTCGGCACCGTGACAGGCGGTACACTTCGATGCGATCGCCTGGCCTGCGGATGCGGCATCCGAGGCCGGCGCGGCTTCGCATTTCAGTCCCGAGAAATAGGCCGCCAGATGGCCGGCATCTTCAGCGCTGACCGTCTGGGCGATGGGACTCATCATCGGATTGTTGCGGCCGCCCGTACCGTATGCCTTGAGCGCATCAACGAAGTACGCCGCGTTCTGTCCGGCGAGGCTCGGGCCGGGAAGATTCTTGCCGGCGCCCTCTGCGCCGTGACAGCCCGCACAGGCTGCAGCCTTGGCCTTGCCGACGATGGGATCGCCGGCCTGTGCCGAGGTTTCCACGGGTGTCAGATTGAGCTTCGGCGAATGCGGATTGTGACAAACAATGCACTGCTGCGTCCCGGCGTGGTCGGCGACCACGATTTGACGCTGTTGAAGAGGCCTCCCTGTCATCCGCTCATGGCAAAACGTGCAAAGCTTTCTGGTGTCGGTTGGGACGACCATTTTGAGATTCTTCGGGTGATCCGCGCCGGTAGCCGAAGCCTTGAACGGGCCGAGAACATCTCGCTCGCCGCCGGCGCCGTGACACACCTCGCATTTGACGATCTTTCCGATGTCGGAGCTGTTGTGCACGCCGTTGGACCATTCTGCGACTTGCTTCGCATGGCATGACGCGCAGTATCCCACCCCTTTGAATTTCGGTTTGTCCGAGGCGATCTCCGCTACCGAGTCACCCCTGTAATGACCATATTCGTAGAACGAATTGACGGTGAAAAATCTCTTCGCACCATACCCCACCACGACGCACACCAGGATTACCAGGATCAGTCTGAAAATATGTCGCGGCATGGCGTTCCCGTTTCTTGGGGCTATCCGGTCAACATCAAGTTACGTGTGATCGGGATCGCCGCCTTGCCGGAATATCATCGGCAAGTTCACGGCAACGGATTTGCGGCAGTTTCCTCATAAGACTCCCCCTTCTGTCGGGAGGGCGCACGAATCTTCTTGCGATGAAATTAGCGAAAAGCGAATTCAAGTAATTGACTCAAATCAAATCACTGGTCTTCCTGCAACAAAAAGACCCTTCGACTTCTCCAATCGGAAAAATCCTTCCGCGCGCAATGGCGCCGGAAGGATCGCGTGCATCAGGTCGACGACTGCAGGCAACCGATCGCGCAGGGACTGAGACCGGTCGAGTGGACCGCCAACACCGCGGCAAGTTTCGCCGAGCCCAGATACGCAACGCCCGTGCAGTTAGCGCAGAACCTCGGGCAAGCGCTCTATCTTCTCACTTGCCCGAGTTGTGCTTACCTTTACGCGGTTTCGCCGGCGTCACTCAGCCAATGATGGCCGTGTCGCCGCCTACTCTCTCGGCAACCATTGCAGGCGGCCGCGAGAACCACAGCTGATACATGGTGACCAGCCACATGAATGCGAAGCATCCGCCCATCAGTGCGCCGGCGAACAATACGACCCAGGCGAATGGATGAAACAGCTTGGTGAAATACCAGGAGCTGACATCCAGAACGATGGCGCAATAGGGAAGCGCGACAATCATACATTTGAGCCAGACGGGCCGCACATAGGCATGGGTAAACATCAGGCCCATGATGAAGAAGATGAAGGTCAGGCCGAACAGATGGATGTGAGACACGCGAACCAGCGTGAAGACATCTGTTCCGGTGTCCTGCTCGGTCACCTTCTTCAGGTTGTCATAGCTGCTCAAATTGGGCAGATGCGGGTTACTGCCGTCGTGGCAGCCCATACAGCGCTTGTCCAATATCGGTTTGATGCTCTTTTCATAGGTTGCCCGATCGGAACCTTGCTGCACCCAGGGGATGATGGTTTTGGTTTCGTCGGCCGGCAACATATTCGACATCGGTCCTTGCAATGCCGATTCGAGACGCGAACCATGCCCGCTGCCGCTGTATGCGACGACAAGATCCTCGTATGAGAGCATCATCTTGTTGCCAGTGCCGCGGCCGGCGTAGGTGTGAAAGACGTAGATCAGGGCAAACATATAGCCCAACCCGAGCACCAGAAGCGTCATCGTGTACAAGACGCGCTGACTATACGGCAGCTCTGAATAGTGACGATAAAGCCGGTGGAGAGCTGGCTCAGCCATAATATTTATACCCCTCTTAGTCCTTACAGGGCCGCAACATCAAAGGGCGCACGCCTCACCCCTCGGCCGTCGCGCCCGTGGATCGTTTGCTACGGTTACTTCGCTTTGAGTGATGCGTAGTAAGCAGCCAGATTTGCCATGTCCCCGTCGCTGAGCGCGCCTGCCATACCCTTCATCACGGCATTGTCGCGTTTGCCCGATTTGAAGTCCTTCAAAGCCGCGACAAACAGCTCTTCGCTCTTGCCCGCCAACGCGGGATTGGGCGCAATCCCTTCACCGTTTGCTCCATGGCACCCGGCGCATGCGGTTGCCTTGGCCTTGCCGGCCGCCGCATCACCCGCGGCCTGCGCACCGCCAATTCCGATTACAACGGCGATTCCTGCACTCAAAAGTACTCGTTTCATCGACTGCCCCCTTTTGATGTTGGCGAATAACCCAAATATCAGAGCTCAACCACCCTGCTCACTTCTTACCCTGCTGAGGTAGCACCGTCACCAATACCACCCCGCGCGCCCTCAGGCTGGAATAATATGCGGCAAGGTTGGCTATATCCTGCTCCGTCAGCATGTCCGACATTGCTGCCATCTGAGGGCTTTTGCGCGCGCCTGTCCGATAGTCCTGCAACACCTTTTCCAGATAATCCAGGCGTTGCGCCGCCAGGGCTGGCAATCGCGGATCCACGCTGTTGCCGTTAACGCCGTGACAACGATCGCATTTCTGCGCCCATTCGTCGGCGGTCAGAGGCTTGCGTACATTCGGCTGCTTCGGCTCCTGACTGGCGTAAAAGGCAGCAACATTCTTGACAGCGTTGTCATCAAGCGACGCCGCCAAAGCCTTCATCGTTTCATCGCTACGGGTTGCCTGCTTGTAGGCCTGCAGCGCGCTCGTGATATAGGTTGCATCCTGTCCGGCAAGGCTCGGAGTCGTCGGATTTCCGCTCACACCGTCCGACCCGTGGCATCCTGCACAGGCGGCGGCCGCCGTCGCGCCGGCAGTCTTGTCGCCGGCCGCCGGAGTCTGGGCCCGAGCGGGCTTTTGCAGCCCGTAGTAGAGCGCGATGTTGTTCATGCTCGCATCGGCGACGCTTGCGAGCATCGACTTCATCGTGTCGTTCTTGCGTTGCCCGCCCTTGTACGCCTTCATCGCGGCAACAAGGTATTTCGGATCCTGTCCGACAAGGTTCGGCATGCCAGGGGTCTTGCTGATTCCGCCGTCGCCATGGCATCCCGCACAGCCAGCCGCTGCGGTCTTGCCAGCCTGAACCGGGTCAACTGTTGCAGGCTTTACGCCATTTGCGTTGGTTTGCGGAGGGGCGAGACCGGCAAAGTAAACGGCTGCCTTGAACAGCGAATCGTCGTCCAGCGGCTTGACCACATTTCTCATTGCGCTCGCGCCGCGGGCACCAGACTGGTAGGCCTTCAGCTCGATGTACAGGTAAGCTGCGCGCTGACCGGCAAGGTTTGGCACACCGGCACTCGAACTAATGCCGGCTACCCCATGACAGCCGGAACAGGTAGTTTCCGCGAGGCGCTTGCCTTGGGCAACGTCTTCGGCGGTTGCATGGAGGGTTCGCAGTTCCGCACCTGCCTGGGACGTGGTTTCTTGTTGAGCGGATGCGCTTTGAACCCGCGCCTCCAAGAACAGGACCCCGGCGACGGCTACGATGCATCCTGCGACCAATGTCGGGAGGCGCGATCGGACGCTCCGACGCGAAAAAACGACGCCCCCAGTACGCCCCTTTGGAGAAGTCGCGCCAGTCGATCCGTTCATAGTATTTTCCGTCCTGCCGGCTGGTCTATTCCGTCCGCATGGACAAGGGTTAGTCCAGTTCCAACTTGCGCAATCGAGGCTCCGACCCAGATGATACCCTCTCGCGATCTCCACGGAACGGGTAACGTAAGGTATATTCCACCTTTGCTCTCACAACGGGAGGGCCTTGTATTCACGCTGTGTTGACTCACGCCGTTGCCTTCATGCCAGCGACTTTATTGAAATAGAACACACGGTCAATCCTGCTACCGGCGAGCTAACTTCAGATACGAAAGCATGCCGAGGATCATTGATTTCGATCAAGGATTCGGAGGCATCGGTAGAAAATAAATTTGAACATTAAGACACTATTACCGCGGGATTGGCTGCACCGGCGCGACGTGGTGACCTGCGGCTTTGATCCCAGCGTCAAGCAGGCCTCCGGCGGCCCCGGCTATCGGATCGTGTCGGCCAGCCCGCAATCCGTGCGGTTCTCCGTGCCACGCATCTACTGAGCCTGGTACTGAGCCAGGCAAACTCCGAGGGCACCGAAGCTCAGTTACCCCGTCCTGATTTTCCGCTCACTTGGGCGGCACCTTCGGAAACGCAACCGCACGAGGCGTCTGGCGCGCATAGTAGGCCGCGATGTTCTCGACGTCGCGCTCGGTCAGCATTTCGGACATTGCCGCCATCGCGGAACTCTTGCGCGCGCCCAGCCGATAGTCGTGCAACACCTTTTCCAGGTAGTCAGCGCTTTGCGCCGCCAGCGCCGGCATGCGCGGATCCGTGCTGTTGCCGTTCGCACCGTGACACAGGTCACATCGTTGGGCCCATTCAGTGACCTTCATGGGCATACGGAAGTTCGCCTCCTTCGGCTCCTGAGTCGCAAAATAGGCCGCCAGATTCTTGATGGACTTTTCGTCGAGCGATGCGATCAGACCTTTCATCGTGTCGTCGCTGCGGGTTCCCTGCTTGTAAGCCTGCGTCGCGTTCGCCAGATATGCCGAATCCTGCCCGGCAAGGCTCGGAATCAAGGGGTTCGCGCTCACGCCCTTGGCGCCGTGGCAGCCCTCGCAGCCGGCGGCCAAACTGGCCGCCGCAGCCTTGTCGCCGGCGACGGGAGTTTGGGCTCGTGCCGCCTTTTGCACCGCGTAGTAGAGCGCGATGTTGTTCATGCCGGCGTCGGTAATGCCCGCAAACATTTTCTTCATCACGTCGTTCTTGCGTTCCCCGCTCTTGTAGGCCTTCATGGCGTTAACGAGGGCCTTCGGATCCGACCCAATGAGGCTCGGCGTGCCGGCCGTCTTGCTGACGCCGCCGTCGCCGTGGCATCCGGCGCAGCCGGCTGCTGCGGCTTTGCCGGCTTGAACCGGATCGGTTGCAGGAACGCTATTGGCACTCGCCGCGCTGGGCCGCGGCGGATCAAGGCTGGCAAAATAAGCCGCCAGCTTGACCAAAAGATCATCATCCAGGGCCCTTACCTTGCCGTGCATCGAATTGGTATCGCGGGCCTGGTAGGCTTTCATCTCGAGATAGAGGTAAGCTGGCCGCTGACCGGCAAGATGGGGCACGCCCGGGTTCGAGCTGACGCCATTTACGCCATGACAGCCAGCACACGAAGCGTCAGCTAGCCGCTTGCCTTCCGCAACGTCGTCTGCGCTTGCACTAAGGGTTCGCAGCTCCGCACTCGCCTTGGGCGCGTTCAACTGTTGAGCGGAGGCGCTTTGGAAACAAGCCCCGGACAACACGGCTCCAGCGATGCCTCCCGCGGCGAGCAAATAGCGGTAACTCGGACGGTGCCGGCGACGAAAAGCCCGGGCACCGGCGATATGTCCTGCGATGAAAGTCGCGCCAGATGATTCGTTCATGGTAGTCTCCGTCTGCCGGCTGGCCTATTCCCGTTCGCGTGGACAAGTATCAGCCCAGCTTCGGCTCGCTCTTTCGGTACTCTGGTCCAGCTCTCCGTCCCGGATGCCTTGCGGGCGATGATCTCACCTTCACGGCGTCGGATGCCATTTGACAGCCGACGGAAGCTCGAACCCCGGTGTCAGTCATTTTGGTCCCATTATCCTCCAAACAGGTGACGGAGGAAGCCGTTCATGACCAGGACAAGCAGGATCAGGCCGCAAGCCATCAGGGTGAAGCCCAGTATCGTGGATGCGCGCGTCATCGGCTGCGACGGCGCGTCGACCAGGTACTTCGACAGCTCTCCGTTCTGAACCAGGCGATCATACTCGACTTGATGCTCCCGCCTGAACTCCTCCAGCGGCATCACGCCGGTGAACATGATGATATCAAGCGGGAATTTGTCGGGTCGCCAATGGTTGTTGAAAAAGTGAACAGTAAACAGGAACCCGGCGGCTAGCACCGCTTCTTCGCCGTGGAAGATCGTGGCGACATTGAATACCCAACCAGGCAGGTAAGTGGCCGTGAAGCCCTTGAACC
This sequence comes from uncultured Alphaproteobacteria bacterium, assembly GCA_963725985.1. Classification (GTDB taxonomy): domain Bacteria; phylum Pseudomonadota; class Alphaproteobacteria; order Rhizobiales; family Xanthobacteraceae; genus Bradyrhizobium. Next base: position 543,207 of record CAVSAO010000002.1, read on the forward strand.
ACAGCATCGCACCACTCACCCCGATGATGGTGACGCCCCAGAACGGCGCCCAATAGTCGAACTTCTCCCAATAGGTCCAGCGATCCAGCTCCGGTTTCGGCGCGAGACCGAAGAACCACTTGATCATGCCGATGGCGTCCTTGAGGTCCGACAGGCTCGGGATCATCGAGTCGGGGCCGAACCAGCGGAATGTCTTCCAGCTGCGTCCAATCCGGAAGAGCACATAGGCGAGGTGCCAGAAGAAGATTGCGACGAAGGCGGAGGCGAATACCCGGTGTACGACCCCGGTGACACGCGGGCCGCCGAACAGGTTGCTGACGACAGGCGACCAGGCGGCGTCGGCATAGAACAGTGTCATGCCCGTAAAGACCAACATGATAACGCAGATGGCGAAGCTGAGGTGAGCGATGCGCCAGATGGCGGGCCAGCGCCGGAAGTACTTGACGGGCTCGCCGCCGTTGGCCTTCAGCGCGTCGGTGCGGACATGTGGCCGGTTCTTTTTCCGCCTGTGGTCGATCAGTTCGCGGATGTACCAGAGCGCCGAATGCGCCCAGAAGAATGCGAAGGTACCCCCAAGAAGCGCCAGCATGAATTTCGATGCGAGCCACGTGTAGGGATAGCGTCCGAAATCGTGATCGTTCGCGTGCGGCTGGAAAGTTGCGAACCCCGCAGTCGCGTCGACATGGCAGTTCTGGCAGGTTTTGAGGCGATTGTCCGGGTGCATGGTGGAGGCCGGATCATCCACGCGCTGGATCGTGTGGCTGCCGTGGCAGTCGAAGCACTTGGCGGTATGGGCGAAGCCCAGCGTGTTGACCTGACCGTGGTAGGTCGACATGTACGACTTCAATTGCTCCTTATGACAATTGCCGCAGTTTTTGGTGATCACGAGCCGGGTCGAGTCGAGCGCCGGGCTCTCGACATCATGCGTGGTGTGGCAGTCCGAGCAGATGGCTGCTTTCGGATCGCCGTTCTGCAGCACCTCCTTGCCATGCACAGAGGTCTTGTAGGCCTCGAGCTCCTGAGTGTGGCAAGCGCCGCATGCATACGGCAGATTGAGCCGCCACCAATTTCGGTTGGGACTGCCCTTCGGATAGATGTAATGCGCGTCGTGGCAATTGTAGCAGGTGGCGTTGGTGTGCGACTGATCTTCCTTGCTGGGCTGTGCATGGATCGACTTCATGTATCGGCCGACCATCTGCAAGACGCCGCTGAGCTTGGCGACCTTCTCGGGATTGTTATCTTCCTCCGCGGCCGCCAGCTGCTCCTGATGGCAGTTGACGCAACTGACCTTCACATCGACCTTCTCGTGCGGAATCTTGGTGATGTTGGTGTGGCATTCGACGCACATCCGTTTCCCGTGCACGCTTCCCAGAAAGCGATCTTGCTGCACCATCGGGATCCGCCCCTGATTGGGCGTTGGGACCGGAGCGAATCCCTGCAGGCCATGGCATCCGAGGCAGGCTTCGTTGGGGAGCTTGGGGGCGGCCTGATCGGTCGCGGGATCCTGTGCTCTCGCTGTCGATGCCCAAAGACCGGCAGCGACGACGAGAAACATAAAGCCAACGAGGACACTGATCGTGTGACGAGCAATGCGTCTTACGCGGTCCGGATTCGCGGCTCCGGTTTCTTTGTCCGGCCTGATCATGATTTTTCCGTCCAAGCTGACCGCTCGCAAACGAGTAGCTCAATAAAAGGGCTTACCCAGTTTGCAGCACACCTCCGAGTCGAATCTTGCATAGCCATTGGCGACCGCGCGCTCATTGACAGAGATCAACTGGATTGAAATCGAGGAGTTGGCATTGAGTAGCAAGTGCGCTCAACAATTCATCGACGTGACAATGGTGTGTCTCCGACCCTGCGGACGTCGATTGCCACGCGCTGTTGCCCAGGCACTGCTGATGGAAGCGATATCTAAGATGCGAATATCTTATCTAAGGAGTGCGCGCCCCTAATGGCTGGGCCGGCACATGGATGCTGCTGTGTAGTGCGGCTATCCGCAGAGCGACGTCATCGACCACGTCCCATGGTGTAAAATCGATGCAAGCCGTGGGATCGGTCGGCCCTCCCGTCAGCTTCATGATGAAACGAATCAACTGCCGATCCAGCCAGCCATAGCGGGAATAGTCGAGACTTCCGGCAATCGCCAATGCGAAGACCGGAGCAAGCCGGTGTTTGGTGATCGACTTTCTAAGATAGGCATTGCCTTCGACCGTGTCCTTGCCTTGCTTCCGGGCCGTCAAATTGACCGACAGCAAAACCAGCTGGGGCGGGTCGCGCAGCGTTTGATAGCCGGCCAGGAATCGATCGGCTTCCGGCAGCGGCCGACCATAACGCACGGCCGCGACAACGACGACCAGCCGCGCCGCCGCGAGGCTTGACGGGGTAACCGCGGCGCCCGCCAGATCATGCGGTAGCGCGGAGATCCCACGTTCGGTAAGGCGATCCGCAATTCGCTCGGCGATTCGCCGCGACTGGCCATCACGTGTGGCGTAGAACAGCTTCATGCTGATCTTCTCGAAAAACGCGTGCCAGCCGCGCGCTGTATCACCGCTCGCATAGCCCCTCGCCTTGAGCCATGCGGTTGCGGCGCCGCCGCCGGCGGTCAAAGGCCGGCGTCGCGAATGCTCGCAACAGCTTAGCGGCCGGCCGCATATCGGAACTGAACCCACCGGTGAAGCAGGCGGTGCAGGGCCCATTCGGCACGCAATGTCATCGACACCGCACACCGAATGGTCGAGTTTTTGCAAATCACTGCCCCAGGCATCGTCTATTTGCGCCCGTAAGGGCCAGCTATTTCGGGGCGTTCTTGTATTTCTCGCCGGCGGCTGTGAGCTTGCCGCCCCCCGTTGGATTGACGTGGCAGGCGCCGCACGCCTTGCCGGTCTTTTGCGCGTATTCCGGCTTGGCCGTAGCCGTACCAGCCGTGCCACCGATCATGACGCTGACCAACGCGAGGGTTGCGACGGCCGAGCCTATTCCGAGCAGGGTTGACTTGGATGACATTGCGATACCTTCCATTTCCTCAGTCAGCAAAATTGCCCGCGAACTGCTACCGCCAAAATCGCAATAGTCGGTTGATCTCAGTCAACAACAGGACAAAAATAGCTGGCGCGGTCGTTTTCTTGTGCACGGTTATCGCACCACGCCAAAAAATCGGCGAAGCGGTGCTCGCGCATATCGATATCGGCGTCACGTTGATCGATATTATCTGCGACGCGTAGTCGAGTGCGCGCGCTGGCTTACCCGGCTCACTTGGGCGGTGTTATCACAAACACCACAGGACGGGGCGTCTGGCGCGCATAGTAGGCCGCGATGTTCTCGACGTCGTGCTCGGTCAGCATTTCGGACATAGCCGCCATCACGGAACTCTTGCGCGCGCCCAGCCGGTAGTCGTGCAGCACCTTTTCCAGGTAATCCAGGCGTTGCGCGGCCAGCGCCGGTATGCGCGGATCCGTGCTGTTGCCGTTCGCACCGTGACAGCGGTCACATCGTTGGGCCCATTCATTGACCTTCAGGGGCATACGGAAGTTCGCCTCCTTCGGCTCCTGAGTTCGCAAAATAGGCCGCCAGATTCTTGATCGTGTTATCATCGAGCGATGCGACCAGACCCTTCATCGTGTCGTCGCTGCGGGTTCCCTGCTTGTAAGCCTGCATCGCATTCGCGAGATATGCCGAATCCTGCCCGGCCAGGCTTGGAACCAAGGGGTTCGCGCTCACGCCCTTGGGGCCGTGGCAGCCCTCGCAGCCGGCGGCCAAACTGGCCGCCGCAGCCTTGTCGCCGGCGACGGGAGTTTGGGCTCGTGCCGCCTTTTGCACCGCGTAGTAGAGCGCGATGTTGTTCATGGCCGCGTCGGTTACACTGGCAACCATCGAATTCATCAGGTCGTTCTTGCGCTCTCCGCTCTTGTAGGCCTTCATGGCGCTAACGAGGACCTTCGGATCCGACCCAATGAGGCTCGGCGTGCCGGGCGCCTTGCTGACACCGCCGTCGCCGTGACATCCGGCGCAGGCGGCCGCTGCGGCTTTGCCGGCTTGAACCGGGTCGGTTGCAGGAACGCTATTGGCATTCGCCGCGCTGGGTTGCGGCGGATCAAGGCTGGCAAAATAAGCCGCCAGTTTGATCATGGCATCGTCGTTCAGGAACCCGACCTCGTTGTGCATAGCGTTGGTGTCGCGGGCCTGGTAAGCCTTCAGCGCAAGATACAGGTAAGCTGGCCGCTGACCGGCGAGATAGGGCACGCCTGGGTTCGTGCTGATGCCGTTTGCTCCATGACAGCCAACACAAGAGGATTGTGCAAGGCGCTTGCCGCCCGCAACATCTTCCGAGTTTGCATACAGGCTTCGAAGTTCCGGACCGTCGTCGGAATTGATACTCGGCTGAGCGAACGCGCTGTCGAAACAGGCTCCAGCGAAAAACACGCCGGCAATGGCCCCCGCGGTAGCCAAGGACGGACGACGAAAGCAAGCACAGACCTGTCGGAGAAAAATCCGGATGCGCGCCAGGTATCCGCTCAGAAATGTTGAGTTGATTGATCCTTGCATCCTATCCCCATCCTGCTGGCGCACCTGTTAGCAAGTGTGCTTTTCTGGATCCACTATCGGAGCGCCTAAACGCAAGCACGAATAAGCACAGAAAGGGACTCGCACTAACGGCAAATCCCCTTCGTCCAAAAAAACTATTTTACTTTTTTCCCGGCAGCTTGTGGCCGTTTGCCGCGAACGCATTACCAAAAGCATTGCGGGGACCGCCTCCGGCCGGATTCTGCATGGCACGTACCGCAGGCTTTTCCTGTTGCCGCCGCATAGGCCGGCAACGCAGTCGCAGATTTGGGAACGGCGATCGTCAGCGCCGCGCCGACTGCCAACGCCGCGACAACAGCTCCAAGGACCTTGAAATTCATCTTTCATCTCCGTGATGGGATTGAACCTTGAAAAGCCGTATTCGATTTCCCGCATGCAAGAATTGATTTCGATCAACATCGTCGCGCGAATAACACGGCCATTCAAGGCTGGATGAACGATGGATAACAACTTCTTTCGGTGCAGTACGGTGACCGGCCGATGGGCGCAGTGGAACGGCCGGGCGATCAAGATGCGCTGATCGCGTTGCCGCGTGACGTCACAAACCCGGGAATCCCCCGGTTCCAAAAAACGGGCCGCCCCGCAAGAAAACAGTTCGACCATTGAACCAGCGAAAGTTCCGCCCGCAGCAGACGGTTACGCCCGTCTGCACGCTCTCACGTCATATCTGGTAGGCTGTTGCGCCAAAACCGCCGCAGCGTTGCTGGCGCGCTCACCGTTGAGTCGCTGGCGACCCTGGTCGCGGTGCGGCGTATGATCGACTTTGGCTCGCCGGCCAACAGGGTCAGTATGATCAATGGCTATTTCAGCCTGATGACGCTGGCCCGCGCATCGCGCCCATTTCGTCGCCACGCTCGGGTGCGAACATTTGCCCCCGCGTCTGCAATATTCTTCTTTATTCTTTCAATCTTTGCCGGCGATCCAATCGAGAATTTGCGTCGATGCCACCGTCTTCTTCGGCGTGTAGGGATTCAGGGTTCCGGCAATCGCGCTCCAGCCGTTCTCGATGATCTCCTGGGCAAACTGCTTGGCCTCGGCTTCCGCCTTGAATTTGCGGGTTGCGCGAGCGAATCTGGCGCTCCCTATTGTCGCGCTTCGGCGTTATGTTCGAGCGATAGGAAACGTACCAGATATCAGGCTCAGTCAAGCGATTAGCCCCGAACAACTTCCACATGCCGCCATCTTGCAAAGCAACCATCAACGGGCTCCGATCTCTATTAACGAGATTCACTTTTACGAATTCCGCCGCGACGTTCATTGAGCTACGTCAAGAATGCCTCGAAAATTGATCGAACTCAGCGATGAATTTCGCTCGACGAAGAGGCCCCGTCACGCCACCAACGAAATTCGGCGGGATTCCTCACCCTGCGCGTCTGAATTTTGGCGTCTGCGGGGCGGCGCGCTGCAGGTCTGAAGCCGTGCGGAATCTTTTCCTCGCCGTCCGGCCCGAGTTATTATTTGACTTGCGTCAATGTCGGACGCATCTGTACCACTATGCTGATTTTGCTCGAATGATCGTCTAGGCTGGGCAGAATACCAAGGGAAAAGAAGGACATTCACATGCGGCGGCGACTGTTAGTTCTGGGCGGGGCGATCTTTCTGGCGATCGGAGGCACCATCGGCGAAGAGATCATAAGCTCTTCGGGCCAGTTGTGCGCCGCCCCGGCACAAACCAGTTTTGCCGAAGACGTGATGCCGATCTTCGTCGGACGTTGTTTCAGCTGCCACCAGCCCGGCGGACAGGGCAACGAAAAGAGCGGACTTGATCTGAGTTCCTATGAAGGCGTCATGAAAGGCACAAAGTCGGGCAAGATGGTCATTCCGGGCGATCCTGAGGGCAGCAATTTGATGTGGCTCCTGGACTGGCGCGGGGCTCCCGAAACCCACATGCCGCTGGGCAAGAAGAAACTGTCAACCTGCGATCGCGATGCCATCCGGGCATGGATTCGCGAGGGTGCGAAGAACAACTGACGGGCCAGGGAATTCGAGCGCGGCTGGCAGCCGACTTGAAAGAAATTGCGATGCCTTCCGCCTTCGAAAAATACGCCAAGGCTCAACGTACCGCGGTACACCAGCTATCCGACCGCGCCGCATTTTTCGACGCATTTTCCGGCGGCAAACTATCGCGAATGGCTCGCCCGGCTCGACCCGGACGAGCCGATCTCGCTTTATCTGCACGTGCCCTTCTGCAAGCAGATGTGCTGGTATTGCGGCTGCAACATGAAGCTTGCGGCGCGTTATTCGCCGGTCGCCACCTACGTTCGGCATCTGCATCGACGAAATCGACCTGATCGCCGACGCGCTTCCGGACCCGGATGCCGGTCTCGCACCTGCATTTCGGCGGCGGTACGCCGACGGTGCTCGAACCCGAGGATCTTGCCGCCATCATGGCGCATCTTTCGCGAGCGCTTTCGGCTGTTGCCCAATGCCGAAATTGCCATCGAGAGCGATCCGCGCACGCTTACGGATGCGATGATTCAGCAGATCGGCTTGCTTGGCTTCAACCGCGCCAGTTTCGGCGTGCAGGAATTCGACCCCAAGGTGCAGGCCGCCATCAACCGGATCCAGCCGCCGGAAATGGTCGAGCGCGCGATTTTGGGGCTTCGCGCCGCCGGCGTGCCGAACATCAATTTCGACCTCATCTATGGGCTGCCTCATCAAACCACGGCCGCGCTTTGCCGGACCGTCGAGCAATGCGTCACGATGAAGCCCGATCGCATCGCGCTGTTTGGATACGCGCATGTTCCGTGGGTGGCAAAAAATCAGCGAATGATCGCGGACGATAGCCTCCCCAACGCGTCCGAGCGCGCCGAGCAAGCCAAGGCTGGCTGCCGCAACGCTGGTGGCGAACGGCTACGTCCAGATCGGCATCGATCATTTCGCGCTGCCCGGCGACAGCCTCGCCATTGCCGCGGCAGAGGGACGCCTGCATCGAAACTTTCAGGGCTACACCAGCGACGCCGCCCGAACGCTGATCGGCATCGGCGCGACCTCGATCGGCCGGACGCCGCAAGGCTACGTCCAGAACGCCAGCGAAACCGGAGCATGGTCACGCGCCGTGGCGGCGGGAAAATTGCCGGTCGCACGCGGCCACGCTCTGCATGGGACAGGATTGGCTTCGCGCCCACGTGATCGAGCGAATCATGTGCGACGGAATCGGTCGACCTTGCCGCGGCCGGACGCGCCATGGGCTTCGCCGACGATTGGTATGCCGAAGAGATTCCCGAATTGCTGCAGATGCAGGAAGATGGCCTTCTGACCTATCGGAGCGGAAAGCTGGCGCTTGCCCCTGAAGGTCTTCCGCTGGCGCGCGTTGTCGCGTCCGTGTTCGACACCTATCTGCGCGATTCCACAGCCCGGCATTCGGTCGCGGTCTAGGCCGCGCCGGCTTGTTTCATCCCGATTGCGCGACGTGCGAGTCAGGCCGCTGTCCGTGCCGCCACGGCTTCATAGATATCTTCCTCCTGCGCCGTATGCATGCGCACCAGGGTCTCGATCGCCTCGATGACCCGCTGGGCGTCGCGAATGAGATAGCGGTCGACCTTCTCGGTCGGCAGGTCCTCGACCACGCGGGCGAGCAGGCGCGCGAGATGCAGGATCTCGCGATGCGCCCGGCTCATGGCGGAAAGGCTGTGGCTCTCCCTCAGATATCCTCGCGAGCCGCGGATAGACGCTGCCCTCGTCGTCGCGCTCGTGCGCGACCACCTGCTCCTGCACCAGCCGGTTGGCCTCCGCGATCAGCGCGGCGCCGCTTTCGGGGGTGGCATCGTCGAGCGCGTCGGCGATCGATCGCAGCCGGTCCAGATTGCCGATCAGCGCCAGATGGTTGCGATGCAGCTCGCGTCCGTCCGCGGCCGGCATGCGCCGGCCGGCGACGCCATAGGCCGGCGTCAGGGCGCGGAGCGCATTGAGGATCACGGCAACATCGATCACCTCCTGAACGATGGCCGCCGGCACCGGCATCAGCCAGCCGAAGGTCGCGGCCAGCATCGCCAGGATCGAAAGTCCCATCCCCGCGACGATGCTTTCGACCGCGATCCGCCGCGCCCGTTGCGCGATCACGATCGCCTCGCCGACCCGATCGAGGCGATCGGCGAGGATCACGACATCGGCCGCTTCCGACGAGGCGCTGGCGCCGCGGGCGCCAAGCGCGATCCCGACATCGGCCGATGCCAGCGCCGGCGCATCGTTGATGCCGTCGCCGACCATGATGGTCGGATGCAGCCGCTGCTCGGACCGCACCGCATCGACCTTGTCGGAGGGCACGCGGTCGGCCAGCACGGCATCGAGATCGAGCGCCGCGCCGATCGCGTGCGCGGCGGCGGCGCGGTCGCCGGTGACCATGACCATGCGCGCAACGCCCGCCTCGCGCAGCAGCCGGATGGCCCGCGGCGTGTCGGAACGAAGCTCGTCGGCGAGCAGCAATGCGCCGATCGGCCGTCCCTCGACCGCGACGAAGACGACGAGCGCCGAACGCCACGAGGCGCGCCGGATCGCCCGCGACGCCCATTCGCTGGCGCGCTCGCCGGCATAGATCATGTCGCGCGAACCCGCGCTCACCCGCCGCCCGTCGATCACGCCGTGCAGCCCGGAGCCCATGCGATTCCCTTACCTGCTCGGGCACTTTGAGGCTCAGGCCGCGCTCGGCCCCGGCCCGAACGATGGCGTTGGCGAGAACATGATGCGACGCCTGCTCCAGCGAGGCGCCGAGCATCAAGACCTCGTCGGCCGACTCTCCGGGCGCGACCTCGACCGAAAGCAGCCGCGCGCCGCCGACCGTCAACGTTCCGGTCTTGTCGAACAGCACGGTGTGGGCGCGCGCCAGCGCCTCCAGCGGCCCGCCGCCCTTGACCAGGATGCCGCGCCGGGCGGCTTGCGCAACGCCGGCGATGAAGGCGACCGGCGCCGCCAGAATCAAGCGGACACGGCGTCGCCGCGACCAGCACCGCCAGGCTGCGGATCAGATCGCCCGAGATCAGCCAGGCGACGAAGGCAAGCGCGAGCGTCACCGGCAGGAAAACCAGCGCATAGCGGTCGGCCAGCCGCACGAACGGCGCTTTCGCGGTCTGCGCCGCGGTCACCAGGCGCACGATGCCCGCATAGGTGCTTTCGCCGGCGGCCGCGGACACCGTCAGTTCAAAGGTCTCGCCGACGTTCAACGAGCCGGAGAGGATGGCGGCGCCGCGCGCCTTGACCACCGGGATCGGTTCGCCTGTCAGTGCCGACTCGTCGATCGTTGCCGCATTCGAAGTGACGACGCCGTCAACCGGAATGATTTCGCCCGCCCGCACCAAAAGCCGGTCGCCGACCGCGACGGCCGATATCGGCACCTCCTCGATGCGGTCGTCGACGCGACGATGGGCCTCGCGCGGCGCGCGATCGACCAGCGAGCGCAGATCATGCTCGGCGCGGGCAACCGCGATATCCTCGAGCACGTTGCCGCCGGAATACATCAGCGCGACGACGGCGCCGGCGAGCGGCTGGCCGAGCGCCAGCGCGGCGCTCATCGACACCAGCGCGATCGCATCGACGCCGAACCGTCCGGCCAGAAAATCCCGCACGATCGAGACCGCCAGTCCCGCCACCACCGGTGCGGTCGCCAGCGTCCAAGAGAGATCGGCAAGGCCCGATCGGCCGGCGGCATGGGCGGCAATACCGGCCGCCAATCCCACAACGGCGATCGCGACGAGTGCCCACCGCAGGACGCGCTCAAATGACATTGACCCATTCCGTGCTGGTGCCGCTTTCGAGAAGCTTTTCGCCGAAAACGCGCCTGCGGCCCTTGAGGGAAATCAACGGCCGCCCAACAGAATTGGGAGATGAAAGGATTGATCTGCCAACGAGAATGAGTTGCCCATGCGTTCAACGCTCTGCAGGTCAACCATCCTGGCCTGGCGGCAGATCGTGTCACCTTAAAATTCGTTCCGATATCAATAGCGCATGGGCCTGATTGCAGCGATCCGCAAGCTGGAATGATATGCAAATCAGGCGGTATTGCCGGCATCGATGGTGAGCACGCTGCCGGTGATGTTGCGGCCGCCGTCGCCCAACAGATATTCCACCATACGCGCGACATCGTCGACCTCCGGCAGCCGGCGCAGTGCGCTGCGGCCGGCGATCCGGTTGCGCTGATCTTCCGAAAGGCTTTCGGTCAATTCGGTATCGACGAAACCGGGCGCAATCGCGTTCACGGTGATCCCGAGCTTGCCGACCTCGCGCGCCAGCGAGCGGGTAAAGCCGGTCGCGGCGGCCTTGGTCGCGCCATAGACCGACAGGCCGTTATACCCCGTGGTAGCGATGATCGAGGACATGTTGATGATACGGCCGGCGCCGTCGGCCATCATGTGCCGCACGACATATTTTGTGAAAATGACCGGCGAAAGGATATTGAGACGCACCAGTGCCTCGATCTCGGTGTTGTGCATGATGGCGAGAAGGCCTTCGGTGCCGATGCCGGCATTGTTGACGAGGCCGTAAATCGCGCCGAATTCGTCGCGCAGCTCCTTGACAAAGGACGGGATGGCGTCGGTCTCGCCCAGATCGAACGCCCTGAAGTGAAGGCCGCCAGTGCCTTGCTCCACGATTTCGCGGATCGCCTCGCGCAATTCGTCGCTTTCGCGCCGCGCGACCGCGATCACATTGTAGCCGGCTGCGGCGATTCTCCGCGCGATGGCGAGGCCAATGCCGCGGCTTCCGCCGGTCACCACGACATTATGCATTGTGTCGCGCCAACTTCCCGGCCGCCGTGATGTCGAGCGACGATACAAATTTGATCATGGCAGGTACCTTGTGAGACGGCAGCTGTGTCCGGCAATCGGCCAGAATTTCTTTCCGGATATCGTCGCTCCGGCTGAGGTCGCAGCCGTCGGCCAGAACGACATCGGCGACCACGATCGAACCGGTGATCGGGCTGCGGCGCGATCTGGCGCGGGACATGCGCACCTCGGCGTGCCGGTTGATGACGGCTTCGATCTCCTCGGGATGGACCTTGAGACCGCCAATGTTGACGATACCGCCGCGCCGTCCGACGAAATGATATCGGTCACCTCGAAGCTCGACCATGTCGCCGGTGTCGACGAAGCCGTCGCTGTCGGTCAGCGCGGCCGCGTTCCGGCCGACATAGGCATGTGCCGTTCGCGTCGAGCGGATCCGCAGCGATCCGTCCTCGACTTTCATCTCGACGCCATCGCGGCTCACTCCAACCACGCTTGCGGGAAAGCCCTCGAGGCCATCGTTCACGGCAAAGCCGACGCCTGCCTCGGTCGAAGCATAGGCATGACCGATCGAAGCCTCGGGATAGGCCCGGCTCAGACCATCGAGCACGGCCTGGTCGGCAATCTCGCCTGACAGGCGGACGTAACGCGGAGCAAAGCCCGAGGCCGATCCGCTCATGAGAAGTTTGCGCCAATGCGACGGCGTGCCGGATATATGCGTGACACCCCTCGCATTCAGGCGCGCGACATGATCGGCAATCGGCTCGCCAGGTTCCGTCAGCACCATCGAGCCGCCGCCGATGATTGCGCGCAAAAGGATCTGAAGGCCGCCGTAGCGCCTGATGTCATAGAAAGTCGCCCACACCGGCGCGGCTCCGCGGCCCGGGCCGTCTGCGACGATCGCGCCGGTCAATCCCTCCAGGGTATGGCGGACGATTTTCGGCACCCCCGAGGTGCCGGATGTCAGCATCAGCCACTCCGTCGCGCGCTCGGTTTTTGCCTTTGCGCCCCTGCGCTCCGGCGCACGAGCCGCCATCACCAGGTACACCCCCATATCGGCCCAGCGCGACGGCCGGTCGGTGACGATGGCATCGATATCGGCATCGTCGACCAGGGTTTGGATGTGATCGGCATTCAGATCAGGCGGACACAACAGCATTCGCCGGGCCACGCCGTCGATCTCCGTCATGGCGATGGCGGATATCAGCTGATCCGACACCGCAAGCAGCACCGAGCGCCCGGAGAGTTCGCCAAAGCGGCCAACCAGGCAGGTCTCTTCAAGGATATTGGTCAGCGACACGACCCGCCGCGCATCCGAAATCGTGCGGCCCTTCAGTTCCGGACCGAGATAGTCGCGGAGCGTGAAGATTTCACGCGGGGACATTTTCATAGGCCCTGATGAAGTCGCCTATCGTGAGAGGAAAGGCGGCGTCCTCCGATATGGTAAACGGGTCGATGCCGAGATCGTCTTCCAGTCGCGCCACCAGGATAGCGAAGCCGAGTGAATTGAAACCCGTTTCGTGAAGCGACAGATCATCCATGAGCGGCGGCAAAGTCACCTGCTGCTCCGCGGCGATCTGCTGCATCGCTGAAAAAATCCTTAACCTTACCGACATGGATTGCTGCGCCTTCTCACTGAATTGCAAGAGTCCATGATAGAGCGCAAATGTGAAAGAAGCCCGCCGTTCGCCGATCTTTTGCGTTCATTGGTAAATGCGGCGCTCGCCGGGAATCCCCGGATTTTTCGAGATTTTTCAGGAAGCGATCCGGTATCCCCGGAACTCGCTGTGGCGAGGTGCTGAAGGATTGCAGCCCTTGCAGGGCTGCAAGCCTATAGCCGGATCGAGCCGTCCAGGATGCGGGCATAACTCGCCGTATCGACAGGCAGATAGCCGCCGGACTTCGGATCCCTAAAAAACAGCGGATCGGTCACGAGCCGCAGATCGAAATCCTTCGCGAACGAGCTCATGCTTTTTTTGCTTGAAGGTCTCGGTTGTATCCAGCGCCTTGCAAAAGCGGACAATGACGGGGCACGCATAGGCCGGCAGCCGGCCCAAAAGACGGTCATGGAATTCGGCGAGGTCGAAGCCGTCGCCGACGACCAACGCAACCATTCCGGCGCGGCCGTCGGCGCCGGGGACCGCCACGCCATAGGTCGTGGCGTCGACAACGCCCGGGCAATCCGCGACGGCCGCGTTCACTTCCGAGGTCGCAACATTCTCGCCTTTCCAGCGGAAGGTATCGCCGACCCGATCGACAAAGTGGAAGAAGCCGGCGTCATCGAGCTTCATCAGATCGCCGGTACGAAACCAGGCATCGCCCTTGGCGAGTACATCGCGCAGGATCTTCTTTTCGGTCTCGCCTGCATCGGTATAACCCTCGAACCGGCCTCCGCCGTCGCCGACGGTTCCGATCCGGCCGATCGCTTCGCCGACCGCGCCGCGCGCGCAGGGAATACAAAGGCCGTCCTCGTTGCGCAGGGGCGTGCCGGCATCGATATCGACACCAATGATCGCCGCCGGAAAGCGATGCGCGAGCAGCGGCGGAATCCGGCCGATCGCACCCGGCCTGCCCTCGACATTGTAAAGCGAGAAATTGCCTTCGGTCGCCGCATAAAATTCAAGTATTTGCGGAATGGCGAAGCGTGCCTCGAAGGCTTCCCAGATATCGCCGCGCAGGCCGTTGCCGCAAGCCAGCCGAAGCCGATGGCTGGTTTCGTATTCGGACGGGGGCGCTCTCAGGAGATAGCGGCAGAGTTCGCCGATATACTGGAACAGCGTGCAGTCCCAGCGCAAAATATCCTGCCAGAAGGCCTTCGCGGAAAATTTATCCGCGAGCACCACCGAGGCGCCCGCGCTCAGCATGCTGCATGGCGCGACGATGCCGCCGACGCTGTGATAGACCGGCAGGCAATCGTACAACCGGTCTTCGATGGCCGCGCCGGTCAGTCCCGCGAACCAGCCGCCCCAGTTCAGGATGCGCCGGTGACTGATGCTGGCTGCCTTCGGCAGCCCTGTTGTACCCGAGGTGTAGATCAGTAGCGCGCGATCATTGATGGTAACCCCGCGCCGCTCGGCCGGCGACAGCGGGGCCCCATCTGCCGCCTCCAGCGCGGCGTCGATACTTGTTTCGCTGCTGCGGCCGCCGTGGATCCAGATTTTTGGCGTGCGGTTCAAATAGGGCAGCGCCGTTTCGAACATATCTGCAAGACCATCGGCGAGAATGACATGGCCAGCATCGGCGACGTCGATGCAGTGAGAAAGCGACAGCCCAACCAGTTTGGTATTGATGAGCGCCACAATGCCGCCGACCTTGCTGATGCCGAGCCAGGCTGCGATGTAGTCCGGCCGGCTTGGCATCACCAGGCAGACGGTATCGCCGGCTTCGATTCCCGCCGACAATGCCCAGCGTGCGTAACGGTTGATCCGCTCCGCCAGCATCCGATAGCTGAACGTCCCGGTTTCCGAGATCAGCGCGGGACGGTCCGGCTGCCGCTTCGACCAATCCTCGACGAGGTCGGCAAACAATCGAGACGGGTCGGCCTCAATGCGGGAGGTGAGTTCGATCGCTTTCAGCCAGCTCTTGGCGGCGGACGGCTTGCCGCGCGACCGCGCGCTGTCTGCCGATTGCTCAATGAAACCTGCGTTCATGACTTAATACTTCGTCGATTCCGGACAATGTATAGCCGTGCCGGCCTGACCAGGGGTTAATCGGCAGGGTTAAAGTCTGCGGCGCGGATTGGGCTAGTTTGCCGGCGCGTGCGGCTCAATGCGGCACACTCTTAAACAGCGGATCGCCGGGGGGCGGTGAAAGCACCGGCTTCCAGTTTGTCAGCTTTTGCATCCGGTAGGTATCGTAGCGCACCCCGCGCCAGGTCAGATCGGCCTGCCCTGCCGGCTCGAGTACCGCGGTCGTGGTCCCCCAAATCCCGCTCCAGCTTTCGTCTTTCGGGGCGATGTAGAGTCCGACCGGACCGGCAATATCCGTTTCGCGGATGCCAAAACCGGTGTATCTGCTTCTTTCGTTGATCTGGACGACGGGGACACGATCCCTCAGGTGCCATCGCAGCATCGAATAGATGCGATAGTCGGTCGTCGCAAACCAGGTTGCGCCAATCTTCTCCAATTCATCTTTGGCCGCTTCGACAACTTGCGCGAAGCCCGCCTCTTTGCCGATCGAATCGTTGTTCCCCAAAAAATTGGCATTCGCTCCGGTGTAATAAATCATCACCAGCACGACAAAACCGATTCCGGTCAAAACCGCCGTTGCCGCGGCGGGCGGACCGATCCGCGCCGTAGATGAATCCGGCGCTTCCTGCAGCCAACGCTTGAGGTTGATGGCGAGGCAGGCAAAACCAAACGGCCAGACGAACAGCGGCCAGCTATCGCCGATGCGGGCATAAAGCGAGCGCCAAAGGAAAAAGCCGAATGGCACGGCTACGCACATCGAGAGCAGGATCGCGACGGGGTCTTTGATCCGGAATCCACGCCAGCCAAGCCTGATCGTTCCAATCAGGATCATCGGAAACAGGATTACGCCCAGCAAGAGAAACTGATTTCCCACAAACTCGCCGAGAAACTTGAGCGACCATCCCTGCATTTGGGTCGGCCGATCGAGCTGAAATCTGAACGAAATCCAGTCGTGGGTCGCATTCCAGTAGAGCACAGGCGAAAAAATGACGAGTGCGATCAGCGCCGCAAGCCACGGATAGGGGCTGGAAAGTTGCTTCATTCGCCAGGACGGGACAACCGCAAAGGCGGCGATCGCCGGAAGCAACAAAATGACCGTGTATTTCGACAGCAGGGCAAGCCCGCCGAACAGGCCGGCCAATAGCCACCAACGCTGATTGCCAGAGACGGCGAGCCGCACCAACGCCCACACCATCGCCAGAACGAACGCTATCAGAGGCGTATCCGGCGCCACTTTCGTCATCAGCAGGCCGTAGTCGAGCGCGGCTTCCGGCAGCAGCACGGCAAGCATGGCATACCGCCAATCCCGCGTCGTTCGCCATACGATATCGGCGAGCAGAACCTGCATGACCAGCATGGCAATAAGGCCGCCAAATCTGACGCCGAAATTTGTGTCGCCAAAAATCTGCGTTCCGAAGTAGACGCACCACGAGACCATGGGCGGATGATCGAGGTAGGAAATGACGCTCTCTCTCGACCAGGTCCAGTAGTAGGCTTCGTCCACCCGCAGGGGATGAACGGCGGCGAATATGCCGCGCATCAGGGTGAGACCGGCGACGATCAGCACGCAGGCCGTAATCAGCAGCTTTGAATTTTCCTGACGCAGCAGGGCAGACAAAGGCGATCGCGCTAAGGTTGAATTTTCCGACGATGGTTCATCACCTGGTGCTGCCAGCGTTTCGGTAGCGATGCGTGGAGGGGTCGCGCGCAAAATCTTCCTTAAACGGCAGCAGCGTTGGCGCAGGCGTCCGATTGCACCCATGGTTTCTGGCCAGGCATTTAGTCTGCTTCATTGGGATAAATCAATGATGCGAGTGGCTCTCAATATCCGCTGACGCCGCCAACGCCCAGTTCACCTGCAATCGCCTTGCCGACGGGGCCACTTAACCGATCGATCGTACCTGAATTTTACCACGATGACGGGAACATCGTGCGGTGCGACCGGATTCCTGCGATATCGGCCTCACCAAAGACTTGAGAGGCCGCGATGATCAGCAAAAGAGCCTTCCTGCATTCGGCCGCGCGCGCCGGAGTGGCGCTGCTCGGCGCCGGCCTGACAGCGTCAGCGCAGGCTGAATCAGCCTATCCGTCCCGTCCCGTCCACTGGGTGGTTCCCTACACGGCGGGCGGCGCCACCGATGTGCTTTCCCGTCTGATCTGTCAGCGCCTGTCGGAGCGGCTGGGCCAGCCCTTCATCGTTGAAAACAAGCCGGGCGCCGGAAGCAACATCGGCACCCAGGCGGTGATCGCCTCGCCGCCTGACGGCTATACCTTGCTGCTGACCAGCACCGCCAACGCCATCAACGCCTCGTTCGACCCGACGCTGCCTTTTGACTTCGCCAAGGGGATCAAGCCGGTCGCGGGCGTCGCCCGCATACCGCTGGTGCTGGTGGTCAATAACGACCTTCCCATCCGCAGCGTTTCGGAATTCATCGCCTACGCCAAGGCCAATCCGGGCAAGATGAGCGTCGCCTCGTCCGGCGTAGGCACCTCGCTGCATCTGTCCGGAGAACTGTTCAAGGCGATGGCCGGCGTTCAATTCGTTCACGTGCCCTATCGCGGATCGGCGCCCGGCCTGACCGACCTGATGAGTGGCCAGATCCACGGCATGTTCGACAATGTCACCTCCTCGTTCGAACTGGTGCGCTCGGGAAAGGTCCGCGCGCTCGGCGTGACCACGCATGAGCGATCGGACACACTGCCCAGCGTGCCCCCGATCAGCGACACCCTGCCCGGCTATGAAACCAGTTCGTTCTACGGCGTCGGCGCCCCGCGCGACACGCCGCAGGCGATCGTCGATCTCCTGAACAAGGAAATCAACGCCGCGCTTGTCGACCCCCTGATCAGGCAGCGGCTCGGCGAGCTCGGCGCCATTCCTCTTGCCGGCAACGCCAGGGAATTCGGCGCCATGCTCGTTGCCGAAACCGAGCGCTGGCGCAAGGTCGTGGAGATGTCGGGTCAGAAAAAAGAGTGACGGCCTCACCACCGGCGGACACGCGACTACGGCTGCCCATTGCCTGAGGGCGAGACGCAGCAAGGTTGGCCGTCGTTACGGCATGCGGCCGCCTTCAAGATGGAAATCCCAGCCAGCCGCCGCTGCCGCCTGTTCCACGGCCTGGCGCACTTGTCCGTAGTCGAGCGACCCGCCGCCGCCGACCGAAACGTCGGTGCGCTTCTCGTTGCGCTTCCAGCTGCTCGTCGTCGTGGTCGCGACCGTCAGGGTTGGCGGCGGAATGCCCCAGCTGCGTTCGACAGCGGCCTCGCGAAAATGAACCGTGTGGTCCGGTTCCGTCAGTCGACACGACATGCGATAGGCGACCTTGCGACCGCCGAACCACCACTTCGCCCGAATGGATTCGACCTCTCCGCTGCATCCCTCCGGAGCGTCATCATGAACGCTAAGACCAAGAGCTTCGGATTTCTTTTCCAGCTCGGCGAGCAGATCGCGTTTGGCAAGAATTTCCGACATGGACATCACCTCGGCAATTTACTGCAATCCACTTCAACAGCTTGCCCGGCTGAGGCGTTGATCAGGATCAAAAACCAATCTCTGTTACTCTCCTAATATTCAAGCATGCAGCATCATAGATTTCCCAAATGCGAGCGGACGATCCGCCTTCGGGAAATATCGGCGGGGCTCGCAACCGCGTCTGTCCTGTTGACGTTGGTTTGGCCGCCGGCGGCACAGAGCGCCATCGGCGTAGCGCACCGCTCCATGGCGCAGGCAGGCATGATACGTTTTGCGCAAGCCGGCACACCGGAAATAGTCTTGCTGCCGAACAAGCCCCCGCAGCGGTCGGGCGACCGGGACCCGTCATCCAAGGCACTGATCGAGACATGGCTCGGCGGTTACGGCTGGAGCAAGGACAAGCGCTTCGACCTCGAGCGCTATGAGATCGTGACCCGGCGCGTGGTCTGGGGCGAGTTCGGCCGGGCGATCTTGCAGTTCCGTGTGTTGCCGATCGACGGCGACGCGCTGGCGCTGGCGGCAAAGCGTTGTCCTGGCCGCAACCGGCCGATCGAAATGCAGATCTATTTCCAGTGGAGCCCGGACAACAAATTGTGGACCGCGCTCGCCAGCCGCGGCGATCCTGGTTTCGAGCCGTGCTCGAACGGCAAATTGTGGACCAGCGAGCAGCTGGACCTGATCGTCAATCCTCCACCACTGCCGGTGCCGCCCAGGATCGCGCGAAAGGATATTGCAACGCCGCCAGCCGGGTCACCCGAGCGCAAGGCGATCATGGATGGCCTGCGCCCGACCTTCGAGAAGGTGCTCGGCAAACCGGTCGAGTTCAGGGTCGAGACCCTGCGCGTCGCCGCCGGTTTTGCCTGGGTGGTCGTCCATCCGCAACGTTCGAACGGCACGCCGATCGGCAGGGCGGATTGGGATAGAGCAGTCGGCCCCTGCGAACAGGATCGGGCCACCGTCGTCGCGCAATTCTGGATGCGTAAACGTGGCGACGGCTGGCAGGTCGGGTGGGGCAATGGCCTCTGCGCGAGCAACTCCATCGCCCAGCAAGGCTATTTGATCGGCGCGCCGCCACAACTCGTCGATCTCGATGAATGGCCGGGCGCCGACTTCATGCCGGTCGAAGATCCGCAGTACTTTGAGTTGTGGAAGCGGTGAGCGATCGCCCCACCTGCCGAGCGAGCCGCTTGGGAACCCTGTCTGCACAAGGCAGCGTGCGCCCGATACCTTGACCTAGCACAATGCGGAGATTTCGCCGCTCTGTAGGTTCGGTCCTGTCACTTCACGAGCGGAGGAACAGCGCATGCCGTTCCGGATTTCCTCGCGCTGGCTGCGCTGGTTGCTCATCAGCGCCTTAGTACTGATCGCTGCGTTCGCGCTTCTGGTCGTCGATCCCTCCGGCGCGCTGCTGTTTCGCATCGTCGGGATAGTCGGCATGGCGTTGTTCGTGCTGTCGGCGCTGACGATGCTGCTCACCTTCCGCAAGGCGCGAAAACTGTCGCCGTGGTCGCTCGCGATCGGTGCGGCCGTCAGCGTTGCCTGCACCTGGATCTTCTTCGCGCTGGCCGGCGCACCGCTATCGGCCGCCGCAATCGCACTCGCCATCGCCGCCGGCGCGATGGTCGGGGTCGGCTGGTCGCTGACGAACCTGCTGTTCATCGACGGCGACGCGGTGCGGGCGCGCGGCAATGTCTGGTTCCTGGCGGTGTGGGCACTGTCTTTGATGATGACGCAAGTCGCGACGCTGGCGGGCGGTCGAACACCCTACGCCGTGGCGATGGTTTCGTTTCTCGGCATGGGCCTCGCCGTCGGCAACAGCCTCGGGCTGCTGGCGCGATATGTCCGCGCGCGCCGGCTGCCGCGCGCAGCCACTTCTATCGCAGGAGAGAAACGATGAGTGTATTCTGCACGCGGTGCGGCGCACAACTGTCCGCCAACCGGAAATTCTGCACCGCCTGCGGCGCGACCGTGGCAGGTTCCAATCAGCCGGCGGTAGCTGCTGAAGCAAAGCAGCCTGCTCCAGCTGCGCCATCGGCTTCGCACTTTGGCAAAGGACGCGCGATCCTGGTGGCGGGCCTCGTGATCGGCGGTGCGGCTCTCGCTGCGGCGCTGATCGTGATTGGACCAAAAACCCCGCCATCGCCACCGACGCCGCCCGCCACCGCCGTTGCGCCACCTGCAACTCCGGCAGCTACCGCGGTCGTTCCGCCGACCGCAGTGGCCACTCCGCCAGCCTCCGGCCCGGCAGCGTTCACGGCGAACCAATGGGCCAGCTATGTCAACAACCGCTATGGCGTGGTGATCGAGTATCCCGCCGATTTGTTCGAGATGCAGCCGCCGCCGCCCGACAATGCCGGGCGGGACTTCACCGCGGAGAAGGCCGGCGCACGATTTTTCGTCTACAGCCACGCCAACGCGCTAAACGCCTCGCTTCAGGATTTGCAGGCTGAGGATGTGCTCGATATCGGTGACGCAGCTGCCGTGAAAAACAACGGCGCGGACTGGTACCAGGTCACGGCGACCAAAGGGACGGACACCATCTTGCGCCGGGTGCTGCTGAGCGAAGGCGGATCCATGGTGCACCGGCTCGAGGTCGCATATCCGAAAGCGGCGGCCGCCGCGTTTGAACCGATCGTGGCGCGGATGATCAAGAGTTTCCGCGTCGATCCCTCGATACCCGAGAAGGCCGCGAACGCGGCCAATGCGGCCGCAGCGACTCCAGCGGCGTCTCCTCCCGCAACAAAACAACCGGAAGCGAGCCCGCCTGCGTGGCGGCGCTTCAATTCGATCACGCTTGGCCTGCGCCTTCCCGATTACAGCGGCAAGGTTGGCATGTCGGCGGAGGTGCCGGCAAACTGGACGTACTCCAGCGCGACGAACTCGGATAGGCCCGAGCCGAACGTGGTCGATTTCCAGGGATCGGAAGCTGCCGGCGACGATGTTCTTCACGTCCTGTTTCGCGCCGAGCGCCGCAGTTCGAAGGCGACGCTCGCGAGCGAGGCAAAAAGAATTAAGACCCAACTCTCCGAGGGCGCCGACAACTACCGCCTGGTGAACGAACGCACGGCGCAGATCGCGTCGCGACCGGCCATCGTATTGTCGATGCAATTCGCCGGCTCGGATTCGCCTGATCTGCTGCGCGAGGATGTCGCCATCATCGATGCTGGCCCACTCTTCTACTTCGTCACCTTCGGCGCGCCGGATGCGCGCTACGCCGCCAGCAAAAGCGTCTTTACGCATGTCCTTGAGACGATCGGCTTCGCGGAGTGAGCGCGGTGCGACGAAGAACTTGCCTGCCTGGATGCGTTCTTGCCCAGGAACCAGCGCGCGTCTCTGGTCGAGATGGACGATCATTTCCATTTCGTGCAGCCGCGGTAGTTCGGAGCGTGCTGATCACATGGCTAGGCGCTCAGACTTTCCCGCCATCGCCGGAAGGACCGATGCGCGGAAAGACAAGCCGGTCGCTCTTCATGTGTCTGACTGTCGCCGCTGCTCTTGGTTGCCCCATAACAGCGAACGCCGAGGAAGACAAACTTTCTGATATCGGCAATGGGAAATGGATCATCTCTTTTAGTCTACCGGATTCGTACCTCCCGGCAGGCTTCATTTATGATCCTCAAGGGCACCATTTCATTTTCAAGCAAGTCGACCCTGGCTGCGAGGATGCCTATTGCCGTCAGTATTTCATCGGTACTAGTGGAAACTGTGCGAACTACGAATTGTCCGGCAAGCCCGGCGAAGAGAACTCGCCGGTAGGTTACGGCAACACGAATTTCACACCTCGCCGGATCGGCAGCCTCGACGGATACTGGAATCAGAACTTCGAATCCGAGAGCACGATCCAGAGCACCTTCGTGTTCAAGATCGGCTCCTGCGTCATGGGACTCTATGTCGACGCGAGCCAGGCATCTGCGAAGAATAGCCGCACGCGCTTCTCCCGTCCCACGCAGGAGCAGGTCCTGCAAACTTACGAGCAATTCTTCGCGGCCTATCGCCGTTACATCATCGACCGCGGCTGGGTAAATCTGGAAGGCGCGCGAAAGAAGCCTAACATCGGTCCTTCTGCCTCCGGCGATCAGCCGGTCATCCAGATGCAGCCGCCGGTCTCGACCCCGCCACTCTCGCCGGAATATCTTGCAGTGCCGCCGAGTGATACTGCCGCGACGGAGGGCAGCGAAGCCAATGCCGGCGCGAACGACCTCACGCCCGCGGAGATCGCGACCGCCGCGGGACTTGCCGGCGGCACGGCGCTGCTTGGTTCGCTCTTGATGCTGGGCGCCTCCGGCGTTCGGCGCGAGGAGGCGATCGCCGCGATCCGCGATCTCTTGCGCGGCCATCTGCCGGAGGATCCCTACGAGGCGTGGAAGCGGAGGTATGAGGGGCTGGGCTGGAAGTACATCGAGAAGGATGGGGTGGCAACCTTCGATCCAGTCGATGGCGCCCGCAATGAAGGCGGTGAGATCTATTCGGCGGAACGCGGCGGCTTCGTGCGGCCCGAAGCCGAGACGCCGCTCGTTCCGCAACCGCCTCGCGACGGCGACGTCAACGAGCGCGGCGAGGTGTGGAGCGATTACTCCCACGGCTTCGTCGGCCGCAACACCTACGAGCAGGACAAGGCCAACCAGGCATGGCTCGCCGACAAGGCAAAATCAGATCTCGCCGACATACAGCGACCCGACGCCGATGTCGCCGAACTCCAGCGCAAGATCGCCGAGACCCGCCAGAAGGGCGCGGAGATGCAGACCTACTTCAAGGCCCGCGACGAACTCCTGGGCGCGCTCGGCGAACAGCGTAGCCGCGAGGACGTCGATGCTTTCCTGGACAAGTCCCGCTCCGGCCTGTTCGACGAACTCAGCGACCGCCTGCTCAAGACGCCCGCCGACAATGACTACCGCAAGGGCCTCAAGGGACTGATCCCGCTCGCCGACGCGATCGGCAACCAGATGCGCGAGGGATATACGCCGACCTATACCTATAAGGACGCCGCGCAGGACACGCTGCTGCAGAGCGGCGCGGCGGCGCTCGATGCGATACTGACAAAAGGCTGGGCGAGTTCGGCGGTCGGCAGCGGCCTTGCGATGCGCGACGCCGCGCGCGAAGGCGCGGGCACCGCCGACATTCTCGCCGCCGGGGCAAAGTCGGCGATCACAGATTATCTGTTCGGCAACGCCATCCACTACGGCGCCGGCTATGCCGGCGATGCCTGGCGGGCTGGAAAGCAGGCGGTCGCCGGCGCCGCCGAGGGTACGGCCGACCTGCTGGCGCAGGCGAGCCGGCGCTCGAAGGTCGCCACCGACCTGGTCGAGAAGATGCAGAAGAACCTCGATACGCTGGACAAGGGCGTGCACGTCGACGGCTCGGGGCGGCTGCGCGCTTCGCTCACCGACGTGCTGGAGGTGCAGAAAAACCCGCACCAGGTGCGAGCGCTCAAGCAAAGCGGCTCGCTGTCGACCCAGGAAGCCTTCAACAACACGCTGCGCAACGAGGTCTACAAGCCGCACGACCAGATGCTGCTGGAACGGCTGCGGCAGTCGAGCCCGGAACTCGCCGACAAGAAGCTGGTGGTGCAGGAGTTCCGCACGCCCGGCAAGACCGCCAACCCGATCAACACCGACCGCGACTTCCGGGTGCTGACCCAGAACGCCGACGGCAAGTGGATCGAGGTGCCCAAGACAAAATGGGAGCACCACTCCAACGACGCCTTCGCCGAACTGACCTTCTTCGACAAGTCGAAATGCCCGAAGGGGATGGACCCGGCGCAGCAGAAGGCGTGGTGGGCCGAACAGCACGGCCACACCCCGACCGACCGCGCCTTCCGCGAGGCCGGCCGGGACTACTCCGACCAGGCGACCGACCTGCTCACGGGCCGCAAAACCCAGCTCGACCAGCCGCGGATCACCGAACTCAAGGACATCGCAAGCGGCAAGGCCGCCCTGCCCTCGCAGCCGATCAAGCTTGCCGATCCCGAGGCGCTGGCGCAGCAGTTCCACGAGAAGGTCACCGGCAATCTGCGCCGCGGCGATCCGTTCGAGGCCATCGCGCAGGCGCAGAAGGGTGTCGACACGCTGGACACTGTGCGCAAGGCCTATGGCGCGCAAAACATCCCGGCCGGCGAACTGCCCGGCAATCTGCGCCAGGCGATGGACCTGGTGAAGGGTTCGAACCTGCCTGTTCATCCCGACGCCGCGGCGCTGCACGCGCTGGAAGGCAAGCTGGAGCGGCTCGGCTTCTCCGATATCGGCGACTTCAGCCACAAGCTCTCCAGCCAGTTCGAGGGGCTCAAATGGGCACATTGAGGGCTGGCCATTTCGGAAAGGCTCTCGGGGTTGCGCTAACAACCTCGTCAGCCATTACCCTCCTCATGGCATCGGAAATTTCGGCAAGAGTGCAGAACGACGCCTCGCCGAGCGGCATCCACGCCGGCATGTTCCCCGACCCGACAAACGACCTTCCGCAAGGCTGGTGGTGGGCGAAGAGCCGCGGCGCGGCCTACCAGCCACCGAAGAATTGGACCGAATCGGTAACTCCGATCTGGGTCCAGGAGATCGAACTCAGTCGTGCCAGTGGATACGTCTTTAAGCCCTATCCCAATTCGCCCGGCGGCTCCTGGTGCCGGCCGGAGAGAAACGGGAAATGCGATCTTCCGTTTATCCGCGCCGGAATCGAAATCATGGATTCCGGTGCTAGCGATGGAGCAAAGAACTGCCTAAGGGCGCACGAGCTCTCGTTCTCCATGGAGCCTGCCCTAAAGACCAAGCTGTCCGAACGCTCCTACTACATCACGCGCAACGACCCGCCACAGTACTGGCTGGAATCCTGCGTGGGTCGGTACCGAACCGTCGTGAACGTGGTCGGTTACGACGGCGAACCGCCGAGCCTCGATGTCGCCCGCCATTTCGATGCGGTCGTCGCGCGCCGGATTGGCGGGATTTTAGGTCCTGGATCGCAATCGATGGATCATGGCGTTCCGGGAAGCGACGCATCAATGCCGGATACGCCGATCGCGACGGCGCCGCCGGCCGATACTGCCGCGACGGAGGGCAGCGAAGCCAATGCCGGCGCGAACGACCTCACGCCCGCGGAGATCGCGACCGCCGCGGGACTTGCCGGCGGCACGGCGCTGCTTGGTTCGCTCTTGATGCTGGGCGCCTCCGGCGTTCGGCGCGAGGAGGCGATCGCCGCGATCCGCGATCTCTTGCGCGGCCATCTGCCGGAGGATCCCTACGAGGCGTGGAAGCGGAGGTATGAGGGGCTGGGCTGGAAGTACATCGAGAAGGATGGGGTGGCAACCTTCGATCCAGTCGATGGCGCCCGCAATGAAGGCGGTGAGATCTATTCGGCGGAACGCGGCGGCTTCGTGCGGCCCGAAGCCGAGACGCCGCTCGTTCCGCAACCGCCTCGCGACGGCGACGTCAACGAGCGCGGCGAGGTGTGGAGCGATTACTCCCACGGCTTCGTCGGCCGCAACACCTACGAGCAGGACAAGGCCAACCAGGCATGGCTCGCCGACAAGGCAAAATCAGATCTCGCCGACATACAGCGACCCGACGCCGATGTCGCCGAACTCCAGCGCAAGATCGCCGAGACCCGCCAGAAGGGCGCGGAGATGCAGACCTACTTCAAGGCCCGCGACGAACTCCTGGGCGCGCTCGGCGAACAGCGTAGCCGCGAGGACGTCGATGCTTTCCTGGACAAGTCCCGCTCCGGCCTGTTCGACGAACTCAGCGACCGCCTGCTCAAGACGCCCGCCGACAATGACTACCGCAAGGGCCTCAAGGGACTGATCCCGCTCGCCGACGCGATCGGCAACCAGATGCGCGAGGGATATACGCCGACCTATACCTATAAGGACGCCGCGCAGGACACGCTGCTGCAGAGCGGCGCGGCGGCGCTCGATGCGATACTGACAAAAGGCTGGGCGAGTTCGGCGGTCGGCAGCGGCCTTGCGATGCGCGACGCCGCGCGCGAAGGCGCGGGCACCGCCGACATTCTCGCCGCCGGGGCAAAGTCGGCGATCACAGATTATCTGTTCGGCAACGCCATCCACTACGGCGCCGGCTATGCCGGCGATGCCTGGCGGGCTGGAAAGCAGGCGGTCGCCGGCGCCGCCGAGGGTACGGCCGACCTGCTGGCGCAGGCGAGCCGGCGCTCGAAGGTCGCCACCGACCTGGTCGAGAAGATGCAGAAGAACCTCGATACGCTGGACAAGGGCGTGCACGTCGACGGCTCGGGGCGGCTGCGCGCTTCGCTCACCGACGTGCTGGAGGTACAGAAAAACCCGCACCAGGTGCGAGCGCTCAAGCAAAGCGGCTCGCTGTCGACCCAGGAAGCCTTCAACAACACGCTGCGCAACGAGGTCTACAAGCCGCACGACCAGATGCTGCTGGAACGGCTGCGGCAGTCGAGCCCGGAACTCGCCGACAAGAAGCTGGTGGTGCAGGAGTTCCGCACCCCCGGCAAGACCGCCAACCCGATCAACACCGACCGCGACTTCCGGGTGCTGACCCAGAACGCCGACGGCAAGTGGATCGAGGTGCCCAAGACAAAATGGGAGCACCACTCCAACGACGCCTTCGCCGAACTGACCTTCTTCGACAAGTCGAAATGCCCGAAGGGGATGGACCCGGCGCAGCAGAAGGCATGGTGGGCCGAACAGCATGGCCACACCCCGACCGACCGCGCCTTCCGCGAAGCCGGCCGGGACTACGCCGACCAGGCGACCGACCTGCTCACGGGCCGCAAAACCCAGCTCGACCAGCCGCGGATCGCCGAACTCAAGGACATCGCAAGCGGCAAGGCCGCCCTGCCCTCGCAGCCGATCAAGCTTGCCGATCCCGAGGCGCTGGCGCAGCAGTTCCACGAGAAGGTCACCGGCAATCTGCGCCGCGGCGATCCGTTCGAGGCCATCGCGCAGGCGCAGAAGGGTGTCGACACGCTGGACACTGTGCGCAAGGCCTATGGCGCGCAAAACATCCCGGCCGGCGAACTGCCCGGCAATCTGCGCCAGGCGATGGACCTGGTGAAGGGTTCGAACCTGCCTGTTCATCCCGACGCCGCGGCGCTGCATGCGCTGGAAGGCAGGCTCGAGCGGCTCGGCTTCACCGACCTCGGCGACTTCAGCCACAAGCTCTCCAGCCAGTTCGAGGGGCTGAAATGGGCAAAATAGCATTCGCGCAAACACGCGCAGGAGGACTGCCATGATTCAAACAATTGCACCGGATCCGGTCCAGTTCGATCGAGCAGCGAACGCGGCGCAATTGCCGCCGGCGGTGCGCGCCGGCCTCGCCGATCCACGGGCGCGCATCGCGCTGACAACGGTGACGCGCGACGGCGGGCGGCGGCTGGACTGCTATGCCATCGCCGGCGCGGGCGAACAATTGGCGGCGGTTACGCCGAACGCCAATGGCGAGGCCGCGGTGTCGTTCCCGGTCGATCGCGCCCTGGCCGAGGCTTTGATTGCCGAAACGCTCGGCCTCGACGAGCCGCTTACCGACATCGGCCACCGCAGCGAGTTCAACGTCGCTGCGCTATGGGCGCTGGCAGCGATGGCCGATGCGCACCGGCAAGTCGAACTCGAGAGCCTGCTTGCGCGGACCCCAGGCCGCCGGGCCGCGCTCGACGAAGACATTATCTATATGCGTGCGCTTGACGGCGCGACGCTGTCCGATCCGCGCTGGCTATCGGCAATGCTCACGCACCTCATCGGTCCGGGCGACGTCACCGAGGCGCGGCTCCTCGATGGCCTCGCGGTGCTGGCGCGCGGCAGGCTGATCGCGCGGGGGCCGACAGGATTGTGGTCGCCGCAGCCGGCCTTCGCCGCGGCTTTCGCCCATCTTGAAATGCCGTTGTCCGGCGCGCACTTGTCGATCGACCGCCGCGGAGCCGAAGGCATCGACCACGTGACGCTGGTGTTCCTGCGCACGCTCGCCGCCGTCTGGATCATCGAACTGCGCGGGGCAAGCCGCGTGCTGCTGCGATCAGCCAGCGCCAGCGACGCCGGCAAATTTGCACATGACGCCATCGCGCTGGCGCTAACGGCGGATCAGCCGCCGCCAAGGACCCCATCTCCGGCCGGCAAGGACAGCGTGGCGCGGCGCTCGTGCCAGCGCTGCGGCCGTCCGGTCGGCACGGCTGACCGCTTCTGTGGCGACTGCGGCGCCGCCTTGACGTGAGGAGCCAAAGCAGGTCGCGGCGCTTGTCCCAGATCAATAACCCGCGAATTTCCTTGGCGTCTTATGACCAAAATGTTCCAAAGGAGAGCCACGATGTCAGCGAACCGCCACGGCTTCACGATCGGTGTCTGCGCCATCGTCGCGATGGCATCGGGATTGGCAGGCGCCACCCCGGCCATGGCATCGAAACCGGTGCCGAAAACGATTGTCGGCTGCGTTTTCAACGGAGGCTTCGTCTCCTCCGATGGTTACGAGATCCGACCGAGATATGCCAACGGCCAGGCGGTCGATCTCCGCCCCTTCGAGGGACACACGGTGGCAATCGCCGGCGAATTGCTGCCGGGCGATGCCTTCATCGTGAACAAGCTCCCACGCAACTCGGGCCCCTGTACGATGATGAGACCCGCGGGGAAATGATGTGGCGAGCGAAGTCGCCCCTCTCTGAAACGGTAACATTTAGTTTATCTACGGCTCACGATCGTGGCTTGGCGCTAAATCAATAGGATCGGGCGCCATCCCGGCTTGATCCCAATCAACAGTTCACGCCACCGGGCAGCTAGATTTCACTTTCAATGACGATGGTCGTCATGCCCGGTGAGGTCTGGTAAAATGAACAAGCAGCCCGGCGTTGGCGCGACCGAGAACAAGCAGGCGCTGGAAATCGTGCCTTTTCCGACATCCGAGCATCCGGCGCCGGCGCCCAAGAGGGCGATAAATCCGCGCTGGCTTATCGGCGCGGTTGCAGCGCTGCTGCTTGTTGCCGCAGCGGTCGGCGTGTGGTGGTCCGTTGGCAGCGGCACGGCAGTTCACTATGCGACATCGCCCGTGACGAAGGGCCCGATCGCCCGCAGCGTCAGCGCAACCGGCACGGTCAACCCCGAATTGACGATCATCGTCGGAACCTATGTATCCGGCGTCATCCAGGAACTGACCTGTGACTACAACACCCAGGTGAAGCGTGGACAGATCTGCGCCAAGATCGACGGGCGCCCCTACCAGAGCATTGTCGATCAGGCGAAGGCGAACCTCGCCGTCGCAAGGGCGCAGCTGGAAAAAGACAAGGCATCGCTCGCCTATGCCAAGGTCACGCTGGAACGGCTCGCAACTCTCGTCAAGACAAGTGCCGTATCGAAGGACGCCTACGACAATGCGCAGAACATGTACGACCAGGCTCTGGCGCAGATAACATTCGACGAAGCCACCATTCAGCAGCGCCAGGCGATGCTCGACGCGGCGCAGATCAATCTCGACTACACCAATATCATCTCGCCGGTCGATGGCACGGTCGTTTCGCGCAACGTGACCATGGGGCAGACCGTCGCGGCGAGTTTCCAGACCCCAACCCTGTTCCTGATCGCGACCGACCTCACCAGGATGCAGGTCGATGCCAATGTCAGCGAAAGCGACATCGGCGGCATCAAGAATGGCAACAAGGCGACGTTTACCGTCGACGCTTATGCCAAACGTCTGTTCGAAGGAGCGGTCACGCAGGTCCGCCAGTCCCCGCAAACGGTGCAAAACGTCATCACTTACGATGTCGTCGTCAGCGTCGATAATTCGGACCTGGCGCTCAAGCCTGGCCTGACGGCGGCGACAAGGATCATCATCGATCAGCGCAGCAACGTGCTTCGCGTTCCGAACCAGGCGCTGCGCTATGTCCCGACCGGACCCCCCCTTGGCGACACGAAGCAGCAGCGGGTTTGGGTGCTGCGCAATGGGGAGCCGACGCCGGTTCAGGTTACGGCCGGGCTCGACGACGACGACTTTACGGAGATTGTGCAAGGCGACCTGAAAGTCACCGACAAGGTCATCGTGGCGGAGCAACGGAATTCGGCGACCGCCCGTTCCAGCGTGCCGCGGCCGCAACTCTAGTCGTAACAGACGCAACAAACGATGGACGACCCATGGCGGAGCCGGTCATCAGGATTGAAGGGCTGTCGCGGACCTATCATGTCGGCGATATCGACGTTCATGCGCTTCGTGATGTAAGCCTGATTGTCGAGCATGGCGAGTTCATCGCCATCATGGGCGCGTCCGGATCGGGCAAGTCGACGCTGATGTCGATCCTCGGTTGCCTCGATCGGCCTACGGGTGGTCATTACTGGTTCGATGGCATCGACGTCGCGCAGCTTCCGGAGCCGGATCTGGCCGGCCTTCGAAGCGAGCGGCTTGGGTTCGTGTTCCAGAGCTTCAATCTGTTGCCGCGCACCAGCGCCATCGATAACGTCGCCTTGCCTCTTCTGTACGCGATGTCCGGCCTCGGCCATGCGCGCGTGCGCTTCGAGCGCGCCCGCGCGGTCCTGGACAGACTTGGACTGCGCGATCGGGAACGCAACACGCCGGGCCAGCTGTCAGGCGGGCAGCAGCAGCGGGTCGCAATTGCGCGTGCCTTGATCAATCAGCCGAGCCTGCTGCTGGCGGATGAACCAACCGGCAATCTCGATACCCGCAACTCCAACGAGATCATGCAGACGCTCAGTTCGCTCAATCGCGAACAGGGCGTCACCATCATCGTGGTGACGCACGAGCCTGACGTCGCGGCCTTTGCGGATCGCGTGCTGACGATGCGCGACGGCCAGATCATCTCGGACGTGAAGAACACAAAGCGCGACAATGCGCCCCAGCCGGCGGGCGAGACAGCCGGCAAATTGGTCCAGACCACAGAAGCGCCGGCCCACGTTGGAATGTCAGGCGCGTCATGGCCCTTTGCCTGGATGGTGATGACGGCCGCGGCCGAGGCGATCTGGCGCAACAAGATGCGTTCGGCGTTGACAATGCTGGGGGTCTTTATCGGCGTCGCCGCCTTGATCGTCATGGTGTCTGTCGGCCAGGGGGCTAACGAGGCAGTCCGAAAGGAAATCGCAAGGCTGGGGACAAACCTCGTGGTCATTCTGCCGGGCGCGGCCACCAGCGGGGGCGCTCGCGGCGGCTTTGGCAGCGCATCGACGCTGACCGTCGCCGACGTCAAGGCAATCCGGCAGGAGGCGGCCGCCGTCGGCGAGGTCAGCTATCTCATCCGCCAGTCCGGGCAGATCCGCTTTGCAAACCAGAACTGGACCACCGGCATCCAGGGCGTGAGCTCCAATTACCCCCCGATGACGAACTGGCAGATCGCCGCCGGGCGGGCGATCACGCCGGAAGATGAGCGCAACGCAGGGCTGGTTGCCGTGCTCGGTGAGACCGTGCGCAAACAACTGTTCGGCACCTTTGAGAATCCGATTGGCGCCATGGTGCAGGCAAAGGGCGTGTCCTTGCGGGTGATCGGAATCCTCAACTCAAAGGGACAGACGTCCTTTGGACAGGACCAGGACGATCTGATCATGGTTCCGTTCACAACCGCCGAACGCAAGATCATCGGCGTTGCGGCACCAAGCCAGCAGCAAACCGCCATCAACTGGATCTATCCGACGCCGCCGAATCCCTATGGGCTTCAGCCGCGCATGACCGGCTTTGTCAATCAAATCTACGTGCAGGCCGTGGACCAGACCGGCATCCAGGCGGCAATCAGCCAGGTCACCGAAATCCTGGCGCGCCGTCACCGCATCAGGCCGGACACCATCAACGATTTTTCCGTACGAAACCTCAGTCAGATCGCACAGACCGCGGAGGGCAGCAGCCGCATCATGGCGCTTCTGCTGGCCGCGGTGGCGTCGATATCGCTCGTCGTCGGCGGTATCGGCATCATGAACATCCTGCTCGTCTCCGTGACGGAGCGGACGCGGGAGATCGGACTACGGATGGCGATTGGCGCCCGAAGACTGCACGTCCTGCTGCAGTTTCTTGCCGAGGCAATATTCATCAGCGTCAGCGGCGGCATCGTGGGAATTATTATCGGCGCGGCACTTTCCGTCGCTATTTCCGCCGCCACCGGCTGGCCGGCGCCGATATCGCTGACCGCCATTGCCGGAGGATTCCTGTTCTCGGCAGCGGTCGGTATCTTCTTCGGCTATTACCCCGCACGCAAGGCGGCCCGACTCGATCCCATCGAAGCCCTGCGCTACGAGTGAGCAGCGCTTCGACGAGGTGAGGTGGATTGCCGCTTCATTGACTTGCGTGGCTGCGATTTGAGGCGCACGCAAGGCCCGGTTCATTTTTCTGCTTCAATATGCTCACTGGCGGCCGACCGCCGTGAACTGAACGTCGTTCAGGTAACCTCCATTTCCGCGCTGGGCACCGCCGAGGACGTAGATGAAATCATTGTATCGAACCGTGGCGTGGCCCCAGCGCGGGACGGAAAACTGATGCTTGCCGAACAGGAACTTCCTGGTCTCGCCATCTGCCGCGAGCGGAGCAAACTGCACATTGTTGAAGTAGTTACCCTGTCCTGCATTACCTCCGAGAACAACAAGCGACGGCGTGCCGGTTACTGAAGTGAGTGCCGTCGTGTGACCGTAGAGCGGCATGTTCAGTCGCGCCGCATTGGTGTGCCAAGCGTCGGGACAGCCGTCGTCCCTGATCGGCGCGTATTGAACATCGTTGAAAACGTCTTCAAGCAGCAGGTCGCCCCACCCTCCGCTAACGTAAAGGATGCCGTTGGCAACCGCGGTCCCGGGCGCCGAACGGCCGCCCTTGAGGTGGAACGGGCACAACTTCCATTGGCCGATCGAGCCGTCGGCGTTGATCTGGGCGGTCTCGATCGTATCAAAATGGACAGTGTCCTTGCCGATCTCGCCGACGCCGGCAATCGCCGCGAGATAGCTCGCGCCCGACGGGGTGACCGAGACTTCCAGCGCGAGGTTCGAGCGTGGGATCACCAATCGGTTGGGGCTGGCGGTCCATGGACCAACCATGCCATCCCGCATCAGGCCGGCGTATTGAACGTCGGCAAGGGTTCCCTGTTTCGAAAATCCGCCGACCACATAGATGAACCCCTTGTATACGGCAACGCCTAATCCGGAGCGCGGCTCGGGAAAGGGAGTCGTCTTGGTCCACGACCCTTGCGCGATTGAACCGTCATTCCCGAGAAGCGCCGTTTGAACGTCGTTGTACAGCGTGAAGCTGTTGCCCGAAGCAAAGAGCCCTCCCAGCACATATATCCGGTTATTTACCAGGGCTGCTGCATGTGAAGTTCTCGGACCATCGAACGGAGTCGTCGCCTGCCAATCCGAAAATACGAGTTGATCGGCACGCGCTGTGGCCGGCGCTGCAACGACCGAGATTGCCGAGATGACGCAAAGCGATCGCAGGTGTTTTCCCATGAGCCAGCCTCTGAATGACGCCTGATCTCTTCGTCGGCATCGCCGTCTCCGCAACGGCGAGACAGATATTTCGGGACTCGCCCGCGACGCGCCCGGCAACAATCACTTGCACTCGATGTCGGGAAGGCTCGAACTGCCGTTCGCAAGAGCCGCATTTAGCGCGTTCTTGATATCAGCGAGGCCCCAGCCACGCACCCCGGCCTCGCTTTGTCCGAGATAGATGGCCTTCTGCACGCCGCAGACGGTCATTTGATCGGTCTTTGTCCCGGTTGGCAGCAGTTGGGTCAGCAGCGCAGGGTCGCCATAGAGTGGTTGGCCTCCCACGACCACCAGCGCAACATCCGCCGGAGTGGCCCTGACGACGGGATCGAGCGGATTTGACTTTGTCGGGTCTACCGCAACATTGATGACGACGAAGTCCGCGAACTTGTTGGGAGCCAGGGTGCCGACGTAGTCGGAGATGCGCGCCATCTTCGCCGGCATCGACGTGGCCATGGCGACAAGCTCGCCCGAATTGAAGTTGCCGTAACGTCGCGCCGCGTAGCCCATCTCCTGCAGCATTCCGGCGCTGCCCGACGGGCTCCAATCCGGAGCAATCGCGATGTCGACGCCAGCCTGATGCGCGGACGCGATGTTGGCGGTCGAACCGTAAAGCTCGTCGTTGCTGCGCGGAGACCAGATCAACCCGACCTTGCTACTCTTCATTCCAATGAAGTCCTGGTCGCGCAGTGCCGTGCCGTGTATCAGGATGAGACCTTCGCGCTCAATCGGCGTTTTGCCGTCCTTCTGCAGCAGGACCTCCTTACTCAACATGTTGTATTCGCGATGCGCGGCCAAGTCCGTCGGCGCGCCCTCCGAAAGATGGACGACCATGCCTCGCAGCGTTCCGGTGCCGAGCTCGCACAGCAGGAAGTCCATCCGGCCGTGCATCAATTCCATCGGGAAGATTTCGTTCTCGACGACGTCAAGCAGCGTGCGGTCGATCGCCGGGTCGGTGGGGCACGCTTGCCCGGTCGGCGGCGCGAACGGCAGGCCCGAGTCCGTATCCAGGTTACGAGCGAGGCCAGCCACACACTTCGCGTTGTCCGGATATTTCGCATCTCTCAGCAAACCGCCCAGGACAGACGTCGCGCCGCCGGCGATGGCCTTGATCTCCGCATAGATCTCGGCTTCGCAGGCCGCCGCTGCAAGCACGATGTTGTGCGGGGCCACCAACGCCCGATCGTATTCGGCGGTGTCCTGCCATTCATACCGGTTGCTGAACTTTCGCGTCGGCACCCAACGGGGCAGGACATTCCATGTGAGATGGTTATGCAGGTCGATGAAGCCGGGAAGGATGACGCCGGGAACCTTGATTGCCAGCGGCGCCGCCGGGATCGATGCACTCGAACCGACGGCCGTGATCATCTGTTTTGAAACGGAGATGGCGCCATCGGCGATGAGGCCGCCGGGTGCCAGCACTGTGCCGGCGATCGTCCAGTCGTCGACCGCGCGGGCAGTTGCGAGCGGCGAAACGCTCAACACGATGAATGCGGCTGCTCGCGCGATAGCTCCGGAAAAATCCCTCATGCGAAAATCTTGAACTGAAATGACATGAACGAAAGCGACCCTTGCGGATTGCCGTCACTCTAACTCCGGGTTGCGGGCACGCACAAGAGCAACGGTGGCGGGTCCTCAATGAAAGCAATCACCTCCACGTCGGAGCGGTCAGGCGATCCGAACGTCATCGAGCCGGCCTGCCGGACGATCTTGATGTCCTGTTCTGCCAGGCTCCGGCATGCCGCCCTGGCACCCGGTACAGCCAGGGCAATGTGGCCGTAGCCCTCGCCGCCTTGATATTCGCCCCGGTCCCAGTTGTGGGTGAGTTCGATTGTGGCGCTCATCGTCTCGTCGCCGTATCCCAAAAACGCCCGGGTAGAGCGCCCCTGCGGATACAATTCCCGACGCAACGGCGTCATGCCGAGCGGACCGGTGTGGAACGCAATCGAGCGCTCCAGATCGGCGACGCGGAGCATCGTGTGCATGATCCGTGCGCTTGCGGCGCAGGGGCACGATCCGGCGCTTCACTCGCGGACGAGCCTGACATCGATTTCACGCGTGACATATCGCCACTCCTCGGACGCCCGCAATTCGACAAGCATTTGGTTGAACTCCGGCTCATGCGCAGGTGCGAATTCGAACCATGCAATGAAATCGAACGGCTCGCTCTCTGACAGATCCCTGCAGTGATAAACACCACGTGCGACAGCGGGCAGATAGCGGAGCGAGAGCCCGATGTGACGGCTCCGCTCCTCGAAAACGGCCCGCCGCTCGTCCTGGGTGAGATCCCACCACGCCGTCGATTTGCTCATCGGGATGAACGCCCCATAAGTCGCTTCAGGCCGTCCAAGCTCCGGCTGGATCGCCAGAAGCTGGGTCCTTTCGGCACGGGCAACGTAACGCGCGTTGCTCAGTATTCCCCTGAGAGACCATATCGGGGGCGATCCCATCGTCGTCTGAGGGCCCGATGTGACATCGAGACACTTCACCTCCGGCAACGGCTCCCCCGCGACCGTGTCTGCCCTGATCACACGCCACGCTCCGGCGTCACCGCCCGCGAATTGATACAAACGACTGGCCATGATCACGCTCCCTGAATGTTACCGATCGCACGGAGCATCACGCTGCCTTGGTCCACCCGACCTTGGCGAGGGCCGGCGCTGATTCGATGGTGTGGATAGGGCAATTCATCGATACATCTTTCAGGTTTGCAGGTGTCGCGCTTTTGTGTCGGCGGTCATTCAACGACGGGCACGTTCCCAAGAAAATCGGCCTTGCCGATTTCCACCCCGTTGTGCCGCAGGATTGCGAATGCGGTCGTCACGTGGAAAATCATGCTCGGAATAGCGAAGCCGAAGAGGTACTGCTCGCCCTTGAAGGTGAGCGGCTGGCCTCCAAAAGTCAGCCTGACGTCGCGCGTCTCGGAACCGTTGATGCGGCTCGCATCGATCGAATTCACGAAGTCGAGCGTCTTGGCGATACGGGCCCTGAGTTCGGCGAAGGACTTTTCATTGTCCTCATAGCTCGGCACGGCGACCCCTGCGAGGCGCGCCACAGCCCCCTTCGCGAAATCGCACGCAAACTGAACCTGGCTCGTCAGCGGGAACATGTCAGGGAACAGGCGCACCTGAAGCAGCGCATTCGGATCGATCTTTCGGCTCAGCGCGTGAGCTTCGGCCTTGTCCAGAATCTTCGACAGCGCGCCGAGGTATTGATTGAACATCGGTACCGACGCGCCGGACATCGTGAGCGACATGAGATCTTTCCCGAGATGAGTGGATGAAAACGCAAACGGTGCGGCGGGTGAGCCCGCCGCCCCCAGGTTCAGCCCCTGGCGATCGCCTCGCCGAGTTGAGCATTGGTCATGGCCTGACCGTCGAGGTTCCAGGCTCCGTCCACGGCATGGAGCACGTTGACGTAAATGTTGTCCTTGGGTTGCTTGCCGCCCGACATCTCGTGGATGATGTTCGTGGCCTCGGCAAAGTAGCCCACCTGCGCTTCGCGGCTGGT
The DNA here is from genome assembly GCA_963725985.1 of uncultured Alphaproteobacteria bacterium. Classification (GTDB taxonomy): domain Bacteria; phylum Pseudomonadota; class Alphaproteobacteria; order Rhizobiales; family Xanthobacteraceae; genus Bradyrhizobium. The sequence continues at coordinate 580,578 of CAVSAO010000002.1, forward strand.
GAACGCAAACGACGGCACCTTCCACTCGACGAACGCAACCGGGGTCTCCTGCATGCCGGTGAAGGTCGAATCCTTCGGCAGCACGTGAATCGAGCCGACGACATTGGCGGTCATCACCTTGTTGCCGGTGAGGCCGTGCCATTTCAGCATGGCCTCCGAAAGGCGGGCAAAAGCTACTTTTTCCTGGCCCTTTGGCAGGACCCCTTCGGTAAGGGTGAGAGTCAGAGGCATGTGAACTCCTTCGGCATGAATACGATGATCCCAACACGCCCTTGCGGTTGGGTGCCGATCGTTATATAACGATCGTGACGGTTGATAGAATAGCGTTCGCTATGCTGTCAACCATAAAATGGCTATCGTTATTAAATTGCGAGAAGACGCATGAGATACAAGGCAGGACACAGGGAAGAAGCCCGCGCGCGGATGATCGCCGCCGCCGGGCGCGGCTTCAGGCGGCGGGGGTTTCGGCGGCATCGGCGTAGACGGGCTGGCCAAGGAGGCCGACGTGACCTCCGGCGCGTTTTACGGCCACTTCGCATCAAAGGAAGCGGCATTCAAGGAAGCCGTCGTGACGGGGGTCGAGGAGTTACGCGCCGGCGTCGTGTCCTTTCGCGAAACGCACGGGCCCAAGTGGGTCGAAGCCTTCATCGATTTCTATCTTGGCTACAAACGCACCTGCGACCTCGGCGACAGCTGCGCCTTGCAGAGCTTGTCACCCGAGGTCGGGCGCTCCGACCCGGATATCCGTGCGGCATATGAAGCCGGAATGTTGAAGGTGGTCGAAGCCGTGGCCGCCGGATTGGATGGCGGCGGCCTTGCCGACCGCAAGAAGCGCGCCTGGGCGTTACTATCGCTTCTTTCTGGTGGCGTCACGCTGGCACGCGCCGTCGAGGATGAGCAGGTATCGGGCAAGATTGCAGCCGCCATCCGATCCGCAGCGCTAAGAGCCGCTCACCCCAATGGGGGATGAGTTGCCAATCATTTCCGCCGCCGCACCGAAGCGATCGCAGAATATTCTCTTGGGTGGCGGCCGGGGAGCAGCCGGCTAATCGGCCAGGAGAATGTGGGCTTTAGCTTTTTAGGTGAGCGGCGCGCGACGTCCGAGGCAGCGCGCGCAGCGGGCCTCCGAGCGCAATTGAGTCATCACGTCGCGCCCAACCTCGTCGATCTTACGCTGCGACTTTCCTTCCGGCGCTTCCGCGAACAAACGTTCGAGGCAAAATCCGGACAACAAAAAACCCTCGAAAACAGCGTGTTTTCAAGGGCTTGTTGTCTGGTTGCGGGGATAGGATTTGAACCTATGACCTTCAGGTTATGAGCCTGACGAGCTACCGGGCTGCTCCACCCCGCGATAAACCGTTGCGCGCCTTGTCGAAAAACCGAGTGCCGAAACGTCTCTGGCCAACGCCTGAGGCGCCGATCAATCCCGTCCGGAGGCTTCCTGAGAAGGCAACCCTTGGCCGATGCCCTTGGGTCGCGGGGGGTATGTACCAATGCGAGCCCGCTTTGGAAAGGGCTGGGAGGCGACTTTTGAGGATTTTATGACAGCAAAAATCCGCGAAATCGCGGTTTTGGCGGCATAAAGCCGGTCCGCCAAAGCTCTCTTGCCAGAAGCGGCGCAAAAGCCCAGCTTTTCCGGCTAGGGAACCCCAATAAACCGCGGCGAAACGCCAAGGGAACGCTAAGGGAAACGTCATGGACCAGCCCCTGAAAAGCCCCGGCCAAAGCGTCCTGGATGACGCCTTTCATCGCATGTTCGAGCTGTCGCGGACGCAGCCTGCGCCGACCCTTGGCGAGCGGCTCGACCGGCTGGCGCGGCTGCGCGCTGCGGTCTCCGATAACGAGGCTCGTTTCGAAACGGCCATCTCCGCGGATTTCGGCCATCGCAGCAGCACCGAGACCGCGATCGCCGAATCGCTCTTGGTGCTGGGGGAGATCAAGCACGCAGCCAAACACCTGAAGAAATGGATGGCGCCGCGACGCGTCTCCACCGCGCTGCAATTCATGCCCGCCAGGAACCGGCTGATCCCGCAGCCGCTCGGCGTCGTCGGCATCATCGCGCCATGGAATTATCCCTTGCAGCTCACGCTGGCGCCGGCGGCAGGCGCGCTCGCCGCCGGCAACCGCGTGATGATCAAGCCGAGCGAGCTGGTGCCGCGCTTCTCCGCACTCCTGAAAGAGGTGATATCGGCCAAGTTCGACGCCGGTGAAATCATCGTAACCGGCATCGACGGCGATATCTCGCAGGCCTTTGCATCGTTGCCGTTCGATCATTTGATCTTCACCGGCTCGACCCGCGTCGGCCGTCTCGTGGCGGAAGCGGCGGGACGCAACCTGACGCCGGTCACGCTCGAACTCGGCGGCAAGTCGCCCGTTATCGTCGACCGCTCCGCCGATCTGGCGGAGGCCGCGCAGCGCGTCGCCTACGGCAAACTGCTCAACGCCGGTCAAACCTGCATCGCGCCGGATTACGCGCTGGTGCCGGAAGCCTCGGTGCAGGATTTTGCCGACAGGGTGCAGGCCAATATGCGGCTGATGTTCGGCACCAATCCCGACAACAAGGACTACACTTCGATCGTCTCCGACCGGCATTATGCGCGGCTTGAAAGCCTGGTGGCGGACGCCGCCGCCAAGGGTGCGCGCATCATGCAGATGACAAAACCCGACGACCCCGCGTGGAAAGCGAAGCGCAAATTTCCGCCGACCCTCGTCGTCGGTGCGACCCCTGACATGACCATCATGCAGGAGGAAATCTTCGGGCCGCTGTTGCCGGTGATCGGCTACAAGGATGCGGCCGAGCCGATTTCCTATATCAACAAGCACGACCGGCCGCTGGCACTGTACTGGTTCGGCAAGGACGCGGCGGCGCGCGACGAGGTGCTGGCGCGCACGGTCTCCGGCGGCGTCACCGTCAACGACTGCCTGTTTCACTTTACCCAGATCAACCAGCCGATGGGCGGCATCGGCGCGTCGGGTACCGGCGCCTATCACGGCGAATGGGGTTTTAACGCTCTCAGCAAGCTGAAGCCGGTGTTCTACCGCTCGCCGTTCAACCGGCTGGCCGACCTCTATCCGCCCTATGGCGCCAAGATCGCGCGGCTGGAAAAGATGCTGCGATTCATGTCGTAGCGGTCATTGCGAGAGGGGCCCGACGGCCTCACGTCAGCAGGAACCCGCCGTCCACGGTGACGACGCTGCCGGTCATGTAGCGCGAGGCGCTCGACGCCAGCAGCATGATCGCGCCGTCGAGATCGGATTCGGCGCCGACGCGCCGCTGCGGAATCCGTTTTGCCAGTTTCTCGCCTGACGGCGTCGACCAGAAGTCATGGTTCATCTCGGTATCGATGTAGCCCGGCGCCAGCGCATTGACGCGGATGCGGTTGCCGGCGAACTCCAGCGCCATCACCCTGGTGGCCTGAATGATGCCCGCCTTGGAGATCGTGTAGGGCGAGAGAAATTTCATCACGCCGAAGCCGAGCACGGAGGCGATATTGACGATATTGCCCTCCTGCTTGCGCGCCATCATCCGCCGCGCCATTTCGGTGGCAGCGAAATAGGCACCCTTGAGATTGGCGTTGATGACGGAATCCCAGTCGGCCTCGGTCTGATCGACCGCGAGTTTTTCGATGGCGATGCCGGCATTGTTGATGAGTACGCTGACGGGGCCAAGCGCGGCTTCCGCGCCGTCGATCGCCTTTCCGATCGAGGCCGTATCGGTCACGTCCATCTGCACCGCGACGGCGCGGCCGCCCTGCCCCAGGATTTCCTCCTCGAGACTCTTCAGTTTGGCGGTCTGCCGCGCCGCCAGCGCGACCGCGGCGCCATGCGCGGAAAGCACCCGTGCGAACTGCCGTCCCAGCCCCTGCGAGGCGCCGGTGACAAGAATGATTTCTTTACTGACGTCGAATAAACCGGACATGACCAACTCCGCGAGGGTAGCAGGCCTTTATTGATACAGACGATTATAGAGATCGCAAACCCGATTCGTTGACCAAATCCGGATCGTCAAATCGCGCGGAGAATTGTCGTTCATGAACAGTTTCGATGCCGCGGTCTACGTCGGATTGATCGTCGCCGTCGTCACCGGCTTCAATTCCGGATTGCTGCGCAGCGCGGTCACGATCCTCGCCTATCTGATCGCGATGCCGATCGCGCTCTGGGCGATGTCGCTTGTATCGCCCGGCATCAACGGCCAGCCTGGCCCGCCGTGGGCGCAGAATTCGCTGCTGTTCTTCGGAACATTTCTGATTGCCGGCATGGTGCTGGGAAAACTGATGCGCATGGCGCTCGACGAGACCATCGGGCCGGAAGCCGGCATCGCTGATCGCCTTGCCGGTGCGGCGCTCGGCGCGGTGCGCGTCGGCCTCATCGCGGTCACGCTGGTATTGATCTTTGATCAGCTGGTGCCATCCGATCGCCAACCGGCGTACCTCGCCGGCTCCCGGCTGCGGCCGCTGTTGTCGATGGCCGGGCAAAGCGGCTTCAGATCGCTGCCGCCGGAGGTCGCGGCCGCCATCGATCGCTTGAAGAAAGACCGCCGGATATAAAGGCTCGTTGGCCTTGTCGCAGGCGCTGCAACCCTCTCTGATATGCATTTCGAAAGGGTGCGGGTCTCTTATCAGGCCGGCCCGGGTTGGCTACAATGGTCGAACCGGACTTCAAAGACATCTGATTGAATGGGAGTGAGACAGTGGATCTTGGAATCAAAGGCCGCCGCGCCATCGTCTGCGCATCGAGCAAAGGCCTGGGACGCGCCTGCGCGATGGCGCTGGCTAACGAAGGGGTGCATGTCACGCTGACGGCGCGTGGCGCCGAGGCGCTGGCGAAGACGGCGGCCGAGATACGCAAAGCCAATCCCGGCGTCACCGTGACCGAAGTCGTCGGCGACATCACGACGCCGGCGGGCCGCGAAGCCGCCCTGAAAGCCTGTCCCGATCCGGATATCCTGGTCAACAACGCCGGCGGGCCGCCACCCGGCGATTTCCGCAACTGGACCCGCGACGACTGGATCAAGGCGCTCGACGCCAACATGCTGACGCCGATCGAACTGATCAAGGCGACGGTGGACGGCATGATGGCCCGAAAATTCGGCCGCATCGTCAACATCACTTCCGCCGCGGTGAAGGCGCCGATCGAGGTGCTGGGATTGTCCAACGGCGCGCGCACCGGCCTCACCGGCTTTGTCGCCGGGATCGCGCGCAAGACCGTGATCAATAACGTCACCATCAACGGCCTGCTGCCGGGACCTTTCGATACCGACCGCCTGCGCGGTCCGGTCGCGAAGATGGAAGCGGAGAAGCGCGGCATCACCGTGGACCAGATGCTGGCGGAACGCGCCAAGCTCAATCCGGCCGGCCGCTTTGGCGATCCCGAGGAATTCGGCCTGGCATGCGCGTTTCTCTGCGGCGCAAAGGCGGGCTTCATTACCGGACAGAACATCCTGCTCGACGGCGGCGCATTCCCGGGCACGCTGTGAAGGCCGTCTGGTACGAGCGAACCGGCGCGGCGCCGGATGTCCTGACCTTTGGCGAGATGCCTACGCCCGAGGCCGGCCCCGGCGAAGTCCGGGTCCGGCTGCAGGCCTCCGGCGTCAATCCCGCCGATGTCGGCCGCCGCGCCGGCAGCTATCGCGCGATGGAGTTTCCGCGCGTGATCCCCAACAGCGATGGCGCCGGGATTATCGACCAGATCGGCGCCGGCGTTACGCGGCTCAGCGTCGGTCAGCGGGTCTGGCTCTATAACGGACAGCGCAACGGCCGCGCCTTCGGCACCGCGGCCGAATATGTCGCGCTCGCCGAGCATCTGGCGACGCCGCTGCCCGACGACGTGTCGTTCGCAGCCGGTGCGACGCTCGGCATTCCCTGCATGACCGCCTGGTGCTGCCTGTTCGGCGACGGACCGATCACCGGCCGGACCGTGCTCGTCACCGGCGGTGCAGGCGCGGTCGGTCACTACGCCGTGCAACTGGCAAAAGGTGGCGGCGCGCGGGTCATCGCAACCGTCAGTTCGCCGCTCAAGGCGGAGCAGGCGCTTCTTGCGGGCGCCGATCTGGTCATCGACTACAAGACCGAAGATGTGGTCGCAAGGACGCTGGCCTTTACCGGACAACGTGGCGTCGATCGCGTCGTCGATGTCGACTTCGGCGGCAACATCGCAACGACCTTGAGATTGATGGCAATGAATTCGACCATTGCGGTCTACGCCACCAATGGCAATCGCAACCCCGTCATTCCGATGCGCGAAATGATGGAGAAATGCATCGCGTTGCGCGCGCTGGTACTGTTCGCGCTGCCGCCACCTTTGCTCGCGGCGGCGCAGGCGGATATTTCGAAATGGCTCGCCGCGGGGAAACGCATTCACAATATCGCCGCGCAGTTTCCGCTGTCGGAGACGATGCAAGCCCACCTCGCGGTGGAAAGAGGCGACAAGCTCGGCACCATCATCGTCGACTGCGCGCGCTAGAACATCACACCGGCGTGGTCCGCTCGTCGGTCCAGCTCTCGCCGAATGCGTCGAGGCCCTCGGCCAGGTAATCGCTGACCAGAGGTTCGCCGAGCAGATAGCTCGCGGTGCGCTTGTTGCGCCCTTCGGCGGCCTCGCGCCGCAGATCGTCCCATTCCTCGATCGTGCCGTCGCCGCGGCCGAGACGCATCAAGGCGACCAGATCGATCTGCTCGTCTTCGGTCATGGCATTGATGAAGCCGGTGATCTCGCGCACCACGGGATCGTCGCCACTATCCTCGAGGACGTCGACCATATTGTCGTCGGCGGCGTTCGACCCGGAGTCCGGATCGGATTCGCCCTCCTTGACGTCGAATTCGCGCATTTTCTCGATCAAAAACCGAACCTTTTCGGCCGAAATGGCTAGTTCTGGCATCATGCGCTCCTCGTATTGCGTGCCCGACCACCGCGCTGGTGAGCGAGATGGTCCATTGCGCGGACTAGCGGAAACCCGCATCTTTAGCGCCTTAATACAACAAAGACGCGAGGAAAGCGCCGAATGTACTGGATTGTGGGCAAGGTCAAAATCACGAAAATCGACGAGTTGGAGACGACAGGGAGCACCCGATTTATCCTGCCCGAGGCGACCAGCGAAGAAATCCGGAAATTACCCTGGCTCATTCCCCACTTCGCCACCGGGGAAGGCCGGCTCAAAATGTCGATCCACTCGCTGGTGGTGGAGACGCCGACACGCCGGATCGTGGTCGATACCGGGCTGGGCAACGACAAGCAAGGTCGCAACGTGCCGGCCTGGAACAATCGCCAGGGTCCGTTCCTCGAAACCATGCGCGAGGCGGGCTTTCCGCCTGACAGCATCGACACCGTGCTGTGCACGCATCTGCATGTCGACCACGTCGGCTGGAACACCAAACTCGTGGACGGCCGGTGGGTGCCGACCTTCGCCAATGCGCGCTACGTGTTCGGCAAGACCGAATACGAATACTGGCGCGATCACAGCGACGAGCCCGACAAATCAGCGGTTTTCAACAACTCGGTGAAGCCGATCGTCGACGCCGGCAGGGCCGACCTCGTCGCCAGTGACGCCAGGCTCGCCGATGAAATCACCCTGATCCCGACGCCTGGTCACAGCCCGGGCCATATCAGCATTCACATCAAGTCGGACGGCGAAGAAGCCGTGCTCGCCGGCGACGTCGCCCATCATCCCTGCCAGATGGCGCATCTCGACTGGTCATCGACGGTCGATACTGATCCGGTGCAGTCGGCGATGACGCGGCGCGAATTGTTCGGGCGTTTCGCCGACACCCCGACGCTGGTGATCGGCGGGCATTTCAGTGGAGCCTACATCAGACGCGAGGGCGACGCTTTCAAATTCATCGTTTAGGGCATGACCCCGAAGCTGACTTTGTCGCCTGACATCACGCCCAAAGCATAGCCCCGTCGCGTGGCCGGCAGTTGAATTTCCCCCCGCGCTGTTCCAAGAAGCATCCAAGCAACCACCATCCCAGGGAGTGATAACAAATGAAGCTCGTTCGTTACGGGGCAATGGGTCAGGAAAAGCCCGGTCTGATCGATAAATCGGGTCAATTGCGCGATCTGTCGGCGCAGGTGAAGGACCTCTCCGGCGAGGCCCTTTCGCCGGCATCCCTGGCCAAGCTCGCCGCCCTCGACCCGGCCAAGCTCGCGGCGGTCGATGGCAAGCCGCGGCTGGGCGCCCCGGTGACCGGCATTTCGAAATTCGTCGCCATTGGCCTGAACTACATCGACCACGCCAAGGAGACCGGAAATCCGATACCCGCCGAACCGATCTTCTTCCTCAAAGCCAACACCGCCCTCAGCGGCCCGAATGACGCGGTGGAGAAGCCGCGCGGCTCGACCAAGCTCGACTGGGAAGTCGAAATCGCCGCCATCATCGGCACCCGCGCCAAGTACGTCTCCGAAGCCGATGCCCTCAATCACGTCGCCGGCTATTGCGTCTGCAACGACGTCTCCGAGCGCAATTTCCAGATCGAGCGCCTGGGCCAATGGACCAAGGGCAAGTCGCATGACACCTTCGGCCCGGTCGGACCATGGCTTGTGACCAGGGATGAAATACCGGACGTGCAGAAATTGTCGCTGTGGCTCGACGTCAACGGCAAGCGCCGCCAGACCGGATCGACCTCGACCATGATCTTCTCCATGGCGAAGTGCATTTCCTACGTCTCGCAGTTCCTGACGCTGCTGCCGGGCGACATCATCACCACGGGCACGCCGCCCGGCGTCGGGACTGGCATGAAGCCGCCGCAATTCCTCAACGTCGGCGACGTGGTCACGCTCGGCATCGAAGGGCTCGGCGAGCAGCGGCAGGAAATCATCGCGGCGTAAGGCTCTTGCGAGCTCTACCTGCGAAACTCGTGATGCCCGGGCTCGTCCCGGGCATCCACGTCTGGGCAGACGAGCAGCAAGAAAGACGTGGATGGCCGGCACAGACCCGGCCATGACGGAGAAAAACATACATAGAGGAAGCAAAATGAAACTCTCGTTCTCCCCGGCCTCGCCATTCGCCCGCAAGGTGCGCATTGCCGCGATCGAACTCGGCCTGATCGACAGAATCGAATTCATTCCGGCAGCTGTGGTGCCGGGCCAGCCCAATGAAGAATATTCGCGCATCACGCCGCTGAAGAAGCTGCCGGTTCTGATCCTGGACAATGGCGACGTCATTCTCGATTCCTACGTCATCGTCGAATATCTCGACGAGCTCGCCGGCGGCGGGAAACTCGTTCCGGTGTCCGGCCCGGCGCGATGGAAGGTCAAGAGTGACCATTCCATGCTGCAGGGCATGCTCGATTCGATGCTGCTGTGCCGCTACGAGAATATGGTGCGGCCGGAGCCGCTGCGCTGGCAGGCCTGGGCCGACGATCACTGGAACCGGGCATGGAACGGCATGGCGCGCTTCGAGAAGCAGGCGGACATGTTGTCGCGCCCGCTCGATATCTCGCAGATCGCGCTCGCCTGCGTGCTCGGCTATGCCGATTTCCGCTTTCCCGATTGCGGCTGGCGCAAGGCCTATCCGAAGCTCGATGCCTTCCACCAGAAGATGCTGGAGCGGCCGTCGGTAAAAATCTCGGTGCCGCCGCCGGCATAATCATCAGGAAGTTGCCATGAGTCTCAAGCTCGCTGCCGACGATCTCACCATCCATCGCATCATCGAGCAGGAAACCACTTTCCTGCCGGCGCTGGACATGCTGCCCGGCCTGACGCCGGACCTGCTGGCGGAAAACCAGGAGTGGATGCAAAAGGCCGGCGCGATCGATGCCGAGGGCGTGTTGAGATTGTGTTTCCAGTCCTACATCGTGAAGACGCCGCACCACACCATTCTGATCGATAGCTGCATCGGCAACGACAAGCCGCGGCCGCTGCGCCCGAAATGGAACATGAAGACCGACGATACCTATATGCGCGCGCTGGCGACGGCGGGTTTTTCCGTCGATGACATCGATTTCGTGATGTGCACGCATCTGCATGTCGATCACGTCGGCTGGAACACGCGGCTGGAAAATGGCCGCTGGATCCCGACCTTTCCGAACGCGCGCTACGTGTTCGGGAAAGACGAATTCAATTACTGGACCGAGCAACACGCCAGGACGGAGATCGCGCCATTCGGCGACAGCGTGCTGCCGATCGTCGAAGCCAGGCAGGCCGAGATCGTGCGCAGCGATTACGAGATCGGGGATCACTTGCGCATTCTGCCGACGCCGGGCCATACGCCGGGACACGTCGCGTTCGCCCTCGGCCGTGGCAGAGACCTGGCGGTCGTCAGCGGCGACCTCATGCACACCCCGCTGCAGGCGCGCTATCCGGAACTGTCGCCGAAATTCGATGTCGATCCGGCACAGGCCGCGGTGACGCGGCGCAATTTCCTGGAGCGCTATTGCGACAGCGATACGCTGTGCTGCACCGCGCATTTTCCATCGCCCTCGGCCGGGAAAATCCGCCGCTGGGGCAGCGGGTTTTCCTGCCAGGCGACGGGGTAACTCCCTGTCCCCCAATCGCTGCGCAGGCGGGGAGAGGGAGAATATCTAATCGAACAGACTCGGCGTGTGGTTGACGACCGCGCCTTCGATCGCGAGCATTTTCAGCTTGGTCACCACGCCGCCATTGGCGGAGAAGCCGCCGGGCTTGCCGCCGGCCGCGAGCACGCGGTGGCAAGGCACCACGATCGGACAGGGATTACGCCCGAGCGCCTGGCCGACATCGCGCGACAGCTCGACACCGCCGAGCCGCCTGGCGATATCGCCGTAGGTCATGGTCTTGCCCGGCGGGATGGTGCGGGCGATATCGTAGACGCCGCGGTGGAATTCGGGAACGCCCTCGAGATCGAGCACGACGTCGCTGAGATCATTTGGCTTGCCCTCGAGCAATTCGACGATGCCGTCGATCGCGCGCTGCACCTCATCCGGCGGCGGCGCCTCCGCGATGTCGCCATGGCGCTGGCGGATCCGGGCGCGGGTCTTGTCCTCGCTCCCCATCGGCAATTGCACGGCATTGATGCCGCGCGGGCCCCAGGCGATGCCGCAGCGGCCGATCGCAGTGTCGAAGATTGCAAAATGGTGGCTGGTCATGGCTGGCTCCAAATCCGATCGCCCCATGGCTTGAGCTTGATGCCGGGTTCGAAATCTAGGCTTGGAAATTGTTGCGATCCACCCGGATTCCGATGAATTTTACACCCTCCCGTCAGCAAACGGAGAGGCCAAACCGCCAAAATTGGGTTGGGCACGCGCCGGGTTCATGGGATGATCTCTCCATCGCCCGCCCCTCGCTTCCGGTTCACCACCTCACGAGTCCCTCCGATGCAAACGCTACACGTCAACGGATATGACATGGCCTATCTCGATATCGGCGGCGGTCCACCGCTGGTCTGCGTGCACGGATCGCTGTGCGATTTCCGCATCTGGTCGCCGGTGCTCGGCCCCTTGACGCAGAAGCATCGGGTGATCGCGGTGTCCCTGCGGCACTTTTTTCCCGAACACTGGGACGGCAAGAGCGGCACCTATTCGATCGCGCAGCACACAGCCGACGTGATTGCCTTCATCGAGCTACTGGAAACCGGGCCGGTGGATCTGATGGGGCATTCGCGCGGCGGGCATATCTCGTTCCGGGTCGCGCAGCGGCGGCCCGATCTGTTACGCCGGCTGATACTGGCCGAACCCGGCGGTGAACTCGACGCCACGCTCGATCCGGCGGCGAAAGCCGGGGCGCCCTCCCCGCTCGCAGCGAGATTCGCGGCCTCGGCGGAAAAGATCGCAGCTGGCGACGTCGACGGCGGACTGGCGTTTTTCATGGATGCGCTGGAAGGCCCCGGCGCCTGGCAAAGGCTGCCGGCGACGCCGAAGCAATTGCTGCGCGACAATGCGATGACGCTGATCGGCCAGGTCAGGGACAACCGTCCGCCGTTCTCCAAGCTAGATGCGGAGGCGATCGAGACGCCGACGCTGTTCATCGGCGGCGGCAATACCAGAGGCATGCTGCCGCAGGTGCTGCATACGCTGGCGGCGCATGTGAAAGGCTCGAAGACCGCGATGATCCCGGGCACCACCCATCCGATGTTCGAACAGGCGCCGCAGAAATATTGCGAGATCGTGCTGGAATTCCTAGCAGGATGAGATGCAGACGCTTCACGGCAATGGTTATGACATGGCCTATCTCGAGGTCGGCGAGGGGCCGCCGCTGGTCTGCGTCCATGGCACGCTCGGCGATTTCCGCACCTGGTCCGCGGTGCTCGGGCCGTTGTCGAGGAAGCATCGCGTGATCTCGCTCAGCCTGCGGCGCTTTTTCCCCGAACACTGGGACGGCGTCGGCGACGATTACCTGATGGCGCAGCACGTGACCGATGTGATTGGCTTCATTGAGAAGCTGGCCACGGGGCCGGTGGATCTGATGGGGCATTCCCGTGGTGGGCACATTTCGTTTCGCATCGCCCAGCAGCGGCCTGAATTATTGCGCAAACTGATCCTGGCCGAGCCCGGCGGCGAACTGGATCGATCGCTCGATCCAACCGCGGCTCCCGGCCCCTCCGAACGCTCGGCGAGGATCGCTCTGTCGGCCGATAAAATCAGAGGCGGCGACATCGACGGCGGGCTGATGGTTTTCTTCGATACGATCGAAGGCGATGGCGCCTGGGCGCGGCTGCCCGCCGCACCGAGGCAGCAGCTGCGCGACAATGCCTACACCTTGATCGGGCAGGTCGGCGAAAATCGTCAGCCCTACGGCAGGAGCGAGGCGGAATCGATCACGACGCCGACGCTGTTCATCGGCGGCTCCGCTACCAGGGGCACGTTGCCTTTGGTGCTGCGCGCGCTGGCGGCGCACGTTCCCGGCGCGAGGACCGCGATGATATCGGGCGCCGGCCACTGGATGTTCGAACAGGCGCCGCAGAAATATTGCGAGATCGTGCTGGAGTTTCTGGCGGCAGCGTGACGCCCCGGAGCTATGGCGTTGCGCCATGGACGGCTTGGTAAACCCCTCACCCCGGTGCTAGTCTTGCCACAACGAACGAACGGGCTACGCCCGAAAAACGCGAGGAGGAACCCGATGAAACTGACCCCGCAACAGATCGACGACTTCAACCGCGAGGGCTGGCTGTTTCTGCCTGAACTGTTTGCCCGCGAAGAAGTGGACCTGCTGGCGCGCGAGGCGGAGGGTATCTACGACACCAGGCGCCCGGAGGTGTGGCGCGAGAAGAGCGGTGCGCCGCGGACCGCCTTTGCAGCCCATCTCTATAACGAGGCATTTGGCCTGCTCGGCGCGCATCCGCGCATGATCGAGCCGGTCGAGCAGATCTTCGGCGAGAAGGTCTACATGCACCAGTACAAGATCAACGCCAAATCGGCCTTCACCGGCGACGTCTGGCAGTGGCACCAGGACTACGGCACCTGGAAGCGCGACGACGGCATGCCGCAGCCGCGCGCGATGAACATCGCGATCTTTCTCGACGAGGTCATGCCGATCAATGGACCCCTGATGCTGGTGCCGAGGAGCCAGCTTGCCGGCGACCTGAAGGCCTCGCATGACCTTGAGACCACCTCCTATCCGCTGTGGACGCTGGATGAGGAAACCGTGACGCGGCTGGTCAGGGAAGGCGGGATTGTCGCACCGACCGGCAAAGCCGGCGGCATGCTGATGTTCCACGGCAATCTGGTGCATGGCTCGGCCGGCAACATCACGCCGTATCCGCGCAAGATCGTCTATCTCACGCTCAATGCCGTCTCGAACTACATCCGCAGCCCTACCCGGCCGGAATATATCGCCCATCGCGACTTCACGCCGATCAAGACCGTGGACGACGATGCGCTGCTGCGGCTCGCCCGCGCCCATCGCCAGGCGGCGGAGTAGAGGCGACCCCACATGGTCATTCCGGGGCGACGCGCAGCGTCGAACCCGGAATCTTGACAAGGCTCCTCATATCTCGGGATTCCGGGTCTGCGCCAAGAGGCGCATCCCGGAATAACGGGTTAAATGGTTTGATCGGATCATCCCGCCATGAACCTCTCTCGTCTGCTCAACGCCCGCTTTGCTGCCGGCAAACCCGTCCGCGTCGCGCTGATCGGCGCCGGCAAGTTCGGATCGATGTTTTTGTCGCAGGTGCCGCATACGCCGGGGCTGGAGGTGCCCGTGATCGTCGATCTCGATCCGGAGCGCGCGCGAGAGGCCTGCCGCACCGTCGGCTGGGACGCGGCGCGGATCGCGGCGACCACATTCACCTCGGACAGCGCGAAGGCGGACTCTGGCCAAATTGAAGTGATCGTGGAGGCTACCGGCAATCCCGCGGTCGGTATCAAGCATGCGCGCGCGGCGATCGCGCACCGCAAGCATATCGTCATGGTCAATGTCGAGGCCGACGTGCTGGCGGGGCCGCTGCTCGCGGAGGAAGCGCGTAACGCCGGCGTAGTTTATTCGCTGGCCTATGGCGACCAGCCGGCGCTTACCGCCGAGATGGTGGACTGGGCGCGCGCCACCGGATTCCGGGTGGTCGCCGCCGGCAAGGGGACAAAATATTTGCCCGCCTATCACGACGTGACGCCGGCCGGGGTCTGGAGCCATTACGGGCTGACGGCCGATGAGGCGCAGTCGGCCGGCATGAACCCGCAGATGTTCAACTCGTTTCTGGACGGCACCAAGTCGGCGATCGAAATGGCGGCGATCGCCAACGCGACCGGACTGGATGTGCCGGCCGGCGGCCTGTTGTTTCCGCCCTGCGGAGTTGACGATCTTCCGCTTGTGATGCGGCCGCGCGATAGAGGCGGCGTATTGGAGAAATCCGGCGTGGTGGAAGTGGTGTCGTCGCTGGAGCGCGACGGGCGGCCGGTGTTCCGCGATCTGCGCTGGGGCGTCTATGTCGTACTGGAAGCGCCGAACGAATATGCCGCGGACTGCTTCAGGCAGTATGGCCTGAAGACCGATTCCAGCGGCCGTTATGCGGCAATGTACAAGCCCTATCATCTGATCGGGCTCGAGCTGAACATCTCGATCCTGTCGGCGGCGCTGCGTGGCGAGCCGACTGGACAGCCGCATGGCTTCCGCGGCGACGTCGCATCGGTGGCAAAACGCGACCTCCGCGCAGGCGAGATGCTCGACGGCGAAGGCGGCTTTACGGTGTGGGGCAAACTGATGCCGGCAGCCGCGAGCCTAAAGGCCGGTGCACTGCCGATCGGCCTGGCGCACCGGGTGAAGCTGAAGACTGACATCGCCCATGGCGCGGTAGTGCGGTGGAGCGATGTCGAGATCGACGCGGCCGATGAGACCGTGAAAACGCGGCGGGCGATGGAAGCGAGCTTCGGCCGGGCGGGCTAGTACCATCATTCGCCGTGCCCGGCCTTGAGCCGGGCACGGCGAAGAAACGGCGCAGCCTTATTGCTGGTCGTCGCCCAGCGCGTCGGCGAGCTTGTCGTAATATTTGCCGACGAGGTCGATATTGCCCTTGTTCTCGATCGCCGGCGCCGGGGCTTTCAGCGCCTCGTTGAGGTCGGCGAGCGCTTCCTTCTTGTCCTTGGGCGACATCTTCTTGTCGGCCTCGACCTGGGCGATCTGCGCCTTGATGACGGCCTCGCTGCCGACGTACTTTTTGGTGGCGGGATCGAAGCCTCCGAGCACCAGGCTGATATTGTCGACGACGTCATTATATTCGTCGTAAGAGGCAAAACCGTTCTTCTTGGCCACAGCCTCGAGCTGCGCGGTCACCTTGGGATCCGGCTTGGCGTTGTCGGGCAGCTTTTCGGTGATCGCATCCATATCCTTCTGCGCCGCGAGCACGCCCTCGATCTGCTTCTCGGTCAGCGCCATCTGCTTCAGGGCCGGTTGCTGCGGCGGCGCCGCCTGAGCCGGGGCCATCTGCTGCTTGGCCTGCGCCAGCGCGCTATCGTTGGTGATCGCGGTGATCGAGACCGCAAGGCATGCAACACTCAACGCGACAGCGGCGGGACGAATGAACTCACGCATGGGAGTCTCCTCGGGCTACGGGGCATTGGAATCTTACAGGCCGTACTGCGTAAGGATTTTGAGATGAACGTGGAATGAACCTTTCAGGATTCTGGCAGGCGATCATGGCCGAAAAATCGCGCCCGCACCGGAGAAAAGGCCCAAATCGCCGTTGAATCCTTTGGAGAACACGCGACAGAGGGAAATTGGCGAGAAGCGAAAGCGCTGATTTATGACCGCCCAATTGTACGGCTGGGCTTCCAGCCTCAAGCTTGATCCCGTAGACGGCGTCCGGCGGTGTGCGGCCGGCCTGAACCGTGATCAAGCAGGACAGCGTCGCTCGAGTGATCGATCAGAGACGACGGAGCACTCAAGTTGAAAAAGACGTGACGACGCCCGAGACGGCACCGCTACTCAAATAGCGCCAACCCTGGTGTTGCTTCAATCGCACAGGAGGCAAGGAAAGTTTCCTACTAGTGTACGACGCGCCAAGGGCCCCAATCCAGCCTCTTTTCATTCCAACTGTTTCCTTCTTTTGCCGCCCATAGATGGTTCCTTTTTTGCCACTCGTGCGGTGGGGGCGGATTTTATGCGTGTTATATCGTGCTTGGCGGTTAGCACTGTGCTGGCTTTGTTCGGAAGCGTCGCCGATGCGCAGCAACGTGTCCCGGCTCATGGCAACGAGTTGCTCGAACGCGATCCGCTCAATGCCGGCACAGTGACCGTGATCACCGCGCCAATCGGCGGCCCGATGTCGATCATGGGCTCCGACATGGCTGCGGTGCTCGACGACGGCGATAAACTCCGGGTACTGCCGATCCTCGGCAAAGGCTCGGTCCAGAATCTCATCGACATCCTTCGGCTGAAGAACATCGACATGGGATTTGTCACGACCGACGCGTTGGAGTTTGCGAAGACGGAGTACAACATGTCGGGCATTGCCAAGCACGTCCGGTATATCGCCCGTCTCTTCTACAACGACATCCACATCGTGGCACGCCAGGAGATCAAGACCTTGCAGGATCTTCAGGGCAAGCGGGTTTTCGCCGAGCGCAGCATAGGACTGCCGGCGGCGCGGATCATCTTCCGACGCACCGGCATCGAGGCGGACATCGATTCGCAGACGGACCCCGACGGCGGCTTGCAGAAGCTGCTCAATGGCGAGGGCGACGCATGGATCGCGAGCGTTTCGAAGGGCGCTCCGGTCATCAAGAACATCAAGAACGAGGGAGGCAAATTCCATTTGCTCGAGATCCCCTACGAACGGCCGCTGCAGGAGATCTATCTGCCATCGTCTTTCTCATCCGAGGAATATCCGAACCTCGTGCCGCAGGGCGTGAAGGTCTACGCCCTCGCTGTGTCTACCGTACTAATGGTTTACAATTGGCCGCCCGAAAGCGAGCGCTACCGGCGGGTAGCCCGGTTCGTCGATGCGATGTTTGGCAACATGGAGAAATTGCAACGGCCTCCGCGTCACCCGAAATGGCGGGACACCGCAATTTCGGTCAACGTCTCCGGACTGGAGCGCTTCAAGCCCGCCCAGGATTGGCTTGAGCAAGCCAGGTTGGCCACGACACCGGGGCCACCCCCTTCGAGGGCCGAGGAATTCACCAAGTTCCTCGTTCAGAGAAACGGCCGTGCAAACGTGTCGCCCGAAGAAGCGGCCCAGCTTTACAACGAGTTTCTTCAATGGCGCGAGGGACACTGATGACGTCATCTGTTTCGAGATCTCGCGTCGCGCATAGACCGAACGAAAGGCGCAGCCAAATCGCCCGCAGTTGCGCTTCGCTTCACTCGTCGTGAATCAACTCAAGGTCAGGACTTGTGGTACGCATCCGACGAGCGCCGTCTTGTCTGACGCGCGGTATTTCGCGAAGCGTGTGACCTTAAGTCTAGCTTTAAGGTCATCAGGCGATGCGGGTCGAGGTTTTGGGCGGGTTGGAGCGGCGGCGGCGCTGGTCGCAGGATGACAAGGCGCGGATCGTCGAGGAGACGTTGGCGCCAGGGGCGAAGGTGACGGAGGTTGCGCGCCGCAATGGCGTTGCGGCGAGCGTGGTGTTCACCTGGCGCCGACAGGCACGGACGGCCGAGCGGGTCGGTGCCATGTTTTGCGCCGGTGCAGATTGCCGCGGCGGTAGAAACGGGCGAGGAAAATTCGAAGCCTCCGTCCGAAGATGACCGACGGATGCGGCAGTTACCGGCCGCCCGGAACGGACTGATCGAGATCGATCTTGGCAACCGGCGACGCATCCGGGTGGATGCGCACGTTGACCCGGAAGCGCTGGCGCGGGTCCTCGACGTGCTTGAGCGCCGATGATTGCCATACCGGGCAATGTGCGGGTGTGGCTTGCGACCGGCCATACCGATATGCGCCGCGGATTCCCGAGCCTTGCGCGTCTGGTTCAGGAGAGCTTGAAGCGGGATCCGCACGCTGGTGATCTCTACGTTTTTAGGGGCCGCCGCGGCGACCTGATCAAGATCATTTGGCATGACGGCCAGGGCGCGTGTCTGTTCACGAAGCGGTTGGAGCGCGGCCGCTTTCTGTGGCCATCGCTGGCGGACGGCGTTGTCACGATCAGCGTTGCGCAACTATCCTATCTCCTGTCCGGAATTGACTGGCGGATGCCGCAGGCAACCTGGCGTCCGCAGGCTTCCGGATAAGCTGTGGCTTTTTGACTCACGAAGGAAATCCGGCGGCGATTTTTAGCGGCGAATATGGTTGATTTGTCGATCGTGACGACGCCCTCCGATCCGCTTCCCGCCGACCTTGCCGCTGCGCACGCGATGATCCTTGCGCAGCGCGAATTGCTGACGCTGGCGAAGAGCGAAGTGACCGTCGGCCGCCTGGAAATCGAACGGCTGAAGCTGATGCTGGCCAAGGCACGGCGCGAGCAGTTCGGGCAATCCTCCGAACGCGGCAGGCTGCTGGTCGAGCAGCTTGAGCTGGCCATCGAGGATCTTGAAGAGACCCAGGCCGAACAGGAAACCAGGGCCGAGATCGCAGCGCCAGAAGCCGCCAAGCAGAAGCGCGCGCAAAATCCGCGGCCGCCTCGACGTCCCCTGCCGGACAATCTGCCGGTCGAACGTATCGTCGAACCCGCGCCTTGCGCCTGCGGCAAGTGCGGCAGCGAGCGGCTGCACAAGCTCGGCGAGGTGGTGTCGAAAACCCTGGAATGCGAGCCGCGGCGCTGGAAGATTATCGAGCACGTCCGCGAGAAGTTCTCCTGCCGGGATTGCGAGGCGATCACCGAGGCGCCGGCGCCCTCGCATCCGATCCCGCGCGGCTTTGCCGGGCCGAGCCTGCTGGCGATGGTGCTGGTCAACAAGTTCCTGCTGCATCAGCCGTTGAACCGCCAGAGCAAGACCTATGCCCGCGAAGGGATCGAGATCGATGTCTCGACACTGGCGGATCGGGTCGGCGCCTGCGTGGTGGCGCTCGCCCCAATTATTGAGGCGATCCGGACCCATGTCATGAGCGCGGAACGCATCCACGCCGACGACACGACGGTGCCCGTGCTGGCGAAACTGAAGACTGTCACCGGCCGGATCTGGACCTATGTTCGCGATGACCGGCCGTTTGGCGGCAACGGATCCGCCGGCGGCCGCGTTCCATTACTCGCGCAGTCGGGCTGGGGAGCATCCGCAAGGCCATCTTGCCGGCTATGTGGGCCTCATGCAGGCCGATGCCTTTGATGGATACAACCAGCTCTACAAGGCTCAAAGGAAGCCGGCGCCGATCCTTGAAGCGGCCTGCTGGAGCCACGGCCGGAGGAAGTTTGTCGACCTGGTGAAACAGGGAGAGGCGCCGATCGCCAGCGAGGCTGTGCGTCGTATCGACATGCTCTTCGAGATCGAGCGCAGCATTAACGGCAAAACGCCGGAGCAGCGGCTTGCCGTGCGCCGTGAGCAATCGCGGCCGCTCATTGCCGAGCTTGAAATCTGGATGCGCCAGCAGCGAGCGTTGCTCTCCACCAAGAACGATACCGCCAAGGCGATCAACTACCTTCTCAACCGCTGGGCAGCGTTCACCCGCTTCCTCGACGACGGCCGCGTCTGTCTTACGAACAACGCCGCCGAACGAGCGTTGCGGGGTGTGGCGGTCGGAAGAAGAAACTGGACCTTCGCCGGTTCAGACGCTGGCGGCCATCGTGCCGCCGCCGTCTATACCCTGATCGAAACCTGCAAGATGAACGATGTCGATCCGCAAGCCTGGCTCGCTGACGTGCTGGCCCGGCTTCCAGATCACCCCGCCAACAAAGTCGCCGACCTGCTTCCCTGGAACTGGAAGGCAAGTCAGCAGAGCGCCGTGGCAGCCTGAACGCCCGTCGTCTCATCGAGCGCCCCGCACAGGAGGCCGTCATTCATCGTCCGGATCGGGGTACTGCTCGGGCGCCTCTCCGATGGTTTTGAGAAGCCTTGGATATTTGCCGCCAGGCTCCTTGCGGTTCTGACCGATGGCTTCAATCCGGAACTGCCAGTTGTCACCATAGTCGAAAAGGAATGTCATTTTGGCGCCTACCGTCGGAAAGGCTTCGACAATTCGGGTTCGCTTCACACTGCGAGCCTCACTCTCTCCCATGTCAGCGAACAGCTCGTACTTGACAGGTGAGCCGAAGACATCTCCGGTCAATTTGCTGTAAAAGCCAAAAGCGTGGTCAAAATCGAAGCCGAAGATCCGAACTATTGAGCTGGCGAGGTCGTAGAGATTCTTCGTGCTCAGTATCTCGAAATCTCGGTAAACCTTCGGACTTAGTGACACGCGAAAAACGTGGGTCTGGGCCTCAGCCATTCGGCTATCCTCACTCCCGAACAGAGAACACCCATAAGATTGCAAATCGCAAGGCCGCCATCAACCGCCGTCACCCGGCGGCGCTCATCGGATGCGTACGACTTGTGATGGGTAACCATGCGCTGTAGGCCGCAGGCGCGCTGGTCTATCCGGTTAGCGGCTAGATTTCGTCGGACTCTTCGGTCTTCGGCTTCATCATCGCAGCGAGCGCTTGGCGGCGTTTTTCGATGATGCTGGGGTCGTCTTTGTGGATTGCGATCAGCTCTTTGAGGTTCTCGATCCCGTCATCGGTGAACGCCATCATGCCGTCTTCACCGACGCCGACGACCCATAGCTGGCCATCCTCGGTGTCCATTTCTTCGGCGACCTCGAACAGCCATTCCCCGTCTTCACCGAGCATCTCAGCGACGTGGCTGAGAGTGAACACGTGGCTGACTTTGTTGACGTGCCCCATCAAGCCGCCTGCGCCGCAAGGCCTTGCTGCTGCGCAGTCTTCCAGTTCCAGGGCAGCAGCTCATCGAGCCTGTGGGCGGGGTGGGTGGCGATGCGAGCGAGTACATCGGCGAGCCAGGCCTGAGGGTCGACGTCGTTCATCTTGGCAGAGACGATGAGGCTATACATGGCCGCGGCTCGGCGCCCTCCGCGGTCGGACCCACAGAATAACCACGACTTTCTGCCCAATGCGATGCCGCGCAGCGCTCTTTCGGCGGCATTGTTCGAGAGGCAGACGCGGCCATCGTCGAGGAAGCGTGTGAAGGAGGCCCAGCGCTTGAACATGTAGTTCATGGCTTTTGCCAGATCGTGACCGCGGGAGAGTTTAGCGCACTGCTCGCGCATATAGGCTTCCAGATCGGCGACGAGCGGCGCGCTCTGCGCCTGGCGAACAGCCTTTCGTTGGTCGGCGCTTTGGCCATTGATAGAGCGCTCGATCTCGAACAGAGCGTCGATGCGGCGCACGATCTCCATGGCGACGGGCGAGATGACGATCTCCTTCTTTCCGGCCGCTTTGCGCCGCGCGTTCTCCTCAAGGTCCGCCATGGCGAAGAACGGGCGCCGGGCATGGACCCAACAGGCCGCTTCCCTGATAAGCCCAGGACTTCGCTGGGGCTCGTAGAGCTTGATGTATCCGCCGAAGGCGTCGGCCTGGAGGATCCCGGTATAGTTGGCCAGATGCGCCTGCGGATGCTCACCACTTCGATCGCGCGAGTAATAAAACATCGCC
>CAVSAO010000002.1:607500-2627913 GCA_963725985.1 uncultured Alphaproteobacteria bacterium
CAGAATGTAGTCCGCACACTTGCCTTAGAAGTCGAAACTTCTGGGCGCGCACCCTCGATGAATGCTGCATGCGGCTGGACACTGATTAGAAAGACCAGCTTGCTTCGTAAGATCGAACCGATAGACGAGGCGGTCAAGCTTCGCCAAAAAGGATCATTTACAACTCGCTCATCTTGCGATGAACGAGCGCCGAAATGATCCTGGAGATATGATTGGAATTCCGCGAATTGCTTCGCAGATCCCAAACTCGGATCGATCTCCTCTTTACGATGTCAGAAATCCCGCACGCGCGTCCCGTGAAGGACGCGCATGCGAAGTGATGTTTCGCGGACGAAATGTTTGGCCAGTCAAGCTTACTGTCTCGATCTTCAATTCCATCTGGTGGAGCCAGACGGGATCGAACCGACGACCTCATGCTTGCAAAGCACGCGCTCTCCCAGCTGAGCTATGGCCCCGTACCAGAAGACGAATGCTTAAGCTGGATGAGAGACACATACGCTCGATCAAGGTGGTGGGCCTGGGAAGACTTGAACTTCCGACCTCACGCTTATCAAGCGCGCGCTCTAACCAACTGAGCTACAAGCCCCTAACGACTGAGGAAGCCTGCTCGCGCGCACCGGCTCGACGCCGGATGCATCGCACAAGCGCAAGCCCCTGGCGCGTGTTCGTCCGCGAAGAAAGAGAAACGAAGACGGCGAAATCCCGCCAATGGAGCTCAACAATCCTGAAATCGTTGGCCCCTGATGTTTCTAAAACGATCCGATAGAGAGCTAAGCTCTCTGAAGGACCATCCTTAGAAAGGAGGTGATCCAGCCGCAGGTTCCCCTACGGCTACCTTGTTACGACTTCACCCCAGTCGCTGACCCTACCGTGGCCGGCTGCCTCCTTGCGGTTAGCGCACCGTCTTCAGGTAAAACCAACTCCCATGGTGTGACGGGCGGTGTGTACAAGGCCCGGGAACGTATTCACCGTGGCGTGCTGATCCACGATTACTAGCGATTCCAACTTCATGGGCTCGAGTTGCAGAGCCCAATCCGAACTGAGACGGCTTTTTGAGATTTGCGAAGGGTTGCCCCTTAGCGTCCCATTGTCACCGCCATTGTAGCACGTGTGTAGCCCAGCCCGTAAGGGCCATGAGGACTTGACGTCATCCCCACCTTCCTCGCGGCTTATCACCGGCAGTCTCCTTAGAGTGCTCAACTAAATGGTAGCAACTAAGGACGGGGGTTGCGCTCGTTGCGGGACTTAACCCAACATCTCACGACACGAGCTGACGACAGCCATGCAGCACCTGTCTCCGGTCCAGCCGAACTGAAGGACTCCGTCTCTGGAATCCGCGACCGGGATGTCAAGGGCTGGTAAGGTTCTGCGCGTTGCGTCGAATTAAACCACATGCTCCACCGCTTGTGCGGGCCCCCGTCAATTCCTTTGAGTTTTAATCTTGCGACCGTACTCCCCAGGCGGAATGCTTAAAGCGTTAGCTGCGCCACTAGTGAGTAAACCCACTAACGGCTGGCATTCATCGTTTACGGCGTGGACTACCAGGGTATCTAATCCTGTTTGCTCCCCACGCTTTCGTGCCTCAGCGTCAGTATCGGGCCAGTGAGCCGCCTTCGCCACTGGTGTTCTTGCGAATATCTACGAATTTCACCTCTACACTCGCAGTTCCACTCACCTCTCCCGAACTCAAGATCCTCAGTATCAAAGGCAGTTCTGGAGTTGAGCTCCAGGATTTCACCCCTGACTTAAAGACCCGCCTACGCACCCTTTACGCCCAGTGATTCCGAGCAACGCTAGCCCCCTTCGTATTACCGCGGCTGCTGGCACGAAGTTAGCCGGGGCTTATTCTTGCGGTACCGTCATTATCTTCCCGCACAAAAGAGCTTTACAACCCTAGGGCCTTCATCACTCACGCGGCATGGCTGGATCAGGCTTGCGCCCATTGTCCAATATTCCCCACTGCTGCCTCCCGTAGGAGTTTGGGCCGTGTCTCAGTCCCAATGTGGCTGATCATCCTCTCAGACCAGCTACTGATCGTCGCCTTGGTGAGCCGTTACCTCACCAACTAGCTAATCAGACGCGGGCCGATCTTTCGGCGATAAATCTTTCCCCGTAAGGGCTTATCCGGTATTAGCACAAGTTTCCCTGTGTTGTTCCGAACCAAAAGGTACGTTCCCACGCGTTACTCACCCGTCTGCCGCTGACGTATTGCTACGCCCGCTCGACTTGCATGTGTTAAGCCTGCCGCCAGCGTTCGCTCTGAGCCAGGATCAAACTCTCAAGTTGGACTTGAAACTTCAAACCGGCTGATCACAACGTTTGACGAGGTCCCACCATATTTATCGCAACCGCGATTCACATCGCGGACAACGATGGTGTAACCTATGTAAACGTGTACCGCCGAAGTCTTTCGTCCAGCCTCGAACACGATGAAAACCGAAGCTTTCAAGTAATCGAGACTCGCAAGGACTCCGCCGTCCACGTTTCTCTTTCTTCATCTTCACTTGTCAAACAGCCCGGGGTCCGAAGACCCCTCTCCCATCGCTGGGAGCTTTCCAAACTTCCCCTCGGGGAAGCCTCGGAAGCCCTCATTCGACGGCAAATGACAACCGATTGTTATCGGCTGTTGATTCACTCATCTTAGTGAGGAGCTTCACGGGCACGAAAACTTGCCTTGGCCAAGGGCCAAGACAGCGCCGCGCTCAGTGGGCGGTTTATAAGCCCGCCCGATCGGCGTTGTCAACGCCTGTTGTCAACAAATCGTCGCATCATCGAAGAGAATCTTGCACCGCGAAGAAGTCTCGATTTTTAGGGACTTTGCGCCGTACTTGAGCCACAATCCTGCGACGTTCTGACGCTACGTAAGCATTGAATCGCCGGGTGCCAGTGGGGGCTGCCGGCGTTCATCTACCAGGGGATCGGCGATCTTCCAATGAACCCGTCGCCTTTTCCTTGCGGCCTGGAAACATCGAGAGATCTGCACACCATTGTTGTTCGTGATCCCGGCCAGCCTTTTGGCCTTTGATTCCCGGACATCCATGCGGCACGCCATGCTCCCGGATCTCCCCTTCAGAGGGCGAATGCGGGTCACGAGATGAGCAAAGATCTCGTCGAATGTTGATGGAATTTGGGGGGACGGTGGGTTGAGCCACAGGACGTCACGCGGGGGCGGCTACGGACGCGAGACCGGGATCATCGATCTCGGTCACGAGCCGCCGCTTTCCGTCGACGGTTCCGAAGCCGCGGTGATCGATCGCCGCCGCGTCTCCGTGCAATGGTTTAGCGGCACCATCCTGACCGGTCTGTGCGGCGCGGCTCTCATCGGCGGCGCCGTTTTTGCGTCGCTCGACGGCGAAATGACCTTTGCCAAGGTGCCGGAACGCGTCGAGGGCGCGCTGCGCGGCGCGTTCGGCGCCAACGACAAGCACGGCCAGCCTGCACAAGAGCGATCGCCTGCCGCCGCCCGGCGAATCGACCGCCGCGCGCAACGTGGTGCGGGTCTCGACGGTCACCCGCGTCGGCAACCGCGACGTGATGCGGGTGCGGCCGTTCATCCGCATCTCCGGCAATCTGTCGATGACGACCAGCGATCTCAGCGCCAAGATCCCGCCGTTCAACGCCCAGCGCATGCTGAGCGATGTCGGCACCGCCGCGCCCGCCGCCTCCGACGATCCGAATGCACTGCCGATGCGGCCGAACCCGATGCCGAGGTTTCGTTCGTCACCAAGGATCTCGCGCCGATCCTGCCCAAGGCGAAGCTCGCCGCGGTGGTCGCGCTCGACGAAATCCTGATGCGGGTGCGCGATGCCTCGAACTGGCACGGCAACAGCGCGGCGTGCGCTACGCCGCGCTCGCCAACGCCACCGCCGACGCCAGCGGCGCGCAGTCGCGACATCAAGATGGCCTACGCCACCGAGGGCACCGCCGCCGATCCCTATGCCGGCTTTGAAACCCGCGTGGTTCCGGAAAACGTCACGCTGCTGCCGAAGACCAAGGAACAGATCACCGGCGGCAATCCGATCCGGCGAACGCGTCCACGTCGTCAAGAAGGGCGATACCGTCACCTCGATCCTGCGCGATCAGGGCGCCACGCCGGAAGAGGCGAAGGCCATCGCCGCCACGCTCGGCCCCCGCGGCCGCGACGGCGGACTGAAGGAAGGCGAGAAGCTGCGCATCCTGATGGCGCCCGCCGGCCCCGGCCAGCGGCTGCAGCCCTACCGGGTGATCGTCGCCAACGATTCCACCGTCGAAGCCGTCGCCGCGCTGTCCGATCTCGGCAAATACGTCGCCGTCGACGTGCAGAGCATGAACACCGTCACCGAGACCGCCGACAACAGCGACGACGAAGACGATGACGACGGCACCGGGGTGCGGCTCTATCAGAGCATCTACGAGACCGCGCTGCGCAACAAGGTGCCGCCGACCGTCATCGAGGACATGATCCGCATCTACTCCTATGACGTCGACTTCCAGCGCAAGGTGCAGCCCGGCGACTCCTTCGACGTGTTCTATGCCGGCGAGGACGAAGGCGCCGCCAGCACCGAAAAGAACGAAGTGCTGTTCGCCTCCCTCACCGTCGGCGGCGAAACCAAGAAATATTATCGCTTCCAGACCCCCGACGACGCGGTGGTCGATTACTACGACGAGACCGGCAAGAGCGCGAAGAAGTTCCTGGTGCGCAAACCCGTCAACAACGCGATCATGCGCTCGGGCTTCGGCGGCCGCCGCCATCCCGATCCTCGGCTACGTCAAGATGCACACCGGCGTCGACTGGGCCACGCCCTACGGCACGCCGATCTTCGCATCCGGCAACGGCGTCGTCGAAAAAGCCGAGCTGGGAAGGCGGCTACGGCAAATACGTCCGCTGAAGCACAACAACGGCTACGAGACCGCCTACGGCCACATGTCGGCGTTCGCCAAGGGCATGGAACCCGGCAAGCGGGTGCGGCAGGGCCAGGTGATCGGCTTCGTCGGGTCGACCGGGCATGTCGACCGGCGCCCACGTCCACTACGAAATCCTGGTCAACGGCCGCTTCGTCGATCCGATGCGCATCAAGCTGCCGCGCGGCCGCTCGCTCGAAGGGCCGCTGATGGCGAGCTTCGAGAAGGAACGCGATCGGCTCGATGCCATGATGAACAACCGCGGCGGCGCGGCGCGGATATCCGATGCCACCGGCACCGCCGGCGTGCGGCAAATCAGCAACCGCTGAAATCGCGCCGCTATCAAATTCCGGCAATATTGAACTGACGCCGCGGCCTGCGCTAGGAAGCCCTCGCGCAGATCAGGAAGACAATTCCTATCGCCGTGAGACCAAATGCAACGGCCGCGAGCGGCAGCAGCATGTCGATCGCCGCGTGCAGGCTGCGAAGCTTGCCGCCCCACACCGAGAAATCGCCAATTTTCCAATCGTGGAATGAGGTCTCACCGGGATGGCTTTGATCCGGCATCCGGATTGCGTAACCACTGCAAACGGGAAACCTCCGCCAATGTCGCAGGTTTCATTAAATTTCATCCAGCCGTTATGGAACTCTCCCGGCTGCTCTCCGGTTTAAGTCGCAGGAAAGCCTTCGAATGGAGGGTGTCATGGAGAATTGGACGAACACAAATTATGTGACGTGGCGAACCTGATCCTCGGCGCAATCCTGTTCTTTTCGCCCTGGATGTTCGGCTTCGATGCCGGCAAGGCTTCTGACAACGCCTATATCGCCGGCATCGTGATCGCTGCACTCGCAATCGCGGCGCTTGGCGCCTTTGCAATCTGGGAGGAATGGCTGAACCTGATCGTCGGATTGTGGACGCTGGT
Source organism: uncultured Alphaproteobacteria bacterium (assembly GCA_963725985.1). Lineage (GTDB taxonomy): Bacteria > Pseudomonadota > Alphaproteobacteria > Rhizobiales > Xanthobacteraceae > Bradyrhizobium. Next base: position 613,305 of record CAVSAO010000002.1, read on the forward strand.
CTCGCCCTGGCTGCTGGGATTCCAGGGAACCGGCGCGATGAGAGTACATGTGGCCATCGGCGCGGTCGTTGCCATTCTCGCCGCAGTCGAGCTCTGGATCATGTCCCAGAACCCGCCGCGGTTGACCGCGAGCCGCTGAGGCGCGGCATCCCGCCCGCCAGCGGGCGGGCAGCTTGAAGGGTCAAACAATGACGCGCATGACACGGGACGACGTTGCCAGGGCTCTCGGCCGGGTCGACGATGTGACCATCGCCGAAATCACCGGCGCGACGGCGGAAGAACTGGCGGAGGCTCGGGCCTGGATCGCCAATGACGAACCGCTCATGAACGCCGGCAGGCGGCTGGCGACCGGGCGAGTTCGCGATCTCGTCGATATCCTCGCAGAGCTCGATCTGAACGAGGAAGACGACAAGGAGGCCGGCCCCGTCGCCGCCGACCAGGTCTAACCGACCAGATCTGACATGCCCCGGACCCGTTGGCGGGTCCGGGGCAGGCTTCGGGCCTAGTTCAGCTTCCGTTTCGGCATCGGCGCCTCGAACTGCGCGATCTCGGCAGTCTGCGCCGCCTTGCCGTTGAAGGTGAGCACATTGCCCTCGGTCGAGATGGCGACGCGATCGCCATCCTGGACCTCGCCGGCGAGGATCATCTCCGCCAGCGGATCCTGCAGATTGCGCTGGATCACCCGCTTCAGGGGCCGCGCGCCATAGGCGGGATCCCAGCCCTTGGCCGCGAGCCAGTCGCGCGCCGCGGCATCGAGCGTGAGCGTGATCTTGCGATCCTCCAGCAGCTTCTGCAGCCGGCCGAACTGGATTTCGACGATCCGGCCCATCTCGCTCTTCTGCAGGCGGTGGAACAGGATGATCTCGTCGACGCGGTTGAGGAATTCCGGGCGGAAGTGCGCGCGCACCATGTCCATCACCTGCTCGCGCACCGCCGAGGTATCCTCGCCTTCCGGCTGGTTGACGAGGAATTCGGAACCGAGATTCGACGTCATGATGATCAGCGTGTTGCGGAAGTCGACGGTGCGGCCCTGACCGTCGGTCAGGCGGCCATCGTCGAGCACCTGCAGCAGCACGTTGAAGACATCGGGATGCGCCTTCTCGATCTCGTCGAACAGCACGACCTGATAAGGCCGCCGCCGCACGGCTTCGGTGAGCGCGCCGCCCTCGTCGTAGCCGACATAGCCCGGAGGCGCGCCGATCAGCCGCGACACCGAGTGCTTCTCCATGTATTCGGACATGTCGAGCCGCACCATCGCGGTCTCGTCGTCGAACAGATATTCGGCGAGCGCTTTGGTCAGCTCGGTCTTGCCGACGCCGGTGGGCCCCAGGAACATGAACGAGCCCATCGGGCGGTTCGGGTCCTGCAATCCCGCGCGCGAACGGCGCACGGCGGTCGCCACCGCACGCACGGCTTCGGCCTGGCCGATCACGCGCTTGCCGAGGCTGTCCTCCATCTTCAGGAGCTTGTCCTTCTCGCCCTCGAGCATCTTGTCGACGGGCACGCCAGTCCAGCGCGACACCACCTGCGCGATGTGATTGGCGGTGACCGCCTCTTCCATCATCTCGCCGGCGCTTTCCTTGGCTTCGATCTCGGCGAGCTTCTTTTCAAGCTCGGGGATCCGGCCATAGGCCAGTTCGCCGGCGCGCTGGTATTCGCCGCGGCGCTGCGCGTTGGCGAGTTCGATGCGAAGTCCATCGAGTTCGCTCTTCAGCTTCTGCGCGTTCGACAGCTTGTTCTTCTCCGCACTCCAGCGCGAGGTCAGGTCGGCCGACTTCTTTTCGAGATCGGCGAGTTCCTTGTCCAGCGTCTGCAGGCGGCTCTTCGAACCGGCGTCGCTTTCCTTCTTCAGCGCCTCCTGCTCGATCTTGAGCCGGATGATTTCCCGGTCCATCGAATCGAGTTCTTCCGGCTTGGAATCGACCTGCATCTTCAGCCGCGCCGCGGCCTCGTCCATCAGGTCGATCGCCTTGTCCGGCAGGAAGCGGTCGGTGATGTAGCGGTTCGACAGCGTGGTCGCCGCCACCAGCGCCGAATCGGTGATGCGCACGCCGTGGTGCTGCTCGTACTTGTCCTTCAGGCCGCGCAGGATCGAGATGGTATCCTCGACCGTCGGCTCGGAGACGAAGATCGGCTGGAACCGGCGCGCCAGTGCGGCGTCCTTTTCGACGTGCTTGCGATACTCATCGAGCGTGGTCGCGCCGATGCAATGCAATTCGCCGCGCGCCAGCGCGGGCTTGAGCAGATTGGAGGCATCCATCGCGCCGTCGGCCTTGCCGGCGCCGATCAGCGTGTGCATCTCGTCGATGAACAGGATGATGGAGCCTTCGGCCGAGGTCACTTCCTGCAGCACGGCTTTCAGCCGCTCCTCGAACTCGCCGCGGTATTTCGCGCCCGCGATCAGCGAGCCCATGTCGAGCGACAGCAGCTTCTTGTCCTTGAGGCTTTCCGGCACGTCGCCGTTGAGAATCCGCAGCGCCAGACCTTCGACGATGGCGGTCTTGCCGACGCCGGGTTCGCCGATCAGGACGGGATTGTTCTTGGTGCGGCGGGAGAGCACCTGAATGGTGCGGCGGATTTCCTCGTCACGCCCGATCACGGGGTCAAGTTTGCCGTCGCGCGCCGCCTGCGTCAGGTCGCGGGCGTATTTCTTCAGCGCGTCATAGGCGTTCTCGGCCGTCGCGCTGTCGGCGGTACGGCCCTTGCGCAGGGATTCGATCGCCGCGTTCAGATTCTGCGGCGTGATGCCGCCCTTTCGCAGGATGCCGCCGGCATCGCTGTCTTTCTCCAGCGTCAGCCCCAGCAGCAGCCGCTCGACGGTGACAAAGCTGTCGCCGGCCTTCTCGGCGGCCTTTTCAGCAGCATCGAACGCACGCGCCAATTCGGGCGCGAGATAAACCTGTCCGGCGCCGCTTCCGGAAACCTTTGGAAGCTTTTTAAGCGCGTCCTCGGTGGCTTTCAGGATCGCGCGGGAATTGCCCCCGGCGCGGTCGATCAGGCCGCCGGCGAGGCCCTCGCTGTCGTCCAGCAGCACTTTCAGCATATGCAGCGGCGAAAACTGCTGGTGGCCGTCGCGCATCGCGAGCGACTGCGCCGACTGGATGAAACCGCGCGCACGCTCGGTGTATTTTTCAATATTCATGAGTATTCCCTCAGCCTGCCGCTCCGCCCCTTAAGGCAACGGAGTGGCATCTTCATTGGGTTTCCGCGAGGCCGCATTGACATTCCTCAACCGGCCGCGGTCGCGTCGCCGACGCTTGAGCCGGCTTGAGGCAAATGTGGGAAGCAGGTTCCGGAAACGGAAGAGGCTGCTTCACAAATTCGTGTGCCGTGGCGCCGGGCCGGGGAATCTCCTAATAAGCTGGATGCCCAGCATTCCCTCTGCACAGATCGCCAGCCTTTTTCGCTATCCCGTCAAAGGCCTTTCCCCGGAGCCGCTGCCGTCGGTCGTGCTGGAGGCCGGCCAGACGTTGCCGGCCGACCGCCGCTACGCCATCGAAAACGGCCCCAGCGGCTTCGATCCGGCCGACCCGCAGTGGATGGAGAAGACCTATTTCCTGATGTTGATGCGGCACGAATGGCTGGCGGCGCTGCACACCCATTTCGACGATGCGAGCCATGTCCTGACCATCCGCCAGAACGGGACCATCGCGGCACAGGGCGATCTCGAGACTTCAGACGGGCGGGCGGCGATCGAGCAGTTTTTCGCCAATGGCGATTCCGGACAGGTCAAGGGCCCGCCAAAGATCCTCTCCGGCGCGGGCCTTAGTTTCTCTAATGTCGACAGGAAGGTCATCTCCATCATCAATCTTGGCAGCCTGAAAGCCATCGAAGACGTCGTCGGCCGACCGGTCCACCCCTTACGGTTTCGCGCCAACCTCTATGCCGAGGGTTGGCCGGCCTGGCACGAGTTCGATCTTGTCGACCGGACGCTGGCCATCGGCAACGTCCGTCTCAAGGTCGTCAAGCGGACCGTCCGCTGCGCGGCCATCAATGTCGATCCGGAAACCGCGGCGCGCGACCTCAACCTCCCGCGCACGCTGATGCAGCGCTTCGGCCACGCCGACTGCGGGATCTATGCCGAGGTGATCGCGCCCGGCGCCATCAGCGTTGGCGACACCATCGCGGCGGAGCCGACGGAATTGTCGTGAGGTTTTTCGCATCGCGATCAGAATCGTCATCCAGGCGATCAAGCCATAACCTGGCACCCTCGCGGCGCGGATAGCGCCCGAGTTGTTGCGTTTGTCACCCTCGACAATGGAGGGTGCAGGGAATGCCGGGTGCACGCTGCACCGGCGGTCTCGTGCGCAAAATGGTGCAAAAAAGCGCACACGAGCATACAGGTTCAGCGGAGGCACTCCGGCATTCCCTGCGCAATGGCTTTACGGCTTACTTCGAGCTCTCCCCGGCGATCAGGATTTGTTTGTCACCGTCGCCCCGCGGATGATGGCTGGCCTGAGGCCCGGTTGGGCCGGCTTCGCCTCCGCGGGACTTGACGCCAACCTCGAGGCGTCAGGACCACACGACTTCGCCGTACGCATCAGCGCCGTTCGTCCCGCGTGCCTAATGATCGCTCACGGAGATTAATCCGCCCTGCGACCATCTTGCGCGCCGACGCTTCGCGTCCACCGCATCCGATCCCGCGTTCGTGACGATCGCGAAACGCCCCTCTTGTCGGGAAAGGACGGGGCGAGCTGGTAGACCTGATTTGCCCGCCACGAACAGCGAAATATTTTTGCGAGGCGGACTGGACGACCCAAATCACATTGAGATCACTGCGCAAATCGAAGTTTGCGCGCAGCGGCTTTTTCCGCCAATCGCCCTCGCCAGCGGCGCTAGGGTGCGGACCGATTTGTTCTTAGACTGCAAAATGCAGCCAATGAAATACGGCCTTACCGCAAAACTCGTCATGCCCGGCCTAAGCAGACAAGCCTACGCAGACTGCGTAAACTTGTCTGCGATGCCGGGCATCCACGTCTTGCTTCATTTAAGCAGAAAAGACGCGGATGGCCGGGACATCTAGCGCGAAGACGCGCTTCGCGCTTTTGCCCGGCCATGACGAAAAAGGGACTCGTCAAGCTGCTGGAGAGGACCTGAAGATGCTGGCTGCTTTTCCGGTCAGCCCGTCGGCATGACGTAGGCGTAGATCCGGCCGCGCGAGACCGGGGCTTCCCGGACCCGGTTGCCATTGTTGCCCGAGACCATGATCGGGTTGCCCTGGGCGTCGATGCCGCTGACGACGCCGACATGTCCGCCGCCGCCGCGCCGTCCCATCACCGCGATGGCGCCGATCTGCGGTCCGGAGACGGGCTGGCCGTAGCTTGAGAACGAACGCGCCATGTCCGAGCCGGTGCCGCGATAGCCGGAGCGCTGCAGCACCATGTTCATGAACCGGGCGCACCACAGGCTGCCACGGCCGGTCGGGTTGCCGCCGATGTAACGGCGCGCCTCGGCGACGAGGTTCGACGAACCCGCTCCGCCTGACGTGGCCATGCCGCCGGAATCGGTGCTCGACGCAACACTGGCATTGGCGCCGGCAAGGCCCCGCGCCCGCATTTGCGCCACGCCGGCATCCCAGCGCGACGCGCGCACGAAGTGCCGATAATGACGGTGGTGACGATAAGCGTAGTGCTGACTAACGTGACGCGCGTGAGCGTGCCGGCCGATGCCGTGGTGAGATCTTGCTGAAGCCGGGGTGACTGATGCGACGATTGCCGCCGAACACAATGCCAGCGCGACAAGACGGGGAGAGACCGCGCGAAGCGACCGGCGGAACGTAACCAACTGAACCATACTTCATCCTCTGTGACACCCCCATTCCCATCGGCCACGAGCGCCTCCGTCCGAAAGCGCACCGGGAGCCGACATCCGGGGGTTCGTATGCAATTTGCGGCATGGCGAGAGCAAGACGCGATGCGGCAGTGCAAGATCGGTTTCGGGGTCATTCCGCGATCATTTCGTGACGAAAAAGATCCAATCTCGCCTCATTGCAGCCGCGAGCATTAACTGCGATTTTCGCAGCCGGACCAACGAGAGGAACCTCAAATGCCCCACGCCGTCACCAGCGACAACGTCCGCCTCTATTTCGAGGAGGCCGGCCAGGGAACGCCGATCATCTTCCTGCACGAATTCGCGGCCGACCACACCAATTGGGAACCGCAGATGCGCTACTTCTCGCGCGGGCATCGCTGCATCGCCTATTCCGCGCGCGGCTATACGCCCTCGGATGTGCCGCCCTCGGCCGAGGTCTACACCTACAAGCACTTCTACACCGACGCGCTCGCGGTGCTCGATCACCTCGAAAATCGCCAAGAGCGCATTTCGTCGGCCTGTCGATGGGCTCCTATTCGTCGCTGCAGGTCGGGCTCAACGCGCCGGAGCGCGCCCTGTCGATGACGCTGGCCGCCGTCGGCTCTGGCTCGAGCCTCGAAAACCTCGAGGCCTTCCGCAAGCAGTGCCGGGCCAATGCCGAGCAATATGAGACGATCGGCTCGGCGGAAGTGGCCAAAGCGACGCGCGAGGCGCCGAGCCGGATTCCGTTCCTGTTGAAGGACCCGCGCGGACACGCGGATTTCTACAGCTGCGCTGGCCCGCCACGACGCCAAGGGCTCGGCCAACACCATGCGCAGCTTCCAGGGCGGCCGGCCCTCGATCTACACCCTGACCGAGACAATCAGGAAAGTCCCGACGCCTGCGCTGATCATCTGCGGCGACGAGGACGACAACTGCATCGAGCCCAGCCTGTTCCTGAAAAAGCACCTGCCGGCGTCGGGCTTAGCGTTCTTTCCGAAGTCCGGCCACGTGCTCAATCTGGAAGAGCCCGCGCTGTTCAACGAAATGGTCGAACGCTTCATCGCGCTGGTCGAAGCCGGCCGCTGGCCGGTGCGCGATCCGAGGTCGATGGCGGGATAATACAAGACCCCGTCATGGCCGGGCTTGTCCCGGCCATCCACGTCTCATTTGTTTCAGCGCCCGAAGACGTGGATGCCCGGCACAAGGCCGGGCATGACGAAGAGTTCTGGATTATTTCGCCTTCCCGCCCGGCTCAGCAAGAACACGCCCTGCTCGCCGAACATGTTCCAGAACCACCAGGGCACGTTGAGCCGCAGCGGCCGGCCGTAGAGATCGAGCGCGACCGCGCGCTCCATCTTGACGTTGATCTCGTCGCAGAGCTGCACGAAATCCTTGATGGTGCAGAAATGGATGTTCGGCGTGTCGTACCAGGTCGCCGGCAGATTTTCCGTGCGCGGCATGTGCCCGCCGACCAACAGCTGCAGCCGCATCTTCCAGAAGCCGAAATTCGGGAACGACACGATGGCGCGGCGCCCGATCCGCAGCAGATTTTCCAGCACCACGCGCGGCTGCCGCGTCGCCTGCAGGGTCTGCGACAGGATCACGTAGTCGAAGGCATCGTCGGGATAATTGACGAGGTCGGTGTCGGCGTCGCCCTGCACCACCGCGAGGCCCTTGGCGACGCAGCGGTTGACGCCCTCGCGCGACAGCTCGATGCCGCGGCCGTCGATGCCGCGGCTTTCGAGCAGTTGCAGCAGATCGCCGTCGCCGCAGCCGACGTCGAGCACCTTCGAGCCGCGCTCGACCATCTCGCGCCACCAGAAGATGATCGCCGCGATAATGCCCGGTGTCCGGCGGCGCCATGCCGTTCAGCGGCAGGTCCTGTTGCTTGTACGGTCATGTCAGCTGCCTGTCCTGGTCAGGCCGCGCGCCTTGCCCGCGGATTGCAGGAAGGCGCGGGAGATGTCGAAGAACTCGGGAACGTCGAGCAGGAAGGCGTCATGGCCGCGGTCGGTCTCGATCTCCGCGAACGACACCCGCGCGCTCGAGGCATTGAGCGCATGCACCAGCGCCCGCGACTCCGAGGTCGGAAACAGCCAGTCGCTGGTGAACGACACCACGCAGAACCGGGTCTGGATGCCGCGAAACGCCTGCGCCAGCACCCCGTCATGATCGGCGGCGATGTCGAAATAGTCCATCGCCCGCGTCAGATAGAGATAGCTGTTGGCGTCGAAGCGCTCGACAAAGGACGAGCCCTGGTAGCGCAGATAGCTCTCGACCTGGAAATCCGCGTCGAACGAGAACGTCGGCAGATCGCGATCCTGCATCCGCCGGCCGAACTTGCGGTGCAAGGCTGCGTCCGACAGATAGGTGATATGCGCGGCCATCCGCGCCACGCCGAGGCCGCGATGCGGATGGGTGCCCTGCTCGAAATAGCGCCCGCCGTGCCAGTCCGGATCGGCCATCACGGCCTGCCGGCCGAGTTCGTGAAACGCGATGTTCTGTGCCGAATGCCGCGTGCTGCAGGCAATCGCCAGCGTCGAGAACACCCGTTTGGGATAGGCCGCGGTCCACTGCAGCGCCTGCATGCCGCCCATCGAGCCGCCGACGACGCAGAACAGCGTGTCGATGCCGAGGCGATCGAGCAGCATCGCCTGCGCGCGCACCATGTCGGGAATGGTGATGATCGGAAAATCCAGCCCCCACAATTTGCCGGTGGCGGGATTGGTCGACGCCGGCCCGGTCGAGCCCATGCAGCCGCCGATCACATTGGCGCAGATGATGAAGTAGCTGTCGGTATCGAGCGGGCGGCCGGGACCGACCATGGTTTCCCACCAGCCGGGCTTGCCGGTCAGCGGATGGACATTGGCGACGTGCTGATCGCCGGTCAGCGCATGGCAGACCAGAATGGCGTTGGAGCGGTCGGCGTTGAGTTCGCCATAGGTCTGGTAGGCGATCTGGAACGGCTTGAGATCGACGCCGCAATCGAGCGGCAGCGGCTGGTCCGCGCCGAACAACGCCACCAGCGAACTTGGATGGTCCGCCTCGTGCGCGCGCTCTTCGGCATGGATCGCCGGACCTGGGATCGACTGCACGTTTACCATTTTGACACCGATCTCCCCAGGGAGGCTCACAAACCACCGCGGAAATCAGGCCATAAAAAAACCCGGCCTGAACATAAGTTCGACCGGGATCACATCTGTCCCCGGCCTGTTTAGCGAGTTGTTTAACGTGGCTGCAAGCCGGCCGGCTCAAATGACCACGGAACGGATTAAATATTAGTCGCAGGTGGGCCTTTCGTCAAGGCGAGCCACCGGGTCAGCGAACCCCTCAATCGCCCACGCCCAGCCAAGACCCCAACGTTTTCTTTGCTTTTGGCGACCGTCTTTCCTAATCAATGCTCCTTGCCTGCCGGTTGGCCGTGCTCCCTTTAGGGTTTGAAGATGTCGCAATCGCCCCCCGCTCCGCCCTCGCTCGAGGTGCTGCGCAAAGAGATCGACTCGATCGATGAGCAGGTCCATCGCCTGCTGATGGCGCGCGGCGACATCATCGACCGGCTGATCCAGGTGAAACAGACCCAGGAGGTCGGCTCGGCGTTCCGTCCGGCGCGCGAGGCCGAGATGATGCGCCGGCTGGTGCAGCGGCATCGCGGCATCCTGCCGCTCGACACCGTCGAAAGCATCTGGCGCGTCATCATCTCGACCTTCACCTACGTGCAGGCGCCGTTTTCGATCCATGCCGATATTTCGCTCGGCGAATCCGCGATGCGGGATTCGGCGCGGTTTCATTTCGGCTTCACCGTTCCCTACGTCTCGCATTTCAGCGCGCCGGCCGCGGTCGAGGCGGTCGCCAGATCGAAGGGCGACCTGGCGCTGGTTTCCGCCACGTCCAGCCGCACCCCGTGGTGGATCGCGCTGGAAGCGCGTGGCGCGCCGAAGATCATCGCGCGGCTGCCGTTCGTCGAGCGCGCCGACCATCCCGCGGCACTGCCGGTATTCGTGGTGTCGCGCGTTGCCGACAGCGCCATGGTGACCGAAGTCGAGATGTGGAGCGTGCGGGTGTCCGGCTGGAACGCCGGGATCGCGCGAGCGCTGTCGGCGCTGGCCGAAATCGTCGCCGTGCCGGATACCGCCTTCGACGGCGCGGCGCTGTTGGTGTCGGTCGCGGGCCCGGGCAGCCTCGAAAAGATCAAGGCGGCGCTGATCGAGGCCGGCGCGTCGGTGCGCTCATCGGCTCTCGTCGGCAGCCACGCAACGCGCTATACGGTGCCCAGCTAGTGCCCGGCTCTCGCATTCGCATCCCGTGAAAGCCGCCCCGATATTCCGGAGTTGAAGATGTCCCGACCCGTGCCGAATCCCGGCATTCTCGATATTGCGCCCTACACGCCTGGCAAGAGCCCGGTGCCGGAGCCGGGCCGCAAGGTGTTCAAGCTGTCGGCCAACGAGACCCCGCTCGGGCCTTCGCCGAAGGCGATCGAGATCTACCGGCAGGCCGCGATGCATCTGGAGGATTATCCGGAAGGCACATCGCGCGTGCTGCGCGAGGCGATCGGCCGCGCCTTCGGGCTCGATCCCGACCGTATCATCTGCGGCGCCGGCTCCGACGAGATCCTCAATCTGCTGGCGCACACCTATCTCCGTCATGGCGACGAGGCGATCTCCACCACCCACGGCTTTCTGGTGTATCAGATCGCCACCAAGGCCAACGGCGGCATCAACGTCGTCGTGCCCGAGACCGATTTCACCGCCGACGTCGATGCGATCCTGAAACGGGTCTCGTCGCGCACCAAGCTGGTATGGCTCGCCAACCCGAACAACCCGACCGGAACCTATCTGCCGTTCGACGAAATCAGGCGGCTGCGCGCCGGATTGCCGCCGGATGTTCTGTTGGTGCTCGATGCCGCCTATTCCGATTACGTGTCGCGCAACGACTACGAGCTCGGCATTGAACTGGTGGCGACTACCGACAATACGGTCGTGACCCATACGTTTTCGAAGATTCACGGGCTGGCCTCGCTGCGGATCGGCTGGATGTTCGGTCCGGCCCATATTGTCGACGCGGTCAACCGGATCCGCGGACCGTTCAACGTCTCGACGCCGGCGATGCTGGCGGCGGTGGCCGCGATCGAGGACACCGCGCACCAGCAGATGTCGAAGGCGCACACCGAGAAATGGCGCAACTGGCTGACGGAGGAAATCGGCAAGCTTGGCCTCAAGGTGACGCCGAGCGTGACCAACTTCGTCCTGATCCATTTCCCGCTGGAGAAGGGCAAGACCTCGGCCGAGGCCGACGCATTCCTGACCAGGCGCGGCCTGGTGTTGCGCGCGCTCGACAATTACTGCCTGCCGCACGCCTTGCGCATGACCATCGGCACCGAGGAAGCCAACCGGCTGGTGGTCGAGGGCCTGCGCGACTTCATGGCGGGCAAGTGAACGCCGCGCCGCTATTCAAGAAAATCGCGCTGATCGGCTTCGGGCTGATCGGCGGCTCGATCGCGCGCGGTGCGCGTGAACAGGGGCTGGCGGGCGAGATCGTCACCACCGCGCGCTCGGCCAGGACCCGCGCCCGCGTCCTGGAACTCGGCCTTGTCGACCGCGTGGCGGAAACCAATGCGGAGGCCGCCAAAGACGCCGATCTCGTGATCCTGTGCATCCCGGTCGGCGCCTGCGGTGCGGTCGCGCAGGAAATCGCGGATCATCTGAAGCCGGGCGCAATCGTCTCCGATGTCGGCTCGGTCAAGGGCGCGGTGGTGCGGGACATGGCGCCGCATCTGCCCGCCGGCGTGCATTTCGTGCCGGCGCACCCCGTCGCCGGCACCGAGCATTCCGGGCCCGATTCCGGTTTCGCCGAACTCTTCATCAACCGCTGGTGCATCCTGACCCCGCCGGCAGGCACCGATCCGGCCGCGGTCGAAAGGCTGCGCGCGTTCTGGGCCGGGCTCGGCGCCAGGGTCGAGATCATGACGCCGGATCATCACGATCTGGTGCTGGCGATCACCAGCCATCTGCCGCATTTGATCGCCTACACCATCGTCGGCACCGCCGACGAACTTGCCCAGGTGACGTCGTCGGAAGTGATAAAATTCTCCGCCGGCGGCTTCCGCGACTTCACGCGCATCGCGGCTTCCGATCCGATCATGTGGCGCGACGTGTTCCTGGCCAACAAGGACGCGGTGCTGGAAATGCTCGGCACCTTCACCGAGGATCTCTCCAAACTGACGCGCGCGATCCGCCGCGGCGATGGCGAGGCGCTGTTCGAGCACTTCACCCGCACCCGCGCGATCCGCCGCGGCATCGTCGAGATCGGCCAGGATTCGGCCGCGCCCGACTTCGGCCGTCCGCACGCGCAGCTGGGGAAGAAGGCGGAGTAAAATCCGACGCGGAGCAGAACCTCCTCGTCGTTCCCGCGAAAGCGGGAACCCATAACCACCGGCGGCGCGGTGATCACGTCAGGCGCGGATTTCTTCGTCCGACCAACTTCGGTGGTTGATGGGGTGGACGGCCCCCTACGGCATCGAGTGTGCCAGAATGAGGTTGTTGCAAATCTCAGACAAGGGAGCCGTCCGTGAACCAGATTATCCGCATTGGAATGGATACGTCGAAGCATTTTTTTCAGCTGCATGGGGTTGATGCCGCCGAGCGACCGGTGTTACGCAGGAAGCTGCGGCGGAACGAGGTGTTGGGGTTTTTTGCCAAGCTGCCGCCGACTGTGATCGGGATGGAGGCCTGCGGGGCGGGGCATTACTGGGCGCGGGAGTTGCGCAAGCTCGGCCACGAGGTGAAGCTGATCGCGCCGCAGCACGTGAAGGCCTACATCAAGCGCAACAAGAACGACGGACGCGATGCCGAGGGATTGTGCGAGGCGATGAGCCGGCCGACGATGCAGTTCGTCCCGGTCAAGACTGAACAGCAGCAGGCGGCGCTGATGCTGGCAGGAGTTCGCCAGCAGCTGATCACAAGGCGCACCCAGCTCAGCAACGCGATCCGCGGCTATGCGACGGAGTTCGGTCTGATCACCGCCAAGGGTCTCGACAAGATCGAGCCGCTATTGATGCGGATCGCCCAGGACGAGAGCTTACCGGAACTGGCGCGCGAGATGTTTGCGATGCAGGGCCGCGCCTACGCGCAGCTGCAGATCGAACTGAAGGCGATCGAGGCCAGGCTGATGGCGTGGCACCGCGCTAATGCCGACAGCCGACGTCTGGCACAGATTCCGGGGATCGGGCCGATCGGTGCCACGGCGCTGGTGATGAAGACCCCCGATCCGGGCGCCTTTCCCTCCGGCCGGCACTTTGCGGCATGGCTCGGACTGACGCCGAAAGACCATTCCAGCGGCGGCAAGACCCGGCTCGGCAAGATCACCCGCGCCGGGGATGAGATGCTGCGCAGCGTGCTGGTGGCGGGAGCGACCGCCGTGATTCAGCAGGTTCGGCGCGGCCGCGGCCATCCGTCACCCTGGCTGGTCGCTCTGCTGAAGCGCAAGCCACCAAAACTTGCCGCCGTGGCGCTCGCCAACAAGATTGCTCGCATCGCTTGGAAGCTGATGACGACGGGCGAGAGTTACGACGGCGCGCGGATGCCTGGTGCATCGGCATCGGCCGCTTAAGAGATCGGCTGGTTGGCGGATTCGCCTACCCGCTGAGCCGGAGCTGCAAGAGGAGAGCAGATGGTAGGATCGATCGATCCGAGGTGTGAGACAGTCCGTGGGACCCATTGGCCGAACAAAGGTCGTGTGGTTGTTTGGAACTCGCGTCGCGGAAGCCATCTTGGCCAGCGGTCCAAAGCGACTGCATCAACAGGCCGGACATATGGATGCAAGCGATCCGATCAGACCAAAAAACTCTTGTGGCACGGGGGCCGTCCACATATGGGTCCCGGCTCGCTTGGCCGGGACGACGGCGGAGTGTTTGCTCAAAACAGCGGCGGGACCTGCCCGACCTTCAGCGGCCCCAGAAACACCGCGCCGTCGACAAAGCGCAGCGGAAATGCCCGGGCCTTTTTGCCTTCCAGCACCGCCTCCTTGCCGAGCGCGTTGATCCCGACGGCGACGCCGACATTGGCGTTCTGCCTGACCGCCTTGCCGAGGCCGGGAATCGCGCGGTCCAGCGCGCCGAACAGATTGTTGAGGTCCTGCGTCTTGACGCCGGGCGCGACGCGGTCGAGGGTTGCCTGCGGCACGCCCTCATCCAGCATTTTTTCGATGCCGAGCGCCGGGATCACCTTCTCGATGCCGGCCACCGTCATCTGCAATTCGCCGTCGAGACGCCCCTGGGCGCTGAGACCGAGGGTGCCGGCAGCGACCGCGACCAGGTCGCCCTGCGCGATCCGCGACTGCACGATCTCGACATGGCCGCCGGCGGCCTGGAGTTCGCGAAACCGCTCGGGCCAGGGTTTTGGCGAAAGGTCCTTCAGACCGCTCAACATCGTCCGCACGTCGGCGTCGAACGGCTGCGACAGCAGCGGATGCACCTCCTGCACGCTGCCGCCTTCGATTCTGAGCACGGTTTCGATGACGGGATGATCCGGCGCCGAACCTTCGGCAAGGCGGCCGTGCAGTTCGATATGTTTGGCCTGCGCCAGCGGCGTCTGCATCGATCCGTTGACGCGGTCGATCCGGGGATCGTCGAACACGATGGAGGCCCGCTGCGGGACGGCCGGCAGTCCCACCACGCTGGCGCGGGCCTTGCTCCAGTTCACCGACATCGACGGCTGCCCGCCGCGATCGGACAGCGTGGCCGGGGCGGTGAATTCCGCGATCAGCAATTTCGGATCGTAAACCTGCGCCACGACCAGGATCTCGCCGAGGTGTGCGGTGATCGGCTCCTGCGTCGCGGCCTGTCCTGCGGATTGCGACCTAAGCGACACGCTGGCGCCGTCGCAGCGGACTTCAAGGCGGAACGGGAAGCCCGCGACCGTTCGCCTGGCACAATCGTAGACCCGGCCGGATTTCGCCTCCTGCGCTCGCCAGGCGTCGGCTGACACGTCGACCTGGGAGGCGGCATAGAACCAGAACGCGCTCCACGCCGCGGCGGCGATCAGGAGCAGGACGGGCATGACGAAAAAGCGCCAAAGCGGGCGCCGGCGCGGCGCGAGGGTCATATCGGGCATGCGGCGACCTTTGGCCATGATTTTGTCAATTAAGCGGTGCCGGCGACGGTAATCAAGTTAACGGATTTTCATCAGTCGCAGAATTCTGGTAGGTCGTGCACGCGATGCCAGAGAAGATCCTGTCCGAATCGGAATTGTCCAAAGGCGACCTGTGGGTGTTCGGCTACGGCTCGCTGATGTGGCGGCCGGGCTTCGAGTTCGTCGAGCAGGTTCCGGCGCGGCTGATCGGCGAGCATCGCGCGCTCTGCGTCTATTCCTTCGTGCATCGGGGAACGCCGGAAAAGCCGGGCCTCGTGCTCGGCCTCGACCGCGGCGGCGCCTGCCGCGGCATCGCGTTCCGGGTCGCCGAGAAGCACCGTACCGCGACCCTCGCCTACTTGCGCGAACGCGAGCAGGTCACCTCGGTCTATCGCGAGGTGATGCGGTCGGTGTGGCTGGAGAACGAGCCGCGTCAGCGCGTCAGCGCGCTGGCTTACGTGGTCGACCGCGGCCATGGACAATATGCCGGGCGGCTGTCATTGGCGCAGCAGCTCCACCACGTCCAGCAGGGACACGGGCAATCCGGCGCGAACCGCGAATATGTTATCTCCACGGTGAAGGCGATCGAGGCGGAAGGTTTTCGGGATTCCCGACTGCACCAGCTCGCCTTGATGCTGCACGATGACCGGCCGTTGCATCCTCACCCTCCCCCGCAGGAGTAGACAACAACCGCCTTACGCCTTTGCCGACGCTGAACCCGGCACGCGGCCGAACAACCGCGCCTGCTCGCGGCGCGCGGCCTCGACCAGCCGGTTGGTGGCCTCCTCGATCACGGTCGAGACGCGCGCGATGAATTCGCGGCGCGACAGACCGGGCGGCAGCGGATCGAGAAATTCAACCACCAGCGTGCCGGGATAGCGCATGAACGTCCGCCGCGGCCAGAACAGCCCCGAATTGAGCGCAACCGGCAGGCAGGTCACGCCGCAATCGACATAGACCTGGGCGACGCCGGTCTTGTAGCGCGGCGGCGCGCCGACGGCGGTTCGCGTGCCCTCCGGAAAAATGATCAGCTGACGGCCGCGCCGTACTGCCTCGCCGGCGCGGCGCGCCATGGCGATCAACGCGCGGCCACCGGCGGCGCGATCGACCCCGATCATGTTCGACTTGATCAGATACCAGCCGAACAGAGGGATCCATTTCAATTCGCGCTTGAGAATAAACAGCGGCTGATCGAAGAACTGCAGCAGCGCGAAGGTCTCCCACATCGACTGATGTTTCGATGCGACGATCAACGGCCCCTTCGGAATTTTGTCGAGGCCGCGATATTCCACCTTGATGTTGCAGATCGCGCGCAGCAGCCAGATGCTGCTGCGCGCCCAGTATCTGGCGATGTTCATGATGGCCCAGCGCGGCATCAGGTAGGTCGGGATGCCGACAATCACCCAGAACGCCAGCAGCAGGTAGAACAGCACGTTGTAGACCAGCGAACGCAAGAAAATCGAAACCATCGAGAACCCGATCAGTTGGCTTCAGCCGTCGCCGGGCTGTGCGGGAGCGATCCGGCCGGATGATCTGCAAGCTCGGGCGTCAGATCGAGGCCGGCATCAGCCAGACGCACCCGCACCACGGCGGCAACGTATTTTACATATTCCGATAGCAAGAGCCGCAGCGTGGCGCCACTCGTCCACCACGGTTCATCGCGCCATTTCTCGCCGACCACAGCGAATGGAACGAGCTGAATATCGGGCATCGCGTGCGACAATTCGACGATTGCCCGCGGCATGTGGTAATTCGACGTTACCACGATCAGCGACCTGAAGCCGCGCTCGCGCGCCCAGCGCCGCGTCTCCGCCGCATTGCTGCGGGTGTTGACGGCGGAGCGGTCGAGATCGACGCAACAGCTGAGCAGCGACTGGTTGTCAGGCAGCGAACGGGAAATATCGCTTGCCGCGTTGGTTGGATGCACGCCGGAGATCAAAAGCCGCTTGCCATAGCCGCCGGCCAGCAGTTCCATCGCGTCCGAGACGCGCGACGAGCCGCCGGTCAGCACCACGATGCCGTCGGCGTGGCTGGCAGGCCTCACCTCGGCGCCGTGCAATTGCGAGAGAAACCCGACGAAGCCGATCGCCGCCCCGACGAACACAATCGCCAGCGCCGCGACAACAGCGGCACGCAGCATTCCCCGCGGCGCGGCGAGCGGCCCATTCGTCGCTTTGTCGTCGGGCTGCAAACTCATGCGATGCTAGCGATCCTTCCCCTCTCGCAAGTCTAGAAGGTTTTGAGACGAAGTGGAGTCCGGTTCCCTGCGCTGTTCATAACGGTTCGCGTCAGTCGATATCGTCCAGCGTGGCGAAAAGCGTGCGCCGCGATGCCCAGGCGGTGATCGCCGCGATCAGCACCGCCTGCGCCGCCAGCACCAGATAGCCCGACGGCCGCAGCGCAAACGTCCCCAGCAATGCGGCGAACTGATCGCCGACCGGGGTGCCCGAGAACCAGCCCGCGATCAATTCGGAGAACCCGAAACCCAGCATCGCGACGCCGCCGCCGATCAAGCCGCCCTCCAGCCCGAGCCGGAGAAAATGCCGCTGGAACCGGTTGGCGATAAAGCGGTCCCCGGCGCCGACGAAGTGCAGGACTTCGACGATCGGGCGATTGGCCGCCATCGCGCCGCGGGTGGCGAACGAGACCGATATGATGGTCGCAACGATCACCAGCGCGAGGATGCCGATACCGGCGAACACGAACGCGCCGGTCATCGACCGCATCCGCTCGATCCAGGCGCGATGATCGTCGACGCTTGCCGTCGCCGCCACCTGCGTCACCCGGCTGCGCAGCGCCGCCAGATCGAGCGTGTTTCCGGGCTGAACCCGCGCGACAATGACGCGCGGCACCGGCAGATCGTCGAGCGACAATCCGCTGCCGAGCCATGGCTCCAGTAGTTTGGCGGATTCCTGTTTGGTGAAAGGCCTGACTTCGATGATGCCGGGCTGCGTGCGCATCGCTTGCACTACCGCCGCCGCGTCGCCGTCGAGATCGCGCCCGTCCTGGGGGCGCACCTGGATGGTAATTTCGCTCGCGACGTCCGACTGCCACTCCGCCGCCGAGGCGCTTACCAAGAGCACCGTACCGGTGGTGATCGATGCCAGGAACGTCATGATGGCCACGACGGCGACCAGGGCGCGGCCGGAGATCGAGGCGCGCGGCACGATCGGCGACAGATTGCGCGCCCGCGCCGGCACTTGCGGGCGTTCGTTTCCCAGATCCACCAACGGACCATGCAGGTCTGTTCTACTCATAGAGATGCAACCGTCCCTGATGCAGCACCAGCCGCCGGGCATCATACTGATCCATCAGCGTGATGTCGTGGGTCGCGATAATGACGGCGGTGCCGGATTTGTTCAATTCGATGAACAGCCGCAGCAATCGCCGCCCCAGGGTCGGATCGACGTTGCCGGTCGGTTCATCCGCAAGCAATAGGTGTGGCCGCGAGATCACCGCGCGCGCGATCGCCGCGCGCTGCTTCTCGCCGCCGGACAGGATCGGCGGCAACGCATCCATTCGTTCGCCGAGACCGACCCATTTCAGGAGATCGATGACCTCCTTGCGATAGCTCAATTCCTCGCGGCCGATCACCCGGAACGGCAGCGCGACGTTTTCGTAAGTGGTCATGTGATCGAGCAGGCGGAAGTCCTGCAATACGATGCCTATCCGCTTGCGCAGATTGGCGATCTCGTCCTTGCCGAGCAGCGAGACGTCATGGCCGAACAGATTGACCAGGCCGCGTGTGGGCCGCAGCGACAGGAACAGCAGCTTCAGCAGCGAGGTTTTGCCGGCGCCGGAAGGGCCGGTGAGGAACTGGAAGGAGTGGGCGGGGACCTCGAAACTGAGGTCGCGCAAAATCTCCGGGCCGAGCCCGTAACGCAATCCGACATTTTCGAACCGAACCAAGCTCAGCTCCGTTCGACGTGGGGCGCAACCGGATACCTGGAACCGAAGGCCCGGAGCTCATTGGCGTCGCTTCGGCTGCGAACCAAACAAAATAGTTGTGCTTCGGTTATGGTTTCCGATTCGTTAACGGTCGGCTTGTAGCATCCCGGCAGCGTCATTGTGGAGATTGGCTCCATGCATATTATTTGCCCACATTGTACAACGTCTTATGTCATTGATCCTGCTACCTTGGGTGTGGCCGGCCGGACCGTGCGCTGTTCCCGGTGCAAGGAGGTCTGGCTGGCGCGGCCGGGGGATGCGACCGTGGCGCCGGCGATGGCGGCAGCAACCAGCCAACAGGCCGGGGGCACCGAGGCTGCCGCGGAATGGGACGCGCTCGTGCGCGAAGATGACAGTGAGGCACAAGACGCCCCGCTCGTCGACAGCCCCTCGATTTCAGGCGATTGGCCGGCCGAGGGCGCCGAAATCCGACTGGCCATCGGTAGCCCGGCACGACGCGCATGACGCTGACTTTACGGGCCCCCGGCGCGGGGGGTGGTTGGCGAGGTTTTTTAGACCTCCAGCATTGCTCCGCGCATCGGGCAAACCGTTCGTCAGCCTCCCGACGGCCTGCGCCGCCATGGGCGCGCTGGTGCTGGCGCTGGTGATCTGGCGCGTCGACGTGGTGCGGTTACTGCCGCAGACCGCCGGATTCTACAAAATGGTCGGACTGGAAGTAAATCTGCGAGGGCTCATGTTCAAGGACGTGAAGGTCACCTCCGAGACCGTGGAAGGCAAACCGGTTCTGGTGATCGAGGGCGTCATCGTGGGCGAAGCCCGCAAACCGGTCGAACTGCCACGGCTGCGCTTCAGCGTCCGCGACGCGCAAGGAGCGGAAATCTACGCCTGGAACGCGGTGCTGGAGCAGCCCGTGCTGAAGCCGGGCGAACGCGCCTGGTTCAAGTCGCGCCTGGCTTCGCCGCCGCCGGAAGGGCGCAATATCGATGTACGCTTCTTCAACAAGCGGGATCTCGCCGGCGGCAGTGTATGAACCGGGCTGCGCGGATTCGCTTTCGAAAGAGGGGTGCGCCATGCCGCGCGTGCTGATCGCCGACGATGAAGACTCCATGCGCACGCTGGTGGCGCGCGCCATCGCCATGGATGGCCACGACACCGTTACCGCGGAAGACGGCGCCGAGGCGCTGGAGATCCTGAGCCGCGAGGACGGCGCCTTCGATCTCCTGCTCACCGATATCCAGATGCCGGTGATGGACGGGATCGCGCTGGCGCTGGCGGCGGCGCGCGATTTTCCAAACCTGACGATATTATTGATGACCGGCTTTGCCGATCAGCGCGAACGCGCGCACGGCCTCAACGCCATCGTTCACGACGTCGTCACCAAGCCGTTTTCGGTGGCCGATATCCGTACCGCCGTGGCCGTTGCACTTGGCGCCCGGAAGACGGGTTAGCGGAGCAGCGCCTCTCCACGCGTCAGGGCCGGGCAAAGGCGCGTTTTCTTGACGCGAACCGGTCTCCACTTCGCGGAAAAACGCTCTAATAATCCTTCAGCAGCCGCTCAAGGTAATCGAGCTCGATCTGCGGGCGCTGCGGATCGGCGAGGCGGCGGCGCAGTTCTTCGAGAATCCGGCGCGCCCGCTGCACGTCGATTTCGCCGGGGATCTTCACCGTGAAATCATCGCCGAATTCGCGCCCGTGCAGCGGCCGCCCCAAGGGATCGCTCTGATTGCCGCCGCTCTGCTGCCGGCCTGCGCGGGTGCCCGGACCTTCGCCCTGCCCCTCGCCCTCGCCCTGCTGCATCGCCTCGGCGAGACTCTGGGCGCCCTTGCGCAGCGCTTCCAGCGCCTTGCCTTGCGAATCCACGGCGGCGTCGGCGTTGCCCTCGCCCAACCTGCTGCCGGCATCGCCCATCGCGCTGTCGGCCTGGCCGAGGCCGTCCTCGCCGCCCTCCTGGTCACCTTGTTCGCCCTGCTGACCCTGTTCGCCGGACTGCCCCTTCTCGCCACGCTGGCTCTGCCCCATGCCACGCCTGGCAAGCTCCTGCTGCAGTTTCTTCAGCCGGTCGCGCAGGCCCTGCTGATCCTGCTGCAGGTCGCCCATGCTCTGATCGCCCTGCTTGCCGCGCATGTGATCGCGCCGCGAATCCTGGCCCTGTTTGAAGGTCTTGTCGCGCAACTGCTGCTGCTTGCGGATCATGTCGCCGAGCTCGTTCAGCGCCTGCTCCATGTCGCCGTCGCCGGACTGGCCGGGCTGCGCCATTTGCAGGTTTTCCAGCATCTGCTCCAGTTGTTCGAGCAATTGCTTGGCGGCCTCCTTGTCGCCGGAGCGCGACAGCCGCTCCATCCGCTCGATCATGTTGTTGAGGTCCTGCTGGCGCATCACCCTGGTGTTGGGATCGAGCGGCCGCGCCAACGCTTGCGGATTATTGCGCAGCTGTTCGGCGAGCTGACGCATGAAATTATCCAGCGCCGCGCGCAGGTTCTCGGTGAGCTTCTTGATTTCTTCGTCGCTGGCGCCGCGTTCCAGCGCCTGCTTCAGCGCTTCCTGCGCGGAGCGCAACGCCTTGTCCACATCGGTGATGTCGCCGTCCTCGATGGTGACGGCGAGCGCCCACAGACTGGCGACGACCTCGCGCAGCGCGTCGTCGGTGCGGGCGGCCTCGAGCTGCCGCGCGACGCTGTAGAGGCCGAGATACTGGCCGGCCTCGGGCGTGAACAATTCCGGCGCGATCATCAGCGCGTCGAGCGCCGCATAGACCTGCGCGTTCTGATTGGCGTCGAGCGCCAGAATGCGGCGCTGCTCGATCAGCGCCCGCGCCAGCGGCTTGGTGAACAGCCGCTCCGGAAGCCGCATGTTGAAGGGCTCGCTGCGGCCCTCATTGCCGGCCTCGTCCTTGGCCGTCAGCGTCAGCGTGACATCGGCGCCGGCATAGGGATCCTCGCTGAGATCCTTGACGGTCTGGCCGACGCCATTGCGCGTCCGCGCATTTGGCAGCACCAGCGGAAATTGCGGCGGGTCGAACAGGGGCCGCGGCACCGCCGAATCTTTCTCGGTTGCGCCGCTCGGCGCGTCGCCGGGGCGAGCCGCGAAATGCGCCTGCGCTTCGGTGACGCCGTAGTCGTCCTCGATCTTGTAGGACATCTGCAGCGAGCCGCGGGCCTGACGCTCCGGATCTTTGGCAAGCGAAATGGTCGGGGCGCGGTCAGGAATGGCGCTGAACTTCCATTGCGGCTGACCGGAGGGCGCGCGGACATGCGCCGTGCCTTCGCCTGAGATGGTGAAATGCCGCTCGTTGGTGCCTTTTGGCGCCTGTTCGGTCGGTTGGGCCTCGGTCACGCCACCGCTCGGTACGACATCGAGCGTGCCGCCGCTCGAGCGTACGATCAGCGTGCTGCCCGCCGGGACCGGCAATGGTCCCGCGGCGGGGATGGCAGCTTCCTTGTTGGCCGCCGACAGAATGATCGGCGGCTTGCCGGTATAGAGCGGTGGCGTCACCCAGGCATCGACCCGGATATTGGCGGGCGACAGCACGCCGTTCCAGTCGAACGCCGCCTCGGTGCGCAGCGTGCGCTCGTCACCCGCGGCGACATAGGCCGCAACCATCATCACCGCGACCAGCGCGCGCAGCGCCCAGGGATCGTGGATCGGCAGCCGCGGCGACGGCAGCCCGGCGCGAATGCGCTTGATCGATGCCAGGGTGCGCTCGCGCTGCGCCTGCCACAGCGCCTGCGCGACCGGATCCTGCGTTGCAAGCGTATCGGTCAGCGCGGTCGCCGGGCGGTGGCGGATGCCCGAGCCCCGGTCGAGCCGGTACAAGCCTTCCTCGCGGGTCGGCCAGCGGAACCCGACCAGCGGAAACAGCGCGCCCAGCGCCACCAGCACGAACAGCCCGAGGCCCACGGCGCGCGCCACGAACGGCAGCGCCAGCCACAATCCGGCCCAGGACAGCGCCAGAAACAGTCCGATGACCGTCAGCAGCCGCGCCAGATGGGGCCAGCTCCGCTCCCACGCGATCGCATATTTGGCCCGCTGCAATGCCTGCGCCAGCTTTAGCCGTGAAACGGCATCAGGGCTGCGTACTGGCTCTGAAGGGTCGGGGGTAGCGCCGCTCAATCAACTCTCCGGGTTGCCGAGACAGCACCTTAGCACAACGGCGGCAGTGAGGCACCCGTTCCGAGGGGGTAACCCACACCCCGAAACACGCATAGCACGAAGGCGTGACTGTGCCGCCACGACCTCGTAACGTCGGCCACGAACCATCAGGGGAAACACCGAGGACCAATATGGACAAGAAAACGCACGACAAGGGTCTGGAAATTCGCAAAGCGGTGCTGGGCGAGGCCTATGTCTCCAATGCCCTCAAGAACGCCGACGATTTCAACAAGCCGTTCCAGGAACTGGTTACCGAATATTGCTGGGGCGCGGTGTGGGGCCGCGAGGAACTGCCGCGCAAGACCCGCAGCATGCTCAATCTGGCGATGATCTCGATCCTCAACCGGCCGCACGAATTGCGGGTCCACATCAAGGGCGCGCTGGTCAACGGCGTGACCAAGGAAGAGATTCGCGAAATCTTCATGCAGGTGGCGATCTATGCCGGCGTGCCCGCGGGCGTCGACAGTTTTCGAATCGCGCGCGAAGTGTTCGCCGAGCCGGACAAGGGTTAAAGGCGCATCACCATGGATATCGGATTCATCGGCATGGGGAAGATGGGCTTCCCCATGGCCCGCCGCCTGATCGAGGCCAAGCATCAGCTCGTCGTATTCGACCAGTGCAAGGAGGCGGTGGACAAACTGGTTGCGCTCGGCGCAGAGGCCGCTTCCTCGCCGAAAGACGTCGCCGACCGCGCCGAGACCGTGTTCGCAAGCCTGCCATCGCTGCAGGCCTCGCTCGAGGTCGCAACCGGCGCAGGCGGCGTCATCGAAGGCAAGCAGGTAAAACGCTTCGTCGATCTCTCCACCGTCGGATCGCACATGGCGGTGCGCATTCATGACCTGCTGGCGAAACGCAACATCGTGCAGCTCGACAGTCCCGTGAGCGGCGGCGTCGGCGGCGCCGAGAAGGGAACGCTCGCGGTGATGGTGTCGGGTCCCAAAGCGGATTTCGAGGCGGTGAAGTCGGCGCTAGAGGTGATCGGCAAGGTGTTTTTCATCGGAGAAAAACCCGGCTCGGCGCAAACCATGAAGCTTGCCAACAATCTCTTGTCGGCGACCGCGGTGGTCGCCACCTCCGAGGCCGTGGTGATGGGGGTCAAATCGGGCCTCGATCCCAGCGTCATGATCGACGTGATCAATGCCGGATCGGGCCTCAACACCGCGAGCCGCGACAAGTTTCCGCGCTCGATCCTGCCGCGCACCTTCGATTTCGGTTTTGCGACTGGCCTGATGGTGAAGGACGTGAGGCTCTACCTCGAAGAAATGAAGGCGCTGGGGCTGTCGATGGAGGTTGCCGAGGCAGTCGGGCGTCTGTGGGAAGTGGTGATCCGCGAAATGGGCGCGGAGTCCGATTTCACCTCGGCGATCAAGCCGATTGAAAAGGCCGCCGGCGTGGTGGTGGGAGCGACCAAAGCGAAAGCCTAACCAAAGTCGTCCCCGCGAAAGCGGGGACCCATAAGCACCAGCGGCAGTTGGTACGATGGCCGGCGACCAACTGCGCAAAATCGATGGGCCGCGGAGCGTGGGTCCCGGCGTTCGCCGGGACGACAGCTATTAACGCTTCACAGCCACGGCGCCGGTCTGTCCATCGCGATCAGGGCGTCGATCTCGATGCGCGGCCGCACCACCGCGTACTGGTCGTCCTTGACCAGCACTTCCGGCACCAGCGCGCGCGTATTGTAGGTGCCGGACTGCACCGCGCCATAGGCGCCCGCCGTCATGATCGCCAGGAGATCGCCGGCCCTGGGCTCGGGCATGGTCCGCCCAAGTGCCAGATAGTCTCCGCTTTCGCAGACCGGTCCGACCACGTCGGCGACGATCGTGTGCGCGCCCTGCGCAGCCTCGCGGATCGGCAGGATGTCGTGGTGCGCCTCGTACAGGGTGGGGCGGATCAAATCGTTCATCGCCGCGTCGATAATGACAAAATTCTTGGCGTCGCCATGCTTCACGTAGATCACGCGCGTCACGAGAATACCGGCGTTCCCGACGATCATCCGGCCCGGCTCGAACATCAGCGTGCAGCCGAGATTGTGCGTCACCCGCCTGACCATCGCGGCGTAGGCGGCCGGCACCGGCGGCGCTTCCCGATCCATATGATAGGGAATGCCGAGCCCGCCGCCGAAATCGACATGCGAGATGGTATGGCCGTCGGCGCGCAGGGTCTGCACGAATTCGGCCAAAATCCGGAAAGCGGCCTCCAGCGGCACCAGATCGGTGATCTGGCTGCCGATATGCACGTCGACGCCGGTGACTTTGATCCCCGGCAGCTTCGCCGCACGCGCATAGACCGCGCGCGCACGGGCGAGCGGCACGCCGAACTTGTTCTCGGACTTGCCGGTCGAAATTTTCGCGTGCGAGCCGGAATCGACGTCGGGATTGACCCGGACCGAGATCCGCGCAGTCCGCCCCTGCTCGCTGGCGAGCCGCGAAAGCAACTCGAGTTCGGGCTCGGACTCGACGTTGATGCAGAGAATGTCGGCGGTCAGCGCTGCGCGCAGCTCGGCTTCGGTCTTGCCGACGCCGGAGAACAGGATCTTCTCCGGCGCGATGCCGGCGGCCAGCGCGCGCTTCAACTCGCCGCCGGAAACCACGTCCGCGCCGGCGCCGAGTTTCGCCAGCGTCCGCAGCACCGACTGATTGGAGTTCGCCTTCATGGCGTAACACACCAGGGCGTTCTCGCCGGCGAAGGCGTCGCTGAACACCCGGTAATGGCGCTCCAGGGTCGCGGTCGAGTAGCAATAAAAGGGCGTGCCGACCGCATCCGCCACATCGATAAGATTAACCGCCTCGGCGTGCAGCACGCCGTTGCGATAGTCGAAGTGGTTCATGGCGGGCTCAGTTACTATTCAGCAGCGGGTCGAGAATGAAGCCTTTTTTGGCGCCTTTAGGGGCGGTCGGCGGCGCGTCGGTTCCGTAATACGGATTGAACACGCTCGGCTTGCTCGCGGCCGGCTCATGGTCGGCATCGGCCTGCGCCGCTGCGGCCGCCTGCGGCGGGGTGTTCGGCGGCAGGTCGAGCCCGCCCTTGCGTCCGCAGCCCCCGAGCGCGAGCACGGCCGCGCTCAAAACGATGATGGCCCATCCCGAAGTAGTCGGGCTGTAATTGCGATTCACGACAAAATCCCCAATGCGGCGGCACCATACAAAGATTGCCCTGCTCTGGCGAGCCCCGGACAATCATGAAATTGCAGCGAATTTCTTGTCCTCAGCCCAATTTTCGCTCTTTTTGCAGCCGCCTGAGCCAGCCTTTCGCCTGCGCCAGCACATTCTTCGGGGCGGTTCCGCCGTAGCTGCTGCGGCTTTTCACCGATGCGTCAACCGAAAGCACGCCCAAGGCTTCGGCCGTGATTTTGGGCTCGACCGCCTGCATGTCTTTCAAAGGCAGCTGGTGCAGCGGCACGCCCGCTTTCGACGCCATGGCGACGATGCGTCCGGTGACGTGGTGGGCGTCGCGGAACGGCATTTTCAGCGTCCGCACCAGCCAGTCGGCCAGATCGGTGGCGGTGGCGTAGCCCTCGCCGGCGGCGGCTTTCATCCGCGCCTCATCCGGCACCATGTCCATGACCATTCCGGTCATCGCCCGGATCGCCAGCGACAGCGCGCCGAACGCCTCCATCGCGCCCTGCTTGTCCTCCTGCATGTCCTTTTGATAGGCCAGCGGCAGGCCCTTCATCACGATCAGCAACCCGGTCAGCGCGCCGATCACCCTGCCGGTCTTGGCGCGAACCAGTTCGGCAGCGTCGGGGTTGCGTTTCTGCGGCATGATCGAGGAGCCGGTGGTGAACTTGTCGGATAGCCGCACCAGCCCCACCAGCGGCGAGGTCCAGATCACGATTTCCTCGGCGAACCGCGACAGGTGCACCGCCGCGATTGCGGCTGCCGACAAGGTTTCAAGCACGAAGTCGCGATCCGAAACTGCGTCGAGCGAATTGGCCATCGGCCGGTCGAAGCCGAGCGCCTTCGCGGTGGCCGCGCGATCGATCGGGAACGAGGTGCCGGCCAGCGCTGCTGCGCCGAGCGGCGATTCATTGAGACGCCTGCGCGCATCGGCAAAGCGGCCGCGGTCGCGCGCCGCCATCTCGACATAGGCCAGCAGATGATGCCCGAACGTCACCGGCTGGGCGGTCTGCAGATGCGTGAAGCCCGGCATCACGGTAGCGGCATGTTCCAGCGCCCGCTCCACCAGCGCGCGCTGCAACGCGGCCAGCGCCGCATCGGTTTCATCGATGGTGTCGCGGACATAGAGCCGGAAATCGGTCGCCACCTGGTCGTTGCGCGAACGCGCGGTGTGCAGCCGTCCCGCGGCGGGGCCGATCAGTTCGCCCAGCCGGCTCTCGACATTCATGTGAATGTCCTCGAGCGCGCGCTTGAAATCGAACGAGCCCTTGCCGATTTCTGACAAAATCGTGTCTAGACCGCTTTTGATATTTTTCGCATCGTTGGCCGTGATAATGCCTTGCGCGGCGAGCATCGCCGCGTGGGCCTTGGACGCGGCGATGTCCTGGGCATACAGGTGACGATCGACGTCGATGGAGACGTTGATTTCCTCCATGATCGCATCGGGGCGCGCCGTGAACCGGCCGCCCCACATCTTGTTGCTCATGACCTGTTACTCATGACCTGCCATTCATCGTCACTGCGGCGCCGAATGCTTTTTGCCGCACCCCGCCCAAACCGGCCGTTGCACAGGCTCTGCATAGCCGTATCTGATACAGGATGACAAACGATATGCCTGAACTGCCCTCGCCTCGCCCCGCTGCCACGCGCCGGATTCCCATCGCAATAGGGGCGGTCGTGATCGGGGCGCTGATCGGATTTGCCGGGGTATACGGGATTGGCGGGTTGAAACGCAACGCGTCAGGCGATTCCGCCTGCCGCGGGGCGGTCGATCTGGCGCGCAAGCTCGCCCCGCTGGTGCATGGCGAAGTGGCGGCGCTGACCATGGCGACGGCCCCGCTGCGGCTGCCGGACCTCGCCTTCCAGGACGCCGACGGCAAGCCCAAAAAACTCTCCGACTGGCGCGGACGCACGGTGCTGGTGAACCTGTGGGCGACCTGGTGCGTGCCCTGCCGCAAGGAAATGCCCGCGCTGGAAGGCCTGCAAACCCGACTGGGCGGCCCAAATTTCGAGGTAGTCGCCATCAACATCGATACCCGCGATCCGGAAAAACCGAAGAACTTCCTGAAGGAAGCCCATCTGACCCGGCTCGGCTATTATAGCGACGAAAAAGCCGAGGTTTTTCAGAATCTTAAGGCGGTCGGACGGGCGCTGGGGATGCCGACCTCGGTGCTGGTCGACAGCCAGGGCTGCGAGATCGCCACCATCGCCGGACCGGCGGAGTGGGGAAGCGACGACGCCGTCAAGCTGATCACGGCGGCCATGAAGCCGGTAGCCGCCGGGTTTTAGGGCATGACCCCGAAAAGTGGATACCGGTTTTCGCTCGGGACAAACGCGAGGCGTTTGCCCGGAGACCATGCCCAAACAAATAGATACACGACGGGTCTGATTCAGCGGAGCTGATCGGACCCTAGGCCGTGACGTTGAGGTTGCCGCCGATGCCGGCGCCGACATTGGCGAGCGACGACATGTTTTGCTGGCCGGCGCCCAGCAGCGTCAGGACCGTCGATTTCTCCGAATCGGCGTTCGATTTCAGGATGGTGGCAGCGACCTGCATCTGCACGTTGCCTGCCTGAGCGGCGAGCAAGCCGCTGACCATGCTCATATCCATACGCTACCCTCCGTCGCAGGCACGCTACCCGGCAGGCGTTAACGAATGCTGGAGATGGCAAGTGGAAGGGGCTATGCGACAACCGGTTCAGATTGTGGTACGCGGGCTTGACCCGCCTATCCGTCAATCTTCACAACAATGCATTTTTCGAAAGGGATGGATTGCGGGGTGATCCCCGATCAAGTCGGGGACAGGCGCCCGGCGATGACGAGCCCTAGCGCGTCGGGACCGGCTTGTCGCCGCGATAGTCGTAGAAACCGCGCTGGGTCTTGCGGCCGAGCCAGCCGGCCTCGACGTATTTTACCAGCAGCGGGCACGGCCGGTATTTGGAATCCGCCAGACCTTCGTGCAGCACCTGCATGATCGACAGACAGGTATCCAGCCCGATGAAATCGGCGAGCTCGAGCGGCCCCATCGGATGGTGGGCGCCGAGCTTCATCGCGGCGTCGATCGCCTCGACGTTTCCGACCCCCTCATACAGCGTGTAGATCGCCTCGTTGATCATCGGCAGCAGGATGCGGTTGACGATGAACGCCGGAAAATCCTCCGACACCGCGATCTGCTTGCCGAGCCTGGTGACGAATTCCTTGGCCGCGTCGAAGGTCGCGTCATCGGTAGCGATGCCGCGGATCAGCTCGACCAGTTCCATCAGCGGCACCGGGTTCATGAAGTGAATGCCGATGAAGCGCTCGGGCCGGTCGGTCGAGGCGGCCAGCCGCGTGATCGAGATCGACGAGGTGTTGGAGGCGACGATGGCGTCCGGCCTCAGCACCGCGCAGAGATCGTGAAAGATCTTGCGCTTGACCTCTTCCTTCTCCACCGCGCTTTCGATCACCAGATCGCAATCGGCGAGCCCGTCCATGGTCTCGGTGGAGACAATCCGTTCCAGCGCCTGCTTGCGCGCCTCGTCGGTGATGATTTTCTTGGCGACCTGGCGCGACAGATTGCCGTTGATGGTCGCCATTCCCGACTTCAGGCGATCGGCGGACACATCGTTCAGCACCACGTCCAGCCCGGCCAACGCCGCCACATGCGCGATGCCGTTGCCCATCTGGCCCGAGCCGATCACGCCGATCTTCTTGATCATAGCCGCCATCTCGTCATCTCACCCGGGCGAGGCGCGCGTCCCGCGTCCGCCCATTACTCTTTGCACAAACTCCGGCCGGAGTCCGCTGCATCCGGCCGGATCTTTTAATCGTCGTTACTTTCCGAGCTTGCCGAGCGCATCGGTCAGCTCCGGAACCGCCTGATACAAATCCGCGACCAGACCGTAATCGGCAACCTGGAAGATCGGCGCGTCCTCATCCTTGTTGATCGCGACGATCACCTTGGAATCCTTCATGCCGGCGAGATGCTGGATCGCCCCGGAAATACCGATCGCAATATAGAGTTCCGGCGCCACCACCTTGCCGGTCTGCCCGACCTGCCAGTCGTTCGGCGCATAGCCGGCATCGACCGCGGCGCGCGACGCCCCGACGCCGGCGCCGAGCTTGTCGGCGAGCGGCTCGATATATTTGGCGAAATTCTCGCGGCTTTGCATGGCGCGGCCACCGGAGACGATGATCTTCGCCGACGTCAGTTCGGGACGGTCGCTCTTGGCGACTTCCTCGCCGAGGAAACTGGAGAGGCCGGGATCGGCCGCCGATGCCGCATTTTCCACCGGCGCGCTACCGCCGTTTCCGGCCGCGGCGAAGGTGGAAGTCCGCACCGTGATGACCTTCTTGGCGTCCTTCGATTTCACCGTCTGGATCGCGTTGCCGGCATAGATCGGCCGCTCGAAGGTGTCGGGCGAAACCACCTTGATGATTTCGGACACCTGCATGACGTCGAGCAATGCAGCGACGCGCGGCATGACGTTCTTGAAGCGCGAAGTGGCGGGCGCGACAAAAGCGTCATAGCCGGGGGCCAGCGCGACGATCAGGGCTGCGAGCGGCTCGGCGAGGTCGTGGGCATAGGCGGCGTTGTCCGCGAGAAGCACCTTTTTGACTCCGGCGAGCTTGGCCGCGGCATCGGCGGCGGCGCTGGCGTTTTCGCCGGCAACCAGCACATGCACTTCGGCGCCAAGCGCGGCAGCCGCCGTGAGCGCCTTGTTGGTGGAGTCCTTGATCGACGCATTGTCGTGTTCAGCAATCAACAGCGTGGTCATCAGAGAACCCCGGCTTCATTCTTGAGTTTCGACACCAGCTCGGTGACGTCCTTGACCTTGACGCCTCCCTTGCGGCCGGGCGGTTCGGATGTCCTGAGGATCTCGAGATGGGCGGTGAGATCGACGCCGTAATCGGATGCGCTCTTGTCGGCGATCGGCTTCTTCTTGGCCTTCATGATGTTGGGCAGGCTGGCATAGCGCGGCTCGTTCAGCCGCAGGTCGGTCGTGACGATCGCCGGTCCCTTCAGCCTGACGGTCTGCAGTCCGCCGTCGACCTCGCGCGTCACCTTGAAATCGGTTCCATCGACTTCGAGCTTGGAGGCGAAGGTCGCCTGCGACCATCCGAGCAGCGCGGCCAGCATCTGGCCGGTCTGGTTTGAGTTGTCGTCGATCGCCTGCTTGCCGAGAATGATCAGGCCGGGTTTCTCTTCGTCGGCGATGGATTTGAGAATCTTCGCCACCGCCAGCGGTTCGACATTGCCCTCCGCCTTGACCAGAATGCCGCGATCGGCGCCCATCGCGAGTCCGGTCCGGATGGTTTCGGACGCCTGCGCAGGGCCGATCGACACGACCACCACCTCGGTCGCCTTGCCGGCCTCTCTCAGCCGCAGGGCTTCCTCGATGGCGATTTCATCGAACGGATTCATCGACATCTTGACGTTGGACAATTCGACGCCCGATCCGTCGCTCTTGACCCGGACCTTGACGTTGTAATCGACCACCCGCTTTACCGGCACCAGAACCTTCATCGATCCTCTTTCGCTTGACTTTCAGGTTTGATCAGCTTGGGCGCGGAACCTAAAGGTCCGGCCAACCCCGGTCAACGCGCGAAGGCCAAAAATCGCCCCCCAAACAGGGGCGGCTTAACGGTTCTGGCCGGGCACCCACAGCACGTCGCCGGCGCCGTTGTCGTTGACGGCGCGGCTGGCGACGAACAGGAAGTCCGACAGCCGGTTCATATACCGGATTGCGGCATCGCCGACCGGTTCATCGGCCTTGGCCGCGAGTTCCACCATCATCCGTTCCGCCCTGCGGCATATCGTGCGCGCCAGATGCAAATATGCCGCCGCCGGCGTGCCTCCCGGTAGCACAAACGAGGTCAATGGCTTAAGCCGCGCATTCAGGGTGTCGATGTCGCGCTCGAGGCGTTCGACCTGGCTCGACAGCATCCGCAACCGTTCCGCCTTGCCCTCGCGCTGGGGCACGGCGAGGTCGGCGCCGAGATCGAACAAATCGTTCTGGATCAGGCCCAGCATCGCGTCGAGTTCGCGCGCTTCCGCCAGGTGCAGCCGCGCGATGCCGATGGCAGCGTTGGTCTCGTCGACGGTTCCATAGGCGCCGATGCGCAGGTCGTATTTCGGGCGGCGTTCGCCGCTGCCGAGCGCCGTGGTGCCGTCATCGCCGGTTCGCGTGTAGATACGATTGAGAACGACCATTTATGGCTCCGGTGTTCGTGGCAGCCTGACGATAGACCGTACCCCACCCCCAACCCTCTCCCAATCGAAGTCGGATATATCCGACTTCGACAGATTGATATGCCCAACTCGGGTAAACCCGAGTTGGGGGAGAGGAAGCACACCGGCTTTTTTGAAGCGCCGGCATACTCATTCCATCTAGTGCCCCATCGCATAGACCGCGAGCATGGTGATGACAATCGCTACGAATTGCAGCAATACCCGCAACCGCATCAGTTTCTGGGAGCGGTTCGGCGATCCGCCCCGCATCATGTTGAGGAGACCCAGGAACAGTACCAGTGCGACCGCGCCGAGGGCGACGGGAAGGATAATCGTGCTCAAGAGTGATGCCATGGCCGTACATAACACCGCTCAGGGCGGTCCGCCATCAGGCTCGCGCCGCAGCAAGGATCTGGCCTTTAGTTCAATAATATCAGAAGGTAGCATGGTTCGCCGCGCGGACCCGTCCTGCTCTGGCCAAGGTGAAATGTGAGGCAGCTTCGCTACGTCTATCTGGTCGTAATGGACGCGTTCTACACGTTTCTCGCCGATGATGGCTGGGCGATCGCCAGCCACATCGCGCTGTCGGCGTTGATGGCGCTGTTTCCTTTTCTGATCGTCCTGACGTCGTTAGCCGGCTTTTTCGGCTCGAAGGAACTCGCCGACCAGGCCGCGGGGCTGATGTTGCAGGTTTGGCCGAAGCAGGTCGCCGATTCGCTGTCGGGCGAGATCCACGATGTGCTGACGACAACGCGGGGCGACGCGCTGACCATCGGTGCCGTACTTGCGGTGTATTTTGCGTCGAACGGCGTCGAAAGCCTGCGCGTTGGGCTCAATCGCGCCTATTCGGTGATCGAACCGCGGCGCTGGTACTGGCTGCGGCTGGAATCGATCGGCTACACGCTGGTCGCCGCCTTCACGGCGCTGGCGATGGCATTGCTGATCGTACTCGGCCCCCTGATGCTGGAGGCGGCTCGGCGCTACATTCCGCTGGTCATCGAAACCAACGAAAATTTCCTCAACGTTTCGCGCTACGGCATTACCATTGGGGCGCTGACGGTCGCGCTCTTTATCCTCCATGCCTGGCTGCCGGCGGGCCGCCGGGGATTTCTGCAGATCCTGCCGGGCATCGTCTTCACGCTGGTGGCCTCGCTGCTGTCAGGCATCGTGTTCGGCCAGTATCTCGCGCGCTTCGCCAACAACTACGTCACGATGTATGCCGGCCTCGCGTCGGTCATCATCGCGCTGGTGTTTCTGTATTTCATCGCCGCGATCTTCGTGTATGGCGGCGAACTGAATGCGGCGATCATCAAGTCGCGGCTGCCGCATGGCGTATCGCTTCAAGCAGCGCAGTCGCTAGCGCCCTTGGACTCACAGGCTTGACCAGAAAGGCGTCGGCGCCGGCGGCGCGCGCGGCCGCCTCGTCATCGCCGCGGCCCGACACCCCGATAATCGCGATGCGGCCGGCCGGCGGGCTTTGGCTTCGAATTCGCCCGATAGCCTCGATGCCGGAAATGCCCGGCAGCACCATGTCCATCAGCACCGCGTCGAAGTCGCCTTGCGCGATCCGCTCGGCGGCGGCCTCGCCTCGCCCGATGAATTCCGCACTATGACCGAGTTCGGTGAGGATCGTGTTGAGCACGACGCGGCCGAACGGATTATCCTCGACGCTGAGCACGCGCAGTGCCGGCGACGGCGCCGCCGGCACTCCGGCATCCGCGCCCGAACTGGCCGTTTTCGAGGCCTTGGCGCGGGTCAACGTCACCGTCAGCGTGAATGTGGTTCCTCCGCCGCGCCGTTGCGCAACGACGATATCGCCGCCCATGGCGCGCGCGATCTGTTTCGCCGACGACAGGCCGAGCCCGGCGCCGCCGAAGCGCGATGCGATGCTGACATTGGCCTGCGAGAACGGGCGGAACAGGCGCTTGATCTCGTTGAGCGTGAGCCCGATCCCGCTGTCGGAAACCGAAAAGGCGACGCCGACCTTGCCTTTCACGCCGAGCATCGGCTCAACCGCCAGCGCGACGCCGCCCTGTTCGGTGAACTTCACCGCATTGTCGATCAGGTTTTCCAGCGCGGCGCGCAGCCGCACGGGGTCGCCGACCACCATCGCCGGCAGCCTCTCCGAAATATCGACACGGGATTGCAGACCTTTCGCCGCCGCCCGGCCGGCGAGCGAATCACCGACGCTGCGCGCCAGCGCCCGCAGGTCGAAGAAATCCTGCCGCACCCCGGCCGCGGCGTCGCCGCCTCTGGCGGCATCGACGAACAATGTCGCGAGGCTGGCGAGATGTTCCGCACCCGCCTTGATGGTATCGACCCAGCGCCGCTCACGCTCGTCGAGGTCCGACGTAGCCAAGAGATCGCTGATGGCAAGAATTCCGGTCAGCGGCGTGCGGACCTCATGCGCGAACGCGGCGAGCGCCGCCTCGACCATGCCTGGTGCGGCCGTCTTGGCGGCGCGCTTGCGCACCTTGCGGGCGGCAAGGCCGGAAGCGCGCTTCTTCGGCGGCCGGCTCTTCGGCGACCGCGTCGTGCGCTGTAAGCGCGATTTTGCCGCCATGATTCCCCTAACCCTGGCCGACTCCACCATGCCACGGCCGGGCTTCGGGAGTCACGTCGGAGGGGGTTTTTCCCCTTGCGATTGTTTTTTGGCAAAGCCGCCGGACAATCAAGGCAGGCCGACCAGGCGGCGGATGTCGGCCGGCGCCGCGCCCCCAAGCCGAAGTTCGCGCAAGCCGGTGGCCTTGGTCGACTTCGACAGCTTTCGCCCGGCGCCATCGAGGACGAGGCGGTGGTGCCGGTAGGAGGGCTGCGGCAAGCCGAGCAGCTGTTGCAGCAGCCGGTGGACGCTGGTCGACCAGAACAGATCCAGACCCCGCACGACATCCGTCACGCCCTGCAGGGCGTCGTCGATCACAACCGACAGATGATAGCTGGTCGGCGTCTCCTTGCGCGCCAGGATGACGTCGCCCCACTCCTCTGGCCGCGCGGCCACCACGCCGGTTTCGCCCTCGGGACCTTCGCCGAGCTCGATCCAGCCGAGAGCACCGGCCCGCGCGCGTGCTGCGGCCATCTCGAGCCGCAGCGCATAAGGTGCGCCCGAGTGGAGCAGTCGCGCGCGCGCATCGGACGAAAGCCACTTCGCAGCACCGGGATAGAGCGGCGCGCCGTCGGGATCGCGCGGCCAGGGGGCGTGCGCCTCCCGCTCCGCCACCAGTTTTGCAATCTCGGCACGGCTCTCGAAACTCGGATAGACCAGGCCCTGGACCGAGAGTTTATCGAGCGGCTTCGCGATATTGCGAAAGATGTTCGGACTGCCGCCGCACCGGGGTTTCCCAGGTGATGCCGAGCCAGGCGAGGTCTTCAAAGATCGCGGCCTCGAATTCCGGCCGGCAGCGGACGGTGTCGATATCCTCGATGCGCAGCAGGAAGCGGCCGCCGGCTCGCCGCGCGGCATCGAAATTCAGCAGCGCCGAATAGGCATGGCCGAGATGCAGATAACCGTTCGGGCTCGGCGCAAAGCGGAAGACAGGTGGCATTGATCTCTTTCGCGGAACATGATGGTTTTAAGTCGCAATGACCCTCCACCTCAACACCCAGGCCGACCTCGAAGAGGCCATCCACGCGCTGGTGAAGCAGGACCCGCGGCTCAAACCCGTATTTGAAACTGCGGGCATGCCGGCGCTGCGGCGGCGCGAACCCGGCTATGCCGGCCTGGCTGCGATCGTCTGCGGTCAGCAATTGTCGACCGCGAGCGCCGCGGCGATCTGGGCTCGCGTCAGCGCCGCGTTCGATCCGTTTCATCATGACACGCTGCGGAAAGCG
The DNA here is from genome assembly GCA_963725985.1 of uncultured Alphaproteobacteria bacterium. Lineage (GTDB taxonomy): Bacteria > Pseudomonadota > Alphaproteobacteria > Rhizobiales > Xanthobacteraceae > Bradyrhizobium. Next base: position 649,436 of record CAVSAO010000002.1, read on the forward strand.
CGCGCCGACCGGCTGGGCCGGCTTGGATTGTCGGCGGCGAAAATCAGGACCCTGAAGAGTCTGGCGCGCGAGATCGCCTCGGAACGATTGAATCTCGACGTGCTGGCGAATGAGGACGCCGATGCCGCGCACAACACGCTGACGGCGCTGCACGGCATCGGCCCCTGGACCGCCGACGTCTATCTGCTGTTTTGCCTTGGCCATGGCGACGCCTGGCCCGCAGGCGATCTCGCCGTGCAGGAAGCGGTGAAAATCGGACTTGGTCTGAAGGAGCGGCCGACCGCAAAGCAGATGGCGCCACTGGCGGAGCCGTGGCGGCCGATGCGCGGCGCCGCGGCGCATTTGTGGTGGTCCTATTACCGGGCGATAAAGAAGCGCGAGGGCGTGATCGGGGGACAGCCAAAAACGAACGCCGTTTTAAACAAGATAGCTGTTGCAAAACCGTCATCGGCAAAAGCAAAGATCCGGGCAGGAAAAACGCCGGGATCGAAAACATGAAATCCACCGACTTCGTCGTTGCACGCCATGATCTGCAGCAATGCAAATTCATCGAGACGCAACTGCCTGACGCCGCCGCCCTTCCCGATGACGTGCTGCTGGTCAAGATCGATCGCTTCGCCTTCACCGCCAACAATATCACCTATGCGGTCCTCGGCGACCAGTTGAAATACTGGCAACTGTTTCCAGCGCCCGAAAATTTCGGCAACATCCCGGTGTGGGGGTTTGGCGAGGTGATCGCCTCGCGCCATCCGGGCATCTCGGAAGGCGAACGCCTGTTCGGATATTTTCCGATGGCGACGCACCTGGTGATCGAGGCCTCCGACGTCGGCAAGCGCGGCCTGCGCGACGCCGCCGCGCATCGCCAGGGCGTGGCGCCGGTCTACAATGCCTATGCGCGCGTCAGCGGCGATCCGGCGTTCGCTGGCCGGCAGGGCGATTATCAGGCGCTGCTGCGGCCGCTGTTCATGCTGTCGTTTCTGGTCGACGATTTTCTCGGCGAGAACGAGTTTTATGGCGCACGCAGCGTGATGCTCTCCAGCGCCTCCAGCAAGACCGCGTTCGGTCTCGCCCATCTCCTGCATACGCAGAAGGATATCCGCGTAATCGGACTGACCTCGGCGGCCAATACCGACTTCGTCCGAGCGCTCGGCTGCTACGACGAAGTCGTGACCTATGACCGCGTGACGTCACTGCGACCGGATTCACCCGTCGCGTTCGTGGACATGGCCGGCAACGGCGAGTTGCGCGCGACGCTGCACCGGCATTTCGGCGATCAGATGAAATATTCCGGACGCATCGGGCTCACGCATCGCAGCTCATCGCCGGACGAGGCGGAATTGCCGGGTGCAAAGCCGAAATGGTTTTTCGCGCCCGACCAGATTCGCAAACGCGCCAAAGAATGGGGCCCTGGCGGCATCGAAGCCAGGTTCGGCGCGGCGTGGTCGCGCTTCGCGCCGATGCTGGATCGATGGCTCAAGGTGGTCGAAGGCCGCGGCGAGGGACCCGTGAAACAGGTCTATCTCGATACCCTCGATGGCCGGGTCCCGCCGGATCAGGGACACATTCTGTCGGTGGCCGAATGAGCGGACGTCTTCGTCACGCCCTTTCTGCGCGATCCCGAACGGTATAGGTTTTCGCACCAGGGGAAACGCCGCGAAGACGGCCGGTGCGAGAAAACGCGAATGCTGGATAGAACGGACGATGTTTCAACCGCCGGCGAGAACTGGCTGGCGCAATTCGAAAGCGCAATCGCAAGGCCCGACGACATCCTCCTCAAGTCCCTGTTTCATCCCGACAGCTATTGGCGTGATGTGCTGGCGCTGAGCTGGAACCTGCAGACGGTCAACGGCGCCGAGTCGATCCTGGGAGAGCTGAAGGCCCATGCCGTCCGCGCCGCGCCGGGCGGCTTCAGGATCGATCCCGACCGCGCCGCGCCGCGCCGGGTGACCCGCGCCGGCACCAGCGCGATCGAGGCGATTTTCAAATTCGAAACCAGGCAGGGGCGCGGCAGCGGAATCTTGCGGCTGATCCCGGACGCCTCCGACGGCAACCGGCTGAAGGCCTGGACGCTACTCACGGCGCTCGACGAGTTGAAAGGTTTTGAGGAGCCGTTGGGATCGTCGCGGCCGCGCGGTCAATCCTACTCGCGGGATTTTCGCGGACCCAACTGGCTCGATTTAAGGAAAGTCGCGGCGCGATATGAAGGTCGCGATCCCGACGTGCTGGTGGTCGGCGGCGGACAGGCCGGGCTCGCGATCGCGGCGCGGCTGAAACAATTGCAGATCGACACCCTGATCGTCGACCGCTGGCTGCGCATCGGCGACAACTGGCGCAAGCGCTACCATGCCCTGACGCTGCACAACCAGGTGCAGGTCAACCACCTGCCCTACATGCCGTTCCCGCCGAACTGGCCGGTCTATATCCCCAAGGACAAGCTCGCCAACTGGTTCGAAGCCTATGTCGATGCCATGGAGCTGAACTACTGGACCGGCGCCGAGTTCGAGAGCGGCGCTTACGACGAAGCGGAGGGGCGCTGGTCGGTGGTGCTGCGCCTGGCCGATGGCAGCAAGCGCGAGATGCATCCGCGCCATGTCGTGATGGCCACCGGCGTCAGCGGCATTCCCAACCTGCCCGATATTGCCGGCCTGAAAGACTTTGCCGGCACCGTTCTGCATTCCAGCCAATATGACGATGGCGAGGCGTGGAAGGGCAAAAAGGCGATCGTGATCGGCACCGGCAACAGCGGCCACGATATCGCACAGGACCTGCATTCGAGCGGCGCTCACGTCACGCTGGTTCAGCGCAGCTCGACCTTGATCACCAACATCGAACCGTCGGCGCAGCTGGCCTATGCGGCCTATAACGAAGGAACGCTGGAAGATAACGATTTGATCGCGACCTCGATGCCGCTTGCGCTGGCAAAGCGAAGCCACGTCATGATGACCGAGCAATCGAAGAGACTGGACCAGGAGTTGCTCGACGGGCTGGAGCGCGTCGGCTTCAAGCTCGATTTCGGCGACGGCGGCACCGGCTGGCAGTTCAAATATCTCACCCGCGGCGGCGGCTATTATTTCAATGTCGGCTGCTCCGATCTGGTCGCCAGCGGCGAGATCAAACTGACCCAGTTCTCGGATATCGAATCCTTTGTCGCCGAAGGCGCGCGGATGAAGAGCGGCGAGACGCTTGCCGCCGACCTGATCGTGCTGGCGACCGGCTACAAGGGCCAGGAATTTCTGGTGGCCAAGCTGTTCGGCGACGACGTCGCTGCGCGCGTCGGCCCGATCTGGGGATTCGGCGAGGGCCAGGAATTGCGCAACATGTACACCCGCACCCCGCAGCCCGGTCTCTGGTTCATCGCCGGCAGCCTGGCGCAGTGCCGGATCAACTCGAAATATCTGGCGTTGCAGATCAAGGCGATCGAGGAAGGGTTGCTGCCGCCGACCGCGCCCGCGCCACGTCAAGGTTTCTCATGATCCAGGATTTCCCCGACGATGAAGGATTCTGCTTGGCGCCAGGCCTTGTCGTTGTCGCCGCGGAAGGTGACGAGACGATTGAAAACGACGTCGCGCGTTTTCACCTCGATGATATCGAATCTTGCCCATTGCACGAGCGTGCTCATCTTGTGAAAGCTGGTGATCAGCAGATAGCCGGCGCCGGCTGCTTGCGCCTTGCCGAGCAACTGATCCGCATCGATGTCGCCAACCGAACAGGCGCCTGGCGGACAATCAAGGGCGACGTTTCGCAGCTTTCCGCTCGCCGCCAGATCGCTGCGCAACGAAGCTTCGAATTCGCGCAGGCGCCGGGAATGGTCGGCGCTCTGATCGATGACCTCGCCCGAGGTATCGATATATTGGATTTCGGCGACCGCGAGGACAGACACCTCGTCCTGCGCCTGACTTTGCCCAACAGGACAGGTGTAGAAAGCGGCGGCGGCAGCCAGCGCGAGGCCCGCTGACCGTAGTTTCATCGGCTTTTCCATGGGGGACGGGTTCCTATCTGCGATGCGCCCTGGCATCTCGTTGCAATCCAGCGACCTCGCGGGTGGCCTTTGCGCTTGGCGCTGGAGCCTTTTCCGTTTCGATAGAACCGAAACCGGGCTCCAGATTCTTGATTTGACGCGTTTTCTTGACGCGAGCCGGCCTCCGCTTCGCTCGAAAACACTCTAATTCATCTGTTTCAACAGACGGCGCTGAATGAGCCAGCGCGCACCACGGCTCCAGGCCGAGTTGGCGCCCACGCGCAGGTCGGTCTGCTCGACATCGACGAGCGCCCCGGATCGGGCGTCGCGAATTTTGTAAGTCACCGCGTAATCCGTTCGGCTGATGCGCGTGACGATCCCGATCATGGACTGGTCCGCGTCAAGGCCGGCGGCGATTTTGGCTTCGCACCCGCCGCAATCGCGCAATTTGCCTGCCTTGGCCGCTTCGTCGTTCGCCCCGCCGACGTCGACCAATTGGTAGCGTGCCGGATTCCGCGATCAGCCGGCGCGCCTGTTCGGTCGAAAGCCGCAATTGCTCGCGGTCGATGTCGTCGGGGGGAATGTACGCCGCAGCGGCGCTGAAATCTTCCAGTTCAAACGGAAAGACCGCAAGTTTGATCGGGGGCGGCGCGACGGCATCGGCTGCCCTGGCGCATGCGAACCATGCAAAAACCATTACCGGCGCGAGGATGAAAGCAATGCGGCGCATGGATGAACTCCCGGGATTGCCAAATCGCGGCCATATCGCCCGATCCGCTCCCTCCGCGAAATGGAGACTTTCCCTGGATTGACCGGGTGAAATGCCCGATCTTGCCTCGCCCCGCTTTCTTCCCGACGAAATTTGCTTCTAAATGCGCGGGGAATGGGAGGGAGCTTGCAACAGGCCCCTGAATTCCGTGGCGGGCCGCGGGCGCGCCATCGATTTGAAGCTGCGGCTGGCGTTACGCGTCGCGGCGCTCGCGGCGGTTTGCTTCCTCGCGGTCGCGGCCTACGCCTTGTTTGACAGCGACCGGCGTCGCCCGGGCCAGGACGAGCCGTATCGCCGAAATCGTCGCCAGGGATATCTCGTTGCAGCAGGCGCAGGCGCAATGGTTTTCCCTGTCGCCGAACCTGACGCCGGATTTGCAACGGGTCGCGGCGCCGTTGATGGAGCCGGGCCTCTGCATCGCCTATCGGGACAAGGTCGGAGATTTTCGCCAGGGGATTTGCAGCGGCGCGCTCGCCAGCGAAATCGCCGCGCCCGAAAGTTTCGCCGCGCTCTATCGCGCCATCTTTCATCCCGGCGAACCGATCTCGATGCCGCTCTCCATCGAGGGCAAGGCCGGGGGCGTGGCGGTCGCGACCTTCGACCCCGCCACGCAGATCGGCCAGAGCTGGCGCGAGGCGAGCCGCCTTCTCTCCATCACGGCTTTCGCCCTGGCGGGGCTTTGCCTCGCGGTCTATGCCGCGCTCGCGCGCGCCCTGCGGCCGACGCACGTCATTCGTGCCGGGCTGACGCGGCTTGCGGCGAACGATCTTTCCGCGCGCCTGCCCAGTTTCGATCTCGCGGAACTCTCTGCGATTTCCGACGTCTTCAACGCGCTTGCGCAAAAGCTGGAGGCCACGCTCGCCGAACGCAACGCGTTGACGCGAAAGCTCATCGCCGTGCAGGACGAGGAGCGGCGCCATCTTGCCCGCGAATTGCACGACGAATTCGGTCAGTCGCTCACCGCGATCGCGGCGCAGGCCGCCGCCGCCGCCCATACGGCGGAGCGCGAATGTCCGCCGCTGCTCGAAGAATGCCGGGGCATCTCGCGCACGACGGCGGGCATGATGGAAACGTTGCGCGGCGCGCTGGTGCGCCTGCGCCCGCCCGACATCGAGGAACTCGGCCTCACGCTCAGCCTCGAAAGCCTCGTTGCGAGCTGGAATGGTTTCGAGAAGGGCCGCACCCGGTTCGACATTGCCATCGTCGGCAAGATCGACGATTTGCCGCCGAGCGTCTGCGCCAGTCTTTATCGCATCGCGCAGGAGGCGATCACCAATGCGGCAAAGCATGCTCAGGCCAGCCGCGTGCAACTGCGTCTCGAGGCAGGACGCGCCGATATCGTCCTGAGCGTCGAGGACGACGGCGAGGCGACGGGCGGCAGTCTCGCGCCCAAAGCCGGCATGGGACTTCTCGGCATGCAGGAGCGGGTCGTTTCGCTCGGCGGAACGCTGCGTTTCGAGCGGCCGGCCGGCGGGCGGCGCCCGGCTGGTCGCGACCATTCCCAATATGGGGTCGGAACCTTGAGCATGCCCGATGCCAGGGGCTTCACGCGGGTGATGCTGGCGGACGACCATGCCATCGTGCGCGAGGGCTATCGCTCGCTGTTGCACAAGCAGGATCGCCTTCAGGTCGTCGCCGAGGCCGGCAATGGGGCCGACGCCTATCGGGTCTACAAGGAGGTCAAGCCCGACCTCGTCATCATGGACGTATCGATGCCGGGAATTGGCGGGGTCGAGGCGATCCGGCGTATCCGGCAATGGGACAATTCCGCGCGTATCCTCGTATTCACCATGCACCAGAGCGCCGCCTATGCGGTCCAGGCGATCAAGGCGGGCGCGCGCGGCTTTGTCACGAAGAGCAACCCGCCGGACGCGCTGTTGCGCGCGATCGCCGAGGTCATGGCCGGGCGCATCGCGCTCAGCCCCGACATCGACCACGAACTCGCCATCAACCGGCTCGCCGACGAACCTTCGGCCGTCGACGCGCTGAGCCCGCGGGAATTCGAAATCCTGCGCATGTTGCTGGCCGAGAAATCCGTGGATGACATCGCCGAGACGCTGCATATCAGCGTCAAGACCGCGGCCAACACCCGCTATCTGATCCGCGCCAAACTCGGCGTCGCCTCCGACATCGAACTCGTACGCCTTGCGCTTCGCCAGCGGATCATCGCCGCGGAGGACATGGAGAGCTAGCCACCAACATCGTTCGCGCCAAGTGGCGCATCGTCAGACGCACAATCGGATGTCCGGGCATGACACTGGCCGATTTTCGATCCAGGCCGTCGCGCAGAAATCACATCAGGGAGGAAAAAACATGCCGGTCATTCTCGGCTCGGGCGAGCATCGCTACCGCGTGGTCGAGAACTGGGCGAAGCTGCCTGACGGCTGGAACCTGACCGACGTCGCCTCGGTCGCGGTCGACAGCAAGGACCGCATCTACGTCTTCAATCGCGGCGCCCACCCGATGGTGGTGCTCGACCGCGAGGGCAATTTCATCAAGAGCTGGGGCGAAGGCCTGTTCAGCCGCGCGCACGGGCTGCACATCGACACCGAGGACAATCTCTATTGCACCGACGACGGCGACCACACGGTGCGCAAATGCTCTGCTGACGGCAAGGTGCTCTTGACCATCGGCATCCCCAACAAGCCGGCGCCGTTCATGAGCGGCGAGCCGTTCCACCGCTGCACCCACACCGCGCTGTCGCCGAGGGGCGAAATCTATGTCTCGGACGGCTACGGCAATGCCTGCGTGCACAAATACACGCCCGGCGGCAAATTGATCAAGACCTGGGGCGAGCCGGGCACCGATCCAGGCCAGTTCAACATCGTCCACAACATCGTCACCGACGCGGACGGGTGGGTCTATGTCGCCGACCGCGAGAACCATCGCGTGCAGGTGTTCGACGGCAACGGCAAATACGAGGCGCAGTGGAATAATCTGCACCGGCCCTGCGCGCTGCATTGCTGCGGCGGCAAGCAGCCGAATTTCATCATCGGCGAACTCGGCCCGGGCATGCCGGTCAATCGCAAGGTGCCGAATCTCGGTCCGCGCCTGACCATCGTCGACGCAAAGGGAAAGCGCATCGCGCGGCTCGGCGGCGAGAACGGCCCCGGCCTCGAGACCGGCAAATTCCTCGCGCCGCACGGCATCGCGCTGGATTCCAAAGGCGACATCTATGTCGGCGAAGTCGGCGTCACCAACTGGAAGACCAGCTTTCCGGATACGCCGATGCCGGACGAGGTCAAGGCGGTCGCGCTGCCTGCAGAAGCTGGAGAAGAGTTTAGCGGTACGACTTCACTCCGCCTTGATGTTGGACGCCTTGATGATCGGCCACCAGCGCTCGGTCTCGGCCTTCTGGAACGCCCGCAACGCCTCCGGCGATTGCTGCGCCGGCGGCGTGATCTGGATGCCGAGATCGTCGAGGCGCTTCTTCACCGAGGGATCGGCGAGCACCTGCGACCAGCGTGGCATTCAGCTTCGCGATGATGTCCTTCGGCGTATCCTTCGGCACCCAAAGCCGTACCAGAGCGAGGCGAAGAAGCCGGGCAGCCCCGCCTCGTCCGCGGTCGGAATATCCGGCGACGACGGCAGCCGCGTCCTGGCCGGTGATGGCGAACGGCTTGACGCTGCCGGCCGCCACCAGCGACTTGAAGTTCGAGGCCGGCTCGATCATGAAATCGATCTGTCCCGCCAGCAGATCCTGCATCGCCGGCGCATTGCCGCGATACGGCACGAACTGGAATTTCGTGCCGGTCTCCTTCTGGAACGAAATCCCGGTGAGATGGCCGGTCGCGCCGACGCCGGCGATGCCCACCGACGCCTTGTCGGGATTGGCCTTGAGCCAGGCGATCAGCCCCTTCAGATCGTCCGCCGGCAGGTCCTTCTTGCCGACGATCAGCAGCGGCTCGCTGCCGATTCCGATGACCGGCTCGAGATCCTTCAACAGATCGAAGGGCAGCGCGTAGAGCCCGCCGGTCAGCATATGCGTGGTCGAGGTGCCGATGGAGAGCGTGTAGCCGTCGGCGGGCGAGCGCACGGCGCGGCCGACGCCGATGCTGCCGGCGGCGCCCGCGACGTTCTCGATGATGACGGCTGGCCCAGAATCGGCCCGCATCTGCTCGCCCAGGAAGCGCGCCAGCGTGTCGGTGGCGCCGCCGGCCGGGAACGGCACGATCATGGTGATCGGACGCGTCGGATAGTCCTGCGCGGCGGCGATGCCGGTCCATGCCAGGCCGAGAATCGCCGCGACCATCACCGCCAGCAATTTACGCATCGTGTTCCCCCCGGATGAAGCGTTGCAACGTATGTCCAGCCATTGTCTTGGCTCGTCGGCGCGCCGATCAGACCTCGCCCAGCACCTCGCGCCGCCGTTGTTCGGATTCCTCCGCATAACGCCGCATCGCGTGGGCTTCGGTGAGAACCCCGATCGGCCGGTGTTCGCCGTCGATATCGACCACGGCCAGCAATTCCGCTTCGGCGGCGTCGAATACGGCGATGGCTTCCTGGATGTTCATGCCGGGATGCAGCACGACATCGCGGTAATGCAGGAGGTCGATCAGCCCGTTGGTCGCCTCGATGTCCGGCGCGTGCGCGTCGGCCACCAGCGCCAGCCCGACATAGCGGCCCGATGCCGTCGACCGCGACCACCTGGTTTTTCGATCCCAGCGGAAATTTGTCGCGGAATTCCTCGATGCCCATGTTGGCGTTCACGGTGGTGAGGTCCTGCCGCATCAGGCTGCGCACCGTGAGGTCGCGGATCCAGCCGATATCGGCGGCGCTGCGGATGGTCTCGCCGCGCAGATGCAGCCGCCACGTCGCGAACGAGTAGCCGAACAGTTCGCGGGTGATCTGGGTCGAGATGATGACCGCGACCAGCACCGCCGTCGTGAGCCAGAGATTGCCGGTCAATTCCAGCGCGATGAACGACATCGTCAGCGGCCCGCCGATCACGGAGGCCGACAGCGCGCTCATGCCGATGATGGCGTAGACGTTCGGGCTGAGGCCGAGACCCGGCCAGATCATGTCAAAGCCGGCGGCGAACAGATGACCGCCGAGCGCGCCCAGGAACAGCGTGGCGAAAAACAATCCGCCGCGAAAGCCCGATCCCAGCGATATCACGGACGCAATCGCCTTCAGGACGAAGATGGTCGCGAGCACCGACAAGCGGAATGGAAACAAATCCGGCAAAATGCAGCGCGCCATGCCCCGACGACATCACCTGCGGCGTGATCAAGGCGAGCAGGCCGACGCCGAGACCGCCCAGCGCCGGGCGCAGCGGCGGCCAGAGCCGGGTCTTCGACAGCAGCGTCTCGCACAGCGCCACGCCGCGCATGATGGCGATGCCGAACAGCGCCGCCAGAATCCCGAGCAATGCCGCGATGGCAAGATCGCGCCCGAGCACGTCGCCGACCGGACCGACGCCGACGCCGAGCGACAGCACCGTAAATGCATGCGCGACGAAATAGCCCGCCACCGCGGCGACGCCGACCGGCGTCAGGCTGGCCGGCGTATATCCCCCGATCACCAGCTCAAAGGCATAGAAGGCGCCGGCGAGCGGCGCGCCGAACGCGCCCGCGATCGCGGCCGCGGCGCCGCAGCCGACCATGATGCGCTGATCGGCGCGGCGCAGATGAAATCCGCGGCCCAGTGAGGCGGCGAGACCGCTGGCAAGCTGGGTGTAGCCGGCTTCAAGCCCGACCGAAGCGCCGACGCCGCTGGACCAGACCGTCTGCGCCGCCACGATCACACTGCCGCGAAACGACATCCGGCCGCCATGCAGGGCGTTGGCCTCGATCGGATCGATTTCGCGCGCCGGCCGCCACCGCTGCAGCAGCAGGAATGCCACCCCCAGCAGCAGCCCGCCGAGGCTCGGCACCAGCAAGGCGCGCAGCGGATCGATCGCGAACTGGCTCGAAAGGCGATCCCCCATTTCGAGGTTGAACAGCAGCACATGCAGCCCCTCGACCGCCGCGCTCATCGCGGCCACCACCAATCCGCCAATGGTTCCGACCAGCGCCGCCAGGACGACCAGGCTCGTTTCATGGGCGCGAACGAATGCCCGCAGCCGGCGCGGCGCCTCAAGATAACGGGAGGTGGTGACCATTCCTGCTGAGCCCGTATGCGGCCGAAAAGCGCCGTCCGCTCCGGTTTAGCGGTGTTCATGCCGGTCACGCAACCCGGACAGGGCGGCGGCGGATAAGCCCCTCAACACTCTTCACAATCCCGTCATGCTGCCTGTAGTATGTCAACGCATGCTGCTTCGCAGCTAACATGGGAGTCAGGAGCGTTACTTGAACGCACATGTCTCGCAAGGCGGTTGGCCGGTACTGGTGCTGAATGCGGATTTCCGGCCGCTCAGTTATTATCCGCTGTCTCTCTGGTCGTGGCAGGACGCGATCAAGGCGGTGTTCCTCGATCGCGTCAACATCGTCGAGCACTACGACCGCGCAGTGCGCAGCCCGTCGTTCGAAATCCAGCTGCCGAGCGTGGTGTCGCTGAAGTCCTTCGTCAAGCCGACCACGCATCCCGCCTTCACCCGGTTCAACGTGTTCCTGCGCGACCGCTTCGTCTGCCAGTACTGCTCGGCCGGCGACGATCTCACCTTCGATCACATCATCCCGCGCAGCAAAGGCGGGCAGACCACCTGGGAAAATGTCGTCGCCGCCTGTTCGCCGTGCAATCTGCGCAAGGGAAACCTGACGCCGCAGCAGGCGCGGATGTTTCCGAGGCAACTCCCGTTCGCGCCGACGGTGCACCAGCTGCACCGCAACGGCCGGCTGTTCCCGCCGAACTATCTGCACGAGAGCTGGCTCGATTATTTATACTGGGATACGGAACTGGATCCGTAGGCGACAACGTCATGTTTGTCGACGAGCGATGCGGACCAGCGCGTCGGGTTAGCGGGCAAGCAGGTCCAGCGTCGTTCGGTCCGGCGTGCCGCCATAAAATTTCTTGATGGCCGCGACAAACTCCGGACCGGAAGACACTGCGCCGAACAACGTCATCGACGAACAGAACTTGATGTCGTCCGGACTGCCGAGGATTTCCCGGATGGTTCGGCCCTCGACGGCGTTGACCAGCGCCGTGCATTCCCGAAGCCGTGGTCCCAGAATGGCGTGCCCAAGATAGGCCGCGGCCTCGGCGCGCGAGGCGATGGCATAGCGCTGCGCCATCGCGCTATGCCCGAGGCCGGCAAGCTGGGGAAAGATAAACCACATCCAGTGACTCTGCTTCTGGCCCTGGCGCAGTTCCAACAGAACGCGCTGGTAAACCGGCGCCTGCGCATCAACAAAGCGCTTCAGATCGAAAGGATCGGTCATGGTGCCGGCCTTGCTTCGGATTGGCCAACGAGCTCCGCGAGCTCTCGACCGAGGGAACGGAAGCGTCCAATGATTGTTCCTTTCCCGATTGTTGGCAAGTTGGTGGATCAGGGCTGATGAGCAGAGCCTTCATCAAAGAGCATGACGTCGATTTCCTCGACGATAATCATATCATTGGAGACTTTCGCGACGGCCGTTTGCGACATAAGATCGTCAGAGGTTTTGCGCGCCCGCGGCTCACAGCAATCTGGGGAACACGGCGCGCCGGCAGGCCAGGAGATTCTCCATGCCCTCTTTGACTGAATGGAAAGTGCCGCCGGCGTATCAGCCGCGCCCGGGCGACTACAGTTTCGATCTCGATCGCGTGCTTTCCTCGGTGGTCGGGCTGCATTCGATCATCCCCAACGACGCCTTCCTCGCGGAAACGCTGGGTACCGAGCGCGCCGGCAATGGCGTCCTGATCGACGATGGGCTGGTGCTGACCATCGGTTATCTGATCACCGAGGCCGAAGCGGTCTGGCTGCATCTCGGCGAGGGCCGCGTGGTGGAAGGCCACGCGCTCGGCTTCAATTCCGAGAGCGGCTTCGGGCTGGTGCAGGCGCTCGGCCGCATCGATCTCGATCCGCTGCCGCTCGGCTCCTCCGGCAGCGCCCAGATTGGCGACCGCGTCGTGGTCGGCGGCGCCGGCGGACGCACGCGGTCGGTCGCCTGCCAGATCGCCGCCAAACAGGAGTTCGCCGGATACTGGGAATATCTGCTGGATGAGGCGATCTTCACCCATCCCGCGCATCCCAACTGGGGCGGCACCGGGCTGATCTCGAACCAAGGCGAGTTGATCGGGATCGGCTCGCTTCAGCTCGAGCGCGAGCGCGATGGCAAGGCCGAACACGTCAACATGATCGTGCCGATCGATCTGCTCAAGCCGGTGCTCGACGACTTGCGAAAGTTCGGGCGCGTCAACAAGCCGGCGCGGCCCTGGCTCGGGATGTACTCGACCGAGATCGACGACAGGGTGGTGGTGATCGGCATTTCCGCAAAGGGACCCGCGGCGCGCGCCGAACTCAAGGCCGGCGACGTCATCCTGGCCGTCAACGGCGAGAAGATCTCGAAGTCAAAGCGGCTTCTACCGAAAACTCTGGGCGCTCGGACCCGCAGGCGTGGACGTGCCGCTCACCGTCCACCACGAAGGCGTCACCTTCGACGTGGTGCTGACCTCAACCGATCGTGCCAAGCTGCTCAAGGGGCCCCGGCTGCACTGAACGGAGGACGCCTGGAATGATCGGTGCGCCGGACATGCAGCCAGCGCCCCGGTTCTGACATACGTCAGAACCAAGGGACACCAACAAATTGAAAAAGCTAGCTAAGCATGTGCCACGAACCGGCAAAGGCCGCCTGCAGATGCGCCTCGGACGGCATCTGCGACGCAGCCAGCGGATCGAAACCGGGATTGGCGCTGCAGTAGGCCGCCATCGTCTGCACCAGCGTTGCGACCCCTGAATCGAGCTCAAGACCGTTGGCCTTGATCTCCTGCAGCTGATGCGATCCGCCCGCGAACCAGTCCGCGACCGTCACCTGCTGATGTGTCCCCAGGATATCGATCTGCAGGTCGTTCCCTGATTTGACAAACCAGAGATTGTTGGCAGACAGGCCGGCGCCGACATCGAGGGTGCCGGTTGCGGCGGTCTCGGAGGCGAGGCCGTTGACGATGACGTCGCTGCCGTCACCGGCGCGGTAGAGATAGGTGGCGTTGGCGCCGCCCACCAGGATGTTGTTCCCGGTCCCGATGTTGAACGTGTCGTTGCCGGTCCCGCCGATCATGAGATCATTGCCGCTGTTCCCGACCAGGAAATCGGTGCCGCTGCCGGCCACCAGTATCGCGCCCTCGGATTTTGCAGCGGCGACGCCCAGCGCGGAGTCGACATTGATGGTGGCCGATGCATCGGTCGCCGCCGCCGTCATTAAATCCAGATTGCCTGTCTGCCCGCCCCAGAACGCCGCGATTGCGGAATCGATCAATCCGGAATACTCGCCGTCGGCCAAGGCGATGGCGTCGATCACCGTCGTTCGGCCGATGATATCGACCGCATTTCCGGTATTGGAAAGGCTCCACAGATCCGGCGAGAAGTTCACGGCCAATTCCTGATTGGCCATATCGTTGTAAAGAACGCCATGCTCATGGCCGAAGACGCCCGGGCTTGTGGCGGTCGCTTCATCGTGATTGACCGCCAGGAGGGCCGCATATTCCGCGATGACGTCGCCGATCGCCCCTTGCACTCCCGCATTCGTCAGGTAGGTCGCGGCGTGAGGCGCGCTCGCGACCTCGCCGAGGACGTTGCCGCCGTTGAACAGGGACTGAACCGCGGTGTTGCCGTAGCCGCTGGCGTCGGTGACGGTCGAGTAGGCGATCATGTCCATCATCTTGGCCGACGCGGACGCATGGCCGGCGGTCGTGCTGGCGTCGGGAATCCCGACCGCAGAAGCGATCGCAGCATTCTCGAGTGGCGTCAGGATCGCAGGGGCGACGCTCTTCCAATCCTGATATCCATTGTCGCTCGCCCACTGCATGATCGGAACCAGCGCGGGCGAGTGCAGACTGACGGGATCCAGTCCGAGATTGGTGCCGGCGCCGAGAACATTGACCGGTTCGGACGAGATGCCGATCGCGGCATGGACGATCGCCAACGTGCCATCCACCGGGCCGAGCTGCAGCAGCGCCAGCGGCGCTTCCAGCACCGGCGCGGCGGCCCGCACATACTGCATGATTTCGCCCGAGACGGAGACCATATGGATGTCGGAATAGCGTGCCTGCGGATCCGACGTGAGCGCGCCCCAGAAGCCGTGAAGCTGGTCGTAGCGGACTTCGGCGGCAAATTCGAACGGCATCGCGTCGAAGGCATAGGCCGGTTTGTCGTACAGCGCGCCGATGTAGCCGGCCAGGCCGCCCCCAAGCGACTGACCGGTGAGCGAGACGTGCGCGATTGTGCCCCAAATGTTGTAATAGGCCTCGGCATCCGGGAACTGCGTCGGCCAGCCTGTAAGGCCCGCGCCACCGAGCCAGGATGGAACATCGCTGATGCCATCGGTGCCGCGAAACGCGATGATCCGGGTCGCCGGATCGCCCACGAGCTGGTAGGTCGCGGCCTCGAAACCATCCGCCGCTGACGCGATGCTGCCGGCGATGACCTGATAATTGTCGATCTGGTTGAAACTGACGACGAGCCCGGGGTTGACACCCCTGTTGTACACGTCCATCGCGAGGACCGCGTTGATGAGCGCACTCGACGGCTGACTTGTCATGCTCTTGAGTTCCTCCCCGGCTGGTCAAGCGGAGCCAGCCGGACTGCAGGTGCAGCACGTCCGGACGGCCCTTGTTTCCTCCTTGCAGACCGCATGTCACCTTTTGAGACTGGTATCCATGCACCGCCATGACGCCATATGATCAGCCCGTTGTCAACATTGATGACATTCCTCCACTTCATTCGGTGGCGTCCGACAAACCGGTGCAGGATGATGCAGGCAGAGGCGTGCCACTTTCCAATTTCACGAACGGTCGCCGGCCGCAGAGCCGTTCGTGACCTTCTGAACGCAATGCAACCGGTCGGGTGATACGGGGGGCAATCATGAGCGACGCGGTCGTGGACGACATCGTGACCGTGCTGCCGCCGCTTCTGCAATCGTTGGAAGCGCTCGAGTTCGTGGCACGCCATCTCCATCCGCCGGAGTTCGATTCGGTCATGGAGGCCGCAGGCCAGCCTGATCAGGGCTTGCAGGCCGTCCGTCCCCGGCTGACGGGCTGGCCCCGGCAATTCGCCGGGCTGCAGGCCTCGCTCGAGGCTGCGAGCGATGCGGCGCTTGAAGCATTCGCGGGATTGCGCGCGGTACAGCATGGTAACGGTGAGCTGATCGCGGTGTTCCGCGCGCTGCGTCATGCCCCGCGCGCGCAGGAGGCGCTGTATGCGATTGCCGCAAGGCTGCCGCCGGTCAGCGACTTCTTCGTCGATCCCGCGCAGCGCGAAGACGCCGGTCTGAAGGCGCAGCTCGCGATGCCGGCAAACGAAAACACCGGGATCATTCACGACCATAACGAACCCGGCAGCCGCGGCGGCTTCTCGCTCTACGTGCCGGAATATTACACGCCCGACCGCGCCTGGCCGCTGGTGATGGCGTTGCATGGCGGCAGCGGCAATGGCCGGGGTTTCCTTTGGAACTGGCTGCGCGACGCGCGCAGCTTCGGTGCCATCCTGGTCGCGCCGACCGCGACCGGCAGCACTTCGACCAAAAGTACCTGGGCATTGACGGGGCAAGACACCGACACGCCGAACCTCGCCCGCATTCTCGATTCGGTGCGAGGCCGCTGGAACATCAATTCCACAAAACTGCTGCTGACCGGGATGAGCGACGGCGGCACGTTCTGCTACGTCACGGGGCTGGAGAGCGCTTCACCCTTCACCCATCTCGCGCCGATCTCCGCCACCTTCCACCCGCTGATGGTGGAGATCGCGGACGCCGAAAGATTGCGGGGCTTGCCGGTCTATCTCGTGCATGGCCGGCTCGACTGGATGTTTCCGGTGCAGGTGGCACGCCAGGCACGAGACGCGCTGGCGGCGGCCGGCGCCGATGTCAGCTACCGGGAGCTGGACGATCTCAGCCATTGCTATCCGCGCGAGATCAACGCGGCGATCCTGAACTGGCTGCGCGGCGGTTGACGTTCAGACCATGCCGCCATTGGCGCGCAGCACCTGGCCATTGACCCAGCTGCCGTCGGGTCCGACGAGGAAGGCGACGGCGGATGCGATGTCCTCGGGGGCGCCGAGACGCTCCAGCGGATTCATCTTGGCCAGGCGCTCGACCAGTTCCGGCGATTTGCCGTCGAGAAACAGCTCCGTCGCGGTCGGGCCCGGCGCCACGGCGTTGACCGTGATGTTGCGGCCGCGCATCTCCTTCGAGAGGATCGCCGTCATCGTCTCGATCGCGGATTTGGTGGCGGCATAGACGCCGTAGGTCTCGAGCTTGGTCCCGACCACGCTGGTCGAGAAATTGACGATGCGGCCGCCGTCACGCAGCCGCTTGCCGGCCTCGCGCATCGCATTGAAGCTGCCCTTGAGGTTGACCGCGATCTGCCGGTCGAACAGCGCATCGTCGCTGTCGGCGATTTTGGCAAGCTTCATGATGCCGGCATTGTTGACCAGCACATCGATGCCGCCAAACGCCGCTTCCGCGGCGTCGAACATGCCGCGCACCGCGCCGGCATCGCTGACATCGGCTCTGGCAGTGAGCGCCCGGCCGCCGTTGCCTTCGATATTGCGGGCGAGCGCCTCGGCGGATCTGGCGTCGCCGGAGTAATTGATGACGACCGTGAAGCCGTCGCGGCCAAGACGCTCCGCCACCGCGGCGCCAATGCCGCGAGAGGCGCCCGTTACGATTGCTACTTTATTGGTTTCGTTGGTCATTTTCATTCTCCGCTCGGTTGCGCGGCAAATCCGCGCCTGATGGGAGAAAGCTAGGCCCTTTCATTTTCCGGATAATCATCCATTATTTGGCATCACAATTCGGAATAGATGAACAATCTTATGGACCGATTCGACGCGATGCGGGTGTTCACGCGGGTGGTGGAGCGGCGCAGCTTTACGCTGGCGGCGGAAGATCTCGGCCTGCCGCGCTCGACCGTCACCGATGCAGTCAAGCAGCTTGAAGCGCGGCTCGGCGTGCGGCTGCTGGAGCGCACCACGCGTCAGGTGCGTCCGACCCTGGACGGCGAGGCCCATCACCGGCGCTGCCTGTCGCTGATCGCCGACCTTGAGGACGCCGAAGGCGCGTTCGGCGGCGCCAAGCCCAGGGGACTGGTGCGGCTGGAGGTGCAAGGGACGCTGGCGCGCCACTTTCTGCTGCCTAATCTGCCGCACTTCTTCGCTCAATACCCGGACATCGAACTCAATATGAGCGAGGGCGACCGCTGGATCGACCTGATCAGCGAGGGTGTCGATTGCGTGCTGCGCTTCGGCCATTTGCCGGACAGCGATATGATCGCGCGACAAGTCGTGATGCTGGAACGGCTGACCTGTGCCGCGCCGAATTATTTCGAGCGCTATGGCGTGCCAGTCGCCCCCAGCGCGCTCGACGGCCACCGCATGATCGGACTGCGCTCGCTCACGACCGGCAGATTGAGGCCGATGGAATTCATGATCGGCGAAAACCTGCGAGAGATCGAGCTGCCCGTGATCATGTCGGTGACCGGCCCGGAAAGCTATCTCGCCACCGCACGGCTTGGGTTCGGTCTTGTGCAGGTGCCGCGCTTCCACGCCGAAGCCGATCTTGCACGCGGCACGCTGGTGCAGGTGCTGGCAAAGTGCCCGCCGCCTTCGGTGCCGGTGTCGCTGCTTTATCCGCGCAACCGCCAGCTATCGCCGCGCGTCCGCGTCTTCATCGACTGGCTGGTGCGGGCGTTCGGTCGGGCCTGATCGGCGGGTGGCTTGCCGATCGATCGACGCATTCCGGGGGAACCATTCGTTTCGGGGCGCGTTGTTCGTGCTCACCGGAGGTTTGCCATGCGCGTTTTTCTGGGAATGATATTGGGAGCGCTTCTGCTGGTCGCGGGCGTCTACAGCTACAACTCGATGCAGACTTCCACGGTCGCGGGCGGCCAGATGGCGCAGGCCAATCGCACCATCGTGAACTGGGACGTCGCGGCCGCCAACTGGCACGCGCTGAAGACGCACGCCCATGACGACTGGATCAGACTGTCGTCGAAGTAATCGCGAAATTATTCGCCAAGCCGGCGCCTTCGCCCCGCGGCGAGGGCGCTTTGCTATCTGCCGCGGCTATTTCTTCGCCGCCGCTTTCCGCGCATCGGCAATGGCCTGATCGAACTGCGCCATGGTGAGAACGCCCGGCACCCGGAATTTGCCGACGATAAAGGACGGCGTGCCATTGAAGCCGAACGCGGTGGCTTGATCGTTGTTACGGGCAAGGATCGCGTCGATCGCCTTGGCGTTGGTGTCGAGATCGCGCATCACGCGATCGACATCAATGCCCGCGCCCGCAAGCAGCTCACGGATGCGCGGTTCGGTCAGCTTCGAATTGGCGCCGATCAGCGCTTCATGCGCCTGAAGGTACTTGTCCTGGTATTTGCTCGCCAACGCCATCCGTGCGGCAACGACCGAAACCGGCCCGAGAATCGGCCAGTCCTTCTGCACCAGCCTGACTTTGCCGTCGTCCTGCACCACCTGGCGCAGTTCGGGCTCGACCTTGCGGCAATACGGACACTGGTAATCGAAATATTCGACGATCGTGACGTCGCCCTTGGGATTGCCAGCCACCGCAATATCCGGATCGCGCAACACCAGCGCTTCGGTCAGCACCGTCTCCTCGTTGTTTTGCGCCAGCGCCGGGCGTGGCGCCACCTGCAGGCCGAGCATCGCCGCGCCTGCGCCGAGCAGGCCAAGCGCCTCGCGCCGGCTGCGTCCCCGATACAGCCGGGCAGGATCGATCGGTTCTGTCATCTCTGGTCTCCCGGGCCGGCCCTAGGGCGCACTCGTCAGAAGGGGGGTCAAACTGCGTACCAACATATAGAGCGCCACCGCGATAATGACAGCGGCAAACACCATATTCAGCGCGCCGCGTCGCGCAGCTAATTGCCGTGCCGATCGGGTGCCGATAACTCCGCCGGCGATGCCGCCCGCGATGAACAATCCCGCCAGCTGCCATGAGACCAGCCCGGACCAGGCGTAGCTGGCGGCGGTGGTCAGACCGAACGTCGTCACCGCGACCAGCGACGAAGAGACGGCGTTCATGATCGACATTCCCGTCGCAAGCATCAGCGCCGGCACGATCAGGAATCCGCCGCCGATGCCGAAGAAGCCCGACAGCGTTCCGGTCGCGAGCCCGAGACCGACAATGGCGGGCATGTTGGACCAGTCCATCTGCACGTCGGGCAGGCCGATCCGCGCCCGCGTTTTCAGCATCAGCGCGGCGATCACCAGCATCAGGAGCGCAAACAGCGCCAGCAGCTTCTGGCCGTCGAGCATCTTGCCGAAGATCGATCCCACAAACGCGCCGATAACTCCCGCGGCCGCGAAGGTGAGCGCGCACGGCCATTTTACCGTGCCGCCGCGCGAATGATTCGACAAGTTGACCGCGGCGTTGGCGGCCACCGCGATGGCGCTGGTGCCGATCGCCACGTGCGGGTCGGGCACGCCGACCACATAGACCATCAGCGGCACCGCGAGGATCGATCCGCCGCCACCGACCAGGCCAAGCGAAAATCCGACCAGCGCACCCGATGCCAGTCCCAGCACGCCCTGCATCGCGGAGATCATCAAGTCGATAACATTGGTTGCACGGCGGGACCCCGGAAGGATTTTTAGGCAAATCTCTATGACGGCGTTATAGCAAAACTGCAATTGCTGCGGCTTGCTGTCATCAGCGATCCGCGCGCGGAAAACCCGTACATCAGGCGATTCCGGCGTGGGTTTGTCTGCGCTTGTCAATGATCGGACGGAAGCCGGGGCCCGGCCCCGCCTATACGCGCCGCGGCAGCGCCATCAGGGTTCCGGTCATGGTCGCGATCAGGCTTTCGGCGCCGTCCGTTTCCGCAAAGGCGCGCGCCTCGCACACCGTCAAGGTGCGGCCGGGCTTGACGACATGGGCGCGAAACGCAAATCGCTCGCCTCTGGCGGGCGCCAGCAGGTTGGTCTTGAATTCCACGGTCAGGATGTCGGAACCCGATGGCATCAGCGTGAAGGCGGCTATACCACAGGCGTTGTCGAGCCCCGCTGTGATGATCCCGGCATGAACAAAACCGTTCTGCTGGGTCCAGGCGGGAGATACGGCATCGTCAGGTCGACCTCGCCGGGCTCGAGCCGGGCGATCGAAATATCAAGCGTCCGCATCGCCTGCTGCCGGTCGAACGTCGCGGCGGCCGCCTTCAGGTAGTCGGGATTCTTCGGCTCGAAGCGCGGCATGTTCTGTCTTGGGCGCCGGCGGCCTGGCGAATGCCGAGCTGGCTTTCGGCCAACTTGCGAATCGCGTCCGAAAACGGCGCGGACTTCCGCGCCATCCGGTCCATGTGAACGCCGGTGATCTCGCAAGAGGCTGCGATCTCGCCGATTTCGGCGTTGCGCATCTCGTGCAAAAAGCGGATCGACTTGTCGCGGATCTCGAGCAGGACGCTTCTGATCTCGACGATATCGCCGGCCAGCAATTCGCGCTTGTAGGTGATATTTTGCTGGACCGCGGCCATGCCGCGGTTGGATTCCCGCAGGTAAGTCGGCGTCAGCCCGATCCGCGCGAACAGATTCCAGTTGGCCTCGTCGAACTTGCCGACATACCACATGATGTTCATGTGGCCGACATGGTCGCATTGCCAAGGATAGACCGTGCCGCAATAGGTGACCGCGGTTTCCATCGATCGCTCCCGCCATCGATTTTTGATACGGTAGCGTATCAAGGCGCCGGCGGGCTAGCAATACGCTACCGTATCAAGAATCGGTGAGGGCTCCGACAATGACCGATGGCAAAGGCGACGCCTGGATCGAGGCCGGATTTAAGGAGATCGCAAGGTCCGGTGTCGAGGGCGTAAGGGTCGAGGTACTGGCCAAGAACCTCGGTGTCACCAAGGGCGGTTTTTACCGCCGTTTCAGGGACCGCGCGGCGCTGCTCGACGGCATCCTGCGAAGCTGGAGCGCGGGACGTATCGCTGCAATCGAGCAGCAGACCAGCCTTGACGGGGCGACCGCGCGCGATCGGCTGAGAGCGCTGATCCGGCTCTATTCGGAGCGCATGAATACCGAGGGCATGGCGGTCGAACTGGCGATCCGGCAATGGGCCAGATCCGACGAGGCGGCGGCTCAAGTCGTGGCAAGCGTCGACGCCGCGCGGCTGAAGAATGTCGGGCACCTCTATCGCGCGACCGGGCTGACGCCTGAGGACGCGGAGGCGCAGGCCTTCCTGTTTTATTGCTTTATTTTCGGCCAGAGCCTCTTGTTTCTCGAGCGCGGGGCGCGCAAGCGCGCGCAGCTGATCGAAAAGTCGGCCGAGAAACTGCTTGACGATGAAGCCTGAGCTCGGCCGGAGGAAATGTCATCCGGCCGAGCTGGCTTGCTGGAGCGTTTCGAGCGAAGCCTGCCCCGTACTTGATGCGGGGTGAATTCGGTTCGCGTGAAGAAAACGCGTCAAACAAAAGAGATGAGCGTTTAGCCCTTCAGCTTCTTGTTGCACTCGCTGTAATAGCCGCCGCCCTTCTCGATCCATTTCAAGCCGCCATTGGCGTTGCTGGCCTTGTTGGCGTTGTACCGATCGACGCAGGTATGCATCCGGGCCTTGCCGGCGGTTTCCTTGGAGTATTTCGGATCCACGGCCGTCGGGAACACCGCCGGACCGGCTGGTGCAGCAGGCGCAGCCGCGGGCGCGGCTTCCTTCTTTGGCTTGGCCTCGGCCTCCTTCGGCGCCGCCGGTGCGGCAGCCGGCGCGGCGGCGGGCGCCGCTGCGGCGTCCGCGCCGCATTGCGCTTTACGGAAATCGTTCCACTTCTGGCCGCTTAGCGTGCCGGCCGCCTTGGCGGCCTGGTATTTCGCACTGCATTCCTGCGTGGTCAGGGCTTGCGCCGGCGCTGTTGCGACGAGTGCGGCAAATCCCGTCACTGCAAAGATGCACAATAATTTTGCTTGAATGGTCATCCCTGGTCTCCTTGGGGCGTAGCGATCTATAGGACCGCCATCCTAGCGCAGCGACGCCGGGTGACAACGGAGCGATCCTTCGTGGCGCCAAAATATCGTGCGGCAAAAATATGGCCCACCCGGCTTCATTCATCCGCGGTTCAGCATTGTGGCGCGACTTTGCTGCCCTCTTCAACCTGAGGTGCTCCCATGATGACGATATCTTCCCGCGTGGCCGCGACCGCCTTCGCATCCCTGTTCCTGATCAGCTCGGCGTTTGCGCAGACCCCGGCGCCGGCGACGCCTGCACCTGCCGCAAAGGCGGCGCCAGCGGAAAAGAAGGCCGAGAAGCCGCGGACCGCAGCGTCGCTCGAATGCTCGAAGGAAGCCGATACCAAGGGCGTCCACGGCAAGGAGCGCAAGAAGTTTATGTCGGATTGCAAGAAGGCTGCGAAGGACGCCGCTGCCAAGCCGAAGTCATAGCGCCGGCGGCGTCACCCTGGAGGGTGCGGGCAACGCCTACAGCCATGATCAGCCACCACCGGGTCGGCGCCGCGCGCCGCACCGGTGGTAGGAGTATGACCGGCAGCTTCAGAGTGCGCGCTCCCACCCTCCCCCTCCAGGCCCTCCAGGGGGAGGCAGAAACGCGCATTGCTGCATCGCGCTAGCGCATTTGTCCCTCGGCCACGGATTTGACATAAGGCGCCGTGAGCCGGATCCCCGCATCGGTGGCGTTTGCCATTCCCGCCAAGACCCTCAACGTGCTCGAAACGCTCGCGATCGGCACCGCCGGCGGCGTGCTGTTCTTGTGGGCAAGCCTTCCAGGCGGGCTGATTTCCGGGGCCATGATCGCGGTCGGCATCGCCGCGATTGCCGGGAGGCCGCTCACCGTACCGCCGATCCTGACCCAGACCGTGCTGGTGCTGCTCGGGATTTCGCTGGGCTCGCTGGTGTCGCGGCAGTTGCTGCAGCATATGGGCGCCTATCCCTTGACCATCGGGCTCCTGGCACTGGCCACCTTCTGCTCGAACTCTCGGCAGCAGCCTCTATTTACAGCGCGTCCACGGCTGGGACCGGACCTCGGCATTCCTGGCGGGAAGCCCCGGCGCGCTGTCGCAAATCACCATGCTCGCCATCGAGAGAGGCGCGGACGTGTCGGCGATCGCGGTGGTCCAGACCATGCGCGTGATCATGCTCACTGCGGCCCTGCCGCTATTGCTGGCGCTGACCGGAATAGCCCCGTCGTCTCCACCGACGACCGTGATGGCGATCGCCTCGCCGCTCGAACTGGCCGAACTGATCGCGGCGGCGGTGGCGGCGGCGCTGTTGCTGCGGCTGATAAAATTTCCGGCGAGCTGGATGTTCGGCGCGATGATCGGGTCAAGCGTGCTGCACGGCACCGGGCTGATCGAGGGCGTCCTGCCGCCATCGGTGCGAGGAATCGCGCTGGTCGGCATCGGCGCTCTGATCGGCACGCGGTTCGCGCGCATGAAGACCAGCGTCCTCTTCAGCCACGTCAATGCGGCGCTGGGATCGTTCGCCATCGCCATCGCGATATCAGCGATCTTCGTCGCGGTGATCGCGCTGACCACCCAGGTGCGGTTCGCCGACATCATCGTCGCATTCGCGCCGGGTGCCATGGACGCCATGCTGGCGCTGGCATTGACGCTGCACATCGACCCGATCTTCGTCGGCGCGCATCATCTGTCGCGCTTCGTGTTCGTCACCATTGCGACGCCCGGCATCATCCACCTGTTCGGACGCCCGCAGGAAGATGTCGACGATTAGCTTCGACGATCAGATTCTCGACGACTAGGCTCTCTTGGCGGACCTGACGATGCCCCATGCCGCGATCGCGGCCATGGCGAGCGAGATCAGCACGTTGTAGCCGGCCAGCGACAGCCCGAGAAAACGCCATTGCACCTCGTCGCAGCGCACCACCTTGACGCTGTCGAGACGCTGCAGCAGGTTGCCGGCGCTGCCGAGATTTCCGACCGGGCCGGTGCATTCGGTCGGCCCCTTCCAGAGCCCCCATTCGACGCCTGAGTGATAGGTGGCGAGCCCGGCATTGCCGAGGGTCGCGAGTGCGATAATGGCGAGGCCCGCAACCAGCACGGCGCGCGGCGCGTCCCTGGCCGCGGCGAACGCAATCAGCGCGCCAAGCGGGACGACCAGATAATAGGTATAGCGCTGCTCAAGGCAGAGTGGACAGGGACGGATATCCAGCACCAGCTGAAAGAACCACGCCCCCGCCAGCGTCGCGGCCGCGATGGCCGTGATCGCGAGCGCCGCTGTCAGCGCCGGGTTGGCGTCGCCGCGCACATGCGAGGGGTTTGCGATTGTATCTGACGTCACGACGGTCTCCTGTGCGAAAGCGTCCTAACCTGCGCGCCTGCCGCTGTCGAGGCGGGGCCGATCACACTGGAGTGTCTTGTCAGGTCGATGACACGGTGAAAGCGGTTGATCCTCTCCGCGCGCGTTGCATGCTCCCGTGCGCCCAGCCGCGGCAAAGGCGCCCGGCGACCACCCTTCCGGTCATTCCCGACACGCGCGGGTTGACCGGGACTGACCGCCCGCTATATTCCGCCGGCTTCGCGACCTCCGCCCTTGCGGCTGAGCGCGAGAAGCCCCTGTGGCGGAATTGGTAGACGCGCTCGAACTCAAAATCGAGTTCCGCAAGGAGTGCTGGTTCGATTCCGGCCAGGGGCACCAAGTCAAAAATATTAGCAATAACTTACGTCTTTGGTTTGATTCCATATTTTCGGAAAAATTTTCGCGGTGCATTGAAAACACGCGTAAAAGTTCTCTCCAGCCGTCCGCTTTGTTGGTATTTTTGTTGGCATCGGGGAACAAACGTTCACGGCGAATTCCGCTATTCCGAACGAGGGAATTGAGCAGATGGCCCGCAAGAACGATGGCGCGGGCGGCAAGCCAAACACGTCGACTGCAGAGCTCCTGTGATGGGCTAAACTCGGAGCTTCTCGAATGGTGAGTTCAAATCGAGGACCCGCAACAAACGCCTCCCCAGACTTGCCCCGCTTGTAATATTCCTGAGTTTTTGAGAGGCCGCCAACGGTGCCGTGACTCTGGAAATCTCAAGTCGTACGCTGGGGATGTCCGCTTGCAGGCACTTGTCGACGGCAAGCGTCGCCGGCGACCTGCCGAACGTCAGTCGCGCGATATGGACAGCCCCGCGAGAAGCGGAGCGTACGCGGCGAGCCTGCGGGATACGAACTCCGTGAAGAGCCGCACGCGCTTCGTCTTGCGTGTCTCTCCCTGTGTGAGGAGCCAAACCGTTCCGTACATGTGCAGGTCGGTACCCGGCACCCTAGCCAACAGGGGGTCGGCATCGCCAACGAAGCACGGCAGTGTCGTAATCCCGAGCCCTTGCCGTACAGCAACGATCTGCGACTCGGCGTCGGTGGTCCTGAATGGAACCCCCGTGGTGCGAACCTCACCCTCGCTGGCCCAGTCCGGGATTCCATGAATGTTTATGACGATCCACCGGATGGGATCAGGCGCGCCCGCACGCCACGCGGTTAGCCGATCGCGGGACATGTAGGCGCCGCCGAACAGCTCCGGTCCCTTCAGGCCGTGAAGATTGAGCGGCAGGGTTTTGCGGTCGTAGACGACGCGGATCGCGACGTCGGCCTCCCGGTTGGTCAGATTTGCCAGCTCGCCGTACGACAGGATTTCCATCTCGATGTCCGGATGCAGACGCGCGAAATCGGCGAAGTCCGGCATCAGCAGGTGTGTCGCGAGGGGCGGCGCCAGCGTCACCCGCAGAAGCCCGCGCACGCTCTGGTCGCGCCCGAAGACGCGCGTCTCCAGTTTAAGCGACGACGCTTCCATCTGCTTCGCGAGCTCGAGGACCTCCTCGCCCGCAGCCGTCAGGCGGTAGCCCGCGGGCAGCTTTTCGAACATGAGCGCCCCGAGGCGTTCCTCAAGCTGGGCGATGCGTCGCAGTACGGTCGCGTGGTTCACACCAAGGCTCTTGGCGGCGGCCCGCACCGAGCCTCCGCGCGCGACGGCAAGAAAATAGCGAACGTCATCCCAGTCAATCATGGTGCAATCCCGCACCGCGCGGTGCGCCTTCTAACGCCCGCATCTAACACATCAAACAGCAGTACGGGCGGTCATCATAGCCTATGCTGACAAGCCCGGCCCAATTCCGAACGGCGGACACCGATCATCGCGGCTGGCGTCAATCGTCCGGCCGGATCGATTTCGCACCACCGATGTGCGCGTTTCCGCACTCAACGCCTGACGCCGGCAGACCCATGTTGAAGTTCTCGGGGGCGTCCCCGAACAACCAAAGACGGAGTCTGAAAACAGAAGTCATGAGAAAGCTTGAGGGTAAGGTTGCAGTCATCACGGGGGGCGCTACCGGCATCGGCCGCGCCGCAGCGAAGCGCTTCATCGAGGAGGGCGCCTTCGTCTTCATCTTCGGCCGCAGGCGGGAAGCGCTCGACGCTGCTGTAGCCGACCTCGGGCCCAATGCCCGCGCGGTGAAGGGCTCGGTCTCGGATGAGGCCGACCTCGACCAACTCTACGCGGCGGTGAAGGCCGAGCGCGGAAGCCTCGACATCGTCTTCGCCAACGCCGGGGCGGGAAGCCAGCTTCGGCTCGGTGAGATCACCGCCGAGCACATTGACGAAACTTTCGACACCAATGTGAAGGGTACGATCTTCACGGTCCAGAAGGCGCTGCCGCTGATGCGCCAGGGCGGTTCGATCATCCTGACCGGATCGAGCGCCGGCACCACGGGCGCCCCGGCAATGAGCGCCTACAGCGCGAGCAAGGCGGCAGTGCGCAACCTCGCGCGGACCTGGGCGGAAGACCTGAAGGGCAGCGGCATCCGGGTAAACGTGCTGTCGCCCGGGGCGACAGCGACCGAACTCGCGAAGGAAGCGCTGGGCGAGGAGGGCCAGAAGGTCTTCGCCTCGATGACTCCGCTCCAGCGCATGGCCGATCCGGCGGAGATCGGGGCCGTGGCCGCTTTTCTCGCGTCGTCGGACAGCAGCTTCATGACCGGCAGCGAGGTCGCCGTCGATGGCGGCCTGGCGCAAATCTGACCCCGGCGCGGTCCCGTGCCCGGCCCACACAACGAAGGAAAAAGATCATGAAAAAACTGGAAGGTAAGGTTGCAGTCATCACGGGCGGAAGCAGTGGGATTGGCTTGGCCACAGCCAAGCGCTTCGTGGAGGAAGGTGCGCACGTCGTGATCACCGGGCGACGAGAGAAAGAGCTGAAGGAGGCCGCAGCCTTCATCAAGAGAAACGTCACGACGGTCGCGGGGGACGTGTCGCGCTTGGAAGATCTGGACCGGCTCTATGCCGTCGTGAAAGAGAAACATGGTCACATCGACATTCTCTTCGCGAACGCGGGCGTGGGGACAATCGCACCGCTCGCGGTAGCTACTGAGGCCCATCTTGACCAGACCTTCGACGTGAACGTGAAGGGGCTGTTCTTTACGGTGCAGAAGGCGCTTCCCCTCTTCAAAGACGGCGGTTCGATTATCCTGACCTCCTCGGTCGCGAACGTGTTGGGGCTGCCAGGGTTTAGCGCCTACGCCGCGAGTAAGGCGGCTGTGCGCAACTTCTCGCGCGCTTGGACTCTGGAACTGAAAGACCGCAAGATCCGCGTGAATACGATGAGCCCCGGACCAACCGAGACCCCCGCCTTAGAGACAACGACGGGCCTTACCCCAGAGCAAGCCGAGCAAGCGGCCGCCCAGTTTGCTTCACAGATCCCAATGGGTCGCAGGGGCAAGCCAGAGGAAATCGCGGCTGCCGTCACGTTCCTCGCCTCCGATGAAAGTTCGTTCATCAACGGCGTGGATCTCGCCGTCGATGGAGGCATGGCGCAGGTCTGACGCCGACATTGACACAAGATCGGAGAAACATCATGAGCTACGCAATTATCGGCTTCGGCAATATCGGCCGGGCCCTGGCGAAAGCGTTTGCCCGCAACGGCATCGAGGTATCGGTTGCAACCACGCGCGACCCGGAAAACTTTGCATCCGCCGCGGCCGCGATCGGACCCACGATCATTCCCAAAAAACTGGCGGAAGCGGTCAAGGCGGACATCGTCTTTTTGGCCGTCCGTTTCGAGTCGCACCAGGATATCGCGAAGGCGCTGCCTACCTGGCAGGGGAAGACGATCGTCGATGTGACCAATGGCTACGGCGTGTCCCCTGAGAAACTGGGGGGACAACCTTCATCCAAGTTCGTCGCGCAGGCCTTCGCTGGCGGTCGACTGGTCAAGGGCTTCAATTATCTGGCCGCTGCCGTCCTTGACCAAGATCCGGCCGTACATGGTGGCAGAAGAGTTGTGTTCCTGGCGAGCGACGATGACGACGCCGCAGCGGAGATTGGTGCGCTTGCGGAAGATCTCGGCTTCGCGCCGATCAAACTTGGCGGGCTTTCGGAAGGTGGGCTGCTAGTCCAGGCGCGCGGAAATAGCTGGGGTCAACTGATCTTCAAGGACCTGGTCAAGTTCGACTGATGAACACACGACGTCCCCACCGGCAGGGACACGACGCACGCGATCGGATCGAGCGCGATCCGATCGGAGCGAAATGAAGGCCGGCGAACAACCAAGATAGACCCCTCTCATGAGGTTGGGCAGGTCGTCCGCTGCTGATGGAAGCGGACGCAAATTCCGAGCGCTCAAAATGGCAGAACGTGGCCCGGCTCGCCGACGATAACGGGAACGTACCCGAGGGATAAGCTGCCATCGATGCGCACTGAACCTCAAGCCGAGTCTATTGTAGTGCACAGCGCGATCATCGGCAGGTCCCACAATTTTGCAACACGAGTGTTGAGCACCGGCACGGTGTCCGGAACGGGTCAATCACGCCGGTTTGACGCTCTGCCAGCTACTTCCGGTCTACCCCGATCAACGGACGTTGTCAGACCGGCCCGACTGGTCCGTTCAGTGCCAGGAGCGGAAATGCTGCCCCTGGGAACCGATCTACCAACTCAGACTTTCGCGCCAAGGTTGCGCCGTGCGATTAAGCCGCCGTTAAGTGAGTTCGTGGCAAGGACGACCCGTTTGAGCTCGGTCGGCCACAATGAAGACGGCACCGCGCGGTCCGGACTGACAATCCATGATGCGTCCCACACTACGTTCCAATCACTTCATCTTGGAAGCATTTGATTACGATCTGTGGTGTCCTGTTGCGCAGACTCTCTTTGATGTCGCCGACGTCGGGGTCCTTCGCTCTATTCTCGGTATTGCCGCGGATGAAGATCCCGAGTTGCGCCACACCTATCATCTCGACGACCAGGAATTGGCAGCGCTCGTCGCGCGGGTCGGCGTTACATTCGACCGTTCCCAACTAGAGTCCACCAATCTCGTCATTAGGCTCTTCCGATGGCACCGCCTGTCTGAGGCGCCATATCTGACCCACACCGGATATGAGCTGCCTCTCCTGTTGGATGGCCGAAAGAAGCTCGCGCGTATGTCGCATGCTTATCCGCCCATGACCTTCGACGGTGAGCACAGATTCGATCATTGGGTAGCAGCCGGTTTGCTGCACCGGGAAGAGGTCATCGAGCCGTTCGATGCTTCCGTAAAAAAGTATGAGGGTCACCGGACGGTGTTCTACACGCCAAAGGATGAAGAGTGGCGGATTCCCGCGAGCAAACTGATTTGGCAGGCTTCTTCGAAATCAGGAGGCTGGAACGAGCATTTCGAACGGCTTGAGGGCATGCTCTTTGGCTATGAGGACTGGCAGAACGATTGGTGGATCGACCTTGGGCTGAAACGCGGCAGCTTCGGCGGGGCGACATTTTGCTGTCCCGTCACCCTGGCGGGACTGGCTTGGATTGAGGCGGCTGGCTTTCGCGCGCTCCCGCCAGTTGAGGGGCGGCCCGCCTTGATGATCGCAACCTATGACTTTGACGCGGAAACCGATTTTCATGCGTTCATGCTTGAGAACCCTGATAGTGCGGCAGTGGTTCGCTTCAATGTGCTCGGTCGAGATGTTAAGGACTTCATCGATCTCCGACGCGGCGGTCCGTGGCTTGTCCACGCAGAGCGAATCGGCGAAATGAATAAGTGCCTGCGAGGGTCGGTCGTGATTGTCGCTCGCCGAGACGCAGAACGCGCCTGAGGTCTGCTCCGGGTCAAACGCGCCACTTTGGCTTTGTGCCGATCACTTCCGGTTTGCACCCAGGAGCGAACATGCTTGCGAACGGCGGCATTGCGCCACAGAACGAACCCGCTACCGCGGGAGGGCGCTTGCTGGTCGGTCGGGGTATTACGTCTACCATCATAACTATCTGATCGAGCGCAGGTGACGGGCGGGCGCTCCGTCTTGAGGATTGAGGGGTTCAAGCACTCCAACCTCAAGACAGGAGCCCCCAATGAGCGAGAAGCCCATCAGCCCGCTGCGCCAACGCATGCTCGAAGACATGAACATGCGCAGGTTCGTGCCCGATACGCAACGCGAGTATATCCGTGCC
The DNA here is from genome assembly GCA_963725985.1 of uncultured Alphaproteobacteria bacterium. Taxonomy (GTDB): domain Bacteria; phylum Pseudomonadota; class Alphaproteobacteria; order Rhizobiales; family Xanthobacteraceae; genus Bradyrhizobium. The sequence goes on from CAVSAO010000002.1 coordinate 680,605, forward strand.
GTCAAGAGGCTCGCGACCTTCCTCGGACGTTCTCCCGACACCGCGACGGCGGAAGAGCTGCGCGCGTTCCAGCTGCATCTGACCGAGACCAGTATGCAACCACCGAGCGTCAACGCGACCGTGACCGCGCTCCGGTTCTTCTTCAAGGTGACACTCGACCGGCCGGAGACGACACGACATCTCGTGTTCGTCTACGAACCGCGCAAGCTGCCGCGCGTGCTCTCGCCCGAGGAGGTGTTGCGCCTGCTGGAGGCCGCACCCGGGCCGAAGCACAAGGCGGCGCTCAGCGTTGCCTACGGCGCCGGCCTGCGCGCCATGGAGGTCGTCGCACTGAAGGTCTGCGATATTGATTCCAAGCGCATGACGCTCCGCGTGGAGCAGGGTAAAGGCCGCAAGGATCGCCATGCGATGCTGTCACCGCGGTTGTTGGAGCTGCTGCGCGACTGGTGGCGCATCGCCCATCCCCAGGTGTGGATGTTCCCTGGCCGCGATCGCATCAACCCGATGACCACGCGACAGCTCAATCGGGTCTGCCACATGGCCGCCGAGCTGGCTGGGCTGCCCAATTGGGTGGCGCCGCACACGCTGCGACACAGCTTCGCCACGCACCTGCTCGAGCGGAACATCGATATTCGTGTGATCCAGGTTTTGCTCGGGCATTCCAAGCTCGACACCACGGCGCGCTACACCCAGGTGGCCACCAACATCATCCGTGAGGTCATGAGCCCTCTGGACAGGCTCACGCCGCTGGTGCCGAAGAAGAAGGACGAGCCGCCAGCGTAACGGGCCCACATGGCCCGTCCATCTCTGGAGGTCGCGGACGTCTTCCGCGACCACGGGGCCGCGTGGCGTCATGCCAACCGCGGTCACGTCAGCCTGCTCCAACTCAAGGTGATGAGCGCCATCGAGAACTGCCGCACGGCGGCGCTGGGCGGTCACGTCGCGCGTTGCGAGGACTGCGCCCACACCACGATCGCCTACAACAGCTGCCGCAACCGGCACTGCCCGAAGTGTCAGGGCGCGGCAGCACGCCAATGGATGGCGGCGCGCGAGGCCGAACTGCTCCCAATTCCCTATTTTCACGTCGTCTTCACGCTGCCCTCGGCGATTGGCGACATCGCCTACCAGAACAAGGCCGTGATCTACGATCTGCTGTTCAAGGCCTCGTCGGAGACGATGCTCACCATCGCGGCCGACCCGAAGCACCTCGGAGCTCGCATCGGCATCACCTCGGTGTTGCACAGCTGGGGCTCGGCAATGACCCACCATCCACACGTCCACATGATCGTGCCGGGCGGCGGGCTCTCGATGGACGACAGCCGCTGGATCTCATGCAAGTCAGACTTCCTGCTGCCCGTGCGCGTTCTGTCGAAGCTGTTTCGGCGCTTGATGCTGGAGAAGCTTCTGGCCGCACACGAGGCGGGAAGGCTGCAGTTCCGGGGCTCACATGCGCATCTGGCCGATGCCAATACGTTCGCTGCGTTCCTGGCCCCGCTCGGCAAGAGGCGCTGGTTCGTCTACGCCAAGCGCCCGTTCGCGGGCCCAAAGGCCGTGCTCGCCTATCTGTCGCGCTACACCCACCGCGTCGCCATCTCGAACAGCCGTCTGATCGCAGTCGACCAGCGGAGCGTCACGTTCAAGGTCAAGGACTACAGGATCGAAGGCCCCAGCCGATATACGACGATGACGCTCGACGTTGGCGAGTTCATCCGCCGCTTCCTCATTCACGTGCTGCCCAAAGGCTTCCACCGCATCCGCCACTACGGCTTGTTCGCCAGCGCAAACCGCGCCGAGACGATCGCACGGGTGCGCGAACTCCTAGGTCTGGCCGCGCCGGTGGCCGAGGAGAAGGTCGAGATCGATCCGGCTGCGGCGCAGGTGCTCGCCCAGCCTTGTCCGTGCTGTGGCGGCCGCATGTTCGTCATTGAGACCTTCGAGGCCGGCTGCCAGCCACGCTACCGTCCGACCGCGCCTATCGTCGCAATCAAGATCGACACCTCATGAGCGCGGCCACGACATCACGCACCCCCATCGCCAAGCGCGTTCCTCGCTGGTCACAACCCGGCCACGGCGACGCTCGAGCGGACAGATGCCCGTCAGCGCGTTCCACAGCGCAACCAGTACCGAAAGCCATGCTCATCGGTGCTAAAGAGAGCCCGAGACCCACCAGCGTCCGCCTTCAACTCACCGCCATGCTCTCGCGCCTTGCGTCCCCCGCCAACACCGCGATCAAATCGCCATAGCCCGGCATCACCATCGGCACTTCATCTCCCGCGCGTTCCTTCACTGGAGGCTTTCGGACGACGGCCCCGGTGCAAGCCGAATCGTCGCGATGGCCGTCATCCGAAACCCTTCACACAACCAGCCCTTCCTCAAATGTGGCTTTTGACGCACAAGCGACCAAATAGTAACTCATATGAAACGACCGTACGACCTGATTGCGTTTCAGCTCGCGTTCGGTCGACGATGGACGATACCCCCTCTCGTGAGCGTGGAGACTCATGCGCGCATACGTTCTCAAGCATTACGGCGGCCCTGAAGGCTCGCTGCTGATGGATGTCTCGGCACCTGCGCCGGGGCCACGCGATATTCTCGTTGTCGTGCGCGCTGCGGGTCTGAACCCGGTAGATTTTAAATTCCGACAGGGGAAGCTTCGCGCAATCCTGCGGCCAACGCTTCCGCTTGTGCTCGGCAATGAACTTGCAGGGGAAGTTATTGCCATTGGCAGCGACGTGAAAAGGTTCCGCATGGGTGACCGTGTGTTTGCCCGGGTCGCAAAGGACCGTGCCGGCGCATTCGCAGAGCAAGCTTGCGTCGACGAGGATCACGCTGCGCATATGCCCCGGGATTTGGATTTCACGGACGCTGCGGCCGTGCCGCTGGCGGCGTTGACTGCTCTGCAGGCATTGAGGGACGAACTCGGTGTCAAACCAGGACAAAAAGTGTTCATTTCAAGCGGTGCTGGAGGAGTCGGCACCTTTGCAATTCAGATTGTCAAATGGCTGGGCGCACATGTGACGACGACAGCTTCGAAGCGAGGCGAAGCGTTGGTGCGCTCGCTCGGCTGTGATGAAGTGATCGATTATACGGCTCAGGATATATCCAAAGCAGGAGGCAGATTTGATGCGGGGTTTGATCTGATCGGCGGCAAGACCCTGGAGCAAATGTTCGAAATCATGAAGCCGGGAACTAAAATCGTTTCAATAGCGGCTCTTCCGGAACCGCAAACTGCGATCAAGGATCTTGGCGGCCGCCGGGCTCTTACCGCCATGTTCTGGATTATCAGCTACGGCATCAGATCGCGAGCTCGGCGCGCAGGGATCAGCTATCGATATCTTTTCATGCATCCGAGTGGTGGCGACCTCGCTCAGATTGCCGAACTCATTGAACAAGGAAAACTGAAGGTCATCGTCGACAAAGTATATCCGTTTGCGAACATTTCCGAAGCTCTCGCCTATGTCGAAAGTGGACGCGCTAAAGGGAAAGTCGTTGTTGCGATGAGTTGATGATTTGCTTCGCGTGATGAGGTGGCCGCTTTACGCCAAAGGCGGTCGTTCCCGTTCGCGGTCTCTCACTCATCAACGATCTGTCCGCCATCATAACCGCAAGCGACCCGTCCGAGCGCCGCACGAAATTGTTCGGTATCGACTGTGGACGCGAGCGCTGCGAAGTGGTCGGGTCTTGCAATTCGGCGGGCGCGACCCAAGAGCGACGCTATAAGGCTTGCATCGAGATAAGGCAGGCTCGCCCAAAATCCGCGCGCGAAATCTTGCGCCAACGCGCGATCGGGATGTTGCTTATTTTCGGGAGCACGACCTGTCTCGTGCATGTGACGAACCGCGTGCCATGGTGCCCGCTCGGACGGGAGGCGCGCCATGATCTCTGGATGTTCTTGCGCGACATAGAACCGATTGAGCGTGTCGAACAGAACGAAGCGGTAGCCCTGAGCAATAAGGAACGGTTCCCAGTCCTGCCATGCCGGCTCCGACGCGATGGGATCGTCGAGATCTGCCGTCCACCGGCCCAGCTTCGGTCGCGGCTGGACTTCCCGATCGTACTCGAAGGATGTCTCTCCTGACCGCAGAACCTTGCGGACCGTGTTCCGAGACACCCTCAGGTCACGGGCGATCTCCTTGATCGTCCTGCCCTTGATAAAGTGCTCGCGCCGAATCCGCGCAATCGTCTCCACCACCAGCATCCCCCACCACCTGCTTCGTTCGAAAGCAGGCAGCGCAACACCTATAGGGGGTCAATTTTGGACGCCGATCCCCCAGCTCAGGCGCGGCTCTCGAAGGAGCGATCGCGCGAAAGCGCCGCGGCGCAAGCTGCAGGATGCGCGCCGCGAGGCCGCCCGTCTAGTCGATGCAGGTGCCAAGGAGGAGATAACGGGACGCTTGGTCGGCGCCAAGCTCGCGGAGCTCGAGGCCGAGATTGATCGCCAGGAAACGTGTCTCCTGCGAGCAACCGAGGAGAACGTCATCGCGCTGCATCCGGCTACTATCGCCGTCTATCTCAATGCGGTGGAGCAGTTCGCGAAAGCGCTTTCGGCCAGCGACGCCAAGGCTGCGGGCCTCAAGCTGCGCGAACTCATCGATCGCATCGTCGTCGCGCCGCGAGTCGGGCCTGGTGATCCGATCCATTTCGAGGTTCGCGGGCGCCTAGCCGCCCTGATGCAGCCCGACCGGGGCAAAGTGTCGGTGAGAGCATTGGTGCGCCATTCAGAACACAACCGCGAACTCATATGCTGTTGAAATTGCGATATAGTTTCCGTTAGAATTCCGGCTCACGGCTTCAAGCTTCGGGACACGCTCGTGGTGCGGCAAGTTTGCCTTGGCTGACGCTCGGTTCGTCCAACCCATGCTTCAGCTGATAGTCGACGATCGCGGCGTTGATGGCGTCCTCCGCGAGCACCGCGCTGCGGATCTGGACCGGCGCGAGCGCAAGACGGCAGGCGATCTTCGTATTGGTGATCTCGACCGCCCCGACCAACGTCTTGCCCTTGATCCATTCGCTGGCCAGCGAAGCGGCGGCGATCGTTGTCGCGCCGCCAAAAGCCTTGAAGCGCGTGTCCTCGATCAGGCCTGCGCCGCCTACCTTGATCTGCAGCCGAATGACTTCGCCGCGTGCAGGAGCGCCGACGAGACCGCAACCAATCCCGCTTTCGTCTTTCGCAAACGAGCCGGCGTTGGGCGGGCGCTCGAAATAATCGATGACCTGGTCGCTATACAACATCGAATTCTCCGTGCCCGGGCGCTCAGAATTTCGCCCATTGGATCGATTTCAGGTCGTTCCCGTCACAATGCATTTCCCACAGCGGCGAGAGATCGCGCAGGCGCGTCACCGCCTGCACGATATCCTCGATGGCGCGATCGACGTCTCCCTGCGAGGTGAAGCGTCCGAGGCCGATCCGCAAGGCAGCTTGCGCAACGTCCGCGTCGGAGCCGAGCGCGCGCAACACGTGGCTCGGCTCCCGCGAACCCGAGGCGCACGCCGAACCGGCCGATACGGCGATCGACTTCAGCGCCATCAGCAGGCCGTCGCTTCCGATTCCGAGGAAACTGAGGTTGAGATTGCCAGGGATGCGTCGAACGAGATCGCCGTTGAGGCGCACGTCCGGCAGCCGGCCGCAAACGCCTTGAAGCAGACGATTCTGCAACATGCAAAGCCGGCGTGCTTCCGCCTCCATCCCGGCACTTGCGATGCGGCACGCTTCGCCGATGCCGACGCAGAGCGGGGTCGGCAGGGTGCCGGCACGCATGCCCCTCTCCTGTCCGCCGCCGTCGATCTGCGACGACAGCCGCACGCGCGGCCTGCGCCGCACGTAGAGCGCGCCGATGCCCTTCGGTCCATAGATTTTGTGACCGGAAATGCTGAGGAGGTCGATGTTCATCGCCTCGACATCGAGCGCAATCTTGCCCACCGCCTGGGCCGCATCCGTGTGAAACAACACGTCATGTCGGCGGCAGATCGCGCCGATTTCGGCGAGCCGTTGCACAACGCCGATCTCGTTGTTGGCTGCCATGACCGACACGAGGGCTGTTTGCGGCGTTATCGCAGCCTCCAACGTGGCGAGATCAAGCAACCCGTCCGGTCGCACAGGAAGGCGCGTGATCCGGAAGCCCTCGTTTTCCAGGCGTCGGCAGGAATCCAGCACGGCTCTGTGCTCGGTGACAACCGTGATCAAATGGCTTTTCTTCTCCCGAAGGAACTGCGCTGCCCCCTTGAGCGCCAGATTGTTCGCCTCCGTGGCGCCCGACGTGAACACGATCTCGGCCGCGCTCGCGCCGATGATCCGCGCCACATCGGCGCGCGCATGCTCCACCGCCTCGTCGGCGTCCCTGCCGTAGGCGTGGCTCAGCGAATGTGGATTGCCGAATCGCTCCGTAAAATAGGGCAGCATGGCATCGACGACGCGCGGATCGCACGGCGTAGTCGACTGATAGTCGAGATAGACCGGTGCGTCCGGCGCGGACATCATTGCTCCCGAGTGCCCTTGCGTTCCTGCTCCAGCGCCGACGCGGCGGTGCGCCGCGACTGGAACTCGGCCAGCGCCTGCTCGAAGGCGCGGACTTGTTCCGCCGGCGCCGGTTCGCCGCATTCGTAACACGCATCTGTGCGCCGATCGAACCAGCGGCAGCCGCATTCGTCGCAAGCAAGTTCGGGCGCACCTTTCGGGTTGCGAAATATCATTGGTGGCTCACGAGCTCGTCACGCGGCGTCCGGGCGCACTCATCTGCACGCTCCGGCGAAGGCTACGCCCATTGATTGCAGGACGTCTTCGTACCCGGCCTCGATCAGCTCGCACTGGCGCCTCAGCACGTAGCAAACGACATTGCCGCGCCGAACCAAACGCTTGAGCGTTGGCAGCGCGTCGCCGTCGAGTTCGGCCGAAAGCTCGGTCATCGCGTCATCATCCCCCACGAGAAGCACGTCGACGCCTGCGTTCTCATACCCGCAAAACGGACGCCTGCCGGCGACGAGGCGTCTTCCTCGCGCTTCCCACACCACCATCTCCGCGCCGGGCGGCTTGAGGTCAGTGCGCCGGGCGATCCCGATACGGCAGCCATCGTCGAGGTCGCCGAACAGCGCGCTATGGCGGTCGAGCAGCCCCTGCCAGCGGGCGGCCTCCGGCAGCGCCGTCATATCCGGCAGCCCAGACGATAGCCGTCCTGGATGGCGACGCCGAGCCCTCGTGGCGTCACCGCGTCGCCGCAGGGATGGACCTCATCGACCATCCATTCGAAGGCGTGGATCAACTCCTGCGCCGGCGCCGCCGGCGAAGCCGCGACGACCGTGTCTGCTGCGACGACGCGCGCACCCTTCTTGTCGACCACGTGCACGCCGTCCTTGGCGATCTTGACGATCTTGACGCCGAGCGCCGTCGCAATGCCGAGTTCGTCGACCCAGGCGGTGTGGCGCCATTTCCACGACGGCATGACGTCGCCCGCGAGCCGCTTGTCGGTCTCGACGATCGTGACGTCGACCTTTTGCGTCGCCAGCGATTCCGCGAGCGTCAGCCCGACCTTGCCGCCGCCGATGATCGCCACTTTGCCTTTGGTTTGCGCTCGCCCGCAGGCGACGTCGATGGCAGACAGGATCTCGACGCCGTCCTCGACCGGCGGCAATTGGCAGCGATCGAGCCGCGCGCCCGTGGCGATGACGGCCGCGTCGTATTCGTGCAGATGGTCGCGCATCAGCGCCGGATCGACGGTGGTGTTGAGATTGACCTTGACGCCGAGCTTGCGTGCCATGGCCTCGTAATAGCCGAGCACCGACAGCATGTCGTCGCGGTTTGCGATGTCGTTCGATGCATAGCCGACCAGTGCGCCGCCGATCCGGTCGTTCTTGTCGTAGACGACGACCGAATGTCCGCGCTGCGCGGCGGTGACCGCGCATTCCATGCCAGCCGGGCCGGCGCCGACCACCATGATGCTCTTCTTCACCGCCGCCGGCGTAATGGCGTATTCCGGTTCGACCTCGTGTCCCAGCGCCGGGTTCATGGTGCAGGTGTAGGGCAGATCACGAAAAAGACGCGACAGGCAGTTGAGCGAGCCGACGCAGCGGCGCACTTCCGCCATACGGTCCTCCGCGGCCTTGTGCACCAGTTGCGGATCCGCCAGCAACGGCCGGCAGATCTCCCAGAAATCGAACGCGCCCTCGGCCAGGCACTGATTGGCCATGGCCGGATCGGGCAGGCGCTGACCAAACGCGATGGGAACGTTGGGAAGCAGCTTCTTGGCGCGCTCCGCCAGAAAATTCCAATGCCCCGGCGGGATGTCGCGGCCGATCGAGGATTCGGGGGCTTCCTGCCAGCCCACGGTCACGCTGATCATGTCGACGCCGCTGTCACCGGCCTGCTGCATCAGTTCGAAGCACTCGTCATCGGTATTGCCGCCCCATTTCTCCATCAGTTCAGTACCGTTCAGGCGCACGACGAGCGGGTGGTCGGGGGTCGCTTGCTTGATCGCATCGATAAGTTCGCGCATGAAGCGACCGCGGTTCTCGATCGAGCCGCCGTATTCGTCGGTGCGCTGATTGGTAAACTTCGAATTGAAGGTCGCCAGCAGATAGCCCATGAAGCTGGTGATCTCGGTGCCGTCGAAGCCCGCCTTGACAGCGCGGCGTGCGGCTTCTGCGTGCTCCCTGATCGTCTGCTTGATCTGCTCTCTGGTGATCTCGCGGGGCGGCCGGAAGTGCGGCAAGGTCTGCGGCACGACTGAGGGCTGGATGCAATAGCCGAGATCGATGCCGCCATAGCGGCCGGCGTGCAGGATCTGCTGGATGGCGATGCCGCCATTGTCCCTGATCATGCGCGCGATCATTTCGAACTGCGGCAGGAACTTGTCATCGAAGATGGCGACCTGGCGGAAATAGGCCTTGCCAAGGCCTTCCGCGTCCGGATACGCGCCCTGGTTGGTGATGATGCCGCATCCGGTCTCCGCGATCACCCGCATCCGCGCCAGTTCGCGCGGTGTTATGAACCCGTCGCGGGTGTTGTAGTTCGATACGCAGCAGGCGCCGTATTTGATCCGGTTCTTGATCTGAAAGCGTCCCCATTGGACCGGCTCGAACAGTTTGGGCAGCTTTGCTTCACCGGGCTTGATCATTGGAGTTTCCTTTTTCGCGAGCCAATTCGGCTTCGATCCTTTCACGGAGAGACCGCCGCAGGATCTTTCCGGCCGGCGAAACCGGGAACTCGCTCAGAATTTCAAGTCGTTCAGGAAGCTTGAACTTCGCGATCCGCTGCGCGAGGAGAAAGTCCTTGAGTTCATCGAACTTCAGGTTTTGACCCTGATTGAGGGTGACGAACGCGCATGCCTTTTCACCGAAGACCGGATCGGGCATGGCGACCACGGCGACGCCATGAATGGCGGGGTGCTTGAGAATGTAATTCTCGACTTCGTCGGTGCTGATCTTTTCGCCACCGCGGTTGATGAGGTCGTTCTTTCGACCTTCGGTGACGAGATAACGTCCGCGCTTTCGGACGATGTCGCCCATGCGATAGAAGCCGTCGGGCGTGAACGCCCTGGCGTTGACCTCGGGTGCATTGTAATAGCCGCGGATCGTATAGGGACCGCGCACCACCAGCTCGCCCTCCTGGCCGTCGGCAGCCTCTCGACCCTGGGGGTCCAGCACCTTGATTTCGTCATCGTCGCAGATTGGCGCCCCGGAACTTTCCAGCACCTTGTCGTCGGGATCATCGAGACGCGTCATGTTGAGCAACCCCTCGGCGGTGCCATAGACCTCCTGGAACTGACAGCCCAGCCTCTTGCGAAGACGGTCTCTCAGTTCGGGCGACAGGCGCGCGCCGCCGTTCTGCACCACGCGAAGCGACCGCGTGTCGAAACGGTCCAGCCGTTCATCGTTCAGCCAATTCACGATCAGCGGCACCGCCGCCGGAATGTCGGTGACCCCTTCACGCTGCACCAGAGCGAACACGGTTTCGCAATCCAATGTCGGCGCGATCACCACGCGCCCGCCGAGCGCTATCGCACCAAGAGCGCCGGGCGAGCCCAACGTATAGTTATGGGCGAGCGGCAGCGCCGCGAGCAGCACCGTATCCGGGCCGAAGCCGGCGATCCGTCCGCTCTGCTTGAAATTGTAAACGTAGTCGTTGTGCGTGCGCGGGATGAGCTTCGGCAATGCGGTCGTGCCGCCCGATAACAACATGAGAGCGACATCGCTGGCGTCGAGTTCGATCGCCGCTACGGCGGTCACATCGTCTTGCCCGGGCGGTGTAACCGCAAGCCTTTCCAGCGATACCTGACCTTCCAGGGCGTCACCCAGGACGAAGATGTGGCGCACTGTCGGCGCCGACGCCCGAACGGCTTCCGCCATCGGGCGAAAGTCGAAATCACGTATCCGTTGCGGCACGAACAACGCCGTCGCCCCGGAGAACCGCGCGAAATGAACGAGTTCCGTTTCACGGTGCGGCGGCAGCGCCATCACCGGGATCGCGCCGATCCGGAGCAGGGCCAGGAAGGTCGAGAAGAATCCAATGCTGCTTGGAAGCTGAAAGATGACCCTGTCGCCCTTCCCAAGACCAAGGCGGTGAAAATGCGCGGCGAGACGTTCGCTGTCGTCGCAAAGCCCGGTCAAGGTCGCGCGCGCATCACCGTCGATGACGGCGATGCGATCCGGCGCCTCGGCCGCCAGTTCATCGAACAGGTCGGGAATCGAAAGATCCCCCCAATACCCCTTGATGCGATAGCTGAGCGCGAGTTCGTCCGGCCATGGAGTACAGCCTGGCAGCACGGTAATCCTCCCTGTTTTTGTTACGCATCGGTTACGCCATGCGCATATTTTGCGCCGGAGTATGAATGCAATTTCATATAACTCAAGATATTTTTTGCCAAGGAAGCCAGATCACAGGGGATCAACAGCACGTACGTTGCCGCCAATATCTTGAAATGATAGGCTCTATCGTCCATTTGCGATCTCTAAACGACTCGCGATATTTGCATTTGCATATAATGCAAATGGATGTAATATTGACCGCAAGAGCGCAGAAAAGAACGGTTCGCCGTCACGCGCCGACAACAGACCGGGCTCAAAGCCCTGTCGCCGGGATGAATGACGCTAACAGGAGAGGCCCATGAACGATTCCCTCCCTCACCGCAGTTGCACGTTTCTAGAGCCCTGATCTCGCCGGCTTGAGGCCGGCGGAGCGCGGTAGTTGCAGCCCGCTGCCGAGGTGGCGCCGCAGGCATCGCTAGGGCTGAACCGATTCTCGACGAGGCCACCTGATCGGCCCCGCGACGCGACTTTCGTTCAAAATTCCTGGGAGGATCGATGTCAAGCATAGCCGGAACGATCGGCAATCGGGTAGTCAACATCGCGTCGGAAATCGACCAGGCGCCGATTCGGCCATTTCACATCCGCATCCTGATTCTCTGCGCGTTCGTGGCGATGCTGGACGGGTTCGACACGCAAGCGATCGCTTTTGTCGCGCCGGTCATTGCCGCGCAATGGAGCATGCCGATGACAGCGTTCGGCGCGATCTTCGGCGCGGGCCTGCTGGGCCTGACGATCGGGGCGCTTGCATTCGGTCCGCTGGCCGATCGCTATGGGCGAAAATCCGTTCTGATCCTTTGCGTCTTTTTGTTCGGAGGTTTTGCGCTGGCGACCGGCTGGGCAGGATCGTTCACAACATTGGTGGCGTTGAGGGTTTTAACCGGAATCGGGCTCGGCGGCGCGATGCCCAACATCATCTCGATGACGTCCGAATTTGCGCCAAATCGTCTGCGGGCGACCGCGGTCACCGTGATGTTCTGCGGCTTCCCTTTGGGCTCGACGCTCGGCGGTTTCCTCGCCGCACGGATCATTCCGGAGTTCGGTTGGCAGTCAGTCTTTATACTCGGGGGCATTCTGCCCCTGCTGCTCGTTCCGGTTCTGGTGTTCGCCCTGCCGGAGTCGCTGCGGTTTCTGGTAGCGCGAGGCGCCACCGACGGCCATATTGCCTCGATTCTCCAGAAGGTCACTGGAAGCGTCATGAGTGGCAAGGGCGATGTACGCTATGTGCTGCCGGAGCACCGACCGGCCGGCTTTTCCGGGACGCAACTCTTCAGAGAAGGGCGAGCCGCGTCGACGACCCTGCTCTGGGTCGCCTTCTTCTGCAACCTGCTTGTCATGTATTTTCTGGTAAGCTGGCTCCCCACTCTGCTCAAGCAGTGGGGCTATCCTCTGACGACCGCGATCTACGCCACGTCTACGTTGAACCTTGGGGGCGTCATTGGCGCCATTGGCCTCGGCTGGTTGATCGATCGATTGGGACCATACACCGTGCTTGGCTGCTCGTATGCCTTAGCCGGCGTGCTTATAGGCGTGATCGCCGTCACTGGCCGAGATCCCACTATCCTCTTCACGGGCATTTTCGTCGTCGGAATCGGAATTGTCGGCGCACAAATCGGAATGAACGCCGTCACGGCAGGGCTGTATCCGACGGCGCTACGGGTGACCGGTGTGGGTTGGGCGCTCGGTTTTGGCCGCGTCGGCTCAATCCTTGGCCCGACCGCAGCCGGGTTTCTGATGGCGGCAGGCTGGGGAACCGGTGCCATTCTGACCGCATCGGTGGCGCCGGCAATGGTGGCGGCGGTTGCCGTTCTCGCTCTCGGCCGGCAGCACAGGCCTGTGCTCGTCACAAGTCCGATCACGTGAAATCGCCGGACGTTCATCATGCCATGTGCACCTCGCTGGTCCGATTCATTGCCAGCATCATGTCGGCGCAGCGCCGGAGGAAACGACAAGGATACGGGCGGTGCTGACCAACACGACTGAAATCGAGGTCGGGTTCGGAGACTGCGATCCAGCGGCGATCGTCTTCTATCCGAACTACTTCCGATGGTTCGACGCGGCGTTCGGCCAAATGCTTCGGGCTGCAGGAATGTCGATGGCCGAGTCCCGGCGCTTTCCGCTGGTGGAGGCGGGCGCAAATTTCGTCGGCCCGGCCGCGGCTGGAGACACCGTCACGGCTCGCACGAGCGTGAAGGAGATCGGCCGCAAGACCATTCGGGTTTCGCACGACGTTTTTCTGGGCGAAGCCGCCGTCGCCAAAGGCTGGGAGGTTCGCGTGTGGATCTCGGCGGATTTTATCGATCCGAAAAAAATACGGGCACACCCGTTGCCGGACGCCATCCGCGCGATGCTTGAACGATGACGCCGTCGCCGCCCCGTTCACAATGATTGCACAAACCGAGAGGAACAATATGAAGATCAAGATCCTTGGAGCCGGACCCGCGGGCTTGCACCTCGCCGCCCTGATGAAAAGGCGCGACCCAACCCACGATATCACGATCTTCGAGCGCGGCCCGCGCGACGCGACCTGGGGCTTCGGAGTCGTATTCTCCGATCGCGCGCTCGAGTTTCTTCGCGCCGATGACGAAGAGCTCTGCAATGTGGTGACGCCGCACATGGAGATGTGGAACGATATCACGGTCGTTCACAATGACACCCGGATCCCTATCCCGGGGAACGGCTTTTCTTCGATCGGCCGCTTGAAGCTGCTCACCTTGCTCCACGCTCACGTCGAAAAGCTGGGGGTCAGGATCGAGTTCGATACCGAAGTCAAGTCGCTGGCGCAGCTTGGCGCGGCCGACCTGATCGTCTGCGGCAATGGAGCCTTCTCCTGGGTCCGGGCGGAAAACGAGGATAAATTTGGAACCAGCGTTGATTGGCGTCCCAACCGCTTCATCTGGTACGGGACCTCCAAGCCGTTCGACAGTCTGACCTTGACGTTCCGAGAAACCGACGTCGGCGTGTTCTGCGCGCATCACTATCGCTACGCGCCCGACATGAGCACGTTCCTGGTAGAGGTCGAGGACGCCACCTGGCGCCGGGCCGGATTTGAAACAATGGGCCTGGAAGACACCATCCGCACCTGTGAGCAGGCGTTCGCGAAGGATCTTGGCGGCCATCCGATCCTTTCCAACGGATCGTATTGGCGTCAGTTTCCAGCGGTCTGGAACCGGAACTGGAGCTTCGACAACGTCGTGCTGATCGGCGACGCCTTGCGTACGGCCCATTTTTCGATCGGCTCGGGGACAAGGCTTGCCATGGAGGACGCTATCGCGCTCAACCGGGCCTTTGCCGAGAACGGGAACGATGTGAAAGCCGCCCTTGCGCGCTTCCAGGAAATCCGCCTGCCACCGATGAAGAAGATTTGGGATGCCGCTAACGTCAGCCTGCGATGGTACGAGCATATGGATGAACACATGAAGCTCGCCCCCATCGACTTTGCCTACAGCTACATCACGCGCACCGGTCGAACGACTTTTGCCGATGTCCAGCGGATGGCGCCTGACCTCGCTGCGGCCTATGCGCAACGCCATCCGGAAGTTGCAAATGGACCGGTAAACCGGCGAGCGGGGTAGACGATCGCCCTCGCTTTGTTGATTCGAACGCTGCGCTCCTCGACCTGTCATGCATGTGACGTTCCATTGCCGTGCTCCAAAAACACGCCGCAGCAGCCCGTCAATTCGGTCGAGATTGCCATGCAACGATGAGGAACCCCTGACGTGACCGCTACTGCTGCAAAAAACTTGTTTTCGATCGCACCAAATCCGAGCGTTGCCGTCGTCGACGCGATGACGCGCTTCCCGGTCAATCGGATCTTCTGTGTTGGCCGGAACTATGCCGAGCACGCCAGGGAAATGGGAGTCGAGGTTGACCGCGAGGCGCCTTTCTACTTCCTGAAGCAGGCTGGCGCGATCGTCGAGAGCGGCTCGACGGTTCCCTATCCATCGGGAACTGCGAACTATCATTACGAGATGGAGCTCGTTGTCGCCATCGGTGCACCGGCATGGCATGTCCCGGTTGAAAAGGCGCTCGACACCGTCTTCGGCTACGCCGCCGGGCTCGACATGACGCGGCGCGATCTGCAGCTCGACGCCCGCGCCAAGGGCCGCCCATGGGATCTCGGCAAGGACTTCGAGCAGTCAGCGGTGATATCCCCGATCGTTCGCAAGATCGACTTCGGCTCGGTCGACGACCAGCGCATCTTTCTCGCCGTCGACGGGTCCATCAAGCAGGACGCCAGGCTCCCCGACCTCGTGTGGAGCGTTCCGGAACTCGTCTCGCATCTCTCGCGCTACTACCATCTCGTTGCCGGCGATCTGATCTACACCGGCACCCCCGCGGGCGTTGGCCCAGTCGTGCCCGGCAACCGCATCACCGGTTCGATTGACGGGATTCCCGCGATCGAGCTCACCATTACTGCGTCGGAAGCGACGTAATCGCCGCGACAACAGCGAAGGCCCCCAGCTGCGCCCGCCTTTCGGCCAACAGATAATTCGGCGCCGCCAGAAACGACCGGCCACTAACAATGCAACAGGAGAGAGGAAATGTCGCAACTCGGAACACTTGAAGACTTGCCGCTTGAATACCGTCAGGGCCTCACCGCGCGAAATCTGGTACCGCTTTGGCCGAATCTTCGCGCCGCGCTGCCCTACAATATCCCCACTCGACGCACGAAACCGATTGTTTGGCACTATGCGGATATCCGGCCTCAGCTGCTCGAAGCCGGACGACTTACCCCGATCGAGAAGGCGGAGCGGCGCGTGCTGGTTCTCGCCAATCCCGGTCTCGGCCTCGACAACATGCAGGCCACGCCATCGATCTATATCGGAATGCAGCTGATCCTGCCCGGCGAGACCGCTCCCAATCACAAGCATACGCCCACGGCGGTACGCTTTGTCGTCGAGGGAGATGGCGGCTTCACCATCGTCGAGGGTGAGAAGTGCCCGATGGAGCCAGGCGACCTCATTCTGACGCCGTCCGGGCTGTGGCACGAGCACGGCCATTCCGGCACCGGGCCAGTGGTCTGGATGGATGCGCTCGACCTGCCGCTGGTCTATTCGCTGGAGGCCTCCTATTGCATCGAAGGCAAGTCCCAGCAAATACGCAATGAGCCCGACTCCTCGCAGACGAGATTTCGACGTTCCGGCCTCGTGCCCTACGCGACGCTCAGCCGTCCCCGGGCGAATTTTCCTCTGGTCCGCTACCCTTGGCGCGAGGTCAAGGAAGCTCTTAATTCCCTCGCGACGGTCACCCCGCGGGGTGAGGCAGTGCGGCTTGCCTATGTGAATCCGGAGACGGGGGCGGAGTGCATGCCGATACTTGGCTTTTCGGCGATCGAACTTCGTCCCGGCGAGACGGTTCGGCTGCCGCGTCACTCGGCCTCTGCCGTGATCAACGTCGTCGACGGTTCAGGAGTGGCGGAGATCGATGGCGTGAGCCTCACTTTCGAACAATACGACACGCTTGCGGTACCAACCCACGCCGAAGTTCGGCTGGAAAACGCTTCTGCCGCCAAACCCGCTCATCTGTTCGTCGTCGACGATGCGCCGATGCAGCGGAAGCTCGGATTCTACGAGCTGTTCGGCTGAAACTACCCGTCGCTTCCTGGCCGCGCGGGCGTTCGCAATCGCGACATGCTCCCTCGCTCGGCATTTGCGATTGAGGCGGCAGCGGAGGCCGGGCGTGTGAAAATCGAAGCGGCATCGACGCGATCGTAGTGCCGATGCAGCAGGCAAGCATTTGGAACATAAGGTTCAACCGGGCGATCAATCGCGGCAGGCTGGTAGGCCAAAGGAACGCAGCTGGATCTTGCGATTTAAGCGTGAATCAAAGGAAACAGCTGGTCAAACAAGGAGATAATCGAAGGGGCAGCGGATCCGTCTTCCACAAATCCATTGCACTTTGCGCCCGAATCCAAGATGCCTACACTTGCAAATTCCGGGATCCTTCGGTCCAGCTACGGCAGACAATGTTCAATTTCGAGCTGTTTCTTCCTTACCAGATAAACAGGACTGGCGTCAGACTGGCCACCGCGTTCAGTAACGAACTGGAACGCTTCGACCTGACGCTTCCGATGTGGCGAGTGCTTGCGGTGCTTTGGAGCCAGCGCGAGCTGAAGATCGGCGACCTGCTTGGCGACACGACGATCGAGCAATCGACGCTTTCGCGCCTGCTGACAACCATGGACGAGCGCGGATTGCTGACTCGTGTGCGTAACAAGCTGGATAACCGCTCGGTTCTGGTGAAATTGACTCCAAACGGTCGAAAACTCACCAAGGCGCTAATTCCGCTGGCGCTGCGCAATCAACGGGTCGCCTTGCGCGGGTTCTCAGAAAACGAAATAGAACAACTCTATGATATGCTAGGCCGGATTTTTGATAACGCCCGTGACTTACTCCCCTAACGAGGCTCTCGGCGCTGCTGGCCCCGATGTTTTCGACGGGAGGGCCTGCTCGTCCCCACTCCCTCCGAGTCTGATTTCAAACTAATAGGCTCTCAACTCACGCCCACGCGGTCACGAAATGCTGTTTGTGTCCGAACGGCCGCTTCGCGCCACAGAACGAACCCGCTACCGCGGGAGGGCGCTTGCTGGTCGGTCGGGGTATTACGTCTACCATCATAACTATCTGATCGAGCGCAGGTGACGGGCGGGCGCTCCGTCTTGAGGATTGAGGGGTTCAAGCACTCCAACCTCAAGACAGGAGCCCCCAATGAGCGAGAAGCCCATCAGCCCGCTGCGCCAACGCATGCTCGAAGACATGAACATGCGCAGGTTCGTGCCCGATACGCAACGCGAGTATATCCGTGCCGTCAAGAGGCTCGCGACCTTCCTCGGACGTTCTCCCGACACCGCGACGGCGGAAGAGCTGCGCGCGTTCCAGCTGCATCTGACCGAGACCAGTATGCAACCACCGAGCGTCAACGCGACCGTGACCGCGCTCCGGTTCTTCTTCAAGGTGACACTCGACCGGCCGGAGACGACACGACATCTCGTGTTCGTCTACGAACCGCGCAAGCTGCCGCGCGTGCTCTCGCCCGAGGAGGTGTTGCGCCTGCTGGAGGCCGCACCCGGGCCGAAGCACAAGGCGGCGCTCAGCGTTGCCTACGGCGCCGGCCTGCGCGCCATGGAGGTCGTCGCACTGAAGGTCTGCGATATTGATTCCAAGCGCATGACGCTCCGCGTGGAGCAGGGTAAAGGCCGCAAGGATCGCCATGCGATGCTGTCACCGCGGTTGTTGGAGCTGCTGCGCGACTGGTGGCGCATCGCCCATCCCCAGGTGTGGATGTTCCCTGGCCGCGATCGCATCAACCCGATGACCACGCGACAGCTCAATCGGGTCTGCCACATGGCCGCCGAGCTGGCTGGGCTGCCCAATTGGGTGGCGCCGCACACGCTGCGACACAGCTTCGCCACGCACCTGCTCGAGCGGAACATCGATATTCGTGTGATCCAGGTTTTGCTCGGGCATTCCAAGCTCGACACCACGGCGCGCTACACCCAGGTGGCCACCAACATCATCCGTGAGGTCATGAGCCCTCTGGACAGGCTCACGCCGCTGGTGCCGAAGAAGAAGGACGAGCCGCCAGCGTAACGGGCCCACATGGCCCGTCCATCTCTGGAGGTCGCGGACGTCTTCCGCGACCACGGGGCCGCGTGGCGTCATGCCAACCGCGGTCACGTCAGCCTGCTCCAACTCAAGGTGATGAGCGCCATCGAGAACTGCCGCACGGCGGCGCTGGGCGGTCACGTCGCGCGTTGCGAGGACTGCGCCCACACCACGATCGCCTACAACAGCTGCCGCAACCGGCACTGCCCGAAGTGTCAGGGCGCGGCAGCACGCCAATGGATGGCGGCGCGCGAGGCCGAACTGCTCCCGATTCCCTATTTTCACGTCGTCTTCACGCTGCCCTCGGCGATTGGCGACATCGCCTACCAGAACAAGGCCGTGATCTACGATCTGCTGTTCAAGGCCTCGTCGGAGACGATGCTCACCATCGCGGCCGACCCGAAGCACCTCGGAGCTCGCATCGGCATCACCTCGGTGTTGCACAGCTGGGGCTCGGCAATGACCCACCATCCACACGTCCACATGATCGTGCCGGGCGGCGGGCTCTCGATGGACGACAGCCGCTGGATCTCATGCAAGTCAGACTTCCTGCTGCCCGTGCGCGTTCTGTCGAAGCTGTTTCGGCGCTTGATGCTGGAGAAGCTTCTGGCCGCACACGAGGCGGGAAGGCTGCAGTTCCGGGGCTCACATGCGCATCTGGCCGATGCCAATACGTTCGCTGCGTTCCTGGCCCCGCTCGGCAAGAGGCGCTGGTTCGTCTACGCCAAGCGCCCGTTCGCGGGCCCAAAGGCCGTGCTCGCCTATCTGTCGCGCTACACCCACCGCGTCGCCATCTCGAACAGCCGTCTGATCGCAGTCGACCAGCGGAGCGTCACGTTCAAGGTCAAGGACTACAGGATCGAAGGCCCCAGCCGATATACGACGATGACGCTCGACGTTGGCGAGTTCATCCGCCGCTTCCTCATTCACGTGCTGCCCAAAGGCTTCCACCGCATCCGCCACTACGGCTTGTTCGCCAGCGCAAACCGCGCCGAGACGATCGCACGGGTGCGCGAACTCCTAGGTCTGGCCGCGCCGGTGGCCGAGGAGAAGGTCGAGATCGATCCGGCTGCGGCGCAGGTGCTCGCCCAGCCTTGTCCGTGCTGTGGCGGCCGCATGTTCGTCATTGAGACCTTCGAGGCCGGCTGCCAGCCACGCCACCGGCCGACGACACCTCTCGTCGCAATCAGGATCGACACCTCATGAGCGCGGCCACGACATCACGCACCCCCATCGCCAAGCGCGTTCCTCGCTGGTCACAACCCGGCCACGGCGACGCTCGAGCGGACAGATGCCCGTCAGCGCGTTCCACAGCGCAACCAGTACCGAAAGCCATGCTCATCGGTGCTAAAGAGAGCCCGAGACCCACCAGCGTCCGCCTTCAACTCACCGCCATGCTCTCGCGCCTTGCGTCCCCCGCCAACACCGCGATCAAATCGCCATAGCCCGGCATCACCATCGGCACTTCATCTCCCGCGCGTTCCTTCACTGGAGGCTTTCGGACGACGGCCCCGGTGCAAGCCGAATCGTCGCGATGGCCGTCATCCGAAACCCTTCACAGAAGCGGCCATCCAATAAAGGGTTTTACGGGCTAACCTTTCAAGCGTAACGCTACGTCTTGAGGGCTGCGTCATAGTGCTCAGCCAACGACGGTGCGCATCGCGGTCGCGCTCTCAATTCCGCAGCGTGTTTGCGGCCGCCGCGAGTTGAGCACCGGGGTGAAACTACCGAAGTGTTTGGATAGCGCGCGCCTGCCTCCGAACCTCATTTGCAATTGGCCTTAAAGATTCCGGAGCGGCGTGGCCGACCAGGCTATAGCTCACGCCGTCGTCTGCCCAGGCGAAGCCTCCGACATCGCCCTGCGATCGGGGCGTCATTGGTGCGTTCTGGTCTGCGCTGCTCATCGGACGAGTTAGCACGACAATCCGACTGCCGTGATCGTCGTCATACATGAACATTGCGGCCGGGCCGTGCTCGGTGGCAACCAGGCGCCCTCCCATCAGCCGGTAGCCCGAATTGGTCAGATCCGGCACCTTCACCGGCCGATGCAACCGGCCGGAGACCCATTCCACGAGTTGGGTGGCATCGGAGGCGCGAACCTCGACGGGTCGGACCCGGTCCGGTGCATAGACGTTATACGAAGCGGTGGCCTCCTGAGCGAGCGCAACCAATCCTTCCGGCGAAGCCTGCAGCGCGCCGCGCACGGGCCGGCCGCCGAGACCGCCGACACTCAACAGGAGCATTGCCGCCAATGCTGTTTTAAACCCACTTTTTTTCTCCAGGTCGTGGGCGAGTGGGGCTTCCACTACATGGCCGTCGAACGCGCCCTCCTCGTTGAGCAGGGTCGCCGCCGGGTGTCGCAGCCCATAATCCGCAGCGCCTTTCAGTGTGTTGTCTGACATTGGCCCGCCATCATCACTGGACGTCCAGCAGATCGCGGATCAGCGTCGCGCGATCAGCGCTTTCGGCGTCGGTCTCGCGCCAAGCGCCGTGTCGATCCCCGAAGTCGTCCAGCACAAGGTAAGTGTCTCGCTCGGCATCGTGGGGCACAATGGACCGGGTGCGCATGAAAAAACCCTCCTTTGGCCTCGCGATATTCTGTTGGGTCGGTCCCGACGGGATTTCGAGTCAGAGCCGGGTTCGATTCCGGTCGAGCGATTGTGGAGACCCGAACCGCATGGGGCGTGCCTGCTGCCGTGGAGCCTCCCGATTTTTTTGCCAGCTAATGGCGCGCGTTAGCTTGTTGGTATTCCTGTTGGTATCGGCAACGATCGACGATAAAAATTACTTCACATTCAAATGGTTACATCATTAAGCGGTTATCGGCCAGCGGCACCAAGGATCTTATTCCCAGAGAAATATATTCCGTGGCGTCATCGCCGCGCGGCTGAATCGGCAGGCAAGCGGCGCGGGTGATGCCGAGGTCGGAAACCGGCATACGCTATCCGGTCACCTCGTCGACGCGGAGGAGGATTAATTGGGTGTCATAAGCCCGATTGCCTTCGCCGTCCTCATTCGACCGGGAGGTCCGGCACCTGCTCTGGACCGCGACGATCAACTCATCGTAGATGGCCGGGCCTGGAGGCCTTCATGCGAGTCTTGCTAGTTGAAGATCACATCACCTTACGTGACTTGATTAGCGATCATCTTTGCGAGCGCGGCTTTGCTGTGGATGCGGTAAGCCGGGCGGAAGATGCGCTCGCTTCAATCGCCGTGATCCCATACGACGCAGCAATCATTGATCTGGGGCTTCCCGAAATGGACGGGTTGGAGTTGCTCACGAAGATGCAGGCAGGCACTGCGGATTGCATCCCCACGCTTGTAATAACAGCGCGGGACAGTCTCAGTGACCGGCTGCGGGGCCTGAACACCGGAGCTGACGATTACCTTGTGAAGCCGTTCGATCTCGATGAACTGGAAGCTCGCCTGCGCGCCCTGCTGCGAAGACCGCGCCTTCATTACAGACCTGTTCTTACCCGCGGCCGGCTCGCTTTTGATTCGGCCTCGCGCCAGGCGACCGTCGCAGGCCGGCCACTGGAACTAACGCGCCGGGAGACCGCCGTCCTGGAAGAATTGGTGCGGTCCAATAATAAAGTCATTATCAAGGAAGTACTGGAAGACCATATTTACGGGTTTGACGAGGAGGTCTCGCAGAACGCGCTGGAAGCAACGATATCACGATTGCGAAAAAAGCTGACGACGGCGAACGCGGGTGTCAGCATCGAGACGAAACGCGGTATTGGCTACCTGCTACACGCGTCGGATCCCGACGATGAAGCGTGACGGGAGAAAGCATAGATTAAGGGGCCTCCGCGAGCAGATGGCGCTGGTAGTCGCTGGCGGGTTATCCGCGAGCATAATTGCATCATTGGCCTTTTTCTATTTCGAGTCCTCCCAGATCGCGCGTCAACTGGACGAACGATCGCTTCTTCAACAGGCTCGATTATTGCTGAAAGATTTTTCCGTTGCAGAGAATGGAGACGTGAAGATCGAAATACCCCCCGAATCGGAAGAAGCTTACAAGGACCGGGGGGGCGCCTTCGCATACACCATTTTTGATCCGCAGGGGCGGCCGGTCGCGGTCTCGCGCAATATCGATGCTCCGCTTCCATTTTTTCGGGAAGCTCCGAATTCGCAAACTCATGTGGCGCATCGATTTATTGCAGTCACAATGCCCAGCGGACACGTCCTTGTACTTTCACGACGTGACTCAGGGGCTTCAGCAGTCGCACGCGGCTTGATCCCGCCACATCTAATTCATTTCTTCCTTGTTTGGCTGGCGCTCATTTTGCTGGCAATTCCGATGATCTGGTACATTATCGGACGGAATCTACGTTCGCTGCGGCGAGTTTCGGAGCAGGCGGCCGCGATCGGACCTCTCAGCAACGATACTCGCATCAATACGGATGATCTCCCCGGCGAGATCATGCCGCTGGTGGAGGCGTTCAATGGCGCCCTCGATCGGATCGCCGTCGCTTATCATTTGGAGCGTCGGCTCACGGCCGATGCTGCTCACGAATTGCGGACCCCCATTGCTGTCCTGAATTTGCGCTTGCAGCGAGCGCAACTGACTGGACACATCGATTGGCCCGCCATTACCCGAGAAATGGGGCAACTGCGGCGTCTCCTGGATCAGATGCTCGACCTGGCGCGGAAGGACCGCATTGACCACGCCGAACGAGAGATAGTCCGTCTTCCGCGCCTCATTCGAGAGACAACTGCAATGATGTTGCCAATGGCAGAAGAGGAAGGCCGTGAGATAACCGTAGACGCACGCGACGAGCTGACGGTTTTTGGCTCACCAGATCACCTGAGAGACATGTTGCGCAACCTGCTTGAGAACGCACTCTTTCATGGCGCCGGCAACATTGGGGTGACGTTGGGAACCTCCGATGCCAGTGGCAATTCCATTGTAATGGAGGTTACGGACGAAGGCGCTGGAGTTCCGGCGGCAAAGAGAGACCTTGTTTTTGAGCGATTTAGCAAGGCGGTGCAAGGCTCGCCCGGAGCCGGACTCGGCCTTGCTATTGTCCGCCAGGTTGTACGAACGCACGGCGGTACAGTCTGCTTTGTTCCAGCGTCGTCCGGCTGTTGCGTGCGAGTCGTGCTTCCGAGAGCTGTTCCTTCTTCGGGAGACAGCGGTCGCAACGAACGCACGGTACAGGACATCGCTACATCGTAAGCAACGCGACGTCGGTTATCGGCGCCATCAAGGCGTTCGGAGCGTAGACAGGCGAAATCAATTGTTGGCCCTTGGCGGCGCGGCTCCGTATTTTGCGATGTGTTGATGGTCGCGGTCAAAATGCGCGGCCATGTCCGCCGGATCCGCCGCACCCAGGACTGAAGCAATCTTCGCGTCAGAAAGCCCCATATGTCCGCGTGTTCGAGTTAGCGCGGGGATCAGCGAGCGACCGCAAAACCGCCCCTTCAATACCCGTTTTGCGTCTCAATAACTTCGGGACCACCGAAGACAATAATAGATGTGACCACGTCAGCGTCCTGTCAGGTTGGCTTGTAAGGGTGCTTGCGGCGGCGCGTCGGGAAATCACTCGGTCAGAAACTCGAATGTCAGTGGACGCCATCCCTTCCGGTTCATTCAGGTCTCCCTTGAATTTGGACCTTTTTGAAGCGATGGCGGCACGTTCGGACGCCGCGCCTGCACGCTGGCGCCGGCCCTTTCTGGCGTGGCTCGACGGGATCGAGAAGGGGTGGGCAATCCCCCTTCTCATTGTCGGGTTCGCCGCGATCTGGCTGCTGTTTCTGATGATCGCCTACCTCGGCGCCGATTTGCACCCGGACGTGTTGGAAACCTGGTCCGTCGGCCGAAGCTTTGCCTGGGGCAATGCCAAGCATCCGCCCTTGATGGGGTGGGTAGCCCATGCCTGGACGCTCGTATTCCCCCTGACCGACTGGTCGTTCCAGTTGCTGGCGATGACCAACGCCGCGGTTGCGCTCTGGGCGGTCGATCTGATCGCGCGCCGTTTCGTGCGAGGTGACAAACGGGCCGTCGTGCTGCTGCTGCTGATGCTGCTGCCGGCCTATCAATTCCATGCCCAGCGATTCAACGCCAACACGGTGCTGCTCGCGATCTGGCCGCTGGCCACCTATTGCTTCCTGCGTTCGTTCGAGACCCGTCAGATCAAATGGGCCGCCGGCGCCGGCGCATTGGCTGCGGTTGCGATGTTGGGAAAATATTACTCGGCGTTTCTGGTCGGCAGCTTCGTTTTTGCAGCCGTCTGTCATCCTCAGCGCCGAACCTATTTCAGGTCATGGGCACCCTGGGTTTCAGCGCTGGTGGGTCTGGTCGTCCTTGCGCCTCATATGTACTGGCTGGCCACGACGGGAGCCGCCCCGTTCGAATATGCCATTCAGGCTCATGGCGGCAGGAAATTCTGGCCGTCGATCCTGGAAGCCTGCATGTTCCTTCTTGGGATCGCCGCATTTCTGGCAATTCCCGCGTTGTCTTGGGTATTGATCGCCGAGTCCAGGCTGAAAAGATTTCCGGCTGATTTCAGGGCGATGAATTCGGGCTTGAGGCTTCTGTTTCTCGTTTGCGCCGGGACGATTGGCGCTCCGCCAATCGTAGCCATCGCATTCGGAACGGATATGACCTCGCTCTGGGCGACGCAGGGGCTGTTCCTGATTGCGATTCTCATCGTCTGCGGCGCCAGCTATCCGATCGAGCGATTTTACACGGTCAACCTGGCCGTGCTGGTGATCGGCATCGCGCTGGTGGCGGTGACCGTCGCGGCGCCGGCGCACGCTTTCTATCGAAATGCCCATGGCTACGATGAGGGCCGCAACTTTTTCCGTCTGGCTGCGCTCGAATTGACGCAGCGGTGGCACCAGGCATCTCACTCCCCTCTTCCGGCAGTCAGCGGAGACGATTCGCTGGCATTTGCGACAGCATTCTACAGTCCGGATCATCCGCGTTACCGGCGACCGTTTGCCCGGCAATACCAATGGCCAATTCCACCACAGCACGCCTTCGTAAACGGATGGGCTGCGATGTGCTTTAGCGATGACGAGGTTTGCGGCAGGTGGATCCGGAAGGTAGACGCCAACGCGCCCGATCCCATCCATTTCGATTTCGTCGTGACGGATAGCCTGTGGGGTCAGCCCGGCGTGACCGGCAGGATTGTTGCGGTGATGGTTCTGCCTCCCGAAGGGGAAGCGGAAGCACCGGCAATGCCGCTACATGATGGCGCATCGGAGAGCGCCCGTCATCGCTAGCTCCTCCGGAACCAGCATGGGTGCGCCATAGCCTTGGCCCAGGTTTCCGATTTAATTTTCAAAGAGCCCATGACGATTCCGTCAGAACCGTCATTGCGAGCGTAAGCGAAGCAATCCATCTCGCCGCGCCGCAACCTTGACGCCGGCGTCGAGGCATCAGGACCACACGACTTCACCCTCCGCGTTAGCGTCGTTCGTCAGCACGCCCCATGAACCGCCCGCGAGTCCCGCAGAACCCGCCCGATTACGATCGCGATACGCCCCTCGGAGGGGGTGATTTCGCTAGCCTATCAGTGTAGTTTGTCGGCGGGCGTTACGACCGGACCATAGACAGCCGCTCCGCGCGCTCGCCGGGGTCTATGGCGTAATTGCCCGAGATGGAATTCGAATGCCAACTGCCGCCCCAATAGCGATGAACTCCGATGCGCGGGTCATTCCCGGAAGGGAATGTGGGAGCTGCACGCTTTGCTGCAAGGTCTACAATATCCCCGAGATCGGCAAAGCCGCGGGCAAATGGTGCAAGCATTGCACGCCCGGCAAGGGCTGCGCGATCCACGAGACCCTTCCCAGCCAGTGCGCCGTGTTCAATTGCCTTTGGCGAACGGAGGAGGCGCTGCCTCCGCACTGGAAGCCAGAGCAATCGAAGATGGTGATCACCATCTCTCCGCTGAATGGCTTCGTCTATGTGCAGGTTGATCCAGGCGCGCCGTCCGCCTGGCGCAAGCAGCCCTATTACGGTCAGTTGCGTCAATGGGCGAAGAACAATTTGCAAAAGGGCATTTACGTCATCGTCGTCATCAATGACATTGCAACCCTGATTATGCCCGACAAGGACGTGCCGCTCGGCGCCATGAAACCGACCGATGGAATTTCAGTGCGCAGGAACTACGCCCCCGGCTTCGCGACCTACGAGGTGACGCTCATTCCCGGTGGTGCTGCGGGCTCACAGGGATAAGCGTGCCATACCTGAGAGCAATCCTTGGCGGACGCGCGCGGTCGGCGCGCCACAGCGTGAATCACGATGGCGTCGACAAAGCCAATTCAATTTTCATGAGAGCCGGATCGAGGGCCACGGATGTCAACCGCTGATCATTGGACACTGCGGTCAAAGACAACCTTTGTCCCTGCACACGAAATATCCTGCAAAGCGTTGTCGCGCCGGATGCGTCGCGAACCATGATTGAGAGCGGCGCGAGGCCTTCCTCTCCGGCAATCTGATCCGCGACGACGGCCAGGCGCGTTGAGACTGCCGCCAGCCGATCGAGGTTTTTCGACCCGCGATTGGAGGCGAGCGGCAACCCTTCTTCATTGCTCAGCAACACTGTAGTGAAGGTTCCAACCGTTGCGATCTTGTCAAGCAGAGGCGCCAGCTCGCTGCGTTTGCCGGCCTTCGTGCTGAACTGCGCCAAGTCCAACGAGAGCCGTTCGCGTTCGACGAGCGGCGCAAGAACCTGCTGTATCGTCGTTCTCAGGCTTACTTCTTGATCGGCGGCGCGCCGCGACGATTGATCCGTCAGTTGTCTGAGGGTCTCGACCTGCCGCTGGGTCTGCTGACGAAGAATCTCTCTGGCCTGCGCACCCTTGCGCAAGCCGAACAGATAGCCCGCGGTCAACAACAGGATGGCGGCGCCAAATCCGGTTACGATTGCAATGATAGTCATTGTTTTTCCGTCGCGCCTTCGGCGCCGTTGCAGTTTTCGACTCCCTCGATGCGAAGAAATGCGCGTCGATCGCTCGCCAAGCCCGCTTGATCATTGGCCTCGCTCGCTCCGGCGGCGCGAACGTTCGTTCGCCGTAGTGGAATTCCCAAATGGCGAAGCAGGTCGGCCACGGCCTTTGCGCGCGAAAAGCTGAGCAATACATTAAACTGTTCGGTTCCCGTCGAATCCGTATGGCCTTCAACCAGGAGTGTTGCTTCCGGATGCTCCGTCATCAATCGCCGCAGACGTTCGATCGATGGGCCCAGACCTTTCGTCATCGGAACGGCGCTATTGCGGGCGAATGGTATATTGAAGGCGGAAAAGCAGTACGGCGGAACGGACACCGCTGCGGCGGCGGCTTGCGTCGTTTGCGGCTTGGCGGCTTCTCTCTCCGGTTGCCGCGTCGCAACGACCGGCTCTGGCGGCGCAACGGCCGGCTCGGATGGCGCCGCGACCGGCCCAGATGACGCGGCGACCGGCGATTGCGGCTCTGTTAAGCCGGCAGCGTTGTTTTGCCCACCGGCCGGCAGTTGTTGCGGCGTCGCGTCCTCCGCAAGGTGGTTCGGTTCCGCCGCCGGGTTTGTTGCGGCCACCGGCGGCGCCGGCGCCGTGAGCGTGACCGTGAGCGGCGCCGACAGCCACGCCAGGACGGAAGCAATTGCAATCAGCGTCCCGACCACGGCGAAACCCGTTGCGAGCCAGATCGGCGCATCCTCGCCGGCGAGACGGCGGAGGTCAGGAACGCTTTGCGACTCCGTTCCGGCGGTTTCGGCTGCGCCTGTAGAGCCCGCTCGCGGATGTCCTCTCATATTGAAAGCCTAACGGGTTGCAATTCCCCGGCTGCGGGGACGGCGGCTACGCAACGGGAACCTTGAAGACCGGGGTGATGAGATCGACGCCGCATTCGAGATTTTCGCACCAGTCGATAAATCGGCGCACCATCTCCTTGCCCGCGAATAGCGCGCCGTGTTGCGGAGCGATGATCTCGATGTCGAGAGGACGCACCATGTCGGCCCATGCCTTCATGACGCGCTTCGAGACCATGTAGCGTTTGTGGAAACCCTCGATGTAGGGAAGGTGCGCATCGAAGTTCTGCACCACTGCGTAGTTTGCGCCGAGCGAAGCGCCGAGATCGCCGGTATAAAGGATTTTTGCGATCGGATCGTAGAGCTGAAAATTACCTTCGCTGTGCAAAAAATGGGCCGGCACAGCAAGAAGGCGCGCGCCGCCCAGGTTGAAGATCATGCCTTCGTCCGGAATCGGCTTCAGCTTCTCGGCGATAACGTGGTCGAAACCGAAATGCGCGACAAACCGCGTCCAAAGGCTCGAAATATACGCTTCGGCGTCAGTCGTCATAAGCCAGCCATTTATTGCGGCGACGATGTCCGGATCCTGATGGGAGAGGAAAATGTAGCGCAGCCTTCCGCCCGACAGCAGCGAAAACGTTTCGGACAGCACCCTGCTGTAGACCTTATGGCCGCCGGGATCGAGCACCATTCCCTCGCCGGCGTGGATGACAAGATGCTGATTGGCCTGAACGGCGACATCTCCGGCACCGAAATCCTCCATCAAGATGTTCTTATGTACGCCGTCGTCGTAAAGGATAATGTTCGGCATGGATAATTGACTCCGGTATGTTCAGGCGACAAGAACGCCTCGTTTTTGTGTTTGCGCGCCACCCGCGCGATGACGGTCTCACAAGTGATGGCTCCAGACGCGAGGCGGATCAAGCGGATTCCAAAACCAGCGGCAAGGCCGCGCTTCATCCAACCGTCGCCGCACGAATGGGGCTATGCTTGCAGTATAGAAACTTCAGACGAAAGTGCCGCCGGACTGCCCAGATGGCTTCAAAGCGACGATCGGCACCGACCCCGTGGCGGGATAAAACTCAGGCTCCCCATCGGCCGCCTCGGTCTGACAAAGGACAAACTATTGAGGCCGACACTTAAAGAACCTTCCCGAGGGCTCGAATGGCTTCCCGCATGTCGAAAAAGACGAGGCCCAATTTGCTGCTTTCGTTGGTTAGTGCAAGCAGCAGCGCGCCGCGGCCGGCGCTGATCAGTACGGCATAGCCAAGTTCGCCGCGCACGATGACTTCCTGCACGGTGCCGCGGCCCAGTTCGACGGCGGCGCGGCTGCCGAGATTGAGCAGGGTAGCGGTCATACCCGCGACACGCGCCTCTTCCATACCCGCCGTCAGCGCGCTGGCGATCATCAAGCCATCTTCGGAAATCAAGGCGCTCGCTTCGACGCCGGGGGAATCATGCTGAAGTTTTCTTAGAACCCGGTTGAGCTCGTCGAGTCGTGACATCGGTTTCTCCTGTGCGATACGCGAATTAGGGATTGCAGGTGTAGTGTTTTGAATTGCGGATCGCTTGTCAATCTGCGGCGAGGCTACCGGAGCAATGAACGGCGTCGCTTGTTTTGTCTCCCGTGTAGCGATGCCTTCTGACATCTTCAACAACGCTAACGCCGGAGAGCGCGAGGGTGGATCCGGGGAGCGCGAAGGTGGATCCGCGGAGCGCGAGGGCGGATCCGGGGAGCGGGAGGATGAACCCGGCGACGCCTTGGTCGCAATCTTCGCAGCGGGTTCATCGTCACGCGAGGCGCGCGCCAGCAAGTCGCTGAGCCAGCCGCCCTGCCTCGTCGGTTCCGGCTTGGTCAGCCCACGCAACGCGGTGGACAGTGCGCGCCCATCTTGCGCCTTCCCTTCGACACGAGCCTCGAGCCGATCGATGGCTTCGCCGAGTACGCGCAGTTCCGATTCGATATTTGCTTCTGGCATGGGCTGTTTCGTGGATCGCAATTGAGCGATGAGCGCCGTCTTGGCGCGTTGATAAAGCGTCGCGCGCGTTTCCGGCGACGAATTCGGCAAGTTCTCCACGGCCCGCGCCAGCAGCGATTTATAATCACTCATGGCGTCTGACGCTGTCTTGGATGGGCGATTTTGGAAGGGCGACATCTGATGATCTTGGATGGGTGGAGACAGTTACACGCTACTCGTTGTCCTCAGGCTGCCGTCTGCAGGGCCGACTAATGTTTGTCTGCAGGCCGACAAATGTTTGTCTGCATCGACCTGTGCTTGGACGTTATGGCGAATTTGCGCCGGCCACGCCGCGATTTTGTCATGGTGATGCGAGCGGCTCGCGTTTGGATACTCACGACGTCACTTTCGGCACGTCGGATTTTTGCGGCCGCGCTTCTATTCCGGGTTGAGAACTCTGGTTCGGTTTTTGATTGTGAACACGCGTGAGTGAATTGCCGGCTTCGGCGCGCTGGATTTTTGCGACGCGCTTCTATTCCGAGTTGAGCAGAGGTCTGGTTCGGTTTTCGAATGTGAGTGCGTTTGTGAGCGAATTGCAGGCTATTGCAAGCAGTTCGCGTTTGCATTCTCACGAATCATTTTCGGTGCGCTGAATCTTTTTTGCGACCGGGCTTCCGTTTCGAGTTGAGCAGAAGTCTGGTTCGGCTTTCGAATGCGAGTACGTTTGTGGGTGAATGGCAGGCAGCCGGAGCAATCAGATGCCCGCCACCACGATGCGCTCGCAGATTTCAGTTTGGCTTTCGTTCGGTCGGCTTGCGGACGGCCCGAATGATCCAGGGAGATGGTCGATAGTACCGGTGCCCGCGAGTTTCGCCGTTGTCACCTTGTGTCGACCCCACATCCGAACAGTCGACGAAGATGACCGCGATTCGGCAGCTTGCCGGGATCACGCGGTCTCCAAGCTCCAGGGCGAGGATAGCCGTCGATGAGGTTGCTCAAAGGAAGCGCGAAATCATCACCGTTCTTGCAGCCGGGCATTTACCTGGCAAGCTTGAGGGGCCCGAGCCCTCCAGCCCTGGACTGCGGGTCGCAATTCTCGTCAGCTGCCATCGGGAATGCGCTGTCAAACAACGTCTTGCTGCGTTCTTTCGCACGAACGAGCTGCACCGCATTTCGGATGCTCGTAATTTCCAATTGAACGAGCAGCAATATGCTTCAACTCTCCGGTCATATGTCCGAAGCGCTGCAAATGAACATCGAGGCAACGAACCGGGCGCACGTAATCGCAAAATCAGATCGACGGACGCTGGGTAGACGGCGTGTGGAAGTTTTGCGCCCCGCCCGCCCTCAAATTTGCGCGGCGACCTTTTCCAGGCCGATCAGGCGGGCGAGCGTGCGCACTTCCTGCTTCTGGTCTTCGCGCAATTGAAACAACAGCGGCATCGCAGCCGTTTTCAGCTGCTGGACTTCCGCGGAGTCGGGATCGATCGGCACACTGGTCGCGTGCGGATCGGTCTGGCGCGTGGCGTGAATCTTCCGCGCCACGGCGCGCAGCGCGCTTTCCACCGCCGGCCAATAATATTCCTGGTCGGAAGAGAGCCTGAGGCGCTCCTTGATGCCGGCGATCTGCCCGTCGCTGAGCAGCGCGTAGGATTTCGGCGGGGCCGGCTTGTTGGCAAGCTTCGGCTTCGGCGATGCGGGCGGCATCGCCGCCGGGACTGCGATCACCGGCGCCTCGACGTCGGCAGGGGTGCTGTATGCAAGAGCCTGCCGCAGCGGCTCGCTCAGGCTTGCTGTCTGCGGCGGTTCGAACGACGCCAGCGCCGCGCTGGCGACCGCGAGCCTGTCCTGCTTGCTTTCCCTGTTCGCGACTGGGCTCTTGACGACGGGAGAAGTCATCTCCGCCCTGGCCGTCGGCACGCTATCGCGGCCGAGAATGCTGGCGGCGGCCGCGCCGGCGAGGACGAAACAGGTCAGCGCGATGATGGTAATGGCTCTCGTCAAGCGGCTCTCCGTTCCGGCCTGTCAACCACGGTCACTTTCCCGAAAACTGGGCAGTAATTAAGGCTTAACGGTGCCGCCGCTGCGGCGCCAAATTCGAGGGCGGCGGAAGGTTAACGCATGCCCCGCCGACGTCTGAATGGGCTGTTGGAAAAATAATAAGCTACATCAATAGCTTATAACGCGTAACGCGAAAGATCAGGCCGCGACCGAGAGGTCGTAGGCCTCCTGGATATCGGCGACGATATCGGATGCCTCCCACAGCGCATCGGGCGCGACCGACTGCAGGCTGATGGTCCAGTTCCCGCCCTTTCCTGTGCGGGGCATGCTGACGATGTCGAACTGCACGTTGCGGCACAGCGGGTGCCGCTCGAGCGCGTAGGCGACCCGGGTCCTGATCTCGTCGATGGTTGCGGGGGTTTTTGCAAGAAGCGTATCGAAATCCATGTCGCATCCCTTGAAACTGCGGTCTTGGGGCGCGGCCGGCCACGGGCGGCGGCGGACGGCCTTTCGACAGGATTGTTGGGACGAGATGGTTAATGGCGCGTTAAGGCCGGGACCCGCGGGCCGCGATTATGCGATGGATCGGAGCGGATCGGCCGCCAGCAGGCTGTCTATCGGACGCGCGCGTCGGCGGCACGGTACTCCGCGGCGGTACGTGCAACGAGATCGTCGACCCGCAGCACTTCAGTCACACCCGATGTCGAATGCCCCGCGCTCCAGATATCGCGCCACCGCGCGGCGCGTTTTTCGCGCGCGCCAATGTCAATGTCGTTGCCGATGTCGATCGCGCCGTGTTGCGGCAGGTCGCCGGGGTCGAGGCCCGCGGCGGCAATGGAGGGCCGCAGCATGTTGGTCTGCAGGCCGGTGAAGGCCGTGGTCAGCAAGATATCGTCGGCGCTGCTCGCAACCAGCATCTCCTTGTATCTGACATCGGCCATGCTCTCGACCGTGGCGATGAATTTGGTGCCCATATAGGCGAGATCGCAGCCGAGCGCCTCGGCGGCGCGCAGCGCATGACCGTCGCCGATACCGCCCGCCAGCACGATCGGCCCATCGAAGAACGCCCGCACCGCGCGGACGAACGCGAACGGATTGAGCCAGCCGGTCTGGCCGCCCGCGCCGGCGGTCAGCAGCACGAGCCCGTCGGCGCCCGCTTCCACCGCGCGCTCGGCATGACGAATGCTGGCGACGTCGGCAAGCACCAGCGCACCCGCGTCATGCAGCGGCTCAAGCACCGGCGCCGGCGATCCGACGCTGGTGATGACGATCTCGGGCCGGTGCCGCAACAATACCTGCAGATCCTGTTCCAGCCGCGCGTTGGAACGGTGCACGATCAGGTTCGGACAGATCGGCGCGGAACGCTTTCCGCTTCGATCGGAATGACCGCGCAACTGGCCTACGATATCGCCGAGCCAGGCATCGAGCTGTTCGGGACTGCGGCAATTCACCGTCGGGAATGACCCGATCACGCCGTTGCGGCAAGCCGCCACCACGAGATCGACGCCCGAAACCAGGAACATCGGCGCCGCGATAAGCGGCAGGCTCAGGCGTTTGCGAAAACGCGAGAGAGGATCGGGGGAAGTCAAAGTCGTGCTTTCCGGCTGGTGCGGTGGTTCAGAAATTTTCTTCACCTTCGCTGCCGGCCCGTCAAGTGAACTTCTGAACCAGAACGATACCGGAATCATATCAGGATTTGGACAGCATGCGTCTTGAGGTTCACGGCTATCCAGTGCTTCCCGGACCATTCATTGAGCGCCTAGCTTCTGCGCCGATGGTGATTTCCGAGAGCACGGAAATACCGGCGATCCGGCAAATTAATCCGACCCTCTTTGCGGCCATGTGCTAGAATTTCTCTGATCTGGCGGGGCTCGTGAAACGATGAAGAGACTTCTGTTCGGAAGCGTCGCGTTCGCTGCACTCTCGTCCGGAAGTTCTGTCTGGGCCGCGGATTTGGCGGTGGCACCGTTCAACAAGGCATTGCCGCCGGTGGTCAGCGATTGGACCGGCCCCTATCTCGGCATCGCGCTTGGCGCAAAGGCGGCAGCAACCACCTGGACAACGACGTCAACATCGGATTTGCCGGGCACGATCGTCGACGCATCGTCCCCGGGCCACTTCAATCCTGCCGGTGTTCGAGCCGGTGGTTACGCCGGTTACAACTGGCAAAATCGGGCGTGGGTCTACGGTGTGGAATTCGATGTCGCATATGCGAACAGCGCCGTGACCCACGCAGGTATTCCCGGCTGTGCCATTTCATGTTTTCCGGGGGCGGTCGGTCCCGGCGTCGATCTGGCGTCGGTGAGAATGGGTTGGGATGCGAGCGCGCGGGCGCGGCTCGGCTATCTCGTTACTGCGAATCTATTGTTGTATGGCACGGGCGGCGTTGCGTGGCAGGCCGTTCGGACCTCAGGACTTTGTCAGCACAGCCTGACTGACCCGCAATGCTTCGTGGCTCCCGGCAATCCGTTTGACTTTAGAACGAATAGCAAGGCCCTCACCGGCTGGACCATTGGCGGGGGATTTGAGTCGAAGATTTATGGCAACTGGCTGTTGCGCGGTGAATATCGCTATGCGCAATTTGGCTCGTTCAACGGCCTGCTGGATTTTGGAGCGACGGGTGCGCCGCCTGGATCGGATTTTTCGCGGTATAATTTGTCTTTCAACACGCATATTGCGACGTTCGGCGTTGCCTACAGGTTCGGCGGCCCCGTTATTGCGCGCTACTAAATCCCGTTCCTGAGCCTCCGAGCATCGATCAACGCGCATACGGGTTCACGGCGCGGATGACGTTTGTCGTTCCACGCCCCTAATTCATTGTGCTAGCGTTTGGCAACATCGGCGCGACCGAAGGCCCGAGAAGCAAGCGACAAAGCCAGCTGGAGGAAACATGTCCGATCCGCTCTACGCTTTTCCGACCGTCTGCGGGCAAACGTTGCGGGCGCTGGGGCGCTATCCGTCGCGGGTCGCATTCAGCTGGCCGGGCGGATCGATCACCTACCAGGGCGCTACCGAACTGATCGGCCGCATGCAGAAGGTGTTCATGCAACTCGGTCTGGAGCCCGGCGCCCGGGTCGCCTTCCTCACCGCCAACCGGGCCGACAGCTGGTGCGCGGGCGTCGCCGCGCAACTGTCGAGGCTCGCGATCACCTGGCTGCATCCGCTGGGGTCGCTTGACGATCAGCTTTTCCAAATCGAGGATTCGGAAGCCCGGATGCTGGTGATCGACGCCGCCACGTTTCGTGATCGCGGTGGCGACCTCGCAACCAGGGCGTCCGGCCTGAAGACCGTCTTCACGTTCGGCCCCGCCGGTTACGGCGTCGATCTGCTTGCCGCGATCGAGCAGGCGGGCACGGCCAGCCCTCGTTGTTTCGCCGGGCCCGACGATATCGCGACGCTGAATTACACCGGCGGCACCACCGGAAAATCCAAGGGCGCGCTGCGCTATCACCGCGAGTATGGCGGCTTCGCCAACGCAATCCTGTCCGACTTCGAAATTCCCGACACACCGCGCTATCTCACGGTGGCTCCGATCAGCCACGTCGCTGGCACCAAGGTGCTGCCGGCGCTGATGCGCGGCGGCACCGTGCACATGCTCAAGGGATTCGATCCGGACGCGGTATTCAAGACCATCGAGCGCGAGCGCATCAACTTCACGCTGTTCGTGCCGACCATGATCTATGTGCTGCTCGACAATCCGGCGCTCGACAACACCGACCTCTCCTCGCTCGAGCTGCTGCTCTACGGCGCTTCCGCGATGTCGCCGAGCCGGCTGGTCGAAGGGATCGAGCGGATCGGCCCGGTGTTCTCGCAGCTTTACGGCCAGACCGAATGCTATCCGGTCTCGGTGCTGCGCAAGGCCGACCACGATCCGAAGACCCCGGACCTGTTCCTGTCCTGCGGTTTTCCGATCGCCGCCTGCGAGGTCAGGATCCTCGGCGATGACGACCAGGAAGTCGCAACCGGAGAGGCCGGCGAGATCTGCGTGCGCGCGCCGCACGTGATGGCCGAATACTGGAAACGGCCCGAACAGACCGCGGAAACCCTGAAAAACGGCTGGCTGCATACCGGCGACATCGCCCGGGCCGACGAGCGCGGCTACATGTTCATCCTCGACCGCAAGAAGGACATGATCGTCTCCGGCGGTTTCAATATCTTTCCGCGCGAGGTCGAGGACGTGTTGTCGCAGCACGCCGACGTCGCGATGGTCGCCGTGGTCGGCGTCCCCGACGACAAGTGGGGCGAGGCCGTCACCGCGGTCGTGGTCGCGCGCGAAGGCGCGCGGCCGAACGCGGAGGAACTCATCAGCCTCGTGAAGGCCCGCAAGGGTTCGGCGCATGCACCCAAGCACATAAAGTTCGTCAGCGAGCTGCCGATGACCGGCGTCGGCAAGGTCGACAAAAAGGTGCTGAGAGCAGGCTTCTGGGCCGGCCGCGATCGGATGGTGGGATAACTTACCGCTTTTCGATGACGAGGCTCTGGACGGCGCGGCCGAAATAGCCGCGTTCGTCCGCAAGCCGCGCCGTGGCGAGGCCCGCACCATCGGGACCGACCAGGGACTTCGCATCGAGCAAAATCCACGCGCCGACCGGCTGGCGCGCAAAACTGACGGTGAGGTCGGCGTTGATGAACGTCCATTCCCGGAAATCCAGCGCGGCCGAGGTGCCGTTGCAGAAATCCGCGGCGACCACCGCGCGCATGGCCTGCGAAACCGGCGAGCCTTCGACCAGCGGCCGGTCGACCCGATACCAGATCGCGCCTGGACCGGGCACGCCGAACCGGCCGCGCGCGGCGCGCAACGAGAGGCCCGTTACAA
This sequence comes from uncultured Alphaproteobacteria bacterium, assembly GCA_963725985.1. Taxonomy (GTDB): domain Bacteria; phylum Pseudomonadota; class Alphaproteobacteria; order Rhizobiales; family Xanthobacteraceae; genus Bradyrhizobium. The sequence goes on from CAVSAO010000002.1 coordinate 717,520, forward strand.
AGGGACTGCCGGAAAAGTCCGGCTGTTCCTCGCGCGCCTGATCGGGACCTGGAAGTTCGACGGGCTGATCCGCAACGTCCGATGGCAAGGTCAACGCCTGCGTCTTGATCTTGAGGATGGTCGCGCCGACCACGACGGTGTTCCCGGCAAGCAGCCTGACCGCGCAGAGCTGGATTTTGCGTCCCTCCCGCAGCACTTGCGTCTCAAGCGTCAGCGGCGCCAGCGGCACCGGACGCATCAGATCGACGGTGACGCGCGCGATTTGCATCGGCTGCGGCGTCGGGATCGCCTCGGCGGCCCACGTGACCAAAGCCGCCGGCGCCGAGCCGTGCTGCATTCGGGCATCCCAGGGTCCGGCGGCGTTGGGGCTCGTGACGACGCGATTGCCGTCCACGCGATAGATGGCTTCCATCAGGCGTCGGTCATCCACTTAATCCCTGACCACACGCACCGCACCTCGCGCGGCGCTGGTCGTGAGCGCCGCATAGGCCTTGAGCGCCGTCGAAATCTTCCGACTGCGTTTTGCAGGCTTCCAGGCATCGGTCTTTCGGGCCAGCATCGCCTCTCTGCGTCGCGTCAGAACGGTTTCGTCAACGAGCAGGTTGATGGAACGTCGGGGAATATCGATTTCGATGCGGTCGCCTTCCTCAACCAGTCCGATCAAACCGCCTTCCGCGGCTTCGGGCGAGACATGTCCGATCGACAGGCCAGACGTCCCGCCCGAAAAGCGACCATCGGTAATCAGGGCGCAGCTCTTGCCGAGACCTTTCGATTTGAGATAGCTGGTCGGATAGAGCATCTCCTGCATGCCGGGGCCCCCGCGCGGGCCCTCATACCGGATCACGACAACGTCGCCAGCACGGATCTTGCCCGTCAGGATGCCCTCGACCGCGGCATCCTGGCTCTCGAAGATCCGCGCCGGCCCTTCAAATTTCAGGATGCTTTCATCGACGCCCGCGGTCTTCACGATGCAGCCGTCGACGGCCAGATTGCCAGACAGCACGGCGAGACCGCCGTCCCTGGAGAAGGCGTGCTCCACGTCGCGGATGCAGCCCGCCGCGCGGTCTGTATCGACGTCGTCAAATCGTTGATCCTGGCTGAAAGCCACCTGAGTTGCGACGCCTCCGGGTGCGGCTTTGTAGAAGCTGCGCACGGTCTCGCTCCTGGTTCGCTTGATATCCCAGCAATTCAGGGCGTCGCCAAGCGACTTGCTATGCACCGTCGGGAGCTCGCGATTGATCAGATTTGCGCGGTCGAGTTCGCCGAGAATGGCCATCACGCCGCCGGCGCGGTGAACGTCTTCAAGATGCACGTCGGGTACCGAGGGAGCCACCTTGCACAAAACCGGCACCCTGCGGGACAGTCTGTCAATGTCCTGCATCGTGAACGCGATCTCGCCTTCATGGGCCGCCGCCAGCAGATGCAGCACCGTGTTGGTCGATCCGCCCATGGCTATATCCAGCGTCATTGCATTTTCGAACGCCTTGAAGCTCGCGATCGCACGCGGCAGCGCCGTTTGGTCGTCCTGTTCGTAGTAGCGGCGGGCAAGATCGACGATCAGATGACCGGCCTCGACAAACAGGCCTTTTCGATCTGCATGCGTTGCCAGCACAGAGCCGTTGCCGGGCAATGCCAAGCCCAACGCCTCGGTCAAACAATTCATGGAGTTTGCCGTGAACATCCCCGAGCACGATCCGCAAGTAGGACAGGCCGATCTTTCGATGACCGCCACCTCGGAATCGCTGACCTTGTCGTCGGCGGCCGCGACCATGGCGTCCACCAGATCGAGCGACCTGATCTTTCCGTCGATGCTGACCTTGCCGGATTCCATCGGGCCGCCCGAGACAAATACAGCCGGGATATTGATCCGCAACGCGGCCATCAGCATGCCCGGCGTGATCTTGTCGCAATTGGAGATGCACACCATTGCGTCCGCGCAGTGGGCGTTGACCATATATTCGACGCTATCGGCAATGATTTCGCGCGACGGCAAGCTGTAAAGCATGCCGTCATGCCCCATGGCGATGCCATCGTCGACCGCAATCGTATTGAATTCCTTGGCGACGCCCCCGGCCTGTTCGATTTCGCGCGCGACGAGCTGGCCGAGATCCTTGAGGTGAACGTGGCCGGGCACAAACTGCGTGAACGAGTTGACCACGGCAATAATGGGCTTGCCGAAGTCTTCGTTCTTCATGCCCGTGGCCCGCCAGAGACCGCGAGCGCCCGCCATGTTGCGGCCGTGAGTTGTCGTGCGAGAACGGTAAGCTGGCATGGATTTCCTCTGGACTATTGGTTTTACGGAACACCGCCGCCTGGGTCGCGACCACTAGCTCGACAATTTGGAGCGGGCCCACTTAAAAGCCGATTTTCGCAGTTCCGCAACCTTACGTCTTACTGGGCGTCAGCCGTTTTATCGATGCCGTACTGCAGCACCTGCACTTTCTCCAGCGTCACGAGACCACTATCCATCATTTCGTCAAGCGCAGGCAGGAATCCGTTGATCTTCTCTTCGGAATCCACGATTTCAATGACCAGGGGCAAATCCAGTGAAAGCCGCAGAATCTTGTCGGTGTGGATGAGGCTCGATTTGCCGAAGCCCATCGGACCGCGCAACACGGTGGCGCCAGCCAAATGCATTTCGCGCGCCTTCATGACGATGGCCTCATAGAGCGGACGACCATCGAATCTGTCATTTTCGCCGATGAATATCCGCAGCAGAACGGCTTGTTTCGGAAGTTGCATTTTCGAGTTCCTTACAGACGATTGAGGCGCACCGCGAGTATATGACCGATCCATACGCCGGTTATCCAGGTGAGTACCGAGGCAAACAAATAAACCGCTGCGGTCCGGACGTCGCCAGACTGCACAAGTCGAAACGTCTCGAGACTGAACGCGGAAAACGTGGTGTAGCCACCGCAAATCCCGACCATGACGAACTGCCGCTGACGCGGGCTAACCAGCAACCTGCCATCGGGGCCAGTCAGTGCGGCATAAAATCCGATAATGAACGAGCCGGTCACGTTCACAAACAAAGTACCCCATGGAAAGCCGCTGCCGAACTGACTTAAAAACAGAACGGAAACCAGATAGCGCGCTGCTCCTCCGACAATGCTGCCGAGCGCGACCGAGATATAGGAACCGGTCGTATCCCAAAATTTTCGCCACCACGTGGAACGGCGCGCGCGGGGCGGCGGACGGTTCTCGGCCTGTTTTTCTGCCGACGCATTGGGTGAAACGTTGTCCTGCATTGCCGGGCCTGCCTTACCCGAAAGCGTGGAGGCCGGCCGCAAAGCCGACGGCGACGGCAACAAGACAAAGCGACAGCGAGAGCACTAAATTCCAGGCCGCCAGCGACATCTCGCCGTCGCGCGCGAGCGACAACGTCTGCAGGCTGAAGGAAGACACGGTCGTATAGCATCCCAGGAATCCGGTGACAGCGAATTGCCACGGTCTGACGGCCGCGAAAGTCCCGTGGCCCGCGGCCGATGCCGCAAGCACGCCAATAAAGAAAGCGCCGCTCACATTGATGAGCATCGTTCCCCAGGGGAATGTCTCGCCGACACGCCGCGCGACAAATCCGGACAGCCAAAATCTTGCCATCCCGCCGAGAACGCAGCCGAGAGAAACCCAGACCAGCCCGTCGATCGTATCCACCGCATGCCCCGACTTGTTTTCAACTTTACCCGCTGCCCGACCGTGGCGCTCAAGCGCCCGTGACAACAAACACACCCGCTCATCGGTACGCCAACCCCGGTTGGCACACGACGCAGCAATCTTACTTCGCGATGAGACGGCCAAGGAGCCTGAGCGGGCGCACCGCAACGGCTAAACCCCCGCATTCTCGACGCGGCAGGAGTCATCAGCCCTTGTCAGGCGGTTTTGGGGAACCCCATCCCCTTGGATATGAAAACACTAAACGATGTCAAACCGTGGATCAATATCAACCAACGACGGCACCCAGCCCTTCCCGGCAGGCCGCGCATCCGACGGCAGGTGATCAGCGAAGTTTGAAGGATGGAAATACGCCACCGTCCTCCGCGCACCAATACGCAAGATCGCGTATCCCGATCGCCCAAAAAGCGGAGTTTCTTTATTTGGCCGGTGCGCAACTTCCGACGAGCAGATCGAAATGACACCGCGAGAAGTCGACCGCTTGAACGTCCGATCGTCAGCCGGCAGCCGCGATCGGCATTTCGAAGCCGTTCGGCACTTCAATATCGACCTCCAGCGTCGAAACATGCTTGCCCCTGTCCATCCTGACGATGACCTTATCCGGGTCAAGCACGACATGCCGCGAGACCGCAGCGAGGATTTCCTCCCGCAGCAGTCCCAGCAAATCAGGCTGGCCGCGCAAGCCGCGTTCATGCGCCAGCAAAATCTGCAACCGTTCCCGTGCAACAGGCGCGGAAGCAGTACGGCCACCGAAGAGCCGCGCCAGATTCATCATGCGGCCCTCCGTCCCAGCAGCCGGTTCATCAAGCCCTTGCGTTCGGCCGGCACCACCATGGCGACGGTTTCGCCCTTGAGCCGGCGCGCCGCGTCGACATAGGCACGGGCCGGCGCGCTGGCCGCGTTGTTCAGCGTGACCGGAGATCCGACATTCGACGCCAGCAGAACGTCCTGGCTCTCGGGAATGATGCCGAGCAGCGGCGTCGCAAGGATCTCGAGAATATCATCGATGCCGAGCATTTCCCCTCGCGAAGCGCGCACCGGGTCATAGCGGGTTATCAGCACATGTTTCTCTACCCGCTGGCCCTGCTCGGCCTTCACGGTTTTTGAATCGAGCATTCCGATGATGCGATCGGAATCGCGCACCGACGAGACCTCGGGGTTGGTAACGATGACGGCCTCGTCCGCGTAGCGCATGGCGAGCGTCGCACCCCGCTCGATGCCCGCCGGGCTGTCGCAGAGAATCCAGTCGAATCTGGTTCGCAGGTCCGCAATGATGCTGCCGACACCCTCGTCGGTCAGCGCATCCTTGTCCCTGGTCTGGGATGCCGGCAGCAGCCACAAATTCTCCAGGCGCTTGTCGCGAATGAGAGCTTGCGAGAGCTTTGCGACGCCCTGCACCACATTGATGAGGTCGAATACCACCCGCCGTTCCGCCCCCATAACGAGATCGAGGTTGCGCAGGCCGACGTCGAAATCGACGACGACCACCTTTTCTCCCATTTGCGCGAGCGCCGCGCCGAGCGCGGCGGTGGTCGTCGTTTTTCCGACGCCGCCTTTACCAGACGTCACGACCAGGACTTTGGCCATTCTTGCCTCCTTGCTGATTAATTCAGCGGTGTAATTTTCATGATGTCGCCATCGAGCCACGCCTGAGCCGGCCGATTGCGCAGGTTGGCGTCTATGTCTTCGGCAGTTTGGTAGTAGCCGTCGATGGCCAGCAGTTCTGCTTCGATCTTTTGACAAAAAATCCGCGCGGCGGAATTGCCGTTGACACCTGCCATCGCACGGCCGCGGAGCGCTCCGTAGATATGGATAGACCCTCCGGCGACAATTTCGGCACCGGAGCCGACCGAACCCAGCACCGTCACATCGCCTTCGGTAAAGACAACCGACTGGCCGGAGCGCACCGGGATAGCGAGCAGCAAGGAGGTTGCTTTCAGCTTGGCTTCAGGCACCGCCGGTTCATCCTGCTTGATCACGCAGTGGCGTCCGCCTCTCAACAGCGGCGGCATGCTGCTGGTGAGGTGGGCGGCGTCCACACCCTCGATACCCAGGATGCGAATATTCCGCTGTTCGAGGCTGGTGACGAGATGCGTGATGGCGGATTGGCTGAGGTCCACGGCGGACAAATCGAGCACCACCGGCTTGCCGACAAAGAAGCCGGGCGAGCGCGCAATAGTTGCATCTACCTCTTCGAGCCAACCCACGATCGGAACGGCAGGACAAAACACAAACGCAACGTAAGAGCGGCCCCGCAGGCGAACCAGTTGACGCGTTGGCTCGGCAGTTGCGTGCATGGTGGTCGACTCGCCCTTTCTTATCGAATGGTTAAAGATCGGCGGTCTTGGTTAACAGTTGATTAACGGCACCGGTTATTCGCGGCGGAGCGGCCGGTCGACCGCGCTGAGGGGAGATCCTCTTCCGCGGTGCCCCAGCGCCGCTGATGCGATATCGCCAACCGTGAAATTGCCTTGTCGAATTTGTGGCGACTTCGTGTTTCGGTACAGCCATTTGTTGCCGGTCGGCCGCCCCGCAATTCTTGCGCGATATTAACCAGGATTATGGGTAACCAAAACTTAATCGCAATTTCGTCGAGTTTCGGGCCTAATAATGTCTGGGCGCGGTACCACCAAGTCTAGTTCATCTCATCAGCTGGAGAGCTGGAGAGATTTTCGCCGCCCGTTCGCGGGCGGAGAGTTGCCAGGGGAAGAGGCAATGGAAGCGGAGGGGATGGCACGGCCTTGTGATTCTGCTCGCAGGCCGACGCGCATGATGCACGATGCAAATTTTGAATCGGATTTTTTGATTCAAAATATTGCATCAGTCTTTGCATCATGTTTGGGCCGATCCCGTATTTTACCGGGTGACGGCCCTCGCCGCTTCGATCCTCCCTCCCATGCAGCCGAGAAACACCCACAGGTCAGTTACCGCGGCGCCAACCGGTGATCACGGTGGAGTTCCGAAGCGTTATGAGGAGTAGCGTATGAGTAGCCTGAGTGAGCACCAGCACGAGCACGATAATCTCAGTCCGAATGATCCTTCGTACTATGCGCCGCGCTGGTTGCGGGACAGACCGGAGGCACGATTATCCTCTTCGTTCGAACCAATGTCCGAGCCGGTCAGGGGCCAGATCTCCGCTCCAGCCTCGCTCGATACCCAGCTTGAGAACGCGGTATCCAATGCTTTGTGGCACCCGCTCGACCCCGAGGTCATTCACGAACCTCCGGGCTTCACCGATGAGGACCGGCGGGCAGCGCTAATTAATGTCGCCGGTCGTTTCGCCGCGGCGGTCGGCGTCTCCGCGATCGTGGCATTGTTCTTTGTCATCATGGTGCCTGCTTCACGGCTACCGGACAGCGGCGACACTTCCGGATTCTTACGCTCGTTGAAAAGCGCTCTGCTTCCGCCCGACCAGCAGGACGAAGGATCGAAGCCCGCGATCGCCGAGTTTCAACCCCTCCTTGCTGCAGCCCAACCCAGCCGGCCGGCGCAGCGCGAGCCGTCCGAGCAGCTGCTTCAGCAATTCCTGCAGTGGCGTGAAAAACCTAACTCAACCGAAACATCTCAATAGTGGAAACGACAGATCAAACGAGGGGAGATTCCAAGATGCTTGATCAAGAGTCCAATACGGCCTTGGTGCGGAGTTTGTGATGTCTCCCCGTTGGATAGCCGTTCTATTCGGCACCCTGCTCGCAGGCGCTGCTGGTGCTGCGCCTGGTGGCAACACCGACGTTGTTCGCGACCTTGCGGGCCGCGTCGGACCGATCGTTGGTTCAGCGCTGGCCTGCCCGGACATCGCCCGCCCCCGTGCTCAGACAATCATCGACAAGTTCGCGGCCGTGATCAAGGAGGCCTCCTCCAGCGAGGCCGAGCGTGACGACCTTACGCAGATGCTCAATCGCAGCGTCGCCGACGGCCGTAACGCCGTGGCCGCTGGAAGGATTGATTGCAAGCTGGCAGAGCGTCAGCTTGCCGATCTCGAACGGTCTATCGCCGGACCCGCGGAGCCCTCGCTCTCGGGTGTCATCGGGCCGGCCTCCGCCGCCGCCGCCACATCCATTGCACCGGTGCCGATGGGCCCTCCGGTACGCGGCATAACCGATCGCGAAATCCGGTTCGGAATTGCGGGACCATTTTCCGGCCCGGCCAAGGAACTCGGGCGCCAGATGAAGCTCGGGATCGATACCGCTTTTAACCGGATCAACGATGCGGGCGGCGTGGATGGCCGGCAGCTCCGGCTGATCGCGGCTGATGACGGCTACGAGCCGGCACGGACTGCCGAAGCCATGAAACAGCTCTACGAGAAGGACCAGGTATTCGGTTTCATCGGAAATGTCGGAACGCCGACCGCGGCCGTCGCGATTCCCTACGCGCTCGAGCGGCGGGCGCTGTTCTTCGGCGCCTTCACCGGCGCCAATATCCTGCGCAACGATCCTCCCGATCGCTATGTATTCAACTATCGTGCGAGCTACGCGGAGGAAACCGACGCCGTCGTCCACTATCTGATGAAATTGCGGCGGGTGCTGCCCAGACAGATCGCGGTATTCGCCCAGCAGGATTCATATGGCGATGCGGGATTTGCCGGCGTCGCGAAGGCGTTTCGTGCGCTCGGCGTCAACGACAGCGCGATTGTGCGGCTCAACTACAAGCGCAACACCTCGGACGTGGACGACGCGATAAATCAGTTGAAAGCGCAGAAGCCGCCGATCAAGGCCGTGGTCATGGTTGCCACCTATCGCGCCGCCGCAAAATTCATCGAGAAGACGCGCGATCTCTATCCCGGGATGATCTACACCAACGTGTCGTTCGTCGGCAGCACCGCGCTTGCCGAGGAACTGGAGCTGCTGGGGCCGCGCTTTGCCAACGGCGTCATCGTGACCCAGGTGGTGCCGGCGGTCGGCGGCTATTCGAGCATGGTGCTCGAATACAAGAACGCGCTTGCCAAATATTTTCCCGGCGAGGCGCCGGACTACGTGTCGCTCGAGGGTTATGTCGCCGCCAACGTCCTGATCCAGGCGCTTGAAACGGGCAGGTCCGCAGCTCGACACCGAGAGGCTGATCGACAACCTGGAGAGCATGCGCAATCTCGACCTCGGTCTCGGAACGCCGCTCGGTTTCGGCCGCGCCGAGCACCAGGCCTCGCACAAGATCTGGGGAACGGCGCTCGACGAAAACGGACACGTACCAGCCGATCGAGCTCGAATAGGCATCGGTATCGTCGAGGCGTAAGGACGGGCGTTTGCCCGATGATCCGCATCACAGCGGCGGATCGACGGCTTCGTCGTATTCCTTCTTGAACCGCCCGATCAATTCGGCGGCCGGCACGATCTTGCTGACGCTGCCGACGCCTTGGCCGCTGCCCCAGATTTCCTTCCAGGCCTTCGGCCTGGCGCGGTCGCCCGAGGCGTCGGTCCCGAAGCTCATTTTCGAGGCGTCGGACTGAGGAAGATTGTCGGGATCCATGCCTGCCGCCACGATCGACGGCTTCAGGTAGTTGCCGTGGACGCCGGTGAACAGGTTGGAATAGACGATATCTTCCGCGGCCGAAGTGGTGATCATCTGCTTGTAGCCTTCCACCGCATTGGCTTCGGTGGTGGCGATGAAGGCGGAGCCGATATAGGCAAAGTCGGCGCCAAGCATCCGCGCCGCGCGGATGGCGCGGCCATTGCCGATGGCACCCGACAGCGCGATCGGTCCATCGAACCATTGCCTGGTCTCCGCCACGAAGGCGAACGGCGATATTTCGCCGGCATGGCCGCCGGCGCCGGCGGATACCAGGATCAGACCGTCCGCGCCCTTCTCAATCGCCTTGTGCGCGAATTTCTGGTTGATCACATCGTGAAAAACAATGCCGCCCCAGCGATGCGCGGCCTGATTGAGCTCCTCGCGTGCGCCCAGCGAGGTGATGATCATCGGCACCTTGTGCTTCTCGCAAAGCGCGAGATCCTGTTCGAGCCGGTTGTTGGATCGATGCACGATCTGATTGACCGCGAACGGCGCCGATGGCCGCTCGGGATGCGCCTTGTCGTAGGCGGCAAGCTCCTCCTTGATCCGCACCAGCCACTCGTCGAGCAGCGCCGGCGGACGCGCGTTCAGCGCAGGAAACGACCCGACGATGCCCGCCTTGCACTGCGCGATCACGAGATCGGGCACCGAGATGATGAACAGCGGCGCACCGATCACGGGAATCGAGAGGCGGCCCTTGAACAAGGCAGGCATGGACATTCGTACAAATCCTTTCCGCTATTCAGGGAGAGACGGGACGCATTGATCTAAAGATGCCAGACATCATACCAACAAGGCAACCGCGCTTGCGGGAGCAACGCTACTGGCACAGCGCACCGGTAACGTAATTGTCGGTCCGGCAGTCGCCCGGCTTTCGCGCCCGACCGGGGATCAGCACTTTCGCGGAGCAGGTTTCGGCGGAATCGGTGTTAAGGCTCTTGCCCTCCTTGTAGCCCTTGCTCTGGCAGAGTTTATCGGCGCCGAGCTTGCAGTCCGGCGCGCCGTTCGCCGAAACCGGGCATACCATGCGCCCGCTCACCATGGAGGAAGGCCCGGCCAGATGCGACAGACTGTCGGAAGCGTCCTTTGCCGCATTCCTGGCGCGCGCGTTCAAATCCTCAATGGCCTGCTGCGGGCTTTTCAGGGGCGGGAGTTTCTCGAATAGCTTTCCGATTTCGTTGACCAGGCCCGGGTTTTCTTCGCGCGGCGCCGGAGATGACGCTGCGGGCTTGGCTTGCGGCGGCACCGATTGCTGCGCCGGTTCATGGACGCCAAGATCTTGGACGCCAGGATCCTGGAGCCCAAGTGAGGGCGGCGGCGATGCGGCTTGCGGCCACCCGGTGCCTGCGGCGATCAGCAACATCGACATCGCCAAGGTCGCGGTCGCGACAGGCGCCCTCGCCTGCGTGATGAGGTTGTCGGCTCGAGCCATCATGACATCGAGCGTAACCCGAAGCCGCGAACCGGCAAAGCATTTCGCGCTTCAGAGCATCCGAAACGCGATGATGAAACCGAGCAGCAGCGCGCCGGCGCCGAGCGCCACCCATAGTCCCAGACGTTCTTCGATCCGTACCCGGATCCATTCGCCGTAGCGGTTGAGCAGGATCGCCACCACGAAGAAGCGCCCGCCGCGGGCGATCACCGACAGCGCGATGAACAGCCAGAAATTATAGTTGGCGAACCCCGACGTGATGGTCACCAGCTTGTAGGGGATCGGCGTCAGGCCCTTCAGCAGGATGATCCATGCGCCGTATTCGGCATAGCCGGCGCGGAAAGCCTCGACCTTGTCGCCCAAGCCGTAAAGCTGGATCAGCCAATGTCCGATCGAATCGTAGAGCAGCGCGCCGATCGCATAGCCGAGGACGCCGCCCAGCACCGAGGTGGCCGTGCAGACCAAGGCGTAGAGCCACGCCCGCTGCGGGCGCGCCAGCGACATCGGGATCAGCATCACATCCGGTGGAACCGGAAAGAACGAGCTTTCTGCGAACGATACCGCTCCCATGATCCAGAGCGCGTATGGCTTGTGGGCGGCGTCAATACACCAGTCGTAAATCCGTCTCAGCATGGCGCGATGAACCACCATGGGGCGGATTTGTCCATGCCGGGAATTTGCGGAAATTCGTTAAATCTCAACGGCGCTTGCGCAGCCCGCGGCCTTCAAGCGCGACAATTGGTCGCCGGGTGTCCCGGGGCGGTGAAAGCTTGAGCATTTTTACCGCCGACTTCGGCATCTTCTCGGCGATTCCGAGCAAATGTTCGCGCCGCGCCATTTCGCGCCACACGTCCTCGGGCCGCACCCCCGCCGCCGCCCACAAGACCGTGAGATTGTAGAGAAGATCGGCGCTCTCGCGGACCACCGCCTCGCGATTGCCGCTGACGGCGTCGATCACGACCTCGATGGCTTCCTCAGCCAGTTTCTTGGCCATCTTGGCTGGGCCGCGCTGAAACAGCCGGGCGGTTCGCGAGATTGCCGGATCGAGATCCTTGGCCGCGATCACCGCCAGATAGAGCCGCTCAAGCGAATCACTCATCCCCGGAAGCTAATCCAAACCTGTGGCCAGCGTGTTAACGGCCGCACAGAAATCCGCCTGCAGCAGGGCACGGCCGGCGGATCGATCGTCCGGGAGCGGCGGTTACCAGCCGGCGAGCGGATGGCCATTGAAATAGGGCACGCTCGGTCCGTAGCCGCCGTAATAGGGGTCACCACCGTAATAGACGGGGGGCCCACCGTAATAGACCGGGCCGCCGCCATAATAATCGTCATAATAGGCGCGGCGGTTCTGGGTAGCGGCAATCGCAAGACCGGTGCCCACAATAGCGGCAAAAGCGCCTGCTGCCGCGGCGCCGCCGCCACTGCGGTAATAGCGGCGCCGGGCGCTGACGTCTGTAGCGCCGCCAGTCGCGGTCGCCGCCGACAGGCCCTTGCCTGATGGCGCGGAGCCGGCGAGAGCCAGCGATGGCTCGACTGCCGTGAGCGCCACTGCCGCAACTGTCGCCATCACGGCGGTGCGGCCTATCGATGAAAACAAGGCTTTTCGCGCGAACATCTCGATGTCCTCCTTGGCCGCCTGGCCTGACGGGCCTCCAGTTAGCTGACCACTGATAGCCAACTGCTGAGCCCCTGTTAGGTTCCCAAATCCGAACCCGGCTGAACGATAGCTGACGAAATCGCGGCGCTCATCGGCGGTTCAGACTCCACCCGGCAGCGTGCTCGTTTGCCGCGCTCCAGATGTCATCAAACAATCGTAAAATGCGCGGCAACTGATGTTCGGTCCCGAAGCAGTCCCAATGCCCGCAACTTCGACCATCGCCATCCGCTGCATTTCGGCCTTGCTGACAGGCCTTTTGGGTCTTGCATGCTTCGGTGGGGATGAAGGCCGGGCGCAAAGCGAAGCTCGGCAACCGGTCCCGATCCAGCTTTCCTTCGATCGTCCGATCGATGCGGCCGCAGCCCCTTTCCTGCTCGCGTCGGTCGGCGGCCTATTTGGCTCGGAGGGCCTCGCGGTCACGACAAACATCGCCGGCGGTTCGCCGGACGCGATTGCGCGCGTCGCCGCCGGCGCCAGCGATTTTGCGCTGGCCGACATCAACGAGCTGATCCGCTTTCGCGGAAAAGCCGATGCACCGCCCCTCAAGGCGGTGTTCGTGCTGTTCAACCAATCGCCCTACGCCATCATTGCCCGGAAAAGCCGGGGCATCCACGCGCTCCCGGATATCGAGGGCAAAACGCTCGGTGTCGCCGAAGCCGATCTCTCGATCCGGCTATGGCCGGCGCTGGCGCGGCAGAACGGAATCAAGATCGCGAGCGTGAAGCAGAGCAAGATCGGCGCCGCCGTGCGCGAGCCGATGCTTTCGGCGGGTCAGATCGATGCCGTGACCGGGTTTTCGTATCTGTCGGCGATCAATTTAAGAGATCGCGGCATTCCGGCCGACGACCTCGCGGTGCTTCGCTATGCCGACTATGGCTGCGAAGCCTACGGCTTGGCGGTGATCGTCAATCCGGCGTTCGCTGCCAGCAGGCCCGGGGCGGTGAAAGGCTTCGTGCGCGCGGTGATTGCCGGGACCCAGCTCGCCATCAAGCAGCCTGGGCGCGCGGCGGATGAAGTGGTCAGCCGGATGGACGGCGGATCGCGCGATCTGGAGCTTGAACGGCTGCGCGCCCTGATCTCCGACACTATCCTGACCGGCGAGGTGAGGCACAATGGCATCGGCAACATCGACCCCGCCCGCCTTGACCGGTCGATCGATCAAATCGCCGAGGATTTCAAGTTCGGCAAACGGCCCTCGGTGGCGGATATTTTCGACGACACGTTCCTGCCTCCGCTGGACGGCCGGCTGATCAATTGAGCAAAAGGTCAACGGCCCCCCTGTATCTCCCGGGCGATCCCTGATTAGAATGCCTTCCAGAATGATCGTACGCCCGCCGCCGCCCCGTTTTTGAGTCGTTGAACCGCATGTCTCTGCTCCGGCTTTATACGCGAGTCCTTGAACTGCTCGGCAAAGAGGCGGGGCTGGGCTGGATCCTTGCCGGCGCCAACCTGCTGCTGGCCGGCGCGCAATTCGCCGAACCAGTGCTGTTCGGCCGCATCGTCGATGTCCTCTCCGGCAAGCCGTCGTCCGGTTCGTCATCGGCTTGGCCTTTGCTGGCGGCCTGGGCAGCGTTCGGGCTGTTCACCATCGGAAGCAGTGCCGCGGTCGCGCTGCACGCCGACCGGCTGGCGCACCGCCAGCGCCAGGCGGTACTGACGAATTATTTCGAGCACATCATGCAATTGCCGCTGACCTTCCACACCGGCACCCATTCCGGCCGCCTGATGAAGGTGATGCTGAACGGCACCGATGCGCTGTGGCGGCTGTGGCTCGGATTTTTCCGCGAGCATTTCGCCGCGATCATGTCGCTGGTGGTGCTGCTGCCGCTGGCGCTCTACATCAACTGGCGGCTGGCGGTTCTGCTGTTCGTTCTGTGCGTGGTGTTCACGGTGCTGACGACGCTGGTGGTGCGCAAGACCTACGGCATGCAAAACGAGGTCGAGGCGCATTACAGCGATCTTTCCGCGCGCGCCTCCGACGCGCTCGGCAACGTCGCGCTGGTGCAAAGCTTCGTGCGCATCGATGCCGAGGTCCAGGGACTGCGTTTCGTCGCCGACAAGCTGTTGGCGGTGCAGATGCCGGTGTTGTCGTGGTGGGCGCTGGTCACCGTCATCACGCGGGCGTCGACCACCATCACGGTGCTGGCGATCTTCACCGTCGGCATCGCGCTCCATGCACAGGGCCTAACCACCGTCGGCGAAATCGTGATGTTCGTGAGTTTCGCCACCATGTTGATCCAGAAGCTCGAACAGGTGGTCTCTTTCATCAACAATGTGTTCATGGAGGCGCCGCGGCTGCAGGAGTTCTTCAAGGTGCTCGATGCCGTGCCCGCGGTGCGCGACCGGCCCGACGCGATCGATACCGGGCGGCTCTCCGGTCTGGTCGAATTCAACGACGTCTCGTTTTCATATGACGGCAAGCGGCCCGCGGTCGAAGACCTTTCCTTCACCGCGCTGCCCGGCCAGACCATCGCGCTGGTCGGCCCGACCGGCGCCGGCAAATCGACGGCGATCGCGCTGCTGCATCGCGCGTTCGATCCGCAGTCGGGCTTCATCAAGATCGACGGCATGGACGTCCGCGGCCTGACGCTGACGGCGCTGCGGCGGAATATCGGCGTGGTGTTTCAGGAGGCACTGCTGTTCAATCGTTCGATCGCCGACAATCTGCGCGTCGGCAAGCCGGACGCCACCGATGAGGAACTGCGGATCGCGGCGGCCCGGGCGCAAGCGCTGGAATTCATCGAGCGCGGCGAGCAGGGGTTCGAAACCAACGCCGGCGAGCGCGGGCGCATGCTGTCCGGCGGCGAACGACAGCGGCTGTCGATCGCCCGCGCGCTGCTGAAAGATCCGCCGATCCTGATCCTCGATGAGGCGACCAGCGCGCTCGACGCGGTCACCGAAGCCAAGGTTAACGCTGCTCTCGACGAAGTGATGAAGGGACGCACGACGTTTGTGATCGCGCACCGGCTCTCGACCATTCGCAACGCCACGCGCATCCTGGTGTTCGACGGCGGGCGCGTGATCGAAAGCGGAACTTTCGATGAACTGGTGGCGAAAGGCGGCCGTTTTGCGGAACTCGCCAGAGCTCAATTCATGGTTCAGGAGAATGCGCGGGCCAGCATTCGCACGCATGAAACCGGCAGCACCGCTGTCAAGATTTAAGTATCGCCGAAATTCGGCCTATTTCATCCACGATTTAATCGACCAGCCTCTGTTCTGGATCGGCAAGCCGGTATAGGTTTGCATCTGCCGTTGCCGACGGCGCCGGACACGCTTGAAACCCGAACATCACACGTCAGGACCTCCTCTTCAAAGGCGGGTCTCAAAGGACCGGAATCGAATAGTGCATTTTCTTCGCGCATTGCTTGGCAAGTCACCGCTGAACTGGATCGTTCTTGTCGCAGCGCTCGGCATGGTTGCCCCGCGTGTCGCGCATGCCGAAGCACTGCTGGTCGTCGAAGCCGATACCGGAAAGGTCCTGGAGGCCCAGAACGCCACCTATCCATGGTATCCCGCATCGGTGACCAAGCTGATGACGGCCTATGTCACGCTGAAGGCCGTCAAGGAGGGCCGTCTCACGCTCGATACGCTATTGACGGTGTCGCCCGTCGCGACCTCGCAGTCGCCATCGAAGATGGGTTTCCGGCCGGGCACGCAAGTCACGGTCGATAACGCCCTCAAGATGATGCTGGTGAAGTCGGCCAACGACATGGCCGTGGTGCTCGCCGAGGGCGTCGGCGGTTCGATCGACGGTTTTTCGGAGCTCATGAACCAGAACGCGCAGCGGCTCGGCATGACGCAGACGAGCTACGTCAATCCGAACGGCCTGCCTGCGGACGGCCAGATCACTTCGGCGCGGGATCTTGCGATCCTTGCCCGCGCGATCATTCGCGATCTCCCGGAATACGAATATTTCGTCCACATTCCCTCGATCCGCTTCGGACGCAAGGTCACCCAGAATTTCAACAAGCTGATCGGACGCTACCCCGGCGCCGATGGTTTCAAGACCGGCTTCATCTGCGCGTCCGGCTACAATCTGGTCGCATCGGCCACCCGTAACGGCAAACGGCTGATCGCGGTGGTGCTCGGCGCATCATCCGGCCAGATGCGAGCGGTGCGTGCCGTCCAATTGCTTGAACGCGGCTTTGCCAGCGACACGCTGTCGTGGTTGCGCCCCTCGCTCGGCACGGTCGACAAACTCGTGCCGATCGATGCCTCGCCGCCGAACCTGCGCGACGAGATGTGCGGCGGCAAGCGCCACAAGCCGGCCAGCGACGAGGACGAGGACACGGTTGCCAGCAGCGCCGGCACTTCGAGCAGCGGCGAAACCGGCGTTACGTTCTTCGCCGCCGGGCTGCAGCCGCCGATGGCGAAGCCCTCGGAACTGCTGGCGGCAGCGCCGGCGGCCTCGGAGCCAATCCCCGTTTACACCGGTCCGACACGGACCGGATCGGCGTTGATCGCTGCGGTGGCAGCGGATTCCGAAAAGCAGGCGTCGCGGCATCGCGGAAAGAAGACCCGGGTTGCGGCGAAAAAGCCTGATGCCGAGGCGGAGCCGAAAGCCGAATCCAAGGAAACGGGCAAGGATACCGGCAAGCACGCCAGGTCGGACAAGAAGTCCGACAAGAAATCCGAACCGAAATCCGCCGCCAACCCGGCCGCCGCCATGCACGCGAACGCCAAGCCCGATGGCGCCCCGAAAGCCGGAGAAAAACCCGTCAGCGCCGCCGACAAGCCCGCCGCGAGGCCCGCCAAGCCCAAGGCTGTCGCCAAGCCTCCGACCAAACCCAAGAGCACGACCAGCGACGCCAGGCCGACGGACCAAAAGGCCGCCGAGCCACGCACTTAGAGCCTTTTCTGTTTCGATGGAATCGAAACGGGGCTCCAGATTCCTGATTTGACGCGTTTTCTTAACGCGAACCGGTGTCCACTTCGCTCGAAAACGGATCCAGGCCGGCTTCGACCCGCCAGACCCAGCCCTTTTTCAGGCTCCGATGGCTCGATACCCCGCGGCGGCTTGCCTTGGGCGGCCGCATTGCTCAATACTGCCCGAAATCAAGACGCCCGGACCCTGAAAACGGGGGAAGGCAATCAGAGGGGGAATTCCATGGAGCGTACCTGGCTCAAGCAATATCCGGCTGGCGTGCCCGCCGATATCGATGTGACCCAGTACACATCGCTCGTCGAATTGCTGGAAGAAAGCTTCGCGAAGTTCAGCGACCGCAAGGCTTTCATCTGCATGGACAAGGCGATCACCTATCGCGATCTCGACGAGATGTCGCTGGCGCTCGGAGCTTATTTGCAGAGCAAGGTCCTGCAGAAGGGCGCGCGCGTCGCGCTGATGATGCCGAACGTGCTGCAATATCCCGTAGCGACCACCGCCGTGCTGCGCGCGGGCTTTTCAGTCGTGAACGTCAATCCGCTCTATACCCCGCGCGAGCTGGAACACCAGCTCAAGGATTCCGGCGCCGAGGCCATTATCGTTCTCGAGAACTTCGCAACCACCGTGCAGCAAGTGCTTTCGAAGACCGCGGTCAAGCATGTCATCATCGCCAGCATGGGGGACATGCTCGGTCTCAAGGGCATGATCGTCAACCTGGTGGTGCGGCGCGTGAAGAAAATGGTTCCACCGTATTCGATTCCGGGCGCGGTCCTGTTCAATGACGCGGTGGCGGCCGGCCGCAGCGTGAAGTTCAACAGGCCGAAGATCGGACCCGACGATGTCGCCTTCCTGCAATACACCGGCGGCACCACCGGGGTGTCCAAGGGCGCAACGCTGCTTCATCGCAACATTCTCGCCAACGTGCTGCAGAACGACGCCTGGCTGCAGCCCGCGCTGGTGGCGCCGCCGCATGTCGATCAAATCTTCATCGTTTGCGCGCTGCCGCTCTACCACATCTTCGCGCTGACGGCGTGCTTCCTGCTGGCGGTGCGCGCCGGCGGCGTCAATCTCCTGATTCCCAATCCGCGCGACATGGCCGGCTTCATCAAGGAATTGATGAAGTACCAGGTCAACAGCTTCCCGGCGGTCAACACGCTTTACAACGGGCTGTTGCACCATCCCGATTTCGAGAAGATCGATTTCTCGAAGCTGAAGATTTCGAACGGCGGCGGCATGGCGGTGCAACGCCCGGTGGCCGAGCAGTGGAAGAAGCTGACGGGCTGCAGCATCGCGGAAGGATACGGCCTGTCGGAAACCTCGCCGACGCTGACCTGCAATCCGGCTACCGCCACCGAGTTCAACGGATCGATCGGAATTCCCGTGCCCTCGACCTATCTCTCGATCCGGGACGACGATGGCAACGAGGTGCCTTTCGGACAGCCCGGGGAGATTTGCGCCAAGGGCCCGCAGGTCATGGTGGGCTACTGGAACAGGCCCGACGAAACCGCCAAGGTGATGACCGCGGACGGTTACTTCCGGACCGGCGATATCGGCATCATGACCCCGGACGGCTACACCAAGATCGTCGACCGCAAGAAGGACATGATCCTGGTGTCGGGCTTCAACGTCTATCCCAACGAGATCGAGGAAGTGATCGCCAGTCATCCCGGCGTGCTGGAGTGCGCCGTGATCGGGGTCCAGGACGAGCGCTCCGGCGAAGCCGTCAAGGCGTTTGTCGTGAAAAAGGATCCCAACCTCACCGTCGAGGACATCATCAAGTTCTGCCACGAGCAATTGACCAACTACAAGATTCCAAAGCAGATCGAGTTCAGGACCGAGCTGCCGAAGACCAATGTCGGAAAGATCCTGCGCCGCCAGTTGCGCGACGAAAAGAAGGCCGCGGCGGCCTGAGCGAACAAGACCGTGAGCATCTCTCATCGCTGAACGATGCTCACGGGCCCCCGATGACAGAACCGTGAACGCGCGGGGCCATTGCTGTTTCCGCGGCGCTGAATATTGTGCCTGTCGCCGGCCCGGTTCAGGAAACATCCGCACAGTTGAGGAGAATTGACGATGACCATCAAAGTTGGCGACAAGCTGCCGGAAGCGAAATTCCGCGTCATGACGGCGGAAGGTCCGCAGGTCAAGACCACCGACGACATCTTCAAGGGCAAGAAGGTCGCGCTGTTCGCGGTGCCCGGCGCCTACACCGGCACCTGCCACAAGATGCATCTGCCCAGCATTTTCCTGAACGCCTATGCCATCAAGGACAAGGGCGTGAGCACGATCGCGATCGTCTCGGTCAACGACGCCTTCGTCATGAACGCGTGGAAGCGCGACACCGACCAGCGTGACGAGGCCGTGTTCCTCGCCGACGGCAACGCCGAATTCACCAGGGCGATCGGCATGGAGTTAGATGCCTCCGGCAACGGGCTCGGCATCCGCTCCCACCGCTATTCGATGCTGGTGGATGACGGCGTGGTCAAGAAGCTCAATCTCGAGCCGGCGCCCGGCAAGGTCGAGGTTTCCGGCGGCGATACGCTGCTGGCGCAGCTGTGAGATTCAGTCGGCACCGCGTCGAAAAATGACGTCATGGCCGGCTTGTCCCGGCCGTGACGAATGATACCTCGGTGCACGCGCTTCAGTCCTTGAGCGACTGCTTCAATCGCGCCATCGCGACGCCATCCCGCGCCAGCTGGTCGGCGCGCTCGTTCTCGTCGTGGCCGGCGTGGCCCTTGACCCAGTGCCAGCGGACATCGTGCGGCTTTAGCGCGGCATCGAGGCGCTGCCACAGCTCGACATTCTTGACCGGCTTTCTGTCGGAGGTGCGCCAGCCGTTCTTCTTCCAGCCATGGATCCAGCCGGTGATGCCCTGACGGACATACTGGCTGTCGGTGTAGAGATCGACGGTGCAGGTTTTTTTCAGCGCTTCCAGCGCGGAGATCGCCGCCATCAGCTCCATGCGGTTGTTGGTGGTATGCGCCTCGCCGCCCTTCAATTCCTTTTCGACATCGCCGAATTTCAGGATCGCGCCCCAGCCGCCGGGCCCGGGATTGCCCGAGCAGGCGCCGTCGGTGTGAATGATGACCGTGGGAAGCGAACTCACGCCACCAGCCCCGAGGCCGCGACGCCGTAATCGCGCATGCTGGCCACGCTTTGCTGGAACCGCAGCTTGCGGACATATTCCAGCGGATCCTTCGGCCGCACCAGCGCGCCCGGCGGAACGTTGAGAAAATCGACCAGCCGCGTCAGCAGGAAGCGCAGCGCCGCGCCGCGCGCCAAAAGCGGCAGCGCGGTCTCCTCGGCTTCGGACAATTTGCGTTCGCGGCCATAGCCACCGAGAAAGGCGCGCGCCTTGGTGACGTTGAACGAACAATCGCTCTCGAAGCACCAGGCATTGAGGCAGATCGCGACGTCATAGGCGAGCATGTCATTGCAGGCGAAGGTGAAATCGATGATGCCGGAAAGCCGCTCGCCGAGAAAGAAGACGTTGTCCGGAAACAGATCGGCGTGAATCACGCCTTGCGGCAAATTCTTCGGCCAGACGTTGCCCTCGAGATAATCGAGCTCGGCGCCGATGAATGCGCGCAATCCCGGCTGCAATTCGTCGGCGCGAGATGCTGCCGCATCGAACAGCGGACGCCAGCCCGATACCGACAGCGCGTTGGCGCGCGTCATCGGAAAATCGCGCCCGGCGAGATGCATCTTCGCCAGCGCCTGCCCGACGCCGGCGCAGTGCGCGGCGTTGGGCTTGCGCGGCCAGACGCCTTCCAGAAAACTGATGATGGCGGCGGGCCGGCCCGCCAATGCGCTGAGCGCCTCGCCGCTTCTGTTCTTGACCGGCAGCGGACAGCTGATGCCGCGGGAGGCGAGATGGGTCATCAGGCCGAGAAAGAACGGCAGGTCGCCTTTCGCGACCCGCTTTTCATACAGCGTCAGGATGAAGTGGCCGGCGCTGGTATGCAGCAGGAAATTGGAATTCTCGACGCCCTCGGCGATGCCCTTGTAGGACAGGAGCTCGCCGACGTCGTAACGGCTCAGGAATTCCGCAAGCTCGTCGGCGGCGACATCGGTGTAGACCGCCATGGGAGCCTACGCCGCGTCGGGCCGCAGCGAACGCGGCAACGGAAAGAATTCGTTCTCTTCCGCGGCCGAGACCGTCTCCACGTGCAATTCGTAGCGCTCGGCGAACGCACCCATGATCTCTTCGACGATCACTTCCGGCGCCGAGGCGCCCGCGGTGATGCCGAGGCTCTTGATGCCTTCGAACCTCGACCAGTCGAGATCGGCGGCGCGCTGCGCCAGCACCGCGATCCGGCAGCCTTCGCGCTCGGCGACTTCGCGCAGGCGCTGCGAATTCGACGAGTTCGGCGCGCCGACCACGATCAAGGCGTCGACCACCGGCGCCACCTTCTTGACCGCGAGCTGGCGGTTGGTGGTGGCGTAGCAGATGTCTTCCTTGTGCGGGCCGGAGATGTTGGGAAACCGTTCCTTCAGCATCGCAACGATTTCGGCGGTGTCGTCGATCGACAGCGTGGTCTGCGTCACGAAGGCGAGGTTGTTGGGATCCTTCGGCATGAAGGTCGCGGCGTCATGCGCGGTCTCGATCAGCGTCACCGCCCCCGGCGGCAATTGCCCGAGGGTTCCCACGACTTCCGGGTGATGGGAATGCCCGATCAGCAGGATTTCACGGCCGCGCTTGAAATGGATCGCCGCCTCCCGGTGCACCTTGGTGACCAGCGGGCAGGTGGCATCCAGCGAAAAGAAATTGCGGGCCTGGGCGTCGGCAGGCACCGATTTGGGAACCCCGTGGGCGGAAAACACCACCGGGGCGTGGGTATTGTCGGGGATTTCGGCCAGTTCCTCGACGAAAATCGCGCCCTTGGTCCTCAGGCTGTCGACAACATAGCGATTGTGGACGATCTCGTGGCGGACATAGACCGGGGCGCCATAGATCGTGAGCGCCCGTTCCACGGTGTCGATCGCCCGCACCACGCCGGCGCAGAAGCCCCGCGGCGAGCAAAGCACGATTTTCAGGGGTGGTTTGGCCTGCATCGGAGCGATCTCGGACCGAATCACCCCTCGCCGCCGGGCAGGGAACGGTCAATTCGAATAACGACTTGGGACTGCTTTCGGGCGCTGTCAAGACCGTTTAGCTAACCATTGCGCGGTTAGCCCCGGACGGCTTATATAGGGCGTAATTCCCGTCATCGCTGATGACCACGGCTTCGCCCCCCAGGGGGTGGGCGAAGCGCAAAGGAGATTTGCCATGAGCAATGCACCGCTGATGCCAAAGGCGACGGCCGTGTGGCTGGTAGACAATACCGCGCTGACGTTCGATCAGGTCGCCGATTTCACCAAAATGCACCCGCTCGAGGTCCGCGCCATCGCCGACGGCGACGCCGCCCAGGGCATCAAGGGCATGGACCCGATTTCGACCGGCCAGCTCACCCGCGACGAGATCGAAAAGGGCGAAAACGACCCGAACTACCGCCTCAAGCTCGGCGAGAGCAAGGTGGCGCTGCCGCCCCAGGCCAAGAAGAAGGGCCCGCGCTATACCCCGGTGTCGCGCCGCCACGAGCGGCCGAGCGCGATCCTGTGGCTGGTGCGCAACCACCCCGAGCTGAAAGACGCCCAGATCATGCGGCTGGTCGGCACCACCAAGACCACCATCGCCAGCGTGCGCGACCGCACCCACTGGAACGCCTCGACGCTGACCCCGATGGACCCGGTGACGCTCGGCCTGTGCTCGCAGATCGAGCTCGATTTCGAGGTGCAGCGGGCGGCCAAGGAAAAGCCGACCGACATCGCCTATGGCGGCGCGACCCTGCTGCCGGCCTCCGAGACCACCCGCAAGGAGCCGGAATTCGAGCCCAGCGAGAAGCAGCGCGAAGACCTCAACGTCGATGCCGTGTTCGCCAAGCTGAAGACCATCGGCGGCAAGAAGCCGGACGAGGAGTAGGAAACCCGCGCCGCTTCGTCGCATCGACGACGGGCGGTGGCGCAACGGGGAATCGCTCAGGTCGTCCCCGCGCACGCGGGGATCCATACGCCGCGGCCTCGCGTTTTTGGTACGGTGGCTAACGGCTTCTGCTCCAACAAACGACGGTGGTTATGGGTCCCCGCGTGCGCGGGGACGACCCAGAGTGTGGCGCGTTCGCGCCCGGTGAACCGCCACGGATTCGAATTTCAAACAGCCGAAAGAAAAGAGGTCTTGAGATCGTCATTGCGAGCCAAGCGAAGCAATCCATAGAGCAGCAAGAAAGAAAGCTGGATTGCTTCGCGGAGCCTGTCATCGGGCGCGCATTCGCGCGACCCGTTGGCTCGCAATGACGGCGAGATACGAGTCCGCGATCTCGCCGCGCGTTTCGCGCGAGGTTTGCTGTGAACATCGCGCCCTCTCAATTCAGAGGGCGCAGGGAATGCCGGGCGCCCGGAGCGCCCGCGGCCGCGCGTGGTGTGGTAGTAAACACGCGCGTTAGTCACCACGGTCACACCGGAAACACCCGGCATTCCCCGCGCAATGGTTTTAACGGTTTCCTTCGCGCTCTCCCCGGTGACCGGGCTTGTTTGCCACCGTCACCCCTGAGAAGCTTGCTTCTCAAGAGCTTGACGCCAGCGTCGGGGCGTCAGGACCACACGACTTCGCCGTCCACCTCAAGCGCCATTCGTCAAAGGCGCATCAGCGTCCACCGCATCCCGCCCCGCGTCCGTGACGATCGCGTGTCGCCCCTCTGTGGGGCGGGACGGCGGTGGATATAAAGGTGATTTGGGCAAGCGGCGAAGAGGAATATTTCTGAACAGGGGGACTGGACAGGGCAAATCAGATTGATCTGCCTCGACAAATCAGGTTTTTCGGAAACTCCGCAGCCCGCGTCATCAGGTCGGGGACAGGCGCCCGGCGATGACGGCTCGCGGACCGATCGCGTCCTCACGCCTTCTTCAAAAACTCCGTGCGCAGCACCAGGCCCTTGACCTTGTCGGTGCGGCCCTCGATCTCGGCCGGATCGTCGGTGAGGTGGATGCCCCTGATGATGGTGCCGCGCTTCAGCACCGTGGACGAGCCTTTCAGCTTGAGGTCCTTGATCAGCGTGACGCTGTCGCCCTCGGCGAGCAGCGCGCCGTTCGAATCCCTGACCTTGATGTCCATGTCCTTTGTTTCCCGAGCTTGAGTGGTTGTCCGTGTGTTAGCCTCATGTGAGGAGGCGCTCTCCCGGCAGCGCTGCAGCGCTGTCCAAGAGCGCGCTCCTTCGGATGAGGCCCGCGACGACGAGCTAGCCGAGTTCGATCTCGTCGGCAACCTCATACGAGAGGCTGACGCCGCCGACGGTCAAAACCATCTTGGCCGGCAGCTTCTCGTGGCCCTTGAGACGGCCGCCGGCGATCGCGTCGCGCACCGCCTTCTCGATCTCGCGCTGCGAGGTGATGCCGACTTTTTTCAGAAACTTGCGCAGGCTGGCGTTGAAGACGTCTTCGTTCATGACGGCCTCCTGATGTTACGGGTGGTCCGGATGGTTCAGCATGTATTCGCCGAGATCGCGCTGGCGGCGGTCGGTGCGCGCGTTGGCGTTGTTGCGCTGAACGTCGCGATCCTTGCGGCAGGCGATATATTCCGACGAGCCGGGCGCGACATTATTGGCGCGGCAGAACGCGTCGTCATCGCCACTCGAGTTCGACCATGGTTGGCTGTCCCCGCTCGAGGCAGCCTGCAAGCAGAGGCGCGATGAGCAGGAGAACGATGCAGGGTCGCGCGGAGTTACGTCGCATGCTTCATCCTCGTCCGGCTCTGGTCCGCCGTGGTCAGGCAATCCATCGAACAGAAGGCGTTTGCTTGAGATGGATGCCCGGGTCAAGCCCGAGTATATTCGGGGGTCGTCATTCCGGGATGGTCCGGAGGACCAGACCTCAGATGTGCAATTGCACATCGTAGTTCGATGCTTCGCATCGCCCCGGAATGACAACCGTACCTTACACCCTTCCCTTCAGCGCGTCGCCGATTTCGTCCAGCACCTTGGGATCCTCGATGGTGGCCGGCATCGCCCACGCTTCGCCGTCGGCGATCTTCTTGATGGTGCCGCGCAGGATCTTGCCGGAGCGCGTCTTCGGCAGCCGGCCGACGGTGATCGCGAGCTTGAACGCCGCCACCGGGCCGAGCTTTTCGCGCACCAGCGCCACGATCTCTTTTTCGATCTCGGCATGGCTTCTGACAACGCCGGCCTTCAGCACCAGGAAGCCGCAGGGCACCTCGCCCTTGATGGCGTCCTTGATGCCGAGCACCGCGCATTCGGCGACGTCGGGATGGGAAGCGAGAATCTCTTCCATGCCGCCGGTGGAAAGCCGGTGGCCGGCGACGTTGATGATGTCGTCGGTGCGGCCCATCACGAAGACATAGCCGTCCTCGTCCTTGTAGCCGGCGTCGGAGGTTTTGTAGTAGCCGGGGAATTCGGTCAGATAGGATTCCCTGAAGCGCTCGTCCTGCTCCCACAGGGTCGGCAGGCAGCCCGGCGGCATCGGCAGCTTGATCACGATCGAGCCCATGGTGCCCGCGGGCACGAGCTTCGTAGCCTCGTCGACGACGTCGACCTGATAACCCGGCATCGGCACCGTCGGCGAGCCGTGCTTCACCGGCAAGCTGGCCCAGCCCGACCGGATTGCCGGCGATGCACCAGCCGGTTTCGGTCTGCCACCAATGGTCGATCACCGGCACCTTCAATTGCGCTTCCGCCCATTCCACCGTCGGCGGGTCGGCGCGCTCGCCGGCCAGAAACAGCGTGCGGAATTTCGACAGGTCGTACTTGCGGATGAAGGTGCCGTCCGGGTCTTCCTTGCGGATGGCGCGGAACGCGGTCGGCGCGGTGAACAGCGCCACCGCCTTGTGTTCCGATATCAGCCGCCAGAACGCGCCGGCGTCGGGCGTGCCGATCGGCTTGCCCTCATACATGATCGAGGTCGCGCCATGGATCAGCGGCCCATAGACGATGTAGCTGTGGCCGACCACCCAGCCGATGTCGGAGCCGCACCACCAGACCTCGCCGGGCTTGACGCCGTAGAGATTGAACATCGACCATTTCAGCGCCACCAGATGCCCGCCATTGTCGCGCACCACGCCCTTGGGCACTCCTGTCGTGCCCGAGGTGTAGAGGATATAGAGCGGATCGGTTGCCAGCACCGGCACGCAGTCGGCAGATTTTTTCGCGGCCATCGCGCTAGCTCGCAGCGTGCCCCAATCGTGGTCGCGCCCGGCGATCAGTTCGCAAGCCTGCTGCGGCCGCTGCAGGATGATGCAGGTCTCGGGCCTGGCGCTGGAGAGCTTGATCGCCTCGTCGAGCAGCGGCTTGTACTGCACGATGCGGCCCGGCTCGAGCCCGCAGCTAGCCGAGAAAATCAGTTTGGGCTTGGCATCGTCGATGCGGGTGGCGAGTTCTTTCGCGGCGAAGCCACCGAACACCACCGAGTGCACCGCGCCGATCCGCGCGCAGGCCAGCATCGCGACCACCGCTTCCGGAACCATCGGCATATAGAGGATAACGCGGTCGCCCTTGGCGACGCCGAAATCGGCCATGACAGCGGCGAGCGTTTTCACTTCATGCAGCATCTCGGCGTAGGTCAATTTGGTGACGACGCCGCCTGCCAGCGGCGAATCGTGGATCAGCGCCACCTGGTCGGCACGTCCGCCCGCGACATGGCGATCCAGCGCGTTGTAGCAGGTGTTGACCACGGCGCCGGCGAACCAGCGGCCATAAATGCCCATGGCGGGGTCGAAGATCTTCCTGGCGGGCTCGATCCAGTCGATCTCCCGCGCCACCTCGCCCCAAAACCCCTCGGGATCGGCCAGCGAACGGGCATGGACCGCGTGATACCGGCTGTTGCTCTGGATGTTCATGGCGTCGCTCCCTGCGGCTGTCGATCCTTTTTCCCGTCATGCCAGGGCTTGTCCCGGCCATCCACGTCCTTGCGCTGGTCGACGAAACAAGACGTGGATGGCCGGGACAAGCCCGGCCATGACAAGGATCAATTTCAAGCAATTTTTCTTGGGGCCATTGTCACGCGTAGAGCCATGATTTCAAGGCCAAACGACTTAAGTCTATAGCCGCCCAGAGCCCCGGTTCCGATAAATCCGCGGCTCTGGTCCTTTTCTTCGACGCGTTTTCTTCACGCGAACCGGCATCCACCCCGCATCAAGTGCGGGGCAGGCTTCGCTCGAAAACGCTCTGGAGCCTTTTCCATTTCGATGGAATCGAAACGGGGCTCCAGGTTCTTGATTTGACGCGTTTTCCTAACGCGAACCGGTATCCACTTCGCTCGAAAACGCTCTAATTACCGCTCGACCGCCAGCAGATGGTCCAGCCGCTCCCTCATGGCCTTTTGCAGATCGTAATCGGGCCGCCCGAACGCGGCATTGCGGCGGGCGACGAACTCGTCCTGCTCGCGCTGCAGGGCGCGGCCGGCGCCGGGACTATCGGAGGTGGCGTCGCGAACCACCTTGGTGTTCACGGCGCTGATTTCGCGATCCAGATTGGCGAGTTCGGGCTTTGCGCAGATCGCCTTCTCCACCGCGCGTCTGGCGCGAGCACAGTTGAAGCTCGGCTTGCTGTACACCGCCAGCAGCGCGCCGAGACGCTCCAGTTCCCGTGTCAGCGACTTGTAGTTGCCATGCGCGGCGAGGTGATCGGGCTTCAGCTTGATCGCGGCGGCGAAATCGGCCAGCGCGCGGGGCCGGTCGCCCTTCCTGCGCCAGAGTTCGCCGCGGGCGTTGAAGATATCGGCAAGCGTGGGATCAAGCCGCAGCACCGTATCGTAGTCACCGATGGCGCGGTCGATCTGGTCCTTGCGGTCCCAGGCGCCGGCGCGCGCGATCAGCGCCGTGATGCGGTCGGCCCGCAACGTCTTCTCGTTGCCGGCCAGCGCCCCGCAAATGGCGATGATCTGGTCGGCGTCATCGGCCGCCGCTGCCGCGACGCAAGGCGCGGAATCGACCTGCGGATCCGTTATGGGCTCGGTGCCGGTCGCAAATGCGCCGTGCGGCACCGCTGCCAGCAGCAGGGAGCCGACCGCCGTCGTGTTCCGGATCAGGGTTGTAAAATGAAATCGCATCGACTTTCCGGCGAATTGCCTTCGATATTGGAGGGGCCGCCCCATGGCAATTGTAGGGCGGATCGGATTGCGGAGAACAACATGATGAGACGGCGCCGCAGCCAGGTTTACGCAGGCTGCGCAGGCTTGCCGGCGTGTGCCTCCTCGCCATGAGAAGAAAGACTTAACTCATCTTCAGCGTAACCCCGCCATCGACCACCAGCTCGATGCCGGTGACGTATCTGGATTCGTCGGAAGCCAGGAACAGCGCCGCATTGGCGACGTCCCAGGCTTCGCCCATATGCCCCATCGGCACCTGCGCATCACGCGCGCGCCACATCGCCTCGACGTCGCCCCTGGCGTAACTCGTCGCCAATCCGGCGGAGTGTTCGACCATCGGCGTTTTCATCAGGCCCGGCAGAATAGCGTTCACCCGGATATGTTTCGGCGCGAATTCGACCGCGGTGGTGCGTGTCATCTGGTTCATCGCGGCCTTGGTGGTGGCATAGGTGACATAGGACACGCCGGTATGACGGATCGAGGCGATCGACGAGATATTGATGATCGAACCGCCGCCCTGCCCCGCCATCACGGGGATGACGTGCTTCATGGCGAGGAACGCACTTTTGAGATTGACCGCGAAAACCCGGTCCCAATCCGCTTCCGAGACATCGACCACGCTTCCCATCTCGGCGATGCCGACATTGTTGTCGAGCACGTCGATGCGGCCATAGGCCCTGAGGCAGGCCGCCACCATCGCCTCGACGTCGCTGGCGCGCGACACATCGGCGGTGAACGCCGTTGCCTTGCCGCCTTCGGAGGCAATGATTTTCACGGTCTCTTCCGCGGCGGCGCCGTTGCGATCGACGCAAAACACCTGCGCGCCCTCGCGTGCAAAGGTCACTGCCGTCGCCTTGCCATTGCCCCAGCCCGGCCCGATCGAGCCAGCGCCGACCACGAGCGCCGTTTTTCCCTTGAGCCGTTCCATCGACCTCTCCCTTTTCGGTTGGTTATCGTTCACAGGCACGCAGCGTCGTAACATTGGCGCCGATCGGATGCCCGAATATCTCCGACAGCGTCCGGCATTGTCCATCGCCGCACAGCTGCCATTCGCCGGCGGCGCCGGAATTGCCGAGCACCACTTCCGGCATTGGCGCGAGCGCGGGCCGCCACTGAAACCAGCCGTCGACCAGCCGCGCCTCCGGAGGCGGCTCCATGCCGGCGCCCGAGCCCTTCACGCGCGCCTGCACCAGCTCCAGCCCTCTTGCGGTGATGCGCCAGTCTTCCTGCCAGTCGACTTTTTCAATGGAGTGCGTCCACACCAGCGTGAAAGCCGCGACCGACAGCGTCTTCACGACGCCAGCCGAGGCGAGACAAAGGCTCAAGCCGCCGCCACCACGGTGCGCGAACGTTGCCGCCATTGCCACAGCACGATGATGACCGTCAGCGCGAAGCCGGCAGTGTCGCTGAAATCGGAAATCGCCGAGCAGGCAAAGCGCCGCGATAAAGGCGACGAACCGCTCAAACAACGTCAATCGCGTGAACAGGAAACCGATCGCGACGATGCCGAACAGGGCGATGGCGACCATGCGCCTTGAAGGTCGCAAGCGCCACGGCGCCGTAGAACCCGAGTTGGGCGGCCATCGGGTCGCCGGCCTGCAGCATCAGCGCCGGCGAATAGACAAAGATGAACGGAATGACGTAGCCGGCAAGCGCGATGCGCATCGCCTCCCAGCCGATCTTGTCGGGGTTTTCCTTCGCGATCGGAGCTGCCGCCAGCGCCGCCAGCGCCACCGGCGGGGAAAGGTCGGCCATGATGCCGTAGTAGAACGCGAACATATGGCTGACGATCAGCGGCACACCGAGCTTGGCCAGCGCCGGCGCCGCCAAGGCGGCAGTGATGATATAGGTCGGAATGGTCGGGATGCCGGTGCCGAGCAGGATCGACAGCAGCATGGTCATGACCAGCGCGAGGAACAGGCTCTTGGCGCCGAGCCCGATGATCCAGCTGCCGAAGATGGTGCCGACGCCGGTCTGCGTCATCATGCCGATGATGGAGCCGACGATGGCACAGGCCATGCCGACGGTCAGCGCCGACTTGGCGCTGTCGGCGAGCGAATCCCGGCATGCGCTGAGCGTCGCCCGGCCGCCCCGCACCAACGCGGTGATCAGCACGAGAACACCGACCACGCTTGCCACCGGAACGATCTCCAGCCCGTTGCGCGACACCGCGGCGACGACCAGCGCAAGCCCGATCCAGAAGACATAACGCAATACTTGATTGGAAAAACCGAGCGTGATGCTGGCGCCGAGGATCAAGGCCACCGTCAGCGCCAGCCCCATGCTGCCGGCGTAGAGCGGCGTAAAACCTTCGAACAGCATGTAGACCAGCGCCGCCAGCGGCAACACCAGATACCAGCGCGCCACCAAGGCCTTCCAGGCATTCGGGATTTCCGAGCGTTTCATGCCGACGAGGCCGTGCTTGCCGGCTTCCAGATGCACCATCCAGAATGCGGAAGCGAAATAGAGCATCGCGGGGATCACCGCGGCCTTGACGATGACGGAATACTCGACGCCCAGCGTCTCGGCCATGATGAAGGCGACCGCGCCCATCACCGGCGGCATGATCTGTCCGCCCATCGACGCGGTAGCCTCGACGCCGGCGGCGAAGGCGCGGCGGTAGCCGAACCTGATCATCAGCGGAATCGTGAACTGGCCGACGGTGACGACATTGGCGACCCCCGAGCCCGAGATCGTTCCCATCATGCCCGACGCGAACACCGCGACCTTGGCCGGCCCGCCCCGGGTGCGGCCGAACAGGCCAAGCGAGACATCGGTGAACAGCTGGATCATCCCGGCATGCTCGAGGAATGAGCCGAACAGAATGAACAGGAAGATATAGGTCGCCGAGACATAGATCGGCACGCCGTAAAAGCCTTCGGTGCCGTAGGACAGATGCGTGATGATCTGATCGAAGTCATAGCCGCGATGATTGAACGGCGCGGGCAGATACTGACCCAAGGACCAATAGAGGATGCAGGCGCCGCACATCAGCGGCAGTGCCAGACCCATCAGCCGCCGCGTGCCCTCGAAGATCAGCACCGCCAGCAAGGTGCCGACCACGAGATCAAGGTGCGTCGGATCGCCGTCGCGCGCGATCAGGTCGGCGTAAAATATCCACTGATACAGCCCGCACAGGAATCCGGCGCTGCCGATCAGCCAGCCGGCCGCGCGGCCCGCATTGCCTTTGGCAGTGAAATTACCGATCAGGCCGAAGGTCATCAGAAGCAGGAAGCCGACATGAACGCCGCGCACCACCTGGCTCGGCAGCACGTTCCAGGCCGCCACGACAAGCTGAAACGTCGCGAATGCGATGCCTGTTGCATAAGCCAGATGTCCCCAGCCGCCCGGGCCAAAGCCCTCCGGGAATCCGTGCTCGAAATTATCGAATTCGACCTTGACGGGCGCTTCAGCGTCCACAGCCTGCAGCATGTTTGTCGTTCCCCAGCACCCAGACCCGCGACGCCTTATATCACCGGCGTACCGCCTTGAGATACGTCATGCGCGGGCAAAAGCGCGAAGCGCGTCTTCGCGCCAGATGACCCGCGCATCCATCCGAAAATGAAAATTTACTTGAAATCTACTTAAGAGATGGCTGGCCGGTCATCCGTGCGAAGACGCGCTTTAGCCCGGCCATGACACCCGAAAATCAGCCCCCTACTTGATCAAGCCCTTTTCCCTGTAATAGCGGATCGCGCCGGGGTGCAGCGGCACCGGGCTGCCCGTCGCCGCGGTCTGAAGCTTGATCTCCTTGCCGGCCGCATGCGCATTCGCCAGTTCCGGCAGCAACTCGAAGATCAACTTGGTCATCTGGTAGGCGAGATCGTCCGACACCGCTGAACTGGTCACGAGATAGTTGATCACGGCGGCGGTCGGCACGTCCTTGTCCTGGCCGGTATAGGTATTGGCGGGGATCATGACCGACACGAAGGGCGGGCCGATCTTGTCGACCACCTCCTTGGGAACCGCGACCACGGTGATCTCGGTCGACGTGCTCAGATCCTTCAGCGAAGCCACCCCGAGGCCGGCCGATTGCAGCGTCGCGTTCAACTGCCGGTTCTTCATCAGATCGACGGATTCCGCGAACGGCAGATATTCGACCTTGCCGATGTCCTTGTAGCTCAATCCCGCCGCGGCAAGGATGGCGCGCGAGTTGAGCTCGGTTCCCGACTTGGGCGCGCCGACCGAGAGACTCTTGCCCTTGAGATCGGAGAGCGTCTTGATGCCGCTGTCGGCGGTGGCGACGATCTGGATATAGTTCGGATAGATCGCGCCGATGGTACGCAGCTTGTCCAGCTTGGACTTGAAGCCCGCCTCCTCGTCGCCTTCCCATGCGGCCTTCAGCGAATCGCCGAGCGTAAAGGCAATCTCGCCGCGGCCCTGCTGCAGCAGGATCAGGTTTTCGACCGACGCCTTGGTGGCCTGCACCTGCGTCTTCACGTTCGGAATCTTGTCGCTGTAGATCTTTCCGATGGCGACGCCGAGCGGGTAATACACCCCGGATGTACCGCCGGTCAGCACGTTTATGAATGCTTGCGCCCGTGCCGCCGGGGCCGACAGAACCGTCACTGCCGCAACGGCAGCCGCAATCAACTTCGAATTCATGAGCATTTCTCCCCAGAAACTGGCCGGGAAATTGGACGTATCGAGGCCCCGGGTCAACCCATCCCGCCGGCCGGCAGGTTGCGGCAGATAAGCGTTCGCAGCGCCGCGGGCGAATGCCGGCAGTTGCTTCGCACTGGCATCAATGCGGTTCCCCGCGTACGCTCAGACCCGCGAAACCGGTCCATCAGAGGCCGGTCATACCCGGGAGAACGTCACAATGCCTGTCAATCGTTCAGTTGGATTATCCCTGGGAGCGGCGATCCTGCTCTGCAGCTCAGGCCTCAATCTCGCCCACGCCAAGCCGTTCATGATCGTCGGCAACGACGAGAAGGTCTCATGGGACGACGATGGAAAGACCGTCCTGTCCCCGCCCGGCAAGGACTCGGTTCTGATCGTCGATCTCGCCAATCCCGAGAGTCCCAAAATCGTCGCCACCCTGCCCCTGAAGAATTCGATCGTCGGACCGCCGGTCAATCTCGACATCGACCCGACCGGCTCGGTCGCGCTGGTGGCGGATTCGGTCGACGTCGTCAAAGACGGCGACGCGCTGAAGCAGGTGCCGGACAACAAGGTCTACGTCATCGACCTCAAGGCCAGCCCACCCAAACTGGCCGCGACCATCACCGTCGGCAAGCAGCCGTCGGGCCTCAGCATCAGCCCGTCCGGCAAGATGGCGCTGGTTGCCAACCGTGGCGACAACTCGATCAGCGTGCTGTCGATCAACGGCACCGACGTCAAGGTCACCGATACCGTTGCGCTGCCCGACAGCGTCGCGCATGTCGTGTTCACGCCGGACGGCAAGCGCGCGCTTGCCGCGCGATTCCCCGCCCACAAGGTCTCGGTGCTCGATATCGCCGGCGACAAGGTGACCTACAACAAGGTCGATTTGCCGACCGGGCAATGGCCCTACAACGTCGTGGTGACGCCGAGCGGCAAGATCGCGCTGACGTCCGACAATGGCGGCGCCGGCTCGTCCGACGGCAGCGTCGACACCACCAGCGTGATCGATCTCGAGGCCAGCCCGCCCCGCATCATCGACCGGGTGGTGGTCGGCGACGGCCCGGAGGGATTGGCGATGTCACCGAAGGGCGATCTGGCGGTCGCCGCCATCTTGCGCGGCTCCAACATGAAGAAGGCCTTCTTCTATCATAAGAACGGCAGCCTCTCGGTGCTGAAGATCGACGGCAAGAAGGTGACCAAGACCCAGGATATCGAGGTCGGCGGATTGCCGGAGGCCGTCATGTTCACGCCGGACGGCAAATACATTCTGGCCGGAAACTTCCTGACCCAGGATTTCTCGATCCTGAAAGTCAACGGCACCAGGGTCACCGACACCGGCAAGCGTTTCAAGGTGCCGGGACATCCGGCTTCGGCGCGCATGAGTCACTGAGGGCGGCTCGATTATTGAACTCCCGGCAAGCGTCCCGGCCGCCGCTGGCGGCCGCTCACTGGAACGACATGTCGAGGCATTTCGAAATGTCGGAGCCGAGGCCGGACGAGATGGTGATGCAGCCGCGAACCTTCTGCGCGGTGTTGTCGCTCGCCCATACCGAATAGCCACCGGGACCGAAAAACGAATTGGTGTTCGGCGGCTCGGTTTCGGTAGCGTCAAACGAGTAACTGGAATCGGTCTCGAAGATGCGGGGCTTCCTGGTGCAGCCGCCGTCGCTCTGGACCTTGATCACTTCCTTGTTGTCCCGCGTCAGCGCCAGGCTGACCTGGCATCGGAAATACTCCGACGTCCTGACGTTGAAGAGGTAGGTGTAGGATTTGCAGGTCGAGGTATTGAGTTTGCCGGCGCTCAAGCCGCGGCTGCAGGAAATTCTCTGGTTATTGGAGAGCCTGAATTCATCGGCCTGGGCAACCGGAACCAGCATCACAAACAACAGCGCGAGGCCCAAACAAATCTTCACGACCTGGTTCATCCGAATCATCCCTATGACGTATTTTGCAGACGCTTGTTCTAGACCCGAACCGGAACATAGTCGCGAAGCCGGCAGCGGGAAATCCCAAAGTCTTGAACGGCGCGCGCTGCGGCGAATGGACCAGTCGTATTGACGCGACAGCGGCGTTCGTGATTTGTTCAAGTGTTGGCGGGCCCCTGTTGCCACTTATTTTTTTCAGAGCGATTGCGGGAGTATGCAGGATGACGAGATTTTCGACCAAGACCCTTTTGATGGCGGCCGCGCTGGCCGCGCTGACGACGTCGGCATTTGCCGAAGCCGCCAAACCGGCGCCCTGGGTGCTGGCGCCGGACATGGGCTATGGCTACGGCAAGGACGGCAAGACGTTTTCCTACAAGATGGGCACCAACAATGCGGGCCTGCTCCTGAAGGGAGCGAAGAAGGTGCCCAAGGGCACGTTGTTCTTCATCGGCCAGAACGGACAGCTCTACATGCGGACCGGGCCTTTCCTTGAAGGCGACGGCAAGTTCATGTTTGGAGCGGATAATTAGTCTGCCGGCGAAGGCGGCCGAGGACGCCGCCTAAAACGCCGCCGCCAGTTCCTTGGCGCCCGGCAACTGGCTGTTGCTGTTCATCCGGCTATCGGTGACCGCGAGCAGTTTGGCCACCGTGTTGTGGCGGATCGCCACCGGATTGCGCTCGTAGCCCGAGCGCTGGAAAAAATTCGAGGTCGGGACCTGCTCACGCATCGCCTGCGGCATCGTCACCATGTCGAGCCCGGTACTGTCGCCGGTCAGGTTCATCATCTCCAGTTCGGCGGCGGTGAGCGGGCGGGAATAGCCTTTCTCGCGGGCGAAAATCACCGAGGTCAGGAGCTTGTGGGTCTGCAGCAGCGGGCCGACATCGATGTCCAGCACCATGGCATGGATGGCCCAGCCCGGCGGCGTATCGCCGAGCTTTTCATGCGCCGACCATTCATCCGGCACCGAACGTGCCAGCGCCACCATCCGCTTCAGCACCGCGATCTTGCGCTCCATCGCCATTTGTGTCGCGCCGGGCAGCCGCGCGGCCTTTTCCGAAAGCGCGTGGATGAATTCGCGGCCCTGCTCGGCGAGCAGTTCGACGCTGTTGGTGGTGAGCAGCTGGTTATAGCCGATTGCGGTCGAGATCGCCCGCGCGCCCGGCCGCGCGTACTCCAGTCCCGACTGCATGTCGTGCTGGCCGTTGCCGCCGGTCTCGAATGCATAGACCCGCACCGCCTGCTCGCGTGTCAGCCCCGCGGCCTGTGCCACACGGGCATAGGCGCGCTTGAACTCGATCTCGTGGGCCGGCTGCTGCGGCACAAACTGGAATTGCTCCGCGGCGGCCTTGAGGAGATCGGCGACGACAGGAATATATTTGCGCTCGGGCCGGGCGTGTTCCGGTTCCGGCTCGGGATTTATCGGACGCTTCGGCCCGGTATAGACCGGCGGCTGCGTCAGCACATAGTCATCGAGCCCGATCGGCTGGCGTTCGCGCCGCTTGGCGTTGCGCCCGCGCCGCTTCCCGGCAATCGAATTCCAATAGGCGCCGGCCTCCGCGTCGAACGCCGCGCGCGCCTCCTGATATTCCCCGAGCTTGCGGCGATATTCCGCGATCGCCTGGGGCGAGGCCGCCTGCGCCATCGCGTCGGCTGTTGCCGCCGGCGGCGACACGGAATCCATCGCCACCGCCGGCGGTGCGATCAGCAGCAGTGCGAAAAACCTGAGGCGGAAACGAATCGCATGAGGGCGCATGGCGTTGTTGTAGCAAGCGCGGCCCGCGCAAGTCAGCCCCGAAACATCGGCCAAAGCGGGCGCAAAGTTCCTACTTCCAGGCAAATACCGGCTGTTCCAGCTCGGCGACGCGGGTGTGGCGGCCCGCCAGCACTTCGCGGAACTGATAGATCAGCGCCGCGGTCGGCGCGTGGATGAAATCGCCCAAGTGACGAAACCGGATGACGCGGCGGTCGCTTTCGGCAATGCCGATGAAGTCGAAGGCGTCGGCGTGTTCGATATCTTCAAGCGCGATGCGATGTACCGAAGCGACTTCTTCCGGATTGGGCGAGATGACGCCACTGGCGGTCGCCCATACCACGACCGGCGTAATCAGATAGCCGGAGCGCGTCGGATAATCGTCGAGCAGACCCAGGACATCGCCAGCCCCAAGTTCAAGCCCGAGTTCCTCGCGAAGCTCGCGCAGCGCCGCCTCGACCTGCGTCTCGCCCTCGTCGCAGCGGCCGCCGGGCAGCGCCCATTGACCGCCGTGGGCGCGCAGGCTGGCCGCGCGCAGCGTCATCAGCAGCGCCGTCTCGCTTCGGGCGTCGCCGGCCTCGACCAGCGCGATCGCGACGGCGGCCCGCTTCAGCGCCGGCGCCGGCTCGCATTCCTCCAGCCGCGCGAACGCCGCGCAACGCGCTGCGATATTCCGCCTCGTGGCAGGGTCGAATGGCCTCGTCATCCCGCTTGACTACAACACGCCGGCAATTGATGAAATGAGGGGGATGCAGCATTCAACGCCGGGGCGCCAGCTATGACCGACAAGGCCACGGAGAAACTCAAGGCCTCCGGCTGGACCATCGTCGATACCACGGGCTTCCTGCATCTGGTCGGGCCGCTGTGGCAACGGCTCGTCAATGGCGAGCATGAATACGCGCTGGTTGCGCAAGACAAGCACCATAACCGCCGCGGCCTGGTGCAGGGCGGGGTGTTGATGACCTTCGCGGACCGCACCTGCGGCATGACCGCACGATACGTATCGGGCAAGCCCAGGCTCGCGACCGTTCAGCTCGACACCCACTTTGTCGAGGCCGGCAAGATCGGCGAGATCCTGATTTCGAAACCGCATGTGGTGCGTTCCACCCGCAGCCTGATTTTCATCACGACCGAGGTGACCGTCGACAAGCGCTGTATCGCGATGGCAAGCGGCGTGTTCAAGATATTGAAGAACGATTGAGGGTATCGCGTTCGTCTTCATTGCGAGAAGCGAAGCGGCTAAATCTAGAACTCGGTCATTCCGGGATGGTGCGTTAGCACCAGACCTCAGATGTGCAATTGCACATCGTAGTTCGATGCGGAGCCTGTCATCGGGCCGGCCAAAGGCCGGTCCCGTTGGCATCGCCCCGGAATGACGATCCACACTCAGAGGAACCCAACCGATGCAATATCGTCAACTCGGCCGCAGCAGCCTGAAAATCTCGCCGATATGCCTCGGCACCATGATGTTCGGCGGCCCGACCGACGAGGCGACGTCGACGCGGATCGTCGCCAAAGCGCGCGAGGCCGGCATCAACTTCATCGATACCGCCGACGCCTATTCGGACGGCAATTCCGAGCAGGTGGTGGGCCGCGCGATTTCCAGCGGCCGCCATGCTTTCGTACTGGCGACCAAGCTTGCCAACGCCATGGGCGACGATCCCAATCGCGCTGGACTGTCGCGACGCTGGGTGTTGCAGGCCGCCGACGAAAGCCTGAAGCGGCTCGGCACCGACTATATCGACATCTATTATCTGCATAAGGAAGATCACGCGACGCCACTGGACGAGACGGTGCGCGCGATGGGCGAACTGATCCGGCAGGGCAAGGTGCGCTATTTCGGCGTCTCGAATTATCGGGCCTGGCGGGTCGCCGAGATCTGCAACATCTGCGACCGCCTCGGCATCGATCGCCCGGTGGTCAGCCAGCCCTATTACAACGCGATGAACCGCATGCCCGAAGTCGAGCATTTTCCGGCCTGCCATTTCTATGGCCTCGGCATCGTGCCCTATAGCCCGCTGGCGCGCGGCGTGCTGACCGGCAAATACCGTCCCGATGCTGCGCCCGACAAGGAGACGCGTGCGGGGCGTAACGACACCCGCATGATGCAGACCGAGTGGCGGCCGGAGTCCCTGAAACTGGCGCAGGAAATCCGAAAGCATGCCGAGTCAAAAGGCGTCACCGCCGGGCAGTTCGCGGTGTCGTGGGTGCTGAACTCCTCGTTCGTCACCGGCGTGATCGCGGGGCCGCGCACCGAGGAGCAATGGGACGATTACCTGAGCGCGCTCGACTATCGGTTTACCGCCGAGGACGAGGCACTGATCGACCGGCTTGTCGCGTCAGGTCATCCGTCAACGCCGGGCTATAACGACCCGGCGTATCCGATAGAGGGGCGACGGGCGCGGACGGCATGATGCCCAACAGTCGATTATTCAGATGCGCATACCAACTCCTGCAAGGCAACTAACGATAAAGGGTCAGCAACGGCTGCCAAATAAACGCGGCAAGGCTCCGTTGCATCCAACCAGATCGTTATTGGGGCCCGGCCCATTTCCTAGATCCGACTGAACATTCCCGATGATCGTCTGCGGCTGCAGATTTGGCGGCAAAACGCGATTTAGCACCTTCATGATTTCGCCATTCGGTCCAAAGCAGCCGCCGGCAACAAACATGCCGTTTCGGCAGCGCTGGATTTCAACAGCGCCCCAGGCGCTCGCCATGCAAACCGGTTGACCACCGCACCTCTGGCCAATCATCGCTACGATCTGTCCGTCCTGAGGCAGCATGCCGGCGCCAGGTAGCCCGTTCATCCCCGGTTGTCCGAAGCCCGGACCAGGCCCGCCAGATCCGCCGCCAGGAGCACCAAAACCCCCGCCTTGCTGTTGGATATACTGCATCACGGCCGCGCACGGTCCTGGCCCCAATGGACCACTGCAGATCGGACCGGCCATCGGGTCGTTGTACATGAATTGTTGAGACCGGCTTGGCATCACCAGCAGCAGAAGCAGCGTGCAAGCCAATAACGGTGTCTTGAACATAATCCTCTCCAGTACTGTTTCTGATACGGATAAATTGGAGTCCAATTTGTCGCCTCACCGGGGGCGGATCCTTGACCGCTCCGTCCCCGGTTTTGCTGGTCTATCGACGGCTAGGCCGTCGGTTCATCAGCAGGCAGCGAGGCAGACCGACCGGGCCGGCTCGGGAAGCTGGTTGCAAAGGATTTGACAGAGCCCGGAGGGAGAAATCCCTGCGGCGATCTTCGTGGGTGTTACCGTTCTCTGAACGGCGGTAGCCTGAGTAGGCAACTTCATCTTGGAGTCCTCTTTGATCGGCTGGCCCGGGATGCGCAGCGGTTATGTGCCTGCATCCCACCCCCGCAGCGGGATGTACCCCGGCCGCTCAGAAGCAATCGATGCAGCCGGATGCCCCAATTCCCGCAAGGCATTCCACGCAGGCCGTGCCGAGACTTGCGAAGCAGACGGCGCCGCACGCCGCGATCGCCGTACCGCAGGCGACCTTCTTGAAGATGTTGCAGCCTGACGGCTCTATGGCTCCCAGATCCTGGGTCTTGCTCACGTCGCGGCGCACGGGCGAGGCTTGAAGGGGCATCATCATGACAATTCTCCTTGTTGAACTGGATTTGAGAGGGACAGGTAGTTCAGTCGGAACAACGGGTCTTGGCGGTGGAATTGGCCGGCGGTTCACACGCGCTTTGTCCAGGTGCGTACCGTTCCGACCGTGACCGGAATGACATCGCTGACATCGACGGTGAAGCGGAACACCCTGTTTGCAACGTTGGTGTTGTTCGGATTGAAGAAGGACAACTCGACGTCGTAGCATTCGGAGTTGATCCGACAGATCGGACTCTTCTTGACCAGGATGGTGTCGAGGTCGAGCTGCTGCTGCGTGGAGACACGCACGACATCGGCGATCTGAACGGCGTTGGTCGCTGAATAGTTCAGAGCCCGGTCCTCACCGGTGACGCCGAGATTGCGCAAATCGTAGTAGATGCGATTGAGGAAGTTGCCGAGGCCCGCAGCGAGCGAGTTCGAAATTCTTCTGCGCCTCCGCCGCTTTCGGCCGCGGGCCCAGCACGTGACCTACCAGCGCCGGGGTCGCCCAGCTGAACATCCCGCGCATCGACGGCACGATGACAGGAACCACTTGGCCCGACTGCAGCCGCACGCTGCCGCCGATGACCCCCGGCACCGAGACCAGTTCGACGCCATCGTCCAGCTGTCCCTTCAGCAGACCCAGCATGCGCGCATAGCCCGAGGCTGCGAACGGCCCGACCGGCTGAATGGCGTAGATCGGCGTAACGTCGACGTTCAGGGTCCAGATGATCGATCCGGCTTCGTAGGCATTCGCCTCGAGGTAGGCCAGCAGCTGCTCGGGAAGCAGCGGGTTGTTGGCGCCCACCGGCATGGATTGGATGAACGAATCGCGCCTCGCCTCGGATCCGAAATCGTAGCCGATCTTTCCCAGCGCGTAGACCAGCGACGGCTTCTGCGCGGGCTTCTCGGCCCCCCCGCAGCTGCAGCCCGATTTTTTTTCGCCGCCTCCGCAGCCGCAACCGCATGACGGCATGATATCAGACATCGAGATGCTGGTCGTGTCGACCGGATCGTTCGGCGTCGGAATTCCGGTGATGCCGTCATCATGAATTCCGGATGCGGTTAGGCCGACCTCGTTCAACGAAAGAGTTTCAGCTTCGCTCATGCTCATGTCTCCCCTCTGGATGTAATCGATTGCGCCTTGGCTATTGATGCGGCCGGTCAGTATTCTCGAACATTCCTCGGCGCCGGACGGAATGCAGGGAATTGCAGTCTTCAGCAGCGCCTCGCGAACCGCGCACGGGTCCGGCTGCGATCCGTTCCGGATCTGGCTGCTCAACAGGAGTGCGGCGAGCCCGGACACCAGCGGAGCGGCGAAGCTGGTCCCGCTTTTGTGCGCTCTTCCACCTTGCAGCGTCGCTCCCAGTATGTTCGAGCCGGGCGCCAGAATGCCTTGATCACGATAGGCTGCGCCCCAGTTGCTCGAAGGCAGCGGGCGGCCGAGCTCGTCCATGGCGCCGACCGCCAGAACGGAGCTAACAGCCGCGG
Organism: uncultured Alphaproteobacteria bacterium; assembly: GCA_963725985.1. Lineage (GTDB taxonomy): Bacteria > Pseudomonadota > Alphaproteobacteria > Rhizobiales > Xanthobacteraceae > Bradyrhizobium. Next base: position 759,184 of record CAVSAO010000002.1, read on the forward strand.
GGATATGCAGGCAGTCGCAGCCGTCATTGCCGGCAGCTGCCACGATCAGGACGTTTCGCCGGAGGCAATTGTCAATGGCTTGCGCCAATACCGGGTGCGGCTCCCCGGATTGGGCAAGCTGGCCGCCGCTGATGTTGATGACGTGAGCGCCGTCTTCGACCGCGAGCAAGATTGCGCGCGCCAAGTCGAGCTGGGAGCATCTCAGACTGTCGTCGCCAAAAATCGGAACGATCAGGCCGCGGCAAAGCGGCGCCAAACCCTCAACTGAGGTGCCGGGCTGCCCGAAAATCAGGCTGGCAACGTGCGTTCCATGCGCCGTTGCTCCGCCGCCGGCGGCGTTCATGCTCGCAACTGTTTCCAGCGGCATGAGGCGGGCGCCGAGAAAGCAACCATGGGTGAGGTCGACCGGACCATCCAGCACGGCAACCGTGATGCGCGGATCGCCCCCTCCAAGAGCGGACGAAATTTCCTCCCGAAATGCCGCTGCCGTCCCTTTCACCATCATCAACCCTCGCCGGCCGTCGCGGAATGACGCATCGATCACGCCCTTCATTTGTTTCCACACGTTTCCGAACAGAGTGATTCGCAAACATTCTCCAGCGGACCGCCGTTCCGCTGGCATGCACGAATGCACTCGGCGCATGTTGAAGTGGATGCGGGGCGGCGCACGCTCAGGGACGGCGCGGCTCTCATTGTCCGCTTGATTTCGAGCTGGAGGTCGGCAGCCATGACGGGCCAGGACAGCAGTGACGAAAGCAGCAGGCTGCCGACGGCGACCTTGCCTATTCGCGCCGCAACCGGCCTGGCAGCCGCTTTCAGGCTTCGCGCGCGGGCGTCCGCCGCAATGCGCGCGCCGGGCACCGGCGGTTTCCGGTCGCAGGTGAACGATAGGCGGTGAGCAGGAAGCCCACTTTGCCCTTCAGCTGTAAAATCGATCGCCAAGGAATCCGCCTGAGGTCAGCGTTGCAACATCGTCGGCACGAAAATCCGAACCCACCGTGTGTGGAATTTTCGATTGGGCCACTCTCCCCCCGCGCCCGTCCGCAATCCGCGAACAAACGGTTCATGCCGCGTGAAAAAAGCGTGATCGAAGTGTGAAAACTGCTATGTTCGCCTTGGGCGGGAGGACGAACTAAGTATGATGGCCGTGGTTAAGCAGTTCACGTTGGGTCTTTTCGGACCCTTTCGGCTTCTGAAACCCGGGGGTGAGCGCATTGAAATCCCCAGCAAGAAGGGGGTCGCGGTGGTTGCAATGCTCGCCATGGCAAAGGACGGCGAACGCACCCGCGGCTGGCTGCAGGACAAGCTGTGGGGAAAACGGCGACACGTCGAAGCGCGTGGAAGCCTGCGGCGCGAGCTCTCGAATCTCCGAAAGCTGCTCAACCAAGACGCTGCGCCGCTGCTGATCTGCGAGCGCGATCGGGTGAGGCTCCGCCTCGAACTGATTGATGTCGATGCGCGGCTCGCTCCCGATCATCCGCTTGCTGGTGAGTTTCTCGAGGGGCTGGATATCGCCGGCGAGGATGGTTTCGAGGAATGGCTCAGAGAACAAAGAGGCGTACTGGCGCGAGAAACGAAAAACCGAAACGCGCAGCCCTCCGGGCCGGTAAGGCAAGCCGAACCGGACGTCCCCGCGACCGTCCCGCTTCTGCCGGCCCATATCATCGACACCTCGCAGCCGCCCCTCGGCTTCGAGGGCAGTCCGGCTCTCGCCGTCATGCCCTTCGCAAACATGACGGGCGACAGCGAACATGATTATCTCGCGGAAGGCATCAGCGAAGAGCTGATCGACCGTCTGTCGCGCATTCGCTGGCTGCCGGTGATCGCTCGCAGCTCCAGCTTTTCGTTTCCCGATGGCACCGATCGGAGAACTCGTCAGCAAGAGCCTGGGCGCCAAATACCTTCTTGAAGGCCGCTTGCGCCGTGACCGGGATACGTACCTGATCGCCGCCAGCCTGATCGATGCCGCCAACGGTCACACCGTCTGGGCGCAGCGATTTGCGCTGCAGTCGCTGACCTCCAGGGACTCCTTCGAGCAATTCGTAACCGAACTGGTCGCGCACCTCGAAACCCGGATCGACCACGCCGAACAGATACGGACCCGCAGCAAGCGACAGGATAACTTTACTGTCAGCGATCTGATCTGGCGCGGCCGATGGCACCTCAACCGGCTGACGCGGGCAGATTCCGAAATGGCGCAGAAGCTGTTTGCCGAAGCGCTCGCGCTCGATCCGGATTCTCCGGAGGCCCTTATTCAGTCGACCTTTGCGCTGGGCTGGGCGATCTGGGCGGGCCGTCAGCCCAAAGAGCGTGTCTTTGAGATGAGAAAGCTCGCGCAGGATGCGATTTATGCGGATCGCGACGACGGTCGCGGCTACATGCTGGCAGGCATCGCGGAAATGTGGCTTCGACATCCGCTGGCCGCCAAGGAGCTGCTGCAACAGGCGATCGCCCTCAATCCCAGCCTTGCGCCGGCTTACGCCCAGTTGGGCGGAAGCTTCAATCTTGCCGGCGAGCCGAAGCAGGCCATTACCCATCTCCAGGCGGCGCTTCGCCTGAGTTCGAATGACCTGCACAATTTTTATCCCCTGACGGAGCTGGCGCTTGCATTCAGCATGCTCGGCATGTGGACCGAGGCGATCGAGCATGCGGATCACGCGCTCGCTCGCCGTCCGGCATATTGGTACGCCCACGTTATCAAGATCAATGCGCTGGCCAGAACCGGCGAGCTTTCTGCCGCGCGCGATGCATTAAATGAATTGCTGTCGGTAAAGCCGAATTTTTCAAAGCGATACATTGAATGGCTTCCGTTCGTGGACCAGGCGTGGATCGACCATTTCGTTGAAGGTCTAAAAATGGTGCCATGCAACAGGATCGACTGGCTCCAAAGCGACAGTCAGGGAGCTCCTGTCGAATTGAGCTAGGGTTTCTATTTTGCCAGCCGCAATTTCATTTTTTGAGGTGGGTATGCCGACGCTGAAATATTACGCCGCAATCGAAGACGCCCAGCACAAGACCGAAGCCAAACCAGACGACGCCATTCCACCTTTCGATATCAACGAGCTCGGCGCCGATAGCTGGCGCCGACGCGCAAGCCTGTGGCTGAGGGGCCGGTTGTTTCAGGCCGGGCTCGCTTTGTTTCGCGCCATTTGGCCAAACCCGAAATTTTTCCACCTCGTTATCGTGTCGCGCGCCTGCGACGTTCGCGATGTCCTGGCAAGGCCCGATGCTTTCGAGGTGCCCTACGGCCGCGAGATGACGGAACTCGCCGGCGGCGAAGACTTCGTCCTCGGCCTGGAAGGCGGCGTCCACGACGAGCAGAACGCGATCATCAGGGCCGTCATGAGGCCGGGCGACGCCCAGCTCATCACGGAACTGAGCAACCGATACGCGCGCGCCCTGATCCGAATGTCCGGCGGCCGCATCGACGTGATGAAGGATTTCATTACCCGGGTCGCCACCGAAACCTGCGCCAGCTATTTCGGATTGGAAGTGGAGGATCCAGACGCCTTTGCAGAGTGGGCGATGTCGGTCTCCGCCCTGCTCTTTGCCGATCCCTTCGGCGACGATGCCACCCGCCGACTGGCTTTGAATGGCGCCGCCCGTCTGCGCGCCGTCATCGACCGGTCGATGGCGAATGAATATCTGCCGCAAGATACCGTCCTGAGCCGCCTGATCAATCTCAAGAAATCAAATCCGGATCTCAAGGACGAAAATATCCGCGCCATCATGATCGGTCTGGTGACAGGCTTCATTCCGACAAACACACTCGCCGCCGGCAAAATCCTGCAGGAATTGCTGCGCCGTCCGGGTGCCATGAGCGACGCCATCAAGAAGGCCCGCGGCGCCCGCAAGATCGACGAGGCAAACTGGGGGAAGGCCGGCAGGGCCGAGAATCCGGACAAGCAGGCGCTGCAGGCGATCCTGCTCGAGGCCGCGCGCCTCAACCCGGCGCTGGCACCTGGACAGTGGCGTTACGCGAGGGAGGAAGCCGTGATAGCGCCCGGTACATGGCGGCAACGAACCGTGCCCAAAGGCTCGGTGCTGATGGTTGCGACCATGTCGGCATTGCGGGATCGCCGGACGGTCGAGGCTCCAGGCCACTTCAGGACCGATCGGGCCCCCTCCGCGACCGAACTCTTGTTCGGCGACGGCAAGCATGCATGTCTCGGCAAACAGCTGGCGGTGGCGCAGATTGCCGAGATCTTCACGATCCTGTTGTCGCAGACCAATCTGCGTTTTCCCGGATGGAACTTGCTCCGGTGGGACGGCATAGCGTGGGTTGGACCGTTTCCCCGCTGGCTGGACGTGGAATTCGAGCCGGCGACCGCGCCTGCAACACAAACCATGATAACCATCTGCGCGCCTCTCGCTGCAGGCATCGACCGCGATGCCGTTGAGAAACAGATCGCTGAACTGGGGAACCCGGCGGGGCAAGCCATGCGGGACATGCTCGATGCAACCGGCATCGTTCATTTTGCTTCGGTCTGCCTGATCGAGGGCGGTGATGCCGGAGGGCCTGCGCCCCATCTGTTGCTTGAATTGAATGTCGACGGATCGAGGGATGCAGCCATTACATCGATCGCCGGTGCCGACGCCGCCGAAAACAGACTTGGTTCGATCTTCGCAAACACGCCGTTGGGCGCGGTCGGGCTCGCAGATGTCCTTGGCCACTACGCCCTCGATCTGAAAACTCGTCCTTGGGGCGCAATCGGTCTCAACTTCAACGGCACGCCGGAGTTCTCCGTGCCCGATATCGAAATGCAGGAATCCCTGTCGGCGTTCGCCGGCGACGTGCTCGACTACTTCCTGACGTTTCATATCGGCATTGGAAATCGCGCGATGGAAGCGCTGAATTTCGTCCGGACCTTCATTCGCCAACGCCAGCGATTCGTAACGGCCGCGGCACGGATGCAGGGAGCCGGGCAGAAAACGCTGCAGGACTTGCTGGACCGCGGCGCCGGGTTTGCCGATTTCCTCATCGTTCCAAGCCGGCGACGGCTCATGATTTCCGACTGGACCGAACGCAGCCACAGACAGGCGGTATTTTGCTTTGCGAAGACCTCGGCATTCTGGCGTCTTGCCGTTCCGGTGATCGTCGTCACTCTTGTGCTGGCAACGGCGATCTTCTGCGCGATCAGCACCGCCACGTTGATCGGCCTTTCAGGCCGGATACTTCTCGCCGTGATCGGCGGCCTGGCGGCTTCCGCGCTCTTGCTGGCGATTGCCGCGGCTGCGTTTCTGGTGCGGCTTCGCTACCACGAGACCCACGACATCCCTGACGACGAAAATCCGAAACTGTCGGATATCGAAAGAATTGCCGGTTTCGAGAACCCGCCCGGCTTTGCGCAGAATCATTTCACGGCCGTGACAGCGCTGAAGACCGGTTGGTTTCGCAAACTCACCCTCGCGATGTCGCTCTGGGGCATCGAACAGCTGGTGGTGAATTTATGCCGTCCCGGCTTCGTCCTCGACATGGGCACCATCCACTATGCCAAATGGTTCCGGCTGCCCGGCCGCGACAAGCTGATCTTCCAGGCCAATTACGACGGCAGCTGGGAAAGCTATCTTGAGGACTTCATCATGAAGGCCCATCAGGGCCAGACCGCAGCTTGGAGCAATGGCGTCGGCTTCCCGCGCACAAAATTCCTGATCGATGAAGGCGCACAGGATGGCGACCGGTTCAAGCGCTGGGTGCGCCGTCAGCAGGTGCTGGCGCCGTTCTGGTACAGCCGCTTTCGCCGCCTCACCACCGATCAAATCCGCAACAACGCGCTGATCCATGACGGACTGGCGCGCGCGTCAACCGACTCGGCAGCGCGCGCCTGGCTCGATTGCTTCGGCTCGATCCCCCGCCCGGACTATGCGATCGAAAGCGAAGAGGTGCAGTCGCTGGTATTCCGGGGCCTGCGGACGCTTCCCTATGTTGCCTGCGCCCTGGTGCGGCTTCCCGATCGGGCCAGCGACCGCGCGGACTGGCTGGCAAGGCTGGTGCCCGGCGTGGACAATCTCGGACATGCCAGCAGTGAACTCCCGGATAACGCCCGCGATCCATGCCTGATAACTTTCGGTGACCATCCCTTCAGCGCTGATCCGGAAATGCGCAACGAGGCTACGTTCGTCGGCTTCACTGCTGGAGGCCTTGCCAAACTCCGCGTGCCTGGTCCTGAGAATCAGGACGGGCTGGGCACATTCCAGAACGCATTCAATCTGGGAATGGTCAATCGCAGCAGAATCCTCGGCGATTTCGCAGCCTCGACACCGGAAAAGTGGGGATGGTCGGATCGGGGTCTTGGTGTCGACAGCCAGGGCGACACCGCGATCGATACCAAAGCCGACGCCATCATTCTCGTCTATGGCAAGAGCATCGAGCTCTGCCGAAACATCCTGGATGCTCATGCCAAGCAGCTTGGAGGGAAAGAGCGGGCCATTATCCATGTGATCGAAACCCAGCCCACGGCCCAAGGCCACGACGACGCGCCGGCCGGTATCGACTACGAGCATTTCGGTTTCCGCGACGGCATTTCCCAACCGGTAATTCGGGGGACCCAGCGCTTCTCGAAAGGCTCGCTGGCCCGGGACATCGTCGAGCCAGGCGAATTCATTCTCGGTTATCGCAACAATCAGGACTACTATCCTCCGACCGCCGTTGTGAGGGCCGACACGGACTACAAGGGCCGACTTCCCACCGTGCTGGCGAGCGTTCCATCCCGATTTCCCTCCTTTGAGAACGGCGATTCCGCACTGCGCGACTTCGGCCGCAACGGCAGCTTTCTCGTTGTCAGACAGCTCGCCCAGGATGTCGACGGGTTCAGGCAATTCACCGTCGCGAAGGCGAAGGAGCTCACCAAATACGACAGGCTCGGGCAAATCGCGGGCGCACCGATCGACGACAAATGGGTTGCGGCGAAGCTGATGGGGCGATGGCAGGACGGAACCCCGCTCGTCGTGCGTCCGGGTACCGACAGGGACGAGAGTCCGGATCAGGACGACAGACCAGAGAACGATTTCTCATATGGAACGGACGATCCGCAGGGCTTGCATTGCCCGTTCGGCGCGCATATCCGCCGCGCCAATCCGCGCGATAGCCTGCAGCCGGACGACCCTGATGAATTATCGGTTACCAACCGCCATCGGCTGCTGAGGCGGGGAAGGACTTACGAATATCCATCGACCAAGGATGCCGAGCCCGAAAAGGGCCTGCTGTTCACTTGCCTTTGCGCCGATCTGGAGCGGCAATTCGAATTCGTTCAGCAATCCTGGATCGGCTCGCCCTCGTTCCACGGTTTGAAAAATGAACCCGACCCGATCGTCGCCGGACCGGATCCTGAAACGCGCATATTCACCATTCCGACGCCGTCGGGTCCGCTGCGGCTACACAACATGCGGAGCTTCGTTACCGTTCGCGGCGGCGGGTACTTCTTCCTTCCGAGCCTTTCGGCAATCCAATATCTTGCCGACATAAATGCGCGCGGAAACGTTCCAAGCCCATGATTCATCGAGGACGCCGATGCTCCCTCAGCGGGGCGCGCACCTCGGCTCGAAAAGAAGTGTGGCTATTCGGCCATAAAAGGCGCACGGTGATCGCTGTTCGCCTCTAGCCGGATCCAGGGCTGTGGTCCGAAGCTGCGAACCGATGATTTGCAACAATTGCTGGCGAAAAACGCGAAAGCGGCTCAATTCATCATTGAACCGGCCGACGCGCGCGCCAGCTCGAGGGTGGTGAGCTTGACGAGGTCGCGACGCGAAACGGTGACATTCAACCATCCGTTCCGGATCAAGGGCATCGACCGCCAGCTGCCGGCTGGAGCCTACGAAGTCGCGACCGACGACGAACTGATCGAAGGCCTGTCGTTTCCCTGCTTCCGCCGCGTCGCCACCATGATCATGGTTCCCGGCGCGGCGCCGCACCAGTCGGCGACTGAAATGATTTCCATCAATTCGGTCGACCTCGCCGATGCGCAACAGGCCGATACGGTCGCATCGCATGCCTGACCACCGGATCACCATCGAAAGCCACTCCCCGCGTTCGGCGCCTGTGCCGACGCCTCACCGTTAAGGAAATCACATGCAGGTTCTTTCCGCACGCCACGTCAAAACCGAGGAATCGCTGCGTCTCGGCGTGGTGTCGGGCTGGTACAGCACCAAGGTGAGCGGCACCTTCGTCACGGGTCCGCATGACACGCGGGAAGACTGCCTTTCGAAAATCGCCGAACTCAATCCGGCCCCGGCCAAGAAGAAATTCTGACAAGGCGCGGCCGACAAGCCCGTTCGATCGAGGAGACTCCGACATGGCGCTCACCGAAAGCCACTTTCAGGAATACGACTTCAACCGCATGGTCGTCGTGTTCACGATGAAGAATGACCACGCCGACGTCGTCTGCGCCGTTTCTACCGACGCGATGGATCAGCTTGAAGGATCGTCGCGAACGCCGCCGGCGCAGCGCGAACAACAATTCCTGCGCCTGCGCGACCGCATCGAGGAACGCGCGGCGCGGAAATTCAGCGACGTCGAACTGGAAGGCAATCCTCCGGGCGTCATCCTGCGCGCGATCGATTTCCGCACCGAGCTGAAATGATGCAGCGCGGCAAGCGCTGCGGTCAGCCGACGATGTAGGCCGCCGAACCGGTTGCGATTTGCTCGTCGCTGTCGTTCACCAGTTCCATATGGACCACCGCAACGCGGCCGCCGAGCCTGACGACGCGGCCGGTGGCGATGAAATATTTGCCGCGCCCTGGCCGCAGGTAGTCGATGCGCAGGTCGATGGTGCCGATATTGGGAAAATTCCGGACCGCCGTCGCGTCGTCCTTTTCGGCGAGCGAAGCCAGCGCGATGGCGAGGCCGCCCACCACGTCGAGCGTTGCCGAGATCACGCCGCCGTGCAGGATCTGGCGGACCGGGTTGCCGACCAGCTCGGGCCGCATGTCGAACCGCAGCCGCGGCGCTTTGGGATCGAGCGAGTCGACCTTCAAACCGAGCACTCGATTGAACGGAATCATCTGTTCGAAGGCGCGCCCGATTTGCGTCTCGATGCTCTCGGCGTCGTGCCGGCTGCCCATATCGATCATCCCCACCGAAGGCCCCTCGACCTCCCGCACCGGAGATAGAGGCTGATTCCGCGCCGGCGCGCCAGTGGAACGACCGCATCGCGGATATGTCCGGTTCGCTCTCCCATAGCGGCAGCCTGCTACCAGCGCGCCAGCATCTCCTGCCCGAGCCTTCTCGCCATCTGCCGCGCGTATAATTGAGGCGCAAGGCGCGACAGCCACCACGACGCACGCGACACCCCGTCGGGCAGCAGCAGCCGCCGCTCCGTTGCCGCCGCCGTGAATATCTTGTCGGCCATGGCGTCCGGCGCCGCTCGCGTGCCGACAATGGACTGGGGATGGCTGGCGAGCTTGCCGTCGCCGGCCAGCGCATGCTTCTCGATGCCGGTCTCGATGAACGATGGGCACGCCAGCAACACCTTCAGCCCGAGCGGCTCGACCTCGGTGCGCAGGCTGTCGAAGAATCCGTGCAGCGCATGCTTGCTCGCCGCGTAGCCGGTGCGTGCGATCAGCGGCGCAAAGCCGGCCACGCTGGAGATGACGACGATCATGCCCCGCCGCGCGAGCAGCGTCTCCAGCGCCGCATGCGTGCAATGCAGGGCGCCAAAGAAATTCACCGCCATCACGCGCCGGATCACTTCCGGCTGGGTGCGCGCAAAGGCGCTGCGATGGGTAATGCCGGCGTTGTTGATCAACACGTCGATGCCGCCGAACGCCTTTATCGCGCCGGCAATACCGCGGCGGCAGTCATCGTCCCGGCTGAGGTCGCAGACCTCGGTGAGCGCTGCTATCCCTTTCGCTTGCAGATCGGCAAGCAGGTCAGCCAGCGCGGGCGCGTCGCGATCCAGCGCGACGATCTTTGCGCCCGCGGCGCCGAAGCGAAGGCACAAAGCGCGCCCCAGCCCGCCTGCAGCTCCGGTGACGACGACGACCTTGCCGCGAAAATCACGCAATGCACAGCTCCTTCATCTTCCGGCATTCCGGCTGGCGCGCCAGAAATCGAACACTTCGGATGAGGTCTTGCGCGGCACGTAGCCGAATTCCTGCTTGAGCCTGCGGTTATCGAGCACCGGCCGGTATTGCAGGAAGTCCACCTGCTCCGGGCCGTACTGGGTGAGGTGAAGCTGCTTGAGCACGGCCAGCGCTGCCGCTATCAGCCAGGCCGGCAGCACGACGCAACGCTTGCCGAGCCGGGCGGCGATCTCCGCGATGGTCAGCGCACCGTCTCCGGCGACATTATAGATACCCGTCTTGTCCGTAGAGATCGCATGCAGGATGCTGCCCGCCACGTCCTGATCCCAGATGAATACGAAGGGGCTGTCGGAACCCCGGACAGCAATCAGCCGCGGCTTCTCGAAAAGATCGGTGATCTGGTTGTGCACGGTTTCACCGAGGATGGTGCCGACGCGCAACACCACCTGTTTCAGCTCCGGGTGTTCGGTGCGCCAGCGCGCCAGCATCTCCTCCACCAGCCGCTTGTGGTACGCGTAGGCGAAGGCCTCGTTGCCGCGGATAGGCCAATCCTCGGCGATCCAGGCCGGGTTGTCCGGGTAGTAGCCGTATGCCGCGCCGCTGGATGTGACGATGATTTTCTCGACGCCTGCCGCAAGGCACGCCTTGAGCACGTTCTCGGTGCCGAGCACGTCGACCGAATATTCGAATTCGCGATTGCTGTCCTTGCCCGGCGTGACGATGGACGCCAGATGCACCACGATCCGCGGCGTCTTGCTTTTGAACAACCCGGCCAGCTCGGCCGAGCGCACATCGGCGCGGCAATATTCGACCCCCGCCAGCCGCCGGTCGGCCGGGACATCTCGCACGTCCGCGGCGACGATACGCCCGACAGCGGCCCGATCGGCGGCCAGCGCCGCAAGCAACTGCGAACCGAGATAGCCGGCCGCACCGGTGATCAGGACGGAGCGCGCATTCGCTGCCATCGTCACTCCTCTCCCACAGCGAGCGATTGGTCTGCCGAGGCAAGGGATGGCGCGACGGGCGGCCTCCTCGACCAGAACGTCGCCAGCGACAACCCGGCGACGATGTGCCAGATGCCCCACCAGGCTGCGACAATCGCCATGCCGCCGAGGCCATCGAAGAAGTTGAAGATCAGGATGAGGCCAAGGCCGGAGTTCTGGATGCCGCACTCGATCGACACCGCACGCCGGTCGGGCTCGGGCAAACCGGCGAGGAAGCCGAGGCCGTAGCCTGTGGCCAGCGCCGAGGCGTTGTGCACCAGCACCACGCCGACCACCATGCCGACGTAGCTGACAAAATACTGCCAGTTCGCGCCCAGCGCCGCCAGCACGAAGAGCAGGAAGAAGAGAAGCGAAAAATACTTCATCGGTTTGCGCGCCAGGGCGGTGAAACCCGGCCAGCGGCGCGACACCAGCAGTCCCGCGGCCAGCGGCAAGCCCAGCAGCAGGAAGACGTGCAGGAACATCTCCAGCGGGTTCACGGAAACCTGGCGCAGGATCGGCTGCGCCGGCCCGTACAGCCCGCCCCAGAAGGCGATGTTCACCGGTGTCATGAAGATCGCTGTCAGCGTGGATGCCGTGCTGATGGACACCGACAGCGCGGTATTGCCGCGCGCGAAATGAGTGAGGAAGTTCGAGATGTTTCCCGCGGGACAGGACGAGACCAGGATCATGCCGAGCGCGATGCTCGGCCGCGGCTGCAGCAGAAGCACGAGCAGGAAGGTCGCGGCGGGAAATACCACGTGGTGGGCAATCAGGCCGATGACCAGCGCGCGCGGCGTCTTCAGCGCCGCCCTGAAATCCGCCGCCTTGAGCTCGAGCGAGACGCCGAACATGACCAGGCCCAGGACGCAATTCAGGAGGAACAGCGTCTGGGGATTGAAGTTGAGGCGAACCAGATCGATATCGGCCATGGCGTGGCCTCGGCCTCTCAGGCCTTCGGCTCCTCGTGCATCTTCTTGAAATGGAGCAGGCCCGGCGCCCACATGTGCTTGACCGGATCGACATCGACGTGGATCACGGCACACTTGCCGGAGGCCAGCGCCTGCTGCAGCGCCGGTTTCAGCTGCTTCGGATCGGAGACGCGTGCGCCATAGGCGCCCATGCTCTGGCCGAGCTTGTCGAACTCGATCTCGCCCAGATCGGCATTGATCGTCTCTTCAGGCCCGAGATGCTTGAACAGCATGGTCTTGAACGGCCGCAGCATGAACTGCTGATTCATCTTCACCATGCCCCACTGCTTGTCGCACAGCACGATGTAGATCACCTGCGCCTTGTTGCGTACCGCGGTTTCGATTTCCTGCGGATGGAAGCCCATGGCGCCGTCGCCGATGATGCAGCACACCGGCTTGCCCGGCCGCGCCACCGCGGCGCCCACCGCCTGCGCCATGCCGGCGCCGAGCATTCCGAACTTGAAGGTCGACAGCACCGTGTTCGGCACCTTCACCTGATGATAGAACATGGCCCAGATGGTGGCGTTGCCGCCGTCCGCCACCAGCACGGTATCCTCCGCGAACACCTCGCCGCACACCGCGCCGATATGTGCCGGGTTCATCGGCACCGCGAGGTCGGCGAGCGCCTTGTCCCATCCCGCGCGGTCGTCCTTCATGGTCTTTGCATAACCGGCAACGCGGGCGCGGCGGCCGTCGAGCCTGATTTCGCTCTTGCGTCGCTCCAGCTCGTCGCCCAATAGCTCGAGGCTGCGCCTGGCGTCGGCCAGGATGGCTAGGTCGACCGGCTTGTTGAGGCCTATCATGTCGCCGTCAATGTCGATCTGAATGGTCTTCTGCTCGGACGGGGACCGCCAGTAGGGCGGCTTGCCCCACCAATCGGTTTCGCCGACGCGCGATCCGACGATCAGCGCCACGTCGGAGTCGTTGCGGACCTTGTGGTTGAGCTTGACGTGCGGCATCGGCACGGCCAGCGGCGAGGTTTCCGGCACTACGCCCCGCGCCGCCCAGCTCGTCGTCACCGGCGCGTGCAACAGCTCGGCGACACGCCGCAATCCGGCGAAGGCGCCGGCATGGATGATGCCGCTTCCGGCGTGGATCATCGGTGCCTCGGCCGCGATCAGCATCTCGGCCGCGCGCGCGACCTGGTCGGGCGTCGGCGTCAACGGATCGGTTTGGCGGTACTGGTGCGGCGCCCAGATCGCGACCGGCGCCTTGAACTTGCCGTTCATGATGTTTTCGGGGACGTCGACATGCACCACCCCGGGCCGGCCCTCATAACTCTTGCGCAGCGCCTTGCGCATCAGTTCCGGGATGCGCTCGAACGACGAGACCGCTTCGCTCGATTTGGCCATCTTGCCGATGACGCCGACCTGATCGAAACACTGATAGGTTCCGCCGCGATCGGGATACATGATGCTCGGCCGGCGCGCGCTGGTGATGACCAGCACGCGATTGCCCTCGCCCTGCTCGACCACCAGACCCGGCAGGATGTTGGCCACACCCGGGCCGTTGCTGGCCATGCAGACGCCAAGCTTGCCCGTGAGACGCGCGTAGGCGCCGGCCATGTGCGCGGCCGACGTCTCATGGCGCGGCGTAACGATCTCGATGCCGAGCCGGTGTAGCGCCGAATAAAAACCGAAATAGGTGCCGTCGACGATGCCGAAAACCTTGTCGACCCCCTCTTTCTGCAGCATCCGGGCAATGACTTCGCCGCCGCTGATCTCCGCCATCCTGTCTCCGCCTCCCTGTCTTTCTTTTGTTTCGGCCGCGCGGCTATTCGGCTTTGCTCCGGCATTATGGCCGCTGCAACGTGGCTTGGCTCCAGGCCCGGCTCAACAGGAGGCGTCTGGTAATGAGAACGCGCTTCCACCGATTGCGCCGACGATCCGGTGACGCGAATAATGCATGCTCCGACTGACCGTCCGGCTGCGGCAGGCACGAGAGACTGGATGAAGGCTAGGCTCGCCGAACGAGGTTCGTCTTTGCGCCAGATCAACCGCAAGGGAAGAGCGCCGGCAACTCGGTCGCGCAGCCGCGCCGCCGAACTCGAGGGCAAGCCTTAAGGGCGGGATTCTGCGTGCGGTCGATTTCGCCCGCCGCCAAAATGATCGGGCGAATGGCCCCTCTCAGCCCTCGGTCTCAAGCCCGGTCGGCATCGGCACGTTCTCGGGCGAAAGCGTGATGCCGGCGGCAAGGCCTACGGTTTCCAGCAGCGCCGCGAAATCCTTTTCCAGATGAGCGGCCGGATCCGGCTTCAGCATCGCGGCACCAAAATGGCTCTGCAGCGCCTCGCGCGTCGTCGCCGTGACCGGCATGGCGACGTCGAGATCGCGGGCGGCCTTGAGGCCGAGGTCGAGATCCTTGCGCAGCAGCGCCGGCGTGAAGGTCGTGGTCCAGTCGAGATTGACCAGCGCATTGCTCTTGTACTTCGTGAACGTCGAGCCGAGCACGCTGGCGTTCATGAAATTCAGGAAAGCGTGGCGCGGCACCCCGGCCTTTTGCGCCAGAATGGTGATCTCGGCGAGGTTCTGGATGACGACGCCGAGAAACACGTTATGCGCGATCTTGCAGATGCGCGCCAGTTCACCCTCGCCGACATACGAGACGCCGGAGGCAGCGATGGTCGCGAGATAAGGCTGCACCTGGCTGAATGCGGCCTTCGGGCCTGAGACGACCGAGGAGAGCTTGCCGGCCTTGACGCATTTGCCGTTGCCGCTGACCGGTGCGCTGATGAATTCGCAGCCCATTTGCTTCAGCCGCGCGCGGATCGCCTCCGACTGCTCAATCCCGATCGAGGAGCAGTCGACCAGGATTTCCGGCCGCGGACCGGAGGCGCTGGCGAGAAGCCCGTTCTCGCCGAAATAAATCTGTTCGAGATCCTTGCCGGTCGACACCATCGTGAACACGATGTCCTCGCCGGCAAGTTCGTTCGGGTGATCGACGATCCGGCCGCCCTTCTTGGCGAGCGGCTCGGCCTTGGCGCGGGTCCGGTTCCAGATCGCAACCGAATGGCCGGCCTTCAGCAAACGCTCGGCCATCGGATAGCCCATCCGTCCCATGCCGATCCAGCCGAGCGAACGTTTTGTCATTTGATTCTCCTTGGATTCTTTCAATCTGCCGTCATTGCGAGCGACGAAGCGATCCGCCGTAGCAACCATTAAATGGCGGCTGTATTTCGCGCGGTGCGGATCGTCCGTCCCCGACAAGATGACGCCGTGCTCGCGTCCGTCAAGGCGTGGCCTGGCGGCGGCGGCATTTGAGGCTCGGGCGAGCGACGGCCATCCTTGACGGCCGCTGCGCGCGACGTCATGAGGAGCCGTAGGTCGGGACGAAGAAACACGTCCCGGCCGAACTAAGAAACAGAGAGTGATCCCGCAGGCGGTTCGTCGCACCACGGCGTCCCGCGAGCAACCACGGTGTTGGCGAAGATGAGCATCTTCCTGGCGCAGGCAACAAGCGCGCGCTTGTGTTCCTTTCCGGCCGCGGTCAGCCGTTGATAGAGCTGGATGAGCTGCCGGTTCCAGCGAAACGATGCAGCCAGTGAAGCAGTATAAAGGGCGCGACGCAGCCGTTTTCGTCCGCCATCGATATGTCGAACACCGACCTGGTCGCCGCTGTCGTCGTCATAGGGCGCAAGGCCGGCGAGAGCGACAGCTTGCTCCCGGGTGATCCGACCGATCTCGGGCAGACGCACCAGGATGGCAACGGCGGTCGGCAGTCCGATGCCATCGACGCTGTTGATCAGCGCAAGTCTCCTGGCAAGGTCGCGATGCTTGCGGATCGAGGCGACCAGAGTCTTGAGTGCGGCCTTCTCGCGTTGCTCCAGGCGGGCGATATCCTCCTGCCAGAGCTTGTTAATCTGCGCATTGCGGCAGCTCTCGATCCGGTTCTTGAGACGCGCGATATCCTCACTGATCTGATCGATCATGGTCAGTTGCTCGGCGAATGGCAGCAACCGAGGATCGGGTGCGGCATGGATCTTCCGCACCGCCGCGGTGCAGGCTGCGATAAGAGCGGCATCGATCTTGTCGTTCTTGGCTCGCTGCAAGTGGAATTTGGCGTAGGCCCGGACCTGCGCCGGCTGGAAGACGACGACCACAAACCGCTTGCGCCGCAGTTCGGCGACGACCGGCTGTTCGTAACCCCCGCTCGCCTCGATCCCGACGCGTTTGACGCGGTGCTGTCGCAGCCACGCCAGCAAAACCTTGTGACCTTCCGAAGTGTTCTCCACCTGCAACTGCTCGCGGCGGCCCTCGATCGCTACATCGAGCTTCCGTTTGCCGGTATCGATCCCGGCACAGATCGTGATATGCTTGGCCATCTTCGTCGATCCCTCCCTTGTGATGCGAACCTTGAGTTCGTTCAACCATTCGGGTCCCGATGAAGTGCCGGTCGCGATCTCGCTACGTCAGACAGCCCTCAAGGCTTCGATGGGTACCGATCCGATCGAACGGCGGCCCAGCTCGGGCGGCCACCCGGGCTGGGCCATTCCTCACGGAACGGCTCCACTATAAGTGATCGGGCTAATACAAGGATGGGTTGAGCGCAGCGAAACCCATCACCACATCGGTGCAACATGATGGGTATCGCTTCGCTCAACCCATCGACGACCACGACAGCCTCAATAGCGATTGGCGATCGGCAGTTCTTCGGCCGGGAACAGCGTGATCACCTGACACCCTTTGTCGGTGACGACGACTTCCTCTTCGATGCGGGCGGCCGAAAAGCCGTCGCTGGCCGGGCAATAGGTCTCCAGCGCGAACACCATGCCGGTCTTGATTTCCATCGGATTTTCCAGCGACACCAGCCGCGAGATGATCGGGCGCTCGTGCAGCGCCAGCCCAAGGCCGTGGCCGAACTGCAGGCCGAACGCCGCCATTTCGCTCGGGAAGCCGAACTCCTCGGCTTTCGGCCAGACGCTCGCGACCGTGTCGGTCGAGACGCCCGGCCTGATCAGCGAGATCGCGACATCGAGCCACTCGCGGCACTTCTTGTAGGCATCGTGCTGCACCGGCGTGGCGCGCCCGATATTGAAGGTGCGGTAGTAGCAGGTGCGATAGCCCTGATAGGATTGCAGGATGTCGAAGAAGGCCTGATCGCCCGGCCTCAAGATGCGGTCGGTGAAATTGTGCGGGTGTGGATTGCAGCGCTCGCCGGAGATCGCATTGATCGCTTCGACGTCGTCCGAGCCCATCTCGTAAAGCATCTTGTTGGCGAGCGCGACGATGTCGTTTTCGCGCACGCCGGGCTTCAGCGCCTCGTAGATCGAATGGTAGACGCCGTCGACCATGGCGGCGGCCTGGTTGAGCAGCATGATCTCGTCGATGTTCTTGATCTCGCGCGCATCCAGCATGACCTGCTGGCCATCGACGACATTCATTCCGGCCTTCTGCAATTCGAAGAACATCGCGGTCTCCGCGATATCGACGCCGACCGGCATGTCGGCGACGCCGGCCGACCGCAACAGGCTCATGACTTCCTCGGCGTGCGCCTTCATCAACCCGACCGCCGGCGGCACGGTGCCGCGCATGCCGAGCATGCCGGCGCGGCAATTGTCCGGCGCCAGCCAGTCGCAGTTGATGCGATGATGGACCGCCGCCGAGCCGAAATCCCACACGATCGGCTCGCCGTCGCCGGCCAGCAGCGCGAAACGACAGAGCTTGTCGCGCTCCCATTCTCCGATCTTGGTGCCGGAGACGTAGCGGATGTTGTTGACGTCGAACAACAGCAGCGCGCCGCATGGCGAGGCCTTCAGCGCGGCGCGGGCACGCGCCAGCCGGTAATGGCGCAGACGATCGAAATCGATCCTGCGCTCGAAATCGACCGACATATGGCCGTGCGACGGTATCGCCCGATCCCAGCGCCAATGCGGATCGAGATGCTCGGGGCGGATCAGATGCGGCTTGAGCGCGTTCGAAACATTCATGGGGGATGACCGGCTGGAGGTTGTTGCAATCGATTGCATAAAGGGTTTTAACGGCATCTGTCAAGGATGGCGAGGGGCCCCGTAGGCCCGCTCCCGGACAAAGGCTGCGACGACGGACAGCGCGAATGGTGCAGAAAAACAGAGCCGGAACAGCCGCCAAAAGCACGCCCGCGTCACGTCCGACCATCAAGGATGTGGCGCTGCGATGCGGCGTCCATCCCTCGACCGTGTCGCGCGCGCTCAGCCCGGCGATGAGCCATCTGGTCGCCCCTGACGTCGCCAGGCGGGTCCGCGCCGCGGTGGCGGCGCTCGGCTATCGACCGAACGTGACCGCCGCCGGCCTGCGCACCGGACGCTCGGGCCTGATCGGCGTGCTCGCCCCCGACATCTCGGACCCCGGATTCCCGCCGATCCTGAGCGGCATCACCGAAGCGCTCGCCGCCGAGGGCTATGCAACGATCGTCGTCGATGTCGGACCCGATCGCTCGCGGCAGCAGGAACTGGTCGACAAATTGATCGCGCGCGGCGTCGACGGTCTCGTGCTCGCGACCGTGACCTTGAACGATCCGGTGGTCGGCCATTGCCTCGCCGCTTCGATCCCGGTGGTTCTGGTCAACCGCACCGACGCCGGCCGCCGGCTGCCGGCGGTCGTCACCGACGACGAAGCGGGCATGCGGCTTGCCGTCGAACATCTCGCCGGCCTCGGCCACGTCAGTATCGGCCATATCGCGGGACCGCAGCACGTTTCAACCGGCGCACTGCGTCGGGAGGGATTCAGGGCCGCCGCCGCCCGTGCGGGGTTGCCGGCGCAAAACATCATGATCGAGACCACCCGCGCCTACACGCGCGAAAAAGGACGGCTGGCGGCGCTGCGCCTGCTCGATCGCAAGCCGGCGCCAACGGCGATCGTCGCCGCCAACGACCTTCTTGCGCTCGGGATTTACGATGCGCTCGCCGAGCGCGGACTTAACTGCCCTGCCGACATCTCGGTCGTCGGCCACAACGACATTCCCTATGTCGACATGCTGTCGCCGCCGCTCACCACCGTGCGCATCGCCCAGCGAAGCATCGGCAATCGCGCCGCGTGCCTGCTGCTCGATGAGATCGCCGACCCAGCCGCGCGCCGCGAGCGCGTGGTGCTGGAGCCGAAGCTGATCGTGCGGGGGTCGACGGGCAAGCCGAAGGGGTGAGCGGGCGACGACGGAAATCAGGCAAGCTGAACAGTTTTAACGCCCTTCAAGAGATCGAGATAAATGCCGCTGGCATCACGCGGCATTCTTCCGTTTCAATCCGTCTTCGTAAGAAATCTCGGCATAATCCGATAGCGAGGAATATTGCAGGCCGACATCGGCCAGCGCATCGAGCTTGGCGGACGTATCGAACTTCTTGAGCCTGACCTTGTCGACGTAGAACGTGTCGATCAATTCATTATAGACCGTGGTTTCGTCGATAAAGATGGCGAAGATTTTGACATCGCCAAACCGGATATAGAACCGGTTGCCCCGCGGCAAATCGGCAATGTAGATAAAGTATTTGCCGTCGCCGTTAAGCGCTGCCCCAAAGGTCTCAACGAGCCTGGGCAGGGTTTCGTATTGCTTGATCGACCCGGCCAGGAAGCCGATCGCCGGCTTGCCACTCTCGGATACCGAGAAGACTTCCTTCAGAAGGGTCTCCGGACCATCATATGAAATATCGCCGCGATAGCCAAACCGGCCTGCAACGTGAGTATCGGCATTCAGGATGGATTTCAGAAGTCGACCTTCGGTGTCGAGCTTGGCGAAAGGCGTGTCTGCAATGGCTGTCATCATCATCGTCCTTGATTGAGATCGAAGCGGGTTGGGTGATATTGGCCGACTTTCGCATCGGCGGATCTGGATCAACGTGCCCGCGACGTCGGGGCAAGCGCGGCGGTCTGGCGGTCCGGCCCGGATCAATCGCCGGTGATCATGACCTCCGGCATCTCATCCGGTTCAGCAATGTCGAGCCCGTCCTCTTCGGCCAGTTCGACACCGGTCAGACACACATCGCCGTCATCGATCACCAGCTTGATCGGCGTCAGGGCCTTTCCCTGACAAGGGCCGATAAAGCAGCGGCCGGTGTCCAGATCGAACTGGGCATGATGTTTTCCGCAGGTGATGAAATTGCCGTCCTCATCGAGGAATTCTCCGGGGACGGTGTCCAGCCGTGAGCCCTGATGCGGGCAGGCATTTTCGAAGCCGTGGAGATTATTGGCTTTGCGGGTAACGAGGATCGGCCAGGGCTTGCTGGCGCCAGTCTCATCCGGCCGCGCCAGCACGAAGCCCCGCGCACCGCCGTCATCGACCTCATAGGTCGAGCATATTGCAAACAGCCGATCCATCTGCCGTACCTCTTTCGGAAATGTAGGGCGCTCCCCGATGTGTGGAAGCTGTTACAATTCGGGATGTTGCAAGATCCGTGCTATCCGGAATTGTCGTGTCTCGGACAATCCGAAGGCTGTAGCGACCGCATCTCTTCGCGACGGGCAGCTGCAACCCGCGCTTGCCCGCAATGTGACGGCGGGCTGTCGCCTTCCAGCCATTTTCCGCCGGCTTGACCGACAAAATCTTCGAGCAGGATTCGCCGGCAGCGAGAGCGAGCTGGACTGGCCGGCGGACGTCTCGGTCGTCGGCCGCAACGACATGCCCCATGCTGTCGCCGCCGCTCACCACCCGCGCGCATCGACGATCAGGAAATTGAGAGAGATAACAACCTTAATGAATTGCTTTACCCGGCGGATATCGTCCTCCCCTTTTTCCAACGCGGCATCCTCACGAGCATCGCCTCATGGCCGCACCTCGCGGTCATGGCAATGGCGTGGCACCTGGAAAAGCGGGATTGGGCGGAATGAGTCCGCCAAAGAAGCCCTCAAACCGGGTTCACTCCTTCGGTCCGTACGCGAAGTCCGGCAGCCTCTTTGGCCAACCTGCCAGCGCGGGAAAGCGCAATTCCGAAAGACGGCAGGCAGCCGGTGTTTCGAAACCACGACAATTTGAATTATCTATGAGGCAACTGGACCCATTTTTTTTCACGCGCGGCGGATAGCACGTGATTGTCACGCTCAATCTTCCCAACTCAAACGCGAAAAACGTCTGAAAGACATGACCATGTTCTCTTCTGTGATCGATGAAATTCAGGATACAACGGCATCCGGGCTGACAAAAAGGCAGTTAAGGGCACTCGCGCGCATCACCGATCTGTTTAGCGCTGGGTCCGGCCGTCATTCGGAGGAACAGATCGGGCTATTTGACGAGTTATTCAAAACCCTTGTTGCCGTCATCGAGTTGAAAACCCGGGCCAAGCTCGCGCGCCATCTCGCAACCAACCAGAATGCGCCGGCGACGCTGGTTCGAGCGCTTGCCTTCGATGACGCTATCGCGGTTGCGGCTCCGGTTCTCAGTCAGTCGACGGCACTCAGCGAGTCCGATCTTGTTGCCAGCGCAAGTACCCGGAGCCAGGGTCATCTTCACGCAATCGCGCAACGTCGAACAATCAGCGAAGCGATCACCGATATACTCATCAAGCGCGGTGAACCTGACGTCGTCCACACCGTTGCCAAGAATGCCGGTGCCCGCCTCTCGGATGGCAGCTTTCGCGAGCTCGTCGCGCGCGCCGGCGACGATGCCCAGCTTGCGCTGCATGTTGGAACGCGGCGTGACATTCCCAGGCATCACTTTTTGAAACTTGTTGAAATTGCCTCTGCCTCGGTGTGCAGCAAGATCGCGGCAGCAAACCCGCAATTCATGGATGCCGTGCAGGATGCGGTGACAGAGGTAATCGACGACATAAATCTGGAGGTTCGCAATCAGTCGCCGGATCACGCCAAAGCAAGGTCAAGGGTAAGGCGGCTTCAAAACTGGCATGAACTCGGCGAACGCAATGTTCATGCGGCAGCGCGCGCGCAGAACTTCGAACAAGCGGCAATGGCGCTGTCGGTTCTCGCCTGCTGTTCGATCGAGATGTCCGAACGGGCGATCCTCAATGACAACCCCGGCGCGGTGCAGGTTATCGCAAGGGCCGCCGGCTGCTCATGGGCCACGGTCAAAGCTCTTTTGCTTATGACGGCGGCGGACCGCAGGATGTCTGAAATGGATCTTGCCCGAGCGCGCGAAAACTTCGAGCGGCTTGAGGCCGAAACGGCAAAACGCGTGCTTGAACTCCAGGATGCGCACCGTAACGAGCGCACCATCGTGAGCCCGCCGATCGCTCCGCGGGAGTCCGCGAACTCAGGAGCTTTCCTCGGATAGATTCGCCGGCACCGCGGCCGCGGCGGCCACCCTGGATCACCGCCAGCCGCGGGCGCCACGCAGAGCCAAACAGCGAACTCCTACGTCGTTGAAATCCCGCCATGATTTTGGCCGAATTCGTCGGGCCGGCGCGCGCTGCGGAAAAAAAAGCCGTTGATTTCGCGCGAGGCATCCCGGTTCGTGATCGAACAGATGGCCCGCGGTTGATAGATTGCGGCGCGGTCGCGCTTGAGGCGACGACCGATGATCCGTTGACACGAGCAGGAACATGGCCAGCAAGCATTTGCTTCACGGGCTGATAAAATGGTCGATGCGCGAGCCATGGTGCGGCCGGTTTGAGCAAATTCTTGAAGACCATCTGATGCCCACCTGCGACGAAACCGGCCTCGAGGTCGACGATATCGTCGCAACCGTCGGCGAAGACCTGTTCATGAGCACGGTTTGGGCTTGTGCCTTCGAAGACTTCCTGACCCACGAGTTCGACGACGGCGGCAACGTTATCGACGACTATCTGAAACGCCGCGGCTGGAAGGAGACCGCGTCGATTCGTACCTATATCGCCGCGCTGCGAAACTCGACAATGAGCCTCTATGAAGTGAGCGATATCGTCCGCGGCACGTCGTTTCGGGGGCGGGATCTTGTCCGCGGCGGCGAGCCGGTCCTGATTAGCGAGCGGAGCGCGACCCGCACCCTCAAGCCGTGGGACCGCATCGCGGCGCGCGTTATTCAGGTGGGATCGCAAGCGCAGATCAGTGGCGCCGTGCTGCCCTATGAACACGACACATCGGAAGCCTTCCTGGAAGCCTTGAGCGAGTTCGGAAAGCTCGGCAGCGAGGACAGGCGGGAGCTGGCGGAAACGATCGGACTGGACTTCGACGACGCGGCGATCGCTGACCTTTCTCCGGCGGAGAGGCTGCGCGCGATATGTCCAATGTTCACAACCTTTTGGCTGGTCGAGCTGATTGATCGAGCCGAAGGACCGGAAATTCCCGATTTGCGCAATGCCGAGGGGGACGAACTGCTCCTGTGCGAGGTGCGCTATCCGCTCGCAGCCGGCACGACGGGCGACGACATCGGAGCGGCGCTGACGGCACGTCCCGAATTTCGTCCGGCAACCACGACGTCATGGAGCTGGGTCGGCCTGAAAAAGCCGGCTGCGGCATCGGATGACCGCAGGCAATCGCAGGAATCACTGACCTTCGAAACGAGGCTCGACGACGCGCTGGTGCTTGGCGGTATCGAGTTGGAAGACAGGGAGCTGGTGCTCACCGTCAACTCCCGGCAGCGTTCCGACATCGGACGCGCGCTGCTGTCCGAGATCCTCGGAGGACGCGTCGGGCAACCCTCGGTCAAGACAGAATCTGTCGAGCAAATCATCGCAACACACAGCGCCGCCAGGCTACAACAGCTCGATATCACCGAGGAGGAGCGTAGTGCCATCATCCACGATCAGATGGACCGGCACTACCGCGACGTGCTTGATCAGCCAGTTCCCATGCTTGGAGGCCAGTCGCCGCGCGCTGCGGTCAGAACGGACAGCGGACGGATCAAAGTCGCCGACTGGCTAAAAATGATTGAAAACCGGACGGCGAGGTCCGCTGAAAGCAACAGCGCGCTGGCAAATTACAGCTTCGGCTGGCTATGGACGGAATTGGGCATCGGAGAACTGAGGCGATAAACGGGATGGCCCAGTGCCTATCGCTTTATTCCCAATGGTGGCGAAAATGGTGCCCAGGGGCGGGATCGAACCACCGACACTGCGATTTTCAGTCGCATGCTCTACCAACTGAGCTACCTGGGCACTTCCAGCCCACGGGGGTTGGGAGCGGGGGTTTATAGTCAGGCCGGGCAGCCCTGTCCACCATGCTTCGCCTGCCTGTCCGGCCTGGCGCCTTTTCCGTTTCGATGGAATCGAAACGGGGCTCCAGATTCTTGATTTGACGCGTTTTCTTGACGCGAACCGGTCTCCACTCCGCTTGAAAACGCGCTGGCCCGAAGGGCCAGGACGGATGGTCAGGCATGGCGCGGCCTCGCCTCGCCTCTCCGTCCAAAATATCGGAGAATCGGGCCTAATCGGCGTCGTCGTCCTCGTCCTTGCGGCCCGGAATGGCGTAGGAATTCGACAACCAGCGGTTCAGGTCGACATCCCGGCAGCGCTCGGAACAAAACGGGCGCGAAGCCTCGGCGGCGGGCTTGCCGCAGATCGGGCACGGCTTTTCTTTTCCCTTTTTGGATCCCTTTTCAGATCCTTTGGCGGGACCCTGGCCCGGCCCGGCGGCCTTTGGTGGCTTAGCTGGCATTCAACCAGCCGAATCGAACCGGGAAACCTTCGCCGCCGAGCAGCGTGATCACTTCGTACAGCGGCAGGCCCACGACGTTGGTGTAGGAGCCGACCATCTTGACCGCGAACGATCCGGCGATGCCCTGGATGGCGTATCCGCCGGCCTTGCCGCGCCATTCGCCGGAGCCGATATAGGCCTGGATATCGTCCTCGCTCAGGCGCTTGAAGCGGACGCGGGTCTCGATCAGGCGCTGGCGAAAGGCCTCTTTCGGGGTCACCAGGCAGATCGCGGTGTAGACGCGATGGTTGCGCCCCGACAACAGCCGCAGGCATTGCGAGGCTTCGTCGACCAGATTCGCCTTGGGCAGGATGCGGCGGCCGACCGCGACCACGGTGTCGGCGGCGAGAATGAAGGCGCCGCGCAATTCGTCATCGAGGTGCACCGATTTGAGCGCGGCATCGGCCTTGGCGCGGGCCAGCCGGTTGGCGCAGGCCCGCGGCAGCTCGCCCCGCCTCGGGGTCTCGTCGACGTCGGCGGGACGCAGCGCATCGGGCTCGATGCCGGCCTGGTTGAGCAGGGCAAGACGGCGCGGCGAACCGGAAGCGAGAACGAATTTGGGGCGACCTAACATGCGGGCTTTTATCGGCGGGAGGAACGGAAGAGGACCGGAGGAGGAATGCGCGCGGAACCTATCGGAAGGCATGCGTCGAGACAACTACCGCCGTCGTCCCGTAAGTTCGCGGGGACGACATAAAAGCTTCGTCAGCAAAGCTCTGTCACCCGCTCGCCGCGCTGACCTTCGAAAACCGCCTGCGGATGCGCATCGACAGGGTGTCGCAGACCTCGCGATAGGCCTGCAGCTTCTGCTCGCGATTGCCCTCGGCGCCGGTCGGATCCTGCGTCGGCCAGTATTCGACCTCGGCCGCGTGCGTGCGCGTCAGTTCCAGCGCCTTGTGATGCGCTTCCGGCGACAGCGTGATGATGAGGTCGAAATTGAGCCCTTCCCAATCGTCCAGTTCCTCGAACGTCATTGGCTTGTGGCCGGAAATATCCTGGCCCAGTTCCGCCATCACGGCGACCGCGAACGGATCGAGCTCGCCCTTGCGGACGCCCGCGGATTTCACATAGAGCGTTTTGGGAAACATGTGCTGCAACAGGCTTTCCGCCATCGGCGAACGGACGCTGTTCAGGCCGCATGCGAACAGCACGGCCTGCGGGGTGCGCGCGCGCGATGCCGCCTCCACGCGTTACCCTTCTATTATGTTGCGCATGATCTCGGGACAAACCAAGGCGTTTGTCCGGGAAAACCGGTGCCCACTTTGCCGCCTCATGCGTCGCCCTTCCAGTGCAACACGCAGATCAGCGTGAACAGCCGCCGGGCGGTTTCGAAATCGACCCGGACCTTGCCCTTCAACCGCTCCTGCAGCGTGCGCGAGCCTTCGTCGTGGATGCCGCGGCGGCCCATGTCGATGGCCTCGATCTTGTCCGGTGTCGCGGTGCGGATCGCCTGATAATAGCTGTCGCAGATCATGAAATAGTCTTTCACGATTCGCCGGAACGGCGTCAGCGACAACAGATGCGCCACCACGGGCGTGCCGTCTTCCCTGCGGATATCGAACATCAGCCGGTTGCCGGTGATGCCAATGTGCAGGGTAAACGGCCCGCCGCCGGCGCCCTCCGGGGCGAACAGGTTCTTCTCGACGAGGTCGTAGATCGCGATCGCGCGCTCGTGCTCGATGTCGGGGCCGGATCGGCCGATCAATTCCTCGTCGAGCGTCACCGCGACGATGCGGTTCTGCGAATCCTCGTCTGGTGGCGGCCTGGTCATGGCAGATTGAGGCGCAGTCCGACCGAACGCGCATGGGCATCGAGGCCTTCGGCCTTGCCCAGCGTCATCGCCGCCGGTCCCAGCGCGCGCAGCTGGTCCGGCCCGCATTTCAGGATCGACGTCCGCTTCATGAAGTCCAGCACGCCGAGCCCGGATGAAAACCGCGCCGAACGCGCCGTCGGCAGCACGTGGTTGGAGCCGCCGACATAGTCGCCGATCGCCTCCGGGGTGTGCGGGCCGATGAAGATCGCGCCGGCGTTGCGGATACCAGCGGAAAACGCTTCCGGATCCGCGGTCATGATTTCCAGATGCTCGGCGGCGATCGCATTCGCCAACGGGACGGCCTCGTCGAGCCGCCTGACCCGGATGATGGCGCCGAAATCATTCCACGAGGCGCGTGCGATCTTCGCGCGAGGCAGCGTGCTCAACTGGGATTCCACGGCGCGTTCGACATCAGCGGCGAGCGCTGCGCTGTCGGTGATCAGGATCGACTGGGCGTTGACGTCGTGCTCGGCCTGCGCCAGCAAATCGGCGGCGATCCAGCCGGCATTGCCGGTATGGTCGGCGATCACGAGCACTTCCGAGGGACCCGCGATCATGTCGATGCCGACCTTGCCGAACACCAGCCGCTTGGCGGCGGCGACATAGGCGTTGCCGGGGCCGACGATCTTGGCCACCGGCGCGATGGTCGCGGTGCCATAGGCCAGCGCCGCCACCGCCTGCGCGCCGCCGACGCGGTAGATCTCGGTTACGCCGCCGAGATGCGCCGCCGCCAGCACCAGCGGGTTGAGCTTGCCGTCCGGCGACGGCACCACCATCACCACGCGCGCAACGCCCGCGACCCTGGCCGGGACCGCGTTCATCAGCACCGAGGACGGATAGGCGGCGGTGCCGCCGGGGACGTAGAGCCCGACCGATTCGATCGCGCTCCAGCGCCAGCCGAGTTCGACGCCGAGCGCATCGGTGAAGCGATCGTCCTTCGGCAGTTGCAGCTGGTGAAAGATTTCGATGCGGTCGCGGGCGAGTTTCAGCGCGTCGATCGTGCCGGCGTCGCAGGCCTTCACCGCGACGTCGATTTCGGCTGGCGTGACCCGCAGGCCGCTCGCCTCGAGATCGAGCCGGTCGAATTTCCTGGTTGCCTCGATCAGCGCCGCATCGCCGCGCGCGGCGACGTCGTCGACAATGGCGCGGGTCGCGGCCTCGATATCGGCCGATACCTCGCGTTTCATGGCGAGAAAGGCCGCGAATCGTTCGGTGAAATCGGCGCTGCTTCGGTCGAGACGAACAGGCATGGCGGCTTTCCGGGCGGGGGCCTCTTAATCGAAGGCCCCCTGCTCAATGGCGCGGCGACAAATCGCCGTCAACCCTTTGCTTTGATGGATTAACTTTCACGGATCAAATGGCGGCAGATTGCATCTCCCGTGATTCCGGGATGGTCCGCAGCACCAGACCCGGAATCCAAGGATTCCCCGATGTGCATAGCACATCTGAGGTTCGCGCTTTCGGGCGCCCCGGAATGACACTTCTATATCAAACGCGCATGGGCTCAGGCGCCCAATCCTGGCGATTCCGCGCCTTCGCCGAGGTCGGTCAGCTCGCATTCCAGACATTCGACGTCCAGCCGCAGCGCCCCGCCATGGCTGAACAGCAGCACCGCGCTGCCGCTCGGGACGTCACCGGGGTGAAACTCGATCCCGAGCAGCTCCAGGGCTGCCTGCGGCGCCCCGCAATCGATGTTGCGCGACTTGCACGCCAGCACCCGGTCGAAGCGCAGCGCCGCGATCAGGCGGCGCGGCGAGGTTTCCCCCGACAGCGTCTGCTTCCCAGTCCAGCCGGTTCATGCCGACCACCAGCCGCTTTTCGCCCTGCCGCCAGATGATGTCGGAGGTCTGCACGCGGGCGTCCTGGACATGCGCTGAAATGACGGCCAGATCGTCGGCATCGAGCGCGATCAATTTGAGCTGAGGCCGCCACCGAAAGTACCCCTAATCGCTGATGCGCTCGATCGAAGCGCCGCAGGCCGACAGCTTTTCCTCCAGCCGCTCGAAGCCGCGGTCGAGATGGTAGACGCGGTTGACCATGGTCTCGCCTTCGGCGGCCAGGCCCGCGATCACCAGCGACACCGAGGCGCGCAGATCGGTCGCCATGACCGGCGCGCCGCGCAGTTTGGCGATGCCCTCGATGGTGGCGGTTTCGCCGTCGAGCTGAATCCGCGCGCCGAACCGCGCCAGTTCCTGCACATGCATGAAGCGGTTTTCGAAGATCGTCTCGGTGATATGCGAGGAGCCCCTGGCGCAGGCCATCAGCGCCATCAGCTGCGCCTGCAGATCGGTGGGAAAGCCCGGGAACGGCGCGGTCGAAACCGTCACCGGCCTGATCCCGGCGCCGTTGCGGGCAACCCGGATGCCTTCATTGTTGGGGGTGATGACGGCGCCGGCCTGGGTCAGCACGTCGAGCGCCGATTGCAGCAATTCCGGCCGCGCGCCGGCCAGCTGCACGTCGCCGCCGGTCATCGCCACCGCCATCGCATAGGTGCCGGTCTCGATTCGATCCGGCAGCACGGTGTGCCGCGCGCCGTGCAAGTTTTGTCACGCCCTTCAACGACGATGCGCGGCGTGCCGGCGCCGGAGACGCGCGCGCCCATCTTGTTCAGGCAGTCGGCGACATCCAGAATTTCCGGCTCGCAGGCGGCGTTGGTGATGACGGTGGTGCCCTTGGCCAGCGTCGCCGCCATCATCGCGACATGGGTGCCGCTGACCGTCACCTTGGGAAAGTCGATCGCAGCGCCCTTGAGGCCGCCGGGCGCCTTGGCGATCACATAGCCGCCGTCGATGGTGATTTCGGCGCCGAGCTTCTCCAGCGCCATGATCAGCAGGTCGACCGGCCGGGTGCCGATGGCGCAGCCGCCGGGCAGCGACACCTTGGCCTCATGCATCCGCGCCAGCAGCGGCGCGATCACCCAGAAGCTGGCGCGCATCCGCGACACCAGCTCGTAGGGCGCGGTGGTATCGATGATGTTGGCCGCCGAAATGTGCAGGGTCTGGCCCTGATATTCATGATCGCCGGGCCGTTTGCCCGCCGACATGATGTCGACGCCGTGATTGCCGAGAATGCGCTGCAATTGGGCGACGTCGGCAAGCCGCGGCACGTTGTCGAGGATCAGCGTTTCCTCGGTCAGCAGCCCCGCGATCATCAGGGGCAGCGCGGCGTTCTTCGCGCCCGAGATCGGAATGGTGCCATTGAGCTTGCTGCCGCCGACGATGCGAATGCGATCCATGCCGATCCCCGATTTTTGCTATGCACAAAGTATAGAGCGAATGGGCCCCTGATGGCAAAAGCTTGAAATTTGCGGCTATTTGATGGGATTTGCATCCATCCGACCGTCATTCCGGGATGCGCCGTAAGGCGCAGACCCGAATCCCACTCGGATAACCTCTGGATTCCGGGCTCGCTCGCTTTCATCCCTTGATGAAGGCGAGCAGGTCGGCGTTGATCGTGGCGGCTTCCGTGGTGGGCATGCCGTGCGGAAAGCCCTTGTAGGTCTTCAGCGTCCCGTTCTTCAGGAGCTTTGCCGACAACGGCCCGGCAGCGGCATAGGGAACGATCTGATCGTCATCGCCATGCATCACCAGCACCGGCACGGTGATCTTCTTGAGGTCTTCGGTGAAATCGGTCTGCGAGAAGGCGACGATGCCGTCGTAATGCGCCTTGGCGCCGCCCATCATGCCCTGGCGCCACCAATTCTGGATGACGCCTCCGAGGCCTTGGCGCCCGGCCGGTTGTAGCCATAGAACGGACCCGCCGCGACGTCGCGATAGAATTGCGAGCGATTGGCCGCGAGCTGCGCCTGAAATCCGTCGAAGACGTCCTTGGGAAGGCCGCTGGGATTGGCCGGCGTCTTCACCATCAGCGGCGGCACCGCGCTGATGAGGGCCGCCTTCGCCACCCGGCTCTCGCCGTGCCGCGCCAGATAGTGCACCACCTCGCCGCCGCCGGTGGAATGGCCGACATGAATGGCGTTCTTCAGATCGAGATGCGCCGTCACGGCCGCAAGGTCGTCGGCATAGTGATCCATGTCATGGCCGTCGCCGGTCTGGCTGGACCGGCCGTGGCCGCGGCGGTCATGGGCGATGACGCGATAGCCGTGATTGAGGAAGAACAGCATCTGCGCGTCCCAGTCATCGGCCGAGAGCGGCCAGCCATGCGAGAACACGATCGGCTGTCCGC
This sequence comes from uncultured Alphaproteobacteria bacterium, assembly GCA_963725985.1. Lineage (GTDB taxonomy): Bacteria > Pseudomonadota > Alphaproteobacteria > Rhizobiales > Xanthobacteraceae > Bradyrhizobium. Next base: position 789,686 of record CAVSAO010000002.1, read on the forward strand.
TGCCCCAGTCCTTGTAGTAGATCTCGGTGCCGTCCTTGGTCTTGATCGTCGCCATCGCAGAACTCCTCTCATGAAGGTCGAAGCGTCCATCAGGCGCGCGGGCCGGGCGCGTCTGGCAGGATCGAATATGCAGGCAGATCAGCCGTATGCCGGCACGGGGCGGAACCGCCGCACGGCGCCGATGATCACGATGACGAAGAACAGCAGCACGATGCCCTGGACCACGGCGAACGCCGGCTCGCATGGCGGCTTGCTCGGCGCCAGCGCATTCAACGGGCCGGATCTTGAGGAAGCTCTGGATCACCAGCACGAACACGTTGAGATAAAGCGAGACCATCGCGGTCACCACATAGATCCAGCGCCACGCGCCGGAAAGCTTCATGCCGTAAAGCGCGATACAGGCGATCGCCAGCAGCACCAGCGAGAGAATGCCGATCATGTGCGACGGCAGCAACTTCTCGAACGGAAACAGAAAGCCGGTGGCGCTGGTCAGAATCGTGAACAGCAGGAACATGGCGGTCAGGCCCGGCCATCCGGTTGGAGCCGAGCAGCCCGAACATGACGACGATGCCTGAAACGATTGCGATCAGACTGATGATCACGTGCAGCGTGGTGAAGGCAGACAGGCTCATACCCAGGACCATGATGCGCTTCCCCTTTTGAGGACGGGCGAATGCTACGTCGGCGGGTGAAAAATTGCCACACACGCACAGCGTACCGGCGGCAATTCAGCCATGCGATCAAGAAAGCGCGAGCGCTGCCCAAGTTTTTGGCATGATGGTTCTTCGCTTCAATAATAGCGCGGGATCGGACCGTTATGCGGTGTCTTCCGGTTCGACAGATCGAACAGCACTTCGTCGACATAGCACCAGCCCCAACCCTCCGGCGGATCGTAGCCCTCGATGATCGGATGCCCGGTGGCGTGGAAATGCTTGGTCGCGTGCTTGTTGGGTGAATCGTCGCAGCAGCCGACGTGACCGCAGGTGCGGCAGATCCGCAAATGCAGCCACTCGCTGCCGATCTTCAGGCATTCCTCGCAACCGAGCGCGCTCGGCGTGACGTCGCGAATGCCGGCGATATGGGTGCAGCCCTTGGCCATCGCGCGCTCCTAAAGCACCGGCTTCGCGGCATCGCCGAGAAAGCCGTGCAGCGCCGCGACCACCTGCGCGCCCTCGCCGATCGCGCCGCCGACCCGCTTGACCGATCCCGAGCGCACGTCGCCGACCGCGAACACGCCCGGCACCGAGGTTTCCAGCGGCGACACCAGGCGCCCCTGATTTTGTTCGGACTGCGCGCCGGTCACCACGAAACCTCCGCGATCGACGCTGACGCCGCAGCCATCGAGCCAGCCGGTGGCGGGATCGGCGCCGACGAACAGGAACAGATTGCGGATCTCGGCGGTGCTCTCTTCACCCGACAAGCGGCTGCGCCAGCGCACGCGCTCGAGCGATGCGTCCTGTGCCTCAAGCCCGACCACCTCGGTGTTGAACACCAGTTCGATATTCGGCGTGGCCTCGATGCGCTCGATCAGATAGCGCGACATGCTGGCGCCGAGGCCGCCGCCGCGGATCACCATGTGGACCCTGCGGGCATGGCCCGACAGAAACACCGCGGCCTGGCCTGCGGAATTGCCGCCGCCGACCAGCACGATTTCCTGTTCGGCGCACAGCCGCGCCTCGATCGGCGATGCCCAGTACCAGACGCCGCGGCCCTCGAAGTCGATCGAGATTTTCGATCTCGGGCCGCCGGTAGCGCGCGCCGCTCGCCACCACGACGGCGCGCGCACGCAACGTCTCGCCGCCGTCGAGCGTCAGCGCAAAGGCGCCGTCGGTCCGCGCGCAATCGAGCGCCTTCACCGCAACCGGAATCATGATGTCGGCGCCGAACTTCTGCGCCTGGTTGAAGGCGCGGCCGGCAAGCGCCTGGCCCGAGATTCCGGTCGGGAAGCCGAGATAGTTCTCGATGCGCGCGCTGGCGCCGGCCTGCCCGCCGAACGCGCGCGTATCCAGCACCGCCACCGAGAGCCCTTCGGACGCCGCGTACACCGCGGTCGCGAGTCCGGCCGGACCGCAGCCGACGATGGCGGCATCGTAGACCTTGTCTCCGGCCGGACCGCCGATCATGCCGAGCGCGCGGGCGAGTTCGGTTTCGCCCGGATTGCGAAGCACGGTGCCGTCGACGGCCACCACCAGCGGCCAATCCGACGGCGACGGCGAATAGCGCGCGATCAGTTCGGCGGCATCGCGATCGTCGCTCGGGATCGAGCAGATGATGCGGAAAGCCGTTGCGGGTGAGAAAGCCCTGCAGGCGAACGACGCCGCTCGAATTCGAAGGCCCGATCAGCACCGGGCCGCCGACGCCGCCCTGGATCAGATTGACCCGGCGCAGGATCAGCGCGCGCATGATGCGCTCGCCGAGATCGGCTTCGGCGACCAGCAGCGCGCGCAATCGTTCCGGCGGGATCAGAAGCGTTTCGACGTCGCCTTCGGCATGGCCATCGACCAGCGCGACGCGGCCCGAGAGCTGGCCGATTTCGGCGAGAAATTGACCGGGCCCCTGATCGATGACCGGCGTGACGTGGCCGAGCCCGTCGCGCTGGGTGATCGCGACATGGCCGGACAGCACCACAAACATGCCCGGTCCGGGCTTGCCGGTTTCGAACAGCCTTTCGCCGTGCTTGTAGGTCCTGATCTCGCCGAACCGGCGCATGCGCGCGATCTCCTGCGGCGTCAGCGTCGGAAACGTCTGCTCATGACGCGGGAACGCGGCAGCCGCGCGTTGCGCTGCCGTCGCGTTTCATTTGCTGCTGCTGGATCGAGAGCCATCTTTGTCTCAGCACGCTGAACCGGTATTTGCCCGGCTTTTTTCCGCCGCCGTCATGTGGTGAGACGTCATCAGGATTGGAAGGTGTGACGTGACATCGTTTCGCCCCCGCGCCTGCGATTTTCGCCGCTTGAGATTTTCGCGCAATGCCAGCTTCAGCCGATCCTGTCTTAAATCCTTTGCCGGATCCTGTTTCGCAAGCCCGCCGGTCTGGCCCGCGCGTTTATGCTTGTCATCCTTCATCGTGGACCCGTTCCAGTGCCTCGCGCCTGAAAACATATCACCGGGAGAATGGATTGATGGGCGAAAACCTCGCCCAATCCGGGCGCCGGCCGCGCTCGCCGACGAAATCGGGAACCGGGTGGGCCGCAACCGAGCCAGATGAAGGCGGCAGCAGGCCATGGCGCCAATTTTGGCCGTTTTTGGTGGTCAATCAGGCGCCTCCCGCGCTTGCGCGCGCGGGAGGCTTGTGGCAAGGATCGGCCCGCCTTGTAGGGGCCCTTTGGCCGATTCTCCTGATCCGGGGCACGCTGCCGTAGCTCAGTGGTAGAGCACTCCATTGGTAATGGAGAGGTCGACAGTTCAATCCTGTCTGGCAGCACCAGTTTTTCGCTTTGAAATCCTCGGAGTGATCTTGCCTTTCGCGGCTGGCCGCGCCAGCCCGACGCCCGCCTATGCCTTCGCGGGGGGCGTGTGCAATGCGGGCCGGCCGTGTTTCTGCTTCACGTCGGCGACCTTGTTCAGCATTTCCTTGAGCGCGTCGATCGCGGCGGTCTCCTCGTGCGTCAAAGGCGACTGCGGATGAAAATGCGCGAGCAGCACGATCAGCGCATCGCCGATGCGGCCGATCTGCTTGCCGTAGGTGCCGACATCCGACAGCACCTCCTGCTCGACGGCAGGATCGCTCGATTGACCAAGATTGATGTTGATCACGCCCAATTGGCTTCCGATCGGACTGAAGAAGGCTGTCCACGGACTGATCGACTGAACGACATCTCCGGAAAGTGGCATCTTGAACGTCGCCATGCGCGATCCCTCTGCTCGAGCCGCGATGCGCGGCGCAGAAAAAAAATTAAGGCTTCTTTCAGGTTTGATTAAGGCCCCATTAAGCACAGAAAATAGTTGTTCCACCAACAGGTTGGGTTACCTGCTCAGTGTGGCCTCGCGGTGACAGCATTTTATTCAAAAGCTGTCTAAGTGCGCGCCATGGACGGGGCCGAAACGCGGCGCCTCTCGAAAATGATCTGTCGGAGAATAAACCAATGAAGAAGTTTCTACTCGGTACTGTGGCCCTCGTCGCTCTCGGCGCGACCGTGCCAGCACTCGCCGCCGATCTTGGCGCTCGCGCGCCCTATACACCAAGGCTCCGGCCTACGTCGCGCCGATCTACAACTGGACCGGCTTCTACATCGGCGGTCACGTCGGCGGCGCGTTCTCCAGCAGCAACAATTTCAACGGCCTCACCACCGGCAACAACAGCAACGGCCGCTTCCTCGGCGGTCTGCAGGTCGGCGCGGACTACCAGTTCGCTCCCAACTGGGTGCTCGGCGTCGAAGGCCAGTACAGCTGGCTCAGCGGCAACATCGGCGCGGTATTCCCCGGCGGTATTCGCCTACAACAACAACCAGCGCGGGCTCGGCTCGGTGACCGGCCGCTTCGGCTACACCTGGGGTCCGGGGCTGCTCTACGTCAAGGGCGGCTATGCCTATTCCGACAACAACGAGACCGTGACGCTCGGCGGCCTGCCGGCCGCGTTCGCGATCAATGGCAACCATCGCGACGGCTACACCGTCGGCGCCGGTCTCGAATACATGTTCGCCCCGAACTGGTCGGCCAAGGTCGAATACCAGTATTACAACTTCGGCAGCGCCAACTTCACTGCCCCGGCCGCGCTGGTGCCGTTCGGCAGCTTCACCACCGACGACCACGTCGTGAAGGCCGGCATGAACTATCGCTTCAACTGGGGCGGCCCGGTAGTCGCAAAGTATTGATCTGCATCTGATTGCAAATTTTCCGGAAAGGCCGGCCTCGCGCCGGCCTTTTTGTTTTCGAGTCGCAAAAAACCTCGAAGCCATCCCGATTTTGTTAACCTGGTAACGCGATACTGCCGCCGAATTACTTATCCCAACGGATTTAGCGGGCGGGGACGGCATGGCGGAGCGAGACACGATCGGCAAGCTTGGTCGCATCCTGGGCTTTTTGCGCCCGCGCTGGGGCGTCAGGGGCAGCCTGTTTGCCGCCTTCGCGGTGATCGCGGGCATGGCCCTCGTCATCAGCGCCGGCGCCGCCATGGTGCTGGGACATCTCGGCGGCAGCATGGTCGATCTGAGCGGACGGGACATCCCGCGGCTCGCGGCCAGCCTGCAACTTTCCGCCCAGAGCGCAAGCCTTGCCAGCCAGGGACCGGCGCTGCTCGCCGCCGAAAGCGATGAGGCGCTGAACGAACGCTCCAGGAAGATGAAGGAAACCCAAAAGGTCACGCTCGAAAAGCTCGGCGAGATCATCGAACTCGGCGCCGACAAGACGGTGGTCGCTGCGCTCACCGAAACCGTGAAGAACATCGACGACAACATCAAGAGCCTCGGCTCGGCGGCGCGCGAACGGCTTGGCATCGCTGCGCGAGCACGACAAGCAGTACGATGCGCTGCGCCGCGCGCAGGCCGGCTTCGTCGCCGCCGCGAGCCCCGCGATGATGGACGCCCAGACCCAGATCAATGCCATCCTGCAGTCCGCCAACCTTTCTGCCGACGACGCAGCGGAGGCCGCGCGGACCGTCGACCAGCTCGGCAATGTCATTGCCAGCGGCAACCTGGCGGCATCGCAGATGATCGCCGCGCTGTCGGCCAACAGCAGCGACACGCTGGATGCGATCGAGAAGGAATTCAAGGTCGCGCAAGAGCGCGTCAAATCGAACCTCGATCTGCTGCCCAAAAACTCCGGCACCAAGGCGCTGAAAGACGCCGCGCTGAAACTGCTGGCGCTGGGCGAGGGCAAGGCCGGCGTCTTCAAGACTGCGCCAGAAGGAACTGGACGCCAACGACTACGGCCAGATCGTTCTCGACGAAACCCGCAAACTCAATGTCGGCCTCGGCATCAGCGTGCAGCAACTCGTCGACGGCGTGCAGAGCGAGACCAACGCCTCGACCTGGCAGGCGCGCCGCGAGATTTCGTTTGCGACCATGGTCATGCTGGCGCTTGGCGCTCTCACCCTGGTCGGATCCGTGCTGTTCGTCTGGCTCTATGTCGGCCGCAACATCCTGCGCCGGATCCGCAACCTGCAACGCTCGATGCAGCTTTTGTCCGACGGCGACCTTGAATCGGAGATCTATCGCTCGCACCAGCACGACGAGATCGCGGCGATGGCGAATTCGCTGCGAGATTTTCCGCGAGAGCATGATCGAGGCCCGCGCGCTCAGCTGCCGATCAGGACAAGGATCGCATCGCCAAGGCCGAACGCGCCTCCCGCATGGAGGCCCGGATCGTCGAATTCGAAACCACCGTCCGCGCCGCGCTGGACACCTTGCAGAAATCCGCCAATTCCATGCAGACCACGGCGCAAAGCATGTCGGCGACCGCCGATCAATCCAGCGCGCTGGTGAGCGCGGTGGCGTCCGCCGCCGAGGAAACCTCGGTCAACGTGCAGACCGTGTCCTCGGGCACCGAGGAATTGTCGTCCTCGATCGCCGAAATCGGCCGCCAGGTGGTCGCTTCGGCGCAAATCGCCCGCAAGGCCGTCGACGAAGCGGGCGCGACCGACGCCACCATGCAGGGACTTGCCGAAAACGCCGGCCGCATCAGCGTCGTGGTCGACCTGATTCAGACCATCGCTTCGCAGACCAACCTGCTCGCGCTCAACGCCACCATCGAGGCCGCGCGCGCCGGCGAGGCCGGCCGCGGATTTGCGGTGGTCGCCTCCGAGGTGAAGAGCCTCGCCAACCAGACCGCGAAGGCCACCGACGAAATCCGCTCGCAGATCGCCAACATGCAGCAGGTGACGACGTCGGCGGTCGGCGCCATCAGAAACATCAGCAACACCATCGGCGAGATCAACGACGTCACCACCGCGATCGCGGCGGCGGTCGAGGAGCAGGGCGCGGCGACGCGCGAGATCGCCCGCAACATTCAGCACGCCGCCGGCGGCACCTCCGAGGTTTCCAGCAACATCGTCGGCGTCTCCACCGCATCGACTGAGGCCGGATCGGCCGCCAGCGAGGTGCTGAGCGCCTCCGGCGCGCTGCGCCGCGAGGCCGATGTGCTGCGCTCGGAAATCGACGCGTTCCTCTCCAACATCCGCGCCGCCTGAATTTCGGCCATGCGCTGCAGGCGGCGGCCTGCGCTTCCCGCGCATGGTTGGCGTCTGGCTTCAGGCCGTAAGCGCCCGCAAGCGCTGCGTTTTGTCGGAATCGCAATTGTTTTTCGGCTGGCGCCGCGCCGATTGTGCGGCTAAGCCGGTAACAGATAATTGCGACGCGGAACGATGCATTCAAAAACAGACACGGTTCAGTCCTCGGCCGAGGCGCTGCGATACCCCTGGGAAAATCATCCCGGCGCCGATCAGGTCGTCGAGGTGATGCCGGGGGTGTTGTGGGTCCGGCTCAAGCTGCCGTTCCGCCTCAACCACGTGAACATCTATCTGCTCGCCGACGGCGACGGCTGGGCGATGGTGGATTCCGGATTCGGCAACGAGGAGTCGATCGCGGCCTGGACCGCGCTGTTCGAAGGCCCGCTGGCGCATGTGAAGATCACGCGGCTGATCGTGACCCATTCGCATCCCGATCATGTCGGCCTCGCCGGCTGGATCGTCGAGCGCTTCAACTGCCCGCTCTATATGTCGCAGGTGGAATATCTGCAGTCGGTCTATCACCAGAACCGCGGCACCGAAGAGCGCCGAAACGCGCAGCGGCTGTTCTTCCGCCGTCACGGCATGGACGAGAACCTGACCGACAAATTGCTCGGCCGCGGCCAGGATTACCTGAAGCGGGTTTCGATCCTGCCGCCTTCCTATCGCCGCATCTCGCATGGCGACGAGATTTCCATCGGCACGCGGCGCTTCAAGGTCATCACCGGCGGCGGCCATGCGCTGGACCAGGTGATGCTGTATTGCGCCGCCGACAAGCTGTTCCTGTCCGCCGATCAGGTGCTGAGCAAGATTTCGCCCAATGTCAGCGTCTGGGCGGTCGAACCCGACCAGAACTCGCTCGGCGAATATCTGGCCTCGCTGGCGAGCCTGACCACCACGCTGCCCTACGACGTCATCGTGCTGCCCGGCCACGGCGTGCCGTTCTACGGATTGAAGACCCGCATCAAGCAATTGGCCGATCATCACGAGGACCGCTGCCGGCTGATCGCCGAGGCCTGCCGGGAAACCTCGAAAACATCCAAGGAACTGGTGCCGGTGGTGTTCCACAAGCACGTGCTCGACGTGCATCAGATGGGCTTTGCCGCCGGCGAGTTGATCGCCCATGTCAATTACATGCTGGTCGAAGGACGCCTGACGGCCGAGGAGATCGACGGCGTGCTGCATTTCAGGACCACCTGACAGCCGCACTTGCGACGGCCAAATCGACGTAGCGCATTGATCAGGATCAAGTTTCGGTCCGCGCTTCGAGCAACCCGGCCTCCCGCTCGCCGGAACCCGGAAAGACCCGATTCCGGCTCGACATCAATCCTGGAAACGCTCTAAAAAGGCCGGGGCCGTTCCGGCCCCAGCTTCCGTTCCAGGTTTTGCGATGGATTACAGCCAGTTCTTCAGTGCCGCCCTCAACCGCCTGCATGACGAGCGGCGCTACCGGGTTTTCGCCGACCTCGAGCGCATCGCCGGCCGGTTCCCGCACGCGGTGTGGCATTCCCCGAAGGGCCCGCGCAACGTCGTGATCTGGTGCTCCAACGACTATCTCGGCATGGGGCAGCACCCGAAAGTGGTCGGCGCCATGGTCGAGACCGCCACCCGAGTCGGCACCGGCGCCGGCGGCACCCGCAACATCGCCGGCACCCATCATCCCGCTGGTGCAGCTCGAGCAGGAACTGGCCGATCTGCACGGCAAGGAAGCCGCGCTGCTGTTCACCTCGGGCTACGTCTCGAACCAGACCGGCATTGCGACCATCGCCAAGCTGATTCCGAACTGCCTGATCCTGTCGGATGCGCTCAACCACAATTCGATGATCGAAGGCATCCGCCAGTCCGGCTGCGAGCGCCAGGTGTTCCGCCACAGCGACATGGCGCATCTCGAAGAACTGCTGCGCGCCGCCGGGCCCGACCGGCCGAAACTGATCGCCTGCGAGAGCCTTTATTCGATGGACGGCGATATCGCGCCGCTGGCGAAGATCTGCGACCTCGCCGAGCGCTATGGCGCGATGACCTATGTCGACGAGGTTCATGCGGTCGGCATGTATGGTCCGCGCGGCGGCGGCATCGCCGAGCGCGACGGCGTCATGCACCGCATCGATATCCTGGAAGGCACGCTGGCCAAGGCGTTCGGCTGCCTCGGCGGCTATATCGCCGCAAGCTCCGACATCATCGACGCGGTGCGTTCCTACGCCCCCGGCTTCATCTTCACCACCGCGCTGCCGCCCGCGATCTGTTCGGCGGCCACGGCTGCGATCCGGCATCTGAAGACCTCGACCTGGGAGCGCGAGCGCCATCAGGATCGCGCCGCCCGCGTCAAGGCGATCCTGACCGCCGCGGGCCTGCCGGTGATGTCGAGCGACACCCATATCGTGCCGCTGTTCGTCGGCGATCCCGAACACTGCAAGCGGGCCTGCGACATCCTGCTGGAAGAGCACGGCATCTACATCCAGCCGATCAACTATCCGACCGTCGCCAAAGGCACCGAGCGGCTGCGCATCACGCCGTCGCCCTATCACGACGACGGGCTGATCGACCAGCTCGCCGAAGCGCTGCTGCAGGTCTGGGAACGCCTCGGCCTGCCGCTGCAGCGAAAAATCGCTGGCGGCCGAATAACGTTAACCCTCGCCGTCAGCTGCGGAATCCGGCGGTCCCGGCCGGTGACGCACCGTGCTTTGCCGGTCCAATCCGGCTATACTCTCCTTTGCGACAGCGATCGTTCGCGGCAGCGCGGGCCAATCGCGCGCCGGACGGGAAGGGAGTAAGCAGCGATGCTGCACGACTGGGGCGTGATCGCAGCCGCCTTCGGCTACATCGGGTTCCTGTTTCTGGTGGCGAGCTATGGCGACCGCCTGTCGCCGACGCAGCGCGGCCGCGCCAGCGCGCTGATCTATCCGCTGTCGCTGGCGATCTATTGCACCTCCTGGACGTTCTTCGGCTCGGTCGGATTCGCCACCCGCACCAGCGTGGATTTTCTCGCGATCTATATCGGCCCGGTCCTGATGATCGCGCTTTGCACGCCGCTGCTGCGCCGCGTGATCCAGCTGGCGAAATCGCAGAACATCACCTCGATCGCCGATTTCATCGCCGCGCGCTACGGCAAGAGCCAGGCGGTCGCCGCGACCGTCGCCCTGATCGCGATCATCGGATCGGTTCCCTACATCGCGCTCCAGCTCAAGGCCGTGGCCTCGTCGCTTGAAACCATCCTGAGCGAGGACCAGGCCTTCTCCCACATTCCGATCATCGGCGACATCGCGCTGATGGTCACGCTGGCGATGGCGGCATTCGCGGTGCTGTTCGGCACCCGCCAGACCGACGCGACCGAACACCAGCATGGCCTGATGCTGGCGGTCGCCACCGAATCCATCGTCAAACTGGTGGCCTTCATCGCCGCCGGCGCCTTCGTCACGTTCTGGATGTTCAGCCCGCATGAACTGGTCGAACGCGCGATGAAGACGCCGGAAGCGGTGCGCGCCATCAACTACACGCCGTCGATCGGCAATTTCCTCACCATGGTGCTGTTGTCGTTCTGCGCGATCATGCTGCTGCCGCGCCAGTTCCACGTCAGCGTGGTCGAGAATTCCAGCGATGCCGAGGTGGGCCGGGCGCGCTGGCTGTTTCCGCTCTATCTGGTCGCCATCAACCTGTTCGTGATTCCGATCGCGCTCGCCGGCCTCATCATCTTTCCGTTCGGCGCGGTCGACAGCGACATGTATGTGCTGGCGTTGCCGATGGAGGGAAATGCTCCCTTGCTCAGCGTCGGCGTCTTTGTCGGCGGCCTGTCGGCGGCGACCGCCATGGTGATCGTGGAATGCGTCGCGCTTTCGATCATGGTCTCGAACGACATCGTGGTGCCGCTGGTGCTGCAGCGAGGGGCGCAATCGCCGGCGCGGCCAGAAGGATTTCGGCGACTTCCTGCTCAGGGTTCGCCGCTTTGCGATTTTCGCCATCATGGCGATGGCGTATTTTTACTATCGCGCGCTCGGCAACACCCAGCTGGCGGCGATCGGCCTGTTGTCGTTCGCGGCCATCGCGCAGCTGGCGCCGGCGTTTTTCGGCGGCCTGTTCTGGCGGCGCGCGACCGCGCGCGGCGCCATCGGCGGCATGCTGGTCGGCGTCGCGGTGTGGGTCTACACGCTGTTTCTGCCGAGCTTCCTGGACGGCAATACCGCCGGCCTGCTGATGCTGCAGCACGGCCCGTTCGGCATCGAGGCGTTGCGTCCGCAGGCCCTGTTCGGCGCCGATCTGCCGCCGCTGCTGCACGGCGTGCTGTGGTCGCTTTCGCTCAACATCCTGACCTATGTCGTGCTGTCGCTGGCGCGCCAGCCGTCCTCGATCGAACGATTGCAGGCGGACCTGTTCGTGCCGAATGCGCTGGCGCCGATCGCGCCGACGTTCCGGCGCTGGCGCACCACGGTGACGGTGCAGGACATCCAGAGCACGGTGGCGCAGTATCTCGGCCCCGACCGCGCCCGCCATTCGTTCGAAGCCTTCGCGGTCACCCGCAACGCCCGTCTCGATCCGGCGGCGCCGGCCGATTTCGAGTTGCTGCAGCACGCCGAACATCTGATCGCCTCCTCGATCGGGGCGGCGTCCTCGCGTCTGGTGATGTCGCTGTTGCTGCGCAAGCGCACCGTCTCGGCCAAGGCCGCGCTGAAACTGCTCGACGACTCCCACGCCGCGCTGCATTTCAACCGCGAGATCTTGCAGACCGCGCTGAACCATGTGCGGCAGGGCATCGCCGTGTTCGACGCCGGATCTGCAGCTGATCTGCTCGAACCGGCAGTTCGGCGAAATTCTCGGGCTGCCGCCGCATCTGGTCCAGATCGGGATTCCGCTGCAGGAAATCCTCGAATTCATGGGAGCGATCAGCCCGCCCGGCTTCGGCGACAGCGACGCCTTGCTGGAAATGCGGCTGGCCGCCTATACCACCGAAGGCGAGCCCTATCTGGAACGTCTGCCGGATCGTCACATGGTGATCGAGGTGCGCGCCAACCGGATGCCCGGCGGCGGACTGGTCATCACCTTCTCCGACGTCACGCCCTCGCTTCGAGGCCGCCGAGGCGCTGGAGCGCGCCAATGCCACGCTGGAAAAGCGCGTGCGCGATCGCACCGAGGAACTGACGCGCCTGAATTCGGAACTGGCGCTGGCCAAGAGCACCGCCGAGGACGCCAACATCTCGAAGACGCGCTTTCTGGCGGCCGCAAGCCACGACATCCTGCAGCCGCTGAACGCGGCGCGGCTCTATGTGACGAGCCTGGTCGAGCGCCAGAGCGGCGGCGAGGATTCGCGGCTGGTCGAAAACATCGACAATTCGCTGGAGGCGATCGAGGAAATCCTCGGCGCGCTGCTGGATATTTCGCGGCTCGACGCCGGCGCCATGACGACGTCGATCACGAGTTTCAAGATGGCGACCTGATGCGTTCGCTGGAAATCGAATTTGCGCCGATCGCGCGGGCCAAGGGGCTGAAGCTGACCTTCGTGCCCTGTTCGCTGCCGGTGGAATCCGACCGCCTGCTGCTGCGGCGGCTGTTGCAGAACCTGATCTCCAACGCCATCAAATATACCCCGCGCGGCCGCGTGCTGGTCGGTTGCCGGCGCCACGGCCAATCGCTGCAGATCGGCGTCTACGACACCGGCGTCGGCATTCCCATTCTCAAGCGCGGCGAGATCTTCAAGGAGTTTCACCGGCTGGAGCAGGGCGCGCGGATCGCGCGCGGCCTCGGACTGGGGCTGTCGATCGTCGAGCGCCTCGCGCGCGTCCTCAACCACGGCATCGCGCTCGACTCCAATGCCAGCGGCGGCTCGGTCTTTTCGGTGACGGTGCCGACCGCGAAAGCCATCAACTACACCGCGGCGGTCACCACCGCGACCCCGCTGTCCAGGACGCCGATGAGCGGCTCGCTGATCGTCTGCATCGAGAACGACGCGGCGATCCTCGACGGCATGAAAACCCTGCTGACGGCCTGGGACGCCGAGGTCATCGCGGTGGCCGATCCCGATGCCGCCATCGAGGCGATCGAGGCCGCCGGCCGGCGGGTCACCGGTCTTCTGGTCGACTATCATCTCGACCGCGGCAACGGCGTCGCCGCGATCCGGGACATCCGCCGCCGCTTCGGCGAGAACATTCCGGCGATCCTGATCACCGCCGATCGCAGTCCGCATGTGCGGGCCGCGGCGCGCGACGAGAACATTGCGGTGCTCAACAAGCCGGTCAAACCGGCATCGCTGCGGGCCTTGCTCGGGTCAGTGGCGCACCCAGCAGATGGTGGCGGCGGAATAAGCCTGAGCTATCGCGTCTACGGATGCTATTGCGGCGACGGCGTGCCCTGCCGCCACTGGCCGCCGGCGATTTTCGCCGCCGCGATCACGGCCTGGGTGCGGCTCTCGACGCCGAGCTTTTGCAGGATCGCCGACACATGCGCCTTGATGGTCGCTTCCGAGACGCCAAGCTCGTAGGCGATCTGCTTGTTGAGCAGCCCTTCCGACAGCATCATCAGCACCCTCACCTGCTGCGGGGTCAGCGTCACCAGCCGGTCGCGCAGCCGCGTCATGTCCGGATCGGCGGCGGAGGTCAGATCGGTATCCGGCGGTACCCAGACGTCGCCATCCATCACCTTCACGATCGCGTCGCGCAGCGTCTCGACCCCGAACCGCTTGGGAATGAACCCCGAGGCGCCGAAATCCAGCGACCGGCGGATGGTGCCGCCATCGTCGCTGGCGGACACGATCACCACGGGGATCGCCGGATATTGCGCGCGCAGATAAATCAGGCCGGAAAAGCCCGAGATCCCCGGCATCGTCAGATCGAGCAGGATCAGATCGACATCGGAATCCTGCTCCAGCAGCGCGGTCAGGTCCTCGAACGATCCGGCTTCGTCGATCTTCGCCGAGGCCACGACGCTTGCGACCGCCTGCCGCAAGCGCATCGCGAAACAGCGGATGGTCGTCGGCAATGACGAGGTGGGTGTTGGCGGCGGCAGTCATTTATTTCTTGCAAGAGGGTTGCGGCAAACCCGTGATCGCTTTTTGGGGCCTGCCAAGCGAATTTTCGACTTGCAATTGTCCTCTGACGGGCGGTCGCATGCAAGCGCACAATATTGCCATGCGGCAAAGCGGTTAATCCGCCGCGATTTGTGCGCCGCAATACGCCCGGCGCGGGAAACCTCGATCCCGTCGTGTTTCGAACGTTCCGACGCGGAGATATCAGTGCAGCAGGGCCAAAAGTCTTATTGGGAGAGGTTTCACGGCAATGTTACCGTGAAACTGAACCTCACGGCTCAATCCGGCCAAGTCCGGCGCATGGGGGCGAGCTTTGCATCAACGATTTCGGGGAGCGAACAATGACAATGGCTGCAACAGCGGGCCGCGATGTCCGTACCGGAGGAATGACCGCCGAAGAGCGAAAGGTCATTTTCGCCTCCTCGCTCGGTACCGTTTTCGAATGGTACGACTTCTACATCTACGGAACGCTCGGCGCGTTCCTCGCCAAATATTTTTTCTCCAACGTGCCGCCGAATGTCGGCTTCATCTTCGCGCTGCTGGCCTTCGCCGCGGGCTTCGCGGTCCGCCCGTTCGGCGCGCTGATCTTCGGCCGCCTCGGCGATATGATCGGCCGCAAATACACCTTCCTGATCACGATGACCCTGATGGGCATCGGCACCTTCTTCATCGGCCTGCTGCCGGGCTATGCGACCTGGGGTATCGCCGCGCCGGTCGTTCTGATCGCGCTGCGGCTGGTCCAGGGCCTCGCGCTCGGCGGCGAATATGGCGGCGCCGCGATCTACGTCGCCGAGCATGCGCCGGCGAACAAGCGCGGCTACTACACCTCATGGATTCAGACCACCGCGACGCTGGGTCTGTTCATGGCGCTGCTGCTGATTCTCGGCATCCGCACCTGGATGGGCGAAGCCGCGTTCGGCGATTGGGGCTGGCGCATTCCGTTCCTGCTGTCGGGCATCCTGCTCGCCGTCTCGATCTGGATCCGCTTGAGCCTGAACGAATCGCCGATCTTCGCGAAGATGAAGGAGGAGGGCAAAACCTCGAAGCGGCCGCTGAGCGAAGCGTTCGGCGAATGGTCGAACGCCAAGATCGCGATCCTGGCGTTGCTCGGCGCGACCGCGGGCGAAGCCGTGGTGTGGTACGGCGGCCAGTTCTACGCGCTGTTCTTCCTGACCCAGACCCTCAAGGTGCCGGCCGTGACCGCGCAGATCATGATCGTGGTCGCGCTGGCGCTCGGCACGCCCGGCTTCGTCATCTTCGGCTGGCTGTCGGACAAGATCGGCCGCAAGCCGATCATTCTCGCCGGCTTCCTGCTGGCGGCGCTGACCTATTTCCCGATCTTCAAGGGAATCACCCACTTCGCCAATCCGAAGCTCGAAACGGCGCTCTCGTCGGCGCCCGTGACAGTGATCGCCGATCCCGGCGAGTGCTCGTTCCAGTTCAAGGCAACGGGAACCGAAAAATTCACCACCGGTTGCGACGTCGCCAAATCGGCGCTGGTCAACCTGTCGGTGAACTACAACAACCAGGATGCGCCGAAGGGTACCCCGGCGCAGGTGAAGATCGGCGAACAGACCTTGACGTCGACCGTCCCGGATTTCGCCAAGGCACTGCCTGCGGCGATCAAGGCCCATGGCTATCCGGCATCGGCTGATCCGGCCGAGATCAACCATGTCGATGACGAGAGCTGATGCTCTGGGTGCTGGTGATCTATGTGACGCTGGTCTATGCGCCGATCGCGGCGTGGCTGGTTGAACTGTTCCCGAGCCGGATCCGCTACAGCGGCTTGTCGTTGCCCTATCACATCGGCAACGGCTGGTTCGGCGGCTTCCTGCCCGCCACCGTGTTCGCGATCGTCGCCGCGACCGGAAACATCTACTCCGGTCTGTGGTATCCGGTCATCATCGCGGTCATGAGCCTGGTCGTCGGCTTCCTCTTCCTGCCGGAAACCAAGGACGTCGACATCAAGACAAGACCTGAGATTCTTCGGCGGCGACAGCCGCCCGGCGAGGACCGACACAACAAGCCGGCCGCGGATCGCTCCGCGGCCGGTTTTGGTTTCAGGGGTACAATGTCGCCGACAAACTGCAGCACGATCTCGCGGCGATGCGGGCGGCGGCGATGCTCGATCAGATAGATCGCCTGCCACGTTCCCAGCGCGAGTTCGCCTTTGAGGACCGGAATGTGCAGCGAGGTCGCCGTCAGCATGGTCTTGACATGCGCCGGCATGTCGTCGGGGCCTTCGGTGTCGTGGCTCCATCCGGCATCCTCCGGCGCGAGCCGGTCGAGCGCCGTCGTCAAATCGGCGAGCACCGACGGATCGGCGTTTTCCTGGATCGTCAGCGACGCCGAGGTGTGGCGGATGAACAGCGTCACCGCGCCTTCTCTCGCGCCGGCGTCTTTGACGAATTTCGCGACCTCGGCGGTGAGATCGACAAAGCCGCGCCCGGACGTTTGAACGGTCAGCAGCGAGGACACGATGGTGGTGGCGCTGACGGTCGATGGCGCGAGAGCGGGAGAGCGATTTGGGTGAAGTCATGAATGATCTCTCACACATCGTCGTCCCGGCGAACGCCGGGACGACTCGCGGAACGGAATGCCGGCACTCAAATCTTGCCGGCGACGTCCTTCTGCATCCGGTTGGCCATCTCGACCAGCCGCCGCCACGCCTGCTCCAGAAACGACATCATGCGATCCATGTCGCGGTCGCTCGGCAGCGGAATTTCGATCTTGCGCTCGCCCTCGGCCACCTTCGGCTCCGGCTTTTTCAGCGAGTCCGCCTTCGGCAGCGGCTCGTCGATCTTGCCGGTGACGGTCGGTTCGCGCGCCGCCAGTTGCGCCTTGAGTTTTTCATTGTCGGCCTGCAGCCGGCCGATTTCCGCATCGAGTGCCGCGCGTTCGTCGGGCACGGCATAGCAGGCCCAGCCGGTGCCGGTATTGGTGCAGGTCGAAACTGCGCCGGTCCTGGTATCGAGCCTGATCACGCCATCGGCGACCGGCGACAGCGCATAGCGGCCGTTCTCGCCGTCCGGCATCGGTTGCGGCGCGGCGACCGCACCAATTCCGCCGAGACAGCAAGCACGATCAGCGCCGCGGCCGCGACGGAGGCGGAGAATTTCGAGGGCGATGTCGCTGTCATCATGGGAGTGCTCCGCCTCAAAGCCGATCGAGTCTCCTCGATCCTACACCTGCGAACGATAGGGCGCGCGGCCGGACTTCAACGCGTCCGCGAGCAATTCGATCCGATCCTGCCCCCAGAATACCTCGCCGTCGAGCACATAGACCGGCGAGCCGAACACGTCGGCGGCCAGCGCATCCTGGCGGTTTTGCTCGTAGGCCGCGCTGATCTCCTCGGACCCCGAACGCTCGACCAGTTGCTTGCCGGGAAGCCCGGAATCGTCGGCCAGTTTAACCAGCGTCGCGGGATCGGCCAGATTGAGCTGGTCTTCCCACACCGCCGCAAACGCCCGCCGCAGAAACGGATCGGGATCGAGGCCGGCTTCGATCGCCGCGATCACCACGCCATCGGCCAGCCGCGCGTTGAACGGCCAATTCGCCGGCTGAAGATGAAATTTCAGCCCGCGCTTGTCGCGCCAGCGCTGCAGTTCGACCATCCGATAGCGCTGCCGCACCGGATGGCGCTTCATCAGCGGCAGGCCGCCGGTCTCCGAGAACAGATCGACCAGCACCACCGGCTTGTGATTCACTTTGAGATCGTAGGTGCTCGCGACCTCCCGGAACAAATTGTGCCCGATATAGGCCCACGGGGATTGAAACGAGAAATAGTAATCGACCTGACGCGGCATGCGGGCTCCCGGGGCGGATCTGGATATCGGCGGCCATCCCAACAGACCCGCCAGGACGATGCAAGATCGACCATCACCGCGACTTTGGCCGAATCGGCGAAATTATTGCGTCGACGGGGAAACCCGACGCACCTGTCGCCGACGACCGGCTGAACATCGTCCTGCATCAGCCACGCCTCGATCAGCGGACCTTGCGTCAGCGCGCGCAGATGTTTTGCGGCGGATCCGGCATCACCCATTCGACGACGCGGTGCGCATGCAGTGGCATCTGTCATTGATCCACCTGTTCAGCGGTTTCCGGGCTCGGATCGGCGAGCGTCCTGAAGATCGCATCCGGCGTACTGTGCATATAATCCCATAACTAATGATGCTATGAATTGGTCAAGCCCGCCGCGAACACGTGCGGCGAAATTTTGCCGATCGCCTGCCGAGCTATTGCAGTGCGGCGACCGCGCCATGCCGGATTCGTGGCACATTGGAATAAGATCAGCCAAATCAATGGACTAGATGGTTATGACGCAATCTTGACTTGGTTAGATGCGGTCAGTATGGTCCGCGCGGCTTTTGAGGGTGACGGGGCGTCATTTCCATCAACGCAGCATCGTTTCGGGTCTCCACAGCATGGCTGAAGGCACGAATGACAGCGGAAATGGAAGTCGCGATCAATCGTCCTCCGACGAAGCTGCGCTTTCCGCAAGGCTCGGAAGTCTGGATCACCGGTTGTCCGAAATTCGGGACAGCCGAAAAATCGGGACTGACCAACCCGGAGCTGGAAGCGGAGACGGAGCTGCCAGAGCATCTGCCATGGCGCGCGGTTTCCGGCTTTCTTCGGAGTTGGTCGCCGGCGTTGTCGTCGGAGCGGTGATTGGCTGGGGTTTCGACCGTTTGCTGTCGACATCGCCCTTCGGTCTCATCGTGTTCTTTCTGCTCGGCTTCGTGGCCGGCGTGGTCAACGTGGTGAGATCGGCAGGCGTGGCTCCAGGCAGTCGCTGAGCGTCGACGGGAAGTCACGACATTCGAATTTCGATTGCCGGCAAGCGGCCGGTGGATCAAGAGCCGCGCGGATGAAAATCGACCCGATCCATCAGTTCAACATCGAACCGCTCTTCACGATCGGCCACATCGGCAATCAGACGATCGCCTTCACCAATTCGTCGGCCTACATGTTCGGCTGGCGGTGGCGCTGATCTCGATCCTGATGATCGGCGGCGTCGCCGGGCGGCAGCTGGTGCCGGGGCGCTTCCAGTCGATCGCCGAAATCAGCTACGAGTTCGTCGCCAGCACCATTCGCAGCACCGCCGGCGCGGAAGGCATGAAGTTCTTCCCGCTGATCTTCTCGCTGTTCATGTTCATCTGCGTTTCGAACCTCGTCGGCATCATCCCCTACACGTTCACGATTTCGAGCCACATCATCGTCACCGCGGCGCTGGCGCTGCTGGTGTTCTTCACCGTGCTGATCTACGGCTTCTACAAGAACGGCCTGAAGTTCTTCAAGATGTTCGTGCCGTCGGGCATTCCGATCTACATCCTGCCGCTGGTCGTCTTCATTGAAATCTTCTCGTTCTTCTTGCGGCCGATCTCGCACAGCGTGCGTCTGTTCGCCAACATGCTGGCCGGCCACATCTCGCTGAAGGTGTTCGCGGGCTTCGTCGCGATGCTCGGCACCTCGCTCGGCACCGTCGGCTGGATCGGCGGCGTGATGCCGCTGGCGCTGACCGTTGCGCTGACCGCGCTCGAACTGCTGGTCGCGTTCCTGCAGGCCTATGTGTTCGCCATCCTCACCTGCATCTACCTCAACGACGCCATTCATCCGGGACACTAAGCGGTCCGGGGAATTCCCACCCACACTTTCTCTTTCTTCTCAAGGAGCTCAAGAAAATGGAACCGGCAGCAGCAAAACTTATCGGCGCGGGCATCGCCTGCATCGGCATGGGCGGCGCAGGCGTGGGCGTGGGCATCATCTTCGGCAACTATCTTGCCGCCGCGGTGCGCAATCCTTCGGCGGCCCAGGGCCAGTTCGGCAACCTGATCTTCGGCTTCGCCGTGACCGAAGCGCTCGGCATCTTCTCGCTGCTGATCGCGCTGCTGCTGCTGTTCGTTCCGCTCTGAGCGGCACCCGTCGCGCCGCCTTTCGGCGGCGTGCATGATAGCAACAGGAGAACCCCGTGGCTGAAAGTCATGGCGACGCCAACGGTCAACCGACCGGCGCCCACACCGAAGCCGATGGCGGCCACCACGACGGAGGATTTCCGCCGTTCGAATTCGACACCTTTGCTTCGCAGCTGGTGTCGCTGCTGATCGCGTTCGTCGCGCTTTATCTGATCGTCTCGCGAATAGCGCTGCCGCGCGTCGGCAGCGTGATCGACGCACGACAGAACGCGATCGATGGCGATCTGGCGGAGGCGCAGAAGCTGAAGGACGCCTCCGACGCCGCGCTGAAAGCCTATGAAAGCGAACTCGCCGCCGCGCGCTCCGCGCGCGCAGGCGATCGGCGCCGAGACCCGCGAAAAGCTCAACGCGGCGTCCGAGGCCGAGCGCAAGACGCTGGAAGACCAGCTTTCGGTCAAGCTTGCCGACGCCGAGAAGACCATCGCGGCGACGCGCGAGGCCGCGATGAGCAACGTCCGCGGCATCGCCGCGGATGCGGCCGCCGCGATCGTGCAGCGGCTCACCGGCGTCGTGCCTGACGGCAAGTCGGTGGACAGCGCCGTCGACGCGTCCTTGAAGGGATAACGATCGATGTTCGCCGAACCGGAATTCTGGGTCGCCGTCGCCTTCGTCATCCTGATGGGCGTGTTCGCCTATTTCGGCATCCACCGCACGGTGCTGAAGGCGCTCGATCATCGCAGCGACCGCATCAAGGCCGAGCTCGACGACGCGCGCCGCCTCAAGGAAGAGGCCGCCAAATTGCTGGCGGAATACAAGGCCCGTCACGCCAGCGCCGAACGCGAGGCCCAGGACATCATCGCATCGGCCAAGGCCGAAGCCGAGCGCATCGCGGCCGAGGCCAAGACCAAGATGGAAGATTTTGTCGCGCGGCGCACCAAGACCGCCGAGAGCAAGATCGCGCTGGCCGAAGCGCAGGCGCTGGCCGACGTCCGCGCGGCGGCGGCCAACGCCGCGGTGACGGCTGCTTCCACCATCCTGTCGCAATCGGTCAAGGGCCAGATCGCCGACGATCTCCTGGCCAAGGGCATTGCGGAAGTTCGCGAAAAGCTGAACTGAACAAATTCCAACTGGTAAAAAGCGAAAGCCGGCTCGAGATCATCGCGCCGGCTTTTTTGTGCTGATGTCATTCAGCTTTCGTCATGCAGCGGGCGACAACCGCGGAATTACTTCTTCTTCCTCGCCGGTCTCGCCTTCGGCTCCGGCGTCAGCGCCTGCGGATCGAAGCCGATATAGAAGATGTAGGAATCGCCGGCCGCGCCTTGCGGCACCGGATAGACCATGTCCTCGGCCACCAGGCTGAACGGCACGCTGCCGTCGTCGTTCATCGACACCGTCGTGCGGTAGACCTTGGTGGCGATCGTCTTCTCCTGCACGCCGCCCTGCACCACGGCGACACGAAGCGGAATTTCGACCGTCGCCGGAGTTCCGGCCGGGCCGGCAATGACGCGGCCCTGAATGCCGATCCGCGCGGTGATCTGGTCGCCGTTCTGCGTGCAATCGCGCGCGGTGCGGGTGATCGTCGCCTGAAAGCGCAGATCGTTGCCGACCGGCTGCTTGCCCGGCGCCGCCACCGCATAGGTGGACGCGCCGGCGCGAATGCTCACGGGGGGACAGCTCAGTTCGTTGTCGACCGGCGGCGGCGCCGCCTCGCCGACGGCTTGCGACTTCGAGCCGAATAGCTGGCTGAACCTGCTGCCGATCGACGGGCTCGAATCGGACGAGGCGCCGAACATGCCGGCGCCGCCGCACCCGGACAAAACAGCGCCCGCGACGGCAAGCGCCAAGCCGACGCGCAGATGGCCTGCCCGACCGGCCACCGCCGTCCGCATCATGAGCCCGTTACGCATCATCCAGAAGTCCCCAAGACTTTCGACTACAAGGCTATCAACGATTTGGCGCGTCCTTGAAGGGAGCGCGCGGCTTGCGCGTTATAACAGCGCAATGGCGGCGAACCCAAGGCGCGCCTGTCAAAATCTCGAAACCAGGGTTAGCCGCGAAAATCCTCATGCAGCAGGCCGAACAGCAGGTGGTCCTGCCAGACGCCGTTGATGCAGAGATAGCGCCGCGCCAGCCCCTCGCGGCTGAAGCCGCATTTCTCCAGCACCCGGATCGACGGCGCATTGGAGGGAATGCAGGCGGCCTCGATGCGGTGCAGATTGAGTTCGCCGAACAGCGACGGCAGCAGCACGCGCAGCGCCGCCGTCATGTAGCCGCGATGCGCATGGGGCTGCCCGACCCAGTATCCGATCGTGCCGGCCTGTACGATGCCGCGGCGGACATTCGCCAGCGTGACGCCGCCGATCATCGCGCCGTCGGATTCCCGGAACACGATGAACGGATAGGATCGGTCGGCGGCGATGTCCTCGGCATAGCGGCGCAACCGCCGCCGGAAGCCCGAGCGGGTCAGATCGTCGGACGGCCAGATCGGCTCCCACGGCGTCAGGTATTCCCGGCTGTATTCGCGCAAATGCGCCCATTGCAGAAAATCGGACATCTGCGGCGCGCGCAGCAACAGGCCATGCCCGCGCGGGGCGAGCGCGGCCGGTCCGCTGGATGGCAAACGAAACAGGGCCATGTGTGATACTCCCCGCTACCCGAACCTTGTCGCCGCGCCGGCCGCCTTCAATGAAGCAGCGCCTTCGCCTTCGATCTGGTCAATCCTTCCGCAAAAGCCACCGCCGTGTCCAGACCCCTTCCGCTGCCAAGCGCCACAACCGCCGGGCGGCTGCGCGACAACAGCCCCCGCGCGGCGTTTCGCGTCGATTCCACGCTCACGGCATCGATCCTGGCCACCAGCTCCTCCACCGTCAGCGGGCGCCCATAGGCCAGAACGTGGCGCGCCAGCTGTTCGGCGCGCGAGCTGCAGCTTTCCAGCGCCATCAACAGCCCCGCCTTCATCTGCGCCTTGGCGCGCGCGATCTCGGCCTCGGTCAAGGTCTCGACCGCGTCGTTGATGACGTCGACGATCACCTCCATCATCTCGGGCGCATCGCCGGGATCGGTGCCGGTATAGAGCCCGAAAAAGCCGGTGTCGGTATAGGGCGCATGGAAGGTGTAGATCGAGTAGCACAGCCCGCGCTTTTCGCGCACTTCCTGGAACAGCCGCGACGACATCCCGCCGCCGAGCGTGTTGGTGAAAACCTGCAGGGAGAACAGCGACAGATCGGTCTGCGGCACGCCCTCCAGCGCCAGCGTCAGATGCGCCTGCTCGAGCTCGCGATGCACGACGCGGGAGCCGCCCTTGCCGAACATCGCCGCTTGCGGCTTCGGCGCGGGCGCGCCGTCGAAGCTCGAGAACCGCTGCGTCACTTCCTCGACCACCCGCTTGTGATCGACCGCGCCGGCGGCCGCCACCACCATGTCCGGGCCGCGATAATGCGTCGAAAGATAACCGCGCAGCGTATCGCGGTTAAAACCCTTCAGGGTCTTTGCGGTCCCCAGCAAAGAGCGTCCCATCGGCTGATCCGGGTAACACAACTCGTTGAGATGTTCGAACACCACGTCATCGGGCGTATCCTGCGCCGCGCCGATCTCCTGCACGATGACGCTCTTCTCGCGCTCCAGCTCGTCCGGCACGAACGACGGGATTGGCGAGAATATCGGAGAGCACGTCGAGCGCCAGCGGCACGTCGGCCTTCATCACCCGCGCATAATAGGCGGTGGTTTCGGTCGAGGTGCCGGCGTTGAGATCGCCGCCGACCGCCTCGATTTCCTCGACGATTTCGCGCGACGAACGTCGCGTGGTGCCCTTGAACGCCATGTGTTCGAGCAGATGCGAGATGCCGTGCTCGTTGGGCTTCTCGTCGCGGCCGCCGACGCCGGCCCATACCCCGAGCGCCGCGGTCTCGAGATGCGGCATGGTATCGGTGATCACCGTGAGGCCCGAGGGAAGCTTGGTGACATCGACGCTCATCCGGCAACTCCTTGCTTCGCAGCCCGGCTGACCGAGCGCACGAACTCGTCGACTTCAGCCTGATCGTTCTTCATGACCTTGATGTGCTCCGGCCTCGTCATCAACCCCTCGAGCCAGGCCGGCAGTTCCGGCCGCACGCCACAGGCCGCCTCCACCGCGTCGGGAAACTTCGCGGCATGCGCGGTCGAAAGCACGATGTTGGGAATCTTCGAATCCGAAGTGTCGCGATCGGCCACCGCCAGCGCCACCGCGGTATGCGGATCGACGAGATCGCCGGCCTCGCGCCATGCGGCGCGGATCGCAGCACTGGTTTCGGTCTCGTCGGCGCGCCCGGCGTCGAATTCTTCCCGGATCGCCGCCAGCGTCGCGTCCGGCAGCACGAAGCGCCCGGACTGGTTCAGCGACGCCATCAGCCGGCGAACCTCGGCCGCGTCGCGGCCGCTCGCCTCGAACAGCAGCCGCTCAAAATTCGAGGAGACCTGAATATCCATCGAGGGCGAGGCGGTGGCATGAACTTCGCGCACTTCATAGATGCCGGTCTTCAGGGTCCGCGGCAGGATATCGTTGACATTGGCGGCGATCCGCAACCAGCGGATCGGCAGTCCCATCCGCTTGGCGACATAGCCGGCAAAAATGTCGCCGAAATTGCCGGTCGGCACGGTGAAATCCACCGCGCGCCCCGGCGCGCCGAGCGCGACCGCCGAGGTGAAATAATACACCACCTGCGCCACGATCCGCGCCCAGTTGATGGAATTGACGCCCGACAGCGCGACGGCATCGCGGAAGCTGTGATGGTTGAACATCCCCTTCACGATCGCCTGGCAGTCGTCGAAGGTGCCTTCGATCGCGAGCGCGCGAACGTTGGCAGCATCCGTCGTCGTCATCATCCGCCGCTGCACGTCGGAGATACGGTCGTGCGGGAACAGCACGATCAGATCGACATTGTCGAGACCCGCGAACGCATCGACCGCGGCGCCGCCGGTATCGCCCGAGGTTGCGACCACGATGGTGGTGCGCTGGGAGCGCTTCGCCAGCACGTGGTCCATCAGCCGCGAGATCAGCTGCATCGCCACGTCCTTGAACGCCAAGGTCGGGCCGTGGAACAGTTCCAGCAGGAAAAGATTGGGACCGAGCTGGTCGAGCGGAACCACCGCGGGATGGCGGAACGTGGCGTAGGCCTCGTTCGCCATGCGGCCGAGATCGGCATCGGAGATTTCGCCGCCGACGAACGGGCGGATCACATCGACCGCGACTTCCCAATACGGCCGGCCGAAGAATCCGGCGATGACCTCCTTCGAAAGCTGCGGCCACGTTTCGGGCACGTAGAGACCGCCGTCACGGGCGAGCCCGGTCAGCATCACATCGCAGAAACCTAAGGCAGGGGCCTCCCCCCGCGTCGAAATATACCGCGTCAAACCGTCCTCCAAAGGCGCGGGTCTCCCGCCAAGCCTTTGATACCAATGGAATTATTGAGTTCGCCAAGTGCGAACTCGCGGCACCATATGGGTTTTCGGGCGAAGGGGAAATACCAATTGCCGAAAAGATCAGAGCCTCCGTCGCCCTCACCCTTTCCGGATCCGCCTATTCAAGGTGTGCATCCGCCATCTCGCGGCGCGATACGCCCGAGTTGCGCGTGAACGGTCGCCCCAGGAAAACAGCCGGTGCGCGGATGTGGCGGGCGCCCGCTGCACGCACAGATGGAGTAGCGGGCCGAAGACTTTCCCGGCAAGCCCTGCCCGCGACGGTGCTATTTGATGGCGCGCCTCGCGCGGGCTTGCTGGGAAAGCAGGCGGTCGTCCCTCACATGACTTTGCTTCGGGAAAAGCTGCGGGTTTGACAGCTTGATATAGCTCAAAAGGAAATTCGTGCTTTCGGATAGTCAGGCACAGGAACTCGCCAGCACTCCATGGAGCTGGAAGGGACAGCCTCATGTCCGGAAGATCCGTCACCGCCGCGACGATTTGCAGCGCAGTCCTGGTGATCCTGACTTTGGTGGACGCGCGAGCGCAATCGAGCAACGGGGCAAGCCGTGCGGCATTCTTTGATAACCGTGTGAGTGAATACGGGATCGTGTCTCCGTTCACCGGAGACAAAACGGGCGGGGACGTTTTTGTTGATTGTGTTGTCGGCGGCGAGGGATCGATCGACGCCTGCACCAGAATTATCAACGATCACAGGGATCAAACGCGCGGCGGCGCAAGTACGCGCGCCATGGCATTGACCAGTCGAGGGACGCAGTATGGCGCGAATGGCAGATATGATCTGGCAATCAGCGATCTTGATCAGGCAATCGAAATATGGCCCGACCTCGGCCCGCTATACAATAAGCGTGGACAAACCTACGGAATGAAGGGCGACTACGTTCGCGCTATCCAGGACTTCGATCAAGCGCTTCGGCTCATGCCCAACTTCGCGGCAGCCCTCTACAATCGCGGCCAAACCTGCGCTGCCGAGGGCGACTACGATCGCGCTATAATGGACTTTAGCCGGGCGATCGCTCTCAATCCCAAATATGTTCTGGCCTACGACAAGCGTGGCGACGCGTACTACGCCAAAAAGGACTACAGTCGCGCGCTCGCAGATGACACCGAGGCAATCCGCCTCAGCCCGGATTTCGCAACGGCCTATCATGGCCGAGCAAACGCCTATGCAATGAACGGCGATGACGCGCGCGCGCTCAATGACTACTCCATGGCGATCCACCTGGAACCCAACTCGGCAGCGTTTTATGTCTCCCGTGCCCTGATCCTGACCGACTACAATTCGACATTTGCGGATCTGAATGAGGCGATCAGGATCGAACCATGGCGCGCTGATTTCTACTTCATTCGCGGAAATGTCTGGTACCTGGCGCGCGACGACGGTCAGGCCCAGCAAGATTTCGACAGGGCGATCAAGCTCAATTCCGCCAATGCCAAGGGCATTGCGGCCTTGGCGTGGAGTCTGAAAGGAGCGATCAATTACCAAGCGGGAAATTTCGACGCTGCTCTATATTCCTATAACGAGGCGGTGCGGCTGGATCCCACATCGGCGCCATTCCATCTCTCCCGGGGCATCACGCAGGAGGCCCGAGGCGAGCGCGACCTTGCGATACAAGATTACGGTCGGGCGATAACGCTGCGACCGGATGAAGAATCCGCCTATGCAATTCGCGGCCTTTCCTATTTCAGCCAAGGCGACTTTGCTTCTGCAGCCGCCGATTTTCGACGACTGGCACAGGACTCCAGCGATCTGCACTATGCGCTCTGGCATTATCTCGCCGGCCAGCGCGCGGGTCTGGAGACCGGCAAGGATGAGCTTGCGTCAGTTACCGCAAACCTGAAGTCGGCCTCATGGCCGGCGCCTATTTTTCAATTGTTCCAGGGGCAGCGCGCAGCGGACTCTGTACAAGCCGCCGCGAGCAATTCGCGAGAACGCTGCGAAGCTCACTTCTACACTGGACAGTGGCACATCCTGCAAGGCTCGCGCGAGGCTGCGACGCGAGCCTTGCATGCGGCGGTGCAGGATTGCGAGCGAACCGCCACAGAGGTTCGATTGGCGCTACAGGACCTGAAGCGACTGGAAAAGTCCGTTCCTGACGAAAAGCAAACGACACCGCCATGATGATCAAATCGCATACGCCGGTCCCGGGCTTTTCGCGCACCTTCGCCAAGAGCCTGGTGAACTATGGGTTAGCAAGCGTCCTGGCCGTTGGCCAGCCGCCGGCCTCGATTGAAACGGTATCAAGCGCATTGGCTTCGCGTTTTTGGTTGCTTCCGTCTACCAGCGAGCGGCTGGCAGGCTTTTGATCTGACGCCAACGGGACGTGCCACAAATGTGCGGATACTAAAATATGCGTGCGAAAAGGTTTCTTCTCCTCGGCTGCGGATTCGCCGCTGTAGTGGCCTCGGAATTGCTTCCGGGCGCGAGCAATGACGCGTTGGCTCAATTCTCGTGCGGACCTAACGACACGATATGTGTTCCCTCGATGGGCTGGTGCGAACCAGTCACAACGCCGGCAGCAAGAGCGATGTGCCCGCGCCGTGGCGGCGGCGGTGGAGTACCTCGTCCGCGCATCGAACGAAACGTCACGCGTCTTCCGCCCAGGGCGAAGCCCGCGCCCGCGCCGAAGCCTGCTCCCGGGCCGGTAGCCAGACCAGCTCAACCGCCGATGCCAGCACCAGTGGCGGCGCCAACTCCCGGGTTGGCACCGACGACTCCTGAGTTCGAGCCGACGCTGGCGGATCAAATCAAACCGCTTCAATGTCCGGCGGGTTTTGCAAGAACCCGGGACACGTTTTACGGCGGCACCAGATGCGGGCCCGTTGGTCAAGCCAAGGCGGCTCCGGCCGAGAAAGCTGAAAGCGCGCCATCTCAGCCAAAGCCCTCATCGGAAGAAACTCCCGCCGTTCCTCCCCTCCGCAAGCCCGTTGATCTTGCGCAGGCCAAAAAAACCGTGAAAGCGATACAGGACTTTGTCGGGCGTCTTAAACCGGGACCGGACGAGGCTGCCAACTGGGAGAAACTGGAGGGCCTCGACAAGCCTCCCATTCCCTTTGTTCCGGAATCGCCGTGGACTATTGGCAAGTGAAGGCGCCGCGAGCCAAAGGGTCCCTAACCGCTTGGCGGCAACTGCCATGGTTGTCCGCGGCCCAAAGGAATTCGTCAATGTTCCGGCGCGATTTCTATTTTTGTTATCGGCAACAACAGAGGCGCGTGATGGTGGCCCGTATGAGCGCCGAATGGCGAGTTGCCCTGAACGACCACGACCTTGCCGATTAAATTTCGCAGCTTCCTGTTCAATGCCTTATTTTCCCTGTCCGCGTACTCCGGAAAAATCTGAACTCGCTCAATGAGCTTGTCCTGCTCGATAAATTCATCCCCGATAATGCAAACCGGCTTCTGAAGCCTGAGAATGTAACTCGGTTCGGGCTTGTCGCCTTTCCGAAGGTTTTCGAAATTTGGCGGACCCGGAAAAACCTTGTGGGTCAATGTGCCCCTGAGCTGAACCGTCCGGGATACCTTCAGGTCTATGCATCGCTCTTCGGCCGTCGCGGGTATCGCAAGTGCGCTTGCCATGAGAATAGCCGTAAAGCACCGCCTGATCATTGCCATTCTCCTGTCGGCTGCCGGGGCGTCTGACCGGGGAAGGAAACTCTCATTGCTGCGAGTACGGGGCACGATACTGATCCGACAACTCGTCCGCATCGATCGTGTAAGCGCGACGCAGATCGCTCACCACAGGGCTGCCGTTCTCCTTGCCGTTGACGATGTGGTAAGTCACAGTTTGTGTTTCGGTGCCAGTCAGCATTGCTGCGTGGAGCACGGATTGATTGTGCCCGCCATGCATGCTGCATGAAATGGTTTCGACGACAAGCCAATGGACGCTGGCCTTGGCGAAATAGGGAACTGTGTAGTCCTTGTCGTTATTGGTCGCGGGATTCTTGTCCGTCTCGATCAAATGGCTCAGCTCGATGATCGTGATCGACGTATTTTCGTAACGTCCCCCACATTCCTCTTCGGTTTGCGCGATCATATTCTTGCGTTTGTCGTTTGCGCTGATTGTCTCGAGATAGAATTTCTTGGCGCCGTCGGCGAACGCTGGCGTGTTAATATAGTTGTATAGCGATCCCCGGTTTGCGGTCGCATCAGAAGCTGCGTCGCAGTGCAGCGGCACCAGAACCAGGATCGCGGATAGAGCGCAAATTAACCGCGCTTTCATCGGCCCCTCTCCTTAGTTTTGGAAGACTACCAGGAAGCGCCCGGCGGATTTTGCGCCAAATCAAAGTCGGGGCAAGCAGACCGCCAATGTCTCGATTTGGCGCGGAACCACGCGTTGGAGCCGCGGGACACAGTGAGTCCGTCAGCACCTTTTTGTTGGGCACCCCGCCAGCAATGCGCTAATATGCACAAAGGCAGGGCCATGGCACAGGCCATGGTCAAGCACCTCAAACCAATCGAGGCTTTTCCCCATTGCGCTCGGTGCGAACACGAAGTGAGGAAGATCGACACGGGTGCCCAGTTTCGTCCAAGGGTCGATTGCAATGGAGCCGCCGGTAACCGGACATGACGCATCGGCCGAACGATGCCGCCGATATCGGGCCTAAACACCCAAGCGCGTTGATCTGCGTCAATAAGACTTGGGTCGTGCCTTGGATACTACCTGAAATTGATGGTATTCCGGATCAGGTACAATCGTGAATATGCCTGATCAGTCGATATTGCCAGGGACGTAAAGCTGCGTTTCGGTTATGCGAACGGGTCAATCCCATGTCGCCATACGCGCGGTTTACACGAGCAGCGGTCAGCGCCTTGCGACGCTATTGGCCGGTTGTCGGGATGTGCGGAATTGGCATTGTCGTCGTTTTGTCCAGCAGCGCCCTGGTGTGGCGCAACAATTCCAAGAGCGTCGACGCCCAATTGCAGAGCGAGGTCGAAGGCCGCATGCGGACCATGCAGGTGGGGCTCGGGCGATACGAGGATGTTGTTGCCACGCTGCAGATCTTCCTGTCGGGCGCCGGCGGATTCCAGGGCGGCCGCAAATTCGTCGATCTCGCCTCCGGCCTGCTGAGCCAGTACGACGGCGTCCAGGCCCTTTCGTGGGTTCCGCGCGTGACCTCGGCCGCCCGCGCGGATTTCGAAGCACGGGCGCGGGAAGATGGCCTGTCCGACTTCCGCATCGCGGAACTCACCCCGGATGGCCAGAGGATCGCTGCCGCCGAGCGTGAAGAATATTTCCCCGTCCGGGTGCAGAAGCATTTCCGCGGCGACGACTCCATTCTGGGCCTGGACCTCGGTTCCGAGCCCGTGCGACGTCAGGCGATCAGGCGCGCGACCGACACGGGGAAAGCAGCCGTAACGGGGCGGGTATCGCTGTTGACCGCAGGGCGCGACCGCGGGTGGGGCGTCCTCATCTTCTCGCCGATCTACGCGGAAGGCGCCCCTGCGGGCACCGTCGAGACGCGGCGCGCCAGCCTGGTCGGACTTGCGGTCGGCGTTTTCCGCGTCAGCGATATGCTGGAAACCATCCTTGATCGCACGACTGTTCCGGTCGGCCTCGATCAATATTTCTTCGACGGGCCTGCGCCGGACGCCGCGCGCCTGATCCACAATCATCAATCCCGCTTGCGCACCGCCGATCAGGCGCCATCGATTTACGACGACATCGCAAGCCGCAGCGGAATTAAAAAACTCCTCACCGTGGCTGATCGGCAATGGGCGGTCGTCACCGTTCCGGCGCCCGGCATGTTCTCGCATAGACCTCCCCTTGAAGCCTGGGCCCTGCTGCTGCTCGGGGCCGTGGCGACAGCATTCGGGACGCTGTACGTTTTTACCATCCTCTACAGAACGCAACGCCTGGCCGATGCCGCCCGCATTGTCGAGGACAGTCCGACAATTCTTTTCCGCTTCGCCGCGGAGGAGGACGTTCCTCTCCTTTACATCTCGGACAACGTCAAGCGGCTCGGCTACAGCGCGGAGGACCTGCTCGCTTCGCCCGGCAGCTGGCTGCAGGCCGTGCATCCCGATGACAAGGCCAGCGTGACGGCTGGCATGCGGGACATCCTCGAAGGTCGCGACGATTACGTCCGACACGAGTTTCGCTGGATAAAGCCCGATGGCTCCCCAGTCTGGATCGACGGTCGACTGAGCGCCGTGCGCGACGCCGCGCACCGGCTTGTCGCCCTGGAAGGTACCGGTATCGATATCAGCGAGCGCAAGGCCGCGGAAGCCAGGATCGTCGAGGTTGTGCGGACGGATGTTCTGACCGCTCTTCCAAACCGATTGGCCTTCATCGAACAGCTCGGCATTGCCTTTGCAGCGGCCAAGCGCGGCGGCGCGCCGTTCGCCGTGCTTTCCCTTGATCTCAACTCTTTCAAGGATCTCAACAACACGCTCGGCCATCCGATGGGCGACAAGCTCCTCCAGCTGGTCGCGGAGCGTCTCGGGCACGATGTCCGGTCGAGCGATCTCGTCGCCCGCTTCGGCGGCGACGAGTTCGCCGTTTTGCAACGCGGCGCGGCCGATCCTGCCGACGCGGGCCTCCTTGCCGACAGGATCTGCAAGGATTTGAAGAGCCCCTTTGAGCTTGAGGGCAACATCATCCGCATTACCGCCAGCATCGGGATCTGCATGTTCGACGCCGCACTCGTAGATTCGGTCGACATGCTCACCCATGCCGATCTCGCACTCTACCGGGCCAAGGAGGCGGGGCGCGATCAATTCGCCTTCCATTCCGATGATTTGGACCGGATCGTCCGGGAGCGCGTGTCCATCACCGAGGATTTGCATGCCGCCCTCGAGAAGGGCGGCGAGCTGGAAGTCTACTACCAGCCGCAGGTGGAGATGGTCTCCGGCCGGATCGTCGGCGTGGAGGCGCTGGTGCGCTGGAACCATCCCAGACGCGGCCAGATCATGCCTTCCGACTTCGTCCCGATCGCGGAGAAGACAGGATTGATTTCGGCACTCGGGGGCTGGGTGCTGAACGAGGCGTGCCGGCAGATGAGTAGCTGGCGCAACGAGGGAATTGCGCCGCCCGTCATCGCGGTCAACATTTCCGCCGTGCAATTGATGACCAATCTTGAGTTCGACAAGGAAATTGCCGATATCTCGGAAAAATGGGGCATTCGCCCCGGCGAGTTGGAGCTGGAACTCACCGAATCCGTCCTGATGGAGACGACGCACGAGCGCCGGGGCCTCCTGGGGCGCATTTGGCAATCCGGCGTGAGAATTGCGATCGACGACTTCGGCACGGGATATTCCTCGTTCAACTACCTGCGGAACTATCAAATCAATCGTCTCAAGATCGCCCAGCAATTCATTTTCGGTCTGCCCGGCAACAGCGACGACGTTGCGATCACGCGGGCGACGCTCGGCCTGGCGGGCGAGTTCAAAATCGAGGTCATCGCCGAAGGCGTCGAGACCACCGAACAGGCCGCTTTCCTGGTCTCCCTCGGGTGCAAATACGCGCAGGGCTTCTATTTCAGCAGACCGCTGCCCGCCGACAGCGTCACGTTGTTGCTGCGCCAAGGCCGGGTCGATGTCGCAGCCTGCCCGGTCCAGTAAGCGAGAGCCTGCGGCGGTACTGCGGCAAGCAAAAGAGCCGTGAAACGACCATGTGATGCGATTCCCAGGCTCATGCGGCGCCGATGAGGCGTGCCTCGGTCAGGCGTCATGCTCCCGGGACGAAGAAGTCCGCCGCTGCCCGAAAACCCACACTCCGAACGCGACCACCACCGCACCCGCTAGTCCGAACCAGGTGATGGCGTATTGCATGTGGTCGTCCTTGAGATGGACATCGAGCGGCCCGGGTTTCGGGATGCCGCTCGCCGGAACCGGCTGCTCCAGATCGACATAGAACGGCGCGACCTCGCTGCCTTCCCGGCCCCAGCCGAGCGCATGCGCCATGGCGAGATGATCCCGCGTGAACCACAACCGTTTTGCCATGTCTTGGGCTGGCGTCAACATGCCCGCTGTTTCCGGAAAGCGGATGTAGCCGGTCAAAATCGCCGGCTGCTGGCTGACGAGCGGCGCCACCGCGCGATCCTGCTGGGCGCGATCCTGCATCGTGTTCTGCACGAAGCCCGCATTGATCACGACGGTCTCGCCGGTCGAAAGCCGCGCGGGCAGAAAAGCCCATGTGCCGGGGCCGGAAATATCGCCGCGCACTGCCGAACCGGAACTGTAGACCATGGCGTCGGGACCGGGCTCATAGGCCGCGGCAAAACGGACGCGGCGGAATTCGTCGCGCGCAGGCGTCAGCGCGCTCCACTGCGCGGGCGATGGCAGCGGTCCGGGTGCGGCCGCGAGCCGTTCGGTCAGGGCCGCGATCAAGGCGTGCTTCTCGACCCGGCGCTGCAACTGCCAGACCCCGAGGCCGACGAACAGCGCCACCATGACAAGCGTGAAAACACCAAAGCCTTTCACGCCGCGCCGTCGTGCCGTTGCCGCGATCATTTCGGATCGCGGTCGATCAGCCGGCCGGGTGCCGCCTTGTGATGGAACTGGAGCGCGATCAGAAGCGACTTCATCGAACGCAGCGGCAACAGGGTGGTCGCGAGGATCAGCGGCAACCAGAGCACCGCGTGCAGCCAGAACGGCGGCTGGTATTTCGCTTCAACGATCAGTGCGCAGGCGACGACGATGGCGCCGGCCAGCATGATGATGAAGATCGCTGGGCCGTCGCCGGAGTCGATAAAAGCGTAATCGAGCCCGCAGGCTTCACAGTTCGGCCGCAGGTCAAGGAAGCCTGCATAGAGCTTGCCCTTGCCGCAGCGCGGACATCTGCAGGCGAGGCCGCGCAACGCGCTCTCGGCCACGGTGGGTAATTTCTGGTCCTGCATGCGTTAGGTCTTCCGCGTTTCGCGAAGCAAAAAAGGCGGCCTGCGGCCGCCCCCTTGTAGCACGGTAGCCTTTGGTCTTGACGCATTTCCTTTGCGCGAACCGGTACCCGCTTCGCCCGGAAACGCTATGGGGCCGGGATTAATGCGCGCCGTGCGCCATGGTTTCGGCGCCGTGACCCCAGACATAGATGCAGATGAACAGGAACAGCCACACCACGTCGACGAAATGCCAGTACCAGGCGGCGAATTCGAAGCCGAGATGCTGGGTCGGCGTGAAGTGCCCGGCATAGGCGCGGATCAGGCAGACGGTCAGGAAGATGGTGCCGACCAGCACGTGGAAGCCGTGGAAGCCGGTCGCCATGAAGAAGGTCGCGCCGTAGATATTGCCGGCGAAGGAGAACGCGGCGTGGCTGTATTCATAGGCCTGCACGCAGGTGAAGGTCGCGCCCAGCAGGATGGTGAGGATCAGACCGTATTTCAGACCCTGGCGGTCGTTCTCCAGCAGCGCGTGATGCGCCCAGGTCACGGTGGTGCCCGAGGTCAGCAGCAGCAGCGTATTCAACAGCGGCAGATGCCAGGGATCGAAGGTCTCGATGCCCTTGGGCGGCCACACCCCGCCGAACAGCGCCTCGCGGGTGGCGTGAACGGGATCGCCGGGAAACAGCGACGAGTTGAAGAAGGCCCAGAACCAGGCGACGAAGAACATCACCTCGGAGGCGATGAACAGGATCATGCCGTAGCGATGGCTGATCTGCACCACGCGGGTGTGATCGCCCTTGTACTGCGCCTCGCGGATCACATCCGTCCACCAGCTCGCCATGGTGTAGAGCACGCCGATGGTGCCGATGCCGAAAATGATCGGCGCCGCTGAAAACAGATGATGCATCCAGGTGATCGCGCCGACCGCCATGATGAAGGCCGAAACGGAGCCGACGATCGGCCACGGGCTCGGATCGACGAGGTGGTAGTCGTGATGCTTGACTTGCGCCGTAGCCATTTCGGTCTCTCTCCGTTAGCGGTGCCTGATTCGGCACGTATTCGTCTCAAAAATCAAATCCCGGGATCCCGGATCCCCTTGAGATCGCGATGATCAAAGGGCTCCCTTGCGCTTGTCCGGCTCGCTCGCCGCCAGCGGCTTCGGCGCCGGCTCGCGCACCGGGTAGAAGGTGTAGGACAGGGTGATGGTGTTCAGCCCGTCATTGTCGCTGTCCTTGACGATCGACGGATCGACATAGAACACCACCGGCATCTCGCGCTTTTCGCCGGGCGCCATGGTCTGTTCGGTGAAGCAGAAGCAGTTGATCTTCTGGAAATACGCTCCGACCGTCAGCGGCGCCACATTATAGGCCGCCTGCCCGGTCGTGGTCCGCGCCGATTGGTTGGTCACGGTGTAATAGTACGGTGACGACCTGGCCGATCTTGACCTCGATTTCGGTCTGCTCGGGTTCGAATTTCCACGGCAGCCCGCCCGCGACATTGGAATCGAAACGCACCGCGATCTTGCGCGCCAGCGGCGCCGACGACGGCGCCGAGGTCGCGACCTGGGTCGTGCCGTTGAAGCCGGTGGCGCGGCAGAACCAGTTGTAGAACGGCACCGCCGCATAGGACGCGCCGACCATCAGCACCACGACAAAGCCGCAGATCGCAGCCACCATCGCATCGCGGCCGAGACCGCGGCGCGGCCGGCCTTCGGGCTTCCGGTCGGCTGTTGCGGCATCGTCGGGTTCGTTTCTCCATGTCGATCACATCATCTCGATCACATGGGCCGCACGAGCACGGCCGGCCCCTTGACCATGGTGACCGCGAAAAACAGCACGACCAGGACGCCGAGCGCCAGCGCGATGGCGATCGAGCGCTGGCGGCGGCTTTTCTTCTGCGCCTCGGTGAGGACGATTCCGTCTGGCTGCTGCTTGTCGGCCATTGCCTCGCCATGCGCCCCCTACCAGATCGACGGCGCGATGGCGTGGGCGACAACCTCGATCAGCAAGGTCGCGAACAGCGCAAACAGATAAAAGATGGAGAACGCGAACAGCTTTCGCGTCGCGCGCAGCGCTTCGCCTCGCTCGCGGCGGCGGTAGACGTTGATCGCCAGCGCCAGCATGCCGGCGCCGAGAATCAGCGAGGTCACGCCATAGACCGCGTCGAAATAGCCGAGCGGCCACGGCGCGAAGGCGACCGCGACCAGCACGACCGTATAGAGCAGGATCTGCAGCCGCGTCGCATCGGGGCCGGCGACCACGGGGAGCATCGGCACGCCGGCGCGCGCATAGTCGTCGCTGCGAAACAGCGCCAGCGCCCAGAAATGCGGCGGGGTCCAGAAGAAGATGATCAGGAACAACAACAACGGCTCGACCGACAGCGAACCGGTCGCCGCCGCCCATGCCAC
Source organism: uncultured Alphaproteobacteria bacterium (assembly GCA_963725985.1). Lineage (GTDB taxonomy): Bacteria > Pseudomonadota > Alphaproteobacteria > Rhizobiales > Xanthobacteraceae > Bradyrhizobium. The sequence goes on from CAVSAO010000002.1 coordinate 826,450, forward strand.
CACCGGCGGCAGCGCGCCGGCGGCGCCGCCGATCACGATGTTCTGCGCGGTCCAGCGCTTCAGCGCCATGGTGTAGATCACGACATAGAAGAAGATCGTAAACGCAAGCAGCGCGCCGGCGAACCAGTTGACGAGGATGCCGAGCGTCATCACCGCGAAGAACGCCAGCGTCATTCCGAACGCCAGCGCTTCCGGCCGGGTGACGCGTCCGCGCGGGATCGGCCGGTTGGCGGTGCGCGACATCAGCGCGTCGATGTCGCTCTCGTACCACATGTTGAGCGCGCCCGAGGCGCCGGCGCCGACCGCGATGCAAAGGATCGAGGTGAACGCCAGCACCGGATGGACGTGACCCGGCGCGATCACGAGACCGACCATCGCGGTGAAGATCACCAGCGACATCACCCGCGGCTTCAACAGCGCGATGTAGTCGGCGACATCGGCCTCGGAAATCCGGGGCGACAGCTCGATGGCGTTGTTATCGACAACCGACAAGATGGGTCTCGCTTCCTTAAAGGCGCGGCGCGACCGGCGCGCCGCGCATTCGCATCACTGCACGCGCGGCAGCACTTCGAACTGGTGGAACGGCGGCGGCGACGACAGCGTCCATTCCAGCGTGGTGGCGCCCGCTCCCCACGGATTGTCGGCGGCCTTTTCCTTGCGCACGAACGCATCGACCACGCCGTAGATGAAGATCAGAACGCCGAACCCCGAGATATAGGAGCCGATCGAGGACACCAGGTTCCAGCCGGCGAACGCGTCGGGATAATCGACGTAGCGGCGCGGCATGCCGGAGAGGCCGAGGAAGTGCTGCGGGAAGAACACCAGGTTGACGCCGATGAAGGTGACCCAGAAGTGCAGCTTGCCGATGCTCTCGTTGTACATGTAGCCGGACATCTTCGGGAACCAGTAGTACCAGCCGGCGAAGATCGCGAACACCGCCCCTAGCGACAGCACGTAATGGAAGTGCGCGACGACATAATAGGTATCCTGCAGCACGCGGTCGACGCCGGCGTTCGCAAGCACGACGCCGGTGACGCCGCCGACCGTAAACAGGAAGATGAAGCCGATCGCCCACAGCATCGGGGTCCTGAACTCGATCGAGCCGCCCCACATCGTGGCGATCCAGGAGAAGATCTTCACGCCGGTCGGCACCGCGATCACCATGGTGGCGGCGACGAAGTAGGCCTGCGTCGCCGAGGACATGCCGACCGTGTACATGTGGTGCGCCCACACCACGAAGCCGATGCCGCCGATCGCGACCATCGCATAGGCCATGCCGAGATAGCCGAACACCGGCTTCTTCGAGAAGGTCGAGACGATCTGGCTGATCATGCCGAAGCCAGGCAGGATCAGGATGTAGACTTCGGGGTGACCGAAGAACCAGAACAGATGCTGGAACAGCACCGGGTCGCCGCCGCCTTCGGCGGAGAAGAAGGTGGTGCCGAAATTGCGGTCGGTCAGCAGCATGGTGATGGCGCCGGCAAGCACCGGCAGCGACAGCAAGAGCAGGAACACCGTCACCAGGATCGACCACACGAACAGCGGCATCTTGTGCAGCGTCATGCCCGGCGCGCGCATGTTGAAGATCGTGGTGATGAAATTGATGGCGCCGAGGATCGACGAGGCGCCGGCCAGATGGATCGATAGAATCGCGAAATCGACCGCCGGTCCCGGATGGCCCGAGGTCGACAGCGGCGCGTAGAGGGTCCAGCCCGCGCCGACGCCGTTGGCGCCCGGCTCGCCCTCGACGAAGGATGAAATCAGCAGCAGCGCGAACGAAGCCGGAAGCAGCCAGAACGAGATGTTGTTCATGCGCGGGAACGCCATGTCGGGCGCGCCGATCATCAGCGGCACGAACCAGTTGCCGAAGCCGCCGATCATCGCCGGCATCACCATGAAGAAGATCATGATCAGGCCGTGCGAGGTCACGAACACGTTGTAGGTATGGGTCTCGTGGAAAATCTGCACACCGGGATACATCAGCTCGGCGCGGATGGCGATCGACATCGCCGCACCGATGAGGCCGGCGATGACCGCGAACACCAGATACATCGTGCCGATGTCCTTGTGGTTCGTCGAATAGACGAAGCGCCGCCATCCGGTCGGATGGTCGTGCGCATGATCGTCATGGGCGTGATCGGTATGAGCCGGTGTCGCTGTAGCCATTTTCAATTCCTGCCTTGCAGTACTTTCAGACCTTGCGGTCCTTGTCGCCCTTGTCCCTCGGATAGCGCCTGAGCTTTTCGCTTACTGCGCCGCCGCGCCCGCCGAGGCGTATGAATTCGCCGGCGCCGACGCAAATTTCTTCTTCGCAGCTTCAACCCAGTCAGCGAATTCCTGATCGTTCACCACCCGCACCGCGATCGGCATGAAGGCGTGGTCCTTGCCGCACAGCTCGGAACACTGGCCGTAGTACATGCCGACCTTGGTGGCCCTGAACCAGGTTTCGTTGAGACGGCCGGGGATGGCGTCAATCTTGATGCCGAACGCCGGCACCGCGAAGGAATGGATGACATCGGCGCCGGTGGTCTGGACCCGGATCACCTTGTTGACCGGCACGACCATCTCGTTGTCGACGCCGAGCAGCCGGGGCTGCTTGTCCTGGGCCATCAGCGAATCGAATTCGAACTTGCCGTTGTCGGGATAGGCGTAGCTCCAGTACCACTGCTTGCCGGTCGCCTTGACGGTCAGATCGGCCTTGGGAACGTCGAGCTCCAGAAACAGGAGCCGGAACGACGGCACCGCGATGCCGACCAGAATCAGCACCGGAATCAGGGTCCATGCCACTTCGATCAAGGTGTTGTGGGTGGTCCGGGAGGGCACCGGGTTGGATCTGGCGTTGAACTTCACAACGACCGTGATCAGCAGCGCCAGAACGAACAGCGTGATGGTGGTGATGATCCAGAGCAGCATGTTATGGAACACGGTGATTTGCTCCATCACCGGCGACCCCGCTTCCTGCAGCTTGTATTCCCACGGCGCCGGCTGCCCCAGTTCGGCGAATGCCGCCCCGCAGCTGACCAGCGCACCACCAGCCACCGCTAAACCCAGCAACCCCCGACCTATTTGGCCCTTCGACATCTTCATGCCGCTCGCGCTCCCTTAATAGAACCTCCAAGCATTCCGCCGGATGGCGGGAAATGCTACACGATCCGCCCCCTGACAAACGGCCTTGGGAGGTACCTGAGGGGGTTCCTGGGCCAGATCGCTAGAACGCGTCGAAATCCAGCCTCTCAAACCATAATTTTTGATCTATCGCAATGCGGACGTGCCGCACTTCGCGCAGCCGGACCGGTTGATTTGCCGGTGCGACATTTTCCCGTGGAATCAGGCAATGGCGTCACTTTCGCACCCTTGGGGCGCTTGACAGGCGGATTGCCCGATGTACGCACAGGCAGGGAGCTCCACAGGGACCTGATTCGAGACCTGCAGAGCGCGGCCGTTGCAGCGCAAGAACCGCCTTCAAGACGCCGTCATTGCGGTATCAATCGGTCCCCTTTGGGACCGGCACTCAAGGAATATCAAGGGATCTACCCGGATGGGGCCTTCGAAACATAGGGCGAGAAATGCCGCAGACTGCTGCAGTCCGTCTGCGGGTTTCAGCCGCCGGCTGGGCGCAAGCCTGACCGCTGTGAGTCTCGCGGTCGCATGCCTCCTCAGCCAGACGGTGGCCGCCAGCGCGCAAGGCGCGGTGCGGTCGGTTCATGGCGACTGGCAGATCCGCTGTGATACGCCGCCGGGCGCGCAAGGCGAACAATGCGCCCTGATCCAAAGCGTGGTGGCGGAAGACCGCTCCAATGCCGGCCTCACCGTCATCGTGCTGAAGACCGCCGACCAGAAGAGCAGGCTGATGCGGGTGGTGGCTCCTCTGGGCGTGCTGCTCCCCTCGGGCCTCGGCCTGAAGCTCGACAATGTCGATGTCGGTCGCGCCGGTTTTGTCAGATGCCTGCCCAATGGCTGCGTCGCCGAGGTCGTGATGGACGACAAGTTGCTCGGTCAGCTGCGCACCGCCAAGACCGCGACTTTTATCATCTTCGAGACCCCCGAAGAGGGCATCGGCTTCCCGCTTAGTTTGAACGGGCTTACCGAGGGGTTTGACAAGCTGCCGTGAGGCCGGCGTTCACTGCGTGAGGACATCCGGATAGAGCGTCTTCCAGAACTTGCCGTTATGGGCCTCGCTCGCGTGCCGCGCCATGCGGCGGGCTCGGGCATATTCCATCGCGACTCGCCGACCGGCGGCTTCGCATAGGGGATGCCCTTGAACTCGCGCACGCCGTTGCGGATGCTGCCGCGGACCGCTCCCTGGTCTGTCATCACGATTGTGGCGTCCGCGGCCGTCGAAGCGGCCCGAACAGGCCGTACTGTCCAGCACAGCATCAGAGCGGCGGCAGCAATGGCCTGAAGCCGGCGCGAATTCGTGTTGCGCACGTGATCCCCCTGTCCTTTGGTCGACAAAAATAAAAATACGTGAAGAGAAGCGGACGCGACCATCCCGCAACCGCAATTAAGGCGCGGGGTCATCCGGATACCTCGATCACGGCGCCAGCCTGGCACGCAATTGAATAGCCGAGGAGGCCTCCCTTTTTCTCGCGATGATGCCTATCTTTCGATCATCGTCGTCCCGGCCATGCGCTGGCGCGACGGATGACCTCAGGTTACCGTGTTGTAACGCGACTTTCCCCGAGCGTTGCTTAAAACACCAGACTTGCGGTTATGGGTTCCCGTATCGCGGGGACGACAAGAACATTGGAGCCTTCATGACCCCCACAACCTCCCTGCTCGATCGCGCCAACCTCGACCGCGATTCGGTGCGTCATCAAATCGCGCGCGGTCTCCAAGGCGCCGACGACGGCGAGTTGTTCCTGGAATACAGCCAGACCGAAGCGCTGATGTTCGATAACGGCCGACTGAAACAGGCCACTTACGATACCTCGCAGGGTTTTGGGCTGCGCGCGGTGAAGGACGACGCGGTCGGTTACGCGCATTCATCCGATGTCTCGCTGCCGGCGCTGATCCGCGCCGCGGATGCGGTGCATGCGGTCCGCGGCGGCTACTCGGGAACCTTTGCGGCGGCGCCGGCGCACACCAATGTGCGGCTCTATGGCGATGACAATCCGCTGGAGGCGCCGGGCTTCGAGAGCAAGGTGAAGCTGCTTGCCGAAATCGACGCCTATGCCCGCGACAAAGACCCGCGGGTGCGCCAGGTCACGGTCAGCCTGGGCGCGACCTGGCAGGTGGTGGAAATCCTCCGCCCCGACGGCGAGAGCTATCGCGACATCCGCCCGCTGGTTCGCGTCAATGTTTCGGTGGTCGCCGGGCAAGGCGACCGTCAGGAAAGCGGCAGCAAGGGCTATGGCGGCCGCGAAGGCTATGCGCGTTTCATCGAGACCAAAGCCTGGCGCGAGGCCGCCGACGGCGCGATCCGCGAGGCGCTGGTCAATCTTGAATCCGTCCCGGCACCCGCCGGCGAAATGGACGTGGTGTTAGGGGCCGGCTGGCCCGGCGTGATGCTGCACGAGGCGGTCGGTCACGGGCTCGAGGGCGATTTCAACCGCAAGCAGACTTCTGCCTTCGCCGGCCTGATGGGCCGGCAGGTCGCGGCCAAGGGCGTCACCGTGGTCGATGACGGCACGCTCGCCTCGCGGCGCGGCTCGTTGTCGATCGACGACGAGGGCACGCCGACCAACCGCACCGTGCTGATCGAGGACGGCATTCTCGTCGGCTACATGCAGGATCGCCAAAACGCCCGGCTGATGAACATGAAGCCGACCGGCAATGGCCGCCGCCAGGGCTATGCCAATGTGCCGATGCCGCGCATGACCAACACCTACATGCTGGCAGGTAGCCGCGACCCCGCGGAGATTCTCGCCTCGGTCAAAAACGGCGTCTATGCCGCCAATTTCGGCGGCGGCCAGGTCGACATCACTTCGGGCAAATACGTCTTCCAGTGCACCGAGGCTTACAGAATAGAAAACGGCAAGCTCGGCGCGCCGCTGAAGGGCGCCATGCTGATCGGCAACGGGCCGACCGACCTGCATCGCATCACCATGGTCGGCAACGATCTGGCGCTCGATACCGGTATCGGCACCTGCGGCAAGAACGGCCAGGGCGTGCCGGTCGGCGTCGGCCAGCCGACGCTGCGGATGGAGCGGATTACGGTCGGAGGAACCGGCGCATGAGCATCAACAACGAAACGGTGGTGCCGGAGGCGTCGAGCTGGCGCGCCCAGTTCGTCCAGCTCGCAGGGATCGTGCTGGCGGTTTTTCTCGCCAAGGGCGCGCTTGCCGAGCCGTTCTATGTGCCGTCCGGCTCGATGGAGCCGACGCTTCAGATCGGCGATGCGCTGCTGGCGACGAAATACGCCTACGGTTACTCAACCGCCTCGCTGCCGATCCAGATCAACCTGCCCGAGACCGGACGGGTGTTCAGCGAGACGCCGAAGCGCGGCGACGTCGTGGTGTTCCGCTGGCCGGGCGACCGGGCGCAAGCCTGGGTCAAGCGCGTTGTCGGTCTGCCCGGCGATCGCATCCAGATGCGGCAGGGCCAGCTGTTCATCAACGACCGTGCTGCGGAGCTGAAGCCCGATGGCGTTGGCCAGGCGGAAGACGACAGTGGCGGAGTTCGAACCGGCGTATCGCTACGTCGAGACCTTGCCAAACGGCGTCAGCCACCAGATTTTCAAGCTGCGCGACAATGGCCGGCTCGACAACACGCCTGAAGTCACCGTGCCGCCAGGGCAGCTGTTCGTGATGGGCGACAACCGCGACAACTCCGCCGACAGCCGCGTTCGGGTGCGCGACGGCGGGGTCGGGATGTTGCCGATGGACGACCTGGTCGGCCGCGCCGATGCGGTGGTCGGATCGTGGGACCTCGGCGTGCGCCACCAGCCGGTATGGACCTGGCTGTCCGGCTTCCGCCTCGCGCGGTTCTTCACATCGGTGCATTGAGGAAAGACCTCATGTGAACTTCGACGACGTCAGGAAGATTGCGCTGGCGTGGCCGGAGGTTGAGGACGGTACTTCCTACGGCACGCCGGCGCTGAAGGTGCGCAAGAAATTACTGGTACGGCTGAGGCAAGACGGCGACGGTCTCGTCATGACCGGTGTTCCGCCCGAGGAGCGCGACATGCTGGTGGAGAGCCAGCCCAGGGTGTTTTACTTCACCGATCACTACAAGGATTATCCTCTTGTGCTGATCCGGCTGTCAAAGGCCAAGCGCGCGACGGTCGAGCCCCTGCTGCGCCGGCAATGGCGGGTGCTGGCCTCGAAGGCGGCGATCAGGGAATTCGATGCCGGCCAACAGCAATGACGGCATTGCACGCCGATGGACAAAAACGCATTTCTCGCCGCCACCCGCCGCAATCCGGTCAATGAAACGATTGCCGATGAACTATTCCGGCTGGCGCTGCCGGATGCGTGGATCGTCGCGGGATGCCTGGTGCAGACCGCATGGAATGTGCTGACCGGGCGTACGGTCGATTACGGCATCGACGACTACGATATCTTCTATTTCGATCCCGACACGTCGTGGCAGGCCGAGGACGCCGTGATACGCAAATTGCAGAACCGGCTGGCTCAGCTCGGCGTCAAGATCGAAGCGCGCAATCAGGCGCGCGTCCATCTCTGGTATCCGGAGAAACATGGCCTGCCCTACCCGGCGCTGCATTGTTCGGCTGACGGCATCGATCGCTTCCTGACCAAGAATACCCAGGTCGGAATCCGCCGCACCCGCCACGGTCGCGAGGTCTATGCGCCAAACGGCTTCGGCGATATCGCTGACATGATCGTACGGCCCAACCCGGGTCCAAATTTCTCGGCGGCAAACTACGCGGCGAAGGCAGCACGGTGGAAAAGTTTGTGGCCGGAACTCACGGTGGTGGCGGCCGGCGGCGCGATCTAAAACGCCGTCGTCAATTGCGTCAGCCATTGCGGCGAGGCATCGACCAGCACGGCCTCGATCCTCTTGTCGGCGCCGCTGACGATCACGACCCCGATCACGATGAAGGCCGTGCCGAGCAGAGCCTTGCCGAGCTTTCCCGCCGACATCAGGCGCGAGCGGACGCGCATCAGCGTCGCACGCGACAGCAATCCCAGGAGGATCAGCGGCAGCGCCGCGCCGATGCCGAACACGGCCATCGTCAGCGCGACCTGCGGCAGATCGCGCCCCTGGGAGGCCAGAAGCGACGCCGCGCCCAGCGTCGGCCCGACACAGGGTGACCAGATCGCGCCGAGCAGCAGGCCGATCGCGAACTGGCCTGCAAGCCCGGATGATGCGAAGCCTCCGAAGCGCCGGTCAGCCCAGTTCGACATCGGGCCGCCCGCGGCCGCCAGCCACGCTTGCCATGAGGGCACGAGAAGGATCGCGCCGAGCACAATCATGATCGCGGCGGCGGCGAGCCGGAACAGGTCGGCATCGATGCCGAGCCCCAAACCGGCCAGCGCCAGCAACAGGCCAAGCCCGGTAAACGACGCCGCCAGCCCCGCGGCGAGAGCGAAGGCGCCAAGCGGGTGCACCGCCACGGCCGCCCCCAGCACGATCGGTACCAGCGGCAGCACGCAAGGGGACAGGATCGAAAGCAGTCCGGCCGCGAAGGCGAGCGCGAGACCGGTCACTTGAAACTCTAGAGGCTCTTGTCGAGCAGGGCTGCGATGGAGGCCTCCTCGGTATCGCCGACGGAGCGGCCCTGCTCGGCGGCCCCCTTGAATACAATCAGGGTCGACTGCATCCGGGCGCCGAACCGCTTGACCTCCGGCTTCATCGCATCGAAATCGACGCGAAAGATTTTCAGGTCCTTGAATTTGGCATCGGCGGTCAACTTGTCGATAATCGGCTTCTGCGCCTTGCAGGTGGGGCACCAGTCGGCGTGAATTTCGACCAGGATCGGGCTGCCCGCCGCCTGCGCCGCCGTGAACGCCTCCGACGAAAACGGAACAACGCTGTTGGCCCGCGCGGCGGAGACCAGGCCGGCACTCGCCAGCGCTGCCGCAACAATTACCCCGGCAAAAAATCTCCGCGTCAAGATCATCGTGAACTCCCTGGTTGACCTGCGCCCCAAGCCGCTCAATCGACCCTGAAGGTCTGTCCGGTGCGCAATCATAGTTCGGTCCCGATGCCGCGAAAGTTACCTCACCACCCCCGAAATAAACCCGGCCTTGCGCCGCGGCGGCTTGATTTCCTTTTTCAGGAAACAATGCGGAGCGCTTCCGACATATCCCGGGCGCGCGAAGGTCCAGGCCCGGCATTTGTTGTCGCCAGCGCAGGCCGCCTTGCAGGCCTCGTCGCCCTCGCCGCTTTTGAGTTCGAAATTGCGATAATCGCCGCCGAACCGGTCGATCGAGGTCTCAATCGACCGGTTGAGCGGTTCCACCACACCGGCACCGCGCACGCCCGAGACGCAGCAATTATCCTGAATGCGCGGGGGCACGCTGTTCTTCAGCCAGCAGACCGCGCCGCCGGCGATATCGGTCGGGTAATTGAAGCTCCATGCCCGGCAACGCCGGTCGCGCTCGCACGTCAACGCGCAATCCGCCGGGTCGCCTGAAGGGACCGGCGAACTCTGATAATCGCTGCCCGGCCGATCGAAATTCGCCTGCGCCTGCGCCGGTCGCGCGGCGAGAGTGGCCGCCAACAAAGCGAGAGTCACCAAACACGCCCTGAGCAGGCGGCCTCCCCACATTCGCGATTGCTTTCAACTGATTGGACGCGCCGCCATCGGCAGACCGCCATTTAATCGCCACGAACCTGTACGGCGGATGAACGACGCACAAGCCCGGGCTGATCTAGAAAGCGTATTCGTCATAGGCCGGTTCCACCGAGCCATGCCAGGAACCATGGTACTTCTCAAGCATCTCCTCGGCCGGCGTCCGTCCGGAGTCGATGATCCGCTCCAGCGGTTCGAGATGCCGGGTCTCATCATGGCCGACGTGATCGATGCAACCGCGCCGGCGCAGCCCCGAACGCGACAGCGCCAGGCATTCCTTGGCGATTTCGAACAGATAGCGATCCCTGATCTTCGCCTTGAAGCCCAGGCGCGGGACGTCGTCGCGCAATGCCTGACGCTCCTGCGCGTTCCAGTGTTTGACGATGTCCCATGCGGCGTCCAGGCTGGTGTCGTCGTAGAGCAGACCTACCCAGAACGCCGGCAGCGCCGGCAGCCGTCCCCACGGCACGCCGTCGGCGCCGCGCATTTCCAGATAGCGCTTCAACCGCACCTCGGGGAAAATCGTCGAAAGATGGTTGGCCCAATCCGACAGCGTCGGACGCTCGCCCGGAAACGCGGAATTCTTGCCGTCGAAGAAATCGCGGAACGACGATCCGGAAACGTCGATATAGGCATCGCCGCGCTTGACGAAGTACATCGGCACATCAAGCGCATAGTCGACCCAGCGCTCGAACCCCATGCCGTCCTCGAACGCCCACGGGATCATCCCGGCGCGGGCATTGTCGGTGTCGCGCCAGATTTCGGAGCGGAACGACAGGAAGCCGTTGGGCTTGCCTTCGGTGAAAGGCGAATTGGCGAACAAAGCGGTCGCTACCGGCTGCAGCGCCACCGAAACCCTGAGCTTCCTGACCATGTCGGCCTCGGAGGAGAAGTCGAGATTGGTTTGCACCGTGCAGGTCCGGTACATCATGTCGAGGCCGTATCGGCCGACCTTCGGCATGTAGCTGGTCATGATCTTGTAGCGGCCCTTGGGCATCATTGGAATCTGCGCCCGCGACCATGACGGCGTCATGCCGAGGCCGAGAAAGCCGATGCCGAGGGGAGCGGCGATCTCGCGCACCTGCGCCAGATGCGCCATCAGTTCGGACTGGGTCTGATGCACGTTCTCGACCGGCGCGCCCGACAGCTCGAATTGCCCGCCGGGCTCCAGCGATATGGCGCCGCCGCCGGGGACGTCATACAGCCCGATGATGTTGCCGCGCTCCATGATCGGCTCCCAGCCGAGCAACAGCTGCATGCCTTCGAGCAGCGCGCCGATGCCGCGCGAGCCTTCGTATGGAACCGGATGATGGCCCTCGAGCGTGAACGGCGTTTTCTCGTGTTCGGTGCCGATCCGGAATTCGGAACTTGGCTTCACGCCCGCTTCCAGCCACGCCACCAACTCGGCGCGGGATTGCAGCGGGGTCATATCGATCTGGTCACGCGCCATGCGAATTCCGGATGAAAGGCGCTTCGATCGAACGCGCGCGGTGTCGGGGGTATCCGCGAACCGACCGGTCCGTGGATGTGAGAGGTGAAAACAATATCATCGGGCGGGCGCGCCGTCTCTTGCGGCGGGCAATTGAGCCTCGCCGCAGGAGCAGCCCAACCGGTCGAGCAGACCGCAGAGTTTTGCGGCATCCGCATCGGACAATTTCGAGCCGACGTGCTTTTCGATTGCGGCGGAATATGCGCTCCACATCTTCTTCTGCAGCTCGCGCCCGGCCTCGGTGATCTCGACGAACTGACCGCGCTTGTCGATCTTGCACTCGCGGCGCGCCGCCAGTCCCTCGTCCACCAGCCGGTCGATCAGCCGCGAGGTCGAGTATTGCGGGATCAGCATCTGCTTTTCCAGCTCGACGGGGCGCATTTCGCCCGATGGCGCGCGCGACAGTTCGACCAGCGCGTCATACCAGGCCAGCGGCGGGAAACCGGCCTTCTTCAACTCCTGCTCGACGGCGTCAAGCACCCGGCTCTGGACTCGCATCAGGCGAATCCAGGCGGCGGTCGCCTCGGTCGATGGTTTGCGTTTCATGTCCCGGTCCATAGATGACAAGTGAGTGTAGCGCACTAAATGCAGCTGCATCAATCTTGACTATTTCATGCAGATGCATTTAGTCATCCTGGAGCGTTTTCAAGCGAGGCGGATACCGGTTCGCGTGAAGAAAACGGGTTAAAATCGGGATTTGGAGCCCTGCCGGTTCTGATCCGGTCAGCCCTCGGCCAGGCTCTGGCGCCGATGGCCAATAATCCCAAGGGAAGGAAATTCCGATGAAACTGTATTATTCGCCTGGAGCCTGCTCGCTTTCGCCCCATATTGCGCTTTTGGAGGCAGGCCTGCCCTACGATCTGGTCAAGGTCGACCTGCGGGCCAAGAAGCTCGAGAACGGCGACGACTACCTGAAAGTCAATCCCAAGGGCCAGGTGCCGGCGCTCGCCCTCGACAACGGCGAACTCGTGACCGAGGGCCCGGTCATCGTGCAGATGATTGCCGACAAGGCCGCGGGCAAGAACCTCGCACCCGCCCGCGACAGCGCCGAGCGCTACAAACTGCTGGAATGGCTCAACTTCGTCGGAACGGAAGTGCACAAGAACTTCGGCCCGCTGTTCAGCCCGGTGCTGGCAGACGACGCCAAGGCCTTCTTCAAGGATCGGGTGATGGGCAAGTTCAAATATCTCGACGGCGAGCTTGCCGGTCGCGACTACCTGATGGGCAAGCAGTTCACCGTCGCCGACGGCTATCTGTTCACGATGCTGTGCTGGGCCGAGCGGATGAAGTTCGATCTCTCGGCGATGCCAAACCTGCTCGCCTACAAGGCCCGCGTCGCCGCGCGCCCGAAGGTCCAGGAGGCCCTGACCAAGGAAGGCCTGATGAAGGCGGCGTGAGTTTTTGGCCGATGGCGATAAACAAAAGGGCCGGATCGATGATCCGGCCCTTTTTTGATTCGTCATGCCCGGCCTTGTGCCGGGCATCCACGTCTTTGCTCAACGCCGGAACGTAAGACGTGGATGGCCGCCGGGCATAGGCGAGCGGAAGCGACGCCGTCCTTCGGACGGCTATGCCCGGCCATGACGTCGGGAGAGTTGGCCACTCACGCCGCCGCCAGCTTCTTCGGCGGGAAGCGGCCGTAGAACGTCTCGCCCCTGGCGGCCATCTCGACCAAAAGCTTCGGCGGGGTGAAGCGCGAGCCATATTTGGCTTCGAGTTTGTGGCACAGCTCGACGAACTTCTTCGTTCCCATGAAATCGATATAGGACAGCGTGCCGCCGGTGAACGGCGCAAAGCCGAAGCCGAGGATCGAGCCGACGTCAGCCTCGCGCATGTCGGTGATGACGTGATCCTCCACGGTGCGCGCGGCTTCCACCGCCTGCACGACGAGAAAGCGCTGCTTCAATTCCTCGACATCGAGGGTGTCGGGATCGAGATGCTTCGGCTGCAAGCCGCCCAACGCCGACCACAGGCTCTTCTGGCCCTTGCCCTTCTCGGGATAATCGTAAAATCCCTTGCCGTTCTTGCGGCCGAAGCGGCCCTGCTTTTCGACCATCTCGACCAGAAGCTTCTTCTGGCTCTGGTCGATGGCATTGGGGCCGAGATCGGCCTCGGTCGCCTTCATGATCTTGAGCACGAGATCCAGCGCCACTTCATCCGACAGCGACAGCGGCCCGACCGGCATGCCGGCCATCTTCGCGGTGTTTTCGATCATCGCCGGCGGCACGCCTTCCATCAGCATTTCCAGGCCTTCGGCGGTGAAGCGCAGCACGCAACGGTTGGCGAAGAAGCCGCGCGAATCATTGACCACGATCGGCGTCTTGCCGATCACCCGCACGTAATCGAGTGCGGTGGCGAGCGCGACATCGCCGGTGTTCTTGCCGACGATGATCTCCACCAGCATCATCTTCTCGACCGGCGAGAAGAAATGAATGCCGATGAACCTGCCCTGATCCTTGAATTCTTCCGCCAGCGAATTGATCGGCAGCGTCGAGGTATTGGAGGCGAAGATCGCATCGCTCTTCAGGAGCGGCTGCGCCCTGGCGTAGGTCTCCGCCTTGACCTTGCGGTCCTCGAACACCGCCTCGATGACCAGATCGCAATCCTTGAGCACATTGTAGTCGGCGGTCGCGGTGATGCGCGACAGGATGGCGTCGCGATCGGTCTCCTTGGCGCGGCCCTTCTTGATCAAATCGTCGATCACGGCTTGCGCGTGGCCCTTGCCCTTGTCGGCGCTCTCCTGGTCGCGATCGATCAGCACCACGTCGATGCCGGCGCGCGCCGAGACGTAGCCGACGCTGGCGCCCATGAAGCCGGCGCCGATGACGGCGAGCTTTTTCACTTTGGTCGGCGGCACGTTCTGCGGACGCCGCGCGCCCTTGTTCAATTCCTGCATCGACAGGAACAGGCTGCGGATCATGGCCGCGGCTTCGTTGGAGCGCAGGACCTGCGTGAAGTAACGGGATTCGACGCGCAGCGCGGCATCCATCGGCAGCTGCAGACCTTCATAGACGCAGCTCATGATCGCGCGCGCGGCCGGATAATTGTCGTAGGTCTCGCGGCGGTAGATGGCGTTGCCGGCCGGGAACATCATCATGCCGTTCTTGGAAAACACGGGACCACCGGGCAGCTTGAAGCCCTTCTCGTCCCAGGGCGCGACCGCCTTGCCGCCGCCCTTGATCCAGTCCTTGGCCGCCTTGATCAGGTCGGCCTTGGGCACGATGGCGTCGATCAGCTTCAGCGCCCTGGCCTTCTCGAGATTGATCGCGTCGCCCTTCAGCAACAGCTGCATCGCGTCCTGCGGCGACACGATGCGCGGCACGCGCTGGGTGCCGCCGGCACCGGGGAACAGGCCGACCTTGATCTCGGGGAGACCGAGCCGGGTCTTCGGATTGTCGGCCGCGACTCGATAGTGGCAGCACAGCGTCAGTTCGAAGCCGCCGCCAAGCGCGAGCCCATTGATCGCGGCGACCCACGGCTTGCCCGAGGTCTCGATTGAACGATACACCAGCGAGAACCTGCGGCTCTGGTCGAACAGCATCTGGTTGGCGGCGACCTCGCCCTTCTCTTTCAGCACCTCGGCATATTGCCGGCTCATGCCCTCGAGCATCGAGAGATCGGCGCCGGCCGACAGTGCCTCCTTGCCGGAAGTGATGACGACGCCTTTCACCGCGGCGTCAGCCGAGGTCTGCTTCACGATCGCCTCGAGCTCGTTGACCGAGGTCTCGTCCAGCACGTTCATCGAACGGCCGGGGATATCCCATGTCACCAGCACGATGCCGTCGGCGTCGGTCTCTACTTTGAAATTCTTGAAGGCCATGTTGTCGCTCCTCGATGCCTGCAGCCAAATGGCGCGGCGGTTATATCCGTCTTCGATCGTAGGGCGGGTTAGCGAAGCGTAACCCACCATTCCCAACGCAGCGATATCGGTGGGTTACGCCTTCGGCTAACCCACCCTACAGCTCTACAGCTCTAAACCCGCTCGATGATGGTCGCGGTGCCCATGCCGCCGCCGATGCACAGCGTAATCAGCGCGGTCGATTTGTTGGTGCGCTCGAGTTCATCGAGCACGGTGCCCAGAATCATCGCCCCTGTTGCGCCGAGCGGATGACCGAGCGCGATCGCGCCGCCATTGACGTTGATCCTGGCGCTGTCGATGTCGAAGGCCTGCATGTAGCGCAGCACGACCGAGGCGAACGCCTCGTTCAATTCGAACAGATCGATGTCCGATGTCTTCATCCCCGAGCGCTCGAACAGCTTCTCGGTTACATCGACCGGGCCGGTCAGCATCATCGCCGGTTCAGAGCCGATATTGGCGAAAGCGCGGATCTTTGCACGGGGTTTCAAGCCGTGCTTGCTGCCTGCCTCCTTGCTGCCGAGCAGCACCGCACCGGCGCCGTCGACGATGCCCGACGAATTGCCGGCGTGATGCACATAGTTGATGCGCTCGATTTCGGGATGCGACTGGATCGCCACCGCGTCGAAGCCGCCCATCTGTCCCACCGTCACGAATGACGGCTGCAACTGGCCGAGCGTCTGCATGGTGGTCGTCGGCCGCATATGCTCGTCCTTGGCCAGAATGGTGAGCCCGTTGACATCCTTCACCGGGATCACCGAATTCCTGAAGCGGCCCTCGTCCCAGGCCTTGGCGGCGCGTTGCTGGCTCTGCACCGCGTAGGCGTCGACGTCGTCGCGCGAAAAGCCGTATTTGGTCGCGATCAGATCGGCGGAAACGCCCTGCGGCATGAAATAGGCCGGCACCGCGATCGAGGGATCCATCGGCCATGCGCCGCCGGAGGCGCCGAGGCCGATGCGGCTCATCGAATTCGGCGCCGCCGCCGATGGTGAGCTCATGCTGCCCGCTCATGATCTGGGCGGCGGCGAAATTCACCGCATCGAGGCCGGAGGCACAGAAGCGGCTGATCTGGATGCCGGGAACGGCGTCACCGAGACCGGCCTTCAGCGCCGCGAAACGCGCGATATCAGAACCGGCTTCGCCGACCGGATCGACGCAACCCAGCACGACGTCATCGACGACATCTTCCTTGAGATTGTTGCGCTCCTTGAGAGCTTTCAGCGGCGCGGTGGCCAGCGCCAGCGCGGTGACTTCGTGCAGCGCGCCATCGGGCTTGCCGCGGCCGCGCGGCGTGCGAACGTGATCGTAGATATATGCCTCAGGCATGACGCCCTCCTGGTATGAGGATCATAATATATAACCGGATTGGAAGATGTCGCGGATCTATTCAGGGCCGCGGAAGAATTTCTCCGGTCAGAACGCTTCCGCTGCCAATTCCATGGTGGTCGCGCATCCGGTCTGGATGCGCGCGAGATGCACCGATGTCTCCGGCAGCATGCGTTCCATGAAGAAGCGGCCGGTCACCAGCTTGGTCGTCAGATAGGGCATCGCGCTGCCGCCCGCAATCTTGTCCAGCGCGACTTTCGCCATCCGCGCCCACATATAGGCGAAGGTGACGAGGCCGAACAATTGCATGTAATCGGTGGCCGCGGCGCCGGCATTGTCGGGCTTCATCATCGCATTCTGCATCAGCCAGGTGGTGGCCTGCTGCAGATGGCCGAGCGCCGTGCTCAAGGGGCCGACATAGGGCTTCATGGCCTCGTCGGCGCCGTGATCCTTGGCGAAAGCGGCAACCTCAGCGAAGAACGACATCACCGCGCGGCCGCCGTCGCGCGGCAATTTGCGCCCGACGAGATCGAGCGCCTGAATACCATTGGCGCCTTCATAGATCATGGCGATGCGCGCGTCGCGCACGAACTGCTCCATGCCCTGCTCGGCGATATAGCCGTGGCCGCCGTATATCTGCTGCGCCAGCACCGCGTTGGAAAATCCGACGTCGGTCAGGACGCCCTTCAGGACCGGGGTCATCAGTCCCATGTGATCGTCGGCCTCCTGGCGGTCCTTGGGATCGCTGGATCTGTGGGCGACGTCGCTTTTCAGCGCGGTCCACACCACCATGGCGCGCGCCGCCTCGTTGAAGGCGCGAATGGTGAGCAGCGTGCGGCGCACGTCGGGATGCACGATGATCGGATCGGCCGGCTTGTCCGGCGCCTTCGCTCCCGAGAGCGAGCGGCCCTGCAGACGATCGCGGGCGTAGGCGACCGCGTTCTGGTAGGCGACTTCGGATTGCGCCAGCCCCTGCACCCCGACGCCCAGCCGCGCCTCGTTCATCATCACGAACATGCCCTGCATGCCCTTGTTTTCCTCGCCGATCAGCCAGCCGGTGGCGCTGTCGTAATTCATCACGCAGGTCGAATTGCCGTGAATGCCCATCTTGTGTTCGATCGAACCGCAGGACTGACGCCGTTGCGCGCGCCGAGCGATCCATCGGCGTTGACCAGAATCTTCGGCACCACGAACAGCGACACGCCCTTGATCCCGGCGGGCGCGCCCTCGATTCGCGCCAGCACCAGATGGATGATGTTTTCCGCCAGATCGTGCTCGCCGGCGGAAATGAAAATCTTGGTTCCGGTAATCTTGTAGCTGCCGTCGGCCTGCTTGACGGCCTTGGTACGCAACAGGCCGAGATCGGTGCCGCATTGCGGCTCGGTGAGGTTCATGGTGCCGGTCCACTCGCCCGCCACCATCTTCGGCACGAACATTTTCTTCTGTTCGGGCTTGCCGTGCACCATCAGCGCCGCGGTGGCGCCCATGGTCAGGCCGCCATACATCGAAAACGCCATATTCGCCGACATCTGGAATTCGTTGACGGCCTGGCTCAGCGTGACCGGCAGGCCCTGCCCGCCATATTCCGCTGGCGCCGACAGCCCGAGCCAGCCGCCCTCGGCCACCTGCTTGTACGCTTCCTTGAAGCCCTTCGGGGTCGTCACGCTGCCGTCATCGTGGCGGACGCAGCCTTCGAGATCGCCGACGCGGTTCAGCGGCTGCAATACTTCTTCGGCGAGTTTGGCCGCCTCGCCGAAAATCGCCTCCCGCACATCGGCGGAGGCATCGCTAAAGCCGGGAAGATTGTCGTAGCGGTCGATCTGAAACACGTCGTTGAGCAGGAAATTGACGTCTTCCAGGGGGGCTTTGTAGATCGGCATGCTGTTCTCCCGGCAGGGGCGGACTAGAGTTGGTGGGGGCTTTGAAGTGAAATATTGCGGTGTTCCGGAAATGGACCTTAGCCGGTTCCGGAGGTCCTAGGGAGTGAGCAAGGCGTCAAATATCCGCTCGGCCGTTGCGACATTACGGCGCCGGATATGGCCTCACTGTTTTGCCAGTTGCTCCCCCATCAAACGATGCAGCAGATTGATCGCCTTGAGCGGGCGCACCATCACCTTGAAACGGGTGATGCGGCCATCGTCAGCGAACGTGATGATATCGACGCCGTTGATCCTGATCCCCTCGATCTCGTTTTCGAATTCGAGGACCGCGCTGTTATCGCCGCGCCATTCGCCGATATATCTGAAGCCCGGGCCGCCCAGCACCTTTTCCGCGCTCGACAGATATTTGAACGTGATGTCGCGCCCGCGCTGCGGCGTATGCACGACCGGGCTTTCGAACACTGCATCGGGATGCAGCAGATCCCAGAGCGCCGCGCGGTCGTGGGACTTCATGTAGCCGTACCACTTGTCGAGGGCGGTCATGGTCATGATGTCTCCGGTCCGGGCGATGACGAACTGGGCCCCGGGAAGCGGGCCATGTCCAATCACTATGCGCGTTGACGCATATGCAACTTTATGCATAATGTCAACCACGCAAAGTTCACAACAGACGGGAGGGCTGGCGTCTTGGCGCTTGGCGACGCAATCCTTGCTTGCCTGACGGAACGTCCGATGACGGGCTATGAGCTCGCCAAGACGTTCGATGCGTCCATCGGGTTCTTCTGGAAAGCCGACCACCAGCAGATTTATCGCGAGCTTACGCGGCTTCGCGACCGCGGCCACATTCAGGGCCGCGAGGTCGTACAGTCGGGCAAGCCCAACAAGCTGGTCTACACCCTCACGCCCGAGGGCCGGGCCGCGCTGCGGCACTGGGCCGCCCGCCCAAGCGTCCCGGCGTCGATCAAGGACGATCTGCTGGTGCGGCTTTACGCGCTCGACAGCGTCGACATCGAGCCCCTGCGCACGGACCTGATGGCGCGGCTGGAACACCACCGCGACCGTTGTTCCCGCTATGAACGCCTTCTCGGCAAACGCTTCCCGCAAGGTACCGCTTCGTCTGCGGACACGGGCAAACTGCTTGGACTTCGCCTCGGCGTTCGCCATGAGCGAGCCGTGGTAGATTGGTGTGAAGAGGCGCTCAATGCCTTGTCGGCATTATCGGCCGGCGCCCACGGGGCGAATGTCGTCGCCATCGAGGACGGCCAACGCGAAAACAACGGCTAGGCGGCTGTGTCATCGGCGGTCACGACGGCGCCGGTGTTCAAGCGGCCTCGTCCCGGCCATCCCCCATCGATTTTCTCCCCGACGCCAACTTTAAGGCCGGGCGACCCTATTCCTTAACCCGTTATTTACCGTAACGCGAAAAAGTCGGGATCAGAGGCAGACGACCTGCGCGGAATTCGATTGTCTCTTCACCAGGGACGCGCGGGGAGGCTGAAGGCGCAGGTGGAGCGCTGAAGTCGGAACCGGACGAAAGCATGAATTCGCGCGTATCGTGGAGTGTTGAGGGCATCGATCCATCCGTCCGCGAACGGGCCGAGGCCGCCGCGCGACGCGCCGGCATGTCGTTCAACGACTGGCTCAATTCCACCGTCGGCGATTCCACCCCTGCCAATTTCCATGCGGCTCCCGATCAACGGCACATGCCGCCGAGCCAGGAAACCCCCGACGTCGCCGATATCCATCAGCGGCTGGATTCAATTACCCGCCAGATCGAACAGATATCCCAGCCCAGGCCGCGCAACGACGCCCCTCGCGGCGAGCAGGGCGTCGCAAGGCAGTTGAACGACGCCATTTCGCGCCTCGACGCGCGCCTGTCCCAGATCTCGAACCCGCAGCCGGCGAGACAAGCCAAGCTTCAGGACAAGCAGCACCAGTCCGATATGGTCGAGCGCGCAGCCGCCCAGGTCTATCGTCCCTCACCGCCGCTCAGCCCGTTATCGCTCGATTTTGCGATCGCAGAAATCGCCGCGCGCCAGAGCGAACTTGATGCGCCCCCGCCGCGCCCGACGCCGCCGCGCACCACGCCGCCGGCCGCGCCCGTGATGGCGCCCGCCATGCCTGCGGGCCCGGATTTTTCCAGCCTTGAGCGCCATCTGTTCAAGATCACCAGCCAGATCGAAGCGCTGCAACGTCCCGACGGGATCGAGCAATCGATCGCTGCGTTCCGCAGCGAGCTGGCGGAGATTCGTCACGCCATCACCGAGGCGATGCCGCGCCGGGCGATCGAATCGATCGAAAACGAGATCCGGTCGCTGTCACGCCGCATCGACGACACCCGCCAGAGCGGCATCGATGCCCAGGCGCTGGCCGGTATCGAGCGCGCGCTCGGCGAAATTCGCGAAGTGCTGCGTTCGCTGACGCCCGCGGAGCAACTGGCGGGCTACGACGAGGCGATTCGCAATCTCGGCGCCAAGCTCGACCTGATTTTACGTGCCAACGACGACCCCTCCACAGTCCAGCAGCTCGAAGGCGCAATCGCCGCGCTTCGCGCCATCGTCTCCAATGTCGCCTCCAACGATGCGCTGGCCCGGCTCAGCGACGACGTGCACACATTGTCGTCCAAGGTCGACCAGCTTTCCCGCTCCAGCGGCAACAGCGATTCCTTCGCGATCCTCGAACAGCGCATCGCGGCGCTGACCTCGACGCTGGAAAGCCGCGAGCGGCCGGCGTGCCGGCGAAAGCACCGAACATCTCGAAAGCGCGCTGCGGACGCTGTCCGACCGCATCGACCGGATGCCGGTCGGCAACGACAGCGCATCCGCATTCGCCCATCTCGAGCAGCGCGTCTCATATCTGCTCGAACGCCTCGAAGCGTCGACCGATCAGCGCGCCTCCGTCGATCTCGGACGGGTCGAGGACGGGCTGCAGGACATTCTGCGCTATCTCGAAAACCAGCATGCGACGTTTGCCGCGCTGGCCGAGAGCAAGCGCAGCACGGCGGAGCCCGCGGACAGCGGCCTGATCGATATCGTCAAACGCGAATTGTCCGACATCCGCTTCAGCCAGTCGGAAACCGGCCGCCACACCCAGGATTCCCTCGAAGCCGTTCACAACACGCTCGGCCACGTGGTCGACCGGCTGGCGATGATCGAAGGCGATCTGCGCGCGGTACGCAGCCGCGCCGGTCGCACCGCCGCCGGAAACGCCGCCGGCACCGCAACCTGCCCCGCCGCAGGCCGCCGCGCCTCGCGCTCCGATGCCGCCGCAGCCGAAGCCTGAATTGCCGAATCCGCCGCGGCACAGGAACACTTCGCAGCAGCTCCCCGGGATTTCCAGGCTGCGCCGCCGGCGACGCCGGCCGCCGCGGTGGTGGCGCCGACGCGCCATCAGCGAAATTCTGGAGCCGTATGCGGCGCAGCCACGGCCGGCGATCGAGCCGGATCTGCCGCCCGATCACCCGCTCGAACCGGGGACACGGCCGACGCGGCCGAGCCGCTTCGCCATCGGAGCGCATTGCGGCTTCGGAAAGCGCCATCAGCGAAATTCCGGCGGGCAGCCGCGAGAAGGCCAGCACATCGAGTTTCATTGCCGCCGCGCGCCGTGCCGCCCAGGCCGCCGCGGCCGCGGCACCGCCCGACGGCAAAGGCCGCCCGCGGCCCGCTCAAGAGCCCGCCGGCGACAAGGCCAAGGAACCGATCGACGATCACCTCCAAGATCCGCTCGGTGCTGGTCGGCGCGAGCGTGGTCGTCATCGTGCTCGGCACTTTCAAGATGGCGATGACGCTGCTCGACGGCGGCAGCGCGCCGCAGACGCCTGCCATGGAGAATTCGAGCGAGCCGCCGCCTGCGGCTCAACCGCCCGCGGATGATAACGCCAAGCCGGCGACGCCGGATCCGGCGACGCCTTCGATGACCTCGCCGACGCCGATCGGGCGGCAATCGCTCAATAGCCCCGCGCCGGACGCCACCGACAGCACCGCGTCGGTTGCGATCCCGCAGACCGCAACTGCGCCCGCCGCCTCGCCGGCATCAGCCAGCGATATCACCGGCTCGATTCCGGCCCCGCAGACGTCGCCTGCCGGCCGCAAACTCGACTCTCGTGCAGGTCCCGCCGACCGAAAGATTGCCGGACGGGATCGGCGGACCGGTCCTGCGCGCGGCGGCGCTGAAGGGCGATCCAACGGCGGCCTACGAGATCGGCGTGCGTTTCGCCGAAGGCAAAGGGGTGGCGGCGAATTTCGACGAAGCCGCGAAATGGTATGACCGCGCGGCCCAGGCCGGCGTGGTGCCGGCGATCTTCAGGCTCGGGACCTTCTACGAAAAGGGT
This sequence comes from uncultured Alphaproteobacteria bacterium, assembly GCA_963725985.1. Taxonomy (GTDB): domain Bacteria; phylum Pseudomonadota; class Alphaproteobacteria; order Rhizobiales; family Xanthobacteraceae; genus Bradyrhizobium. Next base: position 849,031 of record CAVSAO010000002.1, read on the forward strand.
CTGAGCGTGAAAAAGGACGTCGATATCGCGCGGCGCTATTATTTGCAGGCCGCCGAGCGCGGCAACGCCAAGGCGATGCATAATCTGGCCGTGCTCGACGCCGACGGCGGCGGCAAGGGCGCCAACTACAAGAACGCCTCGCAATGGTTCCGCAAGGCGGCCGATCGCGGCGTCGCGGACAGCCAGTTCAATCTCGGCATCCTCTATGCCCGCGGCATCGGCGTCGAACAGAACCTCGCCGAATCCTTCAAATGGTTCAGCCTGGCGGCGGCGCAGGGCGACGCGGACTCCGCGCGCAAGCGCGACGATATCGCCAAGCGGCTCGACCCCCAATCGCTGGCGGCGGCAAAGCTTGCGATCCAGACCTTCACGCCAGAACCCCAGCCCGACGACGCCATCAACGTGGCGACCCCGGCCGGCGGATGGGACACGCGCGCCGGCGCAGGCCAATACGCGCAAAGCCCGCGGCCAAGCCGGTTTCGACCAAGACGCGCCGCCCGTTAATCTGAATTATTCACCACACCGGGAGGTGCGCGGCGGCCAGCTGCAAAAAAGCCGCCTGCGCGCGGATTCTTTAGTCCCTCCCATGGACGATTTCGGTTATGCAGGGACGCGGCGGTTGATCCGCGTTCGCGCGTATTCCGCGCAAACCGAATCCTGCTCGCTCGATCAGGAAACCACGCCGCGAGCGGTTTCGGCCAGCCTCACGGCCAAATTCCGAAGAGCGAACGCGCGTGCAGCTTTACCTTCCGATCGCCGACATTCCGGTCAATGTTTTCCTCATCCTTGCGATGGGCGCGGCGGTGGGTTTCGTGTCCGGCATGTTCGGCATCGGCGGCGGGTTTCTGATGACGCCGCTGTTGATCTTTATCGGCATCGCGCCCGCGGTCGCGGTCGCCTCCGTCGCCAGCCACATCGCAGCCTCGTCGTTTTCCGGCGCCCTGTCCTACTGGCGCCGCCGCGCCATCGATCCGGCGCTGGCGCTGGTGCTGTTGTGCGGCGGCACCGTCGGCACCACGCTCGGCGTCTGGACCTTCACGCTGCTGCGCTCGCTCGGCCAGCTCGACCTGATGATCGCGCTGTCCTACGTCCTGCTGCTGACCACCGTGGGCGGACTGATGTTCTGGGAGGGCTTGCGCGCAATCCTGCGCGTACGCCGCGGCGTGGTGGTTCCGATGCGCCGCTCCGGCAGCCATGGCTGGATCCACGGCCTGCCGCTGAAGATGCGCTTCAAGCGCTCCAAGATCTATCTGTCGGTGATTCCGGTCGTTGTCGTCGGCGTGATCATCGGCTTTATCGGCGCGATGATGGGCATCGGCGGCGGCTTTATCCTGGTCCCGATCATGATCTATCTGCTGCGGGTGCCGACCTCTACCGTGATCGGCACCTCGATGGTGCTGACGCTGGTCACCATGACTGTTCGCCACCCTGCTGCACGCGGTCACCAACCATCTGGTCGATGCCGTGCTGGCGCTGATCCTGATGGTCGGCGGCGTGACCGGCGCGCAGTTCGGCGCCCGCGCCGGCCAGAAGATTCGCGGCGAACATCTGCGGCTGCTGCTTGGGCTTCTGATTCTCGCGGTCGGAATCCGCTTCGCGATCGAACTGGTGATCCGCCCCGACGATCTCTTCACCATCCGGGAAACCGGAGGCGCCGGATGATCAGCGCAGGCCTTCATTCGCAGCTGTCGGCGCCGGGCTGGTGCTGAGCACGGCTTTCCCTGCCCCGCCCGCGCACGCCGAGCGGCTGATCGTGTCGGTCTCGAACCACCGCGTGACCGTGACGCCGAACTATTCCGGCGAAGAACTCGTGCTGTTCGGCTCGGTCGAAAAGGACGCGTCCACACCGGCGACCCGCACCGCTTACGATCTCGTGGTCACCGTCAGCGGGCCGCGCGCCGACATGGTGACGCGCCGCAAGGAACGCAAGTTCGGCATCTGGATCAACACCGACTACCGGCAGTTTCTGCAAGTGCCGACCTATCTTGCGCTGTTTGCCAACCGGCCGTTCGACGCCATCGCGTCGCCCGACGTCGAGCGGCGGCAGCAACTCGGTCTCAACAACGTGCTGCTCACCCAGCGCGTCGGACCGGACTATGCCGACGTCGTGCCGAACGACGCGTTCCGCAGCGCCTTCGTGCGGCTGCGCTCCGAACATGGCCTCTATCGCGAGGACACCTCCGCGGTGACGTTCCTGACGCCGACGCTGTTTCGCACCGGCATCCCGCTTCCGGCCGAGGTGCCGATCGGCACCTATGACGTCGAGATCAAGCTGTTTTCCGACGGCGCGCTGGTGACGAGGACCGAGACCGCGTTCGAAATCGTCAAGGTCGGTTTCGAGCAGTTCGTCGCCACCAGCGCCCGCCAGAACGGCTTGGTCTATGGATTGGTCACGGCGTTCATGGCGCTGATGACCGGCTGGATGGCGTCGATCGTGTTCCGCAAGGATTGATGTCAGGCGGAACTCCTCATCCCGACGAGCGGCCACTTGGCCGCAACTCGGATTCAAATTTCAAACAGCCCTTTGCGATCGTCATTCCGGGGCGATGCCAACGGGTCCGGCCCATGGCCGGCCCGATGACAGGCTCCGCATCGAACTACGATGTGCAATTGCACATCTGAGGTCTGGTGCTGACGCACCATCCCGGAATGACGGAGGATATGCGTTCGTGTTCTCGCGGCGCGGATAGCGCCCGAGATTTGCATCAGCTTCACCCTCCTTCGGAAAAGGAGGGTGCAGGGAAAGCCGGATGCCAATTGCACCCGCGGTCGTGCGCACAAAAAGCGCACGAGTGGACCACAGGTTCAACCGGATCACTCCGGCTTTCCCTGCGCGAATGGTTTACGGCTTACTTCGAGCTCTCCCCGGTGACCGGCCTGTTTGCCACCGTCGCCTTGCGGATTGACGATACATCTCGAACCCGGTTGGGCCGGATGCATCTCCGCGAGACTTGACGCCAGCATCGGGGCGCCAGGACCACACGACTTCGCCGTCCGCGACCGTCCACGCCAAAGGTCTTGCCGGGCCTCGTGCCGCCCGGCGAGTTCTGGCGAAGACGGTTGGCAGCGTCGTTCGTCCGCGCGCCGTCCGATCGCTCACGGGAAGACCCGCCCTGCGATCCCATCGCGCGCCCGACGCTGTCGCGTCCATCGCATCCCACCGCGCGTTCGTGACGTCTCGCGATCCGCCCCTCATCCGGGTGGGACGGGGCGAGCTTGTAAAGGTGATTTGCCCGAAATATTAAGCGGAAAATTTTTGTGAGCAGGGCTGGACAGGTTTTGCCGATTTGCCCGGCGGGCAGTTTTTCGTCCTCGTTTGTGAGGCAGGGAAGATGCTTTGCAGTTCTCGCGATCTTTCGCTTCTTGCACCAGCCGGACTAGTCGCACGGGTCTGATGATGTCCGTTGATGCGGAGCAAAGCAGAAGTAGCTTGGAAGCGGTGCCACTTCCGGGTTCGACCCTGGCGGCGTGAATGACATTCTTCGGTTCGATCTTTAAGTTGAATGCGCTTGTGAGTTAGTGGCCTGAGACGGTCCTGGACGAATAACTTTTTCTGTCACCATCGAGCGTCTTCGGGTTTTGACACAGCCAAGCCCCGACATTCGGCCGGTGAATTGCAAGGTTCATCGACAATCCTTTGGCTACGCGTCTCGTTTGGCGCAATCGGATTGCGGAATGGCGTTGTCCACAAGTGTGGTCATCGCCGTCCAGCCATACGTTGGTGCCCAGAAAGGAGCACCACATGAACAAGACTATCCTCATTACGGGTACCTCGAGCGGCCTCGGCCGCGCCACAGCCAAGCACTTCCACGCGAGAGGCTGGAACGTCGTCGCGACAATGCGCACGCCCGATCGAGAGACCGAACTCACGCAACTCGAACGCATGCTGGTTACGCGCCTCGACGTTCAGGACATCAAGTCCATCCAGTCGGCCGTCGACGCCGGTCTCGCGAATTTTGGGCGGATCGACGCACTCGTGAACAACGCAGGCTATGGCGCCTATGGTCCGCTCGAAGCAACGCCGCTCGAGAAGATCCGTCGCCAGTTCGACGTGAACGTGCTCGGCCTCCTGGCGACGACGCAGGCCCTCTTGCCCCACTTCCGCGCGAAACGGGGTGGCACCATCGTCAACGTCTCGTCCGTAGGCGGACGGTTGGCCTTTCCGCTCGGAACACTGTACCACGGCACGAAGTTCGCAGTGGAGGGGCTCTCCGAGGCGCTGCACTACGAGCTCGGCCCGTTTGGAGTTCGGGTGAAGATTGTTGAACCTGGGGGCATGAAGACCGACTTCGGAGGCCGTTCCCTCGACCTCAGCAACGATCCGAAGCTCCTTGAGTACCAGCCGCTCGTGCAAGCAGTCGTCGGCGTGCTCGGTCCGATGATGGCGAACGGCTCGCCGCCCGAGCTCATCGCCGAGGTCATCTATGCCGCGACGACGGACGGAACCGACCAGCTCCGGTATGAGGCCGGTGCGGACGCCGTGCGGCTCCTTGCAGGCCGACGCACGGCCGACGACGCCACCTTTTTCGCGGGCATGAAGGCGCAGTTCGGACTCGCGTGAGCGACACCGGCGAGGCGTCCCCTCGATCCTGGCGCGAGACGATGGACACATGGCTCGTTTTGATGATCAATGGTGAGCATGCACACGCATAGCTACGCGCTCGACACGACCTGGCGCACGCTGCTCAAGGACCTCGGCGTCGTGCCTGCCAACGTGCTGCGTCGCGCCGGCCTGGCGGACGACCTTCTGCAGCAGCCGTCCGTGCGGCTCGCTCCCGAGGAATACTACCGGCTCTGGGACAGCATCGAGGGTGAGACCGGAGATCCGCTCTTCCCCATCCGACTGTGTCAGGCGATCCGCAGCGAGTCCTTTTCGCCGCCGCTGTTCGCGGCGCTGTGTAGCCCGAACCTCATCGTAGCTGCGAAGCGCATCGCGCGGTACAAGACGCTCATCGCGCCGATGCGCCTGGATGTCGCAGAGGCGCGCGATGTAGTGACGGTGGAGTTGTCGTGGCTCGACACGCCGCTGTCGCCACCAGTATCCTTGGTGGTGATGGAGCTGCTGTTCTGCGTGTCGCTGGCGCGCATGGGCACCCGCGAGCCGGTGCGTCCGATCGAGGTAACGACCACGGTGCTGCCATCGCCGTTGGCGCCATATGAAGCGTTTCTTGGCGCTCGCGTACAGCGGGGCGCGAAGCATCGGATTGCGTTCACGGCTGCCGACGCGACGCGCCCGTTCCTCACGTCGAACGAGCCGCTGTGGGCCACGTTTGAGCCAGAGTTGCGCCAGCGCCTCGCCGACCTCGACGCACAGGTGACGACCGCGAAGCGCCTCCGTGCGGCCCTGCTGGAAGGGCTCCCGAGCGGCCTCGTCACAATGGAGGCGATTGCCCGAAAGCTCGCGTTAAGCAAGCGGACCCTCCAGCGACAAATCGAGGCCGAGGGGTCCAACTACCAGCAAATCCTGAAGGAGACGCGCGAGGCGCTTGCAAGGCACTATCTTGAGAGGACCACGCTGCCCACGGCGGAGATCTCGTTCTTGCTCGGGTTCGATGAACCGAATTCGTTCTACCGGGCCTTCCGAACGTGGACCGGCACGACACCGGACAGCGTGCGACACAAAAGGGTCGACAACAGCGACGATTGATCCGCCGGGTAGCTTCGATGGCGCCCTTCATTGCAGCCAAGAGCTCGTAGGGCGGATCATGATCCGCCGTTATGAATCGACAAGATGGCGGGTTACGCCTTCGGCTCCAACCCGCCCTACGGGCTGGCCGAGAGATGAAGACACCTCGCCGCCAATCCGGCGATTGCTCAATAGCACCGCGACGCTGCGATGGTGTGCAGCCTGTTGTCGCCGAGCACATGCGCCATGAAATCCAGCGTCCGGAATATTCTTGCAAATGCCTCGTCGCGAATGCTGAGGCCCCCCGTGTAGGCGCCGAACGCCGGCATCACCGCGCGCTCGCCGTCGCAGGCAAAACAGCGCCGCTCCATCGAACGGCCGCGCCTGGAGACGCGCGCTTTGGGATGCAGATGGCCGGCGATTTCGCCCGATACCCCGGTCGGCTCGTGCCGAAACGCGATCGGCCCGATGGCAACTTCGTGCGCGACCACGCCGCCGAGATCGGACGGCAGCGCCGGGTCGTGATTGCCTGAAATCCAGATCCAGTCGCGCCGCGCCTGCAGGCCTGCGATGGCGTCGCGGTCCGGCGCCGACAGCCGGTCATGGGCGTCGCGGTCATGAAAGCTGTCGCCGAGCGCGATCACCATCCGCGGATCGTGCCGCGCAATCACCGCGCCGAGCCGGCCGAGCGTGGCTACGGTATCGTAGGGCGGCAGCAGCACGCCGCGCGTGGCAAAACTCGATCCTTTTTCCAGATGCAGGTCGGAGACGACGAGCACGCTCTGCTCTTCCCAGAACAGCGCGCCGGAGAGGTCGGCGACCAAGCTCACGCCCGCGACATCGATCGTGGCGCTGCGCGCGGCGGATGGTTCATCGTCCAGGGATTGCGCGCGCGCCGTCACGTTCTATCCAGTCGCCTCTTTGGCCAGTTCCTCGGCGGCCTCCGCCAGCAGCTCGTCGGATGCTTCGCCATAGACCGCCTCGCGGCCGATTTCCAGCATCACCGGCACCGCGAGCGGCGAAACCCGCATCAGTTCCCGGTGGATGATTCGCCCCTTGATTCGGAGGAGCATATCACCGAGCCGGCGAATATCGAGCAGCCCGGTGGCGGCATCGGCGCGAGCCGCTCGCAACAGCACGTGGTCCGGCTGGTGCTTGCGCAGCACGTCGTAAATCAGGTCGGTCGAGAACAGCACCTGGCGCCGGGTTTTTTCCGCATCCGTGAAGCGGCGCGCGATCAATCCGGAAATGATCGCGCAGGTGCGGAAGGTGCGCTTCATCAGCGCGGATTCCGCAAGCCACGCTTCGAGATCGTCGCCCAGCATGTCCGGATCGAACAGCGCGTCGAGATCCAGTTTGCCCTGCCGGATCATCAACGACATGTCGCCCAGTCCCCATACCGCAAGCGCATATTCGTTGGCGACAAAGCCGAGCGGCCGGGCGCGGGCGCGCTCCAGCCGTCGCGTCAGCAACATGCCGAGCGTCTGGTGCGCCAGCCGGCCTTCAAAGGGATAACAGACGAGGTAGTGCTTGTCGGCGCGCGGAAAGGTTTCCGCCACCAGTTCGCGCACGCCGGGGACGCGCGACAGATGCGCCTGCAACGACAGCCAGTCGCGCACCTGATCCGGCAAGGCATTCCAGCCGCGTCTGTCGGCCAGTAATTTTCGCACCCGTTCGGCCAGATAGGTCGAGAGCGGAAACTTGCCGCCCATATAGGACGGCACTTTTGCATCCTTGTCGTTGGCGCGAGAGACATAGACCTGGTCTTCCGAAAGCTGCTCATAGCGCACGATCTCGCCGCCAAACACAAACGTGTCGCCGACCACCAGCCCCTCGATGAAATATTCCTCGATCTCGCCGAGCATCCGGCCACCGCGTCCCAGCGCGCCGGTCGATCCGGTGTTTCCCTTTGCGCCGCGCGAGCGCACCAGCCGGACCTTCAGCATCGCTTCCTCGACGATGGTGCCGACATTGAGACGATAGCTTTGCCGCACCTTCGGATTGGTGACGCGCCAGCGGCCGTTCTTGTCCTGCCTGATGCGCGCGAAACGCTCATAGGTCTTCAGCGCGTAGCCGCCGGTGGCGACGAAATCGACCACGTCGTCGAAATCGGTTCGCGCGAGGTTCGAATAGGGCGCCGCCGTCAGCACTTCGCCGTAGAGCTGATCGGAGAGAAACGGCTCGCCGCAGGCGCAGCCGAGCACGTGCTGCGCCAGCACGTCCAGCGCGCCGGTGCGCAGCGGCGGGGTATCCTGGGCATTTTCCGCTGACCGCGTCGATCGCGACGGCACATTCCAGCACCTCGAAGCGATTGGCCGGCACCAGCACCGCGCGCGAGGCTTCGTCGATGCGGTGATTGGCGCGGCCGATCCGCTGCATCAGGCGCGAGGCGCCCTTCGGCGCGCCGATATTGATGACGAGATCGACGTCGCCCCAGTCGACGCCGAGATCGAGCGAGGAGGTGCAGACCACGCCGCGCAGTTTGCCCGCCGCCATCGCGTCCTCGACCTTGCGGCGCTGCGCGACATCGAGCGAGCCGTGATGCAGGGCGATCGCAAGCCCGTCGTCGTTCATGCGCCACAGGTCCTGAAACAGCATCTCGGCCTGGCTGCGGGTGTTGACGAACACCAGCGTGGTCCTGTTGCGCCTGATCAGGTCGTAGACCTCAGTGAGCGCGTGGCGCGCGGTATGGCCGGCCCAGGGCAGGCGCTCGCGCGTATCGAGCATCTCGACGACGGGCGCCGCCGCGCCGCCGGCGATGACGATATCGGCGGCTTCGCTTCTGCCGTCGCGCTGCGGCACCAGAAACCGCGCCAGCGATTCCGGCTCGGCGACGGTGGCCGACAGTCCGATCGCAGCGCATCCTGGGCGCCAGCCGCCACAGCCGCGCCAGCCCGAGCGACAACAGATCGCCGCGCTTGGAGGTCACGAGCGCGTGCAGCTCGTCGAGCACGATGCGCTTGAGCTGCGCGAACAGAAACGGCGCGTCGTCGGACGACAGCAACAGCGCCAGTTGCTCGGGCGTGGTCAGCAGGATGTCCGGCGGATAGCGCCGCTGCCGCTGCCGCCGCGACACCGGGGTGTCGCCGGTGCGGGTCTCGACCTTGATCGGCAGGCCCATCTCGGCGATCGGCGTTTCCAGGTTGCGCGCGATATCGACCGCGAGCGCCTTCAGCGGCGAGATGTAGAGGGTGTGGAGGCCGCGGGATCGCGCTGCCACCCCCCTCGCAGGCGAGGAAGCGGAGAGCTCCACCAGCGTCGGCAGGAATCCGGCCAGCGTCTTGCCGGCGCCGGTCGGCGCGATCAGGAGCGCGGAACGATCGTCGCGGGCTTTTGCGAGCAGCGCCAGCTGATGCTCGCGCGGCGACCATCCGCGCGCAGCGAACCAGCGGCGGAAGCGTTCCGGCAGCAGCGCGGCCGGATCAGTCGGAGAAGCGGAAATATTGCAGGGCGGCAGGCCTCAAGACGTAAGCCGCCCGCGCGGTTTCGTCGAGGGGCGGCAGCGGACCAAATCGATCCGCTGCCGCCGGTCACTCCATGACCGGCTTAGCGCCTGGTTCAGTCAGATCTTCGCCGCGACCACGACCAGGCCCGGCACCGGCGTATTGTCCTCGTTGCGGGCCGACAGGTCTTCAAGCCGGGACAGGTTCAGGCCGGCCGCTTCAATCGACGCCCGCACATGGTCCGCGCTGTGCGCATAGCGCAGCCCTTCGCCGAGGATGACGCCGTCGCCGTCATGGGTTTCGACCGTGAAAGCCAGCACGCCGCCAGGCACCAGCACGCGTTCGCCTCCGCCAGCACCGGCGCGAGATCGGCGACATAGACCATCGCATCGGCGGCGAGAATGAGTTCGGCGCTGGTCTCGGGCTTGCTGCGCAAGCCCTGCACCATGTCGGTCGACCTCAAGCTCGGCATAGAGCCCGGTCAAGCGCGCCTTCTCGATCATGCGCGGCGACAGGTCGATGCCGATGAAATGGTCGACCTCCCTGGCGAAGGCGCTGGCCGCAAGCCCGGTGCCGCAGCCGAGATCGATCGCGCGCTTGAAGAAGGCCGGCTTGCGGACCGCGGCGCGAGCGGCCAGCACCGCCTTGAACAGACAGCGCCGGGCCGCGATAGCCGAGATCGTCGACCAGCGCCGTCTCGAATTTCGGGGCGTATTGATCGAACAGCGCGCGCACATAGGCCGGCGGCATCGCCGACAGTTTTTCGGCGCCCAGCAGCATCAGCCGCAGGCTCGCGCCATGCCGGTCGTCGGGATCGGCTTGTCGCGCTTTGCGAAACGCCGCGATCGCCGCATCGCGCTCGCCGAGCCGTTCGCGAATTTCCCCGAGCGTGAACCAGGCGGAGGCAAAGCCGGGCGCGAGCTCGGTCGCCTGCAACAACAGATCGGCGGCGGCGACGAGGTCGCCCTTCAGCTGCAGATCGCGCGCAAAATCGAACCGCCGGTCGGCAACCAGATCGCCGGAGGACAGGAACAAGCGCGCGGGCATGGTCGGAACCGATTCAAAGGCTTCGAAGGCAGGCGGTCGGCAAGACTCGAATGAGCCTTGCGCCGGACTATATAACCGGGATGCGTCCGCAAGACATCCTGATGCCCGTTCCCGCCGGACTGTGCTGCAAGCCCGGCGGCTTTCATATCGATCCGGTGCGGCCGGTCGAGCGCGCCGTGATCACCCACGGCCATTCCGACCACGCCCGGCCCGGCCATGGCGCGGTGCTGGCCACCCAGGAGACGCTCGACCTGATGCGGCTGCGCTACGGCGACAATTTCGCAGGCAGCACCCAGGCCATCGCCTATGGCGAGGAACTGCGGCTCGGCGACGTCACCGTCGAATTTCACCCCGCCGGCCATGTGCTGGGCTCGGCGCAGATCGCGGTCTCCTGCAAGGACACCTGCATCGTCGCCTCCGGCGACTACAAGGACGCCGCCCGATCCCACCTGCGCGCCGTTCGAAGTGGTGCCGTGCGACGTGTTCATCACCGAGGCCACCTTTGGTCTGCCGGTGTTTCGCCACGGCGATGCGGCGGTCGAGGTCAAAAAGCTCCTGGCCTCGGTCGCGCTGTTTCCGGAGCGGGCGCATCTGGTCGGCGCCTATTCGCTCGGCAAGGCGCAGCGCGTGATCGCGCTGATTCGAACATGCCGGCTACGACGCGCCGATCTATCTGCACGGCGCGATGGAAAAGATCACGCGCTATTATGAAAGCCGCGGCGTGGCGCTGGGCGAGCTGCGCCCGGTCAGGGGCATGAAGAAGGCCGATCTCGCCGGCACCATCACGCTGGCGCCGCCGTCGGCCACCTCGGATATCTGGACGCGGCGATTCCCCGATCCGGTGACGGCGTTCGCCTCGGGCTGGATGCGGGTGCGCGCCCGCGCCCGCCAGCGCGGCGTCGAATTGCCGCTGGTGATTTCGGATCACGCCGACTGGGACGGACTGACCGCAACCATCGACGCCACCGGCGCCGGCGAAGTCTGGGTCACCCATGGCCAGGAAGACGCGCTGGTGCATTGGTGCACGGCCAGGGGCCTGACCGCGCGTCCGCTCGATCTGGTCGGCTACGGCGAGGAGGATGAAGGCGATGCGGCGCCATCCGGCGAGGAAGCCGAGGCATGAACCGCTTCGCCGAACTGCTCGATCGCCTCGCCTACGAGCCCGGCCGCAACAACAAGCTGCGGCTGCTGACCTCTTATTTTCGCGAGGTCGAGGATCCCGACCGCGGCTACGCGCTCGCCGCGCTCACCGGCGCGTTGTCGTTCAAGCACGCCAAGCCCGGACTGATCCGCGACCTGATCGCCGATCGCACCGATCCGGTGCTGTTCGCGCTGTCGTATGATTACGTCGGCGACCTCTCGGAGACGGTCGCGCTGATGTGGCCGAAGGCTTCCGCGCCGCTCCACAACAACCCGCCGCCGCCGACCCTGACCGAAGTCGTCACCACGCTTCGCACCCTCGGCAAGACCGAACTGCCAAAACAGCTCGCGCGCTGGCTCGACGAACTGGACGAGACCGGCCGCTGGGCGCTGTTGAAACTCGTCACCGGCGCGATGCGGATCGGGATCTCGGCGCGGCTGGCCAAGACCGCCGCGGCGGAGCTCGGCGACAAGGATCCGCATGATATCGAACTGATGTGGCCGGGGCTCGCCCCGCCCTATCTCGAGCTGTTCGCGTGGCTGGAGGGCCGCGCGAGAAGCCCGTCAATCTCGATCCCGTCCCGTTCCGCCCGGTGATGCTGGCGCATGCGATCGAGAATGCGGATTTTGCCAATCTCGATGCCGCCGATTTCATCGCGGAATGGAAATGGGACGGCATTCGCGTGCAGGCGGTCAGCGGCCGCGACGCCCGCGGCCACCCGGTGGCACGGCTCTATTCGCGCAGCGGCGAGGACATCACCAGAAGCTTTCCCGACCTGCTGCCATCGTTGCATCTGCCCGGTGCGATCGACGGCGAACTGCTGGTGGTGCGCGACGGCCGGGTGCAGAGCTTTAACGTGCTGCAGCAGCGCCTCAATCGCAAGGTCGTCTCGCCGAAGCTGATGACGGATTATCCGATCCATCTGCGCGCCTATGATCTGCTCGGCGAAGGCGACGCCGATCTGCGCGCGCTGCCGTTTGCCGAGCGCCGCGCGCGGCTCGAGGCCTTCGTTGCCAAACTCGACGATGCCAGGATCGACCTGTCGCCGACGATTGCCTTCGACAGCTGGGACGCGCTGACATCGGCGCGAAGGGATCCGGCCAGCGCCGGCGCCGGCGAAGACGCCGAGGCGGTCGAGGGCGTGATGCTGAAGCGCCGCGACGCGCTCTATCTGCCGGGCCGCCCGAAAGGCCAATGGTGGAAGTGGAAGCGCGATCCGCACATCATCGATGCCGTGCTGATGTATGCGCAGCGCGGCCACGGCAAGCGCTCGTCGTATTATTCGGACTATACGTTCGGGGTCTGGACATCAGGCGAGGATGGCGAGCAACTGGTGCCGGTCGGCAAGGCCTATTTCGGCTTCACCGACGAGGAGCTGCTGCAGATCGATCGTTTCGTCCGCCGCAACACCACCGAAAAATTCGGACCCGTGCGGCACGTGGTGCACGAGCCGGATCAGGGGCTGGTGCTGGAAGTCGCCTTCGAGGGGCTGGCGCGCTCGCCGCGGCACAAATCCGGCGTGGCGATGCGGTTTCCCCGCATCAACCGGCTGCGCTGGGACAAGCCGCCGCGCGAGGCCGACCGGCTGGAAACGCTGCAGCGGATGCTGAAAGCCGACGCCACAATTCGGCCCACCGCGGCAGGCGGCCATTGACGCCAACAGGCGGGTTCCCCATCTGCCCTGTACTGTACTACAATGTGCGGGCGGATCCGCGCTGGAGACCATCGATGCCCAACGACACCCGAGAATTGCCGGCTGCCAATGACGGCCTCTATCGTTTTCTCGGCGGCTCGCCGCTGACGGTGGCGTTTCGGCTGGTCCTGCTGTCGATTCTGGTCGGCGTGGTGCTCGCCGCCATCGGTTTCGATCCCTGGAATATCCTCATCAGCATCCGGCTGTTGTTTCGACGGCTGTGGGATCTCGGCTTTGACGCCATCAACTGGCTGTGGCGCTACTTCCTGCTTGGCGCCGTGATCGTCATCCCGGTCTGGCTGCTGTCGCGGATGTTCGGCGCGCCGCGCGGGCGATAAGACGCACGCCGGTCAAAAGGGTCGGACGGATGCAGTTGCAATTTGTCGGCTGCGGCGACGCGTTCGGTTCCGGCGGCCGGTATAACACCTGCTTTCACGTCAGCGGCAGCCAGGTCAATTTCCTGATCGATTGCGGCGCCTCCTCGCTGCCGGCGCTGAAGCGGCAGGGTATCGCGCGCGACGATATCGACCTCATCCTGATCACGCATTTTCACGGCGACCATTTTGGAGGCCTGCCGTTCCTGCTGCTCGACGCGCAATTCACGCGCCGGACCCGGCCGCTGATCATCGCCGGGCCGGAAGGCATCGAGGCGCGGCTGGCGCAGGCCATGGAAGCCTTGTTCGAGAATTCATCGAAGACAAGGCAGCGCTTCGATCTGTCGGTGGTCGCGCTCCGGCCCGAACAGACGCGCAGCTTCGGCGCGGTTGATGTCACGCCTTTTGCGGTCGTGCACGGCGAATCCGGCGGCCCGTTTCTGGCATACCGGGTCGCGGCCGAAGGCCGCGTCATCGCCTACAGCGCCGACACCGAATGGACGGCGACGCTGGTCCCGGCGGCGCGCGACGCCGACCTGTTCATCGCCGAGGCCTACACCTACGACAAGGTCGTGAAAAACCACCTCAGCCTGAAAACGCTCGAGGCGCACCTCGCCGAGATCAGACCGAAGCGGCTCATCCTCACCCACATGAGCGACGACATGCTGGGGCGGCTGGATACGCTCGGCTACACGGCGGCGAGCGACGGCATGACCGTCGAAATCTAGTTCACCGGCCAATCCTCGGCCGTAATGGTCGCCGCGTCCGCGCCGACGATTTCGGACAGCGAGTCCCGCCCGGTGCGCAGCAGCGTCGAGGCCAGATCGTTCTTGATGTGGTCGACGAGACCAAGACCCTTGTAGATCAGCGACGAGTAAAGCTGGATCAGGGTGGCGCCGGCGCGGATTTTGGTCAGCGCGGCGCCGCCCGAATCGATGCCGCCGACGCCCACGAGCGGAAACGCGCCCTCGGCGCGCACATAGGTCTCGGCCACCATGCGAGTCGACAGCCGGAACAACGGCCTCCCCGACAGGCCGCCCTGCTCCCTGGCGCGAGCCTGCTCGCGCAAGGTCAAGGGCCGCGCCAGCGTGGTGTTGGCCACGATCATGCCGTCGACGCGGCGCGAGCGGGCGATCTGAACGACGTCGTCGAGTTCGGTCAGGCTGAGATCGGGCGCGATCTTGAGCAGCACCGGCGAATCGCCGGCGTTCTGCCGTACCCGCTCGCGCGCATCGATCACTTTCGCCAGGAGGTCGTCGAGCGCCCCGGCCTGCTGCAGGTTGCGCAGGCCGGGCGTATTGGGCGATGAGATGTTGACGGTGAAATAGCTCGCCACCGGCGCGAAGGCCTCGATCAGTTTGACATAATCGGCGACGCGATCGGCGGAATCCTTGTTGGCGCCGACATTGACGCCGACGATGCCGCGAAGATGCGCGCGGGCCGCCAGCCGCCGCAGCACGACGTCCGCGCCGTCATTGTTGAAGCCCATGCGATTGATCACGGCTTCGTCGCGCTCCAGCCGGAACAGCCGCGGCCGCGGATTGCCGGCTTGCGGCTTCGGCGTCACCGTTCCGATTTCGACGAAACCGAACCCGAGCCGCAGCAACGCATCGGGCGCCTCCGCGCTCTTGTCAAAACCCGCGGCCATGCCGATCGGATTGGGAAAATTCAGGCCGAACGCCCGCACCGCCAGTTTTGAATCGTCCGGCCGCGGCCGCATCGGCGGCAGCAATTTCAGGCCCTGGATCGCCAGACGGTGGGCGTCCTCCGGATCGAACCAGCGGAGCAGCGGCAGCGACAAGGTGTCGAATGCGCGGATCACGGTTCAAGCTCCGGGATGTCGTGATATCCGTCGGACCGCGCGCGCAGGTCGAGCACCGCAATGACCGCGCCGAGATCGAGTTCGGCGTAGAGATGCGGAAACAGCTCGTCGTTGCGCGACCGTTCCCAGCGCAGCGCGTCATCGAGCGCATCGGCATCGACCTCGATCAGGAACAGTCCGGTCTGGCCGAAGAAATGCTTTCTCGCGGTCTCTGCCACCTGCGAGGCGAGAGAAAAGTGAATAAAGCCGTCGCGCGCATCGTCGGCGCTGCCGCGGTACACGCCTTGCCGCTCGGCCTCGCGCCAGGCCGATGCGGGACAGATTTTGTAGATCCTGCGCACCTGCCGGGCGTCCTGCTTGTCGTTGAGTCTTTTGGGATTTCCCGGAGTTTCCGGACCTCGGACCGACCGTATCGGCGGGACCTGCCCACTTCAAGGGTCCGGATCTGGCACTTGCGAGCTGATTGCGAAAACCGGCCGGTTGAGGCAATAATTCCTAAATCTGGTGAGAGCCGAACCATGGCCAAACAGCCAAAAGCGCCGCGAATGCTGACCCACGAGCAGATCTGGACCGCGCTGGATCGGCTGGCCGAACGCGGCGGACTGTCGCCCTCCGGGCTCGCCAAACGAGCCGGCCTCGACCCCACCACCTTCAACAAATCCAAACGCATCACCCCGGACGGCCGCGAACGCTGGCCTTCGACCGAATCGGTGGCGAAGGCGCTCGCCGCCACCAACAGTTCGATCGACACTTTCGTGCAGTTGATCGGCGATACCGCGCGGACCGTGCAGTCGGTGCCGCTGCTCGGCTTCGCGCAAGCCGGAAGCGGCGGCTATTTCGACGACAGCGGGTTCCCGGCCGGCAAGGGCTGGGACGAGGTGGCGCTGCCTTCCGTCAATGACGAACATGCCTATGCGCTGGAAATCTCGGGCGACCAGATGAAGCCCGCCTTCCGCGATGGCGACGTCATCGTGGTGTCTCCCGGCACGCCGATCCGGCGCGGCGACCGCGTGGTGGTGAAAACGCGGGGCGGCGAAGTGATGGTCAGGGAAATGAAACGCCGGACCGCCAAGACGCTGGAACTGCAATCGCTCAATCCGGCTCATGTCGACCGCACGCTTTCGGCCGCCGATGTCGAGTGGATCGCGAGGATCGTGTGGGCCAGTCAGTAAAAACACTTGAATTTGCGGCGGCCTACTCCATTCATACGGTTGCGCGCTGGCCTGCCCGGCTGGCGTTCGAATTCGCATCAGATCGGGGTTAACGATGAACCGTCGTCACGCGCTGAAGATTTTGGCAGGCGCCGCCCTTTGCCCGCTCTGCGCGCCAAAGGGAATTGCCGCGGAAGGCGCGCACTGGAGCTACGAGGGCGATCATGGCCCGGAAAAATGGGGCGATCTCGATGCCGCCAACAAGGTCTGCGCGATCGGATCGCAACAGTCGCCGATCGATATCGGCACGACGATCAAGTCGCAATTGCCGGCCCTCAAGATAGGCTGGGCCAGGAGCGCCGATACCATCGTCAACAACGGCCACACCATCCAGCTGAATTTCGCCGAAGGCAGCACACTGGCGCTCGGCGATGTCAAATATAAATTGGTGCAGCTTCACTTTCATCGGCCGAGCGAGCATCTGATCAAGGGCAAGAATTTCCCGATGGAAGCCCACTTCGTGCATCGCGCAGACTCCGGCGCGCTCGCCGTCGTCGGCGTCCTGATGACGACCGGCAAACCAAATGCCGCCTTCAGCCGGATCGTCTCGACCATGCCGGCCAAGGAAGGGCCCGCCGTCAAGGCCGACGCCGGCATCAACCCCAACGCTCTGCTTCCGGCCAAGCTCGGCTATTACCGCTATTCCGGTTCGCTGACGACGCCGCCCTGCGCGGAGACCGTCGAATGGTTCCTGCTGACCGATCCGATCCAGGTGGCGGAAGCCGATGTCGCGAGCTTCGCCAAGCTCTATCCCATGAACGCGCGTCCGGCCCAGAAAGACAATCGCCGCTACGTGCTGCGGTCGGAGTGATTGGCTTCCCGCCAACGAGTCGCGCGAGCGCAACCTCTCTCAGCGTCGTCCCGGCCAAGCCAACGGGTCCGGCCTTCGGCCGGCCCGATGACAGGCTCCGCGCGAGCCGGGACCCATACAGCGAGGTCTTGCCGTTTGCGCGATATGGTAGACGCCTTCGCAAGAACTAACGCCGGTGGTTGATGGGGTGGACGGCCCCCTACGGCATCGAGTGTGCCAGAATGAGCTTGTCAAAGGTCTCAGACGAGGGAGCCGTCCGTGAAGCAGGTTATCCGAATTGGCATGGATACGTCGAAGCATATTTATCAGCTGCATGGGGTTGATGCGGATGAACAGCCGGTGTTGCGCAAGCGGCTTCGGCGCAAGGAAATGGTTTTGTTCTTTGCGAAGCTGCCACCAACTGTGATCGGGATGGAGGCCTGCGGCGCAGCGCATTACTGGGCACGAGTGCTGTGCGGGCTCGGTCACCAAGTCAAGCTGATCGCCCCGCAGCACGTGAAGCCTTACGTCAAACGCAACAAGAACGACGGGCGCGATGCCGAAGGACTTTGCGAGGCAATGAGCCGGCCGACGATGCAGTTCGTTCCGGCAAAGACCGAAGATCAGCAGGCCGCCCTGATGCTGGCAGGGGTCCGGCAGCAACTGATCACCAGGCGCACCCAACTGAGCAACGCGATCCGCGGCTACGCGGCCGAGTTCGGCCTGACAACGGGCAAGGGTCTCGACAAGATCGAACCGCTGTTGGCCCGGATCGCACAAGACAGCAGGGTTCCTGAGCTGGCACGCGAGCTGTTTGCCTTCCAGGGAAGAGATTATCTGCGGTTGCAAACCGAACTGAAGGCGATCGAGGTCAGGCTGATGGCCTGGCACCGCGCCAATGCCTGCAGCAAACGCCTGGTGCAGATCCCGGGAGTGGGGCCGATCAGCGCCACCGCGCTGGTGATGAAGACGCCTGATCCGCGCGCGTTCCCATCCGGCCGGCAGTTTGCGGCCTGGCTCGGGCTGACCCCAAAAGATCATTCCAGCGGAGGCAAAACCAGGCTGGGCAAGATTACCCGAGCCGGCGACGAAATGTTGCGCAGCCTGCTGGTCGCGGGTGCGACCGCGGTGATCCAGCAAGCCCGCAAAGCGCGTGGCCGTCCGTCGCGCTGGCTGCTTGACCTGCTCAAGCGCAAGCCGCCGAAACTCGCGGCCGTGGCGCTTGCCAACAAGATCGCCCGCATCGCCTGGCGGCTGATGGCGACGGGCGAAAGTTACGATAGCGCGCGGATGTCGGGCATGTCGGCGTCCGCCGCTTAAGAGATCGGCCGCTCGGCGGGTTCGCCGACAGCGGCCGAGCCGGAGCTGCAAGAGCAGATCAGATGGTAGGATCGATCGATCCGAGGTGCGAGACACTCCGTGGGACCCATTGGCATAAGACAGGCCGTGAGGTTGTTTGGAACTCGCGTCGCGGAAACCATCTTGGCCAGCGGTCCAAACCGACCGCATCAACAGGCCGGACATATGGATGCAAGCGATCCGATCAGACATCTGAAAAACTTCTTGTGGCACGGGGGCCGTCCACATATGGGTCCCTGCTTTCGCAGGGACGACAGAGAGGGTTATGCAGACCGCGCCAGCGCGCCGTCGATCATCGCCACCGCATTCGGCAGACCGTAGACCGCGACGAAGGAGCCGAAGCGCGGGCCTTTCTCCTGGCCGAGCAGCACCTGATAGAGCATGTTGAACCAGTCGAGCGAGACGCCCGGCCGGCCATCCTTGCCCTTCTTTACCGCGTCGAGGAACGGCTCGCGCCGGCCGATCTCGTAGACCACGTTCTGGATGTCCTCGGCGGTCGACGCGGGCGGCATGTTCGACAGCGCATCGCGCAAATCCTGCAGCGCGGCGCGCTCGATGTCGGTCGGCTCGCGGAATTGCTTGGTCGGCGCCACGAAGTCGCGATAGTAATTGATGGCGTAGCCGACCATCGCATCGAGCCTGGGGTGGGTTTGCGGCGTGACGCCCGGACGATAACGCCCGATGAAGCCCCACAAGGTCGCGGCATTCTCCGCGTTCGACGACGACACCAGCGTCAGCAGGAGCTGGAAGGTGACGGGCATGTCGGCCTTGGGCGGATGGCCGGCGTGGATATGCCAGACCGGATTGGCCAACTGCTGCCTCGCGTCCTGCCGCGAAAAGCCTTCGAGGAACTGCTGGTAGTCGTCGACGTTGCGCGGGATCACGTCGAAGTACAGCCGTTTCGCCGACTTCGGCTCGCGATACATGAACAGCGACAGCGATTCCGGCGACGCATAGCGCAGCCATTCATCGATGGTGAGCCCGTTGCCCTTCGATTTCGATATCTTCTGGCCCTTGTCGTCGAGGAAGAGTTCGTAATTGAACCCCTCGGGCGGCGTGCCGCCCAGAGTGCTGCAAATCTTTCCCGACAGCTTGACCGAATCGATCAGGTCCTTGCCGGCCATTTCATAGTCGATGCCGAGCGCGAACCAGCGCATCGCCCAGTCCGGCTTCCATTGCAGCTTGCAATGGCCGCCGGTGACGGGGACCGTTACGCGCTCACCGGCAGCCGATCCGGGATCGATATAGGAAACCGTCCCCGCCTTGACGTCGTGATCCACGATCGGCACCTGGAGCACCACGCCGGTGCGCGGACAGATCGGCAGGAACGGCGAATAGCTCGCCGCGCGTTCCTCGCGCAACGACGGCAGCATGATCGCCATCACCTTGTCGATCCGCTCCAGAACGCGCAGCAGCGCCGCGTCGAATTTTCCGGAAGTATAATAATCGGTCGAACTGGCAAACTCGTAGTCGAACCCGAAGGTATCGAGAAACGCCCGCAACCGCGCATTGTTATGCGCGCCGAAGTTCGGATGGGTGCCGAACGGATCGGGCACCCTGGTCAGCGGCTTGCCGAGATGCGACGACAGCATCTCCTTGTTCGGCACGTTGTCCGGCACCTTGCGCAGGCCGTCCATGTCGTCGGAGAACGCGATCAGCCGGGTCTTGACCTTGTCCTCGGTGAGCACGCGGAAGGCGTGACGCACCATGGTGGTGCGCGCGACCTCGCCGAAGGTGCCGATATGCGGCAGGCCGGAGGGTCCATAGCCGGTTTCGAACAGCACCTCGTCCTTCGGTTTTCTCTTCAGCCGCGCGACAATCGCCTTCGCCTGTTCGAATGGCCAGGCGTTGGATTGTTCGGCGAGCGAGCGCAGGTCGCTCGGGCTGACGGGATCGATGGTGGGCATCTAAAAGGCTTTCTCCGGGGACGCGGAACCTAGCGCTTCCGGGTCAAAATGCAAAATGGCGATAACTCCGCGTCGTCCCGGCCTTGAGCCGGGACCTATAACCACCAATGGTAATGGTGTGGAAGGCTGGAGCCGCAGCCTGCTCCACTGATACATTCGTGGTTGGGTTCCCGCCTTCGCGGGGACGACACCGAGTTACGTTTGAGCTGGTCCCGCTTGTCTGAACAAAATCTCCGCGTCGATAAGTGTAGCCTCTGCCGGGTTTAGGCTGCCAAGCGGAGTGGCAGCGAGTTGAAGTAGGCTTGATCCGGGGTGCGGCCGTCAAGACTCGAATGTGGACGTCGCCCGTTGTAGAAGTCGAGATACCGGCCAATCGAAGCTCGCGCCTCGCCGACGGTTTCGTAAGCTCGCAGATAGACCTCCTCATATTTGACGCTGCGCCACAGCCGTTCGACGAACACATTGTCCCGCCAGGCCCCTTTGCCGTCCATGCTGATGGCGATGTCGTGGTTGGTGAGCATGCCGGTGAAGGCCGAGCCGGTAAATTGCGAGCCCTGATCGGTGTTGAAGATGTCCGGCCTGCCGTGACGAGCCAGAGCATCCTCCAAGGTCTCGACGCAGAAGGCTGCCTCCATCGTGATCGACAGCCGCCAGGACAGAACCCGGCGGGTCGCCCAGTCCAGCACGACAGCGAGATAGACGAAGCCACGCGCCATCGGGATGTACGTGATGTCCATCGCCCAGACTTGGTTCGGCCGCGTGATCTCCATACCGCGCAGCAGATACGGATAGATCTTGTGGCCGGGCTCGGGCTTGGTGGTGCGCGGACGGCGATAGAGCGCCTCTATCCCCATCCGCCGCATTAGCGTCTTCACATGCCGGCGACCGATCTTGCGCCCCTGCAAAGCCAGCAGGCCTCGCAACATACGCGAACCGGCGAAGGGATACTCCAGGTGCAGCCGATCGAGACGCTGCATGACCACCAGATCGGCGGCCGATACCGGGCGCGGCAGATAATAAACGCTGCCGCGGCTGATTTTCAAAACTTCCGCCTGCCTGGTGATCGACAGATCGTGCTCACGGTCGATCATCGCTTTGCGCTCAGCAATCCCGCCTTGGTGAGCGCTCCTTCTAAAAAATCGTTCTCCAGCGTCAGCTCCCCGATCTTGGCGTGCAGCGACTTCACATCGACCGCGGGCGCGGCCGTCGCGGGGCTCCCCGCGCCGAACACGTCAGAAGCCCCACCCTCAAGCTGAGCTTTCCAGGCTGTCACCTGATTGGGGTGGACGTCGAAGTGCTCGGCGAGTTGAGCTATCGTACGGTCGCCCTTGACTGCGGCAAGCGCCACCTTCGCCTTGAAAGCCGGGCTGTGGTTCCGGCGCGGTCGTCTGCTCATGGTCTCTCCTGTTCGCGGCGATCATCGCCGCTTTCAGGCAGAAACTCCACTTAGCGACCCGTTCAAATTTGCGGAGCCGGCTCTGTTCTCCTAGAACGGACTCACGGAAAAATAGCGCAGCCACAGATCGGTGTAGCGGCCTTTTTCCCAGACCCGGAACAGCGCCCAGTTCAGCGCCTGCCGCAACAGGTCGTTGCCCTTGCGCACGGCGATGCCGATGCCCTCGCCGAAATAGCGGCTCTCGACGAACGGCCCGCCCGCGAACGCGCAGCACTCGGCGGAGTCGGTGCCGTTGATCCAGAACGCCAGCGAGATCGCATCGCCGAAAATGAAATCGACCTCGCCGCGCCGCAAGGCCGACCGCAGCGCGTCGTCGTTGGGATAGGAATGCAGTTCGGCGTCCGTGAACATCGCCTTAAGATAGGCCTCGTGCGAGGAGCCGGCGATGGCGCCGACTTTCTTTCCTTCCAGATATTCGGGACGAATTTCCGACATCGTGGCGTCGCGCCGCGACACGAACCGCGCCGGCGCCCGGTAATAGGGATCGGTGAAATCGACGCGGGCGCGCATCTGCGGCGTCACGGCAAGGGAAGCGATAATGGCATCGCCCCGGTTGCTGGCGATCGCATCGAGCAACGTCTCGAACCGGCGCATCTGGATGGTGCAGGTCACCTTGATTTCTTCGCAAAGCTGCCGGGCCAGATCGACATTGAAGCCGGCCGGGTTGCCGTCGGGGCCGGTGAAGTTGAACGGCGGATAATCGGTTTCGGTCAGAAACCGGATCACGGTCAGGCGCGACAGATCGGGCCGGTCCGGCCGCCGCCTCGGATCCCAGAAACCGGGGACGGCCTGCGGCGCCGCCTCGACGCCGGGCCTGGCGATGCTCTGGGCCTGCGCCATGGCGCCGGAAAGGGCGACCGCCAGCAAAACACCGAGCGGCAAACCCGTCACCGCGACGACTGCGCGGAGCGTTTGAAACAATGTTACGCCTGGAACCGGGGCTTTCTGTGATCGCATTGCCGATGGTTTTCTTAAGGATTCGACGGTCTTATAGACCATCCGGCCGATAACGCGAATTACGTTTGCGTCGAAGGATTCCGCGGCCCGCCGAGCTCAGAGGTAATGTTCGAGATCGGCCGCGGCCTGCTCGGGCGTCCGCTTGAGGTTGAACGGCGAGACGAATTTGCCGTCGCGATCCATCAGATAGGTCAGCGCGGTGTGATCCATGGTGTAGTCGCCGTCCTTGAGCGGGACTTTCCGGGCATAGACCCGGTAAGCGGAAATCACCCTGGCGACCTGTTCGGGATTGCCGGTCAGGCCCTTCAGATGCGGATCGAAGCTCGACAGATAGTCCTTCATCGCCTGTGTGGTGTCGCGCTCGGGATCGACCGAGATGAAATAGGCGTTGACGCGGTCGGCATCCCGACCCATCGCCCGCAGCACCTCGGAAATCTCGAACAGCGAGGTCGGACAGACGTCGGGGCAATGGGTGAAGCCGAAGAAGATCAGGGTCGGGTGGCCCTCCATGTCCTTTTCGGTCACGGTCTGGCCGCTCTGGTCGGTCAGTTGAAATGGCCCGCCGATTGCGGCCGGCGCGGCCACATTTCGCAATCCGCCAAGCGCCCACAACATCAGCATCAGGCCCACCACCAGGCTGCCGGCGAATGCTGCGACGATGACCAGCGGGCGGGTGGTCCGATCCATCATGAAAATCCCCTATGTCCGGATCAGAAACAGGCAGCGATGCCGGCGGCAATCATCTCGAAGAAGACCGCCGTCCCGTAATGGAACCAGAGCACCAGCGCGCCAAGCACGAGGGCCGCGCCGAGGCCTGCACCGGCTACCACGATCGCGGTGCGGCGCAGGCTCGATATGGCGAGAATCTCATGCTGCGTGGAAACTGGCTGAGCCATGCGCGACCATCCGATGAACGGGCTTCGACTGGCGTGGCCGCCACTCGCCTGCCCGTCCTGCTCAGATAGGACTAGTTGGGCTGCCGGGCAAGCACAGCCGGAGTGGGCGTGATCACGACATGCGGACGCAAATCGTGATCCCGGTGGATGGATGGCGGCCGCGCTGCGGATGCCTCGGCGTCGAGATAGCAGGGGCGGTACATGCTCATTAACTGCTTGCCGCGCAGGAAAATCATGTGCGGGGTCAGACCGCCGCGCGCGGCGATCCAGCGCCGCACCGGCGACGGATACATCGAGAACAGCATCTGCGTCGCTTCGGGGTTGGTGACCGCGCGGCCGTTGGCGCCAAAATCCCACGCCGCGTGGAAACCGAGATTGGCGTGCGAGGTCACACAGATCCTGTCGTGCGGGACCGCGCCGAGAACGATGGTGCATGCCGAGGCGCAAAGGCCGTCGATGATAACCGTCTCGCCCGACGTGCGCAGGCCCTGATATTTGTCGACGTAAGTACCGATCCGGCCGCCGCGATCGTCCGCAATCCTGACCACTGCATGGCTCGCGCCCACGCCTGCCAGCAGGAGAACCGCAGCGAGCAACCCGGTAAGCAATTTCATATTCGGCCCCAGTTCAAGCCAGTCGATATCGACATGATCGACTTGAGTGATGCAAAAGAGGGTTCCAGCGTGTTGCGAGATCCGGGCTTTGTCCAGACACCCGAGGCCGATCGAATCAAATTCAAATCAGGTGTTGCAAGCAGGTTGCACCTCGGTGCGTCGATGGTCCCAAACTGAAACAGGCTGACATTCTCCTGCCACGCTGCTGCCGCCGAGAGCGCCCATTTGCCCGTTGACCGCGGTCCGGGTCGCGGGCTTCTATCGTTTCCGGGCCGGCCGGGGGAGAGGCAATGACGGATGATGCGGACGTAGTCGTGGTCGGCGCAGGTCTCGCCGGCCTTGTCGCGGCAACCGAAATCGCCGACGCCGGCAAACGTGTCATCGTGGTCGATCAGGAAGGCGAACAAAGCCTTGGCGGGCAGGCGTTCTGGTCGTTCGGCGGATTGTTTCTGGTCGATAGCCCCGAACAGCGCCGGCTCGGCATCAAGGACAGCTACGATCTCGCGCTGCAGGACTGGATGGGCTCGGCGGGCTTCGACCGCG
Organism: uncultured Alphaproteobacteria bacterium; assembly: GCA_963725985.1. Classification (GTDB taxonomy): domain Bacteria; phylum Pseudomonadota; class Alphaproteobacteria; order Rhizobiales; family Xanthobacteraceae; genus Bradyrhizobium. Next base: position 873,910 of record CAVSAO010000002.1, read on the forward strand.
ATGAAGATCTTTGGCCGAGGCGCTGGGCGGAAGCCTATGTGGCGTTCGCGGCCGGCGAGAAACGCGGATGGCTGCGCGTGATGGGCCATCGGATCTTCCCCGTCGTCGGCTGGGCCGAGCGCGGCGGGTACGATGCGATGAGCCATGGCAATTCGGTGCCGCGGTTTCACGTCACCTGGGGCACCGGCCCCGGTATCGTCGAACCGTTCGAGCGGCGCGCGCGCGAGGCGCAAGCGAGTGGCCGACTGACGTTCCGGTTCCGCCATCGCGTCGACGTGCTGACCATCACGGGCGGCGCCGTCGACGGCGTCACGGGATCGATCCTCGAGCCCGACGGCGTCGAGCGGGGAAAAAGCAGTTCGCGCAAGGCGACCTCCGGCTTCACGCTGCGCGCACAAGCCGTCATCGTCGCCTCCGGCGGTATCGGCGGCAATCATGATCTGGTCCGACAGAACTGGCCGAAGCGCCTGGGAAAAGCGCCTGCCAACATGATCTCCGGTGTGCCCGAACATGTTGACGGAAGGATGATCGGCATCACCGAAGCCGCCGGCGCGCGGCTGATCAACCGCGACCGGATGTGGCATTATGTCGAGGGCATCAGCAACTGGTCACCGATCTGGCCGCGCCATGGCATTCGCATCCTGCCGGGACCGTCGTCGATGTGGTTTGACGCCACCGGCAAGCGGCTGCCCTCGCCGCTGTTTCCCGGCTCCGACACCCTCGGCCAGCTGCAATACATCATGTCGACCGGCTACGATTATTCGTGGTTCGTGCTGACCCAGAGCATCATCAGGAAGGAATTCGCGCTGTCGGGCTCGGAGCAGAATCCCGACCTGACCGGCAAGAGCTGGCGGATGACCGCGCGCCGCGCCACCAGCAAGGGCGCGCCCGCGCCGGTGGAAGCGTTCAAGACTCACGGCGCGGATTTCATCGTGCGCGACAATCTCGCCGATCTCGTCGGGGCCATGAATGCGCTGGTTGGCGACAACCTGTTGAAGCTCGAGGACCTGAAAGCCCAGATCGAGGCGCGCGACCGCGAGATCGCAAATCCCTACGTCAAGGACACGCAGGTGATGAACATCCACAATGCGCGCCGCTATATCGGCGACCGGCTGATCCGCACCGCCAGCCCGCACCGGATTCTCGATCCCGCCCATGGTCCCCTGATCGCGGTGAAGCTCAACATCCTGACCCGCAAGACGCTGGGCGGCTTTCAGACCGACCTCGACTCCCGCGTGTTCGGCCATGACGGCAAGATCATGCCCGGGCTCTACGCCGCCGGCGAAGCGGCCGGCTTCGGCGGCGGCGGCATGCACGGCTACCGTTCGCTGGAAGGCACCTTCCTCGGCGGCTGCCTGTTCTCGGGACGCAACGCCGGGCGCGCGGCGGCGAAGGCTGTCTCCTGAGGTCGGCACGCGGCCGCTTGCGAGAACGCAGTGGCGCATCGCGCGCCCGCGCGCTAAGTAGTCGGCCACGCAAATTCGGAGAACAGTATGACCATCCAGCGTTTCGATACCGGGCCGCGCATGAGCCAGGTCGTTGTCCATGGCGACACCGTTTATCTCGCCGGCGTCGTGGCCAACAAAACGGCCGGCGAAAGCGTGACGAAGCAGACGGAGGAGGTGCTCTCGATCATCGACAGCCATCTCAAGAAAGCTGGAAGCGACAAATCGAAGCTGCTGACGGCGACGATTTATCTGACGGACATGAAGACCTTCGCCGAGATGAACGCGGTGTGGGACGGCTGGGTATCGGCTGGAAATACCCCGGCGCGCGCCACCGTCGAGGCCAGGCTCGCGGCACCCCGGTATAGCGTCGAGATCATGGTGACCGCGGCGCGGTAAATTGAAATTAATGACCCTCGAGGCAATCGATTGGGCCGCGCGAACCTTCGATAGTCGATGCGCCGATCAATCCCGGTGATGCGGGGCAGTCCTGATCACGGCCGGCGGAACGGCAATGCCGGGCCGTCGAGCTTGCGCAAGCCCGGCTCGCGCCGCTCCAGCCACCAGCCATATTGCTTCGGCCAGGATTCGAAGACCTCGCCGCCGTGGGCGCCGAGCGCCAGTTGCGCATGCTGCGGCCAGTTCGGATCGAACAGCGCCTCGCGCCCGATCGCGATCAGATCGGCATGCCCCTGCGCCAGGATATCCTCGGCCTGCTGCGGATGCACGATGAGGCCGACCGCGATGGTTGAGATATCGGCCTGCCTGCGGATTTCATCCGCGTAACGAACCTGAAAGCCGTAGCCGCGCGGAATCCGCGCCGCCGTCGCCGAGCCGAGCAATCCGCCGGAGGAGCAGTCGATCAGATCGGCGCCGCGCGCCCTGGCCTCGCGGGCGAACGCGACCTGGTCGGCAAGTTCGAGGCCGCCTTCGACGCCGTCGACCGAGGAAATGCGCACCGACAGCGGCTTGTCGGCGGGCCACGCCGCGCGGACGGTTTCGATGATCTCGAGCGGATAGCGCATTCGTCCCTGCCGGTCGCCGCCGTAGGCATCCGCGCGACGGTTGGACAAAGGCGACAGGAACTCGTGCAAGAGATAGCCATGCGCGCAGTGGACTTCGAGCAGCTCGAAGCCGGCATCGACGGCGCGCAAGGTGGCGAGCCGCCATTGTTCGCGCAAGTCTTCGAGCTCGGCGAGGTCGAGCGCATCCGGCGTCAGCCAGCCGTCGTCCATCGGGATCGCGCTCGGCGCCACGACGCGCCACGGCAGGTCACCGCGGGCGTGGTCGCCGGCATCGAGCGCCGCGTTGCCGAACCACGGCCGCTGCATGCTGGCCTTGCGTCCGGCATGCGCGAGCTGAATGGCGGGCACCGCGCCGTTATCCCGGAGGAACGCCGCGATCCGCTCCAGCGGCGCGACCTGGCCGTCGTGCCACAGTCCGACATCGCCATGGGTGATGCGGCCCTCCGGCGTCACCGCCGCGGCCTCGGTCATCACGATGCCGGCGCCGCCTTGGGCGAACTTGCCGAGATGCACCAGATGCCAGTCGTTGGCGACGCCATCGACCGCCGAATACTGGCACATCGGCGATATCAGGATGCGATTTTTGGCCGACACGCCGCGAAGCGTGATCGGCTGAAACAGGAGCGGCTGCGACATCGTATTTTTGCTCTTTTAATGTTGCGCGGTGGGCCGGGGAAATATCTGTCAGAAACCCTAGTCCGCCGCACGGCCAGCGCAAGCCCGGCCCTCTATCTCTGTTGTTGAATTCACGTTCCGCCGCCAAACACGGCGAGGGCTGGAATTGAAGTTGGCGCAGATCGGCGCAGCGCCGCCGCAAAACAAAGCCGCGCCAACCCGAGGGCTGACGCGGCGATGAAGCTTCTGTTGCCAGGTGCTCCGAACCCCGAACAGGTTACGCCGCGAGGCGCACTTCGTTCAATGCAACGTTATCGTTTGCATTTAGGTTTTTGACCCGATAACGGCGGTATCATGCCGGGCACAATTCGGAGCTTCTTCACGACCATCGATCCTGTTTCGCCCCCGCCTTAGCAGCCCGGGGATTCTGCCTTCCGGCAAAATCGATCTCACCGAAATGAGACCTTTAAGCTCAAGCTGCTAGGGTGGAGGCGCCGGGTACTGCCCCCGGGTCTGCCCGCGGTCCGCTCCAAGTTTCAGCGCCATCGTCTTGCGACGCATCGACCGTACGCGCGATCTCCGGGGAAAGATAGGCTGCCGTCTTTGACCGTCGATCGGTCAAGTCTTGAGCGAATTGTGGAGCGGGCGAAGGGAATCGAACCCTCGTATGCAGCTTGGGAAGGATTCTCGCTCGCTTGATATCATTACACTATTTGCCGATTTTATTCGGAAATTGTTTAGGCAAGTCTGAGTTTTTCGTTGATGCACAATGAGGTACGGTGAGGCGCTTTGAGTGGTTCAAATCCCAGGAGGCGCTATCTGAATCCGGCGATCAATTCCTTGCAGATATTCTACTGCTGAGAAATTGTCTCCGCGTCTTCGATTCAACGGAGGCTCAAGGCTTTCAATCAGCAGTGCTTCAAGCGTCTCAATTACTACATCCTCACTCCAAGGCACTGTTTCGTTCTTGAGGGTCCCATCCTCGTTGACATCCTTTAGTCCAACCAAGAAAAACGATCCCACCTTCCACTGAGCCGATCCGTTGTGTGGGCGCGAAGGCGGACAACCATTCTATCACTGGCCCGACCCACATATATTACGCGGTCTCTGTCGTGGAGAAGATAGACGCCCACTTGTTCGGCAAAATCAACGGGGGTGGCTTCTTCTGTTTGAAGCCCTAGCAACTTTGGCTGAGTGGGTTCCCAGTTCACAAGATTTCTACGCCAGTACATGCCAAATGCGCGTAGGGCTCCCGTTTTTGACTCGTCGGAGGAGTTTACCGGACCTGCCGTTGCGGCGACGGTGGGTGCGCGTAGACTCTCACGTAAGGCGTACTGCCCCCTTGCCACTCGCTGGAACGGCGAGTTCGGTTCTTGCAATGATCCACTCAAGTGAACTGCGACACTACTGTTTGGGTTAGCGCCTACCTTCCGCAGTTGCTGGTCTGCGATCCGCTGAGCGATTTCGATGTACGACAATGCGCTGCCCGCCTCACGAAGCACCTGCTGAATTGCTTCGTCCCAGCTAAGATTCTGCTCCGGCATTGCCACCCCCGTCTTTCGGAAAAGCCCTAGACTATTGATTCAAGACTATATCAGAGATTTCTCATCTCTTTTTCTGTCGTATCCCCAATCGATGTGATCGCGAAATTGGGAGTTGAACTTCCTTGCGACTTTCGTAGGGCGGATTGGAGCCGAAGGCGTAATCCGCCATCTCTGCACGCTACGGCCGGTCGATCAGTTGAGCGGCCCGAGACATAGGTGACATTTCGTACCGGACACATGGGTTACACTTTTCGCTTTTTTGCAAGCGGGAGGTGTGGATGCCGTGGAAAGCGAGTTCGGTGATGGAAGAACGCCTTCGCTTTGTTGCCCGCCTTTTGGACGGCGAGGCCATGACGGACGTGTGCCGGGAGCTCGGCATATCCCGCAAGACCGGCTACAAGCTATTCGACCGCTACAAGGAACACGGGCTGACGGACTGAGCGACCGGTCACGCCGGCCGGTGCGCTACGCCAACCAGCTTCCGGAGCAAGTCGAGGGCCTGATTGTCCGCCTCAAGGCAGAGAAACCGCACTGGGGCGCGCGCAAGATCCGGGAATTGCTGGTCAGACGGCTGGACGGCGATATCCGGGTTCCGGCCAAAAGCACCATCCATGCGGTCCTCGACCGCCATGGCCTGGTCGAGCGCGCCGGCGGGTCACGCCTTCCGCCTTCGCTCTGCGGCGGACAGGTCGGCCAACCCGCCCTACACTCCGTGCTAACCACTCTCGTCATCGAAAAGAATCTGTTCAATATCCTGTCGTCCATCGAGCACACGTACGATTTCCGGCCGACCGTTGTTCAAACGATAAAATACGATCTGAGGAGTGGCGGCGAGTGAGCGCAGGCCCGCGCGAAGTTCGTCACGCGTACGCCCCGCAGAAGGAAAGTCATCAATGGTTTTAATGGCCTTCGTGATTTCGCGGATGATCTTGTCGGCAGTCGCTCGCCCTGCGGTGCGAGCGTTGTAATCCCAGAGGCGGTCAATATCGTCGAGAGCTTCGGGCGACCAAAGAATCGGAGGTTTAGGTCCCGCCATTTCGTGAATTCTTGTCGCGAAGGAATTCCTCGACATTCAGGGCGCAGCCTTTGCCCATATCGAGCGAACTTATGCCTTTGTCGATTTCACCACGAAGCGAATTGAGCTTTTCGACGTGCGAGAGCAGCCTGCGGCCGATGTTTTCCTGATCCGCATCCGGCAGTCGCGAAATTTGCGCAAAAGCTTGTTCGAGCGTTCTGACCATAAACGCAGTCTACCACATTCCGCTTAGGGAAACCCGAAAATCTGGAGCGGGCGAAGGGAATCGAACCCTCGTATGCAGCTTGGGAAGCTGCCGTTCTGCCATTGAACTACGCCCGCGGTCGCCTGACTGAGGTGATTTAGCCGAGACCGCGCGCTCCGCCAAGCACCTTGCAGCCGGGTTTCCGGCCCCGGCCCCCTGACTTTAACCAGATGTCAAGATTTCGGATGCGCCGGATTGTGACGGTGCTATGATCCTTTCGGGGTGGGTAGCGTAATGTCGGGGCGTGGGTACACCATTTTCGATACGGCTCTCGGCCGGTGCGGCATCGCATGGAGCCCGTCCGGCATCGCAGGCGTGCATCTTCCCGAGGCGCGCGAGATCGAAACCCGCAAGCGCCTGTTTCGGCTCTATCCCGACGCCCGCGAACTGCGGCCACCGCCGGATGTCGAAATCGCGATCGAGGGCATTGTGGCGCTGCTGCGCGGCGAGCCCTGCGATCTCTCCGACGTCGCCCTCGACCTGACCGGCATCCCGGCCTTCCATGCGCGCGTTTACGCGTTCACCCGCACCATTCCGCGCGGCGAAACCCTCACCTATGGCGAAGTCGCCGCCAAACTCAGGCTTTCGGGCGCCGTACACGCGGTCGCGCAGGCGCTGGCCCGTAACCCCTTTGTGATCATCGTGCCCTGCCACCGCGTGCTGGAAGCCGGCGGCTATGCCGACAAGATCTCCCCGAACGGCGGGGCGATTTCCAAACGCCGGCTGCTTTCGATCGAAGGCGCGCGCGGCGCGACCACCAGCAAGACGCTGTTCGACGTGCTGCTTCCCGTTGCCCCGCCGCGCCCGCAGGGCTAAATTTGCGGCATGACCGCAACCACCCTTTTGCAGCGTGATTCCATCGCCGTTTCCGACTTCCGCTGCAGTGCGGGGCCGGACGATAGGCCGTTCGTGGAGCGGCATCGCTGCCACTCGGTGTCCTATGTGCGCAAGGGCTCTTTCGGCTGCCGGACCCGGGGACGGTCGTTTGAGCTGGTGGCGGGATCGATCCTGGTCGGACATCCCGGCGACGAATATGTCTGCACCCACGATCACGTCTGCGGCGACGAATGCCTGTCGTTCTTTCTGGGCCCGGAGCTGGTGGACGCGATCGGCGACCGCGCCGAGGTCTGGCAGATCGGCGCCGCGCCGCCGTTGCCCGAACTGATGGTGCTCGGCGAGCTCGCGCAGGCCGCGGCCGAAGGCCGCAGCGATGTCGGCCTCGACGAGGTCGGAACATTGTTCGCCAGCCGCTTTGTCGAGGTGGTCTCGGGGCGGCCGCGCGCTCCCGCGGTGACAAAAGCCCGTGATCGCCGCCGCGCCGTGGAAACCGCGCTGTGGATCGATGCCCATTCGCACCAACAGATCGATCTCGATGCCGCCGCCGCCCAGGCGGACATCAGCCCGTTCCACTTCCTGCGGCTGTTCTCGGGCGTGCTCGGCGTCACCCCGCACCAGTATCTGGTGCGCTCGCGGCTGCGGCATGCGGCGCGCCTGTTGGCCGATAACGACATTTCCATCACCGACGTCGCCTACGACGTCGGCTTCGGCGACCTCTCCAATTTCGTCCGCACGTTCCACCGCGCCGCCGGGGTTTCGCCCCGAAAATTCCGCGAGGCCTCGCGCGGGATGCGCAAGATTTTCCAAGAACGCCTGGCCCTCAACTGACTAGGGTTACCTCCAGATCGCGCGCTACGGGCGCGCTTTTGACTGGAGATCATCATGTACGACCACATCGGACTGAAAGTCGGCAACCTCGACGCCAGCGTGCGCTTCTATACGGCCGCATTGGCGCCGCTCGGATATGTCCTGTGCTCGCGCGACGACAGCGGCGCGGGTTTTGGGCCCAAGGGCGAGCCGGCTCTCTGGCTATACCGGCATAACGGGCCGGCGAGTGCCGGCGCCCATATCGCGTTCCGCGCGCCCGATCACGCCGCGATCGGGAAATTTCACGCAGAGGGCGTGAAGGCCGGAGGCCGCGACAACGGCGCGGCCGGCCCGCGGGCCGATTACAGCCCGACCTATTTTGCCGCGTTCCTGCTCGACCCCGACGGCAACAATGTCGAGGCGGTTTGCACGTAAGGAGCACGTCACATGGCTTCCATCCACAAGGACATCCCCCTCGACGCGCACCCCGACGACGTCTGGTCCGCGGTGCGCGATTTCGGCGCCGTGCACAAACGGCTGGCGCCCGGCTTCGTGGTCGACGCGCAGTTCGATGGCGACGCGCGGATTGTGACGTTTGCCAACGGCAATGTCGCGCGCGAGCGGCTGGTCGATTGCGACGAAGCGCGGCGGCGGCTGGTCTATGCGATCGCCAACGAGCGGGTGAGCCATTACAGCGCTTCGGTGCAGGTGCTGGCTGATGGCGATACGCGCAGCCGGCTGATCTGGATTGTCGACGTCCTGCCCAACGAGATCGCGCCCTACATCGACACCCAGATGGATCAGGCCGCGCTCGCCATGCAGAAAGCGCTGGGGCGCGACGCCGCATGACCACTTCCCGGTTCCTCGACACCAATGTCGGCGGCGGCACCGGCAGCGTCAGTCCACCATTCCGGACAAAGCGGGGCGAACGTTCGGAACAGGACGCCGCCTCGGTCCCCATCGGGTCAGGACAACGCTGGCGGCCGACAGCACGCCGAGCACCACCATCGAAGCCGCGGCCAGCGCGAAAAAATTCGCTGCCGTCGCATCGCGCGTCGACAGCCACCAGCCGCCGCCGGCCACGAACACCAGCCGCGCGGTTTGCGCCAGCACCGGTCCCAGAACTTTCGCAGCCCCCTGCGAAGAAAAATACATCGAGATCGACAGGCCGATGAAGGCGTACATCGGCGCCGCCGTCGACAGATATTGCCGGCTCGCGGCGCGCACGCCGGGATCTTTGGTGAAGATGTCGACCCACAGATCGGGAAAAATCGCGATCGCGGTGGCGACGAGGCCGACCGAGATGAACGCGACGCAGCCTGCGATCAGCGCAATCCGCCGCGCGCGGGCAATGCGATCGGCGCCGATCGCCATCCCGACCATCGGCACCGACGCGATCCCGACCGCAAACGCAATCGAGGTCAGCATGAATTCGAGCCGGGCGCCGATGCCGTAGCCGGCCAGAATTTCGGTTCCGAACGGCGCCAGCATGTGGGTGAAAATGCTGACGGTCAGCACCGACTGCAACGGCGAAAAACAGGCGACGGCGCCGACTTTCAGGATGTCGACGAACATCGCCTTTTGAATTCGAAGTCCCCTGATCCTGGGAATGACGCGTCCCCGCCCGGAAAACAGGTACCACCCCATCACGGATATGCTGATCAAATAGGCGATCAGCGAGCCGGAGGCGACGCCGCGCATGCCGAATTGCGGGATCGGGCCGAGACCGAGGCCGAGCGTGCCGCCGAGAATGATCTGGCAGACCGCGGAAGAGAGAATCATCAGCGACGGCAACTTCATGTTGCCGGTGCCGCGCAGAATTCCCGCGATCGTATTCATCAGCCAGGGCACCACGGCGCCGCCGAAAAAGATCTGCACGTAGCCAATTGCATAGGCCAGCACGTTGCCGCGGCCGCCCAGCAATTCCAGTAGCCGCGGACCGAAGATCAGCATGCCGAGCATGAACGTCAGTCCGAAACAGATGCCGATCAGCAGCGCATGCGCGGCAAGCGCCGATGCGCGGTCGACGTCGCCGGCGCCCAGGGCGCGAGCGATCGCCGACGCCACGCCGCCGCCCATCGCGCCGCCCGACATCGTCATGGTCAGGATCACGAACGGAAACACCAGCGCCATCGCCGCCAGCAACTCCACGCCGAGCCGGCCGATATAGGAGGTCTCGGCGATGACCACGCAGGTGCCGGCGCTGAGCGCGACCACGTTCGGCCATGCGAGCCACAACAGCGTGCGCAGAATAGGCCCCTCGACCAGCGCATTCCTCGCCGGCGCCGCAATCGGAGGCAGCGGTTGTTCGTCCTCGCTCACGGGAATTTCGGCGACACCGATATCGGACAATTTTCTCTCCCCGGGCCCACGGCCTGGCTGCCGTGCCGAGCCGCTTCCTAGCACGATCCGGCCCGATGCCCCGTGCGCCGGGCGCATGGGCCGCCTGCGCGATCGGCTCGCCATCGGCACGCCGGCGCGGTGGATCAGCCGATCGACCAGACGAACGGCGGACCGCCGCCGGCCGACGCTCTCATGGCAACGGGAATGTGCCGGCCGCAGCCGGCGGCGAGGCCAGCGAATAGTCCTTCAAGAACCCTGGCGCAGGCAGGATGATAATCGGCAACATCGGCCATCAGCCTCCAGGTCTGCTGCCTGATTTCGAAAGTGCCGCCGGACTCGGTGATACCCACAGCATCATCCCGCGCTTCGAACAGCGCGCACAGGAAGGCCGCGAAGTCCTTTGCGGCGCCTCTGCCCGCGTTAAAGCCGCGCGCGACCTCGTCGAAATACTGCATGCCGATCAGCTTGCCGGTGAGGTGCAGGAGATAACCGGCATCTTCGGGGCCGAACAGCTGCACCATGACCGGTGCCGAGGTCCGCACATATTCCATCGCGTAATTGCGGCAGGCCTTTTCCAGCCGCGGCTTCGGCCAGCTCGCGACCGGCAGAGCCGGCGCCTTGGCGGGATCGAACATCGGAGCTTCGTGATGGCGCGCGAAGTTGAGGCGCTGGTCGATCTCGAGCGCGCGGTCGTATTCGCAGTAATAGCCTTCAAGCCCGTCCTGGCCATCGACGCTCTGCTTGGTGCAGACGAAGCCGAGGTTGGGATGACCGAGCGAAACGCCGTTGTTGGCGTGCCAGCCCCGCAGCATCGCGCGCGACACTTCGCCGGGCACGCCGCAGATCGCGGTGCCACGCCAGATCCAGCGCGGCGGCGGATAACGGATCCAGGCCTTGCGATCGGACTCGTACATGTACTCGACCGGCACGCCGCCGATCCAGTTCGAGAGATAGTGATATTGGGCGGCAGCGACCGCCGGCGGCAGATGACTCAAGCCGAGTTTTTCCAGGCCTGGCAGAAAACGCTCCTGCTGCTGACGGCGAAAAACCCGGAACACGAATTCGGCGGCATCACGGGTGCCGCGCCGCGTCACCACGGTCAGAACGAGGCCGGTAAAACAGGCATGATAGAGATCGGCTACGCTGCGCCACCGCGACCACTGCGGTTCCCTCGCACCGCTATGTCCTGTGTTCATTTTCACTCCCAAACGGTCTTTGTTGGCGACGAATTTACACCGCGCCGCTCATCTCACACGAATTTAATGGTCTCCGCCAATTGAACGGCCGTCAACGGCCTCACCCGGCCAGGACGCGCTGCTGGTGGCCGGCGATGTCGGCAACACGGTGTGACGCGTGACGCCGAACCAAGGTTTGCGATCAACGCGGGCGTCGATCTATCAGATCTGCGATTGCTGCGATCGAATCCAGGCGCGTCAAGTCAAAGTCAATCTCGGAAAAATTCACTCCGTAATCGGTCTCGATAGCCATAATGATCTCTATCGCATCGAGAGAATCGAGCCGGCCGCTGGTGAACAAGAGATCCTCATCGCTCAGCGTCGCGCCATCGCCCTTCATCCGAAGCCGCTGTATCACGTAATTGCGCATCTGCGACCTAACTCGCGTGTCCGCTGTCATGTCCATGTGTCTATTCCCAGGAGATAGAGAAAGAATTGTCCTCGTTGCCAGATCGAATGTTCCCTATCCAGCGGGGCATCGAAGATATGCAACACGCAAAAGAACGCGACGACCCACAGGCAAGGCAGTACACGGCCGCGTAGCCATCCCGTGGAAACCTTGCGGGTACCGAGGCGCATCTGCGACAAGCCCACGCCAATCGCAAGAACGACGGTATAGAACGCATGCGAAAGCTCGCCGGTCACAGCCTTCCTCAAGCCCATATCGGCGACGAAATGAACGTCCCGGATAAAGTGGAAGATCAAGTTACCCACGCACGCGGCTGAGAAGGTCGCAAAAAATATCCGTAGCCGCCGGTGTTTGCGAAAGTAGCGAAGGAAGGCCGGGTAGAAGAAATGATCGACCAGCAATTCCTTGTAATAGAAATAATACCGGTTCCAGAACTCGGCGAGAGTCGTTGCCTCCAGCGGTCTCCACGTGTTGCGCAGCAGACGAAAGCCGGCCATGCGCGCGGTCGCGATAATAGCTCCGCCAAACACCGACATGCTGAGCACGTCTTCCACGAAGTAAGCGAGGAGGCTGGCCCAGCAAATATACCGCGGATAGCGCGTGCCAGCGACGTGGTGCAGAAAGGTGTCATCGAAGCCTGGCAAGTCGAGATATCCGTGGATCAACGTGCCGAAACACCTCAGGCCGCCGGCGAGCAGGAACGTCCAGGCCGCGAGTTTGAGCCCTTTGAGCTGGGTCACAGCAAGTTCCTCGGGCGTCTTCGCCTCGAATTTCTGGAGATAGGACAGCCCTTTACCGAAAGGTGTCAGCGTCGATCCCCAGAATGGATGGAAGACCCCCAAATGTTGCCAGAACGCCGGCCGCTCCCGGCTGCCAACGCCGGCCAAGGCATAGGCGAGGAACCATAAATACGGCAAAAAGGTCATCAAGAACGACCAAAGAAGAACGCGCGGCAGGCCCGCCGCGATAGGTGATTGCGCAACGAGAACCAAACCCAAAAAGAGCAAAATCAGGCAGAGCGTGGACCGGCGAAATAACGGAATCGCGACGATCCGATGCCAAAAAATCAACAGGCAGGAACACAGCAAGAAGACCAGCGCGAGCATTCCCGCGTACAGCATCGCCTGGCTGATTTGATTTGCGACCCCCTCTTGCTCAGCCACTCTCTCGACGAGACCGACATCAACCCAGAAGCCGTTATGATACAGCAGCAGCAATGTTGCCAACGGAATCAAAATGCGACGGTGCTGTTCCGCGTACGCACACGCGACGGCAAGCGGCGCAATGAAGAAATTTACACCAAGCAAATTAAGCAAAGCGGCGAGAATAGTGACAGCGAAGAAGAGCAGGAGACGTCCTGGAGAGCGCTGAACGTATGCTACCCATCTTGGATCTTGGTCGATCGGAGGGATGACGCGCCAGGTCAGTTTCAGCTTCGAACCGGGCGGCTGCTGCGCAAAACTCGGCCGGCGGGCGGGCGGACCGTTCCCGTGCACACGGCCGCTTTCGACCAACTGGCTATCGACGCTCATCGGCTATCACGCATACAGGTGAGATACGGCCACTTCCCGAAGACAAACTTATCAGGAGGCCTTCGCATTAGCATTGACGTGCCCCAACAACATTGCCACGGCGCGTCGATCCGCTTTGCCATTGGCGTTGACGGGAATGTCTTCAAGCCACACGAATCGGCTTGGCACCATGTAAGCGGGAAGACGCGCATTGCAGCGCGCAAGTAAATCGGCATCCGGGATCCTTCGGCCGGAATAAGCGGCCAACAGCCTGCCTGAACCGTTGGCGTCACGGAGCACAACGGCGAGTGCTCGCGTTACGCCAGCAATCGACGCCATGGCATGATCGATCTCTTCCAACTCTACGCGATAGCCGCGCAGCTTGACCTGATTGTCGGCTCGCCCTCGAAAACGAAGTATGCCTGTCCGTTGTTCTACCTCCACGAGGTCGCCGCTCCGATAGAGCACCGCGCGATAACCGTCGATCAGCGGATCCTGGCAAAACCGTCTCGCTGTCTCGTCCGGATTGTTGAGATAACCGAGACCCACGCCCGGACCACCTAGCCACAACTCCCCGACACAGCCCGCTGCAGCGGGTTTCAAATCCTCATCCAGGACCCGGTAGCTGAAGTTTGGATTGAGCGGTCCCAACGGAGCCAGCCCCTCGGTGGTGTCGAAGACCGAAGCTGTGATCTCCAAGCCGCTGCAGATGCAACTTGTCTCTGTGGGGCCGTAGCAATTGATAAGCCGCGCCCTGCCGGCGAATGCCTCGTAAAAGCGGCGAAGCCTGGCAATCGGGAAACCTTCGCCGCCAAACATGAACCGGTCGACACTTGGCAACCAGTCGGGAGTGAGCAGGTGCATCGAGTCCAGGAACATGAACAGAGTTGGCACCGCAAAGAAGAAGGTGCATTTGTGCCTGGTGATTTCGGCGACGAGCTCGGCTGGCGGGCGGCCTCTGAGTGCATCAAGCGCAACGATGGCGGCTCCGTTGAGCAGCCCGGCATAGATATCGAATACCGAGTTATCGAAATAAATCGGGTTGACGTTGGTCAGGCGATCTTCGGGGCCGATGCAGAGATAGCTGCCGGCCCAGTCGACCAGGTTGAGGATGCCCTGGTGTGGGATAACGACGCCCTTTGGCTCCCCCGTAGACCCGGATGTAAACATCACGTAAGCAGGGTCAGCCCCGGTGATCTGCTCCGTTTCCGGCAGGTTGTCGCCGTCAAATGCCGAAGCTTCGCTGCAGAGATGCGCTCGTTCGGTCTCATCACGAATGATGACACGATCACCAGCGCCGCCGCGAACGCTTACGATGACCGCCGGCTTGCAACGATCGAGCATCAGGCGAGCCCGTTCCGCTGGAGCGGCTGGATCGAGAAACGCGTAAGGCGCGCCAATCTTGATGCAGGCCAATGCCAGCGCGTATGCCTCGATGATCTTCGAAAGCTCGAGGCAAACGACCTGCCCCCGTCTCACACCGCGGGCGGCAAGCCAGCGAGCGAAACGGTTCGCCGATTCATTCAGCGTCCGAAAGTCGTAGCTTTGTCCCTCACAAAGCAAGGCCGTAGCTTCCGGTGAGGAAGCAACGATCTGCTGGAACTTTAGGCCCAGGTTGCAGGCGGCCATCGACATCTGATCACCGCTCGATCGTTCGCCTGCGATCCACATCGATGAACGCGACATCCATCACGTCCGGGTGCGCTAACAGAACGCTTCCGGCCTTGTTTTGGGCGAGTGGACGCAACGTCAAAACAGCATTCCTTCGATACAACTGATATCAAAAGGCTGGCGCGTCAAAGCGTCTGTACGCCGAACAGCCCAACATTGCGGTAAGTCGTGAATTGCACTTGCCTAGAGCGGGATAAGGTCGTTGTGATTGCGCAATGCGTAGTCACGGCGGAAGGTTCGCTCCGGCAACGAAACCGGATTGCATGATCGCAACCCTAAGGTGCAACATTTAACGAAACATGAAACTCGCGTAACGACGGCAGGCTACGCCCGGAAATGCTTGCTCAGCTTCAGGCCCTGGGCCTGATAGTTGGAGCCGATGCGCTGGCCGTACATGGCTTTGGGCCGCGCCAGCATTTTCTCGTAGACCAGCCGGCCGACGATCTGGCCGTGCTCGAGGATGAACGGCACTTCGCGCGAGCGCACTTCCAGCACCGCGCGGGAGCCCTGCCCGCCGGCGCCGGCATAGCCGAAGCCCGGATCGAAGAAGCCCGCGTAATGCACGCGGAATTCGCCGACCAGGGGATCGAACGGCACCATTTCGGCGGCGTAATCCGGCGGCACCTGGACGGCTTCTTTCGAGGCCAGAATGTAGAATTCGCCGGGATCGAGAATGAGGCTGCCATCGGGCCGCGCCGCGATCGGTTCCCAGAACTCACCGACGGCGTAGCCGCCGCGGCGGTCGATATCGATCACGCCGGTGTGACGTTTGGCGCGGTAGCCGACAAAACCGTTGGCATTTTCGCCTGACAGGTCGACGCTCAGCGCCACGCCGTCGACGAGATCGGCATCGTCGATATCGACCAGCCGCTCCAGATCGTGCAGCGCGTCGAGTTCATCGGACGTGAGGATGGCCTCGCCGGTGCGAAAGCGGACCTGCGACAGCCGCGATCCCTCGCGCAGCAGCACCGGAAATGTCTTCGGGCTGATCTCGGCATAGAGCGGGCCGTGGTAGCCGGCGCCGATCATGTCGAACCGGCGCGTGCCGTCGGCGATGACGCGGGTGAACACATCGAGCCGTCCGGTCGAGCTTTTCGGATTGGCGGCGGCGACGATCTCCCGCGGCAGCGCGAGACTCTCCAGCAGCGGCACGATGTAGACGCAGTTGGTCTCCAGCACCGCGCCGTCGGTCAGATCGATTTCGTGCAGCTTCAATTCGTCGATGCGCTCCGCCACCGTTGCGCCCGGCCCCGGCAGAAAACTCGCGCGCACCCGATAGGCGATGTCGCCGAGGCGCAGATCGAGGCTCGCCGGCTGGATCTGGCTTTCGACGAAGGGATAGGCGGGCAGAATGAGGCCGGCATCCGCCATCGCCGCGATCATGCGGTCGGGCAAAATGCCATTGGCGTCGGGTGGAAGCGTGAAGGTCACGATAGGGTCCCCCGGGATGGCCAGGTTATAGCCATCCAGACGCTGAAAATACGGACTTTTACCCGTTATCCGATGGCCGCCTTGACGGAAAGGGCGCGAAGGAATATCAGCATGACTTATCCCGTGGTGATTTGAGCCGGCCGGCTTGCAGCCACGTTAAATAAGTCGCTAAACAGGCCGGGGACAGTGTGATCCCGGCCTGTGGAATTTTTCCAGGCCGGTTTTTTGTGACCATTTTCAACGTGGTCACGCAGGAGGTCACATGTCTGGTTCTACCAAATCCGCGTCGTCAACCGCCCGCTACCGTCCCGAAACCCGGCTGGTCCATTCCGGCACCTTGCGCTCGCAATTCGGCGAAACATCCGAGGCGCTGTTCCTGACGCAGGGCTTTGTCTACGACAGCGCGGAACAATGCGAAGCGCGCTTCAAGGGCGAAGACCCCGGCTTTCTCTATTCGCGCTTTTCCAACCCCAACATCGCGATGTTCGAGCGCCGCATGATCGAGCTCGAGGGCGCGGAAGCCGCGCGCGCTACCGCTACCGGCATGGCCGCGGTGACGACGGCGATTCTCGCGCCGCTGAAAGCCGGCGATCACGTGGTAGCCGCCAAGGCGATGTTCGGATCGTGCCGCTATGTGGTGGAAGATCTGCTGCCGCGCTACGGCATTTCGTCCACGCTGGTCGATGGCCTCGATCTCGACCAGTGGAGACGCGCGATGCGGCCGAACACCAGGAGCTGCTTTCTGGAGAGCCCGACCAACCCGACGCTCGACGTGCTCGATATCGGCGCCATCGCCGGGATTGCACATCAAGGCGGGGCGCGGCTGATCGTCGACAATGTGTTTGCGACGCCGATCTGGCAGAGCCCGCTGATGCTTGGCGCCGATGTGGTGGTGTATTCCGCGACCAAGCATATCGATGGCCAGGGCCGCTGCCTCGGCGGAATCATACTCTCCTCGGAAGCGTTCATAACCGAACACATCCATACTTTCTTGCGCCAGACCGGCCCGTCGATGTCGCCGTTCAACGCCTGGATCCTGCTGAAGGGGCTGGAGACGCTGGCGATCCGCGTCCGCGCGCAGACCGAAACCGCCGCGGCGGTAGCGGAAGCGCTGGCGCAGCATCCGAAAATCTCGCGGCTGATCTATCCCGGGCGCGCCGATCATCCGCAGGCCGCGCTGGTGAAGAAACAGATGCGCGCCGGATCGACGCTGGTTGGCTTCGAGGTCAAGGGCGGCAAGCCGGCGGCGTTTCGGTGCCTCAACGCGCTGAAGCTGGCGCGGATTTCAAACAATCTCGGCGACGCCAAGAGCCTCGTCACCCACCCCGCGACCACCACGCATCAGCGGCTGGCGCCGGAGGCGAGAGCCGAACTCGGGATCAGCGAAGGCTTTATCCGGTTCTCGGCCGGCCTCGAACACCGCGACGACCTGATCGAGGATCTGCAGGCGGCGCTGGAGAAGGCGTGAGGCTCGCCCACTCGCGATCCGGCCATCGACATCATTGCGAGCCGACGGGTCGCGCCAATGCGCGCCCGATGGCAGGCTGCGCGAGGCAATCGAGAAGCGACACCGCAAGGGAGCCGGATTGCTTCGTCGCTTGCGCTCCTCGCAAAGACGGAAATTACATCGGGCGATAGGTCTGCACGTCAGCCGGCACGTTGACGCCGAGCTTGATCTGGCCGACCGACTTGATGATGTCGTCGCCAAGCAGCTGGGCGAAGCAGGCGTAACCCCAGTCGTTCATGTGCAGGCCATCGGCGATCACGAAACTGTCGATCGGCAGCGCCCGCTGTTCGTGCCACTCGCGCATCACCTCGAAGCGCGGGAAAATGCCGACATGGCGGAGTTGGGCGACCCTGCCGAGCAGATTGACCATCTTGTTGGCGCTTTCCGCGCGCTCGGTCACCCTCGGAGAATACTGCGGATCGACCAGCACGAGGTCGGCGCCGGCGGCCTGAATGAGCGCGACGCCATCCTCCACCTGCTTTGCGGTCTCGGCCGGATCGAGATTGCGCAGCACGGCATTGGTGCCGACCTGCCAGATCACCAGATCGGGCTTCATGTCGAGCACCTCACCCTGCAGCCGCTTCATCATTTCCGGCGCGTCTTCGCCGCCCTTGCCGCGATTGATGACGGTGATGTCGGCGCTCGAATATTGCCGGCGCAGCTGCGCCGCCAGCCGGTTGGGGTAGGTGAATTCAGGTGACGTCGTGCCATAACCAACGGTCGAGGACGATCCGAAGGCGATGATTACCACCGGCTCGCCCGCGGCCAGCTTGCCCGCCACATGCGGCAGCGATCCCATCGATTTGGCGCCGCCCTTCGGCGGCAGGCACGGGACGCGGCTGAAAATGTCGCCGGCCGATCTCGCGGCCTGCTTCAGCCTTTCGATCGCCGTGGCGGTGAAGCTCTTCTGCTGCGGCGAATTGGCCTGATCGACGGATGCAACGTTGCCCGTGCCGGCCGGCTGTGCCGCCGCCGGCTTCGCGCCATCAGATTTGGCGCCTTCGGAGGCCGCAGCCTGCTGGATAGGATGGGCCACTTGCGCGCGCGCGGGCAGAATCGAGGCCGGCGTCAGCAGCACGAGCGCCGCGGCTGCGGGTCCAGCCAGCACCGCCATTCGGCAAAAAGGGAAGCGACAACTCATTAACGCCAGGTCCTCAATTCTGCTGGGCCGGGCCGAGATGCGCGGCGTCGATCACAAATTTCGACAACGCCCGGCCAAGGCAATCGTGAACACGCTTGGCAAGTTCGAGTCCGTGGAAAGCGCTGAACAGATCGAAGTCTCCCGCGTCGTTCCATTGACGCATGATGGCGAAGCGGTCGAACAGCGGAACGTCGTGCCGCTGCGCCACCACGCGCATATTATCCAAATAGGGCGGCACCGAAATCATCGTTTCCGTGCGCGGACTATATTGCAGATTCACCAGCACCACGTCGGCTCCCGCATTTTGCAGCGCAGCAACACCGTTGTCGACCGCGGCGCGAAATTCATCATCAGGATCGATGGAGCGCATAGCATCGACGGTGCCGGTCTGCCAGATGACCAAAGTAGGCTTCTTGTCTTCCACCAGCTTGGCAAGACCGCTGGCGACTTCCCCGGCGGTTTTCTTGCCCTGTATTTCTACGGATACGTTGACCGCAACCGAAGGCAGTTTCTCCTTCAGCGCCGCCTGAAAACGCATGGGATAGGCGCTCGCTTCCGACGTGTTGATGGTCGAGGACCGGCTGCCGACCACCAGAATATCCAGCGGATGGCCGCTTTTTACGGCGTCCGCGACCTTGGGAAGGGCGCTCTCGGTTGCGAGCAGGGAGGCCGGCACCTCGCAGCTTTGGGGAGCATCTTCCGCGCGCGCGGGCGCCACGGTCAAAAGACCTGCCAGCATCGCCAGCCCCAGGATGGGTCCCGGGTTGGACTTCATCAGCCCCCTCCTGCCATATCGGCGTTGCCGCCGGTGCCTTTTGTCCGCGAAGCACTCTTGTCGGCGACGCGCTTGTACCACGAAATCACCCATGCCACGGCCCACATGATCAGAATTCCGGAAATACTGATCATGAAGTGCATCGCGGCGCCGCCGGAAACTTCGGCCAGCACGAAATGCCCCGCGAACGCAAGGAACACGCCGAGGCAGAAAATCTCAAGTGAATGCTGGCCGCACAGGATCAGCGGCCGCAGCCATGGCGATTTCAATCCGGCCCAGTCCCTCGGCAGGAAGCGCACGGTAACGGCCGCCAGCGCCAGAAAATGCGCGAACCTCAGCACGTCCAGATCGGTCTTGTCGATCGGATACATCCATTGCTCGAGTTGGCGCGGCATCAGATGAGTCAACTGCGGGAAATACCAGGTCAGCGTGACACAGAACGCCGCGAACAGATAGGCGATCGAAAGCCACAGCGTGATGCGCGACGACAGAATCCGCGACATTCGCTTGGCGCCGCCGAGCGCGCACCATGCGCCGAACACGAACAGCAATTGCCAGGCAAGCGGATTGAAGGCCCAGTATCCGTTCGGATAAGCGGTCAGATACAGATCGTACTCCCAGGTCACGGCATAGAGCGCGACCGACAGCGCCAGCGTGACGTCGGCCTTCCACTTCATCAGCCACAGGATCATCGGCAGAAAGAGCATCAGCACGATATAGAGCGGCAGCACGTCCATGTTGACGGGGCGGAATCTCAGGAGCAGCGCCTGGACGATGGTGACGTCCGGCTGCTTGAGAAAATCCATGATCCCCATTTCTTCGGTGTACAGCGGGTTCTCGAAGCTGGTGGCAACGTAGGAAATTTCCGCAAGGAAAATCGTAAACAGGAACACGTGCGCGACGTATATCTGCCAGACCCGCCGCAGGATCCGCGCGGTCGCGACCACGAACCCGGACTCCAGCATCGCGCGGCCGTAAACGAACGCCGCGGTATAGCCGGAGATGAAAATGAAGATTTCGGTGGCGTCGCTGAATCCGTAGTTGCGGATCGTGAACCAGGTCAGCAGGTTGGGCGGCAGATGATCGATGAAGATCAGCCACAGCGCCATGCCGCGAAACAGATCCAGCCGCAGTTCGCGCTCGCCGGCGATTGGAAACGAAATAGCCGGCGCCGACGTGGCCGGCGCGGGAGCAGCATCGCGCGCAATCGCATCCGCTGCGCCCGCGAGCGGTGGTCCGGTAACTCGATCGGCAATGGACGTCATCTGGCAGCGGTCTCGAGCAGGTCTCTTGAGCGGGTCTCTTGAGCGGGTCTCTTGGGCAAATCGGCTCTACGCGCCTGCACCACAGCAAAGATAGTACCGGCACCCGGCTTGCAAGCAAGTTGCAAAGGATTTCGGGCCGCCGCGGCCGGCGCTTTAGGTCGGAACTATGTTGAAACGACGATTGTCATTTGCGCGGCTGGCATGCCGCCGGCCGGGCAGGCGATTGGTTCGGGCCCGACTTTTCGGTATGATCCACCCCGATTTGGAAAGATCTCCCCCATGTACCGCGCCGTTACCCGCCGGATCGAAGTCACCGTGGAACCGAGCTTCCTGCCGGAACGCTCGTCGGTCGAGAACCGTCAATATTTCTGGTCCTACACCATCGTCATCACCAATACCGGCGCGGAGACCGTGCAACTGCGGACGCGGCACTGGATCATCACCGACGCCTCGGGCCGCAAGCAGGAAGTCCGCGGCGAAGGCGTGGTCGGCGAGCAGCCCGTGCTCGCGCCGGGCGAGCGCTTCCAATACACCAGCGGCGTGCCGCTTCAGACCGCGTCGGGCTTCATGACCGGCCGCTACCAGATGGTGAGCGAGAGCGGCGAGCGGTTCGAAATCGACGTGCCAACCTTCTCGCTCGACAGTCCCGACAGCAAGCGAGTGCTGAATTAAGGAATGCTCGGCGCCCTGCTTGTCATCACCGGGCGAAAGGCGCGAGGCGTCTTCGCGCTGGATGACGCGGCGATCCATCTTCCTCGCAAAACACTTTCTGAAGATTGATGGATGGCCGGATCAAGTCCGGCCGCGACGGGCCCCGCTACTCCACCCCCGCTTCGTGCGGGGTGAATTGATAGACCGATGAGCAGAACTCGCAGGTCACGACCACCCTGCCGTCCTTCACCATCTCGGCGCGGTCGTTCGGCGCGAAGCTCTTGAGCATCGACGATACCGCCTCGCGCGAGCATGAACATTGCGCGCGCAGCGGCAGCGGCGGAAACACCCGGACGCCACGCTCGTGAAACAAACGATAAAGCAGCCGCTCGCCCGACAGATCCGGATCGATCAGCTCGACGTCCTCCACCGTCGAAATCAGCGACTGGCCTTCGATCCAGGCGTCGTCTTCCGCCACCGTGTGGGCGACGCTGCCCTCCGGCGCATCGCCCGGATGAAGATCGGCCTGCCGCGCCCGCTCCGGCGCCTTGGGCAGAAATTGCAGCAACATCCCGCCGGCGCGCCATCGATGTTTCGGGCCCTCGCCGCCGCGCCATTCCTCGCCGACCGCCAGCCGCACCCGTGTCGGAATCTGTTCCGAGCGCAGGAAATATTCATGCGCGGCGTCTTCCAGGCTGCCGCCGTCGAGCGCCACCAGCCCCTGATAGCGGCTCATATCGGGCCCCTGATCGACGGTCATGGCGAGATGCCCTTTTCCCAGCAGCCCGCCGGAATCCTGACCCTCTTTGAGCCGCCTGGCGTCGAAGCGCGCATAGGCGCGCAGGCGGTCCGGCGCCTGAAAATCCACGATCAGAAACGACACCGGACCGTCAGTCTGGGTCTGCAGGATGAAGCGGCCGTCGAATTTCAAGGACGAGCCGAGCAAAGTCGTGAGCACAATGGCCTCGCCGAGCAGCTTGCCGACCGGGGCGGGATAATCGTGCTTGGCCAGGACGTCATCGAGCGCGGGACCGAGCCGGGTCAGGCGGCCGCGCAGATCGAGCGCCTCGACCTCGAATGGCAGCACCGCATCGTCGACCGGAACCGCCGACGGCGCGCGGATCGGGGTTTTGGTTGAGATTTTCATGTCGGGGGATTGTGAGGTCATGGCGCCTTATCTGGGGTCGGCAGACGCAGATCGAAAGGCCTTGGGAGGCGCGAAAATATCGCTCCGGATCGTCCCAATGGCAGTTGCTGCGTCGGACAGCAGCTCCAGCTCTTGTAACAACACAAGCTTGGCGGTTACAGGTCCCGGCTCGCGCGGAGCCGGTCGCCAGGCCAGCCGAAGGCCGGATCCGTTGGCTTGGCCGGGACGACGATGTTGGGAACGCTCAGTTCAGCTGCGGGACTACGCCACCGCCTCAAAGCACCACGCCAGAATGCCCTTTTGCACGTGCAGGCGATTTTCGGCCTCGTCGAACACCACCGACTGCGGCCCGTCGATCACGTCGTCGGTGACTTCGTCGCCGCGATGGGCGGGCAGGCAATGCATGAACAGCGCGTCGGGTTTTGCCAGCGACATCAGCCTGGCATTGACCTGATAGGGCTTGAGCAAATTGTGACGGTGCTCGCCGTCCTTGTCGCCCATCGAGAACCAGGTGTCGGTGACCACGCAGTCGACGCCGCGCACGGCGACTTCCGGATCGCTGCCGAGCACGATCGGCGCCTGCGTCGCCTTGATCCAGTCTCTCATCGCCTTGTTCGGCGCGAGCTGCGGCGGGGTCGCGACGTTCAATTGGAACTTGAACCGCTCCGCCGCATGCGCCCATGACGCCAGCACGTTGTTGTCGTCGCCGGTCCACGCCACCGTGCGGCCCTCGATCGGACCGCGATGTTCCTCGAAGGTCATCAGATCCGCCATCACCTGGCAGGGATGCGAGCGCCGCGTCAGCCCGTTGATGACGGGCACGGTGGCATGCGCGGCGAGCTCCAGCAGCGCATCGTGGTTGAGGATGCGGATCATGATGGCGTCGACGTAACGCGACAGCACCCGCGCGGTGTCGGCGATGGTCTCGCCGCGGCCGAGCTGCATTTCCGCGCCGGTCAGCATGATCGATTCACCGCCGAGCTGGCGCATGCCGACGTCGAACGATACCCGGGTGCGGGTCGACGGCTTTTCGAAAATCATCGCCAGCGTCTTGCCTTCGAGCGGCTTTTTCGGCTTCTCATGCGCCTTCAGCTTCGCTTTCATGGCGACGCTGGCGGCGAGCATGTTGCGCAGCTCCTTGGTCGGAAGCTCGTTGAGATCGAGAAAATGGCGCAGCGCTTTGCTCATTGCCCCGCCGCCCGTTTCAACTGACCGCCGGAAAGCTTGACGCAGGCGCGTTCGAGCCGCTGCACGGATTCCTCGATCTCCGCCTCGCTCACGATCAGCGGCGGCAGGAACCGCACCACGTTTTCGCCGGCGCCGACCGTGAGCAGCTTCTGGTCGCGCAGCGCCGTCACCAGATCGCCCGACGGCACCACCGCCTTCACACCGATCAGCAGTCCTTCGCCGCGCACCTCGGCGAGCACGTCGGGGTGACGGTCGACCACCGAGGCCAGCTTCTGTTTGAGCAGCAGCGACATCTTCTGCACGCGCTCGAAGAAGCCGGGCTTCAGCATGACGTCCATGACAGCGTTTGCGGCTGCGACCGCTAGCGGGTTGCCGCCGAAGGTCGAACCGTGCGAGCCCGGCGTCATGCCGACCGCGGCCGCGGTCGTCGCGAGACAGGCGCCGATCGGAAAGCCGCCGCCGAGCGCCTTCGCCAGCGGCATCACGTCCGGCGTCACACCGAGGCGCTGATGGGCGAACAGCTCGCCGGTGCGGCCCATGCCGGTCTGCACCTCGTCGAAAATCAGCAGCAGGCCGTTGTCGTCGCAGAGCTGGCGCAACGCCCTGAAGAACGCGTGCGGCGCGGCGCGCACGCCGCCTTCGCCCTGCAGCGGCTCGATCAGGATACCCGCGGTGTGCGGACCGATCGCCTTCTTGACAGCGTCGAGATCGCCGAGCGGCACCTGGTCGAAGCCGTCCACCGGCGGCCCGAAGCCTTCGAGATATTTCGGCGACCCGGTCGCAGCCAGCGTCGCCAGCGTCCGTCCGTGAAATGCACCGTCGAAAGTAATGATCCGATAGCGCTCCGGATGGCCTTTGGCGGCGTGATATTTGCGCGTGATCTTGATCGCGCATTCCATCGCTTCCGCACCGGAATTGGCGAAGAACACGAAATCAGCAAAACTTTGTTCGCACAGCCGTGCCGCCAGCCGTTCGCCATCCGGGCTCTTGAACAGGTTCGACATGTGCCACAGCTTGGTCGCCTGCTCCTGCAGCGCTGCGACCAGATAAGGATGGCAATGGCCGAGCGCATTCACCGCAACGCCGGAAGTGAAATCGAGATAGCGCTCGCCGTTGGTCGCGATCAGCCAGGCGCCCTCGCCGCGCTCGAAAGCGAGATCGGCCCTGGCGAATACGGGAAGCAGATGCGACGTCGCGCTCTTGGTCATGGCGATCACTGAAGGTTACGGCCCGGTCGCAATGCGCGCATTGGCGCGATCGCATCGGCAACCAGCCCCGGAAACAAAACGTGCCGCCTTTTCGGGGCGGCACGTAGCAACCATTCTATGCGGACGGCGATAACTGTCAACCGGTCGTGGAACGCGGCCAGCCCGTAAACATCCGGGGTCGCGGAAAGATCGCATTGTAATGCTCGGATAACGGAACATGTGGACGCCCCCACGCGGACTCTTGCGCCGGAGTCACGCCATATTGTAGCTTCTGGGCTGTCGGGTACGACATCTCGTGCGGTAGTATTGCTCCTCTAAGTCCCAAGAGTTCGGCGTAAACGTTCGGGCGCGCTTGCTGCGCCCGGCGAGGGCTAGAGGATTCTGCCGTCAGGGATTTTAGAACTTTGGCATCGCAGCGCCATCCCACAATCGGCAGGCGCGACGCGAAGGAAAGAGTGCGATGACGGTATTGACATGGTCTGACGATCGCGTCGAACAACTGAAGAAACTCTGGGAAGCCGGACTTTCGGCCAGCCAGATTGCCGCGGAACTCGGAAATGTGACGCGCAACGCCGTAATCGGCAAGGTCCACCGATTAGGCCTTTCCGGCCGCGCCAAGAGCCCCTCCTCGGCGGCACCGCGCCAGCGCAAGGCCCGCCCGGCCCAGCACATGATGCGGGTCGCCCGTCCGGTCTCGCGTGGCAACACGGCGCTGGCCCATGCTTTCGAGGTCGAGCTGGAGCCGGATCCGATCACCTACGACAATGTGGTGCCGATGAGCCAGCGGCTGTCTTTGCTGGAACTGAACGAGGCCACCTGCCACTGGCCGGTCGGCGATCCCTCCAGCCCCGAATTCTTCTTCTGCGGCGGCAAGGCGCTGACCAGCCTGCCTTATTGCGCGCATCACTCTCGGATCGCCTATCAGCCGGCCTCCGACCGCCGCCGCCAGCCGCTGAAGCCGACGAGGTAAACGCGATATCCGATACTTGTCGTCCCGGCGAACGCCGGGACCCGTAACCGCGAATGTTCGTGGTTATCCGACGGCGATCAAGATTGATCGCTATTCCGCCTTCGCTTCTGCCTTCGCGAACCGGTCGTCCAGTGCGTAGCCGGCGCCGCGTACGGTGCGGATCGGATCCTGCTCGCGGCCGGGGTTGAGCAGTTTGCGCAACCGCCCGATATGCACATCCACGGTGCGCTCGTCGATGTAGATATCGCGGCCCCAGACGCTGTCGAGCAATTGCTCGCGGCTGAAGACGCGGCCCGGATGCTCCAGAAAGAATTCCAGCAGCCTGTACTCGGTCGGCCCGAGGTCGATCGGGCGGCCTGAGCGGGCGACGCGGCGCTTCTCGCGGTCGAGTTCGATGTCGCCATAAGCGAGCACGGTGGCAAGCCGTTCGGGGCTTGCGCGGCGCAACAGACCCTTCACCCGCGCCAGCAGCTCCGGCACCGAGAACGGCTTGACGATGTAATCGTCGGCACCGGTGGCAAGGCCCCTGACCCGCTCGCTTTCCTCGCCACGCGCGGTCAGCATGATGATCGGCAGCGATTTCGTCTCCGGCCGCGCCCGCAGGCGGCGGCACAACTCGATCCCGGACAGGCCTGGCAGCATCCAGTCGAGCACGATCAGGTCGGGAACGCGTTCCTTCAGCCTTGTATCGGCGTCGTCGCCGCGGCCGACTGTTTCGACTTCGTAGCCTTCGGCATCGAGGTTGTAGCGCAACAGCGTGGTCAGCGCTTCCTCGTCTTCAACCACCAGAATGCGCGCGCTCATCTTCGTAAAGCCTTCTCTCTTGTTTGACGCGTTTTCTTCACGCGAACCCGTCTCCGCTTCGCTCAAAACGCTTCCCTCTTTGTTTGACGCGTTTTCTTCAACGCGCACCGGTTTCGACTTC
This sequence comes from uncultured Alphaproteobacteria bacterium, assembly GCA_963725985.1. Lineage (GTDB taxonomy): Bacteria > Pseudomonadota > Alphaproteobacteria > Rhizobiales > Xanthobacteraceae > Bradyrhizobium. Next base: position 900,840 of record CAVSAO010000002.1, read on the forward strand.
GCTCGAAAACGCTTCTCAGTTTCCGGGTACGGTCGTGGCAAATGTCGTCGTGTCGCCCTTCGGGCGCTTGTCGAGAATCTGCTGCCCTTCGATCATATAGAACACGGTTTCCGCTATGTTGGTGGCGTGATCGCCGATCCGTTCGATGTTCTTGGCGCAGAACATCAGATGGATGCAGAAAGAGATGTTGCGCGGATCTTCCATCATATAGGTCAGGAGTTCGCGGAACAGCGAGGTGCAGATGGCGTCGACTTCCTCGTCGCCCTTCCAGACCGCCATCGCCGCCGGCAGATCGTGCGCCGCATAGGCGTCGAGCACGGATTTGACCTGCGACTGCACGAGGTCGGTCATGTGCTCGAGGCCGCGGATCAGCTTCAGCGGCTGAAAATCGCTCTCCAGCGCCGCGACCCGCTTGCCGATGTTCTTGGCGAGGTCGCCGATCCGCTCGAGATCGGTGGCGACCCGCATGGCGCCGACGATTTCGCGCAAGTCCACCGCCATCGGCTGGCGCCGGACGATGGTCAAGACCGCGCGTTCCTCGATCACGCGCTGCAGGTTGTCGATCTCGGCGTCGGCGGCGACGACGCGCTGGCCGAGCGCGACGTCGCGGCGGATCAGCGCATCAACGGACTCGACGATCGTGCGTTCGGCAAGACCGCCCATCTCCGCGACCAGCCGGGTCAATTCCTGCAGATCGCTGTCGAACGCCTTGGCGGTGTGGTCGGAACCCATCTGTTGTTCTCCCTCAGCCGAACCGGCCGGTAATGTAGTCCTGGGTGCGTCGATCGCTCGGCGAGGTGAATATCTTGTTGGTCTCGTCGAATTCGACCAGCTCGCCAAGATACATGAAGGCGGTCTTGTCCGAGACGCGCGCAGCCTGCTGCATGTTGTGGGTGACGATGGCGATGGTGTAGTCCTCCGCCAGTTCCGAGATCAATTCCTCGATCTTGGCGGTCGAAATCGGATCGAGCGCCGAGCATGGCTCGTCGAACAAAATCACCTCCGGCCGCACCGCAACCGTGCGGGCGATGCAAAGCCGCTGCTGCTGGCCGCCGGACAGGCTGAGACCAGAGGCGTTCAGCTTGTCCTTGACCTCGTTCCACAGCGCGCCGCCGCGCAGCGCCTTTTCCACCCGGCCGTCCATCTCGGACTTGGAGATCTTCTCGTAGAGCCGGATGCCGAACGCGATGTTCTCATAGATCGTCATCGGAAACGGCGTCGGCTTCTGGAACACCATGCCGACGCGGGCGCGCAGCAGATTGAGATCGAGCTTGGGATCGAGGATGTTGGTCTGATCGAGCATCACCTGGCCGGTGGCGCGTTGCCCCGGATAGAGATCGTACATCCGGTTGAAGATCCGCAGCAAGGTCGACTTGCCGCAGCCGGACGGCCCGATGAACGCCGTGACGCGATGGGTGCCGAGAGCAAGGTTGATGTTCTTCAGCGCGTGATTTTCGCCGTAGTAGAAGTTCAGGCCACGCGCGGTGACCTTTGCCGGGGCCTCGGGCAAAACCGCCGAGGGAACAGGTCCGCCGGCAGCGCTCATCGATACGGAAAGATCGCTCATTTTGGTGTCCTCTCGGCGCCAAGAATGCGCGCGCCAATATTCAGGGTGAGCACGGTCATCGTGATCAGCAAAGCCCCGCTCCAGGCGAGCTGTTTCCAGTAGGCGTAGGGGCTTTGCACGAAATTGTTGATGGTCACCGGCAGGTTGGCCATGGTCTTGGTCAAATCGAGACTGAAGAACTGGTTGCTGAGCGCGGTGAACAGCAGCGGCGCGGTTTCGCCGGCAACGCGTGCCGTCGCCAGCAGCACGCCGGTAATGAGGCCGGAACGCGCCGCGCGATAGGCAATTCGCTTGATGACGAGCGAGCGCGGCAGGCCCAGGGCAGATGCCGCCTCCCGCAGCGGATTGGGTACCAGCAGCAGCATGTCCTCGGTGGTGCGCACCACGACGGGAATGACGATCACGGCGAGCGCCAGGGAACCGGCGAAAGCCGAGAACCCGCCCATCGGCACCACGATGGCGCCGTAGACGAACAGGCCGATGATGATCGACGGCGCGCTCAGAAGGATGTCGTTGATGAAGCGGATCACCGAAGTGAGGCGATCGTTCCGGCCGTATTCGGCCAGATAGGTGCCGGCGAACAGGCCCAGCGGCGCGCCGATGCCGACGCCGATCACGGTCATGATGATCGAACCGGTGATGGCGTTCAGCAGGCCGCCTTCGGTCGATCCCGGCGGCGGGGTGTTCTGCGTGAAGAACTGCAGGCTGAACCCGGCGAGGCCGTTGTAGAGCAGCGTGAACAGGATCAGCGCCAGCCAGGTGACGCCGAAGATCGCGGCGCCCAGGCAAAGCAGTCTCACGATGATGTCGTTGCGGCGACGTCTTCTGTAGATCGGGTTCATTTTATTTCCCCGCCTTCTTTTCCAGCCGCAGCAGCATCAGCCGCGCCGCGGCCAGTACGAAAAACGTCAACACGAACAGCAACAGGCCGAGCAGGATCAGGCCCGACTGGTGCAGACCGTCGCTTTCGGCGAACTCGCTGGCGATCGCGGCTGAAATCGTGGTGCCCGGCGCGAAGATCGAAGACGAGATGTGGAAGGAATTGCCGATAATGAAAGTGACCGCCATGGTTTCGCCGAGCGCACGGCCGAGCGCCAGCATGACGCCGCCGATGACGCCGACGCGGGTGTAGGGAATAACGACATTGCGCACCACTTCCCACGTAGTGCAGCCGACACCGTAGGCAGCTTCCTTGAGAACCGGCGGTACGGTCTTGAATACGTCGACCGAAATCGAGGTGATGAACGGCAGCACCATGATCGCGAGGATCAGCGCCGCGTTGAACAGACTGAGGTAGGAGGGCGGCCCTCCGAAAATCGATCCGAGAACGGGGACGCCGTCGAACAATCCGATCATGAAGGGCTGAAACGTGTAGGCCAGGAACGGGCCGAGCACGAAAAAGCCCCACATGCCGTAGATGATCGAGGGAATGCCCGCGAGCAATTCGATGGCTATTCCGATCGGACGGCGCAGCCATTGCGGGCAGAGCTCGGTGAGGAAGATCGCGATACCCAGCCCGACGGGTATGGCGATCAACATCGCTATGAAGGAAGTCACCAGCGTGCCGTACATCGGACCGAGCGCACCGAGCACCGGAGGATCGGCCGACGGCGCCCAGCGCGCCGTCCACAGAAACGAAAAGCCGTATTGCTTCATCGCCGGCCATGCGCCCGCGATCAGCGAGAGGATGATACCGCCGAGCATCAGCAGCACCGAGACCGCACAGGCGCGGGTGATCCAGTAAAATGCGACGTCGCCGAATTTGAAAGCGTTGAGCGCTTTGGAGCGATCGTAAGGTCCGGCGGCTTCCATTACATCGCTCTGAACGGCCATGTCTGCCACGCCAATTGTCTCTGTCATACTACCTAACCCGGCTGCTTGAAATCAGGTTCACGCCCTGTGAACCGGAAGCACGGCGTCCTGCCTCACCTCTCCCTATCAAAATCGATATATCCGGCTTCGACAGTCCGAGATGCCCAACTCGGGTAAACCCGAGTTGGGCGGAGCGGGTTTGCGCTTTCATGGCCGCGAAGGGCGGACAAGAACCCGGATAATCAGCTCTTGATATCCGCCGACCAGGTCTTCTCGATCAGCTTGACCACATTGTCCGGCATCGGAATGTAATCGAGCTCTTGGGCCATCTTGTCGCCCTTGGCAAAGGCCCATTTGAAGAACTTGATGGCCTCAGCCGAGGCGGCCTTGTCGACCGGTTCCTTGTGCATCAGGATGAAGGTCGATGCCGTGACCGGCCACGATTTGTCGCCCGGCTGATCGGTGAGGATCACGTAATAGCCGGGAGCGTGGGTCCAGTCGGCGTTGGAAGCGGCGGCCTGGAACGACTCGACGGTGGGCTGCACGGTCTTGCCGGCCTTGTTGACCATGGCTGTATAGGTCAGCTTGTTTTGCTTGGCATAGGCGTACTCGACGTAACCGATCGAGTTCTTGGTCTGACCAATGTTGCCGGAGACGCCTTCGTTGCCCTTGGCGCCTACGCCGACGGGCCATTCAACCGCGGTGCCCTCGCCGACCTTGGACTTCCACTCCGCGCTCGCCTTCGACAGATAGTCGGTGAAGTTAAACGTCGTGCCCGATCCGTCGGAGCGGCGCACCACGGCGATGGCGTCGGTCGGCAGCTTGACGTTCGGATTTAGCTTCTTGATCGCCGCATCGTCCCACTTGGTGATCTTGCCGAGATAGATGTTGGCGAGAGTTTCGCCGTCGAACACCAGCTCGCCGGGCTTCACGCCCTCGAGATTGACCACGGGAACGATCGCACCCATGACCATCGGCCACTGGATCAGGCCGTCCTTCTCGAGCTGCTCAACCTTCAGCGGCATGTCGGTCGCGCCGAACGTCACGGTCTTGGCCTGGATCTGCTTGATGCCGCCGCCCGAACCGATCGACTGGTAGTTCAGACCGTTGCCGGTCTCCTTCTTGTAGGCGTCGGCCCATTTCGAATAGATCGGGAACGGGAACGTCGCCCCCGCTCCGGTAATGTCGGCGGCGAACGCCGACGTCGATGCGGCGACCAGGCCGGCAGCGACGATCGTTTTCATGAAATTCATTGCTGGTCTCCATCTGGTGGGCGAAGCGCCGAATGCACCCGATCGCGCCCACGTCGCCCGTTTAGATACGGGACACGCTGCTTTTACGAAGGTTTGGTGACAGTTGGATGACACGGTCAAGCAATTGAAATTGCTTGATTTTAGGCCGAAACCGGAGTCCGCGGCTGGGGAAAACAGGCAGTGAAGGTCGCACCCTGTTTTGGCACGCTTTCGATCAAAAGGCGGCCGCGATGACGGTTAACGATATGTTTAACCAGCGACAAACCCAAGCCCGTGCCACCCTGCGCGCGGCTGTCGCCGACATCCACCCGATAGAACCGCTCGGTGAGCCGCGGCAGATGCTCGGGCGCGATGCCGGGGCCGAAATCGCGCACCATGACGCGAACTTCCGGCACGCCCTCGCCCGACATCGCCGAGATGAGCGAGACAATCACCTTGCCGCCGGAGGCGCCGTATTTCAGCGCGTTCTCGATCAGGTTCTCGAACAGCCGCAGCAACTCCTCGCGATCGCCCGCGATCACGACCGGCGTTTCCGGCAGATCGATATCGATCGTGACCTGGCGCTCCCGCGCCAGCGGCTCCAGCCCGTCCGCAACCTGCCGGATGATCGGGACGATATCCACCAGCGTATCGGGGCGGACGTGGGCGGAGAGTTCAACCCGCGACAGCGACAGCAAATCGTCGATCAGCCGCGCCATCCGCGTCGCCTGCGTGTGCATGATGCCGAGAAAGCGCTCGCGCGCCTTGGCGTCGTCCCTGGCGGGCCCTTGCAGGGTATCGATAAAGCCCGACAGCGCGGCTAACGGCGTGCGCAATTCATGGCTGGCGTTGGCGACGAAGTCGGCGCGCATTTCCTCGACCCGGCGCAGCGGCGTCTGATCGTGGAACGTCATGAGCATGCATTTGTCGGTGCCGCCGAACAGCGTCGGCACCGGCACGGGGGTGATGATCAATTCCATCCAGCGATCGACCGGCACATGATCGAGATAGGTGGCGCGCCGGGGTTCGGTGGTCGCGATGGCTTCGCGGAGCGCGGTGATGATTTCCGGCGAACGCAGCGCGAACTGCGCGAGTTCGTTCTTGCGCAGCGCCGGCGCGAGCTGCGCCGCCGCCGCATTGAGGTGAATGACGCGGCCGGCGCGGTCGAGCAACACCGCCGGATCCGGCATGCCGGCAACGACCGCGCTGACGGCCGCGGCTTCGACCGGGTTATTGACCCCGCGGACGTCCTCATGCGACGTCGCGACGTTGTGCAATCGCCACGGCACCAGGGCTGCGGCTGCGATGCAGATAAAGACCGCAGCGGCGCGAACCACCGACAATTCGCCGAACGCGACGAGCACGGCGAGCGCCAGACCGGCGGCGAGCAGGATAATGGCGGAATGCCGCAACCGATCCGGCCACGGCGAAAAGAAGGAAGAAGAAGGAGCGTCTATCGCCATCGGGCCGGCTCTCTCCCCGTTCGGGTCCACGTCGTCAGGCGCCCGTGTCGCCACGCTTTCTCACATAGGCGGCTTTCCGCGGCGGCTCGGTGTCGAGCCCCGGCGCCGCCTGGCGCAGGCGCTTGGTTCGCGCACCTATTATAACCTCCCGAAACGTCAGCAGGATTACAGATATGACGAATGGGGTAAGATAATAGAGGACGCGGAACAGCAGCATCCCCGCAAGCAGGTCTTCCCGGTCCATCTGCCACAGGCCAACCAGCATGGCGGCGTCGAATACGCCAAGCCCGCCGGGGGAATGGCTGGCGAAGCCCAGCAGCGTCGCCGAGACAAAGATAACCGCGACCACGACGAAGCCGAGGTTTGGCTCATCCGGCACCAGCACATACATCGCCAGCGCGCAAAAGCCGAGATCGACAATTCCGATCACGATCTGGAGCAGCGTCAGCGGGCCGCCCGGCAGCACCACCGTCCAGGGCCCGCGCCCGACCACGCGCGGCTGTATCCAGACCCAGACCACATAGGCCACCAGCCCGAGAATGATGAGAACCGCGGCCACGCGGTTCAGCCAGGGCGGGAGTTGATCGATCGACGCCGCCGCTTCGGGATGATAGGCGATCCCCAGTCCCAGCACCGCCGCGTTGCCGAGCCAGAATGTCAGGCCGGCCAAAAAACAGATCTTTGCCACATCGATCGCGTTCAGCCCCCAGGCGGAATAAATGCGGTAGCGAACCGCGCCTCCGGTGAAGACACTGGCACCGACATTATGCCCGATCGAATAGCTGGTGAAAGCGGCAAGTGCATTGACGCGGTAGGGAACGTCGGCGCGGCCGATCGCGCGAACCGCGAACATGTCATAGAAGGTCAGGGTGAAATACCCGGCGGCCACGAACAATGCCGCCAGCGCGATCTGGCGGGGTTCGGTCTGCTTGATAGCCTCGACCACCTCTTCGACGTCGATGCCCCGCAGCATATGGTAAAGTACGTAGCACGCGATCCCGATGACGGTGACGCTGACGACGACACCCAGCTTATGCAGGATTTGCTTCTGGCGCAGAAACGAGACCGCCCTGCGTATTGCTTCCAGCATCTAGACCTCGAATTGCGATCCCGCGACGACAGCGCCCGAACGAACTTCGCCGCCAGCGCACGCTTGCCCCCTGGCACGATGTGGTAGCGTGTTTTAAGCCGGAGTGGAATTCGCTTGATGTGAATAAATCGCGTTCCTTCAATATATTACGGGAGGGGGTTCCAGGCGCCGGAATGCACCGTTTTGCTGCAGTCGCTCCGCCGGAGCGGAGCCCGAAGGCCCTAAACCCTGCGCATGAGGCGGTGAAGTTTTCGTGAAATCAGGCGACCGGCTTTGCCGTCTGCCGCTCGAGGCGCCCGTTGGCCCAGGCATTGTAGTGACCGAACATCCGATAGTGGGCTGCAACAATCATAACACGTCCTGTTTGCGGCCGGAGAATTTCAGGCTGCCGGCGCGCTGCGCGAGAGCACCCAGTCGCGCAGCCACGACCCCACCGCGCAACCCAAGAGGTACATTGCAGACATGACGAGACCGAGATCGAGCCAATAGCCGGGGCGGCCGGGGATCACCCGCGCCAGCGCGGACGCGGCCAGCACCACCGCCAGCAGCGCCAGCCACCGCGACATCCGCTTCGATACGCCCTGGCCGCGATGAACCACGGCGATCCAGCCCATTGCCAGACCCAGCAGCGCCGAGGCGAGCAGCCAGCCCCAATGAAATGTCACCAGAAATGCCATCCGCTACCTCACCAGGAAATCGATACGGCGGTTCTGCGCCTTGCCTTCGTCGGTATCATTGCTGGCGACCGGCTGCGAGCTGCCGTAGCCCATCGCCGTGAACCTGTTCGCGGGCAGGCCTGCCTTGACAAGATAATCCGCAACAGCCTGCGCGCGCTTCTCGGACAGCGTCTGCTTGACGGCCTCCTCGCCGTCGGCATCGGTGTGTCCGGCAATCTCGATATTGGCAGTCGGACAGCGCATCGCGATTTCGATCAGGCGGTCGAGCAGCCCCGCGGAATCCGGATCGATCGTGGCCCGTCCGGATTCGAACCGGACTTTCCCCTTGGCCAGCAACTCCGAGAACAGCTGCTGACATACGGTGGGATCGACCGGTGCGGATGCCGGCTTGACCGAAATGTCGGCCGTGACCTGCCAGCCTTCCGGGAAATCCCTGGCAAGGCTGGCGCGGATCTGAGTCACCGCCGCGTCGTAGAATGCATCGCCCGAGAGCTTCACCTCCCGATCAGTCACCACCAGCGTTCCCGTCGAGAAGCGCGACAACGCGCCAAGCGCCGGCACCACCGCGCTGACAAATCCGGATGGCGCGCCGATGCTGGCCTTGAGATTGTCGACCACCTTTTCGCTGAAGAACTTGCGGCCGGCCGCGGCTGCAATCGCAGCGTGAACATTTTTATCAGGCACGTAGCCGGTCAGCGTCAGCGTCACCGCCACCGGATCCTTGTAGGCCTGAAAGACATAGGGCGGCGCCTTGATCTCGTTGGCGGCGACCGAAAAGCCCTCGGGGAGATTTTTCAGCGCAGCCGCGATCGCTTCCCGGCCGCCGAGGTCGCGCGCCATGCCGGAGAGGCTGACCTTGGTATCCGAAATCGTGACCTTGCCGTCCTTCAATTTCCCGATCTGATCGAGCAGCAGCAAGGCGGCATTGTCGAAAAGCGGCGGCGCGCCTCGCGATAACTGCATCTGATCGACGACCTCGACGCCGCCAAGCCCGGCGCGCGCCGCCTCGAGCAATTTGCCCTTGCTGGCCGGCAGCGGCGAACTGCCGCCCAGCGTGACCTTGGCGACGTCCCGCTCGGCCGACCAGACGAACGGCCTGGCCTCGGGAACGAGGCGGGTTTCATCGTTGACCAGCCGCACGCCCGGCACGCCCTGCACCGCGGCGACCGCGCTGCGGCGGCCATCTTCCGAGAATGCATCCGCGGCAAAGGTAACGTCGCGGCCGGAGACCACGATCCTGGTCTTGTCGAGTACGGTATCCTTAAGCGCTGACGTGGAGCGGGCGGCCAGATCGGCTTCCAGGGGTGAGGTGCTTGTCCAGGCCGCAATAGCCCAAAAGATGACCAGTGGAATTACGCCCGGCCACCATTTGCTGCTCCACCTGAAAAGTCCGTGCATTCGATGTCCCGCGGGGCCTGGTGCCCCGTTTCCGAAGTTCGTGGGCTGTCGCGGCATCCCCTGACACGAACTTCGGAGACAAAGGGGGACTAGCAACACCATGATTCCAGTGCCGCTTTTCGATTTGACGTTCCTGATGCGAATTCGCGAAGCGCGTGCAGGAGCTTCAGATCGGCGGCGCCGGGAGCAGAGAGAAAACAAACCCTTGCGAGGCTGTCAAACCCGAATTAGCAGGCCACACGACTAACTGTTTCTTCAGCGGTTTTCCGCTAGATTCGCCGCTGCACCCGAATCGGCCAGCCATCCCTGAATGAAGCAGTTTCGCACCAACGTGATCCGCGCCGGACTGGGAGCGCTATACTTTACCGGGGCACATTATCTGCTGCGGCCGATTTTCTCGGGCATCGGCGCCATTTTTACGCTGCATCATGTCCGCCCGCGCCGCGACGCCGAATTCCAGCCCAATCGGCATCTCGAGGTTGCGCCCGAGTTCCTGCATGCGATGTTGTCGCACCTTCGCTCACGCGACATCGACATCATCACGATGGACGAGGTGCATCAGCGCCTGGTCGAACGCAACTTCTCGCGGCGCTTTGCCTGCTTCACCCTCGACGATGGTTATCGCGACAACAGGGATTTCGCACTGCCGGTGATGCGGGATTTCGACGCACCTTTCACCGCGTACGTCGTCAGCGATTTCGCAGAAGGCACGGGCAGGCTGTGGTGGATCGCGCTGGAGATGGTGATCGCCGGGGCCTCCGCGATCGAAGTAGCGATCGGCGACGTTGCGACCCGCCTCGATGCCAGTACGCCGGCCGCCAAGCAGGCCGCGTTCGATCGTCTGCACGACTGGCTTCGTTCTTTACCGGGCGAGCATGACATCCAGCGCGAAATCGCCGCGCTATGCGCGCGTCACGGCATCGACGACAGCGCAATCAGCCGCAATCTCTGCATGTCGTGGGACGAGCTGAAGCCGTTCGCCGACGACCCCCTGGTCAGCATCGGCGCGCATACGATTACGCATTGCAATCTCGCCAGGGAGACCGAAGAGATCGTCCGCCACGAGATGGCGATCGGCCGCGCGCGAATTGAAAATGCGCTGCAGCGTCCGGTCGTCCATCTCGCCTATCCCTACGGCGACAAGATCGCGGCCGGCGCGCGCGAATTCGCGCTGGCGCGCAGCGCCGGCTTCGAGACCGCGGTGACGACCCGGCCGGGCATGATCTTCGCCGAAAGCGCCGATCATCTGACGGCGCTGCCGCGGGTCTCGCTCAACGGCAACTATCAGGACGCGCGCATCCTGCCGGTGCTGACCTCCGGCGCCGCCACCGCGATGTGGAACGGTTTTGTGTCCACGCGGCGTGAATGACCCGGGGGTCGCCGCGAACGCCTGGGATCCATCCCCCGCGATCCACCAGCTGGTCGATGGGGTCTTTACTTTCTGCCACAATCAAAGCCCGTGGTTATGGGTGCCTGCTTTCGCAGGGACGCCGCGGCTTTCCTTGACTCATTGAATCCCTGCGCCCAGAACCATGCGTAAACGCAAGGGAGGCGACATGTTCAAGGATCTGTTTTCGCTCAAGGGCCGCATCGCGCTGGTGACAGGGGGATCGCGCGGCATCGGCAAGATGATCGCTGCCGGCTTTCTCAGCCAGGGCGCGGCGAAGGTCTACGTCACGGCGCGCAAGGCCGGACCGTGCGAGGCGACCGCCAGGGAACTGACGGCAGAATATGGCGGCGAATGTATCGCGCTGCCGATCGATATTTCCACCATGGCCGGCATCGAGATGCTGGCGGCTGAAATCAAAAAGCGCGAACCGAAGCTGGATATCCTCGTCAACAACGCGGGAGCGGCGTGGGGCGCGGATTTCGACGAGTTTCCGGAAAGCGGCTGGGACAAGGTGATGAACCTCAACGTCAAGACGCCGTTCTTCCTGACCAAGGCGCTGGCCGCCCCGCTGCGCGCCGCCGCCAGCGCCGAAAGGCCCGCCAAGGTCATCAACATCGCCTCGATCGACGGCATCTTCGTCAACCCGATGGAGACCTATTCCTACGCCGCCAGCAAATCGGGCCTGATTCACCTGACCCGCCGGATGGCCGTCAAACTGATCCGCGACCACGTCGTGGTGACGGCGATCGCGCCGGGGCCCTTCAAGTCCGACATGAACAAGGCGGCCCGCGACCACGCCGACGAGGTGGCGACGCGCGTGCCCTCGGGACGCATCGGCACCGATGAAGATATGGCGGGGGCCGCGATCTATCTCGCCTCGCGCGCCGGCGATTACGTGGTCGGCGCCACCATCGCGGTCGATGGCGGCATCGTCTACGCCAATCCCGGCATCAAGGGCGACGGCTGGGATTAGGCACCAACTGTCATACCCAGCGATGGCGGGTATCCAGTACTCCCGGTGTGTGTCATCGGGAGTGGGCGCTTTCACAATTGACGTCGGCGTTTACCGGATCATCCGCTTTCGCGGATGATGACGTCCGGTGTTCACGTCTCGATCTTCACGTATTCGAAATCGCCGGGCTTGTTGTCGATCCCGACCTTGGGCGGCGAAATCCACGGGGCATAGCCGCCGATATCGGTCACCGGCTTCATCAGCGAGGCGATGAAATCGCCGTCCTCAGTGGAAGGCAGCCACTCGCTCCTGCGCCTGTTCCAGGTCGCATCGTCGATCAGCACGCCGTCCGGCGTGGCATGAACGTCCCTGAATTCGCCGATCTGGCGGTGGAACGCGACGTTCGGCAATGTCAGTCTGTAGTCGTAGCCGGCCGTCGAAATGATCTTGTTCCAGCGCAACAGGCCCTTGACGCAGTCCTGCGAGTAATCGTCGCGCAGCCGCATGTTGAGCGCGGTGAGCGCGGGCTCGTCGACGCGCTTGATCTGCCCGTTCACCAGTTTCAGCACCGGATAGGTGTCGTTCTGCAGGCGGTGGTCGTCCTTGATCTGGGTCTCGTGGTAGCGGCCCTTGATGCCGGCATTGAAGGCGTTGGCCGCGTTGGTGGAAACCTCGGAGCCGAACAGGTCGAGCGAGAGCGTGTAGTGCAGGTTCAATTTCTTCTGGATGGTCGGAAGATCGATCACCCCCAACGCGCGGACCCTGGCAATATCGGTAGGATCGCTGATCCCGGCGGCCCGCATCGCTTCGCAGGTTCGCTGCACGATACGGCTGATGCCGGTCTCGCCGACGAACATGTGATGCGCCTCCTCGGTCAGCATGAAGCGGCAGGTGCGCGACAGCGGATCGAATCCGGATTGTGCCAGGGAGTGCAACTGCATCTTGCCGTCGCGGTCGGTGAAATAGGTGAACATGAAGAACGACAGCCAGTCCGGCGTCGCCTCGTTGAAGGCGCCCAGCATGCGCGGGCTATCGGCGTCGCCCGAACGGCGGCGCAGCAACTCGTCGGCCTCCTCGCGGCCGTCGCGGCCGAAATATTTCTGCAACAGATAGACCATCGCCCAGAGATGGCGGCCTTCTTCGACGTTGACCTGAAACAGGTTGCGCAGGTCGTAGAGCGAAGGCGCGGTCTTGCCGAGATGGCGCTGCTGCTCGACCGAGGCCGGTTCGGTGTCGCCCTGGATCACGATCAGGCGGCGCAGCATGGCGCGATGTTCGCCCGGCACTTCCTGCCACGCCGGCTCGCCATAATGCTGGCCGAACGGAATGACGCGGTTCTCTTCCTGTGGCGCAAGCAGGATGCCCCAGCGGTATTCCGGCATTTTCACATAGTCGAACTTGGCCCAGCCGCGCGGATCGACCGAATAGGCGGTGCGCAGATAGACCAGCGATTGCTGGAAGCCCTCGGGCCCCATATCGCTCCACCAATTCATGTAACCGGGGTGCCAGCCTTCCAGCGCTTTGAGCACCTGCCGATCCTCGCTGAGATTCACGTTGTTGGGAATCTTGGTTGAGTAATCGACGTTCATGATGTTCACGTTCATGGCGTGCTCCTTGGACACATTTTCCGTGATGGCCGGGACATCTGCGCGAAGACGCGCTTCGCGCTCTTGCCCGGCCATGCCGCAGCAAAAATTTCTCTACACCCGCGTCATGTCGAACTGCGCCTTCTGGCCGGTGCCGTAGCGCTTGAGCGCGCCGTTCTCGCCGACCGCGTTGGGACGCTGGAAGATCCAGTTCTGCCACGCCGTCAGGCGCGCGAAGATTTTCGAACTCCATGGTCTCCGGCCCGGCGAAGCGCAAATTGGCTTCCATGCCGGTAAGACTGTCGGGCGAGAAGCTGCTGCGCTCCTCGAAGAACACCCTGATCTCGTCGTCCCAGTCGATATCGTCGAGCGCGAAGGTGACAAGCCCAAGCTCTTCGGCTTCCTCGGCGTCCAGCGCCTCGCCGATTCTCTTCCGCGCGCGCTCCAGATCCGACGGGTCGGCCTGAAAGCGCGATTGCAGGCGGGTCAAGCCGTGGCTCATCGGGTAGGGTCCGAAATTCATCGCGGTCAATTCGATCGTCGGCGGGGCGCGGTTGTCGCCCTGCTTCTGGCCGATCAGCATGTAGGAGCGGTCGGCCGCGAACACGAGTTCGGCCAGCGTGCCGACGAAGCACGAGCCGGGCTCGACCAGCGTCACCAGCGTACGCGAAGTGACGTCGATCCGCTTGAGCACCCGTTTCCAGTACTGCCGGATTTCGTTGACCAGCCAGTGCGCCTTGTTGGCTTCCAGCAGGGCGTCGCAGGCGAGAACATTGGCGCGATCGCCATGCGACTTGAACACCAGCATCGCGGTCTCGAGTTCGTTGATGCGCAAATGCAGGATGGCGTCATCGAGCTCGCGCGCGACCTGCAGCGGCCAGAACGATGAGCCCTTCGCAATCATGCCGTCGATATCGGCGGGCGGGAGCGTTTCGGGCGCCTTGATCGAAATCGTGGCGACGCGCTGCGCGCGGTCGATATCGACGCTGACCAGGCCATAGCGGATGCCGTTGTCGTGAAAGCTCCGCGCCAGCGGGGTCAGCGAAATGCCTTTGCCGTTGCCGTTGCGCCTGGAGGCGGCGGCGAATTCCCTGGCGCGCTCGGCGACCTTGGCCTCCAACTTGCTGTTCGGCACGATCTCGTCGACCAGCCGCCACTGCACCGCGCGCTTGCCCTTGATGCCCTCCTCGATGGTGCAGAAATAATCGGCGTGGTCGCGGCGCACCTTGCGCTTGTCGACCACCCGCGTCAGCCCGCCGGTGCCCGGCAACACCGCCAGCAGCGGCACTTCCGGCAGCGCCACCGCGGCTGCGCCGTCGTCGGCAAGGATGATGTGATCGGTGGCAAGTGCGAGTTCGTATCCGCCGCCGGCAGCCGTGCCGTTGATGACGGTGACAAAACGCTGGCCGGAGTTCTCGGACAAATCCTCCAGCCCGTTGCGGGTCTCGTTGGTGAATTTGCAGAAGTTGACCTTGTGGGCGTGGGTGGCGCCGGCGAGCATCCGGATGTTGGCGCCAGCGCAGAACACCCGGTTCTTGGCCGATCGCACCACCACCACCTTCACGCCGGGATGTTCGAAACGCAGCCGCTGCACCGCGTCGGCCAGCTCGATATCGACGCCGAGATCGTAGGAATTCAGCTTGAGCTGATAACCCTCGAACAGCCCGCCGTTCTCGTCGACGTCCATGGTCAGCGTCGCGACGTCGCCATCGACTTGCAGCTTCCAGTGCCGGTAGCGCGACGGTTCGGTCTGAAAATCGATGTAGCTAGCGCCGCCAGCGAGGACGCGATCTTCACCGGCCATAAACCACCCTCACCTGTTTGGGATCACTTCCGTTAATATGCACAATAATGCATGTTTTCGGTGCCGTCCAGCCCTTTTGGGAACGCTAACCGGAATTTTGCTTCATATCCGGCCGATGACGCCGATCGCAACCCAATCGGCCTTGGATAATACCGGCAGCGCCAATTTGGTCTCCAGCTGGTCTGCGAGGGCTGCGGTTGGAAAACCATCAACAAATCCGTCGCCGATGGCGGCCGCCTTGCGCCCGCCGAGCCTATTGAGTTCGGCCAACGCCTCGCCCAGCCACCGCGCAGCCGCGCGAGGCTTCAGCATCCGGAGCCTGAGATTGGCGTTGGCGATCTGGATGCAGGCCCGCAGCAGGATCCGCTCGCGGCCGCCCTGCGGCGCCGCCGCCCACACCGCTTCCAGCACCTCCTGCGATTCCCAGAAATAGCCGCCGTCATTGAGCGCAATTCCGTAGCGCAATGCCGGATGCCGCGCCGGGACGAAGTCGCGGAATCGCGACGGCACCAATAGCTTGACCTGGGCCAGGGTTTCGTAATCGGCGCCGGCTTCGTCGGTCTCGCCGGGGACATAGGCCCAGCGCGGCAGCGGCAACTTGGCGGCGGTTGAGGGAGGGATGCTCATTGGCGCATCGCCACGGTCGATGCGTTACGCCGCCCGCCCCGGCGAGCCGTCGCGCATTTGCAAAATGCGTCCAGCAAAATCCGAGATCGCATTGAGCGTCGCCTCCGGCGCTTCGCGATGCGGCGAATGTCCGGCGCCCGGGATGATCGTCACATCGACCGGACAATAGCATTCTTCCCTCGCGATCTCGACTTGGCGGATTGTCCCATATTGATCATCGGCACCCTGCACGATCGCCACCGGGACGCGGATATAGGCGAGATATTCCGAGATATCCCAGCTGCGAAATTTCGGGTCGAGCCAGGCGCCGTTCCAGCCGTAGAACGCGTTGTCGACATCGCCGTGCCAGCGCTTCAGCTTCGACTTCAGCTCGGTGGTCTCATAGACCTTCTTGATCTCCTCGATCGAGTTCACCGAAACATCTTCCACGATGAAATGCGGCGCAATCAGCGCAACCCCGCGCACGCGATGGTCGGCCACGCCGCCGGCATAGATCGTCGCGATCGACGCGCCGTCGGAATGCCCGAGCAGAAGGCCGCGCCGGAAACCGATTTGGTCGAGCAGATCAGGCAGGACGTCGAGCGCTTCGATATGCATATAGTCGAGCGGGCGCGGCAGTTTTACCGGCGTCGAGGCGCCATAGCCCGCGCGCGAATAGACGAACACGCCGGCCCCGGTCGCGGCCTGAAGTTTTTCGGGAAAATCGCCCCACAGCCCGGCCGACCCGAGGCCCTCATGCAGCATGACGATGGTCGGCGCGTCCTCCGGCGCCGGACCGATCATGCGATATTCGAGATCGGAAGCGCCGATCGTGAGGAAGCCGGTGGGTGCGAGAGCCGTCATATCGTGCTTTCACTGCTCCGTCATTCCGGAGGTCGCGAAGCGGACTGAGCCGGAATCTCGATATGATTTCGCCGATCGAGATTCCGGGTTCGGGCTGACGCGCGCCCTCAGATGTGCAATCGCACATCGGGGAATGACGAGACCTCATTTATTCGCACCGTCCCGCAACCTGAACCGCTGGGTGAGTTTATTAGCCCGCCCTTGATCGACATTGCGGTCGAGCAGCCAGATCACCGCATTGCAGGAACTGGTGACGCCGCTCATGCCTCGTTCCTGTTAGCCAGGCCTGTCACGCGCTTCCTCCCCCGAGTTATAAGAATTATAATTCATAGAGAGCCACCGTACGCGCTTGCTGTCAATCCTTCTCGGCATTATGTTTCCGGATGCGCGCGCTTCGCGGCCTGAACCGAACACGGCGACATGACCGAAAATCCCGATCTAGAGACCGGCTTTCTCGAGCAACTCGGCCAGCGCGTCCGCAACATGCGCGCCCTGCGCGGCATGTCGCGCAAGGTACTGGCAAAAGTTTCCGGTATTTCCGAACGCTACATCGCCCAGCTCGAAAGCGGCAAGGGCAACGTCTCGATCGTGCTGCTGCGCCGGGTGTCTGACGCGATGGGCGCGCATCTCGAAGATCTCATTCCCGCATCCGAGCCGTCGCCGGACTGGCCGGTCGTGCGCGACCTCCTGCGCAAGGCGACACCGAACCAGATCGCGCAGGCCAAGGACGTTCTCGCCGGGCAAAGCGCGGCAGCGCAGCGGCGGATGTCGTTTGCCGGCATCGCCCTGATTGGTTTGCGCGGCGCCGGCAAATCCACGCTCGGCAAAATGCTGGCGAAGGAGATCGGCTGGAGTTTTGTCGAGTTGAACAAGGAGATCGAGGCGCAGAACGGCTTGTCCGTCGCCGAGATCATCGCGCTCTACGGCCAGGAAGGTTTCAGGCGCATGGAGCAGGCGGCGCTCGGGCAATTGCTGGCGCGAAAGGAACTGATGGTGCTGGCGACCGGCGGCGGCATCGTCTCGGAGCCGGTAACCTTCGATCTGATCCTGTCGTCGTTCTACACCATCTGGGTGAAGGCCGAGCCGGAAGAGCACATGGCGCGGGTGCGCGGCCAGGGCGATCTGCGGCCGATGGCGGACGATCGCTCGGCGATGGCGGAATTGCGCACCATCCTGCGCAGCCGCGAGCCGCTCTATGCCCGCGCCTCCGCCGTGGTCGACACCGCGGGCCTCAGTGTCGACGCCGCCGCCGCACGTCTGATCGAGGCGGTGGCACCGGTGCTGCGGAAAGATGCGCAGGCGTTCGGACTGCGCAGCGTTGCGTCTTGAGCGGGCAGGCGCCGATTGCTTCGATATGAAGCGGCAGCGTAGGCCTGCCTTGCCTCCGCGCTATTTCCTGGCGTTACTCATCAGCGCGATCGACAGTTCAAGATCCTTGCGGAATTCCTCGCGAACCTGTTTGGCGAGTTCATCCCACTTTTCGGGCGGGATGGTCTTGGGCGCGCTGCCATCTGCCGGCCCGTTTTTATTTGCGGCCACGCCGTGAAAATCGATCCATCGCCGGTCATAGTTGCGGGGTGTCGTTTCATCCCATGTAATGACCTTGGTGACGATCATTCTCAGCTTTTGAAGATCGAGGAACTGTGCCTTGCGCAGTTCGATGGGCATCTGCTTTACCATGGCGATCATGGCAGCCCGGGCGGCAACCACATCGGTAGAGCGCCAAGCGTCAAAATTTCCCCGCAGCCGCGCGGCGTTGAACCAGAAGATAGCCTCGTCAACGTCGCCTCGCCGGTAGAGCACCCTTGCCAGAGCAAAAAACACCGGTGGCGGATAGGCGTCGGCGTGGCTCCTGATCTTGTCGAGGACGTCGTCGTTCTCGTGGCCCGACGTCTTCTGGAGCGTGCGCATGACTTCAATGGTCTGCATCCCGACCGGGGCGTCTTCATCCGTCTTCGGAGCCCCGACATTCGCCACCGAGGAAGGAGCCTGACAGGGATATAGCTGCGCCAGGATCTGAATGGCCAGCGACGCCGTCAGCCGGCCGGACGTTTGATGCGACTGGGTATACTGCGCGACGGCCTGGGTGACATCGATCAGACGCGTCGTTGCGGGGATACAAAATGACTTCTGGTTGTAGGTAGTGATGAGAGAAATGAACCACTGGCCTGGGCTGTTCGGCTCCGCCGCGCCACAAGACGGCGTCACGCTCTGCCCTGCGACCAGCAAAATGAGCGCAGTCAGGAAGCGCATGACGGACGGAAAGCGGGGAAACGCGTTCGAGGACATTGCGGCTCCTCTTCATGGAGTAATAGTATGAAATCGACCCTCGATGCGGCGGAAGCGGTTCGATGTTGTGGCCGCGATAAGTTTTGCTCCGTGCAACCATGGCCCATGTATGTTCTTCCCCGCGCCGCAGCCCGCAGGCTTTACGGCGCAGCCGACAGGCATGAGACATGAAACTGCTTTTCCTCCACGGCGCGCCCGCAACCGGCAAACTGACGGTCGCAAACGCGCTGCTTCGAACGGTATCGGGGCGGCTGTTCGACAATCACGCGGCCATCGATCTGGCGCGCACGATCTTCGACTTCGGCGCTCCCGGATTCTGGGAGCTGGTGCATAGCGTCAGGTACTCGGCGCTGGACGCCGCCGCCGGGCACGGGGTTGCGCTTGTCGTCACCACCTTCTGCTATGTCGAGCCGGACGACCGTCCCCAATACGAAGATTTCGAAAAGATCATGCGGCGGCACGGCGGCGAATTGCTTCCGGTGTTCCTGCACTGCTCCAGGGAGGAGGCCGCGCGCAGGATCGGCAATCCCGATCGCGTCGAGCGGCGCAAGATGACGTCAGAGGAAAGCCTGAGCAAATACCTCGACGATTATGAATTCTCTCCGGTGCCCCGACCCGATTGCCTCACGCTCGATACCGAGGCGAGGTCGGCGGAGGCAACCGCGCGGCAAATCATTGACCATTTTGGGCTTGGCGCGTAGGCGCTGTCTCGCGATGAGGCAATGCGGCCGAGGAATCCGCTTGCCTGCAACGGCAAGCCTTGTAATTTGATTTCGAACAAATAGTCGATCTCGCGATCAACTGTCGTCACGGAGAACGCACCGCCATGATGAGCCAGGAACAGAACGACCTGATCACCCGGACAGGTCCTGGGGACGCGTGCGGGAAATTGATGCGGATGTACTGGCAGCCGGCGGCGCTGGTCGATGAACTATCGGGCCCGAGGCCGGTCAGACCGGTCAAATTGCTCGGCGAGAATCTGGTGCTGTTTCGCGACGAGCAGGGCCGTTACGGCCTGATCGACCGCCATTGCGCGCATCGCGGTGCCGACCTCGCCTTTGGCCGGCTGGAAAACGGCGGCTTGCGCTGCGCCTTCCATGGCTGGCTGTTCGACGCGACGGGCCAATGCCTCGAGACGCCGGCCGAGCCGAAGGACTCGCAGCTGTGCAAGGGCGTCAGGCAGCGCAGCTATCCCGTGATCGAGAAGAGCGGAATCCTCTGGGCTTATCTCGGCGAAGGCGAGCCGCCGGCATTTCCCGAGATCGACTGCTTCGTGGCGCCGGACAGCCATACATTTGCGTTCAAGGGGCACATCAACTGCAACTGGTTGCAGGCACTCGAGGTCGGGATCGATCCGTCGCATGCCTCCTTCCTGCATCGCTTCTTCGAGGACGAGGATCCCGCAGAGGCTTACGGCAAGCAGTTTCGCGGCGCATCCGCCGGCAGCGACCTGCCGATGACGAAGATTTTGCGCGAATATGACCGGCCCATCGTCAATGTCGAGCAGACCGAATACGGACTGCGGCTGATCACGCTGCGCGAGATCGACGGCGAGCGCACCCATGTCCGCGTCACCAACCAGCTGTTCCCGCATGCTTTTGTCATTCCGATGAGCACGGAAATGACGATTTCGCAGTGGCATGTGCCGATCGATGACGAGAACTGCTACTGGTACGCGATCTTCACCTCTTATTCGACGCCGGTGGACAAAAAGAAGATGCGCGACCAGCGCCTCGAACTCTATGAGCTGCCGGATTATCGTTCGCGCAAGAACAAGTCGAACGACTACGGCTTCGATCCGCAGGAGCAGGCGACCGCGACTTACACCGGCATGGGCAACGACATCAACGTGCACGACCAGTGGGCGGTGGAATCGATGGGCGCGATCCAGGACCGCACCCGCGAACATCTCGGCCAGGCCGACAAGGCCATCGTCCAGTATCGCCGCCTGCTGCGGCAGGAAATCGAGAAAGCCGCGTCCGGCGCAAAGCCGTTCATGTTCCTCGATGCCGCGCATGCGCGCAGCATTCAGGGTCCGGCGACCATGGACGGCATCGGACCGACCCGAGGCTGGGAAACCTTCTGGATGGAGGTCGACGTGAAACGGCGTCGGAGCGCACCATGGGCCGCGCCAGTCCCGCAGGAGATTGCCGACAGGGTGCGCCATCTCAAGGCGGTTTGACAATGGCGTTTCCGGATCGGTGTCCGCTGGGGGAGACGCGTTGAGTTTTGTCAGACGTCACGGTCTTTGGTCCGACGAGCAGCACGAGGCGGCGACCCGCCTGCGGAAAATCGTCGAGCAGCAAAAGCTCGAAGTCATAAGACTTTCATTCCCCGATCAGCACGGCATCCTCCGGGGCAAGACGCTGGTAGCGAGCGAGGCGCTGGCCGCGCTGGAGAGCGGCTGCACCATCACCACGACGATGTTCGCCAAGGATACCTCGCATCGCACCGTGTTCCCGGTCTTCACCTCCGGCGGCGGTTTTGGGATGCGGGAGATGGAAGGCGCCGCCGACGTTTTGATGGTGCCCGATCCCACCAGCTTTCGGGTGCTGCCGTGGTCGCCGGCGACCGGCTGGCTATTGTGCGACGTCTATTTCGCCGACGGGCGGCCGGTGCCGTTCGCGACGCGCCATCTCTACAGATCGGTGCTCGATAAGCTCGGCAGCCGCGGCTACGACTTCGTCGCCGGCCTGGAGGTCGAATTCCATATCTTCAAGCTCGAAGACGCAAAAATGTCGCCGGAGGATGCCGGCCAGCCGGGCCAGCCGCCTGATGTCAGCCTGCTGTCGCATGGCTATCAATATCTGACGGAGCAGCGCTACGACCAGATGGAGCCGGTGCTCGAGATTGTCAGGCGCGACATCCTGGCGCTCGGCCTGCCGCTGCGGTCGATCGAGGTCGAATTCGGCCCGAGCCAGTGCGAATTCACCTTCAGGCCGACGGTCGGCATGGAGCCCGCCGACACCATGATCCTGCTTCGCAGCGCCGTGAAGCAGATCTGCCACCGCCATGGCTATCACGCCACCTTCATGTGCCGGCCGCGGCTGCCGAATGTGTTCGCGTCCGGCTGGCATCTGCATCAATCGATCGTCTCGCGCGCCAGCGGCGAGAATGCTTTCATGACCGGGGACGGCGGCGAGGTCTTGTCAGCATTCGGCCGCGGCTATCTCGCCGGGCTATTAAAACATGCCCGCGCCTCGACCGTGTTCACGACGCCGACCATCAACGGCTACAAGCGCTATCGTTCCTATTCGCTGGCGCCGGATCGCGCAATCTGGGCGCGCGACAACAGGGGCGTGATGGTGCGCGTGCTCGGCGGTCCCGGCGATCCCGCCACCCGGCTGGAAAACCGCATCGGCGAGCCCGCCGCCAATCCCTATCTTTACATGGCCTCGCAAATTCTCTCGGGGCTGGATGGCGTCGATCGCGGGCTCGATCCCGGCCCGTCCGCGGACACGCCCTATGAAACCCAGGCCGCCTTGCTGCCGAAGACGCTGCGCGAAGCGGTGTTCGCGCTGAAGGACGATCCCTTTTTCCGCGACGCCCTCGGTGCCGGCTTTGTCGACTACTACGTCCACATCAAGAACGCCGAAATCGAGCGCTTCCAGGCCGAGGTCTCGGAATGGGAACAGCGCGAATATTTCGAGATGTTTTGAGATTTTATACTACCGGCCCCAGCTTATGACTCGTCATGCCCGCGCTTGTCGCGGGCATCCACGTCTTGACTTCCGATGCTGATGAAGAGGCGTGGATGGCCGGGACGAAGCCCGGCCATGACGGTGGATGGGTCCTCGCCAGCGTCCGTTGGTATTACTCCGTCATTCCGGCCCGGCGCGCAGCGCTGGATCCGGAATCCAGAGGTTAGAGCGTTTTCAAGCGAAGTGGGGACCGGTTCGCGTTAAGAAAACGCGTCAAATCAAGAATCTAGAGCCCTGTTTCGATTCTATCGAAACGGAAAAGGCTCTAGGGAAACGATTCCTTGCGGCGCGAGATTCCGGGTTCGCGCTCCGCGCGCCCCGGAATGACAGGAAAAAGGGCCCCGCGATCACACCCCGAGATAGCGATGCTGCAAATCGGGCTCGGCGATCAGTTGCTCCGAGGTGCCGCTCCACACCGCGCGGCCGCGCTCGATGATGTAGTGGCGGTCGGCGATGCGGGTGAGGTGCTCGATGTTCTTGTCGATCACCAGAATCGACTGTCCGCGCGCCTTCAGCATCGACAGGCAGTTCCAGATTTCCTCGCGGATCAGCGGCGCAAGACCTTCGGTGGCCTCATCGAGGATCAACAGCCGCGGATTGGTCATCAGCGCGCGGCCGATCGCCAGCATCTGCTGCTCGCCGCCGGAAAGCTGGTAGCCCATGTTTGTCCGGCGCTCGGCGAGCCGCGGAAACAGCGTGTGGATCTTTTCCAGCGTCCAGGGATCGGGGCTGCCGAGGCGATTGCCGGAAGCGGCAACCAGATTCTCGCGCACGGTCAGGTTTGGAAATATCTGACGCCCCTCGGGGACGAGGCCAATTCCGAGCTGCGCGATCCGGAACGAGGGAAGCTTGCGAACCTGTTGTCCGGCGAAACGAATCGCGCCCGCGCGCGCCGGCGTCAGCCCCAGAATGGAGCGGATCGTCGTGGTTTTTCCCATGCCGTTGCGGCCCATCATGGCCACCATCTCGCCCGATCGCACCTGTAGCGACAGGCCGAACAGCACCTGGCTGAGGCCATAGCAGGTCTCGATGTTTTCAACCTCGAGCAAGGGCGCCAGGTCAGCCATGGCGGGTCACCGCATGCTGATCGCCGAGATAGGCGCGCTTGACCTCTTCGTTCTGGCGAATCTCCGAAGGCCGGCCGGACGCGATGACACGCCCATAGACCAGCACGCTGATGCGGTCGGCAAGCGCGAACACCGCGTCCATGTCGTGCTCGACCAGCACGATGGAGACTTCGCGCCGCAACTCCTGCAAGAGCTTCACCATGCGCGCCGATTCGGTGATGCCAAGCCCGGCCATCGGCTCGTCGAGCAGCAAGAGTTGCGGCCGGGTGGCGAGCGCAACCGCGAGTTCAAGCTCGCGCTGCTCGCCATGGCTCAGCCGCGAGACCATGACGTCAGCGCGATCACCCAACCCGACCCGGTCCAGCGCATCCTGCGCCGCCTTGCGCAGATTGGGTATCTTGCGGGCATTGCCCCAGAAGTGGAAGGAGTGACCGTCATGCGCCTGCGCCGCCAGCGCGACATTGTCCGATGCGGTAAAATCCGGCAGCAGCGAGGTGATCTGGAACGAGCGCGCCAGCCCGAGCGTGCTGCGGCGAAAGGCCGGCACGCGGGTAATGTCGCGGCCGGCAAGACGAATGGTGCCGGAATGCGGCAGTAGCTGTCCGGTCAGCTGGCTGATCAGCGTGGTCTTGCCGGCGCCGTTGGGTCCGATGATCGCGTGCAACTCGCCTTTCGCCACATCGAGCGAGACGTGGTCGGTCGCAACGATTCCGCCGAACCGCTGGACCAGTTTCTCGACGCGGAGCAAGGGTTCAGCCACGGCCGAGCCTCCCCAACAACCCGTCGATGCCGCCGCGCCCGAACAGCACGATCAATAGCAGCAGCGGGCCCATGATCATCGCCCAGTATTCCGTCACCTGCGACAGGAATTCCTCCAGCACCAGATAGACGATCGCCCCGATCACCGGGCCGAACAGCGAGCCCATGCCGCCGACGATGACCATCACCATCAGGTCGCCGGAGCGGGTCCAGTACATGACGGCCGGGCTGACGAAATCGGTATTGTTGGCGAGCAGGGCGCCGGCCAGACCGCACATGGTGCCCGAGATGACGAAGCAGACCAGCCGGTAGCGCGTGGCGGGAAACCCGATCGCCTGCATGCGCGCTTCGTTGGAGCGCAGGCCCTGAACCACCATGCCGAAGCGCGAATTGACGATGCGCCACATCAGATAGAGCCCGCCGAGCAGGCAGGCGAGGCAGAGATAGTAGAATTGCACGCGGTCCGACAGGTTGATGAGGCCGCCGAAATCGCTGCGCTTGTAGATGGTCAGGCCGTCGTCGCCGCCGTAGCGGGCGAGCCCGGATGCGACGTAATAGGCCATTTGCGCGAATGCCAGCGTGATCATGATGAAATAGACGCCGCGGGTGCGCATGGAGAGCGCGCCGATGACCAGCGCAAACAGCGCCGAGGCCGCCAATGCCACCGGCCACTGAACGAAGCCGGAGCCGATGCCTTCGGCGGCGAGAATGCCGACGGCATAGCCGCCGATCCCGAGATAGGCGGCGTGCCCAAAACTCATCATGCCGCCATAGCCCATGATCAGGTTGAGGCTCGCCGCGGCCAGCGCGAAAATGACGATGCGGGTGAACAGCGTCAGCGCAAAGACGTTTCCGCTCAGCGACGTATAGAGCGGAAGCACCAAAAGGCCGGCGACCACCAGCGCGGCAACGACGTTGCGGGCGTTGAGCGAAGTCTTCATCGCCGGTTGGCCGGAAACAGCCCCTCCGGCCGCACCACCAGCACGAGCGCCATCAGGAGATAGATCAGCATCGAGGAGAGCGCGGGGGCTGCGGTCGAAGCAGCGGCCGAACTCAGGATCTGGCGCAACAGGTCGGGCAGGAAGGCGCGGCCGAGCGTATCGATGATGCCGACGAAGATCGCGGCCAGGAAGGCGCCGCGGATCGAGCCGATGCCGCCGATCACGATGATCACGAAGGCGAGGATCAGGATGTTCTCGCCCATCCCGATCTGAACGGTGAGAATCGGCGCCTGCATCATCCCGGCGAGGCCGGCCAGCGCCGCCCCCAGCCCGAACACCAGGGTGTAGAGCAGTTTGATGTTGATGCCGAGCGCCCCGATCATTTCCCGGTTGGACGCACCGGCCCGGATCAGCATGCCCAGCCGGGTCCGCATCACGACGACGTAGAGCATCAGCGCCACGACCAGCGCGACCACGATGATCGCCAGCCGGTACGCCGGATAATAGATGCCGGGCAGGATCGCGATCGGCACCGTCAGCCAGGCCGGCAGCGGCAGCGCAAGGCCGGCCGGGCCCCAGATCAGCCGCACCGCGTCATTGAAAAACAGGATCAGCCCGAATGTCGCCAGCACGTGATCGAGATGATCGCGGCCGTAGAGGTGCCGAAGGGCCACGAATTCCAGGGCAATGCCGAGCAGCAGGGTGGCGCCCAGCGCCAGCAGCACGCCGAGGATGAAATTCCCGGTCCACATGACAAACGTCGCCGCGAAGTAGGCGCCCATCATGTAGAGCGAGCCGTGCGCCAGGTTGACGAAATCCATGATGCCGAAAACCAGCGTCAATCCCGCCGCCAGCAGAAACAGCAGCAGTCCGAACTGCAATCCGTTGAGAAATTGTTCGACGATAAGCAGCATAGGCACTCGGGGTCGTTTTCCGGTTGAGGCGTACCATAGTTAGGCATCCGACGGTCCTCTTAGTTCGAGACGCGCGGCATTGCCGCGCCCTCACCATGAGGGTCTAGAGGACCTCATCCCGAGGCGGCGAAGCCCGTCAAGGATGAAAGGCTCCGGACTGGAATACATCGGGTTGCAAAACATGTACGGAAAGGGAAACAGCGGCAGCGCGCTGAGCGCCGCCGCTGTGCCGGGCGGGATTGGCGTTCACTTCATCGGGCATTTGCCGTGGAAGCTATCCTGGCTGTCCTTGACGATGGTTGCGACGGTCTTGAGCGAGAGTGCCCCATCGGCGTCCTTCACCACATCCTGCAGATAGAAATTCTGGATCGGAATGTGGTTATTGCCGAACTTGAACGAACCGCGCACCGACTTGAAGTTCGCCTTCTCCATCGCGGCCTTCATCTCGTCCTTTTTGCTGGTGTCGCCGTTGACCGCCGCCACCGCGCTGTTGATCAGTTGCGCGGCGTCATAGGACTGCGCGCCGTAGAAGCTCGGATGCAGGCCGCTGTACTTCTTGCGGTAGTCGGCGACGAATTTCTTGTTTTGCTCGTTGGGCAGATCGTTGACCCATTCCTGCGCGCCGGGAACGCCGAGCGCATTCTCCTTCTGCAGCGGGAGCGTCGTTTCGTCGATGGTGAAGGCGGTATAGAGCGGCATCTGCGCCTTCAGGCCGGCCTGGGCATATTGATTGAGGAACTGCACGCCGGCAGCCCCCGGATAGAACACGAAAATCGATGCCGCACCGGACGCGCGCGCCTTGGAAAGTTCTGCGGAGAAGTCGAGCTGGCTCGGCCAAACCGTATACTCCTCGCCCTTGATCTCGCCCTTGAAGGAGCTCTTCACGCCGGCCAGCATGTCCTTGCCGGCGGCGTAATTCGGACCGATCAGGAACACCGACTTGACGCCCTTCTGGTTCATGAACTCGCCCATCGCCTGCGGCGTCTGGTCGTTCTGCCACGAGGTCGAGAACACATAGGGCGAGCACAGCTCGCCGGCGACCTGCGACGGGCCTGCATTGGCGATGACCAGCATCGTCTTCGAATCCACGATCGGCTTGAGCGAGGCGAGCAGCACGTTCGACCAGATATAGCCGGCGATAAAGTCCACCTTGTCGGACAGGATCAGCTTCTCGGTCTTCTGCTTGCCGACGTCCGGCTTGAACGTGTCGTCTTCGTAGATCACCTCGACCGGCTTGCCGCCCATCTTGCGGCCCATGTGATCGAGCGCGAGCTCGAACGAATTGCGCATGTCGTTGCCGATCACCGCGGTCGGGCCGCTGAACGTAGAGACAAACCCGATCTTGATGGTATCCCCCGCCACAGCAGGGTTTGCCAGCGCCAGAGCAGCCGCGCCCGCCAGCCAGAATGCCGTTCTCATATTCGTTCCCTCCTCGTTTCTATTCATGCCGGCGGTCAACCGACCGCAAGCCTCCTGCCGCGCCGTTCTCGGGCCTTGTTTTTCTTACGACCTGTTTTGTGCGCGGAATCCTGGGGTTGCAGCAAGCACGAACCGCCGGCTCCCTCTTAGAACCTTTGGCTCAAAGCCAGTGCCGCTGCACCATAATGCGCATCAGCCGCAGATGGCAAGAATTATAGTTCTGGTTGGCAACTGGGCCGGCCGTGGCGAATCCGATCGGTCGTCCAGCGGATCAGATCCGGTATTCCGCGCCATCGATGATGTAGGGCGCGTGGCGGAAGTCGCGGATGGTTGCGACCTTGTCGGCCGACCATTGCAGCAGCATGAAATATTT
This sequence comes from uncultured Alphaproteobacteria bacterium, assembly GCA_963725985.1. Lineage (GTDB taxonomy): Bacteria > Pseudomonadota > Alphaproteobacteria > Rhizobiales > Xanthobacteraceae > Bradyrhizobium. The sequence continues at coordinate 928,744 of CAVSAO010000002.1, forward strand.
CGGCGCCGAGCCCGGCTGGTTGGGATCGAACACCAGGATCGCGGGCCGTCCTTCCACCAGCCCCGGCACCAGATGCCAGTCGCCGACCTTCGAATAATTACCGAAATATCTGGAAACCTCGGCCTTGCCGTTCAGGCGCGTCTTGTTGACGAGGTCGAGCCGAACATCGTCCGCGATCATGGCGCGGATCGCATCGAAATCGCGCGCATTGAAGTGCGCGACATAGGCGCCGAGGCGATCGCGCTCGGCCTCCGACAGTTTTGGATGCGCCAGATCGTCCGTCTTCTCAGCCAGTTCTCGGAGTTGCGTACGTCCGCGATGCAGCGCCGCTTTCACGGCGGGCAGGCTGAAATCCATCACCTCGCAGACTTCCCGCAAGGAGCAGCCGAGCACGTCCATCAGGAGCACGCTGGAGCGCTGGGCGACCGGAAGGCGCAAGAATGTACGAAGACTCGCGCTTGCGATCTCGCGGCTTGTGACAATGTCGGCCGGGTCGGCAATCATGTCCACCTCCTCGCCCGATCGGAGGGCTTCCTGCCGGTTGCGGCGGCGCAGAAAGTCGAGCGCGGTGTTGTGGGCGATCCGGAACAGCCAGCCCCTGGGATTGCCGATTCCACCGGCGGAGGAAAACGACTCCACCGCCTTGATCAGCGCGTCCTGCAGCACGTCCTCGCCGTCGATCACCGAACCGACCATGCGCGCGCAATAACGATGCAGCTTCGGCCGCATCTCGGCGAGCAGGCCGTCTATATCGGCGGCGGCCAGGGTCTCAGGGGCCAATTTCATTCTGCCTCCGGAAATGTGAGCCCCAAGCTCAGGACTTATTCAGCATTCGATAATTGCCGACGATCGTAACACTGCGGGCCAGCGGAAGTTCGATGCAACGCTCGCGAACCCCGCTCTGGAACGCCTTGAACGCGGCCAATCCCGGAAGAGCATTCGCGGAATTGGATTCGGCCTCGACGAAATGAACAAATGTATCGTCGTCGAGCCGCAGCGAAAGATAGCGAATGCCGTTCGGGTTCGCGGCTTTCAATTCCTCAAACACGCCAGCGATCAGCTCCGCGTTCTTGTCGGCCAACTCCGGCTTGGTCTTATACCTGATCAGGGTCCGTTTCATCATGCCCTCCATGGCAATCGGCAATGTCTGTCCATCGCCTCTCGGCCGGTAGACGTTCGACACAAGGGAAAGGATTCGACCCGCGAAAAAAATTTTCGGCCGTATCCTTCGCCGCTTCCCATTCGTCTTGACCATGAAGCGCCGCATCACGCGGCGACAGACCATGCGGAGAGATGTAATGCAGGAACCGGACCGGAGAGGCGAAAAGAACTGGACGCTTGGTGTCACCGCGCTGGCCTCCTTCATGATGGCGCTGGATGCGCAGGTCATCACCACGGCCTTTGCCACCATCCGCGCCGACCTCGGGGCCTCAATCCAGACGCTGCAATGGACCGTCAACGGCTACAATCTCACCTTCGCGGTGCTGTTGCTGACCGGCGCGGCGCTCGGCGACCGTTTCGGCCGGCGCCGGATGTTTGCCATGGGCATTGCCCTGTTTGCGCTGGCGTCAGCGGCATGCGCGCTGGCCGGCAGCGCGGCAGCGCTGATCGCGGCGCGATCCGTCCAGGGCGCCGGCGCCGCGCTGGTGATGCCGCTGGCGATGGCGATCCTGAGCGGCGCCTTTGCCCGGGAGGAACGCGCACGCGCGCTCGGCATCTTCAGCGGCGTGACCGGATTTGCCCTCATTATCGGCCCTGCCATCGGCGGCTTCATCACCGAGAGCCTGGGATGGCGATGGATCTTCTGGATCAATCTTCCGATCGGAATCATCGCCATTACCCTGGTGCTTATGCGCCTTCGCGAGAGCTTTGGGCCAATGGCCGCTTTGGATATTCCGGGGCTGAGCATTGTCGCCGGAGCCGCACTGGCGCTGGTATGGGGCTTGCTTCGCGGCAATGTTGCGGGATGGAGCAGCGCCGAAGTCATGGGCACGCTCGCTGCCGGCGCCCTGTTCGCTGCCGCCTTCGTGGCCTGGGAGCTGCGCACACGCTCCCCGATGGTGCCGATGCGGCTTTTCCAGTCGCGGGCGTTTTCATCGGGCGTTGCCGCGAGCCTTCTGTTTTATGCGGCGATGTACGGCGTGCTGTTCCTGCTGCCGCAATTCCTGCAGACCGCGCTTGGCTACGGGCCGCTTGGCGCCGGGCTGCGATTGCTGCCCTGGACCGCGACACTGTTCGTGACCGCGCCGATCGCGGGCACCATCGTCAACCGGATCGGCGAACGGCCACTGGTGGTGGCGGGTTTGCTGATGCAGGCCATCGGTCTCGGCTGGATCGCAATGGTTGTGGCGCCAGGTGTGGCCTACGCGAACCTGGTTGCGCCGCTGGTGCTCGCAGGCGTTGGCGTTTCGATGGCGATGCCGGCAGCCCAGAATGCTATTCTGAGTTCGGTCGCCGTCACCGAGATAGGCAAGGCGTCCGGCGTCTTCAACATGGGGCGCTTTCTCGGCGGCATGTTCGGCATCGCCGCCCTGGTCGGAGTGTTTTCCGGCAAGGGATCGCTCGATACGGCCGCGGCTTTCAGCACCGGCTTCGCCGCCGCGATGATGCTGGCCGCCGCGCTCTCATTGCTGGGAGCGGTTGCAGGATTGTGGCTGCCGGCGCGCCGCGGCGTGACGCTTGCGCAGGTCCCACGCAGTGCCTGACACGCTGCGGCAACAAATATCGGCCGCCGACGATAGGCTTTCGCTATCGGTCGATCAGAAAATCCGCCGTGGACACAAACCTTTCAACGCCTACATAGTCGAACCTGCCGAGCAATCTGCAACCGAAGGCCGCCGCCCATGACGACCGAAGCGCCGCGCCCGCCAAAACCCCATCACGTGGTGATCGTCGGCGCCGGCTTCGGCGGACTGGAAGCGACCTATCGGCTTGCGGGCGCGCCGGTCTCAATCACGCTGGTCGACCGGCGCAACCATCACCTGTTCCAGCCCTTGCTGTATCAGGTCGCGACCGCGTCGCTGGCGACGTCGGAGATCGCCTGGCCGATCCGCTATCTGCTGCGCGGCCGGCCCGAGGTCACGACCCTGTTCGCCACGGTGAGCGGCGTTGACGTGAACGCCAGGAACGTGCTGCTCGATGACGGCGACGCGCTGGCCTATGACACACTGGTTCTCGCCACCGGCGCGCGGCACGCTTATTTCGGCCACGACGAATGGGAGCCGTTCGCGCCGGGACTAAAGACGCTGGAGGACGCCACCACGCTGCGGCGGCGTATTCTGGTCGCGTTCGAACGCGCCGAGCGCGAGGCCGATCCGCAGCGCCGCGCAGCGCTCATGACCTTCGTCATCGTCGGCGCCGGCCCGACCGGTGTCGAACTCGCCGGCACCATTGCCGAACTGGCGCGGGACACGCTGCCGCCCGACTTCCGCAACATCGACACCCAAAAGGCGCGCGCCGTTCTGATCGAGGCGGGTCCCCGCGTGCTGGCGGGCTTTCCTGACGATCTGTCGGCTTACGCGCAGCGCTCGCTGGAAAGTCTCGGGGTCGAAGTCGTGCTGGGCCAGGCCGTCACCGAATGCAGCGCCGACGGCGTGGTGTACGGGGCTAACAGCCTGCAAGCCAGGACGCTGATCTGGGCAGCCGGCGTGCGCGCCTCGCCCGCCGCCGAATGGGTTGGCGCGGCGGCCGATCGCGCCGGCCGCCTGCAGGTACTGTCCGACCTCACTGTCCCGGGCCATCCCGATATTTTTGCCATTGGCGATACCGTGACCATCGCCGGCCCCGATGGAAAGCCGGTCCCCGGCATCGCGCCGGCCGCCAAGCAGCAGGGCCGCTATGTCGCCGCGGCCATCAGGGCGCGCTTGAGCGGCGATAAGCCCGCGCCGTTCCGTTACAAGCATTCCGGCAGCCTCGCGCAGATCGGCAAGCGCAAGGCGGTGATCGATTTCGGAACGCTCAAGCTGCGCGGCGCGCTGGCTTGGTGGATCTGGGGCATCGCGCACATCTATTTTCTGATCGGCCTGCGCAACCGGCTCAGCGTCGCGATCAGCTGGCTGTGGATCCACGCCCGCGACCAGCGCGCCGCGCGGCTGATCACGCAAGGCAGCAGCAAGGTGGTGCGCTGACGTTGGAGCCTGACGGACTTGCTTATAAAATGAGCAAAGACGATTGGCGCGACCCGATCCGCGGACTGCATCTGCGGCGCCGAAATTCCTTCAAGTGACTGATAACGCATGTCCTTTTTCAAAGTTGGACGTCACCCCGCCGATGTACACAATGGCATACCGCTTGCTTCGTTTTGGGGAGGCATTTCTGCCTCCCGGAGTACAGTCAGCCATGGCGAACCTCAGCCAAGCAACCACCAGCCTGCCCGATCGGGACAGCGCGTGACCGAGACTGTTGCCGAGATTCTCGCCGCGCATCGCGCCGGTACCCTGTCGCCCGCGCAAACCGTCGCGCGCAGCTTTCAGCGGATTCGCGATCATAACGATCCCGCCATCTTCATCAGTCTGCGCGATGAGAAACAGGCGCTGGCGGAAGCCGACGCGCTGGCCGCGAAAAATGCTTCGCAGCTTCCGTTGTACGGCATTCCGGTTGCGGTGAAGGACAATATCGACGTCGCCGGCCTGCCAACGACCGCCGCCTGCCCGGCCTTTGCCTATTCGCCGTCGCGCGACGCCACCGCGGTGACGCGGCTGCGCGCGGCCGGCGCCATCGTCATCGGCAAGACCAATCTCGATCAGTTCGCCACCGGCCTGGTCGGTGTGCGCTCGCCCTACGGCATTCCCAACAATCCCATGCGCGGCGATCTCATTCCGGGCGGCTCGAGTTCGGGCTCGGCGGTGGCGGTATCGGCCGGACTGGTGCCGCTGGCGCTGGGCACCGATACCGCGGGCTCCGGCCGGGTGCCCGCGATGCTCAACAACATCGTCGGTCTGAAGCCGAGCCTGGGGCTGATCTCCACCGCGGGCGTGGTGCCGGCATGCCGGACGCTTGATTGCGTGTCGGTGTTCTCGCTCACCGTCGATGATGCCATGACGGCGCTCAACGCGATGGCCGGTCCCGATTCCGCCGATCCCTATTGCCGCGATCGGCCGCTGGCGCAGATATCGGCGTTTCCGCGCCCGCTCAGGCTGGGCGTACCGCGCAACGGCCAGCTGATTTTCTTCGGCGACAAGGCGGCGGAGGCGGCCTTTGGCGACGCGCTCAAGCGATGGACTTCCCTCGGCGCCACGCTGGCCGAGTTCGATCTCGAACCGTTCTATGAAACCGCGCGGCTGCTCTATGAAGGACCGTGGGTGGCCGAACGCTATCTGGTAATCCGCGATCTCTTGGCATCATCGCCGGACGCGATCCATCCGGTGACGCGCGAGATCACCATCGCCGGCGCCCGGCTCAGCGCCGCCGACACCTTCGCGGCGCTGTACCGGCTGCAGGCGTTACGCAAAGTCGCCGAGCGCACCTTCGCCGACATCGACGCGCTGGTGCTGCCGACGGCGCCGACCGCGTACTCTACCGCACAGGTGCTGGCCAATCCGATCGAGCTGAACTCCAGGCTCGGCACCTACACCAATTTTGTCAATTTGCTCGACCTCTGCGGCCTCGCATTGCCGGCGGCGATACGGCCGGACGATATTCCGTTCGGCATCACGCTGGTGGCGCCCGCAGGTCAGGACGCGCAACTTGCAAGCATCGGCCGCGTCTTTCATGCCGATACCAGACTGCCGATGGGCGCGAGAAGCCTGCCGCAGCCAGCGCTTGCGGCCTTGCCGGCCGGGTTGAGCGGCGACGAAATCGCCATCGCGGTGGTCGGCGCCCACCTCTCCGGCATGGCGCTGAACGGCGAATTGAAGACGCTCGGCGGACGATTCCTGGAGGCCGCCAGAACCGCTGCGGATTACAGGCTCTATGCGCTTCCCACCACGCCGCCGAAGCCCGGCATGCTGCGCGTCGAAGCAGGAGCGGGATCGCCGATCGAGCTTGAGCTGTGGGCGCTGCCGGCGGCGGCGTTCGGAAAATTCGTCGCCGCGGTCCCGCCGCCGCTGTCGATCGGCACCGTGCGTCTTGCCGACGGCCGCGGCGTCAAAGGCTTTATCGTCGAAGCCGCCGACGTCGACGGCGCCCGCGAGATTTCCGCCTTCGGCGGCTGGCGCGCATTTGTCGCGGAAGCCGCGGCGGGGTAAGGCTTCCGCCATTCCGGGGCGATGCGTAGCATCGAACTACGATGTGCAATTGCACATCGGAGAATCTCGAGATTCCCCGATGCGCAATTGCGCATCTGAGGTCTGGTGCTGACGCACCAGACCGGAATGACAAAATCTGGATTGCTTCGTCGCGGATCCTGTCATCGGGCAAGCATTCGCGCGACCCGGTGGCTCCTCGCAATGACGGCTGTGGCTGATTACACCGACACCGCGTAGATTTCGTATTCGTCGCGCACCAGCGCGATATGGGCGCGCATCGCGGCCACCGCGCCGATGCGGTCGCCGCGCAGGATCGCGACCACGACGCGGTCGTGCTCGGCGTGCGATTTTGCCAGCCGCCCGAGATTGCGGAACTGGGCGCGGCGGAACGGCTGCACCCGCACCCGCGTCGCCAGCGTGATTTCGGCGATATAGGTGTTCTGCGAACCGGCATAGATCGCGTTGTGAAAGCGTTCGTTGACTTCGTGAAACCGCTCGGGATTGCCGGCGTGGCTCAGCACCCGCAACTCCTCGTGAATAGCCTCCAAGCGGTGGCGCTCCGCAGGTTGCATCCGTTCCGCGGCGAGGCCTGCGCACATCGCTTCCAGCTCCGCCATCGCCTCGAACATCCCGGTCAGCCGCTCGATCGAGGGCCGCGCCACCACCGCGCCGCGATGCGCCCGCGCATCGACGAGGCCTGAGGCCGCGAGCTGGCGCAGCGCCTCGCGCACCGGCGTGCGCGACACGTTGAAGCGTTTGGCGATATCGGTTTCGTCAAGCGCGGATCCCGGCGGCAGCACGCCGCGTACGATTTCATCCGCCAGCTGCAGGCGCAGTTCTTCCGCGCGCGTGATCTTGTCCGGATAGGGTGAAGCGCGGTCGACGCGCCGCACCACCGTCTCGACCTCGCCGGCTGGACGTTGCGGAGTTCCGGTCGGAAGATCATCGAGATTCATGTCTTTTGATCCCGCGGTTGGTCGATAATGCTGACATGGGCGGCGACGATCTTCCAGCCCTCGGCAAATCTCACCCAGGTCTGCATCTGCCGCCCCACTTTGCCGGGCGCGCTGTCGCGATAAAACAGCGTCGAGGCGACCGCGGCGTCGCGGCCATAGGTCGTGATGACGGTCTTCGCGGTCCTGCGCATCAGCCCGACCGGCGAGCGCGCCGCGCGAAACGCCGTGATCGCGTCATGGCCTTGGAGATTTTCGCCGATGCCGTAGCGCAGCGTGCGGACATCGTTGCGGAACAGTTCATCGAGCACGGCAACGTCGTTGCCGACCAGCGCCCTCTCGTAGCGCTCAAACTGCGCGGTCACCTCGGCGAGCACGTCGGGAAGATCGACCTGCATTTCTATAATCCCCTCGGCGGCGGCGCGGACACCACGCCGGCGCGCTCCAGCGCGTAAGCCACGCGCAGCGCGACATCTTCCCGCCATGGCGCGGCGATGATCTGCACGCCGATCGGCATCGGCTCGAGCGGAACCGGCACGGCGACCACAGGAAGCCCGATGAAGGAAATCGGCTGGGTGTGAATGCCGATATTGGCGCGCACCGGCAATTCGACGCCGTCGAGCACGAATGTCGCCTGTCCCAGTTTGGGCGCGACGCAAGGCGTCGCCGGTGCGATGAGCACATCGACCGATTTGAACAGCTCCAGCACCTGCGCGCGGTACCAGCGGCGGAATTTCTGCGCGCGGTCGACCAGCGGAGCCGGGATCATGGCGCCCGCCAGCAAGCGGTCGCGCACCGCCGGATCGAAATCATTCGGCCGCTGGCGCAGGCGATCAAGATGCAGCGACGAGCCTTCGGTGGTGGTGATGATGTAGGCGGCGGCGCGGGCACGCGCGGCCTCGGGAACCTCGACAACGCGCGTGGTGCCGAGCGCGCTCGCGACGCGGGCCACGGCTTCGATCGCCTCGGGAAAGAGGTTGTTCTGGAAATATCCGCCGGCGAGCGCAATCCGCAAAGCCCCGATGTCCTGCGCCAGCAGCCCGCTGACCGGCTCCGCGGGACGGGTCGTGCATGCCGCATCCTCGGAATCGGGTCCCTGCATCGCGTCATAGGCCAGCGCGAGATCAACGACGTTGCGCGCGAACGGGCCGAGATGATCGAGGCTGAAGACGAACGGAAACGACCGTGCCCGCGACAGCCGGCCGTAGGTCGGCTTCAGCCCAAAGATTCCGCAGAACGACGACGGCACCCGGATCGAGCCGTTGGTGTCCGATCCCAGCGCCAGCGGCACCAGGTTGCCACCCACCGCGCCGCCGGAGCCGCCCGACGAGCCGCCGGTCATCCGCGTCACATCGTGCGGATTGCGCGACGGACCATCGTGCACGTTCTCGCCCGTGAAATCATAGGCGTATTCGCCCATGTTGAGCGCGCCGACCAGCACGGCACCTGCAGCTTCCATGCGCTCGATCAAGGCGGCATCGCGCGGCGACGGCTTGAGGTCGCGATTGATCTTCGACCCGGCGCGGGTCGGCAGACCCTGCACGTCGAACAGGTTCTTGACCGCGAACGGCACGCCGGCGAGCGGGCCGGCATCTTTCCCGGCGGCGATGCCGGCATCGATCGCACGCGCTCTCTCGCGCGCGCGGCTTGGCGTCACGTCGGTGAAGGAATTCAACAGCGCGTCGTGCCTGGCGATCCGCGCCAGCGCCGCGTCGGTCACGCTGAGTGCCGAGATCCTTCGGCCGCTCACGGCTTGCGCGATTTCCGCGGCTGACAGCGCGACGCTCTCGGCGGTCATGGTGATGTCAGGTTGCGAAGACACTGGCCGGCTCGGTTTCATCTGGCAGCGCAAATTCATCGACCAGCCGCGCCAGCCTCAGCGACACCTCGAGATTGGCCTTCACCGCCGGCTTCCAGGCATCAATGACCGGCAGCGCCAGCGCCTTCGATACGGCGTCGATATAATCGTCCAGCGGATCAGCTGCCATTGTTCCCCAATACTCGTCAGTGAACCGGTAGCGGCGGATGCGGAATCGCCGTCAGCAGTTCCCTCGTATAGGCATCCTGCGGGTCGCCCAGCACGCGTTCGGACGGACCCTGCTCCACAATTCGTCCCGCCCGCATCACAATGACACGGTCGCACAACAGCCGCACCACATTCAAATCATGCGACACGAATAAATAGCTCATGCCCATCGACTGCTTCAGATCCTGCAGCAGATTGAGCACCACCGCCTGCACGGAGACATCGAGCGCAGCGGTCGGCTCGTCGAGGATCACGAGCTTCGGATGCAGCGCGATGGCGCGCGCGATGCCGACACGGGCCTTCTGTCCGCCCGACAATTGATGCGGGAACCGATCGAGCAGATTGACGGGCAGACCGACGAGCCCTGCCAGTTCCTCGCAGCGCGCGCGCAGCGCGTCGCGGCCTTTGATATCGTCGAGCTGCATGATCGGGTCCGCGATCGCGCGCGCGGCGGTAAAGCGCGGATTGAGGCTGTCGGTCGGATCCTGAAACACCATCTGGATGCTCTTGCGCAGCGGCAGCCGCGCAAACGCATTGGGCATGATGCGGCCGATCTCGTCGCCGTCGAACACGATGCGGCCCGAGGTCTGATCCAGTAGCCGCATCACCATCATCGAGGTGGTGGATTTACCGCAGCCGGATTCACCGACCAGACCGACGCTCTCGCCATGCCCGACGTCAAAGCCGATGCCATCGACCGCGCGGAATTGCTCGAGTTCGACCGGCGGCTTGCGGGAGAACAGTTTTGTCAGTGTCGCGGTCGCGCGCTGGCGCGGATATTCCTTGACCAGCTTTTCGACGAGGAGAAGGGGTTTTGCCGAAGCGTCGCCGCTGGAGTTCTTCTCCCTCTCCCCGCTTGCGGGGAGAGGGTCGGGGTGAGGGGCTCTCTCGGCGAGCACGACTCGAGGAGAGTCCCCCTCACCCGGATTGCTTTGCAATCCGACCTCTCCCCGCAAGCGGGGCGAGGTTGAAGACAGAGTCTCCTCCTCCGGCAGCAGGTCGCGCAAGGAGGCGCCGAGCCGCGGCGTCGCGCGTATCAGCTTCCTGGTATAGGCGTGTTGCGGCCTGGCGAAGATGTCGGCCGAACGCGCGGTCTCCACGACCCTGCCCTTCTCCATCACTACCACGCGATCGCAATAAGCCGCGGCCAGGCCGAGATCATGCGTGATCAGGATGGTCGACATGCCCCGGCGTTTTGTCAGTTCGACGATCAGGTCCATCACAGCTTTCTGCGTGGTGACGTCGAGGCCGGTGGTCGGTTCGTCCGCGATCAGAAGCTGCGGATTGCAGGCCAGCGCCAGCGCGATCACCACGCGCTGGCACATGCCGCCGGACAGCTCGAACGGATAGGCGTGATAGCGCTCGCGGGGACGGGCGATCTTGACCTGCTCCAGCGCCTCGACCGCCTTCTCGCCGCGATCGCTCGCGGCCGACTGCACGTGCTGGCGCAGTACATCCTCGATCTGGTCGCCGACTTTGCGGATCGGATTGAGCGCCGCGCGCGGATTCTGGAAAATCATCGAGATTTCGCGGCCGCGCAGGTCGCGCATCTGGTCTTCGCTGGCGGTCCTGACGTCGATGCCGGAAAACATCACCGAGCCTTCGGCAATCCTGCCGGCGCGGTCGAGAATCCGCATCACCGCATAGGAAGTGACGGATTTGCCGGAGCCGGATTCGCCGACGATGCCGAGCGTCTCGCCCCTGGCCACGGAAATATTGACGTGCTGCACCGCTTTCACAATGCCGCGCCTTGTGGCGAATTCCACCGTGAGATCGTTGACGTCGAGCAGCGGCTGCGCGGTCATGGCAAGTCTCCACGCGCGCGCTGCGCTCCCTCGCCCCGCTTTTGCGGGGAGAGGGTTGGGGTGAGGGGCTCTTCGATCAACGTATTCAGGACATAGTGGAGTGCGCGGAGGGTCCCCCTCACCCGGATCGCAAGGGCGATCCGACCTCTCCCCGCAAGCGGGGCGAGGTAAGAAGTGATGCGCTGAATTGAACCGTTCATCGCATCACGTCCTTCGCTGCGGATCGACGATGTCGCGCAGGCCGTCGCCGAGCAGGTTGAAGCAGAACACCGCCACCATCAGGGCCAGGCCCGGGAACAGCGCGATCCACCATTCGCCCGACACCATGAAGCCCGCGCCCTCCGCGACCATGATGCCCCATTCCGCAGTCGGCGGCCGCACGCCGAGCCCGATGAACGACAGCCCGGCGGCGTTGAGGATCGCATAGCCCATGGTCAGCGACATCTGCACGATCATGATCGGCATGATGTTGGGCAGGATGTGCACCAGCAGGATTCGAAACTCGCCATTGCCCGACAATCGCGCCGCCTGCACGAAGCCGGCATCGCGCCGCACATGGGCCTCGGCGCGGGCGACCCGTGCATAGAGCGGGAAGTTGACGATCGCGGTCGCGATGATGATGTTCTGCACGGTGTTGCCGAGCGCCGCCACGATGCCCATCGCCAGCACGAACAGCGGAAACGCCATGATGGTGTCGGCGATACGGCCGACGATGCGGTCGGTCCAGCCGCCGAAATAGCCCGCGGCGATGCCGGCAAGACCGCCCATCAGGAACACCAGCGCCACCGACGCCACCGCGATGAAGGTGTCGAGCCGCGTCGCCACGATGACGCGGCTGAAGAGATCCCGGCCCAACTGGTCGGTACCGAACCAATGCGCCCATGACGGCGGCTTCAGCGCCGCCGCGGTGTCGGAGGCGAGCGGATCGTGCGGAACGACGAGGGGGCCGAACAGCGCCGCAAGGACGATGACGATCAACAGGCCGAAGGCGAATGCGGTGACGCGGTTTTCGCCGAGCACATAGCGGGTGTGCCCGAAGATCGCGGCAAGACCCGAGGTGCGCGCGGGGGTGACGGGTTCAACGGCTGGCGCAACGCTACTCATCCCTGTCTCTCATCCCTCCAGCCTGACTCTGGGGTCGATCACGCCATAGAGAATGTCGATCAGAAGATTGAGCAGCACGTACATGACCGCCATGGTCAGCACGAAACCCTGCACCGGCGCGAAATCCGACGAGATCAGGGCCTCCACCGCGTAGGAACCGATGCCCGGCCAGGCGAATACTTTCTCCACCAGCACATTGGCCCCGAGCAGGAACGAGAACACCATGCTGAGCGTGGTAATCACCGGCAGCATCGCGTTGCGGAAGGCGTAAGTGACGATGACGGTGCCCGGCGACAAACCGCTGGCGCGCGCGGTGCGCACGAAATCCGACGACAAGACCGCGAGCATCGAAGCCCGCGTCATGCGCGCAATCGGCGCCAGCGAGAAGATCGCAAGCGTCAGTGCGGGCAGGATCAACTGGCTGAACGCGGAACGGAATGTCTCGAAGTCGCGCTCGATCAGGGCATCGATCAGAAAGAAGCCGGTCACCGCCGGCGGCGCGCTATAGAAAACATCGAGCCGCCCGAGCGGCGCCGGCGACCATCCGAGCCTGAAATAGAAGACATAGACCAGCACCAGGCCGGTGAAGAACACCGGCAGCGATACGCCCGCCGTCGTCGTCACGCGGCAGAGATGGTCGATCCACGAGCCCGGCCGGGTGGCGGCAAGCACGCCGAGCGGCAGGGCAATCAGAACCGAAACGGCAAGCCCGAGCAGCGTCAGCTCTGCCGAAGCCGGCAGCCGATTGCGGATTTCGGTCGCGACCGGCTGGCCTGTGGTGAGCGAGGTGCCGAAGTCGCCATGCGCGAGATCGGCAGTATAGCGGAAGAACTGCTCGATCAGCGGCTTGTCGAAACCGAGTTTCTTGCGGATCTGCTCGATCGCCTCCTTGTTCGCGGCGGGACCTGCGAAATACGCCGCGGGATCGCCGGGCAGCGCGCGCGTCAAGAGGAAGGTGACGATCACCACCCCGATCAGGCTCGGGATCGCGAACATCAGCCGCTTGCCGATCATGCTCAGCATGGTGGCGTCACGCCTTCACCAGCGTGCGATAATCGAGCCGGCGGTGGAACCAGTATTGATAGCCCGAGACGTTCTTCTGCATCGCAACGTTGACATAGGGCTGATACAGCGGAATGCGCGGAATATCCTTGAAGGCGAGATCGACAAAACCCTTCACATCGGCATCGTAATCCCTGGTGTTGCCGACCGCCGCAGCATCCACGGCGCCATGGATGAGATCATCCATCGCCTTCGACTGGTAGCTCATGGTGTTGAAGATGGAATTTTTGCCGTCGTAACACCAGATGAAGAAATATTCGGGGTAATCGAGCCAGCCGGAGAACACGTTGGTGTAGAGCGGCAACACCTTCTTGTTGAGCTCGGTGCGCCAGTTGGCGCCTGGAATCTTGTTGATCGTGGTCTTGATTCCGATTTGCGCGAGACTCTCCTGCACCAGCACGCAGAGCGGTTCGTTGACGCCGGCAAAGCCGAGATCGAAAGACAACGTGGTCTCGAAACCGTTGGGATAACCGGCCTCCGCAAGCAGCGCCCTGGCCTTGTCGATGTCGGTGTTGAAATTGGTCGGCTGCGGCCAGGCGACTTCGGTCGGCCGATCGACAGGCGCGCCGAACAAAGGTTTGGCCAGACCGAACAGCACCGCATCCATGATCTTCTGGTACGGGATCGCGCAAGCCACCGCCTCCCGCACCTTGATATTGTCGAACGGCGGGTTCTTGACGTTCATGCCGATGTACTGAATGCCGTTGGAATACGGCACCGAGACGATGTTGAGCTTGCCGTCGCCCTTCAGCTCGACGAAATCCTTGTTCGGCAGATCGTAGGAGATATCGGCATCGCCGCGCTCCAGGAGCGCGCGGCGGTTGCCGGCCTGCGGCACCATGCGCCAGATCACGCGCCTGACCTTCGGCAAGAGACCGCCGGCCCACTCGTCGTTGCGCTCCATGATCACTTCGGTGCCGGCGGTCCATTTTGTCACTTTGTACGCGCCGGAGCCCGCGGTTTGCTGTTTTGTATACTCGAGGCCCCAGGGGTCTTTCTCGCTGGCGTTCTTCTTCACCAGTTCGGAATTGATCACGCAGGGAACGATCACGGCAAGATCGGGAATAGTCAGGCGATCCTTCCTGGCGAAATCGATCCGCACCGTGTTGTCGTCGACGATGACGAATTGTTCCGGCATGGTCAGCGAGCCCGCGCCCATCTGGAAGGTGGGAAAGCCGCCGACGCTGACGGCGCGATCCAGCGACCATTTGACGTCTTTCGCCGTCACCGGCGCGCCGTCGTGGAATTTTGCGTTCTTTTTCAGTTTAAAGGTGACCGACATATCGCCGACCTTCATGTCTTCGGCGAGTTCGGGCTTGAACTTGTCGCGGTCGTAATACGGCACGCCGCCGGGACCGCTTTTCATCTCGTGGCTGATCAGCCGGTCGTAGCAATTCCACGACACCTCGTAGCCGGGCACATTGGTGCCGACGCCGTGAATGTCGAGATTGTTGGGACCGCTTTCGGAGACGATCAGGAGCGTCTCGGAGCGGGCATCGGCCTTGGCGGCGGACCAGATCGCCGGCGCCGGCACCATGGCGCCGGCCGCAACCCCGGTGACGGATTTCAGGAAATCGCGACGCTTCATCGGGAGGCTCCAACGCACGAGGGATTCGGCTCTGGAGAAGCGTTCGCAAGGTTCGTGCCAGATTTTGACGGAAGCCTAATGACGCTTTAAGCGGTTGATACGGCTTCCAAATATTTGGTTTTCGGGACAGGGCAGGTAAGGGAATGGATTGCATACAAAGAAATATCTTTGCCTATAATGCGTGCAGATATTCTGCGCGCCGGTTTCCTGGGCGCTACCGGTCCGGGTTGGCGCGTTCGAATTGACGCAGCAACCGGTTGCCGCGCTCGACCGCGGAATCCAGCGCCGCTTGCGCGGATTTTTTGCCGCTGAAGGCCTGCTCCAGTTCACTGTCGATCACATCGCGGATCAGGACGAACGATCCGAGCCGAAGCCCCCTCGAATTTTCGGTCGGCGGTTTCAACGTCATCTGCTCGATCGAGATCGCCGTGCCGGGATTGCGATCGTAAAAGCCTTGCGCGCGGGTCAGATCGAAGGCCGCGCGGGTAATCGGCAGGTAGCCGGTGTTCTGGTGCCACGCTGCCTGAATCTCCGGCTTCGACAGGAAGCCGAAGAATTTTGCGACGCCCCTGTATTCCTCTTGCGGCCGGTTCCGCAGCACCCACAAGGTCGCGCCGCCGATGATGCTGTTCTGCGGCGCGCCGGTGACGTCGGGCCAGTACGGCAGCGTGCCGTATCCCACCTCGAACCTGGAATTCTTCTTGATATCGGCGCGCGTCGCCGACGAGCCGATGAAGATTCCGCATTCGCCGTTTTGAAACCGCGGCTCCGCCGTGGTGGCGCGGCCACTATAGTCGAACAGCTTCGTGGTCTGCCATTCCGCGAGTTGCGCAATGTGCCGCACCACCACGGGATTGTTGAACGTCAGCACCGCGTCGAAACCGCCGAAGCCATTGGCCTCGGTCGAGATCGGCAGATTGTGGTAGGCGGAAAAATTCTCGACGTTGATCCAGGAAGGCCAGGACGTGGTGAATCCGCAAACCGCGCCCGACGCGCGCAGCCGCTTCGCCGCCGCGCCTAGCTCGGGCCAGGTCTTGGGCGCGACCTCCGGATCGAGGCCGGCGGCGCGAAACAGGTTCTTGTTGTAATACAGGATCGGCGTCGAGGCGTTGAACGGGAATGACAGCATGTTGCCGGCGACATCGGCATAATAGCCGGTAACGGCCGGAAGATACGCGGCCGGCGAAAACGCCTCGTGTTCGTCCCGCATCAATTCGAACACCGGATAGATCGCACCCTTCGCCGCCATCATGGTCGCGGTCGCGATTTCGTTGACCTGGACGATGGCGGGCTGGCTGCGCGAGTGAAACGCAAAGATCGCCGCCGTCACGGTCTCGGTGTAATTGCCCTTGTAGCTTGGTACGATCCGGTATTCGGATTGCGAAGCGTTGAAATCCGCAGCCAGTTTCTCGAGCTGTCGCCCGAGTTCGCCCGACATTGCATGCCACCACATGACATCGGTGACCGCGAGCGCCGGAGACGCCGACGCGACCGCCGCCGCGGCGACAGCGATTTGCAGGAATCTCAGAGCCGACGTCACAGCTAAGCCCATTCCGATCCGCCGATCTACACGTCACGCCCTGATAAGACCTCGCGTCGGCCGTTTCAATCCGGGAAAGCCCAAATCGCAGCGCACAATTGACGACGTCAGCGGCGCTGGCAGAATAGCCGGATCTCGCCGGTCCCGCCGAAAGACATTGAACCTTTTCTTCCTGCCGTCGACACCATCATAAGGGGTTAGTTGCCTGTGCACAGCCGCGCCAACCTTTCGCGGACCGTAGCCATCGTCGTTGGGCTGCTTTTAACGGCGAACGCGGCCGCGCGGGAATTTCGCGCCACCTGTCGGTCGAGGGTCGCAGGATTTGGATCTTCCGCGACGCCGCGATCTGGTCCGGTCACTTCATGCGCGAGAGGTGGCAGGCGCTCGAGGAGCGCGCGCGCCAGCCGGCGAAAGCCGCCGGCGTCGCGATCGTGTCCGACTTCGGCCGCAAGCCCTTCGAAGCCGCGGCGGCGGGAATCCACGGAAAGGCGCAACAACTCCGCGGTTGCGGCGCTGATCGAACGAATTCGCAAGGTGGAGTGAACAAGTTTGGCAGCAGCCCGGCAAGACGAAGCGGCGGAACGGCCGGCGAGCCTCGCCGTCCGGGGCCGTTCCGCCATCGTCGGCCTGGTGCGCGCGGTGCCGATCCGCTGGCGCATTCTGTCGATCGCCGCACTGAACTCGGCGGTCGTCGTGGTGTTGTCCGCCATGATCTGGAACGGCGCCCAGGTGCTCGGTTCGGCCTGGGATGACGTGCGGCAGGTGCGGGAATCCGACAAGATTCTGGCGCTGCTGGAAAGCGAAACCAGCCGCCTGCAGAACCTGATCCATCGCTACATCAACCAGCCGAGCCCGGAATTATTCGCCGAGATATTGCTGTTGCGCGAAGCCGTGCTCGGCACGCTTGCCACGCGCGCCTCGACCGATCCGATGCTGTCGGGATCGGTAGAGGAGCTCGAGCGCGTCACCGAGCGTTTCCTCAACGGTTTCGGCGAGCTGCGCGGCGTCCAGGCGACCATTTCGAAGACCTACGAGGAGCAGGTCCTGACCCCGGCCCGCGATATGGCCGGGCTCTATTCGATCATCGAGGGCGCAACCGGACACCGCGACGCCCTGATCTGGCCACCGCTTGGAAAATCCCGCGAGGCCTTCACCGCGATGCTGGTCGCCGCCAACGCCTATTATCTTTCGCTGGCGACCGCCTCGGCGGAAGAAGCCCGCCGGAATACCGAGACCATCGAAAAGACCATCCCTGTCATGTCCGACCTTGCCGATAATGACCTGCAGCGCATGGCCCTGCAGCAACTGCAGGCGCGGGCAGTGGCGCTGCGGGAAGGCTTTGCGAAATTGTCCGAGCAGCTCACGAACCGCACCGAGCTGCTGCGCAACACCATCGACGCCAGCCAGGCGGAAGCCATCGGCGCCATCGACGATCTGTCGGTCAAGATGCGGCAGCGCGAGCAGAAGGCGCAGGAGACGTTCGACCGGACGCTGGCCGATATATCCCACAAGGTATTGTCGATCGCCGTGATCTTTCTCGGCATCATCATCACCGCGGGCGTGGTGATCGCGCTGAGCATCCGGGTGCCGCTGCAGCAGATCATGGCGGCAATGCACGCCATCACCTCCGGCGATTACGACCGGCAGGTGCAGGGGACCGGCGCCAAGGACGAGGTCGGCGCAATGGCGCGCGCGGTCGAGGTGTTTCGGGAAAACGCCATCGCCAAGCGCAAGACCGAAGATGAGCTGCGCGCTTCCAAGGAGAAGGCCGAGGGCGCCCTGCTCGAACTGAACGCCGCCCAGCAGAACCTGATCGACGCCGAGCGCCTGGCGGCGCTCGGCGGCCTGGTCGCCGGCGTCGCTCACGAAGTGAACAACCCGATCGGCATCAGCCTGACGGTGGCGTCCAGTTTCTTGCGCCGCACGGAGAGGTTCGAGGCCGAGCTCAAATCCGACGGGCCACTGCGCCGGTCTCAACTGGAGGAGTTCGTCCGGACCTCGCGCGACGCCGCAGGGCAACTGGTGGCGAACCTGCAGCGCGCCGGCGAGCTGATCCAGTCCTTCAAGCAGGTCGCAGTCGACCGCTCGCATGCGGAGCGCCGGCAATTCAGCCTGAGGGAGGCGACCGACCAGATCATCGCCAGCCTGCGGCCGGTTCTGAAGAGGTCGCCGATCACGGTGTCGGTCGACGTACCCGAAGGCCTGCTGATCGACGGTTACCCGGGCTCCTACGGGCAGATTCTGACCAATCTGTTCCTTAACGCCGCAAATCATGCGTTTGCCGACGGGCGCGCCGGCGCCATCTCTATTTCCGCGAGGCCGCGCGGCGCCGACGACGTCGAGATCATTTTTGCCGACAATGGGGCCGGAATGACGCCGGACGTGCAACGGCAGGCGTTCGACCCGTTCTTCACCACGCGCCGCAACGAGGGCGGCACCGGACTTGGCCTGCATATTGTCTATAATCTCGTCACCCAGCAGCTCGGCGGCCGCATGATGCTGGATTCAAGGCTGGGACAAGGCACCACATTTCGCATTATCATGCCGAGGACCGCCAAAGGCGGCTCCGAAGCCACGGACCAAACAATCGACGGGACTCCTCAATGGCCGAACAGGACGATGTCCTCCACCTGATCGACGATTCCGGAGCCCCCCCGGAAGCCTCGACCGCGCGCAAATGGAAGGTCGCCGTGATCGACGACGACCAGGCCGTGCACGAAGGCACGCGGTTTGCGCTGAGCGACTACAATCTCAACGGCCAGACGCTCGAAATCCTGTCGGCCTATTCGGCGGCCGAGGGTCGGAAATTGATGCGCGCGCATCCCGATATCGCGGCCGTGCTGCTCGACGTGATCATGGAGACCGACGCCGCCGGCCTCGATCTCGTCGAATACATTCGTAACGAACTCAAGAACGAAACCGTCCGCATCATCCTGCGCACCGGCCAGCCCGGCCACGCGCCGGAACGTCGCGTCATCGTCCAGTACGACATCAACGACTACAAGGCGAAAACCGAGCTGACGGCGGACAAGCTGTTCACTTCGCTGACCGCGGCGCTGCGCAGCTATCAGCAGCTCGAGCGCATGGTTCAGACAAGGCGCGGACTGGAAATCATCATCGACGCCGCCTCGACCCTGTACGACTTCAAATCGATGCAACGCCTCGCCGAGGGCGTGCTGACCCAGCTCGCGTCGCTTCTCAATGTCGACTGCGCCGGCATCCTGGTGCTGCGCGATGACGGCAGCAGTTCGGGCGCCGATTTTGCGGTGCTTGCCGGCTCCGGTTGCTATAGCCGCTTTATTGGAGCGACCAGCTCCAGATCGCTCGATCCGGACTTGCGCCAGATGGTTGAAGCGGCATTCCAGCGCCGCAAAAATGAATTCTTCGATCAACGCAGCGTTCTCTATCTGCGGACCGGCAGCGGGCGCGAAGTCGTCGTGCTGTTGCAGGCCGAGCGCCAGCTGTCCGAAACGGATCGGGCGCTGGTCGAGATTTTCGGCAGCCGGCTTTCGATCGCGTTCGACAACGTGATTCTCTATCAACAGCTGCACGAGGCCAACACCCAGCTCGAAGACCGCGTCGCCCAGCGCACCCGCGCGCTGATGCAGGCTAACCGCAGACTGTCGTCTCAGTGGCTGCGGCTGCAGCGCGCCAACGGCTTCAAGAACGAAATTCTCGGCACCGTCGCCCACGATCTGAAGAATCCGCTAGGGGTGATCCTCGGCCGCACCGAAATGCTGACGGAACTGATCACCGCCGGCGCTTCCAAGGAGAGCGTCACCGCCCAGGTCGAGCACATCCGCGACGCCACCAGGCGCCTGACCTTGATGGTCGATCATCTGATTTCGGACGCGATGGCGGACGCCTTCGACATCTCCATTCGCCGCGAGCCGGTCGATATCGCAGGCCTGGTCGGCGAAGTCGCCGACGCCAACCAGCCTTTGGCCGCGAACAAGCAGCAGGCCATCACGGTATCGGCGCCGCCGAATTTCGTTACCATGTGCGATGCCGACCGGATGCGGGAGGCGATCGACAACCTCATCAGCAACGCGATCAAATATAGCCCGGTCGGCGGCAAGATCGCTGTGCTGGTGACCCAGGATCAGGACAACACCATCATCCGCGTCGCCGACGAAGGCGCCGGTCTCTCTCCCGAAGACCTCGGACGGTTGTTCGGCCGCTTCCAGCGGCTGTCCGCCAAACCCACCGCCGGCGAAAGCTCGACCGGGCTGGGCTTATCGATCGTCAAGCGCATCATCGACATGCATGGCGGCGAAGTGACCGCCGACAGCGGCGGGCCTGGACAGGGATCGACGTTTACGGTCATCTTGCCCGCGACAGAGATCTCATGACCCAGAACCCGCACATTGTCATTGTCGACGACGAGGCGCCAGCCCGCGAGATGGTCGGCGATTACCTCAAGATGCACGGCTTTACCGTGACGCTGTGCGACGGCGGCAAGAGCCTGCGCGGCGCGATCGAAACCTCTGTGCCCGATCTCGTGGTGCTCGATCTGAACATGCCGGAGGAAGACGGTCTTTCCATCATCCGCGATCTGAAAAGCCGCACCAATGTCCCGGTGATCATGCTGACGGCGACCGCGAGCCCGATCGACCGCGTGGTCGGTCTCGAGCTCGGCGCCGACGACTACGTCGCAAAGCCCTGCGAATTGCGGGAATTGATGGCGCGGATCCGCTCGGTGCTGCGGCGGAGTGCGCCGGTCAGGGGGGCCGCGGCAGCGCCGGAAGCGGCTAACGTCAAGGCGGCGAAGGACCAATTGGTGCGGTTCGGCACCAAATGGCTCGATCTCGAAGCGCAGGCGCTGCGTGACGACGAGGGCAACGAGCATCCGCTGACCGCTTCCGAATTCAGCCTGCTCAAGGTTTTCGCGGCCAATCCGAAGCGGGTGCTGTCGCGCGAGCGGCTGTTGGAGCTGGCCAACGCCCGCGACGCCGAGGCCTTCGACCGCGCGGTCGACCTGCAAATCATGCGCATCCGGCGCAAGATCGAGATCGATCCGACCAAACCCGCGGTGATCCGCACCATAAGGGGCGGCGGATACTTGTTTTCGCCCCCAGGCGACAAGGCGTGATTGGCGGGCTTGCTACGGCCCGCTCTCCCACGAACAATCAGCCCCGCCCCCGGCATTTTGCTTGATCTCGCCGAGGTCGAGCGTGCAGCTCAATTTCGAGATGTTTTCGATCATCGAGCCGGCTGCCCCCTCGGCAGCGACTCCCGCCGAAGCCAGCGTGGCATAGACCTCATTGGCCGCGCGGCCCTTCAGGGAACGCTTGCCTTTGCTGAAGGTGATCTCGCAGCCGCGTTCGGTGATGGCGACATTGCTGATCCGGCACATCACGGTATCAGCGCCGACCGACAATTTCTTTTTGGGATAGCTGATCTTGCTGTTGCCGTCGAACAGGCCAGCGATGACTTTCTTTTCGCCCGGGTTCAGGAGCGGCGAATACGGGGCGATAACGGCCGCCACCGCGAGCGCCGTTGGCCCTGTCAAGGTCACCGGCGCCGCCGATGCGGCCGATTGGCCGAAGGCCACGAACACAAGGACAATCGTCGAGGTTCTCAGGACCAAACTCTTCATGGCAATTGCTCCCCAAGACCGGGATTTAAACTTTTAACGACGGCTGCCATTATACTCAAGATAGCGTCACAGGATTGTGTATCGCGAGGGTTTTTATGAATCTTCTCCGGGGCAAAGGAAGACGCGGTCTGGCCGCCGCACCGATCCTGGGCGCGCTGCTGTGGACTGCAACAACCGGATCGCCGGAGGCGATCGCCGAAACCGTCCATAAAGGCGGATACGCACTGACTGAACAGCGCTGCGGAGAGGCACCCAGTGCCTATCCGAAACTCCGCATCGGAATGCGTGACGGCTATTGCGCCGGACTTGTCGCAAGCGAGGAAGACGGCCTCGTCTTTCCGAGATCGATTCTGCAAGATTCCGGGGCACCGTCAGTTCGTGGTCGCGGACATGGGCAGCTGGAATCCCGGCCAGGGGCGGCTGCTGCTGCTCGATCCTGACGCCGCCGAAGGCAAACGGATTTCCGAACTGATCGGCAAACTGGACTTTCCGTTCGGGCTGCAGTCAGGGCCCGACGGCAGGGTCTACGCCTCCACATCGGAGACGATCTTCCGGTTCGATCCGCTGGCGCCGAATCCGAAAAGCACCATCGAGACGATCATCCAGAAACTGCCGGGCCGGAAAGTCACGCTTTCGGACGGAAGCCTGGTCGAGGAAAGCGTTCACCCGCTCAAACAATTCGTCTTCGACAAGACCGGCCGCATCTTCGTCAATGTCGGCGCGCCGACCGACAACTGCCTCAAGCCGGTTTCGAAACCCTGCGCCGCGGGCGAAGGACCCGCGCCGTTCGCCGCGATCTGGGTATTCACCCCGCCGCCGGGCGGAATCTTTCCGGCGCTGAAGCCGGGCGACCCCAACCCCGGCCGTGAAATCTATGCGCGCGGATTGCGCAATTCGATGGCGCTGGCGGTGCATCCGGCGTTTCCAACCGACGGCTTTGCGTTCCTGCAAGGTGAAAACGGCCGTGACCTCCTCGATCCCTTCGAGCCGAACGAGGAACTCAACGCGATCGAAAAGGGAAAGCACTACGGCTGGCCCTATTGCTATGACATCTCGACACCGAGTCCGGAATTCAAATCGTTTCTTCTCAGCGATCCGCATTACCGGAACTTCTGCGCCAACGCTCAGCTCTACCGCCAACCCTATTCGCTGCTGCCTCCGCACGCGGCGCCGCTGGGCATGTTCTATTACGGCGGAAGCAAATTCGCGGAGCTGCAGGGCAAGCTTGTCGTCGGGCTGCACGGATACCGGCCGACCGGCAGCCGCATTATCTTCTACGACGTCGACGCCTTCGGCTTTCCGAAAATCAGTCCGCCGCCGGTCCGCTACCGCGTCAGCTGCGCCGCGGATCCGAGCCGGGCGCTGCAGACCGAGCAAAACTCCGAAGTCGCGGCAGCGCCGTTTGTCGAACTCGTCACCGAATGGCACAAGGTCAACGGCATCCGGCCGCAGGGCGCGCCGGTCGGAATGACCATGGCCTCCGACGGTGCGATCTGGCTGGTCGAAGACCACAACAAGACGATCATCCGCATCGACACCGCAGCTTCGCAGACGCCGGATGTGCTGCCGTGTGAGGTCCGGTCGCAACAGGCGATCGATGAACTCGTCAAATTCGTCCAGAGCGATCTCTCGCAGAGCCAACGCCTGACGACTGTCCGGACCGGGCTGGTCGAAAAGCACTGCATCGGTTGTCATTCGGGCTTCGGATTGAAACCCGGCCTTGCCGTGAAGGAGAAAGACGAGACAGTCCTGCGCTTTCTGCTGTCTCAGGACGGTTGGATCTTTCCCGGCGATTCCAGGTCCGGCCGGCTGCATACGCGCCTCAATGGAATCGGCGCGGAGAGGATCATGCCGCCCGACCCGCCTGATGGCAGAGACTTGATCGCGCACGAGGCGGGATACAAGCCGTTGCTCGCTTCGGTCGACCTCTTCGTGGACAGGATGGTGCCGGGGCAACGGATGCGCATCCGGCCCGGCCGGATCGACCGCAAGTTTTGGGATCGCGCGGGACACGAATGCGGCGCAATTCCGAGCAACATGATCGCGGTGGTGGTTGACAAGCACCCGAAGGAAAGACCGAGCTTCAGCCGTATCTACCGTCCGGCCGACCTCTATTTGAACGGTGAATGCACGGATGCGAACGGTTACTATATCGAGCCGAACAACCTTGTTCCTTTGTGAGATCGCCGTCGCGGGAATCGTCGCATCGTCCGCGCTGGCGCAGGAAGCACCGTTTCAAAGCAGGCAGGTCACGCCCGCGGGCGAGTACACCTTCGGCATCGAGGGGCCGGCCGTCGACGAACGGGGGAATTTGTATGTCGTCAATTTCGGCAAGCCGGGCACGATAGGAAAACTGGCGGCTGGCGCGTCGCAATCCGAGCTGTTCGCGGTGCTGCCGGAGGGAAGTATCGGAAATGCGATACGCTTCGACCGGGAAGGACGGATGTTCGTCGCCGACTACAAGAAGCACAATATCTTTCTGGTCAGCCCGGACGGGAAACAGGTCGAAACCTACTTCCATTCCGACGACTTCAATCAGCCGAACGATATCACCGTCGCGACCGACGGCACCATCTACGCGAGCGACCCGCATTGGAAACGGCGCGAAGGGCAGATCTGGCGGATCGCAAAATCGGCCGACGGCAATGTCGTCGGCGAGAAGATGACTGCCGAGCGGCGAATGAGTACCACCAACGGCATCGATCTCAGTCCCGACGGGAAGACTCTTTATGTGGGCGAATCCGATACGCGGGAGATCTGGTCGTACCGGATCGACGGCACCCGGCTTCTTGAGCCCAAACTGGTGAAGCGGTTCGGCGATTTCGACATCGACGGCCTGCGCACCGATACCGCCGGCAACCTCTATGTTGCGCGGATATTGAAGGGCACCATCGCCGTGCTGACGCCTGCAGGGAAATTGACGCGGGAGATCAGGCTCAGCGCAAAGGAACCGACCAACCTCGCTTTCGGCGGCAATGACGGAAAGACCGTTTTTGTCACCCAGCGACAGGGCGGATTCGTTGAATCGTTTCGCACCGACCATCCTGGCCGCGAATACTGTTTTGGGGCCTGTGCCGGGCGCAAGTGAGAAGCCGCTGGGCTGTTCCGCAGGCCGGAAGAAATAAACCCCGCCTCATCGCAGGGCGAATGGAGCCCGCAACCCCGATTCGAGCCGCTCCCGGCGTCCCTGTCCAGGCGCCTTAAAAACCCATCTCATTCAAATTGCTGGCATTTCATGCCGAATTGTTTCGTCGCAGGCCCCGCGACGAAACAATTCTCCTGCCGACGAAACCATTTTCCCCTTGGCGTGCAGACGTCCCGAAACGTTGGCTCATTAACAATCTGCCCAACGAAGCGCCGCCGAAGCGGCGACCACCGGGAGCCTGTCATGCAGAACGTCATCGCCATCAACGCCGCAGCCCGCCAGGGCATCATCGCCGCTCAGGCGACCTCGGACGAAATGCTGTTGGAGAGCATTGCCGATGGTGGCCGGACCGCGATGCACATCCTCTATTCCCGTCACAATGTGCGGGTTTACCGCTTCGTCCTTCGCATCGTGCGCGACGCCACCATGGCCGAAGACCTCACCAGCCAGGTCTTCCTGGACGTGTGGCGCACCGCCAGGCAGTTCGAAGGCCGTTCCCAGGTTTCCACCTGGCTGTTGTCGATCGCCCGCTTCAAGGCGCTGACGGCGCTGCGCCAGCGCCGCCACGAGGACATCGATCAGGACGACGTGCTTGAAATCGCCGACGCGGCCGATACCCCCGAAGCCTCGCTCGACCGCAGCAACACCAGCGCCATTCTGCGCGCCTGCGTGGCCAAGCTGTCGCCGGCGCACCGCGAGATCATCAACCTCGTCTACTACCATGAGAAGTCGGTGGAAGAGGCCGGCGCGATCATCGGGATTCCGCAGAGCACGGTGAAGACCCGGATGTTCTATGCCCGCAAGCAGCTCGCCGAATTGCTCAGGGGAGCCGGCATCGACAGTCTGGCCGCCTGAGGTCCGCGCGGCCCGACGAAACAAATGAAACATTGGACGACATCAGACGGAAAAGCTCGCTGGTTATACCGACAATCACCAGCGGCGAGCGACAGCAGGACCAGCGCCCACTGAACCAGTTTTCCGACCGACCGGATCTTCTCACCTCCCAAGCAACCTCCAACGACCCGGACGGGATGCCCCCCTCCGGGTCGCTCTGTATTTGGGAGCCTTCCAACATGGCGTCTCACGAACACGTGACGCTGGCAGCGTAACGCGGCGCCTCCGCATCCGAAGAACCCTGGGTGCCCGCGCCCATGGTTTGATGGATCCTGTCAAATGCTCAACCTCGTTCTTGCCCTGCTCGCCGGCGTCGTCACCGTGGCGGCGCCCTGCACGCTGCCGATGCTGCCGATCCTGCTTGGCGCTTCGGTGGGCCAAACCGGCAAGGCACGCCCGGCGATGATCGCGCTCGGTTTTGTCATTTCGTTTTCCGCCGCCGCGTTATTGCTAGGCGCGATCACCGACATCTTCGACTTCGACCCCAATAGCCTGCGCACCGGCGCGGCCGTCCTGCTGCTGGGGTTTGGACTGTTGATGGTTTGGCCGGCACCGTTCGAGTGGTTTTCGGTCCGGATCGGCGGGCTCATCGCTGCCAGCGGCAACCCGGCTTCCCGTCAAGGCAATATCGGCGGCTTCGTGCTCGGCACCACGCTCGGTCTGGTCTGGACGCCGTGCGCCGGCCCGGTGCTCGGCTCGATCCTGACGGTGGTCGCGACATCCAAGGACACCACCTGGGCAAGCGCGCTGCTGGTGGTCTACGCCATCGGGGCGGCGATCCCGATGCTGGCGATTGCCTATGGCGGGCAGGCCGTCACCACCCGCGTTCGCAACATCGCGCGAATTTCCCCAAAACTGCAGAAGGGGTTCGGCGTCGTCGTGATCGCTTTCGCGCTTCTGTCGTACTTCCAATACGACACGCTGATCGTGGCGTGGCTGACGGCATTTTATCCGCAAGGCCAGATCGGCCTGTAATCAACCGCTACCTTGGGAGATCTCCATGACCATACGATCGCTCGTCACTTCCACCTCGGTGCTTGCCCTTTGCCTGATCGGCGCAGCCAGCCCCGGCATGACCGGCGAGGTCGCGCGCGGAGAGACCGCTCCATTCGCGGTCGCTGCCATGGAGAGCGCCGCGCCGGACTTTGCCGGCATCAGCAACTGGTTCAATTCCCCGCCGCTCAACATCGCGGACCTGCGCGGCAAGGTGGTGCTGGTGGACTTCTGGACCTATGGCTGCGTCAACTGTGTCAACACGCTGCCCCACGTCACCGAACTCTATGCCAAATACAAGGACCGCGGCCTGGTCGTCGTCGGCGTGCACACCCCGGAATTTCCGTTCGAGCGATCGGCGTCCAACGTGCAGGCCGCGTTGAAGCGGCATGGCATCACCTATCCGGTGGCGCAGGACAACGACTCGCAGACCTGGAACGCCTGGCGCAACCAGTACTGGCCGGCGCAATACATCGTCGATCAGACCGGCAAGATCGTGTTCCGGCATGACGGCGAAGGCCAGTACGAGCAAATGGACCGCACTATCGCGCGCCTGCTCAACGCCTCGAGTTGAGGTTGCCTTGCGAACGGCGCGGGCCGTCGTCATATCCTGCGTGGTCAGGTCCGCGCGGAATAGCGACGACGGAAGGCCGTCATGTTCGAGGGCTGGGCCTAAGCCTTTGGCTTGCGCCAAAGTGAGGCTTTCAGGTCACTCTTAGCCAATTCACAATCGAAAAAAATAAACCATTCCAGTAACATAGCTGGATTGCTTGCGTTTGCGCCATCCCTGAGATTTGATGACGTCAGTGATTTGGCAAAAAGTGATACGCATCCGGCAGCGTCAAACGACTGCGCTACGAGGAGAATTTTGAATGACGAAATTTCGGCACCTGATCTGGATGATGATTGCCGCTGTTGGCCTGATGCTTTCGGTCTCGCACAGCTATGCGCAGCAGCCCGACGTCGGCGACCAGCCCGGACTTCTGCCCGATGACTCCGTCGAACTTGGCCCGGAATTCCGGAAGCAGGCGGTGTACTATCGCACCACGGAGGCGCCGGGCACCATCATCATCTCGACCGCGGAGCGTCATCTCTATCTGATCCAGGGCAACGGCCGCGCGCTGCGCTATGGCATCGGCGTCGGCCGCGATGGATTCCAGTGGCAGGGACTGCTGAACATTTCGCGCAAGGCGGAATGGCCGGACTGGACACCGCCGCCGGAGATGATCGCGCGCCAGCCCTATCTGCCGCGCTTCATGGCCGGCGGCCCCGGCAACCCGCTCGGCGCCCGCGCGATGTATCTCGGGACCACCGTCTATCGCATCCACGGCACCAACCGGCCTGATACGATCGGCACCAAGGTCTCCTCCGGCTGCTTCCGGCTGGTCAATGCCGACGTCGCCGACCTCTACGACCGCGTTGCCGTCGGCACCAAGGTCATCGTGCGGCAGAAGCCGGAATTGTAACCGCGGCGGCCGCTTTCCCAGGCAGGCTCATTTTCCCGATATTTGCGAGAGAAAAATCATGCGGACATTCCGAGGCGGCCTCCTGATCGGGCTGGCGGTCGCAGCCGCGGTCGCGGCTGCCGCGATCACCTATGAACGATATGACACACGTACCCTGAAGCGAACCATCCGCCGCGGCGAGGTGCTGTGCGGCGTCAATAAAGGCCTTCCGGGCTTCTCGATTCCGGACGACAAGGGCAACTGGACCGGCTTCGACGTCGACTTCTGCCGCGCGGTCGCTGCTGCGATCTTCGACGATCCGACAAAAGCGAAATTCGTTCCGCTCGACGCCAACGAGCGCTTCAAGGAATTGCAGAACCGCAAAGTGGATATTCTCTCGCGCAACTCGACCTGGAGCATGGCGCGTGAGACCAACTACGACCTCTATTTTCCGGCTGTCGCCTATTATGACGGCGAAGGATTCATGTTGCCGCGGTCGCGAAACATCGATTCGGCGCTGGAGCTGAACGGCAGCAAGGTTTGCGTGCAGTCGGAAACCACGACGCAGCTCAACCTCGCCGACTATTTCCGCGCCAACAACATGAATTATCAGGAGGTGAAATTCGCAAAGCTGGAGGATGTCATCAAGGCCTATGATGCCGGCCAGTGCGACACCTTCACCGCCGACGTCTCCCAGCTCTATGCGTTGCGGCTGAACCTGGCCAAGCCGGGCGACCACGTCATCCTGCCCGATGTCATCTCCAAGGAACCGCTCGCGCCCGTGGTGCGGCAGCGGGACGACGACTGGATGATGATCGTGAAGTGGACCTTGTACGCGATGATCAACGCCGAAGAACTCGGCGTTACCTCGAAGAACATCGACGAGGCGCTGAAGTCGAAGAAGCCCGACGTGATGCGGCTGGTCGGCGCCGAGGGCACCTACGGCGAGGACCTCGGCCTGACCAGGGATTGGGCCGTACGCATCATCCGGCACGTCGGCAATTACGGCGAAGTCTATGACCGCAATATCGGCTCACAATCGAAACTCGATATTCCGCGCGGGCTCAATCAGCTCTGGAGCGCCGGCGGCATCCAGTATGCACCGCCGATCAGATAGGGTTTCTGTAGGCTCGCCACACAGCAACTCGTCATCACCCGCGAAAGCGGGTGATCCAGCACGCCGCAGCCTATCAGGTTGATCACGACCGCCGCGGAATACTGGGTCACCCGGTCAAGCCGGGCGATGACCACTGTTTGTGATGCGTCGTCCGTGCACGTCATCTCAATAACTCTTTAGCCGCGCCAATTGATCGGCGTGGAAATTACTGTCGCCGAACAATTCCTGGCACACCCGCGCGCGCTTCATGAAGAAGCCGATGTCGAACTGGTCGGTCATGCCCATGCCGCCATGCATCTGCACGCCTTCCTGGACTGCGAGAGTGGCCGTAGAGCCGGCGCGCGCTTTCGCCACCGCCACCGCCGCGCCGGCATTTTCAAAATTCGTATCCAGCGCCTGCAGCGCTTTCAACACCGCGGCACGGGTGATCTCGATCTCGATATAGAGCTGCGCGGCGCGATGCTGCAGCGCCTGGAATTCGCCGATCAGTTTGCCGAACTGCTTCCGCTCCTTGAGGTAACTGACGGCACGGCCGAATACCTCCTCGCTGACCCCAACCATTTCGGAGGCTACCGCGCCGCGGCCGATATTGAGCACGCCTTCCAGGAGCTGATGGCCCTGGTCGACCTCGCCCAGCACGCCGTCGGCGTTGACCTCGACATTGTCGAACTTGATCCGCGCCGCGTTGTGCGAATCGACCATCGCGGTGCGTTCGGTCTCGATGCCCCTGGCTTTGGGATCGACCAGGAACAGCGTCAGTCCGTCGCGCTCACCGGCCGTGCCCGCGGTGCGGGCCGCCACGATCAGGAGATCGGCGGTGTGCCCGTCGACCACAAAGGCTTTGGCGCCGTTGAGCCTGAAGCCGTTGCCCGAACGCACCGCCTGCATTTTGGTCTGCAGCGGGCGATGCTTGGCGCCCTCGTCGACGGCGAGCGCGGCCAGCAGCGAACCGGCCGCGATCCCCGGCAAGTGCTCGGATTTTTGCGCAGCGCTGCCGCCGCACGACAGGGCGGACGCGGCAAGCACGGCGGTCGAAAGAAACGGCGACGGCATCAGGGTGCGGCCGATTTCCTCCATCACCACGCCGGCTTCGACGCAACCGAGACCGCTGCCGCCGAAATCCTCCGGCACCAGCAGGCCGGAAAATCCCATCTCGGCGAAAGTCTTCCAGAGGTCGCGGGAAAATCCGGTCGCGTCCTTGCTATCGCGCAGCTGTCGCAGATGCGACACCGGCGCCTTGCCGCTGATGAGACCGCGCGCGCTGTCGCGCAGCATCGACTGTTCTTCGCTAAGGACGAGTGCCATTTGAGGGGTTCCGGTAACGTTGTTGTTGTTCATTTAGCGGCAGTTACATGAAGCTCGTCATGGCCGGGCTCGTCCCGGCCATCCACGTCTTGGCTCAAGGAAAGAAAGACGTGGATGTCCGGCACAAGGCCGGGCATGACGAAAAATGCAGCATTCGCACGTCACGCCCCCGGCAAATCGAGAATCCGTTTCGCGACGATGCCGAGCATCACCTCGCTGGTGCCGCCCTCGATCGAGTTGGCCTTGGTGCGCAGCCAGGCGCGCGGCCGGGCACCGCCCTTCGAGCGCTCGCTTTCCCATTCCAGCGCATCGACGCCGCCCGCCGACATCAGAATCTCGTAGCGGCGCTTGTTCAGTTCGGTGCCGTAATATTTCATCGCCGAGGAAAACGCCGGATGCGCCTGACCGGCCTTGGCGAGATCGACCGCGCGCTCGGCGGCGCAGGCCAGCGCCGCCTCGTCGATCTCGAAGGTGGCGATCTGGCCGCGCAACATCGGATCCTCCAGACGGCCCTGCTCATCGGTACCCACGGAGTCGGCGGCGACCTGGCCGAGCGGCCGACCGACGCCGCGCTCGCCCATGCCCGAGATCATCGCGCGCTCATGCTGCAGCAGATACTTTGCCACGTCCCAGCCGCGGTTGACGGTGCCGACGACATTGGCCTTCGGCACCCGCACATTGTCGAAGAAGGTTTCGCAGAACGGCGAGCGGCCGGAAATCAGCAGAATAGGCCTGGTCGAGACGCCCTTTGAGGCCATGTCGAACAAAATAAAGCTGATGCCGTCGTGCTTCATGGCTGCCGGATCGGTCCGCACCAGACAGAAAATCCAGTCGGCATAGTTGGCGTAAGACGTCCAGATTTTTTGACCGTTGATAATGAAATCGTCGCCGTCGCTTTCGGCACGGGTCTGCAACGAAGCGAGATCCGATCCGGCGTTGGGCTCGGAATAGCCCTGGCACCAGCGGATCAGGCCGGCCGATATCTTCGGCAGATGTTCCTTCTTCTGCGCGTCGGTGCCGTATTTCAGCAGTGCCGGGCCCAGCATGGAGATGCCGAACGAAGTCAGCGGCTGACGCGCGCCGATCGCCGCCATCTCCTGCCGCACGATCTTTGTCTGTTCCGCGTCGAGGCCTCCGCCGCCATATTCCTTCGGCCAGTGCGGGACGGTCCAGCCGTTGTCGCGCATCCGTTCGAACCAGACGCGCTGCGGCCCGGATGAGAATTTGGTATTGCGGCCGCCCCAGAACGTATCCTCGTCCGACGTCATCGGCCGCCGCATCTCCGGTGGACAATTGGCCTCGAGCCAGGCGCGGGTTTCACGGCGAAACTTTTCCAGATCGGGCATGGGCGTTTCCATTTGGGATTGCGGCCGGACCTGCCGGCCGGCAAACGATGCATCATCTTTGATCGACCTTAGTCATCGCATTGCGGAATTCAATATATCTCTGGCCCTTGTCCATGCGGCCGTGGATGTGGCCATGATAGCTAATCGGGTGTATTCGGAGGACCGATAAGGATTGAAAAACAAGAGGAAACCGGCATGCGCCTGAAGCTGCTTTCGCCTGGCGAAATGAACGCGGACCAAAAAGGAACCTACGACAAATCGATCGCGGGCAAGCGCGGGGCGCCGCCGGCGCCGATGATGGCCTGGATCAACAGTCCCGAAATGGCGAGGCACGCCACGCGCCTCGGCGCCGTGCTGCGTTTCGATACGGTGTTTCCGGCAAAACTGTCGGAGATCGCGATCCTGGTCACCGCGCGGCACTGGTCTTCGCATTACGAGTGGTATGCCCACAAGCGGCTCGCGCTCAAGGGCGGCATGGACCCGAAGATCATCGAAGATATCAGGGATCGCCGCACCCCGCGCTTCGACGATCCGAAGGCCCGGATCATCTACGACGTCGCCAAATCGCTGCACGAAAGCCACGGGGTTTCCAAAGCGCTGTACGACGACGCCGTGAAGCTGATCGGCGAACGCGGGCTGGTCGAGATCATCGGGCTGTGCGGCTATTACACCATGGTCTCGATGACGCTGAACACTTTTGAGTTCGATCTGCCGGCGGGAGAGGTTTCCGATCTCGCGTGATCCCGCTCGCGCGCGGTTCATCGTCCATTCTCCCCCGCAAGCGGGGCGAGGCGAAGTAAGACATACGGAGAGATGCCATGCCCGGAAATCCACCCATCATTGCCGGCACGCGGATCGGCCATGTTCATCTCAAGGTGGCTGATCTCGATCGCGCGCTTGCGTTTTATTGCGACGTGCTGGGCTTTGAGGTGACGCAGCGCCTGAACTCCGACGCGGCCTTCATTTCGGCGGGCGGCTATCACCACCACCTCGGTTTGAACACCTGGGAAAGCAAAGGCGGCCATCCGCCGCCGCCGGGAACGACCGGACTGTTTCACACGGCGATCCTTTATCCGACCCGCCCCGCGCTGGCCGACGCGCTGTATCGCGTGATCCAGGCCGGCATTCCGCTCGACGGAGCCAGCGACCACGGCGTCAGCGAAGCGCTCTATTTGCGCGACCCTGACGAAAACGGCGTCGAGCTGTATTGGGATCGGCCCAGGGAACAATGGCCGCGCAAGCCGGACGGGACGCTCGCGATGTTCACGCACCGGCTCGATCTCGACGATCTGCTGCGCCAACGCGAGGCGTAGTCCTTTCGTCGTTGCGAGGAGCGAAGTGACGAAGCAATCCATTCTTTCTTTGCAGCTATGGATTGCTTCGCGGAGCCTGTCATCGGGCGCGCGTTCGCGTGACCCGTTGGCTCGCAATGACGATCTCACCCGACCTCCCTTCCCCGCACCACGATCAGAATCACGGCGGCGACAAGCTCCAGTCCGACGCAGCCGTAAAACGGCAAGGCGTAACTTCCCGATGCATCGCGCAACAGGCCAATGAGGCCCGGGCCGAACGCATAAGTGACCTGATTGATCGCCGTGATCAGGCTGATCAGCACCCCGAACGAGCGCGGGTCGAACTCACGCTGAACGATCAGGGACGGCAGCGTGATCAAATTGCCGACCGAGAATCCGAACAGCGCGCAGGCCGCGATCAGCACCAGCTCGTTGCGCGAATTGATGACCACCGCGAGCGCCACCGCCTGACTTGCGAACGAGATCGCCGAAGCCAGCCGCTGGTTGAGCCGGTCGATCACGGTCGCGAACAGCACGCGCCCGACCACCGCCATCGCCGTCAGCAGCGCGACCGCGGTCGCCGCATGTGCTCGCCCGATCACCGGATCGAGAAACGAAATCAGGTGGACGATGAAGCCGACCTGCGCAAACAGCACCAGCGCGAACGCAATCGATACACTGAGGAATCCGGCATCGCGCAACGCCCGTGCCCGTATGCGCGCGGCGGCTGGCGCCTCCACGGCGGCCAATCCCGCGGCGATGCATTCAAGCTCAGGCGGCCGTCCGACAAAAATCAGGATGACGGGGATCATCAGCACCAGCATCACGACGGCGGCTGCGACCATGGCGCCGGAAAATCCGAAATGCCCGATCGCCGCCACCAGCAGCGGCACGCCGGCGATGCCGCCAAAACTCGCGCCATTGAGCGCGAGGCTGATCGCCATGCCGCGCTTTTTGTCGAACCAGAGGCCGAGCGTATTGGTGATGACGCCGAGGCTGGTGCCTGCCCAGCCGAATGCCAGCAGCGCGTTGGCAAGGTAAAGCTGCCACGGCGAAGCCACCTGACCGATCATGACGGCGGCAGCAGCCATCGCCAGGATCCCGGCGAGCAGGCAGTTGCGCGGACCGAACGATCGAACCGCCTCGCTGACGAAGGCGACCAGCACCGCGCCGAACAGATAGAAGAACGTCGTACCCGAGGAAATCAGCGAGGTCGGCCAACCGTGCAGCCGATGCAACTCGGCGAGATAGACGCTTTGGCCATAGAAGCCGAGGCCCCAGCCGAAGGTCGCCACCCCAAAGCAGACCGCGACGATCCGCCAGCCGCCGTAACCGGCCGAGGCTTCGTCAACGGATATGTCACTGGAGCTATCCAACGTTGATCGCCTCTTTTGTTTTGCACCGTCATGCCCGGCCAGAAGCGCGTCTTCGCGCTGGATTTTCCGGCATCCGCGTCTTTCCTGCAAATGGCTGCTTGAGACGGCCGGGGCGACAACAACTAGCAAACCGGCAAGGGCGATGCTTCGACCGTCGCCGAAGTATCAGGCACCGTCACGTCTTCGGCTTTGAAGGATCATAGAAAAATCGCTCGCGGAATACCTTGTCGCCGCGCCACTCCTGCAACGCGACTTCATCGATCCGGTGCACCTTGCCGGACTTGTCGGTCAGTTCGAAAATCCAGTGAATGGCGACCTGGTTGCCCTCGACCACCGAGGACATCGCCCTGGAATAGACATGCGACATGCGCGCCAGCACGCCGCGCTCATGCGCGACCAGCACGTCGCGGCCGACGCGCGGGGGTGTGGCGTTCTCCTGCATGCTGGAATCCTCGGTGTAATAGCGCTCGATGGCGCCGGCGTGATCGCCGGATTCCACGACCGCGATGAATTCATCGAGACGTTCTCGCGACGGCATAAATCCTCCAGCTTTTGCGACCATCGTTCGCGGGGTAACCAGTCATATCCCCGGATCAGGAAATTCGGACACCGCCCGCAACCTCGTCCGCCGGCGCCTCGCGAACGATGCAAAGGCCAGGACCATCAGTCCCAACAATACGGGCGGATACACCACCATGTTGACGGCCGACCAGCCGTAATTCGCCAGCAACTGGCCGGACGAAAACGAGCCGACCGCCATCATTCCGAACACCAGGAAATCGTTGAACGCCTGGACCTTGTTGCGTTCCTGCGGCCGGTGCGTTTCCAGCACCAGGGCGGAGGCACCGATGAAGCCAAGATTCCAGCCCAGCCCGAGCACGAAGAGCGCGGCCCAGAAATGCAGCGCGGTGATGCCGGACAGTCCGATCGTCGCCGCGCCCGCCTCGAGCAAAAGGCCTAGCGCGACGACCTTCGGTGCCCCGAGGCGCGCAATCAGGGAGCCTGTAAAAAAGCTCGGCCCATACATCGCAACGATATGCCACTGGATGCCGAAATTTAAATCGCCGACGCTGAGCCCGCAAATCTTCATCGCCAGCGGAGCTGACGTCATCACCAGATTCATCATCGGATAGGAGACGATGCCGCAGATGGCAGCCGCGATAAAGCGCGGTTGCCGCACGATGTCGAACAGCGGACGGCCGCCGTGAAGATCCGACCGGGCGGGCTTCGGCGCATCGACGCCGGCGAGGATCGCCATCGCCGCCAGCGCGACCGCCGCCTGGGCCACGAAAGAGAAGGCGAACAGGTAGGGCGGCCAGATATCCATCGTCCACTGCACGAGCTGCGGGCCGAGCACGCCGGCGAATACGCCGCCGGCCATCACCCACGATACGGCTTTGGGGCGAAACGCCGGGCTGGCGCCGTCGGCGGCGGCGAACCGATAGGATTGCGACACCGCGCCATAGAGTCCGCCGAGGAACGTTGCGCAGCAAAACAGCGCAAACGAACCGCGCAGGATGGCGTATGACCCGAGCAGGCCGGTCAGCACGCCGCAGCCGGTACCGAGGATGAAGGCGACGCGGCGGCCAAAGGCGCGCGAAATCGCCCCGGTCGGCAGGGTCCCGGCCGCGAGTCCAAGCACGTACATCGAGAGCGGCACCGTCGCGAGCGAGATATCCGGCGCCAGCGTCGCGCCGACAATCGAGCCGGTGGCGAAGATCACCGCCGAGTTAGCCCCGCTCAGCGCTTGCGCCGCGGCGAGCCGCGCCACGTTGGATCGCGCGCGGGCGTCGCCGGAAATCTCTTCGGCCGCAGTTACGTCGATCATCCGATAAGTTCCACCCAAATGTGGCCGCCTGCGAGGAGCGGCTTCATTGATTCCCGCTACTATGAAGGCAGGCGTCCGCCCGATCAACCGACGCAAACGGGCGAGCGCCATGCGGACCAAGCACATTGGACAGGGCGTACGCAGCCGCGTAAACCGCAGGCTTGCCATGCTGTTTTCTCGGTGTGCCCCACGCCCATGGAGTTCGGACCATGCTGATTGACGACCGGCCTACCGTCGCCGCACCCGATGACGATCCGTATCTTTGGCTGGAGGAAATCGAGGGCCGGCGCGCGCTTGATTTTGTCGAGCAGCAAAGCAGGCTGACGCTGGATAGGTTCGGCAATGCCGGATTTGCCGCCGATCGCGACACGCTGGCGGCGATTTACGATCGGCCGGACAACATCCCTTATGTCACGCGGCGCGGCGGTTTACTCTACAACATCTGGAAGGACGCAAGTAATCCGCGCGGCATCTGGCGACGAACAACGCTTGATGAATTTCGGGGACCAAACCCGAAATGGGAGACCCTGCTGGATGTCGACAAACTTGCCGCTGAAGAGGGCCAGGACTGGATCCTGAGCTGGATCCAGACCCTGCCTGGAACCCATCCGCGCGCGATTCTGGGCCTTTCGCGGGGCGGCAGCGACGCCGCCACGCTGCGCGAGTTTGACATCGACGCCAGGGCCTTTGTTATCGATGGATTCGTTTTGCCGGAAGCAAAAGGCGGCGTCCAATGGTTCGACGCCGATACGCTATTGCTGTCGAGTGCGTATGGCGATGGCATGGCAACCGCGTCGGGTTACGCAAGGACCATCAGGCTGTGGCGGCGGGGCAACGACGTCAATCGGGCGCCGGTGATTTTCGAGACGGCGCCGGACAACATGGGGGTGTTCTCGGACGTCGATCGGACCGACGCAGCCACAAGGGTCTGGTTCGTCGAACGGCTTGATTTCTTCAGCTGCAATCTGTGGCTCGGCGACGAGAC
Source organism: uncultured Alphaproteobacteria bacterium (assembly GCA_963725985.1). GTDB lineage: Bacteria > Pseudomonadota > Alphaproteobacteria > Rhizobiales > Xanthobacteraceae > Bradyrhizobium. The sequence goes on from CAVSAO010000002.1 coordinate 966,332, forward strand.
CGGCGCGGAATCGAAACTCGATCTTCCGACCGACATCTGGATGCAAGCTCATGGCAATTGGCTTGTCGTCAAGCGGCGGGCGGCGTGGACGGTGGGCGGACACACCTATGCGCCGGATACGGTCCTCGGCATGCCGCTGTCGGCCTTTCTGGCGGGCGAGCGCAATTTTACCGTCGTTTTCGAGCCCGGACCGCGACGCGCGCTGCAGGGTTTTTTCTGGAGTGGCGACAAGCTCGTGCTGCCAATTCTCGACGAATTGCAGCCGGTTTTCGAGGTCTTGACGCCATCGGCCGATGGCTGGAGCCGGGCCAGATTGCCGGGATTGCCCGAGATCGGCCTCGTCGACGTCTGGCGACTCGATGTCCACGAATCCGAAAGCAATGGCGACCTGCTCGCCAACATCCAGGGCCCGCTCACGCCATCCTCCTTGATGCTGATCGAACGCATCGAAAGCCCGATGGTGTTGAAACAGGCGCCGCGCACATTCTCCGCGGACGGACTTGTGGTCACGCAGCACGAAGCCATCTCGATCGACGGCGAACGCATTCCCTACGTTCAGACCGGGCCCGCGGCCGAGACCGGCGATGCGCCGGTTTATCTCAATGCCTATGGCGGCTTCGGGATTGCGGTGCGACCCTACTATAATTCCGCGATCGGCAAGCTTTGGCTTGAGCGCGGTGGCACCAGCGTCCTTGCCAATATTCGCGGCGGCGGCGAGTTCGGCACGCGTTGGCACGACGCCGGCCGCCATGCCGGCAAAAAGCTTGCGCATGATGATTTTGCCGCCGTTGCATCCGACCTCGTGCGACGCGGGGTGACACGGCCGGATCGAATCGCCGCGGAAGGCGGATCGAATGGCGGCATCCTGATCTCCAACATGTTGACGCGCTATCCCGAGCGCTTTGGCGCGCTGTTCTGCGCGATTCCGCTGATCGACATGCGCCGCTATTCGAAGCTGCTGGCGGGCGCGAGCTGGATCGCGGAATACGGCGACCCCGACAAGCCGGAAGAATGGGCCTGGCTGCAAACCTATTCCGCCTATCACGCCGCACGGCCCGGGCAGAAATATCCGCCGATCCTGATTGCCACCACGCGGCGGGACGACCGCGTCCATCCCGGCCACGCCCGCAAGATGACCGCCAAGCTGCAGGCGATGGGATATGAAGCCTGCTTCTACGAGCCCGCGGCCGGTGGGCACGGCTACGGCAAGGACAACAAGGAACGGGCCGCATTCACCGCGCTCGGCTATTCATTCCTGAAGGACAAGATTGGCTGGTCTGACCGCACGGCGTGACCCGCGCGGATGTATCCCGGACCTGCGGGCCCTCAGTCGGCTCGGCCGCGTGCGAACGCCAAAACGAGATTGTTGGCGGGCATCTCGGAGATTTCGACCAGCGCCAAGCCGGCGCTGCCGGCAAGCTTCTCCAGGGCCTCGATATCGCGAACGCCCCATTCGGGGTTCTTCTCGCGAAGGCTGGAGTCGAACACGGCGTTGCTGATCGCGGTGTGCTTGCCGCCGCGCTTGAACGGCCCATACAGAAACAGTCGCCCGTCCGCGCGCAGATGGCGCCCGGCGCCTGCGAACAAGCCCTCCGCAACGCGCCATGGCGCGATGTGGATCACATTGGCGCAGAACACCGCCAGCAATTTTGCAGGGCCGCGGCCGTCCTGCATCTGCGGACACCATACCGGATCGGACAGATCGATCCGCAGCGGCGGGCGGATATTCGGCAAACCCGCATGCGCCCGCCATGCATCGATGCTCTTGAGATGCTGCTCGTTGAGATCGCTCGGCCACCAGGTGATTTCAGGCGTATGGCGCGCGAACTCGACCACGTGCTGGCCGGTGCCGCTGCCGGCCTCGACCACGTCGCCGGATTTCCCGGCGAGGAATCGCTCCAGCACCGCCCAGATCGCCTGATGGTTGCGGTGATACGCCGCCGCGTCGAGACGGCCGTCGGGCTCGACCGGCCGGCCGTCCTTGCCGAATTCCACGACATATTCAGCCATGTCTGCCCTCACCGGATCCGAGTTGGCCTTTCGATCAAGGCTTATCAGCTTTGAATTGCGATTGCTCCAGTTCCAGAAAAATCCGGTAGGCATTGCCGCGGTTGTTGCTCGCAAACGCGGGCATATCCCGGTATTTCGACCAGTCGGCCTGGTCATAGGCGACGTCGAAATCGGTCCAGTTTTGTACGGCCGCGGTCATCGCGTTGCGCAGATATTGAATATAGTCCCGGGTAAAGGCGATCGCCTGGCTGGCCTCGGTCGAGGTCCTGCCGTGACCGGGAATGATGAATTTCGGGCCGAGCCTTTCGACTTCGCCGAGCGCATGAAGCCAGTGCGCGGTACTGACATCGTCGCTGTTCATGAAGGGGATGCGGCCGTTCTGCACGATATCGCCGGCGAACAGCACGCCGTCCGGCTCGACCATCATCATGATGTCGCTGGATGAATGCGCCGGCCCGGCATACAGCAGCGTCAGCCGCCGGTCTCCTGATGCGATTGTCATTCGTTCGCTGAAAGTGATATCCGCCGGGACCACGCGGGTATTGCCGTCGACCCATGGAAACAGCGCAGCACGCCGCTGATCGAGACGCTGGTTCGCTTTCTCGTCGGCGGTCGCTTCGTTCTCCCTGTACTCGCCGGAGCGTTGCTGGGCGACGATGATGGCGTCGCTGTGATCCCGGAATGCCTGCAGTCCATAGATGTGATCGGCGTGATAGTGGCTTGCAACCACGTAACGGACTTTCTTGTCGGTGACCTTGCGGATTTCCTGCAGCAGCCCCCATCCGAGGCTCGGCGTTCCCAGCGCGTCGAACACCACGACGCCGTCGGATGTGACGACAAATCCGGCGTTGGAGGTATTGCCTTCATTGTCCTTGCCGGGAACGCCGGGGTTCCCGGTGGAGTACCAGACCGGCTTGCCTGGAACCTGGTCGATCTTCAGCGGAATCGTCAGGGGCGGATAAGGCGATGCGGTCTGCGCACGCGTTGCAAAGATCGGGGATACGGCCAGCAACGCGGCGATGACCAGTCGCTTCACTTGATGGTCCCGCAGTAGATTTCCTTGAGCACCTGCATGACACGCAGCGCCCGCTTGTCGGCAACGCGGTAATGCAGCGTCTGCGACGTTCTGCGGAACGTCACCAGCCCGTCCGCGCGCAACCGGGCCAGATGCTGCGACAGCGCCGACTGGCTCAGCTTCGCCACGCCGACAAGTTCGCCCACCGTCATCTCGCCACGCGAGGCAAGAAAGCAAAGCACCAGCAGGCGCTTCTCGTTGCCGAGCAGCTTCATGAGCTGCGCGGCGTCACCGGCCTGTTTTGCAAGTTTCTTCAAATCGGCGGCGTCGATCCTTGCGGCGTCGATCCTCGCGGCGGCTGTTGCAACGGCTCTCATGGCCTGACGTCCAAATCAGTTCTGCGGGGGCGAAGCCCTCATATCACATTATCGCGCTTTCGCTACTTTAGCATTGACTAAATTAGCAAGCGACGATACGATTTTGCAAAACAACAAATGATGCGGCAGCAAGCCGCGAAGCGGGGAAACGTGCAGCCTGATCGCTGGCGCAGCATGCCTGTGGTATCGAAGCTCGCGGGCACGCGTAACCCGCTGGGCCGGCGCGGCTTTCTTAAATTGGGCGCGGCGCTGACCGGCAGCCTCGCACTCGGCGCAAAACCCGGCGATGCGGAACCTCAGCCTGCTTCTCCACCCGCGGACGCACCGTGGTCGCAATCGCTCGGGGCTGGTGTGGTGGATCGGCCCTATGGCCGGCCCGCCGACGCCGAGGCCGGCGTTATCAGGCGCAACGTGCCGTGGCTTACCGCCGGCACCGAATCTTCCATCAGCTTTTCGCCGCTGCAGGATCTGCACGGAATAATCACGCCGAACGGCCTGTTTTTCGAGCGTCATCATGCGGGACGGCCGGACGTCAATCCGGATCAGCACCGGCTGATGATCCATGGCCTGGTCGAGCGTCCGCTGATTCTCGACATGAAGGACATCGTGCGTTTTCCGTCGGTGTCGCGCATCCATTTCATCGAATGCCCGGCCAATGGCGGCATGGAGTGGCGCGCCGCGCAAATCAACTCGCTGCAATTCAATCACGGCATGATCAGTTGCGCGGAATGGACCGGCGTCAGGCTTTCCACCCTGCTGGAGGAAGTCGGGGTCAGGAAGGAGGCGAAATGGGCGATGGTCGAGGGCGCCGACGGCGCGCATATGAACCGCAGCCTGCCGCTCGACAAATGCCTGGACGACTGCCTTGTGGTCTACGCCCAGAATGGCGAGGCGCTGCGGCCGGAACAGGGCTATCCGCTGCGCCTGGTGGTCCCGGGCTGGGAAGGCAACGTCAACATCAAATGGCTGCGAAGAATAAAACTCGGCGACAAGCCATGGTTCTCTCGTGAAGAAACCTCGAAATATACCGATCTGATGCCGGACGGCACGTCGCGCGGATTTACGTGGCTGATCGACGCCAAGTCGGTCATCACCTTCCCCTGCCCGGAAAAACCGCTTGATCGCCCCGGCCTCTACGAAATCAGGGGGCTTGCCTGGACCGGCAACGGCAAGGTCAAGCGCGTCGACGTCTCCACCGACGGCGGCGTCAATTGGCAGAGCGCGCAGCTGCACGAGCCGGTACTGTCGAAATCGTTGACAAAATTCACACTGCCGTGGCGCTGGGATGGCCAACCGGCGCTGCTTAAATCGCGCGCAGTCGATGAAACCGGCTATGTGCAGCCGACGATTACTGAACTGCGAAAGCAGCGCGGATCGAATTCGGTCTATCACAACAATTCGATCCAGACCTGGCAGATCAAGCCGGACGGGAGCGTGTTCGATGTTCAGCTCGCGTGAGCGTTCCGTGCTGCTCGGCGTTGCCATGCTGGTCGCAGCGGGCACCTTCGCGAGCGCCGCGGAACCCGGGCATTTCGGCTATGGCCACAAAGCCACGCCGGAGCAGATCGCAGGGTGGGATATCGACGCGCGCGGCGACGACGGCGCGGGCCTGCCGCCGGGCATGGGCACGGTTGAGCGGGGCACTGTGGTTTTCGCGGACCAATGCGCCGCCTGTCATGGAACTTTCGGCGAAGGCGAAGGCCGCTTCCCGAAACTCGTGGGCGGCGCAGGAACGCTCAAGAATGATCGGCCAGAGCTCACGGTCGGCAGCTACTGGCCGTTTGCGCCGACACTATGGGATTACATTAACCGCGCGATGCCGATGCCGGCGCCGCACACATTGTCAGCGGATGACGTTTATGCTTTGACGGCCTATATTCTGAACCTGAACGACCTCGTTCCCAGTGAATTCGTTGCCGACCGCGACAGTTTGCCGAAAGTCAAAATGCCCAACCGCGATAATTTCATCTGGACCGACCCAAGACCTGATACAGCGGCCAGGCCCTGCATGAATGCTTGTGCCGACCCCGCCCGCGTCAAGATCATGTCCACGGCCGAAGGCAACGGCCTGACGCCGCGCACGACCGGACCGCTCGACACGATGCAACCGAAATAGACCCGCGGGAAACGCCTTTGACCGACAATCCCTCGACCAGGCCTGTCTTGATCCCCGCGCTCGCATTGGCGCTTGCGATCGGCGCGCTCGCCTCCGCAAGCACGGCCCGCGCCCAATCCGCCGTGTCCGAGGGTCAAAAGCTCGCCTTCGATCGCAGCAAGGGCAATTGCCTGACCTGCCACGACATCAAGGGCGGCGACCTCCCCGGCACCATCGGACCGCCGCTGAAGGATATCAAAAGCAAATACCCCGATCGCAACGAACTCGTTGCGATCGTCACCGATGAGACCAGGCGCAACCCGCAGACCGTGATGCCTCCGTTCGGACGAAATCGCATTTTGACCGAAAAGGAAATCAACGCGGTCGTGGATTTCCTGCAGACATTATGACGGCAAGCCGCCCCTTAGGAGACCTTTAGATGACCATCATTCACGATGGCTTTCCAGCCACACGGCGCCTGATCCTGAAAGGCGCAGGTGCGGTCGCGCTGGTCGGCCTCGGCAACCTTCCGTTCGGCCTCCCGGCGGCCTTCGCCGCGGCCAACGACAAATATCCGGAAGACGCGTTCAAGCAGAAGAGCGACGCGGACGCCCTCAAGGCGCTCTACGGCAAGACCGCCGAGCCGTCGGACAAGGTCAAGCTGGACGCGCCGGAGATTGCCGAGAACGGCGCGGTGGTTCCGATCACGGTCAGTTCGACACTGCCGGATGTCACTTCGATTTCAATTTTCGTCGCGGAAAATCCGAACGCGCTGGCGGCGTCCTACAAAATTCCGCCAGACACACTGCCGAGCGTCGCCAGTCGCCTCAAAATGGCCAAGACCACCAACGTGATTGCGGTCGTGGAAGCCGGCGGCAAGCTCTACAGCACAAGCAAGGAAGTCAAAGTCACCGTCGGCGGCTGCGGCGGCTGACGCGCATGATCCGGAAAAATGGAAGCCGGTTTTCCGACAAGACCATGCGTAAAATAACCAGCTAGGGAGTATTCCGATGGCATCGACCATTCGCGTGCGCGCGATCTCAGGCGGTGAAACCACCGAAGTTCAGGCGCTGATCCAGCACCCGATGGATTCCGGCTACGTCAAGGACGCCAAGGGCGAGCTCATTCCGCCGCATTTCATCCAGCAACTGACCTTCGAATATGACGGCAAGAACGTATTCCTCGCGGACTGGGGACCGGCCGTCTCCAAGGATCCTTACGTCAAATTCAGCTTCAAGGGCGGCAAAAAAGGTGACGACCTGAAAATCAGCTGGGTCGACAACAAGGGCGCCAGCGATACGACCACGGCGAAGATTCAGTAACGGCTTTTGCTTTAACGCGTTTTCTTCCCGCGAAGCGATGTCCGCTTCGCTTGAAAACGCCACGGAGAGTGAACGTGCGATCCGCGATCCATTGTGCCTCGGCCGCTCTCGTATTGGCAGCGCTTTCGTTTGCCGCCGTGCCACCTGCCGTCGCCGCCGATCCCCCCGATCCGGTGGCCGATGCCAAAGCATTCCAGAAATACTTCACCACGAAATTTCCCAAGCTGAAGCCGGATGACTTCGTCAACGGTCCGTACTCGATGGACGAGGACATGCACCGGCAGTGGGAAGAGAAGGAACAGTTCTCGCCTTATGATTTTTCGCTCGACGCCGGCAAGGAGATGTTCTCCAGGCCGTTCAAGAACGGCAAGAGCTACGCGGATTGCTTTCCCAACCGGGGAATCGGCATCAGGCAGAACTATCCCTACTTCGACGAAAAGGAAGGCAAGGTCATTACGCTCGAACTGGCGTTGAACCGGTGCCGCGAGGCCAATGGCGAGACGCCGCTCGCCTATGTGAAAGACGACATGGCCGCGCTTACCGCCTATATGGCGTTCACCTCGCGCGGCAAGCCGTTCGACATCAAGATCCCCAATGATCCGCGGGCGCTCGAGGCCTACCAGAACGGCAAGCGCTATTTCTATACAAGGCGCGGTCAGCTCAATTTCTCCTGCGCGACCTGCCATGTGCAGAGCGCCGGTGAGCGGATACGCGCCGAGGTGCTGGCGCCCGCGCTCGGGATTCTCAATGCCATGCCGATCTACCGCTCCGAATGGGGCGGCATGGGCACGATCAGCCGGCGCTTCACCACCTGCAACAGCCAGATTCGCGGCGTGCCGCTCGATCCGCAGTCCGACGAATATCGCGATCTCGAATATTACCTGTCCTATGTCAGCAACGGATTGCCGATCTCCGGACCGGGAGCGCGGCCATGAGCATCATCCGGAGCGCCACCATGCGGAAATCCGCACTCACGCTGGCCGCAGGTCTGCTGATCGCAGGCGCGACATCGGCGCTCGCAGCAAGCTCCGAAGCCGATTTCAAGGCAGCCTACGCCGCGGCGGAAGCCGCCGACAAAGAGGCCGCCGGATTGCGCAATCAATGGACCACGACGGCGGCGGCGCTGGCGGCGGCGAAAAAGGCCGCAGATAGCGGCGACTTCGACCAGGCAGTGGCCTCCTCGAACGAAGCCGAAGCGCTGGCCAGGGCTTCGATCTTCCAGGCAACAAGCGAAAAACAAGCCTGGAAGGCGCTCGAAATACGCTAACGCCCTCCTGGAGCCGCGGAGACATCGCATGACCATCCGGCGCCGGGATTTTCTCACGCTTGCCGGCGCTGCCGCGCTCTCGCCGGCACTGCCGCGTCGCGCGCGAGCCGCCGACAACGCGGGCGTCTACGATTTCGAACGCTTCGGCAATGCGCGCATCCTGCACATGACCGACACGCATGCGCAGCTATTGCCGGTGTATTTTCGCGAGCCGAGCGTCAATCTCGGGATCGGTACGATGGCCGGGAAACCGCCGCATCTGGTCGGCCGCGCCTTTCTCGACCGGTTTGGCATCAAGCCGGACAGTGCCGACGCCTACGCCTTTACCTATCTCGATTTCAAGAAATCCGCCGCGCGTTTCGGCAAGCTCGGCGGCTTCGCGCATCTGAAGACGCTGATCGATCGCCTGCGCAGCGATGCCGGTCCGGGTCGCTCGCTGCTGCTCGACGGCGGCGATCTGTGGCAGGGCACCGGGATCGCCAATACCATGCAGGGCGCCGACATGGTCGAGGCCGCGAACCTGCTCGGCATCGAGGCGATGACCGGGCACTGGGAATTCACCTATGGCGAGAAGGCGCTGCGCGCCAATCTCGAGCGCTTCAAGGGCGAATTCCTGGCGCAGAACGTCTACCTCACCGAGGAGGCCGCCTTCAACGATGCCAAGGCATTCGATTCCGCCTCAGGACGCGTGTTCAAGCCCGCCCTGATCAGGGAGTTCGGCGGCAGCCGCGTCGCCGTGATCGGGCAGGCATTTCCCTATGTGCCGATCGCCCACCCCAAGCGCTTTACGCCGGACTGGACGTTCGGCATCCGCGACGACGAATTGCAGAAACTGGTCAATACGCTCAGGACCAACGACAAGGTCGATGCCGTGGTGCTGTTGTCGCATAACGGCATGGACGTCGATCTCAAGCTGGCGAGCCGCGTCAGCGGCATCGATGTCATTCTCGGCGGCCATACCCATGACGCCGTTCCGAAGCCGATCCCCCTGACCAACGCCGGCGGCACCACGCTCGTCACCAATGCCGGCTCGAGCGGGAAATTTCTGGGCGTACTCGATCTCGAGATCGCCAAGGGCCGGGTCAGCGACGTGCGCTACCGGCTGCTGCCGGTGTTCTCGGAACTGCTGAAGCCGGATGCGGCGATGGCGGCGCTGATCGAAAGGATGCGCGCGCCCCATGCGGCGGCCTACGCCGAGAAGATCGTAACCGCCGATCGCCTGCTCTATCGCCGCGGCAATTTCGGCGGCACCGTGGATCAATTGATCTGCGATGCGCTGCGCTCCGAATTCGACGCCGAGATCGCGTTGTCGCCGGGCTTCCGCTGGGGCAACAGCGTGCTGCCGGGCCAGCCGGTGACGATGGAGGATGTGCTGACCGAGACCGCCATCACCTATCCTGAAACCTACGTCCTGAGCATGACTGGCGGCCAGATCAAGGATATCCTTGAGGACGTCTGCGACAATCTCTTCAATGCCGACCCGTATTATCAGCAGGGCGGTGACATGGTTCGCATCGGCGGTTTTGCCTACACCTGCACGCCCGGAGAATCCGCTGGCCGGCGGATTTCCGACCTCAAGCTCGACAACGGTCGTCCGCTCGAGGCCGGCAAGAGCTACAAGGTAGCCGGGTGGGCCTCGGTCAACGAGCAGCAAGGCAAGCCGGTGTGGGACGTCTTCGCCCGGCATCTCGCCTCCGGGAAAGCGCCGGAGGCGCGCACCACCGGCGTCACGTTGAGGGGCGTGGACGACAACCCGGGCATCGCGGGACAGGAATGAGTCATCTTGCCAGATATCGACGGTCGATTCTGCGCGCGCTCGGCGGCGCCGTGATGGCGGCGTTGATGACGGCAGCAATCTCGTCTGCCCGCGCCCAGCCGGCGCCGCTGCCGGACAAGCCGTTCGCCGAGCACCGCATCGCGTTGCAGCTCTCGGACAATGATCCGAAGAAACAAAGCCTCGTGATCAGCGTCGCCTACAACCTGCTCAAGGCGTACGATCCCGACAAGGTCGCGATCGAGGTAGTGACGTTCGGTCCCGGAATCGATTTGCTGCGCCCGGAGAACGGTAACCGCAAACTGGTCGAGAGCCTGGTCGCGCAGGGCGTGCGCTTCGACGTCTGCCTCAATACCGTTGACACGATCGAACGCGAAACCGGCAAGCGGCCGGACATCATTCCCGCAGCGACGCCGGTTCAGGTCGGCGTCGGGCAAATACTGGCATTGACCGAAAACGGCTATACCCTGGTTCGGCCATAAGGAGTGTGATCATGCACGGCTTTTTTCGTCATTGTGCGACCATCGCGTTGATGGTGATCGCGCTTGCTTCAACCGCCTTCGCCGAAGGCAAACCGCATCGCATCGCCATCCAGATCGACCAGAACGATCCGCAGGTCATGAACCTAGTGCTGAACAACGCCACCAACGTGATCGAATATTATCGCGCCAGGAACGAAGACGTGGACGTCGATATCGTCGCCTATGGTCCCGGCCTGCACATGCTGCGGGCCGATACCTCGCCGGTGCAGGACCGCATCAAGCGCCTCAAGGACACGGTATTTCCCGGCAAGATCCAGTTTTCGGCCTGCGACAACACCAGGCAGGGCATGGAGAAGGCCGAAGGCCACGCGATCTCTGTCGTTCCTGACGCCACCATCGTTCCCTCCGGCGTGGTTCATCTGATGGAATTGCAGGAACAGGGCTGGAGCTATGTTCGGCCCTAAGGCATGATTCAAAAGAGTGGGAACCGGTTTGCTCTCGGACAAACGCGAAGCGTTTGCCCGAAGATCATCCTCAAACAGAGAGTTTTTTCGGAATTCAATTCGAGGCAGGACCGGTCATGATCTTTCGCCAGCTGTTCGACAGCGTTTCCGGGACCTACAGCTACCTGCTGGCCAGCCGCGCCGGCGGCGAGGCGCTGATCCTCGATCCCGTGCTGGAGAAAGTCGACCGCTATTGCCAGCTCTTGCGCGAACTCGATCTCCGGCTGGTCAAGGCCGTCGATACCCATCTGCACGCCGACCACGTCACCGGGCTCGGCGAGCTGCGCGACCGCACCCACTGCGTCACCATCATGGGCGAGCAGAGCAAGGCCGACGTGGTTGCGATGCGGGTCGCCGACGGCGACAAGATAACGATCGAAGGCCTCAGCCTCGACGTGATGTACACGCCCGGCCATACCGATGATTCCTACAGCTTCCTGATGGGCGACCGGGTGTTTACCGGCGATACGCTTCTGATCCGCGGCACCGGCCGCACCGATTTCCAGAACGGCAGCGCGCGGGCGCAATACGATTTCATTTTCAACCGGCTGTTGAAATTGCCCGACGAAACCATGGTCTATCCCGCCCATGACTACAAGGGCGATACCGTCTCCACCATCGGCGAGGAGAAGCGCTTCAATCCGCGGCTGCAGGTGCGCTCGGTGGACGAATATATCGAGCTGATGGGCAATCTGAAATTGCCCAACCCGAAGATGATGGACGTGGCGGTGCCGGCGAACATGCATGTCGGCCTGCATCAGGACGATCTGGCCAAACAGGGTCTGTCGTTGACCGCCCGCGAGGCGATCGACAGCCTTGGCCGGCCCGATGTTCTTCTGGTCGATCTCAGGGAAAACAGCGAACGGGCCAAACACGGCACGCTGCCGGGCGCGCTGCACGCGCCCTATCCCGGAATCGCTGAAAACCTGCAGCCCGGCGGCATGCTGCGCGAGGTCGCCGCGGCGTCCGGACGGCGCATCGTGTTCTTCTGCGCGTTCGGCGAGCGCTCCGCCATGGCGGTCGCCGCCGCCAAGGAGGCGGGCCTTACCGACACCGCGCATATTGCGGGCGGCATGGACGCCTGGAAGAAAGCCGGCGGACCGGTGCTTACGGGGTGAGAAGCTCGTAATGCAGTTGTCGTCCCTGCGAAAGCAGGGACCCATACTCTGTGACTTCAGTTGCGGCGATGAAAGAAATAACCAGCAGCCCGCAAAAATAACCGACGCCGGTGGTTCTGGGTCCCTGCTTTCGCAGGGACGACGAAAGAGTTTTGCCGGATCAGTTTAACGGCTAACCCGCTTCAGCTCCTTAACCAGCTGATCCAGCGCGTCCGCCAGCATCACGCCGCCGCACACCGTCAGCCGTTCCGGAATCACGATGCGCCTTGCCGGCGGATAGAGCCGCTCAAGCGCGGGATGCAGCAGAAAGGCGCGGCCGTCGTCCTCGGCACGGTCGCCTTCCTCCGACACCAGAAGAAGATCGGGTTTCGCGTTGACGATCGCTTCAAGCGAGGCAAATCCGCCGCTGCCGACGCCGAGATCGGAGGCGACGTTGAACAGCCCGGTCTCGGTCAGCAGCGAACGGACCAGGCTGTCACTGCCCGACACCCAGCCGCGCCGGGACAGCGGCAGCACGGAATAGTGCTTTTCCACGACGGCACGACGAGCTCGCGCCATCGCCGCATCGAGCCGGGCGATTTCAGCCGCGGCACGATCCGGATGGCGGGCGATCTCGCCCATCTCGCGAATCTGGGCCTTCACCTCGTCGAGGTTTCGCGGCACTGAAAATTCGGCGAGGCGAAGCCCCTGCGCTTTCAACAGCTCCCGCGTCGAGCGCTTGTCGAACAGGCTGGCGACGACGACATCGGGCTTCAGCACCAATATATCCTCGGCGCCGCCCGACAGCACCGGATAGCGGCGCGCATCCTCGGCCGCGAAGGATTGCCAGGCATCACGTGAAAACCGGCTGAGCCCGAGGATCTGCGCCGGGTCCGCCAGCGGCAACAAAAGCTGGTCGGTGCAGACATTCATCGAGGCGATGCGCGGCAGACCGGCCGCGAGTGCCGTCGCAGGCGCGCCGCCGAACATCACAACAACTGCGACGGCAACCGATCGGGACAAAACGCGAAAGCGCCTGCTCATCGACCCTCAGATTTCCGCCCACGGCACGATCACGGCCTCGCGCTGATATTCCGCGCGATAGGCGCTGATCCGGAACACCTCGCCCATGACCTGCTCTGAGAGTGCTGCGGCGGGAGCACCTTGCGACGCCAGGCGGCCGTCCGACAGCACCAGGACGGTGTCTGCGAACCGCGCGGCGAGCCCGAGATCGTGCGTCACCACGATCACCAGTCCACCCTGGTCGGCGGCCGTGCGCAGGGTCTTCATGACATCGATCTGGTGACGTGGATCGAGCGAGGACGTCGGCTCATCGGCCAGGATCACCGGTGCTTCCACGGCAAGCACGCGCGCCAATGCGACGCGGCTGCGCTCGCCGCCGGACAGTTCGGTGACACGGCGTTCGCTGAATTCCACCACGTCGGTCGCCTGCATTGCCCGCAGCACCGCTTCGGCATCTTTCGCCGTCAGTCGCGCCGGATCGGTCGCGCCATGCGGATAGCGGCCGAGTGCCACGATATCGCGCGCCGGCAGCGGCCAGTGCACGAGGTGACCCTGCGGCAGATAGGCGAAACGTCGCGCCCGTTCGCGCAGCGAGAGCGACGACAAGGCGTCGCCGCCGACATGGATCGCGCCGTCCGAGGGCACCAGTCCCGCCAAGGCCCGCAGCAGCGTGGTCTTGCCGGCCCCGTTCGGTCCCACCAGCGCGACCAGATGGCCCATCGAGAGCGCGAGCGAGATATCGCGCAGCACGACGCGGCCGGCCAATTTCACGTTGAGACCTTGCGCGGTGAGGAGGACGGCCTCGGTCATGCGACGCCCCCCGAGAGCGCGCGGCGTTCGCGCATGATCAGATAGAGGAAGAACGGCACGCCGATGATCGAGGTCAGCACGCCGACCTTGATGTCGCTGGTGGATGGAATGATGCGCACGGCGATATCGGCTGAAAGCAGCAGCGCGCTGCCTGTGAGCGCGCTCGGAACCAATAACCGCGTCGGATCGTGGCCGATCAGCGGCCGCATCAGATGCGGCGCCACCAGGCCGATGAAGCCGATGGTGCCGGACACCGCGACCGCGCCGCCGACGCCGAGCGCGACGCCCGATATCACCATCAGCCTTAGCCAGCCGACGTCGACACCGAGGCTTTGCGCGGTTTCCTCGCCGAGACTGAGCGCCCGAAAGGCGTTGCGCTGGCTCATCAGAATGATCGCACCGGCGACAATGAACGGCAGTGCCAGCACGACGTGGCGGAAACTGCGATCCTCCAGCGAGCCAAGCAGCCAGAACGCGATTTCGAGCACCACGAACGGATTGCTCGACAGATTCATCACCAGCGCCGTGGCGGCCCCGGCGAGGCTCGAGATCGCAAGTCCCGACAGAATGAGGATCAACAGGCCGGCGTTGCGGCCCGCAATCGCGAGCAACGCAAATACCGAGGCGAAGGCCGCCACGATCGCCGCGACCGGAAGCGCGTAGGATCGCACGTCGGCAAGGCCGAGCGCGATCACCAGCACCGCGCCGAAGGCAGCCGATTGCGGCGCACCGAACAGCGAAGGCGCGGCCAGCGGATTGCGCAGCAAGCCCTGCAAGGCCGCGCCGGACAGGCCGAGCATGACGCCGATCGCAAGGCCGAGAATCGTGCGCGGCAGCCTGATTTCGCGCACGATCACCTGCTGCACGTCGCTGCCGCCGCCAAACAGGGCATCGATCACGGTCAGCGGCGACAACCGCACCGGCCCGGTCCCGAGCGAGGCCAGCACCAGGAGCGTGACGAGGACAACGAGCGCCGCCATCACGCCGAAGCGCCGCCGCGCCGCGGCGTCGGCCGCCGCCATGACGTTCTGAATGCTCATCAATCGTCCTCGAGCGGCAACCTCGTCACCCCGCTCCAATGCTCATACAATGATTGAGGTCGGGCACAAGCGGGACCGCACACAAAAAAGCGCCTGGCGAGCGCGAAGGCTCGCGGCCGAACGACGGCATTGACTCTTCGCCCGGCAGACTTTCTAGATATTCGCGACGGTTCCCTGATTTCGGGGATCAAAAGGGAATGCGGTGCGGGGAAAGTTCCCCAATGCCGCGGCTGCCCCCGCAACTGTAAGCGGTGAATCTTTCGTCAAATGCCACTGGGAATCTCGGTCCTGGGAAGGCGACGCAAGATATCGACCCGCGAGCCAGGAGACCTGCCGTCAGCCGTGGTCACACGCGAAGATGTCGGTCGGGGAGTACAGACATTAGCTTCACCGGAGGTGCCCGCAGGCACAATGGTGAGACTTCGTTCGCTGTGACGTGCCACTGACGTCACACCGAGGTCCAGCCATGCCTTCGATCCTCAAAGCCGCGGCGCGGCGCCGCGCCTTTCTGCTTGCTGCAACTTTGCTTGCGCCTGTTCTCTTCCTGGGTATTTCCGCCGCCAGGGCGCAGCAGGCGACTGCGGATCAGCTTCCGCCCATCGAAGTCAACCCGCCCAACGACGCGAATCGAACCCGCGCCCAGCCCACAACCGACGAGGAATCGGGTACGCCTCGCGCGGCGCCGAATGTCTCGCAGACCAGCAACCCGAACGGCGCGCCAGACTCATCGACGGGCCGCGCAACGACCAACCGGCAATTTGCCGGCATCGTCGGCGCGTCCACCGCCGTCATTACCGCCGAGGACATCGCACGCTCGCCGGCCCAAACCGTGCAGGAAATCATCGCACAGACGCCCGGCGTGCAGTTGACGTCGTTTTACGGCGGCGTGAATGGCGTGGGGACCGCCGTCGACTTGCGAGGATTTGGCGCGTTCGCGACCGCCAATAGTCTCGTGCTCATCAATGGACGCAGGCTGAATGACGTTGACATGCAGGGAGTCGACTTCTCCACCATTCCGCGTAATTCCATCGAGCGCATCGAAATCACGCGCGGCAACAGCGGCGCCGTGCTCTATGGCGACAACGCGGTCGGCGGTGTCGTCAACATTGTGCTCAAGAACGGCGTCGGCGGCCCGCCGGTGGCGATCCGCGCCGAGACCGGCGTCGGCTCGTTCAACCAGCAGATGGGATCGGTTTCGGTCGCGACCAATAGCGGCCCGTGGTCGACATCGTTCTACGGCAACCAGGTCAAATCCGACGGCTATCGGGTCAACAACGCGCTCGACCAGCGTAACGGCGTCGGCAACCTCAATTACACCACGCCGGGTCTCACCGGGTTCCTGACCGTGTCCGGCGATGATCAAAAGCTGCGATTGCCCGGCGGCCGATTTGTCCAGCCATCGATCGGGCTCGATGAACTCTCAAACGATCGCAGAGGCACCGGCACGCCTTTCGATTATGCCAACAAGCAAGGCGCCAGCGCCACGGCCGGTTTCACCAAGTCGCTCTGGAATGGCGCTGAGCTTATTGTCGATGGTGGCGTACGCGACAAAAACCAGCAGTTGGGATTCTTCGGCACAAACCCCGGGTCCAGTTTTACTTCCACTTATACCGATGCAGGGTTGACGACATGGTCGATAACCCCACGATTAAGTATCAAAAATACAATCTTCGGAACACCCTCCAACATTCTAACCGGAATTGACTATTACGATGCGACTTTCCACCAGAATCGCGGCGCATTTCAGGGGCTGCCGCCGTGGCATAAGTACGATCTGGCACAACAGACGCTGGCGGGCTACTGGCAGCAGACCGTCGGCCTGCTGCCGACCACCGACATTTCCTACGGTGCCCGGGTTCAAAATACCGATCTGAGGGCGCGCGACCGTTTTGATCCAACAGCGCCTTTCGCGTTCGACACCCAGGCGATTCCGCTCGACAGCAATGAGACGCAGTATGCGTTACACGTCGGCCTCGAACATCGCTTCAACGATGTGTTCTCCGTGTTCGGCCGGGCTGCGCGCGCGTTCCGCACGCCTGACGTCGATGAACGCGTGGCTTCGGGCCCCGCTTTCGATGCATTCTTCAATCCGATCCCTGGAAATTTCACGCTGAGGACCCAGACCTCTCACGACATCGAAGGCGGGTTTCGCATCAAGGCCGGAATGTTCCAGATGCAATCGAGCATCTACAACATGGACCTCGTCAACGAGATCCATTTCGATCCCGTCAATTTCTTCAACTACAACCTCGATCCGACCCGCCGCTATGGTTCCGAGACCAGTGCTTCGTTTCGCGCCAGCGATAGTGTGCTGCTGCGTGGCGGGTTCGCCTATACCCGCGCGATCTTTCGCGAAGGACCGTTCGCAGGCAACGATATTCCCCTGGTGTCCCGTTACACGGCCAATGCCGGCGTAACGTGGAACATCTGGCAAGACTATCTCGTGGTCGACGCGACCGTGCGTTACTGGAGCAGCCGCCGCATGGACAACGATCAGCCCAATACCCAGCCGCTGATCCCGGCCAACGCGACAGTGGATTTCAAGCTGAGCGGTGCATATATGCACTTCTTCTGGTCGCTGAGCGTGAACAACGTCTTCAATGCGCTGTACTATGACTATGCGATCGCGAGCGCCTTTACCGACGGCCGGTTCAGCGCCTATCCGCTGCCGGGCCGGACTTACATGGTGAAGGCGGGCGCGACGTTCTGACCAGAAAGCCGGCTTGAGGCCGCGCGACCGGCTTGATCCGGTCGCGCGGCATTATCGGCCCTTCGCCCGAAAGGCAGATTTGACCCGAAAAGGACCCTTTTCCGCGGGATTCGACCTAAATGTTACCCCGTCACCGGTCCGATGCATGGTAAGATGGCACAGGTCGGTCGCCACCCTATGGCGGGCGCCATGAATTTTGAGGCTTCCGATGAATGACGAACTGAAAAGTGCCGCCGAACTGAAGGAGATCAGGCTGAACCGAAAGCGTGCCCAGGATGCCGACGGCATCAAGGCAATGGCGGATATCGCGGCAGCCGACATTGCAATACGAAAACGGACGGAAAACCTGCGCGCGATGCGGCTGGCGAGAGAAGCAGCCGACCGCGACAAGCCTCCGGAACCCAAGGCCAAAGCCAAGCCTAAGAAAAAGAAGACGACATAAATGACAAAAGAAGATCGCAACCGCGCCGATGCGCGTTTCAACAAGATCGCTCGCATTGCGAACGAGGCCAAAACCGGCAAGACCGATCGCGATGTCGCCACGAAATCCGTCCTCGACAACATGGCAAGGCTGAAAGCCTTGCGGCTGGCGCGCGAAGCCGCCGAGCCGCCGCGCCCGGCCGTGGTGAAGAAGGCGCGCGCCAAATCGCCCAAGAAGTCGGGCGAAAAAACTCCGGCGCTGTCGGATTGGCTGGCGGGCCAGCAAAGCGGCGGACGCCGGACTTAAGCCTCATGTTTGAGCATGATCTCCGGGCAAACGCTTTACGTTCGTCCCGAGGAAAACCGGTTCCGACTTTGCGCTGACGCGACCCTGCGGGTCCGGATCATGTTCTCCAGAGCGTTTTCAAGCGAAGTGGAGACCGGTTCGCGTTACGAAAACGCGTCAAATCAAGAACCTGAAGCTCCGTTTCGATTCCATCGAAACGGAGAAGGCTCTAAGCCGGCACCGGCCATTGGACCATCGACCGCGTCTTGGTCGCGGCATCGTAGACCTGCACCTGAAGCATCGGGAATTGATTCTTCAAAGCCATGCCCGCCTCTTCGGCGGCTTCGACCGTGTCGTGGTGCGACTTGAAGTGGCCGTCCACCACCAGCGAATAGCCTGACGGTCGGCGCCTTGTCGGCGCGAATGACTTTGCGCGGCTGCGGCTCTTCTACTTCGATCTTCGGTTTTTTCATATTGGCTCCCAGATCATGATCCGGTTGAATCGGATCACGATCTCATCTCTTGGTTTGAGCATGATCTCCGGGCAAACGCTTCGCGTTTGTCCCGAGGAAAACCGGTTTCCGCTTTTCCGGATCATGCTCGGGTTGCGCCTCCCTTTACACTGAACGGCGGAAAAAGGCAGGAAAGATTGTTCGACTGCGGCTAATATATTCGTCAAAGGCAGTGAGATTGGGGGCGCCGTTATGTGGCGACGCGTCGCCGCGCAAGACCTCGACTGATCCAATCTGGGGAGATAACATGGGTGGAACCGGCAAAAAGAGTAAGCTTCCCGGCAAGGACGAGAGCAAATCGAGGAAAATCGCCGCCTAAACCGGCCGAGGACGACGACTGCGAGGATGGCGACATCGCCACGCCGAAACGCGATCGCTACGGCGAGGACGATCGGCCGCTATAGCCGGCGAAAGTCCTCGCTCTCGATCAGCCGAATGCTCCGGGGATCGAGCAGGTGCTCGCCCCAGCCGCCTCGCGCCAGACGCGCCGCCGATTTCGGCGCCGCCAGCAGGGACATCGCGAGCATCGCCAGCGGCACGGCGCTGACCCAGTCCAGCCGCACCGGCGTCAGCTCCTCGGTGCTGCCGGCATAGGGCCCGCTGCCGACAAGCAACCGCCAGCACTCCCGAACAAGTTCGCGCCGCGTGCCGCCCCGCGATGCGCATCCAAGCAGGGCCTGCATGGCGAGATGTGTCCGGACGCCCGCGCGGCTTTCGGCCGCCGCCGCCGGCGTTTCGCCCAACGAGACCCGAAGCAGCAAGCCGACGAGATCGAGGCCGGCAAGATACGCGCTCATCGGTTCGACCAGGCGCGGATTGCAATCGATCAGAAGCGGCGTGGCGCCATCATCGGGCACGATGCAATCGACCGACAACGCGCCGTGCCAGGCGAGCTTCTCGCCGATCGTGGCGAGCAGCGCGCGCAGCTCCGGCCTGTTGACGCTTTGCTTGATCGCCTCGCCGCCGCCGGCGCCGGCCGCGATTTGCCGATAGGCATGACATCCAATCAATTTGCCGCGGCAAAACACGCGCTTGCGCCTTCTCGGTCGCGCCGGCGACGAAATCCTGCACCAGCACTTCGTCGGCGAACGCGCCGCTCGCGTTCAGCTCCTGCAGGGCGCTGTCCTGGTCGGCTTCGTCGCGCACAAACCAGATGCCGCGGCTGGCGGTGCCGACGGAGGTCTTGACGACGCAGGGAAAGCGTATAGCGGCGCGCAGCTCAGCTTCGGATCTCAGCGATTTGCGTGGCCGGCTGCGGCAAGCCCAATTGATCGAGCAGCCGGCTAAATCCGGCCTTGCTGTGCACGGCGCGATAACTTTCAAAGCCCGGCAGCGCGAGCCCGACGCGGCCCACCAGCCGCTGTTGCACGCGCGCGAACAGAAATCCCTGCTCATGGATCGGCAGCAGCACGTCGAATGGCTGCGCCGCCAGCAATTTCTCGACAAAGGAGAGAAACCCGGCCGGGTCGCTCCGCAATCCCGGGCAACGATGAAATTTCCGGACAAACCGCGAGAACCTCGCCAGGCAATAGGCTGAGGGATCGCAGACCTCGACGAGGTGCCCGGACAATCCGAGGATCGTGATCGCCTCGCGCGCGGAGGTGCTGTTTCCTTCGGAAACCAGCACCCGGAGCGGCTTTGGAACCTGCGGAACCTGCGCGGAATCGGCCATGCCGGATCATTCCCGCCTCCGGCCCTAAGTCTCTAATTTTAATGGCGCAAATCCCCGTTCCGTCGCCCTTCGCAAGGGCTGCCATGCAGCGGTATTCATGGACAAATAACCGCCAGCCGGTAATTTCGGCGGGCCTTGCCGGGCCGTTCATTTCAACGGGGTCTGAATTTGGGATGGTCGACGTTCTGGCCGCACCGCAACAAGCGAAGTCGGACACCCCGCTGCGCACGCTGGTGCTGATTTCGACGGCGCATTGGGTCAGCCATTTCCATCTGCTGGTGCTGCCGATGCTGTTCCCGTTTCTGAAGGCGCAGCTCGGCGTCGGGTATATCGAGCTTGGCTTCGCGCTGACCGTGTTCGCCGTCGTCTCCGGCCTGACGCAGGCGCCGATCGGCTATCTCGCGGATCATATCGGCGCCCGCAAGGTTCTGCTGATGGGGCTGACGCTCGGCGGCTTTGCGCTGATCATGCTCGGCCTGCATCTGAGCTATCCCTGGCTGATCGCGAGCGCCGTGCTGCTGGGGCTTGCCAACAGCGTCTATCATCCGGCCGATTATGCGATCCTTTCCGCCCACATGGATGAAGCGCGCATGGGCCGCGCCTTTTCGATCCACACCTTCGCCGGTTTCCTCGGCGGCGCGGTCGCGCCCGCCATCGTGGCCGCGCTGGTTACGGTGACCGGAGGCCATGGCGCCTTGATCGTGGCCGGCGCGGCGGGGCCACTGGTGGCGTTGCTGCTGATTGTCGTCGGCATTCCCGATGCCAGCGCTGCCGATCGCAAGATCGATGGCGTGCATCCGCCGAAACAAAGCATCATCACGCCGGCTCTGATCGTGCTGACGATCTTCTTCACGCTGCTCAGCCTGTCCAACGCCGGCATCGGCAATTTCGGCGTGGTCGCGCTGATGAGCGGCTATGGCGCATCGTTCTCATCGGCCAATATCGCGCTGACGGCCTATCTCGGTCTCAGCGCCATCGGCGTGCTGGCGGGCGGCTTTCTCGCCGACCGCACCGAGCGCCACGGCCAGTTCGCCGCGGCCTGTTTTGCGGTTAACGCGGCCATCGTGTTCGCCATTGCGACCATCAATCTGCCGCCGCCGCTGCTGACGGCGGCGATGGCGACGGCCGGATTCCTCGGCGGCGTGATCGCGCCTTCGCGCGATATGCTGGTCCGCAACGCTGCGCCCGCGGGCGCGGCGGGGCGGGCCTTCGGCATCGTCTCCACCGGTTTCAATCTTGGCGGCATCGTCAGCCCCCTGCTGTTTGGCTGGATCATGGACCAGAATTCGCCGCACTGGGTGTTCGGCGCCTCCGTCGTGTTCATGATCCTCACGGTCGTGCTCGCGCTGGTCACCGACCGCAGTCCACAGGCCGGTTCCGAACAACCGGAGGCTAGGCTGTTGCAGCCCTGAGCTTCACCCGCGGCGGTTGACAGCATCGCGAGACAACTCATGATGCGGCAACAAAATAAAATCCGGGGATGAAATGCGATGACCTCCAATCCAGACCTCGTGATCCGCGGCGGCAATATCGCCGACGGTTTTGGCGGCGAATTGTTCGAGGCTGACGTGGCGATCGCGGATGGCCGCATTGCCGAAGTCGGCCGTGTCGCGGGCAAGGGCAAGGAAGAGATCGACGCCCGTGGCAAACTGGTCACGCCGGGCTTCGTTGATGTTCACACCCATTATGACGGCCAGGTCACCTGGAGCCACGACATCACGCCCTCGTCGCAGAATGGCGTCACCACTGCGATCATGGGCAATTGCGGGGTCGGCTTCGCGCCCTGCCGTCCGGAGGATCATGTCAGGCTGATCCAGTTGATGGAGGGCGTCGAGGACATTCCCGAGCCGGTGCTGAGCGCCGGCATTCCCTGGGCCTGGGAAAGCTTTCCGGACTACATGGACTGGCTGTCGCAACGCAACTTCGACGTGGATATCGGCGCGCAGCTGCCGCACGCGGCGCTGCGGGTCTACGTCATGGGCGAGCGCGGCGCGCGCCGCGATCCATCCACGGCCGAAGACAACAAGGCGATGGCTGCGCTGGCGGGCGAAGCAGTCCGCGCGGGTGCGCTGGGTTTTTCGACCTCGCGCACCCTGAACCACCGCACCTCCACCGGTGATTTTACGCCGACCTTGAAGGCCGGCGAGGATGAACTGACCGCGATCGCCGGCGCCATGCACGGTGTCGGCCGCAGCGTGCTGCAATTCGTGCTCGATCTCTCCACCCTCCATGAAGACCTGCCGATGATGCTGCGGGTGGCGGAAAACACCAAGTGCCCGATCTCGTTCTCCATTACGCAGAATGACAAGGCGCCACGGCGCTGGCGCCAGACGCTGGACAGCATCAACGAGGCGTCCGCCCGGGGTCTAGCGATCACCGCGCAGATCGCCGCGCGCCCGGTCGGGCTGCTGCTGGGACTGGAGCTGTCGCGCAACCCGTTCCAGACCCACCCGAGCTACAGGGCGATCGCAAAATTGCCGCTGGCCGAGAGGCTTGAGCGGCTGCGCCAGCCCGAACTGCGCGCCGCGATCCTGAGCGAGACGCCGACTTCCACCGACGATCCGCTGTTCTTCCGGCCGAACTACGACAAGATGTACCTGCTCGGCGATCCCCCGGATTACGAACAGCCGCCGGAAAATGCGCTGGGCGCGCAGGCCCGCCGTCAGGGACAGCAACCGGAAGAACTGGCCTATGACGCAATGCTCTCGGACGAGGGCCGCGGCATGCTGTATGTGCCGTTCCTGAACTACGCCGACGGCAATCTCGATGCGGTGCACGAGATGCTGGGCGATCCGCACGCGGTGCCGGGATTGAGCGACGGCGGCGCCCATTGCGGCATTATCTGCGATGCCAGCTTCCCGACCTATCTGCTGACGCACTGGACCCGCGACCGCAAGCGCGGCGAGAAACTGTCGATCCCCTTCGTGGTCGCCGCGCAGTCGCGCAAGACTGCGCTTTCGGTCGGCCTCTCGGATCGCGGCGTGATCGCGCCCGGCTACAAGGCCGACGTCAACGTCATCGACTACGACCGGCTGCATCTGCATCCGCCGAAGGTGCATTACGATCTTCCGGTCGGCGGCCGCCGCCTGCTGCAGCAGGTCGATGGCTATGATGCCACCATCGTCTCCGGCGTGGTCACGCAGCGCCACGGGATGGCCACCGGCGCACGTTCGGGCCGGCTGGTGCGCGGCGCGCAGGGCGGTCGGGAGTAGGCAACACACCCTCGAGGTCGTCCCCGCGAACGCGCGCGTTCGCGGGGACGACGATCTGTTGTTTTTCGTCTTCCGGAAAGACGAAAGGGTGTTTGATCCTCACGCGAACTTCGGCTGCGGTACCTGCGCGATCAGCCGAGCGCGCTCGGTATTGGGCCAGAGCAGCAGCAGGCCGAGCAATCCGGACGCGATCAGAATGACGGCGTTGATGGTGAAACCGGTCATGTAGCCCTCGAGCAGGCCGCCCGCGTGCTGGATCACGCTGCCCATCACCGACGGCGCCAGAATGCCGGCCAGCGTGTAGATCGCGCCGTAGATCGAGATCACGGCGCCGCGCTGCGACACAGGCGTGAACTCAGCGAGCATCGGCGGACAGACCACATAGATCGACCCGCTGAGCCCTGTTCCTACCACCAGGACAGCGATCTGCATTCCCGCGCCATCAACATGGGGGAGAGCCGCCAGCACCAATCCGCCGACGATCAACGGCACCGAACCAAGCACGCCGCGCGCGCCGCGGGTGGACACGCCGCGCATCATCAGCACCTGCGAAATCCACCCGGTAAGCAGTACGGCGGCGGCACCGAACACCCACGGCAGGATCGAAATCCATCCGGCGTCCTGTTGCGAGAAGCCGAGACCCTTGACGATGAAGGGCGTGAACCAGGTCAGGCCAAGCGACAGCGCCCAGTAGGCGCCGAACGTCGCCGCGCAGCAGCCGATGAAGGTCCGCGAGGTCAGGAGCTGGAAATAGGAAACGCCGGGATCGGCCTTGGCCATCGCAGCGGTCTGAACCAGCGGCCCTTCCCTGCCCATGACCAGCCACGCCGCCACCCACATCAGGCCGATGACGCCGAGCGCGCCGAAGGCATAATGCCAGCTATGGTTGACGATCACCCAGTTCAGCGCCGGGACCGCAATGATCACGCCGAACGTCGAGCCCTGCGACAGGATCGCGGTGGGCAGCGTTCGCTTCTCGTCGGGAAACCATTTGTAGACCGCATGCGCCGCCACCGAGAACGCCGGTCCCTCGCCGGCGCCGAGGATAACGCGGCAAATCAAGAGCGTGGTGAAACTGACCGTGCCCACCACCGGAAACTGCGCCAGCGCCCATATCGCCGCGAGCGCAAGCAGAACCCAGCGGGTGGCGATACGATTGACGACGAACCCGACCACGATGGCGGAGATCGAAAACAGGAAGAAGAACGAAGAGCCGAGCAGGCCGAATTGCTCGGGCTCGAGCTTCATTTCGGTCATGATCGGCACGCCGGCGAGGCCGACCACGATCTTGTCCGCGAAATTGACCAGCATGAACAGAAACAGCAGAAACGTAATTTTCCAGGCGCCTTTTGGCGTCGGTTGCACGGTCATGATCTCTCCCCGATTATCGTTTTGCCGGACCTGTTGATCGGCCCCGCCCGATGCTACCCGTGGGGTGTCAGGCAATGCAACCGTACAATTTCACCCAGGCCCGGGTGCGCTGCAACTGAGCGTCCACCTCCGGATCCCGCCTGAGTCGCTGTGCAGGCGCCCTGCAGCCTGATCACGATCGTGGCGCGATGCGATTGAGACCGTGATCTCCCGGCCCGGCCTTGCTATGTTGCGCGGCAACAGAAGGATTTCTTGATGCTCAAGTCGACCTATTGCCGTGCCGGCGCCATCGGCGTGCTCGTTTCGCTTTCGATGCTCGCGGGACGGAGCGCGGTTTCGACCGAGGGCGCCAAGGCGCCAGACTATGAAGCCATCGTGGCCTCGCCGGACCGCAGCGATGCCGACCGGCAAACCGATCAGCGCCGCCAGCCCGCCAGGATGCTCGCCTTCACCGGCGCGAGACCCGGAATGAAGGTGCTGGATATGGGGGCCGGCGCCGGCTACAGCACGGAACTGCTGGCGCGCGCGGTTGGCTCGGGCGGTGGCGGTGTCTACGCGCAGGAATCGGCCGCGGTCATGGAACGGGTGAAAGACAAGTTCGATATTCGCGCCCGGACGCCGGCCATGAAAGACGTCGTGCACGTCATCCGGAATTACGACGATCCCATTCCGCCCGACGTCAGCGGGCTCGATCTGATCACGTTCTTCTTCGCCTATCACGATGTAACCTACATGCCGGTCGATCGCGCCGAGATGAACAAGAAGATGTTCGCGGCGCTGAAGCCCGGCGGCTTTCTTGTCGTCGCCGATCATTCCGCGCGCGCCGGTGATGGCACGTCAGTTGCGAAGACGCTGCACCGCATCGAGGAAAGCACATTGCGCCAGGAGATCGAGGCCGCCGGTTTCAAGCTTGCGGCGGAAGCCGACTTCCTGCGTCATCCCGAAGATCCGCGGGACGCGGCGGTGTTCCGTCCGCAGGTGCCGGTCGATGAGTTCGTCCTCAAGTATCAGAAGCCGCAGTGAGAGGTCGCGCACGCTTCGCATGGCAACCGGCAACCCCATCGTGCTCAGCGTTCGCAATCTGACCAAGACCTATCGCTCCGCCGGCGAGGACGTCGTGGTGCTGCGCGGCGTCAACCTTGATATCGCGGCGGGCGAGCGCGTTGCGCTGACCGGAGAATCCGGCAGCGGCAAGAGCACGCTGTTGCATCTGGTCGCAGGCCTCGATCGTCCTGACGGCGGCGAAATCAGGCTGGCCGACACCTCCATTTCCGATCTCGCCGACGCCGGCCGGGCGGCATTGCGGCGCGACCGGCTGGGGCTGGTGTTTCAACAGTTCAACCTGATCCCCAGCCTGAGCGTTGACGACAACCTCAAGTTCCAGTCGCGCATTGCCGGCCGCCACGAAGCCGCCTGGCATGGCGAACTGGTGGAGCGGCTCGGGCTCGGGAGTTTGCTCAGGCGCTATCCCGAACAATTGTCCGGCGGCCAGCAGCAGCGCGTCGCAATCGGCCGCGCGCTGGCAATAAAACCGCTGCTGCTGCTTGCCGACGAGCCGACCGGCAACCTCGACGAGACGAGCGCGGATGACGTTCTCGCGCTGACGCGCGATCTGGTCGAGCGAACCGGCTGCGGCTTCCTGATGGTGACGCACTCTGCGCGGCTGGCGGCCACGCTCGATCGCCAAATAAATCTGCATGCGGGACTGATCGCATGAGCCGCATCCTCTGGATCCTCGCGGTGCTGTTGAGCCATTGGCGGCGGCATCCGATGCAGCTCGCAACATTGCTGATCGGGCTGATTTCCGCGACGGCATTATGGAGCGGCGTGCAGGCGCTGAACCAGCAGGCCCGCGACAGTTACGACCGCGCCGCCGCCACTTTCGGCGGCGCCAGAACCGCCGCCCTGGTCAGCCGTAACGGCGCGGCATTCCCGCAAAAGCTCTTTGTCGACCTGCGTCGCGCCGGCTGGCCGGTGTCTCCCGTTCTCGAAGGCCGCGTTCAGATCGACGGGCGATCATTCCGGCTGCTCGGGATCGAGCCCGTCACGCTGCCGACCGAAGTGGGAAATGCGCCGGCGATTGGAAGAGCGGATTTGCAATCGTTCCTGACGCCGCCCGGAGAAACGCTGGTGGCGCCCGAGGTGCTTTCCGATCTCAATTTGCCGGAAGGCGCGACGCCGCTTGCGAGCGAGGGCACATCGCTGCCGCCGCTGCGTGCACAGGCGCAACTGGTGCCGGGCGTGCTGGTGGTCGATATCGGCATTGCGCAACGGCTGCTCCACATGCCGGATCAAATTTCGCGGCTCTTGATCGGCAAGATCAAGGGCAAACATGCGCCGCTCGAAAGCGTCGCCGGCGACCAACTCCGCCTGGTCCAGCCGGATGCGGAGAGCGACCTCGAGCGCCTCACCGACAGTTTTCACCTGAACCTGACGGCGTTCGGGCTGCTGTCATTTGTCGTCGGGCTGTTCATCGTCAACTCCGCCATTGGGCTTGCGTTCGAGCAGCGCCTGCCGATGCTGCGCACCTTGCGCGCCTGCGGGGTATCCGCACGCATGTTGAACGCGGTGCTGGTGGTCGAACTGGTATCGCTGGCGCTGATCGCGGGTCTGGTGGGCCTGGTCTGCGGTTACCTGATCGCAGCGGCGCTGCTGCCGGACGTCGCAGCTTCGTTGCGCGGTCTCTACGGCGCGCAGATTCCCGGTCAGTTGACGTTGAGGGGCGAATGGTGGATCGCCGGCATCATCATCAGCGTCGCCGGCGCGCTGCTGGCTGCGACCACGAGCCTTTTGAAAGCGATCCGCCTTTCCGTGCTCGCGGCCGCCCAACCCTATGCCTGGCAACAGGCGCAGCACCGGTGGCTCGTGCTCCAGAGCGCGCTGGCGCTCGCCGCGCTCGGCTCCGCAGGCTTGTTTCTGTGGTACGGCGATTCGCTTGTTTCGGGATTCGCCGTGCTCGCGGCGTTGTTGCTTGGCGCGGCCCTTGGCCTGCCGGCGATCCTGGAGCGCCTGCTTTGGTTCGGCCAGCGGCGGGCTCGTCACGCGCTCGCGGTGTGGTTCTGGGCCGACAGCCGTCAGCAGCTTTCGGGATTGTCGCTGGCCCTGATGGCGCTTTTGCTGGCGCTCGCGGTCAACGTCGGTGTCGGCACCATGGTGGAGACCTTCAGCCGGACTTTTATCAGTTGGCTGGATGGACGGTTGGCGGCGGACGTCTACATCAATGCGTCTGACGCCGCGCAGGCCACATCCATCAAAGCGTGGCTCCGCGAGCGTCCCGAAGTCGAGGCGATCCTGCCCGGCGGCCGGACCGAGGTGCAAATGGAGGGAGCGCCGATCGAAATCCTGGGTATCGCCGATCACGCGACCTATCGCGATCACTGGCCGCTGCTTGAATCCACCGCAAACGCCTGGACCAGGCTTCGTGCCGGCAATACCGGCCTTGTCAGTGAACAGCTGGCCCGGCGACTGAAGCTCGCCATCGGCGATTCCGTCGAGGTGCCGGCGCCAGGGGAAAACTGGGCGATCGAGATCGTCGGCATCTATGCCGATTACGGCAATCCGAAGGGCCAGATCGCCGTCAATATCGCGGCGTTCACGCGCCGCTTCCCCGAAATCCCGCTTACGCGGCTGGGCCTGCGCGTCGCCCCTGCGGCCGTGCCGGCGCTGATGGCATCGCTGCGCGAGAAATTCGCTCTCGACGGCCGCAACCTGCTCGATCAGGCCACGCTGAAAGCCGAGTCGACGCGGATCTTCAACCGGACTTTCGCCGTCACCGCGGCGTTGAACGCCTTCACCCTCGCCGTCGCCGGCGTCGCCCTGCTGACCAGCCTGCTGACCCTGAGCAATTCCCGCCTGCCGCAGCTCGCGCCGTTATGGGCCATCGGCATTACGCGGCGGCGGCTTGCGGCCATCGAACTGCTCAAGACCATGTCGGTTGCGCTGATCACGACCCTGCTCGCGCTGCCGCTGGGATTGCTGGTGGCGTGGTGCCTGATCGCTGTGGTGAATGTGAAAGCGTTCGGCTGGCGGCTGCCGTTTCATGTCTTCCCGCTGCAACTGCTCCAGTTGCTGGGCGTCGCGATGGCGGCCTCGCTGCTGGCCGCAGTCCTTCCGGTTGTCAAACTGGCGCGCATGCAGCCGGCGCGCCTGATCAAGATTTTCGCCGATGAGCGATAACATCCTGATATCCCGCCGCGCCTTCGCAGGCTGCGCCGTCGCTCTCGGGCTCGGCGGCAAGGCGGCGCTCGCGCAGGGCTTCGCCGGATTAGACAAGACCGCGGAAGGATTTGCCCCTGTCGTCCCCGGCAAGACCTTTTCTTTCCCGGCCGATCACGGTCCGCATCCGGACTATCGCATCGAGTGGTGGTATGTGACGGCGAATCTTGCGGATTCGGCCGGCGCTGCCTTCGGCGCACAATGGACCCTGTTTCGCCAGGCATCGCGGCCGGGGGCGCGAGCCGAGGGCTGGGCCAATCAGCAGATCTGGATGGGCCATGCCGCCGTCACGCGCGCCGATACCCACCGCTACAGCGAAAAATTCGCCCGCGGCGGGATCAGCCAGGCCGGCGTCGAGACAAAGCCGTTTCAGGCCTGGATCGATGCCTGGCAAATGCGCGGACTCGATGCGATGCGCGACGATACCGTCGCGCCGCTCGAACTGAGCGCATCGGGCGTGGATTTCGGCTATACGCTGCGGCTCGACGCCGATCGCGCGCTGGTGCTGCAGGGCGATGCCGGCTACAGCCGAAAATCGGAGCGCGAACAGGCCTCGTATTATTACAGCCAGCCTTTTTTCAAGGCGACAGGCAGCATCACCATCGACGACAAGCCCGTTGCAGTCACCGGCCAGGCCTGGATGGATCGCGAATGGAGCAGCCAGCCGCTCGCGTCAGATCAAACCGGCTGGGACTGGCTGTCGCTGCATCTTGATTCGGGCGAAAAACTGATGCTGTATCGGTTGCGCCAGACCGATGGCAGGAATTACGCTTCAGGCAACTGGATTTTGCCAGATGGCAAAGCCCGGCAGATCGCCTCCGCCGGCATCACCATGACGCCGAAGACGTTGACCGGGATCGGAGAGCGCAAGATCCCGACCATATGGGACGTTGCGATTCCGGAACTGGGGCTGACGATCGAATGCGTCCCGCTGAATGCGAAGAGCTGGATGGGAACGAGCTTCCCGTATTGGGAAGGGCCGATCAGCTTCGGGGGCAGCCACAGCGGGGTAGGATATCTGGAGATGACCGGCTATTGAGGACATGGACGGCGTCATTCCGGGATGCGCGGAGCGCAGGCCCGGAATCTCGAAGATTCGGGATCACTCGTTTCACTCGCGTCCTGGAAAGACGGTTTGCTATCTTCTTCAAATGGGGGTTCTCGCGATGTTTCATTTCACGGCACTCGTCACCTGCCTGGCCATCTCGCTCTATTTCTTCACTTCGATTCGGGTGGCGAAGGCGCGCCAGGCATTCGGCATCAAGGCGCCCGCCATCACAGGCAATCCCGACTTCGAGCGGGTGTTTCGCGTGCAGATGAACACGCTGGAATGGATGCCGATTTTCCTGCCCTCGCTCTGGCTGTTTGCGATCTACCTCAGCGATCCCATCGCGGCAGCCGTCGGCCTCGTCTGGATTGCCGGCCGCATCCTCTATATGACCGGCTATTCGCAAGCCGCCGATAAACGCGGGCGGGGTTTCGCTGTTCAGGCGATGGCGACTTTCGCTCTCTGGCTGGGCGCGCTGGGCGGCATCGTCTGGCGCCTTGTCCATGGCTGAAGGCCGGGGCGCGAACCGACCAAGAAGAACGCTACTCCAGAAGGGCCACGAATAGACATCCGGGAGGGAGTGAACTGACATGCGCTTGAAAGATCGTGTCGCCATTGTCGTCGGTGCCGGCCAAAGCCCCGGCGAGGGCATGGGTAACGGCCGCGCCACGGCGCTGACCTTTGCGCGTGAAGGCGCGCACGTGCTGTGCGTGGATCACAATCTCGCATCCGCCCAGGAGACGGTCGACATGACGGTCGACATGATCGGCGCCGGGGGCGGCACCGCGGTGGCGTTCAAGGCCGACGTCACCAAAAATGTCGAGCTCAAGGCCATGGTGGAAGAAGCGCACGCCCGCTGGGGCCGCATCGACATCCTGCACAACAATGTCGGCGTCAGCCTCGCGGGCGGCGATGCCGAACTGCTCGACTTCACCGAGGAGGCGCTCGAGCGCTGCGTGGCGATCAACCTCAAGAGCTGCATCTTCGCCGCCAAGCACGTGATCCCGATCATGCGCCAACAGCGAAGCGGCGCGATCATCAACATCTCGTCGATGGCGGCGATCACCACCTACCCTTACGTCGCCTACAAGGCGACCAAATCGGCGATGATCGCCTTCACCGAACAGCTCGCCTACCAGAACGCCGAGTACGGCATCCGCGCCAATGTCATCCTGCCCGGCCTGATGAACACGCCGATGGCGGTGGACACCCGCGCCCGCGAATTCAGGAAGAGCCGCGCCGAGGTCGAGGCCGAGCGCGACGCCAAAGTGCCGCTGCGCAAGAAGATGGGCACCGGCTGGGACGTCGCCAATGCCGCCCTGTTCCTGGCCTCGGACGAGGCCAACTTCATCACCGGCGTGACGCTGCCGGTGGACGGCGGCGCCAACGTGAGAAGGGGTTAGCGGATGGTGGGCACCTGAAACCGCTCTTCAATCTCAGCGTCATTTGCGAGGAGCGCAGCGAGGAAGCAATCCAGCCTTACTTTGCGATCCTGGATTGCATCGCTCCGCCCGATCCTGGATAAGAACGGCGCTAGAATCCTCGCGCTTCTTCCTCGATCTTCGCCGCCTCGATATTCTTACTGATGGAAGCAATTGCATTGTTCAGCCATCGCAACGCGTTTGGGTCCGTCTCGCCTGACTTCAATTGAACTAACACCTGTTTCTGTGTCGCGTAGTGAGAGCTGGCTGAGCCCCACCAACCACCGGTAAAGAAGTTCGCGAAGACTGCGCTTTGCACTTTTTCGCTGTCACCGAACCGGCACAGAATTTCCCGAATTAGACTGTCCTTCCATGCTTCAACGGTGAAATCCTTGGGCACCATATTCGCCGCATATGCAGCGCGAGCTTCCGGATCGGAATCTATCCACGACCAAACTTCTTCGCGTGGGATATGCCGCATCGGACCCGGATTTCTTCCGCTGAAACCCTGATCACCACGCAACCAGCGGGTGATTACGAAACCGCGTACGTCCATTGGGGGTTTTATATATTCGGCGACCATGCGCCAAGTTTCCGTTGGATTTCTGGATACCAATTCGTCCAAGTATCGATCGCCTTCCGGCCCCAGCGACGCTGTGATAGCTCCTGAATTGCCTATATTCTCAAGGAGATGGCGTAGAACAGTGTGTTCTGCGTTGGGGTTAAGTTTGATAAGCGCGCGAGATAATTCTAGCCAATAATGCGAAAGCATTACTTCCGCTCGACTGCCTTCGCGCTCGAAAAGCGCGGGTTGCGTTAGCACATTCTCTATTTGCTCTGCGGTCAGAGTACGGCCGCAGAGTAAACTCATTGATGCTAAGTTCAGCGCCGTAGCGCTAGCCGAGAAGGTACCAACGTTGATCAGAAAATTCAGCCAATCCGCGAACATAGCGTCGGATAGCGACTCGCTCGTTCGACCCGTGCTGAAGATGCCAAGAGTTTCGGGCGCGATCTTGCCGGCCCGCGCGAGCGTTAAAATCAGCTCTGCGATGTCGTGGCTCATGCCCGAACGCCAGATCAGTCCGGGCAGGAACTTTAGTTTTCCTCCCTCGTCGGTGATTTCGAAGATTATCTTTTCCCAACTCTTTGAATCGCGCTCGAAAATGGCGCGCAGATACCCTCCGATAAAGTAATCATAAGCGTTGTCACCGGCAGCGAAATACGCGTTCCGAATATCGGACCAAGCTTGACGTTCTCCGTCTAATTGGCCGAGGGCGTAGCCAAATCGATAGCCGTTTTTTGCCTCGTGTGTTACTAGCCAGGGAAGTTCGGAGCGCAATTCATCAGGGGACGCCAGCGCCTCTTCTGCCAATTTGCGAATATCTTGTTCGGTCCGCCGAGATTCTTTGCCATCGCGATCGTAGTGATCTTGCAGCAGGTCCATCCCGGCGTATCGCTGCAAGCGCGAGTGGAATGACACTCCAACCAATTCATCACGAAGCGCGACGAGCCGCGACACTAGGTCTTCCGGCAGTCCCTCTTTATCGTAATTGAGTACCATCTCAATAGTTGAAATGATCTTGCGTCCATCCATTTGGGGAAGAGCAGACATTTCCGCAAGCGTATCCAAAATCTCGCCGCGCAGGCTTTCGATAGCTAGAAGCTCGCGGGTCCGGGATAGAAGAATTCCGACGCCTACCTCCTGAAGATCGGGCGAAAGCAACTTGAGAGAATTCCTGAGCGTTTGCCAATACAATTTGAAAGCTGCGAACCATTCGCCATTCGTGTTCGGGCTCCAACGAGTTACCTGCTCCTTTAGGCGGAACGGCTGATTATCTCCCCACCGTGTAATTGACTGCACCGCGAGGGCAGCTTCAAACGCGTTCAATGCGATTTTGGCGCGACGTTCGTTATCTTTTAATGCGGCCGTCAAAACGGGCAATCTATACTCCGGCGCTAAACTCGTCGGAGCCAAATCTCCATAGCCCAGCGAAAACAGACTGGCGAAAACGCCTGTTGCATTGTTCGACCAGGTTTCATTTTCAGCCTCGGCCAAAGAGAGCAAAAGCTTGGCCGAGGGCTTGAATAGATCACTGTAAAGCGCGAGACCCTCCAGCGCCCATATGACGTCGCGACGACCAGCCTCGAATTCTAGCAACGCGTCACGATTCATCTTGCCGATCGTGCGTTCAAGCAAACGAAGCGTTCCTGGCGGGTCAGCTAAGGAGAGACTGAAAAAAAAACGCCCACCTTCCTTCGTGTTCAGCCACTCGGCATTCGAGTAGAGACCATCCGTCCCGAGCAACTTCGCTACGAGTTGCTTGGAAACGGGCGTAGTTTCAGCGTACTCGATCATCTCGCCGAACCACTGGCGCATCAGCGGCGTCAATCTTGGGACCAGATCGTTCACATCGATCGACGCCCCGTGTTGATTCCACCAGTCGATCCAAAGCTTGACGTGGAGAGCGCGCGGCGTGATGTAGAGGAAATTGTCTCCCTGAAGCACTTTGCGCGTTGCCATCTGGTCGATGATCGTGCCAAACTGGGCTTTCGATATGCCAGCATCGAGCCTTGAGACAATAAGTTCATAGACCTCGTGCGCACCGGCTCGAACCGGCGGGCCCCAGCCGAACTTTTTAAAAAGCGCTAAACTCGAAAGTACAAGGTGGCGTCTCCGATACTCCTCGCTATTGCGGTCCACATCGGCGGCGAGAAAGCGAATCCAGATTTGCGCCGTTCCGTCGCTTCTCAGCGGATCGTCCGGATGCTCTCTGAGATTTCTACCAATGACATGCGCGACGCGAGGTGATCCTTCGCACAGCGCAGCCCAACCCGCGGTCAATACGGGATCCACACCATAAGTCTTCAGAATGGCTTCAACTTCGGCGGCGGGCAGCGAAGGCATGACGAACAGACGGTATTCCGATGCGCTGTCCGCCTCGTCACGATCCTGATAAATACTGACGATCTTGAGTGTCGGACCGAACGACGCAAACTCCCGCGCGAATTCGGAACGTGGCTCCGGCCCGCATTCATCTACCACTAGGATGATGCGCGCGTGCTTCGCGTTGTAAAGTGCACTCCTGACTGAGCCATCAATTCTTGTCGCTTTATCGGCATAGAGGACGAGCGGCTTGAGGTCATCCGCGCGTAGCGTCTCAAGGATCAGGCGTGTTTTGCCAATCCCCGGCTCACCGATCAATCGTATATGGATTGATCCCTGGCTGTCGTCCCGAACGGCCGCACGCAAACTCTCGATTACGTTTTGTTGATCCGGCCCAACAACGAACGCTTGCCGCATCTCGTCGCGTTCAGCCCATTGATTGTGGCTCAAGAGCTGAAAGCTCGCGAGGTTTTTGATCAGCAAGCTTACGGCAGGAAACGCTCGAAGCAGCCCGCAAATTCGCGACTGCCGCCACACCTTTATCTTGGCGTCTGCGTACTTCAGATCGATCTCGCTGAGAAATTTCTGAATTGCCTTTTCAGTAGCGTCCTCTTCGGCGTCAATGCCATCGTTGCCAAACAGCATCGTTACAAACGTCCCACCGCGATCGAGACATGCCCGGACGCGCGGGCTGATGTTTTCTGGCTGGTGCGCCTTTCCACCAAGATCAACCTTGGCCTTGATGCGGGCGGCAATCGCTGAGGGATTGATGAGAAGCTTCTCGATTTGTCCCGGACTTGTTGCGCTTAACGCAAAGTCCCCGGCCTTGACCTGATACGAAGTTTGCGGCGGAAAGATCAACCCGTTCCCGGGGCCCGTCATCGTACCCTGGACGACGGCATCTACCCCGCCATCCGAAGTAGTGATGGCAAAGGGAATATCTGTTTCAGTGATGGGAATTCCGAGATTGTTGACTTCGGCCCAAAGCATTTCACGCAGCACAGCGACAGCAAGATCGGGCCCGAGCTGACCCAATTCAACGGGCGTCACGTCAAAAAAGCTTTGGAGCATTAAACTCCTATAGCACTGGCATTTCCCGCAAAATAGATACTCTGATCAGAGCTGTCACCTAAGCTTATAGACAGGCATATCGGTAATGGCGCGCCTATTTTGTACTCCCCAGATGCGGCGCAGCACTCCCCAGACCGAGCTTTGCGCGGTGCGCTGCTGGTCCGGGGTCCATCTCCGCCGTGATCACTTCGTCAGCGGGCAGCCGCTTTCCTTGGCGGACGGGAACGCCTTGTCGCCCGGCACCACCGCGAGTTGCTTGTAGTAGTCCCAGGGCTTCTTCGATTCGGACGGCTTCTTGACCTCGAACAGATAGAGGTCGTGCACCATGCGGCCGTTCGGCAGGACCTTGCCGCCTTGCGCGAACATGTCGTCGACCGGAAGCTCCTTGAGCTTCGCGGCGACCGCTTCGGTGTCCTTGGTGCCGGCTGCCTTGACCGCCTTCAGATATTGCAGCGTCGCCGAATAGGTGCCGGCCTGAATCATGTTCGGCATGCGCCCGGTACGCTTGAAGAAGCGGTTGGCGAACTCGCGGCTCCTGTCGTCGCGATCCCAGTAGTAGCCTTCGGTCAGCACCAGCCCCTGGGCGGCTTCAAGACCGAGGCCATGGACCTCCGCCAGCGTCAGCAGCAGGCCGGCGAGCTTCTGGCCACCCTTGACGATGCCGAATTCCGCCGCCTGCTTGATCGAGTTGGTGGTGTCGAGACCGGCATTGGCGAGCCCGATGATTTTCGCTTTCGAGCTTTGCGCCTGCAGCAGGAATGACGAGAAGTCCGACGAGTTCAGGGGAATGCGGACCGAACCCAGGACCTTGCCACCCTTTTCCTTGACGAGATCGCCGGTGTCTTTTTCCAGAGCATAGCCGAAAGCGTAGTCGGCGGTCATGAAGAACCAGGTGTCGCCGCCCGCCTCGACCAGCGCGCCGCCGGTGCCGACCGCGAGCGCGTGGGTATCGTAGGCCCAGTGGAAGCCGTAGGGCTGGCAGGCATCCCCGGTCAGGCGCGAGGTCGCCGCGCCGACGACGATGTCGATCTTCTTCATCTGCTTCGACAGGTCGTGAATCGCGAGCGCGACCGAGGACGTCGTCAGCTCGGTGATCATATCGACGCCTTCGACCTCGTACCAGCGCCGCGCGATGGCGGTGGCCAGATCGGGCTTGTTCTGGTGGTCGGCGGAGATCACCTCGATCTTCTGGCCGAGCACGTTGCCGCCAAAATCCTCGACCGCCATCTTGGCGGCCTCGAACGACCATTTGCCGCCGTAGTCGGCGTAAACGCCGGACTGATCGTTGAGAATTCCGATCTTGACGCCCTGCGCCGACGCCGGCCCGGCCAGCAACAGACCGCATGCCGCAACGGCCGTCGACAATAATCCCGATTTCATATGTGCCTCCCCCAGGTTTCGGTTCTGAGTATAATATTTAATAACCCTGCTTCCGCCCATCCATTTCGGGCAAGCAAATAGTGCTAAGGGATGGCGAAACTGCTATCCGGTCGCAGCGGGACCTTTCCGGCGCGACGAATCCGCCAGATTGCGGACGATCACGTAAAAGATCGGCGTGAAGATCAGCCCGAATAGCGTCACGCCGAGCATGCCGAAGAACACGGCGACGCCGACCGCCTGGCGCATTTCCGATCCCGAGCCGGTCGAAATCACCAGCGGCAGCACGCCGAGAATGAACGCAAACGACGTCATCAAGATCGGGCGCAGCCTCAGGCGGCAGGCCTCGATGACGGCCTCCAGACGGCCCCGGCCCTCGAGTTCGATGTCGCGGGCAAACTCCACGATCAGAATGGCGTTCTTCGCGGCAAGGCCAACCAGAACCACAAAGCCGATCTGGGTCAGGATGTTGACGTCCTGCCCCATGATCCGCACGCCGATGGTCGCGGCCAGCAGGCACATCGGCACGATCAGGATGACGGCAAACGGCAGGCTCCAGCTGCCATATTGCGCTGAAAGCACCAGAAACACGAACAGCACGCAGATCGGAAATACATAGAGGCCGGTGTTGCCGCCGGTGACCTGCTGATAGGACAGGTCGGTCCATTCATAGGAAAAGCCGCTCGGCAGGGTTTCGGCCGCCAGCCGCTTCATGGTGTCGATGGCGGTCGCGGAACTGGTTCCCGGCGTCGTGTCGCCCTGCAATTCCGCTGCCGGATAGAGATTGTAACGCGCGACGCGATCCGGTCCGGATATATCGCGGAAATCGACCACGCTGCCGAGCAGCACCATGTCGCCGGCGGCGTTGCGGGTGCGCAGGCGGGCGAGATCGGCGGTCTCTTTCCGGAACGGCAAGTCCGCCTGCGCGGTGACGTGATAGGTACGGCCGAGAATATTGAAGTCGTTGACGTAAGCCGAGCCGAAGTAAGTCTCGATCGCTTCGGTCACGCGATCGATAGGCACGCCGAGCTTCTGCGCCTTGACGCGATCGATATCGACGAACACCTGCGGCGTGTTCGCGGTGAACGGCGAAAACACCGAGGTCAGGCCGGGCGCCTTGCGCGCCGCCGCGACAAGTTCGTCGGTGGCCGCGGCCAGGGCTTGCGGGCCGCGGCCACCGCGATCCTGGATGCGCATGGTGAAGCCGCCGCCGGTGCCGATGCCGGGCACCGCGGGCGGCGGAATGACGATGATGAACGCGCCCTCCAGGCTGGCAAGCCGCTTGCGCAGTTCGGCGGTAATGGAAGCTGCGGTAAGGCCCTTCTTCAGGCGAACCTCCGGTTCCTCGAACACCGGAAACAGCGCCGCGGAATTGCCGGCCTGGGTTCGCGTCGCGCCCGACAGGCCGGCCAACGCCGGCACGCGAACGACGCCCGGCGTGCCCAGCGCGATATCCTCGATCTTGCGAACGATTTCGGTGGTGCGCGCGAGCGAGGCGGCGCCGGGCAATTGCACGGCGACAATGACGTAACCGCGATCCTGGGCGGGAATGAATCCTTGCGGCGTGGTGGCGAGCAGCCACCCGGCACTGCCGATCAGCACGACATAAACCAGCAGCATCGCCACCGAATGGCTGATCACAAAACCCGCGGCGCCGGCATAGCCATGGGACAGGCGGTCAAAACCGCGGTTGAACAGGCCGGTCAATTTGTCCCAGCCCCGCGCGAGGACATTCCAGCTCGCCGGCGGGCGCCTTTCTTCGTGCGGCTGCAGGATTTGCGATGCCAGCGCCGGAGAAAGCGTCAGCGAACAAAATAGGGAAATCGCAGTGGCGACCGCGATGGTGATGGCGAATTGCTGAAAGAACTGGCCGGAGATGCCGCCGAGGAACGCGGTCGGCACAAATACCGCGCACAACACCAGCGCGATCGAGACCAGCGCGCTGCCGACCTCCTCCATGGTCCGCAGCGCCGCGTCGCGCCGGCCGATGCCGTCGCGCAGATGCCGCTCGACGTTCTCGACCACCACGATCGCATCGTCGACCACGATGCCAACCGCCAGCACGAGGCCGAACAAGGTCAGGTTGTTGATCGAAAATCCCAGCGCCGCCATCACGGCGAAGGTGCCGACCAGCGAGACCGGTATCGCCACAATCGGAATAATCGCCGGACGCCAGCCCTGCAGAAACACCAGCACGACGATGACGACGAGGACCATTGCCTCGTAGATCGTCTTGATCAGCTCGCTGACGGATTGCGCGATGAATTCGGTCGGGTTGTAGCCGATGTTGTAGTCGAGCCCTTTTGGAAAGCCCGCCTTGAGCTTCGCCATGGTGTCGGAAATACGCTTGGCGGTAGCGAGCGCGTTCGAACCTGGGCGCTGAAACACCAGCATCGCGATCGCGGACTTCCTGAGCAGGGAGCCATTGGTGGAATAATCCAGCGCCCCCAGCTCGATTCTGGCCACGTCGCGCAGCCGCACCGTGCGACCATCGGCGCCGGCCTTGATGACGATGCCCTCGAACTCTCTGGGGTCCTTCAGGCGACCGGTGAAAGTGAGATTCGGCTGAAATGCCCGGTCGGCGATCGGCGGCGCCGCGAGCTGGCCTCCGGTAATTTGCAGGTTCTGGGCGCGGATGGCTGCCAGCACGTCGCCTGCGGTCATGCCGAGGGTGGCGATCTTGTCCGGGTCGAGCCACAGCCGCATCGAATAATCGCGCGCGCCGAAAATCGTGATGTCGCCGATCCCGTCAAGCCGGAGCAACTGGTCGCGCACCTGCAGCAGCGCATAGTTGCTGATATAGAGCTGGTCGAAGGTGTCATCCGGCGACAGCATGAACACGACCATCATCAGGTCCGGACTGTTCTTGCGGGTGACGACGCCGTTGCGCTGCACCTCTTCGGGCAGCCGGGGCTGCGCGATGGCGACGCGGTTCTGCACCAGCACCTGAGCCTTGTCGAGATCGGTGCCAAGCTTGAACGTGACGGTGATCGTGAGCTGGCCGTTCGAGGTCGCCTGGCTGTAGAGATAGAGCATATCGTCGACGCCATTGATCTCCTGCTCGATCGGCGCCGCGACGGTGTCGGAAACGGTCTGCGCCGAGGCGCCCGGATATTGCGTGGTGACCACGACGGTTGGCGGAACGACTTGCGGATATTCCGCGACCGGCAGCGTGGTGTAGGCAATGGCGCCGACGATCAGGACCACGATGGACAACACCATCGCCAAAATCGGCTGATTGATGGAAAGCCGGCCGAGATTCATGACTTGCTGCCGGTCGGAGCGGGGTGCGGGCTCACCTTGGCCCCGACGCGCGCGCGCTGAATGCCGTCGACGATCACGCGATCCTCCGGCTTCAAACCTTCGCGGATCACGCGCAGGCCGTCGTCGAGCGGCCCGAGGATGACCGGCCGCGCCTCCACGGTCTCGTCGTCCTTGACCACGAAAACGATCTTGCGCGACTGATCGGTGGCGATGGCCGTATCCGGCAAGAGCAGCGCCTCGTAGGGCGCGCTGCCAATCAACCGGACGCGACCGAACTGCCCGGGCAGGATGGAAAAATCCTTGTTCGGAATTACCGCCCGGCCGCGCAGCGTGCCGGTCGAGACATCCAGCCGGTTGTCGAGGAAATCCACCTTGCCATCGTGAGATGGTTTGGTTTCGCCGGTCAGCGTCACCTGAACCGGGTTTGGCGTCTCGCGCGAGCTCGGACGTTTGCCCTCGAAATAGAGCCGGTTGTATTTGAGGTAGGTCGCCTCATCCATGTCGAAATAAATGTAGATCGGATCGAGCGAGACGATGGAGGTGAGCAACGTCGCGCCGCTGTCGCTGCCTTGCACGAGATTGCCGACGCTGACGAGGTGCCGGCTTACCCTGCCGCCGATCGGGGCGACAACGTGGGTAAATTCGATATTGAGCTGGGCCGCCTTGAGCACGCCTTCCGCTTGCATCTCCGCGGCCTTCGCCGCCTGCAGGGCCTGGCGGCGCTGATCGACGATGGAGTTCGGATACCGCCTGGGTTTGATTCAGTGCCAGCGCACGGTCGAGCTCGCGCTTGCCGAGTTCCGCCTTGGCGCGCGCGTCCGACAGCTGGCCGTCCGCCTGCTCGGCAACCGCTTCAAAGGGCCGGGAATCGATGACGTACAGGAGGTCGCCGGTATTGACGAAGGCGCCGTCGCGAAATTCGACGTTGGTGACGAATCCGCCGACCCGGGCGCGAACCTGAACCTCCTCCACCGCCTCGAACCGCCCGGTGAATTCGTCCCAATCGGTGACGGTGCGTCTGGTCGGCTGTGCGACCGTGACCGGCGGTGGCGCGCTTGCGGCCTGTTGCGGCGGCTTGTCTCCGCAGCCGGACAGGGTGACTGCGAGCAGAACGATCAGCGGTCCGATAACGTAAAGTGCGTGGAAATTGAAAGATTTGCCTTGAGCTGGAGGCTCCGATTTCTCAGTCTCGCTCAATTTCATCTCCTCTGCACGTCACCGCCCCGATCGAAGCGGCCGCCCTTGCCGACGCGGCTGGATCAAGATGAGATCGAGTTCTCAGTCTGTTCAAGAACCACCCGGGATCAAGCAAAAATGTTATGCATCGGCGATGCAGGCATCCAAAACACGGCCGAACCGGCCGACAGTGTTGGAATAATTTGCTAGAAGGCGATATTGACCGGTTAGCGCGGGCACGATGCACGGCATCGCAGGCGGCGCGTCGCAGGCCGGGCGTACGATCCGCAAGAGGTCAAACATGCATGCGCCCCCATCTCAGCAGCCGCCCGACGGCGCCGAAGCGCGGGGTCGCGGCCCCGATCACCTCGCACCGGATTGCGCGGGGCAGAATTTCTACGCGATCGATCGCGGCCTGCGCGATCTTCTCAAACTGTATCTGAAGCCGAATGATTTTCGCCGGCTGGAACCTCATTTCCATCGGCTGGGCGCGCTGGCGGGTGGGCGGCTGGATGAGCTGGCGAGGGTCGCCGACAAGCACCCGCCGGTCCTGAATGCACGGGATCGCTTCGGCCGCGACGAGGACTGGATCGAGTACCATTCGTCCTACCGTGAGATGGAAACAATCGCATTCGGCGATTTCCAGTTTCACGCCATGAGCCATCGCGCCGGCACGCTGGGCATGGATAGCCCGCTACCTGCGGTGGCCAAATACGCCCTGCAATATCTGTTCGTGCAGGCCGAGTTCGGACTGATGTGTCCGATCAGCGTCACCGACACCTCGATCCACCTCGTCAGCAAGTTCGCCAGCACGGAACTGAAGGATTATCTGCTGCCGAAAATGCTGTCGGATGACATGGCCACGCTGTGGAAGGGCACCCAGTTCATGACGGAGCGCGCCGGCGGCTCCGACGTCGGCGCGATCGAAACGGTCGCCCGCTGCGAGGACGGCGCGTGGCGGCTCTATGGCGACAAATGGTTTTGCTCGCACGCCGACGCCGATTTGGCGCTCTTGCTGGCGCGCCCGGAAGGAGCACCCGCCGGCACCAAGGGGCTCGCGCTGTTTGCCTTGCCCCGCCGGCTGAAGGACGGCCGCCGCAACGCCTACCGCATCGTCCGCCTCAAGGACAAATTGGGCACCCGCTCGATGGCGAGCGGTGAAATCCTGCTGGAAGGCGCCGTCGCCTATCTGGTCGGCGACGCCGACCGCGGCCTCAAGCAGATGATGGAACAGGTCAACCTGTCGCGGCTTTCGCACGGCGTTCGCGCCGCCGCGATGATGCGGCGCTGCGTCAACGAGGCGATGGTTTGCGCCCGCGGCCGAATGGCCTTCGGCAAAACCATCATCGAATATCCCCTCCTCCGCCGTCAGCTCCTGAAAATCGCCGTGCCGTCGGAACAGTCGCTCTCCATGTTCCTGTTTGCCGCCAGTGCGATGGACCACGCCAATGCCGGATCGAAGGAAGCGGCGAATTGCCTGCGAATTCTCACGCCGCTGCTCAAGTTTCGCGCCTGCCGCGACAATATTCCGGTGGCGACCGGCGCCATGGAAGTGCGCGGCGGCAACGGCTATATCGAGGAATGGGTGCATGCGCGGCTGATCCGCGACGCCCATGTCGGTGTGCTCTGGGAAGGCACCAGTAACATCAACGCGCTCGACATCGTCACCCGCGCGGTCGGCAAGAGCGGCGCCCATCGGACACTCGGGGTCGCGCTCAAGAGGTTACTTGATGATGCCACGCGGATGCCGGCGGCTTTCCGCGATCGCCTGCGGCTCGCGCTCGACAGGGCCCTGATGCTCGCCGAACGCGTCGCCGCCGAACCCGCGCTCGAAGCGGACGCGCGGCAAGCGGCCAGCTGTCTCTATCACGTTACCAGCGCCATTCTGATGATGTGGGAAGCCGCCCAGCCGGGGGCGGACGCCCGCCGGGTCCTGTACTCGCGGCTCGTCCTCGAACATCGCTTGAGCGCGCAGGATCCGCTCGGGTCCCACGGCGGCGAATGGGAACGCGGGGCTGAGGAAATCATATTTTCGCAGCGTCAGGTTGCGATCGGCGAGGTCGCGGGGCTGCTTGCGACATAACCCGTGATTTGATTCCGGGGCGGAACGCCATTTTTAGGTTCCCATCGGCGCGGCACCTCCGCTAAATTGCTTTCAAGGCGACAACAAAAACAACAAAGCCACAATGTCCGGGGAGGACGATCGTCGTGCACAGGGGGCGTGTGGTTTTCGGCGCCATGGACGAGGTGGTTTTCGGCCGCCCGGCCGCCGACGCGGTCGCCGGGCAGATGGACCGTCTGCGCCTCAGCCGCGCGTTCCTGATGGTCAGCGGCACGCTCAACCGCACCACCGACGAAATCGAGAAAATCCGAAAAAGCCTTGGCTCGCGCTGCGTCGCGACCTTCGATGCGATGCCGCCGCACACGCCCCGCGAAGCCGTTATCGCCGCCGCCGAGCAGGCGCGCGCCGCCAGCGCCGACCTCATCGTCACCGTGGGCGGCGGCTCGATCACCGACGGCGCCAAGGCCGTGCAGATCTGCCTCGCCAACAATGTTCGCAGCGTCGAGGACATCGACCGGGTCCGGGCACGCAAGGGCGTCGCGCCTGACATGAACGCCCCCACGGTGCGCCAGATCAGCGTGCCGACCACCATCGCCGGTGGCGAGTTCAGCGCCATCGCCGGCGTCACCAACACGCGCACCAAGGTCAAGGAAATGCTGCGCCATGAGCTTACGATGCCGCGCGCGGCCATCCTCGACCCCGCCGTGACCGTGCACACGCCGGAATGGCTGTGGCTTTCAACCGGCATCCGCGCCGTCGATCATTGTGTCGAAGGCCTGTGCTCGCACGAGGCCCATCCTTACGCCGACGCCCAGGCGCTGAAGGGACTGACGATGCTGGCGCAGGCGCTGCCTCGCGTGAAGGCGAACCCCGGAGATCTCGACGCGCGGATGGACTGCCAGATC
The DNA here is from genome assembly GCA_963725985.1 of uncultured Alphaproteobacteria bacterium. GTDB lineage: Bacteria > Pseudomonadota > Alphaproteobacteria > Rhizobiales > Xanthobacteraceae > Bradyrhizobium. Next base: position 1,010,753 of record CAVSAO010000002.1, read on the forward strand.
GGCACCTGGCTTTCGATGGGGCCGTTATCCTCGGGCGTGCCGATGGGCGCAAGCCACGGCATCGGCTATGTGCTCGGCGCCGCCTACGACGTGCCGCACGGCTATACCTCCTGCGTGATGCTGCCGTCGGTGATGCGCTGGAACAAACCAGACAACGCCGATCGGCAGGCGCAGGTCGCCGCGGCGATGGGGCAACCCGGCAAGGACGCCGCCGACGTGCTGGACGATCTCATCGGCGCGCTCGGCATGCCGCGCAGCCTGCAGGACGTGCGAATTGGCCCCGAGCATTTCGACCGCATCGCAGAACAGGCGATGGCAACGCCGTGGATTCCGCGCAACCCGCGCAGGATCGTTGACCCGGCGCAGGTGCGCGAAATTCTTGTTCTGGCCGCATAGGAGCTTTGAAAGACCCGATGTATACCGGCAAGCACGCTCATCTTCGTCCGCTTCAGCCCGCCTTCATCATGGCCGCTACCGGCGAGGCCGTGACCTATCGCGAGCTGGAGGCGCGCAGCAACCGGCTGGCGCATCTGCTTCGCAAGCTCGGACTGAGGCGGCTCGACCATTATGCGATCTTCATGGAGAACAACAGCCGCTACCTCGAGGCCTGCGGCGCCGGCGAAAGGTCGGGCCTCTATTTCACCTGCGTGAATTCGTACCTGACGCCGGGCGAACTCGCCTACATCGTCAACAACAGCGAATCGCGCGTCCTCATCACGTCGCTGGCAAAGCTCGACGTTGCGCGCGAGGCCCTCAAGGAGTGCCCCAGGGTCGAACTCTGCATCGTTGCCGATGGCGGAAGCGAAAGCGAGCGCATCGTCGGCCTGCAGGAAGCCACGCGCGGGCTGCCCAGGACGCCGGTATCGGACGAATGCACCGGCACCGCGATGCTTTATTCGTCGGGCACCACCGGGCGGCCGAAAGGCATTCTGCGGCCGCTGCCGGAGCAACCGCCGACGCAGCAATTGCCGATCTTCGAGTTCCTGCAGAAACTCTGGCAATACCGCGAGGGCATGATCTATCTGTCGCCGGCGCCGCTTTATCACTCGGCGCCGCAGGCCGCGGTCAATCTCACGATCCGCGAGGGCGGCACCGTCATCATCATGGAGCACTTCGATCCCGAGCGTTACCTCGAGCTGGTCGAGAAATGGGGCGTCACCCACAGCCAGCTGGTGCCGACGATGTTCTCGCGCATGCTGAAACTGCCGGAGCAAACGCGCAGGCGCTACGACCTGTCGTCGCTGGAGATCGCGATCCACGCCGCGGCGCCCTGCCCGGCGGCGGTGAAGGCAGACATGATCAGATGGTGGGGACCGATCATCCACGAATATTATGGCGCCACCGAAGGCCTGGGCTTTACCGCCTGCAACAGCGAGCAATGGCTCGCGCACCGGGGAACGGTCGGCAAGGTCCTGCTCGGCGACCTCCACATTCTCGATGAAAACATGCGGCCGTGCCCGGCCGGCACCGCGGGTACGGTCTGGTTCAGGACCGCCACGCCGTTTGAGTATTTCAACGACCCGAACAAAACCAGGGAGGCCCGCTCGCCGGACGGCAGCATGAGCACGGTCGGCGACGTCGGCTATGTCGACAGTGACGGCTATCTCTATCTGACCGACCGCTCGACCTTCATGATCATCTCCGGCGGCGTCAACATCTATCCGCAGGAGTGCGAGAACCTCCTGATCACCCACCCCAAGATCGCGGACGCCGCCGTGTTCGGCGTTCCCAACGCCGATCTCGGCGAGGAGGTAAAAGCGGTGGTGCAGCCGATGCCGGGCGTCGAGCCGTGTGAGGCACTCGCCGACGAGCTGATCGCATTTTGCAGCCAGTCGCTGTCGCGCCAGAAGGTGCCGCGCTCGATCGATTTCGAGGACGAACTGCCGCGGCTGCCGACCGGCAAGCTCTACAAGCGGCTGCTGCGCGACCGTTACTGGGGCGACAAGAGGTCGCGGATCGTGTGAGGCGCGCGCCGACTCCATCACTCCTGCGCCCGAGCTTCGGGTCCTGGCATCCACAGGTTGTAATTCCGTCAGCCGGAAGTCTGAACCGGCGGGTATTTTCATTGCCCCGGCGGAAATTATGTACGATTACAGCCGTTCGCGAGGCATAATCGGCCAGCTCAAAGGGAGATCAAAAAAATGCGTGAAGCCGTCATTGTTTCCTATGCCCGTACCGGGCTGGCAAAATCCGGCCGCGGCGGGTTCAATATCACCGCACCGATGTCGATGGCGGCCCATGCCATCAAGCACGCCGTCGCGCGCGCCGGCGTCGACAAGGACTATGTCGAGGATTGCTATCTCGGCAATTGCGCCCATGGCGCGCCGAACATCGGCCGCCAGGCCGCGCTGCTCGCCGGCTTGCCGAAATCGACTGGCGGTGTGTCGGTGAACCGGTTCTGCTCGTCGGGACTGCAGACCATCGCGATGGCGGCCAACAGCATCCGCTCCGACGGCGCCGATTGCATCGTCGCCGGCGGCGTGGAGAGCATCTCGGTCCCCGGCGGTCCGCTGCCGAAGGAGGCGGTCGATCCGGATCTGCTCAAAGTGGCTCCCGACATCTTCATGGCGATGATCGACACCGCCGATATCGTCGCGGAGCGTTACAAGGTCAGCCGCGAATACCAGGACGAGTACTCGCTGGAATCGCAGCGTCGCATGGCCGCAGCGCAGCAGGCCAACAAGTTCAAGGACGAAATCGTCCCGATGAAGACCAGGATGAAGGTGGTCGACAAGGCGACCAAGGCCGAGAGCGTCGTCGATTATGTCGTCGACCGCGACGAGTGCAACCGCCCGGAAACCACGAAGGAAGGCCTTGCCAAGCTCGAGCCGGTAAAGGGCCCCGGCAAATACATCACGGCCGGCAACGCCAGCCAGCTGTCGGATGGCGCGGCGGCCGTCGTCCTGATGGAAGCCAAGGACGCGGAAAAGCGCGGCCTCAATCCGCTCGGCCGCTTTGTCGCCTGGGCGGCGGCGGGCTGCGAGCCGGACGAGATGGGCATTGGCCCGATCTACGCCGTGCCGAAGCTGTTGAAGCGCCAGGGCCTGAAGATCGACGATATCGATCTGTGGGAGCTCAACGAGGCGTTTGCCAGCCAGTGCCTCTATTCCCGCGACACGCTCGGCATCGATCCCGAGAAATACAACGTCAACGGCGGCTCGATCGCCATCGGCCACCCCTTCGGCATGACCGGCGCGCGGTGTACGGGCCACATCCTGCAAGAGGGTCGCCGGCGCAAGGCGAAATGGGGCGTGGTGACGATGTGCATCGGCGGCGGCCAGGGCGGCGCCGGCTTGTTCGAAATCTATAGCTGAGCTTTAGAGCGTTTTCCCGCGAAGCGGGGACCGGTTCGCGTCAAGAAAACGCGCCAAATCAGGAATCTGGAGCCCCGTCTCAATTCTATCGAAACGGAAACGGCTCCAGGTTCGGCCCGGCGCGCGGCGGCACCGAAAAGTGCCTTGCCGGCCATCAATACAACGGCGCGGCGGAGCAATCCGCCGCGCCGTTTCTTTTTGATATTCGATCAGGCCGCCCGCACGGTATCGAGGAAATTCTCGACCCGGCTCTTCAAATGGTCGCTTTCGCGCGCCAGCGAATGCGCCGCCGTCAGCACTTCGCCGGACGCCGAACTGGTCTCGCTCGATCCGCGGCTGACCTCGGTCACTTCGGAGGCAACCTTCGTCGAGAGCTGCGCCGACTGTTGCACGTTCCGCGCAATCTCCATCGTCGCTGCGCCCTGCTGCTCGACAGCCGCGGCGATCGCCGATGAGACTTCGGAAATCAGCGTGATGGTCGATCCGATTTCCTTGATCGCGGCAACCGTGTCCTTGGTCGCCGACTGCATGTCGGCAACCTGCATGTCGATTTCGGCCGTGGCCTTCGCGGTCTGGGTTGCCAGCGCCTTGACCTCGGATGCGACAACCGCGAAACCGCGTCCCGCCTCGCCGGCACGCGCCGCCTCGATGGTAGCATTGAGAGCAAGGAGATTGGTCTGTTCGGCAACCTCGGCGATCAGTTTGACGACGTCGTTGATGCGGCCGGCGGCGAGAGAAAGCTTGGCGATGCTGGCGTCGGTTCTTTGTGCCTGACTGACCGCGGTGCCGGCAATCCGGTTGGATTCATGGACCTGCCTTCCGATCTCGTTGACCGACGAGGTAATTTCCTCCGTTGCCGCCGCGACGGCCTGGATATTCTCGGTGACCGTACGCGAGGCCGTTGCAGCGGAGTCGGACAGGGACATCGTCACATCCGACGTCTTTGTCATGGTCGTCGCCGATGCCTCGAGCTCGGTCGAAGCCGATGAAAGCGAGCCAACCAGTTCGCCGATCATGGTCTCGAAATCGCTGGTGGCCGTGCTGATACGCTGGGCGCGCGCGGCCTTGACCGCGGCTTCGGCATTGGCCGCGTCATCCGACGCCTTTTTGGCGATCAGCGCTTCCTTGAAGATTTGCAGCGCGCCGGCGATCCGGCCGATCTCGTTGATTTCGCCCTGGTGCGGAATCTCGACGGACAGTTCGCCAGCGGTCAACTGCCCCATCGGCTTCAGGATCGAGCCGATGCCGTGGCGGATGTCGCGAGTCACATAGGTCGCCGCGCCGAGGCCGAGCACGATCGCGCCGCCGAGAATGGCCGCCATCAGCCGGATAGCGCTCCAGTAGGTTGCTTCGGCGCCCTGTCCGGCCGCTTCAGCGCCCTTGTCGTTGAGCTCCACAATCTTTGCAAGGGTTGCATCCATTGCCCGGCCAACCGGCACCACCTTCTTGGCGTTGATGTCCTTCGCCGCCGCGACGTCGCCTTTGTTGGCAAACGACTGCACCTCGGCTGACGCACTGGCGAAGCTTTGCCACTGCTTTTCCAGTTGATCGGCAAGATCGCGCTCCGCAGGCGAGGAGATCAACGGCTGGTAGGCTTTGGCGGCTTTTTCGAAGTCGGCCTTGCGGGCCGCGAGGTTGTTGTCAACATCCGCCCGTTCCGCGTCCGGAACAATCAAATGATCGCGCAGCACGGCGCGAAAGCGCGCGGACTGTACCCGCATCTCGCCAACCCATCGGACGCTCGGCAGCCATTGGGTCTGAATGTCCTGGGCGGCGGCGTTGATCGCGCGCATCTGCATGAAGGCAAATCCGCCGACGGCGGCGATCACCAGAAACAGGAACGAAACTATCGCGAAGAGTTTGGCACTGATGGAGAGCCTTGAGATTATTTGCATGATTCCCAGTCGGTAGGGCAAATCGTGCGCAAGGTTCGATCCGCTAAGGAGCGAACCGATTTATTGGCTTTATTTCTAATATTTGGCTAAACCATCTACGTATTTGTACTGGTTGGCACCGGGATTGGCATGCCAGCTTCTGCCTGCGGTGCTCGTGCACAAACCCGGAACGAGATACCGATCGGCTACCTGAAAATGCGATTTGTTAGCTGTGGGTTTGTCAGTCCATGCACGGATCGAAATGCAAACGGTGAGGGGGCGGCGGCGCGAGTGCCCCGCGCAATTGAATTGGCCGGTCTGCGGCACGTCGCAGGCCGCGGTTCCAGTAGAGAGCTGCTTTCGCCGTTTGCCGGCAGATTGGGAAGAATCCCCACCAAATCCCGATCAACGCAGGGATCATTCTTTTTTCAGCCGCGCTATTGCCGCCATCGAAGGGCTGATCCTACCTGACAACATGTTGAGCGATGAGGACTGCGGCGCCACGCGCTGGTGGAACAACGAAGGAAGCCCTGGGATGACCAACCGCGAGTGCAGGCCCGGTCCGACATGCCTCTGATCGATCCGCTCTACATCACGTCGGGTTTCGGCGTCGGCCTTCTGGTCGGCATGACCGGCGTCGGCGGCGGCTCGCTGATGACGCCGCTATTGATCCTGCTGTTTGGCATTCACCCGTCGACAGCGGTCGGCACCGATCTGCTCTACGCAGCCGCCACCAAGGCCGGCGGCAGCGTGGTGCACAGCTGGGCGCGCAGCATCCACTGGCCGGCGGTGATCCGGCTCGCCAGCGGAAGTATTCCGGCCAGCATCCTGACGCTGATCGTTCTGTGGCGGCTCGATCTCGACAGCGCGGCCGCACGCAGCCTGGTCAACGTCGTGCTCTCCTTTGCGCTGCTGCTCACAGCGGCGTCGCTGATATTCCGCAAGGCCATCATGGAGTCCTTTCGCTGGCGCCTGGAGCGGCTCGACGCCGGCACCATCGCGCGCGCGACCGTGCTGGTCGGAGCGATGCTCGGCGTGCTGGTCTCGATTTCGTCGGTCGGCGCCGGCGCGGTGGGCGTCACCGCTCTGCTGCTGCTTTACCCGCAACTGCCGATGGCGCGTATCGTCGGCTCCGACATCGCGCACGCGGTGCCGTTGACGCTGATTGCGGGTATCGGACACTGGGCGATGGGCGCGATCGACTGGCATCTGATGGGCGTGCTGCTGATGGGTTCACTGCCCGGCATTATGATCGGCAGCTACTTTGCGACCCGGGTACCGGAAACGGCGTTGCGGCTGTTGCTGGCGGTCACTCTGATCCTGGTTGCCGGCAAGCTCGTATCCAGCGAATGGGACTGGTCGTCCTCGATCGTCGGCGCCGTGGCCCAGAGCTCCCACCGCTAGAACCGTTTTCGTTTCGATGGAATCGAAACCGGTCTCCACTTCGCTCGAAACGCCCTAGCGTCCGGCTTCCGACCTGGTCGCAAACCAGATGACGTGGCGCGCACCGCTGCGCTTTGCCGTGGCGCGCACGTTGACCTCGTTCACGTCGAATCCGGCGTCGCGAAGCCGATTGGAAAATGCGGGATGCGGCCCCGACGACCAGACGGCGAGCACGCCGCCCGGCCGCAATGCCCGGCGGATCGCCTTCAATCCCTTCAGGTCGTAGAGCGCGTCATTGGCCTTGCGGATCAGGCCCTCCGGTCCGTTATCGACATCGAGCAGGACCGCATCGAACGCGGCGGGACTGGAGCTAATCACATCGATGACGTCGGCCTCGCGAATGCTCGCGCGCGGATCGTTGAGGCTCTCGCCGAAGACGTCTGCCATCGGGCCCCGCGCCCAGGCGATCACGGCGGGCACAAGCTCGGCCACCACGATCCGCGCCTCGGGTCCCAGCACGGCGAGCGCGGCACGGAGCGTGAACCCCATGCCCAACCCGCCGATCAATAAATGTGGACGCTTGACCGTTTCGATTCTTTTGCAGGCGAGCGTGGCAAGGGCCTCCTCGGAACCGCTGAGGCGGCTGTTCATCAGCTCGTTCGGGCCCAGCATCATGGAGAATTCGGCGCCTCTTCGCATCAGGCGAAGTTCGACGTCTGCGCCCGGCACGCGTGCGGTATCGATCTGCAGCCACGAAATCATGCGACGCTTCTACTTTATCTTTGCCGCCGTCTAACCCGGCATCTGCGTCTCGCCCGGATCGAGCTCGCCGCGCCCCGAAATCACCCGGCAAACGGATCTGATCGGCGATCCGCTCCAGCCTGACGCGCCGTCATATCATTGACGCATCGCCGGCGCTCCCCTTTGCAATAGTCCGAAGTGCCAATATTGGCAGCCGCCTTGCCGGTTGCGCCGACGCCCCGCCATGATATCGTTCGATAAATTGGCCCAACATGAGGCCGAAGATCGAGGGAGGGAACCATGCGGAGCGTGCAGGCGCTTGCCGCTGCAGCGGCGTTATCTTTGCTGGCGATATCTTCGATCGCGCTCGGAGCCGAGCCCAAGCAGGGCGGCATCTTGCGAATCTATCACCGGGACAGCCCCGGAAGCGCTTCCATCCACGAGGGCGCGACCTACTCGATCAACATTCCCTTCATGCCCGTGTTCAACAACCTCGTCCTCTACAAGCAGGACGTGGCGCAAAACAGCATGGACTCGATCGTTCCGGATCTTGCCGAGAGCTGGGCCTGGAGCGGCGACCACAAGACGCTCACCTTCAAATTGCGGCAGGGTGTCAAATGGCACGACGGCAAGCCGTTCACCTCAGCCGACGTCAAATGCACGTTCGACATGCTGATGGGCAAGTCGCAGCAGAAGTTCCGCCAGAACCCGCGCAAGGCCTGGTACGAGCAGGTCAATGATGTCACGACATCAGGCGATTTCGAGGTCGCGTTCAACCTGAAGCGGCCGCAGCCGGCGCTCTTGGCGCTGCTCGCCTCCGGCTATACGCCGATCTATCCCTGCCATGTCTCGCCTGCGGAAATGCGTACCCATCCGATCGGCACCGGCCCGTTCAAGTTCGTCGAGTTCAATGCCAATGAATCAATCAAGCTGACCCGCAACCCCGACTATTGGAAAAAGGGCCTGCCGCATCTCGACGGCATCGAGTTCACCATCATACCGAACCGCTCGACCGCCATTCTCGCATTCATCGCCGGCAAGTTCGACATGACGTTCCCGACCGAGGTATCGATCCCGCTGCTCAAGGACGTCAAGGCGCAGGCGCCGAACGCGGTATGCGTCGTCGCCCCCAACAACGTCAACACCAATATCATCGTCAACTCGTCTGCGCCCCCCTTCGACAGTCTGGATATCCGCCGTGCATTGGCGCTGGCGCTGGATCGCAAGGCCTTTGTCTCGATCCTGTTCGAAGGTCAGGCCGATATCGGGGGCACCATGCTGCCGCCGCCGGCTGGCTTCTGGGGCATGCCGAAAGAAATGCTGGAGACGATTCCTGGCTACGGCCCCGACGTGAACGCCAACCGGGAGGAGGCGCGCAAGCTGATGCAGAAAGCGGGCTACGGCCCGGACAAGCACCTCGCGGTCAAGGTTTCGACACGTAACATCCCGGTTTACCGCGATCCCGCGGTCATCCTGATCGATCAGCTCAAAAGCATCTATATTGATGGCGAGCTTGACGTCGTCGAGACCGCCAACTGGTTCCCGAAAGTCGCGCGCAAGGATTATACGCTCGGCCTGAACCTGACCGGGAATTCGGTCGACGATCCGGACCAGGCGTTCTACGAGAATTACTCCTGCGGCTCGGAACGGAACTACACCAATTACTGCAACAAGGAGATCGAGAAGCTGTTCGACGAGCAATCCCAGGAGACCGACATCGCCAAGCGCAAGAAGCTGGTCTGGGAGATCGACAAGCAGCTTCAGGAGGACGTCGCCCGGCCGATCATCTTCCATGCCCACACAGGCACGTGCTGGCAGCCCTACGTCAAGGGTGTCACCATCATGACCAACAGCTCCTACAACGGCTATCGCTACGAGGACGTATGGCTGGATAAATAGCATCCACGCACAAGCCGATGTGAAACTCGCCAGCCGGCCTAACAACTTGCGCGTATTCTGATCGCAAACCGGTATCCATTCTTGCGGAATACGCGCTAACGGAGCAGCCAGGTGTTTGCTTATATCGTGCGGCGCCTCGTCCTGATGCTGGTGACCCTGTTCGGGATCTCGGTCATCATCTTCGTCCTGCTGCGCGTCGTACCCGGCAACATCGTCGACATCCTGTTCGCCGCCGCGGGATATGTCGATCCCGCCGACAAGGCCAATCTGCAGCGGGAACTCGGGCTCGATCAGTCGATCGTCGTGCAATATCTGCACTGGATCGGCGGGCTGCTGCGCGGCGATCTCGGCTATTCCTATGTTTCCGAGAAGCCGGCGCTCGACGAGATCCTGCCGCGGATTCCGATCACGGCGCGGCTCGCCGGGCTGGCGCTGCTGTTCTCCGCTTCGATCGGAATTCCGCTCGGCGTCATCAGCGCGGTCAATCAGGGCACGCGGCTCGACTATTTCCTGCGCGTCGTCAGCCTGAGCGGGCTGTCGCTGCCTTCCTTCTGGCTCGGCCTGTTGATCCTGATGGCATCCGTCTCCCTGTTCGGAACCATGCCGATCTTCAACCCGGACCCGAAAACCTGGACCGAGGCTTTCGCAATCTATTGCGTTCCGGCGATGGCGGTCGGCTTTCGCAGCGCCGCGCTCACCATGCGGATCACGCGGTCCTCGATGCTGGAGATCCTGCGGCAGGATTATATCCGCACCGCCCGCGCCAAGGGCGCGTCCGAGGCGTCCGTCAACTATCACCACGCGCTGAAGAACGCCATTCTGCCCGTTATCACCGTGATCGGCATCGAGGCGGCGTTCCTGATCGGCGGCCTGATCGTCACCGAGACCGTTTTCAATATCCCCGGCGTTGCCCGCTTTCTGGTCGAGGCGATCCGGTGGCGCGACTATCCGATCGTCCAGAATCTGGTGATGCTGATCGCCGTGGTCGTCGTGCTCGCCAACTTCACGGTCGACATGCTCTACGCGGTGCTCGACCCGCGAATCCGGTACACGGATTAGGAGGCCATTTGGACGCGATCAATTACGATGCAGAATTAAGACGGGCCGGCGCCAATGCCACGCAAGGCTGGCGCAAGCTCGCGTTCCTTGCCCAGCGCTATATGCTTGGCACAGCCGGCCTGGTCATCATGGTGACGTTTGTGCTGGCCGCGGTGTTTGCCGATTTCATCTGCCGCTTTGACGATCTGGCCGTCAATTCCGCGCACGCGCTGGTAGCTCCCAATGCCCTGCACTGGATGGGCACGGACCCGTTCGGCCGCGATGTCTGGAGCCGGATCATCCACGGCGCGCGCATTTCGCTCGCGGTCGGCATCGGCTCGACCGCGCTCGGCTCATCGATCGGCGTGATCGTGGGTCTCGCATCTGGGTATCTGTCCGGCTGGGTCGACCTGGTGTTTCAGCGGATTACCGATATCCTGCAGGCCCTTCCGCTGCTCGTGCTCGCGCTGATCATGACGGCGGCCCTCGGACCATCGCTTCCGAACGTGATCATCGCGATCGCGATTCCCCTGATCCCCACCGTCGCCCGCGTCATCCGCGCCAATACGCTGGCGCTGCGCGAGCTTCCGTTCATCGAAGCCGCCAAGTCGATCGGCATGAGCGAGACGCGAATTGCGCTGCGGCACATCCTGCCCAACACGCTGGCGCCGCTGATCGTGCTGGCCACTGCCCAGCTCGGCTCCACCATTCTCACCGAAGCCTCGCTGTCGTTTCTCGGCCTCGGCATTCCCGAACCCTATCCGTCATGGGGACGCATGCTGTCGGAGTCGGCGGCGGAATATGTTCGGACCGCGCCGTGGCTGGTCATTTTTCCCGGCATAGCCATCAGCCTGGCGGTGTTCGGAACCAATCTGTTCGGCGACGCGCTTCGCGATATTCTCGACCCGAGGCAGCGCGGCTGATGAACGAGGTTGAGAAGGAAGCGATGGTTCTCGACGTGAAGGGCCTGCAGACGGTCTTCTTCACAAATTCCGGGCTGTTCAAGGCGGTCGACGACGTTTCATTCCATGTCCGGCGCGGCGAGACGCTCGCGATCGTCGGCGAATCCGGCTGCGGCAAGAGCGTGACTGCGCTTTCGATCATGCGGCTGGTGCCCGATCCGCCGGGCAGGATCGTCGGCGGCGCCGTTTTGCTCGAAGGCACCGATCTTCTCGCTCTCGACAAAGACAAAATGCGTCAGAATTCGCGGAAATCGCATTTCAATGATCTTCCAGGAGCCGATGACGTCGCTCAACCCGGTGATGCGGATCGGCGACCAGATCACCGAAGCGGTTCGCCTGCATCGGCCGATGACCCGAAAGCAAGCATGGGACCAGGCCGTCGAAATGTTGCGGCTGGTCAGGATCCCCGTACCCGAGCGGCGGGCACTCGAATATCCGCATCAGCTGTCCGGCGGAATGCGCCAGCGCGCGATGATCGCGATGGCGCTCGCCTGCCAGCCGGCGCTGTTGATCGCCGACGAGCCGACCACCGCGCTCGATGTCACCATACAGGCCCAGATCCTGGCGCTGGTGCTCGATCTGCAAAAGCAGCTCGGCATGGGATTGATCCTGATCACGCACGACCTCGGCGTGGTCGCCCAGACGGCGCAGCGCGTCATCGTGATGTATGCCGGCAAGAAGGTCGAGGAGGCGGATGTCGAGACCCTGTTCGCCAACCCGAGGCACCCCTACACCCGCGGTTTGATGGCCTCGATCCCCACCGTGCCCTCGCCCGGCGCGAATACCGATGTGCGGCTGGTCGAGATTCCCGGCATGGTTCCGTCACTGACCAAGCTGCCAAAAGGGTGCGCGTTCGCGCCGCGCTGCGGGCTCGCCATTGCGCGCTGCCGCGAGGAATATCCGCCCCTGAAAAACTGGGGCTCCGATCATCTGGCGGCGTGCTGGCGCGCAGCGGAACTTACGGGGCCATTATGACCGAGGCGCGCGTACTGCTCGAGGTATCGGACCTGAAGAAGCACTATCCGGTCCGAAGCGGCATCCTGCGCCGCGCCGTCGGCACGGTGCACGCCGTTGACGGCGTCAGTTTTGCGCTGGGCGTCGGCGAAACGCTGGGGATGGTCGGGGAATCCGGCTGCGGCAAGTCGACGGTGGCGCGCAGCGTTCTGCGACTGGTCGAACCGACCGGCGGCCACATCCGCCTCAACGGCCAGGATATCACCCATCTCGGCAAGGCCGAGTTGCGGGCGCATCGCCGCTCGATGCAGATCGTTTTCCAGGACCCGTTCGCCTCGCTCAATCCGCGCATGACCGCAGGCGACATCGTCGGCGAGCCCCTTATTGTCCACGGCCTCGCCGCGGGCGACAAGAAGCGGCAGCGGGTCGCCGAGCTGTTCGAGCAGGTCGGGCTCCGGCCGGATCAAATGAACAATTATCCGCACCAGTTCTCCGGCGGCCAGCGCCAGCGCATCTGCATCGCGCGCGCGCTGTCGCTCGGGCCTAGCCTGATCGTGTGCGACGAGCCGGTGTCGGCGCTCGACGTATCGATCCAGGCCCAGGTGATCAATCTCTTGATCGACCTGCAGCGCAAGCAGGGTTTCTCATATCTGTTCATTGCGCACGATCTCGCCGTCGTCGCCCATATCAGTCATCGCGTCGCCGTGATGTATCTCGGGCGCATTGTCGAGATCGCGCAGAAGACCGAGCTGTTCGCCAACCCCCGCCACCCCTATACGCAGGCTTTGCTGGCTTCCGTTCCGGTCGCCGATCCCAAGGCAAAGCGCCTCGTGCCGCTGGTCGAGGGCGACGTGCCGAGCCCGATCAATCCGCCATCCGGCTGCGCCTTCCACACCCGCTGTCGCTATGCGATGGAGCGCTGCAGGAACGAAAGGCCGGCGTTGGCCGACATTGCCGGGCAGCATCAGGTCGCGTGTTTCCTCAATGAAGGAACCGGACGGCAGAGCTGAAATCTATCGTCGTCCCGGCGAACGCCGGGACCCCATCAACCACCGATGTTAGCTGTGGGTGGAATTGGCGCCACAGCTCGGCGTAACATTAATATTGGTGGGTCCCGGCCCGCGCTTCGCCTGGCCGGGACGACGCAGATTTTGCCCCCTGTGACGACAGCTACCGTGCGTCAGCTTCGATCTCGACCACGATCTTTCCGGTCGTGACCTGCTCGCCCTCGGCGACGTCGATGGCGGAAATCGTGCCCGCGACCGGCGCGGCATGGACATGTTCCATCTTCATCGCCTCCAGCGTCATGACCGGCTGGCCAGCCGCGACGCGCTCGCCCGCCTTGACCAGAACCGCAACCACCCGGCCGTTCATCGCGGCGCGAACCTTGCCGTCGCTGCCGGTCGCCGCCGCGGCTGCCGGCGCCGACCGGGTGAGATCGCGGACCGAAGTCGTGACGCCCCGGTGCAGGATGTAGAGCCGGTCGCCGTCGCGGAAGAAGGTGGCCTTTTCCGCAAGGCCGCCAGAGCGAAAGCAGACGGTGTCGCAACCGAACTCGCCGATCTCGAACCGGTGCTTGTCGCCATCGCGACCCGCCACATACGCGCCGTCGCGCTCGCGCGCAATTTCGAGATCGTGGATGCCATGATCGAGCTCGACGCGAGCCGGGACCGGGAACGTCGCGGCCAGCGACCGCCCGCTGCGCCACGGCGGCGCAAAAGGATCGGTGACATAAAGCAGCAACGCCGCGAGCGCCGCTTCCGAGGCCGGATCCTTGCGTTGCGCCAACAACTCGTCGCGATGATTGCCGATGAAGGCCGTGGTCGCCTCACCTGATGCGAAAACGGAATGCCGCAGGCACGCGGCCAGAAACGCCTGATTGGTCGTCACGCCGAACGCCGCGGTCTGTTCGAGGCCGGAAACGAGCTTGCGCCGCGCCTCGTCGCGGGTTGCGCCATGGCTGACGAGCTTGGCGATCATCGAATCATAAAACGGCGAAATCTCGCAGCCGGATTGCAGCGCATGCTCGACGCGCAAGGCCTCCGGCATCCGCCATAGCGCCATCCGGCCGGATTGCGGCATGAAATCGTGAGCCGCATCCTCCGAGCACAATCGCACTTCGATCGCGTGCCCGGAGAATTCGATGTCCTCCTGCTCCACGCCGAGCGGCTCGCCGCTGGCGACCCGCAGTTGCAGTTCGACCAGATCGAGCCCGGTGATCGCCTCGGTGACGGGATGCTCGACCTGCAGGCGGGTGTTCATTTCCATGAAATAGAATTCGCCGCCGGGATCGAGCAGGAATTCCAGCGTGCCCGCGCCCGCATAGCCGATCGATTTGATCGCCCTCACCGCGATGCCGCCCATCCGCGCCCGCAATTCCGGCGAGACCGCCGGCGACGGCGCTTCCTCGATCAGCTTCTGATGCCGCCGCTGCACCGAACAATCACGCTCGCCGAGATGAATAGCATTGCCGAATGTGTCGCCGAATACCTGGATTTCGATATGGCGGGGGTCGACAATCGCCCGCTCCAGGATCACGGCGGCGTCGCCGAACGCGCTTTGCGCCTCGGACCGCGCGCTGCGCAGGGAATCGGCAAACGCGGATGCATCCGCGACCAGCCGCATGCCACGCCCGCCGCCGCCGGCGACAGCCTTGATCATCACCGGGAAGCCGATCTTGTTGGCCTCGGCCAGCATGGTGGCGTCGCTCTGGTCCGCGCCCTGATAGCCGGGCACGCAGGGCACGCCGGCGGCCAGCATGATCTCCTTGGCACCGGCCTTGTTGCCCATCGCCTTGATGGCCTCAGGCGACGGCCCGATAAAGACCAGGCCCGCATCGCGGCAGGCTCGTGCGAAATCCTCGTTCTCGGCGAGAAAGCCATAGCCCGGGTGAACCGCGTCGGCGCCGCTCAATTTTGCCGCCGCGATGATCGCTGCGATATTCAGATAGGATTGCGCCGGCGCGGCCTCGCCGATACGCACGGCTTCATCCGCCTCGCGCACATGCAGCGCGCCGGCGTCCGCGTCGGAATAGACGGCAACCACACCAAACCCCAGACGGCGCGCGGTACGCATGATCCGCCGCGCGATCTCGCCGCGGTTGGCGATCAGTATCTTGCGGAATGCCGTAGCCTTGATCCGGGCATTCATGGCCGCGCGACCGAAAATTGCATGCGCTGCGGGTTGCGCGCCTCGGCCTCGCGGCAGATCGCCAGCACCTCGCTCAAAACGCTGCGGGTATCGCGCGGATCGATCACGCCGTCGTCGAGCACCCGCGCGCTGGTCGAGAACACGTCCATCTGGCCGTCGAACACGCCGACGATCTGCGCCTTCATCGCATCGAGTTTTTCCTTCTCGATCGGCTTGCCGCGCCGGATCGCAGCCGCCTCGGTCACGATCGCCATGGTTTCGGCGGCCTGCTCGCCGCCCATCACCGCGGTCCTGGCGTTGGGCCACGAGAAACAGAAGCGCGGATGAAAGCCGCGGCCGCACATGCCGTAATTGCCGGCGCCGAAGGACGCGCCGCAGTAGATCGTGATCTGCGGCACGGTCGCGCTGGTTACGGCCTGGATCATTTTCGAGCCATGCTTGATCATGCCGGCTTCTTCATAGGCCTTGCCGACCATGTAGCCGGTGGTGTTGTTGAGATAGAGCAGCGGCGTGCGCGACTGGCAGCAGGCCTGAATGAAATGCGTCGCCTTGTTGGTGCCGTCCGGATCGAGCGGACCATTGTTGGTGACGATCCCGATCGCCTGGCCCTGGATGCGGGCGTGACCGCACACGGTGGCGGGGCCGTAATTGGTGCCGAATTCGGTGAAATCGGAATTGTCGATGAACCGCGCGATCGCCTGACGCATGTCGACCGGCCGCTTGTGGTCCATCGCCATGATGCCCAGCAGTTCCTCGGGATCATGGCGCGGCGGACGATACGATGTTTCGGCCCTGCCCGGCCGGTCCCATTCCAGATTGGCCATGATATCGCGCGCGATGCGCAGTGCATCGCGGTCGTCTTCGGCGAGATAATCGCCGAGGCCGGAAATGCCGGTGTGCATCTCGGCGCCGCCGAGTTCCTCTTCGGTGGCGATTTCGCCGGTCGCAGCCTTGAGCAGCGGCGGTCCGGCGAGAAAGGCGCGGGTACGGCCGCGCACCATCACGATGTAATCCGACAGCCCGGTCTGGTAGGCGCCG
This sequence comes from uncultured Alphaproteobacteria bacterium, assembly GCA_963725985.1. GTDB lineage: Bacteria > Pseudomonadota > Alphaproteobacteria > Rhizobiales > Xanthobacteraceae > Bradyrhizobium. The sequence continues at coordinate 1,027,106 of CAVSAO010000002.1, forward strand.
CCGGCGGTCGATGAACCGTGCGTCACCGTGACCACCGGCAAGCCTGCCGCCGACAGCCGGGCCAGGTTGCGAAAGATGTTGCCGCCGCGGACAAAATCCTCGACGCGGTAGCGCAACAGGTTGGCGCCGGCGCTTTCGACCAGTTGCACATACGGCAGCTTGTTCTCGATCGCGAGTTCCTGCACCCGCAGCGTCTTGTCGAGGCCGAACGGTTGCAGCGCGCCGGCATCGATGCCGGAATCGTTGGCGCTCACCATGCAGCGGACGCCGGCGACGAATCCGATGCCGGCGATCAACCCGCCGCCGGGAACGCTCTTGTCGGCGTCGGGAACGTCGAACCTGTAACCCGCGAGCGTGGAGAGTTCGATGAACGGCGTGCCGGGATCGAGCACCAGCGCCACGCGTTCGCGCGGCAGCAATTGCCCACGCTTGTGAAACCGGTCCTTGGCCGCGGCCGATGCCGCGCGCGCCCGTTCCTCCAAAGCGCGCATCCGCGAAATCAGCGCCAGCATGCCTTCGCGATTGGCCTTGAAGGCGGCGCTGCCCGGGGCGATTGTCGATTCAATTACGGCCATCTGCGATTACGCTTTCCGAAGCTACGCGCTCTCTTTCGCAAAATGGTCGGCAAAGGCCTGGCGCAGTTCGACCTTGCGCAGTTTTCCGGTCGCGGTCATCGGCATTTCATCCAGGATTCTGACGAATTTCGGCACCTGGAAGCCGCCGAGGTGCTTGCGGCAATGCTCGAGGATTCCGGCTTCGTCGGCCTCTGCACCCGGTTTCAGTTTGACGAAGGCCGAGACCGCCTCGCCCCATTGCGGATGCGGCAGGCCGACCACCGCGGCGTTCTGCACGGCGGGATGGGCGAGCAGCGTCTCCTCGATCTTGACCGAGGCGACGTTCTCGCCGCCGGACTTGATCATGTCCTTCTTGCGGTCGAGGAACAGCACCTCGCCGTGCTCGTCGATCAGCGCGAGATCGCCGGTGTGGTGCCAGCCGAATTTGCGCGCCTCTTCCGTCGCCTTCGGGTCCTTGTAGTAGCCCATCATGACGTTCGGCCCGCGATGCACCAGCTCGCCGGCCTGTCCGCGCGGCAACAGATTGCCCTCGTCATCCATGATCGCGGTTTCGTTCACGATCAGCGATTCGCCCCAGTAATTGCCGAAGCGTTTCAATTGCCGGTCGGGCTGCGACATCGTGGTGGCCGGATACATTTCGGTCTGGCCGCTGGTCAGCACGAAATTCGGGCACAGATCGGCGATGGCGCGCTCCAGCAGCGGGCGGCCCATCGGCGCCATGGTGTAGATACAGGCTCGCAAGCCGGTGAGGTCGTATTCCCGGCGGCGCGGGTGATCGAGGATCGCCTGATACATCAGGGACAGGCCGACGAACACGGTCAGCCTGTCGCGCACGATGGCTTCCATGCAGACCACCGGATCGAAGCCGCGCATCAGCGCCATTCGCCCGCCGACCGACAGATAGCTCAAGAGCAGCACATGGCCGGCGCAGTGGAACAGTGGAAACTGTCCGGTGATGCCGTCGTTGCGACCAAGCTGCATCTCGATGGCGTTGCTCATGACCGCCATCACCACCGCGAGATGGCAATGCATCGCGCCCTTCGGCCGCGACGTAGTGCCCGAGGTATAGATGATCATCGCCAGATCGCGGTCGTTGATGTCGATCTCGGGCTCGATCTCGGATCGGCCTTTTATCAGGTCGTTGAAATTTTCCAGGCCCGCGGCAGCGGCCGTGCCGGCAAGATCGACCGCGATCAGATCGATACCGCGTTTTGTGAGCGCCGCGCGCCGGCCGGCTTGCCCATACAGATTGTCGTCGATGATCGCAAACTTCACTTCCGCATGATCGAGGATGTAGTCCATATCGGCGGGCCCGAGCATGGTGTTGATGGGCACCCAGACCAGGCCGGCGCGATGAATGCCGAACAGCGCTTTGACGAATTCGACCGAGTTATTGCAGATGGTGGAAATCTTCTCGCCGGGCTTGAGCCCGCGCGCCACCAGGTAATTGGCAAAGCGGTTGGCGTCGCGCTCGATTTCGGTGAAGGTCACGCGCCGCTCGCCGTCAGTAAGCGCTGTCCGATCGGGAAAGCGCGCCGCCGCGCGCTTGAGCAGATCGCCGATCGCCACCCGGCCGATGCGGCCGGGACCCGGCACGCCGCCGGTCGTCGCGAGATTGGTCATGTGTTCACCTCTCATTTCGTCATTCCGGGGCGCGCATAGCGCGAACTACGATGTGCAATTGCACATCGGAGAATCTCGAGATTCCCCGATGCGTAATTGCGCATCTTGGGTTCGACACTTCGTGTCGCCCCGGAATGACGTACTAGTGGAGAATCCCAAAAATCTTCCTTGCCTCCGCCGGGCTCGCGATCTCGCGGCCAGCCTTGCGCGCACAGGCCGCGATGCTTTCGATCAACTGTCCGTTCGATGTCACCTTGGTTCCGTCGGGCTGATAGAACGTGTCCTCCAACCCGGTGCGCAGATGACCGCCGAGCTCGGCGCAGCGCTGGTGCAGCGGCCAGATTTCCGCCCGCCCGATCGCGGTGACCTGCCAGTGGGCGTCCGGCGCTTTCAGCTTCAGGAGGATCGGCAGCAGTTCCGGATCGGCCGGCATGCCGGAGGCGACGCCCATGACGAAATTGTATTCCAGCGGCCCGGAATACATCCCGGTCTGCCGGTACATCCCGACGCAGCGCACGATGCCGACGTCGAAACATTCGAATTCCGGAATCGTGCCCGCTTGCTTCATCACGTCGAGATAGTCCTGCACCTTCTCGACCGCGTTATCGAACATCATCGGCGGCCACGCCCAGGTGTTGTCGGCCTTCACTTTCAGATAATTCAGCGAGCCGGCATTGCAGGCGGCCATCTCGGGTCTTGTTTCGCGAACGCAATCGAGCGCGCCCTTGTAATTCGGGCCCGAAGTCCCGGTGGTGTGGTTGATGATCACGCCCGGGCAGGCCTCGCGGATCGCCTGCTGGATCTCGCGGGATACGGCGACCTCCCACGACGGCAGATGCCCCTTGCCGGGCGCCTGCTGGCGCAGATGGATATGCATCACGCTGGCGCCGGCGCCGAAGGCTGCCTTGGCTTCGCGCGCCATTTCCTGCGGAGTTACCGGGACGTGATGCTGCTTCGGATCGGTCAGCACGCCGTTCAGCGCGCAGGTGATGACAGCCTTGTCGCTCATGGAGCCGCCTTGATTTTCTTGAATTTCTATCCCGCAGTCCGGCGGATCATGCGGCCCGCGGCAATCGGCTTCTTGCGTCCACGCGCTATCGCCTGGAGGCTCGGCCCTGATTGCATCAGGCCCGAGCCTCTGTTTCCTTTATTTGACGCGTTTTCTTCACGCGAACCGGTTTCCACTTCGCTCGAAAACGCTTTAGTCAGAGCCGGCCCTGACGGAAACCGGCGCTATCGAGCATGCTCGCGTCGCTGCGGTAGATCGCCAGATCCCTTGAGCCCGAAAAGATCGCGCGCGGCTGCAAGCCGTAGAACCGGCGGATCGAATGGCTGAAATGCGTCGAGTTGGGATAGCCGATATCCTGCGCCAGATGCGCGAGATTGATGTCCTGATTGGCGAAGTGCAGCAAATGCCGCGCGCGTTTCCAGGCGCGGAAGGCGCGGAACGAGATGCCGGTCTCTTGCTTGAACAGGTGCAGGAAGCGCGACGAGGATAGTCCGGCTTCGGCCGCGCAGCTTGCCGCCGTCACCGGCTCGCCGGAAAACCTGCCGATCTGCGCAATCGCGCGCACCATGCGCGGATCGAGGAGGCGCCGTGGCAGCGTTTCGCCGAAGCACATGATGTCGAACGCGGCACTGACGATATCGTCGCCGCGTTGCCGATGCAGCAGCTGCTTGTAGGCAGCGCGGATACGCTCCAGGAAGAACCGGCGCTCAGCTCCCGACAGGCGCTTTGCAAGCATATCGAATGCGCCGGCGCGGACGGTTTCAGGCTCGATCAGGACGCAAATCACCGAGCGATAGTCGCTGGCGATGGTATGCCGCACATTCGGCGGCACCACCGCCAGTTCGCCGTAACTCTCGCGGGCGCCTTCCATGGCAAGCCGAAGCCCGCCCTCGATCGCTACATAGACATGAAATGCGCCCGAGCAGCGCTGGCGCGGACGGCCGAGCAGGCCGGCGTAAAAGACGCGTTCGGGTGTGATCAACATCAGGTGGCCGGATTCCCGGCGGTCCCTGTCATCCATGGTCCGTCCCTCCCGGGGGCGATCTCTGCTTCTTGCCGCCTCACGCGCGGGCTCTCTCACGGAGCTTTGGCAGAATACAGCAATCGCGGCTGTTGTCACCGACGGATAAACGGCGGGGAATGCTCGGGATTTGGCTGATTTGGGAGGGTAGCCGGGTGCCTCAGGATCGCCGCGCGACCTTCTGCTGCTCGCCGGCAAGAGTTTCGGCGGCCACCGCCCTTTTGTAACCGTCGCGCGCCTGCAGGCGCTGCCAGTAGGCGGCGACGTTGGGGCCGAAATCCCCGGCGAGCCCGATGTTCTCGGCAAGCCGCAAGGCGTAGCCGATGACGATATCGGCCGCGGTGAAGCCGCCGGCGCAAAGCGTCTCCGCATTCGCCGTGGCGGCTTCGACCGCCCGCAGCCTGCCCAGGAACCATTTGGCATAGTCGGTCGCGACTTGCGGATTGCGCCGCTCTTCCGGTTCGAGCTGCGTGTAGCGCAGCACCAGGGTTTGCGGAAAGGTCAGCGTGGCGTCGCTGAAATACATCCAGTTCAGGAAGGCGCCATAGGCCGGCTCGTCGACGCCGACGATCAGCGGCGTCGGGCCATGCCTTGTGCCGAGATAGTGACAGATGCCGGAGGACTCCGTCATCCTGGTTTCGCCATCGATCATCAGGGGGATGGTGCCGAGCGGATTGAGCGCAAGATACTCCTTGGCGAAAACCCGCGGCGGGAACGGCAGCATCTTGAGATCGTAGGGCAGCCCCATCTCTTCCAGCATCCACAACGGCCGGAACGAGCGCGCCCCGTGGCAGTGATACAGCGTGATCATCGACATTCCCTTACTTCTGATTCATTCCCGGCAGCGTGCCCATCATCTTGCACAGCACCGACAGCATCACTTCATCGGCGCCGCCGCCGATCGAGGCCAGACGGCTGTCGCGATAGGCCCGGCTCACCGGCGTCTCGTTCATGAAACCCATGCCGCCCCAATATTGCAGGCAGGCATCGGTCAGTTCGCGCCCCAGCCGGCCGGTCTTCAGCTTGGCCATGGTCGCAAGCCTTGTGACGTCCTCGCCCGCGATCAAAGCCTCGGCCGCGCGATAAGTCAGCGCGCGCAACAGCTCGACCTCGGTCTGCATTTCCGCGAGCTTGAAGTGAACCACCTGGTTGTCGAGAATGCTCTGGCCGAACGCCTTGCGGCTGCGGGTATATTCGATGGTCTCGGCGATGATCGATTCATGCGCCTTGAGGCAGGCCGCTGCGGCCCACAGCCGCTCCTCCTGGAATTGCAGCATCTGGTAGGTGAAGCCGTGGCCTTCCTCGCCGACGCGGTTGCGCTTCGGCACCCGCACGTCGTCGAAGAAGATCTGCGCGGTGTCGGACGAGCGCATCCCCATCTTGTCGAGTTTTCGAGCGACCTGCACGCCCTTGCTCTTCATCGGCACGCAGATCAGCGACTTGTTGCGATGGGCCGGTCCGTCGCTGGTGTTGGCCAGCAGGCAGATCCAGTCGGCCTGGACGCCGTTGGTGATCCACATCTTGCCGCCATTGACGACGTAATCGTCGCCGTCGGCGCGCGCAGTGGTCTTGATCGAGGCGACGTCGGAGCCGGCGCCCGGCTCGGACACGCCGATGCAGGCGACGGCGTCACCTGATATCGCGGGCGCAAGAAATTCGCGGCGCACCCCGTCCGAGCCGAACCGCGCCAGCGCCGGCGTCGCCATGTCGGTCTGCACGCCGATCGCCATCGGCACCCCGCCGCAGCGGATGGCGCCAAGTTCCTCCGCCATCATCAGCGCGTAGCTGTAATCGAGCCCCTGGCCGCCGAATTCCACCGGCTTGTTGAGGCCGAGAAAACCGAGGTCGCCGAGCTTCTTGAACAGCTCATGAGAGGGGAACTGTTCCGCCTTCTCCCATTCATCGACGAACGGATTGATTTCGGCGGCGATGAATTTTTGCAGGATGCGGCGGGGTTCTTCGTGGTCGCTGGTAAAGAGCATTTTGTCTATCCATCCTCGTCATTCCGGGGCGACGCGGAGCGTCGAACTATGATGTGCAATTGCACATCTGAGAATCTCGACGTTGCCTAACTTATCTCCAGATTCCGGGTTCGCGCTGACGCGCGCCCCGGAATGACGGTGCTTCAACTTGCACGTCATGGCCGGGCTTGCCCCGGCCATCCACGTCTTTCTCGCGGCAACACGGTTAAGGCGTGGATGCCCGGGACAAGCCCGGGCATGACGGAGAACAACGATCACAATCCCATCTGTCGGCTGGCCAGATCCTTCATGATCTCCTCGCTGCCGCCGCCGATCGCATTGACCTTGACCTCGCGGTAGATGCGCTCGACCTTGATGCCGCGCATATAGCCGGCGCCGCCGAAAATCTGCACCGCTTCGGAAGCGCAGAACGCCATGGTTTGCGTGGCCTGGTTCTTCAGCATGCAGATCTCGGCGACCGGACTTTCGCCCTGATCGAGCCGCCACGCCAGCATTTCCAGCATCGCCTGCGACGCCGCAACCCGCTGCGCCATGTCGACCAGCTTGTGCCGGATGACCTGATGCTGCGCCAGCGGCTTGCCGAAGGTATGGCGTTGCCTCGCATATTCCATCGCCTCTTCAAGACAGACCCGCGCCGCCGCGGTGCAGCCGGCCGCCATGGTCAGCCGCTCGCTGTTGAAATTGTGCATGATGATCTTGAAGCCCCTGCCCTCTTCCCCGAGCAGGTTTCCGGCGGGCACGCGACAATCGTCGAAATGCAAGGTCGCGGTGTCCGAGGCCCACCAGCCCATTTTCTTCAGCCGGGTGCGGGAGAGCCCGGGCGTGTCGCCCTCGATCACCAGCAGGCTGACCCCGCCGGGGCCGGGACCGCCGGTACGCACCGCGGTGGTAATGTAATCGGCGCGCATGCCGGAAGTGATAAAGGTCTTCTCGCCGTTGACCACGTAAGTATCGCCGTCACGGCGGGCCGTGGTGCGTAAGTTGGCGACGTCGGATCCGCCGCTCGGCTCGGTAATCGCCAGCGCCGAGATCTTCCTGCCGGACAGGATCTGCGGCAGCACCCGCGCCTTGAATTCCGGACTGCCGGCGCGCGCAATCGGCGGCGCGCCGATCGAGTGGCTGTTCAGGCTGGCGGAAACGCCGCCGGCGCCGGCCCGCGCCAGTTCCTGGACCGCTACGATCCACATGAAATTATCGACTTCGGTGCCGCCATATTCCTCGGGAAAGCCCAGGCCCAGGAGCCCGATTTCGGCGGCCTTCTCGTAGAGTTGCCTCGGAAAGCCGCCCGCCTCGTCCCATTCATGGGCGTAGGGCTCGATTTCCTTCTCGACAAAGCGGCGCACCACCTCACGATAGGCCTCGTGTTCAGCGGTGTAGAACGGGCTTCCCATTCGCTTGCCTCCCGTGATTCTTGTGCCGGGGTGAGCAGGATGTCTGGAATCTCCTGGCCCAACTTGCGTCGAGTGGCTGACCCAAGACCCGCGATTCGATCTCGGCATGCCGGGCAAGCCTCGCCCCGCGACGCGGAATTCCATCCCACGGCCATTATTGCGGCGGCAGGTCGCGCGCAACGTAGACCCTGTGGAAGTCTGGATAATCCGCAATCTTCGCCTCCGGTTTGACGCGTCAGGCGCCAACGTCATCCGGCAGCAAACGGCACACCAATATCTTTCCGTCATCGGAGAACGCTTCGCTGCGCCAAGTCAGCAAAAGCCAAGCCGTCAAAAGCCAGGTCATCAAAAAGAGCCGTTGCGTTGCTCGCCATCGCAACCAGATATTATCGGCCTTTATGGGACGCCGTCATGAAGATCGTTATATTCCCGGCGTGAAGAGCAAGGTCTTGGCGGCCAATGCCTTCCGTGTGGAAAATTCTCCATTTCTGTCCCGCCTCCGAATAAGCCATGCGGTCCAGGTTATTCTGATCCGTGCCGATCGGGCATCGAGACGAGGATCGAACTCTATGAAATATATCGCTGAAGATCGAAACCATGACCCCTACATGCAGCATCTCGAGTCCGTGAACGGCGTGGCCGGCGCCCTTGAGCCGATATCGTCAACCGTGGACGCGGGACACAGCGTTCACACCTCCCGCCGATGCCACCGGCTCACGCATGACCGGACGCAAAATGTCGTGCGGTTTTGCGGGGGCACCGCGAGGCAGCTCCGGCTGCAGTGGGGCCCGCGATGGCATGACCGCGGGCGAATAGTCCCGTTCATATTCGGGTTCGCCGCGATAGGGTTCCGGCCGCCATGGGGGCCGCCTATCCTCGCCATCTAGTTGCGGGTTCCGCCGCGCCGGCACCAACGTCTTGAGCATTCCGAGAATTCCGGCAGGCTCGTCCGGAGCGGCAAACTCGAACGGATCGGCGTAGAAGGTCGCACCATGGGCGCGGTCCACCAGACCGGCCACAGCGTCAACCATGCGCGGCGATCCGCAGGCATATACAGTGTCGGAGGCGCTGAGGGGCGGGATATGGGCCTCAACGCGCCCGATGCGCACCGACGGGTGAGGGCTCGGCCCTTCTTCGATTGCAGGGATGACTGTCACGTTGGGCAAACGGGCGAGCTGCACCAGTGCCGGCTTCATGTAAAGCGCGGATAACCTGCGTGCCCCGGCGATCACAACAATGGGGCGGTGCCTGTCTTCGCGCAGCGCCATACAGGCGATGGCCCATATCGGAGCGAAACCGGTACCGCTTCCAGCCAGTATCAGCCTGCCTTTCCCTCCGGGACGCAGGAAAGCCCGCCCAAAGGGGCCTTCGATACGCAGCCGGTGTCCCGGCCGTATGGTGGTGCCAAGACAGGAGGACACGCGCCCGCCACGCACACGCTTCACATTAAGGTGGATGACGCGTCCGCCTATACGGCCATCGAGGGAAGCCGTGGCGCTATAAGCGCGTGCCGGAAAACCATTGAACGCAAAACGAAAATATTGCCCGGGAAGATAAGTGATGCTCTTCTCGGGGGCGATTGCCAGCTCAAGGATGTCGGGTGCGAGTTCGCGAAGGCCGGTGAGCCGTGCCCGGGTCGTGTCAATTTCGGGCACATCTTCCATTTCCACTTCAAGGTCGGAGACGACACGCGCCTGACAGGCATGGACCATCCCTTGTGTGTGCGTTTCGCCGCACACGGTTTGGCCTTTGACAATTTGCACCATGCAGGTTCCGCAGGTGCCGGCGCGGCAATCGTGCGGGATATCGACGCCTTTAGCGAGCGCCCCGTCGAGCAGGACATCCCCCTCGCGGATGCTGAACACGCGGCCCTTTATCGAGACATTCCGGTACTTGGTCATTGTTCACTCCCTGATCGGGCGCGGTGCTGCTGCCGCGATACTGCGCTTGGTTCGGAGGGCGTCGGAGTCCAGGTCAGGCTTTATTTGCTGGCTCCAACATGGATGAGATTCTTGTTCGCCGTGGTCTCGAACCGGCTGGACCAGTAGGCGGATGCCATGACCGGCCGTTTCAACCAGCTCACCTTGGGTGAGCGGAGGACCAGGAAGGAGAAGAAGAACGGCGTCGTCACCAGGTGCGATACCAGCGGGAACCAGTCTGGCAATAAAGAGGCCGGTCCAGGAAGACGGTACCAGTAGTAGGTGCTTATCGCGGCGGCCGCGAATACCCGATGCAAGATTGCGCGGGCGCGATCTTTATGGCGGAAGATGTGCTCCACCATCTTGAAGACTGCGTAAGTTACGATGCACGCGCCCAAAGGCCAAACATAGGCCGTTATAATTGCCTGGGTGCCAACTTGATCCGGAGGATAATCTTTTACCTGATACCATCCCCACACAAACCCAGGAAAGCTCCCCACCAGGAAATTCCCCAGAAACTGCTGAACCTTCGTTGCGCCAGTAACGGTTGGCGTCATTTCCGGCGTGGAATCGGGACAAGGATTACTGCATCCCTCGCACAAGTCGCAGCGCGCATTCTTGAACGCAATGGCGGGGTTGGTGCCGTACAACCTTTCCACCGGATGGATGGGGCACAGGGAGGTGCACCATCCGGATCGCATTTCAAACAACGACCCCATCACCCCTGCAACGACTGCCGCCGATACCAGCATCTCCGCTGTCAGTGTGCCGTCCACATTCAGGCCAATGCGCCGCATGGGTACGACGACAAACAGCAATATCATGCTGATCAAGCCCAATGCCGCAGCGCCCCATTCGGGCATCCTGATGTTCCGCGCGATACCCAACTTTTGTGGCAGCATATGAAAAGTTGCCATGGGACAAATATTTCGCCACAAACCGGGCGCGATTGTCACCAGAGCCGGGGCAACGGGTATTAGTAGATTCCACATAAGAGCAATGCCTGCGGCTGGCCAGAATAACAGCAGACCAACCAGCACCACGCCCACTAGCAGCAAAGCAGCTTGCAGCGCCACCCAGATGGGCCGGTGTTTTGGGCTGACCGTACGGCTGTTGGCAAGCGATATTGGACTATACTTTGTGGGTGATACCCGCACAGCGGCCATATAGGGCTGTGGCCGTGCCTCTCGGTATTGCCGAGAGGAATTGTGTCTGAACGTTTGATCGGCGGCACGCTTTTGCATTGCTTTCCAAGACGCGGGTTTCTCACAATCTCAGAGCGCGCAAAGCTCCTCCACCGGCAAGCAGTGCGGTGTAGGGCCGTGCACACTCGATTGTGCAGTAACGATTTAGCGAGCGGATGTGGCAATTTTTGACGGCCATTATGAACATCCCGAGGCCTTGCTGCGTTCTGCATGCGGCGGTCCGGAATTGCGAATTTCGCTTCGCTTCATCTACGAAGGAGCGACGCGACGAAGCAATCCAGCTGTCTTGTCTGCCGCCCGATGGATTGCTTCGCGGAGCGCGCCACCCGTTGGCTCGCAATGACGGTATTGGGATTTAGGCCATAGCCCAGCCACTCTGCGCAAGACGGGTTCGCGATAGGATCGCTCAACTGGCCGAAATGGCGTAGGATCATCAGGGTCGAGCGGCGCAAGACCGCTATGCCCCGGGGAGGAAATTTTGCCAGTTCGTCACTATGACTGGATCGCGCATTTCGGTCGCCGGACACCGGACAAGCCGGCCGTCGTCGACCTCGCCAGCGGACGCCAGTTTACCTATGCGCAATTCGACGCCCGCATTTCGCGCCTCGCCGCGCATCTGCGCGACCGGATCAGGATCAAGCGCGGCGACCGGGTCGCCGTGCTCGCCATGAACACGACCGATACGCTGGAAGTGCAGTTCGCCTGCGGACGACTGGGTGCGGTCTTCCTGCCGCTGAACACCCGTCTCACCGTTCCCGAGCTTCAATACATTGTCGGCGACGCCACGCCTGCGCTGATGATCCATGACGCCGAGCTCGCCGATGTCGCGCTGTCCGTCGCCAAACTGTGCAACGTCTCATCAGCGCTTTTGCTGGGGCCTGATGGTTCCTACGAGGCGGCGATCGCAGCCTCAAAACCGCTCGACAGCGCGGAGGTCGTGACGCTCGATGACATTTCGACGATCATGTACACCTCGGGCACCACGGGCCAACCGAAGGGCGCCATCATCACCCACGGCATGACGTTCTGGAACTGCGTCAATCTCGGCGGCCCGGCCTATATCTTGCCGTCGTCGGTGCTGTTGACCGTGCTGCCGCTGTTCCACACCGGCGGGCTCAACTGCTACACCAACCCGGTGCTGCATGCCGGCGGCACCGTGCTGATCATGCGCGCCTTCGATCCCGGCCTCGCGCTCGAACTGATCAGCGACCCCTCGCGTCGCATCAACGTGTTTTTCGGCGTGCCTTCGATCTATCAGTTCATGGCGCAGCATCCCGCTTTTGTCAGTTCCGACTTCAGCCGCCTCGCCATTGGCGGCGTCGGCGGCGCGCCGATGCCGGTGCCGCTTCTGAAAGTGTGGGAGGAACGCGGCGTCGCGCTGCAGCAGGGTTACGGAATGACCGAGACCAGCCCGGCGGTGCTGACCCTCGACCGCGAGGATGCGAGGCGCAAGGCAGGCTCCTCCGGCAAGCCGGTGCTGCACACCGAAGTGCGGATCGTCAAACCTGACGGGCGAGATGCCGCCGTCGGCGAGCTCGGCGAGCTGTGGGTGAAGGGGCCGAACGTCACGCCCGGTTACTGGAACAGGCCGGACGCCAACGCGTCCTCCTTCACCGACGGCTGGCTGCACACCGGGGACGCGACGCGGATTGACGAAGAAGGTTTTTACACCATCGTCGACCGCTGGAAGGACATGTACATTTCCGGCGGCGAAAACGTCTATCCGGCCGAGGTCGAGAACGTGCTCCACCAGCTCGCCGCGATTGCGGAAGCCGCCGTGATCGGCGTCCCCAGTGAGCAGTGGGGAGAAACAGGCCTGGCGATCGTCGCCGTGAAACCGGGACAGGCCATCACCGAAACCGAGATTCATGCGCACTGCGCCGCCAATCTGGCGCGATTCAAGTGCCCGCGCCTGATCCGGTTCGTGGATGCCTTGCCGCGCAACGCCACCGGGAAGATCCACAAGCCGACCTTGCGGAAGAATTTCGGCGCACCCGCCCCTGCCGATAGCGCCAAAGCCGCCGTCTGAAGTAGGAGCATGGCGAGCCTCGAAGGATCCGCGATCAAGACTCTTTGGTTTGCACGACAGCGTTTTCAAGCGAAGTGGAGACCGGTTCGCGTTAAGAAAACGCGTCAAATCAAGAATCTAGAGCCCCGTTTCGATTCTATCGAAACGGAAAAGGCTGTGGCCGAGACGGATCGAAAGTCTCAATCGCGTTCGCGCCGGAAGGTGCTGAATTGAAATTTCTGCGTTGCGTCCCACGGGGTGATGTGCTCATGCCGCCTTGTGTCGATCAGTTCAAAGCCGCTTCCCAGCGTCGCGGCCAGACTGGTTGCGTCGTACCGGCTGACGACGAGGCCGCTGCACTTTTCCGGCCCGTCCGGCGCGAACGTACCGATGATGGCGTGTCCACCCGGGCGCAGCGCGCGTCGAAGCCGGGCCACATAGGCGGCCTGATCCTCCGCAAGCGTGAGAAAATGAAAGGCCGCCCTGTCGTGCCAGACATCATAGGTCCGCGTCGGCTCCCAGGTGGTCACGTCGGCGGCAATCCATGTCACCCGGTTTGCCTTCTCCCCCATGCGCGATCGCGCGGAAGCAAGCGCCGCGGCCGACAAATCGAGCACCGTCACGTCCTCGTAATCCTGCGAAACGAGGCAATCGGCAAGCCGCGAGGCTCCGCCGCCGATGTCGATAATGCCGGAGCTTCTGACAGCCCCGGCGAGCGCAATCAGCTCGAGCGAAAGCGCAGGCGTTTCCTGAAACCAGCTCACCTTGTTCTCGCCCTTGCTGGTGTAGACGCTCTCCCAATGGTTCTGACGGCTGTCGTCGGTCATGATTTCCTTCTCCGCCGGGCAGCGACAAAGTAGCAGGAATCCTTCATGGGGTATTTGTAATCCTTGTGATCGCGTGAGATGGTTCCCAGGTAGGTAGTGGCCAGATAAACCAACTATTGCCAAGTTTCCGAGATGACGGGTTCCGAGGTTCACTATTTACCGCTGACGCCGGGATTGTTTTCGATTCTGGTCTTTCTGGTTTTGGGGCTGGTCGTCCTGATCCAGCTTCGCGTTCTCCGCTATGCCTATATGCGGCTCGGAGTGGGCCCGGGGGCCGCCCTGCTGCTGTTGTTCGGCTCGCTGATCGGCAGCTATTTCAATATTCCGATCACGATGCTGCCCGGTCCACCGGTCAGGACGGGACAGATCGTTGAATTCTTCGGCATGCAGTATGTCGTGCCGCTGGTCGTGTCATGGCCCGGCACGGTTCTCGCCGTCAATGTCGGCGGCGCGGTGATTCCGACATTGATGTCCACCTATCTCGTCATTCGATATCAGCTCTGGCTCAAGGCAGCTATCGCCACCGCAGCCATCGCCTTTATCATCCATTCGATGGCTACGCCGGTTGCGGGAATTGGCATCGCTGTGCCGGTCTTTGCGCCGGTCGTGACCACGGCCATCCTTGCCTTTATCCTCTCCCGCGAGTACGCAGCGCCGCTTGCCTATATCGGCGGCTCGATGGGAACATTGATCGGCGCCGATCTTCTCAATCTCGACAAGATCAGCGGCCTTGGCGCGCCGGTCGCCTCGATTGGCGGCGCGGGGACCTTTGACGGAATATTCCTGACCGGGATTCTCGCCGTCCTGCTCGCCGGCATCGCCTCGCCATCGCGGCCGCGGCCGGCCTGGTGAACCCTTGAAATCCCGTGCGGCGGACAATCGCCGGATGCGAGAGTTGCCCTCATCCACGAACCCCCATAAAGAGAAATGAAAAGCATCGAGCCTGACGATCCGCCGTCGATCGTTCGTGTTCGAAAAAAAGAAGGGTTAGGGGTTACGCCCATGGAAGCTCAGGTCAGCACCGCGTCTGTCTCAGCCGGCAAATGGTCACCCTCGCGTGAGGCCAGCGATATCGTCAAAAGCATTCACGCGATGCTTCACCCGCGCAATATCGTGCTGGTCGGAGCGACCGACAAGCCGGGTAACTACGCCGAACGCATCTGGAACAATCTGATCAAATACAAGTACGAAGGCGGGCTTTATCCGGTCAACGCCAAACGCGAAACGATCTGGGGCGTTCCCTGCTACAAGGATTTCGCAAGCCTGCCGGACAAGCCGGATCACGTTCTGGTGCTGGTGCCGGCGCGCTTCGCGGTTCAGGTGATCCGCGATGCGGCGGCGGCCGGCGCGCGCTCGGCCACCATCGTGACTTCGGGCTTCAGCGAATTGCAGGACGATGAAAGCCAGCGGCTCGCCGCCGAATTGCAGCAGGCTATCCGGGAGACCGGGCTTGCGGTCACCGGCCCGAATTGTCTCGGCAATCTGAGCGCCGGCGAAAAGATGTTCACCAACATCGACGACCGCATCGTCACCATGGAGGCGGGACCGGTCGCAATCGCCGGCCAATCCGGCGCCATCGTGATGGCGATCCGCCAGGCGCTGGAGGATCGCGGCGTCGGCGTCGGTTACATGGTCACGACGGGGAACGAGGCTGGCCTCGAGACGCCCGACCTGATCAGCTATTTCGTGGCCGATCCCTCTATCCGCGTGATCGTGGTTTATCTGGAAGGCGTGCGCAACACCAGGGTGTTCCGCGAAGCCTGCAAGGCGGCGCGCGCGGCGGGCAAGCCGGTGATCGCGCTCAAGCTCGGGGCATCCGAAGGCGGGCGCGCCGCCGCCATGGCCCATACCGGCGCGCTGGCCGGCTCGATCGAGACCTTCGACGCGATTTCGACGCGGGAAGGCGTGATCCGCGCACGCGGTCTCGACGAGTTGATCGAGACCACCGAATGCTTCGTCCATGCCGATCTGCCGAAAGGCAACCGCCTCGCCGCGGTTACCTTGTCGGGCGGCAAGCGCGGTCTTTTGATCGACGCTTTCCATTCGGACGGCCTGAATTTCGCTCCGTTGAGCAGGAGTGCAAGCGACAAGCTTGCGAAAATGCTTGGGCCAGGCAGCATCGTCGGCAATCCGCTCGACGCCGGATTCGCGGCCGTGGTCGATCCTTCCGTCTACATGCAGTCGATCAAGATCATGATCGACGATCCCGACACCGACATCGTCATTATCAACTCCGAGCTGCCCAAGACGCCGCACGAAGTGCGCGAGAGGAATTTGCGCATCGTCAACGAGATGGCGGGCGCCGCCAGCAAGCCGGTCGTCTATATCAGCGCGATGTCGATCGGCTTCACCGAATTCACCAAAGCCTTGCGCAAGTCGCTGCCGCATATCGCCGTCATGCAGGGCATGGATCGGGCGGTGGGCGCGATCAAGTCGCTGATCGATTACGCGTCGCTGCGCAAGGTGGTGCCGGACACCGTATCGAGCTCCTCTTCTTCCGCGCGCGCGACGCTTGAGAAGACGCTGAAGAACGCCACGGGCGCGGCGCTCGACGAGGTCGCGTCAAAGAAGCTGCTGAGGGCGTACGGCATTCCGGTATCGAAGGAAGAGATCGTCCAGACGGCCGCGGACGCCGTGAAGGTCGCGAAGAAGATCGGCTTTCCCGTTGTCGCCAAGGTCGTCAGTGCGCAGATTCTGCACAAATCCGACATCGGCGGCGTGGTGCTGAACCTCAACAGCGCCGCCGAAGTCAGGAAAGCCTTCAACGACATCACAGTGCGGGTGAAGCGGCTGAAGGGCAAGCCGAAGCTCGAAGGCATCCTGATCGCGCAGCAGGTCAAGGCCGAACTCGAGCTTGTCATCGGCGGCGCGCTCGATGCCGAGATGGGCCCGGTAGTCTTGTTCGGAACCGGCGGCGTCGATATCGAACTCATGAAGGACGTCGCCTTGGCCGGCGCTCCGCTCGACGCGACTGAAGCCAGGGAATTGATCAGCCGGACCAAGGCCGGCGTGAAGCTGAAGGGGTACCGCGGCAAGCCGGCGCTGCATGAGGCGTCCGCCGTGAAGGCACTCGTCGGCCTCTCCAACCTGATGGCGGACGCCGGCGCCCGCATCGCCTCGATCGACGTCAATCCCTTCCTGATCAATACCAGGACCGCCGTCGCCGTCGATGCCCTGATCGTGCTCAACACCGACGCAGCCAGGAGCGCCGCGGGGCATTGATGCGGGGCCGGTTGCTCAGATCGGGCGCGCCGGGCGCCACAGCGAATGTCTGGCCAGAGGCGAGGCTGGGTCTGGCGTCGCCGGCATATCCTGTGGGCATGTGCCCTAGGCCGAAGGTTGCAACATTTTTCCCGGTTGGGCGATTGGCAAAGCCGAGCCGGAAGGGTTAGGCTCCCGGCCGACACAGGCATCGAAGAATGCCGGCCAAAAAAACATAACCTTGTCTGGGGAGGACAGCATGGGTACTTCGCAACGACCCGCGTCGGTCGATCGGCGGGCTATTCTGAAAACAAGCGCCGCGATTGCTGCGGTGCAATTCTCATCACCCTTCATCATCACGGCCCGCGGCGAAACCCCGGTCAAGATCGGAATGGTCGATCCGCTGACCGGCGTCTATGCCGCGATCGCACAGAGCGAGGTGGTGGGCGCCAAATTCGCCGCCGAGGAGATCAACAAGAAGGGCGGCATTCTGGGCCGGCCGGTCGAACTTCTGATCGAAGACTCGGCCAACGATGTCGGCACCGGCGTGCAGAAGACGCGCAAGCTGATCGAGCGCGACAATGTGAGCTTCATTATCGGCGACGTGAATTCCGGCATCGCGATCGCGATGGCGCAGGTCACCAGCGAAAAGAAGGTGCTGCATATCGTCTCGGGCGGCCATACCGATCCGATCACCGGCGCCAATTGCTCCTGGAACGTGTTCAGGGTCTGCAACTCCACCACCATGGATGCCAACGCGATTGCCGCCACGCTGATCGAGAAGTTCGGCAAGAAGTGGTACTTCCTGACCCCGGACTACGCCTATGGCCATTCGGTGCAGGCCGGGTTCGAAAAGGTCTTGAAAGCCGCGGGCGGCACCTCCGCCGGCGCGCTCGTGCCGCTGGGCACGGCGGATTATTCGGCCTACCTGATCCAGGCCAAGGCTTATGGTCCTCAGGTGCTGATCAACGTCATGGGCGGCGGCGACCAGGTCTCGAGCCTGAAGCAGTTCGTCCAGTTCGGCCTGGACAAGGACATGGCCGTCGGCGGCGCTTTGTTCGAGCTTGAGAGCATCCGCGCCGTGCCAGACGGCGCGCGCGTCGGATGGTGGACCATGGAATGGTGGTGGGATCAGCCGGGCGTGCCGCACGTCGCGGAATTCAACGCTTCGATCAAGAAGATCACCGGCGTCGCAGCCACGGCGCGCAACTGGTTCGGCTACGCGTCGGTGCAGACGCTGGCGCTGATCGCCAACCAGGAGAAAACGCTCGACGCGCCGAAGCTGGCGCATGCGCTTTCCGGATTCAAGCTGCCGCCGGAAGTCGCCCTGCAGCCGGGGGCGCCGGCATATCGGGCCGGCGACCACGAACTGATGAGCACGGTGTTTGTGGGCGAGGCGCACCCGCCCAAGGGCGATCCGGATAATATGTTCACGATACGCAAACCGGTGCCCGGGGAAAAAGCCGCCGGACCGGCCGAGGCCACCGGCTGCAAGGTCCAATGGCCGGCCTAGCCTGACGCAGCACGACGCATCGCCTGGTGCCGCAATCCACCAGGCGATGCGACCCCAAGAAGAAACTCAACGAACAAGGAGCGCTTTTATGACATCGCATATCTTCAACCCGAAATTCGATCGTCGCACACTCATAAGGGCGCCGCCGCGCTCGGCGCCTTTCAGGTGGCCTCCCCCTTCATCATCCAGGCGCGCGGCGAAACGCCGATCCGGATGGGCATGGTCGACCCGCTCACCGGGGTCTACGCCGCACCGGCCGGCAACGAGGTGATGGGAGCCAAGCTCGCCGTCGCGCAGATGAACGCCAAGGGCGGCATTGTCGGACGTCAGGTCGAGTTGCTGGTGGAAGATTCCGCCAATGACGTCGGCACCGGCGTGCAGAAGGCGCGCAAGCTGATCGAGCGCGACCAGGTCAATTTCATGATCGGCGACGTCAATTCGGGCATCGCCGCCGCGATCGCCCAGGTCACCGCCGAGAAGAAGATCCTGCACATCGTCTCCGGCGGCCACACCGATTCGATTACCGGCAAGGATTGCAAGTGGAATGTGTTCCGCGTCTGCAACACCACGCGGATGGAAGCCAACTCGGTCTCGAACGTGCTGTTCAGCAAGTACGGCAAGAAATGGCACTTCATCACGCCCGACTACGCCTTCGGCCACACGCTTTACGACGCCTGCACCGACGATTTGAAAAAGCTCGGCGGCGCCGTGACCGGCAACGAGCTGACGCCGCTCGGCACCACCGATTTCTCCGCCTATCTGATCAAGGCGCGGGCGGCCAATCCGGACGTGCTGATCCTGCTGGTGCAGGGCTCCGACATGATCAATTGCCTCAAGCAGGTCGTGCAGTTCGGCCTTAACAAGCAGATCCACGTGGCGGGAACGCAGCAGGAGCTGGAATCGCTGGCCGCGCTGCCGCCGGAAGCGCGTATCGGCGTCTGGATGTTCGAATGGTACTGGAAGCAACCGGGCATTCCCGGCGTCGAAAAATTCGTCGCCGATATTCGCAAGGTCAACAACGGAAACGTGCCGACCGCGCGGCACTGGTTCGGCTACACCTCGGCCATGACCTTTGCCCTGATCGCGAACCAGCAGAAGACGCTCGACGCGGTCAAGCTCGCAACGGCCCTGGAGAACTTCGAATTGCCCGACGACGTCAAGCTGCAGCCGAACAAATGCTATTACCGCAAGGGCGATCATCAGCTGATGACATCGGCCTTCGTCGGCGAGGCGCAGTCGAAGGGCAAGGACGACCCGGAAGATCTGTTCCGCGTCGACGAAGTCATCCCGGGCGACAAGACCGCGCCTGCGGTGAGCGAAACCGGCTGCACCGTGCAGTGGCCGTCGTAGCATGAAGGCGGCTATTTCCAGAGGGTCCGGGAGGCCGTGCCTCCCGGGTCAGATGCACGTGTCTTGTTCCGGTGAATTATGACGCAACTTCTCCTGTTTAACGTCACCAACGGGCTCATCATCGGCGCCTTTTACGTGCTGATGGCGCTCGGCCTTTCGCTCATTCTCAATTTGAGCAATGTCATCAATTTCGCCCATGGCGGGTTTCTCGTCATCGGCGGCTACATCGCCTATACGATCACACCCTATATCGGCTTCTGGGGCGCGCTGCTGCTGGCGCCGCCATTGACCGCCGTCATCGGGCTCGCCGTCGAGCGCGTGCTGATCCGGCCGCTTTACGGACGCGATCCGCTCTACAGCCTGCTGCTCACCTTCGGCCTGGCGTTCATGATCGAGGATGGCACGCGCTTCATCTTGGGCCCGCAGGGCAAGCCGGTCACCATTCCGGCATTTCTGGCGCAGCCGCTGAGCAATGAGTTGTTCTTCATCACCGGCTATCGGCTGTTCATGGTGGCCGTGGTGATGATCGCCGTGGCATTGCTGTTCCTGCTGCTGCGCTACACCCGTCTCGGCGTTCGCATCCGTGCCGGCACGCTCGATCTCGAGACCGTCGCGGCGCTGGGGATCAACGTGCAGATGCTGCGCTCGCTCAATTTCGCGGTCGGTATCTTTCTCGCGGGGTCTGAGCGGCGTTCTCGCCGCCGGGCAACTCGGCCTGGAACCGACCATGGGCACCGGCCTGTTGATGCCGAGCTTCATCGCCATCATCGTCGGCGGCATCGGCAGCCTGCCGGGAACGCTGGTCGGCGGCCTCCTGATCGGGGTGGCCTCGGGATTGACCGCGGTGTTTCTCCCCGCCGCCAGCGAGGCGGTGATCTACGTCATGATGGCGGTGGTGCTGCTGTTGCGTCCGCGCGGATTGTTCGGCGAAGAAGGAATGATGAGTTGAGCGCCGAACAAACCCGCAAGCTGATCGCGCTGGCCGCGATCTGGGCAGCCTTGCTGTTCGCCCCCTACTGGATGGTGCCGCTCGGCGGCTATACCGCGCTCGCCACCCGCGTGCTGGTGCTCGGGCTGGCGGCGATGTCGCTGAATTTCCTGCTTGGATTTACCGGCGTGCTGTCGTTCGGTCACGCCGCCTATTTCGGTCTCGGCGCCTATGGCGCCGGGCTGACGCTGAAATTCCTCGCGCCAAGCACGCCGCTGGCGCTGATCGCCGGGAATGCTGCTGGGCGGCCTCTGCGGCGCCATCCTCGGCACCCTGATCGTGCGGCGGCGCGGCGTCTATTTCGCCATGGTGACGATCGCGTTCGGCCAGGTGTTCTACTACATCGCCTTTCAGTGGAGTTCGCTGACCGGCGGCGACGACGGCCTGCGCGGCTTCTCGCGTCAGCCGATCGATTTCGGCGCTGTTCAAGCTCGACATCCTCTCCAGCGCCAACAACTTCTATTACTTCGTGCTGTTCTGTTTTGCGCTGGCGGTCGGCGCCATGGGATTTATCCTGCGCTCGCCGTTCGGCCGCACCATGATCGCGATCCGCGAGAACGAGCGCCGCGCCCGCTTCCTCGGCATTCCCGTGGAACGGCACATCTGGATCGCGTTCACGCTTGTCCTGCTTCTTCATGGGATTTGCCGGCGCGCTCTATGCGCTCGTCAACAACTTCGCCGATCCGAGAGGCCTGCATTACAGCCAGTCCGGCGATTTCGTCATGATGGCGGTGATGGGCGGCATGCGAAGCTTCTGGGGCCCGCTGCTCGGCGCCACCGTGTTCGTGGTCCTGCAGGATTATCTGTCGAGCATCACCGTCAACTGGATGTCGTTCGTCGGCCTGCTGTTCGTCCTGGTCGTCCTGTTTTTCCCGCGCGGACTGCTTGGCTTCCTGCAGCGGAGCAAGGCATGAACGTTCTCGAAATCAACAACGTCACCAAGCGATTCGGCAATCTCGTGGCGGTGCGCGACGTATCGCTCAGCGTCGCCAAGGGAGAATTGTGCGCGATCATCGGACCGAACGGCGCGGGCAAGACCACCTTCTTCAACCTGATCAGCGGGTTTTTCCCGCCGACCTCGGGCGCCATCACCTTCGACGGCCGCGACATCACGAGACTTTCCACGCATGAGCGCGTCACCCTCGGCATGGCCCGAACGTTCCAGATTACCGAGATCTTCCCCGAGCTCACCGTGTTCGAAAACGTCCGCATCGCCGCGGAAGTCGCCGGCGGCTACCGGTTGCGGCCCTGGATCAACCGCTCGGAAACCGCGCAGATCCACCGCAACGTCGAGGAGACGCTCAAACTGGTTTCGCTGGAAAGCCAAGGCGGACAGGCTGGTCGGCGAACTCGCCCACGGCGATCAGCGCGCCGCCGAGATCGCCATGGCGCTGGCCTTGAAGCCGCATCTGTTGCTGCTCGACGAGCCGACCGCCGGCATGGGCGACCAGGAAACCTTCCAGATCACCCAGCTGATCCGCCGGCTGCACCGCGACAGCAACTACACCATCGTGCTGATCGAGCACGATATGCGCGTCGTGTTTCATCTCGCCGACCGCATCTGCGTGCTCGATCAGGGCAGGATGCTGGCGCAGGGCACGCCGCAGGAAATCGCCGCCAACGAGACCGTTCAGGCCGCTTATCTGGGCAATGCCGCATGACCGCAGCCCTGACCGCCGAAGGCCTCCACACCTATTACGGCAAGAGCCACATCCTGCATGGCGTCAGCCTCAGCGTTGCCGAGGGCAAGATCACCGCGCTGCTCGGACGCAACGGCGCCGGCAAGACCACGACGCTGCGCAGCCTGATGGGCCTGACGCCGGCGCGCGAGGGCAAGATCACGATCTTCGGCGAGGACACCACGCGCTGGCCGACCTTCCGCGTCGCCGCCGCGGGGGTGGGCTATGTGCCCGAAGGCCGGCGCATCTTCGCCAATCTCAGCGTCGAGGAGAATCTCAAGGTTCCGCTCGAGCGCGGCGGGCCGTGGACCATCGAGCGAATCTACCAGCTGTTTCCGCGCCTCGAGGAGCGCAAGCTCAATCGCGGCCGTCAGCTTTCCGGCGGCGAGCAGGAGATGCTGTCGATCGGCCGCGCCTTGCTGCTGAACCCGAGGCTGCTGATTCTCGACGAGCCTTCGCAAGGATTGGCGCCGCTGATCGTGCGCGAGGTGTTTCGCATCGTCCAGCAGATGAAGGCCGAGGGCATTTCGGTTCTCCTGGTCGAACAGAATGCGCGGATGAGCCTGGAAATCGCCGACGACGCCTATGTGCTGGACGACGGGATCGTCGTCTATTCGGGACTGGCCAAGGATCTCGCCGCCGACGAGGCGCGGGTCCGGGCGCTCGCCGGCGCCAGCGCCGAGGAATGGACGCTGACCTAGGGGTCACGCGGGCGGTCCGTCGCCGGCCACGGCATCGGTCTTTCGCTCGCCCTGCTTTGCCCGTACAATCGGGGGATGGCGAAGAGCAACCTGATGATCGGATCCACGACGCTGGCGGTCATCGCCGCGGCGTTCGTCGGCCTGCTCGGGTTTCAGAAAATCCACGCGATCCGGCAGCAAGGCCCGCTTCGCATCGTTTTCGAGGGCTCCGCCAGCGGCCTGCGCAAGGGCGGCAGCGTGAACTTCGACGGCGTTCAGATCGGAGAGATAAAGTCACTCAAGCTGGACAACCCTCGCAAGATCGTCGCCCTCGTCATGCTGGATAACAGCGCCCCGATCCGCAAGGACACGGTTGTCGGCCTGGAATTCCAGGGGCTGACCGGCGTGGCGGCGATATCGCTGACCGGCGGCGCGGCCGCCGCGGCGCCGGTGCCGCTCGACGAGGACGGCGTTCCGATCCTGACCGCCGACCTCAGCGAGGTCGAAGTCGATCCGCGATTCCCTGCACAATGTCGACCGCATCCTCGTCGGCAATCAGGCGATGCTGAAAGATGCGATGCTGAATTTCGAGACCTATACGGCGTCGCTGGCGAGCAAGGGCGAGGCGATCGAGGGCATCATGCGCAAGGCCGACGATGCTTTCGCCAGCATCGACAGCGCCATGACCAAGATCGACAACGTCGTGCCCGGCCTGGCAAACGGCAAGGCCGATGAATTGTTCGAGAAGGTAAAGTCAATTCGCGAACTGGCCGAGAGCTTCAACAAGAAGTCCGGCGCCGTGATGGAGGAAGGCCGCCGTTCGCTGCTCGATATCAGCGAGGCCGCCATCAAGGTAACCCGCAAATTCAACCCGCAGGCCGCAGGCGGCGACAACCCGCCGCCGCCGAGAAGGCCGAGCCAAAAGCGGCGGTGAAGGTTCGCGCTACCCTCATGTTCGAGGGGAAGCGCGGCTGCGACAGTTCCCGGAACCGAAGACGCAGGGATAGGGAACCCAAGGCACCCAGCTCCCGGTTCCGCCAGCCGCCGATCTCAGAAGCGTCGATATCAGGATATCGGATCCGCAAATCTTCAGCGGCAAATGA
Organism: uncultured Alphaproteobacteria bacterium; assembly: GCA_963725985.1. Taxonomy (GTDB): domain Bacteria; phylum Pseudomonadota; class Alphaproteobacteria; order Rhizobiales; family Xanthobacteraceae; genus Bradyrhizobium. Next base: position 1,051,180 of record CAVSAO010000002.1, read on the forward strand.
ATTAAATCGGTTACGGGCGGAACAAAGGTTCCCCCACGGAATTATTCCGGCTGGTCCCGCGTGCGAAACCTAAGCGCCTGTAATACCTAAGATATTTTCTTGCCCCGTGATCATTCGTACCAAATGATGGCGTAAGCTACATGCGCTCGGACGCGCGCGCGCCTTTGCCGCTTGAGGGAAACTCCATGCGAGATCTCGGCTCTGCCGCGCCATCCACCCGGCGTCGTACCAAGGCAACGGCGCACGCAAACGGAAAGCCCGACCCTTCGCAGGAATTGCTCCACGCCCTTCAGGCGATGCGAAGCGGAGATTTCTCGGTACGAATGACCGGCGATCATCTCGGCATCGAGGGAAAGATCGCCGACACCTTCAACGAGATTGTCGCCGCCAATCAACGCATGGCGCAACAGCTCGATCGCGTCGGTCAGGTCGTCGGCCGCGAAGGAAAAACCCGACAGCGCGTCAAGTTCGGTCTTGCCAGCGGCTCATGGGCCGACATGGAAGGTTCGGTGAATACCCTGATCGATGATTTGTTGTGGCCGACACGCGAAGTCACGCGAGCCGTTGCCGCCGTTGCGCAAGGCGACCTGTTGCAAACCGTCCAGCTGGATGTCGACGGCCGCCCGCTGGGCGGCGAATTCCTGCAGTCGGCCAACATCGTCAACACGATGATCAAGCAGCTCAGCGTATTCACCTCCGAGGTGACCCGCGTCGCACGCGAAGTCGGAACGGAAGGCAAGCTTGGCGGTCAGGCGCAGGTCCCCGAGGTGACCGGCGTGTGGAAGGACCTCACCGAGAGCGTCAATTCCATGGCCAACAATCTCACCGGCCAGGTCCGCAACATCGCCGAGGTCACCATTGCCGTCGCCAACGGCGACCTCTCCAAGAAAATCACGGTGGATGTTCGCGGCGAGATCCTGCAGCTGAAGGAAGCCATCAACACCATGGTGGACCAGCTGCGCTCGTTCGCCTCCGAAGTCACGCGCGTCGCCCGCGAAGTCGGCACCGACGGCAAGCTGGGCGGCCAGGCGATCGTGCCCGGCGTCGCCGGAACATGGAAGGACCTCACCGATTCCGTCAACGCGATGTGCGGCAACCTGACCGCACAGGTGCGCAATATCGCCAACGTCACCACCGCCGTTGCGCGTGGCGACCTCTCGCGCAAAATCACGGTGGACGTCCGAGGCGAAATTCTGGAATTGAAGGACACCATCAACACGATGGTCGATCAGCTCAATTCATTTGCATCGGAAGTGACCCGCGTCGCGCGCGAAGTCGGCACCGAAGGCAAGCTCGGCGGACAGGCCCAGGTGCCCGGTGTCGCCGGCACCTGGAAAGACCTCACCGACAACGTCAATTTCATGGCGAGCAACCTTACCGCTCAGGTCCGCAACATCGCCGATGTCGCAACCGCCATCGCCGGCGGCGACCTTTCCAAGAAGATCACCGTGAACGTATCGGGCGAAATCCTGCAGCTGAAGGAAACGCTGAACACGATGGTCGACCAGCTCAATGCCTTCGCTGGAGAGGTGACGCGCGTGGCGCGCGAGGTCGGCACCGAAGGTCGCCTCGGCGGTCAGGCCAACGTGCCGGGCGTGGCCGGCACCTGGAAGGATTTAACCGACAGCGTGAACTCGATGGCGGGCAATCTGACCGCTCAGGTGCGAAACATCGCCGAAGTCACGACCGCGGTGGCGCGCGGCGACCTGTCGCGCAAGATCACTGTCGACGTGAAGGGCGAAATTCTCGAACTCAAGAACACCATCAACACGATGGTGGACCAGCTCAACGCATTCGCCTCCGAGGTAACGCGCGTGGCGCGCGAGGTCGGCACCGAGGGCAAACTCGGCGGTCAGGCCGAAGTTCCCGAGGTCGCCGGCACCTGGAAGGATCTCACCGACAACGTCAACTTCATGGCATCGAACCTGACGGCACAGGTGCGCAACATCGCCGAGGTGGCGACCGCGATCGCGGGCGGCGACCTGTCCAAGAAGATCACGGTCGACGTGCGCGGCGAAATCCTGCTGCTCAAGGACACCTTGAATACCATGGTTGAGCAGCTTCGCTCGTTCGCAGCCGAGGTGACGCGCGTCGCGCGTGAGGTCGGCACCGAGGGACGATTGGGCGGTCAGGCCGTGGTGCCGGGCGTCGGCGGCACCTGGAAGGACCTGACGGACAACGTCAATCTGCTCGCGGCCAATCTCACTACACAGGTGCGCAACATCGCCGAAGTCACGACCGCGGTGGCGCGCGGTGACCTGTCGCGCAAGATCACTGTCGACGTGAAGGGCGAGATTCTCGAACTCAAGAACACCATCAACACCATGGTTGACCAGTTGAACGCCTTTGCCGGAGAGGTGACGCGCGTCGCGCGCGAGGTCGGCACCGAAGGCAAGCTCGGCGGACAAGCCCAGGTTCCCGGCGTAGCCGGAACCTGGAAGGACCTGACCGATACCGTGAATTTCATGGCCGCCAACCTGACCGAACAGGTACGCGGCATCGTCAAGGTGGTGACGGCGGTCGCCAACGGCGACCTCAAACAGAATCTGGCGGTGAAATCGAAGGGCGAGGTCGCAGCTCTCGCCGACACCATCAACAACATGACCGAGACGTTGGCGACCTTCGCCGACCAGGTCACCAGCGTGGCGCGCGAGGTAGGCGTGGAAGGCCGCCTCGGCGGTCAGGCCAACGTACCCGGTGCAGCCGGGACGTGGAAGGACCTGACCGGCAACGTCAACCTGCTCGCAGCCAATCTGACCTCGCAGGTGCGCGCGATCGCCGAGGTGGCGACCGCCGTCACCAAGGGCGACCTCACCCGTTCGATCCAGGTCGACGCGAGAGGCGAAGTCGCGGAGCTGAAAGACAACATCAACACGATGATCGGCAATTTGAGGCTCACGACCGACGTCAATACCGAACAGGACTGGCTGAAGACCAACCTCGCCAAATTTACCAACATGCTTCAGGGCCAGCGCGATCTCGCTACCGTCGGCCGATTGCTTCTGACCGAGCTGACGCCGCTGGTAAATGCCCACATGGCCGTGATCTACCAGGTCGAGAACGAAGAAAGTCCGCAGTTGCGTCTGCTCTCGGCTTACGCCGGCGACGGCATCAATCCGCATCAGCAAATCGTGCAATTTGGCGAAGGCCTCATCGGGCAGTGCGCTTCGGACAAGCGCCAGCGGCTGGTATCCGACATTCCCAGCGACACCGTCCCGATCAATTCGGCGCTGTTGCGGCTGGTCCCCAGAAATCTCGTGGTGCTTCCGATCCTGTTCGAGAACCAGGTCAAGGCCGTCATAGAGCTCGCTTCCGCCAGCGCATTTACAACGTCGCAGATGACTTTCCTTGAGCAGCTCACCGATAGCATCGGCATCGTTCTCAACAGCATCGAGGCGACCATGCAGACGGAAGGACTGCTGAAACAATCCCAACAGCTCGCCGGCGAATTGCAGACGCAGCAGAAAGAACTGCAGCAGACGAACGAACAGCTCGAACAGAAGGCTCAGCAGCTTGCCGAGCGCAACGTCGAGGTGGAACGCAAGAACCAGGAAATCGAACAGGCAAGGCGCGCGCTCGAAGAGAAGGCGACCGAACTTTCGCTGACGTCGAAGTACAAGTCCGAATTTCTTGCCAACATGTCGCATGAGCTGCGGACGCCGCTCAACAGCATATTGATCCTTGGCCAGCAACTCACCGAAAATCCCGACGGCAATTTGTCTCCCAAGCAGGTCGAATTTGCTCGCACCATCCACGGCGCGGGTACCGACTTGCTGAACCTGATCACGGACATTCTCGACCTGTCCAAGATTGAATCGGGAACCGTGACGGTGGATGCGGAAGAAATCCTGACATCCAATTTTCTGGAAGCGGTTGGGCGCCCGTTCCGGCATGAAGCGGAGAATCGCCAACTGTCATTCAACGTCGATATCGACCCCAATCTGGGACGCAGTATCGTCACCAACTCGAAGCGCCTGCAGCAGGTGCTGAAGAATCTGCTGTCGAACGCCTTCAAGTTCACCGCCGAGGGCGGCGTGCGCCTCAGCGTTTCAGCGGCGCTCGGCGGCTGGAGCGCCGAACATCCCATCCTCAATCATTCTCCCGCCGTGGTCGCCTTCGAGGTGTCCGATACCGGCATCGGCATTCCCCTGGAAAAACAGAAGCTGATCTTCGAGGCATTCCAACAGGCCGATGCTGGTACCAGTCGAAAATATGGCGGCACCGGCCTGGGCCTGGCCATCAGCCGCGAACTTGCGAACCTGCTGGGCGGAGAAATTCATCTTCGGAGTACCCCCGGCAAAGGCAGCACCTTCGTTCTCTATTTGCCGTTGAAATACTCGGGACCGACGGTAGCTCCGCGGGTCAGAACTTCACCGCAATACAGCGGTGCGCCGGCGCTGCCGGCCACGACGCAAGAGCGCGTCATCGAACAGCTTCCGGACGACCGGTCAAATCTCGAGCCGGGAGACACCATTCTTCTGATTGTCGAGGACGACCCGCATTACGCGCGTGTGCTGGTAGACCTCGCCCGCGGCAAGGGCTTCAAAGTCCTGGTCGCTGCGCGGGGCTCGGAGGCACTCGAGCTTGCCAGGCAGTTCCAGCCGACGGCAGTCTCGCTCGACGTCTTCCTGCCCGACATGGTCGGTTGGACGGTGCTTAGCCAGCTGAAACACAATCCGCTGACGCGGCACATTCCGGTCCAGATCATCACAATGGACGAAGATCGTCAGCACGCGCTGGCGCGCGGCGCCTTCTCCTTTGTCAACAAGCCGACCACGACCGAAGGGGTGAGCGCGGCACTGTCCCAGATCAAGGAATACGCCAAGCCCCGCCGCAAGCGCCTGCTGATCGTGGAAGACAATGCGGCGGAACAGATCAGCATCAAGGAACTTCTGGACCACAACGACATTGAAATCATCACGACCGACACCGGCGCGGAAGCCCTTTCCACCTTGCGCGAAAACCCGTGCGACTGCGTTGTCCTCGATTTGCGGCTACCTGACATGAGCGGTTTCGAGGTGCTGGACGCTATCCGCAACGACGATTCGTTGTCCAATATTCCCGTGGTCGTATTTACCGGTCGCGAGCTTTCCGTCGAGGAGGACGCGGAACTTCACACGATAGCTCGAAGCATCGTGGTGAAGGGCGTCGAATCGCCCGAGCGCCTGCTGGACGAAACCTCGCTGTTTCTACATCGCGTGATCACGGAGTTGCCAATCGAGAAGCAGCGAATGCTCGAGAAACTCAATGGTTCCGATGAGAATCTTGTGGGCCGAACGGCGCTTCTGGTGGACGACGACGCCCGCAACATTTTCGCGCTTTCCAGCGTGCTGGAGCGGCGCGGCATGAAAGTGCTCACCGCCACGACAGGCAGCGAGGCGGTCGCACTGGCCAATTCAAATCCCCAGATCGCAATTATCCTGATGGATATCATGATGCCGCAGATGGACGGCTATCAGACCATCGGAGCCATCAGGGCAAACGCGTCATTCCGCCGGCTTCCCGTCATCGCCCTGACCGCCAAGGCCATGAAGGGCGATCGGGAGAAGTGTCTTGAGGCCGGGGCTTCCGACTATCTGGCCAAGCCGGTCAACACCGAGCAGTTACTCCTCGCCATACGCATGTGGCTACATCGCTAACCGATGCATCCGATGATGGACCACGAAAAAGTAAACATCCTTCTGGTCGACGATCAACCGGCGAAGCTGCTCGCCTATGAGGTCATTCTAAAGGAGCTTGGGGAAAACCTTGTCGCCGCGGCTTCCGGGCGCGAAGCGCTCGAATTCCTGCTCAGGAACGAAGTTGCCGTTATTCTGGTCGACGTCTGCATGCCCGAGCTGGACGGATTCGAGCTCGCCGCCATGATTCGCGAGCATCCCCGGTTTCAGAAAACGGCGATGATCTTCATTTCGGCCATTCAGGTCAGCGATATCGACCGGCTTCGTGGCTATCAGATGGGCGCGGTGGACTATGTTCCGGTACCGGTCATTCCGGAGGTATTACGCGCCAAGATCAGGGTGTTCGCCGAGCTCTATCGCAAGACCCGGCAGCTGGAGCAATTCAATGCCGAACTTGAAGATCGCGTTCGGGCACGAACGGCGGAACTGGAAGAATCAAACGCGAGACTTATCGAAAGCGAGCAGCGCCGTAGCCTGGCTCTCGCGGCAGGCAGAATGGGTTCCTGGGATCTGGACTGGGTTAACGGCGACTGGATGTGGGACGAAGGACAATTCCGTATCTTCGGACTCGATCCGCGGACCTTCGTGGTGACGACGGCGAGCGTTCAGGCCTTGCTTCATCCGGATGACCTTGACAAATTGCGCAAGGCAATCGCCCAGCTCGGCAAGGGTGAACGATCCTATGAAGCGGAGTTTCGGATCAATCGACCGGACGGCGAAATTCGCTGGTGCGTGGGCACGGCCGCCGCGACAGTCGACAAGGCCGGCCGCGTGGTGCGCGTCAGCGGTGTCACCGTCGACATCACCGACCGGAAACGGGCAGAAGAACGTCAAAGTCTGCTGACTCGCGAAGTCGATCACCGTGCAAAGAATGCGTTGGCGCTGGCGCAATCCATTGTCCGGCTGACGCAGGGCAAAACCGTCAAGGCCTACATCCAGGCCGTGGAAGGGCGGATCAGCGCCCTTGCCCGGGTGCACACCATCCTGTCGCTGTCCAGCTGGCAGGGCGCGGGAATAGGAAAGCTGGTCGACGAAGAGCTCGCACCTTACACGACGGGCGATCAGATTACTTTCCGCGGTGTGGATATTCAGCTGCAGCCCGAGACCGCGCAAACGCTGGCGCTGGTCCTGCACGAAATGGTCACCAATTCGGCAAAGTACGGAGCGCTGTCCACGCTGTCCGGACGCCTTTGCCTTAGCTGGGGAATCCGGGGGGATGCGCTCGAGATGGTGTGGGAAGAGAAGGATGGCCCCCTGGTCGAGAAGCCTGCATCGTGCGGATTCGGAACCCGCAGCGTGATCGCCAGCATCGAATCACAGCTCGGAGGACAAGCCGAGTTCGACTGGCGCTCCGAGGGCCTGATCTGCCGGCTGTCCGTTCCGCTAACGCCGGATATCACAATGCGGCAACGCCGCAGTCACCATGGTGCTGCGGTCCACGGCAGCCGGTTGAGCTAGCTTCGAGATCCGGCTTAGAAATTGTTCGCGGACAACTCGTTCGGGATGCCGTCGATCGGGCATTCGTCGGTCCCCGCGGTCGGGCGGGTGATCGCCTCGACCATTTCGCGCGTACCTTCCGGATCGGCGATCCACTTCCTGTAGAAATCGTAGGGGCAGGCCGCAACGCCGCGCGCGCTTTCGCCGGAATTGATCATGCCGGTATAGCCGCGATGGACCAGTTTGTAGAGATGGTTCTGCGACTGGCCGGTGCGGCGCACATCGCGGATCAGGCTCTTCGACAGCTGGGCATACTGGATGCCGTATTCCTCCTCGCCGGTCTCGCCCAGGGTGCGGCCGTCGAAGCCGATGATCGCGGAGTGACCGAAATAGGAATAGACGCCGTCAAAGCCTGCGGCATTGGCGACCGCCACATAGACATTGTTGGCCCAGGCCATCGCCTTGGAAATGAGGATCTGCTGTTCCTTGGCCGGATACATGTAGCCCTGGCAGCGCACGATCAGCTCGGCGCCCTTCATGGCGCAGTCACGCCAGATTTCCGGAAAGTTGCCGTCGTCGCAGATGATCAGGCTGACCTTCAGGCCTTTCGGACCTTCGGAAACATAGGTGCAATTGCCGGGATACCAGCCTTCGATCGGCACCCACGGCATGATCTTGCGGTATTTCTGGACGATCTCGCCCTTGTCGTTCATCAGGATCAAGGTGTTGTACGGCGCCTTGTGCGGGTGCTCCTCGTGCCGCTCGCCGGTGAGCGAGAATACGCCCCAGACCTTGGCCTTGCGGCAGGCTTCGGCGAAGATGTCGGTCTCGGGACCGGGGATCGACGAGGCAGTCTCGTACATCTCTTTCGAGTCGTACATGATGCCGTGGGTGGAGTATTCCGGGAAGATCACCAGATCCATGCCCGGCAGGCCGGTCTTCATGCCCACCACCATGTCGGCAATCTTGCGGGCGTTGTCGAGCACCTCGGCCCTGGTGTGCAGGCGCGGCATTTTGTAGTTGACGACAGCTACGCCGACTGTGTCGTTGCTGCTGGAAATGTCACCGTGAAGCATGGGGATCGCCTCCTGTTTTGGTTTGAGTTTGCCGCCGATCAAACGGCCGTGTGACGGTGGATGAGGTCGCCGGTTGGCGTACCGATCGATCCAGATGCCGCGACGTGGGCTTTTTCGACGATCGCGAAAGATCGTGAGGCATCAGTGGCTGATCATCCAGGGACGCGCGGTCGGGAAGCTTTTCGCGCCGCTTCTGGTTTGCTTGACGAGCCGCGAGGGCTTGGCCGAGCAACAGCCGCAGCCCGGCCCATGCGAGGCCTTGTATTCGCCGACCGTCTTGGGCGCGTTGGCCGAGCGCTCGTTGGTGGCGTGGGCCTTGCGCTTGTCCGACGGCATGCAGAAGAAATTCGGCGCGGTCAGAATGACGCGCGGCGATGCGCTCTCGCATTGCGGACAGTCCTGCGGCGCGTCGCATTCCGCCATCGGCCGCATGTCGGTGAACGGGCCGCAGTCGTTGCAGAGATACTCGTAGACCGGCATTTCATTTCCTCGCGCGCTAATTCGATTAACTTCGCAACGGCGGATGCGGGGCGGCAGATACGCAGCCGTCCCGCACCCCGTCGCGCAGGGATCACTTGTCCTGTGACAGCGGCATCTGGATGTCGCCCTTGATATGTTTGACCGGGCCGGCCGACGACGGCATGACGTCGAAGTCGAAGATTTCGGTCGGCAGCCACAGCGTCGCGCAGGCGTTGGGCACGTCGACCACGCCGGAGATATGGCCCTGGCACGGCGCCGTTCCCAGGATCGAGTAGGCCTGCGCGCCGGAATAGCCGAACTTCTTGAGATACTCGATCGCGTTCAGGCAGGCCTGCCGGTAGGCGATATGGACGTCGAGGTAATGCTGCTTGCCCTCTTCGTCGACCGAGATGCCCTCGAAGATCAGATAGTCCTTGTAGTTCGGCGTCATCGGCGACGGCTTGAACACCGGGTTCTTGATGCCGTATTTGGCGACGCCGTCCTTGATGATGTCGACCTTGATATGCAGCCAGCCGGCCATCTCGATCGCGCCGCAGAAGGTGATCTCGCCGTCGCCCTGGCTGAAATGCAGATCGCCCATCGAGAGGCCCGCCGCCCGGCACATAGACCGGGAAGTAGATCTTCGAACCGCGCGACAGATCCTTGATGTCGCAGTTGCCGCCATGCTCGCGCGGCGGCACCGTGCGGGCGCCTTCCGCCGCGGCCTTCGCCTTGGCGTCGCCCTTCAGCGCGGCCCATATGCGCGGTCGGACCGAACGGCGGATTGGCGAGCCCGGGCACCCGGGTCGGATTGGTCGCGATCAGCGCGGTCTCGCGCTCGTTCCAGGTCGCCAGCAGCTTCGGATCCGGCAGGCAGCCGATCAGGCCGGGATGAATCAGGCCGGCGAAATTCACGCCGGGAATGTGGCGCGACGAGGTGTACATGCCCTTGAAGTCCCAGATCGACTTCTGCGCCAGCGGGAAATGATCGGTCAGGAAACCGCCGCCGTTCTGCTTGGAGAAGAAGCCGTTGAAGCCCCACAGGCTCTCCTTCAGCGGTCCGACATCGAGCAGATCGACCACCAGGAGATCGCCGGGCTCGGCGCCCTTGACGCCGATCGGGCCGGACAGGAAATGCACGATCGACAGGTCGATGTCGCGGACGTCGTCGGCGGAATCGTTGTTCTTGATAAAGCCGCCGGTCCAGTCATAGGTCTCGACGATGAAGTCGTCGCCGGGATTGACCCACGCCACCATCGGAATGTCGGGGTGCCAGCGATTATGGATCATGTCGTTTTCGTAGGCCGAACTGGCGAGATCGACCTTGATCAGTGTCTCTGGCATCGAAAGCTCCCCTGTTTACAAGTCGTTGGAAAGATGGTTAGACCGACAAATATTTCGAGATCTGCGCGGCATCGATGCCCTCGCGCGCTTCATCGCGCACGATCTCGCCGTTCTCGATGACCAGCACGCGATCGGCGATGTCGAGCGCGAAGCTCAGCACCTGTTCGGAGACCACGATCGACAAGCCGCGCTCGTCGCGGATGCGCTTCAGCGTGCGCGCCATCTCGCGGATGATCGAGGGCTGGATGCCTTCGGTCGGTTCGTCCAGCAGCAGCACCTTGGGCTTGGTGGCTAGCGCGCGGGCGATCGCAAGTTGTTGCTGCTGGCCGCCGGAGAGATTGCCGCCGCGGCGGCCCTTCATTTCCAGCAGCACCGGAAACAGCTCGTAGATATCGCCAGGCACCTCGCTTTCGCCGGAGGCGACGAGGCCGGTCTCGATATTCTCCTTCACCGTCATGGTGGAGAAGATCATGCGGCCCTGCGGCACGTAAGCGAGCCCCTTGGCGACGCGCTCATAGCTCTTCAGGGCAGCGAGCTCGGCGCCTTCCATGGTCGACCGAGCCGCTCTTGGTCGGCACGATGCCCATCAGCGACTTCATCAGCGTGGTCTTGCCCATGCCGTTGCGGCCCATGATCGCGACGATCTCGTTGGGCGCCACCGACACGTTGAGGCCGTGCAGCACTTCGCTCTGGCCGTAGGCGACATGCAGATCGGAGATAGCCAGCATCAAAATGCTCCTTGTCGTTGCGTCTCTAGTGCCCGAGATAGACTTCGATGACCTTGGGATCGTTCTTGACGTGCTCCATCGAGCCTTCCGACAGGATCTGGCCCTGATGCAGCACCGTGACCTTGTGCGCGATGTCCTCGACGAATTTCATGTCGTGCTCGATCACCAGCACCGAGCGGTCCTTGATGATGCGGTTGAGCAGTTCCGCCGTCTTGACGCGTTCGCTGACGCTCATGCCGGCCACCGGCTCATCCAGCATCAGCAGTTCGGGATCCTGAATCAGCAACATGCCGATCTCCAGCCATTGCTTCTGGCCGTGGCTGAGCAGTTCGGCGCTCATGTTGAGGCGGTCCTTCAGGAAGATCAGTTCGGCGACCTCCTCGACCCGGTCGCGCACAACGGCGTCGCGCGTGAAGGTCAGCGCGCCGAACACCGTGCGGCCGCGCGGATAGGAGATCTCCAGGTTTTCGAACACGGTCAGATCGTCATAGATCGACGGCGTCTGGAACTTGCGGCCGACGCCGGCCTGCACGATCTGGTTCTCCTTCATTTTCGTGAGATCCTTGTCGCGAAAACGGATCGATCCCGACGTCGCCTTGGTCTTGCCGCAGATCAGATCGAGCACCGTGGTCTTGCCGGCGCCGTTCGGGCCGATGATGACGCGGATCTCGTTTTCATCGACATAGAACGACAGGTCGTTGACCGCCTTGAAGCCGTCGAATGAAACCGTCAGCCCCTCGACCGAGAGCAGAAAGTCCTTTGGCTGGTGACCTATCAGCATGGCCGTCTCCTCACTCCGCCGGGGCGCCGTCGGCGACTGAACTGTCGGTCCAGCCCGCCGCCGGCTCCGGAGCCGGATTTGCGTGACGGCATCAGCCGGTTCAGCCGGGGCTGGATGTAGTCGCCCCAGATCCCGGCCAGACCGTTCGGGAAGGCGAGAACCACCGCGATGAACATGCCGCCGAGCCCAAACAGCCACAATTCAGGAAAGGATTCCGACAGGCTGGTCTTGGCGAAATTGACCAGCAGCGTGCCGTAGATCGCGCCCAGGATGGAAAGCCGCCCGCCGACCGCGGTGTAGATCACCATTTCGATCGAGGGCACGATGCCGACGAAGGACGGCGACATGAAACCCACATTGAGTGCGAACATGGCGCCGCCGATCGCAGCGAATATGGCGGCGATGCAGAACGCGAAGATCTTGAAATTCGCGACGCTGTAGCCGGAGAACCTGACGCGATCTTCCTTTTCGCGCATCGCGACCAGGATGCGTCCGAGTTTGGAGTGGCGGATGAATTGCGCGATGAAGATACAGCCGAACAGGCACGCGACTTCGAAGAAGTAGAGCACGATCTTGGCGTGATCCGGCCGGATGTCCCAACCCTTCAGGGTCCGCAGGTCGGTCATCCCGTTGATGCCGCCGGTGTAGCCCTGTTGGCCGACGATCAGAATGGTGAGAATGGCCGCGACCGCCTGGGTGATGATGGCGAAGTAGGTGCCGCCGACGCGGCGCTTGAACATCGCCGCACCGATGATGAATGCGAAGAACGCCGGCACCAGAATAACAGCCGCGACAGTGAAGGTGAGGCTGTGGAACGGCTTCCAGAAGAACGGCAGCTGCGTGATCTGATTCCAGTCCATGAAATCGGGAATGCCGGGCGTGGACTGGATCTTGGTGTTCTCGGGACTGGAAGCCTCCAGCTTGAGGAACATCGCCATGCAGTAGCCGCCGAGCCCGAAGAACACGCCCTGCCCGAGGCTCAGGATGCCGCCATAGCCCCAGCAGATCACCAGCCCCAGCGCCACGAATGCGTAAGTCAGATATTTGGCGACCAGGTTGAGACGGAAGACGTCGAGGCAGAGCGGCAGAATTGCCACCAGGATGACCGCGAGCACGAGAATGCCGAGGAGTTCCGATCGGTTAGCAAAGCGCGGATTGTCGGTCATGGCTTCAGCCCTTTTATTTGCTTACTTGCGAACCTTGAGAGCGAAGAGACCTTGCGGCCGCAGCATCAGAATTCCGACAACGGCGAGCAATGTGAGAACCTTGGCCATCGAGCCCGACATGAAGAATTCCAGGGTCGACTGCGTCTGGGAGATCGAGAAGGCCGACGCGATGGTGCCGAGCAGACTCGCCGCGCCGCCGAACACCACGACCAGGAACGTGTCGACGATGTAGAGCTGACCGGAGGTCGGGCCTGTCGAGCCGATCATGGTGAAGGCGCTGCCGGCGACCCCGGCGATGCCGCAGCCGAGCGCGAAGGTGTAGCGATCGACTTTTTCGGTGTTGATGCCGACCGCGCCGGCCATGACGCGATTTTGCACGACGGCGCGGACCTGGCGGCCCCAGCGCGACTTGTACATGACGTAGGCAACCGCCATCGTGATCAGCACGGTCAGCGCCATCACGAAGACGCCGTTGATCGGCACCTCGATGCTGTCGGAAACATGCATGGATCCGAGCATCCATTGCGGCAGTTCGACGCCGACTTCCCGCGCGCCGAAAATCGAGCGATAGGCCTGCTGCAGGATAAGACTTAAGCCCCAGGTGGCGAGCAGCGTATCCAGCGGACGCCTGTAGAGATGCCGGATCAGCACCCATTCCACCAGCATCCCCAGCGCCCCGGAAGCGATGAAAGCGAGGATCATCGCGAGGAAGAAATAGCCGCCGAACAAACCCGGAAGATACGCCTGAAAGAAATTCGATGTCATCCAGGTCACGTAGGCGCCGAGGATCATGAACTCGCCATGGGCCATGTTGATGACGCCCATCTGGCCGAAGATGATCGCAAGACCGAGCGCCATCAGCACGTAGACGGAAAACAGGATCAGGCCGGCGAAGCCCTGCATGACGAAGATGGAGCCCAGATCACCAATCGAATAGTCGCCGAACATCGATGTCCTCCGTCGGGGAAAGTCCCGCGTCGCAAGCAGATTCGCGACGCGGGGGTCTTGAGCGTGGATTGACGATCCACGCCAGGGAGAGGCTTGCGTTGGGCAGAGAGCGCGATAAGTGCCGCGCGTTCTTACTGGTAGCCCTTGGGGAACGGATTGGGCTCGACCAGATCGGCGGTCTCGTAGATCAGCTCGAACTGACCGTCGAGCTTCGCGCGCCCGACCCGGGTCTTCGACCAGAGGTGATGGTTTTCGTGGATGCGGACGTAGCCTTCCGGCGCACCCTTGAACTCGACCCCGGGCGAGGCGGCCGCGATCTTGTCGATGTCGAAGCTGCCGGCCTTTTCCGCCGTCAACTTCCACAGCCACGGGCCGAGATAGGCGGCCTGCGTCACGTCGCCGATCACGGTCTTTTCGCCCCACATCTTCTTGAACGCCGGGACGAAGGCCTTGTTGTTGGGGTTGTCGAGCGACTGGAAGTACTTCATGCAGGCATAGGCGCCCGCGATGTTCTCGCCGCCGATACCGTCGATTTCGTCTTCGGTCACCGAGATCGTGAGCAGCACCTGTTTCGAGAGGTCGATGCCGGCCGCCTTGAGCTGCTTGTAGAACGCGACGTTGGATCCGCCGACGACGTCGGTGAAGATCACGTCGGGCTTGGTCAGCTTGATCTTGTTGATCACCGAGTTGAACTGGGTATTGCCGAGCGGGTAGTATTCTTCGCCGACGACTTTGCCCTTGCAGCACGTTCTCGACATGCTTGCGCGCGATCTTGTTCGACGTGCGCGGCCAGATGTAGTCCGAGCCGATGAAGAAGAACGATTTCGCGCCCTTCTCCTTGGCGATCCAGTTCAGGCCGGCGAGGATCTGCTGGGTGGCTTCCTGGCCGGTGTAGATGACGTTCTTGGACTGCTCGAGGCCTTCGTAGAAGGTCGGATAATAGAGCATGCCGTTGTATTGTTCGAGGACCGGAAGCACCGCCTTGCGGGAGGCCGAGGTCCAGCAGCCCATGATCGCCGCAACCTTGTCGTTGACGAGAAGCTTCTTGGCCTTCTCGGCGAAGGTCGGCCAGTCGCTGGCGCCGTCTTCCTGGATGAACTTGATCTTGCGGCCGAGCACGCCGCCGCCGGCATTGATCTGGTCGATCGCGAGCTTCTCGGCCTCGATCGACCCGGTTTCCGAAATCGCCATGGTGCCGGTGGCCGAATGCAGGATGCCGACGGTCACTTCAGTATCTGTAACCGCGAGACCCGTCGTGTTGATCGCAGAGGTTGCCGGCGCCTGCGCAAAAGATGGGCGAGGAAACACCGTGAGGGCGGGTATCGCAGCGATTCCCATCAGCAGTTTGCGCCGAAGCGGAGACTGCAGGCCCCGTTTGATCTCGTCTGACATGAGTACCCCATTGTTGTTCGAGGACGCGCTATTGGTCAGGCGAGGATCGCCGAAATTGTGCAGCGCACAGATACGCAAGATCGCGTATATTGCACCGCAAAATAGCGACGTAGGTTCTGGCACGGGTTTTGCGAGCAGACGGCGCGGGGTCAGGAGTTCAGAGTGGCAGAGCGACAGCGGATAGACCGCGTCAGGCGCCAATACAATCAATGGGTCGCCAACCAGACGCTGGAAGATTACGCGCTGCGCTTCACCGCCAAGAGCGCGCGGCGCTGGTCCGCCGCCCGCGTCGCCAATACCGCGCTGGGAGCCATCTCGTTCCTGGCGCTGGAGGCGATCGGCGGCACGATTACGCTCAACTACGGCGTCACCAACTCCACCGCGGCCATCCTCGTCGTCAGCGTCATCATCTTCTGCTGCGGCCTGCCGATTGCCTACCACGCCGCCAAATGCGGCATCGACATCGATCTTTTGACCCGCGGCGCCGGTTTCGGCTACATCGGCTCGACCATCACCTCGCTGATCTACGCCTCCTTCACCTTCATTTTCTTTGCGATCGAGGCGGTGATCCTCGCAACCGCGCTGGAGATGTGCTTCGGCATCCCGCGCCCGATCGGCTATCTCGTCAGCGCCATCGTCATCATTCCCCTGGTCACCTACGGCATCACGCTGATCAGCCGCTTCCAATTGTGGACACAGCCGCTGTGGATCATTCTTCACATCCTCCCCTTCGCGGCGATCGCCTGCGCCAACCCGCATTCCTTTGCGGAATGGACCAAATTTCCCGGCGAGCACGGCAGCCCCTCGGGCCATCTCGATCTGCTGCTGTTCGGCACCGCCGCCTCGGTGGTGTTTGCGCTGGTGGCGCAGATCGGCGAGCAGGTCGACTTCCTGCGCTTTTTGCCGCGCGACCGCCGAACCTCGAAGACCTCGTGGTGGATCGCGCTGTTAAGCGCGGGGCCCGGCTGGATCGTTCTCGGCGCGCTCAAGCTGCTGGCCGGATCGTTCCTGGCATTCTTCGCGCTCGGCCACGGCGTCACCACCGAACACGCGGCAGAGCCCGCGCACATGTATCACGAGGCCTTTCGCTACGTGCTGTCGCAACCGGATCTCGCGCTGGCGTTGACGGGGACTTTTGTCATCCTCTCGCAGTTGAAGATCAACGTCACCAACGCCTATGCCGGTTCGATCGCGTGGTCGAATTTCTTTTCCCGCCTCACCCACAGCCATCCCGGTCGCGTGGTCTGGCTGGTGTTCAACGTGGTCGTGGCGTTGCTGCTGATGGAGATCGGCGTCTACAAGGCGCTTGAGCAGACGCTCGCGCTTTATTCCAATGTCGCCATCGCCTGGGTCGGCGCGCTGGTTGCCGATCTCGTGGTCAACAGGCCGCTTGGCTTGCGCCCGCCGCATATGGAGTTCAAGCGCGCGCATCTCTATGACATCAATCCGGTCGGCGTCGGCGCGATGACGATGGCCACCGTGGTCTCCATTACGGCGTTCTATGGCGTGTTCGGCCCGACCGCGAAGGCGCTGGCGCCGTTCGTGGCGCTGATCGTCGCTTTCGTCACCGCGCCGGTGATCGCATTCGCCACCGACGGCAAATATTATATCGCGCGCAAGCCGAGGCGCAGCTGGCAGAGTATCGAAGCGATCCAGTGCTGCATTTGCGAGCATTCATTCGAGCCCGAAGATACCGCGTCGTGCCCGGCCTATGCCGGCCCGATCTGCTCGCTGTGCTGTTCGCTTGACGCGCGCTGCCACGATCTCTGCAAGCCGCATGCGCGGATCCAGGCACAGGTTTCCGAAACCCTCGGCAAGCTGCTGCCGCAGCCGATCTACGCGCGGATCAATTCGCAACTCGGACATTACCTCGGCGTATTCGCGGTTTCCGCAGGCCTGGTCGGATTGACGCTCGGCATGATCTATCTGCAGACCTCGGCGACGGTTGACGCCGACAACCTGCAGCTATCCGACGTGCTGTGGAAAGTGTTCTTCGCGCTGACCATCATCATCGGCGTCGTGGCGTGGCTGTTCGTGCTGGCGCAGCAGAGTCGCCGCGCGGCGGAAGCGGAAACAAGGCGGCAGACCGCGCTGCTGATCCAGGAAATCGACGCGCACAAGCGCACCGACGCCGAGCTGCAGCGCGCCAAGGAGGTCGCCGAGTCAGCCAATCTCGCAAAGAGCCGCTATGTGGTCGGGTTGAGTCACGAATTGCGCTCGCCGCTAAACGCGATCTCCGGCTATGCGCAGCTATTGGAGCAGGATTCCAGCCTGCCGCCGAAACCGCGCGATCAGGTGCGCGTGGTGCGCCGCAGCGCCGATCATCTCTCCGGACTGATCGACGGCATTCTCGACATCTCGAAGATCGAAGCCGGCCGGCTGTATCTGTCGCGCGACGAGGTTCGCCTCAGCGAATTCCTCGATCAACTGGTCGGGATGTTCCGCCTGCAGGCGGCCGCCAAGGGCATCGATTTCGTGTTCAAGCGGCCGGCGGTACTGCCGGTCGTGGTGTACGCCGACGAAAAGCGTCTGCGCCAGATCCTGATCAACCTGTTGTCGAACGCCATCAAGTTCACGCAAACCGGCAGCGTGCGGCTCGTCGTTCACTACCGCAGTCCGGTCGCCGAGTTTGAAGTGGTCGACACCGGCCCGGGCATCCAGGCAACCGACCTTGAACGCATCTTTGCGCCGTTCGAGCGCGGCGCGCTGGGCGTCTCGCAGCCGCATACCGGAACCGGTCTCGGACTGACCATCAGCCGATTGCTTGCGGGCGTGATGGGCGGCGATATCCGGGTCACCAGCACGGTGGGAACCGGCAGCACCTTCCGCATAAAGATCCTGCTGTCGGAAGTCACCAACCCGACGCGTATTGCACCGGTCGAGGCCCCGGTCTTCGGCTATCACGGTCCGCGCAGGACGATCCTGATCACCGACGACGACCCGGTCCAGCGCGATCTCCTGCGCGAGGTGCTGGCGCCGCTGGGCTTTATTCTCCTGAGCGCGCCGGACGGCCCCGGCTGTCTCGCCCTCGCCCAGCATTGCCGGCCCGATCTGTTTTTGCTGGATATCTCGATGTCAGGCATGGATGGATGGACGGTGGCGGAGACGCTGCGTTCGACCGGCCATCATCAGGCCCGCATCCTGATGGTTTCGGCGAGTGCACTGGAGGCGCATGGCGCGCCGCTGGCGCAGCCGTTTCACGACGGCCATCTGATGAAGCCGATCGATATCCCGAGGCTGCTGGAACTGATCCGCCAGCTCCTCAAGATCGAATGGCAATATGAACCCGATCGGATTGTCGTCCCGCAGTGGAAACCGGATAGCGGCCCGCGACCGCCGGTGAAGCATGTCGAGGAACTGATCGGTCTTGGGCAATTGGGCTACATTCGCGCGATCCAGGTCAAGCTGGATGAAATCGGAACCGATTGCCCCGAGCATGCCGACTTCGTTTCGCAAATGCGCTCGCTGGTCGACCGCTTCGACCTTGATCAGTACATGGCAACCCTGAGAACCCTGCATAGTTATGATCACTGAGCCCAAAAAGCGCGACATCGCGCTCGTCGTCGACGATTCACCGGAAACGCTGCGGCTTTTGACCGATGCGCTCGACGGCGCAGGCATGACGGTCATGGTTGCGATGGACGGCGCAGCCGCGATGAAAATCGTCGATCAGATCACCCCCGACATCATTCTGCTCGACGCGGTCATGCCAGGCATGGACGGCTTCGAAACCTGCCGGCGCCTCAAGCGCGACGCGGGCCTGAGCAACGTGCCCGTCATCTTCATGACCGGGCTGGCCGAGACCGAACACATCGTGCGCGGCCTTGAGGCCGGCGGCGTCGATTACGTCACAAAGCCCATTGTTATCGAGGAGATGCTGGCGCGGATTCGCGTTCATCTCGCCAATGCAAGGCTGACCCAGAGCGCGCGTGCCGCGCTCGACGTCTCGGGCCGGTTTCTGCTCGCCGTCAACCGGCAGGGCATGATCATGTGGGCGACACCGCAGGCGCAGAAATTATTGTCGGACAATCTCGCAGCCAGCGCGAACGATGAGCTTGTGCTGCCGGCACCCATGCTGCAATGGCTCGAACAGGCTCAAAAGGGCAAAGCCGGGTCGAGAACGTCGGCGATGGCGTCGTTCCCCAACAACGAGCGGCTGCGGCTGCAATATATGGGCAGGCTTAGCCCAAATGAATTCCTGCTGCGGCTCGCCAAGGAATCCGGCACCAATATGCCCGCGGAATTATCCAGCGAGCTCGG
The DNA here is from genome assembly GCA_963725985.1 of uncultured Alphaproteobacteria bacterium. GTDB lineage: Bacteria > Pseudomonadota > Alphaproteobacteria > Rhizobiales > Xanthobacteraceae > Bradyrhizobium. The sequence continues at coordinate 1,070,449 of CAVSAO010000002.1, forward strand.
ATTGACCACCCGCGAGAGTGAAGTGCTGTCGTGGCTGTCCAAGGGAAAAACCAACCGGGACATCGCCCAGATCCTCGGTCTGAGCCCGAGGACGGTGGACAAGCACCTCGAGCAAATCTACGCCAAACTGGGCGTCGAGAACCGCACCGCCGCCGCGGCCATTGCGACCAGCGCGAGCCGCCGCAATTCGTGAGCTCCGACCGTTCAGCCGTCCGATCGGACCGGTTTGCCCTGGCGCTACGGCGCGTGCCCTCACCGTTCCGCGTTCAGCAGGCAAATCAAATCAAACAGCCTGAGGCCGGTCAAAATGCGACCCCTAGACGTCGTCCCGCGCTCCAGACAACCCGGCAACGTTTCTTGGTGCCGCCGAACAGCAGTTCAAATCGACTGGGGAGCTTGGGCTGCCCCCATATCTCAAGGCACGCGCCACCAGGGGAATAGTCTACAACTCTGCAATCAATGACGGGCGCTTTCGGGCCAACGATCAGTTTGCCCACATCGGCATTGCGGCCTGAAGGCCGAACACGCGCGAACCGTCGCGGATACATCACCGTTTCTCCATGACCAAATCCCGACAGGATTCGCAGAATTTCTTGAAGGTTTCGTTGAGCCTTATGGTTAGCGGAATTTCCGGCGCTGGAAGTTCGCCGCAGCGGGAGCACACAAACTCTCCGCCGCAAATTGCCGCGGACGGATCGGTGATATGCCAGGCTGGTTAAAATCGCGGCAACGGCAAGCTTTCCCATTTGGGGGGTGTTGCGATGCAGCACTGAATCTGCGGCATTGAATTGCTTTGCTTCGCTCGCAAAAGCCGCAAGCAAAGCGAGAAGATCCCGCGCGTGAGGCCGCTCCGTCCGGTAGCCGACAAAAGGCAATTTACGAAAAGTTGTTATTTGAACCGCATCCTGCAGGGCTTTTAGAGCTCTGGTTGTGACTACGGCGCCCAGCCCGACCGCAGGCAATAGCGGGAGGCGCTACTGTAATTTATGGATTGCGATCGTGCATAACGACGACACCTCTTCTCTGTTCGACGAACTCGACACCGCGCTCCAGAGCGGTTCCTCGGAGAAGCGCGTAGCCATGCTGCGGCAAATCACCGACCTGTTCCTGAACGAAGCAGATCGCTTGAACGAAGAGCAGATCGAAGTTTTCGATGATGTCCTGGTTCAGCTGATCGACAGAATCGAAGCCAGAACGCTGGCGGAGATCAGCGAACGGCTCGGACCCGTTGCGAATGCTCCGATCGATCTCACGCTGAATTTGGCCCGGCACTCCAAGATCGGGGTTGCCAGGCCGATCCTGACGAACTCCGGCCGCCTGACAACGGCTGACCTTGTCGAAATTGCAAAGACCAGGAGCCAGGATCACCTCCTCGCCATCTCGGAGCGGCCGCAGATTGAAACCGCCGTTACCGACGTGCTTCTGAATCGCGGCAATAAAGCCGTCGTTCATAGCGTCGCGGGCAATTCCGGGGCGAAATTCTCAGAGAGTGGTTTTGCGGCGCTGCTGAAAGCCGCCGAAACCGATGACAAGCTGGCCGAAAAGACCGGTTCCCGGCTCGACCTCCCGCTCGACCTTCTGCGGCAGCTTTTGTTGCGAGCGACCGAAGCGGTTCGATCCCGGCTGCTTTCCCGCACGCCTCCCGAATTTCAGGATGAGATGCGCCGCGCTCTAAGAGCTGCAGCGGAAGCGGTCGACCAGGAGTTGAGCAAGCCCCGCGACTTTCAGGCGGCCAAGGCCTTTGTCGGCCTGCTGCGCGAGAAGGGTGAGCTCGACGAAAACACGTTGCTCGAATTTGCGCGCAGCCGGAAATACGAAGAGACAGCCGTGGCGCTGTCGCTGCTGTCGTCAGCGTCGCTTGAAATCATCAAGCCCCTGATGAACAGTCCGATGGACGACGGCCTGTTGATCCCCTGCAAGGTAGCCGATTGCAAATGGGAAACCGTCAGCGCCATTCTCGCTGCCAAACTCCCGCCCCGGTCCGCCCCGAAGGCGGGATACGAGAAGCTCAAGATTGATTTCATCAAATTGTCAAAGCCCAACGCCCAGCGGTTGCTTCGATTTTGGCAAGTCCGCGAGGTGAGCGCGAGGAGCGCCTGATACTGCCTTTCAATTCTCATAATAAATCGGATTGCGTAGATGCCTTATGGGGACAGAAAGAGCGAGCGCGTCAGTTTCGAGCGCGGCATACATGTTTACATCATGGGGATCGATGGAACCTGGCGCCGCGACTGCATGATGATCGACGCATCGCAAACGGGCGCGCGCTTGCGCCTCGAGGGATCTCTTGAAGGACTGGATCTCAAGGAGTTCTTCCTGCTCCTGTCGTCAACGGGTCTCGCGTTCCGCCGCTGTCGAATGGTACGCGTCGCCGGCGATCAGATCGGCGTCAAATTTCTGGAGCGAGACACCGCCAGGAACAAATCTTCGAAACGACGATTGGCTGACGAGACCGTTTGAGATGAACGACGCAGGTTTCGGATAACGATCGAGAGAATTGAGACCAGGCTTTCATGCCCGTTCATGTTGTCGCCGATACTGTTAGCAAGCTTTCCGATCTGCGCGCCGCGGTGGAACAGCAATACGCCGTGACAACTGAATTGCTCGGCCGGGCAGACAGCCGATACAGCGGGTCGGATGCCGTCGTCGTCGCAGCAGATCTGCGGGTCGTTGAAAATATTGCGGCCCTGAAGGAGCTGTTCGGAAAACTGACCAACGTACCCAAGCGGATCTTTCTTATCGATGAGAAGGCCCGGCTGTTCACCGTCCAGGCCTATGCTCTGGGAGCGACGCGTGTACTTGTCAATCCTGTCACGCAATCGAGGCTGTTGGCAGAACTGGCCGACGGCGAACACCCGGAGGTTAGCCCGAACGAGGCCTTGCATGGCGCCCGCGCGGCTGCGACGGCCGGGGCGGCTGCCATTGCTTCGATGTTCTCGGCCGTACTGACCGGCAAGCCCATCGATGTCAGGGGGGCGAAAGGCGCAGCTGGCAGGATTGCCGACAGCATCGCCGAAGACGGCTTGTGCAGCTGGCTCGAGACGGTTCGCCGTCACCACGAAGGCACCTATCAGCATTGCCTTTTGGTTACAGGAATAGCTGTCGATTTCGGGTTCAGCCTCGGTCTGACCAAGCCGGACATCGAGCGGCTGTATTCAGCTGCGATGTTTCATGACATCGGCAAGGCGAAAATTCCGCTCGCGGTCCTTGATAAGCCAGGGCGCCTCGATGCCGAGGAACGTGCGCTAATCGAAAGCCATCCCGCGGCCGGATTTGACGTGCTGAAGGGAAATGCAGCTGTTTCTCCGGAAATCCTTGATGCCGTCCGCCATCATCACGAATATCTCGATGGCAGCGGATATCCCGATGCACTTTGCGCCGCCAGCATATCCGACCTCGTCCGGATATTGACCATTTCCGATATCTTTTCAGCTTTGATCGAGCATCGAAGCTACAAGCCGACCATGCCCCGGGAACAGGCTTATGCGATCATTCGGAGCATGGAAGGAAAGCTTGAAAGGCCGCTCGTTACCGCATTCAGGGATGTCGCGTTGAATTGCTGAAGGAACGGCCGGAAAGCCGACATGACCGGCGATTCCGCTTTCATCCCGGCGTGGGCGGGTTGCGGAAGTGGTCGTGATCCAGGGAACCCCTCAATCGTAGACGAACGCGGCATCATCGAGATCGATCGCCGGGAATTCGTCCTTTTCGGCCCAGTAATCCTGGCTGTGCTGCCATTCCGGCTTGTCGCCGCGCTTCGGCAGCAGATGCATGTAGCGCATCAGATAGCCGGGATTGAAATTCTCCGGATCGATCCAGGACAATAGCGGCATATCCTTGTCCTGCGGCCGCAGCGCCGGCACGACTTTCTTCGCGCCCTTCTTCTTCATGTGCGCCAGCAGACGGCAGACAAAATCCGCCACCATATCGGTGCGCAGCGTCCAGCTCGCCCGGAAATATCCGAACACCCAGACCATGTTGGGCACGCCGGTGAACATCATGCCGCGGTAGGTGACGGTCTGCGCGAAATCCAGCGGCTTGCCATCGATCGTGAAACGCGATATCGCCGAGCACGTTGAGGTTAAAGCCGGTCGCGGTGACGATGATGTCGGCATCGAGCCGCTGGCCGGATTTCAACAGGATGCCGGTCCCGTCAAACCGATCGATCTCGTCGGTAACGACCGACGCCTTGCCGCTCTTGACGGCCTCGAACAGATCGGCGTCGGGGACGAAGGCGATGCGCTGCCGCCACGGCCGATATTTCGGGCGTGAAATGCTTCTCGATGACGGCATCGGAATCGGGACCGAGCGCCGCGCGAATGCCGCCGAGCAGTTCCTGCTTGACCTTCTCGGGCTCCGTCAACGAGCGGCGGGTAAACATGTCCTGATCGAACAGAATCTTCCGGCGCACGATCTCGTGGATCCATTCCTCGCTGATCTGGAGCTGCCGCAGCGTCTCGGCCAGTTCGATCGCGTTGCGGCCGGTCCTGAAATAGGTCGGCGACCGCTGCAGCATGGTGACATGGCCGCATTTGTCCGCGATCGCCGGGATCAGGGTTGCAGCGGTAGCGCCCGAACCGATCACGACCACGTTCTTGCCCTCGGTGTCCAGATCGTCCGGCCAGCGCTGCGGATGAACGATGCGGCCCTTGAAATTTTCCATCCCCTTCCATTCCGGGGTGTAGCCTTCCGAATGCCGGTAATAGCCCTGGCACATCCACAGGAAATTCGCGGTGAACGTCACCGGCTCGCCGCTGTCGGTCCTGACCGCCTCGACGGTCCAAAGATTGGTCTTGCCCGACCAGCTCGCCGAGGAAATCTTGTGCCGGTAGCGGATATGCTGCCCGAGTCCGTTTTCGGCGATCACCTCGCCCATGTAGGAGCGGATTTCCGCTGCGGTGGCGATCGGGCGCAGAGGTCCACGGCTTGAAGCGGTAGCCGAAGGTGTAAAGATCGCTGTCGGAACGAATGCCGGGATAACGGTGGGTGAGCCAGGTGCCGCCGAAACTCTCCTGTGCCTCGAGGATGACGAAACTCGTGCCGGGGCGCTGTGCCGTCAGGTGATAGGCGCTGCCGATGCCGGAGATGCCGGCGCCGACGATCAGGACATCGAAATGCTCGGCGGGCTGGGGGGCGGGAGCGGTGCGGGCGGCGGCTGTCGCGGTCATGGGTTTCTTTTTCTTGGTTGCAATAGGCGACTTGGTACGAAGACTGACAATTCATCGCCCGCCGGGCCCGCAAAGGTCAACCCTCGGACGCAGCGGAATGGGTGCGATAAATCACCTCGCCCGAGATCACAGCGCCGAGCCCCACTGCGCGAGCGGTTTGCAAAATCCAGTCGCGGTAGAGCGTGAGCGGCGTGACGCCGGTCAATCCGCCGCAGCCCGCGTCGCCGTTTGATGCGGTCGACCAGCTGATGACGCCGACGAGGACGGGGCCGCCCTGCCTGTCCTCAAACACGGGGCCGCCGGAGTCGCCGGTACATGCGCCAAGCCCGTCCCGCGTGCCCTGCCCGACCGGATCAACCAGGCGAATTTGCAAAGTCCCCGGCCGGCCGGTCGCGACCAGGCCGGCGACGCGAACGGTGCCGCCGCTACTACCCTCGCCGCGGATGGTGACGCCGACGCCGGCGATGGTGAACCGGCTGCCGGCGACAACCGGGATCTGTGGCACGCCGAGCACGGCCGGATTTTTCCCTTGCGGGGGCACTTCGAGCTGCAGCAACGCCACATCGGCGGTGGCTCGATGGGCCGTCATCGCCTGCATATTGAAGGCGGGGTGAATGGCGACGGTTCTCACGTCCTGCAGTTGCGGCTGCCGGTTGGCGCCATATACGACGATCTTGTAGACCGCGCCGGGCTGCACGCAATGCGCCACCGTCAACACCAGCTTCGGTGCGATCAGGGCGCCGGTACAGAAATTGCCCCGCGAACCGACGATGGTAACGACGGAGCGGCCGACGCCCTCGGCCGACGGCACCCCGCCGCCGACGATCGCATAAGCGGGCGCACCAAGGAGCAGCGCGGAGACCGCCATCGTTCGGGACAGCAGCTTCGTCGCGGCAAAGACCGTCCGCAGGAGTCTGAACTGTTCGATCACGCGTAGAGCCCGGCATATTCCTGGCTGTAGGATGCATAGGAATCCTTGATGCTGGCAAGGTTCAGCAACATGGATGCGACGGGAGCCTCATCTGACGCAAAGACCGTCGTCCGGACCCAAAGGCTTTCGGTTCGGCGGCTGCCGCTCAGCGCGATCACCTCCCGCTCGGTTTGATAGTCCTCTCCAACGAACAGTGGACCGCGCGAAAGCCGGATTTCCTGATCGGCAAACAGACCGACCGCCGGCCCCCTGAGCGGCAAGCGATCTTCCCTCGACCGGTATTGGAACAGCACGCTGAGCATCTCGATCGGGATAATGGGCCGCCCCCAGGGGTTACCAGAGCCATTCCCGTAGTAAGGGCTCGGCTCGGTGATGACCTTGAGTTTGTCTTCGAGCGAGAACGGGTAGAGCTCGCCCATGTTCTGACCGAAATCCATCCGCACGGTCTGACGTTTGGTCTTCATTCCGACCTTCACGTCGCGCAGGATGACCGGATCGGCAAGCGGCTTGAGCTCGGTCAACCGCTGATCCAGCGCGGTGGCCAGCTTCCCATTGCCGACGGAGGCCGTGCCGCGCAGCACCTCGGTCCCGTCGCGCTTCACCATCTGGATTCTGCACTGTCCCTGTCCGGGTTCAGGCTTTGCCAATAGGGCTTGCACCTCGTCTCCCTCGAAGGAGGGATTGCGATAATGCGCGGAGATGCATCCGGTCTCGAACCACGCTTTTCCCCACAAGCGCTCGCACAGCGGTGCGAATTGGCTGAAATGTGTCGGCCCCTCGATCGTTCCTCCCTGGAATCCCAATTTCTGCGCCGTCGCATCGTCGTGAATCGACGCGTGGGAATCGTAGACCTGGGCATCGAGCATCTGGTGCGGCCGGCGCCATGGCCCGGTGAGGGAATCCGCGGTTTCCGTGATGTTCGTCTCAAAGGCTTTCATGGCATTTCCTCGCAACCTCAGCGTTTTCAAGCGACGTGGACACCGGTTCGCGTGAAGAAAACGCACCAAACAAAGACCTGGAGCCTCGGTTCCGATTCAATCGGAACCGAGGCTCGGAACGGCGAGGGTAACTTACAGGAAGGCGCAAGCCACGCCAAACCCGGCAAGTCGGCCAAACCGCTGCGGCGGCGGGCTGGTCCCCGCCGGGACACCGTGTTAGCCGTTCTGCAAATTTGGCGTTCGCAGGACGGGAAATAATGATCGAGGCTGTGATCTGGGATTTCGGCGGGGTGCTCACCACCTCGCCGTTCGAGGCTTTTGCACGTTTCGAGAACGAACGCGGGCTGCCCGCCGATATCATCCGGCGCACCAACGCCGCCAACCATTGGCAGAACGCCTGGGCGAAATTCGAGCGCGCCGAGGTGGACATTGAGACCTTCGACCGGCTGTTCGCGGCCGAATTGCTGGCGCTGGGCGCGGAGGTTCGGGGCAAGGACGTGTTGCCGCTGCTGTCGGGCGATCTGCGCCCCGAGATGGTGGAAGCCTTGAGACTGGTGAAGTCCCGGTTCAAGACCGGCTGCATCACCAACAACCTTCCCGCCAACGCGATCGGAAGCCACGGCGGCCGATCGCTCTACGTCGCCGAGGTGATGGCGCTGTTCGATCACATCATCGAATTCGGCCAAGATCGGCCTGAGAAAGCCCGATCCGCGCATCTACCAGATGATGATCGAGGCGATTGGCGTCGATCCCAAACGTTGCGTCTATCTCGACGATCTCGGCGTCAACCTGAAACCGGCGCGCGAGATGGGCATGACCACCATCAAGGTCGTCAACGCGCCGCAGGCCATCGCCGAGCTCGAGGCGGCGACGGGGCTCGCGCTGCGATAGCCGCAGGTAACAGATCATGCTCAAACAAAAATATGCGCGACGGGCCTGATTCAGCGGATCTGAATCAGGACCTGCTGCTCAGACCGGCAATGGTCAGGCAGCCCTCATCATGTCGGCGGCCTTCTCTCCGATCATGATCGACGGCGCGTTGGTATTTCCGCCGATCAGTGTCGGCATGATGGAGGCATCCACCACCCTCAGGCGCTCGACCCCGGCCACTCTCAATTGCGGATCGACGACCGCCATATCATCGGTACCCATTCGGGCGGTGCCGACAGGATGGTACACGGTGTCCGAGCGGTCGCGCAGCGCGGTACGAATCTCGTCATCGGAGCGCACATTCGCGGTGAACATGTCCTCCGTCCGCCATTTCGCCAGCGGCTCGGCATCCATGATCCGGCGAGTGACCTTGAACGCCTTGACCATGACCTCGAGGTCGTCCGGATGATCGTAGAATTTCGGATCGATCCGCGGCGGGGTCGCAGGATCTGCGCCGTTCAGCGTCACGGCGCCGCGGCTCTTGGGACGCAGCAGGCAGACATGACAGCCGAAACCATGGCCGAGATGCCGGTTGCGGCCGTGATTATCGGCCATGGCCATGCTGAAGTGGAGCTGGATGTCGGGCACCGGCAGGTTTGGATCGGTCTTGAGAAAGCCGCCGCACTCGGCGACATTCGACGTAATCATGCCGACCCCGTCACGCCGGTAACGCCCGATCTCCGCCCAAAGCTTGCGAAGCCCCGCGAACGACAGGCCTAGATTGTCCAGGCTCTTCGAACGGTAGCTGAAAGCAAAGTCGATATGGTCCTGCAGGTTCCGGCCGACGCCGGGCGAATGGTGCACGACATCGATGCCGAGGCCCTTCAAATCCGCCGCGTTGCCGATGCCTGACAGCATCAGGAGCTGCGGCGACTGCAACGCGCCGCTTGAGAGAATGACTTCTGCTCTCGCCCGCATCGACTCCGGCTTGCCGTCGCGGCTGAATTCGACGCCGATCGCGCGCTTTCCATCGAACAAAATCTTGCGGGCCTGCGCCCCGGTGACGACTTTCAGGTTGGGGCGCGACAGGTTCGGCTCGATATAGGCGCGCGAAGCGCTCCAGCGTTCGCCATTTTTCTGGGTGACCTGATAGACGCCTAGTCCCATCTGATGCGCGCCATTGAAGTCAGCGTTCATGGGAAGTTGCAACTGACGTCCGGCTTCCAGAAAATATTCCTGAAACGGATTGCCGGTTCTGATATTGGCGACGTTCAGCGGACCGCCGGTGCCGTGAAAGCCATCGTGGACGACCTCGTTGTTTTCGGCCTTCTTGAAGTAAGGCAGCACATCGTCATAGGCCCAGCCGGCGTTGCCCAGCGCCGCCCAGCCATCATAGTCGGAACGATGCCCGCGGATGTAGACCATGGCGTTGATCGCGCTCGATCCGCCCAGCGCCTTGCCGCGCGGCTGATAACCCTTCCGGCCATTGAGGCCCGGCTGCGGCACGGTTTCGAACGCCCAGTTGTTGGTCTTCGAAGGCACCATGATGGCGATGCCGATGGGAGCCTTGACCACCCAATTATTGCCCGCGCCGCCTGCCTCCAGCAGGCAAACCGTAACTTTCGGATTTTCGCTGAGACGGCTGGCCACTACACAGCCGGCGGACCCGCCGCCGACAACGACATAGTCGAACTCTTCCACCTGCGTTCTCCCGCGTTCTGGATCTTGTCCTTATTGGCCCTCAGGCTTGCCGTGAAGTTCGACATCAAGCGTTCCGGTTCGTCAACAACCTTGGAAGCCTGATTTGCGCAAACAGTTTCGAACCTCTTCCCTGATTATTCGGCCGCAGCCGCGATCCGCTCCGGAAACGCCGCGGCGAGCGCGGCGCGATCGGGCTTCAGCACGCCACGCTCGGTGATCAATCCCGTGATCAGCCGCGCCGGCGTGACATCGAAACCATAGTTTGCGACCGGCGAACCGTCGGGCACAATCCGCACCGTCTCGATCCGTCCGTCGGCGGTCCGCCCTGTCATGGTCGCGACCTCGTCGGCAGCGCGCTGCTCGATCGGAATCTCCCTGATTCCGTCATCGACGCTGAAATCGATGGTCGGCGACGGCAGCGCCACATAGAACGGCACGCCATTGTCATGCGCGGCGAGCGCCTTGAGATAGGTGCCGATCTTGTTGCAGACGTCGCCACTGGCGGTCACCCGGTCGGTGCCGACAATCACGAGATCGACCATCCCGTGCTGCATCAGATGACCGCCGGTATTATCGGGGATGACGGTGTGCGGCACGCCGTGATGGCCAAGCTCCCAGGCGGTCAGCGAAGCGCCCTGATTGCGCGGGCGGGTCTCGTCGACCCAGACATGGACGGCATCACCACGGTCATGCGCCAGATAGATCGGGGCCGTAGCCGTGCCCCAATCGACCGTCGCCAGCCAGCCGGCATTGCAGTGGGTCAGTACATTGACGCGCCCGCCGGGCTTCTTGGTCGCCGAGATCGCCTTGATCAGCGCAACGCCGTGTTCGCCGATACCCTCGTTGATTGCGATGTCTTCCTCGGCGATCCCGGCTGCGCGAGAATAGGCCGCCGCGGCTCGATCCGACGGTGACAGCGGCCGCAGCAACGACCGCATCTCGTCGAGCGCCCATTTCAGATTGATCGCCGTCGGCCGCGTCGCCATCAAAATCCGGTAGGCCCGCTCGAGCGCGCCATCGGAGCCATCGGCCCGCATCGCCAGTGCCATCCCGTAGGCCGCGGTTGCGCCGATCAGCGGCGCGCCTCGCACCAGCATCGACCGGATCGCATCCGCGGCGGCGTCGCAGCTCGTCAGCCGCTCGACGACGAAATGGTGCGGCAGCCGCCGCTGATCGATCGCGCCGACCGACCAGCCGTCGGGCTCGAGCCAGATGCTGCGGATGTGCCTGCCGTCGACCTTCATGACGCACCCATCGACAATGTGAACCTCACGCCCGCAGGACCCGTCCCGCCACCGCGTCGAGCATGCTGAGGAGCTCCGGATCGCGCGCTTCCGGGGCGGTGATGATAGCGGCGTCGAGCGCACGGTCCGAGCCGATCGGACACGGCTCGTGCTCCCTGGGAAAATCCTCGGCCAGGCGCGCGACCAGGCCCTTCGCCTTGTCGGCGTTCGAGGTCAGCACCCGGATGATGTCCTGGACGGTGACCGCATCATGGTCGGGATGCCAGCAATCGAAATCGGTCACCATGGCCACGGTCGCGTAGCAGATCTCCGCCTCGCGGGCGAGCTTGGCCTCCGGCATATTGGTCATGCCGATCACCGAATAGCCCGCCCCCTTGTAGGTCATGCTTTCGGCGTAGCTCGAGAATTGCGGGCCCTCCATGCAGAGATAGGTGCCGCTGCGCGCGATCGCGATCCCCTCGGCCTCGGCGGCCGCGGCAAGGTGGATGCGCAGCCGCGGCGACACCGGGTGCGCCATCGAGACGTGGGCGACGCAGCCCCTGCCGAAGAACGAGCTTTCGCGCTTGTGGGTGCGGTCGATGAACTGGTCGACCAGCACGAAGGTGCCGGGCGGCAAATCTTCCTTGAACGAGCCGCAGGCCGACAGCGAGACCAGGTCGGTAACACCCGCGCGCTTGAGCACGTCGATATTGGCGCGGTAGTTGATGTCGGACGGCGACAGCCGGTGACCCTTGTCGTGGCGAGGCAGAAACACGATCGGCAGGCCGGCGATGGTGCCGTGCCTGACCTTCGCCGAGGGCTCGCCCCACGGGCTGTGGATCGCCTCCTCGCGCACGTTTTCCAGCCCCGGCAGGTCGTAGATGCCGGATCCGCCGATAATGCCAAGGACCGCCTTCGTCATACCCTCTCCACTTCCCCGTTCGTAGCGCCAATCAGCATGCCTACGACGAGTTCACAACTGTATTTAGGGGCAGTTCTGTCCCCGGAGCAATGCCGGAAAGAGGCCGCTGACGCGCACAATCGATCATGACAGTTGCGGTCGCATTTGCCGCGAGGCTGCATCGGGAGATGCGGCCCCGGATCGTTCTGCAACCGACCGCTACCCTCTTGCGATCGAGCAGCACCAGGGCATTCCGCTCGAGCGGGTCAAGCAAATTGCCGCAGGCGCCGGTCACCCATGAAGTCCGTAAGGCGGATGAGCGACGTGCAATGCGCCTTTCACCGGCAATGACGCGGAGGTTGCGCCTTCGCCCTGCGAGCAACTGCGGCAACCGATTTGCCCGACGAGACTGAGCAAGAATTCTGCTAGGCGGCCGGGATGGCTCGGCACATTGCGACTTCGAGCCGTAGCGCAATATCGGTGCAGAATTGCCGCAAAACGAGCGGAAGCGAGCGCAAGGCGGGAACGAGAGCCGTGATAATGCTTTTGAGATCCGCAGACGCCCTTTCCGCAAGGTAGGCCGTGAAGCGATCGAAGCCGAGAATGTTGAGCACGCGGGTGAAGTTGTAGCAGAGCGCCATCAGGCTCCATTCGCCGCGTACCTTGTCCAAGCCGCGGACGAGGAAGTGCTGATAGCCGGCACGGCATTTGAGCGTCCCGAAGGGATGCTCGACGATGGCGGAGCGACGACGCATCAGTTGGCTTGTGTCTTCGCTTGCCATCCTGGCGCGATGGCGCTCCAGAACCGCTTCGTGCTCCCAGCGAAAGACGCTGCGGGTTTTCTCCTTCGGGCCGAGACAACGTGCCCTTGTCGGGCAGGCGTCACAGCTCATCTTGGAGCTTAGATAGCGGACCTCGACCCGGCCGCTTGCATTCGTCCAGGGCTTCTTTGTCGGATGCAGCAGTTCGCCGGCCGGGCACCGATAGACATCGACGCTCGCATCGTAGCTGAAGTCCTTGCGGGGGAAACGGCCCTGCTTCTCGAGCTTCCTGTTGCCCTCGTGTATCGGCACATAGGCGGTGATGCCATCATCCTCGCAAGCCTTCAGGTCTTCGCTGTTGTAGTAGCCTTCGTCGGCCAGCACCTGCAGCGCCTCGACATCCAGAGCATCCTTGACCGCTTTTGCCATCACATGGAGATGGCCTGCATCGCTGCGATTGACGACCTCGCTTGCGACGATGAGCATGTGCTTGTCGTCGACGACGCTCTGCACGTTGTAGCCCGCAATGGTCTGGTCGCCCTTGCTCAGAAGCCGTGCATCGGGATCGGTCTTGGACACCTGCCCCTTGTCGCTGGTCTCCAGTTCCTTGAGGTCGGCCTGCGCGCGCTCGCGCCTGGCCATCAGCTCCTTCATCTTCTCGCCTACATCGCCGCCATCGCCCTTGCTGCCATTCTCCGGACCGCCGCTCTGCTGCCTGGCTTCTTCCGTATCGTTGGCGTCGAGGGACTTGCCGTAAGCATCGATCTCCCTGTCCAACTCGGCGATCTGCTTGGCGAGCTTCCCTTTCGTGAAGATGCTCCCCTTGCTGGCGTTGCCGTGGAACAGCGCGCCGTCGACCGCAACCAGGGTGCTGCCGATCAGATCGAGTTCGCGCATCAGCAGCACGAAGCTGCGGTTCGCAGCCTTCAAGGCCGCCCAGTTCTCCTTGCGGAAGTTGGCGATCGTTCGATAGCCGGGCTGCAAGTTCCGCAGCAGCCAGATCAGTTCCAGATTGCGTCCTGCTTCCCGCTCCAGCCGACGCGACGACCTGATCCGGTTGATGTAGCCGTAGAGGTAGAGCTTCAGCAGGTCGGACGGATCGTAGGGCGGTTGTCCGGCACCCACGCCGCGCTCCGCATGCCGAAACCCGAGCTTGGCCAGATCGAGAGCGTTCACGAAGCTATCGATCGCACGAACCGGATTATCCGGCCCGACATAGTCTTCAATCCGAGGGGGCAGCAAACTGGGCTGCTCACGGCTATCGCCGCTCTTGAATGCATGATTCGTCATAGACCGAATCGTACACTAACTCTTAAAAATGCCGAGTTCTTGCCCAGCCTCGTCGGGCTATTTTGCACACCGGCTGTCCAGCCCCATTTCGAAAAATATTCCGGTTCACGCCTGACCCAAATCACCTTTATATCCACGGCCGTCCCGCCCCACCGAGAGGGGCGTTTCGCGATCGTCACGAACGTAGGTGCGGGATGCGATGGACGCGGCCGGCGCTTTTGACGAACAGCGCTGACGCGGACGGCGAAGTCGTGTGGTCCTGACGCCTCGACGCCGGCGTCAAGTCGGCAGCGGAGACGCTGCCGGTGACGGTGACAAGAAAGCCCGATCACCGGGGAGATCACGAAGGAAACCGTTAAAACCATTCGCGTGCGGGAATGCCGGGTGTTTCCGGCGTACTCGTGGTGACTAACGCGCGTGCTTACTACCAATACACGCGCGGCCGCGGGTGCGCGGGCACCCGGCATTCCCCACGCCCTCTATGGGGCGAGAGATTTCATGCACAACTCGGGCGCTTCGCGCCGCGGGAATGCGAAAGGCTGTTTGAAAATTAAATCCCGCAGCGAGTCGCCGCTCGCATCGCGCTTCCCTTGATGCGTCGTCCCCGCTTTGGCGGGAACGACATTGAGCGCCGTTGCCGTCAGGCGGCCGCTTCGGGCTGCAGCTGGCTGACGATCATCCGCTCCAGCGCTTTGACCGACTGGAAATTCTCGGGCGTGATCTCGGCTTGCGGAATCGTGAAATCGAACTCGGCCTCGACGCCGAGCATCAGGTTGACCATGTCCATCGACGTCAGCCCGATATCGACCAGGCGCGACTCCGGATGAACTTCCGCTGTTATCGCGTTCTGTTCGAGGATTGCCTTGACCAGAACAAGGATGCGGTCCTGGACGTTGGCGTGAGAGGCTTGCATCTTCAACTTCCATCTGTCGCGACGAAACGCCATCGCATCAATCGGCGTGCCGCCGACCATTACTACTTGCATCTATAATTCCGGCATTTCCGAAAGGCAGCGAATCTCATTCAACATAAGCTCAAATTCCATTCTTAACGCTAACGGCGGCATCAGGCACTTCTGCGCTTCAAAAAAGAGATGGATTAACTCTCATCGCTGAAACGGAACCCGTTTACCCTGAATCCCATCGACGCATTTGAATTAATTCCTTAAGCCTTGGAACTCGATCGGAAGCTGTTCAACAGCGATCGATGTGGCGCTGCGCGATGCTCGCACAGCTGTTTCGCACCGACAAAACCCTTAGGGCATATCGGCCATGAGCGTGCAGGAAACCAGGCTCCGCAGCGTCGCCGCGGAAGATATCAAGGAACCATTCTTTATCGACCGGAGTTCCTTCCTGCCCCGGACCGCTTTGGTCGCAGCCGCAGCGGCGACGGAAGCCGAGGAAGTCGATCGCGACGCGCGTTTTCCGCACAAAGCCTTCGACGCCGCGCGTCAGCAGCGGCTCCTGGGTGTCCAGATTCCGCTTGAGCTCGGCGGAGACGGCGCCTCGATCTCGGACATTACCGAGATGTGTTACACGCTCGGCCGGGCTTGTGCGTCCACGGCAATGATCTTTGCCATGCATCAGACCAAGGTTGCCTGCCTTGTCCGCCACGGAGCCGGCAGCCGCTATCACGAAATGCTGATGCGCCGCGTGGCGTCCGAACAATTGCTGCTGGCATCATCGACGACGGAAGGGCAGAACGGCGGCAACATCCGCTTCAGCACCGCCGCGGTCGAGCACGCCGGCAGCGAGATCTCGCTGGTGCGCAACGCGACCGTGATTTCCTACGGCGCACAAGCCGACGGCATTGTCACCATTGCCCGCCGCGCCAACGACGCCGCCGGCTCCGACCAGGTGCTGCTGGCCATTACCAGGGACAATTATACGCTGGAGCCCAGTCTCGAGTGGGAGACGCTCGGCATGCGCGGAACCTGCAGCGCCGGGTTCGAACTGAAATTCAGAGGCTCGGCTGAACAGATCTTCGCCGAGGCCTACGACAAGATCCATGCACAGACGATGACGCCGGTCGCCCATCTCTCATGGTCATCGGCCTGGGCCGGGATCGCGGCCGCGGCGGTCGACCGCGCGCAGCAGTTCATCCGCAAGGCCGCCCGCGGCGCGGGTGGCCAGATGCCCCCCGGCGCCGCGCATTTCACCGCGGCCAGGATGTCGCTGGCGAAGCTGCGCGCCATGATCACATCGAACCTCGACACCTATACGGCGCATGAGCACGACGAGCGCGCGCTCTCATCGCTGGACTTCCAGTCTTCCATCAACCTGCTCAAGGTGGAGGCTTCCGAGCTTGCGGTTGCAACCGTCATGAGCGCGATGCGCGCCTGCGGACTGTCCGGATATCGCAATGACGGCGATTTCAGCATCGGGCGCCATCTGCGCGATGTGCTTTCGGCGCCGATCATGATCAACAACGACCGCATTCTGGCCAATATCGCAACCGCCAGCCTGATGAGCGGCGTACCCGCCAGCTTGCGCGATTGAGCCGGAACAGACTTCGGACAAAGAGAACCACATGAACGTAGCAATCCGAACGGCATCACCGGAGATCACGTCGCAATCGGCCGATCCGCTGGACCATCTCGCCGATGTCCTGTTCCACAAGATGGGCACCGATGGCGTTTACGCCCGGACCGCACTCTACGAAGACATGGTCGAGCGGCTCGCCGCCTTGATCACCCGGCATCGCGAGCCCGACACCGAGGTGATGCGTTTCCCGCCGGTCATGAACCGCGGGCAGCTGGAGAAATCCGGCTACCTGAAGAGCTTCCCCAACCTGCTCGGTTGCGTCTGCGGCCTGCACGGGACCGAACGCGAAATCAATTCCGCGGTCAGCCGCTTCGATGCTGGCGGCGACTGGACCACATCGCTCTCGCCTGCCGACCTCGTGCTCTCGCCGGCGGCCTGCTATCCCGTTTATCCGATCGTGGCGGCTCGAGGCCCGTTGCCCGCCGGCGGCTTGCGCTTCGACGTCGCGGCCGACTGCTTTCGCCGTGAACCGTCCCGCCATCTCGACCGGCTGCAGTCGTTCCGGATGCGCGAATATGTCTGCATCGGCAGCCCGGACGACGTGTCTGATTTTCGCGAGCGCTGGATGGTGCGCGCGCAGGCAATCGCCCGCGATCTCGGCCTGACTTTCAGGGTCGATCATGCCAGCGACCCGTTCTTCGGCCGCGTCGGCCAGATGAAGGCGGTCAGTCAAAAGCAGCAATCGCTGAAATTCGAACTTCTGATCCCGCTGCGTTCGGAAGAGCAGCCGACCGCCTGCATGAGCTTCAATTATCACCGCGACCATTTCGGCGCGACCTGGGACATCAGGGATGCGGCGGGTGAGCCGGCGCATACCGGCTGCGTCGCGTTCGGAATGGACCGCCTCGCGGTCGCCATGTTCCATACCCACGGCACGAATGTCGCGAGGTGGCCAGTCGCGGTGCGGGAGACGCTCGGCCTCGGCTAACAGACTCGATCGGTAAACCGCGGTGCCCGCTCAAAAACTTCGATGCCGTGAAATTTCCACCGGCGATCTCGATGCGGTCGCGGACCTTTTGACGCGCGGATTCGTGGGCCGATCGCGCGAATACTGGATGCAGGGATTGCGCCGTCAGGCGGCCCGCGAGGTTCCGAACGGCTATCCCCGCTTCGGCTATATCCTCGACTATGACGGCGCAGCGGTCGGCGTTCTCCTGCTGCTCTACAGCTCCCGGAACGACAGCGGTGAAGCGGTGATCCAATGCAATCTGTCGAGCTGGTATGTCGAGCCCGCGTTTCGGAACTACGCGCCGCTGCTGACCAGGATCGCGCAGCGGCACAAGGAAGTGACCTACCTCAATATCAGTCCTGCGGCCCGGACCTGGCCGATCATCGAGGCGCAGGGATTTAGCTCCTATTGCCGCGGACTGTTCTTCTCGATCCCGGCGCTGTCGCGCGCCGCGGCGGGCATGACCGTCGAGACCATCGCGCCCGATGCCGGAGCCGTCGAAGGCCTGTCCGAAGCTGTAGTCGAACTGCTGACGCGGCACGCCCGATATGGCTGCCTCAGCCTGGTATGCCGCGCGCCCACGGGCGGGCTTTTTCCATTCATCCTGCTGCCGATGCGTATCCGTCGCGGATGGATCGCGCCGCCGGCGATGCAGCTGATCTATTGCCGCAACGTTGCCGAGTTCGTCGAATGCGCCGGCGCGATCGGCCGGGCTCTGATCCGGCACGGCAAGATTTCAATCATTCTCGACGCCAACGGACCGGTAGCCGGTCTCACCGGCATCTTTTCCCGGGCGCGTGGCCGCAAATATTTCAAGGGCCCGCACCGGCCGCGTCTTGCCGACCTGACCGACACCGAACTGGTGCTGTACGGGCCCTAGCGTCTTGCCATCAAGGAAACAGCCGATCCGCGGGCGCTCGTTGCAGCAAGCGCAAGCTGCCAGCACCAGGTCTGCGACAGCGATCAGTTCACGATTGATAGACCAGAAATGGACGCTGCATTTCCTTGACCGGAGCCGGAGATATGCCCCTCGACCCCCTGGCAAAGCGTTTGCTCGTCATGATGGCGGCGGCCTCGCCCGGCGATCGGTTGCGGCCGACCGCGGACCAGCGTCGCCAGGCGCTCACAAAACTCATGCAGTTCGCACGCGCCGACGTGGCGCCAGTAACCGGGATCGACGGCGTATTGCCAGGGCCGGCGGGCGATCTTCCTTACCGTCTTTATTCGCCCGCCAATGAAACAAGCGAAGTTCTGCCGGGCTTCGTGTTCTTCCACGGCGGCGGCATGGTCGCCGGCAGCATCGACACCCACAACCGCATCTCGGCGGCGCTGGCGCAAACCACCGGCTGTCGCCTCGTTTCCGTGGACTACCGCCTTGCGCCCGAGCACAAATTTCCGGCCGCCGTCGAAGATGCGATCGCTGCGGCCGGATGGGTGTCCGGGCAGGCTTCCTCGCTGGGCATCGATGCGGCAAAGCTCGTGGTTGGCGGCGATTCCGCCGGCGCGACGCTCGCCGCCGTGGTGTGTCAGGAAAGCTTGCGAAGCGCCGGACCCGCAATATCAGCGCAATGCCTGATATGCCCGGTTCTCGATTTCGAGGAAACGTCACCGTCGCGCGAGGCATTCGCGGAAAATCATCTGCTCGACAGGGTCGCGCTGGAAGCGGACCTCGCCGACTATCTGCGGGAGGATGCAGATCTGGCCGACCCCAGAATTTCACCGCTTCGCGCAACGAAATTTGCCGGACTTCCCACGGCCATTATCCATACCGCCGAGTTCGACCCGATGCGCGACGAGGGCAACGCCTACGCCGCAAAGCTCGTCGCGGCGGGGGTTGCCGTCGAACACACCTGTCACGACGGCATGATCCATAATTTTCACGCCATGGGCGCGATCCTTCCGCAAGGCCGGCTCGTGCTGCACCAGATCGGCGAACAGGTCCGCCGCGTGCTCGGCAAATGATTCAAATTTTAATCAATTCGTGAAGTCCGTTAGGGTTATTTCGTCAATGTTGGCGCTAATTATTGCCGGGTTGACTGCCCGCCTCTAACAAGGACGTTGCGAATAAAACGCATCTTGAAATGCGATACGCGACCGTAGAGGTGGACAATGCGCAACGAAACGATCGCTATTCACGCCGGCTACGAACCCGATCCAGCAACCAAGTCCGTCGCGGTTCCGATCTACCAGACCGCGGCCTACGCGTTCGACAGCGCCGATCACGGCGCCGCTCTGTTCAACCTCGAAGCGGAAGGCTATCGCTACAGCCGGATCGCGAACCCGACCACCTCGGTTCTTGAAAAGCGCATCACCGAACTCGAAGGCGGCGTCGGCGCGCTCGCGGTCGCCACCGGACAGGCGGCGCTGCATTTCGCTCTCGTCAACCTCGCCGACACCGGCGGAAACATCGTCTCCGTGCCGCAACTCTACGGCACGACGCACACCCTGCTCGCGCCACGTCCTGCCGCGCCAGGGCATTACCACCCGTTTTGCCGACAGCGACAAGGCGGACGCCATCGAGAAGCTGATCGATGACGACACCAAAGCCATCTTCTCTGAAACGATCGGCAATCCCGCCGGCAATGTCTGCGACATCGAAGCGCTGGCGAAGGTCGCGCATCGCTATGGCGTGCCGCTGGTCGTCGACAATACGGTCGCGACACCGATCCTGCTGAAACCGTTCGATTACGGCGCCGATATCGCCGTCCATTCGCTGACGAAATTTCTTGGCGGGCACGGCACCACCCTTGGCGGCGCGATCGTCGACAGCGGCCGTTTCCCGTGGACGGAGCACGCTCGCCGCTTTCCAGCCTTCAACGAGCCCGATGAATCCTACCACGGCCTCGTCTACACCAGGCAATTCGGAACCAGCGCCTATATTCAGCGCGCACGCAGCGTCTATCAGCGGACCATGGGCTCGGTGCTGTCGCCGTTCAATGCGTTCCTGCTGTTGCAGGGGATAGAAACCGTCGCGCTGCGGATCGAAAGGCACGTCGAGAACGCGCGCAAGGTCGCGGATTTCCTGCGCAGCCATCCGCGCGTAGCCTGGGTCAACTATGCCGGCTTCCCCGACAGTCCCTATTACGCGCTGGTCCAGAAATACGTTGGCGGTAACGCGTCCTCGCTGTTCACCTTCGGTATCAAGGGCGGCCTGGAGGCCGGCAAGGCCTTCTATGACTCGCTGAAACTGATCACGCGGCTCGTCAACATCGGCGATGCGAAATCTCTCGCCTGCCATCCCGCTTCCACCACTCACCGCCAGATGTCTCCCGAGCAGCAGCGGATGGCGGGCGTTCTGCCGGAAACCATCCGGCTTTCGATCGGCATCGAACACTTTTCCGACATCATCGAGGATATCGACCAGGCGCTGGCACAGGCCGGCGCGCGGCAGCAGCGGCTCGAGGCCGCGGAATAGACAGGCCAAGCCCGACATGACCCTCCAGTTCGACAAGCATCGGCTGATCGTCAGTCCCGGCCTCGCGCCGGCGCAGCTGCGTGACGCCGATGAATTCGACAGCCGACAGAATGCTGCCGATACCGTGCTCACCATCGGGCTCGTCAACAATATGCCGGACTCTGCCTTGCAGGCGACCGAGCGCCAGTTCATGCATCTCCTCCGAGCTGCCGCCGGCAACGCGTGCATCCGCTTCCACTGCTTCTCGCTGCCGTCCGTGAGCCGGTCGCAGACCGCGCAGCGGCATGTCGAAAGACAATACACCGATATCGCCGATCTCGGCCGGCTGCGGATCGACGGACTGATCGTCACCGGCGCAGAGCCCGACGCGGCAACGCTTCCTGAAGAGCCGTTCTGGCAGGACCTCACCGACATCATCGATTGGGCGAAAACCAACACGCGATCGACGATCTGGTCGTGCCTTGCCGCCCATGCCGCGGTCCTGCATCTCGACGGCATCGAGCGGCGACGGCTCGATGCAAAGTGTTCTGGAATCTACGACTGCGCCAGGCTGACCGAGAGCTGGCTGACGCAGGACGTCCCGTCGCCGCTCAAGGTTTCACACTCTCGCCTCAACGAACTGCGGGCGGACGATCTGGCGGCCACGGGTTATCAACTGCTGACGGCTTCATCGGAAGCCGGTGTCGATATCTTCGTCAAGCAGCTGCGCAGTCAATTTTTCTTTTTTCAGGGACATCCGGAATATGACGCTCTGTCGCTGGAGCGCGAATATCTGCGCGACATCTCCCGCTTTCTTGCGGGAGAGCGCGATACCTATCCGGCCGTCCCTGCCAGCTATTTCGACGTCGAGACCGAAGCGCGGCTTGCGAGCTTCGAGAGGCGGGCGCGCGTCGAGCGCAGGCCCGCGCTGAGCGCCGAACTGCCCGACCGCACGCTTCGGCAAGACATCGCGGCCGGAGCCGCGGCAACGGCGATTTTCAGGAATTGGCTCGGATTTCTTTCCCAAGGCGCGCAAACCGCGCTGCCGCGGTCCATCATCTGACTTACTGAAAGTACCATCATGCAACTGGGCTGGTCTGCATTGAGAGAGCGCGTCAGCAACCGGCTGGCCCAGCACTTTTGTGCTACGCCGTTTCGACTTTCAGGCACCGGCCCGATGGTCAGTTTCACATTCGACGATGTTCCCAAAAGCGCGGCCACCGTCGGCGCCCCGATCATCGAGGAATACAATGCGCGAGGGACCTTCTATGTCGCCGGCGGACTGGTGGACGAGTGGTCCGGCCATTGGACCGGGATCAGCGCCGATGAGATCATAAACCTCCACCACAGGGGCCATGAACTCGCCTGCCATACGTTTTCGCACAGCCGAGCCGTCGCTCTCGACGCAATGGCGATGACCGTGGAGATGGAAAAGAACCGCCGTTACTTCTTGGCGCTCGACCCGTCGATCCGAATCGAGAATTTCGCGTATCCTTACGGCTTTGGTTCGGTGGCGCGCAAACGACAGCTCGGCAAAGCCTACCGTTCATCCCGCGGCATTCTTCCCGGCGTCAACAGCGGCATTGTCGATCTGCAATTCCTGCGCGCGACCCCGTTGATCGAACGGGATATCGACCGTGATGGAATAGATCGCGCGTTCGACGAAGCCCTCGCCAGGGATGGCTGGCTGATTTTCTATAGCCATGACGTGAAGGCTGCGCCCAGCCCCTACGGATGTTCGCCGTGGATGCTGCGCCATGCCCTGGAGGCAGCCTCCCGCCGCGGCATCCCGATCCTGAGCGTTGCAGCGGCTTTGCGGCGGGCCGGCGCATAGGCGCCTTTATTTTGCGCCAGCTGAAGAAGTGAATATGTGGAACGGCCCGAATCTGGAATAGACTTGCACGACCGCCGGAAGACCGTTGCGACCATCAATGGCGCCGGTCTCGCCGGCTCGCTCTCGCAAGCTCTTGTTCGGACAACCTATTCCAGATGTCTGTTGCCGCCATCGCCGCAGCCCGTAGAGGTGGGACCGGTACCCCCGACGCGCTTGCCATCCTGAATTCCGTGTTCGGCCTGCCCGGCTTTCGCGGCGCGCAGGAGCAGATCGTCCGGCATGTCACGGACGGCGGCAATTGCCTGGTGCTGATGCCGACCGGCGGCGGCAAGTCGCTGTGCTATCAATTGCCGTCCCTGTTGCGGCAGGGCTGCGGCATCGTCGTCTCGCCGCTGATCGCGCTGATGCGCGACCAGGTCGCGGGCCTGCTCGAGGCCGGCGTCAAGGCGGCGGTGCTGAATTCGACGCTGTCTTTTGAAGAAGCCTCCGCGGTCGAGGCGCGGCTGGTCGCCGGCGATCTCGATCTGCTCTACATCGCGCCGGAGCGGCTATTGACGCCGCGCTGCCTTGCCTTGCTCGGCCGCGCCAAGATCGCGCTGTTCGCGATCGACGAGGCGCATTGCGTGTCGCAATGGGGACACGACTTTCGCCCGGAATATATCGGCCTGTCGGTGATCGCCGAGCGTTTTCCCGACGTGCCGCGCATCGCGCTGACCGCCACGGCCGATGAACTCACCCGAAAGGAGATCGTCGACCGGCTCGGGCTTGCCGGCGCGCCGAGTTTTGTCGCGAGTTTCGATCGCCCGAACATCAGATATGAAATCGTCGACAAGCAGAACGCGCCGGCGCAGCTCAAGGCTTTCATCACGGAGCGCCACGCCGGCGACGCCGGCATCGTCTATTGCCTGTCGCGCGCCAAGGTCGAGGACACCGCGGCCGCGCTGACCAAGGCGGGCATCGAGGCGCTGCCCTATCACGCCGGCCTCGACGCCAGCTTGCGCGCCCGCCATCAGGATCGCTTCATCAACGAGGACGGCGTCGTGATCGTCGCCACGATCGCGTTCGGCATGGGCATCGACAAGCCCGACGTGCGCTTCGTCGCGCATCTCGATCTGCCGAAAAGCATCGAGGCCTATTATCAGGAGACCGGGCGCGCGGGACGCGACGGCAAGCCGTCCAGCGCCTGGATGGCCTATGGCCTGTCGGACATCGTGCAGCATCGGCGCATGATCGAGGAGTCCTCCGGCGTCGGAAGCGTTCAAGCGCGTCTCGATCGGCAAGCTGGAGGCGCTGGTCGGCCTCGCCGAAACCGCGGGCTGCCGGCGCAGCCGCCTGCTCGGTTATTTCGGCGAGACGCCTGGCTCCGCCAAATGCGGCAATTGCGACAACTGCCTGTCGCCGCCGCAGCTGCGCGACGGCAAGGTGATCGCGCAGAAACTGTTGTCCTGCGCCTATCGCACCGGGCAGCGTTTCGGCGCGATGCACCTGATCGACGTGCTGATCGGCCGCATGACCGAACGCGTCAAGCAATTCGGGCATGACAAGCTATCGGTGTTCGGCATCGGCCGCGAGCTCAATGAAAAGCAGTGGCGCGCCGCCCTGCGCCAGCTGGTGGCGATGGGCCATCTTGCAGCCCGACAGCGAGGCCTTCGGCGCGCTGAAGCTGACGAGATTCGGCGCGCGGCGTGCTGAAAGGCGAGACCGAGGTGATGCTGCGCGAGCAGGCCGCCGGCACCCGCGTTCGCGCTATCAGAACCAAATCAAGGCGCGGCGATATTGCGAATGTGTCCACCGGACAAGGTAAAGCCGGCGATCCGAACTCTGCTCGGCGCTCTCCGGGCGTGGCGCTCGGAGGTGGCGCGCAAGCACGGCGTGCCGGCCTATGTCGTGCTGCACGACTCAACGATCGACGGCATCGCGACCTCGCGGCCGGCGACGCTCTCCGAACTCCGCAACATCCCCGGCATCGGCGACAAAAAGCTCGAACATTACGGCGAGGAACTGATCGCGCTGGTGAAGGCCCATCGCACTGAGGCGTGAGCGAAGGCAGGTAGATGAGGGGGTGATGGGGACGAGGCCGCAACGCCACCCTGCCGGGATCATTGTGTGCATGGCGGGAATCACGGAATGTGAACTCTCACCCTAGGGACCACCATTCCGTGCCAGCGGCAGCCGCCTACCTCGAAAGCCTCAATCCGGAACAGCGGCGGGCCGTCGAGCATGGCGCGGCGGGCCCGGGCCCATTTGCGCCGCTATTGGTGATCGCCGGCGCGGGTTCCGGCAAGACCAACACGCTTGCCCATCGCGTCGCCCATCTGATGGTCAACGGCGCCGATCCCCGGCGCATCCTGTTGATGACGTTCTCGCGCCGCGCCGCCTCCGAGATGACAAGACGTGTCGAACGGATCGCCCGTAAGGTGATCGGCGACAATGCCGGCGCGATGACGGACGCGCTGGCGTGGGCAGGCACCTTCCACGGCATCGGCGCGCGCCTGCTGCGGGAATATTCCGACCAGATCGGTCTCGACCCCGCCTTCACGATCCACGACCGTGAAGATTCCGCCGACCTGATGAACCTGATCCGGCACGAAAAGGGATTTTCGAAAGCCAAAGAGCGGTTCCCGACCAAGGGCACGTGTCTTGCCATCTACTCGCGCTGCGTCAACGCCGAGAGCTCGATCGAGCAGGTGCTGGGCCTGTCGTTTCCCTGGTGCTCCGGCTGGGCTGTGGAACTGAGGGAGTTGTTCGCCGCCTATGTCGACGCCAAGCAGCGTCAGAACGTGCTCGATTATGACGATCTCCTGCTGTACTGGGCGCAGACCATGAGCGATCCGGGGCTCGCCGAGGATATCGGCGGCCGTTTCGACCATGTCCTGGTCGACGAATATCAGGACACCAATCGCCTGCAGTCCTCGATCCTGCTGGCGCTCAAGCCCGGGGGTGACGGCCTCACCGTGGTCGGCGACGACGCGCAGTCGATCTATTCATTCCGCGCCGCGACCGTCCGCAACATCCTCGATTTCCCCGGCCAGTTTTCGCCGCCGGCCGACATCATCACGCTCGACCGCAACTACCGTTCGACGCAGACCATCCTCGCCGCCGCCAACGGCGTCATCGATCTTGCCAGGGAGCGCTTCACCAAGAACCTGTGGACCGACCGGACATCCGGCGCCAAGCCGCAGCTCGTCGCCATCCGCGACGAGACCGACCAGGCCCGCTGCATCGTCGAACGGGTCCTGGAGAACCGCGAAATCCGGCACGCTCTTGAAGCAGCAGGCCGTGCTGTTCCGGACCTCCAGCCACAGCGGCCCCCTGGAAGTCGAACTCACCCGCCGCAACATCCCGTTCATCAAATTCGGCGGGCTGAAATTCCTCGATGCCGCGCACGTCAAGGACATGCTGGCGCTGTTGCGTTTTGTCGAAAATCCGCGCGACCGCGTGGCCGGTTTCCGGCTGATGCATCTGATCCCGGGGGTCGGTCCGACCTCGGCGCAGCGGGCGCTCGATCACATGGCCGGCAGTGCCGATCCGGTCGCAGCGCTGGCCCACGCGCCGGTGCCGCCGCGGGCCGGCGACGACTGGCGAATGTTCGTCAGTGTTGTCGCGGACCTTTGCCATTCAAACTGGCCGGCCGATCTCGAAAGGGCTCGGCTGTGGTACGAGCCACATTTGGACCGGATCCACGAGGATGCCGAGACCCGCCGCGCCGACCTGATCCAGCTCGAACAGATTGCCAGCGGCTATCCCTCGCGCGAACGCTTTCTCACCGAGCTGACACTCGATCCTCCCGATGCCACCAGCGACCAGGCGGGCGTCCCCCTGCTCGACGAGGACTACCTGATCCTGTCCACGATCCACTCCGCCAAGGGCCAGGAATGGAAGTCGGTGTTCGTGCTCAACGTCGTCGACGGCTGCATGCCGTCGGACCTCGGCGCCGGGACATCGGCCGAAATCGAGGAAGAACGCCGCCTGCTCTACGTCGCGATGACCCGCGCCCGGGACGATCTGCATCTGTTGGTGCCGCAGCGCTTCTTCACGCACGGTCAACACGCCCATGGCGACCGCCACGTCTATGCCGCGCGGACACGGTTCATTCCTGTTTCTCTGCTCGGCCTGTTCGAAAAGACCGCCTGGCCAATTGCCGTGGCCGGCGCGGCAGCGCGTAGCACGAGCCAGGGGCCGCGCATTGACGTCGGCGCAAGCATGCGCAGGATGTGGCGCTGAGCCGGAGAATAAGAGTGATGGCTATTTTCGGTTTGCGCGGATTGCTGGTGTCGATGCGTCTGCTTGCCGTGTTGCCGGTGCTGTTCTTGTCGGCAAATCCAGGCTGGGCTGCGAATGCGATCGTCAAGGATGGGGCCACCATTCAGCTTGGCTCTGTCACCTACAGGCTTGATGGAATCGATGCGCCTGAATTCGATCAGATGTGCGTCGATGATCACGCCGATCCCTGGGCCTGTGGCGTGGAAGCCCGCGACCAGCTCGCCAAACTGATTGGCGCGCGCAGCATCCACTGCGAGGATCCGGAAGCAGACAAGGCGCATGCCAGGAGGCATGTCGGCATTTGCAGCGCCGACGGCGAAACGACCAGCTTGAACCAGTTGCTGGTACGCCAGGGTATTGCGTTGAATTTCGACCCCGCAGCCCGAGGTCGGTTCAAAGGGGACGAAGCCGCCGCCAGGGACGATCGAAGGGGTCTGTGGCGAGGATGCTTTGTTGCGCCCCAGGAATTTCGGCACGGCGAAAAGAGTGGAACGCTGCTCGGCGCAGCCTGCCGAAGCGATAAGGACCGCGAGATCAGGGCAATTCTGTTCCCGGAAGAACCGGCGATGCCACCCGGCTGCAACATCAAGGCCAAATTTGCGGTCCGTGCGCGCGTGACCGGCAATCTGGGCATCTATCATCTGCAGGGGTGCCGGAGCTATGCACCCCTGACGAAGCCGGATCGCTGGTTTTGCTCCGAAGAAGATGCGCGGACCGCAGGCTTTCGCAGGGCGTATAATTGCCGTGCAAGCGCGCGTCGAAAGTAACCACGTCTGAAAAGCGACGCGAGCATTTTCGAGCGATGTGGATACCGGTTCGCGCAATGAGAACGCGTCAAAGAAAAGAGTAGAGCCTCGGTTCTGGTTTAATCAGAACCGACCAAGTTTTAGGTCTGATCTGAACTGACGGGAGCGAGGATCCGCCGTGCCACCTCGCCGACCGGCAGATGGTCCGTCTGCTGGCCGGCGACCAGCGCCAGATCCATGGTATAGGCCCCGAGCTCGCACATGACCTGTGAGGCAATGTCTCCGAGCGGAATGAATTCCCTGGCAAGATATTCGAACTGCGCGCGTGCCTGACGCAGCGTGGTTTTCGGCACGACCGCGTTGGTTTCTCCAGCCGCAGGCTCCCGACCGCCGCCTTGCACCGGAAGGGCACTCGCTTCCGCTCCGGGCCATGGCGTTCGGAGAACAGGACCTTCGGCGCGAGGCTCGATCGCCTGATTTCTGAGATCATTGATCCGATCGAATGCGGAGCGAAGCTCGGCTCGCCTGGCTTCGAGCGAAGCGACCTTCTCCCTGAGCGCATCGAGCTCGCGCTCGGAAGCCCTCCGAAACACGACCAGCTCATCGCCACGCGCCTTCAACTGCGCCTGCAGTTCACCACTTTCGCGGTCAAAGGCAAGGCGAAGCTCGGATAATTCCGCTTCATGCGCCGCCCATTTTGCCGCGCCGTCGTCGCGTTCGCGCTCCAGCGCCCGGCGAAGCTGCTCGCACTCTTCGCCGCGCGCCTCCAGGGTCGCCTGGAGCGCCTCGCGCTTCTGATCGAACGCC
Organism: uncultured Alphaproteobacteria bacterium; assembly: GCA_963725985.1. Taxonomy (GTDB): domain Bacteria; phylum Pseudomonadota; class Alphaproteobacteria; order Rhizobiales; family Xanthobacteraceae; genus Bradyrhizobium. The sequence goes on from CAVSAO010000002.1 coordinate 1,098,768, forward strand.
ACGCGAAGCCCGGCCAGAGCTTCTTCGTGCGCCAACGATTTGGCCGCGCGTTCGTCGCGTTCCCGGCTCAAAGCATCGCAAAGCCCGGAGAGCTCCGATTCCCTCTCCTGCAGCGTTACCCCTAGCGCATCGCGTTCGGCCAGGACCGAGGAGGTAATCTCCAGGTGTCCTTCAACGTCATGCCTGAGCGCATCGCATTCGGCTTCCAGCGCGTTGGCATGATCGGTCAGGGCTTCATACTTATGAAGCCAGAGGTCCTCTTCGCCCGACGCCGTGGTCGCGCGGGCGTTCAGGGATTCCAGCAGATCGGCGGCGCGGCGCAAATAGATCGCGTTGTAACCCTTGGACATCAACTCGGCGAACCGACGCAGAAAGCTTACGGTTTCCGCGACATTGGGTGTCTCTGGTATGGAAGGGTCGGTCATAAAGTTTGCTTCCTTAAGCGCCGCCGTCAGCGCGCTGGGACAAGCGCGTTGCAGTCCGCTGAGAAGGTTTGGCTTACCGGCGGGGTTTTCCAGACCGGTGGCGGCAAAAATAGGGCATCTGCGTCAGGTCGGTCAGAACATGGGGGCGATTCAGCCCGTCAGCAACTCAAATCGGAACTGGCGGTGGATATCGGACAGTTTGCCAATGCGACTTGCCGACGGAGCCTGAATGGACGCGGCGGGCCAGCCGCCGCTGCGGGCACCGATGCGAACACTGCGAAGATTCCTGGAGTGGGGTTGCGCGGCTCTCACTGCGAAAGGGCTGATGGCGGGCACACGCATGATTTCAAGCCCGCGCGATGGCCTTGGGCTAATTGTCGGATTTCTTCGCACTCGCGCTCTGTTCCGTTGCCGTGCAAGCGATCAAGAGGGTAAACGCTCTTGCATTTCGGGCTATGTCCGCCGTTTTGAGTTCATTTTTGACATCAGCGGTTTGATAAGCCACCACGCTATTATCGAGAAAGTCTCTCAGAGCGCCCGTCTTGATCGCAAAATTGATGTTCTCCGGTATGTCGCCTGTCGCTCTGGCAAATTTCAATGCGTTCAATTTTGCGGCGACAATTCCGACAACTTCGCCGCCAGCGTCCAGCAGCGGCCCGCCGCTATTGCCCGGTTGAACGGCAGCGCTGATTTGCAAATAGCGAGTGTCGTTCAAGACGCCGCTCAATGAATTCACCACTCCCGTGGTTACCGTGAAATCAGACGTCAGCAGGCCATGAAATGGATAGCCGATCGCGACGACGCTGTCGCCCGGGTGGATCGGCTTGTCTCGAATGATAGCGACCTCCTTGAACGGGGTCGGCGCCTGAAGCAGGGCAAGATCGTTTGTTTCATCGCTCGATACGAGACGCAGCTTTATTGGTGCCTCACCGCTCAAGCTGCCTTGGATATCGCCAACACAACCCTCGACGACGTGCTGATTGGTGACGACGTGCCCGTTGTTGCTGATCACGAATCCAGTACCGGTCTTGTTGACGGCCTTGGCGGGCTTCTGCGGCGTGGAACTCGACGGCGTCGATGCAGTCACAGCCGCCGGCTTGGGAAGGGTAACTGCGAATTCGCCGGCACTGGCGATCCCGTTTTTCTTGATGCTAACGACGCAATTGACCAGCGAGGGCAGGAGCTGCGCGGTGTGGGTCAGATCGAATTGAAACAGCTGACCTTGCGCGAAGGCCGTCATAACCTTCGCTTTCCGGAACTGGGCAATAAGCGAGGAATTTGCCGGCATATCAACGTTCACAAGGCGTGAACCGATAGGCAGCCCTTGCACGTTGATGGCCGGCCGGCCGTCGAATGTGAGAGCGAGTGCAAAGGCTTGACCAGGGGTTAATTGCCAGTTCTCGTGTGCGAAACCCAATCTCCAGCTATAGTCCTCACCGACGGAAACGACGAAATAGATGCCACTTTGGTAAGTGGCACCCGCCGCGCAATGAGAAAAAGAACCGCTTTGATCGTTGGTGTAGGCACCGCCGTGCCAGTTGCCAACATTGATGGAGCCATAGGGCCCACGGGCACTAGACGTTGAAGAAACCACGACCAGGCAGAGTGCCGCGACTATCGCGCTGATTGTGGCCTTCATCTATGGCTACTCACAATAAAGGTCCATCATAGGAGGCTTTGAAATTGGTCCGCAAGGGCGCGCGACCTCCGCCCGTTCGGTTCGCCGGCGGTGCGGCGCGCTTCCTCTCCAATGCGCCCGCCCGGAAAAGCTCGGCGGCATATTAGTACCGCCACATTGGACATCTGCCAAACTTTATTGACCTTGATGTAAACCGGCGAGCCATTCGACCCCAATCGGCGTCCAACCATGACGCCACCCATGGCACTCAAAGTTATTGGCACTGCGAAGGAAATCAGCAGTTGGCTGGGGTCATGGTCCGCGCCGGACAAGAAGACTGGCGGGCCGAGAACAACGAAGATGGGAACGATGTCTACGCCATAGCTACCTAAATGTGCGCCATGACCCGGTCAGCTGGACGAACCGATGCTTGCCGCGACGCCATCGAGCGCGGCGAGTGCCTCATCCGGCAGATCGAGTTCGGCCGCGGAGAGATTCTCCCGCAGATGCGCTACAGACGAGGTGCCGGGGATCAGCAGGATATTGGGCGCTCGGCAAAGCAGCCACGCGAGCGCAATCTGCATGGGCGTGGCGCCGAGACCCTGCGCGACATCGGACAGGATCGAGGATTGCAGCGGGGTGAATCCGCCAAGCGGGAAATACGGCACATAGGCGATGCCGTCGCGGGCAAGATCGTCGATCAAAGTGTCGTCCGCCCGGTGCGCCAAGTTGTAGTGGTTCTGCACGCAGGCGATCTCGCAGATACCGCGCCCTTCCGCGATCTGCGCTGGTGTGACGTTGCTGAGGCCGATGTGGCGGATCAAGCCTCGACGGCGAAGTTCCGCCAGAACGGTGAGCGGCCCTTCGATGGAGCCTTCGGCGGGGCCGTGAACGTCAAACATGGCGCGGAGATTGACCACGTCAAGCGCATCCACGCCGAGATTTTGAAGGTTGTCCTGCACCGCGTGAGTGAGTTCCTCGGGCGAAAAGGCCGGAATCCATGATCCAGCCGCGCCGCGCCGGGCGCCGACCTTGGTGACGATGACAAGGTCATCCGGATAGGGATGCAGCGCCTCGCGGATCAGCCCGTTGGTGACGTGCGGACCGTAGAAATCGCTGGTATCGATATGGTTCACCCCGGAAGCGACGGCCTCGCGCAACACGGCCAGCGCCGCGTCATGATCCTTGGGCGGCCCGAACACGCCGGGTCCCGCGAGCTGCATGGCGCCGTAACCAAGCCGTTTCACGGCGCGGTTGCCGAGGGTAAAGGTGTCGGTCATGGCCTTGATCCTTGTTTCATGTCTCCCTGGCGAATATATGAAGAATCCTTCAGTTTTAAATTCGCATTCCATGAGCGCCGTCGCAGCGACCCTAAAGCCCAGAAAATCTCCGGTTCAGGCCCGCTCCGCAGCGACCGTCGAAACACTGCACATTGCAGCCATTCAGGTTTTGACCCGGGAGGGCCTGAGCCGCTGCACGACGACCCGTGTCGCCGAGCGCGCAGGCATGTCGGTCGGCAGTCTCTATCAATATTATCCGAACCGCGACGCGCTGCTCGCCGCGGTCCTGAAAAAACATCTGGAGGGCATTGCTGGCGCCGTCGAGCACGCCTGCAGCGACCATCGAGGCAAGCCGGTATCTCAGATGGCTTCGGCCCTCGTCACCGCCTTTCTTGCTGCGAAGCTGCGCGATCCCGGAGAATCGAAGGCGCTCTACGCGGTCGCGGAAGAGCGGGGCGGCGCCGAGCTGGTCGCTCGCATGCACACGCGCATCGTGGCGGCGATCGCGGCTCTGCTGGCGAGTGCGCCCGATGCCCATTTCGATGATCCGGCCATGACCAGTACGATCGCATTCAGCGCCCTGATGGGGCCGGTACGGGCCTTGCTCGAAGGACATGCTCCGGCCGGATTTGAAGCGCGCCTGGAAGGACAACTTGTCGTGCTTCTGACGGCGTTTCTCCAAACGCACCGGCCCGGGCCGGAGAGCCTCAGCGAGCTGGCGGCGACCGCAGGATATCATCGGATACTGTAGGTTGGCGGAGAGAGTGTCGGTCAATCCTCATTGATGCAAAAGCTGTTTTTCATTCCAGCGCGTGGGAACCTACGGTCCTGGCTACCAGCCATTGGGCCATCCCGTGCGCCCGCTGCGCCCCAAGCCCTCTACGCAATCCTTCGTCGACCAGGACGCGGCCCGCCCCCAAGGCCATCTCCGCCCGCGGCGGCGACGCTCGGAAAACGCTGAAGGGGCTGATCGCAGCCAACGACTTCTTGAGAAGCTGAGCGCGGCGTATTGAACGGCCATTCTCGCGGTGGGCTTCCGCAGGTCCGCCAGCTCAAGGATGCCCTGCGAGGAAAGACCTGCTGCTTCTTGTTCTTCCAAGTCAGCCCATAGGTGACAGCGGCGCACTAAGGAACGTCCGCTGTGCGCCAACTGCGGCCATTCGTCCATCAGAGGTTCGGAACGTCGATGTCCACTCTTCCCTGGTGGTCTCAACCGCGGACATTCACCGAGGCGACGGTAACGTCAGCTTGGTGCCTGCCATGATGAGACATCTCAGGCACGCACTTGTGGACACGAGGCTCCTCGCAAGGGGCTTGCTGGACCTGTGACGCAAAATAGAGAATTATTCGATGCAGCACATACGCCACCTAACTCAACAGGCGACCCATGTCAGCCCCAGTCACCGATAGCAATGACTCTGCGCGGCCAATGTTGTTCCAGCCGTTCAAGATCCGTGGCCTAACCCTCAAGAACCGCCTGGTCGTGCCGCCTATGGTCCACTATCGCGCCGGACCCGGCAACACGTGCGGCACCTTTCACAACGTGCATCTCGGCCGCTATGCCCTGGGAGGCTTTGGGCTTGTCTTTGTCGAGGCAACTGCCGTCGAAGAGGTTGGCCTAATCAACGAGCATGACCTTGGCATCTGGAATGATGCACAAGCGCAAAGCTTCAGGCCCCTCATTGCCTTCATGAAGGGTGAGAAGACTGCGATCGGCATTCAGCTCGCACACGGTGGGCGCAAATCGTCCTCGCAGCGAGCTATGGACGGCATGGGCCCGCTCACCCCACAAGATATTGAGGCGGGCGCCAGGGTGTGGCAGCCTGTGGGCCCCACGAGCGAGCCCGTCGCGCCGGGATGGCTTACCCCGCGCCAGCTCACCACCGAAGAGTGCAGGGCGATGGTGCGCACCTGGGCGGCAGCCGCCAGAAATGTGGTCGCTGCAGGCTTCGACGCGATCGAGATCCACACCGCCCACGGCTATCTACTCGCCTCATTTCTTTCTCCCGTTTCCAATACGCGCAATGATGAATATGGCGGCGATCGCAAGGGGCGCATGCGTCTGCCGCTCGAAATTGTCGAGGCAGTGCGGCACGAAATGCCGGCAACGATGCCCTTGTTTGTCCGCGTCTCCGCCGTCGACGGCGCCGAGAACGGTTGGAACCTGGATGACACGGTCGCCTTCGCCCGGGAATTGAAGGCCCGCGGCGTCGACGTGATCGACTGCTCTTCCGGCGGCATTTCAGGCTCGGCGACCGCCGCCCAGGTCCCGCGCGGCCTCGGCTTCCAGGTGCCCTACGCCGAACGAGTCCGCAAGGAGGTGGGTATCGCGTCGATGGCGGTCGGCATCATTCTCGAAGCGCAGCAGGCCGAAGCAATCCTGGAGAATGGACAGGCCGACCTCATCGCTGTTGGTCGGCAATCTCAGTTCAATCCCAATATCGCACAGCACTGGGCCCATGATCTCGGTATCAACCGTAAGTTCGAGGATTGGACTGCCGAATATGGATGGTGGCTCGAGAAACGAATTCGAACCATTGAAGGTTTCGCCACACCGACCGGTGTCGTCAAGCGACAAATATAAGATGTCAACTCCAAGGGAGCAAAGTGCTCGCCGGTCTCCACGACGTCGTTCACTGCATGGCCTCAGCGATCTTTTCCGCCGCCATCAGAGTCGGGAAGTTAGTGTTGGCACACGGCACCACAGGGAAGATAGACGCGTCAACCACGCGCAAACCCTGTACCCCCTTTACGCGGCCTTGGGTATCAACGACCGCCATAGCATCGTCCGGCTGACCCATCCGGCATGAGCACGAGGCGTGCCACACGCCGATCGCTGCCTTGCGCACGAAGGCTTCCAGAGCCTCGTCGTCGCTCATGACTTCGTCGAAAGTGAATCCTTCGACAATGAACGTGTCGATCATGTAATGGCGTAGCGCCGCCGGCCCATCCATCAGCGCGGCGGCAATTGCGGTGAGAATCTGGTTCTTGGCGTTGACCACGCCGACCCTGCGTACGCGGTCGGAGTACGAGGCCGGGAATGGTTTGTCGGTCACCGCCCTGAGCGGCGCGCTCAGCTGCAGCGCCGCCGCCTTGCGAAAGCCACTCATCAAACGTTCGAGGTCGCGCCTGTCGGACAGTAGGTTGAACTGGACGATCGGCTCGGCCCGCGGGTCGCGCGAGGCGAGCTTCACCTGCCCGGTCTCGGAGTAGGTCTTGTTGACGAAGGTGAGCAGCGACGCGATCTGCGCACCGACTGCATGCCAGGCCGACTTGCTGAGGACGGCGACAAACATGTCGCCCCTTGGTACGCCGGGCAGCCCCGAGGAGTAACGCAGTCCGACCTGGATGTGGCGTCTGGTGTGCTCATTCATGCGCGCGCCAGGGCGGATGAAGGACGACAGCGCGATCGAGGGATGATCCATCAGCCGCTGGCCGACGCCCTCAAGACCCATGACGATCGGAATGCCCATCTCCTTCAGGTGCCCGACCGGGCCGATGCCGGCGCGCAGCAGATGCGCCGGCGAATGGATCGCGCCACACGAGAGGACGACCTCGCGGCTGCGAAACTCTTCTTCCCGGCCGTCGACTTGCGCCTTCACACTGAGCCGGTGCCGGAATTTTGGACAGGACGATAAGTGGAATTTCTGCCTGAAGGCGGCGATAATCGCCGCGAACAGGAGAAACCATGAGCAGACGACCGCGCCGGAACCACTCACCGGCCTTCAAGGCGAAGGTGGCGCTGGCTGCCATCAAGGGCGATCGGACGATAGCCCAGCTGGCCGAGCATTTCGACGTTCACCCCAATCAGATTACGGCATGGAAATCGCAGCTCGAGGGCAGCGCTTCGGAGGTTTTCGGACCGGGAGGTGGGACGCCGACCGCGCCAGCGGTGGACGTGAAGTCGCTGCACGCCAAGATCGGAGAGCTGACGCTGGAGAACGATTTTTTAGAAGGCGCGCTCACCAAGGCGGGATTGCTGAGCGCAAAGCGATGATCGACCGTGAACATGATCTGTCGGTCACGAAGCAGGCAGAGATTTTGAAGGTCAGCCGCGGCAGCGTGTACTATCTGCCGCGTCCAGTCTCGTCCGCCGACCTCGAGATCATGCAGCGTCTCGATCGGCTGCACCTGGAGTATCCCTTCGCCGGTTCGCGTATGCTGCGCGGCCTGCTGGCTTTGCAGGGGTGCAAGATCGGCCGCCGGCATGTGAAGACGCTGATGCGGCGGATGGGGATAGAGGCGCTCTATCGCCGTCCGCGTACCACCAAGTCCGAGCCCGGTCACAAGATCTATCCGTATCTGCTGCGCGGCATCGAGATCACGCGGCCGAACCAGGTCTGGGCCATGGACATCACGTACATTCCGATGGCGCACGGCTTCGTCTATCTCGCCGTGGTGCTGGACTGGGCGACACGTCGGGTGCTGTCCTGGCGATTGTCGATCACGATGGAAGCGGCCTTCTGCGTCGAGACCTTGGAGGATGCTCTCGCGCATCATGGCAAGCCGGAGATCTTCAACACCGATCAGGGCTCGCAGTTCACCGGCTCGGCCTTCACCGGCGCGCTCGCCGACAACGGCATCGCCATCAGCATGGACGGCAAAGGGGCCTGGCGGGACAACGTGTTCGTTGAGCGGCTGTGGCGTAGTATCAAATACGAGGAGGTCTATCTGCGAGCCTACGAAACCGTCGGCGAGGCGAGACGTTCGATTGGTCGGTATCTCGACTTCTACAACGGACGCCGACCGCATTCGAGTCTTGACGACCGCACTCCGGATCAAGCCTACTTCGATCTTCCTCCGCTCCGCGCGGCGGCTTAACCCGGCAGAGGCTCCACTTATCGACGCGGAATTTTTGTTCAGACAACCGGGACCAGTTCACACCGACGCAGCGTGTGCCCTCGAACAGCAGCTCCTTGACCTGCGTGTCGGTCGAGATCGTCAGGTTGGCGCGCCTGCGCGTTTCGCGATCGAGATACCCCATCGCTGCCGAGACGCGTTGCTCGGCATGATTGGAGTGCGTCACCGGAAAGTAGCCTTCGACGAACTCGCCGTTCTGGTCGGGCAGGAACGCGTAGCCGGCGAGCTTGCAGGCCTCAGCAACGGCTTGCGAGTGCCGGGTCCAGTGCTCCTGCGGGATGCGTCGGACAGGAATGCGGCCGTCCTTGCCGTGGAACGGCCCGGCGAAATCGAGGTCCCGCTCGACCTTCTTGAAGTAGGGCAGCACGTCCTTCCAGCTCCAGCCCGCTGCGCCGCGGGCCTCCCATTCGTCGTAATCGGTCGGCGCGCCGCGGTTGGCCAATTGGCCGTTGATCGAGGACCCGCCGCCCAACACGCGTGCCTGCTCGTACTTGCGCAGCGGCGGGCGATCGTCCTCGGGGTTGTTGTGGCTGACGACCTGGGTCGTGACCTTGAGCTCGGTCCAGTGGAATCGCGGATCGAAATACGCCACGCCCGAATAGCTGTCGCGAATCTCGGCCGGCTCGTTGCCGGGCGGCGTGTCCTGGCCCGCCTCGCAGAGGAGGACCTTGTTAGCGCTCTTGGCGGAGAGCCTGTGGGCTATGACCGAGCCCGCCGAGCCACCACCAACGATGATCGTGTCGTACACTTTGGCATTTCCGGCTGGTTTGTCTTGGGAAGTTAGCGCACCTCCCTCTTCAGGTCACGACCGCTGTCGCTGGCGTGAGTGCTTTTTGTATTCAATTCCAACTTTTTGCATAGGAACCAGTTGTCAAGGACGCGATAATTGGGCTGCCATGCCTAGAGGGAGATTTCCATTTCAACAACGTCGGCAGCGCGGATGCGACGATAACTCGTCGGTAGTCGCTCCGGAAAGCTTCGTCAATTCACGCGTTATGGAATTTCGGCGGCACCAATAGCGGACATCCTTTTCAACCAGTCTCGGTTAGGCGCGACAAGCGTGACTCGGTGCCCATGAACAGACATGGCGTGCATGCCCGACATCGCAGACAAGGGACCGGGCATGACAAGCTAGTGGTCCAAATCTGACACTTCAATTCGCTTGGGGATTCCCTGAAGAACTCGCGTGTGCGAGTCTAGGGTATGCACAAGCGAACGAATATCCAGTTGAGCCGAGCCGACCGTAGCAAGCTTAAAGCGGTGGTCGCCAATCGCAATAGCCCGCAGAAGCACGTTTGGCGGGCAAAGATCGTTCTTCTGACGGCCGATGGTCGCGGCACGGCTGAGATCATGCAAGCGACCGGCAAGGCCAAGACGGTGATCTGGCGCTGGCAGGAACGTTTCCGCGACGAAGGAGCCGCCGGCCTTTGGCGGGACAAGACGCGGCGGTCGCGCATTCCGCCGTTGAGCCCTGAGGTGGCTAAACGTGTGGTCGCCCTGACGTTGGCAGGCCCGCCGGCGGCGGCCAGTCACTGGACCGGTTCGGCGATGGCGAAGGCAGCCGGGATTAGCATCAGCTCGGTGCAGCGGATATGGCATGCTCATGGCCTCCAACCGCACAGGGTCCGCCAGTTCAAGCTGTCCAACGATCCGCAGTTTGCCGCAAAACTGCACGAAATCGTCGGCCTCTACGTCGATCCGCCCGACCATGCCATTGTCTTGTCGGTTGATGAGAAGAGCCAAATTCAGGCCCTCGATCGCACCCAGCCGGGGCTGCCGATGAAGAAGGGGCGCGCCGGAACCATGACCCATGACTACGAGCGCCATGGTGTCACTACCTTGTTCGCGGCGTTCGATGTTCTTGAGGGCAAGGTGATCGGCCAGTGCATGAAGCGCCATCGCCATCAGGAGTTCATCCGGTTTCTGAACGCCATCGAGGCAAGAGTACCCAAGAAAAAGACGATCCACATCATCGTCGACAACTATGCCACCCACAAGCATCCCGACGTCATGGCGTGGCTCGAAAAACATCCGCGGTTTGTCTTCCACTTCACCCCGACATCCGCTTCCTGGCTCAACGCCATTGAGGGCTTCTTTGCCAAACTCACAAAGAAGCGCCTCAAACGCGGCGTTTTCCGATCCCTGCGGGAACTCAAAGATGCCATCCACCGCTTCCTCGACGACACCAATGCAAATCCAAAACCCTTTACCTGGACCAAGGACCCAAACAAAATCATCGCCGCTGTCAAACGCGGGCACCAAGTGTTAGATTCGATCCACTAGGCGGGAAGTTTTGTCAGCCGAATACGGCGTCGGGCAGCCACAGCGTCAGGATCGGCACATAGGTGATGATGCCGAGCACGATGAGTAGCAGGATGAGGAACGGCAGGATGCCGCGGATCACTTCGCCAATCGGCGCCGACGAGATCGTCGAGAGCACGAAAAGATTAAGCCCGACCGGCGGGTGGACCAGTCCGATCTCCATATTGTGCGTAAAGATAATCGAGAAATGCACGGGGTCGACCCCGAGCGGCTTTAGGGCCGGCGCCAGGATCGGCAGCACCAGCAGCAGCGTCGCCGTGACCTCGAGGAAGCAGCCGAGCAGCAGCAATAGTCCGTTGATGATCAGCAGGAACTGCCAGGTCGCAAAACCGTGGTCGACCACGAAGGTGACGAGCTGGTTGGGTATGCCGGATTCGGTCATCCAGTGACCGAAGGCGAGCGCGGTCGCCACGATCAGCATGATGGTGCCGGCCGAGCGGATGCCGTCGGTGATCACCCTCAGCGTCTCGGTCCAGTGAAAGCCGCGATAGAAGATCAGCGACACCAAGAGCGCCACCGCCGCCGATAGCGCCGCCGCCTCGGTGACGGTGACGACCCCGCCATAGATTCCGACCGTCACCACAAGCGGCACCGCCAGCGCCGGCAGCGCACGGGCGGTGACCCGCAGCCTCGTGGCCAGCGGCAGCGACGGTTCGACCGGAAAATTGCGTCGCCGCGCGTCGTACAGAACCCACGCTGCGAATACAGATGCCTGCAACAGGCCCGGCAGCACGCCGGCGAGGAACAGCCGCGGCACCGACTGTTCCGCGACGATGCCATAGAGAATGAGGGCGAGGCTCGGCGGCACCACGATGCCGATGGTGCCGGAGGCACCGACCACACCTAGCGCAAACGAGCGGGGATAGCCGCGCTCGATCATCGCAGGAACCAGGATGGTCCCCATCGCCAGAGCGGTGGCGACGCTGGAGCCGCAGATCGCCGCAAACAGCGTGCATGCCACCACGGTGACGAGGCCGAGCGAACCTCGGATGCCGCCGAGCCAGGCGGTCGCGACATCGACCAGCGCTTTGGCGACCCCGCCCGAGCGCATGAAGGCCGCAGCCATCACGAACAAGGGCAGCGCCATCAGGGTAGTCGAGTTGAGCCTATTGATCACCATCTGCGCCGCGCCGATCAGCGGCTGGCCGGTGGCGATGTAGAGAATGCCGGCGCACATGCCGAGCACCAGGAAGATCGGCATCCCTGCGGCGAGCAGCCCGAAGAACAACAGCAGGAACAGGAGGGTCAGCATGTGGAACCGGCGATCCCGTAGCTAGCGGTCGGCGAGCGAGGCGGGCAGCCCGCTCGGCATTTCATCGTGATGGGACTGCCCGACCGTCATGGTCGCGGGATCGAAGTAAAACGTAAATCGAACCAGACGCATCAGGTAGCGCACCAGCATCAACGCGCTCCCTGCCGGCAAAGCCAGGTAATAGATCCACATCGGGAATTGCAGATCGGTCGAGCTGGTCTCGTCAATCAGCAATGAGGTGTCGACGATCTGCCAGCCATACCAGATCAGCGCGCCGCAGAACACGACGGCGACCAGGCAATTGAAGATCTCGACGATGCGCAAATAGCGCGGCGGCAGCAGCCGCAGCACCAGATCGGGTCGGACATGGCCGTCGCGGCGCACCAGCTGGCTGGAGACGATCATAATCGCCCAGATGATGAGATAGACGATGACCTCTTCGGCGTAACTGATGGCTTGCGCAGGATCGAAATAACGCCCGATCACTTGAAGCAGTCCGATCACGAGCGCGATCAGGCCGAGGAGACCGACCAGGGTCTCCTCGATCTTATCCCACCAATGAAGCGCGGCGGCGGTCTTGGGCCAGGCCACGGCGTTAGCTGCCGCTGCCGGCTTCGGCCATGATCAGCTTGACCATTTCCGGCGAAACCTTGATGTCCTTTGCTACCTGGTCCTGCTCCGCCATCATCCGCTTCCGCTCAGTGGCGTTTTGCTCGGCCGTCGGATCGGAGAACTTGATGCCATGCTCCTGAAGCGTGGCGCGGGCCTTGGTCTGGGCAGCCGCCATGTTGGCACGGTAGGTCGGGATGTTCTGCGCCCACAGGTCGGTCATCAGCTTCTGCTGGTCAGCCGACAGCTTGTCCCAGAATACCTGACTCACCAGCGGAATGTATTCGGCTATAAATTGATGATCCTCCAGGGCGAATTTGACGCCAGCATCCCAGAGTTTCGCGCTGACCAGGCTTTCATTCGAACTGACCAGACCATCGAAGGTGCCTTGTGACAGCGCCAACGGCACGTTGGGCCACGCAGTGGTGTTGGGGATCGCACCGAGGAAGCGGGCGCGCCAAGCCTGGCCGGCACCGCCGGAATTGCGGATCTTCATACCCCTGAGGTCGGCAAGCGTCGCAATCGGCTTGTTAGAGCTGTACCAGTTCTGGAAACCGAGATCGAGATATGGCCCGAGCACATGCGAGCGAAGTTTCTGCTGGATCTGGGCATTGAGGAATTGACCGGGCTTGCCGTCGATGATTCGGTGGATAAGGTCGATCGGCCGGCCGTAGAGCACCGGAAGCTGGAAACAATCCGCGTCGGAGACAATGCCGGTAACAGTCCAACTGCCGGGCGCCGCCATCTCGACCTGCCCCTGAATCAGCGCCTTGCCGACTTCGAGATCGGGATAGAGCTGGCCGCTCTCGAAGATCTCGGTTTTGATCTTGCCGCCGGAGGCGGCCTCGACCTTGCCGAGATAATCCTTCATCGAGACGTTACGAAGATGCGACGGCGAGGTGTCGAGTGACAACCGCAGGCGTAGCGGCTCGTCAGCCCGCGCGGAGCGGACAAATGCAGGCGCCGCAATGGCGGCAACCGAAGCGAGGGCGAAACTGCGGCGTGAAAGACGCTGTGGCATTCTAGATCCTCCCGGTGCATTGATTGTGCTGGCCGTTGCCTCAAAGGACCAGACGGCGGCAGGTTTTGGCACCACCATAACCTTGCAGCCCCTCAAACGGCAACGCGCAATCGTGCTGGCGGCACCTACTTGATCGGGTCTAGCGACCCGGCAGCCAACTGCCTTCTCTTCGGTCAAACAAGACTCGAGCGCGCCTTGCCTAGTTCGGCTTCAAACCCTGTCGGGCCGAACCAGATGGGTCACGCTGTTCAGGTGTTCGAGTGACATCAACCGTTCGAACGCTCGCGTTGTTGCGGGGGCGGAAAGCTCTCTGCCCATGCAATCGGCGAACTTCGTCCATAACTCCTGTTCGGACAAGGGCTTCTGGTGGCTGCCCTTGGCTCGCTCCACAGGGCCGCTCTCGAGCATCTCACCCGAGACGGTGCGGATCGCCACGGCATCGAAGGGCGCGAACGATAGACCGGCCATGGTCTCCGGCGTGGTCTCGAAGGTGACCCTGCCCATCAGCGCCTGCACCTCCGGCTTGCCTACGAAGTCGTCCGTCAACTCGGCAAGACCGACATTCCGGGCCACGACCGATGATGCCATGGCGAAGTTCATGCTGAATTTCGCCTCGAGCCCGGTCTGAGGCTTGTGGTTACGCAGCATGAGCATCTGGGTCTCGCCGGTCGATACCTTGATCTCATCGATGTCGCCCGGCTTCAGTCCGTGCTTCAAGACGAGGCCAAGGGCTCCATCGATGGCCCGGTGCGTCGCGTAGCAGATCGGATAGCGCTTCACGTTCAAACCCTGCGCCAGAATCCGCCACTCACGACCTTCCAGCATCATGGGGCGTTCGCGGTCCGGACGGCCGGTCGGCGACACGGCGACGAGGAATCCCGCCCTGTGCTCAAGGGCGTCAGGGGATGCCGTGAAGCCTGCCTCGGCCAGATCCGCGGCGATGACGCCGGACTGGGCCGCGCGTCCAACCTGAAAGGATTTGGTCATGGTGCCGAAATTCGACACCAGTCCGGCGGACATGGAGGCGGCCGCGGCCACGGCGGTGGCGGTCCTTGCGTCGTCGAGACGGCGCAGTTTGGCGCAGGCGGCGGCCGCTGCGATGGCGCCGAGCACTGCCGTCGGATGCCAGCCCTTCTCGTGGAGAGCGCCCTCCTCGCGACCGATCAACTCTGCCCAGACCTCGTACCCGGCCAGATAAGCGGCCATCATCTCGGCGCCGCTCGATTCGCTTGCCTCGGCCTGCGCTAGGATGGCGGGGACCAGCACCGCGCTGGGGTGACCATCGAGGGCGACGTCGTCGTAATCGAGCACATGTGCAGCGACGCCGTTGACGAGTGCCGCATCCGCAACGCGGCGGCGTTCGCCCCCCGGAATGAGGGACGCACCGTTTCCTATCGGGGCGCCGGCGAGCGTCCGATCCACCAGGCTGACGACCGGCTCACGCGCGCCGGCCACCATCACGGCGTAGCAATCGGCAAAGCCAGTCTTGGCGATGGCCCGCGCTCGCTCGGGGGTGGAATCGAGGTCGAGATGCGCGACAAAGCGTCCGATATCCGCAGTCAAATGAGCCATCTTCGGTCTCCTCCAAGGCTTGCCTGAGGCACTGGGGCCTCGTTCCATAGTTCGATGCAGGGCCAAGAGCTCCCCGCACGGGGCCCGGGAGATCGTCGCCGGCACGTACAGGTTCAGCCCGACCGGCGGGTGAACCAGCGCGATCTCCATGTTGTGGGTGAATACGATCGCGAAATGAACAGGATCGACACCGATCGGAATCAGATCGGGCGTGAGGATCGGCCCCACGATGATCATGATGGTCCCGGCGCTCCGGATCCCGTCGGTCGTCACTTCGAGCGTTTGCTGCCATCGAAAGCTCTTGTAGACGAACAGGCTGACAAGGAGCGCCACGACGGCTGAGGCCGCCGCCGCCTCGGTGAAAAGCCGATCAGTCCCGAATTAGCCGTTGAAACGTTTCATCTTGGCATGCGAACTTATAAATCGTGCCGTGGCCGGTCAACACGGCCGAGAAGTTCCGTGATCGAGTCAAACGGAAGCCAAGCTGAAGATGCCGAGCGAGAAGCCTCTGGCGGGGATCACGGTCGTCGAGATAGGGCACAGCGTGGCCGCGCCCTATGCGGGGTTCATCCTCGCCGAGCTCGGCGCCGAGGTGATCAAGGTCGAAAATCCGAACGGCGGCGATTATGCGCGTGGCTGGGGTCCGCCGTTCTGGGACGGCACCGCCACGGCCTATCACGCACTGAACCGGGGCAAGAGCGGCATCACGGTCGATTTCGGGAAGGTCGAGGAAGCCGCACGCCTGAAGCGGCTTATCCTCGATCGGGCCGACGCGGTGATCCAAAACCTGAGGGCCGGCGTTATGGAGCGGCACGGGCTCGGAGCGGCGGAGCTGACCACCGAGAAGCCGGAGCTGATCTATTGCGATCTCGGCGCCTTCGGCGAAAGCGGCCCGCTGTCCGACAAACCCGGATACGACCCGCTAATGCAGGCCTTCGCCGGCATTATGAGCGTTACGGGCGAAGGCGGAGACCGGCCGCCCATCCGCGTCGGCGTGTCTATCATCGACATGGGGTCGGGCATGTGGGCGACCATCGGCATCCTTGCCGCATTGTTCGAGCGCACCCGGACCGGTCGGGGCAAGACGGTCGGCACCTCGCTCTACGAGACGGCGCTCGCCTGGATGAGCGTGCCGCTGGCGGGCTATGCGGCGAACGCGGAGGTCCGCAAACCATACGGCTCCGGCACCGCCGAGATCGTGCCCTACCAGTGCTTCGCGACGCGCGATGGCTGGCTCATGATAGCAGCCGGCCACGACAACCTCTTCCGCAAGTTTTGCGCTGCCGTGTCGGCGCCAGAGCTCGCGCAGGACCCGCGCTTCCGCAGCAACAGCGACCGCGTGCACAATCGCGAGATCCTGGTCCCGCTGGTCGAGGCCATCACTCGCCAATGGCCGATCAAGGACCTCATGGCGGTGCTCGACACAGCGGGGATTCCCAACGCACCGCTCCAGAACGTCGCCCAGGTCTCGGCCCATCCGCAGACAGCGGCGGTCGGCATTCTGCAGAAAGGCCCGGATGGTGCGCTTCCGACCGTCGGCGTGCCGCTGACCTTCGACGGCCGGCGCTCGGCCTATGAGCACCCTGCCCCGAAACTCGGAGAGCACAACGACATCATTCTTGCCGATACCACCATTCGATAAGGGAATATGATGCGCGAGCAATATGAAACCGTGGCGCTGGACCGGCCCGTCCAGGGAGTCCTCCAGGTGACGCTGAACCGCCCAACCGTCGCCAACGCCATGAACACCCAGATGGGCCTCGACCTCCTGGACATCTTCAGCGAACTCTTCGCCAAGCCCGACACCTGTCGCGCCGTGGTGATGACAGGCGCGGGCGAACGCGCGTTCTGCGCCGGCGGCGACCTCAAGGAACGCCAGGGCATGTCGGACGACGCATGGCAGGCGCAGCACCTGATCTTCGAGCGCATGATCCGCGCCGTCCTCGAATGCCCGATGCCAGTGATCGCCGCCGTGAACGGCGCCGCCTATGCCGGCGGCTGCGAGATCGCGCTCGGCTGCGACTTCATCTACGCGGCGCGCACCGCCCGCTTCGCGCTCACCGAGGTGACGATTGGCATCATGCCGGGCGCCGGCGGCACCCAGAACTTGCCGCGCGCCGTCGGCTTGCGCAGGGCCAAGGAGATCTTGCTCACGGGCCGCCCGTTCTCGGCCGAGGACGCCTGCGAATGGGGCATGGTCAACCGCCTGTGCGAAGCCGGCACCGTCGTCAAGGAAGCGCTTGAGACCGCGGCGGCGATCGCCGCCAACGCCCCGATCTCGATCCGGCAAGCGAAGCGCTCCATGCATTACGGCATCAACATGAGCCTGGCCGACGGCATGCTGTTCGAGATCGAGGCCTACAACCGCATGGTCCCGACCGAAGACCGCCGGGAGGGCATCGCGTCGTTCAACGAGAAACGCAAGCCGCTCTTCAAGGGTCGGTGACAGGAGCGAAGCCATGACCGAGAAGGTAGCTTTACGGGAAGTCGGTATGCGGGACGGGCTGCAGAGCCTCCCGCCCATCCTCACCACCGAGCAGAAGAACATCTGGTGCGCGGCCGAGTTCACCGCCGGCGTGAAGGAGATCGAGGTGACCTCCTTCGTGCCGCCGAAACTCCTGCCGATGTTTGCCGACGCCCAGGAGGTGGTCCGGCATTCGCTGACGCTCGACGGGCTCACGGTCAGCGCGCTGATCCCGAACCTCAGAGGCGCCGAGCGCGGCATCGCGCTCGGCGTGCACGAACTCGCCTACGTGCTCTCCGTGAGCGAGGGCCACAACCAAAACAACGTGCGCCGCTCGACCGCCGAGTCCATCGCCGACTTAAAACGCGTGATCGAACTGCGCGACAGCCCGGAGACAGGGCGGCGCGTGAAGGTGGTAGCCGGTCTCGCGACCTGCTTCGGCTGCACCATCGAGGGGCACGTCGACGAGAAACGGGTCTTCGCCATCGTCGCGGAGGTGTTGGCGCTCAAGCCCGATGCGCTGATGATCGCCGACACGGTCGGCTACGGCAATCCGGCCGCGGTCCGCCGGGTCTTCCGCGAGGTGCTCGACATGGCCGGCGCGGTGCGGGTCGGCGCGCATTTCCACAACACGCGCGGGCTCGGTCTCGCGAATCTTCTGGCGGCCCTCGAGGTCGGCGTGCGCGGCTTCGACGCCTCCCTCGGCGGCCTCGGCGGCTGCCCTTGGGCTCCGGGCGCGACCGGCAACATCGTGATGGAGGACACCGCCTTCATGCTGGAGACGATGGGGTTCGACACCGGCATCGACCTCGAACGACTGATCGAGGTTCGTCGCATGGTCGAGGGCTTCATGCCGGCCGTTGCTTTCCACGGAGATCTTCCCAAGGCCGGCATTCCAAAAAACTATGTGCCCCGGCTCACCGCCGCGGCCTGATCAATCAGGAGCGTAATCGATGCATGGAGCCTTAGCGGCGGGCGAGAACGTCACCATGGAGCTGGGCGAGGATTACCCCGAATTGCGGGTGTCCGTTCGTCGGGTCTGTGAACGGTACCCCGGCGCGTACTGGCGCGGGCTCGACGACAAATCCGCCTATCCGACGGAGTTCATCAAGGAACTCACCGGCAGCGGCTTCCTTGCGGCGCTGATCCCCGAGGAATATGGCGGCACGGGGCTGCCGCTGCGCGCCGCGGCCGTCATCCTCGAAGAGATCAACGCTTCGGGCTGCACCGCAAGCCAGGGCCATGCGCAGATGTACATCATGGGAACCCTTTTGCGGCACGGCACGCCCGAGCAGAAGCAAAAGTACCTGCCCAAGATCGCACGCGGCGAGATCCGGCTGCAGGCCTTCGGCGTCACCGAGCCGACCACGGGCTCCGACACTACGAAGCTGAAGACGCGCGCCGAACGACGCGGCGACAAATATGTGATCACCGGGCAGAAGGTTTGGACCTCGCGCGCACTTTACTCGGACATGATGCTGTTGCTCGCGCGCACCACGCCGCTGGACAAGGTCAAGAGGAAGACCGAGGGCTTGTCGGTGTTTCTGGTCGACCTCAACCAGTGCCGCGGCAAAGGCCTCGAGATCCGACCGATCGACGCCATGATCAACCACAACGCCACCGAAGTGTTCATGGACGGCATGGAAGTCCCCGCCGAGAACCTGATCGGCGAGGAAGGCCAGGGCTTTCGCTACATTCTCGACGGCATGAACGCCGAGCGTATTCTCGTCGCGTCCGAATGCGTCGGCGACGGGCGCTGGTTCATCCGCAAAGGAACAGACTACGCCAACGATCGCCACGTCTTCGACCGGCCGATTGGCCAGAATCAGGGTGTGCAGTTCCCGATCGCGCGGGCGCATGCGGAGCTCGAGGCCGCCGACCTGATGTGCCGCAAGGCAGCCGCCCTGTTCGCCGCCGGCCGGGATTGCGGCGCCGACGCGAACATTGCCAAGCTGCTCGCCTCTGAAGCCACATGGCACGCGGCCGAGGCGGCGATGCAGACCCACGGCGGGTTCAGTTACGCGCGCGAGTACGACATCGAGCGAAAATGGCGGGAGTGCCGACTTTACCAGATCGCGCCGATCTCAACCAACATGGTGCTGGCCTACGTGGCGCAGCACGTGCTGGGCCTGCCGCGGTCCTATTGATCGATGGATGCGCTTTCGCCCAAGCAGCCGCTCGCACTTTCCTAGATCGGATCGTGCCATGCGCTGATCTTCGCCAGAGTTCTGACCACCCTATTCTCTTGCGATCTTCAGTGGCGGGAAGAATAGTCTGCGCGGCACGGCGCAACGCCGGATGGCGGTACGTCCAGGCGCACCGCAACACCTTCGAGTTCAGGGCTGGGGGCCGGATAGAGCTTCATAACCAGAGGATCGTGCCCTGGGACGATGTGGCCCTCGTCCGGCGCAAGTTCGAGCAGCCGGTCAAAGCCCTCCAGCATTTTTCCGATGTGCAAGGCCGTTGTAAACGGCCGGCTACTTGCCATGTTCTCGTAGAAATGAGTGACGTCTGAGGCGAGCACTACAAATCCGCGGCGGGTCCTGACCCGGACGAATTGAAGCCCCGCCGAATGGCCGCCCACCGCATGCACCGTCAAGCCAGGCGCAAGCTCCGCGTCGCCGTTGTAGAACATCACGCGCCCCGCATAGTTCAGCCGCACAATCCCGCACACGTCCTCGACCTCGAACGAATGGGACAGGCGTGGATAGCGCATGTAGCGCCCGGTGGCATAGGCCAGTTCGCGCTCTTGGAGATGAAACCGCGCTTTCGGAAAGCGGTCGAAATTGCCCACATGGTCGTAATGCAGATGGGTGAGAATGACATCTTCAACCGCATTCGCATCTATGCCGAGCGCGGCGAGCGCTTCCACAGGACAGCGCAAGAATGTGCGTTTGCGCTTTTCCGATACTTCCGCGTTAAAGCCGGTATCAATGACAAACGTTCGGCCGCCGCTTTTTGCCACCCACACGAAGTAATCCATCGGCATCGGCCCGTCGTGCGGATCGCCGCCGATAAAGTGCGCGCTACGTCGCGCGTCACGGGTGGCATAACGAATGGCAAAGAGCTCGTAATCGAATTCGGTCATGATGTCTCCCACTTCGCTTCCCGTTCAAACCGGCGTTTCAATGGCCCATGTCCCGATAGGAATGGGGCGGTCCGGACCCCATACCGAGATAAGCATCCTTCAGCAGGGACGACACCGCGAGAGTCTTCGGGTCGCCCTCGAGCACGACCGAACCACGCATCAGCACGTAGGCGCGGGTCGCGGATTGGCTCGCTGGTCAGCGATGGCGCCGGAACATTCGCGCAAGCCGGCTCAATTCAGCCGCAGCTCGGTGATGTGCCGCGGATCTGGACTTAGCTCATTCCGTTCCACGCGCTTGACGATTTCCGTCAGCACGGCATTGGCATCGCACGGGATTCCGACCTTCTCGCCCTCGCGCACTACAAAGCCGTTGAGGAATTCGATCTCCGTGCGACGGCCCTTCTGCATATCCTGGCCCATGGAAGGACGCTGCTCGGAGGAGATGTGCTTGCCGTCTTTGAAGCGCTGCTCGTCGCAGGCGCGCATCGCCGCTTCATCGCCCTCGCCCGCACGCGCAATCGTCTCTGGCGGCAAATGCAAAATCTCCTCCAGTTGATAGCCGTGCGCCTGCCCGACGCGGATCGCTTCGCTCCCAAGCCGAGTGGAGAAGCGGCGGATCGGCTCGCTTTGCAACATCTGTCCGCCGGGCAGACCCGTGCAGGCGGAGAGTCCGTTGCCCATGACGTTGGCGACCAGTTTCGACCAGCGCTCGCCCCACAGATTGCCAGTTACCTTGGCGCTGTCGGCGTAACCGACCAGGCGGCAGATTTCTTCCGCCCGTTGCGTGATCCGGCCGTGCACTTCGCCGGCGCGAAATACGGTGTGCGCCGCACCACCCTTGCCAGCGCCCCGGTGGATGTGGCCGGGCTCGGACAGGTTGACCGTGATGCTGCTCGCAATGCACCCAAGTGTCTTGCCCCAGCCGACGATGCCGGCGATCGTCTCTTCATTCATGCAGTTTTGCAGCGATACGACGTAGCCGTCCGGCGCCAGGTACTGCCGGATCAGCGTGGTTGCCCAGGCCGTGTCGTAGGATTTCATGCAGATGAAGGCGATGTCGACTGGCGCCTCCTTGGCTAGCTGCTGCGCGTCCGTCACATGCAGCGCGCGCACGGGAACCGAAAATTCCGCGACGTCCATCGCGTGGGTGACGCGCAGGCCATGCTTTCTCATGTGCTCGATATGCTCGGGCCATGGATCGATGAACGTCACGTCCTCGCCGGCCTGCACCATATGGGCACCGCCATACCCGCCGACGGCACCCGCTCCAACGATGGCTATCTTCTGGCCCATGCTTTCCTCCTGACATTTCTGAGGTTAGCGCGTCGGCCGGTCTCATCACAACGGTTGAACCACGTAGCGCCAGGCGCCAGGCGTTATTCGTTAACAAGTCCCCCGTCCGTCCATCCATCCATCAGCGGACTCGTGCAGCGCACAAATTTCACGAAGAAGAACAGTCCCGGCATCCGAAGCACTCTCGTATCGGTGGAAAAGCCGTCCGCGGCATCGCAAGCGGACCCATACTGCGGATCACACGACCACTACCTTCGAGTTTGATTTTCTGAGGGGGACAGGACGCTTTGCGGACCACCGAGCCTGGGCTATGGTACGCTTGCGAACGCTCGACAGAAGTCGACAAGCCTTGGGAGTAAATCAAGAAGAATCAAGACACATTTAGGGAGGGGAAAAAAATGGCAATAACTCGTCGTCAAGCGCTGGCGTCCGCCGGCGCCGCAGTCCTTGCAAGCGGCTTGGCCAAGCCCGCAATCGCCGCTAAAGAGCCGATCCTGATCGGCTATCTTCCGGCGCTCACCGGTCCCTCATCGTCAACAGGCGTCGGGATCAACCGCGGAATCCAGTTGGCGGTGCAGGAAATTAACGCGGCCGGCGGCATAGATGGGCGGCAGCTCGAACTGATCACCCGCGACACCCAAAGCGATCCGACCAAGGCCGTGAACGGAGCGGCCGAACTCACGCACGGGCAGAAGGTGAGCGCCGTGTTTGGCCCGGTCAATTCCGGGGAATCGCTCGCGGTCGTGCCGCTTCTCGCGCGCGCGAACACGCCGCAAGTGCACCCCTGCTGGGTCGACAGTCTGACCGACCCTAAGAAATATCCGATGTGCTTCCGCAACGCGCCCACCAACCAGCAGATCGGCGGCGCCGCGAACCGCTACGTCGTTGAGGTGCTCAAGCGCAAGAAAGTCGCTGTCGTCAGCGATACCACCGGCTATGGCACCGCATCGGTCAACGCCTATGTGCCGATGCTCAAGGGCATAGGCGCCGAGGTCGTCTATCAGGGCAATGTCGACGCCGCCAATCCGGACCTCAAGCCCGAGCTGTTGCGCATGCAGTCGGCGGGAGCGGAAGCGATCATGCCCTGGAGCGTGAATGCCGGCTTCCTGTCGCGCATCATCAATACGCGCGGGCAGATGGGATGGGACGTGCCGATCGTCGGCCAGACCACGCTCGGCTCCGGCCAGACCAGGGCCCTGCTGGAAAAGCCGGAATACTGGGCCAAGGTTTATCCCAACAATTTCCGGCCGGTTTGCTACGCCGCCGGCGGCAAGCTTTCGGATCGCACCAGCGCCTTCGTCGACCGTTTGAAGAGCGCCAAGATCGACATGAGCGACACACTCTTGTGGTGGATCGCGCTCGGCTATGACAGTCCACGGATGATCGCCGAGGCGATGAAGAGCGTCGGCACCGAGCCGAAACAGATCGTCGGTTATCTCAACAAACTCAAGGAATTTCCGGGCGTCTACGGCGACATCTCCTTTACGGCCGACAGGCACGACGGCTACCCGGACCACGAGGTGGTGATGGTCGAGGCCAATTCGCTCAAGGACGGCGCGTTCAATCTGGCTCCCGGCTACGGCGCCTGAGCCGATGGTCGAATCGATCGTCTCGACGGGGTTGGCGATCGGCTGCGTCTACGCGCTGATCGCCATCACCTATAATGTGATGTTCTCCGCCTCGCGCGTCTTCAGCTTCACCGCTGGCACGCTGGGGATGCTAGGCGGCGTGCTGGGCTCGCTGTTCATCGCCCGCATGGGCATGCCGGTAGCGTTCGGCTTTCTCCTTGCATTGGCCGGCGGCGCGGCGCTCGGCATCGTCACCGAGATCGTTGCGGTGCGGCCAGTGCTCAAGAGTCTCGACCAGCATCTCTACGTGCTCTCCACGCTGGCGCTGGCCCTGATGATCCAGCAGTTCACCGCGATCGAATGGAGCACGGAGCCGCAGCCGTTTCCGCGGCTCTTCGACATCGCCCGCGGCGGATTCGATCAGCAGTTCTGGCTGCCGATGCTTGCCTGCGCGGCCGTGATCGTCGGCCTCGAGTTGCTTTATCGCCGCACCCTGATCGGCCACGCCTTTCTGGCGATCGCCGAAGACAACTTTGCCGCGCGCGCACTCGGCCTGCCGGAACGCTCCTTGCGCATGGCGAGCTTTGCGCTCGCCGGCGTGATCGGCGCGCTCGCGGGCTTTGCCGGTGGCGAAATGCTGCTGGCCTTCTTTGCCAATGCGCCGATGCTGACCTTCTATGGTTTTGTCCCGGTCGCGCTCGGCGGCATGGGCAACAACCGCGGCGCCGCCGTCGCCGGCCTCCTGCTCGGATTGTTTCAGCAAGCCGCCAACTTCCTGGTGGGGGGCATCTTCGCCTCGGTGGCAGTCTTCACGGTGTTCATCATCGTCCTGCTGGCGCGCCCCGAAGGCCTCGCCGGCGCAACCCACCAACGGCGCGTTTGATGGATACGCAGGCAACACAGCTGCTGCGCCCGAGCCGCGCGAATGTGCAGGGCTCTGCGGGCGCGTTCGGCGCGGCGCTGCCTTTCCTGGCGCTGCTCGTTGTCGGCATCGCGTTCCCGCTGTTCGGCGGCGGCTATTGGGGCGTGATCGCGACCCGCGCCTGCGTTTATTGGGTGCTGGTGTCGGGCCTCAACCTGGTCGTCGGGTTCGGCGGCCAGATCGCGATCGGCTGGGTGGCCCTGCTCACGCTCGGAGCCTACACCACCAGCGTTCTCGTGGCCGGCAACGTCACGCCGGCGTTGCCGCCCTATCTGGCGCTGGCAATTACAGCGGCGGTCGGCGCCATCTTCGGCTTGATTATCGGCCTGCCGGCGCTGAGGCTGCGCACCTTCTATTTCGCCATCACGACGCTGGGCTTCGCCACCATCGTGACCCAGGTGGCGTTGGCATGGCAGAGCGTCACCGGCGGCGGAGTGGGCGTTGCCGGACCGGTCTTCCCCGAACCGTTTTCCTCGCAATGGGGCTTCTATTATTTTTGCTTCGGCCTCGCAGCGATCTGCACGTGGATGACGGCGAATATCGCGGCAAGCCGCTTCGGCCGCGCGCTCACTGCGATCCGCGATGCGGAGGTCGCGGCCGAAGCCAGCGGCATCGCAAAATCCACCCTGCTGGGGACGGTGTTCCTGTTCAGCGGCGCCGTCGCCGCGGTTGCCGGCGGTCTGTTCGCTGCATTGCAATCCTACATCACGCCGGACGCGTTCACGCTCGACCTGTCGATCCTGTTCTTCATCGCCATCCTGATCGGCGGGCGTGGCTCCATTCTCGGGCCGCTGCTCGGCACGATTCTTCTGACCGCGCTGCCGGAATTTGCCGCGCCCCTGGTCGCGTGGTCGACATTTCTCTATGCGGTATTACTGCTCGTCATCGTGCTCGCGATCCCCGGCGGAATTGCCGAAATCCTGGATTTCAAGAACCGCCGCCCGCTCGAGAGCGACCGCGCGATCGTCCCGCGGCCCGACCTGCTCGAACCGCTGCTAGGCGCCCCGCCCGATGCCGGCGCCCTGACGCTCGATCAGGTGGCGCTGAGCTTCGGCGGGGTGCGTGCGATCAACGGGCTCGACCTCGAGATCCGGCCCGGTCAGGTGCATGGGCTGATCGGTCCCAACGGCAGCGGCAAGACCACGACACTCAACGTCATCTCGGGTTACTACACGCCGCAGCGGGGCGCGGTCAGGCTGAACGGCACCGCGCTGCCGGTGTTCGCGCGCCACCGGCGCGCGCACATGCGGATAGCGCGAACGTTCCAGACCCCCCGCATCGTCGGTTCCGCCTCCGTGCTGGAGAACGTCATGATCGGCGGCACGATCGATGGCGAGGGCACGTTCGTCGAATCGTTGCTGTCGCTGCCGCGCCACCGACGCGACGAAGTCATATTGCGCGACACCGCCATGCTGGCCCTGGCGGCGGTCGGGCTGGAGCGGCTCGCCCCTGTACGCGCCGACCGGCTGCAGCACAGCGAGTTGCGCTTCACGGAGATCGCGCGCGCGTTGATGCTGCGTCCGGCTTTCCTTTTGCTCGACGAGCCGGCGGCCGGACTCTCGGCCGAGGAGATCGCGCGGCTTGGCGCACTCATCCTGGCGATCGCCCGGGGCGGTACCGGCGTGCTGGTGGTGGAACACCACCCGGATCTGATCTTTGACATCTGCCATCATGTCACCGTGCTTAATCTTGGCAAGATACTGGCGGCCGGGACTCCGGCCGAAATCCGCGCGCATCGGGAGGTGGTCAATGCTTATCTCGGTGCCTGATCCGCTGCTGGATATCGCCGGCCTCTCAACCGGCTACGGCAAGATCGGCGTGCTACGCGGCGTCGACCTTACCGTGGGCGCGGGCGAGGTGGTGGCCCTGCTTGGCCCCAACGGCGCCGGCAAGACCACGCTGTTGCGCGCGGTGTCGGGATTGCTGCCCTGGTCGGGACGCGTGCATTTCGGCGGCCGCGATTTCGCCGGCGCCAGTCCGCGCGATACCGTCAAGGCGGGGCTTTCGCATGTCATCGAGGGACATCGGGTGTTTACGCAACTGAGCGTGCTCGACAACCTGCTGCTGGCGGCCTACGACCTGCCGCGCAGCGAGCGCGCCGTGCGCGTCGAGGAGCTGTTCGGACTCTTCCCCGAGATCGCCGCCAAACGCCACGAGCGCGCGGCGGCGCTCTCCGGTGGCCAGCAGCAGATCCTGGCAGTGGCGCAGGGTTTGGTGCGACGGCCGCGGCTGCTCATGCTTGACGAGCCGTCGGCCGGCCTGTCGCCGGTCCTGGTGGATCGCGTGCTGGTGGTGGTGCAGCGGCTGCGCGAGAGCGGGACCGCGGTGTTGCTGGTCGAACAGTTGATCGAGAAGGCGCTCGCGCTCGCCGATCGCGTCTATGCGCTCGCGCGCGGATCGATCGTGCTGGAAGCCAAAACGGGCGAGGCGGATCTGCCGCATCGGCTGGAGCATGCCTATTTGGCAACAAGCAGCCGCTAGGGCTTGCTCCATCAAAAATTTAAAGTGCGATCGCTATTCGATCTAATCTCGTCGCGCGCGCGGATTGACACGGAGACGGAGGCCCATCTTGCCCGCCAGAATCGAAATCGACAGCGTCACAATCCACCGCATCGTCGAGCAGGAGGGTCCGTTCTTCGAGGCGATGCAATTCTTCCCGGCCATGACCAGAGAGCTTCTCGACGGGAACCGGGGGTGGCTGCAGCCCAGGTTCCTCGATGACAGGGACAGGCTGATGCTCTGCATCCAGAGCTACATCGTGCAGACACCTCACCACACCATCATGATCGATAGTTGCGTTGGCAACCACAAGCCGCGACCGACGCGGAGCTTCTGGCACATGATGAATTCCGATCGCTACGAGAAGAACCTCGCGGCAAGCGGATTCGGCGTGAATGATATCGATTTTGTCATGTGCACGCATTTGCACACCGACCACGTCGGGTGGAACACGCGGCTCGAGAACGGCCGGTGGGTGCCGACCTTTCCGAAGGCGCGCTACATGTTCGCCGAACGCGAACTTGCTTACTGGACCAGGCGCCAGAAGGACGACCCGGCAGCGTGTCCATGGATTACCAACTCCGTGCTCCCGATCGTGGCCGCCAATCGCGTCGATATCGTCAAGAGCGGGCACACGTTCAACGACCTCGTTACGCTGATCCCGACGCCCGGCCACACCATCGACCATTATTCGGTGCAGGTCGGCAAGCCCGGCGCCGATGCCGTCATTACCGGCGACATGATCCACTCGCCGCTGCAGGCCCGATATCCCGAACTGGGCATGATGTCGGACTACGACTCCGGGCAGGCGGCAGAGTCGAGACGGGAATTGTTCGACCGTTTCTGCGATACGTCTACGCTGATGTGCACGGCGCACTTACCGTCGCCGTCCATCGCTCGCGTGGTGCGCTGGCATGATGCGTTCGACTTCATTGAAGCGTAGATCAGTTTTGAGCTTGTCGGGAACATGCTTATTTGGCAACCGCCAGTTTCCCGGACTTCCGGGAATTTGGGATTCATGTCGTGTCCAATATCGTCTGATCGCGGATCCCGAGATTGATCGGCAAAATCTCCCACGAACGGGTTCCTGAACAATAAAATGAGACGAAGAGAAACCAGGAACGCAGAATGGATTTCATTGAATTGGACGGCGTCGGGGTACGCTACGAGCTAAGCGGCAAGGGTGACCGTACGTTGGTGCTCGTGCACGAAATGGGCGGCTCGCTCGAAAGCTGGGACGACGTCGCACCACGGTTCGCGGAATCTCGCCGCGTATTGCGCTATGACACCCGCGGGGCAGGAATGTCGCAGAAGGTACGCGGCCAGCTTAGCATCGATACGATGGCCGACGATATCACTGCGCTGCTCGATACTCTGGGGATCGCCGGCAAGGTAGCGCTGGCGGGGGTTGCCGTCGGCGGTGCGATCGCGCTTAATTTCGTTGCCCGACACCCTGAGCGCACCAGCGCCGTGGCGGTCGGCAGTCCGGCTACCGGCGTCGCGCCGGATCGCCGCGCTGCGGCCCTTGAACGCGTCGCAAAGATCGAGGCCGCCGGCATGGCATTCGCCGTCGCCGATTCGATGCTGAATGGCTATGCCCCGGAGCTTCGCGGCGACATCAAGCGCTTTGAGCGATACCGGGCGCGATGGCTCGGCAACGATCCAGCGAGCTATGCGACGATCTGGCGAATGTTGGCGGGCATGGACATGCAGGGTGAACTGACCAGGCTGCGCCGTCCCGTGCTCGTGATCGGCGGCAGTCTTGATCGCGTGCGCCCGCCAGCGCTCGCGGAAGCCGTGGCCAACGCTATCCCTGGTGCACGCTACATTGAAGTTCCCACCGGCCACTATATGGCGGTGCAAACGCCTGATCTAATCTCCGATTGCATCGACGAATTCCTCAAAACGGTCGGCGCCTGATCGAGCCTCACCTTCCCCCTATATTCCGCCAAGGTCTTCCCACATGACCCCACAACCCGCACAGCAAATTCCCGGCGTCTATCACCGCAAGATCGGAGACATCGTCGTCACGGCGATCAGCGACGGGTATCTGGATGGCAGCCTCGACGTGATGCGCAATGTCGATCTCGAAAAGGCGCACCAGATTTTGCGGGAGGCATTCCGGCCAGCGCGGCGAACCAGCGTCAATGCCTTCCTGATCCATTCAAAGGGCCGCCTGGCAATCGTCGACACCGGATCTGGCAACTATCTCCAGCCCACCGCCGGCTTCGTTCAGCGCAACCTCGCGGCGGCCGGCATCGATCCAAAGTCGATCGATACCGTGTTGCTGACCCACATGCACCCGGATCACTCCGCCGGCCTGACCGACAGGTCGAACGGCCAACTCTTCTTTCCAAACGCGGAATTGGTCATGCACGAAAACGAGCCGGCGCACTGGTTCGACGACGGCGCGATGGCGAAGGCCGACGAGCGATCAAGAAAGCTCTATTTTCTCGCCGGCCGAGAGCAGGTCGCGCCCTACAAGAATCGCACGCGATTGTTCAGGCAGGGCGAGGTTTTTCCCGGCGTGACCGCCGTGCCGAGCCTCGGGCATACGCCGGGCCACACCGCCTATCTCATCGCATCGGGCAGGGAGCAGTTGATGATATGGGGCGACACGGTGCACGTGCCGGAAGTGCAGACCGCGCTTCCCGAAGCCGGCATGGCCTTCGACACCGATCTCGCCGCAGCCGCGGCTTCGCGCAAATGCATGTTCGACCGCGTCTGCGCCGACGGTATTCTGATCGCCGGGATGCACCTGCACTTCCCGGCATTCTCGCGGCTTGCACGGCGAGGCGACGCCTACGCGCTTTGTTCCGAGGCCTGGGTTCACACTCTGGATGCGATCTAGCGCCTGCACGTTGTCAATCAAAACGCCTGTCCAGCGAACGAGCGAACGAGAGCCCGCAAGCAAATGCAACGACAGGCAGGCGAACGTCCGCTGTGCGCATTTGCGGCCATAGGCGCGCGTCCTGCCCATGTCTTCCCTTACCTCGAGAGCAGACATCGTCCAGTATACACTCACCGAGAGAGGACGTTCTCCGTCCCGCGCTACGTCAAAGCCTTTTCATGGTCCGTCACCAACTACTCGAAGATCGATCCTGCTGATCAGATCCGAGCGGAGCACCTCGGCGGTGCTCATAGCGGCCATCGTCTCTCGCAGCGTACTGACGTTCGATCCGAGCGACACGATACCGCCTATCACCACGGCAATCGATCCTATGGCAGTGACCTGATTGGATCCGAGTAGACCGAGCATCGTAACGAGCATCAATGCGGCGCCGCCGGCGATTGCTGCCTTGGAAGCAAGTATAATTTTTCGGCACCGCTCGGAGACCTCGGCAAGCTCATCGAGCCGCGCTTCGATCCGTGAAATCTCATCGATCGGGTCGTCCTCGTCCATCCGAGTCAAGATCGAGATCCGCATGGTTCACTGTCGGAAGTAGCGGCAGGTCTGCTCATGCCCGCCCTCCACCAATAACAGACATCAATCAGGATCGAAAGGACGCCCGCTAAGCGCCACGAGCGGTCTTTCCATAACCGTGTATTGCGGCTCAGGATTGTGCAGCCAAGCGGCGCTCCTCCTCGGCCGCCTCTTGATCACTACCTAAAGCCCTCTTCAGGAATCGGGCAAGAGTGGCTTTCCATGAACCGCCGATGTCAAAGTTCAACGGTGAATACGGTGAACTGTTCGGCCCCGTAATTTCCGAAGAAATCAAAAAGGAATAGCCGTTGTCGCCGGCGCCGACGCCTTCACAGGCTCCCGGGCCTTCGCCGATGCAGGCCGCAATTTGCCTTATCGGCCGGGGCATCGAGAACATCGACGGCGGTTTAGGTCGGCTCGGAGGCAGCCTTCATCGAGCTCTGCCGGCGCGTTCCGAAATGGTGACCACTCTGATCGCGCAGATATCCGACTTGCTCGCCCCAATATCCAAATCTACGACGCGTACGCAGTCGACCTATACCATTGGGTCTGTGCGCGGTATTTCGTTGGTGTCGAGGTGCAGAAACAACGGCAAAGCGCAGTTAAGCTCGGCTCTCGACCGAATTTCAGAACGGATCGCGCTGGCTTCCAAAACCCCCGTCCCGCCCAGAAGCGATCCCTGTTCTCGCTACCAGCAATATGCTCACAAGTCCGTCAGTCGGTCAGCGCTTTGCCCAGCGCTTCAGGTGTGCCCGGGCATCTCCACCGATCTCCGGGTCGTGCGGGTTGAGGTACAGCAGTGGCGCGCTCCTGGCGAAATTCACCTTCTTCAAGTCGAGCCAAAGCAGGCTCGGCACCGCGGCGCCGTTGACGTAGTAGATAAGGTTGGTGAGGTCGGACCCAGTGACCCAATTGGTCTGGACGGCTCCCCAGAATCCCGCGTTGCCGCCGTTGACGCGAGCCGGATCTCGGAACGCCACCTGTGCCGTCCGCAGCAACGAGAATGCTCCGGCAACCGCCTGCACATAGGTTTTCGGGTCCGGGAGGTAGCGGGAAAACTCAGCGAGCCGGACGAAGCGATCAACCGAGTATACATCGCCGGGCAACGGCTTTGTGCCGCCGAACGGGGCGTATTGCCCGGCTTGCCTGATCATCTCATCATACGGAGGATCGTTGGTCATGATGCGGTATTCCGGCCCGTGGTGGATCACGAGCTTGCCCTTGACGAATTCGATGATCGCCGAATCTCCCGACGGATCCTGCACGGCGAGATGCGTGCTGAGATGCCTGGAAAGACCAAGATCGGACGACCATGCCGCCGCGATGCGGAACTTGCCCGCCTGATGGACGTCGACGACTTCCTTCACCGTGGCGAAGTTGTCGAGGACGTATTGAGCCCAGTGCGTATCAGGCAGGATTGGCCGATCGTCATCCGCCGCTTCGAGCTCGCTCGCGTCCAGAACGAGCATGTGAGCCGCCAGTCCCTTTTCGTTGAGACCATCGGTCGCGGTGCCTTCGAACGACACCATCGCCGCACAGCCGAACTTCGACGTCCAGCGCATCGTGCGCGGCCCGACGCCTTCGATTCTGGCGTGGACGCCCGGCAGCACGCTCGTTTGCGAGTTGCGGGCCATGCCACGGGGGAAGACGACAACCGTGGGACGCTCCGGCAGGGCGACCGGGAGGTCCATCGACCGAACGACGATCTTGGCGACGGCGCGGTCATTGACGAAGGCCAGTGAGCACGCCGATGCCACGCCAGTCTTCGCCAGCAGTGCCACGGGTGTGGCGAGCATTCCTGTGAGCACTGCTCGCCTTGATGCGTAGAATTTGTCAGCCATAGTACGTCTCCCCCTGTGCACTCGCCATGAATGTTTCCGATGTCGCTGCCGCGATCCCTGACTCTCGGGCAGACCGAAAGGCTGCGCTTCAGGAGCTGCCGCGTGTGCTCCACAGCCAGATTGCCGCCAGCACGACGAGCGAGCCGACGAATGCTGCCACGACGTCCCGCAGCGAAATGACGATGCTCTCAAGTCCCGGGAAGAGCCCGAACAAGGCGAACAGCGCACCGCCAATGACGGCACCCGCGCACCCCAGTCCGATATTGGCGAGAAAACCGAAGCCTGCTTTGCGACCTTTCACCAGCATCCCGGCAAGGCTGCCGCCAATCAGGCCGACCACAAGCCAGGTCGCTGCGTGGGCAAAGGTAATCATGACTCATCCCCCTCGTGTGCGGTCGACACTATTCGGAGGGTCAACCGCGAATTGGCTCTCTCGCCGAAGACGGTGAGCTAAATCCCGCCGCGATGCGTGATCCTGCCGTTCATCATCGTGAGCTGCACATTGACCTTGCCGATGTCGTGAGCGGAGACGTCGAACAGGTTCTTCTCCAGCACGACGAGATCGGCGAGCTTGCCGGTCCTGATCGACCCGATCTCGTTCTCCTTGCGAAGCTGATAGGCGCCGTTGATCGTGTAGCCGCGGATCAATTCCGCAACGGAGAGCCGCTCGTTCGCGGGCGCCAGCACCGGGCCGTCGGGCTTGCCGGGCTCCTGCCGGGTGTGACCGGACTGTATGGCTTCGAGCGGCTTGTAGACGACCTTGTATCCGGTGGCGAGCGCGTCGGTGCCGAACGACACGGTTACGCCCTGATCTATGAAGGACTTGAAGGTGTACTGCCGGTTCCCGCGCTCATCGCCAAGATATTTTTGAACTCGCAACAGATATGGGTCAGGCACGCCCCACTGGATCTGCGTATTGGCCACCACACCGAGCTGACGAAAACGCGGAATATCCGAGGGGGCCGTCAGGAAGGCGTGGCAAATCGTGTGCCGGCGACTGCGCGGGCCGTTGGCCTTGATCGCCGCCTCGAATGCATCGAGCGTCAGGCGAACCGCTCCATCACCGCAGGCATGCACGTGCATGTCGAACCCCTCCGCATCGGCCGCGCGCACGACGCGTTTGAGCACATCGGGAGGGAGGAGCATTTCGCCGCGCCAGTCCGGCCGGTCGGCATAAGGCTCGAGATAGTAGGCCGTGTGAGCCGCCTCGGTGCCATCAGCGACCAGCTTGAGTACATTGGCCTCGACCAGTGCGCTCCTGTATTTCTTCTTGTAGCCCCTGATGATCGGAAGCGGGTCGATTTTCGGATCGTTGTAGTAGTAGGAGCCGACGACGCGTTGCAGCAGCTTGCCGCGACGCTCGAGCCCCATGAGGATATCGAAGCCGTTGTGCTGCTGATCCGGCCAGATGACAAAGCCCGCATCGAAGACGGTGGTGACGCCGGCGGCTGCCAGCTTGCGCTGCCATTCCTCCATCGCGGCGACGGCGGAGCTGATGCCATACGGCTGAATGCCGCGCTTTTCCAGCGCCTCCAGCGCGAGAAAAAACGCGGGAGGCTCGCAGATGAAGCCGGTCGGCTCGCCGGTGGTCGGGTCTTTCTCGAACCAAGAGGCTCCGGACACGACGTCGCGCGGCGTGTCTTTGGTGATCCCCGCCAGTTCGAGGAACCTGGAGTTGACCCAGTAATTGTGAAAGTCATTCGAGACGAGCAGCACCGGGCGATCGGGAACGATCGCGTCCAGCGGCTCCTTTCGCGGTCCGGTCTCGGGAAAACTGGTGACCATCCAGCCGAAGCCGGGGATAATCTTCTCGCTGGGATGCGCGGCGGCGTACTGACGCACCGCGTCGTAGACATCCTCGACCCGTTCCGAATTGACCCACGCGCCGCTGGCGAACGTCGCGGTGGCAAGATGCCAGTGAGCATCGACGAAACCCGGGAGCATCATGCGGCCGCCGAGATCGACGACCTCGGCGCCGCCCCGAATGAATTTGGCCGCGCCGGCATCATCGCCGACATAAACGATGCGATTGCCCGTGGTCACAACGGTCTCCGCCCAGGGCTGCGCGTCTTCCACCGTATAGATGCGCCCGTTGCGGAAGACAGTCGTATGGTTTGGGGCGGCCCAGGCCACCGTTGGTGCGCTGACGATCGAGGCGGCGGCCGCGGTGGCAATCATCTGGCGGCGCGTGAGGCCAGTCGCACCTTCCGCGGCAGACGCCAACTCCGTCCGCGGATACCGCAGCCCAAATCCCCGACCGCTACAAATCAAGCACATGACTTGCTCCTCCGATAAAGCGATTCGGGCCTGCTCGACAACGAAGTTTGCGCGCACGGCTCGAACCCGCCTTGATCAAGGTCAACGTCTGCGAGCATTTGGCGACGTAGCTTAGTGTTGCAAACGGGCCTGCTGGCTCAATCTTTGACGCGATGGTGGAAGAGCGATGTGTATTGCCTGTGACTGGTCGAGATTCCGCAGTTTCCTGAAGGCAGACGACAAGCGTTCATCCGACGGCAATCCGTCGCGGCGCCGTGTGCTGCAGGCGGGCGCGGCGTTTGCCGCGGTCGGCGTCGCGGCGGTCTCGCTGCCGACGCCAGCCGACGCCGGTATCGCCGGCTCCAATGCAGACATCGTTTTCCGTAGCGGCGCCGTCTACACGGTAAGCGGCGGGAGAGAATGGGCGCGGGCCGTAGCGGTTCGGGACAAGCACATCGTCTACGTGGGCGACGATGCCGGCGTTCGATCCTTCATTGGGCCGAGAACCCGCGTCGTGGACCTTGCCGGCAAGATGCTGCTGCCCGGGTTCGTGGAGGGACACATCCATCCGGTTGCAGGCGCGGCCATGACCCGAGGCGTTGATCTTCAGTTCGATAGCCGAGACGAAATGGTCGAGGCCCTGAAGGCCTATCGCGCGAAGCTGGGGAAGGTAGACGTCATCCGCGGCTTCGGCTGGCGCTACAACGCATTCCCGGCAACCGGCCCGCACAAGGAGGATCTGGATCAAATCTGGCCGGATACGCCCGTCATTCTTGCTGCGATCGACGGCCATTCCGCCTGGGTCAATTCAAAGGCGCTGGCAATGGCCAAGGTAACGAAGGCGACCAAGGATCCGCTGCCCGGCTTCAGCTATTTCCAGCGCGACCAGGTCTCGGGAGAGCCGACCGGCTATCTCGTCGAACCTCCTGCCATGTTCAAGGTTCTCAACGCGGTTGCGCCGTTCACGACCGGCTTCGTCGCCGAGTTGCTTGAAGATTGGGTGCCGAAGGCATCCGCGGCCGGCATCACCAGTCTCTTTGATGCCGGAATGCTGCTTCTGCCCGATGAGGTGGGTTTTCAGCTCTATCAGGACCTGGAGCGGAAGGGGAAACTGCCGTTCCGCGTCGTCGGATCGACCTACCACAACAACCCGGCCATCGACCCCCTACCGATCATCAAGGCACTGCGGCGGCGCTTTCATTCCGAGCTGGTGCAGGCATCCGTCCTCAAGCTCAACATCGACGGAGGCGAGGCCCAGCGGACGGCGGCACTACTTGCCCCTTATACCGACGATCCGAGCACCAGCGGCGACACGTTGCTGCCGCCTGACATGCTCAAGGACATCATTCGCCGCGCCGACAGGGACGGCCTCAACATCCACATCCACTCCTACGGCGACCGCGCCAACCGCCTGTGCCTGGACGCCTTCGAAGCCGCCATCAAGGTCAATCCGCCCCGCGACCGCCGGCATGCGCTCGCTCACGTGGTGATACTTTCACCTGATGATGTACCACGCTTCGCCGCACTCGGCGTCACCGCGCAGTTCTCCACCCAGTGGTCGGTTGCGGATGCCTACTGGCATGGCGTGATGCGGCCGCGCCTCGGGTCGCGTGCGGAACAGGTCTATCGCACGGGCTCGATCCTTCGCCATGGCGGCAACATATCGCTCGGCACCGATTGGCCGGCCGCCGGTTACTACAGCACCTATCGGCCGCTCGAAGCGATCGAGATCGCGACCACGCGGCGGGAGCTCAACAAGCCGGATCAGCCGCCGCTGCCGCCGCTCGACGAACGGATCAGTCTGGAGGAGGCGATCCGGGCCGCCACGATGGGGCCTGCCTACCAGATCGGGCTGGACCAGAAGATCGGCTCGATCGAGGTCGGTAAGCTCGCCGATCTGGTCGTGCTGGAAAAGAACCTGTTCGAAGTCGCCCCGCACGACATCCACAAGACCAAGGTGGTGATGACTGTCATGAACGGTCAAGTGCGGCACGAATAGCCAGTCTGGCTGGAAACGGTCGGACGCATCTTTTTTGACCAGCGCGTATCGACGCGCCAACCGAAACGGGCGCCGCCCGCGAATGATGGAGCCGACACCATGTGTCTTGGATGTCATTGGGCTAATTACCGGGATCTCTTCGTTAGTCCGTCAAAAGAGGGAGCAGGTGGCCTGACGCGACGCCAGGCGCTCCGACGCGGCGCGGCCTTCGCGGCCACGGCCGCAACGGCTTCGTCTGCCCCCATGTTCATCGCCGAAGCGGTCGCCGCTTCCGACCCGAGCGCCGACATCGTTTTCCGGAACGGCCCGGTGTACACGGTCCATGGCGACAAGCCTTGGGCCCGCGCCGTTGCCGTCAAGGGAAAACGCATCGTCTTTGTCGGCGACGAAGCCGGCGTTCGGTCCTTCGTCGGGCGGCACACCCGTGTCGTTGATCTCGCAGGAAAGATGCTTCTGCCCGGCTTCGTCGAGGGTCACACACATCCCATGGTCGGAGCTGCCCTCACGCGAGGCGTCGATCTTCAATTCGACACCCGGCAAGAGATGCTCGATGCGCTCAAGGCCTATCGCAACAAGATCGGGACCGTGGACATCGTCCGCGGCTTCGGCTGGCGATATAACGCCTTTCCCGCGACCGGCCCGCGCAAGGAAGATCTTGACGCCATTTGGCCTGAGGTTCCCGTCATTCTTTTCGGGATCGACGGGCACGGCGCCTGGGTCAATTCGCAGGCCCTGGCGCTCGCCGGGGTGACGAAGGACACGAAGGATCCCATACCCGGCTTCAGCTATTTCCAGCGCGATCCGGCGACGGGCGAGCCGACCGGCTTTCTCGCGGAGCCGCCGGTCATGGTGCTGGTCAACAATGCCATCGAACCCTTCAGTCTGGAATATATCGCCGGAGGGCTTGCGGACTGGCTTCCCAAGGCCGCCGCCGCGGGGATCACCACCGTGTTCGATGCCGGAATCATGGTTATGCCGGACCAAGAGGGTTTCGCGCTCTATTCGCAGTTGGCGCGGGAAGGAAAGCTGCCCTTCCGGCTGATCGGCTCCTACTACCACAACCGGCCGGACGTCGATCCCCTGCCCGTGATCAAGGCGTTGCGACGAGAGTTCCAGTCCGAGCTCGTCCGTGCTTCGGTGCTGAAGCTGAACATGGACGGCGGCGACAACGCACACACCGGTGTGTTCCTCGCCCCCTATGCCGACGCGCCCGACACCAGCGGCGAACCGCTGTTGCCCCCCGACAAGTTCGCCGACATCGTCCGGCGGGCCGACCGTGACGGCATCGACATTCATGTCCATTGCATCGGCGACCGGGCGACCCGGCTGACGCTCGACGCGATCGAGGCCGCGATCAAGGCCAACCCGCCGCGCGATCGCCGGCACGCCATCGCCCACCTCACCCTGGTCGATCCGGAGGACGCGCCGCGCTTCGCCAGGCTCGGCGTCATCGCACAATTTTCAGCGCAGTGGGCCGTTCCCGATCGACCTTGGCAAATCGTCACGCGGGCGCGTCTGGGGGCCCCCCGGGCCGACAACGTGTATCGAATAGGCTCGATCCTCCGCCATGGCGGCGAGCTGTCGTTCGGCGCCGACTGGCCCGCCGCGAACTCCTACAGCACCTACAAACCCCTCGACGCGATCGAGATCGCGACGACCCGGCGAGAACTCGGCAAGCCGCATGGTCCCCAACTGCCGCCGGTCGACGAGGTCATCACGCTCGATGCCGCCCTGAAGGCGGCCACGATGGGGCCGGCATGGCAGCTCGGCCTGGAGCGCGAGATCGGCTCGATCGAAGTCGGAAAACTCGCAGATCTGGTCGTGCTGGAAAAGAACCTGTTCGAAGTCGCCCCGCACGAAATCCACAAGACCAAGGTCGCGATGACCGTCATGAACGGCCAAGTAACGCATGAATAGCCTCGCATATCGGTAGATTCCATCAGGGAAGAGGCATGGCCGGCAATGACGCGGAAGCTTTCTCGATCGACAGTTCTGTTCTTGCTCGTTTCAGCGCTATGTCATGGCGCCAGCGCGTCGGCGCAGGAGGCCAAGACCACCTCCATCGAAGACCTGGCCAAGACCGCGCAGAATCCGATCGCGGATACGATCAGCGTCGGCCTGGAGAGTGTTACCGCGCCAAATACAGGTCCGTACCGGCAGACGGCTAACCTCTTCAAAGTTGAACCCGTCATACCGTTTCAGCTCAATGCCGACTGGAATCTGGTGACACGCACCACCATTCCCGGCATCGCCCAGGTTCGCTTTTCCCCTGAGCAGGGGCGGATAGGCGGAACTGGCGACATCAACCAGATTTTCGCTCTCTCCCCGTCACACGCGGGCAGCCTGATCTGGGGCGTCGGGCCGACCTTTTCCTACCCGTCTGCGACCGACCCTGTGCTCGGTTCGGGAAAATGGAGCGCGGGCCCGACCATGGTCGCGCTGACCATGCCCGGCCCCTGGGTGCTCGGCGTGCTCGCCAACAACATCTGGTCGTTTGCGGGTCCGAGCGACCGCGCGCCCGTAAACCAGATGATGTTGCAGTATTTCGTCAACTATAACTTCTCCGACGGTTCCTACATCAGCTCGAGTCCCATCATCACGGCGAACTGGATCGCGAAGGGCAATGAGCGGTGGATTGTTCCGGTCGGCGCCGGCATCGGCAAGCTCTTCATTGTCAAGGGACAGCCGATCGATGCGCAGATCGGCGTTTATTACAATTTGCTGAAGCCGGATCTGGCATCACACTGGCAGGCACGATTCAGTATCTCTTTGCTGTTTCCGAAGTGATGCTGTTCGGCAAGTCGGACGCGAAAGGCTCCTGTCGAGATCGGCAGATCTGGTTCAACTGAAAGTTATCGTGCGCCGATGTCGAAACGTAATCGCTGGCTGATCCTTCTGACGGTCTCGAGTGCGCTTGCGCTCATCGTCATTGACATGACGGTGCTGTATACCGCGCTGCCCAGCCTCACCTATGAGCTTGCGGCATCGCCGTCGGAGAAGCTGTGGATCGTCATGGCCTATGGACTTGTCGTCGCCGGTCTCCTTCCCGGCTTCGGCACGCTCGGCGATCGCCTCGGCCACAAGTGGACATTCGTTGCGGGTCTCCTGGTGTTCGGGGTGGCATCGATTGTGGCCGCTTACTCGCCAACACCGGCGGTCTTGATTGGCGGGCGGGTTCTGCTCGCCGTCGGTGCCGCGCTGATGATGCCCGCAACCCTCTCGATCATTCGCGTCACCTTCTCCGATGACCACGAACGGGCGCTGGCCATCGGAATCTGGGGAGCCGTCGCGTCGAGCGGCGCAGCCGTCGGTCCCCTGGTCGGCGGTGTGCTCCTGGAATACTTCTGGTGGGGATCGGTCTTTTTGATCAACGTTCCCCTGGTTGCCATCGCTCTCGTGGCCGCCCTGTTCCTCATTCCTGCGCCGGGAAAGCGCCCCGACGGCGACTGGGACCTGGTGGGTTCGATCCAGGTCATGGCCGGGCTGATCGGGTTCGCCTATGTCGTCGAGGAGCTGGGCAGCCCGCACCCTCCTTACGGCGTGATGGCGGCCGTAGCCGCCGGGACGGCCATCATGCTGATCGTCTTTGTCCGCCGACAACTCGGCCTCAAGAGTCCCTTGATCGACTTTACGCTGTTCCGCAACCGTGAATTCACGCTCAGCGTAATTACGGGGTTCGTCGCTTCGCTTGCGATCGCGGGCACCGAGTTGGCGCTGAGTCAGCGCTTGCAGCTTGTACTCGGCTATTCGCCTTTGCAGGCTGCCCTCTACATCTTGCCCGCACCGCTGGCGGCGTTCGTCGGCGGTCCGCTGGCCAGCCTGACGCTCCGTCGCGTTGGAGCCGCCAACACGATGAGGGGTGCGCTCTTGCTCGCCGGCTTTAGCGCAGCGGGCTATCTCGCCTGCTACAACGGGAGCCTCGTACTGCAATTGACCTGCCTCGCGATCAACGGCCTCGGGCTGGGTGCCTCGATGGCGGCCGCTTCCAACGCCGTCATGAATCAGGCGCCGGAGGGGCGTGAAGGCATGGCCGCTTCGATCGAGGAAGTCTCGTTCGAGCTCGGCGGCACAGTCGGGATCAGCGTTTTCGGAAGCATACTGTCCGGCGTTTATACCGCATTCATGGTCCTGCCCAACGGATCGACGGTCCCGGCCGCAGTTCGCGACAGCATTGACGAGGCGCTGATCGTTGCCGAGCGCCTGCCGACCGAAGCCGCGACTGTCGTCGTCTCCCTCGCTCATCGAGCTTTCGACCAGGCCTTTCTTACCGTCGTTGTCGTCGCAACCGGCGTCCTGCTCGGCACCGCTTTCCTGATGCGGCCCGGGGCGAAGCGGGCCCCATCAAAAGCCGAGGGTCACCATGCCCATTAGACAGACGCTTCCTGCCGTCTCAGGATCATTGAGAAATATCAGCCGACCAAGGCGTTTCGTATGACACAGATCCGAAAAGCTCCCTGCAGGGGCTTTGCGTCCGCTTGACTTTGCCCCCGAATGGCAGGCACGGCTGAATCTCCGCTGATGTACCCGCATTGAATCCGTAGTCGGACACGACCTTTTGGCGCCCGCCGCCGACCTCTTTGCGATCAAAAACAAATTATGCGCCGGCGTCACGCGTCAAGACCAACAGGCTCGCCAACGCAATTTCCCCATCCGTCACGTAATGATTGACGCGCTCGGGCAGCTCTTGACCGGCATTTTGAAGTTCCACGGTCTCGATCGACCGAGTCCTGATCAGTTCGGCCATGATGTAATCCCGCTCGGTGTTGGTATCCGAATCGGTGGCGTGAGTGATCTGAAACGTCAGTCGGGTGAGCGACAGGCCGGTATCTTTCGTGCCGGCACCGACCCAGAGAACGCGTTCATCGGCTGGTGGCTGGTCGGTGTTCGACCAGAAGCCGCCGGCTTTCCAGGTCTTCTCTGCGCGTGTCAGGCTCATAGCCCAGAACCGGATGTGATGGCGCTTTCGCGGGCTATTATCGATTGCTTTCTGAAAGCCGATATCCTGGCCGCGTCCGAATAGATAGAGGCTGCTGAATGGAGCGGTGGGATATGGCGCGTTAAGAACGAAGGCTCGGATCATGCCCCACGCGCTTGCCAGCCCCAATCGGTCCGCTTCGCACCAACCCACCGCCGCAAAGCTCGCGCGAAGCTGTTGGAGCGTACCGATCAGGGCGACGTTGACGGGGTCTCCGGGTAATCCATCGCCAGTGATCGTGTAGCTGGGCACCCGCTGATGCTGAAGAATTTTGAGGCCCAACCGGATCACGCGCGGAAGTATAACATAGGCAGCCAATCCATAGGTGACGCCAACAGCGAGGATCCAGGGCAGCCGGCGGTTCGCCGTCTCAAACACCATGAAGACGATCAGCCAGACCGTGAAGATCCCCAACCCGGCGATCGTTAAGCGTTGCACTAGGCGTATGAGGAGTCGCACTGTATTGGTCCGGCGAAAATCGATGTGATCATTGCAGCAACCGGGCTTTCGGTAATGTGTCCGAGCGCCGCTTCAATGGCAACACCGCACTTCGCTTTCTCATCGCGCTCCAGCCGGATGACACGCTCGGGCGAGGCCGCTCAGCGTCTACGCAGCCTGTGAAGGGCTCGTCATTTGCACGGGCGCCGGCGGACGCTTGATAAGCTTGTCCACCTTCTTCGACCACTCGCCGTAATAGGCAAAGCCGCAGAGCATGGCGATGCCCGTGACGCTGATCGCGAGCTGAACAACGATGGTCCCCGAGCTGACCGCCAGCAGGAAATAGCCCACGAACGACAACAGCACGCCGACGCAGAATACGCGCAGCAACTCCTGCCCGCATTTGATGAGCGGAGCGAAGATCGGCCACTCCAGGCCCTTCCAGTCTTCCGGAAGGAAGCGGGTGATCAGCAACGCGATCACGCCGAAATGCAGGGCCCGGAACGGCGCGAGGTTGGTCTTGTCATTGGGATTGAAGGCACCAAAGAGCCAGTCCGGAATGAGTTCGCGGAGACCTTCGATGCGGGCCGCCAGCGTCATGACCAATGCGAACAGAAGATAGCCGAAACCGAACCAGACGAATGGTCGCGACGCAATGAGAGGCCACAACTTCCAGCCTCCGCCCAGGGCAAACCACGCCCCCGAGCAGAACATGAATTGCCAGCAGAATGGGTTGAAGAACCAAGTCCCTTCCGGATAGGCAGGGAGATTCCAGCCGAACTGACGAGCCGCCACATAGAGCAGGAGCGAACCGAGAATCGTGAGGTTCGGGAGCCGCAGCATGATCCACAGCACGAAAGGAAACAAGGACATCAGGACGATATAGAGCGGCAACACGTCGAGATTGACGGGCTTGAAGCCGAGCAGCAGGGCATAGATCAACGTCACGAAGGGATGCTCGACCAGCCAGGCCACGTTGAATTCGTGAATGATGTTGTCAAATTGAAAACGCAAGGCGACGTACCCGACCGCGGCGACGTAGACGACGAACAGCACGACGTGCGCAAGATAGAGCTGCCAGACGCGTTTCCAGACCCGCGTCGCTCCGATCACAAAACCATGGTCTCGCATCATCCGCCCGAAAACGAACGCTGCGGTGTAGCCTGAAATGAAAACGAAAAGATCGGCTCCGTCACTGAACCCGTAGTTGCGCGTGGTGATCCAGTTGACCACGTTGTTCGGCATGTGATTGAGGAAGATTGCCCAGTTTGCGATGCCACGCAACAGATCGAGACGCACATCTCGCGCCTTGGGTGGAAAGATTACGCTGATTTCCATTGGTCACTCGTACGGCTGTTGTCTAGCGGAAGGAGAGAAGCAAACTCTTTAATTTG
Source organism: uncultured Alphaproteobacteria bacterium (assembly GCA_963725985.1). Taxonomy (GTDB): domain Bacteria; phylum Pseudomonadota; class Alphaproteobacteria; order Rhizobiales; family Xanthobacteraceae; genus Bradyrhizobium. Next base: position 1,141,888 of record CAVSAO010000002.1, read on the forward strand.
GAGCATTCGGCTCAAATGCTGGGGCCCACCTTCAACTCCACTTCATCCTGGCTCATCAAGAGAGAGCGGAACCTTAACAAGGTCCTAACGGACTTCGTGTCTGTTGGCTGACTGATACAGCAGAATCGCTGAGGAAGGATTTATGTCGGGGCGTGGACGCTGACATTCACACGTATCGCCATCCGATTTTTGCCGACGCCGCGACGGTCGTCATACCGTCGTCGATCGGGCTCTCGATCATGCATTCGTCGCAGCCGCGTTCGTGGCCCCCAGTTTTGCTCGCCACCCCTGGCCCTTCGGCGGATGTATATGGCGGGCTGATCGCTCCGGGGGTATGGTGCGCTAGCCGAGAGATTTGGCTCGCATTGAGAACGATGCACAGGCGTGAAGAGATCATTTTGAAGCAATTTGACGCGCTCCTGATCGGATGATTTTTATTCGTCTTGGTTCAGTTTGCGTCGGAGAACCTGCGGACTCGAACCTGCGGCGACGTTTGCATGATCGAACATCACTCCGGCACGCAGTCACTCGGCTGACATACCATCGTCATGCATCAACGACGAACTGCTGTAACAGTTCGATCTGTCCCCCTGGGATGTCGCCGGGTCCGCCTCAAACGCCTGCTTCCCCATTGCGGCCCAGAGCTCGCGCGCCCGCTCGCCCTGATCGCTTTGGAGCTTGTCGGCCATCCAAAGCAGCGCGCCGAAGATCGTGGCGCGGTCGTCGCCGGTTAGGTCCACCACACGAGCCTTGACGACGAGGCCGCCCAGTTCGATCAGGTGCCGCGTGCGCTTGCGGCGCTCGACCTGCGATGCGCGCATATCATGCCGAGCCCTTGCTGCGTGTTGAAGGTTGCGCGCCGCCCGGTTGCGCCCGAGCGCCGCCAGTATGGCGCTCAGCTGCCGGTGCAGTTCGTCGCGCCCGGCTCTGAAAAAACGCGGCCCCGCGCTTGGCCCATGCCTCCCTCTTCGCGGCTTCCTTCGTCTCGGCCAGCACGATCAGTGCGCCTGCCAGTTCGTCGGCGCTGAGGCAGTCCGCTCCAGTGGCGATGACCAGTTCACCGAGCCCAAGCACCTTGCGGCTCTTGAGGTCGCGCGCCTTGTCCTGAAGTGCTTTCAGTTCTCCGTCAAAATCCCGTGGCCTGCGCATCACGTTCTCCAGCAATGTTGATAGAGTGAGGATAGTTCAGCGCCCAGTGTAATGCTGTAAGGTTGCCGGGACGGTTTGAGACGGTGTAATCCCGCCCGAGATTTTTTCGAGGGAGGGCGCGCTTATACGTCGTTCCGACGTGCGCTTCGCTGTGCCACTAATCCGATCGCGATGGCGATCTATCATCTTCACGTCAAGGTCATTGGCCGCAAGTCCGGCTCCAGCGCGGTGGCGTCAGCCGCCTATCGCGCGGGCCCTATGGCTCACACGACGCCGAAGCCGCCTACAAGAAAAATCCGGAACTTGTCCGCGAGGCAGCTGGCGGCCAGGTCAATCGCGCCATCCGCGCTCTCCAGCTCGAAACCGAGCTGCGGACCGATCCGAGCCGCCGCGCCGACCGTTTCGTGGAGCGCTGGCAGACGCTCGACCGCACCAGCCAGCGTCAGTATCAGGCGGGCGACATGTCCGGCTACAAGGCAACGCGCTCGGCGATGGGCGACATGGCCAAAAGCCTCGAACGCGATCCGCAACTGGAATCCATCCTCGCCAACCGCAAGCGTGATCTCGGCATCGCGTTCGAGTCAGGCCGCCGGCTCGGCCACGAATTGGCCTTCAGCCACGGCATTGACCTTGGCCGAGGCCGGGGCCTCGGAATTTGACGCATCCGGTTTACCGCCGACTCTTCGCCACGGTACGGGGACGGTCAAAACCCTCTTGCGTGGCCTTGAATCCATGCCCTGTCTGGTCTCAGCAGTCGTCAGTAACAGCCAGCAAGAGGCCGCGCGGCCATGCGTGAACCAGAACGCATCATCCGTCTGAAAACCGTTCTTGCCCGGACCGGGTTGTCCCGGTCCACCATCTACCGCAAGATCGCCGAAGGCACGTTCCCGACGCAGCTCAAGATCAGCGTTAACGGAACCGGCTGGCATGAATCCGACATCGACCGCTGGATCGCCGATCCCGTCTCATGGCGACCAAAACGTCAGTGCGATGAGGTCAGATGAGGCAGGTACACGGCTCCAACCACGAAGCGACAGCAGGGCCGATCTGGACCCAATTCTCGATCAGACGTGAATTGTGATCAGCGCGCGACTATCTCGTGACTTGCAATCCAATCTGCATCGCCCACAAGGGCGAAGATAAAGCGGTGGGGACTTAGGCGTCGATTTACAGGATGCAATCAATGCTCGAACAACATTCAGGCACTGATCGAGATGATTTTTTGATCCGCGCTTGACGCGCAGAATGTTGCCCAGTCGGACATCAACGACTTCCGCTTCTCGAACAGGTCGCCCCGGCGGTAAGCCGCCTCGACCTTGCTGTTGATCGTATGCGCCAGCGCCATCTCGACCACTTCATTCGGATAATTCGTGCATTCGGCGGCCCAGTCCCGGAAGGTCGAGCGAAAGCCGTGCGCAGTTAGATCCGATCGTCCCATGCGGTCCAGCAGCGCCAGCATGGCCATGTTGCTGAGCGGCTTGTCACGCTTGCCGCCCGGAAACAGGAATGTGCCGCCGTGCTCCTTGCGCAGCTTCTCGATGATGGCGAGCGCCGCTGCTGACAAAGGAACGCGATGCTCCTTGCTGGCCTTCATGCGACCGGCCGGCACCGTCCAGACCTTGTCCTTGATTTCTTCGGGTTGGCCACCGATCACCTCACCGGTTCGGGCCGCCGTCAGGACAAGGTACTCAAGCGCGCGTGCCGCAACGCCGTCCTGGGCGCGCAACGCGGTCATGAATGCGGGTAGTTCGTCATAGGGCAAGGCAGCATGGTGCTTGACCTTGCGGACCTTGGCGCGGGCCGGCAACAGCTTATCGAGATGGCCGCGCCATCGCGCCGGATTTTCGCCCTGGCGGAAGCCGCGCACGGTTGCCCAATCGAGCACGGCTTCGATCCGGCCTCGTAGCCGCGAGGCCGTTTCCGGCTTCTTCGACCACAAGGGCTCAATGATCTTCATCACCAGTGTGGTGTCGATGCTTTGGACCGCAAGCGCACCGATCACCGGCTCGGCATAGGTCTTCAGCGTCGAACTCCATTGCGCGGCGTGCTTGGCGTTGCGCCAGCCGACACTGTGGGCCGCAAGGTATTGCTCGGTGCAGTCCTCGAAGGTCAGCGCGGTCGCCGCCTCGAGCGCGGCCTGGACGCGTAACGCGCGGCGCGCCTCGATCGGATCGATGCCTTCGTAAACTTGTCGTCGACACTCGGCCGCCTTGGCGCGGACTTCGGCGAGGCCGAACAGCGACGCTGAGCCGAGCCCCATTTCACGGGAGCGGCCGCGAAGGGTGAAGCGAAAGATCCAGGACTTTGCGAGTTTATTTTCGCCATCGCCCGAGACCTGCAGATAGAGGCCCGCGCCGTCGGCATACATGCCGGGCGTCTTCACCTTTGCGACCTTCAAGGCCGTCAGCCGGCCCACCAAATGCGCCATGTCTGCTCTGCCATCTTACCCGCAACGCTACCCACATATTGCGCGCATTTACCCACGTTTTCGGGCGAACGCTCGCGGACGCGAGTAGGCATCAAACGCTAAAATTACGGCGAATTTTCAGGGGGTTGGGAGATGATGGCGAACAAATGCGAACGCCGGTATGGCGGAGAGAGTGGGATTCGAACCCACGGTACAGTTTCCCGCACACACGCTTTCCAAGCGTGCGCCTTAAGCCACTCGGCCATCTCTCCGGATGCACCTGTCTTGAAGGGCGCTGGCGACTTTTGCAAGTGAGCGCGGCCGGAACGGCGGAATTTTTCTTCAATTTATTGAATTATCTTGTTAATTTTTCATCTGGATCCGCGCCGGACTTGCTTTGCGTTCTGCGTTGAACCGAAAACCGGCTAAGGCTGACGACTGCATGGTGGCAATCCAGCGGGCGGAGGGGCGACATGACCACGGATCGGGCTTTGGTGCTCTCGATTTTGATGTCCGCGATGGTGGCGGGCAGCGCCGGGCCCGCGCTGGCGCAGGCGTGCACCCGTCAGGGTGTCGACGTGAGCTGCGATGACGGCCGCCGCGGCGTCCTGTCCGGCGATGCAATCATCTGGGCCGATGGCACGCGGTCGAGCCTGACGTCGCCGCATCCGAGCGTCATCATCGGCAACAAATCCTCGGTCATCGTGGGACAGGGCGTGTTCGTCGGCCACGGCAAGGGCGTTGTTCCCCTGGAGAATCCGAGTGCACCGGAGAGGGCACGGTGCCCGGTCCTCGATGGCGTCTCGTATTGCTATTAGCTCGGCGGGTTTCTGCTAATTATACCGCGCGCCGAGATGGACCGAGCGCAACGGCGGTAATGCCTGAGGCTCCGCCAGCAGCGGCTCAGCCGCGCACCTGTCGATCCGGGTTTCCTGCAACGCGTCGACGAAATCGGCAAACCATTGCTGGATCGTGCCGTCGCGAAGTCTGGCCATCATCGCTTCCCAGCGCATGCGCCGCTCGGTCAGCGGCATCGACAGCGCCGTCGCGATCGTCCGCGCCATGCCGTCGATGTCGTGGGGATTCACCAGCAGCGCCGTGTCCAGTTCGTTCGCGGCACCGGCGAATTTCGACAGCACCAGCACGCCGGGGTCGACGGGGCTTTGTGCCGCGACATATTCCTTGGCGACCAGATTCATGCCGTCGTGCAGCGGCGTCACGACCCCGACCTGGGCGGTGCGATAAAGCCCCGCCAGGACGGTCTGACTGAAACCCCTGTTGAGATAGCGGATCGGGGTCCAGTCCACTTCGCCGTGGCGGCCGTTGACGTCACTGACCAGCTTGGCGAGCTCGTTTTGCAGATTGCCGTAAGCCTCGATCCCGCCGCGCGACGGCGTTGCGATCTGCAGCAGCGACACCGTGCGCTGAAGTGCGGGCTGCAAGCCCCACATGCGGTCGAACGCATTGATGCGGTTGATCAGCCCCTTGGAATAGTCCAGCCGATCGACGCCGATCGCGAGTTTCTCGCCGTGCAGACTCCGCCGCAGCCGCGACACATCGGGGTGGCAGGCCGCCTTGGCGGCTTGCTGGGCGAATTTCTCCGGATCGATGCCGATCGGAAACACCGCGATTTGCGTTGTGCCGTGCCGCGACGTGACGGCGCCATCCTGAACGACGAGGCCCAGATCCTGCTGGATATAGGAAAGAAAGTTTTCGCAATCGTCCTCGGTCTGGAATCCGATCAGATCATAGGCCAGCATCGCCTCTATCAATTCGCGATGATGCGGGACGCCTTCGATGATGGCGCGCGCGGGCCATGGCGTATGCAGGAAGAACCCGACCGGCTGCGTGACGCCGAGATCGCGCAAGTCCGCGCCGAGCGCCAGGAAGTGATAATCCTGAACCCAGAACGCGGTGTCAGGCTTTTTAAAGCGGAGCAGCGCCCGCGCCATGAAGGCGTTCACTTCGCGATACGAGCCATAATCTTCCTGGGAAGCGACAATCAGGTCGGCGCGGGAATGCAGCGCCGGCCACAATGCCGAATTCGCAAAACCTTCATAGTACCCGCCGTAATGCGCGGCCGGCAGATCCAGCATCGCCAACGCGCCTGCACCGAGCGCTTCGATTTCGGCGAATGGTTCCTTCTGGGAACCGTCGCGGACGCGGCCGCTGGAACCAACCCAAATCGCGCCGGATTTCTCCACCACCGGCAGCAAGGCAGCCGCAAGCCCCCCCGTCACGGGTTCATTGGCCTTGCCTCGTGCTACGCGATTTGAAACGACAACGAGGTTCACAGGGTCCCCTCCTGATGTCCGCTCCGAGGTTAACAGGCATTCATCAATATGGTTCCGCGTCACCCTTTCAACGAAATGAAACCAAATTCGGGCCGCGCCGCGGCGGAACCTTCGAGGTTCACTGCGAAGAGCATTTTAAAAGGGACAGCTTGAGTGACAGAAATCGGGCGCGGATCCTTCGCTTCCGCAAACGGCGATCGGCTCCAGTCACCCTCCGGCCACAGCTTCGTCACCGACGAGACGCGCGAGCCATTCGCGCACGTCGCGCGGTTCGTCGAAATGGCTGACGACGCCTTTTGCGCGCCGGCCAACGGAAAATGCCAGGCCGCCGAAATCAGCCATGATGGCGAACACACTCTCGTCGGTGACATCGTCGCCGATAAAAATCGGACGGCGGCCTTTGAAAGGTTCATGGCTCATCAATTCGATCACGCCCGATGCCTTGTTGAAACCGGAAGGCTTGATCTCGCAGACGCATTTCCCGGGCATCATCTCGATCGGCGCATTTGGCAGGTCGGCCCTGATCAGGGATACCGCTTCGTAAATCGCTTTCTCGGCATGCGGCGCGAGCCGATAGTGCAGCGCCAGCGAGTAGCCCTTGTCTTCCAGCAGAATGCCCGGGCTGAGTTTGGCGATCGCCGCCAGCCGCCGCTTCAATTCCTTGTCCATCGGCGGGGCATGGGTGATGGCTTCGCCATCCCCGGAGATTCGCATTTCCGCGCCGTGGCCGCCGACCGCCGGAAATTGCTCGGGGGCAAAAATCAGATCAATATCGTTCAACGAACGTCCGCTAACGAGAGCCAGCGCGCCCGAGGTTTTCTCGACCAGCCGGTTGAGGGTCGTCGCCAGGCCCGGCGGCACCCACACTTCACGCGGTGTCGGCGCCAGATCGAGCAACGTCCCGTCGATATCGAGCAGGACAGCGCATTCATCCAGCCGCCGCGCAAGCTCACTCGCCATCAATTTCGACGGCGCCTCGTCCGGTGATGGAATGTCCTGTTGCAACGGCACCTCGGCCAGACCCTGGTTCATCTCATTCTACTCCACAAAGGCCAGCGGGCGAGCAACCAATTCCAGCGGCCGGCGCTCAGCCGCGACCGCGTAACGCCAGGCGATCGCGGCCGCCACGATCATCAAACCGGAACCCAGCAGGTAACCGGCAAAAACGCTGTTGCGCGATCCGGTATCGATCAGCGCACCGAACAACGCCGGGCCGACGACGCCGCCAATTCCCGTCCCCACCGCATAAAACAGCGCAATCGCCAGTGCGCGGACCTCCAGCGGAAAGGTTTCACTGACGGTGAGATACGCAGCGCTTGCGGCTGGCGAGGCAAAAAAGAAGATCACCATCCATGCGACGGTCTGGCTCTCGGCGCTCAACACGCCGATCGCGAACAGATAGCCGGAAAGCGCAAGCAGCGCGCCGGATACGCCATAGGTGAACGCAATCATGGCGCGGCGGCCGAGCGTATCGAACAGCCGGCCCAGCAGCAGCGGCCCGAGGAAATTGCCGGCGGCGAACGGTAGAATATACCATCCGATCTGGTTCGCGGCGATTCCGTAGAAGTCGGTCAGCACCAGCGCAAAGGTGAAGAAGATGGCGTTGTAAAAGAAGGCCTGGGCGGCCATCAGCGCCAACCCGACCAGCGAGCGCTGGCGATAGAGAAAGAACAGCGTGCGCGCCACCTCGCGCAGCGGCGTGTGATCGCGCATCCTCAGCTTGATTTTCGGCCACGCATGTTGACGCGGGTCTTGCGCGTGCCTGGTGACCGATCGTTCGATATCGCCCACGATCGCATGCGCCCGGTCGGGATCGCCGTGAATCATCAGCCATCGTGGGCTTTCGGGGATCCACATCCGCATCACGAACACGATCAGACCGAGACCGGCGCCGGTCAGGTACGCCAGTCGCCAGCCGAGGTCGGGACCGGTGAGGTGCGGATCGAGCAGAACAATCGCGCTGGTCGCACCCATCGCCGCGCCGATCCAGAAGCTGCCGTTGATCACAATATCTGTCCATCCGCGATAGCGCGCCGGCACCAGTTCCTGAATCATCGAGTTGATCGCGGTGTATTCGCCGCCAATTCCGGCGCCGGTGACAAATCGAAACAGCGCGTAGCTCGAAAGGCCCCAGGATAGCGCCGTCGCGGCGGTCGCCGTGAGATAGAGCGCCAGCGTAATGAAGAACAGTTTCTTGCGACCGATCCGGTCGGTGAGCCAGCCGAACCCGAGGGCGCCGAGCACCGCACCCGCGAGATAGGCGCTGTTGGCGAGTCCGACATCGAAATTGCTGAAATGCAGCGTCGGACTTTCTTTCAGCGCGCCCGATAGCGCGCCGGCCAGCGTGACCTCCAGCCCGTCCAGAATCCAGGTGATCCCGAGCGCCAGCACGACGCGGGTGTGAAAGCCGCCCCAGCGCAGACTGTCGAGACGCAAGGGAATGCTGGTTTCGATGACACGATCGTCGTTCAGTCCCGCGGACGCGAAAACAGGCGCGCCGCGATCCAATGCTGAACTGCGCTGCACCGGCAAATCCATCGGGTTAAACCAATGAGGGCGCGCCCGGGAATGTGACATTCCAGGCGATCAAGCGAAAGTTCGACAACCGTTTACCAGCCACGTTTGACAACGCCCTGACGATCTCCGAGTTCCCGCGTTGCGGCAAAGGAACTGATGGGGCCCGTTACCGTTTTCGCGGTGAACTGCAGGGAGTTGGCGATGCCTGAACATAGGAAGTCCGCGCGCAAGAGCGCAAGGACGACGGTCCGGAAGGTGGATTCAGCACGGAAAAAATCCGCCGCGAAGCAGGCATCGCCAAGGCGCTGGTCGCAGCGCGTGACTCGCGAAAGCGACGCGCTCGATCTGGAGCAAGGGGTGTTCACCCTGCGCGATCCAAAGCGGATTGCGGCGTCGCTGAAGCGCTCGGCGGAACGCAGTTCGCGCCGCAAGGCCGGCGCCTATCGCTCGGTGCTATCGATGCTGACCTTCTATATCAACCGCGCCGGCAAGACCTTGCCGAAAACCCAACGCGACCGGCTGCAACGTGCCAAGACCGAACTGAAGCGGCAGTTTCATCGCGACTGATTCTCAGCGTCATCCCGGCGAACGCCGGGACGACGCAATCGAACTATGCCGCGCGGATATTCGCCATAAAGCGATCGAGTTCCTCGCGCAGGCGCGCGCTTTCGCTTGAAAGCGTTTTTGCCGAACTCAGGACCTCCCCGGAGGCCGACCCGGTTTCGGTGGCGCCGCGATTGACCCGCATGATATTGGCCGCGGCTTCATGGGTGCCTTGCGCGACGCCCTGAACGTTGCGCGCGATTTCCTGGGTCGCTCCGCTTTGCTGCTCCACGGCTCTGGCGATCGCCGAGGCGATGTTCGATATCTGGGCGATGGTGCCGCCGATCTCCTTGATGGCTGCGACCAATTCCTGCGTCGCACCCTGCATGCCCGAGATGTGCGACGATATCTCGTCGGTCGCCTTCGCGGTCTGGCTGGCCAGCGATTTGACCTCGGCGGCGACGACGGCGAAACCTCGGCCGGCCTCGCCGGCGCGGGCGGCTTCGATGGTCGCATTCAGTGCCAACAGATTGGTCTGCTCGGCGATCGCCGTGATCAGCTTGACCACGTCGCCGATCTCCTGCGCGGCGCGCGACAATTTGCCGATGCGTCCGTCGGTTTGCTGAGCCTGGAGGACGGCTGCTTCAGCGATCCGGTTGGAATCGCGCACCCGGCGGCCGATTTCGTCGACCGATGTGGACAGTTCCTCCGTCGCGGTCGCGACCGATTGCATGTTGCCGGAGGCTTGCTCCGATGCGGCGGCGACCTGGCTCGACAGGCTCTGGGTGGTTTCCGCGGTCCGTGTCAGCGTTCCCGCCGCCTGTTCGAGCTGAACGGCGGACGCCGAAACGTTCGAGACAATCGCGCCCACCGCCGCCTCGAATTCGTCGGCGAAGCGAATGAGCTCGGCGCGGCGCGCCGCGCCGCTCGCTTTGTTCTGGACGTCCTGGGCCGCGGCATCGCGTTCGGCCTTGGCGACGGCTTGCATCTTGAACTCTTCCACCGCTCCCGCCATCTCGCCGAGTTCATCCTTGCGCCCGAGGCCCGGCAGCACCACGTCGAAGTTGCCGCCGGCGAGTTCGCGCATCGCCTTGCACATCGCAATCATCGGCCGGGAAATTCCCTTGCCCAGCACAAAGGCCAGTATTCCGCCGAGCACGAAGCCGCCGGCTGCGAGCATCACGATCAGGTGCTCGGTGTCGCCGACGGTTGCATCCGACTCCAATTCCAGCCTTTGCTGATCGGCAAGCAGATCCGCCTTCATCGCGCTCGCGCCCTTGACGATCGCGGCTGCAGAACTCGGTCATTTCAGCGACAAGCTTTTCGACCGACTTCGAATTTTCGATCAGCTTGCTCAGCGCTTGCCGATATTGCTCCAGCAGTGTGCTGGCCTCCTTGAGGCCCTGCACGATCTTGTCATCCTTTGACGGTATCGCGCGCAGCGAGTTTTCCACGAATTTGAGGCGCGCCAGCGCGCTGGCGGCGACCGTCTGGTCGGAATTGACGACGAAGGTACCGGCGAGCGCCGTCACCGCCTGAAATTGCTCGGCCACTTTTTTCGCGCCGAATTCGATCGCCTGAAGCTCGTCATCGTTGGCGTCGCTGGGGAGATCGTCGAGCTTGTAGCGCAGCATGTTGCCGCCGCGCGTGAGCTGATTTTGCGTCACCAGCGCGCTGTCGCGCTTGACCTTGAGAATATCGGCAAAAATCCCGGTGAAGGTACCGAGTTCCTGGGCAAGGCGCATCACCTGATCGCGGCGCGCCGGATTGGTGGTGCCCTTCATCGACCGATCGATGGCGTCTTTCAGACTGGCGCCGGCCGCCAGCGCCGCGTTGGCATCGTCTTCCTTCCCGGTCACCACGTAGTATCGCGCCAGTCCGCGGTACGAAATCAGCTCGCGGTCGATATTGCGTGCCAGATCGGCCTCCGCAACGCTGTTCCGATAAGTCGCCACGCCGGCGGAGACACGCTCAAATCCAAGATAGGCGATGCCCATGCTGACCGCCGTGATGGCGAGCACAGCCGCGAAACCGAGGGTGACTTTGCCGCGAAAACGCAAGGCCGGGAGCTTTAGCGATACCGATTGCGAACCCACCGCAGACCTCCCGGCTTTTCCAATAATCGAGGGATCCGAAAGCGCACGCCACCGATCCGAAGCCGAAAATTAGAGCAGAATCGATAAGGGCGCGTAAATTTGAAACCGGGCGCCCCATTCGTGCGAGGCATCGCGCAGACGGTCGACGACGCCGACGCCGCCAAATCCGGACGCCGGCACCGCCGATCCGTCGCGGACGCCGGCGACCGCCGCCGGCCGTGGTCCTCGGACGCTTGTCGAACGCGTCAAGGGGCCCGTTCAAGCGGCATTGTTGTTTGGTCTCCGTGGCTTACGCGAGGCGTGAATTGGGCCGGAATAGACCGTCAGGTGCCCCGCGGCTGGCAAAGCACCAATTTGCAGTCCCGATGGCCTTCGCCTGCCGATCAGGTCGACGCGGCGAGGTCGTGCCGTTCGAGATGATGACTTTACAATGACTTCTCCGACGAAATTCCCAGTTGCAAAGTCCCGCCTCCATGCTTCTAATTGGAACAATTAAAAATCATCGGGAGGTATCAGGCGTGTCTACAGTCAAATTGACGGTAAATGGCAAGGCGGTCTCGGCCGAAGTCGAGGACCGGACCCTTCTTGTCCATCTCCTGCGCGAGCATCTGAACCTGACCGGCACCCATGTCGGCTGCGACACCAGCCAGTGCGGCGCCTGCGTCGTGCATATCGATGGACGGGCGGTCAAATCGTGCACCGTGCTGGCCGGGCAGGCCAGCGGCGCCAACGTCACCACCATCGAGGGCATCTCGAAGGGAGACGAACTGCATCCGATGCAGGCTGCGTTCCGCGACAATCACGGGCTGCAGTGCGGCTATTGCACGCCGGGCATGATCATGTCGGCGATCGATATCGTCAACCGCCATGGCGGCAAGCTCGATGAAGACACCGTCCGCCACGAGCTGGAAGGCAATATCTGCCGCTGCACCGGTTACCACAATATCGTCAAGTCGGTGCTCGACGCCGCCGACCGCATGAAGGTCTCGCAAGCGGCGGAATAATCCGTCGTCTGCAGGCTATTTTGATTTTGCAAAATTCAAGAACTGGCTGCGGTCTGCGCTTCCAAGATTTTGGCGCTGACGATGCGGTCCACAGGGAGAAATGCGATGGGTGTTGAAGGTATTGGCGCAAGCGTGGTGCGCAAGGAAGACCGGCGTTTCATCACAGGCAAGGGCCGCTACGTCGACGATATCAAGCTTGTGGGCATGACCTATGCCCATTTCGTTCGCAGCCCGCATGCCCATGCCAAGGTGAAGAGCATCGACTCCTCCGCGGCGATGAAGATGCCGGGCGTGCTCGGGGTGCTCACCGGCAAAGAGATCGTCGACGACAAGGTCGGCAACCTCATCTGCGGCTGGGCGATTACGTCCAAGGACGGCACGCCGATGAAAATGGGCGCGTGGCCGGCGATGGCGCCGGAGACGGTGCGCTTCGTCGGACAGGCGGTCGCTGTCGTCATCGCCGAGACCAAGAACCAGGCGCGCGATGCGGCCGAAGCCGTGGTCGTCAATTACGAAGAACTCCCTGCCGCCGCCGATATTCGCGCGGCGATCAAGCCCGGCGCGCCGCAGCTGCACCCCGAGGCGCCGGGCAACGTGATCTACGACTGGACGATCGGCGACGAGGCGGCGACCGAGGCGGCATTCAAATCGGCGGCCAACGTGGTCTCTCTCGACATCACCAACAACCGGCTGGTGCCGAATGCGATGGAGCCGCGCGCGGCAATCGCGGAATATAACGAAGCCGAAGAGCATTTCACGCTGTACACAACGTCGCAGAATCCGCATGTCGCGCGCCTCGTGCTGTCGGCATTCTACAATATCGCACCGGAGCACAAGCTGCGGGTGGTGGCGCCCGATGTCGGCGGCGGTTTCGGCTCGAAGATCTTCATCTATCCGGAAGAGATGGTGGCGCTGTGGGCCTCCAAGAAGGTGCGGCGCCCGGTGAAGTGGACCGGCGACCGCTCCGAGGCGTTCCTGACTGACGCCCACGGCCGCGACCACCTCACCAAGGCCGAGATGGCTTTTGACGCCAGCAACAAGATCACCGGGCTGCGCGTGAAGACCTACGCCAATCTCGGCGCCTACATGTCGCTGTTCTCCTCGTCGGTGCCGACCTATCTCTATGCGACGCTGCTGTCGGGCCAGTACAACATCCCCAACATCTTCGCGGAAGTGATCAGCGTCTACACCAACACCGCCCCGGTTGACGCCTACCGCGGCGCGGGCCGGCCCGAGGCAAGTTTCGTGGTGGAACGGCTAATGGAGACCGCGGCGCGGCAATTGAAAGTCGATCCGGGCGAGTTGCGCCGCAAGAATTTTATCACGCAATTTCCGCATCAGACCCCGGTGATCATGGCCTACGACGTCGGTGATTTCGGCGCATCGCTCGATGCCGCAATGAAGGCCATCGACTATGCCGGCTTCCCGGCGCGGAAAGAAAAGGCCAGGAAGGAAGGCAAGCTCCGCGGCATCGGCTTCTCCTGCTATATCGAAGCCTGCGGTATCGCTCCCTCGAAAGCAGTCGGCAGTCTCGGCGCCGGCGTCGGCCTGTGGGAATCCGCTGAAGTCCGCGTCAATCCGGTCGGCACCATCGAGATCCTGACGGGTTCGCACAGCCACGGCCAGGGCCACGAGACGACCTTCGCACAGCTGGTCGCCGACCGGCTGGGCATTCCGATCAGCCAGGTCCAGATCGTCCATGGCGACACCGACAAGGTACAGTTCGGCATGGGCACCTATGGATCACGTTCGGCGGCCGTCGGCATGTCCGCCATCTTCAAGGCAATGGAGAAGGTCGAAGCCAAGGCCAAGAAGATCGCCGCCCACCAGCTGGAGGCAGCCGAGCAAGACATCGTCATCGAAAACGGCGAGTTCAAAGTCACCGGCACCGACAAGTCGATCGCACTGCCGATGGTCGCGCTCGCTGCCTACACCGCGCACAACCTGCCCGACGGCATGGAGCCCGGCCTCAAGGAAGGCGCCTTCTATGATCCGACCAACTTCACCTTCCCGGCGGGCGCCTATATCTGCGAACTCGAGGTCGATTCCGGCACCGGCAAGACCTCTTTCGTCAACTTCGTCGCGGCTGACGATTTCGGCCGGTTGATCAACCCGATGATCGTCGAGGGCCAGGTCCATGGCGGCCTTGCCCAGGGCATCGGGCAGGCGCTGCTCGAAGGCGCGGTTTATGACAGTAGCGGTCAGCTCGTGACCGCATCGTTCATGGACTACACCATGCCGCGCGCTGACGATCTGCCGTCGTTCAATTTGAACCACACCACGACGCTGTGCCCGGGCAATCCGCTCGGCGTCAAGGGCTGCGGCGAGGCCGGCGCGATCGGAGCATCGGCTGCCGTCATCAACGCCATTACCGACGCGATCGGCAACAACAAGCTGGAAATGCCGGCGACGCCCGACCGCGTCTGGCACGCCATTCACGGTTGAGAGGGAGTATCACCATGTACGAGACAATCTACCATCGTCCCTCCTCGGTCGACGAAGCGGCAGCACTCTTTTCCAAGGGCAAAGAGGCAAAATATCTCGCCGGCGGTCACACCTTGATTCCCGTCATGAAGCAGCGGCTGGCCTCGCCGTCCGACGTGATCGATCTCGGGAAGATCAAGGACCTCATCGGCGTTGAGGTTTCCGGAGACACGCTGACCATCAAGGCGGCGACGACGCATTACGACGTGGCATCGAGCGGAGCTGTGCAAAAGGCCATTCCTGCCCTCGCCCATCTCGCTTCCCTGATCGGCGACCCGGCCGTGCGCCATCGCGGCACGATCGGCGGCTCGATCGCCAACAACGATCCGGCGGCGGACTATCCGGCGGCGGTGCTCGCCCTCGGCGCGACCGTGAAGACCAACAAGCGCTCGATATCAGCGGATGATTTCTTCAAGGGCCTGTTCACAACCGCGCTGGCGGAGGGCGAGATTATCACGCAGGTCACGTTCCCGATTCCGGCCAAGGCAGGGTATTCCAAGTTTCCCCATCCGGCATCGCGATTTGCCCTGACCGGCGTGTTCGCGGTCAAGACCAAGGCAGGTGACGTCCGCGTCGCCGCCACCGGTGCCTCGCAGAACGGCGTCATGCGGATGCCGGCGATCGAGGCGGCGCTGAAGGCCAACTGGTCGGCAGCTGCACTCGACAGCATCAACATTTCCGCCGATGGCTTGATGAGCGATATTCACGGCTCATCGGACTATCGCGCCAATCTGATCAAGGTGATGGCGCAGCGCGCGGTCACAGCCGCCGGCTGATCGCGTAAAGCACCTCAAACCATGCAGGCGGCGCGCTGGCTGAGCGCGCCGTTCTGTTTTGGTCGTTTACCGCGTATTCTTTTCGCAAAAAACCGGCGCCCATAAGAATGGATTTTTGACGTGACCGATGCGATGACATCTCCCGCTTCCGAGAGCCAGGCCTCAACGCAGCGGACCAGCGGGCCGCTGACCGGCGTTCGCATCGTCGAATTCGCCGGCATCGGACCTGGTCCCTTTGCCTGCATGCTGCTGGCGGACATGGGCGCGGAGGTGGTGACGCTGGATCGCGTCGGCGCCGGGAAGAATCTGAAATCGGTGGCCGGGCGCGGACGCAAGGTCGTCGAACTCGATTTGAAGAACAAGGCTTCCATCGCGCAGGTGCTTGATCTCCTGGCCAATGCCGATGCGCTGATCGAAGGCTTTCGTCCTTGCGTGATGGAGCGATTGGGGCTCGGGCCGGACGTGGTGCAGGCGCGCAATCCGCGCCTCGTTTATGGCCGCATGACCGGATGGGGTCAGGAAGGCCCGCTGGCGCAGGCTGCCGGCCATGACATCAACTATATCTCGGTGACCGGCGCGCTGGCCGCGATCGGTCCCAGGGAAAAGCCGGTGCCGCCGCTCAATCTGGTCGGCGATTTCGGCGGCGGCGCGCTCTACCTCGTGGTCGGCGTGCTCGCCGCACTGCTGGAAGCGAAAAAATCCGGCAAGGGCCAGGTGGTCGACGCCGCGATGTGCGACGGCGCGGCGTCGCTGATGTCGATGTTCTTCGACATGACGGCCATGGGCCGCTGGACCGAAGGGCGCGAGAGCAATTTCCTCGATGGCGGCGCGCACTTCTACGGCGTCTATGAATGTGCCTGCGGTAACTTCATTTCGATCGGTTCGATCGAGCCGCAGTTCTACGCGCTGCTGCGCCAGCTGGCCGGGCTGACGGATTCCGGCTTCGATGCCCAGATGGACCGCAAGGCATGGCCCGGTCTCAAGGAAAAGCTGGTCGAGGTCTTCAAGACCAGGACCCGCGAGGAATGGTGCAAGATCATGGAAGGCACCGACGTCTGCTTTGCGCCTGTTCTGACCATGGCGGAAGCGCCGCAGCATCCGCACATGGCGGCGCGAAAGATTTTTGTCAGCCGCCACGGCGTCACCCAGCCCGCGCCCGCGCCACGCTTTTCGCGCACGCCATCGGCGATCCGCGAGGCTGCCACGGCGGATATCGCCAGCCTCACGAGCGAGTGGAGGGGCGGAAAATAGTACTCGTCGTCGTCCCGGCTCGCGCTTCGCTTGGCCGGGACGACGTAGATTTTTCTTCGCGTTGCCCCGGAATGACCGATAGGACTACGCCGCGTTCTCCACTTTTAGCACGCCGCGACGAATTTGGTCTTCCTCGATCGATTCGAACAGCGCCTTGAAATTGCCCTCGCCAAAGCCATCGTCGCCCTTGCGCTGGATGAATTCGAAGAAGATCGGCCCGATCGCGTTGGCGGAAAAGATCTGCAGCAGAACCTTGGTATGGCCGCCATCGACCACGCCTTCGCCGTCGATCAGGATGCCGTCGCGCTTCAGGCGTCCGATATCCTCACCATGTCTGGGCAGCCTTGCATCGATCTTCTCGAAATAAGCATCGGGCGGCGACGGCATGAACGGCAAACCGGCATCGCGCAGAGTTTCCACGGCGCGGTAGATGTCTTTTGATCCGCAGGCGATGTGCTGGATGCCCTCGCCGCGATAAACCTGGAGATATTCCTCGATCTGGCCGGAATCGCGGGCGTCCTCGTTGATCGGAATCCGGATCTTGCCGTCGGGGCTGGTCAGCGCCCGCGAGAACAGGCCGGACGCGCGGCCCTCGATATCGAAAAAGCGGATCTGCCGGAAGTTGAACAGTTTTTGGTAGAAGCCGGTCCACACATCCATGCGGCCGCGATGGACGTTGTGGGTGAGGTGATCGAGATAGTAGAGCCCGGCGCCCTCCGGCTGCGGATTTCTGGCGCCCAGCCACTCGAACTCGGCGTCGTAGGCCGAACCCCTGGCGCCGTAACGATCGACGAAATACAACAGGCTGCCGCCGATACCCTTGATTGCGGGAACGTCGAGCGTCTTCTGCTCGGAAGGAATATCGGCAGCTTCGGCGCCGAGCGCCAGCGCGCGTTGATAGGCCGCCATGGCATCGACCACGCGAAACGCCATCGACGGCGCGCACGGCCCATGCGCGGCGACGAAGCCGAAACCGTGGGTGCCCGGTTCTTCGTTGATGAGATAGTTGATGTCGCCCTGGCGATAGACCGTGATCTTCCTGGTCCGGTGGCGCGCCACCGGCACATATCCCATCAGCTTGAACAGCGCGTGCAGCGCTTCCGGGTCGGGGTGCGCGTATTCGACGAACTCGAAGCCATCGGTGCCCATCGGATTGTCGGCGCTGACAGTCGCCGCCGGTGCGTCGTGCGGAAATGGACCCATGGCTGATCTGATCTCCCTGATTTGGAGCTTGAATAATCAGTCGCTCGGGGCACAATGGGTATGCAAATGACAGGCATTGTCGCTGTAATATGCACGGTCTGTGCACATTCGGGGTATTTCGCGCATGATCTCGGTTGACGCCTTCGACCTCAGGATACTGAGCGCGCTGCAGGATGACGGCCGCCTGACCAACCAGCAGCTGGCCGAGATCGCCGGCCTGTCGGCGTCGCAGTGCTCGCGGCGGCGCATGCGGCTGGAAGAAGACAAGGTAATCGCGGGCTATCACGCCGACCTCGCCAGCGAAGCGCTCGGCTTTAACGTCATCGCTTTCATTCACATTACGCTCGCGACCCATTCGCCCGACAACGCCGAGCGGTTTCGCGCGCTGGTCAACCGTGTCGATGATATTCAGGAGGCTTATTCGCTCACCGGGGATGCCGATTATCTCCTGAAGGCGGTGCTGCGCGACCTCAAGAGCCTGTCCGATGTCGTCAACAACGTGCTGATGCCGCACCAGAGCGTGGCGCATGTACGTTCCTCGATCGTGCTGGATCGGCTGAAGGAAAGCTCCAGGCTGCCGCTCAAGGAGGTTCGGCGCTAGCCTGACTGAAATCAATGACGAAAGTCAGGGCGCCGGAAGGATCGTGCCTTCGACTTCGCCAAAGCCGATCCGATAGCCCTCGCCCTGGCACCAGCCGTGGAAAACAAGCGAATCGCCGTCTTCGAGAAACGTCCGCTTGATGCCATCAGCGAGCTCAAGCGGTTCGGTGCCGTTCCAGCTGATTTCCAAAAGGCTGCCGCGCTGATGCCTGTCCGGGCCGCTGATGGTGCCACTCCCCAGGAGATCGCCGACATTCATGGCACAGCCCGAGGAGGCGTGATGCACCAGTTGCTGCACCGACGACCAGTACATGTACTTGAAATTGGTATGGCAGATGCGCACCGCCTCGTTCATCTGCGCCGCGCGCAGGCCGACATCGAGGTTCAGGTCATAGTTGTTCGACTGCACCTGCTGCAGGTACGGCAACGGCACCGGATCCTGCCTCGGTCCATGAACACGGAACGGCTCCAGCGCCTCGCGCGTGATCACCCACGGACTGATCGAAGTCGCAAACGCCTTGGCCTGGAACGGCCCAAGCGGCACATATTCCCACTGCTGGATATCGCGCGCGCTCCAGTCGTTCAGGAGCACAAAGCCGAAGATCATCTCCTCCGCCTGCGCTTCGCTCAGCATCTCGCCTATCGGCGAGGGCTGGCCGACCACGGCGCCCATTTCCAGCTCGAAATCGAGCCGCCTGCAGGGCCCGAACGACGGCATCTCCGCGTTCGGCGGCTTCAACTGGCCGCGCGGCCGGCGCACTTTGGTGCCGCTGACCACGACGGTTGACGCGCGGCCGTTGTAGCCGATCGGCATATGCAGCCAGTTCGGCTGCAACGCATTGTCCTTGCCGCGGAACATGACGCCGACATTGGTGGCGTGCTCCCTCGACGAATAGAAATCGGTGTAACCGGCAACCGCGACCGGCAAATGCAGTTTGGCCTCCGCCATCGGCACCAGCGCACGTTCGCGCAAGATCTTGTTGTCGCGCAATTGCGGATTGTCGTGACGCAGCAGCTCGCTGATCCGCACGCGGGCGCGCGACCAGACTTTCGGTCCCAGTGCCATGAAGGGGTTGATCGAAGCTTGCGCAAACACGTCCCACGCAGGCGCCAGATCGATCAGTCCCTCGGATTCCAGCACGGCAAGATCGAGAATGGCATCGCCGATCGCCACCCCGACGCGCGGCGATGGAGCGGCTGATGTCGAGAATACGCCATAAGGCAAATTCTGGATCGGAAAATCCGACGCGGCGTCGACTGGAATGAAGGAGCGAAGCGCAGGATCGTTGGGGTGGGACACGATGGTTCTCCGTTCAGGCATCGTCATGGCCGGCTCGTCCCGGCCATCCACGACTTTCTCTTTCCGGCCGCAAGACGCGGATGCCCGGGACAAGCCCGGGCATGACGGAACGTGCCATTGCGAAGCTATCACGGCTTATTCGGATCGAACCGTTTTTCCAGTCCCTTCCAGCAATCGGCGTAATCATCCTGCAGCGTCGACGACTTCGCGGCGTGCGCGGTGATGCGCTGCGGATAACGCGTTTCAAACATGAAGGCCATGGTGCCCGTCAGCTTGACCGGCTTCAGTTCCGAATTGCTGGCGTGATCGAAAGCATCGCGATCCGGGCCGTGCGGCAGCATCATGTTGTGCAGGCTCATGCCGCCCGGGACAAAACCCTGCGGCTTGGCGTCGTAGACGCCGTAGATCAGCCCCATGAACTCCGACATGATGTTCATGTGATACCACGGCGGCCGGAAGGTGTTTTCCGCCACCATCCAGCGTTCCGGGAAGATCACAAAATCGATGTTGGCAGTTCCGGCGGTTTCCGACGGCGAGGTCAGCACCGTGAAGATCGACGGATCGGGATGGTCGAAGCCGATGGCGCCGACCGGCGAGAAGGTCCTTAAGTCGTATTTGTACGGCGCGTAGTTGCCGTGCCACGCCACCACGTCGATCGGCGAATACGGCAATTTGGTCACGAACAACGAGCCGCCCCATTTCACGAACAATTCGGTCGGCGCATCCTTGTCTTCATAGGCCGCGACCGGCGTCAGGAAATCGCGTGCGTTGGCGAGACAATTGGCGCCGA
This sequence comes from uncultured Alphaproteobacteria bacterium, assembly GCA_963725985.1. Classification (GTDB taxonomy): domain Bacteria; phylum Pseudomonadota; class Alphaproteobacteria; order Rhizobiales; family Xanthobacteraceae; genus Bradyrhizobium. The sequence continues at coordinate 1,162,302 of CAVSAO010000002.1, forward strand.
TCGGACCGCGCTCCGGCAACGTGAAGGCACCGCCGTAATTCTCGCAGAGATAGCCGCGCGCCGGACCCGACGGAATTTCAACGCGGAACTTCACGCCGCGCGGAATCACCACGATCTCCCCGGGCTCGGCATCGATCCGGCCGAACTCGGTGACCAAGCGCAGATTGCCCTGCTGCAGCACGAACATCATCTCGCCGTCGGCGTTGTAGAAATGCTGATCGACCATCGATTTGGTGATGAGGTAGACGTGGGCAGCCATCCCTCCTTGCATGTTGGCGTCGCCCGCGGTGGTCATGGTCTGCACGCCCCGCAGAAACGTCATCTCCTGCTTCGGGATCGGCGTCGGATCCCAGCGCAGTTGCGAAACCGTTATCTCCTGCTCGTGGCACGGCGCGGTGCGCCATAGCCCGGCATCGACCCTGGCGAAGCGTCCGGAGTGCTTCACCGACGGCCGGATCCGATACAGCCAGGAGCGTTCATTGCTGCCGCGCGGCGCCGTGAAAGGCGAGCCGGAGAGCTGTTCGGCGTAGAGCCCGTAGGCGCAGCGCTGCGGCGAATTGCGGCCGACAGGCAGCGCGCCGGGCAGCGCCTCGGTTTCAAAACTGTTGCCGAAGCCGGACATATAGCCCGGGGTGATATTGACGGCGCTGCGGCTGATTGTGTCGGGTGAGGTGGTGATATTCATGATCGATCATCCTCCTTGCAAGGCAGCCCACATTTGACGGTCGCGTTCGGCGGTCCAGATCACGGGGTCGTCAATTCCGGATGCTTCGTCGAACGCGCGCGAGACGTTGAACGGCAGGCAGTGCTCATAGATCGCAAAGCTTGAAAACTTCGGATCCATCACCTCGCGGGCCGCCGCCATCGTCTCCTTGAGGTTGCGGCCCCGGGCGACCGCGGTTTCCGCAGCGCCATAGAGCGAGGTGACAAAATCGCGCGTCATCGCGATGGCGTCGCGCCCGGTCGCGATGCCCTTGAGGGCGTCGCCGCGGCCCGGCGCGATCGCCTTGGGATTGAAAGCGCGAATTTCGTTCAGCGTCGCCGGCCATTCGCGCAAATGCGCGTCGCCGCAATAGCAGGCCGAGTGATATTCGATCAGGTCGCCGGAAAACATCACCTCCGCATCCGGCACCCATGCCACGATATCGCCGGAGGTATGTCCTGCGCCAAGCTGCATCAAGCGCACCTCGCGCTTGCCGAGATAGATCGACATCTCGCCTTCGAATGTCAGCGTCGGCCAGGTCAGGCCGGGGATGCTCTGGGCATCCTGGAACAGGCGCGGAAAGCGGCCATATTCGGAATCCCAATCCTGCTGGCCGCGCTCTTCGACCAGCCGCCGGGTTTCCTGCGAGGCGATAATTCCCTGCGCCTTGTAGGCCGACGCCCCGAGCACCCGCACCGCATGGTAATGCGACAGCACCACATATTTGACGGGCTTGTCGGTGACGGTGCGCACCCGCTCGATCACCTTGCCCGCCATCGCCGGGGTCGCCTGGGCGTCGAACACGATGCAGCCGTCGTCGCCGACGATGACAGCCGAGTTGGGATCGCCCTCGGCGGTGAAGGCATAAAGATCGGTGCCGATCTCGGAGAAGGTGACCTTCTTCTCCGCCATGTCGGTCGTCGAGGCAAAACCTTTTGTCATCAATTCCAGTCCCCTTGGGCTTATTGTTGTTGCTGCTGTTGTTGTTGGCTTTTGTTCGCCGTCCGCCGCTGCGCGAGCGCAATCGCTTCGCGGAGCACATCGAGATCGCCAATATGATTTGCAAGAATCAGAACCAGCGCGGTATCGAGATCGGCGCTCTCTTCGTCACTCAAGCCGCGATGCGCCTCCACGACGGCACGAAACGCGTCGTCGGGCCTTACAAAGTTCGAACTGGTAGAAAGCACCATGATCGGAAAACCTCAATTGAGACCTGCGGCACGCGCCAGCGCCGCTTCGAGCATCGGCCGGGTCGGGTGGCGGAAGCGCGCAGCGACGTAACCGTCCGGCCGCAGCAGATAGGCGGCGCCAGGCCCGGCGTCGTAACGGCTGACCGCCAGCCCCTGCGGATCGGCGAAGCCGCCCTCGCCGCCGATGCAGATCACGCCCAATTCTTCCGGCGCGTCGATGGCCTCGCCATTGCCGAATTCCAGGAGTGCGAAGCGCTCTCCTTCTGCAATGAAGGCATCGGTCAGGAACATGGCGCTGCCGTCCCGCCCGACGATCGGCGCATCGAGCATGGACGCCCCGGGGCGCGGCCCGCCGAGCCAATGATCGCTATCTTCGGTCGAGAGCGGCGAATCGTAAGTCGTCGGAACCGACAGCCGTCCGGCATTGACCATGCGCCTGCCGAATTCGGTGTCCCTGGCGAGCGACAGCACCGCCTTGCGCAGGCGCGCCTCCTGGTGAGAGTTGGGCGCCATGAAATCGGTCGACCGGGTGGATTCCCTGATGTTCTCGTCCGCCGCGGCACTTCGCTCGACCTGATAGCTCTCCAACAATCTTTCCGGCGAGATCCCGCGCAGCACGCGATCAAGCTTCCAGGCGAGATTCTCGGCATCTTGCAGGCCCGAATTGGCACCGCGCGCCCCGAACGGCGAGACCTGATGCGCCGCATCGCCGGCGAAGATCACCCGGCCATGGATGAAGCTGTCCATGCGGCGGCACTGGAACTTGTAGACCGAGATCCACTCGAACTCGAACTTGTCGTGCCCGAGCATGCGCGCGATCCGCGGTCGCACATTTTCCGGCTGCTTCTCGATCACGGGATCCGCATAGCGGTTGAGCTGCAGATCGATGCGCCAGACATCGTCCGGCTGCTTGTGCAGCAGCGCCGAGCGGCCGGCATGAAACGGCGGATCGAACCAGAACCAGCGTTCGGTCGGAAATTCCGCCGTCATCTTGACGTCGGCGATCAGGAACTGGTCCTCGAAGACCTGCCCTGCGAACTCGGCTCCGACCATTTGCCGCAGCGAGGAACGGGCGCCGTCGCAGGCCACGACATATTGCGCGTGCAGCCGGTAGCGCCCCTCCGGCGTGGTGACGGTAAGCGCCACGTGATCGTTGTGCTGGTGGAGTCCGGTCACCTTGTTGCGCCAGCGCAAATCGATCCCGGGCAGCTGCCCAATCCGATCGACCAGGTAGGCCTCGGCGTAGAATTGCTGCAGGTTGATGAAGGCGGGCTGCTTGTGGCCCTCCTCCGGCAACAGGTTGAACTGATAGAGCAGGGAGTTGCCATGGAAGATCTTGCCGACGCTCCAGACCACGCCCTTGTCGACCATGCGCTGGCCGATGCCGAGCCGGTCCCAATATTCCAGCGAACGCTTGGAAAAGCAGATGGCGCGCGAGCCTTCGCCGATGCGGTCGGCATCGTCGAGCAGCACGACATGCTGGCCGCGCTGCGCCAGGTCGATCGCCAGCGACAGCCCGACGGGACCTGCGCCGACCACGACGATCGCATGTTCGGCCGCATCCTTGTCGGGCCGGTCCTGGTCGGGATGACGGCGATAGCCGAACTGGATCTTGAAATCGGTCTTGAAATCGGTCTTGGCCTGCACCATGACGAGAACGTTTCCCCGGATTCATTGGGTCGCACTGAGCGAGTCAAACAAGGCTCGAATGCAAAGCTCGAATGGCGTTTTGGCGACCCTCTCTTGAAAAGAATCTGCCTTGCCAATTAGTCGCATTTGCAACTATCTTAAACCAGCGTGTCGATCCGTCAACTCAAATTGGAGCGATTTTTGCCAAAGGCTTTTTCCAGCGAGGCAGGTGCCGGTTCCGGCGAGGAAACCGCGTCCCAAAATGGCTCCACCCTCGACCTCTTCAGATTTGCGCCGTTCCGGCTGAACCGGCTGGCGGCCGAGGTCTCCGCCGCGCTGTCCGCCGAATATCGGGAACGCTACGGGCTGGATATTCCGGAATGGCGCGTGCTGGCGACGCTCGGCTTTCGCAACGACGCCTGCAGCGCGCAATACATCGCCCATTGCACCCGGACGCACAAATCCAGCATCAGCCGCGCGGTAACGGCGCTGATGGAGCGGCAGCTGGTCGAGCGCGTCGAGAACGAAGACGACCGCCGCGAGTTCCGCCTGCGCATGACGCGAAAGGGGAAGGCGCTGTATCAGAAGTTGATCCCGCGCCTGCTGCGCAAGGAGCAGGAGATATTGTCCTGCCTCTCGGCGCAGGAGCGCAAGGATTTTGCGCGGGTGCTCGGCAAGATCGAGAAGAGTCTGGGTCTGGTGCAAACCACCAAGGAAGCGGGCAAGAACGGGCAGTATTGAGGGCTGGCTTGTGCGCTTCACCTGGTTGCCCGATTTAACCCGCCCACAGATTCGATTTTCAAACCCCCTATGAAGCTGTTTCGGATCGTCATTGCGAGCGAAGCGAAGCAATCCATGCCGCGGCAAGAAACAAGAAAGAAGAGTGGATTGCTTCGCTTCGCTCGCAATGACGGCTCCAGCATACGCCCGTATTCTCGCGGCGCGATGCGCCCGAGTTTTGCAAGAACCTTCCGCCCCGAAAAGAGGGCGTGGGGAATGCCGGGTGCCCGTTGCACCCGCAGCCTCGTGTGCAGTGTGTTGGTAGCACACGAGTGTAGTCACCACGGTCGCACCGGGATCACCCGGCATTCCCGCACGCGAATGGTTTTAACGGCTTACTTCGTGATCTCCCCGGCGATCGGGCTTTCTTGTCACCGTCGCCGGCAGCGTCTCCGCTGCCGACTTGACGCCGGCGTCGAGGCGTCAGGACCACACGACTTTGCCGTCCGCAAGCACACGCCCTCGTCAGAAGCGCCGCCCGCGTCCACCGCATCCCGCCCCGCGTCCGTGACGATCGCGATACGCCCCTCGAGTGGGACGAGACGGTCGGGGATATAGATCTGATTTGGGTCAGCGGCGAAGCGAACAATTTTTGCAACCAGGACTGGACAGATGGAATCAGATTGATCCGGCTCGACAAATTCGGCCGTGCGCGCAAGCCCGCAGGGCGGCAGGGCGGCAGGGCCGCAGCCCGGGCGGAGCCAACGGGTCGCGCGAATGCGCACCCGGCAAGAAACTCCGCGAAATCCGGCTAGCGAAATTCGGGGGGCCAGGGAAAGCAAGAACAGCCTGGATGTCGCTCTCCTCATCAGGACTACGCTTGCTACAGCGGCAAAATACGATAGTAAAATGCTCTTGTCTCCGCTGGCGAGCCACGCCGACAAGCGTCTGCAACCGGGCCGGAGATTATTCTAGAAGATTTGACTTCTGCGCTGAATAACAAGAAGCATTTTGCGACGTGAGTTCTGGGGTCGGCAGGCATGACGATATCTTCGTGGATGTGGTCCGTTCTACTCGTTGTTGGCCTTCTCGGCATAATTCTTCTCTTGAACGGGTCGATGAGCCGACGACGTGCAGAGCACGAGAGCCTTGAAAAGGCAGAAAGCCGGATGAGGAGGATTAGAAGGTCTTATCTGGAAGTTTTGCAACGCGAGCTTGCCAATATCATCATGAACGAGGATCTGGAAACGTTTGAAAGAGCTTTCTATTGGATACGCGATTGGGAGAGCGAAGTCAGCCGATCGGATAGCAAGCGATGGCTGGCGGAGCACGATTTGCTGTTGAAGATATTTCCCAATTTGGAAGACTTCGATTTGGTGAGCACAAAGCATTTCGTTCAATATGACGATCAGCCGATGTGGGCAATAGATGACGCGATCGATCGGTATAAGGAAATCTCGAAATTTCTTGTTCTTGATCGATTCCAGGATCAGGTCGCTTCGCGAGACTTGCAGTACGGGGAGCAGGAAACTGAAATATTCCGAAAGCGAATTCAGCAATACAAGGACAAGCGGCGGCGGGACGATTAGAAAACTGCAATGACCTGCTTTCACGGGCGCCGCGACGATCAAGAGTTTTATTTACGAGGATAGCGGGTATCAGGTCACGCCGTTGTGGCGGCAGCCGCACCGGGATGGTTCACCTGAAAATCAATACGGAATCTTTTGTAAGAAGCTCAGTGAGTGTGGAGTGTATTCATTCGTTACGGCAGACGACGATGAAACATGCCATTCGTACTACCGGAGCGATAATTCGTTTTCGAATCAGAGCGTCTCGATGCCCTGATGAAGCGCCGAGCCATGCCGGCGGCAAAAGCTTCGCTTGCGCGTTTCGGCTTTTCGCGAATTGGGACGTGAGCCCATAATCTGCCGGGCGGCGACCCGCCAGAGCCCGCTATGCCCCGATAGCGACCAACTTACGCAGCGCAGCGAAATGACGCGATGTACCAATAGGCGATATCCGACTATGGCCCAAGCTAATCCCGTCCGCCCTAGTCGCGATCGTCGTATGACCCGCGCTCGCGGCGCTTGCCGATCAATCGGTTGTCGTTAGGATCGTCGAGGACATCTAGGTCCAGTTTGAGTTCTCGCCGCACAATCAGGACAAAAAACAACAGCCAACATAAAAGTACGGCCACTCCTACGGCCACTTCTATGTAGCTACTGTGGCTACCTCCCAATAAGATTAGAAAACCGCCGCCCCATAAAAGACCCTCGCTACAAAGGTAAGCCACCATTCCTTCGGCCTCGTCGTGAACCCAAGAGCCGAGCCGTGACTTAGGGTCACTCAGGGCCCCCCAGGCTACTAACGCAAAAAAAGCGCCCGCTGCAGCGACCAAGGCGATAAGTGCCGCCATCAACCAAGCTGGCCAAGCTGGCGATGCCGCGACACGATATTCTTGTTGCACCAGAGCGAAGACCACGCCGGACAGGAATAGCGATATCCCGCCAAAGACGAGTGCAGCAACGCGGTAGCGCAACGGGATATCTCGCGGTGTTTTCATGGGTACAACATTCTTTGCGGCTCTCGTCGCCCGAGGTACGTCGCCCGTCTAGGAGGTGCTATTTAATCCGCAATAGTCCAAAAAGGGAGCGGTCCGCTGTCGGAAATGGGTAGAGGGTCAGTTTGATGTTGGCAGGTCCGGCTCCGGGTGCATATTCTGGCATGATGAATTTTTGGCAGAAATCTCCGAAGGCTAGATTGCGTTTCCGCTGGGCGATCTTTTTTCTATTGATGCTTTTGTACGCAATGGTCAGATTTCCTGACGTGCCATTGCACGAGTGCGCCAGCGGCTATTGCGGCAAGGGTGGACGGCCCCATACGGCTACAGAATATTTTGAGTTCCTTGTCTGGCAGAGCGTATTGCTGGTCGGCTGGGTCATTGTCGTCTGCTGGGAACTGGTGCTCTGGGGAAAGGGCGAGAAATGACATTCAAACGCCCTAGTAACTCCAACCAGCTCGCCAAATTGATCATCGATATAGCGCGGGAGAGAAGCCCGACCGCGACCCTACGCCACGGAAATGGTCATTCTTGATATAGCTCAGGCGCGGCCCGTCCGTCCAACACCCGACTTCCGTTGTGGGTCATTCGCGACCGGGTCGAGCCAGTGGCAAGTCCGGCCATGTCCGCCATGCTTCCGAAAACGGAAGTCAGAGCATTATCGGCAACGCCATAGGCCATGTTGGGTTGATGGCGCTGCCCGAGACGTGATTCAAGCTCGGAAACCGGAGCCTCGAATCATGCGCTACGAACTCAGCGTCTCGGCAACGTCTTATGGATTCCGGGCTCGCGGCCTTATTGCGCTCCGGAATGACGGTTACGTTCTATCGATATGCTTGGCGATGACGGGAAAATACGCCCCGCCCGAGCCGGCGTCGATCGCTTCCTGCAACACCTTGCCGACCAGTTCGGCGCCACGGATTTCGATTCCCGCATCCGCTGCCAGCTCGAGCGCATAGCACAGGTCTTTCAGCGCATATTCGGTCGAGAGGGCGCGTTCCGGAAAATTGCCCGGCACGATCGCCTTGAGGCCGTGATTGCGCAGCGCAAAACCGTCCGCCAAGCATTTCGACAGGGTATCGAGCAGCAGCGCCGGATCGACGCCGCTGCGCCGGGCGATCGCCACCGCCTCGGCCAGCGCGTTGACGGTCTCGATCAGCACCTTGCCTGCCCTCGGCTATTTCACGAACGAGCGCGACGGCGGCAAATGCAGGGCAAATGCATCGACCTTGTCGCTGGCGCGCGGATAGATTTCGCTGACGATCGGATCGTGCCCGGGGATGATGCGGTCGGGATGTCCGGCCAGCCGCTCGACGGTCTCCCAGCCAACGCACATGTCGCCGAGGTTATAGACAATCGGAAACGGACTGCGGCGATGCATGTTGGCATAGTAATGCGATGCATCGGACGCCAGCACCACCGGTCCTCGCGCGGTCTCGACCCGCACCACCTGCAAGCCGTCCGAATGGCCGCCGACGCGATGCAGCGTCACGCCGGGCGCGACCTCGCCTTCGCCGGAATGAAAGCTGACGCGCTCGCTGAAGACGTGACGGACCATCAGCGTCACATGTTCCACGGAAAACGGATGCCGCAGCGTGCCGAAGCACATGCAGCGCCCGGTGGCGTAGCTCATCTCGCGGTCCTGCAGATGAAACCGCGCATTCGGAAACAGATCGAGATTGCCGGCGTGGTCGTAATGCAGATGAGTGACCACGATGTCCCTGATCGCGTCGGCGTTGACGCCAAAGCGCGCCAGCGCGTCGACCGGGTTGAGCGTGAGCTTGCGGTTTCGCAATTGCGCCTCCGCCGCGTTGAAGCCGGTATCGACCAGGATATCGCGGCCGTGCCCCCGGATCAGCCAGACGAAGTAATCGAGATCCTGGGCCGTGGTCTCGTGCGGATCCGGCACGAGAAAGTTCAAATGCAGCGTGCGCGGCGACATCGTCGCATAGCGGAGGGCGTAGATTTCGTAGGCGTTTCCCATCGGGACCACTTCTTGCTGGTTGGGTTGCTGGTTGGGCGATTGGCCTGACCGCAGCAAGCCATCGCCATGTCAAAAGGTCAAACCGTGCGACACCCATTCTGCAGTGTGAGATCGGTCACATTATGTTCTGCCGCGGCGCCGCGAGGCTGGTAAGGCGCGGGGGACAAGCTCGGACATGACGGGCTTCGCCCGGCCGTCCGGGCGTTTCGAGTCCTGATGCCGCGTAACCTTTGAAAGTTTTGCTGCGCTTGATCGCCGGAATGCGCGAGGCTTTTTGCACAGTTGACAGGGCTCGCGAGCCCGGTTTGATAATGCGGTTTGCGTAGAGTAAGGTCGTCGAGGCGCGAGCTGGCATCGGCGCCCTGTTTGCTGGACCGCCGCGGCATGAGAATACGTCTTGCATTGCTTGTGACCTTGATTGTTGCGGTCACGCCGATCGTGCCGTCGGGTGCTGCGGATCGCGGCGACCGGGTTGCGCTTGTGATCGGCAACTCGAAATATCCCGACGCCGAAGCCCCGCTGAAGGAGCCCATCAACGACGCCCGCGACGTCGCCGACGAGCTCAAGCGCGACGGCTTCAATGTCGAGATCACAGAGAACCTGACCGGCGACGCCATGCGCCGCGCCTTCGATCGGCTCTACGGCCGCATCAAGCCCGGCTCGGTCGCGCTGATTTTCTTCAGCGGGTTCGGCATCCAGTCCAACCGCCAGAGTTTTATGATCCCGGTCGACGCCCAGATCTGGACCGAAGCCGATGTCCGACGCGACGGCTTCAGCCTCGAGATGGCGCTGGGCGAAATCAACAGCCGCGGCGCCGGCGTCAAGATCGCCCTGATCGACGCCTCCAGGCGCAATCCGTTCGAGCGCCGTTTCCGCAGTTTCTCGGCCGGCCTCGCGCCGGTGATTGCGCCGAACGGAACGCTGGTGATGTATTCGGCGGCGCTCTCCTCCGTCATCTCGGACAACGGCAGCGACCACAGCCTGTTCGTGCAGGAGTTGCTCAAGGAAATCCGCGTCCCCGGCCTGATGGCCGAGGAAACGCTCAATCGCACCCGCGTCGGTGTCACCCGCGCCTCCCGCAGCGAGCAGGTGCCGTGGATTTCTTCCTCTCTTGCCGAGGACTTTTCTTTCGTCCCCGGCGCGGCGCCGTCCGGCCCGACGATCGCGGCGCTGCCCCAACCGCCAGCCCCCGAGCCCGCGCCGCCGCCGTTGCCGCGCCAGGACCCGGTGCAGCCGCCGAAGGTCGAGGTTCCCCCTCGCCTCGACCAGCCGGTGGTGAAGGTCGACCAGCCGATGGAGAAAGTCGATACACCGGCGGAGAAAAAAGATGAGCGCAACCCGGCAATCGCGCTGGCCGATGACCCGACCATCAAGAGCCTGACCGCCAAGCTCGACGCCAATCCTGACGATCAGAACGCGCTCTACCGGCGCGGGCAGGTCTATGCCAGCAAGGGGGCGTATGACCTTGCCATCAAGGATTTCGACGGTTCGATCCGGTTGGACCCCAAGGATGTGGAAGCCCTCAACAACCGCTGCTGGGTGCGCACCGTGAAAGGCGACCTGCAGGCGGCCCTGAAGGATTGCAACGAGGCGCTTCGGCTGCGCCCGAACTTCGTCGATGCCCTCGACAGCCGTGGCCTTCTCAACCTGAAGGGCGGGATGACCAAGAACGCCATTGCCGATTTTGACGCAGCGCTGAAGATCAATCCGCGATTGACGTCGTCGCTGTACGGGCGCGGCCTTGCCAGGAAGCGCAACGGCGCGAATGCGGCGGGGGATCTGGATATCGCCAATGCGAAGGCGATGGATCCGAATATCGTGAAGGAATACGCCGACTACGGGGTAAATTGACGGTAATTTCCGCGAAAAGACCGCCACCCCTCGAACCCCGCGCGGGCGCTGGCGACAAATGGCAAAGACGCCGCGACCGACTTGGCCCGATGTGTCCTTGCGGCTCATTTGCAGATTCAATCTGGACCCGTGCGAGCGGCGCAGGAGGACTGGCAATGTCGAAAATGGCTGGAAGGAGAGGTCTTGCCGCGATCCTTTCGTTTCTGACGATTGGCGCCGTGCTTTCCTTCGGCGTCGCCGATGCGCTCGCCTTTAACGACAATGTCACCGAGGATCAGATCGTGCGGGCGCTGGCGCCCGCCAGGCAGCCGCTGAACAGGGGCCTGTCGGCCACCCCGCAGATCCAGACCGATCCGGCGGCGGCCGCCGCCGAGGGGCGTTTCGTCCAGACCATCCGTGGCCGCGCCACGCGCTCGCTCTCGGTCACCGAGCGTGAAGAGATCGCCACCATCGCCAGGGACAAGCCGAATATCGATCTGGAAATCACCTTCGATTACAACTCGGCCGATATCAGCGCAAAATCGCTGCCCCCGGTTCGGGCCCTCGGCAAGGCGCTGACCAATCCCGGCCTGAAGGGTTCGACCTTTATCGTCGCGGGTCATACCGACGCCGCCGGCGGCGAATCCTACAATCAGGACCTGTCGGAACGGCGCGCCAACTCGATCAAGCGCTATCTGGTCGACAAGTTCAGCATCGCCGGCGCCAACCTCGCGACCGTCGGATACGGCAAGAGCAAGCTCAAGGATCCGGCTCATCCGCTGGCGGAAGTCAACCGCCGCGTCCAGGTCGTGAACATGGCGAACAAGACCGCGGCGTCCCAGTGAACGGGGCGTGGCGCTGAGCAAGGTTTTGCGGCTAATATGCGTCCCGCACCCCTGCGGGACGCATATATCGTCATCGCGGGGAGCCAACGGGTCGCGCGAATGCGCGCCCGATGACAGGCTCCGCGACGAAGCAATCCAGGCTCCGCCGGATGGGAGCCTGCTCGCAATGACAGTTTTAAGCTCCTCACGACTCTAGGTCTGGATTGATCCGGCGATGATGCTCTCCGAATACCTCAAGCCTGCGTTAGCCGCGGTCTTCTTCGCCGCTCTTGGCGGTGGATGGTACTGGATCGAGCATCGTTCCCACCCCGAGGAGAAGGAAACGCCGGGTACCGCGCTGGTGATCGTGACGAAATCCACCAATGCCTGCTTCTCCGACATGGTGCGCGGCGCCGGCTATTTCGTGCCGCGCCGGGAGGCGGTGGTCGGGGTCGATCAGGAGGGATCGAAGGTTGCCGATGTGCTGGTGCGCGAAGGCGATACGGTCACGGAAAATCAGGAACTGGCCAAGCTGACCTTGCCGCCGGCGCAGCCCGGCCAAAGGACGCCGCCGGGCCCGGCCTCGCTGCGCGCTCCGGCGGCCGGCCTCGTCACCCAGGTCAGGACCATTGTCGGCGCGCCGGCCTCGCCGCAGGCAGGACCGATGTTTCGCATTGCCGTCAACAACGAAATCGAACTGGACGCCGAAGTACCGGCTGTCCACCTGCTGAAACTCAATCCGGGCGCGACGGTGCGGATCAGCCAGGATAATGCGCCGGATCTCGCCGGACGCGTGCGGCTGATTTCACCGCAGATCGATCGCGCCACGCAACTCGGCCATGTCCGGGTATCGCTAACCGGCAATCCCTCGCTCAAGGTCGGCATGTTTGCCCGCGCCAACATCGACGCCAAGCGCAGTTGCGGCGTCGCGATCCCGCGCACCGCCATTGACCATCTGACGGTTCAGGTGGTCAAAGGCAATACGGTCGAGACGCGAAGGGTCCGGGTTGGCCTCGTGTCCGACACCTCGACGGAAATCCTGGAAGGCCTCGACGTCGGCGAAATCGTCGTGGCCGATGCCGGCTCTTCGCTGCATGACGGCGACCAGATCAAGACCACGTTCGCCGAGGACCTCGATCGGACGCGGGTACGCTGATGGCTCTCAACATCTCGGCATGGTCGATCCGCAATCCGCTTCCATCGATCGTCTTTTCGATCATCCTGCTGGTGCTCGGCTGGGTCAGTTTTACAAAGCTCGCGGTGACGCGGCTGCCCTCGGCCGACATCCCCGTGATCTCGGTCGCGGTGTCGCAGTTCGGCGCGGCGCCTGCGGAGCTGGAATCGCAGGTCACAAAAACCATCGAAGACGGCGTATCCGGCGTCGAGGGCGTCCGGCACATTTCATCGTCGATCACCGACGGCCTGTCGCTGACCACGATCCAGTTCGCGCTCGAGACCAACACCGATCGCGCCCTGAACGACGTCAAGGACGCCGTCACCCGCGTCCGCGGCAACCTGCCGCAAAACGTCAACGAGCCCCTGATCCAGCGCGTCGACGTGATCGGCCTGCCGATCGTCACCTATGCCGCGATCTCGCCCGGCAAGACGCCCGAGCAGTTGTCCTATTTCGTCGACGACGTCGTCAAACGCGCGCTGCAGGGCGTGCGCGGCGTCGCCCAGGTCGAGCGCATCGGCGGTGTCGAGCGCGAGATCCTGGTCTCGCTCGATCCCGACCGGCTGCAGGCCGCCGGGCTCACCGCCGTTAATGTCAGCCAGAGCCTGCGCGGCACCAATGTCGACCTCGCCGGCGGCCGCGCCGAGATCGGCAAGAACGATCAGGCGATCCGCACACTCGCCGGCGCCAAGACGCTGAACGATCTCGCCGGCACCATGATCCCGCTGTTCGGCGGCGGCGAGGTTCGTCTCGACGATCTCGGCACCGTCACCGACACCATCGCCGACCGCCGCACCTTTGCCCGCTTCAACGGCGAGCCGGTGGTGGCGCTCGGCATCAAGCGTTCCAAGGGCGCCAGCGACGTGGTGGTGGCCGCCGCCGTTCAAAAGCGCATCGACGCGCTGAAGGTCGCCTATCCCGACGTCGATCTGAAACTGATCGACACCTCGGTGGAGTTCACCAAGGGCAATTACGAGGCCGCGATCTCGACCTTGTTCGAGGGCGCCATTCTCGCCGTCATCATCGTGCTCCTGTTCCTGCGCGATATCCGGGCCACCATCATCGCCGCGATCTCGCTGCCGCTGTCGATCTTCCCGGCGTTCTGGGCGATGGACCTGCTCGGATTCTCGCTCAACCTCGTCAGCTTTCTCGCGATCACGCTGTCGACCGGTATTCTGGTCGACGACGCCATCGTCGAGATCGAGAACATCGTCCGCCACATGCGGATGGGCAAGTCGCCCTATCGCGCCGCGCTGGAGGCCGCCGACGAGATCGGACTGGCCGTGATCGCGATCTCGCTCACCATCATCGCGATCTTCGCGCCGGCCAGCTTCATGTCGGGCATTGCCGGGCAGTTCTTCAAGCAGTTCGGCATCACGGTGTCGGTGCAGGTGTTCTTCTCGCTGCTCGCCGCGCGCTTCGTCACGCCGGTGCTGGCGGCCTACTTCCTGAAAGATCATCCGCATGACGACCCGGCGCCGGGGCGCGTCATGCAAACCTACACAAAGCTCGTCACCTGGTCGGTGCATCACTATTTCATCACCGTGCTGGTCGGCTTCGGCATTTTCGCCGCCTCGATCTGGAGCATCACGCTGTTGCCGCAAGGCTTCCTGCCGGCACAGGACTCCGCGCGCTCGCTGCTGGCAATCGAGCTTCCGCCGGGTACGCAGCTCGCCTTCACCGAGAAAGTCACCGAAGAAATCGTCGCGCGCCTGCGCAAGCGACCCGAAGTCAAGAGCATCTTCGTCGACGGCGGCCGGGTGCCGCCGGGAACCTTCGAGGTACGCCGCGCCGCGCTGATCATCAATTACACCCCGAAGACCGAGCGCAAGATCACGCAGCGCCAGCTCGAGCTCGAGATCGGCCAGGAACTCGAAAACGTACCGGACATCCGCTACTGGTTCCTCGACGAGAACGGCCTGCGCGCGATCTCGCTGGTGGTAACGGGCGCGGACAGCAACATCGTCAGCAACGTCGCCAGCGAGCTGGCGACCCAGATGAAGCGGATCCCGATCATCTCCGACGTGATTTCGGAAACCGCGCTCGACCGGCCCGAGCTGCGCATCCAGCCGAAAGCGGATCTCGCCGCAAGGCTCGGCGTCTCCACCGAAAGCCTGTCGCAGACCATTCGCGTCGCCACCATCGGCGACGTTGGCCCGGCGCTGGCAAAGTTCGACGCCGGCGACCGGCTGGTGCCGATCCGGGTCCAGCTCGAAGACGCCGCACGCGGCGATCTAGCTCTGCTCGAGCAGTTGCGGGTGCCGCTCGGCCAGCACGGCGAAAAGGGCGGCGTGCCGCTGTCGGTCGTCGCCGACATCAAGCTCGATCAGGGCCCGACCAGCATCAACCGCTACGACCGGGAACGTCAGGCCACCGTCGCGGCCGACCTCGTCGGCTCCGCCGCGCTCGGCGACGCCACCAGGAAGATCTACGAGCTGCCGGTCATGAAAACCCTGCCGAAGGGCGTCAAGGTCAGCCCCTCGGGCGACGCCGAGAGCCTGAACGAACTGTCGGAGGGTTTTGCCACCGCCATCACCGCCGGCCTGATGATGGTCTACGCGGTGCTGGTGCTGTTGTTCGGCACCTTCCTGCAACCGATCACGATTCTGTTCTCGCTGCCGCTCTCGATCGGCGGCGCGATCGCGGCACTCCTGGTCACCGGCAAGCAGCTGACGACGCCGGTGTGGATCGGCATCCTGATGCTGATGGGCATCGTCACCAAGAACGCCATCATGCTGGTGGATTTCGCGGTCGAATCGATGCGCGGCGGCAAGCCGCGCGAGGAGGCGATCATCGACGCCGGCATGAAGCGCGCGCGCCCCATCGTCATGACCACGATCGCGATGGCCGCCGGCATGACGCCGTCGGCGCTGGCGTTCGGCGCCGGCGGCGAATTCCGCTCGCCGATGGCGCTCGCCGTGATCGGCGGCCTGTTGTTCTCCACCGTGCTGTCGCTGGTGTTCGTGCCGGCGATGTTCATGATGATGGACGACATCGGCGCGCTGTTCTGGCGCTTTGGCAGGAAACTGATCGTGTCAACGGCCGAGACCGAGCAAGCGAAGGAAGACCATCCGGGAGATCGCCATGAACCGCCGTCACCGCCGACCATCGTGCAATCGCCGGCGGCGGAATAGGGGTCGGGTTTCCTGGCTGTCCAAAGAAGCGGCCTTAGCGGAAGCGCAGGACGCGCCCGGCTTCGGGGGCGACGGTCTTGGCGATGGCATCGGCGAGCTGGCGCTGCCGGAATGGCTTTGACAGCTTTGGAAGACGCTCATCCGCTCCGGAAGGAAGCTCCGCAAATCCGGTCGCGAGAAGAATTGGAAGGTCCGGTTTTTCGGCCCTGATCGCCGCGGCCAGATCGGAGCCCGTCATGTTTGGCATGGCCTGATCGGTTATAACGAGGTCGATGCTGCCCTCGCGCCGGATTATTTCGAGGGCGCTTTTGCCGGAAGTCGCCTCCAGTACCGTGTGTCCGAGGTCTTCCAGCATGGCTGCGGTATTGAGCAGCACCAGCGCATCATCATCGACCGCGAGGATCACAAGCGGCCCTTCTCGTCCGACCGCGCCGGTATCGGCCTCTTCCGGCACATGTCCGGAACCGGCGCCGGCAACCGGAAGCCAGAGTTCAGCGGTGGTGCCCTCTTGCTTTCCGCTCTTCAGCACGAGCTTGCCTCCGGATTGGAGGATCATGCCGTGAACCATGGACAGTCCCAATCCTGTGCCCTTGCCCACGCCCTTGGTCGTGAAGAACGGCTCCAGCGCACGTCTGCGCGTTGCTTCATCCATTCCGCATCCCTCGTCGGTCAGCGAAAGACAGACATAACGTCCGGCCTTCAGGTCTGGCGCGGCGGCGACTTTCTCCTCCCTCGCGGCAATGAAAATGGACCCGCCTTTGGACATCGCGTCGCGCGCATTCACGGCGAGATTCAGGATCGCCAGTTCCAGCTGGTTCGGATCGGCCAGAACTTTACTCAGTCCGGGGGAAAAATCCGTTTCGATCTGCACGGCCGCCCCGAGCGAGCTGTGCAGGAGATCCGTCATGCCGCGAACAAGGCTGGCCACGTCGAGTGCCACCGGATTGAGTTTCTGCCGGCGCGCGAACGCAAGCATGCGCTGCGTCAATGCCGCGCCACGTTGCGCACCCTGCATGGCGTTATCGACGAGACGCATCATCACGGGATCGGCGGGAAGACGCTTGCGCAGAAGTTCGAGGCTGCCAAGAACCGCCATCAGCAGATTATTGAAATCGTGCGCAACGCCGCCGGTGAGTTGTCCAATCGCATCCATTTTCTGAGACTGGAACAATGCCTCGCGGGCCTCTTGAAGGGCGCGTTCGGCTTCTCTCCGCTCGGTAATATCGCGGGTTATTTTAGTGAAGCCTAGAAGCGTCCCCTCGGGGGCAAGGATCGGGTCGATGACCACGCTCGCCATGAACTTGCTGCCGTCTTTGCGGATGCGCCAACCTTCCTTTTCGAACCTTCCATCTCGCGCGGCGGCTTCAAGCGCAGCCTGCGGGCCTCCTGCTCGCCGGTCTTCCTCGGTGTAAAATCGGGAAAAATGCTCGCCGATGATTTCGTCCGGACGATAGCCTTTGATTCTCTGCGCGCCCGCGTTCCAGCTCGAAACCCGGCCGTCCGGCGTCAGCCTGTAAATGGCATAGTCCGTGACACCCTGAACGAGAAGCCTGAACTGTTCCTCGCTTTGCCTGAGGGCGTTTTCCGCCAGTCTTCGCTCGGTAAGGTCGCGCGTGATTTTGGCGTAGCCGACCAAATTGCCGGAGGCATCCTTGATGGGGTCCATGACGACATAGGCCCAGAACCGGGTGCCGTCCTTTCGGCAGCGCCAACCCTCGGCTTCGAATTTTCCTTCGCGCGCTGCGGTCTCGAGCGCTTTTTGCGGCAGATGCGCTTCGCGATCAGCCTCGGTATAGAAGCGCGAGAAATGCTCGCCCAGGATTTCCAATTCTTCATAGCCGTTGAAACGCCGGGCCCCCGGATTCCAGCTCGATATGATGCCGTCCGGATCGAGCATGTAGATAGCGTAGTCGGTGACGGCCTCAATCAGCATCCGGTAGCGGCGATCGTCAGACAACTTGGACCGCTCTTTCCGGTGCATCGAATTTCCTCGGGCTCACCTATAACCGTGGAAAACGCCCAGACGGTCGGATGGTTCCGCCTGCTGCAAGTCGTGGATGGCTGCGCCAACCCGAGCCACGACAGCGAATGCGTGGCACGCAGGAATTCTTCGCCTCTCGTCATTCCTTGCCACCGCCCTCGGCCTGGTCATGGTCTGCAGAGGTATCCGCCTGCGCTTGCTATCCCTCCCTTTCAGTACGCCCGCGCAGGGCCGCGGCGCATGGCGCTGAGATCTTCCGCCATACCGGTGGGCGGTGTGACGTCCTCCTCCTCGGTGGAAGGCGGTACGATGAGGGCCGTAAAGGCCTGCGTGGCGCCGGGCTCGCCCAACAGTGTCGTTTCCAGCACGAAGTCGGACCTGACGTACCGGGACGCGTGGGCGGCGGTCTTTTCCATCGCGGTGATACAGTATGTATCGCCGCCGAAGCACAGGGCTGCCCATCCTCGTTCAAACGTCGCCTGGGGCGGCAGTGCTCTCTCGGTATTTGGGTGGACGAGTTGCAAGTCATACACGGGATGGTCCGGGCTGTAGAAAGCCATGGCGAAAGCCAGAGCGTCGTCGCCGCCGACGACGGGAAGCGCCGCATCGGACTGCCTGTGCCATTGCCGGGTCAACTCCATCGCGGAAGCCTGATAGAAATTGCGCCCCTCATGCAATGGATGGAAATTTCGATAGAGGGCGTGAACCGGCGCCACCACGACGACGGCAACCACCGCGATGCCGATGACAAGCGCCGCCAGATTGACCACATAGAAGCGTTCGATCGGATAGCTTGCGCCGCAGACGATCAAAATGGCGAACAGGAAGAGCCCTTGCAGCGCCCAGATCGTCGGCATGTCGGTTCCCAGCGAGACCGCGGTGACCGCCGGAAAGGCGATGGTCCCGACGCCGACGAAAAAGAGCAGCAGCAGGCCCGGGCTCATTGCCCGAAAATCCTGCGAAAATCTTTTGAGGTGGTTTCCCGCGATCAGAACCCAGGTCAGCGCCGGTACCGCAAGGACGAGCGCTATCCCCAGGATAAAGCAAAGCGCTTCGATCAACGACGGCCCAAAGGCCTTTCCGGCGTGTCGTTCAAGCGCATAGACGAACGGCTTCGCGCCGGTCGTCGCCAGCCAATACATATGCGGTACCAGCGCGGCCAATCCTGTGACCGTGGAAATCCACGGGGCCAGCGAACCGAAATAGGCGCGCCGCTGCGGATGACAGATCGCCGCGAAAAGGAAGCTCACGATGAGAAACACCGAATAGTATTTGCCCAGCATCGCGAGTGCGGCTGTCGCGCCGGCGGCAACGGCCCATCCGATCGCGCGGGTTTCGAACGACCGCAGGAAGCAATGGGTGGCGATCGGCCACGCCGCCAAAAGAACCGCGTTGGCATTAAATCGCTGGGCGTGAAACTGGTAGGCCGGCAGCAGCATGAGAAGCAACAGCACGACAATTCTCTTGTCGCCCCTTGCGAAGCGGCGCGTAATCAGATCGACGGACCACAACGCGATCGCCGAATTGGTCAACGCCAACAACTGAAACGACCAATTGTCGAACGGAAACACCGACGTCCATGCGCGCGCGACCCATCCCATCAGCGGCGGATGCTTGGAATAACCCCATTCAATGCTGCGTCCGAGCGTCCATGTTTCCAGAACATCGGAGTGCAGATCACCGTTGAAATAGGCGATGACCAGAAAGACCTGCCAAACCGCGACAAATCCGATCAGCAGAAGCGGAATGGCCCAGCCCGCTTCGATACCGTCCATCCAGATCAGAAACGGTCTTCGCCAACGGGCGGGGAAAATTTCCGAGCGCTCAGCCATTCCGGAGAACGCAGCACGCGCAGCTATTTCTGAGAACGCAACACACATGGCACAGATACTCGGGCACAGAAACTCAGGCACAAACTCACAAACTCAAGGTGTGCAGCAGCCAAACACATTCCGTCCGCCGCCCCGGAGGGAGCGGCAGTGACAGCTGCTGATGCACTGCATTCGCAGTGTGTTTCTGTTTGTTAAAAAATATTAATGTTCCAATTTGAAAATTTTGATGTCTCAATTGAGATCATGTTCGCTCGGAAAAATGATCGCCGGATTCCAGGCGACGCCGACGGCCGAAAAAGCCTTAATTTGAGCCAACTACTTCCGCGCCGAAGCGGGACGACAAGAAAGCCTGGCCAGGACCGTCTCAGGCTCACAGACGTCTTCATGAGACGTGGATGGCCGGGCATAGGCGAGCGGGAGCGACGCCGTCCTTCGGACGGCTATGGCCGACCATGACGCGGAGGCGTCTGTGTACGGCGTTGGACCTACTCGTTCCGCGCCACCGCCGTCAGCTTGGTCATGTTCTGCAGCAAAATCCGGCCGCGCTGTAAATCCAGAATGCCGTCCTTGCGCCAGAGCTGCAGCTGACGGTTGACGCTTTCGCGCGCGGCGCCGACGAAGACCCCCAACTGCTCCTGCGAGATGTGCACCTCGGAGCCGAAATCGGAAGCGAGCGCGCAGAGACGGCGCGCGAGGCGGACCGACAGCGGCTGCAGCATCAATTCCTCCATCCGCTCGCTCTGCCAGCGAATGCGCTGGCAGAGCAGCATGATGATCTTGACGGCCACCTTGGGCTCGCGTTCGAGAAAGCTCAGGAAATCCTCGCGACGCAGTACGAACAGTTCGGTTGGCTCGCCCGCGGTGGCGTCCGCGGTGCGGCTGAAGCCATCGAGCACCGCGACCTCGCCGAACAGCTCGCCCGGGCCCATGAAATTCAGGGTCAGGCGGCTGCCGTCCGACGCCCCGGTCTCGATGCGGATTTGGCCGCGGCGGACCCCGAACAAGGCGTCGCCGGGATCGCCCTTCTGGAACAGCATCTCGCCTGTCTTGAGGTGCCTGGTGTGGCAAAGGCTCGAGATCCGCGCCAGCTCGTCGGCGCCCAGATCCGCGA
Organism: uncultured Alphaproteobacteria bacterium; assembly: GCA_963725985.1. GTDB lineage: Bacteria > Pseudomonadota > Alphaproteobacteria > Rhizobiales > Xanthobacteraceae > Bradyrhizobium. Next base: position 1,182,974 of record CAVSAO010000002.1, read on the forward strand.
ACATCGGGTTCATCTTTAGAATGACCGCAAATTCGGCCGCTTTACTCATTGCAATGCCTTCCAGGCAAGTTCGAACCGGAGCCGGCTTGAGATCGTCAAAATGGGGTCGTCTTCAAAATGGCGTCCCGCGAAGTGTGTCATAAGTCACATAACTTTACAGCACCCCCGGACTATTTTGGGCGGCTTTGAGCGGTTCCTGCGGCTGACGATCGCAGGTGCGACCAAGATCCATGCCGGGCGGAGCGTGGCGCCAATGGCGGCCGGTGGGCGACGCGCTCGCAACTGCACGGGCCTCCCGCGAATCAGCTAGGTTTGAGCCCAATCTTCAGGAGGCCCACATGGCGGCAGACAATAACAGCATGATTGCGTGGCATCGGGCCCAGATCAGTAAACACCGTGAGGCCCTGAAACATCTCGAAACCGCCAAATTCGCCTTTGGCGCGATTGCCGGCGCAAAAACCAGCGACCAGACGCAAAAGACCGTCGCCGAGCTGAAACGGAAGATCAGGGATTCCGAACAGGTCATCGCGGCATTTGAGCGACAAGCCCGCCGCCCCCTCACCACCGACTTTCAAACGCTCGCCAGCGCCCCCTGGAGCAACTGGAACGCCCACGGTTCTTCGGGCCAGCGGTAGCGGCGGCTCAAGCGTCAGGGCCTGGCCGCCTTCGGGACACCAGCAACTGTCAAGTCCGGCTCATTCGCCGCGGGCTTTGATGAATACCCGGCTTGCAAGCACATCGGACGCCTCCAGAGACATGACGTCGTCATCGGTCAGCACGCGGTCGAGATCGGCGACAAGGCGGTTTGCCTGCCGCAGCCGCATCCGGTCGAGCGCGTTGCGGATCGAGCGCGCATTGGAGAACAGCGGCAGGGCCTTGCGCAGGCTGACGTAACGCACAAAGGCCTGGCGCGCGTCGGGGCTGAACTTGTAGTTCATCTCGCGCAGCATCAGATCGGCGATGGAAAGCAATTCGTCTTCGGTATAATCCGGAAAATCGACGTGATGCGCGATCCGCGAACGGAAGCCCGGATTGCTGGCGAAGAATTTGTCCATCCGATCGCCATAGCCGGCCAGGATCACTACCAGATCCTCGCGCTGCGATTCCATCACCTGCAGCAGGATCTCGATCGCCTCCTGTCCATAGTCACGCTCGTTGTCCGGCCGATGCAGGTAGTATGCTTCATCGATAAACAGCACACCGCCCATCGCTTTCTTCAGGATCTCCTTCGTCTTCGGCGCGGTGTGGCCGATATATTGTCCCACCAGTTCGTCGCGCGTCACCGATACGACCTGCCCGCGGCGCACGAAGCCGAGCTTGTGCAGGATGCTGGCGATCCGCAGCGCAACGGTGGTCTTTCCGGTACCTGGATTGCCGGTGAAAGACATGTGCAGCGTCGGCACATCGGACGTCAGGTTCATGCGCTTGCGGATACGCTCGATCAGCAGCAGCGAGGCAATCTCGCGAATCCGCGTTTTCACCGGTCTCAACCCGATCAGTTCGCGGTCGAGCTGATCGAGCACCTCGCCGATGCCGACCTCGTTGAACTCGCGGCGCAGGTCGACCTGCCTGGCGAGCGGCGTTTCACCAGCGCTCTGCGCTGCGGCCGGCACGCTCATGATCCACCGTAGCGCTGGCCCTCGGGACGATCGGCAGCATAGGCCGTTGTCGTGTAGCGAATGCGGCGGCCATCGACCTCGTGCCGGTCGAGACGGAAACCCGGCTCTTCCTTCGGGCGGTTGACGATGAAGGACAGCCGCACCGATTCCCAGCCGGGGCTGGAATCGAACGCCGACAACCGGATATAGCGGTCGCCATAGACCTTGCGGCACTCGTTCAGCTCCATCAGCACGCCCGCCGCGTCACTAAGATCGAACATCGGCAGCCCCCACATTTCCCAGAAATTGTTGCGGGGATGCGGATCGTCGGTGAATTCGATGTTCACCGCCCAACCCTTGCCGAGGGCATACTGGACCTGCCGGGAAATTTGCTCGTCAGTGAGATCGGGCAGGAATGAAAAGCAACCTTGGGTGACGCGCATGAGCCTGCTCCTTACATCGAGACGCTGGCGGTGGGGGCATAGTCGGGCATATCGGTCGACTCGTAATTGAAGGTGACATCCTTCCAGACTTCGAGCGCGGCCTTCAACGCCGTGCACGTCGTCGCGGCTTTGGCGAGAATCTCCGGGCCTTCGTGGAGATAATCGCGGCCCTCGTTGCGGGCGAAAATCATCGCCTCCAGTGCGACCCGGTTTGCCATCGCGCCGGCCTGGATCCCCATCGGATGTCCGATGGTCCCGCCGCCGAATTGCAGGATTACGTCTTCACCCAGATGATCGAGCAGCAGATGCATCTGGCCGGCGTGAATGCCGCCCGATGCCACCGGCATCAGCTTGTTGAGGCTGGCCCAGTTCTGGTCGAAGAAGATGCCGTGTTCGAGCTGCATCGGATTGAAGTCCTCGCGGCAGATGTCGTAATAGCCGCGCGTCGTCGCCGGATCGCCTTCGAGCTTGCCGACCACCGTGCCGGCATGGATATGGTCGACGCCGGCGAGCCGCATCCATTTGGTAATGACACGAAACGAGACGCCGTGGTTGCGCTGCCGCGTATAGGTGGAGTGACCGGCGCGGTGCAGATGCAGGATCATGTCGTTGCGGCGCGCCCATTTCGCCATCGACTGGATCGCGGTGTAACCGATCACCAGATCGATCATGATAACGACCGAGCCGAGTTCCTTGGCCAACTCGGCGCGCTCGTACATTTCTTCCATCGTGCCGGCGGTGACGTTGAGGTAGGTTCCCTTGATCTCGCCGGACGCCGCCTGCGCCTTGTTGACCGCCTCCATGCAATAGAGAAATCGCTCGCGCCAGTGCATGAACGGCTGCGAGTTGATGTTCTCGTCGTCCTTGGTGAAGTCGAGACCGCCCTTCAGCGCCTCGTAGACCACCCGGCCGTAGTTGCGGCCGGAGAGGCCGAGCTTCGGCTTTACCGTCGCGCCGAGCAGCGGACGGCCGAACTTGTCCATACGTTCGCGTTCGACCACGATTCCGGTGGCCGGTCCCTGGAATGTCTTCACATAGGCGACCGGCAACCGCATGTCCTCGAGCCGCAATGCCTTCAGCGGCTTGAAGCCGAACACATTGCCGATGATGGAGGCCGAGAGGTTGGCGATCGAGCCGTTCTCGAACAAATCGAGGTCATATGCGATGTAGGCGAAATACTGCCCCGGCGAGTTCGGCACGGGATCGACGCGGTAGCATTTGGCGCGGTACTTTTCCGCAGCCGTCAGCCGGTCGGTCCACACCACCGTCCAGGTCGCAGTGGAGGATTCGCCGGCCACCGCGGCCGACGCCTCGATCGGATCGACGCCGTCTTGCGGGGTGACGCGGAACAGCGCGATGATGTCGGTGTCCTTGGGCTCATAGTCGGGCTCCCAATAGCCCATCTTCTTGTATTCCATGACGCCGGATTTGTAGCGATCCTTGCCGCGAATGGTACTGACCGGGTGCTGGTTCATATTGGTCTCCTTGAGTTGGACGGTCCGGCGCGAATCGTTCGATTCAAACATCTTCCGGGTCATTCGGCTGCAGCTGCCATCACGTCGATACGCGGATCGAGCGCGCCCGACCGATAGCGTTTCGCCATCTCCGCCAGCGGGATCACCTTGATCCTCGAAGCATTGCCGGCGGTGCCGAATTGCTCGAAGCGTTCGCGGCAGAGATCGCGCATCGCGTCCATCGCGGGCTTCAGGAATTTTCGCGGATCGAATTCGCTCCGGGCTTGCACCGCGACCTTGCGGAACGCCGCGGCCATCGCCAATCGGCAGTCGGTATCGATATTGACCTTGCGGACGCCATGCTTGATGCCGCGGACGATTTCCTCGACGGGAACGCCCCAGGTCTGCGGCATCTCGCCGCCGAACTGGTTGAACATGTCTTGCAGGGGCTGCGGCACCGACGACGAGCCATGCATCACCAGATGGGTGTTCGGCAGCCGGCGATGGATTTCCTCGACCACCTGCATGGCGAGGATGTCGCCGTCCGGCTTGCGGGAGAACTTGTAGGCGCCGTGCGACGTTCCCATCGCGATCGCCAGCGCATCGACCTTGGTAGCGCGAACGAACTCAACCGCCTGGTCAGGGTCGGTCAGCAATTGATCGAGACTGACCTTGCCTTCGACGCCGTGGCCATCCTCCTGCTCGCCGCCGCCATGTTCGAGCGAGCCGAGTACGCCCAGTTCACCTTCCACCGACGCGCCGATCCAATGGGCCATCTCGACGACCCGCCGCGTGATATCGACGTTATATTCGTAATCGGCTGCGGTCTTGGCGTCCGCCTTCAGCGAACCGTCCATCATCACCGAAGTGAAGCCGTATTGAAGCGCGGTGGCGCAGGTCGCTTCCTCATTACCGTGATCCTGATGCAGGCAAAGCGGTATCTGCGGATGCATTTCCTCCAATGCGTCGATCATCTTCGACAGCATGATGTCGTTGGCATAGCCGCGCGCACCGCGCGATGCCTGAATGATCACCGGCGCATTCACCGCAGCGGCGGCCTCCATAATGGCAAGTCCCTGCTCCATGTTGTTGATGTTGAATGCCGGCACGCCGTAGCCGTGCTCCGCGGCGTGGTCGAGTAGTTGTCGTAAAGTGATGCGCGCCATGCTGACTACCTCAAACGTGAACTGTCTTGAGAGCGGTTACACCGGGGAGCTCGCGCCCCTCGAGCCATTCGAGAAACGCGCCTCCGGCGGTCGAGACGTAGCTGAAATCGTTCGAAACCCCCGCGGCCGAGAGTGCCGCGACCGTGTCGCCGCCGCCGGCCACCGTCCGCAACCGGCCGGCCTGGGTCAGGCGGGCAGCCGCGCGGGCGAGCGCGAAGGTTCCGCGTCCAAACGGCGGAGTCTCGAACGCGCCGACCGGCCCATTCCACAACAGGGTCCGGAGCTCGCCGAATTGCTTCACGATGTCGACGACCGTCTCCGGACCGATATCGAGAATCATCGCATCCGCGGGCACCGCCTTGACATCGACAACCGCATGCTGCGCATTTGCTTCGAACGCCGTCGCAACGACCACGTCGCGCGGCAGGATGATGCGGCAGTCGTCAGCCTGCGCATTCTTCAGGATCCGTTCGGCGACCGCAGCGAGGTCGGGCTCGCACACCGACCGCCCGACATTGATCCCCTGGGCGTGCAGGAAGGTGTTGGCCATGCCGCCGCCAATGATCAGCTTGTCGACGCGGGTCACGAGATTTTCCAGAACCGCAATCTTGGTCGAGACCTTGGCGCCGCCGATGATGGCCCCGACCGGCCGGACCGGGCTGGCCAACGCGCGATCGAGCGCGGCAAGCTCCGCCTCCATTCCACGGCCGGCGAAGGAAGGCAAAAGGTGCGCGATGCCTTCGGTCGACGCATGGGCACGGTGCGCGGCGGAAAACGCATCGTTGACGAAGATATCGCCAAGGCTGGCGAGGAGGCGGATGAAGGCAGGATCGTTCTCCTCCTCGCCCGGATGAAAGCGCGTATTGTCCATCAGCAGGATGTCGCCCGGCTCGGCCGCCGCGACCGCGGAGCGATGCGGTCCCGTTCGCCAATCGGTGGCGACGAATTGCACCCTTCGCTGCAGGCACTGTTCGAGCGCGGCGCGCAGCGGCGCCAGCGAGTATTCAGCGACGACCTTGCCTCCGGGCCGCTCGAAGTGCGACAGCACGACGACGATCGCGTTCTTGTCGGCGAGTTCCGAAAGCGTCGGAACGGCGTGACGGACCCGCTTGTCGTCGGTTATGCGGCCGTTCTGCATCGGCACGTTGAGATCCGCGCGGACCACGACCCGTTTGCCGGCGACATCCAACCCGTCAAGGCTGCGCAAGGCTGTCATCAGTTTACTCCCTGTGCGTGAGATCGGGCGATGGAGCGCTTTGCCGCCAGCGCGACGGCTTGCGGCGTGATGCCGAATTCGCGGTAGAGCACGTCTGCCGGGGCGGATGCGCCGAAGCCGGTCATGCCGACAAATTCGCCAGAGGCATCGATCCAGCGCGACCAGTCTCCCGAGACCGCCGCCTCGACGCCAACCCGCGGGCAACGCCCCAGAATGATCGAGCGATACTCGCTGGATTGCCTGGCGAAGAGTTCGAAGCACGGGGCCGACACCACGGCGGCGCGGATGCTGTCCTTGGCAAGAAGTCGGGCTGCCTCGAGCGCGATCGCGACTTCGGATCCGGTGGCGATCAAGGTCACGTCGCGCGGACCTTCGGGACACGCCACCAGATAGGCCCCGAAAGCGACCTTGTTGACGCCGCGCGCATCGCTGCGGAAAGTCGGCAGCGCCTGGCGCGACAGACACAGGATCGACGGCTGGCCTTCCGCCCGCAACGCGCAGTCCCAGGCTTCCGCGGTTTCGACCGCGTCGGCAGGACGAAACACCAGCAGGTTCGGGATCGCGCGCAGCGACGTCAGATGCTCGACCGGCTGGTGCGTCGGACCGTCTTCGCCGAGGCCGATCGAATCGTGGGTCATCACATGGATGACGCGCAGGCCCATCAGTGCGGCCATCCTGATCGCCGGCCTCGAGTAATCGGAAAATGTCAGGAAGGTCCCGCCATAGGGAATGAAGCCGCCGTGCAGGGCGATACCGTTCATTGCCGCGGCCATACCGTGCTCGCGGATGCCGTAATGGATGTAGCTGCCGTCGAACGCGCCGGGCTTGACCGGCTGCTGCGACTTTGCCTTCGTCAGATTTGAATGCGTCAGATCGGCCGAGCCGCCGAGCAGATTGGGAAGCGCCGCGGCGAACACGTCGACCAGCTGTTGCGAAGCCTGGCGCGTCGCGATCAGCGGTCGCTCGCTGGCGAAGCGGGCCCGAATGGCGCGAAGCGCCTCGTCGTAGCCGCCCGACAGCGTTCCATTCAGCGCATCGTGAAAGCGATCCCGCCCGGCCGCATCGAGCCGCGAGACCCGGCGGGTCCACGCTTCGCGTTCCGCGCGGCCACGCGCGCCGACGGATCGCCATGCCGCCAGCACCGCATCGGGAATTTCGAACGGCGGGTGCGGCCAGTGCAGCGCGAGGCGCGTTGCCGCGACTTCCTGCGGCCCAAGCGGCGAACCATGCGCCTTCTCGCTGCCCTGCCGGTTTGGCGCGCCATAGCCGATCCTGGTGCGGCACGCGATCAGGGAAGGACGATCGGTCTTGCGCTCTTCTTCGATCGCTCTCGCGACGGCCTCGCGGTCGTGACCGTCGATGCGGCGCACCGACCATCCCGACGCCGCGAAACGCGCGATCTGATCGTCGGAGCAGGACAGCGACGTCGCGCCGTCGATCGAGATCTGGTTGTCGTCGAACAGCACGATCAGCCGGCCGAGTTTCAGGTGGCCGGCGAGCGAGATCGCCTCATGGCTGAGCCCCTCCATCAGGCAGCCATCGCCGCAGATCACATACGTAAAATGATCGACGAGATCGCCGCCGAACCTGCGGTTGAGCAGCCGCTCGGCGAGCGCCATTCCGACCGCGGTCGCTACTCCCTGGCCGAGCGGGCCGGTCGTCGTCTCGACGCCGGAGGTGTGACCGTATTCGGGATGCCCGGGGGTCTTCGATCCCCACTGCCGGAAGGCCTTGAGTTCATCGAGCGTGACATCCTCATATCCCGTGAGGAACAACAGCGCGTAGAGCAGCATCGAACCGTGGCCGGCAGACAGCACGAACCGGTCGCGGTCCGGCCAGGCCGGATCCTTCGGGTCAAACTTCAGGAAGCGCGAGAACAGAACCGTGGCGACATCCGCCATGCCCATCGGCATTCCGGGATGTCCCGAATTGGCTTTTTCAACCGCATCGACCGCAAGAAAGCGGATGGCGTTGGCCAAATCGCGATGCGAAGCAACAACGTTGCTCCTGGCTTCGGTCGGTCTCGGGGTTTCCGTCGTCGAGTCTTGCGGCAAGGTCATAACATCGCTCGTCATGCGCGCCTCTTTCGGTCGATCAGTTGCAGGATCAGCGGGGTCAGGATCAGCTGCATCGCGAGATCCAGCTTCGCTCCATGGATCACGATCGAATTGGCGCGCGACATGAAGCTGTTCGGAATCATCGACAGCAGATAGGGAAAATCGATGCCGCGCGGATTCTTCAGCCGGATCACCACCATCAATTCGTCGGGGGTCGGGATCCAGCGTGCGATAAACGGGTTCGACGTATCGACCGTCGGCACGCGCTGAAAATTGATATCGGTCTCGGCGAATTGCGGGCAGATATAATTCACGTAGTCCGGCATCCGCCGCAGGATGGTGTCGGTGACCGCTTCGGTCGAATAGCCGCGGTCGCCGCGGTCACGATGCAGCTTCTGGATCCATTCGAGATTGATCACCGGCACCACGCCGATCTTGAGATCGGCATGCTGGGCGACGTTGACCTTGTCCGTCACGACGGCGCCGTGGAGGCCCTCGTAAAACATCAGATCGGAGCCTGCCGGGACCGGCTCCCATTCGGTGAAGGTCCCGGGTTCGGCGCCGTACAGCTTGGCTTCTTCGTCATCGTGGACATAGTGACGGGTGGTGCCGCAGCCGGCCTCGCTGTAATCGCGAAATACCTTCTCCAGCTCCTCGAACAGATTTGTTTCGGGACTGAAGTGGCTGAAATGCTTGTTGCCGCGCTCGTTTTCCTCGATGATCTTGGTGCGCATCTCGGCGCGGTTGTAGCGATGGAACGCATCGCCCTCGATATAGGCCGCCGAGACATTTTCGCGACGGAAGATGTTCTCGAATGTCTTCTTGACCGACGTCGTGCCGGCGCCCGATGAGCCGGTGATCGATATGATGGGATGACGGCGCGACATCTGCTTACCAGGCCCTCAGAGAAACAGGCCGCGCCGCGCAAAGAGCGGAGCGTCGCTATTGTCGAACATCGGTTCAATCCCAGCGTGAATGGCGACAACGTCGCAAACCGCTTGCGTTGAGCCCATGATCAGCGGCACGCGCTGGTGCGGCGATTTCGCCGAAAGCTCGAGAATCCGCCGCCGCCCGGTGGTCGCCGCACCGCCGGCCCATTCCATCACCAGCGCCATCGGATGGGCCTCGTACAAAAGCCGCAGGCGTCCTTCGCGATAGCCGGGCCGGGCGTCGGCCGGATAAAGAAACACGCCGCCGCGAACCAGGATGCGAAGCGACTCGGCAACCAGCGAACCGACCCATCGCATATTGAAGTCGGCGCCGCGGTCGCCTTTGGCGCCGGCGAGGCACTCATCGATGTAGGCGCGGACGGGCCCGTGCCAGTGCCGGCGATTGGAGGCGTTGATGGCAAATTCCAGCGTGCTGGAGACAATCCGGGCGGCGCGTTTGGTCAACAGGAATTCCCGGGTATGCCGGTCGAGAATGAAGATATCGACGGCGGCGTCGAGCGCGAGAATCAGCGTGGTTTGCGGGCCGTAGACCACGAAGCCCGCGGCGCACTGTGCCGTGCCCGGCTCGAAGAAGGTCGAGAGCATGTCGTTGCCGCGCGGCCGGATCGAAAAGATGGTTCCGACCGAGATATTGTTCTCGAGATTGGCCGATCCATCGAGCGGGTCGATCGCGACGCAGAGCGGCGCCTTGGGATCGATCAATTCCGGCAAGGCCAGTTCTTCGGACAGGATCGCCGCGACCGGGCACGAGCGAAGCGCGCGGCGCATCATCGCATCGGCTGCCAGATCGATGTCCTTCTGTTGATCGCCGTCGGGATTGAAGCCGCCACCCTCGCCCGTGATGCCGGCAAGCGGCCCGTCGGCGATAACGGCGGCAAGATCGACGGCCGCAGCCGCGATCGCGGCGATCACCGCGGCGACCGCCGGGCCATCCGGCGTTTGCGACGCCGACCGATCGAGATGCGAACGCAACGTCACGCGCTCATCCATTGGCCGTTTCCCTGTAGCGCGCCCGCTTTTGGGCTATTTCAGTGGGTCCGCCGGTGGGCAACCCGCCACGGCGCGACAACAGCGCAATTTGCCAAATTAGTGAAATTTTCTTATCTTTGGTCATGGCAAAGTTTTACTTATAAATGGGTGAGGCGATGGCGAGCCGATTTGACCGGGAATTGACGATCCGTCAGCTGCGCGCACTGGCAACCGTTCAGAAGACGAGGTCGGTGACGGCGGCGGCCAATCAGCTCCATCTCACGCAGCCGGCGGTCACGCTTCAGCTTCGCAATCTGCAGGCGCTTGCGGGACTTCCGCTGATCCAGCGCACCGGCGACGGCATGCTGTTGACCGATGCCGGGCGGGAGGTGCTGACGCTTTGCGAGCGCGTCGAAGCGGCAATCGCCGACTGCCAGACATCGCTGGAGATGATCGCGGGAAAAACCGCCGGTCGCGTTTCGATCGGCGCGGTGAGCACCTCGAAATATTTTGTGCCGTTTGCGATCTCCGGATTTTCCAGGCTGCATCCGAACGTCGATATCAAGCTCACGATCGGCAACCGGCAGGAGATCAGCGAGGCGCTACGCGGCTATGAGCTGGACTTCGCGATCATGGGCCGCCCGCCGATGGGCATCGACATGGATGTGCGCCTGATCGGCGATCATCCTCATGTCATCATCGCGCCGACCGCCCATCACCTGGCGCGGAAGCCCCGGCTGGCGCTGGCCGACCTTGCCGATGAAACATTTCTGATGCGGGAGCCGGGCTCCGGCACCCGCGGCCTGATGGAGAACTTTTTCGAAACTGCCGGCATTCGGCCGAAGATCGGCATGGCGATGAGCAGCAACGAGACCATCAAGCAGGCCGTGATTGCCGGTCTCGGAATTGCTTTCATCTCCGCCCATACGGTGGCGACCGAGCTCGACGAGCGCCGCCTGGTGACGCTCGATGTCGATGGCCTGCCCATTGTCCGGCAATGGTTCGTGCTTTCCCGCAAGGATAAGGTACTGATGCCGCCGGCGCGGGCGATGCTGGAATTCCTGAGCGCCGAAGGCACCCGGTTTCTGCCGAGAACCCATGGCAGGATTCGCCTGACCCGCCCATCGGCCCGCACCGGGCGACGATGAGGCAGCGGCCTGGAAATGGGACTGGATAGCCCAAATCAGATTGATGGCTTCAACAAATTGAGAAATTTGGCAGCGGTTTTTGTGGGCAGGTGCAAGGGGCGCGGAGTGTCGCGGCGACGGTCGCAAAGCGCGAGAAGGGATCGCAGAGCCTGTGCTAGGAACCTTCGCGACGTCCCTGCGTGTCTGCGAGTTCACCGAAATTCATGATACTCACACTGCCCTCGGGAAACCGCGCGGTGATTTCCAATGAGCCGCCCAATGCCTCAATATAGCGCCTGAGGTTGCTGACATACATATCGGTACGCCGCTCCAACTTGGCGACGGCCGGTTGACCAACCTTGAGTTCGCGCGCGAGGTCTTCCTGCGATCGCTCACGCGCCTGGCGCAGCTCATGCAATGCCATTTCGCTCTTCAGTAGGGAATGGCGGGCGGCAACGCGCGCCTTACGTGCATCGGAGAAACCCCTGGTGAGTTCCTTAAACGGGCGATGTCCGGTCATCGGATCAAACCTTCCTTCTTCAATTCCTCGATATAGACGTCGTAGAGCTTGTCCGCGACGGGAGTCATGCGATCGTAAAACCGGTCATCCCCTGTCTTGTCGCCGCCTATCAGCAGGATTGCGGTGCGCCGTGGATCGAAGGCGTAGAAAATGCGGATAGGCTTCCCGCCGCTCTGCACCCGCAATTCCCGCATATGTTCGTGTCGGGAATTCTGGATGCCCGATGAATAGGGAAACGGCAGCCTCGGCCCTTGCTCCTCAAGAAGCATCGCCGTCGCTGCGACATCCTCCTGCTGAGCCTCGCTTAACTCGCCCCACCACGCTGTGAACTCATCGGTGTTTTCGACGTTCCAGGACATCAAACGATATATTCCATAGAGGGAATAATGTCAATAAATATTCCATTTATGGAATATCGGGGAGATGCTGGCCGGCTTAGCCACCAAGGACTTCCTTAGGCCACGGCGCTATCATTAATAGTTTGGATTCTCGTAAACAGCCGCGTCACCTTTTCCTCGTCAACGAGTTGATCCGGGCCCGCGCGGGCGATGCTGGAATTCCTGAGCGCCGAAGGCACCCGGTTTCTGCCGAGAACCCATGGCCGGATTCGCCTGACCCGCCCATCGACCCGCACCGGGCGACGATGAGGCGGCGGCGCTCTTTCCACCTTTTGCTTTTGGCCGAACCGCGGATTATGCTGCAACGGCGCCGCCATTGGATGGTTACATGCAAAACGAATGGACCAAACCGCGCGAATATTCTTTTACAAACGCAGCCGGAGAAGTGTTTCACGAAATCGCCTATTCACGGCAGGACGTGAACGCTTTTGCGAAGATGCACAAAGCAACCAGCTACAAACCAACGGAGGACCGTTCAACCTCCAAATCGCTGATCGCGGACTGATTTGAGCTACACCGCTGTCCTGTGAAATGCCAAGAGTTCTTATGACCGTTTGGCGTTGCCTCTGGTTTCTTGAGGCGCACCTGTGGGACAGGCTCTTGATTGAGCAACCCAAATTATTGATGCCGAATATGGGCGCATTGTCGAGACAAGCGGCAATGGCGTGTTGTTAGATTCCTTGAGGTGCAATGAGCTGCCCGTTTTGTTCGGTTGACGAAAGCCGAATCGCTTTCTCAAACGACCTCGTGATCGCCCTCTGGGACCGGTTTCCCGTCAGTCCGGGTCACCTTCTCCTCCTTCCCCGTCGTCACGCTCCGGCATGGCCCGACCTAAGCTCCGACGAGAAGTCGGCGATCTGGTCGGCCATTGACCAAGGACAGACGGTGATCTCCGAGCGGTTTCTTCCGGACGGGTTCAATGTGGGCTTCAACGAAAGAGCAGCAGCCGGTCAAACGGTCTTCCACTTCCATTTGCACATCATCCCGCGCTACGCGGGCGATGTTGCCGATCCCCGCGGCGGTGTTCGGCACGTCATTCCTGACAAGGCCAACTACCTTGCGGTAGGCGCAAGTCTTCTTGAATCTACGGCGAGCCAAAGGCTCATTACGGGCGGCGACGATCCTCTTTTGCCGCACCTACTACTGAACCTCGACCGATCAACGACCTGCGACATGGCTGTCGCCTTCCTCCTCGACAGCGGCGCGCGCATGATCGTCGCACATCTTCGAGACTTTCTGGCACGCGGTGGCAGCGCTCGGATTGTCGTCGGAGACTACCTGGATGTCACAGAGCCGGCAGCGCTACGCCGTCTCAACGATCTTTCCGGCGACCTCGTGGTTCGCGTCTTCGAAACGCACGACCGCGGCTTTCATCTCAAAACCTACATCTTTCAAACCGACGTCGAAGGCATAGCCTTTGTCGGAAGCTCGAACCTATCCGCCCCGGCGCTAACTAGTGGATCGAATTTAACACTTGGTGCCCGCGTTTGACAGCGGCGATGATTTTGTTTGGGTCCTTGGTCCAGGTAAAGGGTTTTGGATTTGCATTGGTGTCGTCGAGGAAGCGGTGGATGGCATCTTTGAGTTCCCGCAGGGATCGGAAAACGCCGCGTTTGAGGCGCTTCTTTGTGAGTTTGGCAAAGAAGCCCTCAATGGCGTTGAGCCAGGAAGCGGATGTCGGGGTGAAGTGGAAGACAAACCGCGGATGTTTTTCGAGCCACGCCATGACGTCGGGATGCTTGTGGGTGGCATAGTTGTCGACGATGATGTGGATCGTCTTTTTCTTGGGTACTCTTGCCTCGATGGCGTTCAGAAACCGGATGAACTCCTGATGGCGATGGCGCTTCATGCACTGGCCGATCACCTTGCCCTCAAGAACATCGAACGCCGCGAACAAGGTAGTGACACCATGGCGCTCGTAGTCATGGGTCATGGTTCCGGCGCGCCCCTTCTTCATCGGCAGCCCCGGCTGGGTGCGATCGAGGGCCTGAATTTGGCTCTTCTCATCAACCGACAAGACAATGGCATGGTCGGGCGGATCGACGTAGAGGCCGACGATTTCGTGCAGTTTTGCGGCAAACTGCGGATCGTTGGACAGCTTGAACTGGCGGACCCTGTGCGGTTGGAGGCCATGAGCATGCCATATCCGCTGCACCGAGCTGATGCTAATCCCGGCTGCCTTCGCCATCGCCGAACCGGTCCAGTGACTGGCCGCCGCCGGCGGGCCTGCCAACGTCAGGGCGACCACACGTTTAGCCACCTCAGGGCTCAACGGCGGAATGCGCGACCGCCGCGTCTTGTCCCGCCAAAGGCCGGCGGCTCCTTCGTCGCGGAAACGTTCCTGCCAGCGCCAGATCACCGTCTTGGCCTTGCCGGTCGCTTGCATGATCTCAGCCGTGCCGCGACCATCGGCCGTCAGAAGAACGATCTTTGCCCGCCAAACGTGCTTCTGCGGGCTATTGCGATTGGCGACCACCGCTTTAAGCTTGCTACGGTCGGCTCGGCTCAACTGGATATTCGTTCGCTTGTGCATACCCTAAACTCGCACACGCGAGTTCTTCAGGGAATCCCCAAGCGAATCGAAGTGTCAGATTTGGACCACTAGTTCCATCGAATGGAATTACAAAGTGATCTCCCGCCATGAGCAGGCCGGATTCTCGGAAATCACCGTCGGATTCGAAAGTATCTTCAACTCATACCAGGCTGTCGGGGCCAGCGAGGCGTGGATACGCCGTTACGAAGCGCGCCGGGCACCACCGGATTGGAAAGGATCGGGAATGGCTGAAGAGCCGCCCGCGCCGATCGCGGTCCCCCACTCCATTCAGCGACAGGCCCTTGAGGCACTCGAAGAGACCCGCCAAGAAGGCTATTCCGCCGGGCTCGTTGTTCTAGCGACGGGGCTTGGAAAAACCTGGCTTTCTGCCTTCGACAGCGACAGGCCTGAATTCCGTCGCGTCCTCTTCGTAGCTCACCGCGAAGAGATTTTGAACCAGGCGATAAACAATTTTAGGCGAGTCAGACCGAATGCTTCCATCGGAAGGATGGATGCATCACAGCGAGATATCAATACGGACCTGCTCTTCGCGTCGGTGCAGACACTTGGCCGCATAGAACACCTTCGAACGTTCGCGTCCGCCGCGTTCGACTACATCGTCATCGACGAGTTTCATCACGCAGCCGCCGCGACCTACCGTCGCATCATAGACTATTTTCAACCAAAGTTTTTGCTTGGTCTGACGGCGACGCCAGAGCGCATGGACGGGGGTGACCTTCTTTCTTTGTGCCAAGAGAACCTCGTGTTTGAAGCCTCGGTGCCGGATGGTGTTTCAGCAGGCTTGCTCTGTGCCTTCCAATACTGGGGGGTTCCGGATGTGGTCGATTACGCCAACATCCCTTGGCGCAATGCGCGTTTCGACCCTACGGAGCTCACGGCGGCGGTGGCAACCGACGCACGCGCGCAAAACGCTCTTGAGCAATTCCGTAAGCATGGCGCTCGACGTTGCATCGCATTCTGCTGTTCACAGCGCCACGCAAACTTCATGACTGAGTTTTTCAATGCGCGTGGGCTTCGGACGGTCGCGGTTCATGCCGGCAATGAGAGTGCCCCTAGGACCACTTCGCTTCAGCAACTCGCGAGCGGAGAGCTCGATGTTATCTTCTCGGTCGATATGTTTAACGAAGGGGTGGATGTTCCCAATATCGATACCGTTATGATGCTGCGTCCCACTAAATCGACGGTGATTTGGATGCAGCAATTCGGCCGGGGCTTACGCAAAGCGCCGGACAAGCCATATCTCAAAGTCATTGATTACATTGGCAATCACCGATCATTCCTCATGAAATTGCGTTCTGTCGCGGCTCTCGCCGATAGACACGCGAATAGCATTGGCGCTCTTAGGAGCCTTCTCGACGAGGTCCGTCGACAAGAATTGGACCTGCCCGAAGGATGCACGGTTACTTATGAACTCGAAAGCATAGAGATTCTCGAAAGCTTATTGAAGCCTACCCGGCCAGAAGCCGCGCTTGAAGCGTTCTACAGAGACTTTCTTGATCGTCATGGGGTCCGTCCGACTGCAGTTGAGGCCTTTCACGAAGGCTTTAATCCCCGCGCCAACAGTGAGCGCTCGTGGCTGGGATTTGTTTCTCGCATGAATGGGCTGTCAGAAGCCGAAGCCGCCGCCTTTTCGCAAGGTCGCGCCTTCTTAGAAAGTATCGAGAGGACGGAGACAACACGCAGTTACAAGATTGTCTTGCTGCTAGCCATGATTTCGGCTGACAAAATACCCGGAGAAATGGGAATTGATGATCTTGTTAAGCAGGTTGCTAAACTGGCTGCTCGATATTTGAAAGTCCGTGAAGATTTCTCGGTCGACGTGGATGACTCCAAGAGTTTGCGCCGCTTGCTTGTTGAAAATCCCATCCATGCTCTCGTTGGGGGTCAAGGAACCGGAGAGGTATCCTATTTTCGATTCGAAGATGATCACCTCTCCACCACCTTCGAGGCCAGCGATGTCGGGTCTTTCCGAGGGCTTCTTCGTGAAATCTTGGACTGGCGTCTTGCACAATATCTCAGTCGACAAAGCTCCGGCGACGCAAATGCCGACATTGTCTGCCGGGTAGCTCGCGCCGGCGATCGTCCCATCTTGTTCCTTCCGAGTGCGGCTACAACTCTTCACTTGGAGCAGGGCCCAGCTCCTGTCCAGATCGACCGAGAGGCTTACGAGGTCGTGATCGCAAAGATCGCCATCGACATCGTCCGAAAGCCCGGCGAAGAAATGAACCTGCTCCCGGAAATACTGCGTCGCTGGTTTGGCGACGACGCAGGTCTGCCTGGACGCGGCGAGAAGGTCAGACTGAGGCGCAGCCCATCCGGCTTCGAAATGGAGGCGCTGCGCGCCCCGGCCTCTGAGGGGTTAAGAGTTTGGGGACGCTATGCGCGCGAAACCATCGCGCCGGCCTTCGGTCTTACTTTCAGCCAAGCAATCTGGAACGCCGGTTTCGTTGTCCAAGATCCGGAAGTCTTTCTTCTGGTTACCTTAGCGAAGGAAGACATGAGCACGGAGCATCGATACGTGGACCATTTCGTATCCGACCGTGAGTTCGCTTGGCAGAGCCAGAACCGCACTACATGGGCTTCGAAACACGGGCAGATTCTTAGCAATCACCGGGCTCAGGGAAAGCGCGTTCATCTCTTCGTGCGAGCAACGAAGAAGACCGGTTCAAAGCCGACGCCGTTCTTTTACTGTGGCGAAGTTGACTTCGTTTCCTGGGAAGGCGACGCACCAATCTCCATAAAATGGCGATTGCGTGAAGCAGTACCTCCTCCGCTTCGTAGCGTGCTCAGCGTGCCTTCATAGAGGGGCAAAGAGCCTCAGGGCTACACTATAAGAGCGCGCCTTCACGGTCGGCCGCGATTTCGTATTCAACGGTGGCATGAGCAATCTGTGAACCACTAGCTCCCCCACCAGCCTTCTGATATCGACAGTTCCGGGGAACGGAACTGGAGTGCCAATGAATCCTTTCGCCTCGCTCGGCCTTTCGCGAACCCTGCTCGCCCCAGCCGCCGCCCTTCTCCTCTCCCTCGCCTCGGCGCCCTGCCTTGCCGCCGACGAGGCCGCGGCGCCGAAGGGCGCGGCGGTCACGGTGCTCAAGGCTACCAAATCCTGCTTCGACGATATCGTGGAAGTCTCGGGGACGATGATCGCGCGCGAGGAAACCGCGGTGCGGCCGGAGCGGCCGGGGCTGAAGGTGGCGGAGATCCTGGCCGAGCCCGGCGACACCGTGACGGCGGGGCAGACGCTGGCCCGGCTCACGCTTCCCGAAGGCGGCGTGGCGCAGGTCCAGGCGCCGGTGGCCGGGCTGGTCTCCGCCTCATCGGCGGTGGTCGGCGCGATCGCCTCCGGCAAGGGCGAGGCGCTGTTCTCGATCAACGCGCGCAGCCAGTTCGATCTGGTCGGGCTGGTCCCGGTGCAGGACATCGCCAAGCTCGCGGTCGATCAGCCGGCGCGGGTCAAGATCATCGGCGCCGGCGAGGTCGACGGCAAGGTGCGCCGGGTGGCGCCGACGGTCGAGCCCAACAGCCAGCTCGGCCAGGTCTTCATCGGCGTCACCACGAACCGGCGCCTGCTCGTGAATTCGTCCGGGCGGGCGCTGATCAAGACCAGCCAGAGCTGCGGCGTGTCGGTGCCGCTGACCGCGGTGCTCTATGGCAGCGCCGGCACCGTGGTCCAGGTGGTGCGGCGCGCGCGCGTCGAGACGAGGCGGGTCGAAATCGGGCTGATGTCGGGCGGCCAGGTCGAAATCCGCGAGGGCCTCAACGAAGGCGACATCGTCGTGGCCCGCGCCGGCGCGCTGCTGCGCGAGGGCGACCCGGTCCGGGCGGTGACATCGGCGGACGCGAAGTAGGCGCTTCTCCCTCGCCCCGCTTGCGGGGAGAGGGGCTCTATCCGCGAAGCTGGTATCAATTGATAGACCTGTACCCCCTCACCCGGATCGCAAGAGCGATCCGACCTCTCCCCGCAAGCGGGGAGAGGTGGCACCAAGAGTGCGGACGCGAAGTAGGCGGGGATTCTGTTTGAGGCGGGAGAGCCTGATCTGGATCTCGTCATTCCGGGATGGTCCGAAGGACCAGACCTCAGATGCGCAATTGCGCATCGGGGAATCTCGAG
The DNA here is from genome assembly GCA_963725985.1 of uncultured Alphaproteobacteria bacterium. Classification (GTDB taxonomy): domain Bacteria; phylum Pseudomonadota; class Alphaproteobacteria; order Rhizobiales; family Xanthobacteraceae; genus Bradyrhizobium. The sequence goes on from CAVSAO010000002.1 coordinate 1,201,540, forward strand.
ATTCCGGGTTCGCGCTTCGCGCGCCCCGGAATGACAGTGGGGTCTTACCCGCCGGCCTTTTCGGTCTCGCCGAAGCGGACGTCTTCCGAGAGCGACGACGACACGGTCGGGACCTGCTCGCCCTCGGAGGCCTTCGCGACCGCAACGCGGGTCTTGTTGAAGACGGTCTCGGCGCCGGCCGCCTTGTCGGCTTCCTGCGCATTGAGGTTGCTGAGCAGCTCGGACATCATCACGCTGTACTGGCCCTTGCTGTCGTCGGCGACCTTGCCCGGCGTGGCCGAGGTCAGGACCAGGGCGTTATCGGGCGCGTTGATCGGCGCCAGGCCGTGGGAGAAGGCGCGGAACCGGCGCTCATAGGGATTGCGCCGGGAGGCGTCGATGACGACGAGCCTGGCGCGGGCGCCCTGCTCCTTCATCACGTCCAGCACCGATTCAATGCTGATGCCGCCACGGCGGACGTCGGATTCCTTCCAGATCGTCGCATCGACCGGGATCATGTAGCTCTCGCGGCCGACCTGAATGCCATAGCCGCCGAAGAACAGCATGACCACCGAGTCCGGCCCGATCTTCGATTTCAGCCGGCCGATCGCACGGCTCATGTCGTCCCGGCTGGCGTCTTCGACGACGTCGACGTCGAAGCCGTCATGCCGCAGCGCTTCGGTCAGCCCGCGCGCGTCGTTGATCGGCTGGGCCAAAGGCGCATTGGCGTCGGGATAATGGCCGTTGCCGATCACCAGCGCGATCCGCGAGGCCTTCCTGGAAGTGTCGACGCTCTGCTCGACGGCGGCCGCATGATTGGCGGCAGCGAGCGCCCGCTTGTTCAGCGCAGCATGGGCCCCGATCGCCAGCGACACCACGCCAACGAGCGCCGCCGCAACGGTGATCGGGCGGCGGGAGATGCGAAGCTGCGGTACATTCATCGCGTCATTCCTGGTCATTGCCGAAAGCGCGCAAGTTGGTCGCGCCTGCGTCAATGAGGTTTGAGGGGGTACCGGACGGTGTGCCGTCCAATTGCGCTCAATTTGCGGCACCGCAACAAACAAAGGCTTAACCTGCCAGGGCAGATCCGGCAACCGCACGGACATACCGGGCCTCCGCGGATCGCGCATGGGCTCTCGTGCGATCCGATTTCCTTCGATAATAGAGGTACTTATCCCTTCCGCCGGGTCCCTGACCGCCTGCCCCATCTGGCCGAGAAAGCGCCTGTCAGCTATGTGACTTTAGTCACATTTGTAATTCGCGGCCCTTCGTATAGTTTTCAAGGACTTTCAGGTTTTCGGGAGGCGGGCGGCTGCCATCAGCGAATTTGGCCGCCGGGGGACGTGCGACCGGGTCGCGCGGAAAGAACTGATGACTTTTCAGCATTTCGCCGGTGCCGCCTGCCGCGCGCTGACGGCCCGGAAGGACGGCCCGTCGCTGTACGACGTCTGCGATCCCCTGCTCAGGAAACCGTCCGGTGGCGACCCGCATCTCGGCAAGTTCTACCGGACCGCGCTCGGCAATCCCGCCCTTCGGCCGCTGCTGCGCCGGACCGGGCTCTTCGAATTACGCGACGAGGCGAGCCTGTGCGGCTTGCGCGAAGCCTTGATCCGGGCGCGCGACGAGGAAGCACCGGACTGGGCCGTGGTCGGCCGGCCGGTGGCGGCGCTATTGGATACGATCGATCTGGCTCATCCCAGGCCCAGGCCCGCCGACCGGCCCGGCCGCGCGCCCGGCGTTGCCGAGATCGAGCCTGTGATCCGCGCCTGCGGCGCGCATCTGTTGCGCTCGTTCGGCAACAACGGCTTCATCCCGACCTATGCCGCCTTCAACCTGATCGGCGACCCCGATCTGCGGGGCCGCGAATTCCTGATGGCGCTGACCGGGCTGAATTCGCGCGGCTACAAGAACTCGACGCTGCTGTTCAACCTGGCGCGAATCTTCATCGCGCGATCGCCCGCCCGCGACCTCATCAACCCGCCCTGGACCGGGATCGCCGAGCCGATGTGGGAGCCGGTGCAGATCCGCCACCGCTCCGCCTATTACGACGCGTTCTTCACCGAGGCGCTCTTGAGCTTCGTCGAGACCGGTCTGGCCTCGCCCGACCAGGACGCTGCGTCGCGTCGCGCGATATCGGCCATGGTCGATTTCTGCCTCACCACCAGCCGCGAGGAAGTGCGCGCGCAGAATGGCGACACCTTCAGCGTCATCACCGCACTGGCGCCGCTGCCGCATCCGCGCTTCTCGAAATTCTTCGCGCAGATCAAGCAGGACCTCGGCTTCGGCGTCTACGTGCCGGATTGCGACACCACCGCCTGCTCGTTCTCGGCGGCGACCCAGGCCGGCTCGACCGATCCGATCCTCGACCAGCCGCTGCTCGACTTCTACGCCGGCTATCAGGTCCGCGGCGGCGCCAACGAGCCCAAGGTGACGGTGCCGCTCAACGACCACATCGATTACGAAGGCGGCGTCGTCACCTGGATCGACAGTCTTGCCGGCGAGCGTCCGTTCGGCAACGATCTCGACCCGACGCTCAATCTCGATGTCCTCGAAGTCAGCTTCCGCAACCTGAGCCGATGGAAGATCGTCGAGACCCCGCAGCGGCTGGATACGGTTCACCGGATCATCGGCTTCCAAAGGCGTCTCGTCGCGAGCGGCGCCTTCACCGATCCGCGGTCGCATATCTATTATCTGCCGGAGCTCTATTGCGCCTATTTCGGCCGTTGCTATGCCGCGTTGTCGGCGCTGCCAAAAGCCGCACAGCGGGCGATCGATCCCGACGGCGCGTTCGATTTCATCCGGACGAGGGTGCTCGCCTATGTCCAGACCGAGCTGATCGCTTGCGAGATGAACGCATTCGATGCGGCGCTGGCGCTGATCGCGCTCGGCCATCTCGGCGCCGACGCCGCGACCTTCACGCCGGCCCTGCACTGCATCGTCAGCCAAACCGGCGAAGGCGGCCGGCACGGGCCGTTCAAGGCCTATGAATGGAACAAGATGAAGACCCCGACGCGCATCCTGGTCGGCGGTCCCGAGGTCACCTCGGCCTTCGTGCTGATGGGCCTTGCGCTGGCGCGCAGGGCGATGATGCGGGGGACGGGGGCTTCGTAGGGTTCGCGCTTCCTTCGCCCTCTCCCCGCGCGCGGGGAGAGGGTTGGGGTGAGGGGGACTCACGGCATAGTCGGACTCGCGGATAGTCCCCCTCACCCGGAGTGCTTCGCACTCCGACCTCTCCCCGCAAGCGGGGCGAGGTTGATAGGCTGCTCCGTCGCGTTAAGTTGAAAGCGACCACGATGCCGGGCGCTGGTGCAGCGGCCCAATCCGCTCCACAATCCGAAGCCCTCGTGGTACGATTCGATATTGAAGACGGCTTGATTGCATGCCCATGAAATTCCTGCTGGCGATTGCATTGTTTTTCCTGCCGGCTCTGGCCGAAGCGGCCGACATCACCGGGATTGCGAAGATCCGCGAGGGCGATCAGATCCAGATCGGCTCCAGCCGGATTCGACTGGGCGGGATCGACGCGCCGTCGGTGGATCAGCTTTGCCTCAACAACAAAGGCGAGCGCTGGACCTGCGGCGTCGCCGCGCGCGACGAACTGATCAAGCATGTCGACAACAAGAGCTGGACCTGCCACCCGCGCCAGGCCGCGGCGGACCGTCGCGGCCGACAGGTTGCGCGGTGCGAGGTCGCCGGCGAGGATATTCAGAAATGGATGGTGCAGAACGGTTGGGCGCTGTCTTATGTGCGGGTTTCCCATGACTACGATGCCGACGAGAAGGCGGCGCGCGACGCCAAGGTCGGGATGTGGCAGGGTGCGTTCATCGCGCCATGGGACTGGCGCGTCCGCAACAAGAAGACCGCGATTCTCGGAGCCGCCAAGCCGCCCGCCAACGCCCACGCGATCCTGCTGGCGTCGGCGTCCGGACCGGTCGCGCCGTCGCCCGACTGCACCATCAAGGGCAATGTCAACGGTTCGGGCGAATGCATCTATCACAAGCCGACCAGCCGCTGGTATGCGCAGATCAAGATGCAAATCAGCAAGGGCACGCGATGGTTCTGCTCGGTGGAAGAGGCCGAGGCCGCGGGCTGCCGCGAGACCCGGCGATAGCCGCTTTCACTTTCCGTCATGGCCGGGCACAGACGTCCGAAGGACGGCTATGCCCGGGCATGACGAGCTAAACGGCGAAGCCCGATCTTTTATATGACTCTTGAATCGGATTCTCAGGAAGAAATGCCGCCTCAACCGCATCCGGATCGTTCGCGGCTGGAGCGCGCGCTGCTGCTCGCGCTGTCCGTGGTGATCGCCTATGCGCTGCTCGCCTATCTCGTGCTCCCTGCCCTGTGGACGCATTACGAGCACCAGAAGGGCCTCGCCAACCTGCCGATGGTGACGCGGACCGCGCAGGGCATTCCCGGCGATCCGATCAATGTCGGCCTGGTCGGCGACAACAAGGACGTGCTCTGCGCCATGCAGGCCGCCGGCTGGTATCCCGCCGATCCGGTGACGCTTCGATCATCCATCGAGATCGCCGGCAGCGTGCTGCTCGACCGGCCCTATCGCGCGGCGCCGGTGAGCCCCCTGTTTTACCTCGACCGGCGCGAGGATCTGGCGTTCGAAAAGCCCGACGGCCGCAGCGCCGATCACCGCCATCATGTGCGCTTCTGGAAAGTGCTGGACCAGGGCCAGGAACAACGGCCGGTCTGGCTCGGCGACGCGACCTATGATCGAAGCGTCGGCGTCAGCCGCTATACCGGCGCCATCACCCACCATATCGGTGCGGATATCGACGCCGAGCGAAAACTGCTCGCCGCCGACCTCGAAGCCGCCGGAATGGTGGAGGCAAAATATCAGGTGACGGGAATTGGACCCACGATGGACGGCCGCAATGGCGGCGGCGATCTCTACTACACCGACGGCGAGGTGTGGATTCTTCGGCTGGTCACCGCGTGCCAAAAGCGGACCGGCCCCGCCATCGTCATCCCCAGTCCCTCCGCCACCGAGATCAAGGATCAGATCTGGCGCGGCATCGCCGATGCGCTGGGAAAATAGAGCGGCGCTTGATCTCTTGATGTTTGCCGTCATTGCGACGACCCAACGGCTCGCAATGACGGGTTCAATTTATTTTCATGATGTTGTAGCTTGAATTTCCCGCCATTCCCCTGCATCCCTTCCCTCGAGCATATCCAAAAGGAACAAGAAAAATGGTCGTTCGTGCGGGCCGGGAATTCCTGGCGATCCCCGGGCCCACCACCATGCCCGACGAGGTGCTGCAGGCGATGCATCGTCCGGCGCTGGACATCTATTCCGATCAGATGGTCAATTTGACCGACGGCCTGTTGCGCGATCTCTCGAAATTGTTCGCCACCAAGGGCCAATCCTACATCTACATCTCCAATGGCCATGGCGCGTGGGAAGCGGTGCTCTCCAACGTGCTGTCGCGCGGCGACAAGGTTCTGGTGCTGGAGAGCGGCCGGTTCGCGATCGGCTGGGGCAACGCGGCGGAGGCCATGGGCGCTGACGTCGAAGTGCTGAAGGGCGACTGGCGCCGCGCGATACGCCCCGGTGAGGTCGAAGCCCGCCTGCGGCAGGACACGAACCATGAAATAAAGGCGATCCTTGCGGTGCAGGTCGATACCGCCTCGGGCGCGTATAACGACATCGAAGCCATCGGCAAGGCGATCAAGGCCGCGGGTCATCCGGCGCTGTTCATGGTCGATGCGGTGGCTTCGCTCGGCTGCATGCCATTCGAGATGGATGCCTGGGGCATCGACGTCGCGATGTCCGGATCGCAGAAGGGCCTGATGACGCCGCCCGGTCTCGGCTTCGTCGCCGCCAACGACCGCGCCCGCGAGGTGCACAGGACGGCCGGACTGCGCACGCCCTATTGGGACTGGACCGAGCGCGAGGGAAGCGAGCACTACCGCAAATATTCCGGCACCGCGCCGGTGCATCTGTTGTTCGCGCTGCGCCAGGCGATCGACATGCTGTTCGAGGAGAAACTCGAAAACGTGTTCCTGCGCCATCGCCTGCTGGCCGAAGCGGTGCGCCGCGCGGTCGCGGTCTGGGCCGAGGGCCAGGTGCTCGGTTTCAACATCGCCGAGCCCGCCGAGCGCTCCAACACGGTCACGACCGTGGTGATGGGAGGTGGCCACGATCCGGTTGAACTGCACCAATATTGCAAGGAGAAATGCGGCGTGGTGCTCGGCGTCGGGATCGGCGAACTCCAGGGCCAGGCGTTCCGGATCGCCCATATGGGGCACGTCAACGCCCCGATGATCCTCGGCACCCTGGGCGTCATCGAAGTCGGCCTCAACGCGCTCGATATCCCGCACGGCAGGGGTGGCACTGAAGCCGCGATCGACTGGCTCGGCGAAAGTGTAAGTCCCTAAACCGGGCCCGAGCCTTTCCGGCGCGCCATCTTTCGTGCTTATATTGATCCAGCGATAAATAAGAAGCCGACAACGGCCCGCGCGCATATGCGCAAAAGAAGATGGGGAGGCTGCGATTGGCGTCCGTTGAATTGCGCGGCCTGACCAAGCGATTTGGATCGCTCGCGGTGGTCGATCAAGTCTCGCTGCGGATCGACCACGGGCAACTGGTCTGCCTGCTGGGTCCGTCGGGCTGCGGCAAGACCACGACGCTGCGGCTGATCGCGGGCTTCCTGGAACCCTCCGACGGCGAGATCCATGTCGGCGATCGCGTGGTGTCCTCTAGCGCGCGCACCTTGCCGCCCGAGCAGCGCAAGATGTCGATGATCTTCCAGAGCTACGCGCTGTGGCCGCACATGACGGTCGCGGAAAACATCGTCTATGGCCTGCGCTTGCGCAAGATCGATCGCGCCACCATCGCCAGCAAGCTCGAGGTGATCCTCAAAGCCACCAAGCTCGAAATTCTCGCGCAGCGCTATCCCGGCGAATTGTCGGGCGGCCAGCAGCAGCGCGTGGCGCTGGCGCGCGCGCTGATCGTCGAGCCGGAGACGCTGCTGCTCGACGAGCCCTTGTCCAACCTCGACGCCAATTTGCGCGAGGAGATGCGGTTCGAGATCCGCCGCCTGCACGACGAATACCGCTACACGACGGTTTACGTCACCCACGACCAGTCCGAGGCCATGACCACCGCCGACCTGATCGCGGTCATGAACGGCGGCAAGATCGACCAGCTCGGCACGCCCGAAGATATCTACGACCGGCCGCAATCGGAATTCGTCGCGCGCTTCATCGGCGCCAGCAACGTGATCAAGGGCACCGCCCGCGACGCCAATCATGTCGCATTCGCCGGTGCGACCCTGCAGGTGGTGGGCGCGAAACTCGACCCCGGCCAGACCGCCGTCGTCGCCATCCGCCAGCACGACATCCAGCTTTCGATCGAGGCGCCGCGCGGCCCCGAGAATGCGGTCAAGGCCACCGTGACGCGCCAGGTGTTTCTCGGCGCCAGCCGCGACTACATGGTCGAAACCGCGGACGGCACGACCTTGCGGGTGGTCACGTCGACGGAAAACGCCGTGCCCAGGGGCACCGAGGTCTGGCTCACTCTGCCGCCCGAACGCTGCCGCGCACTGAGCCGATAACAGCAGGGAACAGGAGGACGCGATGAAAAGGCAAAAACTTTCCAGACGCGACATTCTGAAAGGCTCGACCGCGCTGGCGCTGGGCGCCGTGTTCGCCTCGCCCGCGCGCGCCGAAGCGCCGCCGGCCGTGGCGATCACGCCGGATCTGGTCGACGCCGCGCAACAAGGAAGGCAAGGTGGTCCTGTATTCCTCGATGGACCTGCCGGTCGGCGAGAAGCTCGGCAAGGCCTTCGAGGCGCAATATCCCGGCATCGCCGTGCAGATCGAGCGCTCCGGCTCCGAGCGGCTGTTTCAGCGGGTCGCCCAGGAATTCGCGAGCAACATCCACGCCGCCGACGTGATCAACAGCTCGGACGCCTCGCACTTCATTCCATGGAAGAACAACGGCTGGCTGGCGCCATTCGTGTCGGAAGACATCGCCAGATATTTTCCGCCCGAATATCGCGATCCCGACGGGATGTTCGCGACCAGCGCGGATCTGGCTGTCGTCGATCGCCTACAACACCAATCTGGTGAAGCCCGAAGACGCGCCGAAGAGTTTCGCCGATCTGCTGGACCCGAAATGGGCCGGCAAGATGGTCAAGGGTCATCCCGCCTATAGCGGCACCATCATGACCGCGACCTTCCAGATGGTCCGCGAGCTCGGCTGGGACTATTTCGAGAAGCTGTCGAAGCAGCGCGTCATGCAGGTGCAGTCATCGACCGATCCGCCGAAGAAGCTTTCGCTCGGCGAGCGCGCCGTGATGGCCGACGGCAACGAGTACGGCGTCGTGCTGCTGAAGGAGGCCGGCCAGCCGGTCGAGCCGGTGTATCCGGCCGAGGGCACGCCGACCATCTCGGGGCCGACCGGAATTTTCGCGAGCGCGCCGCATCCCAATGCCGCGCGGCTGTTCCAGGCCTGGCTGCATACCCGCGAAACCCAGCAATTCTTCATCGACTTCACCGCGCAATATTCGGTGCATGCCCAGGTGCAGTCGAAACCGGGACGCCGGAAGATTTCCGACATCAAGCTGATGAAGGAAGATGCCGCCGGCGTCGAGAAGATGGCGGAAGAGATCAAGACGCGCTATGCGCGGCTGTTTCGGGTGTGACGACCCTCATGGTGAGGAGGCGCGTCTTCTTCACCTCGCCCCGCTTGCGGGGAGAGGCGGATCGCGCAAGCGATCCGGGTGAGGGGGACTCACCGCGAGTCCGAGTTCGTGGAGGCAACCCCTCACCCCAACCCTCTCCCCGCAAGAGCGGGGCGAGGGAGTTTTCCAGCGCGCGTGGCGATAAATTGAGACCGAAGGCAACATGACCATCACCACCAGCATCGACGGCACGCGCGGCAAGATCGACTGGACCAAGCCGGTGCTGTGGCTGTTCGCGGCATGCCTGATCGTGCTGATCGTGATGCCGCTGTCCTGGCTTGCGGTCTACAGCCTTCACCGACAAGGCCAGTCACGTGACGCTGCGGAATTTCGTCACGCTGTTCACCAATCCGGATTTCCTCGATCCGCTGCTGACCACCGCCATCATCGCCACCACCTCGGCCGCGATCTGCTGCGCCGTCGCAGCCCCGATGGGATGGCTGGTGTCGCGCACCGACATGCCCGGGCGGCAGTTCATCCGCGCGCTGGTCACGGCCTCGTTCGTGACGCCGCCGTTTCTCGGCGCGGTGGCCTGGGAGCTGCTGGCGGCGCCCAACAGCGGATTGCTCAACCAGCTGTTTCGCTTCGTCACCGGCGCGGAAGTCCGACGAGCACCTGTTCAACATCTATTCGCTGACCGGAATCATCTTCGTCATCTCCTGCTACACGTTTCCCTTCGTGTTCGTGCTGGTTGCGAATGCGCTCGACAACATGCCCGGCGAACTCGAAGACGCCTCCGCCATCCTCGGCGGCAAGGCCTGGACCACGGCGCGGCGCGTCACCATTCCCCTGGCGCTGCCGGCGCTGGTCGCCGGCGCGCTGATCGCGTTTCTGCAGGCCATGACCCTGTTCGGCTCGCCGGCGATCCTGGCGCTGCCGGCCGGCTTCCACACCATGACCACGAAAATCTGGAGCCTGTTCCAGTATCCGCCAAAACTCGAACTGGCCGCCGCCGCCGCGGTGCCGCTGCTGCTCTGACCATCCTGCTGCTGCAGGCGCAGAAATTCATCCTCGGCCGCCGCGGCTATTCGGTGGTCGGCGGCAAATACGGCGCGCCGCGCCGCGTCGAAATGAAGAAATGGCGCTGGGCGGCGCTGGCGTTCTGCCTGGTGGTGCTGCTCAATCCGGTGTTCCTGCCGTATTTCGCGCTGCTCAACGCGGCGTTCTCGCCGAACGCGACGACGCTGGTGACGCCGTCGACCTTGACGCTGCGCAACATCGTGTTCGTGTTTACCGAATTGTCGTCGACCCAGCTGGCGCTAAGAACACCGTCATTCTCGGCACCGCGACCGCGACCATCGGCACCATAATGGCGCTCGTGATCGCCTATGTCACGACGCGCCGGGTGATCGCAGGGCATCGCATGCTCGGCTTTCTCGCCACCGCTCCGGTCGCGGTTCCCGGCATCGTGCTCGGCGTCGGCCTGTTCCTCAGCTACACGCGGCCGCCCTTCGTGCTCTACGGCACGCTGTGGATCCTGCTGATCGCGTTCCTGACCATCAACCTGCCGTCGGCCTATCAGCAATTGCAGGCGGCGTTCGCCACCATCCATCCCGAACTGGAGGACGCCAGCCGGATTCTCGGCGCGACGCGGCTGCAGTCGCTGCGGCAGATCACCGCGCCGCTGTTGCGCACCGGCGTGATCGCGACCTGGTGCTTCATCTTTATCGGCGTGATGCGCGAACTTTCGGCGGCGATCGTGCTGTTCACCTCGCAGACCAAGGTGATCTCGCGTGCTGATCTACGATCTCAACGAAAGCGGCGATCTCGCCGCGATTTCGGTGCTGGGCATCGCGATGCTGGTCATCACCTTCGCGGTGGTGCTCGCCGTCAACCGGATCCCGATGTTCGGCGCCAATGCCGCGCGCGCGCCTGCGCAATTAGTCAGACCCGGTCAACAAGCCCGTGCGCGCGGGCATGCGCGCAATGGCGGCATTGATCTGGCAATCCGCTGGCGAGACGCTGATATGGCATTGCGGGACCGCGGCCATATCCGCAAAGCCAAACGAGGACTCAAGTGACGCAATCGACGAGCAAAGGCTTCCCCGCCGGCGCCGATCGCGCCGCGCCGGCCGCATTCATTCACCACCCACGGCATCACCGTCGATCGATGATTATGCGTGGCTGAAGGATGCCAAACTGGCAGGAGGTGCTGCGCGACCCCGGCGTACTCGACGCGGATATCCGCCAGTATCTCGAAGCGGAGAACGCCTATACCGAAAGCCTGCTCGGCCATACCGACGCCTTGCAGAAAGCGCTGGTCAAGGAAATGCGCGGGCGGATCAAGGAAGACGATTCCAGCGTGCCGTCGCCGGACGGCCCCTACGCCTATATGCGTAAATTCCGCGAGGGCGGTCAGCACGAAATGTTCGGCCGCATGCCGCGCGACGGCGGCGAAATCCAGATCGTGCTCGATGGCGACCAGATCGCGGCCGGCCAGGAATATTTCCGGTTCGGCGGCGCCAGGCATTCGCCCGATCACCGGCTCGAGGCCTGGAGCGCCGACATCAAGGGCTCGGAATATTTCTCGATTCGCGTGCGCGACTGGGCCAGAGGCGTCGACCGCGACGACCTTGTCGAGGAAACCGACGGCGGGGTGGTGTGGAGCACGGACTGCAAAAGCTTCTTTTACGTCAAGCTCGACGACAACCACCGCCCGATGCAGGTCTGGCGTCACCGCCTTGGCGCGCCGCAGGCGGACGATGTCCTGGTTTACGAAGAGCATGATTCCGGCTGGTTCACGCACATCCACGAAAGCTCCAGCGGACGTTTCTGCGTGATCGCGGGTGGCGACCACGAAACCTCCGAGCAGCGGCTGGTCGATCTTGCCAACCCCGATGCGCCGCCCCGCCTGGTTGCGGCGCGCGAGGTGGGGGTGCAATATTCCGTCGCCGACCGCGGCGATGAGCTGTTCATCCTCACCAATGCCGACGGCGCCATCGATTTCAAGGTCGTCACCGCGCCGCTCGCTTCGCCCGAGCGCGCCAATTGGCGCGACCTGATCCCGCATCGCGCCGGCGTCTATGTCATGGATATCGAACTCTATTCCGGCCACCTGGTGCGGCTGGAACGCGCCCATGCCTCGCCAGCCATCGTCATCCGCGATCTCACATCAGGCGACGAGCACGCCATCGCCTTCGACGAGGCGGCGTATTCGCTCGATACCATGGGCGGCTATGAATTCGACACGACGAATTTGCGCTTCTCCTATTCGTCGATGACGACGCCGTCGGAAGTCTACGACTACGACATGGCGAGCCGGGCACGCACGCTGCGCAAGCGCCAGGAAATCCCTTCCGGCCACAACCCCGCCGACTACGTCACCACCCGCATCATGGCGAGCTCGCATGACGGCGCCGAGGTGCCGGTCTCGATCCTGCACCGCCGCGATCTCAAGCGCGACGGCACCGCGCCGTTATTGCTGTACGGCTACGGCTCCTACGGCATGGCGATGCCGGCGTCGTTCTCCGCCAACCGGCTGTCGCTGGTCGATCGCGGCTTTGTCTATGCGATCGCGCATATCAGAGGCGGCACCGACAAAGGCTGGGGCTGGTATCTCGACGGCAAGCGTGAAAAGAAGACCAACAGTTTCGATGATTTTGCCGCCAGCGCGCGTGCGCTGATCGAAGGCAGATATACCGGCCCAAAGCGCATCGTCGCCCATGGCGGCAGTGCCGGCGGCATGCTGATGGGCGCCGTCGCCAATCGCGCCGGCGAACTGTTTGCCGGCATCGTCGCCGAAGTCCCGTTCGTCGACGTACTCAACACCATGCTCGACGACACGCTGCCGCTGACGCCGCCGGAATGGCCGGAATGGGGCAATCCGATCGAGAGCGAAGCCGATTTCAAGACCATCCTGTCCTATTCGCCGTACGACAACGTCGCGGCGAAGCAATATCCGGCGATCCTGGCGATGGGCGGCCTGACCGATCCGCGTGTCACCTATTGGGAGCCGGCAAAATGGGTCGCGCGGCTGCGCGCCAATATGACAGGCGGCGGTCCGGTATTGCTGCGCATCAACATGGGCGCCGGCCACGGCGGCGCGTCGGGCCGCTTCAACCGGCTCGACGAGGTCGCCATCGCCTATGCGTTCGCGCTGTGGGCGATGGGGTTGGCGGAGAAGACGTCGTAGCCCGGATGAAGCCGGGCCGTCGTTCCCGCGAACGCGGGGACCCATAACCACCGACCTCCGGTTTTGGACGCGCTGGGCGACATCCGACGTAACAACGAGCGCCTGTGGCTGATGGGGTGGACGGCCCCCTACGGCATCGAGTGTGCCAGAATGAGCTTGTCAAAGGTCTCAGACGAGGGAGCCGTCCGTGAAGCAGGTTATCCGAATTGGCATGGATACGTCGAAGCATATTTATCAGCTGCATGGGGTTGATGCGGATGAACAGCCGGTGTTGCGCAAGCGGCTTCGGCGCAAGGAAATGGTTTTGTTCTTTGCGAAGCTGCCACCAACTGTGATCGGGATGGAGGCCTGCGGCGCAGCGCATTACTGGGCACGAGTGCTGTGCGGGCTCGGTCACCAAGTCAAGCTGATCGCCCCGCAGCACGTGAAGCCTTACGTCAAACGCAACAAGAACGACGGGCGCGATGCCGAAGGACTTTGCGAGGCAATGAGCCGGCCGACGATGCAGTTCGTTCCGGCAAAGACCGAAGATCAGCAGGCCGCCCTGATGCTGGCAGGGGTCCGGCAGCAACTGATCACCAGGCGCACCCAACTGAGCAACGCGATCCGCGGCTACGCGGCCGAGTTCGGCCTGACAACGGGCAAGGGTCTCGACAAGATCGAACCGCTGTTGGCCCGGATCGCACAAGACAGCAGGGTTCCTGAGCTGGCACGCGAGCTGTTTGCCTTCCAGGGAAGAGATTATCTGCGGTTGCAAACCGAACTGAAGGCGATCGAGGTCAGGCTGATGGCCTGGCACCGCGCCAATGCCTGCAGCAAACGCCTGGTGCAGATCCCGGGAGTGGGGCCGATCAGCGCCACCGCGCTGGTGATGAAGACGCCTGATCCGCGCGCGTTCCCATCCGGCCGGCAGTTTGCGGCCTGGCTCGGGCTGACCCCAAAAGATCATTCCAGCGGAGGCAAAACCAGGCTGGGCAAGATTACCCGAGCCGGCGACGAAATGTTGCGCAGCCTGCTGGTCGCGGGTGCGACCGCGGTGATCCAGCAAGCCCGCAAAGCGCGTGGCCGTCCGTCGCGCTGGCTGCTTGACCTGCTCAAGCGCAAGCCGCCGAAACTCGCGGCCGTGGCGCTTGCCAACAAGATCGCCCGCATCGCCTGGCGGCTGATGGCGACGGGCGAAAGTTACGATAGCGCGCGGATGTCGGGCATGTCGGCGTCCGCCGCTTAAGAGATCGGCCGCTCGGCGGGTTCGCCGACAGCGGCCGAGCCGGAGCTGCAAGAGCAGATCAGATGGTAGGATCGATCGATCCGAGGTGCGAGACACTCCGTGGGACCCATTGGCATAAGACAGGCCGTGAGGTTGTTTGGAACTCGCGTCGCGGAAACCATCTTGGCCAGCGGTCCAAACCGACCGCATCAACAGGCCGGACATATGGATGCAAGCGATCCGATCAGACATCTGAAAAACTTCTTGTGGCACGGGGGCCGTCCACATATGGGTCCCGGATCACGCTCGCTGTGCTCGCTTGTCCGGGACGACGCCGAGTGTCATCCTATGGCATCGTATAGGCCGTCTTCACCGCCGTATAAAATTCCGCCGCGTATCTTCCTTGTTCACGCGGTCCGAAGCTGGAGCCCTTTCGGCCACCGAACGGCACGTGATAGTCGACACCGGCGACCGGCAAGTTGACCATCACCATGCCGGCCTCGGCGTTGCGCTTGAAGTCGCTGGCGTATTTGAGGCTGGTGGTGCAGATGCCGGCGGACAGGCCGAACTCGGTGTCGTTCGCGGTGGCCAGGGCTTCCGCGTAATCATTGACGCGAATCACGCCCACGACCGGCCCGAAGATTTCCTCGCGCGCGATCCGCATCTTGTTGGTCACGTCGGTGAACAACGCTGGTTGCAGATAGAAACCGGGCGCATCGCGCTTGAGGCGCTCGCCCCCGAAGGCGAGCTTCGCGCCCTCTTCCTTGCCGATCGCGAGATATTTCAGATCCTGATCGAGCTGGCTTTGATCGACCACCGGGCCGATGTCGGTGCCGGCTTTCACGGCGTCATCGACCTTGAGCCCACTCATGCGTTCGGTGAGCGCGGCGACGAACCTGTCATGAATGCCCCTGGTGACGATCAGCCGCGAAGCCGCGGTGCAGCGCTGGCCGGTGGAGAAGAACGCGCTGTTGACGGCGCATTCCACCGCGATCTTCAAGTCCGCATCGTCGAGAACGACCAGCGGATTCTTGCCGCCCATCTCGAGCTGGAATTTCTTCATCGGCCGCGACGCGATGCAGGCCGCGGCGACTTTATGGCCGGTTGCGACCGAGCCGGTGAAGCTGATCGCAGCGACATCGGGATGCTCCAGCAGCGCAGCGCCGACCTCGGAGCCGCGGCCGATCACGAGATTGAGCACGCCCCTGGGCAGACCGGCACGATGCAGGATATCGACCAGCGCCCAGGTCGAGCCCGGCACCAGATCGGCGGGCTTGATCACCACGGTATTGCCATAGGCCAGCGCCGGCGCGATCTTCCAGGCCGGGATCGCGATCGGAAAATTCCACGGCGTGATCAGGCCGACAACCCCGAGGCCCTCGCGGGTGATCTCGACGTCGATGCCGGGGCGGACCGAAGCCAGCTTTTCGCCGGCCATGCGCAGGCATTCGCCGGCGAAGAACGCAAAGATTTGCCCAGCGCGCGCGGCCTCGCCGACGCCCTCCGGCAGGGTCTTGCCTTCCTCGCGCGAAAGCAGGCGGCCGAGCTCATCCTTGCGCGCCAGAATTTCGTCCGAGGCCTTCTTCAGAATGTCGTAGCGAACTTGCGGCGTCGAGCGTGACCAGGCCGGGAATGCCGCCCTGGCGGCGGCGACCGCGGCATCGGCCTGCGCGCGGGTGCCGCGCACGGCCTCGCCGACGATGTCATTGGTGTCAGACGGATTGACGTCGGGCGAGCGTGCACCGTCGGACAGCCATTCACCGTCGATCAGATTGTTGAACATCAGCATAGCGTGGTCTCCCTGTCGTTTGCATCGCTTCTTCGCGGCGATGGATCTGCCCGAAAATGGAACGCCCTATCGTCCGGTCACTTTACGCCAGGCGGCAAAGTCTACCAGCGTCTGCTCGTCGGTCGCCGGGTAGAGCCCGAGAATCGAGCGGCCGTTGCGAACCTGTTCGGTGACAAAATCCTCGAACACGGTCATTTCGAAGGCCTCGTTGGCGATTTCGTCGGCAAGATGGGCGGGGATCACGATCACGCCGTCGCCGTCACCGAGAATGACGTCGCCGGGAAACACCGGCGCGTCGCCGCAGCCGATCGGAACGTTGATTTCGATCGCCTGATGCAGCGTCAGGTTGGTCGGCGCGCTCGGCCGGTGGTGATAGGCGGGAAAGCCGAGTTTGGCGATTTCGGCCGAGTCGCGAAAGCCGCCGTCAGTCACCACGCCCGCAACGCCGCGCTGCATCAGCCGCGTCACCAGAATGGCGCCGGCGGAGGCGGCGCGGGCATCCTTGCGGCTGTCCATCACCAGCACCGCGCCGGGCGGGCAATCCTCCACCGCCTTGCGCTGCGGATGGGAACGGTCTCGAAACACCTCGATCTTGTTCAGATCCTCGCGCGCCGGCATGTACCGCAAGGTAAAGGCCTCGCCGACCAGCGTCGGCTGGTCCGCGCCTACCGGATACACGTCCTGAATCATCTGGATTCGAAAGCCGCGCTTGAACAGCGCGGTGGCCACCGTCGCGGTGGAGACGGTCTTTAATTTGTTGCGGGTGGCGTCGCTCAGTTTACTCATGGTCTCCATCCCAGGTGTTTGTCATTCCGGGATGGTCCGAAGGACCAGACCCGGAATGACTGACTCACTCAATAAATCGACGGCTCGCCGACCGGCGCGCCGAAGGAAGTCTCGAGAAAATCGAAATCGCAGCCTTCATTGGCCTGTTTGATATGCCTGGTGAACATCCAGCCATAGCCGCGCTCGAAGCACCGTTCGGGCGGCTTCCATTCGGCGCGCCGCCGGGCAAGCTCGGCCTCGGAGACATCGAGGTTGATGGTGCGCGCGGCGACATCGAGGGTGATGCGATCACCATTCCTCACCAGCGCCAAGGGCCCGCCGATATAGGATTCCGGCGCCACGTGCAGGATGCAGGCGCCGTAGCTGGTGCCGCTCATGCGCGCATCCGACAGACGCACCATGTCGCGCACGCCCCGCTTCACCAGTTTGGTGGGGATCGGCAGCATGCCCCATTCCGGCATGCCGGGCCCCCCTTGCGGGCCGGCATTGCGCAGGATCAGGACGTGATCGGCCGTGACCTCGAGATCGGGATCGTCGATCGCCTTCTTCATTGACGGATAATCGTCGAACACCAGCGCGGGGCCGGTATGCCTGAGGAAGCGCGGCTCGCAGGCCGAGGGCTTTATAACGCAGCCGTCGGGAGCGAGATTGCCCCTCAGAACGGCGAGCGCGCCTTCGGCGTAGATCGGGTTCGCGACCGTGCGAATGACATCATCATCATAGACTTCGGCGCCCGTGATGTTGTCGCCGAGCGTCTTGCCGGTCACTGTCATCGCCTCCAGATGCAGATGATCCCTGATCCGGCTCATCAGCCCGGGCAATCCGCCGGCATAGAAGAAATCCTCCATCAGATATTTGTCGCCGCTCGGCCGCACATTGGCAACGACCGGAACCTTGCGGCTGGCAATTTCAAAATCGTCGAGCCCGATATCCTGGCCGGCGCGGCGGGCCTGCGCGATCAGATGGATGATCGCATTGGTCGAGCAGCCCATCGCCATCGCCACCACAATGGCATTCTCGAAGGCTTCCCGGGTCTGGATTTTCCTCGGCGTCAAATCTTCCCAGACCATCTCGACGATGCGCCGGCCGCATTCGGAAGCCATGCGGATATGGCCGGCATCCGCGGCCGGAATCGACGAGGCTCCCGGCAGCGTCATGCCGATCGCTTCGGCGATCGCGGTCATGGTCGAAGCGGTGCCCATGGTCATGCAGGTGCCATAGCTGCGCGCGATGCCGGCCTCGACATCGACCCAATCCTTGTCGGAAATTTTCCCCGCGCGCCGCTCGTCCCAGTATTTCCAGGCGTCGGACCCCGAGCCCAGGGTCTTGCCCTTCCAGTTGCCGCGCAGCATCGGCCCGGCCGGAAGATAGATCGCGGGCAGATTCATGCTGGTGGCGCCGAGCAGCAGCCCCGGCGTTGTCTTGTCGCAGCCGCCCATCAGCACGACGCCGTCGACGGGATGGCCGCGCAAGAGCTCCTCGGCGTCCATCGCCAGCATATTGCGATAGAGCATGGTGGTCGGCTTCAGGAGCGATTCCGACAGCGACAGCGCCGGCAATTCAAGCGGAAAGCCGCCGGCCATCAGCACGCCGCGCTTGACGTCGTCGACCCGGCTCTTGAAGTGCATGTGGCAGGGCTGCGCGTCCGACCAGGTATTGAGGATTGCGATGACCGGCCGGTCCTTCCACTCTTCCGGCGCATAGCCCATCTGCATGGCGCGCGAGCGATGGCCGAAGGCGCGCAGATCGTCGGGCGCAAACCAGCGCGCGCTGCGGAGCTGGTCGGGGGTCTTCTTCCTGTCGGTCATATCGGTACCACTGCGTAGGATGGGTTGAGCGAAGCGATACCCATCATTGTTATTGATATTGCGATGGGTTTCGCGAAACGCTCAACCCATCCTGCAGACTAGGACTGGGTGCCCCATTTTTGTACGGTGTTGCGCTCGATGGTGCGGAAGATCAGATTTTCAACGATCAGGCCGATGACGATCACCGTCAACAGGCCGGCAAACACCGCCGGAATATCCAGGAGGTTGCGGTTTTCGAAGATGAACCAGCCGAGTCCACCCTGCCCCGACGACACGCCGAACACCAGTTCGGCTGCGATCAGCGTACGCCACGCGAACGCCCAGCCGATCTTCAGTCCGGTCAGGATCGAGCCGAACGCCGCCGGAATCAGAATGCGCGCGACGTAAGGCAGCCCGCGCAGACCGTAATTGCGGCCGACCATGCGCAACGTGTTCGACACGCTCTTGAAGCCGGAATGGGTATTGAGCGCCACCGGCCACAATACCGAATGCACAAGCACGAAGACCAGGCTGCCATTGCCGAGGCCGAACCAGATCAGCGCCAGCGGCAACAGCGCGATCGCCGGCAGCGGGTTGAACATCGCCGTCACGGTCTCGAGAAAATCGGTGCCGATCCGGGTCGAGATGGCGAGAATGGTGAAGATGGCGGCGAGCACGATGCCCGCGCTGTAGCCCATGAACAGAACCTTCAGCGACGCCCACGCGCGCAGCGGAATGCTGCCGTCCTTGATCCTTTCGAACATCGTGACGACGGTGTCGTGCAAGGTCGGAAACAGCAGCGGATTGTCGAGGAAGGTGCCGTAAGCCTCCCAAACGGCGGCAAGAAAGATGATAATGGCGGCCTTGCGAACAAAGCCGTCGTTCCACATCAGCTCGGGCAAACTCAGCTTGCGCTCGACCTCCGCCGCATCGCCCGCGGCGGCGGCGACGGCGTCGCTTCGCAGCAAGATCCTCGCCTCGCCCATCCCGCGCTCCCTTCAGTGTGCCGTTGCGGCATCCGCAAACAGCAGGTCATGGATCCGCTGCTCCAGCCTGCCGGCGCTGCCGTCTCCGCTTGCGACCCGATCGACATCGGCGATCTCGGCCTTGACCCGGCCGGGATGCGGCGACAGCAGCAGGATGCGGTTGCCGATCTTGATCGCCTCTGCGATCGAATGGGTGACGAACAGCACGGTGAATTTTGTCTCTTCCCAGAGCTGCAGCAATTCGTCCTGGCAGGTCCGCCGTGTCAAGCGCGTCGAGGGCCGCAAAGGGTTCGTCCATCAACAGGATGTCCGGCTCCATCGCCATGCCGCGGGCGATGGCGACGCGCTGCTTCATGCCGCCGGAAAGCGTGTGCGGATAGCTGTCGACGACGCGGGTGAGGCCGACCTTCTCGAGATAGGCGCGGGCGCGCGGCCCGGCTTCCTTGCGCGGCAGCCGCCGCGTCATCAGCAGCGGAAACATCACGTTTTCCAGCACCGTCTTCCACGGCAGCAGCTGGTCGAACTCCTGGAAGATCATCATCCGGTCGGCGCCGGGCTCGCTGATCTCGCGGCCGTTGATCCGCATCCTGCCTTCGTTCGGCGTCATGTAGCCGCCGACCGCCTTCAGCAGCGTCGACTTGCCGCAGCCGGAGGGGCCCAGCAGCACAAAGCGGTCCGAACGATCGACCGTGAAGCTGACCTTTTCAGTCGCGGTGATCACCGCGCTGGAAGTCTTGTAACGCAGCGTCACGTTACTGACGTCGAGGAGCGCCGCCATCTTGCCTAGCTGCCCTTCAGGTCGTGCGCGATGGGCAGATAATAGTCGGTCCAGGCCTTGGGCTGGGTCTTCAGGGTGCCGGTCTTGAACAGATGGCTTGCGAATTTCATCGTGCCCTGCGGTTCCAGATTCCATTCCATCATGCCGGGCTCCTTGAGCCACGCCAGCAGATCGTCGACGCTGGTCTTGTCGCCGGTGACCTCCTTGTAGATTTCCACCGCGGTCCGGGTGTCGTTGCGGATCAGGTCCTGCGCCTCCCTGGTGGCGTCGCGCACCGCCTGAATGATCTTGGGATTGGCATCGGCGAATTTGGTGGTGGTGAAGAACTGCGCCTGGCTCAGCGGCCCGCCCATCACGTCGGGCGACGAGAGCACCACATGCGCGCCGGGCACATTCTTCAGCTCGAGGAATGTGAAGGGAGGAATCGAGAAATGATTGTGGACTTCGTGCCGCGAGTTCGACAGCGCCGCATAGGCATCGGGATGGCCGAGCTGCACGGTGTTGGCATCGAGTTTCGACCACTGGTCGGCACCGAACGCCTCGGCGGACGCGATCTGCAGCACGATGGCCTGGGTGGAGATTTTTACGGTCGGAACCGCGATCTTGTCGTTGGGCCCGAAATCCCTCAGCGACTTGATGTTGGCATCGCGGCTGATCAACGTCATCGGCTGGGCCGAGCAGGCAACGATGCCCTTGACGCCGCCGCGGGTGCGATCCCACAGCAGCAGCAGATTGCCGGTGCCGGTGTTGAGGATATCGACGCCGCCGGCCAAAAGCGCATCGGTCTGCGCGCCGCCGCCAGAGAAGGTGATCCATCTGGTGGTGATGCCGGGCAGGCCGAGTGCCGCGGCGTGTTTTTCGATCAGCTTCTGCTTCTCGATGATGTGGGTCGGCATATAGAAAATGCCGGGCTGCCGCGACAGCGAAATCTCGGTCTTCTGCTGCGCCTGCGCCGATCCGCCCGACAGCACGACACCGAGCATCGCGACAGCGCCTGCGCAACTACGCCACATCATCCTGTTCACTTTGCCATTCTCCGTCGATGCAGTCGGTTGACCGTTCCGTGGAAATGCACTAATGCATTAGTGCATTTATGGCAAGGGTCCTTGCCCCGACTCCGACCGGTTCTCTGATGGATTCGCTTCCAGCTGCCTCCCGCCGTGCTGCCCCGCGTTCCATCGGGCGGCTCGATCGCGACCGTCAGGCCGCGCCACAGGTGTTCGAGCGGCTGCGCGACATGATCATTTCACTGGCGTTGCCGCCGGGATCGCCGCTGTCGCGCGCCGCATTGGCCGAGCAGTTCGGGATCAGTTCAACGCCGATCCGCGACGCGCTGATGCGGCTTGAGGAAGCGGGCCTGGTCGACGTCTTCCCGCAATATGCAACGGTCGTCAGCCGGATCGATGTCCGGCTCGCCCAGCAGGCACATTTCCTGCGGCAAGCGCTGGAACTGGAGATCGTGCGCCTGCTCGCCGCCAGCCCCAATGAAGCACTCGGCGCTGAACTCAACCAGACCATCGCGCGCCAGCAGCAATTCGCGAAAGCCGGCGATTTCGAGAAATTCATCGCCGCCGACAATGATTTCCATGCACAGCTTTATGCTGCGGCCGACAAGCAGGACCTCTGGGCGCTGGTCCGCAGCCGGAGCGGTCATATCGACCGGTTGCGCCGGCTGCATCTGCCCTCACCCGGCAAGGCGCAGGACATCGTGCGGCATCACAGACTGATTGCCAGATCGATCGGCGCCGGGGAACCCGACGACGCGCAGAAGCATCTGCGCGCGCATCTGTCAGGCACGCTCAGGGATCTCGACAAGATCCGCGCGCGATATCCGCACTATCTCAGCGACTGAACGGTAACCGCGTCCGGTACCACCGGCGGCAACTTCCGCTCCCCGGCGCTCGCGCCCCTTAAGCGATACGAATCATTCCCTGCAAGACGGGGTCCGGTATCATCGGTCCTGTACCGGACATATCAGGGCTTTGATGCATTGCTTTTTTCAACAACAACACCGGCAGGCTGCCGAAGAAGGGCTTGCGCGATACGCGCAACGGATTCACAACAACCAAACAATGACCGAACATCGTGCTCGCGGAACGTCGATGTGGCAAAGATCCTGATCGTCGACGACGACGTCGCCGTCCAGGCGACGGTCCGGCTGTTACTGGAACGAGCCGGCCACAGGGCTGTCGTCGCCAGCGATGGCCAAAACGGGCTGGCAATATTCGACGTCGAAGATTTCGATCTGGTACTTCTCGATATCTTCATGCCGGGAATGGACGGGCTGGAAACAATGCGGCTCATTCGTCAACGGCGGCCGCGGGTCCCGATCATTGTGATCTCCGGCCGCCCGGTCGGTTCGGATCCAGAGACAGGTCCGGATCTTCTGACGATGGCGACCAGACACGGCGCCGTCGGCAGCCTGCAAAAGCCTTTTAAACCGGCCGCTTTGCTGGCGGCTGTTGCGGATTGTCTTGACGACGCAAAACGCCCATCGTCATCTGGTCCAGCTGGTAATATTGCCCCCGGCCCATGATGCCAAGAATGCGCCGCCCGTTCCGCCCGACCGCGAGCCAAAGCGGCACGGAAACGGCGCGAAAGCAAAGATGACGCTCGCAACCCGACTCGCCCTCGCGATGGTTCTGCTGGTTGCGCTCGCGGTTTCCGCGGTCGGATGGCTGAGCTATCGCAGCCTGGAACAGGCGCTGCTGCCGCGCGTCCTCGATCGAATCGAGACGCAGGCCCGGCTGGTCGCGACGGACCTCGAATCCTACACAGCCGGGGCACGCAGCGATATCGCGGGCTTTAGATCTACTGCCGCGGTGAACGGGCTGATCCGCGCGCGTTTGGCAGCGGGGGTCGATCCCATCGACGGTGTCTCCGAAAAGACGTGGCGCGACCGGGTCGCGACGCGTCTTGCGGCCGAGCTTGAGGCCAAATCCGCCTATGCGGGGCTTCGCATTATCGATCTCGAAGATGGCGGGCGCGAAATCCTCCGCATCGACCGCTCCGGTCCGAACGGAGCGGTTCGGGTCGTTCCCGAGCCGGAACTGCAACAAAGGAGCAACCTTACCGATTTCAAGGAAGCGATCCGGTTGCCCCCGGGAGGAATATACGTCTCCCCGCTCAACCTGGATCAGGACAACGGGGTCATCGCGATGCCGCATGCGCCAATGCTGCGCGTCGCGACGCCGATTTTCACACCCGACGGCAAACCGCTCGGTATTTTCATCATCAGCGTCGACATGCGACCGGTTTTCGACCGCATTCGGTCATCGGCCTGGCGCGGCGGAGCGGCATACGTCGTCAACGGACACGGCGACTATCTGGTGCACCCCGATCCTGCTCGCGAGTTCGGCTCTCAGCAGGGCGTATCGAACAACTGGCAGAGTGACTTCCCATATCTGGCATCTTCACTTGGAGCCGCGCAAGGTGTCGCCCAAATCGCACCTGATCAAGCCGGGCGGCCGAGCGGAGTTGCCCTCGTCCCCGCCATTCTAGCCGGCAATGAATGGGTTGCCGTCATCGAAACCGTTCCGAAGGCCGTCATCATGGGGCCGGCGGAATCCATCCGGAACAGTTCCATGCTGGTCGGCTTGATCGCGGTGCTGGGCGCGGCAGCATTGGCCGTGTTCGTTGCGAGGTCGCTGACCCGGCCGATCCGTGAATTGACGGCGGCCGTCGAAGGCATCGGCAAGAGCGATCCGGTCGCGATTCCGGTCAATGCAAGCGGCGAGACCGGCGTACTGGCACGGGCGTTTGCGCGGGTGATGGACGAAGCGAACGCCAAGACCGCCGCACTGCAACGCGAGGTCCAGGAGCATCGCCGGACCGAGGCCGCGCGCGACCACCACGCGGCGCGGGAGCGTATCTTCAGCGCCGCCGTCGAATCATCCAACGATGCCATCATTACGAAATCCCTCGATGGCACGATAACCGGCTGGAATCCGGCCGCGGAACGCCTGTTCGGATACACCGCGGCGGAAGCGGTCGGCAAGAGCATCGATCTCATCGTTCCGCCCGACCGGACGGCCGAGATGCATGACATCCTGCGCCGGGTCGGCCTGGGCGAAGTGATCGAACAGTACGAGACGCTGCGCCTGCGCAAGAATGGCAGCCCGGTGGAGGTTTCGCTCAGCATATCTCCGATCAAGGCCCCCTCCGGTGCAATCATCGGTGCATCGAAGACCGCCCGCGACATTACCGCAAGCCGGAGAACCGAGCAGGCACTGCGTCAGCAGATCGAGGAGCGCCGCCGCATCTTTGAAACTTCCCAGGATCTGATCCTGGTTGTCGACCCCAAGGGAGTTCTGGTTCAGGTGAGCCCAAGCGCCGAAACCATCCTGGGATACGCGCCGAAGGAAATGATCGGTCACAACGCGAGCGAATTCCTCCACGCCGACGACCTCGAGATCAGCCGCGAGGAAATGCGCCTGGCACGGCGCGGACAACGCGCGCAAAATACCGATTCGCGCTACATCCACAAGGATGGGCGGATCGTGACGCTGTCGTGGATGGGCACATGGTCGGAGCCGGTCGGGCGGCATTTCTTTGTCGGCCGCGACATGACCGAGAGCCGGCGGGCGCAGGAAACATTGCGCGAAAGCGAACAACTGGCGCGCGGCATCATCGATACCGCGCTCGATGCCTTCGTCCAGATCGACGACAGCGGCAGCATCCAGAACTGGAATACGCAGGCGGAAAAGATCTTCGGATGGCCGCGCCAGGACGCCGTTGGGAAGAACTTCATCGAACTGATCATCGCCGATACAGACCGCCGCGATCTCAAGGCGGCTTTGCAGCGCTTTCTGCGCTCCGGGCAAGGCCAGATCTTCGGAAGCCGCCGCGAAATCAAGGCGCGGCGGCGCGACGGCAGGGAATTCACGGCCGAGCTGAGCATCACCGCGCTGCGGCGCCGCGAGGGCATTCTGTTCAACGGATTCTTCCGCGATCTCACCGACAAGATCGCGGCGGAGGACCGGATTCGGCAGTCCGAAAAAATGGAAGCCGTCGGTCAGCTCACCGGCGGCATCGCGCACGATTTCAACAATATCCTGACGGTCATCACGGGAACCATCGAAATTCTGGCCGAGGCGGTCGAGAAGGAGCCGCAACTTGCCGCCATCACGAGAATGATCGACGACGCCGCGGCACGCGGCGCGGAGCTTACCCAACATCTTCTGGCGTTCGCCCGCAGGCAGCCGCTGCATCCGCGCGAGACCGACGTCAATACGCTGATCATCGACACCGCCAAGCTGCTGCGGCCCACGCTTGGCGAGCATATCGAGATCGAATCGGTGTTCGAAGACGAAACCTGCATGGCTACCGTCGACCCCAACCAGCTCGCGACCGCAATCCTCAATCTTGCGCTCAACGCCCGTGACGCCATGCCCGACGGCGGCAAGCTCATCCTCGAAACCGGCTCGGCCTATCTCGATGAAGACTACGCAAGCAGATACGGCGACGTCCGGCCCGGCCGTTATGCCCTGATCGCCATGAGCGATACCGGAACCGGCATTCCCGCCGGTATCCTCGACAAGGTATTCGACCCGTTCTTTACGTCGAAGGGACCCGGCAAGGGCACCGGCCTCGGCCTGAGCATGGTCTACGGCTTCGTCAAGCAGTCAGCAGGGCACATCAAGATCTACAGCGAGGAGGGCCACGGCACCACGATCAAGATGTACCTGCCGCCGGGCACGGGAACTCTGGCCGCCGCCGAAGCCTCCGGCGCGCCGGCGGTTCAAGGCGGACACGAAACAATCCTGGTCGTCGAAGACGACAGACTGGTGAGGGATTACGTGCTGACGCAACTGCATTCGCTCGGTTACGTTACGCTGGACGCGGCGAACGCGGCCGAAGCGCTGGCTATTGTCGAGGCGGGCAAGGAATTCGATCTGCTGTTCACCGACGTCATCATGCCGGGCACCATGAACGGCCGCCAGCTTGCCAACGAGTTGCAAAAGCGCAAACCCGGACTGAAGGTGCTGTTCACCTCGGGCTACACCGAAAATGCGATCATTCACCACGGCCGGCTCGACTCCGGCGTGCTGCTGCTGGCCAAGCCGTATCGCAAGTCGGATATGGCGATCATGATCCGCCGGGCGCTCGCCGATTGAGCTCACGCGATCCAGGCCGATCGCGGCATGGTAAGATGCGCGTATTCTACTCGTAAACCCGGTATCCTGTTCGGATCAGGTCAGGGTGTGCTTTTGCGGAATATGCTCGGACGCGGGGCTCAGGAAACGCGCGGGGCGGTCATCACAATCCGGATCAGATCGGCTGCATTCCTTGCGCCGAGCTTCTTCATGATGTTCGCGCGATGATCTTCGATCGTGCGCGGGCTGATTCCAAGCTGGCGCCCGGCTTCCTTGTTGGATGCGCCGGATGCGAATTGCTCCAGCACCTCGCGTTCGCGCCGCGTCAATGGTTCGCGCCCGGGAAAATGCAGCGAGGCGATTTTCGACGCGGAGTTCTCCGCCTGCCGACGCGCATAGGCCCCGATCGCCTCGTCCAGCCGGGCGACGATTTCGCTGCCCCGGAACGGCTTTTCGATGAAGTCCAGCGCGCCGTTCTTGATGGCGCTGACCGCCATGGCGATATCGCCCTGCCCCGAGATCATGAAGATCGGCGCAGGATAGTCCTCGCCATGCAGTTCCTTCAGGATATCGAGCCCCGATTTACCGGGAATGTGCACATCGAGCAGGATGCAGCAGGGGGTTCGGCTTCGCGCGACCGCCAGCAGCGCGGCGCCGTCCGCGAAGCAGATCACCTCATAGCCTCCCGCCGACAAAACCAGGGAGAGGGTTTCACGTATGGCAGGATCGTCGTCGACCACGAAGATCTCACCGCGGGACAGTGGTTTCTCGGCCATGTGCCATCGTCCATCGAAAGTGAAAAAAAATGACACGCACTCAAAGAACCCGGGCTAACGCTCGGAACAGATTCGAACTCACCCGTATTTGTACGGGACCACGACTTAACGCACAAGTAGCACCAATGGCATAAAAAATGCGGCCAAGGAGGCCGCTCATGCGGAACGCATCGGATGGAACTTCGACCCTATCCGACGGTCGAAATGGCAGCTGTCGCGTGATCGAAATGGACCTCGTATCGCTGATCGAGCGCGTCCAGGCGAGCATGAGGCTGATCGAAGCGGTCATGGCCAGGGAATTGTCGTTCGGCAATCAGCAAGTTGCCGCCAACATTGTCGTGCTGGACGACGTCACGCCCTGCTGCGCGGAGGCGAATGCGGCATTGAACGCTTGCCAAGCGAGCCTCGGCACCGCGCTTCACTTTCTGCGGGATAGCGGGATAGCGGGATGGCGAAACATGGAACCGGCGAGGTCGGATAAGGCCGGCGGCCGAATGCCAATTCAATCCGGCGGGATGCGATTACGCACCCAGAAGCGAATCCTGAGGCGACGCGGCGCCTGACCGCTTTTTCTTGTTCTTGCCCTTCAGGAACTGGACATCGATCTCGGTGCCATTGACGCGAACAAGTTCGCATCGGCGATAGGCCAGGCCGGTCGACGACAGCAGCAGAAAGAACTCCTTGAGATTGAGGCCTTGAATGGAGCCCTCCACGGTGAGTATGGCGTCATTGTCCGATATGGCGTTGAGCAGGCAATCCCGACGCCACGTACCGTCAATGCCCATGATGCAGACGCCATATCCGCGGCTGAACGTTACGCGTTCCGGTCCTTTGGCTTCATCTGCCATTTGTCAAAGCCCCGCCATCGCAGCGACCTTCGGCGCGGCCACGCCAAACGACGGCGTCTTTGCGGGCGGACGCGAGCGCACTGATGGGCCGATAGAGACCGCGCCGTTCCGGATAGGGCTTGAAGACGTCGGTCAGCCCGACCACCGTTTCCGCCGCGCCGAGCACGAGAAAGCCGTCCGGCTCGATCACTTTGGCGAGGCGGTTG
This sequence comes from uncultured Alphaproteobacteria bacterium, assembly GCA_963725985.1. Taxonomy (GTDB): domain Bacteria; phylum Pseudomonadota; class Alphaproteobacteria; order Rhizobiales; family Xanthobacteraceae; genus Bradyrhizobium. The sequence goes on from CAVSAO010000002.1 coordinate 1,229,611, forward strand.
AAGATGTTGATCTTGGTGTCCTGATCGAAATAGATCAGAACGTTGCGGCAGAAGATCACGTCGAAAACCCCGAGCTGGGAAAAATCGTGCAGCAAATTGAGCTGCCGGTGCTGAACCATCGCGCGGATGTCGGCATTGATCTGCCAGAGCTCTCCGGTCTGCTTGAAGTATTTGACCAGCATCTGAATCGGCAGGCCGCGCTGGACCTCGAACTGGCTGTAGATTCCCGCCTTGGACTTCTCGATCACCTCCTGCGAGAGGTCGGTGGCGAGAATTTCGATCCGCCAGCCGGCGAGCGCGGCGCTCATTTCCTTCAGGCACATCGCCAGCGAATACGGTTCCTGGCCGGTCGAGCCGGCGGCGCACCAGATCCGAATGCTCTTGCGGCCGGCGCGCGCCCGCAGGATTTCGGGCATGATCGAATCGCGGAAGTGATCGAACGGAACCTTGTCGCGGAAAAAGAACGTTTCGTTGGTGGTCATGGCCTCGACCACCTGGGTGGTGAAGGCGTTGGAGCCGCCTTTCATTTTCTGCACGAGTTCGCTGATGCCGGGCAGACCGGCCTTCCGCGCAAGCGGGAGCAACCGGCTTTCGATCAGATATTGCTTGTCGGCAGACAGATCGAGACCGGAATGGTCCTTGAGAAGTTTGCGCAGGTATTCGTAGTCGGGTGGGGTCACGGGCGGCCTCTCGAAACGAATTGCAGTGATTTCGGATCGAAATCGCCGGGCGACTTCACCGTGATGCGAATGCCAATTTGCGGGGCTATGTGCGCCGATGACGGACGAGACATCCGGCGGCGCGAAAAACCGCTCCTCCGGGTGCAACCGTGATGAGGGTTTCTCCCCGCAGTTGGTTCAGTACTCATGACTCGACCTGACGCAACTTGATACAACTTACGAGACGGCTGAACCGGACTAGGTCAGCACCGGCAACCTAGATCAGACCGACTTCCTGGAACTTCGCGGTGACGATATCCTTGTCGAACGGCTTCATGATGTATTCGTTGGCGCCGGCGTGCAGCGCGCGCGCGATATGCGCGACATCGTTTTCGGTGGTGCAGAACACCACCTTGGGCTGATCGCCGCCGGGCATGCGGCGCAGATTGCCGAGGAACTCGTAGCCGTCCATGATCGGCATGTTCCAGTCGAGCAGGATCGCGTCGGGCAGCCCGCGCTTGCAGATTTCCAGCGCCTGCTCGCCGTCCTCGGCTTCGACGATCTGGAAATTCAGGTCTTCCAGGATGCGCCTTGCGATTTTCCGGATGACGGCCGAGTCATCGACCACGAGACATGTTCTCATTTCAGCCTTCTCCCAAGTGGGGTGTTGCGATCGCAACTCGAGCTAAGCGGCAAGCGAGGTTTTGGGCACGATTTCGAGGACGCGATCGACGTCGAGGACGACCATGAGCTGGCCGTCGAGGCGATGCACGCCGCCGGCGAGCTTGGCCATGCGGGGATCGAGGTTGACGGGGTTTTCCTCGCGGCCGTCGTCGGCAAGCCGCAGCACCTCGCCGATCTGGTCGATCAGGAGGCCATAGGATTCGCCGCGCAGGTCGACGCCGACCGCCATCGGCGGCTTGCCGTCGTCGTTCTTCGGCAGGCCGAGCCGGGCGCGCATGTCCACCACGGTGACGATGCGGCCGCGCAGATTGAGCACGCCGGCGATCTCGCCCGGCGACAGCGGCACCCGCGTCAGCCGCTCCGGCATGAACACGTCCTGCACCCGGGAGATCGGCAGGCCGAACAGCTGGCCGCCGATCATCGCGGTGACGTATTCGGCCACGGTGCCTTCGGTTGGTTCGGTCTTGCTGGTCATGCTTCAATCCTCATGCCGTCCGGCTGAACTTGTTCATGCCGCCGCCGCCCGGGCCTGTTCGGCGGTCTGTTCCTTCAGCGCCGCGATCAGGCCGGGACGGTCGAACTTGGCGACGTAGTCGTGGAAGCCGGCGAGCCGGCCGCGCTCGATCGCCGCCGGCGACACCATCGAGGACAGCGCGATGATCGGCATCGCGCTCAGATGCGCATCGGCCCGGATCGTCTCGGCGAACTCGAACCCGTTCATGTCGGGCATTTCGATGTCGGTCAGCACCACGTCGAACGCTTGCTCCGAGCGCAGCGCCATCAGGCCCTCCTGCGCGTTGGGCGCCACCCGCACCTGGTAGCCCGCCGCCTTCAGCACCGGCGCCAGCATGTTGCGGAAGAACGCGCTGTCGTCGACCAGCAGCACCGATTGCGCGGTCGCCGAGGGCCGCATCTCCTTGCGGCTGAACCAGTCGGCGAACGCCATCGGCAGGAAGTGGCCGACGTCGATCACTTCGGTGGCCTGGCCCTTGATCACCGCGGAGCCGAGAATGCCGGCCTGGCTGCCGGCCGACCTCGATGTTGAGCTTCTCCTCGACGATGTCGATGATCTCGTCGACCACCAGCCCCATCGAGCGGCCGTCGTCGGCGAACACCAGGATCGGCTGGGCGCCCGAGGTCTGGACGCTGACGCCGTCCATCTGCACCAGCGGCATCAGCTGGTCGCGGTATTGCACCATATAGCGGCCGTTGGAGAGCTCGATCTTGTCGGTGGCGATCTCCTCCAGCCGGGTGACCAGCCCGAGCGGCACCGCCTTGGGCTGGCTGGAGCCGGCGCGGAACACCAACAGCGAGGTCAGCTGCTCGGCGGCGCTGGCGCGCGAGGCGGCGTTCTCGTCCGAGATCTCGTGGGAGGCCGCGCCGGCGGCGCCGAGCGCCTTGGCGATGCCGTTGGGGTCGATGATCATGATCACCGCGCCGTCGCCCAGGATGGTGTTGCCGGAGAACATGTCGATGTGGCGCAGCTTGGTCGACATCGGCTTGACCACGATTTCCTCGGTGTGGAACACGCCGTCGACCACGATGCCGAAGGTCTGGCTGCCGACCTGGGTGACGACGATGAAGCCGTTCTCCGGGTCGGAGGAGGAGCCGTCGTCGATCTTGAGCAGCTTCTTCAGGTGCATCAGCGGCAACAGCTTGTTGCGCAGCCGCAGCACCGCGGTGTCCTTGATGCGCTCGATGCGGTGCTCGGAATTGGCCCGCGCCCGCACCAGTTCGACCACCGACAGCTGCGGGATCGCAAAGCGGTCGCCGGCGGCTTCCACGATCAGCGCCGAGACGATGGCCAGCGTCAGCGGGATCTTGATGGTGACGCGACGAGCCCTCGCCGGCCACCGACTTGACGTCGATGGTGCCGCCGATCTGGTCGATATTGGTGCGCACCACGTCCATGCCGACGCCGCGGCCGGACACCGAGGTGACGGCGGCGGCGGTCGAGAAGCCGGGCGCGAAGATGAACTTGTGGATCTGGGCTTCGGTCATCTTCTCCAGTTCGGCCTCGCTGACGAGACCGCTGGAGACCGCCTTGGCCTTGATCCTCTCGGTGTTGAGCCCGCGGCCGTTGTCGGCGATGCAGATGATGATGTGGCCGCCTTCATGATAGGCCGACAGCCGGATGGTGCCCTGCTCCGGCTTGCCGGCGGCCGCACGCTCGGCCGGGGTCTCCAGGCCGTGATCGGCGGAGTTGCGCACCATATGGGTGAGCGGATCCTTGATCAGGTCGAGCACCTGGCGGTCGAGCTCGGTGTCGGCGCCGTGCATCTCCAGTTCGATCTGCTTGCCGAGTTCGCCCGACAGGTCGCGCACGATGCGCGGCAGCTTCTGCCAGGCATTGCCGATCGGCTGCATCCGCGTCTTCATGACGCCTTCCTGCAGCTCGGCGGTGACGTTGGACAGCCGCTGCAGCGGCACCTTGAACTCGGTGTCCTCGTTGCGGCTTGAGATCTCCAAGAGCTGATTGCGGGTCAGAACCAGTTCCGACACCATCGTCATCAGGTGTTCCAGCGTATCCACATTGACGCGGATCGACTGGTTGGCGACCTTGTCGGCTCCGCACTTCGTCGGCGGCTTCCGGCTTGGCGGGCGGCTTTCGCCGGCGGCCGGCTTCGTCTCCTTCGCCGACGGCGGCGCGAGCCGCAGGCGCCGGCGCGCGGCGCGGCCGGCTGCGGCGCGGCGGCGCCTGCACCGGCGCGGCCTCGGTCGCGGTCTCGCGGAACGCGCGCTCCAGTTCATCCAGCGACACTTCGCCCGGACGCAACGGCCGCTCCAGCGTCTGCGGCACCAGGCTGCCCTGCGCCACCGCGGGCGTCAACAGCCGCCGGCCGGCTCGGCATGAGCCGACGCGCCGCCTCCGACATTGTCCCGCCATGCCGCGCTCCACCATTCCTGAAGCTGGACGATCAGATCCTGATCGGTGCCCTCCGGCTCGGCCTCGGTCGCCTCCAGCCCGGCCAGGATTTCCTTGATCCGGTCGATACTGGCCGAGGATCAGCGTCACCGCTTCGCCCGTCACCGGCATCCCGTCGCGGAATTTGCCCATCAGCGTCTCGCCGGCATGCGCCAGCGCTTCCAGCCGCGGCAGCCCCAAAAAGCCGCAGGTCCCCTTGATGGTGTGAACCAGCCGAAAAATGTTATCGAGTATCTTGGCGTTGTTCGGTTCCTGCTCGAACCGAACCAGCTGATTGTCCACGGTATCCAGGCTCTCGCTGGTTTCCGTCAGAAACTCCCGCAACAGATCATCCATCAGAATTCACCTTCCGAGCATTAGCGTTGCGGTCGACCGTCAACCATATTTCACGTCAGACATCCGGTGCGTGCCGACCTCGGGCTTGCCGGGCCGCTCTCGCCGGCAAGTGACTGTGTCACCGACACAACTTTGCAAAAGGATGCGAACGGTGACGTCACTTGAAACGGATCAGCGGATATCCTTGCCTGCGACCGATAGCCCTTCCGGTTGCTCATTCACGTTAATTTCAGCGTCCGTGCAAATACGGATGACGCGAAGGCGAAGATCGTGTGCATGCTTTGCCGGACGGGCGTCACCGGGCTCGACCGCGCGCCCGTCGATTTTCCCGATTGCCTTGAACGAGCGGCAAAGGCGGCACGTGGAATGGAGTGGCGATCCTAAGCACCTCCGAATGGCCCGGAGGTGTTTGAAAATCTCAGAGAAGGCCTGCGGCTGCCATCGCGAGAGAGCCCGCTTGCTATTCCTATGACGCCGTCTCAAGGCGCACCATCAACGACCTACGAGCGTGTTGCGTTGACGGCTTCACAACGAAAAGTCGTTGACCGAAGCCGGCCTCATCATTTGTACGATAACGCCTCACACGAATGCGCGCCTGAACGCCAATTTTTCTTGCCAACAACACGTGCCGGGCTCATCCTTTACGTCCAGTTGCGTGCATAGGCGTTGCCGGTACCAGAGACCGGTTGCGCTCCCTGGAGAGGAGGAGGTTCCTTTGGACTCGGCTCCTCGTTCACCCAACGGATTTTTGTCGGCGCTTGCTGCGGACGATTTCGAATTGATCCGCCCGCATCTGCGAACCGTCGATCTGGTTCAGGAATTCGTGCTGGTCGAGGTGGGCGAAACGCTCAAGCGCGCCTACCTGCCGCACAGCGGCGTGATCTCCCTAGTCGTGAAGCTTGCGAAGGGAGAGCAAATTCAGGTCGCCATGATCGGCCGCGACAGCATCTTCGGCGCATTCTCCGCGCTCGGCGATCCGACCGCGCTGAACAGCGCGGTGGTGCTGATTCCCGGCGTCGCCTCGACGCTCGACGTCGATCGCCTTCGGGCCGCGGCCGACCAAAGCGCGACGCTTCCGGGCGGCGCTGGTCCGGCACGGGCTGGCGGTCTATGCGCAGATCCAGCAGACCGCCGGATGCAACGCCTCGCACACGGTGGAATCCCGGCTGGCGCGATGCCTGTTGCAGACCCACGATCTGTCCGGCGGCGCCAAGCTGGTTCTGACGCAGGAATCGATGGCGCAGATGATCGGCGCGCGCCGCAACAGCGTGTCGCTGGTGGCCAACACGCTGCAGCAGGCCAATTTCATCCACTACAGCCGGGGACACATCGAGATCACCAATCTCGACGGTCTCAGCAAGACCTCGTGCGAATGCTACGCGACGGTCAAGGCGCAGTACAACAGACTGCTTCGGCCTCGCTGCCTGCGTGAGTATTGGCGGCCGCCGGCCAGCGAATGGTTTGGCTGACCGCGTTCAGCGCCGCATTCCGATCCAGACGATCCGACATGTGCCGCCGATGCGGCGAACAGCGGCTGCGACGCTATCGTCCCCGTACAATTACGGGCTCCTCGCCGCTGCCGGAAAATTTATTCGGCGCGGAATTAACTGGCTGTTCAAGGACCCCTGATAATTGTCACGGTGCTGACGAGCGCAAGTTCGAAAAGCGTCGAAGATTTTTCGCATGCTCACGAATGTCTCGCCCGTGCTCGGCAACTTGCAACTGCGCGGAGTAGAGACATGGCCTTTGATTTGTCGATGCCGATCCTGGTGGTCGACGACTACAACACCATGATCCGGATTATCCGCAATCTGCTCAAGCAGATCGGGTTCGAGAACGTCGACGATGCCAGCGACGGATCGGCCGCGCTCGCCAAGATGCAGGGCAAGAAATACGGCCTGGTGATTTCCGACTGGAACATGGAGCCGATGACCGGATACGATTTGCTCAGGGAAGTCCGCGCCAGCCCGGAATTCTCGCAAACGCCATTCATCATGATTACGGCGGAATCGAAGACCGAAAACGTCATTGCCGCGAAGAAGGCCGGTGTCAGCAACTACATCGTCAAGCCGTTCAATGCCGCGACGCTGAAGACCAAGATGGAAGCGGTGTTTCCGGGGTCGGCCGAATAGCTGTCACGCACGCCGCAATCGCCCGAACGCATTCGTGACTTTCGAATGCGGAAGCAAATTCAAATATCTCCCGAAACCCAACCCTACGGCGCATTCCCCTGCGGCTCAGAACTGAGCACGCTCGGCGAGATTGCGCGGCCGTACTTTTACGGCTTCGCATCTTCATACATGGATAATATTAAATGGCGATAGTTGCGTGCGCGCGAGGGAGGAGAACTTCATGTTTACGTTCGAAACGGACGACCAGAAAGAGGTCCGGCATTTCCGCATCGCGCAATTCAACGACAGAACCGTAACAGTCAGCTCGGGCGGATCGACGATCACGGGTTACGTTCGAGCGGTGCTCGAGAACAAGTCAGGTAATCAGCAACGCTGGACCATCACGATCGTCCGGAGCGCCCCAAGCCCGACGTACCACTCCCCGCACCGCACGTTTATCTAGTCGCGAAGGATTTTCACTGGGCGGCAGCGTTGCCCGGCATCGCCGGCATATTCCATCGATCCACAATTCAAGGCGATCAGGCGGGCAATTGCGCGCTTGATGCCCGCGCCCGGCGCCGGAACGCTAGACTGCGGGATGTAGCAGCGCCAGGCGGACAAGGTCCGCGGTATTTCGCGCGCCAAGCTTTCGCATCGTCTCGGCGCGATGGCTTTCGAAGGTCCTGGGGCTGATATTCATCCGCTGGGCGCCTTGCTTGTTGGAGCAGCCCTCGCTGATCAGGCTCAGGACCTCGCGCTCGCGCTTCGTCAGAGGCTTCTGCCCGCCGGCCGACGCCAACATGACGCCGGATGTGCGCGTCCCGTCCTTGTTGCGACCGGCCCGCTGCTCCCATGCAGCCTGGCGGCCTGGCTCAGCGGCCGGTTCTTCGGGTATATCCGCCATCTGCTTGATCAGGGCACAGACGCGCTCGGTCTGCTGAAGCGCGTTCTCGACAACCTGTTGCAGGTAGACCCGATTCCCCGCGGCCTGCGAAAGCTGCCGGCTGTATTGTTTGATCTCGCCCATGTAGAGCAGCAGCGCGGTCAACGGCCCGTTGAGCTGTCGGGCGATCGCGGCCCCGGCTTCATCCATCGCCCTGGTGCGCGCAGCGGACAGCCGGACAGGGTCAAAATCGTCGCCGGGAGTTGCGCTGTTTTCGAGGCACTTCGAGAAAGGCGAATCGCTGATTCGGTTTTCCTGCTGTCCCATACAATTTGTTTAACGATCCTCCCCTCTTCTAGGGTTAATTTTTTACTCGGTAAGACTACGGGGGTTTTTGGCAACCCCGGGGGCAGGACTGTGGACCCTGGCCGCCAAAATCGCGCCGGATCAGCCGCAAGGCGCCAAAAATGAGCGACTTGCGGCAAAAATCTCCGGAGCCCTACCGGCCAGAGAAGTGCTCCCGGGTGCACGGGCCTGCCCGTAGTTTCACGGGAAACTCCATTTACTTCTTAATCTGGCACCAACTGTTTTTGTGGTTTCATGTCGGTAACTTCGTACGCCTCCACGTCACGGACCCGTCAGTCGCTGGTCAAACCGCGGAAATTTACGTTGCTAACGCTGGCCGATCGGATTCAGGAGTTTCTGCAGCGGCTGACACCGCTCACGCGGAGCAGTCTTCTGGCTGAGCTCGAGCGGCTGGAGATGTGCGACAGCGAAATGCCCGGTTCCGCAGAGGTCATCGCCAAACTGCGCGCGGAGTTCCGCAAGGATGGATCGACTCAAAATCGCGTCAGCAATCCCTCGCGGTACTTTTTTGCGCCGCTGGAGCCGCTGCTCGTCGACGGCGCTCCCGGGCATGCCAATTCCGGCCGGATCCAGCGCGGCTCGCTGGCTGCCATCTGGGAGTGGATCAACCGGGATCTGTTGCGGACGATGGCACGCGACTATGTCAAGAAGATCGACGAGTTGATCGTTGCCAACAATCAGCGTGAAGCCCGGCAGGTCGCCGCCACGTTCCAGATCAAGGTCGTCAAATATCTCGAAAGCACGCTCGGCTCGCCTGATGCCGCCGATCAAACCCGCGCCAAGCTCGCGACCTATACGGCTTCGCGCGCGGTCTATGGCGACCTGACCAAGATGCTCTGCGTGCTGCGCGCACGCGATGCGCTGGCGAAGTTCGACGAGGCGTTGCCGGCCGCAATCCAAAAGCTCGATGACGCGCGGGTCGTCAAAATAGCGGCGCGGCTGGATGCGTTAGGAAAGAAAAACGCCGAGGCACTTCCCTTTGCGCTGGCGCTGGTGGCCAAGCGGCTCAAAACTCCCTGGCAGCTGATCCGCTTCGCCACCAAGGCTGCCCGCAGCAAGAACGCCGCGGATGTCGCCGCCACGCCCTATGCGATCGCGGTCTCGATGGTGCTGGATCAACTGGAAGACAACCGGTCCACGTTGCGCGTCGCGCTCAAGAACAACCGGGTTCTCGTCTGCAGGGAAATTCTGACGCATATTTACGACACCGAATATGCGTTGCAGGTCCGCATCGATCAGCTCGACCAATCCGAGTGGGGAGTGCGGCTCGACAGTCTCATGTATGCAATCGCTGCTCTGGTTGAAGCCGAGATCGCCCGGTTTCCCGACAATGTCGGCCATGTCCTTGGGTCGCGCCGTCTGCGCAGCTATCAATCGCTGGCGGGACGCCTGACCTATCTGGCATGGAAAGGACGCGACGCGGTGAGCGGGATGGCAGCCTATTCGAAGAGGCTTGTTGGCCAGGCCTAGATGTCAGCGCGCCCGCCAGGTTGCCTCACGCGGCGCAATTTCAGGAATTTCTCCAGAAATCGCCCCGAGACGACGAACCTGAACCACCAATAAGCCATTCGCCGCGTCTTCATTTTTCCCGTCCTCGACAATGGGAGTGACCCCCGGCCGGCGTTATGAATAGCGCCGAACCCGTCACCCCGCAGTGATCTGCTTCACATTTGACGGCACGCCGCGGTCAGGAACCCGGATCGGAGGTTGCGTGTTTGCGATGATCGCCACCCGCAGATCCTGCAAACGCGACCGGACGTACAAGATCGGCGGCGCCGCGCCGGCTAGACCACCGCGTTCTGCGCCGCGGCCTCGCGGAAATAGGCCGCGCTGAGCTTCGGGGTTCGCTTTTGCGTCCTGAAGTCGACATAGACCAGACCGAACCGGTTTTCAAAACCGTCGCTCCACTCGAAATTGTCCATCAGGCTCCAGTGAAAGTAACCCTTGATTGGCAGACCCTCCGCAGTTGCCCGGCGGAGATGGCCGAGATGGTTACGAAGGAACATGATGCGGTCGGAATCATCGACGATACCCTCGGCCGACATTTCGTCGCTCGCCCCGCAGCCGTTCTCGGTGATGTAAATTTCTTTGGTCTTCCACAGCGACTGCACGTGTCGCGGAGCCCAGTACATCACCTCGGGGCCCAGCAAATGCCACGACGAAAGCATGTGCGGGTGCGACTTGTTGAACCGTATCGGCCGAAATCCAGGTGCCCGTTCGGAAGCAACCACATATACCGAAGGCCGATAGGCGTTGATGCCGATGAAATCGACCGGCGAGGAAATGATCTTCAGGTCCTCCTCGGTGAATTCCGGCGCGTCCTTGCCGGCAGCGGCGAGATAGGCGTCGGTATATTTTCCCTCGAGGATGACGGTCAGGTAACCGGCGTTCATTTCGCGTGTTGCGATCTCCGCAGCCTTGATGTTCTCGGACGTTTCGATTGCCGGCACGGCCGTAGAGAGGTTGTCCGCCGGTCCGCATTTGATTCCTGCTTTTGCGTTGGCGCGGATCGCCTGGACCGAAAGCCCCTGGGCGAGGACGGCGTTGTGGCGGACCTGATTCAGCCTGGCGTTCGACAGCCGCAAACCTGGAGCCAGTTCGATCCGGGTCTTCTTGCCGTCAACCGTCGTTTCAATGCCGCGGTGGCCTATATCGACGATAGAGAAGAACTCATTGATGGTGAAGTAGTGCTTGACCCGGTCGCTGAGATGCCCCGCGACATAGCCGGCATAGTCCGCGAACGCTTTGGCCGTGTCGCGGGACTGCCAGCCACCGCGGTCCTGAAGCGCCTGCGGCAGGTCCCAATGGTAGAGCGTCGGAAAGGGTTCGATGCCGGCTTCGAGAAGCGCATCGATCAAGCGGTTGTAAAACGCGAGGCCCTTTGCATTCGGCTGACCGGTACCGCCGGGAAAAATTCTCGGCCAGGCGATCGAGAACCGGTAGGCCTTGGCGCCCATGTCCTGCATGAGTCTCACGTCGTCCTTGTAACGATGATAGTGATCGTTGGCGACGTCGGCGTTGTGGCCGTGCTTGATCTTGCCCGGCGTATGCGCGTAGGTGTCCCAGATCGATGCGCCGCGGCCATCTTCCTTCACCGCACCCTCGATCTGGAACGCGGATGTGGCGACGCCCCAGGCGAAGCCGTCCGGGAACGTGGCCGCGCTCCCCTGCATGGGCTCCGGCCGACGTGCCGCCGACGTCTGGGCGAAGCCGGTCAAGGGAGCCGCCGTCACGCCGAACGCGGCACTACTGACGGCTTTGGTAACGTCCCGTCTTGTGGGATTGGCAGACATTGATCGACTGAGTCCTTTTAAGACCGAGGAAGGCCGAGCGGGCTTGCACAGCTTCCTTCGCCAAAGCGGCCAGGGTCAAGCAAGCCGGCGCATCGACCCGGCGATTTCCTTTCAAGACAAGGTTTCTGCTCACGAAAAAGCCCGCCGGCAGCAGCCGGCGGGCTTCAATCGTCTTGACGTCGTCCCCGACGATTGGGGGATGCCGTCGAACTAGAGATTCCGGTACATCCGCGGAAACCTCAGATCGGCTGGCGTCACATGGCGCGAAGGTTTTCCGCGCTGGTCTTGCCACGCATGCTGTCGACCTTCGCCTCGTACGAAAGCTTCTGGCCTTCATTGAGCGAGCCCATGCCGGCACGCTCGACGGCGCTGATGTGCACGAACACGTCCTTGCTGCCGTCGTCAGGCTGAATGAAGCCGAAGCCCTTTGTCGCGTTGAACCACTTAACTGTTCCGGTTGTCATTTAACTTCTCCAAGATGCGCAAATGCGCGATGCGCCCGCACGACCTTCGCGCGGGCTTGATCCGATTTCAGCGATGTCTTGGGGAGTGGAGCCGGTTCGGCGCGATCAACAAGGCAAATCGATTATTCGAATGGGCTACGTTTACCCTGCTCTACCCCAAATAGCAAGCAAAAAGGAAATGCACGCGATCCGCGACCGATTGGCAATTACCCGAATTCGGCGGCGTTGGCGCACTTGGCGTGCCGTCCCGATCCTTTTACACGAAGTTTGGGAAAATTTTATCCTCGCTGGCGCGTTTTAACGTTACTCGAATAATTCAATTCTCGCGGCAAAGTTCTCCATATTTGAAACCATGCGAGCCGCTATATAGAGACTCCGCCTGCATCAGGAGGAAATTTGCAATGACCAACCCGATGTTCAGCGACAACCTAGCGAAATGCACAAGCTTCGGACGCCGGAAGGTGACGCCTCGCGCTTGCGTTGCGGACAGCAAGAAGCACCTTCGTGCATTTCTCACCGACGTGCTTGAAGATCTCGGCTTCACAACCAGCGAGTGCGCAAAGCCAGACGAACTGGGCGTGATACTCGACACCCAACTTCCGGATCTCGTTGTTATCGGATTGTCGGTCGACGGAATCGAGGCCGGCAAGATTCTTGAGGTCCTGGTGCGCCGGCAGTTCGGCGGCAAGATCCTCGCCATTGGCGCCCGCGAGTCGATCCTGGTCAAGGCGGTCCAGCAAGTCGGCGAGGAATACAGCCTCGCGATGCTGCCACCGCTCACCACGCCATTCGCCGCCGGGACCTTGCGCGAGCGGGTCTCCATGCTTCTCCCCGAGGAACCGGCACCTAGCCCGGCAGTTCACGTGGCCGAGGCATTGCACGCCGGCTGGCTGGAATTATGGTACCAGCAGAAGATCGATGCCCGCACGCTCGTCCGCTGCGGTGCCGAGGCGCTGGTGCGGATGCGGCATCCGACCTGGGGTGTGGTGCCGCCAGCCTACTTTATTCCGGAGGACGACGATCCGCATCTCCTGCGCTTGTCCAACTTCGTAATCGACCGCGCCACGGAAGATTGGCGCTATTTGCTCGAGCAGCAAAGCCCGACGGATATCTCGATCAACCTGCCGGTCTCGTTTCTCAAGGATCGTCACGCGGTGCGCGATCTCTGCCGGCGAACACCGGTGCATCCGGCATTCGGGGGATTTCTGATCGAGATCAAGAGCGCCGAGGTCATCGACAATCTGGATCTGTTGATCGATGTCGCAAAACAGGTGCGCTTTCACAATGTTGCGGTATCGATCGGCAATCTTGGTCCCGAATGGCCGGCGCTGATGGGGCTCAACAGCTTTCCCTTCGCCGAACTCAAGGTCGATCGACAATTCGTCACCGGCTGCGCCAACGACCGGTTGAAGCAGACGGTATGCCGAAGCATCATCGAACTCGCCAGGGGATACGGCGCCCGGGTCGTTGCCGAGGGCGTCGAGACCCGCGCCGATTTTGCCGCGGCGAGCGAGATGGGCTTCGACCTGGTCCAGGGCCATCTGTTCGGCAAGCCCATGGCGCTCAAGAAATTCGCGCGCTCTGCTCGGGCCGATTCGGTGCTTGCGACGAATTGAGACGGAATTGGCGGATCAGCCGAGCCGGCTGATCTGCTCCTCGGTCACCACGCGCTCGATATTCTCGGTCTTGCTCTTGATCCGGTAGCGCGGGCGGCCGTCCGACTCGATCGGCAGGCAGGTGACGATGGTATAGACGCTGCGCTCTTTGACCACGGCACGGCCCTGCGGCCCCTGCAGCTGGTGATGAACGTCGTCGTTGATCGCGAAATTGTGGGCCATCGCCTAGGTTCCCGTTGAGGTCCGCCTTTTAGGCGCATCCGCCTTGCAAGGCAACACATCTCATCGATCGCCGCGAGCCATCGCAGCGCGCGGCATTCGGTCGGCGCCGATCCTGGCCGGTTCGCCGCCCTGGCTCCGTCATCAATCGGGGTCTAAACGTGCATGTCGCGCCGGTCGAGTCCTCGGCCGCGACTGTATTCGACACCTGCGCCCATCGCCGGAACGGATGGATTGCCGACCAGGAGATTTGGGATGAACGCCGCAAGCATTATGGGCGCGATATCAGGATGGTGACCACGCGCGATGTTCGAATACCGGCCGCCGCAGCCATTCCGGCGAGGCAACGCGCTCAGCACATCGTTTCCCGTTCCATCTCGAGTTCGGCCCGAAGGCTGGGAAGGTCGCGATAAACCGAGGCAACGGCCAGAACGCGGCCCCTGCTCTTGTATTTCAGCAGGCAATCCCTCGCCGCGATATCACCATCGATGGTGATCTCGTCCCACTGCTCGGCGTGCCCCACATAGTTGATCGGCACGTCGTAGTGCTGGCTCCAGAAGAACGGCACCGCCTCGAAAGCTTCGCGGTGTCCCAGCATATTGCGCGCGGCCGTCTGGCCATGACGTTCGGCAACAACCCAGTGTTCGACCCGGATGTTTTCCCGGGAATGCGGATCGGGCCAGCGCACAATGTCGCCTGCGGCGTAAATTCCGGGAACGCTGGTTTCGAGACAGGGGCTCACGATCACGCCGCGATCGAGCTTGAGGCCGGCCTGTTCGGCCAGCGCCAGGCGTGGACGCACCCCGACGCCAACGACAACCAGATCTGCCTCCAGCGTGCCGCCGCTTTTGAGCGTCGCGCGCTTGCCATCGATCGCGACCACGGTATCGCCGAGGTGAAAGATGACGCCGTGCTCTTCGTGCAGAGAACGGACGAAATCGCCCATCGCTGGTCCAAGCACGCGCTCCATCGGCCGTTGCTCTGGTGCGACAACGTGGACCTCGATATCGCGCGCGCGCAATGCCGCCGCGGCCTCGAGGCCGATAAAGCTGGCGCCGATCACGATGGCGCGGCGCGCACCGCTCATGGCGTCGATGATCGCCCGGCAATCCGCGAGCGAGCGCAGTGTATGGACATGCGGCCGGTCGGCGCCGGGGATCGGCAGCCGCACCGGCTCGGCACCCGTCGCCAACAGCAGACGGTCGTAGGGAATGGAGCCGCCACCGGCGACGGTGACATTGCGCGTCTTGGTATCGATCGAGGCGACATTGCTTTCGAGCCGGAGATCGATGCCGGCCTCCGCGTAAAAGCTCTCCGGGCGCAGCGGCAGCCAGTCCTCCGGCGCGCTGCCGGCGAGATAATCCTTCGACAGATTCGGCCGGTCGACAGGAGGCGCGGTATCATCGCTGAGCATGACGATGCTGCCGCCAAACTCCTGCCGTCTTAGCATCTCCGCCGCGGCAAACCCGGCGGCACCGCCGCCGACGATCACGATTTTGCCGGGTGCATCGACGGGTCCCTTGCTCCGCGGCTTCGGCGCTTGACGTTGTTGCCGGACGAAGATCCGGTCGCCCTCGCGCTCGACCTGCCAGACCGCGAGCGGCGTCAGTGCCGGTGCGCACGTCGCATCCCCGCTGCGCAAATCGAAACACGCATGATGCCAGGGACAACGGATGCTGTGGCCGACAACGAGCCCCTCCTCGAGCGGCCCGTGATAATGACTGCAATGGGCATCGATAGCGAAAATCTCGGGTCCGCAGCGCACCAGCAAAACATCCTGTTCGCCGACATGCCCGAGCAGGGTCTCGCCGCTGAATTCACTTAATGCGGTGCCCTGTGCGAGATCTGGGCCTGCGGGCGGGGCTTGCTCTTCGGCCATGTTACTCCCTCCTTCGTGCCAGCGATCGACGAGCCGCACTCTACCTCAAGTCGCCGGACGGGCCCAAAGCGGATATTCCGGTTCCGGCGTTGCACAAAGGAATGCCACGAACCGGCCTGCCATGCTGGCGCCCTCGCTGTCGCCGCTCTTTGGGTGGCCTTAAGGCCATCGCCGCGAAATCCGGCCCCATGAACAAGCCCACCGGCAGCGCGGTTGGCTACTTCGGGATCGAATCGTCGGTGAGCGAGATCACGGGCGATCAAAGGTACTCACGAAGCGGGTCGGATGTGTCGCGCGCGTGCCAGCGATCGATCCACACCACGTCGGACAATGGCATCCGCGGCAGCCAGCCGGCGGTTTCCAACTCCGGCTTCTGGAGGAAATGCGTGACATAGCCAACACAGAGATAGGCGATCGGCTGGATCGAAGGCGGGATGCCTAACGCTGCGCGCAAATCGTCATGCCTGATGATGCTCACCCAGCCGACGCCGATATTTTCGGCGCGGGCGGCGAGCCAGAGATTTTGCACCGCGCAGACCGCACTATAGAGATCCATGTCGGCCTGATGGGTTCGCCCGAGCACGACCGGCCCGGTGCGGCTGCGGTCGCAGGTGATGCAGATCCCGATCGGCGCCTCGACGATTCCCTCCAGCTTGAGGCGGCGGTAGGTTTTCTGCTTTTCGTCCTCGAACATCCCGGCAGCTTGCAGGTTCGCAGCCTGAAACGAGTCGCGCACCCGTTGCTTGATGGCCGGGTCCCTGACGACGATGAAGTCCCACGGCTGCATGAAGCCGACCGACGGCGCGCGGTGAGCCGCATTGAGAAGCCGCGCCAGCACCTGATCGGGGATCGGGTCGGGGCGAAATTGTCCGCGCACGTCGCGGCGATTGAAGATGCATTTGTAGACGGCATCGCGCTCGGCTGGGGAAAACTCGGCGTCGGCCTGAGTGTCGCTGGATTCCATCGTCATCTCTTTCATTGCAGGCGCCGGCATAGGGCCGGACGCCTGGATTGCAGCCATGGCATCGACGCCGCGATCAACGCGGCTTCATCACCGGCCGGGGTCGGATTTGCGCAGCAAGTACGTGTCCATGATCCAGCCATGCTGTTGCCGCGCGTGCTTGCGCACCGCCTCGATCTCGTCCTTGACGTCGGCCAGCTTACCTGAAAGCAGAATTTCATCCTCGGTTCCCAGATACGCGCCCCAGAAAATATCGAGGTCGTGTTCGGCCAGGCTTGCAAAAGTCTGCGCACCGTCGAGCAATACGACCACGCTGCCGAATTCGCCGGGAAAACCGGCGGCGAGTTTGCGTCCGGTAGTGAGCAGCACACTTTCTCCGATTTCGTTCAAGGCGATGCGATGTTTCGCCGCCAGAACCTGTACGCTGCTGATCCCGGGAATCACCTGAAAGTCCAGGGCGAGCCCTTTGACACGTACGCGTTCGATGATCCGCAGCGTACTGTCATAGATCGCGGGATCGCCCCACACCAGGAGGGCGCCGACTTCGTTTTCCCCAAGCTCGTGCTCGAACAGGCGACCATAGATCTCGGCGAGACGGCCATGCCATTCGTCGACGCCGGCGAGATAGTCGCCGGCGGCCGCCCGCTGCGGAATATCGACGCCAATGGTACGGTAGTCCGCTTTCTCGATGAAGCGCTCGCAGATTGTGGTTCGCAGGTTACGCAAGGCGGCCTTCTCGGCCCCCTTGTCGGGAATGAAGAACACATCGACCTGATTGAGCGCCTTGATCGCCTGGATTGTCATGTGGTCGGGATCGCCAACACCGATGCCGATGACGAATATCTTGCGCATCTGTCCCTCCGAGCAGCAGCCCCGTTGCTCACACGAGGCGTTCACAGGTGACGCCGACAACGCGCCGGCCACCGGCGCGCGCCGTCATTTCAGCCGCACGCTGCAGCCGGCGACCATCAGCCATGCTTCCGAGGCCCGCGCCGCGGTACGCTGGCCGAGCAGGCCGACCAGGTCGCGAAACCGGCGCAGTTCCCCGTCCATCGGCACCGGTCCCCAGCCAATCTCGTCACCGACCACGACGACGGGATGCGGCGCCGCGCGAAACCCGTCGAGTTGGCGCTCCCATGCGGCAATCAGGTTGGCGTCGTCCTGATCGAGACGATCGGTCAGCCACAGCACGATGCTGTCGATCACTGCGCCGGCGGGCGCCGGCCGCAGGTTGGCGAGCGCCTGCGCGATATCGGCGGGCGCCTCGAGCGTGTGCCACGCCGCCGGGCGCTCGGCGCGATGGCGCCGCACCCGCTCGACCATTTCGGCGTCGCCGGAATCGGATCGATAGGTTGCGACGAATGCCACGTCGTCGCCCCAGGCTTGCGCGATCTCCACCGCACGGCGGCTCTTGCCGCTGCGCGTCGGTCCGGTCAGGAAAATCAGGTCAGCCATGCTGGCTATCCGACTGAGGCGCCTTCAGCGTTCCAGCCAGGACGTCCGAAAGATCTGCCATCCCGGTCAGGATTCCGGCGGCCGCCCGCAGCAGCGGCACCGCCATGACGGCACCGGTGCCCTCGCCGAGTCGCAGCCCCAGATCGAGATAGGGCTTTGCATCCAGCGCCTCCAGCAACAAGGTGTGGCCGCGCTCGGCGGAGCGATGCGAAAACACGCAATAGCCGCGTGACGCGGGTTGCAGCCGCACCGCGACCAGCGCCGCCGCGGTCGCGATGAAGCCGTCGATGATCACCGGCCGGCGCCGCGCGGCGCAGCCGAGCACCGCGCCGGCCATCATCGCGATCTCGCAGCCGCCGAACTCGGACAAGACGTCAAGCGGCAGCCTCGCGTCGCTGCGTGCGGCCGCTCGCTCGGCTACCGCGAGCTTGCGCGCGACCCCGGCCGCATCGAGACCGGCGCCGGCACCGACGCAGTCGGCCAGCGGCGCCGGCGCGAGCCGGTGCATCAGCAGCGCCGCCGACGTGGTATTGCCGATGCCCATTTCGCCGATCGCCACCACGTCGGTGCCGGCGTCGATGGATGCCGCGACGATCGATGCACCCCGCGCCAGGCAATCGCTCGCCTCCTGAGGGGTAAGCGCCGATTCGTGCGCGGCGTTGCGGCTGCCGCGCCGAATCTTGGCGCCGATCAGGCCGGGATGCGCGGGAATGTCGGCGTCGACGCCGGCGTCGATGACTTGCACTTCCACACCCGACGCCTTCGCCAGCGCGTTGACGCCGGCTTGTCCGGCAAGATAGGTCGCGACCATCGCGCGGGTGACGCTCGCCGGATAGAGCGAAACCCCCTCGGCCACGATGCCATGGTCGGCCGCGAAGACGAAGACGGCAGCGCGCCCGGTGCGCGGCGCCAGCGGGTGCCAGATCAGGCCGAGCTGGACCGCGAGATCCTCAAGCCGGCCGAGCGAGCCGAGCGGCTTCGCCTTGCCGTCAATTCGGCCACGAAACTGCGGCTCGAGTGACTGATCGAGGGGTTCGATCTTAAGACAATTCAATCCGGCGGACGACGCTTTGGTGTGCATATGCTTTGCTTTTCTCAGTGAAATGAAGGACGGCAGCGCAAGCGCGAGGGTCTCGCGCGGTGAAGGCGACAATGACGAAATGGGACGACATTCAGATTTCGGGGGCGGGCGGCTCGGCGCTGCCGATCGAACCGAAGCCATGCCGACTGAACGGCTGTCGCGTGCACTCCCCCTCTCTTCGACCCACCGTCGAACGAGTTGATCCAGTGTCTTTCGGCCGGTCTCCTGGCTCACGGACAAGGCCCTCGATCGCCTTCCCGATGCCGCTTCGCGGCGTTCAGTGACGTCGTTGATCGAGGACGATCCGCCTACAGTTGCGGGGGCAGCAGCGGCCTCGGCGATCTCTCGCCTCACCGCATTCCCGTTTCACCTCTCGCGAGGCACCGAAAGACGGAACCACGAGAGCATGACGCACGCCCTCGCGCAAGCGCGGAAGCGACAGCAAATCGTCGGGGAATGCCCGGCGGCGGCCGGTGAACCCCGCCAGGCCCGCGCGGTTGACAACGCGATGTTGGCCTCCCTATCAATTTCATCGATCTCATTCACTGAACGGGGAACCGGTGCGGAACATGATCGATCGAACGCGATCATGAGCGAAGCGGCCGCCTCGCCATCTGTCGACGTCCTGGTGGTCGGCGGCGGCGCCGCCGCACTGTGCGCCGCGATCGCAGCACGGCGCGTCGGCGCCTCGGTGCGCCTGGTCGAACAGGCGCCGGCCACCCTGCGCGGCGGCAACACCCGTCACGCCCGTAATTTCCGCCTGATGCATGACCGGCCGGAATGGTACGTGCCCGATACCTATGGCGAGGACGCATTCTTCAAGGATCTGCTTCGCGTCACGCACGGCGCGACCGATGAGCAGCTGGCGCGCGTGCTGATCCGCGGCTCCGCCACGATCGCGGCATGGCTCGACGGCAACGGCGTGCGCCTGCAGGATCCTGCAAGCGGCGCGATGCCCTACTCGCGGCGCACCGCCTTTTTCCTCGGCGGCGGCAAGGCGATGATCAACGCGCTCTACGCGACCGCGGCGAAACTCGGCGTGACGATAGGCTATGACAGCGAAGTGGTGGAACTTGCTTTCGGCGATGACCGGAATTGCGAGGCCGACATCGTTCATGGCGGCAGCATCGAGCGCGTCGTGGCGAGGACGTTGGTGCTGTGCTCGGGCGGCCATCAGGCCAATCTCGACTGGCTGCGCGAAAGTTTTGGCGCCGCCGCCGACGGTTTCATGATCCGCGGCACGCCCTATGTCACCGGCTCGGTATTGCGCCTGCTGCTCGACGCCGGCGTGAGACCGGTCGGCGATCCCTCGCGCTGCCACATGGTTGCGGTCGACGCCCGGGGACCAAAATTCGACGGCGGTATCGTCACCCGCGTCACCGCGATTCCCCACGGCATCGTCGTCGATCGCGACGGCAGACGATTTCACGACGAGGGCGAGGATGCGCGCAAGACGCATTATGCCCGATGGGGCGCGCGCATCGCCGACTGCCCGGGCCAGATCGCCTATCTGATCATGGATGCCGAAGGCCTAAGCCGCGCCTTGCCGACGGCGCTGCCGCCGATCCGGGCCGGCACCGTCGCCGCGCTCGCGACCGCGCTGGGGCTCGATCCGGCGGCGCTGGAAACCACGATACGGAACTTCAATGCCGCAATCGCTGCCGCCGACGATGTGCCGGTGATCGAGCGTTGTACCACGGGGCTAACCCCGCCGAAATCGCGCGGCGCGGTCGCGCTCGCTGCCCCGCCATTCGCCGCCTATCCGTTGCGGCCGGGCGTGACCTTCACGCATTTCGGCGTCGCCGTCGACGATCATATGCGAGTGGTAAGGAACGATGGCAGGCCTGCGAGCAACGTGTTCGCGGCCGGCATGATCATGGCGGCGAATGTGCTCGGCGACGGCTATCTAGCGGGCCTCGGCGTCGCGCTTTCGGCCGTCTTCGGGCGCCTCGCCGGCGAGCAGGCTGCGCGGCAGGCCGGAAGATGATCTCCGGCAGCGCGACGCGCGGGATAAGGCGATGGATGCCTTCACGCCGCCAGCGCGCGGCAGGCGGCCTCAAGCCGCCGCCACGCGGCGTCGTCGGCTGGAAGTCCGAACCGATAGTGCCGTGGCGCCGCGGCAAAGCCTCGAACCAGGATCCCGGCACGGGCGAAATGGTCGAGCAAGTCGATTCCACCTGGACCTTCGAACAGGCCGAACAGATCGGTGCCGCCGAGCAGTTTCAGTCCGGCGCGGCCGATGATGCCGTCGAGCCGCATCCGGTCCGCGGCAAGCCGCGTCCGCGTCGCCGCGATCCATGCCGCGTCGCACAGCGCCAGCGTCGCGATCTCGCAAGCCGGGCCGGACACCGGCCAGTCGCCGAGCAGCCGGCGCCACGCCGACGCGTCCGGTTCGGTGGCGACGACGAAGCCGACGCGCAAGCCGGCGAGACCGAAAAACTTGCCGAGCGAGCGCAGCACCACGACGCCGGCGGGCAGTTCCGGCAGCGCCAGCATCGACAGATCCGGCCGCACGTCGGCAAACGCTTCATCGACAATCAGCCGCCGTCCGGTCGCGGTCCAGTCCTGCGCGAAGGCGGCAGAGATCGGCGCGCGCGATGGCGCGGCCGTCCGGATTGTTGGGATTGACCACGACGAGGGTTTGCAAGGCTTCCCGATGCCAGGGTCCGGCAGCGCGGCGAGTTCACGTACCTCGGCGCCGGCGTCGCGCCAGGCCGCGGCGTGCGAACCATAGGTCGGCGCGAGGATGCCGACCCGGCTCGGTGCCGATCATGCGCGGCAACAGGCGGATCGCGATCTCGCTGCCGGAGACCGGGACGATCGCGGCGTTCGCCGGGAAGCCCGTAGGCCTCGGCGGCCGCGGCCGCGTCATTTCCGCGATTTCGCTCGCCAAGGGCAGGCGCTGATAGCGCGTCGAGCGGGATTTGGCGGTACCGGCCACGGCGACAGGGTTGATCCCGGTCGACAGATCGATCCACGGTTGTGGCGCCGACGGATAGAGTAGCGCCGCCGCATCGATTCGGCCGCCATGAATGCGCAAGCTCCGCTTCCTCTTCCCGATCTCGTCCTGTCGAGTGCATGCTGCAATCCATGTCCGATCCGTCCGGCCGCGTCCTGATCCTGATCATCGCCTTCGGCATCGAAGCCGTGCTGGCCTATCCCGCCGTCGGTGTTTCGCGCAATCGGTCATCCCGTGTCGTGGATCGGCGCGCTGATCTGCCGCGCTCGAATTCCGCGCTCAACCGGCCCGCGTATTCGTCTGCCGTCCGCCGCGCCGCCGGCGTCGTGACCGTGCTGCTGCTGCTCGCCGTCAGCCTTGGCGACCGGCGGTGGCGCTGGAAACGGTGGCGCGCGACGTTCCATATCTCGGATTTGCCGTTGCCGTCGTGGTCGTCGCCACGCTGATCGCCGCGCGGCAGTCTCGATCAGCATGTGCGCGCGGTCGCCGCGGCGCTCCGCGCCGAGGGACTCGACGGCGGACGGCGCAGCATCGCCAAAATCGTCGGCCGCGATCCGGACGCACTCGATGAGGCCGCGGTCTGCCGCGCCGCGATCGAAAGTCTCGCCGAAAACGCCTCCGACGGCGTGACGGCGCCGGCGCTCTGGTTTCTGGTCGGCGGATTGCCCGGCATGATCGCCTACAAGGCGATCAACACCGCCGACAGCATGATCGGCCATATGTCCGAGCGCCACCGCGCCTTCGGCTGGGCCGCAGCAAGGCTCGACGACCTCGTCAATCTGCCGGCGTCGCGGCTGACCGGGCTGATGTTCGTCGCCGCCGCCGCCATCGTGCCGGGCGCGTCCGCGCCGTCGGCATGGCAGGCCTATCGGCGCGACGCGCGGCTGCATCGCTCGCCCAATGCCGGTTGGCCGGAAGCCGCGATGGCCGGCGCGCTCGGCCTGCGGCTCGCCGGCCCGCGCATCTACGGCGGCGTTATGGTCGATGACCACTGGATGGGCGACGGCCGGGCGGAGGCGACGGCGCAGGATATCGATCGCGCGCTGACGATCTACCGCGTAGCCTTCGCTGGTGCGCTGTCGATCGTCGGCGCGTTCGGCCTGCTACTTGCTGCGGTTCGTGGCTGAACAGCTCTTCAGCGCGCGAGGCTGAGCAGTCTATCGACGTCGAGATGCGCGGCGAGATGCGCGGCAAGCGCATCGAGGGTTCGCTCGACCAGTTCTTCGTAGGCGAGCGGACTCGCCGACGCCCCGAGCCGGGCGAGCCACGCCGCGCGCTGCGCATCGCCGGCGAAGAAACCGTGCAGATACGATCCGGCGACGCGGCCATCGGCCGAGATCGCGCCGTCCGGCCGGCCATCATCGAGCCGCAGCAGCGGCCGCTGCGTTCCGGCGCCGGTGGTCCGGCCCGATATGCATCTCATAGCCAAATACCGCGACGTCGTCGGCAACGGTGCGGCCTTTGACGGCGACCAGCGACTTGTCGCCAGTCAGTTCCGTCGCGACCTCGAGCAAGCCCAGGCCGGCCGCCGATGCCGGCGGTCCTTCGATGCCATCAGGGTCGGCGATGCTGCGGCCAAGCATCTGATAGCCGCCGCACAGGCCGAGCACACGCCCGCCGCGGCGAGCATGAGCGATGATGTCGGCATCCCAGCCGCAGCTTCGCAGCGCAGCCAAATCCGCGATCGTCGCCTTCGATCCGGGCAGAATGACGAGATCGGCATCGGCCGGCAGCGGCGCTCCGTTGCGTAGCAGCACCAGTTCGACGCCGGGCTCGAGCCGCAGCGGATCGAGATCGTCGAAATTGGCGATGTGCGGCAGCACCGGTACGACGACGCGCACGCGACGCCCGGCGGAGTGAGGCGCGCGCGCCGGCGAGGCATCGAGACCGAAAACATCCTCGGCCGGCAGCCGGTGCGCGTCACGAAAATACGGCACCAGACCAAGCGGCGCCCATCCGGTTCGCTCGGCCACAAACGTCATGCCGGCGGCAAACAATGACGGGTCGCCGCGCATCTTGTTGACGATGAAACCCTTAATCAGCCTGGCGTCATCGGGATCGACCACTGCGGCGGTGCCGCACAGGCTTGCGATCACCCCGCCGCGATCGATATCGCCGATCAGCACCACCGGCACGTCGGCGGCGCGGGCAAACCCCATATTGGCGATATCGTTGGCGCGCAAATTGACCTCCGACGCCGAACCGGCGCCCTCGACCAGCACGACGTCGCACTGCGCCCGAATTTTCGCGAAGCTGTCGAGCACATAGGGCAACAGTTCCGCCTTGCGGGACTGATACTCGCGCGCGCGCGCGTTGCCGAACACCCTTCCCTGCACCACGATCTGCGCGCCGACCTCGCTTTGCGGCTTCAGCAGCACTGGATTCATGTGGACGGACGGCGCGACCCGCGCGGCGCGCGCCTGCAATGCCTGGGCGCGACCGATCTCGCCGCCGTCTTCGGCCACGGCAGCGTTGTTCGACATGTTCTGCGGCTTGAAAGGGCGGACGGACAGGCCGCGGTTGGCCAGCAGGCGGCACAGCCCGGCGACGATCAGCGACTTGCCGACGTCCGAGCCGGTTCCCTGGAACATCAGAGCCCGCGCGGCCATCAGAATTCGATACCGGCCTGGGTCTTCACGCCGGCGGAAAAGTGATGCTTGACCGCACCCATCTCGGTCACAAGGTCGGCCGCCTCGATCAGCGCCGGTTTGGCGTTGCGGCCGGTGACGATCACGTGCAGATCACTTCGCCGCGCCGTGAGCCGGGCCACCACTTCGTCGAGCGGCAGGTAATCGTAGCGGAGCGCGATGTTGAGCTCGTCGAGCACGATCAGCCCGATGGTCGGATCGTCCATCAGGCCAAGCGCGATTCCCCAGGCGCGCTGGCAGGCGGCGATGTCGCGCGCCTTGTCCTGGGTCTCCCAGGTGAATCCCTCGCCCGCCGTGTGCCAGACCACGCGGTCGCCGAACGATTCCAGCGCGGCCTGCTCGCCGGTCGCCCGGCCCTTGATGAACTGCACGACCCCGACGCGCCAGCCGTGGCCGAGCGAACGCAAGGCCAGGCCGAAGGCGGCCGTCGACTTGCCTTTGCCGGGCCCGGTGTTGACCATCAAAAGGCCCTTTGCGATGGTCCTGGACGCAAATTCGGCGTCCTGGACCGCCTTGCGTTTGACCATCTTGGCGCGGTGGCGCGCGGCCTCGTCCGTGTCGATCTCGCTCATGGTGTCCTGTGGCGTAAATCCCTGGGCGAGACAGGATCACACCGACGTCATCTCGGCAACACGCCCGCGTGCCTGCCAGAGGGATTGACTCGACGGCGTTTCCGTCAGATTGAATCCTCAGCCGACGGTGTCCTGTCTTCGGACCGGACTAAGAGGGAATACCGGGCGCGGGGAGACACGGGAGGTTCCCGGGTTTCCGAGCGAAGCCGGAGCTGCCCCCGCAACTGTGAGCGGAAAGCCTGCACCAAAAACCACTGGGTCGTTCGCCCGGGAAGGTGGTGCCGGCCATGACCCGTGAGCCAGGAAACCTGCCGTTGCCTGCCATTTTCGCCATTCCGGGCGGGGCGTCCCGGAGTGAGAGAGTTGGTCGAACGGAGTGCAGGTCCGCTCGCCGCGTGTCTGGCTACCGCCCTGGCGGTGACCATCCATCGACGGGCTTTGCTATGGACCAATCTGCACCGGATGCTCCACGCGAAGGGGCAACATCGGAACCCCCCGATATCGCGGCGACCTTGTATGTCTGCGTCACCTGTCTCGCCGGCGAAGACCGCGAAACCGTGCCGCGCGCCGGCCGCCGGCTGCATGACGCCTTGGCCGAGACGCTGAGCCGCCAGGACGCGCCGGCCCGCTTTCGTATTGTCGAGGCCGAATGTCTCTCCAATTGCAATCGCGGCTGCAGCGTCGCGCTCACCGGACCGGGGCGCTGGAGCTACGTCTATGGCGATCTCGGCGAAGCTTCGGTCGACGACCTCCTCGCCGGTGCCTCGCGTTATGCGGCCACCGGCGACGGCCTGGTTCCGTGGCGGGAGCGGCCGGCGATCTTCCGCAAGGGTGTGATCGCGCGCATCCCGCCAACCCCACCGCCAGTTTAGGAGCATCGAATGTCGATCGAAAAAGTGCCCGTCACGATCATCACCGGCTTCCTCGGGGCGGGAAAGACCACGCTGGTCCGCCACCTGATGCTGAACCCGCAGGGCCGCCGCCTCGCGATCCTGGTCAACGAATTCGGCGACCTCGGCATCGACGGCGACATCCTGAAGGGCTGCGCCGATGCCAATTGCCCCGAAAACGCCATCGTCGAACTCACCAACGGCTGCCTGTGCTGCACTGTCGCCGACGACTTCGTGCCGACCATCGCGGCGCTGCTCGCGCGGCCTCAGCCGCCCGACCACATCCTGATCGAGACCTCCGGGCTGGCGCTGCCGAAACCGCTGCTGAAAGCATTCGAATGGCCGGAACTGCGATCCCGCATCACGGTCGACGGCGTGATCGCCGTGGCCGACGCCGAAGCCGTCGCCGACGGCCGGTTCGCGCCTGATCTCGCGGCGATCGCGCGGCAACGCCTTGCCGACAGCAGCGTCGATCACGACACCCCGCTGGGAGAAGTGTTCGAGGATCAGGTCGCCTGCGCCGACATCGTGATCCTCAACAAGGCCGATCTGGTCGACCCCGAACGTCTCGCCGCGGCGCGCGCGGTCGTGCTGGCGGAATCGCCACGCAGCATTCCGGTACTGGAAGCGATCGAAGGCCGCATCGATCCGCGCGTCGTGCTCGGCCTGGGTGCAGCAGCGGAAAACGATCTCGACGCGCGCCCCAGCCACCACGACAATCACGGCCAGCACGATCACGACGACTTCGAGACCATCGTGGTGACGCTGCCGTCCGACACCAACGCCGAGGCGATCATATCCAGGATGGAGACGATCGCCCGCGACCATTGCGTGCTGCGCGCCAAGGGTTATGTCGCCGTCGCCGGCAAGCCGATGCGCCTGCTGGTGCAGGGGGTCGGCACCCGGGTGCGCGCGCAATTCGACCGGCCGTGGCGCGCCGACGAGCAACGGCTGTCACGGATCGTCGTGATCGGCGAGCGCGGCTTCGATCACGACGCGATAACCGCCGTCCTGACCGGGTGAAGCATGCATATCCTGCTGCGGGAACGGCATGGACTTGAGGAGACCGCGGTCGCCGAGGATCTCGGCCAGGCCCCGGCGGACCTCGTCGTGCTGTCGTTTTCCGACAGTGATCTCGGCGCTTTCGCCGCAGCGTGGCGCGCCGGGCGGCAGACGCTGCCGAGCCTGCGTCTTGCCAATCTGCGCCGCCTGGCCCATCCGCTCTCGGTCGATCTCTACATCGAGAAGACGCTGTCGGGAGCGCGCGGCATTCTGATTCGCCTGCTCGGCGGGGTCGAGTATTGGCGCTACGGCGTCGAGCAGGTCAGCGCGCTGGCGGCGGCAAAGGGAATTGCGCTGGCGATCGTTCCGGGCGACGGCAGGCCCGATCCGCGTCTCGACGCCGCCTCGAACCTGCCGCCCTCGACGCTGCGCCGGCTGAAGACGCTCTGCGACGGCAGCGGAACCGATTCCGCGCGCGCCGCCTTGGCACAGCTCGCGCTGGCCGCGGGCTTGCCGGCGGTCCCGCCGCTCCATCGCGCCGCGCTGGAACGCCACGGCTTTTATGTTCCAGGCACCGGGGTGGTCGAGCCTGCCGATCTCGACCTCGCCTCCGAAGGCGCGCCGGTCGTATTGGTGGCGTTCTATCGCGCCTTTCTCGCGGCCTCCGACACCGATCCGGTCGACCGGCTGATCGGCGAACTCGCCCGCCATGGCACCCGGCCGATTGGCCTGTTTGCCGCAAGCCTGAAAGATCCGGAAAGCGACGGCTGGCTACGGCACTGGATCGCGCGGATCGCGCCGGATTTGATCATCAACGCGACCGCGTTTTCGGCGCGCGGCGATGCCGGCACCGGCTCGCCGCTCGACGTCGTCGATGCGCCGGTGCTGCAGGTGGCGTTGGCCGGCTCGACCCGCGAGGTGTGGGCGGAATCCGACCGCGGGCTGACGCCGTCCGATCTCGCGATTCATGTCGTGCTGCCGGAATTGGACGGCCGCATCTTCGCCGGCGTCACCTCGTTCAAGCGGGTCGAGGTGGCCGATCCCGCGCTTGGCTATGCCCGCACGGTTCACTCGGGCGATGACGAGCGCATCGCCGCCATTATCGCGCGCGCCCGCGCCTGGATCGCGCTGCGGCGAACCGCCCAGGCCGACAAGCGCATCGCCATCGTGCTGTCGGCCTATCCGGGGCGCGACGACCAGATGGCGCACGCCGTCGGCCTCGATGCGCCGGAGAGCGCCGTCGAGGTGCTCAATGTTCTCTGTGAGCGAGGCTACGACATCGCCGACGCGCCGGCCGACGGCGCGGCGCTGATCGATCGCCTCAAAGCGGAGACGATCCGCTGGCCGCTCGAGAAATACCGCAGCCTCCTTGCCGGCCTCGACCCGGCGCTGGCCGCCGATCTCGAAGCGCAATGGGGAGCGCCGGAGACCGACCCGTCCATCGTCGGACGGCGATTTCGTTTTCAAGGCGGTGCACTGCGGTCACGCGCTGGTCGCGGTGCAGCCCGATCGCGGTCAACGTGTGGACCGCGCCGCCGAGTATCACGATCCCAGGCGATCGCCACGGCACGGTTACGTCGCGTTCTATCTGTGGCTGCGTCACGTCGCAAAATGCGATGCGCTGATCCATATGGGCGCCCATGGCACGCTGGAATGGCTGCCCGGAAAGTCGGTGGCGCTATCGCCGGCATGCTGGCCCGACGCGCTGCTCGGCGCAACGCCGGTGATCTATCCATTCATCGTCAACAACCCCGGCGAAGCCGCCGCGGCGAAGCGCCGGCTCGGCGCCGTCACCATCGGACATATGACGCCGCCGATCAGCACTGGCAAATTGCCGCCCGGACTGCATGCGATCGAGCGGCTGCTCGACGAATATTCGCTCGCCGAAGGACTGGATCCGCGCCGGCGCGAGCGGCTGGCGCGCGCGATCGTCGACAACGCGCGCGAATCCGGCCTCGACCGCGATAGCGGCCTCACCGACACGATGACGCCGCGCGAGGCCGTGGTGCGGCTCGATAGCTTCGTCTGCGATGTCAAGACAACGCTGGTCGCCGACGGCCTCCATATCTTCGGTCGTGCGCCACCGCCGCCCGCCGAGGATCAAGCCGCGATGCCCCTCGAAGCCTGCGCCGCGGGCGAACGCACCGCCCTGCTCGCCGCCCTCGACGGCAAGCATGTCGCGCCGGGGCCCGCCGGCTCGCCTTGGCGCGGGCGGCGCGACGTGCTGCCGACCGGCCGCAATCTCTTCACCGTCGATTGCCGCGCGGTGCCGAGCCGCACCGCCTCCGAACAGGGTGAACGTCTCGCCGATGCCTTGCTGACCCGCCACCTTCAGGATCACGGCGATTATCCGCGCAACGTCATGCTGGATCTCTGGGGTTCGGCGACCATGCGCACGGCGGGCGAGGAATTCGCCATGGCGCTGCGGCTGATGGGCGTGGCACCTGTGTGGGACACCACCTCCGACCGGGTCGCGGGCTTTGACGTGATCGCACTTGCGATGCTCGGGCGGCCGCGGATCGACGTGACGCTGCGGATCTCCGGTTTGTTCCGCGACGTGTTTCCGACCTTGCCGGTCATGTTCGAGCAGGCGGCGGCGGCGCTGGCCGCGCGCGACGAGCCCGATGAGGAAAACCCCTATCGGACTGCCGCGGCCGGTCCGCGGGTGTTCGGCCCCGCGCCAGGCGACTACGGTGTCGGCGTCGTCGAGGCGGTGACGGAGTTTCACGCCTGAAACGGCCGAGGATGCCGGCGAAGCCTGGCTCGCGGCCAGCGCGTTTGCCTATGGCGGCGCCCAGGACGGCGTGGCAGCGCGGCCGGCACTGGAACAGCGCACCGCCGCCACCGACGCATTTGTTCACACCCAGGACCTGCCCGAGACCGATGTCCTGGCGGCGCCGGATTATGCCGCCCACGAGGGCGGCTTCGCCGCCGCTGCGCGCCGGCTCGGCGGCGCAGCAGCCGACGCTCTATCACGCCTGATTCGGCAACACCCGATGCGCCGCGGATGCGGACGCTCGCCGAGGAGATCGCCCGCGTGGTCCGCGGTCGCGCCGCCAATCCGCGCTGGCTTGCCGGGCAGATGCGGCACGGCTTTCGCGGCGCAGCCGAGATCGCCTCGACGCTCGACCAGATGGCACTGTTCGCGCATCTGGCCGGCGCCGTCGAAAGCCATCATTTCGATCTTTATTACAACGCAACGCTCGGCGACGACGAGGTGCGGCGCTTCATCGAACAGGCCAATCCCGAAGCCGCGGCGGTGATGCGTCAGCGGTTTCAGCAATTGCTCGATGCCGGCTATTGGACCACCCGGCGCAACAGCGCGATCGAGCGACATTGCGATCGCGCCGGCAGATGCGGGGGCCGCGTCATGAGCTACGTCTACGAAACCGACGGCGCGGCGATCTACCGGCGCTCGTTCGCCATCATCCGCGCCGAAGCGCGGCTCGACCGTTTCGATGCCGGCGATGAAAAGGTCGCGGTGCGGATCATTCACGCCAGCGGCATGGTCGACGTTGCCGACGACATCGTGTTCACCCACGGTTTTAGCGCCGCCGCCGCCGCCGCGCTGCGCGCGGGCGCGCCGATCTTTTGCGACGCCCAGATGGTGGCCCACGGCATTACAAGGGCGCGGCTGCCGGCCGATAACGCCGTGATCTGCACGCTGTCCGATCCGCGCGTGCCGGCGCTTGCGGCTGCGCTCGGCACCACCCGCACCGCCGCGGCGTTGGAGTTGTGGCGGGAGCAATTGGCGGGATCGGTGGTGGTGATCGGCAACGCGCCGACCGCTTTGTTCCGCCTGCTGGAAATCCTGCAGGAGCCGGGCGTGGCTCCTCCCGCCGCCGTGATCGGCATCCCGGTCGGCTTCGTCGGTGCCGCGGAATCCAAGGAAGCTCTGCTCGCCAGCGCGCTCGTGCCGAGCGTCATCGTGCGGGGACGGCGCGGCGGAAGCGCGATGGCCGCGGCTGCCCTCAATGCGGTTGCGAGTGAACACGAATGAGTTCGCCCGCGACCATCTACGGCGTCGGCCTCGGCCCGGGCGATCCGGAGCTGATGAGCGTCAAGGCGGCGCGACTGATCGCCAGGGCCGGCGTCATCGCGCATTTCCGGAAAGCCGGACGCCCCGGCAACGCCCGCACCCTGGTCGATGGAATGCTGGCGCCCGGCGTGATCGAGGAAGCGCTGGAATACCCCGTGACCACCGAGATCGCACTCGAAGACCCCGCCTATGGCGATGCGCTGCGGCTCTTTTACGACGATTGCGTGCGGCGGCTGCTGCGCCATGTCGCTGACGGTCGCGACGTCGCCGTGCTGTGCGAGGGTGACCCGTTCCTCTACGGCTCGTTCATGCATCTGCACAGCCGCATCACCGGCCGCGCGCCGGTGGTGGTGGTGCCGGGCATTTCCGGCATGTCGGGCTGCTGGACCGCAAGCGGCGTGCCGATCACCTTCGGCGACGACGTCCTGACCGTGGTGCCGGCAACGCTCGACGAGGCGACCCTGGGCGAACGGCTGCAGTCGATCGACGCGCTGGTGGTGATGAAGCTCGGCCGCAATCTGCCAAAAGTGCGCCGTGCGCTGCAAGCCGCCGGCCTTGCCGAGCGCGCGATCTATGTCGAACGCGGCACCATGGCCGGCGAGAAGGTGTTGCCGCTCGCCGACAAGACCGACGACGAGGCGCCCTACTTCTCGATGATTCTGGTCCACGGCCGCGGGCGCCGGCCATGACCGGCTGGCTCGTCATCGCCGGCCTTGGCCCCGGAGCCGCGCAGCTGATAACGCCCGAGGTAACCGCAGGCGCTCGCCGAAGCCACCGACCTGATCGGCTACGCTCCCTATCTGGCCCGCGTGCCGGCACGCGCGGATTTGATGCGCCACGGCTCCGACAATCGCGAGGAGCTCGACCGCGCGATTCTGGCGCTGCGGCTCGCGGCGCAGGGCAAGCGCGTTGTCGTCGTGTCCTCGGGCGACCCCGGCGTGTTCGCGATGGCAGCGGCGGTGTTCGAGGCGGTCGACGCCGGCGATCCCTCATGGCGCGATCTCGATATCAGGGTGTTGCCCGGCATCAGCGCGATGTTCGCCGCCGCGGCGCGGATCGGCGCCCCGCTCGGGCATGATTTCTGCGCCATCAACCTGTCGGACAATCTGAAACCGTGGGATCTGGTCGAGCGCCGGCTGCGGCTGGCGGCGCAGGCCGATTTTGTCATTGCGCTCTACAACCCGCTATCGTCGGCACGGCCGTGGCAGCTCGGCCGCGCCTTCGAGCTGTTGCGCGAAGAACTGCCCGGCACCGTTCCGGTGGTGTTCGCCAGCGCGATCAGCGACGCCCGGGAGGCGATCGATACGGTGACGTTGCGCGATGCGGTGGCGAGCCGCGCCGATATGCGCACGCTGGTGCTGATCGGCTCGTCTCAAACCAGGCTGATCGCGCGCGCCGGCGGCAAGCCTTTGGTCTATACGCCGCGCTCGGCGGGAGTTTTGTCGTGACCGAGCCAGCGCAGCACCTCGGCGACGGTCTCGACCTTTTCCCGCGCGGGAATAAATGGCCGGCGGACCATCACCACCGGCAGCGCGAGGTCGCGCGCCGCCTCGATTTTTGCCGACGCCGAGTCGCCGCCGGCGTTCTTGGCCACGATGATGTCGGCGCGGTAATTCGTCAGCATGGCGCGGTCGCCGGCGCGGTCGAACGGCCCTCGCGCCACGATGACCTCCGCCTCGCGCAGCGGCAGCGGCGCGCGCGGCGGATCGACCAACCGGACCAGATAAGCGTGCTGCGGATGCGCGGCGAATGTCGCAAGATGCTGCCGGCCAATGCCGAGAAACACCCGACGCGGCGCCGTGCCGAGCGCTTCGGCCGCGGCCTCGAAATCATCGACCTCGATCCAGTGATCGCCGGGCACGCGCTGCCAGGACGGGCGCTCGAGCGCCAGCAGCGGCACGCCTGCCGCGGCGCAGGCGGCGACCGCATGCGCGCTCATCTGCGCCGCGAACGGATGGGTGGCGTCGACGACGCGCGCAATGTTTTCGACGCGAAGATAGTCGACAAGGCCATCGACGCCGCCGAAGCCGCCAAGGCGCCAGGCAATCGGCGGCGGCGTCGGGTTTTCGGTACGGCCGGCATAGGACAGACACCGCATCGATGCCGGGATCGTTCGCCACCGCTTGCGCGAGCCGGTTGGCGTCGGCGGTGCCGCCGAGGATCAGGACGCGCAATGGTCTGGCCAGGGAGGATGTCATGACTGGCAGCGATGACATACCGGCGCCCTGGCTGTCCATCGTCGGGATCGGCGAAGACGGGCTCGACGGGCTGTCGGCGGCGGCGCGCGAGCTGCTCGCCGGCGCCGAACTGGTCGCAGGCGGGCGCCGGCATCTGGCGCTGGTCGCTTCGCTCGGCAAGCCGACGTTGGAGTGGGAGACGCCGTTCGCTGCATCCATCCCGAAGCTGCTGGAGCATCGCGGCAAGCGCGTGGTCGCGCTGTGCTCGGGCGATCCGTTCTGGTACGGCGCGGGCTCCGTGATCGCCGAAGCGGTCGCCGCGGCGGAAACCGCGGTGGTGCCGGCGCCGTCGACCTTTGCCTGGGCCGCGGCGCGGCTGCGCTGGCGGCTGGAGGAGACCGTCACGCTCGGCCTGCACGCCCGTCCGATCGAATTGCTGCGCCCGCATTTGCGAACCGGCGCGCGCTTGATCGTACTGGTGCGTGACGGCGCGGCGCCGGCGCAGATCGCGGCATATCTGACCGGAGCAGGCTTCGGGCCGTCGCGCCTCACGGTTCTTGAAGCGCTCGGCGGGCCGCGCGAGCGTATTCGCGATTCGCGACGCCGCTGGCATTCGCATTGAACGACGTCAAGTCGCCGGTGGCGCTCGCGATCGAAGCCGTGGCGGAACCCGGCGCGATCGATCATTCCACGCGTGGCTGGATTGCCGGACGATTTGTTTCGCGCATGACGGTCAACTGACAAAACGCGAGATCCGCGCGGTCAGCCTCTCGACGCTGGCGCCGCGCGGCGGCGAATTATTGTGGGATGTCGGCGCGGGCTCAGGCGCGATCGGCATCGAATGGCTGCTCGCCCACCCGGCCAATCGCGCCATCGGCATCGAGGCGCGCGAGGACCGGCTCGCCACGGCCCGCGCCAATGCGCATTCGCTCGGCGTGCCGCATTACGATCTCAGGCTCGGCACCGCGCCCGTTGCGCTCAAGGGGCTGCCGACGCCGGATGCCGTATTTGTCGGCGGCGGCGCCAGCCGCGAGGGCGTGCTCGATGCGGTGTGGCAGGCGCTGCCGCCGGGAGGGCGGCTGGTCGTCAATTCCGTGACGCTCGAAACCGAAGCAATACTGATCGCCCGGCAGGCCCGCCATGGCGGCGCATTGCTGCGGCTCTCGGTCGAACGCGCCGGACCGGTCGGCGGTCTCACCGGCTGGCGCGCTGCGATGCCGGTGGTGCAATGGAGCGTGACCAAATGAGCCGGCTGGTCATCGGATTAGGTTTTCGCGACGGGGCCAGCGCACAATCCATTGGCGAGGTGCTCGCCGATGTTGCCGCACACGCCGCAATGCCGGGCGTCGCGAGCGCGATCGCCGTATCCGAAGACAAGGCCGCGCATCCCGGCCTGCGCGCGGCCGCGCAAGCCGCGCGCCTGCCGATCGAGGCGGTCGCCGCGGCGACGATGCGCGCCGCTGATGCGCAAGTCGCCACCCGCTCGGAGCAGGTGAAAAGACACCGGGGCGTCGGCAGCGTCTGCGAAGCGGCGGCGCTCGCCGCGGCCGGCGCCGGCGCGCGCCTCGTCGTCACCCGCATCGTATCGGCCGATCGCCACGCCACCGCCGCCGCCGCCATCACCGAGGATACTGCGCCATGACCGTCCATTTCATCGGCGCCGGCCCCGGCGCCCCCGACCTGATCACCGTGCGCGGCCAAAATCTGGTGGCGCGCTGCCCGGTGTGCCTGTTCGCAGGATCGCTGGTGCCGCGCGAGATCATCGCGCTCTGCCCGCCCGGCGCGCGGGTGATCGACACCGCGCCGCTCGACCTTGACGCCATCACCGCGGAATTCGTCGCGGCCCATCACGCCGGGCTCGACGTGGCGCGACTGCATTCCGGCGACCTTTCGGTGTGGAGCGCGATGGGCGAGCAAATCCGAAGGCTCGAAGCCCATGACATTCCCTATACCGTCACGCCAGGAGTGCCATCATTCGCCGCCGCCGCCGCCGCCCTCGGACGTGAACTGACGTTGCCCGGGGTGGCACAGACCGTGGTGCTGACCCGCACCTCTGGCCGCGCCTCGGCGATGCCCACAGGGGAAAGCCTCGCTGCCTATGCCGCGACCGGCGCGACGCTCGCAATCCATCTATCGGTCCATGTGCTCGACGAGGTGGCGGCGACGCTGATTCCGTATTACGGAGCCGACGGCGCCGTCGCCGTGGTGGTGCGTGCAAGCTGGCCGGAACAGATCGTCATTCGCGCCACGCTGTCGACGATCGGCGCCAGGGTGCGCACTGAGGCGATCGAACGCACGGCGCTGATCCTTGTCGGGCCGGCGCTCGCCGCGCGCGATTTCGCCGACAGCGCGCTTTACGACCCGAACTATGATCGCCGGTTCCGACCATCTGCGGAGGTGGAGCGTGGACGCAAATAGCACACCGGGACTGGTGATCGCCGCGCCCGCGAGCGGCAGCGGCAAGACGACGCTAACCCTGGCGCTGCTCGCCGCGCTGCGCCGTCGCGGCCGTGTCGTGCAACCTTATAAATGCGGACCGGACTATATCGATCCGGCATTCCACGCCGTCGCCGCCGGCCGGCCGTCGTTCAACCTGGATTCCTGGGCGCTGGGGCGCGGTCGGTTTGACGCGCTGCTGGACGCTGCCGCCGATGCCGATCTGTGCCTCGCCGAAGGCGTGATGGGACTTTTCGACGGTGTCGCCATGCCCGGCGCCTGGGGCAACGGTTCGACCGCCGATATCGCCGCCGCGACCGGGTGGCCGGTGGTATTGGTGCTCGATGTCGCGGGTCAAGCGCAGTCCGCCGCCGCGGTTGCGCTTGGCTTTGCGCGCTATCGCGACGACGTCACGATCGCCGGGGTGATCCTCAACCAAGTGGCGAGCGAGCGCCACGCCGCGCTGGTGCGCGACGGGTTTGCACGGAACGGGATTACGGTGTTTGGGGCGATCGGGCGCGACAACAGGCTGACCATGCCGGAGCGCCACCTCGGGCTGGTTCAGGCGCAGGAAGAGCCTGCGCTCGTTGCCCGGCTCGCGGCACTGGCCGATCTTGTGGAGCGCGATGTCGATCTTGCAGCACTCGAGGCAGCGGCCCGTGCGACACGGCGCCGACCACACGCTGCCGCGCCTCGGCTGGTGCCGCCCGGACAACGGATCGCGCTGGCGCGCGATGTGGCGTTCTCATTCGTGTATCCGCATCTGGTGGCGGGTTGGCGCGCGGCAGGCGCCGAGATTATCGCATTCTCGCCGCTCGCCGACGAGCCGCCTGACCCCTGCTGTGACGTGGCATGGCTTCCCGGCGGCTATCCGGAACTGCACGCCGGCAAGCTCGCCGCCGCGTCGCGCTTCGCCGACGGCATCCACGCCTTCGCGCAAACGCGGCCGGTGCATGGCGAATGCGGCGGCTACATGGCGCTTGGTGCGGGCCTGATCGACGCCGCAGGAACTCGTCACGCGATGCTCGGGCTGCTCGGACTTGAGACCGATTTTGCGCAGCGTCGCCTGCATCTCGGCTACCGGACCGCGACGCTGCTTGCGGCCATTCCGGGTCACGCCGCGGGGCGCCTGCTGCGCGGGCACGAATTCCACTATGCCCGCGTGGTGGCCCAGCCCGACCAGCCGCTCGCCGATATCCGCGACGCCTCGGGCGTGTCGACGGCGGAAACCGGCAGCCGGCGCGGTCGCGTGACCGGAAGCTTTTTTCACATGGTCGATGTGGCGGAGGAGGCCCGGCCATGACCGCGTCCACCCCTGCATCCTCGGACCCGACGTCGCCCGGCAGCATCGCCCTGGTCGGCGGAGGTCCGGGCGATATCGATCTGCTCACGCTGCGCGCGGTGGAGCGGCTGCGCGCCGCCGACGTCATCCTCTACGATGACCTCGCCGGCGACGAAATTCTGTCGTTCGCGCGTCCCGACGCCGAATTGATCGCGGTCGGCAAGCGGGCCGGTCATCCTTCGCCGAGGCAGCAAGAAGTGAGCCAGCTGATGATAGGCTATGCCCGGCTCGGCAAGCGCGTGGTCAGGGTCAAGTCCGGCGATCCCTCGATCTTCGCCCGCACCGACGAGGAGATCGGCGCGGCGCGTGCCGCCGGTGTGCCGATCGAGATCGTGCCCGGCATCACCACCGCGACCGCGGCGGCGGCCTATCTCTGCACCTCGCTCACCAAGCGAGGGGTGGCACGCCGGGTCCAGATGGTCACCGGCCACGACGCCGATGGCCGACTGCCAGCCGACCTTGATATTGCGGCTCTCGCCGATCCCGGCGCCACAACCTGCGTGTTTATGGGCAAGGCCACCTTCGCCGCACTGGCCGACAAGCTGATCGCTCAGGGGTTACCGGGCGAAACCCCGACGGTGGTGGTCGAAAGCCTCGGCTCGCCGTCCACCCGTGTGACAGCGGGATCACTGACGGAAATCGCGGCCCGCCTCACCGCGGCGAAGCCGGTCGGCCCGTGCCTGATCCTTTACGGCGCCGCGCTCGCCGGCGTCGGTCATGACAGGATGTGACGCGCAAAAAAATTGCGTCAAAATATTGGACGTCCGAATCGATCCGGACCGGGATTGAGGTCGTATCGCCTGAAGCGGCAGGCCAGGAACGACAACCCCCAACTCACGACAAGCAGCGCTTTTGTTCTGTGTGGCCGCCATTGTGTACCCGCTTTTCGAACCGCATCACTTCTCTCACGCAGGCCCGGCAGCCCTCGAGTGTCCTACAGTCTGGCGAACCTCGAAACCTTCGAACTGCGGGTGATCCAGATACAGCGGCTTGTTGTCCCCTGCCCGACTATGTGCTGCGCGGAAAGCCTCCGACCTGGTCCAGGCTTCGAAGGTGGCGCGGTTGTCCCAGACGGTGTGAGAAGCGTAAAGGGTGTGATCCTCGGCCTCGGGGCCCTTGAGAAGGTGGAACTCGACGAAGCCCGGCACCTTTTCGAGATGGCTGTCGCGCGAAAGCCAAACCTGCTCGAACGCGGCTTCCGACCCTTTGGCCACCCGGAAACGGTTCATGGCGATGAACATCGAAAAGTCTCCTTATCTTGATGATGCGAGCAACATATACCGCCGCGTAATTGGCAACATTACGGTCCGCAACGATGGACTCGAAGACGTTATGACGGCAGAGGTCCAATTCTCACGGGCCGGATCACGTCGAAGCCAACCGCACCGCTCATGTTGCGGCACCCCCACGCTCAACCAATTCAAGGCATGCTCGCCGGACGATGGCTCATGGTCATTTGCTTTTTTCCCCATCGCCACAGGGGAATGCCTCTTTGAGAGCTTCCAGCGCCAGAAGCCTGAAGGACTTGTGGCGTGTCTCAGGATGTGCGTCGAGGTACTTCAATACGACGTCCATCTCCTGCACAACGGGAACTTGAGAGGGCACGCAGAGTTGCGGATGCGCGCTAAGGCCGTACACCACCCCAAAGCACCACCCATATTGGAAAGACCCGCTCGTTTCCGCCCGCTGCTTGGGGTCTTTCTTGCACTCGTGCAGCCAGTAGTTTCCACTGGTCTGGTCCTCCTCAGCCACGACGGGACTCGATAGCGAAACTCCAAGAGCCAGCACGATCAGCGCGGCGATCCTCTTCATACCAAATCTCCCTTGGCGCGAGCGCCATGACGCATCGTCGTTCGCGTAAATCTCTCACAGAGAGCAGGCCCAGGCAAACGCAAGCGGACGCCGCTGGGTGTCGAAGAAAGCCCAAAAGCGTCCGCTATGTTGCTTCGAAACTGGCTTGGAGGCTCCTCAGCTACAAGCCATCCCGACAAATTTACATAAAATCATCTGTGCAGGTCGTCCTTGACCTGGATCAAGCAGCGCAATCGGACGTCCCGGTTGTTGCGCCTCTATTTCGGCGGAAATACCTCGGGGTCTGATCCAAATTGTGAACCGTGACCAGCGATACGTCGTGCGCTGATGTTCGGCCGCCATCCCTGCACTCCACTAACGTGCCGTTGGCTATCGCCCGATTGTCATTACCGAGCGGCAAGATTGACGAGTTCTTGAACCTCTCCCATCTGGTCCTGCACCAGCCAGCGGGTCAGATCGCCGCTCGATACAACGGCAAGCACCTTGCCGTTGTCCACGACCGGCAAATGCCGGAATCGCCGCTCGGTGATCAATTGCATCGCGTCGCCGACCGTCGTGGTCGGACCGATGCAATATGGGTTTTTCGTCATTACCTCGGACACTTTCGTGCTGGCTGGATCAAGGTTGCCAGCCAACACCTTGTTCAGCGCATCCCGCTCCGTGAAAATGCCTATCAGCCCGCCCCCATCCTTGACTATCAGGGCACCGATTTTGCCGGCGGTCATTCGACGCACACACTCGGTGATCGAAGTATCGGGTCCGACCGAGTGTATCGGCCTGCTGCCCTCAAATATCTTATTCAATGGAGTCTGATGCTTGTCCCGCGAGCTCATGAAGTATACGCCGGCGATAACGATGATCACGAAAGCAATGAGCACGTACATTTGTACTTGGCCCAAAAGCGTGCCCAGCAGGTCTTCCTGCGAGGCAGCACAGGCCGCAGAGGAAAGCAGCACAAGACTGGTTGCGATTCCCGATTTGCAAAGAAGCTTTCTCATCGCCGTCGCTCCTGGAAGAAGATGAAGCTCGTATCGCGCAACATTCTACGCCTCGGCGCCCGCGATAAAAGCGGCGAGCCCGTCGACACCTTCAAGAAGCCGCGGCCTTAGCCGGGCATCAGGCGCTACAGCGATCGCTGAAAATCCGCCAGCAATAGCGCACATACAAAGGCCAGCACGGCAATCACGGCGACTGAAAACAGAATTGAATCGACGGGCATGATTACCTCCAGAGACGTTTCTTGTCGTTGGTAAAACGTTTTTGTCGTTAGTATATAGTCCCGGCCGCACCTGACTGGCCGGCTTCGATCGTGCCGCTCAAGCCGCATCGACGGTATCGATCTTCCAACCAAGTCGGATTGCGAAGGCTTGGTCGCCCAAACGAGATGGCTGTTTCCAGAGGGTGCGTTGTGTAAGCGACGTGGTCACCCGATGGATTGAAATCCTCCGATGATGTGACTCGACACACTCCCGAGATAAGCCCTGGAATGGCGTCGACAGCTGCACCCATACAGGCTGCTCCCCGACACTTGTCGAGCGCATTGATCCGGATCAAAGGGTCAGCGGTCCTGACGCGGGAGGAGGCCGAGATCGTAACCGGCGCCGCGTAATTTGCGAGATTACGGTCGGCAGCGATGGACTCGAAGACGTTATGACGGCAGAGGTCCAATTCTCGCTGGCTGGATCATCGGAGCCGCCGTGGGCTGAGTCGATCCAGTGATCCGTTTATGATGGGCCGATCGCCACCTGAACATCGCGGGGTCGTGCCAGATACGGCGACGAAGTAACCACGACGTCGGCCCCGGCCTGCGCGTAGGCCGCGACATTTCCCGCGTGAATACCGCCGGCGGCCGCGACCATGGGCCGTGATCGCAGGGATGCCGATGCCATTCGGGCAACCAGCGAGGCGACTTCGGCGGGTGCAAATTTCTCCGCCTGGATCACGTCGAAGCCGACCGCAGCCGCGACGATCGCCGCCTCGAGGGTGGTCACTTCGATGACCAGTTTCTTTTCCGGCGCGGCGCGCCTGAGCCGCTCAACCAGTCCCACGAGAGGCTCTTTGCCCAGAAATGCCCGGTGCTCCGGAAAAACCAGTACCGTCTCCGACAGCCCGAGGCGATGCATCACCGCGCCGCCCGCCTTTACCGCCGCAACTGCAAAACGCTTGGTGCCGGGAACGTTCTTGCGCGTGCAGGCAACCGCGATGTTGGGCGCGACGGCGGTAGCCGCCTCGACGATCGCGCGGGCATCGGTCGCAACGCCGGACCAGATCTCGATCAAGGTCTGCGCCACCTTCCAGCTACGCAGCAGCGCAGACGCCGGACCGTGCGCGGTCAGGATCGGCGATCCCTGCTCAAGCGCGGTGCCCGAGCGCGCGCGCAGATCCACTTTGCAGCCGGCAAGTTCAATGATGGCAGCCGCATCCTCGGCCAGCGCGAGCACCATCGCGTCGCGGGCCGTGAACTGCATCGAGCCGCGCGCGGCGCCGATCCCCAGCGCGTCCGTGGTCAGATCACCGTAGGGAACGTCGTCGGCGAGAAGTTCCTCAAGCTCGGCACGCGATGCGACGGTCGATGTAGGCCAGTCCGCCGTCGTTGTTCTCCATGAATGCGGCGTTGACGGGATGACCGCTGCCAGCGGCGGGGCGGGGCGAAACTTCGCGGAGCTGCTCATATGTCATGTCCTGTTGAAGACATCATTGTCGGAGTTGCGACAAGGACAACCGGGATCGACCGGGCTGGTACCGAAATTCCCCGTTGACATGACTGGTAAGCAATCTCCGGACCAGCACGATTGCGGCACGCGGCTTGCTGAGATGACGACATCGGAGCGGGCGTCGCCAGGCCCCGCAGCAAGGGAACCAGGAGTTCACGATGAGATTTGCCAAAATAGTTCGAACTCGCGGTCGGGATCGCAACCTGGGTTCTCACTTCCACCAGCCTGCCGGCGGCGCAGACCAACGTGGCAGTCGCCGCCAACTTCACGGAGGCGGCCAAGGAGATCGCCGCCGCATTCAAGGCGAAGACCGGTCACGAGGCCGTGCTCAGCTTTGGCGCCAGCGGTCAATTCTACACCCAGATTACGCAAGGCGCGCCGTTTCAGGTTTTTCTCTCGGCCGACGAAACCCGTCCGAAAAAGCTTACCGATGACGGGCTGGCTGAGCCGGGAAGCCGCTTCACCTATGCCATCGGCAAGCTCGTGCTGTGGAGCAAGACGCCTGACCTCGTGAAGGGACAGGAGACGCTTAAAGCCGCGGCCTTCGCCAGGCTGTCGATCTGCAACCCGGTTGCGGCGCCGTACGGTGCGGCTGCCGTGGAGGCAATGAAAGCACTGAAGGTCTACGAGGCGGTCCAGCCGAAGCTCGTCGAGGGCGCCACGATCACTCAGGCTTACCAGTTCGTCGAAACCGGCAATGCCGAGCTTGGCTTCGTCGCGTTGTCGCAGCTGACGGGACCCGAGACCGGTTCGCGCTGGCTGGTGCCGCAGGAACTCTATTCTCCGATCCGGCAGGACGCCGTGCTGCTGAAAAGCGGGGCTTCGAACGAGGCCGCGACCGGCTTCATCACCTTCCTCAGAAGCCCGGAAGCGCGCGTCATCATCGAAAAATATGGCTACGTCCTCGACGGGCAAAGCTGAACGATATGGGCGGCATGCCTGACGACCTCTGGCAATCGGTCTGGCTCACGGTCGAGCTTGCGGCGATAACAACCGTCATCCTGCTCGTGGTCGGCACGCCGCTCGCCTGGTGGCTGGCCCGATCGAAAGCCTGGTGGACGGAGGCGATCGCAACC
Source organism: uncultured Alphaproteobacteria bacterium (assembly GCA_963725985.1). Classification (GTDB taxonomy): domain Bacteria; phylum Pseudomonadota; class Alphaproteobacteria; order Rhizobiales; family Xanthobacteraceae; genus Bradyrhizobium. The sequence continues at coordinate 1,272,211 of CAVSAO010000002.1, forward strand.
GTGATCGCGCTGCCGCTGGTGCTGCCGCCGACGGTTCTCGGCTTCTACCTGCTGGTGACGCTCGGCCCCAACGGGCCGGGCGGATGGATCGCCAGCCTCTGGGGCGGGCGCACGCTGGCCTTCACCTTCGAAGGCCTGGTCGCGGGATCGGTGCTCTACTCTTTGCCATTTGTGGTGCAGCCGATCCGCAATGCGTTCGCGGCGGTCGGCGATCGGCCGCTGGAGGTCGCAGCGACGCTGCGCGCCTCGCCCAGGCGTGCGTTCTGGACGGTGGCGGTGCCACTGGCACGGCCCGGCTTCATGACCGGCGCCGTACTCGGATTCGCCCACACCGTCGGAGAATTCGGCCTGGTGCTGATGATCGGCGGCAATATCCCCGGCCGCACCAAGGTGCTGTCGGTCGCGATCTTCGACTATGTCGAGGCGTCGCGGTGGCATGAGGCCAACATCCTGGCGGGGGGCATGATGATCTTCGCCTTCGCGGTGATCCTGACCATGACGCTGATCGAGAAGCGCAGCGCGAGGGTCCGCCCATGACTACGAAAAAGCCCGCAAACATATCGGGTCGAATTCAGGCCGCGTTCCGCGGCAGCCTCGGAGGATTTCCGCTGGATGCAAGCTTCGCTGCGCCAGCGACGGGCGTGACCGCGATTTTTGGTCCGTCCGGCTGCGGCAAGACGACCGTGGCACGCTGTCTGGCCGGCCTGCAGTATCTGCCCGGAAGCTTCTGCGCGATCGATGGCGAGATCTGGCAAGACCAATCGACCTTTCGAAAGGCCCACCAGCGACCGATCGGCTACGTGTTCCAGGAAGCGAGCCTGTTTTCGCATCTCTCGGTCAGACGCAACCTGCTTTACGGCGCACCGCGAGACGTGGAGGCGTCGGGACCCGGTGGTGCCGGCTTCGGGGAGGTGATCGAACTGCTCGGACTTGCGAAACTGCTGGAACGGTCGCCGCAAAATCTCTCCGGCGGCGAGCGGCAGCGCGTCGCGATCGGCCGCGCCTTGCTGTCGCAGCCAAAACTGCTGCTGATGGACGAGCCGCTGTCGGCCCTGGACCGCCTGACCAAAAGCGAAATTCTGCCCTTCCTCGAGCGGCTGCATGAGCGGCTTTCGCTTCCGGTGATCTACATCAGTCACGACATGTCGGAGATCGAGCGGCTCGCCGATCACCTCATTCTGATGCAGCACGGCAAAATCGTGGGAGCAGGGCCGCTGCATCTGCTGCAAAGCGACCCGGCGCTGCCGCTCGCCAGCACGCGCGAAGCGGCGGTCAGTCTCGACGCGACGGTCGAAGCCCATGACGCGGCCTATGGATTGCTGACGTTGCGCGTCGATGGTGGGCATTTGCTGGTGCCGGCGCAGCCGGTCGCCACCGGAAAATGCCAACGGCTGCGCATCGCTGCGAGCGATGTCTCTGTTGCCCGCATAGCCCCGCACACGAGCTCGATCCTCAACGTGTTGCCGGCACGCATCCTGTCGAAATCAATGCTCGGCCACGGCGAAGTCATCGTCGTGCTTGCCCTGGGGGCCGACGGCCGTGGCGCGCAGCTATTGGCACGGATCACGCTGCGGTCATGGGCAATGCTTGAGTTGGTTGAGGGAATGGTTATCTTTGCACAAATCAAAGGCGTTTCGCTGGTATCCGGAGCGGACGGAGCGGACGGCCAAGCTGAGGGATCGCGCATGATCGTCCCCGAAAATGCGGCGGCCCCTCCTGCGGGGACTCGGCTTGCTGGAACGGGCCGCCATGAGATTCTTGGCATACCATCCATGAGGGGCGCGATGACATCAGACTTTCACGATATCAATCCCAATCATCTGGCTGCCATTCTCTATCGACCCGAAGACGACGTTGACGCGCTGCTCGCCGATTTCGCGAGCGCCCTGTTGCGCGACGGCGAACGCATCGGCGGCGTCGTGCAGCGCAACCTCAAGGATGAAGCCGGCCGGTCGAACGGCATGCAGGTCATCGACCTGCTTAGCGGCCGCGAGATCTCGATCTGCCAGCCGCTCGGTGCCGGCGCCATGGCGTGCAAGCTCGACCCCGCCGGTCTTGCCGAAGCATCCCTCGCCGTCTCGCGCGCCGTTGCCGAAGATGTCGCGCTGATCATCGTCAACAAGTTCTCGAAGCAGGAGGCGAACGGACACGGCCTGCGCAGCGAACTCGCCGAGGCGATCATCGCCGGCGGGCCGGTGCTGACGGCGGTGCCTGAAAAATGCCTCGACGCCTGGAAGGATTTTACCGGCGATCACGGCACCACCCTGCTCTGCGCGCGGCACGTCGTCGAAGAGTGGTGGCGCGAGGTTTCGAGGCGAATGGCGCGCACGCGAGCCGCCACCCGCGCGGCATGATCGCCGATCGGTTATTTACCGATCATCACGTCCGACGACTTGATCACGGCCGAGACACTGTCGCCGACCTTGAGCGCAAGCTCATCGACCGCCTCGTTGGTAATCGACGACGTGACCGTGAGTCCCGAGGCGAGTTCAACCTTTACATGCGCGGTGGTCGATCCCTTGGTCACTGCCACGACCTTGCCGGGAAGAATATTGCGCGCACTGAGCTTCATTTTTGCATTCCTTTCTTTTCGATCGCCATTGCGATCGTCATGTGCAATTTGTCTATTTGAGATAGCCAATCATTCCAAGCTGCTTTACACGGCGCTCACGCGAGCGAACGATTGTCGTGTTTCCGACAGTCGTGCCATGCCAGCCAAATTCATTGGTGGCATATCGCTTGCTTCGTCAAAACCATGGCCCTGCCAAAAAAAGATCCTGCCAAAACTCAAATCCCCTGGAGTTCGAAGATGCTCGGAATTGGAGACAAGCTGCCGTCATTCACCGTTGTCGGCGTAAAGCCCGGCTTTCACCTGCAGGAAGAAAAGGGACAGAGCGCCTTCGAGACGCTGACGGAAGATAGCTTCCCCGGGAAGTGGAAGATCATCTTCTTCTATCCGAAGGATTTCACCTTCGTCTGCCCCACCGAGATTGCCGAGTTCGCGCGATTGTCGAGGGATTTTGCCGACCGCGACGCCGTGGTGCTCGGCGGCTCGACCGACAACGAGTTCTGCAAGCTGGCATGGCGGCGCGAGCACAAGGACCTGCATCACCTGCCGATCTGGCAGTTTGCCGACAGCAAGGGCTCGCTGGTGGACGGCCTCGGCGTCCGCTCCCCCGATGGCGTCGCCTATCGCTACACCTTCATTGTCGATCCCGACAACGTGATCCAGCACGTTTACGCCACCAACCTCAACGTGGGCCGCAGCCCGAAGGACACGCTGCGCGTGCTCGACGCCTTGCAGACCGACGAATTGTGCCCCTGCAACCGCGAAGTCGGCGGCGAAACCCTCAAGGTGGCGTGAAGCCGCATGTCGATCGACACATTGAAGGACAGAATCCCGGATTTTGCCAAGGACGTCAGGCTCAACCTGACGTCGATGGCATCAGATGAGACGCTGGGAACGCAGGCCAAATACGGGCTTTTCCTCGCCTGCGCGATCGCCACGCGCAATCCCGCCGTGATATCGGCGATGGAAGCGGTGGCAGCCGACAAGCTCACCTCTGCGGCGATCGCGGCGGCAAAATCGGCCGCGTCGGTAATGGCGATGAACAACATCTACTACCGATTCGTCCACCTCGCCTCGAACAGGGAATATGCGACGATGCCGGCGCGGTTGCGCATGAACGTGATCGGCAATCCGGGCGTCGACAAAGCTGATTTCGAACTGTGGTCGCTGGCGGTGTCGGCGATTAACGGCTGCGGCGCCTGCATCGACGCCCATGAGAAGGCGCTGCATGAGGCCGGCGTTGCGCCAGCGTCAATCCAGACGGCGGTCCGCTTCGCCGCCATCATCCAATCGGTCGCGGTAGCGATCGAGGCCGGTGCTATCGAGCACGCAGTCGCCGCGGAGTGACGGCGATCGCTGACATGGCTTCGGCACCGTCGCGCAGCAGGATGCGTGCCGGCTGCAAGAGATCCATCGTGTCTGCTTCCTCCTGAAGCTTGTGGACCTGCCGCAGCCGCGTCGTCGGGTCAGCCGAACTTGAACAGCACGCCGTAGCCGCCGCGCGGATAGCTCCACTCGATGTCGCCGCCCGGCTCGCCGATGACCCGACAGGTGCCGCACTCCACGCAGCCGTCGACCGTGACCTCGACCTGCCCCTTGTCGTTGAGTTCATAGCACCGCGCCGGGCAGGCCCTGAGCAAGGTGAGCAGCGCCGGAGATGGCACCGTGTGCGGCCGCACCTTGATGTGGGCGCGGCCCGCATCGACGAGATAACGGTTGTAGAACAACTTGTCCTCGACGCGCACTGAGAGCTCGGTCGTCATGTTTCGATCTCCATCGTTGGGCCCCGTCAGAATCCCGTTGCGGTTTATCGCCAGGCCCGGGCAAAGCGGTACGCATCGCCGAACAGGCCCGTCCATGACCGCGCCTTTACAAACGATCGCAGCGTGGTCGTCTCCTTCTCTGCTTTAGGCGTGCCGTCGACGCGCACGAAATTCTGCATCGCCTTGGAGACGAGCTGCGGATAGGTGAGGAAGAAATTCTGCGACTGGATATGCATCAGCTGCGGCATATCCTTGTACTTCTTGAGATCCTTGATGACGAAGGAGTCGTCCAGCATCTTCTTGTAGAGCGACAGATTCTCCGCCGTCATCGGATCCTTGCGCGACTTGACCTGGAAGATCGCCTCCGCGGCAATGCGCCCGGAGGTCATGGCGAGGTTCGAACCCTCGCGGTGAATGGCATTGTTGAGCTGGGCGGCGTCTCCGACCACGACCCAGCCTTCGCCGTAAAGCTGCGGGATCGCCTTGTAGCCGCCCTCGGGAATGAGGTGGGCGGAATATTCCTTCACTTCTGAGCCCTCGATCAGCGGCGCCACCGAAGGATGACGCTTGAACCGCTCGAGCAATCCGTAGGGCGTCTCCCCGGTTTTCTCGAAATCGGACACGAGGCAGCCTATCCCGAGCGACAAACACTCCTTGTTCGCATAGATAAAACCCATACCGGTCATGCCACGCGAGATGGTACCGGCCGCTTCGATCACGGTGCCTTCATCGCCCTTGAGATTGAACCGGGCTTCGATGGTCTCGCGGGGCAGGAAGTGCATTTCCTTGACCGCAAGCGCGACATTGTCGGGCCGCGGCCTCGCGCGCAGGTCGGCCCGCGTACCGAGCAACCCGTTCACGCCTTCGGCAAGCACCACCACATCGGCATGCACCTCGCCGTCGTGTCGATCGGTACGGACGCCGATCACCCGGCCATAGGCGTCCTGCGCCAGCTCGGTCACGGTGGTCTCGCACAGCACGGTGGCACCCGCCTCGCGCACCTTGGAGGAGAACCATTTGTCGAATTGCGCGCGGATGATGGTGTAACGATTGGGACGCTCCTCGTTGAAGTCATCGGAGCGATAGTGCAGCCCGACATGGGCGCGGTCATCCATCATCCAGAAGCGCTGCTCGACCAGGTGACGTTCGAGCGGCGCGTCCTCGCGAAAATCCGGGATCAGCTTCTCCAGCATGTCGGCGTAGAGGATCGCGCCCTGAACGTTCTTCGATCCGGAATACTCGCCGCGTTCGAGCTGCAGCACCTTGAGGCCGCGCTCGGCCAGCGTCAGCGCGGCGGCGTTGCCGGCCATCCCGGCCCCGACGACGATCGCATCGAATCTTTCCTCGATCATGGCACGCTCCTCTAGCTTGCGATCCGGTCGCGCGAATCTGGCGACAGGCGCGCGCGGAATGCTTCAGTCAATGCCGGTAACAGGCGGATCGCATCGGTGACGATTCCGACATGGGCGAAATCGAAGATCGGCGCGTTCCTGTCGGTGTTGATGGCGACGATAAGATCGGCGCCTTCCACCCCGACCCGATGCTGGATCGCGCCCGAGATTCCGGCGGCGATGTATAGTCTGGGACGAATGGTCTTGCCGGTCTGGCCGATCTGGCGATCGGACGTGACCCATCCCTTCTGCACCAGCGGACGTGAACAGCCATATTCCGCGCCGAGCACGGATGCGAGGTGGCGGACCAGCTGGAAATTTTCCGGCGATCCGAGCCCGAGCCCGCCCGCGACCACGACGTCGGCATAAGCGAGATTCGACTTCGCAGATTCGCGGTCGGGCAGAAACGAAAGCACCTTGGTGACAATATCTGCCTCGACGAGGCCAAGCGGATGAGTGACGATACGGCCGGGCTCCCGCGCGCCACGCTCCGGCATCGGCATCACGCGCGGGCGCACCGTCGCCATCTGCGGCCGATAGTTAAGCGTGTAGATCGTGCACATCAGCGAGCCACCGAAGGTTGGGCGGGTCGCGGCGAGCGAGCCGTCGGTGTCGACGTCGAGCGCGGTGCAGTCGGCCGTCAGCCCGGTCAGCAGCGTGGTTGCCACCGAGCCGGCGAGGTCGCGGCCGAGCGTGGTGGCACCAAGCAGCAATATCTCCGGCTTGTAAGTGTTGACGACATCGGTCAAAGCCTTGGTGTAGGATTCGTTGCGATAATCGGTGAGCAGATTGTCGGCGACGACGTAAGCAAGATCGGCGCCGTAACAAAAGGCCTCGCTGGCAGCATGCTGCGTCGCCTCCCCCTCAGGCCCGATCACCACGGCGGCGAGATCGACCTTGAGCTTATCGGCAAGCTTGCGCCCGGCGCCCAACAACTCCCACGAAACCGGGTGAACCTGGCCGCGTTCCTGTTCGATGAACACCCAGACGTGCTTATAGGCCTTGAAGTGCTCCGGCAGCTCCTTCCTGGTGGCTGCGCGGCCTGCAGGTGCAGGTGCCTTGGTCGGTTCACTCATCGGCTCGGCTCCCGTATCAATCCGTTAGAATCCGCGCGCCAGCGCGACGAGCTCGGCTTCGAGCTTGGGCTGCCGCTTGAAAATATCTTCGATCAGCGCTTCAGCGGGTGGCCGGCTGCCGAAATCGATCAGCGCCGCCTTCTCCGCCCGTGGCGACGGGGCGAAGACGCGCTTGACGATGGTTGGTGAGCCCCGCAGTCCGCATTTCGCAATGTCTTCGACCCCCGCATCCTGTGCGCTCCATTTGACGATGGCGGCACGCGCTGCCCGCAGCGCATCGACCATCGCTCCGCGCCGGATCTCGTTGGTCGCCTCCAACATGGTGATCAGGCATGGCAGCCTGGTGCGCAGCAACTGCACGCCGCCCTCCGACCGCCGTTCCGCCTCGATGGTGCGCGCGGCGAGATCGAGTGTACCGATCCTGGCGACGTAGGTGAGCTGCAGCAGACCGAGGCGCTTGGCGATGCCGGGGCCGACCTGGGCGGTGTCGCCGTCGATCGTCTGCTTGCCGGTGAAGATGATGTCTGGCGCGCCGTAGGTCTCGCCGATCTTGCGGATGGCGGTGGCGAGCGCATAGGTCGTCGCCAGCGTGTCGGCACCGGCGAAAAACCGATCCGTCAGCAGGACGGCGCGATCGGCGCCGTAGGTCAGCGCCTTGCGCAGACTGTCCTCGGCCGAGGGCGGCCCCATGGTCAGCACGGTGACCTCGCCGCCGAACTTGTCGCGCAGTTCAAGCGCGGCTTCGAGCGCGAACAGATCATAGGGGTTGATGATCGTGGGCACCCCCTGGCGCATGATCGTATTGGTCACCGGATGAACCCGGATCTGCGCCGAATCCGGAACTTGTTTGATGCAGACGACAATGTGCATGCGATTGCTCCGAGCCTGCCTGACGGCCCCTACAGGGGATAGCAAGTGCCGTACCAATCCCGATCGCAATGAAATACCGGCGTTAAGACAATGACTTGAAGGAACAGGCAGGCTGCCGGACGAAAACTATTCGGCTATCGCGGACAAGGACAATTCCGACACGTCGCAAACACGACAGCGCGATGCGACGAAGCCGTACCAGACGGGATTTAAGGACAGACCGCGGTTCGCCGATCACAAGACCAAGGAACAGGCGAGAACGCGTCGCAGGACTATTTCAGCGTGGTGAGCGGCACGAAATTGCGCGGCTTGGGCGGCGCGACCGCATCCTTCAGGACCTTGAACACGCGCTGGTCGAGCGGCGATGACGTGACGAAATCGGCATAGGCCTGCTCCAGCACCGCCTTGCAGCGCGCCGCCACGACAGCGTCAGGTTGCCCGGTGAAATCCTCGCTAACGAGGTATTGGCCCATGCGCCTGAGAATGTGCAGTCGCACGACGTTGACGTGCTTGGGGTCATAGTCGACGCCGAGCAGCGCGAAGAAGTCCTCGGCGCAGGAGGCCTTGTTCAACTGCTCAAGCACGCCAACGGATACACCGCTCATCTCCTGTCTCCTTCAATTCGCTCTGCGGCGCGAGGGCCGGTGGTGGCAGCCTCCGCACTGTCACGGATCGGTCCGCTGCCATCGCGCAGCCGCTTCTGCAGGTGCGCGAGCCGTGCCTCGAGAAACTCGACCCGGTCGAGCATGACCGAGATCGCTTCCCCGACCGGATCGGGCATCAAATGGTGATCGAGATCGATGCGCCCGACCACGCGGCGGTGGGTGAGTTCCGGCCGTACCACCCTGGCCGGAATGCCGACCACGGTTACATCAGGCGGCGTGCTTTCGATCACGACCGAATTGGCCCCGACCCGCGTACCCCGTCCAACGATGATCGGGCCGAGAATCTTTGCGCCGGCGCCGACGACGACGCGATCCTCCAGGCTGGGGTGGCGTTTGCCCGGCGACCACGATGTGCCGCCCAGCGTGACGCCGTGATACAGCGTGACGTCATTGCCGATCTCCGCGGTCTCGCCGATGACGACGCCGGCACCGTGATCGATGAAGAACCGCTGCCCGATCCTCGCGGCCGGATGGATGTCGACATTGGAGAGGAAACGGCCAAGCCACGACAAGAGCCGCGCCGGAAACCTCCAGCCCGCGCCCCACAAACGGTGGGCGATGCGATGCCAGATCACGGCATGGACGCCTGGATAGGTCAGCAGGGTCTCCAGCTCGCTCCGGGCAGCCGGATCCCGCAGACGAACGCAAGCCAATGTCCTCCCTGATCAGCTGCAACAGCGAAGGAAGGCGCAACTGGACGCCCGCCAGGGGATCGCTGACCTGTGCATCTACGGCATCGGACATGACTACCTTCCTGGCGACCTCACGCGCAACTGGGGAGTCCGGGGTCGCAGACCTCGCGCCAGATGCGCGTGACGGTCTCGCGCGCGACCGGGCCCTTGTTGCCGATTGCATGCTCTCGCACGCGAGCAAGAATCCCGCGCAATTCGTCGGAACTCGCCGACAAGTTCAGATCCGAGAGCAGAGAGGTAATTGCCGACAGGCCGGAATGCTTGCCGATGACGATGCGATTGGACCGACCGAACAGCAGCGGGTCGAGCGACTGGTAGGTGCGCTGGTCCTTCAATAGTCCATCGACATGGATACCCGATTCATGGGTGAAGACATGCTCTCCCACGATCGCCTTGTTGAGCGGAATGCTGCGCGCCGCGGCGGCGGCGACGACTGTGGCGACGTTGCCGAGTTCGGACAGCACGATACCGGTCTCTCGCTGATATAATTGCCTGAGTGCGACCGCCACTTCTTCAAGGGGCGCGTTACCGGCGCGCTCCCCCAGCCCGATCACGGTGACCGAGGCGTGCGTGGCACCGGCCTTGATGGCTGCAAGGGTATTGGCGGTGGCAAGTCCGAGATCATCATGGCCGTGAAACTCGAGCTCAAGGTCGGTCGTCGCGCGCAACGCGGCGATCAGCGCATAACTCGAATCCGGATCGAGCACGCTGAGCGTGTCGGCGATACGAAACCGCCGCGCACCGGCGGCCTTTGCGGTGGCGATAATTTCGGTGAGGAAATCGACATCGGCCCGCGAGGAATCCTCTCCGCCGACGGCGACGGCCAACCCCTTGCTGCGCGCATACCCGACGACGCGCTTGACCATCTCGATCGCGTTGGTGCGCTTGCCGCTGAGCTTGGCCGCTGATCTGCACGTCGGAAACCGGCACGGAAACATTGACCATCGAAACGCCCGCGGCGATCGCGGCGTCCACATCCTCGGTCCGCATCCGGCACCAGGCGATGGTGGTCAGCGGCAGTTCCGCTTCGACGACGGCGCGGATCGCGGTGATTTCCTCGCGTCCCATCGCGGGCGTGCCTGCCTCGAGCTCCGGTACGCCGGCGCGAGCCAGCGCGCGCGCGATCTCAACCTTCTCTGCGGTGGTGAAGGCCACGCCGGGCGCTTGCTCGCCATCACGCAGCGTCGTGTCGTTGAGAACGACCGGCGCCGGCTTGGCCGCGTCAGCGGCGGAACGACCGAGTTGGGATTTGGAGTTGTCAGATGTCGGCTGCTCGATCATTGCACCCTCACCATGGTAGCGGCCTCAGTGGAGACGAGAATCACGGACGAAGCTCCGTGATGCGTCTCCTCAAGTGGTGCAGAGCAACCCCCGTGCCAGCCTTCGCGCTCGACGCGAAGCCATTGATAGATTGAGCGTTTTTGGAATCTCGCCAATTGTCGGAATCACGACAGCGTCGCAAAGGCGACGCGTCGATCGGCGGGCTTCAAATGCGACGGGAGCCTGCAGGCGCCGCAGGAATTAGTGCTGCTTTCGGCGCAGATGGACGACGACGTCGACGCCGGAGATTTCATAGCCCGGCAGCGGCTGCGGCAACGTGTCGATCAAGACGCCCGGTTCTGGAACGTCGAACAGCCTGTCTTCCCGATCGACGAAGAAATGGTGATGTCCGGTCGGATTTGTATCGAAATAGGATTTCGATCCGTCGACGCCGATCTGGCGCAGCAGACCGGCATCGGTAAGCTGGTTCAAGGTGTTGTAGACGGTCGCGCGCGAGATGTTGACCCCGACCGAAGTCGCCTCGGCAAGAAGCATCTCGGCGGTGACATGACGGCCGCCTTTCGAGAACAGAAGTGAGCCGAGCACCAGGCGCTGTGGCGTCAGTCGCAGACCGGCCTGGCGGAGTAAATCGACGCAGTCACGCCGGACGAAATCCTCTTCCTTCGCCCCGAAAATGAGCTCCGACGGCACTGCGGTCTCGGCGCCGGCGAATGGCTCAGAGGGGTTCTCGACCCAGCACCCTGTCGTCGGATCCATTGCGCGTTACTCCGGCGACCGGGACGGCGGCGCGGCCGCCGTGGATAGTGCCGCCTGCAGGGATGCCTCGCGGCGACGATCCGCCATCCGGCTCTCGCCGCTTTCGTCGCCGAAACAAAGATTGAAGTCGTTGCAATTCGTGCAGACCGGTGTGCTGCACATGACCAGGCCGTCGTCCTCGCACAGCATGCGATAGAAGAACCGCTTCCATCGCATATTCCCCGTGTTGCGGCTGGCGATCGGGCCGAAGTGGCGCGCGAGCAGCCGCGTCAGTTCGGAGCGATCGCGCAAGCCGAGATCTTCCCAGAGATGGTTCGGTTCCATCGATCGCCGGGCCACCATCGCGGCAAGCCAGCGGCCGACATCGCCCGCGCTTGAGCGATGCGCAAGCAGGAGATCGCGCACCATCGCGATCTCATCGTCGCCGGTGTCCACGTCTTTTCCGTACCACGCCACACCCATGCCGCAGGCCACCGGAAACCAATGCGCCATGAGACTGGCAAGGTCAGCCGCCGCGAGTCCGGCCCGCTCGGCCACCGCGCCCTCTTCCATGGCCGCCACCGCGAGGATGGAGGCCAGCACATGCCTGTCGAAGTTGAAATCATCGCCAACCGCGGCGTCGGCCGGGTGGCAGCCGGTCAGCGCCCGATAGGCCGCGGTCCCGATATGCTCGCGATCGCGCGGCGCGCTCGGCTGCTCCAAAGTGCGGAGCGCTGGTACTGGATCGATTGACCGCTCGTGCGCTGCCGCTGTTATCACAAGCCGCTCCAAATGTTCCGGCGCCTGATGCCGGCCGCCGAAGGGGCCGGCATCGTTGGCGAGAGCCGATCAGGCCGCCGCGATGGCGGCTTCAGCCGCGAGCTCGGCCGCGGTCTTGCCGACGATCGCCTCGTCGACCGGTTTCATGATGCCGTGCTCCATCAGCATGTCCTCGAGCTCGTCCATGGTGATCGGGGTCGGGATGATGCCCTTGCCGCCATTGTTGTGGATCTTCTGGGCCAGGCTCCGGTAGTGACCCGCCTGCACCGAGTCCGGGGCATATTCCAGCACCGTCATGCGGCGGAGTTCGGCGTGCTGCACGATGTTGTCGCGCGGCACGAAGTAGATCAGATGGGTACCGAGCTTCTTGGCCATCGCTTCGGCAAGCTCGAGCTCCTTGTCGGTCTGGCGCTCGTTGCAGACCAGCCCGCCGAGGCGCACGCCGCCCGAATTGGCATATTTCAGAATGCCCTTGGAGATGTTGTTGGCGGCATACATCGCCATCATCTCGCCGGACATCACGATGTAGATTTCCTGCGCCTTGTTCTCGCGGATCGGCATCGCGAAGCCGCCGCACACCACGTCGCCGAGCACGTCGTAGGACACGTAGTCGATGTCCTCATAGGCGCCGTTCTCCTCGAGGAAGTTGATCGAGGTGATGACGCCGCGGCCGGCGCAGCCGACGCCGGGCTCCGGTCCGCCGGACTCGACGCAGCGGATGTCGCGGTAGCCGACCTTCATGACCTCTTCGATCTCGAGGTCCTCGACGCTGCCGGCCGCCGCCGCCAGGCTGAGGATGGTGTCTTGCGCCTTGGCGTGCAGGATCAGGCGCGTCGAGTCCGCCTTGGGATCGCAGCCGACGATCAGGATCCTGTGACCCATCTCCGCCAGCGCCGCCAGGGTGTTCTGTGAGGTCGTCGACTTGCCGATGCCTCCTTTGCCGTAAAACGCGATTTGTCGTAGTGCAGCCATTTTGTTCTCCATGAACCGATTGCCAATAAGTCCGCGCGTCAGCGCCAGACTGTTTCTGTTACAGAACCGGGCACATGGGTTACGGGAAGGAGCGCATCGCTCGTCAGGCGTCTGCGTGCACTCAGCCCTCACTCCTTGTTCCGCTCACTCAATAGCAACCGGCGTGCCACTCCTGCTAAGTCGATGATTTGGCTTCTGAAACGCTCGACACCCTGAAATCCGCAAGATGTTTTGAACCTGACAGCGGCCGCCCGGCTGTCTGGCGGCTGTTCGATATCAGACAAGGAAAGCGGTTTTGCATACCCGGGACATTCGTTCTCGCCGCAGATCGCCCTGAGCTCTCAGCGCAAACGCTGCGTCCACGGCTTACGGAATGGAAATTGCTAGCAGCCCTGAGGGCCACGCGTTGGCCTCGCTTGCAAACCAAAGGAGGGCGAAATGCAGATCGGCGTCGAAACATCGAAAGCTGTCGACCAACGGCGCGTGTTCGTGATCGACGATGATGAGATCACCCGCGCCGCGTTGCAGTTCATGCTGCACGACGAGATCGAAACCCATGAATTATCGAGTCCAGACGAAGCCTACGAAAAGGGCGCCGACTGGCTCAAGCCCCATGTCGTGCTGCTTGGCGTTTCGTTCCTGAAGCAGAGGGGCGCGGCGCTGATCGGCGAACTATCGGGAAAATTTCCCGGCGTTCGTATTCTCGTTGTCTGCGACAAGTCCGATGAAGCGACCGCCGTGGATGGCATCAAGGCCGGCGCGCATGGCGCGCTGGTCAAGCCGCTCACGCTGGAAGCCGTCCGCAAGAAGGTCGATACGATCCTGGGCCGGGACGGCGCGGCGCCACTGGTCCAGCTTAGCCTGCTCGCATAGGTTTGGCTCTGTGGCAACAATCCGGTTTTATCAAAAGCCCGGCTGTGCGACGAATGCCCGCCAGAAGCGGATGCTTGAGGCTGCGGGCCATAGCGTAATCGCAACAAGCCTGCTGACGGAGCCATGGACCGCGGAGCGCCTGCGCGGCTTTTTCGGATCAACGCCTGTAACCGCGTGGTTCAATCCGGCCGCGCCGCGCATCAAGTCCGGCGAGATCCTGCCTGACAGGCTTGACGTGGCGAGCGCAATTGCGCTCATGCTCGATGACCCGCTGTTGATCCGGCGGCCACTCGTGGAAGTCGATGGGCAAAGATGCGCGGGCTTCGACCGCGAACCCGTCACTTCCCTGCTTGGCGGTTCTGTCGAAAAGGATATCGAAGCCTGCAGCCGGCCGGAGGCGTCCACACCCTGCCCGGATCCTCTTCCGCCGTCGATATCCCCATCGCAATGAACATCGCGGCAGCCTGGCCCGCCGCGCGAGGCCTCAACGCCGTGTCAGGACCATGACGAGGCGATCTACCCGCTTGCCCTGTTTGAAATGCTGTTCGACGATTTCGTCGATATCTTCCGGCGTGGTCGGCCGGTACCAGACTCCTTCGGGATAGACGACCATCAGCGGACCGGCCTTGCAAAAACCGAGGCAGCCCGAGGCGGTGAAGCCGATCTCGGCAAACCCTTCCGTCTCGATCGCCTTGCCGAGCCGATCCCACAGCGGTTGGGCGCCCGCCTCTCCGCAGCTGCCGCGCGGATGGCCCGGCGGACGTTGCGTGCAGCAGGCAAAGACGTGATGCTTGTAGACTTGCGGCAGGTGAAAATTGGACGCCCCCGCGATATCGGCCGTATCTGTCATGTCCTGGCCGTCGCAATCCCCTTGTCGCTCAACAGCGTCGTGAGTTCTCCGGCCTGAAACATTTCCCTGACGATGTCGGAACCGCCAAGGAATTCTCCCTTGACATAGAGCTGCGGGATGGTCGGCCAGTTCGAGAACGCCTTGATGCCTTCGCGGATTTTGGGATCGGAGAGCACATCGACGCTTTTGAAGGGCACCGCAAGACTCGAGAGAATCTGCGCCACGGCAGCGGAAAAGCCGCATTGCGGCGCCGCCGGCACGCCCTTCATGAAGAGCACGACGTCGCTGCTTGCGATCACGTCCTTGATGCGCTCGGCCGTTGAATTCATCATTTGCTTCCCTTTTATGGTTGATCGTGTTTGGACCGCCAGCTGCTGATGATATCCGTCACTTCGGCGCCGCGGTTTCCAGAGCAAGCGCATGGAGCGCTCCACCCATCTGCCCCTGCAGCGCGTCGTAGACCATCTTGTGTTGCTGGATTCGGCTCTTGCCCGCGAAGGCCGCGGAGGTGACGCGCGCACCGAAATGGTCGCCGTCTCCCTTCAGATCCACGATGATGACCTGCGCGTCCGGGAAAGCCTGTTTGATGAGATGCTCGATTTCCGATCCGGCCATTGCCATCGCGTTCGCTCCTGCTGCAACGATCGCTGTTATGCAAAGTCCAAACCAACTCGGGGATATCAGACAAAACACCGCATCAAGGCTACCTCGCGATGACCGCGGCATGGCCGAACAGATTCGGGGCGCCCGTTTGAGGCGATGGCAGTGCGGTTCGATGTCAGGTTTCTGACACGCCGGACGCGCACTGTTTCAGACCTGACGCAGCTTGCCGGGTTTGGTCCAAAATGCTGCACCGATCTGCCGGAGCGGCCCGAGATCTCCGGTTTATCTCGCACCTCGCTCGCGGCCCGGCTCTTGCTTTGCCTGAGGGGCCGTCGGACAAGCATGAGAAGCGCCGCAAATGCCAGCTCGCCCACCTGATCGATTTGCCGTGATTCTCGGCACAAACGAGATTGCTTCCGCTGTCGCGGTGCTGCTTCGCCGCAGCGGTTATGGGGTCGTCCTGTCGCACGACCCATTGCCGCCCGTCATCCGGCGAAAAATGGCTTTCCATGACGCGCTGTTCGACGATGCCGTCAGCGTCGCTGGCATTGCAGCGCAGCGCGCCGACGCCGGCCTTGAAATTCGCGCGAGCGCCGGGCGCGTCCCCGGCGTCCTCGTTACCGAGCTTGGGCTGCTCGATCTCATCGTGCTTCGCAGCCTCGACATTTTGGTGGATGCCAGGATGCAGAAATATCTTGCCACCCCCGATTTGCGCCGGCTGGCCCGATTGACGATCGGCCTCGGCCCGGGTTTTTGCAGTGGCGCCAATTGCGACGTCGCCATCGAAACGCACCCGGGCAAGGCGGGACAGATCATCCAGCACGGGCCGACGGATCCGCCCGACGGCGTTTCGCGCCGCCTCGGAATCCATTGGGGCGAACGCTTCGTGCGCTCGGAATTCTCCGGCCGGTGGAAGACGGCGATCGAGATCGGGGCGCGGGTCTTCAAGGACTTCGTCGTCGGCCATCTTGGAAATGAACCGGTACGTGCGCCTTTCGACGGAATCTTGCGGGGCATTGTTCGCGATGGGACCGAGGTGCCCGCAGGCGTGAAGCTTCTTGAAATCGATTCCCGCGGGCGCAAGGCAAACTGGACCGGCATCGACAGCCGAGGCCGGCTGATTGCCAACGCGGTAGCGGAAGCAATTTCAATTCACCGGGCAAATGCTCCGGAAAAAGCCGGGCAGATGCTTCACCTCGTCAAGTGAACCCGCAGCGATGGACGCTACGAATAACGCTCCGGGCATCGCATGACCGACCTGCTCGCAGAACGCGATACGATCAATTTCGGTGATCTTCCCGAAGATATCGACGCGCTGCTGCAACAGGGCGTTGCGGTCTACCGTCACGATCGCGCGCAGGCGGACCTGTTGTTTCGGAGCGCGCTCGCGGCGGCTCCGGCGCAGCTTCCGATCTACTTTTGCCTGTACAAGATTCACACCTATCAGGGCCATCTCGACCAGGCGCAAATCGCAGCGGAGGATGGGTTGAGCGAAGCTGCCAGCCAGGCGGGATGGGACGCGGACTGGCGGCAATGGCAGCCGCAGCCCGTTATTCCCGACGGGCCCGGCCGTTTCGCACTCTATACGTTGAAGGCACTGGCTTTCATCCATCTCCGGCGTGACGACCGGCATCAGACCAACCAAATGCTCGCAGCGTTGCGACGGCTGGATCCCGCGGGCACCGTCGGATGGCCGGTCGTCGCGGCTCTCGCCGAGGGCGCCGGTTGAGGAACCGACTGGCATCGACCTTGCAGAGAACGACTCGCAAGAGCTGGGATGAGGGGATGGTTGCAGGACGGAGAGAGGCGAATGACCCTAATGGACGATCGCAGTGTTGATGTCGCCTCACCGATGCTTGGGGCCGGCGACGCACAGGTGACCGCCGCGACAGGCTCGAGTAGCCTGACCGATCGCATCATCGCGGCACTGCGTACGGTGCATGACCCCGAGATACCCGTGAACATCTACGATCTCGGACTGATTTACCGGATCGAGCCGAAACAACAGGGCCTGGTTGAAATCGACATGACGCTCACGGCGCCGGGCTGTCCGGTCGCCGGCGAAATGCTGAAATGGGTGGAGACGGCCGTCGGCGGCGTCGAGGGCGTCGCTACCGCGGATGTCAACCTTGTGTTCGATCCGCCCTGGGACAAGTCGCGGATGTCGGAAGACGTACAACTGGAACTGGGCCTGATCTGAAATTCGCTTTTTTGCAGCAACAGAGTCTGAGAAACGAGGGTGTTATGATCGAACTGACAGCTGGCGACGGACACAGGTTCTCCGCCTATCGTGCCGATCCGGACGGGACGCCCAAAGGGGCCGTCGTCGTCGTCCAGGATTTCTTCGGCATCAATCCGCACATCCGAAAGGTCGCGGACGAATTCGCCGCGAAAGGCTATCTCGCGATCGCCCCTTCGCTTTTCGACTCCGTGAAGCCGGACGTCGCACTGGGCTATGATGAAGGCGGCCTTGCCGAGGGATTGGCTTTGATACAGCAGGTCGGCACGGAGCGCGCGATCGGCGACATTCAGCAGGCGGTCGAAGCCGTCAAGAGCGCCGGCAAGGTGACGATCGTCGGATATGGCTGGGGCGGATACCTGGCCTACGTCTCCGCCAACCGCGTCAGCGGCGTGGCGTGTACCGTCGGCTATTATGGCGGCGGAATTGTCGACGACTACCGCGAAAAGCGCAAGGTTCCTACCCTGCTTCACTTCGGCGAGAATGATCCGCTGATTCCCTTCGAGGACGTCAGCCAGTTTCGTTTCCACCGGCCGGACGTAAGCGCATTTTCCTATCCAGGAGCGTCGCACGCGTTCAACTGCAACGACCGCGACAGCTATCATGACGAGGCGGCAAAAAAAGCGCTCGAGCGGACGTTGTTGTGGATCTCTCAATATGTGGAGGGCCAGCCTCCCATCGCGTTGAAGAACGCCGGCGCCTACGCCCAGGCCAAGGTCGACAAGAAAAAGAAAAAGAAGGATACCGCCGACGATCTCGGACCACCGATGGAATAAGCCATCGCTAGCCCGGCGATCACTGAACGAGACAGCCCAGGGAATTCGGATGTCGACAGCAGCAGGATTCTTTGTGGATTGGGATGGCAACGCGCGCTCTACGCTGGAGCCGGGCGGCGGCTATCGCTGCGAGACCGACGTGTCGAGCCGCTACGTCGCAATCACGACCGGGAACGGCACGCTGGTGCATGAAGCCACGTTCTATCGAAGCCGGGCAGACGTCGAGAAGACAGGCATCCGGGCTCCACTGGTCCCCGGGTCACATCCCTGGGGCAAACGCGAAGATGGATTCTGAAGGGAATAAAGGCGGAAAGGAAATCCGGCCATGCTTCCGACCACCATTCTGATCGACGAGACCCCGCGATGCGTGGTGCGCCCGACCGACATGAAGGATCTCAATCGGTTCCTTCGGAACGGCAAGCATTACCTGCTCGCGGATAATCCCGACGGCAAGATCGCTCATCGCAGCGCCAGCGAGGTCGAAGCCGTAAAATGGCACAACGCGCTGGCGCTACATAAGGCCTGGGGCGGCGCCGACGAAGAGTATTTCGGCACACCGCTCTGACCTGAGCGCGCCTTTCCCATTCAGGGGCGGGCTACGCCGGCGTCGTGAGGATTGCCGGCCTGATTGCGCATCCAGTCCGCGAGCCTGGTCAGCGCGGCGTCGAGCTCCTGCCGGGCTCCGCCGTCCGCGACCGTCTCCGCAAGCGCGCCGCGCATGCAGAGCAGCCAGGCATCGCGCTCGGCATTGCCGATCTCGAATCTCATATGCCGCTGCCGCAGCCGCGGGTGGCCCTTTTCCGGAGAATAGAGCTTTGGACCGCCGGTCCATTCGCTCAGATAGCGCTTGAGGACATTCTTGGTCTGTCCGAGGTCCGACACGTGCATGGCTCTGACCGTCGTCGCTTCTGGCAGCGCGTCCATCCTCCTGTAAAACGCCTCCACCAGCCGATCGACGGCGACGGCTCCGCCGATCCGCTCGAACATCGATATTTCTGCTTCCACCCCGGACATCATTCACTCCGCGGTCGCCGTGCGGGACGGCGACGATTGACGAAACATCATTCATCCGTGCTTGGCAGCAGGATCGCTTCGGCCGGCGCGCCAGCTCCCTGTTCCTCGATGAAATCGAGCCCGGCGACAAGCGACAGTCCACCGCCGCTTTCCATCAGGAACGACCGCATCCTTCGGCATCTTTAACAGCGCTTCAAGCAATCCTGCGACCGTCATCAGCCTTCCCGTTCGACAAATCCTGACGATGTCATATGCGTGAAACCGGCATCGCCACCTCGTCGAAGACAAGCGCGGCCGGCTCTTCGTCCGGCATTACGATCTCGGCGAGCTTCAACGCCCCATTGCCGTGATATTCGTAACGGTGCGAGAGTTCGACTTCGCCGTAGACGACCTTGTCGAAGCCACTCAACTGCCCCGCTCCGTCGAAATAGGCGCGAATGAAGGTGTTGCGCTGCGACAGCATTTCCTCGGGAATAGCGTTCACCAGGTTGAAAGGCAATTTGACGCCGCTGTAGGAGACGAAGAACCGGCACTCCTGCTCTTTTTCGTCCGCCATTCGCGAAGCTCCTCGTTACGGCCACCGCTCGGGCGGCAGGCCCGCCTTCATCAATCCGGATAAATCATGATTTCCATGGTGTCGTCGAGTTCCTCGAGCGGATTTGGCATTCCGTCATCCTCGACCAGCGCAATGCCGCAGACGCAGACGTCGCCATCGACCACGGCGAGCGCGATCGGCTGCAGGCTCTGGTCCTTGCACACTCCGTCGATGCACAGCCCGTTTTCGATCTCGAAGATCGAGCCGTGCCTGCCGCATTTCAGGAATGTCCGATCCGGCGTGAAGAACCTGCCTTCCCCGAAATTGAGCCAGATACCTTCATGCGGACAGGAATTGACATAGCCGAAATAGCCGTTGGCATGGGTCCGGACGATGACGATCGGAAACGGCCGGCTGTCGCCGGCCTCGGTGATGCGGGACAGGCTGAAGGCCCTGGCATCGCCTCGCTCAATGGCCTCGGCCGAGCAAACGGCGAAGAGTTCGATCTCTTCAGACGACATGTCCAGACCTTTTCGCGTTCGCAAGGGCAACGTCGCGGCTGTCACGCCGCGGTTGGCGTGCTTGCGGCCTTGAGCGCATCAACCTCGGTCCTGGTCAGCCGAAACACGCCGCGGCCGCCCGCAAGCGGCTGATAGACGTTGGCGGCCTTTTCGCTCAGGAAATTGTACCATTCCTGAGGGCTGAGGGCGGTCGGCCGCTCGCTGATTTCCACGACAACGCCATTGGGCGCGAAGCGCAAATGAATTAGCACGTTCTGCGATTCCATCATTCTCTCCGGAAATTTCAGATGCCCGAACCGAAGCCCAGCAATTCGATCTTGATATTCTCGGTGCCCAGTACCTTGGCCTGGCAGGCGAGCCGCGACTTGGAGCCGACGCCGACAATGGCATCAAGCCTCTCGTTCTCCTCGCGCGCAATCTTGGACAGGCCCTTGCGTCCCTCCTGCACGAAGATATGGCAGCTTCCGCATTTGGCTTGTCCCTCGCATTTATGGAGGATGCCCATCTCTGCGCCGAGAAGCGCGGCCAGCAGGCTTGTTCCCTCGGCCACCTCGATTGTTTTGCCCGACGGCATGACAGTAAGTAGCGACATCTATCGATTCCCCTTTGTTACACGTCCTAATAGATTGCGGCGCCAGCCCCGACATTGATCGAGGCGTCCTTCATCGTGCCTACGATGAATTCAATCTGATCTTCCGTCAGATGGGTGTGGAACGGCAGCGCGACCGCGCGATCCGCCACCTTTTCGGTGACGAAATAATCGCCACGGCGATAGCCGAGCTCGAAATAGTACCGCTGCAAATGAAGCGGATTGCAGTAGGCCGCGGCTTCCACCTGCTCGACCCGCAAATCTTCCACGATGGCGTCGCGACCGGAACGCGTGAAGCGCGTACCGAGATGAACGAGGTAGAGAAACCAGTCCACCTCCGTCACGTCAGGCCCCACATAGGGCGGCTTGATTCCCTCGAAGGACTGCACATGCTTGTAGTAGAGATGTTCGGTCAGCCGGCGCCGCTCCAGAATCTCGTCCAGCCGCCGCAATTGCGCCAGGCCGAGCGCGGCCGCGATGCTGCTCATACCGGCCTGATAAGGCGGCGTCGCACTGACAACGACGGATGCGCGCTCTTCCAGACGGTGCGCGCGATAGCGCCGCAAGGCCACCGCGACGTCGACGTCGTCGGTGACCACCATGCCGCCCTCGCCGCAGCTCAATGCGGAAGGTTGCGCGAAATCGAACACTGCGACGTCGCCGAAGGTTCCGACCAGCGCGCCCTGGTATCTTGAACCGATCGCTTCGGTGGAATCCTCGATCAGCACGAGGCCATGCTTCTTCGCCACCGCCCGCAGCCCCGACCACTGCGCCGGGTGACCGTTGTTGTTGCATGCGACAATGGCGCGGGTGTTCGCGGTGATGCGGGCCTCCGCCTTCTCCGGGAGCAGCGTTCCGGCCCAGTAATCGATGTCGGTGAATACCGGTCTTGCGCCTGCGATGCCGATGGCGTGGGCGGTCTCCCGAAACGAATAGGACGACGCGATGACCTCCTGTCCCGGGCCGATCCCGTAAGCTTTCAGAGCAAACAGAAGTCCGAGCGTACCGCTCGGAACCGCGATCGCATATTTGCGGCCGACATAGGCCGCGAACGCCGCCTCGAAGGCCTCCACCACCGGCCCACTGGAAAGTCTCGGCGAACGCATGATCGAATTGACGGCCTCGATTTCGGCCAGCGTGATGTCGGGAT
Organism: uncultured Alphaproteobacteria bacterium; assembly: GCA_963725985.1. Lineage (GTDB taxonomy): Bacteria > Pseudomonadota > Alphaproteobacteria > Rhizobiales > Xanthobacteraceae > Bradyrhizobium. The sequence continues at coordinate 1,294,155 of CAVSAO010000002.1, forward strand.
CCGAGAGCGGAATAAAACTCTCGTCCGCCTCGTCGGCAACGACATCGCCGCTATCAGCTTGCATGACGGCGAGTCCGGTCATGAAATCATGGCCCTGTTCGCCAGAACGATGCCGCTTGCGCGCATCGGATCCGCCGTGATCTGCAGGCAATGATCGGTGCGGCCGACCAGATGGACATCAAATCGCGGATAGCTGCGAAACGGCGCTTCGGTCACGTCGGCGGCGTCGCACCTCGTCCATGACAGATGCGGAAACCGGCGCCGCAACTCTGTAAAGACACGCGCGTCGACGCCCGGATCGGAAAGCATCCGATCGATCTCGTTCAGTTCGTCCGCGCCCAACGCCATTGCCGCTACTCTGTGTTAGAGGGATCGCGATTTCTGGTTATGCAAGTTCATTGCCAAAAGCTCCGGTCGGGATCGACATTCAATCGCTCCAGCGCCGCGGGCAGTCGCTCATGGGTACTGTCGAGTTGCCACAGGGCTTTGTCGTGATCTCTTCGAAACAGCTGCCATCCTGCGCCATCGGCATCATGCAGCAGCAACGCGACATCGACGACGCCACCGTCCTGATCGATATTTCTCGAGCAGCACGGACTTTCGATCCGATAGCCGCCGATCGCCGTCGTCACGCTGGGCGTGACATATCGGTAGCGCTTGCGCGCCTTCAAGGCGCGCTCGATCCGCTTGCGATCGAGATCGTTGGGATGAGCGAATGGCCTGACCGCAGTCCGTGTCTGAGTAGCCGATTGCATCACGTCTGCTCCTCTAGAGGGGACTGATCTCTTCTTCGAGACATCCAACGACAAGCCGCTCGCCGAATTCGACGAGATAAATCGGCAGGTTCGCCTCGGTCTGCGTTCCGACCTGGACGATTTCCCCGGTATCGCCGACACCGACCAGCATGGCGTCGGCAGGCGTATCGGGAAACGATCCGTCGTTGAAAAGGTCGATGAGGGCCTTCACGCGCTGGCCCCATTGGTATTTCGGCAGCCTGGGTTCGATCATGCCGCGGTTCCTCCCGGCAAAGGCAGATCCGACATCTCATCGCGGGCAATCGCCGGATCGAGCTCCTTGCGCTTCATCCCGACGCGATTGCCGCTTTCCAGGAATTCGACGCCGTAGATGTAGAACTGCTGCAGAAAGGTGCCGATGCTGACCACGTATCCCTCCTCGCCCTTCTTCGCGAGAATCTCCCCGATTTCCTTGCCGGCATAGGTGCCGTCGTTGCGGACGGTGCGCTTCGCCTTCACCTTTTCGCCAAAACTGAAATAGGGCGGCGCGGAAAGCTCCACCACGTCGCTGTCGCGAACGATATTGCTCATGCCGGAAACTCCCCCAGCCGCTCCTGTCTGCCGGTCGCACGCGACCGCGCCATGTCCTGTACGAAGCCATCGCTGTCGTCCGCCAGCTCGGCGATATCCCCGACCGCGATCCGACTCGCCACTTCGTAGCGCACACGCCAGTCCGGATCGCAGCGGAGCCGGGACAGCAGATCGGGAACGAGGCGTTGCGCGATCTCCAGCCTCACCCGGGCATCCCGATCGCTTGCCATCCGAAGCAGCCAGTCGCGCGGAATACGCCGCGCCACGACGCGGCGAACCTCGGCTTCCTCATCGTCGATCATACGCGCCAGCAGCGACGGCGCGACGCGACGCGCGATAACCAGCCGCACGTAATAGTCCCGATCGTCCATCATCGGCATCAGCTCGGCATCGTCGAGCACGGAAGCAATGCGGATTCTGACCTCGCGATGGACATCCGTCCGCAGCCGGAGCACCAGCCGCCTGGGCAGGCGCCGCGCCGCGTTCCAGCGTACGGTTTCCTCGGGATCGTCGAGCAGCGGCGGCAGCAGGAATATGCTGGCGTGCCTGGCCGCGATCGCGCGCACTTCGAAATGCGGATGCGCGACGCAGGAGTTGGCAAGCTCCGGATTCCAGTTGAAGAAGCGGTCGATCCGCCGCGCATAGCGGTCGTGGACGCACGCATGCTTCAGGCGGCAGCGTCCGTCGCTTGCCCGCGCCTGGTGGGCGCAGGCCGCGCAATCGATCTCATCCCCGCGCCAGTCCCGGGCCTCGTCGATGTCATCCCTCATCGTCCTGCCCCACCCGTTCCAGAACCTCGAGCAACACGCGCGCGCCGACCTTGTCGCTGGGGTCGAGTTCCAGCAATTTTGCGACGGCGGCACGGCCCTCTTCGAGATTGCCGAGCCGCATCTGCAGGTAGGCGTAACCCTTCAGGGTGAAGAGGTAGAAGCGCGGCAGCATGTTTTCGTAATGGCTGAACGCCGCATCGCCGGCCGCGACCTGTTGCCAATCCGCCGCCAGCCTGTTCTCGCGCGCCGCCTTCTCAAGACACAGTCTGGCGACCGTCAGCGCATCGGCCAGGCGGCCCTTGTAGAAGTAGAACCGATAAAGGCCGATCAGCACGGCAGCGTGTCCCGGGGCAAGCGCCTGGGCTTCCCGCAGATGATTCTCGGCGACGTCATCCAAATGGTACGAAAGCCCGGCCTCCCACAGATGGAATTCCGCCTCCGGCGGAAGTCCGCCGCCGAGAAGCGCATTGGCCAGAACTGCCGCCTCCGTGACGGATTGCGGCTCGCCTCGATCCGCAGTCCCCATCGTCGGTGCCTCCCGTCTAGTGGCTCGAGCAGGAAACCTGCTTCGGATCCTTGAATACGAGTCCGGTTTGCGAAGGGGTATCGGCAAAGTCGATGGCGACCCCGTCGAGCAGGATGCGGCTCTCCGCAGGCAGGAAAAGCTTGACGCCATCGCGCTCGACCACGGCCTCGCCGGCCGCGGGCTCCCGGCGGATGCTGATATCGGCCACTAGGCCCGAGCAGCCGCCGGGACTGACGGCGAGCCGGAAACCGCTGGACACATCGCCGTCGACGCGGATCATCATGCGAATGAATTTTACAGCCGCGGGTGTAAGGGTAAAGTTCATCGGTCCCTCCCTCAGGCCGGCACCTGGTAGCGCGGGAAGGAAGTATCGATGACGCAGGTATCGTCGACCGGGCAGACCGCCGTGCATTGCGGGGAATCGAAATGTCCGATGCATTCGGTGCATTTCTTCGGATCGATCACGAAGGTTCCGTTCTTCTCCCTGATCGCGACATTGGGGCATTCCGGCTCGCAGGCCGAACAGCTCGTGCATTGTGAGGATATGATCTTCAGCGCCATCGCTTACTCCTGAGGGCTCATCAAATTCTTCAATGTTCAGGCCGCCGTGATCAGCGCGCCCTGGCGGATTTCGGCATCGCCGCGCTCGACGTGCTCGATCTCGCCGCTGTTGACCTTGTCGAGATAGGATTTGAACCAGGCGATCGCCGACTTCTCGATGAATTCATGGGCGAACTGATCGACCGGTTCGATCCCCGCCTTCAGCAGGTCCGCCTTGGGGCAGCCGCCGATCTTGGCGACGAACACCGCATGGCAATCGTTGATGGCACGAATGATGGTCTCGAGACTGTCTTCCTCGCCATAGCCGCCCTGGCAGTAGAGATCGACACGGCGGTGACCGACGAATTTCGCTCCCGCCGTGGAGAGTTCATAGACCTGGAATTCCTTGGCGTGGCCGAAGTGTTCGTTGATCAGCCCGGAGCCCTTGGTCGCGACCGCGACCAGGAGCTTGATCTCGCTGATCTCGCCGGCCAGCGTCGAAAGCTCCTCCTGCTTGGCCGCGACCTTGGCGACACGCTCCTCCTCGACCTTGGCCTGATAGGCCTTGCGGGTGTCGAGGTCGTAGTTGACCTCCATCGCCATGATCTTGTCGGTGGTGAACTCCGCGCTGCGGTCCTCGCCGAGCAGGCCGACCGCATCGGCCCTGCACTGCCGGCAATGCCGCATCATGTTCATCTCGCCTTCGCAGCTATCCTGCAGCGCCTTCAATTCCTGCGCCGTCGGGCCGCGCTGGCCGGTCAGGCCGAACACGGTGCCGTGTTCGGGCGCGGAAATCAGCGGCATGATGTTGTGCAGGAACGCGCCGCGCGATTTGACCGCCTTGTTGACCTCGACGAGGTGCTTGTCGTTGACGCCGGGGATCATCACCGAATTGACCTTGCAGAGAATGCCGCGCTCGGTGAGCATCTCGAGCCCCTGCAGCTGCCGGTCGGTCAAAAGCTTCGCGGCTTCGACGCCGGTGTAGCGCTTGTGCTTCCAGAACACCCACGGGTAAATCTTCGCGCCGATCTCGGGATCGACCATGTTGATGGTGATCGTAACGTGATCGACGTTGAAGCCTGCAATGGTGTCGACGTGATCGGGCAGCGCGAGCCCGTTGGTCGACAGGCAGAGCTTGATGTCGGGCGCGGTCTTTGCGATCAGTTCGAAGGTCTTGAACGTTTTTTCGGGATTTGCGAGCGGATCGCCCGGACCGGCGATCCCGAGCACGGTCATCTGCGGAATGGTGGACGCGACCGCCAGCACCTTCTTGGCGGCCTGCTCCGGGGTCAGCTTTTCGCTGACCACGCCGGGCCGCGATTCATTGGCGCAATCGTATTTGCGATTGCAGTAATTGCACTGGATGTTGCAGGCCGGCGCCACCGCTACATGCATGCGCGCGTAGTGGTGATGGGCTTCCTCACTGTAGCAGGGGTGGTTCTTCACCTTTTCCCAGATCTCGGTCGGCAAATCGCCCTGACCCGCCGCCGATCCACAGCTCGCCTTGCCGCTGCCGCCGCTGGTGCCGCAACCCTTGTGTTCCGCGATCGCCTGCATCACCTCGCCGACGTTCCCGATGCTTCCGGCCGATGTAGCTTCTTGCTGCGCTAACACGTGCATTGCGATCCTCGCTGCTGGCCAAATTCCGAAAGAAAACTCTCAAGAGACTCTTCAGCAGATGATTAGCAACTCGCGTGCCATCGTGGCGCGACTGACATCTTCGCTATATTTCAAGGAGTTAGGGCGGGACTGCCGGGTGTCGCGTTGCCAACATGCGGCGACGAAAGTTTTCGAAATATGTTGGAAACGTTACAGACACGGCGTTTGCGACCTAACGCGCCCAGGCATTCCGCGGATCGCCTACGGCAACGCCGCGCGCCCGCGCTTCACGGCGTTGCGCCGCTTCAGGTCGCAGGTCCTCGCCGAGCGAAAAGGTTTCAGGCGGCGCCAGCCAGGATTTCCGCGGCTTGAGCAAGGGGAATGACGATCGGCGTCAGCCCCTGACTGATCAGAAACCGGATTTCGTTTTTGGTCAGCGTTTCAGGTTCGACAAACGCAAAGTGCGGGGTCGCTGACCGCTTGGTGATCTGGCGCGCATAGGTCCTGAGAAGCTGGTCGTTAAATCGGCAACCGATAAACACGAAGCTCCGCTCGGTGCGGCGGTCCTTAACGGCGTCCGGGATCGGCGTCTGGATGTCGATTTCCGTCAGCACCTCGACATAGTCGGCGTCGGAAATCAGGAAATTCCTGGCGGGCGCGATGCTGCCATGGGGTTTGTAGAGCAAGGTGGTCCAGCCCGTTGCCGCCGCGCGATCGGCCTCGGTGCCGACGGCGCCGTAAAACCGGTACCAGCGGTCTTCGCCGATGCCGGCGCGGGTGATGCCTTGCACTTCGCCCCAGTCATTGCGCTGGCCGAGCGCCGAACGCATCGCGCCGTCGTACCATGCGTCGACGATCATCGGCAGGCTTAGCGCCGCGAGATAGCGATGCAGCGGCGTCGGCTCGACCGGAGAAGCGAAGGCTTCCGTCATCAGGGCGGTCACCGTTGAGCGGTGCTTGTTGCTTTCTATGTGTTGCGCAGCGGCCCAGGCGTTGCCCTTCGCGCGCCGCGGCAGCGCCACCTTGGTGCCGAAGAAGGCCGCGAGCGCCTCCGGATTCATCGGGACCGCGGGCTTCGAGAGCTCGCCTAGCCCCGGACCGAGATAGGGTATCATCGTTCCCGCGCGCAGTCTCGCGGCAACCTCAACCAGCGATGCTTCGGCATCGGGACATTTCATGAATTCATTGGGCGCTATTGGGACGTTCATCGGTCGTCACTTTCTCCGCCACGTTTGCGGGCATTGACCGTGATGGGAAGCGCGGTTCCCGGCGCCATTTCCGGCAAATCGAGAATCCAGCCGTTGGCGATCCGGATCCAGCCGCCCCACAGCGACTCGTGTTCGGACTCGACGATCGGCTCCTCGAGGTCCTTCTTCGGCACGTAGATCGAAAGCCCCGTTTCCGGAGAACGGCGAATCATCACTTTCATAAGGTCAACTCCGTGGATCGGGATGGGCTCGCCGTGCCGTGCGCGGGTTCCTGCCACGAAGGCGACGACGCCCTCAGCCTGACGACGATCTCCGGCAGCAAATTCAGGACGCAGACGACATCATCGATCGTGTTGTCACGCGACAACGAAAAGCGGATAGCGCCGCGCAGCGCCGTCAACGGCACATTCATGGCGCGCAGGACATGCGACGGCTCCATTGAGCCCGAGGCGCAGGCCGAGCCCAGGGAAGCAGCGACCCCCGCCCGGTTCAAATGATGAATGATGGCCTCGCCTTCGAGATGCTCAAAGGCGATATTGGAGGTGTTGGATAGCCTGCTGTCCACGTCGCCCAACACCGAGCAATGTCCGATCTGAAGAATGCCCCGCTCGAGACGGTCGCGCAGCGCGCGAACGCGGGTCTCATCGTTCATTTGGGCGGCCGCCAGTTCGGCGGCTTTTCCCAAGCCGACGATCCCAGGCACATTCTCCGTACCGCCGCGCCGCCGGCGTTCCTGGGGGCCGCCACGAATGAGCGAATTGAACCTCGTGCCTTTGCGCAGATAAAGCGCTCCGATGCCCTTGGGCCCGTGCAGCTTGTGTCCCGACAGCGACAGCATGTCGATCCTGGTCGCCTTCAGATCGAGCGGGATCTTGCCGACCGCCTGCACGGCATCGGTATGGAACAACGCCCCGGCGTCGTGCGCCATGACAGCCAGTTGCTCGACCGGAAACAGCGTTCCGGTCTCGTTGTTGGCAGACATCACCGACGCGATCGCGGTGCGCGGACCGAGCGCGCACCGATAGGCTTCGATATCCAGCCTGCCCCGCGAATCGACCTCGACGAGACGCGCTTTGATGCCGCGCGACGCCGCGAGATATTCCACCAGCGAGAGAATGGCGGGATGCTCGACGGCGGTCGTGACGATTTCGTCGCGACCGTCCTGCGTGTCGAGCGCCGAGAGAATGGCGGTGTTGTTGGACTCGGTACCGCCGGACGTGAACACGATTTCGTGGTCGAAGGCAGCTCCAAGCAGTGCCTGCAAGCTCCTGCGCGCCTGCCTCACCGCTCCCGCCACCTCACTGCCAAACGCGTGGGCCGACGAGGCATTTCCGAACTGCTCCGAGAAATACGGCAGCATTGCTGCGACGACGGCTGGATCCGTGCGCGTCGTCGCATTGTTGTCGAGATAGATCGGTCGCACGGAACGCCTCTTTCAATGCCGCGCCTTGGCTGCTCCGGCGACTGGAATAAGACGCACGAACTCGCCGAGCTTTTCCACCAGACGCGCCTGGATGCCCTCGAGCGTGGCGCTGCTCAGTTTGCAGAAGACGCAGGCGCCGGTGAGCTTGACCATGATCTTGTTGCCGTCGATCTCGATCAGCTGACAGTCGCCACCGTCCCGCTGCAGGTTCGGGCGAATCTCTTCAATCACCGCCTTGATGATCTCGGCGCGATCGGTGTCCACATCTGGCAACTGCTTTGAATGTTCGGTCTCAATCAGCATGATTTTGATTTTCTTTCCATGACGGGGCTCACCCCTGCCGGCCAGCTCAACCGAACGATTTTCCGCAGGAACAGCTATTCTTCGCGTTCGGATTTTCGAAGGTGAAGCCCGATCCCTCGAGAGCAACCACGAAGTCGATCGTCGTGCCCGCGAGGTATTGGTGGCTTTTCATGTCGACGAACACGCGCACGCCATCGCGTTCGATCACGGTGTCGTCGGGATCGACCTCATCGACGAGACCCAGCATGTATTTGTAGCCGGCGCAGCCGCCCGCTTCGACCATGATGCGCAAGCCGTCGACCGGCTTTGCCGCCGTGGAGATCGCGCTGCGAACCGCATTCAGCGCGCTATCGGTCAGATTGATCATTGCTCGCCCTCCATTGGATAGGACCGTTATGCAATGAGTTGGCAAGAGTTGTGCCACGCGGCAATTCGTTGATAAGGCAGCCCTTTGGGGCATTCACCTGTCGCCTTTGCGACGCGTGTCAGGTTCCCGACAGTGCGTCTTCGCGCCGCCGGATCGCCATCGCGGCCGTTCGGTCCGCATCGCGAATGGTTGCCGAAATCGGCCGACGATCGGCCCGTCCGGCGTACAGGCGTCGCGTCACACCAACCGGCAGACAATTTGCATAACGGATCAGGCCGGCGCCGAGGCGCCGCTGATTTGTCCGACACCGGAGAATGTTCTGATGACAACGATCGAGATGACCGCGCCGACGACTATCGAAAAGACCGCCCTTGGTCGGCTCGATCGGGACGGACGCCTCCTCAACGCCGTACTCAAGAGTCCAACCAGGAAGCCGGGCCGATTTGGATTCCGGGGCGACATCGCGCTCAAGTTCCAGACCCAGCTGGCCGACGAAAAACGCCCGCCGGAATTCTCGATCGAGCAGGTGCTTGCGATCGCTCAGCAGGGCGACAGCACCATCCCTGTTCTCGCCGGATATCTGCACTCCTTTGCCTATCTGGACGTGGCGTCCGAGGTTCTGGACGGCCTCCTGAGCCCGAGCGGGACTTACTTCATGTTCTGCAACAATATCGATCTGCTGGCGAAATATCGCGTTAGCCTTCGGGGCATCACGTTTTATGTATTGCCTTGCGATAAATCGACGGTCTGGAAGGAAATGATGGACCTGATGAGCATCGACAAGAACGACGTCAAGAAGCTCGACACGGCCGGCAAGCTCGATTACCTGCTCGATGCCGCGAAGGGCTTCGACGGAAAATACGACGTCGTCACCTTCGAGGACGGCCTGGCCCGGATGGAGCCCGTGAAGAACCGGAACGAAAATCGTCCGGTCTGAAGCGCCGGCCCGGGATCATGCTTCATCACCGGGATGAACTTCCCCGTCCTCGACAAGCGTCACGCCGGTCACGCAAATGTCGTTATCGAGGATGGTCAATGCCACGGGCGTGAGGCTGCGGCCCTTGCAGGGGCCGTCCACGCAGACGCCGGTGCCAAGCTCGAACAGCGAGCCGTGCTTGCCGCACATCAGTCGGATGCCGTTGGGATCCATGAACTGATTGCGTTCCCAATCCAGATTGACCCCGTCATGCGGGCATTTGTTGACGTAGCCGAAAACCTGCCGGCCCCAACGGACCACGAGAATCGGCCACGGCCGCATGGCGCCGTCCTCGCCGACTTTCATCAACTGAAAGCCCCTCGCCTGCTGGCTCGGAATATCGCTCATCCTGCAGATTGCGTAGGCCACGCTGCCTTCCATCTTGTCCTCGTTCATGACGAAACGCCTGTTAATCTCGATCATCGCCTGTCCAACATCGATTAGCCCATCTCGCTGCCCAATCGGGCTCTGCAAGATTCGCGCAAGGTCTGATCCCGTAAAGGAAATCGGCGATCTGCCCGCCTTCCCGGGCAACTGGCACAAAACTTGATAAATCCATCCGCGACGCCCCTGCGTATGGAGATTGGCATGAATGTCACACTGGATTTCGTCAGCTGTTCCGTCGATGAGCTGAAAGCGATGTTCGATGGCGGCACGCTGACGATCTATTCGGTCGCCCGGCCCTTGACCGCGGATCAGCCGGTCGAGCGCAGCGGGACATTGGCGACGTTCACCTTTGCCTCGCCCGCCTTCGGCGCCGCGTCGGACGGCCTCGAAAATCCCGTCTTCACCGCAAACCCCGTCGCTGCCAGCAGCGTCGGTACGCCCGGCTTCGCGCGCGCCCGCAAGGCGGACGGGACGGTCATTGCCGATTTCTCCGCGGGTCCCGGCAATCGGGAGATCAAATTCGGCGAGGTTTCGTTCTCGCAAGGCGCGCCGGTGAAGCTGACGACTTTCAGATTCATCGCCGAAGGGGGATGGCCGGAGAAACCGGAATATTACGACACCAGGCCGCGCACCGGCTACGCAATGCCAACGACGTAACACACCGAGCTACCATCCGGCAGCTATCGCAACGGCCGGTGAGATGTCCCTTTGGCGACGTTTGTCGAGTTACCGACATGGAGATCATTCAGAGATGACCTATGCAAATCCTGAAGCGCTGGTAGGCACCGAATGGCTTGCGGCGCATCTTTCCGACCCCGATGTCAGAATCCTCGATTGCACCTGGCATCACGCCAGCACCAATCTCGACGGACGCACGCAGTATCGCGGGCGTCATCTTCCGGGTTCCGTGCATTTCGACATCGATCACGTGGCCGATAAATCAAGCCCGCTTCCGCATATGCTTCCCACGCCAGAGGACTTCGCAAAAAAGATCGGACTGCTGGGGGTCGGCAACGGAGACAGGGTCGTGGTCTATGACCGGATGTGCGGCGGAGCCGCCGCGGCGCGGGCCTGGTGGATGTTTCGCGTCTTCGGTCACGACAAGGTTACCATGCTCGACGGCGGCTACGGCAAATGGACCAGGGAAAAACGCCCGACCGACATGTCGATGGTGCGGCCGGAACCGCGATCATTCTCGGCCTCGTACGATCCCGCGCTGGTTCGCACGTTGAGCGAAATGAGGGAAAATCTCCTGACCGCCGCGGCGCAGGTGATCGACGCGCGCGGTCCCGCCAAATTCGATGGCAGCCAGCAAGACGTTTTCCCGTTCAAAAAGCTCGGCCACATTCCGAACGCCACCAACCTTCCCTGGGCCGATCTGATTGACCCGGACACCGGCGCATTCATTGGATCCGACGCACTCGCCGCACGTTTCGCCGCGGCCGGGATCGATCTTGCACGCCCGATCGTAACGACATGCGCCTCCGGCATCACCTCGTGCGTGGTCGCGCTCGGGCTCTATTTGCTCGGACACAAGGCCACAGCCGTCTACGACGGGTCCTGGGCAGAATGGGGACTGGCCGAAGATACGCCGGCCGTTGCCGCTTGAGAAAATCATGCGACGGAGGGATGCATTCATGAGCACTCAACCATCGGCCAGCCTGATCGCTGAAGGCAAGGAATACGAACTTCTGGCGACAGAAGATGGCGCCGCTTTCATCCTGCGTTCGAAGGCCGATTTCTTCGCCGCGCATTTGCGAGGCGAAGACGCGGTGCGCTTCCGAACCGACTACGACGCCATCCGATCGCAATTCCCGGACTGGAAGCCGGACCGGACGCTGGCTCAGCTCTGGGATCAGGGCGGTTATAGCTGGCTCGCAGCGCAGGAGGCGGATTGATCATGACAACGCTGGTAAAGACCACACAAGACGGCCGCAAGCTGGAAGTGATCGGATTGGCGATCTGCCTCGACGGCGAGCTCGAGGCGTTTGAGCTGATCGAAGTCAAAATGCACCCCAACAGGCGCGCGATCCGGGCAGTCATGCCCGAGGCCACGCATATGGCAGGGCGGGTCGCGCTGACGCGCGAGGAGGCGGAGATCGTAGCGGGCGCCTTCAAACAGGCCGAGGCCGAGATTCTCTCGAGCCCCGCCGCCATCAACGAGCGTTTCCGGATCGCGGCGATGTGGAAGGCCCGCGAGCAGGGCATCGAATAGGCACGGATCGGTTCGGCGCGGCGAGCGTGGATCGCTGGCGCTAGTTCATCAAATTGCGCCAGCGATAGCAGCCGTTCTCGTCGCGCTCGAACAGATCGTCGAGCTCAGGATGACTGACTGGTTCGTCGGACGGATCAGGCACCAGGTTCTGCTCGGAGACATAGGCGACATAGGGAATCTGGTGGTTCTCGGCAAACAGGTAGTAGAACGGCTGATCCTTGCGTGACCGCGCCTCGACCACGATCGTCTCATAGCTTGCCTTGCTCTCGGCAAACTCCGGATCGACATCGAACACCACGCCACGGAAGGCGTACACGCGGTGGCGGATGACCTGACCGATTGCAAATTTGGCGACGGACGTCTTGCTCATGATTGCCCGGAGACGGGATCGGCGTTCTCTTCCATCCTCATCGCGGTCCCCGCCTCAGCCCGCCGACGCCACGCCGTGGGTCTGACAATTGGTCGGACAGACCCGGGCGCAGGCACCACAGCCGATGCAGGCCCCATCGTCGTTCATCACCATGATCTTCTTTTCGATTTCGTCGTCCTCGTCATCGTCGAGCGCGACAAGTTCGCCCTCCTCGTTCAGGCCCTTCAGCGTCATCACATCGCGGCCGCAAACCTTGAAACAGCGGCCGCAGCCGATGCATTTCTTCTCATCGATGGCGAGCAGATACGCCGGGTTCCAGTCGCGGCCGTCGCGGGTTGCATTTGACATGGTTCAGGGAGCCGTTCGAGTTTATGCCGATTCCAGGCTCTTCAAGGCCGCGCGCTTCTGCTCCAGTTCCGCGAAGGCATTGTGAGCCCGCTGTGCCACGCTCATGATCGACTGCCATTGCAGCGGAAGCTCCTCCGACAGATCGTGCAGATCCATCTTTGCCTGCGTCGCCTTCGCGGACAGCTTCTTGATCTCGGCTTTCAGGGTTTCCAGGTCATCACTCATTGGCCACCTCAATATTCGGCAACGGCTTTGAACTTCTCGATCATCTCGACGCCGGCCTTGACGTATTTTGCGCCCTCCTCGGCGAGCTTGCCGAGATTGTCGAAACCGAAGCGGTGAACGTCGCGCAGCTGCTTGTTGACGACGATGAGCCGGCCGCCGATCAGAACCATGCGGCCAAAACCCTCATGGCTCATCTTCAGCATCGGCGAGATCATCACGCCGGTCGCGCGCTCGATCGAGAGCGCGACCGCATTGAAAAACAGCTCGAGCCGCCAGATGGTCTCCGGATCGGGATCGCCGATGATCGGCAGTGCCCGGCGGGCCTCCTTGTCCAGAATATAGGGCTCCAGCAAAGTGAGGTCGCTCTTGCTTTCCCAGGCGCCGTGGCTGTCCTGGGCTCGCCATACCTTGACGAGCTCCTTGACGAATGGTGCCTCCGCCGCGGGAGTTGGTTCGAGCATTGCAGCAATCTCGGCCATGATCTTCCCTATTCTTCAAAATCGAGGGTTCGTTCCTGGTCCTTCAACAGGGCCTTGCGGAGCCACGGCGGCGGCGTGCCCTTCAGGACACCCTCCAGCTTGATCAGCAGGTCCGTTATCTGTTCGGGCTGGTTGACCTTCATCGGATGAATGTTGCTTGCCACCACCCTTGCCGCGCCGGAGCCGCCGATGGCGGCGACATAGAGAATGGCGCAATCCTTGATGGCCTCGATCTTCGGCGCCAGCTTGTCTTCGTTGCCGTCTTCCTTGAGATCGCCGTCGAACTGAACCGCTTCGAGGAAGCGGTGCCCCTGCGGGCCGACCTCATAGATCGCGATGTTCTTCGCCCAGCCGAAATGAGCGTCGACGCGCTTCAAGTCCTGGGTCGCGAATGCGATTTTCATCGGCTCGTCCTTCCTGTCCTGTTTTTCGTCAGTGCAGCGAGGCCACGGGACCCTCGCCAGGGGTACCGGCGCGGTCGGTCCGCCACGTATCGGGTGTCGGCTGGCGATTGTCCTCGTGGTCGGCAATAACGAGATTGGCAATGTCAAAGATCAGATCGCGGGTGCCGCGATAGCCGACCGAGAGTTGGTGTCCGGCGCCGAGCCGATCAAACATCGGAAAGCCCGCGCGATAGAACGGAATGTTCAGCCGCGCGGCGGCCTGGCGGCCGTGAGAATGGGTGACGAGCAGATTGCAGCCTCGGTCTTTTGCGAGATTCTCGAGATCTTCGAGATCGCCGATCAGCACCTCCTCGGTCCTGATCCGCTCCAGCACCGGGGATTGCGTCGTCGTCACCGCCGCCATCACCTTGGCGCCGATCTCGTGCAGCATGCTCGAGAGATCGAACAGCAGATCGGGCTCGGCGCCGATCGCGAGCTTGCGCCCCCCGATATGGAAATGCGCGTCCAGCATCGCATCCGCCAGCTGGCCGCGCTGACGCCGGTACTTCAGCGGCACCGGGCGCCCTGAGATCTCGCTCAGAAACACCAGAAATTCGTCATTGGGGATCAGGCCACACAGGCGCTCGAACACCTTGAAAGGTGTTCCGGTCTTCTTTTCCATGGCTTCCGCCGCGCGCCGCATCTGCGCGCCGATGGCAATGGTCCAGGCGGCCTGCCCCATCGCCGCAATCTCCTCGACGCCGATGCCGCCGATCGTGGTCGGGACAAACTCATCGGGGATGTGTCCATCGAGCGAGCCGGCGAGATCGGGCAGAAAGGATGGCTCGAGCCCGAAATCTTCCAGGATCGTCCTGATCTCGTCGAGATCGCCTGGCGTGAGGTGACATCCGGGAAGAATATTGACCCGTCTGGGATCGCGGCGAGCATCGGTCTTCGGCGTCTCGACCAGCACCTCGACCATGCGCGCGACGGTTTTCTCCCAGCCGTCCTGGAACGCATCCTTGAAATCCGGCGTCGGGACATAGACCAGCGGGAAATTCGCAAGCTGCGGATGCTTCTGCCGGATCAGCCGGATATAGCCCTCGACGTCGTCGCCCTTGGTTTCGGTCACGCCGGTCGAGCAGATGCCGATGATCTCCGGCTTGGTCCGGTTATGGATGTTGAGGATGGCCTGCTCGACATTCTCATAGCCGCCGAGCACGGTCGCGACTTCGCTCATCGCCGTGGTCTGCAGCGGCACGGCTTCCTTGAAATGCCGGACGAACAGCGTCAGTCCAAAGGACGTGCATCCCTGCGAGCCGTGCAGCAGCGGCATCGCCCCGCGCAGTCCCATGAAGGCAAACGCGCCACCGATCGGCTGGCTCATTTTCAGCGGATTGACCGCGCAGGCCTTCTTCCCGATCGTGACGATCGCCATGGCGCGGCCCTACTCCGCAGCTTCGAGGACAGGAACGGCCGACGTTGCTGTTCCCGGCAACGCGGCCAGAATATCCTCGATCCGGAAGGCGCAAATTCCGCATCCGCCGGAAGCATCGGTGTGCTGCCTGATTTCGGCTGTTGTCGTCAACCCATGCGCCCGGATCGCATCCTCGATGGTTCCGAGATCGACCGTCTTGCAATTGCAGATTTTCCTGGCACGGCGGACTTTTTCCGCCGCCTCGGGATTGGCGGCAAGCTCGGCGGCTTCGGCATCCATCTGCGCGATCGCCCTGGCCTGCCAGTTTTTCGCGGTATCCTCCCACGGCGCCGGCCGGCGAAGCTGCTCCCACACCGGATTGAACAGTGCCTTGTCGATTTCCTCGACAAGTTTCACCATGCCGACATAGCCCATATAGGCGTGGCTTCGCTCCTGGTTGATATCGAGCCAGGGCATCGCCGCCTTCAAAGCCACGAATTGCGACTTGCCGCCCGACAGCATGATGTCGGCCTTCGCGTCCTTCAGCATCTTGTACATTTCACGCGGCGTCATATCGTCGATCATGTGGGCATCCTGGCCCATCAACTCCTTGATCCGCTCCTTGTCCTCCCTGGTGGACTTCTTCACGCTGGTTCCAACGAGCTCGAGACCGGCTTCCTGCAGAGCCGCAACGACCGACCACGACTTGACGCCGCCGGTGATCAACAAGACTTTCTTGCCCTCGAATCCGGGCTTGTAAGGTTCGATCGCTGCCCACGCCTTCGCCTCTTCGCGGGCGATCACCGCTTCCGTCCTTGCCATCAGTTCGTCGGGCGCGCCGCGCTCGATCAGGAGCCTTGCGATTTCCCGCAAGGAATCGCTGGTATCCCCGATGCCGTAGAACGACCCTTCGAAGAACGGAATGCCGTAGCGTTCCTCCATCTTGCGGGCGACGTTGATCATCGCCTTGGAGCACACCATCATCGCCGCACGGGCGCGGTGCGAATAGGCGACCTCGCGATATTTGCCGTCACCCGAGATGCAGGAAAAAATGCGGATGCCGAGTTCGTCGAGCAGCGGCTTCACCTGCCACAATTCGCCGGATAGATTGTACTCTCCGATGACGTTGAGGTCGTAAGGCGTGGTAAAATCGGGTTCTTGCGTTCCGATGACGTGTTCGAGCAGCGCTTCGCCCGCGAGCTTGTTGCCTAGGTTCTTTGGCCCGACAAAGCCCGGCGAGTTGACGGGAATTACGGGCTTGCCGAATTTCTGGCTGGCCGCCTTGCACACCGCGTTGATGTCGTCGCCGATCATGGCGGGAACGCAGGTTTGATAGACGAAAATCGCGGGCGGATCGTACTTCTCGATGATTTCCCTGATCGCCTTGTAGAGACGCTTCTCGCCGCCGAACACGACGTCGGTTTCGTTGATATCGGTAGTGAATCCCGTGCGCCAGATATTCGAACCGGACGACTTGGCGCCGCGATTGTCCCAGGAGTTTCCTTCGCAGGCGATCGGGCCATGGACGAGATGGGCAA
The DNA here is from genome assembly GCA_963725985.1 of uncultured Alphaproteobacteria bacterium. Classification (GTDB taxonomy): domain Bacteria; phylum Pseudomonadota; class Alphaproteobacteria; order Rhizobiales; family Xanthobacteraceae; genus Bradyrhizobium. Next base: position 1,310,554 of record CAVSAO010000002.1, read on the forward strand.
CGTCGGTCAGGGGCTGAAGCGCGATCTTGGCGCCGTCGAAGGCGCAGCCGCCAGCGGCCCCACCGGGCTGGAGCTGCTTGGTGCAGCCCTTCTTTCGTTCGGCCTCCGATTTGTTGGCGTTCTTGCCGCAGCCGGGCTCGTTGAAGACATCCTGGATTGTGGCCGACAGCGAACTCATTCGTCTCTCCTCACCACCAAATGGCTGGCTCAGGCACCGGGAGTTAAACCTGCTCTCGATAAACCCGCCTCGCCGCCGACCCCGGCATCCTTGGCCGGCGGCGATGCAGTTGTTGCGAACACCCTTTAGCGGATGATGTCGAAGCTGTAGTCGGTCTTCCCCGGGACGTTGGTGTTCCTGTCGATCTCGTCGAAGATCTTGTCGAGGATCCACACCAGCACGTTCATCCCGCCCTGGTAGCCCCAGACCGGATAGCGGTGATGGTGATGCCGATCGAAGATCGGAAAGCCGATCCGGATAAGCGGCGTGCCGGTGTCGCGCTCCAGGTACTTGCCGTAGGTGTTTCCGATCAGGAAATCGACCGGCTCGGTGAACAGCAGCGAGCGCATATGCCAGAGATCCTTGCCCGGATAGACGTGGCAATTCTGTCCGAACGGCGAAGAGTCGAACAGCGCCTGAACTTTTTCCGCCCACTGCTTGGTGCCGTTGGTCGCCAGCACGTGGGTGGGTTCGGCGCCGAGTTCGAGCAGGAACGCCGCGAGACCAAGGCAAAGGTCCGGATCGCCATAGATCGCGAATTTCTTGCCGTGGATATGCGCGCTCGAATCCGCCATCGCGTCGACCAGCCGTCCGCGTTCGCGCGCCAGCTCCTCCGGGATCTCCTTGCCGGAAATCCGCGACAGCGCCATCACGAATTCGTCGGTCGCCGACACGCCGACCGGGTGATTGAAGGACACCACTTCCTGACCGTGCCCGGCGATGAACGGCAGCGTCTTCTCGGTGGAATAGTGCTGCATCGAGATCGTCGCCCTGGCGTGAACGGCGTTCGCCGCATCCTCAAGCGTGGTACCGCCGTCATACATGCGGAACTCGCCGTCGGTCGGCGTATCGAACACGTCGCTGTTGTCGGCGAGGATGGTGTGTTCGATCCCCATCAGGTTGAAGATGCGCCTGATCTCGCGAGTGTTGCCGACAGTGTAGCCGTCGAAGCCGCCGATGAAGTTGATCTTCTCGTTCGGCTGGCGTTCCAGCTTGGGCGCGGTGCCCGCCTTGCCGTCCCAGAAATGTTCGAGGATGCCTTTCAACGCATTGTCATAGCCGGTGACGTGACTGCCGACGAAGGCGGGCGTATGCGCGAACGGAACGTCGTATTCCGTGGGCACCGATCCCTTCTCCTTCGCCGTCTTGATGAAGGCATTGAGGTCGTCGCCGATCACCTCCGCCATGCAGGTGGTGGAGACGGCGATCATCTTGGGCTTGTACATGTTGTAGGTGTTGGCGAGGCCGTCGATCATGTTGTTGAGGCCGCCGAACACCGCGGCATCCTCCGTCATCGACGATGAAACGCAGGAGCTCGGCTCCTTGAAATGCCGCGACAGATGGCTGCGATAATAGGCGACGCAGCCCTGCGAGCCGTGAACGAAAGGAAGGGTCCCTTCGAAGCCGACCGCGGCGAATACCGCACCGAGCGGCTGGCAGGCCTTCGCGGGATTCACCGTGAGCGCCTCGCGGGCGAAATTCTTTTCGCGGTATTCCGGCGTCTTGGCCCATTCGCGGATGCGCTCGACCTCGGCGGGATCGCGGGGATTCTCGAACATCTTCTTCTTGTTCGCCAGCATCTGCTGGTATTCCGGGCCGCGGAACAGCTCGAAGTGATCGAGCACGTGGTCTGCATTCTGCGTCATCGTGACACCCTTTTCAAAATATCGTATGTCGATCTTGGTTCCCGGCTCCCCCCGATCAAGGGAGAGCCGGGATGAACCGATTACTCCGCCGCCATCAGCGTCGACTTCGGCGCGGTCTTCCAGGGCGCTTTGGCCTTCTTCCAGATCGGCGAGTTGATGGCCATGTCCATGTCGCGCGCGAAGATCGCGAAGCCGTCATAGCCATGGTAGGGGCCGGAGTAGTCCCAGGAGTGCATTTGCCGGAACGGCACACCCATCTTCTGGAACACGTATTTCTCCTTGATGCCCGAGCCGACTAGATCGGGCTGGACCTTCTCGACGAATTTCTCGAACTCGTATCCGGTCACGTCGTCATAGATCAGCGTGCCGTCCTTGACGTAGTGCTGGGCCGTTCGCTGATAGTCGTCGTTGTGGCCGAATTCGTAGCCGGTGCCGACCACCTCCATGCCGAGATCTTCGTAGGCGCCGATCACGTGGCGCGGCCGAAGTCCGCCGACGAAGAGCATCACGGTCTTGCCTTCGAGGCGCGGCCGGTACTTCGCGATCACGGCATCCATCAAGGGCTGGTATTTGGCGATGACGCGCTCGGCGCCTTCCTTGATCTTGTCATCGAAGAAGCCGGCGATCTTGCGCAGCGACTCGGCGATCTTGCTCGGTCCGAAGAAGTTGTACTCGCACCACGGAATACCGTACTTCTCTTCCATGTGCCGGGAGATGTAGTTCATCGAGCGGTAGCAGTGCAGAATGTTGAGTTTTGCTTTCGGAGTCGCCTCGAGTTCCGCCAGGCTGCCGTCGCCCGACCATTGCGCGATCACGCGCAGACCCATCTCCTCGAGCAGGATGCGGGACGACCAGGCGTCGCCGCCGATATTGTAGTCGCCGATGATGGCCACGTCGTAAGGTGTCGGCTCGAATTTCGGCGGCGCATCCGGCGCGATCTTGTCGAACACCCAGTCCCGGACCGAGTCGTTGGCGATGTGGTGACCGAGCGACTGGGACACGCCGCGGAAGCCTTCGCAGCGGACCGGAACGATGGTCTTGCCATATTCCTTGGACTTGACCTTTGAGACCGCCTCGATGTCGTCCCCGATCAGGCCGATCGGGCATTCCGACTGTACGGTGATGCCGTTGTTGAGCGGGAACAGCTCCTGGATTTCATCCATGATCTTGGTCAGCTTCTTGTCGCCGCCGAAGACGATGTCCTTCTCCTGGAAATCCGAGGTGAACTGCATGGTCACGAAGGTGTCGATCCCCGTCGTGCCGATGTAATAGTTGCGTCGCGCCGCCCAGGAGTATTGGCCGCAACCCACCGGGCCGTGGCTGATATGGATCATGTCCTTGATCGGGCCCCACACCACGCCCTTCGAACCGGCGTAGGCGCAGCCCCGGATCGTCATCACGCCCGGCACCGATTTGATGTTCGACTTCACACCGCAATCGGACTTGCCAGCCTCATGCACGTTCAAGTGCTTGGCGCGGCGCTTCGCGGTCTTTTCCGGGTAAACCTTCAGGACTTCTTCGATCAGTTCCTTGTTGCGTGCCTTGATCTCGGCGACGCTCTGCGTCTCGGCTACACTCATTTTGATTGTCCTCGCTTAATTCGTTTCGGTGCCCGATCCGGCCTCTCTTGCGAGGCCCTATCAGGAGATAAGGGATTTCAGGCCGCCGCGATGGCTGCCTCGGCGGCGAGCTCGGCCGCGGTCTTGCCGACGATCGCCTCGTCGACCGGTTTCATGATGCCGTGCTCCATCAGCATGTCCTCGAGCTCGTCCATGGTGATCGGGGTCGGGATGATGCCCTTGCCGCCATTGTTGTGGATCTTCTGGGCCAGGCTCCGGTAGTGACCCGCCTGCACCGAGTCCGGGGCATATTCCAGCACCGTCATGCGGCGGAGTTCGGCGTGCTGCACGATGTTGTCGCGCGGCACGAAGTAGATCAGATGGGTACCGAGCTTCTTGGCCATCGCTTCGGCAAGCTCGAGCTCCTTGTCGGTCTGGCGCTCGTTGCAGACCAGCCCGCCGAGGCGCACGCCGCCCGAATTGGCGTATTTCAGAATGCCCTTGGAGATGTTGTTGGCGGCGTACATCGCCATCATCTCGCCGGACATCACGATGTAGATTTCCTGCGCCTTGTTCTCGCGGATCGGCATCGCGAAGCCGCCGCACACCACGTCGCCGAGCACGTCGTAGGACACGTAGTCGATGTCCTCATAGGCGCCGTTCTCCTCGAGGAAGTTGATCGAGGTGATGACGCCGCGGCCGGCGCAGCCGACGCCGGGCTCCGGTCCGCCGGACTCGACGCAGCGGATGTCGCGGTAGCCGACCTTCATGACCTCTTCGATCTCGAGGTCCTCGACGCTGCCGGCCGCCGCCGCCAGGCTGAGGATGGTGTCCTGCGCCTTGGCGTGCAGGATCAGGCGCGTCGAGTCCGCCTTGGGATCGCAGCCGACGATCAGGATCCTGTGACCCATCTCCGCCAGCGCCGCCAGGGTGTTCTGCGAGGTCGTCGACTTGCCGATGCCTCCTTTGCCGTAAAACGCGATTTGTCGTAGTGCAGCCATTTTGTTCTCCTCGGAACTCGATTGGCGTTTCGCCGTTACACGCGAGCCGCGCAGCTTGATCTCGATAGATCCCTTTTTGCGCGGCGCGGTTACGGACTTTGCCCTGCCGCTTCGAGGGCTGGCAGCCAGCAACCATCGCCTTGCGCAAACATGGTTTGCAACGACTGTGCCAGCGCCGGTCGCCGGCAAAAATTTCAGAGATTCTAGATACATAACGGAGTCGCACGGAGGGACGGGAGGCTTGTTGCAAACCCGACATGACTGCGCGTCACCCGACGTCGGGGCCTGCGGCTGTCTCAAACAAAACAACTTTGCGATTTGCGGATGCGGGAATTGACGCCGGCCCGCTGGAAAACGGGCGCGATTACGCGCGCCGGTCGCGGTACGGCGTTTGCTTGATGAACCGGATCAAACCCGCGAGGACACCAGGCGCATGAGTTTCAAACCTTCCCACCCGGCGGCGACCGATCGTGTCTTCGTGGTCGAAAGCGACGAGGTCATTCGATCGGCGCTGCAGTTCATCCTCGATAATCACAGCGAGACCCTCGGCTTCACGAGCCTCAGCCAGGCATTTGCCGAAGCTGCGGAGCTGCCGCCCGATCTTGTCCTGCTCGGGATCGGCCTGGTCGAGAACGACGGCGAGCGCGTCCTGTCGGAGATCGAGAAACGGCTGCCCGGTGCGAAGATCCTGATCGTGGCGAATTCCGTCAAAGACCCGCTCGCCCTCTTGAGCCTGAAATGGGGAGCTCACGATGTGCTCGGTAAACCGATCAGCTTCAATTCCGTTCATGGCAAGGTTGACGCCCTGCTCGGACGCCACGACATTTCCCCGACGCTGCTTGGGTTGCTGCCTTTGTCGGCGGCGTGGTGACTGAAGGCGGACGACACCGGCATTCGCAAAGCGACGGCAGCAAACAGAGGGCGCGACATCAATGGATCACTCATCTTCGACAGATATTCCGGCGATCGACGAGATCATCGATAACTTCTCGGTGCTGGACGAATGGGATGATCGGTATCGCTATGTCATCGAGCTCGGCCGCGGCATGAGCCCGCTGACCGGGATTCAACGCACCGAGGCGAACAAGGTGCAGGGCTGCGCCAGCCAGGTCTGGCTGGCAACGTCAGTATGTTTCGACAACGATCAACCGGTGCTCAATTTCCATGGCGACAGCGACGCCCATATCGTTCGCGGGCTCGTTGCCATCCTGCTTGCGGTCGTCTCCGGCAAAGAAGCCCGCGAGATTTTGGCGGCCGACCCGATCGCACTGTTCGACCGTTTGGGCCTGCGCGAACACCTCACGCCGCAGCGGTCGAACGGGTTTCGCTCCATGGTCACACGCATCCGCAGCGATGCGCAGCAGGCCCTTTCAAATATTCCCCGTAACTCCACCCGGCTTCAGACGGCTGGTGTGGCAGCCCATTGAGCGCTCACCGGCGGCCCTCGCCATCTCTCCGCCACGCATGATGACGACGGCCGCGCGGGTAAAAAACTCGACTGTGTAGTAGATCTCCCCGAGGAAGCTCCAGCTCTCGCGAACCATACCGGCATCGCCTTGATGCACCAGAGTTTCGCCGATATCCCGGTGGGGGTAGATCCCGTCATTTATAATCCGCGTCAGCGAACGTACCGCGTCGCCTGATTTGAATTGGCGTTTGCCGATGGCGCCCGGGCCCCGCCCGACGTGTCGCCGGCGTGCGTCATGGACGACGCGGCCGATTGTGGCAGGCCTTGGGGCGGGGGTTTGGTAGCTCATGCGAAGAACTCCTGCGCCTTGGCGAGGGCTCGCGCCAGAACATCGACCTCGTCACGCGTGTTATAGAGAGCGAACGACGCCCGACAGGCGGCGGTGACGCCGAAGCGCTCCAATAGCGGCATCGCACAATGCGTTCCGGCTCGTACCGCGATGCCGGCGCGATCGATGACGGTTGCGAAATCGTGCGCGTGAGCGCTCTTCATTTCGAACGACACGATGGCACCCTTTTCGGCCGCGGCGCCGATGATGCGCAACGAATTGATCTCGCGCAGCCTGTCCTGGGCATAGGCAAGCAGCGAGCTCTCATGAGCCCGGATCCGGCTCTTGCCGATGGAGTTGATGTAGTCGATGGCGGCGCCGAGCCCGATTGCCTGCACGATCGGGGGCGTCCCGGCCTCAAACCGGTGCGGCGGCTCGCCGTAGGTGACGTAATCCCGGTGGACTTCGCGGATCATCTCGCCGCCGCCATTGAACGGCGGCATTACCGAGAGGTGCTCATGCTTGCCATAAAGCGCGCCGATGCCGGTCGGTCCGTACAATTTGTGACCGGTGATGACGTAGAAATCGCAATCGACGTCGCGGACATCGACGTCCAGATGGACGGAAGCCTGCGCACCGTCGACCAGCACCGGAATCCCCCGCGCGTGCGCAATCCGAACCACTTCCTTGACCGGCACGACGGTGCCCAGCACGTTCGACATCTGTGTGATGGCGACCATCCTGGTGCGGTTGGTCAGCAGCTTCTCGAATTCGTCGATCAGGAAATTGCCGTCGCCATCAACCGGCGCCCACTTGATGACCGCGCCCTGGCGTTCCCGCAAGAAATGCCATGGAATGATGTTGGCATGGTGCTCCATGATGGAGAGCACGATTTCGTCGCCGGCCCCGATCCGCTGCCGCCCGAACGTCTGGGCCACGAGGTTGATTGCCTCCGTCGCGCCCCGGGTGAAGACGATTTCGTCGCTGCGCGCGGCATTCAAGAAGCCGGCAACCTTCGCGCGCGCGCCCTCGTAGCCTTCGGTTGCCGCATTGGCGAGATAATGCAGTCCCCGGTGGACGTTTGAGTATTCGGATGTGTAGGCCTGGGTCAGGCGGTCCAGAACCGCCTTCGGCTTCTGGGCCGAGGCGGCGTTGTCGAGATAGACCAGCGGTTTGCCGTAGACCTGCATTCCAAGGATCGGAAAATCCTCGCGGACCCGACCGACGTCATAGCTGCCGTTGCTTACCGCCGGGTGCATCGCATCATCCTCGTTGCCCCAGCCAGGCTACCGTGGCATCCAGCAGCGCGTTACGGATACCCTCATGCTCGATCGCCTCCACCACTTCGGCGGCGAACGCCTGAATCAGCAACGCCTCCGCCTCTTTTTCGGGGATGCCGCGAGCCATCAGGTAGAATTTGAGCTGGTCGTCGAGGGTCCCGGTCGTGGCGCCGTGACCGCACTGGACATCGTCGGCAAAAATCTCGAGCTCCGGCTTGCCGTCGGCCTCCGCACTGTCCGACAGCAGCAGCGCGCGGGTCATCATCTTCGCGTCCGTCTTCTGCGCTTTTGGCCGAACCGTGATCTTGCCCTGAAACACGGCGCGGGCCTCATCGTCGACGACCGCCTTGAATACCTCGCGGCTCTGGCCGCCGACGGCGCAGTGGTCGACGGCAAGCGTGGTATCCGCATGTTGCCGGTCAGCCAGCAGACTGAGCCCGCGCAGATTCGCCTCGATGCCTTCGCCCGCGAGCAGCACGAACAGCTGATTGCGGACGACAGCACCGCCGGCCGTAAAGCATAGTTCGTTGAATTTTGCCCGCGCGCCGATATTGGCCAGCAGCGTCGCGACGTGGACGGCGCCGCTCCCCTCGCGCGTAATCTTGAAATGATCGACCCGCGCCTTGTCGCCGACCACCAGCTGAAGCGCGGTGTTGACCTGATAGTCCTGATGATCAGGACCCTCGTGGGTTTCGATGAAGGTCGCCCGGGCGCCTCCACCGACCACTACCAGCGATCTCGTAACCATCGCGGCCGGCGTCTGGCTGGTATTGACGAAAACCAGGTGAATAGGCCTCTCGATAATGACGCCAGGCGAAACCGTGATGACGACGCCGTCGCCGGCCAGCGCGGTGTTGAGCGCGAGCGCCGGATCATCGGCGGGAACCATCGGGCCGAGGCCCTGCGACAGCAGGGGCTCGTCCAAAGACAGCGCGTCGGCCATCGAACGAACGACAAGGCCGGTCTCGAGACCGGCGAGGTCGGACATATCAGCCACGAACGAACCGTCGACGATAACCAGCCGCCTGAAGCCGAGCGTAGCGAACAAACCACCCGCATCATGCGCGCACGCCTTTGCTGCGCTATCGGGCCGAGCAGCCAGCGGCTTGGCATCCCGCATCAGCCGCCGCAGGTCCGTGTACTTCCAGGCTTCAACGCGCGGGTGCGGCAGCCCGGTGAGGACAAAATGATTGAACGCTGCGGCGCGCACCGCTGATATATCGCTGCCGCCGGGCAGGCTCTGCCGCGAAGTCGTGTAAACGTCGACCAGACCGATTTCGGCTTGAGTCCTGACGGGGCGGATTCCAGCGTTCATGACCGTCAAGCCGCCTCGTTCTGATATTGCGCATATCCGGTCGCCTCCAGCTCAAGCGCGAGTTCCTTGCCGCCGGTCCGCACGATCCGGCCGGCGGAGAGCACATGGACGACGTCGGGCACGATATAATCCAATAGCCGCTGATAATGCGTGATCACGATCATGCCGCGTTCGCTCGATCGCAGCTGGTTGACCCCGTCGGCGACGATCTTCAAGGCGTCGATATCGAGACCGGAATCGGTCTCGTCGAGCACGCAGAGAAGCGGCTCCAGCAGCGCCATCTGCAGCGTCTCGTTGCGCTTTTTCTCGCCGCCGGAGAAGCCGACATTGAGCGGGCGGCGCAGCATCTCGGCGTCGACGCCGAGCTTCCTGGCGATCTCGCGGACGCGCTTGAGCAGCTCTGGTGACGACAACTCCTCCTCGCCGCGGCTGCGGCGCTGGGCATTGAGCGCGGTGCGCAGAAACGTGACGGTGGCGACGCCGGGGATTTCCAGCGGATACTGGAACGCCAGGAACACACCTTTGGCGGCGCGCTCGTCCGGGCTCATCGCGAGGAGATCCTCGCCCTTGAACAGGATTTCGCCAGCGGTGATCTCGTAGCCGGGCTTGCCGGCCAGCACATAGGACAATGTCGATTTGCCTGCGCCGTTTGGACCCATGATGGCGTGGATCTTGCCGGCATTCACCGTGAGGTCGAGACCGTTGAGAATCTTCCGTCCGCCGATTTCGGCCTGAAGGTTGCGGATTTCGAGCAGTGGCGTCATCGCGAATTCCTTCCGTTTCGTGTTTGATCCGACACCATCACCCGACGCTGCCTTCCAGCGAGATCGAGATCAGCTTCTGCGCTTCGACCGCGAATTCCATCGGCAGTTGCTGCAGCACGTCCTTGACAAAACCGTTGACCACGAGGCCGACGGCTTCCTCCTGGCTCAGCCCGCGCTGCACGCAATAGAACAGCACGTCCTCGGAAATCTTCGAGGTGGTCGCTTCATGCTCGAACAGGGCGGAAGAATTCTTCGCCTCGATGTAGGGCACGGTGTGCGCGCCGCATTTGTCGCCGATCAAGAGCGAGTCGCAGGCGGTGAAATTGCGCGCGCCCGTCGCCTTGCGGTGCGCGGTGACGAGGCCGCGATAGGTGTTCTGCGAGACGCCGGCCGCGATGCCCTTGGAGATGATCCGGCTCGTCGTGTTCTTGCCGAGATGGATCATCTTGGTGCCGGAATCGACCTGCTGGTGGCCGTTCGAGATCGCGATCGAATAGAACTCGCCGCGTGAGTTATCGCCGCGCAGGATGCAGCTCGGATATTTCCAGGTGATCGCCGATCCGGTTTCGACCTGGGTCCAGGAGATCTTCGAATTGTTGCCGCGGCAGTCGCCGCGTTTTGTCACAAAATTGTAGATGCCGCCGACCCCTTCCGAATTGCCGGGGTACCAGTTCTGCACCGTCGAATACTTTATTTCGGCGTCGTCGAGCGTGACCAGTTCGACGACGGCGGCGTGCAGCTGGTTTTCGTCGCGCTGCGGCGCGGTGCAGCCTTCGAGGTAGCTGACGTAAGCGCCCTTGTCGGCGATGATCAGCGTGCGCTCGAACTGCCCGGTGTTGCGCTCGTTGATGCGGAAATAGGTCGACAGCTCCATCGGGCAGCGCACGCCCGGCGGCACATAGACGAACGAGCCGTCGGAAAACACCGCCGAATTCAGGGTGGCAAAATAATTGTCCGAGGTCGGCACCACCGTGCCGAGATACTTCTTCACCAGATCAGGATGCTCGCGGATCGCCTCCGAGATCGGCATGAAGATCACGCCGGCCTTCTTCAGCTCTTCCTTGAAGGTGGTCGCAACCGACACCGAATCGAACACGGCATCGACCGCGATCTTGCGGCCGCCTTCCGGCTTCACCACGCCCTCCAGCACCGCCACCTCGCGCAGGGGAATGCCGAGTTTCTCATAGGTCTTCAGGATTTCCGGATCGATCTCGTCGAGCGAGGAGACCTGCTTCTTCGGCTTCGGGGCGGAGTAGTAATAGAGATCCTGGTAATCGATCCTGGGATAGGTGACCCGCGCCCATTTCGGCTCGGTCATGGTCAGCCAGCGGCGATACGCCTCCAGCCGCCATTCCAGCATCCACGCCGGTTCATTCTTTTTCGCCGAGATGAAGCGGACGGTATCTTCCGATAGCCCCTTCGGGGCCTTGTCGGACTCGATCTCGGTGACGAACCCGTATTTGTATTGCTCGACGTCGACACTGCGAACCCGTTCGACGGTCTCCTGCACGGCTGCCATTCGTCACTCCACTCGCGGATTGGCTGCCAGATCGTGCCGGGCGCGCAACCGCGTTTTTAAATTCAGACCGTGATCCGGGCGTGCCCGTGTCGCCGCGCGCGCGATCGCCTGACGGACCCGCAGGTCCTCGCCGGCGACCAGCGCCATCAGCAGCTTGCCCAGCCGGGCAATGAGCCCGTTTGCCGCCCTGTTGTTGCTGCTGTCGTCGGCCATCGTAGTTCCTTACGCGGGCACGCAGGTATTTTCGACCGGGCAAACCACCGCGCATTGCGGCGTATCGAAATGCCCGTCACATTCGGTGCATTTCTTCGGATCGATGATGTACATGTCGTTCTTGAGACGGATGGCGGCGTTAGGACATTCGAATTCGCAAGCGCCGCATACCGTGCATTGTGAGGCAATAATTTTGTAGGCCATCTCGTGACTCCGAAAGCGCGCGGCGATGCCGGATGACACCTCCCTTTCAAGCGGCGTGCCAGAAGTCAGACCTTTGATTTACATTAGTTATTTTGGGCCGATGGCGGTGAGCATGCTGTCGTGCCCACGACAGGCTGTCGCAAGTGCGACAGTCGTGGTTGGAGCGTTTTCCGCTCTACAGGTGCTTGACCTCGATGCCGTACTTCTTCAGCGCATAGCCGATCTGGCGCGGTGTCAAGCCGAGGATGCGGGCGGCCTTGGCCTGGACCCAGCCTGATTTCTCCATCGCCTCTATATAGCGGTCGCGGTCGGGCATCTGTCCGCGGTTCGCTGCCGCCAATCCGGCAGGCGCTGGAACGGAGTCTGCGGCTGCCGGTGTCCCCCTATTCGTCGCACCGCCTGCAGACGCCGGCAAAACCGGAAGCGGAATCGCGGGCCGCAACCGCTGCGGCGCCACCTCCGAATGGCCTTTCCACAGCATCGCGGACAGGCATTCGTTGCGGCGGCAGGCGAAATCTTCCATCACGATCGACGGACCATGCGCCAAAGTCGCGGTACGCTGAACGCAGTTCTCAAGTTCGCGCACGTTGCCGGGAAAGCCGCAGCCCATCAGCACTTCCATCGCGGTCGCGTCGAACATCAATGTCCGGCCGTTCTCGGCGTTGAAGCGCCTGAGGAACTCGCCCGCAAGCTGCGGAATGTCGCTGCGTCGTTCGCGCAGCGGCGGCATCAACATCGGCACGACGCTGATGCGATAGTAGAGGTCGGCGCGAAACTCCTTGCGAGCGACCGCTTCCTCGAGATTCCTGTTGGTCGCCGTGACGACGCGCACATCGACCTTGATGGTGTGGTTGCCGCCGACGCGCTCGAACTCCTGTTCCTGCAACACACGCAGAAGCTTGGCCTGGAACGCTGGAGAAATTTCGCCGATCTCGTCGAGGAACAGCGTGCCCTTGTCGGCGAGTTCGAAGCGCCCCTTGCGCGCATTGATGGCGCCCGTGAACGCCCCCTTCTCGTGGCCGAAGAGCTCGGACTCCAGCACCGATTCCGGCAACGCTGCGCAATTGATCTTGATGAAAGGGCCTTTGGCGCGCGGCGAAAGCTCGTGAATGGCCTTGGCGATCAGCTCCTTGCCGGTACCGGATTCACCACGCAACAGCACCGGCGAATTGGATTTCGCCACGATCGTAATCTGGTCGAGCAGCGAGCGGAGCGCCGGACTGTCGCCGATGATGCCCTTGATGAAGACCCTTTTGCGTTCCCGCGCCGGCTTGAGTTCCGACAGCTCCTTTTGCAGACGGTGACTCTCGGCGATCAGGCGATCGCGGTCGCGCGAGACGACGCGGTAGAGCTGCACGGTCTGGCCGATCAGATTGGCGATCATCGTGAGGAAACGCACGTCGGTGTCGAGACGAAACACCGATCGATCATCCCAGATACGATCGATGGTCAGTGTCCCGACGACTTTCGCACCGATGCGGATCGGTACCCCGATGAACGATACCTTGACATTCTCCGCCGCCCCGAGTGCTGCCGCGTCGGCCGTGAACAGCGGATGCGTTGCGATATTCTCCGCGACCAAAGGAACCGCGGTCGCCACGATCTGCCCGATCGCCGTTTCCGGCAGGCGGGCCCGGTAGCGCTCGTCGGTTCCCTCGTTCCATCCAATCCCGACTGTGATGTCCGGAACATCGTCGTCAGCCAGCAGCGAAATGACGCCGTGCCGCATCTGCAGAAACGACGAAAGTACATTGAGGACGTTTGAAAGCGTGGTCTCAAGCCTGTTCGGCGCGTTGAGAATCTTGGAAATCTCGTAGATTCCCGTGAGCGCAATCTCGCTGAGGGGAATCACCGGCGGGCTAGTCCGCGTTTCCGGGCTTTCAACGCATACATCGGCGTAGGCCATGGCGATCTCTCCATCGTCCCGGACTTTCCCCGCCGACTTTTCTGAAGAATTCTTGATATCCTGTCCCATCTTCACACGAATGTCGTGCCCAACTTCTCCGCATCACTGCGGAACAAAAGGGCGTAAATTGCACGCTCGCTACCCCGCCGCGGTCATTTCCTAAAGCCCCGCAATCGTTGGCGATTGGCCCGTCCGGACAGTCATTTTAATCTCCGCATCGATCTGGATCAGATTGTGACGGCTAATTTGACGGCACTCCGGCACCCCGTCGCCTCACGCTTATCCTCTCATCCGGGCCGCACGACTCAGACGTGCTGGCCGCCATTGATCTTGATTTCCTCGCCGGTCACATAGCTCGCCGCATCCGAGCACAAGAAGAGGATCACCTTGGCGACCTCATCGGGCATGCCGATCCGGCCCATCGGGATGATGGGAGCAAGACGTGCTTCGGTCTCGGGCGACAGGATATCGGTCTTGATTTCGCCCGGCGCTATCGCGTTCACCCGGATGCCGTGGGGCGCGAAATCGTGTGCCATCTCCCGCGTCAGACATGCCAGCGCGGCTTTCGACGTCGCATACGCCGTTCCGGCGAACGGGTGCACGCGCGAACCGACGATCGAAGTGACATTGACGACGCTGCCAGACCCGTCTTTCAACTCGTCGAACAGGCCGCGCGCAAGCAGAATGGGCGCGAGGAAATTGATGTGGAAGACATTCATCCACATGTCGACCGGCGTCGTCAGCGATGTAAGACGCCCCCCTTCGAAGTTCTTCGGGGAGAAGCCGGCGTTGTTGACCAGCGCATGAAGCGGCATGCCGGCGAGCCGGTCCTTGATTTCGGCAAGCGCACGCGGCATGGCGTGGTGATCGCCGAGATCGACCTCAACGTGATCATTCGATCCGGCATCCCAGGGGCAAAGCTCGCCGTCGAACGGCTTGCGCGAGCACGTGATGATCCGCCAGCCCGCTTCCGAGAACAGTTTTACCGTTGCATGCCCGATGCCGCGCGAGGCGCCGGTCAATACCATGGTCTTCTGCTCGGCCGCAGGCCGCACGATCTGCGAGGGCACGCCGGGGAAAGGACAGAGCACAATATTCTCCAGCGCCGAACCCAACCCGGATCGCCGTTCGGGTTCGGCATTGCGTGTATCAATGGTCACGGCAGGGCTGCACCATTCGTAACGCGTAGCGTCGGAGACGTTCCGACCTTGGCGGAATTGCACGATCCGGGCCAACCGGTCGAAAGCGGGTTTTCGCGAGCCATGCAGCCGGATCGGATGAAGTGCGATCTGATTTTATGGACAGAAGCGGGCGAATGTCGATTATCCGACACTTCCGTTGTGTTCGATACAAACTGCGAAGGCGCCGGAGCGCGCCGCTCTCGCGCCAAGGGTCGGGCGCAATTCGCCCCTCCCATTGCCGGCGCCCGGATCGAGCGGCCGTGCCCGCACGACGATGTACGGCGGCGAACGCCCGGATTGGTCCGGTTCCTGCACTACTGTCTCCAGCGAAAATTTCCGATTGAACCGACGCACCGAGCCGATCGCGTTATCGACCGGGCCGGTCTGCAGAAGCGGAGGCGCGGCCATGCCGCTCTATAGTTACCATTGCGCGAAGTGCGACAAGGATTTCGAACTGCTGGTCAGCTCATCCGACAGGCCCGCCTGTCCAGCCTGCGACAGCCAAAGTCTGGAGCGCCTGGTGTCACGCACGGCGCCGGAAGGCAAGAGCCGAAGGCTCGCGAAATCCGCACGGGCGCAGGCGGCCCGCGCCGGACATCTAAGCAATTACAGTCGCTCTGAAAGGCGAAGCTGACGAGTTCAGGACGCTTCACGCGTGCCCGTTTCTACGGTTCGATCACGTAGCGTCCCGGAGCTTCGTCCAGCACCGGGTACCCTTTTTTTGGTGCGCCCAATGTTGGCGGCGCTGTTGGCGTCCCGGATCGCTGAACCAGCCAGGCAGTCCAGGCGGGCCACCAGGATCCGTCGCGCTGCTCCGCTGTGTTGACCCATGTCGCGGGATCGAGATGGCTCCCGTGTGCGGGGCGCTCCGCGATGCGGAACGAGCGGGACGGTAATCCCAGTCTGCGTTCACCCAAGCCCAATATGCCGACGTTATGGCCCCCCGTCGTAAGCACGAAGGTGATGTCGGCGTCGGTCAGAAGATGGATCTTGTAGACCGAGCGCCAAGGCGCGATGTGATCGGTCTCCGTGCCGACCACGAACATCGGTGTGCGGATGTCGGGCAGCGCCACGGGCCGTCCAGCCGCTACATAACGTCCTTCAGCCAGATCGTTGCCCAGGAACAGATGCCGGAGGTATTCCGAGTGCATGCGGTAGGGCATCCGCGTCGCATCTGTGATCCACGCCATGAGATCGGTCATGGCGGGGCGTTCGCCCAGCATGTATTGGCGCACGGCCTGCGACCAGATGAGGTCGTTGGAACGCAAAATCTGAAAGCTGCCCGCCATCTTGCGGGCGTCGAGGTAACCTTGTTCCCACATCAGATCTTCGAGAAAGGCAACCTGGCCCTCATTGATGAGCAGCATCAGCTCTCCCGCCTCGCTGAAATCGGTCTCGGCGGCGAACAGGGTCACGCTGGCGAGGCGATCATCGTGGTCCCGCCCCATCTGGGCCGCGGCGATCGAAAGCAGCGTTCCGCCGAGGCAGTACCCGCAAGCATGAACTTTTGCATCGGGACAGATGGCATCTACCGCCTCGAGCGCTGCCTCGATGCCGAGATGCCGGTAGTCGTCCATGCCGATATCGCGCCGATCGGCCGTGGGGTTGCGCCAAGAGATCATGAACACCGTGAACCCGTTCGCAAGCAGGTAGCGGACCAGGGAATTTTCCGGCGAGAGGTCGAGGATATAGTATTTCATGATCCACGCCGGCACGATCAGCACCGGCTCGGGTCTGACCGTATCGGTCGAAGGCGCGTATTGCAGAAGCTCAATCAACTCGTTGCGATAGACCACCTTGCCCTTCGTCGTGGCAACATTGCGCCCGACCACGAAATTCTCGGTCCCGACCGGCCGCCGGCCAGTCACCACACGCTCCCAGTCCTCGATCAGGTGAGCGAACCCGCGTACAAAGTTCCGTCCGCTTTTCTCGATTGTCGCGCGCAGGACCACCGGGTTGGTCCAGGGAAAATTGGCCGGAGAGACCACGTCGAGCATCTGGCGCGTCGTGAATTCGACGATACCCCCGTTGCCGGGAGCGACGCCGCTGATGCCGGTCGTCGCGTTGTGCCACCATTGCTGATTCAATAAAAAGCCCTGATAGATCACGTCGAACGGAGGCTTCTGCCACGCCGGATGAGTGAAGCGCCGGTCATGCGGCAACGGGTCGATGCATGGCGGACACTCCGGATCCTTGGCATGCTGCTGCAGATACACGAGGAGGCGAATCCAACTGCTTACCGCCTCTGCTACCAGCTCCAGCTGTTTGCCTGGCGCATTGGCAAGATGTTCGGCCCAGTCGGAGAATGCCAGCTGCAGCACCGTCGGCGACATCGCCTGGGTGAAGCGAGCCTGCCAGGCATGGGTGAGCCGGTCGATCGCCGCTGTCGGCGCCCGCGCAGCATCGGTTTCGAACGCCGCGCGCAGCGCTGGCCCTGCTTTCGACTTGGTGGTCTTATCGGTCACGCCCGATTTGTGCGGCGTAGCAGCATCCATGGTTCCTCGCCGACAAAAGCATAAACTATCGCCCATGGCGGCTATCGTCATGATCTAGATCAATGGCCGCCGTCACGGCCCCGCAAGCGTCTTTGCCTCAGGACGAGCCGTGGAAATCTCAACGCGATCCCGACCGGCATTGTTGGCGGCACACGGAATTTCACCGGCCACGGAGACCCCCGTCAGAGGCAGATTTTTTTGGGAGCTTCACCCGGGAATCCGATGCGTTTGGCACTTTCGGATTCCGAACCTGTCGGTTGCTATTGCGATCCGATGCGAAGCGAGGCCGGCGGGCCGGGAAGCTTCACAGCCTGTCCGGTGTCGCTCAGACGGCCCGAGGCATCGATCTTGAGGACCGAGATCGAATTGCTGTGGAAGTTTCCGACATAGATATGCTGTCCATCAGGAGCAAAAGCGATGCCCTCCGGAAACGCGCCCACGTTGACGCTGTTGACGACGCCAATCTTGCCTTTCGCGTTCCTGAGCAGCGAAACCGAACCGACGTCACGCTTGAACCATGCCGTCGAAGGCGCGTCATAGCTTCCTTGAAGTATCGTGATCGCGGCGAACGCGCCGTCCGGACTGAAAACAACTCCCTCCGGAGCGTCACCGACGCTCACATGGTCCGATACGAATGGCACCGGTGCTGCGAGATCGATCACGCTGACCGTCTTGGTGCCGCCGTCGGACTGCCCGTTGTTTCCGATGTTGTTGACCAGCGCCAGACGACCGTCCGGCGAGATCGCGACGTTCCAAGGGAAAAGTCCGGTCCAAAGATTTGCTTCAATGGAAAGTTTCCGGTCTTCGCCGATCTTGATCAGGACAGCTTTGTGAGCCGCAGTCTTGGTCGCGATCGCGCGGCGCCCGTCCGGGGTTATCGCAATTGCTCCGACGGAGTCTTCGGTCGAAAGCGTCTCCCCGACCGAGACCTTTGCGCCGTCGATCAGAAGCATCGTGATCGACTTGCTGTCGCGGTTGGCAACGAGCGCGAATTTGCCGTCCTTGCTGATCGCGATTCCCGACGGTTGCCGTCCGACCTTGAGCGTCTGCGCCAGTCGCGGCGGTGACGATTTGAGATCGACGACAAACACCTCGTCGGCAGGAATCGCCTTCCAGCCCGCCTGCGTCTTTTCCGAGTGAACCGCGTTAGCCACCAGGGCAAACGACTGGTCCGCCGACACCGCGACGTTGGTCGGCGGCCCGATAATCGAATTTTCAATCCGGAACGATCCGACAAGTTTCGGATTCTCGGGATTCTTGACGTCGAAGAACATGACTTCGTCATGGCCCGGCTCCAGCGCCTGTCTGACCGCCTTGTCGTCATATGCGAATTTGCGATCGATTCCGACTACCATGATCTGCGCCATGCAAATCTGCGGCACGGATACAGCCAGGGCCAAGAGAGCCGCGGCGAGCACGTGTTTCTTGTTGATGGCTCGTTTCATCAACGTCGAGACGCATTTGCAGAAGGAATTCACGCTATTTCCTTTTGGTTCGACAAACAAATTTAAGTGTCTAGTCGCCCATCGACCGACGCGAGTAAAATGAGTAATTCTCGAGTCTATCGATGAGAAAAACTGGAGGCTCACGTGCAGACGCTCGATCTTTCGATCATGCGAACCCTGACAGCTGTGGTCGAGACCGGGAGCTTCGCGCGGGCGGCACGACTGGTGGGCCGGTCGGAATCGGCCGTCAGCCTGCAAATGAAGCGGCTTGAAGAGCAGCTCGGAGAGGCGGTGTTTCTGCGAACCGGAAGGAGCATGACGCTCACTGAAGTCGGCGCCACCTTGCTGGGGTATGCGCAGCGCTTGCTGGATCTGAACGACCAGGCATTGACCGCTGCGTCCGGCGCCTCGCTTGAGGGGCGCGTTACGCTCGGCGTTCCTCACGACGTGGCGGAAACCTGGTTGCCCGCAGTTGTGGCGGGGTTTGCGCGAAGTCATCCGTCCGTCATAATGCGCACGGTGGAGGGTCGCAGCCCCGCTGTCCTGGATCGCCTTGCGGCTGGCGAAATTGATCTTGCAGTTGCATTCACAGCCACACGTCCCGAGGGGGCATTGTGGTCTGGCAATTTGCCCATGATATGGATCGGGCCGCGCGATTTCGCATTCAAGCGCAGCAGCCCGCTTCAACTCGCCGTCTTCGACCCTCCCTGCGCATTCAGATCCGCGGCGACAGCATCCCTCGATCAAGCCGGCATTGACTGGTCGGTGACCTATTCCAGTTCCAGCCTTTCGGGTCTTTGGGCTGCGGTGAATGTTGGTCTCGGGGTGACCGTGAGGACCCCGGCAGCGCTTCCGTCCGGCCTTGCCGTACTTGGCCGGGATGCCGGGCTACCCGACCTGCCGCCACTGTTTATCTCGCTTTACGGCCAGAGCAACGGCGCAGCGGCGCCGGTGGTTGACCGGCTTCGCGCGCTTCTACAAGAATGCCTGGAAACTTGTCTCGGCGCCGCGATGTAGGCGGCAATTGGCGGTTCCCCCTTGCCAGGTGGAGTGCCGGCCTCGATCAATCTGAAATGGATCGAGCCGCGGCGAGATGTCCTGCACGGCCTGGCTTGAGAGACCGAGAGGTCTTTCCACGGATGGGCACCAATGCTGACGTCCCAAAAGATTGTTTGATAAGGATCCGCGGCCAATGGCTGCCTCCACTGATCCGTTATCAGCCCGGCCGCCTGGACAGCCTCATCCCAGTTCGATTGCTGCGGACCGCGACGCAGATTTGACCGGCGCTATTCGGCTCCATCGACGTGCGGCCGCCTCGCTTCCGATGGCTCACGGGTGCCGGGCTAAATCGCTCTACACGCCTGACAAGCGTAGGTAAATCGTTCGAGACCCGCCTCGGGAACCAATGATACCCGCTGTCGGGATGTTTCCACGGGCAAGCCATCAACGCAATGTGCACCACCCGTGTAGACCAATCGGGCGGCGAGCAACCCATTTGGCATCAAGGAGGTCGACGAAGGCATTTGGCTCGTCAGCTTCATGCATTATGATCTCGGCTACTTCGACGAGGAGCAGAAAACCCTGCAACCCTTCGACAACCCGTTTGGCACGAGGTTGTCACCCATGTCTTGGGTACGTTCTGTTACCTATGTGTTCCGGGCCGGACAAGTTCTGGATTGGCGGGCCACGAACGACGATGATGAGCACTATGTCTACGCCGTAGCACTATGATGGGGAAATACCAGTGGTCGTTCCAAGCTCCGCCGACGCTGCCCGTACGAGCCGCCGCAATCTAAGTACCGCCCAGGCGAAGGCCTATTATGACCGGCTCGGCGGCAAACAGGACTGGCAGTTCTATGAACGGCGGGCCGAAGAAACGCTTCTGACCCTCGGCGGCTTCGACGATGCCGCCGCGGTCTTTGAAATGGGTTGCGGTACCGGCGCCTTGGCCCTGCGGTTGCTTCGTGACTATCTCCCTGCCAATGCCCATTACCTTGGCATCGATCTAAGCGACACCATGGTTTCCCTTGCTCGCCATCGCCTAAATCCCTTTGCGCCACGGGCCAGGGTGGAACGGACCGACGGCGCCATGCGGTTTCCTACCGACGACGGAACGTTCGACCGATTTCTTTCAGCCTACGTGTTCGACCTGTTGCCGCCTGAGTCGATTGCTGCCGCGCTGACCGAGGCCGGACGGATTCTTCGTCCCGGCAGCTTGCTCTGTCTGATCAGCCTGACCTTCGGCACTTCCCTGACGTCGCGTCTGGTCACCCGCGCCTGGGATGGGTTGCACCGTCTGAACCCGTCGATGGTTGGCGGCTGCCGGCCGATCTCCCTCAAAGACTTCCTTTCGCCGGAGATGTGGCAGGTCGTCCACCACGAGGTCGTGGTTTCCTTTGCCGTTCCATCGGACGTTGTGATCTGCCGGAAACCGTGACCGGCGGGAGACTCCTTCCGCGACGATGACGATATCGAACCCTCACGAAATAGGAGCTCCAGTCGATGACCCTGACGACGATTATTCTTCTGGTTCTGGCGCTTTATGCGGTGCAGCTCTTCCTGCAGGAAACATCGCGTTTCGGTTTTGACCTGTGGGGCATCGTGGGCAACCGCGACAATCTGCCAGAGATGTCGGTTGTCGCTGGCCGGTTGGACCGTGCCAAGAACAATATGCTGGAGGCTCTGCCAATATTCCTTGCCCTGGCGCTGCTGGCGCTAATCAAGGGCGGCGACACGAGCCAGGTGGCCCATGCAGCATTGATCTTCCTCATCGCGCGCGTCGTCTATGTCCCGGCCTATGTGAGTGGGGTCCACATGGTGCGGTCGCTCGTCTGGTTGGTGGGGGTCGCCAGCCTCGTAATGATGGCGCTGCCCGTGATCTAGAGCGGTGGACTGGCGGGCCATGCCCGACGATTTTGAGCACTATGTCTACGTCATAGCCCTATGATTGCACGGCAGAGAATCATCCGGACGGATCGCGGACCCGAATTGAGTCATGCACGATGACGCAAGCGCCACCTACCCGCCCATCAACACGCTAAAGGGCGTCGTGAACAACGTCTGGGTCGTCGACGGCCCGGTGATCCGCTTCGGCATGCCGTGGCCGAAGTTTCCGTTTCCCACGCGCATGACGGTCGTTCGGCTGACCTCTGGCGACCTCATCGTCCACTCGCCAACGCCGCTCACGCCATCGCTGCAGGCGGAGATCGAACGCAAGGGTAGGGTATAATTGGCCCGAACCGCATCCATTACTGGTGGATTCCCGAATGGAAAGCGGCTTTCCCAGACGCCGAGGTCTATCTCGCGCCGCGCATCGAGGAGCAGGCAAAGGGGCGCATCGCCTTCGAAACCGTTCCCCTCGCGGCCACGGATGGCTACCCTTGGGACGCTGAAATCGCCACGCTGCCGATTGCGGGCAGCTACATGACCGAGGTGGAATTCTTCCACCACGCAAGCCGCACGCTGATCCTCACCGACCTGATCGAGAACTTCGAGCCGGAGAAGGTCGGCTCATTCTTCCTGCGTCTGCTGACATGGGTCGGCGGCGTTTCGCCCCCGCACGGTGGCCTCGCGCGCGATCTACGCTTGAACTTTACCTGGCGGCACAAGCGCGAATTTCGGGGGGCGGTGAAAACCATGCTCGCCTGGAACCCCGAGCGCGTCATCATCGCGCATGGACGCTGGCACGAAAGGAATGGAGCCGCCGAACTGCGCCATGCGTTTCGGTGGGGACTTAAGTAGCGGCGACGCTGGAAAGGAAGGAGACGGATAGCATCTCGTGCTCTGGCGTAGAACTGGCGGAGAGGGAGTCCGCGATGCCAGACAGAATCCTAATTTACTTTCAAATGGTTAGTTAAATTCGGAGCTGACATTCCCGCAGCGTCACCCCCGTCCTTTTGGCGGATTGGAGCGGAAGCAGACGGACAATCATGGCTAAATTCGTCAAACGGAGAGAGGTGCTACCAAATCCTTTTCATATCGCCAGCCTCCGAAGAATTCACGTTGAGCAGTGCTTGGAGCGAGCTTACGAGCACTAAGCGCCGACGTCCTACAGTTGTCGTAGCGAGTTGTCCGGTCCCTATCAACTCGTAAAGCTTCGTGCGTCCCAAGCCGGTTACCTCGCACGCTTCGCTAATCGTACAGGTGAGCCGTTGGCCGAATGGTATCGTCTTCGATTCTTCAGATTTCTGAATGGATGAAGTAACTCGTGACTGCTCTCTTCCGTTTCCCCCTCGTCGACTGTATCGCAAGATCCCTCCTACTCTCGCAAAACTCGAAGGGCGAGAGTTAGCCGTGCGACGATCCGCGTCAATGCGAACACCGGAGGGCCCTCGCGTACAGTCGCGCGCCGCGGCGGCCGTTCGAAGGCTTCCGGACATCAACGGCGGCAAGAGATTTTTTTCCGACTGCGCTAGCCGTCGCCGCTCGCACCAGCCCGGAGAACGACCTGGCACTCTCAGAACGCTGCGCCAATTTGGTTCGCGGTGTCCTTATCGACCACTTCGGTCTCAAAGCAGACACCTTGATTGCGACTGCATACGGGGCAAGCCGACTTAAGAATCCGAATGATCCCGCATCAAATGAAAATCAGCGTCTGAATGTAAGAAACTTGAGCCTTCGGCCGGAAAAATGAAGGAAGAAGCCCGAGTCACCGGGTTTCTCCTCCCTGCAGCAGTGGCTTGACTTGGACGCAGCGATTGGTTTTGGGTGCGCCGTCTTTGGAGGTATCGAAGAGGAGCATCCGCTACGCTGCCACGTGCATCTTCGCGCCGCGCGACCGCTCCTAGCGCGACATGACCTTCGCCGAATCCGCGAATGCGAGAGGATCATTATCGTACCACGGCGTACGTCAGAGAACGAAGGGCGGCATTGGCGAACAACGTCGCGGTTTTTACGAGACTTAATATTTTTTCGTTGATCGTAGGATCGGCGGTCCGCCGATCTAAAAAGAACAAATTTTTTGAACGACATCTGATGCGGGGCGACCATCGGATCGATCGGTAAGGCGCGCTGATTGGGGCGCTTTGGCGCGTGAGATTCCCCCGCCGTTTGATCCGAACCACAATCGCGCGAGCATGCGAGGCCGTGCCTTGCTGCAGAACCGAGAGTAGCAGCGGGGCGAATTCGGTTTTGAGCTCATGCTCGATCGCGTCGGCATACTCCGTTGAGGCCTTTGATGACTGACAAAACAAAACCCGTGTCGATCCGGTTGGCAATAAGCGAGATCGACCAGCTCCAGGCGCGCGCCTATTCACTATCGGCAAGCGTCACGGGCGTTGCCCGAGATCTGATCCGCACGGGCCTTGCCGGCGGCGATAACAAGGCGCTCGCCGATCGACTGATGCTGATCGAGCGGCGGATCGTCGCCCTCGAACAGCAGGGGCAGGAAACGCATACGCGGATTCAGTCGATCGAGCATGCGGCGCGCGACCTGCTTGTGATGTTCGAAGCGCTGTTGAAGGCGCTCACGGGAGAAAGTAACGGGAGGGCGGCATGACCCGGCGCCTGCGGATCATCGCATTCATGGCGGCATTGAGCGGCTTTGCTTTAGCAGCCGGTTTCTATGAGCTTGGCTTCCAGCTATGGCCCCCCAGCGCCACGACGGCGGATGGAACGATCACGCCGTTCCGATCGACAGACACTGAGGCTTGTCTCAGGGGGCGAGCTTTAGCGTGGTTCGGGGACCGCCATGGGGACGCCTATTGGCGAACCTGCCGAGAGCAGCTGTCGCGGTATAGAGCTTTGGATGGGCTCGAACTTCGGTTCTGGACCGTTATTGGCTTCGGCCTGGTCGGGCTCGTGGCGCTGTTTTGCTTTGCGCTGAGCCTTCGTATGGTTTCACCCTCGTTGAAGGTCGTTCGCGGGGCTCGGCTGCGAGTTGGCAGTCGAGGCCTGAAGGCCTTTGCCCGGGCCTGTAGCGCTGAGTGCCGGATCCACGGCAAGGGCGTCGCCTTGGTCCCATCCATTCCACTAGGCCGCGAGCGCGAGGCGCGGCATTTCTTGATCCTTGGCAGCGTCGGCGGCGGAAAGACCCAGACCATGCTGCATCTGATCGACGAAGCAATTGCCCGCAAGGATGGCGTCCTGGTGCTCGACACCAAGGGCGACATGATGGGCGGTCTTCCCGCTCTGGGAGAACCCCTGCTGGTCGCCCCCCATGACCGGAGGTCGCTGGTCTGGGATGTGGCGGCCGATTGCAGCATCAAGCAGGATGCCCGCGAACTCGCCGCCCGTTTTATACCGCCAAGCTCAGATCCGATGTGGTCGCAGGCGGCGCAAGAAATCTTCGTCGCCTGCATCGTCCATCTGCAGGCGACCAGGGGCAGGCCTGGGGCTGGGCCGACCTTGAAGCCGTGGTCACCGCCGATGTCGATACGCTCACGGCCTATGCAAGAGATCACAATCCGAATGCTCTGCGGCTGCTCAACCAGCCCGACAGCAAGACGACGCTGAGTATTCTGACGACCTTCCAGACCCACATGCGGATCGTCTCGGTCCTAGCCGAGGCATGGCCGGATCCGTCGGCAGCTCGTTTCTCGATCCGCGCCTGGCTGCACAATCCGACACCCCACCGTCCGCTGATCCTGCAGCATGATCCCGGATATCCCGAACTGTCGCGGCATCTGGATCGGCAGCATGCTGGGCCTTCTCGCCTCAGCGGTCGGCAGCCCGACTTTGACGCGAAAGCCGTGAGCGGCGGGTGTGGCTGTTCCTGGACGAGTTCCCGCAGCTGCCGCCGATCAAGCAGTTTCCGACCTTCCTCGAGCTCGGCCGCTCCAAGGGCATCGCCGTCGTCATCGGGGCTCAGGACACCGCACAGATCCGCGCGGTCTATGGCCAAGACCAGGCCAAATCCTGGTTCGGCATGACGGGCACCAAGATCATCACCCGCATCAATGCCAGCGAAGCGGCCGAGGATATCAGCCGCCTGATCGGCGAACAGGAGGTCGAGCGGCGAATGCAGAGTGCGACCCGCTCCGGCGGCAAGACCAGCGTCACCGAAAGCACCCAGCGCGAGATCCGCCGCGTGGTCACAGCTTCCGAGCTTGCCTCCCGTCTCGGCCCGACCAAGCGCGGCGTCCGGGTCCTGTTCATCGGTCTGGGCGAAGACGTCTACGAGCTGGAGCTTCCCTATATCAGCCTGCCGAAATTGCGGGAGCCGATCATGCCGGCCGATTGGACCCGACCCTTCACCTGCAGCCGGTCTCAAAGCAAGCCAATGGAGAGACGAATCCTGAGGCGTTGCCGTCGACCTCCCGCCTGACCAGGGATCTGGCCGACCAGATCCTACAGACGTGGCGCTGACCCATGGTGGCGTCGATTTCAGCCCGAGGCAAGTGCTGCGGCGGCCTTACGCTATTACGACCATCTGCAGCGCGACGATTACTATAGCCGCGACGGGCGAGCCGCCCGGCCGCTGGGCCGGCCGAAGGCGCCGAGCGGTTGAGCCTGCGCGGACCGGTCACGCATGCCGAGTTCGACGGCCGCGCTGCGAGGGGTCGATCCCAAGACCGGCGAGCGGCTGGCACAAGCTTGGCGGGCGCGGACGGGAGCATTCGGCCGGCTGGGACATGACCTTCAGCGCGCCCGAAATCGGTCTCGGTGTTATGGGCGCTCTCCGAGGGGCATGACCGGCGAGGCGATCGAGCAAGCCCATCGCTCGGCGGTGCTGGCGGCGACCGCGCATCTCGAAGCGACCGCGGGCTGGGCCGACGTGGCCGGGGCGGCAGTGCACGGGAGCGGACGGCGGGGCTTCTGATGGCGCAGTTCGATCACCACACCAGCCGCGAATCCGATCCGCAGCTCCATACCCACGCCTTCATCTTCAACCTCGCCCCGCGCCGCGACGGAAGTTGGGGAGCGATCATCAGCCGAGAGCTCTACAAGGCGCAGAAGGAAGCCGGCGCGACTTACCGCGCGAGCTCTTGCCTCGGGGCTGGAGCGGCAGGGCATTCGGCTTGAGCGGCAGAATGACACGTTCCGGGTCGCGGCCATCCCGCGCGATATTGAGCGGGCTTTCTCCAAGCGGCGCCAGGCCATCGAGGAGGCCGCCCGCATCCACGGGTACAGCACACCCAAAGGGATGGAGCTGGCAACCCTTCGAACCCGCCGTCCCAAGCGCGACGCAAGACTCGGCGACCTCATCAAACATTGGCAGGCAGAAGCCAGAGCGCTCAGGTTCGAGCTCGGCCAAAGCCGTCAGCACATCCTGGCAGCGGCCGCCGCAAGCGGGCGAACTCACCGAGGTCCGTCGGCTGGTCGCTCTCATGCCGCCTCCCCGACCTCGTCGGCGTCTGCGCCATCAGCGGTCGCAGCGGCCGCGACAAACACGAACCAGCAGCACCGTGCTGTCCAACTCGGGTCTCGGCTCGGCCAAGCCATTCGTGCGTTGGATCAACCCGCGGGCATGTCTGGCGTCAGGATCAAGCTTCGATACAGAGAACGCGAGCAGGAGTGACTGACGGCCAAAAATTCGACCGATCGGATGGCGCCCTGCCCGCGTCAGCGCGTAAAACAGCTTCCGCCCGAGGCCCTCACCTGTTACGTCGACCGTGCATCGCGGTCGATCCGATGCTCGAAAGAATCCGTTTGCCGGGCACCGTCAAGGCTCAGGCCGGGCGACTTCGAAGGCTGTGACCGTCCCGGGCAAACGGAACGACAATCTCGCATCGGATCGACGGCAAAAACTGGCTCCTTCTGCTGTAATCGCGTCCCATGCGCGCAAGTCCTTGGCAGACATTGAATTCCGCCAAGTTGCAATGCAGGCGGTCAGCGCTCTTAACCTCAGGCGTAAACGGTGTTCTCAAGTGAAAGGTCGTCTCACCCCAATGGGATAGAAGCGCTCGGACTGCGAAGCGTCAGCACCGCAGGTGCATAGGGTGTGAGAAATTCTTCTTCCTTTCTTTCTTTGGGCTAACGGTTTGCCTTTCCGAAAATACTGCCTACGCTGGTATCGAACTTCGAACACGTAGAAGCATGAGGTCTGGTAATTCGAGCGGTGGCGAAACGCCCGTCGATGTGCAGTAATTCGGTCTGTTCCGTTGCGTGTTTGATGCAGAGAAGTTGCAAGTGAGCCGGCAAAATACTTGCACTCGGGCGGCGCAGGGGCGCGTGATCAAAAAGAAGGACTGTGGCAAACAACTCGACATCGCTTTACATCCAATCGATAGCCCGTGATCGGCACGTTCGACGATTTCCGAGCGAATCCAGGAGCCGGTGCGACGTCCCGGTGATGCTACTTTCCAATGTTCAGCGCGAACTTGCGCGGGCGGGCGCGCCAGCGGCGAGCAGGAGCGCCACCGCCATCGGATCGAGCACCGCGACGAGCGCCAGCGTGAGCATTCGGACGGGTCGTTCAAGGTCCGCGGATGGCATGCCAAGAAGCTCGGCGAGATATCGCACGGGTCCGACATCGGCCTCAGCGCGCCGGCGCTGAGCGTCGACCCTGGCTTTATCGATTTGCAGGTTGGCAAGCGTCCCGGCCTCGTGCTGGCGTGCTGCAACGATATCGGCGCGATCGCGGCGCTTCTGGTCAGCTATCGTCATCGCGCCGACGGGGCGGCCGAGCCGCGTCGATTCCTCGATGGCGGCATCGATCTGGGCAATGCGCCGGTCGAGATCGGCTACGGTCTGGGCCTGGATCGCAAGCCGGGCCTCCGTTTCGGCGGCCTTGTCCGCAAGTGCCAGATCGACGGTCACCATGTGGTCCAGATGGGCTTTTGTGAGGAAGCCGAACACGCCGACGGCGTTCAGGCTCATCAACACTCCGATCATCGCCACTAGGATCAGGCGCAGGAGGTAGGGCGCCGAGGACCAATTCTGGGTCAGCCACGCTGCGGCGACGAGTTTCCCGGCTTCTAAGGTGGCGCCCATGATGATGACGGGCCAGAAAGCCCCTGCAAAGATTGCGGTGAGGCCGTCGATAGAAAAGGCCGCTGACACGCAGGCAAGTGCTAGCGCAACGACGAACGCAGCAAGCTTGACAGGTGTCATTGATCGTCGCGTTACAGGCGCTTCGTGTGTGACCCCGACGCCCGCGGACCCTGTAACGGCCGGTGTAACAGACGTCGTTACGATGATCTCTTCGGCGTTACGGTGGATGTAGCCCGCTTGCTCCCACGCTCTCAAGCGGCGGCCGGCGCGCATGCGGTTCCATCCCCATTCACGTCCAAGCTCAGCCGCGTTGGCCGTAACACGCCCATCCGGCTGCGCGCGCAGCCAAGCGAGCGCTTCCGCGTCATCGAACGGGTGACTCGGGTCACTTTCGAACATGGCGCGACGCTGCTCCTCGAACATCGGGCGGCGCGCCGCGAAGTTTGTACGGACCGGTCCGATAGGGGGCGCATTCCCGGCAGCACGACTAAAGAAGGGTTGCACACCGTCGTTCGCAGCGGAACGGCCAAATTGCACGCCATGGTACGCCACCGCTTTCCGACTGCTTGATCGGGCGACATTTGAGCCGCTTCTTTTTTGATCGGACACTGACGAGAATCGGACAGCTTTAATTCACCGCCTGCGTCCAAGCCTTCTTCGAAGGCGGGTTAACGGCCGGACCTCCGCCCGCTAGACTAGAAAGCTTTTCGTATCCAGTTAGCTTAGCTTGTGTGCGGGACGTCGGGAAATACGTACATGACTGCTTCCGGAAAACGGCTGTGTAGTGACTGCACGCTCTGTTGCAAGGTGATGGTTATCGAGGCTCTTGCAAAGCCATTGAATTCGTGGTGTCGCCACTGCCGCCCCGATCGTGGCTGTGCGATCTATGACCACAGACCCACCGAATGTAAGAACTTTAGCTGTCTTTGGCTCGTCAATGACTCGCTGGACGAGCGATGGAAACCAAGTAAATCCAAGTTTGTATTGACGACATCGGAAGACGGCATCGAAATAAGATGCGATCCCGGTTTCCCTGACACTTGGCGCAAGGAACCCTACGGCAGCAGAAATTCGTGAATGGGCTATATCTGGTGAACGCAACGACGTTACGGTGCTCATGATAATTGGACACCGGATGATCCTTGTAACGCCGGATCGGGAGTTCGATCTGGGAGTCGTCGGTCCGGACGAGCGAATCGTGAGAGAACTAGAGGGGACAATGGTGACAGGTGCAACGGTGGTAAAAGTAGGCAACTTTAAGGCTTAGATGAGAAAATCAAAAGAGGCACCCGCAGGAGGGTCAGCATAGCGCCGACGCGTAGCGGCGGGACCCGGGACCGAGTGCAGTCGCGAGACCGGTTAAGAAGGCACCCGAACGCGGGACAGTGATAGCGACGCCGGCATGCAATGACGGCGGGGCCCGCGAGCGAGTGCCTCCGGCGAGCAACTCATTATGATGTTGCTAGGGATCGAAGCCCAGATGGCCGAGACGCCATTCGGCTCGGTTCACGAGAGCCCGCCCGGTACGTAACCATGCGCTGTAGGCCGCAGGCGCGCTGGTCTATCCGGTTAGCGGCTAGATTTCGT
Source organism: uncultured Alphaproteobacteria bacterium (assembly GCA_963725985.1). Classification (GTDB taxonomy): domain Bacteria; phylum Pseudomonadota; class Alphaproteobacteria; order Rhizobiales; family Xanthobacteraceae; genus Bradyrhizobium. The sequence goes on from CAVSAO010000002.1 coordinate 1,340,495, forward strand.
CGGACTCTTCGGTCTTCGGCTTCATCATCGCAGCGAGCGCTTGGCGGCGTTTTTCGATGATGCTGGGGTCGTCTTTGTGGATTGCGATCAGCTCTTTGAGGTTCTCGATCCCGTCATCGGTGAACGCCATCATGCCGTCTTCACCGACGCCGACGACCCATAGCTGGCCATCCTCGGTGTCCATTTCTTCGGCGACCTCGAACAGCCATTCCCCGTCTTCACCGAGCATCTCAGCGACGTGGCTGAGAGTGAACACGTGGCTGACTTTGTTGACGTGCCCCATCAAGCCGCCTGCGCCGCAAGGCCTTGCTGCTGCGCAGTCTTCCAGTTCCAGGGCAGCAGCTCATCGAGCCTGTGGGCGGGGTGGGTGGCGATGCGAGCGAGTACATCGGCGAGCCAGGCCTGAGGGTCGACGTCGTTCATCTTGGCAGAGACGATGAGGCTATACATGGCCGCGGCTCGGCGCCCTCCGCGGTCGGACCCACAGAATAACCACGACTTTCTGCCCAATGCGATGCCGCGCAGCGCTCTTTCGGCGGCATTGTTCGAGAGGCAGACGCGGCCATCGTCGAGGAAGCGTGTGAAGGAGGCCCAGCGCTTGAACATGTAGTTCATGGCTTTTGCCAGATCGTGACCGCGGGAGAGTTTAGCGCACTGCTCGCGCATATAGGCTTCCAGATCGGCGACGAGCGGCGCGCTCTGCGCCTGGCGAACAGCCTTTCGTTGGTCGGCGCTTTGGCCATTGATAGAGCGCTCGATCTCGAACAGAGCGTCGATGCGGCGCACGATCTCCATGGCGACGGGCGAGATGACGATCTCCTTCTTTCCGGCCGCTTTGCGCCGCGCGTTCTCCTCAAGGTCCGCCATGGCGAAGAACGGGCGCCGGGCATGGACCCAACAGGCCGCTTCCCTGATAAGCCCAGGACTTCGCTGGGGCTCGTAGAGCTTGATGTATCCGCCGAAGGCGTCGGCCTGGAGGATCCCGGTATAGTTGGCCAGATGCGCCTGCGGATGCTCACCACTTCGATCGCGCGAGTAATAAAACATCGCCGCCGGCGGATCTGAGCCGCCGAAGGGGCGGTCGTCCTTCACATAGACCCAGCATCGAGCGACATCGCACTTGCCCAAGGCCAGCACGGGCACGGTGGTGTCGTCGCCATGGAGGCGTTCGGCTGCCATGACGTGGGCTTCCAAGAGCCGCGACAGCGGCTCCAACACCGTGCAGCACGACCCTACGGCGTCGGCAATGGTCGAGAGGCTGATCGGCACGCCTTCAAGAGCATAGCGCTCGGTCTGACGGTTCAATGGCTGATGCTGACCGAACTTCTCGTACAGAATCATCGCGAGCAGGCTCGGTCCCGCCCAGCCCCGCGCAATCACATGGAACGGCGCCGGCGCTTGGCTGACTTTCTCGCAATCCCGACAGGTGAACTTTTCGCGCACCGTCTCGATCACCTTCCACTGACGCGGCACCGATTCCAGTGTCCGGGTCACGTCTTCGCCGAGCTTGCGCAAGCGATTGCCGCCGCAGCAGCCACAAACTGTCGGCGGATCGATCACCACCCGCTCGCGGGGAAGATGATCGGGGAAGGTATTGCGTTCGGGGCGCGTGCGCGTAAATCCGCGAACAGTCGTTGTCCTGGCGACGGCTTTTTCGGCCGCAAGCTCGTCTTCGGTGGCGCTGGATTCCAGCTCTTCAAACGTAAGCGTCAACTGGTCGATCAGGCGAGACGAGCGTTCCGATCGTTGCCCGTAGATCTGGCGTTGCAGCTTGGCTATCTGCAGCTTCTGCTGGGCAATCAGCGCACTGTCTTCCGACGCCTTCGCAAGGGCGACCGCAAGTTCTGCTGCGATATCCAGAGCTTTCGCGCGTTCGCTCGCCAACGCCGCTCTCAGAGCGGTTACGTCTTCGGGAAGAGCGTCGCGAGGCGTGTCCATGCAAACCAGAGAATCATAAATTCAGTGATTTGTGGCGTCTTAAAATGTGCATGGTCCCATTTTATTTCGCTCAGCCGGCGCTCTGCGGCCGCCATGTCAATTGCGGATTTCTCCAGTCGATCCCTTCCAGCATATAAGCCATCTGGGCCGCTGAGATCGACACCGCGCCATCCGACGCCGAGGGCCAGATGAACTTGCCGCGGTCGAGGCGTTTGGCATAGAGCGACATGCCTAACCCGTCATGCCATAAAATCTTGATCAGATCGCCGCGGCGACCCCGGAAGATATAGAGATCGCCGGCATGAGGATCGCGCTTCAAGCTCTCCTGAACCGTCAGGGCCAGACTTTGCATGCCGCGGCGCATGTCGGTGTGGCCGGTGGCGATCCAGACCCTGACGCCGCTCGGGATCGGGATCATCGCCGCCTCAGAAGCTCAAGCACCCGCTGCAGTGCCTCGGCATCCACATCCCGGTCAACGCGAACGCGACAGCCGCCGCTGAGCTCAATCTCGATTATTCCGACGCTTGCGCGCTGCGCAGGAGGCGACGACGGCGGCTGCGGTGTGCACGTCGAGCCCGGAGCCGGCGTAAAGGCGATCTCCACAGGAACAAGCGCCGGCACGACATCCCCGCTCAGCCGGTCCTCGCGCGCCAACCGGCGCCACGTGAACAATTGGCTCGCAGACAACCCGTTGCGCCGAGCCGTCACTGACACCAATCGTGGCCCGCCATAGCTCTCGGTAACGATCCGCTGCTTTTCTTCCAATGTCCACCGGCGTCGAGCGCCCGTCGAGACAACTTCCAGTCGGGATACCTTCGAATTAGGCGTATGGTCAGTCATACGCCTATGTCTTCACCCTCCATCGCACCGCGCAAGGCGGCCCTCGCCGGAGCGATACCCCGGTACGCAGCACGCAAACGCATGATCGTGATCACGTTGCTTTTGTACTCACCCGATCAGTAAGTTGCTTGCTCAAGCTTGGCGCGCCGGCGATATGTCGGCCTACGAGCGCGCAAAACGAAGGAGCGGTTCAATATCATGGTTGTCCGCAGCTCTTAGTGCCGCAACGTAGCTTGTGCGAAGTTCACTCACCTCCGTGAGACTGCCACGCCCCCAAGAGAATGGCTCGCGACCAAGCCGCTCAACAAGCAGATCAGCCATCAGCCGGGTGTGACGGCCATTTCCGTTTGGGAAAGGGTGAATGGCGACGAGTCGATGATGAATCCGAGTGGCGAGCTCGTCAGGTTCGTATGTTTCATGCTTCAACCAGTAACGAGCATCGCTGAACAAGGTTGGAACCTCGGTGGAGATCAAATGAGGTTTCACCCCAATATTGCTCTCTCGGTCCCTATACTTTCCAGCCCAGCTCCAGACGTCACCGAACATCTGCTTGTGCAATGTCTTGGCGAATTCGTCATTCAGCAAATCCGCCGGATTGACACTTCGGCGTCCGCGCGCCCAGATTGTGCCGCTCAGGATGTTCTGCTCTTCCGCCTTGTTGAGGTCGGCGCGATTGGTGATCCAAGTTTGCCTAAGGTCCCTACGTTGATCCGGCGACAGGTCCGTTGCATCTTCAGGCTCTTGGAACAGATCCGTCATAGCTTCTTCCAGAGGTCGCGTTCCAATTCTTCCGCGTGGTCGCGAATGTACTCGTCGATCTGCGACTGCAGGTCGCTATCGTCCGTTGCCTGGTCTTCAAGCTTCATCGTATGCGCCACCCGCTTCAGGTCGCGCATTGCTAGCCTGCGAGCACGCGATTGCACCATCTCTTCCAGTGAGGTCTTGGGTATGAATGCGTAAACCAAGGTGCAATCCAGCGCATCAGCAGCACGGCGCAAGGTCTTCAGCTGAATCGAGCCGTTCGCCTCCCTCTTCTCCCAATCGTCGATGCTTTGGGAAACTAAGGACACTCTGCGAGCCAATTGCTGGCTACTCATACCTAGGGCATCCCGTATGGCCCTTATCCAACCTTTGGCGGGAGGTTTGTAGCGCGTTTCCGGCCTTTGGGAGTCAGTCGGCACCAAGCGGTCATCTAATACCTTTCTTGCACGACTTCGAATAATGGGCTTCTTCAAGGACTTCATTGATCACCCCACAATTTCAGTATCTTACCCGTAGAACCAGGCTGCGGCCTTGGTGCAGGGGGCGGATAAGCCAGGCTACAGCCTGGTTCGCAGCTTATTAAAACCAGGTTACAGCCTGGTGTACAAGGAGAGAAAACCAGGCTTTGGCCTGGTGGACGCTAACGCAAAACCAGGCTGAGGCCTGGTTTTCAACCCGATCCGGCAAGGATGGCACGGTCATTGCTACGCGCGCGCTAGAGCGGGATGAGACTAGGTTTGGTCATATCCGGCGTTGGCGAAGTAGTTTGCGCATTCGTCATCTGAGACGGTGTCGAGGATCGGACCGATCGCATTGTAGACGGCCTCGGTGGTTCGCCTTGCGGCCTTGCGCAGCCAATGTTTGAACTTGGCGAAGAACTGCTCGATCGGGTTCAGGTCGGGTGAGTATTTCGGCAGGAAGAACAGGTGCGCGCCGGCGGCGCGGATAGCACGACGCACCGCACTGGCCTTGTGCGAACCGAGATTGTCCATGATCACGATGTCGCCGGGCCGCAAGGTCGGGACCAAAACCTTCTCGACGTAAAGTTGGAAGGTCTCGCCGTTGATCGGCCCCTCAATGAGCCACGGAGCGGTGATGCGATCGTGGCGCAATGCCGCGAGGAAGGTCATGGTCTGCCAGCGGCCGTGTGGTACCTTGGCTCTGATCCTTTGGCCACGCGGCGCCCAGCCCCGCAGCGGCGCCATGTTGGTCTTCGTCCAGGTTTCGTCGATGAACACCAGGCGAGAGGGGTCGATCCGCTCTCGATACTTAACCCACTGTGCCCGGCGGCGGGCCACATCTGGGCGGTCCTGCTCGGCGGCAATCAGCGTCTTTTTTTATGACTGAGCTTCTCGGCGTGGACGAAATCCCACACCGTGCGGTAATCTACCTTCAGGCCACGCTCGGCGAGTTCGGCCACCAGCCCGCGCAAGGTGAAATCCGCATTCCGGCACCGTTGCACCAGCCAATCGCGGTGCGGCCCCGCAATCTTCTTCGGCCGATAGCCGCCGATCTTGTCAGGCTTGACGCTGCCGGTTTTTCGGAAGCGCTGAACCCAGAGAATGGCCGTACTGATGCCCACCCCAAATTGCGCCGCGGCCTGATGGCACGACAAACCACCCTTGATGACCCCCCTTACCACCCGCTCACGCAGATCATTTGAATACGGTCGTCCCATCCATGCCGGCCTCCTTCCCAGCCAGCATGTTGAATCAGAACCGATCTGATTTGGGAATCCTCAATCAATTCAGTTTAGACCCATCCCGCTCTAGTACCGTTCTCATTGTATAGAGCACGTCCCCGGTATAAAAATACCTAAAGTTTGTCTTGGATCGTAGGTTGCAGTGAGCCTCCGGCGAGCGCTTCTACTGGCTCTTGGAACGCTAAGAGCACCCGCCTACCCCAACAGGTCACGCCCGATCTGACAGCCCTCCTGGTGCATCTTCTTCAGCGCCTCGATGGCAATTAGGCATTGCTTTTCGCTTGGCACCCGGTTGGGAATGGAGGCTGCAACGTCGAGGATGCCGGCTTCCGTGGGTGTCAGCAGCCGCCGCGACACACCCCACTCCTTGACTGTCCGCCAGAGCGGGCCGCCGGCGCGGACGACTACTGTCTGTGCCTCGATGCCATTCAGAAGTCGTTGATCCTTCTCGGCATCCGACTGCTCTTCCTGTTCCTCTTCATGCGTCATCAGCTCGCGCACGAACGCCCTCGGCCACAGGATATCCAGCGCGGAAATCCGGTTCCAGCAGGCCTGCTGCTTGGCCCATTCCGTCACGTTGCTCATTCCGGCCGGAGGATCGACCAGCACGTCGTGGCTTGCCTTCGCTGCCAGTACCAGGGCTTCCTTGAACGCGTCCGAGATGTCCTGCTTTCGCCAGATGCTGTCGAAATTGACGGCCCGATCCATTTCCTCGACATCGTGCCCGACCTTGGCAATCGCGTAGGCAACGACGTTGGCACGATAGCCGCCCTGGTACCAAGGCTGTTCACTGACCAGCTTTTCTCCCTCGCGAAACACGATCGCCTTTGCAACCGAGTCCGTGTAGTAGCGCTTGTTGAACTGATCAGGGTTCTTGGTCCATGCCTTGCCGATCGTTTCGGCAAAACGAGCAAAATTCTTCTGTGCGCCGCGGCTCACGATGTCCGGGTGGCCAAGCCAGAGGTTCAGGAACTTCGCAAGATCGGTCTTCGAGAAGACCTGATTCTTGGGATACTCCAGATCAAATTTCTTGCGTTGGGTCGGATTGAGCAGGGCGCGCGCGTCCTGGTACTGCCCTCTCGCCCGCTCGTAGAACCATTTGGATTCGCGGAAGGTCCCGTCAGGTGACGGAGCAAATGTGCTTCGGGAGATTTTCTCCAGTTGAACGTGGTACGGATGGTTCGCGAAGAAGTCGGCCGCATTCACCCGGTTCTGGCTGTTGGCGTATTCCGATATCTTCGGGACAATGTCCATTGCCTTGGCCGGCTCGACCACCGACAGCTTCATCTGAACGAAGACGCGCGATAGATCGACTTCTTTCTTCCGGCTCGCGGCATGGATCGACGCGGTCGTCTGACCGCCATTGACGATCTGCAGATTGTTCAATTCGGTGATGATCAGTCCGGCATCAGACATCTTGATCGTGACCTTCTCGGCCGTGGCGGTGATGCCGTTGTTGTAGGCAAAGAACATCCCGGGATCATTCTCGATGGTGTTCCTGATGCCCTTGTTTACACCGCCACGCGCCTGAAGGAACACGCGGACGTTCTGTTCGAGAAGCCGAGAGCCCCATCGGTCATAGACGTCGGCGAGCTGCTTGCCCGGTATGACGATCAGGTACGCTTCATAACCGGCATTGCTCAAATGGGCCGGAAGAGCCGGCAACGGGCCGCCGAAATCCTTCTCAAGGTCGATGAGAATCTCTTCGCGTCCACGTCCGGTCGCGACAAAGCGATGCAATCTGCCGAGATCCCACACGCTGTAGGTAACGGGCACGCCCTTGAACTCACCGGCTTCGCGTCCATCGACTCGACTGCTGAGGACGCGGTTCGAAATGAGAAACAGCCGCACCTTGGACACGGTCGGCCAGCGTTTCGCGATCAGATCGGCCAGACCAAACGCAGCAGTGCTCTCTTCGGAGGCGTTGCGATGCGCGGGATCGAGCGATCGAGTTCAGAAAATTGGTCAGACGCTTGAAGATGGCATCCATCTCGGTTGCCGTCAGTGTCGTAATCCCGTCGGATTGATTGAAGTCGGCGATGATGAGACTAAGCACGCCATCGGCCGATGCCGGATCTCCCCCATAGCCATCCACACGCATCCCGCGGGGAGAGCCACCGGAGGCGCGATCGGCCGTTTCGAGCTCGCCGGCCTCGACAAGCTGGGTTGTGAAAAGCTCGAAGAAGGCGTCCTCGGCGTAGCGGCCGCCGGCATCGGCGAGGCCATGCACGTCCTGGAAGAATTCCTTGTGGAAGTCCTCAAGTTCCTCCGCCATTGCGCCTCGCTCTCACAGCCTCGACCAGGCCGTTTTCGTCGGTCAGAAATGGTACACAGTCCTGCAGGGAAATCGAATATCGGACGTTGTCGATGCCGGATGGCAGCAGGCTCGCGCTGATCCGCGGAAAGCCCTCGGCAACTCGGAAAAGGCGGCTCGCGCCCTCCACCCATCTTGAATCCGAATAGTCGTCGAGCCAATCGAAGCCGGCAGACACGAGGAGCCGATCCAGGACATCGGAGATGCCAGGATCGGTTCGCAGCATCCGGTCCCGTACCCGGGCGGCGAGTTCGGTGAGGGTAAAGCTCTGGGCCGTGCCGGCTGGAGCTTGGTCAAGTTCGACAACATGGAGATAGAGTTCGTCCACTCCCGCTATGTCGAGCTGGTCAGCCGAGCTGATGGCGACTTGGGGCGTGGCCGCTCCGCGGCGCGCCTTCGCCTCGACGCATAGCCGGCCGATCTCGAAGTCCTTTGGCGAACCGAGTGGTCCGCGCCATGCGTTCAGGGCCTCGGCTGGCGACAGGCACTGCAACAGGAAGCGCTCGATGACCAACAGTTCCCCAGCCAGCCCTTTCTGCTCTTCCGGGCTCAGCTTTCCGTCGAGGCCACCGCGAAGAAGATGATGCCATCTCCAGGTGCGCGCCAGCGTGAGTGCCAAGGCCTCAGGCTCCGACGCGGCACGGCTGGCGCTCGCCACTATATCCCGGCACAGTCTTTCGAATATGTCACGGTGGGCGTTCTCAAGCAGCTTGAAGACCAGCACGCGATCGGCGCCCGCTCCTCGCGGCACATCCGTGATTTCGATTCCCTTGAGATTGGGAAGCTTTCCCGGCGGCAGGGATTCCGGAGAGTGAGCAAGAACGAAGAGGCACTTGCGATCGAGGGCACGTCCCCAGAAGAAATTCCACGGCAGGTCGGGATCGACGCGCTTTGCCTTGAAGGCATCCACGACGGTCGGCGGAACAATGTCCTTCCAGGGATCATCACTCATCGTCGCCAGCCATTTCGTCTTCGTCGAGGTCATCGCGGTAGTTTTCGCGCATCCACGTCGTGTTGACGACGTACTCGACGCGATCCTCCGCAAGTTCGGTCTTGGGGAAGCTGATGCTCCAGGCGACAACCGGTTCCTGGCTGCTCAGGTCTTTGCCAGCTTCGCCGATCGCAAGCAGATGAAGGACCAGCAGGGGACGCACCCGCTTGTGACGATAGATCCTGTCGGGATAGTTGCGAACGTCGCTCTCGCCAATATTGTTTTCGCTGCGATACTCTGCCTCTGCCGCTTTCGCCGCAGCCAGATCAACGCCCGTCTTCTCGACGCCGCGCGAAGCGACGCGCTGGTTGTCCGTGACAAGAAGGGTTCTTCCGGCGCGGCTGCTCTTGCCGGCCTTGCGACGCTGACACGTGACCTCGATGCCGAGCGAGTCGTCGACTAGCGGCGTGTAGTCCGGACGGGAAACGCTCGGCACGAAGATATCCCACGTCTTCAGCTCGCCAGACGCGCGATCCTCGATGTAGCGCCGAACCGGAACAGGATCGGTGAGCAGCGATTGCGGATCGTTCTGGAACTCCGTGAGAAATTCCAGAATCGGACCAACCGGCACTTCCCGAACCAGTCTGCCGCTGGAGACCGGCTCGGCAGCGGCAAGAGGCTTTCCCGCGGCGGCCAAGCGCTTGGCAAGTGTCTCGGCGGCAAGACGATTGGCCTTGAGGCTGTTGTCATCCCACCTGAGCGCCGTCGTTTCGATGAACTCGTTGCCGAGGCCAACCCGCACGACAACCTGTTCGCCCGACCCCATCTTGTTCCTAGCTGTGACGATCAGCGTGTCTGGATGGCTGCGAACCTTGAGGCCGAACTGTTCGGGCGTTGCATTCGCCTCTTCCATCCTTCGCATTTCCTCGCGAAGCTCCTCGATGGATTCCGCGATATAGCGGTACCAGCTCTCGGCCTCCTCCAGCATCCAGACCCGGCAGAGGTCTTCGTAGCCCGGTCGATACCCGAACCAGCGCCCCATTTGCATCAGGGTGTCGTACATCATGGAATTGCGCAGGAAGTAGCTGACCATCAGGCCTTCGAGTGTCAGTCCGCGCGAAAGCGAGAAGCCGCCAACTGCGATCACATTCAGGCCGGCCTTCTCGTGATCGGTGTAGTTGAGGGCGCCCGAGGAGCGGCTGTTCACCTCCACAGCGCGGATCGGCGAAGCTGCCTCGTGCAGCGCTTTCTGCACCTGCGGCCAGTCGGTGTCCGTGTCCCCGTATTCCTCCTCCCAGACGGCATGAAGCTCGCGAATTTCGGGGTCCTTCAGCGCCTTGTCGGGCGCAAGGGCACCGTTCACACGACTGCTCGCCTGGATGGCTTCCAGTCTGACATGGATTTCGTTGCGAATCTGACGCTGCACATCGGTGAATCGCGAAGCGTTGACCAGCATGGAGCAGTGCTGGTTGACCTGGCCGCGAACCAGGCGAATGGCCCGCGCGACGACGAATGCTCGCACAGCCTTGATCAGGCTGGGCGGCAGCGTGGCGACCTGTGTTTCCTTCGGATGCGTCAGGGGCAGATAGTCACCATTGTCTTCGATATGACGAATGAACGCGCGCGGGTCGTCAACGAAAACGCGGGTGGCGCCGAAGTAGTTGGTCGGCGGGTCGAGCCCCACGATGAAATGCCGGGGGAACAGATCCTCGCCCAGCATCGCGTCGTCGGTGTCGGGACTGATGAAAATGTTGGCGAAGGGGGTCGCTGTGTATCCGACGTAGCAGCTTCGCTCGAACATGCGCAGCAATTCGCGAATCTGGGCGTTGATCTTCGATACCTCGCCTTGGCCATGCTTGATGTTGATCGAGGCATTGTCGGCTTCATCATCGATCAGCAGCATGGGCGCCTCGACGGTTCGGCCGCCGCCGCGGGCATTGTAGTCCTTGAGCCAGTCGGTCAGGTTCTTGAGCGTCTTGCTGTTCTTCTTGATCACGAAAACAGCCGGAACGCGGAGATCGGACAGCTTGCCGCCAACTTGCTCGGCGCCGACGCGGTTGAAGTCGCGGACCGAATTTGTGAAGGTCCAGGGCAGGCGCCGGCTATCGTAGCGCCCAACGCCGATGATACGCCGCTCGCGATCCGTGACCTTCAACGCGCTGTCACGTCCAACAAATCCCTCGTCGATGCGCGCCTGCGTCTGGTTGCGCAGGTTGTTGTGAATGCCGGCAATCACGACGATGATGCGGTAGCCCGCGTCCGCAGCCTTGCAGATGAGCCCGATATAGTTGGCCGTTTTGCCGGACTGCACGTGTCCGACGACCATTCCGCGTCGGTCCCAGTGACCTTCCCTGTCAGGGTTCTCCAGAAGTCCCAGAATGCGGTCGGTGACGTTGTCCATCGTCGCCAGCACCTGCGTCGAGTAGTTCTTCTCGGCGAGAAGACGCTTGTAGCGTCCCCAGTAGTAGGGATCGATGCTGCTGCGACGGCCTTCGAGCCACGGTTCGAAGTCGTGGCTCGTCAGCATGGCGCCGATGGTCATCGTTACGTCGTGGCGAGCTTCGAGTTGGCGCGCCAGACGCTCGGCGTCGGCATCACTAACTGCACACGTCGGGATCACGCGGAAATTGGTGATCAGCTCGCGGATCTTCTCGGGCGTCGGCGACAGCTCGCGCGCCAGCAGACCCTCAACCGCAAGTTCGAGATTTTTCAAATTCTCCTGCACGCGCGTATTCCTCGGCAATGTAGTTGTTGGCAATTGTTTCGGCCCGATCCCAGTTCGAGCGGAATGGTTCGGCAACGCTCAGCATGTCGACCACAACATCCGTCCCTAGGCCGCTTTCCACGAGTTTTGCGATGGTGGTCGTGACCATATAAGTCAGGGCATCATCGGAAAGCTCGTTGCCGGTGACCTTGTCTGGCGATCCTCCAAGATCCGCAAACAGCGCGTCCATGGGAAGCGATGAGCCAAACAGCTCGACGACGCGCGTGAAGGCCCGCTTCTGGTCCTCGGATAGGTCCCCCACAAAGTCGGCCACCACCGGATGGCTGGAATTGATCTGGTAGGAAATCTCGTTCTTGTCCTGCACGCGATTCCAGACCGGAAGTCGGCTATCGGTCACAAGAACGCGGCCACGGCTTGTGTACACGCGCTTTGATGTTGCACCAATTCTCTCGATGATGCGGCGCAGGCGCTCGCGCACCTGATACGGCGGCTGGGCCGATGCTTTCTTGACGTCGATCTTCCAGTCCGCGTCGAGATCGTTCGGCATGTCGATCCGAACGCGCGCCAGCTTCGTCAATTCCATCTGCCGCGCGAGACCGAACCAGGTTCCGTGGATGATCAGCCGTTTCCCGCGATAGACATAGAAGCCCTGATTCTTCACATAACCCGCCCGGCCTGCGTAACGCTCCCATTCCTCCGGGGTTACCTTCTTGTGATGTGGCAGTGTGAAGGTCTGCACGGTTACGACGTGATCACCGACCTTGATATCTTCCGGCGTGAGCGGCTCCGCGGTTGTTGCGGGGTGCGTGCTGTGGAACGGATCGAAGGGAACGAGCGGCCGCTCATTGAGCCTGATCTCGATCCGCTTCAGTCCGGGTTCACCCGAAAGGAACCTGTGGAACACAAGCTCGAGGTGTTCGCGTGCGTCGTCGAGACGCTTGACGAGACGCTGGATACCGACCGCGCTGCTATCCCGTTCGAGGACGCGGTCAAGGTTCTCCCAGATGACGAGCGTGCCACTTTCCGGGAGCTGGTCTGCCCAAGGCAGGCTCGATGGCTCATCCGGAACCTGCACGAGCCAGTCGTCCTTTTCGGCAACGAAGTCGAGATCCCACGTCGCGGCCGAAAACTTTCCCGCCGAGCGCGTTAGCACGGTCACGCGGCGGCATTGCGAGAACGAGGCCGTCTTGAGACCAAGACCGAAGCGGCCGAGATCAGTGGATTTGTGGTCGTCGCGGGGATTGATGCTGCCCGGCCGCATGGCCGCGAGCAGCTCGGCCTCGGTCATCCCCCTGCCGTTGTCGAGAACGCCGATGCGAAGCTCATCCAGATCGGTGAGGATGTCGATCCGGGTTGCCTTCGCCGTTATGGAATTGTCGATGACGTCCGCCAGCGCCGTCTCAAGGGAATATCCGATATCGCGCATGCTCTCAATGAGCATGGCTGCCTTGGGTGCAGCACTTACTGTTTTCATCAACCCCCTCCGGTACCGGAAGCCCGGTACTGGCCCTTGGACCCGTGCACAATAGCCCAATCGCAACCGAAGGTGCAAAGTCTTTGGTCTAGCTTGCCTTTTTGAGCCTTCCGCGGCTGCCGGTCGTCATGGAATTGATGAGCAGGGCGTGGAGCACCGAGGCAATCTTTCGGGCCAGAAACGGCGGAACCGCATTGCCAACCTGGATGTACTGCTCGGTGCGATTGCCCTTGAAGAAGTAGTTGTCCGGAAATGTCTGCAGACGCGCCGCCTCCCTGACGGTGAGGCTGCGGCACTGCGCAGGATCGGGATGAATGAAATAGTGGCCGTCTTTTGAAATGTGACTTGTGATCGTTGTCGCGGGCTGCTTCCAGACCTGAACCCGGAAGCGATCGGCGAACTTGCCTGATTTCCAGTTCTTGTGGTCGGGAGCCAGTTCGCGCGGGAAATCAGCCGCCTTGGGCGAGGCACCCGTCACCCGGCCGTACACGGCGGCAAAGAAATAGCGCTTGAGGTCGGTAAGCATGTGGGCTCGCGTCTCATGATTGGGAAATCGCTTCAGCCTCGTGTCGAAAAGCCAGCGCTTGAGCCTTCTTGGGCAGCGAGCACCCACGGAAACGTAGCCGCCACCCGAGCGGCGGTAGCTCCGGCTCGTCCTCGCCAGTGCCGCCCCGATCTTTGCGCCAAGCTTGCGGAAGGCCTTGGCCTTGTCTCCGTCGAGACGAACGGCAACGTCGGCGACCTGCCTCATCACACGCGACGCCTGGCTCTTCCAGTTCTGTTCATCGTCCTCGTCTCGGCTCAGTCCGCTCCGCAGCTTTGGCATGCCCCTCAGCACGTCCTGGACAGCAACCTTGGTCTCCGATTTCGGCAGCAGGGATTCATTCAGATCGTCCTCAAGGAGGACTGCGATGTCGTCGCGAACTCCGACGATGATGACGCGATGCCGGCACTGTGGAATGCCGTGGTCCTCGGCCCTCACTACAAAATCGGAAGCTGGGGGATGGCCCATGCCCTCGAACAGGACCTCACCCGACCTCGGCGCAAGTGGAACAAGCCGATAGGCGCCGTTTCCAACACCACGCAGATCATCGAGGACTTGGTCAAATACCCGCTCGCCGTCGACCGAGGACGAGAGCAGCCCCTTTACGTTCTCCATCACAAACACGGCCGGCATCAGCAGCTCCAAAATCCGGATGTATTCCTTGTAGAGGAAATGGCGGTGATCCTCGCGCGCCTCGTAACCTTCCGTGCCCTTGTTCCGGGCGCGGCCTACGAGCGAATAGGCCTGGCAAGGTGGCCCGCCAATCAGGATCACGTCATCGCCAAAGCGCTTCCTGATTTGCCGCAGACGCTCGTCGATCAAGACGGCCGCCGCCTTCGATCCCAATTCGAGTTGCAGGGTCTCCTGAACGGAATGAGCCCATTCCCTGGGATACAGCGCGCTCCAGTCAGGCTCCTCGATTTCCCCATTGAGAAAGTGGTAATACTCGGCAGGAAAGCCTCCATCGAATTGTCGGAGGAAGCTACGGAGTCGCAGGGTGGCGAAAGCCGAATCCTCCTTCTCGACAGAGAGCACGATACGAAACGGCCGCGTGCCGTTTGCTGTGCGAATGCTCGAAAAGCCTTCGGCGAGCCCGCCGGGCCCTGCAAACAAGTCAACGACGGCGAATTCAGTCAAAACGTTCCCCTTCTCAAGACCGACTGGCGAGAACCATAATTGAACAATCTCCGACCGAACACCAGGAAAGATTGGGAAGGCCTGCGTGGCTGATATTGTCGACAGGAAAACGCGCTCACGCATGATGTCGGGCATCAGGGGCAAGAACACCAAGCCGGAGCTGGTGCTTCGAAGCGCGCTTCACGCCCTTGGTCTGAGATATCGCCTACATGGTCCGGGACTGCCAGGCAGACCGGATATCGTGTTTCCAAGGCATCATGCCGTCGTTCAAATTCAGGGATGCTTCTGGCACAGACACGAGGGATGCTCGTTCGCCACCACACCTTCGTCGAATGTCGCATTCTGGAGCTCGAAATTTACCGAGACAGTAAAACGCGACGCACGCAATCTGGAAGCCTTGCGTCAGCTGGGCTGGAAAGTCGCGATCGTTTGGGAGTGCGCAATCAACTCCGAGGGTGCAGAAGTGGTGGCAAGACAAGTTGCAAAATGGTTGGCATCCAAGCAGGCATATTCCGAGATCCCGAGCTTTGCCGAGAAGCGAGTCGGCAAGGCTTGAGATGAGAGCGCCGGGCAAGCAGCGTTTGGCAGGTTCATGGTTGAGCTTCTAAAGAATTTCCTCCGAGCCGTGGATGTGGAGGAAGATTCTGTCCGAAAGACGTTGGCCGCGGACAGAGTTGGACTGATACTGAGGGCCGCTCTCAATGAAATGGATTTCTATTACTATCGCCTGAAATCGCAGGACAGTGAGGCCACCGAAGAACAGGAATGGCAATTCTGCATTCTCGTGCTTGGCGCAACTCGTCTAATACGGCTTGTGCTAGAGAGCCGGGAGAAGTTTGACGCGCCGACTCTGACCTTTCCGAGGACAGAACAAACAGCCAATGCCGCACTGGCGCCCATTGCGCATCTTGGAAGATTACGAGGCCACGCCGCGCAAAAGCGGCGTCGGCTAGAATGTTTGTTGGTTCTTAGCAGACGCCCGAGCCATAGGGGTGCCGGTCCGCAAGCCCGACAACAGAACAGCGGGCCCTCACGCAACTCGTCGAACGAACCCGACGGGTTGAAGTGGAATTTGGCCGACTGACGCAACTGTTCTTTCAGGGAATCGTGTTAAAAAAGATACGGTACTCTTGACGTCTGGGTAAAAATGTCGCCGGCTAACGAACATGGCTAAAAACGAAAAAGCACCTATTGTCCCGGTTACTCGGGATGAGCTCGGCGTCAGACCAGCATTGGCGTGGTGAATGGCCAAATCTGCATCATTTCGTCCAAAAGCCCGCATTCTTCAGCTTCTCGGCGACGAGTTGATCGGAAGTCCGCGCATTGCCGTTTTCGAGCTGGTCAAGAACGCCTACGACGCGGACGCTACCCGGGTCGTCGTGACCCTCGCGCATCTCGGGACAGATGAAGCCAGCGTTACGGTACGCGACAATGGATCCGGCATGACCGGAGACATCATCCAGAATATCTGGCTTACCCCTGCGAATGACCACCGGCGGCATCAACGCGAGTCCGGGAAACGATCGCCGCTGGGACGCCTTCCCCTTGGAGAAAAGGGGCTCGGCCGGTTTGCTGTTCACAAGCTCGGCAACAAGATCAGAATGGTCACCCGTCAGGTCGACGAACCTGAAATTGTGGTAGAGCTCGATTGGTCCGAACTGCTAAGTCACGATTTCCTTGACGAAATCAGGGTGCCTATCGAAGAGCGCAAGCCGAAGATTTTCAAGGGCGAAACCCACGGCACAAAAATCGACGTTACGCATCTTCGCGGCGACTGGACGCGGGGAGCAATCCGCGACCTTCATCGCAGCCTCACCTCGATCGCTGACCCGACAAGCGGGCCGTCTGACTTTCAGGTTCAGCTCAAAATTCCGGGCCACGAGCACGTCGTGGCTGACCTGCTCGACGCTGGCAGCGTACTTGAGCAGGCGATGTGGAAATTCGACTTCACCTTTGACGGCTCGGAAATCGCATGGACCTACGAGTTCAAACCTTATCCCGGAATAAAGGTCGAGCCCTCGTCTCAATCGGGCAAGGAACCGCTGCTGAGAGACCGCGACAAGAAGCACGTTGTGGCCGGGAAGGACCAGATCGTAGGTATCGGACCCGTCTCGGGAAGTTTCAACGTATTCGATCGCGACCGGGCTACATGGAATTACATTGCCCAGAAAAAGGTTATGTCTGAATACCTCGCAAACAATGGCGGTGTGCGGGTCTATCGCGATGGCATCAGGGTCTACAACTACGGCGAACCCGATGACGACTGGCTGGGTCTGGACCTCCGGCGCGTCAATTCTCCAACAGATCGCCTGAGCAGAAACCAGAATTCTCGGACGCATCAATCTTACGCTCGCCGGAAGCCAGCAGCTCCGTGAAAAAACCAACAGGGAAGGTTTTGTCGAGAACTCCGCGTTCGAACGACTGAAGGAAGTCGTCATGTCCGCGATGACAATTTTCGACCGGTTACGGCGGCCCCACCGCGAGGCGATACGCACTGCCCTCACCGGCGTCAAATCACCGATAGCTATTTCTATCGATACGCCGGTGGCCCGGCTGAAGGCTGAGCTTACAGCTAACAAACTTGAACGCCTGCTGCCTCTCGTCGATGAGATCGGCCGCGAGTACGAACAGCTTCGGGAAATCATGCTCAGTTCCGGTAATGCCGGGTTGCAACTGAGTCTGATCTTTCACGAGCTGGAACGCGGCGTGCGCGGATTGTTCGAGGCAATCAGGCAGCGCGAGAAGATCGAGGATATTGAGGAGCGCTCCCGTTATCTCAAGGACCTGCTGGAAGGCTTCGCCACCGTTCTGAAAAAGGAGCCAGCCCGCAAGCATAGCCTTGCGAAGATCGCCCGCGAGGCAATGTTCCTGAACCAGTTGCGGTTCAAGAAGCATCGCGTTGCGATCGATTTTCCCCTTGGCAGGGGAGATCAGCCCGACGTGATGGTCCGTGCCTCGCTCGGCCTTGCAATCGGCGGCGTGTCGAATGCAATCGACAACGCAATTTTTTGGACGCGCGTGCGCTGGCCTGACGAACAGGAGACCGGCGAGCTGCAGAGAAAAATCTGGGTAGGAACGAGCGATGAGTTCGGGGACACCCCTGCCCTGATCGTCGCGGACAACGGCCCGGGCTTCCGCGACTTGCCCGACGATCTGATTCGACCGTTCTGGACGCGACGACCTGGAGGAATGGGTCTGGGCCTGTACTACGCAAACCTGGCGATGGAGTTGAGTGGCGGAAAGCTCCTTTTCCCGCAGCCCGGGGATCTCGACCTGCCTGAATGGGCAACCGGGGCAGTAATCGCGTTTGTGTTCAAGGGGGCTTGAGGAATGCTGCAGGGGGCAAGGGTCATCGCGGTTGATGACAACCCGGAGGATCTGGCTGGCATCGTGCAGGCCTTGCACAAGAACGGGGTGGGCGTCCTGCCGGTTCTGTTCAAGGGGCACGCGTCGCTTCGTGCCTGTCTGCCCGGCATTCGGGTCGTGTTTACCGATATCAACATGGCGCCAAGTGCTGCTTCAGCCTACCAGCAGCATCAAGGAGTCGCTTCCATACTGAACGAATTGCTCGATCCGAATAACGGCCCCTGGATACTGGTCGCATGGACTGCTGCACCCGACCAGACCTCCGATCTCAAGACCGTGCTGAAGGATTCTCTGGGCGAGGAACGTGCGCCGATAACGACTATCGGACTCAACAAGGCTGATTTTACAAATTCGAAGGGGGCTTACCAGATCGCAAAGATCGCAGCAGCCATCAATCTGCAAATCTCCCAGGACGCAGTTGCCGGCGCAATTCTCGATCTGGAGTCGAGGTCATCTCAGGCCGCATACGACGTGACCCGATCGATCATAGCGCTCACCCCGTCGGCAGACCCGGGCGAGATCGCACAGGTTCTCGTCGAGCTTTCAAAAGCCACGGACCCGAAGCAACCTTACACAATCGAGAAGGTCATGCAGACGGTCGGACCGGTTCTGCAGGATCGGCTCATCAGGCGCGGCGTGTCGCCGGGCGAGAGAGGTATCTGGGATCGGGCGTTTGCTGCCAGTGCGGGAACAGCCTTGTCGCAAACGCAGCGTGCAGAACTCAACAGCGCCGTGCACCTCGATCCGAATACCGGCGTTGGCGACCGTGGCGCAGTTACGATCGTTCCGAATGCCACAATGGAAAAAGCGATGCCGGAGCTTTCCTCGCTGGTCTTCAGCCATTTTCTGAATCGGGAAAAGGCCGTCAAAGTCCTGAAGGACAAAAAAAGGGGGGCCTTGTCTGCCGCGGGAAATCGGCCGCCCCCACCTTTACCGTCAGAACCGGAATTGATCGCGGAGTTCTGCGGACAATTGAAGTGGGGGCTGCTGGAGCTCGTCCCTGCCTGCGATGCAGCTAACAACAAGCGGGGCCTACGGAGGGCAGCCGTGATGCTTATCGCGCCGGGCGATTGCTCTAAGCTGGAGCCTGCCGGCGACTACGCCCAGCGACTTCCCATCCTTAAACTTGGAAGCGACGTAGTACTTATCTTCGTTTCGGCAAAAGCGACCGTTTCACCGGTGCCAAAAAAGCTAATGAAGATAAAACCTGTTTCGCGGATTCGCGATCAGCTTCTCGATGGGCTGACCCAGAATATTTCTGGATCCCAAGCGAGGATTGGCTGGGTGACCTTTTAGGCCCTTCAGGTTATGAAGCCGCTATTTTGGTGGAATCATATCTACCATCACTGCACGAACCCGATGGAACACCGTTTTACGCGCCAAGAGCTTTACGACCGAATCTGGTCAACACCGACGACGCGCGTGGCTGCTGAGCTGGGCACCACTCCAAGCCGGTTAAGCTCATTGGTCCGTCGCGCCGGCATCCCGACGCCACCGGCCGGTCACTGGATCAAGAGAGAGTTTGGCAAAGCCGCGACTCAGCCGCCCCTGCCTCCAGCTCCTCCAGATTGTCCCGAGCCTTTGGTGCTGGACACCGAGGCGGAGACGGTGCGCGCGCGACGACCCGAAACTGCGCCGCGTAGTGCCGAGCCCGCGGCTCAGCCACTTTCCGAATTTGAGGCGACATCGGCACCGGCCGCTTCTTCGCCTCCACCCACACCAGCGCCTCGCCCTTCTCAGCCGACGACAGTCACTCGGGAAGCCCTCTATGCTGCTGTGTGGGAAACGCCGATGTCGCGGTTAGCAAAGCAGTACGGGATCAGCGACAATGGCCTTGCCAAGATATGCCGTCGGGAAGACATTCCATACCCGCCGCAGGGCTATTGGGCTAAGCACGCGGCTGGCAAGGCGCCTGAGCGTACGCCGCTAACTGAATCCGACCGAGCTTCCCGCCCAATCACCATTTACCCGACCCCACTGCCAGAACCGCCCCCTGAGCTGCCGGACGACGTACGCCGCCAAATGGAGGGCATTCACGCGGAAGCGTCCTCGATGAGCGTATCCGAACGCCTCGTGAAGCCACATGCTATTATTGCCACTTGGTTGGCAGACCATGAGGAGCGAAAGCGGCGTGCTCGCCAAGAACGCGATCCATGGCGAAAGAAACTATATGATCCGGGCGACTTCAGCGATAGCGATCGGCGACAGCATCGCTTTCTCGATGCACTGTTCAAGGCAATCGAGCGCCAGAGTGGCAAGATCAAGCAGGGCGACCGACGGGAGCTCTCTGCCGAAGTCTCCGGTGAAAAGGTCGAATTCCAGCTCCGCGAGAAGCACAAGCAAACTCGGCGTCCACTGACTGCAGATGAACAACGCTGGCGGATAGCGGGTGATAAGGACTGGAGACAAGAACTCGTGCCTACTGGTCGTCTTGCCTTTGAAATCAAGACCTATCTACCTGCCGGACTAAAACAGCAATGGATCGACACCGACAAGCAGCCGCTCGAAAATATGCTGCCCGATATTGTCGCCGTATTCGTTGCCGCAGGTCCGCTGCTTGTTCAGCAACGACGAGAACGGGAAGCTGCTGAACGAGAACGTCAGCTCGCAGAGCGGCGCCGGTACGAGGAGCAACAAAGGAGGAAACGCGACGCCAACCGCTGGCGGCATTTCAGGGAAATTGCACTGGATTGGCGCGAACTCGCCGCCGCGCGGGATTTCCTAAGCACACTGCGTTCAATGGATATTGATCCATCGATCGAGATTGACGGTCGTAGCCTCGACGACTGGCTCATGTGGGCGGAGGAATGGCTCCAACGTGCCGACCCGACGACGACTGATCTCCAAGATTTGTTCAGACGGATTGCCGAGATAAAGGAATGGTCTTACCGTGAGTGATGGGCGGCCCGGATCCACCTCGACTTGCGGCTGAAATAACGGTGGAATGCCGCCGGCTGCTATGCTGGAGAAGCTCAAGGTCTCGACTGGGATTCGAACCCGAATTGCGCTGGTCGGAGCTTGGTCTACTGATATTCGCATTTTTGCGCCGCAAGAAGCAGAGCTGGCGAAAGTAGTTTGAAGCCGATCGCATATTCAGCGGCCCGCAGGCACTTGCAAACTTTTTCCCATGTCGTATTCGGCACGTTCTCGCTTGGTGTTTGTCTTCCTGATGAGGGATATGATCCTGCTGCTGGTTTTCAGCTCAGGAATTGCTCCTATCAGGATCGGCCCACAACGGCATCAATTTCTAGCCACGAGCAATCGGGCGCCCCGCCAGTGCGCCAGCGATCGTTCGGAGCGGGACAATGGATCAGTCGGATCGGCCATAACGAACCGAATGAGATTCATGCGCTGATTGCGATTACGACTTTTTCCGTCTTTTCGTTTGGCGCGCAGAATATCGCCCAATCGGACATCAAGGATTTGCGTTTTTCGAATAGGTCGCCTCGGCGGTAAGCCGCCTCGACCTTGCTGTTGATCGAGTGGGCGAGTGCCATCTCGACCACTTCGTTCGGATAATTTGTGCACTCGGCGGCCCAGTCCCGGAAGGTCGAGCGAAAGCCATGCGCGGTCAGGTCGGAACGGTCCATCCGATCGAGCAGCGCCAGCATGGCCATGTTGCTGAGCGGCTTGTCGCGCTTGCCGCCCGGAAACACATACGTGCCGCCTTGCTCCTTGCGCAGCTTCTCGATGATGGCGAGCGCCGCCGCGGACAATGGAACGCGGTGCTCCTTGGAAGCCTTCATGCGATCGGCCGGCACCGTCCAGACCTTGTCACTGATTTCTTCGGACTGCACGCCGATCACTTCGCCGGTGCGCGCCGCCGTGAGGATGAGGTATTCGAGCGCACGTGCCGCAACGCCATCCTGGGCGCGCAACGCGGTCATGAAGGCCGGTAGTTCGTCGTAAGGCAGCGCAGCATGGTGTTTGACCTTGCGCACCTTGGCACGCGCCGGCAACAGCTTGTCGAGATGGCCGCGCCATCGAGCTGGATTCTCACCCTGCCGAAAGCCGCGCGCTGTCGCCCAATCGAGCACGGCTTCAATCCGGCCGCGCAGCCGCGAGGCCGTTTCCGGCTTCTTCGCCCACAAGGGCTCGATGATCTTCATCACCAGTGCGGTGTCGATGCCTTGGACCGCAAGCGCACCGATCACCGGCTCGGCATAAGTCTTCAGCGTCGAGCTCCATTGCGCGGCATGTTTGGCGTTGCGCCAACCGGCACCGTGGGCCGCAAGGTATTGCGCGGTGCAGTCCTTGAAGGTCAGCGCGGTTGCCGCTTCGAGCGCGGCCTGGACGCGTTGCGCGCGGCGTGCCTCGATCGGGTCGATGCCTTCGTAGGTTTATCGTCGACACTCGGCCGCCTTTGCGCGCGCCTCGGCGAGACCGAACAGCGACAAGGAGCCGAGCCCCATTTCGCGGGAGCGGCCGCGAAGGGTGAAGCGATAGATCCAGGATTTTGCGAGTGTGTTTTCGCCGTCGCCCGAGACCTGCAGATAAAGGCCCGCACCATCGGCATACATGCCGGGCTTCTTCACTTTTGCGACCTTCAAAGCCGTCAGCCGGCCCACCAGATGCGCCATGTCTGCCTCGCCATCTACCCGCAATGCTACCCACATGTCGCGCGCATTTACCCACGTTTTCACGCGAACGCGCGCGGATGCGAGCACACAGCAAACGCTAAAAATACGGCGAATTTTCAGGGGGTTGGGAGACGAGCGCGAACAAAGGCGAACATCGGCGTGGCGGAGAGGGAGGGATTCGAACCCCCGATAGGCTTGCACCTATGCCGCATTTCGAGTGCGGTGCATTCGACCACTCTGCCACCTCTCCAGGCGCCATAACGGGTGATTCCATCCGCCCGCGGTCGGGCGGAGTTCTAGGCGAGGACGGCGGGGCAGACAAGGCGCCGGAGGCGGGAAATTCCCGGTTCGGAAACCGGCGGCAGGTAAGGGTGGGACCGCCAGACGCGGTAAACACCGGCGGTCCCGTGTCGCGTCATTAATATTGTGGCCGGGAAGTGCGGCTTCGCCGGTCAGCCTGAGCGACAATCCGACCGTAGCCATCCGCCCGGAATCGGCAACGCAATCTCTGATTTAACCTAACCGATCAAGGTTACCGGGTCCGCAGCCTCAATCCTTGCTTTTCCTGTCTTTCTTGTCGTCCTCGTCCTTATACTTTTCCTTCCCGCGGTTGGTGAAGCGCGCGTTGCCGATGGTCCGCCCCCAGCGCTCCATGTCCTGCCAAGCGCGGAGACATGGATGTCATCCCCCACCGGTGCCTCATCGAGCGTGCTGTTGCCGATAGCGTCAGTGAATTTGCCGCCGAGAGAGATCGTCGCCATTTTTCTTCAGCGGCTTGCGCAGGCTGTCCAACATCTTGCGCAACGCGCGCTTGCTGGCGCGGTCGCCGAGAAGCCGTCGTCGGCTTTCAACTCGATATTGAAGCTGTCCACCTCCAGCGATGGCAGACGGCTCGCGCCGTGGCGGGCAATCCTCGTTGTCGCTATGACATCTTCAGCCATTTGGCCCTTGCCCGGCGGGAAGTTCGGGAGGCGAACGGCGAGGGAACCCATTGGTTTCACAGGCGGGACGGCCTCCCCCAAAACGGCCGATATGGGCCAAAAATGCGCTAAATGCCTCAGGTTTGGCCGGTTTTCGAGGCAGTTTTCCTTAACTCAAGGCGCTTCCCGGCTATAAGTCCCCGCACCCGGCGCGGGAATTCCTCGCGCCGCTTGTTTTTGCGCGGATTTAAGGGATCGCTCCCGGATCGCGCGGAAATTGAACCCATAACGACTGAAGAAAAAGCCGGCCCGGACCCGTCCGAGGCCGGGATCGAACACGAAGGAATAAAACGATGTTCGCAGTCATCAAAACCGGCGGCCGGCAATACCGCGTCGTTCCGGATGATGTGCTCGAGATAGGCAAGATCGCCGGCGATGTCGGGACGATCGTGCAGCTTGGCGAAGTTTTGCTGGTCGGCGGCGACCAGCCTGTGCTTGGCGCGCCCACGGTGGCAGGCGCTTCCGTTGCGGCCGAAGTGCTGCAGCACAAGCGCGGCCCGAAGGTCATCTCGTTCAAGAAGCGCCGCCGCAAGAATTCGCGCCGCAAGCGCGGCTATCGCGACGAGATCACGGTGCTGCGTATCACCGAGATCCTGACCGATAACAAGATGCCGACGATCGGACCGCGGCCGAAGAAGGAAAAGCCGGTTGCGGCTGCGCCCGCCGATGATGGCGACGAGGCGCCGAAGGCAGCCAAGAAAAAGGCAACGCCCAGGAAAGCGGTCGCCAAAAAGGCCGCGGCCAAACCGCGCGCCAAGCCCGATGCCAAGAAGGCCCCGGCGAAGAAGACCGCGGCCAAGGGCAAAAGTGATAAGAAGTGAAGCGTGATAAAAAGTGAAATGATTCCGTCAAGGAATTGATCTACAAATACGGTGAAGTTGGAGACGGGCTATGGCTCATAAAAAAGCAGGCGGTTCATCGCGAAACGGGCGTGATTCGGCGGGCAAGCGGCTCGGGATCAAGGCCTATGGCGGCGAGCACGTGATCCCCGGCAACATCATTGCCCGTCAGCGCGGCACGACCTGGCACCCCGGCCTTAATGTCGGCATGGGCACTGACCATACTCTCTTCGCCAAGGTCGAGGGCCATGTCGAGTTTCGTGCAAAAGCCAACGGCCGCACTTTCGTGTCGGTAGTTCCGATGACGGAAGCCGCGGCCGAGTAAACGGTGGACAACATGAGTCCGCCGGGTCCTGTTGAACCGGCGGAGCTCAAGGGCTCCCAGGGGAGGCGGGAAACCGGCCTCCCCTTTTTAGTTTGCGTTTTGTTTTCGCATACAGGAGCCCGACATGCTGCAGGATATCCCGACCCCGACATTGCGCGAGGCAAGTCCCTGCGTCCTCGAGACCGAACGCCTGATGCTGCGCAGGCCGACGCTCGCGGACGTAAAAGCAATCGCGCGTCTCGCCAATGACCGCCGCATTGCGGAAAATACCCGCCGCCTGCCGCATCCCTATTCTCAGGACCATGCGATCGAGTTCGTTCGCGCAACCGCGAACGACAATCGCGGCTCCGTGTTCCTGATCGAAAACAATTTTGTCCCGATCGGCGTCGTCGGCATCGACTGGCGCCAACCGGACGCGCCGGAACTCGGCTACTGGCTCGGCGTCGAGCATTGGGGCCAGGGTTTTGGCACCGAGGCCGCGCGCGCGGCGATCGATTTCACCTTCGAGGAATTCGACGTCGAGCACCTGGTATCAGGCGCGCGGGTCACCAACCCGCCGTCGCGCAACATCCTGGAGAAATGCGGCTTCCAGTGGAGCGGCGTCGAGCTGCACCGCTTCGAGGCGCTGGGCTCCTCGACCCCGGTCGATTGCTTCAGGTTATCGCGCAGCGTCTGGTCGTCGCTGAAGAACTGGACCAGTTCGACGCGGCGTGAGCGATAGCGACACCGTCGCCTCGTTCCGCGACCATGACAGCCGTCGTCCCCGCAAAATGGCGGGGACTTATTTCACGGGCGACCTTCAGATTCGAATTTCAAACAGCCTTGCCGGCGCGGCTTCGCTGTCTCGCCGCAGATATTGCGCGAGTTTTGCTGGAACGTTCCGTCCTCTTCGATCAGAGGGCGCAGGGAATGCCGGGCGCCCGATGCGCCCGATAGCCGCGTGTGCAGAGGTAGTGGGTGTAAGCACACGCGTTAGTCAGGTCACACCGGAAAACGCCCGGCATTCCCCGCGCAATGGTTTTAACGGTTTCCTTCGCGCTCTCCCCGGCGACCGGGCTTTTTTGCCACCGTCGCCGGCAGCGTCAGCTGCCGACTTGACGCCAGCGTCGGGGCGTCAGGACCACACGACTTCACCGTCCGCAAAGTAGACGCCCTCGTCTTTGGCGCCCCTTGCGTCCACCGCATCCTGTCCCGCGTCCGTGACGATCTCGAGCCGCCCCTCTGTGGGCCAGGACGGCGAGGGTTATAAAGGTGATTTGGGTCTTCGGAAAATCAGAATATTTATGCAAAGGGGGCTAGACAGGTTTTTGCTGATTTGCCCGGCCGGGTGCAAAACGGACACGACGCGGACCTGCCGAAATCGACGCGAATGACCCGAATGAGACGTCATGCGTCGTTCATGATGCGTGCTGTCCCTGATACTCTTATTGAACTGCCCGCAATCTCGCTAATCTCCGCACGGATAAGCGATCGCATTCCCATGTCTTCTCCCTGAACAATATTAATGACACCCCCGTGCGGCCAGCCTATGTCGCGCAAGTAACCGGCAAACGCAGCGGCGGCTGCACCTGTTGCCGGGTCCTCCACCACGCCCCCGACTGCAAACGCATTGCGAACATGGAACAATTGCGGGTTCTCTGCCGTAACAAGCGCGACCGTAACTAATCCGGCTTTTTCCATCAGCGCTCGACCGAGCTTGAGGTCATAGCTCATGCGAGCAAGCGCGTTGCGCGTTTTCAGAGCCAGGACGACATGGTCGGCACCGCCGTAAATCTTCGCGGGCGGAATTTTCGGGTCAAGATCGTCGATCGAGTAGTCGAGTTGCAGCAAATCCGCTTGCAGCAAGGGATCAATGGGTGCGCTGCGTGTCGGCGGGGATTGAAGCGCCGCTGCAATTGTCTGGCCGTCTCGGCGGCCAGCGACCGAAATATCTGCGCAATTCAGCTTCAGTTCAAAGGTTCGGTCGCCGTGTTGAAGTGCTAGAACTGCCCCCAGAGCGATGGTGGCGTGTCCACAAAACGGCACTTCACATAGTGGCGAAAAATACCGAACGCGCCATGCGCCATCCTCGGGAGCCGCGAAGGCCGTTTCCGAGAACCCACATCCGCTGCAATCGCTTGCATCTTCGATGCAGGCGGCAAATCGTCGCCGATCCAAATACCGGCAGGGTTGCCGCCTTTATTTCCGTCTGAAAATGCAGCGATGCGAAGAACTGTCATGCTCGTGATCCTGTTTCCTGTTCACTTTCTGCCCCCAGTCCGTTCCCGGCACCTTTCGGAAGTGCCGCGATACTTGAGTCCGGAATGCGCACCAAGGCGGACCTCGGTCAGCCACTTTGAGTTTATTGGTTCACTCCCCAACTACACCGGCGGGCTGACCACCGCGTCCTTGCGCCCGAGCTCCCGCTCGCGCAGAAAAATATAGAACCCCGCGCCGATGATGATGGCCGCGCCGAAAATCGTTGCCGGCTGTGGCACGTCGCCAAAGACAAAATAGCCGAACATCACCGCCCAGACGATCATCGAATACTGATACGGCACCACCACGCTCGCCGGCGCGAGTTTCAGCGAACGATTGACGCACAATAGCGCGCTCACCGAAATGCACCCCGCCGCGGCAAACAGGCCCAGGCTGCCGAGGCTGGGCGTGACCCAGCCGAATGGCGACATCAGCGCGCCAAGCGCGAACGTGCCGGCGAATTGCGACGAGGCCAGCACGATATCCGGCGTCGCCCGCAGCGAGCGGGTAATCAGCATCAGCAGCGCAAACGACAGGCTGCCGCCGAGCGCGATGACCGCGGGCCAGCTTACCGTCTGCGACGACGGACGCAGTGCAATCAGCACGCCGCAAAAGCCGGCCAGGACGGCGCTCCAGCGCCGCCAGCCGACGCGCTCGCGCAGCACGATCGCCGACAGCGCGGTGACGAAAATCGGACACGCCAGGTAATATGTGATGACGTCAGCGAGCGGCAGATAGACCGTGGCCAGAAAAAACGCCGCGACTTCGAGGGTGGACAGCGTCACCCGGAGCAATTGCAGCCACGGCCGCTCGATCTGCGCGAACGCGGCACGGTTTCGCCAGATCATCGGCAACAGCACGATCAGCGCCGCGCAGGCGCGAAGCCACAGCAACTGTCCGACTGAATAGGTCGCGACCATGAACTTGCCCAGCGCATCGCCGAACGAGAACATGAATATCGACAGCAGCATCAATCCGATGCCGGCGAGCCGCGCGGAGCGCTCGTCTGTCGTGATCGAGATTTTTGCAAGGATGCTCATGGAGCTTTCTGCGAGTGACGACTTAGGGTTCCCTTATCAGCTTGCCAAATCTCTCTCCAGAGTCATTCCGGGATGGTCCGAAGGACCAGACCTCAGATGCGCAATTGCGCATCGGGGAATCTCGAGATTCTCCGATGTGCAATTGCACATCGTAGTTCGCGTCTTCGACGCGCCCCGGAATGACGGATCCCGGAATCGATTGCCGCCGCAATACCTCTGCGATACCGATAGATCGTCAGCCCGTCCGCAAGAGAAACCAGCCATGACCGAGTTCGATCCCGTGAGCCATCGCATGGTGCCGGAACAACGCTGGTTCGAGGATTTTGTGCTCGGCGAGCGCTTTGTCATTCCGAGCCGCACCATGACCCCGGCGGTGTTCGCCGCCTTTCAGACCGCGAGCGGCGATACCCATCCGGTGCATTACGATGTCGAATATTGCCGCGCCCGGGGGATGCCGAACCTGCTCGCCCATGGTTTCCAGACCCTGATCCATACCGCGCCGGGAAGCGGGCTGTTTCCCTATTTGGTGGAGGAATCGCTGGTCGGCTTTCTCGAGCAGTCGAGCCGGTTTCTCAAACCGGTGTTCGCCGACGACACGATCTATCCGGCGCTCGAAGTGACGGAGTTAGTGCCAGGCCGCTCGACCGGCGTGGTGGCTCTTCGCAGCACCGTATTCAATCAGCGCCGCGAACTGGTGCTGGAAGGACTGCAGAAGTTTCTCATTCGGCGGCGGCCTGCCCTGCCGTGACCGGCAAGGGAGTGTCATCCGAGCCCGTTAAAGCCCTAAATTATTGAACTTTCGCGATATTTACCAAGCTCGGAGGTTGCCGCGTCGCCGCCCCTGCCTTACCTATAGAGCATGAAATTTCTGGACGAGGCAAAAGTCTATATCCGCTCCGGCGACGGCGGCAACGGCTGCGTGGCATTTCGCCGCGAGAAGTATATCGAGTTCGGCGGACCGAGCGGCGGCAATGGCGGCCGCGGCGGCGACGTCGTGATCGAAGCAGTCGACGGGCTGAACACGCTGATCGACTATCGTTATCAGCAGCACTTCAAGGCCCAGAAGGGCACCAATGGCATGGGCAAGGACCGCCATGGCGCCAACGGCAAGCCGATCATGCTCAAGGTGCCAGTGGGAACGCAGGTGTTCGATGAGGATCGCGATACGCTGATCCACGACTTCACCACGCTCGGAGAAAAATTCGTCATCGCCGAAGGCGGCAATGGCGGGTTCGGCAACGCGCATTTCAAATCGTCTACCAATCGTGCGCCGCGCAACGCCAATCCCGGACAGGAGGGCGAAGAGCGCTGGATCTGGCTGCGACTGAAACTGATCGCCGACGCCGGCCTCGTCGGCCTGCCCAATGCCGGCAAGTCGACATTCCTCTCCAAGGTCAGCGCCGCCAAACCGAAGATCGCCGACTATCCCTTCACCACGCTGCATCCGCAACTCGGCGTGGTGAATGCCGACGGCCGCGAATTCGTGCTGGCGGATATTCCGGGCCTGATCGAGGGCGCGCATGAAGGCGCCGGCCTGGGGGATCGCTTTCTCGGCCATGTCGAACGCTGCCGTGTCTTGTTGCATTTGGTGGACGCGACCTGCGACCACGCGGGCAAGGCCTACAAGACGGTGCGGACCGAACTCGAGGCCTATGAAGGACATCTCGCCGACAAGATCGAGATCGTCGCGCTCAACAAGATCGACGCCGTGACGCCGGACGAGTTGAAGAAGCAGAAGGACCGGCTGAAGCGCGCCGCCAGGAAAACGCCGCTGTTGATCTCCGGCATCACCGGCGAGGGCGTGAAAGAGGCGCTGCGCGCGCTGGTCGAGGTGATCGGCGAAGCCCCGGTGTCGGGAAAGGCCAAGGGTGCGGCAACGGCGGAGCCCTGGTCGCCGTCGACACCGCAGGGCTGACCTCATAGCGTTTTCAAGCGAAATGGATGCCGGTTCGCGTGAAGAAAACACGTCAAAACAACGATAAGGCCTGACTTGCGCTGGTTTCGCCGGGCTGCGAAACTCCGCCCTTCCAGGAAGTCTCCGGGAGAAAATCATGATCGGTTACGTCACCGTGGGCACCAACGATATCAAGAAGGCCGGCGAGTTCTACGACAAGATTTGCGGCGAATTGGGCATGGAACGCTTCATGGCCAGTGACCGGATTATCGCCTGGGGCGGTCCGGGCGGCGGCGCAGGCTTCGGCGTCGCGCTCCCGTTTGACGGCAAGCCGATGACGGTCGGCAACGGCGTGATGGCGGCGTTCGGCGCAAAGGAAAAGGCCCAGGTCGATCGCGTCTACAAGCTCGCGCTGTCGCTCGGCGGCTCTTGCGAAGGCCCTCCCGGGCAGCGCAGCGAAAAGTTCTACGCCGCTTATTTCCGGGATCCCGAGGGCAACAAGCTCAACGCCTTCGTGATGGGCTGACGCAACGAGAAAATTTCCCTGTTCGCGCCACTTCCAAATCGAGGAGGTGGCGCGTATCGCTTGTCACGACATGCCACAGCAGACCACATCCATGGCCCGCCCAAGCCTGAAAAAATTCCGCCGCATCGTCGTCAAGGTCGGCTCATCGCTGCTGATCGATTCCGACGCGGGCGAAGTGCGGGCGGCGTGGCTCGCAGCACTGGCCACGGACCTTGCCAAGCTGCATGGCGAGGGGCGCGAACTCCTGATCGTGTCCTCGGGTTCGATCGCGCTCGGCCGCAGCCGCTTGAAACTGCCTCGCGGCGCCCTGAGACTCGAGGAAAGCCAGGCTGCGGCGGCGGTGGGACAGATCGAGCTGGCGCGAACCTGGTCGGAGGTGCTCGGCCATCACGGCATCGGCGCCGGACAGATTCTGGTGACCCTGCAGGACACCGAGGAACGCCGCCGCTATCTTAACGCGCGCTCGACCATCGCCAAGCTCATGGAATGGCGCGCGGTGCCCGTGATCAACGAAAACGACACGGTTGCCACCAATGAAATCCGCTACGGCGACAACGATCGCCTCGCCGCGCGCGTTGCCACCATGGCGAGCGCGGACCTTCTGATCCTGCTGTCGGATATCGACGGCCTTTACGATGCGCCGCCTGGCAGCAACCCAAATGCGAAACTGATTCCGGTCGTCGAGACCGTCACTTCCGAAATCGAGGCGATGGCGGGCTCGGCCGAATCCGAACTGTCTCGCGGCGGCATGCGTACCAAGATCGAGGCGGCGAAGATCGCGACTACCTCGGGCACGCATATGCTGATCGCATCGGGCAAGATCGAGCATCCGCTGCAGGCGATCGCCGACGGCGGGCGCTGCACCTGGTTCCTGACGCCTGCGAACCCCGTTACCGCGCGAAAACGCTGGATTGCGGGGTCGCTGGAGCCGAAGGGCACCCTGACCATCGACGCCGGCGCAGTGAACGCGCTGCGCGCGGGCAAGAGCCTGTTGCCGGCGGGCGTGATCCGGGTCGACGGGCAGTTCGCGCGCGGCGACGCCGTGGTGGTGCGCGGCCCCGACAGCCATGAGATCGGCCGCGGCCTTGTCGCCTATGACGCCGAGGACGCCGAGAAGATCAGGGGCCGCTCGTCGCCGGATGTAACGGCCATCCTCGGCGTCAGCGGCCGGGCGGAAATGATCCACCGCGACGATCTCGTGGTCGGCCCGGGCGGCGCATTTCCTCACAGCTAGGCCATTGGCCGAGCTGCCCGAAAGGCCCGCAAACCTGCCGCCGGACCGGCGCTGCCGCCCAGCCATACCCCCGCCGCACTTCGCAAAACGGCGATTTCCGTGCTAGGACACCACCTTAACTGACGCTGGAACCGACATGACCGCGCCGCTGAAAGCCATCGACGGAAGCGCCGATTTGCCGGCCCTGATGAACGAGCTCGCTGCCCGCGCGCGCGCCGCCGCGCGGGTGCTGGCGCTTGCTTCCCCCGATCAAAAGAATCAGGCGCTGGAAGCGATGGAACGCGCCATCCGCGCCAATGCGGCCCTCATCCTCGCGGCCAACGCCGAGGATGTCGCGGAAGTTCGCGCCGGCGGCGCAACCGCGGCCTTCATCGACCGGCTGACGCTGACGCCAGCGCGCATCAACGCCATGGCCGACGGCATCGCCACCGTGCGCGAGATCCCCGATCCGGTCGGAGTCGTGACCGAGAGCTGGCAGCGCCCGAACGGCATGATCATCGAGCGGGTGCGCGTGCCGCTCGGCGTCGTCGCGGTGATTTTCGAAAGCCGCCCCAACGTCGCTGCCGACGCCGGCGTGCTCTGCCTGAAATCCGGCAACGCGGTAATCCTGCGCGGCGGCTCCGACAGTTTCCGGTCCTGCCGCGCGATCCACGACTGTCTGGTGCAGGGAGTGCGCGAGGCCGATCTGCCCGAGGCTTCGATCACGCTGGTGCCGACCCGTGACCGGTCAGCGGTGGGCCTGCTGCTGACCGGGTTGAACGGCGGCGTCGACGTGATCGTGCCGCGCGGCGGCAAGAGCCTGGTCGCCCGCGTCGAAGCCGAGGCGCGCGTGCCGGTGTTCGCGCATCTGGAGGGCGTCAACCACGTCTATGTCGATCATGCCGCCAATCTCGAAATGGCGAAGTCGATCGTGCTGAACGCCAAGATGCGCCGTCCCGGCGTCTGCGGTGCGGCCGAAACCCTGCTGGTCGATCGCGCCGGCGCATCGACAGCGCTCAAGCCGCTGGTCGAGATGCTGATCGACGCAGGCTGCGAGGTGCGCGGCGACGACGCCGTGCAGCGATCTGACCCCAGGGTGAAGCCGGCTTCCGACGAAGACTGGGACACCGAATACGAGGACGCGATCATCGCCGCGAAAGTCGTCGACGGCGTCGACGAGGCGATCGCGCATATTCACGATCACGGTTCGCATCACACCGACGCGATCGTGACTGAAGACGAAGCTACCGCCCGCAGATTTCTCGGCGAGGTCAATTCGGCGATCGTGCTGCATAACGCATCGACCCAGTTCGCCGATGGCGGCGAGTTCGGCTTCGGCGCGGAAATCGGCATCGCCACCGGAAAATTTCATGCCCGCGGCCCGGTCGGCGCCGAGCAACTGACCAGCTTCAAATACCGCGTCCACGGCACCGGGCAGACGCGGCCGTGAACACCAAGGCGCTTTCAAGCGAAAGCCAGCCGACGCGATCCGGGATGGACGCTGGTCCGCGTGACGAAAACACCTCGAACAAAAAAAATGAAACCTCGGTACTGATTCCCTCAGAACCGAAGGACTCTGGTCCGCGCCCGCGGTGGCTCAGTTGAAGTCAGCTTCAGTCGCGTCCCGATCCGTCGCTCACGCCATCCCGCTCTATACCAACGGCATGCGCATCGGCCTGCTCGGCGGCTCGTTCAACCCGCCGCATGACGCGCATCGCGCCATCAGCCTGTTCGCGATCAAGCGGTTGAAGCTTGACCGGGTGTGGTGGCTGGTGACGCCGGGCAATCCGCTCAAGCAACAAGGGGCGTTGCGTGATCTCGAAGCGCGCGCCGAGGCCGCGCGCCGGATGGCCCGCGATCCGCGCATCGACGTCAGCTGTCTCGAATCCGTCATTGGAACCCGATACACTGCCGACACCATCACTTATCTGCGCCGCCGCGTTTCCGGGCTGCGCCTGGTCTGGATCATGGGCGCCGACAATCTTGCGCAATTTCACCGCTGGCAGAACTGGCGGCGCATCGCCTCCGAGGTGCCGATCGCGGTGATCGACCGTCCGCCGCAAAGTTTTCGTGCGCTTGCCGCGCCCGCGGCCCAGGCGCTGGCGCGCTATCGCCTGCCCGAAAATCAGGCGGACAGGCTCGCGGATCTGCACGCACCGGCCTGGGTCTTTCTCACAGGCATGAAACTGAACTTGTCGTCGACCGGCCTGCGGAACCCGGACGGCAGCTGGAAGACAAAGTGACGGGGTCGCATCACTGGAATATTGAAACCGTTAACCCCACATGCGTAGTATAGCCAGCGGGCTCCGAGATTCGGCGCTCGCGATACAGTGAAAGGAATGGTCCCTGGCCACATCTGTATTGTCCAAGTCTGTTTTACCCAAGACGCGTAAAACATCGACACATGCTGAAGCCTTGAAGGCGCAACCCGACGCCGACAAGACGCTGAATATGATCCTCTCCCGCCTCGCCGATATGAAGGCGGAAGAAACGGTCACCATCGACCTTCGCGGCAAATCTGCATTTTCCGACTACATGATCGTCACCTCGGGCCGGGCCAACCGGCACGTCGGCGCGATCGCGGAAAATGTCGCGAAAGGGCTGAAGGAAACCGGAATCAAGAGCATCCACATCGAGGGCTTGCCCAATTGCGACTGGGTGTTGATCGATTCCGGCGACGTGATCGTGCACGTCTTCAGACCCGAGGTGCGCGAATTCTACAATCTGGAAAGATTGTGGACGCAGAGCCCGACGGCGGCGAAGGCGATCTAGGTTATCGAGCCGGTGTGAGATCGGCTCAAGCGCATGATCGCGTGCCAGCCGCGCGCGTCGGAATGCGCGCGACTTATTGATTTGCAGCATTTTCTGCGGCAAACCGGCTTCCACCCTCGGATCAAGTCCGAAGGCATGCTTTGCCGGAAAATGCCATGCGCCTCGTCGTCATTTCAATCGGCCGGCTGAAGCAGGGACCGGAGCGAGAGCTGACCGAGCGCTATCGCGAACGATTCGAAGACATCGGCCGCAAACTCGGCTTTCGCGGCCTCGAAATCCATGAAATCCCGGAAAGCCGCGCGCGCGACGCCACAACCCGGATGGCCGAGGAAGCCACGGCGATTTCGGCCGCAATCCCGGCGAAATCCGTCCTGGTGACGCTGGACGAGCGCGGTGATAATATCGACAGCGCCCGCTTTGCCCGGCAGTTGGGGCGATGGCGAGATGAGTCTATCGCCAACACTATTTTCGTGATCGGCGGCGCGGACGGACTTTCGCCCGATTTGCGGCGCAAAGCTAAGCTTGTAGTTGCGTTCGGCTGCGCGACCTGGCCGCATCAAATGGTTCGCGTCATGCTTTTGGAACAGGTTTATCGGGCCGCAACCATTTTGGCGGGTCACCCTTATCACCGCGCGTAAGCCGCGCTAGCGCAAGCTTTTAGAGAGCGCCGACCGAGTTCTATGCAGCCAACGCGGAACACTCATTCGTACCCTGACACCATCAGCCGCGGCCGGCCCTCTTCCGTTCGTATTCCGCTTTCCATCGCCCTGTTGTCCGCGGGCTTCGCCGGAATGCTGTTGCCCGCGTATGCGCAGGTCGCAACCCTGGCGCCGCAGACGACGGCCACTTCAACCGACGCCGTCAAGCAGCGCGAGCAGGAACTCGAGGCTACCCGCGCCGAGCAAAAAAGAGCGGCGGAAGCGGAAGCGAAACTCAAGGCCGATATCGCGGCGATCGGTCAGGACCGAAGCACGCTCAATCAGCAACTGATCGACATCGCAGCACAGGTGCGAAGTGTCGAGACCCGGATCGGCGACGCCGAAGCGCGGCTGCGTCCGCTCGATTCTCGCGAGCAGGAAATTCGCGGTTCGCTCAATTCGCGCCGTTCCGAGATTATGGAGGTGCTGGCTGCCCTGCAACGCGCGGGACGGCGCACCCCGCCGGCCTTGCTGATAAGGCCCGAAGACGCGCTGCAATCGCTTCGCACTGCCATGTTGCTTGGCTCCGTGGTGCCCGAGTTGCGGGCGCGCGCGGGAAAATTGACCGGCGACCTCACCGAGCTAGTCACGCTTCGCAAGACCATCGCCACCGAACGGGACCGGCTCGCGCTCGACCGCGACAAGCTCAGAGATGATCAAACCCGGCTCGCCGCCCTGGTCGACGAACGGCAGCGACAGCAGAGTTCGATCGAAAAAGACATGGAGGCGGAAGGCGCCCGCGCCATCGCGCTGTCCCGTCAGGTCGACAGCCTGCAGGACCTTACCGCCAAAATGGAGCAGGAGCTGAAGAGCGCCGCGAAGGCGGCTGCGACCGCCAGCCTGCAGGGGGCGCCTGCCACCCTCAACGGCAAGCCGAATCTGGGGGCGCTGAAAGACCCGGCCCGGTTGAGCCCGGCAATTGCTTTCGCGTCCGCCAAGGGTTTATTCGCGATGCCGGTTAATGGCGCCAAAATCCGCGATTTTGGCGGTTCCGATGGCGCAGGCGGCGCGGAAAAAGGCATTTCTTTGGCAACCCGGCCGGGAGCCCAGGTCACAACACCGTGTGATGGCTGGGTTGTTTACTCCGGTCCGTTCCGCAGCTACGGACAACTCTTGATCCTCAATGCCGGGGGCGGGTATCATGTCCTGATCGCCGGGATGGAGCGCATTTCGGTTAACATCGGCCAGTTTGTACTTACGGGAGAACCGGTCGCGACCATGGGGACGACATCCCAGGTTGCATCAATCCTCGCGACCAATGCGAGCCGGCCCGTGCTCTATGTCGAGTTCCGTAAGGACGGCACTCCAATCGATCCAGGCCCATGGTGGGCCGCAAATGAAGGCGAAAAGGTTCGCGGATGATGCGCAAGACTTCTGTAATTCTCCTCAGCGCCGCCACCGGCGCGGCACTGACGCTCTTCGTGACCCAGCCACGCTCCATGCTGATGGGATCCAGCGCGCGCGCGGCGACGTCGGACACCTATCGCCAGCTCAATCTGTTCGGCGATGTGTTCGAGCGGGTCCGCAGCGACTACGTCGAGAAGCCCGACGACAGCAAGCTCGTCGAATCCGCCATCAGCGGAATGCTGTCCGGCCTCGATCCGCATTCGAGCTACATGGACGCCAAGAGCTTCCGCGACATGCAGGTGCAGACCCGCGGTGAATTCGGCGGCCTCGGCATCGAAGTTACGATGGAAGACGGCCTGATCAAGGTAGTCTCGCCGATCGACGACACGCCGGCGTCGAAGGCCGGCATCATGGCCAACGACATCATCACCAATCTCGACGATGAAGCCGTGCAGGGCCTCACCCTCAACCAGGCCGTCGAGAAAATGCGCGGCCCGGTCAACACCAAGATCAAGCTGAAGATCATCCGCAAGGGTCAGGACAACCCGATCGACGTGACGCTGGTGCGCGACAACATCCGCGTCCGCTCGGTGCGCGCGCATGTGGAGGCCGACGACATCGGCTATATCCGTATCACCACCTTCAACGAACAGACCACCGAAGGATTGAAGCGGGAAATCGCCAACCTGACCAACCAGATCGGCGCCGACAAGGTGAAGGGCTTCATTATTGACCTGCGCAACAATCCCGGCGGCTTGCTGGAAGAAGCGGTCACCGTTTCCGATACCTTCCTCGAGCGCGGCGAGATCGTCTCGACCCGCGGCCGCAACGCCGAGGAGACCCAGCGCCGCTCCGCCCATCCCGGCGATCTGACCAAGGGCAAGCCGGTGATCGTTCTGATCAACGGCGGATCGGCATCGGCTTCCGAAATCGTCGCCGGCGCGCTGCAGGACCACAAGCGTGCGACGCTGGTCGGCACGCGCTCGTTCGGCAAGGGTTCGGTGCAGACCATCATCCCGCTCGGCTCCGGCAACGGCGCGCTGCGTCTCACCACCGCGCGCTACTTCACGCCGTCGGGCAAATCGATCCAGGCCAAGGGCATCGTTCCCGATATCGAGGTGCTGCAGGACGTGCCGGAAGAGCTGAAAGCGCGGACCGACACCAAGGGCGAAGCCTCGCTGCGCGGCCATCTGAAGTCGGAGGGCGACGAGAAGACCGGCTCGCAATCCTACGTGCCGCCGGACGCCAAGGACGACAAGGCCCTGAAGATGGCGGACGATCTCTTGCACGGCATCAAGACCAATACGACCGCCGAAAGGACCTTGACCGACAAGCCTGCCAGCAAAACGGCAAATTGATCCAGGCTGCGGCCTACCAGCTATTGCGAAAAAGGGCGGCCCTCGGGCTGCCCTTTTTTGCCGTCGGTTCGGATGCCCACCGCAGAGCCTGAAGCGGCCCTTTCGCGTCGCAAGCGCAGGGGGCGCCTCCGCCATGGTTCCGTCCCGCCGTGGTCACCATCCTGCCCCGCCGTGGTATCGTCAGCCCGGCTGATTCGGGGAGTTCCATGGCAGAGACGGCCGACGATCTGAGCACGCCGCTCGGACAGGAGACTGCGCGCCGCAAGCGTCGATACCGGTTGCCCTTTACCGGAATACAGGCGCTCGCCGTGCTGCTGGGCCTGTTTCTGGTCACCTTCATTGGCTTCGCTATCTTCAACGACAATCCGCTGGGCGGCGAGCCGATCGCCCGCATCGCGATCCGTCAGCCGACGCCTGGGGCAGAGAAAACTGCCGCAGCGCCTTCAGCCGGTGCCGAGCACAACACCAAATCCGCGGCCAAACAGGCCACGCCGGGCGAGCACCAGACCGTCACCATCATCGACGGCTCAAGCGGCGCGCGCCACGACGTCGTGATCGCAGGCGATGCCGCGGACAGGGCCGGTGCAGAGTCCGCCCCCGGCATGATGGCTGGAATCGACCCGCGCCTGTTGGAAAAATCACGCTATGGCATGATCCCGGTGGTGGCAGACGGGTTGAAACCCTTCACTGTCTACGCCGCCGAGGCCGACCGCGCCAGGGCGGCAAAAATGCCGGTTGTTTCCATCGTCGTCGGCGGCCTTGGCGTCGGAGCAGCCAAGACCACGGACGCCATCATGAAACTGCCCCCCGCGGTGACGCTGGCGTTTACACCCTACGGCTCCGATCCCGGCAAACTGGCCGAGCGGGCGCGCGCGCAGCGCCACGAGATTCTGCTGCAGGTCCCGATGGAACCGTTCGATTATCCGGACAACGATCCGGGGCCGCAAACCCTGCTCACGACGCTCGGACCCGAGCAGAATCTCGACCGGCTCTACTGGCACCTCAGCCGTTTCCAGGGCTATGCCGGGATCGCCAATTTCATGGGTGCGCGCTTTGTCGTCGCCGATGCGGTCATGCAGCCCATCGTCCGCGAGGCGGCCAAGCGCGGACTCGGCTATCTCGACGACGGCTCGGCGCCGCGCAGCGTTGCCGAATCGCTGGCCGCCGGCCAGGCAGTGCCGTTCGCCAGGGCCGATGTCTCAATCGACGCGGTGCCGACGGCAGTCGAAATCGACCGGGCGCTGGCAAAACTTGAAAATCTGGCGAAGGAGCGCGGAACCGCTGTCGGCATCGCCTCGGCGCTGCCGATCTCGATCGAACGGATCGGCATCTGGATCAAGACGCTGGAAAGCCATGGCGTCATGCTTGTGCCATTGACAACCGCGATGCTGAAATCAAAATCTGGCTAAATATCGACGGCTGGCGCGAACCTGGACGCTTCAGTCCCGCGTCGGACCGACCATATGACATCGGAGAGGCTCTGACGGAATGACACGCTACGAAGACCTGCCTTATCGCACATGCGTCGGCATGATGCTGATCAACGTAGACGGGCTGGTCTTCATCGGCCGTCGCGCCGGCGGCATCGAACATGTCGACGAATCGCACGTCTGGCAGATGCCGCAAGGCGGGGTCGATCCCGGCGAGGATACCTGGGAGGCCGCGAAGCGCGAGCTCTATGAGGAAACCAGCGTACGCTCGGCCGAGAAACTCGGCGAGGTCGCGGACTGGCTGTTCTACGACATTCCCCGCACCGTTGCCGGACGCACCTGGAAGGGCAGATAT
This sequence comes from uncultured Alphaproteobacteria bacterium, assembly GCA_963725985.1. Taxonomy (GTDB): domain Bacteria; phylum Pseudomonadota; class Alphaproteobacteria; order Rhizobiales; family Xanthobacteraceae; genus Bradyrhizobium. The sequence continues at coordinate 1,379,823 of CAVSAO010000002.1, forward strand.
CGCGGACAGCGGCAGAAATGGTACGCGGTACGCTTCACCGGCCAGGATTCCGAAATCAACGTCGCCAGTCCCGGCGGCGGCCATAAGGCCGAGTTCGTCAGCTGGCGCTGGGAACCGATGAAGAATCTCACCTCGCTGATCGTTCCGTTCAAGCGGCCGGTCTATGAGCGCGTGGTGAAGGAGTTCTCCAGGCTCGCGGGCGACTAATGTTGGCCTATGCCGGATAGCAAGCCCTATCGCGCCAATGTGGGGATCGCCCTGTTCAACATTTCCGGTCAGGTCCTGATCGGACGGCGTTTCAGAAGCGACGGACCGGAAATCATTCTTCCTGACCTTGAGTGGCAGATGCCGCAGGGCGGCATTGATGCGGACGAAAATCCGCGAGAGGCGGTGATGCGCGAACTCTGGGAAGAGACCGGCGTGGTCAATGCCGATTACCTCAGCGAAACCGATTGGCTGAGTTACGAGTTTCCGCCGTTCGCCGGACCCTCGTCGCACCGGCTGGCGAAATTCCGCGGTCAGCGCCAGAAATGGTTCGCGCTGCGTTTCGCCGGCTCCGACGATGAAATCGATCCGCTGACGCCGCGCAACGGCCAGCCGGCGGAATTCGACCTGTGGCGATGGGAGCGGCTCGATCGCGTCGCCGATCTCGTCGTGCCGTTCAGGCGCGAGGTGTATCGGACGGTGGCGCAGCGTTTTGCGGGGTTCGCGGAATGAGCAAAGCATTTCCGCACGAAAGCCTCCCCGGACGATCCGGGGTGGACACCGGCTCGCTTCAAGAAAAGCGCCCCCAGAAAAGGATGGAACTTCAGTTCGGGCCGACCGAAAACGGGCCGATGGCGATGACGTGACAATCGCTGTCACGCTTGCCACAGTTGCCGAGCGCCTGGTTGACCGCGTTCTGCTCGTTGACCGCCTTGAGCGCCAGGCCGGGACGGCCCGCGGCGCCGACCGCAACCGCATTCCACCCATCCGACGCGGTCGCGAGTTGGCGCGCCACGTCGTCTCGCGCATCCGCCGCGATCGAGGAATGGCCAGCGGCGCGGAAAAAGCCGGTGACCTTCAGGGTTGTCGGCACCGGTACGACGAAGACATCATCGACGGCAACGATCTTGCAAGCCGCGCCGGCGTTGGCGCCGCAGCTTTCGAGCGACCGCCGCGCCGCCTCCTCCGGCGATTCCTGGTTGTAGTAGAAGAAAAGCTGCCCTCCCGGGCCTATCGCGATCGCTTTCGTCTTCCGTCCCCGCATATACCTTTCCTCGATGCTGCTCCTGGAGCGATCATGGGTCAGCGGAACCTCGGCCGCTACAAGCGGCCGTTCAGTTGAAGGGTCGTGGACGATCCAGGGCGCCGGCGGCAGTGGCGGGCGACCATTCAGGTAAACCACGGTGTTGCCGACAGCGAAAACTTCGCATCTTCGCGGCGACTGAACGGCGTCCGCTTGTTTCTGACATTGTGCCTGCGCAGCGGTTTTTGCGATTTCTTCGTTCTCCTGACTGGTGACGAACGCGTTGACGCCAGCATTGTTAAGGGCCAACGCTTTGTAGTCCGCCGCCGGTGCATACTCATTCGCAAGGGCGAGACGCGCGCGGTCGCTGACGAACGGCACGGTTTCGGCCGCAAATTTTTCGCTCGATGCTATCAGCGGTGCGGGCGGTGTCGGCGCTGCCGACGGCAGTGGCGCGGCGGCCGCATTGTTGCCGGCGGAAGATGTTTCCCTGGACCCGGCCGGCATCTCTAACTTGGTGAAATACAGAAATCCGGCGACGCCGATGGCCACGAGACACACCACCGTCACCGCCAGAGGCCACATCCAGTTCGTTGCCGCGGTCCTGGGCGAAAGCGGCTTCTTCACTTGCGGCGTCGCGTAGGTACCGTCCTCGCGCCGCATCGCCACCATATAGGCGTGCACCGGGGTCGGAATGTTCTTCACTTCCTGCGCACCGATGTCGGCGAACTGCACCGACAGCTTGTTGGCGACCTGTTCATGCACCGCGCGCGAAATGCAGATGCCGCCGACTTCGGCCAGCCCCTCAAGCCGTGCCGCAATGTTGACGCCATCGCCGAGCAGGTCGCCATCGCGCTCGACCACGTCGCCGATGGTGATGCCGATCCGGAAGCTCATCTGGCGGCTGGGCGGATACGCCATATTGCGGGTACGCAGGCTTTCCTGGATATCGATCGCGCACCGCACCGCTTCGACCGCGCTGGGAAACTCGGCCAGAACGGCATCGCCGGCGGTGTTGAAGATACGGCCGCCATATCGCGCGACGAAATCGTCGGTGACGGCCCGATAGGAGGCAAGACGCCGCAGCGTCTCCTCTTCATCCTCGGCGACCAGTCTGGAGTAGCCGGCAATATCGGCCGCAAAAATCGCCGCGATCTTACGCTTCATGAAGGCCAGCCCCGCACCACAATCTGCGACCGCAGAATGCCGTCAGAAGTTCCCAGGCGCAACCGGGTTCCGGCGTTCGTTGCGCCGTTGCCGATCGCGAATCTCATTCGGACATTAGAGGGTCTGGCGAAGACTTAATGCAGCGCCGTGGTTGAGAGCTGATTCTGGATGCTCTTGAAATGATCGAGCCGTTCGATTTCGCGGTCGAGTTCGGAGCCATCCTTCTCGGTGAGATTGGCTTCCATCTCCGAAATCTTGTCGGCGAACTGGGCCCGGTCCAGATCCTCCAGCGAGGTCGCGACATCGGCCAGCACGGTCAGGCCCTTTTCGGACATTTCGGCCAGGCCGCCGAGCACGATGATCTTCTCGTGCTTGCCGCCCGAAATCACCGTCAGGATTCCCGGCCGGATCACGGCCACGATCGGCGCATGCCCGGCGAGCACGCCGAAATCGCCCTCAACGCCGGGAACGTCAACCTGATCGACCTCGCCGGAGAAGGCGAGTTTTTCCGGCGAAACGAGATTGAAGTGGAAGGTGGCCATGTGAGCTACTCTCTCGGCTGTCACCCGCGGGCATAACCCGCGGGGCCATCAATCAAAAAATCTTTCTAGCGATGGATTGCCGGGTCATCTAGTTCGAAGACGCGCTTCGCGCTGTTGCCCGGCAATGACGACAGGTTAAATTAAGCCGCTTCGGCCGCGAGCTTCTTGCCCTTTTCGACCGCCTCTTCGATGGTGCCGACCATGTAGAAGGCCTGTTCCGGCAGGTGGTCGTATTTGCCTTCGCACAGCCCGCGGAAACCCTTGATGGTGTCGGCGAGGTCGACGAATTTGCCCGGCGAGCCGGTGAAGACTTCGGCCACGAAGAACGGCTGCGACAGGAAGCGCTCGATCTTGCGCGCGCGGGCGACGGCGATCTTGTCCTCTTCGGACAATTCGTCCATGCCGAGAATGGCGATGATGTCCTGCAGCGATTTGTATTTCTGCAGTATCTGCTGAACCATGCGCGCGGTCTGGTAATGCTCCTCGCCGACGATCAGCGGCGACAGCATCCGCGATGTGGAATCCAGCGGGTTGACCGCCGGATAGATTCCCTTCTCCGAGATCGCGCGATCGAGGTTGGTCGTTGCATCGAGATGGGCAAACGTCGTCGCTGGCGCCGGATCGGTGTAGTCATCCGCAGGGACGTAAATCGCCTGGATCGACGTGATCGAACCCTTGTTGGTCGTGGTGATGCGCTCCTGCATCGCACCCATGTCGGTGGCAAGCGTCGGCTGATAGCCCACCGCCGAGGGAATGCGACCCAGCAGCGCCGACACTTCCGAACCGGCCTGCGTGAAGCGGAAGATATTGTCGACGAAGAACAGCACGTCCTGGCCCTGATCGCGGAAATGCTCGGCGACGGTCAGGCCGGTGAGGCCGACGCGGGCGCGGGCGCCGGGCGGCTCGTTCATCTGGCCGTACACCAGCGCGCATTTCGAGCCTTCGCCGCCGCCCTTCTTGTTGACGCCGGATTCGATGAACTCGTGATAGAGGTCGTTGCCTTCGCGGGTCCGCTCGCCGACGCCGGCGAACACCGAATAACCGCCATGGGCCTTGGCGACGTTGTTGATCAGTTCCTGAATCAGCACGGTCTTGCCGACGCCGGCGCCGCCGAACAGGCCGATCTTGCCGCCCTTGGCGTATGGCGCCAGCAGATCGACGACCTTGATGCCGGTGACGAGAATTTCCGATTCGGTCGACTGCTCGGTGTAGGCCGGTGCCGGCTGATGGATGGCGCGGTTGCCTTCCGATTTGATCGGCCCGGCTTCATCGACCGGCTCACCGATCACGTTCATGATGCGGCCGAGCGTGCCCGCACCTACCGGCACCATGATCGGGTTGCCGGTGTCGCCGACTTCCTGGCCGCGCACCAGACCTTCTGCCGTATCCATCGCGATGGTTCGCACCGTGGATTCGCCGAGATGCTGCGCGACCTCGAGCACCAGGCGGTTGCCACCGTTTTGCGTCTCGAGCGCGTTCAGAATGGCCGGCAGATGACCTTCGAACTGCACGTCGACGACAGCGCCGATGACTTGGGTGATGCGTCCGGTCTGATTGGCGGGTGTAGCCATGAAAACTTTCTCCTTCGAATTCTTAATCTCAAACGACCGTTTCGGCTATCAGAGCGCCTCGGCGCCGGAGATGATTTCAATCAGCTCCTTGGTGATCATCGCCTGGCGGGTCCGGTTGTAGATCAGGGTCTGCTTGCGGATCATGTCGCCGGCGTTGCGGGTAGCGTTGTCCATCGCGCTCATCTGCGCGCCGTAGAACGAGGCGTTGTTTTCCAATAGCGCGCGGAAGATCTGCACCGCGAGATTGCGCGGCAGGAGGCCAGTCAGAATCTGGTCTTCTTCCGGCTCGTATTCGTAGGATGTCGCAGGTCCCGCATTGGCCGCGGGGGCCTCCACGACCAGCGGGATGATCTGCTGCGCGGTCGGAACCTGCGCGATCACCGACTTGAAGCGCGAATAGAACAGCGAGCAGACGTCGAACTCGCCGGCCTCGAAGCGCATGATTATCTTCCTGGCGATGTCCTCGGCGTTGACGAAGGCCAGCTGGCGAACCGAACGCAGCTCGACGTTTTCGACGATCTGCTTCTCGAAGGTGCGGCGCAGCTGCTCGTAGCCCTTGCGACCGACGCAGAAGAATTTGACCTCTTTGCCCTGATTCATCAGCGCCAGCGCACGCTCCCGCGCGAGACGCACGATTGACGAGTTGAAAGCACCGGACAGGCCGCGTTCGCCGGTGCAGACCAGCAGCAGATGCACCTGATCCTTGCCAGTGCCGGTCAAAAGTACCGGCGCGCCGGGCGAGCCTGCAGCTGCGGTCGCGATATTGGAGATGACGGCGTCCATCTTCTCCGCGTAAGGCCGCGCCGCTTCGGCGGCGTTCTGCGCGCGGCGCAGCTTCGAGGCTGCGACCATCTGCATGGCCTTGGTGATCTTCTGCGTCGCCTTGGTGGAGGCGATGCGGACCCGCATGTCTTTAAGTGAAGCCATTCTTAGTTCACCCCGGCGATCCGACCTTCGATCCGACCGCAAGCCTCTCTTTCGTCACGCCCGGCCTCGTGCCGGGCATCCACGTCTTGTCTTTCATCCACGCTCATAGGCGCGGACGGCCCGGCCATGACGGCGAATCAAGCAAACGTCTTGGCGTAACCCTCGACCACCGCCTTCAGCTTGGCGGCGGTGTCGTCGCTGAGGTCCCGGGTGTCGCGGATGGCATTGAGGATGTCGACGTGCTTACCGCGCAGCAGCGACAGCAGGCCATCCTCGAACGCGCGTACCTTGGCAACCGGAATAGGATCCAGATAGCCGTTGACGCCGGCATAGATCACCACGACCTGCTCTTCCATCTTCAGCGGCGAGAATTGCGGCTGCTTCAGAAGTTCGGTCAGGCGCGATCCGCGCGCCAGCAGGCGCTGCGTCGAGGCATCGAGGTCGGAGCCGAACTGTGCGAACGCCGCCATTTCGCGGTATTGTGCGAGCTCGCCCTTGATCTTGCCGGCGACCTTTTTCATCGCCTTGGTCTGAGCCGACGATCCGACGCGCGACACCGAAAGGCCGACGTTGACCGCGGGGCGAATGCCCTGGAAGAACAGATCGGTCTCGAGAAAAATCTGACCGTCGGTAATCGAGATCACGTTGGTCGGGATGTAGGCCGACACGTCGTTGGCCTGGGTTTCGATGACCGGAAGCGCGGTCAGCGAGCCCGAGCCGTGCTCGTCGTTCAGCTTGGCAGCGCGCTCGAGCAGGCGCGAATGCAGATAGAACACGTCGCCGGGATAGGCTTCGCGGCCCGGCGGGCGGCGCAGCAACAGCGACATCTGACGGTAGGCGACGGCCTGTTTGGAAAGATCGTCATAAATGATGACGGCGTGCATGCCGTTGTCGCGGAAATACTCGCCCATGGTGCAGCCGGTGAACGGCGCGATATACTGCATCGGCGCCGGATCGGAGGCGGTCGCAGCAACAACGATCGAGTATTCCAGCGCGCCCTGCTCCTCCAGAACCTTCACGAACTGGGCAACGGTCGAACGTTTCTGGCCGATCGCGACGTAGACACAATAGAGCTTGATCTTCTCGTCGCCGGTCGCGTTGAGCGGCTTCTGGTTGAGAATGGCATCGAGCGCGATCGCGGTCTTGCCGGTCTGCCGGTCGCCGATGATCAGCTCGCGCTGGCCGCGGCCGATCGGGATCAGCGCATCGATCGCCTTCAGGCCGGTCGCCATCGGCTCATTGACCGATTTGCGCGGAATGATGCCGGGCGCCTTGACGTCGACGCGCATCCGCTTGTCGGCCTGGATCGGACCCTTGCCGTCGATCGGATTGCCGAGCGCATCGACCACGCGGCCGAGCAGGCCCTTGCCCACCGGAGTATCGACGATGGCGCCGGTGCGCTTGACGGTCTGACCTTCCTTGATCTCGCGGTCGGCGCCGAAGATCACGATACCGACGTTGTCGGTCTCGAGATTCAGTGCCATGCCGCGGGTGCCGTTCTCGAATTCGACCATCTCGCCGGCCTGGACGTTGTCGAGGCCGTAGACGCGGGCGATACCGTCGCCGACGGACAGCACCTGTCCGACTTCGGAAACTTCGGCCTCCTGGCCAAAATTCTTGATCTGGTCCTTGAGGATCGCGGAAATTTCCGCGGCGCGGATGTCCATCAGCCTGCCTCTTTCATCGCGTGCTTGATCGAATTGAGTTTGGTGCGAAGCGAACTATCCACCATGCGGCTGCCGAGCTTGACCACCAGGCCGCCGATAATCGAAGGGTCGACTTTCACGTTGAGCGCGACGTCCTTGCCCGTCACCGACTTCAGTGCGGTCTTCAGGGCGTCGAGATTCCTGTCACTGAGCACTTCGGCCACGGTGACGTCCGCGGTCGCCTCGCCCTTGAATTTTGCCACCAGCGCACGAAACGCCCGGATCATGTCGCTGACCGCAAACAGCCGGCGGTTGGCGGTAAGAACCTTCAGGAATTTCGCGGAAATGCCGGAAATACCGGCCTTGTCGAGCACCGCTGCCAGCGCCTTCGACTGCGCCTCCGCCGAGAACACCGGGCTGCGAACCAGCCGCTTCAGGTCCGCGCTGTTCTCCAGCATGGCGTCGAATCGATCAAGGTCGGCCTTGACCGCGTCGATGGATTTTTCATCGCGCGCCAGTTCGAACAAGGCCGTTGCGTAACGACCGGACATTCCCGAAACGGACGGATCTTCTGCAGCCACAAGCGCGCTCTTTTTGCTGTCAAACTCGCAAGGGAAAAACCGTCGCCACGATGCGGCGCCTAGCGATCCAAGCCCTTGGAATTCAAGCGGGACTTCGATTTTCGACCGGTACGAGCTGTACCAGGGCCGTTAAAATCGCGGCTTTGCTAACATAGCAGGAGCGCAGGTGCAACATGACGGCAGCCGCTGGCGCCGCCTTGTCGCATGTCCTTATCCGTGATGACCGGACGCCATTTGCGAGCGCATCCGGCGTCGCAAATTCGCGCGTCCTGTCCGGGTAAAGGCGACGCCTTCGGGAATCGCCGGCGAGAGCTTGCTCCACCCCCGGGATGGCATGACTGCAGCAGCTATCCGCGGGGAACGCCGGATCTGCCAGGCCACTTCATCACCCGCTTTACTTGACCAAATCTCATCTTCCCGGACGAAGACTGTATTCGTCAGTATACATTCGCAATAGATAAGTTAATCAATTGTTAACGAGTAAGATTACGGAACATTTATGGGTTAGTTAAATTCGATCGAAAGATATGTTGGCGAGAGCTAAATCGAACAAACCGGTATTACTGCCCCTTTTATGCCGCATTAGGCAACCAAACGGCAATTACTCAAAAACGGGACGGGGGTTCCACTTGCCACATTCGTGGCAATACTACTTCGAGGGACTAATATATGCTGACATCCAAAAATCGGACGCTGGGAAATGTAACCCAGTCGCGTACGGCGCTAGCTCTTTTCGCCGCAACTCTCCTGGTCGGTGGAAGCGTCACCGAAGCCTCGGCCAAATCCCATCATCACGGCGATCGCCACCATCACGCCAGCAACTCCCCGAGGGGGTCTTCCAGCACCTCCTGGCGCGACGCCAACGCCGCGATTGCCCCATCGTCGGGCACCGGGCGTAGCTTCTCGGGGATGGCCTCTTACTATGGCAACGAATCCGGCAGCCGGACCGCCTCGGGCCAGCGTTTCAATCAGAACGCCCTGACCGCGGCCCACCGCACCCTGCCGTTCGGGACCAAGCTCAGGGTGACCCATGGCGGCCGCAGCGTCGTCGTGACCATCAACGACCGTGGCCCATTCGTTCGCGGCCGGGTTCTCGACCTCTCGACCGGCGCTGCGCGTGCGGTCGGCCTGACCGGCGCCGGCGTAGGCCGCGTGACCGCCGAGGTCATCTCCTAAAGGCGTTTGGAACGCCTCTTCCGTAGATCAAGTTCGGCAAGCGTTGCGTAGCGTGGCGGCCGCAGAAATTGCTGCACGCCAAAAAAAGGCCTGCCGTCGGAAATGACGGCAGGCTTTTTTGTTGGTCTCCCCGTTCGACATTCCGGGATGGTCCGAAGGACCAGACCTCAGATGCGCAATTGCGCATCGGGGAATCTCGAGATTCCGGGGTCGCGCTAACGCGCGCCCCGGAATGACGAAAGTCTGGAGTGGACTGGTTTGGTCAAACCGAAGTCACAAAAAGCTTTGCGGATCGACGTCGACCTCGAGCTTGAGATTGCCCTTGGTCTTCGGACCGGCCGCGAGCCATTCGCGCAGATATACCGACAGATCGACGTTGCGTAGAGATTTCACCAACAGCCGGAATCGGTAGCGGCCCTTGATCACCGCAAGCGGGGCTTCGGCAGGTCCCAACACCTGGATCCGCGGATCGATCGGCGCGATCGCGGCAAGCTTGCGCGCGAAACTCTCCGCCGTGGGCCGGTCGCCCGCGGAGATGATCAGGCTCGCCAGCCGGCCGAACGGCGGATAGCCGGCGCGCTCGCGCGCCTCGATCTCGCTGGCATAGAATGCCTCGCGGTCGCACGCCACCAGCGCCTTCATCACGGGATGTTCGGGCTGGTGGGTCTGCAGATAGCCGACGCCTCGGCCCTGATCGCGCCCGGCGCGCCCGATCACCTGGTTGAGCAGTTGAAACGTCCTCTCGGCGGCGCGCGGATCGCCGTTGCCGAGCCCCAGATCTGCATCGACCACACCGACCAGATTGAGCCGGGGGAAGTTATGGCCCTTCGCCACCAGCTGGGTCCCGATGATGATATCGACGCGGCCTTCCGCGATCTCGTTCAATTCGGTGCGCATGGTTTCGATCGACGTGATCAGGTCGCTCGACAGCACCATGGTGCGCGCATCCGGAAACAGATTTGCCGCTTCTTCCTGCAGGCGTTCGACGCCGGGACCGACCGCGACCAGCGATTCCTCGGCCTGGCAATGCGGACAGACATGGGGGCGCGGCATCGAGAAGCCGCAATGATGGCAGACCAGGCGCTGGCGAAAGCGATGATCGACCAGCCAGGCGTCGCAGATCGTGCAGGCGAAGCGATGCCCGCAGGCCCGGCACAATGTCAGCGGCGCGTAGCCGCGGCGGTTGAGAAACAACAGCGCCTGCTCGTGCCGCTCGACCGCGATCTTGATCTCTCCGGCGAGCCTGGGCGAAATAAAGCGCCCGCGCGGCGGCGCTTCGCGGCGCAGATCGATCGCCTCGATATGCGGCATGTGCTGGCCGCCGAACCGCGAGGGCAGCGCCACGCGCTGATAGCGGCCCTTGCGGGCATTGACTTCGGTCTCGACCGACGGCGTCGCGGAGGCCAGCACGATCGGAATTTTCGCGATATGCGCGCGCACCACCGCCATGTCGCGGGCGTGATAGTGCGCGCCTTCGTCCTGCTTGTAGGCCTGGTCGTGTTCCTCATCGACCACGATCAGCCCGAGATTGGCGTAGGGCAGAAACAGCGCGGAGCGCGCGCCCACCACAACGGCCGCTTCGCCGGCCGCGATCGCGGCCCAGTTGCGCTGCCTTGTGCGCGGGGTCAGCTCGGAGTGCCATTCCAGCGGCCGCACGCCGAAGCGCTGCGCGAAGCGGTCGAGGAACTGACCGGTCAGCGCGATCTCCGGCATCAGGATCAGCGACTGTTTGCCGCGACGAATCACCTCGGCAATGGCCTCGAAATAGACTTCGGTCTTGCCCGAGCCGGTGACGCCGTCGAGCAACGCGACGTGGAAGCTGCCATTCGCAGCCAGCGCGCGCATGGCATCCACTGCGGTGCGCTGCTGGCGGGAAAAGTCGGGCGTTGCAAACGACGGATCCGGCGCCGGCGGCGCCAGCGCCCGCGGCATCGCTTCCGTCATCAGCGTGCCTTCGTCGACGAGGCCGTCGATCACGCCTACGCTGACCCCGGCTTCCTTCGCGGCTTCGGATTTGCCGTGCAGCAGGCCATCCGAGAGCACGTCGATCAGCCGCCGCCGTGCCGGGGTCAAGCGCCTGGGGACCGCGCCGACCAGGCGCACGCCCATCCGCACCCGCTCGGGGCCGAGATGTTCGCCCATCCGCAACGCCATCCGCAGCACCATGCCGCGCGCCGACAGCGTGTAGTTGGCGACCCAATCGACGAGCGAGCGCAGTTCCTCCTTGAGCGGCGGCACGTCGAGCTTTTCGCCGACCTCCTTGAGGCGATTGTGCAGGCGCGGATCGGGATTGGCGTTCTCCGCCCACACCACCGCGACGACCTCGCGCGGCCCCAGCGGCACGCAGACCACATCCCCCGGCTTCAGCTCCATGCCGCGCGGCACCCGGTAGGAATAGTTCTGATTGAGCGCGACCGGCACCAGCACATCGACTATTCGTGTCGATGATCCGGATGAGATGCTGGCACGCGCGGAATGGTCCATCGGAGAATCAAACTCGGAGGCCGGAAGGAAGGGCTAAGTTAGGACCGCGGACGGGTCAGGGCCAGTGCCCAGCCGCCGGCGCGAGGGCCAGTTAGCGAACGGCAAACGAAAGAAGTGCGGCTGAGCGAGCTGGTGATCCTGATCACGGCACGGGGATAGACCCGGCAAATTTGAAGCCTCTGCCGCGGTTCGGGGGGCCAGGGGCGACGGCAGTCATCCGCGACGCCAGCCCGTCTTGCCAGAACGCAGGACAAGGCGCAAACATGCACACCAGTTTCGGAGCCAACTGGCAAATCCCGGGTCAATTGGCTTAAACCGACACGGCGAATGCTGGCGCTTTGAGGCATTTCCGAAGTGGTGCACGGCCGTGCGGGAGGGCAGATGGTTCTCAGCATTCCATCAATGACGCGCGATCGATCAGAATGAGGCGCGAACACAGCATCGCTGCGCATCCCCACACGACGCGAATATATGCCGCTATTCGCAAGAAGATCTTCTGCGCCGTCGGTCTGTCAGCCGCAATCATCGCAGCCGTGGTGAGCGCAAGCGCCGATGAGCCTGCCCGGAAGACGCTTATTTTTCTCGGAAACAAAAACTTGCCGCCGGTTCTATACGTCGAGAACGGGGCGCCGGCTGGAGTCGCCAGCGATATCGTGCGGGCACTCGCCAAGCACATCCCCGAGCCGGTCGAAATCAGAGCGATGGATTGGGCCGAGGCGCAGCAGCTTGTCGCCAGCGGTGAAGCGGATGCGTTGGTCCAGATAAACAGGACTCCGGAGCGTGAAAAGACCTATGATTTCTCCGCTCCTCTGCTCGAGTCGCGCTTTTCGATTTTCACCAGCGCGGAACGAACCGGCATAACCGGGATATCGGGCCTCAGTGGACTGCGGGTCGGGGTCGAAGCCTCAGGATTGCCCAGACAGGTTTTGGAACAAAATCCGCAGATCATATTGTCAATTATACCCGATTTCGTTGCCGGATTCAGGCAGCTGAATGATGGCGCCATTGATGCTGTCGTTGTGGATTATATCGTCGGAAGTTACGTTCTGGCCGAGAACCGCATTCGAAATATCAGGCCCATCGGCGAGCCCATTGCGATTTCCAGCTCCGCGATTGCCGTCAAGAAAGGAAACGCCAGGCTTCTGGGAGAAATCAACGACGCCCTCGGTGCCATAAAGAAGGATGGCACTTATGACGCCATTCTGGAAATCTGGAAACCGTCAGAAGGAATATTCTACACTCGCGGGCAGATCTCCGGAATGATCTATTACTGGGCGGGATTGGGCGCGCTGATCCTGTTCGCAATTACGGCGGTCTGGGCGTTGGCCTTGACCAGGGAGTTGAGGGCGCGCAGGCGTGCGGAGGCGGAAACCCGCAAGCTCAATCAGGAACTCGAACAACGAGTTGCCGAACGCACTGCCGCCCTGCAGTCGGCTAACACGGAACTGGAATCCTTTTCCTACTCCGTCTCCCATGATCTTCGCACGCCGCTGCGTGCGATTGACGGGTTTTCCAAGATGTTGCTGGAGGATTACGCCGGCAAGCTCGATGCCGAAGGCCGGCGGTTGCTCAACGTCGTGCGCGACAGCACGACAAAGATGAGCCAGCTGATTGACGACATTCTCGCCTTTTCCCGCATCGGGCGCCAGGAGCTGGCGACAGCGGAGGTCGACATGAATGCACTCGTGCGCGAGGCGCTCGAGCAACTGGAGCCGGCGATGGCCGGTCGCGACATCAAGATCGACATCGAGCCCCTGCCGCCGGCGCATGGTGACAGGGCGATGTTGCTGCGTGTCTGGATCAATCTGCTCGACAACGCCGTCAAATTCACCAAGCCGAAGCCGAGTGCCGCCATTGCAGTCGGGGCGCGAAGCGCGCCGGGCGAAACGGTCTACTACGTCAAGGACAATGGCGTAGGGTTCGACATGCAATATGTCAAAAAGTTATTCGGCGTGTTCCAGCGGCTGCACAAGTCCGAGCAATTCCCGGGCACCGGCATCGGCCTGGCCATCGTCAAGCGCATCATCGAGCGCCTCGGCGGACGGGTGGCGGCCGAGGGCAAGCCGGACGAGGGTGCGACAGTCTATTTCGCGCTGCCGAGTAGATAAGGGGCGGATGGCTGCGGTCTTAAGAAAGGCTGAACCAACACCCGCGATGATGACCTGGCGTTCCATCACGTTCGACGGAGATCTTCGTCCCTCATGGCCAAGCCAGCCGTTCCCGAGCACCCCGGCCTCACCTGCGCGGCCGCCGATCTTCTGGTGGAGATGACGCGCTGGCTTGCCCATCTGCGCACCGAGCGGCGGCTGTCGCCGAAAACCCTCGAAGCCTATGAGCGGGACGTCCGCCAGTTTCTGGTTTTCCTTGGTACGCACTGGGACGACAGCGTCACGCTGAAGCGCTTCGCCGCCCTTGAAGCCACCGACGTCCGCGCGTTCATGGCCGGGCGCCGGACCGACCAAATTGCCGGCCGTTCCCTGATGCGGGCACTGGCAGGCCTGCGCTCGTTCGGGCGCTTCATCGAACGGGAAGGCAGAGGCAAGGTCGGGGCGCTATCGGCGATTCGCGCGCCCAAAGTTGGCAAGAGCCTGCCGAAACCGATCCCGATGGCGGCAGCGAAACGTTTTGCCGACGCCGACGAGCGCGCCGGCGAGACCCGCGATCCGTGGATCTGGGCGCGCGACGCCGCCGTGATGGCGCTGTTGTACGGCTCGGGCCTGCGCATCTCCGAGGCGCTCGGCTTGCGGCGCCGCGACGTGCCTTTGCCCGGCGCCGGCGACGTGCTTGTCGTCACCGGCAAGGGCAACAAGACCCGCATGGTACCGGTGCTGCAGAACGTGCTGACGCTGGTCCAGGATTATGTGGCTGTCTGCCCGCATCCGTTGCCGCCTGAGGGACCGATCTTTGTCGGCGCCCGCGGCGGCCCGCTCAAAGCCCGGATCATTCAGCTCACCATGGAGCGGCTGCGCGGCGCGCTGGGCCTGCCCGACAGTGCGACGCCGCATGCGCTGCGGCATTCTTTCGCAACCCACCTCTTAAGCCGCGGCGGCGATCTGCGCGCGATCCAGGAACTGCTCGGGCATGCGTCGCTCTCGACAACGCAGATCTACACCGGAATCGACAGCGAACGGCTGCTGGAGGTCTACCGCGCCACGCATCCCCGCGCCTGAGATCAATCCACTTCCTGCCCGACATACTCCCGTCATATCCGCTTGCCTCTTGCGCGGGCGGTGTTGTTCGGCAATCGTAGGCCAGGCCGGGAGGGAATCATGAGCGCACACGAAAGCATGGAGCATGCGGAGCACGCCGAACACGCTTCCGGCGAGAACAAGAAGATCGCGCTATTGATTGCCGTGATCGCGCTGTTCCTTGCGCTTTCGGAGACGCTGGGCAAGGGCGCCCAGACCGAATCCATCAGCAAGAACGTCGAGGCATCGAACCTGTGGGCGTTCTTTCAGGCCAAGAGCATCCGCCGCACCGTGGTCCAGACCGCTTCGGACCAATCCAGGTTAAGCCTCGGCCTGATGGGCGACGATGCCGCCAAGGCGACGCTGCAAAAGCAGATCGACGACTGGCGGAAGACCGCGGCGCGCTATCGCTCCGAACCTGAGACCGGCGAAGGGACCGAGCAACTGTCCGAACGCGCCAAACATGCCGAGGAAGAGCGTGACCTGGCTACGGCAAAGTATCATCACTTCGAACTCGCCTCCGCCGCCTTCCAGATCGGCATCGTGCTGGCTTCAGCCACCATCATCACCGGCATGATCGCGCTGGCCTGGCTCTCCGGCCTGCTGGCGCTGGCGGGTATCGCATTCACGGCGCTCGGCGTGTTCGTACCACATCTGCTGCATCTGCCGTAGCTCTTGGTCATTGGAGTTGGACCCGTTGCGAACTCCCTTTCACCTCTCCCTTTGGGACCCTTTGGGAGAGGTCGCACCGAAGCCTCTCGCGCCTCACCCCGTCTGACGCGATCGGCTGCCGGACGTTTCTGCGGATTAACGCGCTTCGTGCACGCTCTTGCGGAAGCGCTGGATCAGCCGCAGCGTGCGCGACGACCACCCGCTGCCGTCACCGTGCAACGCGTCCCTGATTCGCACTTTGATCGGCTCGACCAGCGTCCTCGCCTTTGCCCGCAACTCGATGACGAACTCATAGAGTGTTTCGAACCAATCCATTTCCAGGAGCTTGTCCCGCGTCACGTCGAAGATGAATGCGGCGACGCCGACGCCCAGGAATTTTGCGAAGATGATGGTGACGATGGCGCTGATCCAATATTCATGGGCAAGCAGCCATAGCCCGGCCAGCTTCAGCGGAAACAGCGGAATCACCGGGACGATGAAGACGATCAGCGTCATCGCCGGCGACAACGTATCGACGCGCTCGGCGAGCCATTGCTTGAAGGCGCGCAGCGGGATCAGCGCCACGAACCACGCGACGATCGGCTCGAGGTGATCCCACAGCCAAGCCTCGATCAGGAAGATGACCGCCAGCAGAACCCAGACAGGTTGTAGGAGGCGGCGCATCATCCCTTGTCGGCTCTGCCCATTTCTTGGGCGTGAATCACATATGTATCGCGCGCTTGCCGACTGCAAGCGCCGCTTCCTTGATGGCTTCCGAACGGGTCGGGTGGGCATGGCAGGTGCGCGCCAGATCCTCGGCGGAGCCGCCAAACTCCATCAGGACGCACGCTTCGTGGATCATTTCGCCGGCTTCGCGGCCGATAATGTGCACGCCGAGCACCCGATCGGTTTTCGCATCTGCGAGAATCTTCACGAAACCTTCGGTCGTCTGGTTGACCTTGGAGCGGCCATTGGCGGTGAAGGGAAATTTGCCGACGGTGTAAGCGGCGCCGGCCTGCTTCAGCTCTTCCTCGGTCTTGCCGACCGCCGACACTTCCGGCGTGGTATACACGACTCCCGGTATAACGTCGTAATTCACGTGACCGGCCTGGCCGGCGATGATTTCCGCAACCGCCACGCCTTCGTCCTCGGCCTTGTGCGCGAGCATCGGCCCCGCGACGACGTCGCCGATGGCGTAGACGCCCTTCACGCTGGTGGCGAAATGCTGGTCGATCTGCACACGGCCGCGATTGTCGAGCGCGACGCCGGCCTCCTTCAGGCCGAGCCCTTCGGTGTAGGGAACGCGGCCGATCGCCACCAGCACCACGTCGGCTTCCAGCGTTTCGGACTTGCCGCCCGCGGCCGGCTCGATCTGCGCCGACAGCGCCTTGCCCGAGCTGTCGATGCCGGTGACCTTGGTGCCGAGCTTGAACGCAAAGCCCTGCTTTTCGAGGATGCGCTGGAATTGTTTTGCCACCTCGCCGTCCATGCCCGGCAAAATGCGGTCGAGAAATTCCACCACGGTGACCTCGGCGCCGAGACGGTGCCACACCGAGCCAAGCTCGAGCCCGATCACGCCGGCGCCGACGATCAACAGCCTCGAAGGCACCTTGTCGAGCGACAGCGCGCCGGTCGACGACACGATGCGCTTCTCGTCGATCTCGATGCCCTTCAGCCGCGCCACGTCGGAGCCGGTGGCGATGACGATGTTCCTGGTTTCAACCAGCTGCGTCTTGCCGTCATTGCCTGACACCTCGACCTTGCCGGCGCCGAGCACCTTGCCCTTGCCGCTGACGACGTCGATCTTGTTCTTCTTCATCAGGAACTCGACGCCCTTGACGTTGCCGTCGATGCCCTGCTGCTTGAAATTCATCATCGCGGGCAGATCGAGTTTCGGCGCCGGAACGCTGACGCCCATCTTCGCAAAGGAATGCCCGGCCTCCTCGAACATTTCGGATGCGTGCAACAGCGCCTTTGACGGCATGCACCCGACATTGAGGCAGGTGCCGCCAAGCGTCGCATTCTTCTCGACCACCGCGACCTTCATGCCGAGTTGCGCCGCGCGCACCGCGCAGACATATCCGCCAGGACCGGTGCCGATGACGACAAGATCGTAAGTGGCCATGTTTGGAAATCCCGTAGCTGAGAACTGTGGCAGGAATCAGCGACCGCCCGATACATCGAGGATGGCGCTGGTCACGTAGGAGGCGTCGTCCGACATCAGCCAGACGATGGCGTTGGCAATTTCGTCGGCGGTACCGACGCGTTTCATCGGCACCGCATGGGCAAGCCGATGGGCGCGGTCGGGTTCGCCGCCCGAGGCGTGGATCTCGGTATCGATCAGCCCGGGCCGGATCGCTGCGACGCGGATGCCTTCGCCGGCGACTTCGTATCCGAGGCCAACCGTGAAGGAGTTGATCGCGCCCTTGGACGCCGCGTAATCGACATAGGTGTTGGGCGAACCAAGCTTTGCGGCAACCGACGACAGGTTGATGATGACGCCGCCCTTGCCGCCGTGGCGTGTCGACATCCGCTTCACCGCCTCTCGCGCGCACAGAATGCTGCCGGTGACATTGACCGCCATCATGCGCTGGATACGTTCGGCGGACATCTCGTCGACCCGCGACGTCGGCCCGACGATGCCGGCATTGTTGATGAGCGCAGCCAGCGTTCCGAACTTGTCGGCGGCCTTGAACAGCGCGAGGATATCGCGCTCGCTGCCGACATCGCACTTCACTGCGATCGCCTTGCCGTTCCTGGCTTCGATCGCGGAGACCACGCTCTGCGCCGCGGCTTCGTTGCTGGCGTAGCCGACGCAGACCCGAAAGCCGCGGCTGGCGACCGCGATGGCGGTGGCGCGGCCGATGCCGCGGCTTCCGCCGGTGATGATCGCAACTTGGTCGGTCAAGATCTGCCCCCAATAATCCGGACGCACGTTACTGAAAAAGCCGCATCGGCCGAGCCGACGGGTGCAAGGATCACGATCCGGAACCCATCACAGATCCAGCACCAGCCGCGCCGGATCTTCCAGGCTTTCCTTGACGCGCACCAGGAATGTCACCGCTTCCTTGCCGTCGATGACGCGGTGATCGTAGGACAGCGCCAGATACATCATTGGGCGGATCTCGACCTTGCCGCCGATCGCGACCGGGCGATCCTGGATCTTGTGCATGCCGAGAATGCCGGACTGCGGCGCGTTCAGGATCGGCGTCGACATCAGCGAACCGTAGATGCCGCCATTGGTGATGGTGAAGGTGCCGCCCTGCATCTCATCGATCTTGAGCTGGCCGTCGCGCGCGCGGCGTCCGAAATCGGCGATGCTCTTTTCGATCTCGGCGATCGACTTGTGGTCGCAGTCGCGCACCACCGGCACCACCAGGCCCTTGTCGGTGCCGACGGCGACGCCGATGTGATAATAATTCTTGTAGATCAGATCGGTGCCGTCGATCTCGGCGTTGGCCGCCGGAATGTCCTTCAGTGCCTGCACGCAGGCCTTGGTGAAGAAGCCCATGAATCCCAGTTTGCTGCCGTGCTTCTTCTCGAACACGTCCTTGTACTGGGCCCGCATTGCCATGATGTGGCTCATGTCGACCTCGTTGAAGGTCGTGAGCATCGCGGCGGTATTCTGGACATCCTTGAGACGGCGGGCGATGGTCTGGCGCAGCCGCGTCATCTTCACGCGCTCCTCGCGCGCCGCGTCGTCGGCAGGCGATGGCGTACGCATCTGCACGGCGGCGGCGGGCTGATAGACCGGGGTCGGCGCCGACGCCGCCTTCTCGATCGCAGCCAGCATGTCACCTTTGGTGACGCGGCCATCCTTGCCCGAGCCGGGAACGGTGGCGGCATCTATGCCGCTTTCGGCGGAAATCTTTCGTACCGACGGCGCCAGCGGCGCGTCGGCCGGCGGAGCCTTCGCAGCCGCGGCGGGCGCAGCCGCAGCAACCGAGGCCGCGGTCTTGGCGGGCGCCGCGGCCGGCTTGACGGC
Organism: uncultured Alphaproteobacteria bacterium; assembly: GCA_963725985.1. Taxonomy (GTDB): domain Bacteria; phylum Pseudomonadota; class Alphaproteobacteria; order Rhizobiales; family Xanthobacteraceae; genus Bradyrhizobium. The sequence goes on from CAVSAO010000002.1 coordinate 1,398,969, forward strand.
GGCTCCCGCCGCGCCATCCCTGATTTGTCCAAGCAGCGCGCCGACCGCGACGGTTTCGCCGTCCTTGGCAACGATTTCGCCGAGCGTCCCCGCCGACGGTGCCGGGACTTCAATGGTGACCTTGTCGGTCTCGAGCTCGACCAGGGGCTCATCGACCGCGACGGCATCGCCGGCCTTCTTGAACCAGCGGCCGATGGTGGCCTCGGTCACGGACTCGCCGAGCGTCGGAACGCGAATTTCAGTCATGGTTTGGTTCCTCTTGCGTCATGGCCGGCTTGTCCCGACCATCCACGCCTCAAAAATCATCAGAAGAGTAGACGGCGTGTGCCCCGCTTTCGCGGGGCGCACGGCGGATTGCAATTTCCCCTTAGCTCAGCGCCTCGTCGAGCAGCGCCTTGAGCTGCGCCAGGTGCTTCGACATCAAACCGGTCGCGGTCGCCGCCGCCGCCGCGCGGCCGGCGTAACGCGGACGCCTGTTCGGCGCGTGGATCTGGTTCAGCACCCATTCGAGATAGGGCTCGATGAAATGCCACGCGCCCATGTTGCGCGGCTCTTCCTGGCACCAGACCAGTTCGGCGCTCTTGAAGCGTCCAAGCTCCTGCACCAGCGCCTTCAAGGGCACAGGATAGAGCTGCTCGACCCGCATGAGGTAGACGTCGTCGACACCCCGTTTTTCACGCTCCTCGTAGAGGTCGTAATAGACCTTGCCCGAGCACAATACGACGCGGCGGATCTTGTCGTCCGGCACCAGCCTGGTCTTTTCGTCCGTCAGCATCACCGCGTCATCGTAGAGAATGCGGTGGAACGAAGTGTTGGCGCCCAACTCGTCGAGATGTGAGACCGCGCGCTTGTGCCGCAACAGCGACTTCGGCGTCATCAGAATCAGGGGCTTGCGGATCTCGCGATGCAATTGACGCCGCAGCACGTGGAAGAAATTGGCCGGCGTGGTGGCGTAGACCACCTGCATGTTGTCTTCGGCGCACATCTGCAGATAGCGTTCCAGCCGCGCGGAGGAATGCTCCGGCCCCTGCCCTTCATAGCCATGCGGCAGCATGCAGACGAGGCCGGACATACGCAGCCATTTGCGTTCACCCGACGAGATGAACTGGTCGAACAGCACCTGCGCGCCGTTGGCGAAATCGCCGAACTGCGCTTCCCAGATCGTCATCGCCTTCGGCTCCGCCAGCGAATAGCCGTACTCGAAACCAAGCACGGCTTCTTCCGACAGCAGCGAGTTGATGACTTCGTAATGGCCCTGGTCGCCGCCGAGATGGTTGAACGGCGTGTAGCGGCTCTCGTCTTCCTGATCGATCAGCACCGAATGGCGCTGCGAGAAGGTGCCGCGCTCGCTGTCCTGTCCCGACAGCCGGACGTGATGACGTTCCTGCAGCAGCGTACAGAACGCCAACGCCTCGCCGGTCGCCCAGTCGATGCCGACGCCGGTCTCGATCGCCTTGGCGCGGTTCTCCAGAAACCGCTGCACGGTGCGATGAATCCTGAAGCCGTCGGGAACCTTGGTGATCTTGCGGCCGATATCCCTGAGCACAGCGACATCGACGCCGGTGACGCCGCGCCGCGCGTCTTCTTCTCCGTCCGCCGACTTGAACCCGGCCCATTTGCCGTCGAGCCAGTCCGCCTTGTTGGGCTTGTAGCCCGAGCCGGCCTCGAGTTCGGCGTCGAGCCGCGCGCGCCAGTCGGCTTTCGCCTTCTCGATTTCGCCTTCGGTCATCACGCCTTCGGCGGCCAGCCGCTTCGAATAGATCTCCAGCGTGGTCGGATGCGATGCGATCCTCTTGTACATCACCGGCTGGGTGAATGCCGGCTCGTCGCCCTCGTTATGTCCGTGCCTGCGATAGCAGAACATGTCGATCACGACAGGCTTGTGGAATTTCTGCCGGAATTCGATCGCGACCTTGGCGGCGAACACCACGGCCTCCGGATCGTCGCCGTTCACATGGAAGATCGGCGCGTCGATCATCTTCGCGACGTCGGACGGATAGGGCGAGGAGCGCGAGTAGCGCGGATAGGTGGTGAAGCCGATCTGGTTGTTGACGATGAAATGCAGCGAGCCGCCGGTGCGGTAGCCTTTCAGGTCGGACAACCCGAAGCATTCCGCCACCACTCCCTGGCCGGCGAAGGCGGCGTCGCCGTGCATCAGCAGCGGCAGCACCGAGATGCGCTGGTCCGGCGGATCGCCATGCTGGTCCTGCTTGGCGCGCACCTTGCCGAGCACCACGGGATCGACGATTTCCAGATGCGACGGGTTGGCGGTAAGCGATAGATGGATCCGGTTGTTGTCGAACTCGCGGTCCGACGACGCGCCCAGATGATATTTGACGTCGCCGGAGCCCTCGACCGCGTCGGGATTGGCCGAGCCGCCCTTGAATTCATGAAACAGCGCGCGATGCGGCTTGCCCATCACCTGCGTCAGCACGTTGAGGCGGCCGCGATGCGGCATGCCGACCACGATTTCCTTAACGCCGAGATTTCCGCCGCGCTTGATGATCTGTTCCAGCGCCGGGATCAGCAATTCGCCTCCATCCAGGCCGAACCGCTTGGTGCCGGTGAATTTGAGATCGCAGAATTTCTCGAAACCTTCGGCCTCGACCAGCTTCATCAGGATGGCGCGCCGGCCCTCCCGGGTGAAGCTGATTTCCTTGTCCGGACCCTCGATCCGCTCCTGAATCCAGGCCTTCTGCGCGGCGTTGGTGATGTGCATGAATTCGACGCCAAGCGTCTGGCAATAGGTGCGTTCGCAGATCGCGACGATCTCGCGCAATGTTCCGTATTCGAGGCCAAGCACATGATCGAGGAAGATCTTGCGGTCGAAATCGCTCTCAACAAAGCCGTAGGAGCGCGGGTCGAGCTCCTCGCGATTGCGCGGTGGCTCAATTCCGAGCGGGTCGAGCTTGGCGTGGAAGTGGCCGCGCATGCGGTAGGCCCTGATCAGCATCAGGGCGCGCACTGAATCGCGCGTCGCCTGATGAATGTCGGCCGCCGTCAGCTCGCCTCCCTTGGCCTGCGCCTTGGCCGAAAGCTTGGTGCCGACAGATTTCTCGACTTCCACCCAGTTGCCGTCGAGCGCGGAGGTCAGTTCGTCGCGCGGTGTCAGCGGCCAGTTGTCCCGACCCCAGGACGGCCCTTCGGCGTTCTTGCGGACGTCGGCCGGCTGGTCCTTCAGGCTCTTGAAAAAATCCTGCCATTCGGCGTCGACGGAAGCGGGCTCTTTCTCGTAACGGGCGTAGATTTCGTCAATATAGGTGGCGTTTGTGCCCTGCAAAAAAGAAGAGAGAGCAAAGGCGGCGTTCGCGTCTTGGCGAGACATGGTTGCGTCCTGGTGACTTGGATTCGCGCATGAAAAACGGCGCAACGGCCGATCCGAGCACCGGATCAGCCTGATAGGGGGCCTTTTACCCTATTTAAGGTGAATGTTCGCTCTGAAAAGAACGAAAGAATGAATTAACCCTTCAATTTTTCGGCAAGGGTATGCCCGAGCCGTGCGGGTGACGGCGAGACCGTAATTCCGGCCGCTTCCATCGCCGCGGTCTTGGAACCGGCGTCACCCTTGCCGCCGGAAATGATCGCACCGGCATGGCCCATCCGGCGGCCGGGAGGTGCCGTGACACCGGCGATAAAGCCGACCATCGGCTTCTTGCGGCCGCGCCTGGCTTCGTCCTTGAGGAACTGGGCGGCGTCTTCTTCGGCCGAACCGCCGATTTCGCCGATCATGACGATCGAGGTCGTCTTGGGGTCGGCCAGGAACATCTCCAGCACGTCGATGAATTCCGTGCCCTTGACCGGATCGCCGCCGATGCCGACCGCGGTGGTCTGGCCGAGCCCCTCCTGGGAGGTCTGGAATACCGCCTCATAGGTCAGCGTGCCCGACCGCGAGACGATGCCGACATTGCCGGGCTTGAAGATGTTTGCCGGCATGATGCCGATCTTGCATTCGCCCGCCGTCATCACGCCCGGGCAATTCGGCCCGATCAGCCGCGATTTCGACCCCGAAAGCGAGCGCTTCACCCGCACCATGTCGAGCACCGGAATGCCTTCGGTGATGCAGACGATCAGCGGAACTTCGGCGTCGATGGCTTCGCAGATCGCGTCCGCGGCCCCCGGCGGCGGTACGTAGATCACCGATGCGTCGGCACCGGTGTGCTCGCGCGCTTCCGCCACGGTATCGAACACCGGCAGGCCGAGATGCGTCGAGCCGCCCTTGCCCGGCGAGGTACCCCCGACCATTTTGGTGCCATAGGCGATCGCGGCTTCGGAATGAAACGTGCCGTTCTTGCCGGTGAAGCCCTGGCAAATGACTTTTGTATTCTTGTCGATGAGGATGGACATGGTTGGGATTGCTTTCGCGGGACGATGGGGTCAGTGGATCCGCCGGTAGACGCCGGTGAGCACGTCGGCCCATCCTTCCGCGTCAGGCGAGAACTGGATTTTCATGGTGTAACTGTTGTCATCGAGGATTTCATAGACATGGCGCGCATTGCCGCGCAGCGAGCCGCGCACGAGGACCAGCGACTTGCCGGTCCAGCCGCCGGAGGCCGGCGACGGCGGGTAGTAGCCGAGCGAATCGTGCCAGAACAGTTTGTAGAGCCGGTCTTCGCGGTCATAGGTGAACACGCCATGAGTCGCGAAGGTTTCCTTGCCGTCGCGCATCTGACGGGTATCCTGAATCAGATAGAAGCCGTTGAGATCGATGCGGGCTGTGACATGCGAGGTGGCGGGGCCTCCTTCGGTCCAGCGCGAGGGATACACCATCTCTTCACCGTTCCACTCGCCCGCGAACGCCGCGAGCTTGCGGTGCTCCTCAAGCGGCGTCGGCGCGGCGAGATGGTCCTCGGCCATTGGCTCAGGCCCCCTTCACGGCCTTGACGATCTTCTGCGCGGCGTCGTCGAGATTGTCGGCCGGCAGCACGTTGAGGCCACTTTCCCGGATGATCTTCTTGCCGGCTTCGACATTGGTGCCCTCGAGCCGTACCACCAGCGGCACTTTCAGGCCGACTTCCTTCACCGCGGCGACCACGCCCTCGGCGATGATGTCGCATTTCATGATGCCGCCGAAGATGTTGATCAGGATGCCCTTCACGTTGGGGTCGGCAGTGATGATCTTGAAGGCGGCCGCGACCTTGGCCTTGTCGGCGCCGCCGCCGACATCGAGAAAGTTCGCCGGCGCCATGCCGTAGAGCTTGATGATGTCCATCGTCGCCATGGCGAGGCCGGCGCCGTTGACCATGCAGCCGATGTTGCCGTCGAGGGTGACGTAATTGAGATCGTATTTCGACGCCTCGATTTCCTTGGCGTCTTCCTCGGTCTCGTCGCGCAGCGCCACCACTTCGGGATGGCGAAAAAGCGCGTTGTCGTCGAACGACACCTTGGCGTCGAGCACGCGCAGCGCGCCCTGCTTGGTGACGACCAGCGGGTTGATCTCCAGCATCGCCATGTCCTTGGCAACGAAGGCTGCATAGAGCTGCGCGACCAGCCGCTCCGCCTGCTTGGAAAGATCACCCGACAGCTTCAGCGCCTTGGCAACGGTGCGGCCGTGGTGGCCCATGATGCCGGTGGCGGGATCGACGGAGAAGGTCACGATCTTCTCCGGCGTGTTGTGCGCGACGTCCTCGATATTGACGCCGCCTTCGGTGGAGACGACGAACGACACTTCGGAAGTTTCGCGGTTGACCAGGATCGACAGGTAGAACTCCTTGTCGATGTCGGAGCCTTCCTCGATATAGAGCCGGTTGACCTGCTTGCCGTGCGGTCCGGTCTGCACCGTGACCAGCGTCGCCCCTAACATTTGTTTGACGTATTCATTGACCTCGGCAATCGACTTGGCGATGCGCACGCCGCCCTTGTCGCCGGCGCTGGCTTCCTTGAACTTGCCTTTGCCGCGGCCGCCGGCGTGGATCTGGCTCTTCACTACCCAGATCGGGCCGCCCAGCGTTTTCGCGGCCGCGTCGGAATCGGCGGACCGCAGCACCGGCACGCCGCGCGAGATCGGCACGCCGAATTCATGCAGCAGCGCCTTGGCCTGGTATTCATGGATGTTCATTTGGACGTTCCCCGAACCCTCATGCGATGATTTTGAATTCACATCGGTTTTGCGGTGGTATACCACATACCAGACGAACTGCAAATTCGGAAATTGGAGTGTCGAAAGCCGATTGGCTTGCCCCCCGGCAGATAGCTAAACGTGATCAGCGGCCGAGCAGATCCGGTGCGATTTTCTTGCAGGCATCGACCAGACCCTGCACCGCACCGACCGACTTGTCGAATGCTTCGCGGTCCTTGCCGGCCAGCTCGATCTCGACGATGCGCTCGACGCCCTTCGACCCGATGACGACGGGCACGCCGACATACATGTCCTTCACGCCGTATTCGCCATTGAGATAGGCGGCGCAAGGCAGCACGCGCTTCTTGTCCTTGAGGTAGCTCTCGGCCATCGCCACCGCGGAGGCGGCTGGCGCATAAAACGCCGAGCCGGTCTTCAGCAGGTTGACGATCTCTGCGCCGCCGTTGCGGGTGCGGTCGACGATTTCGTCGATCCGCGCCTGCGAGGTCCAGCCCATCTTGACGAGATCGGGCAAGGGAATGCCGGCCACCGTGGAATACCGCACCAGTGGCACCATGGTGTCGCCGTGGCCGCCCAGCACGAAGGCGGTGACGTCTTCGACCGAGACGTTGAATTCGTCGGCCAGGAAATAGCGGAAGCGCGAGGAATCCAGCACGCCCGCCATGCCGACCACCTTCTTGTGCGGCATGCCGGAGGCCTTCTGCAGCGCCCACACCATCGCGTCGAGCGGATTGGTGATGCAGATCACGAAGGCGTCGGGGGCATATTTCTTGATGCCGGCACCGACCTGCTCCATGACCTTGAGGTTGATGCTGAGGAGATCGTCGCGGCTCATGCCGGGCTTGCGCGGGACGCCGGCGGTGACAATGCAGACCTTGGCGTTGTCCAGCGCATCGTAGGAATTGGCGCCGGTGAATTGCGCGTCGAACCCGTCGACCGGCGAGGATTGGGCGATATCGAGCGATTTGCCCTGCGGCACGCCCTCGGCGATATCGAACATCACAACATCGCCCAGCTCCTTCAGGCCGATGAGGTGAGCCAACGTGCCGCCGATCTGACCGGAGCCAATCAAAGCAATCTTGTTGCGCGCCATGGGAAATCTGTCCTTTGGAGGTCAAGCAGGAGAGGATGGAAAGAAGCTGGACGGCTGGTTATCCCTTTCGACCGACCCGTTCAAGTCAGGCTATGCCCAATTGTGGGTCCTGCCTTGATTTCGGTCAGACCTGACAACTTTCGTCATTCCGGGTTCGTGCTGACGCGCGCCCCCGAATGACGAGGGTGGGCCTCACGTTTCCACCAACCCCGTACTGGAGCCACTTGCCACGGAATCCTTGTGGCCGTGGGGCAGCGCCAGATAGGATTCCGAACTCATCTCGATCAGCCGCGACGAAGTCCGCCTGAACTCGTTCGCCTCATGGCCCTCGGTCGCCAGATACAGCGACAGCGGATCGGCTTCCGCTGACGCGATCAGCTTCACCGCGTTGTCATAAAGCGTGTCGATCAGCGCGATGAAACGCTTGGCAGCGTTGCGATCGGGGTAGTCCATCACCGGAATGCGGTCGATCATGAGGGTGTGATAGTCGTGCGCGAGCCGCAGGTAATCCGACGCGGCGAGCGGCTTCTCGCACAGATCCACAAACGAAAACCGCGCGACGCCGTCGGCCGAGCACGGCACATGCAGGATACGGCCCTTGATCGAAATGTCGCGTGGCTTGCAGCTGGCGTGGCCGGTCAGACTCATCCACGCCTTGTCGAGCGCGAAGTCGGCGACGTGGTCCGCCGGCACCATCCACATCTTCACGCCCGCAAGCTTTTCCAGCCGGAAATCGGTGCGGGCGTCGAGCCGCAGCACGTCCATATGATCGGATATCTGCGCGATGAAGGGCAGGAACAGCGCCCGGTTCAGCCCCCCCTTGTAGAGATCCTCGGGCGCGACGTTGGATGTCACCACCACCACGGTGCCGAGTTCGAACAGCTTGGCGAACAGACGTCCCAGGATCATCGCATCCGCGATATCGGTGACGTGGAATTCGTCGAAGCACAAAAGCCAGGCCTCGTCGAAGATCGACGCGGCGGTGAGCGCGATCACGTCGCCGTCGGCGATCTCGCCGCGCGCGATATTCTGCCGAAAGCCATAGATCCGCTCGTGCACCTCGGCCATGAATTCGTGGAAGTGGGCACGGCGCTTGTGCTCGACCGAACTGTGCTGAAAGAACAGATCCATCAGCATGGTCTTGCCGCGGCCGACTTCGCCATGGACGTAAAGGCCGCGCGGCGGCGTCTCATCCTTGTCGGCGAACAGCCGGCCCAGCAGACCCTGCTTGCGAAACGGCTTGTAGCCAGCCAGCCGCTGTTCAAGGTCGGCGAGTACCTCGGCGGCCTCCTCCTGCGCGGCGTCGGGCTCGATCGCGCCGGTGGAAATGAGGGATTGATAATGGGCGCGCAACGAGGCGGAGGGGGGAGACAGCATGGCCCCCTTTACGGCCTCAACATGAAGAAAAATGCAAGCCGTGAATTAGTGCAGGGGCTATGCGCGGACGGGCCCGTCCACGGCCCATCGCAAGCCGTCATCCCCCGCGAAAGCGGGTCCAGTACGCCCGCGCCTTCCCGGTTCTATCGCCGGTGCTCTGGAATGCCGGGTTGCCCGGTCAGGCCGGGCGGTGCCGACTTTAAATATTGCACGTCTTCACGCGCTCAGCGCGTAGGAATCCTCGACCACATAAGGTCCGCCGCCGGTGGAGGCCCGCGACGAGAACAGCACGAACCGCGACGCCTTAAACACCCGGGTCGGGAAATAGCCGCGCACCGACAGATAATCGGCGACGTCCTGATTGGAGGCGTCGCGCAGCCGCGCCAGCGTCACATGCGGGGTGAACTTGCGCCCCTCGGGATCGAGCCCGAAGCGCTGCATCAGCCGCTCGAGTTCGGCCTGCAACTCGATCAGCGGCCGGCTCGGCACGACCTGGGCCACCACGGCGCGCGGCTTGCGTCCGCCGAAGCTCGACAGGCCCTGCAGAGCAACGTCGAACGGCTTGCGATTGATCCGAAACAGCAGCGAGGCGATTTCGTTCGCCGCGACCCCGTCGATGTCGCCGATAAAGCGCAGAGTGACGTGATAATTTTCGGGATCGACCCAGCGCGCGCCAGGCAGGCCGCCACGCAAGCTGGAAAGTGTCTGGCCGATCTCGGCCGGAATTTCCAGTCCAGTAAACAGACGCGGCATCGCTTGACTCCCGATGCTTCGGCATGACCTCGGGAAGATCATGCCCTGTAACAAGTCCGGTGACGAATCACCGATGGATATTTTTACCGTAGTTATATGACTCTGCGAAGCAGCCGGGTGACAAGGCCGGGAAAACACGGCGTCAGGGTTGTTGTTGCCCGTTTTTCAACTGCGTTGCCTGGATATCGTGCCAAGAAATGCCTCCACCGTAGGCAGGATGTTTTTGACGATCACCTCAACACCTTCCGCCGTCGGATGTAACCCGTCCGCCTGGTTGAGCCGGGCGTCCGCGGCGACGCCCTCCAGGAAAAACGGATACAGCGGCACTCCAAACGATTTAGCGAGATCCGGATAGATCGCGTTGAAGCGCGCCGAATAGTCGCTGCCGTAATTCGGCGGCGCGACCATGCCACACAAAAGAACCGCTATACCGCGCGCTTTCAGCCGCGTCAGAATGTCCGACAATGCGGCGCGGGTGACCGCGGGATCGGTGCCGCGCAGGGCGTCGTTGGCGCCGAACTCAAGGATCACGGCCTCGGTGCCTTCCGGCACTGACCAGTCGAGCCGGTCGCGACCGCCGGAACTGGTATCGCCGGATACCCCGGCATTGATGATATCGACGGCTATCCCATTGGATTTCAATGTTTTCTTAAGCTGCTGGGGAAATGCCGCGGACGCCGAAAGGCCAAGGCCCGCGCTCAGCGAATCGCCCAGCACGACCATCTTGATCGGCCTTGCCTCAGCGACGGCCTGGGTTTGGGCAAAGGCCGCTCCCGCTGTCATCAAAGCCACGCCCAACACGAGTATGTGCACGAACATCCGCGCCCGCCTCTCGACCCCGCCTGCGGAAGTGCCATATGACCGAGCCATGGACAGTCTCATCGAACCCTCATCATTGGCCGGCCTCGAGCCGGACACCATTTCCATTTCGAATGTCAATCTCTCGCTCGGCTCGGGCGCGGCGCGCGTTCATATCCTGAAGGATATCAGCCTGCGCGTGGCGCCGGGTGAAGCGATCGGCCTGATCGGGCCGTCGGGATCGGGGAAATCCACCTTGCTGATGGTGATGGCGGGACTGGAGCGCCCCGACAGCGGAGAGGTGGTGGTCAACGGCACCCCTTTCAATGCCCTCGACGAGGACGCACTCGCCCGCTTTCGCGGCCGCCAGGTCGGCATCGTGTTCCAGTCCTTCCATCTGATTCCGACCATGACGGCGCTGGAAAATGTCGCGGTGCCGCTGGAGCTCGCCGGCAATCCCGACGCGGCGCGGCGCGCCGCACAGGAACTTAACTCCGTAGGTCTCGGCGACCGGTTGCATCACTATCCCACACAATTGTCCGGCGGCGAGCAGCAGCGCGTCGCGCTGGCTCGTGCGCTGGCGCCTGACCCGGCCATTCTGGTGGCCGATGAGCCGACCGGAAATCTCGACGAAGCCACCGGCAGGCAGATCGTCGATCTCCTGTTCACCAAACACACCGAACGCGGCATGACCTTGGTGCTGGTAACCCACGACACCTCGCTGGCGCAGCGCTGCGATCGCGTGGTGCGGCTGCGCTCGGGCCGGATCGACGGACCTGCCACGGATCGCAAAGCCGCTTCATGAGTGTCGCTTCCGAAGCGCCTCAGAACGGCCGCACGGCACCGCTGGCGCTGCGCTACGCCTTGCGCGAATTGCGCGGAGGCCTGCGCGGCTTCTACGTCTTCGTCGCCTGCATCGCACTCGGCGTGATGGCGATTGCCGGCGTCGGCTCGGTCGCAGCCAGCCTCAGCGAGGGACTGGCGCGTGAGGGCCGCACGCTGCTCGGCGGCGACGTGGCCTTCTCCCTGATCCAGCGCGAAGCCAAACCGGATGAGGTCGCGTTTCTCCGGTCGCGCGCAGAAATGTCCGTCGCGGCGACGTTGCGCGCGATGGCGCGCGCAGGCGACGGCAGGCTCGCGCTGGTCGAACTCAAGGCGGTCGACGGCGCCTACCCGATGCTCGGCGAGTTGACGCTCGCTCCGAAGATGCCGGTGGCCGATCTGCTGGCCGAACGTGACGGCGTATTCGGTGCGGCTGCCGATTCCACACTGCTGGCGCGGCTCGATCTCAAGATCGGTGACCGCGTCACCGTCGGCAGTGCGACCTTTCAGATCCGCAGCGTCATCGACGCGGAACCGGACAAACTCGCCGGTGGCGTCGGTCTCGGTCCGCGGTTCCTGGTCAGCGAAGGGGCCTTGCGCGCGACCCGACTGCTGCAACCCGGCAGCCTGGTGCGCTGGATCTATCGGCTGAAGCTGCCGGACAACGCGGCCGACGATCGCGCCGCCGCCGCACTGATCAACGATGTGCGAAGCGCATTGCCGGAAGCCGGCTGGGAGATTCGCAGCCGCAGCAACGCATCCCCGCAGCTTGAGCGCACCATCAGCCGCTTTACCCAGTTCCTCACTCTGGTCGGCCTCGCCGCGCTCCTGGTCGGCGGCGTCGGCGTCGCCAACGCCGTCAAAAGCCATATCGATCGCCGCCGCGACGTCATCGCCGTCTTCAAGGCGGTCGGCGCCACCGGCCGCGACGTCTTCACGATTTACCTCACGCAAGTAATCGTGCTCGCCGGAATAGGCTCGGTGATCGGGCTTGCCGCCGGCGCGGCGCTGCCTTTCATCATCGTCGGCGTGTTCGGCAAACTGTTGCCGCTGCCGGTGGTTCCGGCGCTGCACGCGGACGAACTCGCCCTGTCGTTCGTCTATGGCATTCTGACCGCGCTGGCCTTCGGGCTATGGCCGCTCGGCCGGGTGCATGACGTTCCGGTGGCGGCGCTGTTTCGCGAGGCGGTGGCCAGCGAATGGCATCGCCCACGCTGGCGCTACCTCGCGCTGATGGCTGTGGTGATCGCGCTATTGATCACGGTGGTGATCGGGCTCGCCTATGACAAGCGCGTCGCAGCCGCGTTTGTTGTGTCCTCGGTCGCGGTGTTCGCGCTGTTGCGCGGCATCGCGGCTGGCCTGATGGCGCTGGCGCGACGCCTGCCGCGCACCCGCATCACCATGCTGCGGCTGGCGATCGCCAATATCTACCGGCCCGGAGCGTTGACGCCGTCGGTGGTGATGTCGCTGGGCCTTGGGCTGGCGGTGCTGGTCACGATCACGCAGATCGACGGCAATCTGCGCCGGCAATTCCTGGCGGCGCTGCCGGAGCGCGCGCCGTCGTTCTATTTCATCGATATTCCCACCCATGAGGCCGGCCGCTTCGCCGACTTCCTCAAACAGACCGCGCCGCAATCGACTGTCGAGGACGTGCCGATGCTGCGCGGGCGCATCGTCGCCGCCCGCGGCGTCAAGGCGGAAGACCTCAAAGCCTCAACCGACTCCGAATGGGTGCTGCAGAGCGACCGCGGCCTGACCTATACCGGCGAAATCCCCAAGGGCTCCAAGGTCGTCGAAGGCACATGGTGGGGCGCCGATTATGACGGGCCGCCGCTGGTGTCGATGGAGAAGAAGATCGCCGACGGGCTCGGGCTCAAGATCGGCGACCGGATTGTGGTCAACGTGCTCGGCCGCGATATTCCGGCGACCATCGGCAACCTGCGCACCATCGACTGGCAAACCCTGGGCATCAATTTCGTGCTGGTGTTCTCGCCCAACGCCTTCAGGGGTGCGCCGCATACCCACATCGCGACGCTGACCGAGACCCATCCGGACTCCGCCGGCGACGCCCGGATCATCAAGGCGGTCGCCGATGCGTTCCCGATGGTGACCAGCGTGCGGGTCCGCGAGGCGCTGGAAACGATCGGAACCGTGGTCACCAATTTGGTGCTGGCGATTCGCGGCGCCAGCGCGGTCACGCTGATTTCAGCCATTCTGGTGCTGGGCGGAGCGCTCGCCGCCGGCCATCGCCATCGGGTCTACGACGCCGTCATTCTCAAAACCCTGGGCGCCACCCGCGCGCGGCTGCTCGGCGCCTATGCGCTCGAATATCTGATGATCGGCTTTGCGACCGCCGTTTTCGGCGTGATCGCCGGTTCCATCGCGGCCTGGCTGATCGTGACCCGACTGATGACGCTGAGCTTCATCTGGCAGGCCGGCAGCGCCGCCGGCGTGGTCGCCGCGGGCTTGATCGTCACGGTGGGACTGGGGCTCGCGGGCACGCTGCTGGCCCTGAACCACAAGCCCGCCACCGTGTTGCGGAATTTATGACAAATTAAAGCCACCCGCGACCAGCGCGGTTAACCGATACGCGCCAGTTCCCGCTACCGGATGCGGCCGGCGGCACCGGCATCTTGCTTGGCCCCGAAATTCGGCTTGCGGAGCGACATTCAGCCGCGCATGGAAGCTTGCGGTGAATGTGCTAGTTTCCCACATACGAGCTTGGGTCAGACGCCGGTTTGATGACGCAGAATTAATGTCAGCAAATGGCGGCATCTGAGATAGATCTATTGACCGGGGACGCAAACCCATTGCGCACCGCCGGACCAACAACGGGAATTCGACCATGTCGGACCTAGACCGCAACTATGCTTCTCCTTTCGGCCGGGCCGCCGGGCGCGTTGATGCCGCGGCCGTCGACGCCGGTCTGCGCGCCTACATGCTGCGCATCTACAATTATATGAGCATCGGCCTGGCCATTACCGGCCTCGCCGCGCTTGGCGTCTACATGGCGGCGGTGACCACCGATCCGTCCGGCGCCGCGGCCAAGATCGGCAACGCCTTTCTGACGCCGTTCGGCTACGCGATGTTCGTCAGCCCCCTGAAGTGGCTGTTCATCCTGGCGCCGCTCGCCATGGTGTTCGTGATCTCGGCCGGTATCAACCGCCTGCAGCCGGCCGCCGCCCAGATGCTGTTCTGGGTATTCTCGGCGCTGATGGGCATTTCGCTGTCCTCGATCTTCCTGGTGTATACGCACACCTCGATCGTACGGGTGTTCTTCATCACAGCGGCTACCTTCGGCGCGCTCAGCCTCTACGGCTACACCACCAAACGTGACATGACCGGGGTCGGATCGTTCCTGATCATGGGCCTGTTCGGCATCATCATCGCGAGCCTGGTCAATCTCTTCCTCGCCAGCTCGATGTTGCAGTTCATGGTGTCGGTGATCGGCGTGCTGGTGTTCGCAGGCCTCACCGCCTACGATACCCAGCGGCTGAAGAACGATTACATCTACGGCTATGCCTCGCAGGGCGGCGCCGTGGCGGAGCGCGCGTCGATCATCGGTGCGCTGTCGCTCTATTTGAACTTCATCAACCTGTTCACGCTGCTCCTGCAACTGCTCGGTCAGCGCGACTGATCGCTTAGCCCGAGCGGACAAATTCAAGCCCCGGCCTTGCGGCCGGGGCTTTTCTTTTTCGATGACCGAAAATAGTCTCGGTGCCATGTCTTCGCTCGAAATCAGGCCCACCACCGCGGCCGACCTGCCCCTCATTACCGGGATTTACGAACACGCGGTCCGCTACGGCACCGCGACGTTCGAGCTGATCCCGCCCGATCTCGCCGAGATGACGCGGCGCTTTGGCGTGCTGATGGACGGCGGCTTTCCCTATTTCGTCGCCGTCCTCGAAGGCGGCGTGGTCGGATACGCCTATGCCGGCGCATACCGGCCACGGCCGGCCTATCGCTTCACCGTGGAGAATTCGGTCTATCTGGAGCCCGCGATCCACCGGCGCGGGATCGGCCAGCAATTGCTGCAACGGCTGATCATTGAGTCAGAGGCGCGCGGCTATCGGCAGATGATCGCGGTGATCGGCGATTCCGCCAACGCCGGATCGATCGGCGTACACGCGAGGTGCGGATTCCAGATGATCGGCACCCACCCGAATGTCGGCTTCAAGTTCGGCCGCTGGCTCGACACCGTGATGATGCAGCGCGCGCTTGGCGACGGGGCAACTACGCTGCCCGCGGACGCGAAGACTTAATGCTAAACCACCGCCAGCTTGCGATCGATCACCAGCAGCACGCGGTCGAGCTCGTGGCCGCGGCGCAGGATCAGCCCGCTCGCCGAGATCACGCTGTAGATGCCCTGCTTGCGCGCGAGCCGCGGATCTTTTTCGATGCGGTAGATCGGCACTTCCGAAGCGCGGCGGAACACCGAGAACACCGCGCGATCCCGCAAGAAATCGATGGCGTAGTCGCGCCACTCGCCATCGGCGACCATGCGCCCATACAAATTCAAGATGCGATTGAGCTCGAAACGATTGAACGTCACCCGGCTTGGCAACGGACCCGCAGCGGCGATGCGCGCCGCTGCGCGGGCCTCGCTTGGATCGGCTTCCTCCGATATCGAACTCATGGAGCGCCTCCTGTCATTTGAACGACATGATTGCGCCAACGCCGCACGGCTGCAAGAGGGCCGTGGCGGCCGCGTCGGTTTTCGCGCGCGGCGGATCGTCCCCCGCCCCCCCCCGCCAGCAACAGGCCGTCACGGTATCGTTAGCGGAATCATAATACCGCCCTTTTTCCGCCCAGCGACCGCCCCGCTGGATTGCGAGAAGACAGTACTGCGTTGGCCCGGTCCTTTCGGTTCCGGATTCCTCAGCCCCCAGCCCCCCGGGGTCGTCAGGATCGGGCCTATTTCGCGGATGATTTATCCCTGTACTGGGCCAACGAAAGTTGGTCCTTTTTGCTTTTTGGGGAGTGCGGCTGCCGGGATCGGCGCGACATGTCGCCCGCAAAACCGGTGTCATTCCGGAAGGCGCCCTCGGCGGGCAATTGCCGACCTGGGGCGTGGCCGAATGGGGAGCTCAGTGAAGCGTCGTAAAGGCCGCCCCCAGCATCGCACCGGGCTTGTCGTGATTGCCGTCCTGGACATAGACCGCCGCGGCATCGACGCCCTCGCGGGTAATGTTTTCCAGCGGCACCGTCCAGCTGCCGGAAGTTCCATTCCAGTCACCCACCTTGATCAGGTTGCGCACCACATTGTGATAGGTGATTTGGCGACCACCATTCTCGCCCCGTCCGATTGAAATCGGCACCGCCTTCGAGATCGAGCAGATCCAGACTTCTCCGTGCACGGCGGCGGGACCCTTGCTGGAGGCTGCGACCGAAACATTGAGCTGCCGGCCAGCCTGCGTCATCGTAACCGGTACCGACATGACGCCATCGGCCCTGTTGGTGGCGTCGATGGCGCTTTCAATACCGGCGCGGTCGCTACCGATCACATGCACCGACCCATTGACGACGGCTTGCGGCGTGTAAACCTCGCGATCGCCACGCGCCCGGGAATAGGCTTTCTGGCGGGCGCTGAAGCGTGTATCCGCCAGCGTATCCTTCCAGCCAAGATAGTCCCAGTAATCGATCGGCATGCTGAGCGCGATCACCGACGGATCCTTGGCCAGCTCACCGAGAATCTTGTCGGCGGGCGGACATGACGAGCATCCTTGCGACGTGAACAGTTCCACAACCGCGCGCGGGTCGGCATGGGCCGGACGGATGATGGCAATGATCGCGCAGACGCCAAGCGCCCCCGACCATCGCGAAATAGAGCTATAGGCCGTCATCGCTGTCATGCTGGAAACCGGGAACACCCGCATCGTCACCGCTAATCATTCTCAGAAGTCTTGATACTTTTGCCGTCCCTGGATGCGCGCTTCGAATGCAAGAAGGCGGCCCTTTCATAGGCCGCCTCCCCGTCACCCGCTACTCACTTCGCAGTGAGCCATCGATCACAGCCCGCATTACGCCGCCAGTTTGCGCAACACGTAATGCAGGATGCCGCCGTTGCGGTAATAGTCGAGCTCGTCGAGCGTATCGATCCGGCAAAGCAGCGAAACACGTTGCAGCGAGCCGTCGCCGGATACGATCTCCGCCGTCAGCTTCTGGCGCGGCTTCAGATCGCCCTGCAGCCCGCGGATCGTCACCGTCTCATCGCCCTTCAGCCCGATCGACTGCCAGGATGCGCCGTCCTCGAAGGTCAGCGGCAACACCCCCATGCCGACGAGATTGGAGCGATGGATACGCTCGAAGCTCTGGCAAATCACGGCGCGGACACCGAGCAGCCGCGTTCCCTTCGCGGCCCAGTCCCGCGATGAACCGTTGCCGTATTCAGCGCCGGCAAAAACCACCAGCGGCACTTTCTCGGCCTGGTACTTCATCGCGGCGTCGTAGATCGACATCTGCTCGCCGTCGGGCCAGTGCTTGGTCAGACCGCCTTCGGGAATGTTGCCGTCGGCGCCCTTCAGCATGAAGTTCTTGATGCGGATATTGGCGAAGGTACCGCGCATCATGATTTCGTGATTGCCGCGCCGCGTGCCGTATTGGTTGAAGTCGGCCGGGCGCACCTGATGCTCCGACAGATATTTCCCGGCGGGCGATGTCAGTTTGATCGCGCCGGCCGGCGAGATGTGATCGGTGGTGATCTTGTCGCCGAACATCGCCAGAATCCGCGCGTCGACCACGTCGACGATCGGCTCCGGCTCCTTCTTCATGCCTTCGAAATAGGGCGGGTTCTGAACGTAAGTCGAGCTCATGTTCCAGCGATAGGTTTCGCTCTCCACCGTCTTGATCTTGCGCCAGTTGGTGTCGCCCTTGAACACATCGGCGTAGCGCCTCTTGAAGATCTTCGAGGTCACGAACTTCTTCATGTACGCGTTGATCTCCTTGGTGGTCGGCCAGATGTCCTTCAGATAGACCGGCTTGCCGTCCTTGCCGTTGCCGATCGGCTCGACCGCGAGATTCTTGGTCACCGTTCCCGCCAGCGCATAGGCTACCACCAGCGGCGGCGACGCCAGATAATTGGCCTGCACGTCAGGGCTGACACGGCCTTCGAAATTGCGGTTACCCGACAGCACCGCGGCGGCGATGATGCCGTTGTCGTTGATCGACTTCGAAATCTCTTCCGGCAGCGGACCTGAGTTACCGATGCAGGTGGTGCAGCCGAAGCCGACCAGATTGAAGCCAACCTTGTCGAGATCGAGCTGCAGCCCGGAATTGGCAAGATATTCCGCGACCACCTGGCTGCCCGGCGCCAGCGAAGTCTTGACCCAGGGCTTCGCGGTCAGGCCCTTGGCGGCGGCGTTGCGCGCCAACAGTCCCGCGCCGATCAGGACGCTCGGATTGGAGGTGTTGGTGCACGAGGTGATCGCCGCGATCACCACATCGCCATGGCCGAGATCGAAATTGCGGTTCTCAACCGGATAACGCTTCGAGCCATCGGCGGCCTTTTTGTATTCGCTGGCCATCGCCGCGGCAAAGCCTTCCGCGACCGCTGGCAGCGCGACGCGGCCTTCGGGGCGCTTCGGTCCGGCCATCGAGGGCACCACCTCGCCGAGATCGAGCGTCAGGGTTTCGGTGAAGACCGGATCGGGCGATTTGGCGGTACGGAACAACCCCTGCGCCTTCGCATATGCCGTCACCAGCGCGACACACGCAGACGAGCGGCCCGAGGTCTTGAGATAATCGACAGTCTCGGCATCGACCGGGAAGAAACCGCAGGTCGCGCCGTATTCCGGCGCCATGTTGCCGATGGTCGCCTTGTCCGCCACCGAGAGATGATCGAGACCAGGGCCGAAAAACTCCACGAATTTTCCGACCACGCCCTGCTTGCGCAGCATCTGCGTTACCGTCAGCACCAGATCGGTCGCGGTGACGCCTTCCTTGAGCTGCCCCTTGAGCTTGAAGCCGACCACTTCCGGCAGCAGCATCGACAGCGGCTGGCCGAGCATCGCGGCTTCCGCCTCGATACCGCCGACGCCCCAGCCGAGCACGGCAAGGCCGTTGACCATGGTGGTATGGGAATCGGTGCCGACCAGCGAATCCGGATAGGCGACCTCGAAGGTGCCCTTCTTCTTGCCGACCGTCATCTTCTCCTTGCGGGTCCATACCGTCTGGGCGAGGTATTCGAGATTGACCTGATGGCAGATGCCGGTGCCGGGCGGCACCACGGAGAAATTCGAAAACGCCTTCTGGCCCCATTTCAGGAATTCGTAGCGTTCCTGATTCTGCTTGTATTCCTCGACCACGTTCTTGGCGAAAGCCTTGTTGTCTCCGAAGAAGTTCACGATCACGCTGTGGTCGATGACGAGATCGACCGGCACCAGCGGATTGATCTTTTCGGCGTCGCCGCCGAGCGCCTGCATGGCGTTGCGCATCGCCGCGAGATCGACCACCGCCGGAACGCCGGTGAAGTCCTGCATCAGCACCCGTGCCGGGCGGAACGCGATTTCATGCTCGAGCTTGCGCTTCCTCAGCCACTTCGAGACCGCAATGATGTCGTCCTTCTTGACGGTACGGCCGTCTTCATTGCGCAGCAGGTTTTCCAGCAGCACCTTCATGGAATAAGGGAGCCTCGAGATCCCCTTCAGACCGTTCTTCTCGGCGGCGGGCAGGCTGTAATAGACGTAGGTCTTGCCGCCGACCTTGAGGGTCTTCCGGCTTTTGAAGCTGTCGAGCGAGGTCATGTGAGGAAATCCCAATTCATCGTTATACCCGCAAAAGGGTATTAAAACACCGTCAGAGAGGTTTGGCCTGATGGCTTGCAGACACGGATTGTGTGCTGCATCAAGTTCCGGCTTATAGAATCATTCCAGTGGCACCGCCACACCGACAATCGTGCCGCAGCATTGCGTTACCCAAAAATTCTGCTGCGGTACCCATAGATTCTAGAGGGCTGTGAAAGGGGCAAAATGCGGCTCTCGGGATCGGGTGTCAGGTGTGTGCGTGGCGGCAGGGACGTATTCTCGGGCCTCGATTTTGAGGCTTCCTCGGGGGAGACGCTGGCCGTCATAGGCGCCAATGGATCGGGCAAAACCTCGCTGTTGCGGATGATCGCGGGCCTGCTCGTGATCGCGGGCGGATCGATCGGGCTGGAAGGCGGCGAAAGCGAGCTGACGCTACCCGAACAGGCCCATTATCTCGGCCACCGCGACGCCCTGAAACCCGCGCTGAGCGTGCTCGAGAACCTGTCGTTCTGGCGGGATTTTCTTGGCGGTGAGGCGTCCGACGCCAGGGAAAGCCTGGCCGCGGTCGGGCTCGATCATGCGGTTTTTCTCCCGGCGGCGTACCTTTCAGCCGGCCAGCGGCGGCGGCTCTCGATCGCCCGGCTGCTCACGGTACGGCGGCCGATCTGGCTCCTGGACGAGCCGACCAACGCGCTCGATGTCGCCGGGCAGAGCATGTTTGCAGGGCTGATGAGCGATCATCTTGCCCGCGGCGGCCTGATCGTCGCCGCCACCCACGCGCCCCTGGGGATTACAGCGCGCGAATTGCGGATCGGGGGCGTGTCATGACCGCGCTTGCCGCATTGATTCGGAGGGACATCGCAATCGCTCTGCGGGTCGGCGGCGGGGCGCTGATCGGGGTCTTGTTCTTTCTCACCGTGGTGGTGCTGATGCCGTTCGCGCTCGGCCCCGATCTGGCGCTGCTGACGCGGCTGGGGCCGGCGATACTCTGGCTCGGCGCGCTCCTGGCCAGCCTGCTCACCCTCGACCGGCTGTTCACGGCCGACCATGACGACGGCGCGCTCGACCTGATCGTGATGGGCCGGATGCCGCTGGAACTCGCCTGCGCCGCCAAAGCGCTGGCGCACTGGCTGGCCGCGGGATTGCCGCTCGTGATCGCCACCCCGGTGCTGGGGCTGTTGCTGAATCTCGATGCGATCTCGACGTCGGCGGTCGCCTTGACGCTGCTGGCGGGCACGCCGGCGCTGACCTTTACCGGCATGATCGGCGCCGCATTGGCCGTGACGATGCATCGCGGCGGTCTGCTGCTGGCGGTGCTGGTGCTGCCGCTCTCGATCCCGGTGCTGATCTTCGGGGTGGCCGCCTCGCAGGCGGCGATCACCGGATTGTCGTTCGGCGCCCCGTTTTCGATCCTGTGCGCGCTGTCGCTGGTCAGTTTCGTGATCGGGCCGTTCGCCGCCGCCGCCAGCCTGAGGCACGGTCTGGACTGATCCGGGGCGCAATCCCGACCTCGCAGGGCGGCATTTGCAGGCGGGATCCGGATTTCGGACAAGATGATGCCCAACTTGACGCCGATCAACTCTCGCGGAGCGCCATTATGCTGATTGCCTGCGACGGCTGCGACCATTAACAGGATGCCCATGACGCTGATCGATCTCGCCAACCCCACCCGGTTCCTGACGCTGACCGCGCGCGTTTTGCCGTGGCTGGCGGGCTTGACCGCCGTTCTGCTGCTGATCGGTCTCTACCAATCGGCCATGGCCCCGGACGACTACCAGCAGGGCGCCACCGTCAAGATCATGTTCATCCACGTGCCGAATGCGTGGCTGTCGATGTTCGTCTGGGGCGTGATGAGCCTGGCTGCGCTGGGCACGCTGGTGTGGCGGCACCCGCTGGCCGATGTCGCCGCCAAGGCCGCCGCCCCGATCGGCGCCTCCTTTACGTTTCTCGCGCTGGTGACGGGCTCGCTGTGGGGCCGCCCGATGTGGGGCACCTATTGGGAATGGGATGCGCGGCTGACCTCGGTGCTGATTCTGTTTCTGATGTATCTCGGCCTGATCGCGCTGTGGCGGGCGGTCGAAGATCCCTCACGCGCCGCGCGCGCCGCGGCGGTGCTGACGCTGGTCGGCGCCATCAACCTGCCGATCATCAAGTTCTCGGTGGACTGGTGGAACACGCTGCATCAGCCGGCATCGGTGATGCGAATGGGCGGGCCTGCGCTCGACCGCGCCTTTCTGATTCCGCTATTGGTGATGGCGGTGGCGTTTTCGCTGTTGTTCCTCACGCTGCATCTGGCGGCGATGCGCAACGAGATCCTGCGCCGCCGGGTGCGCGCCTTGCAGATGGTGCAAGCCAGCCAGCGATCGGCGTGAACGCGATGTCGCTCGGTCCCTACGCGCCCTTTATCGTGACATCCTATTTGCTGGCCACAGCAGTGGTGCTTACCCTCATTGCCTGGATCGCGATCGATTATCGCCGCCAGAAGATGCGCCTGCGCGAACTCGACGCGTCGGGCGTCGTCAGGCGGTCCGGGCGCAGCGCGACGGATATAAAATGAGCGAGCCAACGACAACGACCGATACCCTGCCGCAACGGCGCTCCTGGCTGATGGCGTTGCCGCTGATCGCCTTCGCGGCGCTGGCCGCTCTGTTCTGGGTTCGGCTGGGCGATGGCGATCCCTCGAAAATCCCCTCGGCCTTGATCGGCCACCCGGCGCCGAAAACCCCGCTGCCGCCGCTGCAGGGCCTCGCCACCGGCGGCGCACAGGTGCCCGGGCTCGATCCTGCGGCATTCAAGGGAAAGGTCAGCGTCGTCAACGTCTGGGCCTCGTGGTGCGTACCTTGCGGCGACGAAGCGCCGCTGTTGACCCAGATCGGGCGCGACAAGCGGCTGCAGGTGATCGGCATCAACTACAAGGACGCGCCCGACAATGCGCGGCGCTTTCTGGACCGCTACGGCAATCCCTACGGCATCGTCGGCGTCGACGGCAACGGCCGCGCCGCGATCGAATGGGGGGTCTATGGCGTGCCGGAGACCTTCATCGTCGGGCGCGAGGGCACCATCGTCTACAAACTGGTCGGTCCGGTGACGCCGGACAATATCGACACCGTGCTCAAGGTCGAGATCGACAAGGCGTTGAAGGCGGGATCGTAGGTTGCGGCCTCATCCTGACGGGCGGCCGCTTCGGCCGCGTCTCGAAGGATGAGCCGCATCGGGGCCTTATGGTTCGAGACGGCGCCGGGGCGCCTCGTCACCAAATATATCTTTGCTGTTATCTGCCGTTCCTTTGGCGGCCATGGCGCCGCCACGAATTCAACGCTAGCTTGATCGCGTTACTTAATCAGTCCTTGGAGGGACCCATGCGTCATTTCACGCTCGCTTCGCTTGCCGCCGCTGCGCTCACCCTTGGTCTGTTGACGGCTTCCCCGTCGATGGCCCAAACGACCCAGCCCGCCGCCAAATCCGACAAGATGGCTCCGCCGCCGAAAGCTGATTCGAAGATGGCGCCGGCCTCGAAGATGGCGCCCGCCGCCAAGGCCGATCTGCTCGACATCAATTCCGCCAGCGCCGAACAACTCGACGCGCTGCCGGGAATCGGCAAGGCCTATTCGGCCGCGATCATCAAGGGCCGCCCCTACAAGGGCAAGGACGAGCTGGTGCAAAAGAATATCGTCCCGCAAAAGACCTATGACGGTATCAAGGACAAGATCATCGCCAAGCAGAAGTGAACCCGGCTCGTTCGTCTCGCAGACCTGGGCTGTTGTAAACGCATCGGCGCGACCCGCACCGGTGCGTTTTCTTTTTACCCCTTCGACACATCGCCGGCCTCCGTTTCGCTCGCTTCCAGCGACGCCGGCTCGAGATGGTAGCGCTTGGTCAGCGGCATCTGCGCGACCGCAAATGCCATCGTCAGCGGGATCACGCCGAATGCCTTGAATCCGACCCAGAAATCCGTGCTCTGGGTGCGCCAGATGATTTCGTTCAGAATCGCCATTGCGAAAAAGAACAGCGCCCAGCGCAGGGTCAGGATGCGCCAGCCGTGCGGCGTGAGGTTGAACATCTGATCGAACATGATCGCGATGAAGGAGCGGCCGAACAGGAGGCCGCCGCCGAGGATCGCGGCGAACAGGCCGTAAATGATGGTCGGCTTGACCTTGATGAAGGTTTCATCGTGCAGCACCAGCGTCAGCGTGCCGAAAACGATGACGATCACGCCGGTAACCAGCGCCATCAGCGGCACATGCCGCGTCACCACGTAAGAGGCGATCATCGCAGCCACGATCGCCACCATGAAGGCTCCGGTCGCCATGAACAGGTTGAACTTGGCGTTGGCGACGAAGAAGACGATCAGCGGACCGAGTTCGGTCGCGAGCTTGAACAGCGGGTGCGGCGTGGTCTTGTCCATACGGTTACCTGTTGCTGTTGTCGTCATCCGCGAAAACGGATGATCCAGTATTCCGCGCCGTTTCAATTCCCACCGCCAGCGCGGCGTACTGGATGCCCTGCCTGCGCGGGGCATGACAAGACCTAAGATTCAATCCCTGCGATCGCCTGCGCGAAATCCCGTGCGGTGAACGGCGCGAGATCGTCGATGCCCTCGCCGACACCGATGAAATGCACCGGCAGTTTGTGCTTTTCCGCCAACGCCACCAGGATGCCGCCGCGCGCGGTGCCGTCGAGTTTCGTCATCACCAGGCCGGTGACGCCCGCGGTACGGTGGAACGCCTCGACCTGCGAGAGCGCATTTTGTCCCACCGTGGCATCCAGCACCAGCAGCACCGCATGCGGCGCCGACGCATCGACCTTCTTGATGACGCGAACGACCTTTTCAAGCTCGTTCATCAATTCTGCCTTGTTCTGCAGACGGCCGGCGGTGTCGACCAGCAGCACGTCGAGCTTGCCCTCGCGCGCCGCGGTGAGCGCGTTGAAGGCAAGGCTTGCGGAATCCGAACCCTGAGCGCCGGCGATCACCGGCGATTTGGTGCGCTCGCCCCAGATCATCAACTGCTCGATGGCGGCGGCGCGAAAGGTATCCCCGGCGGCCAGCATCACCTTGCGGCCTTCGGCGCTCAGTTTGGCCGCCAGCTTGCCGATGGTGGTGGTCTTGCCGGAGCCGTTGACGCCGACCACGAGAATGACGAACGGCTTTTGCGTCTCGTCGATGACAAGCGATTTTGCTACCGGAGAAAGAACCTTTTCGACTTCGGTGGCGACCACCGCTTTCACGTCATCCGCAGAGATCGCCTTGTCGTAGCGGCCGACGCCGACCGCGGCCGAAATGCGCGCGGCCACCTCGGTTCCCAGATCGGCGCGCAGCAGCACGTCCTCGATATCCTCCAGCATCGCGCGGTCGAGCTTCCGCTTGGTGACGAGGTCGGCCACCGCCGTCCCGAGCGAGCTCGAGGTGCGCTTCAGGCCGCCGGACAGCCGCCGCCACCAGCTCAGTTTTGTCTTTTCCGGAGTGGTATCGTTCATGCCGGGTGTGTTAGCGGTTTCGCGCCATGAGCGAAAGTCTCGACCGATCGACCGGTATTCCCGAGCTGACCGCAGAGGAAATCCAGGCCCGCGTGCTCCATCGCGACGGGCTGATGCTGGTGATCGACAAGCCCGCGGGGCTGCCGGTGCATCGCGGCCCCAAGGGCGGCGCCAACCTGGAATCTTCCTTCGACGCCCTGCGATACGGGCTGCCGCGGCCGCCGGTTCTGGCCCACCGGCTCGACCGCGATACGTCCGGCTGCCTGGTGCTGGGACGCCATCGCAAGGCCACGGCCTCGCTCGGCCTGTTGTTCAAGCATGGCCGGATTTCCAAGACCTATTGGGCGCTGGTCGAAGGCGGCCCGGCCGAGGACGAGGGCACGATCGACATGCCGCTCGGCCGCCTCAATGCCGAGCGCGGCTGGTGGCAGAAGCCGGATCCGCAAGGGCAGTCGGCGATCACCAACTGGAAAGTGCTGGGGCGCGGGGAGCGCCTTAGCTGGCTCGCGCTGGAGCCGGTCACCGGCCGCACCCATCAATTGCGCGTACACTCGGCCGCGATGGGCTGGCCGATCGTCGGCGACAACATCTATGGCAATGGTCCCCGCTTCGGCGAACCGCGCCTGCACCTGCATTCCCGCGAGATCGTGATCCCGATTTCCAGAAACAAGGACCCGGTGCGCGTGACGGCGCCGGCGCCGGCGCATTTGCAGGAGCGGCTCAGGGCCTGCGGGTGGGGTGGGGAGTAGCGCTCTCACACCGTCAACCGTGCGCCATCATTTCCGGAGATCGTGAGTGCGCGCACGGTGCCGGCCGTCTCCCCTCTGATTGCGACGGGAATAAAATGCTCGGTGCGGCCCTGCGTGGCGCTCTCGATGAGGACCGCGCGCTTCGCGCCGATTTCCGACGCCAGCCGCTTTTGCAACGCCGCCTCGCCGGTTGCGCGCAGCCGTTTGGCCCGTTCCCGAATCTCGTTTCCCGCGACCTGCGGCATCAGCGCCGCCGGCGTACCCGGCCGCGGCGAATAGGGAAACACGTGCAGGAAGCTGAGCTCGCACTCCGCCACCAGGTCCTGCGAGCGGGCAAACATCGTCTCGGTCTCGGTCGGAAAGCCCGCGATGATGTCGGCGCCGAGCGCGATGTCCGGCCGCAACCGCCGCAGCAGCGCGCAGAAATCCAGCGCGTCGGCGCGGGAATGCCGCCGCTTCATCCGTTTCAGGATCAGATCGTCGCCCGACTGCAGCGACAGATGCAGATGCGGCATCAGACGCTCCTCATCCGCGATCGCGTCGAGCAGATCGCGATCGGCCTCGATCGAATCGATCGAGGAAATCCGCAACCGCTTCAATTCCGGCACATGCCGCAGGATCTGCCTGGTCAGCCTACCCAGTTTCGGCGCGCCCGGCAGATCGGCGCCGTAACTGGTGAGATCGACGCCGGTCAGCACGATCTCGGCGTGACCGCGCTCGACCAGCACGCGGACCTGCTCGACCACCGCGCCCATCGGCACCGAGCGCGAATTGCCGCGCCCATAGGGGATGACGCAGAAGGTGCAGCGGTGATCGCAGCCATTCTGCACCTGGACGAACACCCGCGGCAGGCCGTTCTGGAAGCCGTCGACCAGATGCGGCGCCATCCCGGTGACCGCCATGATGTCGGCGACCGCGATCTTCGCGCTGGCTTCGATGCCGAACTCCGCGGCGCTGTCGAGCGCCGTGCGGGCCGCGCGCCAGGCCTCGCTGCGCATCTTGTCGTCATTGCCGAGAACGCGATCGACCTCGGCCATTTCGGCGAACATTTCGGGCTGGATCTGCGCCGCGCAGCCGGTGACCACGATGCGCGCTTCCGGCCGCTCGCGCTTCAGCCGGCGGATCGATTGCCGCGCCTGCGCCACGGCTTCACTGGTGACGGCGCAACTATTGATGACGATGGTCTCGGCGAGCCCGGCGTTCTCGGCCTCGCGGGCAACCACCTCGGATTCGAAGGCGTTGAGACGGCAGCCGAAGGTGACGACGTCGACGCTCATGTTACGCGACGTTGGCAAATAATGCCGGATCGAAGCGGCCTTCATATTCGAAGGTCGCGGTGCCCGTCATCAGCACATGGCCGTCGCCCTCGCGCCACTCGATGGTGAGCTCGCCGCCGGGCAGCGCGATCTGCACGATGCGGTTGGCGCGCTTCAGCCGCGCCGCCGCCACCGCGGTCGCGCAGGCCGCCGAGCCGCAGGCTTTGGTCAATCCCGCGCCGCGCTCCCAGGTGCGGATCGTGATGTGGTCGCGATCGACGATCTGCGCCAGCGTAATGTTGGCACGCTCGGGAAAGATCGGATGATTTTCCAGCAGCGGCCCGAAGCGGCCGAGATCGTGGGCGTTGACGTCGTCGACCCAGAAGATCGCGTGCGGATTGCCCATGCTGACTGCCGACGGGGTGTGCAGCACCGGCGCGTCGATCGGACCGATCTGCAGCTCGATCGAGCGGGTGTCGCGAAACTCCTCCGCCAGCGGAATATCCTTCCAGCCGAATTTCGGCGGGCCCATGTCGACGGTGTAGAGCCCATCGGCGCCCTGCCAGCAATTGAGCAGCCCGGCCCGGGTCTCGAAGGTCGCGGCGGTCTGGCCGGTGGCTTCAAACAGCCGCCGGGCCACGCAGCGCATGCCGTTGCCGCAGGCGGCCGCTTCCGAGCCATCATTGTTGTAGATGCGGATAAAGGCCTCGGTACCCTTGAGGCGCGGCGGCTGCAGCACCATCAACTGATCGTAATGCACCCCCGCCGGCGAGGCCACCGCGCGGGCTTCTTCAGCGGTGACCGCGGCGGACGAATCGCGCAGATCGATCACGACAATCTCGTTGCCGATACCGTTCATCTTGGCAAACGTATGGTTGGCGAGCGCGCTCATGGAATTTCCCGAATTCTGCCTGCCTTATATGGCGAATGACGGCGGATTGGCCAGTGTGGTGAATCTGTGTCGACCCCGCGCCGGCAACGGAGGCCCATGACATATCTGTCATGGGACGAAAGCCACCCGCGCGTGTTAGCATGGCAAAGCATTCGCCGACGTGACCCGGGACACCGAGGCGAGCCGCTACTATCGAATATTGAATAAGGCTTTGGAGATATCGAATGAATTGCCGCTGCTCGTTTCGCCTCGTCATGGTCGCGCTGATCCCGGTCGCCGCGATTTCGTTGGGCCTTGGCAGCGCGCTGGCGCAGTCGCCGGCTCCCGCGGCTTCTCCTGCCGCGAGCGCACCGGCGACACCGGCGCCCGCTGCATCGGCGACGCCTGCACCGACAACCCCGGCACCGGCCGCCAGCCCTTCGGCTGCGCCCGCGGTACCGCCCGCCGCCGCGGAGACCCCGGCGGCACCGCCGCCAGCCGCCGCCCCCGTGCAGACTGCCGATCCGTTTGGCGAGGAAATCACGCTGGCGCCGAAAACGGTCGTCATCCTCAAGGGCAACGCCAACTGGGATTCGGCGTTCGACACCCTGATGGATTCCTTCAAGTCGCTGTCAGCACTGCTCGACAAGCAGGGCATCAAGCCCGCCGGCAACCCGCTGATCGTCTACACCTCCACCGACGATACCGGCTTCACCTACCTCGCTGAAATTCCGGTCGATCAGGATCCGAAAAATCTGACCAAGGCCATGAGCATGGGCAAATCGCCCGAGGGCAAGGCGTTGAAGTTCGTCCATCGCGGTTCCTACGACAATATGGACAACACCTATGAGGCCATCACCAATCACCTCGACGACAAGAAGCTCGAGGCCAAGGACACCTTCATTGAGGAATACATCACCGATCCCTTGAAGACTGCAGAGGACAAGCTGGTGATCAACGTCTATGTGCCGCTGAAGTGAGCCTCATGAAGAAGCATCGTACTCCCCTCTCCGCTGCCATCGTCGCCGCCACGCTGCTCGCGGCGCCCGCGCTGGCGGAGACCTTGCCCCCGCCGATGATTACCGTCAGCGGCGAGGCCACCGTATCGGTGGCGCCCGATCTGGCCCAGATCGATGCCGGCGTCACGTCGGACGCCAAAACCGCGCGCGAGGCGTCCGAGGCCAACAACGCCGCTATGGGAAAGGTACTGCTGGCGCTGAAGGGCGCCGGTATTGCCGAAAAGGATTACCAGACTTCGCGGCTGTCGCTGCAGCCGCAATACGCGCCCAAGGTCTCCGTCTCCGGAGGACCATCCGCCATCGTCGGCTACCGCGCCAGCAATCGCGTCACGGTTCGCCTTCGCGACGTCGCCAAACTCGCGAACGTGATCGACACGCTGGTGGGCGCCGGCGCGAACGATATCGGCGGCATCGGTTTCTCGGTGTCCAACGCGTCGAAACTTCTCGACGAGGCCCGCGAACAGGCGATCGCCGATGCGCGCCGCAAGGCCGAGATTTACGCCAAGGCGGCCGGCGTCACGCTCGGCGCGCCGCTCAGCATCTCGGAAGAGGGTGCGCCGGGCCCGATGCCCTATCGCAGGATGGCAGCCGGCATGGCGGTGTCGGCTACGCCGGTGGCGCAGGGCGAACAGACGCTGCAGATCACGGTGAGCGTGTCCTGGGCGATCAAGCCGGCGCAGTAGTTCGATTTTCAAACAGCCAGCACGCAATCAGTTTGATGACGGCAAATGCAGATACGCCTCCGCATTCCCGCGGCGCGATGCGTCCGGATTGTGCAAAGAACCTTCCGCCCAACGAAGGGCGTGGGGAATGCCGGGTGCCCGTTGCACCCACGGCCGCGCGTGTATTGGTAGTAAGCACGCGCGTTAGTCACCGCGAGTTCACCGGGATCACCCGGCATTCCCGCACGCGAGTGGTTTTAACGGCTTACTTCGTGATCTCCCCGGCGATCGGGCTTTTTTGTCACCGTCACCCCCAAGAAGCTTGCTTCTCGAGAGCTTGACGCCGGCGTCGAGGCGTCAGGACCACACGACTTGGCCGTCCGCGGGTTAAGCGCTCTCGTCAGCAGCGCGGCCCGCGTCCATCGCATCCCAGCCCAACGTTCGTGACGATCGCGAAACGCCCCTCTCAGCGAGGCCGGGACGGCCGCGGATATAGAGGTGATTTGGGGTGGCGGAGAAGCAGAATCTTTTTAGAATTGGGACTGGACAGGGCAAATCAGCTTGATCCGGCTCGACAAATTCGCCGTTGCGCGCGAGCACCGGAGCCCGGATGCAGCCACCGGGTCGGGCGAAAGTCTTATCCGCTGGCTTGCCGCCTGCTTTATGAGTACGCGCCCTAAATCTCCACCACCTGCCCCGGCTTGAGCGCGGCAAAGCGCTCGCGCGGAATCTTCGCTTCGTCGAGCGCGGCGTGCAGCGCGGTGAGCGGCGCGTCGATCGCTTCATCGGTCAGCTGAAACGTGCCGTGGTGATGCGCCAGTGCCTGCTCGGCGCCGCAATCGTTAAGCGCTTTCACGGCGTCGGACGGATCCATGTGCTGATCGCGCATGAACCAGCGCGGCTCATAGGCGCCGATCGGCAGGATCGCCAGCCGCAATGGACCATGCGTTTGCCCGACCTGGCGGAAATGTTTGCCGTCTCCGTAACCGGAATCGCAGACGATGTAGATCTTGCCCGCCGGCGTCTCCAGGACAAAACTTGCCCATAACGCCGTGTTGCGGTCGAACAAGCCGCGCGCGGTCCAGTGCCGGGTCGGCACCAGCGTCACCGCGACGCGGCTGCCGAGTTCGACGCGGTCGTGCCAGTCGAAGGCTTCGGCCTGGAGCGCGCGGTCGGCGTTGCGCATGGCGACATCATTGCCGAGCGGCGTGATCACGCGAGGGGAAAACTTTGCTGCCAGTTTCGACAGTGTCGTGATGTCGAGATGATCGTAGTGGCCGTGCGACACCAGCGCGACGTCGATCGGAGGCAGCGCGTCGAATGCAATACCGGGATCGTTGCGGCGCTTCGGCCCGGCCCAGTTGACCGGCGACGCCCGCGCCGACCACACCGGATCGATCAGGATGTTCAGCCCCGATGTCTGGATCAGCCAGCTGACGTGGCCGACAAACGACAGACGCACCTTGTCGCCGTTGACGCGCTCGGGCGGGGTGTCGGCGTGGGGGCTCGGCGCCCATTGGGGCCAGGCCTGCCGCTGCCGGTCACGGCCGAACTGCCAGCGCAAGACGTCCCTGAGCGATTTCGGCGGCACGCTATCGGGATCGAAAAACTGCTTGCCGTCGAAATGATCGGACGCGGGGCCGTCGTAGCTGCTCATGCAATGTTCCCGATGCTTCGTTACCGCGATTAGATGGTCACGGGCCGGCACCGGGACAATGTTCTGCAGTAGCTTCAATAGCCGACTGTGAAGCGCTCGCGCGAATGCGCCGGTTTTTCGATCTCGTCGGCCATGGCAACGGCGTAATCCTCGAACGATATGCTGCTACCCCTCTCGTTCGCCAACAGCTGATCCCCGCCGAGGCGGAACTTGCCGGTACGCTCTCCCGGCACGAACATTGCGGAGGGCGACAGAAACGTCCAGTCGAGCTTCGTTTCCAGGCGCAGCAGATCGAGAAATGCGCTACCGGCTGCGGCCTCGGCCTTGTAGATCGCCGGAAACTCCGGCGTATCGATCAGCTTTTTGCCGGGTGCAACCTCAAGGCTCCCCGCGCCGCCGACGACGAGATAGCGGCCGGCGCCGGAGGCACGCACCGCCTCGATAAGCTTGCGCGGATCGCTCGCGGTGAAATGCACGGAACTGATAACGACGTCGTGACCCTTCAGCGCGGCAGCGAGGCCTGCGGCGTCATCGGCATCGGCCTTCACGCGCGTGACGCCCGTCAGTCCCGAGACTTTCTCGGGATGGCGGGCGATCGCGGTGACGGCGTGGCCGCGGCGGGATAGTTCCGCGAGAATGCGGGATCCGGCGTTTCCGGTTGCTCCGATCAGGGCAATTTTCACTTGTGGTCTCCATCTGGTAACTGATAGAAACCAGCTATACGTTTCGTTAGCTGCTGTGAAGAAGGCACCTTGACGTAAGCTGGTTACCTCTGGGAGACCACCCATGCATTCGGAGCTCCGAGACTGGAACGTTTATGCCCATGCCTGCCCCACCCGCATGGTGCTGGACCGGATTGCCGACAAATGGGCAGTTCTGGTGCTCGGACTGCTTGGCGACGGTCCCGTGCGCTTCAATCAGTTGCGGCGCCAGATCGAGGGCATTTCGCAAAAAATGCTGTCGCAGACCCTCAAGAGCCTGGAGCGTGACGGCCTCGTCAGCCGCAGAGCCATCCCAACCGTGCCGGTAACGGTCGAATATTCGATCACGCCGCTGGGCAAGACCCTATCCGCTACCGTCGACAACCTGCGGATTTGGGCGGAAACCAACATGGAACAGGTGCTGCAGGCGCAGCAGCAATACGATGCCGCGGCGGCCTGAATTGCGGGCGGAACGGCGCCCAGAACAGGCGCAAACCTTGACTTATTGCGCTGCCAAGATGTAAATCCCGCCACTTCTCGGAAAGACGTTCTTTTCGACCCGCCGCCCGGTCCCAGAGGCCGGAGGTCAACGCCCGACAGCGCGATGCGCCCTCGGGCGCAAAAGTGTTTGGACGACCCTCATCCTGAGGAGCCGCGAAGCGGCGTCTCGAAGGATGAGACCTCAGATAGTAATCACCCTTCGAGACGCAGGCTTTCGCCTGCTCCTCAGGGTGAGGGCACAGGAAAAGCTGACGTGTTCGACAATCTGTCGGAAAAGCTTGGTGGCATTCTCGATCGGCTGACCCGGCGCGGTTCGCTGACTGAGGCCGACGTCGACGCTGCGATGCGCGAGGTGCGCCGCGCACTGCTGGAGGCCGACGTCTCGCTCGACGTGGTCAGAAGTTTTACCGAAAAGGTCCGCGAGCAGGCGATCGGCGCTACCGTGGTCAAGTCGGTGACCCCCGGCCAGATGGTGGTGAAGATCGTCCATGACGAGCTGATCGCCACCCTCGGCTCCGATGGCCAGACCATCGACCTCAACGCGGTGCCGCCGGTCGCGATCATGATGGTGGGCCTGCAGGGCTCCGGCAAAACCACCACCACCGCCAAACTCGCCCGCCGCCTGACCCAGCGCGACAAGCGCAAGGTGCTGATGGCTTCGCTCGACATCTATCGTCCGGCGGCGATGGAACAGCTCGCGGTGCTCGGGCGCGACCTCGACATTCAGACCTTGCCGATCGTTGCCGGCCAGAAGCCGGCGCAGATTGCCAGGCGCGCGCTGGAAGCCGCCAGGCTCGGCGGCTATGACGTGGTGTTGCTCGACACCGCCGGCCGCACCACGCTCGACGAAGAGATGATGGCGGAAGCGGCCGAGATCAAAACTGCGGCCAATCCGCATGAAGTGCTGCTGGTTGCGGATTCGCTGACCGGCCAGGACGCGGTCAACCTGGCGCGATCGTTCGACGAGCGCGTCGGCCTCACCGGCATCGTGCTGACGCGGGTCGACGGCGACGGCCGCGGCGGCGCCGCGCTGTCGATGCGCGCGGTGACCGGCAAGCCGATCAAGCTGATCGGCACCGGCGAAAAAACCGACGCGCTGGAGGATTTCCACCCCAGCCGGATCGCCGGCCGCATTCTCGGCATGGGCGACGTGGTGTCGCTGGTGGAAAAGGCCGCCGCCAATATCGATGCGGAAAAGGCCGCGCGCGTCGCCGAGAAGATGCGCAAGGGTCAGTTCGACCTGTCCGACATGCGCGAACAATTGCTGCAGATGGCGAATATGGGCGGCATCAGCGGCCTGATGGGCATGATGCCCGGCATTGCGAAAATGAAGAACCAGATCGCGAATGCGGGGCTCGACGACAGGATTTTGAAGCGTCAGGTCGCGGTGATCGATTCGATGACGCGGCAGGAGCGCAAAAATCCCGATATCCTCAAAGCCAGCCGCAAGAAGCGCATCGCCGCGGGATCGGGCGTCAAGGTCGAGGAAGTCAACAAGCTCCTGAAGATGCACCGGAACATGGCCGACATGATGAAGGCCATGGGCTCCGGCAAGCGCGGCCCGATGGCCGGCATCGCGCAGGCGATGGGCTTTGGCGGCGGCATGCCGTCGCCCGAGCAGATGAAGGCGCTGGCCGAGAAAATGCCTGGAGGCGCAGGGCCGGGCGGCGTGCCCGCGCTGCCGAAAGATCTTCCCACGGGCTTGCGGCAGGGCTTGCCCAATTTGCCGGGACTCACGGGGCTCAGCGGCAAGCCGAACCTGCCGGGCCTCGGCGGCTTCCCGGGCCTGGGGAAGAAGAAATGACCTAATTCGTCATTGCGAGCGAAGCGAAGCGATCCATGCCCAAACAAGACTGGATTGCTTCGTCGCTTCGCTCCTCGCAATGACGGGAACTACTCGCTTAATTGAAATTCGAACTCAACAGGAGAATCCAATGTCAGTCGTTATCCGTCTCGCCCGCGCAGGCACCAAGAAGCGTCCGGTCTATCACGTCGTCGTCGCCGATTCGCGTTTCCCCCGCGACGGCCGCTTCATCGAACGTCTCGGCCATTTCAATCCGCTGCTGCCGAAGGACAACGCCGAACGGCTGAAGCTCGACATGGACAAGGTCAAGGCCTGGCTCGCCAAGGGTGCGCAGCCGTCGGACCGCGTGACGCGATTCCTCGATGCCGCCGGCGTGGTCAAGCGCGCCGCGCGTAACAATCCGGAAAAGGCCGTGCCGCGCAAGGAGCGCAAGGCCAACGCCGAAGCCGCCGCCAAGTCGGCTTAACGCGTAGCGGCGCGCGACGGTGGCAGCACCGATTTGCGTCGCCCGGATCGGCGCCGCGCATGGCGTGCGCGGCGCGGTCAAGCTGTGGACTTTTACCGAAGACCCGCTTGCGGTGCAGCACTATGGGCCGCTGGTCACCAAAGACGGCGCGCGTCGGTTCGAGGTGACGAGCGCCCGCGAGGCCCAGGGCCATCTGGTCGCGACGCTGAAAGGCATCGCGACCCGCGAGGAGGCCGAGCGCCTCAACGGCATCGAACTCTATGTTGGACGCGACCAACTGCCGGCGACCGGTGAAGACGAGTATTACCACGCCGACCTGATCGGGCTCGCCGCGGTCAATGCCGCGGGCGAACCGCTCGGCCGCGTCATCGCGATCCACAATTTCGGCGCCGGCGACATCATCGAGATCGTGCCGCCACATGGCGCGACCATGCTGCTGCCGTTCACCAACGCTGTGGTACCGTCGGTCGATCTTGCCGGTGGGCGCGTGGTGGTCGAATTGCCGGCGGAGATCGACGGCGACAAACCTGAAGACGCGGGTACGCCATGACTTCCAAAGCGAAGGCCTGGCACGCCACCGTGCTCACCCTGTTTCCGGAGATGTTTCCGGGCCCGCTCGGCGTCAGCCTTGCCGGCAAGGCGCTGGCGTCCGGGCTGTGGGCCCTGGAGGCCCGCGATATCAGGGGCTCGGCCATTGACCGCCATCGCAGCGTCGACGATACGCCTGCCGGCGGCGGGCCCGGCATGGTGCTGCGGGCCGACGTGCTGGCGGCGGCCATCGATGCCGCGAATATTGCCCCCGAACGCCCGCGACTGTTGATGAGCCCGCGGGGTCGGCCATTGACCCAGTCGCGGGTCGTGGAACTCGCCGCCGGCCCCGGGCCGCTGATCGTCTGCGGCCGGTTTGAAGGCGTCGACCAGCGGGTGGTCGAAGCCCGCCGGCTGGAGGAGGTTTCGATCGGGGATTACGTGCTGTCCGGCGGCGAAATCGCCGCCATGGCGCTGATCGACGCCTGCGTCCGGCTGCTGCCCGGCGTGATGGGCAAGCTGGCCTCCGGCGCGGATGAGAGCTTTTCCGACGGATTACTGGAATACCCGCAATATACCCGCCCGCAGGAGTTCGAGGGTCGGCCGATCCCGGAAATCCTGTTGTCCGGGGACCACGCCCGGGTCGCGTCCTGGCGCCGGGCCGAGGCCGAGGCCCTGACCAGGGCGCGGCGGCCCGATCTCCTGATAGCCAGGGCCAAGAGCCAAAAACGCCCAAAAAACCCGACGGAAGGGTGACAAGCCGCTGCCTTTGCCGTATAGGAGCGCCAAATCCGCGCACCGAGCATTTTCCGGCAAAGTGGCATTCCGGTTTGCCGCCAGAAAATGCTCGAATTAACCGAACGGCGCGTATTCTTTCCGCAAAACCGGTGCCCACTTTTGCGGAATACGCGCTACAGGATAAACGAACACCCGCGCAGCCCGCGCCTTGGCGGCTGGGGCGCGCCGCCGATGGAGATTTTGCGATGAACCTCATTCAAGAGCTCGAAAAAGAGCAATTCGAAAAATTGTCCGCCGGCAAGACGATTCCGGAATTCGGACCCGGCGACACCGTGATCGTCAACGTCAAGGTGGTCGAAGGCGACCGCTCGCGCGTGCAGGCCTATGAAGGCGTCTGCATCGGCCGTTCCGGCGGCGGGCTCAATGAGAGCTTCACGGTGCGCAAGATTTCCTACGGCGAAGGCGTGGAACGCGTATTCCCGGTGATGTCGCCGATGATCGAACTCGATCAAGGTGGTGCGCCGCGGCAAGGTGCGCCGCGCCAAGCTGTATTACCTGCGCAATCTGCGCGGCAAGTCGGCCCGCATCGTCGAGAAGACCGAGCGCGCCGCAGCCGTCGGCGAGTAATTCTGCCGTACCTAAGTTTAAGGAAAAAGCGCGGGCTCAACCCCGCGCTTTTTTGTTGCGCCGTACCTATCTGGCTATCGACTGATTGTCGCGCTGGCGAGCGCTGTGGTAGAAAATGAAATGGTTCCAGATCAGACCAGCATCGCGTACGGGCTCGCCGGGCGGATCGTGATCGACGATCGCAGCCGCCTGCCCGGCCGCTTCTTCGGACGGTTCACGACCTCGGCGACATCGGAACTTTTGCGCGCGCTCTGACGCTGCGCCGGTATCTCGATTGTTTCGCGCGTAACCGCGCTTCCCTGCTCACGCAAATCACTTTGAGGGCTTACGCTCATGTCCAAACCGACCACGCTGTACGACAAGATCTGGAACGACCATCTGGTTCACGAGGCCGAGGACGGCACCTGCCTGCTCTACATCGATCGCCATCTCGTCCACGAGGTGACCTCGCCGCAGGCCTTCGAAGGCTTGCGCACGACCGGGCGCAAGGTCCACGCGCCGGAGAAGACGCTGGCCGTGGTCGATCACAACGTCCCGACCACCGACCGCTCCAAGCCCAATCCCGATCCCGAGAGCATCGAGCAGATCGCGGCGCTGGCACAGAACGCACGCGAATTCGGCATCGAATATTACAACGAATTCGACAAGCGTCAGGGCATCGTGCACGTCATCGGCCCCGAGCAGGGCTTTACGCTGCCCGGCACCACCATCGTCTGCGGCGACAGCCACACTTCCACGCACGGTGCGTTCGGCGCGCTGGCGCACGGCATCGGCACGTCGGAAGTCGAGCATGTGCTGGCAACCCAGACCCTGATCCAGAAAAAGGCCAGGAACATGCGCGCCGTCGTCGACGGCAAATTGCCCGAAGGCGTCACCGGCAAGGACATCATTCTCGCCATCATCGGCGAGATCGGCACCGCGGGTGGTACCGGCTATGTGCTGGAATATGCCGGCGACGCGATCCGGGCATTGTCGATGGAAGGCCGCATGACCGTATGCAACATGTCGATCGAGGGCGGCGCCCGCGCCGGCCTGGTCGCGCCGGATGAAAAGGCGTTCGCGTTCTTGAAGGGCCGTCCGAAGGCGCCCAAGGGCGCGGCCTGGGACGCGGCGATGCGCTACTGGGAGACGTTGCGAAGCGACGACGGCGCGCATTTCGATCACGAGATCAGGCTGGATGCGGCGAAACTGCCGCCGATCGTGACCTGGGGCACCTCGCCGGAAGATGTGGTGTCGATCACGGGCATGGTGCCGGATCCCGACCAGATTGCCGACGAGGCAAAACGGCTCTCGAAACATCGCGCGCTGAATTACATGGGCCTGAAGCCCGGCACCAGGATCACCGACATCAAGCTCGACCGCGTCTTCATCGGCTCCTGCACCAACGGCCGGATCGAGGATCTGCGCGCGGCGGCGAAGATCGCCGAGGGCAAGACGGTCAACGGCCATGTCAACGCGATGATCGTGCCGGGCTCAGGGCTGGTGAAGGAGCAGGCGGAAGCCGAAGGCCTCGACAAGATCTTCATCAAGGCCGGATTCGAATGGCGCGAACCGGGCTGCTCGATGTGCCTGGCGATGAATCCCGACAAGCTGAAGCCGGAAGAGCGCTGCGCCTCGACCTCGAACCGCAATTTCGAAGGCCGCCAGGGTTTCAAGGGCCGCACCCATCTGGTGTCGCCGGCGATGGCGGCCGCGGCGGCGATCGCCGGACACTTCGTCGATATCAGGGAGTGGCGCTAGACGTTTTCCAGCAAAGGCCTGCCCCGGACGCGATTCGGGATCGATACCGGCTGGTGCCGGCAAAACTCGTCAAAACGAAAGACTCGGCGCCCCTTGCCTCAACCTCGAGGCATTGTCGAAGGAAGGCGTTAAGGTGTTCGGAGCAGACTGGCTCGACGTAGGCGTGGCATTTCGCGAGGTGCCGAGAAGTGGCCGACAAACCTGAATTCGTCGATATGATCAGCGAGGCGACGCGCCAGAGCAGGCGCCGCATCGTGCGGCGCATCGTCGATCCCGAGGTCAGGGAGACTTCGCATCTCAGTCACTGGCCGCCGGACCGGTGGCGGCAGTGGCGGCTTGAGACGCTGACGCCGTGGAAGCTCAAATCCTGGAAATTCAAGGATTGGGATTAAGGGCAACGTTTCTCTGCAATGGAAATCGGGCGCCGGATAGGCGCCCGGTTCGTTTCGGCCATCGTTCACCGTTAGATGCGATGATGATGCCGATGGTGATGGCGCCAGTAATAGTGATGGCGCCAGTGGCGATAGTGACAGATGCGCCGCGGGCCATCATAGGTCCAGATCACCCGGCAGTAATGGTAGGGATAATAATACGGGTAATCGTAATACGGATAGTACGAAGCTCCATAGAAGAAATGCCGGTGAAAGTGGTGATGCCGAAACGCGAACCCGCTGTGGCGATAGCCGCCGTGGAAAGCATGAGCCGTTTGAAACCCGCCACCTTGGAACGCCGGGCCCGTGCGAAAACTGCCGCCATGGAATACGGCGCCGCCGCCGTGAAAAGCCGCGCCGCCACCGCCGTGGAAACCGCCACCGCCTCCACCATGACCACCGCCGCCGCGGACTTCGGTCGTCAGCCCGCCGGAGGCAGCTTTCGCCGTGGGCGCCGCGCCCGGATTGATCAGCGACAACGCTTCGGCGTGCTGGTTAGGGGCCACCGACAGCGCCAGCATCGCGGCGGCCGCAAGGCCGAGGGAACCGACAAGACGACGGACAAAGCTGCGCCCGTGATTTGAAATCCTGATCATGTGTGAGTCCTCCCTGAATCGGGCAACAAGAGCCAAGCCGTGCCATGGCCCGTCTTCGGTGCGTTCATTTGCGATCGATTCCAACCTTTAGGGATGAGCACGTGAACGCGCCGTGAATGTGCGCGCCGCAATTTCGAGCGGATACAGCCCGCGGCAACGCGAGTTCGCCGCATGCCGGATAAGGATCCGCCATGACTGTGTATGTGATGGTGCAGCTCAGGATAACTGGCCGCGCCGCCGATGATCAACGCGCGCGGGATCGTGACGAATTGGTATTGACGTCGTTTCCCGGAATCCGGTTAGCCGCATGGAAATGCGCTCGTCTGGCAGTTTGCGCGTATTCCGATCGCAAGACCGGCGTCCACTTTTGCGGAATACGCGCTAGCGGACTCGCCGGAATGTCTGGAAATCTCGAAAGACCGAAAAGGCGGCGCGCAGGGCGTCGTGCGGCTGGCGAAGGGATTTGCCCCTTAACGATCGTGCGCCGTTACCACCACGGCCCGAACCCAAACCCGAAAACGAACGGGTACGGCGCCGGCGCGTAATACGGATAAGGCCTGTAATAGTATGGCCGCGCGTAATAATAGGGCCGGTAGTACGGACGATAGCCATAATAATAATGATAACGCCGATAGCGGCGCCGTGAGCTGATATCGGTTGCTTTCGACGTTTCCTGCTTTTGCGCAGCCGCCTGCGCGGGAGCCGCAGCCGCTGACTTGATCGCGGTGGAGCCCGCGAACATCAGGGTAATCGCCAGCAAGGCGGGGCCGAACCATCTCATCATGAAAGCCTCCTCCGTCCTTTAGCTCGTCAAGTTCGAGCCCGCGCGCCGGTTTCACGCCGGCACGACAGCGCGAAACGAAAAACAGGCCTGAGCTTCTTCTTATCAAGCCTTTCATCGGAAGGCCTTGAGCTGCATCAAAGCGGGTAGACGCGCAGCCCTGTTTGTTCGCTCATGCGATTTGCGTCGCAAGGCCCCCGGCGGAGCTTGCGGACACCGCAAACAGCTTCACCCGGCTGGCAACGGCCATCATCGTCTATGAAGCTTCAGTGCTGGTAGTAGGCGGCGGGCTGATCGGCGCCGCGTTCCGGCGCTTGCACTAGCCGCGGCGCCAGTAGCAGCTCATGTGCGGCACGATCACCGTGCCGCTCGGCCGGTATTCCTGCACGTAGGTTGCGTTGCATTCGCGCACGGCGTTGCGGCCGGGATAATAACGGGGATAGAC
The DNA here is from genome assembly GCA_963725985.1 of uncultured Alphaproteobacteria bacterium. Lineage (GTDB taxonomy): Bacteria > Pseudomonadota > Alphaproteobacteria > Rhizobiales > Xanthobacteraceae > Bradyrhizobium. The sequence goes on from CAVSAO010000002.1 coordinate 1,439,676, forward strand.
GCCATCGACCCCCGGCTCATAATTCGGATAGACGCGCAGTCGTGTCGGCGGCCGCCGGATCCGACGCTGCGCCGAGACGTCGGTGGCGACAGCATGCGCTGCCTGCGCCGTCCGCACGCCAGCCGCAGCGGCTTGCGCGCCCGCGCCGGCCACGGGCAGCAAAACCGCTCCTGCCATAGCGACCAATATTGCCGCCGTCCTGATCTGCCTCATCACGCCCACCATAAACCTGTTGCCGGCCGCAACGTCTCCGATTGCCGCGCCAAGGTCAACTGCGGGCGCGTATTCCACCAAGCTGACCCCGGTTTTGCGATCAGAATGCGCGCAAATTATTGCACAAAACCGCATGCACGAGCCCGGAACCCGCGCTAAACAGGCGAAATGTGGCGAACCGCGAAAGCTCCCTCGCTTGCCGAGATGGAAGCCATGGCGCACGAGGTTTTCGAGCGCCTGCCGAAGACCTTTCGCGATCTGTGCGAGGGGGTGATCATCCGCGTCGACGATTTCCCGACCGACGAGGTACTCGACGAGATGAAAGCGGAAGGCGAATTTGACCTGCTCGGCCTGTTCCAGGGCGTCGGCCTGCCGTTTCGCAGCAATGACGACATCGCGCGGCTACCCAACATGGTCTGGCTGTACCGCCGGCCGATCCTGGATTACTGGGCCGAACATGACGAGGCGCTCGGCCATATCGTCCGCCACGTGCTGATTCACGAGATCGGCCACCATTTCGGGCTTTCCGATGAGGATATGGAAGCGATCGAGGCCGGCACCGATTAGGCCAATTTGCCCTTTAATGCCGCCGGTATTCGCGATAAACCACGCTGGCAAAACGCTTTTCTTCAATCCCTAGCCAAGAAGTGCGATCGATGGACAAATTCACCACGCTGGAAGGCGTCGCGGCGCCGCTGAAGATCATCAATGTCGATACCGACATGGTCATCCCCAAGCAGTATCTGAAGACCATCAAGCGCACCGGCCTCGGCAAGGGGCTGTTCTCGGAACAGCGCTACAACGATGACGGCGGCGAGAACCCGGATTTCATCCTCAACAAGCCGGCCTATCGCAATGCCAGGATTCTGGTCGCCGGCGACAATTTCGGCTGCGGTTCGAGCCGCGAACACGCGCCGTGGGCACTGCTCGATTTCGGCATCCGCTGCGTGATCTCGACCTCGTTCGGCGACATCTTCTACAATAACTGCTTCAAGAACGGCATCCTGCCGATCCGCGTCAGCCAGGAAGACCTCGACAAACTGTTCGACGACGCCGAACGCGGCGCCAATGCGACGCTGACCATCGATCTTGCCAATCAGGAAATCCGCGGCCCCGACGGCGGCACGGTCAAATTCGAGATCGACCCGTTCCGCAAGCATTGCCTGATGAACGGTCTCGACGATATCGGCCTCACCATGGAGAAGAAGGCCTCGATCGACGCCTACGAAGCAAGGGCGAAGACCGAACGCGCCTGGGCCTGATTTCACCCATGAGCCTTTTCGAAACGCTCCGGAGGCGGCGCGGATGCGGCCTGACGTCGTCACCTTCTGGCACGGCCCGCTCGATGCGCTGCGGCGGATATGCCTGAGATCGCAGGTCGCGGCGGGCCATAAAGTCACCGTCTACAGCTTCGATCCGCTGGCGGGATTGCCCGACGGCGTCGGCAACGCCGAGGCCGAGGCGATCCTGCCGCACGCATTCTCCGAAAAACTTCGCCCGCCGCAACCGGACGGCACCTGGCGCGACTGGACCACGTTGCAGTTCAGCGATTTTTTCCGGATGCGGCTGATGGCGGAGAGCGCCGGCCTGTGGCTCGACGCCGACGTGCTGCTGCTCAAGCCGGTCGAGATCGATCCCGCAAAGCCCTATTTCGCCTGGGAGCGGCCGCGCCAGCTCGGCAATTCGGTGCTCTATTTGCCATCCGGCGATCCCATCGTGGCGGCATTCGAGAACCTGATGGAGCAGGAGAAATTGACGCCGGACTGGCTGGCGCTGCGGCACCGCCTCACTTTCGCACTGCGCAGGCTGCGCGGCGGATCGAATTGTATCTCCGATATTCGCGTCGCGATTTACGGGCCGGCGGCGCTGACCGCGCTCGCAACCCGGACCGGCGAACTGCGCCATGCCCTGCCGCGGAAATCATTTTACGCGGTCCATGCCGAACCGAGGCTGTTTTTCGAGCCTTCCGATTTTGCAGGCCTGATCAGCGATCCCGACATAATCGGGCTGCACATTTCGCCCAAGGGCCGCGGCGGCAAGCCGCCTGTTCACGGCAGCCTCTATGAATGGGCGGCGAAACGGTTTGGTTCGCGTTAACGGGCATCGCCTCCGCAAGAATGGCAGTTGATCTACCGCAACAACCGGCTCTCCCGTTCGTGCTCTTTATTTTGCCAAATCGCGACCGGAGATGTCCCATGACCGCCCAAAGCAAGCCGTTTCATCCAGTTGACATGCTGGTGAATACGTTCAGCGACTGGCTGAGGCAGAGGCGGGAGCTGAATGAGCTGCGTCAGCTCAACACCGCCGAATTCGAACGCATCGCGAGCGAACTCAGGGTTTCACCCGGCGACCTGAATGAGCTGGTCCGTCAGGGACCGCATGCCGCGGACGAACTGCCGCAAATGCTGAAGGCTCTCGGGATCGACGAGGAAGCTCTCGCACGCACGCAGCCGCTGGTGCTGCGCGACATGGAGCGCGTCTGCGCCTTGTGCCACCAGAAGGGTGAATGCATCCGCGACTTCTCGGCCGGCACCGCCGCCGAACATTACAAGGAATATTGCCCCAACGCGCCCACGATCGATCTTCTGGATCCGCGGCTGCGCAAATGAGCTTTGGCGCCAAACGTTGCCACGGTGAACAAATGAAGATCTCGCGCTCTGCCTGGATCCACATCTCTCTGGCTATCATCATTGCCATTGCGGCGCTGTTCTTGATCCGCATGCACAATGCGGGCGGCAGCTACCTTTCCATTGGCAGCGAACTAACCTCTCCTGCTGCAGCGGGGGCGTCGGCGAGCATCGCGCGAAGCGAGATGCGAGGCGGGGTGGCGCGATCGGCGGATTGAAGTACCACCCCGCCCCGACGTTTCCGTTCCAGGTTGGGCGTCCTGTCAATGCCCCGTCGCCGCAATCGCGTCCGCGATCGCAATCGTGCGCCTCGCCATATCGGCGTGCATCCGCTCCACCATCTGCCCGTCGAGCTGGATCGCGCCGCGCGACGCGTTTTCCGGCCGTTCGAACGCCGCGATCACCTTGCGGGCTTGTGCGACTTCCTCCGCCGGCGGCGTGAAGATCGCGTTGCAGGCATCGATCTGGCCCGGATGGATCAGCGTCTTGCCGTCAAAGCCGAGATCGCGCGCCTGGGTGCATTCCTGGCCAAAGCCGTTGAAATTGCTGAAATCGCTGTAGGGTCCGTCGAGAATCTCGAGGCCATGGGCGCGGGTTGCGAGAATGCAATGCGTGATCATCGGGATCATCGCCGCCCGGCCGGGCTGCATGCGTATCCGCGTCTCGCGTGAAATGTCGTTCGGCCCGAACACGAACCCGGCCAGCCGCGTCTCGGAATCGCGCGAGGCGGCTGCGATGTCCTCGGCGTGCAGCACCGCGCGCGCCGTCTCGATCATCGCCCACACCCTGATCGAGATGTCGGCGTTGATATCGCTGAGGCGATCGGCAATTGCCGTGAGATCCTTCACGCTGGAAATTTTCGGAACCAGAATGCCGTCGGGCCGGGCCTTGCCGGCCATGGTGACGTCGTCGATCCACCACGGCGAATCCAGCGCGTTGACGCGGATCAGGACCTCGCGCTTGCCGAACCCCTTCGCTGCGATCGCCTGCGCAATCTGATCGCGCGCCATCGCCTTGGCATCGGGAGCGACGGAATCCTCGAGATCGAGGATGATGCCGTCGGCCGGGAGATTCCGCGCTTTTTCGAGCGCCCGCGCATTCGAACCGGGCATGAACAACAGGCTGCGGCGTGGACGGATCATGGGTTCGTTTCCTGTGGATTGCGAGTTCCGCGCGACAGGTCCGGTTCGACTTCGTCAAATCGAACTCACCGGCAGCCTATTGTTTGAGCATGATCCTCCCGAAGAACCGATGCCCACTTTCCGGATCATGCTCTAACATTTCGGTGCGCCGTCCGATAGGCTTGTTCCCGCCTGCAGCATATGGTTAGCAACCATCATGGCATCGTTTCCGCAACACCTGCTGAAGGGCTACCAGGCCTTCGCCTCGCAGCGGCTGCCTGCCGAACAGTCGCGCTACCGCGAACTGTCCAAGCGCGGCCAGTCACCCGACGTGATGGTGATCGGCTGCTGCGATTCCCGGGTGTCGCCGGAGGTGATCTTCGATGCCGGCCCCGGCGAACTGTTCGTGGTCCGCAACATCGCCAACCTGGTGCCGGTCTATCAGCCCGATAGCGGCACGCATGGCGTATCCGCGGCGCTGGAATATGCGGTTTCGGTTCTGCGCGTAAAACACATCGTCGTGCTCGGTCACGCCCAATGCGGCGGCATCCGCGCCTTCATCGACAACATCGAGCCGCTGTCGCCCGGCGACTTCATCGGCAAATGGATGGCGATGTTCATCAAACCTGGCGAGAAGGTCGAGCAGCGCGACCATGAGACGATGGCTGATTTCACCGTACGGATCGAGAAAGCGGCAGTATTCCGCAGCCTGGAAAACCTGATGACATTTCCCTTCGTCCGGACGCTCGCCGAATGCGGCGAACTTCATCTGCACGGCGCCTATTTCGGCGTGGCGGAGGGCTCGCTGTTCGTGCTCGATCCGTCGACGAAGGAATTCCGCGGCGTCAGGCAGGCACAGGCGTCATCCTGAGGAGCACGCTTTTGCGCGCGCGCCAGCCTATCGGCCTCGCGGAGCCGGCTGCCCGGTCATCGCCGATCCGGCTCCCGTCCGGCGCCTACGCCGCCTTTTTCTTGGCGCTGATCAGCTTGCGGTTGATCAGGCATTCGGCGATCTGGATCGCGTTCAGCGCGGCGCCCTTGCGTAAGTTATCCGACACGCACCACAGCACCAGACCATTTTCCACCGTCGCATCCTCGCGGATGCGGCTGATATAGGTCGCGTCCTCGCCCGCCGCCTCGTACGGCGTGGCGTAGCCGCCCGGTTCGCGCTTGTCGATCACGAGGCACCCCGGCGCAGTGCGCAGGATGTCGCGTGCCTCATCGGCCGAAATCGGCCTCTCGAACTCGATGTTGACCGCTTCGGAATGGCCGACGAACACCGGCACCCGCACGCAAGTCGCGGTGAGCTTGATTTTGGGATCAAGAATCTTCTTGGTCTCCATCATCATCTTCCACTCTTCCTTGGTGTAGCCGTCCTCCATGAACACGTCGATCTCGGGGATCACGTTGAAGGCGATGCGCTTGGCAAACTTCCTGTTGACGATTTCGCTGTTGGTGTAGACCGCCTTGGTCTGCGAAAACAGCTCATCCATGGCGTCCTTGCCGGCGCCCGAGACCGACTGATAGGTCGAGACCACCACGCGCTTGATGACCGCCTTGTCGTGCAGCGGCTTCAGCGCGACCACGAGCTGCGCGGTCGAGCAATTCGGATTGGCAATGATGTTCTTCTTGACGAAGCCAGAGACCGCGTCCGCATTGACCTCGGGCACGATCAGCGGTACGTCCGGATCCATCCGCCAGGCCGAAGAGTTGTCGATCACCACCGCGCCGGCGGCGCCGATTTTCGGCGACCATTCCTTCGATACCGCGCCGCCCGCCGACATCAGGCAGATATCGACGTCGCTGAAATCGTAGTGTTCGAGCGCTTTGACCTTCAGGGTGCGGTCGCCATAGGACACTTCGACGCCCATGCTGCGGCGTGACGCCAGCGCCACCACCTCGTCAGCCGGGAATTTGCGTTCGTCCAGAATGTTGAGCATTTCCCGCCCGACATTGCCGGTCGCTCCGACCACCGCGACTTTGTAACCCATCGTTCACTCTCCGAAGAAAAATGCTTGCCCACCGCCAGCGGCAGAAAGGGAAGAGCCAGCGCTTCTATGCGAGAAACGCCGTCAAGACAACGCTAGACCCTCGTATTCGGGCGTTTGATGCGATCGTTTCGGGCCATCCGCGCCTACCCCTCTTATCAGACCCGTATCCATCCGGCACTGACCAGCTTTGCCGACGAATGCCGCGGCATGCTGGCGCGTCTCATTGCCTATGTGGGGACGCTGGTCCTGCTTGCCATCTTCGGCGTCTATCTGTGGGACCAATTGCCGGTGGCCGAAGCAGACGAGCCTTCGGCGACTGCGGGCTGGAGCGTGGCGCTTCGCTCATATCCGGCGTTCGCCGTCAGCCAGCTCGATTTTCCCGAAAAAACAGAGACCTACGAGATATACCGGCATCCCAAGGGTGGTCGCAAGGACGTCATTCGCTGGGCGTCCCGAGACGGCAAGCAAGGCGAAAGGCCAGTTGCCGAACTCGAAATCTATCGCCCCGGCCGTGAATCCGGCGAACTAGGGCCGGCTGATGCCGGGATCGCCGCACGATTGGAACCCGCGGACGCGCGGGAGCTGGAAACAGCCGGGGTCGTCGACAGCAAGTTCGGCGCGGTGACGCTGCTTCGCCATCCCGGCGATGCCGACGCCCGGCCCTGCCTGGCGTTCGTCAAACATATCGACGAACCCCGTCTTCGGATCTCCGGCTGGTCGTGCCAGGGTGATGCATTGCCGGCCCGGCGGGTGGCGATCGGCTGTATCTTGAACCGGCTGATCCTGCTCACGGCTGGGAACGACCCGAAACTGGCCGAATTATTCGCCCGCGCCGAGCTCAAGAGGGGAAGTTGCGGGGCCACGTCCCCGTCGGTGCGCGCGGCAGACTGGGTGACGTCAGCGGGAAACCCCCTCCTGCGCGGCACGCTGTGATCGGCGCACCCGCCAAGGTGCTGGTTTTCAAACAACATTTCGCCTGAATTATTGTGACCCAGTGTGGCCGGTTTGACCTTGTGGCCGTATACGGCCGGCAGCTAAAGTGACGAGCAAACCGGAAATGGTGGCCCGGCCGCCCATGAGGACATGATGACCTGGAAATTCCCTGCTGCGAACAAGCTTGCGGTGCTGCTGGCCGCGACCGCCCTCGTCGCCGTTGGCTTCGACATGACACCGGCCGGCGCGCAGCCCAAACGGCAGCAGTACGACAACCGCGGACGGCCCTATTACGGGGCGAACGGTCCGAACGTCTCTTATCAGCAGGGGCCGCACACCCGCATTTACGTCACCAAGCGCTCCTGGCTCGATGCCGGCGTCGAGGTATTGCCGGGCGACCGCAAGTTCACCGATTACGCATTCCCGCCGGCGGTCGGGTACCCGTCGTTCGCACGCGAGAACAACAATCGCCCGATCGACCGCCAGCCGATGAACCCGCCGTCCGACATGGGCGGATATCCGCAGGGCATTCCACTGTATTGAGCGCGCCGCCGTTTTACGAAGATGCCCGGCTTTGGCCGGGCATTTTTTTTTGCGGTGGAATCGAAACAGGGCTCTAAATTTCTGATTTGACGCGTTTTCTTACCGCGAACCGGTCTCCACCTCGCTTGAAAACGCTCTAAGCGTGCAGCTTCTGCAATTCTTTCAAGATCGCCTCACCCATCTGCGCCGTGCTGACCGCCGTGGTGCCCTCGGATTTGATGTCCGCGGTGCGCAGGCCGCTCGCCAGCACCGCCGCGATCGCCGCATCGACCTTGTCGGCCAACGCACCCATATCGAAGGAATAGCGCAGCGCCATTCCGAATGACGCGATCATCGCGATCGGATTGGCCAGTCCCTTGCCGGCAATGTCGGGGGCCGAGCCGTGCACCGGCTCATACAGGGCTTTGCGCTTCCTGGTTTTGACGTCGACTTCGCCGAGCGAGGCCGACGGCAGCATGCCGAGCGAGCCCGTCAGCATCGCCGCGATATCCGAGAGCATGTCGCCGAACAGGTTGTCTGTCACGATGACGTCGAACTGCTTCGGCCATTTCACCAGATTCATGCCGCCGGAATCGGCCAGCTGATGCTCGAGCTGCACATCCTTGTATTCGCGGACGTGCACCTGGGTGACCACTTCGTTCCAGAGCACGCCCGATTTCATGACGTTGCGTTTTTCCATCGAGGTCACTTTGTTGCGGCGCTTGCGGGCCAGGTCGAACGCGACGCGCGCGATGCGCTCGATTTCATAGGTGTCGTAGACCTGGGTATCGATGGCCCGCTTCTGGCCGTTGCCGAGATCGGTGATGGTTTTCGGTTCCCCGAAATACACCCCGCCGGTGAGCTCGCGCACGATCATGATGTCGAGGCCCTCGACCACCTCGCGCTTCAGGCTCGATGCATCGGCGAGCGCCGGATAACACACCGCCGGCCGCAGGTTGGCGAACAGGCCGAGGTCCTTGCGCAGCCGCAACAGCCCGGCCTCGGGCCGCGCTTCATAGGGAACGCTGTCCCACTTCGGACCGCCGACCGCGCCGAAGATCACGGCGTCGGCGGCCATCGCCTTGGCCATGGTCGCATCGGTGATGCTCTGCTTGCTCGCATCATAGGCCGCGCCGCCGACCAGGCCCTGCTCGGTCTCGAAATGGGCGATGCCTTGCGCGTTGAGCCAGTCGATCAGGCGTTTCACCTCCGCCATCACTTCGGGGCCGATGCCGTCGCCGGGGAGAAGCAGCAGTTTATGGGTCGCCATGATAAATTTCCTCATCCAACTCGTCATGGCCGGGCTCGTCCCGGCCATCCACGCCTTGCTCGCAACGAAGAAAAGACGTGGATGTCCGGCAAACGCTGACAAGTTTACGCAGTCTGCGCAAGGCAGACTGCTAAGCCCGGGCATGACGACCGATTTCGCTGCGCGCGGAGTGCTAAAGCGGTGTTGCGCTGATGGCAAGACACCATTGCTGGCGGCGCGCCTGTGCAACCGCCGCCTGGCCTGCCAGAATGGCGGTCCTGCCGGAGAATCCCGTGAAAGCCCCCGCTGCTCCCTCGCCACCCGCGCATCCCGCGCGGTTGATCCTGATCCTGTCGCTGGCGCCGACCGTCGGCCTCGGCGTCGGCCGCTTCGCCTATTCGCTGGTGCTGCCGGACATGCGCGATGCGCTCGGCTGGTCGTATTCGGCCGCGGGTTTGATGAATACCGTCAATGCGGCCGGCTATCTCGCGGGCGCGTTGATGGCCTCAAAACTCATCAAGCGATACGGCCTGTCCGCCGCGGTGCGCTGGGGAACGCTGGCCTGCGTCTTGTCGCTGGCGTTGTGCGCGCTGTCAGGCGATTTTGTCATTTTGAGCTTTGCGCGGCTGCTGGCGGGCTTCGGCGCGGCGGCCGGATTCGTCGCCGGCGCCGCGCTCGCGGCGCGGATCGCGCAATCGCAACCCCCACGCGCAAACTTCCTGCTCAGCCTGTTTTATGCCGGGCCGGGGCTCGGTATCCTGGCCTCCGGCCTGATCGCGCCGTTCGTGCTGCAGGCGTTCGGGCCGGGCTCGTGGTGGATCGTGTGGTGGGTGATGACGCTGCTCGCGGTCGCCATGATCATTCCGCTCTTGCTGGCGCCGATCGATACCGGTGATGGCATCGCCGACGCGGCGCCGGCGACCTTCGCGATTCTGCCGATATTGATCTATCTCGCCGGCTATTTTCTGTTCGGCGCCGGCTACATCGCCTACATGACCTTCATGATCGCCTATATTCGCGATGCCGGCGGCGGCGCCGCGGCGCAGAGCGCCTTTTGGTGTCTGATCGGGTTAAGCGCATTCGCGACGCCGTGGCTGTGGCGCCGCGTGCTGGCGTTCGACCGGGGCGGCCTCTCCACCGCGATCATCCTCGGCGTCAACGCGCTCGGCGCGACGCTGCCGCTGTTCGGGCATTCCGCGGTCTTGCTGGCGACATCGGCGCTGGTGTTCGGCGTCGCGTTCTTCGCGGTGGTGGGATCGACCACCGCCTTTGTGCGCTTCAACTATCCGCCTTCCGCCTGGCCGAAGGGAATTGCGGCGATGACGATCGCGTTCGGCGTCGGCCAGACGCTGGGACCGACCGCGGTCGGCGCCATCACCGACGCGTTTGGCAGCCTGTCCTATGCGCTCGACGTCTCCGCGGCGATGCTGGCCGTGGGCGCGATTGCCGCGGCGTTTCAGGGAAATCTGGTACTGAAATCAAAATCGTCCTGATCCTGCCCTCTCCGCTTCGAGTGCTTCCTGGCGATCACAAATTTGTTTCAAGGTGCCGCACATGCAAAGGAGGCTGCACTTTCCACGTCGCCACCCTGGTATTTCGCGTATCGGGGCCACGGACAAAGCGGACGACTGCGGGTTGCGCTCCAGGCGGATGGGATCTCCTTGTTGCCGGGACTGACGGTGGCAACGATCTGCTCCGGGGCCTTGCCCTTTTCCACCCAGTCGACAAGCGCTGCGAGCGCGTCAAACCGGTCCAGTCCGACGCCGCCGCCACAATGCGTGACGCCGGGAATCGTAAAAAGGCGGGCGAAATCGGCGGCCTTGCCGCCGGAATTGGCGTCCAGCTTCTCGTACCAGTGAATCGTATCGTTGAGCGAGAACACCGGATCGGCCTGGCCGTGAAACAGGATCATCTTGTGGTTTGCCGACTTCAAACCGGACAGCATCGGGCTGGCGGCGTCCGGCGGCGCCATGAACTCCATCGCCGATTCGGGAAACGCCGCATCCTTGGCAAAGATTTTCGGCGCGTCCCGGTCGAAATCGAACTTCGCGAGGAAGTCGTTGAGATGATCGTTGTCGCCTTCGACCTTGGTCGGCGGCGTTGCGAAAATCATGGCGAGCGAGGCGGCGCCCATGGTCGCAATGATCGGATAATTGTTCCAGGGCGCGATCGGGCTCTCTACTTTCCACGTCCGCCAATTGCCGGTACCGACGCCACCATCGACGGGCCAATCCGAATAGAGCGCTTCGCCCCTGGAATTCCTGGGCCCGCTGAATATCGCCTGCAGCGCCGATACCTTGACCTCTGGCAAGCATCCTTCAGTTCTGCCGGGCGCGCACTTCAGCATCGAAAAATCGAAGGCCTTCTGGCAGGCCGCCAGATTGCTCGTCAGACCGTCCCTGATCCCGTCGAGCCCGTCGCAGACTTCAACAATCGCGGCGGAGAGGAGCTTCGCATCCTCCTTCGTGAATGATTTGCGGATATCCGGATCGATCCTGGTGAAATTCTGCAAGTCCCAGGCGTGTTGTATAGCCGCCTTCGGCAGATCGAAGCCGGGATTGCCGACAAGGAATCCGTCATACGCATCGGGCATGCGGCTGGCGCCCACCATCGCATGGCGTCCACCGTTTGAGCAGCCGTACATGTAGGCGTAATCCGGCTTCTTGCCGTAATGTGCCGCGATGATCATCTTCGCGATCGGCGCAAGCGTCAGGTCCGCCGAATAGCCATAGTCGCGCCGCGCCTGCGGATCGAGACCGAAGGCGGCGCCGCTCGCCAACCCCATCGCCTTGTTGGCGGGATCGCGCCCGGCGTGCCCGGAATCCGAACTGAGGACGGCAAAGCCGCGCGCAAGCGCCGATTTTCCGCCCATCGCGTTGAAATCGGGCTTGTCGCCGAGCGCCGGCACGACTTCGCCGTCATTGCCGCCGTTGACTTGATGAAGAAAACGGCCGTTCCAGTCCGAGGGAAGCCGCATCTCGAATTGAATTGCATAGGACTTGCCGTCAACGCCGATACGTTCGTTGATCTTGCCGGTCAGAACGCAGTGTCGCGGCAGATCCTTTTCGGCTTCGTTGAGTTTGCTGCCGGTGATCACCGTGCCCGCGACGTTCAAGCTGGCGGTGGTTACGGCAGAGCAGCTTTCGGCCTGCGCCAACACCGGCGACGACGGAAAGATCGAGGCTGCCAAAAACCCGGCAAGCGTGTGCGGCGCCAGCCGGCCACGGAGACCGATCATCATTCTTGTTCCTCCCTCGAACGTCCGCCCGCCGACTTGGCCGGCGTTTTGGCCAAGTTGATCCGACTTTCCCCTCGAACTCAATCGGTATCGAACGGGCACCCGGCGGCATGAATGGGTCATTGAGTTGGATTGCCGGTGCGCTATCGTTGGGCTGATTTCGATACGGTATTTCGTCGGCCCCCGTCTCCGCCGCGCCGGCATGGAGGCCGCATTCGGATATGTGGCAGGAGTTTTGAGTACATGATGACGCTGCGCCAGGTTGAAGTTATCCGCGCCGTCATGGTGACCGGTACCATTGGCGGCGCCGCCAAGCTTCTCAATGTGTCGGCTCCCGGCATCAGCCGTCTGGTGAAATACACCGAGAAATCGCTCGGCATCAAATTCTTCCAACGCCAGAATGGACGCTATTTTCCGACGTCCGAAGCGCAGAATATTTTCGAGCAGATCAACGGTGTCTACAAGAAGGTCGATGATCTCACCGAGATCATCTCCAAGATCGGGCGTGGCGCGCTGTCAGAACTGCGCGTCGGTTCGGTGCCAAGCATTTCGCAGGTCATGGTGCCCCGCGCCATCGAGCGAGTGCGGCGGCGCTATCCTGAACTGCGCATCGACATCAACATCCTCAAGATCGAGGAGGCCGTCGATTATCTGCTGCTCGGCAGGGGTGAATGCGTTGCCATGAGCTATCGGCTCGATCACTCCGGTCTCGACTTCCTGCCGCTCGCGTCGGGCGAACTGTTTTGCATCGTCCCCCACGGGCACGAACTGGCGGGACGCAAGCAAATCTCCGCCGCGGAAATCATCCGCTATCCGCTGATCGGCATCGATCCCACCGACCCCTACGGCCGGATCATGGCCGAGATCTTCGCCCGCAACAAGCTCAGCTACGACATCACGATCCGGGCGCGGTTCGGCACTACGGTCTGCGCCCTGGTCAAGGCCGGGCTTGGCATCGCCATCATCGATCAATTTACCGTTGCCCACGGCGGCTACCCCGGCGTCGAACTGCTGCGAATCGTCGAACCGACCAAATTCGATACTTACATCGCGGTGAAGCGCGGCGCGCCGCTGTCGCTGTACGTCGAACACTTCATTGATTGCCTGCGTTCGGAAATGCGGGCCGTCGGGCTTGCGCAGACCGGACCAAAGAAGCCCGCGTTGCGCCTGCGAAAAAATATAACATGATGTTAAGTTTGTCGCATAACAGGGTAATTGTGTTAGATCGCTGATGGGCTATTTTGGCCCGGCTTTCGATATGATGTTTCGCCAGCCCAGACCGACGCCAAAGGTAACGATATTGAAATCCGTCACACAGAGCCCGCTTTCCGGCCGTCACATTCTTACCGGCTTGCTCGGCGCACCGATCGCGCATTCGGCCTCGCCGGCCATGCACGAACGGGCCGCCGAGGCGCTGGGACTTCGCTGCCATTATCAGCTCGTCGAGGTCGCCGGCGCCGGGCGGGAACAGCTCAAGGTTTTGCTCGAAGGCGTCCGGCGGCTGGGCTTCGCCGGGATCAACGTAACCTTTCCCTATAAGGAAGCCGTGGTCGATCTGCTCGACGAATTATCGCCGGGTGCGGCGCAGATCGGTGCGGTCAATACCGTCGTTGTCCGCAACGGCCGATTGACCGGCCACAACACCGACACCACGGGTTTCGCGCGAGCCATCACCCACATGGTCACCGCCTCCTCGCACGGCGCCGTCGCCGTGATCGGCGCGGGCGGCGTCGGCAAGGCGATTGCGTTCGCGCTGGCGGGTCTCGGCGTCAGCGAATTACGGATCTTCGATACCGAGCGCGCCAAGGCCACGCGTTTGGCTGCTCAACTCGAAGGCCAGGGGAAAATGGACGCGAAAATAGATGTTGCCCATAGCGTTGAGGATGCGCTGCGCGGTGTTGCGGGAGTGGTCAACGGCTCACCGGTCGGGATGTTGCCCGACCGTGGCACACCGGTTCCGGATGCCCTTCTGCATGCCGGGCTGTGGGTCGCCGACGCCGTTTATTCGCCGCTCTGGACGCCGCTCCTGACGGCCGCCAAGGCAAAGGGCGCGGCGGTCATGACCGGGCGCGATCTTGCGATCTACCAGGCGGCCGACGCATTCGAACTGTTCACCGGTCTGACGCCGTCCCCCGCCGAGATGGGAATTGCGTTCGACAGCGTAATGGCGAAAGGATACCCCGCTTCTCACGCAGCCTGACAACGCGGCTGAATACAAGGCCGCGACCAAATTGCACGATCACAAGGGAGAAACCGAATGAAACCAACGATATTGGGGAGCGCATTGCTCGCGGCAGTCTTGACCGGCGCGGCGTTCGCACAATCCGGCGCGCCCATCAAATTGGCTGACGTCGCCGAACTGTCCGGCGGCGGCGCCACCGTCGGCACCAACTGGAAAAACGGCATCGATCTGGCGATCGAAGAGATCAACGCGAAGGGCGGCATTCTCGGCCGCAAGCTGGAAGTCACCCACGCCGATTCCCAGTCGAACCCAGGCGTGGCGCGCGCGCAGGTTCAGAAGGCGCTCGATAGCGAACCTTATGTCCTGCTCGGCCCGGGCTACTCGGGATCGGTCAAGGTCACCGCGCCGCTCGCGGCGGAAGCCGGCATCGCGCAGATCATGGGCGGCGAGGCCGCGGACCTGACGCAGGCTGGCAACAAGTTCCTGTTCCGCACGTCATTCGGTCAGCAATCGTCGATGCCGAAGGTCGCCAAATATATCAACGACGACCTCAAGGCCAAATCGGTGGCTATTGTCTGGGTCAACAACGATTTCGGCAAAGGCGGGCGCGACGTCATCACCAGGGAATTTGCGCGTTATGGCATCAAGGTCGCAGCCGACCTGTCGACCGAGGCCGGTCAGGCCGATTTCGCCGCCGACGTCAGCAAGATCAAGGCCGCCGCTCCCGATGCGGTCTTCATCTACCTCAATGAGGAAGAAAGCGCGCGCATCCTCAAGGAGCTCAAGCGGCAGGACGTGACCGCGCCGCTGATGGGCGAAACAACACTGGTCGGCCAAAAGGTTGTCGAGCTCGCCGGCGATGCAGCCAACGGCGCACGCGGCCACGTCGGGCTCACCACCGACGCTCCGGTCGATCTTGTCAAGGCGTTCCGCGAAAAGTTCGTCAAGAAGTACAACTACGTTCCCGACCACAACGGCATCAAGGGCTATCTCGCGATCTACATGATCAAGGCGACCACGGAAAAAATGGGCAAGGTCGACGCCAAGGCATTCGCCGACAATCTGCATGGCCTCACGATCAAGGCTGCGAATGAACCCGGCATCCTGATGGACGTCACCTTCGACCAGAACGGCGACATCGACCGCCAGGGGTTTCTGGTGGAGATCGTCAAAGGCAAGCAGGTGATCAAGCAGGTGCTGCCAAAACTGAATTGAGCTTTCGACGATTTCTCTCGCATCTCGCTGCGCGTGGCCGGTGGTACGCCGCCGGCCGGGGCTACGCAAGCCCTGACGGGGAGCCGACGACGTTCCGATGATGTCGGGGCCAGATCACGTCATCGCACCAATTGAATTTCATGTCGCTCAGGGGTCAGGAGAAGCATGTCCAACCTACTCGATCTCCTCGTGGCCGGTCTTGCGACCGGAGCGATCTACGCGATTGTTGCGGTCGGCTTCACGCTGCTGTGGCAGACCTCGCAGACCATCAATTTCGCGCAGGGCGAATTCGTGATGCTGCCGGCGTTCCTGATGCTGGCGGCGATGCACGCCGGCGCGCCGTTCTGGCTCGCGATCCTGATCGGAATCCTGCTCTCGCTGCTGTTGCTTGGGCTGGGCTTCAAGATGCTGCTGGTTGATCCGATGCTGCGCCATGGAGTGTTGCCGCTGGCGATCGCAACCATGGCGCTGGCGACTGGAATCAAGGAGGCCGTGAAACAGTTCTTCAGCGCCGAAGCCTCGCCGTTTCCATCCATCGTGCCGGCCGGCGACATCCCGATCTTCGGCCGCATGGTGTCGTTGCAGAGCATTGGCGTGCTGGCGCTGGCCATCGTGGCCGTGGTCGGGCTGACCGCATTCCTGAACCGCACCTCGGTTGGCCATCAGATGCAGGCGGCAGCGCAAAACCCGACTGTGGCCCGCATCATCGGCGTGCCCGTGGAACGCATGATCCTGCTGACGTTCCTGATCAACGCGTTCCTGGTCGCGCTGGCGTCGCTGCTGATCACCCCGATCTATCTTGCCAAATTTTCCAGCGGCGAGGTTCTGGGCCAGGCAGCGTTCATCGCCGCGATCGTCGGCGGCTTCAACCAGGTGCGCGGCGCAATTGCCGGCGGCCTCCTGATCGGCGTGGTCGACAACCTCGCCGCGGCCTATGTCTCGACCCAGTATCGCGCCGCGGTGCCGCTGATTCTGCTGATCGTCATCATCCTGTTCCGCCCGCAGGGAATCCTCGGTCGCGCGGAGGAGCGTACGGTATGACGGGGTCTGCAAAATATCTGCGCATTGCGCTCGGCGTCGTCGTTATTGCCGGGCTCATCGTGGTGCCGATGAATTTCAATCGCTACGGGCTGTTCGTCCTGAGCCAGTGGGCGGTGATGACCATTGCCGCCATGGGACTTAATCTGACACTCGGCTATGCCGGGCAGGTTTCGCTGGCACAGGGCGCGTTCGTGGGTATCGGCGCCTATGCCGCCGCGATCATGACCTCACAGGGCATACCGCTGATCGCCGCACTGGGCGTCGCCGTCGTACTGTGTTTTGCGGTTGGCTGGATCCTCGGCTATCCGGCGCTGCGCGTGCAGCATCATTACCTCGCTTTTGTCACGCTGGCGTTTTCGACGCTGGCGTTCCTGGTGTTCCGCAACGAGGACTGGCTGACCAAGGGCATTTACGGCATTAGCAATATTCCCCGGCCGAGCATCTTCGGCATCGCGACCAATCGGCCGCTGCCGTTCTACTACCTCTGCCTCGGTTCGCTCGGCATCGTTGCGGCAATGGTCTGGTGGCTGATCCGCTCGCCCTGGGGCCGCGCGTTCGTGGCGCTGCGCGAGAATCCGATCCGGGCGCTCTCGCTCGGCATTGATACGCGGCGCTACACATTGCTGGCGTTTGCGATCGGTTCGGCGCTGGGCGGCGTTGCCGGCACGCTGTACGCGCCGCTGACGCAATATATCGATCCGGTGCCGTTTAATCTGTCGCTCTCGCTCGATCTTTTGATGATGGTGATCGTCGGCGGCGCCGGCTTCTTCTTCGGACCATTTCTCGGCGCCATGATCGCGGTTCTGTTGCCGGAGTGGCTGCGGTTCACCGAGGGCTATTATTTGATGCTCTACGCGATCGCGGTGATCCTGCTGCTGATTTATTCGCCGACCGGCATTCTCGGCATCCTCGACCGCTATCTGGCGGAGCGCCGCACCAGAATGGCGTCCGCGCTGCGCGCTGTGGCAACAGCGCGACTGGAAACCACGCCATGACTGCGGTCCTCGAAGTCAGCGATATCAGGAAGAACTTCGGCGGCATCACCGCCGTGGATGGCGTCAGTTTCGATGTGCAGGAGGGCGAAATCCTCGGCCTGATCGGCCCGAACGGCTGCGGCAAATCCACGCTCTTCAACTGCATCCTCGGCCAGCTCACGCCGAGCGGCGGCGAAGTGAAAGTCGACGGCAAAGTCGTCACCGGATTACGCCCTTCCGAGCTGAACCGGCTGGGTGTCAGCCGGACCTTCCAGTTGCTGCAGGTGTTCCCGAAATTGTCGGTGCGGGAAAATCTGATCCTCGCCGGCCAGGAGCATCAGGGCAACATGATGTCCCGCCTGTGCGGCCCTTCCGATGCGGGACTGACCGGGGCCGCCAATCAAATGATCGGCTTCTTCAAGCTCGATCATCTCGCCGGCGAGGCCGCGGGAGGTCTGTCCTATGGCCAGCAGAAGCTGCTCGATGCCGCCATGGCTTTCATGGGCGGTCCCCGGCTGGTGCTGCTCGACGAGCCCGCCGGCGGCGTCAACCTCACCATGCTCGCCGATCTCAAGGAGCGGCTGGCCGCGATCAATCGCGAAAAGCGCGCCACCTTCGTGGTGATCGAGCACAACATGGAATTCGTGATGTCGCTGTGCTCCCGTGTCATGGTGATGGCGGAAGGCAGGGTGCTGGCGATGGGCAAGCCCGACGAAGTTCGCGCCAATCCCGCTGTGATCGAAGCCTATCTCGGCCATTGAGGACCCAACCATGAGCGATGCCATTCTGGATGTTCAAGGCCTCGTCGGCGGCTACGGCAAGATGACGATCCTCAATGGCACCAGCTTTTCGGTGCCGGCGGGATCGATCACCACCGTGATCGGGCCGAACGGCGCCGGCAAATCCACGGTGTTCAAGGCGATTTTCGGCCTGCTGAAGCTGCGCGAAGGCAGGGTCATCTTCAGAGGGCGCGACGTGACCGGCCTGAGCCCGCGCGGGTTACTGTCCGCGGGCATTTGCTACGTGCCGCAGGGGCGCAACATTTTCCCGGAATTGTCGGTGCGCCATAACATCGAACTCGGCGCTGCGGCTGCCGGGCGCGACATCACCGATCTGCCGGCGCGGATCGATGCGGCGCTCGACCGGTTTCCGGTATTGCGCAACAAGGCGACGCAGCAGGCGTCCACGCTGTCGGGCGGCGAGCAGAAGCAGCTCGAAATCGTCCGCGGCCTGCTGCTCAATCCGCAGCTGGTGCTGATCGACGAGCCGTCGATCGGTCTTTCGCCGCTGATGGTGCAGCAGACGTTCGCCATCCTGAAGGAATTGCGCGACCGCGGCGTGTCGATCCTGATGATCGAGCAGAACGCGCGCTCCGCACTCGAGATCTCCGACTTCGGCATCGTGCTTGAGCTCGGCCAGACCCGCCTTGTCGACAGGGCAGAGCGGGTGCTCAACGACCCCCGCATCGGGCAACTGTTCCTCGGCGGCGCGATGACGGAGAGCGCGGCATGAGCGCCGCGATGCGGATCGGCGTGGCCGGCGCTGGCTCGATCGGCCGCAAGCATGTCGAATTGATCATGGAGCAGGCCGCATGACCGCGCGTTCGATCGCCACCGTCTCACTCAGCGGCTCCCTGGATGAAAAGCTGCGCGCCGTCGCCGCCGCCGGGTTCGACGCCGTCGAGATTTTCGAGAATGACCTGTTGTCGTTTAACGGCAGTCCCCGCGATGTCGGACAGCTCTGCCGCGACCTCGGTCTGGCAATTTGCGCGTTCCAGCCGTTTCGCGATTTCGAGGGCATGCCCGAGCCGCAGCGCACCCGGAATTTTGCGAGGGCCGAACGCAAGTTCGATTTGATGCAGGAGTTGGGAACCGACTTGCTGCTGATCTGCAGCAATATTTCACCGGATTCGCTCGGCGGCATCGACCGCGCCGCGGCGGATTTCCGCGCGCTCGGCGAACGCGCCGCTTCGCGCGGCCTGCGTGTCGGCTTCGAGGCGCTGGCCTGGGGGCGTCACGTCAACGACTATCGCGATGCCTGGGAAATCGTGCGCCGCGCCGATCACAAATCGATCGGAATCATTCTCGACAGTTTTCATGCGCTTGCGCCGTCGATTCCAGTGACGGCCATTCAATCGATTCCGGCGGACAAGATCTTCCTCGTCCAGCTTGCGGATGCGCCGAAGCTCGGTCTCGATGTGCTGTCCTGGAGCCGGCATTTTCGCTGCTTCCCCGGGCAGGGCGATCTGCCGGTGGCCGATTTCATGAGAGCCGTGCGGATAGCCGGATACGCCGGTCCGCTGTCGCTGGAGATATTCAACGACCAGTTTCGCGCCGGCTCGGCGGTCCGCACCGCGACCGACGGTCTGCGTTCACTGATTCTGCTCGAGGATCAGCTTGCGGAAGGCTCATCCAATGCGTCGGCGACCAGGCTGCAGCCGAAAGCGCACAGCCGCGGCGTCGGATTCATCGAGTTCGCCGTCAGCGAAGCCAAAGCCGGGGATCTGGCCGCGCTGTTCGGCCAGCTCGGGTTTCGCAAGACCGGTTCCCATCGCAGCAAGGACGTCGAGCGCTGGTCGCAAGGCAATATCGAGCTCGTCATCAATTGCGAGCCGGATGGCTTTGCCCACTCTCACTATGTCACGCACGGTCCGGGTGTCTGCGCCATCGCGATCGATGTCGATGACGTCGGCAAGACCATGGCGCGCGCGGAGGCGCTGAAGGCACGCACCTTCTATCAGCCGGTTGGTACGGGCGAGCTGGAAATTCCCGCGATCCGCGGCGTCGGCGGCAGCCTGCTGTATTTTCTGGAAGAAGCGGGCAAGAACTGGGAAACTGATTTCGAAGCGCTGCGCAGTGATGCGGCTACGGACCGTCTCAGCGCCGTCGATCATATCTCGCAGTCGATGCCTTACGACGAGATGCTGTCGTGGTTGCTGTTCTACACGGGGATTCTTGATCTGCAGCGTCTGCCGCAGATCGAGATCGCCGATCCGGCGGGACTGGTGCAGAGCCAGGCGCTCATCAACGACAATCAAGGCTTGCGCGTGATCCTTAACGGTTCGTCGGCCACGCGCACGCTGTCGGCTCGCTTCATCAACGAATTTTTTGGCTCCGGCGTTCAGCATGTCGCATTTTCGTGCACCGATATTCTGGCAGCCGTGGCGGACATGCGGGCGCGAGGGGCTCATTTCCTGAAGATCCCCGACAACTACTACGACGATATCGAAGCCAAATTCGATCTCGATGCAGTAACGATGGCGGCCCTTCGCGCCAACCAAATTCTGTACGACCGCAACGGCGACGGCGAATTCTTCCAGATCTACACCCACATTTTCGACGAGCGGTTCTTCTTCGAGATCGTCGAGCGCCGCGGCAATTATCAGGGATTCGGGGCCGCCAATGCAGCAATCCGTCTTGCAGCTCAAACGAGAGAGGCGCGCCCGCCCGGCATGCCGCGGATGGGATAGCGACTCGCGCGCTAACGGTAGCTATCCCACCCAAGGCATTGGAGCGGATCAGCTCCCGCTGAACGAATTGTAGCCCTGGTCTTCCCAGTAGCCGCCCTTGTAGTCGTTGGTGACTTCCATCGAAATCACATATTTCGGATTCTTGAACCCGAGTTTTGTCGGCACCCTGATCTTCATCGGATAGCCGTAGGCCCGCGGCAGGATATCGTCGCCGAATTTGAACGTCATCTGGGTTTGTGGATGCAGCGCGGTAGCCATGTCGAGCGGTGAGTTGTAGCCTTCGGCATCGGCGCACTGGAACCAGCAATATTTGGCACGGGTGTCGGCACCGACCAGTTTGAGGAAGTCGCGCAACGGCGTGCCGGTCCAGCTCCCGATCGCGCTCCAGCCCTCGACGCAGATATGGCGCGTGACCTGCTTGACCTGCGGCAGCTTGTAGAGCTCCTCCAGGGTCCATGATTTCTTGTTGTCGACCAGACCGCGCACCTCGAACTTCCAGTCCTTGCCGTCGATGGTGGGCGCGTCGTCGAGATCGTAATAGGCGTTGAACGGGAACGGTTTTGTGATGGCGCTTTCCGGGAAGGTCGGCGCCAGCGCATTGGGATTGAACATGAATGCCTGCACGGCGTCATTGAATTTCGAGACTTTCTTCAGCATCTCCTCGGCGGAAAAACTGTCGGACACTTCGCAGCCGGTCAGCAGCGTCAGCGCGCCAAGGCTTGCGCCGCCGGCGATGAAGCGCCGGCGCGCCAGATCCGGCATCGCCTTGACCACGTCCCTGACCAGCAGTTTCCTGTCGACGCCGGGGATCAGAAGCGAGCGAAGTCGGCCCATGATATATCCTCCTCAAGATCTTTTTAGCGGCCGATGATCATGGCACGCAGGCTCTTCGGCACCAGCACCGCCAGCGCGACATGGACCATCAGAAACGCGACGATCGCCGACATGCAGATGAAGTGGACGTAACGCGCCACGTCGTAGCCGCCGAACAGCGCCGTCAGCCATTGCAGCTGCACGGGCTTCCAGATTGAAAGCCCCGACAGCACGATCAGGACGCCGACCACGATGATTCCGGCATAGAGCAGCTTCTGCACGTAATTGTATCTGGTGAGGTCGTCATGCGACAGCCTGCCGGTCAGCGCCGCCCTGGCATCCTCGACCACGCCCGCCGGCGTGATCGGCAGCAGCTTCTTGACGAAGCGGCCGGTAGCAAAACCCAGCGCGACATAGACGAGGCCATTGACCATCAAGAGCCACATCGCCGCGAAGTGCCAGAGCAGCGCGCCGCCGAGCCAGTCGCCGAGGGTGATGCTCTTCGAAAACTTCAAGAAAGCAAACAGCGGCGAAGCGTTATAGATCTGCCATCCCGACATGATCATCAGGATCATCGCCACGGCATTGATCCAGTGCGCGGTCCGGACCCACGCCGGCTGGATGACGTTCGCTGTGGCGGGTACGGCGCGCTCGTCGCTGGCTGCAAGGCTGGACATTTGGGTTCCCTGGCGGTTCCATCTTTCGAAGCAGGTGCCCGATTATACGGCGGGAGCCGCGGCTTCGTTACTGCAATACAGACCATAAGATCGATACACGCAGGGTATGGCGGTCACAAAAAAGCGAGCCGGGTTGGCCCGGCTCGCGTTCGTGCATCCCGTTGGGGACTGAATCAGGGGCGCGCGCGATATTACGACGCCGGCATCAGGACGGTGTCGACCACGTGGATCACCCCGTTCGACTGACTGACGTTCGAGATCGTCACCATCGAGGAACCGCCCTTGGCGTCGATGATCCAGATCTTGCCGTTCTGGTGCTTCACCGTCAGTTCCTCGCCTTCAGCGGTCTGGAGCTTCATGCCGTCGGTCAGGCTGGAGGCTTCGAGCATACCCGGAACCACGTGATAGGTCAGGATTTTGGCCAGGGTCGCCTTGTTCTCGGGCTTGACCAGGGCGTCGACCGTGCCGGCCGGCAGCTTGCCGAAGGCGGCGTTGGTCGGCGCGAACACTGTGAACGGGCCCTTGCCTTGCAGGGTCGCGACCAGGCCGGCGGCCTTCACCGCCGCGACCAGCGTGGTGTGATCCTTCGACTTGACCGCGTTCTGGATGATGTTCTTCGACGAGAACATCGTTGCGCCGCCGACCATCACGGTCTTCTCGCCTGGCATTTCTCTTTTCATCATTTTGTCTTGCGCGCTCACCGGCGCGACGACGGCCGCGGTCAGAGCCAGCGCGCCGAAGGCGGCGGCGGAGAAAAGTGCAATTCGCTTGGACATGGATCGTCTCCCGATGGATTGAGGCGGCCGGCGGACCTCCGCCGGCGATGAAGCCAACAGCAACGCCTGTCCATTGATGCCTGACCGCGTCGCCGATGGGGCGAGTTACGGGAGGTTTGGAGGCGGGTTTCAGGGAAAAAATTTTTGTCAGTCTGAAACTTTTTGGAGCCACGGCCGTGTAGGCCGATCCGACGACCGCAGTGTCGGCCCCGCGAAAGCAGGGACGACGCCGAGTAGCTTTAGCGGGAAGCGGATCGCCGCTAATCCCGATTATTCGGCGTCTGCACAAACCCCCTGTTCCAGGTCGGGCTGATCAGGATCTCGTTCACGCAGACCCGGGGCGGCATGCTGGCGACGAAGGCGATGGTGCGACCGAGATCTTCGGACTGCAGCATCCGCGCCTGCTCCTGTTCTGACGGCACCGCCGGCCGGAGTTTCAGGATCGGGGTTGCGACTTCGCCGGGAGACAGGCAACAGGCGCGCAAACCGTTGACGCATTCATCCATGTTGAACGAGTGGGTCAGCGCCAGCACCGCGTGCTTGGTGGTGGTGTAGGCCGGCCCCGGCATTTTCGACACATGGCGGCCGGCCCAGGACGCGACATTGATGATGCAGCCGTCTTTCTGCCTGCGCATCGCGGGCAGCACCGCGCGCATGCAGTACAGCACGCCGTTGAGATTGACATCGACGAGTTTATTCCAGCCTTCCAGCTCCATGTCCGCCCAGCTGCGTTTCGGCACATTGATACCGGCACTGTTGACCAGGAGATCGATGCGGCCGTGTTTGGAGAGAATTTGCTCCGCGGCCTGGTTCACGTCGTCGGATTTGCTGACATCGAGCGGGATCGCCTCGGCTCTGCCGCCGCTCCCGGTGATCTTCGCCACCACGGCGTCCAGCGCGTCCTTCCGCCGCCCCGAAACCACCACCGTCCAGCCATCCGCCGCCAGTGCTTCGGCCCCGGCCTCGCCGATACCGCTGCCGCCGCCGGTCACCCAGGCTACGCGTTTCCCGTCATTTGACATGCAAACCGTCTCCGTTGCTTTGTGAGGGGCGTCTTTGCTATTGAACTCCCGGATCGCCACGGCCAGCCAGACCGTGTCCGCCCTCCGCAATGATGCATGAACGCACCCCAGAAAACCATCATGAACGCCAATCTGTTTTCCCGCCTGTTCGACGGCCTCGACGATCCGGCCCGGCTTGCGATCGAAACGACCGACGGCCAGAGCATCAGCTATGGCGAACTGATGGCCCGCGCCGGGCAGATCGCGAATCTGCTGGTGTCCCGAGGCGTCAAGCCCGGCGACCGCGTCGCCGCGCAAACCGAAAAGTCGGTGCCGGGTCTGGTGTTGTATCTCGCCACCGTGCGGGCGGGCGCGGTGTATCTGCCGCTCAACACCGCCTACACGCTGAACGAACTTGAATATTTCATCACCGACGCCGAGCCGTCGCTGGTGGTGTGCGACCCGTCCAAGGCGGAAGGCATCGGCGCGATCGCCAGGAAAGTTGGCGCCAAAGTCGAAACTCTCGGCGCCGACGGCAAGGGTTCGCTGACCGACGCCGCAGCCAGGGCAAGCGAGACGTTTGAAACGGTTGCGCGCGCCAACGACGATCTTGCCGCGATCCTCTACACCTCGGGCACCACCGGGCGTTCCAAGGGCGCGATGCTGACGCACGATAATCTCGCGTCGAATTCGCTTTCGCTGGTAGACTACTGGCGCTTTACGGATAAGGACGTGCTGATCCACGCGCTGCCGATCTATCACACCCACGGTCTGTTCGTGGCGAGCAACGTCACGCTGTTCGCCCGCGCCTCGATGATCTTCCTGCCGAAATTCGATCCCGAGCTGATCATCAAGCTGATGGCGCGTGCCACCGTCCTGATGGGCGTGCCGACGTTCTACACGCGGCTGCTGCAAAGCCCGGCGCTGACCAAGGAATCCACCAGGCACATGCGGCTGTTCATTTCGGGCTCCGCGCCGCTGCTCGCCGATACCCATCGCGAATGGTTTGCACGCACCGGCCACGCCGTGCTCGAGCGCTACGGCATGACCGAGACCAACATGAATACCTCGAATCCCTATGATGGCGATCGCGTCCCCGGCGCGGTCGGCCATCCGTTGCCCGGCGTGTCGATACGCGTCACCGATCCCGAAACCGGCAACGAACTCGCGCGCGACAACATCGGAATGATCGAGGTCAAGGGCTCGAACGTCTTCAAGGGTTACTGGCGGATGCCGGAAAAGACCAAGGCCGAATTCCGTGACGACGGCTTCTTCATCACCGGCGACCTCGGCAAGATCGACGCCAACGGCTACGTGCACATTGTCGGCCGCGGCAAGGATCTGGTGATCTCCGGCGGCTTCAACGTCTACCCCAAGGAAATCGAGAGCGAGATCGACGCCATGCCGGGCGTGATCGAATCCGCCGTGATCGGCGTGCCGCATGCCGACTTCGGCGAGGGCGTCACCGCCGTCGTGGTCCGCGACAAGGGCGCCAAGGTCGATGAAGCTTCGGTGCTGAAGGCGCTCGACGGACGGCTGGCGAAATTCAAGATGCCGAAGCGGGTGATCGTCGTCGAGGAGTTGCCACGGAACGCCATGGGCAAGGTACAGAAGAATATCCTGCGCGATACCTATTCTGACCTTTACGCGAAGGCGAAGTAAGCCGCTTCGCTATCGTTCCGCGCTATCGGCTACAGCAGGCTGATCACGAACCGGCCGCCGACGACAAACATATAGGTGCCAAAAGCCATTTCCAGCGTGCGCTTCGACATCGCATGCGCGGCCCTGACCCCGAGCGGCGCGGTCAACAGGCTGGTCGGCATCACCAATACGACACCTATCAGCGAGACGTAACCGATCGCAAACGGCAATTGCAGCGCGGCGACGTCGGGATAGCGCGCAGCCGCCGGCCAGCCGGCATAGACATAGCCGAGCGCGCCCGGGATCGAGATCAGGACCGCCAGCGCCGACGAGGTCGCGACCGCCTGATGGATCGGCCGGCCATAGAAGGTCATCAGCAGGTTCGAGAACAGTCCGCCGCCGATGCCCATCAGCGTGGAAAGAATTCCGACGAAGAAGCCGTAGATTTTCATCAGCGGCCCGTGCGGGAGTTCGTCGCCGAACTTCCAGGTCTCGCGCGCCAGCAACAGGCGTGCCGCAGCAGACCACGCCACCATCACGAACACGATCTTGAACAGCCGCTCCGGCGCGTAGCGCGCGGTCACGCTGCCGGCGATCACGCCTGTCAGCACCGGCAGCCACCACGCCTTGAGGATCTCCGGGTCGACCGCGCCTCTCAGGTAATGGGCGCGCCAGGAACGGATCGAGGTCGGGACGATGACGGCGAGCGATGTGCCGATGCATAGCGGCATCCGCACCTCCAGCGGCACCCCGGCGAGCCGAAAGCATTCATAAAACACCGGAACCAGGATGGCGCCGCCGCCGATGCCGAACACGCCGGCAAGAAATCCGGACAGCGCGCCCACCGCCACCAGCAGAAGCGCCAGCTCGAGCAGCTCAGAGACTTCAAGCCCCGCGGTCGTCATCCCCGGTTTTTCCCTCTTCTCGCGTCGAAACTGCGCGCGTTCATGAATCGTGCTTCAGGTATACCAGCCATCAGTCGCCTGCGATCTTGTCAATGACTCTCAATTGCAGGGCTCATGTGAAACTATGAACATTCATTCGCAAACGGCCGATTTCGTCGTTGCGCTGATTGTTTCGACTTCGTAAATAGGCGTCGTCTACCGCGATCCCCCAGGGGTCCCAGCGTGGGCCCGCCAACCGTCAAAGCCGCCAATGACAGCCAGGATCGAACGACCGCTTTCGCCATTCCTAACCTATCGCTGGACCTTGACGATGGCGCTCTCCATCGTCCATCGCCTCACCGGTGTCGCCTTGTATTTCGGCACCCTTCTGCTGGCGTGGTGGCTGATCGCGGCGGCCTCCGGGCCCGCCGCCTATTCCAATGTGCAGGCCTTCACGTCCAGCTTCATCGGCCGGCTGATCGTGTTCGG
Organism: uncultured Alphaproteobacteria bacterium; assembly: GCA_963725985.1. GTDB lineage: Bacteria > Pseudomonadota > Alphaproteobacteria > Rhizobiales > Xanthobacteraceae > Bradyrhizobium. The sequence goes on from CAVSAO010000002.1 coordinate 1,466,732, forward strand.
CTACACCTGGGCGCTGCTGCATCATCTGCTCAGCGGCATCAGGCACTTCATCTGGGACCTCGGCTACGGCTTCAAGGCGAGCGAGCGTGAAACGCTGACCTGGGGCGCGCTGATCGGCGGCGTATCGCTGACGGTGCTGCTGTGGATCGCGGCCTACGCGATCGGAGGCGGACGATGAGCGCGCCTGATTTTCCCGGCAAATCGATGCGCACGCCGCTCGGCCGCGTCCGCAACCTCGGCTCTTCGCACTCCGGCACCTCGGACTTCTGGCGCCAGCGCCTCACCGCGGTGGCGATGGTGCTCTTGATCCTGCCGGTGATCGTGGTTGTCATGATGCTGCTCGGCCGCAATCAGGCCGGCGCCGCGCAGATCCTGGGGTCGCCGCTGGTCGCGCTGATCCTGCTGTTGTTCATCATCGCCAGCGTCTGGCACATGAAGATCGGGATGCAGGTGGTGATCGAGGACTACGTGCAGGGCGAGATGGTGAAAATCGCGGCCATCATGGCCAACAATTTCTTCTCGGTTGCGGTGGCGCTGGCCTCGATCTACGCCATTCTCAAACTGTCATCTGGAGTGTAGCGCATGGCGGGAGGCGGAAATGGCAAGGGGAACGGCTCTCCTGCCCCCAACGGACAAGCCTATCCGATGGAAGACCACACCTACGACGTGGTCGTGGTCGGCGCCGGCGGTGCCGGCCTGCGCGCCGTGGTCGGCTGTGGCGAGGCCGGGCTGCGTACTGCCTGCATCACCAAGGTATTTCCGACGCGCTCGCATACGGTAGCGGCGCAAGGCGGCATCTCGGCTGCGCTCGGCAACATGCACGAGGACAACTGGCGCTGGCATATGTACGACACCGTCAAGGGGTCGGACTGGCTCGGCGACCAGGATTCGATCGAATACATGGTGCGCCACGCGCCGGCGGCGGTCTATGAACTCGAGCACTGGGGCGTGCCGTTCTCGCGTACCGAGGACGGCCGGATCTATCAGCGGCCGTTCGGCGGCATGACGCTGGATTACGGCAAGGGCCAGGCGCAGCGCACCTGCGCAGCCGCGGACCGCACCGGCCACGCCATGCTGCACACCATGTACGGCCAGGCGCTGCGTCACTCCGCGGAATTCTATATCGAGTTCTTCGCCATTGACCTGATCATGGACGACCAGGGTGCGTGCCGCGGCGTGATCGCGCTCAAGCTGGACGACGGCACGCTGCATCGGTTCCGCGCGCAAACCACCATTCTCGCGACCGGCGGTTATGGGCGAATTTATCATTCCTGTACCGGCGCCCACACGCAAACCGGCGATGGCAGCGGAATGGTGCTGCGCGCCGGCCTGCCGCTGCAGGATATGGAATTCGTGCAATTCCACCCCACAGGAATTTACGGCGCGGGCTGCCTCGTCACCGAGGGTGCGCGGGGCGAAGGTGGCTATCTGGTGAACTCCGAGGGCGAGCGCTTCATGGAACGCTATGCGCCGTCCGCCAAGGATCTCGCCTCGCGCGACGTGGTATCGCGCGCGATGACCATCGAAATCCGCGAAGGCCGCGGCGTCGGCAAAAAGAAAGACCATATTTTCCTGCACCTCGACCATCTCGATCCCAAGGTGCTCCAGGAACGCCTGCCGGGCATTTCGGAAACGGTGCGGATTTTCTCCAATGTCGACGTGACGCGCGAGCCGATCCCGATCGTGCCGACCGCGCATTACAACATGGGCGGGATCCCGACCAACTTCCACGGCGAAGCGCTGACCAAGAAGAACGGCGACGACAACTGCGTGGTGCCGGGACTGATGGCGGTGGGCGAGGCGGCCTGCGTCTCCGTGCATGGCGCCAACCGTCTGGGCTCCAATTCGCTGATCGATCTCGTGGTGTTCGGCCGTGCCGCGGCACTGCGCTGCGCGGAAAAATTGACGCCGAACGGCACACAGCCGGAACTGCCTGCCGGCTCGGCCGACAAGGCGCTCGGTCGGCTCGATCGTTATCGCCATGCCTCCGGCGGCACGCCGACGGCGAAGCTGCGCGACAGCATGCAGCATGTGATGCAGAGCAATTGCGCGGTGTTCCGCACCGGCGAGGTGCTGAACGAAGGGCACAATCTGATTCACAAGGTGCATGGCGGCATCAGCGACATCGGGGTGACCGACCGCTCGCTGATCTGGAATTCCGATCTGGTCGAGACGCTGGAGTTCGACAATCTGATCGTACAGGCGGTGGTGACGATGGACTCGGCGGCGAACCGCCCCGAGAGCCGCGGCGCCCATGCCCGCGAGGACTTCCCCAACCGTGACGACAAGAACTGGATGAAGCACACGCTGGCGTGGATCGACAATGCCGGCAACACCACCCTCGATTATCGTCCGGTGCACGACTACACGATGACCAACGACGTGCAGTACATCCCGCCGAAAGCAAGGGTGTATTGAATATTACTCGTCATGCGCGGGCTCGACCCGCGCATCCATCCATCTTCGCAGGATGGATTGCCGGGAGAGCAGACTACCATCCCGGCAATGAAGAGGTGAACCGCAAGGGCAAGACAAATGGTTGAATTCGCACTGCCGAAAAACTCGAAGATATCAGGCGGCAAGACCTGGCCGAAGCCGGCGGGCGCGACCGCGACGCGCGAATTCAAGGTCTATCGCTGGAATCCGGACGACGGCAAAAATCCCAGCGTCGATACCTATTATGTCGATGCCAATGATTGCGGCCCGATGGTTCTCGACGCGCTGATCTGGATCAAGGACCACATCGACCCGACGCTGACCTTCCGCCGCTCCTGCCGCGAGGGCGTCTGCGGTTCCTGCGCCATGAACATCGACGGCCAGAACACGCTGGCCTGCACCAAGTCGATGCACGACGTGAAGGACGGCGCGGTGAAGGTTAGCCCGCTGCCGCATCAGCCCGTGGTGAAGGACCTGGTGCCTGACCTGACCAACTTCTACGCCCAGTATGCTTCGATCGAGCCGTGGCTGCAGACCACCTCGCCGACGCCGCAGAAGGAATGGCGGCAGAGCCACGCCGACCGCGAAAAGCTCGACGGCCTCTACGAATGCATTCTCTGTGCCTGCTGCTCGACTTCGTGCCCGAGCTATTGGTGGAACAGCGACCGCTATCTCGGCCCGGCCGCTTTGCTGCAAGCGAACCGGTGGGTCAAGGATAGCCGCGACGAGGCCACCGGCGAGCGGCTCGACAATCTCGAGGACCCGTTCCGGCTCTATCGCTGTCACACCATCCTGAACTGCGCCAAGGCGTGTCCGAAGGGCCTCAATCCCGCCGAGGCGATCGCGGAACTCAAGCTGAAGATGGTCGAACGCCAGGTCTGACGCGGTTTCCCGCGGCGTTGGAGCCGCCGGCAAAGTCGGCTATCTAGACGCCACTATCGCTTTTCTTCGGCGAGTAAATTTTGGCAAACCGAGCCCTTTCCCCCGGCATCGCCGCGGCCAACGATCCGGCGGCGCCGCCTTTCGGCGCCTTCGCGCCCACGCGCGCGCAGGCTGCGATCATCGCGCTCGCGCACCGCTCGCGGCTGAAGCGCGGCGCGTTCCGGCCGATGCTGTCGCGGCTGGTCAACCTGCTGCGCGCGGGTCCGGTCGATGCGCGATATCAGGGCGCATCGTTTCGATTCTATCACCAGGCCAGCGCCACCGAGCGCGGTGCCCTGTTCAACCCCGATTACAATCTCGAGGAGCTGGATTTTCTGCGCGCGCACACCCCCGTCGGCGGTGTGTTCGTCGATGTCGGCGCCAATGTCGGCACCTACGCCCTGGTGCTGGCGCGCCATGTCGGCCCAAGTGGAAAGGTGATCGCAATCGAACCGCATCCGGTCACCCATGCGCGGCTTGCGTTCAACCGCGCCGCCTCCGGCTTCACCCAGGTCATCCCTGTGGCCGCGGCCGCCGGCCCTTCCGACAGCGAGCTGATGATCGAAACCGATGGTGACAATCTTGGCGCCAGCCACATCGTGTCGGGCGAACATACGGACCATGCCATCCGGGTGCCGTCGCTGCGGCTGCAGCGCATTCTCGGCGACGCCGGAGTGACCAAGGTCGATGCGCTGAAGATCGATGTTGAGGGGTTTGAAGACCGCGTTCTGACCGGCTTTTTCCGGCAAGCGCCGCCATCGCTGTGGCCGCGCGCCCTCGTGATCGAGCATCTGTCGCGGAACGAATGGCAAGACGACTGCATTGCCGACATGGTTGCGCGCGGCTACGCGGAGAACGGCAAAACCCGCAGCAACACGCTACTGCTGCGCGATTGAACTTCCGCCTGTGTTCGGCGGCAGCGGAAAACAGTCCTCGAGCCACCGGAGATCTTGATGATCGACCACATCGGCTTTCCGGTTTCCGACAATCCGCGTGCCAAGGCCTTCCATACCGAGGGGCAGGCGCCGCCGATCTGCGAGGCACGACGCCCGATCTTGAAGCAGGACGCATCAGAAATGCCGCAGAGGACAATGTACAAGACAATATACGATAGGGCGTAGGAGTTCGAGACGATCGCCTGAATGCGCAATGAACAATGGCACATTGGAACTCAGCGCGTTTAGAAATAAATACGAGTCCGCCTTTGAGGGCCGCCACAATCCGGCCTAACGTCTATTCACTGATCGCCAGACCTTGTTGCCAAGCCTTGTTGCCGGAAATTTTCCAGGGATCCAGACCATCATGACAAATCTTCGTCTCCTGCTGCTCGCCACGACCGCTCTTACGGCGATGCAATTGATCGCCGCGCCGTCGCATGCGCAAACCGCGCCGCTGGTCGTGGCCCAGGCGAAAGAAGAACTGGGTCCCGACGGCAAGCCGAAGCAACCGCCGAAGGGAGCGCCGCCGCCACACCCGGCGCCACCGGCAGCAGCACCCCCGGCCCATCCCGCGCCTCCTGCACCGCCGCCGCCGCGGCCCGCACCGCCGCCGCCTCCTGTGGCGCCTCCGCCGCATCCCGCGCCGCCTGCGGCGCCAACGCCGCATGTGCCCCCGCCTGCGGCGGCGCCACCGCCGCCACTGCATCCCGCACCTCCGGCGGCAGCGCCGCCGCCTGTTCCACCGAAGCCACCGGCCCCGCCAAACGGCGCGACTTCCGTGCAACCCCCGCAGAGGGGCACACCAGCTCTCGCGCCTCCGCCGCCCCCCGCCGGCGCGAAACAATTGCGCTCGGGTACCCCGCCGGCAGTTACGCCGCAGCCTTCACCTGCGCCTTCGTCACTACCCGCAGGTTCGCCGCCGCCGGCAGGCCATAGCGGGCCGCCGCCCGCAGGCGCGGGTGCCACGCCCCCGCCGCCGTCGGGGCGTGTCGGGCCACTTCCCACTCCCCCGACCGCGCCGAATGCCACTCCCGCACCGGGCGGCGGGCAGACCGCGCTGCCGCCTGGAGGAACGCCGTTGGCGCATCGTCCGCCGCCGACGGTCACGGCACCCATTCCGGCCGCGCCACCGCCGGCTCAAGCCCTGGCGCCGATTGCGCCGGGGGCAGCGGCACCGGGGCCGCGCCGCATGGAAGATTTCCGTGGCGCGCGGCAGGAAAGCGATCAGGGCGGCCGCAAGGTCTTCACCGAACCCGGCCGGGTCATCGTTGTCGATCCCGGCGGCCAGTCGTTCATCCGCCATAACGAAGAGGATCGGTTCCGCTTCGGGGCCCGCGACATCCAGACCCAGCAGGTCGGCGGAGAAACCCGCACCATCGTGATTCGTCCCGACGGCAGCCAGATCATTACGGTCGTCGGCCGCGACGGCCAGTTGATGCGACGGATTCGCCGGGATCGAGAGGGCCGCGAGATCATCATCATCGACAACACCTATCGCGATCCGCGCGATGTCGGCGGCTTCTATGTCGACCTGCCGCCGCCGGTGATCCGCATTCCCTACGACCGCTACATCGTCGACGCAGACGACGCCCCGCCGGATGTCATTTACGAGACCATGGAGGCGCCGCCGGTGGACCGGATCGAGCGGCGTTATTCACTCGACGAAATCCGCTACAGCCCGTCGGTGCGGCAGTTGATGCCGAGCATCGATCTCAACACCATCACCTTCGAGACCGGATCGTGGGAGATCCCGCCGGACCAGGCGACGAGGCTGCAGGTGATCGCGGACGGCCTCAACCGGGCGATCGCGCGCAACCCGCGCGAGGTGTTCCTGATCGAGGGTCACACCGACGCGGTTGGAAACGACGTCGACAACCTGTCGCTGTCGGACCGGCGCGCCGAATCCGCGGCCGAGCTGCTGACGCAGCAGTTCGGTGTACCCGCCGAAAACCTGACCTCGCAAGGATACGGCGCACAATATCTGAAAGAGCAGACCTCAGGGCCGAGCCGCATCAACCGGCGCGTCACCATCCGCCGCATCACGCCCCTGCTCAACGGCGGCACGGCATCGCTGCCGCCCCCGCCGCCTGGCATCGCGCCGCCGCGGTAGAAGCCACGACGAAATGAAAATGGCCGGGAGTGATCCCGGCCATTTTTGTTGGAGTCGTCCCTGCGAGGAGCGTGAACGACGAAGCAATGACGTGAAGAAAATGGGTGTAGCCCGGTGGAGCGAGGCGCAATCCGTGGCCGCGTCGCGTACACAGTCATCCCGGGTTACGTTTCACTCCACCCGGGCTACGCAACTGAACCAAGAAATTGAGGCTCTCCGCGGGGGTCAGCTCTTGTCGCTATCGAGTTTGAAGATGCTGGAGCCTTCCCCGATCGACAGCAAGCCTGTCTCTGCGTAGAGATCCAGCTTGGTGCGGGTATCGGCGATGTCGAGGTTGCGCATTGTCAGCTGGCCGATACGATCCGCGGGCGTGAACGCCGCATCGTCGACCTTCTCCATGCTCAGCCGTTGCGGCTGATAGGTCAGGTTGGGGCTCTCGGTGTTCAAGATCGAATAGTCGTTGCCACGACGCAGCTCGAGCGTCACCTCACCGGTGACTGCGCGAGCCACCCAACGTTGGGCGGTTTCGCGCAGCATGAGGGCCTGAGAATCGAACCACCGTCCCTGGTAGAGCAACCGGCCGAGGCGCAGGCCGCTGATCCGGTACTGCTCGATGGTGTCTTCGTTGTGGATGCCGGTGATCAGGCGTTCGTAGGCGATGTGCAGCAGCGCCATGCCGGGAGCTTCGTAGATGCCGCGGCTCTTTGCCTCGATGATCCGGTTCTCGATCTGGTCGCTCATGCCAAGGCCATGTCGACCGCCTATGGTATTGGCCTCGAGGAACAGCGCCACGGGATCGGTGAACGTCTGGCCGTTCAACGCGACGGGCTGGCCCTCGATGAAACGCACGACGACCTTTTCGGCCTTGACGATACAGTCGTCGCGCCAAAACGGCACGCCCATGATCGGATTGACGATCTTGATGCCCCTGTCCAGGCTTTCAAGATCCTTGGCCTCGTGGGTTGCACCGAGGATATTGCTGTCGGTCGAATACGCCTTTTCGGCGCTCATCTTGTAGTCGAATCCGTTGGCCGTCAGGAACGCCGACATTTCCGCGCGACCGCCCAGCTCGTCGATGAACTGCTGGTCGAGCCAAGGCTTGTAGATCTGCAAGTTCGGATTGGTCAGCAGGCCGTAGCGGTAGAAGCGCTCGATATCGTTGCCTTTGAAGGTGGAGCCATCACCCCAGATGTTGACGCCGTCCTCCTTCATCGCCGCGACCAGCATCGTGCCGGTCACAGCGCGACCAAGGGGCGTCGTGTTGAAGTACGCGATGCCGCCGGTAGAGATGTGGAAGGCACCGGATTGGATGGCGGCAATACCTTCGTGGACCAACTGCATGCGGCAATCCACAAGTCGGGCTTTTTCGGCGCCGAAGTCCAGGGCCTTGCGCGGAATCTCGTTGTAGTCGGCCTCGTCAGGTTGGCCGAGATTGGCGGTATAGGCAAAGACGCGGGCACCCTTTTGCTTCATCCACAGGAGCGCCGCGCTGGTGTCGAGACCGCCGGAGAAAGCGATGCCGACTTTTTCCCCTTTGGGCAGGCTTTTCAAGATCGTATTCATGGAGCTTCCAATCGGTCGGAATTTCTAATGCCGCTCGGGGCTTTAAGTGCGCGAATATCAAATTTCGCGCCGATGGGCACGCGTTTAATGGCGGCTGGCGTTATGAACTTGCTTATACCGACCGCGTGGGACCTGCTTTGCGGCCGCGGAGGCGTCGGAGAAGTGCGTAGCCCGGCCAGCCCAGCCGCGTCAGCGCCGCATCGATCTGCGCGTCCGACAGCCGGGTCGACGGCCAACGGTAAATCAGCGCATAGGCCAGCCAGACCACCAGAAACGTCACCAGCCCCGCGGCCGCGACATCGGTGAAGAAGTGCCCGCCGAACGCCATCCTCAGCACGCTGGTCGCCACGCCGAACAGGGTTGCGGCGGCATAGGCCAGCGGCCGCCATGCCGGCGGCGTCAGCGCCGCGGGCGCCAAGGTCCAGAACGCGGTGGCGCCTTCGCCGGAAAAGAACGAGCAGTTTCGCGCGCAGCTGCCGCGCGGATCCCACCACGCCACGAACTGATCCGGTCCGTTGAATTGCGCCACGACCACCGGGCGCGGGCGACCCCAATAGCTCTTGAAGGTGAGATTGGTGAGAATGCCGGCGGAAAGAGCAAGCGTAACGAGCAGAAAGACGATCGCCCGCCCCGATATCAGCAGCGGCCGGTCCGGCCGCACCAGCTTGACGATCGGCGCGACAATTGCCGGCACCGCAAGCCCCCACGCGATCCACATCGCGCCGTCGCGCGCGATCGCGGCCAGCGTGTTGAGCTTGAGTGGCCACGACCTCGTCGTTGCATCGTAAAACAGCGCCGCGATCTTCAGATCGAGCTCGGGATAGATCCCGAACAGCAATCCGACCACGAGCGCCAGGCCCAGCGCGATGAAGAGTCCGGTTCGGTTCATGGCGCGGGGTTTAGCCGAGGAGCGCCGCCATGAAAACCCCCGTCATTGCGAGCGCAAATGCAATCATGACGGCGACTGCGGGGGCAGCGGCGGCGACGTTGAATGCGACGGCAGCGGGGGCGGCGGCGTCAGCGGGCGCGGCGGTTCGCGCCATGCGCCGGCATTGCGGCCCGCGATCATCCAGTAGACCACGCCGGCGACGATGCCGGCGCCGGTCATGATTTCGAGATGCCGCCGGACGATGCCCTCGAAGCGAAGCGTGTCGGGGTCGAACGGGACAAGGCCGAGATAGCAGGCGAGACCGACCAGGCCGCCGCCGACCGCGTAGGTCAGCGCGCCCCTGATATAGAACGCCTCGGTGATCGCGACCACGATCAGCGCCGGCAGCAAGGCAAAACCGCTGATGAAGATGAAACCGAACCCGAGCACGACGTTCAGCGCGCCTTGATCGACCGGGCCGGTTCCGAGATCGCTGAATTCCGGAAACAGCACCGCGCCGACCACGATCATTCCCGCCACCAGGCAGGCGGCGAAAAATCCGAACAGAATCACGAACAGCCGGCCGATCAGCGCCATCTTAATCTTCTCATGTTCGCTCCCCGTCCTGAGGGCGGGAGGCATCAGCCGGAGTCACATGGTGAGACGGCGCCGTACGCCCCTCACCATGTCGAGTGGTTTCAATCCGTCATCGCCATCGCGCGCAGCGCCTGCCGCTCGCGCGCCGACAGTTTTTCCGTCTCCGATTTCAGCTGGCCGCAGGCGGCGAGGATGTCGCGGCCGCGCGGTGTGCGCACCGGCGAGGAGTAACCGGCGTTGAAGATGTATTCCGAAAATTTTTCGATCTGCTCCCAGTCCGAACATTCGTATCGCGTGCCCGGCCACGGATTGAACGGGATGAGATTGATCTTGGCCGGAATCCCCTTCAGGAGCTTCACCAGGAGCTTGGCGTCGTCGAGCGAATCGTTGACGCCTTTCAGCATCACATATTCGAAGGTGATGCGCCGCGCATTGGAGGAACCGGGATAATCGCGGCAGGCCTGCAGCAATTCGGCAATCGGATATTTGCGGTTCAGCGGCACCAGTTCGTTGCGCAATTCGTCGCGCACCGCATGCAGCGAGATCGCCAGCATGACGCCGATTTCATCGCCGGTCCTGATGATGTTGGGCACCACGCCCGAGGTCGACAGCGTGATGCGGCGGCGGGAAATGCCGATGCCCTCATTGTCGGAAACGATCAGGAGCGCATCGCGCACCGCGTCGAAATTATACAAGGGCTCGCCCATGCCCATCATCACCACATTGGTGACGAGGCGGCCGCCGGTCGGGGTATCGCGGTCGGCCCAGTCGTTGAGGCGATCGCGCGCGACCATGATCTGGCCGACAATTTCACCCGCGGTGAGATTGCGCACCAGCCGCTGGGTACCGGTGTGGCAGAACGAGCAATTCAGCGTGCAGCCGACCTGCGAGGATACGCACAGCGTGCCGCGATCGGTCTCCGGAATATAGACGCACTCGACTTCATGCGCTTTCTCGATTGAATCGCCGCTCGGCAGGCGCAGCAGCCATTTGCGGGTGCCATCGTTGGAAATCTGCTCCGCGACCACCTCGGGGCGGGCGACCGTGAAATGCTGATCGAGATCGACGCGCATTTCCCTGGAGATGCTGGTCATCTCGTCGAAATTCTTCGCGCCGCGCACATAGATCCAGTGCCATAACTGCTGCACGCGCATCTTGCGCTGCGCCGGCGCCACGCCGATGGCGCCAAGCCGCTCCGCGATCTCGGCGCGCGACAGACCGACCAGCGAGGGCTTTGCCGGCGGTACATAGGTTTCGAGCGCGATCTTTTCCAAGGGCCCGTTTGCGCCGGAATTGGCTTCGAGTGAAGTACTGGTCATGGTTTCGTTCATGAAACATCAAATAGGCCTTCCAGGGTCGACTGGAAAGGCACCAAATGCATCGATCTAACGTGAAAGCCGGCTTAGCGCCTGCAGTCCTGGGCCAGCCGGTCGAGCGCCTGGGAAAGTCCCTTCAGCGAGAACGTGTCCGTGGTCTCGGTGCCCTTGGCCGACACGCCCTTGACCACGACGTCCGGCGACTTACGCATCGCTTCGACCATCCGCTCTTCCTCGGCGGCATTCTTGATCCAGAGCCCGTCGCCCTGGGTGTACATCGCATAGGTCCCGCCACCGACCTCCAGCGTCGATTCCGATCCTGGCTTCAGCGCGTAGCCGATCATGACCGAAACTTCGTTGGTGACTTTTTCGGCCGGACGCGTGGAGACGAACGCATAAGCCGGGTCGCGCGGTCGATTCGGCGGATTGGTTTTCGACGATGAAGGTTTTGCCAGCGCGAAGCACACCTTCTTGCCGTTCGGCAATGCGGTATAGGCGCCCCAGGTGCCGTACTGACCGATCAGCGTCGGTTCAGCGCTGCCGGCAGCGGCTGCGACGGGCCGGCTCTCCGGTTTTGGCACCATCGGTTTTGACGAGGTCGGCTTGGCCGCGCCCTTTGAGGCATTCGACGACGCGCTCTGCGCCTGCGCAAGGCTCGCCACCCCGCACACCGCCGCACTCGCCACCAGAGCTGTCAGCATTCGCCGCACGGACATGACCAAATCTGGTTCCCTCAATATTGTGACTGGAAGATGGCTCCGACACCGTGTCGTCACACCGGCGATGGATAGCCGGGAAATGTCTTTTTGGGAAGGCAGTTGCAAAGGCTCGCTAAGCCTTGCGAACTTTGTCGCGCACGCTTGCGGCTTAAGTTCATCCTTAGCTTTTCGACCGCGCCGCGCGCTGCTTCTCCCACTGCGCCTCGGTCCATTGCAGCAAATCCTCGGCGCCGGAACTGCGCAAGTGCGCGCCGCCGTCCTGCACCACCATCTCGCCATTGATGTAGCCGGCGGAATCGGAAACCAGAAAACTCGCGAGATCGGCGAGCTCGCGATGTTCACCGACGCGGCCGAGCGGATTCCTCGAGGCCCAGTTTTCGTCACGGCCCTCAGGACGAAGCTGACCGGATGCACCCGCGGTCGGAAATGCGCCGGGTGCGATCGCCACCGTTCGGATGCCCTTGGGTCCCCACTCCACGGCGAGGCTTTTTGTCATCGCAAGAACGGCGGATTTCGCCATGGCGGAGGGCACAGTGAAGGCGCGACCGGTAATGGTCGAGGTCGAGAGGATGCTCAGCACCACGCCCCTGTGTCGTCCTTCTATCCAGCGCTTGCCGGCGCCCAGCGTGCAATACATCGCGCCGTGCAGCGTCGGCGCGAGGATCGCATCCGCTGCGCGAAGCGACAATTGCTCGGTCTGCGCGATGAAGGTTGCGGCCGCGTTGTTGACCAGCACGTCGAGCGGTGCTTCGCGCCAGATTGAATCCAGCATGGCATCGACGGCGGCGCCGTCGCGAATATCGCATCTGACCGCGGCAACCTTGCCGCCGAGATCGCCGCGAATCCGAGCGGCTGTCGTGTCCAGCAATTCGAGCCGGCGGCCGCAGATGATCAGTTCGGCGCCAAGCTCGACGAAGCGGCGTCCCATCGCCGCCCCGAGCCCGGAGCCGCCGCCGGTGACCAGTATCCGCTTTCCCCCGAGCAGGCCTTTTTCAAACATCGGTCAAACCCCTCCAACCTTGGCCGCTCCTTATCCGGAGGAGCGCCAACCCGTCCGCGCGAAGCGCGGCCCGGTGCTGAACTCCGGGTCGTCTCGAAAGATGAGGCCTCATGGCTCGAGACGGGCAATAGCGCCTCCTTGCCATGAGGGCAGAAACCGGATTGTAGCCTGGCTTCAAATCCGGCATGAAACGTCCCAGCCTCTACTGTGGGTCCGAAAACCAGGTGTGTCCATGAAAGCCATTCTCTGCTCGCAATATTGCGGTCCCGACGATCTCGTGCTGGCGGAAGTGCCCGATCCCGTGGCCGGACCTGGTGAGGCCGTGATTTCAATTAAATCCGCGGCGTTGAATTTCTTTGACCTCCTGATGATCCAGGGCAAGTATCAGATCAAGCCGCCGTTTCCGTTTTCTCCGGCAGCCGAGGTCGCGGGCGTGATCGAGAGCGTCGGCGCAGGCGTCGCCGATCTGAAAGCCGGTGACCGCGTGGTAGCGTCCTGCGGCTACAACGGCGCGCGCGAAAAGATCGCGCTGCCGGCCATTTCAATCGTCAAAATTCCCGACAATCTGGATTTCGATCGCGCCGCCGGCATCATCATTATCTACGGCACCGCGCTGCACGCGCTGGAAGATCGCGCCAGCCTGAAACCCGGCGAGACCATGGCGGTGCTAGGGGCTGCCGGCGGTACCGGTCTGGCGGCGTGCGAACTCGGCAAGCTGATGGGCCTGAAGGTGATCGCCTGTGCGTCCTCCGAGGAGAAGCTTGAATTCGCCAAGGCGCACGGCGCCGGGTTCGGGCTGAACTACGGCAGCGAGGATCTCAAGGATGGCTTGCGGCGGCTCACCGGCGGCAAGGGTGCTGACATTATCTTTGACCCCGTCGGCGGCAGCTACGCCGAGGCTGCGCTGCGGTCGATCGCATGGGAGGGCCGTTTCCTCGTGATCGGATTCGCCGCCGGCGACATCCCGAAGATGCCGCTCAATCTGGCGCTGTTGAAGGGTTGCGATATCCGCGGCGTGTTCTGGGGCGCATGGGCGCGGCTCAATCCGGAGAAGAACCGCGTCAATCTGGAGAAGCTCGTGAAGTGGGCCGCGGAAGGCAAGATCTCCTCGCATGTCGACCGTACCTTTCCCTTGGCGCAAACCGCTGACGCGATGAAGGTGCTCGCAACCCGCAAGGCCATGGGCAAGGTGATCCTGCATCCCTGACGCAGGCGCTCACATCTAACGCACCTCTCACGAGGTCTGTGCCACCCTTGGCCGGCCGCAATCCGGCCGCAATAGTGAACGGTGCTGAATACCCGCGCCGGTTGCATTGACGTCGGCGGTCGCTTCCGTCGGCATTCCATAGCCCGCTGCCGTTGCCGCTGAACGGAATATTTTTGCCAAGATCGGCTGATCGCAATTTACGCTGGCGACAAAGTGGATGTCGAATTTGGCGAGCTGCGTTTCGGCCATCGCTTTGTCTGAAAGTGTCAGTCCGACAATAGCGTCAAATGGTGCACGAAGCTCGCGTCAACCAGCGTTTGAACTTCCTGTGCCGCAATGAAACACCTAGCCAGCCCAGGGAGTGCCACAATGAAATCAAGATATTTCCTAAATCATACGGGCGATGGTCGCTTTTTGGACGGATTCAAAATGCGAATTAAGTGTACGGTAGCGGGGGCGCTCGGCCGGCTAGAACGATAAGAACGGATGCCAGGGTGCCCTGACGTTGCGTAGAAGCGTGGAGGCGTAACCATGGCGCGAAACAGGAGCTTCATTCCATACGACGAACCTGACCAACCATACGATCAAGGCTTCGTCGGGGCGTATGACGAGGAGTCAGGCGATCCTGAATTCATGGCTTACGGATCTGCGCCTCCGATGGCAGCGGAGGAATACCCGCTTCCGGAAGATCCCATGCATCCGGAAGATGCCCTGCTTCCGATGCCGCTCTTTCTCGCCGATAATGGCCAAGAACTCAGACGGCGGGGCTTCGGCACCGGCAGGCACCAGAATTTGAATCTGGCTCGAGGGGCTGTCTGGCCGCGGATATTCAAGGCCGGCATGGTTGCGGCATCGGCGGCAGCGATCGCCTTTGGGATTCTGTCGGTTGGGAATCCGCTCGCCCTGTTTGCGGACGTCAAGGCTTTGCTGCCGGGCGCAGTGGCCGATCAGTCCGGCGCCGTGCAAAACGTCAATCCGCAACCCTCGGCTGCTGCACCCTCAACCGCGGCGCAATTGGCCAGCGTCGGTCCGCCGACCGCGGTCGTGCCATCGACCGCCGCTGTCAGGGTCTCGACGCCGAACGCGGGAGTTACGCCGACGCGCGACGATATTGCTCTCGCGCTGAAGGCGGCCCAGCAGAGTCAGGTGCAAGCCCCGCAGAGCCAGGTGCTAGCCGATCAGTCGCCGGCCGCGCCGGCACCAGCGCCGCCTCCGATTCCGGTAAGAAGGCTCGCTGCCGACGAGCTCGCGACGTTGCTGAAGCGGGCAAAGGGCCTGATCGCAATCGGCGACATCGCGCCGGCGCGGCTGTTGCTCGAACGGGCGGCGGAAGCGCAGGAGCCCAGTGCGGCGCTACTGCTGGCACAAACCTACGACCCGGCCGTGCTTGGAACGCAAGATATGCGGAGCATCACTCCCGATCCGGCGAAGGCGCGCGATTGGTACCAGGAGGCAGCTCGGCTCGGTTCGATGGATGCGAGGCAGCGCCTCGCTGAAATGCAGAATTAGATTTCAAGACATCAGGGGGTTACCAATGCAACGAATACTTGGAATGGCGATATTCGCCATGATGTTGGTTTTTGGCTTGGCGGCAAGGGCCGAGGAAGCCGGGTTTGATCCTGCAAAGGTCAGCGAAAGCCTCAAGGCAATATTTCAGTTCGGATCAACGTCAACCAAGCAGGCCCTGAACGCCAACACTGTGACATTGATATCCGGCACCATCGGCGGCACCTATGTTCAGTTCGGCGCCGACCTGGCTTCAGTGCTCGATGACGGCAACAAGCTGCGCGTGCTTCCGATTGTCGGCCGCGGCTCGGTACAAAGCGTCGCCGACATTCTGTTCCTTCAGGGCGTCGACCTCGGGATCGTGCGAGCTGACACGCTCGACTATCTCGAGAGAAAAGGTTTCGCCAAGGACATCAAGAAGCAATTCACCTATGTGACCAAGCTCTACAATGAAGAGGTGCACGTCATCGCCTCGAAATCGGTCCGCAATCTCAGGGATCTCGATGGCAAGACCATCAGCGTCGATCTTCCCAATGGCGGCACCTTCGTTACTGCGCTGACCGTATTCGAACGGCTCGGAATGAAGCCAAAGGTCGTGTACATCGAGCAGCGCATAGCGCTGGAGAAATTGAGGGCCGGCGAAATCGACGCGGTGATCGTTTGTGGGGGCAAGCCGTATAAGTCCGTGAGCAGTTTCAAGGACGATCGGTTCCATTTGGTGACGGTCAACTACGAGAAGCCGCTGCAGCGTGACTACCTGCCGGCGACGCTGACGGCGAAGGACTATCCCAACCTGATTTCGGATCAGGAACAGGTCGATACCATCGCGGTGCCGGCGGTGCTTGCGGCCTATAACTGGGCTCCCAACACCGATCGGTATCGAAAGGTCGCGCTGTTCGTGGATAACTTTTTCACGAAATTCCCCTCCTTCCAGAAACCGCCCTTCCATCCGAAATGGAAGGAAGTTTCGTTGTCAGCTCCGCTTCCGGACTGGCAGCGTTTCCCGGCCGCCAAGCAATGGCTCGATAGTCACGGAATTGAGCCCGTTGCGCGCGTCAGATTTGATGAATTCCTGAAGCAGAATTCGGTGGTAGCGGGAAAAGCGCCCTCCGAATCCGAGAAGGAGGCTTTGTTCAAGCAATTCCAGGCATGGCAGGCCGAGCAAAATGCCCGGGCGCAGGCCCACACCCCGTCAAAACAGCGGTAGGGTCCGAACTGCTCCTCTAGGCCGGAGGAATACTCAGATTTCGTCTTCGGAGTCCGCCTGACCGACGTCGCCCATCCGCTTCAGCGCGGCGCGGGCGGCGTCGCGATGCTCCGGCGTGATGTGGGTCGCGACCAGCCGGATCGCGGTGGCGAGGATGGCGGCATCGTCGGTGAAGCCGAGCACCGGCAACATGTCCGGAATGAAGTCGAATGGCAGGATGAAATAGGCGATCGCCCCTAACAGGGTCGCCTGCACGTGGCGCGGCGTCTGTTTGTCGAACGCGCAGTAATGCGCCGCGAGCAAATCCTCGGCGAAAGGAAGCTGTGCCACGACTCGCTTGAATTTGATCCAGAAGCGTCGGCGCACGCTTTCGCGGTCCTTGGCCAGCCTGTCGGCCGGCTCAAAACCCACGGTATGTTCAGTCGCCATCGCTCGGGCTCCCTTGAAGCCGGCGCGGCAGATCGCCGCAGCGCGCCCCCATGAAAATGGGGATCTCGCGGCGCCGCTGCAAGATTGAGAAGGAACCGGATCAGGCGACGCCGAGCTGTCTGGCGATCGCGTTCATCGCCGTTGCAAGCTCGATATCGAGCGCGGTGACGCCACCGGCGTCGTGGGTCGCCAGCACCACTTCCACCGTCTTGTAAACATTGCGCCATTCCGGATGGTGATCGCGCCTTTCAGCCATGAGCGCTGCGCGCGACATGAATCCGAAGGCTTCATTGAAATCCTTGAAAATGAAGGTTCGCGCAATCGCCTCGCGGCCGGGCACCTCGGTCCACCCTGGCAGCCCCTTCAGGGCCGATTTTCGCGCCTCCGCCGACAGCCGCTCCGCCATGGTGCCCTCCCGCGTTTCACACCAACTTTACCTTAACACCGGGCGAGCCTCCGGGATCCCCGTCACAATAGGGTGTCAAAAACGGTCCAGAGCGCTCCGGTAACCATGACGCAGATGTAACCCCGAGCTGGTGGGAAATTTGCTACGATATCAATCTAAGCCATCGGCCACATGAAATTGAACCTCAAACGATTGTTTGCCAGATCGATGACCGGAGGCCTTGAGTTAGCCGAACCGCCTGCCCCGCCGTCGCCGCGCTCGGCCAGGCGGAAGATGATGTTCGTCACGCTCGCCGGCATTCTCGCCGTGATCGGCGCGCTGGTGGGCGCTTACTACTTTGCGATGCGGCCGGTGACCCTGCGGATCGCGGTCGGCCCTGCGAACAGCGATGACCTCAAGGTCGTCCAGGCCCTGACGCAAGCCTTTACCCGGGCGCGCGGCTATGTCCGGTTGCGCCTGGTGCAGACCGACGACGCCGCCGCGAGTGCCAAGGCGCTTGAACAAGGCAAGGCCGATCTCGCAATCATCCGTGGCGATCTCGACGTGCCGAAAAATGCGCAAGCCGTGGCGACGCTGCGCAAGAACGTCGCCGTGCTGTGGGTGCCTCCGGCCGTGAAGCGCAAGGGCAAGAAACCCGGCCCGAAGATCGCCAAAATTCCGCAGCTCGCCGGACACCGCATCGGCGTCGTCGGCCGCACCCAGGCCAATGTCAATTTGCTCAGGGTGATCCTGCAGCAATACGGCGTCGATCCGGGCAAGGTCGATATCGTTCAGTTTCCCGCCGGCGAAGCCGCCGACGCCATCCGCAACCAGAGGGCCGATGCCTATCTCGCCGCCGGACCGGTCAACAGCAAGATCACGGCGGATGCAATCAATGCGTCGACGCGCGACGGCGGAACGCCGACTTTCCTCGCGATCGATTCGGCCGAGGCGATTGCGCAAAACAATCCCCAGTACGAGGCATCCGAAATTCCCGCCGGCGCCTTCGGCGGCTCGCCCGACAAGCCTGACGACGAGGTGAAGACGATCAGCTTCTCCCACCACATCGTTGCGCGCAAGGGCCTGTCGGAATCGACGGTTGCCGCCTTCACCCGGCAGCTGTTCGCGATCAGGCAGCAGCTGATGGCGGAGTTCCCGCTGGCTGCGAAGATCGAGACCCCGGATACCGACAAGGACGCTGCGATCCCGGCGCATCCGGGCGCCGCGGCCTTTGTCGATGGCGAGGAAAAAACGTTCCTCGACCGCTACAGCGATTACATCTGGTGGGCGCTGATGGCCCTGTCTGCGATGGGCTCGGCCGGCGCGTGGTTCGCGGGCTATCTGAAAAAGGACGAGCGCAGCAGCAACAGTTCATTGCGCGAACGCATGCTCGATATGCTGGCGAGAGCCCGGCGCAGCGATTCCACCGAGGAACTCGACCAGATGCAGTCCGAGGCGGACGTCATCCTGCGCGATACGCTGCGCTGCTTCGATGATGGCGCCATCGATGAAGGGGCGCTGACCGCCTTCAGCATCGCGCTTGAGCAATTCCACAATGCGGTCGCTGACCGCAAGGCGTTGCTGAACAGCCTGCCGCAAAATCTGCAACGGGCGGGTGCCCAGTTCCGCGCGACCGGCACCTTGTAGACAGCGCCCTCTGTAATCGATCCGTCACAGAAACTTCCTAGGTCTGTCAGCGCCTTCGGTGCATGCTGTCGGCCGATCAAGGAGGCTCGCATGACGATCAGGATTTCTCGCGACATTTCCCGCGGACTTTCGCGCCGGCGTTTTCTTTCCACCGCGGGCGCCGGCGTGCTGGGCGCCATCGCGACGCCCTATCTCAGCCGCGCCGCCGACCGGCCGCAAATCACCCACGGCGTGCAGTCGGGCGACATCGGCGCCGATGGCGGCGTGGTGTGGGCGCGCGCGGACCGGCCGTCGCAGATGATGGTCGAGGTCGCCACGACTGAGTCTTTCAACAATGCGAGGGTCTTGCCGCCGATCGCGACGCTCCCCGAGAGTGACTTCACCGCGAAAATGCTGCTGGAAAACCTGCCCGCAGGGCAGGACATTTTTTATCGGATCCGATTCCGCGACCTCGCGCATACCGACGTTTCGAGCGAGCCGGTCGTCGGCCGCTTCCGTACTGCGCCGGCCGACCGGCGCGATGTCAGCTTCGTCTGGGGCGGCGATGTGGCGGGCCAGGGCTGGGGCATCAATCCCGACGACGGCGGCATGGTTACCTTTGCCACCATGGCCAAGCACAAGCCGGATTTCCTGCTGCATTCCGGCGATACGATCTATGCCGACGGCATCATCAACCCCGAGGTGAAGCTGCCCGACGGCACGATCTGGAAGAACCTCACCATCCCGGAAAAGGCCAAGGTCGCCGAGACGCTCGACGAATTCCGCGCGGCGCATAAATACAATTTTCTCGACACTAATGTGCGCGCCTTCAACGCCGAGGTACCGATCTTCGTGCAGTGGGACGACCACGAAGTCATGAACAACTGGTCGGCATCGAAGGCGATCCCCGCCGCCTACAAGGTACGCGACATCTCGCTGCTCGCCGCGCGCTCCGCCCGCGCGTTCCACGAGATGTATCCGATGCGCGAAAGCATTGTCGAGCCGGGCCGGGTCTATCGCACCCTCAGCTATGGGCCGCACCTCGACGTTTTCATGCTGGACGAGCGCAGCTATCGCGGCCCCAACGGCCCGAACCTGCAAACCGCTTACGGTCCGGACAGCTACTTCCTCGGACCCGACCAGCTCGCATGGCTGAAGCGCGGACTGTTGAACTCACGCGCCACCTGGAAGGTAATCGCCTCCGACATGCCGCTCAGCATCATCGTCTATGACGACGCGCCCAACAAGAAAGGTTCGGAAGCATTTGCTCAAGGCGACGGGCCGCCGCGCGGCCGCGAACTCGAAATCGCCGATCTTCTGCGCTTCATCAAGACTTCGGGCGTCACCAACACCGTGTGGCTGACGGCGGATGTGCACTACGCCGCCGCGCACTACTACAATCCCGACAAGGCGCAATTCCAGGATTTCGAACCGTTCTGGGAATTCGTCTCCGGGCCGTTGCATGCCGGAACCTTCGGGCCGAACGAACTCGACAATACCTTTGGGCCGGAAGTGAAGTTCATCAAGGCACCGGGTCCAGACAGGCAGAATCTGCCGCCATCCGCCGGGATGCAGTTCTTCGGTCATGTCAGGATCGACGGCGCAACCGGACAGATGACCGTGACCTTGCGGGATCGCGCGGACGTGGCGCTGTGGGCGACGACGCTCGATCCAAAGCCGGTATGAGTGCAACGAATCCGCCAAAAACCGCCTTCAGGAGGTGCGACGCGGGGTCTATCCCGCCCGGGAGGTCCAGAACCGTTGAAGCCAGCGCCGTTTGCCCCGAAAATCAGCTAACCAACCCGCAAACAACACATTGTTTTTCGAGGAATTCTGACTATATTGCAGCGCAACGAGTAAGGTGTGCCCGGTCCCTTTGGCCGGGCTTCCTTTTTAGGCGCTATGGCGCCCTCCAGAATTCCAGGTTTTGAGCGTGATCCGGAAAAGTGGGTCCCGGTTTTCCGGTGAGATCGCGCTCCCTCCATTGTCCGAGCCAGAAGAAGAGCTATGAAACTTCGCAACGTCGCCATTATCGCCCACGTCGACCACGGCAAGACCACGCTGGTCGATCGCCTGCTGCAGCAATCCGGCACCTATCGCGACAACCAGCGGGTGGTCGAGCGCGCGATGGATTCCAACGATCTGGAGCGCGAGCGCGGCATCACCATCCTGGCCAAGGCAGCCTCGGTGCAATGGAAGGACACCCGTATCAACATCGTCGATACGCCGGGCCACGCCGATTTCGGCGGCGAGGTCGAGCGCATCCTGAACATGGTGGACGGCGCGCTGGTGCTGGTGGACGCCGCCGAGGGCCCGCTGCCGCAGACCAAGTTCGTGGTCTCGAAGGCCTTGAAGGTCGGGCTGAAGCCGATCGTCGTCATCAACAAGGTCGACCGTCCCGACGCGCGGCCGACCGAAGTCATCAACGAAGTGTTCGATCTGTTCGCCGCGCTCGACGCCACCGAGGAGCAGCTCGATTTTCCGATTCTCTACGGATCGGCCAAGCAGGGCTGGATGGCGGAAAGCCCTGATGGTCCGAAGGATGCCGGCATGCAGCCGCTGTTCGACCTGATCCTGCGCCACGTCGCGCCGCCGACCGTCGAAGAGGGGCCGTTCCGCATGATCGGCACCATTCTGGAGGCCAATCCCTATCTCGGCCGCATCATCACCGGCCGCATCACCTCCGGCACCATCAAGCCCAACCAGGCCGTCAAGGTTCTGGGCGGCGACGGCAAGCTGATCGAGACCGGGCGCATCACCAAGATCATCGCGTTCCGCGGCATCGAGCGCACGCCGCTGGAAGAGGCCGAAGCCGGCGACATCGTCGCCATTGCCGGCCTCACCAAGGGCACCGTGGCCGATACTTTCTGCGATCCCTCGGTCGATACGCCGCTAAAGGCGCAGCCGATCGATCCGCCGACGGTGTCGATGTCGTTCATCGTCAACAACTCACCGCTCGCCGGCACCGAGGGCGACAAGGTGACCAGCCGCATGATCCGCGACCGCCTGCTGCGCGAGGCCGAAGGCAATGTCGCGCTGCGCGTCACGGAGGCCGACGACAAGGATTCCATGGAAGTCTCGGGCCGCGGCGAGTTGCAGCTCGCGATCCTGATCGAGACCATGCGCCGCGAAGGCTTCGAACTGTCGGTGTCACGCCCGCGCGTGGTCCTGAAGAAGGATGAAGCCACCGGCGAATGGCAGGAGCCGATCGAGGAGGTCGTGATCGACGTCGACGAGGAACATTCCGGCGTCGTCGTGCAGAAGATGAGCGAACGCAAAGCCGAGATGATCGAGATGCGCCCCTCCGGCGGCCATCGCTTGCGGCTGGTGTTCTACGCGCCCACGCGAGGCCTGATCGGCTATCAGGGCGAGTTGCTCACGGATACCCGCGGCACCGCGATCATGAACCGGCTGTTCCACGGCTATGCGCCCTACAAGGGCGACATCCAGGGCCGCCGCAACGGCGTATTGATCTCCAACGATCAGGGCGAAGCCGTGGCTTACGCGATGTTCAAGCTGGAAGACCGCGGCCCGATGATGATCGAGCCGGGCTGGAAGGTCTACAAGGGCATGATCGTCGGCGAGCACACCCGCGAAAATGACCTCGAGATCAACGTGCTGAAGGGCAAGCAGCTCACCAACATCCGCACCACCTCGAAGGACGAGGCGGTGCGCCTCACTCCCCCGATCAAGATGACGCTGGAAAAGGCGCTCGCCTATATCGAGGACGACGAGCTGGTCGAGGTAACCCCGAAGTCGATCCGGCTGCGCAAGAAATTCCTCGACGCCAACGACCGCAAGCGCGCCGAGAAGGCCAAGCAAGCGGTGGCTTAGGCCTTCGCCGGACCGCTGGCATAAGTAAAACCGTCATGGCCGGGCTTGTCCCGGCCATCCACGTCTTCGATACTGAGAAGACAGGACCTGGACGCCCGCGACGAGCACGGGCATGACGATGAAGCAGACGACCTCATGTCCCTCCCTTCCGAAGTCGATGTCGCCATCATCGGCGCCGGCGCCGCAGGCCTTGGTGCGGCGCGGGCGCTGGAAAACTCCGGCCTTTCGGTCATCGTGCTGGAAGCGCGCGACCGCGTCGGCGGACGCGGCCACACCATCTTGGCGGCGCCCGATGTCACCTTCGACGTCGGCTGTGGCTGGCTGCATTCGGCAGACAAGAATTCGTTCGTCCCGATCGCCGGGCAACTGAATTTCGAAATCGACAGGACCCGCCCGCCATGGCGCGAGCAGGGTTTCGATGCCGTCTTTCCGCCGAAAGAGCGCGCCGACTTCATTGAAGCGCTCGACGCCTTCTACGACCGCGCCGGGGAGGCTGCCAAAAGCGGCCGCGACGGCGCGGCGAGCGCCTGTCTCGAGCCTGGCAACCGCTGGAACGCGATGATCGACGCGATCTCGACCTACGTGAACGGCAGCGAACTCGACCGGGTTTCGATATCCGACATGGAGGCCTACGAGGACACCGAGATCAACTGGCGGGTACGGCGCGGCTACGGTGCGCTGATCGCGGCCTATGGTGCGCCCTGCCCGCTCGCGCTGAACACAGAAGTCACCATGATCGATCATTCCGGCAAGCGTGTGCGGATCGAGACCTCACGGGGTACGCTTTCCGCAGACAAGGCGATCGTCACCGTGCCGACCAATCTGATCGCCGACGAATCGATTCGTTTTCACCCTGCGCTCCCGAAAAAGGTCGACGCCGCACGCAACCTGCCGCTCGGCCTTGCCGACAAGGTGACGCTGGCGCTGGATCAGCCGGACGCGCTGCCGAAGGACGGCAATTTGCGCGGCGCCACCATGCGCACCGCGATGGGCGCCTTTCATCTGCGCCCGTTCGGGCAAGCCTGCATCGAAGGCTTTTTCGGCGGACGCTTCGCGCAACAATTGGAAGACGCAGGCCAAGGCGCGCTGGCGGCGCAGGCGATCGACGAGATCGTGGCGCTGCTCGGCTCGGATTTCCGCCGGCGACTAAAGCCGCTGGCGGAATCGCGCTGGGCGCACGACCCGTTCGCGCGCGGCTCCTACTCGCACGCGCTGCCCGGCCACGCCGGGAACCGCGCGGTGCTGGCGGCCCCCGTCGACGGACGTCTGTTTTTCGCAGGTGAAGCCACCTCGCCGAACTTCTTCTCCACCGCGCACGGGGCGCGGGACAGCGGGGAGAGGGCGGCGGGAGAGGTGGTCCGCAATAAATAGCCGCCGCAGCTATTCGATCACCCTCGCCCTCAACGCCGCGTCGGGGATGAAGCACGCCTCGTACTTTCCGAAAATCCGGTAACGGTTGCGCGCGATGAGACCGTAGACAGGATCGCGAAGCGGTTTTGGTACCGCGAGCAACGCGCGCACCCAGCCCCAACCCGGCAGCGCGCCCAGCACCGTCAATGCGCCGTCGGATTTAAAATACGCGACGCCGCCATGGATGACGGCGTTGGTGTCGGGATCATCAGGGTTGATGCCGAACGCCTGCGCCAGCCGCGTGCCGTAGCCGGATTGAATCGCGGTGAACCGAAAACGTCGGTCCTTATCGCGCGCCGCGACGAAGCGGATCCAGCGCGAGCAGAACACGCAGACACCGTCGTAGAGGATCACATTATCGTCCGGCCATGTCGTTGCGCGCGCGGTCATCGCTTTTTCTCCGGTTTCGGACTCGCCGCCTTCAACGCGCGCTCCAGTTCCGGTGCGGCGATGCTTACGCCGGCGTCGGTCTCCGCCAGCCAGTGACCCTCGCTGCCGGATGCCGCCAGCACGCGAAAGTTCACTCGGTCGCCGCCGGCGCGGAACGCGTCGGCGAGCTGTTTCGACAACGCCGGCGAAAAATAGCTGTCGTTGGCCGCCACAAGCCAGGTCACCGGCACGCGCGCGCCGTTGCCGAATTCGGCGGCCGACGACATCAGCGTGTGCGGCGCGCAGAGCTGATTGGGAAAGTCGTTGGCGTGGCCGCCGCGTCCCGGCGCGAACGCGATGATGGCCACAACGTCAGGCGGATTTTCGCGCGCGAGCGCCAGCGCGCCCCAGCCGCCGGCCGAGTGCCCGAGAACGACCGCGCCGTGCCGCCGGATGAAGGATTGTCCGCGCAGATATCCGAGCGCCGCAGTGATCTCATCCGCGGTGGCGCGGCCTGATCGGGAATAGTCGGCCTCGTCGCAGCCGCCCTGGTCTTCGAGATATTTTCCCCCCGTCGCACCATGGCCCAGTCGTTCCGGCACCAGCACCGCAAAGCCCCGCGCCACCAGCCATGCCGCCAGCGCGTGGTAGTCGGGCTGCGGCATTTGCGCGCGACGCAGCGCGTTTTGCGTCGAGGCATGTGCGATCAGCGCCAGCCGAAACGGTCCGTCGCCTGCGGGGCGAAACAGCACGGCGTGCGCGGCGGTGCCCGGATCGGGCGACGGCACCAGCCACTGCTGCATGCGATTCGGTTCGGCTTCCGCGCCCTGCGCGCCGAGTCCCACCTGCGCCGTCGCGCTCTGCGTACATACGGTACCGAGCACAACCAGAGCGAAAAACATCTTGAATGATTGCATGAATTTGCCCGACGCGGACGAGTTCGCGGTGGCGAGAACAATACCCGCGGCGAGTCGAATCCGG
Source organism: uncultured Alphaproteobacteria bacterium (assembly GCA_963725985.1). Taxonomy (GTDB): domain Bacteria; phylum Pseudomonadota; class Alphaproteobacteria; order Rhizobiales; family Xanthobacteraceae; genus Bradyrhizobium. Next base: position 1,492,154 of record CAVSAO010000002.1, read on the forward strand.
CGCATTTTTCCGTGAAGGTGACCTTAGCCACGCCGGGGTTTTGATCCCCAACGCCAAAGTCCTGCCTGTCATGCGCTGACGTGCTGCCGCCAGGCGGCTTTCTGTCCTCTTTCGGTACAGGAGAGTGACAAATACTGATGCAGAAAATCCACAGGTTAACTGATAATTGACGATAGACCTTGAAGCCGACGCTCCGACTTGCTTTGATCGCGGTCATGAGCACAACCCTGATCGAGGTTCGGCCGGCCAAAGCTGCGGATGCGGCAGCGGTAGCGTCGACCCATGACGAAGCCTGGCGTTCGGCCTATCAGGGCATCATTCCCGGCGCCGAGCTGGAGAAGCTGATCAACCGCCGCGGCCCGCAATGGTGGGACAGTGCGATTCGCAAGGGCAGCCGCGTCAGCGTGCTGGTGTTCGGTGACAAGGTCGCGGGCTATGCCAATTACGGCCGCAACCGCGCCCGCAGCCTGCACTTCGAAGGCGAGATCTACGAGCTTTATCTGCGCCCCGAGTTCCAGGGCCTCGGCTTCGGCCGTCGGCTGTTTACCTCCGCGCGGCGCGACCTCATGCAGAGCGGCTTGAAAAGCATGGTGGTCTGGGCGCTCTCCGACAACGATGCCGCGACGGAATTCTACCGCGCCCTCGGCGGCCGCATGGTCGCCCGCTCGTCGGAGAAGTTCGGGCCGAAGTCGCTCGACAAGGTCGCCTTCGCCTGGACCAGCTGAGCCAAGGGCCCCAAGGCCCACCAGAGCCGTGCCTGGCTCGCGCGGCCCCCCGACCCCAGGATCTAACTTCAAAGCCTTGCGGAGCCGTCCATGCGCATTGACGCCATTTCGATCGGGATCGATCCACCGCGTGAGGTCAATGTCATCATCGAAGTGCCGGTTGGCGGCGAGCCGATAAAATACGAGATGGACAAGAATGCCGGCACGCTTGTCGTCGACCGGTTTCTTTATACCGCCATGCGCTACCCCGGCAATTACGGCTTCATTCCGCATACGCTCTCGAACGACGGCGATCCCTGCGACGTGCTGGTCGCCAATACCCGCGCCATCGTGCCGGGCGCGGTGATGAGCGTGCGGCCGGTCGGCGTTCTCTTGATGGAGGACGAGGCCGGCGGCGACGAGAAGATCATCGCGGTGCCGTCGTCGAAGCTGACCCAGCGCTATGACAAGGTGCGGACCTACAGTGACCTGCCCGACATAACGCTGCACCAGATCCAGCACTTCTTCGAGCACTACAAGGACCTCGAGCCCGGAAAATGGGTGAAGGTATTGCGATGGGGCGGGGCCGAGGATGCGCACAAGCTGATTGCGGAAGGCATCGCCCGCGCCAGGGCGAAGTAGGTTGGACCAGCGCCGGGAGCGCGCTACGCGCCTCTTCCAGAGCAGCCCGCCCTTCGCGGGGGTCTCGAAGGATCAGGCTCCCCGCGAATAAAAATGCTGGCCTCACGGTTCGAGACGAGCGAAGACGCGCTACTCGCCATCGGGGGCAGAAGACAGCATGCGCCGGCTGATAAGAATAATTCGCAACACCCTGCTGCTCGTGATCGCGGCAATCGTCGTTCTCGCCGGCGTGCTCGCGTTCAATGTCGTCACCTACGGCTCGCGGCAGCTTCAGGTCGCAGCAGTTCCGCGCGCACCGGTCGACCAGCAAGGCGCGGCGGCCCGGCTGAGCGAGGCGATCCGCTTCCGGACCATTTCGAGTTTTGAAAATCCTGATCAGGACGCCGAGGCGCTACGCGGCTTGCAGACGCACATCTCAGGAAGTTTTCCGGCCTTTCACGCCGCTGCCAGACGCGAGGTCGTCGGTCAATACAGCCTGCTCTACACCTGGGAGGGCACCGATCCCAGGGCGCGGCCGATCGCGCTGCTCGCGCATCAGGACGTCGTGCCGGTCGCGCCCGGCACCGAGAAGGACTGGCAACAACCGCCCTACGATGGCGTCATCGCTGATGGTTTTATCTGGGGCCGCGGCTCATGGGACGACAAGGGCAACCTCTATTCGATGCTGGAGGCCGCCGAAGCGATGGCTCGCGAAGGGTTTCGCCCGAAGCGAACCGTCTATTTCGCGTTCGGCCATGACGAGGAAGTCGCCGGCATCAGCGGCGCAAAGGCCATCGTCGCTACCCTGGCCTCGCGCGGCGTCCGGCTCGACTTCGTGATCGATGAAGGCCTGTTGATCACCGAAGGCCTCATCAAAGGTCTCGACAAGCCCGCTGCCCTGATCGGCGTCGCCGAGAAAGGCTACGCGACGCTGGTTCTGACCGCGCATGCCACTCCGGGCCATTCGTCGATGCCGCCGCGCGATACCGCGATCGGCATGATGAGCGCGGCGCTGGCTCGGCTGGAAGATCATCGCCTGCCGACGCAGGTCAGCGGCGCCGTTTCGGAAATGTTCGATACGCTGGCGCCGGAGATGCGCGGCTTCAACCGCGTCGCGCTTTCCAACCTCTGGCTCTTCAAGCCGCTATTGCTGCGCGAATTCGAAAAGAGCGGCCCCACCGAAGCGATGGTCCGCACCACCACGGCGCTGACGATCTTCAATGCCGGCGACAAGGACAATGTGCTGCCCGGCAACGCCTCGGCCACCGTCAATTTCCGCCTGCTTCCAGGCGACACCCAGGCCAGCGTGACCGATCATGTCCGCTCGACCGTCAACAACGATCGTATCTCGATCGAACCGTTTCCCGGAAATTTCGATCCGGCGCCGGTGACGGGCACCGCAAGCGCATCCTTCCAGACGCTCGACCGAACCATCCGGGAGATTTTTCCCGACGTCGTCGTTGCGTCCGGCCTGATGTTGGCAGGAACCGATTCGCGTCACTATGCCGCGATTGCCGACAATATCTTCCGCTTCTCGCCCGTGCGCGCGAACTCCGACGACCTGAAACGGTTTCACGGCACCAACGAGCGTCTCAGCGTCGAGGGCTATGCCGACATGATCCGGTTCTATCGGCGGCTGATCGAGAATGCGGCGGGGTGAGTGAACCGCTGTCATTCCGCGCCATCGCGCAGCGCTGGTTCACGTCTTCGACGCGCTCCGGAATGACGGCTCTTCTTACACCGCCGGCCTGGGCAGCCCCGCGATGGCGCAGGCCGCGCGCAGCGTGTTGACCAAAAGGCACGCCACCGTCATTTGACCGACGCCGCCGGGCACCGGCGTGATCGCGCCGGCGACGTTCAACGCCTCGGCAAAGGCGACGTCGCCGACCAGGCGGGTCTTGCCATCGGCAGTGGGCAGCCGGTTGATGCCGACATCGATCACGGTGGCGCCCGGCTTGATCCAGTCGCCGCGCACCATTTCCGGTTTGCCGACGGCGGCATAGACCAGATCGGCGCGGGCGCAGAGTTGCCCAAGATCGCGCGAGCGCGAGTGCGCGATCGTCACTGTGGCGTTTTCATTGAGCAGCAGTTGCAGCAGCGGGCGGCCGACCAGGTTGGAGCGGCCGATGACGATAGCGTTCATGCCTTCGAGCGAGGCGTGCACGCTTTTGGTCAGGATGATGCAGCCGAGCGGCGTGCACGGCGACAGCGCGGTAAAGCCGCCGGCCAGCCGTCCGGCATTGTTCGGATGCAGGCCGTCGACGTCCTTGGCGGGATCGATCGCGTTGATGATGGTTTCGGTATGCAGCGATTTCGGCAGCGGCAGCTGCACCAGGATGCCATGCACGGCGGGATCGCGATTGAGCCTCCCGATCAGCGCCAGCAATTCATCTTGCGCGACGTCGGCCGGAAGAACGTGCTCGAACGACGCCATGCCGGCGGCTTGCGTCTGCTTGTGCTTGCTGCGGACATAGACCTGGCTGGCGGGATCGCTGCCGACCAGCACCACCGCGAGCCCGGGCGTTAGCCTGTAGTCGCGCTGCACCCGCGCAACCTCTTCGGCGACGCGGGCGCGAAGTTCTGATGCAATGACTTTTCCATCGATGATCCGGGCCGTCATCTCAATCCTTTTTTGCCTTTTTTGCCTTTTTTGCGGTGGTCAGCTCTCGTAGCGCCTCGCCCAGCTTCTGGGGATCGCCGTCGACGACAACCTGCTTGAGGCGGGAGGTCGCGCCGGACAAAATCCGCACCCGCGCCTTGGGCACCCCGAGCGCCTTCGCCAGCAATTCGGTAACCGCGCGATTGGCCTCGCCGCCGTCGGCAATGGCGCGAACCCGTACCTTGACCACGGTGCGCCCGTCGGCGAGCGTCTCAAGCCCGTCGATATCGTCGCGGCCGCCGCGCGGCGTCACCCGCAGCGCCACGCTGACGCCCTGGGTGGAGTAGCGCCAAGGGTCCATCGGCCCGCGATCAGATCACGTTTGGATAGATGTAATACATGATCACCCGCTCGATAAACATGATGATCAGGATCAGGATGATCGGCGAAATATCGAGCCCGCCGAGGTTCGGCATGAACGAACGGATCGGCGCCAGCAGCGGTTCGGTGATCCGGTACAGGAATTCCGCCACCGCCGCCACGAACTGATTGCGTGTGTTCACGACATTGAAGGCGATCAGCCAGGACAGGATGGCCGAGGCGATCAGCAGCCACGTGTAGAGATCGAGAACGATGATAACGATGTCGAGAACGGCACGCATGGCTGGCTTACTCGGGGGGTTCGGTCGCGGATTCGACTTCCTGCTAAATATCGGTTCCATCCCCCGCAAACAAGGGAAGTTCCGGGCAAATATAGCGGAAAACAGCGATTTCGCCGTTCTTGACTTGACCTTGGCGCGGATTGTAAATGGCGCCGATTGTCGGCCGCCGTCCTCACGAGGCGGCCGCGACGGGGCCATAGCTCAGCTGGGAGAGCGCGTCGTTCGCAATGACGAGGTCGGCGGTTCGATCCCGCCTGGCTCCACCAGCCTTCGCAGGCTGCGCCTGCTTCGGCTCGGCGAGCCCGTCGTAGCGAAGGCTGCCGCGTCGTAACCCACTTGGGCGAAGACGGGCCACCAGACACCTGCAACCCTCACTTCCCGGTAAATCTTGGCGGCCGTTTCTCCATAAAACTGGCGACGCCTTCGCGGAAATCGCTGCCGCGCAGCGCCCCCAGCATCTCCCGGTTGGCATCAATGGTCGCTTCGGCCAGCGTCTGGAACGGCACATCGTAAAGCTGCCGCTTGATCACCGCGATCGCGCTCGGCGAGACGAAATCCGCAAGATCGCGCGCGTAGGCATAGGTCTGCTCGCGCAGCTGGTCCGGCGGGTAAAGGCGATTGACGAGGCCGATACGCAGCGCCTCCTCGCTCGAGACCCGGCGCGCGGACATCAGCAAATCCAGCGCATTGGCGTGGCCGACGATGCGCGGCAGCATCCAGCTGATGCCGTGCTCGGCGATCAGCCCGCGGCGCGAGAACGCGGTGGTGAAGACGGTGTTGTCGGCGGCGAATTGCAGGTCGCAATACAGCGCGTGCACAAGCCCGATGCCGGCGGTGGCGCCGTTCAGCATGCCGATGACAGGCTTGGGTATCGACGGATAGTAAGCGTAGCGGGCCTGCCAGTCCGGCCTCCGGTTCATGTCGAAAGACGGCAGACTCTGGGCGCGGCTGATGTCGTCGGGATCGAGCCCTTTCAACGCATCCATGTCGGCGCCGGCGCAGAACGCCCGCCCCGACCCGGTAAGCACGATGACGCGGACATTGTCGTCGGCGGCGGCGGTCTCCATGGCGTGGCGCACATCGCGCTCCATGATCGGCGTCCACGCATTCATGCGGTCCGGCCGGTCAAGCGTGACGGTCGCGATCTTCTCGCTCACCTCATAGAGAATATGCTGATAGGTCACCGCGGTCTCCCTGTGCTTCTGTCTCGATCGACAGATTGTTGTTCTTGGCTCACGCTTCCGGGCGGCCGGCCTTGGCACGCGAACCTCCTGGCCGAGCCAGATAGGCAATGGTTTCCGGCCGCTCCTTCAGCCATCCAGCCCAGCGCTTGAATACCTTGGCCATGCGGTCCGGCTCGACCTCGAGCTGCGCCATCGCCACGCCGCCGTTGACGGATTCGCGATACTCGGCGATCAGGCCGTCGCGCACGATGAAGCGGCTCATGCCGTCGATCACGACCGGCTTTCCCTGAAATTGCGGGATATTCGAAGTGAAGCTCGACAGCGACCACGCGTATCCCATATTGCCGTCGAATACGGGATCGAACATCTCCCACCGATAGTCGGCCGCATCGCGGTGAAACAGGTTTTGCATCATATGCGCGATGTCGGCACGGCCTTTGTGCGGGCCGTAGATATAGTCGTAATAAATGGCGTCTTCGGTGAAATGGCTGGCGAAGCGCGCGCCGTCTCCGGATTCGGCTGACAGCGCGAAGTCGTTCAATAGCTGCGCGAACTCATCGCCGGTCATGTCGCCTCCCGCCGCACTTGCTGATTAGCCGCAAGCATGTTGGGCCGACACTATCACATCTGCAAATTTGAAAAGGCCTTCAGAAACGACGGGCCGTTTCCCTCTGCGTTATTCCGCGGCTTCCGACATCGCTGAGAACGGCACCCTCGCCAGCCAGCCCTCGATAAATTGCTTCAGCCAGGCGCGCTCGGTGACGTCATGCACCGCGCGATCGGCGAAGTGATGGTGGCGCGGGCGCGCGCCCGGCAATTCGAGGCGGGCATGGCCGCGCGTGGTCCAGCGATGCATCATCGCGTAGGTGACGTCGGGATGAAACTGGACGCCGAACGCATGGTCGAGCTGGAACGCCTCGACCGGGAAATCGCTTCCTTCGGCCAGCAATTCCGCGCCGCAAGGAAGCTCAAATCCCTCGCGGTGCCAGTGGTAGACGTGATCCGGCCAGTGCGGGCAGATCTCGAGCCCAGCCGGCGTCGGGCGGATCGGATAATAACCGATCTGCGCGCGGCCCTCCGGGTGCGGCGCAACCCGCGCGCCGAGCTGCCTGGCGAGCATCTGCGCGCCCAGGCAAATCCCCAGAAACGGCCGCTGCTCCTGGAGCGGGACGGCAATCCAGTCGATTTCCCGGCGAACGAATTCATCGGGGTCGTTGGCGCTCATCGGGCCGCCGAAGATGACCGCACCGGCGTGACCGTCGAGCGTTTCCGGAAGCGGGTCGCCAAACCGCGGACGCCGGATATCCATGGCATGCCCGAGCGCCCGCAGCGCATTGCCGACGCGGCCCGGCGTCGAGGTTTCCTGGTGCAGGATGATCAGAACCGGCAGCAAGGGTTGGGCGGGCGAAGGCGCGACAGCGGTTGTTCGTACCCCACCGGGAAGATGCAGCACGATTTCGGGGCCATTTTTTATCGACTGAAACGACATCGATTGATCTTCGCTCTCCAGCCTATCAAGCCAGAATCGTTCTTAACGCACCCTTAACTTCGCAAGGCTGCCTTGGAAATTCACAAGCAATTTGCGGGCCAAAGGAGCAATTTGCGGGCCAAAGACGACGACCCAGGCCCTATCGGCGCTTCCGCAGCTGAACACTGCCGACAGCCGCCAGGATGACCCCGCGCGGAAACAGCCGGAGCAGAAACGGCAGAACCTTGATACCGAGGCCGGGCAGCACCACCCGCTTGTTGGTCATCAGCCCGCGATACCCTGCCTTGGCGACCTCGGATGAGGAGACATTCAGGATCGCGGAATCAAATCCGGGCTCGAACCCCGCCCGCGCCTGAAATTCCGAGGGCACCGGGCCCGGGCATAGCGCGGTCACGCGCACACCGCGCGGTGCGAGCTCGCGGCGCATCGCTTCCGAGAACGACAGCACATAGGCCTTGGAGGCGTAGTACACCGCCATTCCCGGTCCTGGCAGAAAGCTGGCGATCGAAGCGACATTGAGGATGCCGCCGCGATGGCGGATCAGGTGATCGGAAAACCGCAGCGACAGATCGGTCATCGCGCGGACATTGACGGCGATCATGGCAAGCTGCTCGGCGCGACTGAGCTCGATCGCGTGGCCGAACAAGCCGAAGCCGGCATTGTTGACGACGTACTCGACCTCCACCCCTTCGGCGGCCAACGCCGCGGCGATCTTGTCGCTGGCATCGGGTTGTTCGAGATCGCACGCGATTACAATCGGCGCAGCAACGCCGCCGGCGGCGATTTCGTCCGCCAGTGCCGCCAGTCGATCCGCGCGCCGCGCCACCAGCGCCAGACGATGGCCTTTCGATGCGAAAACGCGCGCCAGCTCGGTGCCTATTCCCGCCGAGGCGCCGGTAATCAGCGTCACACGCTCGGTCACGATTCAATGCTCTTAAAATTACTGGAGGATCTGCAGTTAAGCACTCTCGACGAAAGAGCATACGCCCTGGGTGGGATGCAAGCCATCTGCAAGCATATCGGCGAGCTCAATCGCACAATGCTGTGGCGTCAAATCGCGGTATTTTGGGGCAATTCGCGGCGGCGAGCGGTCAATCCCGTGGACATTAAAATTTCGTCATGTACGGCACCGCGCAAAACGCCCAGGTGGCGCTATGCCACGTCTGCAATCTCTCATTCGCCCGCAGCAGCCATGGGCTGTCTGGCGGCCACGCGGTGCTTGAGATCAATCCGGTCGCGCGAAGACACAGCCAGAAGATCCGCCGCGCGCCAGACCACATTTTCCTCGAACTCGCTGACCTGACCGTCGGCATAGACGAGCTCCCACATCATTTCGACGATGCGAAGTCTGCCGGCCTCATCGACCGAGCGCATGATGACGCTGGTGAAATGATAGAGATCGACCGCCTCGCCCTCGACCAGGGTTGCGGACGAGATCAACTGATCGGCGGTGCCGGGATCAAGTCCAAAGCGGCTTTCGATCAGGCTGTGAAGTTTGCGCTTTTCCGCGGCCGACGGTTCTCCGTCAATCGAAATAACGTGGATCAGGAGCGCGGTGGCGGCCAGACGATATCCGGTATCGTCAAATGATCGCGGTTCGTGCGCGGTGGCGGAAACAACATCAGCAATGAATTGGCGAAGTCCGTTCAGCATCGCTTGCCACCGAAATCGTGTGAGGTGCACTGGCTGCCGCATCGGCAGCTCTTGCCCGATATATGGGTCGGAAAATCTTTCGACGCAATCCATGCGGTTCCAGCCACAGCATTACCATTCGGCAATCTCACGGTATCTCATAGACCAGGATCTTGTCGGCAATGCCGCGCAGTGCCGCCTGCTTTTAAATCGGCGTAATTGCCTCCCTGTCCAGGATCGCCGCCACTGCCGGCGCGTCGATCACCGGGCCGGTGATGTGGATCGCCTGCGAGGTCGACAGGCCTTGGACCCTGGCGGCGATGTTGACGGTCTGGCCGAAATAGTCCTGGCGCTCGTTGAGCATGACGGCGAGGCACGGACCTTCATGGATACCGATCTTGACCACCAGGTCACCCGTCCCGCGCTCGGCGTTGAGCTTATCCATCGCGGCGCGCATCCTCAGGCCTGCAACAATCGCATGTTCGGGCCGGATGAAGGTCGCCATTACGGCGTCGCCGATCGTCTTCACCACGGCGCCCTTCTCCGAGGAGATGATCTCCAGCAGCGCATGAAAATGCGCGCGCACCAGATCGAAGGCAGCGAGATCCCCGACCCGCTCGTACAGCGCGGTGGACCCCTTGAGGTCTGTGAACAGGAACGTCAGCGACGTGATCTTCAGACGCTGATCGATGTTGAGATTGTCGGCCTTGAAGACGTCACGGAAGGTCTGGTTGGTCAGCATCCGCTTGGCGGTGAGGAACGGCTTGCGCTTGCCGATCAGATGATGAAGCGCGTCCGCCGCGATGAAGACCGACGGCAGTACCCGCACACCGGCCTGATTGTCCAGCGTCAGCCGCAGCGGGCCGGGACGCAAGGTGATGGTCCCGCCGGTCGGCGACGGCGTCTTGTTGTAGATCAGCGACAGCTGTTGACGTTCCCTGGTTGGCTCACCCTGAACATCGATGAACTGAGCGGAGTGCGTCACCGGCTCGAACACGATGATGAAATCCGGAGGCAGCTGCAGCGACATCACCGCCTTTTCGCCCGCCGGCAGTTCGAGCGTATCCAGCGTCACCTCGCCGGTCAGCGACGCGAAGGATTCCTTGTTGAGATCGACGCCCGAGCTCCAGAACACCTGCTTGAAATATTCCCAGACCGGCAGCGTGTTGGGGTCATGCGCGGCGATGCGGCGGACCCGCGGGCTGACCGTGAAGGCGACCTCGACCTGCTCATCGACCGAGGCTTCGTAACCGCAGGCGCACAGGCCGCAATGGTAGTCGTCGTGGCGCAGCGATTTCAGCGTGGAGTGGGCATCCAGCACGCCGCCGCAGCCCGGGCACAGCACGTTCCAGGTGAGATCGAACAGCCCGAGCCGGGAAGCATGCAGGAAGCCGGAAATCACCCGCTCTTCGTCGAGCCCGGTCCGCGCCGAAAAATCCAGGAGATTGATTCGGTTGAGCTCGTGGTCTTCGCCATTTTCGATCAGCTCTAGAATGGCGCCGGCCACCGCTGGGTCGGCGGTCTGTTTCAGCACCGAAAACTGCGCCTGGGTATCACTCATGTCCCAAGTTTAGAGCAGATTGCCGCAGCGTCCAAGCGACGCCTTCGTCACCGACGCGTGATGCGGAACATCGGCGAGCGGTCGGGCTGCGTCGTCACCACGCCGATCGGCATCACCGGTGCCTTTTCGAGCAGCCCGACCCGGAACGCGGCGATGATCCTGGCCAGCGCCAAGGTGGCTTCCACCAGCGCGAAATGCGCGCCGATGCAGATCCGAGCGCCGACGCCGAACGGCAGATAGGCAAAGCGGTCGGGTGGCGGCGCGGGCGGCATGAAGCGCCGGGGGATGAATGCGTTCGGTTCGCGCCAGAGCTTTTCATGCCGGTGCAGGAGCCACGGCGCAATCAGAACCACATCGTTCTTCCTGAGCCGCAGCCCTGCGATCGTGTCGGGCGCGGCGGCGGCGCGCGCGATCAGGAAGGCCGGCGGATAGAGCCGCAGGGTTTCATCGACCACGGCGCGGGTGAATTTCAGCCGCTCGATATCGAGCGCGCCGTTCACGGTGGCGCCTTCGACCTCCGCCGCCAACTGGTCCTGTATCGCAGGATCGAGCGCGAGCAGATACAGCGACCAGAACAGCGCGGTGGCGGTGGTCTCATGACCGGCGAGGATCATCGTCGCGACCTGGTCCCCGAGCTGCTCGTCGGTAAAGGCTTCGCCGGTCTCGGGGTCGCGCGCCGCGCCCATCAGATCGAACAGATCGCACGGCGGCGCGCCTTCGTTCTTGCCGGCGGCGCGGCGCTCCGCCATCAGCGTGGCCACGAATTGCGTCCACCGCTTGCGGAAGCGGGCGCGGGAAAAATCCTGCGGGGTCGGCCAGCCAAGCGGCAACAGCAGATCGAGAAAATGCGGCCGTGCCAGCCGCTCGCCATACTCCATCACGAAGTCGCGCAGCGTCGGACCATGGCGGCCCATCCCGAACGAGAACATGGTGCGCCCGGCGATCTCGAGCGTCATCCGCTGCATGGTTTCCCGCAAATCGACCGGCCCGCCGCTATCGGCCTGAAGCTTTGCGATCGTCGCATCCGTCACCGCGACCATGTGCGGCACAAGCGACTTTACCGCGCGCGGCGTAAACGCCGGCGCCAGCGTTCTGCGCTGATGCTTCCAGGCGCGGCCTTCCGCGATCAGCAGGCCTTCGCCAAGCACCGGACGCAGCACCCGGATGGCGGCCGGCGTCCGCGTATAATTCTCGTAGTTGTCGACCAGCACATGCCGGATCGCGTCCGGCGTATTGAGAATGAAGCTGGAGCGCCCGAAGAAGCGGCCTCTGATAACGTCCTCTTCGTAGGCGCGCTGGCCCCAGGTGCCGATCGCGCTCTCGCGCATCGCCATCATCCGTCCGAAGGCGGTCATGGTATCCGGCGCGCGCGGCGGGCTCGGCGGCACCAGCGGCCGGCGCGCGTCCGGCTTGTCCCAGGCTTCGGCTATGCTCATGGGCGACCTCGCGGAAAAAGATGGCAGCACGATCGCAGTCGCGCCGTCATGTCAGACCCCTGAAACCGGTCGCCATCAAGGCGCGGCGGTTGAGCAAATAGCTAGTAAGTGAGCTCGGCGATCACAATCCTGTTTTCCGATGCCGGCCACGCCCGCGCGACGATCCGTTCCTCATTGAAGAGTGCGGCAACCGGACGCCCGGTTTCCGCGGCGGAAAGCCGTAAGGTGCTGATCGAATCGCCCGGCACGCCCGGCTTCACATCGGACGGCTCCTTGCCGTCGAACAGCACCACATCGCGCGGAAGCCCAAAATACCCGCGCGGCCGCGACATCAGGACGACGCTACCTGCTGCCGCGTCCGCAGGTCCGAGCGGGCGCGCGGCGCGAAGATGCACGACATCGGAGGAGCGCGGAAACGGCGAGCGATAGAAATGCGTGGTGATCGAACCGGCGGATGCGACCACCATTTCCAGATACCAGGATGGATCGACCTTCGCCGGGCCCCAGCGTCCGTCGGCGGCGGTCTGCGAGGTGTGAAGGGCGCCGCCGATGCGCTCGCCGGTATCGGGAGATACGCGATAGATTTCCACCGATGCTCCCGTCAACGGGCGATTGGTCGGAACGCCGCCCGGGGCGCCCGTCACAAGCCCGCTCAGTTTGACTTCCGCTTCCGGGGCAATCGCTAGCCTGTCCGGATCGCGACCAGCGATGAATTTATAGATCTCGCGGAACGCGCGCGGAGAAAACGCGGTCTCGCGATGGTCGGCCGCACCGAGCACAAGATTGGTTGCGCCCTTCAGCGCAGGGCCTTCCGCAGTTACTCCGGTCGGCGTGCCCGGCTTGCCGACGAAACGGCCATCGGCTTGGGCATATTTATCCATGCCGTCGCTGCGCAGGGTCAGGAATGCGGTGCCCGGCGTGACTTCGCTGTCGCCCTCGTTCAGCCCGTGCAGGAAGGGACCGCGGCCGTTGAACTCGTTGTTGAGACCGCTGTCCCAATCATAGACGCCGTGGTTGGGAACGCCGCACAGTACCGCGTGGCTGACGTCCGCACCGCCCCCGTTCTTGACGTAGCCGCGGATCGAATAACCGCCGCGTGAATTGCCAACCAGCGCCACGCGCGAGGCACCGGTGCGGCGCTTTAATTGCTGGATCGCCTCGCCCAATTCGCGGCGCTGGTCCTCGGTCGAGGATTTGTTCGGCTCCGGCTTGGTATCGTCGGCGCGCGCCAGCGGATCGGTGAAGTTGATCGCGAACATGCGGTCGCGCGGAATTCCGTTCGACTCCATCCGCCACATCGCAGTGATCCACAGGGCGGCGTGGTCGCCATTGCCGTGCACGAACAGAACAGGCGGAACTCCACTGGCACCGGGGGCGACGGGAGCCGTCTGCGCCAGGGCAGCGAAGTCAAAGTTCCCGACTGCCAAAGGCAGGGCTCCAGCGCCCTTTAGAATCGTCCGCCGCGATATCCTCATATTGTGCCTCCCCATTATGTTTCAGCATCTTAGCCGCCCTGTCTGACCGCTGATAGCGGCCTTAAGCACTGGACAGCCAAGGACTTTCGCAGGCATCACTGGAAATCGTGTGGAATCAGGGCCGGCCACGACCGGCATCAACGGATCCGGATATGACTGAACAGGCGAAACGCTCGATGTTTGCCACAGACGGCATCACGGCCCCGCTGCGACATGCGGCGTTCCGGCGCATCTGGCTGGCGAGCCTGCTGTCCAATTTGGGCTTGTTGATCCAGGGGGTCGGCGCCGCCTGGGCGATGACCCAGATGACGTCGTCCGCCGACAAGGTCGCGCTGGTCCAGACCGCTTTGATGCTGCCGATCATGCTGATCTCGATGCCGGCCGGCGCCATCGCCGACATGTATGACCGGCGCATCGTGGCGCTGGTTTCGCTGTCGATCGCGCTTGCCGGCGCGACGGCTTTGGCGGTGCTGGCGTGGCTTAACCTGGTCTCCCCGCAGATCCTGCTGGCATTCTGCTTCATCGTCGGCAGCGGCAATGCGCTGTTCGGGCCGGCCTGGCAATCCTCGGTCAGCGAGCAGGTGCCGGCTGACACATTGCCGTCCGCCGTCGCACTGAACGGTATCAGCTACAACATCGCACGAAGTTTCGGTCCGGCGATCGGCGGCATTATCGTCGCTACCGCCGGCGCGGTCGGGGCCTTCGCGGCCAATGCGATCCTCTATCTTCCGCTGCTGATCGTGTTGTTTCTCTGGCGCCGCGCCAGCGAGCCGTCGCGGCTTCCCCGCGAGCGTCTCAACCGCGCGATGATATCGGGTGTGCGCTATATCGCCAATTCGCCGTCGATCCGCATCGTGCTGACGCGGACGCTGGTGACGGGGATCATCGGCGGCTCGGTGATGGCGCTGATGCCGCTGATCGCCCGCGATCTCCTCCATGGCGGCGTACAGACCTACGGCATCATGCTCGGTGCGTTCGGTATGGGCGCGGTAATCGGCGCGCTCAATATCGGCCAATTGCGCAAGCGGATGAGCGGCGAGGCCGCGATCCGCGCCTGCACGCTTTCCATGGCGGGCGCCATGACGGCGGTTGCACTGAGCCGGCAGCCGGTGCTGACTGCGGCGGCACTGGTAATGGCCGGGGCGGTGTGGATGGCAGCGGTGGCGCTGTTCAACATCGGCGTGCAGCTCTCGGCGCCGCGCTGGGTCGCGGGACGCTCGCTAGCGGCGTTCCAGGCTTCGATTGCCGGCGGCATCGCGATCGGAAGCTGGGGCTGGGGACGTCTGACCGACGTGGCGGGCGTCGAGGCCGCAATGCTGGTTTCCGCGGGCCTGATGTTCGTCTCGCCGCTGCTCGGCCTGTGGATGGGCATGCCGAGGGTCGGCGCCCGCAACGAAGACGCGGACCTGCTCGCCGACCCCGAAGTGCGGCTGGCGCTGACCGGACGCAGCGGGCCCCTGGTGGTCGAAATCGAATACCGCGTCGATCAGGAAAGCGCTCGCGCCTTCCACAATGTGATGCAGGAAGTGCAACTCAGCCGCCAGCGCAACGGCGCCTATGGCTGGTCGATCGCGCGCGACATCGCCGATCCCGAACTGTGGACCGAGCGCTATCATTGCCCGACCTGGTTCGACTATCTGCGCCAGCGCAACCGCTCGACGCAATCCGAGCGCGCGCTGCATCAGCGCGCGATAGATTTTCATCTCGGGCCCGACCCGGTGCGCGTCCGCCGCATGCTGGAGCGCCCGTTCGGATCGGTGCGCTGGAAGGAAGATACGCCGGACCGCACCGCCAACGAGGTCCTGCCGGTCGCGACCGCCGCCGGCGGCAGCACGTAACGTCAGTTATTTGCCGTTCTCGGTCAGCACTTTCGCGCAAGGCTTGCTCAGCCGGCCGCGGTTTTGCTGCAGGCACGCCAGCACGATCTGGTCGCCGTCATTCATGTGAGCGCGGCAAAAACGCGAGACGTCCCGCGCGCAGGCGTCATGCCCCTGCTGCTGCGCCGAGGCCACTGAAGCCATCAGAACGAGCGGAAGGATGAAAAGGATTCTGGCCATGGTGTTACGCCTTGCCGGTCATGATCTCAGCGCGTTCTAATGCGCGCAAACCAGCGCGGCAACGCATTTCGGCGGCGTTGCGGCGCGCGGCGGGCCGCTCCTGACGGGCCGGACACGGCCTCAATCCTGTGGCCCGGACTGTGACGTCCATCACTCTGACAAGGGGATAGAGCATCCGGAACCGAGATTTGTCTTGCGGAACCCGGCCGCGTTGGCACGGCGTTAACAACTATTTCTCATTAATAACCTGGCGAAGATGCAGCGCAGTTTTTTGGAAAGTGTAACCATGCGTAGCGCGTTAGGTCTGATGCTGGCGAGCGTCGTGGCGGCTATGGTCATCGCCGCCATCTGGTTCTGGACATCTTCCCCGCGTGTCGAGTTGGCGGCTCCGAACACCATCAGCGCCAGGCCCGCCGAGCGGCTGGCGGCGGCCACGCCCGCCAAGCCGCTTCCTGCGCGCGAGGATGTTGAGGTCACCGCGGCGATACCGGAAAAGCCTGCGGCGCCTGCGCAGCCGAAGAGCACATGCGCCAATCCCGACGCGCTCGGCGTTTCCCGCGTGGTGGTCGTCGACACCACCGACGGGCCGGGCTTCGGTTTCGGGCATTTCAAACAGCTCGATTTTCTGACCGACAAGGAAGTCGTGCTGACATTCGACGACGGCCCGTGGCCGGGCAATACGCCCGCGGTGCTCAAGGCGCTCGCGGACGAATGCACCAAGGCGGTGTTTTTCCCGATCGGCAAGCACGCCAGCTATCATCCGGAGATTCTCAGGCAGGTGGCCGCGGCCGGACACACCGTCGGCGCCCACACATGGTCGCACGCCAACCTGAACAGCAAGAAGATGACGGAGCAGCTCGCCAAGGACGAGATCGAAAAAGGCTACAGCGCCGTCAAGCTGGCAATCGGTGCAGCGCCGTCGCCGTTCTTCCGTTTTCCGGAACTGCAGCATGGGCCGGCGGCGATGGCCTATCTCGGCTCGCGCAACATCGCGATGTTTTCCTGCGACCTCAACTCCTTTGACTTCAGGGCCAGGAACCCCGAGCAAATCGTCAATACCGTGATGACCAAGCTCGACAAGCAGGGCAAGGGCATCATCCTGATGCACGACTTCCAGAAGCACACCGCCGAAGCCTTGCCGACGCTGCTGCGCCGGCTGAAAGCCGGCGGCTACAAGGTCGTGCAGATGAAAGCCAGGGCGCCGCTGCAGACGCTCGCCGAATATGACGAGGGTCTGGTCAAGGACATGAAGCTGCCGGTCGCGAGCACGCGTCCGGTCGCAAGCGTGGTGCAGACGGTTTCCGAATAGCACCGTGCTTGCGCGGAGCGACGCGACGACGGCGCCCGTTTCCCTTAACTCCCGCCAGCGCAAGGCGCCTGGGCTTTGATGGCCACGACAGGCATTGCGGATCGCGGCTGCGGTTTCGCGTCGGGCGCCGATGATTCGCTGGCGGCGGAAAATTCCGCCCAGGCGACATCGGACGACCAGTCCACGTAGCGGATGAAAGCGCCCGATAGCGCCAGCAAGACCAGCACCTGCACCAGCAGGGTCCGGGCAATTCCCAACCAATCGATGCCGCGATGTCGAGGGCTCTGTTTGCCAGATGACGGCATGGATGCCTCCTATCAGCAGGCTCGGGACCGTCTGATAAACCGATTGCACCATTTCGATGTAACCTGCTTCACACCTCTCGGAAACGTGAAGTCTCGGGCCGACCGGCGCCCGGGGCTTGCATGTACTTTGCGATCGCGTATACTTTGTACTGCAAAGTGAGAAGCAGCCGGGAACAGCCAAGAGCAAGAGATGCGCGATCTCGACAAGGCATTGGCCGACATCTTCGCCATTCGCAGCCAGATTGCCGCCGGCACGGCGTTTCGCGGCTATGGCCCGGCGGCCGTCGCCGCGACCGGCGGTTTGGCGCTGGCCACCGCGATCATTCAGTTTCTGTGGCTCGACGATCCGACCAGGCACCCCATCGTGTTTTTCGCCGGCTGGGCGGCGGCGGCGCTGGTGTCCGGCGCCATGATCTGGACCGAGATGCAGGCACGCTCGCGCCGGCATCATTCCGGTCTCGCCGACGCCATGATCCACCAGGCGGTCGAGCAGTTTCTTCCCGCCGGCGTTGCCGGCGTGCTGCTGGCGGTGATGCTCTGGAAGTTCGCGCCGGAGACGCTGTGGATGCTCCCCGGCCTGTGGCAGCTGCTGGTGAGCCTCGGGGTGTTCGCCTCCGTCCGCTCGCTGCCGCGCACGGTCGCGTTCGCGGGCGCGTGGTATTTCGTGGCCGGCTTTGCGGCCTTGCTGCTCGCGAGCCAAAGCCACGCGCTGTCGCCCTGGACCATGGGCCTGCCGTTCGTGATCGGCCAGTTTTTGATGGCTGCGATCCTGCACTTTGCTTCCGGAGATTCCGATGTCGAAGACTGAAGGCAACAACGCGCCGTTCTCCTATGACGGTCTTGACCGCGTGATTCACGAGAAGGCGCGATTGGGATTGCTGACCTCGCTGATGGCGCATCCCAGGGGACTGGCATTCGCCGATCTCAAGCAGCTCTGCGGCCTCACCGACGGCAACCTCAGCCGTCATCTCGGGGTGCTGCAGGAAGCGGGCCTCGTCGAGGTGACAAAAGGCTATGAGGGCAACCGGCCGCATACCTCGTGCCGCCTGACCAAGACCGGCCGCCGCCGCTTTCTCGACTATCTGGCGGTGCTGGAAGGGCTGGTGCGCGATGCCGCCAAGGCGGCCGGCAAGCAAGAGGCTCCCTCCGCCAAGTTTCGCATCCTCCCCATCTGATCTCCGCATTTTTTTGCAAGGAAACTTTGTGATGCAAAGCGGCCTCTCCTCCGACCCGCAATCCAGACTTCACGTCGGCATCATCATGGACGGCAACGGCCGATGGGCGACGCGGCGGCGGCTGTCGCGCCTGCGCGGACACGAAGCCGGCGTCGAAGCGATCCGCCGCGTGGTGGAAGCGGCGCCCAGGCAAAGCGTCGGCACGCTGACGCTGTACGCGTTCTCGAGCGACAACTGGCGCCGGCCGAAGGCCGAAGTGTCCGCGCTGATGGCGCTGCTGCGGTTCTATCTCGCCAATGAGATCGAGAGCCTCGCCCGCAACGGCGTTCGCCTCACCGTGATCGGCCGCCGCGATCGCCTGCCCGCCGGCATCGCCGATGCGATCGGGCGCGCGGAGGCCGCGACTGCTGATGGCGACGTCCTGCACTTGCGCATCGCGGTCGACTACTCGGCCCGCGATGCGATCCTGAACGCCGCGGCACAGGCCGCAAGCGCGGCCGATCTTACCCGCGAGACATTTTCCGGGCTCGTCACCGGCCAAGCGGGACTTCGCGACGTCGACCTCGTGATCCGCACCAGCGGCGAAAAGCGGCTGTCGGACTTCCTGCTGTGGGAGAGCGCCTATGCCGAATTGCATTTCACGGAAACGATGTGGCCGGATTTCGGGGCGGAAGATCTTAAGGAAGCCCTGGCCTCGTTCCACGGGCGCGAGCGGCGATTCGGCGGATTGCAGCCGGAGATGCACGAGCCGGCGGAGGAACCGGCGCTGAGTTTGTAGGATGGACAAGGACGATGTCGTCCCGGAGCGAAAGATTTTATGCGCGGGTCGTCGTTTGCCTTCAGCAATGCAAGGGAGCTGTGAGGGCGGGACCCCACCTCGTCGTCCCGGCGACCGCCGGGACCCACAACCACCTAAGTTAGTGGCGAAAGGGATCGGGGCTACAGCCTGACGTAACATCGGCATCGGTGGTTACGGGTCCCGGCTCGCGCTTCGCTTGGCCGGGACGACGTGAAAAGATTCCATATACGCATCCGCATTCTCGCGGCGCGATGCGTCCGAGTTGTGCGTGAAGTTTTCGCCCCATAGAGGGCGTGGGGAATGCCGGGCGCCCAACGCACCCGAAGCCGCGCGTGTAGTGTAGAAAGCACGCGCGTTAGTCACCACGAGTACGCCGGAAACACCCGGCATTCCCGCACGCGAATGGTTTTAACGGTTTCCTCCGCGCTCTCCTCGGTGACCGGGCTCTTTTGCCACCGTCATCTGCGCTTCTTATCGCAGACTTGACGCCAGCGTCGGGGCGTCAGGACCACACGACTTCGCCGTCCGCGAGGTCAGCGCTTTCGTCTTTAGCGCCGCTCGCGTCCACCGCATCCCGTGCCCAACGTCCGTGACGATCGCGAAACGCCCCTCAGTGGGCCGGGACGGCGGGAGTTCTAGATTTGATTTGGGGAAAACGAGAAGGGAAATATTTTTGCAAACGAGGCTAGACGGGGCAAATCAGGTTGAACTGGCTCAAGAAATTCGATTTTGCGCGCAAATGCTGTAGCCCGGATGAAGCGCAGCGCAATCCGGGATCGCGACGCGGATCTGATGTCCCCGGATTTCGCTTCGCTCCATCCGGGCTACGGGCTTTAGAGACCCTCAAAACAAAAACGGCTGCACTGAAACCGATATCTTGCCATCCGGCGCCTGCTCCACCTTGAATTCCACCTCTTTTTGCGCCGGCGTATCGCCAACCTTCACGGAGAACAGCCCGGTGCAGGTTGCCGCCCGCGCTGTTGCCGAATTCACGACGATCGTGTCATCGAGGGCATAGATCGCGCCTTGTTTCGCTTTCTCCAGGATTGCTGATTTGTCATCCTCTGCATTCGCATGGCTCACCATTTCCGCAACCGAATCCGAATTTTGGGCGGCGAAATTTACCAGCCGATTGTTTTTATCATCCGCAATGATCTTCACGACTGAACTGCGCGCCTCCAAAGAACCGCACTCGGGTCCCGCGTCTCCACAGCCGCTCAGCGAAAGCAGGACAGGGAAACACCATAAAACTGACGAGCGTTGTTTCCTGAACCGGTTGAACGGAATGCCCACGAAATTTTCCTGTTCCGGCACCGACACCGGGCTGAATTAATCGGATTTGGACTAGCCGACGAATGGGACCGCGTTGGAAAACAGGCTGGTCTTGGACGCGTCGCTCTGTTGGCCAACCTAAAGACCACCAGCGCTAATTCATTTGGAGATAATGGTCGACCCTTCCTGAGAGAAGGGTGACAGTTCATTCCGGAGGCATGAGTCTCTGCGCCGGCAAGGAACGATCTTGAAGGCGCGGCTTACTGCGATCGATTCGCCGCAGCGCTTTGTGCCTGATGCGCTGCCAAACTACCCTCCGTACAAGTCCGCACGTTGACAGGCCGGAGTGTCAACGCTCGGTTAACTCAAAACACGAAGAGTTGTTGTCGCGCTTCTGACGGTTTATTGACCTTGATCCGATGATCCCCTCGGGAGGCCAGCTGCGCTCAACTTATTGAGAGGCCGACATGTCCTTCCTCGCCCGCTTCAAGATTCTCACCAAAATCCTCGCCGTCATTGCCTTGATGGCCGTCATCGCAGCCGGAATAAGCTGGCTCGGCATCCACGCGCTGAGCACGCTCAACGACGGCGCGGACAACATGAGCGTTGCCGCGCAGCGGGCGCTCGAAGCCGCGCGCGCCGACCAGAACGTGATCGCCATGAATCGCGCCGAGTTTCGCGTCGCGCTCGATCCGCGTGCGGAAAACCGCGCGGCCGTGCGCAAGGTCATCGACGAGCAACTGAAGCTGCTGAACGAGCACATCGGAGACGTCGGCAAGACACGCGACGATGAGGCCAAGGCCATGCTGCCCGGCGTCAGACAGGCCATCGCCACCTACGAAAAGGATTTGGAGGAAACGCTTCGGCTGGCTGACGGAACGAAAGACGTTCAACTGAGCGAGCAAACCGAAAAATTGCGCGACGCGGCGATGAAAAGCAGGGCTGCGGCGGAGAAGTTGCAAGCCGAGGTAAAGACGCTCGCCGACCGTCTTCAGGGGCGCGTCGATCACTTCGCCCAGACGGCGACGGAAGAATATCAGTCGGTCTCCCGATTGATGATCGTCATCGCAACGATTGGCATCGTGCTGGGTGTGGCCGCCGGGTTCATGGTCGGTCAGTTCGGCATCGCCAAGCCGATGCGGGCGCTCGTCGGCCTGCTGCAACGCCTGGCGAAGGGTGAGGACATCGAGATCACCGGCACCGGACGCAAGGACGAGATCGGCGAGACTGCACAGGCCGTAAATGGAATTAAGGTGATGCTCGCGCAGAAGGCTCGCGGCGAGGCCGAAGCCCAGGCCAGGCAGGATCAGATCGCCGCGCAGCGGCGCAAGGCCGACATGATCAGGATGGCAGACAGCTTCGAAGGCGCGGTCGGCGAAATCATCGAAACCGTGTCGTCGGCTTCAACCGAACTCGAAGCTTCCGCCTCTACGCTCACCCGGACCGCAGAACGCACCCAGGGGATCACCACCACGGTCGCGGCCGCCTCCGAGGAAGCCTCCACCAATGTGCAATCGGTGGCATCGGCGACCGAAGAGCTGAGTTCGTCGGTGAACGAGATCAGCCGTCAGGTGCAGGAATCGGCGCGGATGGCCCATGAAGCCGTCGACCAGGCCCGCAAGACCAACGATCGCGTTGGCGAATTGACGAAGGCTGCGGCGCGGATCGGCGACGTGGTCGAACTGATCAACACCATCGCCGGGCAGACCAACCTGCTGGCCCTGAACGCCACCATCGAGGCGGCGCGCGCCGGCGAGGCCGGCCGCGGCTTTGCGGTCGTGGCATCCGAAGTGAAGGCGCTGGCCGAGCAGACCGCGAAGGCGACCGGCGAGATCGGCCAGCATATCACCGGCATCCAGGCGGCAACCCAGGAGTCGGTCGGCGCGATCAGGGGAATCACCGGCACTATCGAAAGACTGTCGGAGATCTCCGCGACCATCGCCTCGGCAGTGGAAGAGCAGGGTGCGGCGACGCAGGAAATTTCCCGCAACGTGCAGCAGGCGGCACAAGGCACGATGCAGGTCTCCTCCAACATCACCGACGTGCAGCGCGGCGCCAGCGAGACCGGCTCGGCCTCTTCGCAGGTCTTCTCGGCGGCGCAGTCGCTTTCCAGTGACAGCAACCGCCTCAAGCTCGAGGTCGGCAAATTCCTCAACTCAGTTCGCACCGGCTGAGCAAGGGAGGGATCGGACCGTCAGGTGCTGGTGCCGCAAACAGGATTCGAACCTGTGACCCCGTCATTACGAATGACGTGCTCTACCAGCTGAGCTATTGCGGCGGACCATGCGGCTGCGTTCAGCAACAGGGCTGAAAACGCCCGCACCTGATATCGGTCAGCGCCCGGTTTTGCAAGAAAAACGCGGCCACACGATGGGCAAGAAACTATTTTTGACGCGTTTGCTTCGAGCGAACCGATACCCACCCCGGACCGGAGTCCGGGGCAGGCTTTCGCTCGAAAACGCTTTGCTCAGCCGCCCCAGCGAGCCAGAAAGCCGCGCCAGCCGCCGGCCTGGCCCTGTGCCGGACCCACTTGTTCCGCAAATTCATCCCTGGCGGCCTCGTCATCGATGCCGGGATCGTCGGGCGGGCGGACCAGGGGAATGACCGGCGGAATGGCTGCCGGGCTGCTTTTCGCCAGATCCGCGCGGGCGCGGAACAGCGGCGCTGCCGTCACGATTGGGGCCTCCGGTGGCGCCGGGGGCGGCTCAGGCGCGGGGGCCGGTTCGACGATCGCGGCCTTGGCTGGAAAAAGGGCCGGCGAATTGTCCTGCTCCGCCGGGAGCACCACCTCGGCCAAAGGCTCGCGCGGCGGCTCGACCGGACCTTCATTCATTGTGGCGCCGAGTTCGCGGCGCCGGCGGCGCCGCCATCGCTTCGTTGAATTCTTTCGCGTCGATCGCCGCACCTTTGTCGGATGGCAACGCCGCGACCGGCGTCTGCCACTGGAAGGCATCGAGCCGGCCGGTCACCGGCGACACCGGCCGCCATTTGTCGGAAACATAGCCGTCCGCGGTCCACACCGGATCGTGCAGCGCATGGACCGCACGCAAGGTCCAGGCCCGCGCCCGGCCGCTGTCGCCATGCTCGGTGCGCTCGATCTCCGCCATCAGCATCGCCACGCGCTGCGTCGGCGCCGATATGAACGGCGCCAGGGCCTCGCGCGCGCGGGCAAATTCCGAAGCGTCGATCGCGGCGCGCGCCAGCGCCAGCGCGCTTTCGAGATGACCGGGCGCTTTGGCGGCCAGCGTCTCGATCCGCACCAGCCGCTGGCGGGCGGAATCGCCGAGCTTGACGTGCGCATAGGCATCCGCCAGATCGGGATGCGGATGCGCCAGCCACGCCGCCTCGACGATCCGCATCGCACGGCGCACCTGATGCGCCTCGCTCTCGTATTTGCCGGCAAGCGCGGCTGCCGGCACCAGGGTCGGCGCGAGCTTGATGGCCTCCATCACGCTGGCACGCGACAGATCGCGGTCGACATTTTCCAGTTCGAGCGCGCGCGCCGTCAGCAGCACGCCGCGCTGGCGCCGATAGGCCGCCTTGTCGATCAGGCCGGAGGCGAGATTGTTGTCGAGGATGGTCAGCGCCCCGCTCCAGTCGCCCT
Source organism: uncultured Alphaproteobacteria bacterium (assembly GCA_963725985.1). Lineage (GTDB taxonomy): Bacteria > Pseudomonadota > Alphaproteobacteria > Rhizobiales > Xanthobacteraceae > Bradyrhizobium. Next base: position 1,516,038 of record CAVSAO010000002.1, read on the forward strand.
TGGCGCAGCGAAATCCGAGCACCGCATGCGACGCCCAGGTCGAGGCCGGCGCCAGCATCAGCGCCTCTTCCGCGATCATGACGGCCGCGACCGGATCGTCGGCGCGCTGCGCCTCGATGAACAAGCCGCGCAGGCCGAGCAGCCGCGTGTCCTCGCGCTGGGCCATGGCGCGGAACGCACGTTGCGCGCCTTCGCGGTCGCCGCTGAGCTGCGCCGATTGCGCGTGCAATAGCAGCGCCAGGGGATCGTTGGCAGCATGTTTGCGCGCGACGTCGGCGTGCGCCCGCGCGGCCGCGGCATCGCCGTGGCCGATCGCGAGCAGCCCGTGGGTGATGGCGTGGCGGCCGCGCGCGTGACGCCGCTCGCGGCGGCTGCGCCGGATCTTTTCCGGCATGCGCCACAGCGCGCGCAAAATGCTCCAGGCCAGCAACGCCGCGACGATGGTGACGCCGAGCCCCAGCGCGAACACCGGCAGCGAGGTTTCGACCCGCCAGCCGTCCCACGACAGCATGACATTGCCGCTCTGATCGGCAACCCAGGCCGCGCCCGCGGCCGCGAGCGCGATCAAGACCAGAAACAGAATGATCCGATACATCGGGGTCCTATGGCGCCGGCCTGGCGAGCGCCGTCATGGCTTCGGCCGCGAATTGACGGGACACCGCGAGGGCTGCGTCGCGCGCGTCGGCTTTCTCGATCCAGCCTTGCGCGGCGGCGCGATCGGCGGGTGCCAGCGTCGTCAGCTCGCGCCTCGCCTCCTTGTAATCGTTTCGCAGCGCCGCCGCGGTGACCCGCGCCACCACATTGCCGCGCTCGTTGCCGTTGGTATCGGTGCGCTCGATGCGAACCAGTTTTGAGGCACCGGCCTGCAGGCGATCGACCAGGCTCGAGCCGGTGGTGGAATTCTCCGGCCCGGGCGGCGACAGTTTCGGCACCAGCGCGAGCAGCTCGCGGCTGAGCGCCGCGGGGTGCGGCACGCCCGAGGCCGAAAAGCCGTCGAGCGGCTTCAGCACATCCGGACTGGGCGCCAGCGATTTCGCCAACGCCAGCGCGGCCGCATAGGGATCGCCGACCCGAACCAGTACGTCGAGCAAGGCCGCCGCCACGATGCGGCGCAGCGGCACGTCGTCGGCCGGTTTTGCATTCTCCTGCGCGATCTCGGAGCTTTGCGCGCGCGCGGCGCGCTCCAGGGCGGCGATGCGCTCGTTGATCGCGGACAGATCCGGCGGGCTGGCGGATTCGCGCGGCGCCGATTTGACGTCATCGACCGCAGCGGCAAGCTTGTCCGATTGCGCGCGCAGGCCGGCGAGTTCGCCGCGCAAGGCGCCAAGCGATTTCTCCAGCACCTCGAGGCGCGCGGCCGCCGCCGGATCTGGCACGGCAGCCGGGGGCTTGCCGATCGTCGATTCGACGCTGGCGATGCGCGCGGTGAGGTCATCGAGGGCTGCGGCATTTGGCGCGCCGGGCGCCACTGGGGTCGGCCATCCCAGCATCCAGGCCACGGCAATCACCAGCGAGGCGGCGACCAGGCCGGAAACAGCCGCGATCACCCAGGGCGAAATCGCCGCCGAAGGCTCCCGGGAGACGGATTCCGGCTGGGCCTCACCGCCGGCATTCCGGGTCTCGCCGGACACCTCGGTAGCTTCCAGGTCGATGGTCGGCGGCGCGCGTTTGGCGCGGCCCGGATCCGGCGACGGCATCGTATCTTCGGGACTGTCGTCGACCATCGCGATGGTTCCTTGCTTGCCGGGGCCGAAAGTTACCAGATTCGTCAGATCCAAGGTTCCGATTCAATCCGAACCGAGACTCTAATCTCTTGTTTTGACGCGTTTTCTTGACGCGAACCGGTGTCCGCTTCGCTCGAAAACGCTTTCTAGCGCGATCAGGGCCGCAAAGCACGGTCCAGCGCCGCGAATAACGCATTTTCGTCCGGCGAGGCCGCCACCATGACCTGCGTTGCCCCGGCGTCGCGGACGACGGAAGCTACCGCGGCGGAAATACAACATTGCGGGATCGCCAGCGCCGATATTTCGACGCCGGCCGAGCGCGCCGCATCCAGGAATGCGCGCGCGCTGCGCCGCGAATAATGCAGCACCGCCTCGACGGCGTTGGCTGCGAATGCGTCGCAGACCTCATGCGGCAGGCTGGACACCGGCGACATCCGGTACGTGGTATGGGTGACGACGGTAAAGCCGCGCTCGCCGAGTTCGCCGGCGAGGTCCCGCGCGAGATCGGCACCGGCCAGATAGAGCAGCGGGCTGGTCTTCTTCAGCGCTTTTGTCTTTACCCGCGCGAGCACGAGATCGCGCAAACTTCCGGCGTCGCCGTTGGTCGTGATCACGTTTTCGAACCCGGCGCCGCGGGCGGCGGCGGCGCTATGTTCGCCGACCGCGAACAGCGGCAGCTTGAGCAAGCTGCTGTCCTTGAGGTGAGGGGTGAGGCCGCGCACCGCATTGGCGCTGGTAACGATGACCGCGCCGTAGCGCCCGTCCTCATCGTCACTGAAGGCGACCGGCTCGAACCGCAGCACCGGCGCCCGCAGCACTTCATAACCTCTGGCGCGCAAGCCCGCGGCTGTGGCCTCGTCGTCGGGCTGCGGGCGGGTAACGACAACGGCCATGCGTCACGCTTCCGCCGACGGGGTTTCTACATCAACGGGCGATTGCACTTTGCGACCTCATAATGCTACCGGAGAGAGGGAAAAACGCCGGTTTCGTCGATAATGCAAGGGCTCACATTGGGTAACGACACACGAATGCTGGTGCTCGGGATCGAAACCACCTGCGACGAAACCGCAGCCGCCGTGGTCGAGCGCCTCGGCGACGGCTCGGGGCGAATTCTGTCCAATATCGTGCGCTCGCAGACCGAGGAGCACGCCGCCTTCGGCGGCGTGGTGCCGGAGATCGCCGCGCGCGCCCATGTCGACGTGCTCGACGGCATCGTCGAGCGCGCCATGAAGGAAGCGGGCGTCGGCTTTGCGCAGCTTTCGGCGGTCGCCGCCGCCGCCGGCCCCGGACTGATTGGCGGCGTCATCGTCGGTCTCACCACCGCCAAAGCGATCGCGATGGTGCACGACACGCCGCTGATCGCGGTGAACCATCTCGAGGCCCACGCGCTGACGCCGCGGCTGACCGGCGTGCTGGAATTTCCCTATTGCCTGTTTCTCGCCTCCGGCGGTCACACCCAGATCGTCGCGGTGGCCGGCGTCGGCCAATATGTGCGCCTCGGCACCACCGTCGACGACGCGATGGGCGAGGCCTTCGACAAGGTGGCGAAGATGCTCGGGCTGCCTTATCCGGGCGGGCCCGAAGTCGAGCGCGCCGCGAGCGCCGGCGATCCCAAACGGTTCGCGTTTCCGCGGCCGATGCTCGGACGCAGCGACGCCAATTTCTCGTTGTCGGGATTGAAGACAGCGGTGCGTAACGAGGCCCTCAAGCTCGATCCGATCGAGCCGCAGGACGTCCGCGATCTCTGCGCCGGTTTTCAGGCGGCGGTGCTGGAATCGACGGCCGATCGATTGAGCGTGGGCCTGCGACTGTTTCACGAACGGTTCGGCCCACCGCGCGCGCTGGTCGCCGCCGGCGGTGTCGCTGCCAACAAGGCGATCCGGGGCGCGTTGCAGGAGGTCGCAGCAAAAGCGCAGACCACGCTGATCATTCCGCCGCCCGCGCTCTGCACCGACAACGGCGCGATGATCGCATGGGCCGGCGCGGAGCGGCTGGCGCTGGGATTGGTCGATACCATGGACGCCGCGCCCCGCGCGCGCTGGCTGCTCGACGCCAACGCCACCGCGCCCGCGGGATTTGCCAATACCCGCGCGGGTTTTTAGGATTTTCAATGGACAGAGAATCGTTCCCCGCACGCAATCCCAACCTCGCCCCGCTTGCGGGGAGAGGTCGGCGCAAAGCGCCGGGTGAGGGGGACTCACCGCGCGCACCTCATCTTCGAAGTTCGCGGCAGCAGCCCCTCACCCCAACCCTCTCCCCGCAAGCGCGGGGCGAGGGAGCGCAGCTGAGGCCTCGCGATGGCATCTTATAATTCAGTCGCGGTGATCGGCGCCGGCGCGTGGGGAACGGCACTGGCCGCCGTCGCTGCGCGCGCCGGGCGCGAGGTCGTGCTCTACGCGCGCGATGCTGCGGGCGCCGCACAGATCGCCGCCACGCGGAAAAATCCAAAATTGCCGGAGGTGCAACTTGACGCAAGCGTTGGCGTGACCAACGACATCGCGCTTGCCGCCCGCGCCGACATTATCCTGATCGCCACGCCGGCGCAGAATCTGCGCGAGGCCGTCGCCGCGCTTGCCCCTCATCTCGCCAAAGCGACGCCCGTCGTCGCCAGCGCCAAGGGCATCGAGCGCGGCACGCACAAATTCATGACCGAGGTGATCGCGGAAACCGCGCCCGATGCGCTGCCGGCGATCTTGTCGGGGCCGAGCTTTGCCGAGGATGTGGCGCGCGGCCTGCCCACCGCCGTGACGCTGGCGGCGAAGGACGAGCGGCTCGCCCGCGCGCTGGTGCAGGCGCTGGGGTCTTCGACCTTCAGGCCCTATCACACCACGGATGTCCGCGGCGTCGAGATCGGCGGGGCGGCGAAAAACGTGCTCGCCATCGCGGCCGGCATCGTGGCCGGCCGGAAACTGGGCGCATCGGCGCAGGCGGCCCTGACCACGCGCGGCTTCAGCGAGTTGATGCGGCTCGGCCGCGCCTGCGGCGCGCGCAGCGAAACCATGGCCGGGCTGTCAGGCCTGGGCGATCTGATCCTGACCTGCGGTAGCCCGCAATCGCGCAATCTTGCGCTCGGCATCGCGCTCGGACGGGGCGAACGGCCGCCGCGCGACAAGCTCGCCGAAGGCGAATTCACCGCGCCGGTGCTGATCGAACTGGCGGCTTCGCAAAACGTCGATATGCCGGTATCAAATGCGGTCGCGGCGATCCTGAGCGGCGCCGTGACCATCGACGCCGCGATCGAAAGCCTGCTGACGCGCCCGTTCAAGGCGGAGGGATAGTTTCCCCTTCGTCATGCCCGCGAAAAAGCGCGAAGCGCGTCTTCGCGCTTGACGTCCCGGGCATCCACGTCTTGGTATTAAAGCAAAGACGTGGATGGCCGGAACAAGTCCGGCCATGACGAGCAAGTGGTGGGCGTCATGAACTACTGGCTGGTGAAATCCGAACCTTCGAGCTGGTCGTGGGATCAGCAGGTGGCAAAAGGCGCCGGGGGCGAGGCCTGGACCGGCGTGCGCAATTTCACCGCGCGGCAGAACCTCGTGAAAATGAAGAAGGGCGACCGCGCCTTCTTCTATCACTCCAACGAGGGCAAGGAGATCGTCGGCATCGCGGAAGTCATCAAGGAGGCTTACCCCGATCCCACCGACAAGACCGCCAAGTTCGTGTGCGTCGACATCAAGGCGGACCAGCCGCTGAAAACACCGGTGACGATGGCGGCGATCAAGGCCGACAAGCGGCTCGCCGACATGGCGCTGGTGAAATATTCGCGGCTGTCGGTTCAGCCCGTGACATCAGAGGAATGGAAGATCGTCTGCAAGATGGGCGGGGTGTAGCGGCTAAGCCGCCGCCGCGGTCACCACCTGCGCCAAAAGCTGCTCGCGCTTCGACTGCGAGCGATAGCCCTTCATGGTCGCGGCGAAGCGTTCGAGGATACCGTCCTCGAAGGCGGTGACGATGGTGTCGTGGACGTAGCTCTTGCGGCAGATCGCTGGCGTGTTGGAAAGTTCATCCGCGGCGGCGCGAACGGCTTCCAGAACCTGCTTGCGCCGGCCGACGGCGCTGGCCGCCGGTGAGATCCGCGACAGCGATTCCAGCACCACGGCGGACGCCATCAGGGTGCGGAAATCCTTCAGCGAAATCTTGATGCCGGCGATCTCGCGCAGGAACGCATTGACCTGGGTGGTCGAGACCGCGCGGACGTTGCCGGAATTGTCGCGGTACTGGAACATCCGCTTTCCCGGCACACCGCGCAGGATGCCGATGGCGCGCACGAGTTTCGCCGCGTCGCATTCCTTGCGCACGGCCTTGCCGCCCTTGGCCTTGAAGGAGAGCACGAGGCTATCGTCTTCCAGCGCGACATTGGACTTCAACAGGGTGGTGGCGCCGCGGGTACCGTTGAGACGGGCGTAGGATTTATTGCCGGGACGGATCGCGGTGCGCGCGATCAGCTCGATCACCGCCGAAAGCGCGAATTCGCGGGTCGGCACGTCGCCCGACAGGTGCATCGAAACGTTGCGGCGGATTTTCGGCAGCGCCCCGACCAGCCGCGCCAGGCGATGGGCCTTGCGCTGCTCGCGGACCTTTTCCCAGTCGGAATGATAGCGGTATTGCAGCCGGCCCGCGGCATCGCGGCCGACGGCCTGCAGGTGCGAGTTGGGGTCGGGCGAATAGCGGACCTCGGCATAGGCCGGGGGCACCGCCATCGAGTGCAGGCGCCGGATCGTGCCGGTGTGGCGGACCGGCCTGCCGTTGGCGCGAACGAATGAATAGCTCTTACCGCGCTTGATGCGCCGGATGGTCAATTCGTTCTGGTCGCCAAGCTTCAGACCGAGTTCTTTGGCGAGGGTTTCGACGCTCGCGGGGTGTCCCGGCATGACGTTCACAACGGAATCGGCGGAAGCGGGCCGCGTAGCCTCCAAATTCTGCTGATCCATCATGACTTTAGACGCCTTGCTCCAACTCTACCCTGCTAATGCCGCCTGTTGTTCTTTGGTTCCGGCAGGTGGCTCTCGCCCCCGGGGAGGCCATTTAGGGGGTAACGGCCGCGAACGCCAGCCCGTCCTCAGAGAGAGGCGGTTCCTGGCTACCGTTGACGGTGCGTGCAGACCTGCCCTGCGGCTTTTTGACCTGCCGAAAACGCGATCGTGATGGCGGGCCGGGCGCGGTCGGCCGCCGCGCTTCGTCACGGATTTGATCCGGCGCATGGAGAGAAGCCCACCGAAGGTCGTATTTGTTCCGCTTGTCGGCGGCATTAGGCCCGACGCATAATCGTTGTAACAATGAAGACGGCTTGCAGTGTCCGCGTTCACTGGCCGCAAGGGTGGAGGGTAGAAATGTCCGAGAAGATTTACGATGTGCCCGCGGATTGGGCCAAGCGCGCCTTTATCGATCAGGCCAAGTACCAGGAGATGTATGCGCGCTCGGTCAGCGATCCCGACGGATTCTGGGCCGAGCAGGCCAAGCGCATCGGCTGGATGAAGCCTTTCACCAAGGTCGAAAACTGTTCCTTCGCGCCCGGCAATATCTCGATCAAATGGTTCGAGGACGGCGTCCTCAACGTCGCCTGGAACTGTATCGACCGCCATCTCGAAAAACGCGGCGACCAGACCGCCATCATCTGGGAGGGCGACAACCCCTCGGAATCGAAGCACATCACCTACCGGCAGCTGCACGACGAGGTCTGCAAATTCGCCAACATCCTGCGCACCCGCAACGTCAAGAAGGGCGACCGTGTCACGATCTACCTTCCGATGATTCCGGAAGCCGCTTACGCGATGCTGGCCTGCGCGCGGATCGGCGCGATCCATTCGGTGGTGTTCGCCGGCTTTTCGCCTGACAGCCTCGCCCAGCGCATCACCGACTGCCGATCCAAGATCGTCATCACCGCCGACGAAGGCCTGCGCGGCGGCAAGAAAGTGCCGCTCAAGAGCAATGTCGATGCCGCGATCGCCAAGACCGGCGGGGTCGATTGGGTCGTCGTGGTCAAGCGCACCGGGGCAGCCGTCGACATGAACCCCTCGCGCGATCTCTGGTACCACGAGGCCGCCGACATGGTGACCACGGAATGCCCGTGCGAACACATGCACGCCGAGGATCCGCTGTTCATTCTCTACACCTCCGGCTCGACCGGCCAGCCCAAGGGCGTGCTGCACACCTCGGGCGGCTATCTGGTGTTCGCGTCGATGACGCATCAATACGTGTTCGACTATCACGACGGCGATATCTTCTGGTGCACCGCCGACGTCGGCTGGGTCACCGGCCACAGCTACATCGTCTATGGGCCGCTGGCGAACGGCGCGACCACGCTGATGTTCGAGGGTGTGCCGAATTATCCCGATAATTCGCGGTTCTGGAACGTCATCGACAAGCACAAGGTCAACATCTTCTACACCGCGCCGACCGCGATCCGCGCGCTGATGCAGAGCGGCGACGCGCCGGTCAAGAAGACCTCGCGAAAGTCACTTCGATTGCTCGGCAGCGTCGGCGAGCCGATCAATCCGGAAGCCTGGGAATGGTATCACCGCGTGGTCGGCGACGAGCGCTGCCCGATCGTCGATACCTGGTGGCAGACCGAGACCGGCGGCATCCTGATTACGCCGTTGCCCGGCGCCACCCGATTGAAGCCCGGTTCGGCGACGCAGCCGTTCTTCGGCGTGGTGCCCGAAATCGTCGATGCCGACGGCAAGGTGCTGACGGGCGAATGCACGGGCAATCTCTGCATCGCCAAATCCTGGCCGGGACAGATGCGCACCGTCTATGGCGATCACGCCCGCTTCGAGCAGACCTATTTCTCGACCTACAAGGGAAAATATTTCACCGGCGACGGCTGCCGCAGGGATGCCGACGGCTATTACTGGATCACCGGACGCGTCGATGACGTCATCAACGTCTCCGGTCACCGCATGGGCACCGCGGAAGTCGAAAGCTCGCTGGTGGCGCACGCAAAAGTCTCTGAAGCCGCCGTGGTTGGCTATCCCCACGACATCAAGGGCCAGGGCATCTACGCCTATGTGACGCTGATGGCCGGCACCGAGCCGACCGAAGAACTGCGCAAGGAATTGGTGGCGTGGGTGCGCAAGGACATCGGCCCGATCGCGTCCCCCGACCAGATCCAGTTCGCACCCGGCCTGCCCAAGACTCGCTCCGGCAAGATCATGCGCCGCATCCTGCGCAAGATCGCCGAGGACGAACCGGGCAGCCTCGGCGACACCTCCACGCTGGCGGATCCCGCCGTGGTCGACGATCTCGTGCAACACCGCCAGAACAAGAAGGACGCTTCGGCGTAGGCGCTCCTTCTCTTACCTCGCCCCGCTTGCGGGGAGAGGTCGGATTCGCGCGATCGCGCGGATCCGGGTGAGGGGGGCTCGCCGCGCGCGCTCCCCTTCGGAGGCTACCGAAGCAGCCCCTCACCCCACCCTCTCCCCGCAAGCGCGGGGCGAGGGAGCGTTCTGCCGGCGCGGTAATAACGCTTTGCAGACCGGCCTCCCACTTCAATCCCACTCACGCAATTGTCAGGGGGAGGCCGCCACGGCGATGCCGTTTTTGGGCGAGTGTTGTTTTCCGGGCATTTACTTTGTTTTCAACATTTTCTTACTAGGGGCTGGCTGGTCGCGCCGCGCGGGCCTTGCGGAAACCGGGTGGTTAACGCACGCGGTTAAACATGCACAGGCAACCCGGCGGCAAAGCCTGCGTTTGGCAGGATTTGGATCGAATCTCATGCCCCGAAGAGGGTGACCAAAGCTCAGAGCGGAGAGACTGATGTCGTTGAGGATTGCGGTGGCGCTGGCAGCCACCATCGGGGCGGCGATGTTGGCGACCTCAGGGGCCGAGGCGCGGCCGGATATGGTCGGTTTCCGCGGCGACTATTCGCCGGGAACGATCGTGGTGAAGACCAATGAGCGCCGGCTCTATCTGGTTCTCGATCAGGGCCATGCCGTCCGCTATCCCGTCGGCGTCGGCAAGGCCGGCAAGCAATGGGCCGGCGTCACCAGGATCGACGGCAAGTACCGCAATCCGGCCTGGTCGCCGCCGGCGGAAGTGAAGCATGACAAGCCGTCGATGCCGGACGTGATTCCGGGCGGCTCGCCGCACAATCCGATGGGCGTCGCGGCGATGACGCTGGCCGGGGGCGAATACGCGATACACGGCACCAACATGCCAGGTTCAGTCGGCGGTTTTGTCTCCTATGGCTGCATCCGGATGCTGAACGACGATATCACCGACCTCTACGGGCGCGTCTCCGTCGGCACGACCGTGGTGGTGTCGCGCTGATCTATTGCCCCGGATCTGGATGTGCAAAAAGCCGCGCGCCGCGCGGCTTTTTCCTTGAAGATCATCTGCTGGAACCGCCGTCATCGACAAGGGCAGTGTTCCGACTTCAGAAATCCGAGGCGATGCCCTTGGTCTCCCAATCGCCGTAGCGGGTTGGTTCCGGACCCTTCGGGCCCTGGAATTCCCTAGCCGCAGGCTTGGCATTCGCCGCCGCAGCCTGCCTGCGCGCTTCGGCTTCGGCGAGCGCGCGTTTTGCCGCCGGGGTCAGCGGCTTGCGATCCGCAACAGGTGCGGCCGATACGGGCAATGATGGATCGTCGGTCATCTCTCGATATCCAGCTGCGGGTTTCGCGCGTTCAATTCAAGGTTCCCGCATAAAGATGGTATGGCACCGATGAAATCGGTAGGGCGATTCCTATATTTGGCATATTGCAGTGGCAAACGCGATTTCCTTCCCGCCGCTGAAGCTGAAACGCTGATCGCTGGCCTATTCCTTCGGGATGTTCCCACTCCATGCCTTCTCAAAGACTCGCATTGCAATCCGAAGTGCCCGGTCTCGCGGCGCGGCGGATCGCGGCGGATATCCTCGACGGCGTGCTGCACAAGCACCGCACGCTCGACGAACAGCTTGACGGCGCCGCCGCGCATCCCGGATTGAAGACGCTGTCCGATCGCGACCGCGCGCTGATGCGGCGGCTGGTGGCAACCATTCTGCGCCGGCTCGGCACGCTCGGCCATCTGCTGTCGCGGCTGCTGGATCGCGGCATTCCGACCGACGCGCCGCGCGCACAAAGCGCGCTCTTGATCGGCGCCGCGCAAATTCTCTGGATGGACGTGCCCGATCATGCCGCGGTCGATCTTTCGGTGCGGCTGGTGCAGTCGGATCGGCGGGCCGCGAAATATGCCGGCCTCGTCAACGCGGTGCTGCGCCGCTGCGCGCGCGAGGGGCAGCCGCTGATCGATGAGGTCAAATCGCAGACGCTCGATGTTCCCGAGTGGCTCATGGCGCGCTGGATCGCCCACTACGGCGAGACCGTTGCGCGCGACATCGCGGTTGCGATCGGCAACGAGCCTTCGCTCGATATCACCGTGAAATCCGATCCCGAACAGTGGGCGACGCGCCTGCACGGCGAAACGCTGCCGACGGGCACCGTGCGTACGCTGCTGCACGGCTCGGTGACGATGCTGCCGGGTTTCGCCGAGGGCCAATGGTGGGTGCAGGACGCAGCCGCCGCGCTGCCGGCGCGCCTGCTTGGCGATGTCGCCGGCAAGTCCATCGCCGATCTCTGCGCCGCGCCGGGCGGCAAGACGGCGCAACTCGCTCACGCCGGGGCGCGTGTCACCGCGGTCGACCGCTCGCCGGCCCGCATGGCGCGGCTGCGCGACAATCTCGCGCGGCTGGCGCTGGAGGCGGAGATCGTAGTCGCTGATGCCTCCGAGTGGCAGGGGGTCAACAGTGGCGAAGGCTTCGACGGCATTCTGGTCGATGCGCCCTGCACCTCGACCGGCACCATCCGCCGCCATCCCGACGTCGCCTGGCTGCGGCAGGAAGCCGATATCGGCGCGCTCGCGGCGCTGCAGAAGCGCCTGCTGCAGAGGGCGACCGCGCTGCTCAGGCCGGGCGGGAAGCTGGTCTATTGTACCTGCTCGCTTGAGCCGGAAGAGGGCGAACATCCCATCGCGGCCCTTCTCGCCTCCGATTCCGCCATGCGCCGCGCGCCGATCGCGGCCGGCGAGGTCGCCGGCCTCAAGGAAATCCTGACCGCCGAAGGCGATCTGCGCGCCCTGCCCTGCCACCTGCCGAATCAAGACCCCCGCTTGGGCGGTCTCGATGGCTTTTATGCCGCGCGGCTGGTTAAATCCTGATTTTGCACCGCTTTTCCTTGACCCCCCGCTGATTCGGGCGGTTTCAAGATGGTGTCTTGGCCGCAATTCCGGATTAAAAGGAGCCGCGTTTCCGGATTAAAAGGATTCGCGAAGAGAATCCTCTGATTAAGGGCAAGCGTGTCGGTCGCTCAACGCAGACGCATCTCGACGCTGATCATGGGCCGCTTCGCGCGGAATATAATGGCGCGCGCAAGCGGCGGCTCGGTGGCGCTGTCGCGGCTATGGCCGAGCCGCACCGACCGCCTCATCATCGCGCCGCATGACCTGCGCACCGCCGACGCCACCCGCGCGGCTGAAATCTACGCCGGCCGTTTCGTGTTCGCCGGCAAGATCGTGACCTGCCACGGCCGCTCGATCTTCGATCTCGAGCCGCCGTCGGAAGATTGGGAGGTGGCGCTGCTCGGCTTCGGATGGCTGCGGCATCTGCGCGCCGCCGATACCGCGCTGACCCGCGCCAACGCCCGCTCGCTGGTCGATGACTGGATTTCGAATCCGTCGCGCAGGCGCTCCATCGGCCGCCGCGCCGACGTGCTGGCGCGCCGCGTCATCTCGCTGTTGTCGCAGGCGCCCCTGGTGCTCGGCGATACCGACGGCAAATTCTACCGGCGCTATTTGCGCGGACTGGCGCGCGAAATCCTCTATCTGCGCTACACGATGCTGGATATTGACGGCGTGCCGAGGCTCCAGGTGCTGATCGCGCTTTGCTACGCCTCGCTGTGCCTCGCCAACCAGGCGCGGCACATCCGCGCCACCACGCGCAAGCTCTCCGAGGAACTGCAACGGCAAATACTCCCCGACGGCGGCCACATCTCGCGCAATCCCGGCGCGCTGATCGAGCTGTTGATCGACTTGTTGCCGCTGCGGCAGACCTTTGCCGCCCGCAACATCGCGCCGCCGCCGGCGCTGTTGAATGCGATCGACCGCATGATGCCGATGCTGCGCTTCTTCCGGCACGGCGACGGCAGTTTTGCGCTGTTCAACGGCATGAGCAGCGCGCCGTCCGATCTGCTGGCGACGCTGCTTGCCTATGACGACACCCACGGCGTGCCGATGGCGAACATGCCGCACACCGGGTTTCAACGCCTCGATGCCGGCGCGATGACAGTCATCATGGACACCGGGCCGCCGCCCCCGCCGAGCGTCAGTCACGACGCCCACGCCGGCTGCCTTTCGTTCGAGCTGTCGTCGGGGCCGAGCCGGATCGTCATCAATTGCGGCATGCCCTCGACCGGCCGCGACAACTGGCGCGCCTTTGCGCGCAGCACGCCGGCGCATTCGACGCTGACCTATCACGATATGTCGTCCTGCCAGTTCGTCGAGTTCTCGGCGATGAAACGGCTGTTGCACGGCGCGCCCGTCGTCAGCGGCCCGTCGAACGTCGAAAGCTATCGCGAGGCGGTCGCCAATGGCGTGCTCTTGACCACCTCGCATGACGGGTATCTGGCGCGGTTCGGCGTGTTGCATCGCCGGGTGCTGATGATCGCGCCTGACGGCTCCAGGCTCGACGGCGAGGACACCGTGGCGCCGGCGCCGGGCGCCCGGATCAGGGGCAACGAGGCCGACTACGCCGTGCGGTTTCATCTTCATCCGTCTGTAAAGGCGAGCCGCCTCAGCGACGCCCGTGGCGTGATGCTGGTACTGCCGAACCGCGACGTCTGGACCTTCGAGGCGCTCGACGACAAGGTCGAACTGGAAGACAGCGTATTCCTGGCCGGAAACGACGGTCCCCGCCGCACCACCCAGATCGTGATCCGGCAGGAGGCGCGGCACGCTCCCTCGATCCGCTGGGGCTTTGTGCGTTCGACGGCGTCGGTCTCGGCCACCACGGCGCGACGCAGCGCCTACCGCGAGCCGGAATTGCCGCTGTAAAGGCTGGCCTGCCGCTCCCGGCGGCAGCAGGGAGATTTCCACATCGCCACCACTGCCGGTTTCGTGGCTGACAAAACCGTGCTACCCGGCGGCCTTATCAAGCAGGACATATGCCCATGACCGACCATCCGCGCCCCGTAACCCGCGCTCTGTTGTCCGTTTCCGACAAATCCGGCCTGATCGAATTCGCCCGCGCCCTGGCCGGCCACGGCATCGAGCTCGTCTCTACCGGCGGCACCGCCAAGGCGATTGCCGCCGCGGGGCTGAAGGTCAGGGACGTTTCGGAACTGACGGGCTTTCCGGAAATGATGGATGGAAGGGTCAAGACCCTGCATCCCAAAGTGCACGGCGGGCTGCTCGCGATCCGGGATAACCCCGAACATGCGCAAGCGATGAAGAGCTACGGCATCGCGCCGATCGACCTTTTGGTGGTCAATCTCTATCCGTTCGAGGCCACCGTCGACAGGGGCGCCGGCTTCGAGGAATGCATCGAGAATATCGACATCGGCGGCCCCGCGATGATCCGCGCCGCGGCGAAGAACCACGACGACGTCGCGGTCGTCGTCGAAGCGCAGGATTACCAGGCCGTCCTCGACGAGCTCGCCGCCAACGCCGGCGCGACCACGCTTTCGCTGCGCCGCCGTCTGGCCGCCAAAGCCTATGCCCGCACCGCGGCCTATGACGCGGCGATCTCGAACTGGTTTGCAGGTGAGCTCAAGTCCGATGCGCCGGATTACCGCGCCTTTGGCGGACGACTGATCCAGGCGCTGCGCTATGGCGAAAACCCGCACCAGACGGCTGCTTTCTATCGCACTCCCGACCAGCGGCCGGGCGTCGCCACGGCGCGGCAATTGCAGGGCAAGGAACTGTCATACAACAACATCAATGACACCGATGCGGCCTATGAGTGCATCGCCGAATTCGATCCGGCGCGCACCGCGGCCTGCGTCATCGTCAAGCACGCCAACCCTTGCGGCGTCGCCGAAGGTACCGATCTCGTCAACGCCTATCGCAAGGCGTTCGCCTGCGACACCCAATCGCCGTATGGCGGTATCATCGCCGTCAACCGTACGCTCGATGCCGATACCGCCCGCGTCATCACCGAAATCCTGACCGAAGTCATCATCGCGCCCGATGCGACCGAGGAAGCCATTGCGATCATCGGCAAGCGGCGCAACTTGCGTCTCCTGCTCGCGGGCAGCCTGCCCGATCCGCGTGCCGCGGGCCTGACGGCAAAGACCGTCGCCGGCGGGCTTCTGGTGCAGAGCCGCGACAACGCCGTGGTCGACGACCTCACGCTAAAGACCGTGACCAGGCGTGCGCCGACCGATGCGGAGCTGCGCGATCTCAGGTTCGCATTCCGCGTCGCCAAGCATGTCAAGTCGAACACCATCATCTACGCAAAGGACCTCGCCACCGTCGGCATCGGCGCCGGGCAGATGAGCCGGGTGGATTCGGCCCGCATCGCGGCGCGCAAGGCGCAGGATGCCGCCGACGAAGCCAAGCTGCCCTATCCGATGACCAGGGGGTCGGTGGTTGCTTCCGACGCATTCTTTCCGTTTGCCGATGGCATGCTGGCTTGCATCGAGGCCGGCGCCACCGCCGTGATCCAGCCCGGCGGATCGATCCGCGACGATGAGGTCATCAAGGCCGCCGATGATGCCGGCATCGCCATGGTGTTCACCGGGGTGCGGCATTTCCGGCATTGAGCATCTCCTGCCGTTGGTCTTGAGTGTATACACAAACTGCCGTTTCCACCTATTTATTCGGCATACTTGCCCTTTATCAGCTAATGATGTATACATCTGGGATGCAATAGATCCGGCGGAGGGTATCCCTGATGGCCCAATCCTTTCCGATGAATGCCTGGTACGCCGCAGCCTGGGACGCCGACATCAAGCGCGTCCTGTTTCCGCGGACAATCTGCGGCAAGCAGGTCGTCATGTATCGGCAAGCCAATGGGCAGGTGACTGCGCTGGAAGATGCCTGCTGGCATCGTCTGGTGCCGCTTTCGAAAGGCCGCCTCGAAGGCGATAGCGTGGTGTGTGGCTACCACGGCCTGAAATTCAATCCATCGGGCCGCTGCACCTTCATGCCGTCGCAGGAAACCATCAATCCGTCGGCATGCGTGCGCGCTTATCCGGTCGTCGAGCGCCACCGGTTCATCTGGTTGTGGATGGGCGATCCGGCGCTGGCCGATCCCGCGCTGGTTCCGGACATGCACTGGAACGACGATCCGGCCTGGGCAGGGGACGGCAAGACCATTCACGTCAAATGCGATTACCGGCTGGTGGTCGATAATCTGATGGACCTCACGCACGAGACCTTTGTCCATGGCGGGAGCATCGGCAATGAAGCCGTCGCGGAAGCGCCGTTCGATGTAGCTCATGGCGACAAAACCGTAACCGTGACCCGCTGGATGAAAGGCATCGAAGCGCCACCGTTCTGGGCCGGACAACTGCAAAAGCCGGGATTGGTCGATCGCTGGCAGGTCATTCGCTTCGAGGCGCCCGGCACCGTCACGATCGACGTCGGGGTGGCGCCGACCGGCACCGGCGCGCCGGAAGGCGACCGCTCGCAAGGCGTCAACGGCTACGTGCTCAATACCATGACGCCGGAAACCGGAACGTCGTGCCACTATTTCTGGGCCTTTGCGCGTAATTACCGTCGAGGCGAGCAAAAGCTCACCACGGAAATCCGCGAAGGCGTCGCGGGCATTTTCCACGAAGATGAAATCATTCTCGAAGCCCAGCAGCGCGCGATCGACCAGAACCCAGATCGCGTGTTCTACAATCTCAACATCGACGCCGGTGCGATGTGGGCGCGGCGCATGATCGATCGCATGGTTGCGCGGGAAAGCCCGTCTTCAGCGATGCAGGCAGCGGAGTGAGCCGATGAACGAACGTGATCCCGATCGCGCGGTATCCCAGACGGTGCGCGCCCAGCTGGCGCTGCGCGACCTGATCCTTTCGGGCCAGTTGCGGCCCGGCGAGCGAATTTCCGAACTCGGGGCGGTCGAGACCACCGGCGTGTCGCGAACGCCGGTGCGCATGGCACTGGTCCGGCTCGAGGAGGAAGGCCTGCTGGAAGCAATTCCGTCCGGCGGGTTCATGGTCAAGTCATTCACCGAACGGGACATCCTCGACTCGATCGAGCTGCGCGGGGTGCTAGAAGGGCTTGCCGCCAGGTTTGCCGCGGAGCGAGGGGTATCGGCGCGCGATCTTGAGCCGCTGAAGGAAAGTCTGGCGGAACTCGACCAACTGGTCATGCAGGATCCAATCTCGGTGGAGGCGTTCTCGTCCTACGTCACGATGAATGCCCGCTTTCATGCCCTGCTTACGGAATTATCTCGCAGCGCGCCGCTGATCCGGCAAATCGACCGCGCCTCCGCGTTGCCGTTCGCCTCTCCCAGCGGCTTCGTGATGGCGCAGTCGGTGCTGCCGGAAGCGCATCAGATCCTGATCATTGGCCAGGACCATCACCGCATTGTCGTTGACGCGATTGAAAACCGCGAAGGGGCAAGGGCGGAAGCGGTCATGCGCGAGCATGCCCGCCTTGCCGCGCGAAACCTGCGGCTGGCGCTGCGCAATCGAACCCACCTGGATCTGCTGCCGGCGCTGGCGCTGATCCGCTCTCCCGTCACCGAATAGACAAAACGCTTTCAAGCGAAGTGGCTGCCGGTTCTCGTGAAGAAAACGCGTCTGAATAGGAGCTCGAGGACGCCATGCGATTTGCACAGAAATGGACGACATGCAGGGTTCACGGGATTCGCGACGTCGCCCCCGAGATTCGCGAATTCGTGTTGCGGCCTGAGGGAACAGACGCCCAGACCTACGCTATCGGCAGTCACGTGAGTGTCGGCGTGTTGATCGACGGAAGGCCGGAGACCCGCTGTTATTCGCTGGTCGGCGACGTCGGCCGCGACGGATACCGGATTGCGGTTCGGCGGGCGCCGGACAGCCGCGGCGGCTCGCTCTATATGTGGTCGCTGCAGCCGGGCGCGCGCATTGAGGTATCGAGCCCGGCATCGCTGCTCGAGATCGACTGGTCGCGAAAATCATACTGTCTGATCGCGGGCGGGATCGGCATTACGCCGCTCGTCGGCGTTGCCGGTGCGTTGATACGCCGGAATGCCGAAGTAGCGCTGCACTACGCCGTCAGGTCGCGGCACGATGCCGCGTTTCTCGACGAGCTCACAGGCTTGCTCGGAGATCGCCTGGTCATCCATGCGGGCGACGAAGGCCGGCGGATCGACCTGGACGATGCTTTCGGTGGCCTGCCGCCGGATGCGCTGACCATCATATGCGGCCCGATGCGCCTGCTCGAAGCGGCACGACGCAGCTGGGCGGCGGCCGGACGCCTGCCGGCCGATCTGCGATACGAGACGTTCGGCTCGAGCGGCCTTTTGCCGACGGAACCGTTTCGGGTCAGGATCGATCATTCCGGCCGGGAGATCGCGGTTCCCGAAAACAAATCGATGCTGGATGCGCTCAACGAGGCCGGCTTTGAGGTGATGTCGGACTGCCAGCGCGGCGAATGCGGCGTCTGTGCGATCGACGTCGTTGCCGTGGACGGCCAGATCGACCATCGCGACGTGTTCTTCAGCGATCACCAGAAGAGCGCAAACGGCAAGATCTGTCCCTGCGTATCGCGCGCCGTTGGCGCCATCACCGTGAACACGCTTTACCAGAGCGATTTGCGCCAGCGCGGGCATTGATGACGGCCGTCATTGCCGCGCATGACAAGCGAATCAATCGCGTACCCGCGCCAGTAGCGCCAGTCCCGCCACGAAGAACAGCACCAGCACCGCCATGCCAGCCTTCTGGCTTGCGGTCACAGCGGTGATCGCACCGATCAGCAGCGGCCCGATAAAGGACGTGACCTTTCCGGTCAGCGCGAACAGCCCGAAATATTGCGCGATGCGGTCTTGCGGCGCCATGCGGATCAGCAGCGTGCGCGACGCCGCCTGCAAGGGGCCGCCGGCCGCGCCGATCAGACATCCGAGCAGGAGATAGGCACGTTCGGCGCTTGCCGCGAACAGCGCGCCGCCAGGCGCCGGCGGCGCCACCTTGATGAACAGGATGCGGTCCTTGTCGACCAACAGGATCGCAACGATCGAGAACAGCAGGATCAGCATGCTGCCGGCGATGACCCGCTTCGGCCCCAGCTTGTCGTCGAGTTTGCCGCCGAGCCACGCCCCAAAGGTCCCGGCGATGGCGAGCAGGATACCAAAAGTGCCAATCTGAATCGTGTTCCACCCAAAAGTGCCGGCGGCGTAGATGCCGCCGAAGGCGAACAGCGACACCAGCCCGTCGGTGTAGATCATGTTGGCCAGCAGAAACGCGGCAAGGGATTTCTGCTTAGGCAATTCGAGAAGCGTTTGTTTCAGTTCGGTCAATCCCTCCCGCAGCGCCTCGCTCATCCGCCGCCTGGCGGGATAGTCGGGTGTCAGCAGGAACATCGGCAGCGCGAAGATGATGAACCAGATGCCGGTCAGGGGGCCCGTGACGCGATCGCCCTGATGGGTGACGGGATCGAGACCGAACAGCGGAGAAAATCCGAACAGCGTGCGGCCGGTGTCCGGACTGGCGGCGAGAAAGCCGAGCACCAGGATCAGGCTGAGGATGCCGCCGACATAACCGGTGGCCCAGCCGGTGCCGGACAGCCGGCCGATCCTGTCCGGCGGCACCAGCGTCGGCATCATCGAATTATTGAAGACGATGGCGAATTCGACGCCGATGGTTGCGATCCCGTAGGCGGCGAGCAGCGGGGGAATCACGCGGACGTCACCGGGCCTTCCAAACCACATCAGGCCGGAGCCGACCACCAGCAGCACGCCGAACGCGGCGATCCACGGCTTGCGGCGGCCGCTTGCGTCCGCGATCGCGCCCAGCACCGGCGACATCACGGCGATCACCAATCCCGCCGCCGCGGTCGCAAAGCCCCACAGTGCCTGTCCGCTCGCGGCGTCGGAGGCCACATGGGTGGCAAAATAGGGCGCGAACACGAAGGTGGTTATCAGCGTGAAAAAAGGCTCTGCCGCCCAGGCGAACAAAATCCAGCTGATGACGGCGGATCGTGGCGGATAATTCTGCTGCATATCAGCAATGCGTGCGTCCGAAGCGATAACCGCCATGCCGGAAAATATCCTTAGTCATCACGCGGAGGCGTTTTGCCCTCGGGATCGGAACCCATATAGCATTTGCGGCGGTGACAGCCTCGCGAATTTGCTGACGCCAGATTGGCCTTAACCCGGGCGGAAGTTTGATGACACGATTTAATGCCGAACGGCGCTGGATCGTCGCAGGCATGGTGCTGATTATTGCGTTCTGCCTGCCGGCGGCCGCGCAGGAGCAGCGCCGCGGTTCTTACACGCCGCCGGCGGCGGACGCCATTCATGCCGTTGTCGCCGAACACGGCATGGTGGTCGCGCAGGAAAAGACCGCGGCGGGCATCGGCGCGGATGTGTTGCGGCGTGGCGGCAACGCGGTCGACGCGGCCGTGGCTACCGGTTTCGCGATGGCCGTGACCTATCCGCGCGCGGGGAACATCGGCGGCGGCGGTTTCATGCTGATCCACTCGGCGGATCGGCACGAGGACGTCGCCATCGACTATCGCGAGACCGCGCCGGCCGCGACCACGCCGCAGATTTTTCTGGGGGCCGACGGCAAGCCCGATACCGCCAAATCGCGCGATTCCGCGCTCGGCATCGGAGTGCCCGGCACGGTCGCGGGGTTGACGCTGGCGCTGGAGAAATACGGCTCGGGAAAGTTCACGCTGGCCGATCTGCTGCAGCCGGCGATCGATCTGGCGCGCGGCGGCATCGTCGTCGCCGATGACACCGCCGACACGCTGCCGGACTGGTATCGGCGGCTGGCGCGCTGGCCGTCAACGGCGAAGATATTTTCGCGCGCCGACGGCAGCTCGCTGCGCGAGGGCGACCGGCTGGTTCAGACCGATCTGGCGGCGACGCTCTCGGCCATCGCAGCCCAGGGACCGCGCGGATTTTACCAAGGCCCGGTCGCGGAAAAGCTCGCCAAGGCGATTGGCGAGGCGGGCGGCATCATGACATCGGACGATCTCAAATCATATCGGGCCATCGTCCGCGCCCCGGTGCGCGGCAGTTATCGCGGTTATGACATCGTGTCGATGCCGGAACCCTCCTCCGGCGGGGTCGTGCTGCTGGAGACGCTGAATATCCTCGAGGGCTTTCCGATGCGCGAGATGAAGCAGGGCTCTGCGCCCTCGCTGCATGTCATGATCGAGGCGATGAAGCGCGCCTATGCCGATCGCGCGCGTTATCTCGGCGATCCCGCCTTTGTCAGCGCGCCGGTAGCGACCCTGATCTCGAAGGATTACGCCGCCAAACAACGCGCCGGCATCGATCTCGACCGCGCGACGCCGTGGACCGATGCGCTGTCGGCGACGCCGCCGCACGAAGGCAGCAACACCACGCATTTTTCGGTGGTCGATGGTCTCGGCAATGCCGTCAGCAACACCTATACGCTGAATTTCAGCTATGGCGTCGGCCTGGTCGCCGACGGCACCGGGGTGCTGCTCAACAACGAACTCGACGATTTCACCGCGGCGCCCGGCGCATCGAACGCTTACGGCCTCGTCGGCTTCGAGGCCAACCTGCCCGGTCCCGGCAAGCGGCCGCTGTCCTCGATGTCGCCGACCATCGTGCTGAAGGACAACGGGCCGGTGCTGGTGACCGGATCGCCCGGCGGCAGCCGCATCATCTCGACCGTGCTGCAGGTAATCGTCAACGTGCTGGATTACGGCATGAATGTCGCCGCCGCCGTCGATGCGCCTCGGCTGCACCACCAGTGGCTGCCGGATGAGGTGCGGATCGAGCACGGTTTCGCCGACGAAACGCTGGCGGCGCTGCGCGCCCGGGGCCATCGCGTGGTCGAGCCGATGGGGCAGACCTCGGCCAATTCGATCGCCGTGACGGACAATGGATTGCTCGGCGCCCCCGATCCGCGTACCCGTGGCGCGGACGCGGCGGGGCAATAGGCCCAACATAGAATTCGGCGGGAAACACCGTGAGGGAGGAACCATGACATCGCTCAAGGGCAAGACGCTGTTCCTATCCGGCGGCAGCCGCGGCATCGGGCTGGCGATCGCGCTGCGGGCGGCGCGCGACGGCGCCAATGTCGCGATCGCCGCGAAGACCGCAGAGCCGCATCCGAAACTCAAGGGCACCATCTACACCGCCGCCGACGAGATCCGCGCCGCCGGCGGCAAGGCGCTGCCGATCCTGTGCGACATCCGCGAAGAGACCCAGGTGATCGCGGCCATTGACAAGACCGTCGCCGAGTTCGGCGGCATCGATATCTGCGTCAACAACGCCAGCGCCATCAGCCTGACCAATTCACAGATGACCGACATGAAGCGGTTCGACCTGATGATGGGCATCAACACCCGCGGCACCTTCATGGTGTCGAAATACTGCATCCCGCACCTGAAGAAGGCGGAGAACCCGCACATTCTGATGCTGTCGCCGCCGCTCGACATGAAGGCGAAATGGTTCGAGCATTCCACCGCCTACACCATGGCGAAGTTCGGCATGAGCATGTGCGTGCTCGGCCTGTCGGCCGAACTGAGGGCCGCGGGCGTCGCGGTCAACGCGCTGTGGCCGCGCACCACCATCGCCACCGCCGCGGTCGGCAATCTCCTGGGCGGCGACGCCATGATGCGCGCCAGCCGGACGCCTGCGATCATGGGCGACGCGGCCCATGTCATCTTCACAAGGCCGTCGCGTGAATTCACCGGGCAATTCTGCATCGACGACAAGGTGCTTTACGAAAGCGGCGTGCGCGACTTCGAGCCTTACCGCGTCGATCCGAAGGTAACGCTGATGTCGGACTTCTTCGTGCCCGACGACGACGTGCCGCCGCCGGGCGTCACCGTGATGGCGCTGCCTTCCGTTGGCGAAGTCCCAAAGTCGCGCTAGAACCCGCGCTGCAATGGCCGCTGATCCGGGCGAGGGGAGGGGCTGAACCGGCCGCCAGCTGGCTAGATGCTCAACGCGTTCAGTGTCGACCGCCAATGGGTGAGGCGTTCCTTCAGAAGCGCATCCCTGACGTAAGCCAGTTCCTCATCCTTCAGCTGCTCAAGCGGTTCAAATGTAAGATTGTCTCCGCCATGAACCGACCATGCGCTCTGGAGATCGCGATTGGAATTGCTGCCCACCCGCAGTGAAAACCAGATGCGGTTTTGAATGGTGTCGAGGTTGAGAGTTTGACCTACCCAGGCCTGACTCGATGCGGCGCAGCGAATTGCGAAGATGCCCACAGCGTTCTTGCGTTTCCTGTAGGCCGCGATGGCCGCCTTCCGGTCATCGGTTTTCATCGCAGCCCTCCGCCGCCCCCGCAGCCCGCTGCGAAGGAGATAGCAGGTGACTGCCAGGCTAGTCAATTATACCCGGGTAATATAATCATGGGAGCGGTTCTGGGCCTGCCTGGAGGTGTTAGCGCCCCACTGAATACGGCCCGCCCTTCTCAAGCGCGCGCTTGTAGGCCGGATGGGCGTGAATGCGGTCCAGGAATGCCATCGCCTTCGGGTGACCCTGCTCAAGCCCGCCGCGCGCCGCAGCCGCTTCCAGCGGAAAACTCATCTGGATGTCGGCGGCGGTGAATTCATTGCCGGCGAACCATTCGCTTTTTCCCAGTTCGCTCTCCCAGAACGCCATGTGCTGCCTGAGCTGCGGATTGACCAGCGTGGTCAGCGCCTGATTGGAGACCTTGCGCACCAGCGGGCGCAGCAGGGCCGGTGCGCGCTTCGGCATCAGCGTGAACAACAGTTTCAAGAGCAGCGGCGGCATCGCCGAGCCTTCGGCGTAATGCAGCCAATAGGTGTAGCGCAGCCGCTCCGGCGTCCTCAGTGGCGGGATCAGGCGTCCCTCGCCATAGGTGTCGATGATGTATTCGGCGATCGCGCCTGACTCGGCGATGGTGTTGCCGTCGTCGGTAATGACAGGCGATTTTCCGAGCGGATGAATCGCGCGCAGCTCGGCCGGCGCGCGCATGTCCGGCTGCCGCTGATAGCGGACGATCTCATAGGGCACGCCAAGTTCTTCCAGGAGCCAGAGCACGCGCTGGGAGCGGGAATTGTTGAGGTGATGAACGGTGAGCATGGCGATTCCCTCTGGACCTTGCGGTGATTGGTCATGCAGACCTCCTAGCAGGGGGCCGTGAGGTTGGCGATTGGGACTCGGTTTGGATTTAACCGGTTCGGGTCCCGCCCGACGCCTAGCTCAAATAGTTATTACCCGGGTGATATTGACATCTTAATTTATCCGGGTAAATTTAGACGGCAGGAAAGCGGAACTGGCCGATGATCCAGACACGCCCGCAATACTTTACGGCCTTCATAGGCTCCAAGCGGCTGGCTTCCGGCCCATTGGCTGAGGTCGCGCTTGCGGTCATGAAGGCATCCAAAGGCGACACTGCACAGCCTGTCGTCATTTTTGACGACGCAAATGGCCGAATGATCGATCTGGATCTCCGCGGCACCGAGCGGGATATCGTGGGACGCTTGCCGCAACCCGCCTCGAATTCGGAATTGCCTGCCGACAATTCGTCTGTGCCTGAACCGCGCGGGCGCGGGCGGCCCAGGCTCGGCGTCGTCGCCCGCGAGGTGACGCTGCTGCCGCGGCACTGGGAATGGCTCGGAGCGCAACCCGGCGGCGCGTCCGTGGCGTTGCGAAGGCTGATTGAGGAAGCGCGTCGCGCCAGCGGCGATCTCGATCGCAGCCGCGCAGCGAGAGACGCGGCCTATCATTTCATGTCTGCCATGGCCGGCAATCTCCCCGGCTTCGAGGAAGCCTCCCGGGCCCTGTTCGCTGGCGACCGGCGGCGGCTGGCCGGCCTCATTGCCGGCTGGCCGGAAGATATCCGCGACCACATCGTCACGCTCGCCTTCAGCGATCGCGCCGAACCGCCGCAGGCCTGATCGGCAGCCAGCCGTTTCCCTGAAGCCCCGCAACTCCAGCACCGCAACGTGACGTGGCAATCGATCAGTCACGCGGCCAGACAGGAACAGCCGTGTCGAACACCCCGCCCCTCTGGAAGACTTTCCTCGTCTTCCTCGCACCGATGATGCTGAGCAACATTCTGCAATCGTTGTTCGGCACCATCAACAACGTCTTTCTCGGCCAGATGATCGGGGTCGACGCGCTGGCGGCGGTCTCGGTGTTTTTCCCGGTGATGTTCTTTTTTGTCGCCTTCGTCATGGGGCTGAGCTCGGGTGCCACCGTGCTCATCGGCCAGGCCTGGGGCGCGGGCGAGCCCGACAAGGTGAAGGCCGTCGCCGGTGCGACCCTGACGATTGCGCTTCTCTGCGCGGCAGCGATCGCCGTCGGCGGCCTGTTCAGCCGACCGCTCCTGATCGTGCTCGCGACGCCGCCCGATATTCTCGAGGAGGCCAATGCCTATGCGCGCATCATGATGATCGCCATGCCACTGACCTTTGTTTTCATCCTTCTGACGGCCATGATGCGCGGGGTCGGCGACACCGTGACGCCGTTACTGGCGCTTGCGATTTCGGCGGTTGTCGGTCTTGCCGTAACGCCGGCATTGATCCGCGGCTGGTTCGGCTTGCCCCGACTCGGCGTCGCCAGCGCCGCGTGGGCGTCGGCAGTATCCGGCCTGTTCACCCTGTTGTGGCTCGCCGTCGTCCTTCGCCGCCGCCGTCATCCGCTGGCATTCGACGCGGCGTTTCTGCGCGCGATGCGGCTGGACGGCGCGCTGTTGCGCAAGGTCCTGTACCTCGGCATTCCGGCGGCGATCGGAATGGTGGTGATGTCGCTGGCCGAACTGGTCCTGCTCGGTCTCGTCAACGGCTTCGGCTCGGCCGCCACCGCGGCTTATGGCGCGGTCAATCAGGTCATGAGCTACGTCCAGTTTCCGGCATTGTCGATTGCCGTTTCGGTCTCGGTGTTCGGCGCGCAGGCGATCGGCCGCGGCGACGCCGACCGGCTCGGCTCGATTGTCCGCACCGGACTGCAGATGAACCTGGTGCTGACCGGCGGATTGGTGGCGCTCGTCTATCTGTTCTCCCGCGCCATCATGAGCTTCTTCATCATCGACGCGGCGGTGCTCGATCTTGCGCAGGGGTTGCTGCATATCGTGCTGTGGAGTTCGGTGCTGTTCGGGATGGCGACGGAGTTCTCCGGCGCGATGCGCGCCAGCGGAACCGTATGGGTGCCGCTGGCGATCTCGATCTTTGCGATCGCCGCGATCGAGGTGCCCTCCGCGGTCATTCTCAGCCGCGCCATCGGCATCGAAGGCGTCTGGGCCGCTTATCCGATCACCTTCGGTGCCATGTTCGTTCTGCAGATGAGTTACTACTTGCTGGTATGGCGCAAGCGCGCCATACGGCGGCTGATCTGACCGCCCCCGGCACGCCTCACAATATTACGATCATCATAAATACAGTAGACGCGCCGCGCGAGCTGCGCCAGAATGCCCGGGCAACCAAAACCGCCCGGGAGGCTGCCTTGACCAAAACGTCGCCGCAATTCCTGTTCGATTTCGGCAGTCCCAACGCTTTCCTCAGTCACGAGGCCATCCCGGCGATCGAAAAACGCACCGGCGTGAAATTCGAGTATGTCCCGATACTGCTCGGCGGCATCTTCAAGGCCACCAACAACAAGTCGCCGGCCGAATCACTCGCCGGCGTCAAGAACAAGCGCGAGTTTCACGCGCTGGAGACCGAGCGCTTCGTGAAGCGCTTTCACGTCAGGCCCCACACCTGGAATCCGTTCTTTCCGGTCAACACCCTCAACCTGATGCGCGCCGCGGTCGCGGCGCAGCAGGAAGGCGTGTTCGAGAAATATGTCGACGCCGCGTTTTACCACATGTGGGTCGAGCCGAAGAAAATGGACGACCCCGATGTGGCGATGCAGGCCCTTGCGGCGTCCGGCCTTGATGCCGCAAGGCTGTTCGCCCGCGCGCAAGAGCCGGACGTCAAGGCGAAGCTGATCGAGAATACGCAAATGGCGGTCGAGCGCGGCGCGTTCGGCTCGCCGACCTTCTTTGTCGGCAGGGAAATGTTCTTCGGCAAGGAGCAGTTGCGCGAGGTCGAGGAAATGGTCTCGGGCAAATAGTCCAACCACCATTGCGAGCGGAGCCTGTCATCGGGCGCGCATTCGCCCGACCCGTTGGCTCCTCGCAATGACGAGGCATGGAGCACTGGAATGGAAAAACGCAACGCAACCTGCGCCGTGATCGGCGCCGGCGACTATATCGGCGCCGAAATCGCCAAGAAATTTGCCGCCGAGGGATTCACCGTCTTCGCGGGCCGGCGCGACGGCGCCAAGCTCGAGCCGCTGGTCAGGGAGATTGAGGGCGCGGGAGGATCGATCGTCGCGCGAGCGCTCGACGCGCGGAAGGAAGACGAGGTCGCTTCCTTCCTCAACGACGCCGACAAGCACGCGCCGCTCGAAGTCTGCATCTTCAACGTCGGCGCCAACGTCAACTTCCCGATTCTTGAGACCACCGACCGCGTGTTCCGCAAGGTGTGGGAAATGGCCTGCTGGGCCGGCTTCCTCGCCGGGCGCGAATCGGCGCGGTTGATGGTGCCGCGCGGCAAGGGCAATATCTTCTTCACCGGCGCCACCGCCTCGTTACGCGGCGGCAGCGGCTTTGCCGCCTTCGCCAGCGCGAAATTCGGCCTGCGCGCGGTGGCCCAATCGATGGCACGGGAGCTCTGGCCGAAAAACATCCACGTCGGGCATCTGATCATCGATTCCGGCGTCGATACCGCCTGGGTGCGCGCGCGCCGCGAGCAGCTCTGGGGCAAGGAGGCGCTTGATAATCCCGATTTGCTGATGCCGCCGGCGTCGGTTGCAGCTTCGTACTGGCAGCTCTATCAGCAGCCGCGCAGCGCCTGGACCTTTGAACTGGAAATCCGTCCGTTCGGGGAAAAGTGGTAGCGCCGCTTGTTCATTCGTGGATGCCCGGCAGCGCAGACAAGTTTACGCAGTCTGCGTAAAAGCAGAAACGCCGTGGCCGGCATGATGGGGATATCAAGGTCTGGACAGTGCAGGCCGTGAAATAATGGAGAATTGGGCAATGCGAGTTCTCGTGGTCGGCGCCGGCGCCATCGGCGGCTATTTCGGCGGCAGAATGCTTGCATCCGGCCGCGACGTGACCTTTCTGGTTCGGCCGCGCCGGTCAGCTGAACTGGCTTCGGCGGGCCTCGTGATCAAGAGCCCCAACGGCGACGTGACCCTGAAGAATCCGCCGACCGTGCAGGCGGACAACCTCACTGAAAAGTTCGACGTCGTACTCCTGAGCTGCAAGGCGTTCGACCTCGACGACGCGATAAGATCTTTTGCGCCGGCGGTCGGGCCGCAGACCGCGATCATCCCGCTGCTCAACGGCATGCTGCATCTGGATGTGCTCGACCGGAAATTCGGACGCGAGCGCGTGCTCGGCGGCCTCTGTGCGATCGCAGTGACGCTTAACGACAAGCGGGAGGTGGTGCAACTCCAGCCGATGCAGTCGCTGACTTTCGGCGAGCGCGACGGCAAGCTGTCGGATCGGGTCCGCGCCATTGCCGACGTGATGGCGAGCGGCAAGTTCGGCTCGGTGGCCAGCGAATACATCATCCAGGAAATGTGGGAGAAATGGGTGTTCCTCGCTTCGCTCGCGGCTTCGACCTGCCTGATGCGCGCCTCGGTCGGCAATATCGTGGCCGCGCCGGGCGGCAGGGATTTTATCCTGGGCATACTCGATGAATGCAGCGAGGTCGCGGCAGCCGAGGGCTACGCACCCCGCGCGCCGTTTCTGGAACGCACCCGCGGCATGCTGACCGCGGAGGGCTCGCAGATGACCGCATCGATGTTCCGCGACATCAAGGCGGGCGCCCCGGTCGAAGCCGATCACGTGATCGGCGATCTGGTGGCGCGGGGCGATGCCGCAAAGGTGCCGGTGCCGAAGCTGCGCACCGCCTACACGCATCTCAAGGCATATGAGAGGCAGCGGGGGTAAAAGCGTGCTCATGGTGAGGGTGTTCTTGGACCCTACAAATGCGCGAGATAATGCGCGAGCGCGGTGATTTCCTCCTCGCTCAGGGGATAGGCGACGTCGGTCATGGCCGACCCGGCGCCACCGGATCGCACGCCCGATTTGTAGTCATGCAGCGCCTTGACCAGGTATTCCTCGCGCTGGCCGGCGAGGCGCGCCACGGCTTTCGTTCCGGCGAATGTATCGGTGTGGCATGACGCGCAGCGCCGCCCCACCGCTGCCTGCGCGCCCTTCTTCGACAAATCCGGATTCTCGTCGGGCGTTGTCGCTTTGGGCGGTGCCAGCGAGGCGAAGTAGGCGCCGAGAGCGCGGATATCCTCATTGCTGACTGGCTCGGCGATCGGCTGCATCTGTTCGTTCTTGCGCGAGCCGCCGCGGAAGAAAACCATCTGCCACTGAATGAACTGATCGGGCTGGCCCGCCAGCGAGGGAATGTTTTCGGTTTGCGAAATGCCGCCTTCGCCGTGACATGCCGTGCACGTCCCGGCCTTTTCCTTGCCCGCTGCGGTGTCGGCGGCGTGGGCAACTGTTCCGCAGATCATTGCAACTGACAGCATGCCGACGAAAGTAATCCGCGTCACTCTTCCTCTCCCTGGTCATTGCCGGGCATAGCGGTCTGCCTTGCGCAGACGACTTAAACCTGTCTGAGGCGCAGCAATCCATCTTTCAAAAACGTTTTCATTATGATGGATACCCGGATCAGGTCCGGGCATGACGACCACGACCGGATTGTCCCGCCCCCTGAGACGCGAAGCTGCGGCCACTCGTTTCCGAATGGCCGCAGCCTCTGATTGTTCAAGCCTTACTACTTGCTGTAACTGATGCGATAGATCGCGCCGGCCCAGTCGTCGGCGACGAGGATAGAGCCGTCCTTGGCCAGGACGATATCGGCCGGCCGGCCAAGATAGCCCTGGTCGCCTTCGAGCCAGCCGGATGCGAACACATCCTGCTTCGGATTCTTGCCGTCCGGACCGACGGTGACGCGGACGATACGCGCCCCCTGATACTTATGCCGGTTCCACGAGCCGTGTTCGGCGATCAGGATCGAGTTCTTGTACTCGGCGGGGAATTGGTCGCCGGTATAGAACTTCATGCCGAGCGGAGCCACATGCGCGCCGAGCTTGAGCACCGGCGGGGTGAACTCCGAACATTTGTGACCCATCGCGAACTTCGGATCCGGGATGTCGCCCTGGTGGCAGTAGGGATAGCCGAAATGTTCGCCCATCCTGTCGATCATGTTGAGCTTGTCGCTCGGAGTGTCGTCGCTCATCCAGTCGCGGGCGTTTTCCGTGAACCAGTATTTGCCGCTGCGCGGATCGACGTCGCCGCCGACGCTGTTGCGGACGCCGAGCGCCACCAGTTCCGCGTTGCCGGTCTTGGGATCGACGCGGCGGATCTGCGAGTTGCCGGTCGGCGGCAGCCCGATGTTGAAGGGAGGTCCGAACGGTATGTAGAACCATCCATCCTTGTCAGCCGCGAGGTATTTCCAGCCGTGGGCCGCGTAGGAGGGCATGTCGTCATAGACCACCTTGCCATCCCCGAGCTTGTCGAGATTGGCTTCGGCGTTTTCGTACTTGATCAGCTTGTCGACCGCGATCACGTAGAGCGCGCCGTCGCGGAAGGCGAGACCGGTGGGCATGTTCAGCCCCTTGAGGATGGTCTTGACCGTCTTCTTGCCTCCGCTATCGGTGATGGCGTAGACGTTGCCGAGGCCGAAGGAACCGACGAACAGCGTGCCCTTGTCGCCCCAGGCCATCTGCCGCGCGGCCAGCACACCCGGCGCGTAGACTTCAATCTTGAAGCCCGGCGGCAGCTTGATCTTCTTCATCATCGAAGCGAGTTCTGCTTCCGACGCGCCGGTCGGCGGACCCGACGGCGGTGCGAGGCCCTTCTGGGCCTCGGTCTCGTCGCCGAGGAACCAGTCATCCGGCGGATGGGTCCAGAATTCCTTGGTGCCGGACTGATAAGAGTGGAGGGGTTTTTGCTGTGCGTTGGCCTGGCTGGCCCCCGCGACAACGACGATTGCTGCGAACGCAAGAACAGATCGATTGAAGGCCGATTTCATCGCGTCACTCCCTATGCAGCCAAGCGGCTGCGACTGTTATTTATTTTTGAACGTTTCGAGAGACGTAGTTCTGGTCTGCCGTGAGGCGGGGCAGACAGGCAAATGCTACCACAATCGTTGCGAGTGAAAAGCGTGTGCCATGCGTCCGCGTCACGAAAAAAATCGACCAGAAGTTTCTTTGGATCGATTTCATTCGAGACGATTTTCCGCCTCGCTGTCTCTGGAGAGGGCATTGCGGAAAAGAAAAGCCCGCTGGTCAGCGGGCTTTCGTCAAACTTTGCCGATTTGAGAAAATTGGAGCGGGCGAAGGGGCTCGAACCCTCGACCCCGACCTTGGCAAGGTCGTGCTCTACCACTGAGCTACACCCGCATCCGGGATTGGCGGCGATCACTCGCCGGCAACGGCAGAGCTATGCCAAATGCGGCCTCCGAATGCAACAGCCAGCACGAGGCCGAATCGGCCGGTAAACCGGCTATGATCAGGATTTGAGGGGGCAAATTGGTCTCAAATGGCCCGGGATCGCGGGAAACCCCGCGGCAATCGGAGCCGTGGCGGGTGTGGACGAGTTCCGCCAATTGCAAATCGGGCTTTCAAGCGCCAATTAGGGCTGGAAAGTGCTATACACTCCATAATCCCCATCAGACGAGGATTCCCGTGACGATAGTAGACCAGGGCAGCGGATCGGCGCCCGATCTGATCAAGGAGACGACTACCCAGACGTTCGTGAAGGACGTCGTCGAGGAATCGAAGCGCCAGCCGGTGCTGATCGACTTCTGGGCACCATGGTGCGGCCCTTGCCGCCAGCTCACACCGATCCTGGAGAAGGCGGTCCGCGCCGCCAAGGGCAAGGTCAAGCTGGTCAAGATGAACATCGACGAGCATCCGGCTGTTCCGGGGCAGATGGGCATCCAGTCGATCCCGGCGGTGATCGCGTTCGTCAACGGCCAGCCCGCCGACGGCTTCATGGGCGCGGTTCCGGAGAGCCAGGTCACCGCCTTCATCGGCAAGCTCACCGCGGGCATGCCGGGTGAGCCCAATGTCGCGGAAATCCTCAAAGAGGCCGAAGCCGTTCTCGCCGAGGGCGATCCCGCCACAGCGGCGCAGATCTACGCCGAAGTGTTGGCGGCAGACGCTACCAATATCGCCGCGCTCGCGGGGCTGGCGAAATGCTACGTGGCAACCGGTGCTATCGAGCAGGCCAGGCAGACGCTGGCCATGGTGACGGAATCCAAGCGCAATGACGCAGCGGTGAAGGCCGTGCAGGCCTCGCTCGATCTCGCCGAGCAGGCCAGGGCCCTCGGCCCGGTCACCGAACTGCAACAGAAAGTCGCCGCAAACCTGCTCGATCATCAGGCGCGATTCGATCTTGCGACCGCGCTCAATGCCTCAGGCAAGCGCGTTGAAGCGACGGCGCAGTTGCTCGAAATCGTCAAACGCGACCGCAAATGGAATGAAGACGGCGCGCGCAAGCAGCTGGTGCAGTTCTTCGAGGCGTGGGGCCCCGCCGATGAGGCCACCGTTGATGGGCGAAAGCGGCTGTCGACTATCTTATTCTCGTAGCCAGTAGCCACTACCGGGACCGCCCATGCCGATCAATGCCGAATATCGCGGGCCCGGCGACCTTCCCGAGGTAATCCCGGTGTTTCCGCTGCCCGGCGCGCTCCTGCTGCCGCGCGGCCAGATGCCGCTCAACATTTTCGAGCCGCGCTACCTGGCGATGGTGGACGACGCGCTGCGCGACGGCCATCGGCTGATCGGAATGATCCAGCCGGACGCTTCGCACTCGCCGAACGAGGCCAAGCCGGTCCTGTTCAGCGTCGGCTGCGTCGGGCGCATCACTCAGCTCGCCGAGGCCGGCGACGGCCGCTACATCCTCGAACTCACCGGCATCGCGCGCTTCAAGGTGATCGAGGAAATGACGGTGCTGACCCCGTATCGGCAGTGCAAGGTGGATTATTTCCCCTTCATCGACGATTTCACCGCGCGCAAGGGCGAGGAAGCCGTTGACCGCGAGGCGCTGCTCGCGGTGCTGATGGACTTTCTCAAAGCCAACAATCTCAAGGTCGACTGGGAGGGCGTCGAGAGCGCGCCCAACGAGGCGCTGGTCAACGCGCTGGCGATGATGTCGCCCTACGGACCGCCGGAAAAGCAGGCGATGCTGGAAGCGCCCGATCTCAAGACCCGCGCCGAAATTCTGATCGCGGTCACCGAGATGGATCTGGCCAAGAAGCGGACCAGCGGCGACCCGCCGCTGCAGTAGCAGCTTAACGCCAGCGTGGGAAAAGGGTGCAAGTGCCGGCAACCGCAAGAGCAATCATGCGCTCAAGCGTGCGGATGCCGGCGCGCAAATTGTCCGTCCATGCAAGGTGATCGACGCCGCCGACGGCATTGAACCTCGGTCTTGGGCAGCATGCTCGCATCGGTGGGTACGCTGACACGGCTTTCCTCCCGATCTTGCTATGCCGCAACGGATCGTGGCTTCACGGCTCGCACGAACGCGCTCATGAACTTGCCTTCGACGTGCGAAGCAATGGCATCCACGTCGATGTCCTTGCCGGTCAAAAATGCCCTCGCATCCTCGATGTCGTAAACCCGGGTCGGTTCGATATCGATCGATCCGAAGCCGGCCCTTGCGAGCTTTTCGGCATATTCCGTATCGCGGAGCGCCCCTGCAATGCACCCAACCCACAGCAGCACGTCGCGCCTTATGGCCAAGGGGATCTCGCCGCGAGTCACGACGTCCGAGACAGCGAAACGCCCTCCCGGTTTCAGCACGCGAAACGCCTCGCTCAACACACGATCTTTGTCTCCCGACAGATTGATGACGCAGTTCGAGATGATGACGTCCACCGAATTGTCCGGCATCGGAATGTTTTCAATCTCTCCCTTGAGAAACTCCACATTCTCGATCCCGGCTTTGCTTTGGTTGTCGCGGGCCAGCGCGAGCATCTCGTCGGTCATGTCCAGGCCGTAGGCCTTTCCGTCGGGGGCGACACGCCGCGCCGACAACAAGACGTCAATTCCGCCGCCCGACCCGAGATCAAGCACGACTTCTCCGGGCTTGAGGTCTGCCAACGCGGTCGGATTGCCGCAGCCGAGGGACGCGAGCATCGCTTCTTCGGGCACGGCACCGCTTTGCGAGGCGTCATAAAGGTTCGACGTGATCGGGTTGGAAAAATCGCACGCGGATATTGCCCCGCAACATGACCCTCCCGCCGGGCGCACGCGCAACGCCGCCTGACTGTACCTCTCCCTCACGGCATTCTTCAGGTCGATGTCGCTCATGATCTTCTCCCAGGCAGCAGGTTTCATTGCCTTTGGGTCGCGAGGTGCCTTGGTACGGATGCGGCGCTCCGCGCGGCCTTATTTCTATACTTCTCTTATATTGGAAATATAAAACTGTCAAGCGGCGTCCGCGCGGTTTTTTGCGCAAGGCGGCTATTTCGGCTCGGTCCCGGATGTTCCGGCGTTGGTCCGCCGTACCAGATTAACGCCGTGGCAAGCCGAAGCTACCAACGATTAAGGCTGCTTTGTTTTTAGATAACCGCGCAACTATCCCTTAATGCCAGCCTCGTATGAAAAGATGCGGACAGACCACCGTGAATCGTCACGCGTCTTCGCACTGCTGTGGCGGGTACACGATGTCAGGCAATCTCTTTTCCAGAATCGAACACAGCCGCCTTTACGATTGGGCGATGCGGTTGCCGATCGTGCTTTATTCGCTTTACGCACTGATCCACGATGTCGTCAGTTTTTCCGGGCAGGTCGCACAGGAACCTGCGCTGTGGGCGCATGCCGACGGAGGCGTGATCATAGCGGTGCTGGCGCGGGTCTCGCAGTGGATGTTCGTGGCGCTGATGGCGGTGCTGCCGCTGTTCCGGCACCGTCCGATCGCGAAATCGACCGCCTTGCTGCCGCGGCTCGCCGCGCTGGTTGCGGTCTGCATTCCTCCGTTTTGCGTGCTGCTTGATCGCGCTCCGCCAAATCTCTGGTGCAATCTGGCCGCGGTGGTCGCCGGGATATCCGCCAGCATCCTCGGCGCGTTGACGCTGAGCTTCCTCGGTCGCTCATTCAGCGTGATGCCGGAGGCAAGGCGTCTGGTCACCACGGGGCCTTACGGTATCGTGCGGCACCCCCTTTACCTGTTCGAGCTTCTCGGCGTGGTCGGCATCCTCTTGCAGGTGCGCTCGCTGCCGGGGGTTATGTTGCTGGCGCTGATCGTCGTGCTGCAGATCGCGCGCGCACGCTGGGAGGAAGGGGTTCTCGATCGCGCTATCCCGGAGTACGCGGCCTACCGTCGACAGGTCCCGTTCCTGATCCCGCGCGATCCACGCAGTTTTTTCGCGCTGCTGCGTGAAGACCCGATGGCGCGGCAGCGTTCGGCCGTGGTCATGAGCTCGGCATTCGGCCTGCTCGCGCTGGTCGTGATCGCGCTCCCGCGGCTCGTTGGCTAGGGACATCATGACATGTTCGGCTCGCTGCGCTTCCTGCTGGCCTATCTGGTAATTTTAAGCCATCTTGTCGGCAGTGAATACGTCGCGCATTTTGGCTTCTACGCGGTACGCGGTTTCTTCGTCATTTCCGGCCTGATGATGACGGCGGCGCTGAACGAGGTGTACAGTTTTGACGGCGTACGCTTCTGGACCAACCGCGCGTTGCGGCTGCTGCCGCCCTACTATCTCGTTTGCGGTTTGACGCTGATCGCGATCGCGATCGCACCCAGGCAGGCCGCCGAGTATCTCAAATTCTGGCGCGGCCTGCCCGACGCGGGCGACCTCATGATCAACCTTGCGGTGCTCCCGCTGCAATTTCCCTACGGCTCGTTCCGGTTCATCCCGCCGTTCTGGTCGGTCGCGATCGAGATCGACATGTATCTCTTGCTGTTCCTCGTCGTGTCCCGGAAGATGAGCTGGGCTCTGATCGCGCTGGTTGCGGGGCTGTCTTTTCAACTGGTCTGCGTCTACGACGCCATGGACTGGGGCCTCTATTACTTTACGGCGCCGGCTGCCGTTCTTCCCTTCGCCGTCGGCGCGGTATTGTATTTTCTTCGGCAGCGCGGCCGCTGGATCGCCACACCGCTCGCTGCGGGCTGTGCCTTTGCTGTATGGATCGCCAACATGGTCGCGGGGGGATCGGTGCTGCCCGCGTCGCACATCTTCGGACTGGGCTACCTTGTCGATACGATCTGCTTCGCGGTCGTCGTCTCCGGTCTCTCCGGCGTCTCGCCCCGCCAATTCAGTCCGCTCGTGGAGCGGATCGATCGGACGCTCGGGGAATGGTCGTACTTCGCTTTCCTGGTGCATTGGCTTGCCGGCTTTCTGGTGGCGAGCATGCTATTCAACGGCGATTGGCGAGGCTGGACGCTGGTTGTCGCGGTCACGCCGGTCGTGCTGGCGGCAAGCGCCGCCTTTGCCTGGCTAAACCGAACATTTGTGGAGCCGTTGCGCAGCCGGGTTCGCCGTCTTTATGGGCCATACAGTCCGGCCGGGACCTTGCCGGGACTTGGCGCGGCGGCGGAGACCAACGCCAACTGAGATTTCGAACGAACCGTTCGGCGCGGATTTTCGCAGCGCGCGGGGGCCGTCAGCCAACAGCGACGGCGCGGTCCGTTGGCTGCGATCCGGTCAGCCGCATCAGCATGAAGGTCACCAGGAGAACGGCGGCGTAGACCACAAGCTGCATTTCGGTCGGCTGATCGGTGTATCCTATCAAGGTGTGCATGGTCCGGCCGGCGATACTGCGCTCCGACAGCAGCCACCCGCTGTCCCAAACAACCGTATCGAGCGGCGTGAGCCAGTTGGCGCGTTCGAGGAACGCCACCGCCTGCGCCGCCATGCCGGCCGCGAGCAGCGTGATCAGCACGGTGGTGGCCGCGAACAATGCCCGCGGCGGGATCCGCATCAAGCCGAAATAAGTCAAGAAGCAGACGGCCGCGCCCAGCGCCAGACCGATGAAGCCGCCGATTGCGAGGCTCAAGGCCGATCCGCCGTCGGACGCGACGATGCCATACAGGAACAGCGCCACCTCGCTGCCTTCGCGCAAGACGGCAACGCCGACCACCACCGCCAGCGCCAGCAGCGACTTCGTGCCGGACGCGACGGCCTCGCCGACCGCGCGCATTTCTCCGGCCAATTCCCGGCCGTGATGCGCCATCCACACATTGTGCCAGGTCAGCATCATCACCGCGATGCCCAGGATCGCTGCATTGAACACCTCCTGTCCCATGCCCGCAAAAAGCTGCGACAGCGCGCCGGCAAACGCAGCGACGACACAGGCCGCAAGCGCCCCCGCCAGCACCCCGCCGCCGATCCAGCGATTGCGGTGCGGAACCGCGCCGGTCACCGCGAGCACGATGCCGACAATCAGTCCGGCTTCGAACACCTCGCGAAAAACGATGATGAGAGCGGCCAGCATCGGCGTCCGCCTATTGCACGGTCAGGGCGCCGCGCGCCTTGTCGTTGAAGTCGTCGTAAAATTCATAGCGTCCGGGTTTCAGCGCGCGTACGTTGATAACGCCCTCGCTGCCCGCGGCGACCACTTTTTCGACCCGTAGCGACGTGCTCTCGAACTCCATGGCCCTGGCGTCGAGATTCTTGACGCGGAACGAGATCGGCTTGTCGGCCGGCGCGTGCAGCTCGCTCGGCTGGAACTGGCCCCTGGAATAGGTCAGCTGAATCTCGGTCGCCTGTTGCGCCCGCGACGGAGAGGCCTGAAGCGTCGCGATGACGCAGAGCGCAGGTAAAACCAGTCTTTTCATCATCGGCACAGCAGACACCCGTCATCCTTTCCGGTGTTTAGTAGAATCAAAATTCCCAGGCAAATTTAAGTCTGGCGCGATGGCGCTGGAACTCGGCCAGATTGAGCGAGACCGGATTGCCGATCTCGCGTCCCCAGACCTCGGCGTTCCATGCCGCGGTCATGAACATTTTCGGCGTGAACCGAATATAGAGCGTCGGTCCCAGCATCACGGCGTCGCCGGTGAAAGCCGTTAGATTCGCGGCATCGTAATGCCGAAGATACCAGACCTCGCCGCCCACGAGGACGTTGGATGCCAGCCGGAGCGAGAGCGCCGCCGAGCCGCCAAACGTGGCTTCGCGCTGGACGTCACCAAGCGGGGTCCACGTGACCTCGGGCTCGTAAAGCAGATTGAAGCCGGCAAACAGCCGATTTTTCATCAACTCCAGATCGGCATTGACAGTGGTTTCGAATTCATAGTTGCGCACGCGTTCGCCGCTGGTCTCGTCGACGAACCGGACCGTCGGCTCGACCGCCAGCGTTACCGAGAGCGGATTGTTCGAGGTGCGCTCGATCGCAAGATAGCGGAATTCCGCAAACGCTCCGGTCGCTGCGACCTGGCTGCGGTCGTCGAGACCGGTCACGCCGCCGATATTGTGAGTTGATCCGAGCGCACCGAACTCGATCTGGATGAATTGGCTCGGCGTGAATTCGAATTCGTATTTCGTCTCCGTCGCGGCGTAGTGCCCGTCGCGCTTGCCGAACCGGCCGACGGTGTCGACGGTGAATTCCTTCTCGCCCTCAAGCCCGATACCGGAACCGGTGGTAAATCCGAAGATGTATTTGGTCTCAATGTCTTTCCAGGAACTGGCATCCTGTGCCCGCACGCTGCCGGCGCAGGCGAACAGGAGCCACGATACCAGCAGCAATCCTGATAAGTGCCATTGTCCAACCCTTGCCCAGTGCCGCATCGCCATCACTCGAATTCCACTTGTTAGGAATAAGAGGCGTTAGCGACTTGCTCGCGGATAAGCAAAGAGAACTCGCTCTAAACTGGAGGCATTCTAAGCTGTCACGATGGATCAAGTGCAGTCGCCAGGCGACCACGCTAGTAGCCGGCGACCGCCAACGCGACCACCGCGCTAAGTGCCATCCATCCGAAATGCCGGCCGCGCGTCGCCCAGGCATTCCCCAGCGCGCCGAACGCGAACACGCAGGCGAGCGTCACGACGATCCAGTGCCGCGCCGGCTCCGACGCCATCCACGGCGCGGCGATCAGGAGCACGCCGCCGCCGATCCAGGCCACCGTGCTGGCCTGCCATACCAGCCGGATCAGGGTCCGCAATCGCGCCGGCTCGATGGTGGCGCGCGCGAACACCCTGGTTTCGCCAAGCACGCCGTGGATCAGCGCGACCGCGATCGCGGCCAACCCCGCACATTGCAACAGCAGATCGCGCATCGGATCGGGACTCCATACAGTACTGTATGGTGATAGGACGAATGCTGGCGGCTGTCAATACAGTGGTGTATGGTGGTTGTCGCAGGGACGGATATGACCGATCAACTTTCCGCGAAGGACTGGCTCGATCAGGGCCTCACGACACTGGCCGAGCGCGGTTTCACGGCGCTGAAGGCCGAACCGCTGGCGAAAGCGATGGGCGTGTCGCGCGGCAGCTTCTACTGGCATTTCGCCGACATCGGCGCGTTCCACGCCGCAATCCTCAAGCATTGGCGCGAAGTCGCGGCCGAGCAGATCATCGCCAATCTCGAGGCCGCCTCAAAGAACGATAACCCGCTGCCACTCTTGCTGCGCCAGGCATTCGGCGGCCGGCTGACGCTGGAAAACGCGGTGCGCAGCTGGGCCACGCTCGACCCGCTGGCGCGAAGTGCGGTGCGGGCCATCGACCGTCGCCGGCTGAGTTATGTGGAGGGCCTGCTCAAGGCGTCCGGACTTTCGTCCGAGGTGGCGCGGGCGCGGGCGCAAATCCTCTACTGGGCGTTTCTCGGCTTTGCGCTGTCGGACAAACCATTGCCGCGTGCGAGACAGCAGGCGGTGCTCGACGAACTGCTCCGGGTCGCCTTGCGATAAATGGTGTACGGCTACAGGTTTCGATCGGATATGCTAAGGGAGCAAAATACCAAGCCGGAGACCAACGCATGACTTTCCCGCCCGAACGCCCTGAAGGCACCGTCGATCCCAAATTGCTGGAAATTCTGGTCTGTCCGCTGACCAAGGGTCCGCTCGAATTCGACTCGGCGCGGCAGGAGTTGATCTCGCATTCCGCCAAACTCGCTTATCCGATCCGCGACGGCATTCCGATCATGCTGCCGGAGGAGGCGCGGAAGATCGAGTGAGCTTCGTGCTGACCCCATTCGTCATGGCCGGGGCATAGTCGTCTGCTTTGCCCAGACCACGTACACTTGTCTGCGCTCCCGGCCATCCACGTCTTTTTCGCGCGAGCATAAAGGTACGTCGTAATGGGCGGGTCGAGCCCGCGCATGACGGCAAATCTCAACGGCCCCTACAAGGCCTCGCCCTTCAATAACCGCGGCACCTCGCCGGCAAGGCCCGCCGCCTGGCGGATGAACAAGCTTTTCAGCGGCGGCGCGCGATCGACCAGCCCCAGCCCGATATCGCGTATCGCGCGCAAGAACTTCGATTCGTTCGAGAACAGAAGATTCAGCGAATTGGTGGCGAGCCCCATCGCCACGGTGTCGAACCGCCGCCAGCGCTGATAGCGATCGAGCACGTCGGCCTGTCCGAGGTCCATCCCGAGCCGCGCGGCGTCGACGACCACTTCGGCCAGCGCCGCGACATCTTTCAGGCCCATATTGAGCCCCTGGCCCGCGATCGGGTGAATCACATGCGCGGCGTCGCCGACCAGCGCCAGCCGTGCGCCGATGAACGAGCGCGCCACGAAATAGCCGAGCGGAAACGCGCGCGGTTTGTCGAGTGCCTCGATCTCGCCGAGATGCAGGCCGAAGCGCTGCTCCAGTTCGCCGTGAAATTCGTCTTCGCTCAAGGCGACGATGCGTGCCGCCGCGGCGCGCTTCTCGGTCCATACCAGCGAGGAGCGTTTTCCGGTCAGCGGCAGGATCGCGAACGGACCGGAGGGCAGGAAATGCTCTTCGGCGCGACCGTGATGATCGCGCTCATGGCCAACGGTGACGACGATGCCGGACTGATCGTAGTCCCAGCCGTGGGTGGCGATGCCGGCGCGCTCACGCAGTTTCGAGCGCGCGCCGTCAGCCGCCACCAGGAGGCTCGCCTCGATCACGCTGCCGTCGGCCAGCGTCACATCGATGCCGTCCGCGCGCGCGGCGAAATCCGTCACCGCGCTGGAGCGCAGATCGACGCCCTCGGCCTCGGCGCGCTTCACCAGCGCATCGATCAGGTGGCGATTTTCGACCATGTGCGCGAACGGTTCGCCGGGCTCGACATCGCCGGCGAACGTCAGGAACACCGGACGGGTCGCGTCCTCCAGCCTGGAATCGGTGACGACCATGTCGAGGATCGGCTGCGCTCCGGCTGAGATCTGATCCCACACCCCGACGGCATCGAGCAGCCGCCGGCAGGCGGCCACGATCGCGGTCGCGCGTGGATCGCGGCTCGGCCCGAGCCCCAGCGCCGGATCGGCCACAATGACGGGAATATCGGCGCCAAGGCCCTGGCGCAGCGCCAGCGCGAGCGCCAGCCCCGCAAACGCGCCGCCGCCGATGACAATGCTTCGCTGTGCCGACATTCCGCAACCCTTACTCGTTCACGCCATAGACTATACTTGCTACATGACTATAGCTTGGCGAAACAGGGCCGCGAAACAAGGGTTGTTAGCCTTCGGCTCGTCATCATCTCGCGATTCCGGGTTCAAGGCCTCGCCTCGCCCCGAAATGACCAGGAACCGAAAGCGCTTCAATGTCCAAAGGACTGATTGACCTGATTTCCATCCTCGATCTCGAGCCGATCGAGGTTAACATGTTTCGCGGCAACAGCCCGAAGACGAGCTGGCAGCGGGTGTTCGGCGGGCAGGTGATCGGGCAGGCGATGGTGGCGGCGTGCCGCACCGTCGAAGGCCGCCTGCCGCATTCGCTGCACTGCTATTTCATCCTGCCCGGCGACCCCCAGATTCCGATCATCTACGAGGTCGAGCGGCTGCGCGACGGCAAAAGCTATTCGACCCGAAGGGTCACCGCGATCCAGCACGGCAACGCGATTTTTTCGATCATGGTGTCGTTTCATGTCGACGAAGAAGGCGCGTTCGACCACCAGGACAAGATGCCGGAGGTGCCGCCGCCGGAAAAACTCACCGCCGAAGAGCTGGCGAAACAGCCGATGTTCCGCGAGATGCCGGAATTCATCCGCCGCTATTACGAATCCGACCGCCCGATCGAGCTGCGTCCGGTCGAGCTCGGCCGTTATTTCGGCCAGAAGATCGACGACGGCCGCATCCATGTCTGGATCCGCACCGCCTCGAAACTGTCGGACGATCCGGCGCTGCACATGTGCGCTCTCGCCTATGCGTCGGACTTCTCGCTGCTGGATGCCGCGATGGCGCGCTACGGCCGCACTTTGTTCGACAAGCGGATGATGCCGGCGAGCCTCGATCACGCGATGTGGTTCCACCGGCCGTTCCGCGCCGATGAATGGTTGCTTTACGCCCAGGATTCGCCGAGCGCGCAGGGCGGCCGCGGGCTCACGCGAGGCATGATCTTCAAGCAGGACGGCACGCTGGTCGCTTCAGTGGCGCAGGAAGGCTCGCTTCGCCAGCGCAAGTGATCGCGTTCAGGCGTTGGCGTAAGCCGTTCTTTCGACCAGTGCGAATTGCGAGACATACCAGCGGCCGAACCACCTCATCATCCATGGAATGGGGATGATGAAGAGGCACCCGAGGGAGGTCAGGATCGAACGCCAGAGAATTTCGAGCCCCGTGCCAGTGAAGATCACATCGCGCCGCGTGCCTTCGACATGACGGCACATCCATCGAGATTGCGCTGAAGCGACCCAGGCCCAGCCAATGATGGTGATCACGGAAACGAAGGCCAGCAGGTTCCAGCCCAAATAACCCCAGAATGAGCCTGAGAACCTGAGTCCAAGCGGTTGCCCATCCGCGCTGATGTTGGCGACGAACCACTTGATCACGAGCCAGTACAGCAGCAGCTGACCGATACCCGTCGCGAGGTCGAGCAACCGCGAATCGATAAACGCGATGGCGATAAAGAGTATCAGCGCCGCGTAGAACCACATCAGATCGACCGCCCGGCCGGTGAAGCCAAGATTTCCCCGCTGCGGGACATGAACGCAGGAAACGATCCACCGGCAGTACATTGTCACGACCCACGGCACGGGGATGACAAACAAGAAGCCAAGCCAGAGCACGAAAGTGCGCCAGGTGAGCTCCCAAATTCCAAGCTCGATCGAGAGCGGTCCGCCGCCATGGCCGCCATCGGTCATCGATGGCCGACCG
The DNA here is from genome assembly GCA_963725985.1 of uncultured Alphaproteobacteria bacterium. Classification (GTDB taxonomy): domain Bacteria; phylum Pseudomonadota; class Alphaproteobacteria; order Rhizobiales; family Xanthobacteraceae; genus Bradyrhizobium. The sequence continues at coordinate 1,559,087 of CAVSAO010000002.1, forward strand.
GAGCCCGGAACGGCCGGCGGGCCGGAGGCGCCCGACAGCAGGCCCGGAATATCCCCGGCTTTTTGCCAGTTCGACATGCCCTCGGTCCAGACCAGCGTCTCCGCTGTAATCCTTCCCGAGGCGAAAAACTGGCGCAATTGCGCCTCCGGGTAGGGACCTTGCTGCTGTCCCTGGGAGGCAAAAAACCAGGATCGGTCGGCCATTTCATTTCCCCTAGGCGCTGTGGTGGGCGGAGGGGGCAGGACCGTAGGTGAAAAATCGCGTCTGCCTGGAAAAGCCGCTGCCCAGAAAGTAAGCCTAGCGAGCCGCCGCGATAAACGGCAATGGATTTTCGTTTCCAGTTGCAAATTTTTGTGGCCATTTGCACAAAAAGTCGCCAGATGCCAGACTTGCGCGGGGGCGCCGATCAAGCGCGCCGACCGGATTTAGAGAGAAATATAGGCCTGACCATGAAGCTCGTTGTTGCCATTATCAAACCCTTCAAGCTTGACGAGGTCCGCCAGGCGCTGACGGCCATCGGCGTCCACGGCATGACAGTCACCGAGGTCAAGGGCTACGGGCGCCAGAAGGGCCATACCGAAATCTATCGCGGCGCCGAATATGTCGTGAATTTCCTGCCCAAGCTGAGAATCGAAATCGCCGTCTCGTCCGAGCTTGCCGACAAGGCGGTTACCGTCATCACCTCAAGCGCGCGCACCGGCCAGATCGGCGACGGCAAGATATTCGTGACGCCGATCGATCACGCGTTGCGGATCCGGACCGGCGAAACCGACAGCGACGCACTCTGAGTTCTTCACTTCGCACCCGGCGGCGACGCCGGGAATGCGATCCGCAATATGACTGGCTGGGGAATTATCATGGGGTCACACGTGTGTCGTGCAGCGAAGCTGGCTGCGCCAATTAGTCTTGCTATCTTGTTGTTTGCGACACCGGCCTTTGCCGAAACGTCCGAGATCAACGCCGCCGACACCGCCTGGATGATCGTTGCGACGGCGCTGGTGCTGATGATGACCATACCGGGTCTGGCGCTGTTCTATTCCGGCATGGTGCGCAAGAAGAACGTGCTGGCGACGATGGCGCAAAGCCTCGCAGCCGTGGCCGTGATTTCGATACTCTGGGTGGCGTTCGGTTATTCGCTGGCGTTCGTCGGCGACGGTCCCTGGCTTGGCACGCTCGATCGCTGGTTTCTTGCCGGGATGACCATGGACAGCGTCAATCCAGCGGCGAAGACGATCCCGGAAGCGTTGTTCATGCTCTACCAGATGACCTTCGCGATCATCACGGTGGCGCTGGTGGCGGGCTCGGCCGCCGACCGTATGCGGTTCTCGGCCTACCTGTTGTTTTCCGTTGGCTGGTTCATGCTCGTCTACGTTCCGCTTGCGCACTGGGTCTGGGGCGGCGGCTTCCTCGGCACCGCGGGCGTGCTTGATTTTGCCGGCGGACTTGTGGTGCATCTCTCGGCCGGCATCGGCGGCCTGGTTACGGCGAAGGTGATGGGCCGGCGCCACGGCTATGGCACCGAAAATCTGTCGCCGTTCGATTTATCGCTTGCCGTGATGGGCACCGGGCTGTTGTGGGTCGGCTGGTTCGGCTTCAACGGCGGATCGGCGCTGGCTGCGAATTCGCGCGCGGTCATGGCGATCACCGCGACCCACCTTGCCGCCTGCGCCGGCGCGCTGACCTGGGGCGCGATCGAATGGTCGACCCAGCGCAAGCCGTCGGTGCTCGGCATGATTTCCGGCGCGGTTGCGGGTCTTGGAACGATCACGCCGGCTTCCGGATTTGTCGCGCCGTGGCACGGCATCGTCATCGGAATGGTCGCCGGTCTGGTATGTTTCTGGGCGTGCACCTGGCTGAAGCGCCGTTTCAACTACGACGATTCGCTCGATGTATTCGGCGTCCACGGTGTCGGCGGAATGACCGGAATTCTCCTGGCCGGCGTATTCGCAACCGCCTCGATCGGCGGGACCTCCGGCCTGCTCGAGGGCAACCCGCAACTGCTGCTGATCCAGCTCTATGGCGTCGCGGTTACCCTGACCTGGTCCGGCGGCATGACCTATTTGCTGCTAAAGGTCGTCAGCGCCTTCGTGCCGCTGCGGGTTTCCCTCCAGCAGGAGATGGAAGGCCTCGATATTTCGCAGCACGGCGAGGCCCTGCAGTAAGATTCCCCATTGCACTACCGTTCTGTTGCCCTCGGCATGAGCACGATTATGTCGGGAGTTTGTCGTGCCTGCGTTTTAGGCAGGTACGATTAGTCTTTAGGCGCGACCGAATAACGCAGGCTGGCCCGATCCCCGCAAAGCACGAAAAGCCGCGCGTTCATAATCCGTTAGGGAACCCGGCCGATCTGGCACGGCATTTGATTCTATGGGTCCCGGCTGTGCCCGCGTAGTGAACTCTCTCCGCGTGGTGAACCTCAGTCGAGAACGCCCGGTCGCGTCTGGACCGGGCCCAAGCGGGGATAGGACCCATGAAAATTGTTATGGCGATCATCAAGCCATTCAAGCTCGAAGAAGTCCGTGACGCCCTGACCGCCATTGGCGTTCACGGTCTCACGGTGACGGAAGTCAAGGGATATGGCCGGCAGAAGGGCCATACGGAAATTTACCGCGGTGCTGAATACGCGGTGAGCTTCCTGCCCAAGATCAAGATCGAGGTCGCTGTCGCCTCGGACCAGGTCGACAAGACCATCGACGCCATCACCTCGGCGGCGAAAACCGGACAGATCGGCGACGGCAAGATCTTCGTCATCAACCTCGACCATGCGGTGCGCATCCGCACAGGCGAGGCCGATGCCGCGGCACTTTGATTTCGCGCTCACCCATTTTACCAATCAGGAGTTAAACAGATGACGTTCAAACGTCCCACTAGCGCGGGATGGGCAGTCCTCGCAATCGGAGCGCTCTGCGCCGTAGGCTTCGTCGATGCCGCGCTTGCCCAGACAGCGGCGCCCGCCGCACCGGCTGCGGCCGACGCAGCGGCTGCAGCGGCCCCGGCCGCCGCGGTCCCCAACAAGGGCGACACCGCCTGGATGCTCGTATCCAGCGCGCTCGTTCTGATGATGTCGATTCCCGGCCTCGCCTTGTTTTACGGCGGTCTCGTCCGGACCAAGAACATGGCCTCGGTCCTGACCCAGGTGTTCGCGATCGTTGCCATGGTCGGCGTGGTCTGGACGCTCTACGGCTACTCGCTCGCCTTCGGCGATGGCGGCAGCATGACGCCCTTCATCGGCGGATTCGCCAAGGCGTTCATGCATGGCGTCGATGCCAATTCGACGGCAGCAACCTTTTCCAACGGCGTCGTGATTCCGGAACTCGCCTACTTCGTCTTCCAGATGACGTTCGCGATGATCACCCCGGCCCTGATCGTCGGCGCTTTCGCCGAACGCATCAAATTCTCGGCTGTGATGCTGTTCATCCTGCTGTGGGTCACCTTCATCTATTTCCCGATCGCGCATTGGGTTTGGTACGTCGCCGCTCCCGATGACATCGCAGCTGCTGCCAAGGCGCTCGCCGCCGCGGCGGACGGTGCGGCCAAGACGGCGGCCCAGGCCAAACTTGACGAAGTCACAGGCGCGGTCGGCTGGCTCGCCGGTGCTGGTGCCCTCGACTTCGCCGGCGGCACGGTGGTGCACATCAATGCCGGCATCGCCGGTCTTGCGGGCGCGCTGATCATCGGCAAGCGCACCGGCTACGGCAAGGACCTGATGGCTCCGCATTCGCTGACCATGACCATGATCGGCGCCTCTCTGCTGTGGGTGGGCTGGTTCGGCTTCAACGCCGGATCGAACCTCGAAGCCAACGGCACCACGGCGCTGGCCTTCGTCAACACCATGGTGGCGACCGCGGGTGCGTCGCTCTCCTGGCTGCTCTCCGAATGGATCGTCAAGGGCAAGCCCTCGTTGCTGGGCATCTGCTCCGGCGCCGTTGCCGGTCTGGTAGCGGTCACACCGGCCTCGGGTTTTGCCGGCCCGATCGGTGCGCTGGTGCTGGGCCTTGTCGTCTCCCCGGTCTGCCTGTTCTTCGTCAGCACGGTGAAGAACGCGCTCGGCTATGACGACGCCCTCGATGTGTTCGGCGTCCACTGCATCGGCGGAATCATCGGTGCGCTCGGCACCGGCATTCTGGTCAATCCCGCCCTCGGTGGCGTCGGCATCACCGACTACACCAACATCACCGGCAACAACGCCGGTACCTACGATCTCGTCACCCAGATGATCGCGCAGGGCAAGGCCGTCGGAGCGACGTTGCTCTGGTCGGGCATCGGTTCGGCGATCCTCTACAAGTTCGTCGACGTGGTCGTCGGTCTGCGTCCTTCCGTCGAGGAAGAGCGCGAGGGTCTGGACCTCTCCGACCACGGAGAGCGCGCCTACAACATGTAAGTTCTCCCGGGGCGCGATCTCACGGGATCGCGCCCAGAACTACGGTTCGGGCACATACCCGGCAATGCCCCGACCGTTGAGGGGCTCCAGCGCAAGTTGGAGCCCCTTTCTTTTTGAGCAAATTCAGGGTCTGGACGGCGCCGGTCACCGATGGTTAATCGCGTCTTAACCTCGCCGTATCTATGGTGGTTTGATCCGTTTTTCGGGCGGTCTCGCGTCGCGATCGGCTGCCCAACAGTGCTGGCGCTTTAGAGTATGGCAATGACCGCTTCATCCCGCGCGCCGCAGGGCGCCGGCACCCAGGAAAGCGAGCGCTCGCCATTCGCCCGGCTGACCGAACTGCTGGCCCCGTACAAACCTGGTAAGCCCTTGATTACATTATCGTTGGGCGAACCGCAGCACCCGGTGCCGGACTTTGTCGGCCCGGTGCTGGCCAGGCACATTGCCGAGTTCGGCCGCTATCCCATCGCCGGGGGCATCGAGCCGTTCCGGCGGGCGGCGGCGAACTGGCTTTCCAGCCGGTTTCAGCTGCCACGGCCGGTCGATCCCGAGACCGAACTCCTGGTGCTGAACGGCAGCCGCGAGGGACTGTTCTTCGCGGCGCTGACGGCTGGGCGCTATGTCGGCGAGCGCAAAGGCAGACCTGCGATCCTGATCCCGAATCCGTTTTATCCCGCTTATGCCGCCGGCGCCCGCGCCGCGAACTGCGAGGCGATCTATCTGCCGACCACCCTCGCCAACGGATTTTTGCCGGATCTCGATGCGCTTGATCAGGCCACCCTCGCACGCACGGTTGCAATCTACATCGCCTCGCCGGCGAATCCGCAAGGCGCCGTGGCCTCGAAGGAATATTTCAGTCATCTGAAAAAACTCGCCGACCGCTTCGGCTTCATGATCCTGAGTGACGAATGCTATTCGGAAATCTACACCAGGGAAGCTCCCGGCAGCATGCTGGAATGCGCCGGACCTGATTTTACAAATGCGGTCGCGTTTCAGTCGCTGTCGAAGCGCTCGAACCTGCCGGGCATGCGCGTCGGCTTTGCCGCCGGCGACAGGAAGTTTCTCGGCATGTTTCACGAGCTGCGCAACGTCGCCGCTCCCCAGGTGCCGGTGCCGCTGCAGCACGTCGCGGTCGCGGCCTACAGCGATGAGGCGCATGTCGAGGAGAACCGGAGACTCTACCGGATCAAGTTCGACCTCGCCGATCAGATTCTCGGCAGCCGCTATGGCTATCGCCGGCCCGCCGGCGGCTTCTGCGTCTGGCTCGACGTCTCGGAGCGTGGCGGTGACGAGGCGGTGACGGTGAAACTCTACAGGGACGGCGGCGTGCGCGTGGTGCCCGGAAGCTATCTGGCCCGCCAGCAAACCGACGGCAGCAATCCCGGCGCGGGCTACATCCGCCTGGCGCTGGTGCAGGACAGTGAAACAACGGCCGAGGCGTTGCACCGGCTGGTCGAAATTCTGGATTAGTCGCAGGGCCCCATGAGCATGCCAGCGATCGAACGTGTCATTCCCCTGGTCAGCCAGTTGCCGGCCTCGATCCGCGAGGCCCTGGCGCGGCGGCTGCGCGAACTCGCCGGATTGAGCCTGATCGCGCTGGCCGGAGTGGCGGCGGCGGCGCTGATGACATGGTCGGTGCAGGATCCCAGTCTCAGCCACGCGACGTCGCGTGCGATCCGCAATGTCGTCGGTTATCCCGGCGCGATCGGCGCCGATCTCCTGATGCAGATTCTCGGCCTCGGCGCGATCATGCTGATCCTCCCGATGGCGGTGTGGGGCTGGCGCATGCTGACCCATCGCACCTTCGACCGCGAAGCGCTGCGGATCGCGTGCTGGATCCTCTGCACGGTGATCTCGGCGGGCTTCGCCAGCTGCTGGCCGCATGGCGGTGCGTGGCCGCTGCCGACCGGGCTCGGCGGCGTCGTCGGCGATGCGCTGGTGCGCGCGCCCGCTATGGTGTTCGGGCCGCCCGGCGTCGTTTATCGCCTCGTGCTCGGGTTTAGCCTTCTTGCCGCTTCGGTGGCGACATTCCTGATCGCGAGCGGCATGGGCTCGCGCCCGCAGCAGGAGGAATTGAGTTCGATCAAGGACGATGATGCGCCGTTCGTCGAAGAAGATGATGACGGTTCTGTCTCGCTGGGATGGGCGTTTCATGCCGCAATGAGCGCCAAGGCGCGGCTATGGCGATTGCTGACATTGGCTTACGGCTGGCTGGTGGCAAGCACGCCGGCGCCGCGCTCGTTCGAACGCCAGGAACCCAACCTCGGCGGCCGCGCGGCGCCGTCATTGGCCCCGCAGCCTGAAGAAGATTTCGAGGAAGAGGAAGAAGACGACGACGAGGAAGAGGAAGCGCCGGCCGCCCGCGCCCCGCGCAAGAAGGCCGCCCCCCGCACCCCGTCACGCAAATCATCCGCCAGGTTCGAGTTGCCGCCGATTTCCGTGCTGACCGCGCCGAAGGCGTCCGATCGCCAGCCGCTCAGCAAGTCGGAGCTCGATTCCAACTCGCGGGCGCTGGAAGGCGTGCTCGGCGATTTCGGTGTCCGCGGCGAAATCGTCAAGGCTCATCCCGGTCCCGTGGTGACGCTGTACGAACTCGAGCCGGCGCCCGGCATCAAGTCGTCGCGGGTCATCGGGCTTTCCGACGACATCGCGCGTTCGATGAGCGCGCTGTCGGCGCGCGTCGCGGTGGTTCCCGGCCGCAACGCCATCGGCATCGAATTGCCGAACCCGCATCGCGAAAAGGTCTATTTGCGCGAATTGCTGGCGGTCAAGGACTACAACGAATTGGTGGCGAAACTTCCGCTCTGTCTCGGCAAGAACATCGGCGGCGATTCCATCATTGTCGACCTCGCGCGCATGCCGCATCTCTTGATCGCGGGCACCACCGGCTCGGGTAAATCGGTCGCCATCAACACCATGATCCTCAGCCTGTTGTATCGACTGCGCCCGGATCAATGCCGCCTGATCATGGTCGATCCCAAAATGCTCGAACTCTCCGTCTATGACGGCATTCCGCATCTGCTCACGCCGGTCGTGACCGATCCGAAGAAGGCCGTGGTGGCGCTGAAGTGGGCGGTGCGCGAGATGGAAGAGCGCTACAAGAAGATGTCCAAGCTCGGCGTGCGCAACATCGACGGCTACAACGCGCGGCTGGGGGAGGCGAGATCCAAGGGCGAGGAACTGACCCGCACGGTACATACCGGCTTCGACAAGGAAACCGGCAAGGCGATCTATGAGGCTGAGAAGCTCGATCTGGATCCGCTGCCCTATATCGTTATCATCGTCGACGAAATGGCCGACCTGATGATGGTCGCCGGCAAGGATATCGAAGGCGCGGTGCAGCGGCTGGCACAAATGGCGCGCGCCGCCGGTCTGCACGTGATCCTCGCCACGCAGCGGCCGTCGGTCGACGTCATCACCGGCACCATCAAGGCGAACTTCCCGACCCGTATCTCGTTTCAGGTCACCTCGAAAATCGACAGCCGCACCATCCTCGGCGAAATGGGCGCCGAACAGCTGCTCGGCCAGGGCGACATGCTCTATATGGCCGGCGGCGGCCGCATCAGCCGCGTGCACGGGCCTTTCGTCTCGGACGAAGAGGTCGAGAAGGTGGTTCGCCATCTCAAGTCGCAGGGCCAGCCCGAATATCTCGAAGCGGTCACCGCGGAAGAACCCACCGACGAAGACGGCGCGGTGTTCGATTCCACCGGCATGGGCAGCGATGGCGGTGGCGACCTGTTTTCGCAGGCCGTGGCGATCGTCAAGCGCGACCGCAAGGCTTCCACCAGTTACATCCAGCGCCGGCTGCAAATCGGATATAACCGCGCCGCCTCCCTGATGGAGCGGATGGAGCTCGAGGGCATTGTCGGGCAGGCCAATCACGCCGGAAAGCGCGAGATTCTGGTCGAAGAGGAAGAAAGCCGATTCTGAGAAGCGTCATCTGGCCGAGGAGATTGCGGCGATTGGCATTTTAATTTCACGGAAAAACGATATCTCCTTTGGCCGAAACCACGGTAAGATGCTCAAAAGCCTGGCAGGATCCGCGTTGAATAGAAATCCAAGACTTCGAATGGCCGAACGATTTGCGGTTGGCGGAATACGCGCCGGATTGGCGTTGCTGATCGCAACGTCGGTCGTCTGCACCGTCGGGCCGTCTTCCGCGCAGACCGTTCCGACTCCAAAACCCGCGCCCAAAGCCCGCGGCGGCGTCCAGATGAGCGCATCGGACCCGCAGAAGGCTCCAATGACGACCGGCGCGACTTCGGCGGCGCCGCCGGATCCGGTAATTCCCGATCCGCGCCGCAATGTTCCCGCCAATATCTTTTCCAGCTTCGATGCGAACCAGAAGGCACAGGCTGCCAAGGTCAGCGCCTATCTGTCGTCGCTGCAAACCCTGGTTGGAAATTTCGTCCAGGTCGGACCCGATGGCACCAAGACCAAGGGCGACTTCTACATCCAGAAGCCCGGCAAGTTGCGTTTCGAATATGACGAGCCGAGCCCGATCGATGTTGTCGCCGACGGCTCGTCGCTGGCGGTGCGCGACCGCAACCTTGCGACCCAGGACATCTATCCGCTGTCGCAGACGCCGCTGCGCTATCTGCTGTCGGACCGCATCGATCTCATGAAAGACACCAATGTCGTGAGCGTGACCGCCGATGACGTTTTCGTCAGCGTCACCATCGAGGAGAAGCAGGCCCTGATCGGCACCAGCCGCCTGATGCTGATGATCGGCGCCAAGGACGGCCAGTTGAAGCAATGGACGGTGACCGACCCACAGGGTTATGACACCACGGTTGCCGTCTACAATCTGGATGCCAACAAGAAAGTCGATCCCGACCTGTTCAAGATCGACTTTACCAGGTACCCGACTTCGCCAGGCTGAAAAATCATTCTTGATTGCCGGGCAGAGACGTGCGTCATCGGACGGACGTTTTCCTGTCTGGCCGGTCGCCATGCGCTTTTCCCTGACAACGTGGAATATCAATTCGGTGCGCCTGCGCATCGATCTCGTCGCCAAATTTCTCAAGGCGGTGAGGCCGGATGTGCTGTGCCTGCAGGAAACCAAATGCGTCGATGACGCCTTTCCGCTGAAGCGTTTCAGGCGCCTTGGCTATGAGCACGTCGCGCTGAACGGACAGAAGGGCTATCACGGCGTCGCGGTGGTCTCGAAGCTGCCGTTCGAGACCACCGATATCCGCACCTTCTGCGACAAGATCGATTCGCGGCACATCTCGGTCGCGTTCGGCGAGAAGGCGCGGCTGTCAAAGCCGCTGGTGGTACATAACTTCTACGTACCCGCCGGCGGCGATATCCCCGATCCCGCGCTCAATCCGAAATTCGAGCACAAGCTTCAATTTCTCGACGAGATGAAAGCATGCGAGCCGCTGCATCCGCGCGGCGACGACCGCCATATCCTGGTCGGAGATCTCAACGTCGCGCCGCATGAGAACGACGTGTGGTCGCACAAGCAATTGCTGAAAGTCGTGTCGCATACCCCGATCGAGTGCGAGAAGCTTTTGGCGGCGCAGGCGCATGGCGAATGGATCGACGTCGCCCGCGAGCGGATACCGCTGTCGGAAAAAGTCTACACCTGGTGGAGTTACCGCGCCGCCGACTGGACGCTCGCCGATCGCGGCCGAAGGCTCGATCACATCTGGGTGTCGCGCGCGCTTAAGGACGGGGTCAGCGATTTCCGGATCACGCGCGATGCGCGCGGCTGGGAGCGACCGTCCGACCACGTGCCGGTGACGGTGACGCTGGAGGTGTGAGCTGCTGGCCAGTCGTCCCGCGTTCGCGGGGGACGACTGGTGGAAGTGACGGAGGCTCAAATGCTCAGCTTCGCGCCCGCCATCAGAATGTCGCTGGCGATCTGGCTGGTGCGGTTGGCGAATTCATCGCGAAGCCGGCGCGCTGCGTCGGGATCGCTTTCCAGCACACGCTGAAACAGGCTGCGCGCCACCCGAATCACCGAGGAATGCTCCAGCGCAATCGCGGTAGACGGACGCCGCATCGCGGTGATCAGCGCGAGCTCGCCGATCAATGCGCCCGGTCCCACGATCATTTCGGCGCCATTGCCGTCCTCGATCCGGAACGCGCCGCGCTGAACGATAAATCCAGCGTCGGCATCGTCGCCCGCTTTGAACAGCACATCGCCGTCGGCGACATTGCGCTGTTCGGAGCCGATCGCCAGCATGCGCAGGGCGGTCGATCCCAACAGGCGCAGGGTTGGGACGCGATCGAGCAGGGCTACATCATCTTCGATCGACATACAGTACCGGTGATCGGGGCGCGCTAATTGGGCCAATTAATGCGAATCGCGGCCCGAATCGTATCACGGCACCAGCTTGTAGCCACCGGCTTCCGTCACCAGTATCTCGGGATTGGCAGCATCTTTTTCGATCTTCTGCCGGAGCCGGTAGATGTGGGTTTCCAGGGTGTGGGTGGTGACGCCCGAATTGTAGCCCCAGACTTCCTGCAGCAGCGTCTCGCGCGATACCGGAAGCTGGCCGGCGCGATACAGGAACCGCAGGATCGCGGTCTCCTTTTCGGTCAGCCGCACTTTCTTGGCGTTGGCGCCGGTCAGCATCTTGGAGCCGGGCCGGAAACTATAGGGGCCGACGGAAAACACGGCGTCTTCACTGGCTTCGTGCTGGCGGAGTTGCGCCCGGATCCGCGCCAGCAGCACCGCGAAGCGAAACGGCTTTGCCACGTAATCATTGGCCCCGGATTCCAGCCCGAGGATGGTATCCGAATCGGTATCGTGGCCGGTGAGCATGATGATGGGCGCCTTGAAGCCGCCTTTTCGCAAGGAGCGCACGACTTCGCGCCCGTCGGTATCCGGCAACCCGACATCCATCAGCACGAGATCTGGAGCATTGGCCTTGGCGGCGCTGGCACCCTTGGCGCCGGTGTCGACGGCGGAGGCTTCGAACTCGTCGTGCAGCGATAATTGCTCCACCAACGTATCGCGCAGATCGGTATCGTCATCCACGATCAGGATCTTGCGGGCATTGGCCATGGGTACAATCCTCTGGAGGGCGGCGGGTACGATCGAAAGTGCCTTCAGCCGAGTCTTGGTTGCTAAAGTCAGGGTTCGTCAGATCTTGGTCGTCTTGAGGTAGGCGATTGTTACAGATTTCACAAGCCGAAGCGCAGTCTACTCCAGAATGCGAGGGCGTTTAGATGAATGTCCTGTAATGGGGTCAAATAGAGCCTCGCGGCCGGCCAGGCAATCCGGGGAGTGCGAATTTTATGCAAAGTGGCGTTATTTCAAATGGTTATGAGGCGGCCACGCCTGACCAGCCGCTTGCCGCGATCAGGATTCGCGCCGCCGCCGGCAATCCGCGCCGGGGCTGGCTGACCGCGGGCGGGCGGACCGTGCCGGTCGCGCTGGGGCGCGGGGGAATCAAGGCCAACAAGCGCGAGGGCGATGGTGCGACCCCAAAAGGCACGTTCCGGCCGCGACAATTGTGGTGGCGCGCCGACCGCCACCCGCGGCCGCAGACATTCTTGCCGATTCGCGCCATCGGCCCTGAAGACGCATGGTGCGAAGATCCCGCAAGCCGCCATTACAACCGGCCGGTGCGGCGGGATCGCGATCGCGACGGCGACCGGCTCAGGCGAGACGACCACCTCTACGATTTTATTGTCGAGATCGATCACAACAGCACTCCGCGAATCAGGGGCCGCGGCAGCGCCGTCTTTCTGCATCTGGCTCGCGGGAATTTTGGGCCTACCGCGGGGTGCGTTTCGATGACGAGATCGGCGATGCTGCGTTTGCTGCGGCGGCTGGGGCCGGGCACGAAGATTGTGATTGGATGAACGCCGTTTGGGGAAAGCAAAGACAATGCTCGATAAAAATCAGATCGCGGCGGCGTCACGGACTCTGCACGATCATTGGCGCGCCGGTACCAAGCTCGCAAATCTCGAAGTGCCGCTGCGGCCGCGCGATCGCGCCGAGGCCTACGCCATCCAGGCGGCGATCGAAAACTATTCGAACGGAAGCCTGTTCGGCTGGAAAATCGCCGCCACCAGCGAGGCCGGCCAAAAGCACATCAATGTCGATGGCCCGGTGGCCGGACGCATCCTGCCCGAGATCGTCCTTCCCGATGGCGGCACCGCGTCGATGGCAGGAAACGAAATGCGCGTCGCCGAGCCTGAATTTGCCTTTCGCATGGACGCCGATTTGCCGCCGCGATCGTCACCCTACACCGTGCGAGAGGTTCTCGATGCGGTCGCCACGCTTCATCCAGCGATCGAGATTCCGGATTCGCGGTTTGCCGACTTCGTCAGCGCCGGAGCGGCGCAGATCATCGCGGACAATGCCTGCGTGCATTTGTTCGTGCTGGGAGCGCCGACCAGGTCGAACTGGCACGCGCTCGATCTCGTCGAGGAGAGGCCGGTCATTACGCTGCGCGGGAAAACATTCGTCGGTCACGGCAAGAACGTGCTCGGCGATCCCCGGTTGGCATTGACGTGGCTCGCCAACGAACTGCGGCAGCTCGGCGTAACGCTAAGAGCAGGCGAGGTGGTGACAACAGGCACCTGCCATCCACCACTGCCGATCCAGTCAGGCGATTTGTTCGAGGCCGACTTCGGTTCGATCGGCAAGGTCTCGGTGGCGTTCAAATGATTCCACGAGCAGGCGAGGGAGCGCTCCGAATGCTCGGCGGCGACGGCGGGTCTATTTCTACCGCGCCCCGAAAATCGCCGAGCCCACGCGCACATGCGTGGCGCCGAACTGGATCGCGATGGCGAAGTCGGCACTCATACCCATCGACAGATTCTTCAAGCCATTGCGCGCGGCAATCTTCGCGGTCAGCGCGAAATGCGGCGCCGGCGCATCGTTGACCGGCGGAATGCACATCAGGCCGGAAATCTGCAGACCGTATTTGTCGCGGCAGCTGGCAATGAAGGCGTCGGCCTCGCCCGGCGCTACGCCCGCCTTCTGCGGCTCCTCGCCGGTGTTGAGCTGGACGAACAATTGGGGCCGCCGTTTCTGAGAAACGATTTCCTTGGTTAACGCTTCGCAAATACTCCGACGGTCGACCGAATGAATGGCGTCGAACAGGGCCACAGCCTCCTTGGCCTTGTTGGATTGCAATGGCCCGATCAGATGCAAGGCGATGCCGGAGTAAGCCGACATTAGCCCCGGCCATTTCGCCTTGGCTTCCTGCACGCGATTCTCGCCGAAAACGCGCTGCCCGGCGGCGATAACAGGCACGATTGCCTCGGCTGCGAAGGTCTTCGACACCGCGATCAGCGTCACCGACGCGCGATCTCGGCCCGTTTCCCTGCAGGCGCGCACGATCTCCTGCTCCACCATGGCAAGCCCGTTTGGTGAATGCGCGGTTACCGGCAATGGTTTTTCGGATGCCATGTTCACTTGTCGACCGTAAACTTACGGGGTATTTCGAATTTTACCAAGTTCGGGAAAGGCTTCTTGAACCATTCCTCCTACCCTGCATGTGGGGTCGGGGGACTAAAATGTCACGGGTTAGTTTCAGCCGCAAAACAGTGAGGCTCAAGCAGCTTCTCGGAATCCGCGCGCGGCTCGCATTGCTGGCGCTGATCCTGGTGGCGCCCTTGATGCTGGAACGCGCCCGTTCGCTGGAGGACGCCCGCAGCAAGCAGGTCGCGCTGGCCTCCCAGGAATTTTCCAGTCTCGCGCGGCGCAGCGCCGATGCTCAGCAGGAAGTCATCTCGTCGGTCGAAACGATATTGAAATCGGCGGCCTATATCCGCGCGTCGGCGGGAGGCATTAGCCACAGTTGCGACCTCCTGCGTGCCAGCCTGCCGGGCGATCTGCCGTGGATTCGCAGCCTTTCCATTGTCGGCACGGATGGACGTGTCCAGTGCTCGACACTCAACAGGCTGGTTGGCCTTAATCTGAGCGACCGGGCATATTTCAGGAAGGCGCTGGCGACCCGCGACTTCGTCTTCAGCGACTTTCTGTCCGCCAAATCCGACAGCCAGCCAATCGTGGTGGCGGCCTATCCGGTATCCGCCATCGTCGCCGGCGAAGAGGCCCTTATTGTCGCGACCGTCAACCTGGAGTGGCTGTCGAAAATCATGAGCAATCTCGGCGGCCGGCCCGGGATATCGGCGGTGCTGGTCGATAGCACGGGGACCGTGCTGGCGGCGCCCGCGGATCAGGCCAGCATGATCGGCCATCCGCTGGACACGATACCGCTGTTATCGGCCATTGCCGAAAAGGCGATCAGTTCCGACGAGCCGCAAGGATCGCTTTCGTTTGTCGCCGCTGACGGATCGAAGCGCGGGCTCAGCTTTGCACGCATTGCCGGCACGCAATCGCGCCTGATTGTCAGCATCGATGAAGCCAAGGTTTCCGCCGCGATCAACCGCGAGATCCGCACCGCCTATCTGCAGCTCGGCTTCGTCTGCCTGTTCGTGCTGCTCGGTGCTTTGATCGCCGCGGAGAAGCTCATCATCCGGCCGATCGACATAATCGCCTCGGTAGCGAAATGCTTCGGCGAGGGCGACTGGTCGGTGCGCGCGGCGCGCAAATCGCTGCCGGCGGAGTTCGTTCCGCTGGCCCGCGCCTTCAACGCGATGGCGGCGCAGCTCGGCCAGCGCGAGCGCGAACTGGTCGCGACCAATGACCGGCTGACCGTGATGGCTTCGATCGATATGCTGTCCGGGCTTGCCAACCGCCGCGGCTTCCAGAGCCGGCTCGACTTCGAATGGATGAAGGCCCAACAATACGACAGCGAATTGTCGCTGTTGATGATCGACGTCGATCACTTCAAGCTGTTCAACGACACCTACGGCCATCCCGAGGGCGACGTCTGCCTCTCCAGGCTCGGCGAAACGCTGGCCGGGATTGCCGCCGAGACCGCAGGCTTTGCCGGGCGCTATGGCGGCGAGGAATTTTGTCTGCTGCTGCCGGACACCCATTCGAGGCGGGCGGTCGAGATCGGCGAAATCGTCCGCGCGGAGGTGCAGAAACTGGCGATGCCTCATTGCACCAGCGGCTATCAAACCGTCACCGTCAGCGTCGGCGTCGCCTGCACCAAGCCCAACGATTCGCAGCAACCGGGCGACCTGATCGAGGCCGCCGACGCCGCCCTCTATGCCGCCAAGCACCGCGGCCGTAACGCCGTGGTCGAACATGGATTCGTGCGGGCGACGGACGGCACAGGCACGAAAGCGCTGGCGAGCTAGACTCGTGTTGTTTTGACGCTTTTTCTTTGGGCGAACCGGCGTCCACGTCGCTCGAAAATTGCTTCAGCTCGCGGCCCGTTCGCGATCAAGTTCGTCCTCGGTCACGACCCGGTCGCGGCCGTTTCTCTTGGCGAGATAGAGCGCGCGATCGCATCGCTCAATCAAATCCGCCATCGACTCGCCAAGCTGAAATTGTCCAACGCCGATGGAAACCGTGATGCTGGGAAGAAGGTCCCCGGTCGAGCGGCGGGTGATGCGGCACTCCGAGATCAGGCGGCGGATCCGCTCGGCAACCGCCGCGCAGGTGGCAAGGTCGGCGCCCGGAAGCACGGCGATCAGTTCTTCCCCGCCGTATCGGGCGGGCAGATCGTATTCCCGCAGCCGTTCCCGCAGCACGTTGGCCATCAACCGAAGCACCTGGTCGCCCACCCCGTGTCCAAAATTGTCGTTGAACTTCTTGAAATGATCGATGTCGATCAGCAGGACGCTGAGCGGCTCGCCTTTTTCCATCGCCGCGACCTGGGCCTTGCGGAAGAACTCATCGAGCGCGCGGCGGTTCGGCAGATCGGTGAGCGTGTCGGTCTTGGCGCGCTCCTCCGATTTGCTCAAGGAGTCGCGGATCGCGTCCAGTTCCCGCGTCGACTCGGCGAAGCGGGCCTCCAGTTTCGCTGCCCGGTTGACGGCCTTGGCCAGCTCGTTCAACAGACTTTCGACCAGAGGCGCTGGATCGACCCCGACTTCGCTCCGCTCGGCGATATCGCCGAGCGTCATCATTTGCGAACGGTTATCGGCAATGGCCGCGTTCAGATACTGCCTGGCGCAGGCCATGACCGAATGGAGCTGTTGTGAAACGTTATTGACGTCGGTGTCGTCGCCGGTGTCCGCCCGGACATACGTCGAGAACAGGTCACGATTGGTAGCGGTGTCGAACTTTCGCCTGTTGCCAGTCAGAATGTCGATGGCCCGCTTGAGATCGGGCGAGGTGCCGAGCGAATATTTGAACCAGGTGTGAAAATTGTTCGGCGTCGGTGGCACGCGATGTTGCGACATCGAGCGCACGGCTTTTTCTGCGACAGCTGTCGCGTATTCAAAATCGAGCTCGTCGAACGCGTCCCCGGTCACGATTTGGATTGATCCCGCGTCTTGTAGCTGATTGCTTTTCTCACCCCATCATCTCACCGAAGGCGTTAAGCCAGCCTCAATCCGATCGAGCGAAATGTTCCGATCGGCCAAGAGCCAGGAACCGCAGCTTTTCAAAAGAATCGAATTTGGATTTTCCGAATTTCCGCCTCCGCCCAGGCGAACGGCGCTGTCGCCTGCCTCCAAGCCATTGACCCAACGCTGTCTTTTATGGCCTAGTCCGCCGTCCTTTAGATGGCTGCGAATCCCTGAAAAAAGCCCCGCGAATCCATGAGCTCCGAACGCTACAACGCCCGTGAATCCGAGCCGCGCTGGCAACGCCAGTGGGACGAAAAGGCGATCTTCGCCTCCAAAAACGACGATCCACGGCCGAAATATTACGTGCTCGAGATGTTCCCTTACCCGTCCGGGCGCATCCATATCGGGCATGTCCGCAACTACACGCTGGGTGACGTGCTGGCGCGCTTCATGCGCGCCAGGGGTTTCAATGTGCTGCACCCGATGGGCTGGGACGCGTTCGGGCTGCCGGCGGAGAACGCCGCAATCGAGCGCAAGGTGGCGCCGAAGGCGTGGACCTACGACAACATCGCGGCGATGAAGAAGCAGCTGCGGTCGATCGGGCTGTCGCTCGACTGGTCGAGGGAATTCGCGACCTGCGATCCCGGCTACTACAAACACCAGCAGAAGATGTTTTTGGACTTTCTGCGCGCAGGGCTCGCCGAGCGCGAGCATCGCAAGATTAACTGGGATCCGGTCGACATGACCGTGCTCGCCAATGAGCAGGTGATCGACGGCCGCGGCTGGCGCTCCGGCGCGCTGGTCGAGCAGCGCGAGATGAAGCAGTGGGTCTTCAAGATCACCAAATACTCGCAGGAGCTGCTGGACGCGCTCGACACGCTGGATCGCTGGCCCGACAAGGTGCGGCTGATGCAGCGCAACTGGATCGGCCGCTCCGAGGGCATGCTGGTGCGCTTCGCGCTCGATTCCAGAACCCTGCCTGAAGGCTCGACGCCATCAGGCGAGGCCGAGCTGAAGATCTTCACGACGCGGCATGACACGCTGTTCGGTGCCAAGTTCATGGCGATCGCACCGGATCATCCGCTGGCACAGGCCGCCGCTGCGAGAAATCCCAAGCTCGCGGAGTTCATCGCAGAGGCCAAACGTCACGGCACCGCGCAGGAAATCATCGATACCGCCGAGAAGCTGGGCTTCGACACCG
This sequence comes from uncultured Alphaproteobacteria bacterium, assembly GCA_963725985.1. Taxonomy (GTDB): domain Bacteria; phylum Pseudomonadota; class Alphaproteobacteria; order Rhizobiales; family Xanthobacteraceae; genus Bradyrhizobium. Next base: position 1,577,011 of record CAVSAO010000002.1, read on the forward strand.
GCATCCGGGCGATCCATCCGTTCGATCCGGGCTGGAAGCTGCCGGTCTACGTCGCCAATTTCGTGCTGATGGAATACGGCACCGGCGCGATCTTCGGCTGCCCCGCGCACGACCAGCGCGACCTTGACTTCGTCAACAAATACGGGCTCGGCAACACCCCGGTGGTTTGCCCCGAAGGCCAGGACCCGAAGACATTTGTCATCACCGACACCGCTTATGACGGCGACGGCCGCATGATCAATTCCCGCTTCCTCGATGGCATGACCATCGAACAGGCGAAGGAAGAAGTCGCCAAGCGGCTGGAAGGCGAAATACGCGGCAGCATGCCGGTCGGCGAGCGCCAGGTGAACTTCCGGCTGCGCGACTGGGGCATCTCGCGCCAGCGCTATTGGGGCTGCCCGATTCCGGTGATCCACTGCCCGAAATGCGATGTCGTGCCGGTGCCCGACCAGGATCTGCCGGTGGTGCTGCCGGAGGATGTCACCTTCGACAAACCGGGCAACGCGCTCGATCATCATCCGACCTGGAAGCACGTCAATTGCCCGAAATGCGGAGCCAAGGCGCTGCGCGAAACCGACACCATGGACACCTTCGTGGATTCGTCGTGGTACTTTGCGCGCTTCACCGATCCGTGGAACGAGAAATCGCCGACCACGCCCGCGGTGGCGAACCGGATGATGCCGGTCGACCAGTATATCGGCGGCGTCGAGCACGCGATCCTGCATCTGCTGTACAGCCGCTTCTTCACCCGCGCCATGAAAGCCACCGGTCATATCGGCATGGACGAACCGTTCGCGGGCATGTTCACGCAGGGCATGGTGGTCCACGAGACCTATCAAAAGGCCGACGGCGGTTACGTCACGCCGGCCGAGGTCAAAATCGAAACCGGTGCCAGTGGCCGCCGCGCCAGCCTGCTGACATCGGGCGAAGACATCTCGATCGGCTCAATCGAGAAAATGTCGAAGTCGAAACGCAACACCGTCGATCCCGACGACATCATCGCCACCTACGGCGCCGACGTCGCCCGCTGGTTCATGCTGTCGGATTCGCCGCCGGACCGCGATGTGATCTGGAGCGACGAGCGGGTGCAGGGCGCCTCGCGCTTCGTGCAGCGGCTGTGGCGGCTGGTCAACGAGTCAGCCGATCTTGCCAGGACCGCACCGGCGGCGCGGCCGGCTTCGTTCGGTTCCGGCGCGCTGGCCCTTCGCAAGGCCGCCCATGGGGCGCTCGACAAGGTCTCCACCGGCATCGAAAAGTTGCATTTCAACGTCTGCCTCGCCTATATCCGCGAGTTTTCCAACGCGCTCGGCGAGGTGCTGGCGCGCGAGGGGCAGCTGGCTCCGGATTTGGCTCCGGATTTGTCTTGGGCGGTCCGCGAGGCCGCAATCATTCTGGTTCAGCTGTTCGCACCCATGATGCCCCATCTGGCCGAGGAATGCTGGCAGGTACTGGGGCAGCCCGGTCTGGTTTCAGAGGCCAATTGGCCCAAAATCGAACGCGATTTGCTGGTCGAAGACACGGTGACGCTGGTGGTTCAGGTCAACGGCAAGAAACGGGGTGACGTCACAGTGGCCCGCAATGCCCAGAATCTGGAAATTGAGGCTGCCGTTCTGGCTCTCGATGCGGTAAAACAATCCCTGGGCGGCAAGGCCGTCCGCAAGGTGATCATTGTTCCCATGAGGATCGTGAATGTCGTTGGTTAGGATCCGCATCGCCGCCCGGCTGCTGGCCGTGGCCACCCTGGCGGCGCTGACGGCCGGCTGCTTCCAGCCGATGTATGCCGAGCATACCGACGGCACGCCCGGTCTGCGCGAAAAGCTGATGGGCATCGAACTGCCGCCCATCGACAAGCCCAACGCCTCGCGCGAAGCGCGGATCGGGGTGGCAATCCGCAATGCGCTGGCGTTCAAGCTCTATGGCAACGCCACCGGCATGCCGCCTACCCATCGGCTGGAGATCCGGTTCGCCACCAGCCGTTCGTCGCTGATGACCGATCCGAACACCGCGCTGCCCACCAGCGAGAACGTTGGCATCGATGCGCAATATAATCTGATCGAGATCGCTTCGAACAAATCGGTCATGACCGGCACGACGTTCTCCCGCGTGTCCTATGACATCCCGGGCTCCATCCAGCGCTTCGCCCGGTCCCGCGCCTTCCGGGACGCCGAAGATCGTGCCGCCCAGGAAATCGCGGACAATATCCAGACCCGGCTGGCCTCGTTCTTCGTCGCCGGCACCTGAACCGACCGTCTTTCCGGTTCGCGCGAAGCGCGAACCCGAAGACGCGTGCCCCGGAATGACGAAAGCTAACTCCGAATAGGCTACCTGTGGTCGCGCTTCGCGGAAAAGAGATCGACGCTTTTCTCGCCCGGCCCGATCCGGGCCGCCCGATCGTCCTGCTTTACGGTCCCGACGCGGGCCTCGTGCGCGAACGCGCCGACGCGCTGCTGGCGTCCGCGGTCGACGATCCCAACGATCCGTTCTCGCTGGTGAGGCTGGATGGTGACGAGCTTGCGGCCGAGCCGTCCCGGCTGGTCGATGAGGCCATGACGATCCCGCTGTTCGGCGGCCGCCGCGCGATCCGCGTCCGTGCCGGCTCGCGTAATTTCGCCAGCGGCATCAACACGCTGGCGGAGTCGCCATTGAAAGATTGCCGCGTCGTGATCGAGGCCGGCGAGCTGCGGCCCGAATCGCCGCTGCGCAAGGCCTGCGAGCGCGCCAGGACCGCGGTCGCGATCGGCTGCTATCCCGACGCCGAGCGCGACCTTGCAAAACTGATCGACGACGAATTGCGGGGTTCAAATTTGCGCATCGCGCCTGACGCCCGCGCGACGCTGGTTTCGCTGCTCGGCGGCGACCGCCAGGCTTCGCGCAACGAACTGAAGAAGCTCGCGCTGTATGCCCACGGCAAAGGCGCGGTCACGCTCGACGATGTGATGGCTATTGTCGCGGATGCTTCCGAGCTGAAGGTGGATCCAATCGTGGACGGCGCCTTTGCCGGAAAGCCGGAGCTGGTCGAGACCGAATTCACCAAGGCCATGATCGCCGGCACCTATCCCGGCATGATTATTTCCGCAGCGCAACGTCAGGCGGCGTGGCTGCACAAATCGGCGCTCGCGACCGCCGAAGGAACGCCGGTGTCGGCGTTGCTCGACGGCGGTTTCCCGCGCCTGCACTTTTCGCGAAAGTCGAATGTCGAAACCGCGCTGCGCAATTTCAACGCGGCGCGGCTTGCCTTGATCATCGAGCAACTTGCGACCGCCGCGCTGGAGATGCGCAAACAGGCGCCGCTGGCGGCCGTCATCGCGCAGCGTGCGCTGCTGTCGATCGCGGTAAACGCAAAGCGGCGGGGGTGAGCGCCGTTTTGTCGTTCCGAAGTCAGACGCCCTTATCCAGCCTGCGCACGATCTCGTCGAGCTGATCGAGGTCACGGTAGCGGATTTGCACGGTGCCGCCGGGATCGCGGTGATCGATGCTGACCGCCAGCCCAAGCGCGTCGCTGACGCGCTTCTCCAGCGCCACCGTATCGGGATCCTTTACCTTGCCGCCGCGCGCCTTCTGCGGCTTGCGGACCGGCACGCCCTCGACATGCGCCAGCGCCTCGGCCTGACGCACGTTGAGACCTTCCTCTACAATGTGTTTGGCGGCAGCTACCGGATCGGGCACGCCGATCAGCGCGCGGGCGTGACCGGCCGACAACTGGCCGAGCGCGATATAGGCCTGCACCTCGGCCGGCAGTTTCGTCAGCCGCATCATGTTGGCGACATGGCTGCGGCTTTTGCCAACGATCTTGGCGATCTCGTCCTGGCTGCGTTTGAATTCATTCGCCAGCGCGTGATAGCCCTGCGCCTCTTCCATCGCATTGAGATCTTCGCGCTGGACGTTTTCGATGATCGCGATCTCGAGCGCATCCGAGTCGCTGACGTCGACCGGCACGATCGGCACTTCATGCAGGCCTGCGATCTGCGCCGATCGCCAGCGGCGTTCGCCGGCGATGATTTCGTAACGGTCCTGCGCACCCTTGACCGGACGCACCACGATCGGCTGGATCACGCCGTGCTGCCGGATCGAATCGGCGAGTTCGCCGAGTTCGGCATCGGCGAATTCGCGGCGCGGGTTGCGCGGATTGGGCTTGAGGAATTCGATCGGCACCTTGCGCTGCGCGCGCGGCCGCTCGACATGCGCGGCCTCGCCGCCGACATCTCCGATCAGACTTGCAAGACCGCGGCCCAGTCGCGAACGCGCTTCGTCGGCCATCGCCAGCTCCCTTGGATTCACTCGCATCACTCCGGATCAGACGCCATGTTTTCAATCATTGTTCGAGGCTCAGGCGATGGCGGCATCAATGCGCGCGCAGATCGCGCTCGCGCTGGATCACTTCCGTCGCAAGCTTGAGATAGGCCTCGCTGCCAACGCATTTGAGATCGTACACCAGCACCGGCTTGCCATAGGACGGCGCTTCGGAGATCCGCACGTTGCGCGGGATCATGGTGTCGTAGACCTTGTTGCCCATGAACTGCCTGACATCGGCGACGACCTGGTTCGACAAATTGTTGCGCGAGTTGAACATGGTCAGCACGATGCCGTGGATCGACAGATTGGGATTGAGCGTGGAGCGCACCTGCTCCACCGTCTGCAGCAGTTGCGACAGACCTTCGAGCGCGAAGAACTCGCACTGCAACGGCACCAGGATCGCGTCGGAAGCCGCCATCGCGTTGACGGTGAGAAGATTGAGCGACGGCGGGCAGTCGATCAGCACATAGGTGTAATCGGAATCCGGCGAGACGTCGGTATTCAGCGCCGCGATCGCATTGCGCAAACGAAACGCGCGGTCGCGCGTCGATCCCAGTTCGAGTTCGAGGCCTGAGAGGTCCATGGTGGAGGCCGCGATGTGCAGCCGCGGTACCGCGGTCGGCACCACCGCGTCGCGCAGCCGCGCTTCCCCGATCAGCACGTCATAGGTCGAACAGCTGCGATTGCGGCGGTCGATGCCGAGACCGGTAGAGGCGTTGCCCTGCGGATCGAGATCGACGATCAGCACGCGCTCACCAATGGCCGCAAGCGCCGTGCCGAGATTGATCGCGGTGGTGGTCTTGCCGACGCCGCCCTTCTGGTTGGCCAATGCCAGGATGCGCGGATGCCCCGGCGGAGTAGACGACTTATCTCCTTGATAAATATCATCAATTACGGTCATGCGCGGGTGCCATAAGCTTTGGCGGACAGGATGCGCCGCTCGACGTGGTCGAGCTCGACGATCCAGCCGTGTCCACCGGTGCGGCTGGAGTGCAGAAGTGGTTTGATATTCCAATATTTAGTAGCTTCGGTCAATTCAGCCTCTACATCTTGGCCCTTGAGAAACAGGGCTTTGGCACCCCGTCTCAGCAGCGGTTCCGCGAAGCCGATGAGCTCATTTAACGGAGCCACCGCGCGGGCGGTGACGCAATCGACCGGGCCAGTGATTCTATCCACAGTATCCCCGATGTCAGCCAGATGAACCATGCCGGGCGAGTTGGTAATGCGCAGCGCCTCGCGCAGGAAGGCGGCCTTCTTGGCGTTGCGCTCGATCAGATGGACCATCGCGGCTGGGGTTTCCCCAAGTGCGCACGCCAGCACCACACCGGGAAAGCCCCCTCCGCTGCCGAGGTCGACCCATATCTTCGCTGACGGTGCGATCGTCAAAAGCTGCAGCGAATCGGAGACATGACGGGTCCAGAGATTTGGAAGGGTCGATGGCGCCACGAGATTGGTTTTAACCTGCCACTCCCGGAGCAAATCAAGATAGCGATCCAACCGCGCCTCTGTTTCACGTGAAACAGGGGTCAGCACCAGTGCCGCAGCCTTGTCGGAAGCGTCGGTCGAAGGGCTTGGATATCTGGATGCCTTGGCCATTTGCTCTGGTGGTCTTGCCCGTTAGGGGGAAGTTGCCTTTCATAACGGTCAGGTCGTTAACGCAGGAGGCGTGAGGTCCAACGATGACAACGAGTTTGTCGTCCGATCTTTCGAGGTGCGCAAGAGGACACACGCCCCAGGATGATGCTGGAATTTCGGGGGTACGTTTGTTTCACGTGAAACAGAGAGACCAGACCAGGCCAGACCAGCGTAGCGCCGGGCAATTTTCGAACGGCGAGCTAGTTGTCCGCACGGCGTTCGTGCTGAACGTAGAAGACCAGCATCCACATGACAAAACCCTGCATCGCAGGCTCCCATCCCGACGGCAATGACGACTCCAGTTCCGAGGCCACCAGCCCATGGTATTCGACCTCGCCAATCACCGTGCCGTCACCCTGTCGGCAGACCTCCAGGCAACCCCTGCGACTCGGCCGGATCGAAAATACGGCTCCCTCACGCTGGAGCGAAAACGTATTCAAGGCGCTCTTCTCGGCCGTGGCGATCAAGCGTCCGGTATCGTCCCTGAACGCAAAAACATCCTTCCATCGCCAGGTCAGCAGCTTGGCCACCAGCTCCAGCAGCGTCATCGGCCTGCGCTCTGAAACGATGGAATAGTGAAGACCGCGGATCTCAATCCGGTCTCTGTCCGCCGAATATTCGATGAAGCCGATCGGATCACCATCCTCAATCAGATCGTAGACGATGTGTCGTTCCAGCAGCGTCCTGCCCAGTCGTCGTTTTCCAACAAGCATGCGCCACGGTCCCTCGCGAAGGTTGCCACCTGGGCCTGACTACTTCTTGCACCGTAAGGTCGGGGCCGACGGAAACTTGGTGGGGGCAGGATGGCTCCAAACCGGATCTGATCGCCTCTGCATGACCTTGGAATTCTCGGCCTGGCTCTTTCCTTGTTTCACGTGAAACGCCTTTACGCGGCCGAGATCTTCCGCCGGGTCTCTCTTCGTAGATAGGCCGCCAAAATGCCGAGCGCGGCCGGCGTCAGACCATCGAGGCGGCCCGCCTGCCCCACAGTTCGAGGACGGGCAGCTTCCAGCTTCGAACGGGCCTCGTTGGAAAGTCCGGGGACCGTGCTGTAGTCAATATCACCGAGGATCAGACCCTCATCACGCCGGAATGCATCGACGTCGGCGATCTGGCGCTTGAGATAAACATCGTATTTTGCATCGATCTCGAGATGGCCCGCGATCCCTGGGTCAATGGCCGACAACTCCGGCCATATGCGTCGTACCTCGGCCAAGCCAATCTCCGGATAGGCCAGCAGTTCGAACGCCGAACGACGTTGGCCGTCCTTGTTGAGTGCCAGGCCATGCTTGGCAGCTTCATTTGGCGTTAGCGTCAGCGATTGTGTCAGTGTCCTCGCGGCATTTAAACTCGCCATCTTGGCGGCATGGTGCAGCGATCGCCCCTTCCCCACGCAGCCCAACGCGATTCCCTTGCCGGTCAGGCGCTGATCGGCATTGTCGGCCCGCAGAGTCAGGCGGTATTCGGCCCGGGAGGTGAACATCCGATACGGCTCGGTGATGCCCCGAGTAACGAGGTCGTCGATCATAACCCCGAGATAGCCGTCGGCGCGGTCGAACACGATCGGCTCTCCCTGGCCAGAAACCAATGCCGCGTTGAGACCGGCGACCAGCCCCTGTGCTGCAGCTTCTTCATAACCGGTAGTGCCATTGATCTGGCCGGCCAGGAACAGCCCTCGCAGACGCTTGGTCTGCAGGCTGGGATCGAGTTCGTGGGGGTCGACGTAGTCGTATTCGATGGCGTAGCCCGGGCGGATCATGCGCACGCGCTCCAGCCCCGGAATCGAGGCCAGGATGGCGAGCTGCACCTCTTCCGGCAACGAAGTCGAGATGCCGTTGGGATAAACGGTGGTGTCGTCGAGGCCTTCTGGCTCCAGGAAGATCTGATGGCCGTCACGGTCGCCGAAGCGGACAATCTTGTCCTCGATCGAGGGACAATAGCGCGGCCCGGTGCTCTTGATCTGCCCGGAATACATCGGCGAGCGATGCACATTGGCCCGGATCACTTCATGGGTTGCCGCGGTGGTGCGGGTGATACCGCACTGGATCTGTGGCGTCCTGATCCGATCGGTCATTACCGAGAACGGCTCCGGCGGATCGTCGCCGGGCTGCATTTCCACTGCCGCCCAGTCGATCGTGGCTCCATCGAGCCGCGGCGGAGTCCCGGTCTTCAGTCGCCCCAGGGCGAAGCCCGTGCGCTCGAACGATACTGAGAGTCCAAGCGCCGGCGCTTCGCCGACCCGGCCGGCCGGCCAGCTCTTCTCGCCGAGATGGATCAGGCCACGCAGAAAGGTCCCCGTCGTAACGACGACCGTGCCTGCGGACAGTTCGCGGCCGTCGGCCAGACGGATGCCGGCGACACGGCCGTCCGAGACGATCAACTCGTCGGCCTCGCCTTCGATCACGCAGAGATTGGAGGTCTCGCGGATAGCGGCCTGCATCGCTGCAGCATAGAGCTTGCGATCGGCCTGGGCACGCGGCCCGCGAACCGCCGGACCCTTGCGCCGGTTGAGCATGCGAAACTGAATGCCGGCGGCATCGGCGACGCGCCCCATCAACCCGTCCAGTGCGTCGACCTCGCGGACCAGATGGCCCTTGCCTAGCCCTCCGATCGCGGGATTGCACGACATAGCCCCAACGGTTGCGAAGCGATGGGTCACCAACGCCGTCCGGGCACCCATGCGTGCGGACGCGCTTGCAGCTTCGCAGCCGGCGTGGCCGCCGCCGATGACGATAACGTCGAACAATTCCTGCCGGGTGAACATGCCCGGGCTTTTACTGCGAGGAGGCAAAACCCGGAAGCAGTAAGTTCGTTACGGGCATATGTTTCACGTGAAACAACTCAAGAAATGAATATGTAATTATTACTTGCCGATACAGAACTCTCTGAAGATCACATCGAGGATATCCTCAACATCAACCCGGCCGAGCAGCCGCCCCAGGGAATACGCTGCCATCCGCAGATCCTCGGCAACGAGTTCCTCGCCCACCCCAATGGCCGCGATGCTGCGCTTCAACGACGCCGCGGTTTCCTGCAGTAATTTTCGCTGCCGCTCCCGCCCGATCAGGCTCGCGCCGTCGGAACCAAAATAATTCTCCGCGAACCCAACCAGAGCACCGATCAGTTCCCCGAGACCGTCTCCCCGGCTCGCCGAAATCTTGAAGCAAGCCGCGCCACCTTCGTGCTCCAAACCGCCGGCCGGTTCTCCGGCGCCCGGCGCCTCAGGCCCTACCGTGTCGAGATCGATCTTGTTGCGGACGATCCACACTGGCACGCTGCCCTGGTGCGGATTTTCGTCGTGCTGCGGATCGCTCATCCACAACACCAGATCGGCCTCCGCCGCACGCGACCTCGCCCGGCGCACGCCTTCCTGCTCCACAGGATCCTCGGTCTCGCGAATCCCGGCGGTGTCAATCACCGTTACCGGATAACCGTCGAGATCGAGCTGCACCTCGATAACGTCCCGCGTGGTGCCGGCGTGCGGCGAGACGATCGCGACCTCGCGCCGCGCCAGCTGGTTCATCAGCGTCGACTTGCCGACGTTTGGGGGACCTGCGATCGCGACCACCAGCCCTTCCCGCAAACGTTCACTACGTCCCCGTGCCGCCAGCACTTCCTCGATCTCGCCGAGCAGTGCCTTGATCTTCGCCAGCGCGGGCGCGACCAGTTCCGTGGACACGTCGCCTTCGTCCGAGAAATCGATGCAAGCTTCGATCAGTGCCGAAGCCTCGATAATCTGTGCCCGCCAGTCCCGCGCTTTCTCGCCGAGCAGACCCTTCAACTGCCGCAGCGCCTGGCGGCGTTGCCGGTCGGTGTCGGCATGAATCAGATCGTCGAGGCCTTCGGCCTCGGTGAGATCGAGCTTGCCATTCTCGAACGCGCGCCGGGTAAACTCGCCCGGCTCCGCCGCGCGCATGTCGGGAAAAACCGACAGCGCCGCAAACAGCGCCACCAGCACCGCCCGTCCGCCATGGACGTGAAATTCCGCGACGTCCTCGCCGGTCGCGCTTGCCGGTCCCGGAAACCACAGCACCACCGCGTCGTCAATCGGCTGCTGATTCGCGTCGCGCAAAAGGACGCGCGTCGCCAGCCGCGGCGCTGGCATTTTACCGACCAGCGAGGCCAGCGCGGTCTTTGCCTCAGGCCCGGATAGCCGCACCAGCGCAATGGCGCTTGGCGGACGGCCCGATGACAGGGCAAAAATTGTTTGTTCTCGTGGATGCATCGCCCATTTGCTCCCGAGGCCTTTGAAAAGGCAACGTAGTCTCGGCTTGCCGGATTTTTTTTGCGAGGCCCGCACTCTGCCTCAAAATTGGTTTGACAGGTTTTTCAAATACTTAAAAACCATGCCGCCGTTCTCCCGCAGCAAAATCCGCAGCCTTGGGAGCGGCCCACGAAAAAGGGGCGCCCCTTGCGAGGACGCCCCTTCAAAACCGCTGAGACAACTCAGGTATTCATCAATTCGAAGAATTCCGCATTGTTCTTGGTGTTGCGCAACTTGTCGAGCAGGAAGTCGATCGCGTCCATCGTGCCCATCGGATTGAGGATCCGGCGCAGCACGTACATTTTCTTCAGGACCTGCGGATCGGTGATCAGCTCTTCCTTGCGGGTGCCGGAGCGCGAAATGTCGATCGCCGGGAAGGTCCGCTTGTCGGAGACCTTTCGATCGAGAATCAGTTCGGAATTGCCGGTGCCTTTGAATTCCTCAAAGATCACTTCGTCCATGCGGCTGCCGGTATCGACCAGCGCGGTCGCGATGATCGTGAGCGAGCCGCCCTCCTCGATGTTGCGCGCGGCACCGAAGAACCGCTTCGGCCGCTGCAGCGCGTTGGCGTCGACACCGCCGGTCAGCACCTTGCCCGATGACGGCACCACCGTGTTGTAGGCACGCCCCAGGCGCGTAATCGAGTCCAGGAGGATCACCACGTCACGGCCGTGTTCGACCAGCCGCTTGGCTTTCTCGATCACCATCTCGGCGACCTGGACGTGACGCACCGCGGGCTCGTCGAAGGTCGAAGAGACGACTTCGCCCTTCACCGAGCGCTGCATGTCCGTGACTTCCTCGGGACGTTCATCGATCAGGAGAACGATCAGGTAGCATTCCGGATGATTGGCAGTGATCGAATGGGCGATATTCTGCATCAGCACGGTTTTACCGGTGCGGGGAGGCGCCACGATCAGGGCGCGCTGGCCCTTGCCGATCGGGGCGACGATGTCGATAACCCTTGCAGAAAGGTCCTTTCTGGTTGGGTCTTCGAGCTCGAGCCGGAAGCGCTGATCGGGAAACAGCGGCGTCAGATTGTCGAAATTGACTTTGTGTTTCGACTTTTCCGGGTCTTCGAAATTCAGTGTGTTGACCTTGAGCAGCGCGAAATAGCGTTCGCCTTCTTTCGGGCTGCGAATGTGGCCTTCGATGGTGTCGCCGGTGCGAAGCCCGAAGCGGCGGATCTGCGACGGCGAGACGTAGATGTCGTCCGGTCCCGGCAGATAATTCGCGTCCGGCGAGCGCAAAAATCCGAAACCGTCGGAGAGAACCTCGACGACGCCTTCGCCGATAATGTCGGTTTCCTGGATCGCGAGTTGCTTGAGAATGGCGAACATCAGCTCCTGCTTGCGCATGGTGCTGGCGTTTTCGACCCCTTTTTCTTCCGCGAACGAGACGAGTTCGGCTGGCGTCTGGGCTTTGAGGTCTTGAAGTTTCATTTCCCGCATTGGGATGGTCCTGTGGAGTAGTTTGGGGAAGGGTTGCGAGGCGGCTGTAAAGAAAATGCGGACGAGAGGTCAGGAAGGTCCGCAGGTCTGAGCAAGGAAAGTGCCGGAGAGGCTTCAAACCTGATGTGGCGGCCGGTTCAATGAAGAAGCCGAAACGCAACCACATCCGCCTGCGTTGGGTGGGATTTCAGCAATATAGAAAATCGTCCGGCCTTCCGCAAGCAGGCGCAGGGCCCGAGACGTCAGCAGCAGCCTCCATCAGAACGGCTTGACGATCACCAGGATCACGATCCCGATCATCAGCAGGGTGGGTACCTCATTGATAAAACGGTAAAATCTTTGGCTCCGCGTATTGCGGTCAGCCGCGAAATCCTTGACCCAGCCGGAAAAAAAACCGTGGACACCGGACAACACCAGGACCAGCAGGAGCTTGCCGTGGAACCAGCCCGCCGAAAGAAAATGACCGGCCCAGGCGAGGTAAAGCCCCGCCAGCCATGTCACGATCATGGCCGGATTGATGATGGCCTTCAGCAGCCGTCGTTCCATCACTTTGAACGTCTCTGATTGCTTCGATCCCGCTTCCGCCTCGCAATGATAGACGAACAACCGAGGCAGATAGAGCATGCCGGCCATCCACGAGATGAAGGCGATCACATGCAGCGCCTTGATCCATTCGTACATCAGGGAAGCCTCGCTCATTCGCCAATCCGTTGCATTAACCGAAACACTACGACACTCGCCTAATCTTGCCGTTGCCGAACATTCTAGTCTCGATCTGAACAGAGACATATCCGCAAGCAGCTCTTTTCTAAAACAATAATTTTAAAATCTTATGTTTGAGTCTAAGTAGCGGTGAATTAGGCCCGCGCAAAATTGTCCCGGAATTCCTCTCGGCTTGTTCACATCCTTCAACAATCCTGGTCGGACGCCGGGCGATCTGAATAAGGTGACTGCTATCAAGCGCTTGCGCAGCGTTGTCGTCAGCTTATGAAGAGACAAGTCCACATAACCTCACTATCATTGCGGTTAGCGAATGGACTTGCCTTTATTCCGAGGCCTGTGAAGAAAAAGCCGGGTTGTCCCCGATCACTCGATCCGCGCCCGATTCTCTCAGGTAAGGTCCACAAGGATTCACAGGATACACAGGGGTTCAGGTGCCTACGTCCGGCAGTTATTTTCATCTTCACCTGGTCTCCGATTCGACCGGTGAAACCCTGATCACGGTGGCGCGCGCGGTAGCCGCGCAATACGCCAATGTGACGCCGGTCGAGCATGTCTATCCGCTGGTGCGCAGCCAGAAGCAGCTTGATCGCGTGCTGGATGAAATCGAGGAAGCGCCCGGCATCGTGCTTTTTACCTTGCTGGAAAAGGATCTGGTCGCCCGGCTGGAGGCCAAGTGCCAGCAGATCAATATACCCAGCCTGTCGATTATTGGCCCGGTCATGCAATTGTTCCAGGCCTATCTCGGCGCTGCTACCATCGGGCGGGTCGGCGCCCAGCACACCCTGAACGCCGAATATTTCAAACGTATCGACGCCTTGAATTATACGATGATGCACGATGATGGGCAGCATGTCGAAGGACTGGAAGATGCCGACGTGGTTCTGGTCGGGGTGTCGCGCACATCGAAGACGCCAACGTCGATCTATCTCGCCAACCGCGGTATCCGCACCGCGAACGTTCCGCTGGTGCCGGGCATCGCGATGCCGCACCAGTTGGAGACGTTGCAGAAGCCGCTGGTGGTGAGCCTGCACGCGACACCGGAACGTCTGATTCAGGTTCGGCAGAACCGGCTGTTGAGCATGGGCGCCGGCCCCGGCAATGACGACTATATCGATCGCCAGGCCGTCGCCGATGAAGTCGCCTATGCACGGCGATTGAGCGCCAAATTCAATTGGGCGCAGCTCGACGTGACGCGGCGGTCGATCGAGGAGACCGCGGCTGCCGTGCTGAAACTGTTCACCGACAGGCAGCGGCAACGGTTTGCGGAATGACGCTGTGGCGCGGACAATTTCCGTTGATCCTGGCCTCGCAAAGCCGCGCGCGGCAGATGTTGCTCGCCAATGCCGGCATCAACTTCGAAGCCGTTCCGGCTGAAATCGACGAGCGCGCCGTGCAGCAGAGCTCAAAGCTTTCTGCGCCCGGCGACGTCGCAGCGCTGCTGGCGCGCGACAAAGCGCGCTCGGTGTCGATGCATCGGCCCGGCCAATTCGTCGTCGGCGCGGATCAGACCCTGGCGCTGGGGAAAAGGCTTTTCTCCAAGCCCGCCGGCCGGTCTCAGGCCGCCGAGCAATTACGCGCGCTGGCCGGCCGCAGCCATGAACTGCACTCTGCCGTTGCGGTCGCGCGGGACGGCAAGATATTGTTCGAAGCCGCGGCAATCGCAGCAATGACCATGCGGCGGCTGAGCGAGGCCGAAATCGAGGCCTATCTGAATGAGGCCGGCGATGCCGTTACATCAAGCGTCGGCGCCTACCAGCTGGAAGGATTGGGCGTCCATCTGTTCGAGCGGATCGAGGGCGATCATTTCACCATCCTCGGTCTGCCGCTATTGCAACTGCTCGCGTTTCTGCGTAGCGAGCGGCTGCTTGCCGTGTAGGAAGAAATCCTGAAAAGGCGGCGATTGGCGGGAGCTAAATGATTGTTCTTGGGCTGACCGGCTCGATCGGGATGGGGAAATCGACCACCGCCAAGCTGTTCGCTGAAGCCGGCGTTCCCGTTTACGATGCCGACGCGACCGTTCACAGGCTATACGAAGGCGAGGCGGTGCCATCGATCGAAGCGGCGTTTCCGGGCACCACTGTGGGCGGCAAGGTCGATCGTGCGCGGCTGTCGGCGCGAGTCGTGCACGACCCTGCGGCGATGCAGAAGCTTGAGGCAATCGTCCATCCGATGTTGGGCGCCTCGCGTCAAAAATTCCTGGACGATGCCGAGCAATCCGGAGCGCCCGTCGTGGTGGTCGATGTGCCGCTGTTGTTCGAGACCGGCGGGGAGAAACGCGTCGACGCGGTGGTGGTGGTCACGACGACGCCGGAAATCCAGCGCCAGCGAATTCTCTCCCGCGACAACATGACTGGTGAGAAGCTGGACGCCATCCTGGCGCGTCAGCTGCCCGACGCCGAAAAGCGCAAACGCGCCGATTTCGTGGTGGATACCTCGCACGGGCTCGATCCCGTGCGCGCACGAATCCGGGACATTCTCGATCAGGCTGCTAAAATGCCGCAGCGACGATCCTGATTCGTCTTTGTCTTTGTCTTTGTCCTGGTCCGTAGTCCATGCGCGAAATCGTTCTCGATACCGAAACTACCGGCCTCGACCCGTTGCGGGGCGACCGGCTGGTTGAAATCGGCTGTGTCGAGATTTTAAACCGCATGCCGACCGGCCAGACTTTTCATCGTCACATCAATCCCGAGCGCGATATGCCGGCCGAAGCTTTCGCCGTGCACGGGCTTTCAGGCGAATTCCTCGCCGACAAGCCGTTGTTCGCCCATGTGGTCGACGAATTTCTCGAATTCATTGCCGACGCGCCGCTGGTGATCCACAACGCGTCGTTCGATATCGGCTTCATCAATGCCGAGCTCGACCGCATCAAACGGCCGCCGATCGCGCGCGACCGGCTGGTCGACACGCTGTTGCTGGCGCGGCGCAAACATCCCGGCGTGTCGAACCGTCTCGACGATCTTTGCTCGCGCTATGCGATCGACAACTCCCGTCGCACCAAGCACGGCGCGTTGCTGGACGCCGAGCTTCTGGCCGAGGTTTACATCGACCTGATTGGGGCGCGGCAGTCGCAATTGATCCTGGCGGCCGAGACCCGCGACACGCGTACCGGCGGATACGGCGAAATGCCGCGGCGGCAACGCGAGGCGCCGCTGGTGCCGCGGATATCAGAGGAAGACCGTATTGCGCATCGCGCCTTTGTCGCCACGCTGGGCGACAAGCCGATCTGGAACGATTTTTTGGGCGTGTAGCGCTTAGCTCGGTCTGGCCTGCGCGGCGGCCTGCCGCTCCAGGTTCTGGCGGTACAGGCCGACGAAATCCACGGGGTCCAGCATCAGTGGCGGGAAACCGCCATCGCGCACCGAAGTCGCGATGATCTCACGGGCGAACGGAAACAATAGCCGCGGACACTCGATCATGACCAGCGGATGCAGGTTTTCCTTCGGCACGTTGACGATGCGGAATACCCCGGCATAGGCCAGATCGAAACTGAACATCACCTTGCCGGCGTTTTCCGCCTTGCCCTCGACCGAAAGCGTCACTTCGTATTCGTTTTCGGCAATATTGTTGGCGCTGACGTTGATCTGGATATTGATCGCCGGCTGCTGCGGCTGCGGAGCCAGCGAGCTGGGAGCGTTCGGATTCTCGAACGACAGGTCCTTGGTGTATTGCGCCAGTACATTCAGCTGGGGGGGAGGGGCCGCTTCGGGAGGCGCGCCGTTGCCGTTGGTCATGAAAGTCTCTCCTGGAGCGTTTTGAAGCGAGCGGCGACCGGTCTTGCGTCCTGAATTCGCTCGTGACCTGCGAAAATGCCTGTGTCGGGGCGATTGGCTATCATAGCCCCGGCTCATTCCACAAGGACGACAATCGCGCGCGGCCCGTCACGGCGTGGCCTCGCGAATCGGCCCAAGCGGCAAATAGCCAACATGGAGGCGCCAAGTGTGCCCTAAATTGTTGAATATGCGCGCTTTCCGGGCACTATCGGGGTTTCCCCCCGCGGCGAAAACGCGCTACAATTTCAGTTGTGGCAAACCGGCGAGAGTACCGGCTTGGCCTATTTCCACCGGCATGGCTTTTCATGCCAAAATGCGCCATTGGCCAGGCCCGGTTTCGTGCCTACATGCTGGCAACCCATCCGTGATGTGGTCTCTGCCGTTCCCTTGAGGGAACGCTCTACCGCCGGACCCGTTGCCGGCGCACACCAGAAAGCGAACGCGACGTGGATATTTATACCATCATCTTCCTGGCGCTGGCGGTCTTCATCTTCCTGCGTCTGCGCAATGTCCTCGGACAGCGTACCGGAAATGAACGGCCGCCCTACGATCGCCCTGCGCGCAATGTGGTGCAGGGGGCGCCGGACAATAACGTGGTTCCGATGCCGGGTGCGGTGATCGACCAGGCCCCGCCGGCGCCCGCGGCAGACGTTGCGCCGCCGGCCGACCGCTGGAAAGGTCTGGCTGAGCCCGGTACTCCGCTGGCCAGGGGTCTCGACGCCATCGCCGCGCAGGATTCCTCGTTCGATCCGCGACACTTCATCAGCGGCGCGCGCGGCGCCTACGAGATGATCGTGCTGGCGTTCGCCAACGGCGATCGCCGCGCGTTGAAGGATCTCCTGTCGTCCGAGGTTTATGAGAGTTTCGAAGCTGTGATCAGGGATCGCGAAAAGCGCGACCAGAAGACCGAAACCCGCTTCGTGTCCATCGACAAGGCCGATCTTGTCGGCGCGGAAACCCGCGATAAGGCGGCACAGCTGACCATTCGCTTCGTGTCGCAGATGATCTCGGTCACCCGAGACAAGGCCGGCACGATTGTCGACGGTAATCCGGATAAGGTCACCGATATCACCGATGTTTGGACATTCGCTCGCGATACGACTTCACGCGATCCGAACTGGAAGCTGGTTGGCACGGGAAGCGCTCACTAACGCGGGTGGCACCAGACGATACGCCGCCGCGTTTTGTGTAATCGCCCTGGTGTCGTCGCTGGCCCCGTTTGCGGCGATTGCCGCACGCAAGGCGTATACCAGGCACACAGCACAGAGTACGCCCCGGCCTCTGCCATACCCTCGTCTCGAGTGGCCGCTTGAGATCAGCGGCAGCCAATATGCTCCGGTCGCGTGGGCCGATATCGCAGGCTGGAGCGAGGACGACCATCTGCAGGCCTTCAAGGCGTTTCGCATAAGCTGCAAGCCGATATCCGCGCAGCGAAAACCGCTTGCCGATCCCAAGGCCATCGATTCCAAGGCCATCGATTCCAAGGCCTTGGGCACCTCGTTGCGCGATCCCTGCCGCGCCGCCAGAGCCGCCGATATCACCGATGGGGCCAGGGCCAGGGCCTTTTTTGAGGAACACTTTCTGCCCTTGCGCATCTCGCGGCTCGGGGAAGATGCCGGCTTCGTCACCGGCTATTACGAGCCGGTCATCGACGGCTCGAGAACGCAGACCGACGTCTACACCGTGCCGGTCTATCGCCGTCCTTCCAATCTGTTCGTCCGCGGCTTCAAGCAGGACGCGCCCAGTTTGCCCAACAAGGGACAGGTGTATCGCAAGATCGGGCGCCGCAAGCTCGTGCCTTACTACGACCGCGCCGAGATCGAAGACGGTGCGATTGCCGGCCGCGGCCTTGAAATCTGCTGGCTGAAAAATCAGACCGATTTGCTGTTCGCGCAAATTCAGGGCTCGGCCCGGATCCGGCTCGAGGACGGCTCGACCATCCGCATCAATTACGACGCGCATAACGGTTATCCCTATACGGCGGTCGGCCGCATCCTGATCGATCGCGGCATCATCCCGAAAGAGCAGATGTCGATGCAGAGGATCCGGGAATGGATGGAGCAGAACCCTGACGGCGCCAACGAATTGCGGCGGCAAAACCAGGCCTACGTGTTCTTTCGCGAGGTGCCGCTCTCCGACAAGGACGAAGCGGTGGGCGCGCAGGGCGTCCCGCTGACCCCCGGCCGGTCGATCGCGGTCGACAATGCGCTGCATGTTTACGGCACGCCGTTCTTTATCGAAGGCCAACTGCCGATCGAGTCGGAGCAATCGAAGACGCCGTTCCGCCGGCTGATGATCGCACAGGACACGGGATCTGCGATTGTCGGTCCTGCGCGCGCCGATCTCTATTTCGGCGCCGGCGCGGATGCCGGGCGGGTATCGGGCCGCCTGAGGAACAATGTGCACTTCGTTATCCTGGTGCCGAAGAGCCTCGATCCGGTGGAGCGAGGCCGCAAGATGCCGGTCCCGGATGCGAGGCCTTCGGAGAAAATCGCAAAGCTGTTTCCGCAAGTGGATCCACTGAAGGATCAACAGAAAGACCAGAAGAACGGCACGAAGCCGGCAGCCGATGCCGCGACGCCGAACCAAAAGGACACGGCGAAGGCCAACGAACCTGCGAAGAGCGCCGCGGCCGCGCCGGCCAAACCGGCATCGGCCGTGGCACAGGCCTCGACAACGCAAACGGTTGCCGCCAGAGCTGTACCGCTGCCGCAAGCGCGGCCCAACATCAAACCCACCCGCGAATTGCGTCGCCGCCGTCGCACTTATCGTTACCGCCGCGGCCGATGAAGCGTTCCCCGACCCCGATTCCGGAATTGCCGACATCCCCACGCCGCAAGCGCAGCTTGAGCGAAGACGAGCGTGCGTTATGGGAGAGCGTCGCCAAACAGATCAAACCGCTGCGGAAAAAGCCGCGCACCGTAAAGACACCGGCTGCTTCGCCGGATGGGGAAACACCCGTCGCGGCGAGATCCACAGCATTACCGAAGCCGCTTGCATCAGCCAAAGTTTTGCGAGCGCCAAAGCCCGAGCCGCCGCCGCTGGCGCCGTTCGGGCGCCGCGAGCGCTCGCAATTGTCGCGCGGCAGGAAAGAGATCGATGCCCGGCTCGACCTGCACGGCATGACGCAGACACGCGCCCACCGCGCGCTGTCGGCCTTCCTGCAGCGTGCCCACAGCGACGGCCTGGCCTTCGTGCTGGTCATCACCGGCAAGGGCAAGATGGGAGCCGAATCCGAGCGCGGCGTGCTGCGCCGCCAGGTGCCGCAATGGCTGAGCCTGCCGGAATTCCGCGCGCTGGTGGTCGGCTTTGAGGAAGCCCATAAAGGCCATGGCGGCGAGGGCGCGCTTTACGTGCGGATCAGGCGAGCGAAAATGTGACGCCTCAGAAGGGTCTGACGATGCCGACACGCGGAATCAGCGTCACGATCCAGCCGAAAATAGCGGTCTTTCGATCATCGCCCGATAGTGGTGGCACGGCTTGCGAGGCGGGCAGGGTTTTGACCGCATGCAATAACAGGAACATGCAGACCGCCCAGTTCGAAATCCATCGCGAATAATCGAACACCATCGCAAACATGACGAGATAGGCCGCGCTCACCATCACGATGGCGGCGATGACGATGCGTCGATGCAAATCCTCTGTCAGAGACCGGATCAGGGCGACAAAGTATTTCCAGAGCGGGGCGTGCAGCCAGATCAGCAGTGCAAACACCGGAATGCCCAGAATATTGGAGGGCATGCGTTCCCAGGTATCCGAGATTTCCTTGGAAAGAGGCTGATACCAGATGTAACTGAAGCTCAGGAGACTGGTCCGGGTGGGGTCGGCCATGCGGCCTTGCAGGTAGCGGACGAATTCCGCCTCGGGCACCGCCATCGTTCCCAGGAATTGCGCCGACAAGAACAAGAGCCCGACACACAGGGCTGCGGCGATCCCGACGGTCACATCTCGCGGGTTGAAGCCTTGCACCAGGTAATAACGCAGCATCACGATGACTGCGATGGTCGGCACATACATCAACAGATGAATGTGGTGAATCAGGATCAGGATTATCGACGCCAGAGCGGCGAGCAGTACGAACGCAATGGAGCGCGCCGGCACCAGCAGCAAGCCGATCGCCAGCGCACAGCCGTAGATGTCGAAGTGCCCCAGCGTATGCATGAAGTTCTTCAGGAAGAACGGCGAGCCGGCCATGAACACGAACAGCGGCATGTGCGCGTCGTCGAGAGCGAAGGTCCGCCGGAACAGTTTGACGAAGAGAGCCGCCGTAACGAGCCAGACGGCGCCAGAGAGCGCGAATACCAGCCACACCGGCACCTTGGAAAAGAACAGCGAGACGACCGCGCCGATCAGCGCGCGCTTGGTAAAGCCGAAATGATAATCGAGCAGCAGGTGAATATAGGGGACGTAGGGCTCGCGCGTGATCTTGTAGAGAAAAACCCCGATCAGCACGGCGCCATTGACGGAAACCATCAAACGCCAGGGGGTTTTCGAGGCCCGCAAATTCAAATTCATCGTCGTCCCGGCCAGGCCAACGGGTCGCGCGAATGCGCGCCCGATGATAAACTCCGCGCGAGCCGGGATCGATAACCCCAAGCTTGCGTATTTGTGAAGGCTGGGGCCGCTATCCATGCAGCAACGGCCATCGGCGGTTATGGGTCCCTGCTTTCGCAGGGACGACGATCTTAACTGCAAAACCTAAAGAATAAACCGGCTCAGATCGGCGTTCTTGGCGAGATCGCCGACGTGCTTCTGAACATAGTCGGCATCGATCTGGATCGTCTCGCCGTTGCGGTCGGGGGCGGCGAAAGAAATCTCGTCGAGCACGCGCTCCATCACGGTCTGCAACCGCCGTGCGCCGATATTCTCCACCGTGGAGTTGACGGCGACCGCCACGTCCGCGAGCGCGTCGATGGCGCCGTCGGTGATATCGAGCGTCACGCCTTCGGTCTGCAGCAGCGCCACATATTGCTTGATCAGGGACGCCTCGGGCTCGGTCAGGATGCGGCGCATGTCGTCGCGGGTCAGTGCTGCCAGCTCGACCCGGATCGGCAGGCGGCCCTGCAATTCCGGCAACAGGTCCGACGGTTTTGCAATGTGAAATGCGCCCGAGGCGATAAACAGGATATGGTCGGTTTTGACCGCGCCGTGCTTGGTCGAAACCGTGGTGCCTTCGATCAGCGGCAATAGGTCGCGCTGCACGCCTTCGCGCGAGACGTCGCCGCCGCCGCTGCGGCCCTCGCGCACGCAAATCTTGTCGATCTCGTCAAGAAACACGATGCCGTTGTTCTCGACCGCATTGATCGCTTCCTGCACCAGCTGATCGTTATCGAGCAGCTTGTCGGATTCCTCGTTGACGAGAAGCTCGTGGGAATCCTCAACCGCCAGGCGGCGGGTCTTGGTCCGGCCGCCCATTTTGCCGAAGATATCGCCGATCGAGATCGCGCCCATCTGCGCGCCGGGCATGCCGGGAATCTCGAACATCGGCATGCCGCCCGAGGATTGCGTCTCGATCTC
Source organism: uncultured Alphaproteobacteria bacterium (assembly GCA_963725985.1). Lineage (GTDB taxonomy): Bacteria > Pseudomonadota > Alphaproteobacteria > Rhizobiales > Xanthobacteraceae > Bradyrhizobium. Next base: position 1,598,661 of record CAVSAO010000002.1, read on the forward strand.
GATTTCCTTGTCATTGAGTTCGCCGGCACGCAGTTTCTTGCGAAAGGAGTCGCGCGTCGCAGCACTGGAGTTGGCGCCGACCAGAGCATCGAGCACGCGTTCTTCGGCGGCAAGCTGGGCCCTGGCCTGCACGTCCTTGCGCTTGCGCTCCCTCGTTTGCGCGATCGCTACTTCGACCAGATCGCGAATGATCTGTTCGACGTCGCGGCCGACATAACCGACCTCGGTGAACTTCGTGGCTTCGACCTTGATGAACGGCGCACCGGCCAGTTTTGCCAGCCGCCGCGCGATCTCGGTCTTGCCGACGCCGGTCGGCCCGATCATCAGGATATTTTTCGGCAGCACTTCCTCGCGCAAGGAACCTGTGAGCTGCAGCCGCCGCCAGCGGTTGCGCAGCGCGATGGAGACCGCGCGCTTGGCATCGGTCTGGCCGACGATGAAGCGGTCGAGTTCGGAAACGATTTCACGGGGGGAAAAGTCGGTCATGGGTCCTAGGTAGGTTGGAATGCTGTCGACACAAGCGGCACTAGATGATCGGCAGGCCCCGCCGGCCATTGCCGGATCGCTTCAGAGGGGCGGGTCAGCATCATGATGTTCAGGGTGAGATTATCGCGAATGTGAAGCCCGACCAAAATCTCGAATGCAAGCCCGAGCGCAATCGTCAGCCGGCCCATCGCAAACAGGATGGATGCTTGCAGCGCGACCAGGCCTCCCCCGATCGGCACCCAATGCCACATTGAAAGGCAGGAAGCTGCGGAAACGTCGCGCTCGAGCATCATGGATTGCGCACCATCAACAAAGCGGGGCCATCAGGCGTATCAACAACGCGGCCGCTTTGAAAGCCGGCCTTGGCATAGGCGCGAACCGCGCGGCCATTGTCCGGATCAGGATCGGTCACGACGCGCGGGATTCCGGATCTCAACAATGCGTCGGTGAATTGCCGGATGAAGCCGGAGCCGTGGCCGCAGCCGAGCATCTCGGGCTCGCCGATGAATTGGTCGATGCCACGTGTCTTCGGCGGCTGCGCGCCAAAAACCTGGTTCCAGGTGCTCAGTGCGTAGCACTGGACGTAACCGAATGGATGGTCGCCAAGGGCGACAATGAACTGATCCATATCCGGATGATCGAGATCGCCGCTCACCAGCGCATATTGTTGATCCGGCTCACCCCACCAGCGCACCACCTCGGGCGTCTCCAGCCAGCGCCGGATCAGCGAAAGATCGGCTGATGTCATTGGGCGGAAGACGTAATCCGGCGCCATCGCTCAGCTGCTCTGCAGGGTCTCGATGGTCACACTGCGATTGGTATAGACGCAGATGTCGGCGGCGATATCGAGCGACCGGCGCACGATGGTCTCCGCATCCTTGTCGGAATCGACCAGCGCGCGGGCGGCCGCCAGCGCAAAATTGCCGCCGGACCCGATCGCCATCACGCCGGCTTCCGGTTCCAGCACGTCGCCGGTGCCGGTCAGAACCAGTGACACGTCCTTGTCGGCGACGATCATCATCGCCTCCAGGCGCCGCAGATAGCGGTCGGTACGCCAGTCCTTGGCGAGTTCGACCGCGGCGCGGGTCAATTGTCCCGGATATTGCTCAAGCTTGCTTTCCAGCCGCTCAAACAGCGTGAAGGCGTCCGCGGTGGCCCCGGCAAAACCCCCGATCACGTCGCCCTTGCCGAGTTTGCGGACCTTCCTGGCGTTGGATTTGATAATGGTCTGGCCGATCGAGACCTGCCCGTCGCCGCCGATCACCACCTTGCCGCCCTTGCGGACCGTCAAAATGGTGGTGCCGTGCCAGACCGGCGATTGGGATTGGAATGCTTGCATGAGTACCTCGCGTCAGCAGGGATTTAGGGTGTAACGCGCGGGGTTACAATCGGTATGGTTGATAGCGTTTTCGAGCAAAGCATGCCCTCTGACTTGATCAGGGGGCGGCCTCCTGGTTCGCCTTCAGAAGGCGCGTCAAACCGGGGTGAGCCTCGGATTCCGGTCACCATAGGCCGAACTTCGGTCTTTGTCGGGCCATCCCGCAGTAGCGAAGGCGGGATCAGCCTGTTAAAAGGGCGCGTTTTCGACCAAAGTCGGTCAAGGGAAAGCACATTTCATGCGCAGCGCCACCATCAAGCGCAAGACCAAAGAGACCGATATCGAGGTGACAGTAAACCTCGACGGCTCAGGCCTGTCCAACATTGCGACCGGCATCGGCTTCTTCGACCATATGCTCGACCTGCTGGCCCGGCACTCCCGCATCGACCTTACCGTGAAGGCGGTTGGCGACCTTCATATCGACCACCATCACACCACAGAGGATGTCGGAATCGCGCTCGGACAAGCGGTCAAGCAGGCGCTCGGCAGCATGGCCGGCATCACCCGCTATGCCAGCATCCATATGCCGATGGACGAGACGCTGTCGCGGGTCGTGATCGACATATCCGGCCGGCCGGTGCTGGTGTTCAAGGTGGAGTTTCCGCGCGACAAGGTAGGCACCTTCGACACCGAACTGGTGCGCGAATGGTTCAACGCCTTTACGATCAATGCCGGCGTGACTTTGCACGTCGAGACCCTATATGGCGAGAACAGCCATCATATCGCCGAATCCTGCTTCAAGGGTCTGGCAAGGGCGCTGCGCGCGGCGGTCGCGATTGATCCGCGCGCCGCGGGCGAAGTGCCATCTACAAAGGGTCAGCTTGGCGGCTGACTTCTGGTTCTCGGCGGAGAGTGCGATGCCGGTTTACACAGTTCACGCCCCCACAGCGAACAGCGTTGATATCGCGGCGACCGACCGCTTCGCTTTCGTTCGCGACGGCTTTCATTTCTGGGCCACGCTTCTCGGGCCTGTATGGCTTGCCTGGCATCGGCTCTGGCTGGCGATGATCGGCTGGCTCGTCCTGATGGCCGGTATCGATGTCGGAATGGTGAATCTCGGCGTGAGCCTGGTGGCGATCTTTGTCGCAGATGTCCTGCTCGCGCTGCTCGTGGGATTTGAAGCCGCGACCCTGGAGCGCTGGACCTTGTCGCGGCGCAACTGGCGTCAGCTCGACGTCGTGGTGGCGGATGACGAGGAGGCGGCGGAGCGGCGCTTTTTCGACCGCTGGACCGCCAAACAACGCGCGCTCAGCAACGATCAGCTGGCGGTCGATCGCGGTGCGCCGCCGCCGACCCGGGATATTCCGGGCCAGCCGTTTTCAAAGCCGCCGCCGCTGCCGCAGAGCGAGATCATCGGCTTATTTCCGGAACCGGGAGCGTCGCGGTGAGCGTTGCCATCATCGATTATGGTTCCGGCAATCTGCACTCGGCCGCCAAGGCGTTCGAGCGCGCCGCGCGAGCCATGGAAGATCCGGCAAAGATCGTGGTGACCAGCGATCCCGAAACCGTGTATCGCGCCGACCGTATTGTGCTGCCCGGCGTCGGCGCCTTCGCCGATTGCCGCCGGGGCCTCGACGCGCTTGACGGCATGATCGAGGCGATGACGGAAGCCGTGCGCAACAAGGCGCGGCCATTCTTCGGTATCTGCGTCGGCATGCAGCTGATGGCGACCCGCGGCAAGGAACACGTCACCACGGACGGGTTCAACTGGATCGCCGGCGACGTCGAAAAGATCTCGCCGCGCGAGGAGAATTTGAAGATCCCCCACATGGGCTGGAATACGCTCGATCTGATCCGCGAACATCCGGTGCTGGAGCGGCTGCAGCTGGGGCCTAAGGGCCGCCATGCCTATTTCGTGCACTCCTACCATCTCAACGCGACCAATGAGGCGGACGTGCTGGCGTGCGCCGATTACGGCGGGCCGGTGACGGCGATCGTCGGCAAGGACACCGCCATCGGTACCCAGTTTCACCCGGAGAAGAGCCAGCGTTTCGGGCTGGCTCTGATTTCCAATTTCCTGAAGTGGAAGCCGTGATCCTCTTTCCCGCCATCGACCTGAAAAACGGCCAGTGCGTGCGCCTCGAACAAGGCGACATGGCGCGCGCGACCGTGTTCAACCTCGATCCCGCGGCGCAGGCGCGCGCCTTCGCCGCGCAGGGGTTCGAATATCTGCACGTGGTCGATCTCGACGGCGCCTTTGCCGGCAAGCCGATGAATGCGCTGGCGGTCGAGGCAATGCTAAAAGCGGTCGCCATGCCGGTGCAGCTCGGCGGCGGCATCCGCGATCTGAAGACGGTTGAAGCCTGGTTGGCAAAAGGCATCGCGCGGGTGATCATCGGCACCGCGGCGGTGCGCGACCCCGACCTCGTGAAAGGTGCTGCGAAGAATTTCCCCGGCCGCGTCGCGGTGGGCCTCGATGCGCGCGACGGCAAGGTCGCCGTCGAAGGCTGGGCGGAGACCTCGGAGGTGACCGCGCTCGAAATCGCGCGGCGCTTCGAGGATGCCGGCGTCGCCGCGATCATCTTCACCGACATTGCGCGCGACGGCCTTTTGAAAGGCCTCAATCTCGATGCGACCGTTGCGCTTGCCGAGCAGATATCGATCCCCGTCATCGCATCGGGCGGCTTTGCCTCGATCGACGACGTCAAGGCGCTGCTTGCGCCGCGCGCGAAAAAACTGGCCGGAGCGATCGCGGGTCGCGCGCTCTATGACGGCCGTCTGGATCCCACAGCCGCATTGGCGCTGATCCGCAACGCGCGCGCCGCGGCCTAGGAGTTTTCAAAAATGTTCAAGGTGCGCGTGATTCCCTGTCTCGACGTCAAGGACGGCCGGGTGGTCAAGGGCGTCAATTTTGTCAATCTGCGCGATGCCGGCGATCCCGTGGAGGCGGCCATTGCCTATGACGCCGCCGGCGCCGATGAGCTGTGTTTCCTCGACATAACGGCTACTCACGAAAATCGCGGCATCATGCTCGACGTGGTCCGGCGCACGGCGGAAGCCTGCTTCATGCCGCTGACTGTCGGTGGCGGGGTGCGCACCATCGACGATATCAAGACGCTGCTGCGATCCGGCGCCGACAAGGTGTCGATCAACAGCGCGGCCGTCAGCCGTCGCGAATTCGTCAAGGAGGCGGCCGAGAAATTCGGCGATCAGTGCATCGTGGTTGCGATCGACGCCAAGCGCGTCAAGCGCGGCGGCGGATCGGATCGCTGGGAAATCTTCACCCATGGCGGGCGCAATCCCACGGGTATCGACGCCGTCGAATACGCCCAGCAAGTGGTCTCGCTCGGTGCCGGCGAAATCCTGCTGACCTCGATGGACCGCGACGGCACAAGGCAGGGTTTTGACATTCCGCTCACGAGCGCGATCGCGGACAGCGTTCATGTCCCGGTGATCGCTTCCGGCGGCGTCGGTAATCTCGATCATCTGGTCGACGGCATCCGCGAGGGCCATGCGACCGCGGTGCTGGCGGCGTCGATCTTCCACTTCGGGGAATTTACCATACTCGAGGCCAAGGACCATATGGTGCGCGCCGGGCTGCCGATGCGGCTCGATCCGTGACGACTCCCGGTCACAAAAGTGCTAAATTCCTACAGCAGCGCCCCACTTTGTGGGCGCGTGAGTTGAGCTGATGCCGCGTTTCACGATCCATGATCTTGCCGCCACCATCGACGCCCGCGCGGCTTCGGGCGGAGAGCTGTCCTATACGCGCAAGCTGCTGGACAAGGGTTCGGAGCATTGCGCCAAGAAATTCGGCGAGGAGGCAGTGGAAACCGTGATCGCCGCGGTCGAGAATGATCGCGACCATCTCATCGCCGAAAGCGCGGATCTGCTGTTTCATTTGCTGGTGCTTCTGAAGTCGCGCGACGTGAAGCTCGAGGATGTCGAGGCCGCACTGGCGCAGCGCACGAGCATGTCCGGACTGGAAGAGAAGGCCGCGCGCAAGCGCGAATAGAACAAACCGGCGTTCGGGCCAGATGATGCCCCGACGTAAAAGCTAGAGGCGGCGTCATGGATATTCGGGCCCCGGAGCAACAGTACAATCCCTACCGGCTATTCTCCCGGGAACAATGGGCGCGGCTCCGCGACGACACGCCGATGACGCTGGAAGCCTCCGAAATCGCCAGGCTGCGCTCGATGCACGACCGACTCGACCTCAGGGAGGTCGAGGAAATCTATCTGCCGTTGTCGCGTCTGCTGTCGATCTATGTCGATGCCACGCATCGGCTTTATTTCGCGCAGCGGCGCTTTCTCGGCATCGAAGACCGCAAGATGCCCTACATTATCGGCGTCGCCGGATCGGTGGCGGTGGGCAAATCGACCACCGCGCGCGTGCTGCAGGCGCTGCTGGCACGCTGGTCGCCGCGTCCCAAGGTAGATCTGGTGACGACCGACGGCTTTCTGTTTCCCAACGCCGTGCTCGAGCGGCAGGGCCTGATGCAGAAGAAGGGCTTTCCCGAAAGCTACGACCTGCCGACACTGCTGTCGTTCCTGAGCGACATCAAGGCCGGGCGGCGGCCGGTGCGCGCGCCGGTCTATTCGCATTTGACCTACGACATCATCCCCAACGAATGGATCGAGATCGACCAGCCGGATATTTTGATTGTCGAGGGTGTCAACGTCCTGCAGACCGGCCGGCTTCCGCGCGACGGCAAGGCCGTCCCCGTGGTTTCGGATTTCTTCGATTTCTCCGCCTATATCGACGCCGACGAAGCGGTGCTGCGCGAATGGTACATCAGGCGGTTCCTGGCGTTGCGGGACACGGCGTTTCACGATCCGCGATCGTATTTTCATCGCTATGCGCCGCTCTCGGACGAGGAAGCAACGGCCACGGCGCTCGCGATCTGGGAGCGGACCAACCTCGCCAATCTCGAGGAAAATATCTTGCCGACCAGACCGCGTGCGACCCTGATCCTGAAGAAGGGCGCCGATCACGTGGTCGAGACGGTGGCGTTGCGGCGGCTTTAGGACAGCGTCGGAGCGCGCTATGCCGCGTGCCGCGAGGCATCGACGCCGAAATGCTCGATGTAGCGGGCATTGATCGCCGAGACCGGCATCACGATCAGTACGTCCGTGGTTCCGAACTGATGATCGATCACGGCGCCGTCGCCGATCGTGGCGCCCAGCCGCAGATATCCCTTTATAAGAGGCGGCAGTTCGTGCAGCGCGGCCTTCGGGTTGATCGCTTCCCTGGCCATCCGGTTCATCTCGACACGGCGCGAGGGATGTGCGGCCGCGCGCCAGGCTTCCGGGGCTTGCGCGTAGTGATGCAGGAACGACAACGGCAGGGCCAGCCGGTCGGGATCGGTGCCTTCGAAACTGGCGCAGCCGATCATCACGTCGAGCCGGTGCTGGCGGACATAGGCCCAGATCCCGTGCCACAGCAATTCGACGGTGCGCTTGTTGCGGTAAGGCGGCAGCACGCAGGACCGTCCAAGCTCGAGAAAACGCAAACCGGCGTGACGATCGATCAGGCCCGATATATCGAACTCGTCCTCGGTATAGAAGCCGCCGTGGCTTTCCGCCACGTCCTGGCGCAACAGGCGGTAGGTGCCGACCACCGGCTGCTTGCCGCTGATCGACGGTTTGGCGGCGTGATCGATCACCAGCAGATGATCGCAGATCTTGTCGAAGGCATCCTTGTCGCGGCGCGCCAGCAGCGTCGCGGCGTCGGCGATCGCGGTGCCGTCCTTGTAGAACACGCGATAGCGCAGTTTCTGGGCGCGCTTCACGTCATGCTTGCCCTCGGCAAGCCGTACCTCGAGCGCGCCGAGCCGGCCGAGCGTGGCGGGCAAGTTCGGCAAACGCAGCGGCCTGACGACGCCGGACAGCGAAGGCTGCGGCTTGAACCAGGTCATGGCCGTCTGCGCCGCGGTCCCGACATTCTCCGGCCGCAGCATCTCGATCAGGCGCTGCGTCGATCGCGCCAACTCGCCGTTGTGCATGGATCCTCTCGCGACCGCTTGTGAGCCGAATCGAATCGGCGCGATCTTCGGTGAGTGAGAAATCACGGCCGTTCAACAGCCATGTGACGCCGCCATTGCCGGCGTGTGACAGGGCTTCGCCAAATGACGGCGAAGCCTCAGGCGGCCAGATGCCGCGAGGCCGCGAGACCTTCCAGCGCCTCGGCCAGCTTTTCCCGGTCGAGCGGCTTGATCAGGAATCCGTCCATTCCGGCTTCAAAGCAGGCGTAACGATCCTCCACCAGCGTATTGGCGGTGAGCGCGAGGATCGGCGTCTGGCGGCCGGGCTGGCCGGCCTCGAGGCTGCGAACCCGCCTGGTGGTTTCGATGCCGTCGAGTTGCGGCATCTGGATGTCCATCAGCACCAGGTCGTAGGGCGTGCCGGCGGATTTGGCGGCCAGCCAGGATTCCAGCGCCTCTTCGCCGTTGGTGGTGATGACGGCGTGATGTCCCAATCGGGTCAAAAGCGAACGCATCAACAGCGCGTTGATCTCGTTGTCTTCGGCGACCAGAACCGAAAGGCCGCGCGCCGGCGCGGTTGCCGGCGCCTCGGCCGGGTCAGGCGCCTCGATCAGCGCGTCACCGGCAAGGCCCGGCGCGAGAATTTCCGGCGCCGTCGACAGTCGGGCCGCGAGCGAGGCCGCGCGCAACGGCTTTATCAGGTAGCCGGTGAAAGCGGAGGAGGCCGCGGAAGAGAGTTGCAGCTCATGCCGCGCGGCCGGCGTGAACATGACGATCCGCTGCGTGGCGTGAACCCGCGCCGCCTCACCCAGCAACTCGGCCTGTTCGGCGCCGAGGGCGCGATCGATCAGGACGGCGTGCCAGGTCCGCTCCGGCAACAGCGCCTGCGCCACGGCGATATCGGACACCATGCAGGTCTGGCCGCCCCAGCGTTGCAGCCGCCGGGCGACCAGCGACGCCTCGATGCTCTGGGGCGTCACCAGCATGATCGGCCGGCCGGTCAGATCCGGCGCGGCAAACGCCTTCGGCTCGCCGCCGGAGGCGGGAAGCGGAACCGCCACCTCGAAGGTCGAGCCGACCCCAGGCTTGCTCTCCAGCGTGATGCGGCCGCCCATGCGCCTGACGATGCGCTCGGAGATGCTGAGGCCCAATCCGGTGCCGCCATAGCTGCGGGCGATGCGCTCGTCGGCCTGCTCGAACTCGCGGAAAATCCGCTCGCGCGCCTCGGGTGCGATACCGATGCCGGTGTCGCGCACCAGAAAGCTGATTTCATGGGGCCAGATGCCCGGCTCGACGATCAGCGCCACGCCGCCGGTCGAGGTGAATTTGATGGCGTTGCCGGCGAGATTGAGCAGCACCTGCCGCAGCCTTGCCGCGTCTCCGACCACTTCCAGCGGCAGCCGTTCGTCGACATAGGCCGCGATCTCGAGTTTCCGTGCCTGCGCCCGCGGCGCCAGCAATTCGGTGATGTCCTCGATCAGCGCGGCCAGCGCGAACGGACGATGTTCGAGATCGATCTTGCCGGCCTCGATCTTGGAATAATCCAATAGTTCCTCGATCAGCGACAACAGCGCGTCGCCCGAAGTCTTCACCGCCCTGGCATAGGTCATCTGCTCCGGGGTCAGCGGCGTATCCAGAAGCAATCCGCTCATGCCGATGATGCCATTCAGCGGGGTGCGGATCTCGTGGCTGGCCATCGCCAGAAAACGCGACTTGGCGCGGTTGGCGGCGTCGGCCTGATCGCGGGCCTCGGCCAGCGCGCGTTCGGTCCCGGTGCGGTCGGTGACGTCGCGGCCGACGCATCGCATCTCGGCCGGCTGGCCGGCATCGGATCGAACCAGGCCCTCGCGCCAGGCGATCCATCGCGGTCCGAGCGGTCCTGCGATTTTCTGGTCGTGGATTTTCGTGCCATCGGCCTCCAGCGCGCTGTCGCCCTGCTCGATCACGGTGAACGTGAACTTGCTGCCGATCAGCGCGCTGCCCGGTTGCCCGGCAAGCTCGCAATAGGCGTCGTTGACGAAGGTGATGCGGCCCCCGGCGTCGCGCAGCACGATCAGGTCGCCCTGCGATTCGAACAGGCTGCGGGCGCGCTGTTCGGCCTCCTGCAATTCCCAATTGCGGTCGGCCATCGTTTCATTGTGGAGCGCGATCTTGCGAAGCTTCTGGCGCATCAGGCGCAGCCGGAAGCTCAAGGTGGCGAGCGCGAGGCAGGCGATCGCGAACAGGAAACTGGCGCCGATCGCAAAAGCGTTGGGGTCATAGCCGGAATTTTCGGATCTGCTTCCGGCGATGAAACCATACGCGCCGCCGAACGCCGCGGAGAAGATCGTGAAAGAGCGGACCGCGAAGACGAGCCAGGGATGGCGTCGCGAGAAGCGGCGTATGCGTAACTTGATCCGGAAAGTCCGTCCCATGCGATGACCCCGAAGCCTGCCTTGTCGCGCCCTGCCCCGGCGACGACGATGGAGCGGCGACCTTGCAAAGTGCTTGAGGCCGCGCGAGGTCGTGCCGTCCGATCAAAACGTGGTTGATAAAGCGTTAAGGCCGGATCCTAGAGCGCGGCGGCTACCAGGCGGCGATGCCCGGCGCCGGCGCCGACCACGAGCGCTGCCGCGTCGCGCGCGCTAAACGTCTTCGACCTGACAAAGATCCGGTAATCGGCGGGTCCGTCCGGCGACAGATAGATGACGGGCGCGTCCACCGGGGGATTTGCCGAGATCGCCACCAGCCTTGTCGCCGCATTGGCCTCGCAGGCGCCGGCGTCTGCGGTGTCGACATCATCGATGACCACGAAATCGGCGGCCTCGGCGCTGTCGGACAGCTGGACCCGCGCGGTCGCCAAAGCCGGATCGTCGGTGAAGCTGACATGAAGCTCGGCCCGCCAGGGCAGGTCCGTGATCTCGACCGAGGCCTCGCCGACGGCGACGCACGGGCGCGGGCCGGGCAATAATCCGCCGCGCGCGAACATCGCGGCCATCAACAAGGGGACGACGGATACCAGAATCCTGAAACGCAACATCACACACTCACTCGACGACTTATGGTTGGCGGAGTGTAAACAAAACTCGTTACCGTCGAGTTGACGGGGCGGAACGGCACGCCAGCCATGCTTGGCATTCCAACGGCCTCGTTCCATCGATGACGCAAAGTCCGATTCGGTTTTCAAACAGCCACGTCGTTCTTCACCTCGCCCCGCTTGCGGGGAGAGGTCGCGAGCTCCCGGCAGCGCTCTTGCGCTGTCCGGCTGCGAGCGGGTGAGGGGGACTCTCGGCAGACTCGGACTCGCGGAGAGTCCCCCTCACCCGGAGACTTCGCTTCGCTTCGTCTCCGACCTCTCCCCGCACGCGGGGCGAGGTGACCACAATCGCGGATGCTATGTGTCCTCGAATTCCAAATTCGAATTTCAAACAGCCGGAAGATATAGAGAGGTCTTGACGGCGAGATACGAGTCCGCATTCCCGCGGCGTGGATTGCGCCCGGGGCATGCTTAAATCCTTCGCCCAACAAAGGGCGTGGGGAACGCCGGGTGCCCGTGGCACCCGCAGCCTCGCGTGGTATAAAAAACACGCGAGTTAGTCACCACGAGTACCCCGGAAATCACCCGGCGTTCCCGCACGCGAATGGTTTTAACGGTTTCCTTCGCGCTCTCCCCGGTGACCGGGCTTTCTTGCCACCGTCATTGGCGAAATAGATTCCGCCAACTTGACGCCAGCGTCGGGGCGTCAGGACCACACGACTTCGCCGTCCGCGTATGCGCCGTTCGTCTGCCGCGCATCCGCGTCCACCGCATCCCGCGCCCAACGTCCGTGACGATCGCGAAACGCCCCTCTCAGTGAGGCCGGGATGGCTGACGATGTAGATCTGATTTGGGGGGCTTGCGAAGCGGAAAATTTTTCGATTTGGGACTGGACCACCCAAATCACGTTGATCGGCTTGCTATTTTTGCCGTTATGCCGCGCGGCGCAGATCGTCGGCGAGCGCGCGGTAGGACAGGGCTTCGGCGAGATGCAGCTTGCCGATTTTTTCCGCGCCGTCGAGATCGGCCAGCGTGCGGGCGACCCGCAGCACGCGATGATAGCCGCGCGCCGACAGCCGCATGGTTTCGGACGCGTCGCGCAGCAATTTCAGGCCGTGCGCGTCCGGCTGGGCGATGGTCTCCAGCACCGAGGCCGGCGCTTCGGCATTGGTGCGGACATGCGGCAGTCCGGCCGCCGCGTAACGCCTGAGCTGGATGTCGCGCGCCGCGGCGACGCGGGCGGCGACTTCCGCCGAGCCCTCGGCGGGTGGCGGCAGAATCAGATCTGCGGCGGTCACCGCCGGCACCTCGATCCGCAGATCGATGCGGTCCATCAGCGGGCCGGAGATGCGCGCCTGATAATCCGAAGTGCAGCGGTCGATCCGGCCGCGCTTGCAGGAATAACCGGGCTCGTAGGCGTGGCCGCAGCGGCAGGGGTTCATCGCCGCGACCAGCATGAAGCGCGCCGGATAGGTGACGCGATGATTGGCGCGGGAGACCGCGACCTCGCCGTTCTCCAGCGGCTGGCGCAGCGAATCCAGCACGCGGGGATCGAACTCCGGCAGCTCGTCGAGAAACAGCACGCCCTGATGCGCCAGCGAGATTTCGCCGGGTTTTGCGCGCATGCCGCCGCCGGTCAGCGCCGCCATGCTGGCGGAATGGTGGGGGCTGCGGAACGGCCGCCGCGCGGTGAGCGCGCCGCCTTTGATTTCGCCGGCGACGGAAGCGATCATCGATACTTCCAAAAGCTCGGACGGCGACAGCGGCGGCAGGATCGAGGGCAGCCGCGCCGCCAGCATCGACTTGCCGGCGCCAGGCGAGCCGATCATCAGGAGATGATGCCCGCCGGCCGCGGCGATCTCGAGCGCGCGTTTTGCACTCTCCTGCCCCTTGATGTCGCGGAGATCGAGAGAGTTGGCCTCGGCTTCGTGGACCTTTGGCTGCGGCCGCGACAGCACCTGCGTGCCCTTGAAGTGGTTGGCGATCTGGATCAGCGAGCTCGCCGCGACGATCTGCAGGTCCGGGCTCGCCCAGGCCGCTTCGGCGCCGCAGGAAGCGGGGCAGATCAGGCCCTCGTCGCGCGCGTTGGCCCCGATCGCCGCCGGCAACACGCCCGCGACCGGCGCGATCGATCCATCGAGGCCGAGTTCGCCGAGCACGGTGAAGCCGGAAAGCGCGTCGGGCGGAATGGCGCCGATCGCCGCCATCAGGCCGAGCGCGATCGGCAGGTCGTAATGGCTGCCTTCCTTCGGCAGGTCGGCGGGCGCGAGATTGACGGTGATTCGGCGCGCGGGGAGCGCGAGCCCCGAGGCGATCAGCGCCGAGCGCACCCGCTCGCGGGCCTCGGACACCGCCTTGTCGGGCAGCCCGACGATGGCGAAAGCGGGCAGGCCGGGCGCGACCTGCACCTGCACGTCGACGCTGCGGGCCTCGATCCCCTCAAAGGCGACGGTGGAAACGCGCTGGACCATGCTGCCCCTCTGCCGCAATCCAAGGTAGCGGAAGGCCGGCGGGCGCGCAAGAACATTAAGGGAACGAGCCGGCAGCCGCCCGGCGAAAGCGGCGAAGCAACGTCGCCGAACCTCCAGCCAGCAAGAAGTCCAAAAAGCCCGGAAATGCGATCCGGGCTTTTGTCTCAAGCCGCTTCGGCCATCAGTTTTTTGGCGGCTTGCGTCAGGAGCCCCGATCGCGTGTAGCCATGAGCTTCCGCATATTTGTCGATCTGCTCCAGAACATCTCCGGGCAAAGTGACGTTTACGCGAACGACTTTTGGTTGACCGTTCTTCATGGAAACCAGAATAGCCACGCCGGATCGGTTGTCCGGATCGGACATCATCTCTTCCAGGGACGAAGGCTCGGGGATCGCTTCTCCGTCCTCGACCAGGCCTTCGATATGGAGAGCAAGAGCCTCCTCGGCCATGGCACGAGCATCATCCAGGGTGGTGCCCGCGGTGACAACGCCCGGAAAGTCCGGAAAGGAAACGCCAAAGTGGCTGCCCGCATCCTTGTGGATAAGACCAATATAGTTACGCATGGCTCTTACCTCAGCTTCAGACCTGACTGCTTCTCGATACTTTTCAATGTCCCGACTGGGATGTCCCGTTCGGGGTGGGGGACAGTGACGCGGCCCTTTTTAGTCGGATGCTTGAATTGGACATGGCTACCCTTTTGAGCCACCTGGACCCACCCATCTCCTTGAAGGGCCGAGATAATTTCCCGGCTCTTCATGGTGTGTATTTATACACATAACATGCAAATGTCAACATACAATTGAACTTCCAGTTCCCAGCAGGGTCGGCCGCTGTTTCCAACGGCTTGGATCCCGATGCCCTCAAAGGCGACGGTCCGGAAACGCGTCGGCCCACGCCCTCCGCTGCAAAGGAAGGTAGCGACAAGCCATTAGGCTGGCAAGAACATTAAGGGAACATCGGGGGTGTCTAGGCGCGCGATCTTCGGCGCGCCGGGCGCGTTAGGTTAGCGAAGGCCCCAATCACCGATCACGCAGGGAGGTTTCCATGACGAGAACAGCGAGTTGTTGCTGTGGAAGCCTTCGGGTTGTCTGCGAGGGCGAACCCGGGAAAGTATCGCTGTGTCACTGCCTCGCGTGCCAGAAGTGCACCGGCAGCACCTACGGCATCGGTGCATTCTTTCGCAACCAGGACGTCAACCCGCAAGGCCGTTCCAAACTCTATACGCGTCTGTCGGACAGCGGATTTCCGGTGACCTTCCACTTCTGTCCCGACTGCGGTTCGACGGTGTTCTGGAAACCGCAACGCTTCCCCGATCTGACGGGGGTAGCCGCCGGCGCGTTCGCCGATCCGACCTTCCCGAAGCCGAGCAGCGCCGTCCATCTGGAAAGCCGCCATTCGTGGGTCGGGGACCTCTGACGGATTGCCGGGGTAGGCCGCCAGCATGTCCAGCATCTTCACGCGCGTTGCCGCCCGCTGCCTCGGATGCCGCCGGCGATCTATCCGTTGGGGCGGTTCCAGAGCTGCGCATTGTCGCCGTTACAGAACCGCAACTCCATCGGCAGGCCGTCCTGCACGCCCGGTGTCGCCACGCAGTGGCTGAAGGTGTTGGAGATTCCCGACGATAACAGCTTGTTGGTGATGCCGAAGTTCCAGTTCTCGTTGCTGATCCAGTTGCATGTCCACTGCTGGATGGGGGTTCCGTTGACGGCCTTGCCGCGGGCGTCGAGGCAGAGATGGCTCGACCTGTTGACCAAATGAACCTTTGTGGAGGAGACCGACTTGACCGTCCATTGCTGCGCGGTGCTGCCGTTGCAGCTCTCCTGAACGATCGCATCGCCCTGGTTGAGGGAGCCGTTGATCGGCTGGAGGCACTTGCCGCTCGAAGCACTCACGAGCTTGACGATCGGATCTTCGGCATGGGCCAGCGACGCGACCGTCAGATTGAAGGCGGTTGCGATCGCCGCGGCGAACGACGACGTGACAAGTCGGTGATATCGCATTTTCAACTCCTCTCGCGGTTGGTCGGTTACGGAGTCCACCAGATCTGCGCAAGGGTCCCGTTGCAGCGGTAGATCTGCATGGCGAGCCCGACGATATGCTGCCCCCCTGGCACGTCGAGGCAGTAGCTGCGGGTGCCGGAGACCCGCGAGTACAGCGGCGGGACGGTGTCCGAGACGTATTCTCCGGGATCCCATTTCTCGTTGCTGATGTTGTTGCACGTCCACTGCTGGACGGGGGTGTGATTGGCGGCGCCGCCCCTGGCATCCAGGCACAATCCACTGAGGCTGTTGACGTAGCGGAAAACGGTGCCGCTGACATGGACTGCCGTCCATTGCTGGGCAACGCTGCCGTTGCACGGCTCCTGCACGATCGCCGCGCCCTGTGCGGTCGATCCGTTGACCGGCTGGAGACACAGGCTGCTCCCGAAGTTGCTGATCTGACAGAACGCACACTGGGCTGCGGCCGGTGTGGCTGCGAGCGGCCCGAGGAACGACAGGCTCAAAATGGCCCGTAACAGCGTCTTCCTCATCGCTATCACTCCCTGGCCCTACAACTGTTACTCAGCCCGGCACGATGGCCGCGGGAGTGAAGGTACACGCTGCCGTATCAAGCGGTTGTTAGCTAGGTCACACACACGGCGCTGTGAAGAACGAAAGTGCGCTTTCCGGAATTGATAGGGACGACCCTGCATTTAGGCTGTGAGAGTGTACCGGGGGCCGGCTATCAGCCCGCCCCCGGACGCGCCTCGTTCAAAGCACCATCTGCATGGGCTCGGCGATATAGTGAAACCCCTCCCCGGTCTTCACCACGTGGCCAATGCCCGGCCACGGGTAGTGGTAGGACATCACGGCGATCTTGTTGGCCGCCAGCATGTCCAGCATTTTTACGCGCGATTCCGCTGCCTGCTTCGGATCGGTGTCGTAGGAGAATTCCATCCGCGGCTTTTCCATCAGCAGGATCTGATGGTGGGTGAGATCGCCGAGGAAGGCGAAAAATTTTCCTTCCGACGTGATCATGAACATGGTGTGGCCCACGGTGTGGCCGGGCGCGGCCATGGCCTGGATGCCCGGCAGGAATTCCTGGCCGTCCTTGTAGAACACCAGCCGGTCGCGCACCGGCAGCAGGTTCTTGCGGGCGTGAACGATAAAGTCCTTCTGCGGGCTGCCCATCTTGCCTTCGTCGGTCCAGAAGTCGAAATCGCTCTGGGCGATATAGAACTGCGCGTTCGAAAACAGCACCTTGCCGCCGTCATCGACCACGCCGCCGATATGATCGATATGGGCGTGCGAGAACACCACCGCGTCGATGTCCTCCGGCTTGATGCCGGCTTCCGCCATGCTCTTCTGCTGGCGGCCGGTGGTCGGCCCGAAGGCATGCGAGGTGCCCATGCCGGTGTCGAACAGCACGAGCTTGTCGCCCATGTTGACGATCGGCGAGTTCTGCTCGAGCACGATATTGTCGGGGGCCAGGAAATTGTCCGTCAGCATCTTCTTCATTTCGTCATCCGGTGCACCGGTGAAGGTGCCCTTGGGATTGCCGAGCGGCAGAGGTCCGTCGGAAACCACGGTCACTTCGGCAGCGCCAAGGACGAAGCGGTGCCAATAGGGCGACTGCGTGCCGAGCTTGGGGGCGCGCGCCAAAGCGCTGCCGCCCATCACGGCCGACGCGCCGAGGCCGGCGCCGAGGGCGAGCAAGGACCTTCGCGAAACATGGTATGTCATGCGTGTTCCCTTCCATTGTTTTTATTGAGTATCGTTGCCGGCGGACCCGCCGCCGGACACCCACAGGTTGCGGCGGCATTTGGGCCTTTGGAAGGCGTGCAGCGGAACGCGCCGGTATCGCGACGCATCGCGAACCAGCCTGGGCTGAGTTCAAGTTGAGGCGCAGCGGCGATCGATCACCGCTCCCTCTCCCCGCTTGCGGGGAGAGGGTCGGGGTGAGGGGGACTCTCCACAAGGACGGACTCGCGGATAGTCCCCCTCACCCGGATCGCAAAAACGATCCGACCTCTCCCCGCAAGCGGGGAGAGGTGCACCGGACTCGCGCCGGCTCACTCAAGGCCGTCCCGCGCTAGCTTCCGCCGCGCTTCTTCTCGATGACGTCCCAGATCATCGCGGCGATATCCGGTCCGCCGAGCCGCGCGATGGCGCGGATGCCGGTCGGCGAGGTGACGTTGATCTCGGTGAGGTTGCCGTCGATCACGTCGATGCCGACGAACAGCAACCCGCGTTGGCGCAGCGCCGGCCCCAATGTCTCGCAGATTTCGCGCTCGCGCGGGGAAAGGTCGGTGGCCTGGGCGGCGCCGCCGCGCACCATGTTGGAGCGCAGATCGTCCGGCGCCGGCACGCGGTTGACCGCGCCGGCGAATTCGCCGTCGACCAGGATGATGCGCTTGTCGCCGTTTTTGACCTCGGGAAGAAAGCGCTGGATCACCCAGGGCTCCCTAAAGGTGACCGAGAACATGTCGAACAGCGAGCCGAAATTCATGTCCTGCGGCATCACCCGGAACACCGCGGCGCCGCCGTGGCCGTGCAGCGGTTTCATCACCACCGCGCCGTGCTCGTCGCGGAAGGCGTTGATCTCGTCGAGGTCGCGCGAGATCAGCGTCGGCGGCATCAGCTGCGGAAAATCCATCACAAAGACCTTTTCCGGCGCGTTGCGCACGCTGGCGGGGTCGTTGACCACCAGCGTCTTCGGATGCAGCCGCTCGAGAAAATGCGTCGAGGTGATGTAGGCGAGATCGAACGGCGGGTCCTGTCGCAGCAGGATGACGTCGAAGGCCGCAAGCGGCTCGCGCCTCGGCTCGCCGAGCGTGAAATGATTGCCGGCCTCGTCGCGCACGGTCACGATCTGCACCGGGGCGACCAGCTCCTCGCCCTTCAGCGAGAGCTTGTCCGGCGTGTAATAGGAAAGGCCGTGGCCGCGCTTCTGCGCCTCCAGGAGCAGCGCGAAGGTTGAATCGCCGCGGATGTTGATCCGCGCGATGGGGTCCATCTGGACGGCGACGTTCAATTTCATGTGCTGTTCCGGGGCTTTTTTGGGGGGATGGAGTTTAAGGGCTGGCGTCGAATGCCGCTAACAGATGGCGCGGCAAGCGCCTCGGCGCAATCAGCATGGCGTCGAAACGGATCTCAAATTCGGCATGTTCGGGATGCGCCATCAGCCAGGCCTGCGCGGCCTCGATGATGCGCGCCTGCTGGCGCGGCGTCACCGCATAGGCGGCGTCATCGAGGCTGGCGCGGGCCTTGACCTCGATAAAGGCGAGCAGATTGCGCCGCCGCGCCACGATGTCGATCTCGCCATAGGGCGTGCGAAAACGCCTTGCCAGGATGCGATAGCCCTTGGCCATCAGAAGCGCGGCGGCCCGGCTCTCGGCGGAAAGGCCGGTGCGAAACGCGGCGACGCGCGCCGGCGAGGCGAGTTTTGTCAGTTTATCAGGCGGTGCAGCACCGTCAGACTTCGCCATGCTCGCCTTTCGCCGTCATTTGCTCCTTCGTTTCCTTGGCGAGTTCAAGCGCGCGGGCATAGATCTCGCGGCGCGGCCGGCCGGATAGCTCCACCGCATGGGCGACCGCATCCTTCACGCTGTCGCGCTGAAGCGAAGACCGCAACAGCTCGTCCAGCGCATCGCGGGTCATGGCTTGCGCGCCCGCTGCGGGCGGACCGATCACCAGCACGAATTCGCCGCGCGTCTCCATCGCCTCCGCGCTTTGCGCCAGCTCGGAAAGCGGCGCGCGCGCAACCTCTTCATGCATCTTCGTCATCTCGCGGCAGATCGCGGCATCGCGCCCGGCCATGATGTCGGAAAGGTCGCGCAACGTGTCCTGCACCCGGTTTCCGGATTCGAACATCACCAGCGTCGCATCGATCCGCGCAAGCTCCGTCAACCGTGCGCGGCGCGCGGCCTGTTTCGGCGGCAAGAACCCCTCGAAGAAGAACCGGTCGGTGGGCAGCGCCGCCACCGCCAGTGCCGTCAGCACCGAAGAAGGCCCCGGCAGCGCGATCACCGGATGACCGGCAGCGCAGACCTCGCGCACCAGCTTGAAGCCGGGATCGGAAATCAGGGGCGTGCCGGCATCCGAGACCAGCGCGATGGATGCGCCCTGCGCCAGTTTTTCCAGGATCTTCGGCCGCGCCAGCGCGGCGTTGTGTTCGTGATAGGGTTTTAGCAGCGCGGTGATGCCGTAGCGCTCGGTCAGCCGGCGGGTGATGCGGGTATCTTCGCAGGCGATGATGTCGACGCCGGCCAGCGTTTCCAGCGCGCGCAAGGTGATGTCGCCGAGGTTCCCGATCGGGGTCGCCACCAGATAAAGACCGGGAACCGGCTTCGGCGCGGTCAGGACGTGGCCGCCGACGGTGAATGTGCGCTCCGAGGGTTCCGTTGAGCCTTCAGTTCTATTTATGGGAAGAGCTTTTGCGCGCATAATCCCAATCTAGAGCGTTTTCGAGCGAAGTGGATACCGCTTCGCGGGAAGAAAACGCGTCGAACAAGGAACTAGAACCCGTTCATTTCCGATGCAGGTGCCAGGGAATACCGTGCCGCACGGCGGTTAAGGGAACCGGGGACTGCAACCCGGCCCGCGCCGCGAGGCCAACTTCCATTTATTTTGGTTAACTATTTATTTCGGTTAACTATTCGTCGGCAATATGCGTGAGTCCGCTCTCCTGTCCGTTCGGGAGCCGGGCGGACTGGCCGATTGCGGTCGGTCAACAGAAGAGATGCGATGGTGGGGCCGCTCAAACCCAAGTCTGGGCCTTCAAAGTCTGGGCCTTCAAAGTCCGGACCTTCAAAGTCCGGGCCTGCGAAGTCTCAGCCTTCCGGGGCTACCCGGCGGTCGGCGGTCGGCTTGATTCTCGGCGCGCCCCTGCTCGGGGCGTGCGCCGGCGTGCAGCAGGGCCTCAGCCAGTTTTCGAATCCGTTCAATTCGCAAGCCGGACCCGCACCCGGCCCTTCCGGGCCGCCTCAGGGACCGGTCGCGGTCGGTACCGGGCAGGTCAAGGTGGGATTGCTGCTGCCGCTGTCGGCTAGCGGCAACGCCGGCGTCGCGGCGCAGTCGATGAAGAATGCCGCCGAGATGGCGCTGGCGGAATTCCAGAATCCGAATCTCCAGCTCCTGATCAAGGATGACGGCGGCGCCCCGCAAGGCGCGCAGCAGGGCGCGCAACAGGCGCTCGACGAAGGCGCCGAGATCATGCTGGGTCCGCTGTTTGCGCAGTCGGTGCCGCCGGCCTCGCAGCTGGCGCGTGCGCGCGGTGTGTCCTGCATCGCGTTCTCGACCGATTCGAGCGTGGCCGGACGCGGTGTCTATCTCCTGAGCTTCCTGCCGGAGTCCGACGTCAACCGGATCGTCGAATACTCGGCCAGCATCGGAAAACGATCCTTCGCCGCATTGCTGCCCGAAAATGCCTACGGCAATGTGGTGGAGGCTGCCTTCAAGCAGGCCGTCGTCCGCCGCGGCGGGCGCGTCGTCGCGTTTGAAAAATATGGCGCCGACCGCGCCACGCCGGCGCGCACGGTGGCGCAGGCGCTCGGCTCGGCGGATGCGCTCTTTATCGCCGACGACGGCAACTCGGTGGTGGCCGTGGCGGACTCGCTGACCGCGGCCGGGGCCAATCTGAGAAACATCCAGCTGCTCGGCACCGGCCTGTGGGACAATCCGCGCGTCTACGCGAGCCCGGCCTTGCAGGGCGGCCTCTATGCCGCGCCGGATCCGTCAGGCTTCCGCAGTTTCTCGGGCCGCTACCGCGCCAAATTCGGCGCCGACCCGGTGCGGACCGCGACGCTGGCCTATGATGCGGTCGCGCTGGTCGCGGCATTGGCGCGAACCCAGGGCCCGCAGCGTTTTTCGCCTGAAGTGCTGATCAATCCATCCGGCTTTGCCGGCATCGACGGCCTGTTCCGGTTCCGCGCCGACGGCACCAACGAGCGCGGCCTCGCCGTGATGCGCGTGGCATCGGGCGGCAGCGTTGCCGTCGCCGGTTCGCCGAAGAGTTTTGGAGCTTAGTCTTTGTCGTTCCCGCGAAAGCGGGAACCCATAACCACGGCGCTTTGTTGTTGCGGAAGGGAGGGCAACTACTTCTTTGCCCCATCGAGGGACGAATCTACGCCGCCAGATCAGCCACCACCGCGTCGAGCACCGGAAATCCGGACTGGGTGACCCGCAGCCGGCCGCTATCATCGACCGATATGGCGCCCTCTTCGCGCAGCACAGCGATGCGGCGCGGATCGAGCGCGCGGCCGGACAGATCGGCGTAACGCTGCGGATCGATGCCTTCGGCGAGCCGCAGGCCCATCAGCAGGAATTCGTCGGCGCGCTCTTCGCTGTTCAGGCGATCATCGGTGATGACGCCGTGGCCATTGGCTTCGACGCGCATCAGCCACGCGTCAGGGCGCTTTTCGGTCGCGATCGCGTGCCTGATACCTTCGATATCCAGCCGCCCATGCGCGCCCGGCCCGATGCCGGCATATTCCTCGCCGCGCCAGTAGACCAGATTGTGCCGGCATTCCGCGCCCGCGCCCGCGTGATTGGAAATCTCGTAAGCCGGCAGGCCATGGGCCGCGCAGACCTCCTGCGTCACGTCATAGAGAGCGCGCGCGGTCGCCTCGTCCGGCGTCTTCAGTTTGCCCGCGGCATGCAGGCCGAAGAACGGCGTGTCCTCTTCGATCGTCAGTTGGTAGAGCGACAGGTGCTCGGCCGCTTCAGCGATCGCGAGTTTCAATTCGTCCGTCCACATCTCCGGCGTCTGGTCGGGACGGGCGTAAATCAGGTCGAACGAATAGCGGTCGAAGGCCTTGCGGGCGATCGCCACCGCATCCAGTGCTTCGCGCGCGGTGTGCAGACGCCCCAGCGCCTTCAGCGAGGCGTCGTCCAGCGCCTGCACGCCGAGCGACACGCGATTGACGCCGGCAGCGCGGTAGCCGGCAAAGCGCGTGGCCTCGACGCTGGTGGGGTTGGCTTCCAGCGTGACTTCCACGTCTGCCGCGACCCGCCAGTGTTTGCCGATCGCATCCAGGATCCCGCCGACGGTCTGCGGCCGCATCAATGATGGCGTGCCGCCGCCGAGAAAAATCGAGGATACCTGTCGGCCAGACGCGCGGGCGGCGGTGGTCTCGATCTCGCGGGCGAACGCGCGCGCAAATCGTTCCTCATCGATCGGCGCATGCCGGACATGGCTGTTGAAATCGCAATACGGACATTTCGACAGGCAGAACGGCCAGTGCACGTAAACGCCGAAAGCCGGTTTTTTCCCCTCGGCGCTAGTCAAGGCAGATCTCCGCCAGTTTTACAAACGCGCGGGCGCGGTGCGACAGCCCGAGGCCCAGCGGCGGCAGCCCATGCTTCTCGAGGCCGGTCATCTCGCCGAAAGTGCGGGTGTAGCCGTCGGGCATGAACATCGGATCATAGCCAAAGCCGGCGGTGCCGCGCGGCGGCCACACCAGCGTGCCGTCGGCGCGCGCCTCGACTTCCTCGAGGTGACCGTCCGGCCACGCGACGCATAGCGCGGAAACGAAATGCGCCGTTCGCTGCGAAGCCTCGGCTGCGCCGCGTTCCCTCAGCACACGTTCGATCCGGGTCATCGCCGCGGTAAAATCCTTAGCAGGGCCGGCCCAGCGCGCGGAGAGAATTCCGGGCGCGCCATCGAGCGCGTCGACCGCCAGTCCGGAATCGTCGGCGAACGCCGGAAGTTGCGCGGCCTTCGCCGCGGCGGCCGCCTTGATCCGGGCATTGGCGGAAAACGTGTCGCCGGTCTCGACCGGCTCGCCGAGGCCAAGCTCGCCGGCCGATATCGCCTCAACGCCGTGCGGCGCCAACAGTTCGCGCATCTCGGCGAGCTTGCCGGGATTGTGGGTCGCGATCACGAGCTTGCCGGTGATTCGACGGTGCATGCGTTCAGTCTATGTCAGGGCGGGCGCGATCCGAAATCACGCCACCGCCATCTTCTGCAGGTCCACCAGCCGCGCCACGCCCTTGCGCGCCAGCGCCATCAAGGAGAGAAATTCAGCTTCCGAGAACGGGGTCTTTTCCGCCGTGCCCTGCACCTCGATGATGCGTCCGTCGCCGGTCATCACGAAATTGGCGTCGGTATCGGCCTCCGAATCCTCGGCATAATCGAGGTCGAGCACCGGAGTGCCGTTGTAGATGCCGCAGGAGATCGCGGCCACATTGTCGCGCAGCACGCCCGCCTTCACCATGTTGCGGGCCTTCATCCAGGAGATGCAGTCGGCGAGCGCAACCCATGCGCCGGTGATCGCGGCGGTGCGGGTGCCGCCATCGGCCTGCAGCACGTCGCAGTCCACGGTAATCTGGCGCTCGCCCAGCGCTTCGAGGTCGATCGTAGCGCGCAGCGAGCGGCCGATCAGGCGCTGGATTTCGACGGTACGGCCATTCTGCTTGCCGGCGGCGGCCTCGCGGCGGGTGCGCTCCAGCGTTGCCCGCGGCAGCATGCCGTATTCGGCTGTGACCCAGCCGCGGCCCTGGCCCTTGAGCCACGGCGGCAGCCGCTCTTCCAGGCTGGCCGTGACCAGCACATGGGTGTCGCCGAATTTGACCATGCAGGAGCCCTCGGCGTATTTGACGACGCCGCGTTCCAGCGACACGGCACGCAGTTCATCCGGCGATCGGCGGCTTGGGCGCATGGAAATCCTCCGGAAATTCAGCAAAAGGCGATGACTCGCGGTGCTTGTAGGTGGGCGAAGCAGCAGCGGCAAGGGCTTTGGCCGTCCCCTTCAGGGACTGGAGCCGTTTTCATTTCGCCAGAATCGAGACGGGCCGCTAGATTTTCTGATTCGACGCGCTTTCTTGACGCGATCCGGCCCTTAACTGGCGCGAAAACGCGCTATTGCCCGCTTGTAACCTGCCCGCCAGATGGACAGATTAGGACAGGCGGGGAAGCCCAGCAAAAGCGGAATCCGGTTTTGCGTCCGGGCGCGCTTCAAATCTTGGATGGCGCATGATCTTATCGCCAAACCGCTCACACTTTGGCGGATCATGCGCGAGGAGTACGTCGTGGCCCATCACGATCCGATCGGTCTGATCGCGCCGAATGCCGGGCTCGCCCAGCTCAACGAGCGCTCGCGCGACATATTTCGTCAAATCGTGGAGAGTTACCTGGCGACCGGCGAACCCGTCGGTTCGCGCAACATTTCTCGCCTCATCGCGGTGCCGCTGTCGCCGGCCTCGGTGCGGAACGTGATGGCCGACCTCGAGCAGCTTGGCCTGATCTACGCGCCGCATACCTCGGCCGGGCGACTGCCGACCGAAGTCGGTCTGCGGTTCTTCGTCGATGCCCTGATGCAGCTCGGCGATCTCACCGAACCGGAGCGGCAGTCGATCCAGAGCCAGCTTGCCTCCGTCGGCAAGGCGCAGTCGGTCGAAGCCGCCCTTGGCGAAGCCTTGACGCGGCTGTCCGGCCTGACCCGCGCCGCGGCGGTGGTGCTGACGGCGAAATCCAATTCGCGGCTGAAGCATATCGAATTCGTGCGGCTGGAGCCGGAGCGCGCGCTGGTGGTGCTGGTCGGCGAGGACGGCCAGGTCGAGAACCGGGTGCTGACGCTGCCGCCCGGCGTGCCGTCATCGGCGCTCACCGAAGCCACCAATTTTCTCAATTCGCGGATCCGCGGGCGAACGCTTGCCGAAGCGCGTCTCGAACTTGAAACCGCGTTGACGCAAAACCGCGCCGAACTCGATCAGCTGACGCAGAAGGTCATCGCCGCCGGGATCGCGAGCTGGTCCGGCGGCGAAAGCGACGACCGGCAGCTGATCGTGCGCGGTCACGCCAACCTCCTGGAAGACCTGCACGCGCTCGAAGATCTGGAGCGCGTGCGATTATTGTTCGACGATCTCGAGACCAAGCGCGGCGTGATCGACCTGCTCGGCCGCGCCGAACGCGCCGAAGGCGTGCGGATTTTCATCGGATCGGAAAACAAGCTGTTTTCGCTGTCCGGCTCTTCCACGATCATCGCGCCCTACAATGATGCCGCCGGTCATATCGTCGGCGTTCTCGGTGTGATTGGGCCGACGCGGCTCAACTATGCCAGGGTGATTCCGACGGTGGACTATGCCGCGCGCATCGTCAGCCGGATGCTGGGCGGATGATCCGGCAGGTGCCGGGCCGGACGCCGTCTTTTTGGCGCTTTTTCTTCATGCGAACCGGTATCTGCCCCGGATCAAGTCCGGGGCAGGCTCTCGCTCGAAAGCGCGATGGCGCTTGATTTTCTGTGCCTAAAGCACGATATCCCGGCCAGCAACTCCCCCTTTATCCCAGACGATTTTCAAGAGGACAGTCGATGACCGATCCCAACCGGCAGAACGATGATCCGGTGAACCCGGCGCAAGGGCCGGAGCCCGTCGTTTCCAAGCCCTACATCATGCCGGACGATCCGGAAGAGGGATCGGCGGAGGCGCTGGCGAAGGAGGCTGCGGAATCGCGCGACAAGATGCTCCGGACGCTGGCGGAAATGGAAAACCTGCGCAAGCGCACCACGCGCGAAGTGGCCGATGCGCGCGCCTATGGCATCTCCGGTTTCGCGCGCGACGTTCTCGATATCGCGGATAATCTGCAGCGGGCGCTGGACGCGGTTCCGGCCGAGGCAAAGGCGTCCGCCGATCCCGGGCTGACGGCGCTGATCGAGGGCGTCGAGCTGACCGAGCGGTCGCTGCTCAACGCGCTGGAGAAAAACGGCGTCAAAAGATTTGATCCGTTCGGCGAGAAATTCGACCCGAATTTCCAGCAAGCGATGTACGAGGTCCCCGACCCGTCGGTCCCCGCGGGCACGGTGGTCCAGGTGGTGCAGGCCGGTTACATGATCGGCGAGCGCGTGCTGCGGCCGGCGCTGGTCGCGGTCTCCAAGGGTGGCGCGAGGGCCGGCGCGCCGGTCAACGGCAACGAGCCGAACAACGCGGCCTGAGCGCCATCCATCAAGTCAAAGCGTTTTCGAGCGAAGGCCTGCCCCGAACTTGATCCAGGGCAGGAACCGCTTCGCATGAAGAAGACGCGTCAAACGAGGGTTCAGAACCCCGGTTCTGATTCGATCTGAACCGAGGCTCCGGGTTATCCGCGGGGCTGAATCCCGTCGCGCACGGCGCGGAAGCGCGGGAACGCTTTCGTCCATTGGTCGCGCGGGGAGCTGCCAATGATTCGCAACGTATTCTGGCCGCCGAATTGCAGCCACTGCACCACGGTGACGGAAGTATTGTCCTTGCCGCTGGTGGCATCGATCCGGGTTTCATAGCCGGGTATGCCGTCGATGCGGATTGGCTCGGACATCGTGATTCGCGCGTCGCGGACCCCGGGGATCGTGGTTGCGGCCTGCTGGGCGAACCGGCCGCGATCGTCCGGCTGCGCCGGCGAGGTTCCGATGATGCCGATCACCATGAAGGGTGCCGCCTCAAAGCCGGTCGTTTCATCGCCGTCGGCGAGAATGATGGCGCCCCCGGGCGCCAGCGTGCGCACGTTTTTGAAATCGCCGAGTTGGCTGATCTTGAACGGCATCAGCCCCAGTTGCTCGTCGACCGGAACCTGCTTGCGGATCGCCGCCGACGCGAACATCTGCCGCACCGCGTCGTCGGTATAGATCTTGCCGGCATTCTCGGGGATCTGCACGGCGATATAGCCGGAGAACGTGCCGCCCGGCAGGATCATCGAATAGCGCCGCACATTGGTCGCGCCATCCTTGGCGTTTTCGGTGGTGTAGTAGGCAAGGCCGGCTGAGGTCTCGATGCTCTCCGGCTTGACGCCACCGGTGCCGGCCGGATTGCCCTTGAAGGCATTGGCGACTTCGCCATAGGCCTCGGCCGGCAGCTCCGCCACCAACACCTTGACGCCCTGGTCCTCGGTCTCGAAACCGACGAATGATTTTGCGCGGACCAGGCCCACGAGCGGCGTCAGGCCGACGCGCATGCCCGGCGGAAAAACCGGGTCCGCGGCAAAGGCAGGACGGAAGGCGAGACACATGGCGGCGATGAACAGGGCAGCCGCGGCGAATAGTCGAATGGGCTTCATGGAATTTCTACTGGGTTTGCATTGAGGCCGTTCAATGGTCCGGCGGGTCGCGGCCCCCTTAACAGGGCCACGTTCTGGCGTCCCGCTTTTAGCGGGTTTGGCGTCCCGGCAACAGGCCACCAGCCGCAATTCACCCTAACCCCGGCACCTGCCGGGGTCTGCGCCGATCGCGCCCCCCCGCGACCCCTCCAGCAGGTGAGGCCCGCGCGTATCGCCCGGCCGGTCGCGGGCGGAAGCGGACACTATCTTTCAACGTTGGGGGTTTTCGTGGGCCAAGGTTGCGTCCCGGTCCTTGCAGGCCTGTACCCCCCTCCTATATGAGGCTCACCGTCGCAATATCGCGAGTATTTGATTGTTTGGGGGTTCGGATTGGTGCGCCGTCAGGGCCCAGCCGACCTGCCGCAAAAAGAAGGATATGAGGACCATGGGAAAGGTCATTGGGATCGATCTCGGCACCACGAATTCGTGCGTCGCCGTAATGGATGGCAAGACAGCGAAAGTCATCGAGAACGCCGAGGGCATGCGGACGACCCCATCGATCGTCGCCTTCAGCGATGACGGCGAGCGCCTTGTCGGCCAGCCCGCCAAGCGCCAGGCCGTGACCAATCCCGAGCGCACCTTCTTCGCGGTCAAGCGCCTCGTCGGCCGCCGCTATGACGACCCGATGGTCGAAAAGGACAAGAAGCTCGTCCCCTACAAGATCGTCAAGGCGTCCAATGGCGACGCCTGGGTCGAAGCCGACGGCAAGACCTACTCGCCCTCGCAGGTCTCCGCTTTCATTCTGCAGAAGATGAAAGAGACCGCGGAAGCCCATCTCGGCCAGAAGGTCGATCAGGCCGTCATCACCGTTCCCGCCTATTTCAACGACGCACAGCGGCAGGCCACCAAGGACGCCGGCAAGATCGCCGGCCTTGAAGTGCTGCGCATCATCAATGAGCCGACCGCGGCCGCGCTCGCTTACGGTCTCGACAAGTCGAAGACCGGCACCATCGCGGTGTACGACCTCGGCGGCGGCACCTTCGACGTCTCGGTCCTCGAGATCGGCGACGGCGTGTTCGAGGTGAAGTCGACCAACGGCGACACCTTCCTCGGTGGTGAAGACTTCGACATGCGGCTGGTCGCCTATCTGGCCGATGAATTCCAGAAGGAGCAGGGCATCAACCTGCGCAACGACAAGCTTGCCTTGCAGCGCC
This sequence comes from uncultured Alphaproteobacteria bacterium, assembly GCA_963725985.1. Lineage (GTDB taxonomy): Bacteria > Pseudomonadota > Alphaproteobacteria > Rhizobiales > Xanthobacteraceae > Bradyrhizobium. Next base: position 1,627,133 of record CAVSAO010000002.1, read on the forward strand.
TGAAAGAGGCCGCCGAAAAGGCCAAGATCGAATTGTCCTCGACCACGCAGACCGAGATCAATCTGCCGTTCATCACGGCCGATCAGTCCGGGCCGAAGCATCTGACGATGAAATTGACGCGCGCCAAGTTCGAGGCGCTGGTCGACGATCTCATCCAGAAGACCATCGAGCCCTGCCGCAAGGCGCTGAAGGATGCGGGCCTCACCGCCGGCGAGATCGGCGAAGTGGTGCTGGTCGGCGGCATGACCCGCATGCCGAAGGTCCAGGAAGTGGTGAAGCAGTTGTTCGGCAAGGAGCCGCACAAGGGCGTCAATCCCGACGAAGTCGTCGCCATCGGCGCGGCGATCCAGGCCGGCGTGCTGCAGGGCGACGTCAAGGACGTGCTGCTGCTCGACGTCACGCCGCTGTCGCTCGGCATCGAGACGCTGGGTGGCGTGTTCACCCGCATCATCGATCGCAACACCACGATCCCGACCAAGAAGAGCCAGGTGTTCTCGACCGCCGAGGATAACCAGAACGCGGTCACCATCCGCGTCTTCCAGGGCGAGCGCGAAATGGCCGCCGACAACAAGGTTCTCGGCCAGTTCGACCTGATGGGCATTCCGCCGTCGCCGCGCGGCATGCCGCAGATCGAGGTGACCTTCGATATCGACGCCAACGGCATCGTCAATGTCTCGGCGAAGGACAAGGCTACCGGCAAGGAGCAGCAGATCCGGATCCAGGCCTCCGGCGGCCTGTCGGAAGCCGACATCCAGAAGATGGTCAAGGACGCCGAGGCCAACGCCGCCGAGGACAAGAAACGCCGCGAGGCGGTCGACGCCAAGAACCATGCCGACGCGCTGGTGCATTCCACCGAGAAGGCGCTGGCCGAACACGGTTCGAAGGTCGAGGAGAGCGAGCGCCGCGCCATCGAGGACGCCGTCAGCGACTTGAAGGAAGCGTTGAAGGGCGACGATGCCGAGGCGATCAAGGCCAAGACCAACACGCTGGCGCAGGCTTCGATGAAGCTCGGCGAGGCGATGTACAAGCAGCAGGCCGAGCGCGATGCGGCCAAGGATGCCGCGAAGGACGACGTGGTCGACGCGGAGTTTACCGAAGTCGACGACGACAAGAACAACAAGAAGTCTGCTTAAACGGCGATTACCATGACCCTCATTCCGAAGAGCACGCAGCGCCGCGTCTCGGAGAATGGGGGTCATTTTTCGTTAAGCCGGAGGCTGCATTTTTTCATGTGCATTCCTTCGGAATGAGGACGAGTATCGGGCGGATTTGACGGATGTCCACCAAGCGCTGCTACTACGAAACTCTTGAAGTCGACCGCAACGCGGACGAATCCAAACTCAAGGCGGCCTTCCGCAAGCTTGCGATGAAATGGCACCCGGACAAGAATCCGGGCGACGCCACCAGCGAGATGCGCTTCAAGGAAATCAACGAAGCCTACGAAGTCCTCAAAGACGGCGACAAGCGCGCGGCCTATGACCGCTTCGGTCATGCGGCCTTCGAGCACGGCATGGGCGGCGGCGCCGGTCCCGGTTTCGGCGCCGGCTTTGCCTCGTCGTTTTCGGACATTTTCGAGGACCTGTTCGGCATGGCCGGGCAACAACGCGGACGCGGCGGGCGCGAGCGCGGCGCCGACCTGCGCTACAATATGGAAATCACGCTGGAGGAGGCTTTCCTCGGCAAGACCGCCCAGATCGAGATCCCGGTTTCGGTCACCTGCGAATCCTGTTCCGGCACCGGCGCCAAGGCTGGTACCAAGCCGAAGGCCTGCTCGATCTGCGGCGGCGCAGGCCGGGTGCGGCAGGCGCAGGGCTTCTTCACGCTGGAGCGAACCTGCCCGGGCTGCCAGGGCCGCGGCCAGATGATCGAAGACCCTTGTCCCTCGTGCTCCGGCTCGGGCCGGGTGACGCGCGATCGAAACCTGTCGGTCAATATCCCGCAAGGCGTGGAAGACGGCACGCGCATCCGGCTTGCCGGTGAAGGCGAGGCCGGCGTCCGCGGCGGGCCGGCCGGCGATCTCTACATTTTCCTGTCGCTGGCCACGCACGAGTTTTTTCAGCGCGATGGCGCCGACCTGCACTGCCGCGTGCCGATCTCGATGGTGACGGCGGCGCTGGGTGGCGAATTCGAGGTGCCGACCATCGACAAGGGCAAAACCAAGGTGAAAATTCCCTCCGGGACCCAGTCCGGCCGGCGCTTTCGCATTGCGTCAAAGGGGATGCCGATACTTCGTTCGCGCCAGACCGGCGACATGTATGTTCAGGTCGCGGTCGAAACGCCGCAGAATCTCACCAAGAAGCAGCAGGAATTGCTGACCGAGTTCGAAAAATTATCGTCCGGTGCGACCCAGCCCGAAGCCGCGGGTTTCTTCACTAAGGTCAAGGACTTCTTTGGTAACCGCGCCAATCCTTGAGCGCGATCCGCGCTGGAAATCCGAAGCGGCGCATGGTCTTATCGGCAAACCGCTCGCAGCTTGGCGGACCGTGCTGCGCGCATCCGGCTTGACCGTATCGCCTTCGACCTATACGTCTTTATGACTATTTTCTGACACTGCCGCGCAAGCGGTCCCGCCTGGTAGCGACATGCCTTTGCAATCGTCCGTGCGTGCGTTGAAAAAGCCCCTTCGTCTCGACGATGAGGTTCGTTTTCTCCGTTCATGGATCGAGAAGCCGCTTCACATGGGCGCCGTCATGCCTTCGGGAAAGGTACTGGCGCGCACCATGGCGCAGTATGTCGATAATAATTCCACCGGACCCGTCGTCGAACTTGGGCCGGGGACCGGTGCGATCACTACCGCCTTGATCGAACGTGGCATCGATCAGAAGCGTCTCGTGCTGGTCGAATATAATCCGGGCTTCTGCGCGCTGCTGCGCGACCGCTACCCGCACGCCAGGGTGGTGCAGGGCGACGCCTATACGTTGCGGAACTCGCTGCGGAATGTGCTGGGCGCCCCCGCATCCGCCGTGGTGTCCGGCCTGCCGCTCGTCACCAAGCCGATGCTGACGCGACTGAAACTGATCCGGGACGCCTTTGTTGCGCTGGCGCCGGGCGCGCCGTTCGTGCAGTTCACCTATTCGGTAGCACCGCCGATTCCGAAATCGCTGCCCGGCGTGTCCACAGAAGCTTCCGAACGCATCTGGATGAACCTTCCGCCGGCGCGTGTCTGGGTGTATCGCAAGGACTGAGCCGGCGCGTATTCGTCGGCAATGCGATCTAAATCATGTCCGCCCTGAAAATCCTGGTGATCCCCGGTTCGCTTCGCACCGGCTCGCTCAACGTGAGGCTTGCGGCCGCCGCGGCGTATGAATTGGCGCAGGCCGGCGCGGAAGTCACCCGCATTTCGCTCGCCGATTTTCCGCTGCCGATCTATGACGGCGACCTGCAGACCAGGTGGGGCGTGCCGAAGAACGCCATCAATCTCAAGCGCATGATCGGCACGCATCATGGCGTGTTGATCGTGACACCGGAATACAATTCGTCGGTGCCGCCTCTGGTCAAGAATACCATCGACTGGGTGACGCGGGTGCAGGATGTGCACGAAACCCGCGGCCAGGTATTTCGCGAACGCGCCTTCGCGATCGCAGCCGCCTCGGAAAGCCGGCTCGGCGGCACGCGATCGCTGGCGGCGCTGCGGCTGATTCTTTCCGCCTGCCATGCGACGGTCATTCCGAACCAGCTCGCGCTGTCGTTCGCCTCGCAGGCCTATGATGATATGGACAGGCTGAAACATCCGGCCGATATCGAGGCACTGGGTGCGCTGGTGCGGCAACTGATCGACGTTTCCCAACACATGATGTGAGGTGACATGCAGCCATCTGTTATCGCTCCCCGCGACCGGTTGATCGTGGCGCTCGATCTGCCCGGCGTCGCTGCGGCGGAAGCGATGATCGCGCGGCTCGGCGACAGCGTCACTTTTTACAAGATCGGTTATCAACTCGCCTATGCCGGAGGCCTGCCGCTGGTGCGTCAGCTCGCTGACGCCGGCAAGAAGGTGTTCGTCGATCTCAAGCTGCATGACATCGGCAACACCGTGGCACGCGGGGTCGAGAGCGTTGCCAGGCTGGGGGCGACGTTCCTGACGGTGCATGCCTATCCGCAGACCATGAAGGCAGCGGTCGAGGCCTGCGCCGGATCGGGGCTGAAAATCCTCGCCGTCACCGTGCTGACCTCCTACGACGACGGCGATCTCCACGCCGCCGGTTATCGCCTCGGCGTGTCCGATCTGGTCGAGGCCAGAGCCCGGCAGGCGCAGGTGCTCGGCGTCGATGGCCTCGTCTGTTCGCCCGAGGAGGCGGCCGGCCTGCACAAAATTGTCGGTCATCAGATGGTTCTGGTGACGCCGGGCATCCGGCCCGCCGGAGCGGCGAAAGGCGACCAGAAGCGCATCATGACCCCTGGCCGCGCCATTGCCGCCGGCGCGGATTACCTGGTGGTCGGACGGCCCGTGCTGGAAGCCGCCGATCCCGGTGCGGCGGCGGACGCCATCCAGGCGGAGATCCTGCAGGCGCTGGGCTGAACAACAAAAAGGGAAAATGCGGATGGCAAAGGGTTACTGGATCGCGCGCGTCGATGTGAACAACATGGACGGCTACAAGGAATACGTCGCGCAGAACGGCGCTGTCTTCAAGAAATACGGCGCCGAATTCCTCGTGCGCGGCGGCAGGTTCGAGGCCAAAGAAGGCTCGTCGCGGTCGCGCAATGTGGTGCTGGAATTCAAGGATTATGAGACCGCGCTCGCCTGCTACAATTCGCCGGAATACGCCCGCCTGGTCGCGATCCGCTCGCCCCACGCCGAGAGCGATCTCGTGATCGTCGAGGGCTATGACGGGGTGCAGCCGTAGAGTACGGCCGAAAAAACTATCGAGCTTCTCTGTCATGGCCGGGCGTCGTCCCGGCCATCCACGTCTTTCTTGTGTACTTGCGTACCTGCGGCCAAGACGTGGATGCCCGGTAGCGCAGACAAGTTTACGCAGTCTGCGCAATGCAGACCGCTATGGCCGGGCATGACGAGTTGCCAGAGCCGGATCGGTTGCCGGAATTGCCCGGCCCGGCTATACGGCAGGGGCGAGGTCTCAAAAGAATGTCCGACATGCGCTTGATCGTTGCCGGGGCCGGCGGCCGTATGGGCCGCGCGCTGACGCGCGTCATCTCGGAAACATCAGGCGCGATCCTTGCCGGCGCGCTGGAGGCGCCCGGCTCCGAACTTTTGGGAAAAGATGCCGGCGTGCTCGCGGGCCTCGGGGCCAATGGCGTCGAGCTGTCGGCCGACCTGTGGTCGCTGTCGGCCGACGCCGACGGCATCGTCGACTTCACCGTGCCCGCGGCGACGATTGCCAATGTCGCCATCGCCGCCCAGCGCGGCCTGGTTCACGTCATCGGCACCACCGGGCTGTCGGCGTCGGACGACGCCGTGATCAAGAGCGTGACCTCGCGCGCCATTGTCGTCAGGTCGGGCAATATGAGCCTCGGCGTCAATCTGCTGGCGGCGCTGGTCAAGCGCGTCGCGCAATCGCTGGATGACGGCTTCGACATCGAGATTCTGGAGATGCATCACAAGGCCAAGGTCGACGCGCCGTCGGGCACCGCGTTGATGCTCGGAGAGGCCGCGGCGGCAGGCCGCGGAGTGGATCTCTACACCCATTCGGCGCGGGGACGCGACGGCCAGACCGGCGCGCGCAGAGCAGGCGATATCGGCTTTGCGTCGTTGCGTGGCGGCACCGTTACCGGCGACCATAGCGTGATCTTCGCCGGCCCGATGGAGCGTATCGAGCTGACGCACCGGGCCGAAGACCGGACCATGTTCGCGCAAGGCGCCATCAAGGCCGCGCTGTGGGCGCGCAGCCAGAAGCCCGGACTGTATTCGATGGCCGACGTGCTCGGACTCGGTGACTTCTGAAAATTTGGCGACTTCCAGCGATCTGAACGGAATCAGGAAAATGAGCGACCGACTTCTCGTGCTTGTGCGTCATGGCCAGAGCGAATGGAACCTGAAAAATCTCTTCACCGGCTGGAAGGATCCCGATCTTACCGAGCAGGGAATCGCCGAGGCCAGGGAAGCCGGCCGCAGGCTGAAGGCGCAGGGGCTGTCGTTCGACATCGCCTTCACCTCGGTGCTCCTGCGCGCGCAGCACACGCTCGATCTGACGCTGGCCGAGATCGGCCAGACCGGCATTCCCGTCCGGAAGCACCTGGCCCTCAACGAGCGCGACTACGGCGATCTGTCAGGCCTCAACAAGGATGACGCCCGCAAGAAGTGGGGCGAGGCGCAGGTGCATGTCTGGCGCCGCTCCTACGACGTGGCGCCGCCCGGCGGCGAAAGCCTGAAGGATACCCTGGCGCGCACGCTGCCCTATTACGTGCAGGAGATTTTGCCCTGCGTGCTGCGCGGCGAGCGCACGCTGGTCGTGGCCCACGGCAATTCGCTGCGCGCGCTGATCATGGTGCTGGAGAAACTGTCGCCGGAAGGCATTCTGGCGCGCGAGCTCGGCACCGGCGTGCCGATCATCTACCGGCTCAATGCCGACGCCACGGTGGCGTCGAAGCTCGATCTGGCGGCGTGAGCGCCAAACCTGGGCTGTCATTCCGGGGCGATGCGAAGCATCGAACCCGGAATCCAAGGGTTCCCGGATGAGCAATTGCACATCTGAGGTCTGGTGCCAGCGCACGATCGCGGAATGACGAAGATCCTATTGCATCCCGACTTGTCCGGCTTCCCAGCCGATCATCGCCTGCTTGCGGGTGATGCCCCAGTGATAGCCGGTCAGCGCACCGCTCTTGCCGAGCGCACGGTGGCAGGGAACCACGAACGAGATCGGGTTTTTCCCAACCGCCGCTCCGACCGCGCGTGACGCCTTGGGGCTTTTGATCCTGGTCGCGATATCGGAATAGCAGACCGCGCGGCCCATCGGGATTTTCAACAGCGTCTCCCACACGCGCACCTCGAAGTCGGTGCCGATCAGCACCACGCGCAGCGGCTGATCGGCTCGCCACAGTCTTGGGTCGAAGATGCGCTGCGCCAGTGCGGCCGTTCCAGCGCGGTCTTCGACATAGGTCGCGCGCGGCCAGCGCCGCTGCATGTCGGCGAGCGCCGCCGGTTCCTCGCCCGGATCGGCAAACGCCAGCCCGGCGAGCCCGCGGCCGCTGGCGATCACGATGGCGGTGCCGAACGGCGAGGGATGAAATCCATAGGCCAGCGTCATGCCGGCGCCGCCGTTCTTCCATTCGCCCGGCGACATCGCCTCGTGGGTGACGAACAGATCGTGCAGCCGTCCCGGGCCCGAAAGCCCGGAGTTCGAGCGCGGCGTCGAGCACGCTGGCGGAATCGCGCAAAAGGCCCTTGGCGTGATCGAGCGTCAGCGCCTGCATGAAGGCTTTCGGCGTCAGCCCGGCCCAGCGGCGAAACAGATGGTGCAACTCATCCGGCGTCACGGCGGCGGCATCCGCCATCGCTTCGATGGTCGGCTGCGTGCGCCAGTGCGCCGAGATGAAGGCGATGGCGCGCCGCACCGAATCATAGTCGCGGAGCGCGGCGTTCTGGGGGCCCGGTTTTGCGAGGCGGTGCTCATTCATGGCGAGGTTCATCATGCGCTTGATGTAGGCCGGGTGCATCGTCCAAACCACCCGATTCCCGACCGCAGGTCATGAAACCGGATTATAGGTCGGGCCGCGCCTGGCGGCCTGCAGTGCTGCCATTAAGGCTTTGGCAAAGCTTGCCTTTTCTTCGGGCCCCAGGAACCCCGCGATCGAGACGCGGCGGCCTTTCGAGACCAGATAAAGTTTCTCGATGCCGTATTCGGCGTGGATTTTTTGATCGAGCCGCACCCACAGCGGATTGAGCACGAATTCCACCACGCGGCCGCGGTGGCTGACCCGGCGCACCCGCAGTTCGCATGGCGTCACCCGGATTTCCTCGCTCGCCCTGGCGTCGCGGAAATTGATCCGGAAGGCCCAGTAGATCGCCAGCACGTCGAGGCCGAAGAACCCGAACACCGGCCAGGCGCCCATCAGCAGAAACGCCAGGCCCGCGGCGAAACTGATGACGCTGGCGAGCACCATCAGCACCAGAAATCCGGTGCGGTTGAGCGAACGATGCGGCGTCAGCAGCGCCGAAAATAATTCCTGCTGCGCTTGTGGATCAAAATCATTGCCTGCAATCATTGCGTGTCAGTATACCCGCATCATGGCGAAAATCACCCGCAAGCCCGTGCCCAAGTCGAAACGCCCGGTTCCCAAACGCATCAAGAAATCGGCCGAGCGTCCTGCGGCCAAGTCGGCGCGAGCGCGTGCGTTAACGGATAAGGCAAAACCCTGGACATCCGCCGAGGTTCAAGAGGCGTTCAGCCGCTTTCGCAAGGCCAATCCCGAGCCCAGGGGCGAGCTGGAACATCTCAACCCCTACACGCTGCTGGTCGCGGTCGTGCTGTCGGCGCAGGCGACCGACGCCGGCGTCAACAAGGCGACGCGAGCGCTGTTTGCCGTTGCCGACACGCCGCAAAAAATGCTCGCGCTCGGCGAGGAAAAACTGCGCGACTACATCAAGACCATCGGGCTCTACCGCAACAAGGCGAAGAACGTCATTGCGCTGTCGGAAAAGCTGATCGCCGAGTTCGGCGGCGAAGTGCCGCGTACCCGCGCCGGGATCGAGTCACTGCCCGGTGCCGGCCGCAAGACCGCCAACGTCGTGCTCAACATGGCGTTCGGCGAGCACACCATGGCAGTGGACACACATGTGTTTCGCGTCGGCAATCGCACCGGTCTGGCGCCGGGCAATACGCCGCTCGAGGTCGAACTGGGACTCGAGCGCGTGATTCCGCCCGAGTTCATGCTGCATGCGCATCACTGGCTGATCCTGCACGGCCGCTACACCTGTCTGGCGCGCAAGCCGCGCTGCGAACTGTGCCTGATCAACGATCTCTGCCGCTGGCCGGAAAAGACGGTGTGATTTCTTGCTCCGTCCCGCTTGCGGCGGCCCGTCCTGCAGCCGTTTTGCACTATCGCTCCATCGCCTCCGGGTAGTATATTAGTCCCAACGCAACTTCTTGGCTTTCCATCACGGGAGGCGTCAAGGGAGGATAGGTTATGCTCAGAATTGTGGCTGTTGCTGCATTGTGGGTGTCGTTCAGCGCGACCTTTGTCTATGCTGGCGAATTCGATGGGCCGTCATCAGGAAACGAACCGAGCACGTTTAAAAGTGGCGGGCTGAACCCCAATCCAGCGCCTCAACCGGCGCCAGCACGTCAGCCGACATTGACGCAAAGCGATGTGGTGCATAATTCGTCCGGGACGGCACCAAGCGGTCCGCCAAACGGCAACTTGCAGGGCCCGAACAAGCCGAACCTGCTGCCCGGTGCCGCTTTCGTGAGACCGGGCGGCGTTCCTGTGCGCTAAGGCGCCCTACACCACCGGCACGCTCGTCTTTCGTCCCGGCTCGATCAATTCGGGTCGTGGACCGCTCAAGCGTTTGTGCATGTGGACCATGAAGGCCATGCCGAACAAAGGCGTCGCCAGATTGACGACCGGGATCGACACGAAGGCCGCGATGATCAGCCCCGCGGTGAAGATCACCGCCGCGTTGTCCCGGCGCATCGCCTTGGCCTCCGCCGGCGGGCGGAACCGCATCGCCGCGAGTTCGAAATATTCCCGCCCGAGCAGCCAGGCGGTGGCGACGAAGAAGGCAAGGAAGCCCGCGCCGGCGAAGAACACGAACGGCAGCGCGATCAGATACACCAAGATCGTCAGCAGCGCGGTCTTGACGCCTTCGGTCATGGCGAGACCGAAAGGCAGCGCCACGCCGGGGCGCTCCGCCGGATAATGTTCGCGCTCGACATGGTCGGCGACCTCGTCGACGAACACGCTCGCCACCAGCGAGGTGATCGCCGGCATCAGCAGTACCGCGCCGAACACGACGCCGAGACCGGCGGCGATCGAGACGATCCAGGCAAGGACATTGAGCGGTGTCTGAAAGTTCGGGCCGAGCATCGCCTCGGCCCAGCCTTCGCCCGAGGTCGCAAACCAGCTCAACAGCCGTTGCAGGCCGATCGCCAGCACCGTGATCAGCACCAGCGCCAGCCCGATCGATCGCCACAGGATGGAGCGCATCGGCGGCGACAGGATCTGCGAAAGCGCCTTGACGGCGGCATCCAACATAGCGGTCTATCCTCTACGAGTAACTCTCGCGAGAGGTAGACACGCTCACCGTGTTCGGCAAGGCCGGGCGGTTCTTCAGGCGTCGAGCGGTTTGCCGCGCACATTCGGGCCGAACGCCGCGATCGCCACAATCACCACGACCATCGCCGTCGTAATCAGGCCGAACACGCCGCCGACGCCGGCCTCGCGCAGCATATAGGCGACGATGAAGCCGGAGAACGTGGCACTGACCCGGCTCATCGAATAGACCAGCCCCGATGCCCGTGCGCGGATCGAGGTCGGAAACACTTCGGTCTGGTAGGCGTGATAGGCGTAGGACATCGTCATGTTCGACGCCGTGATCAAGACCCCGCACAGGATCAACAGCGCCGGCTGCGTGAATTGCGAGAACGCCATCCCGAACGCGGAGATCGCGACCGCCGCGCCGCAGATGATCCATTTGCGCTCGAAGCGGTCGGCAAAGCTCGCGGCCAGCAAGGGTGCAATCGGATAGGCGAACGCAATGATGAAGGAATATTGCAGGCTCTTTGTCACCGTGATGCCCTTCTCGACCAAAAGCGCGGGCACCCAGTTGGCGAAGCCGTAGACGCCGAAGGCCTGGCACAGGTTGAAGATCATGAACAGCACGACCAGCGACAGATAAGGCGGCTTGAACAGCTCGGCATAACCGGCCTTTGTCACGACGCCCGTGGTCAACCCGTCGGGCAGTTTTTGTGGCCGCGCCTGAGCGCCGCCTGCGGAGGCTTCGAGCGTTTGCAGGATCTTGACCGCCTCTTCGGCTCGACCGTGGCGCGCGAGCCAGAGCGGGCTTTCCGGCACCAGCCGCCGCAGGATCCAGATCACCATGCCGGCGGCGGCACCGATCAGCACCACCCAGCGCCAACCGTCGATTCCGTAAGGCGACAGTGGCACCAGCCACCATGCCAGCGCCGCCACGACGGGGACGGCGATGAACATGACCGCCTGATTGATGGCAAACGCGCGGCCCCGCATCCAGCTCGGCACGAGCTCGGTGATATAGGCGTCGATGGTGATGATCTCGACGCCGATGCCGATCCCGGCGATCAACCGCCACAGCAGCACGCCGCTCGAGGTGGTCTGGCACGCCATCGCCACCGTCGCCGCGGTATAGCCGAGCAGCGCATAGGTGAAGATCGAGCGCCGTCCGAACCGGTCGGCCAAAAAGCCCAGAAAGAAGGTGCCGACGAACAGCCCGGCAAAGGTCGCCGCCACGAAGGCGCCGATCCCGGAAAAGCCGAAAAAGGCTTCCGTCTTGGTGGTCAACAGTCCGCTGCGATTGAGACCCGGTGCGATATAGCCGGTGAGGAACAGGTCGTAGATCTCGAAGCAGCCGCCGAGCGACAGCAGGATCACAAGCCGCCACAGGTAGGACGAGGCCGGCAGGCTTTCGAGCCGCCGCGATATCTCGTCCGTCGCGCCGCGCGCGACCCCAAGATCAATTCCACCGTCGATGCCGACTGCGCTCATGATTTCCTCCCCCGAAAGGCCAGCGAACGGGCGTGCTGCGCCGCCGCTTCTTCCTCCGGCCGTCTTTCTTTTGAAGACATGCCGGGATGGAGCATGTTTGGTGTTTATGACGTCAGAAATCCAGACGAACATATCGATAACAACGTTCGATTTATTCGATACCGCGCCTCGGAGCATTGTGCCGTGAGTCTTGCCTAGATCAGCAGTGTCGCCTCCCAGGCGCCGCGCCCGACCTGATCGGCGATCAGGCCAAGCATCAGCCGCCGCATTTCCTCCATCACGTAGGTCATCGGACGATTGCGCAGCCGGCACAGATAGAGCGTTCGCGTCAGCGTCGGCTCGACCACCTCGCGCGCGATCAGGCGGCCCGCCTCGAGCTGTTCCTGCACGAACAACTTGGTTGCGACCGCGCATCCCAGTCCCGCCAGCAGCGCGCCGGTGGTTCCGCTGATCGAGTTGAGATGAAGGATGGCATTGGCTTCCAGCCGCTTGAGCAGCACCGGATCGTCGAGCAGCGCGCGGGAGGAGAGCCCGTATCTGAGCATGATCAGCGGCAGCCGGGTCAGTTCCTCGAACGTGATCGGCGCCTTGCTGTTGCCGATCACCTTGGCGGTGCCGACGCAGAACATCTGCTCTTCGAGCACGGGCTCGGCGATCAGGTCCTTTTCCGCCGGCGGATTATAGACCAGCGCGAGATCGACCTCGGAGGCCATCAGGTGCAGCAGCGTCGCGCCCGACAGGCTCTCGGTCAGCGACAGTTTCAGGTCGGGATATTTGGCGAGCACCGCGCGCATCAGGGGAACGCCGATCGCCTTGACCCCTGAATTCGCCATCCCGATCGAGATGTCGCCGGCGATGACGCTGCCGCCCTGCTTGATCTCGCGCTCGGCCGCAGCCATCGCGCGCAGGATGATACGGGCGTGTTCGTACAGCCGCTCGCCCGCCGCGGTCGGTTCCATGCCGCGCGGCTTGCGCTCGAACAGGGGCGTTGCGAACTCGGCTTCGAGGTTGGATATGTGATGGCTGAGCGCCGATTGCGCCACGCTGGCCTGATCCGCCGCCCGTGACAGGTTGCGCTGTTCGTAGACCGCGATGAAATAGCGAAGCTGGCGCGAATCCATGGCTAACGTTCTAGAAGCGAGAATACGTCATTCGACAGATTAGATTTTTCAGATGGCTCGCGGAAGCCTAGTCTTGACGACGGCCGATGGCCCAAAGAACAGGGGAAACAGGGATGACTGGGACGGGATTGCCTCTGGAAGGCGTGCGGGTCGTCGAAATGACCCACATGGTGATGGGACCGACCTGCGGCATGATCCTGGCGCAGCTTGGCGCCGAGGTCATCAAGGTCGAGCCGCCCTCCGGCGACAAGACCCGCAGCTTGGGGGGAATGGGAACGTCGTTCTTCCCGCTGTTCAACCGCGGCAAGCGCAGCGTCGTGCTCGACTTCGCCAAACCTGACGACCGCGAGACCATGCACCGGCTCTTGGCCAGCGCCGACGTGTTCCTGGAAAATTTCCGCGATGGACAACTCGAGAAGCAGGGCCTCGGCGCGGACGAACTGCGCCGCCGCTATCCGCATCTCATTGTCTGCGGGCACAAGGGCTTTCTGTCCGGCCCCTACGAGCATCGCCCGGCGCTCGACGAGGTCGTGCAGATGATGTCGGGGCTCGCCGCCATGACCGGGACAAAAGACAAACCCCAGCGCGTCGGCTCATCCGCCAACGACATCATGGGCGGCATGTTCGGCGCCATTTCCATTCTCGCCGCGCTCTACCAGAAGCGCGGCGGCGCAGAGGGAGCCGACAGGGGAGCCGACATCCGCATCGGCCTGTTCGAAAACTGCCTGTTCCTCGTGGCGCAGCACATGGTCGAGTATGAGATGACCGGCAACAAGCCGCGCTCGATGCCGGAGCGCGAACATGCGTGGCCGATCTACGATATTTTCGAAACCGCCGGCAGCGAACGTATTTTCATCGGCGTCGTGACCGAAGGCCACTGGCAGAGCTTTTGCCGCGAGTTCGGCATGATGGAATTTTTGCAGGATCCGGCTTTGCGCACCACCACCGACCGCATCCTGGCGCGGTCGAGGATCATCCCGCGCGCCGCCGAGATCATCAAGCGCTGGAATGCGGCCGATCTTTCCGCAACGCTGGACCGGCTCAACATCTGCTTCTCCCCGATCAACCGTCCCGAAGATCTGTTCGGCGATCCGCATGTGCTGCGCCCCGGCGGACTCGTCCATAACACCAATGCCGACGGCGAGCCATTTCGCGTGCCCGCGCTTCCGATCGAGTGGAACGGCGCCAATCTCGGTGAGGGACTGAAAGTGCCCGTGCTCGGCGCCGATACCGCGGCGGTTCGCGCCGAACTCGAGGGGCGGGAATTTCCTGAAGGCAAGGAATTTTCATCAACCGGCAGAACCGCTGCGAGGCTCGCATGACCCGCGTTCAAGACGTTTATCCAGCCGATCGCGCGAGCCTGCGGGAAGTCGGCCTGCGAGACGGCCTGCAGCTTGTAAAAAGCTTTCCGTCGACGGCGGCGAAGCAGCGCTGGCTGCGCGAGGAATACGGCGCGGGCGTGCGGCATTTCGAGGTCGGCTCGTTCCTGCCAGCGAGCAGCTTTCCGCAGTTCGCCGATGTGCGCGATATGGTCGCGACCGTGGCCGCGCTTCCGGGCGCGCACGGCATTGCGCTGGCGCTCAACGAGCGCGGCGTCAACGAGGCGCTGGCGTCAGGCGTTGCCGAAATCGCCTCGGTGGTCTCGGCCACCGAAGAGCACAGCCAGGCCAACGCGAGACGATCGCGCGACCAGGCCATCGCCAATGTCCGGCGGCTTTGCGAGTTGCGTGACGCCAGCCCACACAAGCCGATCGTCAACGCCGCGATCTCGATGGCGCTGGGATGTTCGATTACGGGGCCCGTCGATCCCAAGGAAGTCATGACACTGGTCGAGAAATGTCTGGAGGCCGGCGTCGATTTCGTCGCCGTCGCCGATACCGTCGGCTATGCCGGTCCGAAGCAGGTGGGAGAGCTGACCGGGGCGATCGTGAAAATGAGTGGCGCAAAGCCAGTATGCGTTCATCTGCACGATACAAGAGGCATGGGCATCGCCAACGCGTCGGCCGCGCTCGACGCCGGCGCACGCATCCTCGACGGCTCGCTCGGCGGCCTCGGCGGCTGTCCGTTCGCGCCGGGCGCGACCGGCAATGTCGTATTCGAGGACCTGGTGTTTCTGTGCGAAAGCAAGGGATTTGCAACCGGCATCGATATCGAGAAGCTGGTCGCGGTGCGCTCGATCCTGGAAACGGAAATGCCGAGTGAGCCGCTCTATGGCGGGCTCGCCCGCGCCGGGCTGCCGGCCGGAAGGACCGGCGCGGCCGCCTGACGCGGCCCCTCTACGGCTCGCGCGACCCTGGATGAACTACAAACGCGTCGCGCGCAGCCGCAAGGCATTGCCGACGACACTCACCGACGACAGCGCCATGGCGGCGGCGGCAATGATCGGCGAGAGCAGGATACCGAGACTGGGGTAGAGGATACCCGCGGCAATCGGGATGCCGGCGGCGTTGTAGATGAACGCGAAGAACAGGTTCTGCCGGATGTTGCTCATGGTCGCCTGCGAGAGCCGGCGCGCGCGAACGATGCCGCCGAGATCGCCCTTCAGCAGGGTGATACCGGCGCTTTCCATCGCGACGTCGGTGCCGGTTCCCATCGCAATACCGACTTCGGCCGCGGCGAGCGCCGGCGCGTCGTTGACGCCGTCCCCGGCCATGGCGACGATCCGCCCGGCTTTCTGCAGTTTGCTGACCACGGCACTCTTCTGATCCGGCAGCACTTCGGCCTCGACGTCGGTGATTCCGAGCTTCCGTGCGACGGCGTTGGCGGTGGTCCGGTTGTCTCCAGTCAGCATGATGACCTTGACGCCTTCCGCGGCCAGCGCCTTCAGCGCATCCGGCGTCGACGCTTTGACGGGATCGGCGATCGCAAACAGTCCGGCGAGCTTTCCGTCGACGGCGATGTTGATGACGGTGGCGCCTTCCCCGCGCAGACGCTCTGCCTGATCGCTCAACGACCGGGTTTCGATGCCGAGAGAGGTCAGGAAGTTCGAGTTGCCCAAGAGGATAGCCTTGCCGTCGACCGTGCCGGTTGCACCCTTGCCGGTCGGCGAGTCGAAACGCCTCCACCTTGCTCAAATCGAGATTGCGCTCTCTGGCGGTCCGCACGATCGCGTCGGCGAGCGGATGTTCGCTGGCGCGCTCGACGCTGGCTGCGAGCCGCAGGATTTCGCTCTCCTGAAATCCGGCCACGGCCACGATCGCGACGACTTTCGGCTTGCCCTCGGTCAGCGTGCCCGTCTTGTCGACCACCAAAGTATCGACCCTTTCCATCCGCTCCAGCGCTTCCGCGTTCCTGATCAGCACGCCGGCCTGGGCGCCGCGCCCGACGCCGACCATGATCGACATCGGTGTGGCAAGGCCGAGCGCGCAGGGACAGGCGATGATCAGCACGCTAACTGCCGCAACCAGGCCGAACGCCATCCGGGGCTCCGGCCCGAAATAAGCCCAGGCGCCAAAAGCGATGACCGCAACGGCGATCACCGCCGGCACGAACCAGCCGGCGACCTGATCGGCCAGCCGCTGGATCGGCGCACGCGAACGCTGCGCCTCCGCCACCATCTTGACGATCTGGGAAAGCAGGGTGTCGCGGCCGACCTTGTCGGCGCGCATCACAAAGCTGCCGGATTGGTTGAGTGTGCCCGCGATCACCTTGCCGCCGGCCTCTTTGGTGACAGGCATGGATTCGCCGGTCACCAGGGATTCATCGAGAGAGGAGCGGCCCTCAAGAATGACGCCGTCCACCGGCACCTTTTCTCCCGGCCGTACGCGCAATTTGTCGCCTGCAACCAGGCTGTCGATCTCGACCTCGTGGTCGGCGCCATCATCGCCGATACGGCGCGCGGTTTTGGGTGCCAGTTGCAAGAGTGCCTTGATCGCGCCGGATGTCGCCTCGCGGGCGCGGAGTTCGAGGACCTGGCCGAGAAGAACAAGGACCGTGATGACCGCGGCAGCCTCGAAGTAGACCGCGACCGCGCCGCCGTGTCCGCGGAAGGTTGCCGGAAAGCTCTGCGGCATGACGGTTCCGACGACGCTGTAGACGTAGGCCACGCCTGTGCCCATCGCGATCAGCGTGAACATGTTGAGGTTGCGCGTCAGCAGCGATTGCCAGCCGCGCACGAAGAACGGCCAGCCCGCCCAGATGACGACCGGAGTGGCGAACACGAGCTGAATCCAGTTCGACAGGGTCTGATCGACCCAGCCATGACCGCCGACCAGGTGACCGCCCATTTCCAGGACCACCGCAGGCAGGGAGAGCACGAGGCCGATCCAGAACCGACGCGTCATGTCTGCGAGCTCGGGATTGGGCGGCGTATCCAGGCTCGCCACCTCGGGCTCCAGCGCCATGCCGCAGATCGGGCAGCTTCCGGGACCGACCTGGCGGATCTGCGGGTGCATCGGGCAGGTATAGATCGCGCCTTCCGCAGCGGCGGCTTTCACCCTGCTTTTGTCGAGATAGGCTTGCGGGTCGGCGGCGAATTTGGTCCGGCAGCCGGCTGCGCAGAAATGATAGGTTTCGCCGCCGTGGTCGAACCGATGCTTGCTTGTCGCAGGATCGACGGTCATCCCGCAGACGGGATCGCGCACCTTCGCATCGCCGACGGCGCGGTGGTCATGGTGATTGTGGTGGGAGTGATCGTGGCCACCGCCGCAGCACGCCTTCTTCGCGGCCGGTTCGGTAGCGGCGGCTTTCACCTTACTTTTGTCGAGATAGGCCTGCGGGTCGGCGGCAAACTTGGTTCGGCAGCCGGCCGCGCAGAAATGAAAAGTTTCGCCGCGATAGTCGAACCGATGCTTGCTCGTTGCGGGATCAACAGTCATCCCGCAGACCGGATCGCGTGCGCTGACCTTGCCTTCGGCCTGATGGCCGTGACCGGAGCGATCGTGACCTCCGCCGCAACAATCCCCCATTGCCGTCTCCGTGGACGGTGCGGCGGCGATCCTGGACGAGCAGCAGCAGCCGGAACCCGTTGAAGCGGTTTCAGGATTTTCTTTTTCTTGTTTGGTCATCGCGTTCTCCGCCGGCCGCTTGCAACCCATACCCTGTAGGGGTATATAGACCCCATGCGAAAAGACATCAAGACATCCTGTCAAAAACGCCTGAGCCGGATCGAGGGCCAGGTCCGCGGCCTGTCCAAAATGGTCGACGAGGACCGCTATTGCATCGATATCGTCACCCAGATCTCGGCGGTCCGGGCCGCGCTCCGGCGTCTCGAGGAAGAAGTGCTCAGAGATCACGTGGCGCATTGCGTCGAGCACGCGATCACAAGCGGCAGCAAGGCCGATCAGCGGGAAAAGATAGCGGAACTGATGGCCGTGATTGGCCGCTCTGATAGATAGTTTGGACGAAAACGCCCGGCGGACGCTTGATGCCGATCAATGCCGGTCAGGTCGAATTCCCTAGCATCGCGGCGACTTTTGTTGGCCGCAATTCTGCGAGAACCTGAGCCTGTGAAACGCCACCTTGCCATACGCCGGTTGCTCGCGGTCTTGATGATCGCGGGCCTTGCGTTGGCTCCGGTTTCCCGGCCGGTCATGGCGGCGACGTCCTCGCAGGCTCCGATGCCGGCGATGGCGGACGAGATGACGGCGCCGGAAATGACGCCACCTGAAATGGCATCGTCTGACATGTCGGCGTCGGCCACGATGGACGAGATGGCAGACGACATGCCGTGCTGCCCGTCGAAGGCCCCTGCACCGGTTGATTGCGACAAGTGCCTCTTCATGGCGGCCTGCGGGTCCGTATGTTTCGCCGGCGTGCTGGCCGCCATCTCTCATCCGTTCCCGATCGCGTCCGGCACGATTGCGCTTCAGCGCAACGATGCCCGGCCTGACGGTTTCGGCCATCCGCCTCCCGAACATCCACCTCGAATGCTGGTCTGAACGGCGCCCCGGCGCTGGTGCTGCCGCGCGGCTTGTTCGCGCGGGATCGACGCATGCCGCCTTGCGGCAGGACCATGACATCAGAGGATTTCCTAAAATGAAGACGTTCAAGCTCTCGCGCGCCGTCCAGGGCGCGCTCATCGGCTTTGCCGTGATCGGTTCGGCCGGCCTCGCACTGGCCGACATCAAGGACTACGAATTCGAGCTGGTCGAGCCGACCGTCGCCGTCGGCAAGGACAAGATTGTGACGGTCCAGCTTGTGAACAGGAAGACCGGAAAGCCGGTGCCTGACGCCGTGATCTTTGCGACCCGTCTCGACATGGGGCCGGAAGGCATGCCGGAGATGGCCACCAAGATTGTGCGGGAGCCGGGCGGCGAGCCGGGCAGCTACCGCTTCAAGGCGGCCTTCGGGATGGAAGGAAAGTGGCTGCTTTCGCTCGGCGCCAAGGTGCAGGGCGAGACCGGTACGGTTGAAAGCAAGCTCGTCATCACGGCGCAGAAATGAACCGCGCTATCCTCGCGGGTGCCACCGTCGCTGCTGTGATAGCGGCGGCGGTTGGCGGCTTCATCGGTGTCCGCGGGCACCTTCATCCGACCAATACGGCGGGCGCGGCGCTGATCTCGGCGGCGGCGGCGCAGGCGAGCGGCGATCCGGTCTATTATCAGGACCCGGACGGGCGTCCGCTCTACGCGCTGACGCCGAAAAAGACGCCGGACGGCCGCGACTACCGCGCCGTGCCGGCGAGCGCCGACCTCAGCTTCGAAGACGAACCGGCCGCCGCTCCCGCGACGACGGCAGCGACGGATCGCAAAATAAAATTCTACCGCAATCCGATGGGGCTGCCTGACACCTCGCCAACCCCGAAGAAAGACCCGATGGGGATGGACTACATCCCGGTCTACGACGGCGAAGACGCCGACGACGGCCTGGTGAAGCTGACACCGGGAAAAATCCAGCGGACCGGCGTGAAATCCGAGCCGGCCGCGCCGCGCGTCATTCGCACGGCGATCCGGGCCCCGGGCACCATTCAAGTCGACGAGCGCCGGGTGTCGGTCATCTCGATGAGATCGGAGAGCTGGGTTCAGAAGGTCGCCGACGTCACGACAGGCTCAAGGGTAAAAAAGGGCCAGCCGCTGATGGAGATTTACAGCCCGTCCATTTCGTCAGCCTCCGCCGAATATATTTCCACCATCAATTCGAAGACTACGGGCGGTATCGCAACTTACGGGCGCGGCTCGCGGCAGCGGCTGATGAATCTCGACGTTCCCGACGCCGTGATATCAGCCATGGAGAAAAGCGGTAACCTCCCGATCGCGATCGAATGGTCGGCGCCGCGCGACGGCATCGTACTCGAACGCAGCGCCATCGAAGGGATGCGCGCGCAGCCCGGCGACGTGCTGTTCCGGGTGGCGGATACTTCCGTGGTCTGGGCGCTGATCGACGTCGCGGAGCGCGACCTCGGCGCCGTTTCGGTCGGTCAGCCCGTCACGGTGCGCGCCCGAAGTTACCCGGGCCGCGAATTCGCCGGCAAGGTCAGCGTGATCTATCCGCAAGTGAACAAGGAAACCCGGACCGCGCGCATCCGGATCGAGTTGTCCAATCCGGATTTTGCGTTGCTGCCGGACATGTATGTGGATGCCGAAATTGACACCGGCAGTCCGCAGCCGGTGCTCGCCATTCCCGAGAGCGCCGTGCTGGACACCGGCAGCCGGCAGGCGGTGTTCGTCGAAAAGGGAGAGGGACGTTTCGAACCGCGTGACGTCAAACTTGGCCATCGCGGCGGCGGTTATGTCGAAGTGCGCGAGGGCGTTGCCGAAGGCGAGCCGGTCGTGGTCGCGGCCAACTTCCTGATCGACGCCGAAAGCAATCTGAAGGCGGCGCTGAAAAGCTTCTCCGACGCCGGAGCAAAGCCATGATCGCCCGCCTCATCGCGTGGTCGGCGCGCAACCTGCTGCTGGTATTTTTCGGCGCCGGCTTCGCGGCCGCGGCCGGGATCTACGCGCTGGCGCATCTGCCGCTCGACGCCATCCCGGATCTCTCCGACACCCAGGTGATCGTCTATACGGAATATCCGGGCCAGGCGCCCCAGGTGATCGAGGATCAGGTCACCTATCCCTTGACGACAGCGATGCTGACGGTGCCGCGATCGAAAGTGGTGCGGGGATTTTCCTTCTTCGGCGTGTCGTTCGTCTACGTCATTTTCGAGGATGGCACCGATATCTACTGGGCCCGCTCGCGGGTGCTCGAATTCCTCAACAGCGCGGCGTCCCGGCTGCCGGCGGGCGTGACCCCGACGATGGGGACGGACGCCACCGGCGTCGGCTGGGTCTACCAATACGCCGTGATGTCAAAGGAGTTGAACCTCTCGGACACGCGCACCATTCAGGACTGGAACCTGAAATTCGCACTGGCCAAGGCGGAAGGCGTGGCCGAGGTCGCAAGCGTCGGCGGTTTCGTCCGGCAGTACAATGTCATCCTCGATCCGCAGCGGATGCGCGATCTCGGCATCACCATGCAGAAGATGCGCGATGCGATCCGCGCCAGCAACGCCGATGTCGGCGGGCGCACCGTCGAGCTCTCCGAGTTCGAATATGTCATCCGCGGCAAGGGCTATCTGAAAGGAATCAACGACCTCGGCAACATCGTGCTGAAGACCAGCAACGGAACGCCGGTGCTGCTGCGCGACATCGCGCGCGTCGAGCTCGGCCCGGACGAGCGGCGCGGCATCACCGAGCTGAACGGCGAAGGCGAGGTCGCCAGCGGCATCGTGCTGCAGCGTTTCGGCGTCAATGCGCTCGACGTGATCGAGAACGTGAAGAAGCGTTTCAGGGAGATCGCCAGCAGCCTGCCGGGTTCGGTCGAAATCGTCGCGGTCTACGATCGTTCCAATCTGATCAAAGCGGCGATCGAAACCCTCAAGCACACGCTGCTCGAGGAAAGCCTGGTGGTGGCGCTGGTCTGCATCGTCTTCCTGCTGCATTTCCGCAGCGCGCTGGTGGCGATCGTCATGCTGCCGGTCGGCATCCTGATGGCGTTCGGAACCATGAAGCTGCTGGGCCTGGGGGCCAACATCATGAGCCTCGGCGGTATCGCGATTGCGATCGGCGCCATGATCGATGCCGCCATCGTCATGATCGAAAATGCCCACAAGCACCTCGAGCGGGCCGAGCCGGGGCGTTCGCGGATCGCTGTTCTGATCGAGGCCGCTTCCGAGGTCGGGCCGGCGCTGTTTTTCAGCCTGCTGATCATCACCGTCTCCTTCATGCCGATCTTCACGCTGGAATCGCAGGAGGGGCGGCTGTTCAGCCCGCTTGCGTTCACCAAGACGTTTTCGATGGCGGCGGCGGCATTGCTGTCGGTCACGCTGGTGCCGGCGCTGATGGTGGTCTGCGTCCGTGGCCGGATCGTTCCGGAGCACAAGAATCCGGTCAACCGCTTCCTGATCTGGATCTACCGGCCCGTGATCGCGGGCGTGATGCGCGCCAAGGTGCTGGTGATCCTCGCCTCACTGGCCGTTCTCGCGGTCACGATCTGGCCGGCGCGACAATTGGGCAGCGAATTCATGCCGAGCCTGAACGAGGGAACGCTGCTCTATATGCCGACCACTTTGCCCGGCATTTCCGTGACCAAGGCTGCCGAACTGCTGCAGACCCAGGACAGGATCATCCGGTCGTTTCACGAGGTCGCCTCCGTTTACGGCAAGGCCGGCCGCGCCTCCACCGCCACCGATCCGGCTCCTTCGGAGATGTTCGAGACCATCATCAATCTGAAGCCCAGGCAGGAATGGCGGCCGGGGGTGACGATCGAAAGCCTGACCGCCGAGATGGATCGCGCGTTGCAATTTCCGGGCGTTTCCAATGCATGGACCATGCCGATCAAGTCGCGCATCGACATGCTGTCGACCGGCATTCGCACGCCGATCGGGGTCAAGGTGATCGGCACCGACCTGGTCGAGATCGACAAGCTCGCAAAACAGATCGAGCAGGTCCTGAAAGCCGTGCCGGGAACCTCGTCGGCCTACGCCGAGCGCGCGCTCGGCGGCTATTATCTCGACGTCACGCCGGACCGCGCGGCGCTGGCGCGCTACGGCATCATGGTTCAGGACGTCCAGGATGTCGTCGCCACCGCGCTCGGTGGCCAGACCGTGACCACCACCGTGGAGGGCCGCCAGCGCTTTGGCGTCAACATGCGCTACCCCCGCGACCTCAGGAGCAATGCCCAGGCCATCGCCGGCGACGTTCTGGTTCCGATGCCGAACGGCGGGGTCGTACCCTTGGCCGAAGTGGCAAAAGTCGCCCCTTCGCGCGGCCCAACCTCGATCCGCACCGAGAACGGGCAGCTCGCCGTCTACATCTATGTCGACATCAGGGATCGCGATCTCGGCGGCTATGTCGCCGACGCGCAGGCGGCGGTGAAGGCAAGCATCCAGTTCCCGGCGGGCTCCTATGTCGTCTGGAGCGGACAATACGAATATCTCGAACGCGCGGCGGCGCGGCTCAAGATCGTGGTGCCGGTCACGCTCTCGATCATCTTTCTGCTGCTCTATCTCAACTTCCGTTCGTTCACCGACACCATGATCGTGATGCTGTCGCTGCCCTTCGCGCTGGTCGGCGGGATCTGGCTGATGTGGTGGCTCGGCTTCAATCTCTCGGTGGCCGTCGTCGTCGGCTTCATCGCGCTCGCCGGCGTCGCCGCCGAAACCGGCGTGGTGATGCTGATCTACCTCAACCATGCCCTGGCGCAGATCAGGGCGAGACGCGAGGCCGAAGGCCGTCGGCTCACCCGGCGCGATCTCTATGACGCCATCATGGAAGGCGCGGTCGAGCGGGTACGCCCGAAGATGATGACGGTGGTCGCCATCATGGCGGGGCTGCTGCCGATCATGTGGAGCACCGGCACCGGTTCCGAAATCATGCAGCGGATCGCAGTTCCCATGATCGGCGGCATGATCTCATCGACCTTGCTGACTCTGATCGTGATTCCGGCGATCTATGGACTGGTCAAAGGCTTCCGATCGGTGGACAAGGATCGTGTCGACAGCCAGCCGCCGCCATCGTCGATCAAGCGATCTCAGGCCGTTCCGGAACCTGCCGAATGAGATCAACGTTCCGCATCGCAGCCGGAAGAACGTTCAGGAGCAACCGATGGGCTTTTATGGCGACGTCATCCTGCCCCGGCTTTGCGATCTTGCGATGCGCAACAAGCGGCTGGTGCCGTTTCGCGAACGTGTGATCGGCGCGGCGGAGGGCCGGGTGCTCGAGATCGGCGTCGGCTCGGGAATGAACCTGCCGTTCTATCGGCCGCCGGTGCGGGAGGTGCTGGCGCTCGAACCGGCGCCGCGGCTTGTGACCATGGCTCGAAGCGCTTCACGTAGCGCCACCATGCCGTTGAGCTTGCTCGAGGCTTCCGCCGAGGCCATTCCGCTCGGGAATCAAAGCGTCGACACCGTCGTCACGACCTGGACCTTGTGCTCGATCCCGAAAGCCGCCACGGCGCTCGCGGAGATGCGGCGCGTATTGCGGCCGGGCGGCAAGCTCTTGTTCGTCGAGCACGGCCTGGCACCCGACGAGGGCGTGCGCCGGTGGCAAGATCGGCTGACGCCGGCCTGGCGGTGTCTTTCCGGCGGCTGCCACCTCAACCGCCCGATCCGTTCGATGATCGAAGGCGCGGGTTTCCGCATCGACCGGATCGAGACCGGCTATATGCCCGGACCGAAGCCGATGACCTTCATGTATGAAGGCAGCGCCCGGCCGAACTGACGATGAGTGAAGCTGATTGACGTCCTATGCCGCCCGCTCCGGTGTCTGGGAGCGCGGCCGGGCGCGGCGCTCCGGAACCTGTTCGACGAGCAGAAAATGCTCCGATACGGCAATGCGCTCGACCCAGGTGCTTTCCTCAACACCAGCCGCGGCTTCAGCGGCCAAGGTCACTTCCTGAGCCGGAAGCGGCGCCGCTTCGTCAATCTCTTGAGGAACAAGCGGCGGCGTGTCGATGGTCTCTGGAAACGGTCCGAACTCGCCCGCTACCTCCCGGAGCGGCTTCTGCTTGTCGGCCCAATGCAGGGCCGTGTAGTCGAAGCCGTGCACGATGGTGGGTTTGACGATTTCGAAATAGGGCGAGATGTCGAAGTCGCGCGGCATGTAGAGCGAGGAATCGCGGATGTGCAGGATTTCGCGCCGGGCCTGCCTCGAGCCGCCGCGCGTGATCTTGGGCAGAATCGGATAGCGCACGGCGTCGAACGCCTGCGCGATCAGCGCCGAGCAGATGATCTTGGTCGGATCGCCGGAGCCGAACGCGATCATGCGCCGCCGCCAGCGCTGCGGAATCGGCAGCGGAAACAAATAGCGCATCAAATCGAGGATATTCTTGGTGTCGTAGCCGAAGCCGATCCTGTTGATGGCGTAGCGGCACACCGTGGTGCGGTCCTCGAACGACAGGCCGACCGGGCGGCACAGCCGCGTATGATAGGGAAAGTATTTCGACAGCGGCGCCGAGGTCACGCCTTCGCCGATATTGGCCTCGATCAGGACATGCGGCTCGCCGTCGGGCTCCTCCGCGCCGTCGATCGGGCCGACAAAAAGCGCGGCATGCGACCAGGTCGACTGCGTCAGATATTTGATGATGCCGGAAACCCGGTTGTTGCCCTCGACCAGCAGCACATCGCCCGGCTCGATGACGCCGCGCAGATGCTCGGGATCGCTGGGCGTGAACGGCTCATAACCCGGCACCTCTTTCTGAAGGTAGCCCGCGATCAGCTTGCCGACGGTATCGAGCACGACGCCCATGATAAAATCCCCCCGGCGGCATTTACGGCCGCTTTTTTCTGTTTCCTTATCATGGTCGCAAGCCGTTTCAATTTAGTTCATGCAAAGGGTGGATCAATCATGATTGATTCACCATGATGGTTGCCGGCCACGCCCGGATGCGGCAAGTTCGCCAAAAGTTCTTCTGTTTTTCAAAGTTCCGGAAACCATGACATGACAATGACGCGCCGCGGTTTTCTTTCGGCGTCCGCGGCAGTTGCGGGGGCGCAGGCCTTCGGCGCGCGCGCCTGGGGTGCGCCGTTGTCGCGCGAGGCCGATATTGTCGTGATCGGCGCGGGCGCAGCCGGCATCGCCGCGGCGCGGCGCATCATGGCGGCGAACCGCAAAGTCATTGTGGTTGAGGCGGCGAGCCAGATCGGCGGCCGCTGCCTCACCGACACCGCGACATTCGACGTGCCGTTCGATCGCGGCGCGCGCTGGATGCACAATCCCGATACCAATCCGATGATCAGGCTCGCGCGCAACGCCGGGCTCGACGTTTCTGCGGCGCCGCTCGGCCAGAAGATCCGGGTCGGCCGCCGCTATGCGCGGGCCGGGGAAACCGAGGAATTTCTGGCGGCGCTGGTGCGCGCCAACCGCGCCATCGACGAGGCCTCGCGCGGCAAGGCCGATGTCTCCTGCGCATCGGTGCTGCCCAAGGACCTCGGCGACTGGGCCTCGACGGCCGAATTCGTGCTCGGCGCCAATGCGACGGGCAAGGACCTGCAGGATGTCTCCGTCATCGACAAGGCCCGCGCGCAGGAGCGCAATGCCGCGATCGCCTGCCGCCAGGGTCTTGGCACTCTGATCGCGAAGCTCGGCGAACAGGTGCCGATTTCGCTGTCGACGCCCGCAAGCCGCATCACCTGGAGCGGCCGCGATGTCACGGTGGAGACACCGGCGGGCAAGATCGCCGCGCGCGCCGCCGTCATCACGGTGTCCAGCAACGTGCTGACCGCAGGCAATATCAAATTCGCGCCGGATATCCCCAGGCGCGTCCTCGATGCCGCGGCGAAATTGAGCCTCGGCAGCTATGATCGCATCGCCGTGCAGTTGCCGGGCAATCCGCTGGGGCTCGCCCGCGACGACGTCCTCATCGAGCAGAGCAGTTCGACGCGCACGGCGCTCCTGTTCGCGAATATGGGAGGATCCTCGCTATGCTCGATCGATGTCGCAGGCTCCTTCGGCCGCGACCTCTCGGCGCAGGGCGAAAAGGCGATGGTAGCCTTCGCCGTGGAATGGCTGACCAAACTGTTCGGCAGCGAGATGGCTTCGGCGGTCAGGAGGTCGAGCGCGACCCGCTGGAATGCAGCGCCGTTCGCGCTTGGCGCGATGTCATCGGCCGCGCCGGGCGGGCAGCCGTCGCGGAAAATCCTGACCGAGCCGGTCGGCTGCATGTTCCTCGCGGGCGAAGCGACCCACGAAACGCTGTGGGGAACGGTTGACGGCGCATGGGAAAGCGGCGAGCGCGCGGCGGAAGCGGCGCTGCGAAAGATCGGCGCGCTCAGGGATGCCGAACCGGCGGCGCCAGCGCCGGCGGCAAAACGCCGGCGGCACGCAGCGCCGGCGAGGTCTGCGAGAGCGCCGATCCATTGACACAGATGCAGCGCGCCGCGCAAAGCCCCTAGAGCCTTTTCCGTTTCGATAGAATCGAAACGGGGCTCCGAAATTCTTGATTTGACGCGTTTTCTTAACGCGAACCGGTCGCCACTTCGCTTGAAAACGCTCTAGAGCGGGATGGGTCTAAACTGAATCGATTGAGGATTCCCAAATCAGATCGGTTCTGATTCAACATGCTGGCTGGGAAGGAGGCCGGCATGGATGGGACGACCGTATTCAAATGATCTGCGTGAGCGGGTGGTAAGGGGGGTCATCAAGGGTGGTTTGTCGTGCCATCAGGCCGCGGCGCAATTTGGGGTGGGCATCAGTACGGCCATTCTCTGGGTTCAGCGCTTCCGAAAAACCGGCAGCGTCAAGCCTGACAAGATCGGCGGCTATCGGCCGAAGAAGATTGCGGGGCCGCACCGCGATTGGCTGGTGCAACGGTGCCGGAATGCGGATTTCACCTTGCGCGGGCTGGTGGCCGAACTCGCCGAGCGTGGCCTGAAGGTAGATTACCGCACGGTGTGGGATTTCGTCCACGCCGAGAAGCTCAGTCATAAAAAAAGACGCTGATTGCCGCCGAGCAGGACCGCCCAGATGTGGCCCGCCGCCGGGCACAGTGGGTTAAGTATCGAGAGCGGATCGACCCCTCTCGCCTGGTGTTCATCGACGAAACCTGGACGAAGACCAACATGGCGCCGCTGCGGGGCTGGGCGCCGCGTGGCCAAAGGATCAGAGCCAAGGTACCACACGGCCGCTGGCAGACCATGACCTTCCTCGCGGCATTGCGCCACGATCGCATCACCGCTCCGTGGCTCATTGAGGGGCCGATCAACGGCGAGACCTTCCAACTTTACGTCGAGAAGGTTTTGGTCCCGACCTTGCGGCCCGGCGACATCGTGATCATGGACAATCTCGGTTCGCACAAGGCCAGTGCGGTGCGTCGTGCTATCCGCGCCGCCGGCGCGCACCTGTTCTTCCTGCCGAAATACTCACCCGACCTGAACCCGATCGAGCAGTTCTTCGCCAAGTTCAAACATTGGCTGCGCAAGGCCGCAAGGCGAACCACCGAGGCCGTCTACAATGCGATCGGTCCGATCCTCGACACCGTCTCAGATGACGAATGCGCAAACTACTTCGCCAACGCCGGATATGACCAAACCTAGTCTCATCCCGCTCTAGCGCAGCACGCCATCCAGCGCCGGCAGGCCGACGATGACGGCCGCCGCGATCAAGGCGTAGCAGGCGGCACGAAAAAGCCTCTCGCTGGTCCGGCCGAACAAGGAGGCGCCGAACCAGACGCCGACGGCATAGACCGGACCGACCAGAAACGAAAACCGAATGGCGTCGGCGGTGATCAGCCCGGTCAAGGCATAGCTGACCGCGGAAAAGAAGTCGGAGGCGCCAAAAAACAAGAGGATGTTGGCCCGCGCAATCGCCGATGCGATCGGCCGGCCGAGCCAATAGCCGACGATGGGCGGGCCGCCAGTCTGCGCCAGCCCGCTGCAGAAGCCGGACAATCCGCCGATGCCGATGGCGAGCGCAGGATGGTCCTTGCCGCGATAGCGCCAGCCCGACACAAGCAGCATCAACAGCGCGAACACGAAGCCGGATATGATCCAGCGCGTCGTCACCGGATCGAGCCGGCTGAGGAACCAGGTTCCGATCGGCACACCGATCAGGGCGCCTGATACCATTACCGCGGTCGCCTTGCGGTCCGCGTGCTTCCACGCATTCGGAACGAGCGGCGCGGCCGCGACGAAATCGATGATCAGCAGGAGTGCGGCGACGAGACGCGGCGGCGCCAGGCTGCTCGCCAGCGGCATGAAAATCAGCGCGGAACCGAAACCGGAAAATCCGCGCGCCGTTCCCGACACGAACGCGATCGCGCAGATCGCGATCGCAATATTGGTGCTGACATCGGTCGGGATGAGGCCGGCCAGCGTCATGCTCTAAACGTCTGGAGCATGATGTTTCTCCGAAAACCGCTTCCCGCTTTTCGGCA
Organism: uncultured Alphaproteobacteria bacterium; assembly: GCA_963725985.1. Classification (GTDB taxonomy): domain Bacteria; phylum Pseudomonadota; class Alphaproteobacteria; order Rhizobiales; family Xanthobacteraceae; genus Bradyrhizobium. The sequence goes on from CAVSAO010000002.1 coordinate 1,656,178, forward strand.
TCATGCTCGTAGCGTGCCGCCGGCCTTCTTCGCCACCTCGGCCACGATCTTCGCGCCGACCGCGTCGATCTCCTGATCGGTCATGGTTTTCTCGCGCGGCTGGATCGTCACCGCGATCGCAATCGACTTCTTGCCGTCCTCGATGCCCTTGCCTTCGTAGACGTCGAACACGGTGACGTCGGTGATCAGCTTCTTGTCGACGCCTTGCGCCGCCCGCACGATATCTCCGGCCCTCACGCTGCGATCGACGATGAACGCGAAATCGCGCGACACCGGCTGGAAGGCTGAGAGTTCGAGCACCGGCTTGGCGCGGGTCGGTTTTTGCTTGGCACCGGGAATGCGATCGAGGATCACCTCGAATGCCATCAACGGACCATCGGCGCCGAGCGCTTCCAGCGCGCGGGGATGCAGCTCGCCGAAATGGCCGAGCACGTTTTGCGGACCGATCTGGATGGTGCCGGAACGCCCGGGATGCAGCCAGCCTGCACCGCCGGGCACGACCTGCAGCGCCTGCATCGGCGCGCCGGCGGCAGACAGCACCGCAAACGCATCCGCCTTGGCGTCGAGGGCGTCGGCCGTAGCCGAACCCGACCAGTTCCGCCCGATGCCTTTTGCGGACGCAAAGCCGTGGCGAACGCCGGATGCGGCGACGAACTGATCCTGCGGCCGGTCGCCTTTGAACACCTGTCCGACCTCGAACAGCGCCACATCCGGAAAGCCGCGATCGGAATTCGCCTGCGCCGCTGCGACCAGACCCGGCAGCAGGCTCGGCCGCATATCGGACAGATCCGAAGCGATGGGATTGGCGAGCGCGAGTTCGCTTCCGCCGCCGCCGAACAGTTCCGCGTGAGGCTTCGAGATGAACGACCACGTCACCGCCTCGACCATGCCGCGCGCCGCAAGCGCGCGCTTGGCGCGGCGGGTACGCAACTGGATCGGGGTGAGGACCGGCTTGCGCGGCGCGTCGCCGCGCTCGAACGGCGTCATCGGCACCTTGTCGACGCCGACAATGCGCACGATCTCCTCGACGATGTCGGCCTTGCCGTGCACGTCGGATCGCCAGGAGGGTACCGCGACCTTCACCACCGGGCCGGGGCCGGCCATCATGAAGCCGAGATGGCCAAGGATGTGTTTCATCTCCGGAAGCGATACGTCGATCCCGGCGAGACGCTTCACTTCGGTGAGCGGAAAATCGATGACGCGATCGTCGCCGAAGGCACGGCCGACGACGACGTTTTCCGACGGCGTGCCGCCGCACATCTCCATGACCAGTCTGGTCGCCATCTCGAGCCCCGGCACCATGAAGGCCGGATCGACACCGCGCTCGAAGCGGTAACGGGCGTCCGAATTGATGCCGAGCTTGCGGCCGGTATGCGCGATGTTGATCTCGTTCCACAGCGCCAATTCGATCAGCACGTCGACGGTCGCTTCCGAACAGCCGGAGGCTTCGCCACCCATGATGCCGGCGAGCAATTCGACGCCATGATCGTCCGATATCACGCAAGTACCGTTGTCGAGCGTGTAGGTGCGGCCGTCGAGGGCCAGCAGCGTCTCGCCGTCGCGGGCGCGGCGCACCGTGAGATTGCCCTTCACTTTCGCCGCGTCGAACACGTGCAGCGGCCGGGCGCGGTCGTAGGTCATGAAGTTGGTGATATCGACCAGCGCATTGATCGGCCGCAGACCGATCGAAACGAGACGCCGTTGCAGCCATTCCGGCGATGGGCCATTCCTGACCCCGCGCACCAGCCGCAAGGCAAATCCCGGACACAGCGTGGCGTCCTCGACGGTCACTTTCACCGGGCAGGGAAATTCGCCCTTGATCGGCTTGATCGCGGGGTCCCTGAACTTGCCCATGTCGGTGGCGCTCAGATCGCGGGCGATACCGTGCACGCCGGTGCAATCCTGCCGGTTCGGCGTCAGGTTGATTTCGAGCACGGGATCGCCGAGACCGGCCCATTGCGCATAGCCGGCGCCAACCGGCGCGTCGGCCGGCAGCTCCATGATGCCGTCGTGATCGTCAGAGATTTGCAGCTCGGCCGCCGAGCACAGCATGCCGCGGCTCTCGACGCCCCTGATGGTGCCGATGTTCAGCGTGATGTCCTTGCCGGGAATGTAGGTGCCGGGCGCCGAGAACACGCTGACAAGCCCGGCGCGCGCATTCGGCGCGCCGCACACGACCTGCACCGGCGCGCCGCCGTTGCCGGTGTCGACCATGCAGACCCGCAGCCGATCCGCATTGGGATGCTGCTCGGCGGAGATCACGCGCGCGATGGTGAACGGCGCCAGCGCTTTCGCCTTGTCCTCGATGTTCTCGACCTCGAGCCCGATCATGGTGAGCTTGTCGGCGAGCGCCTCGACGGACTCGTCGGTGTCGAGATGTTCCTTCAGCCAGGAGAGGGTGAATTTCACGAACTCAATCCTCCCGCCAGCGTCGGGACGTCGAGCGGCTTGAAGCCGTAATGGCTGAGCCAGCGCACGTCGCTCTCGAACAATTGCCGCAGGTCGGACATGCCGTATTTCAGCATCGCGATGCGGTCGATGCCCATGCCCCAGGCAAAGCCCTGATAGACGTCGGGATCGATGCCGCAGGCGCGCAGCACGTTCGGATGCACCATGCCGCAGCCCAAAATCTCCAGCCAGTCCTCGCCCTCGCCGAAGCGAATTTCGCCCTTGTCGCGGCGGCACTGGATATCGACCTCGAGCGACGGCTCGGTGAACGGAAAGAACGACGGCCGGAATCGCATGTTGATGTGATCGACCTCGAAGAACGCCTTGCAGAACTCGTGCAGGATCCATTTGAGGTGGCCGAGATGGGAGTCCTTGTCGATGACGAGGCCCTCGACCTGGTGAAACTGCGGCGTGTGGGTGGCGTCGGAATCGATGCGATAGGTGCGGCCCGGACAGATGATCCGGATCGGCGGCGCTTGCGTCAGCATGGTGCGCACCTGCACCGGCGAGGTGTGGGTGCGGAGCAGCATGCGCGAGCCGCCTGCCCCGGGCGCCGACCCGGGGTCTTCCTTCGGATTGAAGAAGAACGTGTCGTGCATCTCCCGCGCCGGATGGCCTTCGGGGAAATTCAGCCTGGTGAAATTGTAGTCGTCGGTCTCGATGTCCGGACCTTCGGCGATCGAAAATCCCATGTCGGCGAAGATCGTATTAACCTCTTCAAAGACCTGGCTGAGCGGATGAATCCGGCCCTGCTCTGCGGGCGCCTCGCGCAGCGGCAGCGTGACGTCGACGGTCTCGGCTTTCAGCCGCGCGTCGAGCGCCGCGGATTTCAGGACATCGCGGCGCGCGGTCAGCGCCTGCGTGACGGCATCCTTGGCAAGATTGATCTTTGCGCCTTCGGTCTTGCGTTCGTCCGGCGACATCTTGCCGAGCGTTGCCAGCAGCGCGGAGATCGAACCCTTCTTGCCGAGCGCTGCGACGCGGACGGCTTCAAGGGCTGCTTCGTCGCCCGCGGCGGCGATCTGGCGGAGGATGGATTTTTCAAGTGTCTGAAGGTCGGTCATGGCGATCCCTTTTGACTAGGATGCTAGCCGATGCTCCTAGTCCGTCATGCCCGGGCTTGTCCCGGGCATCCACGTCTTACAGCGTCTGTGAGAGGGAAGACGTGGATGGCCGGGACAAGCCCGGCCATGACGACTTCCAAAACTGCGCGGCGGCCTGAAGGAGACGATGCCTTACGCCGCCAGCGCGGCCTTGGCCTTTTCAGCGATCGCCTGGAACGCCGCCGGTTCGGTGATGGCGAGATCCGACAGCACCTTGCGGTCCACCGTGATGCCCGACTTGGAAAGGCCGTTGATAAAGACGCTGTAGGTCATGCCGAACGGGCGCACCGCGGCATTGAGACGCTGGATCCACAGCGCGCGGAAGGTGCGCTTCTTGCGCTTGCGGTCGCGGAAGGCGTATTGCCCGGCCTTCTCGACCGCGGCCTTGGCGGCGCGGATGGTGTTCTTGCGGCGGCCGTAGAAGCCCTTGGCGGCCTTGTAGACTTTCTTGTGCTTGGCGTGAGAGGTCACACCGCGTTTGACGCGAGACATGACTGAAATCCTTGATCTCTAGAATGGCTGACGGATCGCTGCGCGGACGCAGCTCGGCAAAATGGGACCGGGATCGCTGTCGCGATCAGGCGTTCGGCAAGAAATATTTCTTGATGTTGTCGCCGTCGGTCTTGAACAGCACGCGGGTGCCGCGGAGCTGACGAATCTGCTTCTTGGTCCGCTTGATCATGCCGTGGCGCTTGCCGCGCTGGGCGTGCATCACTTTGCCGGTGGCAGTCACCTTGAAGCGCTTTTTAGCGCCTGACTTGGTCTTCAGCTTGGGCATTTGGCTCTCCTATGGCCGCAGAAAAACGCGCCCAAAGGGGCGCTTTCGCGGCTAAAATGCTCGTTAGAGCGTTGAAAATGCTGGGTTATTTCCGAAATGAGACAACCAGCATGGGCATCGCCACGGCAGCCCTTGATCAGCCGGGCGATGAAGGTTGCGCTTATGGCAGAGCGGAGCGAGATTGGCAACGATGAACCGTGGAAGCGTTTGATTTGACGTATTAGCTCCACGCCCCTGTGGCTCAGCCGAACGGGAAGAAAATGACCAATTCAGCCCAACCGATCGCCGTTTCTGCCGGTTCCAGCGGACCGCGCGCCTTACGATGGATATTTGCCGCTGCTGTCCTCGTCGCAGCCGCCGCCCCAACCGCCGCCGACGCCAGGACGGCCCGCAGGGCGGGGACGGGCGGCGGCTATGACGGAATCTGGAACGTCCTGATCATCACCCAGGCCGGTAATTGCGACCCAGCCTATAGCTATCCGTTCCGGATCTCGGGCGGCCGGATCTCGACCGCCGGCGCCGCAGATGTGTCGGGAAGCGTCGGCCGCGGCGGCGGCGTCGTGGTCAGGATTTCAGCCGGCGGGTCGGTCGCGACCGGCAGCGGCAGGTTGGGTGCCGGCGCCGGCGCCGGCCGCTGGAGCGCAAGACTTTCCGGCGGAAACTGCAGCGGCCGCTGGGAGGCAACGCGGGGCTGATCATCCGCCAAATAAAGCGGCCCGCCGAAGCGTCCGGCGGGCCGTATAGCAAAATCTACAAAAGGCGAATGGCCGTTAGCAATCAGCGCGGCGCCAGCACCATCACCACCTGACGGCCTTCGAAACGCGCGTCTTGCTCGACCTTGGCGAATTCGGCGACGTCGGCCTTGACCTTGTCCAGCAGCTTGGTGCCGATCTCCTGATGCGCCATTTCGCGGCCGCGGTAGCGCAGGGTGATCTTGACCTTGTCGCCTTCCTCGAAGAACCGCTGCATCGCGCGCATCTTCACGTCGTAATCGTGATCGTCGATCATCGGCCGCAGCTTGATCTCCTTGATCTCGACGACCTTCTGTTTCTTGCGGGCTTCCGCGGCTTTCTTCTGCGCCGAATATTTGAACTTCCCGTAGTCCATAATCTTGCAAACGGGAGGACTGGTATTGGGCGAAATCTCCACAAGGTCCATGCTCGCCTCTAGGGCCATCTTGATGGCGGCGACTGTCTCGACCGTGCCGTGGTTCGTGCCGTTCTGATCGATCAGCTGAATCGTGGCGTTGCGGATTTCATCATTGGTGCGCGGCCCGTCTTTGGTGGCAGCGGGCGGGGCTCTGTTGGGACGGCGAATGGGTAACTCTCCAAGGTTGTGAACGAGGGCCATAGTTTGAAGGAATAAGGCTCAGCGGGCAAGCGAACTCGCATGCTGCGCGCCAAAAGCATCAAATGCGAGGCATTTTGGTCACGCCAACAACGCCGACTGGCACGGAATGTTCAGACCAGCCCACATAGAGGGCAGGGCTTCGTTCCGCAAGCGCCGCAACTGTCGATACCCCGGAACGGGCGTCCGTTGACGGATCGGCCATGCTCGCTCAAACAGCAGCGAACGGGAGAGATGAGCCATGACCAATTTCGCGGCATCCGGGCAGTTGCCCACTCTCATCGAGGTCGGCAAGGGGAACGCGGCGCGCAACATCGCGGTGCGCGCCCGCGACGGCTCCGCGCCCGGGCTGCTCTGGCTGGGCGGCTTCAATTCGGACATGCAGGGCACCAAGGCCCTGGCGCTGGACGCGTGGGCCGCCGAGCATGGCCGCGCCTGCGTCAGGTTCGATTATTCCGGCCATGGCGAATCCGGCGGCGCGTTCATCGACGGCACCATCGGGCGCTGGCTGGAAGAGAGCGTCGCGGTGTTCGAAAAGTTCTGCGCCGGTCCGCAGGTCGTGATCGGCTCGTCGATGGGCGGCTGGATGGCGCTGCTCCTGGCGCGTGAGATTGCGAGGCGTCCGCAAAGCCGCGCGTCGCTCGCCGGGCTGGTATTGATCGCGCCGGCGCCGGACTTCACCGAACAATTGATGTGGAACGGCTTTCCGCCCGAGGTCCGAAACGAGATCGAGACCAAAGGCGTGTGGCTGCGGCCATCGCAATATGGCGAGCCCTATCCGGTCACCCGCGCTCTGATCGAGGAGGGCCGCAACCATCTCCTGCTCGGCAGCGCCATCGATGTCGGCTGCCCGGTTCGGATCCTGCAGGGCGCGCAGGATCCGGACGTGCCGTGGCAGCATGCGTTCGCACTGGTGCATCGGCTGCCCAGCGACGACGTGGTGCTGACCATGATCCAGGACGGCGACCACCGCCTGTCGCGGCCGCAGGACATCGCGCGGATCCTCGCCGCGGTGGCGGAGGTCGGACAAGCAGGGGGGACGCCATGAACTTCGCGCTCGAGAAGGCTCCGGGATACGGCATGCCCCGCTTGCGCGGGGCTTGACGACTTAGGGAGTCGGCCGCTGCGGGGGCGCCATCGACTTGCGCTGTGCCAGGGCTGCGACGGTGGATGTTCCGATCGCGCCCTGCTGGTCGTAGAGAAAACATTCGCCGATCGCGATGCCGTCGGTTGCGTGATGGTTCACCACCTCCAGGCCGATCCATTCCTTCACCGGCAGGCGGTGCAGGTACAGGGTGACGTCGCTGTTGATATAGCCGAGGCCCTGATCGCCGGCATTGGCGAAGGGGCTGGCGAAATCGGCCGCCGCCGCCACCCGCACGAACGGCGTCAGCGGTGCGCCTTCGACGAGATCGCGCACTTCGCTCATCCACAGCCGCCGCGGGCCGACCGTGCCCATGGCGCCGACGATCGGACGGGTGGTCCATTTGCCGTGCATGCCGAGCCGTGGATCGGTCGGAGCGGGAATATCCGATGGTGCGGGTACGTCCCAGTTCGGCGGCGACCACACCGTGCCGTGCGGGTTCGCGGTCTTGCGCAGCAGCTGGCAGGAAGCGCGCGCCATGGCGACGCCGGCGCTGAAAAAATCAGCTTCGACCACCTTGATGCGCAGGCCGTCGCGGATCAGCCGCGTCCTGACTTCGATCGGCGAAAAATTCGGCAGCCGGAACATGTCCACCGTCAGCCGCGCCGGCACGAAGTCGCCGGCGCCGTGGCGCTGCTCGATCACGAAAGCCAGAAGGCCGATGATGACACGGCCGTGCAGCGAATTCGGGTCCCACGGCCCGCGCGCGGTGTCGGTGGGAATGAAGGCGTCGCGGTCCCGGGTGAAGAACGGCAGATTTGTCATGGGCGGGCGACCATGACGGAATTTTCGAAGCCGTCAATACTGGTCGTCATCGTCCGCGAAAGCGGGCGATCCAGTACGCCGCGCCGTCTCGTTTCTTGCTTCACTGCCTCGGATTACTGGATGCCCCGCTTTCGCGGGGCATGGCGGCTGAATGTTTAGGCTTCATCAGCGAGCCGCCACTCCGCGCGCACCGTCTCGTCGCGCTCGGTGCCGATTGCATCCGCCGCGAGCATCGAAAACTCCTCCTGTCCCAGCAATCGCGCCAGCGCCCACACCGCGGCGCCCCGAACCAGCGGGCTGTCGTCGTCGAGCAGGCGTTCGGCTTCAGCGGCCAGTGCGCGGTCGTCCGAGTTGCCGATCGCGATCAGCACATTGCGCAGGAAGCGGTCGCGACCGATGCGTTTGACCGGAGATTTTGCGAACAAGGCGCGAAACGCCGCGTCATCGAGCCGCGCGAGTTTGGCGAGATCGGGCGCGCGCAATTCGTCGCGCGCGGCCAGTTTGGTTTCGCGCCCGGCTTGCGCGAACTTGTTCCAAGGGCACACCGCAAGGCAATCGTCGCAGCCATAGATGCGATTGCCGATGGCCTTGCGAAATTCGTGCGGGATCGGGCCCTTGTTCTCGATGGTGAGATAGGAAATGCAGCGCCTGGCATCGAGCTTGTAGGGCGCCGGGAACGCGGATGTCGGGCAGATATCGAGGCAAGCCTGACAGGAACCGCAATGATCGGCGTCGGCCACCTCGCGCGGCAGATCCAGTGTGGTGAAGATCGCGCCGAGAAACAGCCATGAGCCGAATTCGCGCGAGACGAGGTTGGTGTGCTTGCCCTGCCAGCCCAGTCCCGCGGCCTGCGCCAGCGGCTTCTCCATCACCGCGGCGGTGTCGACGAAGACCTTGACCTCGCAGCCTGTGGTAGCGATCAGCCATCGCGCCAGCGCCTTCAGCCGCTTCTTGATCAGGTCGTGGTAGTCGTCGCCTCGCGCATAAACCGAGACCGTGCCGCGCGTTCGCTGCTCGAGAACGGCCAGCGGATTTTCATCCGGGCCATAATTGACGCCGAGCATGATGATCGAGCGTACGTCCGCCCACAGCACGCGCGGATCGGCGCGGCGCTCGGGGTGGGCGGCGAGCCAGTCCATGTCGCCATGGGCACCGGCATCGAGGAAGGCGCGGAAATGTTGGCCCGCGTCGACGAGAACATCCGGACCGGTTACGCCGGCGCAATCGAATCCCAGCGCGCGTGCCTGGCGTGCCAACGCGGCCTTGAGGTCGGCGCCGGCGAGCGTGACGGGTGTGTTCAGAAGTCGAGGTCCACATAGGTGCGCGATGCCGGCACGCCCGCCAGCCATTCGCTCAGCAACGGGCGGAATGACGGGCGGGATTTCACCCGCGCGTACCACGCCTTTGCCGCGTCGTCCTCGATCCATGGCACGTCGCCCAGGTAATCGATCGCCGAAAGATGCGCCGCGGCGGCGAGGTCCGCATAGGTCAGCCGGTCGCCGGCCAGGAAGTTCCGCGTCTGCGCCAGCCAGCCGATATAGGCCAGATGATAGCGCACATTTGCCTTCGCCGCGCGCATCACGTCCGCCGCCGGCGCGCCGCCGCCGTTTTCCTCGCTCATGAAGCGCTTGTAGATGCGCTCGGTGACCAGCGGATTGGAGGCCTCCTCGAAAAACTTCTCGTTGAACCAGGCCATCAACCGGCGCACCTCGATGCGCTCGCCCATCGTGGATGGCAACAGCCGCCGCTCGCCCAATTCGGCGCCGTGGGTTTCGTCGAGATATTCGGCGATGATGCCGGCGCCTGGAATCGCGGGCCGGCCTTCCGATATCAGCACCGGCGTGGTGCCGGCGGGGTTGAGCGCCAGAAACGCCTCGCGCCGCTCCCAGGCCCTTTCTTCCACCAGCCGTACATCGAGGCCGAGTTCGCCCAGCGCCAGGCGGACGAACCGCGAATGCGGACAGAACGAATGATGAAACAGTGTGAACATGGGCCCTTGATAATTTTGCGGTGCTTAAGAAACCCTCACCGCCTCGAAGCGCGCCAGTTATACCGCACAACGATACCCCGGCAGCGCGCCAAACTACCTAAGCATGCGAACGAGGCAACCTGTGTTTTTGCGTTTTTTGAGATTGCGGCAGAAGGGCGAATAGGCGAGAAGAACCCGGCTTTTTCGCGCGATATCGATCAGAACGGACGAGCGCGTTTTCAGGCGAAGCGGAGACCGGTTCGCGTCAAGAAAACGCGTCAAATCAAGAATCTAGAGCCCCGTTTCGGTTCTGTCGAAACGGAAAAGGCTTCAGTGCCGCCAATTCGAAGTTGCTGCAGCGGTCGCCGCAGGTTCGTCACGGGAACTTCAAATCGAAGAACGGCACCAGAAATACGGAGTTACCAGTGCCCCTTTGTTTTCGAAGTTCGTGTCAGAGGGTGCGGCAATACTTCACGAACGTCGGAAACGAGGCACTAGGTCATGATATCTGATGCATTGCGGGCGGTGATTCTCGGCGTCGTCGAGGGCGTCACGGAATTCTTGCCGGTTTCCTCGACCGGCCACCTCTTGCTGGCGGAGCGGTTTTTCGATCTCGGCGAGGGGAATTTCTGGAACAGTTTTTCCATCTTGATTCAACTCGGTGCCATCCTCGCGATCGTCGTCCTGTATTTCGGTAAATTGTGGCGCGTCGCGCTCGGCATGTTTTCCAATCCCGAGGACAGGCGATTCGTCATCGGCCTGCTGGTGTCGTTCTTGCCCGCAGCCGTGATCGGCGCTGCCGCCGGCTCCTACATCAAGGCCTATTTGTTCAACCCGTGGGTGGTGTGCTTTTCGCTGATCGTCGGCGGCGCGATCCTGCTGTGGGTCGATCAGCTCGATCTCAAACCGCACGAGCACGATGCCACGACCTTCCCGCTGCCGATGTATCTTTCGATCGGTTTCGCGCAGTGCCTTGCGATGATTCCCGGCGTGTCGCGCTCCGGCGCCAGCATCGTCGCGGCGATGCTGTTCGGCGCCGACAAGCATGCGGCGGCGGAGTTTTCGTTCTTCCTCGCGATTCCGACCATGGTCGGCGCCTTTGCCTACGAATCCTACAAGAACCGCGCCGACCTGAGCTTCGATCACGCCGGCATCGTCGCGATCGGATTTGTGGTGTCGTTCATCACCGCGATGGTCGTGGTCAAGACGTTCCTGACCTACGTCACCCGCCACGGCTTCAAGCTGTTCGCGTGGTGGCGCGTCATTGTCGGCACGCTCGGTCTGGCCGCGCTGGCGATGGGAAGATAGAACTGCTCTCCCGTCGTCCCCCGCGTTCGCGGGACGACGGGCATATGAGCTCACGCGCCCTTGTGCGCGAACTGCCCCGCCTTGCGGAAGCGCCAGAGATATTGCGGGGCGATCGCTTCCAGCGAATCCGGCACAATTCCGAGCCCTTCCAGGGTCAGGCCTGCGGCCTTCGCCGCGTCCGAAACCACATTGTCCGATTGCAACAGCGTCACCTGGTCCGGCGTCAGCTTGAAGGCCCCCGGCGCGAACTGCAGGAACAGCGCCTGCAATTTAGCCAGCCCGAACGGCCAGGCGACCAGCATGCGTTCGCGTTCGATGGTGGCGAGGATGAATTCCATGATCTCGCGCATCGTCAGCACTTCCGGGCCGCCGAGCTCGTACGTCGCGCCGGGCTTTGTCTTGCCGTCGACGGCGTCGGCGACCGCGGTCGCGACATCGCCGACATAGACCGGCTGCAGCTTTGTCACGCCGCCGCCGATCAGCGGCACTACCGGCGATATCTGTGCCAGCGCCGCGAAGCGGTTGGTGAACTGATCCTCGGGCCCGAACATGACCGAAGGCCGCAGGATGGTGGCCGCAGGGACGGCAGCCAGCACCGCCTTTTCGCCGGCCGCCTTGGCGCGAGCGTAACCCGACGGCGAGTTCTCGTCGGCGCCGATGGCGGAGACATGCACCATGTCAGCGCCGGCGGCGGCCGCCGCCTTTGCCACCACGCCGGCGCCCTCGCCCTGCACCGCCTCGAAGGTCTGGGCGCCGCTCTCGGCCAGAATGCCGACCAGATTGACGGCGGCATGGGAGCCGCGCATCGCGGCCTCGACGGAGGCCGGGTAACGCAGATTGGCCTGCACCGCATGGATCTGGCCGACCCTGCCGAGCGGCTGCAAATGCCCGGCCAATTCTGGCCGCCGAACCGCGACCCGGATGCGGTAATCGCGCTTGGCGAGCGCGCGGACCACGCTTCGCCCCAGAAAGCCCGATCCGCCGAAAACCGTGACCAGCGTGTCCAGATTCGATGCCATGGCGTCAATTCCTAGGGTCAAATTCGATCGATAGCCGGAGTATTTAGCGATTTCGCGATACGCCAACAGCCCGGCGCTGTACAGCGCATTTGGGTCACAGTTCGCCAATTTGACAAGCGCGCAACCGATCCGTACTAACCCGCCCGGGCCCAGGTGGCGGAATTGGTAGACGCGCTGGCTTCAGGTGCCAGTGGCTTCACGGCCGTGAAGGTTCGAGTCCTTTCCTGGGCACCACTTTTCTTGGATGCCCACCCGTCGCCATCCAGGGTCCGCCGGCCGCTCGCCTGTTACGGGTTTGGGCGGTAGCTTGGTCGGCGGCGATTCGACGAGGTTTTAGGACACCATGACCGTACGCCTGCATCGCGGCGATCTGCCCGATCTCACCCGCTACACCGATTCGGTGGCGATCGATACCGAGACCATGGGCCTGCACCCGCATCGCGACCGGCTCTGCGTGGTGCAGCTGTCGAACGGCGACGGCAGCGCCGACGTGGTGCAGATCCCCAAGGATCATGCCGACGCGCCGAACCTGAAGGCGCTGCTCGCCAATCCGAAGGTGACAAAAATCTTTCATTTCGCGCGGTTCGATCTCGCCGCCCTCTACAACGCCTTCGGCGTGATGCCGCAGCCGGTCTATTGCACCAAGATCGCCTCGCGGCTCTCCCGCACCTACACCGATCGCCATGGCCTCAAGGACCTGGTGCGCGAGCTGCTCAACATCGATCTGTCGAAGCAGCAGCAATCGAGCGACTGGGGCTCGCAGACCCTGAGCGAGGCGCAACTGGCCTATGCGGCCTCCGACGTGCTGCATCTGCATGCCCTGCGCGAACGCCTCGATGTCATGCTCGCGCGCGAGGGCCGCTCGGGGCTGGCGCAAGCCTGTTTTGAATTTCTCCCGGCGCGGGCCAGGCTCGATCTGCAGGGCTGGGATACCGAAGATATTTTTGCGCATTCCTGAGGGCTGGAACGGCGCTTTACAGCCGCCGGCGCCCCGTTTCGGTCACACTCCTGACGCGGGGTCCGGGCTGCATAACCCGGCAAGGCCGGGTATGATGGCGGAGCGCTAGCGCCTTGGAGCAACGGTGAATTCGGTTCAGAACCCAGCCTATCGGACCGGAATGGAGGCGCGCTTCGCCATCGCGGCGCGCCACAGCCGGATGGTGCGGGTGCTGCGCATCGCGGTGCCGGCGGCCGTGATTCTGGCGATGGCGGGCATTGTCGTGGTGTCTTCGGTCTTCAATCCATTCCGGATGCTGTTGCCCAAGCTGCCGGTCGACATGGGCAATCTCGTCGTTTCCGGCACCAAGATCACGATGGAATCGCCGCATCTGTCCGGCTACACGCCCGATCAGCGGCCCTACGAAGTCTGGGCGAAAACTGCGACCCAGGATGTGACCGATCCCGATCACGTCGATCTCAAGACACTGCGGGCCAAGGTTTTGATGGACGATCAGACCACGACGGTCACGCTCGACGCCCGCGACGGGTTGATGGATACCAAGCAACAAATACTGGATCTGCATAAGGATATCTTTTTGCAGTCCTCCACCGGCTATGAAGCGCGGCTGGAGCAGGCGCTTGTAGACATGGGCAAGGGCACGGTGACGTCGGACCAGCATGTCGATGTCAAATTGCTGAACGGAACGCTGACCGCCGACAGGCTCAGGATCACCGGCGGCGGAGAGGTGGTGAGATTCGAGGGCAATGTGGTGATGAATCTGGACAACCTGGGTACGCCCGACCAGCCGGCCAGCGCCCCCGCAGAGACCGAGCCCGCGCCTGTTCATCCCGGCAAGACGCGGTCTTCATCCGGCAAGACCGGCAACCCCAGATGATTTTCGAGATGATGTTATCGCCGCGCAGCACTTTGTTCAGACCGATCGCGCAGGGCGCCTGCGCCATCGCTTTTACGTTCGCGATGATCGCCGCCGCGGCTGCGCAGAGCGCGGTCACGGGCGTGCCCAATGCGATGCAGGGTTTTTCGCAGAATCGCGACCAGCCGATCCAGATCGAAGCCGCCAGCCTCGAGATGCGCGACAAGAAGAAGGAAGCAACGTTTTCCGGCAATGTGAAGGTGGTGCAGGGCGACACCACCATGACGTCGAAGTCGCTCGTGGTGTTCTACAATTCGACGCCGGCTCCCGCGCCGGCGGCCAATTCGAAAGCCGCGAAATCGGCGCCGATCCAGTCCGCGACCCCCGGTCCCGGCGGCAGTTCGTCGATAAAAAGGCTGGAGGCGCGCGGCAACGTGGTCGTCACCCAGAAGGATCAGGTGGTGACCGGGGAGACCGCCGTGTTCGATACCAGGGCCAACCTGATCACCATGCTGGGCGGTATCGTGCTGACCCAGGGCAAGAACGTGCTGCGCGGCGATAAGTTGCTGGTCGACATGACGACGGGGGTGTCGCGGGTGGAATCCGACTCAGGGCGGGTGCAGGGCCTGTTTCAGTCGTCCGGCCAGGGCGGCCTGCTGACGCCCGGTGCGTCGCCTCCGGCGGCACCGTCCGGGCCGGGAAGCTCAAATAAGCCGAAATAGCATCGCGCCCCAGCCTTGATTCGGTGCGCTAAATAAACCGAAATGGTATCAATCACTTGTCTGCTATCTGGGGGCGACGAGGTTGAAGCCTGCGACGCGAGCCTGTATCTACGGTGACGGTCCGGCGGTGTAGTCCGCGCCTCGAATCGAGGGTGTTTCGCTGGGCAAGCGACATCCATTCCTTCATGTTGCGCGAGCGAATCGAGTAACCCGCGGCGGGTTGCGGGATCACCGTGAAAGGCTGAGCGAAGCGGGGATGGTGGATTTACTCGGCATGTTCCGTCGTCGCCCGGCGAGACGCGGTCCGCCAGGATTTGCGCGCACGCGCGGGGATATCACGTCGCTCGACGATGCCATCGGCGAATTGCTGACCAGCCCGGTGCGCGCCGCGCCGCCCGTTGCCCGCGACGCGCCGTTGCTGGATCCGGCGCTGAAATCGCAACCGGCTCGGGCCGAAAGACCGCGGCCTCGTGCCAGGCCAAATGGCGCTTCCGGGCCGCGGCTGACGGAGCGGTCGGGCTATCTGGCCGTGCATAGCGTGGAAAAGAGCTTCGGCAGCCGCCAGGTCGTCCGCGGCGTCAGCATCTATGTCCGCCGCGGCGAGGCGGTGGGTCTGCTCGGTCCGAACGGCGCCGGCAAGACCACCGTGTTCTACATGATCACCGGCCTGATCAAGGCGGATCGCGGCGCCATCGAACTCGATGGCCACGACGTCACCAAGCTGCCGATGTATCAGCGCGCCCGACTCGGGATCGGCTACCTGCCGCAGGAAGCGTCGATCTTTCGCGGTCTCACGGTGGAGCAGAATATCCGTGCGGTGCTGGAGGTCGTCGAACCCTCGAGGAAAAAGCGCGAGGCCGAACTCAATTCGCTGCTCGATGAATTCAACATAGGGCGGTTGCGCAGGACGCCGTCGATCGCGCTGTCGGGCGGCGAGCGGCGCCGCGTCGAGATCGCGCGTGCGCTGGCCACCCGCCCCAATTACATGCTGCTTGACGAACCCTTTGCCGGCATCGATCCGATCGCGGTCGGCGACATTCAGGATCTCGTCCGCCATCTCACCAATCGCGGCATCGGCGTGCTGATCACCGACCACAATGTGCGGGAAACGCTCGGCCTGACCGACCGCGCCTATATCGTCTATGCCGGGGAGATCCTGACCGAGGGTAGTCCGGATGAAATCGTCAATGACCCGGACGTACGCCGTCTTTATCTGGGCGAGGAATTCCGGCTTTAACCTTGGCCGTCAATTGCCCCTCTAGTCCATTTTTAACATTCGTCAAGCCGTGTACAACGGCTTTTGACTAGTATAAGCAAGAATTGGACCAACTTTCAGGGATCGGTTCTTGCCTCCATGGCTCTGACGCAGAGATTAGAGTTCCGCCAGTCGCAGTCGCTGGTGATGACGCCGCAACTGATGCAGGCGATCAAGCTGCTGCAGCTGTCCAATCTCGATCTGTCGGCCTTTGTCGAGGAGGAACTGGAGCGAAATCCGCTGCTTGAGCGCGCCAGCGACGGTCCCGAGGCCCCGGTGGCGGGCGAGCCGATGCCGGAGCGGGCCGAGTTTTCCGATTCCGACGATTCCGGCGCTGCCTATGGCGACGATTCCGGCACCGAGCCTTCCGAAATGGCGGGCGGTTCCGCCGGCGACAGCTTCGAGCCGGGCCAGGAAGAGTGGCTCAATCGCGACCTCGGCAGCCGCACGGAGATCGAGCAGACGCTCGATACCCCGCTCGACAACGTATTTTCCGAGGAGCCGGCCGAAACCGCCGCCCGCAACGCGCAGGATGCGGCACCGACCGCCTACACCGAATGGGGCGGCGGCGCCTCCAATGACGAGGCTTACAACCTCGAAGCCTTCGTCGCCGCCGAGGTGACGCTCGGCAGTCATCTCGCCGAACAGCTGGCGGTGGCGTTTACCGATCCCGCGCAGCGCATGATCGGCCAATACCTGATCGACCTCGTTGACGAGGCCGGTTACCTGCCGCCGGATCTGGGGCAGGCCGCCGAGCGGCTAGGCGCGTCCCAGAAGGACGTCGAAGCGGTTCTCGCGGTGCTGCAGAAATTCGATCCGCCCGGCGTCTGCGCGCGATCTCTGAGCGAATGCCTGGCGATCCAGCTCCGCGAGCTCAATCGCTACGATCCAGCCATGCAGGCGCTGGTCGAGCATCTCGATCTCCTCGCCAAACGCGATATTGCGGGTTTGCGAAAATTCTGCGGTGTCGATGATGAAGACATCACCGACATGATCGGCGAAATTCGCCGTCTCGATCCCAAGCCTGGCTTGAAATTCGGCTCAACTCGCACGCAGACCATGGTGCCCGACGTCTATGTGCGGCCCGGGCCCGATGGCGGCTGGCACGTCGAACTCAACAGCGACACGTTGCCGCGCGTGCTGGTCAACCAGACCTATTACACCGAGCTGTCGAAGACGATCCGCAAGGACGGCGACAAATCCTATTTCACAGACTGTCTGCAGAACGCGACCTGGCTGGTGCGCGCGCTCGATCAGCGCGCCCGTACCATCCTCAAAGTCGCGACCGAAATCGTGCGCCAGCAGGATGGCTTCTTCACCCACGGCGTGGCGCATCTGCGGCCGCTCAACCTGAAGGCGGTGGCGGATGCGATCCAGATGCATGAATCCACGGTGTCGCGGGTGACCGCCAACAAATACATGGCGACCAATCGCGGCAGTTTCGAGTTGAAGTATTTCTTCACCGCCTCGATCGCATCCGCCGACGGCGGCGAAGCCCATTCGGCGGAGGCGGTGCGTCATCACATCAAGCAGCTGATCGACGCGGAAGACCCCGCTGTGATCCTCTCCGACGATACCATCGTGGAAAGATTGCGCGAATCCGGCATTGATATCGCCCGCCGCACGGTCGCGAAGTATCGCGAAGCGATGCGAATTCCGTCCTCGGTGCAGCGCCGCCGCGACAAGCAAAGCATGCTCGGCCATGCGCTGTCGGCGCCCGCCGCGTCCTCCGACCGTTCCCGCGACACGCAGCCTGCCTGATTGCGTCCCGGCCAAATCCGGATAGTGTCGGTTCCCCTTCTGACTAGTCGAGGCAAAAAAATGATTCTCCGGATCTCGGGAAAAAGCATCAACGTCGGCGACGCCCTGCGCGGGCGCGTCAGCGAGCGCACCGATGAAGTGCTGCGCAAATATTTCGATGGCAATTATTCCGGGCACATCACGCTGAGCAAGGATGGTTTCGGTTTCCGCACCGATTGTGCACTGCATCTGGATTCCGGAATTACGCTGGAGGCCGATTCCAACGCCGCCGACGCCTATGCCAGCGCCGACCAGGCGCTGCTGATGATCGAAAGACGGCTGCGCCGCTACAAGAGCCGGCTCAAGGACCGCTCGGCCCGCAAGGCCCATGTGGCCTCCGCGGCGCTTGCGGAGATGAACGCGCCGACGCTGGACGCCCCAAGCTACGTGATCGAGGCGCCTGCGGAAGGCGACGAGGAGATCACCGGCTACAACCCCGTCATCATTGCCGAAGCCACCACGTCGCTGAAGCGGCTTTCGGTCAGCGAAGCCGTGATGGAACTGGACCTCACCGGTGCCGCCTGCATCGTGTTCCAGCACGGTTCCAGCGGCCGTGTGAACATCATTTACCGGCGGCCGGACGGCAATATCGGCTGGGTCGATCCACCGGTGGTCAAGTCAGGGGGCTAGGCCCCGATCGGCATTGACGCCCTCGGGGACCCTCCCTATGGTCCGCCGCCCCGAGGGGGGTGGTTTGGGACAATGTTGCGGGAGTTGGCACCGGTCTTGCGTTGGAGTAGAAGCCCACCCAATTAGGACCGTAAGCCCGCCGCCTCCCGCCCCATCATCTTGACGCCGCCCCGCTAGAGTCTATTTCGCAACCTTACGGTTTTAATTCACCTCGGAACGCCCCATGACGATTACCGATCTGGTCGCACCCGAGGCGATTCTCCCGGCGTTGAAGGTCAACAGCAAGAAGCAGGCGCTGCAGGAACTGGCGGCGCGGGCCTCCGTCCTGACCGGACAGAACGAACGCGCGGTTTTCGAGGTCCTGCTGCAGCGGGAGAAACTGGGAACCACCGCGGTCGGCTATGGCGTCGCTATCCCGCACGGCAAGCTTCCCAAGCTGGAAAAGCTGTTCGGCCTGTTTGCCCGTCTCGAGCGTCCGATCGATTTCGAGGCGATGGACGGCCAGCCGGTCGACCTCGTGTTCCTGCTGCTGGCGCCGGAAGGGGCGGGTGCCGATCACCTCAAGGCGCTGGCGCGGATCGCGCGGCTGCTGCGGGACCAGGACGTCGCCAAGAAGCTGCGCGCCTCGCGCGACGCGCAGGCGATCTATTCGGTGCTGGCGCTGCCGCCGGCGACCGCCGCATAGGGCAGCGCGTACGACAGGTATCGGACCGTTCGGCTGCCGTCATACACGCTGGCGCTGCCGACCTCGACAAACCCCAGTGCGGCATGGAAGGCGTCCGACGCAGGGTTCGGCGGCGTGGACGAAGATCAGCGAGTTGCTTGAGCAGAGATCAGCGCCGTTCGGCGATCAGCGTGAGTAAAAGATATGCGAGCTCGTCCCCGATCGAATCGACGACAAGCCCGCGTCTCACGAATTCTTTTTTGTAGCACCAGCGACAGCAGCAAGAGCTGCGTCGGCGCACAGCGGCAAGCCTGCGTCAGTGAACGCTGACGGCCTGCAATTCGTTGCTCCACGCATTCGCGATCGCCGCTTCCCGGCTGTCGGTCAGCATGATCGGGGTGCCGTCGGCGGCGTGCAGCGCGAACAGTTTCAGGCCCGGCGCAATCTTCGGCGCCTGGGGAAACAGCCCCGGCACGTCCTCGGAACGGATTTGCTTCACATAGGCGATATGACCCTCGCCCAAGGTCGCCAGCGACTCCGTGGAGACGCCCGCCGGCTCAAACACAACATTACCTTCAGTCATGGTCTCGACTCCTCTGTCAGACTAAGCGGTCGAGTCCGCTACTCGTTCCATTATTCATGTTCATTGATAGCGATTGTCTTAACGATCCTTTCCGGCTCGGGCCGGGCCAGATCGATCGACAACAGCCCGTTTTTCAGGTCCGCGCCCAGCACGTGCATCCCCTCCGCCAGCACAAAGGTGCGCTGGAAGTGGCGCGCGGCGATGCCGCGATGGATGTATTGCCGGGCCTTCTCTTCCTGCTGGCGGCCCCGGATCACGAGCTGGTTTTCCTCAATGGTTACATCGAGTTGGTCGCGGGTAAATCCCGCCACCGCCAGCGTGATGCGCAGCCGTTCGGGCGCGCCATTGGCACGGTCGCACCTCTCGATATTGTACGGAGGGTAACCGTCGGCGCCCTTGACGACGCGGTCGAGCACACGCTCGATTTCGTCGAATCCCAGCAGGAACGGACTGGATAACGAAGGAACACAAGTCATATTTTTACAAAGCCCTCTCGAAGCGACTTTGGCATTTCAGGGCCCTTTCGGCGCCCCATTTCGACCGGCCGGCGGATTTGCCCTCCGGTCATCAAGCAATATGGGCATGATTTGGAGGGCGTTCAAGCGCCTGCGCAACCGGCCGAATCCCGGGAAGACGTCGATCCGGGTTGGCGTCTTCGACGCGCCCCGGAATGACGGTCGGGAGGCCTCAGAGCTCGATCCGCTGGCGGCCGTCGGCGCTGAACAGATGCAGCTTTTCGCGCGGCGCGGTGGCGCGGATGCGCTCGCCGATGGCGGGTGCGATCACGCCGGGAACCCGCACGATCACCTCGCCCGGCGGCAGCTCGCCCGGCCTCGTGCTGACGGTCGGCGCGCCGCCTTGCTGCGAGCGGATGCCATAAACATAGGTCTCCGCGCCGACCCGTTCGATCGCCTCCACCGCCAGGTTGAGTGCAAGGCCGCCAGCGGGCGTTTCGCCCGATATCAAGAGGTCCTCCGGCCGGATGCCGAGAATGCCGTCGCCGGCGGGGGCCTGAAGGCCGCCTGCGTCGCGCAGCGGCATCAAATTCATCGGCGGCGCGCCGATGAACGATGCGACGAAGGTCGTCGCGGGCTTCTGATAGATTTCCAGCGGGTTGCCGATCTGCTCGACCTGGCCGCCGTTCATCACGACAAGAATATCGGCGAGCGTCATCGCTTCGAGCTGGTCGTGGGTCACGTAGATCGAGGTGGTCTTCAGCCGGCGCTGCAATTTGCGGATCTCGACGCGCATGGCGATGCGCAGTTTGGCGTCGAGGTTCGACAACGGTTCGTCGAACAGGAACACTTTCGGCTGCCGCACGATCGCGCGGCCCATGGCGACGCGCTGGCGCTGGCCGCCGGACAGTTGCCCCGGCTTGCGGTCCAGCATCGGGCCGATTTCGAGAATCCGCGCGGCTTCCTGGACGCGGGTGTCGATCTCGGGCTTGGGCATGCCGCGGTTGCGCAGGCCGTAGGCCATGTTGTTGTAGACGCTCATATGCGGATAGAGCGCGTAATTCTGGAACACCATGGCGATGTCGCGCTCCGCCGGTTCGATCTGGTTGACGATGCGTCCGCCGATATCGATCTCGCCGCCGGTAATGGTCTCGAGCCCCGCGACCATCCGCAGCAGCGTGGACTTGCCGCAGCCGGAGGGGCCGACCAGCACGCAGAACTGGCCGTCGCCGACCTCCAGCCCGATGCCCTTGATCGCCTCAAAGCCGCCCGGATAGGTCTTGGTTACATTTCGCAGCGTGACGCTCGCCATCTCACTTTTCCGTCTCGATCAGGCCCTTGACGAAGAGGCGTTGCATCAGCACGACGACCGCGACCGGCGGCAGCATCGCGAGCACGGCGGTCGCCATCGCCACCTGCCACTCGGTCAATGCGTCGTGCACGTCAATAATTTTCTTGATGCCGATGACGACGGTCTGCATGTCGTCGCGGGTCGTGATCAGGAGCGGCCAGAGATATTGATTCCAGCCGTAGATGAAGAGAATCACGAACAGCGCGGCGATGTTGGTCACCGAAAGCGGCAGCAGGGTATCCCAAAAAAACCTGATCGGGCCGGCGCCGTCGATCTTCGAGGCCTCGACCAGCTCTTTCGGCACGGTCATGAAAAACTGGCGGAACAACAGTGTCGCGGTCGCCGACGCGATCAGGGGCAGGATCAGCCCGGAATAGGAATCCAGCATGTGCAGGTCGCTGGTGATCTTGTAGGTCGGGAAGATGCGCACCTCGACCGGCAGCATCAGCGTGATGAAGATGGTCCAGAACGCCGTCATCCGGAACGGGAACGAAAAGAACACGATCGCATAGGCCGAGATGATCGAGATCGCGATTTTTCCGACCGCGATTCCGATCGCCATGATCAGGCTGTTGAGCATCATGCTGCCGACCGGCTCGCGCGTGGTCTTGCCGGTGCCGGCGACGATGGTGTTCCAGTAGGTCTCGATCGCGTGCGAGCCGGGGTAGAGCGGCATCTGGCCGTTGGCGATCACCGCGTTGTCGTGAGTCGAGGCGATCACCGCCAGATAGACCGGAAACGCGACGATCGCAACGCCGGCCAAAAGGACCAAATGAGGCAGCAGGTTTCCAAATCGGCGATGCTCGACCATGGCGTTCAGTAATGAACCTTCTTTTCGACGTAGCGAAACTGAAACGCGGTGAGCGCGACCACGATGATCATCAGGATCACCGACTGCGCCGCCGAGCCACCGAGGTCGGAGCCGGCCTTGCCGTCCTGAAACACCTTGTAGACGAGTGTTTGCGTGGCGCCGTTGGGGCCGCCACCGGTGGCGGTGTCGATGATGCCGAGCGTGTTGAAGAAGACATAGGTGATATTGACGATGATCAGGAAGAACGTCGTCGGCGACAGCAGGGGAAAGACGATGGTCCAGAAGCGCCGCATCGGCTTGGCGCCGTCGATCGCGGCGGCCTCGATCACGCTTTTGGGGATCGCCTGCAGTCCGGCGAGAAAGAAAAGAAAATTGTAGCTGATCTGGTTCCATACCGCGACGATCACGACGAGGATCATCGCATGCGTCCCGTTCAGCACCGGATTCCAGTCGATGCCGGAGCGCTGCAGCGCGCGCGCGATCATGCCGAGGCCGGGCTGGAACATGAAGATGAAGAGCACGCTGGCCACCGCCGGCGCCACCGCATAGGGAATGATGAGAAAGGTGCGGTAGATCTGCACGCCCCTGATGCGGCGGTTGGCCATGACAGCGAGCAACAGACCGATGGTCAGCGAGAAGAACACCACCAGGGCCGAAAACACGAAGGTGACGCCGATCGCCTGGTAATATTCAGGGGTCTGCAGCAGATTGACGTAATTCTCGAACCAGACGAATTCGGTCGAGAGCCCGAAGGCGTCCTGCACCAGAAACGACTGCTGCAGGGCCTGCGCGGCGGGCCAATAGAAAAAAATCAGGGAAACCGCGAGCTGCGGCAGGATCAGAAGATAAGGCAGCAGTTTGCCTGAGAAGATCGCCCGGTTTTCCATGATGCCTCGCTGGACGGATCGCGGCCGGCTTGCGCCCGGCCACGATCCTCAAGCCGCCGTCACTTGACGGCGGTGCGCTCGAACTGCCGGAGCATCGCGTTGCCGCGCGACACGGCAGAGTCGAGCGCATCCTTCGCGGGCTTCTTGCCGGCGAGTGCGGCCTCGATTTCCTCGGCAAATACGTCACGTAACTGCACCATGCCGCCGAAGCGCAGGCCGCGCGAATTCTCGGTCGGCGGCTTGTTGGTCAATTCCTTCAGCGGGACTTCGAGGATCGGGTTCTTCTCGTAGAAGCCCGAGGCCTTGGTCTTTTCGTAAGCCGCCTTGGTGATCGGCAGATATCCCGACACCTCGTGCAGATAGACCTGGCGGTCGGTGTCCGACAGGAAGGTGAAGAATTTGGCAATGCCCTTGTATTCCTCGGGGTTCTTGCCGCTCATCACCCAAAGCGAAGCGCCGCCGATGATGGAATTTTGCGGAGCACCCTTCACGTCGGGGAAATACGGCATCGGCACCGCATTGTAGGCGAACTTGGCGTTCGCCTTGACGCTCGGATAGAACGCCGACGATGTCATGAACATCGGACATTCCCCGGAGGTGAAGCGGCCTTCGCCGGTGTTGGTTCGCCCCGAATAGTCGAAGCTCTTGTCCTTTTGCAGCTCGACCAGGTTCTCCAGGAGCTTGGTTTCCAGCGGCGTGTTGAACGCGAGCACGGTGTCGAAGCCATCGAGTCCGTTGGCCTTGCTGCCGATCGGCACGTTATGCCATGCGGAGAACTGCTCGATCAGCCCCCAGGAACCCCAGGCCGACGAAAAGCCGCAGGTCGGGTTGGTGGCATGCAGCTTCTTGGCGTCGGCGAACACTTCCGGCCAGGTCTTCGGCGGCTCGGCGATGTCGGCCTTCTTCAGGGCGTCGAGATTGACCCACAGCACCATGCTGGAGGAGTTGAAGGGAAACGACAGCATCTCGCCCTTCGAGGTCGAGTAATAACCGGTGATCGCCGGCAGATAGGATTTGGGGTCAAATTTCTCGCCCTGTTCCTTCATCAGGTCGGAGACCGGTTTGACGGCGCCCTTGGCCGCCATCATGGTCGCGGTGCCGACCTCGAACACCTGCATGATGCCCGGAGCATTGCCCGCCCGAAACGCCGCGATGCCGGCGTTCAGCGTGTCGGCGTAGCTGCCCTTGAAAGTCGGGATGATCTTGTAGTCGCTTTGCGAGGCGTTGAAATCATTGGCGAGCTTGACCACGACGTCGTTGTTCGGACCAGTCATCGCGTGCCACCACTGGATCTCGGTCACCGCGTGGGCTGGCGTCGCGAGCGCAAGCGCAACAGTCACTGTCGCCGCTGCGCCGAATTGTCGTAGTGCCATGGAATTCCTCCGGGTTGGGACCATCATCTTCGGTTTGCGCGATAACAGCGCTGGATGACGTGCAAATGACCGTATAATCGAAAGGATGGTATTGGGAAAGCGCGCGCCAGGGGAAGCCGAAAATAGGCTGAGACAGGCGGCAATTGGATGGGACCGTCGTCCCGGCGAACGCCGCGACGACGCTGACGTCGCAATCTGAGGGTCAGCGCTTTCGCTCGGGGCCGCAGACCACGCCCCTGGCGACGAGGGCATCGATCTCGCCGCTGGAATATCCGAACTCGGTCAGCACCTCGGCCGCGTGCTGGCTGAATTTCGGCGGGACCCGGCGCAGGCTTGGCTTGCTGCGCTGCAGGCGGATCGGCGAGGCAACCCCCTTGTACCAGTCCTTTTCGATGACGTCGCCGCGGTGCGCGGTATGGGCGCTGGTCAGCGCCTGGTCGATCGACTGCACCGGTCCGGCCGGCAATCCCGCGGCCAGCAGGCGATCGCACAGCGGCCCGGCGTCGTGCTGACTGAACACGGCGGCAAGCTCGGCGCGCAGCGCGTCGCGATTGGCGATGCGGTCCTTGTTGCGGGCAAAGCGCGGGTCGCTGGCGAGCTCGGGCTTGCCGATCTCCTTGCACAGCTTGCGGAAGGTGCCGTCATTGCCGACGCCGATGAAGATGTTGTCGGTGCGCGTCGGGAAGATCGCATAGGGCACGAGGTTGGGATGCTCGTTGCCGGTGAGCTGCGGCGGCTTGCCGTGCATGAAATAATTCGCGGCATGCGGATGCATGATGGAAAGGCCGGTCTCGTACAGCGTGGTTTCGAGGAACTGGCCGACGCCGGATTTCTGCCGCTCCGCCAGCGCCATCAGAATACCGATGGTCGCGTAAAGCCCGGTAGAGATGTCGACCAGGGGAACGCCGATGCGCATCGGTCCGCTCTGTTGCGAGCCGGTCGCGGCGATCATTCCGGTCATGGCCTGGATGATGGCGTCATAGCCGGGATTGCCGCCGCGCGGGCCGTCGGCGCCGAAGCCGGAAATCCGGCAGTGAACCAGCCTTGGAAATTTCGCGCGCAGCACGTCGTTGCCGATGCCCCATTTGTCGAGCGTGCCCGGCTTGAAATTCTCGATCAGGACGTCGGCGCCTTCCAGCATCTTCATCAGCACCGTGCGTCCGCCCTCGGAGGCGAGGTCGAGGCCGATCGAGCGCTTGTTGCGGTTGATGCCGACGAAATAGGCCGCGTCTTCGCCGTGGAACGGCGGTCCCCAGTCGCGCACCTCGTCGCCGGCGGGTGGCTCGACCTTGATCACGTCGGCGCCGTGATCGGCGAGGATTTGCGTGCAATAGGGACCACCGAGAACGCGCGTGAGATCGATCACGCGCAATCCGGTCATCGCCCCTGCAGCGGCTGAAGAACTCATGGAAGCAAAACCTTCGCTCAAGGGATAGATCGATCGAAACGGGAGGAGCGTTCGGCTTCCAGAGCTAGCGAGGTTCGGGCGCGGCAGCAATGCCTTCCCGCGCGGAGGTGCATGTGCGTCGCGCCGGTCGCCTGGCGGAGCCCTTGTACGGTAAATGGCCCGCCGGACAATTGCGAGCGGGCCATCCGGCGCGGTCGTCAGACGACCTTCAGGCGGACATCGACATTGCCGCGGGTGGCATTGGAATAGGGGCATACCTGGTGCGCCTTTTCCACCAGGGCTTCGGCGTCGGCGCGCGGCACGCCGGGCAGCGAGACATCGAGTTCAATATCCAGGCCAAAGCCGCCGGCCGAGCGCGGTCCGATGCCCACGGTCGAGGTCACCGACGCATCGGCGGGTACTTTCGGGCCGCCTTGCGAAGCAACGAACTTCATCGCGCCGATGAAGCAGGCAGCGTAGCCGGCAGCGAAAAGCTGTTCGGGATTGTTGCCTGCACCGCCGCCGCCACCCAGTTGTTTCGGCGTGGCGAGTTTGACGTCCAGTGCCCCGTCAAGCGTGGCGGCATGACCATCACGGCCGCCGGTCGCCCTGGCGCTGGTTCTGTAAAGCACATTTACTGACACGGGTGGTCTCCTTCGGTAGCGGTTTCGGTGCTATTTATATTGCACACAATTAAATTGTGCACAATATAAATAATGAAGGTGCACCATTTAATTGGTTGCAATTGATTGCGCGGCGGCCCGGGCCCAGAATGAACCGGGAGCCCTGAAATCCGAGGTTGCGAATGGCCAGGAAACACACGACGGATTTGCCGCTGCTGCTCGGCAATCAACTCTGTTTCGCGATCTATTCCACCGCGCACGCGTTCAACCGGGTCTACAAGCCGTTGCTTGACAGGCTCGGGCTGACTTATCCGCAATACCTCGTGATGCTGGTGCTGTGGGAGCGCGATGGCCTGCCGGTCAGGGACATAGGCGAAAAGCTATTTCTGGATTCCGGCACGCTCACCCCGCTGCTCAAGCGACTGGAGGCGGCGGAACTGGTCAAACGCACACGCAGCTCCGAAGATGAGCGGCAAGTGCTGATCGCGCTCACGTCCCGGGGTCAGGCCCTCAGGGAAAAAGCCAGGGCCGTGCCTCAGGCCGTCCTTGCCGCTTCGGCG
This sequence comes from uncultured Alphaproteobacteria bacterium, assembly GCA_963725985.1. GTDB lineage: Bacteria > Pseudomonadota > Alphaproteobacteria > Rhizobiales > Xanthobacteraceae > Bradyrhizobium. Next base: position 1,682,974 of record CAVSAO010000002.1, read on the forward strand.
TGCTCGGTTGCCGAACTGTCGGCGATGAAGAACGAGCTCATCGCCCTTCGTGACCGGTTGAATGCCGCGCTGGGTGATTAGTCGCCGCGGGCAGTTTCACAGGCGTTTCTTCGCAAAGGCCCGGCCGGAGTGGGATTTGAGATATTTTTCGAATTCCAGCGCTTTGTACTTGTCCCGGAAAGCACAGTACCAGACCAATTCCCACGGCTTGAATTTGGCGGTGTGCGTGGACTTGCCGGCATTATGTTCCGCCAGCCGCCGCTTCAAATCCGCGGTGGCACCGATATATTCCTGATCGGGAAAATTAAGACTGCGGATGATGTAGACGTACCACATCGCTCCTCCAGCCCGTCGTCGCCCTTCGGGCTATGCCGGGCACGCTTCGCCTTCGGCTACGTGGCTGCGCCACGCGTAGCCGAAGGCGAAGCGTGGTGGAGCCAGGCGGGATCGAACCGCCGACCTCTTGCATGCCATGCAAGCGCTCTCCCAGCTGAGCTATGGCCCCTTAACCGGCACGACGACGGCTTTAAATCAGATCGCCGTCGCGCTCCACTCAATTTTCGAGCACGATCTTATCGGAAAACCGGTACCCGCTTTTCCGGATCATGCTCGCCGCGCATCTTGGGCGACGCGCGGGCCGCAACCCTGATCACAGTTCAGGGCTGATCTCAAGTCTCCTCGTCGCCGCCGACGTCGCCGATGATGTCGGTGACGTCCTCGTCGCCTTCCTCTTCGTCGGCGATGAAGGTGGAATCGTCATCGTCGTCGCCTTCGATGGTCTCGTCGATCTCGATGTCGTCTTCCGACTCGGGAACGACGGCCTTGACCTTGCCGGTGTTCTCCTCGGCGTCGGCTTCCTCGAGCGGCACCAACTCTTCAGCCTCGATCGGCTCCGGCGTTGCTTCGGCGGCGGAGGCGGCGGCCGCCGCATTGGCGCGGGCCGCGGCGTCGGCGCGGGTCCGCGGCGGCGGTACAGGCGCAATCGGCACGATCTCGCCGGTGTAGGGCGAGATCACCGGGTTCTTGTTGAGATCATAAAATTTCTTACCCGTGGTCGGGCAAATACGCTTGGTTCCGAGATCGGATTTGGCCACGTGTGGAATCCTGGGAATTTCTGAAAAACGGTGCTTCACTTGGCTAGTTGGTGCGCCGCTGTCAATAGCGCTTTGCAGGAGACTTACAGTCGCGTGACGCAGCGCGCTCCATGTGGTACCTGCCGCCCGCGCAGAGGACACATTCTTGACCCAATCTGACCAACTGAAACCGCTTGAAGCGCGTTCGAGCGGACCCCTGACCGGGAAGGTCCGCGTTCCCGGCGACAAGTCGATTTCTCACCGCGCCCTCATTTTGGGGGCGCTGGCGGTCGGCGAAACGCGGATTTCGGGCCTGCTCGAGGGCGAAGACGTTCTAAATACCGCCAAGGCGATGCGGGCGCTCGGTGCCAAGGTCGAGCGAACCGGCGATTTCGCCTGGTCGGTGCGCGGCGTCGGCGTGGCCGGGTTCGCGCCGCCGCAAGCGCCACTGGATTTCGGTAATTCCGGCACCGGCTGCCGGCTGGTGATGGGGGCGGTAGCCGGGTGCCCGATTGCCGCTATTTTCGACGGCGACGCCTCGCTGCGCGGAAGGCCGATGCGGCGGGTACTCGATCCCCTGGAATTGATGGGCGCGCGGGTCGGTTCAAGCGGGCAGGGCGGCCGCCTGCCGCTGACGCTTCTCGGCGCGCGCGACCCGCTACCGATCCTCTACCGCACCCCGGTAGCCTCGGCCCAGATCAAGTCCGCGGTGCTGCTGGCGGGGCTGGCCGCGCCGGGAATCACCACCGTGATCGAGACCGAGGCCAGCCGCGATCACACCGAGCTGATGCTGAAGCATTTCGGTGCGGAGATCGTCTCGACCAGGGAAGGCAGCCACGGCCGTAAAATCGCACTGACGGGTCAGCCCGAACTGCATGGCGCCGAAGTGGTGGTGCCGGCCGATCCCTCATCGGCGGCGTTCCCGATCGTGGCAGCCTTGATTGTCGAAGGCTCTGACATCGTTCTGTCTGATGTCATGACCAATCCGCTGCGCACCGGGCTGTTCACGACGCTGCGCGAGATGGGCGCCTCGATCGAGGAAACCGGGCTGCGCGGCGATGCCGGCGAGCCAATGGCGCAGCTGCGGGTGCGCGGCTCGAAACTGCGCGGCGTCGAGGTGCCGCCCGAGCGCGCGCCCTCGATGATTGACGAATATCTGGTGCTGGCAGTCGCCGCCAGCTTCGCCGAAGGCACCACCACCATGCGCGGCCTGCAGGAATTGCGGGTCAAGGAATCCGACCGCCTGGAAGCCACCGCCGCCATGCTGCGGGTCAACGGCGTCAAGGTTGATATCGTGGGCGACGACCTGATCGTCGAAGGCAAGGGTCACGTGCCCGGCGAGGGCCTGGTCGCCACCCATATGGATCACCGCATCGCGATGTCGGCGCTGGTGATGGGGCTTGCCGCCGACAAGCCGGTGAAGGTGGACGATACCGCCTTCATCGCCACCAGCTTTCCGGATTTCATTCCAATGATGCGCGCTCTCGGGGCGGAATTTTCATGATCATCGCCATCGACGGACCGGCCGCCTCAGGCAAGGGCACGCTCGGCAAGCGGCTCGCCCACCACTACGGCTATCGCCACCTCGATACCGGGGTGATCTACCGCGCAGTGGCCAAGGCGCTGCTGGACGCCGGCGCCGATCTCACCAATGAGGCACGGGCGGTCGCCGCCGCGCTGGAACTCGATCCCGAAAAGTTCGGCGATCCGGTCCTGAAGACGCAAAGGATAGGCGATGCCGCCTCGGTGGTCTCGGCGATCCCCAGGGTGCGGCAGGCGCTGGTCAATTTTCAGCGCCAATTCGCGGCGGATCCGCCCGGCGCCGTGCTCGACGGCCGCGACATCGGCACCGTGATCTGCCCGGACGCCGATGTGAAGATTTTCGTCGTCGCCGACCCAAAAGTCCGCGCCCGCCGCCGGACCCTGGAAGCGCGGGCGCGGGGGGAGGACGCCGACGAGGTCGCGGTGCTGGCGGATATCCTCAAGCGCGACGACCGGGACCGGAACAGGGCCGTCGCGCCTTTAAAAGCGGCCGCAGATGCTTACTTGCTCGATAACTCGCATTTGGATATAGAAGGCGGCGTCCGGGCCGCCATCGACATTGTCGAGACCGTCCGAGCGGGCCGGCAGCGGGTTTGAGCGCTTTCTTTTGACAGCTTTCAAACGAAACCGCTGCCGTCATTGGAGGAAAGCCCGCTCCAGGTCTTGAACATCGATATCCCGAGGCCGATTGCCTCGTTCAGGCTCCGGACATCAAGTCACGCGCATCCTTTCGCAAAACCGGTATCCGCTTTTGCGGAATGCGCGCCATCAACGTATCGAACGTGCAGGCATGCTGCCGGCCCGCTGTCGCGATTTTCGCGGTTCGCGGTCGTCAGGGTTTGCGGAGCCCTGACACTTCACGCGCGATACGCCCTTAACCCGAATGGCCGGCGATACCCGTATCTGGAGAACAAATGGCTTCGACTGCTACTTCCTATAGTCCTTCCCGCGACGATTTCGCCGCCATGCTCGACGAGTCCTTCGCCGGCGGCAGCCTTCAGGAAAGCTCCGTCATCAAGGGCACCGTTGTTGCGATCGAGAAGGACATGGCCGTCATCGACGTCGGCCTGAAGACCGAAGGCCGCGTGGCGCTGCGCGAATTCGCAGGACCCGGCCGCGAAAGCGAACTCAAGGTCGGCGACGTGGTCGAGGTGTTTCTCGACCGCATCGAGAATGCGCTCGGCGAAGCCGTGCTGTCGCGCGACAAGGCGCGCCGCGAGGAAAGCTGGGGCAAGCTCGAAAAGGCCTTCAACAATAACGAGAAGGTGCACGGCGTCATCTTCAACCAGGTCAAGGGCGGCTTCACCGTCGATCTCGACGGCGCGGTAGCCTTCCTGCCGCGCTCGCAGGTCGATATCCGTCCGATCCGCGATGTCGCACCGCTGATGAACAACTCGCAGCCGTTCCAGATCCTCAAGATGGACCGCCGCCGCGGCAACATCGTGGTGTCGCGCCGCACGGTTCTCGAAGAGACCCGCGCCGAACAACGCCAGGAACTGGTGCAGAATCTCGAAGAAGGTCAGGTCATCGACGGCGTGGTCAAGAACATCACCGATTACGGTGCGTTCGTCGATCTCGGCGGCATCGACGGCCTCCTGCATGTCACCGATATCGCCTGGCGCCGGGTCAACCACCCGACCGAAGTCTTGACCATCGGCCAGACCGTGAAGGTCAAGATCATCAAGATCAACCACGAGACCCACCGCATTTCGCTCGGCATGAAGCAGTTGCTGGACGATCCGTGGCAGGGCATCGAGGCGAAGTATCCGCTCAACGCGCGCTTCACCGGCCGCGTTACCAACATTACCGACTACGGCGCATTCGTCGAACTGGAGCCGGGCATCGAAGGCCTGATCCACGTCTCGGAGATGTCGTGGACCAAGAAGAACATGCATCCCGGCAAGATCGTTTCGACCTCGCAGGAAGTCGAAGTGCAGGTTCTCGAAGTCGATGCGGTCAAGCGCCGGATTTCGCTCGGTCTCAAGCAGACCATGCGCAATCCCTGGGAAGTTTTCGTCGAGAAGTTCCCGGTGGGATCGACGGTCGAGGGCGAGGTCAAGAACAAGACCGAGTTCGGCCTGTTCCTCGGGCTCGAGGGCGACGTCGACGGCATGGTCCATCTGTCCGATCTCGACTGGAAGCTTCCGGGCGAGCAGGTGATCGACAACTTCAAGAAGGGCGACATGGTCAAGGCCGTGGTGCTCGATGTCGATGTCGAAAAGGAGCGCATCTCGCTCGGCGTCAAGCAGCTCGAGGGCGACCCGTTCGCCGAGCCGGGCGACGTCAAGAAGGGCGCGGTGGTGACCTGCGAAGTGCTTGAAGTGAAGGAAAGCGGCATCGACGTGAAGATCGTCGGCACCGATTTCACCACCTTCATCAAGCGGTCCGAACTGGCGCGTGAACGCGCCGATCAGCGCGCCGAGCGTTTCGCGGTCGGCGAAAAGGTCGATGCGAGGGTGATCCAGTTCGACAAGAAGGCGCGCAAGGTGCAGGTCTCGATCAAGGCGCTGGAAGTCGCCGAAGAGAAGGAGGCCATCGCGCAGTACGGTTCCTCCGATTCGGGGGCGACGCTGGGCGACATTCTCGGCACCGCGCTGAAGCAGCGTACCGAAAAGTAAGCCTCGGGCTGCCTCGTCCCAATCAAGCAGGGCCCCGGTTTCGACCGGGGCCCTTTTTGCTGTCCGACGAACGCGCGCTCCTTCGTCATGCCCGCGCTTGTGGCGGGCATCCATGTCTTGCCTTTTCGAGACATAAACGTGGATGGCCGGACGAGCCCGGCCATGACGGCGGCACGGCCCATGGGCCTTGTTTTCTTCATATTGCGTCGCAATGGGTGTAAGATGTAATGGGGATATGGCGGTGCAGAGAAGAAGACCGTGCGACCCCTCAGAGCCGCCCCTTGGGAGATTTCTCGATGTCGCTTGATTCAGACGTGATCGTCGATCGCCGCAGGATGCGCCGCAAGCTGACATTCTGGCGCGTGACTGCCGCGATCGTCGCAATCGCCGCGGTCGTCACCGTCGGCGTGGTAGCGACGCCGGGCGGACGCAGCGCGTTCACGACGTCGGGCACGATTGCGCGCGTCCGTATCGATGGCCTGATCCGCAGCGACGCCGAACGCGTCGAGGCGCTGGAGCGGCTGGAAAAATCGCGCGCCGCAGCCGTCGTCGTGCACATCAATTCGCCCGGCGGCACCACGGCGGGATCCGAACAGCTTTACGACGCGCTGACGAGCCTGAAGGCGAAGAAGCCGCTGGTCGTGGTCGTCGAGGGACTGGCGGCATCGGGCGGCTACATCACGGCGATTGCGGCGGATCACATCGTCGCGCAACAGACCTCGCTGGTCGGCTCGATCGGCGTTTTGTTTCAGTTTCCGAATGTTGCCGATTTGCTGAAAACCGTCGGCGTCAAGGTCGAGGAAGTGAAGTCCTCACCGCTGAAAGCGGCCCCCAACGGATATGAGCCGACCAGTCCGGAAGCGCGCGCCGCGCTCGATTCGCTGGTCAAGGATTCCTATGCGTGGTTTCGCGGCCTCGTGAAAGAACGCCGCGGCATGGACGACGCCTTGCTCGAAAAGGTCGCGGACGGACGGGTCTTCACCGGCCACCAGGCGGTCGATCTCAAGCTGATCGATCAGCTCGGCGACGAGAAAACCGCGGTCGCGTGGCTTGTCGCGCAAAAGGGCGTCAAGAGCGGCCTGCCGGTGCGCGACTACAAGCTGGCGCCGCGGTTCGGCGACCTGACTTTTCTGCGAACGGCGGCTTCGATTACGCTGGATGCGCTCGGTTTGAGCTCCATCGCGCGCCAGATCGAGCAGGCCGGCGTTGCGCAGGCGGTCGATCGCCTTGGCCTCGATGGCATGCTGGCGTTGTGGCAGCCCGCGGGCACCAATTGAACCGTATTACTCCGGTATCCGTCCCTGTTCCCGCATTGCGGGTACTGGCACAATCCCCAATCCGGCCGTTTGTCACGCCTTTTAGGGGCGCCCAAATTTGATTTAGCGTCTTGACAGTTCAAGGCATTTTCACGGAAATGGATATCCGCAGTTTCCGGGTCCCAGTCTCGATGATCAAATCCGAACTTGTTCAGCGTATCGCCGAGCACAACCCGCATCTCTACCAGCGGGATGTCGAGAATATCGTGAACGCGATCCTTGATGAGATCGTCGCCGCCCTGGCGCGCGGCGACCGGGTCGAGTTGCGCGGTTTCGGCGCGTTCTCGGTCAAGCACCGTCCTGCCCGTGCCGGACGCAATCCGCGCACCGGCGCGCATGTGCCGGTCGATCAGAAGAGCGTCCCGTTCTTCAAAACGGGCAAGGAAATGCGCGAACGGCTGAACCGCGAAAGCGGGGCACCCGAGGCCGGCGCGTAAAGCGTTTCTTGATCGCGCGTAGTCTGGCCGCAGAACCGGCACTCTTTGATTTCGGACTGCGCGGTCGCCGGTCTCCAGCAACAGGAGAGGGATCATGCGCAAGTTTTTTACCGCTGTAGTTGTGATCCCGCTTGGCCTGATCTTCGTCGTCTTTGCGGTCGCCAACCGGCACCTGGTGACGGTATCGTTCGATCCGTTCAATTCGACCGACCCGTCGATTGCGATCACGCTGCCGCTGTTCGTCGTCATCATCGCGGTGGCGATCGTGGGCGTGGTGGCGGGCGGTTCCGCGACCTGGTTCCGGCAACGGCATTGGCGCCGCGCTGCGCGCCGGCACGAGGCCGATGCGCGGCAGGCGCGGGCGCAATTGGCCGATCTGCACGCAGGCGCTGCGGCCTCACGGTACGATCCGCACCGGCTGTCCGCTCCGCAGCCCGGTGGCCTATATGGGGCCGGCGGGCGAGACAAGCAGGGCGCGACGTTGTAGAACGCGGCCCACTAGCGCACCGCCTTTCCGGTCTGCCGTTACCGCCCCCAAACCCGTGTCTTTAACCATGTCCCTGATCGTCAAAATTTGCGGCCTGTCCACGCGCGAGACGCTCGACGTCGCGCTGGACGCCGGCGCGGACATGGTCGGCTTCGTGTTCTTTGCGCCATCGCCCCGGCATCTGAGCCTGGAAATGGCGCGCGACCTCGGCCAACAGACAAAACGGCGGGCGTCGAAGGTTGCGCTCACGGTTGATGCCGACGACGCGACGCTCGCCAATATCGTCGAGGCGCTGCAGCCGGACATCTTGCAGTTGCACGGCAAGGAAACCGTGGCGCGCGTCCGCGACATCAAGCAGAAATTCGGGCTGCAAGTCATGAAGGTCATTGCGGTCGAAGCCGCATCGGATCTCGCATCGCTGCCCGGCTACGCCGCGGTTTCCGACCGCATCCTGTTCGATGCCCGCGCACCCAGAGAAGCCAGCCGTCCCGGCGGTCTCGGCGCGGTGTTCGACTGGCATGTGCTTGACAAGCTCGAGCTCGAACTGCCGTTCATGGTCTCCGGCGGCCTCAATGCCCAAAATGTCGCGGAAGCCGTTCGCGTCACCCGCGCCGGCGGCGTCGATGTTTCCTCCGGCGTGGAGCGCGCGCCCGGTGTCAAGGATCCCGAGATGATCCGCACATTCATTCGCGCGGCGCGCGCAACAGAAGAGCTGATGGTTCGATGAGTCTCGCCAAACCAAATTCCTTCCGCAGCGGTCCCGACGAGCGCGGGCATTTCGGCATTTTCGGCGGCCGCTTCGTCGCGGAAACGCTGATGCCGCTGATCCTCGATCTGGAGAAGGCGTACGCCGACGCCAAGGCCGATCCGGCGTTCCAGGCGGAAATGAACGGCTACCTCAAGCACTATGTCGGCCGGCCGTCGCCGCTGTATTTCGCCGAGCGCCTGACCGAGCATCTCGGCGGCGCGAAAATCTACTTCAAGCGCGAGGAGCTGAACCACACCGGCTCGCACAAGGTCAACAACGTGCTCGGCCAGATCATGGTGGCGCGGCGCATGGGCAAGAAGCGCATCATCGCCGAGACCGGCGCCGGCCAGCATGGCGTCGCCACCGCGACGCTGTGCGCGCGGTTCGGGCTTGAATGTGTCGTCTATATGGGCGCGGTCGACGTCGAACGGCAGCAGCCCAACGTCATCCGCATGGAAATGCTGGGCGCCAGGGTGATCCCGGTGCAATCGGGGTCGCGCACGCTGAAAGACGCGATGAACGACGCGCTGCGCGACTGGGTCACCAATGTGCACGACACGTTCTACTGCATCGGCACGGTCGCGGGTCCACACCCCTATCCGATGATGGTGCGCGACTTCCAGTCGGTGATCGGCATCGAGACCCGCGCGCAGATGCAGGAGGAAGAAGGCCGCCTGCCGGATTCGCTGATCGCCTGCATCGGCGGCGGCTCCAACGCGATGGGGCTGTTTCATCCCTTCCTCGATGATCCCGGCGTCGAGATTTTCGGCGTCGAAGCCGCGGGCCACGGGCTCACGCAACTGCACGCAGCCTCGATCGCCGGCGGCCGGCCGGGCGTGCTGCACGGCAACCGCACCTATCTGTTGATGGACGACGATGGCCAGATCCAGGACGCCCATTCGATCTCGGCGGGGCTGGACTATCCCGGCATCGGTCCGGAGCATTCCTGGCTGCACGAAACCGGCCGGGTGACGTATCTGTCCGCGACCGACGACGAGGCGCTGGCGGCATTTCAACTGCTGTCGCGGCTGGAAGGCATCATTCCGGCGCTGGAGCCGGCGCACGCCATCGCCAAGGTGATGGACCTCGCGCCGAAGCGGCCGAGGGATCACCTGATGGTCGTCAATCTGTCCGGTCGCGGCGACAAGGACATTCCGCAGGTGGCGGAAATTCTGCGGGGGAGGAAGAAGTGAGTACCCGCATCGACGCACGCTTCGCTGAGCTGAAGAAGCAAGGCCGCTCCGCCTTCATCACCTTCCTGATGGCCGGCGATCCGGATCCCGCGACTTCGCTCGAAATTATCAAGGCGCTGCCGAAGGCAGGCGCCGACATCATCGAGATCGGCATGCCTTTCACCGATCCGATGGCGGACGGCCCGGCCATACAGGCGGCGGGTCTGCGCGCGCTCAAGGGCGGCATGACTCTGAAGAAGACGCTCGCGATGGTGCGCGAATTTCGCAAAGGCGATAACGCCACGCCGCTGGTGCTGATGGGTTACTACAACCCGATCTACATCTACGGCGTCGATAGATTTCTGGTTGACGCCAAATCCGCCGGCGTCGACGGGTTGATTATCGTCGACCTGCCGCCGGAGGAAGACGCCGAATTGTGTCTGCCGGCGATGAAGGCGGGGCTGAATTTCATCCGGCTGGCGACCCCGACCACCGACGACAAGCGCCTGCCCGCGGTGCTCGCCAACACCTCCGGCTTTGTCTACTACGTCTCCATCACCGGCATCACCGGCAGCGCCAGCGCCGATTCCAGCGTTGTCGGCGAAGCCGTCGCCCGCATCAAGCGGCATACCAAATTGCCGGTTTGTGTCGGCTTCGGCATCAGGACGCCGCAGGCCGCCCGCGCCATCGCGCAAAACGCCGACGGCGCGGTGGTCGGCACCGCGCTGGTCGATGCCTTGTGCGCCAGCCTCGATGCCGCAGGCCGCGCGACGGCCAAGACGGTCGATGCGGTGGCCGATCTTGTTTCCTCGCTGGCGCAGGGTGTCCGGGGCGCCAAACAGGCCGCGGAATAAGCCACAATTGCGGTGGAGATAGACCGCCGGCGGCGGCTTGCCGGGCACTTCTCCAGCCGCCATATATTCGGGGCGCGCGATCAGCAAGAGGGCGATTTGATCGCCATTCGGAGCGAAACATGAATTGGCTCACCAACGTCGTCCGGCCGAAGATCCGCAACATCCTGCGCCGCGAGACGCCGGAGAATCTGTGGATCAAATGCCCGGATTCAGGGCAGCTCGTGTTCTACAAGGACGTCGAGGCCAACCAGTTCGTGATTCCCGGCTCGAACTACCACATGCGCATGGGCGCGGTGGCGAGGCTGAAATCGATCTTCGACAACGAGACCTGGTTCGACGTGGCGCTGCCCGAGGTGACCGCCGATCCCTTGAAATTCCGCGACGAACGCCGATATGCCGACCGCATCAAGGATGCGCGCACCCGGACCGGGTTGAACGACGCCATCAAGGTCGGCTACGGCAAGCTCGAGGGCGCCGCGGTCGTGATCGCGGTGCAGGACTTCGATTTCATGGGCGGCTCGCTCGGCATGGCGGCCGGCGAAGCGATCGTGCGCGGGCTTGAACTCGCGGTCGAGAAGAAATCCCCGTTCATCGTATTCGCGGCCTCCGGCGGCGCCCGCATGCAGGAAGGCATTTTATCGCTCATGCAGATGCCGCGAACCATCGTCGGGGTGCAGATGCTGCGCGAAGCAAGGCAGCCCTATATCGTGGTGCTGACCAATCCGACCACCGGCGGCGTCACCGCCTCCTATGCGATGCTTGGCGACGTGCAGATTGCCGAACCCGGCGCGCTGATCGGCTTTGCCGGCGCGCGCGTGATCGAGCAGACCATCCGCGAGAAATTGCCGGAAGGATTCCAGCGCGCGGAATATCTCAAGGACCATGGCATGGTCGACATGGTGGTGCATCGCCACGATTTGCGGCCGACGCTCGCCCGTCTTTGCCGGCTCTTGACCAAATCGCCGGCGTTGGAAACCGCCTCGAAACCCGCGCCGCAGATGGCCGCCCCGGCCGAGATCGTAACAGGTGCGGATGTCGCGCCGGCAGCACCGCACGCGTGAACCCGCCTGCGGCAACACCCTCGCCGCTCGGCGAATTGATCGAGCGGCTGTGCGCCCTGCATCCAGAGCGTATCGATCTCGGTCTGGAGCGGATGCAACGGCTCCTGGAGGGGCTCGAACATCCCGAACGCAGGCTGGCGCCGGTGATTCACGTTGCCGGCACCAACGGCAAGGGTTCGACGATCGCGTATCTGCGGGCGATCCTGGAAGCGGCCGGTCTGCGGGTCGATGTCTATACCTCGCCCTCTCTGGTGCGGATCAACGAGCGCTTTCGCCTCGGCCGGCCCGGCGGCGGCGTTCTCGTCGGCGATGATGAATTGCAGAGCGCGCTCGAACGTTGCGAGCGGGTCAATGCGGGCGCTCCCATCACCATTTTTGAAATCGAAACCGCGGCGGCGTTTTGTCTGTTCGCGCAGCATCCGGCCGACGTGGTGCTGCTGGAAGTCGGTCTCGGCGGGCGCCTCGACGCCACCAATGTGATCGACGCGCCGCTGGCGACCGTGATCGCGCCCATCAGCATGGATCACACCGAATTTCTCGGGGATACGCTGACGACGATCGCCGGCGAGAAAGGCGCGATCATCAAGCGCGGCGTGCCCGCGATCTGCGCAGAACAGCCGTCCGAGGTGATGGCCGTGATCGGGCAGTGCGCAAAACGCATGCACGCGCCGCTACACACCGCGGGGCAGGAGTGGCATGTCAACGTCGAGCGCGGGCGGCTGGTCTATCAGGACGAGCGCGGCCTGATGGATCTGGCGGCGCCAAGACTGTTCGGCCGGCATCAGTTCGACAATGCCGGCCTCGCGATCGCGACGCTGCGCGCGCAGGACACCTTCAGGATCGAACCGGCCGCGTTCGAGGCCGGCATCGTCAACGCCGAATGGCCGGCGCGGATGCAGCGCCTGGCTTCGGGCACGCTGGTGGAGCAGGCGCCGCAGGGTTGCGAGATCTGGCTCGACGGCGGACACAATGCCGAGGGCGGGCGGGTCGCCGCCGCGGCTCTGGGCGATCTCGAAGAGCGGGTATCGCGGCCGCTCGTGGTCATCGTCGGCATGATGGCCAACAAGGATGCCGGCGCGTTTCTCGCCAATTTCGCCGGGCTGACGCGCCACATCATCGCGGTGCTTATCCCGGACCAAAACAATGCGATGTCGCCGGACCGGCTCGCCGACGCCGCGCGCGCGCTCGGCATGCGCGTGGAAACCACAAGGAACGTCGAGGCCGCGCTGCGCTCGCTGGCGCGCCTGGCCTACGAAGTGCCGCCGCGCATCCTGATCACAGGGTCACTGTACCTCGCCGGCCACGTGCTATCAGCCAATGGCACGCCGCCGGGATAGGAGGCCGGCATCACCAAAAACAAAACAGCCGGCTATTCGCCGGCCGTCTGAACCAATCATTGCGCCCGGCTGATCACACCGCGGCGGTGATCCACTGCTGCAGCTTCTGCTTCGGCGCGGCGCCGACCTGACGCGAGGCCATCTCGCCGCCCTTGAAGATCATCAGGGTCGGGATCGACATCACGCCGTATTTCGAGGCCGTCTTCGGGCTCTCGTCGACATTCAGCTTCACGATCTTGACCTTGTCGCCCATCGCGCCGGAAATCTCGTCGAGCGCGGGCGCGATCATGCGGCAGGGGCCGCACCATTCGGCCCAGAAATCGACCACGACCGGGCCGGTCGCCTTGAGCACTTCGGCTTCGAAATCGGCGTCAGAAACCTTGCCAACGGCCATCGGGGTACCTCGTTCAGTTTCGGAAAAGATGCGGATTTAGGGAATCGCCGCCTGGATCATGCGACCAACCTATGAACGGGGCGTCGCGGGGTCAAGCTTGGTCACGCCGAGATGATGGATGCCAGTTCGGCATCCAGCGCAGGAGCCGAAATCTCCATCAATTCAGGCGCTTCGGTCCAGAGTAGCGCGGCGCGGACCGGCCGCCGGGGATAAAGCTTGCCGAGCACCGCGCGATAGAGCGCAAGCTGGCGGACGTAAGTCCGGGGCGCCTCGGCCGCGAGGCTGGGCGGGGCGTGATTGGTCTTGAAATCCACGATCAGGACCTCGCCTGGGGTCACCACCAGCCGGTCGATCTGCCCGGAAACCAGGGCGGACGGCCGTTCTGGCCGCTCCAGCCTTCCTGCGATCGAGACCTCGGCGCGGCTCCCGGCGCCAAACACTGCCGCGAAACGACTATCCCCGATCAGGGCCAGCACCCCCAAAGCCAGCGCTTCGCGGTCGCCGTCGGTCCAATCGCCCGCGTTGCGGGCGAGGTATTTCAACGCTGCGTCGCGGCGGCGGTCGGCCGCAACGTCGGGCAGGGATTGCAGCAGCCGGTGCACCAGCGTGCCGCGCTGCACCGCGCGTGCGCGCAGCTGGAGAGATTCGCCGGTCCTGATGACGCGGCGGCCTTCGCCCTCGGCAGCATCGGAAGGCCGCAGCAGTCCATCGGCGGCGGCTTCCGGCGGCGCCGATGTCTGTAACCACGATGGCAGCTCGAATCGCGCGGTCGGCGCCGGAGCTGCGGCTGCGCCCGCGGCAGCGGTGACATCGTCGGGCCGCGAGTAGCGCTGCACCGGGCCGTCCTGTGTCTCGATGGTCTGCTCGTGCAATCCGGAATTGCCGAGGCCCTTGACGATCAGATCGTACCAGGAGTGTTTTCGCACCGTATTCATGTTGCCCGGCATGCAGCCGCCGACGATCAGGCGGTCGGCCGCCCGCGTCATCGCCACGTAAAGCAGGCGGCGGTATTCATCCTCGGTCTCACCGAGCATCGCCGCGCGCGCCGCGCTGACCGCGGCCGGGTCGTCGGCCTTCCGGCCGGCCCAGACCACGGCGCCCTGCGGAAGATGAATGAGTTTTGGGCGTTGCGTGTCCGCAGGCGACGAGGTGGTGTCCACGAGAAAAACGACGGACGCTTCCAGCCCCTTGGCGCCATGCACCGTCATGACCCGGACTTCGTCGCGGGAGATTTCCATGTCGCGCTTCACCTCGAGGTCGGCCGCGCGCAGCCAGGCCATCAAGCCCTGCAGCGAGGCCGGCGCCTTGCGCTCATAGGCAAGCGCAAGCTCGAGAAATTCGTCGAGCGCGTCGTTGGCTTCATGGCCGAGCCGGCGCAGGATGCGGGCGCGGCCGCCGTCGCCGCCGAGCAGCCAGGCATAGAAGGCGAACGGCGTCCCGGTGTCGAAACGGCGCTCGCATTTTTCCAGGCGATTGAGCGCATCCCCGAATTTGCCGTCGTTGGCCGCGTGATCGCTCAACGCACTGCGCAGCGATCCCTTGCGCTGCCACGCCAGTTCAAACAGATCGTCGTCGGCAAGCCCGAACAGCGGGCTCTTCAGCGCGACCGCCAGCGCCAGATCGTCCTGCGGCAATAACAGCGCGTCGGCGAGGTTCATCAGGTCGATGATCGCAATGTGCTCGGTCAATTTCAGCCGGTCGGCGCCGGCAACCGGAATGTTGGCGTGCTTCAGTGCCTGAATCACCGCGTCGAAGGCGTTGCCGCGCCGCCGCACCAGCACCAGCATATCGCCGTAGCTCAAGCGGCGGCGTTCGCCGGCACTGCCGGTCATCGTCCCGCTTTCGATCAATGACTTGATCTCGGCCTGGATCCGCCTCGCGAGCTTTACCTCGGGGCTCGTCTGCGACAAGCCGTCGAACGGCGCGCGCCAGCCTTCGATGTCCTGCTTTCCGTCCGGCTGCTGCAATTCCCAGAGATCGATCAGGCTCGGCCCGGCATCGGCGAGGGAATGGTGAATGGGATATCCGGTCTCGACCGAATGGATGCTGCGGTAAATGTCGGTCTCGCGAAAGACGTGATCGACCGATTGCAGGATCGCGGCTCCCGAACGGAACGAGTAGGTGAAGGAGACCGGGTCGAATTTCAGCCCGGCATCCCTGAATTTCTTCTCGAGTCCCCTGCGTCGTGCGTCGAATTCGCGCGGGGCCGCGCCCTGAAACGAAAAGATCGACTGCTTCTCGTCGCCGACCGCGAAGATCGTGCGCACGACACCGTCGCGCGCGCCTTCGCCAGAGGTGAATTCGGAAATGATATGCGCGACAATGTCCCATTGCCGGGGGCTCGTATCCTGCGCCTCGTCGATCAAGAGGTGATCGACGCCGCGGTCGAGCTTGTAATGCACCCAGCCGGAGGACACCCGGTCCAGCATGGCGAGCGTCTTGTCGATCAGGTCGTCATAGTCGAGCAGGCCGCGCTCCTGCTTCTCGCGCCGGTAGTTTGCCGCCGCCGCGGTCGCGATCGCGAGCAGCGCCTGGGTGCGGTCGCGGGTCGTCACCGCGCGGCGTCGCTCGATCAGGGGGGCGATGCGGCTATTTTCCAGATCGAACAGGCGCGCTATCGCCGGATTGTTCCTGGCGAATAGCTTGGTCACCACCGTCTTGCGCGGCGCGCGTTCGTCGGTAAGGAATACGTCAAGATATTTTTCGACCTGTTCGCTGCCGGTAAACACCAGCGCTTCGAGCAAGCGATCCGCCTGGTCGGAATCGGATTTTCCGCTGGTGCCGAGGCTGGCGGCGACGTCTTTCCAGCGCGATCTCGGCAAGTGCGGGCCGTCGACGATCTCGCGCTCGACGTCTTCAATATAGTCGCCGGGATCGACGCCGAGCGCGGCCGATACCTGCGCCGCCGCGGCCTCGACGCTGCCGGCGCCGTCGGTCCACGCCATGAAGTGATCGCGGCTGAGACATGCCTCGCGCACGACGTCCTTGAAAGTGACGTCGGCCGCGCTTGCCATCGCGGTATTGAGCGCGCGGCCTGCGGCGCTGTCGGGGGCGCGCGAGGCCTCCAGCAACACCTTGAGATTGGCGCGTTCCATCATCTCGTTCTGGTCGCGCTCGTCGATAACCGCAAAACGCGCCGGTACGTTGGCCTCGAACGGGAACTGATGCAGCAGCCGGGTGCAGAGCGCATGAATGGTCTGCACCTTCAGGCCGCCCGGCGTTTCCAGCGCGCAGGCGAACAGTTTTCGGGCAGACATCCTCAGGCGTGCGTCGGGGCGCGCGATACCTGCCTCAACGATCGCGGCATCGAGCGCGGCGTCATCGAGCGTCACCCAGTGGCCGAGAGTGGAGAACACCCGCTCCGCCATGTTGGCGGCGGCGGCCTTGGTGAAGGTGATGCAGAGGATTTTCTCCGGCGGCACGCCGTCGACCAGTAGCCGGATCACCCGCTGCACCAGCACGTGCGTCTTCCCCGATCCGGCGTTGGCCGAAACGAACGCGGACGACGCGGGGTCCGACGCGCGCACCTGGACGGCGCGGACCGCGGGGGGAATCTGGCGCGGCGCGGTCACCATTCCTCTATCCCCAGGCCGCCGGCCGCCGACCATTCCTTGATCCGGGCGAGATCATCGTAACTGCCGTAGCGGTTCGACCACATCGACAGATTGAGCGAAGTATAGGCCTGGGCTTCGTTCTCGAAAGCGCGGACCAGCGCTTCGACTTTTCTGCGCGCCTCGTCGGCGGCTTCGTCAGGCGGCTGCGGCGTATCGCTTTGCCTGATCTTCAGCTCCAGCGGCTTCTGTTCTCCCGGCGGGTTGTTGCCGGAAAGCCTGACATAGCCGAGCTCGCTGACGGAGCTGCCCGCCGGAATATTGGCAAAACCGCCTTCCCCGAGGATGGCCGCTTCCAGCGTGAGCTGCGGCGACAGCCCCATGCGCACCTGTTTGCCGGTCGGCGGCTGCCCGGTCTTGTAATCGAGGATCGCAAAGGTGCCGTCACGGCGGCGTTCGATCCGGTCGGCGCGCGCCGACAGGACAAACGTGCGCTCATTGTCGAGACGAATCGGAATTTCGCCCCTGATCTCGGCGTCGATATCAGCGATATCGCCGCGCCGGGCGATTTCCCAATCCGCGAACCATCTGGCGATCCGCAGGAAGCGCGGCCACCACAGCGCCCGCGCTTCCGGCCGCTCCATCAGCGGCGCGAAATATTTCTCGCCGATGCCGCGCAAGGTCCGCGCGGGATCATCAGGCAGTGTTTTGGAGAAGGTTTTGGTAAATTCGCCCAGCGCTTCGTGGATCGCCGAACCGCGGTCGGCGGCCGATAGCGGCATGTCGACGGGATCGAGTGGCGCCAGCCGCAAAATATATTTCGCGTAGATCGTATAGGGATCGCGCAGCCAATCCTCGATCGCGGTCACCGACAGTTTTAGCGGCCTGACCGCGCGCGGCGGCTTCGGCGCGGGCTGCGGGATCGGTTCGACCTTGTCGGGGCGGTCCAGTTCGTCTGCAAAGCGAACATATTTCTCGCCCGCGGCCTTCGCCGCCTCCCAGCGCTGCTCGCCCGCGACCGCTTCCAGCCGGTGCAGGAAACGCGAGGCTACGGCGGGCGCGCCGCCGACCTTGGCGGCATGACTGAGGATGACATCGTCATTGCCGAGCAATTGCGCGAAATCGTGCGCGGAGAGGCCAATTCTCCGCTCCGGCAGATCGAGGCCGAGCTCGTGTCGCATCGGCCGGCTCAGCCACGGATCGATCCGCGGCGCCGGCGGCCAGACGCCTTCGACCAGCCCGCCAACAATGACGCGGTCGGAGTGCGTCAGCCGCGCCTCCAGCGGTCCATAAATTTTCAAATGAACATTTGTCCCCTCCGGCCGCCGCACCATGCGATCGGCAAAGGCGGTCTGGAATACTTCGGGATAATCATCGACCTCGACCATCAGGCCGCTTGGCGCCTGTCCGCCGAGCAGATCGTCGAACCCGGCCGCAAGCGCCGATCCCGGCTGACCCTCGAAGGCCAGCGTGGCGCCATGCTCATCGCGCGACAGCTCCATCAAAACGTTGCGATGGCGTTCGGCCAACCCGGCGAAATCATAGCGCTTCGAGGAAGCGAGACCTTCAAGCGGCGAAAGCGCCGCTCGCAACCGGGCGATCAGTCCCTGCGCCCGATCAAGTTCTTCATCGCCAAGCTGCGATCTGGGTTCGGAGGCGTGCAGCGAGGATGTCTCGCGACGCCGAAGCTTGTCGAGCTCGAGACGGAATCGCGTAAAATCGCGCGCGAGCCCGCTGCTTCCGGCCTGCGGTCGCGTGCCGCGTAACAGCGCCAGTTCGAGCACCTCGACGGCGCCCCTGAACGCGTCTGGCGCGCCGCCCAGCCGGCACAGCGGATGTTTCAGGAGCGCCAGCAGGGTCGGCGGCTCGAGCTGCTTTGCCGCTGCCTCTGCCGCGAGCCGCGCGAAAATGCCTGCCGAAGTGTCCACCAGCGCGTCGCCGCCGGAATCGTCGAATTCGAGATTCCAGCGGCCCAGCGCCGCGATCACCCGCCGTGCCAGCGCCCGATCCGGTGTCACCAGCGCCGCCGATTTGTTCAGATGCCGCGCCTCGCGCATCGCCACCGCGATCGCAAGCGCCTCCATCTCGGGATTATCCGCTTCGATCACGGCGAGATTTGCCATGGCGCCTGAGATCTTTTCGACCACCGCGGGCTCAGCCAGTCGGTGGTGCCATTGCGCGGTCGCGTTGGATGGCCGCATCGCCTCGGACGCCAGCACCTCGCGTCCATGCGGCGCCGGTTCGCCCAGAATTTCGACGTCGCCGCGTCTGATGCCAAATCGATCGAGCAGCGCGTGCATCGCGAACTGCGGATGGTTGGATGCCGGCAGTGAACTAAATTTCCCTTGCGCGTCCTTGACGCCACCGATTGTTTGCCACGCTTCCTCGTCGAGATCGGTATCGAGCCCCGGCAGTACCACCACGCCTTGCGGCAGAGCGCTCACGGCGTGGAGGAATTTCGCGGTCGCCGGCATCGAACCGGTCGAGCCCGCCGCGATCACCGGGCCGTCGTGATGCGCGGTGAGGCGCTTGGCTTCCGCTGAAATCAGGAGGTCGCGCCGCGCCGCCGGCTCGATCTTCCCGATTTCCTGCAAGTGAGCCGGCCATGCCTGTCGCGCAATTCGCAGGAATTCGAGCGAGTGCTGCCAATATTGATCCAGTTGATCCGGCACCAGCCCGTCAAGCGCCTCCCATCCGACGCCACGGGTGACCATGTCGTCCATCAGGCGCGCCAGCTCGCCGGCCAATGCCAGGGTCGAGGCCGGGCCGCCGACGACCAGCGGCGCCAATACCGGACCTTTTGCCCAGGCCGCGACCAGTCTTGCCAGCGTGAGCCTGCGCTCGAGTTCGCCGAGCCTGGGTGGCATGTCGAGCGGCGCCGCGCCGCCGTATGGCTCGGACTTCTTCGGCGAACGCCAGCTCGTCCTCGTCGATGTCGCCGAGTGCGACGATGCGCGGCAGCACCACCGCGTCCGCCTTCAACTCGTCGAGAAAGATTTCCCGCGCCATGCGTCCGGCGCGCCGGGTCGGCAGATAGAGCGTCGCCTGCGCCAGTTTTTCAGGGTGCGCGCCCGCGTTAAAGCCATCGACCAGCCTGCCATCGACCAGCGCGGCGATGACGGTGCGCAGGAACGGCGCAGAGACTGGAACGCTGAAAACGCGCATGGGCTGCCTGATTCGGGATCAGGCTGTATCATGGCATGGGCGTATTTCGGGGGCGATTTCTAATTGACGAGAAAAGGATGGGCGGGTCAGGCGACGCTGGCGAGAAACGCTTCTTCCGCCGCATGCACCGCGTCGGGGGTTCCGACATGCATCCACACGCCGTCCAGCCGCAGGCCGAACAGCCGCTCCTGCTCGTTGGCGCGATCGAACATCCTGGTCAGCGAGAACTCGCCCGCCGGCGCATCGGCGAACAGAGACGGCGACATGATCGCCACACCGGCATAGACGAATGGAACCACCTGATGTTCCCTGCGCTTGCGCAGCGCGCCATCGGGCAGCATCGCATAGTCGCCGCGTCCGCCATAACCGATGCTGCTCGTCGTCGGCGCCATCAACAACAGGATATCCATCCGCGCGGGGTCGAAGGCTTCGGCCAGCCGCGCCAGGTTGGGCCGCACACCATCGATCCACAGGGTGTCGGCATTGACGTGGAAAAACGGGCTGGCGCCGAGCAAAGGCAGCGCCTTGACGACGCCGCCGCCGGTGCCGAGCACCTGGTCCCGCTCATCGGAGATGATCACGCGGGGCCGCGAGCGCGCGGCGGTGTGATCGATGATCTGGTCGGGCAGATAGTGCACATTGACGACGGCTTCGCTGACGCCGGCGTTGGCGAGCTTGTCGAGCACATGATCGAGCAGCGTGCGGCCCGCCACGCGCACCAGCGGCTTCGGCATCCGATCCGTCAGGGGGCGCATACGCACGCCGAGACCGGCGGCGAGGACCATGGCTTTGGTGGGCTTGACAGACATTTTGGCGGTTTTCTCGAAACGGTGGCGAGTATTTCGCAGGAGTGGATACCGGTTTTGCGGTCAGAATACGCGCAGGTTGTTGAAGACAGCGAAAATCATACCACGGCGATTCGCGCCACGCATCGATCGTGGATGCCATAGCCGTCCCACGTGACGGTTGTGCGACCAGCCGGGACGTTCAGACTTCCGCACCCTGAGGCGAGCGCTTGGCCGCCTTTTTCTTCTTGTCGCCCTGTTTTAAGGAAGTTGACGCCGATCTGGTCGCCGTTGACCCAGGACAGTTCGCAGCGGCGATAGGCGAGACCGGTGGAAGACAGCAACAGGAAGAATTCCTTGAGATGCAGCCCCTCGACCGAGCCTTCAACGGTGAGCTTGGCGCCCGTCTCCGAAACGTCTTCCATGATGCATTCGCGCCGCCAGGTGCCGTCGATGCCCATCATATGCGCGGGAATGCCGCGCTCGAATGTGACGCGCTCTCCTGCGCGCCGTTGTTCCGTTGCCATTGATTTGCTCCAGCCCTCGCAGCAGCCGCGCCCTGCGCTTGGGGGCAGGGTCCGGCGCAGATTAAAGGCTGGCTGGCTAATATCCGGTAAATTACGGAACCGGCGGAGGGACGTTGGCGGCGTACCATTCCCGGGCGCGCGCGAGTACGGGGTGGGCCAGCGAACGGCCGAGATAGGTCCAGATCCGGGGCTGGTGGCGCAAATATTGCGGCTTGCCGTCGCGCCGGTTGAGCCGTGCGAAGGTGCCGAGCAGCCGCGTGTTGCGCTGCGCCGACATGATCGCATAAAGCTCGGCGAAACCGGCCGGATCGAACGTGTCGTCGGCCGCGCGCCGCGCCTTGATGTAGCGCGTCAGCAGCGCAAGCTCGAGCGGTTCGGGCACGTCGATCCGCGCGTCCTGCAACAGCGACACCAGATCATAGGCGGCCGGGCCGAGCACGGCGTCCTGAAAGTCGATAATGCCTACTCTTGCGATTCCTTGCCGTTCGCCGAGCCAGATCAGATTGGGTGAATGGAAGTCCCGCAGTACCCAGGTTTTGGGAGCGGCAGCGGGCTTGCGCAACAGGTCGCGCCACATCGTGACGAATTCGGCGCGGAGGTCGTCGGTCAGTTCCTTCCCGCGGTCCGGCAGATACCATTCGGGCATGAGTCCTGCTTCGACCAGCAGCGCCTCTGTGTCGAAGGTGGGAATGGCGTAAGTCAGCTGTGGCGCCAGTGGTAAGACTTCGGGCAAAGCTTCGCGGTGCAGCGCCGCCAGCATGTCGGTCGCGGCCTCATACCGCTCGCGGATCGGTGCGGGCGGATCGCCCTCGATAAAACCCGCGCTGCCGAAATCCTCGGTAATCAGGAATCCGGCGTCGAGGTCGGCGTGACGGATCGCGGGCGCCGAGAAGCCGCGCTCGCTCAAGGCCCTGGCGAGGGCAACGAACGGCCCGACATCCTCGGCCAGGTGCACCGCGGCGCTGTACGACTTGCCGTCATAGATCGCCGGTCCGTCGGGGCGCCTGGGCGAGTTCATCAGGATGACGACGCCGTCGTCGCGGACGAGTCGCGCATAGGACCGCGTCGAGGCGTCCCCGGCCATGCGACGGCGTCGGGCTTCCGCATAGCCCGCATCGTCAAGAAACTGCCGCAGCGTCCTCAGCCTTGCGACCTGCGCGGCGGCCTTGCCGTAGCCGGTGATTTCGGCGGCGCGCGCCGTCGATCCCAGCGCCGGACGATGGTTCAGCGCGATGTCGATGCGGTCGGCAGGAAGTGCTGATGGCGCGCGCTCCGGCCATTCGATCAGCGCCACCGTGGCTTCCGGCAACGGCGACAGGCCGATCTCTTCCAGTTCGATGGAATCGTTGACGCGGTAGAGATCCGCATGCAGCAGCGGAAAAGGCGGCAGGTCGTAAGCCTGAACGAGCGTGAAGGTCGGGCTTGGAACCTCCAGCGCGTCGTCGCCGGCGAGATAGCGGATCATCGCTCGGGCCGCTGCGGTTTTCCCGGCGCCGAGATCGCCGGAAAGGGTAATGACGTCGCCGGGGCCGATCAGCAGGGCAAGATCGGCCATCAGACACGCGGTCGCGGTCTCGTTTGCCAGCGCCAGCGAGAATGTCGTGGGAGCGGTCATTCCGCGGCGTTGCGATGCGCGGCCTGATCGATCGGGAAGTCGCAGGTCACGGTCGTGCCATTACCGACGATCGAATCGACGCGCACTTTGCCCCCGTGCAGTTCGACAAAGGAGCGCACCAGCGACAGGCCAAGGCCGGCACCGCGATGCCGCGAGCCGTGGGAGTGACTTTCGAACCAGTCGAACACCTTGTCCTTGACGTCCGGCGGAATGCCCGGACCGGAATCGGTCACGGTGAAAACGACGCTGTGCTCGGTTCGCTTCGCGCTCAGGCCGATGGTGCTGTCCTGGGGCGAAAATCCGACGGCATTCGCCAAAAGATTATACAGCACCTGCACCACGCGGCGTTCGTCGCCGACAAAGCTGCCGATGCCGGGATCGACATCGACCTTGAGCCCGATGCGGTCGGTCGCGAGCCGGTCCTGGATGCCTTCGGCGGCGGCTTCGATGGTCTTGCGGATGTCGATCGGGCCCGAGATTGAGCGACATCGCGCCGGCGTCGATGGTCGCGAGATCGAGGATGTTGTTGATGATCGCGAGCAGCGCGTTGGTGGAGGCGGTGATGTAGCCGAGATACTCGGCCTGCTTCGGCGTCAGCGGACCGGTAACGGGGTCGCTCAGGAAATGCGCGAAGCCGATGATGGTAGTCAGCGGCGAACGGAGTTCGTAGGACACGTGGTGGACGAAATCGACCTTCATCTGGTCGGCGGTCTCCAGCGCCTCGTTGCGCTCGCGCAGCGCGCGCTCGACATTCTCGGTATCGGTGATGTCCTGGAAGGTCAGCATGGTGGCGCCGTCGGGCAGCGGCATGGTCATGCAGTCCAGCACGCTGCCATCCTTGCGTTCCAGCTTCAGCGGCACCTCGACCCGGTTCTCGATTCGCGGTGACGGCCTCGCGGAGGGTGCGCCAAGTGTTGGCGTCATCGAACAGCGGCTTGCACCAGGCTTCCACCGTCTCGATATGCGGCTGCTCGCGCAGCGCATCGGGCGACAGCTTCCACATCCTGGCAAACGCCGGATTGAACAATTGCGCGCGGCCGTTGCTGCCGAACACCGCGACCGCTTCGGCGAGATTATCGAGCGTTTCACGCTGCACCCGGATCAGGCCGTCGAACCGCCGGGCAAGGTCGAGGCTTTCGGTGACGTCGTCGAACAGATAGGTGACGCCGCCTTCCGGGTTCGGCGTGGTGACGACGCTGACCGCGCGGCCATCGGGCAGATACCAGGTGTCCTTGGCCGGCTCGACCGCGCGATAGGCTTCATGCAGCTTGGCCTTCCAGGCCCGGAAATCCGGTTGCTCCGGGAGTTTGCGCGCGGCGCGTAGCCGATCGAGCACGCTCGAATCGTCGGGGTTGCCGTCGAGGAACGCGCGGTCGAGGTCCCACAGGCGGCGATAGGAATCGTTGTAGAACGCCAGCCGCCGCTGGTCGTCGAATACGGCGACGCCTGAGGACAGCTGATCGAGCGTGCGGCGATGCGCCTCCGCCATCCGCACCAGCGCTGCGCCGCAGCGCGGTGGCTTCGCTGGCGTCGATGGCGATGCCGAAGCTTCCGCCGCCGAGGCTCAGCGCATGCACGTCGTAGATGCGGCGCTCGCCGCCGACCACGATCGGCAGCCGCGCATTGAAGGCCGCCGTGCCGCTCAGTGCGCGGTCCATGTCGCTGCGGTCGCCGCTGTCGAGCAGTTCGAGGTCGCGTTCGATCGCATCCGCGACGCTTGCGGCCTCGGTCGCTCGCGCATAGGCGGCATTGGCGTAGCTGAGCCCGCCTTTGGCGCGTTTGGTCCAGATCGGCCAGGGTGCCGCGGCGGCAAAGCCGCGCAGCATCTCGGTTTCTTCGAGCAGCGCCTTGTGCCGGAGGTTCATCTCGGCCAGTTCCCGGCGCACGCCGCCGAGTTCGCGAATCCGTACAATGGCTTGGCCGCCGATGGGGCGGCCCATGGCTTCGATCGAGCGGCCATTCGAAGTCATGAGATTGAGCAGAAAACCTTCGCCGGCTTCGCGCAGCGCGTCGACCGCATGGTCCATCTGCAGCGCCGGCTCCGGCGGCAGCCAGGTTCCGAAGGCAAGAATGCGCTGGGGCTGATTTTGCTGGGACTCCTGCGGCATCAGCAGTGAGGTGTCGCCGGTGATTTCCGGGCGATTGCCGCCTGCCGGCCACGAAATCAGGATCTGCGGCTCCGCGAACAACAGCGCCCGGAAGCGGTCGGCCTGGACCTGCAGTTCCCCGATATCGGCGCGCAGCCGCGCCTCGTTTCCTGCCGCGCGGATGCGGGTGCGCATCAAGAGGATCGCCGCCACCACCGAAAAGCCCAGCAGCGCCAGCGCCGTGGTCAGCACCGCGAATTCCTGGCGATCGAGATCGAGCGAGGCCGAGATTGCATCCAGCAGCGACAGATCGCCGGCCCTTGCCGGAGTGGTCGACCCGAATGAGGCGGTGGCAAGTGCGATCAGGCCGTTACGTGCCAGTGACGTGCACGACAGCAGGGTCCGACGCATCGCAACGATCACGCCCGACATGTTTGCCCCAAACCGCACGATTTTACGCCCGGGAGCGCGATCAGACGCAAAACCGGTGCCCACTTTGCTGATCGCGCTCCGTGCGCGAATCAAATGACAATATCCCCAACCGAACTCGGCGGGTAAGAGTCCAGACCGTGAACGCGAATCCCGGTGGAAAAAAAGGCGGGCTGAATTATCCGCGATCTTATAAACCCGTATAAATAGCGGCCGGTCGAACCGAAACCGCCGCTGCCGCGATCGGTCGTCGGGAGCGAGTCGGCGGGCACGAGTTCGGCTCTCGCCACGGACGCGATCACCATCTGCGCGATGCGCTCGCCGCGGCGGATCGCAAACGGCGCCTCGCCAAGGTTGATCAGGAGCACGCCGATCTCGCCGCGATAATCCGCGTCGACGGTGCCGGGCGCATTGAGCACCGTGACGCCGTGTTTCGATGCAAGGCCGGAGCGCGGACGGACCTGCGCCTCATAGCCCGGCGGCAGCGCGATCGAGAGCCCGGTCGGCACCAGCGCGCGCTGCCCGGGGGCAAGAATCAGCGGCGAATCCCGAGCCACCGCGGCCAGCAGGTCGAGGCCCGCGGCGTGGGCGCTCTGATAGGCCGGCAGCGCCAGGCCTTCGCCATGCGGCAATTGCCTTATATCGATTTTGACGTTTGAGCTCACGAGGTTTTCCCGACGGTTTCGGCGATGCGCGCCACCAGCGCGGTGGCGACTTCTTCCTTGGTCATCACGGGCCAGGAGTCGACCTTGATTTCCGCGCCATCGCGGGTCAGCAGGTGAACCGTGTTGCGGTCGCCGCCCATCACGCCCGTTGCCGGCGAGACGTCGTTGGCGACGATCCAGTCACAGCCCTTGCGCGCGAGTTTTGCCGTGGCGTTGTCGATCAGCTTTTCGGTCTCGGCGGCGAATCCGATCACCAGCGGTGGCCGCCCGTCCCTTAATTTCGAAATCGTTGCCAGGATGTCGGGATTTTCCACGAGCTGCAGCGGCGGCATGCCGGCGGAAGTCTTTTTCAGTTTTTGCTCGCCTTCGTTGGCGACGCGCCAGTCGGCGACGGCGGCGGCGAAGATAGCGATATCGGCCGGAAGGGCTGCTTCGACCCGTTGCAGCATTTCGCGCGCGGATTCCACGTGCCTTACGGTGACGCCTACGGGATCGTCGAGATCGACCGGCCCCGAGATAAGAGTGACATCCGCGCCTGCGGCCTGCGCCGCTGCGGCAATCGCGAATCCCTGCTTGCCGGAAGAACGATTGGCGATGTAGCGCACCGGATCGATCGGCTCATGGGTCGGCCCGGCGGTAATGAGAACGCGTTTTCCCGCAAGCGGGCGCGGCCGGGAGGTGCGCAGCAGGCGCTCGGCGGCGGAAGCTATTTCCACGGGCTCCGACATGCGGCCGACGCCGGCCTCGCCGGCTTCAGCCATTTCGCCGGCATTGGGCCCGACCAGAGCGACGCCATCGCGGACCAGCTGCGCGACATTGCGGCGGGTCGCGGAATTATTCCACATCAGCGGGTTCATCGCCGGCGCCAGCAGGATTGGCCGGTTGGCCGCGAGCAGAATGGCGCTGGCGAGGTCGTCGGCATGACCGTTCGCCATCTTCGCCATCAGGTCCGCGGTCGCTGGCGCCACCACGATCAGATCGCACTCGCGCGCCAGACGAATATGGCCGGCGTCGAACTCGCTCTGCGGATCGAACAGATCAGTGTAGCAGCGCTCGTTCGACAGCGCACCGGCCGCCAGCGGCGTGACGAACTGCTGCGCGGCCCTGGTCAGCACGCAGCGGACCCGAATCTGCCGCTCCTTGAGCCGCCGGATCAGGTCCAGCGCCTTGTAGGCCGCGATGCCGCCGCCGATGATCAGGGTGACGCGGGCCTGATCCGTGGCATGGGTGCGGCCGGGAGGCCGGGAGGGTGCGTCCGCAGGCGGTAACATGGCCGCCGAGGGTGTTGCGGGGAATTCGGGGCGGCCCTGGATGAGGTCTCCCAGGATCACCCGGACTTCTTCTTCCACGGAGCGGCCGTTGCTGGCCGAACGCAGCCGCAGATAGACCTTTACCTGCTCATCGAGTTTTCGGATGGTCAGGCTGGCCATGGGCTGTTCCGGCGGAAGCTGATGATAGCAATGCTATCATACTATGCATGCGATGCAATCACAATTGCCGGACCGCGAACAGGATCGCGATGAAGGTGGCGGCGATGATCCACAGCGCCAGCGTGCGCCAGCGGCTCTTGCGGCCCTCGGTGCGGCCCATCGCTGCGATCGTCTCCGGCGACAGCCTCACACCTTCCCGCGTCATGGTCTCCAGCTGCTCCAGCACCGCCACCGACCGTGCTGCGATCGCCGGCAGGCCCGACAGTACGCGGCCGAGATCGCCGGCGCCGGACATCGCTCCCTGGATGCGGCCGACCGGGCCGAGGTTGCGCTCGATCCACTCGCGAACCACCGGATCGGCGGTCTTCCAGATATCGAGTCTCGGATCGAAACTGCGCGCCACGCCCTCGACCACCACCATGGTCTTTTGCAGCAGGATCAGTTCGGGGCGGGTCCGCATGTCGAACAGGCCGGTGACCTCGAGCAGCAGCGTGAGCAGCTTCGCCATCGAGATTTCCTCGGCGGTGCGGTTGTGGATCGGCTCGCCGATGGCGCGGATCGCCTGCGCGAAATTCTCGACCGAGTGATGCCCCGGCACGTAGCCGGCCTCGAAATGCACTTCGGCGACGCGTCGATAGTCGCGGGTGATGAAGCCCAGGAGAATTTCGGCGAGGAAGCGTCGCTCCTTCACGCCGAGCCGGCCCATGATGCCGAAATCGACCGCGACCAGGCGCCCGGCATCGTCGAGGAACAGATTGCCGGGATGCATGTCGGCATGAAAGAAGCCGTCGCGCAGCGCATGGCGCAGGAAACTCTGGATCACCTTGCGCCCGAGGTCGGGCAGATCGACCCTGGACTCCTCAAGGCGGGCGTGGTCGCTCAGCGCGATACCGTCGATCCACTCCATGGTCAGGACGTTATGGGCGGTGCGATCCCAGTCGACGGCGGGCACGCGGAAGTCCGGATCCTCGCGGGTGTTCTCGGCCATCTCGGAGAGCGCGGCAGCCTCCAGCCGCAGATCCATCTCCATCGAAACCGAGCGCGACATCGTATTGATGACTTCGATCAGCCGCAGCCGCCGCGCTTCCGCCGAGTAGGCTTCGGCGTTATGCGCGACAAAGAAAAAATCGGCGAGGTCGCGGCGGAAGCGCGCGGCCACATAGGGCCGCAGCACCTTCACCGCAACCGATTTGCGTACGCCATCCTGCTCGGTCTCGCCGCGATGCACCTGCGCGATCGAGGCGGCGGCGACCGCCGGGCCCAGAACTCGCAAACGCTTGCGCCACCGGGCGTTCCAGCGACTGCGCGATGACGGCTTCAGCCTCGCTTTGCGAAAACGGCGGCAGCCGGTCCTGCAGGCTTTCCAGATCGCGCGCCATCACCACGCCGACCACGTCGGGCCGCGTGGCGAGAAACTGTCCGAGCTTGAGGTAGGCCGGTCCCAGCCGCGTCAGCGCGCGCGACAGCCGCGGACCGGATTTGGCGCCGGGGCGCTCGATGATCCGGGCAAGGCGCAGCGCGAGTTGTCCGGGCGGCGGCACCAGCGATGGATCGACCACGCCGAACACGCCCTCGCGCGCGAACACGAAACCGGCGCGGGCGAGCCGCGCGATGTGGGTCATGGCAGAGATCACAGGCGCCAGCCCGAATGCAATGCCACGATGCCGCCGGAAAGGCTTTGCCAGGTGACGCGGGAAAAGCCGGCCGCTCGAATCATCTCGGCAAACGCGCTGGGCTTGGGAAACTTGCGGATCGATTCCACGAGATATTGATACGAACTCAGCGTCGCCGGTCACCATACGGCCGAGCGGCGGGATCACCTTGAACGAAAACAGGTCGTAAATCCGGTCCAGGCCGGGCACGTCGACGGTGGAGAATTCCAGGCACAGGAACCTGCCGCCGGGCTTCAGCACACGAAACGCCTCGCCTAGAGCCAGGTCGATCCGTGGCACGTTGCGGATTCCGAAAGCGATGGTGTAGGCGTCGAAATTGCGGTCAGGGAACGCCAGTGCCTCGGCATTGCCTTCCACGAACGACACCCGGTCATCGAGATGCCGCGCCGCCGCGCGCTCGCGGCCGACGTTGAGCATGTCGGAATTGATGTCGCATACCGTCGCGTGAAAGCCGGCGCCCGCCCCCTGGGCGGCGCGGAAAGCGATGTCGCCGGTGCCGCCGGCAACGTCGAGCAGCGCGAACGGCGTATCGCCGCGCGGCGGATTGAGCGCGTTGATCATCAGGTCTTTCCAGACCCGATGCAGGCCTGCCGACATCAGATCGTTCATCAGGTCGTAACGCTGTGCCACGCTGTGGAACACGTCGTTCACCAGCGTCTGTTTTTCACCTAAAGGGACGTCCCTGAAGCCGAAATGCGTGGTCTCATCAGGCCGATCCATGTCTTTACGCCCTCACACTGGCAACGGCCGGACCATAGCGCGCCCGCCGCAATGTCGCTATCACGTCGACACCACAAGGTGAACGCCCATCCATGCCCGAATTACCCGAAGTCGAGACCGTCCGCCGCGGCCTGCAGCCGGTCATGGAGGGATCCCGGATCGTGAAAGTGGAAGTCAGGCGCAAAGACCTGCGTTTTCCGTTCCAGCGGGATTTTGTCGTGCGGCTTGCGGACCAGACCGTGACCGGCCTCGGCCGTCGTGCCAAATACCTGCTGGCTGACCTTGGCTCCGGCGACGTGCTGCTGATGCATCTGGGTATGTCGGGCTCGTTTCGCGTGATCATGGACTCTGACGAGACGGCGCCGGGTCAATTCCACCATCCGCGCGCCGGGGATCGCGCGCACGACCATGTCGTGTTCCACATGTCGTCGGGCGCATCGATTGTGTTCAACGATCCGCGCCGGTTCGGCTCCATGAAGATCATTGCCCGTGGGGCGATCGAGGAGGAACCGTTGCTGCGGGGTCTTGGCCCAGAGCCGCTCGGCAACGAATTCGATGCCGACATGCTGGCGCGCTCCTGCGCCAACAAGAAGACCAGCCTGAAGGCGGCGCTGCTCGACCAGCGCGTGGTCGCCGGGCTCGGCAACATCTATGTCTGCGAGGCGCTGTTTCGCTCGCATCTGTCGCCGCGAAGGCCGGCCGCGACCTTGGCGAAAAAAACGGGTGAGCCCACTGACCACGCCAAACGGCTGGTCAACGCGATTCATGCGGTGCTGAACCAGGCCATCAAGGCCGGCGGCTCGTCGCTGCGCGACCATCGCCAGACCTCGGGCGAGCTCGGCTATTTCCAGCATTCCTTTCAGGTCTACGACCGCGAAGGGGAGAAATGCCAGACCGCGGGTTGCAACGGCATCGTGCGGCGATTCACCCAGAACGGCCGCTCGACCTTCTGGTGCCCGAAATGCCAGAAATAGTTCGCAGTCCGGACCAACGAAGGCAGGATGCGCGGGCGCATCCGACCCGATCGCGTGGCGAAAGCTGGCTCGGCCGAAGCGCGATCAGCTCAGTCTGAGGTCTTTCCAGAGGCCGCCCCCTCTTCCTAAGGAAGGAGCGCGCCCCTTCGTCGTCACATGGCTTGCTACAAACCGCTCCACGAAGCGAGCGCAGCCGTCTCCGCAGCGGTCTCCAGGAAAATCGAGGGGACGGTGCGGGGCGATGCTGTGAGTTCGCTGACGATCGGCTGCGCGTCGGCGGTTGCGCCGGCGCTGAGCTTGGCCGCGACCCATTGCCAGAGGCTGCGAATTTCCTCCGCCGACTTGCTTGCCGGGGCGTATTCGTTGACCGCCAGCCCCGCGCTCAGCGCATCCTGATGATCGTTGCGCATGGCGATGAAAGGCCTGGCGATAACCTCGGCGAGTTCGAGCGCCGCTTCATCGCCCAGCGCCGTCGCCGCGCTGCTGATGCGTTGACCCCGGATCGGCGTCTGGTTGAGCACGAAGGCGAACGGCCTGTTCGAGGCGCGGATGATATGAAGCGTCGATGCGGTCGCCTCGATATCGGCGACGCTCGGGCGCGCCGGGATCAGGCACAAATCGGCGCAGCGAATGGCCGCCGTCGTCGCAGCGCTGGCGCCGCCGGCGGTGTCGACGATCGTCAGCGTCACGCCGTCGCCGTCGAGGGACTGCAGCCGCTGCTCGATCGCGCCGGCGCTGTAAACCGGCTCGACCATGGGCTCGGCATAGATGCGGCGGGTCTGCCAGTTCGAAAGCGTTCCTTGCGGATCTGTCTCGATCAGGCGGACGCTGTGCCCGGCCTTTATCGCCGCCAGCGCCAGGCCGATTGCGAGCGTGCTCTTGCCGCTGCCGCCCTTTTGGGTGGCCAGTACGATCGTCTGCATTGTAGATTCCTCGGAATGTTTGTTTAAGGGGACCTGCGGTTACGCCACGCGCACTGAGTGCGCATCGCATTCTGCGACGCCGAGCAATTCTTTGCTCAGGACGTGCCGGCCCGATCATCCAAGGGGATCGCGGCTGTCCGAATCACCAACCCCTCAAGGATGACTGTTTATCGGTTTTATGACCATTCCGGATGAATACGGGACGTTATGCGTGATCGGTGCCGGCAACCGCGCTCAGGATTGCCGGGGCCGCTGCCCTGCGATGTCCCGGGGCCACTGTCCGATCACTTCCTGACGCAGATCACGCGCACCACGGATGCCTTCGCATCCGGCGATCCACTCGCTGTATTGACGCCGTTGCCTGCGAGAAACTCACGCACGGTGTCGGCCGGTACCAGCACCGCCTGCGCCGCGGGCGTCGCATTCGGCGGCCCCGCGACTACCGCCGGCTTCAATAGCGCGATGCCGGCGAATTTGCCGTCGCTATCGAGCGCCGCCGCGCCGGAAAAGCCGAGCGCCGGCGCCGGCGCCACCGCGAGATCGCTGCCGCCGCCGATCGAGGTGGTCGATGCCTTGACGCTGCTTGCCGCAGCGGCGCCGCCCTGGTTTTGCGGATCGGCAATGCCGGTCAGTTCGACGGCAGATTTCGCAGCACCATTGTTCAAGGACAGCGGCTTCAATCCGCGCGCGCCGTAGATGCGCAGCAGCGCGAGACCGTGGTCCTTGTCCTCGGCGACGCGATCGGCATTGCCGTGCCCGGCAATCGCGATCGCCAGGCAGCCATCGGTGATCTCGCGATCGGCGACGATGGCGCCGTCGTCGCTGACGACCACGCCGGTGCCGTATTCGACCGTCTTGCGCGGCGGCGGGCCCGTGCCTGACGGGAACGGGTAGAACGCGCTCGACATCGCGATCACCACCGGCTCCATCGTGCCTTCGGTGGCCTGATCGTAGAGGATGGTAAGGATGCGGACCTCGTCGCCCTTGTATTGTCCGCGCACGTAGAATTTCTTCAGGCCCTGCACGCCCGACAGCACGAAGAAATCCGGCTTTACGGCTGTGTATTCGACCTTGCGGCCGGCGGGTTCCTTCTTTTCCTGCTCGGCGAGTTTTGCGGTCGTGGGATCGGCCTGCTTGCGCCGCGCCAGCTGAATCTGGATGGTCCCGGTGGTGGAACTCCATTTGGCGCCGCTGGCGTCAGAGGATTGCTGCGGCACCAGTTTTGCGGGCACACCAAGCCGCGCTCCGGTGCCGGCTTCGGTGACGATTTTCCAGCCGACATTATCCTGCCGCTGCCTTGCGGTTTCCGCGAGTACGCTGCGCTCCTGCGGATTGAGCACGCCGGTTGGTTTGTCGCCCCGGTCCTTCTGAAACTCCTTGATGGCGGCGACCATGCGCTCGCTGACTTCGCCCGTAATGACCCCGTTGTACTGCCCGGCCCAGGCCAGGTCGGACTGGATCGCCAGACGCTCGGCCTGGGCCATCGCATTGGCGGTATCGGCGGGGGTCTGCAAGGCAGGCCGTACCGGAATGGTCGCGACCGGCTTCGGCTTCGCACCTGCCGTGGACGGCGCCGTCACCTGCGCAGTTGCGGACGCCCCCGCGGCCACGAATATCAATGTTGCCGTCAGCATCGATCTCATGAGAAGTCTCGGGGTCATTGACGTCCAGGCAATTAAGCACATCTGCTTGGTAGGCAACAACCGCGCCATGGTTCAAGGAACATCCCCGATACCGCAGCGCGTGATAAACCGATGCCGGAAAATCAGGATTTGATCGCGCCATGCTGAGTGCCGACGAGCTCGAACGATACGCCCGCCATATCGTGCTGCGCGAGGTCGGCGGCCCCGGCCAGGCCGCATTGAAGGAGGCTTCCGCGCTGGTGATCGGCGCGGGCGGCCTCGGCGCGCCGGCGCTGATGTATCTCGCCGCCGCCGGCGTCGGTGCGCTCGGCGTGGTCGATGACGACATCGTGTCGCTGTCCAATCTCCAGCGCCAGATCATTCACTCAACGCCCGATATCGGCCGGCGCAAGGTCGACACCGCCGCCGAGCGGATCCATGCGCTCAATCCCCATGTCCGGTTCGCGGCCCACGCCACCCGGCTCGATGCCGACAACGCCATGACGCTGATCGGCAGCTACGATCTGGTGCTCGACGGATCGGATAATTTCGCGACCCGCTATCTGGTGTCGGACGCGTGCTTTCTCGCCGGCAAGCCGCTGATCACGGCCGCGCTCGGCATGTTCGACGGATCGCTGACCACGATCCGCGCCCATGAGAAAAACGCCGAAGGCCAGTTCAATCCGACCTACCGCTGCCTGTTTCCCGAACCGCCGCCGCCCGGCGCGGTGCCGGCCTGCGCCGAGGCCGGCGTGATGGGCGCGCTCGCCGGGGTGCTGGGGTCGATGATGGCGCTGGAGGCGATCCGCGAAATCGTCGGTTTCGGCGAAGGCCTGGTCGGGCGGCTATTGATGGTGGACGCGCGCGCCATGCGGTTCGAGACGTTGCGCTATCAGCGCGATCCCCTCAATCCATTAAACGGCGATGCGCTTGTCATCACCGATCTCAGCGGGCACCGGTGAACGGTCGAAGCGTCCTCACAGCATGCTCAGCAGCACGCGGTCCGGCGGCTTGTGATTGTCGAGGAAGGTTCGGATGTTGATGATCACCTTCTCGCCCATCTCGACGCGGCCTTCGATCGTCGCCGAGCCCATATGCGGCAGCAGCGTCACCTTGCCGGCCTTCGCCAGCCGCACCAGTTTCGGATTGACCGCAGGCTCGTGCTCGAACACGTCGAGGCCGGCGCCGGCGATGTCGCCGGTTTCGATCAGCTTGGTCAGCGTCTCCTCGTCGATCACTTCGCCGCGCGCGGTGTTGACGATATAGGCGTCCTTGCGGATCAGCTTCAGCCGCCGCGCCGACAGCAGATGAAACGTCGCCGGCGTGTGCGGACAATTCACCGAGATGATATCCATCCGCGCCAGCATCTGGTCGAGGCTTTCCCAATAGGTCGCGCCCAGTTCGTCGGCGATACGCGGCGCGACGGGACGGCGGTTGTGATAATGAATCTGCAGGCCGAAGGCCCGCGCCCGGCGCGCCACCGCCTGTCCGATGCGGCCCATGCCGATGATGCCGAGCCGTTTGCCCCCGATGCGATGACCGAGCATCCAGGTCGGCGACCAGCCCGGCCAGCTCTTGCCCTCGGTGAGGATGGAGGCGCCTTCGATCAGCCGGCGCGGCACCGCCAGGATCAGCGCCATGGTCATGTCGGCGGTGTCTTCGGTCAGGACCTTCGGCGTGTTGGTGACGGTGATGCCGCGCGCATGGGCCGCCGCGACATCGATATTGTCGACGCCGTTGCCGAAATTGGCGATCAGTCTCAGCTTGCATTCGGGCTGCTTGAGCAGCTCCTCGGTGATCTCGTCGGTGACGGTCGGCACCAGGACGTCGGCCGAGCGGACCGCTTCGGCGATCTGCTCCGGCGTCAGCGGCGTGTCGTCGAGATTGAGCCGGGCGTCGAACAGCTCGCGCATGCGGGTCTCGATCGAGTCCGGCAGCTTGCGCGTAACGACAACGAGAGGCTTTTTCTTAACTGACATGTCCTGCTCTCGTGAGGTCGTTCAGACCTCATTAACCCGGTTGTTCGACACTGCCGTCACCGCGCAGTCCCGGCGCTTCCGTGGGTTCCCCGATAATTCCCTTTGGGCTTCCGAAAGGGGGTTTCGGGCTCGTCTTGTTTCCCTGCCGTTCTGCCCTCTCTAGCAGAAGGCCGGGCCAAGACAAGAACTCCGGCAAAAACCCAAGGCATCAAAACCGAGGGGCAATCCGGGCGGGGTACAGGGGGTTTTGGGCGTTGGTGGGGATTTCAGCTCGAAATATTTGAGTTGGATTCCCGGCAGGAGACGGGTGGATGGCGTTGAGGCGTTTTTGTTTGGTGGTGGTGCTTGCGGGGAGCGCGCTGGGCGCGTCCATAAGCTCAGGATTTTCGGCCAAGGATTCGGCCGTCACCGCCAGCGGGCTGCCCGTGCCGCGCTATGTCAGCCTCAAATCCGATCACGTCAACGTCAGGGCCGGTCCGACCAAGGATAACGACGTCGCCTGGGTTTACACCCGCTCGGGCCTTCCGGTTGAGATCACCGCCGAATTCGAGAACTGGCGCCGGGTCCGTGATTCCGAAGGCGCGGAGGGCTGGGTCTATCATTCGCTGCTGTCGGGCCGCCGCACGGCGGTGATCACCATGAAGAGCAAGGACGAACTCGCCCCGCTCTATGAGCGCGCCGATCCAGCCAGCGCGGTCGCCGCCCGCCTGCAGGCCGGCGTCGTGGCGCAGGTCAAACACTGCGCGGCCGGCTGGTGCCACGTCGCCGGCGATGGCTTCGATGGCTGGATCGAGCAGCAACGGCTGTGGGGCGTCTACGCCGACGAGAAGGTGGATTGAGGCCGGGAATTCGGCTGCAGCGTCGCGATTGACAATCATTCGTCGTTGCGGGGCACAGTCGTCTATCTTGCGCAGGCTTCGCATACTTGTCTGCGCTCCCGGCAATCCATCCACATCCAAAAAAGCATTTGCTCGGGATTGGTGGAAACGCGGGTCAAGCCCGCGTATGACGAATTACTTCGCCTCGGCGCTTTTCTTGCGCAGCCGCACGACCATGTCGACCCGGGCGATCTCGTAGCCTTCGGGCACTTCCGGCATCTTCTGCAACACCAGATGCGGGTCCGGAATGTCGACCAGTTCGTGGTTGTTTTCGAGATAGAAGTGGTGATGCGCCGACACGTTGGTGTCGAAATAGGTCTTGGTGCCGTCGACGCTGACCTGGCGCAGCAAGCCCGCATCGGTCAGCTGGTTGAGGGTGTTGTAGACGGTCGCGAGCGACACCGGAACCTTGGCGAGGGTCGCTTCCTCGTAAAGCATTTCCGCGGTGAGGTGGCGCGCACCCTTGCCGAACAGGAGCCAGCCCAACGCCATGCGTTGACGGGTCGGACGCAGACCCGCCACCTGCAACATTTCATTGACGTCGTGCCAGGGACAACCAGTCAAGGCCGGCTGGCGTGCGGCATCGCGGGCTGCGGGACTGACAACGTCATCATTCAAAATCAAGGTGTCGTAGCTCATTTCCACGTCAGGCACCGCGCTCCCAAATTCAGCACTATCGCTGTGCAATATAAGAAGGAAATCCGTCAGATGCAAGTTTTTCGCAACTAGAACCAGTTCAGGTTCAGGGAACCAAGGCGTAACGCGGCGATTTGCCCTGCCGTGGTGCTTTGCCGCCTGCGGGGGCCTATGATAGAGAGCGCGCGGACTTGGGCTTTGCGATTTAGGCAAAGCCGAGCGCCGGTTGCCGCAGGGCGTCCTGACCTGTGGTATTCGCGCCAACTGACGATAATTGGCGCGCTTCCCGCGCGAAACGGGTCCATTTCGCTAAAGAGCGCTCCCATTCGGGATTTTGAAAGAGGCTAGGCAGTATGCTGGATCGGCGCAGCGGTTACGAATACGAGGATCTGCTGGCGTGCGGCCGCGGAGAAATGTTTGGCCCGGGCAACGCTCAATTGCCGCTGCCCCCGATGCTGATGTTCGACCGTATCAGCGAAATCAGCGAGACCGGCGGGGAATACGGCAAGGGCCTCGTTCGCGCCGAACTGGATGTAAAGCCGGATCTCTGGTTCTTCGCATGCCATTTCAAGGGCGATCCGGTCATGCCGGGATGCCTGGGCCTCGACGCGCTCTGGCAGATGGTTGGCTTCTTTCTCGGCTGGACCGGCGGCGCCGGACGCGGCCGGGCGCTGGGCCTGAGCGAGCTCAAGTTTTCCGGGCAGGTGCTGCCGAACGTCCGCAAGATTGTGTACAACGTCGACATCAAGCGCGTGATGCGTTCAAAGCTGGTGCTGGGCGTCGCGGACGGGTGGCTTTCTACCGACGGCGAGATTATCTATCGCGCGAAGGATTTGAAGGTCGGGCTGTTCAAGCAGGATGCCCCATTGCAGCCGGGAACATGAGATACCTGCTGCGGCCGACGAGGCGGCTCGGATTGACGACGGCCAACATGCAAAAGCGCAACGATAGGGCGAGGCGATCATGAGGCGGGTTGTCATCACGGGGATGGGCATCGTCTCGTCCATCGGAAACAACACCCAGGAAGTGCTGGCGAGCCTCCATGAGGCGAAGTCCGGAATCACCCGCGCGGATAAATATGCCGAGCTCGGTTTCCGCTCCCAGGTGCAGGGCGCCCCGACGCTCGATCCGGCCGGCGTCATAGACCGGCGTGCGATGCAATTCCTCGGCGAAGGCGCCGCGTGGAATCACATCGCCATGGAGCAGGCGATCCAGGAACTCCGGGCTTGAGCCCACGGAAGTTTCCAACATTCGCACCGGCATCATCATGGGCTCCGGCGGACCGTCGGCCCGGACCATCGTGGAAGCCGCCGATATCACCCGCACCAAGGGGCCGAAGCGGGTCGGACCGTTCGCGGTGCCGAAAGCGATGTCGTCGACGGCGTCCGCGACCCTCGCCACCTGGTTCAAGATCAAGGGCGTGAATTATTCGATCTCGTCGGCCTGCGCCACCTCGAACCATTGCATCGGCAACGCCTACGAGACCATTCAGATCGGCAAGCAGGACATTATTTTCGCCGGCGGCTGCGAGGAACTCGACTGGACGCTGTCGGTGCTGTTCGACGCGATGGGCGCGATGTCCTCGAAATACAACGACACGCCCGCGACCGCGTCGCGCCCCTACGACATCAGCCGCGATGGTTTTGTCATTGCCGGCGGCGCCGGCGTGGTGGTGCTGGAAGAGCTCGAGCATGCCAAGGCGCGCGGTGCGAAGATCTATGGCGAAATCGTCGGCTACGGTGCGACCTCGGACGGTTACGACATGGTCGCGCCGTCGGGCGAGGGCGCCGAGCGCTGCATGAAGATGGCGCTGGCGACGGTGGATACCAAAATCGACTACATCAATCCGCACGCGACTTCGACGCCGGCGGGCGATCCGCCGGAAATCGAGGCGATCCGCAAGGTGTTCGGGACCGGCGACAAGTGCCCGCCGATTTCCGCCACCAAGGCGCTGACCGGACATTCGCTCGGCGCCACCGGCGTGCAGGAGACGATCTATTCGCTCCTGATGATGCAAAACGGCTTCATCTGCGAAAGCGCCAACATCACCGAGCTCGACCCGGCATTCGCCGACATGCCGATCGTGCGCAAACGCATCGACAACGCGAAACTCGGAACCGTGCTTTCGAATTCCTTCGGCTTCGGCGGCACCAACGCCACGCTGGTGTTCAAGCGGATGGATGCGTAAGCTTGTGCGCAAACTGAATACTTAGTCACTGTCATGGCCGGGCATAGTAGTCTGCCTGGCGCAGGCTACGTATACTTGTCTGCGCTCCCGGCCATCCACGTCTTGACCCACGGAAGCTTTGATAGGCGTGGATGCCCGGGCCAAGCCCGGGCATGACGAAAGAGAAAGTGTCGAGAGGATGCAGGACCTGATGAAGGGCAAGCGCGGGTTGATCATGGGCGTCGCCAATGATCATTCGATTGCCTGGGGCATTGCCAAAGCGGTTGCAGCGCAGGGCGCCGAGCTTGCATTTACCTATCAAGGCGAGGCACAAGCCAAGCGCGTCAGGCCGCTCGCCCAATCGCTCGGTTTCGAAACCGTATTGCCTTGCGATGTCGAGGACAGCGCCAGCGTCAATTCCGTGTTCGAGGCGCTGCGCGCCAAATGGGGGCGGCTGGACTTTCTCGTTCACGCCATTGGCTTCACCGACAAGAACGAACTTCGCGGCCGCTATGCCGAGACCACTCGCGAGAACTTCTCGCGTACCATGCTGATCTCCTGTTTCTCCTTTACCGAGGTCGCCAGGCGCGCCGCCGAACTGATGCCTGAAATCCGGCGGCGCGATGATCACGCTGACCTTTGGCGCCTCGATGCGGGCAATGCCGAACTACAACGTGATGGGGGTAGCCAAGGCAGCACTGGAAGCTTCCGTGCGCTATCTCGCCGCCGATTTCGGTCCGCGCAACATCCGTGTCAACGCGATTTCGGCGGGTCCGGTGCGGACGCTCGCGGGCGCCGTCATCGGCGACTCCCGCGCGATGTTCGACTTTATGCAAAAGCATTCGCCGCTCGGCCGAGGCGTGACATTGGATGAACTGGGCGGCTCGGCCCTGTATCTGTTGTCGAACTTGTCCGGCGGCGTTACCGGCGAGATTCACTACGTCGATTCCGGCTACAACGTCATCTTGATGCCGCGGCCGGACGAGCTGAAGGATACGGCGGATTGACTTGCCGCTTGCTATCCCGCCGCTAGCTTTTCGGCGCGCTGGAAAGCCGGCCGTTCCATGCACCGTGCGATATAGGTGTCGAATGACGGCCGCGACGGCACTATCTTGAACAGCCGCACCGCGAAATTCAGTCCCGATCCGATCACGATATCCGCGGCCGAGAACGCTTCGCCGAGGAGCCACGGTCCTTTTGCCAGGGCGGCGTCGAGCAGGTCGAACACCCGCTCGGCGTCGCCCCAGCCGGCGGCCACCGGATTCATCTCGATCTTGGTCGCGACCTGCACCATGGCGGGTTCGACGCAGCTGGGTCCGAAGAACAGCCAGTAGAGATATTTCGCGCGCAAGGGATCGCCGGGCGGCGGCGCCAGTTTCGCTTCGGGATAGCGCTCGGCGACATAGGCGCAGATCGCGGCGGCTTCGGCGAGCGTCGCCTCGCCGTCGCTCAGCGCCGGCACCTTGCCCATCGGATTGATGGCGAGGTATTCCGGGCGTCTTCTGCGCGCCCCTGGAAATGTCGGTCAGCACCCGCTCGTAGGGCTGCCCGGTTTCCTCCATCAGCCACAGCGCGGTGAACGAGCGCGAACGCGGCGACCAGTAAAGCTTCATCATTGCAACCCACTCCTGCTTGAGAAATGCCGGCAGTGTCTTGTTGAGATTTGCCGAAATCAGGGCGCGCGCGGCCGCCTCATCCGGCGGGTTCTTCTTTGTTCCATCGATAGTACTTCATGACAAAGCCGGTCATCGGCTCGACCAGCTTCCTGTTCAAAGACAAACCCCTCGCGCTCATACCAGCGCCAGGCCTTTTCATTCTCGCGCACGCAACGCAGCGAAATTTCACCCGGCAGCTGCTGCCGGGTGAAGGCGAGCAGTTGCCTGCCAGAGGCTCCGGCCCTGATATTCCGGCGCGACGAACAGCTGGTCGAGATAGAGCTTGGGCAGGTGCAGCGCCAGCATCGCCGCGATCGCCCCGTCATCGTCGACGACAAACAGGCTCCAGCCGTTCTCGACCTCGAGCGGGATGCGTGCACGCAGTTTCGCCAGCAGGAAATTGCTGGCGTCCTCGAGCCCGGTGGAGGCCCAGCTGTTCATCCAGACGCGGGCGATCTCGTCATATTCCTCCCGCCGGGCGGGACGGATCGTTGGCGGCGGCATCAGGATGAACCCACGGAATGAGAGAAGAAGCCCTCGCGATATTATCGCGAGGGCTTCTTCGACTTCAATCAAAAGTGGTAACGATCAGGCAAGGTCGAAGCGGTCGAGGTTCATCACCTTGTTCCACGCCGCCACGAAGTCTTTCACAAACTTCTCCTTCGAGTCCGCGCACGCATAGACTTCCGCGAGGGCGCGCAGCTGCGAGTGCGAACCGAAGATGAGGTCGACACGCGTGCCGGTCCACTTGAGTTCGTTCGTCGTGCGGTCGCGCCCCTCGAACACGCCTTCGGACCCGGCGGACGCCTGCCATTGCGTGCTCATGTCGAGCAGGTTGACGAAGAAGTCGTTCGTCAGCGTCTCGGGCCGCTTGGTGAAGACGCCGTGCGTGGACTGCCCGGCATTTGCGCCCAGGACGCGCAGGCCGCCGACCAGAACCGTCATTTCCGGAGCAGTCAGCGTCAGCAATTGCGCCCGATCCACCAGCAGCTCCTCGGCGGACAAGCGCTGCTTGCCGCGGAGATAGTTGCGGAAACCGTCAGCGGTCGGTTCGAGCGGAGCAAAGGAGTCGACGTCGGTTTGCTCCTGCGACGCGTCCATGCGCCCCGGCGTGAAGGGAACCTTCACGTCGTGCCCGGCGTCCTTCGCGGCTTTCTCGATCGCCGCGCCGCCGCCGAGAACGATCAGGTCAGCAAGCGACACTTTCTTGCCGCCGGACTGCGAAGCGTTGAACTCCTTTTGGATCGCTTCGAGTTTCTGAAGCACCGTCGCCAGCTGAGCCGGCTGGTTGACGTCCCAATCCTTCTGCGGCGCGAGGCGAATGCGCGCGCCGTTCGCGCCACCGCGCTTGTCAGAGCCGCGGAACGTCGAGGCCGAAGCCCAGGCCGTCGAGACCAATTGGGACACGGACAGCCCGGACGCGAGGATCTTGGCCTTCAGAGCAGCAATGTCCTGCTCCCCGATCAGTTGATGATCGACTGCGGGGATGGGGTCTTGCCACGGCAGCTGCTCCTTCGGAACGAGCGGGCCGAGATAGCGCACGATCGGACCCATGTCGCGGTGCGTCAGCTTGAACCACGCCCGGGCAAACGCGTCCGCGAACTGATCCGGATTCTCGTGGAAGCGCCTTGAAATCTTTTCGTAAGCAGGGTCGAACCGCAAGGCGAGGTCGGTGGTCAGCATGGATGGCGCGTGACGCTTTGACGGGTCGTGCGCATCCGGCACCGTACCGGCGCCTGCGCCATGCTTCGGCTTCCACTGATGCGCACCGGCCGGGCTCTTGGTCAGTTCCCATTCGTAGCCGAACAGGTTCCAGAAGAAGTTGTTGCTCCACTTCGTCGGCGTCGTGGTCCAGATCACTTCCAGGCCGCTGCCGATCGTGTCACCGCCTTTGCCGCTGCCAAAGTTGTTCTTCCAGCCGAGGCCCTGCTCCTCGATGGCGGCGCCTTCGGGCTCGGGGCCGACATACTTGCCCGGATCGCCAGCGCCGTGGGTTTTGCCGAAGGTGTGTCCGCCGGCGATGAGCGCGACGGTCTCCTCGTCGTTCATCGCCATGCGCGCGAACGTCTCGCGAATATCCTTGGCCGCCGCGAGCGGATCCGGGTTGCCGTTCGGGCCTTCCGGATTCACGTAGATCAGACCCATCTGCACGGCGGCGAGAGGATTCTGAAGATCACGGTCGCCGGTGTAGCGCTCGTCCGCCAGCCACTTGCCTTCGGGGCCCCAGTAGATGTCCTCTTCGGGCTCCCAGACGTCGGCGCGCCCGCCGCCGAAAGCCGAACGTCTTGAAGCCCATCGACTCGAGCGCGACAGTTGCCGGCGAGGATCATCAGGTCGGCCCAGGAGATTTTCCGGCCGTACTTCTGCTTGATCGGCCAGAGCAGCCGGCGCGCCTTGTCGAGGTTCACGTTGTCCGGCCAGCTGTTGAGAGGCGCGAAACGCTGCTGGCCGGCTCCGGCGCCGCCGCGGCCGTCGCCGATGCGGTAGGTGCCCGCGCTGTGCCACGCCATCCGGATGAAGAACGGCCCGTAGTGGCCGTAAGTCGGCCGGCCACCAGTCCTGCGAGTCCGTCATCAGGGCATGAGAGATCCTTCTTCACGGCATTCGAGGTCGAGACTTCTTGAATTCCTCCGCGTAGTCGAACGCCTCGCCCATCGGATTGGACAAGGAAGAGTTCTGGTGGAGGATGTTCAGGTTCAACTGGTTCGGCCACCAGTCCCGATTCGTGTGCATGACCGGGCACTTGCCCGCGCTCTTGTCTGTCTTTGCGTCCATGTTTGTCTCCGATCGTGTTCTGTAATTTTCTTAAAGTTGTTCCGTATGGAACTACTGATGAGGCCCCCCAGCCACGGCTGTCATTCCTTCCGGCACGTGGGGCTGGCGCATTTGCCAAGGGCGAGACCCACAGACGCACTGACCTGGAACAAGCACGTCAGCCCGGATCCGCGGGGTTGGTGCCTCTCGCCAAATTCGCTGGACCCTCACCTTGGAAGATATCCAGCATCAGGTCCAGTCGAATTGTCTTTGGCTCTCGATCAGTTTATCTGATGGAGATGATCACGCTTCGACAGCTTCGGTATCTTTCTGCGCTCGCCAAATACGGCCATTTCGGCCGTGCGGCCGAGGCCTGCGCCGTGACCCAGCCCGCGCTGTCGATGCAGATTCGCGACCTCGAGCGGACCCTGGGCGTCGCGGTGGTGGAGCGGCGGCCGGGCGACGTGATGCTGACCGATGTCGGGCGCGAGATCGCCCGCCGCGGCGAAGATGTGCTCACAGCCTCGCGCGATCTGGTCGATTTCGCCCGCCATCGCAGCGGCTTGCTGACGGGGCGGCTGACGCTGGGGGTGATTCCCTCGCTGGCGCCTTATTTGCTGCCGCGGATTCTCCCCGAGCTGCAAATCCGGTTCCCGGAATTGCGGCTGGAACTGCGGGAAACCCAGACCAGGCAACTTGTCGAGGACATCAAGAGCGGCGCGCTCGACGCGGCGATGCTCGCATTGCCGGTGGACGAGCCCGACATCGATACGATCGAATTGTTCGAGGACCTGTTTCTGCTCGCGGTTCCGTCAAGCGATCCGCGCGCGGAGACGACGCGGGTTGCCGCGCGGGATATCGATCAAAGCCGGTTGATCCTGCTCGAGGATGGTCACTGCCTGCGCGATCAGGCGCTGGCATTTTGCGCGACGGCTGCGCGGGGCCGCACGAACGGCGCCGCCGGGACCGCGTTCGGCGCCAGCAGCCTCACGACCGTGATGCAGATGGTCGCCAACGGCTACGGCGTCACGCTGATTCCGCAGATCGCCGCCGATGTCGAGCGGCGCGATGAGCGGGTAAAGTTCCTGCGGCTGGAAAATCCCGAGCCGGGACGCTGCATCGGACTTGTGTTCCGCCGCACTTCGCCGCGCAAGGCGGATTTTGCGGCGCTGGGCGAGATGGTGATGGAGAGCCTTGATGCGCCGCCGGCGATTACAACTGACGCGAAGCGCGCCGATGGCTATGGCAGACAGCCAAACAAAAAGGGCGGCTGAAAAGCCGCCCTTCGATCGTTTCCGATGCTTGCGAGACTTACTCGCCGGCGGCTTGCGCGCGGAGCTTCCGTCTTCTGCTTGGCCTCGAGGTCCTCGCCGGTCACCTGATCGACCGCCTTCATCGACAAGCGCGTCTTGCCGCGATCGTC
Organism: uncultured Alphaproteobacteria bacterium; assembly: GCA_963725985.1. GTDB lineage: Bacteria > Pseudomonadota > Alphaproteobacteria > Rhizobiales > Xanthobacteraceae > Bradyrhizobium. Next base: position 1,727,671 of record CAVSAO010000002.1, read on the forward strand.
AAAGCCGAGCAGCTTGACCTTGACCTTGTCGCCTTCCTTGACGACGTCGGAGGTCTTCTGCACGCGGCTGGCGGCGAGCTGGCTGATGTGGACGAGGCCGTCCTTGGCGCCGAAGAAGTTCACGAACGCGCCGAACTCCATCACCTTGACCACGGTGCCGTCGTAGATCTGGCCGATCTCCGGGTCCGAGGCGATCGACTTGATCCACTTGATCGCGGCCTTGATCGATTCGCCGTCGGCGGAGGCGACCTTTACGGTGCCGTCGTCGTCGATGTTGACCTTGGCGCCGGTCTTCTCGACGATCTCACGGATCACCTTGCCGCCGGTGCCGATCACTTCGCGGATCTTGTCGGTCGGGATCTTGAAGGTCTCGATGCGCGGGGCGTATTCGCCGAGCTCGGCACGCGCCGCGGTCAGCGCCTTCGACATTTCGCCGAGGATGTGGATGCGCCCATCCTTGGCCTGGCCGAGCGCGACCCTCATGATCTCCTCGGTGATACCGGCGATCTTGATGTCCATCTGCAGCGAAGTGATGCCCGCTTCGGTGCCCGCCACCTTGAAGTCCATGTCGCCGAGATGATCCTCGTCGCCGAGGATGTCCGACAGCACCGCGAAGCGGCTGCCTTCCAGAATGAGGCCCATGGCGATGCCCGCGGTCGGCCGCTTCAGCGGAACGCCCGCATCCATCAGCGCCAGCGAGGCGCCGCAGACCGACGCCATCGACGACGATCCGTTCGACTCGGTGATCTCGGAGACCACGCGCACGGTGTAGGGGAATTCGTGATGCGGCGGCAGCACCGGGTGGATCGCGCGCCAGGCCAGTTTGCCGTGGCCGATTTCACGCCGCTTGGTGCCGCCCATGCGTCCGGTTTCGCCAACCGAGTAGGGAGGGAAGTTGTAGTGCAGCAGGAACGTCTCTTTGTACGTTCCCGACAGCGCGTCGATGTACTGCTCGTCCTCGCCGGTGCCGAGCGTCGTCACCACCATCGCCTGGGTTTCGCCGCGGGTGAACAGCGCCGAGCCGTGGGCGCGGGGCAGTACGCCGACTTCGGCGATGATGTTGCGGACGGTCTTGGAATCGCGGCCGTCGATGCGCTTGCCGGTGTCGAGGATGTTCCAGCGAACGATCTTGGCTTCGAGTTCCTTGAACACGGCGGCGATGCGCAGTTTGTCGTATTTCGGCTCATGGCCTTCCGGGAAATAGTGCGCCATCACCTTTTCCTTGGCCTTGCCGACCGCGGCGTAGCGGTCCTGCTTGACCGGAATGGCGTAGGCCGCGCGCAGATCGGTCTCGATCAGGGCGAGGATTTCCTTTTCCAGCACGCTTTCGTCGACGATCTTGACTTCGCGCGGCTCCTTGGCCGCCTTTTCGGCGAGCTCGATGATCGCGCTGATCACCGGCTGGAAGTGCCGGTGTCCGAACATCACGGCGCCGAGCATGATATCTTCGTTGAGTTCCTTGGCTTCCGATTCCACCATCAGCACGGCGTCGGCGGTGCCGGCGACGACGAGGTCGAGCTGGGTTTCGACCATTTCGTCGAGGGTGGGGTTGAGCACGTATTCGTCATTGACGAAGCCGACGCGCGCAGCACCGATCGGACCCTTGAACGGCGCACCCGACAGCGTCAGCGCCGCGGACGCGGCTACCAGCGCCAGAATGTCGGGATCGTTCTCCATGTCGTGCGACAGCGTCGTCACGATCACCTGGGTCTCGTTGCGCCAGCCCTCGACGAACAAGGGGCGGATCGGGCGGTCGATCAGGCGGGAGACCAGCGTCTCCTTCTCGGTCGGACGGCCTTCGCGCTTGAAATAGCCGCCGGGAATGCGGCCCGCGGCATAGGTCTTTTCCTGATAGTCGACGGTGAGCGGCAGGAAGTCGACGCCCTCGCGGGGCGTCTTGGCGGCGACGACGGTGGCGAGCACAACGGTCTCACCATAGGTGGCGAGCACGGCGCCGTCGGCCTGACGGGCGATCTTGCCCGTTTCAAGCCTGAGGGGACGGCCACCCCAGTCGATTTCGACTGAATGAATATTGAACATTGCGGTCTTCTTTCATGGTTTCACGAAAGGCATGCAAGGCCAGCACACAAAAACCATGCGCAAGATTGCGGGACGCTGATCGCGATGCGAGGTCAGCGTCCGGCGATCCTGCCATGGTCTTGATGTGCTGGATGGCTTTCATCCTTCCGGTTTGGTGCGGGCCAAGGCCGTCGGCCTTCAACCCGCGCGACGGGCACCTTGCCCGTCATCGCCCAGTCGCCGGAGTGCTGCTGGACGACTGATGCAGGCAAACGAAACGCCTGCACCGGGAATCGCACGATCGAATCGTAAAACCGGAAACCGGTTTTCCGGACCATGCGCAATAACGCGCGCAAAATGCGCGCGTGAACCGAACTCAGCGACGAATGTTATGCTTTTCGAGCAGCGCCTTGTAACGCGCCTCGTCCTTCCTCTTGATGTAATCGAGCAGAGAACGGCGCGTTGCGACCATTTTCAAAAGGCCCCGGCGCGAATGATTGTCCTTCACGTGGGATTTGAAATGCCCGGTGAGGTTGTTGATGCGTTCCGACAGAATCGCGACCTGAACCTCGGGCGAGCCGGTGTCGCCGGCCTTGTTGGCATTCGTCTTGATGACTTCCGCTTTACGCTCGGCGGTAATCGACATCGTCAAACACTTTCGTTGTTGCGAGCCGGACTGGCAGTCAGTCCGGTCAGGTTGAACACGCGCTTGGGGATGAGTTCGCCATTGCCAATTTCGGCGAGGGCCAGAAGCCGGCCTGCCACCGTGACATAGACTGTGCCGCTACAATTGGGCGCATCCCGTCCGCGCAACAAAACGGCCTGGCCCCTATGGAGCCTTGCCGCATCAGCCCGTGTGACGGCCAGTGCCGGGATGTCGTCCAGCGCGGTCTCAACGGGCAATAGCGCGTCGGCGAGGCTGCCCTCGCCAGACGCGGCTCTATCGCACAAAGCCTCCAACTGTTCCAGCGGAATCATGTCCTTCTCGCCGAACGGGCCGACCAATGTCCGCCGCAGCGCGCAGATATGGCCGTAACAGCCGAGAAGCCGGCCGATATCGCGGGCCAACGCCCGGACATAGGTCCCCTTGCCGCACTCGGCCTCGAATACGGAGTGGCTGCTATCTGGTTGTTCTATAAGGATTAAATGGTGAATCTCGACCGGCCTTGGTTTCAGCTCCACGGTCTCCCCGTCGCGCGCCAGATCGTAGGCCCGCTCGCCCTGGACCTTGATGGCGGAGTATTGCGGCGGGATCTGCTCGATCAGGCCGGTGAACCGCGGCAGCAGTTCGGAAATAGCCTCTGCGGACGGCCTGATCTCGCTGGTTTTGACGACCCGGCCCTCGGTATCGTCGGTATCGCGTTCTTCGCCCCAGGCGACCGTAAAGCGGTAGCGCTTGCGGCCGTCCATCACGAAGGGAACGGTTTTGGTGGCTTCCCCGAGCGCGATCGGCAGACCGCCTGAGGCGAGCGGATCGAGCGTTCCGGCGTGGCCCGCGCGCCTGGCCTGGAACAGCCGCTTCACGACCGCGACCGCATGCGTCGAGGTCATGCCGATCGGCTTGTCGAGCACGATCCAGCCATGCACGTCGCGTTTGTCGCGCCGGGGCTGGTTGTTCTGGCGCGCCTGCCTGCCGCCGCGCTGACCCGGATCGCGCGGGTCATTATTCGGCAGGCCGCGGCGCGCCTCGGCAGAAATATTTTTTTCAGCGTCGTGCGAATCGGCATTTTGCGGTTCGAACGCGCTGTTCGCGATGGTCACGATCATCAGGTTACTCTTCCGAATCTTGCGAATCTGACCCGAGGTCTCTTTGCACCGCAGGTGTTCTCAGTAATTTCTCTATTCGTTCCGCTTCGTCGAATCGTTCGTCGGCGCGGAAGCGGACATCAGGCGCAAATTTTAAGTTAACGCGCCGGGCGATTTCGCCGCGCAGGAACTTCTTGTTCCGCTCCAGCGCCGCGATCACGACGTCGGTATCGCGGCCGCCGAGCGGCATCACATAGATGGTCGCGAGCTTCAGGTCCGGCGACATCCGTACCTCGGGCACGGTGACGATATGGCCCTCGAGGTCGGGGTCGTGCACGCTACCGTGCGAGAGAATATCGGCGATCGCATGACGCACGGTCTCGCCGACGCGCAGCTGACGCTGCGAGCCGCCGGGGGCGGAGTCCTTTTTGTGGTGGCGGGGCATTGTCGTCCTTCGAAAACAATTCGTCATGGCCGGGCAAAAGCGCGAAGCGCGTCTTCGCGCCAGATGTCCTGGCCATCCACGTCCTAAAGAATTCAGCAGCGAGAAAGACGTGGATGCCCGGCATGAAGCCGGGCATGACGTTGAGCTTTTTTCAATATCCTTCCGACGCAGCCGTAGGGTTCAAACTTACAGGCTGCGCTGAATCGTCTCCACGCGATAACACTCGATGACGTCGCCGACCCGCATGTCGCCGTAATTCTCGAACGCCATGCCGCATTCCTGGCCGGACTGCACTTCCTTCACTTCGTCCTTGAAGCGCTTCAGCGTTGACAGTTTGCCTTCATGCACGACGACGTTGTCGCGAATCAGGCGAACATTGGCGCCGCGTTCCACGGTGCCGTCGGTGACGCGGCAGCCCGCGACCTTGCCGACCTTGGAAATGTTGAACACTTCCAGGATCTGGGCATTGCCGAGCATGGTCTCGCGCAGCGTCGGTGCCAGCAGGCCCGACATCGCCTTCTTCACGTCATCCACCAAATCGTAGATGATGTTGTAGTAGCGGATTTCGATGCCGTTGCGCTTGGCGGCGGACGCCGCTTCCTTGTGGGCGCGCACGTTGAAGCCGATGATGGCGGCGTTGAAGCCTTCCGCCAGCGTCACGTCGGATTCCGAGATGCCGCCGACGCCTGCATGCAGGATGCGCGCGGCGACTTCGTCGGTGCCGAGTTTTTCCAAGGATCCGAGGATCGCTTCCAGCGAGCCCTGCACGTCGGCCTTGACGATCAGCGGGAAATCCTTGCGGCCCGAAGTCTTGAGCTGCGACATCATCTGCTCGAGCGAGCCGCGCATGCCGGAAATACTGGCGGCGGCGTTCTCGCGCTTCTGGTGGGCGCGGTAGCTCGTCACCTGGCGGGCGCGGGCCTCGTTATCGACTACGGCGAGACGGTCGCCGGCCTCCGGCGGTCCGTTGAAGCCGAGCACTTCGACAGGAACAGACGGCCCGGCCTCCTCGATGGTCACGCCCTGATCGTTGATGAGGGCGCGGACCCGGCCCATCTCGGCGCCGGCGACGATAATGTCCCCGACCCTCAATGTGCCACGTTGAACCAGCACGGTCGCGACCGGACCGCGGCCGCGATCGAGCTTGGCTTCGATCACGGTGCCTTCGGCAGGACGCGACGCATTGGTCTTGAGGTCGAGCAGCTCGGCCTGCAGCGCGATCATTTCCAGGAGCTTGTCGAGATTGGTCTTGTTCTTGGCGGAAACCTCGACGTCGACGACGTCGCCGCCCAGCGATTCGACCTGAACCTCGTGCTGCAGCAGTTCGGTGCGCACGCGGTCCGGCCTGGCGTCGGGCTTGTCGATCTTGTTGATCGCCACGATCATCGGAACCTTCGCCGCCTTGGCGTGATGGATCGCCTCGATGGTCTGCGGCATGACGCCGTCATCGGCCGCGACCACCAGGATCACGATGTCGGTCACCTTGGCGCCGCGCGCGCGCATCGCAGTGAACGCGGCGTGGCCGGGGGTGTCGATGAAGGTGATCTTCTTGCCGCTCTCCGGCGAGGTCACCTGATAGGCGCCGATATGCTGGGTGATGCCGCCGGCCTCGCCTGACACCACATTGGCATGACGAAGCGCGTCGAGCAGCGAGGTCTTGCCGTGGTCGACGTGGCCCATCACGGTCACGACAGGCGAACGCGGCTCGGTGTCGGTGGAGTCGTCGACGATGTCGAACAGGCCTTCCTCGACGTCGGCCGCGGCCACGCGCTTGACGGTGTGGCCCATTTCCTCGGCGATCAGCTGCGCGGTGTCGGCGTCGATCACGTCGGTGATCTTGTGCATCGCGCCCTGCTTCATCAGCAGCCGGATGACATCGACCGCGCGCTCGGCCATGCGGTTGGCGAGTTCCTGGATATTGATGGCTTCCGGAATGACCACTTCGCGAACCAGCTTTTCCTTCGGCTCGTTCGAGGCATGCCCCTTCAGGCGCTGGGTGCGGCGGCGGAACGACGCGATCGAGCGCTCGCGCACGTCGTCGGCGTTGAGCGCGGTGACCAGTGTCAGGCGTCCGCGCTGCTTCTGCGGCGCGGGCTTCGCGGTCGTCTTGGGCGCAGCCACCGGGCGGACAGCGCCGCCGGGGCCGCGACGCACCTGACGCGGACCTTCATCCTCGTCGGTGATGTCGGCGGCGATGCCGGGGGCGCGTGCGGCGGGCAGAGCAGCGCGTGCGGCGGCCGCGGTCTTGGCCTCGGCCTCGCCGAAACGTTTCTTGGCTTCGAGTTCGGCCTTGCGCTTGGCTTCCTCGTCCTGGCGGTGGCGTTCTTCCTCGGCCTTGCGGCGGGCTTCGGCGGCTTCGCGCTCGGCCTGCTCGATACCTTCCTTGCTGTTGCGGCGCTTGGCTTCCTCTTCCGCCAGCCGCCGTTCTTCCAGGTCGCGGACTTTTGCGTCGGCGAGGGCGCTGGCGCGCGCGCTGCGTTCGTCCTCGGTGAGGGTGCGCAAGACCACGCCCGAGCCGCTGCGCGGCGGGGCCGGCGGCGCTGCAGGGCGGGGGAGCGGCGCCTTGACCGGCGCGGCGGGTGCTGCCTTGGCGACGGCCGGCTCGGGCGCATGCGGTTCCGTTGCGGGCCCATCGCCGCCGACGCGGCGCTTGCCGCGCTTTTCAACCACGACCTGCTTGGTACGGCCATGGCTGAAGCTCTGCTTCACGGTGCCCGTCTCGACCCGCGGCTTCAGCGTCAGGGTCTTGTTCGGGACACTCAGTTTCCTGTCGCCAGGCGTTTTATCGACCATTCAGCAGTCCTAATCTTGTTGCGTCGTGCGTGTCCGCACAGTCTGTATCGGCGAATTCTTGGCCGCATTACCGGCTGTCCTGTCGTCATCCGCCATCCGGTATCGGACCAGGATCTGGCTGCGCGAAAGGAACGTTTTGCTCGCCGGGCCCGCGAGCAGCGCAGCATGTATCACATTTGACCGGCCTAGTGCCAAATCCAATTGTTCGGAGGTTAGCGCCGTGACCACCGGAAATTGGTTCGATTCATCGTTAATCCCGGCATTTTGCCTGACCATGGCATCCAGTTTCCGGATTCCGTCCGCTGCCCCGTCCGAGGCATGGATCAGGGCCCGGACCGAGGTCTGGGCCGGCAGCGACTTGAGGGTTTCCTCGACCTTGCTGAAGCCGGATATCACGTGCCGGGCCTTGGCGGCCATGGCGAGCGCGTCGATCGCGCTGCGCACCAGCAATGCTTCCGCGTCGGTTGCAAGGGTCGGCGAGACGCGGACGTCGCGCTTGAAGCCCCTGCTAAACTGGTGACGCCGGACAGCTTCCGCAACCGCCTGACGCGAGGCTGAAACCCACAGGCCGCGGCCGGGAAGCTTGCGTTTCAGATCCGGGATCACCTCGCCCTGAGGCGACACCACAAACCGGATCAGCTCGTCGATCGGCCGCACCTGCCGCGAGACCGCGCACATCCGCACCGTCGCGGACCTGTCGGTCCGCGGTCCGTTGTCGAGATCGGGGTCAGCGATAGCAAGCATGCGTGTGACATGGCTCCTAACATTTGCGCGTTACGGTCGCGCAAGACCGGAGTTCCACCCCCGGATCAAGTCCGGGGGCAAGCTTTTTGCGGAACACGCCCATCAGACCGGCTGACCCTCGGGGGTCTCGGCCGCCTCGGTCTTCTTGGCGAGATCGGCTTCCGTGATCCAGCCGGCTATGACGCGTGCCTGCATGATCATGTTCTCGGCGTCGTCGCGCGAGATTTCGTTGGCGTCGAGAATGCCGGGATGCTTGGTCGGCTCGCCGCCCTCCTTGCGCTCGGTCCAGCCGACCAGGTCGTCGGTGGCGCACCCGGCCAGATCCTCGACCGTCTTGATGTCGTTCTCGCCGAATTTCACCAGCATTTTCGAGGTCACGCCGGGCACCGTCTTCAAAGCGTCTTCCACACCGAGCTCCTTACGTTTGTTTTCGAGCTCGCCTTCGAGCTGTTCCAGATATTCGCGGGCCCGGCTCTGCAGTTCGTTGGCGGTTTCCTCGTCGAAGCCTTCGATGCCGGCCAGTTCCTTGACGTCGACCATCGCCAGTTCTTCCACCGAGGTGAACCCTTCCGACGCCAACAATTGGCCGACCACTTCGTCGACGTTCAGCGCTTCCATGAACACCCGGGTCGAGTTCTCGAAATCGGCCTGGCGGCGTTCGGATTCTTCCTGTTCGGTAAGGATGTCGATGTCCCAGCCGGTCAGCTGCGAGGCGAGACGCACGTTCTGCCCGCGCCGGCCGATCGCCAGCGACAACTGGTTATTGGTGTCGGGCACCACGACTTCGATCCGCTCGCGGTCCTCGTCGATCACGACCTTGGCGACCTCGGCAGGCGCCAGCGCGTTGACGACAAAGGTCGCGATGTCGGGCGACCACGGAATGATATCGATCTTTTCGCCCTGCAGTTCATTGACCACGGCCTGCACGCGCGAACCGCGCATGCCGACGCAGGCGCCGACCGGATCGACCGATGAATCCCGCGAAATCACCCCGATTTTCGCGCGCGAGCCGGGATCGCGGGCCACCGCCTTGATCTCGACGATGCCGTCATAGATTTCCGGCACTTCCTGCGCGAACAGTTTCGCCATGAATTGCGGATGGGTCCGGGAGAGGAAAATCTGCGGGCCCCGGGTCTCGCGCCGCACATCGAAAATATAGGCGCGGACGCGGTCGCCGTTGCGGAACACCTCGCGCGGCAGCATCTCGTCGCGGCGGATAATGGCCTCGCCGCGGCCCAGGTCGACGATCACGCTGCCATATTCGACGCGCTTGACGATGCCGTTGACGATATCGCCGATGCGGTCCTTGAATTCCTGGTACTGCCGGTCGCGCTCGGCCTCGCGCACCTTCTGCACGATCACCTGCTTGGCGGATTGCGCGGCGATGCGGCCATATTCCAGCGGCGGCAGGGTGTCGGCGATGGTGTCGCCGATCTGCGCTCCCGGATTGGCGCGGCGGGCGTCTTCCAGCGAAATCTGGTTCGACGAATTCTCGACCTGATCGACTACCAGCATGTGGCGCGACAGCCGCAATTCGCCCTTCTTGGCGTCGATCTCGGCGTGAACGTCGGTCTCGCTGCCGTAGCGGGCGCGCGCCGCCTTGGCGATGGCGTCTTCCATCGCCGCGATCACGATGCCGCGGTCGATGGATTTTTCGCGCGCAACCGCGTCTGCGATCTGCAGCAGTTCGAGTTTGTTGGCGCTGACAGCTGCCATGGCTCAGTCTCCTTCGGTGGGATCGATTTCGCCTCTCCGCAGTCTTTCGGCGGCGAGGCGGTGTTCCTTGGTATTCTTCGGGGCGTTCGTTTTGGACGGCTTCAATTTCGGCTTCGGCTTGTTGCTCTTCGAAGGATCGCTTTTCTTCGCATGGGGCGGTGGCGGCGGCTCGAGTCCGAGACTCTGGCGCAGCTCGCGTTCCGCGGCCTTGCCGCGCCGCATCGATTCGGCGATCAGCTCGTCGGTCAGAACCAGCCTGGCGTCGGCGATATCTTCCATGACCAGCAAAACATCGGCCTCTTCGCCCGCGCGGGCGTCATCGCGATGCAACCGCACCGCGTCGCCCTCGACGTCGGCCAGCGTGCCACGGAACCGCTTGCGGCCTCCATGCGCCACTGCCATCTCGATCTTCACGAGGTGGCCGGCATAGCGCTCGAAATCGGAGCGGCGCACCAGCGGCCGGTCGATCCCGGGCGAGGAAATCTCGAGCCGATAGGCCCGATCGATCGGGTCGGCGACGTCAAGCACCGGCGACAGCGCCTTCGAGATCGCCTCGCAATCCTCGATCTGCATCGATCCGTCGGGCCGTTCCGCCATGATCTGGACCGTGCAGCCGGATTCCCCGGAAATCTTGATCCGCACCAGCCGGTAGCCCATTCCCTGCAACACCGGACCTGCGACCGCCGACACCCGCGCCGCCACGCCCGGCTCGACCACGAGGCGCGGCTCGGCAAGCAGATCGGTGTCCACGGAACCAGCAGTTGGATCGGTCATGTCCAGTGTCAAAATTTGCCTTTGGGCGGTCTAGCTTGCGTTGGATTGGGCCGGCGCTTAAGCGCGGTCCGGCCGGGCTGCCCGAGCCGGGCCCGGCGTCGCATTCCCCGGGCTCGTTCAGGTAATAAAAAAGAGCGGGTCCGGACGGGCCCACTCTCAATACGCGATCGTATGAGAACCATAAGTTGCGGTCGATATAGCGGTTTTTCCTCGATCCGGCAAGGGCTGCGCGGCCGGGAAAGCGCGATTTTGGGGCTTTTGCGGTGGGGTTTCAAACCTAACCCTTCCTTCACGAAGCCGACCTAGATTGCCCCGCAAAACCCGCCAATGCGCCGGGTTTGAGTACGATCAATGACAGTCGCAACCTCGCTGATCCCCGGGCTCGATGAGATCGTCAGACATGGCGATCCCAGGCGTCGAGCCGAGGCCGCGCGCCGGATCACCGAACTGTTCCTGCAGGCTGCCGCGGGTCTGCGGTCCGATCACGTCGATCTGTTCGACGGCGTTCTGATCGACCTCGTTCCGCACACCGAAATCGCCGCGCGGGCGGATCTCGCCGAGCGACTGTCCGTGCTCGGCAACGCGCCGCGTGCCCTGGTCGGGCAACTCGCGCGCGAGGATGAGATATCGATCGCCGGTCCGCTGCTGCGCCGATCCCCTGTGATCGACGAGGGCGCCTTGATCGAAATCGCGCGCATCAAGGGCCAGGGCCATCTGCTGGCGATGTCGGAGCGGCCGAGGCTTTCTCCCGATCTCACCGACGTCATCGTGCGCCGCGGCGACCGCGACGTGGTCAGGCGTGCCGCCCGCAATGCGGGCGCCGGGTTTTCGCATGCCGGCTATTCGGCGCTGATCAAGCGCGCCGGCCAGGACGGCATTCTGACGCTCACGGTGGGCCAGCGCGACGATCTCTCGGAGGCCCAGTTGAAGGATCTTCTGACCGGATCCTTCGACGGCATCCGCCGCCGTCTGTTCGAGATGGTCAAGCCCGGCAGGCAGGCTGCCATCAGGCAGGTGATGAGCGAGATCTCCGGCATACCCGAGGTCGTCGAGAGCCGCCGCGACTTCGCCCCGGCGCAGCGCACGATTCTCGCGCTGCGTGGCGCCGGCGAATTGAACGAAGCAGCCCTGCTTGGCTTTGCCAAGACGCACAAATACGAGGAAGCGGTGGCAGCGCTTTCCGCGATGTCGGGGGTGAAGATTGCAACGCTCGACCGCCTGATTGGGGGAGACCGCTACGATCCGATCCTGATCGTCGGCAAGACGATCGATCTGGAATGGGCCACGGTGCGCGCCCTGATTCTGCTTCGGTTAGGCCCATGCCGGGTGCCGTCTCCGGGCGACATTGAAAGCGCGCGCGTGAATTTCGCGCGGCTGATGCCCTCGACCGCAGAGCGGGTGGTGAGGTTCTGGCAGACCCGCCAATCGATGTGAGTTTAAGACCGTCCTCGGGATGGGGTCCTCCGAAACCTCAGATACGCCGCCTGACGCCCTTCGCGCTCGGCCTTGGCGCCGTAGCGCGTCATCGTGTAGTCGGCCCATGGCAACTTCCAGTCGGCGGCGCGCTCAGCGGTCCAGACGAAATCGGGCGAGCGCGCAAGATGCGCCAACGTCCACGCGCAGTAATCGTCGATATCGCTGACGAAGCGAAACTCGCCATCCGGTTTCAGCACGCGGGCCATGGCGGCGACGGTCGAATCCTGCACGAAGCGCCGCTTCCAGTGCCGCCGCTTCGGCCACGGGTCAGGATGAATCAGATCGACCCGCGCCAGCGTGTGCGGTGGCGCCCATGCCAGCAGCTCGGCGGCATCGCCGGCGAACAGCCTGATGTTGCCGACGTTGTGGGCTTCGATCTGCGTCAGAATTTTCGCCATGCCGTTGACATAGGGTTCGCAGCCGATGAAGCCGGTGTTGGGAAGGGCGCGCGCTTCCGCGATCAGATGTTCGCCGCCGCCGAAACCGATTTCGAGCCTGACCGCATCGGCCGGCGGGTCGAACAGGCCGGCGAGATCGGGCGGGCTCGGACTGCCGATGTCGAGCGCAAGGCGCGGCAGCAAATGTTCGATCAGATCGGCCTGGTGCGCGCGCAGTCTGTGGCCCTTGCGCCGGCCGAAAAACGAACCGTGCGGGGGCAGCGCGCCGTCGTCGGACGATGCACCGCGCGCCGCGGGATCCTTCCGTGCGACGCTCATCGCAATGTCTGATAAAGCCGATGCAACAGCCGCGCCCTCGGCTCGATCGACGAGATATACATCTGCTCGTAATGGGTATGCGCGCCCTTACCGTCGACGCCGAGCCCGTCGAGCGTCGCGGTATGCGGGGCGGTGAAATTGCCGTCGGAGCCGCCGCCGGTCGACGTGTCCACCAGCTCGAAGCCGATTTCCGCAGCGAGCGTTTTGGCATGTTCGTAGAGCGCAGCGCCGGCATTGCTCTTTTCGTAAGGCGGGCGGTTCAATTCTCCCGTCACCTGGACGCTGACGCCTTCGCTGCGCGATTTCAGATTGAGGATTTTGGGAACGAGTTCGTCGGCATCGGCGATCGAGGGAACGCGCATGTCGACCTCGGCATAGGCCTCCTCCGCGATGACGTTCGGCCTGGTGCCGCCCCGGACCACGCCGACATTGACGGTCACGCCGCGCTTCAGATCGTTCATGGCCTCCAGCGTCTGGATGATGTTGGCGAGTTCGCGTATCGCGCTGCGGCCGTCCTCGGGCCGCGTGCCGGCGTGCGCGGGGACGCCTTTGACCGATATATCGAAGCGCGCGACGCCCTTGCGCCCGGTGACGATTTTTCCGCCGTCGCGGGCCGGCTCGGTCACCAGCACATATTTTGCCTTGCGCCCCTCGGCCTCGATCAGCGCGCGCGAGGTCGGGCTGCCGATTTCCTCGTCCGAGACGTAGAGCTGGGTCACGCCCAGCGGCGAGCGCGCGTTGCCGGCGCAAAGCTGCCGGAACGCGTGGTAAGCGAGATAGGCGCCGCCCTTCATGTCGTAGATGCCCGGACCGAAGGCGCTGTCGCCCTCTATTCTGAACGGCAGGCGCTCGATGAATCCCATCGGGTGCACCGTATCGAGATGGCTGAGAATAAGGATTCCCGGCGCGTCCTGGCCCCATGACGAGCGCGCCGCGAGATGATCGCCGCAGCCGGAATGTCCAGCGACACGCTCGATCGTGGCAGGCAGATCGCAATAGCCGTCCGCGACCAAGTTGGCCAGCCGGTTGACCTGCTCGGGCGCCTCGGTCGGCGTCTCGATTTCAACCCAGCGGCGGATGCCGTCGAGGATGGTCATTGAATCAAAAGGATTGGCTGATGTCAGCATGCCGTTGTTCGTCGCAGTGGTGAGGATTGATGGCCCGCGTCAACACGGATTCTAACCCTAGCGCGTTTTCGCTCCAGGCGGAATCCGCTCGATGTGAGCTCAGCGCTTGTCGGGTGCTTCGCGCGCGGCGATCTGCTCGACCAGCTCGACAATGCTGCGCCGGAGCTTGGCGTCGGGGATGCTCGTAAATGCCCGGGTCAGCGCCAGGCCCTCGGAGGTCGCCAGGAAGTCGGAAACGTAAGCCGGCGAGGTGCCTTCGCTAAAACTCTCGGTGCTGCCGGCGCCGCTGGGGCCTCCCTCGAACAAAAACGAAACCGGCACCTGAAGTATTTCGGAGATCTGCTGGATGCGGCTTGCTCCGACCCGGTTGGTGCCCTTTTCGTATTTCTGAACCTGCTGGAAGGTGAGGCCCAACGCTTCGCCAAGCTTCTCCTGGCTCATGCCCAGCATGATGCGGCGCATGCGCACACGACTGCCGACATATTTGTCAACAGGGTTGGGCGCTTTTGTCGACATCTCCAGCACTCCTTGGGATGCGCCCTAGGGGACGGGCAAGACGCAACTATGCCTCAGGCGCCAGTCCCGTCAAATCTTGACCGGAAGCTCGGGGAGGTACGCAGACGATTTGAGCAACGAACCGGCGGGATGTTATCTCGACTGGCGGCGCACAATGCGAATTGCACACTCGGTCTGTCAACTCTGGATTTCCACTCGCCGAAATTTCTGCCGGTTAACCGAAACCAAATATGAAAATAAGGCGTCAGGAAGTCCGCTTTGCGTCGCGCCGCCGAACCGCGAAAAGCAGGGCCGCGGCGAGAATGATCGCGGCGGGAATGTCGCCGGTGCGTGCGTAAATAGTCGGCGAAATCGCCGATGGCAGGCTGGAATCCAGCACCCCTTCGACGCCGAGACCGAGCCTGGCGACGACGCGCCCCAAGGGATCGATGACCGCGGAAATGCCGGTATTTGCAGCACGAACCACCGGCAGCCCTTGCTCGATCGCGCGCAGCCGCGCCTGCTGCAGGTGCTGATAGGGACCGGTCGAAATGCCAAACCAGCCGTCATTGGTCAGGTTGACGATCCAGCCCGGACGGTCGTCGCGCCCGGCAACGTCGCCGGGAAAGATCGCTTCATAGCAGATCAAGGGTAGCGCGCGCGGCGCATTCGGTATCTCCATCGGGCGTCGCCGCGTGCCTGGAATAAATCCGCCCTGAACCCTGGTGAGCTGTACGAAGCCGAGCTTTTCCATCCAGTCCTGGAACGGCAGATATTCGCCGAACGGCACCAGATGCAGCTTGTCGTAGACCGAAAGCACGCTGCCGTCGTGGTCGATGACGTAGATCGAATTATAGGCGCGCGTGATCCGTGTGCCGGGCGGCAGATCCGGCGCGCGCACCGAACCGGTGATCAGGACGGTGCCCTTGGGCAGCAGATCGGCGATCTCTGCCATCGCATCGGCTTCGCGCGTCAGGAAAAACGGGAACGCCGATTCCGGCCAGATCAGGATGCTGGCATCGCGGACGCCGGTGGATTGCGGCCCCGAGGCGCGATCGGACAGCGTCAGGTATTTCTGCATCACCTCCGCCTTGGCGGAGTAGTTGAATTTGACGTCCTGCTGCAGGTTGGGCTGCATGATCCGCAGCCTGACCTTTGCAACCGTCGAGGTGGGCTGCAGATTCAAGCGAACGCCGCCGAAAATACCCATGGCGACGAGCAGCGATAGCGCGATTGCCGGCGCCATCCACGGTTTCCGTCCGCGTGAACGGGCATCGATCAGCACGGCCGGGCTTGCGAAGATCGCGACGCTCAAGAACGTCAGGCCCCACAGGCCGATCAGCGACGCCGTCTGCGCCAGCGCCAGCGGTTCGGTCAGCGCGTAGCCGAACGCATTCCATGGAAAGCCCGTGAGCACATGGCCGCGCAGCCATTCGCTTACCGTGAGACTAAAGGCGAGCGCGATCACCCGCGAAGCGTCGCGGGTCCAGATCAGGCGCGCCAGCGCGAAGCCGAAGGCGGTGAACAGCGCGAGATAAGCGGGCAGGCCCAGCACGGCGAACGGCATCAGCCACGCGAAGGTGGAGGCATCGACCAGAAACGCGTAGCCGATCCAGTATAGCCCCGGCACGAAATAGCCGAGACCGAACCACCAGCCGGCCATCGCCGCCGCCGGCACGCCGCGCAGCCGCCCGGCGCCGGCGCCGTCGATCAGCCAGACCATGACCGGAAAGGTCAGAAACAGCACCGGCCATGCATTGAACGGCGCCATCGCGAGCGCCGACAGCGCTCCGGCGACGAGCGCAATGACGGCGCGCTTCCAGCCCCAGGCCAGGATGATCGCAAGACCGAGCGTGCGGAGTTTATTGGCGGAGATCACTGCGAACCGGCTCCGTCGCTGGGCGGCGGGTTCGCATTGTCGTTGGCTTGTTTCGGACCGGCTTCCGGCGCGGCCTCGCGCCGGCGGCCCTCGCGTTGCGACCGCGCCGGGGGACGCTCCTTGCGGGTGGCGATGCGCAGCCGCTTGACGCGCCTCGGGTCGGCATCGAGCACTTCGATTTCGAAATTGCCGGGGCCTGAAATCACTTCGCCGCGCACCGGCAGCCGGCCGACATGGGTTACGAGATAGCCGCCGAGCGTCGCGACCTCTTCTCCGGCCTCGCCGGTGACGAAATCCTCGCCGATCACGGAGCGGACGTCGTCGAGGCTGGCGCGTGCGTCGGCGATGAAGGAATTATCCGCCTGTCGCACGATCGCCGGCGGCTCGTCGCTGTCATGCTCGTCGTCGATCTCGCCGACGATCTGTTCGACGATGTCCTCGATCGACACCAGGCCGTCGGTGCCGCCATATTCGTCCACCACCAGCGCCAAATGGATGCGCGAGGCCTGCATCTGCGCCAGCAGATCGATCGCCCGCATCGATGGCGGCACGAACAGCAGTTTTCGAATGATATTGGCCTGCGAAAGCGGCAGCGCGAGATCGACCGCGCGCAGATCGAGACCGGCGGGGAGCGGTTTCTTGCGCTTGGCCCCGCCTTTGCCCGTGCCCGGCAGCCGCGCTCTTGCGGTCATGAACGCCAGGAGATCCCGGATGTGGACGATGCCTTCGGGATCGTCCAGGGTTTCGTTGTAGACCACCAGACGCGAATGCGCGGCGCTTTCGAACAGGCTCATCAATTCGCCGAGCGGGATGTCACGCTTGACCGCGATGATGTCGGCGCGATGGATCATGACGTCGGCGATGCGCCGTTCATGCAGGCCGAGGATATTGCGCAGCATGGTGCGCTCGATCGTCGAAAAGCCCACCTCGTCCGGCTGAGAGGCATCGAGCACCACCTGCAGATCGTCGCGAAACGATCCCGGCTTCCATCCGAACAGGGTGCGGATCGCCCGCATCAGCCAGTTGTCGGCAACCGGACGCAGGATCTCGCCTTGCGGCACCACCGCCGGCAGGTTGCGCGTATTGCGCGGATTGTCGTGGGTCGGTTCGGAGTCCGCCATCTCAGTCCATCCGCTCCCGGTCCGCATAGGGGTCGGGAATGCCGAGTTGCGCCAGAATCTCCGTTTCGAGAGCTTCCATGATCTCGGCTTCGTCGTTTTTCTCGTGATCGTAGCCGATCAGATGCAGGAAACCGTGGACGGCCAAGTGGCTGAGATGGTGATCGAACGGCTTTTGCTCTTCATCGGCTTGCTTGCGCGTCGTTTCGTAGGCAATCGCGATGTCGCCGAGCATGCGCGGCGCGTCATCGGGGCCGCCGGCGCCGGTCGGCTGCAGGGCCGGAAACGACAGCACATTGGTCGGCTTGTCGATGCCGCGCCAGTTGCTGTTCAGCGTGCGAATTCCGGCGTCGTCGGTCAGCATGACCGCGAGTTCGGCCCCGCCGACATCCGCATCGGCGATTTCGGCGGCGGCCGCGATGGCGCGCTGAATCACGGCGTCGGCGTCGGGTTCGCCCTGCCAGCCATCGCCGACAACGAGAACCTCGGTCATGGGAAGGGCAGATTGCGCCATCGCTCCAGAATTTCTTTTGCGCTCCGAAATCGCTTCCGGCGCACGCTTGGCGGCAGATTTTCGCATCAGGGCCTGCTGGTTGCCGGCCGCTGCGGCAATCCTTCGTAGGCGGCGACGATCCGCGCCACCAGCTCATGGCGGATCACGTCTTCGGCCGTGAATTTCACTTGCGCGATGCCCTCGACGCCGTCGAGCAGCCTGGCGGCCTCGGCCAGACCCGAGGTCTGGCCGTTCGGCAAGTCGACCTGGGAGGGATCGCCGGTGATGATCATGCGGCTGTTCTCGCCGAGCCGGGTCAGGAACATCTTCATCTGCATCGAGGTGGTGTTTTGCGCCTCGTCCAGAATGATGGCGGCGTTGGTGAGCGTCCGGCCGCGCATGAAGGCGAGCGGCGCGATTTCGATCTCGCCGGCCTGCAGCGCGCGCTCGACGATCCTGGAGTCCATCAGGTCGTAAAGCGCATCGTAAATGGGCCGCAGGTAAGGATCGACTTTCTCGCGCAGATCGCCGGGCAGGAAACCGAGCCGTTCGCCGGCCTCGACCGCGGGCCGCGACAGGATGATGCGATCGACTTCCTTGCGTTCGAACAATTGCGCGGCATGGGCAACCGCGAGCCAGGTCTTGCCGGTGCCGGCGGGGCCGATACCGAACACCAGTTCGTGGCGCTTGAGCGCCCGAATATAGGAGTCCTGGGCCGCGGTGCGCGCCCGCACCGGGCGCTTGCGCAGGTTGATGGTCTCGAACGACGATTTGACGGTCTTGGCGTCGAATTCGAACAGCGAGCCCTGCGCGATCACGGCGCGGATCGCGCCTTCGACATCGCCCTGCGCCAGATCGTGGCCCTCGACGGCCTGCGCATACAGCAACTCCAGCACGCGGCGGGCGGCATCGCAGCCGTCGCGCGACCCGGCGATCGAGATGTGATTGCCGCGGGAATCGACCACGACGCCGAGCCGGCGCTCGATCAGCGCCAGGTTTTGTCCGTAGGGGCCGACCAGCGCCGACGCTCCCCGATTGTCATCGAAGTCGATGACGACCTGCGTTTCGGGTGGAATTTGCATGTCGCGATCGAGTTTGCGGCTGGGAGCGAGCGAAGGCGAATCCGATGCGCTTTTTGGCAAGGGTTCAGGCTCCCGTTGTCATTGCAGAAGGTGTCATGTGAGAAGAGGCAGGCTGAGCGGCGCGCGCACGCGAAGAGGGCGCGAGCTGGCCGAGCAGGCTGTAGCGCTCGAGGCTTTCGATCCTGACCGGCAACACCTGGCCGACGATATCGGGCGACGCCATCACATGCGCCGGCTGCAGATAGCCGGTGCGGCCGACGATCTGGCCGGGATTGCGGGCGGCACGTTCGAACAGCACATCGACGGTGTTGCCAATCGCAGCCCGATTGAAGGCCGATTGCTGGCTGTCGATCAATTCCTGAAGCCGCCCCAAACGCTCGTCCATTTCAGCCGCTGAAACCGTCTCCCGCATGTCCGCTGCCGGCGTCCCCGGCCGCGGCGAATATTTGAACGAATAGGCGCCAGCGTATCCGATTTGCGTGACAAGCGCGAGGGTGGCTGCGAAATCTTCCCCGGTCTCGCCGGGGAAACCCACGATAAAATCCGATGAAAATGCAATATCTTGGCGTACGGCGCGAAATCGGTCGATGACGCGGCGGTAATCATCGGCGGTATGCCTGCGATTCATGACCGCAAGAATCCGGTCGGAACCGGACTGCACGGGAAGGTGCACGAGCGGCATCAGCGCGGGCAAATCGCGGTGCGCCGCGATCAGCGTGTTGTCGACGTCGCGGGGATGGCTGGTCGAATAGCGCAGGCGGGCGATGCCGGGAATATCGGCAAGCCGGCGCAGCAGGGTTCCAAGCGACCAGGTCCGCCCGTCCGGCCCATCGCCATGATAGGCGTTGACATTCTGGCCGATCAGCGTGATTTCCCGCACGCCATGGTCGGCGAGCCTGAGCACGTCATCGACGATCTTTGCAACGGGGCGCGACACCTCGGCGCCACGCGTATAGGGCACCACGCAGAAGGTGCAGAATTTATCGCAGCCTTCCTGCACGGTGACGAAGGCTGAAATGCCGCGGGCGCGGATCGCATCGGGCTTCGGCGGAGGCAGAAACCCGAACTTGTCCTCGACCGGGAATTCGGTCTCGAGCGCACGGCCGTGGCTCTTCGCCCGCGCCAGCAGCTGCGGCAGATGGTGGTAGCTTTGCGGGCCGACGACGACGTCGACCACGGGCGCGCGGCGAATGATCTCATCGCCCTCGGCCTGCGCGACGCAGCCGGCCACCGCGACGTTCAGCGTCCTGCCATTGCGCGCGGCTTCATCCTTGACGACGCGCAGCCGCCCCAGCTCCGAATAGACCTTCTCGGAGGCCTTTTCGCGGATGTGGCAGGTGTTGAGGATCACCAGATCCGCGTCGTCCACGCTTGCGGTTTCGACGAAACCTTCCGGCGCCAGCGTATCCACCATGCGTTGCGCATCGTAGACATTCATCTGACAGCCATATGACTTGATATGCAGCTTGCGCGGCGGGTTCATGGAACCTGAATGCTGTGCGTGAGACGGCGCCATTGCGGCACCGGGCTCAAATATAGGCTAACCGGGCGAAAATCCAGCGTTTGGTACCGTCATTCCAGGGCGATGCGCTAGCATCGAACCCGGAATCTGGAGGTAATCAGATCGAGATTCCGGGTTCGTGCTTCGCACGCCCCGGAATGACGGCACATATTGGTCAGCGTGCCCCGGTCGCGGCTCCGATTTGCCCGATCAAATCTGGCAATTGCCGCATGTCGTCGAAGGTCATGACGGCGCCTGCGGCGCGCAGCGTGTCGCCGTGGCCGGGCCGGCAATGGCTGCCGCCATGAAAGCCAAGCACGGTCATTCCGGCGGCACGCGCGCCGGTGATGCCGGGGACGCTGTCCTCGATCACCAGGCATCGCCCGGCCGGCGTGGCCATTTGCCTGGCGGCGTACAGAAACAGATCGGGCGCAGGCTTGCCGCGCTTGACCTGTGACGCGGAGAAAATGTGGGGCGCGAGGCGATCATGGAGCCGGGCGCAGTTAAGGCCATGGCGAATCTTCGCAGGCGTGCCACTCGATGCCACGCATTTTGGCAGACCGATCGCGTCAATCGCCTCGCCGATGAATGAAATCGCCCGCAGATCGCCGGCATAGAATTGCAGCGTCGCCTGCTCCACCTGGGTTTCAAAATCGTCCGGGAGGCTGCGGCCGAGTTCCGCTTCGATGATCAGCCGTGCCTCGCGATCCGATACGCCGAGAAAGCGATCGAGTACCTCGTCGGCCGTGATCGGATAGCCGTGGCGGGTCAGCGTTTCCGCATGCGCGCGGCAGGAAATGACCTCGCTGTCGACCAGGACGCCGTCGCAATCGAAAATGACGAGATCGACGTTCAAGTGCAAGGATTGCACGCGCTCAGGGTTTTTCGTCTTCCAGCGGGACGCAATACAGTTCCAGCCTGTGATCGACCAGCTTGTAGCCGAGCTTGCGGGCGATTTCGGCCTGCAGCTTTTCGATTTCTTCGTTGGTGAATTCAATCACCTTGCCGTCGCGCAGATTGATCAGATGGTCGTGGTGGCTTTCGCGCATCTGCTCGTAGCGGGCGCGGCCCTCGCGGAAGTCATGGCGCTCGATGATGCCGGCATCCTCGAACAGTTTTACCGTCCGATACACCGTCGAGATCGAGATCTTGTCGTCGACCGCGACGCAGCGGCGATACAGTTCCTCGACGTCGGGATGATCGGCCGCTTCCGCCAGTATGCGCGCGATGACGCGGCGCTGTTCGGTCATGCGCATGCCGGTGGCGGCGCAGCGGGCTTCGATGTCGGTGGCCTTGAGCGCGGGCGTGGATTTCAGTGCGGTCATGGTTCTGCCTTGGGTAACAGCGCTTGATTCGCTAACGCAACGCCTCGGGACTGACCCGTGAGCGATTTCACTATAACATCCTGCATCACTTAATCATTCAGAGCTTTGATCCGACGCAAACCGGCTCCTGCTTCTGCTGATAATGCTTCGCACCCTTTGTGCCACCCCGGGGGCGTCAGGACAAGTCGCGGCGCATCAAAAGGGCGTTCAATTGTTCCCCGCTCGCCTCCCGGTAGTATCGTTCGCGGCGGCCAACCACGGTAAATCCGGCGCGTTCGTACAGCCGCCGCGCCGGCTGATTATTTTCCTCGACCTCGAGAAATACCGTACGCACGCCGCGGCCGGCGAGATGGCCGAGATGCGTCAGCAGCAGGTTCCGGGACAGTCCGCGTCCGCGATGGCTCGCGGCAACCGCGATCGACAGTATTTCGGCCTCGTCCGCCGCCATCCGCGATACCGCAAAGCCTATGATCCTGCGGCCGATTTTCAGGCGATGCACCAGCGTGTTGCGCTCGGTCAGCATGGTCTCGAATTCGGCTTCGCCCCAGCCGCGGTGAAACGATTCGCCATGCAGTTGCGCCAAACGGGCTGCGTCACGCGGGGTTGCGGGCTCGATCACCGCGGTGCCGCCGCTCCAAAGTTCGGACAGCCATGCGATCATGGCGGGGGTGGCTGCGAGGCTTTCTGCAGCGGGTCCTTTGGAGGCTTGGCGTCCGGCGCGCGCAGATAAAAGGGGCGGGCCGGGGCGGTATCCGGACTGACGGCGGCTCCCAGCCACGCCACCCAGGCGATATCAGGCGCCGGTTGCGCATCGACCTTGAAAGGCGGCAGCGCATCCGCCGGCCAGCGTCGGCGAAGCATTTCGGCGGCATTGCCGACCAGATACGGCGCGCCGAACCGCGAGGCGCCAAGCGCTTCCTCAATCGGCCCGACCCGGGGCCGGATCAACGAACCGCCATTGCCGCTGACCGCCTGAAAATACACATGGTCGTGCCGCGCATCGATGGCGGAGATGACCGGCTGTTCGGCGTTCTGACTGACGACAGGGGCGGCATAGGCGGTCAGCGTGGTCACTCCCACCACCGGCTTGTTGGCGGCAAGCGCAATGCCGCGTGCGGCGGAAAGTCCAACCCGCAAGCCGGTGAAGCTGCCGGGACCGGTGGTGACCGCGATGCGGTCGAGGCCCGCGAAGGCAATGCCGGATTCCTTCATGACGCGCGCGATCAGCGGCATCAGGGCTTCGGCATGGCCGCGCTTCATCGCCTGCGATTCCTGCGCGATCAGCTTGCCGGCTTCGGTGTCGAGAATGCCTGCGGCGCAGGCATCCAGGGCAGTGTCGATGGCGAGGATCAGCATGAGGGGCAGGCGAACGGCGAGTGACGGATAGCGAACGGAACGTCAGTGATATCGGCCATTCGCCATTCGCTATGCACTATTCTCCGCTCCCAATCACACCGGCCGGACTTCGACCACGTCGGGCACAAAATGCCTGAGCAGGTTCTGGATGCCGTGCTGCAGCGTTGCGGTGGAGGACGGGCAGCCCGCGCAGGAGCCCTTCATGTTGAGATAGACGATGCCGTCCTTGAAGCCACGGAACGTGATGTCGCCGCCGTCATTGGCGACCGCCGGGCGCACCCGGGTTTCGATCAGATCCTTGATCATCTCGACCGTCTCGGCGTCGGCCTCGTTGAAGAATTCACCTTCCTCGTCGGCGGCCTCGTCACTGCCGACGCTGCCGTCGGCCAAAAGCGGCGCACCTGACATATAGTGCTCCATGATGGCGCCGAGAATCGCGGGCTTCAGGTGCTGCCAGTCGCCGCCCGCCTTGGTCACGGTGACAAAGTCGGAACCGTAAAACACGCTGGTGACGCCGGGAACGTCGAACAGTCGCCCGGCGAGCGGCGAACGCGCCGCGGCGTCGCGGCTGGTAAATTCCATGGTGCCGCTGTCGAGCACGACGCGGCCGGGAATGAATTTCAGGGTGGCGGGATTGGGGGTGGCTTCGGTCTGAATGAACATGGCTTTCTCCGGCGTCGCCGGTTCAAGGCCGGCGCGTGGCTGATCCCTTAGCAGATGGCGATGGCGGATGCACGGTCAAGGGGCGCAGACCAGGGGTTCCGCAGCCGCATCAAGGGCCTGGAACGGCAGGGCCTACGACAGCGCGTCGATATCCCCGTCGCTCAAATCGCCCGATATGAGGGTGACGGGAATCGGGAACGAGCCGACCGTCTTGGCCATCATGGCGATGAGCGGGCCGGGGCCCTCCGGCCCCGGATTGGCGGCCAGCACCAGCATGGTGATGTCGACGTCCTTGTCGATGACGTCAAGGATCTGCTCGGCCGGGTCGCCCTCGCGGATGACGCGCTCCGGCGTGATCGCGGCGATGCCATTGGCGCGACCGGCCGCGCGGTCGAGCGCGGCATTGGCTTCCTCCAGCGCCTCGGCGCGCATCACTTCAGCGACCCCGAGCCATTGCTGGTTCTGGTCCTCGGTCTCGATGATACGCAGCATCACCACGCCGCCGCCGACGCGGATGGCCCAGCGGCTGGCGTAGTAGACCGCGCGGTCCCATTCCGCGGTGTCGTCAACGATAACCAGACATTTCGGCTTGTGACCCGCTTCGTAGCTTCGTCGCTGGGTGGTCATGCATGTCCCGGTGCTGAACCAAGACTGCATGCTGCCACGGCGCAGCCGTCCCCGACAAGCGGCGCGCGCGCTGTCAATTGCGAGAAACTAGCGTTTGCGGACGAAACCGACGATGTCCTTTGTCGCCTTCATGGTCTCGGCGGCGATGTCGCGCGCGCGGTCGGCACCGTCGACCAGTATCGAATCGACGTAGCCGGGGTCCGCGACCAGCTTCTTCATCTCGGAGGCGATCGGCGACAGTTTGGCGACGCAGAGTTCGACCAGCGAGTTCTTGAAGTTGGAAAACTGGCCGCCGCCGAACTCGCCGAGTACGTCGGACTTGGTTCGGCCCGCCAGCGCGGCAAAGATCCCGACGAGATTGTCGGCCTCGGGACGCGTCTCGAGACCCTTTTCCTCCGACGGCAGCGGTTCCGGATCGGTCTTCGCCCTGCGGATCTTCTGCGCGATGGTGTCGGCATCGTCGGTAAGATTGATCCGCGAATTGTCGGACGCATCCGATTTCGACATCTTCTTGGTGCCGTCGCGCAAGCTCATCACCCGCGTCGCCGGACCCGTGATCAGGGGCTCGGGCTGCGGGAAAAACAGTCCATCGCTGAAACCGTGGCCGCGGATCGAGTCGCCGAAGTCGTTGTTGAATTTCTGGGCGATGTCGCGCGACAGTTCGAGGTGCTGCTTCTGGTCCTCCCCGACCGGCACATGGGTGGCGCGATAGAGCAGAATGTCGGCCGCCATCAGCACCGGATAGTCGTAGAGGCCTACCGACGCATTCTCGCGGTCCTTGCCGGCCTTTTCCTTGAACTGCGTCATGCGGCTGAGCCAGCCGACTCGCGCCACGCAGTTGAATATCCAGGCCAGTTCGGCATGTCCCGAGACCTGGCTCTGGTTGAACACGATGTGCTTCTTCGGGTCGATGCCGGCGGCGATGAAGGCCGCAGTCACCTCGCGGGTGTTGCGCGCGAGCTCGGCCGGGCCGCCCCAGACGTCCACGCCCTGCGTGATCGCGTGCATGTCGACGACGCAATAGATGCAGTCATGCGTCTCCTGCATCTTCACGAAGTTGACGATCGCGCCGAGATAATTGCCGAGGTGCAGATTGCCCGTCGGCTGGACGCCTGAAAAAACCCGTTCAACAAATGCCATTGTCAGCTTCCCGCCGATATCCCCAGAGCATGATCCGGAAAAGTGGGAACCGGTTTTCCGAAAAGATCATGCTCGGACAAAAAGATGGAGCGGGATGACGACCCGAAGAAACGTCATCCCGGTCTAGTTCGCGCCGTCGTTTGCCACGAGGGGCCTAGCCGCGCAAGTCGGAGGCCGTGCCTTGACGGATCGCATTGACCGCCTCGTTCCACCTGATCACGTCGAACAGGGCGAGAAGCAGGCCGTAAACCGCGATTGCGCCCGAGATCAGCACCATCAGAAGCACGTCCTGCGCGAGACCATGGGCGTCCGCGCCCGGCGCCGGCACAAACCTCGCCGTCAGCCACAACAGCCCGCCCATCGCCAGCGCCGCCACGACAATGCGCGGCAGCCGGCGGCGCGCCGCGGCATCGATCGAAAACCCGAAGGTCGCCGCGCCGCGCCGGATCAGCGCCAGTGCGCTGCTCCATGCCCCGAGCGCGATGCCGGCCGCGATTCCCTCAGCGCCAGACAGCCAGCCGAGGGCGAAGGCGAAAATGATCGCGACCGCCAAACCCTTAAATGTCGCCAACAGCGGTGTAACCGTATCGTGGCGGGCGAAGAATGCCGGCGACAGCGCCTTGACCAGGACGTGGGCGGGCAGGCCGAGCGCAAGCCATTTCAGCGCCTGCGCGGTGGCCGCGGTATCGGACGCGGTGAAGACGCCGTGCTGGAACAATATCCGCGCGATCGGTTCGCCGAGCACGATCAATCCCAGCGTCGCCGGCAAAGCGAGGCCCACGGCGAGTTCGAGGCCGCGCGACTCCGCGTATGCGACGGCGGTTTGGTCTTCGCCGCGCAGCGCGCGCGTCAGTTCCGGCACCAGCACGGTGCCCATGGCAACGCCGACAATGCCGAGCGGCAGTTCGATCAGGCGGTTGGCGAAATAAAGCCACGACACCGCGGACGGCGATGCCGATGCGATTACCGCGCCGGCGACGACAAGCAGTTGCGGCGAGGCGCTGGCGATCATGCCGGGAATCGCCTTGCCGAAAAAGCCGCGCATGTCGGCGCCGACGGAGATGCGCAGCGGCTTGGCCAGGCTGCCGCCACGGCGCAATACCAGAATCGAAAGTTGCAGCAGCCCGGCGATGCCGACCGTGGCGGCGATCACCAGCGCGGCATGGGCCGCGTCCCGTCGCCAGCCGATCAGCCCGATCATTACCGCGATCAACGCGACGTTGAACAAGACCGGCGAGAAGGCGGTCAGCGCGAAGCGGGCCTGCGCGTTCATGAGCGCCATCATGACCGCAACTGGACCTGCGAAGGCGAGGTAGGGCAGCATCAGGCGGGCATCGACGACCGCCAGCTGCAGGGTCGGATGCCCGGCAAATCCCGGCGCCAGCGCGATGACGACAAAAGGCATCAACAGGCCGATCAAGGCTGTGGCCACGATCAGCGCCGCGCTGACGGTGCCAAGCACGCGTCCTGCAAAAGCCGCGGCTGCCACCGCGCCCTCGACCTCGCGCACGCGCAGCCAGGCCGGCACCAGCGCCGCGTTCAATGCGCCTTCGGTCAACAGCCGCCTGACTACATTGACCAGCTGAAACGCCACCAGGAACGCATCCGCGACCGGGCCCGCGCCGAGCAGCGCCGCGATCATCGAATCGCGCGCGAATCCGAGCAGCCGCGAGGCCAGCGTTCCCGTGGATACGGTGAGGAAAGAACGGATCATGAGAGGCTGTATAGAGCATGATCCGGAAAAGTGGGCACCGGTTTTCCGAACAGATCATGCTCAGACAAAGAGAGCATCGCTTGCTGGCGCAGGGCTGATCGTGATAGGCCGCTGCACCCAGTTCAAACCGACTTGGAGCGGATTTTCCGCACCAGCGCAATTGCCGAGAGCAGGACCGATAGATGACTGCAGCGAAATACGACGTTCTCGGGATTGGCAATGCGATTTTCGATGTATTGGTGCAGACCGACGAGGGCTTTCTTGGCCGTCATGGCATGACCAAGGGCGGCATGGCGCTGATCGACGAGGCCCGCGCCGCCGCGATCTACCGCGATATGGGCCCCGCGACGGAGATGTCCGGCGGCTCGGCGGCAAACACCATTGTCGGGATCGCCAATCTCGGCGCCCGCGCAGCCTATGTCGGCAAGGTCAAGGACGACCAGATCGGCCGGCTCTACACCCATGACATCCGTGCCGCCGGGGTCGCGTTCGAGACCAGGCCCGCGAGCGACGGGCCGGCGACCGGCTGTTCCTACATTCTGGTGACGCCGGATGGCGAGCGCACCATGAACACCTATCTCGGTGCGGCGCAGGAGCTTGGCCCTGCCGATATCGACGCCGCCCAGATTGCCGCTTCCGCGCTTCTCTACCTCGAGGGCTATCTCTGGGATCCGAAGAACGCCAAGGAGGCCTTCGTGAAGGCCTCGACCATCGCCCATGATGCGGGCCGCCAGGTCGCGCTGACGCTGTCGGACTCGTTCTGCGTGGATCGCTATCGCGGCGAGTTTCTCGATCTGATGCGGGGCGGCACGGTCGATCTGGTCTTCGCCAACGAGGCCGAATTGCATTCGCTGTACCAGACCTCGGATTTCGAAGGCGCGCTGAAGCAATTGCGCGCTGACGTTACGCTCGGCATCGTCACCCGCAGCGAGAAGGGCTGCGTGGTGGCGTCAACCGACGGCATCACCGCGGTGCCGGCGTTTCCGATCGACAGGATGGTCGATACCACCGGCGCCGGCGACCTGTTTGCCGCCGGATTCCTGTTCGGTCTGGTGCGCGGCGCCGGTCATGAAAAGGCCGGACGATTGGGGGCGCTCGCCGCGGCCGAAGTGATCCGGCACATCGGCGCGCGGCCGCAGGCTTCGCTGAAGCAACTGGCGCAGCAGAACGGGTTGCCGGTGTAGTTGCTTACCTCGCCCCGCTCGGGCCAGCTCTAGCAGCCTGCCTGGTCACGGCAGCAGCGCTCATGCCGCTTTCGTCAGAGGTCGCGCGCGTTCGATCCGCTTGCGTTCACGCGGGGAATGCATCGCTTCCCACAGGTCGGTTCGCCGCTGCACGTTGAGCCAGAAATCCGGGCTGTTGCCGAACACGCGGCCGAGAATGAGCGCGGTCGCCGCGGTGACGTTGCGGCGATCGTTGCACAGCTCGTTGACGTGCTTGCGTTGCACGCCCATGGCGTCAGCCAGCGCGCCTTGCGTCAGGCCGATCGGCTTCATGAATTCCTCGACCAGGATTTCGCCAATCGTCGCCGGTTTGCGTTTTGTCATCAACATGGCTTGCCTCACTCATAGCTGTGATCGTCGAGATAAAGATCTTTCGCCTCGCCCCGGCCGCTGTCCCATCGAAACACCAGCCGCCACCGCTTGTTGACCCGGATGGAATGCAGGCCATCGAGATGGCCCCGCAGCTTCTCGAAATGGTTGCTG
The DNA here is from genome assembly GCA_963725985.1 of uncultured Alphaproteobacteria bacterium. Classification (GTDB taxonomy): domain Bacteria; phylum Pseudomonadota; class Alphaproteobacteria; order Rhizobiales; family Xanthobacteraceae; genus Bradyrhizobium. The sequence continues at coordinate 1,756,326 of CAVSAO010000002.1, forward strand.
GGCGGCGATCTCAAATCGCGGTCGGTCGTCGCGTCGTCGATCATCTGGATCTTGCGGAACAGGCGATCTTCCAGATCGGACGGGATTTTCTTCGACCTGACGTCGTCGACGAAGAATTCACGCAACCAGTCATCCCGGAAGCTCAGGATCATGCCGCAACCCCATCTGGGTCAATGTACCACTCCAAGACCCACATCGCAAGTGCAGGTGCTGTGGGGAAGGCCGTTTTTCTTGAAAAACACCCACAAGAAGGGCTGCAGCATTCATTATGTTCGTCAACATGGTGATCGAACATCTCACCGATCAAGGTGTGATGGATCCGGCGTTGCTTTACGAGCCGCCATTCGCGATGTCGCGCCGACCGGGCCGGAAAAACTCTTCGATGAGGAAAAAGTGGCGCGGCAGTTTCCAAGAATTCAAGCCATCAATGACAGCGCCGTGGCGTAACGATCCTCTCGTGTCCCCGCAAAATCATGCGCCAAAAATCGAATTTCCTTAAGCGGATCAGCCTGATTTGGGTCGTCCAGTCCCTTGGCAAAGAATATTCCGCTTCACGCTTACCCCAAATCACCGGCATATCCCCCGCCGTCCCGTCCCGGATGAGGGGCGTTTCGCGATCGTCACAAACGCGGGACGGGATGCGGTGGACGCGGCAGCGTCAGGCGCGCAGGTGGTGGCAGGGCGGGATAAACTCCGTGAGCGACCGAACGGCACGCAGGACGAACGGCGCTGATGCGTACGGTGAAGTCGTGTGGTCCTGACGCCTCGAGGTTGGCGTCAAGTCCCGCGGAGGCGAAGCCGGCCCAACCGGGCGTCAGGCCAGCCATCATCCACGGGGCGACGGTGACAAACAAATCCTGATCGCCGGGGAGAGCTCGAAGTAAGCCGTAAAACCATTGCGCAGGGAATGCCGGAGTGCCTCCGCTGAACCTGTATGCTCGTGTGCGTTTTCTTCACCCATTTTGCACACGGGACCGCGGGTGCAGCGCGCATCCGGCATTCCCCGCGCCCTCTGATTGGCGCGGCACCTTCGGATAAACCTCGGGCGGATCGCGCCGCGAGAACGAATTTTCATGTCTGGATTGACCGCCAATGTGGCAAGCGCGGCGACGAAGCAAGTTGGTCGCGATCTCGTGATCGTTGCCGGGGCAGGAGGACAGATTGAACTGTAGCGCCCGCCATAATTGTGGTGGATTGGTCTGCAAAACGGGTGACCTCCCGGCTTATCGGCGATATCTTTCAGGCCCCAATCTGGAACCGATTTCGTAATAAGACGTTCAGATCGCACTACAATCAGTGCTTTCGGCTCAAAATTTGAATGAAAATGATTGCGGCCAGCGATGCCGCGAGGGGACGACGATGATTTCTACCTGGAGCGATTGGAAGCGGTATCCCCGGGCTGGGCGCGACGAAAATATCGAGGCGCCGATCACTCCGGGCATTTACGAAGTCCGTTATGCGGCAACGGGGGCGCTGCACTCGTTCGGCGCGGTCGACAATGTCGCCCAGGCCCTGTCGCAGCTCGCGGTCGGCTCCAAATCATGGTTCGGGCGGCGCGAGCCGGTGGCCACGCCGGATCTCGAATATCGCACCTGTGCGACCTCCACCAAGGCGGACGCCAAGGCCGCGGCGGAACGCATGATCGGCCGGCGCGAAACCTATATGAGCGGCGCGGCCTGAACGCACTGCGTTCGGCCCTCCAGGTTGCAGCCTTCAGAATTGATTGAAGCAGCCGCGCTTTTGCGGCCGGTGCATTGCGGCCGGTTTCGGCCTATATTTGGATCAATAACCAAAACATCCGAGGAGTGACGCCATGACCGCTGCCGCACGCGCTTCGCAGGCCTCGACGCCATCGCTGCAGGGCCGTCTGAAGGATCCGTCGCTGCTGCGCGACCGCTGCTACATCGACGGCGCCTGGACCGGCACGCCGGCCAATCCGGTGACCAATCCGGTCAACGGCGTCGAACTCGCGAAGGTGCCGAAGATGGATACGGCGGAAGCAGTCCAGGCCGTGGAGGCCGCCGAGCGCGCGTTTCCGGCCTGGGCCAGGCTCACCGCCAAGCAGCGCTCCAACATCCTGCGCAAATGGTTCGATCTGATCATCGCCAACCGCGAAGACCTTGCGCTGATCCTGACTTCGGAGCAGGGCAAGCCGCTGGCGGAGGCGCTCGGCGAAGTCGACATCGGCGGCGCCTATGTCGAGTTCTTCGCCGAGGAGGCGCGGCGCGTCTATGGCGAAACCATTCCGGCGCAGCGTCCGGACGCGCGGCTGTTGGCGATCCGCCAGCCGATCGGCGTCTGCGGCGCGATCACGCCCTGGAATTTTCCCTGTTCGATGATCACCCGAAAAGTGTCGCCGGCGCTGGCCGCCGGCTGCACCGTGGTCCTGAAACCCGCCAACGAGACGCCGCTGACGGCGCTGGCGCTGGTGGCGCTGGCCGAGAAGGCGGGCTTGCCCAAGGGCGTGTTCAATATCCTCACCGGTAATTCGTCGGCGATCGGCAAGGTGCTGTGCGAGCATCCCGCCGTGCGCTTCGTCGGCTTCACCGGCTCGACCGAGGTCGGAAAGATCCTCTACCGGCAGGCTGCTGTCGGGGTGAAGAAGCTCGGGTTGGAACTCGGCGGCAACGCTCCGTTCGTGGTGTTCGACGACGCCGATATCGACGCCGCGGTGGAAGGCGCGATGGTCTCGAAATATCGCAACATGGGCCAGACCTGCGTTTGCGCCAACCGCCTCTACGCCCAGGACGGGATCTACGATCAGTTCGTCGAGAAACTTTCGAGGAAAGTCGCCGCGATGAAGATCGGCGACGGCACGGAAGCGGGCGTGACGCAGGGTCCGCTGATCAACATGGAAGCGGTCGACAAGGTCGAGAAGCACATTGCGGATGCGGTCAAGCACGGCGCCAGGATCGTCACCGGCGGCAAACGCCATTCGCTCGGCGGCACCTTCTTCGAGCCGACGGTGCTGGCGAACGTCGCGCGCGATGCGCTGGTATCGCGGGAGGAAACCTTCGGGCCGCTGGCGCCGGTGTTCCGTTTCAAGGACGAGGCCGACGTGATCGCGATGTGCAACAATTCGCCGTTCGGGCTCGCCTCCTATTTCTATTCGCGCGATATCGGCCGGGTCTGGCGGGTCGCCGAGGCGCTCGAGTCCGGCATGGTCGGCGTCAACACCGGGCTGATCACGACCGAGGTTGCGCCATTCGGCGGCGTCAAGGAGTCGGGCCTTGGCCGCGAAGGCTCGCATCACGGCATGGAAGAGTATGTCGAGATCAAATATGTGATGATGGCGGGGATTTAGCGCTTCGTTCCCGCTAATTCTCGTGCATCATGCCCGGCAGATGGCCGGGTACGATGGGGCTGCGGCACCGCGAGTAATCGATTGACTCAGGTCAAACTGGGCTCGTGGCGGGTCGCCTATTTTGAGTAATTTCCATTCCGGCCCGGCGTGTCGTTCGGTATCATTGCGCGGCCGATGTGGAACCGAATCAAACATGCTGAACCGGACCCACTTTGCTCCAGACGAGAAGCGGCTTCTCTCCCGATTCTGGCAGAGCGCTTCGGGATTTTGGCGCGGTCCACGGGCGTGGCGGGTATGGCTTCTGGTTGCCGCGCTGATCGCCACCGTGCTTCTGCAATTGCTGACGCAGTACGCGCTGAATTACTGGAATCGCGACTTCTTCAACGCGATCGGGCGCAAGGACGGCGCAGAGCTCTGGACCCAGGCATTGCGATTTGTGCCATTGGCCGCGGCCAGTCTCGTGCTTTCGGTGTTCTCGGTCTGGGCCCGCATGACCATGCAGCGTACCTGGCGCGAGTGGCTGAGCAATCACCTCTATGACTTCTGGCTGAAAGACGACCGCTACGTCCGGCTCGAGGCCGCGGCGGCAGACCATCAGACTCCCGAATACCGCATCGCCGAGGACGCCAGGATTGCAACCGACCTGCCAATCGACCTCGTGATCGGGCTGGTCCAATCGCTGCTCAATGCGGTGACGTTCATCGGAATTCTCTGGTCGGTGGGAGATGGCCTGCCGATTGAGTTCGATGGTTTCGTACTGACCATTCCCGGTTATCTCGTCATCGCGGTGGTCGCCTATTCTTTCCTGCTTTCGGCGGCGATATTCCTGATCGCCAGCCACCTGACACGCGTGATCGAGGAAAACAAACGGACCGAGGCCGAGCTGAGATCGATCGGCACGCATTTGCGCGAGAGCGGCGAAGGAATGGCGGTGCCGGACGTCAAGAAGGACCCGCGCCACGTCATTGGCGCTGCACTGAAGGGGGTGATCACCATATGGCGGATCTATATGTGGCAGCTGATGCGGATGACGGTGGTGACTGGCTCGAGCCTTCTGGTAACCCCGGTGATCGGCTTATTGCTGTGTACCCCGAAGTATCTCACGGGCATGATGACGCTTGGCGAAGTGGTTCAGGCCGCGGCGGCGTTCGTCGTGGTGCAGACCGCGTTTAACTGGTTCACCGACAATTATGCCAAGCTCGCGGAGTGGGCGTCCTCCGCCAACCGCGTCGCGTCGCTGCTGCTTGCGCTGGATGAGGTCGATCGGTCAGACCACGACGGCCGTCGCTAGAGGCGGTCAATCCGCGACGGTCTCATCGGCGAATTTGCCATGACGTCCGACGCCGGACGCAAAGCGCGTCGCGCCGGACAGCGTCTCGCCCGAGGCGATGACCTCGAGCCCGCCGCGCATTTCGTTGGCGATCGCCTCTTCTTCCGACAGGTCCCATTGCCGCAACGCCGACAGCCGGTCGGCGCGCAGGCAAGTTTGCGGGAAGCGCGCGATATCTTTCGCCAGCGCAATCGCGGACGCACGGGTTTCGCCCTTGGGCACCAGACGGTTGGCAAGGCCCATCCGCAACGCTTCCGCGCCGCCGACCGGACGTCCCGTGAGAATAAGGTCGATCGCCTGGGAATGTCCGATCAGTCGCGGCAGCCGGATGGTGCCGAGATCGATCAGCGGCACGCCGAAGCGGCGGCAGAAGATACCGAAGGTGGCGTCCTCGGCGACAACGCGGATGTCGGCCCACAGCGCCAGTTCCATGCCGCCGGCGACCGCAAAACCTTCGACCGCCGCGATCACGGGTTTTGAGAGCAGCAGCCGGCTCGGCCCCATCGGCGCGATCGAGCCGTGACCGCCGATCTCGCGTTTTTTGTTGGGATCGCCGGATGCCACCGCCTTCAGATCGGCGCCGGCGCAGAAAGTGCCGCCGGTGCCGGTGAACACCGCAACCGACGCTTCGGCGTCGGCGTCGAACGCCCTGAACGCATCGAACAGTTTCAGCGCCGTTGCGCCATCGACGGCGTTGCGGCAATGCGGGCGGTTGATGGAGACGACGGTCACCGGTCCATCGCGTTCGACAAGTACGCTGTCGGCTTCGGACATGTCTGCACTCCCTGTCACATCTTGATTTTGCCTGCCTTGAGGTCGGTGCCGGAGTTGATTGCTACGCAATCACCAGATCTTTCCCGGTGATGCGGCGATAGGCCTCCAGATAGCGCTTGCTGGTCGCCTCCACGACGCTTGCCGGCAATGGCGGCGCTGGCGCCTCGCCGTTCCAGCGGCCGGCGCGGCGCTCGGCGTCGAGATAATCGCGCAGCGGCTGCTTGTCGAAACTCGGCTGCGACTGTCCTGGCTTGTAGACGTCCGCCGCCCAGAACCGCGAACTGTCGGGGGTCATCACCTCGTCGATCAGGATGATGTGGCCATCCTTATCCCGGCCGAATTCGAATTTGGTGTCGGCGATGATAATGCCCTGGTCGCGGCTGATCTTTTCGCCGAGCGTATAGACCGCGCGGGTCATGCTCTCGAGCGTGTACGTCACTTCGTCGCCGAGGATCTCGCGCATGCGCGCGATCGTGATGTTCTCGTCGTGGCCGGTCTCGGCCTTGGTTGCCGGGCTGAAGATCGCGGGCTCCAGCTTGCCGCTTTCGAGCAGGCCGGGCGGAAGCTTCTCACCCGCCAGCGTGCCGTATTGCGCGTATTCCTTCCACGCCGAGCCCGAGAGATAGCCGCGGATCACGCATTCGATCGGGAATACCGTGGTGCGCCGGCACAGCATCGCGCGTCCGGCGAGCGAGGCGCGATGTCCCTGCAACGCAGGCGCTTCCTTGATGATCTCGTCGGCATCGGCGCTGATCATGTGATGATGGACCACGCCCTCGAGCTCGTTGAACCACCACGCGCTGATCTGGGTCAGCACCGCGCCCTTCATCGGTATGGTCTCGGCCATCACCACGTCGAAGGCGCTGATGCGGTCGGTGGTCAGCAGCAAAACGCGGTCGTCGCCGACGGCATAGATATCGCGAACCTTGCCGCGCCCGATCCGTGGAAGGGGCAAGTCGCTGGCGAGCATGGTGGTCATGGACAAACTTTCAAAAAGCGGGGTTGATCCGGCGCCGGCGCGGCATCAAGGGATTGGATGGGGATGGTTCACTCCGGCAGCGGAATGAATTCGGTCTCGTTGGGGACAACCGCGAAGCGGCCGCGCTTCCAGTCCTCTTTGGCCTGCTCGATCCGCTCCTTGCTGGAGGAGACGAAATTCCACCAGATATGGCGCGGACCTTCCAGCGCATCGCCACCGAGAAACATCATTCGCGTGGGCCTCATCGTCTTTACCGTAATGCGATCGCCGGGCCGGAAGATCAATAGCCGCGGCCCCTCATAGCGATCGCCCGATATTTCGACCTCGCCGTCGACCAGATAGATGGCGCGCTCCTCATGATCGGGGTCGAGCGGCACGCTGACGCCTTGTTCGGCATTAACTTCGGTGTAGAACCACGGCGACACCATCGTGACCGGCGATTTCACGCCGAACGAGGCGCCTGCGATGATTCGCGCGGTGAAGCCGCGATCCCTGATTGTCGGCAGGTCAGCTGCGGCGTAATGCTGAAATGACGGCGCGATTTCCTCGGCGCCGGCCGGAAGCGCGATCCAGCTTTGCAGGCCCAGCATCTTCTGGCCGCTCCTGCGCTGCACGTCCGGGGTGCGCTCGGAATGGGCGATGCCGCGTCCGGCTGTCATCAGGTTCATGGCGCCAGGCTGGATTTCCTGGATGTTGCCCTCGCTGTCGCGATGCATGATGCTGCCGTCGAACAGATAGGTCACGGTGGCGAGCCCGATATGCGGATGCGGGCGCACGTCCATGCCCTTGCCGGACATGAACTGCACCGGCCCGAAATGATCGAAGAAGATGAAGGGGCCGACCATCTGGCGCCTGCCGTGCGGCAGCGCGCGGCGCACCTCGAAACCATCGCCGAGATCGCGGGTGCGCGGCACGATGACCAGTTCCAGCGCGTCGCAGGACTTGACATCGCCGAGCACGGGATCGTTGTCGGGAAGCCAGCTCATGGGGTCTCCGTATTGGTTTCAACCATTATCTTGCGTCATCGTCACAGTGACAAGCCGTCATCCCCCTGCGTAACGGCTTTGCCGCTATCGCTGGAGGCGCGCGCTCTTGCGCGCCTCGAAGGATGGCACCAGGCATCGACTTCTGTCATCCTTCGAGGCTAGCCGTCGCTCGCCCCTTGGGGACCTAAGTGTGAAGGAACCGATGATCGCTCCCCTCAAGCCCGGTGTCGCGCTGGCCCAGCCCAACGGTCCCGTGATCGAGACCGAGCGCCTAAAACTGCGGCAATGGTGCGGCGCCGACGTCGCGCCGAACACGGCGATGCTGTCCGATCCCGGCACGGCGCAATTCATCACCGCCGATGGAAAGCCCGTCACGGAGGAGCTGATCGGCTGGCGCAACGCGGCGATCATGTCGGGGCATTGGATGCTGCATGGCGCGGGCATGTTCGTGGTCGAGGAGAAGAGAAGCGGAAAATTCGCCGGGCGGGTGGGGCCGTGGTTTCCGCCGGGTTGGCCGGGCTTTGAAGTCGGCTGGGGCATCGCCCGTGATTTTCGCGGCAGGGGCTACGCGCTCGAGGCGGTGCGGGCGGCGATCGGCTGGTCGTTCGCGCGTTTCGATCTCGACCGGATCATCCACTGCATTGACCGCGAAAACACGGCCTCGCAGGCCGTGGCACGGCGGCTCGGCGCCGAAATAAACGGCGAGACCGACCTGTTCGGCCATGTCGCGGACGTCTGGGTGACGTCGCGAGACAAGTGGCAGACTTCGCCGGCAAATTGAAACGGACGGTCGCTTGCACTAAATTCGGGCGTAAGGCTCACGGGAAGATCATGAACTCATGCTACCTCAAATCAACCTGGCGCTAGGCGCGGGCACGACGGCGCTGTTGCTGCTGCTCGCGGCGCTATTGTTCCGTGATTTCAGAACCGTTGCCGCCGGCCGTCTGGGAAGCGCCTTTGCGTTGGGTTCGGCGGCCCATGCCTTGACGGCAACATCAGAGTTTACGCTGCCGGTGACGCCGTGGCATGCGGGTTTGATCGCGGTTTCCACCGGCAACGTCGTGGTGTTCTGGCTGTTCGCGAGGGCGCTGTTCGACGATGCATTCGAGCTGCGCCGCTGGCATGCCGCGCCGTGGGCGGCGCTTGTGGCCTTGAGTCTCACCAATTGTCTGGTGCTGGTACCGGCGCAGACCTTGGATCCGCGAATTTTCACCGTTGCAATCTCGGTGATTTCGCTTGCGTTCGTCGCGCTGGCGGTCGGCCAAACCGTCGCGTCCTGGTCCACGGACCTGATCGAGGACCGCCGGCGGCTGCGGGTGTTTGTCGTTTGTACGGCCTCCGTCTATGCCGGGTTCAACGCCGTCGTGCAGCTTTTCGTGCCCGTAAGCGGCTCGCCGGGCGCCGGTACCACCGCCGATGCCGCCATTCTGGCAGCCGTCGTGATCGCGATCGCGGTTTCGCTGATGCGCGTCAAGGGCGAGACGATTTTTGCGATTGCCGAAAGACCAGCGGCCGCGGCGGTTGTTTCCGGTGAGGCGAGCGTTTCAGATCGAAAGCTGCTCGATGCCTTGATGCGCCTGATGTCCGACGAACGCATCTATCGCCATGAGGGCATCACCATCGGAACGCTCGCCACAAAACTCGCGGTGCCCGAATACAAATTGCGGCGGCTGATCAACCAGCAACTCGGTTACCGCAATTTCAATGTCTTCCTCAACAATCACCGGATCGAGGAGGCCAAGGCCGCGCTGGCGGACCCGTCGCAGGCCGAAGTGCCCGTGATCACCATTGCGATGGATGCGGGCTTCCAGTCGCTCGGTCCCTTCAATCGCGCGTTCAAGGCCACCACCGGGGTCACGCCGACCGAATACCGCCGGCTTAACGAGGCCGGCGCGTAACCGCGCAACTCATTGAAGCATATGATTTATTTCGGAATCGGCGAGGCGATTTTGTTTTCCACCAGCACGATTTCCAAATCCGGCGAGCGCTTGCGCCGCCGTTGATGTGATGTCCGGCGCGCCATCATGGCGAGCCGGAGAAAACCGTGACCCGAAAAAACAAGATCATCCTCGTTGTGACGACAATGCTATGCGGCGCGCTGGCGCTGACGGCGGTTCGCGCCCACGACGCACCGCGCGTCGCGACCGGCTTTGTCGCGCATATCCTTTGCTCGGAGGCCTTCGTCTCCGGACTTGATCCGGATCGGGTCTTCTCGGAGACGACAGCGGCGATGCCCGGCACCGGGCTGATCAGCTGGGCCATGGATTACAGGATCGATCGGGCGAAAAAGGACGTGACCGTGACGCTGCTTGGCGGCGGGCAAAGCCATGCCGTCTTCCGCGAAGGCCTGGGGTGCTACCTTTCCCATGACGATGCCGCCGTCGATGCTTCCCTGCCGCCGGCGGCAAGCACTCCACAACACGCGTTGTTGCCGGAGATTGCCGGGCCTTCGCTGGTCGAGACCGCCAATCCGGACCTCAAGCTCGCGCTTGATCGCGCCTTTGCCGAACCCGATTCTCCGCCGCTTCGCCACACCCACGCCGTCGTCGTGCTCAAGGACGGCCACCTCGTCGCGGAGCGCTATGCGCCGGGCTATGGCGTCGACACGCCGATCCTCGGCTACTCCGCGACCAAATCGGTGATCTCGGCACTGACGGGAATCCTGGTTCGCCAGGGCAAACTCCGGGTCCATGAACCGGCTCCGGTGGCGGCTTGGCAAAATCCCGACGATCCCCACCACGCGATCACGGTCGATCACCTCTTGCGCCATACCAGTGGATTGGCGATGGGCAGTTCGCTCAATGCCTCGCTCCTGAGCGCCATCGCGCCGGTCAACCGGATGAAATTCATCGCGCGCGACATGGCGGCGTTTGCCGAAAGCGCCGATCTCGAGGGCTCACCCGGCAGCGCCTGGAATTATCACGATGGCAACACCATCATTCTGTCGCACCTGATCCGCGACGCGGCCGGTGGCCACACCGCCGACGTGCTGCGCTTTGCGCGGACGGAGCTGTTCGATCCCCTGGGGATGCGCAACGTCACGCTGGAGTTCGACGCCACGGGCACGCCGGAAGGATCGAGCCAGATGCTGGCTCCGGCGCGCGACTGGGCCCGTTTCGGCGCGCTCTACCTCGACGACGGCATCGTCGGCGGCAAACGCATCCTGCCCGAGGGATGGGTGAACTATTCCGCCGCTCCGACCGGGAGCGCATGGGTGGGATATGGCGCGGGATTCTGGACCAATCGCGGCGACAGTTTTGGCGCAAAATACCGCACCGATCGCGGCTGGCCCGCTGAGTCCTTCTACGCCAGCGGCACCTTCGGACAATACGTCGTCATCGTCCCTTCCGAACGGCTCGTCATTGTGCGCCTCGGCACCTCGGGAAATCAATACGACTTCGAGGGCGTTTCACGGCTCGTCACTGAGGTAATCGCCGCCACCGGCGAGGGGCATGTTGCCAGCGGCAATTGAAGTCTGTGAATTTGGAATCGGTGTGTTCCGAATGCGCGGTGCCACCTCTTCCCTTGTGGGAGAGGGAGCGCACAGCCATTGCTGAGACATCGAGCCAATATCAAGCTTTGGCGCAATCGCGCGCGCTACTGCCGTCCGAGCTGGGTCGCCTGCCCGACGCGATCGAAGCGTTCCAGGGAGAGGATCGCATCCGCCAGCCGATCGGCGCGGCCATTCAGCACCGGGCGGGCGAGCGTCAGGAATTTCTGTTGCATCGCCTGCGCGTCCGGGAACGAATTCGGCTCGCCGGAGGGATCGGCATAGAGCCGCTCATGCACGCCGTTGTCGGTCGTGATACTGACGCGCGCGCCGAACGGATGGGTGCGGCCGATTTCGAGTCGATCGTCCTGCACCACGTCGAACTTGTCGGCAAGCGCGTCGACAGCGGCGTCGCCAAGTCGCTCGTAATCGTCCCAGCCGAAACGGCCCTGGTCGAGCGCCACCGCGCCGGTGAAGAACATCGAGAACTGTCCACCGACGATAGAGGTCGGATGCCGCTTGGTGGCGGCATCGCCTGTCAGCGTGATGCCGTTGCGATGCAGCCCGATCTCCACGCGCTTGATCTGGCCCGGCGTCAGATTGTGCTCCCGGCGCATCGCGATCAGCGCATCGAGCGCGGCATGGGTATACCGGCAGCTCGGGTAGGGCTTTATGCCGATCTTCATGGTCTCGTACGTCTTGCCGAGGCCCGCGACCGCCTTGTCGGGATGGGCGTTGTCGCTGTAGCCGACCAAAAGCCCGTGCTTGCCCTCGATCGATTCGGTCGCGCCGATGAAATCATTGCGCGCCAGGGTCGCTGCGATCACGCCATTCATCGCGGCGGCGCCGACCTGGTAGCGCTTGTTCCAGGCGCCGTTGACGAGGAACTGGAGCGAGCCGGCGGCCTGACTGCCGGAGACGCCGAAGGCCGCGACGATCTGCTGTTGCGACAGCCCGAACAATTTTGCTGCCGCGGCCGCGGCGCCGTAAGTGCCGGCGGTGGCGGTGGGATGAAAGCCGCGCGCATAATGCGAGGTGGGGTCCAGCGCGTTGCCGAGGCGGCAACACAGTTCATAGCCGGCGACGATGGCGGTGAGCACGTCGCGGCCCGATGCGCCGACCATTTCGCCGACCGCGAAGGCGGCAGGCACCACCGGGGCGCTCGGATGCAGCGAGGAATCGGCGTGGGTGTCGTCAAAGTCGAGGGAATGGCCGAGGGCGCCGTTGAGCAGCGCTGCCACCGCGGGGGTCCAGGTCTTGCCGTCGCCGAACACCGTTGATTCGCCGTGGCGATCGAGCGCCAGCGCTTCCAGCATTTTCAGCAGCGAGGGCGTGGATTCCGCGTCGCGCCGTGCCCGGATCGCGCTGCCGAGAAAATCCAGCGTCAGCACCTTGGCGCGCTCCAGCACTTCCTGCGGGATATCCTCGAATTTCAGATTTGCGACGTAAGCAGCCAGTGTTGCGGTTTCTTGGGCCATGGCGTTGCCTCGTTCGTTCCCTGCTCGTTCGTTCTTATGTGCCGGTTTTGGTACGGCTGCTGCCGCGCGCCGTCAACATCAGTTGCGGCGGGTCAGGCCTCGTGGATTTGCGCCGGGACCCGCGTGATCCTGGCGCCCAGCGCATTGAGCCGCTCGTCGATGCGCTCATAACCGCGTTCGATCTGGTCGGCGTTATTGATCGTGCTGGTGCCCTTGGCGCACACCGCGGCCAGCAGCATCGCCATGCCGGCGCGGATGTCGGGGGACGTCATCTCCGCGCCCCGCAGCCGGCTCGGCCCCGCCACGATCGCCCGGTGCGGGTCGCACAGCACGATGCGGGCGCCCATCGAGATCAGCTTGTCGACGAAGAACATCCGGGACTCGAACATCTTCTCGAACATCAGGATCACGCCGTCGCACTGGGTCGCGGTAACGATGGCGATCGACATCAGGTCGGCGGGGAACGCCGGCCAGGGCTGATCCTCGAGTTTCGGCACGTGGCCGCCGAAATCGTCCTGGATCTTGAGCGTTTGACCGGAAGGCACGAGCAGGTCGTCTCCTTCGGTCTCACAGACGATGCCGAGCCGTTCAAAGCCCATCCGGATCGAGCGCAGATGCTCCACGCCGGCGCGCGCGATCCGCAGCGGCGAACGCGTCACCGCGGCGAGCCCGATCAATGAGCCGACCTCGATGTGATCGGGCCCGATCGCATAGCTGACAGCGCCGAGTGTTGCAGGTCCGTGGACAATGATGGTGTTGGTGCCGATGCCTTCGATGCGCGCCCCGAGCGCGACCAGGAAACGCGCGAGGTCCTGCACATGCGGTTCAGACGCGACATTGCGCAAATGGGTGGTGCCGTGAGCCGCCACCGCGGCCATCAACGCGTTTTCGGTGGCGGTCACGCTCGGTTCGTCGAGGAAAACGTCCGCGCCCTTGAGGCGCAGGGCCCGGAATTCCAGCCGGTCGGACGCTGTTACCGTGGCGCCGAGCTGCTCGAACGCCAGAAAATGCGTGTCGAGACGCCGCCGGCCGATGACGTCGCCGCCGGGCGGCGGCAGCATCACCTCGCCGCAGCGGGCAAGCAGCGGTCCCGCCAGCAGGATCGAGGCACGTATCCGCGCGCACAGGACTGCATCGAGATCCGCGGCGCGAATGGTCCTGGCGTGGATCGCCAGCGTGTTGCGCTGTTGCCATTCGGCCACGGCGCCAACCGACCGGATCAGCTCCACCAGCGTTTCGGTATCGCGAATGCGAGGGACGTTTTCGAGCCGGACCGGATGTTCGGTCAGTAATGCCGCGGCGATGATCGGCAAGGCGGCGTTCTTGTTTCCGGAGGGCTCGATGGTGCCGGTCAGCCGATGACCGCCTTCAACGATGTATTGGACGGGCGGCACCCGCCTTACACGTCCACATTGGCGCTGAGCGAATTGTCCTGGATGAATTCGCGGCGCGGTTCGACCACGTCGCCCATCAGCTTGGTGAAGATGTCGTCGGCCTCGTCCACTTCCTTGATCTTCACCTGCAAGAGCGAGCGCTCGTTGGTGTCGAGCGTGGTTGTCCAGAGCTGTTCGGGGTTCATTTCGCCGAGGCCTTTGTAGCGCTGCAGCGCCACGCCCTTGCGTCCGGCGTCGGTCACCGCCTCGAACAGGTCGACCGGCCCGTGAATCGCGGTTTCGATATCCTTACGGCGCAACAGGCCCGGCTTCGGATAGGCTTCCTGCAGCCTGGCCGCATAATCGTCGAGCTTGCGCGCATCGGCCGAGCCCAGCAGCGCGTCGTCGATGATGGCGACGTCCTTGACGCCACGTACCGTGCGTTCGAAGACAAAACCCTCGCCTTCGGTGAAACGTCCGGTCCAGCCGCGCTCGACTTCATCGGCCAGCGCGTCGAGCCTTCGCGCGATGTAGCCAGCGGCAGCGTTGGCGGTCTCGATATCGCCGGTGACCCTGGGAGTAAGCACGCCGGCGATCGCGGCCTGCTCGATCACCTTGCGGTCATAGCGGCTGTGCAGATTGTGCAGCGTGCCGCGGATGATCCGGGCGTCCTCCACCAGCGCCTGCAGGTCGCGGCCCTTGCGGTCCTCGCCCGTCGCCAGCTTGAAGACGCAGTCTTCGAGGCCGGTATTGATCAGGTAGTCGTCCAGCGCGGTGTTGTCCTTCAGGTATTGCTCGGATTTGCCGCGGCTCACCTTGTAGAGCGGCGGCTGCGCGATATAGAGGAAACCGCCCTCGATCAGCGAGGGCATCTGACGGAAGAAGAAGGTCAGGAGCAGGGTGCGGATATGCGCGCCGTCGACGTCGGCGTCGGTCATCAGAATGATCTTGTGATAGCGCAATTTAGAGAGGTCGAAATCGTCGCGGCCGATACCGGTGCCCAATGCGGTGATCAGGGTGCCGATCTGCTCGGAGCCCAGCATTTTGTCGAAGCGCGCGCGCTCGACATTGAGGATCTTGCCGCGCAGCGGCAGCACCGCCTGGAATTCGCGGTTGCGGCCCTGCTTGGCGCTGCCGCCGGCGCTGTCGCCCTCGACGATGAACAGTTCGGACTTGGCGGGATCGCGCTCCTGGCAGTCGGCGAGCTTGCCGGGCAGCGAAGCGATGTCGAGCGCGCCCTTGCGCCGCGTCAGCTCGCGCGCCTTGCGTGCGGCCTCGCGGGCGGCGGCGGCCTCCACCACCTTGCCGACGATGATCCTGGCTTCCGTGGGATGCTCCTCGAACCATGCCGACAGGGCCTCGTTCAGGACGTTCTCGACCACGGGACGCACTTCCGAGGACACCAGCTTGTCCTTGGTCTGCGAAGAAAACTTCGGATCGGGCACCTTCACCGACAGCACGGCGGTCAGGCCCTCACGGCAGTCGTCGCCGGTCAGCGCGATCTTTTCGCGCTTGGCGATGGCGTCGGCGTAGCCGTTGACCTGGCGCGTCAGCGCGCCGCGGAAGCCCGCGAGATGGGTGCCGCCGTCGCGCTGCGGAATGTTGTTGGTGAAGCACAGCACGTTCTCGTGGTAGCTGTCGTTCCACCACAGCGCGGCCTCGACCCCGATGCCGTTCATTTCGGTATTGATCACGATCGGCGAGGGCACCATCGGCTTCTTGTTGCGGTCGAGATATTTGACGAATTCCTCGATACCGCCGTCGTAGTGCATCGCCTCGCGCTTCTCGACCGCGTGGCGCATATCGGACAGCAGGATATTGACGCCGGAATTCAGGAAGGCGAGCTCGCGCAGGCGATGTTCGAGGGTCGCGAAATCGTATTCGACGTTGGTGAAGGTTTCCTTGGAGGCGAGGAACGTCACCTCGGTGCCACGCTTGCCATGGGCGTCGCCAACCATCTTCAGCGGCGCTACCGCGTCGCCATGGGCGAATTCGATGAAATGCTCCTTGCCGTCGCGCCAGACCCGCAGTTTCAGCTTGCTCGACAGCGCGTTGACGACGGAGACGCCGACGCCGTGCAGGCCGCCCGACACCTTGTAGGAATTCTGGTCGAACTTTCCGCCCGCATGCAGCTGGGTCATGATGACCTCGGCCGCGGAAATGCCTTCGCCCTTGTGAATATCGACGGGAATGCCGCGGCCGTCGTCGCGCACGGTCACAGAACCGTCGGCGTTGAGCACGACCTCCACCGCGGTGGCGTAGCCGGCGAGCGCTTCGTCGATGGCGTTGTCGACGACCTCGTAGACCATGTGGTGCAGGCCGCTTCCGTCATCGGTGTCGCCGATATACATGCCCGGCCGCTTGCGCACGGCATCGAGGCCCTTCAAAACGCGGATCGATTCGGCGCCGTATTCGATGGGAATGGAATGCTCAGTGTCGGCAATCGTTTGCCGGGCAGGTTCTGTCATGTGAGGCCTTCGAGGGTGTCCCGAATCAGCGGCGCAAAACAGGCGCTGATTAGCCTATTTCTGCCATGAAAGGCGCCATGCGCCTAGCGCAAAGTCTCTATCAGCAAGTTATTGAATAAATGGGATTTTTCTCGTGTTTTTCAAGGCGTCCGGAGGCCAATTCGGAGGCTTCGCAAAAGCGCGATTCGGCAGGCATTTTTTGTCCCCAAAATCCGGATTTTTTGAGCCCGTGGGGGGCCGGGCGAGGCGAGAATGGCAGACCGTGCGAGAACTGCTAGAGCTGTGTGGGCAGCAGTTCGGCATCTTCGCTGGCGGCGCTCTCTGTGGCATCGCGCGATCCGTGCGCGTCGGCTGACGTATTGGCGCCCCCGGCGCGGGCATGGATTGGTGGATGTTGTCAGAGCCTTCAGATCGATATCGACCGGATATTGACGGCCTCCGCGCCATTGCCGTGATGCTGGTGGTGAACTTCCACGCATTCCCGGAAGCGATGCCGGGCGGCTTCATCGGCGTCGATATTTTCTTCGTCATTTCCGGTTTTCTGATTACCGGCATCATCGCGCGCGAACTGGATCGGCAGCGCTTCAGCCTCCTGGCCTTCTATAACAGGCGGATCAGGCGGATTTTCCCGGCCCTTATCGTCGTGCTCGGCATGACGCTGGTGCTGGGCTGGCTGTGGATGCTGCCGGCAGCCTATGCGCAACTGAGCGCCGATGTCTTTGCCAGCGCGGCGTTTTTCGCCAATATTGCGCTGCTGCTGCAGTCCGGCTATTTCGACATCGAATCCGCAAGGAAGCCGCTGCTGCATCTCTGGTCTCTCGGCATCGAGGAACAATTCTACCTGTTCTGGCCGTTGATCCTGATGCTGGCCGTCCGGCTGCGTCTCGGCCTTCTGGCCGCGGCCTCAGCGATCGCGCTGGCGTCCTTCGTGCTCAACGTGGCGCTGATCGCTTCAAACCCGGTGGCGACCTTTTATCTACCTTTCCCCCGGGCCTGGGAACTGCTGGCCGGCGCTGCCCTGGCCTGCGGCTGGAGCCAGATCAGTCAAACCAGCCGCGCCAGCAATTGGCGCGCTTGCGTCGGGCTCGTGCTGATCGCGGCGGCCGCCGGCGTACTCGATACCAAAAGCGCATTTCCGGGCTGGTGGGCCGTTCTGCCCGTGGCCGGCTCGGTTCTTCTGTTGTCGGCGCCCGCGGCGTGGGGTTGCCGTCATGTGCTGGCCAGCCCGCCGCTGGTCCGGATCGGGTTGATCAGCTACCCTCTTTATCTGTGGCACTGGCCGCTATTGGTGTTTTTCGCGATCATCAAATTCGCACCCCTGACGCTGCTGGAGCGCGGACTCATTGTCGGGCTCAGCTTTGCGCTGGCGTGGCTCACCTATCGATTTGTCGAATCCCCATTTCGATTCGGCCGTCCGAGCCTGCTCAAGATCGCCGGCCTGTGCGCCGGGATGGTGCTGGTCGCCGCAGCAGGCGGCGTCATTGTCGAGGGGCGCGGGTTCGATTTTCGGCTGCCGCCGGAAATTCGCCAGATGGCAAATGTGCCGGAGCAAGCGTCGCAATGGCGGGTTCATGAGTGCATGCTCGACCTCAGTCATGAGATGTCGTTCGCCGACAGCTGCGTCGATCGGGATCGCCGGCCGCTCGTTTTGGTCTGGGGGGATTCGACTGCCGGCGCGCTCATGCCCGGCCTGCGCAAGGCCCAGGAAACCCGTAACTTCGGCATCGCGCAGTTCACCTCCAGTTCCTGCATCCCGGTGCTCAACACCGATGTGGCCGGCGTACCAAACTGCCGCGCGATCAACGACAGGGTCTTGTCGCTGGCCCGAACGATCAAGCCCGATGTCGTGCTGCTTCACGGCACCTGGGACAGATATCTCGATGGCGTGGCCGAGACCGTGGCAGCGCTGAAGAAAGAGACCAGCGCGCGCATCGTTGTGCTGGGTTCGGTGCCGTGGTGGAAACGCGGGCTGCCGAACGAGGTGCTTCGCTACTTCATGCTGCATCATCGCCTGATTCCGGAGCGATCCACTCGCGCGGAGCCCGACGGGTCGGGTGCGGCGTTGCGCAGGAAGCTGGTACCTTCGGGCGCGGAATTCATTTCCGTATGGGATATCATGTGCAACGCCGACGGCTGTCTGACGCGGATCGGCGATAAGCCCGAGGATATTAGCGCCAGCGATCAGGTGCACCTCACCGAAAGAGCATCGGTGTTTCTGGTCGGATCCGTGATCGACGAAGTACTGGGCGGGCAACCCGCGCGATCGTCGAACGCGTCGCAGTGATGTTGCCAGCCGTCTTCAGGCGCGCGCGTCCGCGCTCAAATGCGGCGGCTGATCTGACCGGAATCGACGTCGAAAAGTTCGCCAGTTGTACCGATGTCGGTGAAGGCTGCGGGGTCGGCGCCGGTCATCCAGACCTGCGCGCCGAGCCTTGCCAGCTCGATGAACAGGGCCGCGCGCCTTCCGGGATCGAGATGGGCCACTACCTCGTCGAGCAGCAACAGCGGCGTGATGCCGGTCATCTCCGCGACCAGATTGGCATGCGCCAGCACCAGCCCGATCAGCAGTGCCTTCTGCTCGCCGGTGGAGGCGTCGCGGGCCGGCACGTTCTTCGGTGCGTAGATGACCTGCAGGTCGGTGAGATGCGGACCGTCGAGGGTGCGGCCCGCGGCGGCATCGCGGGCGCGGTTGTCGCGCAAGATTTGCCGGTAGCGATCTTCCACCGAAGTCGCGGGCTCGGCGTCAAGCGCGTTTTCCATCCAGCCGTCGAGCATGATCCGGGCGGAGGGAAAAGCGGAAGCTTCACCGCGCGAGCGCAGCATCGTGGCGAGTTTTGTCGCGGTCTGGCCCCGCATTGCCGCTACCGCGACCGCGAGTTCGGCGGTCTCGCGCTCGATCGCGTCGCACCAATGGTCGTCATAGTTGCGTACCTCCAATAGCCGGTTGCGCGAACGCAGGGAGCGGTCGAGCGCCGACACCCGGCTGGAATGCTCGCTGTCGATCGCCAGCACCAGCCGGTCGAAAAACCGCCGCCGTTCCGACGCTGCGCCCAGGAAGAGACCGTCCATCGAAGGCGTCAGCCACACCATGCGCAGATGATCGCCGAACGCGGTCGCCGAATTCACCGGCTCGCGGTCGATCCGGCAGCGCCGGCTGGTGGCGGGCCCATCGCTGCCGGCAGCGTCGATGCCGGTGCCGAGCGTTGCCAGCCCGAGCGCGCCTTCGACTTCGGCCGACACCGCCCACGAGCCATCACCCTGATTGTCGGCGACATCCTCGAGCGTCGCGCGGCGCAGGCCGCGGCCCGGCGACAGAAACGAGATCGCCTCGAGGCAATTGGTCTTGCCGGCGCCGTTCGGACCGACCAGCACGACCACGTTCCCGCGCGTCTCAAGGCCCGCCGCGCGATAATTGCGGAAGTGCGTGAGCGTGAGGCGATGAATGCGGGAGGCGGTCATGGCGAAGCTGTCTTCTCGTCATGCCTGGCATTAGGCCAGGCATCCACGTCTTTGCTGGCTCCAAGACGTGGATGGCCGGGAACGCAGACACGTATACGCCGTCTGCGCAGGGCAGACTGCTATGCCCGGCCGTTACGCATTCGAGCAAGCATGTGCGCGAACAGTTCTACACCCGCATCGGCATCAGCACGTAGAGCGCGCCTTTGAAATCCTTGTCCTGCACCAGCGTCGGCGACCCGGGATCGGCCAGTCGCAGCACCGCGACCTCGCCCTCGATCTGCGCGGCGATATCCAGCAGATAGCGCGAGTTGAAGCCGATATCGAGCGGGTCGGAGGCGTATTCGACTTCAAGCTCTTCGGTCGCGCTGCCGGAATCCGGGTTGGTCACCGACAGCACCAGCTTGCCCGCGGATAACGCCAGTTTCACCGCGCGGCCGCGCTCGCTCGAGATCGTCGAGACGCGGTCGACCGCGGCCTCGAAGTCCTTCTTGTCGACTATGAGTTCCTTGTCGTTGTTTTGCGGGATGACGCGGCCGTAGTCCGGAAAGGTGCCGTCGATCAGCTTCGAGGTCAGCACCACATTGCCGATCGAGAAGCGGATCTTGCCCTGCGACAGTTCGATTTTGACCTCGGCCTCGTTGTCCTCGATCAGCCGTTGCACTTCGCCAACGGTCTTGCGCGGCACGATCACGCCGGGCATGCCGGCGGCGCCTTCGGGCAGAGGCAGATCGATCTGGGCGAGGCGGTGGCCGTCGGTCGCGACCGCGCGCAGGGTAGCCGCCTTGCCGCTGCCGGCAGTATGCAGATAGATACCGTTGAGATAGTAGCGTGTTTCTTCGGTCGAGATCGCGAACTGGGTGCGGTCGATCAGCCGCTTCACGTCGGCGGCGGCCAGCGTGAAGGTGTGCGTCATGTCGCCGGCGGCGAGATCGGGGAAATCGTTTTCGGGCAGCGTCTGCAGCGTGAAGCGCGACCGGCCGGCGCGGATCGCCATCACCGAGCGGTCGCCGTCGCCCTCCAGCACGATCTGCGCGCCGTCGGGCAATTTGCGCACGATGTCGTAGAACATATGCGCCGGCACGGTGGTCGAACCGCCGGTCGCAGTTTCCGCGGCAAGGGTTTCCGTCACCTCCAGGTCAAGGTCGGTGGCCTTCAGCGACAGCCGCGCGCCATCGGCGCGAACCAGCACGTTGCCCAGGATCGGAATGGTGTTGCGGCGCTCGACCACGCGATGGACATGGCCTAGCGACTTAAGGAGCTGCGCGCGTTCGACGGTAACCTTCATTGCAATACCCGCCCGATCCCAGAGATGGAAAAGCCGGGCGGCCCAAAGGGCGCGCCGCGGCATTTGAAACCCGAAAAGCCCGATCCAAGCTGGATTTGATCAAACCCACGGGGGGACCGCAAGGTGGCGCGGATGGCGCGCCAGCGCAAGAGAAACGCGGGGCGTTCCCCACGTTTTGCGCGAAGGAATCTGAAAGACGACGGCATTTAATACCCCCTCCCCCTTGCGGGTCGAGCCGAGCAGGCTCGCTCTCTGGGGGCGGGGTGGGGGGTATCGCGAGTCCAGCGCTTGTGGCTCACCCCGTCCTAACCCTCCCCCGCAAGGGGGAGGGAACGGAAAAAGTGCTCACTCCTGCAGCTGACGCTTCAGGGATTCGACCTCTTCGGAGAGCGCAGCATCCTTTGAGACCAGCGCCTCGATCTTGCGCACCGCATGCAGAACCGTGGTGTGGTCGCGGCCCCCGAACCGGCGACCGATTTCCGGCAGCGAGCGCAGCGTCAGCGTCTTCGCCAGATACATCGCGACCTGGCGCGGGCGCACCACATTCGCCGTGCGGCGCGAAGACAACAGGTCGGAGCGGCTGACATTGTATTGCCGGGCCACCACCCGCTGGATGTCCTCGATCTTGATGCGCTTGGGTTCCTGCGGACGGATCAGGTCGCGCACTTCGCGCTCGGCCATTTCCAGCGTTACCGGCTGGGCGTTGAGCTTGCTGTGCGCCAGCAGGCGATTGATCGCGCCCTCGAGATCGCGGCCGTTATGGGTGATGGTTCGGGCGAGATAGTCCAGCACCGGCGCCGGTACGTCGAAGCTCGCATGATGGGCGCGGGCGGCTGCAACGCGGGACTTCAAAATTCCGAGCCGCAACTCCTCGCCGAGCGATCCCATTTCGACCACCAGGCCGCCGGCGAGACGCGAGCGCACGCGGTCGTCGAGGCTTTCGAGGTCCGAAGGCGGACGATCGGCTGCGATCACCACCTGGCGGCCGGCGTCGATCAGCGCATTCAGGGTGTGACAGAATTCCGCCTGGGTCGATTTTCCCTGCAGGAATTGCAGGTCGTCGATCACAAGCACGTCGATGCCGCGCAGCGCTTCCTTGAAGGCCAAGGCAGTCTGTGTTTTCAGCGCCGCGACGAAGCCATACATGAACTTCTCAGCGGTGAGATAGAGCACCTTGCGTTCACTGCCCGAATTGCCGGCCCAAGTCACCGCCTGCAGCAGATGGGTTTTGCCGAGGCCGACGCCGGCGTGGATGTAAAGCGGATTGAACATCACCGGATCGCCGCGCCGTCCTTCCGCCACCTGGCGCGCCGCCGCGTGCGCCAGCGTATTGGACCGACCGATGACAAAGCTTCCGAAGGTCAGGCGCGGATCGAGCGGTGAGCCGCCGAGCGCGTCATGGCTGGCGGAAACCGGCGCGGTCGCGATCGCGCGCAGTTCGGGCGCTGGACGGCCGTCGGACCGCTCGCCGCGGCGCGCATCGAGTGCGGCGGGAGCCTCCTTTGCCGGCGCCACGCATCGCATCGCCGTGCGCACGGTGAGGTCGATCCGGTGCACCTCCGGCATCTCGGCCTGCCAGCAGGTCAGAACGCGCTCGGCATAATGCGCCTGGATCCAGCTCTTGAGAAACCGCGTTGGAACCGAGAGGCGGACGCTTTCCTGCTCGACGCTTTCCAGGTCCATCCGCGCAAACCAGCTTGTATAGACGTCCTCTCCGACGCTCGAGCGCAGCCGGCCTTTCACGCGTGACCAGCGATCCTGTTCCGTATTTGTCATGGTCTGAAGACTTTTCCGAAAGAGTAATATTGCGGGATGAAAACGCCGTGCAGATTTCCTGCCGCAGCGCGACCTCAAGCGAGGCTTCATCGTCGGCCATAGACCAGCCGTTCGGCGAAAAACGCCGTTGGGCAAATCTGTGGTTGGAAGAGAAGCGCGCGCGAGGTCAGCGCGTACTCAGCGGTCTGTTCGGTGCTCGCAAGGGAGGCCGCGTGCCGGCGACGCCCAAGGCGTCCGCTATGCCATCGTTTAAAAATAGGATTTGATCGAATACCGCGCTGATTCCGTAAAGCATACAACCTCCCCACCTCACCGTGATTGCTCGCGGCAAGTTGTCATCTCGTGTATGGTTCAAATTCAGTCGACCGCGTCCGAACGACAAAAGCCGTTCAGTCGCTACACCGCTTCATAAGACCGCTCGTTTTTAACCCGCCCACGTACGTCGCTTCGGAGCGTTCCTCGGCTGGCTGGTGCCTATCTCTCTTGATTCGAAGCGAACGAGACACGAATGCCTCGCCTGAGAAATTTCGACACAGAACCACATTCCCCATATTGCTATGGAGTTGAATCCGACAATCGCTTGGAAAGCGTCGCCAACGCGCACACCGCCGCCGATTTGCACGTCCGCCCCGTTCCTTAAACCGCGCTGGTCACAAGAGCCGGGGGCGCCGCGAGCCCTATTAGAGATACATCAAGCCCCATTTCCCGCAACGGAAATGATTCAGCGCGAGCGCCGGTAAAACGACTTCGTGTTCGCAAAATCAGACGGCGCATTTTGGCGGAAGCGGCAAGGTTTTGAATCTGTGCGGAGATTCGACACGCGTAACCACTGTGACATTTCTGACAGTTGCGCAAAATAAATTCACAATTCGTTTACGTTTGAATAAGGCAGGAGTGAATTTTCAAACAACCCTCCGCCACTATGCCGATAAGTGACTAAGCAAGCGCGTTTTTTTTTGATCGTCGGAATAGGGTAACCCTGCTGCGCATTTCGCTGCGCGCGCGCAATCGCTGTTGCAATTTCAAGAGCGGTTCCGATCAATCACGTGCGTCAATGGCGCGGGCATCATCGCGAGAGTCCGCTTTCTGACATAGAGCCAGTAGAAATACGGGCGCGCAGAATTTTCGCTACCTGCGACCAGCAGCAACAAGATTGCAAAAACGAAAGAGCCCGGCATTGCCGGGCTCTTTGACGAATTTCATTTTCGTTCAATTCATTTCGCCAGCTTGGCGATCTGATGCGCGAGCCGCGAAACCTTTCGGCTCGCATTGTTCCTGTGAATGATGTTGCGCTGCGCTGCCTGCATCAGTTCGGGCTCGGCGCTCGCCATCGCCTTCAGCGCTGCGTCGCGGTCACCGCTCTTGATCGCCTCTTCGACGGATCGAACCGCGCCGCGCATCTGGGTGCGGCGCGACTTGTTGATGATGGTGCGGCGGGCAATCTTGCGCGTCGCCTTTTTGGCGGAAGTAGTATTGGCCATATTCTCAAATATCCTTCGGCGGGGGCCGATCGCTAAGTGGTCGGGCTTGAGCGCGCCGGCCGTCCAAACGCGTGATCGACGATATCGTGTTTTCGGGCGTCCCTGACAATGCCATTCCCTGCCAGCAAATATGCCGGACATGACGGCGCCGCTCAAAGAACTGCGGCGGCGGGATTGCGCCCGCCGCCATTGGCGCCCTTATAGAGGCCACGTCTTGCAGCGTCAACGCTTTCCGGGCTTCCTTGGAACCTCGAAAGCCGGCCGGAAAAGCTGATAAGGTGCTGATGAGGTTGAATTTCCCGAGCTGCCCCGGTAATGGCTGACGGCGTTTTCGGGCGCGTGAAAAGTAAGGTGACGCATGATCCGCGGTTTTTTTCGACTTGTGGGCCTACTGCTGCTGGCCGGCGGATTTATTTTCATGGTGTATGACGGGGCGCGCTGGGTCGCAGACCAGACCTTGCGCTTCACCCGGTTTGGTCAATTCTGGAACGATATTCACCAATCCAGTCAGCAGGCGTTCCGGGCCTGGGTGGAGGGTCATGCGCCGTGGCTCTGGACCAGTGTCGTCAGGGTGATCCTGGACCAGCCGGTTTTCGCCGTCATGGGCGTGCTGGGCATTCTGTTGATGCTGCTGTTCCGGCCCCGCAAGCCGCTGATCGGCTACTCGCGGGACTGACGGGGTCGGCGGCGTTGCCGGCTTGGTGTTGAGCCGTCGGCGTAACGGGGCGGGCGTTGTCCGCGTAGAGACCTATATTGGAGGCACGCTTCCACTAGAGACACGCTTCGTCGTCGTGAATCCGAACCTATCCCGCAGGGAGGTCATCCATGTTGTTCATGCGCAAAACCACCGCATTGCCGAGCGCAGCCGAGGCGCTGCCCGGCCGCGCGCAAGCGATCCCCACCGCCAGGAGTCATTTCGTCAACGGCCATCAGCTACACGCGCCATATCCGCAAGGCCTGGAGCAGGCGGTGTTCGGGCTCGGCTGCTTCTGGGGCGCGGAGCGAAAATTCTGGGAACTCGGCGATGGCGTCTTTGCCACTGCGGTAGGCTATGCCGGCGGTCATACCGAGAACCCGACCTACGAGGAGGTCTGCTCGGGCCGCACCGGGCATACTGAAGTAGTGCTGGTGGTATTTGATCCGCGGAAGATCTCCTACGACCAGCTGCTCAAGACGTTCTGGGAAAGTCACAACCCGACGCTGGGCATGCGTCAGGGCAATGACGTCGGAACCCAGTATCGTTCCGCGATCTACACCTTCGGCGACGCCCAACGCCAAGCGGCTGATATGTCGAAAGCGGCCTATCAAAAGGCGCTGGCGGCAAAAGGCCTCGGTCCCGTCACCACCGAGATTGCGCCGTCAGGCGAATTCTATTTTGCCGAGGACTACCATCAGCAATATCTGGCCAAGAATCCAGCCGGCTATTGCGGACTTGGCGGCACCGGGGTGTCGTGTCCGATCGGCGCCGGCCTCAGCGCCTGATTGCTTCTGGATGATGCGGAAGGCCGGCGTTTCGGCCTTCCGGCATCGCACCCGCAAAAACGATTTATTAACCATAACCGGTGCAAGACTTCAGCTGTCTCGCTTTGAGGGATGGCCAAGGTGCGGGTTGCGCGCGCGTTTCGATTGCCGATCATTGCCGCCATGACCGCGCTCGCTCTGTCGGGCTGCATGCACTCGACCGGTCCGGTCGCCGTGGCGCAGCCGCAAAGCGATCTCGATTCCCTTGCTTACGGCCAGCCCTATGGTCCAGCGCCGGCCGCCGTTTCCTCGCCATCCGATGTCGCCGATTCGGGCGGCGCCATCAGCGCGCTTCGCAACAGTTTTGCCGCGACGCCGCGGCGTGCTTACGCCCCAGCTTCCATTTCCTATGCGGCCGCACCGATGCCGGTGGCCCATGATGCGGCTTACAAGCTCGATGCCGGCGACAGGCTGCGGGTCGTGGTCTATGGTCAGGAAGGTCTCACCAACACCTACGCGATCGACGCCGGCGGCGCGATCACCGTGCCGCTGATCGGCGCAGTGCCGGCACGCGGACGAACGCCGGCGGGCCTGGCGTCTGAAATCACCGTCAGGCTGCGCAACGGCTACATCCGCGATCCCTCGGTGGCGGTGGAGATCGAATCCTACCGGCCGTTCTTTATCCTCGGCGAAGTCGCGGCCCCCGGCCAGTATCCCTACGTCCCCAATATGAGCGTCGAGAGCGCGGTGGCGATCGCCGGCGGATTCTCGCCGCGGGCCCAGCGCGACCGTGTGACGCTGACCCACGCCAACGCTTCGGGCTCGACGCGCGCAGAGGTGCCGCTCGGCACCGCGCTCAGTCCCGGCGATACCGTGCTCGTCGGCGAACGCTGGTTCTGACGAACGTACTACGTCATTCCGGGGCGTCGCGAAGCGACGCCCCGGAATCTGTCTCCGACAACATCTGGTTTCCGGTTCACGCGAAGCCGCGCGCCCCGGAATGACGAAAAAACTAATTCACTTCTTCTTCAAATGCTGTGCGAAAAATCTCATGCTGCGCGGCCAGGCGATGTCGGCGCTGGTCTTGTCGTAGCTCGCCCGTTCGTCGCAGTGGAAGCCATGTTGCGCGCCCGGATAGACGTGAATCTCGACATCGGGCCGCCTGGTTCTGATGCTCTCGACATCGCTGGGCGGAATGCCGGCGTCTCTCTCGCCGAAATGAAGCTGGGTCGGCACGTTGGGCTTGTCGTCGGCGAAGCGCGCGATGGCGCCGCCGTAATAACCGACCGCGGCGGATAACCCCGACAGTTTTGTCGCGGCGGCATAGGCGACGCTGCCGCCGAGGCAGAAACCGATGATGCCGACCGGGCCGACGCTTTTGACGGCATCGATCGCGGCCTGGGTGTCGCGCAGCATCGCCGCCCAATCGGGACTGGCGACGAACTTGCGCGCCACCGCGATCTCATCCGGCGAATAGCCGGACGTGAAATTGGGCTCGACGCGGTCGAAGATCGAAGGCGCGATGGCGACATAGCCTTCGCCCGCGAGACGATCGCACACCGCGCGAATGTGGTGATTGACGCCAAAGATTTCCTGAATCACCACCACCACCGCCTGGGGCGCGGTTGCGGGATCGGCGCGATAGCCGCCGAGTTGAAAATTGTCCGAAGCCGTCAGCTTGATGTCTTTTCCCACGGGTCATCCACTGGTTGAGAGTTGATCTTTTCGCCAAAGGTTTTGAGAGGAAGAAGCGCTGGGCCTGCCGCCTGCTATTGCCACATCCAGTTGCGGCCCCAGTCGCCCTTCCAGCCGGTCAATCGGCCTTTGCGGAATTGCAGGAACAGCCGGTCGTAGTGGTTGAACAATCCGCTGCCGCCGATATTGCGGATGGCCAGATAGATTTCGTCGCCCGGCCGGCCGCTGACGTAGCTGAGCGGCTCGCCCAACGCGCGCGAGACGCCTTCTACATCCATCCCGAACACCAGCGGCGTATTGTTCGACAAGGTCGTGGTGAAGGGCGCAGAACGCGGAACAGAAGAGGGCGCCAATTGCTGCGCGCTTGCGGTCCCGGTGACAAGCCATGCGAGCGAAGCGGCGATCAGCCAAAATGCAGTGGATGCCAAGCGGTTCATGACTGGACCAGCCTTTCCGGAGCCGCGTTGCGCGGGAGGTTACCCAGGAACGGCAACACGGCGTCGATGAAGGCCTGCGGCTGGTCGATGTTGACGGCGTGGCCGGCAGCCGGGACGACGACCTTTTTCGCGCCGGGAATTTTCGCCGCCATGTAATCGGAGGCGGCGAGGAACGGCGCGTCATCGGCGCCGACCACCACCAGCGACGGCACCCTGATGTCCGGCAAGGACTCGATCACGCGGGCATCGCGCTGGGTCAGCATGCCGCGCGCGGCGCGCGCCAGGCCCGATGCGTCGCGATGGCTCACCGTCGAGCGTTCGCGGCTTAAAGATTTCAGAACCGCCAGTCCCTCGCGCTGGAAGCGGTCGCCGGTTTCATGCGCGCGCTTGTTCCAGGCGCCGCGGGCGTCGTCTTTCTTGAAGCCCGGCCCGGTATCGATGATCAAAAGCGCGCGCACGCGCTCCGGATGCGCGCGATGGAAGGCAAGCGACATGTAACCCCCAAGCGAAAGCCCGCCGACGATGGCGGTGCCGGCGCCAACCTGGTCGAGCAGGGCGGCCATGTCGGCAACCGTCAGCGCTTCGCTATAGGCTGCGGGATCGTCCGGGTAGTCGGACTGGCCATGGCCGCGCATGTCCCACAGCACAAGTGTGTGATGTTTCGACAGCGCCTCGATCTGCCCCTTCCACATCGCCGATGTCGACGAATAGCCGTGGGTCAGCAGCAGCGGAGGCCCACTGCCGTGGACCTCATAATAAATTTTGACCCCGTCCCGATCGATTTTTGGCATTACGATTTCCCGGCGGTTCCTGAAAGCGTTCTGTCGCACGCCATCCTAGCGCGATCCATCGCCCGAGGGGAATTGCCCAACCGCTGAGAGGCGATCGATCCCCGGGGCGTGGTGTGCGTACCAAATCCCTCGACAACTTTCGACAAAGTTGTGCCGCAGCGCACAACGTACGCTCGGCAATTTTTTCTCCCGGGTCAATTCGCAAATTGCGTTGCCTCCGGATTGGAACGCGATCATTCTTGCGCGCAAGGTCGGCATCAGCCCGGTGGGTGTCAGACCATTCGATAAAGTGATTCGCCGCCGTAAGCGGCATCATGCACCGGCAGGGGAAGAGACCATGCCAACTCTCAACATCAATGGACGGAATATGTCCGTCGAGGCGGCGCCCGACACGCCGCTGCTCTGGGCCATCCGCGAACAATTGCAGATGACCGGCACGAAATTCGGCTGCGGCGCCGGCCTGTGCGGCGCCTGCACGGTTCACGTCAATGGCGAAGCCGTGCGGTCCTGCCAGACCTCGCTGAGCGATGTCGCCGGCAAGAAGATCACCACCATCGAGGGCCTCAGCGCCAAGGGCGATCATCCCTTGCAGAAGGCGTGGATCGCCGAGCAGGTTCCGCAATGCGGTTACTGCCAGTCCGGGCAGATCATGCAGGCTGCCTCGCTGCTCGCCAAGAACTCCAACCCGACCAGGGAAGAAGTGGTGGAGCATATGGACGGCAATCTCTGCCGCTGCATGACCTATTCGCGCATTCAGAAGGCGATCATGCGCGCTGCTTCCGAAATGCGCACCGCCTCCAGCGCCGGAACCGAGCGGAGGGCAACATGAATACGCACGTGAAAATCATCGTGGACCGCGAGCCCGCCGACCTCAGCCGGCGCTCGTTCCTCGTCGGCAGCGCCGCTGCGGGCCTCGCACTCGGCTATTCCAGCGTGCCCGGAATGCTCGGCGCCGACCAGGCGCTCGCCGCACCTTCCAATTTCGATCCCAGCGTCTGGTATTCGATCGCGCCGGACGGGATTGTCACGGTCACCTGCGGCAAGGCCGATATGGGCCAGCACATTGCTTCCACCATGGCGCAGATCGTCTGCGAAGAGCTCGGCGCCAACTGGAAGGACATGCGGGTTCAGCTCGCGTCCAACGATCCGAAATTTAACGATCCCGTGCTCGGCGCGCAGATCACCGGCGGCAGCTGGAGCACCATGATGAACTTCGATGCGATGAGCCGCGCGGGCGCCGCGGGGCGCATCGCATTGATCGAAGCCGCAGCTTCCGCGATGAGCCTGCCGCCGTATTTCAAGGACGAGCTGGTCGTCCGGGACTCCGTAATTTCGCATCCGAAATCGAAGAAGTCGATGACGTTCGCCGAGATCGTCAGGAGCGGCAAGATCACCAAGACCTTTACGCCCGACGAACTCAAGGCGATCAAGCTCAAGTCGCCCGACAAGTACACCATGATCGGTGTCTCGGTTCCGCAGCTCGATATACCGTCGAAGACCAACGGGACCGCCAAATACGGCATCGACATCATGCTGCCGGGCATGGTGTACGGCAAGATCGTCACGCCCCCGGTGCGCTATGGCGCTACCGTCAAATCGGTCGACGACAGTGAAGCGAAGAAGGTGCCGGGCTTCATCAAGGCCGTCATCCTCGACGACAAGACCGGGACCACCACCGGCTGGGTGGTGGCGGTGGCCAATACCTATGCCAACGCCCGCAAGGCGGCGGACGCGCTGAAGGTCAGCTATGACGGCGGGCCCAACGCCAAACTGTCGAGCGAGTCGCTGCTCAATGAAGCCAAACGGTTGCAGGCCCTCGACGATTCCGGCCTGTTCTTTGTCAAGGACGGCGAAACGGCGGCGGCGTTCGGCACGGCGGCGAAAGTGATGGAGGCGGAATACACCACCAACATCAACATCCACGCGCCGCTGGAGCCGATGAACGCCACGGCGCAGCTGCAGGGCGATATCTGGCACATCTATTCCGGCAACCAGTTCGCGACGCGCTCCGGCGCGATCGCGGCGGGCGCCGCCGGGGTCGACCCCAAATTTGTCGTGATGCACCAGATGTGGCTGGGCGGCGGCTTCGGCCGGCGTCTCGACGCCGACATGATGGTGCCCGCGGTGCAGGCGGCGAAGGCCGTCGGCAAGCCGGTCAAGGTCATCTACTCGCGCGAAAATGACATGACCATGGACTTCTCGCGTCCGCTGACGTTCCAGAAGATCAAGGCAGGTCTCGACGGCGACGGCAAGCTGATCGCGATGAATCACGACGTGGTCAGCGCCTGGCCGACCAAGCGGTGGGGAATTCCCGATTTCCTCACGCCGTCGGTCGACAAGAAGGGCGGTCTCGACAGCTTCACCGTGAACGGCGCGGATTTCTTCTACACCGTGCCCAATCACAACGTCCGCGCCATCCTCAACGAGATGGCGCACAGCGCCACCCCGTCGGGCCAGCTGCGGTCGGTAGCCCCCGGCTGGACCTTCTGGGCGGTCGAAAGCATGGTCGACGAACTCGCGCACGCGGTCGGCAAGGATCCGGCGCAGTACCGGATCGACATGCTCGACGGCCAGGGCGCCAACGCCGGCGGTGCGCAGCGCCTGCGCAACACCCTGCTGGCCGCGATGGGCATGTCGGGTTACGGCACCAAGCAGCTGCCGAAAGGCGAAGGCATGGGCGTCGCCTGCGTCTCGTCGCAGGAAAGGGCGAGTGCAAGCTGGACCGCCTGCGTGGCCCACGTCGCGGTCGCGCCGAGCGGCGAGGTCAAGGTCAAGAAGCTGACCGTGGCCACCGACGTCGGCACGCAGGTGCATCCCGACAACATCCGCGCCCAGGTAGAGGGCGCGGCGCTGTGGGGACTTTCGCTCGCCCTGTACGAGAAGGCGACGCTGAAGGATGGCGGTATCGAGCAGACCAACTTCGACACCTACACGCCGCTCAGGATGAGTCAGGTGCCGGAAGTCGCCGTCAGCGTCATCGCCAACGGCGAAAAAGCCACCGGCGTCGGCGAGCCGGCGGTCACCGTGATCGCTCCCGCGCTCGGCAACGCGATCTTCAATGCCTGCGGCGCCCGCGTCCGCGCACTGCCGATCACGGCAGAGGCGGTGAAGGGGGCGATGAAGGCCTGAAGACGATCTCAGGTTACGCGCTGACAACGATCCGCCGGAGGCTTTGCTTCCGGCGGATTTTTATCGGGCTCCCGTCAACCCGGCGGCAGGGCCGGCAGGCCCCGGCATTTCCTTCAAATTGTACGGACAACAATACCTGGCGTTCATAATACCCGTTAATCCCAGGGGAATGCCTTGTCGGGCAATCTCGGCTGTCGGCCACGTCAGCCAGTCGATGAGGACCCATGAGCGCGTTAGCCACCCAGACTTCGCCCAAGCGCCGGCTGCTGCTGGCTTCGGACCGGAGCGATCAGAGCAGCGAATTGGCCAGCATTCTGCAAACCGTGGGCGAGGTTGACACCATCTTGACGTCGGAAATTCCCGACGCCCCCGCCAGTCATGTCTCGGGGATCGTGGTCGATATCAATCTGCGGTCGCCCGAGAGCGTGCAGCAGGTGCGCAACAAGCTGCGTGGCGATGCCTACCGCTCCGTGCCGCGATTGTTCGTTCTCGCCGACGCGCTCCACCACGGTTCGATGCAGGCCTGGGCGCTCGGCGCAACCGACACGATCTCGCGGCCATTCGATGAAGAAAGCATTCTGCAACGCATCCGCGCCGCATTCCCGGACACCATCAGGTTCGACGCTACCGCCAGCGGCAAGGCCCTGAACCGGGGCATTGCCGCCGCCCAGGCGGTGATGGTCAAGATATTCGAGAAGCTTCCGGCAGGGACCCCTCTCAAATTCAGCGACATCGTGGAGGCCGAAAACAAGATTCTCCGGGCCATCAAGCAAACCTCGCTGCGCGAATGGCTGACCACCGTCGGCCGCCATCACGCCGACACCTACCGCCATTGCCTTTTTGTCACCGGTTACGCGGTCGCGTTCGCGCAGCATCTCGGCATGCGCGAGGACGACCAGCGCCGTATGGCCCGTGCCGCCCTTCTGCACGATGTCGGCAAGGCGTTCGTCCCGGTGGCCATCCTGGACAAGCCCGGGAAACTCAACGACGAGGAATTACGGGTGATGCGGATGCATCCGCGGCTGGGCTATGACGCGCTCGCGGCCGAAGGCGGTTTTCCGCCGGAGATGCTGGATGTGATCCTGCATCATCATGAAATGCTCGACGGTACCGGATATCCCAACGGTCTGCGCGGCGATCAGATCAGCGATATCGTGCGCCTGACGACGATCGTGGATATTCACGCCGCGCTGGTGGAGAAGCGGGCGTACCGGTTGCCGTATGTTCACGCCAGGGCGTTTGCGATCATGGAAGACATGGAAGGCAAGCTCGACAAGCACTTGCTGCAGGCGTTCCGCCCGGTGGCGCTGGGAACCTATTGATCGTGCGGCCCGGCAGCGGCCCTATTCCAGCATCTTCCTCAATTCCGCCTTCGCCACCTTTTCCAGCGTCGAGCGCGGCATCTCGTCGACGAAGCGGATTTCGCGCGGCACCTTGAAGTCGGCCAGCGCGCTGCGGCAGGCTGCCATGACGTTGTCGTGCAGATCCTTTGGTGCGCGTTCGACGCCGGCTGCCGGAATAACGAACACCACGGGCACCTCGTCGAGCATCGGATGCTTCTTCGCAACCACCGCGGCCTCGCGCACCCCGGGCACGACGGCGATCACCTGCTCGATCTCGGAGGCCGCGACGTTCTCGCCGCCGACCTTCAGCATGTCCTTGGCGCGGTCGCCGAATTTTATGAAGCCGTTGTCCAACAGCGTGACGCGGTCGCCGGTGATGAAATATCCGTGCTCGTCGAAACTCTCGCGCGTTGCTTTTTCGTTGTGGAGATATCCGCTGAACAGCGACAGGCCGGGGATGCCCTTGATCAGGAGATTGCCGGTGCCGCCGGCAGGCGTCGGCGCGCCGTCGTCGTCGGTGACGCGGATTTGGTATTCCGCCGCCGCGCGGCCGATCGACATCGGCGTATTGGGCTGATCGACCTCGCCGACGATGCCGTGGGTAATGGTCTCGGTCATGCCCCACCAGCCGATGATCTTGATGCCGAACACGGCAAATGGCGGCGGCTCGCAAACGGCCGTGCCCCAGAGGCGGAACTTGTGCTGCTTCGGGATTTCGTATTCCAGCAGCGCCTTCATGCAAAACGGTATCGTCGAGGTCCAGGTGCAGCCGTGTTCGGCGGCGACGTTCCAGAATCGGCTGGCGGAAAACCGCGGCTGGATCACGCAAGTCGCGCCCACCCACAGGCTCGCCAGCATGGAATAGGCAAGCGCGTTGGTATGAAACAGCGGCAGATAGGTCTGATGCACGTCGCCTTGATGCAGATCCTCATGCGAGGCATTGACCTTGGCGCCCCACAGCGCGTTGGCATGGGTCCACAGCACTGCCTTCGGGCGTGCCGTGGTGCCTGAAGTATATTGCACGCTGCACGGCGCTGATGGATCGGTGGCGCGGCGCGGCCGGTCGGCACAGTCGGCGAACAAGGCCTCGAAGCTGTCGCCGCGCTGGGGGCTGCGACCCTGCCCGGGTGCGGCGCCGGCGTCGTGCGAAATCACCGCCAGCCAGCGCAAGTTCCGGCAATGCGCCGAGATCATCTCGGCATATGCCGGTTGGGTGATCGCGGCGACCGCGCCGCAATGATTTGCAAAGTATTCCATTTCCGCCGGCGCCGAGCGGGTGTTGGTGGTCACCGCGATGGCGCCGAGTTCGACACAGGCGAACCAGGCCAGCACGGCCTCGACACAATTGTCCAGATGGATCAGCACGAATTCGCCCGGCTTGACGCCGCGCGCCTTGAGCCCGGCGGCGAGCGCCCCGACGCGCGCGTCGAATTCGCTGTAAGTCCAGCTCCGCGCCGGCGCGTCGAAGGGCGCCCAGATCAGGAACGGATGGTCGCGGCGGGTTTCGGCCCGCATCCGCAGCAGCCATGGCACGTCCATCCCTGCGAACGGTCCAACGATGCCCGGCGTACGCGGCGAATTCGACATTTGTCCTCCCGTGCAGCCCTGGCGGGCTGCTCTTGGTGTTTTCTTGGGAGCAGTTCTGCCACCGGACGCGGTTACGATCAAATCCGCAATCTTGCGCCCGTCATTGCCCCGGGGCACGACGATCGTCGGTGCAGGCTTCGTGCGCTTCAGGAGACGCCGTCCTCATACGACGAAATCTCGATCAGACTGCCGTCGGGATCCCGGCAATAGACCGAACGCAGCACGCCGCGGGCGCCCTGTTTCCTGACCGGGCCTTCCTCGATCGCCACGCCATGCGCTCTCAGATGTGCGACCACCTGTTCCGGCGTGCTTGAGGTGAGAAAGCAGAGATCATCGCTCCCTGCGGTTTCATGGTCGGCGGTGAACCAATCGACCTTGTCGGCGCCGCGCGGCCGCACGTTGATCTTCTGGTTGCCGAACACAAGCGACGTCCGCGGCGTCTTGCCCGGGCCGGGATCGAATACCCTGATCTCCATGCCGAGGATTTTCCGATACCATTCGGCGGAGCGCGCCACATCGCTGACATTGATCACGAGATGATCGAGTGCGGTGACTTTGACGGACATGACTTATCCTTTGGTCGCGATCCGCGGCGCACCGGCGCTGCTGGCCGCATCACGCTTTGTTTGTTACAACGCGCATCGATCGTCAATTCAACAAGAACGATCCGGGCCAGCGGATTCCGGACCTCAGGGAGAAAACGCATGACGTCACGTCGCAACGCGATTTGCCTGATCGCCATCGCCGTTTCGGCGGTCTTTTCGATCGGCAGCGCCTCGGCGCTGGACTATCCGACGCGGCCGGTTCGCTTCGTGGTCGGATATCCGCCGGGCGGCGCCACCGACATTCTGGCGCGGCTGATCGGCCAGCGGCTTTCCGAAAAGCTCGGCCAGCAATTCGTGATCGAGAACAAGGCCGGCGCCGGCAACAACATCGGCACCGAGGCGGTGGTCAATGCGGAGCCGGACGGCTACACGATTTTGCTCGTCAACCCCGCCAACTACATCAACGCATCGCTCTATACCAATCTGAAATTCAATTTCATTCGCGACATCGCGCCGGTCGCGTCGTTCAATCGCGTGCCCAATGTGATGACGGTCAATAACGACGTGCCGGCGAACACGGTCGCCGAATTCATCGCCTATGCCAGGGCCAATCCGGGCAAGGTGAACATGGCGTCGTCGGGCAATGGCACCTCGGTGCATCTGTCCGGCGAAATGTTCATGGCGATGGCCGATATCAAGATGCAGCACGTGCCCTATCGCGGCGCGGCACCCGCGACCACCGACCTGCTCGGGGGCCAGGTCCAGGTGATCTTCGACAACATGCCCTCGATCATCCAGCACATTCGCTCCGGTTCCTTGCGTGCGCTGGCGGTGACGACGGCCGAGCGGTCACCGCAATTGCCTGACGTGCCGACCGTCGCCGAGACCGTGCCGGGTTACGAGGCCAGCGCGTTGTTCGGCGTCGGCGCTCCGAAGAAGACGCCGCCGCAGATCATCGAGAAGCTGAACAAGGACATCAACGAAGTGCTGGCCGAACCGGCGATCAAGGCGCGCCTGATCGACCTGGGCGGCGAACCGTTGATCAGCACGCCGGACGCGTTCGGCAAGATGATCGCGGCCGAAACCGAGAAATGGGCGAAGGTGGTCAAGGCGGCGGGTGTGCACATCGATTGAGGTGCGGCCGGAACCTTCGTGAAGTAGCGATGTTTTGAAAGCGAGGCGAGCCAATACCCGTTATAACGAAACGCGGAGGAGGCAAGATCATGCGCAATACGATATTGGCCATGTTGGCCTTGTTCGCGGCGGGTGCCGTCACGATAGCCGGCGCCACGCCCGCGGCCGCTTACGACTACCCCTGGTGCATTCAGGGGGGAGGTTGGGGCGTTCCCGGCGACTGCTCCTACCGGTCCTATGCGGAATGCATGGCGACCGCCTCCGGGCGGCGCGTCTATTGCAACATCAATCCGCGCGCCGCGTTCGGCCGCGAGCGGCGCGGCGGGCCGCATCGGTACTATCGTTGACGGCGAGCACCACGAAGTCGGCGGTGTTTATCGCGAGATGGTGCCGAACGAGCGGCTGGTGTTCAACTGGGCCTGGCAATCGGCGGCGAAACGCGAATCGGAGGTGACGGTTTTGCTGAAGCCCGACGGCGACGGCACGCTGCTCACCCTTCGCCACGAGCAATTCTTCGATCAGACCGCCCGCGACGGTCATGAGCGCGGCTGGAACGGCGCGCTCGACAAGCTCGAAAACTTCCTCGCCTGAAAGGCGCCACGAAGCAAGGAGCCGGCCATGCAACCGCACCAGATCGTCTCGCGCCAGGAATGGACTGCTGCGCGCAAAGCGCATCTCGACCATGAGAAAGAATTCACGAGGGCGCGCGACCGGCTGAGCGAAGAGCGCCGCGCGCTGCCCTGGGTCAAGGTCGACAAGGCCTATGTGTTCGACGGCCCGAATGGCAAAGTCACGCTGGCCGATCTGTTCGAGGGCCGCAGTCAGCTGGTGGTGCAGCATTTCATGTTCGCACCGGACTGGAACGAGGGCTGCAAGAGCTGCTCGTTCTGGGCCGACGGTTTCGAGCGCATGATCCCGCATCTCGCCGCACGCGACACCACGCTGGTGGCGATCTCGCGCGCGCCGTTGCCGAAGCTCAACGCGTTCAAGGCGCGGATGGGCTGGACGTTTGACTGGTTCTCTTCGGCCGGCAACGACTTCAACTACGACTATGCCGTCTCGTTTACGCCGGAACAGGTCAAATCGGGTGCCAGGGTCTATAATTTCGGCACATCGGGCTTCGGCGTCGAGGATGCGCCGGGCATCAGCGTGTTTTATCGCGACGAGGCGGGCAACATCTTCCACACCTATTCCTGCTTTGCCCGCGGCCTCGACATGATGAACGCGGCCTATCACTATCTCGACCTGACCCCGCTCGGCCGCCATGAAGAGGGTTTGCCCTACCCGATGGACTGGCTGCGGCTGCACGACCAGTATCAGCCGGCGGGTAAAGCGGCCTGCTGCCGGACATAGATTCGCGCGCCGACACAGCAGGCCAACTGGAGCGGTGGGCGGTTGCCGCGAGCCAGGCGTCCGATCCCGATAATCCGAAAAGTGCGGCCCGTTTGACATAGATCAGCGCCAACCCTCCGCCCTACACGTAGTTGTGAGGCAGAACTTTTCACGCGCAGGGAGGTGTCCGATGCTGTTCAGGCTTCTGGGTGTCGCGGCGGCGCTCGTCGCAATGGTTGCCGGTGTGAATTCCGCTGCCGCCTGTTCGCGCGTTCTGTGGGCCGATAACGGCCAGGCCGTCGTGGTCGGCCGCAACATGGATTGGTTCGAGGACATGCGCACCGATCTGTGGGCATTTCCGCGCGGTATCGCACGCTCCGGTCTCGCCGGTGACAACTCGATCGCATGGACCTCGAAATACGGCAGCGTCGCGGCTTCCGTCTACGACATGGGCACTGCCGATGGCATCAACGAGAAGGGCCTGGTCGCGAACCTGCTGTGGCTCACCGAGTCCGATTACGGCCAGCGCGATCCAAAGGTGCCGGGCCTGTCGCTGTCGCTCTGGGTGCAATACGTGCTCGACAATTTTGCTACCGTCGCGGAGGCGGTCGCCGCCTCCGAGCAGGGACATTTCCAGATCGTGCCGCTCAAGGTTCCCGGCTCGGAGAATATTGCCACCGTGCATATGGCGCTGGCGGACGCCGGCGGGGATTCCGCGATCATCGAGATCGTCGACGGCGGCAGGATGCGCATCCATCACGGCCGTGCCTATACGGTGATGACCAATTCGCCGCCGTTTCCGCAACAGCTTGCGAACCTCAAACAATACGAAGGCTTCGGCGGCACCGCTCCGCTGCCCGGCACCACCGAGGCGGCCGATCGCTTCGTGCGCGCCGCGTACTACGTGCAGAATCTGCTCAAGCCCCAGGACATCCGGCAGACGGTCGCGGAAATCCTGTCGGTCATGCGCAATGTCTCGCAGCCGTTCACCAGACCGAGCCCGGCCCATCCGGAAGTCTCGCACACGATCTGGCGCACGGTGGCCGACGCGACCGACCACGTGTACTTTTTCGAATCGACGCTGAGCCCCAATATCGTGTGGGTGCGGCTCAACGATCTCGATTTCGGCCCGGGCGCGCCGGTGCGCAAGCTCGACCTCGTGCACAGCGGCGATCTCGTCGGCGACGTGACGGCTTCCTTCGCGCCGAGCCCGCCGCTGGTTTTCCAGGGCCCCTGATTTCCCCCGGCAGTCACGCCGGCGCGCGAAGGCCACCTTGCGTATGTTGGCGGGTTTCCTCGCCCGAAGTGGGCAAAGCCGCCGATCTGATCGTCGTCGCGAAGCATCTTTTCGAGGAGGACCCGCATCAGATCGCCAAGACCAAAGTCCTGCTGACGATGGTCGACTGAGAAGTCGTCCACCAGGCGCCGTGACGCCGCTGGCTTTACGGTAATCAACGGTCGTGAACCTCAACGGGTTTTTGCACTCCAAACCGAAGGAAGCCAGTTATGAAGTGGGTCTATTTGCTGATTGCGGTCTCCGGCGAAGTGGTCGCGACCGCAGCGCTCAAGGCTTCCCAAGGGTTCACCGTGCTGGCGCCATCGGCCATCGTCGTGGCCGGGTATGGCATTGCGTTCTATTTCCTGTCGTTGACTCTCAACCAGATCCCGGTCGGCATTTCATATGCCCTGTGGTCGGGCATCGGAATTGTTCTCATCTCGATCATCGGCTGGCTTTTTCTCGACCAGCGTCTGGACGTTCCGGCGCTGCTCGGCATCGGCCTGATCGTTGCGGGCGTTGCGGTGATCAATCTATTTTCGAAGTCGGCCGTGCACTGAGGTTGGTTTGCGGATCCCGGGGCAACGGCCGGTTTTGGCCGACAATCTCGCTGGTTCGGCATCAAATCACGAAGAAGCCATGGGTTGCGTCGCGCCGGAGCTGTTCGACCAGGCCATATTCCCAATCGAGATAGGCCTGCATCGCGTCGGTCCCGACATCGGTGCCCTCATAGGGGCGCCGGTAACGGTGCGACGGGTCGGGCGTTGGCAAATCCACCGGCGGCCCCGTTTCCAGCGCGCGCTCATAGCCGCCATCAAGCACACAGGTTTCCCACCCCATCTGCGCGAGCCAGGACGCCGTCATGTCGGCGCGGACACCCATGTCGTCGGACAGAAGAATGCGCGCCCCGCGCACCGGCGCCGCCATGTCGATCTCCTGGACCAGCTGTCCTCCCGGATAGTGACGAAAACCTGCGATGTGACCGGCCGCATATTCGTCGCGGGAGCGAACGTCGAAGCGATAGAGCGTGCGGTGGGACTGCGCCTGGAGCGCCATCGCTTCGTCCGGGCTGACATGTCGAACGCCGGCGCGATAGGCAACTTCACCGGCACTGGCTTTGGCTCGCTCGAACAGGCCGATCCCGCTCTTGCGATCCGCGCCATGCTCAAGATCCTGCCCTGCGAGAGTCCAGCCGATCGTCCCGTTTCGCAGCGCCAGCACCTTGTTCGTGACGCCGGCGTTGATGAGCGACTGGGTGCCGATGATCGAGCGGGTGCGGCCGGCGCAATTCACGATGATGGTCGTCTCGGGATCCGGCGCGACGCTGCCCGCGCGGAGCACCAGTTCTGCGCCGGGCACGCTGATGGAGCCGGGGATGTTCATGGTCGCATATTCGTCGAAGCGCCGAACATCGAGAATCCTGATATTGGCTCCGGTCGCAATCAACGCGGCGACTTCTTCGGCCGATAACGAGGGAGTGTGCCGGCGCGACTCGACCAGTTCGCCAAAGGCCTTGGCGTAGGAATTCACATCCCGAAACAGCTCAAAGCCCGCCATCTGCCAGGCCTGGAGCCCGCCGTCGAGCTGACGAACGTCTGTGTATCCCAAGGCCTTGAGGCGATCCGTCGCCGCGGCAACAAGGCCTTCGCCCGCGTCGTAAACGACGATCGGCACATCTTTGCGGGGCAGTCTCGTCCCGGCTTCGAGCGCTATCCTGTCGACCGCCATGTTGGCGGCAAACAAGGGATGGCCGGTGGCATAGACGGCCTCGTGCCGTAAGTCGAGGAAGGCGATTTCATCGCGCAGCAGCAGCGCGCAGCGGATCTGCGAGGCAGTGACGGTCGGTTCAGTCATGGATGGCAGGCCTGAGGATTACTTGTTCGCCCGACCAATAGCAGTACCCATTGAGATGCGCACCACGATCGATGAAGATAGGCACT
Organism: uncultured Alphaproteobacteria bacterium; assembly: GCA_963725985.1. GTDB lineage: Bacteria > Pseudomonadota > Alphaproteobacteria > Rhizobiales > Xanthobacteraceae > Bradyrhizobium. Next base: position 1,797,179 of record CAVSAO010000002.1, read on the forward strand.
ATTGCTTCGCCGTCGGGCGATGATGCTGGAGCCTGCCACCCGCCAGGACCCGAGAATAGGCGACCGCCTGCGATTTGGCGCGGCGCCCAGCCGCTTCTTCCGCGACCAATCCCAGATCAAGTTCTGCGTTCGCCGCCTCGCCAGGGCCGGCGTCAGTCTGCTGCGAGGTGCAACGGCCGGGTGTCCGATCCGGAAATTGACCTCATATCATCCGGATATTGACGCGATCTCATCCAACTATCGACAATGGCTGCTGTCGATGTCCTCCCATGGTGTGAACTGCGGGCGGGAGAACTCCGATGATGGGCTATTTACGATCGACGATGCAAACGCTCGGGGCGGCTGCGGCCCTCGTCTACGCGCTGTCTCTTGCCGGGCCGAGCCCGTCACATGCGGCCCCGTCGAATTTGTCGAGAACCGACTATGTCAGTCGACAGCCATGCAATGATCTCTGCAGGGCCTACATGGACTGGTCCGATCGGATCTCGGCGATGTTTCACCCGTCGCGGCGTGTGGCGAGGACCGCGGTTCTCCACGGGAAACCGGAGGGCCGGATGGTCCGTCATCGCGCGCCAAAGACACGCCAGCCGACCTTGAATTCATTCGCACAATTTCCCGTTCGGAGCGATGCGACGCCGCAATCCGCGGAAACATCGCGAGCCGAGGTTGCGCCATCCCGACCGGTAGACCCGATCGCAGACCGCTTTCCCGCGGCAGGTGGGTTCGTGACCGCAAGCCTCGCTGGCACCGGCAGCGCGACCAATGATGCTCCGGAAAGCACGGTTGTTTCGGCCACCGACGCCATCCCTGCCACTCAAGGTACCGGCACGATCGCTGATACAGCGGGCGGCCTGGATATGCGATTCGCGGTGTCTCTGTTTCTTGCGCTTTGCACCCTGTCGGCGGTCGGGTTCTGGGGGTGGTTCAGAGGCAGGACGCAGACCGCGGGTGCGATCCAGGAACTTCGCACCATGGGCTCGAAAAGCGAACTGCTGCGCGCGCTCGTCGCCGCTTCAAGCGCAAAAACGGCCGGTTTTGGCGTGTCCAGTTCTGTACCGAAGTGGCGCACCCGACACGATTCGAACGTGTGACCTTTGCCTTCGGAGGGCAACGCTCTATCCAGCTGAGCTACGGGTGCGTTGCGGTTCATTTAGCCGATTGTCCGGGCCACGGCAACGGCCCCTGCGGGGGTGAAAGGGTAAGAGCAACGGCCGAAAGGCCATGGCTGCAGCTTCGAATCCGGGGGGTTCGAGCCTGCAGGTGCCGTCGTCGACAAGCGCAAGGAAAGTGTGCCGGACGCGTCGGGGCTGTGACTGCTGCTCCCGAATGGGAAGAGATTGCCAAGACCCCACGGCAATTAGCCTCTGGAGGACACGCGTTGCCCGCCCCGAACGTAGGATTTGAGCCCATCAGCCAAATGCTCGAACAACAGCCGAACCCTTCGCGTCGCTCTGAGATTCTCGTGCATGGCAACCCAGATATCTAAAGTGAACTGGATCTCCTTCGGCAGAACGGGAACCAGATCCGGCCTCGGTATCGCGAGTAATAGCTGACAGCCCCCGATGCCCATGCCAGCGCACAGTGCGGCGAATTGCGCCGGGTCACTGTCGCACCGAAAGCCAAACTGCGCACGCGTGATTGGGGCAGCTAACCATCCTGCAGAGCGAAAAGACCGGTCGTCCCTGTCGAACCCAATGAGACAGTGACTATCGAGGTCCGTGACGGATTCCGGTGTGCCAAACTCCGCCAGGTAGTCCTTGTGCGCGTAGAGGCCGATGATTGTTTTTCCAATGCGGCGGGCGACCAGGGCATTCTGGGTAGGGCGGTTCATTCGCACGGCGATATCCGCGTCGCGCCTTAGCAGGTTTTCGTTTCGATTGCTGAGAGCAAGTTCCAGCTCGACGTGAGGATGTTTGCGCCGGAAGCTCGCCAGGATGGATGGCAAGACTTCGCATCCCATGATCTCGCTGGCAGTTATTCGCACCGTTCCGCGATCTGTCGCCGCTTCGCCCGAGGCGGCTCGCCGCAGCGCCGCCGCAGCGGCCGCCATTGATTCCGCATGGGGCACCAGATCGAGCGCCGCCGACGTCGGAATGAGACCTTGTGGTGAGCGTGTGAACAACGACAGGTTCAAGGCAGATTCAAGCGCATCGACGTGGCGTCCCACCGTCGGCTGGGTGAGGCCGAGCCGTCTTGCGGCGCCGGATAGGCTGCCGTCCCGAACGACCTCCAGGAAGGTTCGAAGCAACTCCCAGCTTGGTCCTCGTTGAGTCATACAAAAATGTATATCGAAACAACGCATATATGCAATTTGCATGAGGGGGGTCTGGTCGCATGGTCCCGGTCAATCCAGGAAGGAGCGCGACTATGTACCGTTCAACTCAAAACGGCAGGCTCGGGCGAACAGCCCTCGTCATCGGCGCGACCGGCGGGATCGGCGGCGCAGTCGCGCACGCGCTGATCGCCCATGGCTGGCGCGTGCTCGGCCTGAACCGAAACCCCGACGACGCCCGCAGCCGAGCATCATGGGTGGGGTCCGTCGAATGGGTTGCCGGGGATGCCATGAACGAAGCCGACGTGGTCGCGGCAGCGGCCGGAGTGGATCTGATTTTTCACGGCGCAAATCCTCCCGGATACAGGAATTGGCGCGGGCTCGCGATCCCGATGCTCAGGAACACCATTGCCGCCGCGCGACAAAGTGGCGCCCGCATCATTCTTCCGGGAAACGTCTACAACTTCGGCCCCGACGCAGGTTCAGTCGTCAGAGAAAATTCGCCGCAGCATCCGTTGACGCGAAAAGGCAAGGTCCGTGTCGAGATGGAACAGTTGCTCAGCAGCGCAAGCAAGGAGGGCGTCAGATCGCTTGTCATCCGTGCCGGCGATTTCTTCGGACCATATCAGCCTGCCTCATGGTTCAAGGACGCGATGGTCAAACCGGGAAAGCCTCTGCGATCGATGGTCTATCCGGGGGATTTTCAGGCGGGTCACGCCTGGGCCTATCTTCCTGATCTGGCAGAAACGATCGCAAGACTGGCAGAGATCGAGACATCGATGCCGCCGTTCGAAAGTTTCCATTTTGGGGGTCATTGGTTCGATCATGGCGTTGAGATCGCGGAAGCAATCCGCCGAGTTGCGGGGAATCCCGATCTTCCGGTCCGCAAGTTTCCGTGGCTCGCGGTATATCTCGGCGCGCCGTTTGTGACCTTTCTCAGAGAGGCCCTGGAAATGCGGTATCTTTGGCGGATTCCGCTGCGTCTGGACAATACCAGGCTTGTCGCGGTGATTGGACCCGAGCCCCACACTCCGCTCGACACGGCTTTGAGCCAAACTCTCGTGGCCCTGGAATGCTTGCCGCGGGTGCAATATTCCGCGAACGCTGTTGTTCGGACCCATTAGATCGGAGATTGGAAGGGCCGAACGAGGAGTTGAATGGCCGGGCCCCGGCACCGGCCAGCAGGGGGTGATTGTCCCGCCGGAGGCAGCTTGCAAACTATCCCTTGAGGAAATGGCTTGGCGAAACCGTGTTCAAGAAGAAAAGTGCTGCAGCAGTTCATCGGCACCGGCTGGCGGCGTAAATTTCAGGCCACCGCCGCTCTGCTCTCGCAGCCGGTGCCGAACAGGCGCCTCACTTCGGCGCCGGGCTTCGCGGCGCTGAACAGGTAGCCCTGCATCTCGGTGCAGCCGAGCCTGCGCAGCATTTGCTTTTGCTCTGATGTTTCGACACCTTCCGCTGTCGTCGTCATGTTGCGCGCGGCGGCGATGTTCACCACCGCCTGCACGATGGCCGACGAGCCGTCGATTTCCGCGATGTCGCTGACGAAGCAGCGATCGATCTTGATCTTGTCGAACGGGAAGCGCTTCAGATAGCTCAGCGAGGAATAGCCGGTGCCGAAATCGTCCAGCGCGATGCGGATGCCGATGGCGCGAAGCTGATGCAGGATGGCGAGCGCGGCCTCGTCGTCGCGGATCAGCACCGCTTCGGTGATTTCGAGCTCCAGCCGGTTGGCCTGAAGGCCGGAGGCCGCCAGCGCGCTGGTGATCTTCAGCGCCAGCGTCGGGCATTTCAGCTGAACCGGCGAGACGTTGACCGCGAGCCGGATATGAGCCGGCCAGGTGGCCGCCTCGGCGCAGGCGGTTCGCAGTACCCATTCGCCGAGTTCAACGATCAGGCCGGTGTCTTCCGCGACGGGAACGAAGTCGGCGGGCGAGATCATGCCACGTTCGGGATGACGCCAGCGCAACAGTGCCTCGCAGCCGGTCACCTCGTCGCGGTGGAGATCGACCAGCGGCTGGTAGTGGATCTCGAAGCCGCCGTTCACCAGCGCCTGACGCAGATCGCGCTCCAGGGTCAGCCTTGCCTTGGCGCGGGCATCCATCGCCGGCTCAAAGAACCGATAGGTTCGGCGGCCGTCGGCCTTGGCGCCGTACATCGCCAAATCGGCATTCCTGATGAGCTGATCCAGATCGGCGCCGTCCTGCGGCGCGAGCGCAATGCCGATGCTGGCGTCGCTCGAGAGCTGGTGGCCGAGGCATTGATAGGGCTGGCGGATCGTCTCCTGAATGCGCGTCACGAATTCCACGACATCGCGGGCGTTGCCAATGCCGGTCCGAATGACCGCGAATTCGTCGCCGCCGAGCCGCGCGACGTGATCGGTCTCGCTGATGCAGCTCCTGATGCGGGCCGCCACGGCCTTCAGCAACTCATCGCCGACATGATGTCCGAGCGAATCGTTGATGCCCTTGAACTCGTCGACGTCGATATAGAGCAACGCGAACTGCTTGCCCTGGCCGGTTCCTTGCAGCTCGCGTTCGATCCGTTCGCGGAACAGCACCCGGTTCGGCAGGTCGGTCAGCGCGTCGTAATGCGCCAGATGCGCGATCTTCTCGTCGGCGCGCTGGCGCTCGGTGACATCGTCGACGACGTTGACGATGTACCGGGTTTGGCCGGCCTGATCCGGAATGGCGATGCGCCTCGAGGTGATAAAGCGCAGGCCCAGTGCCAGGCTTTGCCACGGGCCCATGTCCTGGAACAGACCGTCGGGGCATTGCAGTGCCCTTTCATCGTCCGCGGCGATGATATCGGCGGCCGCCTTCGGAAACAGATCGAAGGCCGTCTTGCCGACGATGGTATCGCACGGCAGCCCGAAGCGAGTCTCGGCCACCCGATTGGCCAGGACGTAGCGGCGATCGCGCACGTCCTTCACGGTAATCTGCGTCGGGATGTGATCGATGATCTGACGCAGGAATGCGTAGTTGCGGTCGCGTTCCTGTTCGAGGTTCCGGCGCTCCGTGATATCTTCAATCGTGGCGATCCATCCGCCCTGGGCCAGGGGCTTATTGACGACCTGAAACGAACGGCCGTCCGCAGATTCCATAATCGTATGGGTGACTTTTCCCTGGGCGACGTTCCGCAGAACGTTTGAACAGAATTCCTCGACATTCCCGTGGAAGGATCCGGTTTCCTTGCGATGCCGGATCAGGTCGAAGAAGTGGCACCCCGGCTTTACGACGTCTGTCGACAGCTCATACATGTCAATGTAGCGTCGGTTGCAGATGACGACGCGCGACGATGCGTCGTACAGCACGAGGCCCTGCGTCATATTGTTCAGGGCGGTGTCGAGCCGATGCTTTTCCAGCTCCAGCCGCTGCTGCGATTCCCGATTCTGCCAGGTTATCTGCCGGACGATCAGGAACAGAATAAAGGCGATCACCAGCGCGGACAGAACGGCGGCAGCGATCATGAATTTGGTTTGCGAACGCCAGTCGGCCAGCACCGACGCGACGGTGGCGGTTGCGACAACCACGATCGGAAAATGGTTCAACGCGGTCGCCGAACCGAGCCGGTCCTGATGATCGATGGGGCTTTGCACGCGCATCGTCTGATGACCGCCCTCGGTCAGAACCTTGTTCAGCAACGGAGCCGCCTTGATCTTCTTTCCGATCATCTCATCGGCGTGAGGATAGCGTGCCAGCATCGTTCCATCGCGGTGGAACAGGGAGACGGCGGCACCCTCGCCGAGCGCCAGCGATGCGAAGAATTTGTCATAGTAGGCCGGATCGATTCGCCGGGTCATCACGCCGAGAAAAACGCCGTTCTGTCCGGTAAGCCGATGCGCGATAACGGTGGTCCAGCGCCCTGTGGAATAGCTGCGAAGCGCCTCGGCCCGGATAGTCTCTGATGGGGGATTCGACTTGAAGATTTTGAAATAGTGCCGGTCCGAAATGTTGATCGGGGGCAGCGGCCAGATCCCTGACGAGTTGATCAGTTCTCCTGCGGAGTCAAAGATGTTGACGTGGTCGATATGGGACAGGACGCTCACCTTCGACTTCAACATCTGATGTGCTTCAGGGCCTGACATTCGCTCCCTGAAATTCTCGGGCGAGGCGATGGCGGAAAGATCCAGCTGCGAGATCAGGTCGGTGGTGATGGTTTCAGCATCCTCCATCTGCTGGTCGAAGTGGCGCGCGAGCAGCAGTACGGTATTTTCAAGTTCGCGCTCGCTGTTGCTGAGCGCGCGCTCGCGGAATTGGCCGATGATGACCACCGTGCCGATCATGATCGCCGCAACCAGCAGAACGCCGGAGAGGATGAGCCAGAGCACCGGACCTCGCCTCAACGACGTGGTCATGCGATGCGGCTCTGTCGCCGCGGTCCCGGGCATTCCAAGGGCGCCCCATAGGCTGGAAACCAAGCTTCGCATTCCCCTATTCTCCGAGGACATGCATACGGCGCACAAATGGCATACCCGTTAGGAAATCCGGTTACCTAAGGCTTAATCGATGGTTTCGGGCTCTGGAGTTGGCGAGAAAGCAGGAGCAATATATCGCGCTGCAGTGCGATCCCGGGAGCAACCATCCGGGAGCGGTGATATGAGAAGCCGGCATGATAGCGTAGCTTGATCGAACGCGAGCACTGCCGGAGAGGCGAGGCGTGATGGCGAATACTACCGGCACCCCGGATTCCGGCGTTGCGGGCAAACTCTGGCCTGTGTTCTGTTCGCTGCGATCGTACCGCCTTCAATTCCTCACCCGCGACCTGTTCGCAGGATTGACGCTTGCCGCGATCGCGATCCCCGAGCAGATGGCGACGGCCCGGCTAGGCGGGTTTGCTCCACAGATCGGCTTCTTCGCCTTTCTGGCAGGCTCGCTGGCGTTCGCCATATTCGGAAGCAATCGCTTCCTTTCGAGCGGCGCGGATTCGACCATCACGCCGATCTTTGCCGGAGGTCTTGCCGCTCTGGCCGCGTCCAGCGATCCGCAATATCTGGTGCTGGGGGCGGGGCTCGCGCTGATGGTCGGCCTCTTGCTGTTTGCGGCCGGAATTTTTCGTCTGGGCTGGATCGCTGATCTGCTCTCGATACCGGTGACAACGGGCTTTCTCGCGGGCATCTCCGCGCACATCGTGATCTCCCAGTTGCCAGGCATCCTCGGAATTCCCGCGCCAAGCGGCCCGATGCTGCAACGGCTGGCGATCATCACCACGCATCTGAACGAAACAAACCCGTTCACGCTTCTGATCGGCCTCGGGGTTCTGGCGATCACAGCCGTATCGGAGCGGATCGACGCGCGAATTCCCGGCGCATTGATCGGGCTTGCGCTGGCGAGTACGGGAGTGCTGCTGTTCGGGCTGGAGAGCCGGGGCGTCGGCGTTCTCGGCGCGGTCTCCGCAGCGCTGCCGGCGCTCGCGGTGCCGGACATCGCCGCCAGCCGCCTGCCGAGCCTCGTGTCGCTCAGTCTCATTATCTCGATTGTCGTCATGGTGCAGACGGCGGCGACGACGCGATCCTTTCCGTCTGACCCCAGTGAGCCGCCGGATGTCGACCGCGACTTCGTCGGTGTCGGCGTCGGCAGTATCCTGTCGGGACTGATCGGCGCATTTCCGGTCAATGCCAGCCCGCCGCGCACGGCGGTGGTTCGCGAAACCGGCGGACGCTCCCAGCTCGCGGGCCTTGCCGCCGGCACAATCGTGATCGCGCTGCTGGCGTTCGGGGCGTCGCTGCTCAGCCGAATTCCGAACGCCGCGCTCGGCGGCGTCCTGTTGTTCGTCGCCCTGCGGATCGTTCGCGTCAGCCAGATCGTTACGATCTACCGGCAGTCGCTAGGCGAATTTCTTCTGATCGTCGCGACATCGGCGGCGATCATCGTGCTTCCGATCGAGCAGGGTGTCGGATTGGGAATTGCGCTCTCGTTGCTGCACGGCATATGGAGCACGACGCGGGCCCGGCTGATCGTATTCGAACGTGTGCCCGGAACCTCGATCTGGTGGCCGTCGAGTCCGAATCTTCCCGGCGAGCGGGAGCCCGGCGTCATTGTCGCGGGTTTTCAGGCGCCATTGTCTTTTCTCAACGCCTATGATTTCCGGCGCGACATCCTGGATGCCCTGCAATCCCAAACGCAGGCGGCGCGGCTACTGGTCCTGGAGGCGACCGGTATTGTCGAGATCGACTTTACCGCCGCGCAGATATTGCGCGAACTCATTGGCCGCTGCCATGCCGATGGCGTCGATTTTGCCATTGCGCGGCTGGAGTCGATCCGCGCGCAGGCCGCCATGGCGCGGTTTGGCATCAACGAGCTCATCGGTCCGGATCATTCCTTCCGCAGCGTCGAGGAGGCTATTCAGGCGCTCGGCAAAAACGTCCGGACGGGAAGCTCGCAAAACTGAGCCACGGCGGCAGGTGGAAAGACCAGCCTTCAAGACGGCTCGCAATCATCGACGGCAATGAGGCTGCCCGAAATTCAAAGCCCCGCATGACCGGTTCCGCCCCGGAGTTCCATCGGCGCCAAACCGGCAATTTGATCGATGTCAAAGCGGGAACACGGCAGCATGGGCATCCTTATTTTATGCCGTTTTACAGATTTCAGGTCTACGATCCCATCAACCGCCTCGACGGCCATGGCCACGACGGCGCGGCGCTGGAAGATGATATCGATGCCATGCTGTTCGCGGCCGGCATCATTCAAAGACTGGTGCAAGAACATCCCTCTGTTCCCCGAAACTGGGCGATCAACATCACCCAGGACTCGCGTCCAGTCGGCATTCTGCCGTTTGAGGCCGGCCTGAAGGTTTTGCTGCGACCGCACTGGGCCTGCGACCAGCCAAGGGAATCACACGAAGCCTGGCGGTAACGGTTGGCGCCTGGACTAGGCGGGAACGATCTCCTTGCCGATCGGCCACAGCGCCAGACCTGCAAGCTTCACGTGCGCCCAGGCGAAGGGAATGCCGACGATGGTCACCGCAAGCACGACAGCGGTGAGGATGTGCGCGAGCGCCAGCCACCAGCCCGCCAGCACCAGCCAGATCACGTTGCCGATCAGGCCGAGCGGCCCGGTGCCAATATCGGGGCGGCCGGTCAGGCTGTCGCGGCGTACCGCCTTTTGGCCGAAAGGCAGCAAGGTATAGGCAGCGATATTGAAAGCGGCCTTGGCCCAGGGCAGACCGATAATGGTGATGGCCATGATGATCGCGGCGATCACCCAGGCAATCGCCATGTGCAGGCCGCCGAAGACAATCCAGAGGATGTTCAGCAATATCGAAACAGGCGGCATGGGGCTTCTTTCTACTCTGGAGTGACGCGTGCTGGCGCGAGTGGTTAACCGATCCTATGACGATGGGCCGGACAATCAAGCGGATGAACCCCTCAAGACGACTTGCGCGGCGGGTTTCGCAGCCGCCCCACCACGCCGGTCGGAAAGAAATAGACGCTGGCGATGAACAACAGGCCAAGCCACAGCAGCCAGCGGTCGGGATGCAACAGCCCGGGAAGCAAGGGCAGCCCCGCGTCGGCGGCGGCGTCGGAGGCCGCGCCCATCAGCGCCTGCAGATAGTTTTGCGCGAGGATGAAGATCGTGGCGCCAATGATCGCGCCGTAAATCGTGCCCATGCCGCCGATCACCACCATCAGCAGAATGTCCAGCATGATGGAAAAGCTCAGCGAGGTGTCCGGGCCGGCATAACGCAGCCACAGCGCGTTCAGCATGCCGGCGCTGGCCGCGACAAGCGCGGCAAGGCAGTTGGCGTAGGTCAGGTGAAACACGGTGCGGAAGCCAAGCGCCTCGGCGCGGAAACGGTTCTCGCGGATCGCCTGCAGCACGCGGCCGAACGGCGAATTCACGACGCGCAACAGCGCCAGGATCATGGCCGCGGAGCCCGCGAAAATAAGATAATAGGTCAGCACGCGGCCGTTGAGTTCGAAGCCGAGCAGATCTTTCGGAAATCAGCACCGTGCCCGGCCGCAGCAATTCCGGCAGCTGGAAGCTGCGGCCGTCCTCGCCGCCGGTCAGCCATGACAGTTGCGACGCCAGCACCAGAAACGCGGATGCCACCGCCAGCGTGATCATCGCGAAAAATATCGCCTCGACCCGCAACGAGAACAGGCCGATGGCGAGCGCCAGCAGCATCGCCAGCGGCAGGCCGATCACGACGCCGGTCGCGACCGCGGCCCAGCTCGGCCCCATCGAATAGAGCGCGATCGCGATCGAATAACTGCCGATGCCGTAGAACATGGTGTGCGCGAACGACACCGACCCGGTGTAGCCGAGCAGCAGGTCGTAGGACGCCACCAATGCGGCGAAGATGCAGATCTTGGTGGCGACGTTCATCGCCTTGGCGCCGGGAAAGACCAGCGGCGTCATCGCCAGCGCCGCGATGATGACGACGAGTATGATCGTGAGCACGCGGCTGCGCGGCGGATCGCCGGAGAGGATCATCATCGGCAAACCTTCATCGACTTGTCACCGCATAAAGCCCGCGCGGGCGCCACATCAGGATCGCGACCATCAGGAGAATATTGGAGACCAGCGCCAGCTTCGGCACCAGAAAGCCGCCGTAGTTGGCCACCATGGCGACCAATAGCGCGCCGATGAAACAGCCGCCGATCGAGCCGAGGCCGCCGATGATCACCACGATGAAAACCAGTACCGTGAGATCGTTGCCCATCGAGGCGTGCACCTGCTCGCGGTACAGCGCCCACATCACGCCGCCGAGGCCGGCAAGACCGGAGCCGACCATGAACACCCCGAGAAACAGCCGCCGGATGCGGTAGCCGAGCGCTTCCACCATCTCGCGGTTTTCCACGCCGGCGCGGATCAGCAGCCCGATCTTGGTCCGGTTCAGCACAAGTTGAATGCCGGCGAAGACGATCAGGCCGACCAGCATCGCCAGCAGGCGGTATTTCGCAATCGCGATGTCGCCGATGATGAACGAGCCGCGCAGCGATGTCGGCAGCGGCAGCGGAATGATCTGCGGTCCCCACAGCGCGTACAGCGCCTGTTCGGCGACGATCAATCCGCCCGTCGTCATCAGGATCTGCTTGAGGTGCTGGCCGTAGACCGGGAGGATCAGCACCCGCTCGACGACCAGTCCGAGCGCGCCGGAGACCGCCATCGACAGCAGCGCCGGCCGGCGCCAGCACCGCAAGATTGGTCAACAGCGAGTTGGCCTGCACCCATGTCGCGAGCGGCAGCAGCACCAGGGTCGCGACATAGGCGCCGACCGAAATGAAGGCGCCGTGACCGAAATTGAGCACGTCCATCAGGCCGAACACCAGCGTCAGGCCGGACGCCATGATGAAGATCATCATGCCCATGGCGAGGCTCGCCACCGTCAGCGTCACCCAGGAACTTCCCGATCCGATCAAGGGCAGCATGGCGAGCGCGAGAACCACCGGCAACAGCACCGGCAGGAGATCCCGCTTCGGTTTGGGCAGCGCGCCCGTTGCGGCAAGGTCGGTCACTGATGCGCCTCCAGACTCAAGCCCAGCAAACGCTCCTGCAGCGGCGACGTCGGCCGCCAGCGCCGCCATCTCGCCGCGATGGACGATCTTGCCGTTATCCATCACCAGCACCTTGTCGCCGAGTTCGCGCGCGGCATGGAAATTCTGTTCGACCAGAAGGATGGTGGCGCCGCGGCGCTTGATCTCGGCCAGGCATTCGATCAGCGCCACCACGATCGCCGGCGCCAGGCCCTTGGTCGGCTCGTCGATCAAGAGCAGCTTGCGCGGCTCGACGATGGCGCGGGCGATGGAGAGCATCTGCTTCTGTCCGCCGGACAGGAGGCCTGCGCGCGACAGCCAGAAACGCCGCAGCGCCGGGAAGAATCCGAAAATCCACTCCAGCCGCGCATCGTCAAGCGGTCCGTCGCGCGCCGCCAGCACCAGGTTTTCCTTCACCGTGAGATCGGAAAACACCGCCATGCTCTCCGGGACATAACCGACGCCGAGCCGGGCGATATCCGGGGTCGCGCGCTTCTCGATGCGTTGGCCGTCGAGCGATATCTGGCCGGCGGAGGCCTGCCACAGGCCCATGATGGTTCGCAGCGTCGAGGTCTTGCCGGCGCCGTTGCGGCCCAGCAGCATCGTGGTCTGGCCCTCGGCCACGCCGAAATCGATGCCCTGCAGAATGTGATAGCGCCCGACATGGGTATGCACGCCGGCGAGATCAAGAAGGTCGGTCATGCCGCGCTCTTTCCGGGGGCGATGCCGAGATAGGCCTCCTGCACGATCGGCGAGGCGATCACTTCGGCCGGCTTGCCGTCGGCGACAAGCTGGCCGTTGTGCAACACGATGATGCGGTCGGCCAGCGAGCGCACCACGTCCATCTTGTGCTCGACCAGGAGGATGATCTTGCCGGGATCCCGCTTGAGCTGCGCGATCAGGTTGAGGACCACGGGGACTTCGTCGATGCTCATGCCGGCGGTGGGTTCGTCGAACATGAAAACCTTCGGTTCGAGCGCCATCATCAGGGCAACTTCGAGCTTGCGCTGATCGCCGTGCGACAGCGCGGTCGCCGCCACGCTCCGCCGGCTGCCCAGCGCGACTTTGTCGAGAAGGGCGTCGGCGCGCGCGATCAGGTCCTTGCGCGTCATCCACGGCCGCAGCATGTCGTAATGCACGCCGCTTTCCGATTGCACGGCGAGCCGGACATTCTCTTCGACGCTGAGGTTCGGAAACAGGTTGGTGAGCTGGAAGGCGCGGCCGAGGCCGGCGCGGGTGCGCAGCGGCGCGGAAAGCCGGGTGATATCCTCGCCGTCGAACAGGATGCTGCCATCGCTGGGGCGCAGCTGTCCGGAGATCAGATTGAAGTAGGTGGTCTTGCCGGCCCCGTTGGGGCCGACAATGGCGGTCAGCTCACCCGGTCGAAAGGTGCAGCTCACTCGGTTGACCGCGACGTGGCCGCCGAAGCGGATGGTCAGATCGCGGGTTTCGAGAGTGTGGGTCATCTGCCAACTCGGAGTGAGGCTATATCTTTCGCCTCTCCCCGCGTGCGGGGAGAGCATAGGCGGCTTATGGCCGCCGTCCTTTGACTAGAACGCCGATGCTTCGCATCGGCTATGCGCGAAGCAATCGGGTGAGGGGGACTATCCGCAAGTCGCGTCTGCCGAGAGAGCCCCTCACCCCAGCCCTCTAGGAGCGAGCTACGCTCGTCTCGACCCCGCAACTGCGGAGCGAGGGAGAAGTAGTCAACGCTTGTTCCGGATCGGAATGTTCATGTCCTCGATCTTGAGTTCGCGCACCGGCTCCAGCACGGCCCAGGCGACGTTCGGATCGACCTTGACCTTGAAGTGATACATGCTTTGCAGCGCCTGATGGTCCTCTTTCCGGAAGATCATCTTGCCCTTGGGCGTGTCGAACGCCAGGCCTTCCATCGCGCTGATCAGCTTTTCGGTGTCGGTGGATTTCGCCTTGGTGACGGCAGCGACTACGGCCATCGCCGCGGCAAACCCGCCGGCGGTGAAGAAGTCCGGCGGCGCGTTGAAGCGCTTCTGATGCTCGGCGACCAGCCAGTCGTTCACCGGGTTCTTCGGGATGTCATAATAGTAATAGGTCGCGCCTTCCATGCCGGGCAGCCGCTTGTAGGCGGCCAGCGCCGGCAGGATGTTGCCGCCGGTTGAAAGCTCGATGCCGTAACGCTTCGGATCCATGTCCTGCAGTTTTGTAAGCGGATCGCCGCCGCCGGCCCAGATCACCCAGATGATCTTGCGTCCCGGCTTGTCCTTCAGCGCGTCGAACAGGCGCTGACCGGCCGCGGTGAAGTCGGTCGTTGTGGTCGGCACGTATTCTTCGGCGGCCAGCGTCGCGCCGGTTTTGGCCAGCGCTTCCTTGAACGCAGCCACGCCGTCGCGGCCGAACGCATAGTCCTGCGCCAGTGTCGCGATGGTGACGCCGGGCTTGCCGATCGCCACCGCGTTCGAGATCGCATCCTGGGAGGAGTTGCGTCCGGTGCGGAAAATATAGCGATTCCACTTCTCGCCGGTAATCTGGTCCGCGACCGCGGGTTCGACGATCAGGATTTTCTTGTTTTCCTCGGCCACCGGAAGGTCGGCGAGCGCCGCGGCCGACGACGACGTGCCGATGGCGATATCGGCCTTGTCGTCCTGATAGGCCTCGGCCAGCGCCGCCTTGGACAGATCCGGCTTGCTCTGGTCGTCCTTGGTAATGACGACGATCTTGCGGCCATCGAGCGTCATCGTGCCCTTGGTGGCATATTCCAGTCCCATGCGCAGGCCGGTTTCGGTCTGCTTCGCATAAGCTTCCAGCGGGCCGGTTTTGCCATAGATCAGTGCGATCTTCAGATCGTCCGCCTGCGCGGCGGCGCTGCCGATCAGGCCGAGTGTAGCGGTTGCAAGAATGAGTGGTAGGCGCACGGCGGTCCCTCCTGTTGTAGAATTGACGTCATCAGAGCGAGTTGCACAGCTGGACGAACATTGCAATTCGATGTCCCGGCTGCGGGTGATTTCGGCGAAAACGTGCTCCGAAGCTCATACGGCTTCCCCACGAACCGCGCGCTTGTTCCGGTTGGTGCGCGCGCCGGCGATGCCTGCGACGTTTCGCCAATCCGACTGCGCCTCCCCCGCGCTTTCGAAAATATGCGCGGCGACACCGCGTTTTTCCAGGGCTTCGCCGAGCTTGATGCGCAGAAAGCCTGAGGTGGTGTAGCGCGAGACGCCCGAATAGAAGCGGTCGGCGAGATTGCGCACCATGGCCGAATATTCGTCAAGCAGTTCAGGCACGATCGAGAAGTTGTCGTAGTTGACGATCGCATAGACGCGGCGGCCGAGCCCGCCGAGCCTGGCTTCGACGGCCCTTGCGATCGCGTCGATGTCGGCGCGGCTGCGCAGCGCGTAGCGCTCCAGATTGGCGAAGAACAGGTTCTGCTGCTCGTCGAGCGTGAAGCGCTGGTCGAGCGGAATGGTCAGCATGTCGTTGCGCAGATCCATCGGCCCCTCGCGGAAGATCCGCGGGTCCATGGGCAGCGGATCGTGCGGTATTTGCGGCTTGAAATCCATCAGCGCGAGGATGTCGCGCTCGATATCGATGCCGGGCGCGATCTCGATGAGCTCAAGTCCGTCCCGACCAAGCGTAAAGACGCAGCGCTCGGTGACGTAGAGCACGCTCTGCCCGCGCGCGGCCGCGTAGGCGCCGCTGAACGTCACATGCTCGACGGCCTCGACGAATTTGCGCGCTTTGGCTTCCTCGAGGATCGCAAGCTTGCCGTCGGACAGCGCAATGCGCAGGCGTCCGGCGCCGAAAGTGCCGACGAAGACCACCTTCTTGGCGGTCTGGCTGATGTTGATGAAGCCGCCGGCGCCGGCAAGCTTGGGGCCGAATTTGCTGACGTTGAGATTGCCCGCCCGATCGACCTGCGCGAGGCCGAGAAACGCCGCGTCGAGACCGCCGCCGTCATAGAAATCGAACTGGTAGGGCTGGTCGATCACCGCCTGGGTGTTGATCGCAGCACCGAAATCGATCCCGCTCGCGGGGATGCCGCCGATCACCCCGGGCTCCGCCGTCAGCGTGATGAGGTCGATGATCCGCTCCTCGTTGGCGACCGCCGCGATCCCGTCGGGCATGCCGATGCCGAGATTGACGACGCTGTTGGCCTTCAGCTCGAACGCGGCGCGGCGCGCGATGATCTTGCGCTCGCTCATCGGCATCGGCGGCAGCGAGCCGGCGCGCACCCTGATCTCGCGCTGAACGCCGGATTATATTGGGTGCCGAAGGTCTGCCAGTGATTTTCAGGCTTCGCGACCACGACGCAGTCGACAAGAATGCCGGGGATCTTGACCTGGCGCGGATTGAGGCTGCCGCTCTCGGCTACGCGCTCGACCTGCGCGATCACGATGCCGCCGGAATTATGCGCCGCCATGGCGATCGCCAGCGCCTCCAGCGTCAGCGCTTCCTTCTCCATGGTGAGATTGCCGTCGGGATCGCCGGTGGTCGCGCGAATGATCCCGACGTCGATCGGAAACGTCTTGTAGAACAGGCATTCCTGGCCGCCCAGGGTGACCAGCTCGACCAGGTCCTCGGTGGTGCGGGCGTTGAGCTTGCCGCCGCCGTTGCGCGGATCGACGAAGGTGCCCATGCCGATGCGCGAGATGTGGCCGGGGCGTCGCGCCGCGATGTCGCGAAACAGATGGGTGATGACGCCCTGCGGCAGATTATAGGCCTCGATCTGGTTTGATATCGCAAGCTGCCTGCAGTTTGGGCGCAAGCCCCCAATGGCCGCCGATGACGCGCTTGACCAGCCCGTCATGCGCGAAATGATTGAGGCCGCGATGCTTGCCGTCGCCTTGCCCCGCGGCATAGACCAGCGTCAGGTTGCGCGGCTTGTCTTGCGCGAAGGGCGCATCGCCGTCGCTGGCGAGATAGAGCTGCTCCAGTGCCAGCGCGATTTCCTCGGCAAATCCGATGCCGACAAAGCCGCCGGTGGCGACGGTGTCGCCATCGCGAATGAGGCGGACGGCTTCCGCAGCCGTGACGATCTTGCCCTTCTCGGAGTTGCGCAAATAGGGCAACGCCGGATGCTGGCTCACTGCGTTCCTCCCCGTTTTGGACTTTGCGCATTTGGCATGCGTCGCCGTGCAATTAGAGCAAGCTACGCGCCAAATGCATTGCGGTATATCAAAATGACTGAAAACCGGCGGTTCGCGCGGTTGCCGACGGCATTGCGCCAGGCGCAGCGGTGTCAATTGTCTGAGACTGGAGACACCTCAAGTCTCAAAAGTCAGACCGACGACGAGCCCGACGGGGCCAGCCCGAACTTTGCGAGCTTCTTGTAAAACGTCGCGCGCGATATGCGGAGCATTTTTGCGGCTTCCGAAATCTGCCCGTTGGTTGCCTGCAGCGCGCATTCGAGCGTCCGCCTTTCGAACTCGGCTTCGGCCTGCGCATAGGGGACGACGATGCCCGCGGGCTTCGTCGGCGCTGCGGTCCTGACCTCGGAGCCAAAGGGCAGAATGCGTGCGAAATCATCGCCGGTCAGGCGGCCGGAGTCGCTCAGGATCAGCGCCCGCTCCAGGATATTGCGTAATTCCCGGACGTTTCCGGGCCAATCGTAGCGGGCTAGCGCGGCCAGTCCCGAGGGCGTCATCCGCGCGCTGACGTAGTCGCCGGAGAGAATGATGTCATCGAGCAGCCGGGCGCAAATCTCAGGCAGATCGCCGGAGCAATCGCGCAGAGGCGGCAATTCGATCGAGAGCACGTTGAGCCGATAGTACAGATCGGACCGGAACGCGCCTTCGCTCACGCGCTTCTGCAGGTCGAGATTGGTGGCGGCGATGACGCGAACGTCGACCTTGGTGACCTTGTCCGATCCGAGCGGCTCGATTTCGCGCTCCTGCAATACGCGCAGCAGCTTGGCCTGCAGCTGCGGCGGCATGTCGCCGATTTCATCGAGGAACAAGGTGCCGCCGTCGGCGATCCTGAATTTGCCATCGCGGCCCTTGCGATCGGCGCCGGTGAAGGCGCCCGGCGCGGTGCCGAAGAATTCGGCCTCGATCAGCGTATCGGGAATGGCGGCGACATTGACGCTGACGAAGGGCTTGTCGGCGCGGGGGGAGGCGTTGTGAATGGCCTGGGCCAGCAGTTCCTTGCCGGTGCCGGTTTCTCCGGTCAGCAGGACCGTCACGCTTTGCCGCGCCGCCCGGCCGGCCAGTTCCTTGGCGCGCGCAATGCCTTCGGTCCCGCCGATATAGTCGTCGAAGGTAAACCGCGCGGTGCGTCCTTGCGACAATTGCCGTTTCGCGACGCGCAGGTCACTTTCGAGCTGGCCCATTCGCGCGATCAGCGGTTTGAGGCTGTCGAGATGATCGTAAAGCACAAAGCCGATGGCGCCAATGACGTTCTTGTTCTCGTCCTCGATCGGCATCCGCGTGACCACCAGCTGCTCGCCGCCGAGCTCCATGATATCCAGCAGAATCGGCTCGCCGGTCTCCGCCACGCGGCGCATCAGGCTGTTGGGGATGATTTCCTCGATTTGGCGGCCTATGGCTTCCGAGGCGTGATTGAGCCGGAGCGAGTGAAGGTATTTTTCGTTGACGTAAACGACGCGCCCGGCGCGATCGATCGCAATGGCGCCTTCACAGAGATTCTCCAGCCGCTCGAACAGCGTTTCCATGGCGCGGACGCGAATGAATGCGGGGTCGCTGACGATGGATTGGCGATCGGACATGGCGTGAGAAGGGCTCTCCCAGGCGGTACGTTCAGCCTCCGTTTATCTCGCCACTCGTGACAGGGGCCTGAACCCGAAGCTTACCTGCTTCATATCAAAAGGCTCGCGATTTCACATAGCGAAATCTGGCCCCGCAAGCGGAGCCGCGCCCGACTGGTGCGGTGCCCGCGATCGGGATCAGAGGCGGTAGCGATTGCCGCGTGGATAGGCCGGGCGGTTTTCCTGCGGCGAACGGCTGGCCACGCTGACGCGCGCTCCGCTGGTGAACGGCATGGCTGGCTTGAGTTCCTCGAGGAAAATCGGCCGGGAGAAATAGAAGCCCTGCGCATAGCGGATCTTGGTGGCGGCCTGCAGATAGGCGAGTTCCTCGAAGGATTCGATGCCCTCCGCGATCACGGTCATGCCGAGCGCTTCGCCCAAGGATTCAATCGCCCGCAAAATGCCCTGGCTGCGCGGGCGCTTATGAATGTCGGTGATGAACGAACGGTCGATCTTGATTTCGTCGGCGGTGATGTCGGCCAGCGCCGACAGCGACGAATAGCCGATACCGAAATCGTCGATGGAAATTCCGACCCCGAGCTTGCGCAACATCGGCAGGATCTCGTCCTGGAAACGGGTCTTGGCGACGAAGGCGTCTTCCGTCACTTCAATCATGAAGCGCTTGGGAAATCCGGTCGCCTCAAGCGCCTGCGCAAACGGGCGCATGAATTCCGGATTGCCGGCCTGCTTCGCGGCGACGTTGATGCAGATCGTGGTGTCGTGGCCGAAGGTTTCGTTGATGAGGTCGACCGACTTGACGATCTCCGCCAGCACCAGAAGCGTGAGCTCGTCGATCAATCCCAATTCCACGGCGAGATTGATGAAGGTGCCGGGGGCCTGAATGACGCCCTGGTCGTCGCGCAGCCGAACCAGCGCCTCGATGCCCTTGATATCGCGGGTCCTGATGTCGACCTTCGGCTGGAAGGCGCAGCAAAAGCGTTTTTCCAGAATGGCGAGCCGCAGCGATTGCTCGACCTTCATGCGCGCAAGCGCCTCGCGCTCCATGCCGGCGTTGAAGATAGCCGCCGCGCCCTTGCCGTCGTTCTTGACGCGGTACATCGCAATATCGGCGTTTTGGCGCAGTGCGTCGTAGCTGCGGCCATGTTCCGGATAAAGGCTAACCCCGATCGATGTGGAAGCAAAGACTTCCGATCCATCGATGAAGAACGGCGCCTTCAGCCGCTCCAGCGTATACTCGATATATTCCGCCACCTCGCGTTCGTTCCGGATCGGATTGAGCAGCAGCAGGAATTCGTCGCCGCTGATCCGCGACAGCATGTCGGAATCGCGCAAGTCCAGTCCGATCCGCTTTGCAACCTCCGCCAGAAGCGCATCCCCGATAGCGTGGCCGTAATAGTCGTTGATGTGCTTGAAATTGTCGATGTCGAGAAATGCGAGCGCAAATGGCGCTTCGCGCTGCAGCAGGCTGTTGGCGCGATGTTCGATCACGCGCCGCGTCGGCAGACCGGTCAGTTCGTCATAGTAAGCGGAGCGGACCAGATGGTCCTCGACCGCCTTTTGTTCGCTGATGTCGGCGGAGCTCGACAGCAACAGATTGCGGTCCGCGATGCGAACCGGGCGATGCTCGGTGAGAAAGACCTGCCTGACCTCGCCGCGGGTCACGCATTCTTCCGTCACCGCCGCGCGTCCCGCGCGCAGCAATTCAAGGCCGGTTTCGCGACGCCGGTTCAGTTCCCGCGAAGGGGGCGTCGACGGGCCGCTTGCGGCCAAGCCGAGCTGCGCGGCGGCGGCGGCGTTCACCAGCAGGAAACGGCCGTGCTCGTCCTGAACCGTGACTCCGGCCGACAGCATTCTAAAGACATCCCGCAGAACGCTCAGCTCGGTATCGGGCGCGAATCCGCCATCGCTCTCCGTCGCGACGGTCCCCAGGTCGTGCTGGCGGCGGCTTTGCATGGCCTCCGACTTTGACGAACTCTGTTGTAGTTTTGGTTAAAGGGGGAACGCGGAAAGGCGACGCCGGGCGTGTCGGTGCGCCGTTTGAATGAAAGCCGCCTTAATCGTCGTTAACAGATCATCAACGCGGGTCCAGATTGGCATTGCAGTCAGGCGCTAGGCTGCAGCCTCAAAAGCCCAAAGCCGGTCAGCTCCGGGGGATACGGCATTGCAAGGTGCAATGAATCCCGGTTTTCAAAAAGGCAATCTCGGTCCTGCCGTCGAACGACGTGAGCCCCGATTTCAAAAGCTTGGTCCCGAAGCCGGCCTCCCCGACCGTTTCGACCGCGGGGCCTTCGGTTTCGTCCCAGGTGATGTTGAGGCGGTCGTTCGACACCGACCAGGAAACCTGCAACAGCCCTCGCGCGGAGGAAAACGCACCGTATTTCGCCGCATTGGTGGCAAGCTCGTGAAAGATCAATGCAAGGCTCACCGCCAGTTTGGCGGGAAGAAACAGTGGATTGCCATTCAGGGTAAATCGAACATGCCCATAGGGTCCGAGTTCCGAGAGCAGGAGATCCTTGATGTCGCAACCGGTGCCGTCGACCCGTGCGATCAGATCGTCGGTCGCCGACAGCGCCCGCATCCGCTGATCGATGCTGGCCCAGATCTGCGGTTGATTCTCCAGAACCTGGTGGAGGACGGCGTGAATGGTCGATACTTTGTTCTTCAGCCGGTGCTGAAGCTCGTCGACCATGAGCTTCCGATACTCCTCTTCCTGGATCAGGCGCCTTGAGATGTTCCGCTGCTGCAGGGCAATCGATCGGTAGTGTTCGATGCCCCATATCGTGATGGCGCACACGATCACGTAGATGACCAGAAGCGCCAGCCTGACAAAATCGGGCGGCTCGGCCCCGAAATTGACGGTCACGCCAAGCGCCCCCCCGACGAGGGCCGTCGCAATCCCGACCCGGATGCCGCCGAACGTGGTGGCAAAGAATACGGCCGGAAAGTACGGGGTGAAGAAAACGTCAGGCCCGATCAGGGCGAGACACCAGCGCACGGCGGTCACCGAAGCGAGGCAGGACGCTGCAAATCCAATGCTCAAAAGCGGCGAGGGCCGGGATGTTCCTTGCCAGCCTCGCCGGAACTCGTCGATCAATTTCACCATGAGTCACATTACATCAGCCGATCGGCGAATCCAAAAATGGGCCAAGCCAGCAGGATAGGCGGTCTGTGCCGATAAAGCGAATTTGCAGGCTCGGACCGTTGCTGGAAAGCAAGCTCAGCTTGCGTTGTTCCATCAGGCCGGAGATAAATTGAACCCGGCATAATCGGAGGAGAACGACATGGGACGGTTAAGCGGCAAGGTCGCGGTCATCACCGGCGCGACCAGCGGCATCGGTCTGCGCACCGCGGAAGTTTTCGTTGCGGAGGGCGCGAAAATCGTCATCGCCGGCCGCCGCGCGCCGGAGGGCGAGGCGCTGGCCGAGAAGCTCGGCGCCAACTGCATCTTCCGCCGAACCGATGTCACGGTCGAGGACGAGATGCGCGCGCTGATCGGCGAGGCGGTCGGAAAATTCGGCCGCATCGATTGTCTGTTCAATAACGCCGGCGGGCCGGCACAGACCGGCGGCATCGAAGGCCTCGAAGTCGCGCGCTTTGACGCCGCGATGGCGACGCTGGTGCGCAGCGTGATGCTCGGCATGAAACATGTCGCGCCCCATATGCGCCGCCAGGGCTCAGGCAGCATCATCAACAATGGCAGTATCGCCGGACGGCTCGCCGGCTTCTCGTCGTCGGTGGTGTATGGCGCGGCCAAGGCCGCCGTCATCCACCTCACCAAATGCGTGGCGATGGAACTCGGCGAATCCGGCATCCGCGTCAACAGCATTTCGCCGGGCGCGATCGCCACCGGTATCTTCGGCAAGGCGCTGGGCTTGTCCGTCGAAGCCGCGGAGAAAACGCCCGATGTGATGCGTGAGGTCTACAAGACCGCGCAGCCGATACCGCGTGCCGGGCTGCCGGAGGACATCGCCTTCGCCGCGGTGTTTCTCGCCAGCGACGAATCCACGTTCATCAACGGACACGATCTGGTGGTCGACGGCGCCATCACCGGTGGCCGCAACTGGAGCCAGCAGCAGCAAGGCTATGTCGCGCTGCGCAAGGCGTTCGATCAGGGCGCGGGGTGACGCTGACGCCTACCTACACAACCGGCTTCAGCGTCACGCGCAATCCGTCGCGCGGTTTCGGGATGGGCCACATCTGCCAGTCCGGCGTGTAGCCTGGCTCCAGCGAGACCTCGAGATTCTGGAGGAAATGGCGGGCAAAGCATTTCGCCTGCATATAGGCGAAGTGCAGCCCGAGGCACATATGCGCGCCGCCGCCGAACGGCACCCAGGCGAAGCGATGGCGGTTGCGCTGCGCCTCGTCGGTGAAGCGCGACGGGTCGAATTTATCCGGGTCGGGCCAGATCTCGGGCATGTGGTGGGTGAACAGCGGGTTGACACCGACCATGGTGCCGGCCGGGATCGCATATCCCATGAAGGTGAAATCCCGGATGGCGCGGCGCGGGATGGACGGTACCGGCGGCTTCAGCCGCATCGCTTCCTTGAATGCCATCTCGGTGAGCTGCATGGCCTCGAGATTGTCGAACGTCGTCGGTCCATCGGCCGCGATGCCCAGCGCGTTCACTTCGTCGCGCAACTCTTCCTGCCATTGCGGATGGGCGGCCAGCGCCGCCACGAACGATGTCAGCGACGAGGTCAGTGTGTCGTGCGCGGCCATCATCAGGAAGCTCATGTGATCGACGATATCGTGCGTCGACAGCAAGGTACCGTCTTCGTGGGTCGCCTGGCACAGCTGCGAGAACAGGTCTTCGCCGCCGCCCTTGGCGCGGCGGATCGGAATCTGTTCCGAAAAGTAAGCGACGATGCGTTTGCGGCCCCTGACGCCCCGCGCCATCTTGGTGCCGGGCAGGGGTTTGCGGATCACGGAGATCGAGGCTGCCACCATGTCAACGAAGGCGCGCGTGATTTCGTCGACCTCGGGTCCGATATCGGCGCCGAGGAACGAGGTCGCCGCGAGATCGAGCGTGAGCTGTTTCATTGCCGGATAAAACTGGATCGGTCCTGGCTTTGCCCGCCACTGCGCGACCCGCGCCGCAATGCCGGTATCCAGCCCGGCAAGATAGGATTTCATTGGCCCGGATTTGAAGGCCACCGAAAGGGCTCGCCGATGCACGCGGTGCTCGTCGAAATCGAGCAGCATCAATCCACGCGGAAACAGCAGACCCAGAATCCGGCCCCAGCCGAGCGTCGAAGAGAACAGCTTGGCCTGGTCGAACAGCACCAGCTCATTGGCTTCCGGCCCAAGCAGAGTGAGGCTGGTCTCGCCAAAGATGTGACTGCGATAGAGAAGCCCGTATTCGGCGGCCGCCCGCTCCACCTGTCCCTTGGGATCGGCAAGCACCTCGAGCGTCTTGCCGATGATCGGCCAGCCCTCGTCGCCGGGAATGTGCGTCAGAGAATTGCGCCTTGGCGGGGTGAGGACAATCGCGGGAGAGGCCACACTTTGCATCGACATCGCAGTTGCTCCGGTTGATGATGGTCTATCACGGATAGCGACTTGAATGGCGACCGCGTGTGCGGGCGGTCACCGTCATAGCCTAAGCCGGTAAAATAGCCGTTTGCCGTTTTTGTGCAAAGCCTTCCGACCAGGTCCCGCGCAATGGCCGCGCATCCCGGCGATCTATCAAGCCGTATTTCCGTCGGGCCGATATTCGAGAATATCGCCTGGCTGACAGTCCAGGATCTCGCAGATCTTTTCCAGCGTGTCGAAACGAACCCCCTTCACCTTGCCTGACTTCAGCAGGCTGACGTTTTGCTCGGCGATGCCGATATGGGCCGCAAGATCGCGTGAACGCATTTTGCGCCGGGCGAGCATGACGTCGAGGTTGACGATAATCGGCATGGCGTGCGGCTCCGCGGCTTTCACACAAATTGCGCGTGTTCGCTGGCGATCTCGGCCGCGCTCTTCTGGATATGCGCCAGAGCTAGCAACACAAACAGCAGCAGTAGAAGGGCAAGATCGTTGGGTTGGAAGAAGATGTTGACGATACGCAATTTTTGGCCTGCCGGAAAATGCAGGGTCAGGATCAACGAGACCAGAGGCCGCGTCACGACGCTGAGAATTTGGGCGATGGCGCCGTAAAGGGCCAGTTTGCGGAGCCACCGCGCCGCGCCGGGCGTCAGCACGTCGCCCGAGAGATAGAGCGTGAACAGGCGCCAGGAGCTGTAACAGGCATAGGCGGCGAACAGCCAGACGGCGAAATCGACGCCGAAGGCCGCCGCCTGCTGCGATGGGGCGATGGCGCTTAAATCCCTCTGCAGCAATCGGCCATAGCCATTGTTGATGGCGGCGGTGTCGCTCCAGTAGTCCACATTCAAATAAAGCACCCAGGCGGCGTAAGCCGGGGCGGCGAAGCGCACGATCTGACAAATCCAGCCGATCTTCTTGCGCAGCGTCAGTAGCCTTGCGCCCTGTGGCATGTCCGTGAATGGCGCCGGCGAGATGTCGTTGCTCATATCAGCCTCCGGAAGATTCATGTCCTGGCGATTTACTCACTCCATTGAAAGCATTTGACACGTTTATTTTTTAATGTCAAACATTAAAGAATTGATGCGTTACATAGGGGGAGACATGCGTACGCCTTCGCTGATCCCGACCGTTCTCGCCCTAACGCTCGCCGGCTGCAACGGCGTGCCGCTTACGACCCAATGGAAGCTGCGTCATTTCGATCTCGGCACGGCGGATGTCTCGAAGCTGCGCGTCGCACTGCGGGCCCCGGACTGGGCGACGCCGACGCCCGACAAGACCGTGATCGAAGCGACGCGTTCGCAGGATGACGGCGAGCGCAAACTGACCATTCATCTGCGCCGCGCGCTTCACGCCGATGATGCCGCCGAGATCGCGCGGGCGGCAAACGATACGACGCCGCTCGCGGTCTACGAAATCGCACCATACGATCTTGCGGCGGTGCGCGCATTCCAGGAAGAGACCGCGAAGGCGACGCGCGAGGGCGCCGCCCACAAGAGCATCGTCAAAATCGGGAGAGGAGTCGCGTGCCGCAAGGGCGCGGTTCCCGCGGGGCCGATGCCGATCGACGTCTACCTTCGTGCTGACGACGAGACCGGCTGGCTGCCCCTTCTGGAAGGTTTCGACCTGCGCCCGCAGATCAGGAACGACGACGATATGCGCGCCTTCGATGAGAGCGTTCCACCCTGCGGCAAACATTCCGTCCGCGCCAAACTTCAGGCCGCGCGATGAGCGCACAACGGCCCATTCGCGCGCCGCCGCGCCATTGGTGGAATCCGTCAAGCAATCGGTTGCGGGCATTGCGGCCTATGCACCACGGTGCCATGCGCGCAGGCGATGGATCGCCGAGGGGGGCAGGCTGTAGGCCGCGACCGTGGTGGACGAAAACCGCGCGGCTGCCTCGGGATTGCGCAACAGCCTCGCCACCACGACGCCGAGCGGAATAGCGCACCAGGGGTCCGTGAGAAGTGGTACCAGCTCCTCGCGCGAGCCGCGATATCGCCCGGAACCGGAGGCGAGCAGAGCTATCTCCCGCAACACGTCGAGCCTGCGGTTGCGCTGCCGCGCGGCATCCAGCAGTCCCATCAGGCCGAGCCGGGTGAGGACGCCGTCACGGCCGGGGGCCTGCGTGGACGGCGTCTGGCCGAGCGATATCTGCAACAAGGCACCCGGCAAGTCGACGCCGCTCAACCACGCATTCATCGGCTCGACGAGGCGGGGATTGGCGTCGATGAAATGTGGCGTTCCAGTTACATCGTCGCGGATGTAGTCGAACGACAGCGCGCCGTGCCACTTGAGCGCGTGCCCGATCCGCATCACGGTTTCGCGAACCTCCGCGCTGACAACGCTGATCTTGAGCACATCGCCGCCGCCGGGCCCTTCCAAAACCTGACGATAGATATGACTGGCGACCAGACGTCCGCGATCGAACACGCCTTGCGTGCGCTCAAGCGACCCCGTTACCGCGGCCTGCACCAGCAGGCCGTCGGCAAATACATGAAGTTGTTCGAGTTGCAGCAGCACCGCATCGCGTTGGCGCTCGTCCTCAACCCGCCAGACGCTGGCGCTCGCGGTGCCGAACGCAGCCTTGACGAAAAACGGATAGGGCCGCATCGCGCAGAATTCACTCGCCGAGCGAACGATATCGGTCCTGGGTTGCGGCACGTTCAGCCGCGCCAGCAGTTCGGCGAGACCGGCCTTGCTCTGGACCTGCTCGAACGCATCGAAATCGGCGAGCGCTATTCCAACGCCGGAGGGAAGCTGCTTGCGCGCGGCGGCAAACAGATAAGCCTGTTCATGCACCGGAAGCAGCGCGTCGATATGGTTCGTTCTGACGGCTTCGATCACAGCCGCCAGATAGCCGTCGGGATCGGCACCCGATGCGGGAGCGCGATGCACACGACTGACGAAACGCGAGAAACGTCCAAGGCACATCGGATCGCTGGAGACCAGTTCAACCCGGTGGCCGGCGAGCCCCAACGCCGTGATCGCCTCGCGCGACGACAGGCTGGAGCCTTCGCTGACAAGAATTTTCGGGTTTTGCGCAGTCATTCGAGCCATGCCGGGGCTGGCACCTTAGCTGGCTGAGGTATCGAGAGAAAGCAAGCGGATCGCCGCACCGGGATTGTCGGCCAGACGAACTTGCCATAGCGTCATTCCGGAATTCTCTCCGCCGGCCGCCCCCTCACAGCAATGGACAGCCATGAACCGCGTTCTCGCCCATACCGGCGCCCGATATCCGATAGTGCAGGCCCCGATGGGCTGGATCGCGCGCAGCCAGCTTGCCGCCGCGGTGTCGCGCGCCGGCGGTCTCGGCATCATCGAGACTTCGTCGGGCGAAACCGAAGCCTGTCAGGCCGAAATAACCCAGATGAAAGCGTTGAACCTGCCATTCGGCGTCAACCTGCCAATCCGGTTCCTGCGCGATGACGCGATGCTGAAATTCGTCTGCAACTCCGGCGTCAAATTCGTCACGACGTCCGCAGGCAGCCCGGCGAAATTCGTCGCGCCGCTGAAGGCTGCGGGCATCATCGTCTATCACGCGGTGCCGACGGTGGAGGCCGCGTTGAAGTGCGTCGAGGCCGGCGTCGACGGGCTGGTGGTCGAGGGCGCCGAGGGCGGCGGTTTCAAAAATCCCGAGGAGGTCTCGACGCTGGTGCTCCTGCAGGGGATCCGCGCGCGCACCGACGTGCCGATGATCGCCGCCGGCGGCATCTGCGACGGCCGCGGCATGGCGGCGGCGTTTGCGCTCGGCGCCGAGGGCATCCAGATGGGCACGCGCTTTGTGAGCTGCAGCGAAAGCCCGGTGCACGCCAATTACAAGAACGCGATCGTCGATGCCCGGGAGACCGGGACGCTGGTGCTCAACAAGAAATCGACGCCGTGCATCCGCGCGCTGAAGTCGGAGCGCACCAGAGCGATCTACGACGCGGGCCTGATGACGCCGGATGCGCTGAAGGGGATTCGCGACGTCTATTTCCAGGGAGACATGGAAGCCGCGCCGGCGCTCGCCGGTCAATCGGCCGGCCTGATCGATGCGGTGAAGCCGGCGCGCGAGATCATCGAGGAAACCGTGGCGCAGTTCTTCGCCATCACCAGCCGGCTCGGCGGATTGGCATCGGCGAAGGAATTCGGGTGAGGTCTTCGTCATCGTCCCGATGAGCCATTCTGATCAGCGACCCTTCAATGAAACGGCATCGTAAATTGAAAGGCGATTTGGCGGCCGTCGAAAAGCGCCCGCGGATCCTTACCTCCGAGGTAATCGCCGGGATGATCGAAACCTGAGACGGTCCGGTGCAACAGATTTTGCACAAGGCCGCCTGCTCATGCATCAGCTTGTTTCAGCCAATATGGATTCATCGCGCCGCTGGTGGGTGCTCGCGATCGTCGTCGCCGCGCAATTCATGTTCGGCGTCGATGCCTTCATCGTCAATGTCGCGATCCCGACCATCAGGGTCGAATTGCATGCGAGCCCGGCGCAGATCGAGGCGGTGATCGCGATCTATCTCATCGCCTATGCGACGCTGGTGGTCACCGGCGGCCGGCTCGGCGACATCTACGGCACGAAGAATGTGTTTTTGGCCGGTGTGTTCGGCTTCACCGTCACCTCCCTGTGGTGTGGGCTGGCGCAATCCGGTCTGGAACTGATCACAGCCAGGCTGGCGCAGGGCGCGACCGCGGCGTTGATGGTGCCGCAAGTGCTCGCCACCCTTCACCTGTTGTTCGCGGACGGATCGCGCGGCCGCGCCTTCGGCATTTACGGCATCGTGCTTGGCCTTGCCGGGGCGGCCGGCTTCCTGCTCGGCGGCGTGTTGGTCGCGTTGGATCTCGCAGGGCTCGGCTGGCGCGCGGTGTTTTTCGTCAATGTGCCGTTCGGCCTCGCGATCATGGCCGCGGCTTTGCGCATCATGCCGTCGGTGCCGCGTCGGGCCGGCACGCGGCTCGACATATCGGGGGCGATCGTCCTGTTCGCCGGACTGTTGTGCCTGATCGGCCCGCTATTGTTCGGTTACGACGTGCACTGGTCGCGGTGGGTCTGGCTGGTAATGGCGGCGGGCGTCGCCATCATTGCCGCATTCCTGCGGCTCGAACGCGATGTGGCAAGCTGCGGTGGCATGCCGCTGATCGATCTTGCGCTGCTGTCGGATGCGGCGTTCATGCGCGGCCTGTGTGCCGCCTTCTTCTTCTTCTTCGCGAACCTGTCGTTCTATCTGGTCATGACCATGTTCATGCAGCGCGGCTTGCATATTCCGCCGCTGCAGGCAGGCCTGGTGTTTGTGCCGTTGGCGCTGGCCTTCGTCATCGCCTCGCGGCATAGCGGGACGCGGGCGCGGCATCGCGGGACGCTGGTGCTGATCGAAGGCTGTGCCATTCAGGTGGGCGGCCTCGCCGCCCTGGTACTGACGGTTGCATCGATCGAGGCGCCCGCCGCATCCTTGCTGGCGCTGGTGCTGGCGATTTTCGGTTACGGCCAGGGGCTGGTGATGGCGCCGCTGTCCAGCGCCGTGCTTTCCACGGTGAAGCCGGCGAGCGCCGGCTCGGGCTCGGGGATGTACGGCACGACGACGCAAATCGCCAACGCCGCCGGCGTCGCGGCAATCGGCGCCGCATTTTTTGCAATCGAGGCTGCGCGCTCACCGCGGCTGGCGTTGTTCACGGCATCGGCATTGTTCGCGCTGTCCATCATCGTCAGCGCCACATTTCTGTCATGGATGCGTCGCGCTTCGACGTGAAATCCAAAATTCTGGGGACCGACAGCGCACGGTCTTTTTATTTTGCAGTGCAGCAACTATCTGTTCAGTGTGGGGTTAAGAAGTCCCCCACCAAGGAGCTGCCAGTGTCTCTCGCCAAGAATGTCGATTTCCTGCGACGTTTGCCGAATGCAATGAACGGCTTTGGGACCTACGGCCGAAACCTGCGGCCCGGTCTACGCAGCCCGCTCGTTGAAACCACCGGATTTGGCTCGAATCCGGGCCGTATCAGGATGTTCTCGTTTGCCCCGGGCAAACTGCAGCGGCCGCCCGCCCTTGTTGTGGTTCTCCACGGCTGCGGTCAGACCGCCGCCGGCTACGATCTGGGCGCCGGCTGGTCCACGCTCGCCAAACGCTATGGTTTCGCGTTGCTGATGCCGGAACAACAGCCGTCGAACAACGCCAATGGATGCTTTAACTGGTTCAATCCGGAAGACACCGCGCGCGGTAAGGGCGAAGCCTGTTCGATCAGGCAGATGATCGCGCGGATGGTTGGCGACCTTAAGATCGACGAGAAGCGCATCTTCGTCACCGGGCTTTCCGCCGGCGGCGCCATGACGTCGGTCATGCTTGCAACCTATCCCGAGGTGTTCGCGGGCGGCGCCGTCATCGCCGGCCTGCCGTTCGGCGTCGCGAGCAATGTGCGGGAAGCGTTGAACGGAATGTTCCAGTCGCCCTCCCGCCCGGCCAGCGAATTGGGAGATCTGGTGCGCAACGCCTCAAAGCATAAAGGAAACTGGCCCAAGCTCTCGGTGTGGCATGGCAGCGCCGATCGCACGGTTAATCCCGCCAACGCCAACGAGATCGTCAAGCAATGGCTCGACGTCCATCAGCTGCCTCCGGCACCGATGTCCGAGGGCACCGTCGATGGCTATCCGCGTCAGGTCTGGTGGAACGCGGAAGGCGAAACCGTCATCGAATCCTACACCATCACCGATATGGCCCACGGCACCCCGCTGGGGACGGTCGACAACGACGAGAGGTACGGTGCGCAAGGCGCGTTCCTGATCGAGGCGGGAATCTCGTCGTCGTATCACATTGCGAAATTCTTCGGCCTGACCGAGTGGATTCGGCAGTCCAAGGCACCTTCCAAGGAAGTTGCAAAGGAAGCCGCAAAGACAATTCCGGTGGTTTCTCCTCCGGTCGCGCCGGTGCCGGATTTGACGAAAGTGCTGTGGCCGCTGACGACCCTCAACCGCCGTCCCGATCCGCCGCGAAAGCCGCGGCGACGCGCGATCGACGTCGGCAGCGTGATCACGCGCGCGCTCACGGCCGCGGGCCTTATGAAATAAGGGCGCTTTAAGATGGTCGCGGCCGAATGGCCGGTGCCGCGCGTTACATCGCTCCGGTGAGAAACGGATTGGTCATCCGCTCATGGCCGATGCTGGAGCCGGGGCCATGGCCGCAGATGAAGCCGACATCATCGCCGAGCGGCAGCAGTTTTTCCGTAATCGACCTGATCAGCGTGGCGTGATTGCCGCCTGGAATGTCGCTGCGGCCGACCGATCCGTTGAACAGCACGTCGCCGACATGCGCAAAGCGCATTTCGGCGTTGAAGAACACCACGCTGCCCGGCGAATGGCCGGGGCAATGCAGGATGTCGAAGGTCAATTCCCCGATGGAGACCTGATCGCCTCCATCGAGCCAGCGGTCCGGCGCGAAATCGCGCACCCCCGTGATGCCGAACCGGGCGCCGCTCGTCACCACATTGTCGAGCAGGAACTTGTCGGCGATGTGCGGACCTTCGATCGGCACTTGCAGCGCGTCGCGCAGGTCGGCGGCGCCGCCGACATGGTCGATATGGCCGTGGGTCAGCCAGATCTTCTCCACGGCGATCTTTGTTTGTTCGATCGCAGCCAGAATTTTCGGCACGTCGCCGCCGGGATCGATCACCGCCGCCTTCCTGGTGGCTTCGCACCAGATCAACGTGCAGTTCTGCTCAAACAGCGTCACCGGGATGATGGCGGCGCCGGCTTTCGCCTTGGTCTCGGCTTGCTGGGTCATGCCAGCACAATGCCGATTTTTCGCAGGCAGCCAAGTGGAAATTGCGTGATACCGCATCGTTCCGGCTCGCACCGCTGGCTTGCCCGGACGACGGTTTCGGAAGGCAGCGCGGCCGCCGCTACGGCCTGATCTGTGCCTTCAGGATATCCTCGACGGCGCGGTCGAACGACGACGCCTTCGGCGGCGCCTTGTCGCGCGCTTCGGCAACGAACTGGTCGCGCTTGGCCACCAGCGCGGCGAGCTTCTCGTTCAATGCCTTGCGCTGGCTCATCCGCCTGTCGAGCTCTTCGACGCGCTGCTCGGGCTTCAGCGTGCGCAGATTGTCGGGCAATTCGTCGTCATTGAGGGCAACGAGCTGCTGCCGGCCAGCCGCTACGTCGCTCACGAGATCGCCATCGCCGGTGACCGCTTCCGACGACACCCTGGCGCGCTTGTTGAGATAGCTGGCCATCTCCGAAGCCTGCGTCGGCGCCGCAGCCGCCACTCGCGCCAATTGCCTTGTCCTGTCTTCGGTATGCTGTTGCAGGGCCCGCGGGCCATAGGGGATCACGGTGCCGTTGATTTCCTTCTGCAGCATGATGATGTCGTCGTCATAGGGCGTCTCGATGACGACGACTTGTCCGCCGTCCCGCGGGATCCGAATGAAGCGGCCGTTGCCGCCCTCGGCGATATCGCGCCATACCCGCTCGGTGTCGCGGGCGTTGCCGGCGAGCACCGCGTTGACGATGATGTCCTTCTGTTTCGCTACCGCCAGTGTGACCGGATACTTGGTGTCCTCGTCGTAGTCCATGTGCGGCGGCGCGTCCCCGGCCAGGAACACGATGCGTCTCGCATCGCCGTTCGGCGTCCAGCGCAGTTTGTTGATGGCGACATCGAGCGCTTCGTTGACGCTCTCGTGCCAGTCGCCGCCGCCGCGCGCCTTCAGCTCGAGCAGGTTGGCGTAAAGGTCCTGGATGTCGGTGGTGAGCTCGAACGTCTTGGTGACGTAGTCATCGCCGATGTCGCGATAGGCGACGAGGCCCATGCGGACGTCGGCGTCGGGATTGGAGTCGACGATCGCGGTGGCGATCGACCAGATCTTGCGCTTGGCACCTTCGATCAGGCCGCTCATCGAGCCGGTGGTATCCAGAACGAACGCGACTTCAACGGCGGGCCTGGCGTGAGCCGCCGTACCTGCCGCCGATAGCGGCAGGGCGGCCAGGGCAAATGCACATGCGCGGACGGCCGACTTCATGAATCTCCCCCGGGTGTTCGGTCTCAAGGAGCCGAGATTCCACGGCTTCAAGGTCCGGCGAGGTCGGAAACAAGGCGGCCCGGGTACAAATTTACGGCCGCCCTGCGCAGGCCGGCTGTCGGGCGGCGGGCGAAACGGATAGATTGCCGGTCATGGAATCGCCCGCCCGCCAGGTAAATCTCGTGCCGCCGCCGGACCGCCGTCAGTCCGAGACGGCGCTGGCGATCGCGCGCGGCACCGCACGGCTGTTACGGTCGCTGGGGTTTTCCTGCATCAGCGAATTGCCGCTGCCCTCGGGACGCCGCGCCGATCTCGTGGCGTTGAACGAGCGCGGCGATATCTGGATTGTCGAGATCAAGTCATCGATCGAGGATTTGCGCGCCGACCAGAAGTGGCAGGACTACCGTGCGCATTGCGACCGGCTGTTCTTCGCCTTCACCCGGGATATGCCGTGCGAGATCTTCCCGCAGGAAACCGGTCTGATCGTCGCCGACGCCTATGGCGCGCATCTGCATTGCGAGGCGCCGGAGCACCGGCTGCCGGCGCCGACCCGCAAAGTGATGACGGTGCGGTTCGCGCTTGCCGCGGCGCAGCGGATCAACCGGCTGATCGATCCGCAGGGGCATGGGGAGTTTTAGAGGTTGATTTACCTGGATCGAAGCATTGGCCCGACATTCCGGTAATGGCGGTGCGTCGAGCATGCCGCCCGCGCCGAACTCCGAGCCGAACTCCGAATTGTGAACGAAAAAAGCTACCGCGGCGCGCGCTTGGCCAGGATGCGCTGCAGGGTGCGGCGATGCATGTTCAGCCGCCGCGCGGTTTCCGAGACGTTACGATTGCACATTTCATAGATGCGCTGGATGTGCTCCCAGCGCACGCGATCTGCCGACATCGGATTGTGCGGCAACTCGGACTTCTCGGTGCCGCTGGCGAGCAATGCGGCGACGACATCGTCGGCGTCGGCCGGCTTCGAAAGATAATCCACCGCGCCCATCTTCACCGCGGTCACGGCGGTGGCGATGTTGCCATAGCCGGTCAGTACGATGGCGCGCGCGTCCGGCCGCTTGCGCTTCAGCGCCGACACCACGTCAAGGCCATTGCCGTCGCCGAGCCGCAAATCCACCACCGCGAAGGCGGGTGCGTGCCTTGCCGATCTGGGCCAAGCCATCGGATACGCTGTCGCAGGACGTTACCGTGAAGCCGCGGGTTTCCATGGCGCGCGAGAGGCGTTCCAGAAACGGCTTGTCGTCCTCCACGATCAGGAGCGAGCGATCGGCGTAGCCGCTCAGTTCGGCGATGGCGTTCACGGTTCGGGTATCCTTGTGTCGGAATCGTCCATCATATGGCGTCGCGAGGCGGCGCTGCCAAGGCCGCACAAAGTCGATCGAACCCGCCGGCCTGACCCCGGAGGCGGTCTTAAGATGCTGGTTCGGCGGATATTTCGCCGGCCTCGAAGCGCTGGCGCGGCCAGGCGATTTGAACCACGGCGCCATGGTCCGGAAAGATCCGGTTGGTGAAGGAGACCTTGGCGCCGGTGCGCTCGAGCAGGGTACGGGCGATAAACACGCCAAGCCCAAGGCCACGGTGCCCGTTTTGGGCTTCGTCCGCGCTACGCCGCCGCGACAGATAGGGCTCGCCGATCCGCTTGATGATGTCGGGAGCGAACCCCGGTCCATCGTCGGAAATGACGATCTCGACGGTTTCGGTATTCCACCACGCGTTTACCTCCACCGTCGTCCGGGCGAAGTCGACGGCGTTTTCCAGGATGTTGCCGACACCATAGAGGATCGCCGGATTGCGGGTGCCCGCCGGTTCGCTGGTGCCCGCGACCGCGATCCGCACCTTGATCACGACGCCGAAATCTCGATGCGGCGCCACGATTTCCTCGATCAGCGTCGACAGCGGCATGCGATCGAACGGCGCGCCGG
The DNA here is from genome assembly GCA_963725985.1 of uncultured Alphaproteobacteria bacterium. Taxonomy (GTDB): domain Bacteria; phylum Pseudomonadota; class Alphaproteobacteria; order Rhizobiales; family Xanthobacteraceae; genus Bradyrhizobium. Next base: position 1,832,071 of record CAVSAO010000002.1, read on the forward strand.
TCGAGGACAGCTGCGTGATCTTGGCCAGAATGTCGCGGCAGCGTTGCGCCTGTTCGCGCAGGGTCTTGATGTCGCCCGCGATCTGGCTGTTGTCCTGCACGGTGCGCTCCAGCTCGCTCGAAATCAGGAAAATCGTCGACAGCGGCGTGCCGAGCTCGTGCGCGGCGGCCGCGGCAAGACCATCCAGCTGCGTGAGATGCTGTTCGCGGGTCAAGACCAGTTCGGTCGCGGCCAGGGCGTCCGATAGCTTGCGGGCTTCCTCGGTGACCTGGAACGCATAAAGACTGGTGACCCCGATCGCGAGCACGATCGAGAGCCAGACGCCGAACAAATAGATCGGCGGCAGCACCAGAGGCTCCTCGCTGTCCCACGGCAGCGGCAGATGGAAGAAGACCAGCACGGAGGCACATGCCACCGCCAGAAGGCCGAGCGCGATCGTCAGCCGTACCGGCAGCGCCGTTGCCGAAATCAGAACCGGGGCCAGAAACATGAAATGAAAACGGGTTCTGCAAACCGCCGGTGAAGAACAGCAGTGCGGCCAGTTCGACGATGTTAATGGCAAGCAGCGCGGCCGCGTAGACCGGCTCGAGCCGCTGCATCGGGTTGAAGGCGATCTGCAGCACGAGGTTGAGCAGCGCGGACAGGCCGACAATGGCAACGCAAGGGATGACCTCGACATCGAATTCGAGCCCCTGCACCACGATGAAAATGGCGACCAGTTGCCCGAGCACCGCGAGCCAGCGCAGCCGCAGGATCGTGTCCAGACGGACATGGCGGCGCGGATGGCGAAAATCGGAGGCGACGACATCGGTCATGTCGGAAGTCTAGCCGTGCCGGGGCCTGACCACAAATTTGCCTGTCAGGTATTGTTGCGGCGTGGTCCAATGCCTTGCGCTCGCCGCAGCAATGGCCCAAGGAACGGCGAAAGCAACGGCCAAGGGAAAACGGCCTGCATGATGAATGACGGCGCAGCCACGCCCCGGCATGCCGCGGCCGATCCGGAGGGGTCGGCGGCGATCGATGTCGCGCATCTCGTCAAGGTCTACAAGACCACCCGGGCCGTCGACGACGTGTCGTTTCGCATTGCGCGCGGCAGCATCACCGGGCTGCTCGGCGGCAATGGCGCCGGCAAGACCACGACGATCGCCATGATCATGGGGCTGGTACTGCCGACCTCGGGAAGCATCCAGGTGCTGGGCTGTCCGATGCCCGAGCGGAGCGCCGACGTGCTCGGCCGGATGAATTTCGAAAGTCCCTATGTCGACATGCCGATGCGGCTCACGGTGCGGCAGAATCTCACGATCTTCGGCCGGCTCTATGCCGTCGAGAATCTGCGCGAGCGCATCGACAAACTCGCCGCCGATCTCGATCTCGGCGATTTTCTCGACCGCGCCAACGGCAAAATCTCTGCCGGGCAGAAGACCCGCGTTGCGCTGGCGAAAGCGCTGATCAACCAGCCCGAACTGTTGCTGCTCGACGAACCGACGGCTTCGCTCGATCCCGATACCGCCGACTGGATCCGCCGCCACCTGGAAACCTATCGCAAGACCCATGGTGCGACCATTCTGCTGGCGTCGCACAACATGCTCGAAGTGGAGCGATTATGCGACCGCGTCATCATCATGAAGCGCGGCCGCATCGAGGATGACGACAGCCCCGACAACATCATGGCGCGCTACAACCGCGCGACGCTCGAGGAAGTGTTTCTCGACGTCGCCCGCGGCCGCGTCCAGGAGGCGGCGCCGTGAGCAGGTTCGCGCTTGATCTGGATATCGCGCCCCATCGCATCAACGCGATGATCCTACGCTACTGGTATCTTTTGATGTCGTCGTGGCCGCGGCTACTGGAGTTGCTCTACTGGCCGGCGCTGCAGATCATCACCTGGGGCTTTCTGCAGACTTATATCGCGCAGAATGCCGGGTTCTTCGCCCGCGCCGGCGGCACCCTGATCGGCGCGGTGATCCTGTGGGACATCCTGTTTCGCGGCCAGCTCGGCTTCTCGATCTCGTTTCTCGAGGAAATGTGGGCGCGCAATCTCGGCAACCTGATGATGAGCCCGCTAAAGCCGATCGAGTTTCTGATCGCGCTGATGGTGATGAGCCTGATCCGGCTTGCGATCGGCGTCATTCCGATGACGCTGCTGGCGATGGTCTTCTTCCGTTTCAATTTCTACGGCATCGGGCTGCCGCTGATCGCCTTTTTCTGCAATCTGATCTTCACCAGCTGGTCGGTCGGTATTTTCGTTTCGGGGCTGGTGCTGCGCAACGGCCTCGGCGCCGAAAGCATCGTGTGGACGCTGATGTTCGGCCTGATGCCGCTGGCCTGCATCTATTACCCGGTGACGGTGCTGCCGCATTGGCTGCAATATGTCGCCTGGACGTTGCCGCCGACCTATGTGTTCGAGGGCATGCGGTCGCTCTTGATCGACCATGTGTTCCGGGCCGACCTGATGATTTCAGCGCTGGCGATCAACGTCGTGCTGCTGATCGCGTCGTTTGCGGCATTTCTTGCGCTTTTGCGCAGCGCCCGCCGCCATGGCTCGTTGCTCCAGAGTGGCGAATAAGTCACTTATCCAGTGGAATGAGAATATTTGGCCTTGTTCCGCCCGTAGATATACCGATCTGTACTTTGATGCTTTGACGCTTTATTACGCATCCGGCATTATGCTGCGACGCAAAAGGGACCTGAGGAATTAAATGCCGATTGGTGAATTTGGCGGCGCACCGCCACTGGTGGCCGAAGGCAGTCCGGCGCTCACGACGCCGATGTACTGGATGTACGAAATGGCGCACGCGTCGCTCAATCCGGCGCGAGCCGTGACCGATGCGACCAAGATTCTATTTCAGAACCCGCTCAATCCGTGGTCGCACACCGAGTTCGGCAAATCCGTCGCCGCCGGCTGCGAACTGTTCGAGCGCACCACGCGCCGCTACGGCAAACCCGAATGGGGCCTCAACGACACCGAGGTCAAAGGCGTGCGCACGGCGGTCGAAATCCGGTCGGTCTGGGAAAAGCCGTTCTGCCGCCTGCTGTACTTCGATCGCAAGCTGACGCGCCCGTTGCGCACACCGCAGCCGCGCCTGCTGATCGTGGCGCCGATGTCCGGCCATTACGCGACGCTGTTGCGCGGCACCGTCGAAGCCTTCCTGCCGACCCATGAGGTCTACATCACCGACTGGGCCGATGCCCGGATGGTTCCGCTGACCGAAGGCCGTTTCGATCTCGACGACTATGTCGATTACGTCATCGAGATGCTGCACGTTCTCGGCGGCGATATGCATGTCATGGCGGTGTGCCAGCCGTCCGTGCCCGTGGTGGCGGCGGTTTCCATCATGGAAGCCGAGCGCGACCCCTGCGTTCCGCTTTCGATGACGCTGATGGGCGGACCGATCGATACCCGCCGCAATCCGACGGCGGTGAACAATCTCGCCGCCGAACGTGGCATCGACTGGTTCCGCAATCACGTCATCACCAAGGTGCCGTTTCCGCATCCCGGAGTCATGCGCGACGTCTATCCGGGCTTCCTGCAGCTCAACGGCTTCATCAGCATGAATCTCGACCGCCACATGGACGCGCACAAGAACCTGTTCAAGAATCTGGTGAAGGGCGACGGCGACCTGGTCGACAAGCACCGCGATTTCTATGACGAATATCTCGCGGTCATGGACCTGGCGGCGGAATACTATCTGCAGACGGTCGACACCGTGTTCGTCAAGCATGCGCTGCCGAAGGGCGAGATGACCCATCGCGGCAAGCTGGTCGACCCCTCGAAGGTCACGCGCGTGGCGCTGATGACGGTGGAAGGCGAGCACGACGACATTTCCGGGCTTGGGCAGACCGAAGCCACGCACGAGCTCTGCAGTTCGATCCCGAATCACCGCCGGGTGCATTACGTGCAAAAGGGCGTCGGCCACTACGGCGTTTTCAACGGTTCCCGATTCAAATCGGAAATCGTGCCCCGCATCTGCGATTTCATGATTTCGGCGGCGAATGTGAAGCCTTCCTTGGTTGCGGTGAAGCCTTCACTGTCCGGAGCGGCCGAATAAGCCTCGGTTGGGCGATTCTCCGCGCAAATCGGCCCGTTTGAGGCCGAAACCGAGTGCCGATTCGGCCGGGCGCTAAGCCCCTAAATCGGCGCGCGGAAATCGTGGCGCCGAGCCCTCGAAAGAATGAGTTTGGATTCAATTCTTGACGGGCCTGGCAGGGCTCGTTTTGGGCCGAAATTTTGCGCCCCAAGCCCTTCCTATAGGGCCCATTAACCCACCAGCCCCCTGTATATTGGGCAAATGATTTGTTTTTGCGCCGAGCGATTTCACTGGCGGCGGATATGGCAGAATCCGGGCGAACTTCTCCTCCCCGGAATCGCAGACATGGCCACTCGCGCCCTCCTTTATCGGCGGCCTTACGAACCTTCGACTCTTTTGGTCAAGCACGGCTCGCAAATCTACTCGGTTCGGCTGCGCCGGCACCGCCGCGCGCGGCGCTACACCTTGCGCATTCATCCAAGCGACCGTGAAGCGATCCTGACCATACCGCCGCGCGGCACCATCGCCGACGCCAAGGATTTCGCGCAGCGTCACGGCGGCTGGATCGCCGCGCGCCTCGGCCGTTTGCCGAAGGCGGCGCCGTTTCTTCCGGGCACCGTGGTGCCGCTGCGCGGCGTCGCCCACAAAATCGTGCACCGCGCCGGTCAGCGCGGCACGGTGTGGACGGAAGTGCGCGAGAGCGGCGAGCGGATTCTCTGCGTGGCGGGCGCGCCTGAGCATATCGAGCGACGGGTGCATGATTACCTGAAGCGCGAAGTGCGCCGCGACCTGCACAAGGCGGCAGAGTTCTACGCCGGGGCGCTGGGCGTGAGGGTGAAGCGGCTGTCGATCCGCGACCAGTCGAGCCGCTGGGGTTCCTGCACCTCGGCAGGTTCGCTGTCGTTTTCGTGGCGGCTGATCCTCGCGCCGCCTTACGTGCTCGACTATCTCGCCGCCCACGAGGTGGCGCATCTGGTCGAGATGAATCATTCGGCGCGGTTCTGGCGGGTGGTCGCCCGGGCCTGCGGCCATGTCGAACGCGCCAAGACCTGGCTCGATACCTCCGGCAACGATCTGCATCGCTACGGCATTCAGGACTAGATGTGATTACCGTCCGAACAGCCGCTCCATCAGCCAGCCGTCCAGTCCGGCCGCCGCTTCCGGGCGTGCCGAGGTTCGCACCGGCGCCGGTTGGCCTGCGGCGCGCGCGGGGGCGCTAACGACGGGCGCGCTCGATGGCGAAGCAGCCTGGGCGATATTCGAGAAGAAGCCGCTCGCCTGCGAGCCCGGCAAGGCCACCGCGGCGACGCCCTGATGGGCGGCTCTCATGAAGCGGGTCCAGACTTCCACCGGCAGCCCGCCGCCGGTTGCCTTCCTGGTCGGCGAGTTGTCGTCATTGCCGAGCCAGACGCCGGTGACGAGATTGGCGGTGTAGCCGATGAACCAGGCGTCGCGGAAGTCCTGGCTGGTGCCGGTCTTGCCGGCGGCCATCCAGCCCGGAATCTCCGCCTTGCGCGCGGTGCCCGAGAGCAGGGTCTCCTGCATCATGGTGTTCATGGCCGCGACGTTGCGCGGCTCGATCACCTGGCCGAGCTGATCGGCAGGGCGCGCATAAAGCACCTTGCCTTCACTGGTGCGGATTTTGGTCACGACATGCGGCGAGACGCCGAGGCCGCCATTGGCGAACGGCGCATAGGCGCCGACCAGCTCGGTGAGCGACACCTCTGACGTGCCCAGCGCAATCGAGGCATTGGCATCGAGCTTCGATGAAATGCCGAGCCGGTGCGCGGTGCGCACCACATTCCTGGCGCCGACTTCCAGTCCCAGCCGCACCGCAACCGTATTGAGCGACATCGCCAGTGCCTGGGTCAGCGTCACCGCGCCGAAATATTCGTGGCTGTAGTTCTCCGGCTTCCAGCCCTTGACGTCGAGCGGCGCATCATGCCGGATCGTCTCCGGCGTGAGACCGGCTTCGATCGCGGTGAGATAGACGAATGGCTTGAACGCCGAACCCGGCTGGCGCTTGGCGGTTACCGCCCGGTTATACTGGCTTTCGGCATAGTTGCGGCCGCCGACCATGGCGCGCACGGCGCCGTCGGGCGTCATCGCCACCAGCGCGCCCTGGCTGACGTTGAATTTGACGCTTTTTGCCGCGAGCTCGTCGATCACGGCGGCTTCGGCGACCGCCTGCAGCCTCGGATCGATGGTGGTTTCGACCACGATGTTCTGGTCGATCTGGCCGACGAGATCGTCGAGCACTTCGCCGATCCAGTCCGCCACGTAATTGATGGTGCCGGCGCCCGCCGCCTTCACATTGAAGGAGGGATGGCCGATCGAGGCCTGCGCCTGCGCTTCGGTGATGAATTTGGCATCCGCCATCGCCGCGAGCACGAGCTGGGCGCGCTTCTCGGCGCCTTCCGGGTTGCGGTTCGGCGCCAGCCGCGACGGCGACTTGACCAGACCCGCGAGCATCGCGGCTTCCGCCAGCGTGACGTTCCTGGCGGATTTGCCAAAGTAGCGTTGGGCCGCGGCCTCAACACCATAGGCGCCGGAACCGAAATAAACCCGGTTGAGGTAGAGCTCGAGAATCTCGGATTTGGAATGCTTGCGCTCGAGCCAGAGCGCAAGTTCGACTTCCTGCAATTTCCGCTGCAGCGTGCGCTCCTGGGTCAGAAACAGATTCTTGGCGAGCTGCTGGGTCAGCGTCGAGCCGCCCTGCGAAACGCCGCGATGCAGGACGTTGGCCACCGCGGCGCGGACGATGCCGAGCGGATCGACGCCGTAATGCGAATAGAACCGGCGGTCTTCAATGGCGATGAAGGCCTTCGGCAAATAGGGCGGCAGATCCTTCAGCGAGACATTGGCGCCGGCCATTTCGCCGCGGGTCGCCAGCACGCTGCCGTCGAGGCCGACAATCTGGATCGTCGGCGGCCGCTTCGGAATCTCAAGCGCCTGGATCGGCGGCAGATGCGCGCCCACCCAGACGATGACGCCGACAGCTGCGATCGCGGCCCACAGGCCGAGCACCAAGCCCCAGTAGAACAGGCGAAACAGTCCGCCGCGTGCCCGGCCCCTCGATTTGCGCTTGCGGCTTGCCCGGCTGGCGCGCGGCTTTCGCTCGCGCGGCGCCTCGTCGTAATCGTCATCGTCGTAATCGGCGGGCTTGCGCCGGGTAGCGGGCTTCTTCGGCTTCTCGTCTTCGACGGGGGCAATGCGATCCTGCAGTCCGAGGCGCAATTCGGACAGCGAAGCGCCGAGCCCGAATTGCGGCTCCTTGCGGCCGCCGCTCTTTTTCCGTCCCCACGCCATACGCAAACGCTCACGCCACCCGATACGTGACAGTAGCGAGGGGAATTTAAAGCCGCGTTAAGCGATGATTAAGGCTGACGTCGCGGCAGATACGTAAGTGGCTGAGAAAAAACGGTTTCAGCACCCTTAACCCTACCTGAGCCGCACTGATTTGCCGCCGGCCAGGAAACCAGGCTGCCGGCGCGGAGAAAAGCCCGTGCCGGCAGCTTGAATTCAACTTGAGGGCAACGCCTCAGCCGTTGGCGGCGGTATCCTCGATGATCGGTCCGAACCCTTCCCAACGTTCGCCGTCGAATTTCATCATCTGCAGCTGCTTGTTGACGCGATAATCGGTCGGCGAGGTGTTGCCGACAATTCCGGGCAGGGACAAATCGAGTTGCACGTCCTTCAGGCCGGCGGCCTGCTTCATGACGTTCTCGCGGGTGAGATCGTCACCGCACTGCTTCAGAACATGGATCAGAAGCTGCGTGGTAGAGTAGCCATAGGTGTTGAAGCTCGAATCCTTGTCGCCGTCCGGATAGTATTTCGCCATGAACGCAAAATACTTCTTCATCCCGGCGTCATTCTTCCACATCGGATCGAGCGGATCCTTGCCGTAATTGACGCTGATGACGCCTTTGGAATTTTCCAGTCCGGCGGGCTTCATCACGGCGCCCACGGACGTGGCGTTGATGTCGAGGATGTGCACCGGCTTCCAGTCGAGGTCGGCGATCTTCTTGATTGCCTGTGCGGCAAATTTCGGCGTCGAAGCGTCGAACACGAGGTCGGCGCCGAGCGACTTCAGCTTGACGATCTGCAAGTCGATCGTGGGATCGGTCAATTCATAGGAGGCTTCGGCGACGACCATCGTCTTGGCCTTGTCACCCAGCCCATCCTTCATGCCGGTCAGGTAATCGCGGCCGAGGTCGTCGTTCTGATAGAGGATGCCGATCCTGGCGTTCGGGTAGTTCTTCAGAATATAATGAGCGTAGATGCGTCCCTCGGTCTGGTAGTTGGGGTTGAACCCCATCGTCCAGGGGAAGTTCTTCGGATCGGTAAACCGCGACGCGCCGGTGGCGGCGAACAGCTGCGGCACCTTCTTTGCGTTGAGATATTTCTGCACGGCCGCGTTTGGCGGCGTCCCGATGAGCTGGAACGTCAGCAGCACTTCATCGCTTTCGACCAGCTTGCGAACCTGTTCGACGGTTTTCGGCGGGCTGTAGGCGTCGTCATACTGAATGAAATTGATCTTGCGGCCGTTTACGCCACCCTCGTCATTGATCATCCTGATGTAGGCCGCCTGGGCCTTGCCGATGGTCGCATAGGCGGAGGCCGGCCCGCTGAACGGTACGGTCTGGCCGATCTTGATCTCGGTATCGGTGGCGCCGGTGTCATATTTCTTTTGCGCCGATGCCGGCGACGCCGACAGCGCGATTGCAACCGCGGTCCCGGTGAGCAGATGTAGAATGCCGTTCCTCATATCGCTGCGTTCCCCTCATGTTTGTGATTGTGCCGACGGTCTTGTCCAAACGTGCAGGACGCCATCGCTCCCGGGATACTGAGGGAAAGGGTGGGGCAACGCAAGATAATGCCGGGTCGAAACGTGAACGAACCTTACGCCAGCCAGAGCAGAATGAGCGCAACGGCGGCGGGCGCGGCCTGCACGTACAGGATCCTGCGGCTGACGGTTAAGGCGCCATAGACGCCGGCGACAATCACGCAGAGCAGAAAGAACACCTTGATCTGGAACCCGAAGCCAGGGATGCCCTGAACCAGCCCCCAGACCAGGCCCGCGGCAAGAAAGCCGTTGTAGAGCCCCTGATTGGCGGCAAGCACCGCGGAATCGGCCGCTTTCTCGATGGAATTGCGAAAGGTCTTCAAGCCCAGCGGCCTGGTCCAGAGAAACATCTCCAGAACCAGAAAATAGACGTGCAGCGCGGCGACCAGGGCCACCAGCGCGTTGGCGATTGCATTCATGGGGTTTCCCTGTGGGAGGCAGACAAAAAAATCTCCATCAGTATGGTAGCACGCGGCAGCGCCGGCTGTGACGGTTTCGCAACGACCGCGAGGGAAAAAATCATGACAGGCCATATCGATCCGACCAAGGAAATGTTCGCCCGGTTTCGCGACAACAACCGCGAAGGGCCGATCCACATGCTCAATCTGGTCAGGCTGCTCGACCGCGCTGCCTATCCCGACGGGCGGATCGCGACCGGTGCGGAAGCCTATGCGGCCTATGGCCGCGAAAGCGGACCGGTATTCATGCGCCTTGGCGGCAAGGTGGTTTGGCAAGGCAGCTTCGAACTGATGCTGATCGGACCAGCCGACGAGCGCTGGGATCATTGCTTCATCGCTGAATATCCAGGCGTCGCCGCCTTCGTCGAAATGATCCGCGATCCGCTCTATCGCGAAGCCGTGAAACATCGGCAGGCGGCGGTGAAGGACTCCAGGCTAATCCGGCTTAAGCCGCTCGCGTCCGGCAGGACGTTCGGCGAAGTTCCGGGATAGAACGTGAAGATCAGTTGGGCCGCTCACGCCGCGGGCTGTGCCACGGCGGCGTCGCTGGCGAGCAGATGGATCAGCGCGCTCTTGATCGCGGCCTGCCGCGTCGGCGCGTTGATCTGGGCGCCGAGCAGGTCGGTGACGTAGAACACGTCGCGGGCCCGCTCGCCGAAGGTCGCGACATGGGCCGAGGCGATGTTGAGGTTGAGCTTCGAAATCGCGGTGGTCAGTTCGTACAGCAGACCGGGCCGGTCGAGGCCGGATACCTCGATCACGGTGTAGCGGTCCGACCACTGATTGTTGATGATGACCTCCGGTTCGACCACGAACGGCCGCGCCTTGCGCGCCGCGGCACGGCGCGCCACCACTTCGGGCAGGCGCAATTTGCCTTCCAGCACGTTCTCGATCATCTCGCCGATCCGCGTCGCGCGCCGTCCCTCGTCCTCGTCGCGGTCGTATTCCCTTGAGATCGCGATGGTGTCGAGCGCGCGGCCGTCGGTGGTGGTGTAGATCTGCGCGTCGACGATGTTGGCGCCGGCGGAAGCACAGGCGCCGGCGATGATCGACAGCAGCCACGGATGATCCACCGCCAGGATGGTCAACTCGGTGACCCCGCGCGCCTCGTCGAAGCCGACATTGATCGCGAGCTTGTGGCCGGCCTGTTCGCTGGCGCGCAGGAAGCGGGCGTGCCGGATCTTGCGCGGCAGGTCGACCTTGAGCCAGTAGGCCGGGTAGTGCCGCCCGATATAGGCGTTGAGCTCCTGCTCCGGCCATTCGGTGAACGCGGCGCGAAATTCCGCCTGCGCCACCGCGATGCGCTGGACGCGGTTGACCTCCGAGAAGCCGCCGGTCAGCACCGGCTCGGTTTCGTAATACAGCGTGCGCAACAGCTGCGCCTTCCAGCCGTTCCAGACGCCGGGACCGACGCCCCGGATATCGGCGGTGGTCAGGATCGTCAGCAATTTCATCTGCTCGACCGACTGCACGACGGCGGCAAAATTCTCGATGGTCTTGCGGTCGGAGAGGTCGCGCGATTGCGCCACCGTCGACATCGTCAGATGCTGCTCGATCAGCCACACGATCAGTTCGGTATCGGCGGCGTTGAATCCGAGCCGCGGGCACAGCCGCCGCGCCACCCTGGCGCCGGCGGTCGAGTGATCCTCCGGGCAGCCCTTGGCGATGTCGTGCAGCAGCGTGGTGATGTAGATCACGGCGCGGTGCTCGGGCCTGATCTTGCGCATCAGGTCGCTGGCGACGATGAATTCGTCGTTGCCGCCGCGTTCGATCTCCTGCAGGTAGCCGACGCAGCGCAACAGATGCTCGTCCACCGTATAGTGGTGGTACATGTTGAACTGCATCATCGAAACGATCTTGCCGAAAGCGCGGATGAAATGGCCGAGCACGCCGGTCTCGTTCATGCGCCGCAGCACGATTTCCGCGTCGTTCGACGTCAGGATCTCCATGAACAGCCGGTTGGCTTCCGGACTGTCGCGCAGCTGCGTGTTGATGAGCTTCAGCGACCGCGTCACCGTGCGCATGGCGTCGGGGTGAAACGCCAGATTATTTTTCTGGGCGAGGCGGAAGATCCGGATCAGGTTGACCGGGTCCTGCCTGAAGACATCGGGGGCTGCAAGATTGATGCGGTTGTTGTCGACAATGAAATCGTCGCTGTCGGGCACCCGCCGCCGGTTCAGGTTCGGCCGCAATCGCGCCATCATGCGGCTGAGCACCGGCGCCGGCTTGGCCTGCTGGTCTTCCAGCTTGGCGCACAGGATCGCGGTGAGATCGCCGACGTCCTTGGCGACCAGGAAGTAGTGCTTCATGAAGCGTTCGACGTCCTGCATGCCCGGATGCGAGGTGTATCCGAGCCGGATCGCGATCTCGCGCTGCATGTCGAACGACAGCCGCTCTTCGGCGCGGCCGGAGAAGAAATGGATGTTGCAGCGGACCGACCACAGGAAATCGGCGCAGCGGCGAAAGGTGCGGTATTCCTGGGCGTCGAACACGCCGCGTTCGAGCAGTTCATCGGTTTCGCGCACGCGGTAGACATATTTCGCGATCCAGAACAGCGTGTGCAGATCGCGCAGGCCGCCCTTGCCGTCCTTGACGTTGGGTTCGACCAGATAGCGCGATTGCCCGGCCCGGCGATGACGCTCTTCGCGCTCGGCAAGCTTGGCGGTCACGAATTCGGCCGCGGTGCCCTGCACCACTTCCTTGTCGAACCGCGCCACCAGTTCGTCGTAGAGCGGCTTGTCGCCGGTCAGAAACCGTGTCTCGAGGATCGCGGTGCGGATCGTCATGTCGCCGCGCGCCTGCCGGATCAATTCATCGACCGAACGCGTCGCGTGGCCGACCTTCAACCCCATGTCCCACAGGCAATACAGGATGGCTTCGGCGACCTGCTCGCCCCAGGCGGTCTGCTTGTAGGGCAGGATGAACAACAGATCGATATCGGACTCCGGCGCCATCAGTCCGCGGCCATAGCCGCCGGTGGCGACCACCGCCATGCGCTCGGCGCCGGAGGGAACCGGCGAGCGGTAGAGATGGCGCGTGGCGGCCGAGAACAGGATGCGGATGATTTCGTCCTGCACGAAGCACAGCCGCTCGGCACAGTGCCGGCCGTGACGATCCTTCAACAGGATGGCCTGCGCGGTGGCACGCGCCGCGGTCATCTCGGCCTTCAGGAGTTGCGCCGTGGCGGCGCGAAACACATCCTCGCGGCCGGCATGTTTTTCGGCCAGCGCGTCAACCGCGGCGCTGATCCGCTCGCTGTCGAAACGCTCGTCGGCCTCAGGCCGGTTCTCGGTCACAATGCTGTCCATCACCTACCCCGATATCGGACGGCGCTGGCGCTGTCACGGGACAATCCTGAGATAACCGCAGGTCCGTGCCGGATTCCGCAGGTTTTGGGCGATACGGTTCCGATAGCAGGCATCGAGGTTGCCTATTTTCCCCGTCGGGCGTGCGGTTAACTTATTGAAATAAACGGCGTTTCCAAGACTGATGGGATGGCCGCGACGGGTTAAGTGGTGACATCGGCGCCGTCTTTCACTACATCCGATACACAATTGTATCCGGGAGAGAACAAAATGGACGCTGCTCAACTCCGCGCCAGGCAGGCCCCGTTCAAGGAACGCTATAAATCCGATCCGAAGTCAGCCTTGATCACGCTGACCGCAAGGGGCTCGATCGAGAACGAGGGCATCGCCTGCAAGATCGAAACCGGCCGTGCCCTGGCGGTCGCCGGCCTGCATCCAGGGTCAGGCGGTTCCGGGCTTGAATTGTGTTCCGGCGACATGCTGCTCGAAGCGCTCGCCGCCTGTGCCGGCGTGACCTTGAAATCGGTCGCGACCGCGATCGAGGTCCCGTTGAAGGCGGGAAACGTGACCGCCGAGGGCGATCTCGATTTCCGCGGCACGCTCGGCGTCGACAAGGAGGCGCCGGTCGGTTTTTCGGAAATCCGCCTGCGCTTCGACGTCGATACGTCAGCGCCGCAGGACAAACTCGATCTGCTCTTGAAACTCACCGAGCGCTATTGCGTGGTCTACCAGACCATCAGGCACGGCCCGAAGGTTTCGGTGACCATGCAAAGGGTGTGAGTGCACGTCGTCCCGGCGAACGCCGGGACCCATACGCCGTGTCCTCTCGTCCCTGGAACGCTGTTCGAAGGCTTTAGTGCAACACGAACGGCTGTGGTTATAGGTCCCGGCTCGCGCTTCGCTTGGCCGGGACGACGGTTGGAAAAATGTCTCCCGATATCACCTTCATCCTGACGCTGGCGCTGCGCATGGCGGTGACGGCGGCATTTGTGGTGTCGGCCTCCGTGATCACCGAGCGTTCGGGGCCGGTGATCGGCGCCCTGGTGGCGACGCTGCCGATTTCGGCCGGCCCCTCTTACGTGTTTCTCGCGCTCGATCACGATGCGGCGTTCATCGCCGAGGGGGCGCTGGCAAGCCTGCCGATCAACGCGGCGACGATCTGGCTCGCCCTGACCTATGTCGCGCTGGCGCAGCGCCGCAGCGCGCTTGTCAGTTGTGCCGGCGCGGTCGCGGTGTGGCTGGTGCTGGCCGCGCTGTCGCGAACGGTGCAGTGGTCGCTTGCCGGCGGCGTGGCCGCGAATGCCCTCACGTTCGCGATCTGCCTGCCGCTGCTGCAGCGCTTCCGCCACGTCAGGATGCCGCTGATCACGCGGCGCTGGTACGATATCCCGCTGCGGGCGTCGCTGGTCGCCACCCTGGTCGCAACCGTCGTCACCTTGTCGGGCTGGGTCGGCCCCAGCGTCAGCGGCATGATCGCGCTGTTTCCGGTGGTGTTCACCAGCATGATGCTGATCCTGCACCCGCGCATTGGCGGTCCGGCGACGGCGGCCGTCCTTGCCAACAGCGGGTGGGGGCTGATGGGCCTGGGCATCGCGATTGCGGTGCTGCATGTCGTCGCGCCGCGGTTCGGCTCGGCGATTGCACTCAGCCTCGCGCTTCTGACCTGCGTGAGTTGGAACCTCGCGCTTTGGTGGAACGGGCGGAGACGCGTTGCCGTCCTCCGATGAAGCTCGCTACGACTGCCGAGAAGGCGGATGTCGTCGCATGAAATCCGCCCGCGACCTGATCGCCGAACTTCGATCTTTCGCCAGATCAGCGATGAGCGCCTCTTCATCCGGCAATTGCGATCGTGCGGCGATGAGAGCATCTGCGGCGACCCTTCTCACAAACGGCGATCGATCGTGAGCGGCTTCCCTGATCAATTCGGCGGCGGGACGGGTCCTTCTGATATCGCGCGTCGCCAGCTTCGGAACGCGCCTTCGCCGCCCATACACCTTGTCAATCCAAGCCCATTCAAAACCTAGGGACCAGGTTGCCTTGCCCGAAATGAGGCATTGGTAGGCGACCGCTCTGACCGATGGCTGTACCGCCGACGCGGCAATGCGCGGCAGATGCTCATCGATGTTCGGATATCGCAAGGCGTGGCGGAGGCTGGTTGCCAGTGGCCCAGTCGAGCGCTCCTGCAAGAGCACGGCGAGAGCCGCAATGACATCCTTCCGCTCGAATACGCCATCGAGAGCTTGCCATTCATCGCTCCAGCGCCCCCACGCGTGGCGGCGGTCGAGCAGATATAGCGCTGCGTTCGCTGCGATTCCGGCGGCGGTTTGATGCAGGACCCGCGCTGCGCAGCGTTCAGCAGCCTTGCGTACCGGCCCAACCCAGTCGTTCAGCCGCCACGCCAACACAGAGAAAAAGAACGGCGATGTTGGAGGATTGTTTATGCAATCCAGTGCGGCTTCTCTGACATAGCCACTGGGATGAAACAGAAATAGCCACGCGTAGCCACGGTTGATTTCGAGCAGCTCTTGGTCAGAAGGAACCCGCCGCGGTGTCAATTCCAACAGCTTCATCAATCGCCGCCACCCAAGGCGGGCGCGACTGGCCGCGACAACGCGCTTGGGCAACGTTTGCGGTTGCCACCAGCCCAGGCGGGCTGCCGCTGCAATCTCTCGGCTAGCGCGCACAACCAGGTTAGCTGGAAGCGCAGAAAGCTCAGCCAGGACACCCTCCAGTTCGTGGTCGGATTGCTCGATCTGGGACCCCAAGGATGCCAACCTGGCGGCTAAACGGGGAGGGAGAGCCGGTCGATGATGCGATGCCGTACCATGCCCATCGCTTGGCAGTGGTTTCCCGAAACCGGAAGGTGCGTTCGATGCCCCCGTAACCTGGACGGAGCCGGGGATCAGCGCTCGCCGAAATCAGTGCGAGCAGTGACAAACCTGCCGCCTGAGGTTCCGATGCTCGTTCGTGCATGTTCGGTTCGCGGACACAGTCTCTGCCAATGAGAAGAAAGCCGACCACAATTCCAGTCGATCGCAATTTCTTCTCCGTTGCTTCGAGGTGCCGGATCAGCAAATCACCGTTCCCGTTAGCCTGAAGCGTCGAGTCGTCAACCGGGGCGCCATCGGAGATCACGCAGACGACCCTGCGATCCCAGCGCCCGGGATCGAGCCGCGACCCTGCCCATTCCAAAGCCTCGCCGTCTATGTTTTCGCGAAGCAAGTCGGAGCGAAGCGCAAAGCGCAAATTCCGCGGAACTCTGCCCGGTCGATCAGCTGGGCCATAGATAATATGTCGGACGTCGCACAGGCGGCCTGGGTTGGGCGGCCTCCCGGCCCATTTCCATGCACGGCGAGCTCGGCCTCCTTTCCACCCCACCGTCGTAAAGCCCAATATTTCCGTATCCACCCCCGCATTCGCCAAGGCATCGACGGCGACGTCGACCGCCAGGAGTGCTGACAGCATTCGCAATCCTTGCATCGATCCTGAGTGATCAATCAAGAACGATACGACGGACTTCTTTCTCTCTTCGGCAGTAAGGCTTTCTTGCAGGTCGCGAACAAGTTTGGCAGCGGCGGCTCCAAATGCGATCCTCTCGCCGCTAAATTCACTATCGAGACTGCTTGCGGCGTCCCGCAAGCTCTTCAGCTGCCTTGGGCTTTGTTTGGGCAGAATGTCCGGAAGATCGCTCGCGTTAACGGTCTCGTCGAAAGCCCTCGTAAAGACGCGATAGCCGCCGCCATTTTCAGTAGAACATGGCGGCGTCGTGAAGCGGTGCTTGAGACCGATGAAAACAGGGGTCTGCGTCAGCATTCCAGGTTACGCGAGTGTAAAAATATGAGAACAAAACTACAAGTTTGATGCATTGATCGCAAGCGCGGACATCGCTCGAGATTTTCGGGCTTTCGTCCCTCGCGACGGCCTGATCATCCCTGATGACGAGGAAGCATCTCTGAGGATGACGTCGATTTTCCGTCGCGGAAGACGTTAGCTGCCGCCGAGCTGCTTCTTCAGCGCATAAAGCGCTTCCAGCGCCTCGCGCGGCGACATCTCGTCGGGATGCAATGCCTTCACGGCATCGATCAGCCGTTCGGCCTCGGTCGGCGGCGCCACTTCAGTTGCGGCGCGCGAGGGCACCGCGAACAACGGCAGGTCGTCGGCCAGGGCGCGCGCGGTCTGGCCGCGGTCCTGCGCCTCGAGTTTCGCCAGCACCGATTTGGCGCGGGCAATCACCGGCGCCGGCAATCCTGCGAGCTTCGCGACCTGAATGCCGTAGGAGCGGTCGGCGGAGCCCGGCAGCACTTCATGCAGGAACACCACGTCGCCCTGCCACTCCTTGACCCGCACCGTGGCGTTGAACAGCCGCGGCAGTTTTGCCGACAGCGCGGTGAGCTCATGGTAGTGCGTGGCGAACAGCGCGCGGCAGCGGTTGGCCTCATGCAGATGCTCGATCGCCGCCCAGGCGATCGACAGCCCGTCGAAGGTCGCGGTACCCCTGCCGATTTCGTCGAGAATGACCAGCGAGCGTTCGCTGGCCTGATTGAGGATGACCGCGGTCTCCACCATCTCCACCATGAAGGTGGAGCGGCCGCGCGCGAGATCATCAGCGGCGCCGACCCGGGAGAACAGCCGGTCGATGATGCCGATCCGGGCGCGAGCCGCCGGCACGAAGCTGCCGATCTGCGCCAGCAGCGCGATCAGCGCGTTCTGGCGCAGGAAGGTCGATTTGCCCGCCATGTTCGGGCCGGTGATCAGCCAGATCTGGCCCGACTTCTGTCCCGGCCCCGGCGAGAGGTCGCAGGCATTGGCGATGAACGGCTGGCCGTCGCGCTTCAGCGCCTGTTCGACCACCGGATGCCGGCCGCCCTCGATCGCAAAGCTCAGCGAGGTATCAACTTCGGGCCGCACGTAATTGTCGTCAACCGCGAGTTTTGCCAGTGCGGTGGCGACATCGAGCATGGCAAACGCATGCGCGGCGGCGCGTAAGTCCTCGCTGGCGGCAGTGGCCAGCGCGCAGAGCCGTTCGAAGATTTCCAGCTCCAGCCCGAGCGCGCGGTCGCCGGCATTGGCGATCTTGGCCTCGGTCTCGCCGAGCTCGGCCGTGGTGAAGCGGATCTGGCCGGCCAAGGTCTGGCGATGGATAAAGGTCGCATTCAGCGGCGGCGCCATCAATTTGTCGCCGTGCTGCGCGGTGACCTCGACGAAGTAGCCGAGCACGTTGTTATGGCGGATCTTCAGGCCCTTGACGGAGGTCACGTCGGCGTAGCGCGCCTGCATCGCGGCGACGACGAGGCGGGAGGCGTCGCGCAGATTGCGGGCCTCGTCGAGCGCGGCCTCGTAGCCGTCGCGCACGAAGCCGCCGTCGCGCTTTATCAAGGGCAGTTGCTCGGCCAGCGCACACTCGAATTCGCGCGCCAGTTCCCGCGACGGGCGGCGCAACGCCTCCATGACGGCGGCGATTTCCGGCGGCGGATCGTCGAGCCGTTCAAGCCGGGTCAGCGCCTGGTCGGCGGCGAGGATGCCGTCGCGCAGGCCGGCGAGATCGCGCGGGCCGCCGCGCCCGACCGACAACCGCGCCAGCGCGCGCGACATGTCGGGTGCGGCGCGCAGCGTGCTGCGGATATCGTCGCGAACAGCGCTATCGGCAACGAACGCCGCGATCGCGTCCAGCCGCTGCGCTATCGCGGTGCTGTCGGTGAGCGGCGCCGCCAGCCTTTGCGCCAGCAAGCGCGATCCGGCTGACGTGACGGTGCAGTCGATGGCGTCCAGCAGCGATCCGCGCCGCTCGCCCGCAAGCGTGCGCGTCAGCTCGAGATTGGCGCGGGTGGCCGGGTCGATCGCCAGGGTGGTGCCGGCGGCTTCGCGCGACGGCGGCGACAGCGGCGGGCGCTTTCCCACCTGGGTGCGGTCGATATAGGTGACGGCAGCCGCGGCGGCGGTGGCTTCCAGCCGCGACATCGCGCTGAGGCCGTCCATGGTGGCGACGGCGAAATAATCGCACAGCCGCCGTTCCGCCGTGGCGCTGTCGAAGACGTCGCGGGTCAACGGCGTCACCGCCGGCAATTCGCGGAGCAGCGGTCCCAGTTCGGGGTCGCCATAGAGCGCGTCGGTGACAATGGCCTCGTTGGGATTGATGCGCGCCAGCGTCGCCGCCAGTTCGCCGGTCGAGCATTCCGTGACGATGAATTCGGACGTGGAAATGTCGATCCAGGCGAGCCCGATGCGGTCACTTCCCGCCGATCCTCGCGCCCGCGCCATCGCCAGCAGATAATTGTTGGTCCGGGCGTCCAGCAGCGTGTCTTCGGTCAGCGTGCCCGGCGTCACCAGCCGCACCACGTCGCGGCGCACCACGCTCTTGTTGCCGCGCGCCCGCGCCGCCGCCGGATCCTCCGTCTGCTCGCACACCGCGACGCGATGCCCGGCCTCGATCAGGCGATGCAGATAGTCCTCGGAGCGTTCCACCGGCACGCCGCACATCGGGATATCCATGCCCTGATGCTTGCCGCGTTTTGTCAGTACGATGCCAAGCGCCCTGGAGGCGATCTCGGCGTCCTCGAAGAACAATTCGTAAAAGTCGCCCATCCGGTAGAACAGCAGCAGCCCGGGATTGGCGGCCTTGATCTCGAGATATTGTTCCATCATCGGCGTGACGCGCGCGGCGGCTTCCGCAGGCGGCGCGGCGTCTTGGGGCACGGGAATGGATTGCTGGATCGTCATTGGCTTTCGCAAACTACAAAATTTTGCCGTCCGATCCTATTGGTTTGCCGCCGCATTACGTGTTTTCCACGGCCTCGGCAGCCGTCACGCGCCACCTCGCAGCTTTGGGCATGACGGACCTCGCGCGAAAGCGCCGCTTAAAGCGAAAGCCATCAATTGACCTGCCGCGATGGCGCTCCTAAAACTCGCCGTCAATTCGAGCCGACAAGCGCGAAAAATGCGGCATTGAGGGAGAGATCCGATGGGCGATGTATTTGTTTGCGATGCCGTGAGGACCCCGATCGGCCGCTTCGGCGGTTCGCTCGCCAAGGTGCGTACCGACGACCTGGCGGCAGCCCCGATCAAGGCCCTGATGGCGCGGCATCCCAAGCTCGACTGGTCGGCGGTCGACGAGGTTTATTTGGGCTGCGCCAACCAGGCCGGCGAGGACAACCGCAACGTGGCGCGAATGGCGCTGCTGCTGGCGGGCCTGCCGGCGACGGTTCCGGGCGCGACCCTCAATCGCCTCTGCGCCTCGGGTCTGGATGCGGTCGGCGCCGCCGGGCGCGCGATCCGCGCCGGCGAGATCGATTTTGCGATCGCCGGCGGCGTCGAATCGATGACGCGGGCGCCGTTCGTGATGGGCAAGGCGGCGGAGGCGTTTTCGCGCTCGGCTGAAATTTTCGACACCACCATCGGCTGGCGCTTCATCAATCCGCTGATGAAGGCGCAATACGGCGTCGATGCGATGCCCGAGACCGGAGAGAACGTCGCCGAGGAATTCCAGGTGTCGCGCGCCGATCAGGACGCGTTCGCGATCCGCTCGCAGCAGCGCGCCGGCCAGGCGATCTCATCGGGCTATTTCGCCGAAGAGATCACCGCGGTTTCGGTGCCCGGCGGCAAGGCCGGCCCGATCTCCGTCGACAAGGACGAACATCCGCGTCCCGAAACCACGCTGGAAGGTTTGACAAAACTGAAGCCGATCGTGCGCAATCCGGGCACGGTGACCGCCGGCAATGCCTCGGGCGTCAATGACGGCGCCGCCGCGATGATCCTGGCCTCGGAGGCTGCGGTGAAGAAGCACGGCCTGACCCCGCGGGCGCGGATTTTGGGCCTTGCCTCCGCCGCGGTGCCGCCGCGCATCATGGGCATCGGTCCGGTGCCGGCGACCCGCAAGCTGATGGAGCGGCTGGGACTGAAGATCAGCGATTTCGATCTGATCGAGCTGAACGAGGCTTTCGCTTCGCAGGGGATCGCCTGCCTGCGCCAGCTCGGCATCAAGGACGATGCCGACTTCGTCAATCCGCACGGCGGCGCCATCGCGCTCGGCCATCCCCTCGGCATGAGCGGCGCCCGGCTGGCGATGACCGCGGTGCACGGCATGGAGAAGCGCGGCGGCAAGCGCGCGCTGGCGACGATGTGCGTCGGCGTCGGGCAGGGCGTCGCGATGGCGATCGAGAAGCTGAACTGACGCGCAAGCGTCATTCCGGGGCGCGTCGAAGACGCGAGCCCGGAAATCTCGAGGTTCTCCGATGCGCAATTGCACATCGTAGTTCGATGCTGTCGCATCGCCCCGGAACGACGAATGCCTTGGGGAGCGCGGAATGATCATCGAGCGACAGCAGGATGTCACGATCGCCGCGACATCGGTGATGGAAAGGACGTCCGACCCGCGGCTGCGGGAGATCATGGTTTCTCTCGTCCAGCACCTTCACGGCTTCATCCGGGACGTTCGCCTGACGGAAGCCGAATTCCGCGAAGCCGCCGCCATTGTGGCCGAGATGGGCAAGCTCTCGACCGACACGCACAACGAAGTCGTCTTGATGGCCGGCTCGCTCGGCGTCTCTTCAATGGTTTGCCTCCTGAACAATGGCGATCAGGGCAATGCCGAAACGGACCAGTCCCTGCTCGGCCCTTTTTGGCGACTGCACTCTCCTCGGGTCGAGAACGGGGGAACCATCGTCCGGTCCGAGACGCCGGGCGCCCCGCTGTTCGTCAGCGCGCGCGTGGTGGACAAGGCCGGCAATCCGGTCGCCGGAGCGGAAGTGGACGTATGGCACGCTTCGCCGGTTGGTCTTTACGAAAACCAGGATCCCGAACAGGCCGACATGAACCTCCGCGGCAAGTTCACGACCGATGCCGACGGACGCTTCCGGTTTCGTTCGGTGATGATGGTCGGCTATCCGATTCCGACCGACGGCGTGGTCGGCCGCCTGCTGAAGGCGCAGAAGCGGCATCCCTATCGACCGGCTCATCTCCACGCGCTCATCTTCAAGCCGGGATTCAAGGTTTTGATTTCCCAGGTCTATGACCCCGCCGACCCGCATATCGACAGCGACGTGCAGTTTGGCGTGACCAAAGCGCTGATCGGCAATTTCGTGCGTCACGACGAGCCGCATCCGGCCGAACCCGATGTCGGCACGCCCTGGTATTCGCTCGACCACGTCTACAAGATGGAAGCCGGCGACGCCGTGCTGCCCCGTCCGCCGATCAAGTGACCGGACGAAACCGGGACGGTCGTTTTCGATAACGGAGGGCTGCGATCCCGATCTCTACTCGATCGCCGCATGTTCCGGCGCCAGCTGCTGCCTGCGCAGCGCCAGTTTGGTGGAGCCGATCATGATCGCAAGCGGAATGGTGCACAGCGTGAAGATCATCACCATCTGGTAGTCCTGCGAGAAGGCGATGATCTGCGCCTGCACGCCGACCATCACGTCCATCATGGCGCGGCCGGCGTCGGTGCTCATGTCGATCATGCCGCGCACGTTGGGCATCTGCATCGCGTGATTGAACGGGTTGACGTCTTGCGACAGCACCGCGTAGGTCCGCCGCGACCCTTGCGTCAGCTGGGCGATGACGATGGAAATGCCGATCGAGCTGGCGACGTTGCGCAGCAGGGTCAGCATCGAGGTGCCGTCGGTGCGCAGATGGTTGGGCAGCGTCAGGAACGCCACCGTGCTCAGCGGCACGAATACCAGTCCGAAGCCGAAGCCCTGGGCGATGCTGATGACGACGATCGTCTGCACACCGGTCTGATCGGTCCAGCCGGTCATGTAGAACAGCGACAGACAGGTCAGGCTGAGGCCAGCGATGATCAGCGTGCGGGCCTCGATATATCGCATCAACCGGCCGACCATCATCATCGCGACGAAGGTGCCGCAGCCGCGGGTCGCCAGCAGCAGGCCGGCGGTGATGATCGGGTAGCCGATGACGTTCTGCAGGTAGGGCGATGCCAGTGCCATGGTCGAGAACAGCACCAGGCCCATCACCGTCATGAATACGCAGCCGCCGACGAAATTTCTGTCCTTGAAGATAGCAAACTGGATGAAAGGCGAGGCGGTCGTGAACGAATGCGCGAAGAAATAATAGAAGCCGACGGCCGAGACGATGAACTCGGCGATGATTTCGCTGGATTCCATCCAGCCGAGCTGCTCGCCACGGTCGAGCGCGATCTGCAAGGCGCCGATGCCGACCGCCAGCGCCGCAAATCCGAACCAGTCGAAGCGCAGATCGCGGTTTTTCCCGGTCTCGTCCATGAACACCATCAGGCCGAGCACGGTGAAGATGCCGAACGGCAGGTTGACGAAGAACACCCAGTGCCAGGAATAGGTCTCGGTCAGCCAGGCGCCGAGCGAGGGCCCCATGATCGGGCCCATCATCACGCCCATGCCCCAGATCGCCATCGCCTTGGGGCGCTCGTGCAGCGCATAGGCGTCCAGCATCACCGCCTGCGACAGCGGCACCAGCGCCGCGCCGAACACGCCCTGCAAGAGGCGGAACAGCACCATCTGGTTGATGTCCTGCGCCAGCCCGCACAGCACCGAGGCGATCGTGAATCCGCCGGAGCACAGGATGAAGATGCGCTTGCGGCCGAAGCGGTTGGCGATCCATCCCACCGGCGCGGTCATGATCGCGGCGGCAACGATGTAGGAGGTCAGCACCCAGTTGATCTGGTCCTGCGACGCCGACAGCGTGCCCTGCATATAGGGCAGCGCGACGTTGGCGATGGTGGTGTCCAGCGCCTGCATGATGGTCGCGGTCATGGCGCAGATCGTCACCATGTTCCGGCGCAGGCCGGGAACGGCGATGGGCGCTGCGGCCATCGTGGTCATGTTCGGCTAGTCCCTGGCGGCTTCCGCCGGCGAAAAGCCGAGCAGGGAACCGAGCGAACGGTGATGGCCGGTATCGATCGAGGTGTAGACGCTCATGCCGGCCTTCAGCTTCTGCACGTATTTGTCGTTGCTGTCGAAATAGATCCGCACCGGCACGCGCTGCACCACCTTGACGAAATTGCCGGTGGCGTTCTGCGGCGGCAGGATCGCAAACTGCGCGCCGGTGCCGGGGCTGAGCGAACCGACCGAGCCCCTGAACACATGATCGGGGAAGGCATCGACGTCGATGGTGACGGGCTGCCCGACCGCAACATAGGTGAAGTCGGATTCCTTCGGATTGGCGTCGACCCAGGGCCTGGAGGTGTCGATGATGCTGAATACCGGCGTGCCCACGGCGATGAAGCGTCCGAGCTGGATCTGGTCGACCTGGGTCGCGACGCCGGCCATCGGCGCGCGCACGGTGGTCAAATCGAGGTTGCGCTGGGCGTCGTCGAGCGCGGCCTTGGCCTGCATGTAGGCCGGAAACTGTTCGAGCGGCAGCTCGGGATTGCCGAGCAGCTGATTGAGCGCGGTTGATTGCTGCTGCTTGACGAGTTGCAGCTGGGCCTGCGCGGTGACCAGCGCGGTGGCGCTGTTGTCGAGGTCGAGTTGCGAGCCGAAATTGTTGTTGGCGAGCGCCGTCTTGCGGTCGACGTCGCGCTGTTTGAGCGCGATGCCGGCGTTGACGAGGTCGATCGTCTGCCCATAGAGCTTGACGTTGGCGACGAGGTTGTCGTGATTGGACTTCGCATCGTCCAGCCTGGCGCGCGCCTGCGCCACAGCCAGTTGAAACGGCACCGGATCGATCTGGAACAGGACGTCGCCGGTCGAGACCTGCTGGCCTTCCTTGACGGCGACATGGATAATCTTGCCGGAGATGTCGGGCGTGATCAGAACCTTCTGCGCGCCGACATAGGCGTCGTCGGTGGTCACGTAGCGCCCGCCATTGAGATAGAAGGTTAGTCCGGCGATCAGCGCCAGCAGCGGCAGCACCACGAGCAACAGCGTGCGCCGATAACGCCGCATGCCGGCCATCAACCGGCGGCGTGGCTCCGCGGCAATCCTGATCCGCGGTTCGGCCGGCGGATTGCCCTTCTGCTCGGGCGGAAATTTCAGGATGGGATCAGCCATAGCGCTGTTCCTTCCGCGGCGGTTCCCCCGGGGTATTCTGTATCGCATTGCGCACGTTTTCCTTGATGGCCTCCAGTTGGGCGAGCAGGCGGTGGGCGTCGGCGGGATTGATCCCCTCCAGCGCTGTCGCGGTCAGTTCGGAGCGCAGCCCGCCCAATTTGCCGAGCAGCGGCCGGGCGGCCTTGCGCAGATAGAGCCGGTTGACGCGGCGGTCGGTCTCGTCGCCGCGGCGTTCGATCCAGCCGTTGTCGCAAAGACGATCGATCAGTCGCGTCAACGTAATCGGCTGCATCTCCATCTGTTCCGCAAGTTCCGACTGCTTCAGGCCTTCGGTGCGTTCCACCTTGGCCAATACCGCCCATTGTGCGCGGGTGATGCCGTAGCGCGCCGCCTGCTTGTCGGCATAGGCGCGCACCAGCCGCTGCAATTCGCCGAGCGTGAACAGGAAGTTCATATCCACGGAACCGCGGGACATCGGGTTGCCTCCATAAGCATTGGATATAATGAGCTAGCTCATGAATATGACTTTTCAAGTTAATGGCATGACAAGTCAAGAGAAGGCTGACCCGCTGGCAGCACATGGCTCGAACCCGGGAAACCGCTGGAATGCGGCGGGGGATTTCGAAAAGAAGGTCGAAGTGCTACATAACGCTGCGGTGCAAATTGCTGGGCTCCGGATTAGACGGGCCGCGCCGGCCGCGTTACATGATCGTGCAGATGACCCTGACGAAACCGACCTTTCCCGCGCCCGACCACGACCACGACCGCTGCGCCGCGGACGCGATCGATCATGCCGAACGGGTATGCGAGCAGCGGGCGCAGAAATTCACGCCGATCCGCCGTCAGGTGCTGCAGGCGCTGTTGTCCAGCCACCGTCCGCTCGGCGCTTATGAAGTGATCGACGAACTCGCCAAATCGATGCCGCGGCCGGCGCCGATCACGGTGTACCGCGCGCTCGATTTTCTGATGGAAAACGGCCTCGTCCATCGCATCGAAAGCCGCAATGCCTATCTCGCCTGCGCCCATGACCACGACGCCGCCGCGATGGTGGCGTTTCTGATCTGCGAGGCCTGCGGGTCGGTCGGCGAAATTCCCGCAGCACCCGTGGCGCAAGGCCTCAACGCCGCCGCGCGGGCTTCGGGCTTTGCGCCGAAATTGTCCGTGGTCGAAATCACCGGCATTTGCGCCAATTGCCAGAAATCTTAGAGCTTATTTGGGCATGATCTTTTCCGACAACCGCAACACCACTTTGCGCTCGCGCGGCCCTGCGGGCCGGGATCATGCCCCAACAACACGGCGATAAGCCGGATCACGAGGTTCCATGTCGTCAAATCAGGTAATTTCATCGGCCGGGCGTCCGCTCAGCCCCGGCGCGGTCGCACTCATGCTCATGCTCTGCCTGAGCTGGGGGTTCAATCAGATCGCGGTCAAGCTGGCGCTGCCGGACATTCCGCCGATGCTGCAGGCCACCATCCGCTCCGCGGGCGCGTTGCCGGTACTGCTGCTGATCGCGCGTTTCCGCGGCGTGAAAATCTTCGCTTCCGACGGCACGCTTGGCGCCGGCCTGTTCGCGGGGCTGCTGTTCGGCCTGGAATTCGTGCTGATCTATCGCGGCCTGTTATTGACGTCGGCCTCGCGCGCGGTGGTGTTTCTCTATACCGCGCCGTTTTTCGTGGCGCTCGGCTCCTACCAGTTTCTCGGCGAGCGGCTGCGCGCCTCGCAATGGGGCGGGCTGGCGTTGAGCTTCGCCGGCGTCGCGCTGGCGATCGGGGTGCCGCAAGCCAATGTCGATGCCAATGTGCTGTTGGGCGATCTGATGATCGTCGGCGGCGGCGCGCTGTGGGCGGCGACCACGTTGCTGGTCAAGGCGACGCCGCTGCTGCGGGCCCCGCCCGAAAAGGCGCTCGGTTACCAGGTGGCGATGTCGATCCCGATTCTGGGGCTGGCGGCGTGGATTTCCGGCGAAACCCTGACCCGGGTTCCCGGGCCGCTGGCGCTGTCGCTGATGGTCTATCAGGCGATCTGGGTGGTCGGATTAACGTTTTTGCTGTGGTTCGCGCTGGTCAAAACCTATTCCGCCAGCAAATTGTCGGCTTTTACCTTTATCACCCCTTTGTTTGGCGTCGTGGCTAGCTATTTCATCATGCACGATGCCCTGACTCTGGCCTTCGGCGCCGCGGCCCTGCTGGTTATTGCCGGGCTTTACCTGGTAAATCGGCCCAGCCCCGCGGTCGCGGTTCCCACTGATCCATTGCTGAATGTCACCAAAACCTGATATTCGAGACCCCATGAACAAGCCGATAAAACCACCGCAGAACGACGTCGCCGGCCCCAGGGCCCGGCATGAAACCACCCAGGTCATGGTCGGCAATGTCGCCGTCGGCGGCGGCGCGCCGATCGTGGTGCAGTCGATGACCAACACCGACACCGCCGATGTCGAAGGCACGATCGCGCAGGTGGCGGCGCTCGCGCGCGCCGGTTCGGAAATGGTGCGCATCACGGTCGACCGTGAGGAAGCCGCCGCCGCCGTGCCGCATATCCGCGACGGCTTGCGCAAGCGCGGCATCACCACGCCCCTGATCGGCGACTTCCATTACATCGGCCACAAGCTGCTGGCCGAATATCCGGCCTGCGCCGAAGCGCTCGACAAATACCGCATCAATCCCGGCAATGTCGGTTTCAAGAACAAGCGCGATACGCAGTTCGCCGACATCATCGAGATCGCGAACAGGAACAACAAGCCGGTGCGGATCGGCGCCAATTGGGGCTCGCTCGATCAGGAGCTGCTCACCAGGCTGATGGACGAAAACGCGCAGCTCGCGGCACCAAAGGACGTCCGCGCGGTGACGCGCGAGGCCATGGTGCAGTCGGCATTGCTGTCGGCGGCGCGGGCTCAAGAGCTCGGCATGCCCAAGAACAGGATGATCCTGTCGGCGAAAGTCTCCGCCGTGCAGGACCTGATCGCGGTCTACCAGACGCTCGCCGCGCGCTCCGACTACGCCATCCACCTCGGCCTCACCGAAGCCGGCATGGGCTCCAAGGGCATCGTTGCCTCGTCGGCCGCGCTCGGCATCCTCCTGCAGGACGGCATCGGCGACACCATCCGCATTTCGCTGACGCCTGAGCCCGGCGGCGATCGCACCCTGGAAGTTCAGGTCGCGCAGGAATTGCTGCAGACCATGGGCTTCCGTACCTTCGTGCCGCTGGTCGCGGCGTGCCCGGGCTGCGGCCGCACCACCTCGACCACCTTCCAGGAACTGGCGCGCTCGATCCAGGATTTCATCCGCGAGGAAATGCCGGGCTGGAAGACGCAATATCCCGGCGTCGAGACGCTGAACGTCGCGGTGATGGGCTGCATCGTCAACGGCCCAGGCGAATCCAAGCATGCCAATATCGGCATCTCGCTCCCCGGCACCGGCGAAGCGCCGGCGGCACCGGTCTTTGTCGACGGCAAGAAGTTCCGCACCTTGCGCGGCCCCAACATCGCCACCGAATTCAGGGCGCTGGTGATCGACTACATCGAGCAGCGCTATGGCGCGGGCGCGAAGCCGACGACCGAGGCGGTGACGGCGGCAGAGTAAGATTTCTCCGTCGTTCCCGCGAAAGCGGGAACCCAACCGCCGTTTTTGGCCCCCGTGTGCTGCCTTGCCCCATGTTAAGCTGCCGGTGGCCCTGTCGCCGATTCGCCCGAGGCGAGCGTTAGGTCGCGGAGTGGTGGAAATGAACAGTTTTCAAGTTGCAACCGTTGGGTGCGCGGCCCTGGTGGCCGTCACGGCGATTTCCGATGCCGCTATAATGCCGGACGAACCTGCGCCGGAGAGCGCACCTCCGCTGATTAAGGATTTGACGGTTGCGGTCTCGACATCCTCGATGACCGCAGGGTCGAGTGTCGCATTTCGGGTTGCCTGGCCACATGGTTTGCTGAACGGGGCACGCACGCTATGGACCCAGCGGGCAAATTGAACGAAATCAGAACGGAATTGCGCTCCCGTCAGCAGGCCCTGCAGGAATTGGAAGCACGCGCAGGCATAGGGCAGACTGCCGCAAACTTGCGGGCAGACCCGCCTCACTACGAGTTTGTGTATGACGCTGCGGAGCCCTTCAGTGATCGACAAAGGGAATTGGAGGATCACGAGGAACACTCCCACCAAGCGAGAACCAATCGTCGCTTGCGTGAGCTGTATTTTTCGGTTCACGACCCCGAACTCCGGAAGACGTTAATCGCAGAACAGCGAAGAATCGGAGACCTCGCAATTCTATATTGGCAGCAGGAATTGGCTCTCGCAACGGCTCGGCTAACGCATGCAAAATCGGCTCACCAAAAGTGGTGGATATCGGCATCCATATCCGGCGTTCTCTTTATCGGATTGGGTTTCTATTTTTTCGGTTTGGTTGGTGCTCTCGCCGGATTGCTTGTGGGGTATGTGTGGTCGAGGGAGATTCAACGCCGTGCCGCGAGCGACCGCGAAAGCGCCATCGAGGAGGCGAACCGCGAACTTCAGGAAGCTGAGCAAACTTGGAACGAAGTAAGAAATGAACCTCTGATGTTCTCGAAGCGGGAAGCGACCTGGGGCGAGCCAGACACGCCCATATATACGCCCCCGTCGCGCCTTTGACCTAAGTCTTACCAAACACGGTACATCGCGCCTCTCTGCCCCGGGAGGCCGCCTCAGTTGCCGGTCTCTTTCATTTCGAACGTCGCCTTTTGGCCCGTCGCGTCATTTCGCTGCGCTGCAAGTTTGATCAACGTCGGAGCATAGCGGACATCGATAGAAACGCACTAACAAGGCTCGTTGGTGAGTAAGCGGCCTAATTTTCTCATGGCGCCCTGCAGCCGCTCACGTGCCTGTGCGATCTGTATGCTCGTGTGCTTTTTTTGCACAATTTTGCACGCGAGACCGCGGGTGCAGCGTGCACCCGGCTTTCCCTGCGCCCTCGGCGAGATCGCGAAGCTGTGACCCTATGGAGCATGGCTGTTTTGAATTTGATATCCGTAGACCCATTGGACCCATCCGGGCTACAATAGCCGAAAACAACAAGCCATCGGAGGACGTCCATGAGCGGGCTCGCCAACAAGCAGGGACCCCGCTATCGGCATATGCCCGACAGCATCGAGCCCTACGAGACCATCGCCGTCGAGAAGCTCACCCCCATCATCGGCGCGGAGATATCGGGCGTCGATATCGGCAGGCTGGTCTCGGACGATGCGCGCCCGAACCGCCAGATGGACGAAATCCATCGCGCGCTCGCCGAAAATCTCGTGATCTTCTTCCGCGATCAGCACATGACGCCGGCCCAGCATCTGGCCTTCGGCCGCAAGTTCGGCGAGCTGCACATCCATCCCGCCGCGCCGCATGAGGGCGACGATCCGGCGCTGATGAAGATCTATGCCGACAAGGATTCGCCGCGCGCCAATGGCGAGGGCTGGCATTCGGACGTGTCCTGCGATCTCGAGCCGCCGATGGGCTCGATCCTCTATATCCGGCAGTGCCCGCCGCGCGGCGGCGACACGCTGTTCGCCAGCATGTATGCGGCCTATGAATCGCTGTCGGAGCGGATGAAGACCTATCTCGACGGGCTCACCGCGCTGCATGACGGCGAATCGATCTATCGCGGGCTCTACGCAAACTATGGCGTGGCCGATAAACCCGCTTATCCTCGCGCCGAGCACCCGGTGGTGCGCACCCATCCGGTGACGGGCAAGAAGGCGCTCTACGTCAACCGCGGCTTTACCCGTACCATCGTCGGCATACCCAGAGACGAAAGCGACGCGATCCTCGCGTACCTCTATCAGCACGCGGAAAATCCGCTGTTCCAGTGCCGTTTCCGCTGGACCGAAAACGCCATCGCGTTCTGGGACAACCGCTGCACCCAGCACCGCGCGATGTGGGACTACTGGCCGCACACCCGTTCGGGCACCCGGGTGACGGTGAAGGGCGAGCGGCCGGTGTGATTGCGGTGGGATCCGGCAGTCCAATCGGCGCTGCGAAGCCTTGCGCGGACAGGCCAATTTGTTGAAGCGATTCAAGGTGATTTGGCCTGTCCAGTCCGGCTTGCAAAAATAAATCCGTTGCCGCTTCACCCAAATCAAATCCATGTACATCGCTGTCTCCGCCTGCAGAGGGGCGTTTCGCGATCGTCACGAACGTTGGGCAGGGGATGCGGTGGACGCGGCGGCGCGCTAGACGAGCGATGCGGCCAGCGGACGGCGAAGTCGTGTGGTCCTGACGCCCCGACGCTGGCGTCAAGTTGGCGGAAGTTTCCGCCGGCGACAGTGGCAAGAAAGCCCGGTCACTGGGGAGAGCGCGAAGGAAACCGTTAAAACCATTGCGCGGGGAATGCCGGGCGATTTCCGGTGTGACCGTGGTGACTAACGCGTGTGCTTTCTACCAATGCGCACGCGGCTGCGGACGCTCCGGGCGTCCGGCATTCCCTGCGCCCTCTGAATGGAGGGCAAGGAATTTTCCTGGCAAAACTCGGGCGCAATGCGCGGCGAGATCGCGAAGCTGCGTTCCTTCGGTTACACACGCGCGTTGACGCCTCGCGCCGCCTGCGCCAAGCTTGACCAAAGCAAGACCAGCCCCCGGAGGACCGCCATGCTCCGCGCCGAGGACAACAAGTTCCTGACCGAAAGCGGTGCGGGCACTGCCATGGGCGAGTTGCTGCGCCGCTTCTGGTTGCCGGTTTTGCTGTCCGGGGAATTGCCGGAAGCCGACGGCCCGCCGAAGAAGATCGTCGTCATGGGCGAGGAACTGCTCGCCTTCCGCGACTCGCGCGGCGTGGTCGGCGTGATCGATCAATATTGTCCGCACCGCGGCGCCAATCTCTGGCTCGGCCGCGTTGAGGAGTGCGGCATCCGCTGCGTCTATCACGGCTGGAAATTCGACACCGACGGCCGCTGCGTCGACATGCCGACCTCCTATCCCGATCTCAACGCCAGGGACCTGATCCGCATCAAGTCCTATCCGGTCCGCGAATGGGGCGACATGATCTGGGCCTATATGGGCCCGGCCGGCGAGATCCCGGAATTGCCTGACCTTGAAATGGCGCTGGTGCCGGCCTCGCACCGCTACGTCTCGAAGAAGTGGCAGGACTGCAACTGGGTGCAGGCGCTGGAAGGCTCTATCGACACCGCGCATTTCACCTTCGCCCATCTCGCCTTCGAGAAGGAAGAGAACGAAATCCTCGATATCAAGAAACACTTCGTCAATCCGCTGGCGCGCATGAGCACGGATCATATGCGCTGGATCGCCGACGACCCGCGTCCGGTGATAAAGATCAATCCGCATGACGCGGGGCTCGCGATCGCGGGCGGCCGGCTCACCGGCAGCGACAACATCTACTGGCGCATCGCGCAGTTCCTGATGCCGGTGCATTCCTATGCGCCGAGCGCGATGCCCGGCGAGAATATCTTCGGCCAGAGCTTTATCCCCGTGACCGATACCAATTGCTGGATCTACACCTATGCCTGGAATCCGGAGCGTCCGCTGACCCAGGCGGAACGCGACGGCTATGCGCGTGGCAATGGTGTGATTGCCGAGGTCGACGAGAATTATGTGCCGCTGCGCAACAAATCGAACGACTATCTGATCGACCGCAAGCTGCAGAAGACCAAAAGCTACACCGGCATCAAGGGCGTCTCCGAACAGGACGCCGCGGTGCAGGACAGCCAGGGTCCGATCGCCGACCGCACCCGCGAACATCTCGGTCCGACCGATCTCGGCATCCTGCATTTCCGCAAACTGGTGATGGACTGTGCCCGCGCGCTGCAGCAGGGCCACCCGCCCGCGCACCTTGCGCATCAGGACCGTTACGCCATGCGTTCCGGCGCCTGCGTAACCAGCAAGGCCAAGGACCTGCCCGCGGTGATGGTCGAGCGCTTTGGCGACGAGACCGGCTATGTCGGCCGGCCGCGGATCGTGGCGGCGGAGTGACGGCGAGGTTTGTGGAGAGGCGAGTTTACAGCGGGACCTTTCGATATTCCCGGTTGGCGAGGCTCGCTTCCTCGAGGTCGAGATCGCGCTCGATCCGCCGCCGGATCTCGTCGGTGATCCTGCCGTCGCGGAGCAGGAGGTGAATGAATTTCCGCTCCGCCGATATCAGCTCGCGCGTCAGCTCTATTCCCTTGGCCGAGACGTCGTCCGCATCGGGGTCGAGCGAATCCGGCAGCTGGTTGGCGCGGGTCTCGTGCCGCGCGCGCAGCAGCTTGACCACCTCATCGGACAATTCACGGTCGTCGGTGATGGCGTCGAGCGATCGGAGCGCCACGCCGAGCGCCTCGCGCCGCGCCGCGATTTCCGATTCGTGCTCCGCCACATGTTCGGCGCGGCCGGCCTGGGCGATGCCGAGCCACCTGACCACCGGCGGCAGCCCAAGCCCAAGCCCGACCAGCGTGATGAAGATGACGCCGAAAGAGACGAACAGGATCAGGTCGCGGTAGGGAAAGGCTTCGCCGCCGGGAAGTACGAACGGCAGCGCCAGCGCCGCGGCCAGCGACACCGCGCCGCGCACGCCGGTGAAGGCGAGCACGAACACCCACTGCCATGGCGGCGACGGATCGCGGACGCGCACGCGCCTTATCAGCCGCGGCAGGTAGGTTGCGGGATAGAGCCAGGCGAAACGTGCGACGATGATCATGACGGTGACCAGCGCGGTCGCCAGCAGGATGTCGTGCAGCGGAAACGCCTTCGATTTCTCGAACAACGACCGCATCTGGAATCCGGTCAGCAGGAACAGCATGCCCTCGATCAGATAGATCACGAGGTCCCAGAAGAAGATGCCCTGCAGCCGGGTCGCCGAAGAGATCAACAGCGGCCCGTTCCAGCTCATATAGAGACCGCAGGCCACGGTGGCGATCACGCCGGAGCCGCCGAAATGCTCGGGGCAACCAGTAGGCGACGTAGGGCGTGATCAGCGACAGCGTGATCTCGATCTGCGGGTCGCGTACGCGGTGGCGCATCCGCAAGGAGAGCCAGCCTACCGCGGCGCCGAACAGCAGCTCGCCGGCGATGATGGCGGCGAATTCGCCCATCGCCTTCGGCAGCGAAAACATCCCGGTCGAAATCGCCGCCACCGCGAAGCGATACAGGATCAGCGCGGTGGCATCGTTGGCCAGCCCCTCGCCTTCGAGCACCACGAGGATACGGCGCGGCAGTCCGAGCTTGCGGGCGATCGCCAGCGGCGCCACCACGTCCGGCGGCGCGACGATGGCGCCGAGCAGGAAGCCGACATTCCAGGGCAGTCCGATCAGATAGTGGGTCGCGGCGGCGACCGCCGCCGCGGTGAAGATCACGCAGCCGACCGCGAGCAGGATGATGGGGCGGAGGTTGAATTTGAATTCGCGCCAGCTCATGGCGACGCTGGCCGAATAGATCAGCGGCGGCAACACCACCAGCAGCACCAGCTCCGGCGCCAGTTCCAGCGACGGCATGCCGGGCACGAAGGCGAGCCCGGTGCCGGCGAGCAGCAGCAGGATCGCGGGCGCGACGTCGATCCGCCGTGCCAGGAACGCCGTTCCGGCCAGCACCGCGAGCAGGATCAGAAAGATCTGGAATATCGGTTCCACGGGGCCCAATTCCTGTACCGGGCCAATTTGCCAAGACCGGCCGCGCCGTCAATGCCGTGGAATCGCCCGTTTCTATTCCCTCGGATCGTAGCGGCAGGATTTGGCAGACGATCTGACGTTTTTCAGATTCTAGATCGCGCTGGCGGCGATATTGACCATCAGCGCCACCAGCGCGGTATTGAAGACAAACGAGATGATGCCGTGCGCGGTGGCGGTGCGGCGGATGGTCTTGTCGGTGATGCCGACGTCGGAGACCTGAGCGGTCATGCCGATCACGAACGAGAAATAGACGAAATCCCAGTAGTCGGCGTGGTCGTGCTGGTCGCCGCTCGGGAACTGCAAGCCGCCGGGCTTGGCGCCGCGGTAGTAATCATGGGCGTAATGCAGCGCGAAGGTCGTATGCACCGCCGCCCACGACAGCGCGATCGTCAAGGTTGCGAATATCAGTTCGCGGCGGGCTGCGGTGCGCCTCGCCGAGCTCGGACACGATCGCAGCGAGGCTGGCGAAGGCACCGAGCGCTGTTACCAGCAGGATCAGAAAGCGGCCGT
This sequence comes from uncultured Alphaproteobacteria bacterium, assembly GCA_963725985.1. Lineage (GTDB taxonomy): Bacteria > Pseudomonadota > Alphaproteobacteria > Rhizobiales > Xanthobacteraceae > Bradyrhizobium. The sequence goes on from CAVSAO010000002.1 coordinate 1,866,797, forward strand.
CGTCCTGCAGCACCGCGTTGCGCCGGATATGCGGAAGCCCGCTGCGCAGCACCATGGTGTAGACCAGCAGCAGATACATCGCGATGAAGATGTCCCAGCCTATCAGCAGCCGCGTCACCAGCCGCAGCGAGCCCGGCAGCAGGAAGAACGCCACGATCCCGATCAGAATCGAAAAGAAAGTGCGCGGCCGCGCATAGACCACGCGGGCCGGCCTCGACATCTTCCGGAAGCGGAGCAGGACGGGATCGTCGGCTTCCTTGTCCGCCATCGGCGCCCTTCAATTCTTGCGGTCGGCGACAAATCGCGCGGCGGCGCGCAGCACCTCGCCTTTGGCGCCGAAGATCGAGAGCGCCGAATCGGCGCGCGCCAGCAGGTCGCGCACGCGCTGCTTGGCACCGTCGATCCCGAGCTGGGTGACGAAAGTGGTCTTGCCGAGGGCCGCGTCCTGCCCGGTCTGCTTGCCGAGCGCGGCGGCGTCGCCCTCGACGTCGAGCAGATCGTCGGCGATCTGGAACGCTTCGCCGAGGGCGCGGCCGTAATCGTCGAGCGCCTGATATTCCTTTGGCGAGGACTGGCCGAGGATGGCGCCGGCAATGCAGCCGTAGCGCAACAGCGCGCCGGTCTTCATCTGCTGCAGTCGCGCGACGTCGACCGGCTCACGGTCGCCGAACCGGCCTTCGCCGGCGAGGTCGAGCATCTGGCCGCCGACCATGCCGCCAATTCCCGATGCGCGCGCCAGCGCCCGCGTCAGCAGCAGGCGTACGGTTGGGTCCTTGTGGATCTCGTCGCGGGTGATGATGTCGAAGGCGAGCGTCAGAAGGCCATCGCCGGCCAGGATCGCGGTGGCGTCGTCGGTCTTCCTGTGCAGGGTGGGCCGGCCCCGGCGCAGATCGCTATTGTCCATCGCCGGCAGATCGTCGTGGATCAGCGAATAGCAGTGGATACATTCGAGCGCGGCGCCGGCCAAAAGCGCGGCCTCGCGCGGAACGCCGAACACGGCCGAACTCTCGACCACCAGAAACGGCCGCAGCCGCTTTCCGCCGCCGAGGCTCGAATAGCGCATGGCCTCCATCAGGCGTTTCGGGCGCGCGATTTCGTCGGGCAGGAGCGCATCCGACAACAGCTTCCCAAGCAGGGCTTCGGTGTCCTCCGCGGTCTGGTCCAGTCGTTTCGCAAAGTCGGATAGTGCAGTGCCGGTCGTCATCAAGAGGGCTCCAGATCGAGTTGGCCGGGACAATCGTTGATGGCGCAGGCTTCGTCAATTCCGGGAGAAGGGGCCGGGGCGCCTTGAAACCGCTGGAAAAATCCTGAACTACCAGGGAGATATCATTTGACGCCGGCCATTTGTCTGCCCGCGCCGATAGCTTTTAACCAGAAGCGCCGAATTTGCGCGTTGCCCGAAATTTGTTGCTGATCCTGCTGGCCGCGCTGTTGCTGCCGTATCTGGTGACGCCGGTGTATCGCGCCGGCCATCCGGTCTCGACCCTGATGGCCTGGCGCTGGCTGAGCGGGGCCCCGGTAAAGCGGCAATGGGTCGATTTCAGCGCGATCTCGCCGTTTTTGCCGCGCTCGGTGGTCGCCGCCGAGGACGCCAGATTTTGCAGCCATCACGGCATCGACTGGGGCGCGCTGCGCGAAGTGATCGACGACGCGGAGGACGGCGAGGTCGCCCGCGGCGGCTCGACCATCACCCAGCAGGTGGCGAAAAATCTGTTCCTGTGGCCGGGCCGCAGCATGGTCCGCAAGGCGCTGGAGCTTCCGCTGGCGCTGTGGATTGACCTGGTCCTGCCGAAGCAGCGGATCCTGGAAATCTATCTCAACATCGCCGAGCTCGGCCCAAGCGGCCAGTTCGGTGCCGAAACCGGCTCCGCCTATGCGTTCGGCCGTCCGGTCTCGACGCTCACGCCGCGCGAAGCGGCCTTGCTGGCGGCGATCCTGCCCAATCCGGTGAGGCGCAGCGCCCGCAATCCTGGTCCCGGGGTGCGCCGTCTGGCCGGGACCTATATGGCGCGGGCGCAGGCTTCCGGCCTGCAGCGATGCTGGAGCGAAAATCGCGCTTTTTGAGCCAATTTTTGGGCCATTTTGGCAGGAAACCACCCTAGCTTTGCGTTGGCCCATCCTCTATAAGCGCGGCCTTATCGGCATTTCAGCTCGCGCCAAAACGCTTCAGCCGTCCGGTTTCGGACGATGCCTCACGACAACACCCCTAGAGGACACCGACATGGCCGTTCCCCGTAGAAAAACATCGCCCTCGCGGCGTGGCATGCGCCGTTCGGCGGATGCGCTGAAGAAGCCGACCTATGCCGAGGACAAGGATTCCGGCGAATTGCGCCGTCCGCACCACCTCGATCTGAAGACCGGCATGTACAAGGGCCGCCAGGTTCTGAAGGCCAAGAAGGAATCCTGACATAAGCGGAACGGCGGCACGCCGTCGGCGGCAAGGCCTGCCTGAATTCGGCCACCGATTGAGGTAAGACGGTTTCCGGCGACGAATCCCAAGGGCTTCGCCTGAGAACGCGCCGGTTCTCTGTTCAAAAGAAGGCCTCGCCGATGTCCATGGTCGGTTTCCCGCTTCTCCTGATTCCGCTCGCGATCTACAACATCATCGCCTTCCTGATGCGCGACGTTTCCTTCGGCGAGCCGATTGTGAAGCTGACGCTGATGTCCGGCGCCGAATGGCCGGTGACGCTGAGCGATATCCTTTTGGCGCTCGGCATGCTGTTGTTGCTGTTGGAGATCATCAAGGGCGCGCGTCCCGGCGCGAAATATCTCACCGATCATCTGCTGTCGCTTGTCGTGTTCGGCGGCGCCGCCGCCGAATTCCTGCTGTGGCCACGCTTTGGCACCTCGACCTATTTCTTGCTGGCGATGCTCGCGCTGGTGGATTTCCTGTCGGGGATTGCGTTGCGTGCACGGCGCGGAATGGTGACGGCGACCGTGGCGAGACCGGCTGCCCAGAAGCGGGAAACTGCCGCACCTGAACCTCAACCGGACCCCGCACCGGCGCCCGCGGCACCGGCAGTCGCGCCGGTTGCCGAATCGGCTCCGCTGGATCGTCCTGAACCGAAAATTGAGCCTGCCGATGTCAAGCCGGCGGAACCGTCGCCGGAGGTCGTGTCCCCGGGATTGCAGCCTGGCGAAGGCTCGCCTTCGCCGCCGGACGCCCCGCCGCGCTAACGTCTCCGCCTCAAGCGATCTGGCGGGTCCGGATTCCGGCGCCGCGTGCCCTGTGCCGGCGTGCCCCATAGGCGGCGTTCGCGTCGGCCGGCGTGGCTCGCCGCAGGCAGCGTGTTTGCGGAACGTGCTCGGCGGTTGCAATCAGTTGGGTGATAAAATCAGCACGCGAGCGCTGCCGGTCGGGCACCCGCGAGCAATGAAGGGTCGGCACCACCGGCACCAGCGCGACGCAGGCGGGTTTTTCGTCCGCAAGGTCGCCGCCGTCTGGCGTCTGCTCTGGTTGATCACTTATTAACATGGCCAATCGAGATCCGGCTGAACTGCCACGTTTTGGGACGTGACGCCCCTTCCGATTTTGTGCTCGCAAGGGCCATGCCGGTTCTGCCCGATTAGTTCCCGGCAAATGCACAACATGGTTTACGATTGATGAACGCTCCGCCGGGCATTTTCCGGCAAAGTGGGTCCGGTTGCCACAAGAAAATGTTCTCCCTTAAGAATTTGCGCGTATTCTGACCGCAAAACCGGTGTCCAATCTTGCGGAATACGCGCTGGTCGGGCCAGAAGAGGCACTATTCCTGAGGCCGGGAATCACTCGGCAAGTGCCCTGACAAGTGTCCTGAAACGAGGCGATCGTGACATCTGCTCTTCCGGAAGCTTCGACCATCCTGGCTTCGCTCGGCCAGGCGGCCTTCCTCTGGGACATCGAAACCGACGCCATTGTCTGGAGCGATCAAGCGAGCGCGGTGTTTTCGGATATCCCGCCGGCGTTACTCGCGAGCGGCGCGGAGTTTTCAAAGCTGATCGAGCCGGTGCGTTCGATCCGCTCCGATGCGCTGGGACATTCGCCGCCCGCGAAACCGGGTGAGGGCGCCCCCTACCGGATCGAATATGGCGTGCGGACCTCTACGTCCGACCCCGTGCTCTGGATTGAGGAAACCGGCTGCTGGTTCGCCGGGCCCGACGGCAGGCCGGTGCGCGCCCAGGGCACCGTCTGCATCAACAATGAACGCCACGCCCGCGACGAGCAGTTGCTGAAACTGTCGCGGCACGATCCGGTGACCGGCGAACTCAATCGGACGCAGGTGGTTGCCTCGCTGGCAGAGGCCATCGAGGAAGCCGCGCGCTTCCGCGCATCCAGCGCCTTCATGCTGATCTGCATCGATCACCTGGCGCGCATCAACGACGCGTTCGGGTTCGACGTCGCGGACGCGGTGATTTCGGAAGTGGCCAAACGCGTCCGTTCGCGGCTGCGTGGCGGCGACGTGCTCGGCCGGTTCTCCGGTAACAAATTCGGACTGATCCTGAAAAACTGCACGGTCGAGGACATGAATGTCGCCGCCGAACGGTTCCTGGCCGGCATTCGCGACGAGGTGGTGCCGACCAATTCCGGTCCGGTCTCCGTTACCGCCTCGATCGGCGCGGTCAGCATGCCGCGCTATGCGCGCAACACCAGCGAGGCGATCAACCGCGCCCATGAAGCGCTCGATATGGCAAAACGCCGCCGCTCGGGGTCATTCTCGGTGTGGCGCCCGAATGTCGAGCGCGACGCCCAGCGCCGGGTCAATATCCGCGTCACCGACGAGATCGTCATCGCGCTCAATGAGCGCCGGATCGTGACGGCGTTCGAGCCGGTGGTGGAGGCGCATTCGCGCAATCCGGCGTTCTACGAGTGTCTGGTCCGCATGGAGCAGGAAGACGGGCAGGCCCTGCTGGCGCCGGACATCGTTCCGGTGGCGGAGAAGCTCGGCTTGATCCGCCTCGTCGACCACCGCGTGCTCGAGCTCGTGGTGGCCGAACTCGCAGGCTCGCCGAACGTGCAGCTCAGCCTGAACATCTCGCCCGATACCACGATGGACCCGAACTGGTGGGCCTCGATCGAATCGCTGATGCGCGCGCATCCCGGCGTCGCCGAACGGCTGATCGTCGAAATCACCGAGACCGTCGCGATCCGGGATGTCGACGATTTGCGCGGCTTCGTCACGCGGCTGAAGAATTTCGGCAGCCGGATCGCGATCGACGATTTTGGCGCCGGGTACACCTCGTTCCGCAACCTGCGCAAGCTCGGCGTCGATATCGTGAAGATCGATGGCGCGTTCGTGCAGAACATCGCGCGCTCGGCGGATGATCGCGCCTTTGTGCAGACGCTGATCGATCTGGCGCGCCGGCTGCAGATCAAGACGGTCGCCGAATGGGTTCAGGATGAGGAAGCCGCGACAATGCTGCGCGACTGGGGCTGCGACTACATCCAGGGGCGGCTGATCGGGCTGGCATCCCCGCGCCGGCCATGGGATCGGGCCGAGGCGGAGTTGCCGGCGGCGAGCTAGAAGCTTTCCGCGCCGAAATATCTCGCCGTTGTCCCCGCCTTCGCCGAGGCCGCGAGCAAGAGGACTACTCTTCTTTCTTCGGCTCTTTCGACATGCGGTCGAGGCGCTCCTGCATGTCCTTCATCTGACGGCGAAGGTCGTCGATGTTGTCTCCTTCGGGCACAGGCTCTGGGGTTTTTTCCGGCTCGGAGGCGGCAGTGGTTCCGCTGCGCGGCGGCACGAACGGCTTGAACATCGAGAATGTCTGCTGAAACAGCTCCATGTTGCGACGAACGTGTTCTTCCAGCGGCGCGAACGGCGTTCCGCTGAAAGTGTTGGTCAGTTGCTGGCGGAATTTCTCCTGCTCGCGCGTCAGCGTGTCGATCGACTGCTCGAGATATCTCGGCACCACCATCTGCATGCTGTCGCCGTAGAACCGGATCAACTGGCGCAGGAAGGTGGTCGGCAGCAGGTTCTGGCCGGCCTTGTTTTCCTGTTCGAAGATGATCTGCGCCAGCACCGAACGGGTGATGTCGTCGCCGGTCTTGGCGTCGTAGACGAGGAAGTCCTCGCCCTCCTTCACCATCGCCGCGAGGTCCTCCAGCGTCACATAGGTGCTGGTACCGGTATTATAGAGCCTCCGGTTTGCATACTTCTTGATCGTGGTGGGTTGGTCAGATTTCGCCATGGGCTCACACATGCACACCGAGGAGAAGGAACCCGACGGCTTCGCCGCAGGGATGACGAGCAACGCAATGCAACAAAGTAAGCATTTTCAATGAGATTAGGCTACCGATTTGTGCGGCACGGTTAATTCCAAAGCATAGACCGTGCTCAGGAATACGCCAAGAACGCCATTTTGAATGCGCCGCGGCGTAATTTAGGCCTATCGCCGATTGACATGCCTCAACTCCGTTAACAGGATGAGGTGAGAAACTGGCTCGCCAATCCGGCGCCCGCCATCCAAGACCCTCAAGCCCAGGAGATGTCCATGTCAGACGATGTCGTCATCGTCAGCGCCGCCCGCACCCCGGTCGGAAGTTTCAACGGTGCGTTCGCCACCACGCCGGCTCATGATCTCGGTGCCATCGCCATCAAGGCCGCGCTGCAACGTGGGGGCATCGAGCCGGGCCGCGTCTCCGAGGTGATCATGGGTCAGATCCTGACCGCGGCGCAGGGCCAGAATCCGGCCCGTCAGGCATCGATCGCCGCCGGAATCCCGGTGGAAAGCCCCGCCTGGGGCGTCAATCAGCTTTGCGGCTCCGGCCTGCGCACGGTGGCGCTGGGCTACCAGGCGCTGCTCAACGGTGATTCCCAAATCGTCGTTGCCGGCGGCCAGGAATCCATGAGCATGGCCCCGCACGCGCAGTATCTGCGAAGCGGTGTCAAGATGGGCGGGATTGAGCTCGTCGACACCATGATCAAGGATGGCCTGTGGGACGCCTTCAACGGTTACCACATGGGGAACACCGCCGAGAACGTCGCCCGGCAGTACCAGATCACGCGTTCGCAGCAGGACGAGTTTGCGGTTGCCTCGCAGAACAAGACCGAGGCCGCGCAGAAGGCCGGCAAGTTCAAGGATGAGATCGTTCCAGTCACCATCAAGTCCCGCAAGGGCGATATCATCGTCAGCGACGATGAATATCCGCGTCACGGCGCGACGCTGGATGCGATGACCAAGCTCAAGCCGGCTTTCGAGAAGGACGGCACCGTCACCGCCGGCAGCGCGTCGGGCATCAATGACGGCGCCGCCGTGGTGGTGCTGATGACCGCGAAGCAGGCGGCCAAGGAAGGCAAGAAGGTTCTCGGCCGCATCGTGTCGTGGGGCCAGGCCGGCGTCGATCCGAAGATCATGGGCACCGGGCCGATTCCTGCCTCGCGCGCCGCGCTGAAGAAGGCCGGCTGGAGCATCGGCGATCTCGACCTGATCGAGGCCAATGAAGCCTTCGCGGCCCAGGCCTGCGCGGTCAACAAGGACCTCGGCTGGGATACCTCCAAGGTCAACGTCAACGGCGGCGCGATCGCGATCGGTCATCCCATCGGCGCCTCCGGCGCGCGCGTCCTGGTGACGCTGTTGCATGAGATGCAGAAGCGCGACGCCAAGAAGGGCCTCGCCACCTTGTGCATCGGCGGCGGCATGGGCATCGCCATGTGCATTGCACGCGACTGAACAAACGGCAGCGGATGCTTCGAGTGATGAAAAGATCAGCTCGCAACCGCACTGCGCAAGATTGACAACAAACGCCCGGCCTTGAGCCGGGCGTTTTATTTCTTGAAGTTCGTTAAACGGCCCGGTTAATTCGAAGCTACCTGAAAGTGTCGTCCAAAAAGCGCCAAGGGAAGGATTCGATATGGCACGTGTTGCATTGGTATCGGGAGGAACGCGGGGTATTGGCGCAGCGATCGGCAAGGCGCTGAAGGCTGCCGGCTACAAGGTCGCCGCCAACTATGCGGGCAACGACGCGGCGGCGGACAAGTTCAAGGCCGAGACCGGCATCCCCGTCTATAAATGGGACGTCAGCTCGTTCGATGCCTGCGCCGCCGGAATCAAGAAGGTCGAGTCCGAAGTCGGCCCGGTCGATGTGCTCATCAACAATGCCGGCATCACCCGGGACGGCGCTTTCCACAAGATGACGCTGGAGCAGTGGAGTGCGGTCATCAACACCAATCTCGGCTCGCTGTTCAACATGACGCGTCAGGTGATCGAGGGCATGCGCGCGCGCAAGTTCGGCCGCGTCATCAACATCTCCTCGATCAACGGCCAGAAGGGCCAGTTCGGCCAGGTGAATTATTCGGCGGCGAAGGCCGGCGATATCGGCTTCACCAAGGCCTTGGCGCTGGAGAATGCCAAGGCCGGCATCACCGTGAATGCGATCTGTCCGGGCTATATCAACACCGAGATGGTGCAGGCGGTGCCGAAGGAGGTGCTGGAGAAAAGCATCCTGCCGCTGATTCCGGTCGGTCGTCTCGGCGAGCCCGACGAAATTGCCCGCGCCGTGGTGTTCCTCGCCGCCGACGAGGCCGGCGCCATCACCGGCTCGACGCTGACGATCAATGGCGGGCAGTATATGGTCTGAATGCCGCATCTCACTCCGTCGCGCGCAGCCGCCGCATTCCAGGCAGTCGTCTTGCCCGGCCATAGCAGTCAAGCTTGCGCAGACTGCTATGGCCGGGCATAGGCGAACGGAAGCGACGCCGTCCTTCGGACGGCTATGCCGGCCATGACGCAAAAGAACGTCGACCATCGCCCAGCCCAATGACTTCCCGCACCGCAACGCTGATCGGACTGACCGCGATCCTGATGTGGTCGCTGCTGGCAGCGTTGACGGTGGCGACGGGGAAAATTCCCGCCTTTCAGCTCGCGGCGATAACCTTTGGGATCGGCGCGCTGGTCGGTTCCCTGACCTGGATCGGGCGGCCGGCTGCGATCCGCGCCTTGCGGCAGGAGCCGTTGGTCTGGATCGTCGGGGTCGGCGGGCTGTTCGGTTATCACGCACTGTATTTCCTGGCGCTGCGCTTTGCGCCTCCGGCCGAAGCTGGCTTGCTGAACTATCTTTGGCCGCTGTTGATCGTGCTGTTCTCGTCGGCTCTCCCGGGCGAACGGCTGGCGCCGCACCATATCATCGGTGCCCTGCTCGGACTTGCCGGCACGGTGCTCCTGTTTGCTGGCAACAACGGCCGCGGTTTCGCGCAGGAGCAGTTGCCCGGATTGGTCGCGGCGTTCGTCGCAGCCTTTGTGTGGGCGGCCTATTCCGTGATGTCGCGCAAGCTCAAATCGGTGCCGACGGATGCGGTGGCGGGCTTTTGCCTTGCGACCGCGTTGCTCGCCGCGCTGGTGCATGGGCTGGTCGAGGACACGGTGTGGCCCGATACGATGGCGCCGTGGCTGGCGATAACGGCGCTCGGCGTTGGGCCGGTCGGCGCAGCCTTCTACGCCTGGGATATCGGCATAAAGCGCGGCGACATCCGCGTGCTGGGTGCCGCGTCCTACGCGACGCCGCTGCTCTCGACCGCATTTCTCATTCTGGCCGGTTTTGCGCAACCGAGCGCCAATATCGCGATCGCCGCAGTCCTGATCGCCGGCGGCGGCTTGATCGCGGCGAAGGATATGTTCACCCGGCGCTAGGCCGCGGGCCGCCAGCCCGGCGGCCTGTATAGCGTTTCCGGAATTTGCCCTAGTTCGGAGCGCTGCAGCCTTTCGGGCGTGAGACCGTAGAACTGCTGAAAGCTCATGATCAGCGGCCGCCACTTGTCGGGATCGATGCGGTTGGCTTCGCCTTCCATCAGGATTTCCGGATGCGCGTGCACGCGGGTGACCCGAACCTCGATCGCTACAAGCCTGCCGTGCCAGATATTGTCCTCCTGCGCCATCTCGTGCACATGCGCGACCTTCGCCTCGATCTGCACCGGGCATTCCGCTGCGCGAGGGGCTGCGACGGTCTCGCCCGGTTGCGCCGTCAGGCCGCTGGTGACGAACTTGTTTTTCTCATGCCGGTAGCCGCGCATGATCTTGCCGGGGGGCACCGGATTGGTGCCAGTGGTGCGCGCGAGGCGATCGACGGCGCCGACAAGGTCGGCCGATGGAAGATTGAGTACGCATTCGCCCGATCGGATCATGTTCTCGGTGGTCTTCGAGTTGCGTGCCAATCCCAGCATGCAGCGCCAACCCACCCACCAAGCGGACGACATCGGCGCCAGATTGAACGAACCGTCGTCATTGCTCGATCCGATCAGAACCACGGGCGTCCCGAAATAGAGAATCGCCGGCTCGATCTGGATATTGGAAACGCCAAAGGTCCCTTGCATTGCCTGCTCCTTTTCCTTGAGAGCAGAATTTATTCGCGAGAAGGCGTGGAACCCACCCGATTCCCGACTGCGATCTGTTGGCAGGAAGGGGACCAGTCCGGGCTCGCGAGTTCGAATGCTGCAAAATCAAAACCGGGCGCCACCGTGCATCCCACCAGCGTCCAGTCGCCCATGCTTTCGGCGGCCTGCCACGCTCTCGCGGGTACGATGGCCTGCGGCATTTCGCCCGCGGCGAGATCGGGACCGAGCCTGACGCAGCGCTCGCCGCTATCATCTGCAATCCGCAAGGTCAGCGCGTGGCCTGCATGATGATGCCAGATCTCCACCGCATCGATGCGATGCCAGTGCGAGCGATCGCCGCGCGCCAGCAGGAAATATATCGCGGTGGAAAGTGAGCGTCCGCTGACGTCCGTGCGCGGATCGCGAAAGGTCTCGCGATAGTGCCCGCCCTCGGGATGCGGCTTCAATTCAAGCCGTGCGATGATGTCTGCGGCGGAGAGCGGCTGTACCATCAGGATTTGTTCTTGCGTTCGCGCAGTTCACCGAACACTTCGGAGGCGCTCCTGCCTTTCATTCGCACGCTGGCCGCAACCGACGGCTCGTCGGCGCGCAGGAATACATTTGCCCTTTTTTCTTCGCCAAGCAGGGTCGGGATCGTCGGTTTGTTCGCAGCGCGCAGCCGCGTCACTTCCTCGGCGCGCGCCTTCAATGCGGCGTTGTCCGGCTCGACGGTAAGCGCGAACTTGACATTGGCGGCGGTGTATTCATGGCCGCAATAGAGTTTGAAGTCGTCGGGCAGCGCCCGCAGCTTGAGCAGCGAGTCCCACATCATCGGATAGTTGCCCTCGAACACCCGCCCGCAGCCGATCGAGAACAGCGTGTCGGCAGCGAATAGCGCCTTTTCGTTGTCGAACACATAGCTGACGTGATCGAGGGTGTGACCCGGGGTTTCCAGCACCCGCGCCAAAAGGCTTCCCACCTTCACGACGTCGCCCTGGCCGACGCGCAAATCGGCGTTTGCGATCCTTGTGGACTTGTCGTGAGGGGCGACCACGCGACACCCGTATTTCTGCTTGAGCTCGGCGACGCCGCCGACATGATCGCCATGATGATGGGTGATGAGAATATCGGTCAGCGTCCAGCCCTCGCGATCCAGCGCCTTGACGATGGGTGCGGCTTCCGGCGCGTCGATCGAGGCGGTCGCCTTGGTCGCGGGGTCGTGGATCAGGTAACCGAAATTGTCGGTGAGGCAGGGGAACAGGCGAATGTCGGCAGCCATAATACCTCCGTGGATCAGCTGAGGCGGTGACGCCGGTACGGCCTCATATGGGCATGAAATATGGCGTTAACGCTCCAACGGCAATGCCATATTGCGGGGCCCGCGCGGCGCGGCGACGTGTTACATTGGCGTCATGATGATCGATGTCATCGACCTTCGCGACTTCTATTCGCAGCGCCTCGGCATCGTGGCGCGGCGGCTGATCAACCGCGGCATTCATGCGCGCTGGCCGGATGCGCAGGGCCAGCGGGTGCTCGGCCTCGGCTATCCGACGCCCTATCTCGGCCTGTTTCGCGAGGACTCCGAGCGCTGCATCGCCTTCATGCCGGCGGCGCAGGGGGTGCTGAAATGGCCGACGGCGCGGCCGACGCTCGCTGCCCTGGTCGATGAATTTTCACTGCCGCTGCCGGATGCGTCCGTCGACCGTATCCTGCTGGTTCACGCACTGGAAATGTCCGACGATCCGGAAGGACTATTGCGCGAAGTATGGCGGGTGCTGGCGCCGTCCGGCCGCATGATGGCAGTTATTCCGAATCGGCGCGGAGTGTGGACGCGCACCGACAACACGCCGTTCGGCCATGGCCGGCCCTATTCGCGCTCGCAGATCACGCAGTTGCTGCGGCAGACATGGTTCACGCCGTCGGCGTGGGGCGAGGCGTTGTTCATGCCGCCGGTCGCGGGCGGCTGGTTTCTGCGCTCGGCGATGGCGTGGGAGCGGGTCGGCGCGGCGCTGTCGCTGCCGTTCGCCGGCGTTCATATCGTGGAAGCGACCAAGCAGGTCTACCGCGCAATCCCGGCGCACCGCGAACGCACGCGGCTGATTCCGGCACTTGAGCCGGTGCTGGTACCGTCGTCACTGCAGCGGCGTGATTCTTTGTAGGGTGGGCCGAGCAAGAAGCGAGCCCACCTTCACTTTGCGTTCTGAATTCCGGATTTGTCAGCCACGGCGCAGGAGCGCCTATGCCCCCCTGCGAAGCTGCGCTGCTTACTCGTTGCCCGGATTGAAATCGTCGCTCGGGGCGGCGGGTGCTGCCATGCCGTCGGGGCGCGGGCCATGCGGCCGGCGGCGCCGTCGCGGGAAGCGCTCGCGCTCGCCGGATTCGAAGCCGCCCGGGCCGCTGTTGATCTGCGGCTGCGGTCCGGTGATGAACGACGGCAGCCGATCGACGCTGGCGTTATCCGGAATCACCGGCTGCGGCTGGGGCTGGGGTTGCGGCTGAAACTGCGGCTGCGGACGGTGCTCGCGATGACCACCCTGTTCGCGCGGCTGGTAGGGCTGTCCGTCGCGCTGGTGATCGCGCGGATTGTCGCGCGGCACGAACGGCTGCTGCTGCACCGGCACGAAGCCGGGCTCCTGCCCGAAATGCGAAAAACTCTCGCCCTCGTCGTCACCGTCCTCCGAGGCCACATCATTGTCGCTGCGCGGCTGCGGCTGGTTCTGGCGGAACTGTTCCTGGGCGGCGGCGATCAAGCGGAAATAATGCTCGGCATGTTGATAGTAATTCTCGGCGGCGACGGGATCGCCCGAAGAGCGCGCGTCGCGCGCCAGCTGCACGTATTTTTCCGCAACATGGGATGCGGTGCCGCGGATCTTGATGTCGGGCCCGTTGGACTCGAACACCCGGGTCATCGGGTTCTGCCCGCCGCGCCGGCCGCCGTCATTCCGATTGCTGTTGTTGCGGTTGCGCATCCGCTTGTTGTTTTGACCGTTTCTCATGTCTTGCCTTTATTCCAGCCCTGAAGTTACCAGCCTAAATTGATTAGCCTTGGATTGTCGTCGTCACCGTCGTTTTCGCCGGAAGCGGCACGCCTCATGCGCACCGAATCGCAGTGCAGTTCAATTCCACACAGATTTCGCCGTACGTCGCGGTCAACAAAGACGCGCTCCCCAACAGACCAGCGCTTACCGCCGGCTGCATCAAGTCATTCCGCCTGCCAAAACAAGCACAGGTTTCTCGCGTGAGTTTTCAAGCGCAATATCAGGCTTTCGTTCACTTTGCGGTCAAAAGCAGCGCAGCTATCTAAAGCCATCGCGCTCAAGTGGACCTGCGTTTTGGAACCTTTCACTCGGGGCGGGCTCTCGCTTTGAGAACTCTGGCCTTCACCCGTAGCACCTACGGGGCCAGTAACCCTGGACCGATGTTGTGACCGGAACCTAGTCGCTCCCGGGGAATATTCCAAGTGGTTTTTTTGGCTTTCTATCGGGCTTTATGGCGGCAATTTTCGGCCGGAAACGGCACGGCCAATGCCTGCCAGATCGGTTTTCGGAGGCCTCTCCAGCGTTAACCCCGCCGCGGTCAATAATCCCTGGACCTCCGCGCATTGGCCGTGCCCAACTTCCAGAACGAGAGCGCCTCGCGGGGCAAGCAGCCGCGCGGCCCGCGGAATCAGTGCGCGATAGGCCTCAAGTCCGTCGGTGCCGCCGTCCAGCGCACGGTGCGGATCGTGATCGCGAACTTCGGTTGCAAGGGTGGCGATTTCCGCCGAGCGGATATAGGGCGGGTTCGACACGATCAGGTCGAATCCATCGGATAACGCCGCCGCAAAGTTGCAGGTGACAAAGCCAGCGCGATCGTCCAGTGCCAAAAAGATGGCGTTGGTCCTTGCTGTCCGCAAGGCGGCCTCGCTGATGTCGGTGCCGACACCATAGGCATCGGGCAATTCGGCCAAAAGCGCCAATAAAATCGCGCCGGAGCCGGTGCCGATGTCGGCAATGCGCAAGCGGCGATCGGGATGCGGCGCGGCGCGCGTCATTTCCAGCGCCAGTTCGACCACCGTTTCGGTGTCGGGCCTCGGCACCAGCGTCGCGGCCGAGAGCTGCAACGGCAGTCCCCAGAATTCCTTGCGCCCGAGGATGCGCGCGACCGGCTCGCCGCCACCGCGGCGGCGAGCGAAATCCTCAAGGCGCATCGATTGATCCGAGGTGAGAAGCCGGCCCGCCGCCGCGATCACGCCGGTGAGATCGAGACCCAGTACCGCGCCGACCAGAATCCGCGCGTCGAGTTCGGCCGACTCGATCGCGCTGGCCCGAAGCCTCGCCGTCAGCATGCGACGTGCGGTCTCGACGGTTTGTCCGGCGAAGGGACCGCCGGTGCTCACGCCGCCGCGCCCTGGGCGGCGAGTTGCGCCGCCTGATGTTCCGTGGTCAGCGCGTCGACGAGGTCGCCCAAGCCCTCGCCCGCCATCACCTGCGGCAGTTTGTAGAGCGTGAGGTTGATGCGGTGATCGGTGACGCGGCCTTGCGGGAAGTTATAGGTGCGGATGCGCTCGGAACGATCGCCGGAGCCTACCTTCTCGCGGCGATCCGCCGAGCGCGCCGCATCGATGCGCTGGCGCTCGGCGTCGTAGATGCGCGAGCGCAGGATGTTCATCGCCGAGGCGCGGTTCTTGTGCTGCGAACGGCTGTCCTGCATCATCACCACGATGCCGGTAGGAATGTGGGTGATGCGGATCGCGGATTCGGTCTTGTTGACGTGCTGGCCGCCGGCGCCCTGCGCACGCATGGTATCGATCTTGAGATCATCCTGCTTGATATCGACGTCGACATCCTCGACCTCGGGCAGCACCGCGACCGTCGCCGCCGAAGTGTGAATGCGTCCCTGCGTCTCGGTGTCGGGCACGCGCTGCACCCGGTGCGCGCCGGATTCGAATTTCAGCTTCGAAAACGCGCCGCGGCCCTTCACCTCGGCGATGATTTCCTTGAAACCGCCCATGGTGCCTTCGCTGGCGGAGATCACCTCGACCTTCCAGCCCTGCAACGCCGCAAAGCGCTCATACATCCGGAACAGGTCGCCGGCGAACAGCGCGGCCTCGTCGCCGCCGGTGCCGGCGCGGATTTCCAGAACGACGTTGCGCTCGTCCATGGCGTCCTTGGGCAATAGCGCCACCCGGATCTGCTGCGCCAGCTCGACGCTGCGCGCGGCAAGCGTTTCGCGCTCGGCCTCCGCCATGCCGCGCATTTCGGGCTCGGTTGCGGGGTCGGCGATCAGCGCCTCGATATCGGCAATTTCCTTTTCCGCTGCGCGGTAGGCCTTCACGGCGTCGATCAGCGGGTTGAGCTCGGCCAATTCGCGCGTGATCCGCACGTAGCTTTCCGAGTTCAGCTGGCCAAGCAACTGCGCCTCGAGGGAAGCGTGGTGCGCCAGCAGAATATCAAGTTTGGCTTCGGGGAGCATCGACATGGTCAGGTCTCGCACTACATGCGCATTCAGCAAATGTGGATACCGGTTTTGCGAATAGAATGCGTTTCAAATACAAAATGCTCGGGAGTGTCGCACGGGCGTCAGCCTCGCTACAACGGCAGCCGCTCGGCCTCGGCGAATGCTGTCAGTCTCTCGCGGATCGACACGCTGCCGGATGGTGCATCGAGCAGCGGCGCCATCATCGCTTCGGCCTTTTTTGCGTCCAGCTCGAGGATCATTGCCTTGACCGGACCATGCGCGGTAGCGGAAAGCGATAGCGAGCGGTAGCCCAATGCGATCAGCGCCAGCGCACCGATCGGCTTCGACGCCATCTCGCCGCACAGGGAAGCGGTTTTTTTTGCCGCATTGGCCTTGCGCACGATGTCGCGCAACGCCCGCAAAATGGGGGCCGAAATGGTGTCGAACCGTTCGGAGACCTTGGCATTGCCGCGGTCGACCGCGAACAGGAACTGGAACAGGTCGTTGGACCCGACCGAGACGAAATCGACCTTCTTCAGGAGCTCGTCGAGCTGATAGAGCAGCGCCGGCACTTCCACCATGGTGCCGACGTCGATGCGTTCCGGCAGGGCGTGGCCATGCTGGCGCAGATAGGTCAGTTCGCGTTCGACGATCGCCTTGGCGGAATCGAATTCGGCGACTTCGGTGATCATCGGAAACATGATCTTGAGCGCGCGGCCGCCGCCGGCGCGAAGCAGCGCGCGGATCTGGCCGCGCAGCAGGCCGGGCCGGTCGAGCCCGAGCCGGATCGCGCGCCAGCCAAGCGCGGGATTTTCCTCGATTACGGCTTCCATATAGGGCAGCGCCTTGTCGCCGCCGATGTCGAGCGTCCGGAACGTCACCGGCTTCGGGCCCGCGGCGTCCAGCACCGTGCGGTACAGCGCGAGCTGGTCGCTGGTGCGCGGCAGGCTCTGGCCGACCATGAATTGCAGTTCGGTGCGGAACAGGCCGATGCCGGCGCTGCCGGTGTCGTCGATATGCGGCAGATCGATGGTCAGGCCGGCGTTGATCATGAGTTCGATCGGCTGGCCGTCCCTGGTCACGCAGGGCTTGTCGCGCAGTGCCGAATATTGCGCCTGGCGCCGGGCGCGAAACCGCACCCGTTCCGCATAGGCCGATTCGATCTCCGCCGAGGGGCGCACGTAGATTTCGCCCGAAGTGCCGTCGACGATGATGGCGTCGCCGGGATCGGCAATGCCAGGCGCGTTCGGCACTTCGCCGACCGCGGGGATGCCGAGCGCGCGCGCCACGATCGAGACGTGGGAATTGGCGGTGCCTTCCTCCAGCACCAGCCCGCGCAGGCGCTTGCGATCGTAGTCGAGCAGGGCGGCAGGTCCCATCGCGCGCGCGATCAGGATGGCGTTGTCGGGCAGCTGCTCCCGGGACGGTGCGTGATCCTGTCCCACCAACTGCCGCATCAAGCGATGACCCAGGTCTTCGAGGTCGTGCAGGCGATCGCGCAAATAAGGATCGGTGGAACGCAGCATGCGGGCGCGGGTGTCGGACTGCACGCGCTCGACGGCGGCCTCGGCGGTGAGGCCGGTGGCGACCGCCTCGTGCAGCTTGTGCGACCAGCCGTGATCGTTGGCGAACATGCGGTAGGCTTCCAGCACGTCACGGTGCTCGCCGCCATCGGCAACGTCGCCACGCTCCAGCATGCGATCGAGGTCGGCGCGCAGTTTTGCCAGTGCGGCGTCGAGCCGCTTGATTTCCTTCGGCAGGTCTTCGGCGATGTAGTTGGTGATGACGACGCGGGGTTCGTGCAGCACCACATGGCCGAGCGCAATGCCGTCGGACAGAATGGCGCCGGTCTTGTGCAGGGAATGCCGCGCGGCCGGCTCGGCGCCTGGCTGGGCGAGCGCCGACAATTCGCCCGAGGCGATCATCTCCGCCAGCACCATCGCGGTGGTCTGCAGCGCCTCGACCTCTTCCTCGACATAGGTGCGCTTGGCGCGGTTCTGCACCACCAGCACGCCGAGCGTATTGCCGGCGCGCAGGATGGGAACGCCGAGGAACGAATGGTAGATTTCTTCGCCGGTCTCGGGGCGGAACGAGAACGCCGGATGGTTTTGCGCGTCGCTCAGGTTGAGAGGCGTCGCCTCGCTTGCGACCAGGCCGACCAGGCCCTCATGCGCGCTCAGGACGGTCCTGTGGACGGCATCGCGATTGAGGCCTTCGGTGGCGTAAAGCTCCAGCGTGTTATCGATGCGCAGCACATAGGTCGAGCAGACCTCGGCCACCATATTGGCCGCGATCAGCACCACGATCTTGTCCAACCGTTCCTGGGCGCTGACCTGCTCCGCCATGGTTTCGCGGAGCCGTCTCAGCAAGACGCGGGGGCCTCCCGACGCGCTCCGCATGTGCTAAAATCCTTCTCCGCCAAGCCAGCCCGCCGGGTGGCCGGCAGCTGGCACTAAACCCAAGAAAAGCAACAATTTTATTCATCCGGCGCCGTCGCAAGCCCGGAATACCGGCCGAATCAGAATAGCTAAAACTGTGGCACAGTTTGCGGCAGCCCACTCATCTGGCCGTATAGCGAATTGAGGCTTGTTTTGCCAAGCAAAACGCCTGCCAAATGTGATACCGGCGTCGCCGGACCAATGCTGCGGCTGCTAAGCGCACGATCCGCAAGAGCGTAAGCGGCTTGGCGACGAGATCATGCGCAAAATACAACATTTGGAACGCGATCGGACGCGAAACCGGTTTCCGCTTTTGCTGATCGCGCGCTAAGGGAAAATTCGTCTAGACTTGGTCGAGCCCGTAGAGCGTGTGCAGCGTGCGCACCGCCAGTTCGGTATAGGCGGCGTCGATCAGCACCGAAAACTTGATCTCGGAGGTGGTGATGGCGCGGATGTTGATATTGCGCGCGGCCAGGGCTGCGAACGCCTGGGCGGCGACGCCGGCATGGCTGCGCATGCCGCTGCCGATCACCGAGACTTTGGCGACGTCGGTGGCACTGTCGAGCCGCGCATAGCCGATTTTGTCCTTGGCCGAGGTGATGGTTTCGCGGGCGCGGGCGTAATCCGAGGCCGGCACCGTGAAGGTGAGGTCGGTGGTGGCGCCGTCCTCCGAGACGTTCTGCACGATCATGTCGACGTTGATATTGGCGTCCGCCAGCGGGCCGAAGATCGAGGCGGCGACGCCCGGCTTGTCCTGGATATGGCGGACGGAAATCTGGGCTTCGTCCTTGGAAAAGGCGATGCCGGTGACGACGTGGTTTTCCATGATTTCCTCCTCGCTGCAGATCAGCGTGCCCGGCGGCGTGGCATGCGGGTCGATATCCTCAGGCTTGTCGAAGCTGGAACGGACGAAGACTGGCATGTTGTGCACCATGCCGAGTTCCACCGAGCGGACCTGCAGCACCTTGGCGCCTTGAGAGGCCAGTTCCAGCATGTCCTCGAACGCGATCTTGTCGAGGCGTCGCGCCTTCGGCACCACGCGCGGGTCGGTGGTGTAGACGCCGTCGACGTCGGTATAGATATCGCAGCGGTCGGCCTGAATGGCCGCCGCAATCGCCACCGCCGAGGTGTCGGAACCGCCGCGACCGAGCGTGGTGATTCGCCCCGTCTGCGGGTTGATGCCCTGGAAGCCGGCGATCACCGCGACTTCCTTGCGTTCCTTGAAACGGTTGATCAGCTCGGTGCCGTCGATTTCGACAATTCGCGCCGAGGCATGGGCGTCGCTGGTCTTGATCGGGATCTGCCAGCCCTGCCAGGAGCGCGCCTGGATGCCGAGCGCCTGCAGCACGATCGCCAGAAGTCCGGCCGTGACCTGTTCGCCGGACGCCACCACCGCGTCATATTCGCGCGCATCATGCATCGGGGACGCCTCGCGGCACCATTCCACCAGCTCGTTGGTCTTGCCGGCCATCGCGGAAACCACCACGGCGACATCATGGCCGGCATCGACCTCGCGCTTCACATGGCGCGCGACATTGCGGATACGGTCGATATTGGCGACGGATGTGCCGCCGAATTTCATCACGAGGCGGCCCATGACGACTGGTGCATTCCCTGAAAGGTTAAGTAATGTGACCCGCACGCAAAACAGAGGCGCGCCGGCCAAAAGGCGCGTATACATAGCGGCGTGGTTCGGGGCAAGCAACCGGGTTCCGGGGATCCCGGGGAAGCTGCGCGGGATAGAGTAGCGGCAGGGTAATTGAGGCCAGCGTATGGGGCGTTATATCGACGAAATCCTGCAGCCCGGCGAGAAGGTGCTGTATTCGACCAACGTGCACTGGATCTTCTATTTGCCGGCAATCGCGGCCTGGATCCTGGCCCTGGTCCTCCTCATTTTGTCGCGAGCGACCACCACCGAAGGCATCATCCTGCTGTGCCTGTCGGCCGCCGCCGTGGTGGCGATCGCCGCGCTGTATTGGACCGCGCAGGCCTGGTTCCATCGCTGGATCACCGAGACCGACGTCACCAATCTGCGCGTCGTCCACAAGACCGGGTTCATCAAGCGTCGCACTTTCGAAATGAGCCTCGACAAGGTAGAGAGCGTCGACGTCAACCAGAGCATTCTCGGCCGCCTGCTCAATTATGGCGACGTCACCATCCAGGGCGTCGGCGAGGGCAAGGAAACCATCGCAACCATTGCCTCGCCGCTGGCGTTTCGCAATTTCATCACCGCGCGATAGGAGCGGCGCGCAATCCATGTCCATGCAGCAAAATTCTACCGCTAATTCTTCCGGGACAACCGGATCAACCGTCGATCCCGCCGAGATCGCGAAATTCTCGAAACTGTCGGATGAATGGTGGGATCCCAACGGCAAGATGGCGCCGTTGCACAAGATCAATCCGCTGCGGCTGACCTATATCCGCGACGCCGCCTGCCGCAAGTTCGAGCGTAACGTCAAGAGCCTGAACTGCCTGTCCGGCCTGCGCATCCTCGATATCGGTTGCGGCGCCGGGCTGTTGTGCGAGCCGTTTACCCGGCTCGGCGCGCAGGTGATCGGCGTCGATCCCTCCGCCACCAATATCGCGGCCGCCCGGCTGCACGCCGACAAGGGCCACCTGTCGATCGACTATCGCTGCACCACGATCGAACAGATGGACGTGCGCGAACGCTTCGACATCGTGCTGGCGATGGAAGTGGTCGAGCATGTCAGCGACGTCGGCATGTTCCTCAACCGCTGCGCCGCGATGCTGAAGCCCGGCGGGCTGATGCTGATTTCGACGCTGAACCGCAACTGGAAGAGCTTTGCGCTGGCCATCGTCGGCGCCGAATATGTCCTGCGCTGGCTGCCGCGCGGCACCCATCAATGGGACAAGTTCGTCACCCCCGACGAACTCGCCCATCATCTGGATCATAACAAGCTCGCCATCACCGAGCAGACCGGCGTGGTCTACAGCCCGTTCGCCGACCGCTGGAGCCTCTCCTCCGACATGGACGTGAACTACATGGTAGTGGCGGAGGGGGTATAAAGTGCATGCAGGCTTCGGCTATTCCGCTCTCCCCGAGGATTAGTATCGCACAATTGCTTGGCAGGTACCGCAACTGGGTCTTCGCGCTCGTCACCATCGCTCTTTGCAGTGCGATCGCGAGCTTTGAATTCTTCACGAACTATCCCGCCCTAATTTCTGGAGACAACCGCTTCGTAAACAGCGATCCGCTGACGGTCATTCTCCTTTTCTCGGCGGCTGCGGTGGCGTTGCTTGGAGCCGCGATCCTATTCCCGAGCAAAGCGTCGATCGCGGCCGCGAAAATATATGCCGCGCTTTGGGCGGCGCTCGTTATTGTTAGCTACATCACGTTAGAGCCGGGTCACTCTTCTCCCGGAGGGGGCCTGGTTGTTGCGACCGAGATTTTATTCGTCGGAATTTTGATATTCGAACTCGTCATAATACAAGTTGCAACATCAAGATTGCCACAAGCGGATCGAGAGTTATCGAAAAGCCCATGGTTGTTCACAGGTGTTACGGCGGCTCTGGTTGGAGGATGGGCGGCAGGCGTCTTGGCTTGGTCCGAGACCGTGCCCGCTCATGTCGTGGCCGCGGCCGAAAAGGAAGCTGGTGATAGACCCTATTGTCTGGACGTGGTTGGGGATCCTGCGCGAAGCCTGCGTGATCTCACCGGCAGATCGATGCACGCTACCAATTACTCTGGTTGGACCTACCAATTCCATGCCTTGCTTGTGGCCGGAGAGGGTGCGGACAGAACATATTCAAACTGGTCATATCGAACCGGACGCTTCGAAACGGTCAGCGATCATGCTCGGGATGGCCTGCACCTTGATGAAGGTCGTCATTGCCAGCCCGCGCCTCATTTCGCTCGCGACTTGAAATGACTGCTCCCCTGGGACGAGTGCTTGGAGGTACATGGTGGTGGCCGAGGGGGCGTAGCGGGGACTACCAAACTTTCGCCGCCCCCGCTAACGCGGTGTTGTTGCAGATGCCCCGCCAGCGGGGAGTGGAAGCGGACCGCAATCCTGTCATGACGTCGCTCCGGTTGACCGCGCCCGCCGCGCCCGGCACGGTGGCCGCAATTCCCGCCGGCTAACTCGTCCCCCGCTCATGTTCAGCATCGCCACGCTCTGGGTTCCCTTTACCGTCACCGCGGCGCTGGGGCAGGTCGCGCGCAACGCGATGCAGCGGCAATTGACAGGGCCGCTCGGCACCTGGGGCGCCACCAATATCCGCTTCCTGTTCGGTTTCCCATTCTCGCTTGTGTTCTTCGCCGTGGTACTGGCCGCGACCGGTGATCAGGTGCCGTGGCCGACCACGGCGTTCTGGCCGTGGTTGTTGCTCGGCGCGCTCAGTCAGATCGTTGCCACCGGATTGATGCTGCTCGCGATGAACGACCGCTCCTTCGTGGTAACGACGGCCTATCTGAAGACCGAGGCGATCCAGACCGCGATCTTCGGTTTTGTCTTTCTCGGCGATCAACTCACGGTGCTGAAGGTGATCGCGATCCTGATCGCGACGACCGGCGTGGTCATCGCCGCGTTGCGGCCCGGTGCCGAGAAGGGATTTACCGATTTGAAGCCAACGCTGCTGGGCCTCGCGGCCGCGGCGGCGTTCGCATTGTCGGCGGTCGGCTTTCGCGGCGCGATCATCACGGTATCGGGCGTGTCGTTCGTGACGGCGGCGTCCTATACGCTGGTGTTGGGGCTGTTCGTGCAGACGCTGGTGCTGACCATTTATCTTTTGGCGCGTGCGCCGGGCGTGCTCGAGAAGATCCTGCTGATGTGGAAGCCGTCGATGTTCGCAGGCTTCATGGGCGCGTTCGCTTCGCAATTCTGGTTCCTGGCGTTCGCGCTCACCGCCGCCGCCAATGTGCGCACGCTGGCGCTGGTGGAAGTGCTGTTCGCGCAAGGCGTGGCGTATTACTCGTTCAAGCAGCCGCTGTCGGCGCGCGAACTTTCCGGCATCGCGCTGATTGTGATCGGCGTCGCGCTGTTGGTCGCGGCGTAGAATTAACCGGAACCCACTTCGCTTGAAAACGCCATGTCAGCGCTTGATGACGATGAGGACGGCGCCGGCGGCGATCAGCGCGATTCCGAGCCAGCCATTGAGCGAGGGTCGCTCGCCGAGAAAGACCACCCCGAACAGCGCCACCAGCACGACGCTCAATTTGTCGATCGGCGCCACCAGCGTGGCCGGCCCGAGCTTCAGCGCGCGGAAATAGCACAGCCACGACGCCCCGGTGCCGAGCCCGGAAAGCACCAGAAAGGTCCAGCTCTTCGACGAGATTGGCCCGGGATGAGCGAACTGGCCGGTCGCGAACAGGATCAGCGCAAAGCTGATCAGCACGATGACGGTGCGGATGAAGGTCGCGAGGTCGGGATTGATGTCCTCGACGCCGACTTTTGCGAATATCGCCGTCAGGGCCGCAAATATTGCCGACAGCACCGCCCAGACTTGCCACGACGACAGCGTTTCCGGGTTCATGAGGGGACCTTCGAATAGTAAAGCATCAGCCGTCATTCCGGGGCGCGAGCAGAGCGAGCGAACTACGATGTGCAATTGCACATCGGAGAATCTCGAGATTCCCCGATGTGCAATTGCACATCTGAGGTCTGGTCCTTCGGACCATCCCGGAATGACGCCCGGGGGCGTCAGTTCCGGTCGTCCGGCAGCACCGGGAGCGGCGTCACCTCGACGCCTTCATCGATCAGGGCGCGCGCTTCATCCGGCGAGGCTTCGCCGTAGATCGGGCGATGCTCGATATCGCCGTAATGCATCTTGCGGGCTTCGTTGGGAAAACGCTCGCCGACATTGTCGGCGGTCTTCACGATATGGTCGCGCAGCTCCTTGAGCTTGGCGCGCAGCTCGCGCTCCTGCGCCATCAAGAGCGGCGTCGACGCCGGCGCGGGCACGTCCGCCGCCGCGGCAGGCACGGGTTCCGCGCTCTTGCGCCCCTTTTTGCCGACGATCTGCGGAGCCATGATGGCCTTTTCGATTCCTGCCGAACCGCAGGCCGGACAGGTCACCAGCTTGCGCTTGACCTGGGATTCATAGGCGGACGAGCTCTGAAACCAGCTTTCGAAGGCGTGGCCGCGTTCGCATTGCAGGGCGTACCGGATCATGCCGATCCTCGCACCAGGTGCAGATGTTCGGGGCCGGCCTTGGGGTCGGCCACGGTGAAGCGGCGGCCGTGCTGCAGCGAGGGCACGCTCTTGCGCGCGGCCTCGACTCTTGCCGGTTCGATCTTCGCCATGAACACCCCGGGCTCGGTGCCGCCCTCGGCGAGCACCTCGCCCCAGGGAGCGATGATCAGCGAATGGCCGTAGGTCTCGCGTTTGTTCTCGTGCATGCCGCCCTGGGCTGCGGCGAACACGAAGCAGCCATTCTCGATGGCGCGGGCGCGCAGCAGCGTGTGCCAATGCGCTTCGCCGGTCTTCCTGGTGAAGGCGGAAGGCACGGTGAGGAACGCCGCGCCGGCTTCGGCGAGCGCGCGATACAACGCCGGAAACCGCAAATCGTAGCAGATCGTCAGCCCGATGCGGCCCCAGGGCAGGTCGGCGATGACGGCGGTCTCGCCCGGCTGGTAATTGGCGGATTCGCGATAGCTCTCGCCGCCGGGCAGATCGATGTCGAACATATGGATCTTGTCGTAGCTTGCGATCACAGCACCGTCCGGTCCGATCAGGAACGAGCGGTTGACGGCCCGCTCCGGCGACGCGCGCAGCGCCAGCGAGCCGATATGAAGATGGATCTTCAATTCGGCGGCGAGCGCGCGATAGGCTTTCAGCGAAAGATCATCCTGTTCCGAGGCGAGATGCTCGAACAGCGCCTTGCGGTTGAGCTGCATCATGTTGCTCACCTCGGGGGTGAGCACATAGTCGGCGCCCTCGGCGGCGGCTTGCCGAACAAGTTTCATTCCCTGCTCAAGGCTGGGCTCGGGCAACAGCCCGGTGCGCATCTGCACCATGGCGGCCGTGAAGGCGAGTTCTGCGCTCATGATTCGGCCTTTTCGCCCGCCAGCAACAAATCGAGCTTGCCCGCGCGGTCCAGCGCATAGAGCTCGTCGCACCCGCCGACATGGGTCTCGCCGATGAATATTTGCGGAAACGTCGCGCCGGCGCCGGCGCGGTTCCACATTTGCTGGCGAAGCGTCGGATCGATAGCGACATCGTGCTCGGTGAACGCGGCTTTTTTGCGCGTCAGCAGCGACTTGGCGGCGCTGCAATAGCCGCAGCCCGGACGGGTGTAGATTTCGATGGCAGCGGTCATGTCGCGCTCGGTTTTAGGGATGAATGCCTAAAACTATATGGGAGCTCTATGGGTGTCTACAACCCGGGCGAATACCAGCACGTCGACGGACGCTGCCTTGGCGCGTAGCAGCGCCCGCGCGCAGGCGTCGACGGTGGCGCCGGAGGTCAGGACATCGTCGATCAGGACGACGCGGCGGCCCTGAATGTCGGACTGTCTGTGGGTTGCGACCTTGAACGCCCCCTGCACATTGCTCGCCCGCTGCGGCCTTGAAAGGCCGATCTGTTGCTGGGTCGGCCGGACGCGGCGCAGCGCTTCCGATACCACCTTCACGCCGCTTTGCCTTTCGATGACGCGCGCGAGCGCGCCGGACTGGTTGTAGCGGCGGCTCCAGCCGCGCCGCCAGTGCAACGGCACCGGAATCAGCGCATCGGCCCCATCGAGCAGTTCGCGACCGGCCCGTGCCATCCAGCGGCCCATCGCAGGCGCCAGATCGGTGCGGTCCTGGTATTTCAGCGCATGCACCAAGGTGCGCGCGACATCGTCGTAGCGCACCGCGGCGCGGGCGCGCGCATAGGCCGGCGGATCTGATATTGCCTCCATCGACAGCAGGCCGGGGCCGGGATCGTAGACAAAGGGAATGCCGAGCCTGGGGCAAAAAGGCGGCGCGATGAACGACAGTTTCGCCCAGCACGTTGCGCAGACGCCTTCGCCGTCGACGGGTTCGCGGCAGGCGACGCATAGCGTCGGCAACGCGATGTCGAGCGCAAGCCGCGCGGCATGCCGCCACGCGCCGCGGCAGGCGCTGAGCGCGCCGCGCAAATGGCTGGAAATGGAACGTGACGGTGATGCCTCGGCGTCCATGGGGGCTTAGGCTAGCGTCAGGTTGCGCGGCGCTCAAGCGCGCTGGATGGCCGGATATCCCCGGGCTACGCGGCAGTTTGCGGATACACAAGCCTCACCCGCGCGCGACGCGCTGGCGCGAACCCGGCCGGTAGGCGAGCCGGGTGTGGCCCGCGCAATAGGGCAGGCCTTCGATCGGCGTGTTGCCGCAAAAACAGAAATCTGCGGCACCAGGAGTGCTGATCGGCCAGCGGCAGCTCTGTTCGGTCAACTCGAGCAATGAGCAGCAGTGTTCGTTGTGGATCGGCTCGTCGTCGGCCGCGGGCTGCGGCTCGCCGTACAACGCCCGGAGCATCTGATATTGGGTCCTTGGCACCGCTCTCGCGCGGTGTCCCTTCGCGGCATCCTTGCGCGACGGGCGCCGTGCATCTCCGCTTCTTTCGCGCGTCAGATTGAGGCGGGAGAGTTTGCCGATGACGGCGTTGCGGCTGACCCCGATGTCGCAGGCAATTTCGCGGCAGGACAGCCCTTCTGCAAAGCGGCTTTTCAGGAGTTCGACGCGTTCGTCAGTCCATGTGGGTTCGTTGGCGGGCATGTGGATGGTCCCAAGCTACGAGTCATCACTTCGAATCCTGTTGGCCTCGCCGTCATCCGACCGCCGCGCGCGCCCCGAAGGGGCTTTCCCCTTATGGCGTCTTGCCATTGTCGCGGATCGCAAGCAGCCCATCCTTGATGGCGAGCCGAATGCCTTCCTCGATCAGGGTCCTTGCAACGCCGGGAACGCTGGTACCGTGGGTGCCCTGTCTCACCAGTTTCTCGAGATAGCCGATGGTAGAGAGCGCTAAGGTAACCGGAACCCGGTCGGTTTCGGCTTTTTCTGTGGCCATGCCAAAAAGCTAGCCTTTAACTCGTGTACTGAAAAGTATCTTTTTAGAGTCTATTCAGGATTCATTTTGGCTTGAAGTCAGGGTTCTGGGTTTTCGCCGTGGTTCCCGGAACTGCCGCGGAACCGCGGTCCGGGCACCGGATTGCCAGGTATGGAGGGGTCGGCGTACCAACCGGCATGGCCTCAAACCCGAACGCCGCACCCAATCTGTTTGATCGTGCCTTGCTGCGGGCGCGGCAGGACCGCGCGTTGCGCTCCGGTCCCGCGACATTCCTGCTCGAGCGCATCTGCGAGGATATGGGAGAGCGGTTGCACGCGGTGTTACGGAATTTTTCCGACGTTGCGGATATCTGGACGCCGGGCGAGCTGCTGCGAACGTCGCTACGCGATCGTTTCAAGTCCATTGCCGGGATCGGGCTGCATGATTCCGAACAGGAAAGGCTCCCGTTTCAGCCGGAGTCGCTCGACCTTGCCGTTTCCGGTCTCGCCTTTCAGTTCGTCAACGATCTGCCGGGCGTGCTGGCGCAGATCCGCCGCGCGCTGAGGCCGGACGGACTGCTGCTCGCGGCGATGACCGGCGGCGATACGCTGACCGAGCTCCGGCAATCCTTCGCGGCGGCGGAAGCCGAACGCGAAGGCGGGGTCTCGCCCCGTGTCGCGCCGTTCGCGGATCTGCGCGATGCCGGCGCGCTGTTGCAGCGCGCAGGCTTCGCGCTGCCTGTCACCGACGTCGACCGCATCGTGGTGCGCTACGACAGCGCGTTCGCGCTGATGGCCGATCTCAGGCGCATGGGCGCGACCAATGTTCTGATCGAGCGGCGGCGGACGCCGACCCGCCGCGCCACCATGCTGCGGATGGCGGAGATCTACGGCGAACGCTTCGCCGACGCGGACGGCCGCATCCGCGCCACCTTCGACGTGATCTGGCTGTCGGGCTGGGCGCCGCATGAGAGCCAGCAGAAGCCGCTGAAGCCGGGTTCGGCGAAAGCGAGCCTGGCGGAAGCGGTGAAGCGGGTGGCAAAGATCTAGGCTCTCTCGTTCGTCATGCCCGCGCTTGTCGCGGGCATCCACGTCTTTCTTTGGCCGAGCCAACACGTGGATGGCCGGGCATAGGCGAGCGGAAGCGA
Organism: uncultured Alphaproteobacteria bacterium; assembly: GCA_963725985.1. Taxonomy (GTDB): domain Bacteria; phylum Pseudomonadota; class Alphaproteobacteria; order Rhizobiales; family Xanthobacteraceae; genus Bradyrhizobium. The sequence goes on from CAVSAO010000002.1 coordinate 1,895,073, forward strand.
CGCCATCCTTCGGACGGCTGCGTCCGGCCATGACGAGTAGAACTCGAAGCTATACCCCTCACATCAGCAAATCGATCAGATGCGGGATCAGCGGAATGTCCGCCGGCGGCATCGGGTAGTCGCGAAGTTTGTTGGCGCGGACCCAGGCGAGTTTCTGTCCCTCGCGCGCGGTCACCTCGCCGTCCCAGCGCCGACAGATGTAGAGCGGCATCAGGAGATGAAAATCATCGTAGGCGTGGCTGGCGAAGGTGAGCGGCGCCAGGCAGGCTTCCTTCACGGTGATGCCGATTTCCTCGTGCAGTTCGCGGATCAGCGTCGCTTCCGGCCGCTCGCCGGGCTCGATCTTGCCGCCGGGAAATTCCCATAGGCCGGCGAGCGTCTTGCCCTCCGGCCGCTGCGCGATCAGCACGCGCTTGTCGGCGTCAATCAGCGCGCAGGCGACGACGAGGGTGACGTTGATGTGGGCCATGCGCCGGATGCTTCGGGGGATAAGGTCTCCGGTAGAGACCTCGAGCATTGAGAAGGTTTTCTTTAACCGTATTTGGCCGGCAATTCTACGGTCGCGATAAGTCAAATTTAATGCCCCACCCGTAAGTTTTACCGGATTTAAACCGGCACAGGCATCACCCCCAATGCGCAATATCCTTGGCTTGATTGGTCGTTTCCGCGGCGATCAGCGCGGCAATATCGCCGTGGTCTTTGCGATCGCCTGCATCCCCCTGATATCGGCGGTCGGCTGCGCGATCGATTACTCAATGGCGACCAGAATCAAGGCCAAGCTGCAATCGGCGGCAGATGCGGCGGCCGTGGCGTCGATTTCCCAGCGATCGAAGGGCTGGTTGGCGGCGTCGGCGATGACAAGCGACGGGGAGGTGACGGTCGCCGAGACCGACGCGGACAACATCTTCGACGGCAATGCCACCAACGTCAGTACCAGCTACACCAACGGGTCGCGCTCCGCCGTCGTCACCAAAACCGGTGCAAAACTGACGGCGACCGTCAATTTCAGCGCCGACGTACCGGTCACCTTCATGAGAGTGGTTGGGTATCAGAACCTGACAGTGTCAGGCGTTTCAAAAGCGAGCGCCACCATGCCGCTGTATCTCGATTTCTACCTGACGCTGGACGTTTCGGCATCGATGGGACTGCCGTCGACATCGTCCCCCAACGGAGGCGAAGCCAAGCGGTTGCAGGATATCAGCCCGGATAACAAGGTCCAATACCCCACCGGCTGTACCCTGGCCTGCCATTTTGCACAGCCGCCTTTGAACAACCTGAAAGCAAGCGCCTGCATCGATCCGAACTCCGAACACCCCCTCGGGCGCGTCGCCAACCCAGCAATACCCGACAGGCAACTATTGCCTGGGTTATGAGATCTCGCGGGTAGGCCCAGTCGCGTACAAACAGCTTCTGGCGAACAATGGCGGCCAACTGCCGGCGTACAAATATACGGCCAAGAGCGGTCCGCCCGCGCAGGTTACGCAGCCCACCGCGTTTTATACCACTGACACCGCAAAGTACCCGAAGGATCCGATCTTCTCGCCGGTTTCATCCTGCCCGACCACTGGCTTGGATACCTGCATTCAGTTGCGCCTCGACGCGGTTGGCATGGCCGTGACCCAATTGTTGCAATTGGCCAACGCCAAGCAGGTCATTTCCAATCAATTCCGGGTCGGGCTCTATCCCTTCATCGAGCGTGCCGATACGAATTATGCTCCGCTGACCAACAACTTCACGGGGGCGACCATGACCACCGCCGCCGCCAATCTGGCCACACTGCTTGATACCAATACCAATTCAACTCTCGGCTCCGGCGGCACGCATATCGACGCTGGGCTCAACGACATCAACAAGGCGATCAGCAACGGGGTCGGCAACGTCGGCAGCGGCGGCTCGTCAACCAACACGCTGCCTTATGTCTTCCTCGTCACCGATGGCGCACAAGATCCGCAAATGAAGGTCGTTCCCTTTGGCGGCTGGTCCGGCAGCAACCACGCCGTCACGCTGGGTGACGCAAGCAACTCCTACCCCGCGATTTGCACGACCCTCAAAAACCGCGGCATCATCGTTTCCGTGCTCAACGTTCCCTACCAGCCGATCAATCCGGTGAACAAAAACTTTGCCGGTGACGAGGACGACTACGCCAACAACAACATCACCGGCCCCCCGGGCATCAAGAAGAGCCTTCAGGACTGCGCGTCGCCGTCCGACGCGGGGGGCAGCTACTACTACGAGGGGAACACGCCTGCCGAAATCAACACCGCGCTGCAGGCTATGTTCAACCACGCGATCCAGACCGCCCACATCACGAATTGAGGGCTTGGGCAGACGATCTCAGCCGGTCGTGACGCTCACGACCGGTAGTCGCCGTTGATCGCGACGTATTCCTTGGTGAGGTCGCAGGTCAGCACGCGGTCGCGGCCCTTGCCGAGGCCGAGCGCTATCCTGATCTGGATCTTCGGATTCTTCATCGCGCTGGAGACTTCCGCCTCGTCATAGGACGGATCGCGCGCGCCGCTTTTGGCGACACGGATGCCGTTGAACGAGATCGAGAGCTTGTCGCGGTTGGCGGGCTCGCCGGCCTTGCCGACGGCCATCACCACGCGGCCCCAATTGGCGTCCTCGCCGGCGATCGCGGTCTTCACCAGCGGCGAATTTGCCACCGACATCGCGATCTTGCGCGCCGATTTCTTCGTCGTCGCGCCCTCGACGATGATCTCGACCAGCTTGCGCGCGCCTTCGCCGTCCCGCGCCACCTGCTCGGCGAGATCGGCGAGCACCGCGCGGAAGGCTTTTGCAAATTGCTTCAGGCGCGGGTCGCTGGCGCGGCTGATCTTCGGCGCGCCGTGGGCGGCGGCGGCGCCGGTGGCGAAAGCGAGCAGCGTATCCGAGGTCGAAGTGTCGCCGTCGATGGTGACGGCGTTGAACGTGTCTTCGACGCCGCTGTTCAAGAGCGATTGCAGGGCGCCGGCCGCGATCGGCGCGTCGGTGAACACGAAGGCCAGCATGGTCGCCATGTCGGGCATGATCATGCCGGCGCCCTTGGCCATGCCGTTGATCGTGACCTTGGCCTTGCCGAGTTTCACGGTCGCGGTCGCCACCTTCGGAAAGGTGTCGGTGGTCATGATCGCCTTTGCCGCGCTCATCCATTCGCCGGGCGCGGCTTGCTCCGCCAGCGTGCCCAGCACGCCGTTGAATTTGGTGGCGTCGAGCGGCTCGCCGATCACTCCGGTGGAGGCGAGAAACACCTCGCCGGTGCTGCACCCCAGCGCCCTGGCGGCAATGTCGGCCGTCAGCGCCGTGGCCTGCCGCCCGGTCTTTCCGGTGAAGGCGTTGGCATTGCCGGAATTGACCACCAGCGCGCGGGCAAACCCTCCCCTGGAAGATCTGCCGCGGCCGAGCTTGGCGCGGCACCATTCGACCGGCGCCGACGGGCACTTCGATTGGGTGAAGACACCAGCGACCGCTGTGCCCTTGTCCATCACCGCCAGCAGCACGTCGGTGCGGCCCTGGTAGCGGATACCTGCGGCCGCGGTGGCAAGCTTCACGCCTGCGATCACCGGCATGTCGGGGACGTCGGTCGGGGCGAGCGGGGAGACGACTGGTGATGACATGGGCACTTCCGGCTTCGAGGCAAAGGAAGCGCTCTGTATCACCTCTCCCGGCGTGCGGGGAGAGGTCGACTTTCTCGCGAAGCGAGAAAGTCGGGTGAGGGGGAGTCGCCGCTTGCGGGGAGTTCGGGGAAAGAGCCCCTCATCCGGCTCGCAAGATGCTCGCCACCTTCTCCCCGCAGGCGGGGAGAAGGAAAGAAAGCCGTCTTACTTCTTCGCCGGCGCCATCTTGGAGTCGGCGGGTTTCGCCGCGTCCGGCTTGGCGTCGGGGTTCGCCGCCGGCTCGGCGGGCTTGTCCATGCGCTCGACCTTGGCGGCTTCGCGCAGCTTCGCCACGTAATCGGCCTGCGCCTTGCGCGCCACATAGGTCTCGATCTGGCTCTTGACCTGCTCGAAATCGGGCGCCTTGCGGTTGCGCTTTTCCTCAACCTTGATGACGTGCCAGCCGAACTGCGACTTCACCGGATCGGAGATCTTGCCCGGCTCCAGCGTGAAGGCGACGGCGGAGAATTCCGGCACCATCTGGTCCTTGGTGAAGAAACCGAGATCGCCGCCGTCGGAGGCGCCGGGATCCTTGGATTTCTTCTTGGCGAGTTCGGCGAAATCGGCGCCCTTCTTGAGTTCCTCCTCGACCGCCTTGGCCTCGTCCTCGGTCTCGACCAGGATATGGCGGGCGTGAACTTCCTGTTCGCCCGAGATCTGCTTGGAGGCGTCCTCATAGACCTTCTTCATGGCCTCGTCGGTGGTCGCCGCCTTGCCTTCGCTGGCCAGCAGGCTGTCCATCAGAAGCCGGTTGCGCGTAAACGCCAGCCGCTTCTTGAAATCGTCGGAATTTTCGACCTTCTTGTCCTCGGCGGCCTTGGCGACGATCTTCATGTCGATCAGGAACGACAGCACGTTGTCCTTCTTGGTCGCGGGATCCATCTGCGCCAGGCTGGGGCCGAGTTCCTCCTCGGCGAGCGTCACGTCGCTCTGGCGGATTTCCGCGCCGTTAACCTTGGCGAGCACCGGGTTGGCGTCTTCAGCCCTTGCCGGGAGGCCGGCCAAGAGAACCATGGCGAGACAGCCCGTCACGGCGACGGAGGCGAGGCCAAGGCGCAGGCCGGTTTTCGTTTCCGGGAACGAAGTGGTCATGGAAAATCCTTATGGGGCTGTTTGTGGCGGCGGGGACACTCGCCCAATCATGAGGCGTTGGCAACGCGAAAAGTCTGTCAAAATGATGAAATCCTTGACACCTTCGCGCCGTTGACAAGGCTCTGGCCCAGCCATATCTCTGCAAAATCCAAGTCAATGGCGATAGCGCGTATTTGGCTGCGTTTTTGGCCGTTGAACCCTGGATTGCTGAATTCCCACTCATTTGGCGGATGCCCCGGGACCGGGGCCAGCGCTGCAATGCGTCACGATGAGTTGATAGGCAGCTGGGTGGATAAAGTCATGGCGGCAACGCCGAACCGCGAAGACAGGAATTTGGCATGATCGGCGCGCTCGCCCGCAAGTTTTTCGGTTCCGCCAATGACCGGCGGGTCAAGGGATACCAGTCCCGCGTCGACGCCATTAACGCCCTCGAGCCCGAGATATCAGCTCTTTCGGACGTAGCGCTGAAGGCCCGCACCGCCGAATTCCGTAAAGCTCTCGCCGACGGCAAGACGCTGGACGACATTCTGGTTCCGGCCTTCGCCACCGTGCGCGAGGCGGCCAAGCGTACCCTCGGCCAGCGGCATTTCGACGTGCAGCTGATCGGCGGCATGGTGCTGCACGAAGGCGACATCGCCGAGATGAAGACCGGCGAAGGCAAGACGCTGGTGGCGACGCTCGCGGTCTACCTCAACGCGCTGGCCGGCAAGGGCGTTCACGTCGTCACCGTCAATGATTACCTGGCCCGGCGCGACTCCGAATGGATGGGCCAGATCTACAACTTCCTCGGCCTCACCGTCGGCGTCATCGTCCACGGCCTGGACGACGTCGAGCGCAAGGACGCCTATTCGCGCGACATCACCTACGGCACCAACAACGAATACGGCTTCGACTATCTGCGCGACAACATGAAGTACCGGCTCGAGGACATGGTCCAGCGCGGCCACTTCTACGCCATCGTCGACGAAGTCGACTCGATCCTGATCGACGAGGCGCGCACGCCGCTGATCATCTCCGGCCCGCTCGATGACCGTTCGGAATTCTACAACACCATCGACACCTTCTTTCCCAAGCTCGACAAGACCGATTACGACGTCGACGAGAAACAGCGCACGGTGACGCTGACCGAAGCCGGCATGGAAAAGATCGAGACCCTGTTGCGCGATGCCGGCCAGCTCAAGGGCGAGACGCTCTACGACGTCGAGAACGTCTCCGTCGTTCACCACATCAACCAGGCGCTGCGCGCGCACTCGCTGTTCCAGCGCGACAAGGACTACATCGTCCGCGACGATGAGGTCATCATCATCGACGAGTTCACCGGGCGCATGATGCAGGGCCGGCGCTATTCGGAAGGCCTGCATCAGGCGTTGGAAGCCAAGGAGCACGTCCAGGTTCAGCCGGAAAACCAGACGCTGGCCTCGATCACGTTCCAGAACTATTTCCGGATGTACGAGAAGCTCGCCGGCATGACCGGCACGGCGTTGACCGAAGCCGACGAATTGTTCGACATCTACAAGCTCGAAGTCGTGGAAATCCCGACCAACGTGCCGGTGGCACGCCTCGACGAGGACGATGAGGTCTATCGCACCCAGAACGAGAAATACGCGGCGATCCTGGCCGAGGTGGAGCGCGCCAATGCGCGGCTGCAGCCGGTGCTGGTCGGCACCGCCTCGATCGAAAAATCCGAAGTCCTGGCCGACTTCCTGAAGGCGCACGGCTACAAGCAGATCGATTTCGGCAACGAAAACGCGATGGAAAAGCTTTACGCCGCGGCCCGTGCCGGCAAGCCCGCGAAACTGTTCGCGGTCTTGAACGCGCGCTTCCACGAGCAGGAAGCCTACATCGTCGCCGAAGCCGGCGTACCCGGCGCGATTACGATCGCGACCAACATGGCCGGCCGCGGTACCGACATCAAGCTCGGCGGTTCGCTCGAAATGCGGATCTTGCACGAGACCGCCGGGATCACCGACGAGGCCGAGAAGGCCGCGAAGATCGAGCGCATCAAGGCCGACGTCGAGCGTTTCCGCGACCTCGTGCTGAAGGCTGAAGAGGTCGTCGAGGTCGAGCCCGCCAAGGGTTCCAAGCCGGCGAAGACCGCGATCAAGCCGGGCGGGCTCTACATCATGGGATCCGAACGCCACGAATCGCGGCGCATCGACAACCAGCTGCGCGGCCGGTCGGGCCGCCAGGGCGACCCCGGGCGCTCCAAGTTCTTCCTGTCGCTGGAAGACGATTTGATGCGGATCTTCGGGTCCGACCGGCTCGACACCATGCTGACGCGGCTTGGCCTGAAAGAGGGCGAGGCCATCATCCATCCCTGGATCAACAAGGCGCTGGAAAAGGCGCAGCAGAAGGTCGAGGCGCGCAACTTCGACATCCGCAAGAATCTCCTGAAGTTCGACAACGTCCAGAACGACCAGCGCAAGGTGATCTTCGACCAGCGCATCGATCTGATGAAGGACGAAAGCGTCGCCGAGACCGTGGCCGATATGCGCCGCGCCTTCGTCGAGGATGTCGTCACCAAGCATGTGCCCGAACACGCCTATGCCGAGCAGTGGGACGTCGCCGGCCTCAAGGAAGAGCTGAAGCGCGTGCTCGACATCGACCTGCCGGTCGACCAATGGGCCAAGGAAGAGGGCATCGCCGACGAGGAGCTGCTGTCGCGTATCGAGCAGCGCGTCGACGAGCACATGGCGGCCAAGGTGGCGCAGTGGGGCCCCGAGGTGATGCGTTACGTCGAGAAGACGATCCTGCTGCAGACGCTGGATCACCTCTGGCGCGAGCATCTGATCATGCTCGATCATCTGCGTCAGGTGATCGGCCTGCGCGGCTACGGCCAGCGCGATCCGCTGCAGGAGTACAAGTCGGAAGCGTTCAGCCTGTTCGAGGCGATGATCGCGCATCTGCGCGAGGCCGTGACGGCGCAATTGATGCGTGTCGAAATCGTGCCGCCGGAAGAGCAGCAGCCGGTATTGCCGCCGATGGAAGCGCACAAGTTCGATCCGAATACCGGCGAGGACGAGCTGGCGTTCGCCGGCGCTTCGCTGGTGCCCGCCGCCACCGCCAACCGCGATCCCAAGAATCCGGCGAGCTGGGGCAAGGTCGGCCGCAACGAGGATTGTCCCTGCGGCTCTGGCAAGAAGTACAAGCACTGCCACGGCAAGTATGCGTGAGGCGTGGCTGACGCCGCGCTGACGTCATTATCCATTTTAGGGCGCGCCAGTTCCCCAACGTCGTCCCGGCCTTGAGCCGGGACCCATCAACCATTTCTGCCTATTGCTGGAAAAAGTTGTCCGGCTCAGTGCCAACGAGGACGCTTACTTCATCGCCGAGAAGCGGCTGTCGAACGAATTCGACTGAACGATCGGCGCTGAGCCGGCCACCAGGCCGTCGTTCGCGGCGGGCGGCGCGAAGGCGGCCGGCGCGTCGGAGACTGCCGGTTTCAGCGGCGGACGGGCAGCCGCCTGCTTGATCTCGGGCTTCGACGCCTTCGGGGTCGACGCTTCCGAGTGGGCCGCCGGTTCGCTCCGCTTGGCCTCGACGACCTTCGGCTTCACCGGGATCGGCCGCGCGGTGGCGGCGGTGGTGTCGGCGGTGGCGCCGAAGCCCACTTTGCGGGCGAGGTTGCTAAAGAAGTCGTCGGATTGCGCATTCGGCGCCGCCGACGCCACGCGCGTCGCGGGCGCAGCCGGCGCCATGGAGGCCACCAGCGGCTCTTGCGGAGAACTCACCGGCCCGTGCGGCGGATTGACCGTCGGGGGAATGGTGCCGGGCGCGCGGGAAAGGGTCAGCAGCGACAGGCTCTGACCGTCGCCGCCTTCCGACAGGCCGGTAGAGCCATCGGGCAGCTTGGCGGCGAACACCTTGTTCATGCCGCCGTCGATGCCGGTGTTCATGCGGGCGACCGGCGTTCCCTTTGCAATAAGCTTCGCGACCTCGACCTGGTCCTGCTGCTCCTTTTCGCGCACCGCGTCGGCGACTTCATCCGGGATGACGTAGGCCGGGCATTTGGCCGCCGCATCGAATACCGGGTCCCGCTTGGCGTCGGGCGCCTTCACGGCGTCGAACACGTATTTCTTCTCGCAGAAATCGACTTTCGGCTCCTGCCGCGTCACCTCGAAATGATCGTAGCCTTCCTTGATCATTTTCCAGAACGGCATGTTCGGGTTGTTGCGATGTTTCGCCATGTTGACCGGCGTCATCCGGAACGGATAGGCCTGCAGCTGGAACGATTTCTGGCCGCCGAAGAAGGATTCACGGCCCAGCGAATAGATCTCCGCGATCTGTTCGTCGGTCATCGCGTAGCAGCCGCGCGACGAGCAGTCGCCATGCACCATTAGCTGCGAGCCGGTATGTCCCAGCGCCTTGTCGTAGGCATTGGGGTAGCCGGTGTTGAACGAGAGGTAATACGCCGACTGCGGGTTCATCTGCGCCGGCGAGATGGCGTAGAAGCCTTCGGGGGCCTGGCGGTCGCCCTCGCGGACCTTGGGTCCGAGGTCTCCCGACCAGCGGCAAATCGGATAGGTCTTCAACAGCGCGAAGCGGCCGGAGCGGTCCTGCTTCCAGACCTCGAGTTCGGCCTCCTGCTTGAACAGCCGGACCAGGATCGGCGACTGCAAATCCATGTCCTTTTCGGCCATGTCGGCGACGAGCTTGGGCGACACCGGCTGGTTGGCTTTGGCGTTGTTCGCGAGCGAGATTTCGTCGCTGTTGCAGCCGGCCAGCACCACACCGGCGGCGAGCGCTGCCGATGTGATGAGCGCGCGAAGCAGCGAGCGGTAAATCAATGCAGAGCTCCACACCCAACGGGCAATTTTCGCACCCCGATCATAGCGTTCATGCCCTGAAGCCATTGACTAAAATATTACTCGTTGGCCCCTCCGGTCGCAAGCCGACGCAGGCGTTGCGGTAGGATCTACCTCAGCCATGGTCAATAGACGTTAAATATCGGTGTCTGGGCCTAATTGGGGCCAAAAACCGCGGATTTCTGAAAAAGTCGGGGTTTAAGGCCCGCGCTGCCTCTTTTCGCGGTCATTTTTCGCGAAAAAGCGGCCTCAGGCCAGCTTCCGGCCGATATCCAGGAACTTCTGGCGCCGCTGCTTGCGGATCTCGTCGGGATCGAGGCCGCGCAGATCGCCGAAGGCTTGCGCGATGGCATCGCCGGTGACAGCGATCATGGCCTGGGGATCGCGATGGGCGCCGCCGGAAGGCTCCCTCAGGATGGAATCGATCACGCCGAATCGCAGCATGTCCTGCGCCGTGATTTTCATGCTGGTGGCGGCTTCCTGGGCCTTGGTGCCGTCGCGCCACAGGATCGATGATGCCGCCTCCGGCGAGATCACGCTGTAGATGGCGTGTTCGAACATCAGCACGCGGTTGGCGGTGGTGATGGCGATGGCGCCGCCCGACATGCCTTCGCCGGTGATGATCGCGACATTGGGCATGCCGAGCGACAGGCAGGCGTCGGTGGAGCGCGCAATCGCTTCCGCCTGTCCGCGTTCCTCGGCGCCGATGCCGGGATAGGCGCCGGCGGAATCGACGATCGACAGCACGGGAATGCCGAACCGATCGGCCATTTCCATCAGCCGGACCGCCTTGCGGTAGCCTTCCGGCCGCGCCATGCCGAAATTATGCTTGATGCGGGATTCGGTGGTGGCGCCCTTTTCCTGGCCGATCACGCAGATGCTCTCGCCGCGGAAGCGGCCAAATCCGCCCATTAACGCTTCGTCGTCGCCGAATTTGCGGTCGCCGGCGAGCGGGGTGAATTCGGTGATCAGCGCATTGACGAAATCGGTGAAATGCGGGCGCTGCGGATGGCGCGCCACCAGCGTCTTCTGCCATGGCGTCAGGTTGGCGTAGAGGTCGGCGAGCGCCTGGGCCGCCTTGTCTTCGATCCGCGCGATCTCATCGCCGATGTCACTGCCGGTCGCGGCCAGCGCGCGCAATTCATCGACCTTGGATTCGAGTTCGGCGACGGGCTTTTCGAAATCGAGGTAAGAGCGCATGTGATCCGGCATCAAATCAATATAGGGGCGAACGCGCCTTAGAGCGAAGCGGTTCTCCTTCGCGCGAATAAGGCGTTTATCTTCAATTGTTTAGCGCGCGATCGAGGGGCGAGGTCAGATCCGTTTAGCCGATTGCGCGCCGAGGTGTCGCGGGTGTGAGATGGCTCTTTCGGTCGCGGAGGCGCCGAAGTCAAGGCGGCAGAGGGGCCGCTACTTCTCCGCCAGTGGATGCAGGTCGCGCACCAGGCTCTTCAGGCGCTCCTCGACCACATGGGTGTAGATCTGCGTGGTCGAGATGTCGGTATGGCCGAGCAGCGTCTGCACGATGCGCAAATCGGCGCCGTTGTGCAGCAGATGGCTCGCGAAGGCGTGGCGCAGCACATGCGGGCTGACCAGCCGCGGCGCCAGCCCGGCGGATGCGGCCAGCTCCTTCAGGTCGCGCGCGAAATGCTGCCGCGTCAAATGTCCGCTCTCGCCGAACGAGGGAAACAGCCATTTCGAGCTTGCTGCGTTTTTCTTTTGCTCCGGCTTCAGCGCTTCCATCGCGGCGAGATAATCGGCCATCGCCTGCCGCGAAGCCTCATTCAGCGGCACCAGCCGCTCCTTGTCGCCCTTGCCGCGCACCACGATCATGCGGGCGTCGCGTCGCGCCGCCGAGCGCGGCAGCGCCACCAGTTCCGACACCCGCAGGCCGGTGGCGTAGAGCACCTCCAGCAGGCAATATAACCGCATCGCGCGAAGCCGATGCGGCGCAGTTACTTCGGCCGCCACTGTCAGCGCCTTCGCCCGCGTCAGCAGGCGATCGACATCGGGTATCGACAGCACTTTCGGCAGGCCGCGGCCGCGCTTCGGCCCGGACAGGATCGCCGCCGGATCGTCACTGCGAATCCGCTCGGTGAGGAGGAAGCGAAACAGGTGCCGCAGCGCCGACAGCCGGCGGGCCACGCTCGACGACTTGAAGCCGCGCGCGTCGAGATCGGCGAGGTAGTCCCGCAGCGCCTGGGTTTCGACAGCGGCAAAGCCTGTGCCGCTGCCAACAAGAAATCCGGAAAAATCCGTGAGATCCCGGCGGTAGGCGTCAAGCGTGTTGGGGCCGGCGCCCTGTTCCGCCGCGAGCATGTCGAGGAACAGATTTATCAGTTTGGCGTCTGATGTCTTGGAACGCATCCGCCAACCCTAGCGCCTATTTCTTGAGGAACTTGTCGGCGGGAATGGTCACGGTCATTTCCCGCGGTTTCGGGGTCACGAAATTCGCCAGCGCGAAAATCACGCCATAGACGACGCCGGCGATCACAGCGACGACCGTCAGAAAGCGGAACAGGCTGGGCATGAGCGAGCCTCAGGCGGCGAATTAACCATTAAGAATGGGACCCGACTACCAACATGTTCGCCTCTCCGTTGCAAGAGTCTCTGGCAACGGTATCGGCGGGGGTAGTATAGGTGGCGCGGAACGCCGCAATTCGCACGGCGATTGAGCCACTTCGATGCCCGAGACAGCCTTGCCGGCCAGCCCCACCGCATCCCCCGAGGCCGAGATCACGGCCGCGCTGGGGACGCGTTCGATCGTGCTGGTGGGCATGATGGGGGCCGGCAAATCCACCATCGGACGGCGGTTGTCGGCGCGGCTGCGGCTGCCGTTTCTCGATGCCGATGTCGAGATCGAGGCGGCGGCCGGCATGTCGATACCGGACATCTTCGAAACCCATGGCGAGCAGCATTTCAGGGATGGCGAGGCGCGGGTGATCGCGCGGCTGCTCGACAGCGGCCCCGCCGTGCTCGCCACCGGCGGCGGCGCTTTCATGCGCGAAGAGACCCGCAACCGTATCGGCGACAAGGCGGTCTCGATCTGGCTCAAGGCCGATGCCGATATCATCATGAAGCGCGTGAAGCGCCGCGCCGACCGTCCGCTGCTGCAGACCGCCGATCCCGCCGCGACCGTCGGGCGCCTGATGAGTGAACGGGAGCCGGTCTATCAAAACGCGAATATTACGATCTGGTCGCGCGACGTGCCGCACGAAAAGATCGTCGATGAATGCATCGATGCCCTGCACGGCTGGCTGTGCGGCAACGCTGCGAAACAAGCATCGAACAAACTGAGCGCCACCCAATGACCGTGCCGTTGAAACGTTCCGATTCCCTTACCGTCGAGGTCGAGCTCGGCGATCGCGCCTATGACATCGTCATCGGCCGCGACGCGCTGCAATCGCTGGGCGCCCGGGTCGCCGCATTGCGGCCCGGCGCGCGCACCGCCATCGTCACCGACCGCAATGTCGCAAAACACTGGCTCGACAAAACCGAGGCCTTGCTGTCGCAGGCCGGCATCGCCGCCTCGCGTATCATTGTCGAGGAAGGCGAAGGTTCGAAAACCTATGCCGGCCTCGAACGGGTCAGCGAAGCGCTGATCTCGGCAAAAATCGAGCGCAACGATCTGGTGATCGCGCTCGGCGGCGGCGTGGTCGGCGATCTCGCGGGCTTTGCGGCTGCGATCCTGCGCCGCGGCGTCGATTTCGTGCAGGTGCCGACCTCGCTGCTGGCGCAGGTCAATTCCTCGGTCGGCGGCAAGACCGGAATCAATTCGCCGCAGGGAAAGAATCTGCTCGGCGCGTTTCACCAGCCGGTGCTGGTAATCGCGGATACCGCGGTGCTCGACACGCTACCGCCGCGCCAGTTCCGCGCCGGTTACGCCGAAGTCGCCAAATATGGCGTGCTCGGCGACGAAACCTTCTTCGCCTGGCTTGAGGTCAACCACGCCGATATTTTTGCCGGTGGGGCCGCCCGCGAACACGCCATCGCCACCTCCTGCCGCGCCAAGGCCGCGATCGTGGCGCGCGACGAGCGCGAAACCGGCGAGCGTGCGCTGCTCAATCTCGGCCATACGTTCGGCCATGCCCTGGAGGCCGCGACCGGCTTCTCCGACCGGCTGTTCCATGGCGAAGGCGTTGCCGTCGGCATGGTGCTGGCGGCCGAATTTTCCGCGCAGCTCGGAATGATCGCCGAATCCGACGCGGCGCGCGTCAGGCATCATCTTGCCGAAGCGGGTCTGCCGACCCATTTACAGGACATCGCGGGATTTGCCCAGGAAGGGCTTGCCAACGCCGACACCCTGATGGCGCTGATGGCGCAGGACAAGAAGGTCAAGCGCGGCCGGCTCACCTTCATCCTGCTGAAAGCCGTCGGCCACGCCGTGATTGCTCCCGACGTCGAACCGTCGCTGGTCCGCGATTTCTTGAAGGCAAAGCTGGCGCGCAAGACTTAGAGCATGGCCGGGGCCGGGAGGCCGCGTTAGCGCAAAGTGGAACCGCTTCTTTCGAAAACGTCATGCTGCAACCATAGATGAAGTGATCCTTACGTCATGGACTGGCTTACATTCTCCATTGTCATTGCCTGTCTCTTCTTCTCCGCGTTCTTCTCGGCAAGCGAGACCGCGCTGACCGGCGCGTCGCGCGCCAGCATGCTGCGGCTGTCGAAGCAGGGCAATCGGGAAGCCGGCGTGGTCTCCAGCCTGTTTGCGATGCGCGAGCGGATGATCGGCGCGCTGCTGCTCGGCAACAACATCGCCAATATCGGCGCCTCGGCGCTGGCGACCGGCATCTTCACCGCCTGGTTCGGCGAAGTCGGCGTGCTCTACGCCACCGCCGTGATGACGGTGCTGGTCGTGATCTTCGCCGAGGTGCTGCCGAAGACCATTGCCATCAACGCGCCGGACCGGGTGTCGCTATTGGTTGCGCGCCCGATGAAGCTGATGGTGTACGTGCTGGGGCCGCTGCTCACGGTGATCGAGGCTATCGTTCGGGTGCTGATGAGAGCCTTGGGCATCAAGATTGGCGCCAACCAGCCGCTTTTGTCGCCGACCGAACGGTTGCGCGGCGCGGTCGATCTGCTTCATCACGAAGGCAAGGTCGAAAAGCAGGACCGTGACATGTTCGGCGGGCTGCTGGACCTGAGTGAGCTTCAGGTTTCCGACGTGATGGTCCATCGCACCGAAATGGTGATGATCAATGCCGACCTGCCGCCGGAGGATCTGGTGCGCGAGGTGCTGGCCACCGAATACACAAGAATTCCGCTGTGGCGCGACAAACCGGAAAACATCATCGGCGTGCTGCACGCCAAGGATCTGTTGCGCGCGATCCGGGCCGCCGAGGGCGATATGGCGAAGATCGACGTCTCGACCATCGCGCTGCCGCCGTGGTTCGTGCCGGAGATGCGGTCGGTGTCCGAGCAGCTCAAGGCGTTCCGCCGCCGCAAGACGCATTTCGCGCTGGTGGTCGACGAATACGGCGAAGTCGAGGGCATGGTGACGCTTGAGGACATTCTGGAGGAGATCGTCGGCGATATTTCCGACGAGCACGACGTGGTGGTGGCCGGCGTCCGCGCCCAGCCCGACGGCTCGGTGGTGGTCGACGGCTCGGTGCCGATCCGCGATCTCAACCGCGCGATGGACTGGAATCTTCCCGATGAAGAGGCGACCACCATCGCCGGGCTGGTGATTCACGAGGCGCGCTCGATCCCGGACCGCGGCCAGAGCTTTACCTTCCACGGTTTCCGTTTCCGTGTCCTGCGCCGCGAGCGCAACCGCATCACCGCGCTGCGGATCGTGGCGGTGCCGCGCGAGGCCGAGGTCGACGAGAAAAAGCCGAAGCGGGCCGGCACGGCGTTCTAGAGCCTTTTCCGTTTCGATAGAATCGAAACGTGGCTCTAGGTTTGACGCATTTTCTTAACGCGAACCGGTCGCCACTTCGCTTGAAAACGCTCTGGAAGCGCCCGTTTGTCGTCGTCCGCCCGCGGGTCGGCATGCAGCGCCGCCCGGCGGTGAGGCGTGATGGCTAGGATGGCGCGTATAATCTCAGCCCGCTTCCCCCGGGGCCTGCGCCTTGATCGCCAGCGCGTGGACAGAACCTGCAAGTTCCCCTGCCAGCGTCGCATTAATCATTCGGTGGCGTTCGATCCGGCTCTTCCCTTTGAAGGCAGGCGACACAATATAGACCCTGAAATGCGTCTCACCGCCCGGCCTGTGGCCGGCGTGGCCCTCGTGCAGATGTGATTCGTCGGTGACGTCGAGGCTTTCCGGCGCGAAAGCTTCGCGCAACTTGTTTGTGATAGTATCTTTGGTGCTCATGGTGGCAGGCATTACGTCTGCGACCGCTTTTCGTCAATGATGCATCGAGAGAGAAGTATTCGCAATGTCAAGACTTGAAGGTTTTCGCATTGCGTTGTCATAGTTAGCCATGGCGATTGATTCATCAAAATTCTTCAACTCCATCCGCATCAAGCCCAACAAGCTGAGTGCGAAACAGCAGGCGCAGGCGCGCGAAGCTTCCGCCATGTGCGAGTGGCCGGACTGCAAGAACAAGGGGCCGCACCGCGCGCCCAAGGGCCGGACCAACGACAAGGAATACTGGCACTTCTGTCTCAGTCATGTCCGCGAATACAACCAGTCCTATAATTTCTTCCAGGGGATGAATGCGGACGCGGTCGCGCGTTACCAGAAGGATGCGCTGACCGGTCATCGTCCGACCTGGAAGATGGGTGCCAATACCAGTTCCAAGAAGGGCAAGGGCAGCCCCGAGGCCGACCTCGAAGGCGCGGCCGATCCGTTCAGCATGTTCAGCGAGCTCAACGGCCGCGGCCGTTGGCGGCCGGGTCCGGGAGCGGGTGCCGAGGCCAAAGTCGAAACCCGAAAAGTGTTCAATGCCGAGCGCAAGGCGCTGCAGGTGATGGGCCTCGGCGCGGACGCGACGCTCGAAACCGTCAAGGCGAAATACAAGGCGCTGGTGAAGCAGCACCATCCCGATGCCAATGGCGGCGACCGCTCCACCGAGGATCGCCTGATCGAGATCATCAAGGCGTATAATTATCTGAAGACCGTGGTGCGCGCGGGCTGATCGCGAAACTCTCGATCAGACCATTTCCGAATCCCGCCTCTGGCCCGACATCGCAGACGTCATCAGCTTGCCGAGTTCGACGAAGTGCCGCTTGCGCGGTGAATTTCGGCGCCAGGCCAGATCGACCACGTGGCTCGGCTACGGATCGGCAAAGCGCGATGTCCGGGTCGGAATCCTATCGAAAATCTTTCCGAATCTGCTCGGCCGTCGGCTCGATCATGCCCGCGCCGTGGCGGCGGCGGATCGTCCAGGTCGCCAGCGCGACGACCAGCGCGCCGCCGATCACCGCCAAAATCCAGTAATGCCTGCCGACCCCGGTGTGGCGCGGAACTCCGGCATATTCGTGCAGCGCCGATATCGCCAGCACGCCCGGCAGCACATGCGCCGGCGCCCACAGCAGGATCGCCGGGACGTTGACGGCATAAAAGCGCAACGGCCGCATGCCGAGCGCACCCGCCGTCAGCGGCACGAAGGCTCTGATCGGCGGCACGAAGCGAGCAAAAAATACCGCCAGCGCGCCCCAGCGGTGAAAGAATGCCTCGCTCTGCGCGACCACGCGTGGAAAATTCGTCATCGGCCAGGCGCTGAGGATCTCGCGCTGGGCGCGGTGCCCGAACCAGAACGCCGATCCGTCGCCGAGCAAGGCGCCGGCGATGGCGGCCAACAGCACCCAATCAAGCCGTAAGTCTCCGCTGGGCACCAGCGCGCTCAGCGCAAGGATGATGGTCGAGCCCGGAATCACCGAGCCCACGATCGGAACGGCCTCCAGCAGGGCGGCGAGGAACAGCGTCAGATAGGCAAGCCACGCATTTGCCGAGACGAACGCAATCAATGGATCGAGGAATGAGGCCGCAAAATTCATGTCTTGGCATTGTCCGGGTCGAACGGAGACCTAACATAACTCACGATCGAGGTGGAAAGGGCCATTTGGACCCCGGCTTTGAGCCGTTGGCCGCAATAAGCGGGCGAAATATGGCGTGATTCGCAGGGCAGCCTTCCAAAAACCGCGGCCAGCACCTATCTTGATGATAACGCAACGGAACTTTGATTGAGCCGCGGGCTTCTGCCGGCCCGTGCTCTCTGATAGGTTTCAATTAACAGCCATCCGCAGCCACACCGCAAATCTGGTTTCGGGAGCGCCCGGGACCTCGGAGGATTGATGACGACCCCCGCCATGACCAAAGTGCAGGAGCCCGCCGGCTTGCCCGACATGAAGGTGTCGGTGCGGCAGGTATTCGGTATCGACAGCGACCTCGAGGTGCCGGCCTATTCCGAAGTCGATCCGCATGTGCCGGACGTCGACGCCGATTACCGCTTCGATCGCGCCACCACGCTCGCCATTCTGGCCGGCTTTGCCAAGAACCGCCGCGTCATGGTCACGGGCTATCACGGCACCGGCAAGTCGACCCATATCGAGCAGGTCGCGGCACGGCTGAACTGGCCGTGCGTGCGCGTCAATCTCGACAGCCACATCAGCCGGATCGATCTGGTGGGCAAGGATTCCATCGTCGTCAGGGATGGCAAGCAGGTCACCGAATTCCGCGATGGCATTTTGCCGTGGGCCCTGCAGCACAACATCGCGCTGGTGTTCGACGAATACGACGCCGGCCGACCCGACGTGATGTTCGTGATCCAGCGCGTGCTCGAAGTCTCCGGCCGCCTGACGCTGCTCGACCAGAACAAGGTGATCAAGCCGCATCCGGCGTTCCGGCTGTTCTCGACCGCCAACACGGTCGGCCTCGGCGATACCTCCGGCCTCTATCACGGCACCCAGCAAATCAACCAGGGCCAGATGGACCGCTGGTCGATCGTCACCACGCTGAACTATCTCGCGCATGACGAGGAAGTCGAGATCGTGCTCGCGAAAGCGCATCACTACCGGACCCAGGAGGGGCGCGACATCGTCAACAAGATGGTGAGGCTCGCGGATCTGACCCGCAACGCGTTTGCCAACGGCGATCTGTCGACGGTGATGAGCCCGCGCACGGTGATCACCTGGGCAGAAAACGCCGAGATTTTCTCCGACATCGGCTTTGCGTTCCGCGTCACCTTCCTCAACAAGTGCGACGAACTGGAACGGCCGCTGGTGGCTGAATTCTATCAGCGCTGCTTCAACGTGGAACTGACGGAATCCTCGGTCAATGTGGCGATGAGCTGACGCGATGCCGGCGATTTCCGTCGAGCGCACGATCGGAAAGACCAGGCGCGCGGTCCTTGGCGGCCTCATTCGCTATAACGACGAAAAGATGGGGAGGCAGAAATATCGCCGCCTCGCCATCTCGCTGCGCGACGATGACGCGATAGTCGGCGGAATTGTCGGCGAGGTCTGGATGACCGTGCTGTTCATCCAGTTCTTCTGGATCGACGAGCGGTTTCGCGGCAAGGGCCACGGGACGACGCTGATCGAAAGGATCGAGGAAGAGGCTCGGCGGTTTGGCGCAGTGCGATCCTATCTCGACACCTTGAGCGTCCAGGCGCCGGACTTCTACGGAGCATGCGGTTATGAGGCGTTCGGCGCAATCGACGGCTATCCCGGCGGCGTAACGCGTCACTGGTTTACCAAGGCGCTGTAAGGACTGGTTATGACCACCAACTCCAAATTCCGCACCGGATCGAAGGAAGCGCCGACCGAGCCGTTCAAGCGCGCGGTGACGGCCTGCCTGCGCGCGATCGCGAAAAAGCCGGAGCTTGAAGTGACGTTCGCCGCCGAGCGGCCGGGCCTGGCGCCGGGCAAGGCGCGGCTGCCGGAGCCGGCGCGCAAGATGACCCGGCGCGATGCCGCCATCGTGCGCGGCCACGCCGACTCCATCGCGCTCAAGCTTGCCTGCCACGATCCGAAAGTGCACCGCAAGCTGATGCCGGGAAATCCGCAGGCGCGCGGCGTGTTCGAAGCGGTCGAGCAGGCACGGGTCGAAGCGCTTGGTTCGCGGCGGATGGCGGGGGTCGCCAAAAATCTTACCGCGATGCTCGACGATCATTTCCATCGCGGCAAGTTCGACGAGATCACCGACCGTGCCGACGCGCCGCTGTCCGACGCGCTGGCGATGCTGGTGCGCGAGCGCCTGACCGGTCTCGCGCCGCCGGCGGCGGCGCGCAAGATGGTCGACCTTTGGCGGCCGGTGCTGGAAGACAAGATCGGCGCGCGGCTCGACCGGCTCGATCGGCTGGCCGAGGATCAGGCAAAATTCGGCGATGCGGTGCATGATCTGTTGTCCGCGCTCGAACTCGGCGACGACCGCAACGCCGAGGCCGACGAGGACGAGAACCATGACGACAACCGCGACGGCGAGAACGACCAGTCCGGCGCAGAAGGCTCGCCCGACAGCGACGCCGCGCAGGAAATGAGCGCCGATCAGGCGCAGGCCTCCACCGACGAAATGTCGGAAAGCGCGATGGAAAGCGCGCAGGCCTCCACCAGCGATACCTTCGATGACGGCGAACTCGGCGACGACGAGACGCCGGGCGAGGCGACTCGTCCGAATTCGCGCCACGCCAACGAGCCGCGCGGGCCGGAATATCACGCCTTTGCGCCGAAATTCGACGAGGTGATCGCGGCCGAAGACCTCTGCGACCACGACGAACTGGAACGCCTGCGCAGCTACCTCGACAAGCAACTCGCGCATCTGCAGGGCATCGTGGCACGGCTCGCCAACCGGCTCCAACGCAGATTGATGGCGCAGCAGAACCGCGCCTGGGAATTCGATCTCGAGGAAGGCATTCTCGACCCCGCACGGCTGTCGCGCGTGGTGACCGATCCCTATCATCCGCTGTCGTTCATGCATGAGAAGGAAGCGACCTTCCGCGACACCGTGGTGACGCTGCTTCTGGATAATTCCGGCTCGATGCGCGGACGCCCGATCACGGTCGCCGCCACCTGCGCCGATATTCTGGCGCGGACGCTGGAGCGCTGCGGCGTCAAGGTGGAGATTCTCGGCTTCACCACCCGCGCCTGGAAGGGCGGGCAATCGCGCGAAGCATGGCTTGCCGCCGGCAAGCCGCCCAATCCCGGCCGTCTCAACGATCTCCGGCACATCATTTATAAATCCGCCGACGCGCCGTGGCGGCGCGCACGGAAAAATCTCGGGCTGATGATGCGCGAGGGTCTGCTCAAGGAAAACATCGACGGCGAAGCCCTGGACTGGGCGCACAAGCGGCTGTTGGGCCGCCAGGAGCAGCGCAAGATCCTGATGATGATTTCCGATGGCGCGCCGGTCGACGACTCCACGCTGTCGGTCAATCCCGGCAATTATCTGGAGCGCCATCTGCGCCACATCATCGAGGAGATCGAGACCCGCTCGCCGGTCGAACTGATCGCGATCGGCATCGGTCACGACGTCACGCGCTATTATCGCCGCGCGGTCACCATCGTGGACGCCGAAGAACTCGGCGGCGCCATCACCGAAAAGCTCGCCGAGCTGTTCAGCGAGACCCAAGGGGCTGCACCAGCAGCGTCTGGCCAGCGGCGCAGATTGCACTCGTAGGAATATGCGCGCGGCCGAAGCCGATTCCGCCTGACGAACACTCTGTCACTGCGACGGCGGGAGCTGGCAATCGCCGCCGCGGGAGCTAGATAGGTCAGGTGTCTTTCTGTCACGGGATTCCCCCCAATGAGCGCCCTGTTTTCTCCGGTCAAACTGCGCAGCCTTGCGCTTCCCAACCGCATCATGGTGGCGCCGATGTGCCAGTACTCCGCCGTCGACGGCGAGGCCAATGACTGGCACTTCACGCACATCAACACGCTCGCGCTGTCGGGCGCGGCGATCTTCTGCATCGAGGCGACCGCGGTTGAGCCGATCGGCCGCATCACGCCGGGATGCCTCGGCCTGTGGAACGACGCCACCGAGGCCGCGCTGAAGCCGATCCTTGCCTCGGTGCGCAAGCATTCGAAAATCGCGGTCATGATGCAGCTCGCCCATGCCGGCCGCAAGGCGTCGAGCCATGTGCCGTGGGACGGCGGCCAGCAGATCCCTTTTCACCAGGGCGGCTGGCAGGCGGAAGGACCATCCGCGGTGCCGCACAAGGAAAGCGAGGCGCCGCCGAAGGCGTTCGATGCGCAGGGGCTGAAGCGGGTCCGCGAGGCATTTGTTGCAGCGGCAAGACGCGCCGAACGGCTCGGGCTCGACGGCCTCGAACTGCACAGCGCCCACGGCTATCTCCTGCACCAGTTCCTGTCGCCGATCTCCAACCGGCGCACCGACCAATATGGCGGATCCTTGCAAAATCGCATGCGCTATCCGCTGGAAGTGTTCGACGCGATCCGCGCGGCGTTTCCGGCAGACAAGCCGGTTGGCGTCAAGGTTTCGGCGACCGACTGGGTCGAGGGCGGCTGGGATCTCGCGCAAACCATCGAGTTTGCCAGGGAGCTGAAAAAGCGCGGCGTTGACTGGATCGATGCGTCCTCCGGCGGCGTATCGCCAATGCAGAAGATTCCGCTCGGCCCCGGCTATCAGGTGCCGTTCGCTCACGGCATCAGGCAAGCCACCGGCGTCACCACCATGGCGGTCGGTCTCATCACGCAGGCGAAGCAGGCCGAGGAGATCGTCGCATCCGGCCAGGCCGACATGGTCGCGCTGGCGCGCGCCATGCTGTACGACCCGCGCTGGGGCTGGCACGCCGCCGCCGAACTCGGCGGCCAGGTCGAGGCGCCGCCGCAATACTGGCGCTCGCAGCCCTCGACGCAAAAGGCGCTGTTCGGGCCGACGACGTTCGGGGCAAGGTAGAGGGCACTCCAGGGCGATGCTTAATGCGCCGCCGTCACGGCAGATCCGCCGCGGTTCGAATCCTTGATACGCTTCACCTGGGTGATGTCGGCGAATGCGCGCCCGAATTCGTGCAATCGATAGAGCGCGATGCCGCGGTCGAGGTAGGCATCTGCAAAGTCCGGATCGAGCTGGATCGCCCGATCGAAGTCGGCGATCGCGCGCGACAGGTCGCCGTCGCGGTAGGCGGTGATCCCCCGCTCCCAATAGGACTTGGCATCATGGGGCTTGGCATCCTTCGCCGCGAGGTCGGGAGCCGGGCCGGCACTGGCATTGGCCGGAGCGCCGGCTGCACTCGCCTCGGCTGCAGCGGCGCCCGGCACGATCGCCTCGTTGGCGACCCCTGCACCCTCGACCTTTTTGCCATCAAGCTTGCCGGGCGACCCATCCCGGCCCGTCGTATCGAATCGCGGTGTCGGTGCGACAGCAACATTGTCGGCCGGCGCCCGCGCCGTGATTTCGAACAATGTCGACGGAACGACCGATGCTTTTGAAAGGCGGTCGAAAAGCAAATATCCTCCGATCGACACGGTCGAAACCGAAGCGAACGTGATCGCTTCGACGGCGAACTTGCGGATCGTGCGGACGGCGGTGCCGAGCCTCGGCTTCGGGGCAGGCTGCTGGAGCAGGTACGCCAGCAGCCAGTCGTAAGCCGCCCGCTGGTCCTGATCGCTAAGGATATCATTGGCACGTACGATCTGCCTGAACCTCAGCGGAGCTTCCGGATCGTCGGGATGGAGGTCAGGGTGGCTGCCTTTGACGGCGTCGCGGAAGGCAGCCCTCAGATCTCCGGCATCGTCCTCAGGAAGAGCACCGAGCAAATCGTAGAGGGTTTTCATGGCTGCTTTCGCGGCTGCCCCGTCCCAGAAATTCCCGCCGCAGAACAGAATACTGACAAGCATTTGCGTATTCAAAGCGGCACAAAGACGACATCGCGGTCTACAAACCATGACGAAACCATGGCGGAAGACGTGCAGGGCCGGCAGCTGCGGCCACGATCGCGAAAGGTCGAATGGCCGGCGGGGCGGATGGCTACCGGACAGTCGGCGACGAATGCTGAACCGGCTCGATCTCGCAGGTGCTCGACGCCTGCAGCAGCCGCAAACGCTTGCGCACCGCCTCTTCCGCACGCTGGTAGCATTGTCGCTGGTAATCGAGCTTCAGGCGCGCCCATTGATCCGAATCCACCGGCTTGACCCCGGATTCCCTTAATTCGCAGTCGGGCGCCGGCTGCGGCTTGAGCAGCGCCCGGTCGGGCCGGCGAACTCGCAGCTGAACTTGTCGATCGGCGGGCTCCTGGATCGGGTTTGCCTCGAATCCCGGCGCTGCCGTCTTGTTGGCACAACCGGCGAGTGCGATGGCGCACGATATCGCGTAAATCGCCGTCAGCTTTTGGGCAAACGCAGCCACTGGCCGCCGCAGCGCCGGTTGCCGTGATGCGCCGGGCTGCGTCACTGGAGATTCGCACAAGCTGGCGGCAGGAGTGGGGACTCGGCCCGCGGTCGTCATGCTCGTGTTTCCCCATTCCATGAAAGGCAAGGCTGCCCTTGTTGCATCGCGCCTCGCGACGCGAGCGGCGCAGCAATAGCGGCAGGCCCCTTACCAAACGTGGTAACCATGGATGGACAATTTGAATCTCCTTTTAAGAATTACGATGAACGGGATGTAAATCGGCCGCCGAACGCGGCCGGCATCGGGGAATCCCTGGATTCTCCGATGTGCAATTGCACATCGTAGTTCGATGCGGAGCCTGTCATCGGGCCGGCCATAGGCCGGACCCGTTGGCATCGCCCCGGAATGACTGAGCGGGATTGCTTGGTCGCTTTGCGCCTCGCAAGGACGAGCCGCTTTTCAATCAGGATTTTTTCGCCATCTGGGTCACGGCGTGCATCGCGGCGATATAGCCGTAAGGTCCGAGCCCGCAGATCACGCCCGAAGCGGCGGACGATATCTTCGAATGCCGGTGGTGCTCGTCGCGGGCATGGATATTGGAAATGTGGACTTCAAGCACCACGCCCTCGAACGCCTTGATCGCATCGAGGATCGCGATCGAGGTAAAGGAATAGCCGGCCGGGTTGATGATGATGGCGTCCGCGGTCTGCCTTGCCGACTGGATCCAGTCGACGAGCTCGCCTTCGTGGTTCGACTGGTGGAACGAAAGCTCGAGCCCGAGCTGCTTGGCGTGCCGCTCGCAGTTCTCCCGGATCTGCGCCAGCGTCGTCGTTCCGTAGATATGCGGCTCGCGCACCCCCAAAAGATTGAGGTTGGGACCGTTCAGGATCATCAGTCGTTTCATGGTGCTTCCTCCAGGTGAGCCGCGCGACAGGCCGGCGGCGAAAGCTTGTTCGGCGGTCTGGCCGATCGATGACGGTTCGGCGCCGAAAAGAATGTCGTCATTGGCAGGAACATTTCAAATAACCGCTCGCCGGGAGTTAAGGAAGTCGCGTGGCGGCAGGGAGCGCGATGGCGGGGATACGAAACTCGGCGAGACAAGAGTTGGAGCCGTATCTCTCAAGGTCGTCCCCGCGAACGCGGGGACCCATAACCACAAGCGTTTGTTGGGAGCAAAAGACGTCAGCCACCGTGCCAAACGCGAGGCCGCGGCGTATGGGTCCCCGCGTTCGCGCTAGGGCATGCACACATCTCTGAGACCCCATCCTGCGGCGACGGCGTGGAAGTATTCGAGGCCGTTTTTCATGGTGATGGGACCTGGCGGTTTGGACGAGCGATAGCCGCCCCAGCCGCCGAGACGGCCGATGATCCAGGCGGCCCAGGCAAGACTGTCGGGTGGATGCGGGTTCCTGAGCCTTTTGCTTTGGGCCTCGAGATTTCGATTGAGAGCGGCGAGCGTTGCGACACCGTTGGCATCGAAGGCAAGCCGGGCGGACTGGTAACCACGGCCATCGCGGGCCTGCAGGAGCTGGATGGTGATGATCGCCGCCTTGGCGGCGATTGCGACCAGCTTGAGGAGTTGGTCGGCGGTGGCGACCTGGCTATCTTCGAGCCTGAAGCCTTGGGTCTTGAGGACGCGGAAGAACTGCTCGATCAGCCAACGCCGCTTGTACCATTCGACGATGCGCCAAGCCTCTTCTGCAGTCGCCACCGGGTGAGTGGTGAGAAGCCGCCAGTGCAGCGGCTCTGTGCCGGCGTTGGGATCTGGTTCACGCACATCGACATAGTTCAAGGGCAAGCTTTCAGGCAGATGGCGCAGGAACCTGGTTTGCGGCCGGGCCAGAACTCACTGCGCCGAAGCGAAGTTCGAGCTGTGCGGTGCGTTCGGCCCACTGCGCCCGCGCCGGCAGCACGATCAGGCGCTGGTCCACGACAGCCATGCCCTCGCTGGCCGCATACAAGCCGGCACCATCCGTGAGCTTGCGATCATGCATGCTGCGGGCGATCACATGGAAGCGCTCCTCAGCCGCGCTGGCATAAAGGGCGAAGATGTCGCTCTCGCGGTCGCCGAGCGCGGTCACCATGGCGGCCTTGGCAAGCAGCGGCTTGGCCGCCAGCGCAGTGGCGATCCAGCGCTGCAATTCCTTGTCCGACAAATCCCGCAGGTCGTGCGAGACGGTGCGGCGGCCCTTGCGGGTCCACACCTGGCCACTCACCAGACCGAGACAGCTGCCATTCTCGGCGTCCACCGCCAGCATCGGGTGCAGCAGCACCCCGCGGCCGTTGCCCTTGCCGATCTCCCCGAGCCCGCGCCGGCGTTTCGCAGTGGTTGCGAAGTTGATTTCGCTGGTGTCCTGGATCGCCAGAACATGGCGGCCTTCCGCCGCCGCCGCCGTGCCTTCGCTCCAGCTTTCGATCACGCGTGCGGTCGTCACCTTGGCATTGCCGAGAAAGCGGTTGAACCGCACTTCCTGGCCACGGACGCCCTTTGCCAGCCGCCGCAGGCAGACATCCTTGCCCGCGACCATGCATTCGATGAGCGCCGCCCCCCTTTATCGAGACGACGATCCCCGAACCGACCCAATGACCAGCCAATTTGCGCCAGCATGCCGACACCTCTGCCAAAGCCGAAGTGCCCCAATAGGAATCACATGAATTCCCGATTCTGGAATCCCCCTCGCCAGACCCGAGTCAATCCGTCGCACCAGATGTGTGCATGCCCTAGCGCGTTCGCGGGGACGACGGTTGGTTGGTACTAACGGGATTTCCGGCCGCCGCTTTACCTGTTCTTCACCACGCGACCAGTTCGCCGGCGGCTATTTACCGACTCTCGTCCCGACCTGGTTTATTGATCGGAACCTGAAGAAGTCGGGGATCGGCGATGGCCGGCAAGGATGCTGCTGTAGTTCTCGATAGTACGCACTGCCGCGCGATCTGCGACGAGATCGGGGAGCGGCTTCGCGACGTCCTTGGCCGGGACGCTTCGGAAATCCCGCCATATCTGCGCCGGCTGGTCGACCGGTTTGCCGAGCTGGAGCGCGTGCCCGCGCCTTCGATCGTGCCATCGGTCGACAGCATGAATCCCGATGATGCCGATGTGCCCGGCGAGTCCGAGCTGGCCTGACCATCGGAAGTCGCGCGAGGCGCGAACACCGGGTGCCGCCGGCGCGGCGCGCGTATGCTGCAATCTCCTCACGTCGTCCCCGCGAACGCGGGGACCCATCAACCACCATCGTTTGTTGGAGCAAAAGCCGTTAGCCACCGTGCCAGAACGCTCAGCCGCGGCGTATGGGTCCCCGCGTTCGCGAGGACGACGCATAACGGGCGCGTTCGCACGCCATGATTTGCTTCGGATTCGAATTTCAAACAGCCGAAAGAAAAGAGGTCTTGAGATCGTCATTGCGAGGAGCAAAGCGACGAAGCAATCCATAGAGCAGCACGAAAGAAAGCTGGATTGCTTCGCGGAGCCTGTCATCGGGCGCGCATTCGCGCGACCCGTTGGCTCGCAATGACGGCGAGATACGGGTCCGCGATCTCGCCGCGCGTTTCGCGCGAGTTTTGCCATCGACCTCCTGCCCTCATATCGAAGGGCGCAGGGAATGCCGGACGCCCGGAGCGCCCGCAGCCGCGTGTGCAGTGGTAGAAAACACACGCGTTAGTCACCACGGTCACGCCGGAAATCACCCGGCATTCCCCGCGCAATGGTTTTAACGGTTTCCTTCGCGCTCTCCCCGGTGACCGGGCTTTCTTGCCACCGTCACCCCTGAGAAGCTTGCTTCTCAGGAGCTTGACGCCAGCGTCGGGGCGTCAGGACCACACGACTTCGCCGTCCGCAGCAGGCGCATTCGTCTTTCGCGCCGCCTGCGTCCACCGCATCCCGCCTCACGTCCGTGACGATCGCGAAACGCCCCTCGAGAGAGACGGGACGGAGTGAGTTCTGGATTTGATTTGGGTGAAACGGCAACGGAAATATTTTTGCGAGCAGGACTGGACTGCCGGAATCAGCTTGAAGCCGTTCGACAATTCAGGCTTTGCGCGCGACAGGATCTGGAGCCGGCGGCAAGGCGAATGCTTTAGTCCGCCGGACCGGACAGCATCGGAATGGTCTGGTACCGCGCCGGCAGGTTCACCGGCTGGTATTTCGGGTCGTCCCGCATTTTCCTGACCGCGGATTCGTGGAAAAAGGCGTCTGCCGGAATCGGGCGCGGCTCGGCATCCGGGATGTAGTGCCCGAGCCAGGACTGGCGCGATTTCCATTCCTTGTACTTGTCCGCCTTCGGGATGTATTCGAGCAGGCGCCAGCCGGCCGACATCGAGTTCGTGCGGCTCGCGCATGAAGTCGGGAGCGACGTAGCTGAACGGGCTGCCCTTTCTTTGGATGCCCCAGGCCAGCTGATTGACCGTTCGCCGATCGACGGCAAGACCGCATTTCACGGCCTCGTCGATCATCCAGAGCAGCGGATATTTCGAGAGCCCGCTTTCCTTCTCCGGATAGCCGCCGCCGATATCGCCGTGCGCGCCGGCGAACCACACCTGCTGGCTGTCCTGCGGCTCGGCGTTGTGGGTTCGGCTGAATTGGTTGTGCATGAAGGTCTGGCCTTCGTCCCATGGCTTGAGGCGGAACATCCGCCGCCGCTCGTCGATCGAAATCGCCTGGCGGAAGGTTTTTACGCTCGGATTGTTCTGGGTGAACGCAAGCTCCTGCAGGCTAGGAATGTAAAACCGGTCGGGCCGGGGGACGATCACGCTCGCGACCGTGTCCCAGACGCCGACGAACCGGATGGTCGGCCATCCCGCCGAAAGGATGCGCGCGAACTGCGCCGCCTGATCGTCCCGCGTGGCCGGCTCGCCTTGCCCGGTCTCGTCGCCGGCATCGGTGAGCTGCTGCGGGTCCGGTCCGATAGCTGGTGGGCCGCTGCCGGTGCCGATCTGCTTGTAGGCGGTGAGGCCGGCGCCGGCGAGATTGGCCTGCTGCGGCGACACCAGCCCGACCTTGTGGATCAGGCCCGCCAGCACGCGCACGGTGTAGGCGCCGCGGGAAAAGCCGAACAGGTAGATGTCGTCGCCGTCCTCGTAATTGTGGACCAGGAATTCGTAGGCGGCGAGCACGTTGTCATCGAGACCATAGCCGGTCGCCAGGCCGAGAATGGTGATGGCATCCTGCCAAACCTTCCGCCACGGGTCCGGTCTTGCCAGCGTGCCGACACCGGGATCGTAGAACACGAGCTGGTGCGGCGCGGTCTTGCCGGTCTTCCGCAGCATCCGGTACAGCTTGAGTACATTGGAAATGTTCTCGCTGATCTCGTTGCCGGTGCCGTCGCAGCAAATGACGAGGTTCTTCATGGATGCGATCCCCACGGGTTGCAGCCTGAAGTTTAGCGAGCTGCGGGCGATGTGGCTATCGGCATTCGGGGATCGCTTTGTCGCCGGGAGGTTTTGCGGCGCAGGCCGCATATCGCGCGTCACAGTGCGGCCGGCCAATGCGCGTTCGCCAACCTGACGCTCGTGGTCGAGGCGTCAGGACCGCACGACTTAGCCGTTCGTCAGCAAGCGTCGTTCGTCAGCAAGCGCTGCCCGCGTCCACCGCATCCCGCCTCACGTCCGTGACGATCGCGAAACGCTCCAGAGATGCATTTAGGGTTTTGAAAACGACAAAATAACCTCGCGACGCATTCGGCCGTCTAGCAACTCCGGGGCATTACGAACCGTCGGCGGTGGAAGATAGCGACGATTAGCCGGGAGTTCTCGTGCTCGTCTGCCATCGACATTCAATCCGGACAGCTCCGCAACGGATGAAACGATCTTGGCATTTGCGATGAATGTGCCACGAACAGTATTTTCGCCGACGACATACACGGCTTTGCCTCCGGGCGAGAGTACCCGTGCGGCCTCTTCAACCGAGCTGCGCATGTCCTTAATATAGTGAGCGAGAACCGATTCGTTGCGCGCAGAAAGCCTAGGGCTCAGCTTCAAGTTGGTTATAATTCTTCGAATGTCCTCGTTCTCGTAGGCCTCTTGATTGCTGCTTTCAGCGCCAACACTTTCTGTTCGAATGCCTCCCAATTCCCCAATGGTGTACCCCATCCAAACCAACGAAAACTTGCTGCACCGAATGTAGTCTATTGCATTCAGGTATGGGGGTGACGTCAAAACGAGATCGATGGTACCACTTGCGATGGGGAGTTTACGTGCATCTCCCAACGAAACTCTTGCGGCAGGCCCCCGGTTCCGCTGATCACTCCCGATACAATTCTTAAGTACATGATTGACCGCAGCGACAAATTTATTGAACGGCTTAATTGGCGCGAGATCAAACACCTTGTGCGGCCGACTGTGCGACAAATCCATCGCCAAGGAGGCTCCGGCCTGCTTCGTTATGATGAGGCGCGAAAAAGCGCACCAGAGTGCATCGCGAATCCGATCATCCTTAACTCGCTGTATCGCTTCAGCGAGAGATGCGAGCTGTCGTCGTGCATACCCGTCAAACCAATATCGAATAAATTGTCGCGTCTCTGAATCTGCATAGCGGGGATACGCTTCGTACGCGCGGCGCGAAAAGAAATCGTTTCTTGCGCGCTCAAGCACTTCCGCCGCTTTGCGTTCAACTTTGGCAACATCCACCGCGGTCGTCCAAACGCGGGCAAGAAGAACTGCGAGAGGGTCAATGTCGATGCCAACAGCGACGTGACCACACGCGCGAGCGACAGCAAGCACCGTACCCGACCCCATCATCGGATCGAGCACGCGAATGGGCTGGGGCTCGGCCGCAATGATGTCGAGAGCAATTCCAGGAGCCATTCGCGCAGGAAAGGGGTGAACAGGATCGCGCCCGAGCGTTTCGTAAATGGTTTTTCTATAGGTCTTACTCATTATGGGCTCGGCAACTGAGGGAAGGAACGGCCAAACGCGCAGCAGATCGATGCGCTAGATAGACGCATATCGTTCGCGTACTCGCGCCTTCGAAGTCTCAAGGATCAGGCCTATTCCTCTCGAAACCTTGTATTTCAGCTCGCCCCTATTCCCAGCGAGATCGTATTGCGCGCGCGGCGGCCGCGATACGCTTACCCAAGCGTTCTCACTTTCCTGAAAGCTCACTATGGTATGCAGATCGGCGAACGACAATGTAACAAGACCGTCGGTTCCGCACACAAATACCACAAATGAGTTGGGAAATTTGTGCTCTAGATCGAGAAGATCGGCCGCTTGATCGATGTTGAACGAGAACCGCCACGGCGACATTCTCTTTGAGGAATGTTTGACATAGACGCCGACCCGTCCGTTCACGACAAACGCGTTGATGCGTCCTTCGCGCACGAACGGCCGAAATGAGATCGAATAGTCACTCTCTATGATAAGTTGTCGAAGAACGACGCCTTGGTAGAATTCGTAATCATCCAGCATTTTTTACATTCTTTAGAAAGCTAATGTTGCCACTAAATTTGTAGATCACCCTTGCCTTGCCCTTGTCGTTGAAGAACACCTTGAAATGATGCACGGCGTCAGGAAAATCGCGTCGGACTTGTCCGAAGAGGCCTTTGGTTCGCTCGATCTTGACTTTATCTGCGTCTTTCATGTGCTCGATTGTGCTGGACGGGTGAATCGCAACGGAGTTGGGTCCGTTGGGGAGCATTCGCTCGACGTATCGGATTAGGTAGTCGGGAAGAGAGTCATTTCCGATTAGGACCTGTAATCGCTTGAGGCAGGCAAGCGGGTCGTTGCTTTCCTCAATGATCCGCTCGACATCCGGAGAATAGTCGAAAATTGGAAACGACATTTCACCTTTGTCTAAGAGCACGTTTGCCTTATCTATACTGCTTGACGCCACAGCCGCAATTCGTTGGTCAGCAAGCCAAACAGGCGATCCCTTTTTCGTCTTGATTGCTTCGAGTGCGAGCTTGTGAAAGACGAAGCAGCGGTGCCAGTCCAAATATAATTGTTCGGGGATTGTTAGCTCAAAGTGCGAAAGATGTTTCTTGCGTGACCCGAACATGCGCGCGCGCTGAATATAGGTATCTTGTTGTATCTTGTGTTTCGAATCGCGCGTGAAGAACATAGACAGTAGGTTGTCGAATGTGACCCCACGCGAAACAATATTGCCTCCAATAATGAATGTGAACATCGCTGCTGGCGACGTGGCGGATTTGAAATCGACGTTCTTGTCTCTTTCACTGTTCATTATGATCGTTGTGGTCTGATCACAATTCCTGACGATGTAGCCAAGTATTCGGCCGGCCTGTTCGGCGCCGTAAAGCTTGGCGGCAATCTTGTCGAGCTCGTGCGTATACGTCTCGAATTTTTTCGAATGAACATCGGACAAGGCGTTCATAACGTCATCGATTGGCTTCTTATCCGATTTGTGATCAAGCTTCTTTCCGCTCGTATGAATGAGCATTGAAAAGTTTTCATCGGTGCCGGTTGACAAGTTCAGTGCTGCCGTCCGAACAAGAAATCGGAAGATCGCCTCGCGCAGATATTTTGGGCTGTCGTCCGTATCCGGCAAGGTTTGGAGCGAAAAGGTTACTTCGGTGTCGAGCGGAAAGAATATGTCCTGGCCAGTGTAAGCTTCATGGGGTGGGAAATTGACCCATTTCTCATTGTCATTATCAAACGTGTTGTTGAGGTCCAGTCGCGCGGGTGTTGCGGTTACGCCAATATAGATACCATCGTGGCTGATTAATTTGTTTATGAGTGCATTAATGCGCGTTACGTCGCCCTTATTGATCAGCGCATTGGGTGTAGCAAAATCGGCCTCATCATCGATGATGACCTTCTTGCGAACCGTCTCCAATTTGTGATTTAGCTTGGTGAGGTCGCTTGCGTTCTTTTTGCAAAAAATGACGTGATATCCGGTGGCGAAGGAATACTCGGGATCGATGACATCGGAGAAATTGCGTGCAGCTGGCGATAGTTTAGACCGCTGAAACCGGTCGAGGTTTTGCTGAAGTAGCTGCACGCTATCGTTCAGCAGGTGAATAATGATGCGGTTCCCGTCGTCGAGAAGCTTGGCAGTAAGACAGATCATCATTTCTGTCTTCCCACTCTGTGGTTCACCGTAAATGACGAAAGAATTAGTCCCCGCTAGGAGCGTGTCTCCCGCGCTCGAAACGGCGGCCTCGATGCACGACGTCTGCTTGCCGAGATTCTTGAGGCGATTTAGCTGAGTTTGATACCGGTCACGCTGGGTAGCGATGGCCCTCAGATCGCTAACATTGACGGCCAATGAGGCCCCCTTAGTTGAACTTCCCGATTCTGCGATCATAGCGAGTAAATGGCGTGCAGCAAGGCCGTTGGGGCGAGCAGCGTACCCCCCCAAACAAAAACAGTCGGGTCTTTCGGCCCGGCCATCGAAAACTCCAAAACCGCCAATTCAGCTTAACGCAAACCCTCAGCTCACCTCAGCCGCCCGCCGCATGGCACCGTCACACCCCGAGATAGACCTGCCTGATATATTCGTCGCCGGCGAGATCGCTGGGGCGGCCTTCGCGGACGGTCCGGCCGTGCTCGAGGACATAGACGCGATCGGCGATCCGCAGGGTCGATGTTGCATCCTGCTCGACGATCAGGATCGCCGTGCCATCCTGCCTGATCTTCTCGATGGCGTCGAAAATCAGCCCCTTGAGCCGCGGCGCGATTCCGACCGAGGGCTCGTCGAGCAGCAACAGCTCGGGCCGCCCCATCATCGCCCGCCCGATCGCCACCATCTGCTGTTCGCCGCCCGACAGCGTGCTCGACTGCTGCTGCTGGCGCTCCCCGAGAACCGGAAACAACGCGAACACGCGGTCCAGATCGTGCTGAATCTCGGCCTTGTTCGAGCGCAGATACGCGCCGAGCTGAAGGTTCTTCAGAACCGATAGTTCCGGGAACAGGCGTCTGCCCTCCGGGCAGTGACAGATGCCGCGGGCGACGACGTCATAGGGCGGAACACGGTCGAGCGCCTCGCCCTTGAATTTCAGGGTGCCGGTCGCCGGGATCACGCGCGATATCGCTTTCAGCAGCGTGGTCTTGCCGGCGCCGTTGGGACCGAGAACCCCGACCAGCTCGCCCTTGTCGACGGTGACGGACACCGACTCGACCGCCAGAGCCTTGCCGTACCGCACACTCAGCTCGGCGATCTCAAGCAGAGGCATGATCGGCCTCCGTTCGCCCGATATAGGCTTCGATCACCCGCGGATCGCGCACGATGTCGGCGGGTGCGGCGACCGCGATGATCTCGCCGAAGTCGATCGCGATGACGCGCGACACCAGCGCCATGAACTCGCGCAGCTTGTGCTCGATCAGAAGAATGGTGAGGTTTTGCTCGCGATGCAGACGCTTGATCAATTGCGCCAGCGGCTCGATTTCACTGCTGCCGAGCCCGGCGAAAGGCTCATCGAGCAGCAACAGATCGGGCTTGGTCGCCAGCGCGCGGGCGATTTCCAGCCGGCGCAAATCGCCATAGGGCAGCGTTTCAACGGCGTCCCCGGCTTTCGCGCCCAGCCCGACCTGATCGAGCAGCTCCCGGGCGCGGCTCTCCTTGTCATGGGCATCGCGTGCCCGCGGCGAAAGACACGCCACGATGACGTTCTCGATCACCGTCATTCCCAGAAACGGCCGCGTCAGCTGGAATGTTCTGGCCACGCCGCGGTTGACGATCCGGTAAGGCGCAAGGCCGCGGAGTTCCTGGCCCTGAAAGCGGATGCTGCCGCTGTCGGCGGGAATAAATCCGGTGAGAAGATTGAACAGCGTGGTCTTGCCGGCGCCGTTGGGGCCGAGGATGCCGGTGAGTTCACCCGCCTCAAGCGAAAAGCTGACGTTCTTCACGGCGGTCAGGCCGCCGAAGCGTTTCGAGACGTCCTGCACTTCCAGGATCGCGCTCATCGCAACCGCTCCGTCAGCCGCCGCCACAGCGGTGCAATCAATCCGTTGGGCAGGAAGAACAGGATCAGCATCAAGGTCAGGGTGTAGATCCACAGCCGGTACTCGCCGAACCCGCGCAGCATCTCGGTGAGCAGCGTCAGCAGCATCGCGCCCAGCGCCGGGCCGTAGATCGAACCGATGCCGCCGACATAGACCATGATGATGATGGTGATCGACACCAGAACCGAGAACAGCGGCGGGGAGACCTGCAACTGATAATGCGCATAGAGCGCGCCGCCGAGCCCGGCAAAGGCAGCGCTGATCATCAGCGATGCGATCTTGTAGAAGGTCACGTTGATGCCTGCCGCCTGACAGGTCGCCTCGTCGCCGCGGATCGCGCGAAGCAGAAGCCCCCAGTGCGAATTGGCGAGCGCCGTGAGAATGGCCACCGCGACGACAAGGGTCGCCAGAACGAACCAGTAATAATATAGCGGCGACAGGATCAGCGGCTCGAGGCCGTAGAGTCCTTCCTCGCCGCCGCTGTATTCCCAGAAAATCAGACACAGCCGCTGCATGATGGCGGCCGCCGTCAGCATCGCCAGCGCGAAGTAGGGACCCTTGAGGCGAAGCGTCGGAAACCCGACCACGAGACTGAAGGCGACGGCGACCACGACGGCGGCGGGCAGGCTGTACCAGGGATTGGCGAACCAGACGGTGGCAAGGAAGCCCGCGGTGTAGGCGCCGGCTCCGATGAACAGCGAATGGCCGAAATTTTCGCGGCCGGTCAGGCCGGACATGAAGTCCCAGCTCGCCGCCCAGATCGCGTAGATCGCGCAGACGGTCAGAACGCCCGTGAGGTAATTGCTGCCCAGCAGCATCGGCGTCAGCGCCAGCACCGCGACCACGACGACGGCGCCGGAAAGATCGATGAGGGAGGCGCGGGTCATCTTAAAAGGCCGCCCGCCGGCCGAGCAACCCGGACGGCTTGATCATCAGCGTCGTGACCACCGCAACCAGCGACACCAGTTCGGTCCACGACGATGAAATGAGATAAGAGACGATGGTCTCCGAATAGCCGAGCAGCAGCGAGGCGAGGATGCTGCCGGGGATCGATCCGAGCCCGCCGACAATGACGATGGCAAACGCCTTCACCATCGGCAGCAGCCCCATCCCCGGCTGTACCGTGAGAAAGGGCGAGACCAAAACGCCCGCCAGCGCCGCGGTGCCGGCCGAGATCGCCATCACGATCGAGAATATCCGGTTGGTGGGAATTCCCATGTACTGGGCCGCCTCCGGATCCTGCGACACCGCGAGGATGGCGGCGCCGAGGCGGGTACGCTGAATGAACAGCCACAGGCCGCACAGCACCGTCACGCTTGCGAACAGCGCCAGAAGCCGCTGGCCGCCGATATCGACGCCGCCGATGCTGATCTTCTCCGCTACGAAGGAGGGCACATTGCGGTACTCGGAACCGAAGACAATGAAGAGCCCCTGCTCCACCGCCAGCGAAACCGAGAGCGTGATCATGAGCACCGCGAGCTGCGAGCTGCGCAGCGGGCGAACCAGAAAGCGCTCCATCAGCACGCCGAAAGCGGCGACGAACAGGACCGCCAGCGGCGCGGCGATGAACAGGGGAAAATGCAGCACGGTGGTGAAGACATAGGCCGAATAGCCGCCGAGCGCGTAGAACGCGCCATGCGCGAGGTTGAGGATGCGGGCGACGCCGAAAATCAGCGTGAAGCCGATCGCCAGCATCGCGTAGATCGCGCTCGACACGGCGCCGTAGATCAGGATTTCAAGCATGCCGGCCCGATGTGATGGGGATCAGGAAGCGAAGGCAGCCTTCGCCTTCGGGCGACCGGACGATGCCAGTCCGGCCGGTCGCCCGATGACGACGAGGGCGATCAGTTGCTCATCCAGGGCGGCGCGATCATCTTGCCGGTGGCGCCTTCCCTTGGCCAAACCACGATGCGCTCGCCATTCGGATGCCACTGCACGAACAGCAGGTTCTGCATGCCCGGTCCGGTTTTGACGTCATGCATGTCGTCGAACACCATCTTGCCGGCGATGCCGGTGTGGTCGGTCTTCTCGAGCTCCTTGATGACGGCATCGGGCTCGACCGAGTTGGCGCGGGCGACGGCTTCGGCATAGACATAGACCGCGTCATAGGCGCCGATGCCGGTGTAGACCGGCGCGGTCCCGAACCGCTTGACGAAATCATCCCAGAACGGAATGGTCTTCGGCGTCAGCGGGGCGCGGATCGCGAACATGGCGACGGTCTCGCTGTTGGCCTTGCCGCTGACGCGCGTGAAGAAATCGGCGTCCTGGCTCTTGACGTCGATGCCGCCGATCGGAATCGGCACCTGCGCGTCGTACCACTGCTTGACGAAAACGTCCGACGAGGCGTGCGACAGGATCACGATCAGGTATTGCGCGCCGCTGTCCTTGACCTTGGCGAACAGAGGCGAGAAGTCGGACGTCGAGGTGTCGAAAAATTCCGCCAGCCGCACGTCGGTCCCGCGGTCGATCGCGCCCTTCTTGAGGATCGGGACCAGATCCTGCACCCATTTGGCGTTCTCGCCGACGATCGCGATTTTGGTGAACTTCATGTCGTCCTTGAGCTTGCCGCCGATGAAATCGACCAGCGCGCGGGCCTGGTGGGCCGCGTTGATCGGGAAAGCCCGGAAAATGTATTTGTAGTTGTCGTAGTCCGCCTTCACCTTCTGCGTGATCGCCGGCGAGGCGGCGCCGACGCCGATGTAGATCGTCTTGGCGCGCGAGATATGCGGCAACTGCGCCAGCGTGACGCCGCTGGTGTAGCCGCCGATCATCACGTCGACCTTTTCGTCGGCGGTGAGCTTCTTGATCGCCGCGATCCCCTGCTCGGGGTTTTCGGTTTCGTCGGCAACGACGATTTCCAGCTTTCGTCCGAGCAGCCCGCCCTTGGCGTTGATCTCGTCGGTCGCCATCCTGGCGGCGTTCTGGGTGTCGCGCCCGACCTGAAGCTGGATCGCCGTCGGAATGCCGATGCGAATCGGACCCTGCTCGGCGGACGATGGCGCGCTTGAGATCAAGGCGCCGAGACTCATGACGCTCGCCGTTGCGAGCAGGCTCAGAAATGGCCGCATGTGAAACCTCCCTGATGCATGTGGTCTGTGACCCGATGCGTTTTTCTTGTTTGCCGCAACAGAGTGCACGGAGGCAAAAGATCGAGTCAAGGGGCGCAGAATTGCGGCTTCGGCATACCGCAAACTCAGAGAGCGACCGTACGGAGGAC
Organism: uncultured Alphaproteobacteria bacterium; assembly: GCA_963725985.1. Classification (GTDB taxonomy): domain Bacteria; phylum Pseudomonadota; class Alphaproteobacteria; order Rhizobiales; family Xanthobacteraceae; genus Bradyrhizobium. The sequence goes on from CAVSAO010000002.1 coordinate 1,932,969, forward strand.
ATTCAGCGGCAGAGGATTGATCGCAAGCGTTCATCACCCCCCAAAACAAAAACAGCCGGGTCTTTCGACCCGGCCATCCAAAACTTGCGAACGCTAATCAGTAGAACGCTCAGCTCGCCTTCTGCTCCGGCGCCGCCGCGGCCTTCTTCTTCTCGATCTGGCGCTTCAGCTCGAGCGCGCGCGGCGACAGTTCGGTCGCCTTGGCTTTCAGCAGAAACGCGTCGAGACCGCCGCGGTGGTCGACGCTCTTGATGGCGTTGGTCGAAACGCGCAGGCGCACGTTGCGGCCGAGCGCGTCGGAAATGAAGGTGACGTTGCACAGGTTCGGCAGGAACCGGCGCTTGGTCTTGATGTTGGAGTGGCTCACCTTGTGGCCTACCAGCGGGCCCTTGGCCGTCAGTTCGCAGCGCCGCGACATCTTGAAAATCCTCTGTCATCCCCGGCCCTTCGGGGCGGCTCGGGGGTTAAAAATCGTGTCCATCCAGGGAGCCGCGGACGTATAGGGTGAGATGCCCGGGGCGTCAAGGTTTGGCAGCCCTCGGGAGCCCGCAAAAGCGGGTTTTTGGCCCGTTCGGCGGGCTTTTAGCGATCATATAAACGGCGTATTCGCCGCCGACATGATCTTCTGACCCAAGTTACTGCAACGCCAGCGGAATTGCCAAAAAGCGCGCCGAACTCAATTTGCGCGTATTGTGATCGCAAAACCGCTGTCCACCCCCGATCAGGTCGAGGGCATGCTGTTGCGGAATACGCGTTTTTTTTGCCGGTATTTTTGCCTGGATGACACTTTCTGCTTAGATAACCCTTTGAGATGACCCTTAAGACCAGCGTAAAGCAGGACCGCTCCGAAGTGACCACGTACCGCTTGATTTCGCGCAGGCCTGCCCAAGCGGCACGGCGGGTGCTGCTTGGCCTTTGCGCGCTGGCGTTGATGCTGGCCGCCGTGCCGTCTTCCGCCTCCGCCCAGGGCAGGCTCGACGCACAATATGAAGCGACGCTGGCCGGCATTCCCGTCGGCAAGGGCGCCTGGATCATCGAAATCGCCGACGACCAGTTCACCGCCTCGGCCTTCGGCGGCACCGCGGGCCTCATGAAGGCGTTCTCCGGCGGCTCCGGCTTCGGCAACGCCCAGGGCCGCGTCGTCGGCGGCGCGCTGGTGTCGACGACTTATTCCGCCTCCACCACCACGTCGAAAAAGACCGAGGCCATCCACATGTTGCTCGCCAACGGCAACGTGAAGGAATACGGCATCGAGCCGGTGCCCCCGGTCGATCCGGACCGGATCCCGGTCACCGAAGCGCATCGCCGCGGCATCTATGATCCGATGACGGGATCGATGCTGCGGGTGCCGGGCACCGTAGATCCGCTCGGTCCGGAGGCCTGCCGCACCGGCGCCGGGATCTTCGACGGCCGCATGCGCTACGATCTCAAGCTCGACTTCAAGCGCATGGAAACCGTGAGGGCCGAGAAGGGCTATCGCGGCCCGGTGGTGGTTTGCGCGGTCTATTTCACGCCGGTCTCGGGCTATATTCCCGACCGCGCGGTGATCAAATACCTCACCGCCCAGCGCAACATCGAAATCGCGTTCGCGCCGATCGCGGGAACCCGCATCCTGGTGCCGTTCTGGATGAAGATCCCGACGCCGTTCGGCCAGGCAATGCTGGAGGCCACCCAGTTCATCTCCACCGCATCGCCGCGGGTCGCGAAGACGAATTGACGGCAGAGCGGAGATTGGTTGGCAGGCTTTATCCACGCGTCGTCCCCGCGAAAGCGGGGATCCATAACCACAGGCGTCAATTGTTGAACCAGGCGTCAGCCACCTGGCCCTGCCGATAGATCACGCGGTAAGGATCCCGGCTCGCGCTCGCAAGTGCTCGCTTGGCCGGGACGACGAGCACTTGATGAAACCAAGCCGGAAGGGAAGCACAGGAATCGCCTTAACTCTTCGCCGCTTCTGATTCAACTCCGCGTTCTCACAACGTTTAAGGATTTCACCGAAAAACCGTCCCTTGTGAAGCGGAAGCAAACTTGATCTAGTGCCGCAGCCTGCGCTCGACGCGAGATGTTGCGGTGAACGAAACCGGAGAGCACGGGAGTCAGCGATTCGGGCGCGATTCGTTCCGGAACTCGTTCCAGAACTTAAGCCGCGACCACGCAAGCGTCGCATTGTGAAACACTTCCAACCCTGTGCGTATTCCGATCGCAAAACCGCAAATCCCGCCCGATCAAGTCGAGGGCCTGCTTTTGCGGAATACGCCCTAACCAGCAGCGACGCAGAAACCCAACAAAAATGGCCTTTTCGTCATCCCCGTCCACGTTTGCGAACGAGCGCGCTCCCGGCGCCGGCGTCACCGCGGTGCTCGGCCCCACCAACACCGGCAAGACCCATCTGGCGATCGAGCGGATGGTCGCGCATTCCTCCGGCGTGATCGGCCTGCCGCTGCGTCTGTTGGCGCGCGAGGTCTACAACAAGATCGTCGATCGGGTCGGCGCCGATGCGGTTGCGCTGATAACCGGCGAGGAAAAGATAAAACCGCCGAAGCCGCGGTTCTGGGTCTCTACCGTCGAAGCGATGCCGCGGGATCTCGACGTGTCGTTTCTCGCGGTCGATGAAATCCAGATCGCGGCCGACCTGGAACGCGGCCACGTCTTTACCGATCGCATCCTCAACCGCCGCGGCCGCGACGAAACGCTGCTGCTCGGTGCCGCCACCATGCGCCCGATCATCGAGCGGCTGTTGCCCGGCGCCTCGATCGTGACGCGGCCGCGGCTGTCGCAGCTCGAATTCGCCGGCGACCGCAAGATCACGCGGCAGCCGCGGCGCACCGCGATCGTGGCGTTTTCGGCCGATGAAGTCTACGCGATCGCGGAGCTGATCCGAAGGCAGCATGGCGGCGCCGCCGTGGTGCTGGGCTCGCTGTCGCCGCGCACGCGAAATGCACAGGTGGCGATGTTCCAGAACGGCGACGTCGATTACCTCGTCGCGACCGACGCGGTCGGCATGGGGCTCAATCTCGACGTCGATCACGTCGCCTTCGCCTCCGACCGCAAATATGACGGCTATCAGTTCCGAAGGCTCAATCCTGCCGAATTCGCGCAGATCGCCGGCCGCGCCGGGCGCGCCACCCGCGACGGCACTTTCGGCACCACCGGCCGCTGCGCGCCGTTCGAGCCGGAACTGGTGAACGCGCTGCAGAACCACACCTTCGACAGCGTAAAAGTTCTGCAATGGCGCAATTCGAAGCTGGATTTTTCTTCGCTCGCCGCCTTGCAGGTGTCGCTGGCGCTGTCGCCGACGCATGACGCGCTGACCCGCGCCCCGATCGCCGAAGATTTGCGCGTGCTCGATCACGCCGGGCGCGATGCCGACGTGCGGGACATGGCGCATGGCCCGGCCGCGGTGGAACGGCTGTGGGACGCCTGCCAGATCCCGGATTACCGCAAGATCGCGCCCGCGGCGCATGCCGAGCTGGTCACCAGTTTGTTCCAATTCCTGATGAAGCGGGGCCGGGTTCCTGACGCCTGGTTCGCCGCCCAGGTCGAGCAGGCCGACCGCAACGACGGCGATATCGACACGCTATCGGGCCGGATCGCGCAGATCCGCACCTGGACGTTCGTGGCCAATCGCCCGGATTGGCTGGCCGATCCTGAGCATTGGCAGGGGATTACCCGCCAGGTTGAAAATAAATTGTCCGATGCGCTGCATGAACGGCTCACGGAGCGTTTCGTTGATCGTCGTACCAGTGTATTGATGCGCCGCCTGCGGGAAAACACAATGTTGAATACGGAAATCGGCAAGACCGGCGAAGTGATCGTAGAAGGCCATGTGATCGGCCGGCTCGACGGGTTCACCTTTGCGCCCGACGCGGCCGAAGCCGGCTCGGATGCGAAAGCGTTGCAGGCGACCGCGCAAAAGGCGCTGGCCGGTGAAATCGACGCCCGCGCCGAGAAACTGTCGGCCGCCCCCGACGACCAGTTCGTGCTGACGTCCGACGGCACCATCCGCTGGACCGGCGATGCCGTGGCCAAGCTGATGGCGGCCGACGACGCGCTGCATCCGCGCATCCGCATCATTTGCGACGAGCGCCTGAACGGCGCGCCGCGCGAGGCGGTGCAGACGCGGCTCGATCTGTGGCTCAAGACGCATATCGAAAAGCTGCTGGGGCCGCTGTTCGACCTCAACAAGGCCGAGGACATCACCGGGATCGCGCGCGGCATCGCCTTCCAGCTGACCGAGGCGCTCGGGGTGCTGGAACGTTCGAAAATCGCGGCCGAGATGAAGGATCTCGATCAGGCCTCGCGGGCCACCTTGCGCAAATACGGCGTGCGCTTCGGCGCCTATCACATCTATTTTCCGGCGCTCCTGAAGCCGGCGGCGCGCGCGCTGGCCTCGCTGCTCTGGGCGTCGAAGCAGGACAATGTCGACATGTCGGCGCTGTCGGGGGCGCAGCATCTGGCCGGAAGCGGCCGCACCTCGTTCCCGGTCGACAAGCAGCTTCCTCGCGACGCCTACCGCGTTTTGGGTTACCGGCAATGCGGCGAGCGCGCGGTGCGGGTCGACATTCTGGAGCGGCTCGCCGATCTCATCCGCCCCGCCTTGGCATGGCGCGAAACCTCGCTCGGCCAAAAGCCCGCCGGCGCGTTCGACGGCCGCGGCTTTGTCGTGACGCAAGCCATGACATCGCTGACCGGATCTGCCGGCGAAGACTTCGCCTCGATCCTGCGTGCGCTCGGCTACCGCATGGAGCGCCGTGCGCCGCCGCCGCCAAAGCCGGCTGCGGTTGAAGCCGTGGCTGCGGAGGCCGCGCCGGCTGAAGTTGGGTCCGAAACGCTGCCGGAAGCGGCAGCGATCGAGGTCGCGGCGGCAACCGCGAACCTTTCCGCCGAGGAGACACCGGCCGCGGCCGACGGCGCCGAGGTTTCCGGCGTTTCCGAAGCTGCGCCGTCGGCAACCTTGCTGCCGGACGTCGCATTCGCCGCGACCCCCGTCGCAAGAGAGCCCGTCGCAGAACAGCCTGTTTCGGTCGAACCCCAACCCGAACCGGCGGCCGCAATCGAAACCCCGGCGGTGGAAGCGCCCGAGGTGCAGGCTGCCGCTGAAACGACATCGGAGCCCGCGGCCGTCAGCGACCCCGCGCCGGCGGATGCCGCTGCCGTTACGGCGGCCGCGCCCGATGCCGCCGCCGCGCCCGAACTGATTGAGGTCTGGCGGCCCGGCGGCCGGTCGGAAGAGCGCCGCCCGCGTCATGATCGCAGCCGTCATCGCCCTCAGGATCGACCGCAGGATGGGGCGCAACCCGTCGCCGCCGCAGGCGAGGCCGGCGAGGCCGCAAAACACGAACGCCACCGGCGCGGACGGCGCGAGCGTCACGACGAGTTCCGTAAACTGCGTGCCGATGCGCCGGCCGAAGCCGCGCCGGCAGCCGCGGGCGCGCCGGAAGTTGCGGGCGCGCCGGCGCGCGAGGAGCGGGCTCATCAGCCGCGCGAGCGTTTTGAGGGCAAGGGCAGGAGCGAGGACAGGAATAAGGGCAAGTTCCGCGGCGACCGCGACAAGGGTGGCCGCGACAAAGGCGGGCGCGACCGCGATAAGGGCAGCCGGGAGAGCGGCCCCTCGCACCGGCAGTACGCCACCAGCGCCAGCCCGCGCGAGCGCGATCGCCCGATCGATCCCAATTCGCCGTTCGCCAAACTGGCGGCGCTGAAAGAGCAGCTCACCGCCAACCGCAAGGATCACTAATCGGTTTATTCCGCAGTGGTGTCGTTTGGAGCGCCAGCGTCTCGATAAATGGTTGTGGCACGCGCGGGTGGTGAAGGCGCGCACCAGCGCTGCCGCCCTGGTCGAGGCCGGCCATGTCCGCATCAACGGCGTGCGCGAAAAGGCGCCCGGTCATGCCGTGAAGGCCGGCGACGTGCTGACCATCGGGCTCGATCGCGGGGTGCGCGTCCTCAAGGTGGTCGGATTTGCCGAGCGGCGGGGGGATGCTGCGGCCGCGCGCGGCCTGTACGACGATTTGCAGAGCCGTCAGCAATGACTATCTGCAACCAAGCAACAGGGACGCGCAAAAACGCCTCCCGGAGGCGTTCAGCTTCACTTGCGGCTGCGGTGTTCCTGCGCTACGCAACCCACTCAAAATTGATTGTTTCGGAGCCTTGGATGACTTACGTCGTCACTGAAGCCTGCATCAAATGCAAATATACGGACTGCGTCGAGGTCTGCCCCGTGGACTGCTTCTACGAGGGCGAGAACATGCTGGTCATCCATCCGGACGAATGCATCGATTGCGGCGTGTGCGAGCCTGAGTGCCCGGCCGACGCCATCAAGCCGGACACCGAACCCGGCCTGGAGAAGTGGCTCGAGGTGAATACGGAGTATGCCAAGAGCTGGCCGAACATCACCCAGAAGAAAGAATCCCCGCCCGACGCGAAAGATTACGAGGGCAAAGACGGCAAGTTCGAGAAATATTTTTCTCCGAAGCCCGGGACCGGAGACTGACGGCCTGCTGGATTTGACTTAACCCTAATCCCGGTCAGTTCGCCAAAAATGCCGCCTGAACGCCCAAAACCGGGCGTAAATCATTGATTTTCGCGGAAAATGTGCTATATTGGTTCTAATAAACCATAAAAGCCGAACCCGTCAGCCCTGCTTATGGCCCCTATGGGTTCCCGTGAGAAACATCGAACAGGGGCGTGGCAGTTCCGCGCGCAGGCTGTGTCACAGAAAACGCGTAAAAAGAGTGCTTCCAAGGTCTCCAAGAAAGCCGCTGCGGCCAGCCGCAGTGCGACCAAGAGCCGTGTCCGGGCGTCTTTAAAGGATACCCGGACCGCCACCAAGGCCGCGGCTGCAAAATCCTCGAAAAACAAAAGAAGCTCAATGCCAAACAAGACTGCAAAAACCGCCGCGAAAGCGACGGCTTCGAAGGCCACTGCTTCGAAGGTCGCCTCCAGGACTGCTCCGAAAACTGTCGCCAAGGCTCCCGTTAACAAGGCCCCGGTTAACAAGGCTCCCGTCAGCAAGGCTCCTGTCCACAAGCCGGCTGCGCATAAGCCTGCCGCGGCCGCCGGCAAGCCCGCGGTTGCCGCGCCGCGTGTCGAGGAGCCGAAGAAGGCTTTGACCCAGCGTCAGGGCTTCAAGACCAACGAATTCGTGGTTTATCCCGCGCACGGCGTTGGCCAGATTCTGGCCATCGAAGAGCAGGAGATCGCCGGCGCGAAGCTTGAGTTGTTCGTGATCAATTTCATCAAGGACAAGATGACGCTGCGGGTGCCGACCGCGAAGGTTGCCAATGTCGGCATGCGCAAGCTGTCGGAGCCCGCGCTGGTCAAGCGCGCGCTGGAAACCCTGAAAGGCCGCGCGCGCGTCAAGCGCACGATGTGGTCCCGCCGGGCCCAGGAATACGAAGCCAAGATCAATTCCGGAGACATCGTCGCGATCGCCGAAGTGGTGCGCGACCTCTATCGCTCGGAATCGCAGCCCGAACAGTCCTACAGCGAACGTCAGCTCTATGAGGCGGCGCTCGACCGTCTGTCGCGGGAAATCGCCGTCGTGCAGCATGTGACGGAAACCGAGGCGGTGAAGGAAATCGAAGGCCAGCTCGCCAAGAGCCCGCGCCGCGGCGCCAAGGCGGAAGCCGAGGTCGAGGCCGACGGTGAAGCCGATGCCGACGCCGATGGCGACGATGCCGCTGTTGCGGACGAAGCGGCGTAAGCCTTCATGAGATCCAGCTAGACAATCAAAAGCCCGGTCCGGACGACCGGGCTTTTTGTTGTCGACATTTGCAATCTGTCATTCCGGGGCGCGCGCATTTGCGCGGGCGAGCCCGGAATCTCGCAGTAATCGGATCGAGATTCCCCGGCGCGCAATTGCGCATCTGAGGTTCGTGCTAACGCGCGCCCCGGAACGACGTGTGGTGGTTCAGAAGCCTGGCCGGGACGGACGACGGCGAAGGGGTGCGCTGGCGTGTCCACCAAAGAAGAAAATCAATCCACCACGATCTTCACGAGATCGCGCACCTTGACCTGTGCGTGGGCATCGAGACCGTTCAGGACGCGAAACCGCTCCGCCGGGCGGTCGACGCCGTCCATGCGGTGCGACAGCAATTCCACGGTATCGCCGGGTTGCACGGTAATGACTTTTATCCGCAGCGGCCGCGCCGCCTGAATTTCCTCGAGCGTCAGCCGGCGGAAGGAATTGATGGTTTCGCGCGCGTTGCGCTCGCTCTCGGTGCTCTTCTGCCGGGCGGCGAAAATGAAGCGGTAGACGTCACTGCCGAAGCGCAGCGCATAGACCTTGAATTGCCATTGATCGCCGCGGGCGCTGGCGGATGCCGCCGGGAAGCCGTTGATGGTCAGATCCTCGGTCGAGGCCTTGTCGACCCCCTCCATCCAGCCGGAATTGAGATAGTCGCCGAGCGTCTGCTCCGCCGGCACCCGCACGACGTCGAAGCGCATTGCCTGGGTGCCGCCCTCGCGCACGCCGATCACCGCTTGCGCAGTATTGTCCAGCGTAAAGGTATCGGGTGCGGTGAAGGTGAAGCCGAGCTTGGGATGCAGGAAGCGGTGGCCGCGAACGAAGCCCTCGCTCGGATCCTCGCCATAGACGATGTTGTCGATCGCCGTGAGATAGGCTTCGCGGTCGTGTTCGCCGCCCTGCGGCGACACGTACTGCCGTGCGGTGTTCTGTGCGTTCTGGATACGCTCCGGCGTTGCCGGGTGCGACGACAGAAAATCCTGTGCGCGCGGATCGAGCGAGGTCTTGCCCGCCTTCAGCTCGGCGTTGCGCTCCATCGAGGTGAGGAAACGCGCCGCGCCGTAGGGATCGAAATGGGCGCGCGCCGAAATGCTGACGCCGATACCATCCGCCTCGAATTCCTGCGCCCGCGAGAAGCTCGCCATCGTCAGCCTGGTTTTCGCCAGCGCCAGCGCGGTGAGGTCGGGATCGTTGCTCATGTCGCTGACGACGCGGGTGACGACCGCGGCCTGGCGCGCCTGGTCCTCGCGGATCGATGCGTGCCTGGCCAGCACATGCGCCATCTCATGCGAAAGCACCGAGGACAATTCCGAGGTGTCGCTGGCCAGCGCGATCAGGCCGCGCGTTACATAGAGCTGTCCGGTCGGAAGCGCGAACGCGTTCACCGCGCCGGAATTGAGGATCGTCACCCTGTAGGCCTGATCGGGACGATCCGACGCCGCCACCAGCCGGTCGACCGTCTTGGTGATGAGCTCTGCGAGCTTCGGATCGTCATAGGCGCCGCCATAGGAGGCGAGAATGCGCTCATGCTCGCGCTCCGCGGCCGGGGTCTGTGCGACGGTGCGACTGGGCTTGATGGTGCTTGTCGCGGGCGCTGCGGTCTGAAACCGGCCCATGTCGCCGCAGGCGGCGAGGGCAAGAGCCGCGCACAGCAGGATCGGCGCAGCCCAAAGGCTGCGGCTCATCCTTCCCTCGCGCCGTCCCGCAAACTCTGCCACTTCAGCTACCCACAGCTACCAGCTTGCCCGGCGGGTTAGTCTCCGCCAAGCAGTTCAATCTGCCCCACCCGGAGCACTTCAATTCGCGGCCCGCCTCGCGCCTCAACCCAGCCGCGGACACGAATCCGCCGATTTTCGAGAGACTTTAGCACGATTCCGGCGGCTTCGAACGCCGATAGCACGCGCCTTGAAATAGTCACAGCAAAGTCCCGTGTCCAGTTTCGTCCGAAGTTGAGGTATGTCGTCGCCCCAGCCTGCCGGACAGACAACACCTTGCCCTCGACCACCGTAAATCGCCCGATCCCGACCAGAATACCGCCGGAACTTTCCGCGTTTTTTATGGCCGCGGGATCGGCCCAGGCTCCCTTTTTTTCCTGGCGGGCGGTGGCTTCCGCTGATGCCAGGACCGCCGCACAGTCCTTGTCGGTCACGGTGCCGGATACCAGCGCCTCGCCCTGTGCCACGAGTTGCGCCTGCACCGGGGTTTCGGAGGAAGCGAGAAACACAAAAGCGGGCTGCCGGCCATAACGGTCGGGCGTGTCGTCCTCCCCGCGCAATGTCACCTCGCCTCCGGCCAGGATAGCCGATAGCGCCGAGGCCGCCTCGACTTTTTCTTTGGCGTTTTCGGATGCGACGGGCTCGATGCCGGCGAGGCGCACCTCGCGGCCGTCCTCGAGGCGAAAGGTGCGCGCGTCGATAACCGCGGCGACGCGGCCTTCACCCTGCGGTTCGAACGAGCACCCCGCCGCGATCGCCGGACCGATGGCGGCTATGACCATCATCAGGCTGCACGGCAACGCCATGACGGGCCAAAAGCTGCGCAATGACCGCCTCGCACCAGTTCAATGACGCCTCTCTACTTCTGATTGATTCTGGCATACCGGCTACCGGATGAGATAGTCACGGATTCGTTATCCCCGTACCGGCTGGACCGCCGGCGCCGAGGCGATGCTGGCGCCGAACCGGAGCGTCAAGCCCGAATACCTCTATATCGATCTCGGCCGGCGTTGGCTGAGCATCGCGGCGTCCACCATTCCCGCCATGGTCGTCAACACCTCTGCCCAATTCCACGAGCAGACCGTGCGCGGCGGCCGTCGCGCACCCGCTCGGTGGTCGAAGGCTCTTAAGATTCATCCGTCAATCGTGTCGGGCGGCATCGCCGCCTGCGCGCTGAGCCAGTCCGGCCTTACAGCCTGGCGCCAATGCTGTATTCTGACGCGGGGCAATTGCGGGCGCTGAAGGATATTGCCCATCGCACTGAGCCTCGCTCGGTCGACGCGTAGATCAGTCTCTCGACGTTCGGTCGAAACCAGACCCGCTCGGGAGGCGTGATTAAGCCGAGCGAACGTTGTTAAGGAACTTTCCGACTTCGAGCTTCAGACGATTGCTCTCGCTGGAGAGCGACTGCGCCGATGAGAGAACCTGCGACGAAGCCGAACCGGTCTCGTTTGCCCCGCGGCTTACCTCACCGATATTCGAGGCGACCCTGGCCGTTCCGCCCGCCACCTCCTGAACGTTGCGCGAAATTTCCTTGTTGGCGGCGGTCTGTTCTTCAACTGCCGCGGCAATAGTCGCGGCAATCTCGGAAATCCGCCGGATGGTGCCGCTGATCTGCTGGATGGCGGCTACCGACCTTTGTGTTGCCGTTTGGATACCGCCGATCTGCTGGCCGATATCGTCGGTGGCCTTGGCGGTCTGGGCGGCGAGCGCCTTGACCTCGGAGGCGACCACGGCAAAACCGCGCCCTGCATCGCCCGCGCGCGCGGCCTCAATGGTCGCATTCAGCGCCAGAAGGTTGGTCTGCTCGGCGATCGTCGTGATCAGCTTGACGACGTCGCCAATGCGCTCGGCGGCCTGGGAGAGCTCGCTGATGCCCGCGTCGGTCTGTTCGGCCTGGTGCACCGCCTCCTCGGCGATCCTGGTCGACTCGGTTACCTGGCGGCCGATCTCGTTTACCGACGATGTCATTTCCTCCGTTGCCGCGGCAACGGACTGAACATTGGACGAGGCTTCATCCGACGCCGTCGCGACGGTCGCCGAAAGCTCCTGGGTCATCTCGGCGGTTCTTGTCAGCGTCCTGGCTGACGCTTCCAGTTCGGTCGAGGCGGAAGAAACCGTGTTGATGATTTCGCCGACCGCGCCTTCGAAATCGTCCGCAAGCTTCCGCATCGCGGCCTGCTTTTCTTCCCTGGCGGCTTCAAGATATACCGAGATCGCGAAATCCATGTCGAGCATCGAAGCGCGGGTCATGGCGTTCTGCAGGGCCGCCTTCTTTTCGCGCGCCGCGCTGCCCCCGAACCAGCCTTCCGCAATCTTCATCTCGATTTCCCGGAGCAATCCGGTGACGATCATGCTGTAGCCTGCAATGTACCAGCGTGGCTCGAGGCCGAGGCGGTTATGAGCCTGACCAATTCGCGTTACCGACTGCACGTAAGTGTCGTCGAATGTTGCGGCCGCGATGGTCGCCCAGTGCCTGAGCTGGGCCTCCTTGGCGTGCCGGATGGCTGCGTCGGTTGGAAACAGTTTGGCGATTCGGGGGTATTTCTTGATGTGCGAGTAAAACTGATCAAGAATCCCCGGCAAGGCGGCCGCGATCAACGGCTGCAGTTCCCGCAGCGTTTCCCGCATGGCGTTGTCGATGCCCATGAAGTCGAGACGCGACTGGATGGATTGTTCGTCGCTCATGTCAGTATCCCCCAAAATGATCGCACAACAGATGCGCGCCATCATCCAGCGCCGGCGAGCGAGACTGCCCGGACGGTGCCAGACCAACCGAATCGTCCCAGCATCCGGCAATACTCTTCGGCGTTATCGTTTCCCTAAATTTTGGAAGCGGTAGTTTTACGGAGGGCTGCAATCTAAGATGACGATATCGGCGTGAAACGATCAGTGCGCGCATTCAGGATGGCATTGAAGCTGTCAGTTGACCCGGCACCGCAATCGGAGAACGGCTACTGATCCGAAATCGTTTCGGCGACGAAGGGGAGTTCGATGGAAATCAACGGTATCGCGCACATTTTTCTGACCGCGTCGAATTTCGAACGCTCGCGCGAGTTCTACCGCAAGCTGCTGCCGTTCCTCGGGCTGAAGCCGGTCATCGACAGCGACACGACCTATTACTGTGTCGGCGGACGCACCGCGATCGGGATCAGCGCGCCGTCGCCCGAGCACGCCGGCAGCCCGTTCGAGCAAAAGCGTGTCGGGCTGCATCATCTGTGTTTCCGCGCCCGCGAGCGCGCCGACATCGATGAACTGCACGGCTTCTTGTGTTTGCTCGGCGTCAAGATCATTCGCGCGCCGCGCGAGGATCAATGGGCGCCGGGATATTATTCGCTGCTGTTCGAGGATCCCGACGGAATAAGGCTGGAGCTCAACCACGTTCCGGGAAAAGGACTTCTGGCGTGAGCGGTCGGTGAACTCGATCGTGCCGACCCTCTGCGGTTGATCATTCCGCTTAGCGGAAAATGCCTTGATGGCAACGCGATCGCATGACTGCCGCCCTGGCGCGCGGCTTGCCGCTGCACTTCGCATGCGGCATGATCGCGGCAACCGAAATAATGGCCGAAATCAAAGCGGCAGGTCGACAGGGAGGCTTCCATGAAACGGGTTGTTTTCGCGTTGGGGCTGGCGGTCGCGGCCACGGGTGCTCTGGCGCAGAGCAAGCCTCCCCTGAAGCTCGGCGGCATCCTCGACATGTCCAGCCTCTATGCCGACATCACCGGCGCCGGCAGCGAGCAAGCGGCCAAGATGGCGGCGGAAGATTTCGGCGGTGAGGTGCTCGGCCGCAAGATCGAGATCATCGCAGCGGACCATCTCAACAAGGCTGATCTTGCCGCCAACATCGCCCGCGACATGTTGGATAACCAGGGCGTCGAGATGCTTTACGACGTGGCGGCGTCCGCGACCGCGCTGGCCGCCGGCGAGATCGCGAAGGCGCGCAACAAGATCGTTATCTTCAACGGGCCGGGCTCGATCCGGCTCTCTAACGAAGCCTGCGGTCCCTATACCGTGCACTACGCCTATGACACCTTCGCGCAGGCCAACGTTACCGGTCTTGCCGCCGTCAAGCACGGTCTCGACAGCTGGTTCTTCCTGACCGCCGATTATGCCTTCGGGCAGGATCTGGAAAAAGACACCACCAATGTCGTCCTGAAGAACGGCGGCAAGGTGCTGGGCAGCGTCCGCCATCCGCTCAACACGTCTGACTTCTCGTCTTTTCTGCTGCAGGCGCAGGCTTCGAAAGCCAAGGTGATCGGACTTGCCAATGCCGGCGGCGACACCATCAATGCGATCAAGCAGGCCGCCGAATTCGGACTGATGAAGGGCGGCCAGAAGTTGTCGCCGCTGCTCGCCTTCGTGACCGATATCGACGGCGTCGGGCTCGAGACCGCGCAGGGGCTGCTGCTCGCCGAAGCCTTCTATTGGGACCTCGACGACGACACCCGCGCCTTCTCCAAGCGCTTCATGGAGCGTGTCAAGCGGCCGCCGACCTCGGCGCAGGCCGGCGTCTATTCGTCGGTCACGCATTACCTCAAGGCCGTGAAGGCCGCAGGTACCACCGACTCCGCCGCCGTCATGAAGATCATGAAGGAGACCCCGATCAACGACTTCTTCGCCAAGAACGGCCGGATCCGCGAAGACGGCCGCATGGTGCACGACATGTATCTGTTCGAGGTCAAGAAGCCGTCGGAATCGAAAGGCCGCTGGGACGACTACAAGCTGCTGGCGACCATCCCCGGCAACGAGGCGTTCCAGCCGCTCGAATTGTCGCGCTGCCCGCTGGTGAAGAAGTGACGGAGTGACGAAGTCACGCAGTCATTCCGGGGCGCGCAAAACGCGAACCCGGAATGACGCAAGACAGCCGGTAACAACGAAAGCGAAAATTCATGAACGACATGGTCCTGCAGAACCTCGATTCCGGGCTGCTCACGATCACCATGAACCGCCCTGACCGGCGCAATGCGCTCAATCCGGAGATGGTGCTGGGTCTGGTCGAGGCGGCGCGGCGCGCGGCGGAAGATCACGAGGTTCGCGCCGTTCTGCTCAGGGGCGCCGGCGGCACGTTCTGTGTCGGCGGCGATGTGAAATCGATGGCCGAGGGGCGCGCGCCGCTGCCGTTCGAAGCCAGGATGGCCAATCTCAGGCGCGGCATGGAAGTCTCCCGCATTTTGCACCAGATGCCGAAGCCTGTGGTGGCGCAGGTCGACGGCGCGGCCGCCGGCGCCGGCCTTTCGATCGCGCTTGCCTGCGATCTCCGCATCGCCTCCGCATCCGCCAAGATCACCACCGCCTTCGCCAAGGTCGGTTTGTCCGGCGATTACGGCGGCACCTATTTCCTGACCCATCTGCTCGGCAGCGCCAAAGCGCGTGAGCTTTATCTGACCTCGCCGGTGCTGACGGCGCAGGAGGCGCTGGCGCTCGGCATGGTGACGCGCGTTGTCCCCGACGCCGAGGTCGAGACGGCGGCGCACGAACTCGCAATGTCGCTGGCGCAGGGACCGTCGGTGACGCTGGGCTATATCAAGCGCAACATCAACAACGCCGAACATTTGTCGCTGGAAGCCTGTTTCGATGCCGAGGCAATCCATCACTCGCGCTCGGGCGAGACCGCCGACCACAGGGAAGCGGCGAAAGCCTTCGTCGAAAAACGCAAACCCGTCTTTCAGGGCCATTGAGATGGCGGGCTATCTGCGGCTGCGGCAGATCTGCCTGGTGGCGCCGCGTCTCGAGCCGGTGATCACCGATATCGCCGGCATCATGGGGCTGAACGTCTGTTACCGTGACGGCAACGTCGCCAAATACGGCCTGGAGAACGCGCTGCTGCCGGTCGATGCCATCCTGCTGGAAGTGGTCGCGCCGCTTCGGGAGGGCACCGCGGCGGGGCGCTTTCTCGACAAGACCGGCGGCCGCGGCGGCTACATGGCGATTTTCTGCTGCGACGATCCGGACCAGCGCGGAGCGCATGCCAGGAAGATCGGCGTGCGCGTCGCCAACGTCATCGACCACGCCCCCTATCATGGCGTGCAGCTGCATCCGCGCGATTGCCGCGCGGCGTTCATCGAATTCAATCACACCGAGGGCAGCGACGATATTTTGGGACCGTATCCGCCGGCCGGACCGGACTGGCAAAGATCAATCCGCAAGGACGTGACGCTGGCCCTGGCTGAGGTGGAGATGGAGAGTCCGGAACCGCAGGCGCTGGCCGGGCACTGGGGCAAGATCATCGGCATTGCCGTCTCCGAAAATGCGCGCGGCGAACCCGAGCTGAAGCTGCCCAATTGCAATTTTGTCTTCCTCAAAGGCCAGGGCGATATCATGAGCGGCCTGACGTTCAAGGTTGGGAACATCGCCAAAGTGCTCGATGCCGCCAAAGCCAAGGGGCATCCGGTGTCGGGCGACGCGTTTGATCTTGGCGGCGTAACTTTCCATCTCGTGGCGTGAGTCTTTGCGCCCACGCTCCTGCTGAGCATGACGGGTGGCGGTACGGTTCACCGTCCCTTGAAATTCGCGACGCGGCGCTCGGCGGTGGCCTTGACGCCTTCCTTGAAGTCCTCGGTTGCGCGGAGCTTGTTTTGTTCGACGAGCTCGTGGTTGGTTGCGGCCATGACGCGGTCGGCGAGGCCGGCGCGCATGGTGGCGCGGGTCGAAAGCAGGCCGAGCGGCGAGCATTCGGCGATTTCCTGCGCCAGCTTCATGGCCTCGGCGCGGACCTGATCCTGCGGCACGCAGACATTGGCGAGGCCCATTCGGGTGGCTTCCTCGCCGGTGACGCGGCGGCTGGTATAGAAAATCAGCTCGGCGTTGTTCCTGCCGACCAGTTCAGGGAGCGTCGCCGTCAGCCCAAAACCCGGATGAAAGCCGAGCTTGGTAAAATTGGCGGCGAAGCGCGCCTCGGGGCAGGTGACGCGAAAATCCGCCGATACGGCAAGACCGAGTCCGCCGCCGATGGCCGCGCCGTGAACGGCCGCGACGATCGGCTTGTTGTTGCGGAAAATCCGCACCGCCTGAACATAGAGGTGGTTGATCGGCAGGTTCGCGGCCGGATCGGTCTTTGCGCGTTCCTCGGCCTCCTGCCGTGCCGGATCGCCGAAATTGGCGCCGGCGCAGAACGCCTTGCCCTGAGCGGCAAGCACCGAAGCGCGGATCTCGATATCCCGGTCGAATTCTTCCAGCGCGTCGGCGATCTGGTTGATCAGCGAAACATCGAAGAAGTTCAGCGGCGGTTTGCGGATTTCGATCAGGCCGACGTGGCCGTGCTTCTCGACGCCGATATCGGTAAACTTGCTCATGAGAATTCCTCTGTGAATTAGCGCAGTCCGGGCCGCGCGCCTAGCGCAGTCCGAGCCCGCGCGCGATGATGCCGCGCAGCACCTCGGTGGTGCCGCCCTGAATGGTCAGCTTGGGGGCGGTCTTGATGGCGAACGACAACTGGTTTTCCAGCGTTTCGTGGTTGGTGGCGTCGGCATCGATGAACGCCGCCAGGTCACGAACCCGGTGCGGCAGTTGCTGCTCCCACACCGTACCGATGTCCTTGACGATGGCGGCCTCGACCACCGGCTCCTTGCCTGCCTGCAGCATGCCCGCGACCGACACCGACATCCGGCGCATGGTGTGAAGCTGCGCCACCAGCCGGCCGATGCCTTCGGCGCTGCGGGTATCCGGCTTCGATCCGACGGCGCGAACCAGTTCGGTCAGCACGTAGTAGGTTTCGAGAAAGCGTTCCGGCCCGCTGCGCTCATAGGCGAGTTCGCTCGTCGCCTGCTTCCAGGCGCCGTCGATCTCGCCCAGAACATGATCGTCGGGCATGAAGGCGTCGGTGAACACCACCTCGTTGAATTCGAATTGCCCGGTGATCTGGCCGATCGGGTTGACCTTGATGCCCGGCGTTTTCATGTCGACCAGGAACTGGGTCAGGCCGTGGCGGCGGTTCTCTTTAGTGGGCGGCGAGGTGCGGAAAATCGCGATCATGTAATCGGCGATATGCGCCGACGAGGTCCAGATCTTGGTGCCGTTGATCAGAAAGCCGCCGTCGGTCTTGGTCGCCTTGGTCCTGGCCGCGAACAGGTCGGAGCCGGAATTCGGCTCGCTCATGCCGATCGCGAAACAGACCTCGCCGCGGCAGATCCGCGGCAGGATGTCCATCTTGATGCGCTCGGGCGCGTATTTCAGCAGCACCGGGCCGCTCTGCCGGTCGGCCACGAAGAAGCGCCGCGTCGGCGCGTTGGCGACGCGCATTTCCTCGGTCACCACGTAGCGCTCGAGGAACGTGCGCTCGTGGCCGCCATATCTCTTCGGCCAGGTCATGCCGAGCCAGCCGCGCGCGCCGACCCGGCGGGAAAATTCCGGCGCGTCGGTGTCTTCGCGATTGGGCTTGTGCGGATCGAAGGTGCCGGCCGCGATCTCGTCGGCGAGGAACGCGCGCACTTCCTTGCGCAGCTTTTCGCATTCGGGCGGCAGGCGGATCGGATCGAAACGGAGGGCTGCGGTCATTTCAAGTCTCGACTTTCGTGCAGGCGAATTTCGTCGGATGTCAACGCGAGGCGACCAGCGGCCATAATTCGTCGGCGCCGCGCGCGGTGACCAGCTTGCCCAGCTCCACCGCCCAGTAGCTTTCGGAACCGAAATCGTCGCGCCATGCGAGCGCGCGCAAGCTGTAGCGATGCAGGATGTGTTCGATGGTAAAGCCGATCGCGCCGTGCACCTGATGGGCGATCGCCGCACCCTTTTCGGCCGCTTCCGAACAACGGATCTTCGCAGACACAGCTTCGAGAAACACCGCATCGTCGAATGAGGTGCTGTTGGCGAGGGTGTCCGCGGCCGAGGTTGCGGCCGCGAGCGCCGCCGCCAACTCGCCGGCGAGTCTTGCCAGATTGTGCTGCACCGCCTGGAATTTCGAGATCTTCTTCTCGAACGCGACGCGCTCGTTCGAGTAACGCACGCTGACGTCGAGCATCAATTCAAGGCTGCCGGCAATCTGCAGGCTTCGCGCCACCCCGCCCATCAGCATCAGCGAGGTATGGTCGAAACCTCTCGGCGCGGGCTTGATGGCAAGCGGCGTCACATTGCTGAATGTCACGGTATCGCTGCCGTCGCTGGCAAGATTGAGCCCGGCCTCGATCCGGCAGGCGGCCGCACCGACCAGAGCGATCGAGAGACCGCCTTCGCCTTGCGCCAGCACCGCGATATGTTTGGCATCCCTGGCGAAGGGAACGCCGCGCGCGCGGCCCGACAAGGTGCCGTCGGCATTGAGCGCGATGCGGTCCCTCGGGCTTGCGGGTGCGACCGTCATCGCGCCTTCGGGCGAAGCGATTTTTGCCTGAGCCAGCAGCCATCCCGTGAGCATGGTCTCGGCCAGCGGCACGGCGATCGCGAAACGCCCGGCCGCGCTCAACACGCTGAAACCTTCGGCCAGGCTGGCGCCGGAGCCGCCGCAATCTTCGGGAACCCATGACAGCGGCAAGCCGGCCTCGGTCAGCGCCTGCCACAGCGGTGCTTTCCAGTCGCCCTTCTTGTCGTGGTTGACGGTCTGGGCGTCGGCGAGATCCGAAAATATCTTCTCCGCGGTCTCGGCGACAATATTCTCACTCTCCGCCACAGCGTTCCTCGCTTTTTACTTCGCACGCATCGCGCCCGGCGGTTCGGCCCAAGCTTCCGGTGCGGTCTTTTCTTGCACCGCATGATGAGGAAAAGCCACTGCCGTGACAAGCGCTGATGTCCGCAAGGCCCGCTGCAAGCGTCAAAAGGCTCCCTGCAAGGGTGGTATGCAGCGGCGGCGCCAAAAGACTAATTCCGCGCAACGGAGTTTTGCCGATTTGCAGGCATTTCGCGGCACGATATGGTGCGCCTCAACTGGCCAGCTCGAAATCAAAAAGAGGAAACGCGGATGTCTGGGGATGGTTTGTGCGCGATTGTAACGGGCTCGGCGTCCGGTCTGGGAGCGGCGACATCGGCCATCCTGGCGAAGGGCGGGGCGCGCATCGTTATCAACTACTCCTCCAGCAAGAAGGAGGCCGAACAGACGGCCGATCTCTGCCGCACGGCGGGCGGCGAGGTGGTCGTGGTCCAGGGCGATGTGTCGCGCGACGACGACTGCAGGAAGATCGTCGCGGCAGCCGCCTCCTGGGGGCGCCTCGACGCGCTGGTCAACAATGCCGGCACCACCAAGCACGTGGCGCATGGCAATCTCGACGGCTTGTCGGCGGAGGATTTTCAGCGGTTGTTCGGCGTCAACACCATCGGCCCGTTCCAGATGGTGCGGGCGGCGCGAAGCCTGCTGGAGGCGGGCGCGAAAGCTTCGGGCCGCGCGTCGGCGGTCGTCAACGTGTCCTCGGTTGCGGGCATCAGCGGCATCGGTTCCTCGATCGCCTATGCCGCGAGCAAGGGCGCGCTGAACACCATCACCCTGTCGCTGGCGCGCGCGCTGGCGCCGCTGATCCGCGTCAACACCGTCTGTCCCGGCTATATCGATACGCCCTGGTTCACCAAGGGCCGCGGCGAGGAAGGCGCCAAACAGGTGCGAGATTCGATCATCGCCAAAGTGCCGCTCAAGGTCGCCTCATCCGCGGACGATATCGCCGCATTGGTGTGTTTTCTCGCCACCCCGCAATCGAGCAACATGACCGGCGAACTGGTTCGGATGGACGCCGGGCTGCATCTCGTTACGTGAGACGCGCGAGAGATCGTTCGCTCGCCGTCATGCCCGGCCGCAGCAGTCTGCCTTGCGCAGACTGCGTAAACTTGTCTGCGATGCCGGGCATCTACGTCTTGAGGCCCGCGACAAAAAAGACGTGGATGGCCGGGACACGCCCGGCCATGACGACTTCTTCCCTATTTCCCGCCGAAATCTGAAATCGCACCGCTCGCCACCAGCCTGTTCCAGATGAACAGCACCACCAGCGCGCCGATGGTCGAGGTGATATAGCCGGCGCCCTGACTGGGGTCGTAGTGGCCGATGGCCTGGCCGATCGCGGTCGCCAGGAAAGCACCGGCGATGCCGAGCGCGGTGGTCAGGATGAACCCGCTGGGATTGTTCGGGCCCGGCGAAAGCAGCCGGGCGAGAATTCCCGCGACGAAGCCGACGAAAATGACGTGTAACATCGCTGTCGTCCTTTTCTCCAAAAAAAGCAGAGTCGAAAAAACTGCTGCTGACCGGCCTCTCAGAGCCGGCCAGATAGTTCGCTTTCGGTCGGCAGCCGCCCGTCCGGCGTCAGATGATCGATGACGTCGGGCAGATGCTGGCTGAGGCCCGAGAGCAATTCGTCGCGCGACAGCCCGCTTTGCGACATCAGGCTGTTGATCTGATCGGCACCCAATGCGCTGGCGAGATCATTGGGCGAAATCTGCCTGTTCGGGCCCGTGCCGACCCACGAATTGGCGACCTCGCCCTGGCCGTTCTGCTGGAGTTGCTTGAGCAGCTCGCCGAGCCCGCCGCTGATCACGCTTCCCGCCGCGCCGCCAGCGAGCAGGCCGCCCAATCCACCCTTGAGGATGTCGCCGAGGCCTCCGCCCGTTCCGCCGCCGGCGCTATTGCCCGATGACGGCGCAGGCGCCGGGCCTGCACCGGCCTGGTTGCCGCTGAAATGCTTGACCGCTTTCCAGGCGAGCAGTCCGAGGATCGCCATGGTCAACGGCGACATTCCTCCGCTGCCTTGCGGGTTCGGATTGCTCGGGCCGCGCGGGCCATTCTGCATTCCGTTGAGCACATCGAGTAAACCCATGGTTCGCTCCTCCCGAATGCCAGCCCGGACGAAAACATAACGGCGCGCTATCACGGTTACAAGGCACGGTGACCGTCAGCCAAGGTTGCAAGGACGGATGAAGGCGAGGCATCTCGCTCACCGCATTCAGCACACGCGAGTCAGAGAGCGCCTCACCCCAACCCGCCAGGAGCGAGCGTCGCTGGTCTCGACCCTGCGACAGCGGGGCGAGGGCGAAGCGGATTCCACTTGGCCGGAAGATGCCCCGCTGCCTTGAAAAGGCAATGTTCAAGGACGAATTTGGGCGGAGCGGCGATGCACATCGGCCGCGGCCGGGTCGGGAGAAGAGCTATGAAACGAATTTGTGCAGCGTCCGCCATTGCCGCCGCCATGGTTTTCGGGAGCTTGGCTTTCGGCAGTTCGGCTTTGATGGCGCCGGCAAGTGCTGCCCCGCCGACCGTGACGCCGTCGCCGGGCTATGACGCGAGGTTGCAGGAGCAGCGCGCCGCGCAGACATATTATGCCCCGGTCTATGAACCGGACGTGCGCCATCGCAGGCCGGCGCATCGGCACCCCGTCAAGCGAATTCACGACGGCATGCGCTGATACGCCGTTGATGCCGACGCGATCTCCGATGAGGCCCATTCTTCTCGCGCTCTGGCTCGGCCTGAGTTTTGCCGCAACCGCCACGGCCGCCGACTATGCCGGCGCGATCAGCGCCTATCGCCGTGCGCACGGCCTGCCCGCGGTGCGGTCGGACCGCAGCCTCAGCGCGGTTGCGTTGAAACAGGCGCAGGCCATGGCCACCAGCGGCACGGTGAGCCACAGCGCCGGCGGCAATTTTGCGCTGCGGGTGGCTCCCTTGCGCAAATCCAGGGCCGCGGAAAATATCGGCGCCGGCTTCCTGACCTTCGCTGAAATGCTGAAGCAGTGGGAGGACTCCGCCGGCCACCGCGAGAATCTGTTGATGACAGGTGCTCGCCGCGTCGGCGTGGCTTCGGTGGACAATCCGAAATCGCCTTACCGGAAATTCTGGGCGATGGTGATCACGGACTGACGCGACAGCGTCATTTCCGGCGCCAGTGCGTAGCGCTTGTCGCTGAGGCCGCGCGCGCCGCGGAACGACGAAAAATCAGCTACGCTTCGCCTTGTTCGGTGGGGGGCTGAACAGCTTCTTGAGATCCTTGAGGCTTTCCGAAAGCCGCGGCCAGTCGCAGGAGAATTTATGCCGCGCGCAATTGGCGGCCTTCGGACGCGGCCCGGCCTTGTTGGGCGCGACGATCGGCAGGGGCACCTTTTCGTTTCGCAAGGAGGCCTGCTGCAGCAATTGCTGCTGCGCCCTGGCCTCCGCCGCGATGCGGCTTTGCCGCTCCTGATCGAGAAAGATGGTATATTGCTCGTCGATTTTCTTCTGCTCTTCCGGCGTCGGGTTCGGACCCGCGATATCGAAGCTGCGGTTCTGCATGAAATCGTAATAGGTGTAGCCGCCGCCGGGCTTGCGCCGGCCGGCGAACTTCGCGTTGCATTGAGCGAGCTGCGACGTCTTTTCTTCCCTGGTCGCCGCCTTCTCGGCCTTGTCGGCGCATTCCTCGAAATCGGCCGGCGCACGCGACCACCACTGCGCCTGCGAGCGCAACGGCGTCAGCACCGCGCCGGCGGCGAGCGCGGCGATCAGCAAAGCAGACGAGCGTGACGGGATCACGAACGATTTTCTCCAGGACATGATTTGACACAAATTCTCAAGATCTGAGTTGCACGGATTGTCGTCATTTTGGCTTGGCTTGTCACCCCTGAACGTTGCCCCCTTTTTCCTGCACGGATTTCGAGCTCAGTTCTGGCGTGTCGCCGGCTCGACACATCTACACCGCGTCATGGCTTTCTTTTGACGCGTGTCGTGGCTTTCTTTTGGCTTTGCTTTGACAATTGGGCCCGGCGGATACCAAATCGTGGCGGCGAGGCGGCATTGGCCGGCCTTCGCCCGGAGCCGCGAAGGTCCGATCTCGCCGATATCCATCCTTGCCCGTCGATTCCGAGCTCAAGATGAACCCCAACACCTGCACCATTTGCGAATGATGTTCACCACGGTGATGCGGGCCCGCAAGGTCACCAGCGACGCCACCGAGCTGTTTGCCGATTTGAGAGGCTGGACCCCGCCGTCTCAGTCGCTGCCGCCGGACGCCGGTTTACTCGACGCATTCCACGATCCATGCGCGGACGCGATCGGGGAGCATGACGGGCTTCTCGACAAGACCATCGGCGATACTGTCATGGCGGTCTTCAATTTTCCGATTCAAAGCGAAGATCACACGAAAAATCCGGAATCGAAGCCCCGTTTTCCCCGCTTTGCCGCCGGCCGGAAACAAATTTTTACATTGTAAAGATTGCGGTTGACCGGGCCGCGGTCCGGCTGTATCGGTATCTTTACATCGGAAAGATGTCGCGATCCGGAAGACGGATGAATTCGGAATATCCAGCCTTGTGCAAATGCCCGGCGAGGACCGCTGAAGGGCGCCGGCTTGTCCGACAATTGGCGCAAGCTGGCCGAAGTCCAACGCCGCAACCACCGCCGCTCGCGCCGGCCTCCGAGCCGCGGCTTGAACAGGATGCGGCGCTTTGGCAGAGACGCCAGCGAACCCGAATGCGGAAAAAGAGATGAGCGCAATCGTCAACATCATCGGCCATACGCCGATCTGGGTATTTCCCCTGATCGTCGTCGTGCTCTGGCTCGGCAGCATCAACCTGCGGGAGCGCAACGTGCCGCTGCGCTCGCTGCTCGTCTTTCCCGTGGTGATGCTGGTCCTGTCGATCGGCAATTCGGTTGGAACCGGCGCGGGGCCGTTGACGGCGTTGGTCGCCTGGCTCTTCTCGGCAGCCATCGGAGCCGCTCCTGGATGGTATTTGACGCAGCGGCCACGCGCAATCAAGTCCAGGTCGGGACGGATCATCGTTCAAGGCAGCGTGATTCCGCTTCTGGTCTGCATCGCACTCATCGCATTGCGCTACGCATTCGGCTATCTCTACGGCCGCTACCCCGATCTGCGCGCGGACCAGGGCTACGCGCTGGCGCTGATTGCCGGGGGCGCTTTGCTTGGCGGCGTCATGCTCGGCCGCTATGGCCGGCTCGGCCTGTGGTATTGGCAAGCCACGGCAAACCAGAAGGCTCGCCGGGCGGACGCATCCGGATGAAGATATTTTTGCGCATCAAGGTGTGACTGACGCTTCACGCGCATTTCACCAGGACGATGTAATCGGGACTGCTGGTGATGCCCCGGATTTCGGTGATGATCCTGTCATCGCCGACGACCCGTGCAGCCCTGCACTGGCCCCTGAGCATTCGCAGCGCCATGCGATTGCGGTCTTCTCGCACCTTCCGGATTGTAGCCGATGGCATAGGTGTTGAGGACGTGAACGATGTAGTCTTAGGGCTGGCCTGCGGACGCCGGCTCGACGCGAACCGGATCGTGCGCCCCGGCGTCCCGCTCGATGCAATGTAAGGAAGACCGATCGCCCCTTGGGGAAGTTGTGGCTTACTTTCCCTGTAACCTTCGCAAAGCATAGACCGCCACGAAACAAAGACCGCCAAATAAGGTCCAAATCCCGCCCATTATCATGGTGGCTTCCCGGAATTGATCCCTGTTCGACCATATCCATCCAAGAACCAATAGAATGCCGACAATGATAAAACCGTGACTTACAATGAATTCTTTCCGGCTCAAGATCCTTAGCGGTATCAACGTAAAATACAGGGCTATGGTCAGGCCTATTATGAGGGCAATTAGAATAGAAACAGGCATTGTCATAATTTTTTATAGCAGAGTTGCGGTCTGTCCGACAGGCGCAGCGCAGCCACCGAAGCAATTGTCGGATCTCACCTGACGCAGAGGTCGCTCGCGATCTGTAGACTGGCGATCACGCGCGTGCTCTGCCCTTCAGCGCCGACGCAGCCGCGCATTCGGGTCCCGGCCTCCCGCAAACCGGCAGGACAGGGCGCCTGCTTCTCACCCGGATCGCCTGATCCGACCTTCGTCGACGGCCAGGCCGGTCATCAAACCATTTTTACATTGTAAAGATTTGGGTTGACGCGACCCGGGGGCGGCCTTATGTGTATCTTTACATTGGAAAGATAGGCCGCGCCGGCCGACGGCGGATTGGCGAGGCTCGCTGTCGCGGCCTCGCGAGCGGAGTCGATGATGAAGATACTTCCAGCCGTCAAATTCGTCCTGATTCCCTTCGCCGCATTCTGGGCGCTGCTCGGCGCACACCACCCGGACTGGGCGATATGGTCGGGATTTGCGCTCTCGGTTGCGGGCAATCTCTGGCGGGCGTACCGGGGCGAATTGGTTCTGCTCGAGGTGGGCGGGCTCGCGCTGTTCGCGGTGATCGGCCACGCACAGCTTCTTCATCCCGAATGGGCTGCGGCCAACGCGCTGTGGCTTTCCTTCGCAGTCCTCGGCGCGATCTGCCTCTCAAGCGTGCTGTTCGGCCGGCCCTGCACCGCCGATTACTCGCGCGCGGCTTACCCGGGCAGCGTCGCGACTCCGCAATTCCGCATCATCAATGCGGCACTGACCGGGCTATGGGGCGTCCTGTTCCTCGCCATCGCCGTCTGCCGCTGGCTCGGGGTTTCGGAGTGGATCACGACTGCGATTCCGGTCGCCGGTGCGCTGGTCTCGATCTTCGGCCCAAAACTCGCAATCGGCCTGTTGCTGCGGCGTCTGCGCGCCGCGCGCGAAACCTTTGCCTGGCCGGCGCCATCCTTCGCGCAAGACGGCGTCACGGATTGCGACGTCGCGGTGGTTGGTGCGGGAATCGGCGGACTGACGGCGGCGGCCCTGCTCGCCGATGCCGGGCTGAAGGTCACGGTGTTCGACCATCATGTGCTCCCCGGCGGCTATTGCCACAGCTATTTGCGCAAGGCGCGCTACGGCAACAAGCACGTTCTCTACCGCTTCGATGCCGGCCCGCACGATTTCTCCGGCGTCTGGCCGGGCGGGACCATCTCGGGCGTGCTGGAGCGGCTCGGCGTCGCCGAGCGCCTGCAATGGAAGCGGGTGGGCCACACCTATCATCTCGCCGGCACCCCCGTCGATGTGCCGGAGGACTGGCGCGACTATGTGCAACTGCTCGGCCACAAATTTCCCGGCAGCGCCGAAGGCATCCGCGCGCTGTTCGAAACCATCCGTGCCATCTTCGAGGGCATGTACGCGACGGGCCGGGACCGTTCCGGGATCCCCGGCATGCCCGAGACCGTCGATCAGCTGCTGGCTTTCCCGAAAGACCACCCCGACGCCTTCCGCTGGATGAAAGAGCCTTTCGGCAAGCTCGTCTCAAGTCATGTCAGCGATCCCGACGTCGTCCGGTTTTTCAATGCGCTGTCGGGCTATCTCGGCGACGGCGGCGAACCTCTCACCTGCGCCCAGATGGTTCCGATCTTCGGCTATTACTTCAAGGGCGGGTACTATCCGGCCGGCGGCTCCGGCCGCTTTGCCGACGTGCTGGTCGAGGCGATCGAGGAACGCGGCGGCGAGGTACATCTGAAGTCGCCGGTCCGCCGAATTCTCGTCGAGGATGCGCGCGCCGCCGGCGTTGTCCTCAGCGACGGCCGGACGATCCGCGCCGGCGCGGTTGTCTCCAACGCCGACGTCAAACGGACCTTTCTCGAACTGGTCGATCCCGGTTGCCTTCCTGCCGCGTTTCGCGACCGCCTCGCGAAGGCCGAGCCCGCCAATTCGGCCTTCAGCGTCCACCTCGGTCTCGATTTCGATCCGGACCTTCGGCCCGCCATCCATCTTGCCGCGCCGATGGGCATGGGGCTTGCGATGATGTCCAAGCTCGACCTTTCCGCAGCGCCTGCGGGCCACGCGACACTGGCACTGATTTCGCTGGTCCCGTCTGAAACCGCGCGCGGTTGGTTCCCGCCCCAAAGCGGCGAGGATTGGAAGCAGTGGCGTCGCTCGGATGAATACGAAGCGCGGAAGCAGAAGCTTGGCGACGAGATGATCGCCGCCGCGGAAACGGTCATTCCGGGGCTGCGACGGCACATCGTCTACCGCACCGATGCGAGCCCGGTGACCTATGCGCGCTACGACTGGGCGAGCTCCGGCGCGATCTACGGAATCTCGCGCCACGGCCGGCTCAGGGGATCAAAGTCACCGCTGCGCAATCTCGTGATTGCAGGCGGCGGCAATGCCGGTGCGGGCGTGGAAGCTGTGGTCATTTCCGGCGCCGAAGCGGCCGAGGCGCTGGTGCCCGGTCTGCTCTCGCAAACGTCGCGGCGCCCGACGCTGCCCGCATCGCGGCCGCCGGTTCCCCGCGCCCGGATCAAGGAGGAAGCCGTCGTTTGACGCGCTCCCGGAAGGCTGGCGATTCCGCATTCGCTCTGGTATTTAGCGCCCAGGTACCCGCCGGCATCGGCGGGTTCTTCGGTCCCGTAGCTCAGCCGGATAGAGCGACGGTTTCCTAAACCGTAGGTCGCATGTTCGAGTCATGCCGGGATCGCCAACGTCCGGGGTTGGAAACGTCCGATAAAGCTGGACGTTTCCAGATGGTCGCCGTTTGTTCCAAGGCCAATTTCAGCGCATATCGGAGATAAGCTGATTGCCGCGTCGAGGCGTCGTGAGTTTGCGCGAGGCCTGCGGCGACGGTCTGACGATTCGGAGGAAGTGCGCCGATGTCCGAACGGCGAACCTCCCGTCAATCTTTTGTTGAAACTGCCAGGAGCTGACCATGGCCGACACCGAACTGCAATTGCGCAAGACGATCATCGACAAATGCCGCTGGATGAATGCCACCGGATTGAACCAGGGCACGTCAGGAAATATCTCGGCTCGTCTTGGCAATACCATGCTGATTTCGCCGTCCGCGACCCCCTATGATTCCATGACCCCCGAGATGATTGCGGCAATGCCCATCGAGGGCGACTACGGATCGTGGGAAGGCCCGCTCAAACCCTCGTCCGAATGGCAATTCCATCTCGATATCATGAAGGCGCGGCCGGAGGTCGGCGGAATTGTTCACACGCATGCGACCTATTCCACGGTTCTGGCGATCGCGCGCAAGGAAATTCCGGCCTGCCATTACATGATAGCGGCATTCGGTGGCATGAACGTGCGCGTCGCGGACTACGCCCGGTTCGGCACCAGGGAACTTTCGGATCATGCACTGAAGGCGTTGGAGGGCCGGAGTGCCTGTCTGCTCGCAAATCACGGGATGATCGCCGCCGGCGCGTCGCTGGACAAGGCGATGTGGCTGGCGGTTGAACTCGAGACGATCGCCCGGCAGTACTATCTCACGCTGGCGATCGGCGGGCCGGTTCTGCTGAGCGAAGTCGACATCAACGAAACGAT
Organism: uncultured Alphaproteobacteria bacterium; assembly: GCA_963725985.1. Taxonomy (GTDB): domain Bacteria; phylum Pseudomonadota; class Alphaproteobacteria; order Rhizobiales; family Xanthobacteraceae; genus Bradyrhizobium. Next base: position 1,961,476 of record CAVSAO010000002.1, read on the forward strand.
CGCCGCCTTCGGCAGCTATGGCATGCAGGATCCACCCGCCAAGGCAACAAAAGGCGGCGCAAGAGCGTGACGCGACCGAATCCCGTCGATCTGCTGGTGGTCGATAAACGTTGCAGCAACTCGAAGGCGGCGGCTATCGTGCGGCGGGACGTGAATTAGGATTCCCTATCCTCGAGATTGGCGATGGCTTGCCGCATTTTTGCGGCCAGCTCCAGCAGCGGCGTTTCCAAACTCCTGACTACCGCCGCAGCAAATTCTTCGGAGGTCACGCTGACGTTGAGCACGTGAATGGGGCGGCCCTCGATGACGATGGGGGTTGCCAGCGCAGTCACCTGGGGTTGCCAGGTGGCAAAGCAGTAGCGCTTCAGCGCAATGCTGGCAGCCGCCTCGGCGATTCCCTGCTCGATCGCTGGCCATCGCTTCCGTCCCTTCGCCTTCAACCGGGCGATAAGCTGCGAACGGTCCGGCTCCTTCGCGGCAGCCAAGAAGGCGCGGCCCAGAGCTGTCAGCTCGATCGGAACCCGGTGCCCCGAAACGATTAGCCTTTGGGATGCTCTCGCATTGAAACGAAACGATTCAAGATACACCATCTCGTCGAGATCCTGGACTGCAAGTCCGACGTTGATGCGCAGCCGTCGTGCCAATGCCGTCATCAGCGGAGTGGCAACCCGAAGCACCGACGAGCCCGTACGCATGGCGTGGCCGAGGCTCAGGACCGCTGCGCCTAGACGATACGCGCGATGCTTCGAATCGTATTCAAGATACCCCGCACCGACCAGCGTCTGAGTCAGCCTGCTGACCGTCGCACGTGACAACCCCGTCCTTTCCGACAACTCGCCATTCCCTAGCAGCTCCGAGCCCGGCCGGAACGCCCTGAGCAACGCTACACCGCGTTCCAGCGACCGATTGGGAGACGACTTCCGGGGAATAAATCGAATTGCTGCCATGCGCCTCGCCGCTCAGCGAACCGGGGGCCTGGGAAGCCGCCGCAAGCCGATCCTACCGCGCGGCTGCCAATTCCACCAGGTGGAAATGGCCGGAGTGACCAGACGGCGCCGTGTGCTAATTGCCGGGCAGCTTGGACGGCCCCGAGCCGACACGACCAAGGCATTTCAAATGTCTCGAACAAAGATCCAAACGGAGGTACGCATGGCCAGGACCAGCATCGTTAGTCCATCAGTTGCTCCACACCATCGGGGGATCGGCTGTATTCGGCTCGAGGCGCGCTTCTTGAAGACGGCCATCCACGCCGCTGGCGCTTTGTTGGTGGTGGCGGGTCTGGCAGCTGCGCCGGCGCGGGCCGAGTATCCCGAGAAGATCATCAGGATCGTGGTCCCCTTCGCATCCGGCGGCGGCACCGATATCGTTGCGCGAACGCTGGCGCAGGAAATATCGTCAGACCTTGGCAAGTCCGTCATCGTTGAAAACAAGCCGGGAGCCGGGACCATCGTCGGAACCCAGGCTGTGGCCACGAGCGAGCCGGACGGTTACTCGCTGCTGTTGGCGACCTTCGCCCATGCGGTCAATCCGAGCTTGAACAAAAAGCTGCCGTTCGATCCGCACAAGGATTTCGCACCGGTCTCGCTGATTGCTCGATCCTTCAACATCGTCGTCGTCAATCCAGCATCGAAGATCAAATCGATTTCCGACTTGATCGCGGAAGCCAAGGCCAATCCCGAGAAGCTCAATTACGGCACTTTTGGCACAGGGACTTCGGCCCATCTCGCCGGCGAACTGTTCAAATCGTTGGCAAAGGTGAACATGACAATGGTGCCCTACAAGGGAGCCGCGCCCGCGATCACCGACCTCCTTGGCGGCCAGATCGATGTCATCTTCACTACCGTGGCAAGCGCAGCCTCGCTTATCGAAGCTGGCCAGCTCCGCGCATTGGCCGTGACCTCTGCGGAGCGTTCGCCCGCCTTTCCGGATTTGCCGACCGTCGCCGAAGCCGGAGTGCCGGGCTACGCTGCAGAGGCCTGGTACGGATTGTACGCGCCGGCCAGGACACCTGCTCCGGTCGTCGAGCGCTTGAGCAAGGCCGTCGCCAAGGCCGTGCAGTCCGACTCCTTCAAGCGACTTGAGAGCAACGAAGGGCTGATCATGGTCGGCAGTTCTCCCGAAGATCTCGATCGCTATGTCCGGCGCGAGGAAGAACGATGGCGCAAGGTGATCAAGGACGCGAACATCAAGGTGGAATAGCCTTCGCCCCACTACCCTGCCGCGCTTTACGCCCCGTCGGATCCAGCCTGGCTCGTCAGCCTGGCCGAGCTTACGCAATCCGGTTTGAAAGAAGAAATCATGACGAGTTTCGTCGAGCTATCCGTTGAAGAATCGGTCGCCATCGTGACGTTGAACAGGCCGGAGGTGCGCAACGCGATCAACGATGAAATGCGCGCCCAATTCATCGCCGCACTCGATCGTGTGGCCGGCGATGACGCCGTGCGGGCGGCCGTAGTGACCGGAAAAGGAAAGTCGTTCTGTTCGGGCGGCGATATTTCCGGCATGCGCGACAGGCTGAAGGCGCCGCCCGGGCAGGTGGCGTTCAACGGGTGGCGGCGGCAGCGGCAGACCCACAAGGCGGTCGCGGCACTTCACGGACTGGGAAAACCGACGGTCGCAGCCGTGAACGGTGCCGCCGCGGGCCTGGGATGCGATATGGCGCTCGCTTGCGACTTCATCGTGGCGTCCGAAGATGCCGCTTTCAGCATGAGTTTCGTTCGTCGCGGACTGGTCTCCGACGGCGGGGGAATGTATTTTTTGCCGCGTCGCACAGGGCTGTCGCGCGCGAAAGAACTGATCTTCACCGGCCGCTCCGTCGATTCGAAAGAAGCCCTGACGATCGGACTGGCGGACCGCGTGAGTCCGGCCGCGACGCTCGTGCACGACGCTGCGGCATGGGCGCGCGATCTCAGCCGGGGCTCAAGCGCGGCCATTGCTCTGACCAAGGCGATTCTCGATCGTACGTTTGAGACCGCAGAAGAGCAGGTCTTCGCCCTCGGCCGCGAAGCGCAGGCGATCTGCTACACCACGTCCGAACATCAGGAATCCGTTGCAGCGTTCCTCGACAAATCTGCACGCTAGGAGGGTCGATATGGATGCGTTGGAACGGTTGATTCGACCCGGCAGCGTGGCGATTATTGGTGCGTCGGCGGATGCCGGCAAATTGACCGGGCGTCCGCTCGCCTTTCTGGAAAAATATGGCTACCGCCATGAAGTCTTCCCGGTCAATCCACGTTATCAATCGATCGGCCGCTACCGCTGCTTTCCGGATATCCAGTCGCTTCCCCACGCTCCCGACGCTGCCATCGTCCTGGTCGGATCCAGTCGTGTTGTCGACGTGATCAGGGATCTCGGCGCGATCGGAACCGGCGCGGCAATCGTCCTCGCCGGCGGGTTTGGCGAAAGCGGTGCGGAGGGAATGGCGCGACAACAATTGCTGAAGAGCGCTGCCGGAAACATGCGGCTTCTTGGGCCGAATACGATAGGCCTCGTCAATGTCACCGACAGTGTCGTCCTGTCCGCGAGCGCGGCGCTTCAGATCAACGAACTTGTACCGGGCGTCATCGCGCTCGTCTCGCAAAGCGGGGGAATCCTCGGCGCGCTGCTGTCGAGAGCCGACGCCCAGGGCATCGGGTTCTCCAAATTGCTCGCTACGGGCAATGAATCCGACATCGATGTGTCGGACTTGGTGAACTACCTGGTCGATGACCCGGCTACAAAGGTGATCGCGCTCTATCTGGAAGGTCTTCGCAAGCCGACGCATTTTCGACAGGCTGCACTGCGGGCGGCGCAAGCAGGCAAGCCGATCGTCGTCTTCAAGGTCGGACGATCGGAGTCGGGTATTCAATCGGCGATCTCCCATACCGGCGCCATGGCGGGGTCGGATGTCACCTACGATGCCTTGTTCAGGCAGCTTGGTATCGTCAGGGCGGAGCGGTTTTCGGATCTGCTCGATATCCCGCTTGCGCTGAGTTCGGGACGTCGTCTGAAAAGCCGCCGTATCGCAGTTGTGACATCGACGGGCGGAGCGGGCAGTCTGGTCGCCGATGCGGCCGGCCTTGCGGGGTTCGAAACCCCGGCGCCGGATGTCACGACCGCCGAGCGCCTCAAGGCGCTCGATATTCCCGATGCCGTGCTTGATCGAAATCCGATCGACGTCACCCTCGCGGGCGTAAAATCCGAATACTTTCGCGATGTGATCGACAGTGTGCTCGAAAGTCCGTGCTACGACGCCGTTGCCGTCATTCTGGGATCATCTTCGATTACCGAGCCTGAGACGGTTGGAAAGCCATTGCGAGAATGTTTCGCCCGGACGGACAAGCCCATCGTGGTGTTTGCCAGCCCGAGCGCACCGCAAGCGGTCAGACACCTCAACCTCGCGGGTATCCCGACCTTTGCCGCGCCCGAGGCCTGCGCCGTGGCATTGTCGGCGATATGGCGTGTTCAGCAGGCAACTTCGTCGGATGGCAGCGAGCCCGCCCTGTCCGTGGCCGTCGAGGCTGGCGTCCAATGCATGCTTCGTCCGGGGCCTCTCAATGAGTCTGAGAGCAAGGCGCTATTTTCGAAATTCGGCATTCCGGTCGCCCGCGAGGTCTGCGTTGCCACTCCGGAAGAGGCGGCATCCGCGGTGGAGCAGTTTGGCGGCAACGTTGTGGTCAAGGTTCTCTCCCGCGACGTGCTTCACAAGTCCGATATTGGTGCCGTCACGGTCAACGTCGCTCCCCCCGATGTCGCCGCTACTTGTGCGCGAATGGCCGACGCATTCACATCGGCGACCCATCGACTACCGGAGGGATTTCTGATCCAGGAACTCGTGACGGGCGGGGTCGAGCTTATCCTCGGCTTCAACGACGACAAGCAGCTTGGTCCTTCCATTCTGTTGGGAATGGGTGGCGTTACCGCGGAATTGTACAAGGACACCTCATTGAGGCTGGCACCGCTATCGCGACGTGATGCGGAGGAAATGATCAACGAGTTGAAGTCTGCCCCGCTACTGAAGGGCTTTCGCGGCCGGCCGGTTGCGGATGTCGACGCCCTGGTCGACGCGCTGCTTGCCTTTTCCGGCATGGTATCTTCGATCGGGCAGGATCTGCTGGAAGCGGAGATCAATCCGCTGTTTGTCTTGCCGATGGGACATGGGGTCAAGGCAGCCGATGGGGTTGCTGTGGTCAAAAGTGGCCGACCCGGCAATTGAGACATAGCTCTCGCTCGAGGTTGCCTCACATCGCTGATTGGAGACAGATGCAGATGGCCACAGTTCGGGCATCAGATATGCCGTTCGGCTGGTCCGTGACGGCGGGCGTTGGGCTCCGCGCCGCGAGGGCTATAATCGCCCGCACTGCAATCGCAAACATCGAACGAGGGGATCGTCAATGCCTGCCAATCCAGTGTTGTGGGACCTTAGCGAAAGCGGGGTCGCGACGGTCACGTTGAACCGCCCGGAAGTCAACAATGCCTATGACGCCGGCCTGATTCACGGCGTGCTGTCGGCGATGGATGAACTCGGCCGAAAACCTCAGCTTCGCGTCGTTGTCCTCAGGGGCAACGGCAAGCATTTTCAGGCCGGCGCCGACCTGAAATGGATCAATGCCGTGAGGCCGCAATCGCCTGATGAGAACGAGGCGGTGTCGCAAGCCACGTTCGAAGCCGTGCAGCGGCTGAACCGGCTGCCGATCCCGACCGTGGCGCTGGTACAAGGCGGTTGCTTCGGCGGCGGCACCGGCGTGATTTCCGCCTGCGACGTCGTCATCGCGGCCGACAATGCGGTGTTCTCGATCACGGAAGTGCGATGGGGGCTGACCGCCGCGATCATCATCCCGCAGCTTTGCGACGCCATCGGCGTCCGGCAGGTCCGCCGTTACGCGCTGACCGGCGAGCGGTTTGGCGCGCATGAGGCGCGCCGCATCGGTCTCGTGCACGAGGTGGTGCCGCTGGCGGATCTGGAAACGTCAGGCGCAAAGGTCGTGGAGCAATTGCTGGCCAACGGCCCGCAAGCCCTGGCCGAAACCAAGGCGCTGGCGATGGAAAGCTCGTTTGGCGGCATGAGCGTCGAGGACGAGGCCTATGCGCGCCTCGTCCGCATGCACGCGGCCAGGCGCCAGACCAGGGAAGCCTCGGAGGGCCTTGCCTCGTTCGCCGAAAAACGCGCGGCGAGTTGGGGGGCCAGCAAGGCATGAAATCGGAACCCGCTCAACATTAGCCCCAAACCTGAACTTCAACCGGAGTAAAGCCCCTTGTCCCGCGCCTGCCGGATGGCGAGGGCGGCCAACAGGTCGAGCATCGGCGTCGACAGTCCCGCGGCCCGCGCAAACGCCGCCGGCGCTCGCACCAGCGCATCGATTTCCATCGCCCGGCCGCGTTCATAGTCCTGCAAGATGGATGGCTTGTGGTCGGGCGCCGGTCCCGAGCGGGTGACGCGCTTGACGTCCGGGAAACAGCTTTGAGCGATGCCATTGGCTTCTTCGAGCAGGCGCGGCACGACATCGCGCAATGCCGGGTCGTCCCGCACGGCCCTCGCGGTTTGTCCGGTGATCAGACACAGCACCGACATCGACATGTTGGTCAGGAGCTTGGACCAGATCGCCTCCCGGATCCGCAGCGCCGGTGGCGAGGCAATCGCGGCTTCCTTGAGCGCGGCCCTCAGGCGCTCGATCCGCGCCGTCGGGCGGTCATCGCATTCCCCGACCAGCAGCATGTTCCGCTCCGGGGAAAGATTGAGGACAACACCGGGCGCGACGATCTCGTTTGCCGAAAAGATCACGCCGCCGATGATCCGCTCCCTGGAAACGGCCGACCGTAGCCGGCCGCCGGGATCGAGAAAGCCAAGGTCCGGCGGCGCGGGATGGTCGGGCGAAAGCCCGATGTCGTACCACCAGGGAATGCCGTTCTGGGCAAAGACCACGGCGGTGTCGTCGCGCAGCAACGCCGGCAGGCCCGCGACAAGGCTCTGGAGGGAATTCGCCTTCAGCGTCGAAATGACAAGATCCTGCGGACCGAGCGCCGCCGGGTCGTCGGAGGCCTTCACGCGCGCGGAAAATTCGGCCTCGCCCACGCGCAGCGTCAGCCCTCGTGCCTTCACCGCCTCGAGATGCGGTCCGCGCAGCACGCAGGACACGTCATGCCCCGATAGCGCCAGCCGCACCGCAAAATGGCTGCCGACGGCGCCTGCGCCGAAAATGCAGATACGCATGGGGGGATGTCCTGTTAGAAGCACGACGACCGAGATCGCAGTCTCCACAAGCTTGCTCCGCAGCGCAACCGGCCAGGCAATCTGGGTGATGCGGTTCGCGTTTGGGGTCGCCGCCGGGATGCCTCTTGACGAGATGGCTAAAATTTCTCACCCGGGGCATGATTGGCCACTTCCATCGGGACCCAGACATTGCCACCCAAAACCATCGAAGAACCTGCGCGCCAAATTCCGCTGTACGGCGAGTACGAAGTTGTCGTGCTCGGCGGCGGACCGGCCGGGATCGCCGCGGCGGTCGCGGCCGCGCGCGCCGGAAGGCGCACGCTGTTGATCGAGCGCTATGGGTTCCTCGGCGGCATGGGGACGGCGGCGGGGGTGACGAATTTTTGCGGGCTGCATGCCAGTGTCCATGGAAAGATGCATCGGGTGGTGCAGGGCATCGCCTCCGAGCTATTGGCGCGCATCGACCGGCTCGGCGGGCTCAATGCGCCGCATCTGATCCTGGGTAAAATCCTGGCGCAGGCCTACGACACCGCGGCCTACAAGATCGCGGCCGACGATCTGCTCGCCGCCCACAAGGTCGATGTTCTCTTTCACGCGCTCGGCGCCGGCGTGGTGATGCATGACGGGCGGCGCATCAGCGCGCTGATGGTCGAGACCAAGGCCGGCCGTCAGGCGGTGCGCGCGGATGTCTTCATCGATTGCTCAGGCGACGGCGATCTCGCGGCCTGGGCGGGGGCGCGCCATGAGATCGGCGATAATGCCGGCAGCATGCTCTACCCATCGATGATGTTCCGCCTCAACGGAATCGATCCCGAAAAGGCCGGCGATGCCTGGCGGACGATCCCGGCGCTGATGGAAAAGGCCGAGGCCGCCGGCACCCATCATTTCCCGCGCAAGGCCGCGATCGTGCGGCCGCAGCGATCGCAGATCGAATGGCGGGTCAATTTCACGCAAGTTTCGCGCGAGGACGGCGCCGCGATCAACGGGCTCGAGCCGGATGACCTGACGCGCGGCGAGATCGACGGCCGCCGCCAGGCCGTCAACGCCTTCGATTTCCTGCGCACGGTGCCGGGCTTCGAGAAATCCTACATCGTCGACCTGCCGCCGCAGCTCGGCATCCGCGAAACCCGCCGCATCGTCGGCGGCTATATGCTGTCGGGCGAGGACGTGCTCGGCCTGCGCTTCGTTCGACGATACGATCGGCGTCAATGGCTGGCCGATGGAATCCCATGTCGCCGGCGATGTGATCTTCAAGTTCCCGCCGATCCCGGAATCGCGCGGTTTCAATGAATTGCCGTATCGCATGCTGGTTCCCGCAGGCCTGGACAATCTGCTGGTGGCCGGGCGCTGCGCCTCGATGACCCATGACGGCCAGTCGGCGGCGCGCGTCTCCGGCGCCTGCTTTGCGATGGGGGAGGCGGCCGGTACCGCCGCGGCGCTGGCGCTCTCCGGCAATACGATTCCGCGCGATATCGCCGCGGACAAATTGCAGCTACAATTGAAGCAGCAGGGAGCCTTTCTCGGGCAGGATCAGCCGATGCCCGAAGGGCTGTAACAAAACGGAGGAAACTGGATGATGAGGTTTGCACGGCTCGCATTGGCGGGCCTGCTGGTCATCGCGGCGAGCGGGATCGCGCGGGCCGAGGATTTGCAGAAGGCAAAGATCGGCGTGCTGCGGCTGTCGTCGTCGGCGCCGGTGTTCATCGCGCAGGACAAGGGATATTTCCGCGACGCCGGTCTCGACATCGAGCTGAAATTCTTCGACGCCGCGCAGCCGATCGCGGTCGCGACCACCTCGGGCGATGTCGATTTCGGCATCACCGCGTTTACCGCCGGCCTCTATAATCTCGCCGGCAAGGGCACGCTGAAGGTGATCGGCGGCATGAGCCGCGAGAAGGCGGGCTATCCCCTGATCGGCTATTTCGCCAGCAACAACGCCTATGCCGCCGGCCTCAAGACCCCGAAAGATCTTGCCGGCAAGCGCGTCGCGGTGACGCAGACCGGCTCGAGCTTTCACTATTCGCTCGGCCTGCTCGCCGACAAATACGGCTTCAAGCTCAGCGACGTGAAGGTGCTGCCGCTGCAGTCGCTGTCGAATGCCGCCGCGGCGCTGAAAGGCGAGACCGTCGATGCCGCGCTGCTGCCGGCCTCGACCGCGCGCAAGCTGATCGACGATGGCGGCGCCAAACTGTTGGGCTGGGTCGGCGACGAGACGCCGTGGCAGCTGGGCGCGGTATTCGCCTCGCCCAAGACCTTGGCCGACAAGCCGCTGGTGACAAAACTTCTCGCCGCGCTTGCGCGCGCCGACCGCGAATATCACGACGTGATTCTGGCCGCCGTTACCGACGGCAAGGCGCCGATCAACGAGATGACAAAACCGCTGTTGGAGATCATCGCGAAATACACCAACCTGCCGGTCGAGCAGGTGGTCGGCAATTGCGCCTATATCGATCCCGACGGCAAGCTCGACGTCAGCAATGTCGGCAACCAGATCGAGTGGCTGCAGGAGCAGGGCTTTGTCGACAAGGGATTTGACGCCGACACCATCATCGCCAAAGACTATGTGAAGCCGGATTGACGTGAGTGCCGCAAACCGTTTTCGTCATGGCCGGACCTGTTCCGGCCATCCACGTCTTTCCTTTTGCGACACTGTCAGGACGTGGATGCCCGGGACAAGCCCGGGCATGACGAGCTAAAATGGACTTTTGGAGACAGGGCACGAGATGGATCTGATCGCCGACCATATCAGCCATCGCTTCGGCGCGCTCGAGGTGCTCGACAACGTGTCGTTCACGGTTGGCGCGGGCGAGGTGGTCGCGATCGTCGGCCCCTCCGGCTGCGGCAAGAGCACGCTGCTCTCGATCCTGGGCGGGTTGCTGCAACCGAGCGCGGGCGCCGCCGAACTGCGCGGCGCGCCGCCGCCGGACAGCCGTAATCCGCTGACCTTCGTGTTTCAGGATTTTGCGCTGCTGCCGTGGTGCACGGTCGAGGAGAATGTCGAATTTCCGCTGTTGCACGCGGGGCCGGCGTCAAGCGAACGCCGCGCCATCGTCGACGATGCCTTGCGTCGCACCAGCCTTTCGGATTTTCGCAGCACATATCCAAAACAATTGTCCGGCGGCATGCGCCAGCGCGTCGGCATCGCGCGTGCGCTCGCGGTGCGGCCGGCGATTCTGTTGATGGACGAGCCGCTGTCGGCGCTGGATTCGCAAACCCGCGAACTGCTGATGGAGGATTTTATCCGCCTGCTCGCCGATGGTTCGATGGGCGCGGTCTATGTGACGCATAATCTCGAAGAAGCGGTTCGTTTGGCTGACCGCATCGTCGTGCTGTCGCGGCGGCCCGGCCGGATCCGCGAGGTCGTCGGCATCGCCATGACGCGCGGCGAACGCGGCGACATCGCCGCTCGCGAAAAACTGCTCGCGCTGCAGAGCGAGCTGTGGTCGCTGATCCGTGAAGAAGCGATCGACGCCGAGCGCGAGGTCCAGCATGCTTGATCGCGCGAAAACGGACCCGTCGAAAACAGATTCGGCCTCCCGGCCAGCCGATCCCGGCGGTGAGCCGCGGCCGGTGGCGTTTCGCGGCGGCGGCTTTACGCCCAAGGCAGGCCGCCATTCCGGCTGGATTGCGCTGTTGCTGGTGATCGGGCTCTGGCAGCTGGCCGGCGGCGCCGGTCTCGTCAATCCGCTGTTTCTGCCGACGCCGGTTGCGATTGCGCGCGCGATCTGGCAGCTCGCGGTCTCAGGCGCGCTTTGGCATCATCTGTCGGTTTCGATCATGCGAATCGGAACGGGGTGGATTTTGGGGACGATCGCCGGCGTGATTGTCGGCTTTGCGATCGGGCTCTCCAGCCTCGCCCGCGGCGTCGGCATCACCTTCATCTCGGCGCTGTTTCCGATCCCGAAGATCGCGCTGCTGCCGCTATTGATCCTGTGGCTCGGCATCGGCGAGGAGCCGAAGATCGCCACCATCGCGCTCGGCGTGTTCTTTTCCACCGCGATCTCGGTCTATAGCGGCGTCGATGCGGTGCCGCGCAACCTGATCCGGATGGCGCAGAGTTTTAACGTGCCGTTCCACGCCATCGTGCGCCGGGTGATCTGGCCCGGCGCGCTGCCATCGATCCTCGCCGGCTTCCGCATCACCGCCTCGGTCGCGCTGTTGTTGGTGGTGAGCGCCGAGATGATCGGCGCCGAATTCGGCATCGGCGCCTTCGTGCTGCAGGCCGGCAACCTGATGCAGACCGATCAGCTGTTGGCCGGTGTCGTCATCCTGTCGCTGTTCGGGCTTGCAGTCGGGAAGCTGATCAATCTACTGGAGACGCGCCTGCTGCACTGGCGGTGAGTTGCCGTCATTTCGAGAATCGAAGCGACCAAGCAATTCAACTCTTTTCGTCGTCCCGGCCTTGAGCCGGGATCCATACCGCGTGATCTATCGACAAGGCGATGTGGCTGATGCCTTCTACAAAACCAACGCCTTTGGTTGATGGGGTGGACGGCCCCCTACGGCATCGAGTGTGCCAGAATGAGGTTGTTGCAAATCTCAGACAAGGGAGCCGTCCGTGAACCAGATTATCCGCATTGGAATGGATACGTCGAAGCATTTTTTTCAGCTGCATGGGGTTGATGCCGCCGAGCGACCGGTGTTACGCAGGAAGCTGCGGCGGAACGAGGTGTTGGGGTTTTTTGCCAAGCTGCCGCCGACTGTGATCGGGATGGAGGCCTGCGGGGCGGGGCATTACTGGGCGCGGGAGTTGCGCAAGCTCGGCCACGAGGTGAAGCTGATCGCGCCGCAGCACGTGAAGGCCTACATCAAGCGCAACAAGAACGACGGACGCGATGCCGAGGGATTGTGCGAGGCGATGAGCCGGCCGACGATGCAGTTCGTCCCGGTCAAGACTGAACAGCAGCAGGCGGCGCTGATGCTGGCAGGAGTTCGCCAGCAGCTGATCACAAGGCGCACCCAGCTCAGCAACGCGATCCGCGGCTATGCGACGGAGTTCGGTCTGATCACCGCCAAGGGTCTCGACAAGATCGAGCCGCTATTGATGCGGATCGCCCAGGACGAGAGCTTACCGGAACTGGCGCGCGAGATGTTTGCGATGCAGGGCCGCGCCTACGCGCAGCTGCAGATCGAACTGAAGGCGATCGAGGCCAGGCTGATGGCGTGGCACCGCGCTAATGCCGACAGCCGACGTCTGGCACAGATTCCGGGGATCGGGCCGATCGGTGCCACGGCGCTGGTGATGAAGACCCCCGATCCGGGCGCCTTTCCCTCCGGCCGGCACTTTGCGGCATGGCTCGGACTGACGCCGAAAGACCATTCCAGCGGCGGCAAGACCCGGCTCGGCAAGATCACCCGCGCCGGGGATGAGATGCTGCGCAGCGTGCTGGTGGCGGGAGCGACCGCCGTGATTCAGCAGGTTCGGCGCGGCCGCGGCCATCCGTCACCCTGGCTGGTCGCTCTGCTGAAGCGCAAGCCACCAAAACTTGCCGCCGTGGCGCTCGCCAACAAGATTGCTCGCATCGCTTGGAAGCTGATGACGACGGGCGAGAGTTACGACGGCGCGCGGATGCCTGGTGCATCGGCATCGGCCGCTTAAGAGATCGGCTGGTTGGCGGATTCGCCTACCCGCTGAGCCGGAGCTGCAAGAGGAGAGCAGATGGTAGGATCGATCGATCCGAGGTGTGAGACAGTCCGTGGGACCCATTGGCCGAACAAAGGTCGTGAGGTTGTTTGGAACTCGCGTCGCGGAAGCCATCTTGGCCAGCGGTCCAAAGCGACTGCATCAACAGGCCGGACATATGGATGCAAGCGATCCGATCAGACCAAAAAACTCTTGTGGCACGGGGGCCGTCCACATATGGGTCCCGGCGTTCGCCGGGACAACTCGCGGAGAAAGCGAGGAGCTCACGCATTGCCGCGGTCTTCGCGGAACAGGTCGAGCTTCTGCTGCACCGGGCGATCCGAGAAGCTGAACAGCACCGAATCCTCCTCCGCCTCGTGGGTGACCCACTGCCAGCTCGGCGCCACGAACAGGTCGCGCGGACCCCACTCGAACGTCTGCTCGCCGATCCGCGACCGCCCCTTGCCCTCGATCGCCGCGAACACCGTGGCATCGGTGGAGCGATAGCGCGCGGTCTTGAATCCCTTCGGCAGCAGCTGAATGAAGGTGCCGATGGTCGGCATCGCGAAATCGCCGGTCTCGGGATTGGAGAATTTCAGTTTCAGGCCGTGGCAGGCGTCCCACTCGTTACGCTGCTTGGCCTGCTCCAGCGCCTCGCGGGTGTAGGCGTAAGGATAGTTGAAGATCGGCGAGGTCTTGGATTTGCGCTTCTCATCGACCGGCAGCAAATTGTGACCATAACGGCCAAAACTGTCGCCAGGGGGCCGCGTGATCTTCTGCTGATCCTCAGCCGAGTCTTCCGCGAAGGAAGCATCGAAGAACTGCACCATGGGAATGTCGAGGCCATCCAGCCAGAACATCGGCTGCGAGGTTTCGTTGGAGTGATCGTGCCAGGTCATCGACGGCGTAATGACGAAATCGCCCGGCTCCATCGCGGTGCGCTCGCCGTCGACCGAGGTATAGGCGCCCTTGCCTTCGAGCACGAAGCGCAGCGCCGACTGGCTGTGCCGGTGCGCCGGCGCGATGTCGCCCGGGATTACCATCTGCACGCCGGCAAACAGGGAGGTCGTGACTTTCGACTGGCCGCGCAGTCCCGGATTTTCCAGCACCAGCACCCGCCGCGTGGCTTCCTTGGCGGTGATCAGTTTGCCGGCTTCCGTCATGTAGTCGCGAATGGCGTCGAATTTCCACAAATGCGGCCGGCAGGCGCTCTTCGGCTCCGGCGTGATCAGGTCCCCCATCACGTTCCAGAGGGCGGAGAGATTTTCGCCGTCGATCTTCCTGTAGAACGCCTCGCGTTCCGGCGTCTTCTGTACGGCTTCCATGGCGAGCCTCCCCTAGGGTTTTTGTTGCTTCAATTGATTGACAGCATACTTACAATGTGGCTAGCGTCAATGCCGGCAACCGAAAGCCAACGAGAAAATTCGAGGGAGGTTCCGATGAGGCTGCACGGCTATTTCCGCAGCAGCGCGTCCTACCGGGTCAGAATCGCGTTGAATCTAAAGGGCCTGAGCGCGGAACACCTGCCGCACCACCTTCGCAAGGGCGAACAGCACGACCCCGCTTATCTCGCGATCAACCCGCAAGGGCTGGTTCCGACGCTGCAGCACCAGGGCGCGACCATCACCCAGTCGCTCGCCATCATCGCATGGCTGGAAGAGACCCATCCCGAACCGCCGCTGCTGCCGAAGGACCCGCTGCGCCGCGCCCAAATCCGCGCCTTTGCGCTTGTCATCGCCTGCGATACCCACCCGGTGCAAAATCTGAAGGTTCTCGCCCGGCTGCGGCAGCTCGGCCTGTCCGAGGAGCAGGTGACGGGATGGGCGGCATGGGCCAATCGCGAAGGCCTCGCTGCCTGCGAAACATTGATTGCGGACGAGCCCGGTCCGTTCTGCTTCGGCGCAGCGCCGACCATGGCCGATCTTTGTCTGGTGCCGCAGCTTGCCAATGCGCGGCGCTTCGGCGTCGATGTCGACGCCTTCCCGCGGCTCCTGAAGGCCGAGGCGGCGTCGAAAAATCTCCAGGCGTTCGCGGACGCCGCACCGGAACGGCAGCCCGATGCAGAATAAAGCCCAGCCTGTGACGATGGATGCCGTCTATGCCAAGCCCGGCTACCTGTTTCGCCGGATGCAGCAGATCGCGGTCGCGATCTTCGTCGAGGAGTGCAGGGCCTTCGACCTGACGCCGGTGCAGTTTGCCGCGCTGGTCGCGATCCACACCCGTCCCGGCATCGACGCGACGCGGCTTTCCGCCGTGATTGCGTTCGACCGCTCGACGCTCGGCAACGTGATCGAACGGCTGGAGACCAAACGATACATCGAGCGCAAGCCGTCGCCCGGGGACAAGCGGATAAAGCTGCTTCATCTGACCAGGTCAGGTGCTTCGCTGTTGCGCGATATCATGCCCTCGGTCGATCGCGCCCAGGTGCGGATGCTGCATCCGCTGAAGCCGGCCGATCGCAAGACCTTGCTGGCGCTATTGACGCAACTGGTCGATCTCAACAACGAGGCCTCGCGGGTGCCGCTGCGCGCCGAAGATGCGCTCGAACATTTCAGGAAATCAAGCTGATGAGTGCAGTGGACGCGCGGCCGGTCCTGATCGCGGGCGGCGGCATCGGCGGTCTCGCCGCCGCGCTCGGGCTCGCGCAAAAGGGGATTGCCTCCATCCTGCTCGAAAAGGCTTCAGCCCTTGGCGAGATCGGCGCCGGCATCCAGCTTGGACCGAATGCCTTTCACGCCTTCGATTATCTCGGCGTTGGCGAGGCCGCGCGGAGCATGGCTGTGTATATCGATCAGCTCCGGCTGATGGATGCGCTCTCGGCCGAGGAGATCACCCATGTCGATCTGCGCGATGCCTTCCGCTCGCGCTTCGGCAACCCTTATGGCGTGGTGCATCGCGGCGATCTGCACGGCGTGTTCCTGAAGGCCTGCCGGGATCACGCGCTGATCGAACTGCGCGTGAGCTCCGAGGTCGTCGGCTACGACCAGGATGGCGCATCGGTGACGGCGCGGCTTGCCTCCGGCGAGCGCGTGGCAGGCCGGCTCCTGATCGGCGCCGACGGATTGTGGTCGAACATCCGCAAATCAGTTACCGCCGACGGGCCGCCGCGGGTTTCCGGTCACACCACCTATCGTTCGGTGATCCCGACCGAACAGATGCCTGAGGATCTGCGCTGGAACGCGGCGACGCTGTGGGCCGGTCCGAAATGCCACATCGTGCACTATCCGCTGTCGGGCTGGAAGGTGTTCAACCTCGTCGTCACTTGTCACAACGACGCACCGGAGCCGGTGGCAGGAAAGCCGGTGCCCGAAGACGAGGTCATGCAAGGTTTTACGCACGTGCATGCGCGGGCGCAGAACATCATTCGCCACGGCAGGAACTGGAAGCTGTGGGTCTTGTGCGACCGCGATCCCACCGAGCGCTGGGTCGACGGCCGCGTCACGCTGCTCGGCGACGCCGCGCACCCGATGCTGCAATATTTCGCGCAAGGCGCCTGTCAGGCGATGGAGGATGCGGTGTGCCTCTCGCACATGCTGGGGGCATATCCGGATGACTATGCGACCGCGCTCGAACGCTACCGTTCGCAGCGCTTTCCGCGCACCGCACGCGTGCAGCTGTTGTCCCGCGCCATCGGCGAGCACATCTATCATCCGTCAGGCGAACACGCCCGCATCCGCAACGCCATCATGGGCGCGAAGTCGTCGGAGGATTATTATCGCGACCTCGCCTGGCTCTATGGCGGCACGGGGCTGGCGGGGTAGGGGTGGCGAAGTCGGTAGCGGCGATTCCAATCGTCATGCCCCGCGAAGGCGGGGCATCCAGTAACCACCAGCGCCCACAATCATCAATGCCGCAGCAGCTTTGCCTTGACAAAATCCTGCACCATCCCGGTCGCATTGCTTTCATCGATGGCGCGGCTGTTCATGACCACGATTTCATAGCCGGGCACCCGAAGCCCGGCGGCGCGCTTTACACCTTGATCATCCGTTTCCCGCGGTTTTCGCCCGCCAATAGTCCGATCAAGGCCTTCGGCGTGTTCTCCAGGCCATTGATGACGTCTTCCTGAACTTTCAGTTTGCCGGCGGTGACCCAGGTCTGCAGGTCGCTCAGCGCCTCGGCGCGCTGGTCCATGAAGTCCATGACGATGAAGCCCTGCATGATCAGGCGCTTCACCACGATCAGGCCGGGCACGCCGCGCGGCCCATGCGCCGACGGCGCGCCGTCATATTGCGAGATTGCGCCGCAGCAGGCGATGCGGCCGTGATTGTTCATCTGTGCCAGGCAGGCTTCGAGAATGTCGCCGCCGACATTGTCGAAATAAACGTCGATGCCTTTGGGTGCCGCGGCCCGCAACGCCTTGAACACCGCGCCGTCCTTGTAATCGACCGCGGCGTCGAAGCCGAGTTCGGATGTCAGCCAGTTGCACTTGTCCTTGCCGCCGGCGATGCCGACGACGCGACACCCCTTGATCTTGGCGATCTGGCCGACGATCGATCCTACCGAGCCGGCGGCGGCCGAGACCACGACGGTCTCGCCGGCTTTCGGCTTGCCGACGTCGAGCAGCCCGAAATAGGCGGTGAGCCCGGCGATGCCGTAGACACTCAGCAGGTGCGTCATCGGCTCGACCTTCGGCATTTTGGTCAGGTGCCTGGCGGGGACAGCAGCGTAATCCTGCCAGCCGGTGTCGCCGAATACGATGTCACCGGGCGCAAGGCCGGGCGCTTTCGACGACACGACCTCGGCGATGCCGCCGCCGGCCATCACCGTGTTGGCCTCGATCGCCGCGCGATAGGTCGCGCCGTGCATCCAGGCGCGGTTGGCGGCATCGAGCGAAATATAGCGCACCCGCAGCAACGCCTCGCCGTCCTTCGGTTCGGGAATCGCCGCCTTGGACATCTTGAAATGTTCAGGGCCAAGTTTCCCGGCCGGCTTCTCCACCAGCAAGACCTGACGATTGACATTGTCGCTCATGGCATTCCCTTCCCAAGGTTGTTGTCTGTGATGCCGTTGACGGCGCGGGTTAGTCAATTCAATTCGCGGCAAGGACGCAAGTGACGATGGATTTCGTGATTTCTAGATCTGCGTGCCGCTTTGCTGGAAAACCTTGTCGAGGGCGGCACTGTAGGCGGCGTAAACCAGATCGGGATGCAGCTTGCCGAGCGCTTCCATCATCACCCCCGAATTGATTTCCAGGACTTGCCAGGAGCCGTTGACCTCAACAACGTCAACCGATCCGAATCGTATCCCGATCGCTTTCGCCGCCTGCACTGCGATCTCAATGCACGCTTCCCTGACCTTTCCCTGCTCCAGAACGATTGGCCGCGCTCCTGAATCGAGGTTATGGCGCCAATTCAGGACACGTCGTTGGCCCAGGGGCGGTATCGCGTCAAGCGCGGCTTGATCGAGATCGCCGACCATCCGCGGCAGGATGGTCGATCGCAGCTCAGCCGGTGTGGCCGCCAGCGCCAGCTCCAGCAGCGAGTGCTTGCCGTCCCCCGTGATCGCGGGGCGGTTCTTGCTGTAGACGACGACCGGATGATGATCGATGAGGACCACCCGGACCTCGTTTTCGATATCCACGCAAGGCGAAATCGCGAGACTGAGACCTGAAGAAAAGATCTTGTGCGCGGCAAGTTCGAGGTCAGGCTCGGTCGACACCTTGAAAACGAAATCGCCGCTCGTGCCCTCGTTGGGCTTGACGACGATGCCATTGGGATTTTCCCTCAGAAGCGCGATCATCGCCTGCCACGAACGCTGTGGAGCGAAGTATTCATTCAGCTTCGGGTTCAGGAACAGCGTGTGAGGGACGCAAGGAACGCCGCAAATCTGCAGGACTTCCGCGGTTGCGGCCTTGTCATTCGCTATCCGGTGCGCAACCGCACTGTTCAATCCAAGATCATATCCAAATGCAAAATGCCGCTTTGGCCCGCGCTGCATGACAATGAGCCAGCCCTGGGATCGGATTTCGACCCCGATGCCGCGGTCGGCGCAGTATCTCTTTACGGCATCCACGAACGTTCGTTGGCTGTTAAGCATTTCCAATCCGTGCAGTGGCGGCAAAGGCGGATATCTAAGTTGCGCCGAAGTTCTGGTTCCGCAACTAATTGCCAGCAAGGCGCCGGTTTCAGCAAGTTAATTGCGCACTTGCGCGTTGCCTGATCAAGATGTGTCGGGCTCTTTTGCAGAATAAACCACCTGCGATTTTGAGCTCTCAATTGCGCGTCAACGCTGGTTGACTATCTCCGATATTGGCGTAGGTGAAACGCCAAATCCTCAATCGCCGCAACGGTTTTTGGCTCCAGATTCGTTTCTCTTGAGGCCAAACAACTCGTTTGTTCTACCGTAGGCCAATCGGAAAAACCAAAACACATGAGCGCATTCCATCGAGAGAAAGTTCTTTCTGTCCGGCACTGGACCGATACGCTTTTCAGCTTCACCGCCACCCGCAATTCCGGCTTTCGGTTCCTGAGCGGCCAGTTCGCGATGATTGGCCTGGAGGTCGACGGCCGTCCGCTGATGCGCGCCTACTCGATGGCGAGCGCCAATCACGAGGACGAGCTGGAATTCTTCTCAATCAAGGTCGCCGACGGCCCGCTGACCTCGCGGCTCCAGAAGATCAGGGAGGGCGACACCATCCTGGTCGGGCGCAAGGCGACCGGCACGCTGATCGCCGACAATTTGATCCCGGGCAAGCGCCTGCTGCTGTTGTCGACCGGAACGGGTCTGGCGCCGTTCGCAAGCCTGATCAAGGACCCCGAGGTGTACGAGAAGTTTGAAAGCATCGTGCTCGTGCACGGCTGCCGGCAGGTCTCCGAACTTGCCTATGGCGAAGAGCTGGTGGCGAAGCTGCGCGACGACGAATTGTTCGGACCGCTCCTGACCGGGAAGCTGGTGTACTATCCGACCGTCACCCGCGAGCCGTTCCGTAACCGCGGCCGCATCACCGACCTGATCACCTCGGAACAGCTGTTCAACGATATCGGCCAGCCGCCGCTGGATATCGAAACCGATCGCATCATGATGTGCGGCAGCCCGGCCATGCTGGAAGAACTGCGCCAGATGTTCGAATCGCGCAGCTTTCTCGAAGGCAACAACAGCGAGCCCGGTCATTTCGTCATCGAAAAGGCGTTCGTCGAGCGCTGAGGTCGCCGTCGTCCCGGCCTTGAGCCGGGACCCATGGCCACCGATGGGTGTGTTTGCCAAGGCTGGGGCCGCTCCCCGGCGCAACAACAAATACCGGTGGTTATGGATCCCCGCTTTCGCGGGGACGGCGACAAGGAGATTCCGGGTTCGCGCTTGGCGCACCCCGGAATGACAGTCTTCCCAACAAGCAATGTTGATGGTGCTATCAGGTTACCGGCTGCTATAAACGCGCCTGATGTCGCGTGGCTTTGACGAGCGCGTCGATAGTGGGAGCGAACAGGACTTTGTCCGTATCCAACCGAGCCGGCCGCACCAAGACCGCCCTTGTATTCGCCGGCGGAGGCAGCTTTGGCGCCATCCAGGTGGGCATGATGCACGCGCTCGCCGCCCACGGAATATCGGCGGATATGGTAGTCGGCTCCAGCGTCGGGGCGCTGAACGGTGCGTATTATGCCGGCGATCCCACGTTAAAGGGCGTTCTGCAGCTGGAGACGATCTGGCGCGGATTGCAGCGGCAGGACGTTTTTCCGATCACGTGGCGGACGCTGCTGGGATTTGTCTGGCGCCGCGATTTTCTGATCCCGCATGACGGCATTCAGAAACTGATCGACGATCATCTGCCCTATCGCAATCTGCAGGACGCCAGGCTTCCGGTTCATATCGTCACCACCGATATTGTTTCGGGCGACGCCGTTGTGCTGTCGGAGGGGCCGGCCGCCGAGGCGATCATCGCCTCCACCGCGATCCCTGGCGCTTTCGCCCCGGTCCACTACAAAGATCTTTATCTGGCCGACGGCGCGATCTCCTCGAACACGCCGATCAGGGTCGCGGTCGCGAAGGGCGCGCAGCGCCTGATCATTCTGCCGACCGGCTACGCCTGCGCAACGCAGAAGCCGCCCAGCGGCGCGGTCGCCAATGCGCTGCATGCGCTGACGCTTTTGATCGCGCGCCAGTTGGTGAGCGAGCTCGAAGGCCTCGCCCCCGGTATCGAATACTTCGTGGTGCCGCCATTATGTCCGCTGGTGGGGTCACCCTATGATTTCTCGCGGACATCAGATCATATCGAGCGCGCCATCCGGAGCACCGATGCATGGCTGGCGCAAAGCGGCCTGGAGCAGGGCGGAATTCCCGACGAGATGCGACCGCACCGGCACTGAGTCAATCGAGATCAGGTCAAGTTACGTTGCACTGCAAAAAGACCGTGGGGCGAGCCAGATTATCCGTTCGCGGGACGGATTGATCAGCCGCCCGCGGATTCGCTAGCCTCGCTGGGTAACGCCGTCACGTCCCCGGCCTGCGCGTGAGATATCGTGTACAGCATTGTTTTGATAGTTGGATTAGGCTGCGGCCGGAAAAGAATAATACGGCAGAATTTGCCCGAGGGGTCCCATGGAAACGTTGCTGCTTCCGTTCTCGCCACGCTTCATCGTCCTCACGATTTGCGCCGTCGTCACGGCGCTGCTGTTCGGCCTCGGGATCGTGGATCGCAAGGTTTTCGATCTGGTCCTGGTGCCGATGCTTATTTTCGCGGGGCTGACGGCTCTCGGCATTCGCGACCTCATGCAAAAGCGTCACGCCATTTTGCGGAACTACCCGATCTCGGCGCATCTGCGCTTCCTGCTGGAAGAGATCAGGCCGGAGATGCGGCAATACTTCTTCGAGAGCGAGAAGGACGGCATGCCGTTCAGCCGCGACACCCGCGCGGTCGTCTATCAGCGCGCGAAGATGGCACTCGACAAGCGGCCGTTCGGCACCCAGGAGGACGTCTACCGCGAAGGCTATGAGTGGATCCACCATTCGGTGGCGCCGAAGGCCCATGTCGACGATAAATTTCGTATCACCATCGGCGGGCCGGATTGCACCAAGCCGTATTCGGCATCGGTCTTCAATATTTCGGCGATGAGCTTCGGCGCGCTCAGCCCCAACGCGGTGCGCGCGCTGAACGCGGGCGCCAAAAAGGGCGGCTTCGCGCATGACACTGGCGAGGGCGGCGTCAGTCCTTATCACCGCGAGAACGGCGGCGACCTGATTTGGGAGATCGGTTCCGGATATTTCGGCTGCCGCAACCGCGACGGCTCGTTCAATCCGGAAGAATTTGCCCGCGTCGCCTCCAACGATCAGATCAAGATGGTCGAGCTCAAGGTCAGCCAGGGCGCCAAGCCCGGACATGGCGGCGTGCTGCCCGCGGCCAAGGTCTCGGAAGAGATTTCCAGGATCAGAGGCGTCAGCATGGGCGAGGACTGCATTTCGCCGGCCAGTCACCGGGCGTTTTCGACGCCGCTGGAAATGATGGGCTTCATCGCCGAGATGCGGCGGCTGTCCGGCGGCAAGCCCGCCGGATTCAAGCTTTGCATCGGCCACCCCTGGGAATTTTTGGCGATCTGCAAGGCGATGGTCGAGAGCGGAATCTATCCGGATTTCATCGTGGTCGACGGCACCGAGGGCGGCACCGGCGCGGCCCCGCTCGAGTTCATGGACCATATGGGCATGCCGATGCGCGAGGGCGTCAGTTTCGTCCACAATGCGCTGATCGGCATCAATGCGCGCGACCGTATCCGCATTGGCGCCGCCGGGAAGATCGCAACCGCCTTCGACATGGCGCGCGCGATGGCGATCGGCGCCGACTGGTGCAATTCGGCCCGCGGTTTCATGTTCTCGCTGGGCTGCATCCAGTCGCTGTCATGCCATACCGATCGATGCCCGACCGGCGTGACGACGCAGGATCCGACGCGCAACCGCGCGCTGGTGGTGCCGCACAAGATCGAGCGGGTTTACAATTACCATCACGCCACCCTGCATGCGCTGGCGGAACTCATCGCCGCCGCGGGCCTCGAACATCCGCAGCAATTGCGGCCGATCCATTTCTCGCAGCGGACGTCCACGACCGAGGTGCAATCGTTCGCGAAACTCTATCCGTCGCTTCGTCCGGGCGAGCTGATCGACGGCACCAGCGATTCGCGCTATCGCGAGGCCTGGGCCATGGCGCGGGCGGACTCGTTCTCGGCGGCGGGGTAGTTCCGCGCAGCAACCCCAGCGGGTCGTCCCTGCGAAAGCAGGGACCCATAACCACCGGCCTTCGTTGTTTTAGAAGCTGTGCCATCGTGCCAGAAAGCACCGCCGCGGCGTTTGGGTCCCTGCTTTCGCAGGGACGACGGAAACACATCAATGCGGATTTTCGAGGCTGAACGATTCCGATTGCTCGTCATAGGCGAACAGCTCCGCATAGCGCGCCCACGAGACGATGGTTTTCAGCGTCTCATCCGCCTGATCTTCCGACATGTAATCCTCGAGCTCGTTCCGGAAGCGCGCTTGAGGCGCCGAATGCGACGGCCGTTCATCGAGTACCCTGCGGATCAGGCCCATCACCGGCACATAGCTCATCAGATGTTCGGCGAACAATTTCTTGCGCGCATCGGTTTCGAGGTGGGCAAAGCGCTTGCCGGCCTCCGTCAGCATGAGATCGCCTTCGCTCAAATGGGCAAATCTCAGCAGTTGAAGCGATTCGCCGAGGTGAAATATCTCGTCGGCCTCCAGTTGCAGGCTGCCGGCGAGAACAGGCAGATCGGCGCGGCCATTATACGGCGGCCCCGCGAGCGTCTCGATCAGACCCGAAAGCACGTTGGACGAGACGTGTTGCAGGACCATGCCGACGCCGCTGCCGTGAATGCCCTCGATCGCCGGCGCTTTCACCTCCGCCCGCTGGGTCATACGGGCATAGATGCTGTCGACGAGCTGCCGGAATGCCGGATCGAGACGATTGCGCGGGTGCGCCAGATCGACCTTGATCTCGGCCGCGACGCGGCCGGGATTGGACGAGAACACCAGAATGCGGTCGCACATCAGCACCGCTTCCTCGATGTTGTGCGTCACCATCAGCACGGACTTGATCGGCAGCCGGCCTTCGATCCACAGATCGATCAGGTCGGTACGGAGCGTCTCCGCGGTCAGCACGTCAAGCGCCGAAAACGGCTCGTCCATCAGCAAAAGGTCCGGATGAACCACCAGGGCGCGGGCAAACCCGACGCGCTGGCGCATGCCGCCCGACAACTCCTTGGGATAGGCGGATTCGAACCCGTCGAGACCGATCAGGTCGATCGCCGCGAGCGCCCGCGTGCGGCGTTCCGCGCTTTCGATCCCCAGCGCTTCCAGCCCCAGTTCGACATTCTGCAGAACCGTCAGCCATGGAAACAGCGCGAAGGACTGAAACACCATGGCGACGCCGTTGGGCGGTCCCACGATCGTCTCGCCGCGGCATTTCGCGTCGCCCGAGGACGGCGCGATCAGTCCGGCGATGATGCGCAGCAGCGTCGACTTGCCCGATCCGGAACGCCCGAGCAGCCCGACGATTTCGCCGGAACGTATCGTCAGATCGACTTTTTCGAGGACCAGCAGATCCTCGCCGCTGCCCTTCGAAAATGACCGGCAGACGCCGCGGATATCGAGCAGGTTGGTCTGGTTGGTTTGATCGAGCATGAGTTTCCCCTGGTCAGCCGAGGCGAAGACGACGCTCTCCGAAGGCATAGAGCGGCCTCCAGAGCAGCCGGTTGAAAAGCGTTACCAGAATGCACATGATGGCGATGCCGAGAACGACCCGAGGGAAATCACCGGCCTCCGTCGCGGTTGCTATGTAGGCGCCAAGAGCCGATGGCCGTCAGGTGGGTGTCGCCCCAGCTCGCAACTTCCGCGACGATCGAGGCATTCCATGATCCGCCCGACGCGGTGATGGCGCCTGTAATGTAATAGGGGAAAATGCCCGGCAGGATAACTTTTATCCACCACCGCCATCCCTTGAGGTGAAAGCTGCCGGCGGCTTCGCGAAGGTCGCTCGGGAATGCGCTGGCGCCCGCGATCACATTGAACAGGATGTACCACTGGGTCCCCAGGATCATCAGCGGGCTGAGCCAGACATTCGCATTCAGGCCATAACGTACGATGATCACCACGAACACCGGAAAGGCGAGGTTGGCGGGAAACGCCGCCAGGAACTGCGCGAGCGGCTGGACTCGCTCGGCGAGTTTCGGCCGAAGGCCGATCCAGACGCCGACCGGCACCCATATCAGGGTCGCCAGCGTGATCAGCACGATGACGCGCGCCAGCGTGATGAAGCCGTATCCGGCGGCGCTGAAGATGTCCGACGGGCCCAGCGTCGCCGAGAGATATTCATAGGCCCTCCACGCGGCGTAGCCGGTGCCGGCGACGATGAACGCAAGCCAGACCGCATCGACAAGGCGCGATGGCGGGCCGCTTCTGACCGGCGTGCGCAGGCTGCCGGGCAGCACGATATGAAAATTCGAGATCGCCTTGTTCAGGGCCGCAAACGGATAGGTCAGTGCCCGCAAGGCCCGCGTCCGCCGAAACAGATCGAGCATCCAGGAAGTCGGTGCGGTTGCCGCGGCGGTCTGCTCGAAGCGGAATTTGTCGGCCCAGGCCACCACGGGGCGAAACAGCAACTGGTCATAGGCGATGATGACCAGCAGCATGGTCAGGATGGCGTAGCCGATCGCGGGCAGGTTCTGCTTTTGAATGCCGAGCGCGACGTAGGAGCCGATGCCCGGCAGCGTGACCGTGGTGTTGCCGACGGTGATCGCCTCCGACGCCACCACGAAGAACCAGCCGCCCGACATCGACATCATCGTGTTCCAGATCAGGCCCGGCATGGCGAACGGCACATCCAGCCGCCAGAAGCGCTGCCATCCGCTCAGGTGAAAGCTTAGCGAGGCTTCCTCCAGATCCTTCGGGACGTTGCGGATCGACTGGTACATGCTGAAGGTCATGTTCCAGGCCTGGCTGGTGAAGATCGCGAACACGCAGGCGAGCTCGGCGCCGAACACGCGGCCGGGGAACAGATTCAGGAAGAAGACGACGGTGAAGGTGAGGAAGCCGAGGATCGGCACCGACTGCAGGATATCGAGCAGCGGGATCAGCACCATCTCGGCGCGCCGGCTCTTGGCGGCTAGCGCCGCATAGATGAAGGTGAAGACGATCGAGCAGACGATGGCCAGCAGCATCCGCATCGTCGTTCGCAGCGCATAGAGCGGAAGATTGGCCGGATCGAGCGATACCGGCGCAACGTCGAGCGCCGACAGCGGCAGGGCGGTCTGCTCGCCGCCATAGACGATCAGCACCATGGCGCCGATCACGAGGATCAGCGCGACGGCGTCCCAGATGTTGGGCCGCAGCGCCTGCCCCAATCTCGGCGTCAGGATTTCTTGAAGCGTCATAGTGCCGCCTTGTCTGGAACTACGCCGTGCAGGCGCCTTGAGAAGATCGAAACCGGCCCGCGATCGGCGTTATAGGCGGGTTTTGTGATGAATGAATAGTCGTCGGCGAACCAGTCCGATCGGAACTGCTAGTACTGCATGTGTACCCGCACGCCGAGCACCGAAACAGGGCCCCGGTCGCGATTGTAGGCCGGATTGACGATGAGCTGATAGTCCAGCGTGACCTTCGAAGCAAACACCGGAAAGCTGTAATAGGTCTCGAGGATCTTCTCGCTGCCGGGATTTGGCAGCTGGCCGTCGCCGACCAGAATCCCCAGCCCGCCGGCATTGAGAAACGCCTGGTGCACGCCGGAAATGCCGTTGACGACGCCGGCAATGCCGAAGGTGTCGTCATCCCGCCCCCATTGCTTTCCCGAAATCGAGAAGCCCGCCGCGACGGTCCGGTCGACGTCGGTGAATTCATAGGGTTCTTTGCTGCCATCCGCGATCCCGGCGCGGGCAAAGAAGCCGACATTGGGCGACGAGCTGCTGCTCCAGGTTCATGCTGACGCCGCCCCGGCTCTGGTAATGCCGCACGGCCGCGATATCGGCGGGCCCTCCCGTCAGCGCGGCCAGCTGGATGGCGTCCTGGAAGCTTCCCATCCGGCCTCGCGTCAGAAATCCCGTGATCGCGAGCTTGCCGGGTTGATCCCCAATAGCATATCGCCGCTCGATTTCGCCGATCCACTGGAACTGTTCGAACCGCGAATCCAGCGCAGGTTTGATTCGGAGCGATGGAAAGGTCGAACAGGCCGCCGCGCAGGGTCCAGGGACCTTGATACCACTCCGCCGCCGCGCCGACCGAATAGCCCCAGGCATCCGCCGCGTAATCGAACGTTCCGGTGTCGACAATCGACCAGTTCATGAAATCGCCGCGAGGATCGTGGGCGTATCTGTTGGTATCGAAGATATCGACCACGCCGATTTTTCCGACGGTGAATACCAGCCGATCCGACGTTTGCGATCCGGAGAACTGGTTGAACCCGGCGTCGACTTTCTGGACCTCGCCGCCGAGGTCGATGGTCTGTCGCAGGAACGCCCGGTGCAGGCGCGTGTAGGGATAGTCGGCGCCGACCTTGTAGGCCTCGCCGCTCGGGAATCCCGCGGCGCCGACCGATCCGCTCAGTCCAAAACCCTGATCGATTTCCGGATTGATCCAGGCTTCGGCGCCCTGCCAGAGCCGGACGCCCGCATACAAGGTTATGTCCGAGGTCTCGCGGCCGATGTTCGGATGCGAGACTGTTCTGGCCGCTGTAGGGAGCCCGAAACGGAGGGTCATACTGGTTCACGTAGGTGGCCTGGGCGTGGAACGCGAAGCGGTCCGTTTCCAGCGCGGATGGCCCCTTGGTCAGGAAGTCCGATATGTGGGTGTTATCTCCGATCCGGTAGTTCAGGCCGAGCTGGATGCTTTGCATCGCGAGGTCGGATGCGAACCCCTCGGCCGCGGCCGGGAACGTCATGCCCTTGCGGCCAAATCCGGTCGACAGATATTCGGCTTTTGCCGTCCAGTTGCCGGCGAGCGGAATCTCCACGCCGGCTCCTGCCGCCCACCCCAATCGCCACAACAGCTTCGTGTCCACGGTCCCCGGTGCTGCGAATCCGCCAAAGGAAAACCCGGCAACCTGGTTCCGCGTCACCTGATCATAGGTCCAGGCCAACCCTCCCGTTCCATAGAGCAGAAAATGGTCGAACGCATAACCGACGCGGGCGCGGGCGGTGCCGTAGTCAATCACCGCCTCGCCGTAGGTCACCTGGCCGGTCAAGGGCGAGTTGACCGTCTGGCTGCCGCGCACCGAATAGGGCACCAGCACGTCCGAATTCGGAGAGGAAACGTCGGTCTCGAAACCCAGCATCAAGCGCGACGGAAAGACGTAATTGTAACCGCCCTGCAGCCCGGCGACGTAGCTGCCGGTCCCGGCCATGAAATCGAAATTGAAGGGGAGATCGAACGATCCATTCAAAGCCTGGGCCGCCGGCCCCTGGCGGGGTTGCGGACCAGTTCGAAGAGCCTCTGATCACACCGACATGGGCGCCGACATACCAGCCGTTCCAGTCGTAAGCCGTTGAGACGTAGGGCACCGGCGCCTTGACCGGAAGGCTTGCGGGCAGGTCCGCCGCGACGGCGGCAGAACACGCCGCCAACACCATCCCGGCGCTGCCCCCAAATTTGCCGAACAATCTTCATGCCGCGTCCTGCTACCCCAAGCTAAGGCCAGATCAAAGAAAGAGTGACATTCATTCCTGAGCGATATTGCAACTGATTCGCAATTGCAAGTGTACGCGCTGCTATTCCAGCATCGGCCCGACGCTCCAGCTCGCGGCAGAAACGGTCGGTTCGAGACTGAGGCGGCCGACGACTTGTTCAAGAACAGCGTCGTTCTTCGACGGAGCCGTAAGCTGGGCGATGACTTCGACGCGCCCGCTTTCCTCGAGGTCGGTGCTGTCGAGCCGCCGCAGGCTGAGCTGGCCGTTCGCCGGTGCTCTGCAGCAGCAGAGCGCGGACATGCGCCTCTTCCGGGTTTCGGCAGACGACGCGAACACGGTAGTGGAAGTCGGTTTCAGCCTGTGCGATCGGCTGCCGGTTGATGATCCGAACCAGCGGCCGCAAGGTCAGATTGACCAGAACGACAAACGCCGTCGCCAGCGCCGCGTGCAGCGGATGGCCGCTTCCCGCCAATAGCCCCACGGCCGCCGAGCACCACAAGGTAGCCGCGGTATTGAGGCCGGTGACGTGAAGTCCCTCGCGAAAGATGATGCCCGCGCCGAGGAAAGCCGATCCCGGAGACGACCTGCGCCGCCACCCGTGTCGGGCTTCCGTCGTCGGGAAACAGACTTTCGAAGACCACAAAGCTGGCCGCGCCGATCGCGACCAGCGTATTGGTTCGCAAGCCGGCCATCCGTTGACGCCATTGGCGTTCGAACCCGATGCACGCGCCCATGAGGGTGGCCATGCCGAGGCAGATAGCGGCCTGATCAATCGATGCGTTCACGATGAATATCCTGCTCGCCCTGCTGGCGTTTTCGCCGGTGGCCCAGAGCCAACCATGCTCCGCTCCAGCCATCGCGTTCCTGATAAGACAGTTCGAAGACTGCCATGTGAAATCCTGCGCTTTCGGTGAAGGATCATCGCGTAGCGCAGGAATGTGCGCGCCAGCCGAAAAACTCTGGTGGCGTCCCATCATCGAGCATTTTCGATGTCCGACCCGATCGCGCCTCTACCGTCGCAAGTTGAAAGATGCGAAGCAGAACAAGGCTGGCGGCGACCACGAGATAGCCACGCAGTACTACGATCATCCAGAGCGAGAGAATGACGTTGACGGAAAGAAATCCGGCCATGATCGATCCAGCTCCCGAACTTCCGGATAGCGGACTCGGTCGGAGTTGCCCACTGGATCAGGGGAAGGTTGCGTTATTCCTTCGCCTTATTGCAACACGTTCGCAACTCTGTGAGGTGTTGAATTCGTCTTGATATGGCTCAATGAAGATTATGGCTCGACGAAGCAAATTGCTATATATTTAAAACTTGATTGGTTCTTGGGGGATCTCGACTTCAATGTGCCGCACTCGCTTCGTCGTAACGGTAGTGGCTCTGACACTCCCCACGTGGTCATGCTGCCAGGCCGCTGGATCCTATCAGACCAGGCCGGCGTTTCCGACCGTAGTGACGGCCGGTCTTGCACCTCCGCTGCCAACCATCACAATGCCCCATGTATCCGCAAGCGATCTCGTTGGTGGCTGCGGTAAGGGTCGCGTCCGCGATCCCCAAACGCGCGGTTGCCGCGGCCCAGCCGATATCAGGTAAGGCGCTCGCCCGATCCGCTTGTTGAAGGGGGATGCTGGACCTCCACGGTGACGTGCGACAGATCGGCGAATT
Source organism: uncultured Alphaproteobacteria bacterium (assembly GCA_963725985.1). Lineage (GTDB taxonomy): Bacteria > Pseudomonadota > Alphaproteobacteria > Rhizobiales > Xanthobacteraceae > Bradyrhizobium. The sequence continues at coordinate 1,991,565 of CAVSAO010000002.1, forward strand.
TTGCCAATCGTTGCCGATAATGCGCCGCCTCGCGTTTGCCCGTGGTCGCGACCGAGACGATGGCGCCGAGATGTCCAGGGCCAAGCCGCCAGAGATGCAGGTCGGTGACCTGATCCCCCTCGGCTTCGATGATCTTGCGAACTCTCTCGGCCATGCGCGGATCCGGCGTGCGATCGAGCAGGATGGCGCCGGTGTCGCGCAATAGCCCGACCGACCAGTTGGCGATCACGATCGCTCCGATCAGGCCGGCGAGCGGGTCCATCCAGAGCCAGCCGAACGTGCGCGCCAAAAGTAACCCGCCAATGACTAAAACCGAGACCGCGGCGTCGGCCATGACGTGAACGACGGCGGCCCGCATATTGTTGTCGCGGTGGTGCGCGCCAGCCCCGTGTCCATGGCCATGCTCGTGATGGTGCTCCTCGAATTCCAGTTCGCGTTCATGCGCCTGGCCCGCCTGCATCAGGCGAACCATGGCAAGGAAGGCATGCGGTTCCGGAATCTCGTCGCGCGACTCCAGATAGTCGCCGCGATCTTCAAACGAAAAGTGCTGTCGGCTGCCGTCGGGCCTTGTGGTCTCGATGCTGACGTCGTCGGCGCCCGGCAACGCACCCGCATCCGTTCTTACGCGGAAGCGCGGCGGGAGGTCGTCCTCAAAGACCTCGATTTCGAGAATGCGGCGGCCCAATTCGACGCGGTGCGCCTCCTGGTCGTGGCCATGATCATGCCCATGCGAGTGATCGTGGCCATGCCCGCCTGACAACAGCCAGGCGCTGACGACATTGACCAGAAGACCGAGCGCGGCGATCGGGATCGCCTCGTTGAAGCTGATCGGAACCGGTGCCAGCAGGCGCGATACAGCTTCATAGCCGATCAACAGCGCGATCATCGCCAGAACGATGGCGCTGCAGTATCCCGCCAGATCGCCGAATTTGCCGGTGCCGAACGAGAAACTGCGATCATCGGCATATTTGCGGGCATAGGTGTAAGCCAGCGCGGCCAGCAGCAGCGCGCCGGCATGGGTCGACATGTGCAGACCGTCGGCAATAAGCGCCAGCGAGCCGAACAGCGCGCCGCCGATGATCTCGGCGATCATCATGACGGTGCAAAGGATGATGACAGCCCAGGTCCGGCGCTCCGCCTTGTCGTGATCCTTGCCCAGAAAGACGTGGTCGTGCGGCGGAAACTGGAAGATCGATTCGGCATCGGACATGGTGTCCCTCACTTCAGATAGGTGTGGACCACTTCGATGAGCTGATCCGCCGCGTCGGCGTTAAGCGCGCCGGGATTCCTTTCGGGGTCGACGAGATGGGTGCGGATGTGGTCCTCGACCACCTCGGCCATCAGGCCCGCGACGCCGCCGCGAATGCCGGCGATCATATGCATGATGCGCTCGCATTCGGCCTCTTCGGTCAGCGCCCGCTCGATCGCCTCGATCTGGCCGCGAATGCGGCCGACGCGGGCGAGCAACTTCTTCTTTTCCCGGATCGTGTGTGCCATGCGCATACATAGGGTACCCCCCTATGCCATGTCAATCGCGGTTGATGGCGATCATCCGAACACAGGATCAAGCTGGAAGGCAGCCGCCCAAGCGGGCCACCGCCGACGTTTGGATCTCGAAGAATTGTCTTTGACGCAGGTTCCCGGGGCCTTTGATCTGCCGCAACGCCCCGCAGCAGCTTTGGAATGATGTTCGCTACCAGCTGCCACCGGGGTGGTGCCTCGCGCCGCTGATCAAACGCTTGCGATACCGTTCATGAATGTCTTCTCGAAGCCAATCAAGGAGACCGAACGCATTGGCGCGGAATCAGCTGCCCGTGACGGGTTGCTCGCCGTCGTCAGCCGGCTTCAGCCTGGCGAAGCCTGCGCGAAATTGGGGTCGGCACCCGAAGGCCTGTCCGAGGCTGAGGCTGCCGCCCGGCTGAAGAAATTCGGATCGAATCTCGTCGCGCGCGAACGCAAGGCCACCATTCCTGAAGAGCTCTGGAGCCGTGCACGCAATCCGTTGAACGCCTTGCTGCTGACCCTGGCAGGCGTCTCCTATTTCCTGGGCGACGACCGCGCCGCTGTTGTGATCGCCGCGATGGTGGTGCTGGCGATCACGACCGCTTTCATCCAGGAACACCGGTCAAATGAGGCCGCAGCGCAGCTGCGCGCCATGGTCCACACGACTGCGAGCGTCAGGCGCTGCCCGTGTCCAGCGGATGACCCCTTCTCCGAGATCCCGATTGACTGTCTCGTGCCGGGCGACGTGGTGCGGCTTTCCGCCGGAGACATGATCCCCGCCGATCTGCGCCTGCTTGAGGCCAAGGACCTGTTCATCAATCAGTCGGCCCTGACCGGCGAATCCATGCCCGCCGAGAAGCACGGCCAGGCAAGCACGGTCGAATGCGAAGACGCTTTCGACCTGCCAAACATCTGCTTCATGGGCGCGAATGTCGTGTCCGGATACGGCACCGGCATCGTTCTGCAGACCGGTTCGACAACCTTCTTCGGCCAGCTTGCTCACGAGATCGCCGGACAGCGCGTTCCGACTGCCTTCGACCAGGGCATCAACCGGTTCACCTGGCTGATGATCCGCTTCATCCTGGTCATGGTCCCCGCGGTCTTCCTGATCAACGGCCTGACCAAGCACGATTGGCTGGAGGCGCTGCTCTTCGCCGTGGCGGTGGCGGTCGGCCTCACACCCGAAATGCTGCCGATGATCGTGACGGTGAATCTCGCCAAGGGCGCGATCGCCATGTCGCACAAGAAGGTGATCGTCAAGCGCCTCAACGCCATCCAGAATTTCGGCGCGATGGACGTGCTGTGCACGGACAAGACCGGTACCCTGACGCAAGACCGGATCATCCTGAAGCGGCACCTCGACATCCAGGGCAACGACTCCGAACAGGTGCTTCAGTACGCCTTTCTGAACAGCCATTTCCAGTCAGGGCTCAGGAACCTGCTCGACAAGGCGGTTCTGGCGCATGTCGAACTCAAGGAGACATTGAGGATCGGCGCCGGATATTCAAAACTCGATGAAATCCCCTTCGATTTCTCGCGCCGTCGCCTGTCGGTGGTGGTCGCGCGCGAGGATGGCAAGCATTTGCTGATTTGCAAGGGTGCCGTCGAGGAGATTTTTGCCGTGTGTTCGAGCTACTCTCTTGCTGGGGAAATCGGACGGCTTGACAAAAGCCATTTTGAAGCAGCCCAACAGGAAACGATGGCGCTCAATTCCGACGGATTTCGGGTTGTCGCGGTTGCTTACAAGGAGATGAGCCCGTCAAAGACCACGTACTCGATTGAGGACGAGGCCGATCTGACACTGCTCGGCTACATCGCCTTTCTCGATCCGCCAAAAGAGAGCGCCCGGGAGGCGATCGCGGCGCTGGCGCGCAAGGGCGTTCAGGTGAAGGTCCTCACCGGCGACAATGAAATCATTACGCGCAAGATTTGTCATGAGGTCCAGCTGGATCCGGGCGAAATCCTGCTCGGTGCCAGGATCGCACAAATGAGCGACGTTGAGCTGGCGGAGATCGCCGACCGCACGACGGTTTTCGCAAAGCTGAACCCTGCGCAGAAGGACAGGGTTGTGCGCGCCCTTCACGCCAAGGGACATGTCGTTGGATTTCTCGGCGACGGGATCAACGACAGCCCCGCCCTGAAAGCCGCGGACGTCGGGATCTCCGTGGACACGGCAGTCGATATCGCCAAGGAATCCGCTGACATCATCCTGCTCGAAAAGAGCCTGCTCGTTCTTCAGGAGGGCGTAACCGAGGGCCGCAAGGTTTTTGCGAATATCACCAAATACATCAAGATGGGCGCGAGCTCGAATTTCGGGAACATGTTCAGCGTGCTCGGGGCAAGCATATTCCTGCCATTCCTGCCAATGGCGCCGATCCAGGTCCTGACCAACAACCTGCTCTACGATTTTTCGCAGACAACCATTCCAACGGATAATGTCGACGAGGAGTATCTGGCGTCACCGCGAAAATGGGACATCGGCAACATCTTCAAATTCATGGTGTTCATCGGACCGATCAGCTCGATATTCGACTACGCGACATACGGTATGATGCTCTATGTCTTCCGTGCCTGGAGCAATCCGTCGCTGTTCCAAACCGGCTGGTTTGTCGAATCCCTTCTGACCCAAACCCTCATCATCCACATCATCAGAACGGCGAAGGTTCCGTTCATCGAGAGCCATGCGAGCCCGGCGCTGATCGCGACGACGGTGGTCATCTGCACGGTCGGAATAGCGCTGCCCTTCACCTGGGCGGGTTCGGCGCTGGGTTTTGTGCCGCTTCCCTGGCTCTACTGGCCGCTGGTCGCGGCGATGCTGGTGGCATACGCCATACTCACCCACCTGGTGAAAGTCTGGTTCATTCGCAGGTGGGGACTTTGATTCGGCGGCCGATCGCCGCTTGAGCTCGGATATTTTCGAGGCGGCCGAACTCGGCAAAAGCCACAGCGCCACAAAGCCGGAAGATGCCGATGAATTCGATCGCGCCGCGACGATTGCTGCAATGCAGCGGAGCGAAATCATTTCGGGATTCGAAAAGTTGACCCGCCCGGGGGGGACGGACCGGGCGGGTCGGGTACGACACGGGGTGGATGAGGCGCCCGTGCCGGACACTGGATCCACGATCAGAGCGTTTTCGAGCGAAAGCCGGCCTGCGACCTGATCCTGGGTGGAAACCGGTTCGCGCCGGGAAAACGCGTCGAACAGAAAACCATTCAGTCGACCATCAGTAGTAATTGCAGGTGCGGACGCGGCCGATGAAGTTGCCGTAGGCGTCAAACTGGCGAACCCAGCCGCAGCGGCGATAGCCGCCGCCATAGTAGTAGCCATCATTGCTGGCGGCGATCGCGCTGCCGACGATCGCGGCGCCTACGAGACCAGCTCCGATGCCCCAGCCCACGCCGCCGCCGCCCCCGGCTTGTGCCTGGGTGGTCGTGGAAGCGAGGCCGCCGGTGACGGCAAGCGCGGCAAGGGCGAGGGCGGCAATCCTGGTTTTGATCGACATGAGAAACTCCATCCGGTTGAGGGCGGAACCGTTGTGGTCCGCATGCCCAGTTGGACGGCGCGGTATCGAATCCGGTTCGAATTCGGCGGCCGAAAATTTCGGGCCGCGATAATCTATTAGCTATTGCAATAAGTTAGAGGTGAGGTGGCCTCAGGCCGTGGAGTTGTCCGAAAACGTTTTCGGATCGAATTTATCGACATCGGCGAGCAGTTCGCAGAACGCGCGCGCGCCGTGGTCGAGCAGACGCTGGCCTTTTTCCGCGGAAGCCTGTGTCGCATCGCCGACGGCGCCGCTTGGGTGAAGATCCTGGGTCTGCCACGCGAACGGCGCCGGCCGGTGCGCCGAAAGCCAGCGATACTCTTTTTCCATCGCGATGCTTGCAGGACGAAAATCGGCGATCTTGTCTTTACTCACATGTTGCGGATATCGCGCCAGCATGATCGATGTTTCGACCGCGCCGCCATGGATGCCGTGACGCAGTTCTTCCCCTGAAAACAATCCCTCCGGCGCACCGAAGCGCGACCATCCGGTGGTGACGGCGAGAAGCCCGTGCCGGGCGCGCAGGTCCTGCGCGACAAGGGTCATCGCCGCGCTGTTGCCGCCGTGGCTGGTAACCATGACCAGCTTCTTGATCCCGGCGCGTGCGACGCTCTCGCCGAGCGCCATCCAGGTCTTCAGCGCGACGTCCACCGGTAGCGTCAGCGTGCCCGGATAGCCGATGTGTTCGGTGGAAATTCCGACCGGCTGCAGCGGAAGAAAGGTCGCCGGAATACTGTCGGGCAAGAGCTCGCGCACCCGCGCCAGGTAGGCCTGCGTAATCATGACGTCGGTGCCGACCGGCAAATGCGGGCCATGCTGTTCGGTCGCAGCCAGCGGCAGGACCGCAATCCAGCGCGCCGGCCCGGTCCCGGAAATGTCGGGCCAGTGAATGTCGGTCCAGTCGCGGGGCGGAAGCAAGGAAGTCATCGAGCGAAATGTTTCTTTAGGCGGATTTGCAGGGTAGTTTGTATTCCTTACGAGGACGTAGCCAGCGCCCGGTGCGGTGAATTTGAAGTTCCTATCAGTTTTGCGGCAATCCCGTTATAGGAACTTCAAATTCACGGCACTGGAAATTGTATAATTGCTGGTGCTCCTTTGATTCCGAAGTTCGCATCGGTAGGTGTTGCGGATGCTTGCGAAGTTCGGAATCGGAGCACCGTTGCTTTCTATCATGGGCCAGAACGATCGACGGAGTCCAATCATGAACCCGGCGCTTTTGCCGCGAGCGTTAACTGCCGGCCTGGTGGCCCTTTTCATGGCCATCCTGCCCGCGGCGGCCCAGACCACGCTGGACAAGGTCTCGTTCGGAACCAACTGGGTCCCCGAAGCCGAGCACGGCGGATTTTTCCAGGCGCTGGCCGACGGCACCTACCGGAAATACGGGCTCGACGTCACCATCGTGCCGGGCGGCCCCAACGAAAACAACCGTATGCTGCTGATCGCCGGCAAGCTCGACTTCTTCATGGCCGCGAACACCCTGATGTCGTTCGACGCGGTTGCCAACAAGGTGCCCGTGGTGACGGTCGCCGCCATCTTCCAGAAGGATCCGCAGGTTTTTCTGACCCATCCGGAATCGAAGATCACAACACTCGAAGAGCTGAAGCCGTTGACGCTGTTCGTGTCCAAGGAAGGCATCTCCAGCTATTTCCAATGGCTGAAGTCCGAATACGGGTTCAGCGAGCAGAAGGTCAGGCCCTACACCTTCAACGCGCAGCCGTTTATCGCCAACAAGCAGAGCGCGATGCAGGGCTATGTCACTTCGGAGCCGTTCGCGATCGAAAAAGCCGCCAAGTTCAAGCCGGGGATCATCCTGCTGGCAGATTACGGTTTCAACACTTACTCGACTTTGATCGAAACGCGCCGCGAATTGACCGACAAGAAGCCCGATCTGGTTCAGCGTTTCGTCGACGCCTCTGTTATCGGCTGGTACAATTATCTCTACGGCGACAATGCTGCGGGCAACGCGCTGATCAAGAAGCTCAATCCGGAAATGACCGACGAGTTGCTGGCCTATTCGGTAGGCAAGATGAAGGAATACGGCATTGTCGATTCCGGCGATACCTTGCGCAACGGCATCGGCGCCATGAGCGACGAGCGGGCCGCAAGCTTCTTCGACAAAATGGTGCGCGCCGGCGTGGTCCGCCCCGACATCGACTTCCGCCAGGCCTACACGCTTCGCTTTGTCAACAAGGGCGTCGGCCTCGACCTGCGGCCAAAGAACTAGGACGCAAGGCCGATGGCCGGGCCCGCAAGCTTATCCGAAGGCGACACGGCCGGCCTCGCGGTGAGCCTGCGCGGGGTCACCAAGGTCTATGACAGCGGCGTCGCGGCGCTGGGGCCGCTGGATCTCGACGTGCGCAAGGGCGAATTCGTCTCGCTGCTCGGGCCTTCGGGGTGCGGCAAGTCGACCGCCTTGCGGCTGATCGCAGGCCTCAATGCGCCGACCTCCGGCACCGTCGGCGTCTGTCGCCGCAGCGGTCAGGCGCGCGCCGGGCATGCGATTGGCTTTGTGTTTCAGGAGCCGACCTTGATGCCGTGGACCAGCGTGCGCGAAAATGTCCGGTTGCCGCTGAAACTTGCGCACGCACCGGCCGCGGAGACGAATACGCGCGTCGAGGAGGCGTTGACCCAGGTGGGACTTGCGGAATTCGCAGGCGCCTTTCCGCGCGAATTATCGGGTGGCATGAAGATGCGGGTCTCGCTGGCGCGCGCCCTGGTCACCGATCCGGACATCCTGCTGATGGACGAGCCGTTCGCCGCGCTCGACGAAATCACCCGCTTTCGCCTCAACAACGACCTGCTCTCGCTGTGGCGCAATTTGCGCAAGACTGTCGTCTTCGTCACCCATTCCGTATTCGAGTCGGTGTATCTGTCGCAACGGGTGATCGTGATGACATCGCGGCCCGGGCGCCTCAGTGCCGAGATTCGCATCAGTTCGACCGAGCCGCGGGGCGAGGAATTCCGAACCTCCGCCGATTATGCCGGCTATTGCCGCATGGTCTCGAACGCGCTGGCGCCGTCATATTCCGGGCAGCCCGGTTCATGAACTCCTTGCAGACACCGTCCTTATCCGCCGAGCAGGCAACGCCTGAGAGAACTGGCCTGCGCCTCATCCGGATCCTGCTTCCCATCGTCGTGCTGGCGGCCGGCGTCGCGGTCTGGGGGCTCGTGGTCCGCCTTAACAATATTCCGCCCTATGTGCTGCCGGGACCGGGCGCGGTGTTCCGGACGCTCGTTCAGGACTGGCCGGTGCTTTGGCAATCGCTGCTGACCACGTTATCGACCACGCTCGAGGGATTTGTTGCCGCCGCCGCCGGCGGCGTCGCGCTCGCGCTCTTGTTCAATCAGTCGAAATGGCTGGAATATTCGCTGTTCCCCTATGCGGTCATCCTGCAGGTCACGCCGGTGATCGCGATCGCTCCGCTCTTGTTGATTTATCTGCCGCAGCAGACCGCCGTCATCGTCTGCGCCTGGATCGTCGGATTCTTTCCGGTTTTGTCCAACACCACGCTCGGGCTGAATTCCGTGGACCGCAATCTGGCCGGCCTGTTTCAACTTTACGGCGCGTCGCGAATGCAGACGCTGCGCTATCTCAAACTGCCCTCCGCTCTGCCCTTCATCCTCGGCGGATTGCGGATTGCGGGCGGCCTGTCGCTGATCGGCGCCGTGGTCGCAGAGATCGCGGCGGGCTCCGCCGGCGCGGGTTCCGGCCTGGCCTATCGAATCGCGGAATCCGGCTATCGCCTCAACATTCCCCGAATGTTCGCGGCGTTGCTGTTGCTCTCCGCCGCCGGGATTGTCATTTATGGGCTGCTGGCGTTAACCTCGCATCTGGTGTTGCGGCGCTGGCATGAGAGTGCGCTTGGAAAGGAAAACTGATGGTTGGCGGGAATATTTCTTCCGAGAAGATCGATTTGCTGATTTATGGGCCGAGCAAGCCGATCGTCGACAACGGCTTTTCCGATCAGTTCGTGCTGCATTCGTTCGAGACCACCGCCGACCTCGAGCGATCGACGCCGGCGGTCGCGGAGAAAATCCGCGGCGCCGCGGTGACCTACAACTCGGTGCGGGGCGACAGCAAGACGCTGGCGCGTTTTCCGAAGCTCGAAATCGTCTCCGCCTTTGGCGTCGGCTACGACCACGTCGATGCGAATTACGCGCGCGAGCACAATATCGTCGTCACCAACACGCCCGACGTCTTGACCGAAGAGGTCGCGGATATCGCCCTTGGGCTTCTGATCGCGACCTTGCGCGAGTTCATCAAGGCCGATCGCTATTTGCGCTCCGGTCTTTGGCTGACGCAGAATTTTCCGTTGAGCGTCGGCTCGCTCCGGGATCGCAAGGTCGGGATGGTCGGTATGGGCCGGATCGGCCAGGCGATCGCGCGCCGGCTCGATGCCTCGCGCGTTCCCGTGGTCTATCATTCGCGCAAGCCGGCCGACGGCGTGTCGTACCAGCACTATCCCGACCTGATCGAAATGGCGAAGGCGGTCGATACGCTTGTGGTCATCATCCCCGGCGGCCCCGCGACGGCGAAAATGATCAACGCCGACGTCATGAAGGCGCTCGGCCCGCGCGGCGTGATCATCAACGTCGCGCGCGGCTCGGTGGTCGATGAACCGGCGCTGATATCGGCGCTGAAGTCGGGCACCATCCTGGCCGCGGGGCTCGACGTGTTCGCCAACGAGCCGGCGGTGCCGGACGAATTGCGCGCCATGCCGAATGTCGTGCTGTTGCCGCACATTGGCTCAGCTTCGGTGGTAACGCGAAACGCGATGGATCAGCTCGTGGTCGACAATCTGAAAGCCTGGTTCGCCGGCAAGCCGCCGCTGACGCCGGTCGCGGAAACCCCGGTAAAGAGCCGCTGATGACAGGCCGCTATGGCATCGCGCTCGCGGCGCTGCTTTCGCTGGTCGTCTGCGGATATCGGGCGCGGGCGCAGGATGTCTCGACCTTGAAGAAGGACATGGTCGGCCAATGGGAGCTCTCGACCACCGAGCGCAGCAAGACCTGCGTGGTCACGCTGAAGGGCGATGCGGCGGGGCAAGGTCTCAAGCTTGAACTCGAGCCGGGCTGCGCCGCGGCGTTGCCCTTCACCAGGGACATCACCGCCTGGAATATCGAGGGACTGGATATCGTGCGGCTGCAGGACGCCGACGGACAGCCGGTGATCGACTTTACCGAAGTCGAGAGCGGAATTTTCGAAGGCCTGAGACAAGGCGAAGGCATCTATATCCTGCAGAACCTCGTCGCGGCGCGCTCGCTGGCAAAGTCGATGGACCAGATGATCGGCGACTGGGCGATGGTTCGCGGCAATGGCCAGGCGATATGCGGCCTGACGCTCACCAACAACGAGGCCAGCCAGGATAATTTCCAGGTGTTTCTGAAGCCGAAATGCGACCCGGCGATATCGGCATTCGCGCCGACGCAATGGCGGCTCGAGCATGGCCAGATGCTGCTGATGTCGGCCAGCGGCGAGATCTGGCGCTTCGAGGCCGACGACAACGCGCAGTGGCGGCTGGTGCCCGACTCCGCCGATCCCCTGATCATGCTGCGGCAATAGGAATTGGTCGCTCCCCGACGGGCAATTGCACATCCGGGGGCGCAAGCGGAGCGAGCCTGATTGGCGGGCGTTTTTTTGGAATGCGTGTCGATCCGCCGCCGGCTGGATCGTCGTCCTGAATAGCGAGACAATTCCGCCAGCCCGGCGCCGGCGGCTCGCCCTAAGGAGGAGTTATTGGATGCGCTTCATGTATATCGTCACCTCTCCCCGGCCTGCGGCCCCGCCGCCGGAACTGCTGAACGCCATGCACAAGCTTGCCGACCGGGAGATCAAGGCCGGCCGCATGCTCGACAATGGCGGGCTGATGCCGCTCGCCACCGGCGCGCAGGTGCGCATCACCGACCGAAAACTCAGCGTCATCGACGGCCCGTTCGTGGAGGCCAAGGAAGTCATCGGCGGCTACGCGATCTTCGAACTGCGCGACAAGGAAGAGGCAGTAGCGATGGCGAAGGAATTCATGCAGCTGCACCTCGACCACATGCCGGGCTGGGAAGGGACGTGCGAGCTTCGCGCGTTTGCCGGCCCTTGAGGCGCACATCGCTCGGAGCCAGTCGGCGGTCATGAGGCCGCCGACGTCAATCGCACGATCCTTGCGGTCTGGCGGATCGAGCAGCCCCGGCTGATCACGAGCCTTTCGAGGATGCTGCGCGATGTGACGTTGGCGGAGGAACTGACGCAGGACGCCTTGCTGGCGGCGCTCGAGCATTGGCCCGCGACAGGGGTCCCGGAAAAGCCCGGCGCCTGGCTGATGGCGACCGCCAAGCGCCGGGCGCTGGATCATCTGCGCCGCCGCCGGATGCTCGCCCGCAAGCACGGGATGATCGCTCTCGACCTGGAGCAGGAGCAGCAGGCGATGCCCGATCCGACTGCCGCGCTCGACGACGACATCGGCGAAGAGCTGCTGCGGCTGATCTTTACCGCCTGTCACCCGCTGCTGTCGCGCGAGGCCCGCGCGGCGCTTTCGCTGCGGATGATCTGCGGCCTCACCACCGATGAGATCGCGCGGGCCTTCCTGGTGCCGGACGCGACGATCGCCCAGCGCATCGTGCGCGCGAAGCGGACGCTTTCGGAATCGGGGCTGGCCTACGAGACCCCGCGCCGGGAAGAGCTCGTCGAAGCGGCTCGCTTCGGTGCTCGAGGTCGTCTATCTCATTTTCAACGAAGGCTACACCGCGGCGCGCGGCGAGGATTGGTTGCGTCCCCAGCTCTGCCATGAGGCGCTTCGCATCGGCCGCGTGCTGGCCTCGATCGCGCCGCACGAGCCCGAGGCCCATGGCCTGCTCGCTCTGATGGAGCTGAACGCCTCGCGCACGGCGGCGCGCACCGACGCAGCCGGCGAGCCCATCCTCCTGCTGGAGCAGAACCGCGGGCTCTGGGACCAGCTGCAGATCCGGCGCGGACTGCAGGCGCTTGGGCGGGCGCGCGCACTCGGCGGCGCCGGCGGCTTCTATGCCCTGCAGGCGGCCATCATCGCCTGCCACGCCGAGGCCGCGACGGCCGACGAGACCGACTGGCCGCGCATATCGGGACTCTATGCCGAACTCGCGAGGCTCGTGCGCTCGCCGGTCATCGAACTCAACCGCGCGGTGGCCGTCGGCATGGCCGAAGGCCCGCAAGCGGCGACTCGAGATCGTGGACCGCCTGGCGCACGAGCCCGCGCTCAGGAACTATCACCTGCTCGGAAAGTGTCCGCGGCGACCTGCTTTACAAGCTCGGCCGCTTTGAGGAAGCCCGCGCCGCGTTCGAAGCGGCAGCCAGCCTGGCGGGCAACCAGCGCGAACATGACCTGCTGAAGCGCCGCGCCACCGAAGCGGCCGGCGCGGCGGCGTCAGCATCCTAGATCAACTGGAGAAACAGGTTATGCCGAAATCAGAGATCATCGGTTCTGCAAGGTCGACCTACACGCGCGTCGTGTGCATGGTCTGCGAGGAGAAGGGGATCGAGTATGTGCTCACGGAGAGGCCACTGGGCGCGCCGGAACTGCTCGCCATTCACCCCCTCGGCAAGATGCCGGTGCTGCGCCACGGCGATGTCGAGCTGTTCGAATCGAAGGCCATCGCGACCTATCTCGATCGCAGCTTCCCGGGCCCGCAGGTCTTCCCGTCCGATCCCCGGCTCGCCGCGCTCACCGAGCAATGGGTCTCGCTGGTCAACACCGTGATGGACCGCACCCTGATCCGCACATTTCTCTACGCCTACATCGCGCCAAAGAACGCCGGAACGCCTGATCGAGAGGCGATCGACGCCGTTATGCCGGCGGTGCGTGAGCAGCTGGGAATTCTCGACAGAGCGGTCGCCCGGACCGGCTATCTCGCCGGCGATCAGTTCAGCTTCGCCGATATCAATCTGTTGCCAATCCTCGATCGGGTCCGGCTGGCGCCGGAGGGCGCCGACGCGCTCGCCGCTGCCAGCCATCTCGCCGCCTATTACGGCACCCACGCGGCGCGGCCGAGTTTTGCCCGCACCACGCCGCCCGCCGGCCCGCCGGGACGGTCCAAGTCGAGCTGATCACCGAATCCCGCGATCAAGGTGACTTCGTGACCTGCCGCGCGGCGCAAACGGATTCGGATACATGTTCCGCGTATCGCACAACTGACAGCCGTTCGGACCCCACGGCTGCGTGGCGGCGATGCCGCACGAGGGCAGGGCCATTCGTTCGGCAACGGCCGGCGGCACAGGTTGTTGACCGCCCTCGCAATAATAGGCAAACGCGGAATTCCCGCCCGACGCCGTCAGGAATGTTCCCAATAGCAAAACACTGTATCTCACCTTGGCCTCCATTTTCGATCTTGGTCCCGTTCACCTTAGCGCCGGCATTGGCACGGATAGGCCGAAAATAGCGTCCTGCACCCGCGAAAAACAAGCCGGCCTTTTCGCCGTGAAGTGCATCACAGACCTCCCGATTGGGACGTGATACCATTCCCCACCTCAAGGCGGGTATCGATGACCGCGTCGGCGAGCGGATCGCCTATGTAGAATTGGTGCTCGCCGAACTAGCTCTACTGCACGTTGCAGTCGGAATTGCGCTGGAGTATGGTCGCAACGTTGCAGCGCAATTGCAAACATCAGCCAAGCCGACGTTAGTCGATTATTTGGTGGAATCTAAACTCATGGGGCGAGGCGACATCAGAGATTGCGAGGACGTCGTACGCCTGCGGGAATTCAGTGACTCGGATGCAGATACTGTTGCGCGCTGGATGAGGAGTCCGCGCTTGCCTGAACTCTCCCGCAACTCAACCACGACTATTTCCGAATGCCGGACAGCTGGAAGAGAATTGCAGCAGGCAATGGTGGAATGCACTTATTTCTCATTCTGCTCGCCAGCACGGGCAACCCGATAGGAATATCGATGCTGTATAGAGTGAATCTCGGAGAGCGAACGGGCTACACCGGGACAGCTATATTTGACAGAGATAATCTTCGGAAAGGAATGGGCTTTGCCTCCAAGCTGCTTCTGCTCAAATACGCATTTAACCAGCTAGGCCTGAGCAAGGTATATTCCGAAATCACGCCTGGTGACACTCGGCTAATTGGCGGCCTGCGGGCGCTTGGATACAGGCCGTTATCTCCTGACGCCCCGCGGGAGATTGTGGGCGAAAAGGGCGAGCACGAGATTTTTGAACTCTCAAGAGCCGCATGGGAGAGCGCCCGAAGTATAATGACGGCAAACTAGTATAGGCACCAGCGAGGGGTTCCAATGGGTGTGGCATTCACAGACGCGCTAATCGCTCTTTCGAAGTCCATCTTGCCGAGCGGAGTTTAAGCGCGATCCTGAACTCGTTCCTGAGCGGCCGCGGACTCTCTGACGAGGAAGTGAAGACTTTGCTGGCCGGTGATGGTGGTCCGATGTGGCTCCATGCAAGGTCGACTACTTCGAATGACCCGTTTCAGCAGTTCAATAGATTTGTGGAGGGAGACGGCCTGGTTATCAACGTTGAGCCGTTGATCGAAATCGCACGTTGAAAATCTGGTCGAACATCTCATGCAACTGATAAACAGCGTTGCCGTTAATTCATTAGGACAACTTATCGTGGATGAAGAGGGCCGTGTTTACCGCGTTGTCGAGGACGATCTTCATAACACAGCAGTGAAATGAAACCGAATACTCTTATTGTGGTAGGGACAGGAATACACCTCGGACATCTGACCGAGGAGGCAAGGGATTGGCTCTCAAGCGCTGAAAAGGTGCTGTACTGCGTCTCCGACGCAGTAACTGAGAGACTGATGCTGGAACTCAATTCCACTGCGGAATCGCTATATCCCTATTATGGCGAGGGGAAGCGGAGAATCCAAACTTACGAACAGATGATCTCAAGGACGCTAGAGGCGGTGCGATCTCACAAGACCGTCGTCGTGGCATATTACGGACACCCTGGCTTCTTCGTATATCCATCTCACCAAGCTATAAAGCTCGCCCGCGAGGAAGGCTTTGAGGCTTTCATGCTGCCCGCGGTCTCATCGTTTGACTGTCTGATTGCAGATCTCGGGATCAACATAGCAAGCGGCTGTCAGATATTTGAGGCGACGGATCTAATGTTGCGACAGCGCGCGATCGACACGGCCGGTCACGTCGTGATTCTTCAAGTATCTTCACTGGGCGACATCGAATACAGCTTTAAGGGCTTTGACCATCGACATGTCGCAAGTCTTGGTGATTTCCTGCTCAAGAGCTACCCACCTGACTTCACAATGAAAATCTACTACGCTGCACAATTTGCGGTCGCGCGACCTCGCATCGAGGAAATAACCGTGCAGCAACTCGCCATGGAAGAGATTAGGCGCGTATCGACTTTGTATATTCCACCACTGAAATCCCTGCCAATTCACCTGAAAATTCTGAGGCAATACAGCCTGGAGACACTTCTGGAAGGTAAGCGCCTGATCCCGTTAAACGAGCGGTTGGAGGGATCATAACCGGCTATCGGCACCGCTGAGCGGCGGACCGAGCACCTTATGTGCTGGACGGTTTGTTGCGTCAGCTCGGGGCGGCAGAGGGATATTGGTCTCGTTTCGCGAAGGACGGCCCGCAGAAGCGGACAATCGCCGGGGCCTTTCTCGACGTAAAGCATTGCGACGTTGCGCGGGTCCGTTCTGGGGACGGGGCGGCATGACGGTTCTTCGGGACCTGCCTAAATCAGCTTCAGCCCCTTCAAACTCGCATGCCCGTTCTTGCCGACGATGATGTGGTCGTGGACGGAAATGCCGAGCGGACCGGCGATATCGATGATCGCGCGCGTCATCTGGATATCCGCCTGCGACGGCGTCGGGTCGCCGGAGGGATGATTGTGCACCAGGATGATGGCGGTGGCGGACAGTTCCAGCGCCCGTTTGATCACTTCGCGCGGATAGACAGGGGTGTGGTCGACGGTGCCGGTCTGCTGCACCTCGTCGGCGATCAGCTGGTTGCGCTTGTCGAGAAACAGGATGCGAAACTGCTCCTTGTCGGCGAACGCCATCGTGGTCCGGCAATAGTCGATCACGTCATTCCAAGACGACAGCAGCGTGCGCTGCTTCAACTGGCCCTTTGCTATTCGGCTTGCGGCCGCGGCGATCAGTTTGAGTTCGGTGATCGTCCGGTCGCCGATTCCCTCGACTTCGCGCAGCCGCGCTTCCGGCGCATGAATGACCTCGGCGAAAGAGCCGAATTTCTTGATCAGCGATTTGGCCAGCGGCTTGACGTCGCGCCGGGGCCTGGCGTTGAACAGCACCATCTCCAGCAACTCGTAATCGCTGAGGGCGTCGGGCCCGGCGCCATGAAAGCGCTCGCGCAGCCGCATCCGATGGCCGAGATAATGCGGCGTCTCGGCAGACTGCATCTTGCGGTTCGCTGGTTTTCGCGGGCATCGGCGCTAACCATGCCGTGCCGGTCAGGTTTTGCAACCGCGAATTGTCCGCCGAAGGGGCTGGCCCGGCAGAAATTACGCCGCGGCCGGCGGCTTCTCGCCGTTGCGCTGCGACAGCGTGAAGATTTCGACGCCGGTCGCGGTCACGCCGACCGAATGCTCGAACTGCGCCGACAGCGAGCGGTCGCGCGTCACCGCGGTCCAGCCGTCGGACAGGATTTTCACATGCGGCTTGCCGAGATTGATCATCGGCTCGATGGTGAAGAACATGCCGGGCTTCAGCACCACGCCTTCGCCGGGCCGGCCGATATGAATGATGTTCGGCTCGTCGTGGAACATGCGGCCGAGGCCATGGCCGCAGAAATCGCGCACCACGCTCATGCCCTGCGGCTCGACGAAGCTCTGAATGGCGTGGCCGATATCGCCGGTGGTGGCGCCGGGTTTCACGGCGGCGATGCCGCGCATCATGGCCTCATAGGTGACCTCGATCAGCCGTTCGGCCTTGCGGGCGATCGGGCCTACCGCATACATCCGGCTGGAATCGCCGTACCAGCCCTCGACGATGAAGGTGACGTCGATATTGACGATGTCGCCTTCCTTCAACACCCGGTCGCCGGGCATGCCGTGGCAGACCACGTGGTTGATCGAGGTGCAGGTCGAATAGCGATAGCCGCGATACATCAGGGTCGCCGGGATAGGCGCCATGGCTGAAGGCGAAGTCGCGGACGAATTCGTCGATCCGCGAGGTCGGCACGCCCGGCTTGACGATATCGGTCAGTTCATCGAGGCATTTGGCGACCAGCGCGCCGGCCTTGCGCATGCCGGCGAAGCCGCTCGGCCCATGCAGCTTGATCTGCCCGGTTTTGCGCAAGGAGGTATCGGAGGCTTCGATATAGCTCATGGGCGGATCATGCTTTGGCGGGAAAGGGGTGATTTATGGCTGCCAATTTAATGATTGGGGCCGGGAGTAGCAAGCCAAGGTTGGCGTCGCCAGCGTTGCCCTGGATCGACGCGGAACCGGCGATGCAGCCCCTGGCATTGAATTCGGCCGAAAGGCGCATGGGCGTCAGCTCGGAACCTCGACCGTGGTTTCCGACCGGCAGCGCGCCGCCGCGGACGCGGATTTCGCGCACCGGATAGGGCACACGGATGCCCTCGCGCTTGAAGGCGTCCCACAGCGACAGCATCACGTCGCTCTTCACATTGTCCATGCCGTCGGGGTCGGCGATCCAGAAGGTCAGGGAGAACTTCATCCCGGCCTCGGCGAATTCGGTCAGGATGCAGTTCGGCGGCTTGCCCCTGATGGCGCGTTGCGCGGCCGCGGCGACGTCGATGGCGAGTTTGCAGACCAGCCGCGGATCGGCGTCGTAATTGGTGCCGAAATTGACCTTCACCAGCGTATTCTTGTCGGTGTAGGTCCAGTTGGTGACCTTTTGCGTCACCAGATCCTCGTTCGGGATCAGGAATTCGCGGCCATCGCCGGCGGCGACCGAAATATAGCGCGTCTTCATCGCGCTGATGCGCCCGGAACTGTCGCCGATGGTGACGAGATCGCCGGGCTTCACCGATTTGTCCGCCAGCAGGATGATGCCGCTGATGAAATTGGCGACGATCTTCTGCAGGCCGAAGCCGATGCCGACGCCGGCCGCGCCGGAGAAGATCGCCAGCGCCGAGAGGTTGATGCCGACCGCGCTCATCGACGACCGCGACCGCAAAGACCATCAGCGCCAGCCGGATCATCTTGACCAGCAGCACCTGGATCGACGGCGTCAGATCGGCCGATCGCGTGATCCGGCTTTCGACGAAGTTGGAGGCGATGTTGGTCAGCCACAGCGCCACGATCAAGCAGCACGCCGAGCTTGATCAGGAGCAGCGGCGTCAGCCGCAGGCCGCCGAGCACGATCGAGACCGAGTTCGAGCGCGTCGATGGTCGGCTCGAGCTGGCCGAGAATGCTCAGGGCCGCCACCAGCCATGCCGACAGCGACACCAGCCGGACGATGAAGGTGTTGCGGATGACCGAGGTGACGAGGCGGATCATCAGCCACGCGAAGGCGAGATTGGCGGCGACGCTGAGCAGGTAGCTGCGGCTCGGCCAGGTCGACGTCAGCATCACCACGCGCGCCAGCGTCATCAGCACCGCGAACACCGCGGTCGGCGCGCTGCCGACCAGCACCCGCAGGAACAGCCGCAGCGGCGCCGGCCAGCCCATCGCCAGCGAGGTCAGGTCGATCCGCGAGCGGATCGCAGCTCCCGGCGGCGAAGGCGATCCCGCCGCCGGCCAGGATCAGGCCCAGCTGCAGATAGAACCATGGCGATGTGACCTCCGCGCCGACCGAGCGCGCGGCGGCGTGCAGGAATTCGATGATGTCGTTCAGGTCCATCGTCAAAATCTCATCTCAAGGCGGATCAGGCGTCAGACCAACTTGATTCGAATATCCGGCAGATTCCCATAACCGCGGTGCCGACGCCATCGCTACGACGCGCCAGTGAAGCGGCGAATTAGGCCGAAAACAGGGCACATTGTCGCTAGCGGCCGAAAATGGGTTGGCGTCGAACTGTGGCGACGATAAGGATGCAATTGCAGGTATTTGCGGTGATTTGCGAAGGCCCATGGCCTCTCTCGACTCGGTCAGCATAGCCATTCTTCTCGGCGCCGTTCTGGTGATGGCCGGCATCCTGTCGAGCCTGCTGGCGCTGCGCTTCGGCGCGCCGCTGCTGCTGGTGTTTCTCCTGATCGGCATGCTGGCCGGCGATTCCGGCCCGGGCCAGCTGCGGTTCGACGACGTGCGTACCACCTATCTGGTGGGCTCGGTGGCGCTGGCGCTGATCCTGTTCGACGGCGGCTTGCGAACGCGGTTTCAGAGCATCCGCGCGGTGCTGGCGCCGTCGATGGCGCTGGCGACGATCGGCGTGCTGCTGACGGCGCTGATCACGGCACCGGTCGCCAGATATGTGCTCGATCTGAACTGGACCGAGGCGCTGCTGGTGGGCGCGGTGGTGGCGTCGACCGATGCGGCGGCGGTGTTTCTGCTGGTGCATGCGCAGGGACTGCGGCTGCGTCCCGCGCATCGGCGCGACGCTGGAGGCCGAATCCGGCACCAACGATCCGTTCGCGGTGTTTCTCACGCTGATGCTGGTCGAGCTGATTTCGGTCGGCGAAAGCTCGCCCTGGCATGTCGCGCTGGAATTCGGCCGCGAGGCCGTGCTCGGCGCCATCATCGGCGTCGTCGGCGGCCGGCTGGTGGTGCTGGCGCTCAATCGCGTTGCGCTGCCGCAGGGCCTGCACGCGCCGTTTGTCGCCACCGCCGCGCTGGTGATTTTCGGCGCCGCGCAGATCGCGCACGCCTCGGGATTTCTCGCGGTGTATCTCGCCGGCATCATCATCGGCAACCGGCCGACCCGCGCGCACAATTCGGTGGTGACGTTTCTCGACGCCGCGACCTGGCTGGCGCAGATCGTGATGTTCGTGCTGCTCGGACTTCTGGTCTCGCCGCAGCGGCTGGTGGGAAGCGTCATGCCGGCCGTGATCGTGGCGCTGGCGCTGATGCTGGTGGCGCGGCCGCTCGCGGTGTTTCTCTGCCTGGCGCCGTTTCGATTCAATTGGCGCGAGAAGATTTTTATCGCCTGGACCGGCCTGCGCGGCGCGGTCGCGATCTTCCTGGCGTCGATCCCGATGCTGGTCGGGCTGTCAAAAGCCTATCTCTATTTCGACGTCGCCTTTGTCGTCGTCATCATCTCGCTGTTGCTGCAGGGCTGGACGCTGGCGGTTGCCGCCCGGCGGCTGCATGTGGCGCTGCCGCGCACCGATCGCGGGCCGCGGCGTGTCGAGCTCGATCTGCCCGGCCAGCTCGAGCAGCAGCTGGTCGGCTATTCCGTACGCCCGAAGAGCCTGTATTTCCGGCGCGGCCTCATTCCATCCTGGTCGAAGCCGACGCTGGTGATCCGCGACCAGCGCATCCTCTCGCCCACTGAGGCCGATCCCGTTCTCCCCGGCGACTACATCTATCTGCTGGCGCCGCCGGAGAAAGCCGAAGCGCTGGATCGTTTTTTCGTCGACATGCAGCCGAGCTCGGCGCCCGATCCGCATCTGCTCGGCGATTTCGTCGTCTCCGGCGAGCACACGCTTGGCGAACTTGCCGAGATCTATGGCGTGGCGGTGAGCGAAGAGCAGTCAAAACTGACACTGGCCGATTATTTCGACGTTCATCTCGATCATGCTCCGAAGGAAGGCGCGGCGCTCGCGCTCGACTCCATCGTCCTGGTGGCGCGCAGCATTGGCGGCGGCAGGGTCAACGTCGTCGGTCTTCGCCTGCCCGAGGAGGAAGAAGAAGCGGTGCCGCTGACGCGCATGCAGAAATTCAAGCGCAGGGTGGCAGAGATCTGGGCGTCGGTGGCGGGGTTTAGCGGCTAGCGGGCGGATTACGCCTTCGGCTCCAATCCGCCGTACGAGTTCTGAAATTGATTGCGGGTTGAGCCGAATCGGTTCCATCCTCCAACTTTGGCTGTCAACCATTCACCAGCGCCGTGTCCATGCCTTGTGGAGTTCGGACGCGGTGGCGTATCCGCGGTCGTTTTGGGGGCGTGAATAGCATGCACAAGATTGCCCATATCGCCTTCATGGTCGCCTTCCTCTCCAGTCAAATTTCGGGGGCTACAAGGTCTATTGCTGAAGATTTGAACAACGTACCCACGGCGGCTCCAATCGATACGGACTCTGCCGGTAGATTGGGGGACGTTGCAACGCACGCGGTGATCCGACTTCTTTGTCTTGAGCGGAATGAAGTTGGAACGGGCTTTCTTCACAAGAGTGGAAACTTAATTACCGCGGACCATGTAGTGCGAGGGTGTACGAAGCCAACGATGGTATCGCCGAACGGCACTTTAAGTGAGGTGACTATAATTGCATCTGATCAGGATCATGATCTTGCGCTTTTAAAGCCGAGCATCCCGATTACTGCAAAGCCTTTGGATATTGCGGGATCGGACGACATCAAAATCGGAACTCAAGTTTCAACGTGGGGATTCCCGGGCGGCTATAATGGACTGTCGCCAATGTTGAGTGTCGGTTATCTCGCTGGAATCGATGCTTACAAAGTGAACTCTGGAAAAACTATTCGTAAGTGGGTAGTGAATGCCGCATTCAATGGCGGCAATTCTGGCGGTCCCCTCATACATATCGAATCTGGTGCAGTATTTGGCGTGGTTTCTAGCAAGCTTGCCCCGATCTCACAGGAAGCAGCACAAATTCTACAAGCTCTGGAAGCCAATTCCGGCACGGGCATCATGTATAGCGGAACCGCAGCGGATGGTACGCCCACACACTGGACTGAAGGACAGTTAGTTGGGAAAGTTCTTAATGAACTGCGCCGGCAGGTCCAGCTTGTGATCGGTCAAGCGGTTTTGCGGGAAGATCTCGTAGCCTTTCTCAAAGCAAATAGAATTGACCCCTAGCGCGGGCGGATTACGCCTTCGGCTCCAATCCGCCCTTGTAGCTACGAGCTGCTGCTGTGGGGATAGAGGGAAGTACCGCCAGCACGGGTGTACCGAATGGGTGAACGCGTGAGCGTCGATCGGGTCACATTTTTCAATGTCGACAACAAAACGGTATTTCAGGTGCTCAGCGTGCCGGCGGGTATCGACGCGAAATTGTATGCGCGCGATTGGGTCGAGCGAGAACAGCGCGCTGGGCAACCCTCGCGGTCCTACTCGATCGAGTGCGATAGTGGACGCATGAGGGGGGCCATGGTTAAACGAACGGCCGAAGAGACAAAGAAAGCAAATATCGCCAAGATGGGCGAGGCCCTTGGCGCGCTATATTCCGCGCTTTGGCAAGCGGTGGCGACAATCCATTTTCATTGGCAGGAATACGTCGAACTATTTGGCACTAAGCCGGAGCGAATCGATCTCCTCAATCGGGCAGCGCCCGCCTTCTTCCGAATGCTGCAAGACGAGCTGTGGGAGAATTCGCTGCTTCATCTTGCTCGCCTGACGGATCCGGCGAACTCTCCGGGCAAGCAGGCTCCCGCCAATCTAACGATCCAAGCGCTGCCATCACTGATCACTGACGCCAAGCTCAAAGAGACACTGAGCAAATTGGTGGCCGAAGCGATTAAACAGACGGGATTTTGTCGCGATTGGCGCAATCGACATATTGCCCATCGTGATCTCAAACTCGCGCTTGAACAACATACCGAACCGCTCGCGGAGGGCAGTCGGGCGGATGTAAAGGCGGCTCTCAAGGCGCTCGCCGACGTTCTGAATGCAATAGATGGCCATTACTTCCAATCAGAAACTCGATTTGATCTTGGCGGCCTGCTTGGCGGTGCGGTTTCGTTGCTGCATGCGCTTGACGATGGGCTAAGAGCGCAGGAGGCTCGGCAAAAGCGCCTTGAAGAGGGTAAGCCGCTTAAGGATGATTTCGTCACAAGGCATTTGTGATGGTTGAGACTTAAAATACGATCGCGAAAGGAATGGCTAATTCATTGCTGACGCAAAGCCAAGTTGCGCACGTAGGCGCTAGTACCTTTCTTGCCGATTTGTCTCCTTTACTTGGCGGCGCGCTTGCGGCCGAGTGCAACTGCTGCGGGATTCTTCATTGCCACTAGTGTAGCATGCGAGTGGTCGAATTGCTTCGGGGGTGGGGATTAGTGATGTCGAATCAAGCCGTGGCCTCAGAGGAGCCACCTGCGGTACGCCCGCCTCCTGGCCTTACGGCTGTGCAAGCTCTGCAATTCATCAAAGACAATTTCGTCCTTGTTTCCGCGGCGGCTTTGCTGATCGGAGTGGCGTTGGCAACGACGTTTATAGCCGCATACTTGTCCGTGTTTGACTGGCACTTGATCTGGTTCGTTCAATACATGGACATCATTACATTCGGTTTGCTGGCTGTGGGGATCGTCTCAGGCTCGGCAACTCTTCTTCAAAGCTTCGTGCAGACTGTGCTGGCAGGCAAAACAACCGCGCAGAGGCGGGCTGGGCTTATTGCAATTGTGTTGTTGGCGATCGCAGGGGTGGCGCTCAACATCTGGGGCGCGGTACACAGTGGGGAGGGATACTTTCATATTATCACTGGCGCCGTGGCGCTTGGGACGGCCGTAACTTTCATCTTTGTCATTGCTTCGCACGTCGAAGCACGCGGCCTGCCAACCGCCGTCCAATGCATGTTCATTTTACTCCTTCTCGTTATTGGCGCAGGCAGCCTCGGCCGTTGGCTCGGAGAATCGGTCAAAGAAACGTCCGACTTCAACCAAGATGTCTATATCAAGGATCAAGCGCTGAACAACGTGAAACTGGTGATCGTGATGTCGAGACACACGGTGCTGCTTAAGGACCATGTTCTGTACGTGGTGCCGACCGGGGACATCACAAAGTTCCAGACGGTCGACAAGAACGCCAAGCCGAAAGTCGTTCCTAAAGAGTGAGGGGTCTGGGGATGCGCGATGGTGATCGATAAGCACATTTCCAATTTTCACGCGACGTACGATGAATTGACGCGAGACGTCCTGCTCGCGATGAACTCGTTCATGCCGGAGCGCTTGCAAGAATGGTTCGCGCATTTGGACGGTGAGCCGGAAGCGGCTGCGGCAATTCAAAAGCTGCAAGCGGGTCAGCATTTCTCGCATTGGTTCGCGATGCAGGGGCGAAGCCCACAGCCAGGCGCACCGCGACTGCAATGGCCAGAGGGAAATGATAAGCGCCTTGGAATGCAATTGCTTTTATTCCGATCGATGGCTCGCGGCGACATCAATGCCGGTATGTTAGGAAAAATGTACGTCCCGGGGTCTGGCAAGAACATCAATGACAACTCGAGGTCGTTCATTGACCAAGTATTCAGGCCGATGACCCGAGAGCTGATTCGGTACTTGCGCCGCGTAGGCGAAGCAAAAGCTGAAGAACCGGTACCGGCGGCCGATCGCGTGGTGCCATTGGACCACAATAGCAAGAGATATTCCGACACCATCGGCGCTGCCGACGAAGTGGAAAAGGCTATACGCGAGGCCAATGACTTTCCTGACCCAGAAGAAAAGGAGCAGCGGATAGCTGAGGTATCTGCGGTACGACGGTTGCTTCAAGCTGCGCGGGTGCGCGTCGAGGCAGTCGTGGTTCTATTGAAACCGCTTGCGGAGCAAGCCAAGACGAAGCTCCGAGACACTATCGTCGGCATGGCGATCAACAAATTCCTGGCGCTGTTAGGAGCGCTTATTCAATACATTTGGACGGCCCCCTAACACCCCGTTTCCCGAGTTGGCCGAGAGTGCACTTAATTCGGCGGTTTAGCGCATCGCAATTCCTGTAATTCCCTCTGGCTGAAATCGCGACGTGCAAACTGCTTCGCTTGGCACGCAAGCGCAATCTCGCGACCCGCGTGCGGCAAAACAACCCGGCGGGCAAATCACCCCAAACCCTGTCCAGCCCTCCTGCGAAAAATATTCCGCTTAACGCGTGGGGCAAATCAGTGATTTGACTCTGCCCGTCTCACCCGAGAAGAGGGGCGGGTCGCGATCGTCACGAAACGCGCGGTGGGATGTGGTGGACGCGGCAGCGTCGGCACGCAATGTGTTCGCAGGGCGGTTTCCGTGAGTGAACAACAGCGCGCAGGACGAACGGCGCTATTCGCGTACGGCAAAAGCGTGTGGTCCTGACGCCTCGAGGTTGGCGTCAAGTGCCGCGAAGGCGAAGCCGGCCCAACCGGGGCGGCTCAGCCATCATCCGCGGGGCGACGGTGACAAACAAATCCTGATCGCCGGGGAGAGCGCGCCATAAGCCGTCAAGCCATTGCGCAGGGAATGCCGGAGTGCCTCCGCTGAACCTGTATGCTCGTGT
Organism: uncultured Alphaproteobacteria bacterium; assembly: GCA_963725985.1. GTDB lineage: Bacteria > Pseudomonadota > Alphaproteobacteria > Rhizobiales > Xanthobacteraceae > Bradyrhizobium. Next base: position 2,016,840 of record CAVSAO010000002.1, read on the forward strand.
GCGCTTCTTCGCACAATTTTGCACACGAGACCGCGGGTGCAGCGCGCACCCGGCATTCCCTGCTCCCTCGTTGTTATCAGGGGGACATGAACGTCGCATCAACTCGGGGCGCGCGTCGCCTGCGAGCGTGGTCGTTCGTCCGGGACTTGCAAGAGGACAAAGAGCTGCGGCTCTTCACCTCGCCCCGCTTGCGGGGAGAGGTCGAAATTTGCGCGAAGCGCGAATTTCGGGTGAGGGGGTACAGGTCTATCGATGGAGTCGTGCGCGTGGAGAGTGGCCCCTCACCCCGACCCTCTCCCCGCGAAGAGCGGGGCGAGGGAGAAGAGGCCGGCGCTTGTCGCACGCCGCGGGAGTTTGAGTTGCGATTTCGGCTGTTGAGCAACCAGCTGACTATCTCTAGTCTGGCCCAAGGTCGATAGTGGACCTCGCGGGGGAAACGAGAGGAGAAACCCAACCATGCCCGGCTCGCTCGATGACCAACTCGGCTTTGCGCCCGACTACGATTGCCCGATCCCCTATATGCAGCGGACCCGCGATTACTACGCCGCGATCGGCTACGCCACGCCCTACCGCTGGGCGCACTATGCCGATGCGCCGTTCCAGCCGCTGAAAAAGCCGCTGGCGCAATCGCGCGTCACGATCGTCACCACCGCCGCCCCCTATGATCCGGCAAAGGGGGATCAGGGCCCCGGCGCTGCCTATAACGGCGGTGCCAAGTTCTACCAGGTCTATGACGGCGATACGTCGAAGCCGCACGATTTGCGCATCTCGCATATCGGCTACGATCGCAAGCACACCACCGCGACCGACAGCGGCACCTGGTTTCCCTTAGCCTTGCTCCTGAAGGCTGCGGCCTCGGGGCGGATCGGCGAGGTCGCGCCGCGCTTCTTCGGCGCGCCGACCAATCGCAGCCACCGGGTGACCATCGACGTCGATGCCCCGGAAATCCTTGCCCGCTGCCTCGCCGACAAGGTCGATGCCGCCGTGCTGGTGCCGAACTGCCCGGTTTGCCACCAGACTTCCGCCCTGGTTGCCCGCCACCTCGAAGCAGGCGGCATTTCGACCGTGGTGATGGGATGCGCCAAGGATATCGTCGAGCACGCGGCCGTGCCGCGCTTCCTGTTCAGCGACTTCCCGCTGGGCAATTCCGCGGGCAAGCCGCATGATATCGGGTCGCAGGCGCTGACACTCGAACTGGCGCTTGGCCTCTTGGAGCACGCCTCCGGCGCGCGCACCACGATGCAGTCGCCGCTGCGCTGGAGCGAGGATGCCTCCTGGAAGCTCGACTACAACAACATCTCCCAGATGAGCCCGGAAGAACTGGCGCGGCGCCGAGCCGAATTCGACAAGCAAAAGGAGATCGCGCGCGGCAACCGAGCCGCCTGACGCGCCATCAAAAAAATCGCGCCATCACAAAAGATCGGCCCCTCACATTTCGTCATTGCGAGCGAAGCGAAGCAATCCATCTCACCACGCGAAGAAAGAATGGATGGCTTCGTCGCTTCGCTCCTCGCAATGACGCCCACAGGAGGACGTTGACGTGACCCGACCGTTCGAAGGTGTGAAGATTCTTGACTTCACGCAGGTGCTGGCTGGCCCCTATGCGAGCTACCAGCTCGCGTTGCTCGGAGCCGACGTCATCAAGCTGGAGCGGCGCGAAGGCGAGGACATGCGCCGCACCCCCTTGAGCCGCGAATGGGCGGATCGCGGCCTCGCCCCGGGCTGGCAGGCGATCAATGGCAACAAGCGCAGCCTGACGCTCGACCTCTCGAGGCCGGAGGCGATCACCATCGTCAGGCAGCTCGCCGCCCAGGCAGACGTGGTGATGGAGAATTTTCGTCCCGGCGTGATGGACAAGCTCGGGATCGGTTACGCCGCGCTCTCGGCTGTTAACCCGAGGCTGATCTATTGTGCCATCAGCGGCTTCGGCCAGACCGGCCCGGAACGATCAGGCGCAGGCTACGACGGCAAGATCCAGGCGATGTCGGGCATCATGGCGATCACGGGTCACGAGGAGACCGGGCCAACGCGCGCCGGCTTCGCGGTCTGCGACGTGCTGGCCGGCGCCACCGCTGCGTTCGGCGTATCAAGTGCGCTATTCCAGCGCACCCACACCGGCCAGGGGCAGATGGTCGACGTCTCCATGCTCGAGGCGACGCTGGCGTTTCTGTCGGGACAGGTGGCGGATTACACCGTGGCCGGCCATCGTCAGCAACTGTCCGGCAATCAGGCCGTGAGCCGCAGGCCGACCGCCAACCTGTTCAAGGCGGGCGAAGGCTATTTGTTGCTGGCCGTCAACAGCGAGAAGCAATACCGGTCGCTGATGGCCGCACTCGGCCGCGCCGACACGCTGGAAGACCCGCGCTTCGCTGATTGGTTCGCGCGGCTGGAAAATGAGCCGGCGCTGCGGGCCATCATCGAGGAAGCGCTTTCGAAGAAGAATCCGCGCGAGTGGGAGAAGATCCTCGAGGCGGCAGGCGCGCCCTGCGCCAGCATCTGGACGGTCGAGGAGGTGATCGATCACCCGCAGATATCGGCGCGCCGCGCCATTCAGGAGATCGATACCCCGTATGGCCGCCTGCGCTTCGCCGGCAGCGGATTTCAGCTCGCCCATGGCGGCGGCAGGCTCGATTCCATGGCGCCCGGACTCGGCGCCCACACCGACGAGGTGCTGAACTCGCTCGGCTATGGCGCGGATGCGATCGCGGACCTGCGCGCACGCGGCATCGTCTGAGCGGCGGCGGCCAGCGGACCCGCATCGACGCACGGCCAGGCCCCAGCCCTTTCAGGTCGGCTGATCGACGGTGCGGCAATTTTCGCTCAAAATCGGCTGATGCAACGGAGCCTCTCCGTTGGTATTAAGAGTGGACTCTCAACGTGCAGATGTCGAAGCGGAGGTGCGCATGGCCGAGAATTTTCGCGACAACGAGGATCGCCATCGCTTCGAGCTCGACGTCGACGGGATCGTTGCCTTTATCACCTATCGCAAGTCGCCGGACGCAATCACGCTTGTCCATACCGAGGTGCCGCCGGAACTGGGCGGTCGAGGAATCGGCTCGAAGCTCGGGCACGCGACCCTTGACGCCGTGCGGTCGCAAGGGCGGAAGCTCACCGTCGAATGTGATTTCATCCGTTCCTTCATGACGAAGCACCCCGAATACAGTGACCTGCTGGCGCACGGAGAGGAGAAGGAGAAAGTTTCCGCCGTCTATAAGGCCAGTTGTTTTTGCGGCGCGGTCGAGCTCGAGGTCACGGGCAAGCCCACCTTCGCGGGGTATTGTCATTGTCGCGACTGCCAGGCGTGGTCTGCCGCGCCGATCAACGCCTTCAGCCTGTGGCCGTCGTCCAGCGTCCGGATCACCAGGGGCGAAGCCGACATAGGCACCTTCCACAAGACGGAAAATTCCCACCGCAAGTACTGCAAGGTCTGCGGCGGACATCTCATGACCGACCACCCGCGCATGCGGCTTGTCGATGTCTATGCCAATCTGTTGCAGGGCTTCACGCATGAGCCGACGCTGCACGCCAATTACGGGAGCAAGATGGTTTCCGTGAGGGACGGACTGCCGAAGTTCCGCGATCTCCCTGCCGAGCTTGGCGGCTCGGGAGAGACGTTGGCTGATTAGCCAGCCCGGGTTTGAGGTAGCATGGACCGCGCTCTACCTGATCAAGCCCGCCAGCCGCGGCAGCGTCAGGCTGATCTCCGGGACGCAGATGATGAGCAGCAGCCCGGCAAACAGCGCCAGCATGTACGGCACGTAGGTGCGGAAGTGCTGCCCGACGCTTAAGTTTGCGAAACGCAGCGCCATTAACAATCCGACACCCATCGGCGGCAGGAACAGGCCGATGCCGACCGCCGCGGTCTGCACGATGTTGAAGTGGATCGGGTCGATGCCCATCGCCTCGGAGATTGGAAATACCACGGGGATCAGCACGACCGCGGCGGGCAGGCCCTCCAGCACCATGCCGAACAGGCAACTCATGGCCGCGGTTCCGATCAGAAACAGCCACGGGTGCGGCTTCAGCGGCCCAAGTAGCTGGCCAAGCAATTGCGGCACCCCGCTCACGCCCATCAGGTATTGATAGACCGATGCGATCGCGAGCAGGAATACCACCGCCGCGGTGAGGATCGCGCTGTCATAGGCGATCTTGCCCATCTCGCGCCACGAGACGTTGCGGTAGTAGAGCGTTGCCGCGAGGAAGGCGTAACCGGCGACCACGGCGCCGGCCTCGGTCGCGGTGATGATGCCGAGGATGAAGCCGGCAAGGATCACGAACGGCACCACCATCGGCACGGCGGCGTGCAGCGCGGCGTGGCCGAGGCGCGCAAGACTCGGCCTGGAATCGACCGGCCAGTCGTTCTGGCGCGCGCGGACGTAGACCACCGCCATCAGGCACAGCATGATGACCATGGCCGGAACGAAGCCGGCGACGAACAGCGCTACCGCCGAGGTGTTGGTGACCTGCGCGATCACGATCATGAAGATCGCCGGCGGCACCAGCATGCCCATCGCGGTGCCGGCGGCAATCAGCGAGGCTGAATCGCGCCGGTCGTAGCCGGCCCTGGTCAGCGGCGGCATCAGCGCCGAGCCGAGCGCGGAGACTTCCGCCATTTTCGATCCGCAGATGTCGGAGAAGAAATACGCCACCACGATCACCGACATGCCGAGCCCGCCCTTGACCCAGCCGATCAGGGCGCGCGCCAGTTCCACGAGCGCGTGGCTCATGCCGCAGCGCTCCATCAGATTGCCGGCGAACACGAAGGCAGGGATCGCCAGCAGCACCCAGCTCTGCGATCCCGACACCAGCGCCGAGGAAAGCTGTTGCAGCGGGTAGCCGCCGATCCAAAGTCCGGCGATGCCGGCGACGCCCAGCGCGAACACGATCGGCATCGACAGCAGGACCAGCACGACGAACACGATGGCGACAGTCGCAAGCAGCATGAATGTTTCAGCCTCAGTGCAGGGGCTCGCCTTGCGGCAGCGGGGAGATCATCATCGCGAGGCCATAAACGGCGATCAGGATGCCGCCGACCACGGCGGAGGCGTAGAGCCAGGCGAGATTGATCTGCAGGCCCGGCGTCGTGAGCGTGCGGTTGAGCAGGCAGAGCTTGAAGCCGTACCACGCAGTGAGCAGGCCGACGCCCGCGATCAGCGCATGATTGAAGCGGTGGATCCAGAGCTGCGCGGTCTCCGGCAGGCGATGCACGAACACCGCGAGCGTGAAATGCGAGCGTGACTGGATGCCGATCGCGGCGCCGATCAGGGTCAGCCACGCCAGCGAAAGCTCGCCCACCTCCTCGACCCAGGTGAACGGCACCGGATCGACATCGAGCCAGTCGGTGATGGCGCCGACGAAGTAGCGCAGGATCACCCCGACCAGCAGGTTGACGATGGCAAGGACGATCAGTGCCGTGACCGTGATCTTCGGGACGGCTGAGAGGATACGCAGCATGCGCGATCGAATTCCGGCGATTGACGGGGCGGGCGAGGGGCCGGAGACCCGTCTGTTGATACTGGCTCCGGCCCCGCAGCTAACTCAGACCTTGAAGCCTTCGATCTCGTCCCACAATGCGCCGTACTGGCTCTTATAGGCCGGCCATATTTTCTGCTGCGCCACTTTCCGGAATTCGTCGACCTTGGCTTCCACCACGGTCATGCCGAGCGGCTCCAGCTCCGCCTTGGCCTTGGCGAAATTGTCGACCGTCTCGGTCGCCTCGCGGATTTTCTGCTGCGCGGCGCGCGACAGATCCATGATCAGCTTCTTGTGCTCGGCCGACAGCCCGTTCCAGATCTCGAGGTTCATCACCGCGTTGGTCGGGCCGTAATTGTGATAGGTGAGGGAGGCATATTTCGACACCTCGTAGATCTTCAGCGCCTTCATGTTGACAACAGGCAGATCGCCGCCGTCGATCACGCCCTGCTTGGCGGCGGTGATGACCTCGCCCCACGCCATCGGTACGGCGCTGCCGCCGAGCCCGTTGATGGTGTCGCCGAATATCTTGGCCTGCTGCACGCGGATCTTCATGCCGCGCAGGTCCTTCGGTTCGACGATCGGCTTCTTCGCGGTCCAGAAATGGCGGAAGCCGTAGTCGTAGTAGCAGAGCACCTTGAGCTTGTAGTTGTCCTCGATTTGCTTGGAGAGCTTGTCGCCGATCCTCCCGTTGAGCATGGCGTAGGCCGAGGCATAATCCTTCACCAGGTAGGGCACGAGCAGCGCGCCCATTTCCGGAAACACGGTTGCGGCGGCGCCCGCCGGGCTTCCCATCGCGACGCTTCCCGACTTGACTGCGTTCATGATCTCCAGCTCTTGCGGAATCAGGGTCTTGCCGAAGAACTGCATATCAAGCGCGCCTTTGGACTGCGTGTTGACTTCCTTCGCCATCCAGTCGAACGCGACCGCGGCCGATTCCGGGACCGCGTTGATGTGCGCGAAGACGAGTTTCTTTGGTTGGGCTTGCGCGAATGCCGGTGCGCGGCCGGTGGCGAGAATGCCGGCCATGCCGGCGCCCGCACGCAGAAGCGTGCGGCGATTGAACGAGACGCGGCTCCTCGGAGCTGACATGGGGTTTCCTCCAAAGCTTTGTTTTTTGTTGCGGCCCGGCGGCCGGGCAGACCAGCCGGCCCGGCGGCAAGCTTACAGCATAGCGGACGCGCTGCCAGTGGGATGTTCGGGCCCTGGCGGATATCAGGCCGGCGTCTGAGCCCCCGGCAGCACCGCGACCCCGCCGAAAGCAATCACGCGTCCGCGCTTGAGCATCACGATCTGCGTCGCCAGCTGCCGCATTTCATTGGCGTCGTGGCTGACATAGACCATGGGTATGCCGGCCTCGTCGCGCAGCCGAACCAGATAAGGCAGGATCTCCACCTTGCGCTCCTCGTCGAGCGAGCCCAGCGGCTCATCAAGCAGCAGCAACCTGGGCTGCGCCAGCAGGGCGCCTGCGAATTTTCCATCAGACGGTGGGCGTCTCGCCACGCAGAATTTGCGCGAAGGTTGTCATGTCAATGTTACCACCCGACAGGATCAGGCCCACGCGCTTCCCGGCGTAGAGGTCCCTTTCCTTCAAGAGTGCCGCAAGCGGAGCCGCCCCGGCGCCCTCGGCCAGATTGTGGGTCGTGGTGTAGTAGATCCGGATGGCCTCCGCGATTTCCGCCTCGCTGACGAGAACGACGCGCGTGGCTCCCTTCGCGATGATTTCGAACGCCTCGGGCTGCGGGTCGCGACATGCCATTCCATCCGCAAATGTCCGTGCCGCATTGGCTTTCAGGGGCCGCCCTGCTTCGAGCGACAAGGCGAACGCCGGCGCGTTCTCGGCGACAACCCCGACAATCTCGGTTTTGAGCCCGAGAAGATCTCGTACGGTGATCAGACCGCAAATCCCTGAGCCCGTGCCGATCGGAACATAGACCACATCGAGGTCGGGGCAGCTCGTGAACAGCTCGTACGCGTAGGTCGCAACACCTTTCACGAGTTCGCGGTGAAACGCCGGCACGAAATGGTAGCCGCGCTCATGCTGGACTTCCGCCGCAACGCCGCGGCTCTCATCAAAATCCTTCCCAGCCGTCACCAGTTGGCCACCGAAGGCCTCCATCGCGGCGTTCTTTTCGTTCGAGTTGCCCTCCGGAACCACGATGACCGCTGGAATCCCGCTGCGCGCGGCTGCAATGGCGACGGACTGGCCATGATTGCCGCGTGTGGCCGTGACAAGTCCCTTCGGCGTGCGGCCGGCACGGCGCAAGGCTTCGACATAGGCCAGCGCGCCACGGGCCTTGAACGATCCGGTCGGCGTGTGGTTCTCGTGCTTGACGATGACCTCGGCGCCGGTTTTCCTGGCGAGTAACGACCAGGCGTAGGCCGGGGTCGGAGGTACGAAAGCGCGAACAGTCGCAAAAGTGGCTTCAAGTTCGTCCAACGTAAACAGCGGCATGTGCTGTCCCTTCGCCATCCGTCCCGGTTGTATCGAGACCGGGCTGTCGGCGCTTTCAAAAATCTGACCCAAAATATCTCAGACACCACCGATTGTGGTCGGGATTCGCGATATGATGAGGCGTGTGAGGCCTTATGCGCGAAGCCACAAACCAAATCGCATCCAAGCCGCGCCGGTGCAGCGTAGCCGGCTCCTGGTGCGCCGAACTGCTGCCGCGCAGCCCCTACCATGCGGCCTACACACCTGATTTGCCGATCATAGGCTTCGCCTTCGAGGGCCAGGTTGGCGTCCACGCGTTTGCAAGCGACCGGAAGACCGCTTTTCGGGCCAGGCCCAACGGCCTCGCCCATGTGCCGGCCGGCTGCGATGTCTACTCACAGTCGAAGCACGGCGGTGAATATCTGAAGGTCACCTTCGAGGCGCAGCATGGCGAACCTTGGCCCTGGGCGCGGCGCTTTAGCGATGTGATCGATCCCGTAGCGATTGATGCCGCGCAGTGGCTACGCCGCCTGCTATTGGCGAGCGATCGAATCGATGAACTGCAATGCGAACGATTCGTCCACGCGCTTAGGGAACGAACGGTTTGTGTCTTGAACGGAACTTCCATTGAGCCCGCTGCCCAATTCTGGATGACGCCGCGTCGGCTCAGACTCGTCGATGACCTGATCGAGGCAAGGCTGGATGCAAGGTTGACGGTTCAGGACCTTGCCGGCGCCCTCCGGCTTTCTGCCGGCTTCTTCTGTCGCGCCTTCAGCGCGGCCGTCGGCAAGGCGCCCCATGACCATATCATCGATCGCCGGGTTTCACGCGCGAGAGCGCTTCTGCAGAATGCGACACTTGATCTGAGTATGATCGCCCATGCATCAGGTTTTGCGTCCCACGCCCACATGACCGCTACCTTTCGCAAGCGGCTCGGGGTCACTCCCAGCGAGCTCCGAAGGAAGTCCGGCTAAGCTGCAAATGTCGCTCCCGGCACTAAATGGTCGTCATTCCCGGTTCGCTCGCTTCACTCGCGCCCCGGCATGACCGGTGAGAGAACCGGCAACACCTCCGTTCCGCCGAAAGCAATCACGCGCCCGCGCTTGAGCATCACGATCTGCGTCGCCAGTTGGCGCATTTCGTTGGCGTCGTGGCTGACATAGACCATGGGTATGCCGGCCTCGTCGCGCAGCCGAACCAGATAAGGCAGGATCTCCACCTTGCGCTCCTCGTCGAGCGAGCCCAGCGGTTCATCAAGCAGCAGCAACCTGGGCTGCGCCAGCAGCGCGCGGCCGAGCGCCACGCGCTGGCGCTCGCCGCCGGAGAGTTTTCCGGGACGGCGATCCAGCAGGCCGCCGATATCGAGCAGGTCGGTGACGCGCGCGCGCTGAGCAGGATCGTCGGCGAGGCGGTTCATGCGTCGGCCGTAGTCGAGATTTTGGCGCACATCGAGATGCGGAAACAGCCGGGCATCCTGGAACACATAGCCGATACGGCGACGATGCGCCGGGACATGCAGGTTTGTTTCGGTGTTGTCGAGCGTTTCACCGTCGATGGCGATGGTGCCGCGGTCGGGTCGCAGCAGGCCGGCGATCATGTTGATCAGCGAGGTCTTGCCGGCGCCGGAGGCGCCGAACAGGCCGGTGACACGCCCCTCGCTGGCGAAGGCGGCCTCGATATCGAATTCGCCGAGTTGTTTTGCGACGTCAACGCGCAGCATGGTCAATTACCGTGCAGGCGCCGCACGGCGCGCCGCGCGAACCATTCGGAAGCGATCAGCGCGGCAAGCGCGATGACGATGGAAACCACCACCAGCCGCAGCGCCGCGGTGTCGCCGTCCGGCGTCTGGATCAGCGAATAGACCGCCGATGAAATGGTCTGCGTTTCGCCGGGAATGTTCGACACGAAGGTAATGGTCGCGCCGAATTCGCCGATCGCTTTGGCAAAGCCGAGCACCATGCCGGCCAGCACCCCCGGCAGCGCCAGCGGCAGCGTGACGGTCAGGAATACCCGCCAGGGCGCGGCGCCCAGCGTGCTCGCGGCCTGCTCCAGTCGCCGGTCCACCGCTTCGATCGACAGCCGGATCGGGCGCACCAGCAGCGGAAACGCCATGATGCCGCAGGCCAGCGCCGCACCGGTCCAGCGAAACGCGAACACGATGCCGAGCTGGTCGGCGAGCCACACGCCGATCAGACCGCGCCTGCCGAAGGTGAGCAGCAACAGATAACCGGTGACGACCGGCGGCAGCACCAGCGGCAGGTGGATAGCCGCGTCGAGCATCGACTTGCCCCAGAAATCGCGTCGCGCCAATAGCCACGCCACCGCGATCCCGAGCGGCGTCGCCACCAGCGTCGCAACCGTTGCGACCCGCAGCGAAATCTGGATCGCCGTCCATTCCGTTGGTGAGAGATCGAACACGCTGATGTCAGGAGGTCGGACGGATCAGAAAAGTGAATCCGTATTTTTGGAGGGTGGTTTTGGCCAAGGACGAGCGCAGGAAGGCGAGATAATCGGCAGCCTCCGATTTCGCGGTCGCCGTCGCCGCCACGGGATAGATGATGGCGGGGTGGGAATCTTCCGGGAAAGTGCCGACGATCTTGACGCCGGGTTCGACCTTGGCGTCGGTCGCATAGACTACCCCGAGCGCCGCTTCGCCGCGCGCCACCAGCGTCAGCGCGGCGCGTACGTTCTCCGCCATCGCGAATTTCGGCTCGGCCGCCTGCCACGCGCCGAGTTTTTCCAGCGCCGCCTTGGCGTATTTGCCGACCGGCACGGCCTTCACGTCGCCGGTGGCAATCTTGCCGTCACCGGCGAGTTTTGAAAGATCGAAGCCTTGTCCGATGGTCACGTTGTCGATCTTGGAATCTTTCGGCGCGATCAGCACGATGCTGTTGCCAAGCAGATTGACCCGCGTCGGCTCGCTGATGGTTTTCCTGGCGATCGCATAATCCATCCAGTCGGTGTCGGCGGAAAGGAAGATATCCGCCGGCGCGCCCTGTTCGATCTGTTTTGCCAGCGTCGAGCTCGCGGCATAGCTGGCGACGATCTTGACGCCGGTCCTCGCGGTGAAGGCGGTGTCGATGTCGTCGAGCGCGTTCTTCATCGAAGCCGCGGCGAACACCGTGAGGCTCTTGTCCTGGGCAAGCGCAGGCGACAAGGCCGATCCGCACAGCAGGGCGAGGGCGGCGAAAACTCCGGCAAGACGATGCATCGTGGCGCTCCATGCGAGCTCGCGGGCGTGATCCGCGCGCGCAACTCAGGCGTTGGTTGGATATGAAAGCGACAGGCGGAAGCGCCGTTCCGCTGGTCCCGACCACTTACGGTCGATCGGGATATCGCAGGCAGGAACAATAACAGGCTGAGGCTTGGGGTAAAGTCCCCTGATGTTGAAGGGCGCATGATCTCATCGCCAAACGGCCCGCATCCTCGGTGTCATCCAGCGCGAAGACGCGCTTCGCGCTTCTGCCCGAGGACATGCTTCGGCGGATCATGCGCTATTCGGACGGCAGGATCGCAATCGATGAACTCCCTTTGCTGCCGCTGACCTGAAGCACGAACGGGCTTGCCGAAATCGCGTATTTCACGGTCTTGCGGATGCCATCGCAGTCAATGGCGCCGCTGAAGGCCTTTGGCTTGAGAAAATGCCCATCCTGCACCAGGTCGACCCAGCCGCCCGCGGACAGGCTGACGGTGTAGGTGCCGGCCTTCGGCGGGCTTTTGAAATTCGCAAAACCGGCGAAGGTGCCTTCCTTGGGCGCGCGCTCGGGCGGCGAGGGCAGCTTCGCTTCGGCCGGCGGGCGCAAGCCGAGTGTGATTGCGGTTGATGGCGGCGCGCCGAGTTCACCGCCCGACACGAGCTTGACGCGATCCGGTGCGGTCAGCGCCGCGCGTTCGCGCTCAATTCCCCATTTGAACTTATCGCAGCCGCTCGGCTCTTCCGCCGCCCAAGCGGGAGCTGTTCCGAGTAATACCAACGCGATGAGCAAAAGCGCGCGCATGACGGTCCCCGCAGAATTGTGCTTGCGCGCGGCATCGCCGCGCACCTGCTGGTTATCGGTAAAGATTGAGAACCCGGGACCGCCGTCCCAATAATTCCGCTCGCGCTTGCGGCGCGAGGACGTCCGACATTAGCGCATCGTTGGAACGAATGGAATTGCCCTGCACCACGGCCCGCTCAGTCCCTCACTTCGCCGTGCAATTCCGCCTTGAAGCCATCGGTGTTTTCAAAGTTGACCGTCACCTTGTTGCCGTCGAAGGCAAATGCCCAGGTCTGCGTTTCACCACGTCCCAGAATCCGGCGCTCCAGTGAAAAAGTATGTTCATTCAGCCATCGCCCTTTGGCGGCATTGATCCCGTAGCGCGCCGGCGGGCTCTTGCGGAAAATCCCGTCGAGCCCCATCAGTCCTGCAAATCTTTCCGTGGGACGGTCTGGTTTCCCGGTGTCAGTCGTGGCTACCCACGACGAGTCTGAATCAAGGAAATTCAGCGTAACAGTCTTGATGTGCAATTCGTTTGGATCGAACTGCATAGTCTTTCCCGATATCGCCTCTGCCAATTCAGGGATGCCGCCCACCGAGGAGGGCCTTTCCGCTGCCGCCTGGCGAATCGACGCGGCAAGCAGGGACCTCGCGACGGGGTCGGTTGGCAAGGGGGTGTCGGACTTGACTGAATTGGAGATTTCATTGATCAGCCGGGAGGCCGAGTAGAATTCGTCATCCCGCAAGACACCGGTCATGACGGCAACGATATCCAGTTTCGGAAGCACCAGGATCAGTTGCGAATGACGGCCGCGCGCCATGTAGGCTCCCTTTTCGGGAATCGACCACCACAGGTTTGCATAATGGAATCCGAACGTCGCCGTAACACCTCCGGCCTTCGTCCTCTCGACCCATGACGGGGGAATGATCTGATTTCCGTCCCACATTCCGTTGTGCAGGTAGAGATAGCCAATTCTTGCCATGTCGTGCGGCGACAGGAAAAGCCCGGCTTCGCCATCGCTAACACCTTGGGCATCGACAGGTCCCCATTTGGCGCTCTTGATGCCAAGCGGTTCGAACAGCTCCTTCTTTGCAAAATCGAGGGCGTTTTGCCCGGATTTCCTGTTGATCAGAGCGGAGAGCAGATAGGGGTTGCCGCCGCTGTAATTGAAATTGGCGCCGGGCGCGCCGGCCATCGGCTGGTCCAGCACGAAGGCGGTACGATCAGGACTTCGGTACATTCTCATGATCGTCTCGTCGGGGGTGTATGCCTTCTCCACCCACTCGATGCCGGACGTCATGTCCAGGAGGCTCTGAACCGTCATCGCCTTCTTTCTGTCGTCGACGTTCTGAATCTGCTTGTCGGAAAACAGATCCATCACCGGATGGTCGACGCTATCGAGGCTGCCCTTTTGCAGCTGGATGGCGGTCAGTGTGCCGACGACACTCTTGGTGACGGATCTCAGATCGTGACTGATGCCTGCGATATACGGGGCATAATAGGCTTCGGCCACGATCTTTCCGTGCCGGATGATCATCAGGCTGTCTTGTTTGTAGGTACCGACGTTTTCTATCAGCTGGGCAAGGCTGGCTGAATCCATGCCTTGCTCCTCGGGCGTGGAAACCTGCCACGATTTCGTCGGCCAGAGGATTTCCGCAGAACCTTCAACCTCGGTCGCGCCTGCGGATACAGGGCAAAAGCACTGAAACCCCGCGAGCAGCGCTGCCATCGTCGCTATTCTGAGATGCATGCTGGCATTCTCCGGTGGATATCCGCAGACGTTGAAATTGGAGGAGGAGACCGGCGCAGGTTGCAGCAATATGAACCATTCTGCGGCCGCAGGCCAGATGCAAGCCCGTGGTCGGGCCGCAGCCGGCCGCGGCGCGCTATTGCTTCGCGTCCGGCGCGGCCAGAACCTGGCGGCAGGCGGCCGGCAATTGCGCCAGCGTCATCGGCGGTCTGGGCTTTGGCGGCACTTTCGGTGGTTTGGGGTGGATAATCGAATCCTTGAACCAGAAGGCCAGATCGCCGGCGCTGCAGCCTTCGCTGGCCGAAGGCCCCGGCTGGTTCTCGCATTCGCCGCTGCCGGGGGGACATTTGATGCGGATATGGAAGTGATAGTCGTGGCCGTACATCGGTCGGACCTTGGAGAGCCAGCTGCGATCGCCCCTGGCTTCGCGGCACAGCGCTTTCTTGATCGCGGCGTTGACGAAAATACGCTCAACGCTCGGCTCCTGCGCGGCATCGCGGATGACCGCGAGATGGCCCGGCGTGAAGACGTGCGGATCGACATCGAGCCGGTCGGGCCGCACCATCATCACCGCGGACATTTCCTCGCGTTCGTTGCGCGACAATTGCCGGTTCGGCATCGGCGTCAGCCAGACATCGGCGTCCAGTCCCACCTGGTGGCTGGCGTGACCGGTGATCATCGGACCGCCGCGCGGCTGCGACATGTCGCCGACCAGTATTCCCGGCCAGCCGGCGTCCTTGTGCGCCTTGGCCGACAGCCGCTCCAGCAGCTTGACCATGTCGGGGTGCGCCCAATTGCGATTGCGCGACAACCGCATCACCTGCCAGGTGTCGCCGGTGATCGGCAGCGCTTCGGCGCCCGCGATGCAGCCCTTGGCGTAGAAGCCGATCACGCGCGTCGGCATCGCCGCCGGCAGCACCTTGCGGCCGAACAATTCCTTTGCGCCCAGTTTGGGATCGTTGGGATTGGCCAGCGGCGGCAGCGGCTTTGCATCGACGCTGCCCTTGTCTTGCGCCAATGCGGCAGTGGCACTGACAACAGCGGCAGACAGCAGGAGGAGGCTGAAAACCTGACGGCGCTTCATTGGGTCACTCTATATCGCGCAAGCCTAGCATGGATTCCGTAATCGGGAAAAAGGCGCGCCAGTCGCAATTGCTTGATTTTCCACACCGGTTTTCGCGCGAGCGGCGTCCGTCACATGCCGCAGCGCTGCTCTCCTTGCTCGCGCGCAACGGGCCACGCAACACGCGGATCGAAACCTCGAGCTAAGTCCAACGCGAGGGGCCGCCAATTTAACCGTTCGCTAACCCTGTCGATCATTGGCAAGATTTCGTGCGCGTCAGCGGGAATACGCGCATTCATTGTGCAATCTAAGCGCGATTCGGAATTGATTCATAAGGGGGACGGGATTTTGCATTGCGCGTTGGCGCTTACCGCCGATCGCACGGACGTGATGTGTCGTTCGACGGCCGTTGCCGATGAAATCGCCTCCAAAACAGGCAGATCGAGTGCAAAACGCCGCAGCGGAACGTTGCGCACAGCTCCTTCTGGCGGCAAGTGAATACCATTTTTTTAAGACACTTGTCGGAGAACTGGATACACGCAGAATGCGAGTGGGGCGTTTGGTATGCCGAAAATCCGGCCAAGGACTGCGAAAAAACTGAAGCAAGCGTCGGTTGGCCGCGTTCCCGGCCGGTCGGCGAAGCCCAGTTCGAAACTGTCAAGCCACAACCGGCGCGTGCCCGCAGAAATCGGCGAGATCGTGCGCAAGCGCGCGGAAGCGGAAACCGCGATCGCGGAGGCGCGAAAATCTCACGAACGATTGCGCGAGGCGATCGACATTCTGCCGCAGGGCATCGTGTTCCTCGACGCCCAGGGCCGATACATTCTCTGGAACAAGAAATACGCCGAGATCTACAATCGCAGTTCGGACCTGTTCGAGCCGGGCGCGCGGCTGCAGGACACCATCCGCGTCGGCGTCGAGCGCGGCGACTATCCCGAAGCGGTCGGCCGCGAAGAGGAGTGGATCGCCGAGCGGCTCAAGAAGCTTTATCAGCCCGGCGAACGCCATGAGCAGACCCTGAGCGACGGCCGCTGCATCCTGATCGAGGAGCGGCTGACCGAGGACGGCGGCATCGTCGGCCTGCGCGTCGATATCACCGAACTGAAGCAGCGCGAAGCCTCGTTTCGGCTGTTGTTCGACAGCAATCCCGTGCCGATGATCGTCTGCGCGCTGGACGATGAACGCATCCTCGGCGTCAATGATGCCGCGGTCGAGCATTACGGCTATAGCCGCGCCGAGTTCGAGAAGCTGACCATCCGCAGCGTCCAGGCCTTCGAATCCGAACCGCCCTGGGCCGGCAACCGCTCGAGCGACGAACTGGCGGCCCGCACCTGGAAGCACGTCAGGGCCGACGGCACGCTGATCGATCTGGCGATCTATTCGCGCCATCTGGTCTATGGCGGTCGGCCTGCGGTGTTGCTGGCGCTGATGGACATCACCGAGCGCAAGCGCGCCGAGGCGCGGCTCGCCTTCATGGCCCAGCACGACGGTTTGACCGGGCTGCCGAACCGCGGCCTGCTGCGCCAGCGCATGGACGAGATTCTGCAGCACACAAGGCGCAGCGCGGACAAGGCCGCGGTACTGGTGCTTGGCCTCGACAACTTCAAGGCCGTCAACGACACGCTCGGCCACAGCATCGGCGACAAGCTGTTGCGCGGCGTCGCCAAGCGCCTGCGCTCGACGTTGCGCGAGGAGGATATGCTGGCCCGTCTCAACTCCGACGAATTCGCAATCGTCCAGAGCGGGCTGACGCGTCCCGAGGATGCCGTGTTGCTCGCCAAGCGGTTGTTGGAGGCGATCGGCGATCCCTATCTGCTGGACGGCCATTCTGTCGTGATCGGCGCTAGCATCGGGATTGCGATGGCGCCCGGTGACGGCGATGAATCCGAGAAGCTTTTGAAGTGCGCCGACCTGGCGCTGTCCCGAGCCAAGAACGAGCAGCGCGGCACGTTCAGCTTTTTCGAAGCCGAAATGGACGCCCGCGCCCAGAGCCGCCGCAAGATCGAGCTCGAGCTGCGCGACGCGATCCAGAACGACGTGCTGCGGCCGCATTATCAGCCGCTGATCGATCTTTCGAGCGGCCGCATCACCGGCTTCGAGGCGCTGGTGCGCTGGCCGCATGGCGAACGCGGCATGATCTCGCCGGCCGAATTTATTCCGGTCGCCGAGGAGACCGGCCTGATCAACGCGCTCGGTGGCCTGATGTTGCGCCGCGCCTGCATGGACGCCGCACGCTGGCCCGGCGACGTCCGCGTCGCGGTCAACCTGTCGCCGCTGCAGTTCCGGGTCGGCAATCTGCTGTCGCTGGTGACGGATGCGCTGAAGCAATCCGGCCTGCCGGCCAGGCGACTCGAACTGGAAATCACCGAGACCCTGCTGTTGGAAAAGAGCAGCCAGGTGCTGGCCACGCTGCACGCGCTGCGCGCGCTCGGCGTGCGCATTTCGATGGACGATTTCGGCACCGGCTATTCCAGCCTGAGTTATCTCCGGAGCTTTCCGTTCGACAAGATCAAGATCGACCAGTCGTTCGTGCGCGATCTCGGTGCCAATCGCGACGCGCAGGCGATCGTGCGTTCGATCATCAGCCTGGGCAAGGGCCTTGGCGTCACCATCACCGCCGAGGGCCTCGAGACCGAAGCCGAGCTGAGCTGCCTGCGCGCCGAGGGCTGTCACGAGGGCCAGGGCTTCCTGTTCAGCCGGGCGCGGCCCAACGCCGAGATCGTCGGATTGCTGCAAGCGCAGTGCGGCGCGAGTTCTGCCGCGCCCGCGGGTGAGGCCGCGCTCGTCGCCTGACGATATCAGCCAGGCGGGCGCCGCAGCACGTGTTCCGCAAGAGTGGATGCCGGCTTCGCGGTCAGCCAACCTTTTCGGCGCAAGAGGAACCTGACGAAATATCGAGCTGCGGCCCTTACGATGCTGAGCGCGTGGCGCCGGGGCCGGCCGCCAGAAGAGCCTTGCCGACGTCCTCATAGTGGGTGTCGCGGGCCTGGATCTGCTGCGCGATGGCGTGCATGTCGCGGAAGCGGCGCTCGAACCCGTTGGCGCTGAACACGGCGGTGGCGCCGGCCATGTGATAGGCGGCATCGACCACCGCGGCGGCCTGATGGATCGTCCAGGTCGTGGCGAGGCGAAGCGCGACGCGGTGCTCCTCGGTGAGATTTCCGGTGCCTGCCAGGTCGCGCCACACCTCGGTGGCCGTCGCGTAGAGATAAGCGCGCGCCGCGCGCAAGGTCCCTTCGGTGCGGCCGATCTGGCCCTGAACGGCGTTATTCTCGCGCATCGCCTTGAGACCGGCCGGGGTCTTGCCGCGCGCCAGATCGATCGCCGCGTCCAGCGTGGCGCGCGCGACGCCGATCGAGACCGCGGCGAAGCCGAGGCCAAACACCATGTTGGTGGTGAGCTTGTAGAGCGGCCCTTGCTCGCGCAGCGCCGCGGGATCGTCGCGCAGCGCTGCGAACTTTTCCGGAATGAACAGATTTTCGACGGAGTAAGAGTCGGTGCCGGTGCCGTTGAGGCCGATCACGTCCCAGACGTCGTACATCGTGGCACTCGTCACCGGAAACAGGATGGTGCGCACTTCCGGCGCACCGCCCGGCTTCAACCGCGGGGTGCCGTCGGTTTCGACGATCCTGACGTGGGCGCCGAGCCAGCTCGCCTGGCGCGAGCCGCTGGCAAAATCCCAGCGCGCGTTCGCGCGATAGCCGCCGGGAACCGCCTGGACCTCGTTGGCGATCGCGCCCCAGGCGAGGATGCCGGGCGGGGTATTGAAAATCTCGCGCGCGGCGTCGGCGTCGAGATAGGCCGCCGTCATGGCGCAGACCGAGCACTGGCCGAGACACCACGCCGTGGAGGCGTCGGCCTTCGCCACTTCCTCCAGCATCTGCATGAAGACTTCCGGCGGCGCCTCGGCGCCACCAAGGCTTTGCGGCAGCAGCACGCGATAAAGCCCGTTCT
This sequence comes from uncultured Alphaproteobacteria bacterium, assembly GCA_963725985.1. Taxonomy (GTDB): domain Bacteria; phylum Pseudomonadota; class Alphaproteobacteria; order Rhizobiales; family Xanthobacteraceae; genus Bradyrhizobium. The sequence goes on from CAVSAO010000002.1 coordinate 2,035,491, forward strand.
CGATCAGGGCGGAAACCACCGGCTCGGTGAGGCGCCGCGTCCGCTCGATCTCGTCGGCCTCCCGCGCGATCAGCGGCGCCAGCGCGCGGGCGCGCTCGATCAGTCCGAAACCGGGCAGCTTGTTCATGCGTTTCCTCGCCCTTTTTGGGTTTTTGGTTGGCGAAGCCGCAATGGTGATCTATCCGCCGCGGCGGATCAAGATGGCTGGCGAGAGATGCGCGGGCATAGGCCAGATGGCGCTTGCCGCGGCCGACGCCTCCAGCCCATAACAACTTGTAGTTGACCGCGTGACGGAGAATCAGTAATCGAGCATCCGCCGATAGCGAAGTGTGGAACCGCTTGCTTCGCTAGACCGGGGCTGGGGGCTGATCATGACTATCCGAATTGCAACGGCGCCGGTGTGTGCCCTGACGCGCCTGTCCGCCGTGTTGACCACGTTTGCATCTCAACGATGGCTGATCGGTCTGGCGCTGACGTGCCTGCTCGCGGCCGGTTGCCTTACTTCGGGTGCCGGCCTCTCTCTGGCCGCGAGTGATGGAAAGGCTTCCTCAAAATCCAATCCGCGCGCCGGAAAGCCCGCCCCGGTCAGACCCACCATCGAGATAATCCACTCGAACGAGACACCCCATTCGAATTCCGATTGGCTCAAGCGTCGAAGGCTGGTCATCGCTGAAATGCTCGAGCGCAGCCTCCCTTTTCGGACTATTCTCGATGTGAAGCTGCTCAATGCAAAGTTGGCCGGTCCCTTCGAAAGAAAATTTAGAAATTTCTTGTTCTCGTCAGAGACACATACAGAAACGCTCTATTGCGCTTCGGCCCAATTAGACGTCCCTTGGATACATCCGATAGAAAAGTTCGCACTGATCCGGGTCGGGCTATCCAGCAACGGATCGGAACAGCTTTACGCAAAAATCCCGCAAGGCTACTCTTCCCCCCTCGAATGCGGGAATGCGAACTACGGGCCCTTTCCCGAGATGGAGCAAGCTCGCTCGAGGCGACGACGGGCGCTGGGAAAATCTGACTAGAGCGGACTGGCGCGCAGGGTTTGACCGGGCGGCGTCCCGTCAGATTTGACAATGTTCTGCGTGCAAAAACCTCGCAGCAGGTTCTCAGCTATCCACCTTCAGCGCGGCGATAAAGGCTTCCTGCGGGATGTCGACCTTGCCGAACTGCCGCATCTTCTTCTTGCCTTCCTTCTGCTTCTCCAGAAGTTTTCGCTTGCGCGTGATGTCGCCGCCGTAGCACTTGGCGGTCACGTCCTTGCGCAGCGCGCGCACGGTTTCTCGGGCGATGACCTTGCCGCCGATCGCGGCCTGGATCGGAATCTGGAACATGTGCGGCGGGATCAGTTCCTTCATCTTCTCGACCATGGCGCGGCCGCGGCCTTCCGCGCGCTGGCGGTGCACCAGCATCGACAGCGCGTCCACCGGCTCGTTGTTGACCAGGATCTGCATCTTGACGAGGTCGGCCGGCTTGTAGTCGGTGAGATGATAGTCGAACGAGGCATAGCCCTTGGAGACCGACTTCAGCCGGTCGTAGAAATCGAACACCACCTCGTTGAGCGGCAGCTCGTATTTCACCATCGCGCGGTTGCCGACGTAGGTGAGCTCCTTCTGCGACCCACGGCGGTCCTGGCACAGCTTCAGGACGCTGCCGAGATATTCGTCGGGCGTCAGAATGGTGGCCTCGATCCACGGCTCCTCGATCTCGGCGATCTTCACCACGTCGGGCATGTCGATCGGGTTGTGGATCTCGATCACCTGGCCGTCGGTCAGGTGCATCTTGTAGATCACCGACGGCGCGGTCGCGATCAGATTGAGATCGAATTCGCGGCTCAGCCGTTCCTGAATGATTTCCAGATGCAATAGCCCGAGGAAGCCGCAGCGGAAGCCGAAGCCGAGCGCGGCCGAGGTTTCCATTTCGAACGAGAAACTGGCGTCGTTCAGCCGCAATTTTCCCATCGCCGCGCGCAAGGTTTCAAAATCGTCGGCGTCGACCGGGAACAGGCCGCAGAACACCACGGGGATGGCCGGCTTGAAACCCGGCAGCATGTCGGTGACCGGCCTGCGGTCGTCGGTGATGGTATCGCCGACACGGGTGTCGGCGACCTCCTTGATCGCGGCGGTGATGAAGCCGATCTCGCCGGGGCCGAGTTCCTCGATCTGCTGCATCTTCGGGGTGAAGAAGCCGACGCGCTCGATATCGTAAGCCGCGTTGGTGCCCATCATCCGGATGCGCTGGCCTTTCTTCAGCACGCCATCGACGATCCGCACCAGCACCACGACACCGAGATAGACGTCGTACCAGCTGTCGACCAACAGCGCCTTCAGCGAGGCGTCGCGGTCGCCCTTCGGCGCCGGCAGCCGGTGCACGATGGCTTCCAGCACCTCGTCGATGCCGAGGCCGGTCTTGGCCGAGATCATCACCGCGTCGGAGGCGTCGATGCCGATCACGTCTTCGATCTGCTGCTTGACCTGGTCGGGTTCCGCCGCCGGCAGGTCGATCTTGTTCAGCACCGGCACGATCTCGTGGCCGGCATCGAGCGCGTGGTAGACGTTGGCGAGCGTCTGCGCCTCGACGCCCTGGCTGGCATCGACCACCAGCAGCGAGCCTTCGCAGGCCGCCAGCGAGCGGGAAACCTCGTAGGCGAAATCGACATGGCCGGGTGTGTCGATCAGGTTGAGGATGTAAGTCTTGCCGTCCTTGGCCGGATAGGTCAGCCGCACTGTCTGCGCCTTGATGGTGATGCCGCGCTCGCGCTCGATATCCATGGAATCGAGCACCTGCTCCTTCATCTCGCGCGCCTGCAGGCCCCCGGTGGTCTGGATCAGACGGTCGGCCAGCGTCGATTTGCCATGGTCGATATGCGCAACAATGGCGAAGTTGCGGATGTTGGAAATAGGGATGGATGTCATGGGCGCGGGATAGCATTCGCGCCCCCGTGCGGCAACCATAATGCGCTGTTTTTGCGGCACATCTTCACGCCAAGCTGATTCCATTCATGGCGAAAACGCGCTACGCAAAGGGCATGACAACTGCGTCATTTTTGCCCGCTTCTTCGCCTGCGCGCCGCAGGCCGACCGTTCGGCGACTGGCGGCGTGGCTTGCAGCGTGCGCCGGCGATCCGAAGGCCGGCCTGTGGCTGGTGATCGGCTTTGCCGCAGCCCATGCCGTGCTCTGGACCTTCATCCTGATCAATCTCAAGGCGGCGCAGGACGTCCATATGGATGTCGCGGAAGCCTTCGCCTGGGGCCAGAAATTCCAGCTCGGCTACGGCAAGCATCCGCCGCTGGCGGGCTGGGTCGCAGGCCTCTGGTTCAAGATCTTTCCGGTCGCCGACTGGGCCACCTACGCGCTGGCGATGGCGACGCTCGGCTGCGGCCTGGTGATCTGCATGGCTGATCAGCTTGCGCGTGGTCGATCGTCGCCGCGCCTTCTTCGTCGTGGTGATGCTCGCGCTCTACCCGATCTTCAATTTCAAGGGGTTCAAGTACAATCCGGATCTGCTGCAGCTCGTCACCCTGCCGCTGGTGGTGCTGGCCTATCTGCATGCGTTCGAGAAGCGCAGCGTGCGTGCCGGGCTGTGGCTTGGGCTGGCCGGCGCGCTGGCGCTGATGACCAAATACTGGGTGCTGACCATGATCGGCGCCATCGGCATCGCCGCGCTCGTCCATCCCGACCGGTTAAAGTTCCTGCGCTCGCCGGCGCCGTGGGTCGCGATTGCCACGCTCGTCGTCGCCATGATCCCGCATCTGGTCTGGCTGAAGGAAGTCGACTTCGTGCCGCTGACCTATGCCGGCGACGTCTACGGCCTGTCGAGCCGCGCGCAGAGCGCGCAGCTTGTGCTCGGCTATGTCGGCCACAATCTGGCGCTGCTGCTGGCGCCCGCGGCGCTGGCCGCGCTCGCATTGGCATTGGTCCCGCCATGGTGGGCGGTGTTGACGCGGCGGCCGTCAGCGCTGTTCACGCGCACATGGTCGCGCGGCGCGAATCCGGGCGTGAACATGTCGCAGGCGATCAACATCTGGATCATCCAGATCGTGGTCGCGATCGGGCCGCCGCTCGGCGGCTTGTTCTTCACGGTCTATATGAAGACCGATTGGGGAATCTCGCTGTTCTTTCTGACGCCGTTGGCGCTGGTCGCGATTCCCTCGCTGCGCCTGCAAAAGATGGCGCTGTTCAATATCGCCGCGATCTGGCTTGCCGTCACGCTCGCGGTGCTCGCCGCGTCGCCCACCATCGCCGCTGCGCGAGATGGCCGAGAATCCCGATGGCGCCTCAAGCTATGGCGCGCGTTCCCAACTTGCCCGCGAATTGACGGAAGCCTGGCATACGCGTTTCCACACGAGATGGGCCGTGGTCGCCGGCACAACCGAGGTCGGCGAGCCCATGACGTTCTACAGTCCCGATCATCCGGCGCCGTTCACGCCGGGCGAACTCTGGTCGTCGGGGCTGACGTCGCTGGAGGAGGCCAAGCGGCTCGGCTTCATCGGCATCTGCGATACCACGGACGGGCGGCTGCCGGTCTGCGAGCGCGTGGATGGCGGCGAACGCTGCCAACGCCGAGCGCCTGACCGATCACCACGCAGCGCTTCTTCCACGGGCGTCCCGGTCCGGCGACCAGCTGGAATATCTACATCGCGCCGCCGGCGAAATAGGCGGACGCTAACCACACGCCTATGGCCTCATGGTTCGAGACGCGCCCGGGCAACCGCACCGCAAATGGCTCTGGCGCGACGATCCCGGCGGATCACGTGCCTTCTTCGTTGAACTTGCTGGCGACGAGTTCGGTGATCGCGTCAATGGCGGCTTCGGCCTCGGGGCCGGCCGCGGAAACGACGATCGACGTTCCCGGTCCCGCCGACAGCATCATCAGTCCCATGATCGAGGTGCCGCCGACGGTCTCGCCGCCCTTTGTCACCCAGACTTCGGCATTGAAGCGCTCGACCGTCTGAACGAATTTCGCGGAAGCGCGCGCGTGAAGGCCGCGCTTGTTGATGATGGGAAGTTCGCGAGACACCGCGCCTGCGGGGACGCCTGGCCCGGCCTCGTTTTCAGGCGCCGCGGCGTCGTCTTCGCTCATTTGCCGGCGAGAACCCGGCTGGCGATGGTGACGTATTTGCGGCCGGCTTCCTGGGCCATGGCGATGGCGTCGGGAAGCGAGCGCTCTTCGCGAACCTTGGCGAGCTTGACCAGCATGGGAAGATTGATTCCAGCGAGCACTTCCACCTTCGGGCGGCTCATGCAGGAGATCGCGAGATTGGAAGGCGTGCCGCCGAACATGTCGGTGAGGATGGCCACGCCATCGCCGCTGTCGACGCGATTGACCGCTTCGATGATGTCGCTTCGACACAGATCGGAGTCGTCCTCGGCTCCGATCGTGACGGCTTCGATTTGTTTTTGCGGACCCATGACATGTTCGAGCGCCGCCTTGAACTCGTCGGCAAGGCGCCCATGGGTCACAAGCACTAGACCAATCATCGGAAACTCCTCGCGGGTGCCTTTTGGTGCACCGCACGAACGCGCCACTTTGACCATCCAGAGCCCCCGCGCAAGAGGGGATCTTTGCGATTCTCCCGGAAATTAGCGGCAGAAAGGGGGAGCCTGCGCCGGTCTATTCGGTCGCGATAGTGGGCGTTATATGGTTACCAATTCCCTTCGAACAATCCGTCGAAGGCCGGGTGGAAGATGAACTCGCGGTCATTGTCAGGGCAGCGACAACCAAGGGGAGTGCTGCGAAGCCGGATCCTACGGGAATTCGTGGTATTTTGACACCGGAAATAAGCGTCTGCAGAGCTTCCGGCGGCGGCAGCCGCTCGGCATCCGCGGCGGCGAGATCGACGACCAGGCCGACAACCGCCTCTTCGGCGAAGTCGCAGCGGCGAATACCGAGCCCGCGAATTTCGATCAGGCCGGCCAGTTCGCGCGCCGGCCGCACCACGAGCTGCCCCTGGCTTGCCTGGAGATGGACGCGGTCGTCGCCGATCAGCACCGCCCTGGGTATCAGCCCCGCGCGCCCGGCAAGGATGAGATCGAAGGCGAGATGCGATTTGCCGGCCCCTGACGGCCCGCGGATCAGCACCGCGCGATTTTCCACCAGCACCGCGGAAGCGTGGACGCTCGCACTGTTCATATGGGTCATGGCGCCGGCAGCCTGGCCACAAAGCGCGCGCCCGCCACCGTCACTTCGCCATCGGGGCTGACGGGGCCCGGGCGATTTTCCGCCCAGATGCGTCCGCCATGCGCTTCGATGATCTGCTTCGAGATCGACAGCCCGAGTCCGGAATTCTGCCCAAAGCCCTGATGCGGCCGGTCGGTGTAGAAGCGCTCGAAAATTCGCTCCAGCGCATCCTCGCGAATGCCGGGCCCATCGTCATCGACCACGATTTCAATCTCCGATCTTACGCGGCGGCAGACGATGCGCACCTTGCCGCCGGCTTCGGAAAACGACTGGGCGTTGGAGAGCAGGTTCGAGATCACCTGTCCCAGCCGTGAATCATGGCCCGGCACCGAGAAAGTATCGGTGCGACCTCGGCCCTCGAAGCGGACTTCGACGGCAATGTTGTTGCCGCGCCGGGTTTCATTGGCGACCGACGTCAGGGCGGTGAGCAGCCGGCGAAGATCGACGGACGTCATATCCTGCCGCTGCAGTTCGGCATCAAGCCGGCTGGCATCCGATATGTCGGATATCAGCCGATCGAGCCGCTTGACGTCGTGCTCGATGACCGCCAGAAGCCGCGCGCGGCTGTTCTCGTTGCGCGCCAGGGGCATCGTCTCGACCGCGGAGCGCAGTGACGTCAGCGGGTTCTTCAGTTCATGGGCGACGTCGGCGGCGAACCTCTCGATCGCCTCGATGCGATTATAGAGCGCTTCCGTCATGTCGCGCAGCGCGCCGGAGAGGTGTCCGATCTCGTCGCGGCGGCGGGTGAAATCGGGAATTTCGACGCGGGTGCGGATGCGGCGCCGGACCCGCTCGGCGCTGTCGGCGAGCCGGCGCACCGGACCTGCGATGGTGCTCGCCAGCAGCAGCGACAGCATGATCATGACCGCGGAAGCGACGCCGCCGATTTTCAGAATCGCAAGCCGCTCGGCGGTAACCATCTGATCGATGTCGTCGCCCTGGGTCGAGAGCATCAGGGCGCCATGGATCGCGCGGAAGCGCTGCACCGGCACCGCGACCGAGACGATCACCTCGCCGCGGTCGTTGACGCGCACCATGCTGCTCTTCTGCCCCTTCAGCGATTCGGCGACCTCCCGATAACCGTTGCCGTTCTCCGGCCCGAGCTCGCGATAGAGCGGAAGGTCGCCGCGATTGAGCCAGGTGCGGATCGCAATCATCGACCGTTCGGCGAAGCCTGGCTTCTCAACCGCCGGCGGCGGCAGTTCGAAGCGCAGCACGTCGCCGCGGCCATAGAGATTGCGGCTGTCGAGAATGAGGGCGCCGTCGCGGTCGTAAATGCGGGCGCGGGTCTTGGTGGGCGAAATCAGCCGCCGCAACACCGGCGCGACCCGTTCCGGATTGATGGGAAAATCCAGCCCCGCGAATTCATCGGGCGCGCCGTAGCTCTCGCCTGGCTTCAGGTCCTGCAGCCGGTCGGGATCGATGGTGATGGTGTTGGTCTCGACGGTTGCCGACGCCGCGATCGCGCCAGCGATGATCTCGGCCTGCACCAGAAGGCTTTGCGCCCGCGCGTCGATCAGCCCGGCGCGGAACTGCGAGAGATAGAGAATGCTCGCCACCAGCGCGACGAGGCCCGCCAGATTCAGCGAAACGATGCGGCGGGTGAGGCTGGAGAAGCTGAGCGCGAAGAAGAACTGACCGGCACGGCTCAGCCAGCCGAACAGCCGCTGCCAGCCCTGCAAGGGCGGGTTTTCGGCGGCCGCAGCGTCGAGCGCGAGGGACGAAGAGACGTCCTCGGCATTAAGGCTTGGATCAGGGTGCGTTCGATCAAGCAATGGCGAAAACTGCCGGTTGTTTCGATTGCGTCTTTAACAGCCGCGCTGGCCTCGCATGCTACCCCAGACCCACGACGGCGTCAGTTTACAAGTGGCGCGCTAGCGCCTGGCACATCAGGTTTCCTTGAAGCGGTAGCCGACGCCGTACAGGGTCTCGATCATTTCGAAATCGTCATCCACTACCTTGAACTTCTTGCGCAGCCGCTTGATGTGGCTGTCGATGGTGCGATCGTCGACATAGACCTGATCGTCATAGGCCGCGTCCATCAGCGCGTTGCGGCTTTTCACGACGCCGGGCCGGGTGGCCAGCGCCTGCAGGATCAGAAATTCCGTCACCGTCAACGTCACCGGCTCGTTTTTCCAGGTGCAGGTGTGACGCTCCGGATCCATGCGCAAAAGTCCGCGGTCCAGCGCCTTGGCGTCGGTTTCCTTCGGCACGGCGGTGGGATCTTTCGGCGCCGAGCGGCGCAGTACCGCTTTCACGCGCTCGACCAGGAGGCGCTGCGAGAACGGCTTGCGGATGAAATCGTCGGCGCCCATCTTGAGGCCGAACAATTCGTCGATCTCCTCGTCCTTGGAGGTGAGGAAGATCACCGGCAGATCCGACTTCTGCCGCAGCCGCCGCAACGTCTCCATGCCGTCCATGCGCGGCATCTTGATGTCGAGGATGGCAAGGTCCGGCGGGCTGGTGCGGAAACCGTCGAGCGCGGAAGCGCCATCCGTATAGGTCATGATGCGATAGCCTTCGGCTTCGAGCGCAATCGAGACGGATGTGAGAATGTTGCGGTCGTCGTCGACCAGGGCGATTGTGGGCATGAGCCTGCTTTCAGGTACTGTTACTAGGTTGCTGAAACGGCGAGCAATCCGGTGATGCGCCGCATAAGTGGGCTTCGAACCCGGTCAACGAGCAATGCAAGCTGGGCTGAAGTGTGACCGAGTTCCACAAAACGCCCGGCCAAGTCCGGGGTTGCAGCCTATATAGATACTGATTTTGCCGGAAAAAGGCCCTTATTGCAATGAGATATGGGAATACGACCGATGCAACCCACCACTAATTTTGATGCCGGCCGGCTAGCCCGGTCGCTGCTACGCCGGTGCCGGCAGGGGGCCCTGGCGACCCTGATGGCCGGCAGCGGCGATCCCTATTGCTCGCTCGTCAATGTCGCAAGCCACGCCGATGGCTCGCCGATCCTGCTGATTTCGCGGCTGGCTGTGCATACCCGAAACATCCTCGCCGATGCCCGGGTGTCGCTGATGCTGGATGAGCGGGCCGAGGGCGACCCGCTGGAGGGGTCGCGGATCATGCTGGTGGGCCGGGCCGATGAGGCCGCTGCTTCCGATCTTGAAATCCTGCGCCGGCGCTACCTCAACGCCCATCCATCGGCGGAAGCCTTTGTGGATTTTAAGGATTTTTCCTTCTTCCGGATCCGGCCGAGCGGAACCCATCTGGTTGCCGGTTTCGGCCGCATCCTGGACCTCAAGCCCGAACGGTTTCTGACCGATATTTCCGACGCGGGTGCGCTGCTGGAAGCCGAGCAGGACGCCATCGATCACATGAACGCCGATCATCGCGACTCGATCAAGCTCTATGCGACGAGGCTGCTCGGCGCTGAGCCTGCTGATTGGCGCTGCACCGGCTGTGATCCCGACGGGATCGACCTGCAGGCCGGCGCCGAAACCTTGCGGCTTGATTTTCCGGAGCGGGTGACCGGGCCCGGAGAGCTGCGCAAAATGCTGGTCAGGCTGGCGGATGAGGCGCGGGCGAAGGGATAGCCGAACCTCGCCCGACGCCGAGGGAGTGCAGGGCGAGCGCATCATGAAATCCGGCAATCGATGGGCTCGTCGGGGCGTGGCTGGCGCCGGCATCGACGAGCCCTGGCTCGCGCCGAGCATTCCAAGGCAACCGTCCGAACTCGACGACGATCTGCTCAGATCAAGCGAAGTCGCGCAGTTGAAAACTCAACGCCGATCGGATGGTCGTCCGCCTGCATTACGAGATTGCCGGCGACAGGCCCCGCGCGGAAGCGCTAGCAATCTCCGATTGTGCGCCGCAACGGAACTCCTACGCCAGTTTGGCCCGGGATCGCGGCTGATTGTCGGGTTGGAAGCCCCGATTGGGATTCGAAGCCTCGCGATCGAGTCTGCGCTGCAGCAAGGCGCTTAAGACGGCTCGATGACCGCCATGGAATAAGCCAGACATCGCGGGATCGGATTGGCAAGCCCGGCGTTCTTGAATATTCGGTCGCCGGACCGGGGCCGGAAGGCTATATTGAAGGCCACCGCGACCGAGGCGCGCTGAACTGCATTCGCGCTGGAGATCCGCGGCTTCGAGGAGGATTTTCTTTGCAAGAGACGGGTATACGCAACGGTGCCTTCGGCGCCGACAAATTCGGCTTCAAAAATCTTAAGCGGGTGCACTGGAATCTCGGGGCGCCGCAGCTCTGCCAGTACTCGCTTTCCGCGGGCGAGGCGGTGCTGTCCGCCGACGGCGCGTTGTGCGCGGATACCGGCGACTTCACCGGCCGCAGCCCGAAGGACAAATTCACGGTCCGCGACGCGACCACCGACCAGAACATGTGGTGGGCCGGCAACCAGTCGATCACGTCGGAACAGTTCGAGGCGCTCTACGCCGACTTTCTAAGGCATGCCGAAGGCATGACGCTGTTCGCGCAAGACCTTTACGGCGGCGCCGATCCCTCTTTCCAGATCAAGACCCGGGTCTTCACCGAACTCGCCTGGCATTCGCTGTTCATCCGTACGCTTTTGATCCGGCCCGAAACCGCGGCGCTCAGGGAATTCGTACCCGAACTCACCATGATCGATATGCCGAGCTTCCGGGCCGATCCCAGACGTCACGGCGTGCGTTCCGAGAACGTGGTCGCGATCGATTTCGCCCGCAAGATCGTCCTGATCGGCGGGTCTCACTATGCCGGCGAGATGAAGAAGTCGGTGTTCACCACGCTGAACTATTATCTGCCTGCAAAGGGCGTGATGCCGATGCACTGCTCGGCCAATGTCGGCCCCCACGGCGACAGCGCGATCTTCTTCGGTCTTTCTGGAACGGGCAAGACGACGCTGTCGGCCGATCCGAAACGCACGCTGATCGGCGACGACGAGCACGGCTGGGGCAACGACGGCGTTTTCAACTTCGAGGGCGGCTGCTACGCCAAATGCATCAAGCTGTCGAAAGAGGCGGAACCTGAAATCCATGCCGCCAGCAAGCGCTTCGGCGCGGTGCTCGAGAATGTGGTGCTCGACGAGGACACGCGGGTGCCGGATTTCGACGACGGCTCGAAAACCGAGAACACCCGTTCGGCCTATCCGCTCGAATTCATCCCCAACGCCTCGCGCACCGGCCGCGCCGGTCATCCGAAGAACGTGGTGATGCTGGCTGCCGATGCGTTCGGCGTGCTGCCGCCGATCGCCAGGCTCACGCCGGCGCAGGCGATGTACCACTTCCTGTCCGGTTACACCGCAAAGGTGGCGGGCACCGAGCGCGGCCTTGGCAAAGAGCCGCAGCCGGAATTCTCCACCTGCTTCGGCTCGCCGTTCCTGCCGCTCGAGCCTTCGGTCTACGGCAACATGCTGCGCGAACTGATCGCCCGCCACAACGTCGATTGCTGGCTGGTCAACACCGGGTGGACCGGCGGCAAGTTTGGCACCGGCAGCCGGATGCCGATCAAGGTGACCCGCGCGCTGTTGACCGCGGCGCTCGACGGCTCGCTGCGCAACGTCGAATTCCGCACCGACAAGTATTTCGGCTTTGCGGTTCCGACCGCGCTGCCGGGCGTACCGAGCGAAATCCTTGATCCGGTCAACACCTGGAAGGACAAGGCCGAGTTCGACAAGACCGCGCGCGCGCTGGTCGGCATGTTCCAGAAGAATTTTGCCAAGTTCGAAGCCCAGGTCGACGCCGACATCCGCGCCGCCGCGCCGGACCTCAAGCTTGCGGCGGAGTGAGCCGCAACGTCATTCCGGTACGTGACGGATGCCCGGATATTCTGAAAGGGCGGCTTGATGAGCCGCCCTTTTTGATTCCGGCCAGCATCCTTCTGTTCCAATCCTTCTGTTCCAAGATGCGTCTGAAAGAGCTTCGGCAGTAATCCGGACCGGCCGGTTAACCCCGGGTTAACCGGATACGTCTGTAGTGCCGGTTCCCGCATTTGTTGCCCCGGAGCCTCGGCATGTCGGATATCCTCAGCATTCTGCAGTCAGCCTACGCTTCGGCGCCGCTAAGCACGCAGTCCAGCAAGCCCTATACCAGCGTCGACCCCAAGAGCTATCAGGGCACCTGGACGGGGACGTATTCCAACAACCAGAAATTCGAGCTCACGATCTCGCAGGTCAACGGTTTCCACGCGCAGGTGAAATACCAGACCGGATCGACCGTTCAGTACCAGCAGGTCCTGATCCGGGATTCTTCTTTCCGCATCGGCAACACCAAATTTGCGCTGACGGGGACCGGCAAGGCCCAGGTCGGGACCGTGATCACCGACCCCGCGAGCGGAAACTCCACCCTGATCAAGGGTACCGCCGCGCTGAGCTGAGCCGGCGGTCGCTCTGCCGAAGCGAAGCCTGCGGCGGAGTGGGGCTACGATCTACGCCTTGAAATAGGCGATCTGATGCGTGGTCGCGAGCAGGCGTCCGTTCGGCGACCACAATTCGCCGCTCTGGTCACCGTAACTCTTGTGGAAGATCTTGGCGTCGGCGACCGCGAGCACGCGGCTGATATCCTCGGCTGCAAGATCGTCGGCGTCGGCGTGGAAATAGGTCGTCAGCGACACCGTGCCGAACGGCACCAGCTCGCGCCTCGCATGAAAGACGCGGCCGAAGAATGCGTCCGACATCGACATCAGCGACAGTGCATCGATCTTCCGGGGCACGCGGTCGCCGATCCATAGTTTGGAGAAGGCGCTTGCCGGCGCATCTTTTTTCGCGCCGCTGAAATCCGCATAGCCCTCGATGAAGCGAAAATCATATTGATTGGCCCATGATGCTGCGATCTTGGGATAGGGCAGGATCTGCTCGAACGGCTTTGCCTGCGGAAATTCCGCCTGCTGGTGCGACCATGACGGACGGCGCTCGGCGAATACGGCGGTGGCCAGCGTCGCCACCTCGCCGCCGCCTTGCGTCAGCTCGACACACCAATGCTGCGACGACCGGTTGGCCTTGACCAGGCGAACGTCGAGATCGAACGCGCCTTGCGCGATCGGCGCGCAGTAATTGACGGTCAGCGACAGCGGATCGCCGGATCGCTGCGGATGTTCGATCAAGCGCCCGCAGGATGGTGGCGGCGGTGGCGCCGCCGAACGGGCCGACGAACGCCCAGTAATCGTCGCTGGTCTGCCCCTGCCAGCAGCTGTCGCCGGCGGTGACCCGCGTGGCTTCGTCGAAAAGGTGCTCGGTCCTGGCAAGCATGCGATTACCCCGTCCTGCCGTGCAGTATCGTGGCTCAAGCGGGCGAATTCAATGACGCGGGAGGTAATGGTTCTGCGATGGCAGAAGATGAGCCAACCGAATTCAGCGGGTGGCCCCGCGCTGCGCGCCGGACTCCTGCAGCGCCGGCGGCGACGTCCCGCGCACCGGTACGTTCCAGATATCCTCTGCATATTCGCGGATGGTGCGGTCGGAGGAGAACCACGGCATCCGCGCGACGTTGAGGATGGAGGCCCGCGTCCATGCCGGGACCACCTGCCAGCGCGCGTCGATGCCGCGCTGGGCCTCGTAATAGGAATCGAAATCCGCGCTCACCATGTAGTGGTCGAGATGGCGCAGCGCGTGCGCGACCGATTCGAACCGGCTCGCGTCGCCGGGCGAGAATTCGCCGCCCCCGATCGCGTTGATGGCGCGCGACAGCCGCGGCGAGCGCCGGATCACGTCGGTCGCATCCAGCCCCTGCTTGCGCCGCACTACCACATCCAGCGCCTCCATGCCGAAGATCGCGATGTTTTCCGCACCGACGTGATCGCGGATTTCGATATTGGCGCCGTCGAGCGTGCCGATGGTCAGCGCGCCGTTCAGCGCGAGCTTCATGTTGCCGGTGCCGGAGGCTTCCATGCCCGCGGTCGAAATCTGCTCGGACAGGTCGGCGGCGGGAATGATCACTTCGGCGAGGCTGACATTGTAATCGGGCAGGAACGCGACCTTCAGGCGCCCGGCGACGACGGGATCGTTGTTGACGATTTCGGCGACGTCGTTGATCAGCTTGATGATCAGCTTGGCGTAGCGATAGCTCGCCGCCGCCTTGCCGGCGAAGATTTTTACCCGCGGCACCCAGTCGCGCTGCGGCTCGTCCTTGATCGCGTGATAGAGCGCCACGGTTTCCAGGATGTTGAGCAGCTGCCGCTTGTATTCGTGGATGCGCTTGATCTGGACGTCGAACAGCGCGTTGGGATCGACCTTGATGTTGAGGCGCTCGCCGATCAGCCGCGCCAGCGCGACCTTGTTGTGGTGCTTGACGCTGCGGAATTGCTGCTGGAACGCGCCGTCGCTGGCGCGGGCTTCGAGACGTTGCAAGCAGGGAGGGATCGTCGAGCACGGCTTCGCCGCAGGCCTCGCGCAACAGCGTCGGTCAGCTTCGGATTGGCCAGCATCAGCCAGCGGCGGAAGGTGATGCCGTTGGTCTTGTTGGTGATGCGGCCGGGATAAAGATGATTGAGATCGTGGAACACGGTCTCCTTCATCAGGTCGGAATGCATCGCCGAGACGCCGTTGATGCGGTGCGATCCGACGAACGCCAGCTGCCCCATCCGCACCCGGCGGCCGGACTTCTCGTCGATCAGCGAGACCGAGGCCCTGAAGTCGACGTCGCCGGGACAGCGCGCGTCCGCCAGCGCCAGATGCCCGACATTGATGCGGTAGATGATCTCCAGATGGCGCGGCAGCAGCCGTTCGAACAGTTCGACCGGCCAGGTCTCGAGCGCTTCCGGCAGCAGCGTGTGGTTGGTGTAGGACAAGGTCGCGACCGTGATCTGCCACGCCTCGTCCCAGCGGAAATTGTGAAGATCGACCAGAATGCGCATCAACTCGGTGACGGCGAGACTGGGATGGGTGTCGTTGAGCTGCACCGCGGCCTTGGACGCAAGCCCGCGCAACTGCCCGTCGGAGGCGAGATGACGCTTGACCAGATCCTGCAACGAGGCCGAGACGAAGAAATATTCCTGGCGCAGCCGCAGTTCGCGCCCCGCCGGGCTCTCGTCGTTCGGATAGAGGAATTTGCAGATCGATTCGGCGCGCGCCTCCTCGGCGCTGGCGCCGAGATAGTCGCCGGTGTTGAAGACGTCGAGCTTCAGCGGGTCGGGCGAGCGCGCCGACCACAGCCGCAGCGCGTTGACGTGCTGGCCGCGCCAGCCGACGATCGGGGTGTCGTAGGCGACCGCCTGCACGGTCTCCGCCGGATGCCAGATCGCGCGGTCGCGTCCCTTGGCTTCGACATGTTCGACGCCGCCGCCGAAATGCACGTGATAGACCACCTCCGGCCGCTGGAATTCCCAGGGGTTGCCGAAGCTCAGCCATTCGTCGGGATATTCCTGCTGCCAGCCCTGCGCGATGATCTGGCGGAACAGGCCGAAATCGTAACGGATGCCGTAGCCGATGGCGGGAATGGCGAGCGTCGCCATGCTCTCCATGAAGCACGCCGCCAGCCGGCCGAGACCGCCATTGCCGAGCGCGGCATCGGGCTCGCATTTGCGCAAGTCGGCAAGATCGACGCCGAGATCGCCGAGGGCGGCCTCGAACACCGGCAACAGCCCCATGTTGTTCAGCGCATCGGTGAACAGCCGGCCGATCAGGAATTCCAGACTGAGGTAATAGACCCGCTTGCGGCCGGCGTCGTAGCTCTGCTTTTCGGCGGTGAGCCAGTGGTGCACGATGCGGTCGCGCAGCGCCAGCGCCGCCGCCTTGTACCAGTCGTGCCTTGTGGCCATGCCGGCGTCTTTGCCGATCGCAAGCCGCAGCTTGGCGAGGATGGCGCCCTTGATCTCGGCCAGCGCCAGCTCGTCGATGGGCTGGTCGGCGCCGGAAAATTCGCTGGGAGTGATGGATCGGGCAAGTTCGGACATCCCTGACTGACCCCACGAAATGATACGCGCTCTATGCCGCGATCGAAACCCGCCGGAGGGGTCTCGATTGTGCAATGCATGCACGGTTTTTATGCAAGGACCGGGCCGATTTTGTCGCTCTCTGCGCGCGTGGCTTTGGTGATAGGGTGAAACTTGGGTAATCCGATGTCGCGATATCCGGGAGGGACAGGACCATGAGACTGATCATCGAGATTGTCGCCGCCGCACTTCTGCTGTTCTGCATCAGCGCCACCAGCGCGGCGTTCGCCGCCGGCAAGACGGGCCGCAGCGCCGACGGCCTGAGCTGCTCATTCAGCGTCCCGGCAAACGCCTCCCCCGCGGCGCGCTGCGCGGCGATCCGCCGGCAATGCGGCGGGAAGTTTTTCGCCAATTATTGCGGGGACAAGCTGTTGTCGGCGATGTAGGAGGCTCTTCGTCGTCCCGGCGAATGCCGGGATCCATAACCACCGCTGTTCAAAACAGGTGGGACAGGTCGCTCCAGTCGAAATTATCTTCTTCGATCAGCTGAATCTTCCACTCGCGCCGCCAGTTCTTCAATTGCTTCTCGCGCGCGATCGCTTCTTGCGGTGACGCGTAGGCTTCCATGTAAACCAGGCGCGTCACGCCGTACTTTTTGACGAACTGCGAGCCTTGTCCAGAACGATGCAGCGCAAGTCGATTACCGAGATTGTTGCTGACCCCAATGTACAGCGTCCCGTGTCGGCTACTGGCGAGAATGTAGACGTAATAGGTGCCAGCATCGCTCATGGATCGGCACGACGTTGCAACAAATCGAACATCGGTGGTTATGGGTCCCGGCGTTCGCCGGGATGACGACGACTATATCAGAACAAATTAAGAACACTTTAGCAAGTCTTTGATATATCATAGTGATTCGGCACTATGCCGACCCAACATCTAGGGTCAATCCGAGCTTACGAGGACTACATGTCCACCATCGCCTTCGATTCCTTCGCGCTCACCCGCATCGCCGACTTCGCCCGCTCGCTGTCGCGGCTGCATCAGGCCTCCCGCCGCCAGCTCGTCGATGACGACGCGATCGACCGCGAATTCAACGCGGTCTGCATGTCGGTGTGGGGCTACACCACAGACGATTTCAGCGACGATCTGTTTTCCGACGCCGACCACGCCTTTCTCGACTCGCTCGACGAGGCTCATGCCCGCATCTTCGCCGCCGAGCAAGGCTACGACCTCGTCGACGACAGCGGCATGCTGACGGACTGGTGGGGCTATTGCTGGATGATCCTGGCCGAAAAGCGCGGGCTGCTGACGCCGGAAAACCGGGCAGCGGCGCGGGCCAGAATCGAGGAAAAATATCTGTCGGCGCCGAACGTGATCGGCGTCATCGTCGGGCGGTGATTTCGCGGACGGGTTCGATGCTTTCGCATCGCCCCGGAATGACGATTGGAATTGCTGTCTAATCCACTTCCGCCCGCTTAGCCTTGGCCGAAACGGTCTTCGGCACCGAGGTCACGGGCAGCGCGACGACCTCGGGCAACGGCGCGTCATTGGCGATCATCTCGGCAGCTACCGGCGCCACCTTCATCTCGCCGAGCCGCGCGCGGACATCGGCGGTGAGGCCCGGATAGGAAGCGACCGGCGTGAATTCCGCGGTCTGGCCGGAGCCGCCTTGACGCCGGAATAGGCCACCAGCCCGCTGGTGGTGGCGATCACGTCGCCGGGACGCAGCGAGGTGTCGAGCGTGAGATCGACCGGCGCCAGCCCTGCCGGGTCGCGGCCGTTGCAGGTGCAGTCGGCGCGCATAGCCTTGCGATAGGCGTAGGCGTTTTCGCTGTCCGCATAGCGCTCGCCATTCGCCGACGACGCGCCGTCGATATTGCTGCCGAAGAAGACTTTCGTCGGGCTCGCCGGACAGAACGCCTGGCACATCTGCACCGGCGCTCGCGCTGCCGCGCATCGTCAGCGGGAAATAGCGGCCGTCGCAGCTGCGCACGCAAAAGGCGGGGCCGGAGCCGGACGCCACGGGGCGCGGCGGCGGCGCGGGCTGCTGGTTCTGGCCGAACGGATCGGCGAAGAAATTCGCCTGCGGCGGGGCCTTTTGCTGCTGCTGTTTCTGGATGCCGCCGAACAGGAAATCGAACAGGCCTTCGGCGCACGCCACGCGCGGCCCGAGCGCGACCGAGCCAGCGAGGGCTGCGGCGGCAACAAGCATCATGCGGCGCCGCATGCGCTGATATGGCAACTCTGTACGCAACGCTCACTCCACCCCGACGCAACAAACCGCTGGGGCGAGCCTTGCCTCAGCCCGTGTAACCTTAGTGCGGGATGGTAAACGAGCTATGAGCAAGCGCGGGATGGAAGCAAAGAAATGCGTCTCGGGCCGGTACGCATTTTTCCGTCATGGCCGGGCTTGACCCGGCCATCCACGTCTTGTCCGCTTCGGCTTGGCAAGAAAAAAGACGTGGATGCCGGTGACAAGCACGGGCATGACGGGGGCGGATTTTCATCGCGCGAGCTCTCGCCGCGTTCACCCCTTCAAAAATTCGCCGGCCTTGTAGAGCGAGCGAAAGGGAATACCGGCTTCCGCGAAGGCTTCGGTCGCCCCTTCCTCGCGGTCCACCATGGTGAAGACCAGCGCGATCTCGCCGCCGGCATGGCGCACCGCTTCCACCGCCTTCAGCGCCGAGCCGCCGGTGGTGGTGACGTCCTCGACGATCACCACGCGCTTGCCCTGCAGGCTCTCGCCCTTGGCCAGACCTTCCACCGCGAGCCTTGCGCCATGCTCCTTCGGCTTCTTGCGCACGAAGAACGCCGCGATCGGATGACCCTTGATCCAGGAGAGCTGCGCAATCGCGCCGGCGAGCGGCACCGCGCCCATCTCCAGGCCGCCGATATAATCGAGTCCATCGTCTCTCAGCGCTTCATAGGTCAGCTCCGCGAGCAACGAGGCGCCTTCGGGATCGAGCATGGTCGGCTTGAGGTTGAAATAGAAATCGCTTTTGCGGCCGGAGGCCAGCGTGATTTCGCCGCGGCCGAACGAGCGCTTGCGGATGATTTCGGCGAGACGGGCGCGGGAGGCTGATTTGGACAAAGTATCTTCTCGGAAATTGTGAGCGGGCCCTCACTTTATCGGCGGACGCGCGCACATTCCAGAGCGGAGGGCGCTCAACAGCGCAGCATGTCATCATTCGCGAAAAGCGGATGACCCGGTAATTCTGCGGGGGTGTTGTAAGGCCGAGACGTTTCGCGGTACTGGATATCCCGCTTTCGCGGGGCGCGGGGTATGACAGGAAAATGACCATCGAACTCTACATCTGGAACACGCCCAACGGCCGCAAGATCAGCGTCGCACTGGAGGAGATGGGGCTCCCCTACAAGGCCATCCCGGTCAATATCACCAAGGGCGAGCAGCTGGCGCCGGAGTTCCTCGCCATCAGCCCCAACAACAAGATTCCCGCGATCGTCGATCCGGACGGGCCTGATGGCAAGCGGGTCAGCGTGTTCGAGTCCGGCGCGATCCTGCTCTATCTCGGCGAGAAGACCGGCAAATTCCTGCCCGGGCCCCTGATCGAGCGCATCCCGGTCTATGAATGGCTGATGTGGCAGATGGGCGGCTTTGGGCCGATGCCGGGGCAGGTGCATCACTTTATCGCGCTGGAGAACGAGCAGGATCGCGCCTACGGCCTGAAGCGCTTCATGGCGGAGACACGCCGGCTCTACGGCGTGCTGGATCGCCGGCTCGCGACCTGCGAGTTCGTCGCCGGCGCGCTGTCGGTCGCCGACTTTGCGATCCTCGGCTGGGCGTGGCGGCACGAGCGCCACAAGGTTGAGCTCTCGGATTTTCCCAATGTCGAGCGCTGGTACGACGCGCTGATGGTGCGCCCCGGCGTCAAGCGCGGCATGGAAGCGAAGCTGGATTGAGATTCGTGACAGAACGTCGCGATCACGCGAGGTCTGCTCCCTCGCCCCGCTCTTGCGGGGAGAGGGTTGGGGTGAGGGGCCTGTTTCCGCAAATTCGAGAGTAATGAGCGCGGCGACTCCCCCTCACCCGGCGCTACGCGCCGACCTCTCCCCGCAAGCGGGGCGAGGTGAAATCACGCCCTTTTCGTCTGCAGCGCCATTCGCACAGCCAGCCCGGCGAGCACGGTGCCCATCAGCCAGCGCTGCACCAACAGCCAGGTCGGCCGGGTGCCGAGAAACAGCGCGATCGAACCGGCGGCGAGCGCGATCACGGCATTGACGCTGATGGCGATCTGCGCAAATCCCAGCGCCATCGACTGCGTCAGGACGCTGCCCTGAACCGGGTCGATGAACTGCGGCAGCAGCGCCAGATAGAGCATCGCGGCTTTGGGATTGAGCAGGTTGGTGAACAGACCCATCGCGAACAGTTTTCGCGGGGTATCAATCGCCAGTTCACGCACCTGAAACGGCGAGCGTCCGTTCGGCCTTACGGCCTGCCATGCCAGCCACAACAGATAGCCGGCACCGGCGAGC
Organism: uncultured Alphaproteobacteria bacterium; assembly: GCA_963725985.1. Classification (GTDB taxonomy): domain Bacteria; phylum Pseudomonadota; class Alphaproteobacteria; order Rhizobiales; family Xanthobacteraceae; genus Bradyrhizobium. The sequence continues at coordinate 2,055,983 of CAVSAO010000002.1, forward strand.
CGCAGCGCGTCATAGGCATAGGGCACCGCGAACAACAGCGCGGTGATGCCGAACGCCGCGCACAGCATGTAGAACACAAAGCCGAGCGCGACGCCGCAGAGCGAAACCAGGCCAGCCGCCGGTCCCTGCGTGATCGAGCGCGAGATCAGATAGATCATGTTCGGCCCGGGCGTCAGCACCATCGTCAGCGCAACGAGGGCGAAGCCGAGCAGGGAGGTGAGGTGGGGCATTGAGAGACTCGCGGAAGGGAATCTGCAAAATGATCTAACGCGCATCAGGCCGCGAAGCCATTTCGTAATCGGCGTGATTGTTGGTTGAATATTTCAGGGATAGGCGCGGGACTTACCTCATGCACCATCGTCATCGCCTGGCTTGACCGGGCGACCCAGTACTCACCGACGCAATGTATGAAGCGACGCTAATGCGCCTCGTCCCAGTTGTCGGCCGCCCTTGCGTCGACATGCAGCGGCACCGACAGCAGCACCGCGGGGAATGGCGCATCCTGCATGACGTGTTGCACCACCGGCAAGGTAGCGGCCACCTCGTCGTCGGGAACTTCAAAAATAAGTTCGTCATGCACCTGTAACAGCATCTGCGCCGAGAGCTTCTTTTCCGCCAGGGCATCTTCCATCCGGATCATGGCGCGGCGGATGATGTCGGCGGCGGTGCCCTGCAAGCGCGCGTTGATCGCGGCGCGCTCGTTGAAGGAGCGGATCGAGGCGTTTGAGGCCTTGATGTCGGGGTAATGACATTTCCGGCCGAACAGCGTCTCGACATAGCCATGGGCCCGGCAGAAATCGCGCGTCGCGTCCATATAGGCGCGGATGCCCGGGAAGCGTTCGAAATATTTCTTGATGTAGGCGGCGGCTTCCTCCCGGGCGATGCCGAGCTGGTTGGCGAGCCCAAATGCCGAGATGCCGTAGATGATGCCGAAATTGATGGCTTTGGCGCGGCGGCGCACCTCGGCCGGCATGTCTTTCACGGGAACGCCGAACATTTCCGACGCCGTCATGGCGTGAATGTCGAGCCCGTCGCGGAAGGCCTGCCTGAGGACGGGAATGTCGGCGATCTCCGCCAGCAGCCGCAGCTCGATTTGTGAATAGTCGGCCGACACCAGCTTGTGGCCGGGAGATGCGATAAAGGCGCGGCGGATCTTGCGGCCGTCCTCGGTACGGACAGGAATGTTCTGCAGGTTAGGCTCGTTCGACGACAGCCGTCCGGTGGTGGTCGCCGCCAGCGCGTAAGTGGTGTGGACGCGATGGGTCTGCGGATGCACGTAGGTCGGCAGCGCGTCGGTATAGGTCGATTTCAGTTTTGAGACCTGCCGCCATTCCAGGATCTTCTTTGCGAATTCGTTACCCTGTTCGGCGAGTTCATCGAGGATCTGCGCCGAGGTCGACCATGCGCCGGTCTTTGTCTTGGTGCCTCCGGATATACCCATCTTGCCGAACAGGATGTCGCCGATCTGCTTGGGGCTGCCGACATTGATCGGCTCGCCTGCTAGTTCCTGAAGCTCGGCCTCGACGCGCGCAGCCGTCTGCGCGAACTCGCCCGACAGGCGCGACAGTACCTGGCGGTCGATCGAGATGCCGCGCCGCTCCATCCGCGCCAGCACGGAGATCAGCGGCCGCTCCAGCGTCTCATAGACCGCGGTCATGCGCTCGGCGACGAGGCGCGGCTTGAGCACCCGCCATAGCCGTAAGATCACATCGGCATCCTCGGCCGAATAGGCCGTGGCCTTGTCGATCGCAACTTGATCAAAGCTGAGCTTGCCCTTGCCGCTGCCGGTCAGCTCGCCATGGCTGATGGTGGCGTGGCCGAGCCAGCGCTCGGCGAGCGCGTCGAGCCCGTGCGCATTGCGGCCGGCGTCCAGCGCATAGGACATCAGCTGCGCGTCGTCGTGGTTGCGCAGGGTGACGCCATGCTGCGCCAGCATCACGGCGTTGAACTTGATGTTGAAGCCGATCTTCAGAATGCCCGGCAACTCCAGCAGCGGGCGCAGCGCGTCAAGCGCGTCAGCCGTCCCGATCTGGTCCGGCGCGAGCCCGGCGGCGAACAGGCCGGCGCCGTCGCCGGACTGCTTGTGGCTGAGCGGGATATAGCAGGCGTCGTTGGGCTCAAGCGCCAGCGCGATGCCGCTCATCTCTGCCTGCATCGGATCGATCGAAGACGCCTTGGCGTCCAAGGCGAAATGGCCGGTTTCGTGCACCCGCGCGATCCAGGCGTTGAGCTGATCGAGGCTGCGGATGGTCTGGTACTTGCTGCGATCGATCTTTGTCTTGCGCGCCTCTTCAGCACGCGCGGCGGCGAGCGCCTGCGGGGTGAGGACGACGTTCGATTTTTCCGGCTTGCCCTGGCCCTTCCCGACGCTGGGTGCGCTCGCTTTGCCGCTTGCGGGGGAGGGCGGTGTGGGGGCGTCTTGATTTCCAAAAAGGTCGCCCCCCGGCGCGCGCGGGGGCGGCGGCGAAGAACCGGCCGACTTGCCGCTCGCTCCGCTGCTGTTGTTCGCGTCGGCGTCCACGTCGGACGGATCGATCTGCGAATATTCGGCGACGCGGCGGGTCAGGGTGGAAAATTCCATCGCCTTCAGAAACGCGATCAGCTTGCGCGCGTCGGGCTCGTGCACCGCGAGTTCGTCGAGCGGCACGTCGAGCTTGACCTTGTCGTCGAGCAGCACCAGCTGCCGCGAAATCCGCGCCTTCTCGGCGTTCTCGATCAGCGCCTCGCGCCGCTTCGGCTGCTTGATTTCGCCGGCGCGCTTCAGCAGCGTTTCCAGATCGCCATATTCGACGATCAATTGCGCGGCGGTCTTGACGCCGATGCCCGGCACGCCCGGCACGTTGTCGGTGGAATCGCCGGCCAGCGCCTGCACCTCGACCACCTTTTCCGGCGGCACGCCGAATTTCTCGATCACCTCGGGGATGCCGATGCGGCGGTCCTTCATGGTGTCGTACATGGTCACCTTGTCGGTGACGAGCTGCATCAGGTCCTTGTCGGAGGAGACGATGGTCGTGGTGGCGCCGCGCTCGCCGGCCTCGCGGGCGTAGGTGGCGATCAGATCGTCGGCCTCGAAGCCGCCTTGCTCCAGGCAGGGCAGATCGAACGCGCGCACGGCCTCGCGGATCAGCGCAAATTGCGGGATCAGATCGTCCGGCGCCGGCGGCCGGTGCGCCTTGTAGTCGGGATAAAGCTTGTTGCGGAAGGTGACTTCCGACTTGTCGAACACGATGGCCAGATGGGTCGGCCGGTTGTCCGGCGGCATGTCGCGCAACAGCTTCCACAGCATGTTGCAGAAGCCGAGCACGGCATTGACCTGCAGGCCGTCGGATTTGCGGTTCAGCGGCGGCAGCGCGTGGTAGGCGCGGAAAATATAGGAGGAACCGTCGACCAGAAAGACGTGGTCGCCCTTGGCGGGGGCCTTGACGGCAACGGGTTTCGTGGGCGGCTTTTTGGGGATGTTTTCGGCATGGCCGCAACTTAGGGATTTTTGCGGCGATTGACAGCCTTTGGGATCGGGTTGTGCCGGGATTTTTGCGCGCTGTCCGGCGTCCCGGGATGGGTTGCATCGCGCGGCCGTTCCATGAACCCCTGCGGCAACGGAGCGGACCGGAAGGGACGAAACATGACCGCGCAACTCGATGAGCTGATGGCGAAGCTGCGATCGGTCGAGGCCGAGATCGAGGCCGAACTGGCGAAGCGGCGGGAGGAACTGCGTTTCCACCTCGAAAACCGCCGCATCGTGTTCGAGAAGGAGGTGCTGCGGATCCACCGCGAGATCAGGACGCGGGCATCGCGCTATCTCCTCGATGCCAATCCGCTGATCATGCTGAGCGCGCCGGTGATCTATTCGCTGATCGTCCCGATCGCGCTGCTCGATCTCTGGGTCATGGCGTATCAGGCGATCTGCTTTCCGATCTGCAAGATCCCGAAGGTGCGCCGCCGCGACTATCTGGTGTTCGACCGCCACCATCTCGCCTATCTCAACATCATCGAGAAGATCAATTGCGCCTATTGCTCCTACGCCAACGGCGCGATCGCCTTTGTGCGCGAGGTGGCGTCGCGCACCGAGGTCTACTGGTGCCCGATCAAGCACGCCCGCCGGCTGCTCGGCCCGCACCCGCATTACCAGGGTTTTGCCGATTTCGGCGACGCCGAGGGATTTCGCGCCAAGCTTGAGCAGATGAAGGATGGCGTGAAGATCGATGAGACGAGGTGAACCCTAAATGCCGTCGTCCCGGCCAAGCGAAGCGCGAGCCGGGATCCATAACCACCGGTGGATCGTTTCGAAAAGGCTGGAGCGACGTCCGATGTAACCACAAAGATCGGTGGTTATGGGTACCCGCGTACGCGGGGACGACGATGTAAGTGTGTGACTTACTCCGCCGCCTGCAGCGCGGGCCGCGCCTTCTTCGGCGCGATCCAGAACGCGGCGGGGCGCTCGAACAGGAAATTGGCGCCGGCCGCCAGCGCGGCGCGCCAGATCGCCAGCGCTCCGAGCACGCCGACGATGGTGACGACCAGCGAGACCGTGCCGATATCGTGGATCAGGCCGGTCCGCAGCAACAGCGTCCGCGTCGCCGCCATCGGCAGGAAGAACGCCAGATAGATGACGATGGAATGCTCGCCGCAGAAGCGCAGGAAGTCGAGCCAATGCGCCCGCGCCAGCAGCGTGCCGATGGTGATGATGGCGCAGGCGCCGGCAAGCCCGAGCACCAGCGAGATCAGCGGCCATTCGCTGAAACCCGATGCAACCAGGCCGCCGTTGACGAGCGCCCACAGCGCCAGCCCCGCGAGCGCCAGCGCGGGACGCGCCCGCGCGCGGTCGGACAGCGCGAACACATAATCGGCGAAGCAGATAGCCGGAATAGAAATAGACAAAGCGCGCGCAGAATTCGTCGATCACGGTCCAGCCGGTCGCGATATGCGCCGTCTCCAGCAGCGCCAGCGACGCCCCAGATCAGGAGCGGCGGCATTTTGCGCGTCGCCTTGGTGACCACGAAGAACACCGGCAGCAGATAGATGAACCACAAGCGTGCCGAACGGCTCGATGAAGGATTCGAGATACAGGAAGCCGACATGGGCCCAGCCGGTCTCGGCGGCAAAGGACGGCGCCTTGAAGCCGAACTGGATCGTCACCCACAGCACGTAGAAATAGGCGAAATGCACCACCTTGCGGTCGAGATAGGTGCGCCAGTCGCGGTCGATCACGACCGACAGGAACAGGCCCGAGATCAGGAAGAAATCCGGCATCCGGAACGGTTTTGCGAACGCCACCAGGAGATGCATGAAGCCGGTCTGGCCGGCGGCCGCCTCGACGCCCAGCACCGAATGCATCATGACCACCATGACGATGCAGATGCCCTTGGCGTAGTCCACCCAGTCGACGCGTCCAGCCGGTGATCGGCGCGGAACGCTCGGTGACGGCGGATGTGCCGTTTGGTGTCATCGGTGTCCCTTTTCGGCGCGGCGTGGCCGCATCATCGGCCGGATCGGTTTCATTCTCCTTTATTCATACAAATGCCATGCCGGTTTTCCGGAACCTTCCGGTTTCCCCTCGGCAAGGAAATGCTTTAAGACCGCGCCAAAACCGGACTGAACGTTAACCATTATCGACGGGTTCATTTCATGCGAATTGCCATGATTGGCACGGGCTATGTGGGGCTGGTTTCCGGCGCCTGCTTTGCGGATTTCGGCCACCAGGTCACCTGCGTGGACAAGGACGCCGACAAGATCGCGAGCCTGCGCCGCGGCGAAATCCCGATTTTCGAGCCCGGCCTCGATGCGCTGGTGGCTTCCAATGTCAAGGCCGGGCGGCTCGATTTTGCCACCGATCTCACCGCGCCCGGTCGCCGAGGCCGACGCGGTCTTCATCGCCGTCGGCACCCCGTCGCGGCGCGGCGACGGCCATGCCGATCTGAGCTACGTTCATGCCGCCGCACGCGAGATCGCCGCGGCGCTTGCCGGCTTCACCGTGGTGGTCACCAAATCGACCGTGCCGGTCGGCACCGGCGACGAGGTCGAGCGCCTGATTCATGAAGCCAATCCGTCGGCCGATGTCGTGGTCGCCTCCAATCCGGAATTCCTGCGCGAGGGCGCCGCGATCCGCGACTTCAAGTTTCCCGACCGCATCGTGGTCGGCACCTCGGACGAGCGCGCCCGAAAGGTGCTCGGCGATATCTACCGGCCGTTGTCGCTCAATCAGGCGCCGCTGATGTTCACGGCGCGGCGCACCGCGGAACTGATCAAATACGCCGCCAACGCGTTCCTCGCCACCAAGATCACCTTCATCAACGAGATCGCCGATCTCGCCGAAAAGGTCGGCGCCGACGTCCAGGAAGTCGCGCGCGGCATCGGGCTCGACAACCGCATCGGCTCGAAATTCCTGCATGCCGGCCCCGGCTTCGGCGGCTCGTGCTTTCCGAAGGACACCCGCGCGCTGGTGAAGATCGCGCTCGATCACGACGTGCCGCTGCGCATCGTCGAGGCGGTGCTGGCGGTCAACGACAACCGCAAGCGCGCGATGGCGCGCAAGGTTTCGAACGCGGCCGGCGGCAGCCTGCGCGGCAAGACCGTCGCCGTGCTCGGCCTCACCTTCAAGCCCGATACCGACGACATGCGCGAGGCGCCGTCGATCCCGCTGGTGACCGGGCTGCTCGACATGGGCGCGAAGGTGCGCGCGCACGATCCGGTCGGCATGGAGCAGGCGCGCCGCGAACTGCCCGATATCGAATATTGCGACGATCCCTACGCTTGCGTGCGCGGCGCCGACGCGATGGTGGTGGTGACCGAATGGGTGCAATACCGCACGCTCGATCTGGAGCGCCTGAAGCGCGAAATGGCGCATCCCGTGGTCGTCGACCTGCGCAACATCTATCGCCCCGAGGACATGGCGGCGCTCGGCTTTATCTATGAGAGCGTCGGCCGCGCGCCCGAACCGCGGAAGTGATCGCCTGTCTGGGGTTCGCGCACCATGACAATTTCCGTCATGGCCGTGCTTGTCCCGGCCATCCACGTCTTGTTTCCTCGCGCAGGAAAGACGTGGATGCCCGGGACAGGCCCGGGCATGACGAACTGGATGAGACCTTGCCCCGCAGCTTCGACACGCCGCTTCCGATCGACGCCGTGCTGGACGAACTGGCGCGCACGCTCGCCGGCAACAATGCCGCCGTGCTGGTGGCGCCGCCCGGCGCCGGCAAGACCACGCGGGTGCCGCTGGCGCTGCTCGATGAGCCGTGGGCCGAAGAACCAAGAAGATCATCGTGCTGGAGCCGCGGCGGATCGCGGCCCGCGCCAGCGCCGAGCGCATGGCGAGGACGCTGGGCGAGCGCGTCGGCGAGACCGTCGGCTACCGCGTCCGCTTCGGCTCGAAAGTGTCGCGCGCGACGCGGATCGAGGTCGTCACCGAAGGCATCTTCTCGCGGCAGATTCTCGACGATCCGGAATTGTCCGGCGTCGCCGCGGTGCTGTTCGACGAGTTTCACGAGCGCTCGCTCGATGCCGATCTGGGCCTGGCGCTGGCGCGCGACGCGCAAACCGGCTTGCGCGAGGATCTGCGCATTCTCGTGATGTCGGCGACGCTCGACGGCGCGCGGGTCGCAAAACTGCTCGGCGACGCGCCTGTGATAGCAAGCGAAGGCCGCGCCTTTCCGGTCGAGACCCGCTATCTCGGCCGCAAGGCCGATGCGCCGCTGGAGCGGCAGATGGCGGATGCGATCGCGATGGCGCTGCGCGCCGATCCCGGCTCGGTGCTGGCGTTTCTGCCGGGCGCCGCGGAAATCCGCCGCACCCAGAATTTTCTCGCCGAGCGCATCCACGACGCCAGCAATCGAAATCGTGCCGCTGTTCGGCGCGCTCGACGCCGCCGTGCAGGACCGCGCCATTGCGCCGCGCGCCGAAGGGCTAGCCGCAAGGTGGTGCTGGCGACCTCGATCGCGGAGACCTCGCTGACCATCGAGGGCGTTCGCATCGTCGTCGATTCCGGCATGGCGCGGGTGCCGCGCTATGAGCCGGACATCGGGCTGACGCGGCTGGAAACCGTGCGCGCCTCGCGCGCCGCGGTCGATCAGCGCCGCGGCCGCGCCGGCCGCACCGAACCCGGCGTCTGCTACCGGCTGTGGGACGAGCCGCAGACCGCCTCGCTTGCGGCCTATACCCAGCCCGAAATTCTCAGCGCCGATCTGTCCTCGCTGGTGCTCGACCTCGCGCAATGGGGCGTCAGCGATCCCGCCACGCTGGCGTTTCTCGATCCGCCGCCGGCGCCCGCGCTGAAGGAGGCGCGCAGCCTGTTGCGCGAACTCGGCGCGCTCGATGGCGATGGCCGGATCACGGCGGAAGGCAAGAGCCTGCGCGCGCTGGCGCTGCCGCCGCGGCTGGCGCGGATGATCGTGGATTCGCATCGGCTGGGCGCGGGCGAGGAGGCCGCCGAAATCGCCGCCGTGCTCACCGAGCGCGGGCTTGGCGGCGACAGCGTCGATCTCGATGTCAGGCTCGATCAGTTCCGCCGCGACCGCTCGCAACGCGCCTCCAGCGCGCGCGCTCTCGCGCAGCGCTGGGCCTCGCAGGTGGCGGCCACCGAAGGGCCGCCAAGCGAGGCATTCGCTCGCCCTCCACCGGCGTCATGCTCGCCTTCGCCTTCCCCGATCGCGTCGCGCGCAACCGCGGCAATGGCAGCTTTGTGCTCGCCAACGGCCGCGGCGCCGCGGTCGACCAGGCTTCCGCGCTGGCGCGCGCGCCCTATATCGCGGTCGCCGAATTGACCGGCACCGCGGCCAGCGGGCGCATCCTGCTGGCGGCGCCGATCACGCAAGCCGAGATCGAGCTGCGCTTCGCCGATCAGATCGAGACCGCCGACGAGATTTCGTTCGATCGCGGCGCGCTGGCGTTGCGGGCGCGGCGCAGGAAAACACTGCACGCGATCACGCTGTCGGAAGCGCCATTGGCGCTGACAGCCCTCGGCCGAGACCGCGCGGGTGCTGGCCGATGGGCTGGTCGCCGCCGGCCTCGACAAATTGCCATGGTCGAAACCGGCAAAACAATGGCGCGACCGCGTGATGTTCCTGCGCAAGGCCGAAGGCGACCGCATCCTGGCCGGATCTGTCCGATGACGCGCTCGCGGCGCAGCGCGAGGCATGGCTGGTGCCGGCGCTCTACGACAAGACTTCGCTGAAGGAGCTTTCATCCGGCGATCTGTCGGATGCGCTGATGACGCTGTTGCCCTGGGAATTGCGCGCGCGGCTGGAGCGCGAGGCGCCGACCCATTTCGAGGCGCCGACCGGCACCATGCTGGCGATCGACTACGAGGCCGAGCAGGGGCCGACGATCGCGGTCCGGTTGCAGGAACTGTTCGGGCTCAACACCCATCCGTCGATCGCCAAGGGCGCGGTGCCGCTGGTGCTGGAACTGTTGTCGCCGGCGCATCGGCCGGTGCAGGTGACGCGCGACCTGCCGGGCTTCTGGCGCGGCAGCTATGCGGCGGTGCGATCCGATCTGCGCGGGCGCTATCCCCGGCATCCCTGGCCGGAGGATCCGGCCAGCGCCATGCCGACCCGGCGGGTGAAGCCGCGGGGAACCTGACGAGCCTCTCCCTCGCCCGCTCTGCGGGAGAGGTATGCCCCGTTAACGCTTCGCTCATCCTTTTCGTCAAAATGGCAGCCTTCGCGGCCGGCGCTTAGTCGCGGTTTGCGGCGGCGTGGTGATATTGCGTGACCTCATCGGGTGTGGCGTGATGCGTAACCTCATGATCTTTGCCGCCGTCATGGTCGGCCTCGGCACCTTCATGGCGCAGATGGCGGACAAGATGACGGCGACGACGCCGGCGCTTGCCAATATCGCCTCGCGAAAGGCCGCCCCCGCCGAGACCGTCGGCGCAGGCGGGATCCCGCAGCCTCAGCATCCCCCGCGACTCCCGCGGCCATTTCCTGACCGAAGGCCGGATCGACGGCCAGCGCATCGGCTTCATGGTCGATACCGGCGCCTCGGTGATGGCGCTGAACGAAACCTCCGCGGCGCGGTTCGGGCTGCGCCCGTCGCGCGGCGATTACAACGCGACCGTCACGACCGCCAACGGCACCATCAAGGCGGCGCGCACGCGGATTGCCATGGTCGATATCGGCGGGCTCGTGGTGCGCGACGTCGATGCCATGGTGCTGCCCGACGAGGCGCTGTCGGAGAACCTGCTCGGCCTGTCGTTCCTGTCGAAGCTGAAGCGGTTCGAATACGCCAACGGCCAGATGGTGCTGGAGCAGTAAAGGCCCCTCCACGGCCAATCCGCCGCAATTAATCGCCAGAATGCGTCCATCCCGCCTTTCGCTGCGCCTGCGCATTCGCTATGGCATGCGGTGCATTCGCTTTCATTTCACGATAAGGCCATTGAATGTTTCCGAAGCCGAAATCCGTGCTGGTTCCCAATACCTATGCCTATGAATCCGAGCCGATGGTGAAGGCGACCGGCTTTCGCGAATACGACGCGCGCTGGCTGTTCGGTCAAGGAGATCAACCTGATGGGGATTCAGGCGCTGGGCATGGGGCTGGGCGCGCTGATCGCTGAACTCGGCGCCAGGCAGGAGGTCGTGACCGGGCATGATTTCCGGGGCTACTCGGCCTCGATCAAATACGCGCTGATTTCGGGGCTATTGGCGGCGGGCTGCAAGGTTCACGACATCGGCCTGTGCATGACGCCGATGGCGTATTTCGCGCAATTCGAGCTCGACGTGCCCTGTGTCGCCATGGTGACGGCGTCGCATAACGACAACGGCTGGACCGGGGTCAAGATGGGTGCCAACCGGCCGCTCACCTTCGGCCCCGACGAGATGACGCGCCTGAAGGAAATCGTGCTCAATGCCGACTTCAAAAACAAAGCGGGCGGGTCGTATCAGTTTCACGAGAATTTCCCGGCGCGCTACATCGCCGACCTGACCAGGCGGCCGAAGCTGAAGCGCAAGCTGAAGGTCGTGGTCGCCTGCGGCAACGGCACCGCGGGCGCGTTCGCGCCGCAGGTGATGGAAGCGATCGGCTGCGAGGTGGTGCCGCTCGACACCGAGCTCGATTACACTTTCCCGAAATACAATCCCAATCCCGAAGACATGGAAATGCTGCACGCCATCCGCGACGCGGTGCTGGAGCACAAGGCCGATGTCGGCCTCGGCTTCGACGGCGACGGCGACCGCTGCGGCGTGGTCGACAATACCGGCGAGGAGATTTTTGCCGACAAGGTCGGCGTGATGCTGGCGCGGGACATGTCGGCGATAACCAAAAACGCGCAATTCGTGGTCGACGTCAAATCGACCGGGCTCTTTGTGACCGACCCGGTGCTGCAAAAGCAGGGCGCCAAAACCACCTACTGGAAGACCGGCCATTCCTACATGAAGCGCCGCACCCACGAATTGGGTGCGCTGGCGGGGTTCGAGAAATCCGGCCACTTCTTCTTCAACGCGCCGCTCGGCCGCGGCTATGACGACGGCCTGATCTCGGCGATCGCGATCTGCGAGATGCTCGATCGCGCGCCCGGCAAGTCGATGGCGGACCTGAAAAACGCGCTGCCGAAGACCTGGTCGTCGCCGACCATGTCGCCGCATTGCGCGGACGAGGCCAAATACGGCATCGTCGACGGCGTGGTGAAGCATTTCGAGGCAATGCAGAACAAGGGCGAGAAGGTCGCGGGGCAGCCGATCCGCGATCTCGTCACCGTCAACGGCGTGCGCGTCACGGTCGAGGATGGCAGCTGGGGCCTGGTGCGGGCGTCGTCCAACAAGCCCGAACTGGTGGTCGTGGTCGAAAGCCCGGTCAGCGAGCAGCGGATGCGCGACATGTTCGAGGCGATGGATTCGGTGCTGCGCAGCCATCCCGAGGTCGGCGAATACAATCAGAAGATTTGAGGGCAGGAACGCCTGCTGCTTTTACAGTCGTCATACCCCGCGAATGCGGGTATCCAGTACGCCGCGCGTCTCGACTCCAGCACGGCTGCTCGGAATACTGGATCATCCGCATTCGCGGATGATGACCACGGTAACGGTCTCGGCGAAGTTAAGCCGCCGCCGGGATCGGCAACGCCGTGACCGACTTGATCTTCTCCATCGCAAAACGCGAGGTGACATTCTTCAGCGGCACCGCGCCGATCAGCTTTTTGTAAAATATGTCGTAGCTTTGCATGTCCGCGACCACGACGCGCAGCATGTAGTCGACGTCGCCCGCCATGCGGTAGAATTCCATCACCTCCGGCATCGCGCTGACGGCATCGGCGAATTTCCGCAGCCAGGCCTCGGAATGATCGGCGCTCTCGACCGAGACGAAAACGGTAATGCCGAGCCCGATCTTGTTCTGGTCGACCAGCGCGACCCTGCGCTGGATCACGCCGTCGGCTTCCAGCCGCTGGATGCGCTTCCAGCACGGCGTCGACGACAGCCCCACCCGATCGCCGATCTCGGCGACGGAGAGCGAGGCATCCTCCTGGAGCACGGTCAGGATTTTGCGGTCAATGGCATCGAGGCGGCGGTTCGGCTCATGGACTTGAACGGCGAGGTCGGTCATGGGAAGAACTTTGTTCCATTTACGGGGCGGATAACCCTCATATATAGAAAAATCTTCCAACACAAGCCCTATTGGTCGATCCGGACAGCGCTGGTCGCCTCGCCATGGCTCAAAAGCTCCGAGACTTCAGCACGTTGCGGGGCGGCGAAAGCACCACCGAAGCGGGTACATTTCAGGGCTGCGGCGGCGGAGGCGAACCGCAGCGCGCTTGGGATGTTCTGCTTTTCGGTGATGGCGAGCGCGAAGGCGCCGTGGAACACGTCGCCCGCGCCCAGCGTATCGACGGTATGCACCGGGAAGGCCGGCGTCTGCTGCAGATGGCCTTTTTCGTCGAGCCAGATCGTGCCCTGCGCCCCCCGCGTGCCCGCCAGAAACGAGGACGTCAACCTGGAAATCTTTTTCAACGCCTCGCCGTCATCGGCAACGTCGGCGGTCTCCTGCAAAGGTTCGCTCGAGAACACCAGATGCGACGACGTGGTGAGCAGGCCTTCGCGCAGCGACATCGCGCGGTCGGCATCGACAATCACCGGAATGCCGCGGCGGCGCGCCTCGGCGCAGAGGTCGGTGCAGAATTCCGCGCAGCGGCTCTCGGTCAGGATCGCGCTGCAATCGTCCAGCAATTCGTCGGCGTCGGGCAGGCGGACTTTCCACAGTTCGGGATCGCGGAAGGTCACGATGGTGCGCTCGCCGCTGGGGTCGATCATGATGTTCGAGATCGGCGTCACCAGCCCTGGCATGTGAATGATGTGCCTGGTGTCGATGCCTTCATAGGCAAGCTTCTCGAAAATGTAGCGGCTCGTTGTTTCGCGGGCGTCGCCCATCGGGCCGCAGATCGAGGCGCGGCCGCCGAGACGCACGATGCCGATCGCCGCGTTGAGCGCGTTGCCGCCGCAGATTTCCTCGAAATGGCTGGCGTTTACCTTGGAGCCGCGCGCGGGCAGGCCCTGCACGCGAAACGTCAGGTCGCGCACCGGGATGCCGATGCAGAGAATGCGCGGAGGGATTTTCGGCGCGGCGGCGTGAAAGTTCATCGGCTCGTCCATCACGTCCGTCCTGTCATCTGACGGACCCGGACTTCCGATGTTAATCGACAAGTCATGAGCGGGTTCCAGCTATGCGCGTTTGCCCAGGTCTATCTGCAGCCAGCGGCCGACCAAATGATGGGCGATGGCAAACGGGTGCGGGCCGGCAAGGCCGCCGGGATGTTCCCGTTTCAGCATCAAGGTCGCTTCAGCGCGGTCGAACCAGCGCGCATCTTCCAGTTCCGCGCGGTCGACCACGATATCTTCGTTGGTGGCACGCGCGGTGCATCCGATCATCAGGGACGACGGATAGGGCCAGGGCTGCGTCATGTAATAATTGACGTCGGTGCAGCGAATTCCGGATTCCTCGAAGATCTCGCGCCGGACCGCGTCCTCGATGGTCTCGGCGGCCTCGACGAATCCGGCCAGGCACGACCACATGCCGGCCGGAAATTGCTTCTGCCGTCCGAGCAGGCATTTGTCGCCCGAGGTCACCAGCATGATCACGACGGGGTCGGTGCGCGGAAAATGCTCGGCCTTGCAGCTCGGGCAGTCGCGCTTCCAGCCGCCTTCCTTCATTGCCGTGCGGGTTCCGCAATTGGCGCAGTAGCCATGGCGCTGATGCCAGCTCACCATCGATTTCGCCATCGCGATCGCCGAGAGCTGGTTCGGCGGCACCACGCCCTGCATCGCCATGCCGCGCAATTCGATGACGGCGGCATCGTTGCGGGCCAGCAGCTTCTCCACCGCCGCGGCGGAGATGCCCATGCCGAATACCGCGGCGCCGTCGCGCAATCCGAGGAAGATCGTGCCGGGATTGGCGCCGAATTTCAGCGCTTCGTCGATGCTGAGCAGCGCGCGCGGACCGTCGGCCTCCTGCTTCACCACCAGCGAGTCGCGATACACCACATAGGCGCGGGCATCGCGGTGTCCTTCCAGCGCCATCAGTTTCGTGTCGTCGCCGCGCAGATGCGCGGCGCGATCGAGAATATGGGTGACAAAAGCCGGCTGCCCCAGGGGAAACGAGTCGAATGCTGTCATATCCTAACCGAGCCAGATCTTGCGGCGAAGCGCGCTGATGAAATGCTGGACTTCTTCGGCGTCATGCGCGAGCGGCGGCATTACCCCCCAGACCGGACGCGGCCAGGCGGCGTCGCTGGAGCGGCGCGCGATCACATGCACGTGCAGTTGCGGCACCACGTTGCCGAGCGCTGCGATATTCAGCTTGTCGCATTTGGTGATTTCTTTCAGCGCGCGGGCGACGCGGCTGATTTCCGTCATCAATTGCGCCTGCTCGACCTCGTCGAGGTCGATGATTTCCACGGCGTCGGGCCGGCGCGGCACCAGCAGCAGCCATGGGTAATGCGCATCCTTGATGACAAGCACACGGCACAGCGGCAGGTCGCCGATGTCGATGGTGTCTTTCTTGAGCTGTGAATGCAGCGACCAGGCGGGGGTGTCGGAGGGCATGACGGCAACTAAAGCCTTTCCTCGTTTCTGCACAAGTCCCGCAAACCTCGCCCCGTCCCGCTTGCTTTCCGGCTCTTTTGGCCCCAAATAAGGGCCGGGAGATTGGCGGTGGACGAGCCACTCGCCAACCGGGTCAGGTCCGGAAGGAAGCAGCCCTAACGAGGTCCGGATCGGGTCGCTCGTCAGTCTCCTACCTGTTTTTTCGAGCGAATCGCGCAAGATGGCGGCCCCGTCCTGCGCTTGATTTCGTTACCGTTCCGCAAGCCGGCTTCGAGAGACAATCAAGTGCGGATCGATCGATGACCGACGCTGGCGCTCCCTCAATGCCCCCCAACGATCCCGACAGCGCCCATCAAGGCGGCTTCGACCTCGGCGGCCCGCCGGAGGCCGGCAAGCATTATCGCGTGCTGGCGCGGAAATACCGCCCCTCCAGTTTCGAGGATCTGATCGGCCAGGACGCCGTGGTCCGCACCGTTTCGAACGCGTTCGAAACCGGGCGGATTCCGCAAGCCTGGATCCTGACCGGCGTGCGCGGGGTCGGAAAGACCACCACGGCGCGGATTCTCGCCCGCGCGCTGAACTACGAACTGCCGGACGGGTCGGTGAAGGGGCCGACCATCCACATGCCGGTGCCGGGCGTGCATTGCCAGGCGATCATGGAAAGCCGGCACATGGACGTGCTGGAAATGGACGCCGCCTCCCATACCGGCGTCGACGACGTGCGCCAGATCAACGACAGCGTGCGCTATGCGCCGGCCAGCGCCCGCTACAAGGTCTACATCATCGACGAAGTGCACATGCTCTCGACCGCGGCGTTCAACGCCTTCCTGAAGACGCTGGAAGAGCCGCCGGAGCACGCCAAATTCGTGTTCGCCACCACCGAAATCCGCAAAGTGCCGGTGACGGTGCTGTCGCGCTGCCAGCGTTTTGACTTGCGCCGGGTCGAGGCCGATGTGCTGATGGCGCATCTTGCCAATATCGCGGCCAAGGAAGGCGTCGAAGTCGAGCCGGAGGCGCTCGGCATCATCGCGCGTGCCGCCGAAGGCTCGGTGCGCGATTCGCTGTCGCTGTTCGATCAGGCGATCGCGCATGCGGCGGGCCCGGTGCGCGCCGATGCGGTGCGGCAGATGCTCGGCCTCGCCGACCGCACCCGGGTGATCGATCTGTTCGATTCGCTGGCGCGCGGCGATATCGCCAGCGCGTTCAGGGAATTTCGCGAGCAGTATGACACCGGCGCCGATCCGATCGTGGTGCTGTCAGATCTCGCCGAATTCGTCAATTTCGTCACCCGCGTCAAGATCGTGCCGGCGACCGCGGACAATGTCGCGTTCGGCGAGACCGAGCGGCTGCGCGCCCGCGACTTCGCCGCCAAACTCTCGATGCGGGTGCTGTCGCGGATGTGGCAGATGCTGCTGAAGGGCATCACCGAGACGCAAGGGGCGACCCGGCCGGCGGCGGCGGCGGAAATGGTGCTGGTGCGCATCGCCTATGTCGCGGATATGCCGACGCCGGACGAAGCGATCCGGATGATCGAGCAGAACGGCGGCGCCTCGCCGGTGATCGCGGGTGGCGCGCCCCGCGCAGCGCGCCGGCCTCGACCATGTCGTCGACTGCAACCATCGCCCGCGCGTGCGGCCGCAGCGCCGCGGGCCAATGCCGAGCCATCCGCGCGCCCGCAGATGGTCGCGCCGTCGCCGGATGCGCAGTCCGCGCCGCCGGCGCTCAGGATTGCGAGCTTTCCGCGAACTGGTGGCGCTCGCCGGCGAGAAAAGCGCGACCTGCTGACCAAGGCCGCGCTGGAGGCCGATGTCCGGCTGGTCCGCATCGAGGACGGACGGCTCGAGGTTGCGCTGGAGCGCAGCGCGGCGCGGACGCTGATCAACGATCTCTCGCGCAAGCTGGAGCAATGGACCGGACGGCGCTGGACCGTGATCGTGTCCAACGAAGCCGGGCAGCCGACGCTGCGTTCGCAGAACGAAGTCGCGAAGAACCAGCGCGAGCGCGCCGCCGAATCCGATCCGCGGGTGCAGGAGGTGCTGGCGCGATTTCCCGGCGCCAAGGTGGTCGAGGTGCGCAAGCTTGCCCCGGAGCCGCCGGAATCCGATGCTAGCGGTGAAGACCCCACCGATCCTTCCGACGGCGACGATCGATAGCGGTACACAGGGAAGCATTCATGGCTGATTTTCTCGGCATGATGAAGCAGGCGGCGCAGCTGCAATCGAAGATGCAGGCGATGCAGGAAGAGCTCGGCCATGTCGAGGTCGAGGGCATCTCGGGCGGCGGCCTGGTCAGCGTGCGCATGACCGCGAAGATGGAAGTGAAGGCGCGTCAAGATCGATCCGTCGCTGATGAAGGCGGACGAGCGCGAAATCCTCGAGGACCTGCTGGTGACCGCGCATAACGACGCGCGGCGCAAGGCGGAAGCCGCGATGCAGGAGAAGATGCAGGCGCTGACCGGCGGATTGGGTCTGCCGCCGGGACTGGGCCTCACCTGATATGGCCGCTGCGGTTGCCGGTCCCGAAATCGAACGCCTGATCCAGCTGCTGGCGCGGCTGCCGGGGCTCGGCCCGCGTTCGGCGCGGCGGGCGGCGCTTGCATCTGATCAAGAAGCGCGAGGCGCTGATGACGCCGCTGGCCAGCGCGCTGCAGGTGGCGATCGACAAGATCCAGGTCTGCAAGACCTGCGGCAATATCGACACCCAAAATCCCTGCACGGTATGCACCGATCCGCGGCGCGATCCCTCGATCATCGTGGTGGTCGCCGACGTCGCCGATCTCTGGGCGCTGGAGCGCGCGCACGCGACCAATGGGCTCTATCATGTGCTGGGGGCGACGCTGTCGCCGCTCGATGGCGTCGGCCCGCAGGATCTGACCATCGATGCGCTGGTGGCGCGCGCGCACGATCCGCAGGGTGACGGAAATCATCCTGGCCTTGAATGCCACCGTCGATGGCCAGACCACCGCGCACTACATCACCGACCTTCTGCAGGAAGCGGGCGTCAAGGTGACACGGCTCGCCCACGGCGTGCCGGTCGGCGGCGAACTCGATTATCTCGATGAAGGCACGCTGTCCGCGGCGATGCGGCAGCGGACACTGTTCTAGCAACCCAATACGGAAATGACCGACATGACGAAACGACAATTCGGCAAACGGTTGGCTCTGGGCGCAATCATTGTGGCGACGTTCGCCGCGCCTCCCGTCCTGGCGCAGCAGGCCGAGCCTGCGCCGAAGGCGGGCAAGCTGATCAGGGCCGGCGACGTGCTTTCGGGGGAGCTCAATGCCATGCGCAGCCGCGCCAAGGGCAAGCGCGTCAATACCTTTCAGCTCGTCAGCGAGCCGCGCCGGTTGCCGCCGCCGA
This sequence comes from uncultured Alphaproteobacteria bacterium, assembly GCA_963725985.1. Taxonomy (GTDB): domain Bacteria; phylum Pseudomonadota; class Alphaproteobacteria; order Rhizobiales; family Xanthobacteraceae; genus Bradyrhizobium. The sequence goes on from CAVSAO010000002.1 coordinate 2,074,360, forward strand.
ACGGGCTTTGCGGCCTGGAAACCGGACCGGAGACGTTTCAGATCGTCACCAACAACGATGCCCAGGCGGCGCAGTTGAAAGGCTTGGTCGGCAAGGAAGTCTCGGTGAAGGTCGACGAGGTCGCCTGCGCGCAGGACGCCGGGCAGATGAGCGAGGCCGTGGTCACGAAATGGAGCGTGGTGACCAAGCATTGACAAACTGTCATCGCCCGGCTCGACCGGGCGATCCAGTACGCCGTGACGTCTGTTTTATTAACGAACGCCTCTGGAATACTGGATCATCCGCTTTCGCGGATGATGACGGTTGAGTCTGTGCGCCGCTAAACCTTCGCCGCCTCCAGCGCTGCAAAATGCCCGCGCCGCTGCAGCCAGGCCAGCAGGATCAGGCTCGGCACCGCGACCACGACGCAGATCGCGAAGAACAGCGGCCATCCCGTCGCCTTCGCCACGTACCCCGCGCCCGACGACAAATAGGTGCGCCCGACCGCGGCGAGCGCGGTGAGCAGCGCGTATTGGGTCGCGGTGTGCAGCGGATTCTGGCACAGCGCCGACAGGTAGGCGACGAAGATCACGGTGCCGATGGCGCTGGTGAAGTTCTCCGCGGTAATCGCGAACGCCAGCGCCCATTGGTTGACGCCGGCCAGCGCCAGCCACGAGAACGACAGATTGGCGACCGCCTGCAGCACGCCGCCGATCCACAGGCTCACGCCTAGCGAATAGCGCCGTGCCACAAATCCGCCGGCAAAGCCGCCGATCAGGGTCGCGGCCAGCCCGACGCCCTTGACGATGGCGGCATAGTCGTTGCGGGAAAAGCCGAGATCGATCACGAACGGCGCGGTCATGGTGCCGGAAAACGCGTCGGTGAATTTGAACAGCACCACGAAGGCGAGCGCCGCGAGGGCATCCTTGCGGACCAGAAATTCGGAGAACGCGCCGACCGCGGCATGGATCACGCGCGCGAGCGCGGTCTCGGTGCTTGTCGCGGCCTCCGCGCGCGCCGATTGCTCCGGCTCGGTGGCGGCGAGCGCGGTGACGGTGCCGATCAGCACCATCGCTGCCATCGCCACATAGCCCCACATCCACGCCGAAGGGCGCGCGATGCCGGTGCCCTCGAACGCGCTTACCAGAAACAGCGCGCCGGCGGTCGAGACCAGCATGCCGATGCGGTAGGCCGCGACATAGGACGCCATGCCGGCGGCCTGCTCGCTCTCGGGCAGGCTTTCGACGCGGAACGCATCGACCACGATGTCCTGCGTCGATGACATCGCCGCGACCAGCAGCGCGCCCAGCGCCACGAACAACGGCGAGCGCGCGGGGTCGGTCAGCGCCAGCAGCAGGATCGCGCCGATCAGGAGCAGTTGCGAGCACACCAGCCAGCCGCGCCGGCGGCCGAATGCGCGCGTGAAGAACGGCACATGCAGCGCATCGACCAGCGGCGCCCAGAGGAATTTCAGCGTGTAGGGCGTGCCGACCAGCGCAAACAGGCCGATGGTGCCGAGATCGACGCCGGATTCGCGCATCCACACCAGCAGCGTCGAGCCCGACAGCGCCAGCGGCAGGCCGGAGGAAAAGCCGAGCAGCATCACGATCAGCACCCGCCGCTGCAGATACACCGCCAGCCTGTCGCGCCAGGAGGCGCGGGGGGCGGCGGGCAGGCTATCGGGCGGGCTAGACGCGGGCTTCGGTGCGGTCATGAAGAGGTGTTAGCGAGATTCTGGCTCGCGAACAGATGATACTGGCTCATCGCCCGCGATCACAGCACGGGCGACGACACCGTAGCCCTACTCCCCCGCCTGCAGCTTGCGCGGCAGCGGGAAACAGCTCGGGCGTGCCGGATTTGACGATGCGCGGGGCCTCCGCTGGCGCCTCGGTCTTGCTGAAATCCAGCTCCTCGATCCGGCCGGCGCGCTTTTCGATCTTGTCGGCGGAAATCAGGATCTGCCGGACATCCTCGTTGGCGTCGCTAAAATGCTTCTGCAGCTTCAGCACGCGCTCGCGCAGGCGCCCGAGATCGTCGCCGAGGTTGAGCACTTCGGTGCGGATCTGGTCGGCGGCGTCGCGCATCCGCGCGTCCTTCAGGATCTGCTGCATCACCTGGATCGCCAGCATCAACAGCGACGGCGACACCAGCACCACGCGGGCGCGATAGGCCTTCTGGATCACGTCGTCGAAACCGTCGTGGATTTCGGCGTAGACCGATTCCGACGGCACGAACATCAGCGCGGTATCCTGGGTCTCGCCGGTGATCAGGTATTTTTCGGCGATGTCGCTGACATGCTTCATCACGTCGGCGCGCAGCCGTTGCGTGGCGAATTTCTTTTCCTCGTCGGTGCGGGCGTCGTGCAGCGCGGTCATCGCTTCCAGCGGGAATTTCGCGTCGATGCAGAGCGGGCGCTGGTCGGGCAGGAACACCACGCAATCCGGCCGCTTGCCGGTCGAGAGCGTGTACTGGAATTCGTAGGAGCCCTTCGGCATGCCGTCCTGGACGATCGCCTCCATCCGCGCCTGGCCGAACGCGCCGCGCGACTGCTTGTTGGCGAGCACGTCGCGCAGCGTCGTCACCTGCGAGGTCAGGTCGGTGAGGTTCTTGTGGGCGTTGTCGATGATGCCGAGCCGCTCGTGCAGCACGCGCAGGGAGTCCATGGTGTTGCGCGTGGTCTGCTCCATCGACTGGCCGACGCGATGGGTCACCGAATCCAGCCGCTCGCTGACGGCGCGCGCCATCTCGGCCTGGCGGCCGGCCAGCGCCTGCCCCATCGCATCGACGCGGCCGGTGGCCTCGCTCTGCGCGCGCAGCATTTCGCTGAGGCGCTCTTCGAGCTCGTCGGCGCGGATGGCCTGCGCCATCGCCAGTTCCGCGCCGCGCCGGCCGGACCGGGCGATCACGACGGCGATGATCAGGAGCAGCAGCAGCGCCAGCGCGCCGAAGCCGATCAGCGCGGCGCCGGTGCGGACCGGCAGGTCGCCGATCATGAAAAGAATCTCGTTCATGGCAGCCCTTGTAGCCGATTCGGCCTTGAACGCGAACGAAGAGGGAACATTTATGGTTAATCGAAGGTTAATTTTCGTGGTTAACGCTGTCGCTAAGATTCGTGGTTAAGCACAGGTAAACAAGCCGGCCCGGCGGATTGACCCCGGCAAATCAGCAGCTTAAATCGCCCGCCATGGCCATCAGAGAAATCATCATCCTGCCGGACAAGCAGTTGCGGCTCGTCTCCAAACCGGTCGAAAAAGTCACGGCGGAGATCCGCAAGCTCGCCGACGACATGTTCGAGACCATGTACGACGCGCCCGGGATCGGGCTCGCCGCGATCCAGGTCGCCCAGCCGCTGCGGCTGATCACGATGGATCTCGCCAAGACGAGACGAGGACGGCGAGACCAAGCCGCAGCCGCGGGTCTTCATCAATCCGGAGATTCTGTCGTCGTCGGAAGAGATGTCGGTGTACGAGGAAGGCTGCCTGTCGATCCCGGAATATTACGAGGAAGTGGAGCGGCCGGCGAAGGTGCGGGTGCGCTTCACCGATCTCGACGGCAAGGTGCATGAGGAAGACGCCGAGGGCCTGTTCGCCACCTGCATCCAGCACGAGATCGATCATCTCAACGGCGTGCTGTTCGTGGATTATCTGTCGAAGCTGAAGCGCGACCGCGTGCTGAAGAAATTTGCCAAGGCCGCCAAGCGCGCGGCGGAGTAGGCTTATCGCCGGTTTGCAGATTTTCTCGTCATGGCCGGGCAAAGCGCGAAGCGCGTCTTGGCTGACGTCCCGGCCATCCACGTCTTGCTTATCGCGGCACTGCAAAGACGTGGATGCCCGGGACAAGGCCGGCCATGACGAGAAATATCGTTCTGCCTTAGGACACATCTCAATGCCGCTTCGCTTGATCTTCATGGGCACGCCGGAATTCGCGGTGCCGACGCTGCTGGAACTCGTGGCCCATGGCCATGAGATCGCGGCGGTCTATACCCGCGCGGCAAAGCCCGCCGGGCGCGGCATGAAGCTGCAACCGAGCCCGGTGGAGCAGGAGGCGCGGCGGCTCGGCATTCCCGTGACTGACGCCGACGACGCTGAAGACGCCGGAAGCGCTGGAGGAATTTCGCGCGCACAACGCCGATGCCGCCGTGGTCGTCGCCTATGGCATGATCCTGCCGCAGGCCATTCTCGACATCGCCAAAGCTCGGCTGCTTCAATCTGCACGCCTCGCTGCTGCCGCGCTGGCGCGGCGCTGCGCCGATCAACCGCGCCATCATGGCTGGCGATGCCGAGACCGGCGTGATGGTGATGAAAATGGATGCCGGGCTCGATACCGGCGACGTGGCGATGGCCGAACGCATGGCGATCACGGATGCGATGACCGCGAGCGATCTGCACGACGCGCTGGCGCGGCTCGGCGGCGACCTGATGGTGCGCGCGATCGGCGCGCTGGAGCGCGGCAAGCTGCAACTGACCAAGCAAAGCGAGCAAGGCGTGACCTACGCCGCCAAGATCGACAAGGCCGAGGCGCGGATCGACTGGAACAAGCCGGCGCGCGCGGTGCTGCGCCATATTCACGGGCTGTCGCCGTTTCCCGGCGCCTGGTGCGAGATGCCGATCGAGGGCGCAGCCGGTTCGCGTCAAGATCCTGCGCTGCGCGATGGCCGATGGCATCGGTGCGTGCCGGCGAATTGCTCGACGATCGTCTCGCGATTGCCTGCCGGGAAGGCGCGATCCGGATTCTCGAACTGCAGCGCGCCGGCAAGGCGCCGATGAAGGCGGAGGAATTTCTGCGCGGCACGCCGCTGAAGCCGCCGATGCGGCTGGACCTGATGCCCCGCTACAAACTCATCATCGAATATGACGGCGCGCCGTTCTGCGGCTGGCAGATCCAGGACAACGGCGCCTCGGTGCAGGGCGCGCTGGAAACCGCGGTCAAGGCGATCTGCGGCGAGCAGGTTCGCGTTCATGGCGCGGGCCGCACCGACGCCGGCGTGCATGCGCTGGGGCAGGTCGCGCATTGCGATATTGCCAGGCATTTCGTGCCGGGCCGGTTTCGCGACGGCCTGAACGCGCATCTGCGGCCGCATCCGATCGGCGTGCTGTCGGCGGAGATCGTGCCGGATACATTCGAGGCGCGGTTCTCCGCGAAGAAGCGGCATTATCGCTATCGCATCTCCAATCGCCGCGCCAATCTCGCGCTCGACATCGGCCGCGCCTGGCGGCTGCCGCGGCCGCTCGATACCGATGCGATGCATGCCGCCGCGCAGAGACTGGTCGGCAAGCACGACTTCACCACCTTTCGCGACACCGAATGCCAGGCGAAATCGCCGGAGAAGACCCTCGACCAGCTCGACGTCATCAGGGACGGCGACGCCGTCAACATCGTGACCTCGGCGCGCTCGTTCCTGCACAGCCAGGTGCGCTCGATGGTGGGATCGCTGGTCTGGGTCGGCGAAGGCCGCTGGAGCGCCGACGATCTTGCCGCCGCTTTGGCCGCGCGCAACCGCGCCGCCTGCGGCCCGGTCGCGCCGCCGGAGGGGCTCTATCTGGTGCGGGTGGATTATTGAGCCTTGATACCCGCGCCGTCATTGCGGGCGCACGTAAGCGCGAACCCGGAATCTCGTGCCCATAATTTCGGAGACTTCCCCGATGTGCAATTGCACATCTGAGGTCCACGCGAAGACGGCGTGTCCCGGAATGACGAGCGGGTCGAAGCTCACCCGAAATAGCGATCCAGGATGCCGCGATAGATCTTGGTCAGCTTCTCCAGATCGGACACCGGCGTGCGCTCGTCGATCTGGTGCATGGTCTGGCCGACCAGGCCGAACTCGATCACCGGGCAATAGCTCGCGATAAAGCGCGCATCCGAGGTGCCGCCGGAGGTGCTCAACTCCGGCTTGCGGCCGGTGACCTCCTCGATCGCCGCGACCGCGAGATCGGTGAAGGCGCCGGGTTTGGTCACGAACACGTTGGAGTTGGACGGCTCCCACACGATCCGGGCGCGGATCCGGTTGCCGGCGGCTTTCGCCAGCCGCTGCTCGACCAGTGCGCGCAGCGTTTCCTGGGTGTGGAGATCGTTGAAGCGGATGTTGAATTTCGCGCGCGCCTGGCCGGGGATCACATTGCTGGCGGTGTTGCCGACATCGACGGAGGTGAATTCGAGGTTCGAGGCCTGGAATTGCGCGCTGCCGTGATCGAGCGGCTCGTCGCTCAGCGCCACGATCAATCGCGAAATATCCGGCACCGGGTTCGAGGCGCGATGCGGATAGGCGACGTGGCCCTGGACGCCGTCGACATAGAGCGTGCCCGACTGCGAGCCGCGGCGGCCGACCTTGATGCAGTCGCCGAGCTCCTCGACATTGGTGGGCTCGCCGAGCACGCAATGGTCGAATTTCTCGCCGCGCGCCGCGGCCCATTGCAACAGCTTGATGGTGCCGTTGACGGAGATGTCTTCCTCGTCGCCGGTGATCAGGAACGAGATCGAGCCTTTTGCGCTTGCCGCCATGGTCGGCGAGATAATCCAGCACCGCCGCGACGCTGCAGGCGATGCCGCCCTTCATGTCGACGGCGCCGCGGCCGTAGAGAAAGCCGTCCTTGACGTCGCCCGAGAACGCGCCATGGGTCCAGGCGCTCTCGTCGCCGGGCGGCACCACGTCGGTATGTCCGGCAAAGGTGATGTGCGGGGCACTGTTGCCGATGCGGGCATAGAGGTTGTCGATATCGGCGGTGCCGGGTTCGCCGAAGGTGACGCGATGCACCTCGAAGCCGGCGGCTTTCAGGATGTTTTCGAGAACGCCGAGCGCGCCGGCATCGGCCGGGGTTACCGAAGGGCAGCGGAGGAGGTCGCGGGCGATGGAAAGGGCATCATTCATCGCTTGTCAGTCTCAATCCCGCAGCAGCTCGTTGATGCTGGTCTTGGCGCGGGTGCGCTCGTCGACGCGCTTGACGATGACGGCGCAGGCGGTGGAGGGGCCGGGCTGGCCGTTCTTCAGGGGCCGGGCCGGCAACGTCCCGGGCACCACCACGGCATATTCCGGGACCTCGCCGATGAAGGTCTCGCCGGTGTCGCGATCGACGATCTTGGTGGAGGCGCCGAGGAACACGCCCATCGCCAGCACCGCGCCCTTGCGCACGATCACGCCTTCGGCGACCTCCGAGCGCGCGCCGATGAAGCAATCGTCCTCGACGATGACGGGTTCGGCCTGCAGCGGCTCCAGCACGCCGCCGATGCCGACGCCGCCGGAAATATGCACGCGCTTGCCGATCTGCGCGCAGGAGCCGACCGTGGACCAGGTGTCGATCATGGTGCTTTCATCGACATAGGCGCCGAGATTGACGAAGGACGGCATCAGCACGACGTTTTTGGCGATGAAGGCCGAGCGGCGGACGATGGCGCCGGGCACCGCGCGAAAGCCGGCGTCGCGAAACCGGTTCTCGCCCCAGCCCTCGAATTTCGAGGGCACCTTGTCCCACCACGAGGCCTTGCCGGGGCCGCCGGCAATCGCGCTCATGTCGTTGAGGCGGAACGACAGCAGCACCGCCTTCTTCAGCCACTGATTGACCTTCCATTTGCCGCTGGCCTCGCGCTCGGCCACGCGCGCCTCGCCCTTGTCGAGCAGCTCGAGCGCATGATCGACGGCGTCGCGGACTTCGCCCTTGGTCGCGGTCGAGATGCCGTCGCGGGCATCGAACGCGGCGTTGATGGTGGATTCGAGGGCGGACAGAGACATCGAGATTTCCTTGGGACGAGCGCGATAACGGCAGCGATTGCGGGAGGGCTTTTGTCGGGATTTGGGGGCCGAGAGTGTCAAGAACGCGCACTCGTCTTGGCCGGGCTTGTCCCGGCCATGCTACGTCTTTTTTCCGCGGAAATCCTTAGCCAGCGACGCCAAGCCCCTGCAAAAACCCGGTCAGATCGTCGGTGACATGATCGACATGGGCGGCGTCGCGGCCTTCCAGCTCCCAGTCCTCGCGCACGACTTCCCTGGTGCCGTCGGGCACCACCAGCACCGTGGTCATGCCGAGCTGGTGCGGCACCACGAGGTTGCGCGCCAGATCCTCGAACATCGCCGACGTCAGCGGGATCGACGCCATGAAGCCTGAGGAATTTCCGATAGGTCTGCGGCGCCGGCTTCGGTTCCAGCTCGGCGGCGATGATGTCGAACACCGCCTCGAAATGCGCAGCCGATGCCGAGCCGCTGCAAGACCTTGTCGGCATGGTCGGTCGAGCCGTTGGTCAGGATCAGCTTGCGCCCGGGAAGTTTTGCGATCGCCGCGCCCATCGCCGGATTGGGCTGCAGCGGCGAATGGTCGATCTGGTGCACATAGGCGAGATAGTCGTCGGCGCGCACGCCATGCTCGGTCATCATGCCGCGCATGGTGGTGCCATAGCGGCGGTAATAGTCCTTCTGGATCCGGCGGGCTTCCTCGGCGGATACCTTGAGCCAGGCGCTGACGAATTCGCCGATCCGGGCGTCGACCTGCTGCCACAGATTGACGTGATGCGGATACAGCGTGTTGTCGAGATCGAACACCCAGGTGTCGACGTGGGTGAAAGCGCGATTTGATTTCATCACGGCATCGCAAAGCGCAGCGTCTTGCCGCCGCTCGACATGTCGACGGCGGCAAAGCCGGTCACCGCGAGGCCGCGGCTGCCGCAGTCGCCCTGTTCGTTGATCTCGAACTTGCTCTCGCGGGTGCAAAGCTGGGTGGCGCCGCCCCAGTTCAGCGGCTTGTCCTTGAATTTGAGGGTGCGGTTGTCGGCATCGACGGCTTCGGCGAAACTGAAAATCTGCCTGGGCTGACCGGTGACGTCGGGATGCAGGCATTTGCCGGGATCGATCCGGTACCAGCCGCGGCTGATCACGGTCTTGCCGTCGTCGGTGGCGACCGCGGCCATGATCTTGTGCGGCGTGTCGTTGCACCAGGTCAGCCCGGTGGAAGACGGCGATTGCACCGCGTCGATCATGGTCGCGAAGAAATTCGGCGCCTGCACGATATCGGGCGTCAGCCCGCGGCTTTTCAGGAACGCCGCCAGCGCTGCTTGCGTCTTCGGGCCGTCGACGCCATCGATCGGCGCGGCGTCATAGCCCGCGATCACCAGCAGCCGCTGAATGCCGGCGAGCCTTGCCTGCTCGTCATCATATTCGCTGTCTTCGGCGAGATACGCCACCAGATTGCCGTCGTCGGTCGGGGTCGGATTGATCTGGGTAAAGGGCGCCGGGGTTTGCCCGGCGCGGCACTGCCGCGCGGCGGCGATGACGAAATTGTCGGGCGCGATGCACAGCGTGTCGCCGCCATTCTGCGGGATCGGCGAGGAGCCGTAGACGCCGAGCGCGCGTGCGTTGAGCAGGATGCGGTCGGCGGTCAGCGTGCCCTGTACCACGACGCGGCACGCCGCCGGATCGATGCGAAACCATCCGCGCGTCGCGGTGGCGGCCTTGTCGTCGATGCCGATCGCGACCTCGACCACATAGCTCATGCGATTGCAGAGTTTCAGGTCGGCGTGGGCCGGTTCGGCCGAGCTGAGAAAGGAAACGATCGCGGCGGGCAGTGCGATCAGGACAGCTTTCATGGTGGACGAAAGAGATCGCATTATTCTCAGATCGTCATGCCCGGGCTTGACCCGGGCATCCAGACGTCTTCTTTTCCAACCCGCTCGGCAAAAGACGTGGATGGCCGGGACAAGCCCGGCCATGACGGCTGGGGATGGTTGCGTGGCCGATGCGTCATCACTTGTGGATCAGCGTGCCGGTGCCTTGATTGGTGAACAATTCGAGCAGGACCGCGTGCGGCGTCTTGCCGTCGATGATGACGACGCCCTGCACGCCCTGCTCGAGCGCGTAGATGCAGGTCTCGACCTTCGGGATCATGCCGCCGGAAATGGTGCCGTCGGCGATCAGCTTGCGCGCGTCCTTCACCGACAGTTCCGGAATCAGCTTCTTCGACTTGTCGAGCACGCCGGGAACGTCGGTCAACAGCAACAGCCGCTTGGCCTTCAGCGCGCCCGCGACCGCGCCGGCAAAGGTGTCGGCGTTGACGTTGAAGGTCTGGCCGGTTCGCGATGTCGCCAGCGGCGCCAGCACCGGGATCAGCTCATGGCCGATCAGCTGGTTCAGCAGCGTCAGATCGACCTTTTCGGGCTCGCCGACGAAGCCGAGATCGACCACCTTTTCGATGTTGCGAATCCGGATCGACCATGGTGCGCGTCGCCTTCGACGCCGTCACCATGTTGCCGTCCTTGCCGCACAGGCCGACCGCCTTGCCGCCGGCCTCGTTGATGTAGCCGACCAGCTGCTTGTTGATCGAACCCGCCAGCACCATTTCGACGATCTCGATGGTCGCGGCGTCGGTGATGCGCAGGCCTGCGGCGAATTCCGATTGGATGCCGAGCCGCTTCAGCATGGTCGCGATCTGCGGCCCGCCGCCATGCACCACCACCGGATTGATGGCGGTCTGCTCCAGCAGCACGATGTCGCGCGCGAACGCCTTGGCGAGGTCTTCCGCGCCCATGGCATGGCCGCCATATTTGATGACGATGGTTTCATCGTCATACTGCTGCATGTGCGGCAGCGCCTCGGACAGGATGCGGGCCTGATCGAGCGGACTGATATTCGGCACGTCGGTCATGGAGCGGGTCTCGCGGTCAGCAGGGTCGGGCGGTTTCTATCTGATTGGCGGGCACGGCGCAAAGCATGTCCGCCGCGATCTCAGCAGGTCGCGCCGCGGCCAGGCCGCCGCCACCGCGAGCGCGAGCCAGCTCACGATCAGGAGCGTGCCGCCGGTCGGCGCGGCAAAAGGGAACAGGCTGTGGCCGGCATATTGCCGCAGCGTCAGGTCGGTCGGCGAACAGCGCCGGCCGCGATGACAAATCCCAGTGCGGCGGCGATCCCGATCCGGGCATGGATGACGCCGCGCTCGGCCAGCGCCACGACCGCGAGCACGGCGGTGGCGTGAAACAGCAGCATCGATGAAGCCGACCCCAGCCGCGCCGCATCGGCCTGGTGCGCGGAGGCCGCCGCCAGGATGATGCCGTCGGCGCCCATGATGCCGGCCAGAATGATCAGGATGCGCAAACTGCGAGATCCAACCATCAGCTGCGCTCCCCGAGCAGGCGCACCATCGCGGCGCGCAATTCCGGCATCCCGGCGCCGGTGCGCGAGGATGTCACCAACACTTCCGGAAAGGCGGCGGGATGTTTTGACAAGTGCGGCCTTCGATCTCGGCGATGCGTTGTTCCAGCTCGGCAGGTTTCACCTGGTCGGCCTTGGTGAAGCACGACCTGATAGCTCACCGCCGATTTGTCGAGCGTCTTCGAGCACGTCGAGATCGACCTCCTTGAGGCCATGCCGGGCGTCGATCAGCACATAGACCCGCGCCAGATTGCTGCGGCCCTGCAGGAATGTGTGGATCAGCGCGGTCCAGGACGCGACCTTGGCCTTCGGCGCGGAGGCGTAACCGTAACCGGGCATATCGACCAGCCGGAAGCCGGCATTGTCGGGGCCTTCGAAGAAGATCAGTTCCTGGGTGCGGCCGGGCGTATGCGAGGTCCGCGCCAGCGCGTTGCGGCCGGTCAGCGCGTTGATCAGGCTGGATTTGCCGACATTGGAGCGGCCGGCAAAGGCGACCTCGATGCCCGCCATCGGCGGCAGCGTTTCGATCGAGGGCGAGGCCCAGAAGAACTGCCAGTCGCCCGCGAACAGCTTTCGCCCTCGTTCGATCAGCTTCGCATCGGGATCGGCGGTCATGCGAAGGCTTCCATCACCGTCATGGCCGGGCTTGTCCCGGCCATCCACGTCTTGCTTTTGCCAGCCCCAAAGACGTGGATGCCCGGGACAAGCCCGGGCATGACGAAATCAGAGACGCGCGTCCCACACCAGTAAGACCCGTCAGGTCTTCAATTCGGCCTTCTTCGAGGCGAACGTCGCCCTGAGATTGTCGAACAATTCAACCTTCACGCCGTTGCGGCGCATGATGAAGCTCTGCTGCAGCACCGACAGGGTGTTGTTCCAGGCCCAGTAGATCACCAGACCCGCCGGGAAACCCGCCAGCATGAAGGTGAAGATCAGCGGCATCCAGGCGAAGATCATCTGCTGGGTCGGATCCGGCGGCGTCGGATTGAGCTTCATCTGGAACCACATCGTGATGCCCATGATGATCGGCCAGACGCCGAGCGCGAGGTAGTGTCCGAACAGCGGCAGCTGGGTCGGATCGAAATGCAAGCAGGCCGAACAGGGTGAACAGATTGGTCGGGTCGGGCGACGACAGGTCCTTGATCCAGCCGAAGAACGGCGCGTGCCGCATTTCGATGGTGACGAACAGCACCTTGTAGAGCGAGAAGAACACCGGAATCTGCAAGGCGACGGGAAGACAACCGGCGATCGGGTTGATCTTCTCCTTCTTGTAGATTTCCATCATCTCCTGCTGCTGCTTCACCTTGTCGTCGGGATAGCGCTCCTTCAGCGCGGCCAGTTGCGGCTGCACCGATTTCATCTTCGCCATCGACGCGTAGGATTTGTTGGCGAGCGGGAAGAACAACAGCTTCACCAGCACCGTCACCAGCAGGATGGCGATGCCGAAATTGCCGACCAGGTGATAGAAGAAGTCCAGCGCCAGGAACATCGGCTTGGTGATGAAATAGAACCAGCCCCAGTCGATCAGCAGATCGAAGTGATTGAGCGCGAGCTGCCTTGTTGTAGCCGCCGAAGCCGCCGAGCGGGAAATTGATGCCGACGACGCTGGCTTCCTTGGCGCCGGCGAACAGCCGCGCATTGGCGCTGCCGGTGCCGCCGATCGCGATGGTCTGCGGATCCTGCAGATAATCGGTCTGATAGGTCCGCATCGTGCCGACCAGATTGGACGAAAGCCGCGCCTGCAGCTGCGCGTTGGTGTCGGGCAACAGCGCCGAGGCCCAGTATTTGTCGGTGATGCCGAGCCAGCCGTCGGTGACCTTGAAGCTGACCGCCTTGGCGTCGTCGATCTTCTTGTAGCCGTATTCCTGCAGGCCCTGGTCGCCGAGATAGCCGATCAGGCCTTCATGCAGGATGTAGTAGCCGGAGACCTTCGGGGTGCCGTGCCGCGAGATCAGCGCGAACGGATAAAGCGTGACCGGCGCATTGCCGACATTGGTGACGTCGTCCTTGACGGTGAAGAGGTAGCGGTCGTCGATCGAAATGGTGCGGCGGAAGGTGAGGCCGTCGCCATTGTCATATTTCAGCGTCACCGGGGTGGCGGGCGTCAGGCTGCCGGTGCCTTCCTGCTGCCACACGGTGTTCTGGTCGGGAATTCTCACCGTCGAGCCGCTGGCGGCGACCCAGCCGAATTCGGCATAATAGGGGCTGGCGGTGCCCGAGGGCGAGTACAGCACGATCGCGGGCGACGCCGGGTCGACGGTCTCGCGGAACTGCACCAGCGACAGATCGTCGATGCGCGCGCCTTTCAGCGAGATGCTGCCGATCAGGCGCGGGGTATCGATCTTGACGCGGGGCGTTGCGGCGATGGCGGTATCGCGGCTGACGACGGGCGCCGTGGAGGCCGGCTGGGCGGGCGCGTTGGCCGACGGTGCCGGTGCTGCACCGGTCTGTGGCGCGGTCGACGGGGTCGTCGTGCTTCCGGCCTGGCGGCGCGGGTTTCGCCATCTCGCTCTGGGCCTGCTGCGCGGCGCGCTGCTTCTCCATCTGCGGCACGTTGTAGAAATATTGCCAGGCGATCAGCACGAGGCCGGACAGAATGACGGCGAGGATGGTGTTGCGATTATCGTTCATCGTTCAAGGTCTCGTCATTCAATTCGGTTGGCGGCTTGCGTCATGCGGTCGCGTCAGGAACTTTCTTGGGCTGCCGGTCGAGGCGATGCAGCGCCGAGCGGAGGTCGTCGAGCATGGTCGCGAAGTCGCGGTTAAGTGCGGCACGACGGCCGACTAGCACATAATCACTGTGCGGTCGCATTGTTATGACGTCCAGCCGCTTCACCAATTCGCGAAGCCTGCGCCGGATGCGATTGCGCTCGGTGGCGGTGCCGTTCTTCTTGGTAACGGTGAAGCCGACCCGGACCGGGCCGTCATCGTCGCGGCGCCGGCTTTGCACCACGAAGGCAGCGCTGTTGACCCGCGCGCCATTGGCAACGGCGAGGAAGTCCGCCCGCTGCCTTAACCGATCCATGATGAAATCTCCGGGAAGCCCGGCTCAGGCGCTCAGACGCTTGCGGCCCCGGGCGCGGCGCGCGGCGAGGACCTTGCGGCCGCCGGTCGTCGCAAGGCGGGCACGGAAGCCGTGACGGCGCTTGCGCACCAGTTTGCTGGGTTGATAAGTCCGCTTCACGGCGTCGTTCTCCGCTGACCGGGCAATTATGCCTGACAATGAGGTAAGTCCGGTGATGCTGGCGGGCCCAAAGCGGGCCGTTTCCGGCCCAAAAGAGCCGCCCCGGTCGAACCGGGCCATCGCGGACAATTGGCGCGGCTTATACGGGAGCGACCCGTTTTCGTCAATCTGGCCGCTCGCCCCGTCTGAACCTTTCCGGAGTTCTTCGAAACGGCGCAATTTGCCCGAATATAACGGCATTCGCGGTGTTTTCAGGGTGCGGGGATGGCACCTTGGCCCGCGCGCATTAGATGACGGGAACCGGCGGACATTAGCGATCCGTAATTTGACCGGTGCCGGGGCCGAACGCATCCTCCAAATCAAGTTGGCGCATGATCTTGTCGCCGAACCGCCTGCACTTTGGCGGATCATGCGCCGGGCGTCGAAGGCAGATATCGTGTCAGTGACCGAAGAACAGCCGACAATCGGAACGCCGCGGCCAAGGCCGCCACGCCGGCTCGGCCTGTCCGGCAAGCTGCTGTTGCTCACCATTCCGCTGGTGATGATCGCGGAAGTGCTGATCTATGTGCCCGCGATCGCCAATTTCCGGATGAACCGGCTGAACGACCGGCTGGCGGCGGCGAATACCGCCGCGCTGGTGCTCGATGCCGCCCCTTTGGGCATGGTCCCGGATTCGCTGGCGCGGCAGATCCTCCGCAGTATCGGCGCGCGCGCGGTCGCCATCAAGATGGGGCAGCAGCGCCGGCTGCTGGCCAGCGCCGATTTGCCGGAGGCGATCGACCATGATTTCGACATGCGATCGATGACGGTGTGGTCGGCGATCGTCGATTCATTCGAGATCATGCTGGAAAGCGGCAACCAGTCGATCCGCGTGATCGGGCCGGCGCCCGGCGGCGCGCAGTTCATCGAGGTCGTGATCGACGAGGCGCCGCTGCGTCAGGCGATGTACCGGTTTTCCCGCAATCTGCTGCTGGTATCGCTGATGATCGCGGTGCTCACCGCGGCCCTGGTCTATCTGGCGCTGCATTATCTGTTCGTGCGGCCGATGCGCCGTCTGACCGAGAGCCTGGTGGCCTTCCACGAGGATCCGGAGAGCTCGGCGCGGATCATCGTGCCCAGTCAGCGCGGCGACGAGATCGGCGTCGCCGAGCGCGAATTGTCCGACATGCAGCGCGATCTGGTGTCGATGCTGCATCAGAAGAGCCGGCTCGCAGCCCTTGGGCTTGCGGTCTCGAAGATCAACCACGATCTGCGCAACCTGCTGGCGTCCTCGCAACTGTTGTCCGACCAGCTTGCCAGCGTGCCCGATCCGCGGGTGCAGCGCTTCGCGCCGAAGCTGATGCGCTCGCTGGAACGGGCCATCGCGTTCTGCCAGTCGACGCTGTCCTATGGCCGCGCCCAGGAGGCCGCGCCCGACCGCCGCATGATGCTGATCGAGCCGGTTGTCGCGGAGGTGCGCGAATCCGCAGGGCTAGCCTCCGATGCCTCGATCGCCTGGATCAGCGCGATCGAACGCGGGCTCACCATCGACGCCGACCCCGATCAGTTGTTCCGCGTGCTGCTCAACCTCGTGCGCAACGCGGCGCAGGCGCTCGAAAACCGCCCCAGGAGCGACGCCGCGACCCTGCAGATCCGCATCACCGGGCGCCGCGAGGGCACGGTCGCGATCATCGAGGTCTCCGACACCGGCCCGGGCGTGCCCCAAGAGGCCCGCGACCATCTGTTCGAGGCGTTCCAGACCTCGGGCCGGCCCGGCGGCAGCGGGCTCGGGCTCGCGATCGCCGCCGAACTGGTCCGCGCCCATGGCGGGGAGATCCATCTGGTGGAAGGCACCATCGGCGCGACCTTCCGGGTCGCGATTCCCGACCGGCCGGTGGAACTCCTGAGCGTCCGCAACGAACGGGCGCGGGCGTAAAACACCACCCGGGCGCTCCTGTTTTCGCCAATCCGGGACGCCAGCAGGCGGGCGAACCTGGAATCCGGGGGGGTAATTGCACGAGATTCCGGGGTTGCGCTCCCCGCGCCCAGTATGACGAAGTGGCCGGACGCTCCTTTGCGGACCTTGCCAATCCCGGCCGGAGCCGGTAGCTATGGCGCGCTTTCGCGACCTCTGAACAAGTTCTCGCAAATGCATGCGAGCATCGACGGGCCTTGCGTCCCTCGAATGCCAGCGAAAAACGCGCCCGTAGCTCAGCTGGATAGAGCACCAGACTACGAATCTGGGGGTCAGGAGTTCGAAATCTCTTCGGGCGCGCCAATTTGCCATCAAGATGATAGCTTGCGCTTTTCGAACATGCGGGCTCTGCACCCAGCCTGATCGATGCGGTATCTCGATGCGCTCAGCCGTGCGCCCGCAGCGCTTCCAAGATTTCCAGCATGAACCGGTATGGCCGGCTCCGATTGGCAATCTGGTTCACTGTTCCGGCAAGTGCGATGCCCCGTTCCGGGCAATGGAACGCAAACGCGCCCGAGATGCCCGAGTGCCCTAGCAAAACGGGCATGCGCCGCCAGGGCGATAACAAACGCGGTAGACGGAACTGCAGCATGCCGATGCCGGCATGCAGAGGAAAGAACACCCGGCGCCAATCTGCCATTTCAGCCAGCCACGCAGGCGGGAACAGCGCACCGCTAAAGAAGGCGCGCGTAAACGCCAGCATGTCGTTGCCAGTCGACACGATCCCTCCGTCGACAGGCATCGACGCCATGGCCCGAGGAGTGTTGAGCGTGGTCTTGCCAAAGCGCATGGGCATTGCGTCAAGGCCCGCGCTCGAGAAGTGTGTATGCTGCATCCCTAGCGGCGCGGTCACCAATTCGCTCAGCGCCTTGGGCAGCGGGCTGCCATGGGTGCGGGCAATGACCTCGCCCAGCAGGTAGAAGTTCGTGTCAGAATATAATGCACGCCGCCCCGTCCCCGGGGGAAAGTGCGGGCGCATTTCGTCGCGCGACCATGCTATGACCTCGCCGAGGCCGTAACTCATGTCGCGCCCGGCCAGCAGGCCATCGGCCAATCGGGTGCCATCCCGGCGGCGCCCCTCGAAGTAGTCCGGCAATCCCGATGTATGACTAAGGAGATGGCGCACAGTGATGGCAGGCGTGTGATCGGTGTCGCCAATCCGGTGGAGCCCCTTTAACTCACCGTCGGGAAAGAAGCGCAGGACCGGGTCGTCCAGGTGCAGCCGGCCTGCGTGGCGAAGCCGCATAACCATCGCTGTGGCCAGAAGCTTCGAAGTACTGGCAATGAAATGCGAGGTGCGCGCCCCGATTGGCTCGCCGCGCCACTGCCCGGTGGCTGCGCTGAGAGTGGTGTTGCTCGCCGCGATGTGCAGGCAAAGGACTACCTCTTTCACATCTCCTCGAGTGCACTGTCGCGCAACCAGCGCATCGATGGTTCTCTGCATCCTATCTCGCATGTCAGTTCAGCTGTCCTCCCCGGACGGCTGGGCGTTCCAACCGGCGCAGCCCTCCAAATAGATCGCTTGCGCCGTTGTCAACCGGAATTGCAGTGGAACTTCGATCACGCAAGTGTTCGCTTGTTCTGTCCGGCGCGCCATTTTACGTTTTTGCGATATCGTTGGCTTTCGTTCGCGAATGCCGAATCAAGCCGCCTTGCCCTCAAGGTGCTTCCCGTGCGGCTCGCGCAGACCTTCCAGCCCGGTCCGGACGATGCGGTCGGAGAGCCGAAGGAACCGCGCCTGTATGTCCTCCGGAAGCGCGGCAATTTCGGTGGCGACAGTCTCATTTAGGATTTCGACGCGCCAAGAAAGCGGCGAGCGGAGCAAAATTCGGTTGCTCCGTCGCGCGCCTGACCGCGCCGGTGCGCCCGAGCGCATTCTGTCATAGGGTTATGGCGAAACAATATCGCCCATCTTCGTCGGCCGTGGCGCGCCACCGTACGATTTTGCACGATATCGTTGCCGGGTGTCGGAAATTGCCGCGTCGGTCTGCCGACAGCCGCACGTAAATCTTGCGGTTCGTCGCCTGGACCAGAAGCATCGCTAGTCCGCGAGCCCCAAGACAAACGCCAAAGCAATTCCGAGCCGAGCCATGTCTTGGTTGCCGAGACGCCCGATCTTCGGACCGATCCGTTCGCGTCGAATGGTTGTCGGTTTATCGGCCATCACCTGCGATTTGAGACGCAATCCATTTTCGGGCGTTGGCTCAATGGTGACACGAAAATCCGGGGCGTCCACCAGATCGGAAGTCAACTGGCAGATCACCACCGAAGCGTGGCTTTTCGGAAAGGCGTCGGTCTGCACGATGACCGCCGGACGTGGCTTGCAATAGTCACCCGACGCGGCAACGGTCACCAGATCACCGCGTCGCATCTGCGTCGAACTCAAAGACCAATTCGATCCATTTCAACGCGTCGCGCTCGCGATCCAGGTCGAGACCGGCGACCTGCTTCGCCACCCGCCTCGGGCGCCCTCGGGCGAAGCCGATAAGCAACATGCCCGGCTATTCTGTCGGACCTTGGGCCGCGCGTGCGCGTTCTGTCGCATTTGCCCATAGCGCCACGGCGCGAGCCGTCGCCCTGGCGCGCTTTTGCGCTTTCACAGTTCTGGATACCGGCATATGGCAAGGGTGACCGGGAAGCAGAAAGGCAAGGTCACAACGTGATCGGACACTCGAGCAACCTCTTGGGGGTGCCGATGGAGTTGCTGGTCCATCGCGACTTCAGCGACTACCCGATGCCGCTGCATATATCCGGCGTGCGGGAAATGAACCCAAATCTGTTCGAAATGCTCGACCAGTCCTCGGACCTGCTCGATGCTGGCGAAGCCTTTACCTGCTATATGATGGCGATGTTCGGGATTGATCGCGAGCAGCAAGAGGACGAGCCCGGCCAGCGAACCGGAGCGAGGCGCCGCCGCTATCGGTCGTCATTTCTGCGACTGATCAAGGGGTGGGGATACGACAGCAATGGTCCCGAAGGGGCCGTGCTCAAGGGCTGGGTGGAAAGCCGGTTCGGCATATTCCCCACCTTTCACAAGGAGATCATAGAGCGCATTTCGAGCCGCGCGTGGACAACCTATGTCGAAGAGAAGATGTCGAGCCGCTTTCACAGCAATTCCATCTACGCCCAGCTCGACCTGCTTTTCGAATTCTGCCAATGGGCGCTGGAGCGCCGGGTTGCGCCCGGCCGAACTCACCTGACCCTCTACCGGGGGATCAACGCCTTCGACGAGCATCAGGTCATGGAGCGGATCGACAAACGCACGGTCTTGATGCGGCTCAATAACCTCAGCTCCTTTACCTCCCATCGCGACATCGCCGAATGCTTCGGGGATACCATCCTTACCGTTCAGGTTCCGGTGTCCAAGGTGGCGTTCTTCAACACGCTATTGTCCATGCATCCGTTGAAGGGTGAAGGCGAGTATCTGGTGATCGGCGGAGAATACCGCGTGACGGCCAGCTATTTTTGACCATGAAGTGCTGGCGATGACCAATCCGAGTCCGGACAATCGGGCGCTTGCAGCCTTTCTTGGATTTGCGGCCGGCGACGCCCTCGGGGCCACCGTCGAGTTCATGACCAGGAGCGAGATCGCCGCTCGGCACGGCGTTCATCGCGAGATCATCGGGGGCGGCTGGCTGCGGCTCACGCCTGGCGCAGTGACGGATGATACCGAAATGGCTCTGGCGCTTGGCCGTTCGCTGGTGCGGCGCGGCGGCCTCGATGTTCGCGACGTATGCGAGGAATTTGCCGTATGGCTGAAGTCTCGTCCTGTTGACGTCGGCAACACATGCCGCCGCGGTATCCGCCGCTACGTGACACAAGGCACGGTCGAGGGACCGTTCCATGAGGGGGCTGCCGGCAATGGCGCTGCCATGCGCATACTTCCCGTGGCGCTCGCGACCCTCGGCCACCCGGAGAAGGCGGCGGCGTGGACTTTAGCCCAATGCCATATCACCCATAATCACCCGCTTTCGGACGCTGCCACCCTCACACTTGTCCGGATGTTGCACAGCGTGTTGTCCGGCGGCGGCAAACGAGCGGCGCGCGACATCGCCGAGGCCTTGATCGGCGAGCATCCTGTTTTCCGTTTCGCGCCGTATCGTGGCCAGAGTTCGGCTTATGTCGTCGATACGATGCAAACGGTCCTGCACTTCTACTTCAATACGGATTCTTTTTCCGATTGCGTCATCCAGGCCGTAAACCAGGGAGGCGATGCCGACACCATCGGCGCATTGGCGGCGATGCTCACCGGCGCCACCTATGGCTTGGCCGCTATCCCCAAAAAGTGGCTCGACAGGCTCGACCGGACCATAGTCGCCGAGGTCCGCCAGCAGGTGCCGGATTTGCTGGCTATTGCGGCGGGTCCGGCGCCGGCCGCCGGTCGATGGGAACGATCGTAGCTCCCAATTTGCAAATTGATCGCGCGGCATTTTTTTGGGAAGTTTTGCAGCTGTCTGCCGATGGCCCATGTTGCGCGCCGCGCAAAACGGCGACATTCTGTCACTATTGCGGATAGCGAGGCCTGTTGTGACATTCGCGCTGGAAACCGTCGGACTTGAAAAGCGGTTCGACGGGTTGGCGGTTACCAATAATCTTTCGTTGCGCATCGAGGCCGGTGCGCGTCATGCCCTGATCGGGCCGAACGGCGCGGGCAAGACGACCGTGATCAATCTGTTGACCGGAGTTCTTCGCCCCAACGCCGGTCGTATCCTGCTGGAAGGAAGCGACGTTACGGCGCTGCCGGCGCACAAGCGCGTCCAGCGCGGGCTGTCGCGGACGTTCCAGATCAATCAGCTCTATGCGGATCTGACACCGCTGGAGACGATCGGTCTTGCGGTCTCCGAGCGCATGGGTCACGGCGGAGACTGGTGGCGCAGGATGGGGACGCGGGCCGACATCAATGGGGAAATTGCCGAAAACCTCGCGCGGTTCCATCTGCTCGATGTGATGAACGAGCCGACAGCGACGCTGCCCTATGGCAAGCAACGCCTGCTCGAGATTGCACTCGCTATTTCAACAAGACCGCGAGTTCTGTTGTTGGACGAGCCGGCCGCAGGCGTTCCCGAAAGCGAACGGCACGATATCCTCGCCGTGGTGGCGAGCCTGCCGCGGGATGTGACGGTTCTGCTGATCGAGCACGACATGGATCTCGTATTCAGTTTCGCCGATCGCATTTCAGTCCTGGTCGCCGGAGCTCTGCTGGTGGAGGGAGCGCCCGAGCAGGTGGCGCGCGATCCACGCGTCAAGGCGGTGTATCTCGGCGAGAGTGCTACGATCTAGTCCGCGGTAAGGGGCAGGCGAGCATCGACCTCACCTTGGCTTTCCCTGGCGCGGTTTTGCTGTCTCAAAAATCGCATGGTGACGCCGCCAGCGAAATTCGATCGCCTCGAGTGAAGACTTCAAAACCATCCGCCCGCGCGATAGCGGCCAGCGTAATGCCCGCTTCATTCGCAACGCGGACCGCCAATGCCGTCGGCGCCGATACCGACACGATGACCGATGCGCCGATTACCGAGGTTTTCTGTACCATCTCGACCGAAACGCGGCTGGTCAGAACTACAATTCCGTCATTTCCCGGTACATCATCCCGCGAAAGTGCGCCGGCGAGCTTGTCCAGCGCATTATGGCGACCAACGTCTTCCCGCAATGCGACGACGCCCCGGGAAGATTGCCAGAAAGCCGCAGCATGAACCGCGCGGGTTTCGATGTTTAGTTTTTGCATTGGCAGAATGCTTTGCATCGCCGTCATGATCTGCCCGGGGGTGAACTTTCGACCATAGCTGACGATGTTCGCCGGACGAACCAACTCTGCGAGCGATTCGATACCGCACAACCCGCAGCCGGTCGGTCCGGCGAGGCGTCGACGGCGTTCTTTCAGCCGCTGAGAATTGCTGTCTGCGAGCCACATTCGAAGTTCGATGCCATCGCGCGAACGAACGAGATCGATGGATTTTATATCGTCGGCGCAGCGGACAATTCCCTCCGTGAGACTAAAGCCGATCGCGAAATCCTCCAGATCCTCCGGCGTTGCCATCATGACCGCATAGGTGCTGCCGTCATAGACCACGGCCACGGGCGTTTCTTCCGGAACAAGTCGCTCGCCGCGGCTGTGCAGGCTGTCGCGCCAGATCTCGCGATGCACGTTCCTGATCGGAGGTGTCGCGCATACCTGTTCGTCGGCTTCGGAAACCTCGGCGAACTGAATGTCCGGATGTGTGCTCATCACGACCCCGACGTCCGGATGGGCTGCGCGGGGGCCGCTCCGGCCTTTGCAGCTTTCGCGGCAACCTTCGCGCGCAGCTTCTCGACCTCGACCACGAAGCGGCTGTGGCTGCCGCGGCTGATTTCCTCGATGGGGTCCTTCGCCAGCAGATCGAAGGTGACGAGCCGTCCATCGATCTTGCTGACCGTGACCGTAATGTCGACGTGCATGCCGCGCAGCGTCGCGCCGCCGTGGGAAATGCTGATGCCGGTACCCACCGAATCCTCGCCGGGATCGGTGTGGGCAAGCAGAAACTCTCGGCAGGCGATCTCAAAATCGCGCACCAGTTCCGGCGTGGCGTAGACGCGCAGCGTCTCCCCGAGGAAATCGATGGTACGCGGCGTATCGATTTCGATCCGGCGGGTTGCCGACAGGCCGACGCTCAAGGTTGGTTTCATTGGAGGATTCCTATGTGATACAAAACTTTGATGTTAGAGTAGCATTATGGTGTCACATTCCGGTTTTTGTTATTTGCCGGCGGTACGATTGATTCAACGAAATTGGTGCAGTGCAAGAAGCCATTGGTGCGCCGCACCGGACAAAAGAGTGGAATGCGATACAACTACGTTGACAGTTCCCCGATCGAACTGTATCACTTAATTTCGTATTGATATACCAAAATACTAATAAAGGATCTTCCAGGGAGGGCGGGTGGCGAAATGCGACCCCCGCGCGAATGGCTGAGGAGAACGCGATGAGCGCAGCCAAGACCGTCAAGCGCGTGCCGAGCCTCTGCTACAATTGCGTGTCCGGTCCCGACTTCATGAAAGTGAAGGTGGAAGACGGCGTCGCCACCGAAATCGAACCGAATTTCGACGCGCAGGACGTGCATCCGGCGCACGGCAGGGTCTGCGTCAAAGCCTACGGTCTCGTGCAGAAGACCTACAACCCGAACAGAATTCTCACGCCGATGAAGCGCACCAACCCGAACAAGGGGCGCGGCGAGGATCCGGGCTTCGCGCCGATCTCCTGGGACGAGGCACTGGACATCGTGGCCGGAAGGCTGAAACGCATTTACGCGAAGGGTCAGGTCGACGAATCCGGCCTGCCGCGCCTCGCCGTCAGCTTCGGTCACGGCGGCACCCCCGCCAATTACATGGGCTCGTTTCCGGCATTTCTCGCGGCGTGGGGCCCGGTCGACTACAGCTTCGGCTCGGGGCAGGGCGTCAAATGCACCCACTCCGAACATCTCTACGGCGAATTCTGGCACCGCGGCTTCACCGTCGCCGCCGATACGCCCAACACGCGCTACATCATCTCCCTCGGTGCCAATGTCGAGGTGACCGGCGGACCTTGCGCGGTCACCCGTCACGCCGATGCGCGGGTCCGCGGCTACAAGCGCGTGCATGTCGAGCCGCACCTGAGCATCACCGGCGCCTGCTCGGCCGAATGGGTGCCGATCCGCCCGAAGACCGATCCGGCCTTCCTGTTTGCGCTGATCCACGTGCTGCTGCACGAACACGGGCTCGCCAAGCTCGATATCCCCTTCCTGCGCGACCGCACCGCCTCGCCCTATCTGGTCGGGCCGGATGGGCTCTATCTGCGTGATTTCGTCAGCGGCAAGCCGTTGGTCTGGGACGAGGCGACCGGGCAGGCCGTGGCCTTCGACACGCCAGGCGCCATGCTCGCCGTCGCCGGCCGCCATCACGTGGCCAAAGCCGCCACCGTCGACGCCGACGCCGCGCGGCGCGAATATTCCGATGTCGAAGGCGCGACCGCTTATCAGACGCTCGTCGACCATGTCGCGCGCTACACGCCGGAATGGGCGGCGCAAATCTGCGACGTGCCTGCGGCGACCATCCGCCGTATCGCCGGTGAATACCTCGAGGCCGCCAGCATCGGCGCGACCATCGAGATCGACGGCAAGACCCTGCCGTTCCGGCCGGTGGCGGTGACGCTCGGCAAGTCGGTCAACAATGGCTGGGGCGCTTTCGAATGCTGCTGGTCGCGCACCGTGCTCGCCGCGCTCGTCGGTGCGCTCGAGAATCCGGGCGGCACGCTCGGCACGACGGTGCGCCTCAACCGTCCGCAGGACAATCGCCATCTCAGCGTGAAGCCGGGCGAAGACGGCTTCATGGTCCAGCATTTCAATCCGACCGGCAGCAACAGCTGGCGGCCTGTGCCGGAGACGCGCAACCTCCACACCACCTTGGTGCCGATCGTCGGCCGCAATGGCGGCTGGAGCCAGGCGCTGGGGCCGACGCAACTCGCCTGGATGTTCCAGGAGAGCACGCCGGCCGACTGGACCATGCCCAAGCCGACCTTTCCGGAAATGTGGATCGTCTATCGCTCGAACCCGGCGATCTCGTTCTGGGAGACGCGCCGGCTCGCCGACACCGCCGCGCGTTTCCCGTTCATGGTCGCCTTCGCCTATACGGTGGACGAAACCAATTACATGGCCGACCTGCTGCTGCCGGAAGCCTCCGACCTCGAGTCGACGCAACTGATCCGCATGGGCGCCACCAAATACATGGAGCAGTTCTGGGATTGTCACGGCGTGGTGTTGCGGCAGGCCGCGGTCGCGCCGCAGGGCGAGGCCCGCGATTTCACCTGGATCACCACCGAACTCGCCAAGCGCACCGGCCTGTTGCCGGAATATATCGCCGCGCTCAACCGCGGCATCGCCGGCGTGTCGCCTCTCAAGGGCAAGGACTACGATTACTCGCTCGATCCGGCGACGCCGCCTGAGCCCGACCAGATCTGGGACTCGGTCTGCCGCGCCGCGACCATGACGTTGTCAGAGGGCAAGGAGGAGCACGGACTCGATTGGTACAAGGAGCATGGGTTTTACGCCGTGCCGACGTCGCGTCTCGACTGGTATCTGACGCCGACCCTGGAGAAGCAGGGGCTGCGCTACGAACTGCCCTATCAGGAGCGCCTGCTGCGCATCGGGCGCGAATTGGGCAATCGCCTTCACGAGCAGAAGATGCACTGGTGGGACGAGCAACTGTCCGAATATATTGCGCTGCCGGTATGGGACAACGTGCCGGCCCGCTGGGAGCGCGAACTGGCCAATTCGGGCGCGCGGATCGAGGATTTTCCGTTCTGGCTGCTGACGACCAAGAGCATGCAGTATCATGCGGGCGGCAACGCCGCGATCGCGATGATGCACGAAATCTCCGAGAACGTGCGCGGCAATACCGGGGTCATCATCAACGCGGACACGGCCGCCAAACTCGGTATCGCCGAGGGTGATCGCGTCGAGGTGCGCTCGCATATCGGCGCGACCTACGGCAAGGCGTCGCTGACGCAGGGCATGCGGCCGGATACGCTCGTCATCGTCGGTCAGTTTGATCATTGGGCGACGCCCTTTGCCAGGGATATGGAGCGGGCGAGCCTGAACACCATCGCGCCGATGTCGCTCGAACTCACCGACGCCACCGGCTCGGGCGCCGACATCGTACGCGTCGCAGTGCGGCGGATGGCGAGGGCCGCCGCATGAGCAAGCGTTACGCCATGGTGATCGACCTGCGGCGCTGCGTCGGCTGCCAGACCTGCACGGCCGCATGCAAGAGCGCCAACGCCACGCCTCCGGGCGTGCAATGGCGGCGAGTGCTCGATATCGAGAGCGGCGAATTTCCCGACGTCCATCGCACCTTCTTGCCGGTCGCGTGCATGCATTGCGCCAATCCGCCCTGCATGCACGTCTGTCCGACAACGGCAACGAAGCAGCGCGAGGACGGCCTCGTCACCATCGACTACGATCTGTGCATCGGCTGCTCCAATTGCATCATGGCCTGCCCGTATGATGCGCGCTCGATCGAGTACACGCCGCACTACGCCTATGGCGAGGCGATGAAATCAGAGACCGCGCGCTTCGATCCCGAGCGCCTGGCGGTCGCTACCAAATGCACGTTCTGCAAGGAGCGGATCGATCTGGCCGCCGTCAACGGACAGACGCCCGGCGTCGATCCGGACGTTACGCCGGCCTGTGTCAATTCCTGCATTTCGGGCGCGATGCATTTCGGCGACGTCAACGATCCCCGGAGCAACGTTTCGACGCTGCTGGCCGACACCAGGCATTTCCGCATGCACGAGGAGTTGGGGACCGACCCGTCGGTCTATTACATCTGGGACGGGGGCAGGGCATGAGCGAAGCGCTGAAGATCGGCGACCGAATGCCGCCGCGGCAGCAAAGGAACTGGGACGCGCGCGCCGCCACCAATTTCATCTGCGGCGGCGCCGGCGGCGGCCTGCTGTTTGCGATCGCGCTGGCGTCCGGGCACGGCGAAGACCTGCGTCCGCTCGTCGTTGTCGGGCTCGCGCTCGTCGGCATCGGCCTCCTTGCCGTCTGGCTCGAGATCGGTCGCCCGTGGCGCGCGCTCAACGTGTACCTCAATGCGGCGACGTCGTGGATGACGCGGGAGGCGATGACCGCGCCGTTCCTGTTCGCGTCCGGCGCCGCGGCCGTCTTGTTCAATTGGCCGGCCGCGTTCTGGATCGCGGGGCTGCTGGGGCTGGTCTACGTCTATTGTCAGGCCCGCATGCTGCACGCCAACACGGGCATTCCTGCCTGGCGGAACGCAAGCTGCATCGGCATGATCGTCGCCACAGACTTGACCGAAGGCGCCGGCCTGTTGTGCGCGGGCGCGGTGGTCTGGCCTGGACTGGCGCCGTTCGGCGTTTTGCTCGCCGCGCTGCTCGCCGCGCGCTGGCTGGCGTGGCGGAAATATCTCGCGTCCCTGCGCAACGCCGGCGTCCCCACCGGGACCTCGAAAGTCCTGAACGCGCTCGACGCCCACTTCGTCTGGATCGGCCATGCGCTGCCCGCGGTCCTCGGCGTGGCGGCTGGCTTGGCCGGTCTTCCCCTGCTCGCGGCGCTGGCTGGCGTTCTGGCGGCGGTCACGGGTGGCTGGTTCAAATACACATTGGTGTGCCGTGCGGCGTTTACGCAGGGGTTCGCCCTGCTGTGGACGCCGTCACGCGGCGAAGGCAAGGCGGGGCTGGGCGTGCAGCCAGGTTGGAATCGCGCACGGTCCCCTTAGCCGAATGGACGGCCACAGGTCGCACAAAAAGGCGGCAAGGTTCGGTGGAGGAAAGTCGATGTACGAAGTCCGTCTACATGGACGCGGTGGGCAAGGCGCCGTCATGGCCGCCGGGATGCTCGCCGCGGGATTGGTCGCGGAAGACAAATTCGCCGTCGCCATTCCCTCGTTCGGGTTCGAGCGGCGGGGCGCCCCGGTGGTGGCGTTCCTGCGAACCGACCCGCGTGAAATTCGCCGCATGACCAACATCACCCATCCGGATTGCGTTATCTGTATCGACCCGACCGTATCGCGCACGGTCAATATCTTCTCCGGCATGAAGAGCGGCGGCGCACTCGTCCTGACGACTGGAAAGCAGCTGTCCGATCTCGACATGCCCGACATCGTCGATACCGTCGGGCTGGTTGACGCGGTGCGTCTCGCAATGGAAATCTTCCGGCGTCCCATCACGAACACGCTGATGCTCGGCGCCTTCGCCCGCACCACCGGGATTGTTTCGCTCAATTCGCTCAAGCGGGCGTTGGCGGAATCCGAGATGCGCGACGCCGGTCTCGATCAGAATTTGGCGGCGCTCGACCGCGGCTACAACGAGGTGCAGGTGCACCGCCCTGGAAGCAAGGTGGCCGCATGAGCACGCATCGCGCCTATCCGATGTTCAACCCGGCCAAGGCCGGCGTGCCGGACGATCTCTGTCCGATCGCAACGGAGATGAACCCGATGCTGCCCGGCGACTGGCGCAGCCTGCGCCCGGTCGTGGACCGCGACAAATGCGTCAAATGCGCGGTTTGCTGGCTCTATTGCCCGGTGCAATGTGTCGTCGAGCGCCCCGCGTGGTTTGATATCGATCTGCGTACGTGCAAGGGCTGCGGCATCTGCGCCGCTGAATGTCCGCATCGCGCGATTGTCATGGTGACGGAGACGGCGGAATGAGCGCAGCGTTGCTGGAAAATGACCGCGCGGCGACCAACGAGCCGCACCATATCGTTTGCGAGGGCAACGAAGCGGCGGCACTCGCCGTGGCCATGGTCCGGCCGGACATGGTTTCGGTCTATCCGATCACGCCGCAGTCGAGCCTCGTCGAACATCTCGCCAAACTGGTCGCCGACGGAAGGATGGATGCGGAGATCGTCGACGCCGAGGGCGAACACTCCGTGCTCTCGGTGCTGCAGGGCGCCTCGCTCGCAGGCGGGCGCACCTTCACGGCGACATGCGGTCCGGGGCTGGCCTTCATGTTCGAGCCGTATTTCCGCACCTCGGGAATGCGCCTGCCCATCGTCATGGCCCTCGTCACGCGCGACGGCATCACGCCGCAATCGGTCTGGGGCGGTCATCAGGATGCGATGACCGTGCGCGAGGTGGGCTGGGTGCAGATGTACTGCGAGACGGTTCAGGAAGTGCTCGACACCACGATCATGGCGTTCAGGATCGCCGAGCACCACGACGTGATGCTGCCGGTCAACATCTGCCTCGATGGCAATTACCTTTCCTTCGGCGCCGCGCGCGTAACCTTGCCCGAGCAGGCCGACGTCGACGCCTTTATGGGCGAAACAGACGTCAACTGGCATGCCGCGCTCGATCCGCTGCGGCCGATGGCCGTCGATCCGCTCACCGGCGGTTCCGGCGGCAACGGACCGGCCACGTTCGTGCGTTACCGCAAGGGCCAGTGCCGCGGCATGCAGAACGCGCTGCGCGTCATCACCGAAGTTCACCACGAATACGCCGAGCGCTTCGGCCGGGCGTTCGCGCCGCTGGTCGAGCAATACCGCATGGAAGACGCCGAGTTCGCGCTGATGACGCTCGGCAGCATGACCGGCGCTGCCAAGGACGCAGTGGACGAGGCGCGCGACGCCGGCAAGCGCGTCGGGATCGTCAAGATCAAGACCTTTAGCCCATTCCCTGTGGAGGCGCTGGTGAAGGCGTTGTCAGGGATCAAGGCGGTGGGCGTGGTCGACCGCTCGGTCGCTTTCCGCTGGAACTGCGGACCGATGTTCCAGGAGACGCAGGGCGCGCTCTACCGGCTCGGCCGCCACGTTCCGGCGGCAAGCTTCATCGGTGGGCTCGCCGGGGCCGATATCACGGTGGAGCATTTCCACCGCGTCATCGAACAGACCGAGGCGTTGCTGCGCGGCGCCGTGCCGACCGAACCGATCTGGATCAACGAAAGCGATTGAGGACGCGATGGTGCACGCTCAATACCTTGTAGTCGGCAGCAGCCATGCGGCTTTGGAAGCCGTCAGCGCCATCCGCATGCACGACCCCGAGGGAAGTCTCGCGCTGGTGACGCGCGATAGCCGGCTTCCATATTCGCCGACCGTGCTGCCCTATGTCGTTTCCGGGCGCTCGGCGCCGGACAACGTTTATCTGCGGGCGGCGGATTATTTTGCCGGGCAGCGGGTCGCCTACATGGCGGATCGCGCGCTGGCGCGGCTTCAGCCGGAGCGCAACGCCGCGACGTTGTCGGACGGCGGCGAGATCACCTACGACAAACTCCTGCTGGCAACGGGTGCGTCGCCGGCCGTTCCGGCCATTCCCGGCATCGAACAGGTTCCCTATCATGTGCTGCGCACGCTGGACGACGCGCTAAAACTAAAGGCAGCGATCGCCGCCTCGCGTCGGGCCGTCGTGCTCGGGGGCGGGCTGGTCGGCATGCACGCCGCCGAAAATCTCGTCAAAGGCGGCGCCGATGTCACCGTCGTCGAGATGCAGCCGCAGGTTCTCGGCGCCTATTTCGATCATGTGGCGGCCGGCTTCATCGAACGCGCGTTTGTCGAGAGCGGCGCGCGTATCCTCACCGGACGTCGCGTCGTCAGGCTCTCGCGAGGCATGGTCGGCGTCGTGGTGCATCTGGACGACGGCGAGACGCTCGAGGCTGACCTGCTGCTCACGGCGACAGGCGTAAAGCCCGACGTCGGCTACCTCGCGGGCAGCAGCGTCGCGCATGACGCGGGCATCCTCGTCGACGATTACATGCGCACCAATGTTGCGAATGTCTGGGCGGCCGGCGACTGCGCGCAGGCCAGGGATTTCTTCGGCGACCGGCCCGTGATGAATGCGATCCTGCCCGACGCGGCCGAGCAGGGACGGATCGCCGGCATGGCGATGGCGGGCGATCCGGGCGTCAAGGCCTACGCCGGCGGCGTGCCGCTGAATACCTACAGTTTCTTCGGACGCCACGCGATCGCGGTGGGTGTCGGCGCAACGCCCGTTGGCGGCGAAGAACGCGTGCGTCACGATGAAGCCCGCGGACGCTATTTGCGCGTCGTCGTCAAGGACGGCCGGCTTCAGGGTGTCTTCAGTGTCAACGAATTCTTCGATGCCGGCGTCATGCGGCAGTTGATCCTGCGGCGCATCGACATTTCGGCCGCGCTCGATCGGCTGGTCGCAGATCCGCTCACGACCGGTCGCGAATTCATGTCACGCTTATGGAAATGACCATGGGACAGTCCTACGCCACCATCGCTTTCGACGCCGCCAAATGCGACGGCTGCTCGAAATGCATGAGCGCCTGCGCATCGGCCAAGACCGGCGCAGACGATGCCGCACGCGCGCGCATCCAGGTCATGCCCACGGCGTACGGCTTTGAACTGGCGATGTGCCGCCAATGCGGCGATCCGAAATGCGTCACGGTATGCCCTGCCGGCGCGCTCGCCAAGAATCCGGAAAGCGGCGTGATCGCATGGGATGGCGCCAAATGCGTTGATTGCATGCTCTGCACCATAGGGTGCGCCTATGCCGGCATCGCGCTCGATGCGGCGGACGGACGGGTCGCCAAGTGCGATATGTGCGACGGCGCGCCGTCCTGCGTTTCGGCGTGTCCGACCGGAGCGCTGCGTCACATCACGTCCGCGCGCATCTACAATGAAGTCGGCGGGTGGGAGGACATGTTCGCGCCTGGACTCGCCGGCTGCCAGGGCTGCAACACCGAACTCTTGATGCGCCACACGATGCGCCGGGTCGGCCCCGACGCCGTGCTGGCGACGCCGCCGGGCTGCGTGCCGGGCATGGGCTCGGTCGGCTACAACGGCCTCACGGGCACGAAGGTTCCGGTCTTTCACCCGCTGCTGACCAACACCGCCGCGATGCTGGCGGGCGTCAAACGCCAGCTTAAGCGCAAAGGCCGCGAGGTCACCGCGATGGCGATCGCCGGCGACGGCGGCGCATCCGACGTCGGCTTCCAGTCGCTGTCCGGTGCCGCCGAACGCGGTGAGGAAATATTGTTCATGGTCGTCGATAACGAGGGTTACATGAACACCGGCATGCAGCGCTCGAGCTGTACGCCCTATGGGGCATGGACTTCGACAACCCCGGTTGGACGGGAGTCCAAAGGCAAGACGCAGGACGCGAAGAACCTGCCCTTGCTGATGGTCAACCATCGCTGCGCCTATGTGGCGACCGCATCGACCGCCTTCATGCAGGATCTCTACGACAAGCTCGACAAGGCGATCGCCGCTTCAAAGCATGGCTTCGCCTATCTGCACGTCTATTCCCCGTGCACGACGGGCTGGCGCTTTCCAAGCGACCAGAACATGGAAGTGGCGCGCAAGGCGGTCGAGACCAATTTCGTCATGCTCTGGGAATTCAGCCCGGGCGACGGCCTGCATTTCACGCGTCCGGTTGACGCCCCGCTGCCCGTTACCGAATACCTCAAGGCGATGGGGCGCTTCCGGCATCTGGACGAAGAACAAATTCGACACATTCAGGCGAAGGTCGAGGAGAACCGCGCCATCATCGAACAAATTGCCACAAAGTCGAATGGCGCCCAGGTCACCGGCGCGCGACTGATGGATCGCTGAGCAGAAAACAACGCGCTGAGCCGCGAGCAAAAATCTATGCGGGATAGGGAGGTGCGCATGAATATCAATCTCAAGCCGGCCGGGCTCGAACCGGTCGAAGTTGCCAGCCGCGATGAATTGCTTGCGCTGCAGCTGGAGCGGCTCAAATGGTCGTTGCAGCACGCTTACGACAACATTGCGCACTACCGCACCAAGTTCGATAGAGCCGGCGTCCATCCCGGTGATCTGAAATCGCTGGCCGATCTGGCCAAATTCCCGTTCACCACCAAGGCCGACCTGCGCGAGAACTATCCCTACGGGATGTTCGCGGTGCCGATGCGGGATATCGTTCGGGTCCATGCTTCGTCCGGCACCACCGGCAAGCCGACGGTGGTCGGCTATACCGAACGCGATATCGCCATGTGGGCATCGGTGATGGCGCGCTCGCTGCGCGCGGCCGGCGCGACCGCCGACGACATTGTCCTCAATTCTTACGGCTACGGCCTGTTCACCGGCGGGCTCGGCGCACACTACGGTGTCGAACGTCTCGGTGCGGCCGTGATTCCGATGTCGGGCGGGCAGACCGAGAAGCAGGTGCAGATGATCCTGGACTTCAAGCCTACCGTGCTGATGTGCACGCCGTCCTATTCGTTGACCATCGCCGACGAATTGTCCCGCCAAAACGTCAAGCCGAACGGCACCAGTTTGCGCATAGGCGTGTTCGGTGCCGAACCCTGGACCAACGAAATGCGAAAGGAGATCGAGGCGCGCCTGGGCATCGACGCGATCGACATCTACGGCCTGTCCGAGGTCATCGGACCAGGCGTGGCGTGCGAATGCATCGAGACCAAGGACGGTCCGCATATCTGGGAAGATCATTTTTATCCCGAGATCATAGATCCCGTCAGCGGCGAGCTGCTGCCGGACGGGGCCGACGGCGAACTGGTGTTCACCACCCTGACCAGGGAAGCGCAGCCTGTGATCAGGTACCGTACGCGCGACCTGACACGGCTGCTGCCGGGGACGGCGCGTGTCATGCGCCGCATGGGCAAGATCACCGGGCGTTCGGACGACATGCTGATCATCCGCGGCGTAAATGTCTTCCCGACGCAGATCGAGGAAATCCTGCTGAGGAATCCGAACCTCTGTGCCCAATACCAGCTTCAGATCACGCGCGAGGGGCATCTGGATGAGCTCGACGTGTTCGTCGAGCTCAAGCCCGAATTGTCGACCCATTTGGAAACGGCACGGCGCGAGGCGATCGGCCGCGAAGTCGCGCACCACATCAAGTCGCTGGTCGGCGTCACCGCAAAGATTCACGTGGTCGGGACCGACACGATCGAGCGCACGGTCGTCGGCAAGGCGAAGCGGGTGATCGACAAGCGTCCGAAATAGGTCAGCGTGCCGGGACGGCGCGCCGTCCGGCATTTGAGGAGAAGCGATGCTCTCGCAATTCCTGCAGTTCATGTTTTCCGGCGTCACCGTGGGCGCTACCTACGCGCTCGCGGCGCTCGGGTTCACGATGATCTACAACGCCAGCAACGTTATCAATTTCGCCCAAGGCGAGTTCATCATGCTCGGCGGCATGCTGACGGTGTTCTTTCTCAAGAGCGGGCTGCCGATGCCCGCAGCGCTCGTCCTGGCGGTCGCAATTCCGGCAGTGGTCGGTGTTCTCATCGAGAAGCTCGCGATTGAACCTGCCAAAGGTGCCGGGGTGGTGGGCATGATCATCATCACCATCGGAGCGGCGCTTGTGCTGCGGGGGCTCGTACAGATCTGGCTTGGCAAAGGCGCGGCCTCCTTCCCGGCTTTCTCCGGCGACGTGCCGATCGCCGTCGGCGGCGCCGCGTTGGCGCCGCAAAGCCTTTGGGTGCTCGGAACCACCGCCGCCATCGTGGTCGCGCTCTGGCTGTTCTTCAACCGCACCCTCGCTGGCAAGGCCATTCTCGCCACCTCGGTCGATCCCCTGGCCGCCCAACTGGTCGGCATCAACACCCAATGGGTTCTGCTGGTGAGTTTTGCGCTTTCGGCAGCGATCGGCGCCGTTGGCGGCATCCTGCTGACGCCCATCACGATGACCTCGTACGACGTGGGGATCATGCTGGGCCTCAAGGGATTCGTCGCCGCCGTGGTCGGTGGCCTCGGCAACGGGCTCGGCGCCGTCGTCGGCGGTCTGATGGTCGGGATCATCGAGGCGCTGTCCGCCGGATACATCTCGTCGGCCTACAAGGACGCCGCGCCTTTCCTGCTGATTTTCGTCGTTCTGTTTTTCCTGCCGCGCGGCCTGTTCGGCGCCAAAGCGACGGAGCGGGTATGACGCGCACCCATTACGGTTTGTTCGTCCTCGCTGCCGTGATGCTGATGCTCCCGCTGTTGCTCCCGAACACCTACTATTTCGATATCGCCAATCGTATGGCGATCAACGCCATCGTCGTGCTGGGGCTTAATCTGCTGATCGGCTTCGCCGGCCAGATCAGTCTCGGACATGCCGGTTTCTTCGGCATCGGCGCCTACGCGTCGGCGGTCCTGACCACGCATTTCGCATGGCCCCCGGTCGCAGCCCTGTGCGCCGGTGCGGCCGGTGCTGCGTTGCTCGCGGCGGCGATCGCCCCCCCGATCTTTCGTCTGCGCGGCCATTATCTGGCGATGGCGACGCTGGGTCTGGGCATCGTCATTTCCATCGTGCTCAAGAACGAGGCTGGCTATACCGGCGGGCCGGACGGCATGTCGGTGCCGCCAATGTCGCTTTTCGGCTGGGAGATTTTCGGCGAACGGCAGTGGTACTGGCTGTTCGCCGGCATCCTGCTGTTCAGCGTGTGGGCCTGCCAGAACCTGATCGATTCGCCGTTCGGTCGCGCGCTGCGTGCGCTGCACGGCTCGGAGGTCGCCTCCCAGGTGGTCGGCGTGGATGTCGCGCGTTACAAGGTCACGATCTTCGTGTTGTCCGCGTTCTTCGCCAGCATCATGGGGAGCCTGACGGCGCACTACGTCGGTTTCGTCTCGCCCGACAATGCCGAGTTCTCGCATTCGATCGAACTCGTGACCATGGTCGTCGTCGGCGGCATGGCCTCCGTGTACGGCTCGGTGATCGGCGCGGTGCTGCTGACGGCGTTGCCGCAGGCGCTGACGACCTTCGAGGGCTGGGAGACGGTGGCGTTCGGCGTAATTTTGATGGCGTCGATGATCTTCCTGCCCAAAGGCCTGGTCCCGACGCTGGCCGCGAAATTCGGGAGTGCACGCTGATGGCGCTGCTCGAAGTGTCCGATCTCAGCAAGACGTTCGGCGGCGTGCTGGCGGTACAGAACGTAAGCTTCAGCGTCGAGGCCGGCATCGTCTATTCGGTGATCGGTCCGAACGGCGCCGGCAAGACAACGCTCTTCAATCTGATCACCGGCGTTTACAAGCCGAACTCCGGCGAGATTCGACTTGACGGCGAGCCGATGTCGGGTCGGGCGCCGCACGAGCTGGCGCGCAAAGGCGTGGCGCGCACGTTTCAGAATCTCCAGATCTGCATGAATATGACCGCGATCGAGAACGTCATGGTCGGCGGCCACCTTGCTCTCGACCGCAACCTGGTCAAGGGCATGCTGCGCTTTCCGTCGCTGCGACGTGCCGACGCTGTTCTGCGCGAGAGAGCGGCGGAACTCATGGCCTATGTCGGGTTAAATGACTTTCGGGGCGCCGAGACCAGCGCCATGCCCTATGGCGCGCTGAAGCGGCTCGAGATCGCGCGTGCGCTGGCGGCGCGGCCCCGCATTCTCTTCCTCGACGAGCCGGCTGCGGAATTCAATCCGACGGAGACTGCGGAGATCGACGGGCTGGTCCGGAAAATCGCCGATAGCGGCATCACCGTCGTCCTCGTGGAGCACGACATGAAAATGGTCATGAACATCTCCGACCGGATCCTGGTGCTCAATTACGGCAAGAAGCTCACCGAAGGGGCCGCGCGCGACGTCCGCCGCGACCCGGCCGTGATCGCCGCCTATCTCGGCAAGGCGGCCTGACCGCCATGACCGACGCGCTGGAAACGCTCACCACCGAACACCGCGCCATGTCGCGGCCGAACGGCCTGGCGCTGCAGCCGGAAGCGCCGGCGTTGTCCGACACGTCAATTCTCGTCATTCGTGGGCTTGGCAGCCACTATGGCCGGATCCCCGCGCTCCGCAACGTGAACCTCGTCGTCGGCAGGCAGCAATTGATTGCGCTGGTGGGCGCCAACGGCGCCGGCAAGACCACCTTGCTGCGCACGATCTCCGGCGTGCAAAAGGCCAGCAGCGGACGAATAGAATTCGACGGCCAGGACATTACGGAACTGCGCGCCGACAAACGGGTCAGGATCGGCATCTGCCACGTGCCGGAAGGCCGCCATGTGTTCGGGCCGCTCTCGGTCGAGGACAATCTGCATTTGGGTGCCTATTGCCGCTCCGACAAGCCGAAGGTCGCCGACGACCTCGAACGCATGTACGCGATGTTTCCCATCCTCAAGCAGAAGGCCCGGCTCCCGGCCGGGACGCTGTCAGGCGGTCAGCAGCAGATGCTGGCGATAGCGCGCGCGCTGATGGGCCGCCCCCGGCTGTTGCTGCTCGACGAGCCGTCGATGGGGCTTGCGCCGCTGCTCGTCGAAGAAATTTTCAACGCCGTGACCGAATTGCGCAAGCAGGCGATGACGATTCTGCTGGTGGAGCAGAATGCGCATGCGGCGCTGGCGATCGCGGATCGGGCCTACGTCATCGAAACCGGCGAAATCGTCCTGTCGGGCAGCGGAAAGGAACTGCTCGGCAATGAGCGCGTTCGTGAGGCCTATCTGGGCATTTGAGAGGGGGCATTTGCAATCGCAGACAACAGAACTCAGTCATCGACAACAATCAAAAGGGAGGAATAGTCACATGAACGCTTTTCTCAAATCGGCAATAGCCGTGGTTTTCGGTCTCGGTCTCGCCATGCAGGCCAAGGCCGCCGAGCCGATCAAGATCGGCTCGCTGCTGTCGACCACTGGGCCGGCCGCATTTCTCGGCGATCCCGAACTGAAGACCCTTCAGCTCTACATCGAGAAGATCAACAAAGAGGGCGGCGTCCTGGGGCGGCCGCTGCAGCTCATTTTCTACGACGACGGCTCGGACGCCAGCAAGGCCAACAGTTTTGGCAAACGTCTGATCGAGGACGACAAGGTCGACGTGCTGATCGGCGGCACCACCACCGGCGCCACCATGTCGATTGCGCCGCTGGTCGAACGCGCCGAAGTGCCGTTCATTTCGCTGGCAGGCGCCGTGGCGATCGTCGAGCCGGTGAAAAAATGGATTTTCAAGACGCCACATACCGACCGCATGGCGGCAGAGCGCGTGTTCGAGGATATGAAGAAGCGCGGCCTGACGAAGATCGCGCTGTTGTCGGAAACCAGCGGCTTCGGTCAGTCCGGCAAGAAGGAGTCTGAAATCGCTGCGGCGAAGATGGGCATCACACTCGTTGCCGAAGAAACGTACGGCCCCAAAGACACCGACATGGGTCCGCAACTCACCAAGATCAAAGGCACGCCAGGCGTCCAGGCCTTGTTTATCTTCGGCCTCGGTCAGGGGCCCGCCATCGTCAACAAGAACATCAAGCAGCTCGGCATCACCATGCCGGTCTATCATGCGCATGGCGTTGCGTCGGAAGAATTCATCAAATTGTCCGGCGGCGCCGCGGAAGGCATGCGTCTGCCGGCCGCCGCGCTGCTCGTCGCATCGAAACTGCCTGATAACGATCCGCAGAAGCCCGTGGCGATGGCTTACGCCAAGGCCTATTCCGACCGCTACAAGGAAGAGGTCTCGACCTTCGGCGGCCATGCCTACGACGGGCTGATGATCGCAGTCGATGCGATCAAGCGCGCCGGCGGGACCGATAAGGCCAAGGTGCGCGATGCGATCGAGACGACCAAAAATTATGTCGGCACGGGCGGCAAGGTGAATATGTCACCCACCGATCACATGGGGCTCGAACTCTCGGCCTTCCGCATGCTGGAAGTGCGGAATGGCGACTGGACGTTGATCAACTGACGGTTCGGTCGCGTCCGGTCGCGTCCGGACGCGACTTCGCCGTTCGGATGCGGCGCAATGGACGGGTAAGGGGAGGGAGCCCAGCCCGTCGATTTCCGATCGGACCCGTCCGCGATCGAAACAACGGAGGTCGCCCCCTGCAATCCCTGGGGTTACAATGCGGACATGAAGAATCGTTTGTTGGATCAGTGGATCGCAAAGCAATTGGCCGATCGCCCGCTGCGGGCGAATTCGCTGATCATCACCATATACGGCGACATGATCGCGCCGCACGGCGGTACGGCCTGGCTCGGCGGTCTCATCCGACTGGTGGAGCCGCTCGGCCTCAATCCGCGCGCGGTGCGCACCTCGGTGTTTCGCCTCTCGCGCGAGAAATGGCTCGTGTCCGAGCAGATCGGCCGGCGCAGCTATTACAGCCTGACCGCGATGGGCCGGCGACGGTTCGAACATGCTTTCCACAGGATCTACGACGATGCACGTGTCTCCTGGGAAGGCGACTGGCAGGTTGTCCTGACTGTCGGCGATAGTCTGACGCCGGCGCTCCGCGATGCGCTGCGAAAAGAGTTGCTCTGGGAGGGTTACGCCGCGATCGCTCCCGGTGTTCTGGTTCACCCTTCGGGGCAGACCGATGAGCTTCTGGATATTCTCCAGATCGCCGGCGCGCACGACAAAGTGGTCGTGCTGCGGGCGCAGACGCTCGGCGCCCTCTCCAGCCGACCGCTGAAGGAATTGGTGGATCAGTGCTGGAATCTGGGCAAGGTCGCGGCCGAATATCAATCGTTTATCGACCGCTTCCGCAGCGTGGCGCGGGCACTGCGCAGCGCATCGAACCTCGATCCCGAACAGTGCTTCATGATCCGTACGCTGCTAATGCATGAATTTCGTCGCGTTCAGCTTCGCGACCCCTCCTTGCCGCGCCAGCTCCTGCCGGACGGCTGGCCCGGCGACACGGCGCGAGCCATGTGTCGCGACATCTACCAGCTCTGCTGGGGAAAGACCGAGACGCATTTGATGCAGATGCTGGAAACGGCGGATGGGCCGTTGCCGCGGGCCGCGAAGAGTTTCCATGCGCGCTTCGGCGGCATCATACTGGATGAACCCGAACAGGGCGGCTCACAACCCGTCGGCGTCACTTGAAATTGTGACGATGATCGACGCCGCAGCGACCGCGGCTCCAAGGTCAACACCCGCGCGCAAAGGGCGAGCCGAAGGCTCTGTATCGCCGGCAACACCATCCCCCTGCGCGAGCAGGGCATAGCCCGCCTTGAGCGCATCGACGTTCAGATCGAGAAATCCACGGGGTGCCTCGGCGCGCACCGCTTGCTCGATTTGCATCGGGTCACAAATTCCGCTCAACGCGACCAGCGCTCCGAGCGCGACAATGTTCGTCACCCGCTCGCTTCCCAGTTCCAGCGCGGTGCGGCTAAGCGGCAAGTGATAACGGCGATAATGGCCCACCGGCAGTTCAGGACAGAGTCTTGTGTCGGCAATGACCAGCGCGCCCGGCTTGAGCAGCGGCCATGAGGGCTTTACTGCGAGTTGATCGAGCAGCACCAACTGGTCGATCGCGGTCGCAAGCGGGAAATCCACCCTGGCGTCGGAGATCACAAGGTCCGCATTGCAGAAGCCGCCGCGCGATGTCGGCTCATAGGTTTGCGACTGAGCAACATGCTTGCCGCCGGCAGCAAGGGCATCGGCCAGTATCTTGGCGCTGAGGAGCAGCCCCTGTCCGCCGGTACCGCCGAGGCGCATTTCTATCCGCGAGTCGTTCATCACGAGGCTCCCGCCTGTGACGCTGCGGCCCGCCGATAGGTGGCCCCATATTCGGGGCGATCATTCCTTGCCAGAGTTCCGGTCGGCAGATCGTTCGGCCGGAACGGCAAGTCGAGCGTGTCGCGGTAAGAGCTCGGACGAATCTCGCTTTTTTGACGCATGATCATTTCGGACGAAGAGCCCAGGTCGTTCTTGCGTCCGAAGATCTCGGTGCAGTCGGAGAGAACTTCGACAAATGCGAACCCCGGATGCTCGAGCCCGGCCTTGATCAGTTCCTTGAGCTTGGGAACATGCCGCGTCACTTCGCGACCGACGAAACCCGCACCGGCAGCGACCGCGAGCGCGCAGGCGTCAAAACGCGGCTCCTGGTTTCCGAGCGGTGTCGTCGTCGTCAGCCGCGTTTCCGACGTGGTCGGAGAAACCTGGCCGCCGGTCATGCCGTAAATTTCATTGTTGAGCATCAAGCAGGTCAGCTTGAGATTGCGACGGCAGGCGTAAATCAGATGGTTACCGCCGATCGCGAGACAGTCGCCATCCCCGGTTATGACGATAACATTGAGGTCTGGACGGGCCAGCGCGAGTCCGGTTGCATAAGCCAGCGGCCGGCCATGAGTGACATGGAAGGTATTGGCATCGATATAGGCCGATAGCCGTCCGGCGCAGCCGATGCCGGACACGACCGCGAGCCTGTCCTTATCGAGGCCGAGGTCATGGACCGCCCACAGCAACGCCCGCAACGCGATACCATGACCGCAGCCGGGACAGAGAAAGTGTGGCATCATCTCAAGACGGAGATAGTTTCGAATGTCGAAGCCGGGGGCTAAATCGATGAACACTACGTCCTCCTCGCCAGCGCCGCTGCACGTGTGGAAATATCTACCGGAGTGATCGCCTCGCCACTGAAAAGATGAACGCCCTCGACGGGCGTTCCGCCAAGCGTGCGTTCGACCACAAGCCGAAGTTGACCGGTGTTCATTTCCGGAACAAGCACGGCGCGCGCCTGCGCGGTTGCCTGGCGCAGCGCCTGCTCCGGAAACGGCCAGAGTGTGATCGGACGGAATAGTCCAACGCGGAGCCCCTGCGTCCGGCACAGCTCAACGGCTCGGGTAGCCGCGCGGGCACTGATGCCGATCGCAACGATGACAATTTCGGCGTCGTCACAGCGCAGCGCTTCCCAGGAGTCGATCACGTCGCGGTGCTGGTCCAGCTTGAAGAAAAGCCGCGACAAGTTGCGCGCGACCGTCTCCGGGTCCTGGGTCGGGAAGCCGTCTTCGCCGTGGGTCAAGCCAGTCGTATGGGTACGATAGCCCGCGCCCGGTCGCGCCATGGCTGGAATGCAATCGCCTTCGGCGGCATAGGGCTTGCTGGTTGAGCGCGATCCGCTCATCCATTTCCGTTCCGTTCGGTTCGTACCCGCAGTGCTGCCGAGCGCAACGGTTTCGGAAAGCTGCGCGATCACCTGATCATAGAGCAAAACCACCGGAGAACGGCATCGCTCGGCCAAATCGAAGGCGCGGATGGTCTCGCTGTGGATCTCTGCCACCGAGGCTGGCGTAAGCACAATGATCGGGTAATCGCCATGGCTGCCCCAGCGCGCCTGCATCAAGTCGGCCTGTGACGGTCGGGTCGGCATGCCGGTGGATGGCCCGCCTCGCATGACGTTGACGATGACGCAGGGGATTTCGGCCCCCGCTGCGTAGCCTATATTCTCCTGCTTGAGCGAAAATCCCGGTCCGCTGGTCGCGGTCATGGCTTTGGTGCCGCCCATCGATGCGCCGATGACGGCCGCCATGGAGGCGATTTCGTCCTCCATTTGCACGAACACGCCACCGGCTGCCGGCAAATAGCGCGCCAGCCGCTCGGCGATTTCCGACGACGGGGTGATCGGATATCCGGCAAAGAACCGACAGCCGGCGGCGATCGCTCCCAGCGCACAGGCATGGTTGCCCGAGATCAGTTTCGAGACGCTCCTGCCGGTCAGCGCGGTATCAATGGCGTTCATCGGAAAGCCCCTCCGTCGGCAACCGTCGTTGCATCATCGAGATGAACCCGAATTGCGAAATCCGGGCACAACCATTCGCACAACCGGCAACCCGTGCACTTGTCCGGCTCGGCCAGTTCCGCGATCTGTTCTGCATTCAGTCGCAGACAGTGCTCCGGACAGAATTTCACGCAGATATCGCAGCTCTTGCACCACGCGCGATTGATTTCGAGGCTCACGCGGCGGGCTTCGCCCGCGGGCGCCGCTTTTGCCGCCGGCTGCGTTTCCTTCGGTGGCATGGCGCTGCGCGCCTCGTCGATCCAGATGCGACCGCGACGGAAAGCCTCGAGGTTTACGGTGACGGTCTTTCTGGGTACGAAGCTGGCTACCGCCGTCTCCCAATCCGTGACGGAAAAATCCAGTGCGGTGGATAAGGCACCAAGCAGGATGACGTTCGCCGCGCGCTCGTTGCCGAGTTCTTCGGCCATATGGGTGGCGTCGATCGCGTAGCCCTCCGCGACGTGAGCGATGACTTCGGCCGGCGTTTCGGACGAATAGCGCAGCGGCGCGCCGGGATGACGATTGAGGCAGGCAAACGGCGGAACGATACGCTTGGTGTCGCAAATGAGGATACCGGTAGTCGGTTTGATATAAGGCAACCACCGCAATCCCTCCGCCCATTCCAGTGCGACCAGGATATCGACTTCGCCTTTTGGAATGGTCGGCGACCACACCTTTCGCCCAAACCGCACGTGGCTGAACACGGCGCCGCCGCGCTTGGCCATGCCATGGACTTCGCTCTGTTTGACCTCGAAGCCCTGTGTCTGTGCGAGCAAGGCGAGCACCTTGGAAACCATGATGACGCCCTGGCCGCCTACGCCGACGATCAGGACGTTGGTCGGGTCGCTCGCGGGATCTGCCGCCACTGCCGTGCAATCCGGCAACGCGGTGGCGGAACGGACCGTGGGGCCGCTCATTGCGTCACCGGAGCAACAGATTTGATGCAATCCACGCTGCATACCTGCGCGCAGAGCGTGCAACCGATGCAAAGCGACTGGTCGATCCGGACCTTGTGCCTGCCCTCGAACCATTGACCGCTCCAGGTTATTGCCGGGCAGCCCAGGTTCATGCACGACTGACAGGCACTGCACTGTTCCTCGGCGACCTGCAACGGCGGGCCTTTGATTTTGACCGGGTCAAGGACGCAAGGCCGATTGGCGATCAGGACGGAAACGCCGCGATAATTGATGGCGTCGCGCAATGAGTGATGCATGGCGGCCAGGTCATAGGAATCCACGCTGCGCACCCATTCCACGCCGATCGCGCGAACCAGCGCTTCGTAGTCCACCCGCGGTACGTCCTCGCCCCTGAGTGTCTTGCCCGTGCCGGGATGTTGCTGACCACCGGTCATTGCCGTCACATGGTTGTCGAGCAGCAGCACGGTGATATTGGCCTGGTTGTAGACAGCGTTGATGAGTGACGGAATTCCCGCGTGCAGGAAGGTCGAATCGCCGATGGTGGCGATGACAGGTTTGGTTTCGCCAGCCTTGACCATGCCGATGGCGTTGCCGATCGAGGATCCCATCGACACGGTGGTGTCCATGCCGCGCAGTGGATCGAGGCACGCCAGGGTGTAGCAGCCGATGTCTCCGGCGACGCGCGCGCCGGCCGAACGTACAGCCATAAAGCTCGATGTATGCGGGCAGCCGGCACAAAGCACCGGCGGACGTACCAACGGTTCCGGCGTCCACCCGCTTTGACGCGGGCGCGGCGCAAGAATCCCCGCCTGCTCGAACCCTGCGCGAACGAGCTCAGGAGACAATTCGCCGCTACGCGGAAAGAAGCGCTTGCCCTCTACCTGAAATCCGAGCGCGCGGATTTCCTGTTCGATCACCGGTTCGAGTTCCTCGACCACGA
This sequence comes from uncultured Alphaproteobacteria bacterium, assembly GCA_963725985.1. GTDB lineage: Bacteria > Pseudomonadota > Alphaproteobacteria > Rhizobiales > Xanthobacteraceae > Bradyrhizobium. The sequence goes on from CAVSAO010000002.1 coordinate 2,118,324, forward strand.
AGATGCGATCAACCGACTCGCAATAACGGCGCAGCAACTCATCCGGCAGCGGCCACGAAGCGCCCAGTTTCAACACGGTCGCGCTTGGAAGCGCTTCGCGCACGTAGGAATAGCAGGTTCCCGCGGTGATGACGCCGAAGTTCGTGTCGCCTTCCTCCCAACGATTGATCGGGGCTTCGGAAAAATACGCCTTCAACCGCGACTCTCGCTCGATCACGGCGCTATGGCGCAGCCGGGCATGGGCCGGAATCATGACATTCTTCGCCGGGTTCTCAATAAATTTGCGTGGCGGCGGTTCAACGCGGTCGCCAATCGTCACCGCACTGCGGGTATGCGAAAGACGGGTGGTGCTGCGCACGATCACGGGTGTGTCGAAGGTCTCCGAGAACTCGAACGCAAGGCGGGTGAAATCAAGCGCCTCCTGGGCATCGCTCGGCTCGAGTACCGGCACAGTCGCCAGCATGCCGTAGAGTCGCGTGTCCTGCTCGTTCTGCGAGCTATGAATGCCGGGATCGTCGCACACGGCAAGAACCAGCCCGCCGTTTACGCCAATATAGGTCTGCGACAGGAATGCGTCCGCTGCAACGTTGAGTCCGACGTGCTTCATGGCAGCCAGCGCACGCCGTCCGGCAAAGGATGCGCCGATCGCAACGTCGAGCGCGACCTTTTCATTCGTCGACCACTGGGCGTGCACGCTCTCTGCTGGATAGGTGGCCAATGTTTCGAGAATTTCGGTGCTCGGGGTGCCCGGGTATGCGGCCGCCACCTTCACGCCGGCCTCCCAGGCGCCGCGCGCGATCGCTTCATTCCCGGTCAACGGACGAGTTTCCTTCGCCTCGCGAGCGAACGGCTCGACGGCCCCCAATCCTTGATCCATCCCGATTGCCCCAAACTGGACTTGGCCGTTTTGCTAATCCTTTATTGTCGTTCAATTATCAACAAATAGAATTGAGCCAGATCAATCGGTCGCTACTCAATATCAGGAGAAGGCAAGGCGCATTCGAGATTCGAAGCTTGCGCGACCTAAAATGCGCATTATAGTACCCAAATATAATAATTATGGCTCCGGTGCACCAGCGAATGCGCCAGGACCTGCGGGCAGGGAGAGAGACAATGCTTAATCGTCGTCGTGTGCTGTCGATGGGTGTGTCAGCCAGCGCTGCCTGTGCGCTCGGGCCGTACATTCGCCCGTCCTATGCGCAGTCGGGCTCCCTCAAGATCGGTGTGCTACTCCCGTTCAGCGGTACCTATGCCCCGCTGGGCGAGGCGATCATGCGCAGCCTCGAGCTCTATACGAATTTGCATGGCGGCAAGCTTGCGGGCCGTGACGTTTCTTTCATTAAGGTCGATGACGAATCCGCCCCGCCCAAAGCGACCGAATTGACGACAAAGCTCATCAAGGGTGAGAAGGCGGATGTCCTGATCGGCACCGTTCATTCCGGCGTCGCCATGGCGATGGTCAAGATCGCCCGCGAAGACGGCATTCCCACCATCGTTCCGAATGCCGGTGCCGACATCATCACCCGCGCCATGTGCGCCGAAAATGTGTTTCGAACCTCCTTCGCCAACAGCCAGATCGGACGGGCAACCGGCGACAGCATGATCAAGGCCGGGCATAAGAGGGCTGTGACTGTTTCCTGGAAGTATGCGGCCGGCGAGGAAATGGTCGGCGGCTTCAAGAAAGCCTTCGCGGCGGGTCAAGGCGAAGTCTTGAAGGATATCACGATTCCCTTCCCCGACGTTGAATTCCAGTCGGCGCTCGCGGAAATCGCATCACTCAAGCCGGATTGCGTCTACGTCTTCTTCTCCGGCGGCGGAGCGCTGAAATTCATCAAGGACTATGCTGCGGCAAAGCTCGGGATACCGCTCTGGGGACCGGGATTTCTCACCGACGGCGTCGAGGCGGAGGCTGGTCCCGCAGGCGACGGAATCAAGACCGTGCTGCATTACGTCGGCGATCTCGACAATCCGGAAAACAAGAAGTTCGTCGAAGTGTTCCAGCAGGCCTATAAAATCCCGCCGGATGTCTTCGCGGTGCAGGGCTGGGATGCGGCGCAATTGCTCGATATCGGCCTCAAGGCCGTAGACGGCGACGTCCAAAAAAGGAAAGAGCTCAATGCCGCCATGGCGGCGGCGGCTTTCAACAGCCCGCGTGGCCCCTTCAAGCTGTCGTCCTCACACAATCCGGTGCAGAACTTCTACCTGCGTGAACTGAAGGGCGGCAAGAACAACTATCTTGGCCTCGCCGCGGCGGCGATTGCCGACGATGCGACCGGCTGCAAGTTGGCCTGAAAGCCTGCTCGGAAGACTGAACGAGGGTGCGAACGAAAAATTCTCAGCTCCACTAACCCAACCGCTGGCGGCCCGTGAGTCTGATCTTCATTCAAATTCTCAACGGCCTGCAATCGGGACTGTTGATCTTCCTGGCCGCGAGCGGTTTGACGCTCGTGTTCGGCATTCTGGGAGTGATCAATCTTTCGCACGGCTCGTTCTACATGCTTGGCGCGTACCTGGCATTGACCCTCACCGGTATCTTCGGCGATGTGTTCCTTGCGGTCGTACTCGGGATACCACTCGCCTTCCTGTGCGGTTTTCTAATCGAGTTTCTGTTCATCCGGCATCTCTATAACCGCGATCATTTGCAGCAGGTGCTGCTGACCTTCGCACTGATCCTCGTTTTCAATGAGTTTCAGCAGGTCGTGTGGGGTTCCTACCCGCATGCGATTCCGGCGCCGTCCTATCTCGCCGACAGCGTGCGCCTGACGGAGGGATTGAGTTACCCGGTGTATCGTCTGGCCTTGATGGGGATTTGTCTCGCGCTGGCCTTGGCGATGGTTTTCGTGATCCAGAAGACGAGGATAGGCCGCATGATCCGCGCGGCCGAATCGAATCGCGAAATGGTCGAGGCGCTTGGCTTTGATTCACGCATGATCTTCCGGCTTGTCTTCGCCGCGGGCACGGCGCTGGCCGCAACCGCCGGAATGCTCGCGGCGCCGATCGAGAGCGCCTATCCCGGCGTCGGCGATCGCGTGCTGATTGTCTCCTTTGTCGTCGTGGTGATCGGGGGCATCGGCTCGATCCGCGGGGCGTTCATCGGATCGTTACTGATCGGCCTGGCCGATGCCTTCGGCAAGGTCTTTATGCCTCAATTTTCCTCTGTCATCATCTATGCGTTGATGGCCCTCATTCTGGTCGTGCGGCCTGCGGGCTTGTTTGGTCGGGCGTGACATGCTGACCAGGCCCAATCCCAGCATCATGGTCTTCCTGCTGATCCTCCTCGCCGGCCTTGTTGCTTTGCCCTTCGTCGCCGGAACCTATCCAGTGAAGTTGATGACTCGCATCATCATCCTCGCGACATTTGTTCTTAGCCTCGACCTTCTTATCGGCATCACCGGCCTCGTCAGCTTCGGTCATGCCGCGTTCTTCGGATGCGGTGCGTATGCCGTATATTTCGTCTCGCCGGAATCAGAGGCGGCAAATGTCTTTGTGGCTCTCGGCGCCGGGCTTGTGCTTGGCGGAGCGGCAGCGTTCGTGGTCGGGGCCTTCGCGACGCTCACGCGCGGTTTCTATTTCATCATGGTGACGCTGGCGGCCGGGCAGATGATGTTCTCGCTGTTTCACGATACCGACATCGCCAAGGGGTCGGATGGCGCCTACATCAATGTGAAGCCCGAATTGACGTTTCATGGAGTGAGCCTGCTTAATTTCTCCGACTGGCGACAATTCTACTACGTCTGCCTGGTCGTCCTCGTCGGTGCATATTTCTTGCTGCTCGGACTTGTCCGCTCTCCGTTCGGCCGCGTCCTGCAGGGCATTCGCGCCAATGAAGTGCGCATGAGTTCGCTCGGCTACGATGCCTATCGCTACAAGCTGGCTGCGTTCACCGTCGCCGGAATGCTTGCTGGCGTTGCTGGAGCGCTATTTGCCTCGATCGACGGGTTCGTGACGCCGGAACTGTTCAACTGGCATCAGTCGGGCCTTGCCATCATGATGGTCGTGCTCGGCGGTGCAGGTACGTTGTTCGGGCCGATCATCGGCGCTTTCGCCTACGCCATGCTCGAGGAACTGCTCAAGAGCGCGAGCATCGTCGGCCCGCTGATCTCCGATCATTGGCGGCTGGGGACCGGCCTGACCCTGCTTCTGGCGGTTCTGATTTCCCCTGACGGGTTCGCGGGCTTCCTGACCTGGAAACGGCGACGCGTTATCCGCGGCATATCCAGCCCGCCGCAAGGCGAGAACCTCGCGAACCGTCCGATACGCGTCTCAAAAGCGCTCTCGACCAGGGGACTCAGTAAGAATTATGTTGGATTGCGCGCGGTCAGTGATATTTCGATACGTTTCGAAGAGAACAAGGTTCATGCCATCATCGGTCCGAACGGCGCAGGCAAGACAACCTTCATAAATCTGCTGTCGGGGGCCGTCAGGGCGACAGCCGGCCACGTGGTGATCGATACCCGGGATGTGACGGGCTGGCCGGCTCACCGGATCGCCCGCGCCGGCCTCGGGCGCTCGTTTCAGCTCACCAATATTTTTCCGCGTTTCAGCGTGCGCGAGAACTGCGCCCTGGCGGCCCAGACCCACAAGGCATCCCTATGGCGACTGCGCGATCGCCCCTATGAAGCCGCGGAGGCGCGCGTCATTGATCGCGCACTCAGCGTCGCGGGCCTTGCGGAGCGCGGCGACGTCGTTGCCGGGCAGATGTCGAATGGCGAGCAGCGTCAACTCGAAATCGCCATGCTGGTCGCCAGCGGCACCGATATCCTGGTGCTGGACGAGCCGCTTGCCGGCATGGGACCGGAAGAGACGCAGCGCGTCGTCACCTTGTTGCGCGACCTGGTCCGCGATCATACGGTCATCCTGATAGAACACGACATGGATGCCGTGTTTGCAGTCGCCGACACGCTCACTGTTCTGGTGCAGGGAAAACTGCTTGCGCATGGCTGTCCGGACGAGATACGCGCCAACCAGGCCGTGCTCGAAGCCTATCTGGGCCATCGGGCCAAGGCCGGAGCCTCGGCATGAGCGCAATGACCGACCATGTGCTGAACGCGCGCGGGCTCGATACATTTTACGGCGTGAGCCATGTTCTGCGAGACGTGAATTTTCGTGTTGGCATCGGCGAAACGGTGAGCTTGCTCGGGCGCAACGGGATGGGCAAGACGACGCTCCTGCGCACGCTGATGGGGTTGTTGAAACCCAAACGCGGCTCGATCACGTTCAACGGACGCGATGTGACCGATGCTCGCGCCAGTACGATAGCTCGCGCCGGCATGGGTTTCGTGCCGGAGCGGCGTGCGGTTTTCCCCAATCTCACGGTGGAAGAAAATCTCGTCTTCGCCGAGCGCCCGGGGCCGGGCGGGCGCGTGGACTGGACGCGCGAGGCGATCTACGAAATTTTTCCGCGTCTCGCCGAGCGCCGCAAGAATTGGGGCAATGAGCTTTCCGGCGGCGAGCAGCAGATGCTCACGATCGGGCGCGCGCTTCTCGGCAATCCGAGCCTCGTGCTGATCGACGAGGCGACCGAGGGCCTCGCGCCGAAAGTGCGTGATGATATCTGGTCGACATTGCGCACGATCCGGCGGAAGGAGGTCGCAGTCGTTGTCGTCGACAAGAATATCGATGATCTGGTTGATCTTGCCGACCGGCATGTGGTTCTGGCCAAAGGCGAAGTCGTCTTCGAGGGAACATCGAAGCAATTGCGCGCCGAGTGGGAGTCCGTAAGCCGCATGCTCGGCGTCTGAAGTGGGCCGAGCCAACAAGCCGCGTTCAATCCCGGGTTGCACCGCATAGGATCGCGGCCGCGAGAACTCCAGCCGCGTCGCGATGGCGGGATCGGCGACACGCCTAACCGAAGTCAAGGAACAGTCCCCGATATGCCGGTACAAAGCCAGCCATATGTGCATGGGCGAGGCCGATGAAGTCGCTTCGTGATTACAATGCCGCAGTAGACTTCGTGGATCGGAACGTCGCCGAAGGGCGGGGCGGCAAGGTCGCGTTCATCGATCCTTCCCGCAATTTGACCTATGCGGAACTGTACGAAGCGGCGGCTCGCATTGGTCCCGCACTGGCGCGTCTTGGCATCGAACAGGAAAACCGGATCGCCATTGTATTACTCGATACGGTCGAATTTCCGGTCCTGTTCTGGGGTGCGGTTCGGGCGGGCATCGTTCCAGTTCTGCTCAACACGCGACTGACAGTTGACCAATATCGCTACCTGCTCGAAGATTCCCGGGCCAAGGCGGTTTTTGTTTCCACCGCGCTGCTTCCCCTCATTGAGGAGGCGGCGATCGGCCTGCCAAGCCTCAAGACGATTGTCGTCGTCGGCGGGGGCCCCACGTCGATGCCGCGGTTGGACAGGCTGTTGGCTGCCGAAAATGAAGCCGGAGCACCGGCCAGGACCTGCGCCGACGACATCGCCTTTTGGCTCTATTCGTCCGGGACCACCGGAATGCCGAAGGGCGTCATGCATGTGCATGCGAGCCCAAGGCTCATGGCGCAAAACGCCGGCCAGCGCCGTATCGGATACCGTGAAGACGACGTGGTATTTTCCGCCGCGAAACTGTTTTTTGCCTATGGCATCTCCAATGCGATGTTTTGTCCGATGTGGGTCGGGGCAACCTCGGTATTCTACCCCGAGCGCCCGACTTCGCAGACTGTATTCGAGGTGCTGAGGGGGTATCAGCCGACGATGTTTTTCGGGGTACCTACGCTTTACGCCGCCATTCTTGCCGATCCGGAATGCACCCCAGGAAACTCCTCGACGCGGCTGCGGCTGTGCTTTTCGGCCGGCGAGGCGTTGCCGGCGCATATCGGAATGGCCTGGAAGCAAAGATTTGGCCTCGACATCGTGAACGGTGTCGGCTCGAGCGAGATGGGGCATCTCTTTTTGACAAACCTTCCGAACGCGGTGGAGTACGGCACGTCCGGGGTGCCGGTAGACGGCTACAAGCTCAGGCTGATCGACGAAAGCGGACGCGATGTCGGTGACAATGAAATTGGCGAGCTCCTGGTCAACGGCGAAACGTCCGCCGCCGGCTATTGGAACCAGCGCGAAAAATCGCGTCGGACTTTCATGGGCGAGTGGACCCGGACCGGCGACAAATATCTGCGCCGTCCGGACGGGGTCTATACCTTCTGCGGTCGCGCCGACGATATGTTCAAGGTCAGTGGCATTTGGGTTTCGCCGTTCGAGGTCGAGGAGGCCCTGATGAGTCATCCAATGGTCGCCGAGGCCGCGGTCATACCCGCCGAAGACAATGACGGCCTGATCAAGCCCAAGGCGTTTATCGTGTTGGTTCAGAGCGGCGAGCCGGACGCCAGCCGGGCATTGTACGAAGAGCTCAAGTTGCATGTGAAACGGACGATCGGGCCCTGGAAATATCCGCGGTGGATTGAATGTGTCGATAGCCTGCCCAAGACCGCAACCGGAAAACTTCAACGCTACATGCTGCGCGGCATGGAACTGGGACCAAACGGCGGGGGCCGCTGATGTCCGTGCCATCTGCATTGACGGTTTCGGCGCATGGTTGTGAAATGGAGGGACCAGGTCCGTCGTCCCGTCTGGTGCACTGTTTACGACGAGGAACATCATGCCAAACGCGCAAACCAAAACAATCGCAAATGGCGCAATACGCCGCCTGACATCGGCGGATATCGACCGGGTCATCGAAATCGATCGCGAAGCCGGCGGACAGTCGCGGCGCGGATTTTTCGAGAACCGGCTTGCTGCGAGTCTGAATGAGCCCGGCGCCTTCATCTCGCTCGCCTATATCGAGAACGGCGTGGTGGAAGGGCATGTGCTCGCGCATATGCTCGACGGCGAATTCGGAGTTCGCAAGCGGGTAGCCGTTCTCGATGCGATCGGCACGTCGCAATCCGTTCGTGGGCACGGTGGCGCTCATGCGCTGGTAAAGGAACTTCAACTCGCGGCCCGTGCATCCGGCGCGCACGCCCTGCGCACGCAGGCCGCGTGGTCGAACGAATCCATGATGCACTTTCTTGCCGCGGTCGGCTTCAGGCTTGGGACCCACATCGTGCTCGACCGCCCGTGTGCCAAGGAACCTGGAGAGATGCCACTGGGTGACATCGACGCAGACGTAAGCCAGGACCTTGTGCCAGAGCGAATATCGGTGCGCTCGCTGACGCTCGCCGATCTTCCTTCCGTCATCGGCCTCGATCGCGATATCACCGGACGGGACCGGTCCGTCTACTTGAAGCGCAAGGTCGACGAAGCGCTTCGCAACAACGGCGTGCGCCTGTCGATGCTGGCCGAGATAGATGAGACCCCTGCCGGATTTATTATGGCACGGGTCGATTATGGCGAATTCGGTGAAACGGAGGCCGAGGCGGTGCTGGACACGATCGGCGTCGATTCGGAATTTCAGCGACAGAACGTGGCCACGTCCTTGTTGGCGCAGATGCTCTCCCAGCTCTCCAGTTTGCGCGTCGAACGGGTTCGGACCGTGGTCGAGTGGAACAATACACTGCTGATCGCCTTCCTCGACCGATCGGGGTTCAAGCCCACGCAAGATTTGACCTTCGTGCTGTCGCTTTGACGGCGCTCTCCTTTTTTATGTCTTGAGATTTCGCAGGAGGCCGCGTTGCCGCTCAAATATTCGTCGACCCGCATCTTGCATGACGATCATATGGCGACGGTCGCGCTCTTGACCGAAGTCGAACGTGTGGTCCTCGCTCGTCAGGCCGCACCTGTTCAAAACGATGGAGAAACCGCAAGGTTGATCGATCGCCTGTGCAAGGCCCTGGATGGCGAGATCTCCGGCCATTTCGATTTCGAAGAGGTTTCGGTTTTCCCGATGCTCGCTGAATATGGCATGGCCGATCTCGGCGATTTGCTGATCGAGGAGCATCACGTCATACGCAATGTCATGAACGATATCATCGCCGGCGCGCGCGCGGCACGCGGTGATGGATTTTCCCCCGAGGTCTGGGGAGCATTCCGGCGGCTGTGTGGTGAACTGATCGAGCGCCTCACCTCGCATATCGAGAAGGAAGAGCGAGCGCTGATCCCGGAGCTGGAAGATGCCCTGACGCCGGAAACCGATAGCGAACTCGCCGCCCGCCACGATCTCTGATTGCAAGGCCGGCCGCGCCCGGCTTGCCTGGTTTACGCAGTTTCGCGCAGGACAGGCGCTCTCCGGTCATTCCGAATGGACGGGAGCATCCAGATCGTCATCCCAGCCGGGCTCGTCGGGAGCGAATTGCCCTAACCATTGATCAACCCAGATCACGTGATTGCGTTCATCCGCCGCCATTTCCGCTGCGAATGCGGCGATCTGGGGATCGATCGCGGCGGCCGCGATGGCTTCGAAATACTTGACCGCACGCTCCTCGTTGAAGCGCGCCAGCATCAGGGCCCGGTAGGGCGTCATCAAATAGTGGATATCCTCGAAATCGATGGCTTCCGGACCGTCCGGGCCGGTCCAGCTGAAGCTGGCCGGGCGGCCCCCGACCAGTGCGTCACCGGCGCGGCGGGCGATCTCGTTGCGGTGCTCGGCTTCGATCAAAGCCATCTTGCGAAAAATCGCGGCGATCTCCCTGTTGTTGTGCACCTCCATCTGGTCGGCCAATAAGTTATAGCGCTCGGTGGCTTCCACTTCGATGGCTAGTGCTTGCGCGAAAAACTCGGCAACGCTGTTGAATTTCGGCGGCTCGTTGGACCGCGTGGAACCGGTCATATCGTGAACTCGGCTTCGAGGCGGGACGGATCGAACTGCTCCAGCGGCCTGGGTTGATAGGGCTCGCGCCTGCCGCGGTAAAGAACGCCGATATTGAAGCCGTCATCGGTCATCAGGCGGCGCGCAGCGCGTGCCGGATCGTCCGTCTCCGGCACGATTGCGTTATGGACGAGATTCTTCCAGCCTTTCTGCTGGTCTTCGCGAAACGTAACGCAGGGGCTCAGAATCTGCACAAAGGAAAATCCCGGCGTCTGCACAGCCTCGACGATCAGTTTGGCGCAGCCGCCGATGTCGCCGGAAAAACCGCGCGCGATGAAATTGGCGCCGGAAGCAAGCGCGATCACCAGGGGATTGAACGGGCTGAGGCCGGTGCCGCCCGGTGCGATGGCGGTGTCCCAGTCGGGCTCCGTCGTCGGCGATGGCTGGCCTTTCGTCATGCCATAGATTCGGTTGTCCATGACGATATAGGTCAGATCGATGTTGCGGCGGCAGGCGTGAAGGAAGTGGTTTCCGCCGATCGAAAAGCCGTCGCCGTCGCCGCTGGCGACGAGGACGGTCAAATCGGGACGGGCCACTTTCAGCCCCGAAGCGAGCGCCAGGGAACGGCCATGGACGCCGTGGAAGCCGTAGCAGTTCGTGTAGGCGGGGATGCGCGACGAGCACCCGATGCCCGAAACGATTGCGACCTGTTCCGGCGGCAGTGCGAGTTGCGCCAGTGCCCGCTGGAAGGAGATCAACACGGAATGGTCGCCGCATCCGGGGCACCAAACCGGTTTGACCGCCGACTTGTATTCGGCAGGGGTGAAGGCTTTCGCGGCATTCGGGATCATGTTCATGCTCGTGCCCCTCTTCGAATATGTGCGAAGGCTTCGCCCGGCCGGATCGGCAGCGGACCGGGACAATGGATCGGGATCACCTCGTTGGGCAGATCGTAATGCGCGCGCAGATAGCGCCAGAACTGTCCGGTGTGATTTTGTTCGATGACAAGAATGCGCTTCACGCCTTCAAGCGCCGCTGCCAGCCGCGCCGGTTGAACCGGCGCAATCAGGCGCAACGCGATCAGCTTGACCTTGATGCCGGCAGCACGTGCCACCGCTACAGCTTCGCGCAAAGGTTCGCTCGACGAGCCCCAGGTCAGAACGGCCAATTCGCCTTCGCCATCGATTTCAGCCCAGTGCGCGCCAAAGTCGAAAGCGTCGAGCTTGCGTTGACGTTTGTCGAGTTGGCCGACGTGGTCCTTGGCCTGGCTCGAAGGCGTGCCACGCGTATTATGCGTAAGACCGTCGGCCGTGTACTGGCCGCCAGGCAAGCCCGGTATGGCCATTGCCGAAACGCCCGATTCGGTTGCGGCGTATCGTTCGTAACCGTTGAGGGGCGCTTCAGGGGCCAGGCGCTTGGTCGGGAAGGCAACGTCTTGCGGCCTGTCGATAACGACCCGGGCCTGGCCGAGAGATTGGTCGGAAAGCATGATGACCGGCGTCTGGAGCGTTTCGGCCAGATGGACCGACCATTGCGCGGTCAGAAGGCAGTCACCGACGGAGAGGGGCGCCGTGACGATATGGGGAGCATCGCCATGCAGACCATAGACGGCGATATTGAGGTCGCTTTGCTCGGATTTTGTCGCAATGCCCGTCGAAGGCCCCGAGCGCATCACGTCGACGACGACCAGCGGAATTTCGGACGCCACGGCGAGGCCGAGCGATTCGATCATCAGGGACAGGCCAGGGCCGGCGGTCGCGGTCAGGGACGGCGCGCCACCATAGCTCGCACCCATAATCATGTTGATCGAGGCGAGTTCGTCCTCGGCCTGCAGCAGCACGCCGCCGCATTGCGCCAAAGCGTGAGCCATCCATTCGAGAACTTCGGTCGCCGGCGTGATCGGATAACCCGCGACGAATTTGACGCCGCCCTTCAACGCGCCGAAGCCGGTCGCCTCGTTGCCGGTGATCGACCAGCGACCTTTCTTTGACGCGCCTGGCAGCGGAAGTTTGGGAATGGCAATATCCGGCGCCGCGTTCGCGCCGAGCAGGACCGCGCTTTCGCTGGCCGCCAGCGCTTCAGGCTTCTTGCGGCCGATCGATGCGGCGACCGCCGCGACGATGGCGGTCTCGGGCAGGCCAATGAGCCGCGCCAGAACGCCGAGGGCGACCATCGAAATCCGCCCGCCTTTGACACCTTTGGCGAGTTTCGACATCGGAACGAGGCCGACAGTCGCTCCGGAATCCTTCAGAAAACCCGGCATCTCGCCGGCGGCCGGATCGGCGATGATCAGGCTGGCGGAATCCAGCGGCAGTTCATCGGCGAAGCGCTGCACATTATCGAAATCGAGGGCGAGCAGGATGTCGAACCGGTCGCCGGGCGATTGCACCGGCCTTGACGAAAGCCGGATCATCGCCGCCGCCTCGCCGCCCCGGATCTGCGGGCCGGTCGAACGCGTCATAAAACCGTAGAGGCCGCAACTCGTCGCTGCGTCGAGCAGGATCTGCCCGGCGGTCATAACGCCGGCGCCGCCCGATCCCGTGAGAACGATGGAGAGAGATGCCGCGGGGAGTGATTCCGTCATGATGCCCGCCTCTTCATTTCGCGCTCCTCCTGTTTGGAGTCGTTGTTGTGACCAACTCGCAAGTCCGAAAATCAGTCTTGCTTATTTGGTATTTCTATACTAATTTACCAAAATAGGCAACAGGCTGCAACGGCAAACAAGCTGTCCGCAAGAAAATAGGGAAACCCAATGGCTCAGGGCATCGCGGCGCATCGTTGGATGATGACGGCGGTCAATCAGCCGATGGTTCGCGAGGCTTTTGTCGCGACCGCGGGCGAAGGCGAGGTAGTGGTCGCAGTCGCCGGCTGCGGCGTTTGCCATACCGATCTCGGCTATTTCTACGACGGCGTGCGCACCAATCATCCTTTGGCGCTGGCGCTTGGCCACGAAATTTCAGGACGGGTGGTCGCGACCGGCACCGGCGCCGAATCATGGCTGGGCCGCGCGGTGATCATTCCTGCAGTGCTGCCATGCGGTGAATGCGATGCCTGCAAACGCGGTCGTCCGAACATCTGCCGAAAACAGAAAATGCCGGGAAACGACATTCAGGGCGGCTTTGCCTCGCATATCGTCGTACCCGCGCGGGGCCTGTGCCCGGTAGACGAAGCGCGGCTTGCCAAACGCGGCCTTTCGCTCGCCGATGTCAGCGTCGTCGCCGATGCCGTGACGACGCCGTATCAGGCCGTCAGGCGCGCCGGTGTGACAAACGGCTCGGTGGCGATCGTCATCGGCATCGGTGGCGTCGGCGGTTATTCGGCCCAGATTGCCAAGGCGTTTGGCGCGACCGTGATCGCCATAGATGTCGATCCGGTCAAGCTCGCGGCGATCGGCCAGCACGGCGCGAGCCTGACCCTCAATGCCCGCGAAAACGACCTCAAGAGCCTGAAGGCGAAGATCGGCGAGTTCTGCAAGGCGAGCGGCCTGCCCTTGAGCGAATGGACGATCTTCGAATGTTCGGGCACTGCGGCCGGACAGACCACGGCTTTCGGCCTTCTGACCTATGGCGCGACGCTTTGCGTCGTCGGCTTCACGATGGATCGGGTGGAACTGCGGCTCTCCAATCTGATGGCCTTCGACGCCCGGGCGCTCGGAAACTGGGGATGTCCGCCCGATCTTTACCCGGCCGCGCTCGATCTCGTACTCGACGGCAAGATCAATCTTGCCGCCTTTGTCGAACAGCATCCGCTCGACGACATCAACTCGATCTTCGAGCAGGTGCACGCCCACAAGCTCGCCCGTCGCGCGGTTCTCGTTCCCCAGCCATGACAGGATCTCTCAAGATGCCCCAGCCCCATCTCGTCGATCACGATATCATCGCCTTTGAGCCTGTTGCGGGCGTCATCTACGAGAAGCGCCCCGCGCGCGGCGCTGATGGCCAGGTCGTCCCGGGCCTGTTCAACGCCTGGATCTGGCTCGACAATCCCGGCCAGTTCAATTCCTACACCACCGATATGGTGAAGGGCGTCATACGCGCCTTCCGCGCCGCCTCCAATGCGCGCGACGTCGTCGCGGTGGTCTTCACCGGTGTGGGCGACAAGGCGTTTTGCACCGGCGGCAACACCAAGGAATATGCCGAGTACTACGCCGGCAATCCGCAGGAATACCGGCAGTACATGCGTCTGTTCAACGACATGGTGTCGTCGATCCTCGGGTGCGACAAGCCGGTGATCGCGCGCGTCAACGGCATGCGCATCGGCGGCGGCCAGGAAATCGGCATGGCCTGCGATTTCACCATCGCCCAGGATCTCGCGCGATTTGGCCAGGCAGGCCCCAAGCATGGCTCGGCCGCCATCGGCGGCGCGACGGATTTCCTTCCGCTGATGGTCGGCGCGGAACGTGCGATGGAATCGGGAACTCTGTGCGAGCCGTGGTCGGCGCATAAAGCCTATCGGCTCGGCGTCGTTCTGGACATCGTGCCAGGGTTGAAGGTGGATGGCGCGTTCGTCGCCAATCCGCTGGTCGAAACCCAACGCTATCTCGACGAATATGGCCGCATCGTGCACGGCGAGCCCTTGACTGGCGCAGCGCTGGCGGCAGGCAAGGCCGTGGTGGCGCGCGGCACCATCGATCTGTCGCTGCTCGACGCCAAGGTCGAGGCGATGTGTACCAAGCTGATGACCACGTTCCCCGAATGCCTGACCAAGAGCTTCGAGGAGTTGCGCAAGCCGAAGATCGACGCCTGGAACCGCAACAAGGAAAACAGCCGCGCCTGGCTCGCCCTCAATATGATGGCCGAGGCCCGGACCGGATTCCGCGCCTTCAACGAAGGCCCGAAAAACGAACGCGAAATCGATTTCGTCGCCCTTCGCCAGCGCCTCGCCAACGGGGAGGGTTGGAGCGAGGCGATGATCGAGGAGCTGATCCCGAAGGCGGGAATCCCCAAGGCGGGAGGGCACAAGGTGTGAGCAGCCCGCTGAAAGCCTGGCTCGAGCGCGACGGACATTTGCTTCGTTTGCGGCTCGATCGTCCCAAGGCGAACATCCTCGACGCGGCGATGGTCGGTGCGATCGAGAGCGCCGTCGGCCAGCACGGCACCGTTGCAGGATTGCGCGGCATTCTCATCGATTCCACCGGCGGGCATTTCTGCTTCGGTGCCTCGATCGAGGAGCATCTGCCGGATCGATGCGCGGCGATGCTTGCGGGCTTTCATCGGCTGATCCTGCAAATCTTTGCTTCGCCCGTTGCGGTCCTGACGGCGATCCGCGGCCAATGTCTCGGTGGCGGCCTCGAACTTGCGAGCGCCGGGCATCTGCTGTTTGCCGGGCGGGATGCCAAATTCGGCCAGCCCGAGATTCAGATCGGCGTCTTCGCGCCGGCGGCTTCCTGCCTGCTGCCCGAACGCATCGGGCTTGCGGCGGCCGAGGACCTCTTGTTGTCCGGGCGCTCGATCGATGCCGAGGAGGCTTTCAGGATCGGCCTCGTAACCGAGGTTGCTGACGATCCCGAGGCCGCCGCACTCGCCTACTTCGATCGGCATCTGGCGCCGAAGAGCGCGAAGTCGCTGCGCTTTGCCGCGCGTGCGGCCCGGCACGGGACGATCGAAAGGATCTCTGCAAAACTTGCAGCGATCGAGACGATCTATCTGGACGAATTGATGGCGACGCAAGACGCCACCGAAGGCCTTTCCGCATTCATCGAAAAACGCTCCGCGCGTTGGAAGGATCGCTGACATGCTCGATAAAACCAAATCGGCAACGGCCAATATCGTGCAGCGTTGCGAGGACCTGTTCACCGACCTGAATTTCGGTGCGGCGCGCGCCTGGAAGGCGGCGAAGCCGGGACGGAAGGTCATCGGCTTCATGCCCTATTACGTGCCGCGCGAGATCATCCACGCCGCCGGCGCGCTTCCGCTCGGCATTCTCGGCGGCGGTGACCAGCTCGAAGTCATTCACGGCGACGCGTATTATCAGAGCTATATCTGCCGCATCCCGCGCTCGACCATCGAGCTCGGCGTCTCCGGCCGTCTCGATTTCGTCGACGGCATGCTGTTCCCATCGATCTGCGACGTCATCCGCAATCTGTCGGGAATGTGGAAGCTGATGTTTCCGGACAAGGGTTCGCGCTACGTCGATCTGCCGCAGAATTTCGAGGACGATGTCGGCGGCGAGTTCTACAAGAGCGAGCTGAACGAGATCCGCGAATGGCTCGCTCACATTATGGGCAGGCCGGTCACCGATGAAGCCATCCGCGCCTCGATCGTGCTTTTCAACGAAAATCGCCGGCTGGTGCGCGAGGCCTATGCGCTGCGCGTGAAGGAGCCGTGGAACATTCCTTCCTCCGAACTCTATCTTCTGCTGCGCGCGGGCCTCGTCCTGCCGGTGGAAGATCACAACCAGCTGATGCGCGACTATCTCGCGTCAGTGCGCGAGCAGCAGAGGCCAATCAAGGACAACTGCCGGGTCGTGCTGTGCGGCGTCTTCTGCGAGCAGCCGCCGCTCAATCTGATCAAATCGATCGAACTTTCCGGTTGTTACATCGTCGATGACGACTTCATGCTCGTCACGCGCTGGGAAAAATCCGCAGTTGCCACCGACGGAGACCCGATCGCAAATCTGGCGCGCTCCTACTTGCACGATTCGATGTCGACCTCGCCGAAATACGAGCCGGACGGGGCCAAGAAGGGCCTCTATCTCGTCGACAGCGTGCGCGAGAACCGCGCCGAAGGCGTCATCTTTGCAATGCCGAGCTTCTGCGACCCGGCGCTGCTCGAACGACCGATGCTGCAAGGCGTTTTGAAGAAGCACGGCGTGCCCCAAATCGCGTTCAAATATGCCGAAAATTCCGGCCAGATGCAGCCTATTCGCGAACAGGCTGGAACATTCGCCGACTCGATCAAACTGTGGAGCGGAGCATGACAGCCATTATCACGACGCCATCCAGAGCCAAGCCGGCCGAGGTCATCAAGGACGCTTCGATGACGAAGCAGAAGGAGATGATGAACGGGCACTACGAGCGGTTGGCCAACGCGCCGGAGCGGGGCGAGAAAGTCGCGGCGACGTTCGTTCCCGGCAATCTCAACGAATTGCTGATGTGCTTCGACTTCGCCAACAATCTGCCGGAGGTCAACGCGATCCAGAACGGCCTGCGCAGGACGAGCGGCGGTTTCGTCATGGAAGCCGAAAAGCTCGGCCATTCCGAGGACGTCTGCACCTACGTCAAATCCGACATCGGCATGATGGCCAAGGGCAATATCGGCCCCAACGGGCGCAAGCTGCCGGATCCGGACGTGCTGCTGTTGTCCTACACCGGCTGCTTCACCTTCATGAAGTGGTTCGAGTTGCTGCGCCAGCAATACAAGTGCGAAACGATCATGTTTCATACGCCTTATATGGCGGATGGAAAAATCACCAAGGACATGGTCCAGTATATGGTGAAGCAGCTCAAGCAGGATGTCATTCCGAAGCTCGAGAAGGTCTCCGGCGTCAAATTCGACATCGACCGGCTGCGCGAATATCTGCGCAAGTCGGCCAAGGCCGAAGACGATCTCGTATGGGTGCTGCAAAGCGCCAAGACCAAACCTTCGCCGATCGACGCCTATTTCGGCGGCATCTATTATATCGGGCCGATCTTCGGGGCTTTCCGCGGCACCGACGATGCAATCGACTACTATCGGTTTCTGCGGGAGGAAGTCGAAGAGCGCGTCGCGCAGGGCAAGGGTCCGGTCACGCCGGACGGCGACATGGGCAAGGAGCGCTATCGTCTCGTCGTCGAGGGGCCGCCGAACTACACCAACTTCCGTCAGTTCTGGAAGATGTTCTACGACGAGGGGGCGGTGGTCGTCGCCTCCAGCTACACCAAGGTTGGCGGCACCTATGATTTCGGGTTCCGGCACAACCCGGACCATCCGCTCGAATCGCTCGCCGAATATTGCCTGAATGTCTACACCAACCGGAACCTGCCGATGCGTGTCGACATGCTGGAAAACTATGTCAACGAATACGAGGCGGACGGGCTTCTGATCAACTCGATCAAGAGCTGTAACAGCTTCTCGGCCGGCCAATTGCTCATCATGCGCGAAGTTGAAAAGCGCACAGGCAAACCGGCGGCTTTCATCGAGACCGATCTTGTCGACCCCCGCTATTTCTCCGCGGCCAACATCAAGAACCGCCTCGAGAGCTATTTCCAGATGATCGAACAGAAGCGCGCCGGCATGCGCGGTGCGGCCTAGGAGAAATCATGCGCACCTTCATTGGAATTGACCTCGGCTCGACCACGACGAAAGCCGTTCTGCTCGACGAGAACCAGGACGTCGTCGGACGCGGAATCACCAATTCGCGTTCCAACTACGGTACCGCAGCGCGCGTCGCCAGCGAGGAAGCTCGTATCGATGGGCGCTTCACCCTGTTTCGCCGCGCCCTGAGTTCCGGCGAGGCTAACGGAGACCGCGTTCAGGAGTTCCTGGGCGCTCTGGAGCGAAACTTCCGTCTCGTTCAATTTCTCGAACAGCTCAACGATCTGGAAGCGACCTGCATCGGGCAATTGCAGACCGAGCGTTTCGCGAAAGTGGCGGAAAAAATGGGCGAGGCGCTGAACGAAGTGTTCCGGCGCCTGAAGGCCGAAGCGCCGGAACTTTACGCGCCAGGCGCCAAGCGCAAGTCGGACTTCTTTCGCGATATCGCCGGTTCCCGCTTTCATGTTCATGCGGAGGCGGTCGCCCGCGAGGCGAGCGTGCCGCATGATATATTGCTGAACGCCTACGACAAGTCGATCATCGAAGTCGAAAACAGGCCGCCGGCCGGCGACATGAGCGACAAGTTTCGCCGTGCTATGGCGCGCGTACTTGAAATCGACCCGCATCTCATCGACGGGTCCAACAATGTTCCCGGGACGATCGAGGATACGCTCGGCATCGAACTCGAAGAGACTTATCTGGTAGGCACCGGCTACGGTCGCGTGACGTTGCCCTTCTCCAAGGAGCACATTCGTTCGGAGATTCTCTGCCACGGGCTCGGCGCGCACATGATGTATCCGAAGACCCGTACGGTGCTCGACATCGGAGGGCAGGACACCAAGGGTATCCAGATCGACAACGCGGGCATCGTCGAGAATTTCCAGATGAACGATCGCTGCGCGGCGGGATGCGGACGCTATCTCGGCTATATCGCCGACGAGATGAACATGGGTCTGCACGAACTCGGGCCTCTCGCGATGAAATCGAACAGGCCGGCGCGCATCAATTCGACGTGCACCGTGTTTGCCGGCGCCGAATTGCGCGATCGTCTGTCGCTCGGCGAAAAGCGCGAGGACATTCTGGCCGGCCTTCATCGCGCGATCATCCTGCGGGCGATCTCCATCATCTCGCGATCGGGCGGCGTGACGGATCAGTTCACTTTTACCGGCGGCGTCGCCAAGAACGACGCCGCGGTTCGGGAACTGCGCAAATTGATCAAGGAAAACTACGGTGATGTGACGATCAACATCAATCCGGATTCCATCTATACGGGCGCGCTCGGCGCCGCCGAATTCGCGCGTCGCGCGGTCGCTTCCTGAAACAGGAGAATTGCATGCCCATCACAGCAGGGATCGATGTCGGAACCGGCGCTATCAAGGTTGCGCTTTTCAACGTTGAAGGCGGCGCCGAAACATGCCTCGTCAAGCGCGTTGACCGCATGCGCCAGCGCGATCCCATGAAGCTTGCGGAACAAATCTACGATGACGCCCTGGTGGAGGCCGGCCTGAAGCGCAAGGACGTCGCCTATTGCGCGACAACGGGCGAAGGGGAGGCGCTGCATTTCCATACCGGGCATTTCTATTCCATGACTACTCATGCCCGCGGAGCCATCTATCTGCGCCCGGATTGCCGCGCCGCGCTCGATATCGGCGCCTTGCATGGCCGCGCCATTCGTCTCGATGAGCGCGGCAAGGTGCTCAACTACAAAATGACGAGCCAATGCGCGTCGGGCTCCGGCCAATTTCTGGAAAATATCGCGCGTTATCTCGGCATCGCCCAGGACGAAATCGGCACCTTGTCGAAACAGGCCGACAATCCGGAGAAAGTCTCGGGCATCTGCGCTGTGCTCGCCGAGACCGACGTCATTAACATGGTGTCTCGCGGTATTACGGCGTCGAATATTCTCAAGGGAATTCACGAGTTGATGGCGGATCGCCTGGCTAAACTGTTGAAGACGATCGGCGGACTTGACGGAACCATCCAGATGACCGGCGGCCTTGCGCTGGACGCCGGCCTTGTCGAGGCAATGAAAGAGTCGATGGTTCGCGAGAAGGTCAAGGCGCCGATCGAGAGCCATCCCGATGCGATTTTTGCCGGCGCCATCGGTGCGGCGCTGTGGGGCGCTTTCCGGCACGAAAAGCTGGCGCGTCTCGCCGAGCAGGCGACCGCCGCTTAAGAGCAACTACAAAGGAGATATCGACATGGCCCTCTTGATCAATGAAGACTGCACCGCATGCGATGCATGCCGTCCGGTCTGTCCGAACGAGGCGATCTCGGCCGGCGAAACGATATTCACCATCGATGCGTTGCGTTGCACGGAATGTGTTGGTGCCGAGGAGGAGCCGCAATGCAAGCTCGTTTGTCCGGCGAATTGTATCGTCGCCAATCCGGACTGGCCGGAGACGCCCGAGGAATTGCAGGCAAAATATGAACAGCTTCATTCCTGAACAACAAAAGCGCCGTGCTCGTTTGTCTGATTTCGGGCGATGCGTCCGGGACCAGCGCCGCGACCCGTCTGCTATTCTTGCAGGAGCGATGTCGTGCAACCGTTCCGTTTGAAGGTTTATTCGATCGATGGTGTGACGCCGGTTGTTCATCCGCTCGCCTTTGTTCATCCCGAGGCAGTTCTGATCGGCGACGTGTTCATCGAGGAGGGGTGTTACATCGGCCCTTGTGCGTCGCTTCGGGGCGACTTCGGGCGAATCATCGTCCGGCAGGGGTCGAACGTGCAGGACAACTGCACCTTGCATAGCATGCCCGGCTTCGATTGCGTTGTCGGGGCCAATGGCCATATCGGTCATGGCGCGATTGTCCACAGCGCGCAGCTCGGTCCCAACGTTCTCATCGGGATGAACGCCGTAGTGATGGATCATGCGCAGATCGGCGAAGCGGCGATGATCGGGGCAATGAGCTTCGTGAAGGCCGGCGCCGAAGTGCCGGCCCGGCATCTTGCCGCGGGTGTTCCGGCGCGGGTCTTGCGGGAGCTTTCAGCGGACGAACTCGCAAGGAAGCTCGAGGCCACGAAGATCTACCAGGAGCTTGCACGCCGGTGCCTGGCTTCCCTGCGACCGGCAGAGCCTCTCGTGCATTCCGATCCGAACCGTCCCAGGGTGGATGCCGATATCGTCTTTCCGGCGCGCCGCCCGGCGCAGGCGTGAAACGATGTGGCCAGATGTGCGACCGCCGTCTCTGTCGACGGAACAGCGGACTGACCTGATGATCTCTCCAGGTCCGATCTCGCGGCCCTTCAATCTCATTGATTTAAATCAATGCAATCAGAACCCCTGTCAGAAACAGTCTCACACAATAGCAATATAATTCGCAAATAACCTTCGGGAGGATGGTCTAATGATCGCAAAGTCGGTCGGTTGGACGATGGGCGGCTTTCCCCGCTATCTCGATCCCGTGGAATTCGACGTAAATGATCTGGGGCCGGATGAGGTTCTCGTCAGGATTGACGGACGCCATGCCCATCGTGCCGACGTTGAACCAAGCTGCTGCGAGGCGACGGCGAACGGATCGCAGGAGGTCTGCCCCGGTGTCTTTGGTCGGGTGATGGAGGCCGGCGCGAACGCGCTGTGGTATGTCGATCGTTCCGTCATTATTCCCGCGGGGGGCAGGTGCGGAAATTGCGACGCCAGCCAGCGTGACCAGGCGACGGCACGCTTCAAGGAACAAGCGGCCGAAGAAGATGGCGAAGGGACACCCGCCAAATTCGTCGTCGTGCGGGCGAACGAACTGTGCGTGGTGTCGGCAATTGTCGATTGGCAGAAACCGGTATCAACGTAGGTCAAACTCCGATGCCACCACGGTCGGTCTGGTTGCCCATCTGTCCAATTTTTCGCGAACGACTGGAGAACTGGCTATGGAATCGAGATTGACGGCCGGCGATCTTCAGATCATCTCGCGCATCGCGGTATTTCGCGGACTGAAGCCGGAAACTGTCGAGCATATCGTCGCGCCCGCCAAAGCCATTACGTTGCGACCGCACGAATTGATTGTCCGTCAGGACGAACCGGCGACCGCATTTTTTATCGTAATCCATGGTTGGGTAAAACTTTATTGCAGTTTGTCGTCGGGTGACGAGACCATAATAGAGACGATGACAAGAGGCGGGAGTTTTGCGGAGGCGGTCGCATTTACCGGGAATCGCTATATCGCCACCGCCGAAGCAGTAGGCGGAGCACGCATCGCGCGGATCCCCGCGGATCATGTCGTCCGCTGTATTCGTGACAATCCCGATATTGCAATGCCGATGATTGCGTCGATCTCGCAGCATATGAATTATCTCGTCCAGCACATCAAGCAACTCAAGGCTCAAAGCGGAGTTCAGCGGCTGGCCGAATTTCTGGTGTCGTTGTCGTTGACGGAGCAGGGTCATTGCGCGTTGGCGCTACCCTATGACAAGAGCTTGATCGCCGGACAGCTCGGCCTCAAGCCGGAGTCGTTGTCGCGCGCCTTCGCGAAGTTGAGAACAATCGGCGTCATGGTCGATGCGTCGCGCGTCGTGGTCGAAGACGTAGCCAAGCTGCGTCAGATTGCTGCCGACCATCGGGGTGAGGTGCTGGGCACATTGCGGCCGGTGAATTGATATCGGGTGCGACGGCCGCTCATATGCCGCCGGCACGCGGTGAGTCTGTAGTGCAGGAACGCAATGACGATGTTTGGCGCCTTCAAATCTGACGAACGGAGCTCTTCCAATGCGATCGCGGC
The DNA here is from genome assembly GCA_963725985.1 of uncultured Alphaproteobacteria bacterium. Taxonomy (GTDB): domain Bacteria; phylum Pseudomonadota; class Alphaproteobacteria; order Rhizobiales; family Xanthobacteraceae; genus Bradyrhizobium. Next base: position 2,140,945 of record CAVSAO010000002.1, read on the forward strand.
GCCTTCATCCACCGGGCTGGCATCCACCGATCGGCTATGCGAACGGAATTAGCGTCGCGGCGGGGCAAATTGTGTTCATTGCCGGTCAGGTGGGATGGGATGCAGAGCAGCATTTCCAAAGCGAACAGCTCGTCCCGCAATTTGAGCAGGCCCTCAAGAATATACTTGCCATTCTCGCCCAGGCTGGCGGCGAGGCGACAAACATTTGCAGGATTACGGCGTTCTGTATCGACAAGCCGGCCTACCTCGCTAACAGGCGCGAACTGGGACGGATCTGGAAGTCGCTGATGGGAGACCACTACCCCGCCATGAGCATGATTTTCGTCAACGATCTTCTCGATACCCCCGCAAAGATCGAACTGGAAGCGACGGCGGTCCTGCCCGATCCAACGAAGTGACCGACGGATCGTGGACCGCGGTGCGGTCCGCATTCGAGGCGCTGGGTCGCTTTCGCAGGCCTCAAGCAGGGGGGATGACTGTCTGAGCTGAAAGGTGCGGGCCGGGCGTCATATCGAAGGCATTCAAGGCTTGCGATTCGGCGAACAGGCTTGCCGTCAGCCGCCGCGCGAGCGCCGCAGCCGATACCCGGCGATAGTTGGCGGATGCAAGGGTGGTTCGCATCGGCTGGACCTGCTTCTGCACCAGCCGATCGATCTCCTGCAGGAGCTGGTCATCGACAGATCGAGATGCGAAAGCGTCGGTGCCCGACAGAAGGAAGGGGCGGGAATTGGTTCCCGTCAACGCGATCCGGAGTGAACCGATGCTTGCGCCGGATCGCGCCAGCGCAACCGCTACCCCGGCGAGCGGATAGTCGATGGCACCGCGTACCCGCAATTTGGCATAGGCCGACATGGGTGGGCTGGCGGGGAGATGGACGCCGGTAACGAGTTCGCCGTCCGCCAAAGCAAGATGGGCCTTGCCGTCCTCGACATAAAGCTGCTGCAACGGAATTCGCCGTACGCCCTGCGCGCCGGCAATGTCCACCTCGGCGCCGAGAACAAGCAGCGCCGGGGCAAGATCGCCGCTAAAGGCAGCGTGACAGCGTTTCCCCTGCGGGGCAACGTGACAGGTATCGCCCCGGTTCTTGAGGCAGTACGAATTCGCGCTCCGCCACCATTCGCTCTGGTTGTAGTAAATGCAGCGGGTGTCGAGGCAAAGATTTCCGCCAAGCGTTCCCAGGTTGCGGTGGCCTGGCGCCGCGATCGCTCCGGCAGCCTGCGCCAGCGCGCGATAATGCGTCCCGACGGCAGCGTTGCCCGCAATCGATGCAATCGTCACGCCGGCGCCGATCGTCATTGCGCCGTCGCTGGAATTGATCTCGGCAAGTTCGCCGATACCGGAAATATCAACCAGGAAATCCGGCCGGCTGATGCCACGGCGAATGTTCACGAGCAGGTCTGTCCCGCCCGCGATCAGGCGGCTTTGTGGATGCGACAGGAGCGCCGCGATCGCCTCTTTGAGGGTGGCGGGTTGCGCGAGACGCAATTCGGCTAGGGCTGTAGTCACGATGCGGCCTTTGAACGTGCGAGCTTCGCCTTCCGGCGACGCTGGATGAGTGCTTCCACGACCCGGTCTGGGGTCACTGGCAATTCGTCGAAGTCGATGCCGATGGCATTGGCGATCGCGTTGACCATGGCCGGCGGAAAGCCGGCCAGCGCGCCTTCGCTTGCCTCCTTTGCCCCGAATGGCCCGAACGGATCGTGGCTTTCAACGATCTGGACTTCGATCGGAGGCGATTCAGCCATCGTCGGCATGCGATATTCGAGGAAACTCGCATGCGCCGCCAAACCTTCCAGATAACGGGTCTCTTCGCACAGGGCCTGGCCCATCCCCATCCAGACCGATCCCTCGATCTGGCCCATCACCGCGAGCGGATTGATCGCATGGCCGCAGTCCAGCGCAACCCATACCTTTTCGATCGTGACCAGCCCGGTCGCATCGTCGACGTCCACCTCGACCACCTGGGCGGCGTAGCTGAAGCCCATCGTTGAGCCGACAGCGCCGCCGCGATGCTTGCCACCCTGGAATTCCGGTGGGCAGGTGAAGGATCCCTTCACCGTGATAGCGCCCTCATCGACCAGCGCGGCAGCGACGACTTCGGCGAAGGGCAGGGCGGACTGACTGCCCGCGCCGACACGGAACATCTCTCCGACGCATTCAATCTGTTCCGGGCGGGCCTCGAGCTTGCGCGCCGCCGCGGCCACCAGCACGGCCTTCAGCTGCTTTGCGGCGTCGATCGCCGCGTTACCCACCATGAAAGTGATCCGTGACGAGTAAGCGCCGTTATCCTTTGGCGTGACGGCGGAATCGCCGGCGATGACGCGAATGCGGTCGAGCGAAATGTCCAGCGTTTCCGCCACGGCAATTGCGACCATCGTCGAGGAGCCCTGACCGATATCGGCCGCGCCCGTGAGTGCGGTGATCCCGCCATCGAAGTCCAGTCGAAGGTTCACCAGCGCGTGCGGCTCACCCGTAAAATGGATCGGTTTGGCAGAGCCGCTGACGTAGTGGGAGCAGGCCATGCCGAGGCCCTTGCCCGGCGGCATATGGCCGGCGCGTTCACGCCATTGGCTTGCCCGCTCGACCTTGTCGAGACATTCGGCGAGTCCATAGCTGTTTACCACCAGACCGTTCAGCGTCTTGGTGGGCGCCTGCAGCAGGTTGGCCCGGCGGACGGCGAACGGATCCAGTCCGAGTTCGCGCGCCATGCGGTCGACGAGACATTCGAAGGTGTGGCGCATGTCGACCGAGCCGTGTCCGCGCATCGCGCCGCAGGGCGGAAGATTGGTGTAGACCCGGTAGCCGTCGTATTTGAGCGCCGGAATGTCATAGAGGCCCTGCAACAGGGCGCCGGCATAGAGGATCGTCACGATGCCGTATCCGGCATACGCGCCGCCGCGCTGGACCACTTCACAGGCACAGGCGGTAAACCGGCCGTCGCGCCGCATTCCGATCCGAAGCGTGACGTCCGTCTGCGGGCGCGCCCGGTGGGTGAGGAATGTCTCCTCCCGGGTCAGCCGCATGAGGACCTTGCCGCCCGCCGCGCGTGCGAGCAGAGCCGTTATGATTTCGAAGTTCAGCACCTCGACGCGCGCTCCGAACCCGCCGCCGACAAATGGTTTCACAACGCGGATCTGCGCTTCCTTCATCTGAAGGCATCGGGCGAGCATCAGGTGCAGATAATAACCGACTTGAGAAACGCTCTGGGCAGTGAGCCGGTCGGCGATCGGATCGTAATCCATCAGGCAGGCATGCGGCTCGATCTGGGCGTGGTTGATTTCCGCACAGTCGATCTTGACCTGACGGACCAGATCCGCCGTTTCGAAGCCCTTTTGCCAGTCGCCGAATTCGTGATGAACCTCGCGTTCCAGGTTGCCGGACTTGTTGTCGTGCAACAACATCGCGCCGGGTCCACGCGCGTCTTCGGATGTGTAGTAAGCGGGCAGCTCGCGCAGCTCCAACTCGATCAGATCGAGCGCGCGCTCGGCCGTTTCCGCATTGATGGCGGCCACCGCCGCTATCGGCTCGCCGCGGTAGCGCACGCGCCCCCGGGCCATCGGATACTCGTTCATGGCGATCGGGAGTACGCCATAGGTGAGGTCGCAGTCATCGCCAGTGACGATCGCCTCGACGCCCTCAAGCGCGCGAGCCCGGGACACGTCGAGCTTGATGATTTCTCCGTGGCTCACGGGGCTTCGAAGAATGCGTCCGACAAGCGCGCCCGCGTGGTCCAAATCGGCGGTGTAACGGGCGCGCCCGGTGACCTTCTCGATGCCGTCGATCAGGGGAACGCCGCGGCGGCTGAGACCGCCATGTGTAATTGGTGCGGCAGTCATGGATCGATGCCCGCGGCCGATTTGACCGATTCAAGGATTTTCACATAGCCGGTGCAGCGGCAGAGATTCCCGGACAAAGCGGAGCGTATCTCATCGTCGGTGGGCGACGGATTGCGACGCAACAGGCCTTCCGCCGCCATGATCATTCCGGGGGTGCAAAAGCCGCATTGCGCACCCAGTTTCTCGTGAAAGGCGCGTTGCAGCCGGTTGAGTTTGCCGTGCTTCGTCAGGCCTTCGATGGTTTCGACGTGGCGACCCTCGCAGCGAACCGCAAGCACGATACAGGAAGGCACCGGCTCGTCGTCGATCAATACCGTGCATGCCCCGCACTCGCCGCCGTCGCAGCCGGTTTTCACACCGGTGAGCTGCGCTACGTCGCGCAAGTAGTCGACCAGTAATTGTCCTTCTGCGACCGCGTCTTCGCGCATCCGCCCGTTGAGCTTCAGTTTCAGTAGACGCATCGTTTTCTGCGGCGGCGGTGCATGCATCGAGAGGCTCCTCCAGCGGATAATGTCCTCCCTTTGGGGTCGACGTTCCATGACAAAAGTCAAGACACGCGACTAAATCGCCGGAACATAGGGTGGTTCACCTGACCGAAGTCAAGGAACGGCCTTCAATTAGCCGATAGACAGCAAGTTCCGGATCTGATCGGCGAGGCCGGCGATGACGGTTCGTGATTACAATGCTGCTGTTGATTTCGTTGATCGGAACGTCGCCGAAGGCCGCGGCGACAAAACCGCTTTCATCGATCCTTCGCGCAATCTGACCTACGCGGAGCTGCGGGACGCCGCGGCGCGCATTGGCCCGATGCTGGCGCGTCTCGGCATTGAAAAGGAAGACCGGATCGCACTCGTCTTGCTCGATACGGTCGAATTTCCGATCCTGTTCTGGGGAGCAATACGGGCCGGCATCGTTCCGGTCCTGATCAATACGCGGATAACCGCCGACCAATACCGGTACCTTCTCGAGGATTCGCGCTCCAAGGCGGTATTTGTTTCGACCGCTCTGCTCCCTCTCGTCGAAGAGGCCGCGGTGGGTTTGCCGGATCTCAAGAAGATCGTCGTCGTGGGCGGAGGCCCTGCGTCGAAGCCGCGCCTCGACCTGCTGCTGGCTGCCGAGAATGAAGGCTCCGCGCCGACCCGGACCTGCGCCGATGATATCGCGTACTGGCTCTATTCGTCCGGCACGACAGGAATGCCCAAAGGGGTCATGCATGTGCATTCGAGCCCCAGGTTCGTGGCCGAGAGCGCCGGCCGCCGCCTCGGCTATCGCGAAGACGACGTGGTGTTTTCCGCAGCGAAACTGTTTTTTTCCTATGGCCTCGGAAATGCAATTTTTTGTTCGATGTGGGTAGGAGCAACATCGGTATTCTATCCGGAGCGGCCTACACCGCAGACCGTCTTCGAGGTGCTGCGAGGATATCAGCCGACGATGTTCTTCGCGGTTCCCACGCTCTACGCCGCAATGCTTGCCGATCCGGGATGCGTGACGGAAGAAATGGCGGGCCGGCTGCGATTATGTTTCTCGGCGGGTGAACCGTTGCCGGCGCATATCGGCGCAGCCTGGAAGGAGCGATTCGGGATCGATATCGTCAACGGCGTCGGCTCGACCGAAATGGGGCACCTCTTTCTCACCAACCTTACGAATGCCGTGGAGTACGGCACGTCGGGCGTGCCGGTGAATGGCTACCAGCTCAGGCTGATCGATGAAGAAGGGCGAGACGTCGGCGACAATGAAATGGGCGAGCTTCTGGTCAACGGCGAATTGGCGGCGGCGGGCTACTGGAACCAGCGCGCGAAATCGCGTCGTACGTTTTTGGGCGAATGGACCCGCACCGGCGACAAATACTTTCGGCGTCCGGACGGCGTCTACACCTACTGCGGCCGTACTGACGAGATGTTCAAGGTCAGCGGGATCTGGGTGTCGCCGTTCGAGGTCGAGGAAGCGTTGACCAGCCATCCGCTGGTCATCGAGGCCGCAGTCGTGCCCGCCGAGGACTCCGATGGCCTGATCAAGCCGAAGGCATACGTGGTGCTTGGCGACTGTGCCGCGAATGACTCCGGTCTTGCGCTGTACGAGGAGCTCAAGGTCCATGTGAAACGGACGATCGGTCCATGGAAGTACCCGCGGTGGATCGTGTTCGTCGACAGTCTGCCCAGAACCCCAAGCGGAAAACTCCAGCGCTTTCTCCTGCGTGAGATGGGGCATTCCTGAATGTTCAGGCTTGCAACCAGAGGCTCGACTTTGGAACTCACGATGGCGCGCGCGCCGGTAAACGCCATCAATCGCGAATGGATCGACGGCTTCGATTTCATTCTTGACGACTTGGCCAGGCGACAGGACATCTCGGTGCTGCTGATCCGTTCGTCGCAGCGGATTTTTTCAGCGGGCGCCGATCTCAAACTGATGCGCGATTGCTTTTCGACCGAAGACGGCCCGGAACGCATGATCGAGACGGTCCGGCGCATGCAGCGGCTTTTCGACCGCATCGAAGCCCTGCCGCAAGTCGTCGTCGCCGAGATCGGCGGCGCGGCGCATGGCGGCGGATTTGAATTGGCGCTTGCCTGTGATTTGCGGGTTGCGGGCGAAAGCGTTCCGCTCGGTCTGCCGGAGGCCCGCCTTGGCCTGCTGCCGGGCGCCGGCGGCACGCAGCGATTGTCGCGCCTTGCCGGGCCGGGCGTTGCACGCCGGCTTATTTTGACGGCCGAAGTCATCACCGGGGCTCAGGCCCGGGATCTCGGGCTGGTGCAATGGGCGGTGCCCGACGAGCAATTAACGCCCTTCGCCAACGGCGTCGTCGACCGGATCGCCGCCTTGTCTCCGGCCGCGCTCGCCGCCTGCAAGCACTGCTTCAGCGCAGCCGATGCTCCGATCGGCTCCGGCATGCTGATCGAGCTGCTGGAAACCCACAAACTGTTCAACGCCGCCGACACCCGCAAGAGGGTCAAGGCATTTCTCGACAAATGAGGGTTCAAACATGAGGCTCGAAGGAAAAACCGCGGTGGTCACCGGAGCCGCATCCGGTATCGGTCGCATGACCGCCGAGACCCTGGCCCGTGCTGGCGCGAACGTCATTGTGGCCGATCTTTCTGCCGACAAGGGCGAGGAGGAGGCCGCGCGCCTTCGCAACAGTGGTCTGACGGCCAGCTTCTTGCGGGTTGATGTCGCATCCGATGAGTCTATCGCCGCTTTTGCCAAACTCGCACTGGGTCGGGGCGAGGTGCATGTGCTGGTGAATGGCGCGGGCTTCGGCAAAGGACAACCCTTCGTCGAAAATGACGCGGCTTTCTGGGAACGAGTGGTCGACATCAACATGCTCGGACCGATCAAGCTCACGCGCGCGCTGCTCGGGCCGATGATCGATCGGCGGTCGGGCAAGATCGTCAACATCGCGAGCGACGCGGGGCGCGTCGGCAGTTCGGGCGAAACCGTCTATTCCGGCGCGAAGGGCGGCCTGATCGCCTTCAGCAAAGGGCTGGCCCGCGAGATGGCGCGCTATTCGATCAACGTGAATTGCGTTTGTCCCGGGCCCACCGAAACTCCGATGCTGATGGCTTTGCCCGAGAGCCACCTCGAGGCGTTCAAGCGCGCCATCCCGATGCGCCGGTTCGGCCAGCCTGCAGATGTCGCGAACGCCATTCTGTTTTTCGCCAGCGATTTGTCGAACTACATCACCGGGCAGACACTCAGCGTGTCCGGTGGATTGACGATGGCCTGATCGGGCCGCCACAAGACAAGGAGACGCACGTGCAGAGGTTCAAGGCCGCCGAATACAAAGCGACACATTTTCAATGGCAGGTTTCGGGGAAGGTTGCGACCATTACGCTGAACCGGCCGGAGCGCAAGAACCCCCTGACGTTCGAGAGCTACGCCGAGCTCAGGGACCTGTTTCGAAGCCTGTCCTATGCGAGCGACGTGAAAACCGTGGTCGTCACCGGCGCGGGCGGAAACTTCTGTTCGGGCGGCGATGTGCACGAGATCATCGGCCCGCTGGTGAAGATGCAGGAGGCCGACGACATGCAGGGCCTGCTCGCCTTCACCCGCATGACCGGCGATCTGGTCAAGGCGATGCGGCATTGTCCGCAGCCCATTGTCGCCGCAGTTGACGGCATCTGCGCGGGGGCTGGCGCGATTGTCGCCATGGCGTCCGATATCCGGTTCGGCACGCCGCGGGCAAAGACAGCCTTCCTGTTTGTGCGGGTCGGGCTTGCCGGCGCCGACATGGGCGCTTGCGCGATCCTGCCGCGCATCATCGGGCAAGGCCGCGCGTCGGAGCTCCTCTACACCGGGCGTGTCATGACTAGCGAAGAGGCCGACAAATGGGGCTTTTTCAACCGCGTTGTGGCGCCGGAGGAGGTTCTGACGGCGGCGCAGGCGCTGGCGAAGGAGCTCGCCGACGGCCCGACATTCGGTCACGCCATGACCAAAGCATGCTTGCACCAGGAATGGGCTCTCGACGTCGATTCCGCCATTGAGGCCGAAGCGCAGGCGCAGGCGATCTGCATGCAGACCAGGGATTACGGCCGGGCGTATCGCGCCTTCGTTGCCAAGCAGAAGCCGGTCTTCGAGGGGGATTGATGGCTGACCGGAGCTTCCTGTCCTGGCCGTTCCTCGACCAGCGGCACCAGGAGTTGCACGACCGAGTCGAAGACTGGGCGGTCGCGAATATCGCAAGGTTGAGCGGCGACAGTGAAACGAGCGCCGCGGCTGCCGCGACCGTTCGCCGCCTGGTCAGCGAGATGGGCAAGGCGGGAATCCTCGCGACCGCGGTTGGCGGCCGCGACGGTTCGCTCCGTGGTCCGCTGGACGCGCGCAGCCTTTGTATCTGCCGTGAGGTGCTGGCCCGCCACGCGGGCTTGGCCGATTTTTCCTTTGCCATGCAGGGGTTGGGCACCGGCCCCATCAACCTGTTCGGAACGGACGCTCAGAAGGAGCGCTGGCTGCCTTCGGTCGCGCTGGGAACCGCGATCTCGGCCTTCGCCCTCTCGGAAAGGGAGGCCGGGTCCGACGTTTCGGCGCTTGCCATGCGGGCGCAGCCGGACGGCAATCAATGGCGGCTCGACGGGGCGAAGACCTGGATATCGAACGCCGGCATCGCTGATCTCTATGTCGTCTTTGCCCGCACCGGCGAAGCCCCGGGCGCCAAGGGTCTTTCGGCTTTCGTGGTCGAAGCCGATACGCCGGGATTCTCGGTTGCGAAGGTAATCGACCTCATCGCGCCGCACCCGATCGGCGCGCTCGCCTTCGACGGGGTGAAAGTTCCGGCCGCCAATATGCTGGGATCGCCGGGCGACGGCTTCCGCATCGCCATGGCTACTCTGGACGTTTTCCGTTCAACCGTGGGCGCCGCCGCTCTCGGCTTCGCGCGCCGGGCGCTGGACGAGGCGTTGAAACATGCGAGCACGCGCAAATTGTTCGGCCAGCCTTTGTCCGACCTCCAGCTTACCCGCGCCAAGCTCGCCGACATGGCGCTCGCTATCGACGCCGCTGCCTTGCTGGTCTACCGCGCGGCCTGGACCAAGGACGTCAAGGGCACCCGGATCAGTCGCGAATCCAGCATGGCGAAGTTGTTCGCCACCGAGGAGGCGCAGAAGGTGATCAATTCCGCCGTACAAATTTTCGGCGGGCTCGGCGTCACCCACGGCCACATTGCCGAGAAGCTTTATCGCGAGATCAGGGCGCTGCGGATCTATGAAGGCGCAAGCGAGGTCCAGAAACTCGTCATCGCAACACGGCTTCTCGCCGAATTCCAGGCCTAGTTTCTCCGGGAACGAGAATCGTGATCCTCGACGAACAACAGACGATGATTCGGGATATTGCGCGCCAGTTCGCGCGGCAACGGCTTGCACCTCGCGCCGCGCGCTGGGATCGCGAGTCTCATTTTCCGATGGAGGAGATTCGGGAAATGGGCCGGCTCGGGCTGATGGGCATCAACGTGCCGGTCGAGTGGGGCGGGGCCGGCGCCGACCAGGTTTCGACGGCTCTGGCGCTCGAGGAAATTGCGGCCGGCGACGCCGCGACCGCGACGGTGATGAGCGGGCACAATTCGGTTGGCTGCATGCCGATTGTCAATTTCGGCAATGACGATCAAAAGCGGCGGTTCCTCCGGCCGATGGCCGAGGGACGGATGCTTTCCGCCTTTGCGCTCACCGAAGCCCAAGGCGGCTCCGATGCCGCCGCGATGACCACCAGGGCCGTCCGCGATGGCGATCAATACGTCCTGAACGGCACCAAGCAATTCATCACATCGGGCAAGAATGCCGACGTGGTGATCATCTTTGCGCGCACCGGCTCAGCGAGCGCGAAGGGCGGCATTTCGGCCTTCATCGTGCCGACCGATGTTGCAGGCTACACCGTCCTGCGCGTCGAATCGAAGCTGGGCCAGCGCGCTTCCGATACCTGCGAAATCGCCATCGAGGACATGCGGGTGCCGGTGGAGAACAGGCTCGGCCAGGAAGGTGAGGGCTTGCAGATAGCCCTTTCCAACCTGCAGGGCGGTCGAATTGGCATTGCCGCCCAATCGGTCGGCATCGCTCGCGCGGCCTATGAAGCGGCGCTATCCTATGCGCGCGAGCGTGTCGTGTTCGGAAAGCCCATCATCGATCATCAGGCGGTCGGCTTTCGGATTGCGGCAATGGCGACCCGCATCGAGACCGCTCGACAAATGGTGCTGCACGCCGCGGCTCTGACAGTTGCCGGGCTGCCGTCTCTCATGGAAGCCTGCATGGCGAAACTTGTCGCGTCGGAAGCCGCCGAGTGGGTCTGCTCTGAAGCGATCCAGACGTTTGGCGGCTACGGCTATCTCACCGACTTTCCTGTCGAGCGTCTCTATCGCGACGCCCGTGTCTGCCGGATCTACGAGGGCACCAATGACATCCAGCATCTCGTGATCCTGCGCGAGATTCAGAAGCGCCATTAAACCTGGGTTGGACGTGCGCTCGTCGAGCTGCAGGAGTTGGGCTTTTTGCTCCCGGGTCCGTCCGGGGAACGTCGTCGCTGGCGCGTTCAGACGCCCTCAGCGGTGGAGCGAACCGGGACCTTGGTGTCTCCTTTCGCGCCGCGCTTCTGCTTTTCGATAATCCTGAGCAGCGTGGTGATCGATATCGAACGCAGCGATGCGATCGCGAAGTCATCGATCTCCCGGAGAACTTTATGCAGCGCGCGGCCCTCGTCCTGGTCTACGGGCGGCGAATCTTCCGCGTCGCGGCCGACCTCTTCGAACAATTCGATCACGTCGAGCAGCGTCACGCGCTTCGGATTTCCCGAAAAGCGGTAGCCGCCACCGGCGCCGCGCACCGAATTCGACCAGCCTCGCGCGCACCAGACTTCGCAGCACCTTGGCCAGGTGATTGAGCGAAATATCGTATTTTGCCGCTATTTCAGCGGCCGATATCTGTTGATCGGAGTGGCCCGCGAGTTCCAGCACCGCATAGAGCCCACAAAGCGTCGCCTTTTGTAACTTCATCGCCTTCGTTCTTCTGACAGATTGAGCCCGACCAGAGCGCCCTGAACGGACGCCATAAACGGACTCAATGCGACCTTAGAGCTTAATCGAGGTCTTTCTCCAGCTGAATGAACGGTCCCGCCATCATCCCCAGACTTCGGAAGAAAGCCTGGACGAGACGGTTGTCGCGATTCAGCATCGTTCGTACCTTCTCGACCCCGGCCTGCCTGAAAATCTCGCACAAAGCCTCGAAAAGCCGGGTTCCCACGTTGTGCACGCGAATCTCCGGATCGACGTTCAAAGCAAAAACCCAGCCACAAGGTTCCGATCCGAATTCGAAAGCCCTGACCTCGCCGGTAATGAAGCCTACCACCCGTCCGTGTTGTTCGGCGACCAGAAACGCCCGGCCGCTGCCGCGCGATTGCTGAAAATGGCTGAACAATTCTTGCCAATATTGGCGCTTGGCCTCGCCAGTCGTCTTTTCGTCGAGACTGACGATCCAGGGAATATCCTCGGCCAGAGCCGTCCGTATTTCGACATCGCCGAATGGATCCTCCTCCCGCCTGGTTCGAGTGTTCATGGCAGTCTCCCATTTTACATCAGTCCGGCATTTAGACGCTAGAATTGCGCGGCTGACTATTGATCTGAATCAAGGGCAACCGCCAATCGAGCGTGATTCGGCTTTTTGCAGATGCGCGAAGGAAGCCTGCCGGCACCCCGTCGCGGCATCGGAGCGCCAGGCCGGATGATGCGGCAAAGGCGGCAGAAGATACTATATCAATGTAATGATGTAATCTCGGATGAAATCGATTTGCGCCTTGCTATAGTGGCGCCCAAGGCGAGCTTTGAGGATAGAGGCGATGGCATTGGGTGTGGTGTCGGCAAATACCGGCGTCGAATTCGACGTCGCCAACAGGGTGTTCTTCCGCCTCTATCAGGCGTCAAACCTGATGCACAAGCAGGGCACACGCTATGTCGGTCGATTCGCAACGACAACCCAGCAATGGGCCGTCCTGGGCGCGCTTGCGCGGCCGCTCGTCCGCGACGGCGGAATGACCGTCAAGGATCTGATCGAATTTCTTGGTGTCAGCCGGCAGAATCTCACGGCCGTTCTCGACAGGCTGGAAGGGCGCGGCTGGATCCGGCGCGTGAAAGACAAGGACGACGGCCGCTCCAGGCGTATTCGCCTGACCGGCGAAGGCAAGTCGACCTGGACGCGTATGCAGGAGCCGATCGAGGCTTTCTACTCGGCCGCCCTTGCCGACTTCAGCCATGACGACCGAGTTGAGCTCTATCGATTGCTCGACCGCCTCAAGACCGCGCTGATGCAGGTCTGACGCCACGAATCAGCGACTAAACCTCCGGAAATCGGGCTTGCGCTTTTCGCGATACGCCCGGCCGCCCTCTTTCGACTCTTCGGTGTCGTAGTAGAGACTGAGCGCCTGCATGCCCATGCTGGCGATGCCGCGGATCGATTCCGTATCCGCATTGAAAGAGCGCTTGGCGAGGGCGAGTGCCGTTGGGCTGCGCTCAAGCAGTTCCTCACACCAGCGATCGACCTCGGCGTCGAGTTCGTCATGCGGTACGGCGATGTTGGCGAGCCCCATCTCGACCGCCTGCGCGGCCGTGTAGCGCCGGCAGAGATACCACATCTCCCGGGCCTTCTTCTCGCCGACCACCCGCGCAAGATAGGCGGTTCCGAATCCGGGATCGACGGAGCCGACTTTCGGCCCGACCTGCCCGAATTGCGCTCGATCCGAAGCGATCGTCAGATCGCAAATCGCCGCAAGGACGTTGCCGCCGCCAATTGCAAAGCCGTTGACCCGCGCGATAACCGGTTTTGGCATATCGCGGATGACGCTCTGGAACTCGTCGATGGGCAAGCCGATCGTGCCGCGGCCGTCATATTGTCCGTCATGCGCGCCCTGGTCGCCGCCGGTGCAAAATGCCTTGTCGCCGGTGCCGGTCAGAACGATAACGCCGATCGATTTGTCCCAGCCGGCGCGCTGAAATGCGTGGATGAGTTCTTCGACCGTCTTGCCGCGAAAGGCGTTGTAACTTGCCGGCCGGTTGATCGTTATGCGGGCGACGCCCTTCGGACGCTCTTCGTAGATGATGTCTTCATAAGTCGTCATGTTCTTCTCCTTCTTTATTGCGTGGCGTGCGGCGAGCTATTCCGCGGCTTGTTTGACGATGTCCCGGAGTTTGAATTTCTGGATCTTTCCCGATGGCGTCGCCGGCATTTCGTTCAAAACCAGTAACCGCTCGGGGATGTACTGGAGTGCGACCTTCTGTGACTTGAGGAAGTCCGTCACGGCGGTCAGGTCGATCGCCTGCCCCTGCTTCGGCACGACAACGGCGCACCCGCGCTCGCCCAGCCGCTCATCGGGATAGGCCACAATGGCGACCTGGCTGATTGCGGGATGCCTGTAGAGGAGTGTCTCGATCTCAACGACGGGAATATTTTCGCCGCCGCGAATGATCACGTCCTTCGACCGGCCGGTAATCCGGACATAACCCCGATCGTCGATCTCGGCGAGATCGCCGGTGTCGAACCATCCCTCGGCATCCGTGCTGTTCAAATGCGGCCGGCGCAGATAGCCGCCAAAATTGGAACAGGCCCGCACCAGGAGCCTGCCTTCCACGCCGCAAGGTAGCGGCTTGCCCTCCGCATCGACGACGCGAATCTCGGCGCCGGGCAAAGGGCAGCCCGAGGTGTTGAAGGCTCGCTCGTCGTCATCGTCGATCTTGATCAACGTCACCGCGCCGTTCTCGGTCATGCCCCATGCCGATACGATCTTTGCACCCAGCGTTCTGCGGGCATGTTCGACAAGGGGCCCCGGAATCGGCGCGCCGGCGCACAGGAAGGTGCGCAATGTCGGAACGCCATGGCCGGACTTCGGCGACTGCTTTCGCCAGATCGGTCAGGAACGGCGTAGACGCCATCGTAAAGGTGACGCGCTCGTCGCGGATCAGCTCAACCGCCTTCTTCGGGTCCCAGATGTCCTGCAGCACCGCGCTGCAGCGCAGCATGATCGGCATCATCAGCCCGTACATGAAGCCTGTCTGATGCGCCAGCGGCGACGCCATCAGGACGATGTCGTCGGCTCCGAGACCCAACCGTTCTGCATAGGGGAGGATGTTGGCCATGGTGGTATTTGCCGAGTGCATCACACCCTTCGGCTCTCCTGTCGTGCCCGACGTATAGATGAGCTGCGTGATGTCGTCCGGGCCGGGACGGTGGCGCGTAAGGATCTCGTTTGCGTCCGGCACGTCTTCCCATTCCGGTTCGCTGAGCAGCTTCTCGAAACTATTGTCGCCCGCGCCTCCCACGACGACCACGTGCTGCAGATCGGGGAGGCTTGGCCTGAGGCCGGCGATCATCTGCTCGTGGTCGAAGCCGCGGAATTTCTTCGGAACGATGGCGATCTTGCTGGCGCCGTGCTTCAGCATGAACGACAGCTCGCGTTCGCGGAAGATATGCATCAGCGGATTGATAACGGCACCGATACGCGAGCATGCGAGATAGGTCAGCGTGAACTGCCACCAATTCGGCAGCTGCATGGAGACGACATCGTTCTGGCCGACGCCGAGTCGCGAAAGGCCGATGGCAATGCGATCCGCCATCGCCGCCATCTGCCGATAGCTGAAGCGCTTGACGGCGCCGCTTTCCAGCGACACCGCTGTCAGCGCCAGCTTGTCGGGGCAGGATGCGACACAGGCATCCAGGTCGTCGTTGATGGTTCGGTCGTGCCAAAAGCCTTGCGCGATCATGGCGGAGCGGCGCGGCGGCAACAGTATGGCATCGAAGTCCATTTCTGTGTTCCTCCCGGTTGCTGGGTCGCCGTTCGCTAGACCGCAGCGGCTTTCAGTTTTTCTCGTGCAATGATGAGTTTCATGATCTGGGCGGTCCCGTCGCCGATCTCGAGGCCCATGACGTCGCGCAGCCGCTGCTGATGCGGCAGGTCGAGCGACCAGCCATAGTGGCCGTGCGTCAGCAGACATTGGTGGATGACGTCGACCGCCGTCTTCGGCGCGAGCCATTTGCACATGGCCGCCTCACTTGTATGGGGCTTGCCCGCATCCTTGAGCGCGAGGGTATGATAGCAGAGCTGGCGCGCCGCCGAGACCAGGGTCTCGGCCTCGGCGAGAGGAAAGATCACACCCTGATTCTTCGAAAGCGGCGCTCCGAACGCCTTGCGCTGCTGAACGTAGGCCCAGCTTTCGTCGAGGGACGCCTGTGCAGATCCCAGTACCTGCAGGCCGATCAGCGCGCGGCTGAAATCGAATCCCTGCATGACCTGAACGAAACCCGCGCCTTCGTCCGCCAGCCGATTCCCGGCCGGGATCACGACGTCATCGAAGAAGATCGAGCTACGGCCGATCGCCTTGCTGCCGAGATCGTTGTAGCGCAGCGTCGTGACGCCCGGCGTGTTCATCGGCACGAGGAACGCGCTGACGCCGCGTGCGCCGCTGTCCGGCGCGCCGGTTCGCGCAAACAACACGACGGCGTCGGCCTGGTCGGCCATGCTGATCGAAGATTTTTCGCCTTTCAGGATGTAGGTGTCGCCATCACGGCGGGCGGTCAACGCGAGATTGGCGGCATCCGATCCCCCGCGTGGTTCGGTAAGACCGATCGCCACGATGACCTCGCCGGAAACAAGACGAGGCAGCCATTGCCGCGCCAGCTCCGGTCGGGCGTGACCGGCGATGATCTTGCCGTTGAGCGAGCCGAGAATCTGAATGTAGGCAGCGTTGACGTCGGCGTAGCCGATCGCTTCGGCGATCAGGCCGCTGGTCAGGCTCGGTGCACCAAGCCCGCGATATTCCTCCGGGAGTTCCGGTGCAATCAGTCCGAGGTCGCCCATTTCGCGCACCAGCGCGCGATCGATCCGGCCTTCCGTTTCGCGGCGCTGGTACCCCGGCGCGAGCTTCTCGCGCGCAAAGCGCCGAGCCGTCTCCTGAAAGGCAAGCTGATCGTCGTCCAGCGCGATGCTCATTTGCAACTCCAATCAGCCCGCCATCGTCAGGCCGCCCGAAACGCTGAGCACCTGGCCAGTGATGAACGCAGCATCCTCGCCGGCAAAGAAGCAGATCGCGCCGGGAAGATCGGCTGGCTCGCCAATGCGTCCGAGTGGAATCGAGCGGCGGAACGCCTCCTTCAGCTTCTCGGGATTGCTGGCGGTGTTGAGGACATTGCCGAGAAGCTGTGTCTCGGTTGGACCTGGGCAAACGACATTAAAGGTGATGCCATCGCGCGCGTGTTCGCGCGCCATCGTCTTGGAGAAGGCGACGAGGCCACCCTTGCACGCCGCATAGACCGCCTCGCCGGAGGAGCCGACGCGCGCCGCATCTGACGCGATGTTTACCACGCGGCCGCTGCGCCGCTCGACCATCTGCGGCAGGACGGCGTGATGCAAATTCAAGGCGCCGGTCAGGTTGATGGCTATCAGCTTCTGCCAGTCGGCCGGCGATGTCTTGAGAAACGGCTTGAAGACGTCCCAGCCGGCATTGTTGACAAGTACGTCGATCGGCCCGAGCGACGCAGTCACCCTGCCTACCGCGGAGCGCACCTCCTCATGGTTGGTGATGTCGCAGGCGAAGGCTGTGGCCTCGCCGCCTTCCGAGATGATCGTCGCGACAGTCCGGTCGGCTGCCGCAGCGTCGATGTCGACCACGGCAACAGTCGCAGCCTCGGCCGCGAAACGCCGGCAGGTTGCGCTGCCAATTCCTCCACCACCGCCTGTAACGATGACGATCCTGTTGCGTAATCCTCGCATGCTCAGCTCCCGCTATCCGAATTTTTCCGATATGGCGTCGTTCCATCGGGTGGCCGGTTCGACAGAATTTCTGCGGCTGTCCTGAATTCCTGGACATTCCGCGCGCTGTCCGTCGTTCAAATCCCATCCGCCGCCCTTGGGGGCTGTGTCTTGCGCTTCTGAATCCCGACGATGGAGCCTCAGTATCGTTATTCGAAAATAATATGTCAATGCATTGTCGTATTTTTTCTGGCGAGGTTTTGCGCCGACGCCGGCTGTCCGGCGCTGATGCCCGCAATTAAAATTCTGAATGGGCTCTGTTTTATGTCAATGCATTGACCTATAGTGCGACGAGAAAAGAGCAGGGAGGCGGAACGGATGACCGGGGGTACGCGGGGATTGTTCGCGTTTGAGCCGGTCTCGGCCCGCGCAGCTCCACTTGAGAACGGTCGCGGTAACGTGATGCCGCAACCTCTCTTTGGTGGATCCCGCGGCGCCGCGCACGGCCGCGTCGCCGCTCATGGAAGCCTGCGGTCGTCTG
Source organism: uncultured Alphaproteobacteria bacterium (assembly GCA_963725985.1). Classification (GTDB taxonomy): domain Bacteria; phylum Pseudomonadota; class Alphaproteobacteria; order Rhizobiales; family Xanthobacteraceae; genus Bradyrhizobium. Next base: position 2,158,525 of record CAVSAO010000002.1, read on the forward strand.
AGGCCGGAAGCCCGCCGGCACCGAGGAGGCAAACGTGACAACACAACCCCAGGTCCAGGTGCCAGGCGAGCGCTTCAACTTCGCGGAACACCTCATCAAGCGCAACTCCCACCGTTTGTCCAAGGCGGCCTATGTCGACGACCTCGGTCGTATGACCTTCGGCGAGCTGACCGAGCAAATCCAGCGCGCGGCCGCCGCTTTGCTGGCTTGCGGGGTGCATCGCGAGGAGCGCGTGTTGCTGCTGATGCACGACTGCAACGACTGGCCGGTGGGATTCCTTGGCGCGATGTATGCCGGCATCGTGCCGGTGGCCGTCAACACCCTCCTGACCGTCGATGATTACGCCTACATGTTGCAGAACAGCCGTTCGCAGGCGGTGATGGTATCGGGCGCGCTGCTGCCCACGCTGCGGGAAGCCATGGTGACAGCCGGGGCTCAGCGCGGACACGAAGTAAAGACCGTGATCGTTTCGCGCCCCAACACCGCGCTTGCGCAGGGTGAGGTGGCGCTGGACTCGCTGCTCGGCGATCACGCGCCGCTGTCGGCGGCCGCCGAGACGCGTCCCGACGATCCGGGCTTCTGGCTCTATTCTTCAGGCTCCACCGGCCGCCCCAAGGCCACGCTGCACAGCCATGCCAACCCGTACTGGACCGCAGAATTGTATGGGACGCCGGTGCTGGGCATTGCCGAGCAGGACGTTTGCTTTTCCGCGGCCAAGCTCTTCTTCGCCTATGGCCTTGGCAACGCGCTGACCTTCCCGCTGAGCGTGGGCGCGACCACGATCCTGATGGCCGAGCGGCCGACACCCGACGCGATATTCAGGCGCTGGCGCGGCGAAGTGAGCGGGGTGCGCCCAACGATTTTCTTCGGCGCCCCGACCGGCTACGCCGGAATGCTCGCCTCGCCCAATCTGCCGGCGCGCGATGAGGTGTCCCTGCGTCTGTGCTCCTCGGCGGGCGAGGCGCTGCCTGCCGAATTGGGGGAGCGCTTCACGGCGCATTTCGGCTGCGAAATCATCGATGGCATCGGTTCCACCGAGATGCTCCACATCTTCCTGTCGAACCGTCCGGGGCACGTGCGTTACGGCACCACGGGCTGGCCGGTTCCCGGCTATCGCGTCGAGCTGCGCGGCGAAGACGGCCAGCCTGTGGCCGACGGCGAGCCCGGCGATCTCTTCATACAAGGGCCGAGCTCGGCGCTGATGTATTGGGGCGATCGGGAGAAGTCGCGTGAGACCTTTTTGGGCGCCTGGACCAAGAGCGGCGACAAATATGTGCGCAATGCCGACGATGGCTCGTTCACCTATTCGGGCCGCAGCGACGACATGCTCAAGGTCAGCGGCGTCTATGTATCGCCGTTCGAGATCGAATCCACGCTGATCCAGCACCCGTCGGTGCTGGAAGCCGCGGTCATCGGCGTGCTCAACGAAGAGGGGCTTACCAAGACCAAGGCCTTTGTTGTGCTGAAGCCCGGGTTGAATGCGAGCGACGCCGACCTCAAGATATTCGTGAAGGACCGCCTCGCCCCCTTCAAGTACCCACGGACGATCGAGTTCCTGGCGGATCTACCGAAGACTGCCACCGGCAAAATCCAGCGCTTCAGGCTGCGAGAGCGCGAGACAGCCGGAAAATAATCGGAGCTGCGCGCGTCGGTGGCGGACAGGGCATCGCGATGCTCCGCCAGAGGGAGTGCGTGGCTCGTTGTCAAAGGGGCGACAATGACTGCAAAGAGTAGAGAGGATTGCGACGCGCGGCTTTTTGCAAAGCCCGCCGTAGCGAAGGAAGTGCGGCCGGACGGCTCCATCATTCTGCGGTCCACGGTACCCTTGCAAGAGGCCGCGCGGTGCGTCGGCGACTGGCTGGAGCACTGGGCGCGGCAGGCGCCCGACCGAATTTTTCTCGGCGAACGTTCCAGCGTTGACGTGCCCTGGACCACCGTCAGCTACACAGATGCGCTGCAAAAGGTACGCTCGGTTGCCAGCTGGATCCTGGCCCAGGGGCTAAGCGCCGAGCATCCGCTGGTCGTTCTCTCCGACAACAGCATCGATCATGCGCTGTTGGCGCTCGGCGCCATGCATGTCGGTGTGCCCGTTGCGGCGATCTCGCCGGCCTATTCGCTGGTTTCCAGGGATTTCGACAAGCTCAAGAGCATGATTGCGCTGCTCGATCCCGGCGCGATCTATGTTTCCAGCGTCAAACCGTTCGCGCCGGCGCTGGCGGCAGTCAAGCCGCTGCATGGCGCAACGATCGTCAGCGGCGATGCCGATAGCGACGAGGCGATTTCATTCCGGCAGGTCGCGGCGACGCCGGAATCGTCCGCCGCCGCAAAAGCCTTCGCAGCCGTCGGTCCGGACACGATCGCGAAGTTTCTGTTCACTTCCGGCTCGACCGGCACGCCGAAAGCCGTGATCAACAGCCAGCGGATGCTGACCTCGAGTCAACAGGCCAAGGCGCAGACCTGGCCGTTTCTCGAAAGCGCGCCGGACGATCTGGTGATCCTCGACTGGCTGCCCTGGAGCCACACCTTTGGCGCCAACCACAATTTCAACCTGGTGCTGCGCAACGGCGGTACGCTCTATATCGACGGCGGCAAGCCGGCGCCGGGCCTGTTTGCGACGTCATTGGCCAATCTGCGCAGCGTGATGCCGACAGTGTATTTCAATGTGCCCCGCGGCTTCGACATGCTGATTGCCGCATTGCGCAGCGACGATGAGCTTTGCCGCCGCTTCTTCAGCGAGGTCAGGTTCGCCTTCTATGCCGGCGCGGCGCTGCCGCAGAATCTCTGGGATGCGATGGCAGACCTCTCGGTCAGGACGGCCGGTCGCGTGCTGCCGATGGTGTCGGCATGGGGGTCTACGGAAACCTCGCCGCTGGCTACCGATTGCCATTTCCAGGCCGAGCGTTCCGGCAATATCGGCGTGCCGATCCCCGGCACCGAATTGAAGCTGGTGCCGTCAGGTGACAAGCTCGAGGTGCGCGTGCGCGGACCCAACGTTACGCCGGGTTACTGGAAGGCGCCGGAACTTACCGCGCAGGCGTTCGATGCGGATGGGTTCTATCTGATCGGTGATGCCGTGACCTTCGCCGATCCGGATCGCCCGCAGCTTGGGTTGTTTTTCGACGGCCGCGTCGCCGAGGATTTCAAGCTCAATTCGGGCACGTGGGTCAGCGTCGGCACGTTGCGCGTCGCCGGGATTGCCGCGCTGGCGCCGCTGGCGCAGGACATTGTCGTGACCGGTCACGGCGGCGATCATGTGCGCTTTCTTGTATTTCCGAACATCGCCGCATGCCGCGCGCATGCCGGCTTGCCCGACAGCGCCGATGCAGTTGCGGTGATCGGCAACGAAAAAGTGCGCGCCGCCATCGCGCAAGGGCTGGCAAAACTCAGGGCGCAAAGCGGCGGCGGTTCCTCCGGTCATGCGACGAGGGCGCTGCTGCTGGCCGAGCCCGCCTCCGTTGACGGCGGCGAAATCACCGACAAGGGCTATATCAATCAGCGGGCCGTGCTGACGCGGCGCGCTGCCGCGGTGGCGATGCTGGAGGACGATGCCTCAGCCGACTGGATAGGATGCTCTCCAAGCAGCTCCTGAACTAACGGACCACGAGGCGCCGGTCGTATTGCCGGCGCGCTGCGGGCGGGCCGCAGCGCTCGGGGTGACGTTCGCCTTGACCAGATCAAGGACAATCCCGGGCTTGTCCGGTACGCAGCGGTGTGGCGCAAGTGGCCAACGTGTCTTAACTCGCAGCAGAAGCTGGTCGGGAGCGCACTATGGTTATACGGCTTGCCCGTCTATTCCCTGTTCTCGTGCTATTCCCCCTGTTCGCCATCCCCTTGAGCGCGCAGGCTGACGAAATGCACGCGCTGGATTCCAGAGTGGGCTTGAACGCCTATGCGGCCCTGGTCGATCAGCAGTTCGACTCCATCCGCAGTGGGTTACGAATCCTCGCCGCGACCGAGGAAGTCGCGTCCGGCGACTGGCATCGCATCAAGGGGCCTCTGGCGCAGTTTGCGAAGGACCAGCCGGCCAACGCGGCGGTTCGCCCGTCCGGACGGCTCATACTTCACCATCCAGACCGGCCTGACCGACCAGAACCTCGGGGATCGCGAGTACTTTCCAGCGCTGATGGCTGGCAAGGAGGTAGCCGGCGACCTGGTGATCAGCAAGTCCACCAGCAAGCGCTCCGCCATCATTGCCGTCCCGGTGCAGCAGCACGGGCGGGTGATCGGCGCGCTCGGCGTGTCTGTCGCGATGGAGAAGGTCGCCGCGTCGATCGACGAGAAGATCGGTTTCCCGAAGCAGGTGATATTTTACGCGTTGGACCAGCGCGGTGAGATTGCCTTGCATCGCGAATCGAACTTGCTGTTCGAGTTTGCCACCGAACTGGGCGGCCCGAGCCTGGCCGCGGCGGTAAAGGCAATGCTGTCGCAACCCGAAGGCGTCGTGCACTACGAGTTCCAGGGCGCCGAACGCGAAGCCATCTTCAGGAAATCGGCGACCACCGGCTGGGCGTATGCGTTGCGATGGTGAACCAGCATCGCGCGGTGCAGGACCCGGAGCGGGCATGTCCTGTCTCTGTCCGCGGCGGGGCCTTCCGGGGCCGCCTCAATGGGGAAGCGGTCATTTCGCCGTCAAATGTCCCCTTCGAGAAGGTACGCTGGGGTAACGAGAGCGCTATTTCATTCGCCGATTTGCGTCGATTTCCGACTCGGATGATGCGCTTACGGTAACGGACCTCAATCATTTCAATGGTCAGGCCCAGGCTGCGAATCTGGGCGTCAGGAGTTCGAATCTCTCCGGGCGCGCCACTTTGCCAATCTACGCCAGAGCACGCTGTGGACCGCGAGAGGGGCCGGTTCCGCGTTGCCGCTCGACGATCAGGCCGCCTCCGGGACGTAGTGCAGGACAAGCAGGTCCGCCCGCGGGCAGGGCGCGACCGCGTAGGCGCGACCCTGGTCGTCGCTGAACTCCACGAGCAAAGTCCTGTCGTCAAGCTGCTCGACGATGGTGCCGACCTGCCCGCGCGCAAGCCGCTGCGCCGGAAGGTCTTGCAGCAATGCCACCACGTCTAGAACGGACGGCCTTTCGTTCCTTGCGCCCTTTTTCGTTTTCATCACAGCACCCAACAGGTGACGAACCTCGGCACGCTCTCGCCGGTTCGCACGATCCAGATTGATCTTACCACAGCGCTCGCCTGATGGCCGCATCGAGGCGCCAATGCGTCCCCCAGGGATCCACCGCGATCGGAGAGGCCTCGCCGGAGCGCGCGGCTTCAAGCAGAACGCCGCGCAGCCACGCTGCGTCGCTGCGCTGTAGGTCGAGGGCCTCGCGGAATACCCGAGCCTTGTGCCGACCGCGCGGGTGCGACGGGCTCATGCAATAGTCCTCGATCTTGCGGATATCGAAGATAGCCTCATCGCCGTGCGGCAGACGCGTCGTCATGCCGGCGCCCGGACTTCTTGCTTGGTAGTATTGAGCGAATACATGAACGAGATCCTGTAGCAATGAACCGCCCGTCCTCATGCGCGGTCGGCAAACCCGCGCTCCGAACGGAACCGGATCGAGCGTACCGCTCCAAGGCGAGGATCAAAGCCTGATTGGTACAGGTCGACCAAACGATACTCGCGACGATTTTTCTCAAGAGCATCGACAGTGGTTTCAGCAATCGCATGGCTGAAGCTGCGTGTCACGGGATGTGCAAGGACAACTAGGCATCTCATCGGCGCACGGTAGCGCAAGGTGCACGAAAGACAACCGCGCCAGTCGTGTGCGGGACTTAAAATTTCGTACAAGAATTTCAATTCCAAATAGGTTTACGCGTGCAGGAATAAGGTGCAAATCTCCGGGCATATGCCTTCGTGGTATCTCGCTTCGTCCCCGGGGGTGAAGCGCCGCGGCAGCCATCGCGGGGCAACGGCTGATCTCGACTCGGAGGGCTACTCCCATGACGCGTAGCGAGAAATCGCGAGCGGTCGCAGTCTTTCTGTGTCGAACGTGTGGTGGGCGCCGGCATCATAGTGCCATAGCGAAGCAGTAGTGCCATCTTCGTCGGTCGTGGCGCGCCATTCTGCGGTTTTGCGCGATATCATTGCCTAATGGCGCGCAAGCGCTGCATTAATCGGCCGATAGCCGCACATCGAAAATGCTGCCGGACGCTCCGGCATAGAGCAGGAGCATTTTTGTGCTCGGTGGCGCCGCAATCGCTTGACGCTTTGTCGCCCATGGGCTACATCTACCCTCATGACCGAGGTGCGTCAGACGGCGGAGTTTTCGGCCTGGCTGCACCGTCTCGGGGATGCCGATGCGGTCGCGCGCATTGTTGGCCGCATTCGCCGCATGGAGATGGGGAATCCCGGCGACACCAGAGGTGTCGGTCACGGCATCCTCGAAATGCGCATCGACTATGGGCCGGGTTACCGGATTTATTATGTGCATCGCGGAGCACAGATTGTGATCCTGTTGTGTGGTGGCGACAAGCGCACGCAACCGAAGGATATCAAACGGCTCAGAAGCTGGCGGAGACATGTTGATGCCCAAGACAACGCGATTTGATGCCGCCGACTATCTCGACACCGAAGAGCGTCAGGTTGCCTATATTGCGGCGGCGCTCGAATCCGGTGACGCGGATTTTGTGCGTGACGCGCTTGGTCTCGTTGCACGTGCACGCGGTATGGGTGGGATTGCGAAGAAGGCCGGCCTGAACCGCGAAAGCCTGTACAAGGCGCTCGGGGAAACCGGCAATCCTGAATTCGGCACGGTCATGCGCATTGTTCGCGCCCTGGGTCTAACTCTTTCAGCGCGCCCCGTGGCGAGTGGACAGACCTCAAAGCGGCGCCGGATCGCGTGAGATAGGCTGCGAGAACATGCGGGCACCGCGCAAAGGCGTCGTGCAAAATCACTTGCGCTCGTAGCCTTGCCGATTGGATCGCGTAGCAGGCTCCGGCATTATAGCGCCGCCGCGAACGATATTGCCGGTTTCACTTCCGCTTTTCACCCAATAGCGTCAGTATCACGCATGTCGCGCCATTTACGCAGGCGCGAGATCGCGGCGGCGCCGATTTTTCTGGCGCTGAACCGATCTATTTGAAGCGCATGACGATTTCAGTGCAACGCAACATGCGCTTACTGGCGTTCGAACCATTTGCCTTTTCGTTGCAGGTTCCTCTGCATGAGGCGTCGTTGGGCGCGCATTCGCGAAGGCAGGCCTGATAGGCGCTCCGAACCGCTTCCTGGTCCTTGCCAACCTGCCCGGACATGGCCGCAATCAAATTCGAGTTCCCGAACAGGCTGTTTTTTTGCATGTAGGCCGTGAACACTCCTAAATTCGATTCCCAGGTCTTCCGCTCTGCGTCATTGGAAGCGACGCTGTCGTCGAGCGCCGACATCTGCGCTACGAGTTGCGTCCTGCCAGGCGGGGACAGGCTTGTACCTCCGAGCAGCACTTGGCCTTTCTCGCGATTGTCGCGGAGAATCGCCAACAGCCTCGTCAGTTGCTGGGTATATCGAAAACTCGCTTCCATGCAGTACGCGGCTTGCTCGTCCAAGGCGTTGGGAACGAAGTCGTCTCGGCCGCCGCCACCTTCTGGCTCGGAGGATTGTCCATCGCCTTTATGGCCTCGGCCCGGCCGCGGATCGCCTTGTCGAACTGTGGATTAATGCGAAGCAGCTCGTCGAAATCACGGATTGCGCGATCGTATTCACCTTTCTTCAGGTAGACATAGCCGCGCTCATAAAGCCCATTCGGATCCTTCGGCCGAGCCTCGATGACTTTGGCCAAATCGACGAGGGCCTGATCGAACTCTCCCTTGCGTTCGAGGGCAACCGCCCGATTGTAACGGGTGTCAACGTTGGCCGGCTGCAAGGCGACGGCTTTATCGAAATCGGCAATGGCCAAATCTAGTTGCTGATAGTTACCGAACGCGACTGCTCGAAATACGTAGCCGAGATGGAGGACATCGGGCCTGTTTTCGAACTGGCGCGACTGAATCATCGCCGTGCAAGATCGGATCACGCGGTCGAGCGAGCCGGAAGGCGGAGCGCATTGTTCGATGTCTTCCGGCAGAATAGTCCGCAGATAGGCATAGCAATCAGTCCCGGACTGGCGCGCCAAAATGCAGGGTAGTACCACAACCGCAGATTTCGGCCGATCCCCCACAAGCGCCCAGTAATCCTGCCCTTCCCCGCACGATACAAGCCATCCGCCGCCGCGGTCGGCGTAGGTCTTCTCAAGACTCACTTTGGGGCTGCTGCAGTTGCGACCCTTCCACGCTCCGCGAATGACATCGGCCAAGATAGCCGACTGTTCGGCCACCGGTTTCTTGACCAAATCAGATTGCAGTGTGTCGATCGACACCATCTGGGCCGACGCTGTGCCGGACGATGCAAGCGCGCCCAGCACAAGCGACAGCAGAAGAAGGGGGCGATTGATGGTGGAGCGAAGTGCTGCGCATATGATCATCAAATTCGTCCACCTACGTGTGTCTTTTCCGAGCGCTGTTGAGATTGGGAACGAGGGCCGGCGGAAAAGTGCGGGCCTTGGAGTGAAGTCCGATTAAGCCAAACAACTCTAAATAGCATTTATGCACGTGATGTGTCTATGCACGCTCAGTGAGCCGATATTGCAGTCGATCCCGCTTTCGCAGGGGAAAGAGGGTCGCTCTCGAAGCAACCGCCCAGGCAGCGTTGCGCACGGCCGTAGGCGTTGAAGAGCGTAGGGCGGAATAGCGAAGCGGATTCCGCCGAATTGATTTACGGACCGGCGCGTATGTTGACGCTGTTGCGCGTCACCGCTTAGCGAAGCGACGCTGCAATATCGGCGATCGACCTGAACAGGATGAGCGGATCGTCCTTTGAGGGAATGAAACCGCGCCGCTTCCAGAACGCAGCCGCCTCGACGTCAACCGCGTTGACAAGCAGCGCGGCCGTGGCGCGCTACCCAGTACAAAACCGTGAACACCGGGGAGTAACCTTGAAGGCGCAAGGACTATCCATCTATCGCGCTTGCTGCATCCGCGTTGAGGTGGTGGCGACCGGGAAGACCCGTCCTTCGAACACCGTTCCCCAAATCGGTATGTCCTTCAGTTTCATTGGCGGAACGGTGTAGGGGTCGTCATCGAGGACCGTGAAGTTGGCGATCTTGCCCGGCGCGATGCTGCCGATCTGATCTTCCTTCCGCCACGAATACGCCGCTTCGATGGTTATCGCGCGCAACGCCTGATCCACCGTGATCCGCTGCCCGGGCCCTGCCACGCGACCGGAGGGCGTGATGCGGTTGACGCCTGCCCACGCCAGATAAAGCGGATCGCTTGGCCCCATCGGCAGGTCGGAATGGTAGGACAGGGGGATATTGTGCCGCACGACAGAGTTCGCGCGAACCATCGCATCGGCGCGCTCGGGTCCCAGGCCGACCTGACCATATTTGTCCGCGAAACCAACCGTGTAATACGGATTCGCGCTGACGATGGCGCCAAGACGCGCGATGCGGGCGACCTGCTCCTCTGTCGAATTGGCGAAGTGGATAATTACCGACCGGTGGTCGGCGCGCGGGTTTTCGCGCATGCGGCGCTCGAGCACGTCGAGCACGACCTCGAGACCGAGGTCGCCGTTCACGTGGATATGCAGTTGGTAGCCCGCATCCCAATAGAGCTTGGCGCGCTTCTCGAGTTCATCCGGCGGCAGAATCCATGCGCCCTGGTGGCCGTTCGTATATCCATCCTTCATCTGCATCAATTGCGAGATGATGGCGCCGTCGGCGAACAGCTTGACCTGCTTGGGGAAGAACATCAGTTTATTGTCCGGCCCCTCGGGAGCGACCGCGATTTGCGCCTCGGTCGCGTCGAGAGCCTTGTCGAGGCCGACGCGGTCGGGGATGCCGCGGCCGTCGGCCAGGAAGGTGCTGTACATCGGCGTGTCGGACGCGCCGAGAATTTGCTCGTAGAGCTTCCAGATGTCGGGCGTATACAGTGCTCCGGGCTCGTTATATGCGGTGACACCCCTGGCGTGTTCATTCGCGACCATCTGCCTGAGACCGAATGCGAGGCGTTCAGGCGTGGCGAGCACCTTCATCATCGGCCCCATAATGAAATTCAATCCGCCTTCCCAAAAGTGGCCTTCGCGCCAATTGACCTGCTCACTCCACAGCCCTTTGCCATTGGTCATTTCCTCGCTCATTCCAAGCGCCTCGAGGCCGGCGGCGTTAAAGAAGAACTCATGACAGGAGCGATGCCATACCGCGATCGGCCGCGTGGAACTGATGGCGTCGAGCATCTCCCGGTCGAGCCTGCCGTGCCACAATGGCTGATAGCCCCAGGTCAGGAGCCATTCATTGGGGCCTTTGAGCCGCGCTTCAGCCGCTCTTAGTCGCCCCTGATACTCGGATTGACTGTCGGCGGCCTTGAAAATCTTGTCGGGCAAGACCCAGTCTTCAGTGGCGATGACCTCGACCGCCAGGGTCAGCGCCCCGAGGATCGGATGCAGATGCTGATCGATGAAGCCCGGCATGACGACCCTGGATTTGAAAGTGCCATCTACCGTGTGAGGCCTCGTTCCGAGAGCGGACTTGACTTGGTCCAATGTGCCGACCGCAAGGATGCGTTTGCCGAGGACCGCCACGGCAGTGGCCGCTGGATTGTCGCGCTCCATCGTGACGACTTTCTTGGCCGTGTAAATTGTAGCCGCGGCTGGCGGCTCCGGCGGCTCATCGCCTCGCAGAGCTTTCGCTATATCCGAATTCATCCCACCGTCGGCGAGTGCGCTATTCGGCGCTACCGCCTCGGCGATGAATGGGCCGCCGACGGCGAGAGCGCCGCTCCCCTTCAAAAACTTCCGGCGAGACGGCGACGACATTGAATGCAAAGCGGCCAGAAGGCCGGGAACACAGGCGACGCACATCGGAACCTCACCTTTCGTTCTGCGTAGCGGCCTATGAGCGCGCCGCATCCCAAACCGTGGCTCCTGCAACCCTCGATCCTGAAAAGGTCGCGGCGTTCACACAATAGACGTCCGATTTGCCCAACGACAGGGAAACGCTCGCCCGGAAAGCCTATCCGCGGACGCGCATCGGGTCGATCATGGTCGGAAAAAATATATGGAAAATCGTTAGGAGCAAAGACGCCCTTCAGGCCGTCATCCTCGGAAGACAGCCCCACTCCCCAATGTTCGTGGTCTGGGGCCGGAATGGCGCGCCATTCCCGAACTGCGACGAGACGACGTCACGGCGCGCCGGATCAGCTTGGCACGATCCTCTCGTTCAGTCTTTGATCTACGATCTGGACCGTGCGGTCGATATCGGCATTCGGCATGCCAAGCTGATGCGAAATCAACTTCACCAGCAGGTCAACCCGCTCAATGAAAGGTGCTCCATTGGCCACCGCTCGGGCCGCCGACGAGGGCTTGAGAAGGCTTTCCGCCGCTTTGGCGTATTTCTCGAAAGGCACCTGGTCCTTCGGGTCGGCCCCCAGACGCCGAGCGATGGCATCTACATGCTCATAGATCGACTGTGAAAGCTTCAGATCACCGTGCACCGCTTCGCGGATCGATTGCGGCTCGTGCAGCGTGATGCAGCGGTAATTCCCGGTCAACAGCATCGACCATTTCGCCAGAGGGACGAACAGCGAATCGAACACTTTGAGCTTCACCGGAACGTCCTGGCCATCCAGCTTCACCGCGTCGATGTCCGCTTCCAGCTCCCGAAGCAGCAGGTTATGTGCCTCATCGGCAAATATCGCTGCCTTGAAGTTTGTCGGCAGGCCGACATGCAGGACATTCGCCGCCTCCTCCGGCGGACGGAAGGCCTGCGGATCGGGCGAGCAGAGCGACACCAGTCCCGGCTTGAACCGTTCCCATACCTGGGCATTGGTATAGGCCTCCTCCAGGTCCATTTCCGCCAGCGCCGGGATCCGTTTGAGATAAGGTAAGGGCGGCATGTTCATGATCGAAAGACAAGGCAGCTTCGCCTCGGCGATTTTGATCATCAGAACCCGGACCGTATGGTTGGTGTATTGCGGTTCCTGCATGGCAAAACCAACCAGATCATAACGGGAAAGGTCGACGTCTGCGGGCGAGGTCGCGTCCAGGGTCCCAGGCAGATCGCGCGAGAAGATTGCCCGGTGCATCGGCTCATCACGGAGCTTGATGCGAACTTCGGTACCGTCACGATTGATGAGTTCTGCAGTCTTCTTCCGACAAACCAGGGTCACGTTGTGACCGGCCATCAGCAGCTTTGTCCCCAGCAAGGAGCCGTACGAGGCTCCAAGGATCAGAATGTTGCGCGCCATGCTCTCTCTTTCACGGACTATGCTAGAATTTTCCTTAACTCCCCGACCCAAGCCAGGCTGAAAATTTCCGTCAGGGGTCCGCATGGGCGGAGGAACGGAGCAGGCCAGGCCTTACGTCACAGCGCCTTCGGGCGAGTAACGCCGGTGTCTATCGCAAATTGATAGGCATCACAATCACCTGCAGGGAGTGACGCGCCCAGCATGCCACCAGTCTGGTGACAACCCGGGCTCCTTGGCAGCGATACTGCTCCAACTTCGCAGGTCCACCGGGGGCAATTTCGTGCTGCGGGTGACAGGACAAACATTGCCAGCCGGGTCATAGCGCCACGGCGCAACAATAGTGCCCTTCATCGGCCGTGGCGTGCCATTTGGCGCTTATCTGCGAACCTCCGGGTTCGGGGTTCTGCTGCCAGTGATCTTTCAACCGAGGAAGATCACGGCGGCTATTTTGCAATTGACAGCTTGGCGAGGTCGGCTACCGCGGCCTCAACGCCCGTTCACAATTCCGCTGGAGGACCTTCTAGCGGTCCTCCTTCCCGATCTCGATCACCGATACGACCAACGCAGCAGCGCCCAGCGCAGCCAAGTGAAGCGTGGGGAATAAAATGCAGCCTGCCAGCGCGGCCCATGCCGCAGCGACCAATACGACGTCCCGTCCCCGAATACCAAGCCGCGCCGGGACATCCCAATTCTGGCCGCCATCGGCGATGAGAGATTCGAATACAGATTCCGTGACGCCCTTACCAGCCATCTCAACGTCCCCCTTTCGAAGACCGAACGATCTAACTTTTTAAGGACCAACATTGAGGATCGAATTGAAAGTCGATCGGCAATTTGAGCGGCGATTCATGCAAATTGTTAAGCATGTCGATCGGCCGATGAGGGTGGGCCTCTGCCGAGGGGTCTCTGCGCGGGGCCGGATCGATGGTCAAGAATCCGGTGACGTGCGGACACGATGATCGTGTCCCGGTGAGGCTTGTCCGTCGCTTCTCAACCGTGGCGCTCGGCACGCCCTCCGCACAGTCCGGCGAGACGATACGAGCGCCTCCGGCGCATGTTCCGGGAGAAGCGATCGAATGACGGGCAAAGACGGGAAAATAGCCATCGCGGTTGCCGGCGAGGATAAACCGGCTATCCCGGGAGCGCTCGATGATGCGGAACTCTGGCATGCCAGACTCGCATGAGCCCCGACACCCGCGCGCTCGACCGCGCTCAGGCGACGAAGGGAACCCGCCCCCATCTACTCCGGCTAAGCTAAAGCGGCAGGCGTTTCATTGATGCAGATCAACACGCTTCCGTGCTCGTAGTCCTTATTTGGGCTCACGTTTTGCACTCGCTTATCGACGCTCAAATCGCACTCGGTTCCACACGGCAACAGTTCCGAGGATCAAATGCCGAGAGCTGTCCTGGCTACCTTTCTCGGTTTCGCTCTTACCATATTGCTCGGTCTTGTCGGCGCATGGTCGGCGGACCGTGTTGGCGCATTCGTTGGGATCATTGGCGGATTGGGATTTTCGTTCCTCGCGACGGCATACATCATGGGTCGATAAAGTATCGACAAGGTAGATGCTCATCACACGCAAACAACGGATTGCCAATCGTTCCGACGATGGCCGTCTTTTATGTGTCTGCATCATAGGCACCCGTCCCGAGGTGATCAAAATGGCGCCCATCATTCGGCGCCTGATGGAGAGCGACTGGGCAAAACCGTATGTCATCGCGGTAGGTCAACACACCCACCTGCTTGATCTGGCAATCAAGGATTTTGATATCGGCATCGATGAGCGCATCGAGATCGCGCGCTCGCGTTCATCCATTGCGGAACTGCTGGCCCGCGTGGTCGATAGCCTCGATTCGCAGACTGGAATCGATCAATGCGGCCTGCATTATCGCGCAGGGCGATACGACGACGGTTCTGTCCGCTGGACTGGTCGCCTTCCATCGCCGTGTTTTTTTCGCGCATGTCGAAGCCGGCTTACGGACGGGCAATATGGACGCGCCGTTCCCGGAAGAATTTAACCGTCGCGTGGTCGCCCTGGCGACGTCGCTTCACTGCGTGCCGACTGCAAGGGCCATGGCTGCACTGATTGCAGAAGGCATTCATGCCGCGGACTGCTTTGTCGCGGGCAACACCGTGATCGACGCCCTGCTGGAGACAGCGGCACGAAAGCCGCGGCTGCCGGAAGGCTTCCCGGCCACCGCCAAAACCATTCTTCTAACCGCGCATCGTCGTGAAAATTTCGGCCCGCCGCTGGAACGGGCATTTTCAACCCTGCGTGCCGCGGTCGATCGTTATCCAGACATCGGGATCTTCTTTCCCATCCACCCCAACCCCAACACGAAGGGCATGGCCGAGCGGCTCCTGGGCGAGCATCCGCGCATCGTCTTGAGCGAACCATTGAGCTATCCGCCGCTGGTCGCAGCCATGCAGGCGAGCTGGCTGATCGTCACCGATAGTGGCGGTTTGCAGGAGGAAGCACCCGCTTTGGGCAAACCCGTCCTGGTTATAAGAGAGACCACAGAGCGTCCGGAGGCGCTGGACACCGGCATCGTCAGGCTTGTCGGAACCGACCCTGACCGCATCATGCAGGCGATCTCCGAACTGCACGATGATCCGCAAGCGTATCGAAGCATAGCGCGACCCGTCTTTCCCTATGGCGAGGGCCATGCTGCCAAATGCATCGTCGATGCGCTACGCCAGCGACTGATGCCGAAAGACAAATCCGCCGCCAAACATGATCAGGGCGGAACAGCACGAACCGTTTTTCCCGACAGCAAGCTCACACGCATCACAAATAGACGGACGCCATGAAACAGTTGCAAAATACCAGAGAATCGGTCCTGAAATTCGGTGCGTGGGCTGCGATCGCGGCCTTGCTATTTCCCGTTTGCGCATTCGCGCAGACCGTAACGTTCGAATCGACGCTGCAGGATCGTGGATTCAAGGACGGCATCGTGTTGCGGGGGCGCGCGGCATCGAGCGTATTCGTGGCGCTGCCTCGAGGCGCGCGAGTGAGCAATGCCCGCATCGTCATCGACGGGCAATCGATAACCCCAACGCTGCAGCGCGGCAGCTTCTCGGTGAGCGTCAATGGCGAACCTGTCGACGCAGTAAGTCTGGACGGCAAAAGTGGTCGCGTTCCCCTGCAGCGCTCGATTGCGCTCGGCGATGACCGGTTGAGCGGCGCCGATGCCCTGAATGTCGGCTTCGAAACCGATCTGCGGACGACCACTGATCCTTGCGCCGATGATATCGATCCCGCCAATTCCGTCACCATTTCTCCCCGAACCCGGATTGCATTCGACGTCGACATCGGTGAAGTGCAGTCCATTGCTGACGCAATCGCGCTACTGCCGCCGCGTCCGCTGGTGCAATTGCCGGCGCAGCCCTCGGCGTCGGCAGAGATTGCCACGGCCGCGCTTCAGCTTGGGGGCCTTTTGACGGCACGCGGACAGGAGCCTCGCTTCGCCTCGGCCCGCGGCGACGATAAAGTAGCCATCCGCCTCGATGCACGCCGCAATCGTTCAGCGGATTCCCCCTCCATCGAGATCGAGCGCAAAGGTGACAAGCTCGACATCGTGGTCGATCCGAGCAGCGACTTCATAGCGCTCGGACTTCTGTTGCAGGCCGCACCTGACGCCCTCGTGGGGGAACAGGCGACGGTCTCGCGCACACAGACGGGGTCACAACCGACCGCCGGCAATTTTCAAGCATTTTCGTCGCTTCCGCCGGCTCAGCGCATCCAGCGGTATGGCGAATGGCGTCTCAATTTTCCCCTTGTTGCAGGCAACGGCGGTCTGACGGACTCCGCTGTCCTCAAGCTGTTCATCGCACCAGATTGGTCCGGCGAACGCCCCATCGCCACGATCTATCTCAATGATCAGATCGTCGCAGTTGCGCGACTGGGCGTCGGTGAAAGCAGCTTGCCAGTGCCATTGCCGCCATCGCTATTGCGCCTCACGAACATTCTCCGTGTGACTCTGGAGCGCGCGGGCGGGGAGCACTATTGCGCGGCGACCGATCATGGACAGGCGGCGCAGATACTCCCCGGCTCCGGCCTGTTTCTCGGCGGCGGTAAGGGTATGGGGTTCACCCGCGTCGCCCATGCCTTCGGCAGCGAGGGGAAGGTGGTACTTCCGCAGAGCGCAGCCGCCTCTTCAAGCATCGGATCCTATTTGCAGCTGGCCTCAAAAATCCTGGCGTCGTTCGGACCTCATGCCGGGGAGATTTCCGTTGTTTTCGGGACGCCATCTTCATCCGGCGCGGGCGGAACGCTTCGCTTTGAAATCGTGGGGCCCGCCGGGCTCACCCTGCCTATCTCGGATCAGACCGACGGACGGAACCTTCGCTATGAGGCCAATTCCCCACTGGCAGGTTTGTCCGCCGAGGACGATGGACGGACCCTGCTCGTTCAACTAACCGATGCCCGGAATCCGCCTCAGCCCAGATCACTTTATCTCGGTAATGGCTCGAAGGCGCTGATCGCCAACGATGGCGTGGTCTGGCAGAACAGCGCTCCAGGCGTCAGCGGCCCATCCGCTGTCGATCAGGTCCGGAAATTCGGTAAGAACCTGTTCAGCACGGATGGCCTCGCAATCGCACTCATCACCATCAGTCTGATCGGACTGCTGCTGGGCAGCCGTGCCATGGTCAAGTCGTTCTTCAGCCGGATTCGCCGTAAGGCCGAACGATGAGCCAACTCCTCTATACACTCGTCACCTATCAGCAGGTTTCCGAAATTCTGACATATGGCCTGACTGTCCTTATCCTGCTGTCCAGCATCGACGACCTGTTTATAGATTGCTGGTATTGGCTGCGCGAGCTGTACCGTTGGTACTGGATCAGGGCCCGGTATCCGGCTCTCACGGCCGAGGCGCTCGACGCCAAGGCCGATCGGCCGATTGCGATCATGGTTCCGGCCTGGAAGGAACAGGATGTCATCGCGATCATGCTGAATACCAATACCAAATATCTGCGATATACAGATTATCAGTTTTTCGTAGGTGTCTATCAGAACGACGCCGCAACGATCTCGCAGGTCAAAGCCGCGGCGGCGCGCCTTCCGAATATCAATATGGCAATCGTTCCGCGAGATGGCCCGACCAACAAGGCCGACTGCCTCAACGTCGTGCTGGCGCAGATTGTGGAATATGAACGAAGAACTGGCAGGGAATTCGTCGGTATCGCCCTGCACGACAGCGAAGATGTCATTCATCCTTACGAATTGCGGCTTTTCAATTATCTGCTGGACCGGATGGACCTCATACAACTGCCCGTCTATTCGCTTCAGCGAGGCTTGGGTGAATTGGTCGCCGGCACCTATATGGACGAATTCGCCGAATGGCATTCGAAGGATCTCGTCGTCCGTGAGAGCATGACCGGTGTCGTTCCGTGTGCCGGGGTATCCGCTTGTTTCAGCCGCCGCGCCTTAATGGTCTTGCGCGACCAACGCGAAGGCGAGATTTTCTCCACAGCCAGCCTGACCGAGGATTACGACATCGCCTTCCGTCTTCATGCATTCGGAATGCGGGAGATATTCGTACGCTTCCCGATCCAATTTACAGTCGAAACACTCAACGAGGCGGCGCAGCCTGTTCTTGTTGCGAGGCTTCTGCCGATCGCGACACGCGAATATTTCCCGTCGGATTTCCGTGCCGCGTACCGGCAAAGGGCGCGCTGGCTTATCGGCATCATCTTCCAGGGCTGGTCGCAGCATGGCTGGATAGGCGGCGCCGGAGCCAAATATTTTTTCTTGCGCGACCGCAAAGGCCTGATCACGGCTCCGGCCGCGCTGCTGGCGTATTTCGCCATGACGAATCTGCTGGTGATCGAGCTTCTATTTCGCCTTTTTCCGGGCAATCAGGTCATGGAATTTGCGCTGCTTAACACGACCGGCTATCGAACGATCCTCGGCCTCAATTTCGTATTTCTTTTCAACCGTCTCGTTCATCGAACATTCTTCACCACGCGGATTTATGGGCTGGCGGGTGGCCTGATGGCCGGGCCGCGCCTGGTCGTCTCCAATTTCCTGAACTTCTTCGCCACCATGCGGGCCATTTCCATTTTTGTGCAGCACAAGCTGAATGGCAAGCCCATCGTGTGGGACAAGACGGATCACACCTATCCGATACCGGTCGGCGAAGGCTTCGTGGCATCATCGTCATAACGGGCATTTTTCGCCTGGCTATAGCGCCAGGGTCTCGCTTCAATAAGAAACCGAGGCTCCGGCGAACCATCCCGCGGCGCGGTCGTCGCCAGCCACCTTGAAACGATATTGCACCGTCAGATCGAGGTAGGATGCCGGTCCTGAATACTGGTCCTGGCGAAACCAGAATCTGAGATTGCCACCGGCACCCGCTCCGAAAGCGTCGGGTTTTGGAAGCAGCGAATCGTAGGCTGCACCGAGCACCGCGAAGGGAGTAAAGACAATCTTGTCGTCAAAACCGGGAAGACGAAACGAATGGCCAGCCCGGAACTCGGCATTCGCCAGGGTCTGCCGGACCTCGGTGAAGCGGTCGATTTCTCCGTAGACCTGCCAGTACGACCAATGGGTCACATCGAGCCGCAGGTCGCCGCCCTGGCTCTTGGAATAGGCGGTGCGCAATAACCAATCCCATCGTGAGACCTTGCCGATCGGAACGAGGCGGCTTGCTTCAAAAACAAGGTCCTGCTCCGAGAAAGGTTTCCAGCGCGCACCGGCGCTGCCCTGGATGGTATCCTCGCCGACGGCACCGACAGGAGTGCTAAGCAGCGTTTCGAAGGCGCGCGCGAACAATTCGAAGGTCGCGCCATTGCGATACCCGATGTCCGGCGGCCGCCAATAGACTTCGCCGCCTGACTGCAGCGTTTTGCCGCCGGATGCCGGTGCCGCCAGACCCGACGGCGCAAAGCCGATCGGACTGTAGAGCACGGATGCATAAGCACCCCATGTGCGGTCTACGTTTGCAACGTCGCGGCGAACCTCCAGCAGTCCCTGCGGGGTCAGCGCAAGTTGCCCTGCCGAATGAGCGTCGATGGCCCTCTTGTATAGGCTTACGGCCTTTGCGTTTTCGAATAGACGTTTTGCGACATACGCGGCGTCCAGCAGTGCCTGGCCCTTCAGCTGCCCACCCAGATCCGCCCGGCTGAAATAGTCATCGGCGACCTGGTCATCCCCGACCTGGTTTGCGAGATAGGCGATGTCGAGATTCTTTTGGCCGCTCAGATCGCCCGACGACAGCGCGGCGGTGAATCGTTGCTTGGCTTCGTCCTTGCGTCCCAATGCGACAAGGGCCGAGATCTCGCCGCGAGTCATGGTGGCGCGTTCTGACGGCACTCTTGTCTTTGATAGTGCCAATCTGAACGCGTCCAGCGCCTGGTCCTGGCGGTCAAGAGCCTGCAGCGCGAAGCCCCGGCGCGCCGCCACATCATAGCTGCGCTCTCCAGCCAGCGGAGCCAAGGCCTCGAGCGAGCGCTTCGGGTTCTTGGCCGCAAGCGCGACATCGGCCAGGGTCAATCTGGCGCTTCTCTTCTGCGCCGCCGTCAAACCTGTCTGCTGCAAGACCCTGGAAAGGTCGTCCATCGCCGGCCTGAAGCGGCCCAGGCGCTGACGGAGATAGCCGCGCTCAAGGCGAAGATTCGCATCATCCGGCATGACGGCGAGCGCCTTGCTCGCCGCGATTTCCGCTTCCTCCACGCGATTGGCGGCGGCTAGGGCGTTCATCAGCAGGAGCCAATATGCCGCCTTGCCAGGGTCGATTGCGACGGCCTTGCGAGCGCTGACGACAGCGGCCGCAAAGTCCCGTTTGGCGTATTCCTTATAGCCGGCATCGGCGGCCTGATGGGCAGCATCGACGGGCGCCGTCACCGTGGGTTGCGGGGCGATCTGCGCCCTCAACTGATCGCGAATGTTCCTGAGTTCGTCGTTGGCGATGCCCGCAGCTATCGCTTCATCCGCCGCACTTGCCGCGCCCTTGATGTCGCCGGCCGCAGCCAGCGAATAGACCAGAAGGGCGCGCAACCGGGCGAGATCGGGACGCAGGGCCACGGCTTCGCGCGCCGCCGCTACGGCCTCCTGATATTCTTTCGCATCGTAGGCCTTATAAGCCCGATCGGCATAATCCCATGCGGGGCCGGAGAGGTCATCATCCTGTGCGATGACCGGAGACGACAGAAGCGTGGCGGCCACCACGAATATCGCGCAGGCCATTCCGCGCCAATGGCGGCCCGCGGGGCAAAAGGTAGCAATCGGCGCAACGGCGCGCATTCGCCTCCTGCGTGTATCATTGCTCATTAACTATCACTAACAGGAAAGCGTCAATTCGTGGTTAATAAAACGTATCCTCGGGCGCAATTGTCACCCGGAGTTTTGAGTGTAATTGAGCGGCATCAGCGCTGCAGCCAAATCCGGTGACTTCAAAAAATTACAGCGAAATTTCAATGGTGTAATAGTCCGCGATGGTGTGCCGGTGGGCCATTTCACCAAACAGGCAGGGCAAGCGCCATGAGCGCCCACTTGTACCCGGGTGGTCCCGGGTCTTGCGCGACGACGGCGCCGATGAGGCGAAGCACAAATCCGCCGGCTCATTGGGAAGGTTCGGGATTGGGGCGGGCTTTTTGCACAAGGCCGGGAACCGAAGCGGTCGATGCGAGGGGCTCCGACATGTCATTGGACGCCTCGATGTCGCGCTCGATGGTGTCTTCGAGGTCGGCATTGGATTTAGGACGCAACGTTGGTTTTAACTAATTCTTCATTCAGTCGTGAAAATTTAGCGTGCCCAAATTCTTCGGTGTTGTTCAACAATTTTGGGCCAAAAGCTCACATATCGACCTCGTTCGCAAGAAGGGCTCACAAGGTAGCTCGAAGCCCCATTCGGATATTCAAATCTATTGTCTTCCAGATTGGTCTATATGCGTGCTCGTGTCGCTGCCATCGTGATAGCTCGCAATCTCGTCACGAACGTTTCCGCGGCGGCTTCTCGTCCTGGACTGCTGCAAAACGGCCCTTCGACTCTGCAATGGGGTTAATCCGTGAGGCCGCTCAGTTTTTTTCCGTCCAGTGCGGTCATGCTGATGCTGGCCCGCTTTGCCGGCGCCGGAGCGGGATTTTTTTCCCAGATTTTGCTGGCAAGATTGCTTCCTCCCAATGGACTCGGGATTTTCTTTGCAGCAACAAGTTTGGCCGCAGTGGTCGGGCTCGTTGTCGCGCAAGGTTATCCGGAGATTGTGCAACGTTTCGTAACGCGGTATCGCGAAAACGAACGAGCCGATCTGCTGACGAGCTTCATCGCGCAAGCCCAGCGCGAGACGTGGATGATCAGCGTAGCCGTGACGATCTCGTGGGTTGCAATCGCTCTGCTGTTGCCGACAACGGATAGCGGGAACCGGTTCATCATTGTCGCGACAGCCCTTACCGCCGCCGCTTGCTCATTTTCAATCTATCCAGCGCTTGCCTGCGCCGACCGCAGATTCTCCCTGGGGATACTGCCGGAGATTTTTGTGCGACCAGTTCTGTTCCTGGCGTTCATCGCATCAATGGCAATGGCCGGTATTGCGCTGACCGCCGGATTGGCCATCGCCGTCTATGGCGCCATTTCAGCATTTTTTTCCCTGGTTCTTTTCTTTTCCCTGCGAATGAAATTGACGTCCGCTGTCCGTCGTCCGAGCAGGCGATTGCGCCGCAGATGGAGAGGCGAGGGACGCCCGCTGATGATTGTTGCCCTGTTCAGAAGCCTGTTCCAGGATGTCGTAATTCTGATGACTTCGCCTTTTCTTGGCACCGAAGCATTGGGCCCGTTCGGTGTCGCACTCAAGCTCACCATGCTGGTCGGATTCACGATACAGATCGCTCATCAGATGTCGCTACCGGATCTTGCCGAAGCGTACCATCGCAAGGATTCGGACAAAATGACCCGTGCGTTGTCGGCCTCCACAGTCCTGCCCGCTGTCGTTACGCTTGCGACGTTGGCCTTCGTCTTTTTTTGGGGCGATCACGTATTGGCAGTGTTTGGTCCCGGGTATACGACGGCGAAATGGGGACTGGTGATCCTTGTCGCCGCGCAATTGCTCCGTGCCGTCGCCGGACCGGCGCCGATGCTTCTGACTTTGAGCGGAGCGCAGAAAACCAACGCCGCAATCAACGTTGCATGCTGCGGAGTGCTCTTGGTAGCGAATGCGGCCCTTATCCCTTATTTGGGAATGACCGGAGCCTGTCTGTCCGTGCTGCTTGTCGTTATTACCTGGGCAGGCGCGAGCGCCGTGTCGCTCTGGCGCCTGACAAACGTAAGAGCAGATCTGTTTTCTCTGCGTTTCCGTGCATCAACGAGCAGCCTGATGAGATTTGCTGCCCGGTTGGGATCATAGGGGGGCCGTGACCGGCCCCCGCCGGGCGGATCAGCCTGCAACGAATGGTCCAGGCGGGATGCTGGTTCAGGGCGAGCCGGACTGGAAATGTCTTTTTGGGCGGCCGTTGAAGTTGGCCGGGATACCGGCGCCGTCCGCCTGAGCGGGCGCTGATCGAGCGAGCGCGGGGCATGCTTGATCGTCCGATCGAACAAGCCGAGTTTCCGACCGTCAGAGCCCGGACAGCTTCGACTTCACCGCAAATGACGGCTCGATCATTGCGCTTTCGCCGATAGCCCGGGGTGCCCGCGATCGGCGCCTGACACGGAATGAGCGGGTTGAAGAAGGCAGGAGTTCTGCCTCGCCGTGACTACCCGGGAGTGGGGATTTCTTAACCAGCGCAACCACAGAACGAAAGCAACCACAGGGAGAAAATTCACCAATTATTAACGCCTGACGCCCAAAGCTTAACCTATTGCAAAAGGTTCTTTTTTCCGGGCTTTGCCAACATGGCCAATGATTATGATGGCGGCGATCGCTCCGATCTAGGGCACGAGGGAGACGCAATGCTGAGGTTAATTCTCGGTTGCGCTCCTTCCAGTTGCAGTGTCGACGAATATGTTGATGCAATCGCGAAGACCGGCGATGGGCGTTCACTGGGCCTCCCTCATTGGGCGTTGGCCCCGGGCGTCTTGACGCTGCTCCAGGGGCCCATCCTGTTCCGGCGCGGCCTGATGCATGCCGTCAGGCGGCGGATGGAGATAGCGTTTCAGATCGGAGAAACGGAGCCCGCGCCCTCGAGGTACTTCCGTACAACATCGGCGAGCTTATTGACCGCGGCCTCGATGATTATCGCGATCGGCATAGCCGAAGCGTTTCGCATGGTCTGTTCCGTGACCGCGGGCTCTGTTCTTGCCATGCTGGTTGGCAATCGATCGGCCTCATCATGGTAACCGTGGTCATTGGCACCGGGCCTGCGGGAGTGTCGGCAGCCTTGCCATTGGTTGAAGCGGGTCTTCAGGTGATTCTCGTCGACGGCGGGCACAAGGTTGCCGACCTCGATGTAACGCAACCCTATGAGCAATTCCGGCGCGCGAATGCGAATCAGGCATCCACATTCATTGGTCCAGCATCTTACGCCATCAGAAATGCCAAAACCGGGGGGCTGAAATCGCGCGTGCCGGGGCTGGCGAGTTGCTTTGCCGGCTTTCAAGAACATTACCGAGCCACGGACGACGGCTTCCACCTCATGGGCTCTCTCTCATCGGGCGGATTGTCAAACGCTTGGGGTGCCGGCATTGCGACCTTCAGCGATCTGGAAACAGCAGGCTGGCCTGGCGATCACGGCGAGCTCAGGAAATCCTACGATCGGGTCACCTGTCGTATTGGTGTGCAAGGTGTGCAGCAGGATCCGATGACCTCCGTTTTCGGGGACATGCTGGGCTTACAGCCACCATCCCCGCTGAATGCCAATGCCAAATACATTCTCGAAAATGCAGAACGGCAAACAAGCGCTCTTGAACGAGACGGCTTTCGATTGGGCAGGGCCAGAAATGCCGTCATCACGCGTGAAACAGCTGGCAGGCACGGCTGTGATCTGAAGGCGACGTGCTTGTATGGGTGCGCATCGAGATCGATATATTCCGCACGGTTCGATCTCGAATGGTTGTTGAAGCAGCCGAACGTCACATATCGCGCGCTTCGGGTGACAGCAATCGAGCGGATCGCATCTGGCTACCAGGTACGTGGATATTCCGATGACGGCTGCGAGGCCGCCCCGATCGAAGCCCAGAAAGTCGTTCTGGCAGCGGGAACCGTCGGCTCGACGGCCTTGATTCTGGGGCTGAAGAAAGCCCATGGAAAAAAGCTGCGCCTGCTGACGGCTCCGCAGGCCGCGTATGCAATATTGCTTCCACGCCGCTTGGGACAGCTTCATCCAGAGCGCGATTTTGCGTTGGCCCAGCTCTCTATCTCCGTCGAGCTCGATGCGATCCGGTGCGGTCCGGCTTTCGGAAATCTTTTCTCGACCTCTGGCCTGGGGCTGACCGGTTTCGTTCAGCGTTTCCCCTTTGGACGCGTTGCAGCTCTCCGGCTGATGTCGTTGTTGAGCCCGGCCATGCTGGTGGGGAATTGCTATCTTCCCGGCGAGACAAGCGACAATGACATCTGTCTGCTGCCCGATGGGGGCTTGCACTTGTCGGGGCGGATCACGGAGTCGCAGACCCGGGCGTTTGCCGAACTCAAGCGGCGGCTTTCAAGGACGATGAGAAAACTTGGAGCCGTCCTGATGACGACGAGCTTTTCGGTGGCCGGCCCCGGTCGTGACGTTCACTATGCGGGAACCCTGCCGATGCGGCGCAATCCGGAGGCATTCGAGACGAATGAGGACGGTGAGCTGGCTGGTCTCCGCGGCCTGCACATCGTCGATGGCGCTGTGCTGCCGAACTTGCCGGCCAAGGCGCACACTTTGACAATCATGGCCAATGCCGACCGCATAGGTCGATCGCTGGTGAAAGCACAATTGATGGCCGATCCGGTTCCGGCTGTCCTGCCGACCAGGAGAGCGTCTGCCGGTTAGGCCAGAACCATCGCGCAGGGACATGCATGACGCATCCCCTCTGACGCGTCGCGAGAGCGCGAACTCGTATTCAGCCCTTCAGTGATGAGCCGAGACGCTCTTGACGCACTCGGACACCAAATCACCGGACGCAAATTGGCCGACGTCACCCAGACTGATCATGCCGACCATCCGCTTGCTCTTGTTGATCACCGGCAGCCTGCGGACTTTCAGCGTCTCCATGTGATGCACCGCCTTTGCGAGGTCGTCGTCCTCTCGGCAGCAATGGATGCCGGGAGACATCACGTCGCGCGCCATCGCACGGGCGGCATTG
Source organism: uncultured Alphaproteobacteria bacterium (assembly GCA_963725985.1). GTDB lineage: Bacteria > Pseudomonadota > Alphaproteobacteria > Rhizobiales > Xanthobacteraceae > Bradyrhizobium. The sequence goes on from CAVSAO010000002.1 coordinate 2,184,010, forward strand.
AAGTTCTTGCTCGCCACGCCTTTGCAGACAATGTCGCGATCGGTCACCATCCCGATCAGTCGGTCGTCCTGTCCAATCGGAATGCAGCCGATGTCATGCCCCTGCATCAATTTCGCAAGCTCGGTGACAGGGGTGTCCGGGCTGACCCAGTCGACGCCCTTGTGCATCACGTCCTTAACTTTCATGGCGGACCTCCGTTGCTGGAGTTTCAGGTGCACTTGCAATGCCCACTATACGCCGGATCGGGTGCGACGGCACGGCCAATTGAAGGAGGTATAATGGCAATGCTGTCCGCAACGGGCGATCATCACAACCCTCGGACGACCATCGGCCGTCCGGTCTTGCGGCCCGGCCAAATGGCCGGGGCGAACCCGGCCGTCCGGCCGATAGTCTGACCCTGCTGAATCGCCCAGTTTTGTTCCTATCTTGAATCGATAGGAGTTGCCCATGACCGACCAAGCCGACCTCCTGGTCCAATTCTCGAACGCACTGGCCATGCGCGCGGCCGCGGCGAAGAACGCCATCGTCGCGATTCGCCTTGCGCATGAGCGGCATATCACAGGCATGGTGTGGCGATCCGGGACCGTCGTTGCCTCCGAGCAGGCGCTGCCGCGGAAAGATGATTTTGAAATCGTCGCGCCAGGCGGCTCGATCGTGACCGCGAAGATCGCCGGACGGGATTCCTCCACCAATATCGCTGTCCTGCGGCCGGCCGGGCCGGTCGCCTCGCCATCGATCGCCGTGGGCGAGGCACATACCGGCGCCGTCGCGCTTGCGATCGGAGCAGACGGAACCGGTGGCGCGAGCGCGCGGCTGGGGCTCGTCAATCTTGCCGGGCCAGAATGGCATTCCAGCCGCGGCGGCCTCATTGACCGGCGCATCGTGCTCGATCTCAGGCTTGCCCGTCGCGAGGAGGGAGGCCCCGTTTTCGACGCCGCTGGCGCGTGTCTCGGCATGTCCACCTTCGGGCCACGCGGTCAGGTCATTGTCATTCCGACCGCGACCATCGAACGCGTTGTGCCGCTGCTGCTCAAGGACGGCCGCATCGCGCGCGGGTGGCTGGGCGTCGCTTTGCAGGCCGTCGCGGTGCCCGATGCGCTACGCGAGACCGCCGACCAGTCCAGCGGCCTGATGGTGATGTCGGTCGTCGAGGGCGGCCCGGCGGCGCAGGCCGGAATTGTCGCCGGCGACATCATTCTGAGTGTTGACGGCACATCAGCCTATCGATTCCGAAAAATCGCCAGGCATTTCGGAGCCGACAGCATCGGGCGAAAGGCAGATCTTCGCCTCATCAGGGGCGGTGCGGTGATTACGGTGCAGACGACGATCGCAGAACGGCCGGCTGCATGAGTGAGGCGGCAAGCAGACTGGCGCCAACGGGGCGGCTGCGCGTAGCCGTCTACGCCGTTGATCTGCTGCGCCGTACCTTCCTCAGCAGAATGGTCGCCGAGGCCGGGCATGTCGTCGCCGGCACGCGGGACGCCGCCGACGTGGTGCTCGCGGACGGCGATTGTCTGCCGGGTGAAACCCGCCCGGTTGTCGCCCTCGGAGGCGCTGACGATGACTCGCACGGCGTGCTGCCTCGCGACGCGGACGCGAGCCAGATCGATGCGGCCATACGCGCGGTTGCCGCTGGCCTGATCGTCCGCGTACCCGGCGCGAGGGAAGCCGGCTTTGGCGCGATGCGCGAGACCGATGGTCACACACTTCTAACGCCACGCGAACTCGAAGTGCTCGCGGCGCTTGCGGAAGGCATGACCAACAAGGCCATCGCGCGCCGATTGGACATCTCGCTGCATACCGTGAAATTCCACGTTGAATCCCTGTTCCGAAAGTTAGGCGCGCGCACCAGGACCGAAGCCGTGGCGAAAGCTTCCGAACGCCGTCGCAGCGAAACGATCACATTGTGACAAACGGCGGACGCAACGCCGCTTCTCTCGGGGGGGCCATCGCGCCGACACGGATATCGCCAGCGTCCCGATCCCGGCGTTGCGTCGCCATGGAGTTGCCGCTGGAAAGCCCGGGTTAACGGGTCGGATTTGATCAAGCGCAAGGCGGCCACCCGCCCAACGGCTATTCTGAATGATGGCCGGGACAGGCCGCGAGGAAATCGCCGATGTTTCAAGTACGAATCCACGGACGCGGGGGGCAGGGGGTTGTCACCGGGGCCGAGATGCTCTCGGTCGCCGCCTTTTTTGAAGGGCGGCATGCCCAGGCGTTCCCGAGTTTCGGATCCGAACGCACCGGCGCTCCCGTGGTGGCGTTCTGCCGTATCGCCGACAAGGAAATCAGGCTGCGGGAACCGATCCTGGAGCCGGATTGCCTGATCGTTCAGGATCCGACGCTGTTCAAGGTGATCGACGTGTTCGCCGGCCTTCGCAGCGACGGCTATCTCATGGTCAACACCAACAAGACATTCTCCGAACTCCATATCCGGGAGATCGCCGAACGGCTCCCGAAAGGTCATGCCGTCATCGTGCCGGCAACGGAATTTGCGCTGAAGCATGTCGGGCGTCCGGTGCCGAACGCGGCGTTGCTCGGCGCTTTCGCAGCACTCACCCGATTCGTTCGCCTCGACAGCGTCGAGCACGCGATCGAGCAGGCCTTCCCGGGCAAGGTCGGCGCCGCCAATATCGCCGCCGCCAGGGAAGCCCATGAATTCGTCCTGATGCAGCAACACGCCGAAAATGCAGCCTGAGGAACGCCGATGCTGAAGCAAATCGAAGGCTCGCATGCCATGGCTGAAGCCATCGCGCTATGTCGCCCCGAAGTGATCTGCGCCTATCCGATCACGCCCCAGACCCACATCGTCGAAGGCCTCGGCGAGCTGGTCAAGGACGGCACGCTCGTCGATTGCGAATATATCAACGTCGAGAGCGAGTTCGCGGCACTTTCCGTCGCGATCGGCGCTTCCGCCGCCGGCGCCCGCGCCTATACCGCGACCTCGTCGCAAGGCCTGCTGTTCATGGCGGAGGCGGTCTATAACGCCTCGGGCCTCGGCCTGCCGATCGTGATGACGCTGGGCAACCGCGCGATCGGCGCGCCGATCAATATCTGGAACGACCATTCCGACGCCATGTCGATGCGCGACGCCGGTTGGCTGCAACTGTTCGCGGAGACCAATCAGGAGGCGGTCGATCTGCACATTCAGGCGTTCAAGCTCGCCGAGGAATTGTCGATGCCGGTCATGGTCTGTGTCGACGGATTCATCCTGACGCATGCGGTGGAGCGGATCGACATTCCGGACCAGCAGCAGGTCGACGCCTATTTGCCGCCCTACGATCCGGTGCAGGTGCTCGATCCCGCCGAGCCCGCCTCGATCGGCGCAATGGTCGGGCCGGAAGCCTTTACCGAGGTGCGCTTCCTCGCCCATTACAAGCAGACGCTGGCCTTGAAACTCATTCCGGAATTTTCCGACGAATTCAGCAAGGCGTTTGGCCGCGAGTCCGGCGGCCTGCTGCGGACCTATCGTGCCGAGGACGCCGATATGCTGGTGGTCGCGATGGGCTCGGTTTGCGGCACTATCAAGGACACGATCGACGAGATGCGCGAGGATGGCATTCGCATCGGCCTCGTCGTCATCGTCTCGTTCCGGCCGTTCCCGGTCGACGCGTTGCGCAACGCGCTCGCCGGCGCAAAGGATGTCGTCGTTCTGGAGAAGAGCATCGCGGTCGGCATGGGCGGACAGCTCGCCACCAATGTCGATGTCGCGCTGCGCAATCTGCCGAGAGCCCCGCGGCTGCACTCCTCGGTTGCCGGCCTTGGCGGCCGCCCGATCACGCGCGCCTCGCTGCACCGCCTGTTCCGGCAGGCGAGCGTGCAGCCCTGGGAGGGCACGAATTTTCTCGACCTGAACGAACGCGTCGTCGGCCGCGAGATCCATCGCACGCGCAAGAGCCGGCGGTCCGGACCGACGGCCGAAAATATCCTGCGCCAGCTGGCCAAAACCGGCCTCCCGGCTGCCGAGTGAGGAACGCGCCATGACCCCGCCCGTCACCACGCTCGCACCCGAAGAAGCCGTGCAGAAGCTGAAATATTATCAGAAGGGGACGTTCACCGTCGGTAACCGGCTGGTGGCGGAAGAGGAGCGCGCGGTTCAGGCCTCGCAGGCGCGATCGAACGCGCTGACCTGCGGTCACCGTGCCTGCCAGGGATGCGGCGAGGCGCTGGGCGCGCGCTACGCCATTGACGCGGCGATGCGCGCCACCAACAATAACCTGATCGCGGTCAACGCCACCGGCTGTCTCGAAGTCTTCACCACGCCCTATCCGGAGACATCGTGGCAGCTGCCGTGGCTGCATTCGCTGTTCGGCAACGCCGCCGCGGTCGCCACCGGGGTCGCCGCCGCGATGCGCGTCAAGAAGCGGCCGGAGGTGCGCGTGATCGCGCAAGGCGGCGACGGAGGAACCACCGACATCGGCTTCCAGTGCTTGTCGGGCATGTTCGAGCGCAACGACGACGTGCTCTACATCTGCTACGATAATGAAGGCTACATGAATACGGGCGTGCAGCGATCGTCTGCGACGCCGCCTACGGCGCGCACCGCGACCACGCCTGTTCTCGGTCCGGAGCCGGGCAACGTATTCGGTACCGGAAAGTCCGTGCCGAAAATCGCCGTCGCGCACAACATTCCCTATGTCGCCACCGCGACCGTCGCCGACCTGCACGATCTCGAGCGCAAGGTGACGAAGGCGATGTCCATTCACGGCGCCCGCTACATTCAGATCAACGTGCCTTGCCCGCTCGGCTGGGGATCCGCTTCGCACGACACGATCCGGCTCGCGCGACTTGCCGTCGAGTGCGGCATCTATCCGATATTCGAAGCCGAGCACGGCAGGGTTACGCAGGTGCGCAGGATCCGCCGCAAGGTTCCGGTGCAGGATTATCTGAAACTTCAGCGCCGCTTCGCGCACCTGTTCAGGGGCGGCCATGAAGACCCGCGCATCGCGCGGCTTCAGGCGATGTGTGACGCAAACATAGCCGAATACGGGCTGGTCGATACCACCGGCCGGGATGGGTGAGGGCATCGACCATGGATCATCCTTTCGCCATCACCCTTTCCGTCGGCACGTCGCTCATCAATCACACCGGCTCCTGGCGCACGCTGAGGCCCGAATACGTTCACCGCCTGCCGCCGTGCAATCATGCATGCCCGGCGGGAGAGGACATTCAGGGCTGGCTGGCCTACGCCGAAAGCGGCGATTACGAAGCGGCCTGGCGGGCGCTGACCGAAAACAATCCGCTGCCCGCCGTCATGGGCCGGGTCTGCTATCATCCGTGCGAGAGCGCGTGCAATCGCGCCGTGCTCGATTCCTCGGTCGGCATCAATTCCGTGGAGCGGTTCCTCGGCGATCTCGCCATCAAGAACGGCTGGCGCTTCAAGGCGCCGGCGGCGGCGTCGGGCAAGAAAGTGCTGGTGGTCGGCGCCGGACCGTCGGGCCTGTCCGCCGCCTATCACCTCGCGCGGCTCGGCCACGCCGTGACCATCGACGAAGCCGGCCCTGCGCCGGGCGGAATGATGCGGTTCGGCATTCCGAAGTATCGTTTGCCGCGCGATGTGCTGGACGCCGAAGTCAAGCGGATCGAAGATCTCGGCGTCGCCATCCACTACAACGCAAAGGTCGCCAATATCGCGGAGACCATGGCGGCCGGCGGCTTCGACGCGGCCTTTCTGGCGGTGGGCGCCCATATCGCCAAGCGTGCCTATATTCCGGCCGGAGAAGCGGCAAAGGTGCTGGACGCGGTGCAGGTGCTGCGCTCGATGGAGGGCGAGGACAAGCCGCTGCTCGGCCGAAAGGTCGTTGTCTACGGCGGTGGCAATACCGCGCTCGACGTGGCTCGCACCGCCAAGCGGCTCGGTGCCGAGGAAGCGGTCATCGTTTATCGCCGCACCCGCGACCGGATGCCGGCCCATGACTTCGAGGTCGAGGAGGCGATCGAAGAGGGCGTGATGATGAAGTGGCTGTCGACGATCAAGAACGTCGAGGCCGGATCGATCACGGTCGAGAAGATGGCGCTCGACGAGAAGGGCTTTCCGCAGCCGACCGGCGAGTTCGAAACCCTGCAGGCCGACTCGGTCGTGCTCGCACTCGGCCAGGACGTCGATCTGTCGCTGCTGCAGGGGGTCCCGGGCCTCGAGGTCAGGGACGGCGTGGTCCAGGTCGGACCCAATATGATGACCGGGGTGGCCGGCATATTCGCCGGCGGCGATATGGTGCCGTCGGAACGCACCGTTACGGTTGCCGTCGGGCACGGCAAAAAGGCCGCGCGCCATATCGATGCCTGGCTGCGCGGCGAAAGCTACGCGCCGGCGCCGAAGCACGAGATCGCCTCCGCCGACAAGCTCAACACCTGGTACTACGGCGAAGCGCCCAAGACGCTGCGACCGGTACTGGAAACCGCGCGCCGCACCTCGACCTTCGAGGAGGTCGTCCAGGGCCTCGATGAGAGCAATGCGCTCTATGAGGCGCGCCGCTGCCTGTCCTGCGGAAACTGTTTCGAGTGCGACAATTGCTACGGCGTATGCCCCGATAATGCCGTGATCAAGCTTGGCCCGGGCAGTGGTTTCGAGTTCAAGCTGGACTATTGCAAAGGCTGCGGCATCTGCGCCCAGGAATGCCCCTGCGGCGCCATCCAGATGATTCCGGAAGCGATATAAAGCGGCATTGCGAACCCCGCGGAAAGCGCGTCCGCTGCACAACCAAAAGACACCGATCCACCACGATCGCGTCGCAGCCTGCATCCGGTTGTTTTTGGGGAAACTGCGGCGCCTCGCATGCGGACGAGGTCCATCCACAGATCAATTTGTGTCGAGACGCGGGTTGCTGAATCGATCGGCGATGGTCCATAAGCGTGCTCCCGCGGGGCGCGATTCACCGCCGCGACGGCCTCGAGCATGATCCGGAAAAGTGGGAACCGGTTTTCCGAAAAGATCATGCTCAAACAAGGAGCATGATCCGGAAAAGTGGGAACCGGTTTTCCGAAAAGATCATGCTCAAACAAAGAGATGAGATCATGATCCGATTCAACCTGATCGGATTATGATCTGGAAAGATGGCGCGTGGCAAACATCAATCGACAGATTGCGGAAGAACTCGGCGTTCGCGAACAACAGGTCGAGGCGACGGTGGCGCTGCTCGACGGCGGCGCCACCGTGCCGTTCGTTGCGAGGTACCGCAAGGAAATCACCGGTGCGCTCGACGATGCGCAATTGCGTAACCTGGAAGAACGCCTGAACTACCTGCGTGAGCTCGAAGAGCGTCGCGTCGCGATTCTGGATTCCGTCCGCGAGCAGGGCAAGCTGGATGCCGCGCTGGAGGCGGCCATTCTGGCGGCCGACAGCAAGGGCCGGCTGGAAGACATCTATCTGCCGTTCAAGCCGAAGCGCCGCACCAAGGCCGAAATCGCCAAAGAGGCGGGACTGGAACCGCTGGCCGAGCTGTTGCTGAACAAGCCCGAGAGCGAGCCGCAGGCCCTGGCCGCGCCGTTCGTCGATGCCGGCAAGCAGGTGGCCGATGCCGCGGCCGCGCTCGACGGCGCGCGCGCCATTCTGGTCGAGCGCTTCGCCGAGGACGCCGACCTGATCGGGGGCTTGCGCGAAGCAGATGTGGTCGAACGGCCTGATGACGTCCAAAGTGCGGACCGGCAAGAAGACCGAGGGCGAGAAGTTCAAGGACTATTTCGAGTTCAGCGAGCCGCTCACCAGATTGCCATCGCATAGAATTCTGGCGATGTTCCGCGGCGAAAAGGAAGAAATCCTTGACCTGCAGATGCTGCCCGATCCGCCGGGCGCGACGCCGGCCGCCGTCAGTTCGTATGAACTCAAGATCATGCAGCGCTTTTCGATCGCCGAACGCGGCCGGCCGGGCGACCGCTGGCTGACCGAGACCGTGCGATGGGCCTGGCGCACCAAGATCCAGGTCCATCTCAACGTCGATTTGCGGATGCGGCTGTGGACTGCGGCCGAGCAGGAAGCCATCCGCGTGTTCGCGTCGAACCTGCGCGACCTGCTGCTCGCAGCGCCGGCAGGCGCGCGTGTCACCATGGGGCTCGATCCCGGTTTCCGGTCCGGCGTCAAGGTCGCGGTCGTCGATGCGACCGGCAAGGTGGTTGCCACCGCCACGATCTATCCGCACGAGCCGGCGCGGCGCTGGGATGAAGCCCTGGCCGTGCTGGGCAAGCTCGCGCAGCAGCATCGCGTCGATCTGATCGCGATCGGCAACGGCACCGCGTCGCGCGAGACCGACAAGCTCGCGACCGATCTGGTGAAGCTGCTGCCGGAACTGAAGATGTCGAAGATCGTGGTGTCGGAGGCCGGCGCCTCGGTCTACTCCGCGTCGGCGTTTGCGTCCGAGGAATTGCCGGATCTGGACGTCACCCTGCGCGGCGCGGCATCGATCGCGCGGCGGCTGCAGGATCCGCTGGCCGAGCTGGTCAAGATCGATCCGAAGGCGATCGGGGTCGGGCAATATCAACACGACCTCAGCGAGAGCAAACTTGCACGCTCGCTCGACGCCGTCGTCGAGGATTGCGTGAATGCCGTAGGTGTCGACGCCAACACCGCCTCCGCGCCGCTTCTGGCGCGCGTGTCCGGCATCGGTTCCGGGCTGGCGGAGAGCATCGTTCAGCATCGCGACGCCAACGGTCCGTTCAAATCGCGCAAGGCGCTGAAAGCCGTGCCGCGACTGGGACCGAAGGCGTTCGAACAGTGCGCCGGATTCCTGCGCATCACGGGTGGCGACGATCCGCTCGACGCTTCCGGCGTGCATCCGGAGTCCTATCCCGTGGTGCGGCGGATTCTCGCGGCGACCAAGAGCGACATCAAGGCGCTGATCGGCAATGCCGAGATCCTGCGCCAGGTCAAGCCGCAGAATTTCGTCGACGACAGCTTTGGGCTGCCGACGGTGACCGACATTCTGCGCGAGCTGGAAAAGCCCGGCCGCGATCCGCGCCCGGCCTTCAAGGCCGCGGTGTTCAAGGAGGGTGTCGAAACGCTGAAGGATCTCAAGCGCGGCATGATCCTCGAAGGCACAGTGACCAATGTCGCGGCGTTCGGCGCCTTTGTCGATATCGGCGTGCATCAGGACGGGCTGGTGCACATCTCGGCGATGTCGAAGACCTTCATCAAGGACCCGCGCGAGGTGGTCAAATCGGGCGACATCGTCAAAGTAAAGGTGCTGGAGGTCGAGGTCGACCGCAAGCGCATCGCGTTGACGCTGCGTCTCGATGACGAGCCCGGCAAGGGCGATCGTCCGGCGCAAGGCAAGCCGCGCGATATTCCGCGTGCCTCGATGACGTCGTCGGCGCCGCGCAAGCCGCAGGATCCGGCGGGCGGCGGCGCACTGGCCGAAGCCCTGCGCCGCGCCAGCGAGAAAGCCGGGAACGGCAAATCCAAGGCTTAGCCCGGGCCAGCTTCACGGCTGGCGACGAAAATATGGCCCCTTTGATGGCGTGCCGGCTGATTGGCCTAACGGAATGATACTACCGGCCCCAGCTTATGACTCGTCATGCCCGCGCTTGTCGCGGGCATCCACGTCTTGACTTCCGATGCTGATGAAGAGGCGTGGATGGCCGGGACGAAGCCCGGCCATGACGATGGATCATCGCCAGCGTCCGTTGGTATTACCGGTCAATCAGAAACCGGCATCGCGTCGTCGACAACCGGCATCGCATCGTCGATCAACTCCGGAGGTGCTCCGATCCTTCCGCCGATGAAAACCGGAATGCCGGTGCGTCCAAAGGCATCGCAAGCCGCATATTTTGGCTTTCCCCCAAGCGCGGACTGCACGCGCTGCAGGCTGGGGATAGACAGCGGTTTGTCGAACGGGCTGTCTCCGGTCACCAGCAATTTGCTGAAATCTGCCCCGAATTCGCTGGCCAGATCATAGGGGTCGCCAGACGCAGCTACCCGCGGTGTGCTGGTAATCACATCGGCGCCGCGGGCCCAGACCAGTGCCGCCTTTTGCCGGCCCCGCATATCCTTGGCCTCCGCCTCGACCGACAGGCTTCCCATGCCGAGCGGAATTCGGGGTACGACAATCGGTACGTTTGTGGCGATGAACATGGGCGCCAATGAAGCAATCTTCGACGCGCCGGCTATGGCGGCGTTGGTAACGGTTACATCCGTGACCGTGGCGTGGACGGTCAAATCCGCAGGTTGCCCGGGTGGGACGACGTCGAGCCGGTCGCTCAACCCGATACAGACGGATCGGTCCACTGCGTTTGCAATAACCCGTCGCTGTTTGTCGGTCAGATCGGCCCTCAATGCGGCAGCGGACAATGACGTTGGTGTGATCCTGACGGTTTTCGCCGCCAGGATATCCGCTTTATCGACCCTGAGCCTGGATTTGGTGACGATACCGGCGACTGGCGCGAGGCCATCGTAGGAGGAGAGTGATCCCGAGGTTTGGAGCGGCGCCGTCGCGCAACCCGCAAGGCCCGCCGCAACGGCCTGTGCGCAGGAGAGTTTCAACAGTAAATGGAGAAGGCCTGGTCGCATGTCTCGCTCCCCGAAGCGCAGGGGAGGTCTGCGTAGCGAGACACTCTGTCCGAAACATTTCGAAGGTGATCCTTTTTATTGCCGAATATTGGGCAGGAATTTAGGGCGTGGACTCGTGAGCGCGCGGCCAAATTCGGATTGAAGCGAGTTTGACGAATGCCGGACCAGTTGGCTGCGAGCCTGTCATATCGGGGCGCGACACGTCGGCATTATCCGGTCGCAAAGGACCCCACAGCGGACCTGCCCGCTGCCAAGCTGGCTGGAAGTCCGGCCCTGTGCTTTGATCGGCCCGCTGCGGTGTTTGGGGCGGGGGATTTCGTGACGAGCGCGCGTCGAGAGGCGACTTGCAGCGGTATTGGCAGCCGAGACCTTCGGTTACAGCCGCTTTGCGGGTGCCGACGAGCGCGGCCCCCGGCGGCCCATGCTGGGCCGCAGCAAGGCCCGAAGGTCGTAAGATCGCATCGATGCCACCTGACTGATCCCGGCAGGTTCGATATTCTGCGACGGGTCCCAACTGGTGGTGGGCCGCAGCACGAGGATGGCCGCCGATTTCGCCGTGGCGAGCGGCGCGGACATGGCGATCGAGGCGATCCTGGCGAGGCGCGCAGAGCGGAACAATCACGCGAGTGGAGGTAGGCCGGTGAACATTCTTGGAATCAACTCGGTGTATCACGAGTCGGCCGCCGCGCTGCTGGTCGACGGCACGCTCGTCGCCGCCGTCGAGGAGGAACGGTTCAATCGCATCAAGCACGGCAAGTCGGCGGACTTCGACAACCCGCACCAGTTCCCCGAGCGTGCGATCCGCTTCTGCCTGAACTATGCCGGGCTCACCGCCGGCGATATCGATCACGTGGCATATTCGTTCGATCCCCAGCTGCGCCGGAAGCGATATCGCGCCGAGTGGTGGGATCCGCGGCTTGAGGAAACGTTCCGGCTGCGGCTTGGTCAGGTGCGCGGTGTTGCCGAGGAGCTTCTTGAACGTCCGCTTCGGCAAAGGTTTCATTTCGTGCCCCACCACATGGCCCATGCCGCCTCGGCGTATTTCCCGTCAGGCTTCGATCGCGCGGCCATCCTCACCATCGACGGGATCGGCGAGACAGCCGGCTCTTCGCTGGCGAAGGCCGTTGGTACGCGTATCCAGCCCGTCGAAACGTTCGACTATCCGCACTCGCTCGGCTTCTTGTGGGAGGTGATGAGCGGTCATCTTGGCTTCTCGCACTACGATGCTTCGAAGATCATGGGCCTGGCGGCATACGGCAATCCCGAGGTCTTCCGTCGCGAATTTCGGTCGCCGCTGCGCGTCGGCAAGGAGGACTATGCGGTAAACCCGGAGTTTCTTGGTTTCAATTCGAACAAGTTCGCCAAACTGGATGCCTTGTTCGGTCCGCCGCGGTACATGGATTCCGAGATTCTGCCGCGCCATGCCGATATTGCGGCAGCGCTGCAGGAGGCGACGAATGCGGCGGTCATGGCGCTGGTACGGCGCCTCAAACGCAAAGTGCCGCTCGACAAGTTGTGCCTTGCCGGCGGCGTCGCGCTCAATTGCGTGACCAATGAACTGGTCCGGCAATCCGGCGATTTCTCGGATGTGTTCATACCCTCCGCACCGCACGATGCAGGCACCGCGATCGGCGCCGCCTTTGTCGTGCATTGCGCAAAGCAAAAAAGCCCCCCCGAGCGAGGCAACTCTACGCCGTATCTCGGTCCCGCTTTCGACCGGCGCGAAATTCTGGCGGCGGTCAAGTCGGCCGGTCTCACGCCGCGGCGAAGCAAGTCCCCCGCGCGCGACGCGGCGGAGATGATCGCCGATGGCAAGATCGTCGCCTGGTTTCAGGGCCGCATGGAGTTCGGGCCCCGCGCGCTCGGCAACCGTTCGCTCCTCGCCGACCCGCGCCGGCCGGACATGCGCAATATCCTCAATCAAAAGGTCAAGCACCGGGAGGACTTCCGGCCGTTTGCGCCGAGCGTCATGGCCGAGCGCGCCGACGAATGGTTCGAGGTTGGCGGCGCGCACTCGACCAGTCACGAGTTCATGCTGTTTGCATGCGGGGTCAAGCCTGAGCGGCGGGATCGCATCCCTGCCGTCGTGCACCAGGATGGCAGCGCCCGGGTGCAGCTCGTGCGCCGCGAATTCAAATCCGGATTTTCACGAGCTCATATCCTGTTTCTTTGCGCGAACCGGCGTGCCGCTCGTCATCAATACGTCCTTCAACGACAGCGAGCCAATCGTTTGCACGCCCACCGATGCGATCGTCACGTTCCGCAAATCCGGCATTGACGCCTTGTTTATGGACGATGTGTATCTGACGGCGCAGACCTGACCGCCTGGACGTATCCGGCTTCTGGCGCGCAACTGGCGGATCGCTGCTCGCCCGTTAACGGTCTGTTAACCAACGCGGCCTAGTAACGAACTCGGCCTAGCCTGCGGTCATCGCCCGGTCATCGGCCGATTACCGCCCGGTTTGTTCCAGGAGAACAGCCGATGCCCGTTGAGACGCTGACATATGCCGCTCTTGGTATTCGCCTGAACATCTCGCCGGAGGCGGCTCGCTCGCTTGCCAAACGCCTCCGATTGCCGCGCTCGCTTTCGGATGATTGCAAAGCCCTGGTGAGCGTAGATCTCGCTGAAATAAGGCATACGCCCCGGCCACCAAATAGTCGCCAGGCCGGCAACATCGCCCCACTGGCGGCAAAGACCGATGCATTGCAGGCGGAGATCGCGCGGCTCCAGGAAGCGGCAGCCGGTCACCGGGCAGATTTCGACCGCGAGCGCGAGCGCGCCGACCGCCTGATGGTTGAGCTCCTGCAGGCCACTGCCGAGACCATGGCGGCCAGGGAGGCGGCGGCACGGCTTGAAGGCGAGGTGGCGGCCCTGCGGACCGCTGTTGGCTCGATCGACAGCCACGGACAAGCTGCACGCCGACTGGGACATCTAGCCGCGACCGTCGTGGAAGCAGACCGCAAGGCTTGCAGGTAGCAATCCGTTTCCTCTCATATCCAGCTTGCTGGAGCAAACGTGAGGCAAACATGACCAACATCGCCGATATCCGCGAGATGAAGGCACGCATTGTCGTGTTCGGGGTCGGCGGCGGCGGTGGCAACGCCGTCAACAACATGATCGCGGCCGGGCTGCAAGGCGTCGACTTCATCGTCGCCAATACCGACGCACAGGCACTCACCATGTCGAAGGCCGAGCGCGTCATCCAGATGGGCACCCAGGTAACCAAGGGCCTCGGCGCCGGCTCGCTGCCCGAAGTGGGGCGGGCCGCAGCAGAAGAGGCGATCGATGCGATCCGCGATCAGTTGACTGGCGCACACATGGTGTTCGTCACTGCCGGTATGGGCGGCGGTACCGGCACCGGGGCCGCGCCCATTATCGCCAGGACCGCGCGTGAGCTCGGCATTCTCACCATCGGTGTAGTCACCAAGCCATTCCACTTCGAGGGCCGGCGCCGCATGCGCGTTGCCGAAGCCGGCATCGCGGAACTGCTGAAGGCGGTGGACACCCTGCTGATCATCCCAAACCAGAACCTGTTCCGGGTGGCCAACGAGAAAACCACATTCGCCGATGCCTTCGCCATGGCCGACCATGTGCTTTATTCGGGTGTGGCCTGCATCAGCGACCTTATAGTCAAGGAAGGCCTGATCAATCTCGATTTTGCCGACCTTCTCGCCGTAATGCGCGAGAAGGGCAAGGCCATGATGGGCATGGGCGAGGCTTCCGGCGAGAAGCGCGTGCTCAACGCCGCCGTGGCCGCGATTTCCAACCCGTTGATCGAGGACCCCTCGATCAAGCGCGCCAGTGGCCTGATAATCTCCGTCACCGGCGGCAAGGACCTGACGTTATTCGAAGTCGACGAAGCCGCCACCCGCATTCGCGAAGAGGCCGACCCGGACGCCAACATCATCGTCGGCGCCAACTTCGATGACGGCCTGCAAGGTATCGTCCGCGTCTCGGTGGTGGCGACCGGCATCGATAATCTTGACGCGGCGCGCCAGATGCAACCGGCCGAAAGCGCACTCATGGAACTCGCCGCGAAGCTGCGCAGCGAGAACCGTCGCATTGCCGACCGGATCGAGCGTGGTGCGCCGTTGCCGCAATTCGTGGCTTCGCCGCCGCGCCCGACGGCCCCCCACCCCGAAGCACGACCGGCAAAGCCGATTTCGGAATATGCACGCCAGGTTGCTCCGCAGGGTCTCGATCCGTACGGCCGCCCCTCTGTTACGTACCATTCGATCGAGGAAGACGTTCTGGACGTCCCGGCCTTCCTGCGCCGAAAGGCCAACTGAGCCGCCGACCGTGCCGCTTGCCGGCATTGCGCGAGTCCTTCTGCGCTACAGCTTCAGCATGCCGTGACGCGCGTTCGCGATGTCTGATGTCGGGGGAACAGCGGAAAACATCTGCTCGCCGCGAGGACTTTGCATTTTGACCCCAAAGCGACCAAGGCCTCGGCCGTGGTGCAGGTGACCCAAAGCCAGCGTCCCTTACGTAGATGCTTGGGCTGAAAGGTACCGCGCGCCTCTCGTGGCGCCAAACGCGACTACCCGGCACGTACCGAATTTGGTTCAGCCAGGCGGCGCGCGACCTCACAGCTCAGTGGGCCAGCCCGATCGCTCGGCTCGACGCAAAGACGACTTTACGATCAGGCGATGGAAAGGCGCAATTCCCGCGATATAGGCCCGCCCTCCCAAATGATTGAAGGTCACGACCGTTGTGGCGACAAGTCGGCGGCACAAAGCGGACTCTTCAACCAAAACGGACAAACGGAAGTCGAGATGGCGATCGTCCTCGCCAAGAATAATCTCATGACGACGCCGATCGTAGACCCGAAAGAAATCGATCCTGTCGGTCGCAACGTCATCGCGCAACTCAGACGATGTCTTAAGACCAAACCCCGCAACCAAAGTGTCCCTTAGAGCTATTAGCCAGCCAACCCACCGCGCCTGACCCATAAGCATATGGGCGGCGAGGCGCTCGGCGTCGCCCGTCGCATTGCTCGGCAGATCGATCGCGAATGCGTCAGCGAAGCCCGCCTTGGCGTAGAGCGGCTTAAGCACCGAACGTTGCGGCAAATCAACTCGAGCAACGCGCGCCATAGATGTTCCGCCCGGACTGAATGGAAGCGAAGAGGTGGTGCATTCCAATAGCACGAACGGGGCTCTCCATCAAACGTAGCAAGGAACTTCTGCTGTTGGCACGAATGCGAAGTGCGGAGCGACCCTACCATTGTCTGCTTATCGGGGTAGACCAGAAGTCAGCGACGCATAGGCAGAACGACGAGTTTGACCCTGAACATATGAGGTGCCGAGGTGGGGTAGTCCTCCGGCGATAAGGACCACGGCAATACCTCCCGTTTGGGAGAAGAAGGGATTGTCGGTCGAGAGGACGCGCCAATTTCGCTAGATCAGCGTTCCTTCGTCCGGCACGCCCGTCGTTCCGCGTGTCGTCAGCCGGCTGGTCGCGTGCATTCCACCGAGATGTGGATTTGGCGGAACGACCTCGCTGGCCAATCCGAGCAACGCCAGAAGGCGAATGGTGAGATAGGTGTTGTCCATTTCCCACCAGCGATGGCCGTGGCGCGCCGAGCGCGGATCGGCATGATGATTGTTGTGCCAGCCCTCGCCGTTGGAGATGAAGCCGACGATCAGGTTGTTGCGGCTGTCCTCGTCGGTCTCATAGTTGCGGTAACCCCACAGATGCGTCACCGAATTGACGGCCCAGGTGATGTGCCAGACCAGGACCGTGCGGACGAAGACGCCGAACATGAGGATGCTCAGTCCGGTCTGTGCCGCAGCTGCGGGCGTCTCGCCCAATAGCCACGCCACCGCGAATCCAGCGCCCAAGAACAGCGGCATCTGGCCGAGATTGATCCAGACCAGCCCATGATGGCGTTCGAGCGCGACGTAGAAGCGGTCGCGCAGAATGTCCTTCGCGTATCGCTCGTAGATCTTGGGACGCGCCAGATCCGGCTGATCGACCAATATCCACCCGACATGGCCCCAGAAGAAACCCGCCAGCGGGCTGTGCGGATCCGGTTGCTGATCGGAGAATTGATGGTGCCGGCGGTGGACAGCGACCCAGCGCGCGGGCGTTTCCTGCAGGCAGGACATCGCGACAATCGCCATGCCGTGTTCCAGCCATTTGGGACATTTCAGGCCGCGATGGGTCAGAAGCCGATGATAGCAGAGGTTGATACCAAACAGTCCGCACAAGTGGGTGCCGAGCAGTGCGACGACGAAGCCGCTCCAGCTGAAATAGCCCGGCAAGAAGGCCAGCAGCGCGGCCACGTGGTAGGTGCCAATTACAAGCACGTACGGCCAGTTGAGCTGGAACGGCTTTACGCCTGCGGGCAGCGACAACCGCTCCTTTGCTCCAAAAGGGACGGCATAATCCGCAGCGGTTGGTATCGCCGTCTTTGTCGGCCGGGAAACGTTCGTCATATCAAGGTCCACATTCTCGTCTCTGCGCCTGTTATTGGACAGTCCGAAATAGGCGCAAGCCGCAAATCTTCTATCATGCGCCATGATCACAAGAAACGGGGATAGTGCCTGTCATATTCCCCTGTCATCACGCAGAACGAATTACTCGCGAATTCTCGGCTTTCGCGCCGACTTAGCGGTTGATGACGGTCAGCCACGCATTGGGGCCGATCTAGCCTTGGCCGGCACAGCAGCCAAAACTGCTCTGGAGCTTCTCCGCCCGGAAGAGCATCCGTGCTGGCTTCCCAAATGCCACGACGCCGTCTTTAGGATCAAGAACAGTGGAAAGAAGGACTTCTTCGAACACGCTTCCCGCAATGAAGCGACTTCCGGTGTTGGCACGAACTGGACCTCCAGCAATGTCCGCAGTTCGGTCGCTAACGGGGGTAGACCGGACATGGGACGGATAGCCCATTTTGGTCGAGATTGTGAAGGGTTTCGGATGCCGGCCGCATGAGGGACGGCACCGCGAGTTCGGCGGCCGGCGTCCGAAAGCCTCCAAGGGAGGAAACCGCGTTTAAGGGAACGCAAGGCCGAGCCGCAGGCGCTATGGCGAATTGAGAGCCGCGGGAGAGATCCGTGATCGGGATCGAGCCGCCCCAGCAAGTTGGCGGACGGTGAAGCGGCTGGTGAATGGGCGATGGATCGCGTCTGGCACGATGAACTGTCGGACGATTTGAGACGCCAGCTGGATATCAGAGCGTGCTCTGCCGTGGCCGGTCGAAAGCCGGCGAGCGCGATGAGGCGATTTGCGGGATTGTAACGCGGTCATGAGGTGTCGAGCCTGATGACAGTGGTTGGAGCTGTCGGCCGATGCCGAGGCGTTGCGCCGCGCGCGAAGACCTCGATGACGAGCATGCGACCGCCGCAGCATGGACAAGTCGCCTTGCCGGGATCGGCGGCGGCAGCGGTAGGCTCGTCTTCAGGTTTAGCAACGGCGAGCAGCTCACGCGCACGTGCGATGTTGTCGGCGCAAGAGCCTTTGGCGAACAGGCCGTAGTGGCGGATACGGTGGAAGCCTTTTGGCAGCACGTGGATGAGGAAGCGGCGGATGAACTCGTCCGTGGCGAGCGTCATGCTTTTGTATCGATCGCGGGCCGCGATGCGGTAGTCCTTCCACTTGAAGCTGACGCCCTGCCCATCGAAGGCGATCAGGCGGCTGTTGGCGATGGCGACGCGGTGGGTATAGCGCGACAGATAGGCCAGCACGGCCTGAGGCCCGCCGAATGGCCGCTTTGCGTAGACGACCCACTCGGCCTTGCGCAGCGGCGCGAGATAAGCCGTGAAGCATTGCGCATCGGCCAGATATAGGTGGTCGCCGAAGAAGTTGAGGCGGCCGGCTTGGTGGGCAGCGGCGAGCTTCTCGAGGAACAGCCGGCGGAACAGGCGCGAGAGCACGCGCACGGGGAGGAAGAATCCGGGCCGGCAGGACACCCAGCGCTGGCCGTCGAGCGAGATGCCGCCGCCCGGCACGATCATGTGCACATGCGGGTGATGGGTCATGGCCGAGCCCCAGGTGTGGAGCACGGAGGTGATGCCGATGCGGGCGCCCAGATGCTTCGGATCGGCGGCGATCGTCAGCATGGTCTCGGCCGAGACCTTGAACAGGAGGTCGTAGATCGCGGCCTTGTTCTGGTAGGCGATGTCGGCGATCGCCGCAGGCAGCGTGAACACCATGTGATAGTACGGCACCGGCAACAGGTCGGCCTCGCGGTCGGCGAGCCATTCCTTGGCGGCGGCGCCCTGGCACTTCGGGCAGTGGCGGTTGCGGCAGGAGTTGTAGGCGATGCTGGTATAGGCGCAGTCCTCGCAGCGTGCGACATGGCCGCCGAGGGCTGCCGTCCGGCAGCTCTCGATCGCCGACATCACCTTCAGCTGGTCGAGGCTGACATGGCCGGCATTGGCTTTGCGCCATGCCGGACCACGGTCGCGGAAGATATCCGCAACCTCCAAGGCCGGGCGCGACACGCGCGCCGCGTTAGCCGGGTGGCCGGACCTCGCTGAGCTTGAGCGCGATGTGCTCCAGCGGGCTCATGACCTCGCTGATCGTCTTGGTGGCGACGCGGGTATAGAGCGCCGTGGTGTCGAGCCTGGCGTGACCGAGCAGCACCTGGATCACGCGGACATCGATGTTCTGCTCAAGCAGGTGGGTGGCGAAGCTGTGGCGCAAGGTGTGCAGCGAGACGCGCTTGTTGATGTCCGCCATCTGGGCGGCGGCGTGACAGGCGCGATTGAGCTGGCGCGTGGTCATCGGCTGGGCCGGATCGCGGCCCGGGAACAGCCAGCCCTGCGGGCGCGCCGCCTTCCACCAGGCGCGCAGCAGGTTGAGCAGGTGCGGCGACAGCATCACGTAACGGTCCTTGCCGCCTTTGCCCTGCTCCACGCGGATGATCATCCGCTTGCTGTCGATGTCGGAGATCTTGAGCGAGATCACCTCCGTCGCGCGCAGGCCGGCGCCGTAGGCCACACTCAGCGCCGCCTTGTATTTGAGTCCGGGTGCCGCATCGAGCAGCCGCGCTACTTCCTCGGGGCTCAGCACCGCCGGCAGCTTGCGCGCCTCGTGAATGAAATGTGTGTGCTCGACGATATCGTGACGCCTGAGCGTGACCCGGAAAAAGAACCGCAACGTCGATACGGCCTGATTGAGGGTCGGAGCGCCAACGCCGCTCGCCGCCAGATGAAGCTGGTAGCGGCGCACGTCCTCGAAGGTCGCCGTATCGGGCGATCGCCCGAGAAACACAGCGAAGTTCTTGATCCTTTGCACGTAGTCATGTTGAGTCTTCGGCGCTAACTTGCGGATCGTCATGTCTTCGATCATGCGCCGGCGCAACGGGCTCATTGCCTCGTCGGTCATGGGGATGCTCCTGTCTTTGGGTGAAGGTTGCGAACCCCTCATCTCAAGACAGGACGCCCCGTCGCGCTATCCTCTCGGCTGTGTCGCCTGCCGAAGCGCCCTACCGCGCGAGCGGTTTAGTCCATTGACCCAACTACGACGTCAGGCTTGATCGGGTGTGAGTCGGCAGATGTCCGACCGCATCGATACGCTGCTACTTCCAATCCAGCAGCGGGGTCCCGAATGCCCTTTTCCAGACAGTCAGGAAACGAGGAAACCAGGAGTGAGCGACGGCTCCCCGATAGGCCCACGTACAATATTTGAGGCCTTTATCCGTTAGAAGCTCCTGATATCCGCCATGCAATTCGGTTGCGGCACGAATGTCGCTCAAGATATCTCGCGCGCAGGATCCGTATGTATCGGTTCCTGAAAATTCGTCGTAATCCAGCATGCGGTCCGCGAATTCGACATTAAACGTCGGCCAGCAAGAGCGCCCCTGGTAGGATGGGGACGCGATCTTGTGGATCATCTTTCTGCGCGGATTATTCGCGGAAACCAGGAAGTGAAACGTATTTGGCACGCGAAATCGCGGTTCCGCGATGATCATATCCGTCGTGGCAGCGAACAACGCGCGTTCGCTCTCGTCTTTTAGATCCCAGAATCCCCGCTGCACATTGACGAAGTCCAGAGCGATGGAAGACGCAGGCGGTTCGTTATCGCAATCCAGCGAATGGCTGATATAGCCACGCTTGCCGAACAAGCGGAGAAGTTGCGCTTTATACCGCGATAGTTCGCGCCCGAGCAGTTGCTCCAGCTCGCCGATGCCGATGACCCCGAGTTCTATGGCGCGCAAAAAAGTCGCGTAGACGCATGCATTGGTGACGAAACGCCTGCGTTCGGCGCGGGTATCTGTCGCCGCGGAGCGAGGTGCGGCTGCGTCACAAAGCAAATAGCCGGTTCCGTCATCATCGAACGGCTCCAACGATCTTGCGAGTTGGATGATCGCTTTTTTCAGATCCTCGCGATACTCGATCAGCAACAAGCGGCCCGCATAAGCGCCTTGCGACAATCCCAGATACGACGCTGACGCTCTTTGGTCGGCGCATATGATTTGCTCCAGACCTGCGAGGGTGCCCAACAGCGTATCCGAAGGTCGCGAAAAGTAGTTGACACCAATATACCGATTGCGTCCCACCGGGATAATGGTGGTCGTGACAACACCGGAGCGAACAGCCTCCAGCATAAGCCGGACACTTCTTTCGAGCAAACCAACCCTGCGAATCGCATCCTCGGAATCCATGATGGTGTCGGGATCGAGAACGTCGGGATAGAACCAGGCAAAGTCCCGCGGATAATATGCCGATGCGTGCGGCGCTCCCGTGACAAGAAAAGATTCCGTCGCGGAAAATGCGCTGTTCATCGAGTCCGCGTACAGTTCATCGATTTCTGAAGATGAACGATGCGTCTTTCTCAGGAATCGATCACCGAGAAAATTTGCCGCCTGAATCCCGTTGGCAACACAGGTGGCAACCAGACCCCGGTAAAATCGGTACTCGCTATTTAACGAAATATGGCTCTTCATATCCATGGATGAACAATATTCCTGCGGCATCGGGTATCACTTTTAGGTACCCTAAACATCGTTGATTCGCCTCTGTCAAATGACAGCGATGCCTTCTCCTAGCACGTTTGAGACATGCCGCCACGCTCTGAAGATGCCTGCTTGTCGGGGTAGACCGGCACCGACGCTCGGTCGATCATAGTGATGCTTTTGTGAAGGGTTTCGGATGACGGCCATCGCGACGATTCGGCTTGCACCGGGGCCGTCGTCCGAAAGCCTCCAGTGAAGGAACGCGCGGGAGATGAAGTGCCGATGGTGATGCCGGGCTATGGCGATTTGATCGCGGTGTTGGCGGGGGACGCAAGGCGCGAGAGCATGGCGGTGAGTTGAAGGCGGACGCTGGTGGGTCTCGGGCTCTCTTTAGCACCGATGAGCATGGCTTTCGGTACTGGTTGCGCTGTGGAACGCGCTGACGGGCATCTGTCCGGTCGAGCGTCGCCGTGGCCGGGTTGTGACCAGCGAGAAACGCGCTTGACGATGCGGGTGAGTGATGTGGCGGCCGCGCTCATGAGGTGTCGATCCTGATTGCGACGAGAGGTGTCGTCGGCCGGTGGCGTGGTTGGCAGCCGACCTCGAAGGTCTCGATCACGAACATGCGGCCGCCACAGCAGGGGCAAGGCTTTGCGAGTGGCTGTGCCGCCGCCGGATCGATCTCGACCGCCGCTTCGGCCGCGGGCGTTGCCAGTCCCAGGAGTTCGCGCACCCGTGCGATCGTCTCGGCGCGGTTTGCGCTGGCGAACAAGCCGTAGTGGCGGATGCGGTGGAAGCCTTTGGGCAGCACGTGAATGAGGAAGCGGCGGATGAACTCGCCAACGTCGAGCGTCATCGTCGTATATCGGCTGGGGCCTTCGATCCTGTAGTCCTTGACCTTGAACGTGACGCTCCGCTGGTCGACTGCGATCAGACGGCTGTTCGAGATGGCGACGCGGTGGGTGTAGCGCGACAGATAGGCGAGCACGGCCTTTGGGCCCGCGAACGGGCGCTTGGCGTAAACGAACCAGCGCCTCTTGCCGAGCGGGGCCAGGAACGCAGCGAACGTATTGGCATCGGCCAGATGCGCATGTGAGCCCCGGAACTGCAGCCTTCCCGCCTCGTGTGCGGCCAGAAGCTTCTCCAGCATCAAGCGCCGAAACAGCTTCGACAGAACGCGCACGGGCAGCAGGAAGTCTGACTTGCATGAGATCCAGCGGCTGTCGTCCATCGAGAGCCCGCCGCCCGGCACGATCATGTGGACGTGTGGATGGTGGGTCATTGCCGAGCCCCAGCTGTGCAACACCGAGGTGATGCCGATGCGAGCTCCGAGGTGCTTCGGGTCGGCCGCGATGGTGAGCATCGTCTCCGACGAGGCCTTGAACAGCAGATCGTAGATCACGGCCTTGTTCTGGTAGGCGATGTCGCCAATCGCCGAGGGCAGCGTGAAGACGACGTGAAAATAGGGAATCGGGAGCAGTTCGGCCTCGCGCGCCGCCATCCATTGGCGTGCTGCCGCGCCCTGACACTTCGGGCAGTGCCGGTTGCGGCAGCTGTTGTAGGCGATCGTGGTGTGGGCGCAGTCCTCGCAACGCGCGACGTGACCGCCCAGCGCCGCCGTGCGGCAGTTCTCGATGGCGCTCATTACCTTGAGTTGGAGCAGGCTGACGTGACCGCGGTTGGCATGACGCCACGCGGCCCCGTGGTCGCGGAAGACGTCCGCGACCTCCAGATCTGGACGGGCCATGTGGGCCCGTTACGCTGGCGGCTCGTCCTTCTTCTTCGGCACCAGCGGCGTGAGCCTGTCCAGAGGGCTCATGACCTCGCGGATGATGTTGGTGGCCACCTGGGTGTAGCGCGCCGTGGTGTCGAGCTTGGAATGCCCGAGCAAAACCTGGATCACACGAATATCGATGTTCCGCTCGAGCAGGTGCGTGGCGAAGCTGTGTCGCAGCGTGTGCGGCGCCACCCAATTGGGCAGCCCAGCCAGCTCGGCGGCCATGTGGCAGACCCGATTGAGCTGTCGCGTGGTCATCGGGTTGATGCGATCGCGGCCAGGGAACATCCACACCTGGGGATGGGCGATGCGCCACCAGTCGCGCAGCAGCTCCAACAACCGCGGTGACAGCATCGCATGGCGATCCTTGCGGCCTTTACCCTGCTCCACGCGGAGCGTCATGCGCTTGGAATCAATATCGCAGACCTTCAGTGCGACGACCTCCATGGCGCGCAGGCCGGCGCCGTAGGCAACGCTGAGCGCCGCCTTGTGCTTCGGCCCGGGTGCGGCCTCCAGCAGGCGCAACACCTCCTCGGGCGAGAGCACGCGCGGCAGCTTGCGCGGTTCGTAGACGAACACGAGATGTCGTGTCGTCTCCGGCCGGTCGAGTGTCACCTTGAAGAAGAACCGGAGCGCGGTCACGGTCGCGTTGACGCTCGGTGGTTGCATACTGGTCTCGGTCAGATGCAGCTGGAACGCGCGCAGCTCTTCCGCCGTCGCGGTGTCGGGAGAACGTCCGAGGAAGGTCGCGAGCCTCTTGACGGCACGGATATACTCGCGTTGCGTATCGGGCACGAACCTGCGCATGTTCATGTCTTCGAGCATGCGTTGGCGCAGCGGGCTGATGGGCTTCTCGCTCATTGGGGGCTCCTGTCTTGAGGTTGGAGTGCTTGAACCCCTCAATCCTCAAGACGGAGCGCCCGCCCGTCACCTGCGCTCGATCAGATAGTTATGATGGTAGACGTAATACCCCGACCGACCAGCAAGCGCCCTCCCGCGGTAGCGGGTTCGTTCTCTGACCCGGAACGGAAGTGTCAGCGGCCAAAAATTACTCAGGCGTCGTTGTGATTGTCGCAATCTTCAATCCACATCCTCTCACACCAGGCGTTCTCGCCGAGCGTGAGTAGCTCCTCTTTCAACGCAGCCGCAGTCAGGGCACCTGCCCATGGCAAGACGCGCTCAACGACAGCCGAGCGGATTTTCTTCAAGTCTTGCGATACGGCGTCCCGACTGTGGCCTTGAAACTCAGTCAGCTCGTAGTCGTAGTTGAGGTTGCGGGGCACATAGTGCAGCATGGCCGGAAGCTTGCGGGGCAAGAGTTTGAACGGATAATCAAAGGGTTCCGGCACGAAGTCTTCAGGAACACGCTCAGTGCGATCACGCATGAAAGTCATACGGCAGCAAAGCACGTGTGCGATTGCGCCCGGGCGAACCATGCGTCCACCTAAACGGATAAGCGAGACCAATGCCAAGTTTTCGTGCCGTAGAGGCTCTTACCCAGACGCTTGAAGCCTCGGTGGCCCAGCGGTTCCGCCACTTCCGCGTCGAACAGCAGTTCGAATTCGTCCTTGGTCATGAGTGCCCACCTCGCTCGCACTGGCGCAGAAATGCTACCTCAATTTCGCGTTCAAGGCAGCTTTTGGTACAAAGCTGACGTGACCGTTGCGTTGCAGAAGGTTCGCTGTTGAAGGAACAGCCGACATCGTACCTTCGTCGCTTGAGGTCAGATTTTTCGCCCAAGGCAGGAATTGGCGGCACCGAGAAGATGACGTGAAGTGCTGGTTTGGCCTGACGGGCAAATCACTCCTTTGCCTGTCCAGCCCCGCTTGAAGAAATATTCCGCTTCTCCGCGGGCCCAAATCAACTCTAGAACTCCGGCCATCCTGTCCCCACAAGAGGGGCGCTTCGCGATCGTCACGGACGTTGGGTGCGGGATGCGGTGGACGTAAGGAGCGCCAAAGACGAGGGCGCTTTCTTGCGGACGGCGAAGTCGTGTGGTCCTGAGGCCCCGACGCTGGCGTCAAGTCTGCGATAAGAAGCGCAGGCGACGGTGGCAAAAGAGCCCGGTCACCGGGGAGAGCGCGAAGGAAACCGTTAAAACCATCGTGCGGGGAATGCCGGACGAACCGGCGTGACCGTGGTGACTAACGCGTGTGCTTTCTACCACTGCGCACGCGGCTGCGGACGCGCCGAGCGTCCGGCATTCCCTGCGCCCTCTGTTCTCGGAGGGCAGGAAGTTTGACGCAAAACTCGCGCGGAACATGCGGCGAGATCGCGAAGCAGTATCTGTGGGTATTTTGAAAATTGAATCCTCTCTCGTCGTCCCCGCGAACGCGGGGACCCATAACCCCAAATGTCCATTGCAGCGACGCGCGACGAAGAAAGGCAACGAACACTCTCGTTCTCACGAAGTTCACGGCGTATGGGTCCCTGCTTTCGCAGGGACGACATCGAGGGATTGCGCTTTGCGACTATTGGCGCAACCCGTTGGCTCGCAATGACGATCGAAACCTCTTGCGCTCTGGCCGTTTGATTAGATCATGCGCGAGGGTGTATTTCGCCTTGAGTTGAATGGATGTGCGCAGCGTGCGAGCCTGGCCACCATCGCAATCCCGCCTCATCGACCATGACCATGCCATCCGTTACTCCCTCGCAAGTCGCTGTTGCTGCGCGGCACTAGGCTGCCTATAGGTCACTTTCTTGTTAAGAGCGTTTTATTTCGAGGAAACCCCATGCCCGCTTTTCCAACCTCCACGACCGTTCTCGACTCCATCCTGTTCCGCGACGCCTTCGGCACGCCTGCCATGCGCGAGGTGTTTTCGGATTTCAGCCTGATCTCGCGCTATGCCGAGGTCGAGATTGCGCTGGCGAAAGCCGAGGCGCGCTGCGGCGTGATTCCGCCGGAGGCCGCGGAGCAGATTGCAAAACGCACCAACGTCGCGGCGCTCGATTTCGATCTGCTGCGCCGCGAGACCGATATCGTCGGTTACCCGATCCTGCCGCTGGTGCAGCAGATGGTGACGCAATGCGGCGAGGCCGGGCGTTACGTCCATTGGGGCGCGACCACGCAGGACATCATGGATACCGCCGTCGTCCTGCAGGTGCGCGACGGTCTCGGGATTATCGAAGCGGACATCGCAACGCTGCGCGGCATCCTCGCCGATCTGTCCCGGCGCTACCGCGACACGCCGATGGCGGGCCGCACCCACCTGCAGCAGGCGCTGCCGGTGACGTTCGGCTACAAGACGGCGATTTGGCTGGCGATGTTCGATCGCCACGCCGAACGGCTCGAGCAACTAAAGCCGCGCGTCTTGGTCGGCCAGTTCGCGGGCGCCGCAGGCACGCTCGCTTCGCTCGGCGTCAGGGGGCTCGATGTCCAGAAGGCGCTTTGCGAGGAACTCGGCCTCGGCATTCCCGTCTCCACCTGGCACGTCGCCCGCGACGGGCTCGCCGAAGTCGTGAACTTCTTCGCGCTTGCGACCGGATCGCTCGGAAAGATCGCGCTCGACATCATGATCATGGCCTCGACGGAATTCGCAGAGCTCTACGAACCCTTTGTGAAGGGACGCGGCGCCTCCTCGACCATGCCGCAGAAGCGCAACCCGATCTCCTCCGAGCTGATGCTTGCGGCCTCCAAGGCCGTGCGCCAGCACGCCGGCCTGATGCTGGACGCCATGGTGCAGGATTTCGAGCGCGCCACCGGGCCATGGCATGCCGAGTGGATGGCCATTCCGGAGAGTTTTGTGCTGACCGCCGGCGCGCTGCACCAGGCGAAATTCGCGCTTGCCGGCCTGACCGTCGACGAGAAGCAGATGGCGAAAAATCTCGGCATCAGCCGCGGCCTGATCGTCGCCGAGGCCGTCATGATGGGGCTTGCGCCCGACATCGGCCGGCAAGAGGCGCATGACGTCGTCTACGACGCGTGCCGGCTCGCCAACGAGAAAAACATGACGCTCGCGGACGCGCTGTCGGCGGACCCGCAGGTGTCCTCACGCATTGACCGCGCGACCATCGATCGTCTGACCTCGCCCGGAAACTATCTCGGCCTGGCGCCGGAAATGGTGGACCGGGTGCTGGCGGCGTCGCCTCGTTAAGCATGTCCGGCGGATTCGCCTTTGTCTGGATAGGACCGATCGTGTCGCAAGGTGAGCGCAATCCGGGCTGGCAGGCACCTTGGACAGTCGAAATCTGAAGTTTTATGACGCGGAGAGGCGGTTGCGGCGAAGGCCGGTCGATTTTACGCGAAACTCGCCAGCAATGAATGGCGCTTTGGCCTCCGTTGGTCTAAAGGGTACGCACCTCATTCAAATCCATCGGGCCACGCGGCCGGCGCATATTTCAGGCCGCCGCTTCGACCTCGTTAGGTTCGAGGCCCTGTTCAGTTTTCCGTCGGTAAAACCAAGGTCGGCCATCTCGTGACATTCCTGCCCACAAGCCCGCCGCTCGCCCGAGCCCTGGCGGCACGCAATTACGATTCTCCGACCCCTGTGCAGACAGCCGTGCTCGCGGACACAGCTTGCGGCCGCGACCTGCTTGTTTCGGCGCAAACCGGCTCGGGCAAGACGGTCGCGTATGGGCTGGCGATTGCCAGCAATCTTCTGGGGGATGCCGAGCGGTTCGAGCGGGCCGCCGCACCCCTTGCATTGATCGTCGCGCCAACGCGGGAGCTCGCACTTCAGGTGCAGCGCGAACTCGCCTGGCTCTATCAATATGCGGATGCGCGCGTCGTTTCCTGCGTCGGCGGCATGGATCCGCGCCGCGAACAGCGCGAGCTTGCCGCTGGCGCCCACATCGTGGTCGGCACGCCGGGCCGGCTATGCGATCATTTGCGGCGCGGCCGTCTCGACGTCTCCGAATTGAAGGCGGTCGTGCTCGACGAGGCCGACGAAATGCTCAATCTGGGTTTTCGCGAGGACATGGAATTCATCCTCAAGACCACGCCAGCCACCCGCCGCACGCTGTTGTTCTCGGCGACGTTGCCGCGCGGCATCGTCGCGCTGGCCAAGCAATATCAACAACAGGCCTTTCGCATCGAGGTCGCTGGCGACGAAGGTGGACATGCCGATATCGAGTACCGGGCCATCCGGATCGCCGCCGGTGACGTCGAGCACGCGGTGGTCAACGTGCTGCGGTTTTTCGAATCGCCGAGCGCGCTCGTATTCTGCAACACGCGAGATGCCGTCCGCCATTTGCAGGCGACGCTTCTGGAACGCGGCTTCTCCGTGGTCGCCCTTTCCGGGGAATTGACCCAGAACGAGCGAACCCAGGCGCTGCAGGCGTTGCGGGATGGGCGGGCCCGCGTCTGCGTGGCCACCGACGTGGCGGCGCGCGGCATCGATCTGCCGAACCTCGACCTCGTCATTCATGCCGACATGCCGAATGATGCGGAAGTCATGCAGCATCGCTCCGGCCGCACCGGCCGTGCCGGCCGCAAGGGCGTGAGCGTGCTGCTGGTGCCGTCAGCGCGAAAGCGGCGTGCGGAATTGCTGCTGAACCTGGCAGGCATCGACGCGGTCTGGGGCACGGCTCCCACGGCGGATGACATTCGCAAGCTCGATCAGGAGCGCATGCTGCGGGATGCCCTGTTCGCCGAGGAGACGACCGCCGACGATCTGATCCTGGCGCGGGCCCTGCTCGCCGAGCGGTCGCCCGAGGATATCGCCGCGGCGCTGGCGCGGCTGTATCGGGCGCGGCTTCCTTCGCCCGAGGATATTCTCGATCCCGGCCATGGCGCGGGCCGGTCTCGTGACGATCGCGGCCGGGAACAAGTCGGACGAGCCTCGCGCGGCGACGATCGCGCTACCGGACCGCGATCGAAAGCGGGAAAGTCATCGCCGCGTCACGGCATGGCGGAGGGCGGCGTGTGGTTTCGCGCCGCCATCGGGCGAAAGAAGAACGCGGAAGCGCGCTGGCTGTTGCCGATGATCTGCCGCCGTGGCGGAATCGACAAGCATGACGTCGGCGCTATCCGCATTCTGGAAACGGCCACCGAGTTCGAGATTTCCAAAGGGGCCGCCAAGTCGTTCGCCGTCAAGATCCGGCGCCCCGACAAGGAAGACAATATTCGCATCGAGCCGCTGGCGGATGCCCCAAAGGGCGAGGCAACTTCGGAAAAGCCGTTGCACCGGCCCAAACACGGCAAGTCTCACCGCGAAAGCGGGTCGGGATTTGATGGCGAGGCAAGTTCCAGGAAAAAGCGACCCCACGACAACGCCGTCCACGCGGGACGGCCACAGCCTGCCAGGGCATCCTTTGCCAAACCTGCATTCGGAAAGAAGCCGAAGAAGAACCGCCGCGGCTGATGCCGTGTGAATGGCTGGACTAATTTGGGCGCAACGGCGACCTTGATTTGGCCTGCCACAAGCACTCTATAACCGGAATTGGGCACCCACGAACAACAGGCCGAACTTCATGACCGTCCACGACCGCAACATCTCCGCGCCGATCGACCCGATCAAACTCGACCGCCTCGCCGAGGTGGCGATCAAGGTTGGGCTCAACCTTCAGCCGGGGCAGGATCTGCTGCTGACGGCGCCGGCGGTGGCGCTGCCGCTGGTGCGCAAGATCGCCGAACATGCGTATAAGGCCGGGGCGGGTCTCGTCACCCCGATCCTGTCCGACGAGGCCGTCACGCTGTCGCGCTACCGGTTTGGCCAGGACAACGGCTTCGACCGCGCCGCCGGCTGGCTCTACGAGGGGATGTCGAAGGCCTTTGCCGCCAATACCGCCCGGCTCGCGATCGTCGGCGACAATCCGATGCTGCTTTCCGGAGAAGATCCGGCCAAGGTCGCGCGCGCCAGCAAGGCCAATTCGATCGCCTATCAGCCGGCGCTGGAAAAGATCGTACGTTTCGACATCAACTGGAACATCATCGCCTATCCGAACCCGTCCTGGGCGAAGCAAGTTTTTCCGGGAGACGAAGAGGATGTTGCGGTCGCCAAGCTTGCGGACGCGATCTTCGCCGCCTCGCGCGTCGATAACGATAATCCCGTAGCGGCGTGGACGAAGCACAACGCCACGCTGCGCAGCCGGACCGAATGGCTGAACGGCCAGCGGTTCAGCGCGCTGCACTATTCCGGGCCCGGCACCGACCTGACGATCGGGCTTGCGGATGGCCACGAATGGGAAGGCGGCGCCTCCACGGCCAGGAACGGCATCACCTGCAACGCCAACATCCCGACCGAGGAAGTGTTCACCACCCCGCATGCAAGGCGCGTGAGCGGGCACGTCGTCAGTTCCAAGCCGCTGTCGTACCAGGGCTCGCTGATCGACGGCATCGCGGTGCGGTTCGAGGAAGGACGCATCGTCGAAGCCAAGGCCTCGCGCGGCGAGGAAGTGTTGAACAAGGTGCTGGATACGGATGAGGGCGCGCGCCGTCTCGGCGAAGTGGCGCTGGTGCCGCATTCCTCGCCGATCTCCAAAAGCGGGCTGTTGTTCTTCAACACCCTGTTCGACGAGAACGCCGCCTGCCACATCGCGCTCGGCCAATGCTATTCGAAATGCTTCGTCGACGGCGCCAGGCTGACGCCGGAGCAGATCGCGGCGCAGGGCGGCAACAAGAGTTTTATTCATATCGACTGGATGATCGGCTCGGATCAGACCGACATCGACGGTATTCACGCCGACGGCAGGCGGGTGCCGGTCTTCCGCAAGGGCGAGTGGGCCTGACAGATTTCGCGTTGATCAGAAATCGAGGGGGGCATTGTCGACGACCTCCTTCATGACGAAGAAGGTTCGCGTTTGCCGGACGCCAGGCAGCGCGATCAGCTGTTCGCCGTGAATGCGGTTGAAATCCGCCATGTCCTCGACCCTGATTTTCAGGAAATAGTCGAAGTCGCCGGCGACCAGATGACAATCGAGGATGAATTTCAGTTTCGCGACGGCTTTCTCGAATGCTGCGAAGCTCTCCGGTGTGGAGCGGTCAAGAACGACGCCGACCATCACCAACGCGCCCCTGTCGACCTTTTGCGGCACAATCATCGCCCGGACGCCGCTGATGTAGCCTTCCTCGAACAGCGACTGGGTCCGGCGGTGACAGGTCGCGGGACTGACGTCGACCAGCTGCGCCAGTTCGGCGTTGGTGAGCCGCCCATTGCCCTGCAGCAGGCGCAGAATTTTCAGGTCGATGCGATCCAATTCCCGAGACATATGGAAGAATCTTCCATTCTTGAGTTGAAAATCAGAGTATATCAATGAATATTTTACAATAAGTGGTTCAATAGAGCAATTTTTTAGGAATTTTCGAGAGCACCTTTCCCGCCTAAAATGCTAGTTTCCAGTATCGAAGCGGCCGACACGAGGACACCTTGCATGCTGGAAAAATTCGAACGCTATCCACTCACCTTCGGGCCCACGCATATCGAGAAGCTGGAACGCCTCGGGGCGCATCTGGGGGGCAAGGTCGAACTCTACGCCAAACGCGAGGACTGCAATTCGGGACTGGCATTCGGCGGCAACAAGCTGCGCAAGCTCGAATACATCGTTCCCGACGCGATTGCCTCCAATGCCGACACGCTGGTCTCGATCGGGGGCGTACAGTCGAACCACACGCGCATGGTCGCTGCCGTCGCGGCGAAAATTGGAATGAAATGCCGGCTTGTGCAGGAAAGCTGGGTGCCGCACGAGGACGCCGTCTATGACCGGGTCGGCAATATTCTCCTGAGCCGGATCATGGGCGCCGATGTCGAAATGGTCGACGAAGGGTTCGACATCGGCATCCGGGAAAGCTGGGAAGCGGCGATTGCGGACGTGAAGGCCAAGGGCGGCAAGCCGTATGCGATCCCGGCAGGAGCCTCGGTACACAAATACGGCGGCCTTGGTTATGTCGGCTTCGCCGAGGAGGTGCGGGCGCAGGAGAAGGAACTCGGTTTTGCGTTCGACTACATCGTCGTCTGCACGGTCACCGGCTCGACCCATGCCGGCATGCTGGTCGGCTTCGCCAAGGACGGCCGCGAGCGCAAGGTGATCGGTATCGACGCGTCGTTCACGCCGGCGCAGACCAAGGCGCAGGTGCTCGAGATCGCGCGGAACACCGCCGACCTCGTCGAACTCGGCAGGGAAATCGTCGAACAGGATATCGTTCTGATCGAGGACTATGCCCATCCGGCCTATGGCGTTCCGTCGCAGGAGACCAAGGAGGCCATCCGCCTGTGCGCCCGCCTCGAAGGCATGATCACCGATCCGGTCTACGAAGGTAAGTCCATGCAGGGCATGATCGACCTCGTGAAGAAGGGCTATTTCCCGGCAGGGTCGAAGGTTCTCTACGCCCATCTTGGCGGCGCGCCGGCAATCAACGGCTACGCCTATACATTCCGCAACGGTTGAGCGCCGTTACCTCATGCTCCGTGATGCGGGGAACCGACGATCCCTGGACATCGATGGTGTCGCTGCGGGGGATGGCGTACGGTTCGGCGTGCGGGAAATCCTGCTGCTCGCCCCGCCCAGAGTGATGCATGGTCGCGGCCGCCGCGACTGCGGGCAGCCCGCCGGTGAAGGAGGAGCCCATGTATGCCGCCATTCGTCAAGGCAAGGCAAAGGCTGGTATGGCCGAGGAGCTGGCGCGCAGGATCAAGGAGGGCGCCATTCCGATCATCAGTGATGTCGAGGGTTTCATGGCCTATTATGTGGTCTATGCGCCGGATGACACGGTGACGGCGATCAGCATCTTCAACAATTTTGCGGGAGCGGAGGAGTCGAACCGACGCGGGCTCGCATGGACCCAACAGAACCTCGCGCCCCTGCTCATCGGGCCAGCCACGGCGGTCGCCGGGCCGGTGATCGTGCATACCTTGGCATAGAAAACACGCGCCGGCGCGCGCATGTAGCATCCGTTGGCGTCATTCGTTCCGCCGTCCTGACGATCGGAGCTTCCTGCACCGCCGCCTTGACGCGCCAATCCTGACCACGAATCAGGCGGTAAACGTCCCTCATTTCTGCTATCATCGAGCCATGACGATCGGGATCACCGGACCCGGGCGGAAGGCACCACGGCAAAACGCCGTGGTCGGGTTGATCGTTGCAGCCATCGTCGTCGGAATCGGCCTGATCGTGCTCGGGCTCGCGAGCGACTTCCTGGTCGATTGGCTGTGGTTTTCCTCGATCGGCTATCTGCAGGTTTTTTTGACGACGATCGGCGCCAAAGCCATCGTCTTCTTCGCCGTTTGGACGGCAACCGCCGTCATCCTTTGGCTGAACGGATTGCTCGCGGTGCGTTTTGCCCGGCGGCTGCCGGCACAGATTGTCGCCGCCTCGGCGTGGACACTCGCGGGCCATACGCCGCCGCCCGATCTGTTCACGCTCGTGCGCGAACGACTGCCGTGGCAGCGGGTTATCGCGGGCGGAGCGGCTTTGCT
This sequence comes from uncultured Alphaproteobacteria bacterium, assembly GCA_963725985.1. Classification (GTDB taxonomy): domain Bacteria; phylum Pseudomonadota; class Alphaproteobacteria; order Rhizobiales; family Xanthobacteraceae; genus Bradyrhizobium. Next base: position 2,217,541 of record CAVSAO010000002.1, read on the forward strand.
GGCTCTCCTGGTCGCTGCGGCAGAAGCCGGCAACTGGGGCGTCTTCCTGCGGTTTCTCTACCACGTGCCGTTTGGCGCGGACGATCCGCTCTACAACAAGGACATCGGCTTCTATCTCTTCTCGCTGCCCGCCTATCTTCTCGTCAAGAACTGGATGCTGCTCACGCTCGTCCTGAGCGCGCTTTTCGCCGCAACGATCTACTGGGTGCACGGCGACATCGAATACGACGTTCACCACCGATCAATGTCGCCGACGGTGATTGCTCACGGCTCGGCGCTGATCGGTCTTCTGTTCGTGGTGAAGGCCTGGTCCTATGGTCTCGACCGCTATCTGCTGCTCTACGGTGACAACGGCGTCGTCGTCGGCGCAAGCTATACCGATGTACATCTGGGGCTACCGGGCCTGTGGCTGATGATCGGGATTTCGATCATCGCGGCGTTCGCCGCGTGGGCGAACTTGCGGGTGCGCACCTACCGGCTTCTTGCCGCCGCGTTCATCCTTGTCGGCATCGGCTCTTTCCTGCTGTCCGCCGTAGTTCCCGGGTTATTCCGGCAACTGTTCGTCAAGCCAAGCGAGTTGCAGCTGGAGAAGCCCTACATCGAACGCAACATCGCGCTCACAAGGCAGGCATACAATCTCGACCGGATCGCGGCCAAGCCGTTTGCTGCCGAACAGAAGCTTACCTTCAAGACGCTGGAGGCCAACAAGGCGACAATCGACAATATCAGGCTGTGGGATTGGTTGCCCTTGTCGGATACCTACGCGCAGCTGCAAGAGATCCGCACCTACTACAAATTCCATGATCTTGACGTTGATCGCTACTGGCTCGATGGCTCCTACCAAAGTGTGATGCTCTCGGCTCGCGAACTGCGGCCCTCCTTGCTGCCGCCCAACGCCCAGACATGGGTCAACCGCCACCTGCTGTTTACTCACGGCAATGGCGCGGTGATGAGCCCGGTCACCCGCAAGAGCACTGAAGGACTGCCGCTCTTTTATTTGCGGAACATTCCTCCTGTTGCAGACGGCGGTCCAAAGATCGACGAGCCGCGCGTCTACTTCGGCGAAGAGAGCGACGACTACGTCATCGTCAAGGGGAGCACGCCGGAGTTCGATTATCCGAAGGGGAAAGACAACGTCTATGCGGCCTATGGCGGCGCCGGCGGCGTTCCGATCGGAGCAATGGGATGGAGGATGCTGTTCGCCTATTACTTCAACGACCCCAACCTGCTTCTCACAAGCTACATCACGACCGACAGCCGGATCATGATCCGGCGCAATATCCGGGATCGGGTAAGCACGATCGCTCCATTCCTCACACTCGATCACGATCCCTATCTGGTTATCAGCAATGGGCGGATGTTCTGGATGCAGGACGCCTACACGACGAGTTCGTTATTTCCCCTCCGCGCAGCCTGCGCAGGATCTCGATCTCAATTACATCAGGAATTCGGTGAAGGTTGTCGTCGATGCCTATAACGGCAGCGTCGACTTCTATCTGATCGACCCCGGCGACCCGATTGCCGCGACCTACCGGCGCATCTTTCCAAGCCTGTTCAAGCCGTTCACGGCCATGCCTCCAGACTTGCAGAAGCACATTCGCTATCCGGAGGATATGTTCCTGATTCAGGCGCGGCTGTATCAAACCTACCACATGGAGGCGGCGGAGGTTTTCTATAACCGCGAGGATCTCTGGCAGTTCCCGCGCCAGCCGGGCGGCGACGGCGTCTCAATGATGACCCCCTATTATATCATCATGCGGCTGCCCGGCGAGCCGCAGGCCGAGTTCTTTCTCATGCTGCCCATGGTGCCGAGCCGCCGCGACAACATGATCGCTTGGCTCGCTGCGCGCTGCGACGCGCCCGACTACGGCAAATTGATCGTCTACGAGTTTCCCAAGGACAAGCTGGTCTACGGGCCGTTCCAGATCGAGGCGCGGATCAATCAGAATACGGAGATCTCGCAACAACTCACGCTGTGGAACCAGATGGGCTCGCGGGTGATTCGCGGCGCAAACCTGCTTGTGATCCCGATCGAGAACTCGATCCTTTATGTATCGCCGCTCTATTTGCGAGCGGAGCAAGGACACCTGCCGGAGCTGAAACGCGTGATCGCGGCCTACGGTGAACATGTGGTGATGAAGGAAACGCTCGCCGAGGCCTTGTCAGCGCTGTTCACGGAACCCGATGCAGCGCCGCCGGTCTCGAGCACGACAGAGGAGACCCCCCTCGCAGGCCCGGCGGCAAGTCAGGCACAGGAGGCGCTCGATCGCTACAATCAGGCGGTGGAGCGATTGAAATCGGGAGACTGGAAAGGCTTCGGCGCCGAGTTCGATGCAATGCGCGGGCTCCTGGAGAAGATGAGCCGACAAACCACCGGCCACTAGCATTCTCAGAGTCCGCCGCTCGCCTGATCCGCTGCTCGGCGCCCCCTTTGAAATCTTGCCAGCCGAGAACGCCGCGCACTATATCAGGTCTTTCCCCTGCCACTTGAGCGAGACCGATAATGACGACGGATACCATTGCCGAGCACAAGCCATTTCAGGCCGAGGTCGCCGAGCTGCTGCACCTGATGGTGCACTCGGTCTATTCGGAGACCGACATCTTCCTGCGCGAGCTGATTTCGAACGCCTCCGACGCCCTCGACAAGCTGCGCTACGAGGCGATCGCGGCGCCCGATCTGACCGCCGACGGCGAGCCGCCGAAGATCCGCATCGTGCCCGACAAGAAGGCCGGCACGCTTTCGGTGATCGACAACGGCATCGGCATGGACCGGCAGGAGCTGATCGACAATCTCGGCACCATCGCGCGCTCCGGCACCAAATCCTTTCTGTCCCGCCTGACCGAGGCCAAGGACGGCGCCGGCCTGATCGGCCAGTTCGGGGTCGGCTTTTACGCCGCCTTCATGGTCGCCGATCGCATCGCCGTCACCAGCCGCCGCGCCGGCACGGACGAAGTCTGGACCTGGTCCTCGTCGGGCGGCAACGGCTTCGATATCGCCCGCGCCGGCGACGAGGATGCCAAGCGCATCGCGCGCGGCACCGAAATCGTTCTGCATCTGAAGCCGGACGCGAAGAAATATCTCGAAGCCTACGAGATCGAGCGGATCGTCGGCGCCTATTCCGACAACATCCAGTTTCCGATCCTGCTGCAAGCCGGAAGAGGGCGAGCCGCGGCAGATCAATTCGGCCAGCGCGTTGTGGCAGCGGCCGAAATCGGAGCTGAAGCCGGAAGATTACACGCAGGCCTATCGCGCGATCGCCGGCGCCTTCGACGATCCGGCGATGACCCTGCATTACCGCGCCGAGGGCCGTCAGTCCTACGCCGTGCTGTTGTTCGCGCCGTCGACAAAACCGTTCGATCTGTTCGAGCCGACCCGCAAGGGCCACGTCAAACTCTACGTCCGCCGCGTCTTCATTGCCGACGATGCCGATCTGTTGCCCGGCTATCTCCGCTTCATCCGCGGCGTGATCGACAGCGAGGATCTTCCGCTCAATATCTCCCGGGAGATGCTGCAGAACAATCCGCAGCTCGCGCAAATCCGCAAAGCCGTGACGGGTCGCGTGATCGGCGAGCTGGAAAGCCTGGGCGAGAAGGAGCCGGAAACCTTCGCCAGGATCTGGGACGCCTTCGGCCCCGTCATCAAGGAAGGAATCTGGGAGGATTTCGAGCGGCGCGAGAAACTGCTGGCGCTATCGCGCTTCACCACCACATCCGGCGAGAAGCGGTCGCTGAAGCAATATGCCGAGAGCCTGAAACCGAACCAGACCGAGATCTATTATCTGGTCGGCGACAGCATCGACCGGCTGAAGTCGAATCCCAAGCTGGAATCGGCGACCGCCCGCGGCATCGAGGTGCTGCTGCTGACCGATCCGGTCGACGCATTCTGGACCTCGGCGCCGCTCGATTTCGGCGGCAAGCCGCTGAAATCGCTGAGCCAGGGCGACGTCGATTTCGGGCTGATCCCGCTGATCGACGACAACGCCGCCGACAAGGACAAGTCCGGCGCCGATGAGGCTGCGACCATCGCCGTGATCAAGGATGTCCTTGGCGATCGGGTGTCTGACGTGCGCGCATCGCAGCGGCTCACCACCAGCGCCTCATGCCTGGTGGCGGGCGGAGCGGGTCGGGATCGCCAGCTCGAGCGATTGCTGGCGCAGCAGAACAGGGGCGCCGCAACCAAACCGATCCTCGAGATCAACCTGCGTCATCCCCTCGTCGCCGCCATCGCCGACCGGAAAGATGCCGCGCGCGATCTGTCGCTCCTGCTGCTGGAACAGGCGCAGATCCTCGATGGCGAATTGCCGGAGGATCCCGCGGCGTTCGCAGCCCGGCTCAACGAGCTGGTGCTGCGCGGCCTGGCGAAGCAAAACGGTTAGGCGCGGGGCCGTGCGTTCGCTCGGATTGAAGCGGTAGCCGTAAGGAAAGCTTAAGCGATGATTACTAGCTTGGCGACGAACTTCGCCAAGCTGCGCGCTTTTGCATCTTGCGCCGATCCTGAATCCTTCCGTTGAGGTCTCCTGATGTCTCGCGCACTCATTGAAACTGGCAGTCTCGTCGTAAACCTGAGGCCGAGACCGATCGAGCCGTCCTGGATCATCGAAGGCAGCCCGGTCGCGCAATGCTGCGTTCTGTCCAAAAGCGCGGACGGGCTGGCATCGACCATGGTCTGGGAGTGCAGCGAAGGGAAATTCAACTGGCATTACGATTTCGACGAGACGATCCTGATCCTCGAAGGCTCGATCGTCCTTGAAAGCGATACGATGCGCCCGACCCATTACGGCCCCGGCGACGTCATCTTCTTCAAGGACGGCGCTCATGCCAGATGGCATGTCGAGGGCCGGGTGCGAAAGCTTGCGTTCTGCCGCAAGACCCAGCCGGTTCTGCTCGGCTTCGCGCTGCGGGCGTTCTCCAGGATCAAGCGAACGCTGTTGCCGGCCGGAAAACGCCAGCCCGCGAGCCTGTTGGGCTCCGCCTGATAGGCTCTTGCGGCTCTTCGCATCGATCGCCGTTTCCGGCCGAGAAAAAGCAGAATGGCGGCTAGCGGCCGATCGCACCCGCGACCTGGGATGCCAGCGACTCCGCGATCATGTGGTAGCCTTCCGGGGTCAAATGCTGCCCGTCGGGCTGCTGCGGCAATCCTTTGAAAACATTGTTCGGCAGCAGGATCACGGCAATACCCCGGGCGCTCAGCCGGCTTCGAATTTCCGCGGTGCGATCAGGGCTGCCCTTGCGCCGGTCGTTTCCGCCAGGCTGCAATATAACGGCGCGGGTTCCGTTGGGCACAACGCTGTCAAGGCGCCGCAGCATCCCCTCGGTCGTGTCGCCGTTAATGCCGGCGTTGACCACACGCACGTTGAGCCCCTTCGCCCGCAAAATCGTTTCGAGCTGTACGGGAAAGGCCTGATTGCGCGCGACCCCCTTGCCATACGTGTTGCTGGCGCCAAGCGCCACCACGGTCGCGGCACCGGCCGAGGCAATCGCCAAATTCGATATCCCCGCGAAGATCGCAAGGCATGCCAGAATCTTCACCCAGGACGTCGGAGATTTCATTCTTGCCCCGTCAAGCCATCAGCCCAGCTTCAGCCTGTAAAAATCCGTCGCCGCCTTCGAGAACAACGCGGTCTTTTCAGGCTCGCTGTATTGCACAGCGATACGCTTGAAAGCGTTAAAGATCACCTGATAGCTGCACTGGCCCTTGTCCGGCGGAAAGTTGCTCTCGAACATGCAGCGCTCGGGGCCGAAGGCCTCGATGCAGGTCTCGATATAGGAACGCCACGCGGCTGCGGCTTGTTCCGACGACGGCGGTTCGGGCCGTTTGTGAAAATCATAGCCGAGCAGGCACATCGCCAGCCCACCGAGCTTTACGGCCACGTTGGGGCATTTCGCGATGTCCTCGATCGAGGCTTTCCATCCGACAAAGATTTCCTCGCGCCGGTTGGCGTAGCTGCCGACGCCGATCGGGCCACCGCAATGATCGAGCACGATTTTCGTGTCCGGGAAAGCGCGGGCGAGATCGGCGAGTTCACCGATCTGCGGGTGAAACAGCCAGGCATCGAAACTCAAGGCCAGCGGCGCGAGGCAGGCAAAGCCCTTGCGAAAGACCGGATCGAGCAGCAGGCCCTTGGGCCGCAACGCATACATGCCGGCGACGCCGGGGTCCGCATCCCACGGCGATGAATGCCGGATGCCGCGAAAGCGCCCGTTGCCGGCGGCGATTTCCGCTTCGAGTACCGGGCGCGCGCCTTCGCCGAGCAAGAGATTGGCGTGGCCGACAATGCCGGCGCAGATCGCGGCCGGACCGTAACCGCCGCTCGCGCTCATCGCCGCGGCGCCATTGGCGAATTCAACCTCGCCAACGGGGTGCAGCGCTTCCGGCCCGCCGGTGCGGTACATCGAGCGGGCCTCGACATAGACGGTCGCAATAATATTGTGGCCGGAGCCGATGTCGCCTGCCATCTCCTCGATCAGATAGCGCTGGCCGCCGCGATCCCACAAATGATGATGGGGATCGACGATCGGACGCGCGGGATCGAGAACGTCTTCTTTGTGCAGCGCGAGCCAGTGTTCGCGCGGATCGGCATAGAGCCCGCTCTTGGACGCCGGGGCAGTGCTGGCCATGGATTGTCCTCCCTGTTTTTCCTATTCCCGAAACCGTTCGAGGGATGCGTCAAACGCCCCGCAGAATGATGACCGTCGGGGTGGCCGGCAGCGTTTCCCGCGAAATTGTCAGGGTTCTCTCGGTTCGCACGTCGACGGCGAACTGCTGGCCGATCCGGTGCATGAACTCGTCGAGCGGCGTCATGAAGCGATGCATCGGCAGCACCACGGAGGCGCGCAGCCGCCGCGTGATATCCGAAATGCCGTCGAGCGACATCGTATAAGTGCCGTCGATCGGCACCATCACGATGTCGAGCCTGCCGATCGCCGCGAAATGGCTGTCGTCGAGCCTGTGATGCAGGTGTCCGAGATGGCCGATGCAGAGACCGGCGACCTCGAAGATGAAGATCGAGTTGCCGTCCTTGATCATCTCGGCGTTCGGGCCGTCGCCGAAATAGCGCCTGATATCGGTCGTCACATTGCGGATGAAGACGTCGCCGATGCGCATTGCGATTTTCGCAGGTTCTCCGTCATCGCTCCAGCCGTGCAGCACATGGGGAATGCGCGGATCCGGAAATAGCGTGTAATGCGTGCTGTGCGCTCGGTTCATGGTGACGACGTCGGGCAGGCGGCCCGTGGTGTAGGCGCCGCTGAAGTCGGTCGCGATCCGCAACCCCCCGGGCGCGTCGATGTAATAGGTCGAATGGCCGACATAGGTGATCGCGACTTCGTCGGTCTTCGCGGCCGTCAGGCGCAGGTTGACCGGCGCGGCGCGCGGCGGCGCATTCGCCATCGCCAGACATTCACTGCGCGGGGCGTCCTGGGCTGCGGCGGAAGCGACCAGCGAAGCCAGCAAGGCCAGGACGGCAGGGAAGCATCGCAACATGGCAAGACCCGGGCACCGGTGATGCCTGCACTGTAACGCGCAATCCTGCGTCCGTCATGGCCAGGTCGAAACACGCGGATCTGCGATCCGGCGCCGTTACCGGCTGTGTCTGCTTGTTCGGCCGCTCCCGTCAGTCGTGCTCGTAGCCGTAGACCTCCGGCAGGATGAAGATTGCCGCGAGCAGCCCGATCAGCGGGAAGATTGCGACGAAGAGCGTGGCGTTGGCCTGGCCGATCGCCGCGAACAGCGACGGGAACAGGAAGATCGCGAGGAAGGACGGCAGTTTGACGAACATATAGGCGAAGCCGCTCGCGGTGCCGCGGTATTCGGGTTTCGCCACCATGGTCGGGATGGTCATGCAGTTCGAGGCGTCCCAATAGTGGCCCCACAGCATGGCCGCTGCCGCGAACGGAAGGACGTATTTATGGTCCGTGTAGAGCGCGGCGGCGGCGATCAGCAGCGAAACCAGCACGATCGAAAATCCGGCGATTCCGATGCCGCGGTGTCCGATCTTGGGTGTCAACAGTGGTCCGACCCAGCCGGAAACTGCCGCGAACGCAAACAGCGCCATGGTGACGAGGTTGTTGCCGAGAATCGAGGAGACACCGACCATCGCGAACAGTACCGGCAAGTAGAAAGCGAAGGTCGAAAACTCGCTTGCCTGCGCAAAGCAGGCGATCCAGCCATACAGCGTCGCGCGCCAGCGGACCGGATCCTTGCGCAGATCGGCGAGGAAGCCCGCCGGGCGCGCCTTCGGCAACACGACGTCCTCATTGGGCAGCATGTCGAGATTGTCGTGGTACATTTCCTGCGCGACGCGCCTGGCCTCGCTGAAGCGTCCCTGCTGCACCAGCCATACGGCCGTTTCCGGCACGTCGTGACGCATGACGAGAATGACGAGCGCGGGCAGTGCGCCAAGCCCGAGCGTCACGCGCCACACGGTCTCGTGGTCGAGGTCGAGCACGAGGAAGATCGCGATCACCGCCAGCGTGAGTACCTCGCCGACCGCGAACATGAATTGCCAGCGGTTGCCCATGACCTCGCGCTCGCCCTTGGCCATGGATTCCATGATGTAGGTATAGCCCGTCGATATATCGCTTCCGAGCGGTACGCCCAGCAGAAAGCGAATGACGATGAGCCAGCCGACGCTCGGCACGAAGGCCTGGGCGAGTGCCAGCACGATAAACAGCATCATCGTAGCGAGGAACATCACGCGTCGGCCGATCTTGTCGGACAGCCATCCGCCGATCAGGGCGCCAATGAGCGCGCCGCCTTGCGTCCCGGCCGCCGCGAGACCCAGCATGAACGGGTCCGGGTGATACTGATCGCGGATGAAAATGAGGACAAAGGCGATGGAATAAAGGTCCCAGGCTTCGACGAGGATCGAGGCCATCATCAGCCATCCGACCTTGTTGCCCTTGGGGCTGTATTTGCCAATGAGGTAGCGGACGGCGCTATCCATCGCCGCTTGTTGTGGAAGAGCTGCCGTCGTCATATTCGTTCTCCCCTGTTTTTTGTAAATTGATCTCTAGTTGTCGAGCAGCGGTTCGATGCTGCAATCGAGCAGGCTCGGATCGATGCCGGATTCCATTCCATCGAACATGGTGTCCATGAAGTCGATCAGCGCGTCGATCGCGGCGACGGCGCGATCGACGCGCCGGTTCGCGAAAGCGTTGAGGATCACGACATGTCGATCGATGGTGCCTGACAGGTCAGCCTGACCAGGCATGTAGCGATGATGGATGAAGCCGATGCGGCGGTAGATGGTGTGCAGCGGCCTCAGCGTATGCGTCAGGAAAGGCTCGCCGGAGGCTGCCAGCAGCAGTGCGTCGATGCGCCGATCGAGCCTATTGAATTCGTCGAGCGTCATCGTGTCGTGCTTCTCTTTCAGCACGCGTTCTATGTGAAGCGCCTGATTGCGGTGAGAGAGGCTCGCGCGCTCGGCCGCGAGCTTGACCACGAAGCGCTCGATGTCGCGCCTGAGACCAAGCAGCAACCGCTCGCGCGCCAGATCGATCGGCGCGATCTGCAGGCCGTGGCGCGGCCGGATGATGATCAGCGTATCGGCTGCGAACTGGTTCACGGCGTTGTGCACCGGCGTCCGCCCGAACCCGGTCACCGTCTGCAGTTCCTGCACGGTCAGGAATTGTCCCGGCTTCAGCTCGCAATTGACCAGAAGATCTTCAATACGCTGGTAGGCGAGTTCGAAGAAATTGACGCGATTGCGCCTGCTCGGGACGCTGCCTGCGTCCGGACGGACCAGTTCGAGAGCGCTCTTGCGCCTTGCCATCCCGCTTCCTCCGCCCGCGTTTTCGCCGGGTCGCTTCCCTCGATGTCAGTAAAACATGTTGTGATATATTACAAGAGGAGTTAGGTTTCGGCGCGTCGCGGCCGGAAAAAATGCGTCCGCTTCAAGGAACCGAGCCCATCAGGTCAGGCGAAACGCCGCGGAAGGGTCGTGCCCCATGGGAGGAGGCCAGCCGTGAAGATCACGTCGATCGAGACCCTGCGCACCGAAGAATTCGCCAATGTGCTCTGGGTCCGCGTCCATACCGATGCCGGCGTGATCGGCCTCGGCGAAACCTTCTACGGCGCCGGCGCCGTCGAGGCCCAGATCCACGACACGTTTGCAGGACGGCTGCTCGGCCGCGACCCGCTTCATATCGAGGCGATCCACCGCGACATGCTCAACCTGCCGATGGCGCAATCCTCGACCGGGGTCGAATATCGTGCCGCTTCCGCGATCGACATCGCGCTGTGGGACCTGTTCGGCAAGGTCTGCCACCAGCCGGTGCATCAGATGCTCGGCGGTCTGTGCCGCGACAAGCAGCGTATCTACAATACCTGCGCAGGTTACAAATATGTCCGCTCCACCAACATCAAACCGGTGTCGAACTGGAACCTCGGCGTGTCCGACGGCCCCTACGAAGATCTCGACGGTTTCATGAATCGCGCCGATGCGGTGGCCGAAAGCCTGCTGGAGAGCGGAATCAGCGCCATGAAGATATGGCCGTTCGATCCTGCTGCGCAGGAGAATAACGGCCTGTTCATATCAGCCGGGCAGATGAAGACGGCCATCGAGCCTTTCGAAAAAATCCGCAAGGCGGTCGGCGACAAGATGGAGATCATGGTCGAGTTCCATTCTCTGTGGAATCTGCCGACCGCGAAGAAGATCGCCAAGGCGCTCGAGCCCTACGCGCCGACCTGGTACGAAGACCCGATCCGGATGAATTCCCCGCAGGCGCTCGCCGAGTATGCCCGCTCGACGGACGTCTGGGTTTGCGCCAGCGAGACGCTCGGCTCGCGCTATCCCTACAAGGACATGCTCGATCGCGACGCGATGCATGTCGTGATGGCGGATCTGTGCTGGACTGGCGGGCTCACCGAGGGGCGGAAGATCGCGGCCATGGCCGAAACCTACCACCGTCCGTTCGCGCCGCACGACTGCATCGGCCCGGTCGGATTCGCCGCCGCCGTGCATATGTCGTTCAGCCAGCCGAATACGCTGATCCAGGAATCCGTGCGCGCCTTCTACAAGGGCTGGTATAACGAGCTCGTCAACAATGTGCCCGTGATCAAGGACGGATACGTGTATCCGATGCAGGGGGAAGGCCTCTGCATCGACCTCCTGCCGGCGGTCTACCATCGCTCCGATCTGACCGTGCGCCGCACCAGCGTTTGAAGGTTTGCAATGTCGCAAGCACTGTTCGATCTCTCCGGCCGCACCGCCTTGGTGACCGGTTCCTCGCGCGGACTTGGCCGTGCTATCGCCGAAGGCATGGCGAAGGCGGGTGCGCGGCTGATCGTCAACGGCGTCGACCCGGCTCGCATCGAAGCCGCCGTTGCCGAAATGCGCGCTGCCGGACACACCGCGGAGGGTTCGGCCTTCGATGTGACCAACGAGGCGGAAATCGTCGAGGCCTTCGCACGCTTCGACGCGGCCGGAATCGAGATCGGCATCCTCGTCAACAACGCCGGCATTCAAGTCCGCAAGCCGCTGGTCGAATTCAGCTCGGCCGAATGGCGCAAGGTGATCGAGACCAATCTCACCAGCGCTTTCGTCATCGGCCGTGAAGCGGCGAAACGGATGATCCCGCGCAAGCGCGGCAAGATCATTAACATCGGATCGCTGGCTAGCGAACTGGCGCGGCCGACCGTCGGGCCCTACACCGCGGCGAAAGGCGGCATCAAGAACCTCACGCGTTCGATGGCGGTCGAATGGGCGGCGAGCGGCGTCCAGACCAACGCCATCGGGCCCGGCTACATGCTGACCGATATGAATCAGGCGCTGGTAAGCAATCCCGAATTCAACACCTGGCTGATGTCCCGCATCCCGTCGAAGCGCTGGGGACGTCCCGACGAACTCGTCGGCGCCGCCGTGTTCCTCGCCTCAAGCGCCTCCGACTACGTCAACGGCCAGATCATCTATGTCGACGGCGGAATGTTAGCTGCGATGTAAGTGCGCTCGGGCGCGAACGAAAAACGGGAGAACAATTCATGCGAGCCGTCATCATCCATGCTCCGAAAGACCTGCGGATCGACAGCTTTCCCGATCCGGCACCCGGCGCCGGCGAAGTGCGCGTCAAAATCGCGGCCGGCGGCATCTGCGGTTCAGACCTGCATTACTACCATCACGGCGGGTTCGGCACGGTCCGGATCCAGCCGCCGATGGCGCTCGGACACGAAATATCAGGCGTGATCGCCGCTGTCGGCAGCGGTGTGTCGCATCTCGCGCCCGGCATGCGGGTGGCCGTGAATCCGAGCCAGCCCTGCGGCCTCTGCGTCCATTGCCGCGAGGGGATGCGGAATCAATGCCTGGACATGCGCTTCATGGGCAGCGCCATGCGCATGCCGCACGTACAGGGAGGCTTTCGGGAGAACGTGACGGTCGATGCGGTGCAAGCGATCCCGATCGGCGATTCCCTTTCCCTCGGCGAAGCGGCGATGGCCGAACCGCTTGCGGTTTGCCTTCACGCCGGAAAGCAGGCCGGTCCGCTGCTCGGAAAGCGCGTCCTTGTGACGGGCTGCGGTCCGATCGGCGCGCTGATGGTGGTCGTGGCGCGCTACGGTGGCGCGGCGGAGGTGGTTGTGACCGATATCGCCGACGCCCCCCTTGCGGTTGCGCGCAAACTCGGGGCCAGCCGTACCGTCAACAGTGCGTCGGAACCCTCGGCGCTCGAGCCCTATCGCGCCGGCAAGGGCATGTTTGACGTCTTGTTCGAGGCCTCCGGCAATCAGGCGGCGCTGCGTTCCGCGCTCGATCTCGTGCGCCCCGGCGGAATCATCGTGCAGCTTGGGCTCGGCGGTGAAATGACGCTTCCGGTGAACACGATCGTTTCGAAGGAACTGCAATTGCGCGGGACGTTCCGCTTCGATCCGGAGTTCGAACTCGCGCTGCGTTTGATGGGCGAAGGCCTGATTGACGTGAAGCCGCTGATCACCGCATCCCTGCCGTTCTCGTCTGCGGTCGACGCCTTCGAACTTGCCAGCGACCGATCGAAGTCGATGAAGGTGCAACTCACCTTTTGAGACGGCGCGTCTCCTGCCGCGGGAAGAACCCGAGGCGTTCGCGGGTGCCAGGGCCTGATAAGAGCCCAATCAGGCGCGCTCACCCTTGCCGCGGACTGATCTTCCACGTTGCCGCGAGGATGCCGGCAGTCATCAGGCCGCTGAATAGCGCGGCGATGGGAATTGCCAGCGCCAATGCTGCGGTCGCCGCCCATCCGATCGAGGAAAACGCTTCCGCGAATGTCGCCAGCCGCGACGAGGTCTGGCGGCGGCGAAACTGGCTACGCCTGCCCTGCACCCGAAACCAGAGCTGGATCGAGGTGGCGGAAGCCGCAGCGACCATGACGCCGATCGCGGTGACCGCCGCCTGCAACGGCGAGGCAAACAGCAACACCACGACCAGCGGCGCGAAAACGACGCCGATCGCGATCAGCACCACTTCGATCTTGGCGCGGATCACGCGCGAGGGCGGCAGCGGCGCGGTCGCCACCAGATCGGCGGCATCTTCGCCTGAAATCGTCAGCCAGGCGAGACCGCCGGCGAGCTGGCCCGCCGCCATGACAATGACCGGCGTGATCAGCACGATCGCCAAGGTGCTGTCGGCGAAGCTTCGCCACAGCATCACCGCCGGCGGCACCAGATAGAGCAGCTGCATCAGGGTCTGCGACACCAGCCACGGATCGCGCCGCAGCAGCACGAATTCCTTCCGCCGCAGCGCCCGCTGCCGCGAACCCTTGCGGAACGCCTTTGTCCGGGAGCCCTGATGGTTTGGCGTGGCATTGGCCGACGCGCGCCCCGCGGTGTCGGCAAACCGCGGCGAGAAAATCGCCATCACGGCGCCGAGCAGAACGAGGCCGGCAGCCAAAAGGAGCAGCATCGCCTCGCCGTCGCCGAGCACCGCTCGCGCCGGCCACCAGACGATGCTGTCGGCGTCGGGCGCAAACCCGGCGGCAGCGGCCGAAGTGAGAACCGCGAACCGCGACAGCGTGCCGTAAGACAGGATCGCGGCGATCTGCAGCGCAATGACAAAACCGGCGCCGATGATCGCGGCGAGAATTTGCGCCGCCAATCGCGTGCGGCTCGGGCCGATCAGGCGAAACAGCAGAAGCGTAACCGCGACCGCGACCGCTGCGGCCGATAGTCCAGCCGCGACGACGACGCCGTAAGCCGCGAACCACCTGATGCCGCCGCCGATCACGAGAACGTCGACGAACGGCGTCGACAACACCAGCGCCATCGCGATCACCGACAGCGCGATCGCGGCGATGCGAACCGAAAAAACGTCGGCAAGCCTGACCGGCGACGACATGATCAGATCGAGGTCGGCGCGCGCGTAAAACACCCGCGTCACCGATTCGATCGCCTGCGACAGCATCAGGGTCCAGGCCAGGAATACGCTCGCCGACATGACGATGAGGGTCGATTTGTCGAGCGGCGCCTGCAGGCCCGCAAACCGGCCGATCACCGCATAGGCCGAGCAAATGCATGATCGTGGCAAAGACGATCAGGCCGATCAGCGCAGGGCGTTTTCGGCCGTGCCGTCCGGCCGTCATCATCGCGAGCCATTCGCGCCATGCCAGCCGGAGTTCGTGCCGGGCAAACCACGTAAGCGCGGTGGCTGAGCTCATGCGGCGGCGGCCTCGACATCGACCAGCGCGATAAACAGGTCTTCGAGGCTGTGATGCCCGTTCTGCTGGCGCAATTCGGCCAGGGTACCCTCCGCGACAAGCCGTCCCGCTGCGATCACGCCGATCCGGTCGGCCATGCGTTCGGCTACTTCGAGAATATGCGTGGTCATGATCACGGTGCAGCCGGCACGGACGCGATCCCCGAGCAATCCCTTGACGTGACGCGCGGATACCGCATCGAGCCCGGTGAGCGGTTCGTCCAGGATGATCAGGCGGGGATCGTGCACCAGGGCTCCCGCGAGCGCGACCTTCTGGCGCATGCCCTTGGAAAACCCCTCGCACCGCTCGTGCAGATGCGGTCCCAGCCCGAGCGAAACCAAAAGATGGTGCGCGGCCGGTTCGGAAACGGCGGGATCGATGCCCCAAAGGCCGGCGACGAATTCGAGATATTCCAGCGGCGTCAGCTTGTCGTAGATCATCGGTTCATCCGAGACCCACGCCATCATCTGCTTGGCCGCCACGGGATCGTGGAGCGCGTCGATGTCGAACACGGCGACCGTTCCGGCATCGGGCCGCAACAGGCCTGCCACCATGCGCAGGGTCGTGGTCTTGCCGGCGCCGTTGGGGCCGACCAGCGCGTAGAATTCGCCCGACCGGACCGTGAGATCGAGTGCGTCGACCGCGACGCGGTCAAAACGCTTTGTTAACCCGCGCACTTGCAGCGCGGACCCTTGCGGCTTCATGATGTCGGGACCATCCAGGGGTTGCATCCTGTCGCGAACCATGGACCCAAGATATTTCGGCGCAGTGAATCCAGCGCCGCAAATCCCGCCAATGTGCGCTGGCGGCCCAGGTCTGCGGTACTCCTCCGCAACCCCGGCGCGGGGCGGCGACCATCGCTTTGTTGACAGGGAACGAGGCTTTCGGCTGTATTAAGGCCGATCCCGCGGCTTTCGGCAGGCGAAGCTGAACAGCGCGCGGACACAAGATGCGGGAAAGGCGGTCGAAAGAATCGCCCTCGCATCGGGGGAGGGATGTCGGCAATGCTGGACTTCGTTCAGCAGTTGGTGAGTGGCATTGCGCTCGGCTGCGTCTACGGCCTGATCGCGCTCGGCTTTGTCCTTGTATACAAGGCCACCGAAGTCGTGAATTTCGCGCAGGGCGACCTGATGATGCTGGGCGGGTTTTTCGCCTTCACCTTCATCGGCATTCTCGGCTTGAATTACTGGGTCGGATTTGCCGCCGCGGTCGCGGCGATGGCGCTGTTCGGCATGCTGGCCGAGCGCCTGGTGGTGCGTCCGATCCTCGGCTATCCGCAGTTTTCCATCATCATGGCGACGATCGGGCTTGGCTATTTCCTGCGCTCGGTCGTCGGCATGATCTGGGGCACCGACGACTTCAAGATCGAGACGCCATTCAGCCAGGGCGTGCTGCGGATCGGCTCTCTGGTGCTGGCCTACGACAAGCTCTCGGTGATCGCGGCGACCATCATCCTTTGCACGCTGCTCTATCTGTTCTTCAACCGGACGGCGCTCGGCACCGCAATGCGCGCGAGTTCGGAAAACATGCTGGCGGCCTATTACATGGGCATTCCGGTCAAGCGCGTGGTGTCGATCGTGTGGGCGATCAGCGCCTCGGTCGCGACCTGCGCCGGCGTGCTGCTGGCGCCGATCACCTTCATTCATTCCAACGTCGGCCTGGTGCTGGGGCTGAAGGCGTTTCCGGCGGCCGTGCTCGGCGGCTTCGGCTCGATCCCAGGCGCGGTGGTGGGCGGCGTGCTGATCGGGGTGATCGAGAGCATGGCCGGCTTCTACCTGCCGGAGGGATGGAAGGACGTCGCGCCCTATGTCGTTCTTCTGGTGGTGTTGCTGCTCAAGCCCGAAGGCCTGTTCGGCCTTCACATGCGCAAGAAGGTCTAGGATTCAGCCATGCGCTTCATGTTCAAGACCGATTATGAAGACGACATCAGGCTGTTTCCGCATGGCGGCTACGTCTTTTCCTATGGCACCCTGCTTGTGCTGCTGGCGATCGCGCCGTTCGTTCTGTCCAGTTACATCGTCAGCCAATTGGTGTTCGTCTGCATCTACGCCACCGTCGGCGTCGGGTTGATGATCCTCACCGGCTTTACCGGGCAGGCGTCATTGGGCCATGCGGCGTTCCTCGCCATCGGCGCCTATACGGCCGCCTATTTGCAGCAATTCAACGTTCCGTTCCCGGTCTATTTCCTTGCCGCCGGGCTATTGACCGGCGTGATCGGCGCATTGGTCGGATTTCCGGCGCTGCGGCTGCAGGGCATCTATCTCGTGATCGCCACGATTTCCTTTGCCCTCATTGTCGAGGAAATCCTGGCGCGGTGGGAAAGCGTGACCAACGGCAATGAGGGCATGCGGGTCAAGACCATCCAGTGGCTCGGCACGACGGTGCCGCGCGACAGCCCGGCCTTCTACTTCCTCTGTCTCGGCGTGCTGATCCTGACCATCGTCGGCACGCTCAACCTGCTGCGGTCGCCGACCGGCCGCGCCTTCGTCGCGATCCGCGACAGCGAGACCGCCGCGCGAAGCATGGGCATCAACGTATCGCTCTACAAGGTCAAATCGTTTGCGATCAGCGCGGCCATTACCGGATTTGCCGGCTGCCTGTTCGCCCACAAACTGTCCTTCATCAGTCCGGAAATGTTCACGCTGCAGCTCTCGATCGAGTTCATCATCGTGATCCTGATCGGCGGCGCTTTCAGCCTGCACGGCGCCGTGCTGGGGGCGATCTTCATCGTCATGATCGATCCGTTCCTGACCTATCTCAAGGACGACGTGCCCGGGATGGTCGCCGGCGTCGCCGCCGCGCTGGGCGCCGGCGCCGAGCGCGCGGCGCACATTCAGGACAACGTCTCGGCATTCGCTTCCGCCAACGGCCTGAAAGGCGCGATCTACGGCGTCATCATCGTCCTGTTCGTGCTGTTCGAGCCGCTCGGGCTGTACGGGCGCTGGCTGAAGATAAAACTCTTCTTCCAGCTGTTCCCGCTCTACAAGCGAGCGACCTTCAAGCGGCAGAAGATCTACGTGAAATCGGAGCGGAACCGATGAGCTATTTCCGCGCCGAAAATCTCTCTCTGCATTTCGGCGGCCTGAAGGCGGTCGATTCCGTCAGTTTCGCGGTGGAGAAGGGCGAGATCCTTTCGATCATCGGCCCCAACGGCGCCGGGAAAAGTTCGATCTTCAACCTGATCTCGCGGATCTACAGCCCGACCTCGGGCAGGATCTTTTTCGAGGATCAGGACATCACCCGGCAGCCGGCCTACGGCATTGCAAAACTCGGCATCGCCCGCACTTTCCAGAACATCGAATTGTTCGAGAATGCCACCGTGCTCAGCAATCTTCTGGTCGGCCGGCACCGCCATTCCACCACCCGGCTGTGGCAGGAACTGTTGTTCCTGCCGAGCGTGCGCGCGAACGAGAAGGTCCATCGCCGCCGGGTCGAGCAGGTGATCGAGTTCCTCGATCTCGAATCCTATCGCGACAAGCTGATCTCGGGGCTGCCCTATGGCGTGCGCAAGGTGATCGAGCTGGCGCGCGCGCTGTGCAGCGAGCCGAAGCTGATCCTGCTCGACGAGCCGTCGTCCGGACTGAACGTCGAGGAGACCGACGACATGTCGTTCTGGATCCGCGACATGAAGACCGAGCTCGGCATTACCGTGGTGATGGTCGAGCACGACATGACGCTGGTGAACCGGGTGTCCGACCGGGTGATCGCGCTGAACTACGGCAGGGTGCTGGCGATGGGATCGCCCGCCGAAGTGCAGCGGCATCCCGACGTCGTCGCCGCCTATCTCGGCACTTGAGGAAAGATGTCATGAGCGCGCCCGACGTCATCCTGAAGCTCAGCAACATCGAGAGCTATTACGGGCCGATCATGGCCATCCGCGGCATCAGCCTCGAGGTCCCGCGCGGCCGGATCGTGACGCTGCTCGGCGCCAACGGCGCCGGCAAGACCACGGTGCTCAAGACCATTTCCGGCATTCTCGATCCGCAGAAGGGCACCATCGAGTTCATGGGCAACCCGATCCAGCGCATGGAAGCCGACAAGATCGTGCGGCTCGGCCTGAGCCACGTGCCGGAGGGGCGCGAAGTGTTTCCGTTTCTCAGCGTGCGCGAGAACCTGATGATGGGCGCCTATCCGCGCCGGGATCGCACCGCGGTCGCCGAGGATCTGGAGCAGGTCTACGGATATTTTCCGCGGCTGCGCGAACGGCTCAACCAGCCGGCCGGACAGCTCTCGGGCGGCGAGCAGCAGATGCTCGTCATCGGGCGGGCGCTGATGAACCGCCCGACGCTGCTTCTGCTCGATGAGCCCTCGCTCGGCCTGTCGCCGATCCTGGTGAAGGAGATCTTCACCATCATCCGGCGCATCAATGAAGAGCAGGGCATGTCGATCCTGCTGGTCGAGCAGAATGCCAAGGTCGCGCTGGAAACGGCGCATTACGGCTATGTTCTGGAGATCGGCCGGGTCGTCATGAACGACAGCTGCGAGCGGCTGATGCATTCCAAGGACATTCAGGAATTTTACCTCGGCGCCAAGGAAGCGGGCGCGCGGGGCGAACGGCGCTGGAAAAAGAAGAAGACTTGGCGTTGAATAGGGTTCTGTCTCGGAAAAGACCGGCTGCCAAAGCCGGCGTCCGAAGCGGGTGAGGAGGGGAGGGAACGGGCATGGCCGGACCGGCAGTGCTGACGGTCGCCGACACGATCGCGAAGAGTTTTCTGCGCGCGGCGGAAACGCGCGGCGACCGGCCGGCGATCCGCGAGAAGAAGTTCGGCATCTGGCAGCCGACCAGCTGGCGGCAGTGGCTGCAGATATCGAAGGAAATCGCCTACGGCCTGCATGCCTCCGGCTTTCGGCCCGGCGACGTCGCCTCGATCATCGCCAACGCGGTGCCGGAATGGGTGTTTGCCGACATGGGCATCCTGTGCGCCGGCGGCGTTTCGTCCGGCATCTATCCGACCGATTCTTCCGTCCAGGTCGAATACCTCATCAATGATTCCGGCACCAGGGTGATCTTCGCCGAGGACGAGGAGCAGCTCGACAAGATCCTGTCATGCCGCGCGCGCTGTCCGAGCTTGCAGACGATCGTCGTCTTCGACATGGAGGGCCTGAGCGGCTTCACCGATCCGATGGTGATGTCGCTGGCCGAATTCATGGCGCTCGGGAGCAATCACATCCAGGGCCGCGAGACGCTGTGGGACGAGATGATCGCAAGCCGCGGCGCCGACGATCTCGCCATCCTGGTCTATACCTCCGGCACCACGGGCCCGCCCAAGGGTGCCATGCATTCCAACCGCGGCGTCACCCATCAGATGCGCCACGCCAACGATCTGTTTCCTTCCACCGATGCCGAAGAGCGCCTGGTGTTCCTGCCGCTCTGCCACGTCGCCGAGCGGGTCGGCGGCTATTACATCTCGCTGGCTCTGGGATCGGTGATGAATTTCGCCGAAAGCCCGGAAACGGTGCCGGATAATTTGCGCGAGGTGCAGCCGACCGCGTTTCTGGCGGTGCCGCGGATCTGGGAGAAGTTCTATTCGGGGATTACGATCGCGCTGAAGGATGCGACCCCGTTCCAGAACTGGATGTACCGCCGCGCGCTGGCGCTGGGTTATCGCATGACCGACTGCAGGCTGGAAGGCGATACGCCTTCGCTGTTCTTGCGCCTCGCCAACCGCGCCGCCTACTGGCTGGTGTTCCGCAACATCAGGCGCATGCTGGGGCTGGATCGCTGCCGCCTTGCCTTTACCGGCGCGGCGCCGATCGCGCCGGATCTGATCCGCTGGTATCTCGCGCTCGGCATCGACATGCGCGAGGTCTACGGCCAGACCGAAAACTGCGGCGTCGCCACCCTGATGCCGGCCGATCGCGTCAAGCTCGGCTCGGTCGGCAAAGCCGTGCCGTGGGGCGAGGTCGGAATTTCCCCGCAGGGCGAAATCCTGATCAGGGGCGATTTCCTGTTCATGGGTTACCTCAACCAGCCCGAAAAGACCGCCGAGACCATCGACGCAAGGGGATGGCTGCACACCGGCGATGTCGGCTCGATCGACAATGAGGGATTTGTGAAGATCACCGACCGGATGAAGGACATCATCATCACTTCGGGCGGCAAGAACATCACGCCGTCGGAGATCGAGAACCAGCTGAAATTCTCGCCCTACATTTCCGATGCCGTCGTGATCGGCGACAAGCGGCCTTATCTGACCTGCCTCGTCATGATCGACCAGGAGAATGTCGAGAAGTTCGCCCAGGACCACGACATTCCCTTCACCAATTACGCGAGCCTGTGCCGGGCGGCGGAAATCCAGGAGCTGATCCAGCGCGAGATCGAGGCGGTGAACGCCAATTTCGCCCGCGTCGAAACCATCAAGAAGTTCTTCCTGATCGAGCGCCAGCTGACGCCGGAGGACGAGGAACTGACGCCGACCATGAAGCTGAAGCGGAATTTCGTGAACAAGCGCTACGCCATCGAGATCGACGCCATGTATGGCGAGCGGGCGGTGGCCTGACGCGGCCAGGGGTCTGAAAACGGCGAAGGATTGAAGGGCCCGACCCTTCGCTCAACACGGGCCAAGGAAGAGGAGACTGCAATGTCGAAATCGTTCAAGGCGCTGGGCCTTGCGGTGAGCGCCCTTGCGCTGACCCATCTGCCGGCCGCAGCCCAGACCAAGGTCACCAATGAAGGCATCTCGGCCACCGAGATCGTGATCGGCACCCATCAGGACTTGTCCGGCCCGATCAAGGTGTGGGGCGTTCCGGTTTCCAACGGCATGAAGATGGCGGTGGAGGAAATCAACGCGGCCGGCGGCATCAACGGCCGCAAGCTCAAGATGATCCTCGAGGACAACGGCTACGATCCGAAGAAGGCGGTGCTGGCGTCGCAGAAGATGGTCGAGCGCGACAAGATCTTCGCCATGATCGGCCCGATGGGGTCGCCGACCGTGCTCGCCGCGCAGGACATCCTGTTCGATGCCGGGGTGCTGCAGCTGTTCCCGCTGACCGCGGCCGAGTTTACCTTCAAGTTCGATCCGGCGAAGCCGCAGGAAAGGCTCAAGTTCAATAACTTGCTGCCTTACGTCGAGAGCACGCGCGCCGCGCTCAAATACATGATGGAGGCGAAGGATTTCAAGAAGCCCTGCATCATGCATCAGGACGACGAGTACGGCAAAAACGTGCTCGACGGTTTTACCCAGCAGCTCGCGGCGATGAAGGTCACGCCGGCCTCGATCACCAGCTACAAGCGCGGCGCATCCGACTTCAGCGCGCAGGTCGCCAAGATGAAATCCGACGGCTGCGATCTGGTGGTGCTCGGCACGGTGATCCGCGAGACCATCGGGGCGATGAGCGAAGCCAGGAAGCTCGGATGGAACGTGACGTTCCTCGGCGCCACGCCGACCAACGTGCTTGAAGTGCCCGCGCTCGGCAAGGAGGCAGTGGAAGGCCTTTACGCCGCGTCGGGCTTCGAAATTCCCTACGAGGATACGGCCAAGGGAAAAGTGAAGGACTGGCTTGCCAACTACAAGAAGATGTTCGGCACCGATGCCAACACCCAGGCCATCATCGGCTACAATGCGGTTGAGACGTTCGCATTCTATGTCAACAAGGCCGGCAAGGATCTGACGGGCCAGAAGGTGCTCGATGCGCTTGAGTTCAGGCGACAAGTTCCTGGACATCTTCAGCTCGCCGCCGACCAAATTCTCCAGGACCGATCACCTCGCCAACACCGTGACGCAGGTGCAGCAGATCAAGAACGGCCGTTGGGTGCTGGTGAAGGACAACCTGATGTTCTGATGACGCAAGCTGCGCGCGCGGCCGATCTGGTTCGCGCGCGCAGCCCCTCATTTCTGAAGTATTTTCATCCAGACGTTGCCGAGGATCACCGGCTCGCGCGGCGGCAGATAGGTGAGGCCGGCAGCCCGAGCGAGCGCGGTGATGGTTCCTGTGGCCTGCAGGTCGGAGAGCGCCTTGTTGACTGCAGCAAGGAGAGCCGGATCGGCGGCGAGCCCGACATAGCCGCGATTGACGCCGATCGGATAATAGTACCCGGAGGCGGCGATCCTGGTATCGGGATGGGCGGCGCGGTAGGCGTCGAGCCGGCGCAAGTCGAGAAGCGTGGCATCGAAGTCGCCGCGCTCGAGTGCCCCGAGGAGATCGTCCCGGCCCGGGACCAGATGAGTGATGTCGTCGATCAGCCGTCCGTTGTCGAATGTCATCAGAATCGCATCGGCAAGAGTGCCGCTTTCGATGGCGATGCGGAGCCCTGCGAGATCGCCGACGCCGGCGACGCGGCGGTCGCGCGCTTTGGGACCAAGCGCGATGGTCAACGGCGAATAGATGTAGGGCTCGCTCGGCGCGAGCACCCCGAGCGGTACCCGGCGTCTGCGATCATCGCGGGTGGCGCCTTCAAAATCGGGCAGCTTCGCCGTCTTGACGCCCGGTACGACGAGGGAATCCTTGGTCAAGGCATAGCTGCCGACAAGAGAGCAGCGGCCGTCGGAGAGCAGGGCATTGGCTTCGAGAGCCGGGCTCGAAATCTTCGTCGAGCTTGCTTTCAAACCATTGAATCTTGAGCGGGCGGCCAAGCTGCAGCGCGATCGCCTCGGCCAGCGTGACGTCGAAACCGCTGTCGGGCGCACCTCGATGATGCGCCGAAAGCGGAGGCAGATCCTCGTCGAGACAGACTTTCAGCATTTCGCCAGCGGCGGACGCCGGCATGGTGAAGACCGCGATTAACGCCGCTGCCGCTCCACATGCCGCCAGCCATGTTCTCATGGATTTCTCCGGCTCGACAGATAGGCCCACAGAGACCCTATCTGATCGTCGCTCAAGAGGTCGCCCCAAGGCGGCATCTTGCCGTTCTTGCCGAGCTTCACCACGGTGAAGAAACGCTCTCTGTCGTCCGGAAACCCGCGCAGGTCGGGCGCGATCGTGCCAGCGTTGACCATATTGGGGCCGTGGCAGTGCGAGCATTTCTGGGCATAGGTCACCCTGCCCTGGTCGCTCTGCGCCTGATCGACGCCGGCAATTTGTCCCGGCGCGGCGGCAGGCGTCACCGTCTGCGCGCTTGCCATCGTCGCGGCGGCGAAACAGGCCGCCGCGACAACAAGAGATGCCTTCATCATTGGAGAACCACTATTGGGCTTTTACCGCGAACACCCACAGCGACCCGCCCGCCGGCACTTTGGCCAGCCGCTCATCGCCGGAAAACAGCGAGTAGACACCGCCATAGCCGCTGGTCACGGCGACATACTGGACACCGTCCTGCTGCCATGTCACCGGCTGCCCTTCGATGCCCGAGCCGGTCTGGAACTGCCACAGCTTCTTGCCGTCGTGCGCGTCGAAAGCTTCGAACTCGCCGGTCAGCTGGCCCGAGAATACGACCCCGCCCGCGGTCGACAGCACCCCGGAGAAGCGCGGGATGGCGCTGGGCACTTCCCACTTGGTTTTCCCGCTCAAGGGATCGATCGCCTTGAGGTGGCCGCGCGGTTCCTGTCCTTCAGGCCAGTCCCACAAGTCCGTCAGGTCCATGCCGAGATACCATTCGCCGGCCTTGTAAGTCGCCGGCTCGGTTTTGTAGTGGCCGCCGAAAGACAGTGTGTTGGCATAGGCGAGGCCGGTCTGCGGATTGAACGACATCGGCTCCCAGTTCTTGCCGCCGAGAATAGACGGGTACACGACGACCTTCTTGCCGTCGCGTGCATCTTTTGTGACGTCCGTCTCGATTGGGCGGCCGGTTTTCATGTCGATGCCGGAAGCCCAGTTGACCTTCACATAGGGATTGGCCGCCAGCAGCTTCCCGTTGGTCCGATCGAGGACGTAGAAGAAGCCGTTGCGATTGGCATCCATCAGGACCTTGGTCGGTTTGCCCTCTACATTGAGGTCGGCCAGCACCATCTCGGCGACCGCGTCATAGTCGAACGGATTGTTCGGCGAGAACTGATAATGCCATTTGATCTTGCCGGTCTTCGGTTCGAGCGCGAGTACCGCGCAGGTGTAAAGATTGTCGCCGGGGCGCACCGCCGCGTTGAACGGTCCCGGGTTGCCGATACCCCAGTAGACCGTGTTCAGTTCCGGATCGTAGGAGCCGGTGATCCACGTCGATCCGCCACCGAGCTTCCAGGTGTCTCCCTTCCAGGTGTCGCCGCCGGGCTCGTCGGGGGTCGGGACCGTGTGGGTGCGCCACAGATGCTTGCCGGTCTCCGGGTCCCAGCCGTCGATGAACCCGCGGGTGCCGAACTCTGCGCCGGAGATGCCGGTCAGGACGATGCCGTCAGCGACGAGAGGCGCTACCGTCATCGAATAGCCCTCCTTGATGTCGGCCGCCTTCTGGCGCCAAACCTCCTTGCCGGTTTTGGCGTCGAGCGCGATGACATTGGCGTCGAGCGTGGTGCGGAAGACCTTGCCCTCGTAGATCGCGGCGCCGCGATTGATGATGCCGCAGCACACGATCCTCGGCGTTTCCGCCGGATATTCGACCTTGGTCTTCCAGATCTGTTTGCCGGTCTTTACGTCGACCGCCATCGTGGCATTGTGGCTGGTGACATAGATAACGCCCTGGTAGACGAGCGGCTGCGACTCCTCGCTTCGGTCGTCAGCAAGGCTATAGTTCCATACCGGCACCAGGTTCTTGGCATTGTCCTTGTTGATTTGCGTGAGCGGACTGAACCGCTGCAGATTGTAGCCCATGCCATAATTGAGGACGTTCGATGTATCGGTCGCACCCTTGACCAATTGATCGGTCGTCTGAGCGCTCACACCGAACGGTGCGAGAAGGGCAAGGCCGGCAGCCAGCGCGATGCGTTTCATGCGTTCTCTCCCAACGATCTCTAACGGATCTGTGCGGCAATGCTAGGCCGGAGGAAAGGATGGCGTCAATCAGTCAATAAAAGGACGGATCGAAAAGAAAAAAGTATTGTCATTTTTCGGCCAAACCAAACGTGTTGCGCATTTCGGATGCGCTGCAACATCGAAGGAGGGATCATACTGTCTTGCGCGCGCAGGAACGCCAAGCCCTGCCTGGGGCGATCTTTTGCAAGATCATGGTGACGCCGGCGCCGAGCATGTTTTCAACTGCGCCGCGCCGATAGGTCCAGCGCTCGTCGGGATCCGCGGACTGATCACCATTGCTGTGTGTTGTGCTGGCTTCGGACAACAACAGGTTGCCGTCGGGACCAAACCCGAAATCTAATCCGCATACCGGGACTCGCAATCGTCCTTCGCCGAAAAGGACGATTGGCCATGATGCCGGACATCATCACCCTCCCTGAAATGCAATCAATAGCCGCAGGATGCGACGTTCGACACCATCATTCTGTCGGCAGGTGCGGCCGAGCAAGTTATTTTGCCGCCCGTGTTGCGAGTGCACAATCCGCGCCTTACCGAAAATGGGGCAGCAAGAAGCATTCTCGCCGCGCCTATCGGGCGATCTGCGACATTTCTCTCGACATTCCCAAGGATGAGCTCGACCGGCGCCTCGGCGTTTTCGGCGGCAATCATTTTGGAATGTGCCCGACGATCAATCTGCACAGGGTCGAGTTTCGCGCCCTGCTGCCGCGCCCCTAAGGCCCGCTCAGCGCGACGCCGAAGTCTACGGGCTTGAGCGACGTCGTATTGCAGCGCCAGCTGCCGGCATCGGTTTTCTGGAACGCGAACGCCTTCTCAATCCTCAACCGCTGCGCCACCGACAAACATCCGGATATTCAATTGGCGGGCGAGATCAAGCCGGGCTGCACAGCCAGATTCAGCATGACCGGCGGCGCAGCATCCCGGTCCTGCATGTTAGCCAGCAACGGGGCGTCGGCATACTGCATGACGCCGTACTGATCGATGACAAACAGGGGCCGGTAGTTCCTGAGATCGTCGTCCTCGACCATCGCCATGCGGCGATTGTCCAGCGTCAGCCAATGTCCGTCGAGCCGCGCGGCTGCGACCGCGTGATCCTCGCCGCGAATGGTGTCGCGCATGATCACGATCCGCAAGTCATCGGGCGAGATGCCGGCCTGGCGCAACGCGACGAACTTGGCGATGGCGTAGTCTTCGCAATCCCCGGCGCCATGGGCGAACGTCACGAGCGGCGAATTCCACACGTCGATTTCGCCGTACTGAGCCTGATCGCTCATCGGCCGGATCGAAAGATTGATCGCGCGATTGATCTCGCCGAGGCGGGCGCGGCCCTCGCGGGCTCTCGCACCGTCCACGATGGCGAGGAATTGCAGGGCAGCCGGAGACACGCAGCGCTCGCGGTCGCCGTCGCAAAGCGCAAGTTGCACCCTTTCGTCATCGAGCTTGCGCTCGACATCGCGCCATTTTCCCCGGACGCCGCCCGCCAACAATTTCGAAGCGAAAAGCCCGAACGGCTCGGTGAAACTGCCGACCTGCTCCGATGTTCCGGATGAATCCGGTGTGGCGGCGGCGAGATTGGCCGTCGGGCCTAACCAGACCATGCCGCACGCAAGTATGATGGCACGCCAAGCGTGCGAGTGATCGAAAAGCCCCATCTGACGCCCCAATGTCCGGGCATCGGCAAGGCTCGTTAGCCAGCTCGTGACCGGATCGTTGCGCAGGCGATGATGGGCGGGGGGACTTTTATTCTGCTTAAGACCGGCCGCGCGGGGCCGGAAAGCGCGAAACAGGCTGAAATCCGTCTCGCCGTTTTTCCTAAAATTCTACACACCGGCCGAAAATCCGCTCGCAGACGGCGGAAAGCACATGCAGTGGTTGTGCGGGCTGGAACTTCCTCTGGATATGGCTAATTGGCCCCGGGATTTTACGGGTTGTTGTCGAGATCGCCGTTTTAGTTGAGAAAATGGCGCAGTATTCTGCAAGGGAATGCAGGGAAAAGATTATCCGAGTATCTGCGCAAGATTATATACTTTGAAATACGTAAACAGGCCTGATATTTTCCTACGTATGCCAAATTTATAGCCAAAATACCTGCTACGAATACACCGTCACTCGAAGGTTCAATGGAAATAATGTTCCGGATCGGCTCTGTCGGACCCAATTGCAGAGGAGTTGCACAAGCAGGAGATGGTTTCGCAACGCTTAAGTTGATGATATGGCGGCCTTAGACTGTAGAAAATTATATAAATATTAACCCTTTTGCGGTGGCCCTTGAATTACGCGGGCAAATTCGACGCCAAGCTCTCGGCTGACGGCTCGGGTCTGCATTCCGAGGGCCATGCCCATGTCGAGACGATTACCCGGCACGCTACGCACGCGCCTGCGGACGCCATCATCGTCCCGGACACGCAGCTGCTTTTCAACGGAGATTTCAAGCGGTCCGGCGTCGACCTGATCCTTTCCAGGGACGACCACGAACTGGTCCTGCATGATTACTTCAAGGGCGAGAAGCGCGCGTCGCTGTCGTCGCCCGATGGCGCGCACCTCACCGGCGATATCGTCAGCGCGCTCACCGGCCACACCGAATATGCTCAGGCGGACGGCGGCGCGGGCGCCGGCAAGGTGATCGGCCACGTCACCAAGCTCACGGGCAGCGCGAGCGCTATCCGTAATGGCGTTTCGATCACCCTGAACAATGGCGACAACGTCGAAAAAGGCGATGTCGTCCAGTCCGGCTCCGAATTCGACGCTCGGCATTACCTTCATCGACGGCACCGTGTTCGGCCTGTCGTCGAATGCGCGAATGGTGCTCAACGAAATGGTCTACGACCCGAACGGGTCGAACAATTCGTCGCTGCTCAGCCTGGTCGCGGGGACCATCACCTTCGTCGCCGGCGAGACGGCGAAACACGGCGACATGAAGGTCGACACGCCGGTCGCCACCATGGGCATCCGCGGCACTGCGGTGCTGGTCGAGATCGACTTCAGCATTCCCGGCCAGGGCGGCGCACCCGATGCGAAATTCCAGGTTCTGGTCGAGCCGGACGGCACCACCGGCTCGTACATTCTGTTCGACAAGAATACGCTTACGCCGCTCGCGACGGTCAATCAGGCCGGGCAGCAAATCAACATCACCCAGGGCATCGTCACCATCACGAACGCCCCGCTGCCGCCCGATGTGCAAAAGCTCATCAATGATGTGTTCACGCTGAAATTCACAGACAATTCAAACCCCAAAACGTTCGATCATTTTACCGATTCGGTCGTTCCCCAGTCGCTGCAGCCCATCATGCTGGCGAACGGAGCGACCGCGATCCCGGTCATTATCAACGTGAACACGACCGACAATACGCCGACTTCAGGTACAGGCGGGCCGATCAATACCCAGCAGCACATTCCCGGGCCGCCGACCGCCGTTATCATCGACTCCACCGGCCAACCTGCCACCGCCTTCCATGTGACCGAACTCGCCGGCAAGACCGGCGATGCTACCGACCTCGACAACGTCTCCGGCAAGGTCAACTTTGTTGACATCAACGCCGGCGACAATCCGACGGTGTCGACCAAATTCGTTTCGTTCACCTATCAGAACGGCGCGCAGAACGACGTCACCGCGACGCTGAATGCAAAACAGCTCGCGGACATCGTGGCGGTGGAAGCCAGGCTCCTCTTGGTTCCGGACCCCGGCAACAAGAATAACGGTTCGGCGACCTGGACCTACAGCGTCGCGGACGGCGCTTTCGACTTCCTCGCTGCCGGCGAGACGCTGACGTTGACCTATACGGCGACGGTCGACAACAACTTCGCGCCGAACGATGAGACGACCACCCTTTCGTTCACGATAACGATCACCGGCACCAACGACGTTCCCGTCATTACCACCGGGCCGCAGCTCATCTCGTTTTCGGGTGGCACAAGCGTGCCTGGCGGGAATCTGACCACGAACGTCCCCACTTCGGGAACGCTGGCATTTACCGACGTCGATCTGACCGATACCCACACGGTTTCGACCAAGCTGGCAAGCGCGGCGCTTTCCGGACCGGGGTCGCTGGCGCCCGGCCCTCTCAAGATATTCGAAACGGCGCTCACCGCGTCGATTGCGAAGGACAGCACGGGGACGGGTACCGGAGACATCAGCTGGAAGCTGGCCGACCTTCCGGTTTACCTGGCGGATTTCATACCCAGGGGAGAGACCCTTACGCTGACCTACGCGGTGACGGTGACGGATTCGCAGAACACCACCTCCACGCAGAACGTCACCGTCACGATTACCGGCACGGACAGTGCCGCCGTTGTCTGGATCCACACCACGGGCGACGGTTCGCCCAACGCGTTGTGGAGCACAGCGCGGAACTGGGAAACCGGGACCGTCCCGACTCTCGGCGATGACGTCATCATCATCACCGACCAGTTGCACGGACTGACGCCGGCCTATCCGGTCACCATTGATGCGGCGGCCTTCGCCAACTCGGTGACGATGAACGATTTCGACCTGTCGAACCCGGCGCACTCGCAGCCGGAACTCGACAACCTGAGTACGCTGACCATCAGCGGCGCGCTTGCGCTCAACGCCGATTCGATCATCCACAATTCGGGGATCATCAGCGTCGGCGGTAAGGCCGAGATACTGGACAAGAGCGTGCTGCTGAATTCCGGCACGATCGATCTCGCCCAGGGTGGCGATTTCAAGGATTCAAGCATCATCACGAACACCGGGACGATCGACGTCACCGGAGGTGCGCTCAATGTCGCGACCGATGTTGCCAACGCCGGCGGGCATATTGCGGTGGACGGCGGTGCCAAGCTGACGCTGAATGGCGCCGGCATCGACGGCGGCACGCTCGCCGACAACGGCGAAATCGACCTCACCGGCGACGGCGTGCTGAAGAACGGCACGCTGGCCAATTCCGGCCTGATCAAGGTCAGCGGCGCCGGCAACGCGCTGGATAGCGAGAACGTCACCGCCAACAGCGCGCTCGAGGTTCTGGCCGGCGGTGCGCTGCTGCTTGACCTCGGCACCACGGTCGCCAATGCCGGCGGTACCGTCACGGTCGACGCCACCGGGATGTTGACGCTGAACGGCGCCACCATCGACGGCGGCACGCTCAGCATCAGCGGCACGCTTGATTCCACCGGCACCAGCGCCATCACCAATGTCGATATCGCCAACACCGGCCTGATCGAATCGACCGGCGGCATTCTGACCATCGATCCGGCGACCCTCATCAATTCCGGCACGCTCGAGGCGAACGGCGGCAAACTCGACCTCACGGGCGAGACGGTGACCAACACCGGATCGCTGCAGGCGATCGGCGACGGCACGCTGCAACTCACCGATAGCACGGTGACCAATACCGATGGCGTCACCTCCGATCCGATCGGCACGGTGACGGTCGAGAGCGGATCGACGTTGGATCTGGTGCGCACCGTCATCAGCGGCGGCACGATTACGGACAACGGCCTGATCGACGTCGCCGGCTCGAGCACGATCAGCAACGCCGTCTTGAACAACGGCGACGTGACGGTCGAGGGCGGTCAGACG
The DNA here is from genome assembly GCA_963725985.1 of uncultured Alphaproteobacteria bacterium. Lineage (GTDB taxonomy): Bacteria > Pseudomonadota > Alphaproteobacteria > Rhizobiales > Xanthobacteraceae > Bradyrhizobium. Next base: position 2,248,574 of record CAVSAO010000002.1, read on the forward strand.
CTGACGCTGGACAATGACACGGTGAACGGCACGACGTTCAACGATACCGCGGCCGGAGCCACCATCCAGATCGATGACGGCACGGCGCTGAAACTGTCCGACGTCACCATCAATGGCGGCGCGATTACCGACAACGGCATGATCGAGATCGTAGGTTCCAGCATCGTCAACAACGCCAGCCTGAATAATGGCGGCGTGACGATCGACGGCGGTCAGACGCTGACGCTGGACAACGTCACGGTGACCGGTGCGACCTTCACCGACACCGCGACCGGGAGCATCATCCGGGTCGACCATGGCGAGACGCTGACGCTGTCCAGCGTCAACGTCAATGGCGGAACGCTTGTCCTTGACGGTACGCTTGATTCAACGGGCACCAGCGCCGTCGACAGTGCGACCATCAACAATTCCGGGTTACTGCAGGTAACGGGCGGCACGCTGACCATCGATGCGGCCAGTATTGTGAACAACACCGGAACGTTCGAGGTGAACGGCGGGAACCTCACCGTTGATACGGCGCTCTCGGGTAACGCCGTCATCATCGGTGCTTCGCTGCTTGAGCTTGGAGCCAGTTCTTCCACCGCATATTCATCCGCGAATATCATTTTCGCGGACAACGCGACGGGCACGCTGAAGCTTGACCACGCGGAGGCAATTCACGGAACGGGTCCCGGCCTCACGATCTCCGGCCTCGATGACAACACGCTCGATCTCGGCGATATTGCGTATGGAAACCAGCTGACGGTCTCCTACACGGGTGGCATCCTCTCGATCTTCCAGAACGGGGTCGACGTCTCGGATCTGCACCTGTCCGGCGATTACACCGGCGTGCATTGGTCCACCACCAGCGATGGCCATGGCGGCACCGATGTGATGGAAGTCCCCGGCGCCATCAATGCTGGGCTCGACTTCTCATGGCAATGCGACCGAAGGCGTTGCGGTGACGGCTTCGATCACGGATGGCGGTCAATCCGTGTCGGGCGCCACCTACACGTTCCAGATCTCTTCCGACGGTGGGACGACCTGGCACAACGTGCAGAGCGGCGCCAGCGCCAGCTACACGCCGACCGAGGCCGACGAAGGCAGCCAGCTGCAGGTGATCGTCGCGTTCAACGATAGCCATGGCAATCCCGAAACCAGCTCGGTGTCGGCCGGCACGGTACAGGAAAGCCCGAGCGAAACCTTGTCGGTGGTGATCAGCGGCGCGCCGGTAGAGGGAGTGGCGATCACCGCGACGGTGACCGACACCGATGCGGTCGGCGGCGACCTGACGGGTCCGGTCACTTACACCTGGTCGGCCGACGGCAGCACGGTGCAGAGCGGCACCAGCGCCAGCTACACGCCGACCGAGGCGGATGAGGGCAAGGTGCTGACGGTGGCGGCGTCGTTCACCGATGCGGCCGGCAATCCGGAGCAGGGCACGGGCGCGGCGTCGACGGCGGTTGCCGAGAGCCCGAGCGAGACCCTGCATGTGGTGATCAACGGCGCGCCGGTTGAGGGAGTGGCGCTCACCGCGACGGTGACCGACACCGATGCGGTCGGCGGCGACCTGACGGGTCCGGTCACCTACACCTGGTCGGCCGACGGCAGCACGGTGCAGAGCGGCACCAGTGCCAGCTACACGCCGACCGAGGCGGATGAGGGCAAGGCGCTGACGGTGACGGCGTCGTTCACCGATGTCGCTGGCAATCCGGAGCACGGCACCAGCGCGGCTTCCGCGGCGGTCGCGGAGAGCCCGATCGAGACTTTGTCGGTGACGATCAACGGCACGCCGGTTGAGGGCGCGACGATCACCGCGACGGTGACCGACCTCAATGCGGTCGGCGGCGACCTGCCGGCCAGCGGCATTACCTACCAGTGGTACGCCGATGGCACCCTGGTCCACACCGCGCTGGACAACAACAGCTATACGCCGACCGAGGCGGACGAAGGCATGGCGCTGACGGTGACGGCGTCGTTCACCGATGTCGCTGGCAATCCGGAGCACGGCACCAGCGCGGCTTCCGCGGCGGTCGCGGAGAGCCCGATCGAGACTTTGTCGGTGACGATCAACGGCACGCCGGTTGAGGGCGCGACGATCACCGCGACGGTGACCGACCTCAATGCGGTCGGCGGCGACCTGCCGGCCAGCGGCATTACCTACCAGTGGTACGCCGATGGCACCTTGGTGCACACCGCGGTAGACAACAACAGCTACGCGCCGACGGAAGCCGACGAGGGCAAGACGCTGACGGTGACGGCCTCGTTCACCGATGCCGCGGGCAACCCCGAGAGCGGCATCAGTGCGGCTTCATCAGCGGTTGCGGAGAGTCCGGCCGAAACCCTGTCGGTCGTGATCACCGGCGCGCCGGTTGAGGGCGTGGCGGTCACCGCGACCGTGACCGACCTCAATGCGGTCGGCGGCGACCTGCCGGCCAGCGGCGTTACCTACCAGTGGTACGCCGATGGCACCCTGGTCCACACCGCGCTGGACAACAACAGCTATACGCCGACCGAGGCGGACGAAGGCAAGGCGCTGACGGTGACGACATCGTTCACCGATGCGACCAACGATCCCGAGAGCGGCACCAGCGCGGCTTCCGCGGTGGTTGCGGAAAGCCCGACCGAGAACGCAACGATTTCGCTGGCCGGTCTGAATGGTGATGGCAACGCGGTCCAGGATACGCCGATCACCGCGACCGTGACCGATGGTGACGCGCCGGCGAGCGGCATCATTTACACGTTCCAGACCTCTTCTGATGGCACGAACTGGACCACGGTTCAAACCGGTACGAGCGCCAGCTATACGCCGACCGAGGCGGACGAACACCACCATCTCCAGGTCAAGGTTTCGTTCACGGACACCCATGGATTTGCGGAAACCGGCGCGACCTCGGCCGGCACGGTGCAGGAGAGCCCGACCGAGACGACCGAGAACGCTTCGAACGGCACGCCGACGGTGACGATCACGGTCCTGACGCAGAATGGCATCGATTTACAGCATCAGAATGTGCTGGCGGAGATGGGCGCCGGCACGATCCAGTCCGGCGCGGGTGCGACGGGTTTCACCGTCGTCGATAGCGCCGACCACGTCGAGTTCGTCGTTGACGGCAATAACTTCACCTATGACGGCAACACCGTTACCGGCGGCACGCTCACCTCGTTCCATGAATTCACCACCGATAGCACACCCGTTGCGCTCGCCGATTTCACCGGCATCTCGGTCAGTGCCGCGACATGGATGTCGGACGTCAAGCAAGCCGCTGCCGGCGACGACAGCGCCATCAAGGCGTTGACCGCAACCTTCGCCTACAATTTCATCGGCGGCCCCGGCAACGACAGCTTCGGCTCGGCCGGCCATGCCGACACGCTGAGCGGTAGCGGCAAGGATTTCTTCGATGGCGGCGGCGCGCCGGCCGGCAGCCACGACACGCTGACCGGCGGCGCGGGCAGCACATTCGTATTCGCAGCGGGATACGGCGCGCTGACGATTACGAACTTCGATCAGGCCAATGGTGTCTTCGATCACAGTGAAGGCGACGAGATCGAACTGAACGGCTTTGCCGGCCCGCCGACCGTCACCTATGTGAACGGCAACGCGATCGCGGATTTCGGCAACGGTGATGTCCTGACCTTGCCGGGCGTCAATCCCGCAAACCTCGCCAACTCTGATTTCATCAATAACAACGGCGGCAACGGCAACAACAGCGGCGGTCCGCAGATCAGCAATGCCGGCAACATCGTCACCTATACGGGGACGCCGATTTTCCTCGACCAATCGATCGCAGTCTCGGACACCGCGGGCACGGTCACAAGCGTCAACGCCTGGTTCTCGTCGGGCGCCCAAACCGGTGACGAACTCACGATAGACGGGAAGACGGACGGCGATCTTACGAATTCGGATGGCACGATCCATTACCATTTCGACGGCAATTCGATTTCCCTGACGGAGACGTCGGGCAGCCCGACACTTACCGACTTCAACGCGGACCTGCAGCTGATCCAGTTTACCCCTGGTGCCGCCGACGGCGCCCGCACGGTGACGTGGGCGGCGCACGAGGCCGTCAACACGAGTCCTACCGTCACCACGACCATCAACGTCGGTCCGGTCCTCAACAGCTTTACGCTGACCGTCAGCAATGGCGGCACCACGGTGCTGTCGAACAGCGATTTCAACGTCAGCGATCCCGGCTTCACGAGTTTCACCTATTCGGTGAACAACGTCACACACGGCGAGTTCGAAGTCTTCAATGGGCAGAATTGGGTGTCGGCGCCGACCGGCGGCTTTACATCTGCGCAGATCGCGGCTGGCGACGTTCGCTTCGTGCAGAGCGGCGGCGATGTAGCTCCGACGTTCTCGATCCAGGTCAGCGATGGCCCCAATGTCAGCCCGGCGATCGCCCCGACCGTGATTTTCGACGCACCGGTGATCGTCACTCAAAACCCGGCACTGGTGGCACAAAACTCGTTCGGTGGTGCGGGTGAGCATCAGGGCGCCGCCGTCACCTATGCCGACGGCCACCTCTATCTGTCCTATAATAATGGACCGGAGAATCAGAGCGCCTCCGATAACGCGGACATCGTGGCGTTCAATACCGCGCCGGATGGCGCGTCGCAGACGTTCACCTACGGGTGGAGCAAAGGCGATTTCCTCGGCATCGCAGCGGACGGCAGCAAAATCTACGCCGCAGGCGAGAGCTTTCCCGGCGACGGCCTGACGACCGACAATTTCGGCGGCGCCGAGACAAAGTCGATTTTTGTTCAATTCGACACCGGGGGCAGCGGCACGACGGGCAACACCTATAGCCCGGCACTCGGCGACACGGCGCACACCTTCTATTCCTACGGCGGGGTCGAAAGCTTCCAGAACATCATCGCCACGACGCAAGGCGGGAACACCGTCCTGTACGCCCTCGGCTTCGGCCAGCCGGCGAGCTACAGCGGCTATATCGTAGGCGAATACAACAGCAGCGGTACGCTACTGGCGACGGCCACCGATCCGGGCAGTTTGCCGGGCGGCTCTTCGGCCAATGGCGCCGTTGATTGGCAGGGCGCCCTCCTCTGGGCAGTCGGCAGCTCGCAGCATGGCAGCGAAGCGCACGGCAGCCCGACGGTGTGGACCTTCAGCCACGACCTTGGCTCGGTTTCCATTCACGAGGACAACATTGGCGTAGCCGGGGTGTTCAACGGCGTCGCGACGATCGGCAGCGAGCTTTACGCGGTCGGCACCGCTTACGTCACGGGCGGGCAGGATTACGTCATTGCCGAATACAACACCGACGGTTCTGTCAGCTGGAGCCAGACTTTCGGCGCTGCTAACGCGGACAGCATCCTGAACGGTGCGGTAACGCTCAACGGCCATCTGTACGTCGTCGGCTCGACGACAAGCGGTGGCATCACCGAAGGCGTGCTTATGGAGATCAATCCGTCGAACGGCGGCGTTATCTCGACGACAACCTACGATCCGGCGCAATACAATTCCTTCACCTCGATCACGACCGATGGCCATTATCTCTATATCGCCGGCGTATCCGGCAGCGGCACCAGTCAGGACCAGGCCGTCCTGCTGACGTATGACCCAGGCGTCGCCACGACGACCGTCGAGGATACCGCAGTCAAGATCAGCAGCCTTGCCGTCTCCGACGTCGTCGCCGGTTCGGCGCAGATCGAAGTGACGCTCGCGGCCGGCCATGGCTCGGTGACGCTGGAGAACAGCAGCGGACTCGACTCCGTGGTGGGCGCCGGCACCGGCTCGGTCGAGCTGTTCGGCTCGCAAGCGGCGATCAATGCCGCACTGGCGCAGGGCGTGGTCTACGACCCGGTATTGAATTACACCGGTACCGACACGCTGACGATCACCGCCAACGACCAGGGTCACAACGGAAGTGGCGTGGCAGAGTCCGCGACCCAGGGCGTCGCCATCGCCGTCACACCGGCCGTCTCGATCGCCGACGGCGCGAGCTGCACCGTCAGTGGTCCTTCGGGAGATACCATCGACTTTGTCAGCGGCAACGGCACGCTCCATCTTACCCAGCCCTCGACCTTTACCGGCGAAATTGCCGGGATTTCGGGAAGCGGCGATGTGCTGGACCTCCATGGCTTCGCCGCGGGGACCACGACGGCTGTAACCGGCAGCGGCAGCTATAACAGCATTTTCAACACAACGACGCTGACAGTGACCGATTTGTCGGACCACCAAACTGAGACCTTCACGTTGGCTGGAGATTTGTCAGGCTCTACCTGGACGGTCACGACCGACAACAATGGCGGCGTCAATATCGTCGATCCGCCGGCCTCCGGCGGCCAGCCGGCCGGCGGCATGGTCATGCATGATCCGGGTCCGGCGGCCAGCCAGACCATTGTTGCAAGCGCTCCGAACCAGACGTTGACCGGCTCGGGCGCCAGCGACAACTTCGTTTTCAATTTCGCGGGCGTCGGCCACGATACGGTGACGGATTTCCATCCGGCTACCGATACGCTGCAGTTCGCGAGCCCGATCTTTGCGGACGCGCAAGCGGCCTTCCACGCAACGCAGGATGACGGCCACGGCAATACGGTCGTCATCATCGATGGCCAGGATAGCATCACCTTGGCAGGCGTTCTCAAGGCGCAGCTGCACGCCACTGATTTCCACGTCGTCTAGACCATCGCCGGTCCGGCGCCTTGCGAAAATCCGGTCCGCCTGCGCTCGGAAAACAAGAAACGTGAACAATCCGCCGCAGCGTGATATCGAATTGGCATGAAGCGGCTGAGGATATTGCGAAGGTGGTTCGCGCGGAGGGTCGGCTATGCGCGGCTTTTGTGCCTTGCGTTCCTGATCGGCTTCGCGGCGCTGCGGATCGCCGATCCGGCGCCGGTCGAGGAGGTCCGGGTCAGGACCTTCGATACCTTCCAGCGCTTCGATCCCCGTGCCAAGCTCGCAACGCCGCCGGTCGCCATTGTCGATATCGATGAAGCGAGCCTTATGAAGTTGGGCCAGTGGCCGTGGCCGCGGACCCGGATCGCGGACATGGTCGCCAACCTCACCAAACTCGGCGCCGCCGTGATCGCCTTCGATGCCATCTTCGCGGAGCCCGATCGGCTCAATCCCGACGTCGCAGCCGACACGTTTCGCAGTCTCGACGAGGAAACCAGGACCAAACTGCGCGCGCTGCCGAGCAACGACGAGATTTTCGCGGATGCGATGCGGCGTTCGCGGGTTGTGCTGGGCGAATCCGGGCTTTCCGGGGCTAGAGGCGATCTCGACAAGTCGCTTCCGGTGACGGGGCTGGCGATGCTGGGCGAGGACCCGCAGCGCTTCATGTTCCAGTTTCCGGGTCTGCTCCGCAACACGCCGGTTCTGGAAAAGGCGGCCGCCGGGCGCGGCCTGCTCACGATCAATCCCGAGCGCGACGGCATTGTCCGGCGGGTGCCGATGATATCGCAGGCCCAGGACGTGACGATGCCGTCCCTGAGCTTCGAAATGCTGCGGGTGATAACCGGCACCGACACGATCTTCATCAAGTCCGACCAGGCCGGGATCAGGAGCATCGGCGTCAAGGGTTTCCAGATTCCGACCGACGCCAATGGCCAGCTTTGGATTCATTTTGGGCACCGCGATCCTTCGATCTACGTTTCGGCGGTGGACGTGCTTGAAGGCAGCGCCCCACCCGGGAAGATCAAGGGCAAGCTGGTGCTGATCGGGACCTCGGCGGTGGGACTGAACGACATCAAGACCACGCCGGTGTCCGCGGCCATGCCGGGAGTCGAAATCCACGCCCAGGTGCTGGAGAGCGCGCTGACCCGCGCGGTGCTTTCGCAACCGAGTTACGGCATCGCTTTGGAATTTTTTGCCGCGCTGGTGTTCGGAATTCTGATTATCATATTCGCGCCGCAGTTCGGACCGGTCACCCTGGTCGCCGTCGGCGCGTTGTTCGCATCGCTGTTGATCGGAACGTCCTGGTATTTTTACACGCAACACCGGCTGCTGGTCGATTTCACCTATCCCCTGCTGTCGACCACCGCGATCTATCTCACCCTGATCTTCACCAGCTTCGTCCGGGAGCAGGCGCAGCGACGGCAGATCCGTTCGGCGTTCGGCCAGTATCTGTCGCCCGCCCTGATCGAGCAGCTGGCGCAGTCGCCGGAAAAGCTCGTGCTCGGCGGCGAGGAGCGCGAGATGACCATCATGTTCTCCGACGTCAGGGGCTTCACATCCATCTCGGAGTCCTACAAGCACGATCCGCAAGGGTTGACCGCGCTGATGAACCGCTTCCTGACGCCGCTGACCAACGCGATTCTGGCGCGCAAGGGAACCATCGACAAATACATGGGCGATGCCATCATGGCGTTCTGGAACGCGCCGCTCGACGACAAGGAACATCAGCTAAACGCCTGTGAAGCCGCGGTCGATATGCTGGAACGGATCGAGGAGCTCAACAGGCAGCGCGAGATCGAGGCGAAAGAGGGCTGTCACACCTACATTCCGCTCAACGTCGGCGTCGGATTGAATACCGGCACTTGCGTTGTGGGTAACATGGGTTCCGACCTGCGGTTCGATTATTCGGTGCTCGGCGACAGCGTCAACCTGGCCTCGCGCCTGGAGGGGCAATCCAAGGAATACGGTTTCCCGATCATCGTCGGCTCCAATACCGCGCTCGCGGTCAAGGACAGGTTTGCGATCCTCGAGCTCGACTTCATCATGGTCAAAGGCAAGAAAGAGCCCGAGGTCATCTATGCCATTGCCGGGCGCCAGGACACCGCGCAGTCCGGCCGCTTCCAGCGCCTGCGCAACCTGACCATCGAGATGCTGGCATGTTATCGCAGCCGCGACTGGGAGGGTGCACTCGCGGCGATCGAGCGGGGACGCCGGACCGACGACGCCCGCGCGCTTGATTTGCTCTATAATTTGTATGAGACGCGAATCCGGGGTTATCAAAACAATCCGCCGCCGGACGACTGGAACGGCGCCTTCGCGCTGTTGACAAAATAGACGCAGCGATCATCGCGCGGAGAGCCGAAGCCGCCGCGCGACGCCCGGGATCAGGCTACCGGTTTCAGAACGAAATCTTCAGGCCGCCATTGCCGTAGAAATCGTCGCCGCCCTGATGGCCTATGGTTCGCGAAAGGTTCACCGTCAGCGCCACGTTGTTCGTCACCGGCGCGACAACGCCACCCGCCACGCGCCCGTAAACATGTTGCGACGTGCCGTTCGGGATCGTCCAGTTGTTGATGATCAGGGGCGCCGAGGTTGCGCCGAACTGGATGATGCGGCCGTTTCCGATCAGATCGTCCTCAGCCGTCAGATTGAGATAGGGGCTGATGATGCGGCTATTGACCGTGAACGGAACGCGGAATTGCGCACCCGCGCTTGCAACCAGCGCTTCGGCGGTCTGCGGGCCGACCATCAAGGTAAGCACCGGATCGCCGGCTTCGGTGTAGCCGTTCACCCTTGCCCGGGCGTAGGTCAGGCCGCCGATCGGGCCGACCTGGGATTTTCCGGCGTCGAACAGGTAGCCGACCTTGCCGGCGGCAACGAAGCTGTTTCCATCGGGGTTCGAAGTGATGGTGTCGACGACGCCCGGGCGTGTGTTGCGGTAGTTCTGCCAGCCGTAGGTGGCGAGCCCCTGGGCGAAGAAATGCGAACTCGCCCAGGCGCTGTAGACGCCGAACTGATAGGAATTCACATCTGTGGTCCCGGCATTGTTGAACAGGCGCGCCTTGGGGTTGGAGTAATCGAAAGCGCCGCCGATGAAGGCGTTGTTGTTGATGCGATACTCGGTTCCGATCGTTCCGCCGACGCTGTCGAGATTGAATCCGTTCGAAGCCACCGTGCTTTGCCGGTCGCTGACGCCGCCATTGCCCTGCATGTAGAACGACCACGGATTGACGGCGGCCGGGGGCGGAGCTTTCATATACGGCGCCTTGGTGACCCCGGCATAGGCGTTATAGGCGTTCATCGTCGACGGCACGAAACCGTAGGTCTCGCGGAACGTGTCGAGCTTGCCGAACAACGTCGAGGCAAAACCCATGGCCGAATTCATCGCCAGATCGCCCTGCGGCGCAAAGGTGAGCGGCGCGTTGAGGCGGTTGACGATGTACTCGCCCATGATGGCAAAGCCGAGCGAGGTCAGATGGATGCCGTCGAAATAGAATAGATACTGGTTCTGCAGCGCCGGATTTCCGATACAGGTGAGCGGGCATGCGCCGGTGTTGGCGACCCCGTAACGTCCCGGATTGGCCTTGATCAGGGTGCCCAGCAGCGAGACGTCGACCAGTTCGACGCGCACGCCGTTGCGGGCGATCGCGGCAAGCGCCGCCTGCATCTGGGCGTTATAAGCTTGGCTGTAGGCCGAGCCGATCGGTGCGGCGGGATTGCCGGTGGCCTCCGGCAGTTGGCCGACATCGCCGGTCGTGAACACGATGGTCTTGGCGCCGACGCCGACCAAGGCATTGATGCCGGCCAGTGCCTGGTTGGTGCTGACGGTCGCCGCCGCATTGACGCCAGCCAGCGTGCCGCCGCCCTGATAATAGGCCCGGGCGTCGTTGCCGCCGATGCTGATTTCGACGAGGTCGCTCGGCGCGATCTTCAAGCCACCGCCGACGAAACCCTGCCATTCCTGGGTGAAGCCGGGAATGCCCGGAGCGACCGTGTTGTCCGTCCCGGTCTTGGCGCCGCCGATGGCGAAGTTGTTTTGCGGAATACCCAGCAGCGCTGACGTGGTGTCGACGAAATTGGTGCCGCCGCTAAACCGCCCAGTGGGGTATGCAGCGGGGTTGCCGCCACCCAATATCTTGAACAGATTTCCAGTATCCGCGTAACTGTCGCCGAACGCCTGGATCGTCGTGAAAACCGTCTGCGCACGTGCTTCGCCGACCGGCAAAAGCATTGCGCCGGCGGCCATGATCGACGCGCAAACGTATCCCGTGCTTCTCGTTGATTTCATCGCCCCATCCCCGATATGTTGTTTGTTTATTGGGGCGATATCTTCCATAGATGAACTCGCGCCACAAGGAGCCGTGGAGCCGGGCGCGCACGATTTGGGCGCAGTGCTATAAAAACAACAATTTGCGCTGCACCAACAAACGCATTTCACGGCCGGCGTGCAGTCACGAATATCGCAACCGGTTTTCTGCAGGCAGCCTGCAGCAGCGCGAAATCAGCTCGGTGCTACTCCACCCCGATCGTGGTCAGGTCCTGAAACCAGTGCTGCGCCTGCACGAATTTCTTGATCCTGGGCGATAGCGCGTGCGGGTTGGTGTCGTGCACCACCCACACCAGCGCGGCGTCGTCGACGATCAGCGAATGCGCCTGCGCCAGCAACTCGTCCTGCCTGGCGGTATCGAAGGTCTGCTTGGCTTCGTCGATGAGCGCATCGACTTTCGGATTCTTGTAGCCGCCCCAGTTGACGCCGACCGGCGCGACCTGGCCCGAGTGGAAGAAGCGGACGATGGCGTAGAGCGGGTCCGAGGTCACGTAGGCGATGTTGTTGGCGGTGATGCCGGCGTTCATTTCGTCCGCCGCGCCCTTGCGCCAGTGCGTGTACAGCGTCTCCAGTTCAACTACCTTGAAGTCGATGTCGATGCCGATCTCCTTGAAACTCTGCTGCAGGAATTCGTTCATCGGCAGCGACAGCATCTGCCCGGTGCCGCCCTGTGCGATGATGAATGTCGTCTTCAGCGGCTTGTCCTTCGAATAGCCGGCTTCCTCGACGAGCTTCCTGGCGGCGGCAAGATCGTATTTGAGGTCGAAACTCGGCTTGCCGAACCACGGGCTCGACGGATCGACCTGGCCCTTGGCGGGTTTGGCCAGACCGTTCATCAGTCCGACCACCGCGTCGCGGTCGATCGCGAGATTGAGCGCCTTGCGCAAGCGGATGTCGGTCCATGGCGAGCCGGGCAGCACGCTGAGGTGATAATTCCAGACATGCGGCGTGATGTTGTCGACGATCCGCATCCCTGCGGATTTGAGTTGCGGCACCGCGTCCGGTGCCGGCGTTTCGATCAGGTCGACTTGGCCGGCCAGTAGCGCGTTGGTTCGCGTCAGCGCCTCCGGCATCGGAACCAGCACGAGCTTGTCGACTTTCGGAATCCGCTTCTTGTCCCAGTAATCCGCATTCTTCGAAAGCTCGGCCAGTTCGCGCGGCACCAGCTTTGTCAATTTGAACGGACCGGTGCCCGACGGCTGGCTTGCGAATTTGTCCCAGTCCCTGCCGAGCTTCTCGTATTGCGCGGGGCTGGAGATCAGGAACCATAGCATCTGGTAGGGAAAGAACGAGTCGACGGTCTTGGTGGTAATCTCGATCGTCGAGTCGTCAATCCTGGCGTAGCCCGCCACCGACGGCAGCCGGGTCTTCACCTGCGCGCTCTGGCGCTTGTCGAATTGCGGGGCCTTGTCGTTCAACACCTTGTCGAGATTCCAGATCACCGCATCGGCGTTGAAGTCGCTGCCGTCATGAAACTTGACGCCTTTTCGCAAAGTAAAGCGCCACTTGGTCTTGTCCTTGTCGTCGACCTTCCATTCGGTGGCCAGCCCCGGCACCAGCTTGCCGGGCCGATCCGACACGTCCATCTCCCAGGCCACCAGCGGATCGTAAATCGTAAAGGCCGTGAACTGATAGGCGCCGGCGCCGCGATCCGGCTGACCCGTCGTCAAGGGAATATCGGCCATCGAAATGCCGTACCGCACCACGGACTCCGCTTGCGCGGGCAACACGGGCAGGCTTAGGCCGAGGGCAACGGCCAGGGCAGCAAGAAGCATCGAATTTCGGGCGCGCATGAACTAAGCTCCGTTGGCGAGGTACTCGGATCTGAACTTGCAAGGTTGATGCCAGATTAGGCATCCAGCGTCTTTTCTTCGTGCGAACCCACAAGGAGCTGCTCCGCAATCGCATATGGGCGAACGATCTTCACCCTTGGCACAGCCGTTGCATGAGATTGCACAAGAAATAGACATCCGAAGTAGAGAAGGGATTGGCTCTTATGCGTACCGAACGATCTGGAAAAAGCCGGACAATGGCGGCGGTTGTGATGCTGGCGATGGCGTCGGTGGCGGCGTTGCCGCGGATCGCCGGCGCTGAAACGATCTTGCGCATCGGCATGACCGCGGCCGACATTCCGCGCACGCTGGGCCAGCCCGATCAGGGTTTCGAGGGCAACCGCTTCACCGGCCTGACCATGTATGACGCGCTGACGATGTGGGACCTTTCCTCCGCGGACAAAGCGAGCGTCGTGATTCCCGGGCTCGCGACCGAATGGAAAGTCGACGACGCCGACAAGAAGAAATGGACGTTCAAGCTTCGTCCCGGCGTCAGCTTCCATGATGGCTCGCCATTCAACGCCGATGCGGTCGTCTGGAATGTTGAAAAAGTGCTCAAGCAGGACGCACCGCAATTCGACCCGAGCCAGGTCGGCGTGACCGCATCGCGCATGCCGACATTGGCTTCGGCGCGCAAGATCGACGACATGACGGTGGAACTGACCACCAGGGAGCCGGACAGCTTCCTGCCGATCAATCTCACCAATCTGTTCATGGCAAGCCCGGCAAAATGGCAGAAGTTTTATGACGCCGCGGGAGGCGCGGACGCCAAGGCAAAATCGCAAGCAGCGTGGGCCGCGTTCGCGAAGGATGCCTCGGGCACCGGCCCCTGGAAAATGTCGAGCTTCACGCCGCGCGAGCGGCTGGAGCTCGTCAGGGACGAGAATTACTGGGACAAGGCGCGCGTTCCCAAGGTCGAAAAGATGCTGCTGCTGCCGATGCCCGAGGCAAATGCCCGCACCGCGGCATTGCTCTCCGGCCAGGTCGACTGGATCGAAGCGCCCGCGCCGGACGCGGTCGCGGAAATCAAGCAGCGCGGTTTCGTGTTGCAGGCCAATGAGGAGCCGCATGTCTGGCCGTGGCAGTTCTCGCGCGTCGAAGGCTCGCCCTGGAACGACATTCGCGTCCGCAAGGCAGCCAATCTCTGCATTGATCGCGAGGGGCTGAAGGACGGCTTGCTCGCCGGCCTGATGGTGCCGGCGACCGGCACGTTTGAGCCGGGTCATCCCTGGCGCGGCAACCCCACTTTCCAGATCAAGTATGACAAATCAGCGGCGCAGAAGCTGATGCAGGAAGCGGGCTTCGGTCCGAACAAGAAATTGACGGTCAAGGTGCAGACCTCGGCGTCGGGCTCCGGCCAGATGCTGCCCTTGCCGATGAACGAGTATCTGCAGCAGGCGCTGGCCGAATGTTACTTCGACGTCCAGCTCGACGTCATCGAATGGAATACGCTGTTCACCAACTGGCGGCGCGGCGCCAAGGATCCTTCCGCCAACGGCGCCAACGCCACCAACGTGACCTATGCGGCGATGGATCCGTTCTTCGCTCTGGTGCGCTTCCTGCAGTCCTCGATGGCGCCGCCGGTGTCGAATAATTGGGGTTTTATCAATAATCCCAGGTTCGATGAGCTGGTGACAAAAGCGCGCCAGACCTTCGATCCGGCCGAGCGCGACAAGGCGCTGGCCGAATTGCACGCGGCTTCCGTCGACGACGCGGCGTTCCTCTACGTCGCCCATGACGTCGCGCCGCGCGCGATGAGCCCGAAGGTCAAGGGGTTCGTGCAGCCGAAGAGCTGGTTCGTGGACTTCTCGCCGATTTCCATGACGCCGTGATTGGCGAACTTGCGCTTTCCTCGTCATGCCCGGCCACAGCAGTCGAGCTTGCGCAGACTGCGTAAACTTGTCTGCGGTGCCGGGCATCCACGTCCTTCTTGCTCGCAGTCAACACGTGGATGGCCGGGACAAGCCCGGCCATGACGAACGAGAGATAGGTAACCCCGTGCTCGCTTATATCGTCCGCCGCATCGTCTATGTGATCCCGATCGTCATCAGCGTGGCGCTGGTGTGCTTTATGCTGGTGCACATCACGCCCGGCGATCCCCTGGTGGCGGTGCTGCCGGCCGACGCGTCGCAGGAACTCGCCGATCAATTGCGCATCGCCTACGGCTTCGATCGGCCGCTGCCGGTCCAGTTCGGGCTGTGGCTATGGAAGGCGGTCAACGGCGACCTCGGCCATTCCATCGCCACCGGACGCCCGGTGCTGACGGAAGTCATGCGCGCGGTCGGCAACACCGTGACGCTGGCGATCGCGGCGGCGATGATCGGGTTCACGCTCGGTCTGTTCTTCGGCCTGATCGCCGGCTATTTCCGCGACACCTGGATCGACAAGGTTGCGACCTCGATCGCGATCGCCGGCGTCTCCGTTCCGCATTATTGGCTCGGCATGGTGCTGGTCATCATCTTCTCGGTGCAGTTGAACTGGCTGCCCGCCGTTGGCGCCGGGCCCGGCGGCTCCGGCGCCTGGGGCTGGGACTGGGAGCACATCCGCTATCTGATCCTGCCCGCGATCACCACCTCGGTGATCCCGATGGGAATCGTCACGCGCACGGTGCGGGCGCTGACCGGCGATATATTGAGCCAGGATTTCGTCGAGGCCCTGCGCGCCAAGGGCCTGCGCGAAACCCATGTGTTTCGTCACGTCATCAAGAACGCCGCGCCCACCGCGCTTGCGGTGATGGGGCTGCAACTCGGATATATGCTCGGCGGCTCGATCCTGATCGAGACCGTGTTCTCGTGGCCGGGTTCCGGGCTGTTGCTCAATTCGGCGATTTTCCAGCGTGACCTGCCGCTGTTGCAGGGCACGATCCTGGTGCTGGCGCTGTTCTTCGTGGTCCTCAATCTCATGGTCGATATCGCGCAGGCCGCGATCGATCCGCGCATCAAGCGGAGCTGAAGGTGAGCATCAGCCCGACAAGCGCGTTATCGGACGCGGCGCTGCAGGCAGGGCCGGCTGCCAAAGCGCGCGGCTACTGGGCGACGGTCGGGCGCCGGATTCGGCGCGACAGGGTCAGCATGGCCTGCGCCTGCGTTCTGGCGCTGATTTTTCTCTCCGCGCTGTGGGCGCCGTGGCTCGGGCTCGCCGATCCCTATCAGGGCTCGATGATCCGCCGCCTGCGCCATATCGGCACGTCGGGCTACCCGCTCGGCACCGACGAACTCGGCCGCGACATGCTGGCGCGCCTGATCTATGGCGGGCGCCTGTCTTTGATCATCGGCATTCTGCCGGTGATTTTTGCCTTCGGCATCGGGACCTCGCTCGGTCTTGTCGCCGGCTATGTCGGCGGCAGGATCAACACCGCGATCATGCGCACCGTCGACGTGTTCTACGCCTTTCCCTCGGTGCTGCTGGCGATCGCGATTTCAGGAGCGCTCGGTGCCGGCATCGTCAACTCGATCGTTTCGCTGACCATCATCTTCGTGCCGCAGATCACCCGCGTCGCCGAGAGCGTCACCACGGGCGTACGCAACATGGATTTCGTCGAGGCGGCGCGCGCCTCCGGCGCCGGCCCCTTCACCATCATGCGGGTGCACATGCTCGGCAACGTGCTGGGGCCGATTTTCGTCTATACCACCGGCCTGATCTCGGTGTCGATGATCCTGGCGGCCGGCCTGTCGTTCCTCGGTCTGGGGACAAAGCCGCCGGAGCCGGAATGGGGCCTGATGCTCAACACGCTGCGCACCGCGATCTACATCAATCCCTGGGTGGCGGCCTTGCCCGGCGTGATGATATTCGCGGTGTCGATCTGCTTCAACCTGCTCAGCGACGGCATGCGCAGCGCCATGGATATCAGGAACTGACGCCATGAACGAGATCAGCCCTGTGGTCGACATGCTTGAGCCGATCGAAGACCGCGGCGGCGCCGCGCAGCCGCTGCTGCAGGTCAATGGACTGACCAAGCATTTCCCGGTGCGCGGCGAGTTGTTCAGTGCGCGCAAGACGGTGCGCGCGGTCGACGACGTGTCGTTCGCCATCGCCAAGGGCGAAACCGTCGGGATCGTCGGCAAATCCGGCTGCGGCAAGTCGACCACGGCGCGGCTGTTGATGCACCTGATGAAGCGCGACGCCGGCGATATCATCTATGACGGCATGCAGGTCGGGCGCGCGCTGTCGCTTCGCGAGCTTCGCCGCGGCATGCAGATGGTGTTTCAGGACAGTTATGCCTCGCTCAATCCGCGCCTGACGATCGAGGAATCCATCGCCTTCGGTCCAAAAGTCCATGGCATGGCGGATGCAACGGCGCGCGCGCTGGCGCGCGAACTGCTCGGCAAGGTTGGCTTGCGGCCGGAAACGTTTGCGAATCGCTATCCGCATGAGATTTCCGGCGGTCAGCGGCAGCGCGTCAACATTGCGCGCGCGCTCGCGCTATCGCCGCGGCTCGTGATCCTGGATGAAGCCGTATCGGCGCTGGACAAGTCGGTCGAGGCGCAGGTGCTCAACCTTTTGGTCGATCTCAAGCGCGAGTTCGGGCTGACCTATCTGTTCATCAGCCACGATCTCAACGTGGTGCGCTACATTTCCGATCGTGTGCTGGTGATGTATCTCGGCGAAGTCGTGGAGCTTGGACCGGTGGACCGGGTATGGGATGCGCCGGCGCATCCCTATACAAGGGCGCTGCTCGCGGCGATGCCGTCGTCCGATCCCGACCACCGGACGGAGATCCCGCCGATTTCGGGCGACCCGCCCAATCCGATCGACCCGCCCACGGGCTGCCGCTTTCACACCCGTTGTCCGTTCGCGGAGCCGCTCTGCGCAAATGCCACCCCAAAACTTGAAGCGCTCGATAGAATGGGGCATCAGGCGGCGTGCTATATGGCCATTCCAGGCTCCGGCCACAGCCGCGCGCCAGTAGAGGGAGCGGACGCCGCATGACGAGACCTGCACCAAAGGAGATCAAGGCGATGGCCGACGTCGCGGGCGTGCCGGTGAGCGCCGAGGTCGCCACGCGCATCGCCAATTCGATGGGTCCGGCGTTCGAAGGCTTTGCCGCGATCGCCGGCACGCTGCCGTTCGATCTGGAGCCCGCGACCTTCGCCGTCGTTCAAGCTGCCGGGAAGACCAGGGAGTCTTCGAAATGAGCGCGGAACCGGCACTGCTGTCGCTGACCGCGGTCGCGCAGGCGATCGCGCAAAAGCGGTTCTCGTCGCGCGAGGTGACGCAATCCTGTCTCGACCGCATCAAAGGGTGGCAGCCGCGCCTCAATGCCTTCATGGCGATCGAAGCCGACGCCGCGCTGGCGGCAGCCGACGTCGCCGATGCTGCGCCTTCAAGGGGCCAGATCCGTGGCGCGCTGCATGGCGTGCCGCTGGCGCACAAGGATATGTATTATGACGCCGGCAGGGTGGTCACCTGCGGCTCGAAAATCAGGCGCGATTTCGTTGCGACCGCAACCTCGACCGCGTTGCAGCGCCTGAAGGATGCCGGCACGATCCGGCTGGGCTCGCTGCAGATGGCGGAATTCGCCTATGGGCCGACCGGCCACAACAGCCATTACGGACCGGTGCATAATCCGTTCGCGGTCGATCACATCACCGGTGGTTCGTCGTCGGGGTCAGGCTCGGCGATCGCGGCGCGGCTGACCTTTGCGGCATTGGGTTCGGATACCGGAGGTTCGATCCGGATGCCCGCGCATTTCTGCGGCGTCACCGGATTGAAGACCACCTATGGCCGGATCAGCCGCGCCGGCGCGATGCCGTTGTCGCAGTCGCTCGACACCGTCGGGCCGCTGGCGCGCTCGGCCGAGGATTGCGCGCTGCTGCTCGGCCTGATGGCGGGCGCGGATCCGGACGACCCCACCGCGATCGCCGGGCCGGTGCCGGACTACGCGACCGCGATACAGGGATCGATCAAGGGGCTCAGCATCGGCGTACCCGCCGCGTTCTATGTCGACGATCTCGATCCCGAAGTGGCGCGGATTCTCGACGAGACGCTCGCCGTCCTCAGGCGTGAGGGCGCAAATGTCGTTCCGGTCGAACTGCCCGACCAGCGCCAGCTCACCGCGGCATGCCAGATTGTTCTCGCCGTCGAGGCGGCGGCGTTTCACAAGCGCTGGCTGATCGAGCGACCGCAGGATTACGGCCCGCAGGTTCTGATGCGGTTGCAGAACGGGCTCGCCATACCCGGCGTGTCCTACCTCGAAGCGCTGCGCTGGCGCGGTCCGGCGCTGGCGGCGCACGACGCGGCCGTGGCCAAAGTCGATGCCGTGATTGCGCCGGTGGCGCCGGTCGCCGCCCCCACCATTGCCGAAAGCGACGTCGGCAACAGCCCGGAGGCGGAGTCCGTGATCCAGCGGCTGACGCGGTTTACCCGGCCGATCAATTATCTCGGCCTGCCGTCGCTGGCGATTCCGGCCGGATTCACGAAGCGCGGTCTTCCGGTGGGAATGCAGCTGATCGGCCGTTCGTTCGATGAAGCCACGCTGCTGCGGATCGGGGCTGCGTTCCAGCGCGCCACCGATTTTCACGCCAGGGTGCCGGCTTTCGCATGACCAACCTCGTCGAGATCCGCGGCCTCAACATTCGCTTCACCGGCGAGCGCACCGTCCATGCCGTGAACGATCTCAGCTTTTCGCTGGGCGAGGGTGAAGTGCTCGGCCTGCTCGGCGAGTCCGGCTCGGGCAAGAGCGTGACCTTGCGCGCGCTGATGCGGCTATTGCCTCGGAAGCGGACGCAGATCTTGGGCAGCGTGCACGTTCTCGGCCGCGACGTGCTGGCGCTCGATGATGAAGAACTGTCGGCGTTTCGCGGCCAGATCGTTTCGATGATATTCCAGGAACCGGCGCTGGCGCTCGATCCGGTCTACACCATCGGCCGGCAGATTGCCGAAACCGTGATGCGCCACGAAGGCAAAAGCCATGCGGAAGCGACGGCGCGCGCGCTGGAAATGCTGGAAGTGGTGCGCATACCGTCGGCCAGGCGAAGGCTCGACGCCTATCCGCACGAGATGTCGGGCGGCATGCGGCAGCGCGCGATGATCGCGCTGGCGCTGGCCTGCAAGCCGAAAATCCTTCTCGCCGACGAGCCGACCACGGCGCTCGATGCCACCGTGCAGATCCAGATCCTGCTGCTGCTGCGCGAGCTGCAGCGCGAATTCGGCATGTCCGTCATCTTCGTGACCCACGATATCGGCGTTGCCATCGAAATCTGCGACCGCGTCGCCGTGATGTATGCGGGAGAGATCGTCGAGCAGGGCACGCTCAGCCAGATCGTGCGTTCGCCGATCCACCCCTATGCGCGCGGGCTGCTGGCCGCTACCGTCCATGGCGCCAAACGCGGCCAGCGGCTGGAAACGATTCCGGGAACGCCGCCCTCGCTCGACAAGGCGCCGACCAGTTGTTCGTTCGCGCCGCGCTGCGGTTTCGCGGAAACCCGCTGCGTCGAGCAACTGCCGCCCAACGTGCAGGTCGGCCCGCACCGGATCGCAAGGTGCATCCTGGCGGAACGTGCAGAGACGGTTGCGACGTAGCGGACACCCAAAGTTCGCGGCAACGTCATCGGCGCATATCCCGCAAAGCAGCAACGCCGACCGAGCGACAAATCTCTCCAGATTAGAGTCGTCACGTCAGGCAATTGTGGATAGGCTCGAACACAGCGCGGAGAAATGTCGCGTGCAACCGGGGGGAAGTTCTCATGCAAATGTCCAATGAAGGCATTCTCGTTATTCTGTTCGTCGGCCTGATCGCGGGCTGGCTGGCCGGAAAGATCGTGCGCGGCACCGGCTTTGGCATCATCGGCGATATTGTCGTCGGTATCGCCGGCGCGCTGGTCGCCAGCTTCCTGTTTCCAAGGCTGGGCATTCATCTCGGCGTCGGCCTCGTCTCGGAGATCATCGACGCCCTGATCGGCGCGGTCATACTGCTGGTGATCGTGCGGCTGGTTCGAGGCGGCGGCCGGTTCTGACACGCCCGGACAAAACAATAATGGGGGCCATCCTGATGGACAGCCTTCATTCGACGTGATCGATATCGTTGTTATTCGACGATCTCGACAATCCGGTGGGTGCGCGGATCGACCAGTACCGTGCGGTTGTTGACGACCGTATAACGATAGTCCCGCACGCCGTATTCCGGCGGCACCTCGTAATAAGTGACGCCTTCCTCCGGCAGTACCGCGCCGACCCGGACATCCTCGCGATATTGGTAGGAAGGACGACGCTGCTCGACGACATAACTGCGAAAGCGGGGACGCTCATCGACGCCGAGAACCCCGGCGACGCCACCGACCACGCCGCCAATGACACCGCCGACGACAGCGCCAACAGGGCCGGCGGCTCTCTCGCCATCTCGGGAGCCTCGCTCAACTCCACCGGGGACCCCTTGGGCCTGCGTCACGACAGGCAGCGCCACTGCGGCGACAAGGGCAGCAATTCCGATCAAACGGCGGATCATGATATCTCCCATGGTATTGGCTAAGGTGCCGGTACAACCAATCGGGAGCCGATCAGGTTCCACGGGGCCCCGGCAAAGCGAGCCGGGGAGGCCGCCGATACCGTTTAGGTTAACTGCCACTTCAATGGACGATTGCCAGGAAAATCAGTAAGATCGGGCCTCAAGTGCCCGCGTGAACTAGGGGCGCGCGCACCCCTCTGGAAGAGATCAGGATTGATGGCAGCCGATCCCGGTGTCCGGCGTTCCGAACTCGGTGATGCGTTGCGCGCCTGCCGCAGTGCGTTCATCGGCGTCGGCGCCATGAGCTGCATGATCAACCTGCTCTATTTGACCGGCTCGATCTTCATGCTGGAGATTTACGACCGGGTGCTGCCGAGCCGGAGCGTACCGACGCTGGTCGGTTTGGTCATCCTCGCCGGCGGATTGTACATCGCCCAGGGCATTCTCGACCTGATCCGGGGACGAATCCTCGGGCGTATCGGAACCTCGCTCGATGAAGCCCTCAATGCCCGCGTGTTCGACACCATCGTGCGCCTGCCGCTGATGGTCGGCGGGCGCAATGAGGGTCTTCAGCCGCTGCGCGATCTGGACAATGTCCGCTCGTTCCTCTCCGGCATGGGACCGAGCGCGCTGTTCGATCTGCCGTGGCTGCCGCTCTATCTGGCGATCTGTTTCGCCTTCCATGTCATGATCGGCCTTACCGCGCTGGTCGGGGCGATCATCCTGATCAGCCTTACCGTCGTCACCGAATACATGTCGCGCGCGCCGGCACGTGAGGCCATGGGACTGGCGGCGCGGCGAAACGATCTGGCCGCCACCAGCCGGCGAAACGCGGAAGTGCTGGTCGCGATGGGCATGTCCGGACGCCTGACCAGGCGCTGGAGCGAAGCCAACGAGAATTATCTCGCGGGCAATCAGCGCGCCAGCGACGTCGCCGGCGGTCTCGGCGCGATCGCCAAGGTCCTGCGCATGACCCTGCAGTCGGCGGTGCTCGCCGTCGGCGCCTATCTGGTGATTCATCAGGAGGCGACCGCGGGCATTATCATCGCGGGCTCGATCCTGAGCGCGCGGGCGCTGGCGCCGGTCGATCTCGCGATCGCGCATTGGAAAGGTTTCGTTGCCGCGCGGCAGAGCTGGCACCGCCTCAACCGGCTGCTCGAATCGGTGCCGGCGCCGGTCGCGCAGACGCTTGTTGCAGAACCCATCGAGCCGCCTGTCGGTCGAGGGCGTCAGCATCGTGCCGCCGGGCGATCAGAAGATCATCGTCCAGGACGTGACCTTCGCGCTTCAGGCCGGCAACGGATTGGGCGTGATCGGGCCGAGCGGATCGGGCAAGTCGTCGCTGGTGCGCGCGCTGGTCGGCGTCTGGCAGCCGGTGCGCGGCAAGGTGCGGCTCGACGGCGCGGCGCTCGATCAGTGGTCGTCCGACGTGCTCGGCCGCCACGTCGGTTATCTGCCGCAGGATGTCGAATTGTTCGCCGGCAACGGTCGCCCAGAATATCTGCCGCTTCGATCCCGACGCCAGCTCCGAGTTCGATCATCGCGGCCGCCAAGGAGGCGGGCGTCCACGAGATGATCATCAAGATGCGCGACGGCTACGACACCCAGATCGGCGAGCAGGGCACCGCGCTTTCGGCCGGCCAGGCGCAGCGCGTGGCGTTGGCGCGGGCGCTCTACGGCAATCCGTTCCTCATCGTGCTGGACGAGCCGAACTCCAATCTCGATACCGAGGGCGACGAGGCGCTGACGCGGGCGGTTCGCGCCGCGCGCGAGCGCGGCGCCATCGTGGTGGTCGTTGCGCACCGGCCGATCGGGATCGAGGCGGTCGATCAGCTTGCTGGTCCTGAAGGACGGCCGCATGCAGGCCTTCGGTCCCAAGGAAACCGTGCTGGGGCAGGTGCTGCAGCGGGTTGCGCCGCCGACGCCGATCAAGATCGTATCCGATGGCGGAGTTACCAAGTCATGAGCGGCAACGGGAAGCAGGGAGCGCAACGGTCGATCCGGCTGCATCTGATCGTGGGGCTGGCGATCGTCGTCATTCTGGCCGGCGGGCTCGGCGGCTGGGCATCGACGGCGGAGATCTCGGGCGCGCTGATCGCGCCGGGATCGATCGTCGTCGAATCGAACGTCAAGAAAGTGCAGCATCCGACCGGCGGCGTCGTCGGCGAAGTGCTGGCGCGCGACGGCGATCTCGTCAAGGCCGGCGACGTGGTGGTGCGGCTCGACGACACCGTCACCAAGGCGAGCCTCGCGATCGTCACCAAGAACCTCGACGGGTTGTGGGCGCGGGCCGCGCGGCTGCAGGCCGAACAGCAGGGCCTCGACAAGATCGTATTTCCGAGGACGCTGCTCGATCGCGCCGATGACCCCGACGTCAGGAACGTGATCGCGAGCGAGAGCAAATTGTTCGAGGTCCGCGTCAACGGCAGGATCGGACAAAAGGCGCAATTGCGCGAGCGGATCACGCAATTGAACGAGGAGATCGCCGGCCTGACCGCGCAGGAGAAGGCGAAGGATCAGGAAATCGCGCTGGTGGAAAAGGAGCTGGTCGGGCGTTCGCGACCTCTACGACAAGCACCTGGTGCAGATTACGCGCCTGACCACGCTCGAGCGCGACGCGGCCCGGCTGGACGGCGAGCGGGCGCAATACATTGCGTCGCGCGCGCAGGCCAAGGGCAAGATTACCGAGACCGAACTGCAGATCATCCAGGTCGACAAGGATATGGTCAGCGACGTCTCCAAGGATTTGCGCGAGACCAACGACAAGATCGGCGAATTCGTCGAGCGCAAGGTCACGGCCGAAGACCAGTTGCGGCGGACCGACATCCGCGCCCCGCAGGACGGCATGGTGCTGCAGTCGACGGTGCATACCGTCGGCGGGGTGATCACCGCCGGCGACGCCATCATGATGATCGTTCCGCAGACCGACGACCTTCGGGTCGAAGCCAAGGTCAATCCGCAGGATATCGATAAATTGCAGATCGGCCAGAAGACCCTGCTGCGGCTGTCGGCATTCAACCAGCGCACCACGCCGGAATTGAACGGCGTCGTCACCCGCGTTTCGCCCGACGTCACCACCGACCAGCGCACCGGGCAATCCTATTACACGATCCGCGTCTCGATGCCGCCGGAAGAGATCGCGCGTCTCGGCGAGGCCAAACTGATCCCCGGCATGCCGGTGGAAGCCTTCGTGCAGACCGGCGACCGCACCATGCTGTCCTACCTGATCAAGCCGCTCAGCGACCAGCTGATGCGCGCGTTCCGCGAGAAGTAAGTAGCTGTCGTCCCTGCGAAAGCGGGGATCCATAACCACAGGCCGTCGTGGTTGTACCAAAGTCGTCGAACAGCGCCTCTCAAAACAAAACGCCGCGGCGACGCGATGAGCGCAATCGCGCTCACGCTGGGGGTCCCTGCTTTCGCAGGGACGACTATGGTAAGCCTTTCACCGCGACAGATTCTGCAGCAACAAATTGAGCGCGGTCGAAGCGAATACGTTCATGTTGGCGAGCCGATCGGCGCTGCCGGTCTCGAGCGTGATCGCCTGCGACGCCACGCCCGCGACCGCCATGCAGCTGTGGCCGGCGGAGTCGCCATAGCGGTTGCCGGTCGGCCCGGTCGCGCCGGTCTCCGACAGGCCCCAATCGGCGGCAAAGCGCTGGCGGATCTGGCTCGCCAGCAATTTTGCGTAAGGCTCCGAGGCCGAGCGAAGGCCTCGCATCGCATCGTCGGGGATGTCCATGAGGATCCGCCGCGCATCGCGGGTATAGACCACTGCGGAGCCGAGGAAATAGGCCGACGCACCGGGCACCGCGAGCAGCGCGGCCGAGATCAGGCCGCCGGTGGAGGATTCCGCCACCGCGATGGTCTGGCGACGCTCGATCAGTTTGGCGGCTATTTTTTCAGCGATCGCAACGAGATCTTTCATCAGATGCCTTTCGCGGTGCGGTGATTTCTGGATGTCCTAGCACAGGATTGCATGGGTGCCGACCAGGGATCAACAGGCCCGCCGATGGACGGCAAAGCCCGCGCGCCATACGCTGACGACCAAACGCCGAATTCAACGGGTGTCGCGAGCAAGATGAGGGCGCCTGCAACCATGCCTGCTACGAGGCGGCAGATTATCGATGTGCGGCCTTGGTGTCCAAGATTTTGCCCATCAATGGTTCGGCGATCGTCAAGACGCGATCGACCGGAGTTTGGCCAGGTCCGCCCGTCGAGCCCCACAGCATTTCCGAGCATGCAATCATGAATCTGATCGGATCTCGCACAACGCTGATCGCCAATGTCTGTGCGCTGGTCGTGGCTTCCGTTTTGGTCGCGGAGGGAGCCTATATCGTGCTCGTCGATCATGCGCGCCCCTCCGCGGGTAACTATCTGACGCATGACGCTTGGGGCTTTTATATTCCCGCTCTGGTGATGTTCATCATCAGAAATCGGATGTTTTCGTGGTTCTTTTTGGTTATCTATATCGCACTATCGATTCAGATGTTCTTTCAAGCTCGAAGTCTTTATCTCGGCACCTACGGGCATCCGTTCGAAAAGTGGGGCCCGCTTGGATACCCTCCTTTGTTTGTCTTCCTCTCCTTGTTTTTCTTAGCATGTTACGTCGTCGTCGCTTTGGTGCAGTTCGTAGCTCGTAGGATGGGTTGAGCGCAGCGATACCCATCACGTCGTCGCGTCATCACTCGTCGTTTCACCGCAGGGTGAAAATCGGAATCTATCCCGAGGATTGGGCTGGCGATGTTTGAACTGAAGCCGTGGATTTTGGCGAACGGCCGTAAGATCGCTCGGCAAGGTGATGGGTTTCGCAAGAGCTCAACCAATCCTACGGGCTCCGCCGAGATCAAGACCGGCGACCGCCGCGTGATAGAATGCCTGCTTTCGCCTGTGATGCGGGCGGTGAGGGAAGTAGGGAAGGAGAGATGAGCAAGATTGCAAACAATCTCCGCTACCAAGCGAGCCGCGTACCGATGTAGTCTACACCTTTGAATTATAACATTTGCGCGTCTCAGGTTCGGAAGACGCCGGTTCTACCGTGATCGATCTGGAGCGGAGGAGCACCAGTTCGGCCGGCCGGCCGCGTGTGGCCAGCGTTGTGCGGAGGAAGAGAGATGCACGAAAGCGCTTTCGGTTGGGTGGGTGAAAAATTCTATCGGGGATGCGCGTGATGGATGCAATGCCTCAACCCAAGGTCTCTCGTTGGTTGATCGCCGCGGCGATATTCGGCGGCGTGTGCAATCTGTCATGCGTGGTTTTGGCGTTATACCAAGAATATTGCCGGCAACACCCATTGGGTTGGAGCAGCCCCGTTTTTCCTATAGCCATTTTGTTGGCGCCAATATTGGTGCTGTTTGCCTTGCGCCGTGTTCTGCTAGTTGTCTTCATCTATGTATCTACACTTCTTTGGATCTTGGTTCAGCAAGTTCAGGACCTCCAGCATGGTTGCCTTGGCGTATCCAAACCATTTCAAAAATATTCTAATGAGCCAGTCGCGCTCCTTTCATTTTTTGGCGGGATTTCGATAGAGGTCTTCCTGGTTTGGGGGGCGATCCGCCTCGTCGTGTTGTTGTGGCGCGTGCTCAAGTTCGATAGGGCCGAACCATGATGCCGATCGGCCTGCCGCCATGGCTTAGCGTAAACGAGGTGTCGTTCATACTGCGTCCGTGGAGCGGCCTTGCAGCGTGTAGTGGCACGAATGCGACTCATGAAATGAGGTGATCTGTGGAAAGCCCCGGATGGGTTGAGCGCAGCGATACCCATCACGTCGTCGCGTCATCACTCGTCGTTGCACCGCAGGGTGAAAATTGAAATCCATCCCGAGGATTGGGCTGGCGATGTCTGGACTGGCGGCGGGATTTTGGCGAACGGCCGTAACGTCGCTCGGCAAGGTGATGGGTTTCGCAAGAGCTCATCCCATCCTGCGGGCTGCTGCCGCCGGTGATGCAGGCGGTGAAGGAAGCAGGGAGGGAGCGATGAGAATCTTCAGATGGTGTTTCGATCGGATTCTTGATCGGGCCCGTTGGTACTGGAGTTCAGGAGAGCCTCCTATTATGGAAAGTCAAAACGACCGAGAGTTTGCTGCGGTTGTCGCCGCAATCGCAGACTGTCGCAAGGTCGACCGATCCACGGCAATTACTGTCACACCGTTGTTTCAACCAATGCTGGAGCGTCTCTCGCTGACCGAGCTAAAGAACTATTTGTTTGCCCGATATCCTAACAGAAACCGACGTGGAGAAGAGCGATCCGAGGCATATGATCTCTTTGACATTGGAGACCTGGAGCTGAAGGGCTTTGATAGAGCGTTTCTCTACAAAGATCACCTCAGCATTACATTCACCTACAGCGATGCCTGGGAGACGGTGGGGGGATTCCTAGCTGTCCTACTGAACGATCAACTTTGAATTCGAAAACCATTGAGCTCGTAGGATGGGTTGAACGCAGCGATACCCATCACGTCGTCGCGTCATCACTCGTCGTTCCACCGCAGGGTGAAAATTGGAATCTATCCCGATGATTGGGCTGGCGATGTCTGGACTGGCGGCGGGATTCTAGCGAATGGCCGTAAGGTCGCTCGGCAAGGTGATGGGTTTCGCAAGAGCTCAACCCATCCTACGGGCTACGGGCTAACGACCTCATCGGGATACGTCACCGGCCATAAACTAGACCGACAGAACGAAAGCATCGGACCTAGTTAACGGTTGAAAGACCATTTCCAACTAGGGTGACAATCAGATTTCTGCCCACGGCAGCAGGCTCAATCGGATGAAAAAAGTGCTTATTGCCCTAGTTGCCGCACTGGCGGTCTGGGCTCTCTACAAGCTCAAGTATCCGACATACACATGGCGCTATCGCATGGCGATAGAGGTTGATGTTGTTGGTGGAACAACCCGCACGGCTTCGAGCGTGATCGAAGTGACCTACAGGCGTGCACCCGCACTTTTACCTGAGATGAGGGGGTTTGACTCTTGGGCGAGAGGGCAGGCCGTCTTCGTTGAGCTTCCCGGTAAGAAAAACATCGTTGCGCTTCTGGCTTCGGGGCCAAGGGGTGAGAACGGAGACTATCCGTTAAATCTCGCTCAACGTGCCTATAAAGCCAATATCAAGGATCTTCCGAGCCTGAGAGGACGGCGAGAGCTGGCTACGGACCAAATGCCAACGTTGATCACAGTCCTCAACCCAAACGACGCCGCATCGATACAGGTGGTCAAACCTGGCGAACTCGGTGGTCTGGCGGACGTCCACTTACGCTCAATCTCGGTTGAGCTGACAAACGATCCAGTCACGGCCTTTGATATTGATGAACAGCTACCGCTCGTGCGAGACGAGGAACGGAAGCGGCTTGAGACCATACTGCCCGACGTCTTCTCCCCCCGGTCCTCCATTTTCGTGAGACGATAGAAGAAATGCAGGGGGTCAAAGATTAGTCCGCATGGTGCAATCGAAATTTCCGCTTCTGGCAGCACATTTCGGACATCACGCGATGTCCGACTTGGGTCCGGAATGCATAACAAAGCGGACGTCCGCCGACCAATCTGAATTCATGCGTTCACGCCTTGATGACGGCCGTGGGTGCGGCAAAATAACACGACGGGCAAAGTTTCGCTTAACTCGTCGGGCAAATCACTCTTACAAGTTCGCCCGTCTCACCCGGCAAGAGGGGCGTATCGCGATCGTCACGAAACGCGGGTTGGGATGCGGTGGACGCGGCGGCGTCGGGCGTGAAGTGTGTTCGCAGGGCGGTTTTCCGTGAGCGGACAATGGCGCGCAGGACGTACGATGCTGAAGCGTACGGTGAAGTCGTGTGGTCCTGACGCCTCAGTGGTTGGCGTCAAGTCTGCGGAAGGCAAGTCGGCCCGACCGGGCGCGGATGAGCCAGCTATTCGCAGGCGACGGAGGCAAGAAAGCCCGATTCTCCGGGGAGAGCGCGAAGTAAGCCGTAAAGCCATTGCGCAGGGAATGCCGGATTGCCTCCGCTGAACCTGTATGCTCGTGTGCGTTTTCCTTTGTCCATTTTGCACACGAGACCGCGGGTGCAGCGCGCATCCGGCATTCCCTGCTCCCTTTTTTCTCGAGGGACCAAGACACGCAAGGCTCGGGCAAATCGTGCCGCGAGAATGCGGACGCGCATCTGCTGTTTGACAGTTAAATCGGAATAGCTTTCGTCGTCCCGGACAAGCGAGCCAACGGGTCGGCGCGAAGCGCCGCCCGATGACAGGCTCCGCGAGCGCTGATCCGGGACCCATACGCTGCGCCGGTCATTATTGAGCGCGCCGGTGGACGGCTTTCAACTACTCGGGCCGGCGATTGATGGGTCCCGGCTCAAGGCCGGGACGACGAGTGGAGTGAGTTGAGAAGGCCGATGGCGAACCGGCTAAACCGTGCCCGCCATCTGCCTTCGCTCCTTCGCGTAACGAACCAGCGCGACGTAGCGGTAGAGGCCGTGCACGAACTTGCCGTAGGGCATGGTGATGAACAGCGAGAACACCACGCCGAGATGCAGCGCCAGCAGCGGCCCCATTGCCGCGGTCTCGCGCCATAGCAGAAGCGCGATGCCGGTCAGAGAAGTCAAAAACAGCATGGCGATGAACGCGACATCCATGCCGGTGCGCTTCTCGTCGACCAGCGCGGGATCGCGTTTGAATTTTTCCGCGAGCAGACCCGCGGGCCCGATCAGAAGCCCGATGCCGCCCAGCGTGCCCAGCACCACCGGCAGGTCCCACCACGGATAGGGCGCCTCGCGCGCCAGCAGATAGTGATACAGCGTCGCGACGCAGGTGGCGGCGAAGCAAAGGACAAAACCGTAGAACGTCAGGTGATGATAGATCTTGCGCCGGTCGGTCGGCCGCTCGTCGTCGTTGAAGCAGCCGACGCCGCCGCCGTCGAGATAGCGCAATTGGCCGGCGTCCTTGATCGCCTGCCAGAGCGATCCCGGGTCGGCCAGCATGCCGATGGGCTCGCCGATATCGCGCCAGAAGGCGCGTACGCCCATCGCCAGCGCGATGATTGCGTAGAGAAATGCCGCGCCGAACAGCGCCGCGATCGCGTTGTGCGGCATCAATGCGTAGAACGCGCCCGGACCTTTATGGACACCGAACAGCACTTGCCGGTCGGTAAAAGCGGCAAAACCGAAAATGAACGCGGCGACACTCAAGGCCGCGATGATGCTGATCGCAAGACCGTTGCGTGCGAACAGGCCGGAAAAGGCGCGCGGCCAGGCATAGGCGACCCAGGATTCGGCGCGCGCGATGGCCAGCGTCTTCGGCACATTGACGTTGTACTCGTGCGGCGGCGAGAACTGGCAGTCGGTGTAGCAGGCGCCGCAGGCGTGGCAGAGGTTGGCGAAATAGTTGAGATCGCCATCGGAGAACGCGCGGCGTATTTCCATCGCCGGAAATACCGCGCAAAGGCCCTCGCAATAGCGGCAGGAATTGCAGACCGTCATCAGGCGGTCGGCTTCCTCGAGGATTTTAGTTCCGTGCATTTTGCGCCGCTTCCCGTCCCGCGATCCGTCCGAACACGCTGCCGATGGTCATTCCGA
This sequence comes from uncultured Alphaproteobacteria bacterium, assembly GCA_963725985.1. Classification (GTDB taxonomy): domain Bacteria; phylum Pseudomonadota; class Alphaproteobacteria; order Rhizobiales; family Xanthobacteraceae; genus Bradyrhizobium. Next base: position 2,279,330 of record CAVSAO010000002.1, read on the forward strand.
TGCCGGCCGCATAGCCCTTGCCGAGCACATTGCCCGCCATGATCTCGCCGGCGGCGAACATGTTGGCGGCGGGCTTGCCGTCCTTCATCAGCATGCGCGCCTGCTTGTTCACGCGGGTGCCGAGATAGGTGAAGGTGATGCCGGGCCGCACCGGGTAGGCAAAATAGGGCGGCGTCTCGATCCGCCGCGCCCAATGGGTTTTCGGCGGCGTCAACCCTTCGGTGCGGCAATCGTCGAGGATGGTGTGGTCGAAGGTGCCCGGCCGTACCGCCGCGTTGAATTCGGCGACGGTTTTTTCAAGCACGGCTGGATCGAGATCGAATTTGCCGGCGAGCTCGGCGATCGAGCCGGCTTCGATCGGCGGGAACAGCGTCGGCATGAAGCTGTTGCGCGAGGCAGCGTCGAAAATGATGTAGGCGATCTGGTCCGGTTGGGCGGCGACGAGGCGGCCCCAGATCGCGTAGCGCTTGGGCCAGATGTCCTCGCCTTCGTCGTAGAAGCGCAGCGCCTTGTTGTTCACGACAATACCGAACACCACGGAATCGTGCCGGGTGATGATGCCGCCGTCGAATTTCGGCGCCCGCGCGTCGATCGCGACCGCGTGGCACTGGGTGGGATCGCCGATCTCCTGCACGCCCTTGGCCAGCAGCATCTTGAGGATCGAGCCGCGATTATAGGGCGTGCCACGGATCAGGAAATTATCGGCGGCGTCGCCCCAATACTGCTTCAGCCATTCGATGTTGGCCTCGAAGCCGCCGGCGGCCGCGACCAGCGTCGAGGCCCGGACGTTGACGCGGCCGTCGCCCTGCCTGAGGACAGCGGATAGGAACATGCCGTTGTTGATTTCGAGGTCGATCACTTCGGCGTCGTAGAGAATTTCAACGCCGAGCTGCTCGGCGGTGAGATAGAGCGCATTCAGCATCGCCCGGCCGCCGCCGAGGAAGAACGAATTGGTCCGCCCGAGACTCAGCGTGCCGCCCAGCGACGGCTGCCAGCGCACGCCCTGTTCGACGATCCAGTCAAGGATGTCCTTCGACTCCCGGATCATGTGGCGCGCCAGCTCCTCGTCGGTCTGGCCGTCGGTGACGAGCTTGAGATCTTCCCAGAATTCCTGCTCGGTATAGGGTCCGGTGAGGATGTCGGTCGCGGCATCGTGGGCGCAGCGCATGTTGCGGGTATGGCGGGTGTTGCCGCCGCGATAGAATTTCGGGGCGCCTTCCAGCACCAGCACGTCAGCGCCGCTCCGCCGCGCACTGATCGCGGCGCACAGCGCGGCATTGCCGCCGCCAATCACCAGCACGTCGTATTTACGGGTAAGGTCGACCATGCCGTGTTGTTATTATTGTTTGCGCGGAAATCAAGCTCGGCCGGGAGGGACGGGCTGCTTCATATCATGAAGCTGTTCGGGTTTGCCATGGATCGAGGCCTGTAGCCATTGCCTAAATGCGGACAGCTTGGGCGTATCGGTTTTTCCATCCGGCGAGACCAGATAGAAGCCGGCGTCCGCCGGCAGCGCGATCTTGAACGGGACCACCAGCCGGCCCTTGGCGATGTCGGCCTCGACATAGGAGGTCCGGCCCATCGCAACCCCGATGCCGTCGATTGCGGCCTGCACGGTCATGAAAATCAGATCGAAACTCAACCCGGGCTGCTTCGAGATATTCGAGGGCAGCCCCGCGGCCGTGAGCCACAGCCGCCAGTCATCGTCATAGCCGCCACTGCTATGCAACAGCGTGTGATTGGCCAGGTCCTCGGGGCAGCGCAACGGCTTGTCGCCCTCGAGCAGCGACGGACTGCACACCGGAAACAATTCGTCGGCCATCAGCCAGTCGGCGCGCAGCCCCGGCCAATGCCCGCGGCCGTAGCGGATCGCGGCATCGACGTCGCCGCTCCGGAAATCGACCAGGCTGGTCGACGTGGTGATGCGCACGTCGATGCCGGGATGGGATTCCTGGAAGGTGGAAAGCCGCGGCAACAGCCACTTGGCGGCGAGCGACGCCAGCGTCGAAACCGTCAGCACATGGCCGTCGTCCTTGCGCCGCAGCCGGTCGGTGGCGAGCCGCAGATCGTTGAATGCCGCGCGGACACCCGGCAGATAATCCCTGGCCTCCGCCGTCAATGCCAGCGCGCGGTTCTGCCGGACGAACAGGCGGATCCCGAGCTCCTCCTCGAGCCGTCGGATCTGGTGGCTGATCGCGGTTTGCGTGACGTTCAGCTCGGACGCAGCATGGGTGAAGCTTAAGTGCCGGGCCGCGGCCTCGAAGGCACGCAATCCATTGAGCGATGGCAGTCGGGCGGTCATTTTGCGGGTCGATTTTCCATGAGCTTATCTCATGCGAAGCGGTACGACATGTCGTTTGTCGAAAGTGCGGATAGCACCGATATTGCGGGCAAGAGGTTAGCTTCAGGAGCTGAAAATGTCCAACTGTTCGCAGCAATCGATGACAAATCATCATAGTTCTGGGCTTTTCGCGCAGCTCGTCGAAACCCTGCATGTCTGGCGCGAGCGCAGCCGCCAGCGGCGCGAACTGGCCCGCTGGAGCGATCGCGACCTGCATGATGTCGGCCTGTCCTGGAGCGACATCGCTCACGAGGCCGAAAAGCCGTTTTGGCGGGTTTGAGCGCCGGGGCGCGACCAGCAAAAGCCATCGCTTTTCGGAATTATTGGGAGCCAGCCATGACCGCGTTTCGCCTCGACGACCTCCGGCAGCATTCCGATACCCTGCGGCTGCGCGGCGGCAGGTCGCTGACGGTGCGCTTCGTCGAGCCTGATGACGCCGACGCGCTGCAGGCCTATTTCCGTTCGCTCACGACCCGCTCCCGCTACAACCGCTTCCTCGGCGCCATGAGCGAACTGCCGCAGACCATGCTCGAGCACTTCATCCATGTCGGTGAGGGTGACCGCTTCAGCGTAATCGCGACCATGACGATCGACGGCCATGAGACCATCGTCGGCGAAGCCCGCTACGCCTTCAATGCCGATACCGATAGTTTCGAGTTCGGCCTGTCGATCGACGACCGCTGGCAGGGCCAGGGCATCGGTTCGGCACTGCTGAGGAATCTGCAATGCCGCGCCGCCGCTTTCGGCTCAAAGCGCCTGTTCGGCGACACCCTGCGCTCCAACGACGTCATGATCGGGCTCGCCCGCAAATCCGGTTTTGCCCTCACGCACAACCCCGATGACTGGAAGCTGGTGCGGTTCGAAAAACACATCGACCTTGCGCCGCAGGAAATTCCCTGCGCCAGCGGGAAGCTTGCGGCGCAAAGGCTGGCGCTGAACGCGGCTTCGGCGAACTAAGCTTTATTTCCCCGTGAATACTGCTCTCCGCTTCTCGATAAAAGCCTGCACTGCCTCGCGATGGTCGGCGGTCATCGTGGTGCGGATCAGGCGCTCGGCTTCCTGGTCGCGGGCGGTGGTGAAATCGAACAGCAGGGCTTCGTCGAGATTGTCCTTCATGTAGCGCAGCGCGATGGTCGGGCCTTCCGCCATCGATTTTGCGAGAGCAAACGCTTCTTCCTGGAGTTTTGCGTCCGGCACCACGCGGTTGACGAGGCCGATCGCCTCGCATCGCGTGGCGTCCACCTTGTCAGCGGTAAACATCAATTCGCGCGCCCGCGCGGTCCCGACCAGCCGCGTCAATAGCCACGCAATGCCGTAGTCACCGCTCAGGCCCACCCGCAGATAGCCGGTGGAAACGAACGCCGATTGCGCCGCGATGCGGATGTCGCAGGCCATGGCGATGGCCAATCCCGCGCCGACCGCGGGGCCGGGCAATGCCGCGATGGTCGGCTTGCGCACCGAGGTCAGCGCGCCGGTCAAGAGGCGCTGGCGTTCCTGCAGGTCCGCGACCTTCTCGTCAAAGGACATTTCCAGCTTCTTCTTGTCGCGATGGGCGCCCATGCCCTTGATGTTGCCGCCGGCGCAGAAGGCGGCGCCGGCGCCGGTAATCAGGAGCGCGCCGACTTCGGGATCCTCGCCGCAGGTTTTTATCATCGTGCGCAGCGCCGGCGTCAGATTGTCGGACAGCGCATTGCGGGCTTCCGGCCGGTTCAGCGTGATCACGGCGACGCGGTCGCGGATCGCGCAGAGCAGTTCATTGGTTCCAGTGTCGATTTTGATTTCGCTGCTCATGTTTCCCCCATTTTATTGCTTCCGTCATTGCGAGAAGCAAAGCGACCAAGCAATCCACTCTTCGTTATTCCGGGTTCGATGCTTCGCGTCACCCCTGACGGTGACGCCTAAAACTTCTCGACCCATGGCCGCAATTCCAGTTCCCAGGTCCAGGCGCTGCGCGGCTGTTGCAGCACGTTCCAGTAGCTCAAGGCAATGGCGTCGGGATCGAGCATTGAATCCGGCCGGTCGGCGGGCTCGCCGCGCGCGACGCTGCGAATGCCGCCGTCGATCACGAAATGCGCGATGTGGATGCCCTGCGGCGACAATTCGCGCGCCATGCTCTGCGCCAGGCCGCGCAGCGCGAACTTGCCCATCGCGAACGGCGCCGATTGCGGATAGCCCTTGACGCTTGCGGAAGCTCCCGTGAACAGGATCGCGCCGTGTCTGTTGGGCAGCATCCGCTTCACTGCCTGCTGCGCCACCAGAAAGCCGCCGAACGCGCTGACGGCGATCGCCTGGGCCACCTCCGCCGGCACCAGATCGGCAAACACCCCGCGCGCCCGCGCGCTGGCGTTATAGATGACCACGTCCGGCACGCCGATTTCGCGCTCGACCATGCCGAACAGCCGCTCGACGTCGTCGGGCTCGGTGGCGTTGCAGGCAAAGGCGCGGGCGTCGGTTTCACGGCACAGCGCGCCGAGCTTTTCGATTTGTCGTGCTGCCAGCGCGATGCGGATGCCTTGCCTGGCGAACAGGCGCGCCAGCGACGCACTCAGGCCTTCGCCGGCGCCGACGATCAGGGCAATCTTGTATTGAGGCGTTTCCATGAGCGCTTTTCCTTTCCTGAGCTCTCAGCCGCGCAATCCGGCCAGGCAGCCCGCGGCTTCCAGAACCGGATCGAGCGCGGCCTTGTTGGTGATATCGGCATATAAACCAATTGATGCGGGATGGCTTTATAGCGAAAGTAGGAGCCTACCTCGACCGAATAGGGCGACATCTCCGCGCCGATGATGCGATGGCTATCCGCCATCGGGCCTCCGGATATGGCTTGTGACGGCTTTATCGCCTGCTTTATCCTCACAGCGATCCGTTCCGGCTCACGGAAAATCCGGCGCAGCGCGCCATCACCGATCGTCTGCTCGGCGGGCGCGCCGTCGGCATGGCCGATGTTGGCGAATTGCTTGCGGCGGCGTAGGCTCGCTCACGCAAGAAGTCTTGGTTTCAAGAACAACACAAAAGTCCGGGGAGTATCCGATGAAGGCCGCCGTCCTGTATGAAATCAACAAACCGCTGGTGATCGAGGACGTCAGCCTGCAGAAGCCCGGACCGCGCGAGGTCCTGATCCGCACCAGCGTTGCCGGGCTCTGCCATTCCGACCTGCATTTCATGGAAGGGCTCTATCCGCATCCGCTGCCGGCGGTGCTCGGTCACGAGTCGGCCGGTGTCGTCGAGCAGGTCGGCTCCGACGTGACCTACGTCAAACCCGGCGATCACGTCGTCACGTGTCTGTCGGTATTCTGCGGCACCTGCGACAATTGCACGACGGGGCGGCCGGTGCTCTGCACCGACACCACGGTGAAGATGTTGCCGGGCGCGTCCAACCGGCTGTCATGGGCGCGATCCGAGAAGCTGAACCAGTTCCTCAATCTGTCGTCCTTCGCCGAACAGATGCTGGTGCACGAGAATGCGATCGTTAAGATCCGCAAGGACATGCCGCTCGATCTGGCGGCCTTGATCGGCTGCGGCGTCATCACCGGCTACGGCGCCGTGGTCAACACCGCCAAGGTCGCGCCCGGCGAGAGCGTGGTGGTGATCGGATGCGGCGGCGTCGGCATGGCCGCGATCAACGGCGCGCAGATCGCCGGCGCCGGTCGCATCATCGCGGTCGATACCAATCCGGCCAAACTGCAATTGGCGACCAAACTGGGCGCCACGGACATCGTCGATCCCCGGAACGGCGACGTGGTGCAGCAGGTGCGCGATCTCACGGGTGGCGGCGTGCATCACTCGTTCGAAGTCCTGGGCCGCAAGGAGACCGCCGAGCAGGCCTTCGCCATGCTGGCACCCGGCGGCACCGCAACCATCGTCGGCATGATTCCGTTCGGCCAGAAGATCGAGCTGCACGGTTTTGATTTTTTGCGCGAACGCAAGATCCAGGGTTCGTCGATGGGCTCCAACCACTTCCGCGTCGACATGCCGCGGCTGGTCGAGTTCTACATGCGAGGGCGGCTGCATCTGGAGGACTGGATCTCGGCCAAGCTGAAGCTGTCGGAGATCAACGAGGGTTTTGCCGCGATGAAGGCCGGCAAGACGGTGCGCAGCGTGATCATGTTTGACGCCTAGTCAGTTTTCGACCCTCATGGTGGGGAGGTGCGTCAGCGCCGTCTCGAACCATGAGGCCGCTCACGTCTCATCCCTCGAGACGCGCGCATGAGTGCGCTCCCCAGGATGAGGCATGTCTCGTCATCAAGAGGCATGTCTAGTCATCAAACATCGGCGGTCGCACAAAGCCGCCGAATTCGCGCTCGATCAGTTCGGCCAACCTCAAGGGCGTGCGATCTTCCAGCCACGGGCCGACGATCTGGACGCCGATCGGCAATCCTTCCGGGGAAAGGCCGATCGGGATCGCGGTGGCCGGCAGGCCGGGCAGCGTGGCGATGCCGGGCCACGCCAGCTGATCGGTGTAGACGTAGTCCTTGCCGTCGATGTCGATGCGGCGGGTTTCCTGATCCGCGGAATGATCGTGCGGATAGGCCGGCGTCGGCATCAACGGGCAGATCACCGCGTCGAAGGTCCTGAACAGCTCGCGCCATTGCGCGCGCAGCCGCGCGCGCCCGCCATCGGCCATCACCCAGTCGCGATGGCTGAGCACGATGCCGCGCAGGCGCTCCGCCGCCAGGCTCATATCATCTGGAGCAAGCTTTGCCGCTGCGGCTTGCGCGCCGGCATAGATCTCCGGTGCGAAGGATGCGGCGAGGAACGACATCAGCATTCGCATATAGAGCCGCGTCGACGCGGCGAAGTCGGGCAGTACCGGACTGTCGCGCGTCACGGTTACGCCGGCCTTGCCAAGATTGGCGGCAAGGCTGCCGATCGCCGTGCGCACGCTGGCCGATGTCGGCATCACCGCATCGGTATCGAGCAGCAGCACGCGGAAATCCTTCAATTCGCTGTGGCGCGGCGGCGGCAGCGCAAGCCTGTAGGCTTTGCCGGCTTCGATCGGGTCCGGTCCCGCGATGACGTCGAGTAGCAGGGAAAGGTCGGCGGCCGAGCGCGCCATCGGCCCGATCACCGAGAGATCGCGGTCGAACGGCAGCGGCGGCAGCGGCGGCGGCGTATGGCCGCGCGATGGCGCCAGCGCGAAGGTCGGCTTGTGCGCATAGACGCCGCAGTGGAATGCCGGCACGCGAAGCGATCCGCCGATATCGGAGCCGAGCGAGAGCGGGCCGTAGCCCGCCGCGAGCGCCGCCGCCGATCCGCCGGAGGAGCCGCCGGGCGTGCGGCCGAGATCGAACGGATTGCTGGTGGTGCCGTAGATCTCGTTGTAGCTCTGCCAGTCGGCGAGCCCGACCGGCACATTGGTCTTGCCGAGGATCACGCCGCCCGCATCCTTGACGCGTGAAATCGAAAGCGCGTCTTCAGCTGGGGCAAAATCCGTCTGCGCCGGAAAGCCCCAGGTCGTGGGCAGCCCCGCGACATTGTAGGATTCCTTCACGGTCAAGGGAATGCCGAGCAGCGGCGCTGTCTCGCCGCGCGCGCGGGCGGCATCGGCGGCGCGGGCGGTTTCCAGGCCGCGGTCGAAATCGCGCACGCAAATCGCATTGATCTTGCCGTCGTGACGCTCGATGCGCTGAATCGCGTCCTGCGCCAATTCGACGGCGGAGACCTTCTTCGCCGCCAGCGCCGCGGACAGTTCGGTCGCGGTCTTGAAACTCCATTGCGATCTGGCCAAGGCGTGCTCCCGGTCAATTTCCTGATGTTGCCGGATGATGCATCGTATCGGCGACCGCCGCCAGACCGCAATTGCTGCCGCGGGACGGCTATTCCGGCAGCATCCGCTGCATGATGCGGTCACGATAGATGAAGGCGTGGGCCAGCGCCGAGGCGACATGGAGACCGATCACCACCAGCAGCGCCCATTCCATCGCCTGATGCAAGCCGTCGATCGCCTTCCCCGCCTCCGCATTGTCCGAAGCCAGCATCGGCATCGGCACGAGATAAAAGAAGGACATCGACCAGCCACGAAACGATGCGAACAGCCAGCCGGTCAGCGGTTGTCGCCAACACCAGCGCGTAGAGCAGCCAATGCACGGCTTCCGAGCTCAATCGCTGCCAGGGCTGAAGCGAGCTCTCGGGGGCAACGGGGTGGGTAAGCCGCCAGGCGAACCGCAAAACGATGAGCACCAGGATCGTCACCCCGACCGAGACATGGAATGTCATGGCCGCGCCGGGCTTCATGTTCCGCGATGAATGTCCGGCATCAGCCAGCCGATCAGATATTGCACGAGCAGAAGCGCAACGACGAGCCAATGGAGCACCTTCGCGGTGGTCCCGTATTGCAGACGAGCGGTCATGAGGTTCCTTGATTGAGGTTGGCAGGGTAGACCAAGCGCACGAGCCGTTGCGGCGGTTCGTCAGGGTTGAAGGTAGCGCGCCGAGGCGTGTGACATCGGATTGACAGGCCCGGCAGTACGCTCGCCCGTGCCGGAATTGCTTCCGGGGACCGGAAACGCGTATCCCACAATCGACTTGACGACCCAGCGATCGGACGCCGGCGTCAATCCATAGCCAACGCCGAAGTTCACGTCGAAGATGCCGAGCTTGAAATCGGTCACCGCGAACAGCAGTGTGTTGCTGATCGGTAAGCTTGGCGAAGTTTCCGATCTCGCCGAAGTCGGCGTAATATTCCAGCCCGACGAACAGATCCGGCCCGAACTTGCGCGCCAGGCGGGCCGCGGGCGCAAAGTCCGCCTCGCCATATTTTCCGAAGCTGATGTCCACGATCGGGTTGACGATGAATTCGTAGTCCGCGTTACGCACGCCGATGATCGGCCGGATCTCCAGCCCAAACCTTGACTGCGAGAATTTCGGGGTGGTGTTGCTGAATTCGAAATTGACGCCGTAGAAGAGGTTGCGCTGTGTCGGCATTGGGCGAGACGAACAGGGTCCGCAGCTTGAAGGAATCCGACAGGAATTGCTGATCCTTGATCGCGAACGGCAGATAGAGCCCGACCTCCCACCAGTCGGTGACGCCATAGGCGAATTCCGGCGTCCCCTTGATGCTGTTGTTGGAAATGAGGCCGCCGGGAAACGGCGGGTCCTTGACTCCGAGCGGGACATAATTGAGGTGCTGCTGGATCGTGAACTGGCCGGGCGCCGCGATGCCGGCATTGTACACCTGGATTTCGTCGGTGGCCTTCGCCGGTTGTCCCAGCAGAAGCGAGAAAGCCGCGCTGGCCAGCAGGCAGAGGTGGCGCCAGGCGCGGGGTCTGAGACAGAGTTTCATCATCGCCAGCCTAAGCCGCTCCAATGAGAATGCCGACCGCGAGCACGATGGCGCCGCCGAGCACGATCTGGAACACGGCCTGCAGGAACGGCGTGTCCATGTATCGCGCGCGAATATAGGCGATCGCCCACAGTTCGAAGAACACCACGACGCCGGCAATCGCGGTCGCGATCCAGAACGCATTGGCCCAGGAGTCCGGCACCAGATAGGGCATGGTGTGGCCGAGGCCACCGAGCGTCGTCATCAGGCCGCAGGTTACTCCGCGCAGCCAGGGCGAACCGCGTCCGGTCAGCGATCCATCGTCGGACAAGGCTTCGGCAAAGCCCATGCTGATGCCGGCGCCGATCGAGGCGGCCAATCCGACCAGGAATGTTTGCCAGTTCTGATGCGTCGCAAAGGCGGCGGCAAACAGCGGCGCCAGCGTCGACACCGATCCGTCCATCAATCCGGCGAGACCGGGCTGCACATATTGCAGGACGAACACGCGCCGGCGCGTTTTTTCCTCTTCGGCGCGCACGTCCGGGCTGAGAATCCGGTTGGCCAGCCTCGCCGCGACGTTTTCGTGGCCTTTTTCCGCCTCAGCGAGATCACCGAGCAACCTGCGGACGCCGACATCCTGGGTCTGTTCGGCCGCCTTGATATAGAACCGCTCGGCTTCGAACTCCATTGTCGCAGCTTCCTTGCGGATGGTGTCGAGCGACAGGTTCTTGGTCAGCCAGATCGGCCGGCGGCGCAAAAATCCCTTGACGTTGTCTCTGCGAATGGGCGGAAGATTGCCGCCGAAACGCTTTTCGTACATTTCCAGCAGCATGTGGCGATGGCCTTTTTCCTCCTCCGCCATCTCCTCGAAGATCCTGGCCGATTCCGGATAACGCTCCGCGAGATCCTCGGCGAACGTCATGTAAATGCGGCTGTCTTCCTCTTCCGCGGCGATCGCGACGGCCAGCACTTCGCGCTCGGTCAAATCGGCGAAATTCTTCATCGAAGCGTTCCTGGGAGAGGATTAGAATGCTTCTAAATGTATAATGGCAGGATTGAGTGGGGTCAATTTGGCTGCACGCGGAACAAAGACTCTTTCCCATGATTTTCCGAGTCCGCGAAATAGAACCGTTGCGGCCGGCGTCCGTCCGAGTTCCTATTACGGGAAATATCAAACGAGAGATCTCATGAACAAGGTTAAATACCGATTGAACGATCCGCGGCTCGCGCCGCGTCGAACCAGGCTCGAGATTCCCGGATGGGCCGGCAAGCGCGAACCTCGCGCCGATGGTTCGCACGAGCAGATGTGGCACTGCGTTCCGTTTTCGGAGGGAGCGCAATACGGAATCGAGCTCTTTTATCCCTACGACAATGAGCTGCACGTCAGCACCAGGGATGGCGGTTTGATATTGGAGGGAGATTGGGGACCGCCCCCGGATGGCGGGGTGCAGTGGCCGCCGTTCCGGAATTTCGGCGACCATTTTTACACCTATCAGATTCTCCTCGATCTCAAGGTCGAGACAGGCATGGCGATCCGGACCGAACCGCACCCGCGGTTTTATTCCGACCGCACCGACACCGTGCCGATCGCGGTGCCGGCGCTGATACGGAATTGGTGGCCGATGTTGTTTTTTTGCGTGTTCAAGGCGCCGGCCGAGGGCCGCACCCACATTTTCAGGCCGAACGAGCCGTTCGCGCAGATCATCGTGATCCCCGAGGAAGCCTCGTTCGAACTCGAGAAGATGGACGAGGAGGAATCGGCCGAGCGCGAGCTGCAGGCGCGGCGGATTTATAACAGCCGGCCGACGCTGTCGGCCGGGACCGAGTGGACGTCGTCGACGGACACCGTGTTCGACGGCACCTACCGGCATCTGCATCGCGCGGCGAAGGAAAAAACGCGGCAGGAATAGGCTTTTTCGAGCGAAGCGGGCCCCCGGTTTACGCGAAAAACGCGTCGAATGAATCCGGCGCCACACAAAAACAGGACCCCTGAGGTCCTGTTTTCTCGTCATCCGATGGCGGGCGACTTAATAGCCGCGACGGTAGAAGCTGTGATGGTGGTGGTGATGATGATGGCGTCGCGGCGGCACCACGACGATGCGCGGCGCGTATCGGCGCCAGGCGTGATGGTGGTGATGATGATGGTGGTGATGGACGTAGAGTTGTGCCAGCTGGACGTTTTCGTCCGCCGACCGTCCAGGTGCGGTTTCGTCGACGGCTTGCAGCAGCGCGGCGGCGTTCGGGATCGGTTGCAGCAGGTCGGCGAAGGAATTCGCCCGCAATATATCGCTCGGGGCCGGACTCGGCGTCGGTGCGGCCTGAGCGGCGTTGAATGCCCCGAGCGTCGCTACCGCTCCCAAAAGTCCAGCGATCTTCTTTTCCATATGTCTCCTCCAGTGAATGTCACCGGCCGCATGGCCGGTAGTCGGCAACGCAGCCACCGAAAAATCGTTCCCGGAAACGGTTCCCGCGGCAGCCTTTTCATGGTGTCCGGCCGACCATGATGCGGGGTTGGCGCCGGTTCGGGCGAAGGCTCACGGAAACAGGACCCTAAGGGTCCTGTTTGATCATCGACCCGCGGGGCACGACCTCAATAGTCGCGGCGGTAGAAGCTGTGATGGTGGTGGTGATGATGATGGTAGCGGCGATATCGGGGCACGATGATGACCCGGGGCGTATCATCATAGTAATATCGGCGATATTGGCTGTGGTGGTGATGATGGTGGTGGTGGTGGTGGTGGTGGTAGAATTGAGCAAGCTGGACATTTCCGTCCGCTGACGGGCTCGGCCGCGATTCGTCGACGGCCCTGAGCAGCGCGGCGGCGTTCGGGATCGGTTGCAGCAGGCCGGCGAAGGAATCGGCCCTCAAGACGTCTGCCGGAACCGGAGTTGGAACAGGTGCGGCTTCAGCGGCATTGAACGCCCCGAGCGCCGCCATCGCTCCCAGAAGTCCAGCGATTTTCTTTCCCATATTTCCTCCTCCAGTGACTTCCGCCCGACGCATGATCCGGCAGCGTGCAACGCGGCACCGGGAAATCGCTCCCGGACATGATTCCCGCGGCAGTCTCGCCATGATGTCGGACCGACCATGAACCGATGATGAACTACCGGGCCGCCCGTTCTCTGGCTTGCTTCACGAATTGCAACAACAGGTCACTGACCCGCTTCGGCTGTTCCTGCTGCACCCAATGGCCGGCACCTTCGACCAGATGACAGCCGATCATCTGCGTGCAGGCGGTTGCCTGCATCGCTTCGAACGCGCCGGGACGCTGGTAAGTGCCCCAATCCTGTTTGCCCGAGATGAAGCAGGAGGGCACATCGATGCTGCGGCCCGACCAGGTCTCGAGTTCGGGAGTGAATGCGCCTGAGGTGCCGCAGCGATACCATTGCAAGCCGCCCTGGAATCCGGTGCGGGCATATTCGGCGCTATAGAAGGCAAGCTCGCGGTCCGGCAGCCATATATTGGCCGCGATTGCATCGGCCGGCGGCATTTCTTCCGCGACGGTCTCGGCCATGTTCCTGGCGAAATCCATCACGTAGTAGGTCGGCAGTTTTGCCAGCTCGCTCGCGGACCAGGATTTGAGCGGATACGGCCGGTTGTGTTTCCAGTCCGCGCTCTTGTGATGGTAGTAGGCGCGCAGAAAATCATGCACGCCCTGCGGCGCGTGGTGCATGTCCGCGTTCGCCTCGCGCGTCGAATAGTACCATTGATAATGCTTGCGCGGACGCGGCAGCGCCGCAAGCTCGCGATGCACGGGATCGTCACGCTTCGGCCTCGGCGGCTTGTCCACCGTATCGAAGGCGATTTGCGGCGGCCCCGCGAACGGCGCGCTCATCAGCGCCACCGATCGGAACACGTCGGGCCGCACCAGCGCGCACCACGCCGCGACGGAGGAGCCGAAATCGTGCCCGACCACGGCATCGACTGCGCGATAGCCGAATGCCGACACCAGACCGAGTGCGTCGCGCACCAGGTTGGTGAGGCGGAACGAGGCGAGGTCGCCGTCGTAATTCGCGTCCCAGCCGGTAGTGCGGCCATAGCCGCGCTGGTCCGGCGCGATCACGTGATAGCCGGCATCCGCCAGCGCCGGCATCACCTTGCGCCAGCTGAAGCCAAGTTCGGGAAAGCCGTGCAGCAGCAGCACGCAGGGCTGGCCCTTTGTCTCGAAGCCCGCCTCCAGCACATGCATGCGCAGGCCATTGATGTCTTCGACGAAGCGCGAGCGGATGCCTGATGGAAGGGGGATGTCGGGCAGGGTGGTAGTTGTCATGGGCCGCGCACTCCTCTTGTCGTCCCGGCCAAGCGAAGCGCGAGCCGGGATCCATAACCACGAGTGTCTATGTCGTGTGACGCTGCGGTCGCAATCCCCTCCACAACTGACGACAGCGGCTATGGGTCCGGCATTCGCCGGGACGACAGCGAGATTCTGCCCTACACCCTGACCACCGTCTTCGGCCAATATTTGTCGCGCAAATGCCGCTTCACCAGCTTGCCGGTGGGCGTGCGCGGCAGTTCGGCCGCAAAGTCGATGCTGCGCGGGCATTTGATCGGCGACAGATGCTTGCGGCAGAACAGGATCAGCTCGGCTTCCAGCTCGTTGCCGGCTTTCGCCAGGTCGTGCGGCTGCACCACCGCCTTGACCTCTTCGCCCATCTCCTCGTTCGGCACGCCGAACACCGCGACGTCGGCGACATCGGCGTGGGTGATCAGCACATCCTCGGTCTCCTGCGGATAGATGTTCACGCCGCCGGAAATGATCATGTAGGACTTGCGGTCGGTGAGGTAGAGAAAGCCCTCTTCATCGAGATAGCCAACGTCGCCGAGCGTCGACCAGCCCCTGGCGTTGTAGGCGCGCTTCGTTTTCTCCGGATCGTTGTGATAGGAAAACACCGGCGCATCCGCAAAATACACCGTTCCGATCTGCCCCGCCGGAACTTCCTGGTCGTTCTCGTCGAGGATTTTGACCTTGCCGACCACCGCGCGGCCGACGGTGCCGCGATGCGCCAGCCATTGCTGCGACGTCGACACGGTGACGCCGTTGCCTTCGGAGCCGGCGTAATATTCGATCAGGATCGGTCCCCACCATTCGATCATTTTTGCCTTGACGTCGATCGGGCAGGGGGCGGCGGCGTGGATCGCGCCTTTCAGCGACGAGACGTCATAGCGCATGCGGACTTCTTCCGGCAGCTTCAGCATGCGTACGAACATGGTCGGCACCAGCTGCGACTGGGTGATCTTGTGTTTTTCGACCAGTTTCAGGAACTCTTCGGCGTCGAAGGATTCCATGATGATCGAGGTGCCGCCCAGCGTGATCGCCATCATGTTGAATCGCAGGGGAGCTGCGTGATAGAGCGGCGCCGGCGACAGGTAGATGCTGTCGGAATTCATCCCGCACATGTCGGCGCAGAGAATTTTCAGGAGCGGATTCGGCAGGTCGATCGGTTTGTGTTCCGACTCCCGCCTGATGCCCTTGGGGCGGCCGGTCGTGCCCGACGAATACAGCATGTCATAACCGGCCTCTTCATCTGGGATCGGCGTGGTCGGCTGCTTCGCCAGTTCCTTGTCCCAGCCGCGGAAACCCGGCAGCGGCTCGTCGATCATGTAGAACAGCGGCGCGCCCGGGGCGTCCGAGACCATGCCCTTGATCTGCCCGGCGCATTTCGGAGAGGTGATGACGATGCGCGCGCCGCAGTCCTTGACGATGTAGCCGATTTCGTCCTGGGTGAGGTAACGGCTGATCGCGGTGTAATACAGTCCCGAGCGCTGCGCGGCCCAGCAGATTTCCATGAACGCCAGCCGGTTCTCGATCAGGAATGCGATGTGATCGCCGGCCTTCAGGCCAAGCGAGCGGAACAGGTGCGCGCCCTGGTTCGACAATTCGTCGAGTTCGCGATAGGTGATCGCCTTGCCGGTGCCCGCCATCTGATAGGCGATCTTGTCCGGCTGGGTCCGCGCGTGGATCGACGGATGGGTCATGGAGGTCCTCAAACCATCAAAGTGGTCGTCCCCGCGAACGCGGGGACCCATAACCACCGGTTTTCATTTTGGAACAAGCTGGAGCTCCAGCCCGGTACAACCACGAGCATTTGTGGTTGATGGGGTCCGGCTCAAGGCCGGGACGACACCGTTTTTGTTGAGGCGCCTACAGCCGCTCGACGATCGTCACATTGGCCATGCCGCCGCCCTCGCACATGGTCTGCAGGCCGTAGCGCTTGTTGCGCTGCTTCAGCGCGTTGATCAGCGTGGTCATCAGCTTGGTGCCGGAGCAACCGAGCGGGTGGCCTAGCGCGATCGCGCCGCCATTGACGTTGAGCCGCGCCGGGTCCGCGCCGGTGGTCTTGAGCCACGCGGTCGGCACCGAGGCGAAGGCCTCGTTGACCTCGAACAGGTCGATGTCGTCGATCGACATGCCGGCCTTCTTCAGCGCGCGTTCGGTGGCGTGCAGCGGGGCATCCAGCATGATCACGGGATCGCCGCCCATCATGGTCATGTGATGGACGCGCGCCATCGGCCTGACGCCGAGCGACTTCAGGCCCCTTTCGTTGACGACCATCACGCCGGAGGCGCCGTCGCAGATCTGGCTGGAGCTGGCGGCGGTGAGTTTGCCGTTCTCGGCGATCAGCTTGACGTTGCGGATACCCTCGAGGCTGGCGTCGAAGCGGATGCCTTCGTCGATGTGATGGGTGTCGGTCGAACCGTCCGCCCGGGTGATCTGCAGCGGAATGATTTCGTCCTTGAACTTGCCGGCCTGCGTCGCGGCGATGGCACGCTGGTGGCTCTCATAGGCAAATTTGTCGAGATCGTCTTTGGAGAGGCCGTATTTCTCCGCCATCATTTCGGCGCCGGTGAACTGGCTGAACACGATGTTCGGATAGCGTTGCTCGATGTTCGGGCTTTTATAGGTGCCGAAGCCGTTCTTCGCCGGCAATGACGACGAAAGACCCATCGGCACCCGGGTCATCAACTCGACGCCGGCGGCAATCACGACATCCATGGTGCCTGACATCACCGCCTGTGCCGCAAAATGCAGCGCCTGCTGCGACGAGCCGCATTGGCGGTCGACCGAGGTGCCCGGCACGCTCTCCGGCAGTTTTGAGGCCATGATGGCGTTGCGCGCCATGTTGTTGGACTGCTCGCCCACCTGCATCACGCAGCCCATGATCACGTCTTCGATCTGGGCGGGATCGGCGCCCGAACGTTCAACCAGCGAATCCAGTACGGAAGCGGCGAGGTCGGCCGGATGCCAGCCGGCGAGGCGTCCCCCCTTGCGGCCGCCTGCGGTGCGTGCGGCGGCGACGATATAGGCCTCGGCCATGATGGTTCTCCCTGATTGTTATGGGTGCTGTTTGAATGATGGGCCGGATTTAAGGGGCGTCAGCGGATTTAGTCAATCAATCAATTAACTCTTGAGTAGGGCGCTTGCATCGGGTTATCTGCGACCGCGTACCTCCCGACAGGCAGGTCATGGGATCACCGTTAAACACCAGCGTACCGGCCAGGCTCCCGGCTGCGAAAAACACCACCGCCGAAAAGCTCCTCGTTGCGGCGAGCGAGCTGATGATCGAGCGTTCCTCGATCGACGTGTCCTTGAGCGACATTGCGCAGAAATCCGGCGTCAACGCCGCGCTGGTGAAATATCACTTCGGCAACAAGGACGGTCTGTTGCTGGCGCTATTGGCGCGCGATGCCGCGACCGAGATGACGCAGATCGAATATCTGCTGGCGCAGCCGATTAGACCGACCGCGAAACTGAAGCTGCATATCGCCGGGATCATCCGGGCGTATCACCAGTTTCCCTACATGAACCGGCTGATTCACTATCTGCTGCACGAAAGCAGCGCCGAGGCCGCCGACGAAGTCTCGAAATTCTTTGTCGCGCCGCTGCTCGAATTTCATCGCCGCCTGCTCGCGGAGGGCGTCAAGGCCGGCGAGTTCCGCGACATCGACCCGGTGCTGTTCTACACCAGCCTGATCGGCGCCTGCGATCATCTTTTTTTCGGGCGCCACGCGATGTCGCGCGCGACCGGCGTCGGGCCGGTCACCGACGAGGTCTGCCGCCAATATATCCGTCACATGGAAGCGCTGATCTGCGGAGGCATGCTGACGACGAACAGGTAAAAAAGCGCGCGCCGGATGACGATCGCTTTGCTTTATAGCGTTTTCAAGCGAAGTGGAGACCGGTTCACGTCAAGAAAACGCGTCAAATCAAAATTCAGACTTCAAGACCAGAAGAAACGCCCAAGGAAAGGTTCTATCAATGCAGTTGAAAGACGTTGCCGTTCTCATCACCGGCGGTGGCTCCGGTCTCGGCGCCGCCACCGCGCGCGCCATGGCGGCCAAAGGCGCGAAAATCGCCGTGCTCGACCAGAGCAAGGAGAACGCCGAGAAGGTCGCGGCCGAAGTGAAGGGCATAGCGGTCGTTGCCGACGTCACCGACGAGGACCAGGTCAAGGCTGCGATCGCGAAGGCGGAAACCGCCCACGGCATCGCGCGGGTGCTGGTGAACTGCGCCGGTATCGGCGGATCGCAGCGCATCGTCGGCAAGGACGGCGTCTATCCGCTGGCCAAGTTCGCGCGCATCATCAATGTCAACCTGATCGGCACCTTCAACGTGCTGCGGTTGTTCTCCGAGCGGCTGCTGACGGAGGCTCCGATCGGCGAAGAACGCGGCGCCATCATCAACACCGCGAGCGTCGCGGCCTATGAAGGCCAGATCGGCCAGATCGCCTATTCGGCGTCAAAGGGCGGCGTGGTCGGCCTGACGCTGCCGGCCGCGCGCGATCTTGCCCAGCACAAGATTCGCGTCAACACCATCGCGCCCGGCCTGTTCCTGACGCCGCTGCTGATGGGGTTGAACGAGGAGGCGCGCAAGAGCCTGGGCGCGCAGGTGCCGCATCCGGCGCGGCTCGGCGATGCCTCCGAATACGGCAACCTCGCGGTGCACATCGTGGAGAACGC
The DNA here is from genome assembly GCA_963725985.1 of uncultured Alphaproteobacteria bacterium. Lineage (GTDB taxonomy): Bacteria > Pseudomonadota > Alphaproteobacteria > Rhizobiales > Xanthobacteraceae > Bradyrhizobium. The sequence goes on from CAVSAO010000002.1 coordinate 2,297,888, forward strand.
GATGCTGAACGGCGAGACCATCCGGCTCGACGGCGCGATCCGCATGGCGCCGAGGTAGTGCACTATCGTCGTCGCCGCGAAAGCGGGGACCCATATGCAGCCGCTCGGAAGATTTCAATGAAGGCATCAGGGCCTTCCTCGAAAAACGAAAGCCTGTCTATATCAAGCGATAACGACAAGGATCCGCAAAGGACCAAATTCCGGGAGACGCAATATGAGTGGGAATGCGGCCGCAGTGCTGACAAAGCCGGCCTTTCGCAAGATCGAATGGCTCGAGCGCGATATCGCGGTCGAGCGGCGGCCGGACGGCGTCATCGTCCTGAAGTCGCGGATTCCCTTAAAACCCTATGAGAAGCATATCCCGGCCTCATTGGCGAAATGGGCCAAGGAGCAACCCAGCCGCATCTGGCTGGCGCAGCGCGTCGGCGCCGACCGGCAATGGCGCAAGGTCTCCTATGGGGAAGCCAAGCGCACGGTGGACGCGCTGACGCAAGCGCTTCTCAATCTGAAGCTCAAGCCCGGCAGTCCCGTCGCGATCCTGTCCGGCAATTCCATCGAGCATGCGCTGATGACGATGGCCTCGATGCAAGCCCGGTTTCCGGCAGCTCCCGTGTCGCCGGCCTATTCGCTGATGAGCCACGATCACGTCAAGCTGAAATACCTGTTCGACCTGATCAAGCCGGCGGTGGTGATGGTGCAGGACGGGCCGACCTTCGAGAAGGCGCTCAGCGCACTTCCTCTCGACGGCGTCACCGTGGTTCACGTCGCGCGTCCCTGCGACGGTATCAAGAGTGTCGCCTTCGCGGAACTGGCGGCAACGCCGGTGACGAAAGACGTCGCCGATTCGATCGCAGAGATCGCGCCGGATACCGTCGGCAAGCTGCTGTTCACCTCGGGTTCGACCGGGATGCCCAAAGCAGTCATCAACACGCAGGGCATGATGTGCGCCAATGCCGCGATGATGATGCAGGTGCGGCCGCGCGACCCGAACGCGCCGCAGGCCACTTTCCTGGACTGGATGCCCTGGAATCACACCATGGGCGGCAATGCGCTGTTCAATCCGGTGCTGACCGAAGGCGGTACACTCTATATCGATGACGGCCGGCCGATGCCCGGCATGATCGACGAGACGCTGCGGAACCTGCACGAGATCTCTCCGACTTATTATGCCAACGTACCCGCAGGCTATGCCGCGCTCGCAGCCGCCATGGAGAAGGACGACGCGCTCTGCCGCAGCTTCTTCAAAAATCTCGGCATCATGGCCTATGGCGGCGCGCGGCTGCCCGACGACCTCTATGAGAGGATGCAGGCGCTCGCCGTGCGCGCCACCGGCGAACGCATCGTGTTCTACACCGGCTGGGGTTCGACCGAGACCGCGCCGACCTCGACCGGGACCTATTGGGACACCGAGCGCGTCGGGCTGATCGGCCTGCCGTTCCCCGGCGTCGAATTGAAGATGGTTCCGGTCGGATCGAAATATGAATTGCGCCTGCGCGGCGTCAACGTCACGCCCGGCTATTTCGGCCGGCCCGATCTCACCAGGGCCGCGTTCGACGAGGAAGGTTTTTACTGCATCGGCGATGCCGGCGTGTTTGTCGAGCCTTCGGATCCGGTGCAGGGCATCATCTTTGCCGGCCGCGTGGTCGAGGATTTCAAGCTGACGACCGGCACCTTCGTTCATGTCGGCTCGCTGCGCACCGACGCCATTGCCGCGGCGACGCCGGTCGTGCAGGACGCGCTGGTCACGGGGCAGGATCGTCCCTTCGTCGGACTGCTGGCCTGGCCCAATCTTCACGCCTGCCGGCAGATCGTCGGCAACGCGGATGCGAGTTACGAGGAAGTGGTCAGACATTCCGAGGTGCTGGCGTGCCTGAAGCGCGGCCTGGAGGCGCATAACAGATCGACCGAAGGCGCCAGCAGCATGCGGATCGCCCGCGCCATGCTGATGACCGAGCCGGCCTCGATCGACGGCAATGAACTCACCGACAAGGGCTACATCAACCAGCGCGCCGGGCTCGAGCGCCGCGCCGCGCTGGTGGAGCGGCTCTATGCCGATCAGCCCGGCGAAGACGTCATCATTTTGAATTGAGGAAGATACGCCACTACCACCAAGCCGTCATTCCGGACGGTCCGTCTTCGGACCGATCCGGAATCCAGAGGTCACTTACATCGAGATTCCGGGTTCGCGCTTCGCGCGCCCCGGAATGACAGCCCATAAAAGGTAAACTGCCATGAACTTCGATTTCTCCGACGAACAAAAACAGATGCGTGACGAAGCGCGGAAATTTCTCGCCGAAAAATGCCCGCCCAAGGCGGTGCGCGTGGTGCTCGACGGCAAGGAACCCTATGACCGCGAATTGTGGAAGGGCCTCGCCGAAATGGGTTTTCTCGGCGTCGCGATCCCGGAAACATATGGCGGCGCCGGCGCCGGCCACCTCGAACTCTGCGTGATCGCCGAGGAGATGGGCCGCGCGCTGGCGCCGGTTCCGTTCTCCTCGACCGTCTATCTCGCGGCGGAAGCGATCCTGCTCGCCGGCAGCGATGCGCAGAAGCAGAAGTGGCTTCCCTTGATTGCATCGGGCGGCGCGATCGGCACGCTGGCGCTGTTCGAGGGCAAGGGCAACCCGTCGCCGCAGGCGATCAAGCTTTCCGCGTCTGGCGGCAGCCTCAATGGCGTGAAGAAACCGGTACCCGACGGCGCCATCGCCGATTTCGCCATCGTCGCCGCGCGCACCGGCTCAACCGGGCGCGACAGCGATATCTCGCTGTTCCTGGTCGATATGAAAGCTGGTGGCGTCGAGGCCAGGGCACTGACCAATGTCGATCCATCGCGCGGCCAGGCCGAACTCACGTTCAAGAACTGCAAGGCCGAGCCGCTCGGTCCTGCCAATGAAGGCTGGAGCATCCTGTCGCAGGTGCTCGACCGCGCCGCGGTGCTGATGGCCTTCGAACAGGTCGGCGGCGCCGACCGCGCGCTCGAAATGGGCCGCGACTATGCGCTCGATCGCATCGCCTTCGGCCGGCCGATCGGCTCGTTCCAGGCCGTGAAGCACATGCTTGCCGACATGTACGTCTCGGCGACGCTGGCGCGTTCGAATTGCTACTACGGCGCCTGGGCGCTCTCGACCAGCGCCTCGGAACTGCCGGAGGCCGCCGCCGCCGCGCGCATCAGCGCGACGCAGGCGTTCCAGCATTGCTCCAAGAACAACATCCAGGTGCATGGCGGCATGGGCTTCACCTGGGAATTCGACTGCCACCTGTATTACCGGCGCTCCAACGCGATGGCGCTGGCCTTGGGCAGCCTTTCCTACTGGGAAGATCAACTGATCGACCGCATGCGCAAGAAGAACGCGGCGTAGACAACAAATGGTGTCGTCCCCGCGAAAGCGGGGACCCATACTCCGAGAAGTCTCAATTAAAAGATGGGGCCAAACTCCGGAATAACATTAGGCGCCGGTGGCCATGGGTCCCCGCTTTCGCGGGGACGACGATGGATTTGAAGGACAACGCGAATGAATTTCGACGACACCCCGCAGGAAGCCGCGTTCCGCAGCCAGGCGAAAGCCTGGATCGCAGCGAACGCGCCCAGGCAATATGAGGAGGAGCTGCGCAAATCCTCGCTCGGCCGCACCCAGCTCAGGGGCGCCAACATCCTCGAGGTGGCGAAAGCCTGGCAGAAGAAGAAGGCGGACGCCGGCTGGGCCTGCCTGCACTGGCCGAAGGAATATGGCGGGCGCGGCGCAACCCCGATCGAACGGGTGATCTGGCAGCAGGAAGAGGGCCCGTTCGGCAAGCTCAGCGGAATGTTCATCATCGGTCACGGCATGTGCGGCCCGACCATGATGGCGTTCGCCAGCGAGGCGCAGAAGCGGCACTATCTGCCGCCGCTGGCATCAGCCGAAAACATCTGGTGTCAGTTGTTTTCCGAACCCGCGGGTGGCTCCGACGTCGCCGGCCTGCGCACGCGCGCCGAAAAGCAGGGCGACGACTGGACCATCAACGGCCAGAAGATCTGGACCTCGGGCGCGCATTACTCGGATTACGGAATCCTTCTCACCCGCACCGATCCCGATGTGCCGAAGCACAAGGGCCTCACCATGTTCTTTCTGGACATGAAGAGCCAGGGCGTCGTGATCAAGCCGATCAAGCAGGCCAGCGGCCAGTCCGATTTCAACGAAGTATTCTTCACCGATGTGAAAATCCCGGACGCGCAGCGGCTTGGCGCGGTCAATGACGGCTGGAACGTGTCGCTGACCACGCTGATGAACGAGCGCATGTCGATCGGCGCAGGTGTTGCAACCGGTTTCCCGGAACTGTTCGAGTTCTGCAGCAATCTGATGCTGGAAGACGGGCTGGCGATCGACGACCGCAGCGTTCGCTCCAAGCTCGCCAACTGGGCGGTGCGCGCCAGCGGACTGAAATACACCAGCATGCGCGCGATCTCGGCGCTGTCGAAGGGCGAGCGTCCGGGGCCGGAGAATTCGATCGGCAAGCTGGTCGCGGGTTCGATGATCCAGGATGTCGCAACTTACGCGCTCGATCTGCAGGGCGCCGCCGGCGTGCTGAGCGGGCCCGAGGACGCGGAAGCCGCCGGGAAATTCCAGGCGATGCTGCTGCGTGCGCCCGGCACCCGCGTCGAAGGCGGCACCGACGAAATCATGCGCAACATCATCGCCGAGCGCGTGCTCGGACTGCCTGGCGACATCCGGGTCGACAAGGATGTTCCGTTCAACAAGATACCGACCAGGGGACGCGCCTGACGAATAGTCATTCCGGGATGCGCCGTCAGGCGCAGACCCGGAATCCAGAGGTTATCGATCGAGATTCTCAGATGTGCAATTGCACATCGTAGTTCGTGCGCGTCACGCACGCCCCGGAATGACGAGGAAAAGGAGCCGCCATGAATTTCGATGACACCCCGCAGGAAGCCGCGTTCCGCGCCGAGGCCCGCAAGTGGATCGACGCCAACGCGCCGAAGGAATTCGAGGCCGAGCTTGCCAAATCCTCGCTCGGCCGCATCAAGCTGAAGAAGCACGACATCGTCGAGGTTGCAAAGGCCTGGCAGAAGAAGAAGGCGGAAGGCGGCTGGGTCTGCCTGAACTGGCCCAGGGAGTATGGCGGGCGCGGTGCAACGCCGGTCGAACGGGTGATCTGGCAGCAGGAAGAGGGCGTCTACTTCAAGCTCACCAGCCCGTTCCAGATCGGCGAAGGCATGTGCGGGCCGACCGTGATGGCCTATGGCAGCGAAGCCGACAAGCGGCGGTACCTGCCGAAGATCGCCTCCGGGGAGGAAATCTGGTGCCAGCTGTTCTCCGAGCCCGCCGGCGGCTCCGACGTCGCGGGCCTGCGCACCCGCGCCGAGCGCGACGGCGATCAATGGATCATCAACGGCCAGAAGATCTGGACCTCGGGCGCGCATTACTCGGACTACGGCATTCTGATCACCCGCACCGATCCCAATGTGCCCAAGCACAAGGGCCTGACGATGTTTTTCATCGACATGAGGAGCAGGGGTGTCGAGGTCAAGCCGATCAGGCAGGCCAACGGCATGCAGGAATTCAACGAGGTGTTCTTCACCGACTTGCGCGTTCCGGATTCGCAGCGGCTCGGCGCGGTGGGCGACGGCTGGAACGTGTCGCTGACCACGCTGATGAACGAGCGGTTGACGATCGGTGCGAGGCTGGCGACCGGCTTCCCCGAACTGTTCGAGTTCTGCAGCAACCTGATGACCGAGAACGGGCTTGCGATCGACGACCGCGCGACGCGCTCCAGGCTCGCCAACTGGGCGGTGAAGAACAGCGGCCTGAAATACACCAGCTACCGGGCGGTCTCGGCGCTGTCCAGGGGTGAACGTCCGGGGCCGGAGAATTCGATCGGCAAGCTGGTTGCCGGCTCCATGCTGCAGGACATCGCGATGTATGCGATGGATCTGCAGGGCGCGGCGGGCATGCTGAACGATCCTAAATCCGCCGAGGCGGCCGGCCAGTTCCAGGCCATGATGATGTCGTCGCCGTCGACCCGCATCGCCGGGGGTACCGATGAAATCCTGCGCAACATCATTGCCGAGCGTGTGCTTGGCCTGCCGGGCGACATCCGCGTCGACAAGGATGTGCCGTTCAACAAGATCCCGACCAAGGGGCGATGATCATGACGGATGCTGCAGTGAAGGCGCCGAATAAGCGCTACCCGACTGAAGATCGCATCGGGGTGCTCGAAGAGTTGCTGCACGAGCGGTATTCCGTCCGCGCGTTCCTGCCGCAGCCGGTACCGCGCGAGATCATCGCGCGTGTTCTGGGCGCCGCGCAGCGCACGGCGTCATGGTGCAACAGCCAGCCGTGGCAGGTCCTGATCGTGAGCGGCGAGGCGAAGGAACGCTTCCGCAAATCGATCTATGCCGAGGCCGCTTCGGGCGCAGGCGATGGCCACGACTTCACGCCGCCGCGTGAATATCTCGGAGTTTATCTGGAGCGCCGCCGCGAGAGCGGCTTCCAGCTTTACAATTCGCTCGGCATACCGCGCGGCGACAAGCTCGCCTACGCAATGCAGGCGCTGGAGAATTATAACTTCTTCGGCGCGCCGCATGTCGCCATTATTCATACCACCGAGGCGCTCGGGGTCTACGGCGCGATCGATTGCGGTGCCTATGTCAGCAATTTCATGCTGGCGGCGCAGGCGCTCGGTGTCGGCACCATTGCGCAGGCGGCGCTTGCACGCCATTCGCGGCTGGTCCGCCATCATTTCAATATTGGCGACGATCGCCGGGTGGTCTGCGGAATTTCGTTCGGATTCGCCGATCACGCTCACAAGGCCAACAGCTACCGCACCTCGCGCGCCGGCATCGCCGATGCCGTCACCTTCGTCGACGAATAGCAGTCGGGAAAACCCCGGCCGCCAAGGCGATCAGGGCCTTGATTTCAGGCGGTTCGATCCGTGGGCGTCGCAGGCGCAGACGTTGACGCGTGTTTCGCGGAAGAAGGGGGGGGGAGTCGAAAGAAAACGTCGGCTCAGTGCGTGCACTTTTTTGATTCGTCTTTATCTTCAATGGCTTCCAGCAGAGCTATTGACAAAAGACGCTCCAGCATCTTGAGTTGTAACGCCCTGGCATCCATAATGCAGAATTGCAATTGCTCAATGATCCTGTCGAGCGAAGGTTCGGTCACAGCACTAAATCCGCAACGTCATAGTGAATACCATCCCGATGCCATCAAAGCTCGCAGTGTTGAAGGGCGATGAAATCACGGTTCTTGGACTCCGGTTAATGAGGAGCCTTTTCAAATTGCGAAGCAGAACGCATCGTGAAGAGCTCATCGCGCTTGCTGAACGGATGGTGGAAGAGGAATCGAAATATCCGGCAGAGCCAGGCGACTAACGTCGGCCAGTCCGTGCCATGTCAGCGTTGGCCTGGTCAGGCCGATCTGCCTGCAAAGCGACTTCCATGTCGTGTCGTCGCAATCGACCAGTACGGCCAGGACCGACATATCATCGATCATCTGCGGTAGACCGAGCGGGTGAGCTTTCCAGCCGCAGCGCTCGAACCGCGGCAGCCACCAGGATTCCAGCACGATGCTGAATCCGGTCAAGCCGATGCTGATACCGTATTCCATGATCGCGGTCAGAAGCAGCATTTCCACGCGCGGGCCGGCATGCTCGCCGCGGCGTTCCGGAATAACGAAGATGCGCGACAGTTCGTACACATCAGGCCGGCGGATTGGTCCGCGGATGTTGAGATATGGAAAAATATCACTCATCAGGGTCGGCAACACCGTCGGCAGCGCACGCATGGCGCCGATCAGTTGGCCGTTGTCGACGCAGAACAGGTAGACCGCGTCTTCCGTGTCGAACTGGTCAATCTCGCGCCCGTCCGGACGATCCAGCGCCATCCATTTGCGCTGCTTGACATAGATGTCATGGCGCAGCCTGAAATAGCGATCGAAATATTCCTCGTAGAGAGGCCGGTTGTCTTTTCGGACGATATGAATCTCGACCATCGCAGTCCCCGCTTGATTGTTATTCAATCAGGCGGCGAGCATGCCAGCGGGCAAAAATTGATCTACTGGAAGAATTCCCAGTTTCAGAGCAGGATTTCGCGGTTGACAAGGGCCACCGCGACGGCGGCGGTCTTGTTTTTTGTCATCAGTTTCCGCTGTGCCTCTTCAAGGTGCCATCGCACATTTCGCTCCGAAATATGCAGGATTTGACTGGTCTCCCAGGCGGTCTTTCCGAGCGCCGCCCAGCGCAAGATTTCGGCTTCGGTGTCGGTGAGTCGCCGGCGCACCGTGGCGGTGTTTGGCTTCGCCAGCGTTCGCAGCCTGCCATGGGTGAACACGCTCATGAGATGGAGCGCGCTTTTGGTTTCCGGATCGAGATAAGGACGTTCGCCGGCAATACTGATGGCGCCGGTCGCGTCGTCATAGTGTATCGGGACGCAGAAGCCTTCGTGCAATCGAAAATCGCGCGCGCGCGTCATCACTCGGTGAGCGAGCTGGTCGCGCTCCCGATCGTAAGGCGCATCCTTCCACTCAAACGCGTTCAGGGTGTTGAAACAATGCCGTGGAACGGGATCGACCGAGCTCAGGTTTTCACGGTTGTATAGTTCGAACCATTGTGCCGGCCAGCCGTTCGCGACGGTCAATTGCTCGAGCGACTGCCTCGACGTCGGGATCCCCGCCATGATGTAGGCGTGAAAGCCGAGATCGCCGATCATTCGTTCGAACTGGGATACAACGCTCGCAGTCGTTTTCGACGCCTCAATCGCATCGACGAAATCCAGCGCGCGCCGTCCCCAATGTTGTTCCGAACCCTGCATTCAAGGCCTCCCGCCCCACGGGTAGGCTAAACTTCGACAACTCCAAGTCAAATGCTAAAAAGTCGCGGGTGAGGGAGCCGTTGGCGAAGGAAAAATCGTCAGGTCCGGAGCGGCAACCGCAAGGCGATGCCCATGGCCTTCTTCCGCTAGAACTTCGGCGGCCGCTTTTCAGCAAACGCCTTGATGCCTTCCTTGATCTCGGCGCTGCGCATGCTGTCGCGGTGGCGGTGGTCGGCGGCTTCTTCGTCGAGCTTGCCGCGGGCGAATTCGTTGATGGTGCGCTTCATGCCGCGCATCGCCACCGGCGCGTTGCCGGCGAGAATCGTCGCCAATTTATCGACCTCCTGGTCGAGCGCCTCCGGCGGCGTCATCGCGGTGAGATAACCGATCCGCAGCATCTCCGTGGCGCCGATCTTCTCCGCGGTCAGGAACAGTCTTTTGGCGTTGTCGACGCCGAGCCGTGCCACGTAGCGCCTGATGCCGCTCTTGTAATAATGCAGCCCGAGCCGCGCCGCCGGCATGAACATCTCGCAGGTATCGACGCCGATGCGGAAATCGCAGGCCAGCGCCAGATCGGTGGAACCGCCATAGACGCCGCCATTGAGCCGGCAGATCGTCGGTACCGCGAGGTCCTCAAGCCGGTTGACGACGACCTCGAACGCGGATCCCGCGGTCTGCTCCTGCGCGCCGGCCGCGCGTTCGGCAATCGAGCCGAGGTCGTATCCGGCGCTGAAAGCCCGGCCGGTGCCGGTCAGTACCAGAACCCGGATCGCAGCATCGGCCTCGATCCGGTCGAACAGTCTTAATAGCGCGTCGAGGTCATCGGGCTGCAGCCGGTTCAAATGCTTCGGCCGGTTGAGGCGGATGGTGGCGCGCGCGCCGTTGATATCGAGCAGCGGCGCGCTCGCCGCCTCGGCGGCGGCAGAGGAGTGCGGCTTCATTATTTGTTCTCCAGCGCGCGCCGCCTGGCTTCGGCGTCGATGGTCTCGGCGAGATCGGGATGCCGCGCCATCAGCATGCGGAAGTCCACGAGATCGAGCACCAGCAGTCTCGACACCCGCGTGGTGGTGATATTGGCGGAACGCAAATGGTTGCCGAGCAGCGCCATCTCGCCGAAGAACGCGCCGTCGCCGAGCCGCACCTTCTTGCCCGGCAGGTCGACCTCGACCTCGCCGGCGGCGATGAAATACATGCAGTCGCCGGCCTGGCCCTTGCGGATGATCATGGTGCGCGCCGGCAGGTCCATGGTGCGCAGCATATGCGTCACGTCGGCGATCGCCGACGGGCCGAGGGCGGCAAAGAACGGCACCTTGGTCACCGATTCCCAGGTTTTCAGGAAGTTGTCGCGGCGGGTCTCGGCGGCAAAACCGGTGGCGAGAATACCGGTCCACAGCCCGAACACGCCGAGCCCGCAGATCATCACAAAAGCCGCGACCAGCCTGCCGAGCAGCGTGATCGGCACCACATCGCCGTATCCCACGGTGGTCAAGGTAACGACCGCCCACCACAGGGCCGCAGGTACGCTGCCGAAGGTGGCCGGCTGGACATCGCGTTCCAGGAAATACTCCGCCACCGAGGCGAGAAGCAGCACCATCAGGAAGATCACCAGCACGCTCAGGAGCGGCCCGGATTCCCGCGCCAGCACCCGGCGCAACTGACGAAGTCCCGGAATCCCCGGAACCACCTTGAACATCCAGACCACGCCCAGCAGCCACGCCGATTTGGGATCGGCGCCAAGGACGAGGACGAGCGGTACGGCGGCGGCGGCGACGGCGTCCACCAGCCCGCGCCCGGACGCCGCGTAAGCCCATCCGCGCTCGGCCAGGACGGCGTGGCGAAGCCGGACCACCCATTCGAACACAAAGAAGGCCAGGCACGCCCACAGCACCGCGTCGACCCAGCCATGCGCGGCCTCATAGGCGGGGGCGACCGTAAGCACCAGCATCATGACGACGCCGGCCGTCACCGCTACATAGGCTGCTTTGGTCATGTTGCGGCCGGCGGTTGCGGCCGCAAATTGCGCCAGAGCTGGGAAAACGAGCGGCTTGGACATCGGGAGGCGGCGGCCTGTCGCTGGAAGAAAACCTGATACGGTCATGGCTTAGGCGTGACCGGCCCACCAAGGTGCCCTTGCGGGGGGAGGCCGTCAACGAGGTGCGGCAAACAGCGTTATCGCCCGCCCGGCGATGCGAGGCGTGGGTCCGGTCAAGGGGGGCTCCGCGGAGCCGGGGGAGGGGAATTTTTGCGCCTGGATCGGATAGAATCCCGGACAAAACGTCGCTTTTTCCCCGTATATCAAGAGCTCCCGCGGGCACTATGATGACGGGAGGGCGCTGCAACACAACCCGCGAAACCATTCACTCCTTAAAATCGGTTGGCTCCTGATGGAAACACTACATTTAGCGGAACATGCCGGCACCCTGTTTGCGTCAGTCTTCGTCGTTGCGACCACGACGATGCGGACCATGATCCCTTTGCGAATTTTCGGCATTCTCACCAACATTGTTCTGATCGCGTCCTCGATAGCGACCCGCAATTACCCGACCGGGGCGCTGCATTGTGTGCTGCTGGTGCTCAATTCCTACCGGCTGCACCAGATGCTGCAGCTGGTGCGCGACGTGAAAAGATCTGTCAACAGCGACCTGTCGATGGATTGGTTGAAGCCGTTCATGACCGAGCGCAAATGTGCGGCCGGCGAAGTCTTGTTCTACAAGGACGAGAAGGCCGAGGACATGTTCTACATCGTCAGCGGCGGCTTCAGGCTGGTCGAATCCGGCATCGAACTGCCGGTGGGCGCCATCGTCGGCGAATTCGGCATGCTGTCGCCGTCGAACCTGCGAACCCAGACGCTGGAATGCGTCGACGCCGGCGTCATCCTGAGCGTCAGCTACAGCAAGGTCGAGGAGCTTTACGTGCAGAATCCGGCGTTCGGATTTTATTTTCTTCGCCTCGCCAGTTCCCGGCTGTTTCAGAACATCGACAAGCTGGAGCAGCGGCTGGCGCAGCAGACCGCGCTCGCCCCGGCTCCGCCGAAGCCCGCCTGACGGACCGGAGCCTCAGGGTGACAAGCGTCCTTTCCTCGCTCCGCTATTTACTCGCCGATTTCATCGGCGAGGACGACGCTGCGCCGCCATTGCTGCCTGACGGATTACCCGCCAGCGCGGTGCAGGTCGTCAGCGATGGCATCCACCTGTTGATGGACTATCAGGGCTCAAGCTACGCGCAGCTTTATGTGGATCGTGTGCAGCGCTTCGTTCGCCGGCCGGGCGTCGATGAGGCGATGCTCGGCCAAATTGCCCGGCTGATGGCCCAGCGCATGAGTTATGAGGATCCGATCCGGATCGCGCAGTTGAAGCTTGCCGAACAGGAAGCTGCGGCCGGCGATCCGCGCGCGCCGACGGCCGACGATATCAGGAAATTCCGGCTCGATGAGTTGATCGGCGCGCTTCCGTCGCACCTCGCCGAACCCGTGCTCGATGCGCTCGAATGGGGGGGCTGGACACATATGCCGGTCTCGATCCGCTTCAGCACCAAAAGCCGGTGGGGCATTCGCCGTTTGAAGATCGAGGCGTCGTTGCGGCGGTGGCGCCTGTTGTCGGTGCGCTATGTCGAGGAGCGGGCCTGGGTCGAACGCTGGCTGCATATGATCGGCCGCAGCCTGGACAAGCAGCCGAGGGCCGCCTCGGCCATCGTGCAAACCGCGACCATGATCCGGGGTTATGGCCCCCCCTATCGCCAGGGTCTCGCCGACTGGCATGCGATCATCGACGGCCTCGCCAAGCCGACGTTCGACGGCGTGCTGCCGCTGGCCGATCTGGCCGCTGCCGTGGCGGAGGCGCGCGGTGCCGTCCTGCCCGATCCGCGACAGGTCGCGCTCAAGCGCGCCATCGCGGAGATCAGGGCGCGGGCGCTTTGCGCCGGCGCCAACGCCGCGGCGGGTTGATGGTCGCGCGCGGGTTGTGTGTTGCCGGCGCCACACCAGCCTCAAAAGATGACGCGATGCCCTTGCCGTGCGCCGCGAAGGCTTGACCTCCGTGGCGATTCGCGGCGGTTATTTCACGGCAATCTCGGGGAGCAAGTTAATGATGCGTTCAAGGGCCAGCTTGTTTCTCGCAGCCGCCGTGGCGGCAATTGCCGGAATGGGTTCGGCATCCGCGGCCGATATGGCGGTAAAGGCGCGCCCGCTTGTTGTCGAGCCGGCTTTCAACTGGGGCGGCTGGTACATCGGCGCCAATGTCGGCTATGGCTGGGGTGATCAGTCCGTCAATTTCTCGGGCGATCCTGCCTCAACGCAGCCCGCCATCAATCGCGGACAGGTCGCCTCTGCGCTGGCTGGCAGCCCGCGCGGCCCGCTTGGCGGCGTGCAAGCCGGCTATAATTTCCAGAATGGCCGCTTCGTCTACGGCATCGAGGCCGATATTCAGGCCGCGAACATTCATTCCAGCGGGACCTTGGCGACGGCTCTTGCAGGGAATTTCTTCCCGGTCACGACCACGGCGGATCAGAATCTGAGTTACATCGGAACGGTGCGTGGACGGGCCGGCTTCACGCTGACGGCATCACTCCTGCTTTACGGTACCGGCGGCTTTGCCTATGGAGGCGCGAGAGTCGCCTCGTCCGTCATGACAACTCCGGGATGTCCGGGCTTTTGCGGAACGGCCGCAAATTCCACCGTGTTGACGGGTTGGACGGCTGGCGGCGGCCTGGAATATGCCTTCAATCCGCATTGGACGGCGAAGTTCGAAGATCTTTATTATGATCTCGGCAGCATCTCGCAATTTTATGTGGATCCGCGCTTTCCACTAGGCGCCAGCGTGGCAACGAATACGGCGTTCCGCGGAAACATCGTTCGCGTCGGCGTCAACTACAAATTCGGCGGACCATTGGTCGCCAAGTACTGATTCCTTCCCGGAACCTGAACCTCGAAAGCCCCGGTTCCGTCCGGGGCTTTTGTGTCTTGCGGTATGTGCGGCGTGCGATTGCCGGCAATCTCCCGCTTCAGCGCCAGGCTGATAATGGCTTCCGCGCGCCGTCGCCATGCCAAACCCAACAACTCATCGTCACCGGCAGACTTGCTGCCATTGGCAGTTGCCAAACGTATCGCAGACGCGTGCCTGACGGCAGTGCGAGGTGCCGAGCGGCGGGAGGGTTGGTGGATTGATCGGCGCAATCGATGGCGACGTTATCGGACAAATAGTTGGCGGGCATATTGGCGGCAAATCTATCGAACTCTGACAGAGCGGCTGCATTTGTCCGTTTACGCACTGACACACACACTCCGCGTTGGCGTGAGCCACAGATGCGAACAATGCAGCCGCAGCCAGGAAATTCTTCATTTTGATTTTCCTTCCGATTTATCCTTTTTGGCGGCAGCGCGGATAAGCGCAGCGTAATCCGCCGTTCACAGGCGATAAAGAGGAGGGTTGCGCCGGAGCCTGTCATCGGACCGCGTCTGCCTTGTGCGGCCAGCCGCGCAGCGCTCGAAGCGCATCTATTTCGGTCATGCATTGCAGCTTCGGCCGGATTTGCCGTTAAGCCGGCTGCCCGCATTATCTTTGCTCGATTGATCTGGCTCAATTGCAGCGCGTGGAAGCTTGCTAGCTGTCGCATCCTGGAATCGATGTCCTCGTCATCGCGATGCCGCTCGCGACCGGGAGGTGCCAATGAAATCGCTTGGACAGCCGGTTGCGGCGATGTGCCTGGCACTGATCGCTTCATTTCCATCCATCCGGAACGCGAACGCGCGTGAGGCTCCATCGCCGGGAGCGATCGAGGCCGTGCGCATTGCCACGGATGCCTACATCTTTGGCTATCCGCTGGTCACCTTCGATATGGCTCGCAAGCAGCAAACCAATGTGGCGACGCCCGATGCCGAGCACGCCCCGATGGGGCAAATGATCAAGATGCGCAGCTATCCGGCGGTCGACAATCACTGCTGCGCAGCGCCCAACGCCGATACGCTTTACACGATCGTCTGGCTCGACGTTGCCAAGGAGCCCTGGATCCTCAGCATCCCCGATATGGGTGACCGATACTATATCGTGCCGATGCTCGACGGCTGGTCGGAGGTATTCGACGTTGCAAGCGCGCCCACCACGGGTGGAAAGGCGCAGACTTATGCGATCACGGGTCCGGGCTGGTCGGGCTCGCTTCCGCAAGGTGTGAAAGAAGTCAAATCCGCAACCGGCATGGTCTGGGTTCTCGGGCGCATCTACAGCACCGGTACCGCGGAAGACTACAAGGCGGTGCACGCCTTGCAGGACAAGTTTTCGGTCGTTCCGCTGAGCGCGTACGGCAAGCCGTATACGCCGCCGCCCGACGTCGTCGATCCCGGTGTCGACATGAAGACGGCGGTTCGAAAGCAAGTCAATGCTCTCGATATCAATGCCTATTTCAACGTTCTCGCGAAACTGATGAAGACCAATCCGCCAACCGCGCAGGATGCGCCGATCGTTGCGCGCATGGCCAGGATCGGGCTTGTCCCCGGACAGGACTTCGACCCGAGCAAGCTCTCCTTCCTGGATCGCGAGGCGATCAAACTGGTTCCGAAGCTGGCGCTTCTGGAAATGGGACTGCACCTGAAGAGGCAGAAGACGACCAACGGATGGCTGTATTTCACCAGAGGCGTCGGCAACTTCGGCACCGACTATCTGGTACGCGGCATGGCCAATCTGCTCGGCCCCGGCTGGAATCGTCCGCAGGATGCCGTGTATCCGCTATCGCAGAAGGATGCGAGGGGTGCCGAGTACAACGGTGCGAACCACAAATACGTCATTCATTTCAAAAAGGGCCAGATGCCGCCCGCGGAAGCCTTCTGGTCGCTGACGATGTACGACACGGATTTTTTCTTCGTGCCGAATGCGATCAACCGGTACGACCTGGCTCAGCGCGACAAGTTGGTGACCAATCCCGACGGTTCCGTGGATCTGTATATCCAGGCCGGAACACCGGGCAAAGACAAGCAAGCCAACTGGCTGCCCGCGCCGAAAGGAAAATTCGCGCTGGTGATGCGGATCTACTCGCCGCGCAAGACAGCGCCGTCGATCCTCGATGGAAGCTGGACGCCGCCGCCGGTAAGACGCCTGCCGTAGATGTCGGCTGGGGAGTTAATCGCCAATGAACGCAGGAACTGGAGCTTTCGGGCGGCGCACAAAGCGATGGACGCCGATCATTGTCGTCGCGGCGCTGCTCGCCTCGGCCGGAGGCTGGTGGGCACTGAAACAGGGCCGGCCGTGGCCCTACGGCCTGGAAGCATGCACCTATGGCATTCCGCTGGTCATGATGGACCTCGGCCCGTTCAATCTCACGGTGCGCGGCTAGCGGCCGAAGGAAGCGATGATCGACGGCAGCTACAAGCTCCCGCCGGTCAAGAAGACGGAATGAGTTGTTTCTCAATCGAGACTCTCTGGCCGCGAACAAAGCGCCGGCGAGAAAAGGAGTACGGCAGATGAAGAAGCTCGGTTTGATTTTAGGTGCATCTCTGGTGATGCTGACACACCCGGCGATGGCCGAAGACCGCCTGGTCGAAGGTTTCAAGGTCGTGCGCGCCTGTGCCGGCGACGTCGAGCATCTCTGTTCGGGCATATTGCCCGGAAAAGGACGGATCAAGGCCTGCGTCAAGGACAAGCTGTCCAGCCTGTCCGCCGACTGCAAGGAGGCCTTGGCCAGAATGATCGCAGAACAAACGGAACCGCCGCCGGACTATACCTCGAGCGCTAAAGTCACGCCGCTCGATGGTCTGCGCGGTATGCGTTACTGCGAGATTTTCCTGATTGGGGGCAATCCGATCACGGAAAATCTTTACGGAGAAGTCTTCAATACATCAGACCTCAACAACAAGGCCGATCGCCTGGACACCTGCCCTCAACCTATGTGGGACAAGGTTAGCGCTGATGCGCTCAAAAAGAAGTATGACGCACTTGGGGTATTCAAGAATGGCCCGCGGGGTTGGACGATGGACAGGATTCGTCTGCCAATCTCGCCGGCCATTCATACGCTGAGCGGCCTGGATACCCGCTGGTTCATGAAGGTCGAACTGCCGAAAGGCATCCGGCCGGGTTCGGGATCCACCGCTTACAAGACGATCAACGCCGTGAGAACCTCATCGATGACGTTTGATAAGGGCAAGCCGGTCTTCATTTTGGAAGATCCCACCGGCACGCCGTGGGTGATGCAGGCCTATTCGATGATTGTCGATCCGAAGCTCACCTATGACGATCTCGCGAATCTCGGCAGCAAGCTCAAACTACCCCCGGGCTGGAAGTATCGCGTCAAAGTGCTGGATCAGGATCTTACGATCCTGGCTGTGAACGGTGTTGCGCACATCACACAGGATGAGCTCCAGAATACCTATGACGCTTGCTTCTCGACGGCCTGTACCTTCCAGCCGTAGCGGGAGGGCGCTCGCTCCCGGAGGTTCCCAATCGCACCGGGAATGGGTGTCGGGCATGGGAGCAAGGATATTCCGGGCGTCGAACGGAACGGCGTCCGCTGATGTGATGAAGGGATCGTGTCATGAGAGCAGATCGATATCTCCTGGTTCTCGGTGTTTGTCTCGCGATCGCGACCGCTTTCGGCGGTCGAATGTGCGTCGCCCAGGAAACGCTGCAAGACATGCTTGCGGCACAGATACGCCTGCAGGGCTTTGCCTGTGACAAGCCGGAGAGCGCGGTGAAAGACGCCGAGCAATCCAGGCCCGATCACGCGGTCTGGGTCCTTAAATGCAGCAACGCGAGCTACAGGATCAGTCGCGTTCCCGACCTCGCTGCGAAGGTGGAGCAGCTCAAATAGCCCGGTACGGGAGGCATTTCGCACGTTCCATATCGGACGTGCAGAATTGCCGGAATTTTCACTTGGAAGCTCGTGCAGCGAGGGCAGGTCATGCGCAGGGAAATGGTATGCTGACGGAAACGCCGTCGATCGAACAGCTGTCCCACATTATTGGCAGCGTCGCCGCGCCGGCATTTCTGCTGGGCGCGGTGGCCGCGTTCATATCAATATTGATTTCGCGAATGAATCGCGTGATCGACCGATCCCAATTCCTTCACGCTATCGGCGATGACGATCCGTCCAAATCATATCTCAAGGCTGATATTCCGCGTCTCAAGCTTCGGGCCGGGCTTCTGAACCGGTCGGTGTTTTATGCGACCGTGTGCGCCATCATCACGGCTCTGTTGATCATTGTGGCGTTTGTGAGCGCCTTCTTTCACGTGCCGCATGAGTTTGGTGTTGCGGTTCTGTTTACGGTCGCGCTGGTATTTTTCATCGTGTCGCTGGTGAATCTCGCCCGCGAGACGCGGATTGCCCTTCATGACCTTGATCATCACCAATAGACCGGCATCGGATCTCGGGGGCGGCATGGACGACGGAGCTTGGGTTGAGCAGCGCGACCGACGAATGATGGTGCGCGCAATCGCGCTCTCGAAAAATTCGGGCAGGGCCGGCGAATATCCCTATGGGGTGCTGATCTGTCGCGGCGATACGGTGGTGGCGGAGTCCATCAATTGCGTAAGACAGGAATCCGACGTGACGCGACATGCCGAGGTCGTGGCGATTTCGGCCGCCCAGAAGGCGCTCGGCAGTACCAGCCTCGACGATTGCGTGATCTACGGCAGCGCCGAACCCTGTGTCCTGTGCAGTTATGCGATCCGCGAAAGCCGTATCGGCCGCGTCGTCTTTGGCCTGCACTCCCCGCATATGGGGGGAATGTCGAAATGGAACGTGCTCGACGACGAAAGCCTTTCGCGCACGATGCCGGAAGTCTTTGCGCCGCCGCCGATCATCGTTGCCGGGTTCATGGCCGAGGAGGCAGGCGCCGCCTTGCTCGAGTGGAATCCGCTGGTATGGACGGTGATGAAGCGACGCGGTCTGTTCGCGATCGAGGCCCCTGACACCGTGAAGGCGCGCGAACCGCGATTGCCGCGATCCGGACGACGCGAGCGATTATGGCGCCCCATGAGGCGCATTTTTTTCGATCGATTCGGACGCCGTTAGGGCGTTTTCGGGCGAAGCGGATTCCGGTTCGCGAAGGAGCGCCCGGCGAGATCGTAAATATCTAAAAAAGAACAATAATTTCCCTGTCGGCCAATGAGATTCGTCCTCGTTCGGACTGCAAATCTTGCCCGGAGATAATTTTATCGCTTAAGTTGTATTTATGATTTTGATATCTCAATAAGAGAACGCTTGGCGTTTTTCGAGTTCCGCGAGGTGCATTCCAGCCCCGGAGATGTCATAAAAGAGCAATACCGGTCGAATTGTCCGGAGTTTGAGAAGAAGTTGCGCTGAGCGCCTCCAGTCTGTCCGTCTCTTACCAAGTCTGTCCTAGCGAGGGCGTCGGCTTTGTCGTTTCCCACCATGTCGTCGTCGGTTCCGGTAGGTGCTTTGATCGGATGGATGCTGCTGCTTACCGTCAAGCACATCATCGGCGATTTTGTCCTGCAGAACTCCTGGATGGCGATCGGCAAGGACCAGAAGACCGGATGGGCGCTGCCGCTCGTGGCCCACTGTCTCGTGCATCTGGCCGTGGCGACGATCCTGATCCTGATTGTCGCGCCAAAATTCTGGTTCGTCGCCGTGATCGATTTTGTCATTCACATCACGGTCGACCGCGCCAAGGGATTTTGCGCCGCGAACTTCGGCGTGACGCAGGAGAACAAGCACCCGTGGTTCTGGACGTTGATCGGGGTCGATCAGGCACTGCATCATCTCACCGGTTTCGGCCTGTCAATTTTCATGGCGGCGAACGGCTGATCTCGCCGGCTTGGGGCGCTGCGTTCCGGATCAATACGCTCATCCGGTGCGGCCCGACGTCCCGTTCGATCGAGGTCCAGCCCAATCTTTCGTAAAAGGCCGAACGCTGCGGCCGCGCGCACAGATAGGCGCGGCTAACCCCCAGCGCGAAGCAATTCAGCGCGGCGCGGTCGACGAGCGCGGCGCCGATACCGCGCCGGCGCGCCGGCGGATCGGTCCACACCGCCGCGACCCAGGGCGTAAACTGCGGACGCTCCGCTAGATCGGATGCGATCACTGAGGCCGTACCAAGAAATGTCTCGCCGTCATGGGCGACCAGCGCAAACGGAAAAGGCTCGGCATTCAGGTTTTCGCGCAGCCGGCCCTGGATATAGTCGAGCGGATGGCCGTCCGCCTTCCACCATGCCCGCCAGATCCGCTCGGCGACCGTGTCGAAAAACTCCGGACGCTGCCGCAGGTCGGAAATCGTGAAGGGCATCGCTGCGTCCTTGTGAAGCTGCCTCGGAATGGGAGTGAGGGTCATTTGCGCTCGATGCCATCGCGCGGCAGGCGCGAACAGCGCTGTCTGATTCGGCCGGTCCAACGAAGTCCCCCGGGGAACTACGGGTGGCCGTGGTTAACACTTCATTAGAGAGTTGCACTGCATCGTCCAGATCGGGAGATGTGCAAATGTTTTCAAGCCGCCAAGCCTTCGAGAACGATTTCTGCCCGGTCCGGGATGAATTGCTCGGCGAAATGTACCGCGCCAACGAAAACGGCCTGCCCCGTTTGGTGGAGAGCGTCTCGTCCGACGTCCGGGCGATGCTGGCGCTGTTCTGCTATCGCCGAAGCCACCTGCATGCGCTGGCGCTCTCGATCGCTGCAAGCTGCAGCGAACGCGAGTTGATCCAGCTGGGCGGACGCGTCGGCTCTACCCTCTACGCGCTGTCCCGCGGACCGGCCGCGCGCTCCGCGCCGTCATCGGCCTACGGCAACCGCAAGCCGATCACGCTCTCGACCAAGCCGCTCAGCACGTTCGCGCCTGTTGAAGACGAGCTTGATGAAGATCCGGCCGAGGCCGTCACGGCGTAAATTCCGCCGATACCCTATCGAATACCGTTGAGCGCCGGCAGGCCGTGCCGCCTGCGCGCCATTTCACATTCGACATCGCCGGGCATGCAGGTCCGGCACACTTCGGGCCGCACCGCATAAATGGTGCATGAGGTCGCGATCCCGATCTTGCCCGACAGTGCCGAACAGCGGTCGCCGTCGCAGCGCATGCCCGACAGCTTTTCGTTGACAAATCCTTGCGGGATCAGATCGAGCGCCGCATCGTCCTCGGTGGTGAAGCGCGGCCAGTTTTGCGAATACGAGCAGCAGGCACCGCAGGCCTGGCAGGGGCTTTCGGCATCAATGGCCGGATCGCTGGTCTCCATGCCATCCGTTTAGCGCGGAATGGAGCGATCGGCCAGCTGGCCCTGCGGGGGTGCGTATCAGGTGTCGCCCGGATGTTCCCAGACCAGGCTCCTCCGCCATCGCGCTCTCAGCAGGTCACGCCGCTCTGGATATTTCTCGTCGAGATACACGGCATCGACGACGCGGTCGGTTCGAAAACTGCGAAAATCCCTGCGCAGCTCGCACCATGCCGCCAGAATCCGCACGGCTTCGTGATAGCCGATGGCGATCGGCCAGATCGTGCGTTCGCTGTTACGGCCCTGTTCGTCGCGATAGCGCAGCGTGATTTTCTTTCCTTCGTAAATCTGCGTTCGCGTCCGCGTCATGTCGATGCAGTCGGGTTCCCTGCGCCAGCCGGGGCGGGCGCGGCTGGCGGGTTCGAGCACAAAAGGTCTTAGCCGTTCCGGGACGGTGTCGGCGATCTTCGCAATGAGGTCCTGAGCGGCGCGCGACAAGGCCGTGTCGGCATGGCCGGCGACCCATTGTGCGCCGAGCACGGCGGCTTCGATCTCGTCGGGGGTGAGCATCAGCGGCGGCAGGTCAAATCCCTTCTCCAGGATGTAACCCATGCCGGCCTCGCCGCGGATCGGCACACGCTGTTCGATCAGGGTCGCGATATCCCGATAGATCGTCCGCTTCGAGGTCTCCAGCTCGGCTGCGATCGCGTCCGCCGTCAGCGGTTTCCGGGTGCGCCGGAGCACCTGAATGATCTGGAACAGCCGGTCGGCGCGTCTCATGGGGCGTCTCTTTTCACGGTGCAGCTTCGCCGATGCTGACAGCATGTTGGCAGCAGGGGGCCAGTATACCGGGACAACACTTCAACCAAGAGGATTTTGTCCATGATGATTCTGTACGGCCTCGACTTCTGGACGGCGATGTCGCCGCTGCTGACACCACGGTGGCAGCAGGGGGTGGCTAGTTTGAAACGCCTGCTCAGGAAATCGGGAGCGCTCACATGATTACCCTTTATGGCTTTGGCCAGGGTTTCGGCTTGCCGGAAATCAGCCCGTTTGTGACCAAGACCGAGGTCCAGCTGAAGATGGCCGGTCTGAACTACCGCAAGGAAAAGGCGAAGCCGCCCAGCTCTCCCAAGGGGCAGCTGCCTTATATCGTCGATGAGGCAGAGAGCATCGCCAATTCCACCTTCATTCGCGCGCATATCGAAGGCAAATACGGTTTCGATTTCGACGCGCCGCTAAGTTTGCAGGCGCGTGCGCAGGCCTGGGCGTTTGAACGCATGATCGAGCATCACGTCTACTGGGCGATGGTCGGCGCGCGCTGGGTCGATCCCGAGAACTTCGCAAAAGGGCCGATGCATTTCTTCGATGGCGCGCCCGAGCATCTGCGCGAAAAGCTTTGCGAAGACGCGCAGTTCCGCGTCGCCGAGAACTACCTGCTGAGCGGTCTTGGCCGCCACGCGCCGGACGAGGACGTCGACCTTGCGGTCCGTTCGCTGTTTGCGCTCTCGGTCCAGCTCGGGGACAAGCCGTATTTGATGGGAGACACACCCTGCGGTACCGATGCCACCGCGTTCGGCGCGCTGGCCGGGATCCTGACGCCGTTCTTCGCCTCGCAATTGCGGGAGCGTACCGAAAAATTCCACAACCTGACGGCCTATGTCGACCGCATGATGCTTCAATACTATCCGGACTTTGCCTGGATCCCGCTGCGACAAGCCGCCTGAGGTTCGATAGAGCATGATCCGGAAAAGTGGGAACCGGTTTTCCCTCGGGACAAACGCGAGGCGTTTGCCCGGAGATCATGCTCAAACAAAGAGATGAGATCATGATCCAATTCTACCTAATCGGATCGTGATCTAGGGCTGGCCTTTCAATGTGGCCAGCTCCGCCTCCAGTTCCGCGATACGCGCCTCGCGCAGGGCCAGCGCCGCCGCCACGCCGGCGGCATCGAACTTCTGCGGGATATGCTGCGGGCAATTGGTGTCCCACGCGGAAATCCTGAACATGACGACCTGCTCGGGGGGCGCCTTGTAGCCTTGCGGCATCAGCGATTCCAAGAGCGCCGGATCGTCGTCCACAACGCGCGCCTCGCCCCAGATCTTGACCCGGCGCCGATGGGCATAATCGATCGCGAAGATATAGGCCTTCGGGTTTTCGGACAGGTTGCCTAGCGTGATGTATTGGCGGTTGCCGCTGTAATCGGCGAACGCCAGCGTGGTCCTGTCCAGGATCCTGATGAAGCCCTTCGGCCCGCCACGATGCTGGATATAGGGTTGGCCATCGGCGGTGGCGGTCGCCAGGAACATGCTGTCCTGGGCGGCGAGGAACGCGGCGAGCTGCTCGTCGATTTCGGTACGCCAGCCGCCGCGCTCCTCGACCTGGGCGTAAGCGTCGCGCGACCCCTTGCGGGCCTGAACGGCCTTTACCGCCGGGGTGAACGCGACGTCGCTGGAATAAAGGCGGGTGTCTGACATCGGCAATCCCCGGGTCTCGGGCGGCGCCCGTTTTGCCCCTTAAGATGAGCCTGCTCGAAACTTAAACAATCTGCCCAATTGACACTTCATCGTTGCAATATATGGAATAATTCCATGGATCGCATCGACGCCATGCAGGCCTTTGTCTTGGTGGCCGACCTCCAGGGTTTTGCACCGGCGGCGCGCAAACTCGGGCTGTCACCGTCGGCCGTGACGCGGCTGATCGCGGCGCTGGAGGATCGTCTCGGCGCGCGGCTGTTGCAGCGGACCACCCGGCAGGTCGCGCTGACCGATGTCGGCGCGCGCTATCTGGAGCGTGTCAGGCGCATTCTCAGCGACGTCGAGGAAGCCGAAGGCGCCGCCGAGGGCGAACGCACGCGTCCGAGCGGACGGCTGGTGGTCTCGGCGCCCGTCGGCTTCGGGCGCCTCCACGTCAGTCCTGTCATGTCGGCTTACCTGAAACGCTA
This sequence comes from uncultured Alphaproteobacteria bacterium, assembly GCA_963725985.1. Classification (GTDB taxonomy): domain Bacteria; phylum Pseudomonadota; class Alphaproteobacteria; order Rhizobiales; family Xanthobacteraceae; genus Bradyrhizobium. The sequence continues at coordinate 2,321,778 of CAVSAO010000002.1, forward strand.
TCCCGAGGTTTCCGGCGAACTGCGGCTATCGGATCGGATGATCAATCTGGTGGAAGACGGCGTCGATCTCGCCGTCCGGATCGGTCACCTCGCCGATTCCACTCTGGTTGCGCGCCAGGTCGGCGAGATGCGGCGGATCGTGGTCGCCTCGTCAGGCTATCTCAAAGTGCGGGGCGAGCTCAGGACGCCCGAGGCCATCGCTTCGCACGAGACGATACAGTTCGGGGCCATGACCGCATCGCCGGACTGGCGCTTTGTCGAAGATGGCCGCGAGATCCGGGTGAACTGCACGCCGCGGTTCACCACCAACAGCGCCGACGCCGCGATCCAGTATGCCGAGCAGGACGGCGGCCTGACGCGGGTGCTGGCCTACCAGGCGGCAGAGGCAATCAAGGCCGGCCGGCTCAGGGTCGTGCTCAGGAAATTCGAGCAGCCGCCGCTGCCGATCCATCTCGTCTATCCGACGTCGCGGCTGTTGTCGGCCAAGGTGCGCGCGTTCATCGATCTCGTCACCGAGATCAGCCACTGGCATTTCGGCGGGAAATAACTCGTCATTTCTTCTTCGGCACGACCCGGAACGTCGCATTGGCGCGTGCGATCACCACGTCGTCGGCCTTGATCAAACTTTGCGCGAAGCAGATCGTGCTGCCGGTCTTGATCACGTCGGGCTCGACGGCAAGCCATTGTCCGACCTGCGCCGTGCCGGTGAAATCGACCGCAAGCCCGATCGTCACCAGTGAGGACACCCCGCCCATGACGTGCGCGCAGCTATAGCCCATGGCGTTGTCGGCGAGCGCGGCGATCAGCCCGCCATGGATCAGGCCACGGCCATTGGTATGCGGCCTGGCGAGCCGCAATCCGATGATTACGGCCTTGTCTGTTCGCCTGGAATATAACGGCTCCCAGGGATCGGTGAGCGGGCTCTGCCGGAAGTGACGCTCGAAACCTTCGGGGATATCGGTAACTGTCATGCGCGGCTCGCGTGATTCTGATGCCGAGATCATTAAACGCGATGCGTGCGTCAAATTCATCGCTTACAAAGTTTTAAACGGGATTTCGCTGGATGTTTGAAACGGGATGTCGTTGCATTCCGGAAGCGCAATGACGGCGGTGCGCAGCCCGGCGATATCGGCAGCTAATACGGCAGCCCGACATAATTTTCCGACAGCGACGTCATCGCCGCTTTCGAGCTCACGAGATAGTCGAGCTCGGCAAGCTGGATTCGCGCGCCGATGCCGTCGGTGTCGGGGAACCGGTGCAGGATCGAGGTCATCCACCACGAGAAGCGAACCGCCTTCCAGACCCGCGACAGCGCTTTTTCGGAATAGCCCTCGATCCCGGCGGAAGATTTCTCGTCGTAGAACTCGCGCAGCGCGCGCGAGAGATAATGCACGTCGCTGGCAGCGAGGTTGAGTCCCTTGGCGCCGGTCGGGGGCACGATGTGAGCGGCGTCGCCGGCCAGCAACATCCGTCCGAACCGCATCGGCTCGGCGACGAAACTGCGCAGCGGCGCGATGCTCTTTTCGATCGATGGTCCGGTGACGAGGTTATCGACCGCCTTCTGGTCCAGCCGCCGCTTCAATTCATCCCAGAACCTGTCGTCCGGCCACTGATCGATGTGATCGTCGAGCGAACATTGCACGTAGTAGCGGCTGCGGTGCATCGAGCGCATCGTGCAAAGCGCAAATCCTCGGGCGTGGTTGGAGTAGATCAATTCGTGGCTGACCGGCGGCGTCTCCGACAGGATCCCGAGCCAGCCGAACGGATAGATCCGCTCGAAGGTCTGGATCGCCGACGGCTTCACGCTGGCGCGGCTGACGCCGTGGAAGCCGTCGCAGCCGGCGATGAAATCGCAGGCGATCTCGTGACTGAGGCCGTCCTTGAGGTAGGTGACGCGCGGATGATCGGTGTCGAAATCATGCGGCTTGACCTCTGCGGCTTCATAAACGCTGGTCAGGCCGGCCGCCTTGCGCGCGTTCATCAGGTCGAGCGTTACTTCGGTCTGGCCGTAGATCATCACCGTCTTGCCGGTGGCGGCCTTCAAATCGATACGATGACGGCTGCCCGCGAAGGCGAGTTCGATGCCTTCATGGACCAGGCCCTCGCGGTGCGCGCGCGCGCCGGCGCCGACTTCATCGAGCAGGGCCACCGTACCCTCTTCAAGCAGGCCGGCGCGGATGCGGCCGAGCACATAGTCCGGCGTCTGGCGTTCCAGAATGACGTTGTCGATTCCGTAGGTGTGAAGCAGTTGCCCCAGCAGCAATCCCGCCGGCCCTGCGCCAATGATTGCTACTTTTGTCCGCAATACTTGCCCCCCCGATTATTATAGGATTGAAGTAGCCGGTGCGGACGTGGCCGCACCTACTTGCAATGATAATTATATCATATAACAATACCTGCAAAAAGGGCCATTGAAGCCCTGATGCCACAAGGGGAGACGATGTCGATGAGGAAGACGTTCTTGGCGTTGCTGCTGGCCGCCAGCGTGACGCCTGCGTTCGCGCAGGAAAAAACCTTCGAGCTGAAACTGTCGCACTGGGTGCCGGCGTCGCATCCGCTGCAAAAGGCGCTGGAAGACTGGGGCGCCGCGGTGGAGAAGGAATCCGGCGGCACCATCACACTACAAGGTTTATCCCGCGCAGCAGCTCGGCAAGGCGTTCGATCATTACGACATGGCGCGCGACGGCATCGCCGACGTCACCTACATCAACCCGGGCTATCAGCCCGGCCGTTTCCCGATCATCGGCGCCGGCGAACTTCCCTTCCTGATGTCGGACGCCAAGGGCGGCTCGATGGGGCTCGACGCCTGGTACCGGAAATACGCCGAGAAGGAGATGAAGGACGTCAAGTTCTGCCTCGCCTTCATCCACTCGCCGTCGTCGTTCCACTCGCGCACCAAGAAGATCGTGGTGCCTGACGACGTCAAGGGCATGAAGATCCGCCCCGCCGACGCCACCATCGCGAATTTCGTCACCCTGCTCGGCGGCACCAACGTGCAGTCCTCGGCGCCGGAAGTCCGCGACATCATCGAGCGCGGCGTCGCCGACGCCGTCACCTTCCCGTGGGGATCGCTGGTGCTGTTCGGCATCGACAAGGTGACCAAATATCACATGGAAGCGCCGCTCTATGTCACGACCTTCGCCTTCGTGATGAACAAGGACGTCTACAACCAGATGTCCGACCGCCAGAAGAAGGCGATCGACGACAACTGCAACACCGAGGCCGCCGGCCGCGTCGGCGAGCCCTGGGGCAAGTTCGAGGACGCCGGCGTCGACAAGGTGAAGGCGGAGGAAGGCCAGGAAGTCTACAAGCTGACGCCGGAGCAGACGGCGCTGTGGAAGAAGGCGTCCGAGCCGCTGGTCAAGACCTGGGGTGACAGCGTCAGGAAGACCGGCGTCGATCCGGATGCAGCCCTGGCTGAGCTTCGCGCGTCGCTTTCGAAATACAACGCGCTGGCGCAGTAGAGACCGGCGGCGACACCTCGCGGCGGCAGGCATCCCTGCCGCCGCGTTCTTGCAACCATCAAGCTCACGGAGCGGGCATGAAGCGCGCCTACATGGATCGTTTCATCGATACGATCGAATGGGTCGCGGCCGGATTCGTCGGCATCGTCGCCGCCAACATTTTCGTCGCGGTACTGCTGCGCAATCTCTTCAACTATTCGATCCCGGACTCCTTCGATATCGGCCGCCTGCTGCTCGGCATCCTGATCTTCTGGGGCATCGCCGCCACAAGCTATCGCGGCACCCACATCACCGTCGACCTGATCTGGGCCAATGTCGGTCCGAAATACCAGCGCATGATCGACGTGTTCGCGACGCTGGTTCTGCTGTTCGTCGTGACGGTGCAGACCTGGACGCTGTTCGACAAGGTCCGCGGCACCTATAACGACCACGTCCTCACCTTCGACATGCATATGCCGACCTGGCCGTTTTTCGCCGTCGCCTGGGCCGGCGACGTCTCCGCGGTTCTGCTGATCGCGATCCGCACCTATCGGCTGATTTTCCATCCCGAAGAGATGCAAGGCCCCAAGATCGCGGGCACGGAGTAAACCGGGATGAGCACCGATGCCGTCGCCGTCCTGGGGTTCGTCGCGCTGTTCACGCTGATGCTGCTGCGCGTGCCGGTCGGTATGGCGATGGGCCTCGTCGGCGTCAGCGGCTTCGGTTATCTGGTCGGCGGTACGCCCGCGCTCAAACTGGTCGGCCAGACCTCGATGCGCACGGTGACCGACTATACCTTCGGCGTCATTCCGATGTTCCTGCTGATGGGGACCTTCGTCAGCAATTCCGGCATGAGCCGCGACCTGTTCCGCGCCGCCAACGGCTTCGTCGGACATCTGCGCGGCGGCCTCGGGATTGCGACGGTCGCGGCGTGCGGCGGCTTTGCCGCGATCTGCGGCTCGTCGGTGGCGACCGCCGCGACGTTTTCGGCCGTAGCCTATCCGGAAATGCGCCGCTTCGGTTATCCGCAATCCTTCGCCACCGGCGTGATCGCGGCCGGCGGTACCCTCGGCGCCATGTTGCCGCCGTCGACCGTGCTGGCGGTATACGGCATCATCACCGAGCAGGACATCGGCAAGCTGTTCATGGCCGGCATCATTCCCGGCCTGCTCGCCATGACGATGTACATGATCACCATCGCGCTGATCGGCTATTTCCGTCCGGGCTTTCTGCCAAAGGGCACGCACACCACTTGGCGCGAGCGGGTCGCCGGGCTGAAGGATATCTGGGCGCCGGTACTGTTGTTCGTATTCGTCATCGGCGGGCTTTACGGCCTGCCGTTCCTGCCGCGCTTCACCCCGACCGAAGCCGGCGGCGTCGGCGCGACCGGCGCGTTCCTGATCGGCGTGTTCACCGGACGGCTGGACAAGGAAAAGATCCTTGCCTCGCTGCTGCAGGCGACCCGGACGGCGGCGGCCGTGTTCACGGTGCTGATCGGCGCGCTGATCTTCGGATATTTCCTGACGGTGACGCAGACCCCGCAGAAGGTCACGGAATTTCTCACCGGCCTCGGTCTCGGCAGCTACGGCGTGCTTGCCCTCATCATGCTGATGTACCTGGTGCTGGGCTGTCTGATGGACGCGATGGCCATGATCATCCTGACGGTGCCGATCATCTTTCCGGTGATCTCACATCTCGGTTTCGACCCGATCTGGTTCGGCGTGATCATCGTGATGACGGTTGAACTGGGCCTGATCCATCCGCCGGTCGGAATGAACGTCTTCGTGATCAAGAGTGTCGTCAAGGACGTATCCTTTGCCACGATTTTCAAGGGCGTGATCCCGTTCGTGGCGACGGATCTCGTCCGGCTGGTCATCCTGATCGTCTTTCCGTTGCTGGCGACCTGGCTGCCGCAACACATGATGGTTCACTGAAGCGTTTTCGAGCGAAGTGGATACCGGTTCGCGTGAAGAAAACGCGTCAAAACAAAAGACTGGAGCCAGATCGATTCTGATTTGATCAGGACCGATCTGGATTTCCGTTTCCCCCTGGAACGAGAAGGTTGAGGTGATCCATGGCACCTGCGCTTGAGACAAAATATGTCTTCACCATCACCGCTCATATCGGCGGCGTGACCTCCGCCGGCGATATCGGTCACGGTGTCCGCCGGATCATTCCGATCACCGGCGGCGAGGTGCGCGGCGAAGGCGTCAACGGCAAGGTCTGCGGGTTCGGCGCGGACTTTCAGATCATCCGGCCCAACGAGCTGATCGAACTCGAGGCGAAATACGCCTTCGAGACCGACGACGGCGCGGTGGTCTATGTCGAGAACCGGGGCGTTCGTTTCGGCCCCATCGAGCTCTTGCAGAAGCTGAAGCGCGGCGAGCCGGTCGATCCCAAATTGATCTATTTCCGCACGGTGCCGAAGTTCGAAACCGGTGCCGAAAAATACCGCTGGCTGATGGAACACCTGTTTGTCGGCTCGGCAGCGCGCCACGCCGACCGCGTCGTGATCGACGTGCATCAGGTGCTGTAATTCGCGGCCGTCCCGGCGAATGCCGGGGACGGCGCCGGCGCGCTAACGGATTGACTCTCGCCCCATTCGTTATAAAATATAACTATTCCGAATAGGACGTAATAAGCCCATGGGAAACGCCGCCACCGCCGCGACCGCGGACCAATCCGCGCTGCTCAGGATCGAGATCGCCGGCCCGGTGCTATCGGTCGGCCTCAACCGCCCGGCCAAGCGCAACGCGCTGAACGACGGCATTATCCTCGCGATCGGGGATTGCTTCTCGCATCTGCCGGAAGGCATCGGCGCCGTGGTCATCCACGGCATTGGCGATCACTTTTCCTCCGGTCTGGATCTATCGGAACTGACCGAGCACGATGCCACCGAGGGCCTGCGGCATTCGCAGATGTGGCACCGGGTGTTCGACCGCATTATAGCCGGGTGCCCGTGATCGCCGCGCTCAAGGGCGCGGGGATCGGCGGCGGGCTGGAACTTGCCTGCGCCGCGCATATCCGCGTCGCCGAGCCCTCGGCCTATTTCGCGCTGCCCGAAGGCCAGCGCGGCATCTTCGTCGGCGGCGGGCGGATCGGTGCGGCTGCCGCGGTTGATCGGCGTCGCCCGGATGACCGACATGATGTTGACCGGGCGGGTTTATTCCGCGACCGAGGGTGCATCCTACGGCTTTGCGCAATATCTCACCGAGGAAGGCAACGCCTATCCCAAGGCGATGGAACTCGGCGCCCAGATCGCGAAGAATGCGCCGCTGACGAATTTCGCCGTGCTGCAGGCGCTGCCGATGATCGCGGAGGCCAATCCGCAAACCGGCCTGCTGATGGAATCGCTGATGGCGACGGTGGCGCAGAGCGACAAGGAAGCAAAGCTGCGAATTCGCGCGTTTCTCGACCGCAAGACCGCAAAGGTGAAGCCTGTCTGACATGAACGCCAAACCCAACATGTCCGTCCCGCCGGCGCGCAGCGACGCGCCGCTGCGCCCGATTTCGTTCGGCAATCCCGCCGTCACGATCGATCGCCGCGATAACGGCACCATCTATCTTCGCCCCAAAATCGCACTCGGCGAATATCCGGTTCGGCTGACCGACCGCCTGCATCATTGGGCCGGGACCGAGCCGAATCGCATCTTCATGGCGGAGCGCGCGGGCGGCCAGGGCTGGCGGCAGATCACCTACGCGGAACTATTGACCTCGAGCCGGCATATCGCCTCGGCCCTGCTGGCGCGCGGTCTTTCCGCCGAGAAGCCGGTGGTGATCCTCTCCGGCAATTCGATCGACCACGCGCTGATCGCGTTCGGCGCACTGTATGCGGGGATCCCGTTCTGCCCGGTGTCGCCGGCCTATTCGCTGGTGTCGAAGGATTACGGCAAGCTTTCCTATCTGATGAAGCTCCTGACGCCCGGCCTGGTATTCGCCGACGATGCGGACAAATTCGCCGATGCGCTCGAGGCGAACGTTCCGGCTGGAACCGAGATCGCCGCCTCCTATGGCGCGTTGCCGGGCCGCGATGTGACCATGCTCGCCGATTTGATGGCGAGCCCGCTGCATCCGGGCCTCGATGCGGCACATCAGGCAATCGGCCCCGATACCATCGCAAAATTCCTGCTGACCTCGGGCTCGACCGGCAATCCGAAGGCGGTCATCAACACCCAGCGGATGATCTGCGCCAATCAGGTGATGCTCCGCGAGACTTTGGCGTTCCTGAAGGACGAGCCGCCCGTCATCGTCGACTGGCTGCCGTGGAATCACACCTTCGGCGGCAATCACAATATCGGGCTGACGCTGTTCAATGGCGGCTCGATGTATCTCGACGCCGGCAAGCCGATGCCCGGCGGCATCGAGGAGACGGTGCGCAATCTCCGCGAGATTTCGCCGACGGTCTATTTCAACGTGCCGAAGGGCTATGAATCGCTGCTGCCTTATCTGCGCGACGACGAGGCGCTGCGCGCAAAGTTCTTCCATCGCCTGCATGCGATGTTCTTCTCCGGTGCGGCGATGTCGCCATTCGTCTGGAACAGCCTCGACGAACTCGCGGTTCAGGAAACCGGATTTCGGGTGCCGATGCTGACCGGCCTCGGCGCCACCGAGACCGCGCCGTTCTTCATGTCGGTGAATCCGCTCACCAGCCGCTCCGGCCATGTCGGCCTTCCGGTGCCCGGCAACGATGCCAAGCTTGTCCCGAACAACGGCAAGCTGGAAGTTCGCGCCAGGGGGCCGAACGTCACGCCGGGTTATTGGCGTCAGCCGGAACTGACCGCGGCCGCCTTCGACGAGGAAGGTTTCTACAAACTCGGCGACGCGCTCAAGCCGGCGGATCCGAACGATTTCCACGCCGGCTTCGATTTCGACGGCCGCATTGCCGAGGACTTCAAGCTGGCCAGCGGCACCTGGGTCAGCGTCGGTCCGCTGCGCGCGCGGCTTATCGCGGCCTGCGCGCCGCTGGTGCGCGACGTCGTCATTGCCGGCATCAACCGCGACGAGGTGTCGGCGCTGGTGATCCTCGATCTCGACGGCTGCCGTCTGATCAATCCGACGCTTCCGCCGGACGACCTTGCCGCGACCGCCTCCGATCCCCTGATCCGCGACGCGTTTCGCGAGCGATTTGCAAAATTTCTGGCGACCTCGACCGGGTCTTCGACGCGGATCACCCGCGCGGTCCTGCTCGATACGCCGCTGTCGATCGACCGCGGCGAAGTCACCGACAAGGGTTCGATCAACCAGCGCGCGGTGCTCGACGCGCGCGCCGCCCTGATCGACGAGCTCTATTCGCCAGCACCGGCAGCAACACGTGATAACGCTTTAGCCGACCATTGCAGACCAATTTGCCAGGGAGAGAACCATGCAGTTGAAGGATCAGGCCGCCATCGTCACCGGGGGTGCATCGGGATTGGGCGCCGCGACCGCGCGCAGGCTTGCCGCCCAGGGCGCCAGGGTCGCCGTCTGCGACCTCAACGCCAAGCTCGCCGAAAGCGTCGCCGCCGAGATCGGGGGCGTCGCGGTGGCCTGCGACGTCGCCGACGCGGCGTCCGCGGAAGCCGCCGTCGCTGCCGCGTCCAAGCGCCCATGGCCCGGCGCGGGTGCTGGTCAATTGCGCCGGCATCGGCGTCGCCAAGCGGGTGATCGGCCGCGACGGGCCGATGCCGCTTGGCGATTTCGAGAAGGTGATCCGGGTCAACCTGATCGGCTCCTTCAACATGCTGCGGCTGGCGACCACGGAAATGTCGAAGCTGGAGCCGCTTTCGACCGGCGAGCGCGGCGTCGTGATCTCCACCGCCTCGGTCGCGGCCTATGACGGCCAGATCGGACAAGCGGCCTATTCGGCCTCGAAGGGCGGCATCGTCGCGATGACGCTGCCGATCGCGCGCGAACTGGCGCAGTTCGGCATTCGCGTGCTGACCATCGCGCCCGGCCTGTTCCTGACGCCGCTTTTGGCCGGTCTGCCGCAGGAGGCGCAGGACAGCCTGGCCGCGTCGATCCCGTTCCCGCACCGGCTCGGGCATGCCGACGAGTTCGCTTCGCTGGCGCTGCACATGATCGACAATCCCTATCTCAATGGCGAGGTGGTGCGGCTCGACGCCGCGCTCCGCATGGCGCCGCGCTAGGGACATTGCGTGTTCGTCAACCGTCGCGACGTGCAGATCCAGTGGGGCGACTGCGACCCCGCTAACATCGTCTATTACCCGCGCTACTTCGCGATGTTCGACGACTCGACCTCGATCCTGTTCGAGGCCGCCGGCTTCTCCAAGCAGGACATCATCAGGAAATATGGCCTGGTCGGCATTCCGATGGTGGATACGCGGGCGAAATTCTATATCTCCTCGACCCACGGCGACTGGATCACGATCGAAAGCCGGGTCGAGAGCTTCAGGCGCTCGAGCTTCGAGGTAACCCACAAGGTGTTCAAGGGCGAGGCGCTGGCGATCGAGGCATTCGAGACCCGCGTGCTGGTCGGACGTCACCCGGACGATCCGGCGCGGCTGAAGTCGGCGGCCGTGCCGGAGGAGATCGTTGCGAAGTTCATGCGGGGCTGACTCGGCAGGAACTATGGCCTAAAGAAGGGGCTGATTTGCCGACCGAAATTTGATTTAGGCTGGAAAATAACACCCAAGGGAGGAATGAATGAAAAGGTTCTATCTGTCCGCCGCTGTGGTCGCGGCGTCTGTTGCCCTGCCGGGGTTGCCGGCGCTGGCGCAGACCAATGAAATCACCATCGGCATCTCCGATCACGACGACCGGACCCGCGGCGGCGCTCGGCATTCCCGAACGCAACGCGCTCGAATTCGTGGCCAAGGAGATCGGCGGCGTGCCGCTGAAGGTCATCGTGCTCGACGACGGCGGCGATCCGACCAACGCCACCACCAATGCGCGGCGCTTCGTCACGGAGTCCAAGGCCGACATCATCATGGGCTCGTCGACGACGCCGCCGACCATCGCGATATCCAATGTCGCCAACGAGGCCGGCATTCCCCATATCGGCCTGGCGCCGTTCCCGATCACGCCGGAGCGCGCAAAGTGGTCGGTATCGATGCCGCAGCCGATCCCGATCATGGGCAAGGTGCTGTACACGCACATGAAGGCGCATAACGTCAAAACCGTGGGCTATATCGGCTACTCCGATTCCTACGGCGATCTCTGGTTCAACGACTTCAAGGCGCAGGGCGTGCCGATGGGCATGACGATGGTCGATGAAGAACGCTTTGCGCGGCCGGATACCTCGGTGACCGGACAGGTGCTGAAACTGGTCGCCGCCAATCCCGATGCCGTTCTTGTCGGCGCCTCCGGCACCGCAGCCGCGCTGCCGCAGACCGAACTGCGCGGCGCGCGGCTACAAGGGCCTGATCTATCAGACCCATGGCGCCGCCAGCATGGACTTCATCCGCATCGCCGGAAAGGCGGCGGAGGGTGTGCTGATGGCGTCGGGTCCGGTGATGGATCCCGAGGATCAGCCCGACAGCGCGCTGACCAAAAAGCCGGGACTGGCTCTCGACAAGGCCTATGAGGCGAAATACGGCCCCAACAGCCGCAGCCAGTTCGCCGGCCATTCCTACGACGCGTTCCTGGTTCTCGAACGCGTCATCCCGGTGGCGCTGAAGAAGGCAAAACCCGGCACGCCGGAATTCCGCGAGGCGATCCGCCAGGCCCTGCTCACCGAACGCGACATCGCCGCCAGCCAGGGCGTCTATAATTTCACCGAAAAGGATCGCTACGGTCTCGACGACCGCTCGCGCATCCTGCTGACGGTGAAGGACGGAAAATACGTCTTGGCGAAGTGAGCGGGAGTTTGACCTGCTGAACGAAATTAGAGCCGGCCTCTTTCAGGGGGCCGGCTTTTTCTTACCCCCCTCCAGGGGAGGGTAAGTTGAGCGCATCCGCGAAGTCGGAGCAAGTGGAAGCCTAAACCGCGCTTTCGCCTTCGTGCGTAAAGCCGAGATAGCTCGCGGCGACGCGCTGGTTGGCGGCGATGTCTTTCGCCGGTCCGTCGAGAATGAATTCGCCGAGCTCCATCACATAGGCGCGGTCGGCGATTTGCAGCGCGGCCTGCGCGTTCTGTTCGACCAGCAGCACCGACACGCCCGCTGGCGCGCAACTCGCCGATGGTGCGGAAAATATCGGCGACGATGATCGGCGCCAGTCCAAGGCTCGGCTCGTCCAGCATCAGCAGCCGCGGCGCGCCCATCAGGGCGCGGCCCATCGCCAGCATCTGCTGCTCGCCGCCCGACAGCGTTCCCGCCAATTGCTTGCGACGCTCCTTCAGCCGCGGAAACAGCGTATAGACCCGCTCGAACGATTTCGCCGCGACAGCCTTCGCGATCCGGAACGCGCCGAGCTGCAGATTGTCTTCGACGCTCATGGTGACGAACAGCTCGCGATGCTCCGGTACCAGGCTGAGGCCCGCCGCGACCCGGTCCTCGATCTCGAGCCGCAACATGTCCTGGCCGGCAAAGGCGACGCGGCCCTTCAGCGGCAGGATCCCCATGATGGCGTTGAGCAGCGTGGTCTTGCCGGCGCCATTGGCGCCGATGATGGTGACGATCTCGTTGTCGCCGACGTCGAGCGACACCGAGCGGACCGCTTCCACCTTGCCATAGGCGATATGCGCATCCGACACCGACAGCAGCGCGCTCTTGCCGGGAATCTTGCCGGGATTCATGAAACGGCTCCGAGATAGGCCTTGATCACGTCGGGGTTGGTCTTGATCGCTTCCGGCGTGCCTTCGGCGATCTTGGTGCCGAAGTCGAGCACCACGATGCGGTCGGCCAGATCCATCACAAATCCCATGTCGTGTTCCACCAGCAGTACCGACATGCCGCCGTCGCGCAGTGCGCGCAGCAGGGTGGCGAGCCGCTGCTTCTCCATATGCCGCAATCCGGCGGCCGGCTCGTCGAGCAACAGCAGCATCGGATCGACGCAGAGCGCGCGCGCGATCTCGACGATGCGCTGCTGGCCGAGCGACAGCGAGCCCGCGAGCGCATCGATCTGGTCACTGAGCCCGACGCGCTCGATCTGGCGCGCCGCTTCGGCCAGCAGTTTTGCCTCGTCGGCGCGGTCGAGCCGGAGCATGCTGGAAAGCGCACCGGCGTGTCCGCGCAGATGCGCGCCGATCGCGACGTTTTCCAGCACCGTCATGTCCGGCACCAGTTTGACATGCTGGAAGGTTCTGGAGATGCCGAGCTTCGCCACCTCCTGCGGCGGCGCGTTATCGATGCTCTTGCCGAGAACGGAGATGCTGCCGCCCGACGAGGTGAGCACGCCGGTGATCAGGTTGAAGGTCGTGCTTTTGCCGGCGCCGTTCGGGCCGATCAGCGCCACGATCTCGCGGGCCTGGACGTCGAACGAGACGTCGTTGACCGCGATCACGCCGCCGAACTGCTTGCGCGCATGGTCGATCTGCAGCAGCACCGCGGACGTCGCCGCCGCCCGCGGGCGCGCCGGCAACGCCAGCGATGTATCGGGCCGCTTGCGGCCCGGCTTGAGCGGCAGCCGCGCCATCAGCCAGGGCCAGACCCCGGTCGGCGCCAGTTGCAGCAGCACCACCAGCAGGATGCCGAACACGATGGTCTCGAGCTGGCCCTGGCCGCCAAATACATAGGGCAGATAGCTCTGCAGGATTTCCTTCAGGATGACGACGATGGCGGCGCCCAGCACGCCGCCCCAGACATAGCCGGCGCCGCCGACCACCGCGATGAAGAGATATTCGATGCCGGACTGGGCGCCGAACGGGGTCGGATTGGCGGCGCGCTGGAAATGCGCGTAGAGCCAGCCGGACAGGCCGGCCAGCACCGCGGCATAGATGAAGACCAGAAGCTTGGCGCGCGGCGTCTGCACGCCAAAGGCCTCGGCGGCGATATGTCCGCGCCGCAGCGCGCGGATGGCGCGGCCGGTGCGCGAGTCCAGGAGGTTCATGGTGAGCAGCGCGGAGAGCAAGACCGCGATCCAGATCGCAAAGTAGATCGCCCCGGGGTCGATCATCCTGAATGAGCCGATCGACAGCGGCGGGATCGCGGAAATGCCGTCGTTGCGGCCGAGGAATTCGAGCTTGCTGAAGAGATAGAACAGGCCGAGGCCCCAGGCGATGGTGCCGAGCGGCAGATAGTGGCCCGACAGCCGCACCGTGACGAGCCCGAGCAGGACCGCGGCGATGCCGGAGACCAAAAGCGACATCGGCAGCGTCAGCCATGGCGACACGCCGTAGGCCGTCGTCAGCACCGCCGTGGTATAGGCGCCGAAGCCGCAGAACGCCGCCTGGCCGAAGGAGGTGAGGCCGCCGACGCCGGTCAGGAGCACGAGCCCCATCGCCACCAGCGCGGCAAGCCCGATATTGTCCAGGAGCACGATCCAGAACGGCGGCATGCCCGGAATGAACGGGATCGCCGCCATGACAAAAGCGAACACGATGATGGGCAGCCGCTGCGTCATCGCCGTCAATCCTTCTCTTCCTCGACCGCGGGCGCCGCCAGCGACCGCAGCACGAGGACCGGAAGGATCAGCGTGAAGACGATGACCTCCTTGAAATTGCTGGCATAGAACGAGGAAAAGGCCTCCACCGTGCCGACCACCAGCGCCGCGACCGCGGTCAGGGGATAGCTGACGAGGCCGCCGATGATCGCGGCGATAAAGCCTTTGAGGCCGATCAGGAAGCCGGTGTCGTAATACAGCGTCGTGATCGGCACGATCAGGATTCCCGAGATCGCCCCGATCACGGAGGCCAAAAGGAACGCGATCTGTCCCGACAGCGAGGTTCGGATGCCGACCAGCCGCGCGCCCAGACGATTGACCGCGGTGGCGCGCAGCGCCTTGCCGTAGAGGGTAAGACCGAAAAACAGCCAGAGGCCGACGATGAAGGCGGCCGTGATGGCGTAGACCGCGATGCTCTGGCCGGTGAAGCGCAGCGGGCCGAGGGTGAAGGCCGTATCCGCTATCGTCGGGCCGCGCTGGCCTTCGGCGCCGAAGAACACCAGCCCGAAGCCCTGCAGCGCAAGATGACAGCCCACCGAGGCGATCAGGAGCACCAGCACCGAAGTGTGCGCGATCGGTTGAAACGCGATCCGATAGAGAAACAGTCCGATCGCCGCGACGATCACCAGCGACAGCGCGATGTTGACGGCGATCGGAGTGTGGTCGCCGGCGAACCAGGAGGCCAGCGCCAGGATCGCCGAAGGCAGCACGATATTGACCGCGAACGCGCGGCCAACCAGCCGCGGATGCAGCGACCTTCGGCCGGCGAACAGGTCGAGACCGAACGCCACGATGCCCATCGCGACCGCCAGCCGCGCGGTGCCCGGCATCTGGCCTGACGACAGCGAGGCATAGGTCAGCGCGCCGTAGGTGACGAACTCGCCCTGCGGGATCAGGATCACGCGGGTGACCGCGAACACCAGCACCAGCGCAAGGCCGAGCAACGCGTAGATCGCGCCATTGGTAATGCCGTCCTGCACCAGGAACAGCATGATCGTCGTGTTCAAGACCGGACGCCCCCCTCACATCTGGCCGGTGCGGCCTCTGGGTGCCGCTGACCGTCCGATAACAGCAGTTGAAAATGCCTGCCGGTATTTGATATGATCTATAACAATTATCAAATATAATCTCAAGGCCTCGCCGTTACCGGCGGGCCGGTTCCAGCCTACCGGGATTGCGAGCATCGAGCGATGACTGTTTCCAAAACCGGCGCGGCGGCCGATACCGCCAAAACCTCGCGCCCCGCCCGCAAGGAGCCTGCCGAGGGCGTAGCGGAAAACGTCGCGCTGCAGATGGGCGAATTGTCCGAGCTTTTGGGCTATTCGCTCAAGCGCGCGCAGCTCAGGGTTTTCGATGATTTTCTGCGCTGCGTCGCGCCGCTGCAACTGACCCCGGCGCAGTTCTCGGTGCTATTGCTGCTCGACAAGAATCCGGGCCGCAACCAGACCGAAATCGCCAACACGCTCGGCATCCTCAGGCCGAATTTCGTGGCGATGCTCGACAGCCTGGAGAGCCGCGACCTCTGCTCGCGGATACGCTCGACCAACGATCGCCGCTCCCACATCCTTGTCCTGACCGACAAGGGCCGGGCGGTGCTGGCGCGCGCCAAGAAGCTCGTCGCCGCCAAGCACGAAGCGCGTCTCAACGAACTCCTGGGACCCGCCAACCGCACCGCGCTGCTCGATATGCTGGCCAAGATCGCAAGAGAGTTCTAGCCCGAACTCATTCCGGGCGCCGTCGTTGCGATGAGCGCAGCGACGAGCGATCAATGACAGGCTCGGTCCAACTCATCGCACGGCGTGAATTTCCCATCCTTCGTTCGGCTCAGCCAGGATTCAACTCCTGCCGGAAAATATCGAACCATCGTAGCTATTTGATCTCCACTTGATGGATTTATCCAAACAAATCCATACGTCCTCTCTGGCGATTTTATGCGCTGCGGGCCTACAAATTCTTTTGGATTGAGCCCGCGCCGCATGCATTCACTAAGGAAGTCCTGTCTCGCCTCGTCCTGCGCGTTCGCCTCAGTACTTGCGACAAAAGTCACTACCTCGTCCGCCACTACAAAGAGGATAAGGGCAAACAGTCCCCCCACAATCCATAACAATATTTGCCTCAATCGCTTCATTTTCCTGCGCAAGCGTTCTGGGTTGCTTCGCTTCGCTCGCAATGACGACGGATGGATCTACACCCCATCCACCAGGATTGCCCTGATATCATTGACGTTGGTGAGCGTCGGACCGGTCAGCAACAGGTCGCCGGTCGCCGCGAAGAAGGCGGTGGCGTCGTTGTTGTCGAGATAGGCTTTCGCGTCGAGGCCAAGCGATTGCATCTTCGCAAAGGTGTTCTGATCGATCATGGCGCCGGCCGGATCGGTGGCGCTGCCGGCGCCGCCGTCGGCGCCGTCGGTATCGGCGGCCAGCGCCGAAATGCCGGATGTGCCGTTGAGCAGGCCGGCCAGCGCCAGCGCATATTCCTGGTTGGGGCCGCCGCGTCCGTTGCCGCGCACGGTGACGGTGAGTTCGCCGCCCGACAGGATCGCCACGCGCTTGCCCTGGCTGCGCGCCTTCAACGCGAGTTGCGCGTGATCGGCGGCGACGCCGCGCGCCTCGCCTTCGAGGTCGGCGCCGAGATCGACGATTTCGTAGCCGGCGTCCCCTGCGATCCTGATCGCGGCCTCGAGCGAAGCCTTCGGCCGCGCGATCAGTTCGAACTGCGCGCGCGCAAAAGCCGGGTCACCGGGCTTGCAACTCTCGTTCCCGGCGTCATCCAGCGCGCGGCTGACGGCGCCGTCGACCTCAAGGCCATATTTCGCGACAATGGCGCGGGCATCGGCAAGCGTGGTCGGATCCGGCACCGTCGGTCCCGACGCGATCGCGGACGGATCGTCGTGCGGAACGTCCGAGATCGCCAGCGTCACGATCTCGGCCAGCTTTCCGGCGCGCGCCAGCCGGCCGCCCTTGATCCGCGACAGGTGCTTGCGAACGGTGTTGACCTCCCCGATCGGCGCGCCCGAACGCAACAGCGCCCGGGTCAGCTGCTGCTTCTGCGCGAAGGATACGCCGGCAACCGGCGCGATCCAGTTCGCGGAGCCGCCGCCCGACAGCAGCACCAGCAGGAGATCGTCGGCGCCGGCGGCCTCGGCCAGCCGCAGGCTTTCCTCCGCGCCCTTCAATCCGGCTTCGTCGGGCACGGGATGACCGGCTTCGATCACCTTGATCCGCTGCGTCGGCACGCCATGGCCGTGGCGGGTGGTCGCGACGCCCGAGAGCAGCGACGGCGCGACGCCAAGCCGGTCGAGATAGTGCCGTTCCGCCGCCGCGGCCATGGCGGCTGCGGCCTTGCCGGCGGCAAGGCAGATCACCCGGCCTTTCGGCGGCGGTCGCAGATGCGCCGACAGCACGACGTCGGGATGCGCGGCGGCGACAGCGGCGTCGAAGATCGCGCGCAGGAGAGGGCGCCTGTCGGTCATTGCTTCACGGACTTTGGCTTCACGGACTTCGGCTTCAGGAATTTGGGCTGCAGGGACTTCGGCTTCAGGAACTTGGGCTGCGGGCGATTTGCGGTAGAAACATCCGGTGCCGGTTATCCATCCGATTCCGGCAAAAGAAAACCCCCGCAGGCTACTGCGGGGGGTGTCGATGCGTCAGGGGTGCGTTCCCGGAAATGCTACTCGCCGACGTCGGCAGAGACGATGTTGCCGAACAGCTCCCACCTCTCACCCTTGAACTTCATCAGCTGAAGCTGGCTGACCGGCGCGAAGTCGGTCGGCGAGGTGTTGATCTTGATGCCGGGCAGCAGGACCTCGGTGCGGAAATCCTTGAGGCTCGCCGCCTGCTTCATGACGTTCTCGCGGGTGAGGTCATCGCCGCACTGCTTGAGCACCTGAACCAGGGTTTGGGCGACGCCGTAACCCACGACCGTCCCGCCGTCGAGCTTGTCGCCTTCCGGAAAATCCTTGGCCATGAAGTCGAGGAACTGCTTCATGCCGGGATCGTTGGCCCACTGCGGATCGGAAACATCCTTCAGATAGGCCGCCGAAATGATGTCCTGGGCATTCTGATAACCGGCCGGCTTGATGACACTGCCGACCGACGCCGAAACGTTGTTGAGCAGATGCAGCGGCTTCCATTCGATCTCGGCAACCTTCTTGATCGCTTGTGCCGCGAACTTCGGCGTCGCGATATTAACGAAAACGTCGGCGCCGGTCGATTTCAGCTTGACGATGTGGTTGTCGATGGTGGGTTCGGTGGTCTCGAAGCTTTCTTCCGCGACGATCATCGAGGCGGCCTTGGCACCGAGCCCGTCCTTCAGGCCTTTGAGATAGTCCTTGCCGTAGTCGTCGTTCTGATAAAGCACGGCGATCTTGGCGTCAGGTTTGTTCTTCAGGAGGTACTTCGCGTAAATCCGCGACTCGCTCTGGTAGTTGGGCTGCCAGCCCATGGTCCAGGGAAACTCCTTGGGGTCGTTCCACTTGGTGGCGCCGGTGGCGACGAACAGTTGCGGCACCTTCTTCGAATTCATGTATTTGTGAATCGCCGAATTCGACGGCGTGCCCAGCGAATTGAAAATCAGCAGCACCTCGTCGCTCTCGACCAGCTTGCGCGCCTGCTCGACGGCCTTTGGCGGGCTATAGGCGTCGTCATAGCTGATGAAATTGATCTTGCGGCCGTTGATGCCGCCCTCGGCATTGATCTTCTTGAAATAGGCGGCTTCGGTCTTGCCGATGATGCCGTAGGCGGAGGCAGGTCCGCTGTAGGGCATGATGTTGCCGATCTTGATCTCGGTATCGGTGGCGCCGGTATCGTATTTTTTTTGAGCGAGCGCGCCGCTGCTCGACGCTGCGAGCATGATGAACGCAGCCGAAGCAATTGCGAGTCTGCTGGTGGCAACAGGCATTCCGGATCTCCCCTTGGATGTTTGTGCGTGCGCCGGTGTTTTTGTCTGGAATTTCTTTTGGCGCGGGGGCGATTGAATACCATTTGGCGGCGGCCAGCAAGAAAAAGCCCCTGCGACGGGGGCGCAGGGGCTCCTTTTTTAGTAGTAGCCGGTTCCTTCGGCCGGCCGGGCACTGCCTCAGCCGCCGACGTCGCCGCTGATGATCTCGCCGAACAGGTCCCATCTCTCGCCCTTGAACTTCATCAACTGGAGCTGGGAGATCGGGGCGAAGTCGGAGGCACTGGTATTAACCTTGATGCCGGGCAGCAGGCCGCCGAGTTCAAGCCCGTTGATGCTGGCCGCCTGCTTCATGATGTTCTCCCGTGTGAGATTGTCGCCGCAGGCCTTCAGCACATGCACGAGCCCTTGCGCGACGGTGTAGCCGTACATGACATTGAGATCGACCCTGTTGCCTTCCGGGAAGTACCTGGTGAGGAAGTCGTCGAACGCCTTCATCCCGGCATCATTCTTCCACTGCGGATCGGAGGTATCCTTCAGGTAAGACGACGAGATGATGCCCTGGCTGGCGTCAAAACCGGCCGGCTTGATTACGCTGCCGATCGAGGCACTGACGTTGTTGAGGAAGTGAAGCGGCTTCCATTCGATTTCGGCATTTTTCTTGATCGCCTGGGCTGCGAACTTCGGCGTGGTAACGTTGAAGAACACGTCGGCGCCGCTCGATTTCAGCGTGACGATATGCGAGTCGATGGTCGGCTCGGTGGTCTCGTAGCTTTCCTCGGCAACGATCATCGAGGCCGCCTTGGCGCCGAGCCCGTCTTTCAGGCCTTTGAGATAGTCCTTGCCGTAATCGTCGTTCTGATACAGCACGGCGATCCTGGCGTTCGGCATGTTCTTGAGAATATACTTCGCGTAGATCCGCGACTCGCTCTGGTAGTTGGGCTGCCAGCCTATGGTCCAGGGAAACTCCCTGGGGTCGTTCCACTTGGTGGCGCCGGTGGCGACGAACAGTTGCGGCACCTTCTTCATGTTCATGTATTTCTGGATCGCCGAATTCGGCGGCGTGCCCAGCGAATTGAAGATGAACAGCACCTCGTCGCTCTCCACCAGCTTGCGCGCCTGCTCGACCGTCTTCGGCGGGCTGTAGCCATCGTCATAGCTGATGAAATTGATCTTGCGGCCGTTGATGCCGCCCTCGGCATTGATCTTCTTGAAGTAGGCATCCTCGGTCTTGCCGATCACGCCGTACGCGGAAGCGGGTCCGCTATAGGGCATGATGTTGCCGATCTTGATTTCGGTGTCGGTGGCGCCGACGTCGTATTTCTTTTGCGCGAGCGCGCCGCTGCTGCTTAGGGCAGCTACTGCGAGGGCAGCCGAAAAGGCCCCCAATCGCAACTGGATAGCAGGCATTTGAAACTCCCTGATGTGGTTGAATGTGTCGATTTTTTTGATTGGGAGCACTTTTTGGCTCCTGCCCGCATTGAATACCCTCTCTGGCGGCCCAGCAAGAAAAAGCCCCCCGCGACGGGTGTCGCAGGGGGCGTAATTTAGTTGAACGATCGGATCACGGAGCCGTGAGAGGACGGCTCCGCATAAACCTCAGTTGTTGAGTTCGCCGCCGATGATCGGGCCGAACAGATCCCACTTCTGTCCCTTGAACCGCATCATCTGCAGCTGTTCGATCGGGTAGAAGTCGGTTGCGCTGGTGTTGATGGTGACGCCCGGAAGCAGGGTGTCGGGCGCAAAGTCCTTCAGGCTCGCGGCCTGCTTCATGATGTTCTCGCGGGTCAGGGTATCGCCGGCCTGCTTCAACACCTGCACCATGGTCTGGGCCTGGCCGTAGCCGAACACGACCGAACCGTCGGCCTTGTTGGCGTCGGGGGCGTATTTGGCAAGGAAGGCGTAGAATTTCTTCATGCCCTCGTCGCTGTCCCATTGTGAGTCGGCACCGTCCTTGGCGTAGGCCGCGGAGAGAATGCCCTGGGCATTTTCGAAGCCCGCGGGCTGCAGCACCGAGCCGACGGAAGCGCCGACATTGCTCTGGAAGTACGTCGGCTTCCAGCCGAGTTCCGCGACCTTCTTGATGCTCTGCGCGGCGAATTTCGGCGTGGTTATGCTGAAAAACACGTCCGCCCCGGTCGATTTCAGCTTGACGATGTGGTTGTCGATGGTCGGTTCGGAAACCTCGTAGCTTTCCTCGGCCACGATCATCGAGGATGCCTTGTCGCCGAGACCGTCCTTGAGGCCCTTCAGCAGATCCTTACCGAAATCATCGTTCTGATACATGATCGCGATCTTGGCGGCAGGCTTTTCCTTCAAAAGATACTTGGCGTAGATCCGGCCTTCGCTCTGGTAGGGAGGCTGCCAGCCCATGGTCCAGGGAAAATCCTTGTAGTCGCCGAACTTGGTGGCGCCGGTCGCCACGAACAGCTGCGGCACCTTCTTGGAGTTCATATACTTCTGGATCGCCGAGTTCGACGGCGTGCCCAGCGGAGCGAACAGGAACAGCACCTCGTCGCTCTCGACCAACTTGCGGGCCTGCTCGACCGCCTTCGGCGGGCTGTAGCCGTCGTCATAGCTGATGAAATTGATCTTGCGGCCGTTGATGCCGCCCTGGTCGTTGATCATCTTGAAATAGGCGGCCTGGATTTTGCCGATCACGCCATAGGCGGAGGCCGGACCGCTATAGGGCATGATGTTGCCGATCTTGATCTCGGTGTCGGTCGCACCGGTGTCGTATTTCTTTTGGGCGAGTGCTGCGCCGGAGGTGGCCACGAAAGCGATGACCGCCGTCGAGAACGCGGCGATACGTAGTTCTTGTCTAGAAAGCATAGTCTCTCCTTGGCTTAGTTTTTCTTGAGCTTGCCGATCAGCTGCTGGGCAACGATGGCGACTTGCCGGGCGCCATGCGGCACCAGGAAGATGACGAGGAACAGAAACACGCCGAACACGGCGCCGGAGAGACCCTTCGAAATTCCCTCCGCGATGTTCGGCACGAAGATAATGAAGGCCGAACCCACGATCGATCCGGGCAACCAGCCCACGCCGCCGACCACCATGCCGAGAAACAGCGAGATGGCAAGCGTGATGGTGTAGCCGTCGGGCGCCACGAACTGCACGGCGATGGCGCCGAGGCCGCCGGCGACGCCGGTGATGCCGGCGCTGACGCCGAACGCCAGCGTCTTGTACAGGGCAACGTCGATGCCCATGGCGGAGGCTGCGATCTCGTTGTCGCGGATCGCCATGAAGGCGCGCCCCGAACGCGACTTCAGCAGATTGACGGAGAAGATGTAGATCGCGATCGTGACGGCGAGCGTAAAATAATACAGCCACATGTCCTGCGAGATCGGCAGCCCGAACGGCGCATCGGGTTTGTCCACGACGAGGCCCTGCACGCCGCCGGTCCAGTATTCGAAATAGCCGAGCTTCAGAAGCTGCGGCATCGCCGTTGCCAGCGCAAAGGTTGCCAGCGCCAGATAGACGCCGGACAGGCGCAGCGCCGGCTGGCCGAACAGGAATCCAAAGCCGAAGCAGATGATGCCGGAGATCGGCAATGTCAGGGCGTAGTTCATGCCGGCATGTTCCATCAGGATTGCCGAGGTGTAGGCGCCGACCGCATAGAAAGCGCTCTGGCCCAGCGAGAACTGCCCGCTGCCGCCGGTCAGGATGTTCAGCGCCAGCACGGCAAGCCCGTAGATCAGCAGCATCGTCAGCTGGAAGATGATGAAATTCTTCACGAACAGGGGGGCTACGATCAGCAATCCCAGCATGACCAGCGAGGTTCCGGCGCCGAGCGTCATGGCCCTCTTGGGAACGGCCTCGACGGCCGGCGCTTCGCTGACGACTTCCTGAATGGTGCTCATGATCAAACTCGCTTCACGATGGGCCGGCCAAACAGCCCGGCCGGTTTGACAACCAGGACGGTGATGATCAGCGCCAGCGCGATCGGCAGTTTCAGTTCATTGCCGACGCCGGGGATATAGGTTCCGGCGAGATTTTCGAAGATCCCGACCAGGAAGCCGCCGATCACCGCACCGAACGGACTGGTCAGGCCGCCGAGCACGGCGGCGGCGAATCCGTAGATCAGCACGCCCAGCATCATGTTGGGCTCCAGAAACACCACCGGCGCGATCATCATGCCGGCGATGGAGCCGATTGCGGCCGCCATGCCCCAGCCGAGCGCGATCATCCAGCTGGTGTTGATGCCGACCAGTCGGGCCGATTCAGGCAGCGAGGCCGCGGCGCGCATCGCGAGGCCGACCCTGGTAAACTGAAAAAAGATGTAGAGCAGGACCAGCAGCAGCATGGTGACGCCGATCATGCCGGCCTGATGGGTCGAGATGAGCTGGCTGCCGAGAAACGGGTGCGAGCCGAACGGCGTCGGGTATTGCTTGATGGTGAAGTCCCAGATCAGGCCGGCGACGCTGTTGATGATGGCGTACAGCGCGATGAAGCCGGCGACGTTGGTCAGGATCGGCGCCTTGGCCAGCGGCTTGAACAAGAGCCGCTCGATCGCGATGCCGCCGACGAAGGACAGTGCCAGCGTCAGCACGAAGGCGCCCCAGTAGGGCACGCCCCATTGCATCAGCTGCCAGGAGATAAAGGTCGAGAACATCGCCATTTCGCCTTGCGCGAAATTGAGATGGTCGATCGCCTGGTAGATCATGACGACGGCGAGCGCCATGCAGGCATAGATCGCGCCGGTGGAAATGCCTGCCAGGATTTGATTGGTGAAAAGTTCCATGGCGGCGCTCCTCAATAGCCCAGATAGGATTTGCGGACGTCTTCATTGTTGGCGATCTCGACCGCACTGCCCGACATCACGATGCGTCCGGTTTCGATCACATAGGCATGGTCGG
This sequence comes from uncultured Alphaproteobacteria bacterium, assembly GCA_963725985.1. Classification (GTDB taxonomy): domain Bacteria; phylum Pseudomonadota; class Alphaproteobacteria; order Rhizobiales; family Xanthobacteraceae; genus Bradyrhizobium. The sequence goes on from CAVSAO010000002.1 coordinate 2,345,455, forward strand.
CGAGCTCCAGCGCCAGCTGCGCGTTCTGCTCGACCACCAGAATCGTGACCTTGTCCTCGCGATTGATCTTGCCGAGAATTCTGAACAGGTCGCGCACGATCAGCGGCGCCAGGCCGAACGACGGCTCGTCGAGCAGCATCAGTCTCGGACGCAGCATCAGCGCCCGGGCGACAGCCAGCATCTGCTGTTCGCCGCCCGAAAGCGTGCCCGCCTGCTGCGTATGCCGCTGCTTCAGGACCGGAAAGTGATCGTACATCCGCTCGATGTCGGAAACCACGCCGGCCCTGTCTTTTCGCGTGATCGCGCCGAGCTGAAGGTTTTCCTCCACCGTCATGGTCGTGAAGGTGCCGCGGCCTTGCGGTACATGAGCAATGCCGAGGCGGACGATGTTTTCGGTCGAGCGGCCGGCGAGCGGCGCGCCTTCGAATTCGATCGCGCCGGTGGAGCGCACCATATTGCAGATCGCCCTCAACGTGGTGGTCTTGCCGGCGCCGTTGGCGCCGAGCAGCGTGGTCATGCTGCCTTCGTTGAGATTGAAGGTGAGGCCGTGAAGCGCCTGGACCTGGCCGTAATAGGCGCGCAGATCCCTGACATTGAGCATCACCGTCATTGGTCCTTGCTCCCCAGATAGGCCTTGATGACATCCGGGTCGGTCTGCACCGCGGCTGGCGTTCCCTCGGCAAGCTTGCGGCCGAAATTCAGCGCAACCACATGGTCGGCAATCGACATCACCAGCCCCATGTGATGTTCGACCAGCAGGATGGTGACGTGGCGCTCGTCGCGGATGCGGCGGATCAGGTCGCCGAGCACATGGACTTCCTCGTGGTTGAGGCCGCCGGCGGGCTCGTCGAGCAGCAGGATCTTCGGATCGGCAGCCAGCGCGCGCGCCAGCTCCACGCGTTTCTGGGTGCCGAACGGCAGGCCGGAAACCGTGAGATGGGCGACGTCGTCGAGGTCGAGATAGCTGACGATCTCGTGGACGCGCTTGTTGAGCTCGGCCTCGCCGCGGCGGACCCAGCCCAGTCTCAGGGAGTCGCTGATGATGTCGCTGTTGGTGCGGGCATGGGTACCGACCCGAACGTTGTCGAGCACCGAAAGATTGGCAAACAGCGCGACGTTCTGGAAGGTGCGGCCGATGCCGATTTCGGCGATCCGGTGCGGCGGGCGCGACAGGATGCTCTGGCCCTCCATCAGGATGTCGCCGCTCGACGGCTGGTACAGCCGGCTCAGGCAATTGAACAGCGTCGTCTTGCCGGCGCCGTTCGGCCCGATCAGGCCGAGGATCTGGCCCTGATGCATGTCGAAGGAAACGCCGTTCAACGCGATGATGCCGCCGAACACCACGCTGACGTCGCGAATCGCAAGCAGGGGGTGTTGTCCCTGCGCGTGTTGTGCCTGCGTCATTTCGTTGCGCCCGCAGCCGTTGGGCCGGAATGACCATGCGAAATCATTCGCCGGTCGCAACGATGAAGGCTACCTGATCCCCTCGACCACACGTGCAACTTTCCCTCCTGCTTTCAACTTTTTGCTTTCTTCTTTTGTTGATTGCGGCGCCGTCCCGCCGAGCGCCGCCTCGACGTTCCTTACCATCGCCACGAGACGAGGTCCAATATCGTTGCGTAGCCGATCTTCCGTGAAACGGAATGCAGGCGCGCCACAATTAAACGCATAAGGACCGGTTCCGTCGTTAAGCTTCAGTGCGACGCCGACCGCATGGATGTCGTCGTGCCACTCGCCTGCCGAGATCGCAAAACCGAGTTTCGCTACCGTTTCGCCGGCGCGTTCGATGCCGTCGCGCATCCGCGGCCAGCGGCTGCCGTAATGCTCGCGCAATTCGCGCAACAATGCGGCACGCTCGTCGGCCGGCAGTGCCCAGATATAGGCCCGCCCCATCGCGGTGGTTGCAATCGGCACCCGTGAACCGACGTCCAGTTGAACGCCGAGCGTCATGCCGCGGCTCTGGCCGAAATAAATCATGCTGGTGCGGTCGCGGCCGCCTACCGCCACGGCGCCGCCGGTCTCGCGCATCACTTCCTCGCGGAAAGGCTCGGACAAATGCCGAACGCCGAGATTTGCCAGCGCGGCATAGCCGAGCGCCATGGCTGACGGTGCCAGCTGATATTTCTCGAACCGCGGAACGGGTGTAAGGTAGCCCAGCTTGGTCAAAGTGTATGTCAGCCGCGAAACGGTCGGCTTTGGCAAGCTGGTACGGGCCGCGATCTCCTGATTGCCAAGAAGCCCGTCGTTGGGACGGAATGCGCGCAACACATCAAGGCCGCGGGCAAGCGCGACGACGAAGCTGCGATCGGTCGCCACTTTCTTGGCTGGACGTTTCATTGCCTGCTGCGCGGTCCTCGTTGACAAGGCACGTGCTTCAAAATAACCCTCCGTGTCAAGATGTGGAATTAAATTCCGCAGAGCGAAATAGCCGGTAAACGCAAGCGGTATCCAGGGAGAGTCTCGTGAACGAAGTCGTAAAGCTCGAGCGTCATGATGTGGTCGCCATCGTCACGGTCAACAATCCTCCCGTGAACGCACTGAGCGCCGCCGTCCGCGGCGGCATTCTGGAATGCATCAGGAGTGCGATCGCCGACGCCGAAGTGAAGGCGATCGTCCTGACCTGCGGCGGCCGCACCTTCATCGCCGGCGCCGACATCACCGAATTCGGCAAGCCGCCGCAGCCGCCGGGTCTGCAGGAGGTGCTGACGGCGATGGAGAACTCGCCGAAGCCGATCGTTGCCGCCATTCACGGCACCGCCCTCGGCGGCGGTCTCGAAGTCGCACTTGCGTGCCATTTCCGGGTTGCGACCAAAGACGCAAGGCTCGGCCTGCCCGAGGTGAAACTCGGCCTGCTGCCGGGCGCCGGCGGTACGCAGCGTTTGCCGCGCGCGGTCGGTCCCGAACTCGCGGTCAAGATGATCGTCGGCGGCGATCCGATCGGCGCGCCGGATGCGCTCAAGAACGGCCTGATCGAGGAAATCGTCGAAGGTCCGGCTTCCGGCGGCGAGGCCTTTGCCCGCAAGGTGCTGGCCGACAAGCGGCCATTGCGCAAATTGCGCGACGACGACTCCAGGCTTGCCGCCGCCAGGGCCGACCGCTCGATCTTCACCAATGCGGTCGCGGCGCTGACCAAGAAAGCGCGTGGGCTGGAAGCGCCGTTCGCCGCCGCCGACGCGGTCGGCGCGGCGATCGATCTGCCGTTCGATGAAGGGCTGAAGAAGGAGCGCGAGGGATTCCTCAAGCTGTTATCCAGCGATCAGTCGAAGGCGCAGCGCTATGCCTTCTTCTCCGAGCGCGAAGCCGCCAAGATCGCCGGCGTCCCCGAAGGGACAAAACCGCGCAATGTCGAGCGCGTCGCCATCATCGGCGCCGGTACCATGGGCGGCGGCATCGCGATGTCGTTCGCCAATGCCGGTATTCCGGTGACGTTGATCGAAACCGGCGAAGAGCAGCTCAAGCGCGGCATGGGCGTGATGCAGAAGAACTACGAGGCTACCGCGGCGCGCGGCGGCATCCCTGCCGACGCGCCCGCCAAGCGCATGGGCCTGATCAACGGCGTGGTCGGCCTTGAGAACGTCAAGGACGCTGACCTGATTATCGAAGCCGTGTTCGAGACCATGGCGGTCAAGAAGGAGGTCTTCACCGCGCTCGACAGGTTTGCAAAACCGGGCGCCGTGCTGGCTTCCAACACCTCCTATCTCAACATCGACGAGATCGCCAAGGTGACGAACCGTCCGCAGGACGTGCTGGGCATGCACTTCTTCAGCCCGGCCAATGTCATGAAGCTGTGCGAGATCGTGCGCGCGGCAAAGACCGCGCCGGACGCGCTGGTGACCGCGGTCGCGCTGGCGCGCAAGATCGCCAAGGTGCCGGCGGTGGTCGGGGTCTGCGACGGTTTTGTCGGCAATCGCATGCTGCACCAGCGCGGCAAGCAGTCGGAGAAGCTGTTGTTCGAAGGTGCGCTGCCGCAGCAGGTCGACGCCGTCGTGACAAAATTCGGCATGCCGATGGGACCGTTCGCGATGAGCGATCTCGCCGGCCTCGATATCGGCTGGCGCTCGCGCAAGGACCGCGGCATCAAGTCGGAAATCGCGGATGCGCTGTGCGAAGCCGGCCGCTTCGGCCAGAAGACCGGCAAGGGCTATTACAAATATGAAGGCGGCTCGCGCGCGCCGCTGCCCGATCCCGATGTCGAGAAGCTGATCGACGAGACGCTGACGCGGCTCGGGCGCAAGCGCCGGGTGGTCAGCGACGAGGAAATCCTCGAGCGCATGATGTATCCGATGATCAACGAAGGCGCGCGGATCCTCGAAGAAGGGATCGCGGCGCGTCCGAGCGATATCGACGTGATCTGGCTCTATGGCTATGGCTGGCCGGTCTATCGCGGCGGCCCGATGTATTATGCCGACCAGGTCGGGCTGAAGCACATCGCCGACCGGCTGTCGTTCTACGCCAGGGAAACCGACGATCCCTCGCTCGAACCGGCGCCACTGCTCAAGCGCCTCGCCGCCGAAGGCAAGACCTTTGCGTCGCTGGCGCAGACCGCGAAAGCAGCCTGATGGCGTACTGCTTTCACCACGCGTCATTCCCCGATGTGCAATTGCACATCGTGGATGCGCCACTTGGCACAGACCCGGAATCTCGAGATTCCGGGTTCGCGCTCCGCGCGCCCCGGAATGACCATGCCGAGTGCACATGACCCATTTAGGCGAACAATTTTATCCGCAAGGGGTCCACTGGGACGATCCGATCGCGCGGGGAACGCTGCCGGACCTGTTGTCGAAGGCCGCAGTTGACTACGCCGCGCGGCCGGCGATCGAGTTCCGCGATCGCCCGATCAGCTATGCCGAACTGGAAGCAATGGTCGAGGTTGCGGCCTCAGCGTTCCTGCGCGCCGGCTATGGTCACAATACCTCGGTGGCGCTGTTTCTCGGCAATTCGCCCGATCATCCGGTGAACTTCTTCGGCGCGCTGAAAGCCGGCACGCGCCTCGTCCATCTTTCCCCGCTCGACGGCGAGCGCGCGCTTTCACACAAATTGAGCGACAGCGGCGCCCGCGTTCTCGTCACCAGCGATCTTTCGACGCTGATGCCGATGGCGCTGAAATTCCTGGAGAACGGCCTGCTCGATCGCCTGATCGTCTGCGAGGACGATAATTGGGGCGCGGTCGGCAATCCGCACACGCCGATCCCGGATCATCCCGCGATCGTCACGTTCAGGAAATTCACGGCGGGCGCAGCCAGGCCCGCGCAGTGGCCAAAGGTCTCGGCCGATGATGTCGCGCTTCTGCAATATACCGGCGGCACCACCGGCCTGCCCAAGGGCGCGATGCTCAGCCATGCCAACCTGACATCGGCGGTGTCGATCTATGACGTCTGGGGCAAGCCGGCGCGCGCCGAACGCGGCGACGTCATCGACCGCGTGATCTGCGTGCTGCCGCTGTTTCATATCTTCGCGCTGACGGTGATCCTGCTGCGCAGCCTCGAGCGCGGCGATCTGATCTCGCTGCACCAGCGCTTCGACGTCGAGGCCGTGATGCGCGATATCGAGGTCAAGCGGGCGACCGCGTTCCCCGGCGTCCCCACGATGTGGATCGCGATTGCCAGCCAGCCGGATCTGGAAAGCCGCGACCTGTCATCGCTGACCTTTTGCGGATCGGGCGGTGCGCCGCTGCCGGTCGAGGTCGCCAGGATTTTCGAGCGCAAGACCAACATGAAGCTGAAGAGCGGCTGGGGCATGACCGAAACCTGCTCGCCGGGCACCGGCCATCCGCCGGAGGGACCGGAAAAACCGGGCTCGATCGGCCTGATGCTGCCCGGCATCGAACTGGACGTGGTCGCGCTCGACGATCCGAAGAAAGCGCTGCCGCCGGGCGAAGTCGGCGAGATCCGCATCAGGGGCCCGAACGTCACCAGGGGTTACTGGAACCGGCCGCAGGAAACCGCCGAGGCCTTCGTCGGCGACCGCTTCCTGACCGGCGATATCGGCTACATGGACAGCGACGGCTATTTCTATCTGGTCGATCGCAAGAAGGACATGATCATCTCCGGCGGCTTCAACGTCTATCCGCAGATGATCGAGCAGGCGATCTACGAGCATCCCGCGGTGCACGAAGTGATCGTGATCGGCATTCCCGACGATTACCGCGGCGAGGCGGCGAAGGCCTTTGTCAAACTGCGCGCCGGCGCCGCGCCGTTCACGCTGGAAGAGCTGAAGGCCTTCCTCACCGGCAAGCTCGGCAGGCACGAAATTCCCGCCGCGCTCGAATTCGTCGATGAACTGCCGCGGACCTCGGTCGGCAAGCTGTCGCGCCACGAGCTGCGTAACCAGCAAGCGCCGCCCAAACAGCAGCTCGCATCAGGAGGCCGTGTGTGATGGGCGCGGGCAATAACACCATCGTCGTCCCCGCGAACGCGGGGACCCATACCGCGAGGTTTCGCTTTTGGCACGGAGGCAGACGCCTTTGCTAAACACCAACGCTGGTGGTTATGGGTCCCCGCGTTCGCGGGGACGACGAGAGAAAAAGAGATCGCGTAGTTAAGAATGTAATTCACAGGAGGATCCGATGGATCTCAGCTTCAGCAAGGAAGAACTGGCGTTTCGCGAAGAAGTGCGGGCGTTCTTCAGGGACAACGTGCCGCCGGCGACGCGGCAGAAACTGGTCGAGGGCCGTCATCTCAGCAAGCAGGAGATGGTCGACTGGTGGCGCATCCTCAACAGGAAGGGCTGGGGCGTATCGCACTGGCCGAAGGAATATGGCGGCACCGGCTGGACCTCGGTGCAGCATTACATCTTCAACGAGGAACTGCAGATGCACCCGGCGCCGGCGCCGCTCGCCTTCGGCGTCAGCATGGTCGGCCCGGTCATCTACACCTTCGGCAACGAGGCGCAGAAGAAGCAATATCTGCCGCGCATCGCCAATGTCGACGACTGGTGGTGCCAGGGCTTTTCCGAGCCGGGTTCGGGCTCCGATCTCGCTTCGCTCAAGACCAAGGCCGAGCGCAAGGGCGACAAATATATCGTCAACGGCCAGAAGACCTGGACCACGCTGGCGCAATATGCCGACATGATCTTCTGCCTGTGCCGCACCGACCCGACGGCGAAGAAGCAGACCGGCATTTCCTTCATCCTGATCGACATGAAGTCGAAGGGCATTACCGTGCGTCCGATCCAGACCATCGACGGCGGCTTTGAGGTCAACGAAGTGTTCTTCGATGACGTCGAGGTGCCGGTCGAAAACCTGGTCGGCGAGGAAAACAAGGGCTGGGACTACGCCAAGTTCCTGCTCGGCAACGAGCGCACCGGCATTGCCCGCGTCGGCGTTTCCAAGGAACGCATTCGCCGCATCAAGGAACTGGCCTCGCAGGTCGAATCCGGCGGCAGGCCGGTCATCGAGGATCAGAAATTCCGCGAGAAGCTCGCCGAGGTCGAGATCGATCTGAAGGCGCTCGAACTGACCCAGCTTCGCGTCGTCGCCGACGAAGGCAAGCACGGCAAGGGCAAGCCGAATCCTGCTTCGTCCGTCCTGAAGATAAAAGGTTCGGAAATCCAGCAGGCCACCACCGAGCTTCTGATGGAAGTGATTGGCCCGTTCGCCGCGCCCTACGACGAGCACGGCGACGACGGCAGCAACGAGGCGATGGAGTGGACCGCGCAGATCGCGCCGAGCTATTTCAACAACCGCAAGGTCTCGATCTACGGCGGCTCCAACGAGATCCAGCGCAACATCATCACCAAGGCGGTGCTGGGGCTTTGATTCCATTTTCGTCATGCCCGGCCTTGTGCCGGGCATCCACGTCTTTCCTGGCCAGGTTCAGAGAAGACGTGGATGGTCGGGACGAGCCCGGCCATGACGACATAACGAGCATTTGTAAGAGAATCCGAGGAAAGCAAGAACATGGATTTTGATCTGTCGGAGGAGCAGCGGCTTCTCAAGGAAAGCGTCGAGGGCCTGCTGGGCGACTCCTACGATTTCGACCAGCGCAAGAAGTACATGGCGGAGAAGGGCGGCTGGAGCAAAGCCGTCTGGAGCAAGCTGGCCGAGCAGGGCCTGCTCGGCCTGCCGTTCTCCGAAGACGATGGCGGCTTCGGCGCCGGTGCGGTCGAGATCATGATCGTGATGGAGGCGATGGGCAGGGCGCTGGTGCTGGAGCCTTATCTCGCCACCGTCGTGATATCAGGCGGCTTCCTGCGCCACGGCGGCTCCGCCGCGCAGAAGGCCGCCCATATCCCCGGCATCATCGACGGCAGCAACACCTTCGCCTTCGCGCAGCTCGAGAAGAACTCGCGCTACGATCTGCAGGACGTCGCGACCTCGGCCAAGAAGAAGGGCGACGGCTACGTGATCGACGGCGAGAAATTCGTCGTGCTCAACGGCGAGGCCGCGGACATGCTGGTGGTGACCGCGCGCACCAAAGGCGGCCAGCGCGACGCCGGCGGCGTCGGCGTCTTCCTGGTGCCCGGCAACGCCAGGGGGATCGCGCGGAAAGCCTACCCGACCCAGGACGGCCTGCATGCCGCCGACATCACCTTCACCGGCGTCGAGGTCGGTGCGGATGCCGCGATCGGCGATCCCGAGAACGCATTGCCGCTGATCGAGCGCGTGGTCGACGAAGCCCGCAGCGCGATGTGCGCCGAAGCGGTCGGCATCATGGACAAGTCGCTGAAAACCACCGTCGAATATCTCAAGACCCGAAAACAGTTCGGCGTGCCGATCGGCAGCTTCCAGACCCTGCAGCACCGCGCCGCCGACATGTTCGTGGCGCTGGAACAGGCCCGCAGCATGTCGCTGTTCGCCACCATGGCTTCCGATTTCGACGACGCCAAAGAGCGCTCCACCGCGGTCGCGGCGGCCAAGGTGCAGGTCGGCAAATCGGCAAAATTCGTCGGCCAGCAGTCGATCCAGCTCCACGGCGGCATCGGCATGACCATGGAGGCCAGGATCGGTCACTACTTCAAGCGGCTGACCATGATCGAGAACACCTTCGGCGACACCGATTACCACCTGCGCCGCGTCACCAACAGCGGCGGGCTGGTGTGAGCTTACTTCTTCGGTCGTCGTGATTGCCGAGACCTCAGCTACGCAATAATCGTCATGCCCGGGCTTGTCCCGGGCATCCACGTCTTGGCAACAAAGGAAGACGTGGATGGCCGGGACGAGCCCGGCCATGACGCGGAGAGAAAGAAACAAAAAGACAAAAAGGGAGTATGCACCGTGAAAGGAACCCCGTTCGATCTCACCGGCAAGGTCGCCGTCGTCACCGGCTCCAGCCGCGGCATCGGCCGTTCCTCGGCCGAACTCTTGGCAAAACTCGGTGCCAAAGTTGTGATTTCCAGCCGCAAGGTTGATGCCTGCCAGGAAGTCGCCGAGGGCATCCGCAAAGCGGGCGGCGACGCCCACGTCATTCCCTGCAACATCTCGCGCCGCGAGGAAGTCGAGCTGCTGATCAAGGGGGCGACCCTGCACTACGGCAGGATCGACATCCTGGTCTGCAACGCCGCGGTCAATCCCTATTACGGCCCGCTGCTCGACATCAAGGATGACGCCTTCGACAAGATCATGAGCTCCAACGTCAAGAGCAACATCTGGCTCTGCCAGCTTGCGATCCCGCAAATGGCCGAGCGCGGCAAGGGGTCGGTGGTCATCATCTCCTCGATCGGCGGCCTGCGCGGCTCGACCGTGATCGGCGCCTACGGAATTTCCAAGGCGGCGGATTTTGCCTTGTGCCGCAGCCTCGCCGGCGAATGGGGTCCGAGGGGCGTGCGCGTCAACTGCGTGGCGCCGGGCCTCGTCAAGACCGATTTCGCCAGGGCGTTGTGGGAAGACGAGGAGCGCCTCAAGCGCCGCTGCGCCACCACGCCGCTGCGCCGGATCGGCGAGCCCGACGAGATCGCAGGTGCGGTGGCCTATCTCGGCTCCGACGCCTCGACCTTCATGACCGGCCAGACCATCGTGGTCGACGGCGGGGTCACCACGGCGGCGGTGTGAGCTTCTTGCCGGGATCCAACCACGCGTCGTCCCGGCATCCCCCCGCGCGTCGTCCCTGCGAAAGCAGGGACCCATCAACCACAGGCGCTGGTTGTTATAGAAGGTGTCGGCCCTCAGTGCCAAAAATGAGAAGCCGCGGCGTATGGGTCCCTGCTTTCGCAGGGACGACGGCGAAGTGATATTGACCTTCGCGCTCCAATCCGCTTGCCTCTGCGCAACACCACTCAACCAACCCCCGGGAAGCAACGCCAGGAAAAACATCATGTCCTTTGTGCTGGCCATCGATCAGGGCACCACATCCTCGCGCGCCATCGTCTTTCGGTCCGACATCTCGATCGCCGCCACCGCGCAAGCTGAATTCCCGCAGCATTTTCCGGCCTCGGGCTGGGTCGAGCACGAGCCGGAGGACATCTGGACCTCGACCATCGCCACCTGCCGGGAAGCGCTGAAGAAGGCCGGCGTCACCGCAAAAGACATCGCCGCCATCGGCATCACCAACCAGCGCGAGACCACCGTGGTGTGGGACCGCGCCACCGGCCAGGCCGTTCATCGCGCCATCGTCTGGCAGGACCGCCGCACGGCCGATATCTGCGCCCAGCTGAAGAGCGAAGGCCACGAGCCCGCGATCTCCGCCAGGACCGGCCTGATCATCGATCCCTATTTCTCCGGCACCAAGGTGGCCTGGATTCTCGATCACGTGCCGGGCGCGCGCGAGCGGGCGATGCGGGGCGAGCTGATGTTCGGCACCGTCGATTGCTATCTGTTGTGGCGCCTGTCCGGCGGCAAGGTGCACGCCACCGACGCCACCAACGCCTCGCGCACGCTGCTGTTCAACATCCACACCGGGCAGTGGGACGACGAGCTGTTGAAAATCCTGCGCGTGCCGCGCTCGATGCTGCCGGAGGTGAAGGATTCCTCGGCAAGTTTCGGCGAAAGCGTCCCCGAATTGTTCGGCGGCTCGATCGCCATCTCCGGCATCGCCGGCGACCAGCAGGCCGCCACCATCGGACAGGCATGCTTCGCGCCCGGCATGATGAAGTCCACCTACGGCACCGGCTGTTTTGCCCTGCTCAACACCGGCACCACGCCGGTCGCCTCCAGCAACAAGCTGTTGACCACGATCGCCTATCAATTGAACGGCAAGCGCACCTACGCGCTGGAGGGTTCGATCTTCGTCGCAGGAAGCGCGGTGCAGTGGCTGCGCGACGGCCTCGGCATCATCAAGCAGGCGAGCGAGACCGGCCCGCTCGCCGACAAGTCCGACTCCATGCAGAGCGTCTATCTGGTGCCGGCCTTCGTCGGCCTCGGTGCACCCTACTGGAATCCGCGCGTGCGCGGCGCGCTGTTCGGGCTGACCCGCAACACCGGCCCCGCCGAGCTCGCCCATGCCGCGCTCGAAAGCGTCTGCTACCAGACGTTTGATCTTTGGGCGGCGATGCGCGCCGACTGGCCGGAGGCGAAAGCCGCGCACGTCGTGCTGCGCGTCGACGGCGGCATGACCGCGTCCGACTGGACCATGCAGCGCCTTGCCGATCTCCTGGACGCCCCGGTCGATCGCCCGATGATCCAGGAAACCACCGCGCTGGGCGCCGCCTATCTCGCGGGGCTATGCGCCGGCGTCTATCCCGAGCCCGCAAAGTTCGCCGACAACTGGCGGCTCGAACACCGCTTCAAGCCAGCCATGAGCCAGGCCACGCGCGAGCGCAAGCTCGCCGGCTGGGCGCGGGCGGTGAAGGGCTTGCTGGCGAGCGATGAGGGGGAGGGGTAGCGCCTTTTCCTCTCTCCGTTTTGCTAACACACCCAAAAATTGTATAGCTCCGTCCGCCGCGTCGCGATTGCGCTGCGGCTTTACGGGCTCGCCTTCGAACACCGGCCATGGTCGACCTTTGGCGACGCGCTTCGAGCCCTTTTGCCGCGTACGCAACCGTCCAGGGCGGCCTGTTGCCCCGCCGCACCATATCGGGGATTCTGCCGGGCCGGCGTGCTCGGTGCCTCTATTCGCTGATCCGCATTACTTGCGCCTGCGTTCGCTGCCCTAATCTGCGCATGTATTCGTATTGGGCGAGCGGCTCGCGCACAAATCCGCGAGATGTGTCCCATCTCGCGATGTAGCCGATCGTAAACCCGTCGCCCATAAAATCGGAATAGGTGAAGTAGCCATAAACCCAAAGGAAGGCTCCAAAATATTCAATAGTACGGGCCTCCTCTTGATACAAACGTATCCCGTTTTGGGATTTCACCCAAACGCTGCTTTCCTTCGGTAAAGTGCCGTTCCAAATCTCAATGTGATGGTAGGACGGAATTTCCTCAACTGCAGGAGCGACGATCCAATCGCAACAAAAGCGATGAACCGTCAATTCAGTCCTCCCGCGATTTTGAAGATAGACCAGCGGCCTGCAAAATGGCGGCGGTACGCCCGAATGTACGTCGGTTAGAGCAACATCACTGTGCTCATCCGCATATTCAACGAGCTTCAACGCGACGATCCCAGGAATCGGAGACTCCATCGCGACCATCGCGTTAGCCTGCCGCAGCGCGGCGATGGCTGTTGTTCGGTTGACCTCAACGGAGGCTTTCATGTCACGGGATTGAACGATTGCCGCACCTGCGAGGCCGAGCGTCGCCAGAAACAGGACCGCAGTTGCGGCAAAGAGCCACTTTGTGAAGGAGGCAAGCTCGGCGGTGTATCTAACGAGATCGGCGTCGGACTTTTCTTTCCGTTGCTCCGCTTTTGCGGCGCGCTCGCGTTCTTTCGCTTCGCCCTCGCGTTCGGCATCTGTCTTCGGGGTTGGTGCAACTCTTACGATGAGCGGAGGATTGTTCGGTACCGCGCTGATCGGGCGCCGCCGGCTGGGTTTGCTCTTGCTGGGTCTTGGCGGGAAGCCGCTTTGATTGGCCCCATGAAACCGGGGCAAACGCCGCCAAAAATGTCAGTGCAATCACCACGTTGCGAATTCTCATGCGCCCTCAATCGCTGCTCCCGAAAATGCGGTCATCACGGGCGGCCGGAAATTGCCGATACAGAGCGGTTGATAGCATCCCACATTATGGGCGCTGGTTCGATCGCGCCCGAACATCGTGTAACGAAAACTTCTGCCGTTGCAAAAATGCCAGCATCCAAATGGTGCACTGCGCGTCATTGGCTTTGCCCTGCGCCGCCCGCGCGAGGCACGCCGGATGCAGCGCAACTCTCGATTCTCGCTAAGGCTGCGGGCATCGGGAGGCATCGAGGCTTTTCCGGTAAGAGAGCCAGCGTGACTTTTCTATTCATGATCCCGCTTTTTCAGATCCGCGTGAGGTTCGCCCTTACGTTGTCCGAATTGATCGCTCTTTCTTCTTCTGCCGCGGTGCAACGTAACATCCCGCGCGGACATCGCACGAGATATTCAGCGCACGTTGTGGACCCCAAACAGGGTTGCAAGTTCAGCGGCATCAATATTGTTCGTGCGATACGTCCCTCCAATCATGGCCTACCCAGGTTTGCTCTCCGCACTTGCACTCGAATATCCGGAAAATCTTGCCGGTCTGGATGTCAAACATACTGGTCCAGAACTTCGGCTGCTTGCCGCATTTCACACAATGCGGAGAAACCCTGCGAACGGGCGGTTGATTTTCCATAGGTCACTGCAACGGCTGGTTAACGAAAATGAGAAAAGTACTGACGTTCACCAACAACGTTCGCACACCGTTATTCATTCCGCGGAATCCCGATTTTATTTTCAAGAACCGGGGCGATATTTTTGCCCCGCATGGGATGCCGTCAGCCGGCCAAGCCGGACATTGTGCATGTTCGAAGAGTGCCAAAACCTGACCTCCTCAGGAACGATGACGATTTGGCGCGAAGTCTCCGCTGATCATGCCGGGCAAGTTTCGTAAGCGATCTGTCGCTTCTCGCGGCATGACTATCTGCCGTTGTAGAGGTTGTATTTTCAACCATCGAAAATTTTCTACGGACGAATGTTGCTTGCGAGTTACAGAAGTTGCATTCGTCATCCGATAATATCTCTGCGGGGTACTTCATTGAAATGGATTGAAGTTGTGATGCGTAGAGTTGTGATGCGTAGAATCGCCTCCGTTATGATCATTCCAGCCCTGACAGCCGCCTTCCCTGCGTTCGCCGCCGACCTGTCGGTCAAGGCCCCGCGAGCGGCTCCAGTCCAGTTCTCCTGGACCGGCTGCTACGTCGGCGGCCACATCGGCGGGGTAGTCAGCGAGGACAAGACGACCGGCGTGCTCGGAAACTCGGTCGGCTTCAGTTCGACCGGCTTCGTGGGAGGCGGACAGGTCGGCTGCGACTATCAGTTCGCGCCCGGCTGGGTCGCGGGTGTCGAAGGTCGGGCAGCCTGGACCAGCCTGAAAAACAGCCATGCCGGGATTGTCAGAAACCTGGTTACGGGCCTAACGGTCCCGTCGCAATTCACCCTCGGCAACGACTTCCTGGCGTCAGCCACTGCGCGGCTCGGCTACAGTTTCGCTGACCGCTGGCTCGTTTTCGTAAGGGGCGGTGCCGCCTGGACCCATGAAAAAGCTGACGATGCTTTCACGACCCCTGCGGGGATCGCCGTCGATCCCAGCGCGACCATGACCCGGACCGGCTGGACGGTCGGCACCGGCGTGGAATGGGCGTTCGCCCCACACTGGTCGGCGACCCTCGAATACAACTACTACGACTTCGGTAACCACAGCGCTACGCTGACCAACGCCGCGAACAACGTGGTCGTGACTATTCCCAGCTTGAAGGATACGCTCAACGCAGTAACCGCCGGAGTGAATTATCACTTCTGAGACGCGCACGTTGGTCGCCGCGTCTCTGAGCGTCGGCTGCAGCGCAAGGGTGTTCGCCGGCGTCTATGCCGGGCCCGCGAAGTTCGCCGACAACTGGCGGCTCGAGCATCGCTTCAAGCCGGCCATGAGCCGGGCGACGCGCGAGCGCAAGCTGGCGGGCTGGGCGCGGGAGGCGAAGGACTTGCTGGCGAGCGATGAGGGGGAGGGGTAGGCATATCTCACCGCCGTCATCACCGGGCTTGTCCCGGTGATCCACGTCTTACTTTCTTTGTAGCGACACAAAGACGTGGATGGCCGGGTCGTCTAGCGCGAAGACGCGCTTCGCGCTTCTGCCCGGCCATGACGAGTAGAAAGAGTGCACCAAAAAAATGTTCCTGATCGGCCAATACAATTCCCCCTTCGTCCGCCGCGTCGCGATTGCGCTGCGGCTTTACGGCCTCGCCTTCGAGCACCGGCCGTGGTCGACCTTCGGCGACGCCGACAAGATCGCGCCGTTCAATCCGCTGCGGCGGGTGCCGACGCTGGTGCTCGATGACGGCGAGGCGCTGATCGAGAGCACGGCGATCCTGGATTATCTCGATGAACTGGTGGGGCCGGAAAAAGCGATGATCGCGGAAAGCGGCCCCGAGCGCCGCCGCGCTCTGAAAATCTGCGCGCTGGCGACCGGGCTCGGCGACAAGGCGGTCAGTCTCGTCTACGAGCGCGTGCTGCGCAAGGATCAGTCGAAAATCTGGGTCGAGCGTTGCGAGGCGCAGATCGGCGGTGTGCTGGAGGTGCTGGAAAAGGAGCGCGCTCGCGTCGCCTCGCCGTACTGGTTCGGAACGCGCATCGGCCACGCCGACATCGCGGTCGCCTGCGTGCTGCGCTTCACCGGCGAGGCGCACCCCGCGCTGCTTGATGCCGTGCGCTATCCGGCGCTGACGGCGCATGGCGCGGCTTGCGAAGGGCTGCCGCCGTTTCAGGAGATCGTGCAGCCGCTCGCCCCGCCGAGCGGGTGAAGGTGTTGCCGGCCATCATGCCCGGACATCGGATCGGTACTACCGCTTTGCAGCCGGCGGCGCACCGCCAGCCCCGGGCGCGCTTTCCTGCTCCTGCGCCAGCAGCAATTCTTTCAGAGTGCTCTCGCTGAGCCTGCCCGTCGTGGCTGGAATCCGCCGCTCGGCGGCGTCGATCGCGGTTGATGGGGTGGACGGCCCCCTACGGCATCGAGTGTGCCAGAATGAGGTTGTTGCAAATCTCAGACAAGGGAGCCGTCCGTGAACCAGATTATCCGCATTGGAATGGATACGTCGAAGCATTTTTTTCAGCTGCATGGGGTTGATGCCGCCGAGCGACCGGTGTTACGCAGGAAGCTGCGGCGGAACGAGGTGTTGGGGTTTTTTGCCAAGCTGCCGCCGACTGTGATCGGGATGGAGGCCTGCGGGGCGGGGCATTACTGGGCGCGGGAGTTGCGCAAGCTCGGCCACGAGGTGAAGCTGATCGCGCCGCAGCACGTGAAGGCCTACATCAAGCGCAACAAGAACGACGGACGCGATGCCGAGGGATTGTGCGAGGCGATGAGCCGGCCGACGATGCAGTTCGTCCCGGTCAAGACTGAACAGCAGCAGGCGGCGCTGATGCTGGCAGGAGTTCGCCAGCAGCTGATCACAAGGCGCACCCAGCTCAGCAACGCGATCCGCGGCTATGCGACGGAGTTCGGTCTGATCACCGCCAAGGGTCTCGACAAGATCGAGCCGCTATTGATGCGGATCGCCCAGGACGAGAGCTTACCGGAACTGGCGCGCGAGATGTTTGCGATGCAGGGCCGCGCCTACGCGCAGCTGCAGATCGAACTGAAGGCGATCGAGGCCAGGCTGATGGCGTGGCACCGCGCTAATGCCGACAGCCGACGTCTGGCACAGATTCCGGGGATCGGGCCGATCGGTGCCACGGCGCTGGTGATGAAGACCCCCGATCCGGGCGCCTTTCCCTCCGGCCGGCACTTTGCGGCATGGCTCGGACTGACGCCGAAAGACCATTCCAGCGGCGGCAAGACCCGGCTCGGCAAGATCACCCGCGCCGGGGATGAGATGCTGCGCAGCGTGCTGGTGGCGGGAGCGACCGCCGTGATTCAGCAGGTTCGGCGCGGCCGCGGCCATCCGTCACCCTGGCTGGTCGCTCTGCTGAAGCGCAAGCCACCAAAACTTGCCGCCGTGGCGCTCGCCAACAAGATTGCTCGCATCGCTTGGAAGCTGATGACGACGGGCGAGAGTTACGACGGCGCGCGGATGCCTGGTGCATCGGCATCGGCCGCTTAAGAGATCGGCTGGTTGGCGGATTCGCCTACCCGCTGAGCCGGAGCTGCAAGAGGAGAGCAGATGGTAGGATCGATCGATCCGAGGTGTGAGACAGTCCGTGGGACCCATTGGCCGAACAAAGGTCGTGTGGTTGTTTGGAACTCGCGTCGCGGAAGCCATCTTGGCCAGCGGTCCAAAGCGACTGCATCAACAGGCCGGACATATGGATGCAAGCGATCCGATCAGACCAAAAAACTCTTGTGGCACGGGGGCCGTCCACATATGGGTCCTGCGATGGATGCCCAACAGCCTGCGTCGGCCCGAATGCCGAGACCATGCCGGTTTCCTCGGCCTCGGCAACGCCCTCGCTCGCAGCCACGCCCTTCTTTTGAATGCGCCTGACATTCGGCCGGCTCTCGGCCTTCTTTGGCTTCGGCGCTGGCGTGTAGATGATCGGCGGCAGGATATGATGGCGCGACAGGGCTTCGCTCCCAGGCTTCTCGCCCATCTAGCCGGTGATTCGGGCCGGTCCGCCAGTTACAAATGGATCATACCCGTGCAGCCGTTGGCGCCGCCCGGCGGGGATTGAGCTCTCTTACCTCGCCCCGCTTGCGGTGGTCAGATTCACACGACCGGATTGCAGGCGTCCGCGATCGTCGAGCCCCCCTGTGAGCAACTCGCGCCCTTGAGGGTCTCCAAGGGCAGCACTTTCGAAATACAGGACGCGAAGATTGTCGCTATTCGCCGCGGTCAATGGCCCAACCCTGGGCAAACTGTGGGTGTGTCCCGTAAGAACGGCAATGTCTCTCTTGTCGCTCGCGTTCTTGCGAAGCAGATCATACAGACGCCGACTTTCTCTGCCATCGTGCGAAAGCGTTCCCCATCGCGCGAAATTGTATTCATCGTCTGCCCAGCGCACGAAAGTATGGTGATGCAAGATCAAGATTCGCGGGCTTTGCGAATTTCCAATGGCCCGTTCGAGCCGGTCGATCTGCTCCTTCCCTGTGACGCCCAGCGAACTCTGTACGATCAATGGATCTTGCGGAGTACTGTTCGCGATGAGGATTTCAAAATCCGTTTCCGGGTTCCTGGGCGCGATCCGGAGCGGATAGGGATCATACCACTTGGCGTTCCATGGATCGTGCTGGAAGAGCTCAGCTATGGAACCCGGACCCAGCATGTAGAGATGCCTTCGCCAGTACTCCGCCTCGATCGTAGGATAAAGCTCCCTGGCAGCTGCAACGAAGCTGTTTTCCAGGGCTTGGGCCTTGTCCGGATAAAGCTGACGATACTTTCTCAGGGCCTTTGGGTGGCGGGTGTCGGGCGGCAGCCCAAGAGCAGCCGCGGCCTGCTCCCTCGATTTGTCCCACAGCGCGCTCAGCTTCTGCCAGGGCGAATCGAAGTTCGCAAGATATTGGTTCAAGGGCACACCGTCCCAGGTTGCGATCGTGGGCGCGAGTTCGAGCGCCGCGTCCAGGTAGCGGCGTACTTGTTGGCCGTCGATGGCTCCGTATGAGGGCCCCGGCCTGATAGAGGACCAATGCAAGCGGCTTGGAGAATAGGAGGGCAGGATGTCGTGATTACCCGGAGCAAGCACCACGTCAACGCCGCCCTCCTTGATCTTCCGGAGTGGCTCCATCGCAAGGTCCCATTCCTCCGGGTCACCGCGATCAACGAGATCACCCGACACGGCGATGAGGCGAGGGGCCAGGGCATTCGTTTGAATGTGTGCCGCGAGTTGCCGAAGCTCTTCCAACCCCGACCGTCCGCCGCCGGTCGGAATGCCGTTCTTTTCGCAAGTCACATGCACGTCCGATATATGGATAAAGGCGAGCGATCCCCCCGATTTCCCTGGTTGCGTGGCGAGGCGTGGTGCCTCGCTAAATCGTAACGACGCCTTCGCCCTGAGCGTCATGACTGTCACCGCGATGGCGTAAGCAAGTATGAGTATGACGGCCGCGATGCAGTAAGGTCCGCGATAAACCCAAATCATTGATCCGACGAATAGCGCTCCGTTGAAGCGCACAGACCTGATCACGGAGCCTTTGGCGTACGCTGACGGAGTCTCGCCCTGCTCGATTTCCTGCAAGCTGTCGAGCACCGAGGCTCCGTATTCGAGAGGAATATAGAAGCCCGCGAACAACACAAACGCGATGCAAAACACAATTTCGCCCATGAGCTCAGCCCACGAGCCGGAAGCTGGCAGAGGTATCCCGCCGGTTTGCTTGCTGGCGATTGCCCCAACGATCGCCACGAGCAAAGTGGGTCGTCCGATTTTGGGTATGACCTTGATCGATGCGCCAACGAATGGAAGAACGGCAATGATTGCCGTTCTTCGATTGTACGCAAGACCAGTCGATCTCAGTCTGATCCAAAAAAGGGTCGAAGCCAGGGTAAGAACAACCAGCCAGGTTACGAACATGCTATACGCCAGCAACAGACCTTCGACGTAAGCCATTGTATCCTTCGGCACCGCAAGGGCGCCGCTAGCCAGCAAGTACGATGACGCGAAATCGGCCATCTCCGGTCCTCGATCGCCGGCACAGTTTCATTTGCGGCTCAAATTGTAATTGTTGACTATACAACCTCCGAAGGCCTCCGGCTACTGTTGACCACACATGTCGGATGGGGGCTGTCTCCGCAAAGCGATTGTTCGCGCACTGCCGTGCGCTACCCCACCCGGCGCCATAGCCGATGCATAGCATCGGCGTTCTAATCAAGTACGGCGGCCGGAGGCCGTAGCCGTCATGCCCGGACTTGATCCGGACATCCCATCAATCTTCATAAGAATCTAGCGAAGAAGATCGATCACCGGGTCAAGCCCGGTGATGACCAGTGTTCGATCCCTCCCGCTTGCGGGCAGCGAACTGATTTGCCTGACGCGGGCCGTTTGGCGACACACGTGTCCAGCCCCTTTCGCAAAAATATTTCGCTTCGCTGTTTGCTAGAAGCAGCTCTATGGATTCCGCCGTCCCGCCTCAATCAGAGGGGCGTGCGCACGTCACGAACGTGAGGCGGGATGCGGTGGACGCGGGCGGCGCTTCTGACGAGGGCGTGTGCTTGCGGACGGCGAAGTCGTGTGGTCCTGACGCCCCGACGCTGGCGTCAAGTTCTTGAGAAGCAAGCTTCTCAGGGATGACAGTGGCAAGAAAGCCCGGTCGCTGGGGAGAGCGCGAAGGAAACCGTTAAAACCATTGCGCAGGGAAGGCCGGGTGTCCCGGTGAACCTGTGGCGACTACCTCGTGTGCTTTCTACACTACGCACACGAGGCTGCGGGTGCAGCGGGCACCCGGCTTTCCCTGCGCCCTCTGCTTTTGAGGGCAGTTGCTCAACAGCTCGGGCGCATCCCGCCGCGAGGCAGCAGATTTGTGTCTTGGCTCTTTGAGAATTGAATCGGAAATCGTTGCTGGCGACAGCTCTATCCACGTCGTCCCGGGCAAGCGAAGCGCGACCCGGGATCCATAACCACGAACGTCCGTGTTGTGCGAGGCTGGGGCCACGCCTTTGTCTACGACAGGCATTGGTGGCTATGGGTCCCCGCTTTCGCGGGGACGACGAGAAACGACACCCGTCAGCCGCTTGCCGCTTTCTTCCGATACGCCAGATGCACCGCGCAGTTGCAGCCGGGCGGATGCGACGACACGTCGTTGGCGGGGACGGCCGGGGCCGGCGCCAGCGTCGGCATCGCTTCCTTGATGCTGCGATCCTGCGTCGATCGATCTTGCGCCGGGATGTAGTTCAGGACCGGCGCCAGCCAGCGCTCGGCTTCCGCCACGCTCCAGCCTTTTCGCGCGGCGTAGTCTTCGACCTGATCGCGCTCGATCTTGCCGACGCCGAAATAGAAACTTTCGGCATTGCCAAAATAAAGTCCCGACACCGACGAGCCCGGCCACATCGCAAAGCTTTCGGTCAGCTTCACGCCGGCGTTCTTTTCCGCGTCGAGCAGGGCGAACAAAGTCGCCTTCTCGGTGTGGTCGGGCTGCGCGGGATAACCGGGCGCGGGGCGGATGCCCTGGTATTGCTCGAGGATCAGCTGTTCCGGCGTCAGCGCCTCGTCCGGCGCGTAGCCCCAGAATTCGCGGCGCACCCGCGCATGCATCCGCTCGGCAAAGGCTTCGGCGAGGCGATCGGCCAGCGCCTTGCACAGGATCGAGGAATAATCGTCATTGGCGTTTTTAAAGCGGTCGGCGACGACATCTTCGCCGATCCCGGCGGTGACCACGAAGGCGCCGATATAGTCCGGCACGCCGGACGACACCGGCGCGATGAAATCCGACAGCGCGGCGTTGAAGCGGCCTTCGCGCTTTTCCAGCTGCTGGCGCAGGGTGTGGAACGTGGCGATCTCCTGCTTTCGGCTGTCGTCGGCGTAGACCACGATGTCGTCGCCTTGCGCATTGGCCGGCCAGAAACCGATGGTCGCCTGCGCCTTGAACCAGTTCTCCCTGACGATGAGGTCGAGCATCTTGCGGGCGTCGTCATAGAGCGAGCGCGCGACTTCGCCGACCTTGGGGTCGTCGAGAATGGCGGGGAAACGCCCGGTCAATTCCCAGGTCTGGAAGAACGGCGTCCAGTCGATGTGGTCGGCGAGTTCGGCGAGGTCGTAATCCCTGAACGACTTGATGCCGAGAAATGCCGGCTTCTTCGGCGGCGTCTTTGCAAAGTCGATGGTAACCGCGTTGGCGCGGGCATCGGCCAGCTTCAGCCGCTTCTTGTCCTGTTGCGCGCGGAAATGCGCCGCGGAAATCTTCGCGTAGTCGGCGCGCACTTCGGCGGCGTAGGCCTCGCGCTTGTCGGGCGACAGCAGCGAGGAGGCGACGCCGACGGCGCGGCTGGCGTCGTTGACATGCACCACCGGCCCGCTGCGATAGTTCGGGTCGATCTTGACCGCGGTATGGACGCGGCTGGTGGTGGCGCCGCCGATCAACAGCGGCACCGTCATGCCCTGGCGTTCCAGTTCGCCGGCGAGATAACTCATCTCGTCGAGCGACGGCGTGATCAGGCCGGAGAGCCCGATGATGTCGGCGCCTTCGGCCTTCGCGGTCTCGATGATCTTGGTGGCGGGCACCATGACGCCGAGGTCGATCACCTCGAAATTGTTACATTGCAGGACGATGCCGACGATGTTCTTGCCGATGTCGTGGACGTCGCCCTTGACGGTAGCGAGCACGATCTTGCCGGCGGAGCTGCGGCCGTAGCCCTCGATGCCATTGGCGAGGTTGCGCGCCTTCTCCTCTTCCATGTACGGCATCAGATAGGCGACCGCCTGCTTCATGACGCGGGCGGATTTCACCACCTGCGGCAGGAACATCTTGCCGTCGCCGAAGAGGTCGCCGACGATGTTCATGCCGGCCATCAGCGGGCCTTCGATGACGTCGAGCGGCCGGGTGGCGAGCTTGCGGGCATCTTCGGTGTCGACCTCGATATATTCGGTGATGCCGTGCACCAGCGCGTGGCTGAGCCGCTTGTCGACCGGCCATTCGCGCCAGGCGAGATCCTGCTCTTTTGTCTGTTTGCTCCTTGCCGCGGAATTTTTCCGCCAGCTGCAAGCAGCCGTTCGGACGCACCGGGGTCGCGGTTGAGGATGACGTCCTCGCACATCTGGCGCAGTTCGGGATCGATGTCGTCATAGACGATCATCTGCCCGGCATTGACGATGCCCATATCCATGCCGGCCTTGATGGCGTGATACAGGAACACCGAATGCATGGCCTCGCGCACCGGCTCGTTGCCGCGGAACGAGAACGACAGGTTCGAGACGCCGCCGGAGATATGCGCATGCGGCAGGCTCGAACGGATCCAGCGCGTCGCCTCGATGAAATCGACGCCGTAATTATTGTGCTCCTCCAGCCCGGTGGCGATCGCGAAAATATTGGGATCGAAGATGATGTCTTCCGGCGGGAAGTCGAGCTGGTTGACGAGGATGTCATAGGCGCGCTTGCAGATCTCGGTCTTGCGCGCAAACGTGTCGGCCTGGCCGGCCTCGTCGAACGCCATCACCACCACGGCGGCGCCGTGACGCCGCGCGATCCTGGCTTCGTGGATGAATTTCGCCTCGCCTTCCTTCATCGAGATCGAGTTCACCACCGGCTTGCCCTGAACGCATTTCAGGCCGGCTTCGATCACGGCGAATTTCGAGGAATCGACCATCACGGGGACGCGGGCGATATCCGGCTCGGCGGCGACGAGGTTGAGGAACGTCACCATCGCCTTTTCGGAATCAAGCAGGCCTTCGTCCATGTTGACGTCGATGATCTGGGCGCCGTTCTCGACCTGGTCGCGCGCCACCTGCAAGGCGGCGATGTAATCGCCCGCCGTGATCAGCTTGCGGAATTTGGCGGAGCCGGTGACGTTGGTGCGCTCGCCGACATTGACAAAAGGGATCGCCGGCGTCAGTTCGAACGGCTCCAGCCCGGAAAGCCGCAGCCGCGGCTCGATGACGGGGACGATCCGCGGCTTGTGCGGCGCGACTGCGGCGGCAATCGCGGCGATATGGTCGGGCGTGGTGCCGCAGCAGCCGCCGACGATGTTGACGAGGCCGTCACGGGCGAACTCGCCGATCAGGCGCGCCATATATTCCGGGCTCTCGTCGTACTGGCCGAATTCGTTGGGCAGGCCGGCATTGGGATAGGCGCAGACCAGCGTGTCGGCGACGCGGCCGATGTCGGCGATATGGGCGCGCAGATCCTCGGCGCCGAGCGCGCAGTTGAAGCCGACGGTGATCGGCCTGGCGTGGCGCACCGAATTCCAGAACGCTTCCGGCAATTGCCCCGACAACAGCCGGCCGGATTTGTCGGTGATGGTGCCGGAGATCATCACGGGCACGTCGATGCCGCGGGCTTCGGTGATCTCGGCGATCGCATAGAGCGCCGCCTTGGCGTTGAGCGTGTCGAAGATGGTCTCGACCAGCAGCAGGTCGGCGCCGCCGTCGAGCAGGCCCTTGATCTGCTCGCCATAGGAGGCGCGCAGATCGTCGAAGGTGACGGCGCGGTAGCCGGGATTGGAAACGTCGGGCGAGATCGAGGCGGTGCGGTTGGTCGGGCCGATGGCGCCGGCGACAAAGCGTGGCTTGCCGTCTTCGGCGGTGACGCGCTCCGCGGCGGCGCGCGCCAGCCTGGCGCCTTCGAGATTGAGCTCATAGGCGAAGCCGGAGAGATCGTAATCGGCCTGCGCGATCGAGGTCGAGGAGAAGGTGTTGGTGGCGACGATGTCGGCGCCGGCGCGCAGATAATCGGCGTGGATGTCCTCGATCGCCCTCGGCTGGGTCAGGATCAACAGATCGTTGTTGCCCCGGAGGTCGCGGTGAAAATCCTCAAAACGCGCGCCGCGAAACGCGGCCTCGTCATATTCGAGGCCCTGGATCATGGTGCCCATGGCGCCGTCGAGCACCAGGATGCGCTCGCGGGCGGCCGCGAGCAGAGCGGTTCGCTTGGGAGAGACAGGCACGGTCATCGGATCAGGCGGCTTTCTGTGCGCCCCTGGGGCGAATGCCGAGCAAATGGCAGATGGCGAACACGAGGTCCGCGCGGTTCATGGTGTAGAAGTGAAAGGTATCGACGCCATGCTTGGCGAGTTTCTGCACCTGGCCGGCGGCAACCGTCGCCGCCACCAGCTTGCGGGTCTCGGCGTCGTCGTCGAGGCCTTCGAATTTTTCCGCAAGCCAGTCCGGCACGGTGGTGCCGGCGCGGGTGACGAAATTGCGGGCCTGCTTGAAATTGTGCATCGGCATGATGCCGGGCACGATCGGAATAGTGATGCCGCGGGCGCGAACCCGGTCGAGATAGCGGAAATAGAGGTCGTTATCGAAGAACACCTGGGTGATGGCGCGGGTCGCGCCGGCATCGACCTTGGCCTTGAGCATATCGATATCGGCATCGAAGTCGGGCTTTCCGGATGCTTTTCCGGATAGGCGGAGACCGAAACCTCGATGTCGGGATAGCGCTTCTTGATGCCGGCGACGAGCTCGGCCGAGGTCTTGTAGCCGTCGGGATGCGCGGTGTAAGGCGTGCCGATGCCGCCCGCCGGATCGCCGCGCAGCGCCACGATGTGGCGGACGCCGATATCGTGATAGCGGCCGACGATATCGTCGATCTCGCCGCGCGCCGCGCCGACGCAGGTCAGATGCGCGGCCGGCGTCAGGCTGGTCTCGGCCAGGATGCGGGCGATGGTGGAATGGGTGCGCTCGCGGGTCGACCCGCCGGCGCCATAGGTCACCGACACGAAACTGGGCGCGAGCGGCGCCAGCCGCTTGATGGTGTCCCACAGGCTGCGCTCCATCTCCTCGGTCTTGGGCGGAAAGAACTCAAAGGAGATCGCAGGCTGCTTCAGCGCGCGGTGGCCGTCAGGCGCGGGGGGCGTAACCTCGGTCATGGCACCACAAACTCCACTTCAATTTTACCTGGCTGGACGGACGGCAGGTCTAGCCGCAGAGGCGCTAAAATAAGCGAAAGGGGCCTCCTCAAACAGCCCATCACCGATGGGAAATTGCCCAATTTTTGTAGAATACATGAAATTATAGTTCATGTTTGCAGCGGGTGGGCAGGGCTCGTGAGGCATTCGCCGTGCACCTTAAGACTATAGCATGTGTATGATAAAAGTGGAGTATTTTACGTGATGGTTGATGATGCTTGGGGCCGCCATCGGGGTGGGCAATATTCAGTTCTGCTGGAATACTGTACTACTATCCCAACCGACATCACCGGTCTGCCGAGGCCGCGCCCCGCCGGCGCGCGCCTGATCTGCGCGACCGGGCCTTTGTCGGCCCGATCCGGCGCACTAGTTTAGCGGCCATGATCCCGCTCTCGATCCTCGACCTCTCCGTCGTCACCACCGGCACCCAGCCCGCCGCGGCGCTGCGCAACAGCATCGATCTGGCGCGCCATGCCGATGCGCTGGGCTATGTCCGCTACTGGCTGGCCGAGCATCACAATCTCGCCTCGGTGGCGAGCCCGGCGCCCGACCTCATGATCGGGCAGATCGCCGCGGTGACCAGCCGCATCCGGGTCGGCTCCGGCGGCGTGATGCTGCCGAACCATGCGCCGCTGGTGGTGGCCGAGCGCTTCAAGATGCTGGAGGCGCTGTTTCCCGGCCGGATCGATCTCGGCCTCGGCCGCGCGCCGGGCACCGACGGCGCCACCGCGCATGCGCTGCGCAGCCGGCTCGATCGCCGCGAGGGCGACGATTTCCTCGAGCGGCTGCATGAATTGACGTTGTGGGAGACCCGCGATTTTCCGCCCGGCCATCCCTACAACAATGTGGTGGCGATGCCCGACGACACGCCGCTGCCGCCGATCTGGCTGCTCGGCTCCAGCGACTACAGCTCGGAACTGGCCGCCCAGGTCGGCATGGGCTTTGCCTTCGCGCATCATTTTGCGTCCTATGACGCGGTCGAGGCGATGACGAATTACCGCGCGCATTTCAAGCCGTCGGGCTGGCGCTCGACGCCGCACGGCATTCTGGCGGTCGCGGCGGTCGCGGCCGAAACCGATGCCGAGGCCGAGCGGCTGGCCTCGTCGATGGATCTCAACCGCTTGCGCCGCGATCGCGGCCAGTATCTGCCGCTGCCCAGCGTCGAGGAGGCGCTGGCCTATCCCTATACGGACAGCGAGCGCGCCTCGATCGCGCGCAACCGCTCGCGGCTGTTCGTCGGCAGCCCGGCGACGGTGCTGACAAAACTGCAGCCGATGATCGCGGCAAGCCAGGCCGACGAATTGATGATCATCACCGCCGTCTACGATCACGACGCGCGCAAGAAATCCTACAGCCTGCTGGCGGACGCGTTCGGGCTGGGGAAGAAGGCGGCGGCGTAAAAACTCGTCGTCCCGGCCAAGCGAAGCGCGAGCCGGGATCCATAACCACAAGCGTCGGTCTTGCTGAAGGAGTCGGCCGCACTTTCGTTATCGATAGATCACGCGGTATGGGTCCCGGCGTTCGCCGGGACGACTACTGAGAGGTTCGTGCCTCTACTCCGCCTTCTCGCTGAAGGTGGCGCGGAACGGATGGCCGGGATAGACCCCGACGATGCGGAATTCGCGCGAGAAGAATTTCAGTTCCTCCAGCGCGAAGGCGAGATTCCTGTCCTCGGGATGGCCGTCGACGTCGGCGTAGAATTGCGTGGCGAAGAAATTGCCGTCGACCATGTAGCTTTCGAGCTTGGTCATGTTGACGCCGTTGGTGGCAAAGCCGCCCATCGCCTTGTAGAGCGCGGCGGGCAGGTTGCGCACCCGGAACACAAAAGAGGTGACCAGCGGCCCCGATCCCTGCTCGGCCCAGTTCGCCTCGCGCGCCAGCACCACGAAGCGCGTGGTGTTGTGGGTCTCGTCCTCGACGTCCTCGGCCAGGATGTCGAGGCCGTAGATTTCGGCGGCCAGCCGCGAGGCGATCGCAGGCGCAGCTGTTGTCGCCGCGTTCGGCGATCATGCGCGCGCTGCCGGCGGTATCGCCCGAGACGATCGGCTTGATGCCGAGCTTGCGGATGATGCGGCGGCATTGCCCGAGCGCGTGGACGTGGCTCTCCACCGTCTTGATGTCGGCAAGCTTGGCGCCGCGCGGCGCCATCAGCTGATGGTGGATCGGCAGGAACCATTCGCCGACGATGAACAGTCCGGATTGCGGCAACAGATGATGGATGTCGGCGACGCGGCCGGCGACCGAGTTCTCGATCGGGATCATGCCGAGATCGGCTTCGCCCGAGGAGATCGCGGCCAGCGCGTCCTCGAAGGTCGGGCAGGGCAGCGGCTTCGGCGTCGGGATAGGCCTCGGCGATGGCGATATGGGAATTCGCGCCCGGCTCGCCCTGGAATGCGATTTTCATGGCTTGGTGTTTGTCATGGCGCCTTGTATCAGCCGCTCAGGTTTTGGCCAGTATCTGGCCGGGCGGTTTCGAGGTCGGCCGGCGTGTCGACCCCGCGCGGCACCGTGTCCACGATGGTGACGTCGATCCGCATGCCGGCCTCGAGCGCCCGGAGCTGCTCGAGCTTTTCCTGCCGCTCCAGCGTCGAGGGGGCGAGGCTGACGAAACGCTCCAGCGCCGCGCGGCGATAGGCATAGAGGCCGATGTGATGATAGCGCGGCCCGTCGCCCCAGGGCGCCGTGGCGCGGGTGAAATAAAGCGCGCGCAACCGCCCTGCGCTAATCGGCGAGCCGACCGCCTTGACCACGTTCGGGTTCAGTGCTCTCCTCCTCGGTGTGGATTTCGGCGGCCAGCGTTGCGATATCGACCGCGGGGTCGGCCAGCGGCGCCAGCACGCTGCGGATGTTGTCGGGCAGGATGGTCGGGAAATCGCCCTGCAGATTGACGACGATCTCGGCCTCGCCCCCGGGATCGAGCTTGCCAAGCGCCTCGTAAATCCGGTCCGAGCCGGACGGGTGATCGGCGCGCGTCATGACCGCCTCGCCGCCATGGGAGGTCACCGCTGCCGCGATCTCCGGCGTGTCGGTGGCGACCGCTACCCGGCCGATTCGGGCCGCCTCGGCCCGGCGCAGCACATGGACGATCATCGGCAGGCCGGCAATGTCCAGCAGCGGCTTGCCGGGCAGGCGGGTGGCGGCCATGCGGGCGGGAATCAGCACCAAAGTGCGGGTATCTGGCATCGGGGTGAGGTCTGGACCCGGTTGATAAGAGGGCCGGAAATGATGGGGATCGGTCGAAAGCTGGCGCATTTATACGGGTTGCCAGAGCACGGGCAAACCGATATCTCATCGCTGCTCGGGGTGCGGTGCGAAAGCCTGATTCCTGATGCATCCGCGGCCGCTTCTCGCCGGCCTAAAGTCGACCTTTCCGGCCTGGAGCCTGATCCGAAATGGACTCCTTCGAACTCAATAAAATTATCGGTGCCATTCTGGCTACCTGCCTTGTTCTGCTGGTGACGAGCTTCACGGCCGGCGCGCTTTTCGCGCCCGAGATGCCGGAAAAGCCGGGCTACGAAATCGTCGCGAAGGTGGAAGGGGAAGCCGGCGGCAGCAAAGCCGCGCCCGCGCCGTCCGAGCCGATCGAGAAGCTGCTGCAGACCGCCTCCGTCGAGAAGGGCGCCGCTGCGGCGAAGAAATGCGGCGCCTGCCACGACTTCAGCAAGGGCGGCCCCAACAAGGTCGGTCCGAACCTCTACGGCGATCGTCGGCCGCGACCGCGCCACCGAGCCCGGCTTCAACTATTCCGTCGCCATGAAGGCCAAGGGCGGCAAATGGACCTATGACGACCTCAACAAGTTCATCACCAATCCCAAGGGTTTTGTCCCGGGCACCGCGATGGGCTTTGCCGGTATCCAGAAGGACAGCGAGCGCGCCGACGTGATCGACTATCTGCACACGCTTGCGGAAAACCCGGTTCCGCTGCCGACGGCGGCGAAGTACCGGACCTTCGGTCCGCATGAACTTCTTGCTGGACGGCCGGGCCATCGCCTGGCCGTTTTGCTATTGGCGCAAGCCGCGCATGATCCGCCAAAGTGTGCGCGGTTTGGCGGTAAGATCGTGCGCTGATATTGATTGGAGCGCGACCGGACGCAAAACCGGTTCCCACCCCCGGGTCAAGCCCGAGGGCATGCTTTTGCTGGTCGCGCTCCCGCGCTATCGGGACGTTTGGCCGCAGCCGGGCCGTTCACAAGCTAGTATCATGAGGAAAAAGCAACATAATCGGTCGAAACCTTGCCTTATATTGCGTCCTCAGTAGCCCGGCATATCCATAGGAATCCTTCATTTGGCGATTACCCGACGACACCTTCTGCAAAGCGGCGCCTTCGCCGCGATCGCCCCGGCTCTGGGAGCCGCAACCGCCCTCCCTCCCGGCAGATGCGCAGGCCGCCAACGGCGAACCGGCCTGGCGGCACGCGCTGTCGCTGTTCGGCGACATCAAATACCCGGCCGACTTCAAGCGCTTCGATTACGTCAATCCGGATGCGCCGAAGGGCGGCGTCGCCCGCATGATATCGATCGGCACCTTCGATAATTTCAATATCGCCGTTGCCGGGGTCAAAGGCTCGATCGCTCCGGCCGCCGCCATGATTTACGAAACGCTGATGACGCGGGCACAGGACGAGGTTGCTACCGAGTATGGTTTGCTCGCGGAGGGCGCCGCGCATCCCGACGATTTTGCCTGGGTGATCTATCGTCTTCGCAAGGAGGCTCGCTGGCACGATGGCAAGCCGGTGACGCCGGAGGACGTGATCTTCTCGATCGACGTGCTGAAGAAATACAGTCCGATGTACGCTTCGTATTATCGGCACGTCGTGAAGACCGAAAAGACCGGCGAGCGCGACATCAAATTCACCTTCGACGCGCCGGGAAACCGCGAACTGCCGACGATCGTCGGCGAACTGATCGGTATTGCCGAAGCATTATTGGGAAGGCACCGACAGCCAGGGCCGCAAGCGCGACATCTCCGCGACCACGCTGGAGCCGCCGCTGGGTTCCGGCCCCTACCGCATCAAGGAATTCGTCGCCGGCCGGTCGGTCAAGCTGGAGCGGGTCAGGGATTATTGGGGCGCCAGCCAGCCGACACAGCTCGGCCAGAACAATTTCGACGAATTGCGCTTTGAGTTTTTCCGCGACAATAAGGTTGCGCTGGAAGCTTTCAAGGCCGACCAGGCCGACTGGATCGCCGAGAATTCGGCCAAGCAATGGGCCACGGCCTATGATTTTCCGGCGATCGCGGAAAAACGCGTGGTCAAGGAAGAATTCCCGATCAACGATTCCGGCCGGATGCAGGGTTACGTGCTCAATCTGCGCCGCGAGCAGTTCAAGGACGCGCGGCTGCGTCGCGCCTTCAACTACGCCTACGATTTCGAGGAGATGAACAAGCAGCTGTTCTATGGGCAATACAAGCGCATCAACAGCTACTTCGACGGAACGGAGCTTGCCGCGTCAGGACTGCCGGAGGGGCAGGAGCTGCAAATTCTCGAAACCGTGCGCGACAAGGTGCCGCCGGAAGTCTTCACCACGCCCTATGCCAATCCGGTCGGCGGCAATCCGGAAGCCGTTCGCGCCAATTTGCGGGAAAGCATGAAGCTTCTGAAAGAAGCGGGCTACGAAATCCGCGACCGCAAACTGGTGGATGCGGCGGGCAAGCCGGTTACCGTCGAGATCCTGGTTCAGGATCCGTCGGCCGAGCGCATCGCGCTGTTCTACAAGCCGTCGCTGGAACGCATCGGCGTGACAACTTCGATCCGCGTCGTGGATGACGCGCAGTATCAGAACCGGATACGCAGCTTCGATTTCGACATCATCATGGATGTTTGGCCGGAGTCGCTGTCGCCCGGCAACGAGCAGCGGGAGTTCTGGGGATCGCAGGCGGCCGATCTGCCCGGGTCGAAAAATACCATCGGCATCAAGAATCCCGCGGTCGATGCGCTGATCGACAAGGTGATCTTTGCCAAGGATCGTGCTGGCCTGGTGGCCGCGACCAAGGCGCTCGATCGCGTGCTGCTGTGGAATTTCTACGTCGTGCCGCAATTCACCTACGGCTTTTCGCGCTATGCGCGCTGGGACCGCTTCAGCCATGCCGAGCCGCTGCCGAAATACGGTCGTTCCGGCCTGCCGTCATTGTGGTGGTTCGACGCCGACAAGGCCGCCAGGATCGGCAAGCGATCTTGAGGGATTCTTCACGCATGGCGCTGCTCTCCCGCCGGCACGTGCTGGGTCTCGGCGTCGGCGCTTTGAGCGCGCCGTTGCTGCGGCCTGCGGTGGCGGCCGATGCCGGGCGGCGAGGCTCACGGCATTTCGGTGTTCGGCGACCTGAAATATCCGGCCGACTTTCATCATTTCGACTACGTCAATCCGGCGGCGCCGAAGGGCGGGATGTTCTCGCTGATTCCCTCGGTCCGCGCCTATAACCAGTCGTACCAGACCTTCAACTCGCTCAACGCCTACATCCTGAAGGGCGACGGCGCGCAGGGCATGGACATGACGTTTGCGCCGCTGATGGTGCGCGCCAACGATGAGCCCGATGCGATGTACGGGCTGGTTGCAAAATCGGTGCAGATTTCAGCCGACAAACTGATCTATCGTTTTACGTTGCGGCCGGAGGCGAGGTTTCACGACGGTTCGAAACTGACCGCGCATGACGCCGCTTTCTCGCTGACCACGCTGAAGTCCAAGGGGCATCCGCTGATCGTGGTGCAGTTGCGCGACATGGTGAAGGCCGAGGCGCTCGACGACACGACGCTGGTCGTCACCTTCGCCGAAAAGCGCGCGCGCGACGTGCCGCTCTATGTTGCGAGCCTGCCGATCTTCTCGAAAGCCTATTACGCGACGCGGGCGTTCGACGAATCGACGCTCGATATCCCCTTGGGCTCGGGCCCGTACAAGGTGGGGAAGTTCGAGGTCAATCGCTACATCGAATTCGAGCGCGTGAAGGATTGGTGGGGCGCCGAGCTTCCGGTCACGCGCGGCAGCTATAATTTCGATATCGTGCGCTACGAATTTTACCGGGATCGCGATGTCGCATTCGAGGGCTTTACCGCAAAGAGCTATCTGTTCCGCGAGGAATTCACCGCGCGGGTATGGGCGACGCGCTACGACTTCCCCGCGGTCAAGGATGGCCGCGTCAAGCTGCGAAACATTGCCCGACGAAACCCCGTCGGGTGCGCAGGGCTGGTTCATCAATACCCGCCGCGAAAAGTTCAGGGATCCGCGCGTCCGCGAAGCACTGATCCAGGCGTTCGATTTCGAATGGACCAACAAGACGATCATGTATGGCGCCTATGCGCGCACCCATTCGCCGTTCCAGAATTCGGACATGATGGCGAACGGGCCGCCGTCGCCGGAAGAGCTCAAGCTGCTTGAGCCGTTCCGCGGCCAGGTGCCGGACGAGGTGTTCGGTCCGCCCTTCGGTCCGCCCTTCGTGCCGCCGGTGTCGGATGGTTCGGGGCAGGATCGGACGTTGCTGCGCAAGGCCTCGCAACTGCTGCAGGATGCCGGGCTCGTCATCAAGGACGGCAAGCGGCTGTTGCCGAATGGCGAGGTCTTCAAAATCGAATTCCTGGCCGACGAGCCCTCGCTGCAGCCGCATCATGCGCCTTACATCAAGAATCTCGGCACGCTCGGAATCGAGGCGACCTTGCGGGTCGTCGATCCCGTGCAATACCGCGCCCGGGTGGAAGATTTCGATTTCGACATGACCATCGAGCGCTTCAGCATGTCGGCGACGCCGGGCGACGCCATGCGCCCGTTCTTCTCGTCGCAGGCGGCCGCGACCAAGGGATCCTACAACCTCGCGGGCATCGCGAACCCTGCGATCGACGCGCTGATCGAACAGGTCATCGGCGCCAACAGCCGCGCCGATCTGACGATTGCCTGCCGCGCTTTCGATCGGGTGTTTCGCGCCGGGCGCTATTGGGTGCCGCAATGGTACCGGACCAGCCACCCGATCGCCTATTGGGATGTGTTTGCCCATCCCGAAAAGCCGCCGCGCTATGCGCAAGGGGTCGGCGCGCCGGAAAACTGGTGGTCGGATCCTGACAAAGCGGCCAAGACCGAGCAGGCGAAATAATTCATGAGCGCCTATATCGCCCGCCGTATTTTCCTGATGATCCCAACGCTGCTGGGGATCCTTTTCGTCTCCTTCGTCGTGGTGCAGTTTGCGCCGGGCGGGCCGGTGGAGCGCGTGATCGCGCAGCTCTCCGGCGCCGACACCGGCGGCATCTCCCGGATTTCGGGTTCCTCCGGCGGCGATTTCGGCGCGCGTGGCCAGGTCGGCGCATCCTCCGATGCGGTCAGCTCGAAGTACCGCGGCGCGCAGGGGCTGGACCCGGATTTCATCAAGAGCCTGGAAAAGCAGTTCGGCTTCGACAAGCCGGCGCCGGAACGCTTTGCGCTGATGGTGTGGAATTTTGCCCGGTTCGATTTCGGCAAGAGCTATTTCCGCGATGTCAGCGTGCTGCAGCTGATCAAGGAGAAGCTGCCGGTCTCGATGTCGCTCGGGATCTGGATGACGCTGCTGACCTATCTGATCTCGATCCCGCTCGGCATCCGCAAGGCGGTGATGGACGGCTCGAGGTTCGATACCTGGACTTCGGCGGTGGTCATCATCGGCTTCGCGATCCCGGGATTTCTGTTCGCGATCCTCCTGATCATCCTGTTCGCCGGCGGCTCGTTCTTCAACATCTTCCCGCTGCGCGGCCTCACCTCGGACGGCTGGTCGCAATTTCCCTGGTACTGGAAGATCCTCGACTATTTCTGGCACATCACGCTGCCGTTGATCTCGATGGCGCTAGGGGCCTTCGCCACCATGACGCTGCTGACGAAGAATTCGTTCCTCGATGAAATCCGCAAGCAATATGTGATGACCGCGCGCGCCAAGGGCTGCAGCGAGCGGCAGGTGCTCTACAATCACATCTTCCGCAACGCCATGCTGATCGTTATTGCCGGTTTTCCCGGCGCGTTCATTCACGCCTTCTTCTCGGGCTCGCTGCTGATCGAAACCATCTTCTCGCTGGATGGGCTGGGCCTGCTCGGCTTCGAGAGCGTGCTGAACCGCGATTATCCCGTCGTGTTCGGCACGCTGTTCATCTTTTCGCTGGTCGGCCTCGTGGTCAATCTGATCTCGGACCTCGCTTACATGTGGATCGATCCGCGGATCGATTTCGAGGCGCGGGAGGTCTGATGACAGTCATCGCGCCGCCGCCGATCGAGACCACGACGCAGTCGCCGTTCGGCGAAGCCGTGCCGATGACGCGCCACCGGTTCTCGCCGTCGCCGCTCAACCGCCGCCGCTGGCAGAATTTCAAATCGAACCGCCGGGGCTACTGGTCGTTCTGGATTTTCCTGATCCTGTTCTTCGTCTCGCTGTTCGCCGAGTTGATCGCCAACGATCGCCCATTCCTCATCAAGTTCGACGGCCATCTGTATTTTCCGGCATTCGTCAGCTATTCGGAGACCACCTTCGGCGGCGATTTCGAGACCGCGGCCGATTATCGCGATCCGTATCTGCAGAAGCTGATCGCGGACAAGGGCGGCACCATCGTCTGGCCGCTGATCCGCTATTCCTACGATACCCACAATCTCGATCTGCCGACGCCCGCGCCGTCGAAGCCGACCTGGATGCTGACGGAAGCCCAGTGCAAGGAGGTGGTGGAGAAGAAGGGGCTGAAGAGCTGCCGCGATCTCGAATACAACTGGCTCGGCACCGACGATCAGGGCCGCGACGTGGTCGCGCGCCTGATCTACGGCTTTCGCATCTCGGTGCTGTTCGGCCTCAGCCTGACCATCATCTCGTCGATCATCGGCATCGCCGCCGGCGGCGTGCAGGGCTATTTCGGCGGCTGGATCGATCTCGGCTTCCAGCGCTTCATCGAAGTCTGGACCGCCATACCCTCGCTGTATCTGCTGCTGATCCTGTCGTCGGTGCTGGTGCCCGGCTTCTTCGTGCTGCTCGGCATCCTCCTGCTGTTCTCCTGGGTGTCGCTGGTCGGCCTGGTGCGCGCGGAGTTTTTGCGCGGGCGCAATTTCGAATACATCATGGCGGCCCGCGCGCTCGGCGTTTCCAATGCGGTGATCATGTTCCGGCATCTGCTGCCGAACGCCATGGTCGCGACCATGACGTTCCTGCCGTTCATCGTGTCGTCGTCGGTGATGACGCTGACCGCGCTCGATTTCCTCGGCTTCGGATTGCCGCCGGGCTCGCCCTCGCTGGGCGAATTGCTGTCGCAGGGCAAGGCCAACGTGCAGGCGCCATGGCTCGGCTTTACCGGTTTCTTCGCGGTCGCGATCATGCTGTCGCTGCTGATTTTCATCGGCGAAGCCGTGCGCGACGCATTCGATCCGCGCAAGACGTTCAGGTAGGTCGCGCATGGACGCCATCAACCAGCCCCTGCTCGATATCCGCGATCTGTCGGTGGCATTTCATCAGCCCAGCGGCACCTCGGTCGCGGTCGATCATATTTCCTATGAGATCAAGCGCGGCGAGTGCGTGGCGCTGGTCGGCGAATCCGGTTCCGGAAAATCCGTCAGCGCGCTGTCGATCCTGAAGCTGTTGCCGTATCCGACCGCGTCGCATCCCTCGGGCAGCATTCGCTTCAAGGGCAGGGAACTGCTCGATCTGTCGGAGCGCGAAATCCGCGGCATCCGCGGCAACGACATTTCGATCATCTTCCAGGAACCGATGACCTCGCTCAATCCGCTGCACACGATCGAGTCCCAGATCGGCGAGATCCTGCAGCTTCACAGCGGCGTCACGGGTGCGAAGGCGCGGGCGCGGACGCTCGAACTGCTGACGCAGGTCGGCATTCCCGAACCGGAAACCCGGCTGGCGAGCTATCCGCATCAATTGTCCGGCGGCCAGCGCCAGCGCGTCATGATCGCGATGGCGCTCGCCAACGAGCCCGATCTGCTGATCGCGGACGAGCCGACCACGGCGCTCGACGTCACGGTGCAGGCGCAGATCCTGGCGCTGCTCGCGGAAATTCGCGCGCGGCTCGGCATGAGCCTGTTGTTCATCACCCACGATCTCGGCATCGTGCGCCGCATCGCCGACGTGGTCTGCGTCATGAATGGCGGCAAGATCGTCGAGCAGGGGCCGGTCGAGCAGGTTTTTACCGCGCCAAAACATCCCTACACCAGGGCCTTGCTCGCGGCCGAACCGAAACCCGACCCGGCGCCGCCGCGGCCCGATTCTCCGGTGGTGATATCGGCGGACGATCTGAAGGTCTGGTTTCCGGTCAAGCGCGGCCTGCTGCGCTCCACCGTCGGACATATCAAGGCGGTCGATGGCGTCACTCTGTCGGTGCGCAAGGGCGAGACGCTCGGCGTCGTCGGCGAATCCGGCTCCGGCAAGACCACGCTTGGGCTGGCGCTGCTGCGGCTGATCTCGTCCGACGGGCCGATCGTGTTTCTCGGGAAGGATATCCAGGGCCTGCGTTTCAAGGCGATGCGGCCGTTCCGCCGCGACATGCAGATCGTGTTCCAGGACCCGTTCGGCGCGCTGAGCCCGCGCATGTCGGTCGGCGACATCGTCGCCGAAGGCCTCAGCGTGCATCAGCGCTCGCTTTCGGAAAGCGAGCGCGAGGCGCGCGTGATCAAGGCGCTGCGGGATGTCGGCATGGATCCGGCGACCCGGTTCCGCTATCCGCATGAATTCTCCGGCGGCCAGCGCCAGCGCATTCAGATCGCGCGCGCCGTGGTGCTGGAGCCGAATTTCGTCGTGCTGGACGAGCCGACCAGCGCGCTCGACATGCTGTTCCAGGCGCAGATGGTCGATCTGTTGCGCGAACTGCAGCGCAAGCGCGACCTGACCTACATGTTCATCTCGCATGATCTGCGCGTGGTCGCCTCGCTGGCGAGCCATCTGATCGTGATGCGGCAGGGCAAGGTGGTGGAGGAGGGGCCGGCTTCGGAGCTGTTCAAGAACCCGAAGACCGATTACACCCGCGCGCTGTTCGCCGCCGCGTTCCGGCTGGAAACCGCCAACGGCGGCGAGTTGGCCGAATAGCGCGCTATGGCGTTTTCGAGCGACGCGGATACCGGCTCGTGTAAAGAAAACGCTTCAAGACAAAGGCTCTAGCCGAGCCGCTTGATGGCCGTGATCTCGCTGCCGGCGGCCTTGATGCGGGCAATGGCGTCGCGCGTGTTTTCGATCACGGTCGCCATATGATGCGCGTTGGCGTGAACGATGCTGTCGGCGTCGCGCACGATCGCGACATGGCCTTTCCAGAAAATCAGATCGCCGCGCTGCAGTTTGCTGGATTCCGCCAGTCCCAATATTCTGCCGAGGCTGTCCTGCTGCATGTCGCTGTCGCGCGGGCAGCCGGTGCCGGCGGCGTTCAGCGAGACCTGCACGAGACCGGAACAATCGATCCCAAGACTGCTCTTGCCGCCCCACAGATACGGCGTGCCGACGAAGCGTTCGGCGACCGCGACGAAATCCTCCGCATGGCGGTCGATGCCGCCGACATGCTGGCGCGGCAGATACCAGCCCTCGCGCGTCACGGCGAACAGTCCCTCTTCGCGGATCACGGTGACCGCGGTCCCCATGACCAGCGTATCGGCCGGCGGCAGTTTGATCGAGGGGCCGGGAAAGGCAAACGTCCTGACGGCCGTGACCTTGTGCGTCGGCGTTGCCGACGGGCTTTGCCAGCGCGCGGTCGGGAAGCCAGCCGACATAGCCGTCGCTGTTCAACTGGCCCCAGGCAAAGCCTTCGCCGTTGCGGTCATAGATGGTGACGCGCTCGCCCTTCAGCGCCTGCGTCAACAGCATGGCGTCGGCGGAGGGCGCCTCGCGCAGCGGCGCGATGGCATCGACAATTTCGAATTCCTCGCCTGCGACAAAGCGCGCCGCCTTGACCTTGCCTTCGAGATATTTCGCGGCGAGGTCGGGCCGCGCCGGCGTCAGGCGCGGATCATCCATAGCGTTCGCTCAGCAGTTTGTAGATCGCGCGCGCGGCCTGGCATTCGCCGCCCTCGGGCCGCGCCGGTTTTGCCGACGGCGTCCAGCCGTAGATATCGACATGCAGCCAGCTCTTGGCGCCCTCGACGAAGCGCTGCAGGAACAGCGCGCAGGTGATGGAGCCGGCAAAGGTGCCCGACGGCGCGTTGTTGACGTCGGCGACTTTCGAGTCGAGCCAGCTATCGTAGGGCGGCCACAGCGGCAATCGCCACAACGGATCGTTCTCCTCTTTGGCGCAACGCGCGACGTCCTAGCGCCAGCGTCTCATCATTGGTGTAAAAGGGCGGTAAATCCGGCCCCAGCGCCACCCGCGCCGCGCCGGTCAGGGTGCCCAGATCGATCAGCAGATCGGGCTTTTCCTCGTCGGCCAGCGCCAGCGCATCGGCCAGCACCAGCCGGCCTTCGGCGTCGGTATTGCCGATTTCCACCGTGATGCCCTTGCGCGAGTGGAAGATATCGAGCGGGCGGAAGGCGTTGCCGGCGACCGCGTTCTCGACCGCGGGGATCAGGACCCTCAGGCGCACCTTGAGCTTCGCATCCATCACCATCTGCGCCAGCGCCAGCACGTTGGCGGCGCCGCCCATGTCCTTCTTCATGATCAGCATGCCGGCGGACGGCTTCAGATCGAGCCCGCCGGTATCGAAGCAGACGCCCTTGCCGACCAGCGTCACCTTGGGGTGAGCCGGATCGCCCCAGCCCAAATCGATCAGCCGCGGCGCGCGCGACGAGGCCATCCCCACCGCATGAATCAGCGGAAAATTCTGTCGCGTCAGATCCTCGCCGACGATGCAGTTGAAACTGGCGCCGAAGCGCTCCGCAAGCTCTCGCGCCGCCAGCGCCAGCTCCTCCGGTCCCATGTCGTTCGACGGCGTATTGATGAGGTCGCGGGCAAGCGTCGCCGCCTCAGCCATTCGCGTGATCGCGGCAACGTCGATGCCGTCCGGCGGCACCAGCCTGACGTCGGGCGCATCCGTCTTGCGGTAGCGGCTGAAGCGATAGCTGCCGAGCGCAAAGGCCAGCGCGGCGAGGCGTGTGTCGTGCGGCGCGTTGGCAAAGCGATAGACGCCCGGCGGCAGCAGGCCCGGCAACTGGCCGGGTCTGAACAGATCGCGAAATTTGCAGGTTTCGTCCTCCAGGCCGAACACGATTTGCGCGATTTTGCCGTCCGCGTCAGGGCAGCGTCAGGCACGCCCCGGGTTTGGCCGCAAAGCCGTTGGCCAGCGCGAACTGCCGGGCCTCGCCGGGAAGGCCGTCGCAGATCGCCTCCCATGTCGCCTTGGTCGCGAAGGTGATGGGAATGGCGGATGCGGCAGGCGCGGTCTCGAACACGGAATGCATGCTGTTCTCGGACTTCGATTGAAATGGTCAGGGCAGCGCGGGCGTGGAAGGTCAATTGTCCTGACGTTGCGGGCTTTTGCTTCTACAATGGCTTGCAAGGCCAAACCAGCCTGAACGCTGCCCCCTGAACCATCCCTTTGTTGCTTGATGTTGCTTGCCGCGGCACTCGAGCGCCGCTTTTTCGCCTCGCGACGAGGACGTTGAGGTGATTTGACCGAAAGGGTGACTCAAACCCGGGCTGCTGATAATAAAGGTCGCCTGTGAGTGAACAGGCCACGGAGCGGGAGAACCTCAATGGCCCATAACCGAACGAGCTTTCGCAATATCGTGACTCGCAGTTTGGCCGTGATGGCGCTGCTGTGCATGTACGGCTTCAGCTTGGTCGGCGCATCGGCGCTGTTATTGGGAGCATCCACCACTCCTGCACTTGCCCGTGGCGGCGGTCGTGGCGGCGGTTTCGGCGGCTTTCGCGGCGGTGGCTTCCGTGGCGGCGGTTTCCGCGGTCGCGGCTTCCGCGGCGCGGGATTTGGTTTTGGCCTCGGCCTGTATCCTTATTATGGTTACGGCGGATACTGGCCCTACTACGGCGACGAGGGCGTTTGCTATGCGGTCCGGCAACGCGTCTTGACGCGCTATGGCTGGCGAATTCGCCGCGTCTCGATCTGCGAATGATCACGATACCAGCCGGCCTTGGCGCTCCACGCCGAGGTCTTTTCATTCCGGTCGGCTGGGCGACGCAACAGTCAAGCCTGGTCGCGATCCGCTATCGGCCGCAGTTCCATACATTCCCGATCGGGGTCTGGGTCCAGCACGGGCCGAACCCGCCGCCGTTCCAGCGCCCTCGATAAAAACCCGGGCCGCCATACCACCAGACCCGGTTGGGATGTCGCGCCTCGTCATCTTCGATCTGTTCGGGTGTGCGGTAGCCGGGCAGGAAGCCGTAACCGTGCCAGTGGCGCGCCACGTGCCGCTTGGCGTGCGCTGGAGCGGCAAATGTCGCGGTGGCCGACAACAGCAAAGCTGCGATCACGATCGGACCGGCGAGATTTCGTAACATCGAGGATGTCCCTTCACATTCGACCCGTCGCCATGCATGCACGACACGGTGTCTGGAGATCGTGATAGGCTGAGCGTATCACAAAATCCGGCGAGGATGCGGGGTCAGCAACCTCGCTTATCGAGGCCGGTCTTCGAAGATCAGAATGTCATTTTCCTGAATGGGGAATGCGATCGATGTCTTGTGGGGCATGGTCGCTTCCGTCGGTCACGCGATCGAGCAGGCGATCGTCGATGTGGAAAGTCACCACTGGATTTCCGGATTTCTGGCGCCGGGTTATATCTTCCAGCTTCAGGACCGAAACCTTCACGCACGGTCGGGCGCGCTTGATAAGCGGATCGATGAAATCCGGAAAAGCGCCTGGCCGCTGAATATCGACCGGCTGGGCTGAAGCTTCCATCGCACGTAGCGCGCATTCCAATTCACAACTGCAGCGCACCGAATGACGCGCCGCCGAATCCGGACGGCCGGCTTCGGCGCGCGCGGCTATTAACCGGACGTTAGGGTTAACAGCCTATTGCTGGCGCATTCGGATCGATCACTTCGCCTGATACCGTGAGTCAATATGCGTCAGCAGTCCAGTCTTGCCCGGCTTCTTGCGTCCGCGGCCATGACCGCGGTCCTGGCCGCCGGCCTTGGCGGCTGCCAGACCATGTCCGACATCACGGGATCGATCACGTCCAAGGCTGAGCCCGGTCCAGGCCCCGATGCCGATCCGCGGCGCGCGGTAGAGGTCTACGGCGAGCGCTACCGCGCCAATCCCAAGGATCCCGACGTCGCGCTGGCCTATGGCCAGGCGCTCCGCGCCACCGGGCAGCGCGCCCAGGCCGTCGCCGTGCTCGAACAGGCCACCATCGCCCATCCCGGCAACAAGGCGCTGCTCGCCGGCTTCGGCCGGGCGCTCGCCGATAACGGCAATTTCCAGCAGGCGTTCGACGTTCTCAGCCGCGCCCATTCACCCGATAATCCCGACTGGCGAATTCTGTCGGTGCAGGGAACCGCACTCGATCAGCTCGGCCGGCATGACGAAGCCCGCCGCTATTACGCCAGCGCCTTGAAGATCGTGCCCGAGGAGCCATCGGTGCTGTCGAACCTCGGCCTGTCCTACGTGCTTTCCAAGAGATCTGCCGAAGGCGGAAGAGGTTCTGCGCCGGGCTTACGCCGGTGGCAAGGCGGACGCGCGGGTGCGGCAGAACCTGGGTCTGGTGGTTGGCCTGCAGGGCCGCTTTGCCGAGGCCGAAACCATCGTGAAGGCCGATCTGCCGGCGGACGAGGCGGCCGCGAATGTTACCTATCTGAAAGAGATGCTGAGCCGCAAGGACGGTCCGCGCGCGGCCACCGTGGCGATCCCGGTAGCCTCTCTCAACCATCCCGATTGATTGGCTCGATCAAGATATCGCCGAGATAAACACCGGGGGCATTTCGCGCCCGAGGACAAAACGCCGGCATCTCCGCGCAGGCAGGGGATCCAGTCATCGCCGGCGTCTACTGGATCGCCCGCTCAAGCCAGGCGATGGCAGCATCCGGATGGATGGCGGACTTCTTCCTCTCTGGCAGGCGGATCCAGGAATCGCCCGCCGGCGCGCTCACTGCATCTCCGCGACCTTGATGCCGGTCGGTCCGAGAATGACGACGAACAGCACCGGCAGGAAGAACAGGATCATCGGCACGGTCAGTTTCGGCGGCAGCGCCGCCGCCTTCTTCTCGGCCTCGTTCATGCGCATGTCGCGATTTTCCTGCGCCATGACACGCAAGCTCTGAGCCGAGCGGCGTTCCGTATCGCTCCGACTGCTGCAAGGCCAGGCAGACCGACTTCACGCCCTCAAGCCCGGTGCGCTTCGCCAGATTTTCGTAAGCCACCTTGCGGTCCTGCAAGTAGGACAGCTCGGCCGTGGTCAAAATGAACTCCTCCGACAGTGCGACCGACTGGGTGACGATCTCGGTGCTGACCTTGCGGAACGCGACTTCGATCGACATGCCGGATTCGATGCAGATCAGCAGGAGATCGAGCGCATCGGGAAAGGCGCGCCTGATCGAGAGCTGGCGTTTCGAGATCGCGTTCTTCAAGAACAGCATCGGCGCCTGCAATCCGAGATAGGCCGCGGCGACGCACATGCCGATCTTGGTGGTCATCGACTGCTCTAGATGCGAGATCAAGAAGACGTAAAGCAACGCTGCCAGGAAAATCACGATAGGCGTCACCAGCCGGAAGAACAGGAACGTGACGTAGGGCGCCTGACCGCGGTAGCCGGCCATGGTGAGCTTTTCGCGCGCGGCCTCCTGCGCCAGCCATTTTCCGAGGTTGAAGTCTTCCACCACCTTGGAAACCAGCTGTTTCGGCGTCTGGCGCAGCGATACCTTTTCGGTCCGGGCAAGGCGATCGCGCTCACGTTGCCGGATCCGCTCACGCTCGCTGGCGACCGCCTTCATGCGCTTCTGCAGACCTTCGCCCGCGAGCAACGGCATGATCAGGGTGTAGGCCGTCGCGCTCACGGCGATGGCGGCGAGCACCATGGCCATGAAGTGCGCGTCATGGATCTTTTCGATCAGAAACTAAATCATACTGCACCGTCAGAAGTCGAAGTTGATCATTTTCTTCATTACGAAGATGCCGATGGACATCCAGACCACGCAGCCGACGAGCATCAATTGTCCGGTCGGATGGGTCCACAGCAGCGAGATGTATTCGGGGGTCGAGAGGTAAACCAGGAACATGACGATGGGCGGCAACGAGCCGATGATGGCCGCGGATGCCTTGGCTTCCATCGACATGGCTTGAATCTTCTCGGCCATTTTCTTGCGGTCGCGCAGCACCTTGGACAGGTTGCCCAGAGCTTCCGAGAGGTTGCCGCCGGACTTCTGCTGGATCGCGATGACGATCCCGAAGAAATTCGCCTCCGGCACCGGCATCCGTTCGAACAGCCGCGCGCAGGCGTCGCCGAGCGGCATGCCGATCGCCTGGGTTTCGATGATGGC
Organism: uncultured Alphaproteobacteria bacterium; assembly: GCA_963725985.1. GTDB lineage: Bacteria > Pseudomonadota > Alphaproteobacteria > Rhizobiales > Xanthobacteraceae > Bradyrhizobium. Next base: position 2,389,245 of record CAVSAO010000002.1, read on the forward strand.
CAGGAACTCGCTCTTCAGCGGCTCCGGCGCATCGGCGGCGACGACCTTGATCGATTCAAACAGCGGCAGGCCCGCCTTGATGCCGCGGACGATGACGTCGACGGCGTCCGGCAGCGCCTTGAGAAAGTTCTTCTCCCGGCGCTTCTTCAGATAAGCTGAGACCCCAGCGCGGCAGACCGAAACCGGCAGCGAACGCAAGGCCCGCAGCCGCAAGCAGTCCGCCTCCGGCGATGATCGCGATCGCAAAGCACGCGGCCGCGAGTACGCCCGAGATGACCATGAATTTTTGCGTCGACCAGTTCAGGCCAGCCTGCATGAGACGGCTGCTGAGCGGCACCTTGCTCTCCTTCTGGCGGCGCGTCTCCAGGTCTTTCAGCGATGTCTCGACCTGTTCGCGGCGCGAGCGCTGGTTCTTGTCGACCTGGCGCGCAGCCGGCTCCGGCTTCGCTACCGACGCCCGGCGATTCTCGGCCTTCTTCTCCCCCGAGAGAAAAGGATAGACAAAGACCCATGCGGCGCCGCCTACGGCGGTCGCGGCGAGAAAGGCCAATGCGAGCGTTTGTATTTTCATGGCCCGCTCCTCTAGACGTCCGTCACGACTTCGGCGGCGTCAAGCGCTGCGGCAAGCCGCTTCTCTTCGCCGTAATATCGTGCGCGATCCCAGAACCGCGGCCGTCCGATGCCGGTTGAGCGATGCCGGCCGATGATGTGCCCGTTGGCATCCTCGCCGAGCAGGTCGTAGAGGAACAGGTCCTGGGTAATGATGGTGTCGCCTTCCATGCCCATCACTTCGGTGATGTGCGTGATGCGCCGGGAGCCGTCGCGCAGACGTGCTGCCTGGATGACAACGTCGATCGAGGCGCAGATCATCTCGCGAATGGTCCGCGACGGCAGTGAAAATCCGCCCATCGTGATCATCGATTCGCAGCGCGACAGGGCTTCGCGCGGATTGTTGGCGTGCAGCGTGCCCATCGATCCGTCGTGGCCGGTATTCATGGCCTGCAACAGGTCGAATGCCTCCGGTCCGCGGACTTCGCCGACGATGATGCGTTCCGGGCGCATACGCAGGCAGTTCCGAACCAGTTCGCGCATGGTGATCTGGCCCTCGCCCTCGATGTTGGGCGGGCGGGTTTCCAGCCGCACCACATGCGGCTGCTGCAGCTGAAGTTCGGCTGCGTCCTCGCAGGTAATGACGCGCTCTTCGTCGTCGATGTACTGGGTGAGGCAGTTCAGCAGCGTCGTCTTGCCGGAGCCGGTGCCGCCGGAAATCAGCACGTTCGCCCGGCAGCGCCCGATGATCTGCAAGATCTCGGCGCCTTGCGGCGAGATCGCGCCGAATTTGACCAGCTGGTCCAGGGTCAGCTTGTCCTTTTTGAACTTGCGGATCGTCAGTGCGGGGCCGTCGAGCGCCAGCGGCGGAACGATGGCGTTGACGCGTGAGCCGTCTGCGAGGCGCGCGTCGCAGATCGGCGAGGATTCGTCGACGCGCCGGCCGACCTGGCTGACGATGCGCTGACAGATATTCAGCAATTGCTGATTGTCGCGGAAGCGGATTCCGGTGCGCTGGATGCGGCCGGAGACCTCGATGAACACCGTGCCGGCGCCATTGACCATGATGTCGGAGATGTCGTCGCGCGACAGCAGCGGCTCGAGCGGGCCGTATCCGAGAACGTCGTTGCAGATGTCATCGAGCAGCTCTTCCTGCTCGGCGATCGACATCACGATGTTCTTGATCGCGATGATCTCGTTGACGATGTCGCGGATTTCCTCGCGCGCCAACTCGCCGTCGAGCTTGGCGAGCTGGGCAAGGTCGATCGCCTCGATCAGGGCGCCGAAGATCGTCGCCTTGACCTGGTAATAGTTGTCCGACCGCCGCGTTTCGATGGCGGGCGCAGGTGGCGCCGGTCTGGCCGGCGAGAGCGGCGGGGAAGAAACGGTCGGCGGAGGAGGCGCGCTGCGCACTGCGGCCGGCGCCGCGCCGGAAGCCGGTTCCAGCGCGCTGGCGGCAGGCTTTATCGCCCGGGTATCGATTTCAGGTCCGCTACGCTTACCAAACACGACAGTACTCCACGCCGGTAGCTTACTTTGCCCGCAGCTTCTCGATCAGGGGTGACAGGAACGAACCCCGCGGCTTTTTGGTCTCGCCGCGGCCGGTCAGCCGTTGCGCGATCTGCAAGAACATTTCGGTGGTGCGATGATTGGCGGAGATTTCCGCGATCATCTGGCCGTTGTTGGCCGCCGAGCCGAACATTTGCGGCTCGAACGGAATGGATGCGATCGGCTCGCTCTCGATCGCCTTGGCGAATTCGCCTGCGTTGATTTCCGGCCGCTTCGGCACGCCGACCTGATTGAGGCAATACAGCGGCGTGCGGTCGTTGGGCCGCGATGCCTTCAAGAGGTCGAAGATGTTCTTGGTGTTGCGCAGGTTGGCGAGGTCCGGCGCAGCGACGATCAGAATATCGTCGGCGCTGACCAGGGCGCGCTTGGTCCAACCCGACCATTGGTGGGGAACGTCGAGCACGATGCACGGCATCGTCGTGCGAAGCGTGTCGAAAATCGAGTCGAACGCCTCGGCACCGAAGTCGTAGACCCGCTCCAGCGTCGCTGGCGCCGCCAGCAGGCTGAGGTGGTCGGTGCATTTCGACAGCAGACCGGTCGATGAACGCCGTATCGACACGATCGGGCGAGAATACCGCATCCGCGATGCCTTGCGGCGGGATCCTGATTGTAGTCGAGGCCGGCGGTGCCGAATGCGAGGTCGAGATCGGCGACGACGGAATCCAGCGCGAGATCGCGCGCGATCGCCCAGGCGACGTTGTGCGCGACGGTGGATGCGCCGACGCCGCCCTTTGCCCCGACGATGGCGATGATCCGGCCGACGGCTTTGGCCTCCGGCGCCGAGAACAGGCCGCAGATCGAACGCACCACGTCAAGCGCGTTGACCGGCGCAATGACGTAGTCGCTGACGCCGCGGCGCACCAGTTCGCGATAAAGCGCGACATCGTTGACACGGCCGATCACGATGACGCGGGTTCCGGCATCGCACACGGTTGCGAGTTGATCGAGGCCGGCAAGGATATCGGTGCGGCCTTCGGTTTCCAGGATGATCACGTTCGGCGTGGGCGCCGTGCGATAGGCCTCGATGGCGGCCGCCATGCCGCCCATCTGAATCTTGAGATGGGCCTTGCCGAGGCGGCGGTCTTCGCCCGCCGATTGCACGGCGGCTGCGGTTTCCACCGTCTCGCAAAAGGCTTGCACGGACACGCGCGGCGCTGGCGCGATATGATCGTCCACCGGCGGCGGCGTGACCTCCGGCTGCTGTTCGGGATTTTGACGCGCGTAGCTGATCATTTGCCTGTATCGCTGAGTTTGGCCTTTTCGGCTTCGGGATAAGCGGTCGAGGTCGAGGCACCCTTGCGATATTTCTCGAAGGCTTGCGTGCGCCGCGCCGTATAGGCGGGGCGTTTCAGGTCGCGGCTGCACGAGGTCCGACGGATTGTCGATCATCGCCGCCATGTTGCGCTGGTAGGCGCAGCCGAAATTGTAATACGGCTTGTTTTCGAAATATCCCTTGTTCTTGATCGAGGGTCCGAGATCCTCCGGCCAGAGGCCGCAGGGACCCGGCTACCGCCGAGATTTTCGGATAGTTCAGTCGGATGGTGGCCATCTGGCGCGGATCATCGGGATGATAACGATGCACCAGAAGCCCGCGCGGCGGCACGCCGGCTGACGCGAGCAGCGCCTGAATTTCCCGGATCGAATCCGCGGCCGCCCGCGCGTTGGGGGTGTCGACCGGCACATCGGCGATGATCGCGCCGGTTCCTTCACGGAGCCAGGTTTGTGCAAGCCCCATCACGTCGGCGCGCTGCGAAGCGGAAAGACCGCCACGCGCGTGACCGACGAAAATGACGACCGACTGGTCGGCTTCCTGTATCGCGATCGGATGACGCAGGCGATAATCGTCGGGAATGCTCGCCGTCACCGCCTCGTCGGTATGCGTGCAAGCTCCCAGCGCGACGGCAAGACCGACAAGCGCTCCCGCGATGCGGAAGGTGCGATTGCGATCGACGGGTATTTGGGCTGTCATCGTTTTCCTGTCCCGCCTCAGTCGGTAATAAAGCCATAGGTGCCGCGATAATTCCGCGCCGGCTCGACGCGGCCCGGAACGCCATAGATGCGATTGATGCTGCCCAGCAGATCGGCTTGCGGATCCGACGAACGTCGCAAATCCGTCATCCGGACGCGACAGGTCCTTCTGCGCAACCGCGCGCACGATGTAAGGCGTCACCAGTACCATCAACTCGGTCTGGCTGTTGACGTAGTCCCGACTGCGGAACAGCGAGCCGAGGACCGGCAATTGCGCCAGGCCGGGCAAGCCGTTGATGGCCTGCTTGGTTTGCTCCGCGATCAGGCCAGCCATTGCCATCGCGCCGCCGGAGGGAATTTCCAGGGTTGTTTCTGCGCGGCGGGTCTTGATCGAAGGAACGGTCAGTGAATTGCCGGCCCCCAGGGTCAACGTAACGGCATTGTCGTTCGACAGTTCGGAGACCTCGGTCATCACCCGCAGACTGATCCGGCCTTCGGTCAGCACGATCGGCGTGAAGTTGAGCGAAATACCGAACTTCTTGAAGCTGATCTGGGTGTTACAGACATGCGTGACGGGATCGCAGGAATAGCCTGCGGGAACCGGAAACTCGCCGCCGGCGATGAACGTCGCGGACTCGCCGAAATGGCCGTCAGATTGGGCTCGGCCAGGGTTCGCACCACGCCTGCGCTTTCCATCGCGCGTATGGTGGCCTGGACCGACGGGGCGGACGGGGTGCCGCCGAACGAACCCTGGGCGACGTTGCCGGGGACAAGCGCGCGGCCATAGGCTGTGAAGGGATTGGAGTTGTTGAAATTCACCACGGCAGTGCCGTAATTCAGGCTGCCGCTGAGGTCGATGCCGATCTGCTTGATGATCGTGCGCGCGACCTCGGCGACTGTGACCTTCAGCATCACCTGATCGCGGCCGCGGATCGCGATCGAGTTGACGACCTTGTCCGGACCGCCCGCCAGCCGTGCGGCCAGATCGCCGGCCTGCTGCACCTCGATCGGGCTCGCTGCCGAGCCGGTCAGTATCACGCCGTCGCCGAGGCCTTCGATCTGGATATCGGAATTCGGCAGCGTCTGCTTCAGCGCGGCGCGTACGCCGTTGAGGTCGCGCTTGACCGCGATGTCATAGGCGGCGATTTGCTGGCCCGCGGAATCGAAGAACACGATGTTGGTCTGACCGACCGCCGCGCCGATGATGTAGGCGCGCTGCGCGGAGCGGACGACGGCGTTGGCGATCTTCGGATCGGCGACCAGCACATCCTTGATGTCGCGCGGCAAGTCGATCACTACCGATTTGCCGATGCCGAGCGCAAGGAAGCGCGCATTCATCTGGCCGTCGGCGGCGTCCGGCGCCGCGGCGCGATAGTCGCTCGCCACAACGGGCGTCAGGGCCGGATTGAGCGTCAGCGCGGCGACCGCCGAAAACGACAGGGCGCGGACCAGAAAGGTCCGCATCGCCAGCTGATTTCCCCTGCATTTCATATCGAGCGTCCTTTCGGTCACTTCTGTGTCGTCGTCGAGCTTGAGACGCCGTAGCGAACCACGTTGACGGTTTCGCCCTGCTTCGAATTGTTGGTGACTGTTCTCGACCATGTTGATATCGGCGATGCTGCGCAGCGCCAGCGACAGCGTGCCGGTCTGGCGCGCGCGGGCGAGCGTCTCGGCCTGTTCGGGCCTGAGCTCGAGCGTTACGGTCTTGCCGACCACGGCGTTCTGGCCGTCTTTTTCCTTCGGCGCCTGATCGATCGCGAGGACGCGAACGTTTGGCAGAATGATTTCCGAGTTGACGACATCGGGCGCGCCCGGAAGCGCGGCATTCTTCTCGCGTTTCGAAAGAATGACGTCGACCCGGTCGTTCGGCAGAATGAAGCCGCCGGCGCCGGTCTCCGGCGAGATTTCGGTCGAGATGGCGCGCATGCCGGCGGGCAGGATCGCAGCCATGAAGCCCGAACCGTTGGCCCTGACCAGCTTCGGCTCCCGGATCGGCTCGCCTGCGATAAAGGGCGCGCGTGCGATCGAGCCTGCGACCTGGGTTGTTGCATCCGGGCGTTCGTTGCGGCGAATAAAGGTGTTGCTTGCGGTCGCCGCCGGCCAGGTCTGCCACTGCAAGTCTTCAGGCGCGACCGTCTGGCCGAGGCCGATGTCGGACTTGGCAACAAGAACGTCCACGGTTTGCAGTTGCGCAACCGGCGCGGTCGGCACAGGCTTGTCGTCCGACCCACTCGCAAGATATGCGGCAACGCCGCCGGCACCGACAGCGATGGTCAGGACGACAATGCGTGCGGTATTCATTACGCTTCACTTTCCACAAAACGCCGCGGCGCTTCCGCCGCCGTGAGGGGAGTTGACCAGCTATTCGTCAAAGCATGGTTAATGAGGCGTATCTAAATCAACTTAACGCCGGGTTTATCGGGCGCGATCAGCCAAAGGCGAAGTGGGTCAGGTCGACCGCCTTGATCCATTCCGTCTCCGGGTAGATCATCAGTGCGCCGATCGCGAGCGCGATGCCGTAGGGAATGCCGCTGTCCTTGGCGTGCAGCTTGACGAGCCAGGCCTGGCCGGCGAGCGGATAGGGCAGCGGCCATTGCCGGAACTGGAGCAAGAGCAGCGTCAGGGCGCCGCCGAACAGGGAAGCATAGACCAGGTAGTTCAGGAGATGGCCAAAGCCGAACCAGAGCGCCGCGCTGGCCGCTACCTTGGCATCGCCGCCGCCGACCCAGCCCATGGCGAAGCAGACAAAGGCCACCGCGAGCACAGCCGCGCCCGCGCCGACATGCGTCAGGATATCGTAAAGGTCCATGCCGCTCATCAGTGCGAGAGCCAGGAAGCCCGCCGCCAGCGCCAGCGATACCCGGTTCGAAATCGTCATGGTGAAGAGATCGCTCGCGGCGGCGAACGCCATCAGGGCGGGAAACAGCAAAAGGCGCGCGATGTCGAGTATCATGGGTTTATCGAACCCGTATGGCTGACGCGTGGTCGGAGCATCGCCGAAACCTAGCGGCGAGAGATGAACAATCGGGAAACGGCCGTCACCAGATACTGGCAATCCGGGCGGCAAGAACGAGAAGCGCGAGCGCCAGCGCGAGGCAGACGAGTTTCGTTGGCGCATCGTCCCGGCGGCCGGACGGCAGTGAAATGTTGCTTGCCGCGGCAGCGGCGGCATCGGGTTTACGCATCTTTACGCGACCTGGATCGGCAGGAACTACAACGGCTCCGGACTGCCCAGCGCCTTTGAACTCGTCAGTCCGCGCTCGCCCACTTCAGCGAGGTGTTGATTGAGGTGAACTTGGTGTTCAGGGCTGGTCGAACTAACGTTTGGTCTCGCCGGCGCTCTCAGCACCGTGACCATGGCGTCACCCTACGGTCGCGAACTTGCGGCGCAGTTAATTCGATGGCGTCGGCATCGTTACATCCGCGCACGGTAAATTTGGAATTAAGGGCTTCGTTACAATGCAATTCAGCTTTCGAACGGGCCCATTATCATTATGACGAACCTGCCGAACACCGGCCGCCTCCGATTCACGGCTCCTTAAGCGCCAGGGGTTACCCCTGAAGTCCCTGATCAGATGGGGCACCATATGTCCGTTCTACCGCTGGAAGTCGTCGAGATGCTCGGCGGGACGATCACCAAGGTGGTGCCCATTACGATCGTGCTGGCGCTGGTATTCTCGGTGCTGAGCCATTTCTGGGCCTGCAACCCCGGCACGCCCTGGTGGCGCAAGCGCGAACTGGTCACCGACATCTGTTACTGGTTCTTCGTTCCGCTGTTCGCCCGGGTCTTGCGGGTCGGGCTGCTGGTGCTCGGCGCCGGGGTGATCTTCCATATTCACGACCCCGACCAACTGGTCGCCTTTTATGACAGAGGCCACGGGCCTTTGTCCGAACTGCCGCCGTGGTTTCAGGGCGGGCTGTTCATGGTCCTGTCGGATTTCATGCTGTACTGGCAGCACCGCCTGTTTCACGGTGGCGGGTTCTGGAAATACCACGCGATCCATCACTCCTCGGAACAACTGGATTGGATTTCGGCGGCGCGCCTCCACCCGGTGGACCTGTTCCTCGGCACTGTCATGATCAACGTGATCTTGCTGATGGCCGGTATCTCGCCGAACGTCATGCTCTGGGTCGGGCCCTTCACGACGTTCCATTCGGCCTTCGTTCACGCCAATCTCAACTGGGCGTTCGGCCCGTTCAAATATGTGCTGGCAACGCCGGTGTTCCACCGCTGGCACCACACATCGCTCGAACAGGGCGGCAATACCAACTTTGCCGGGACGTTTCCGGTCTGGGATATTCTGTTTGGAACCTTCCGGATGCCGGAAAACAGGCTTCCCGACGAATATGGCAAGGACGAACCGGCCATGCCGTCCGAGATTGTCGGGCAATTGGCTTACCCGTTTCGGCAATACTAGTGGTCCAAATCTGACACTTCGATTCGCTTGGGGGTTCCCTGAAGAACTCGCGTGTGCGAGTTTAGGGTATGCACAAGCGAACGAATATCCAGTTGAGCCGAGCCGACCGTAGCAAGCTTAAAGCGGTGGTCGCCAATCGCAATAGCCCGCAGAAGCACGTTTGGCGGGCAAAGATCGTTCTTCTGACGGCCGATGGTCGCGGCACGGCTGAGATCATGCAAGCGACCGGCAAGGCCAAGACGGTGATCTGGCGCTGGCAGGAACGTTTCCGCGACGAAGGAGCCGCCGGCCTTTGGCGGGACAAGACGCGGCGGTCGCGCATTCCGCCGTTGAGCCCTGAGGTGGCTAAACGTGTGGTCGCCCTGACGTTGGCAGGCCCGCCGGCGGCGGCCAGTCACTGGACCGGTTCGGCGATGGCGAAGGCAGCCGGGATTAGCATCAGCTCGGTGCAGCGGATATGGCATGCTCATGGCCTCCAACCGCACAGGGTCCGCCAGTTCAAGCTGTCCAACGATCCGCAGTTTGCCGCAAAACTGCACGAAATCGTCGGCCTCTACGTCGATCCGCCCGACCATGCCATTGTCTTGTCGGTTGATGAGAAGAGCCAAATTCAGGCCCTCGATCGCACCCAGCCGGGGCTGCCGATGAAGAAGGGGCGCGCCGGAACCATGACCCATGACTACGAGCGCCATGGTGTCACTACCTTGTTCGCGGCGTTCGATGTTCTTGAGGGCAAGGTGATCGGCCAGTGCATGAAGCGCCATCGCCATCAGGAGTTCATCCGGTTTCTGAACGCCATCGAGGCAAGAGTACCCAAGAAAAAGACGATCCACATCATCGTCGACAACTATGCCACCCACAAGCATCCCGACGTCATGGCGTGGCTCGAAAAACATCCGCGGTTTGTCTTCCACTTCACCCCGACATCCGCTTCCTGGCTCAACGCCATTGAGGGCTTCTTTGCCAAACTCACAAAGAAGCGCCTCAAGCGCGGCGTTTTCCGATCCCTGCGGGAACTCAAAGATGCCATCCACCGCTTCCTCGACGACACCAATGCAAATCCAAAACCCTTTACCTGGACCAAGGACCCAAACAAAATCATCGCCGCTGTCAAACGCGGGCACCAAGTGTTAGATTCGATCCACTAGAGCGTTTTCAAGAGAGGTGGAGACCGGTTCGCGTCAAGAAAACGCGTCAAATCAGGAATCCAGAGCCCCGTTTCGATTCCGTCGAAACGGAAAAGGCTCCCAGGCCCGCGGAGATTCTCAAATCCGTTTGCAGTTCATTCATGAATTGAAGCCTAGATTTGCCGCGTCGGGCGCCGGTTCCGCTGCGTATCGCTTTAGCCGGCTTGTCAACGCCCCGGGGTAGAGTATGTCGTTCAGTTCCCTGCGTAAGCGCGCGCGCGCGTCTTTCGGATTTCGGTCGCTCGCGATCGGGATTCTGTTGTGGCCCGTTATCGCAATTGCCGAGCCCACCGCGGACGCCATCGCGGTCAATGTCGATCAGGCAAAACTCGTCAAACTCCCGACCCGCGTTGCGACCATCGTTGTCGGAAATCCGCTGATTGCAGACGTAACCCTGCAGACCGGCGGAATTGTCGTGGTGACCGGCAAGGGCTATGGCGCGACCAATTTCATCGCCATGGATCGCGGTGGCGAGGTCCTGGTGGACCGCGTCATTCAGGTCGAAGGCCCCACCGATCAGCTTGTCACGGTCTATCGCGGGGTCGAGCGCGAATCGTACAGCTGCATGCCGATTTGCCAGCGGCGGGTTACGCTTGGCGACGGCGAGAGCTATTTCAAGTCGGCGATGGATCAGGCCGGCTCGCTCAACAGCCAGGCCTCCGGCAACGCCGCCGCGGCAGGCAAAACGAACTGACCCGCCCATGGGCTGAATTTCGCGAGCGGCGGCTGGCGCGCTGCTGACGAGGCGCCGTGCGCCGGTCCGCAAATCGTTGCCGGTTGGCGCGCGGTACACCCACAAACTGGTTAATCCGCGGTTAACGCTACGGGCCGGTCTGCACCGATTTGCCGAAACACTTCAACAATCACTTTCGGGTAATTCTCGCGGGCAGCCAATTGCTGCCGCCTTGGGGATTTCTCGATGCCGTCACCCGCTGCCTCAACTGTCTCGCTGCGAAAAGTATTGCGCCGGTTTCGCCGCAACCGTCGTGGTTCGGCCGCCGTCGAGTTCGCCCTGGTGGCGCCGGTGTTCTTCGCCCTGCTGTTCGCGATCATCGAGACGGCACTGATGTTTTTCGCGGGCCAGGTGCTCGAGACCATGACGCAAAATGCGGCTCGCCAAGTTCTGACCGGGCAAGCGCAGACGAACCCAAACATCAAAACCTTGCAGAATTTCCACGACGCTATCTGCCCTCCTTTGCCCGCCCCTCAGCCCGTCTTGTTCAATTGCGCCAACCTCTTCGTCGATGTGCAGAGCTACCCGGCATTCTCGAACGTGACCATCAACAGTCAGATCGACGCCTCGAACAATTTCATCAACAACATGCAGTACAGCCCCGGAGGCTCCGGTCAAATCGTGGTCATGAGGATGTTCTATCAGTGGCCGCTGTTCGTCACCGGGCTGGGCTACAACATCGCGAATTTGGCAGGCAGCAAGCGGTTGCTGAGCGCCACGGCGGCATTCCAGAACGAGCCTTTTTGAGGGCCGAGCGATGAAAGCGACTTCAATGTCCAGGATCTGGCTTCGTGCGCGGCTCGCAGCCGCCAACCTCCTGCATGATCACAGCGGCATCGCGGCGACCGAGTTCGCCGTGATCGTTCCGATCATGCTGGTGATGTTCTTTGGCACGGTCGAGTTTTCATCCGGCGTGGCGGTCGACCGCAAGGTCACGCTGGTGGCGAGAACTCTGTCCGACCTGACGTCTCAAACGCCGCCGTCGATCCCTCAAGCAACGTACACGACGGTGACCGACAGCAATTTGCAAAACGTCTTCACCGCCAGCATCGCAATTTTGCAGCCGTATTTGGCAACGCCTACGAAGGCCACGATTTCGGAGATCTATGTCGACTCCACCGGCGTGGCGAGGATTCAATGGAGCAAGGCTGCGACCATCGGGAGCGGCGCCAGCCAGGCAACGCTGACGACGTCGAGCCGCACTCCGACCGAAGACGTTACACCTGTGGTGCCGCCAAAGCTCCTGGTGAAGCAAACCTATCTGATCTTCAGCGAGGTGAGCTATCTCTACACGCCCACGGTCGGCTACGTGATGGGCAAGGCCGGCGTGACGTTGGGCGATGTCGCCTATACCCGGCCGCGTCAGGTCACTTGCATCACTTATAATTCTCTCCCCGCTCTAATCAACGGCAGCTGCCCCCTCACGTGAGGCCGATTGTCGGCTTTTGCGCAAACAGAAAAAGGCCGCGCGGAAAGCGCGGCCTTTCTTGTTTGGGTATCCGGGCGGAAAAACTCGATAGCCGCAGCTTGCACAAGCCGGGCCGGCGAATTTCGCTCAGCCGGCGGCGCGCAGATTGTCGGCCGAAGACTTGCCAGAGCGGCGATCCGCTACGATCTCGTAGCTGATCTTCTGGCCTTCACGCAGCGTACCAAGGCCGGCGCGCTCTACGGCGCTGATGTGCACGAACACGTCGTTGCCACCATCATCCGGTTGTATGAAGCCGAAGCCCTTGGTTGCGTTAAACCACTTCACGGTTCCCATGCTCACGGGATAGTCCCTTCTCAAGATAGATATACTAGAAGCCCACTTTCGATAGGCTGGTGAGATCGAATTTTTGGAAGGGTCGTCAGCGTCTAAACCGGCTGTACCGGTGGATAGCTAATGTCGTCCGGCCGAAAATCGATAAAGTTATATTATTCCAAAACAGCCCCCAAAACAATCCTGACGTGCACGATTTTTTGTTTGCGCCGGATTTGCAACCTAGGGGCTGCTATCACGCATGACTTGATTTCGCCGTGCGCAATTTCGTATCGGGCGCGATCATAGCGTTTCCGAGCGAAGTTGATACCGGTTCGCGTCAAGAAAGCGCGTCAAAACAAAAAACCCCGGTTCTGATTTAATCAGAACCGGGGCTTTTGCGCCTATCGGCGGCGGAATTGACCGCGCGGCGGAGCGCCACGCGGAGCGCCGCCACCACCGCCCGGACGCTCGTCCTTGTGACGGAAGATGAGCCGGCCTTTTTCCAGGTCATACGGCGACATCTCGATCGTCACCCGATCGCCCGCCAGGGTCTTGATCCGGTTCTTTTTCATCTTGCCCGCGGTGTAGGCCACGATCTCGTGTCCTGCATCGAGCTGCACGCGGTAACGTGCGTCGGGGAGGATTTCGGTCACCAGTCCTTCGAACTGGATCAGCTCTTCCTTAGCCATGGTTATCTCCAGATCGATCGACGGCTAGCGTGGTCGTTGGGTGCGGTTGGGTCGGGTATTCGGACGGCTCTCGCGATGCAAGAAGGCGACGCCTTGCATCCCTTCAGCCTTGCCGCCGCGTTGCGACGACGACGGACGTATCGGCTCATGCCGGTTGGCCTCGTGCCGGTTGGTTTGCGGAACGCCATTATTACCACCAGGACGGGGCCTACGGCGAGGCCCTTTCGAGCCCGGTGCGGCTTCATTTGCGCGGGTTCCGTGCATGCGCGGCGCGGAGGAGCGTGCGCCCCGGTGTTGCGCCGGCGCCGGCGCAGCGTCGCGGTGACCCGGCGTGCGGCGGTCTTCTCTGGGCAGCGCGATGCGGATCAGCTTTTCGATGTCGCGCAGATACGCCAGTTCCTCGCCGCCCGCGACCAGCGAGATCGCGATACCTTCGGCGCCGGCGCGCGCGGTGCGGCCGATGCGATGGACATAGGTCTCGGGAATGTTGGGGAGATCGAAATTCACCACATGGCTGATGCCGTCGACGTCGATGCCGCGGGCGGCAATGTCGGTGGCGACCAGCGTGCGGATCTCGCCGGTGCGGAACGCCGCCAGCACCCGCTCGCGGTGATTCTGCGACTTGTTGCCGTGAATGGCATCGGAGGTGATGCCGGCCCTGGCGAGGCCCTTCACCACCTTGTCCGCGCCATGCTTGGTCCGGGTGAAGATCAGCGCGCGATTGACCGGTTCCTGCTGCAGGAGCTGCGCCAAAAATGCAGGCTTGGCCGAGTGATCGACCTGAATGATGCGCTGGGTGATGCGTTCGACCGTCGAGGCAACGGGCGTCACCGCCACCCGCGCCGGATCGCGCAGCATCTGTTCGGCGAGTTCGGCGATATCCTTTGGCATCGTCGCCGAAAAGAACAGCGTCTGCCGCCTGACCGGCAATTTGGAAACGATCTTTCGGATGTCGTTGATGAAGCCCATGTCGAGCATGCGGTCGGCCTCGTCGAGCACGAGAAACTCGACCTGTCCGAGCTTCAGGCCGTTGCTTTGCACGAGATCGAGCAGGCGGCCGGGCGTGGCCACCATGACTTCGACGCCCTGCATGATCGAGCGGACCTGACGTCCCATCGGTACGCCGCCGATCGCCAGCGCCGAGGTCAGGCGCATGTGGCGGCCATAGGCGTTGAAGCTTTCGAGGATCTGTCCCGACAATTCACGCGTCGGGCTGAGCACGAGCACGCGGCAGGCTTTGGGCTGCGGCTTGATGCGATTTTCGAGAATGCGATGCAGGATGGGAAGCGCGAAGGCTGCGGTCTTGCCGGTGCCGGTCTGCGCGATGCCGACGACGTCACGGCCGGAAAGCGCGAGGGGGATGGTTTGAGCCTGGATGGGCGTGGGCGTGAGATAGTTCTCTTCTTTGAGCGCACGCGAAATGGGATCGGCGAGGCCGAAATCCTGAAAGGAGGTCAAAAGGTGGTTCTTTCCATTATAAAAGGCAGGCGCCCGGCAGTGTCAGCCAGGAGCGCGCGAGGGTGTCAGAGACACCCGCGTGTTTGGGGCGTCGGTTTTGGTTAGCTGAAGGGGCAAGCCAGAAACCGTTGGACGGGCTCAGAACACGCGGCTCGCAAAGACCCGGTGATTCCCTGGGTCGTAGTCGTCATATGGAACACGAACGCGGCACTTTCAAGGTGAATCGCCGAATGAAGCATCGGCGCCGTTAAGAAGCGGCTGGAAAAGGCCCTCTTGCGACCCGATCCGCGCCTGTTTGCCCGCTGCGGCGCAAAAAAAGTAATGCCGGAAATTTAGACAGGCTGCCGGATTTGCCTATAAATTAAACAGTTTGCCGATGAAGCATACATTTTTGCGGTCTAAAAATTAGGCAGCATTCCCGCCCGCGGCGCGTTGAATTCCTCAACGAAGCCATATGGTTACCCCGTTTACACACCGTGGCATGGTTCTTGCGATTGCATTAACGCAGGCGGCCGTGGGGCCGTTTCGCAGCGTTTAACGTCTGCGTCAGGGAGATGACACCTCATGCTTACTCAATTAAATCACGATATAGCGACGCCTCTGAGCCGCCGTCGCTGGCTGGCGGCGACCGCCGGGCTGGTTCTGGGCCTGGCCGCGTTCACCTCCGCGAAAGCGGCGGACGACACCATCAAGGTCGGCGTCCTTCACTCGCTCTCCGGCACCATGGCCATCAGCGAAACCACGCTGAAGGATACCGTCCTGTTCATGATCGATGAGCAGAACAAGAAGGGCGGCGTGCTTGGCAAGAAGCTCGAGGCCGTGGTCGTGGACCCCGCGTCGAACTGGCCGCTGTTCGCGGAAAAAGCCCGCGAGTTGATCACCAAGGACAAGGTCGCGGTCGTGTTCGGCTGCTGGACCTCGGTGTCGCGCAAATCCGTGCTGCCGGTGTTCAAGGAACTGAACTCGATCCTGTTCTATCCGGTGCAGTATGAGGGCGAAGAGAGCGAGCGCAACGTGTTCTACACCGGGGCGGCGCCGAACCAGCAGGCGATCCCCGCCGTCGACTACCTGATGAAGGAAGAAAAGGTGAAGCGCTGGGTGCTGGCCGGCACCGACTACGTCTATCCGCGCACCACCAACAAGATCCTCGAAGCCTACTTGAAGTCGAAAGGCGTCAAGCAGGAAGACATCATGATCAACTACACGCCGTTCGGTCATTCCGACTGGCAGACCATCGTCGCCGACATCAAGAAGTTCGGCTCCGCCGGCAAGAAGACCGCGGTGGTCTCGACCATCAACGGCGACGCCAACGTTCCCTTCTACAAGGAGCTCGGCAACCAGGGCATCAAGGCGACCGATATTCCGGTCGTCGCCTTCTCGGTGGGCGAAGAAGAACTCGCCGGCATCGACACCAAGCCGCTGCTCGGCCATCTCGCCGCCTGGAACTACTTCGAAGTCGATCAAGACGCCGGCGAACGAGAAGTTCATCAAGGACTGGCAGGCCTACACCAAGAACCCGAAGCGCACGACCAACGATCCGATGGAAGCCACCTATATCGGCTTCAACATGTGGGTGAAGGCGGTCGAGAAGGCGAAGTCGATCGATGCCGACAAGGTGATCGACGCGCTGCCCGGTACCAAGACGCCGAATCTGACCGGCGGCGTGGCCGAGGTGCTTCCGAACCATCACATCACCAAGCCGGTGTTCATCGGCGAGATCAAGGGCAATGGCCAGTTCGACGTGGTCTGGAAGACGCCCGGTCTGGTCGCCGGCGACGCGTGGTCGAAGGAACTGCCGGATTCCAAGGACCTGATCGGCGATTGGGTCAGCAAGAAGTGCGGCAACTACAACACCAAGACCAACAAGTGCGGCGGTCAGGGCTCCTGAGTTATTCCTGAGTTCCAACCAACCAGGGAAGGCGGCGATATCCGCCGCCTTCCTTCCGCTCCTGCCGGGGTCGTCCAGTGCTTAGCAAGGTCTCCAGATACTTCCGCGCGCTTCCCTTCGCCGTTTTGTTGATGATCGCGACAGTACTGCCTGTGATGGCGGGGGCGTTCGAAGACGCGGTCGCCAAATTCGCCAACGACGAGTTTTCCGATACGGAGGAAGCCATCGATGCGATCGCGACCAGCGGCAATCCGCTCGCCTACACCATCATCAGCGCGCTGCAGGACGACCGCTTGATGGCCGATCCGGACACCAAGAAGGTCTACGTCAAGCAGCCCGACGGCAAGATCATCGACGCCTCGACCGGCGCGCCGGTCGCCAGCATTCCCGATAGCGCCGCTTCCGTGCGTCTCAATAACAAGCTGCGCCGCCACGTCGAGGCCGCGCTCGGCAGCCTGACGCTGCAGTCGCCCGATCCCGCAAAGCGAATCCAGGCCGCGCAATCGGTTTTCAAGACCCATGACGAGGCCATGCTGCCGGCGATCGACAGCGCGCTGCAGAAGGAGACCAACAAGGGCGCGAAGCTGGCATTTTCCGAAGCGCGTGCGGCGATCCTGTTGTTCAAGGAAGACGCCACCGATGCCGAAAAACTCGAAGCCATCGCCACCATCAGGGCGCGCGGCGATCAGGAAGCGCTGGCGCTGTTGACCGGGTTGAGCGGCGAGCAGCCGCCGGCGATCGCGCGCGCCGCGGCCAATGCCACGTCGGCGATCCAGAGCAACCTCGCGATGTGGTCGGTGGTGCAGAATGCCTGGTACGGCCTGTCGCTCGGCTCGGTGCTGCTGCTCGCGGCCATCGGCCTTGCCATCACCTTCGGGGTGATGGGCGTCATCAACATGGCCCATGGCGAGATGGTCATGATCGGGGCCTACGTCACCTTCGTGGTGCAGCAGACCATCCGCACCAGTTTTCCCGGGCTGTTCGACTATTCGCTGCTGATCGCCGTGCCGCTGGCCTTCATCGTCGCCGGCGCGATCGGCGTCCTGATCGAGCGCAGCATCATCCGCTTTCTCTACGGCCGCCCGCTGGAGACGCTGCTGGCGACCTGGGGCCTGTCGCTGGTGCTGCAGCAGGCCGTGCGCACCATGTTCGGTCCCACCAACCAGGAGGTCGGCAATCCCTCCTGGATGAGCGGTGCGTTCGATCTCGGACAGATCACGATCACCTACAACCGGCTGTGGATTCTCTGCTTCACGCTGGCGGTGTTCGCCATCCTGCTGGCCATGCTGCGTTACACCGCGCTGGGACTTGAGATGCGCGCGGTGACGCAAAACCGCAGAATGGCGGCATCGATGGGGATCGCGACCTCGCGCGTCGATGCGCTGACCTTCGGCCTGGGCTCGGGCATCGCCGGGATCGCCGGCGTGGCGCTGTCGCAGATCGACAATGTCAGTCCCAATCTCGGCCAGAGCTACATCATCGACTCCTTCATGGTGGTGGTGTTCGGCGGCGTCGGTAATCTCTGGGGCACGCTGGTCGGCGCGTTCACGCTCGGCATCGCCAACAAGTTCCTCGAGCCGGTCGCCGGCGCCGTGCTCGGCAAGATCGCCATCCTGGTGCTCATCATCCTGTTCATCCAGAAGCGCCCGCGCGGCCTGTTCGCGCTCAAGGGGCGGGCGGTGGAAGCATGATGCCGCACGTGCTCACGCGCTCGCTGGATCGCAGCGCGACCGTATTTCTGATCGTGGTCGCCGCGTTCGGCGTGCTGATCCCGCTGTCGAACCTGCTGTTGCCGGCCGGCTCCTTGCTTCAGGTGCCGACCTATCTGGTGGCGCTGTTCGGCAAATATGTCTGCTACGCCCTTCTGGCGCTCGCGATCGATCTGATCTGGGGCTATTGCGGCATTCTCTCGCTCGGCCACGGCGCGTTCTTCGCGCTCGGCGGCTATGCGATGGGCATGTATCTGATGCGCCAGATCGGCAGCCGCGGCGTCTACGGCAATCCGATATTGCCCGATTTCATGGTGTTCCTGAACTATCCGAAGCTGCCCTGGTACTGGAACGGCTTCGACATGTTCTGGTTCGCGGCGCTGATGGTCATCCTCGTGCCCGGCCTCCTGGCATTCTGCTTCGGCTGGCTGGCGTTTCGCTCCCGCGTCACCGGCGTCTATCTCTCGATCATCACGCAGGCGATGACATACGCGTTGTTGCTGGCGATTCTTCCGAAACGATTTCGGCTTCGGCGGCAACAACGGCCTCACCGATTTCAAGGATATTCTGGGCTTCAACGTGCAGGCCGACGGTACGCGCGCGGCGCTGTTCACATTGAGCTGTCTGGCGCTGATCGTGGGTTTCCTGATCTGCCGCGCGGTGGTGACCTCGAAGCTCGGCAAGGTACTGATCGCGGTGCGCGACGCCGAATCCCGCACGCGGTTTCTCGGCTACCGCGTCGAATCCTACAAGCTGTTCGTATTCACGCTGTCGGCCTGCATGGCCGGCGTCGCCGGCGCGCTCTATGTGCCGCAGGTCGGCATCATCAATCCATCCGAGTTCGCGCCGGGAAATTCGATCGAAGCGGTGATCTGGGTCGCCGTCGGCGGCCGCGGCACGCTGATCGGCGCGGCGCTCGGCGCCGTCGTCGTCAATTATGCAAAGACCTTTTTTACCTCCGGCGTGCTGGCGCCGTACTGGCTGTTCATGCTCGGCGCGCTGTTCATCCTGGTGACGCTGTTGTTGCCGAAGGGGATCATCGGCACCTTCAACGCCTGGTGGGAGCCGTGGAAGGCCCAGCGCCTGGCGGCAACGCCGTCAGCGCGGCGCGCGAAGACGGCGTCAGCGAACCTGAATATGGCGGAGTGAGCGGATGAATGTCATGGACACAAGGGCGACTTCCGCGCTGCTCTATCTCGACGGCGTGCACGTCTCGTTCGACGGCTTTCATGCCATCAACAATCTGTCGCTGACGCTTGCGCCAGGCGAGATGCGCGCCATCATCGGCCCCAACGGCGCCGGCAAGACCACGATGATGGACATCATCACCGGCAAGACCAGGCCGGACGAGGGCGAGGTGCTGTTCGACGGCGTCACCGATCTGACCCGGCTGGACGAAACCAGGATCGCCGAACTCGGGATCGGCCGCAAATTCCAGAAGCCGACGGTATTCGAGAGCCAGACCATCGAGGACAATCTGCTGCTGGCGCTCAACGTCGATCACAGCGTCAAGGCCACGCTGTTCTGGCGGGAAAGCAAGGCCGAAACCGAGCGCATCGAGCGGGTGCTGGAAACCATTCGCCTGACCGATGCGCGGGGCCGCCTGGCGGGGAGCCTGTCGCACGGCCAGAAGCAATGGCTGGAGATCGGCATGCTGCTGGCGCAGGATCCGAAATTGCTGCTGGTCGACGAGCCCGTCGCCGGCATGACCGATGTCGAAACCCACCAAACCGCCGAACTCTTGAAGGAAATCAACAAGGAAAAGACCGTGATGGTCGTCGAACACGACATGACCTTCGTCCGCGAACTCGGCGTCAAGGTGACCTGCCTGCACGAAGGCTCGGTGCTCGCCGAGGGGACCATCGATCAGGTTTCGTCGAATGAGCGGGTCATCGAAGTGTATCTGGGACGGTGAGGGGCGATGCTGAAGGTCGACAATATCAGCCTCTATTACGGCGCGGCCCAGGCGCTGCGCGGCGTCTCGATCTCGGCCGAGCCGGGCAAGGTGACGTGTGTGCTCGGCCGAAATGGCGTCGGCAAGACCAGCCTGCTGCGCGCGATGGTCGGCCAGTACCCCATCGCCACCGGCTCGATCACCTTCAACGGCGCCGACATCACGGGCCTGAAACCCTATGAGCGGGCGCGCAAGGGCATCGGTTTCGTGCCGCAGGGCCGCGAGATTTTTCCGCTGCTGACGGTGGAGGAAAATCTCAAGACAGGCTTTGGGCCGCTGAAGCGCGAAGACCGCAATATTCCCGACGACGTGTTCTCGCTGTTTCCGGTGCTGCAATCGATGCTGGGGCGCCGCGGCGGCGATCTGTCGGGCGGCCAGCAGCAGCAGCTCGCGATCGGGCGCGCGCTGGTGATGCGGCCAAAATTGCTGCTGCTCGACGAGCCGACCGAGGGCATCCAGCCGTCGATCATCAAGGACATCGCCCGTGCGATCTCCTATCTGCGCAGCCTCGGCAACATCGCGATCGTGCTGGTCGAACAATATCTCGACTTTGCCTGCGAGCTCGGCGACAATTTCGCGGTCATGGACCGCGGCGCTGTGAAATACGCCTGCGATCGCAGTAATCTCGATCCCGGCGAAATCAGTCGCCAGATGGCGCTATAACCAGGCTTGGCGACGCCGCCGGCGCAGGCAGCGCGCCTTGATTTAGGAAGATTTGGGGCGGATGCGGACCGATACCACCAGCGCGACTTCTGCTATTTTCGCGGCCAACCGTGCCCAGGGCTCGGTGAGCTTCGATGTGCACCAGGTCGAAGGCGTCACCCGCCGCCGTCACTTGCATGAATCCGGCTCGCTGCGCGTCCGCTTCCCTTCCCCCGAGGCAGAGGGCCTGTCGGCGGTTTTCGTCAATACCGCGGGCGGCGTGGCCGGCGGCGATCGCTTCGACATCGAGATTGCAACCGGCACCGGATCGCGGCTGGCGGTGACGACGGCGGCGGCGGAAAAGGTCTACCGGGCCGACGGCCCGGCCGCGCAACTCGACATATCCTTGAAGGCCGCTACGGGCTCGCACCTCGGCTGGCTGCCGCAGGAGACTATTCTGTTCGATGGGGCACGGGTGTCGCGCCGGATCGATATTGATCTGGCGGAAAGCGCCTCGCTCCTGCTCTGCGAAATCGTGGTGTTCGGCCGCGCGGCGATGGGAGAGCGAATGCGGCGCGGCGAGTTCGTCGACCGCTGGCGGCTGCGCCGCGGTGGCGGGCTGGTGTTCGCTGAAACCGTGCGGCTCGACGGCGACATCGGCGAAAAGCTGAATCAACCGGCGATCGCAAAAGGCGGCGTGGCCATCGGCACCGCGCTGATCGTGCCGGGCGATGAGGCGCTGGTGGAGCGGATTCGCGATCTGTCGGGTTCGTTCGGCGGCGAGGTCGGTGTGTCAGCCTGGAACGGATTTGCAATGGCGCGCTTCTGTGCCCAAGATGCGGCCAGGCTTCGCGCCGACATGATGGCGGTGCTCGGCCGCGCCAGCGGCTCTGCGCTGCCGCGGCTCTGGCTCAGCTAGCATGTGGCTCAACTGGAATGTGTCTCAACTAGATCAGGTCAAAATCATCAGAGTGTTCGAATGAATCTGTCTCCCCGCGAAAAGGACAAGCTTCTGATTTCAATGGCGGCGATGGTGGCGCGCCGGCGGCTGGAGCGCGGCGTCAAGCTCAACCATCCGGAAGCCGTCGCCATTATTTCCGATTTCATCGTCGAAGGCGCGCGGGACGGCCGCACCGTGGCCGATCTGATGCAGGCCGGCGCGCAAGTTTTGACCCGCGCCCAGGTCATGCCGGGCATTGCCGAGATGATCCACGACATTCAGGTGGAAGCGACGTTTCCGGACGGTACCAAGCTTGTCACCGTGCACGAGCCGATCAGGTGACAGAGGAGGAAAAATGATCCCCGGTGAATTCTTCATCAAGGACGGCGAGATCGAGCTCAATGCCGGCCGCAAGACGGTGACATTGACCGTCGCCAACTCCGGCGACCGTCCGATCCAGGTCGGCTCGCACTATCATTTCTTCGAGACCAATCCGGCGCTGAAGTTCGACCGCAAGAAAGCCCGCGGCATGCGGCTCGATATCGCCGCGGGCACCGCGGTGCGGTTCGAGCCCGGGCAAACGCGCGACGTGCAACTCGTGGCGCTCGCCGGCAAGCGCGTCGTCTATGGATTTCGCGGCGACGTGATGGGGAAGCTGTGAGCGCGCAGCAAGCAGGGGCCGAACAATGTCCGTAAAGATAAAGCGTTCCGTTTATGCCGACATGTTCGGGCCGACCACCGGCGACCGGGTGCGGCTCGCCGACACCGACCTCATCATCGAGGTCGAGAAGGATTTCACCGTCTACGGCGAGGAGGTGAAGTTCGGCGGCGGCAAGGTGATCCGTGACGGCATGGGGCAGTCCCAGGTCACCAACAAGCAGGGCGCGGCCGATACCGTCATCACCAATGCGCTGATCGTCGACCATTGGGGCATCGTGAAAGCCGATGTCGCGATCAAGGAAGGCTATATCAGCGCCATCGGCAAGGCCGGCAATCCCGATATCCAGCCCGGAGTGACCATCGTCATCGGCCCCGGCACCGACGTCATCGCGGGCGAGGGCAAGATCCTCACCGCGGGCGGTTTCGACAGCCACATCCATTTCATCTGTCCGCAGCAGATCGAGCACGCGCTGATGTCCGGCGTCACCTCGATGCTGGGCGGCGGCACCGGCCCGTCGCACGGCACCTTTGCGACGACCTGCACGCCCGGCCCCTGGCACATCGCGCGGATGATCCAGTCGTTCGATGCGTTTCCGGTCAATCTGGGCATTTCCGGCAAAGGCAACGCCTCGCGCCCGGCGTCGCTGGTGGAGATGATCAACGCCGGCGCCTGCGCGCTCAAGCTGCACGAGGATTGGGGGACCACGCCGGCCGCGATCGACAACTGCCTTTCGGTTGCCGACGATCACGATGTCCAGGTGATGATCCATTCCGACACCTTGAACGAGTTCAGGCTTCGTCGAGGATACCATCAAGGCCTTCAAGGGCCGCACCATCCACGCCTTCCACACCGAAGGCGCCGGCGGCGGACACGCACCGGATATCATCAAAATCGCCGGCCTGAAAAACGTGCTGCCGTCCTCGACCAATCCGACGCGCCCTTTCACCCGCAACACCATCGACGAGCATCTGGACATGCTGATGGTGTGCCACCATCTCGATCCCTCGATCGCGGAAGATCTTGCTTTCGCCGAAAGCCGCATCCGCAAAGAGACCATCGCGGCGGAAGACATCCTGCACGATCTCGGCGCGCTGTCGATGATGTCCTCGGATTCGCAGGCCATGGGACGGCTCGGCGAAGTCATCATCCGGACCTGGCAGACCGCCGACAAGATGAAGAAGCAGCGCGGGCAACTCGCCGAGGACAAGGGCAATAACGATAATTTCCGGGTCAAGCGCTACATCGCGAAATACACCATCAACCCCGCGATCGCCCACGGCGTGTCGAAGCTGATCGGCTCGGTGGAAAAAGGCAAACTGGCCGATCTCGTGCTGTGGTCGCCGGCCTTCTTCGGCGTCAAGCCGGATTGCATCATCAAGGGCGGCACGATCGTCGCCGCGCCGATGGGCGATCCCAACGCCTCGATCCCGACGCCGCAGCCCGTGCACTACCGGCCGATGTTCGCCGCTTTCGGCAAGTCGCTGACGGCTTCCTCGGTGGTGTTTTCCTCGAAGGCGGCGGTGGCTTCGGGGCTGGCGAAGAAGCTCGGCATCGACAAGAAGCTCTATGCGGTCGAAAATACCCGCAGCCGCATCTCCAAGAAGAGCATGATCCACAACGGCGCCACGCCCAAAATCGAGGTCGATCCCGAGACCTATGAGGTCCGCGCCGACGGCGAATTGCTGACCTGCGCGCCGGCCGAGGTGCTGCCCATGGCGCAGCGCTACTTCATGTTCTAAGCTTGCTCCCGGCGCTCAGAGCCAGACCAGAAGCCCGGGAGGATACCGTGATTTACGTTGTTGCCACGCTGACCGTGAAGCCTGAAACGCGCGCCGAATTCATCGCCGGCGCGACCGCCTGCATCAAGGAAACCCGCAAGGAGCCCGGCAATATTGCTTATGATTTGCATGAGAGCGTCACCGACCAGGCCAGGATGGTATTCGTCGAGCAATGGGAAAACGCCGAGGCGCTGGTGCCGCACCGGAGCGCCGAACACATGAAGGCGTTCGGCCGCATTGCCGTGAAATGCTTCGCCGCGCCGCCGAAGATCGAGATCATCACGCCCGAAAAGGTCGACGTCCGCTAACAAGAAGAATCGGAAGACTGAATCCATGATCCATGTCGTCGCCGCATGATCCGCGCCACCGAGGTCCGCGAGCAGCATCGCTGGAGCGAGACACCGGCCGATACCGTCGTGCTCGATTTCGATGACCGGCACCGGCGGCGGATGGCGATGACGGGCACGCGCGGGCTCGAGTTCCTGCTCGATCTGGAAAATGCGGTCGCGCTGCGGGGCGGCGACGCGCTGGTGCTCGAGGACGGCCGGCTGATCGAGGTGGTCGCCGCGCCGGAGCCGCTGGCCGAGGTCCGCTGCAACGACCCGCACCATCTGGTCCGGGTGGCCTGGCATCTCGGCAACCGCCATCTGCCGACCCAGATCGTGGCCAGGGGCCTGCGCATCCGGCGCGATCACGTCATCGAGGCGATGGTGAAAGGGTTGGGCGCGC
This sequence comes from uncultured Alphaproteobacteria bacterium, assembly GCA_963725985.1. Classification (GTDB taxonomy): domain Bacteria; phylum Pseudomonadota; class Alphaproteobacteria; order Rhizobiales; family Xanthobacteraceae; genus Bradyrhizobium. The sequence continues at coordinate 2,413,858 of CAVSAO010000002.1, forward strand.
GGGTGATCGAGATCGAGGCGCCGTTCGATCCCGAAGGCGGCGCCTATGCCGAAGCCTTCCATGCGCACCCGCTGGAAAGCGATTCCAGCAACCCTGCGGCGCACGATCATTCGTCGCACCGTCATGGCGATCACGATCATCGCCATCATGATGACCATCACCATGATGAGCATCACCATGATGAGCATTGCGAACACGACCATCATCACGGTCATTCCCATGCTCATGACCACAAATGAGCCGCAGGCCGGGCCGATCGATGATCGGAGCGGGATGCAGCAGAGCGAGGCGGCGGCGCTGTACCGGCTGATGACCTGGCTGTCGCCGGCCTTTCCGGTCGGCGCGTTTTCCTATTCGAGCGGCATCGAATGGGCGGTGGAAGCCGGCGATATCGTCGACGCCGTCTCTTTGGGGGACTGGCTTGAGGCGATGCTGGCGCAAGGCTCCGGATTTTGCGACGGCGTGTTCCTGGCCCACGCCCATCGCGCCGCGTCGTCGCGCGACGCGGCCGCGTTGCGGGATCTCGCGGAACTCGCCGCCGCCTTCGTGTCCTCGCGCGAGCGCCAGCTCGAGACCTCGGCGCAGGGCCGCGCCTTCGTCGACATCGCGCGCGCGGCGTGGAATTGCGACGGCCTTGAACGAATGATTGCGGATTGCGACGGCCCGATCGTCTATCCCGTCGCCGTCGGCCTGGTCAGCGCCGCGCATGCGATCCCGCTCGCGCCGACGATGCACGCTTTTCTTCACGCACTGATATCGAACTGGATCTCGGCCGGCGCGCGCCTCGTTCCTCTGGGGCAAACCGATAGCCAGCGCGTGCTTGCTTTGCTGGAGCCGGCGGTCGCCGCAACCGCTGGACGGGCGCTGGATGCATCGCTCGACCACCTCGGCAGCGCGAGTTTTCGTGCCGACCTCGCCGGTCTGCGGCACGAGACGCAGTACACCAGGTTATTCAGGTCGTGATGAGTTCGGCAACCTTCTTATTAGTCGTCCCCGCGAATGCGGGGGCCCATATCCGGTGCGTTTTTCGGTTTGTTGCACTCGCCAACGGAGATAGTTGATTGGTTGCTAAAGCGAACGCCATGCTTGCCATGAGACGCTAAACCTACCCCGTGAACATCCAGAGTTGCTCGCTGGCTATGTAGCCCGACAGCAGCAGGATGCCGAACGCGACGATGAGTGCTGCGGCGCCGACCTCGATCGCGCGCATCGCGAGCATGCCGATCCTCGCCCGGGTCCGGGCGAGGCGACTTGCAATCCCGCGCGCGCTGACCGCAACCGTTGCGATTGCCGCCACCGTCGCAGCCGTGCCCAGTCCCATGATCAATGTCGCGCCGACACCGGTCCAGAACAGATCCTGAGCCAGCGCGAAGATCAGCACGATGATCGCGCCGGAGCAGGGCCGCAATCCGACCGCGACCACGGCGGTGAGCCCTCGCCGCCAGCCGCCTGTGCCGGCGAGCGCCGCTGGTTCGGGCCCATGGGCGTGACCCCAGGCAGATTCATGGTGCTCGTGATCGTGATGGCACTGGAAGCCGTGCGTGTGAGCGGTGCATCCGTCGACCAGGCATTGCCCGCCTCGCATGGCCGCCGCGCCAGGCCTCCCCTCGGACAAGCGGAAGGTTGCGGCATTCAGGCCCTTAGCGACGGAAGCCGGCGCGAAAGCAAGGTCAGGCATCTGATGCCAGGTCAGTTCGCGGCAGGCGATCAGGAAGCCGCGGCCTTTGACATGGAGAAGCCTGAGGCCGATCAGGATGACCAGAGCATAACTTGTGATCTCGACCAGATGGACGGTAAGTCCGATTGCCTTCGCGGTTGCGCCAAGCAGAACGGCAGCGATGGCTACGATGATGATGGCGGCGACCGATTGGATGGCTGCGGACACAAACGACAAAACAACGCCGCGACGCCAGGTCTCTTCATTGGCGACGAGGTAAGAGGAGATCACGGCCTTGCCATGCCCCGGGCCAACGGCATGGAAGACGCCGTAGAGAAAGGAGACGCCAAACAGTTCCCACATCGCGGTTCCATCCTCTTTAGATGCCCGGATAAAGCCTGATAGGGAACGATAGAAGGCGGCCTGTTCGGCAAAAATCCAGCCAGTGATCGTGGAAGCGGACATGCTGTCCGCCGGATGTGGCGCACCGAACGGCGCGCTCCATGCCGATGCGATACCGGTCGCAAAAGCAACAAGAGTCACCAACAAAGTGGTTAGGGAGACAGCACGCGATCTGGTCATGGGCACTTCACCAGGATCTTGTTGGCGAAGACTTCTCCATAGGCGCTGGAGGGATCGAGCGGCACGAAATCAAGCTGACTGAGCCGTGCCTGCTCGGCGGCCGTCGGCTGGTGCGGCAGGTCGTACGTCATCTGACATTGCGGTGCACCACTCAGGGAAACCGGCTTGTCCTTGGCGAACTCGAAATCCACGAAGATCGAGGGGTCGTAGATTTCGATCTGCATGCTCTTGGCGGAGGCGACCGCTTTCAAGGGCAAGGTGAAATGGAGGGTGAGGGCGCCGTTCTTGTATTCGAGCCAGTAGTCGACCGGGTCGGCAAACTTCAGCTTCTTGCCGTCGGCGCGCGCGTAGGTGAAGTAGTCATATTCCTTGAGCGAATCCACGTTGGTCTGGGCGAGCGAGGCCAGTTCCTCCCGCGTGTAGTGCCCCTTCTTGGCGTGAGAGATGCCCTGAAGCGCATAGGCCGAAAACATGTCATCGAAGGTCCAGGCGTGACGGACACCCGTCATGGTGCCGTCGTCGGCATAAAGCACCTCGCTGCGGAACGTGACCCACACATGGGGATGCGCCTCGGCGCGGTTGATGGACAACAACAGGAGAAGGGGCGCACAGGCCCAAAAGACGCGTTTGATCATGGTGCATCTGTCGAATTCGAGGAAAGAAGGTATACCCGCAAGAAGCGGGGACGGCGGTCTCAAATGCGCTCGAGTGTGATAGCTCGTACGTGATCCAATGCGTCTTAGGGTGCGACACGCAAGACATGTGCTGCGAAGCGCTCGGAAAAGACGGCAAGATGTCAGGAGGCGGGAGGCGCGCGTGATAGAAATGCCGGGTGACGCGGCTGAAACACCCGATCGAAAACCGGATGGAACGCAGGATCAATCTCGGCGAATTGCAGCGGATGCAGATTTGCCGGGCCATCCGGTAGCGACGAGTTCGATAGCAGAAAACCCGAGAAGCAGATTGGGCAGTGGTCAACATCATCGTCGAGCCGCGTTGGAAGCTGCTCCGCGACTTGCGGTCCTGGTCGGGCGTGCGCGACGCGCGCGAAGTCGGCGCGGTCTATCCCTGGGGCAGCGAGATCATGCTTGTGCACATGCGCGAAGGACAGCGCGAGCTGCAGCGTGAGTGCCGCAAGCGCGAGATACGCTCCGCATCGCCGGGCGAAGGTCCGTGCCGATATCACTTGCGCCGCCGTCAAGGAGTCGATCCCTTCCGAGTCCGGAGCCTGAAACTACCGCCATCGCCCGAACGCACGCAATGGCCGCGTGGTATTGGCCGATCACGCTGCAATGGACGAGGAAAATATGGCGATCGAGGGGCTATGAGTGCCCCGCCATCCAGATGCTTCCTTTGGAGTGAGCAGGCCCTTCCGGCTCGGTTGCCTCACCCTTGCCGGCTCGGTGATCGGGCCGATCGCCGACCGCACCGGCCGGTGGAAAGATGCTGTCATATATCGCGCGGGCTTCGCGAACTAAACGAACCCGCTCCAGCTCGGATTTCGGAACAAATTCTACGACCTTACCCATCCGCATTTCCCTCAGACGCAGCAAGCCTCGAAGCCTTGCCTCAGCAGGTCCTTGGGCAGGTCACGCCCGATGAAAACAAGCCGCGTCTGGCGCGGCTCTCGCTCCTTCCAGGGACGCTGACTTCCGCCTTCCACGAGCATGTGTACGCCTTGAACGACAAACTGCCGATCGTCATCCTCGATCGATGCGATGCCTTTCAAGCGCAGGATGTCCGTCCCGTATCGTTGGGTGACGTCCTGAATCCATGACGCGAACCTGTTGGGCTTCATCGGTCGGTCAGCGACCAGGGACAGGCTGCCGATTCCCTCGTCGTGCTCGTGGTCATGTTCTTCTGTGAGGAACCCCGGCTCGACTTCGAGGATGCGCTCGAGATTGAAGGCGTCTCGTCCCAATACCTGGGCAAGATCGATACGACAGCGCTCCGTTCTGTGAATCTTCGCATACGGATTGATGTTTCGGATGCGACGTTCGACTGTTGGAAGGCTGCCCGCATCGACCAGATCGACCTTGTTGACGAGAACGACGTCGGCGAATGCAAGCTGTTCCTGGGCTTCCGGCGTCCGCTCGATCTGTTCAAGGAGATGCCTGGCATCCGCGACGGTGATGATGGCGTCGAGCTTTGTCTTGCGGCGGACATCCTCATCGACAAAGAAGGTCTGCGCGACCGGCGCAGGGTCTGCGAGCCCCGTCGTCTCGACGACGATGCCGTCGAAGGTTGGGCTCCGCCGCATCAGCCCTGCGATAATGCGAATAAGGTCGCCCCGAACTGTGCAGCAAATACAACCATTGTTCATTTCGAAAATCTCTTCATCCGCATCGACGATGAGATCGTTGTCGATACCGATTTCTCCGAATTCGTTTACGATCACGGCAAACCGCTTGCCATGCGTCTCGGAGAGAATGCGGTTGAGCAATGTCGTCTTCCCGGAGCCGAGATAGCCGGTCAGAACCGTGACGGGAATCTGTGTTGCAGCTTTGAGCACGGCTCAATCTCCTCGCGGTTGGGGGATATGTAATGTTATAACATTACATCCGATTGAATGCGATGCCAAGGGAAAGAACCGCCCGATGCGGAGAAGCCTGTTCGAGGTTGCACGCAGATCGCGGACTGGCAGAGCCTGCTGCTCTTGGGTCTTCACCGGCACGAACTGCATCGTCGGCCGGCTCATCGCCTCGCACAATCCCTCGGCATCGCGTCCGTCGTTCTTGTTGCGCTTGATGTAGGCCTTCACGTGCTGCGGCGCGATCAGCTTCACCTCGTGGCCGAGCTTGCGCAACTCCCGCGCCCAGTAATGCCCCGCCCCGCAGGCCTCCATCCCGATCACAGTCGGCGGCAGCTTGGCAAAAAACCCCAACACCTCGTTCCGCCGCGGCTTCCTGCGCAACACCGGTCGCTCGGCCGCATCAACCCCGTGCAGCTGAAAAATATGCTTCGACGTATCCATTCCAATGCGGATAATCTGGTTCACGGACGGCTCCCTTGTCTGAGATCTCAACAACCTCATTCTGGCACAATCGATGCCGTAGGGGGCCGTCCACCCCATCACGCCGTGTCCTCTCAATAGGCACTGGAGGCAGAGACCTTCTGTCATTACGTGCATCGGTGGTTATGGGTCCCTGCGTTCGCAGGGACGACGTCACAAGGGAAAGAGCATCTGACATGGCTAGCTCCCACGGCCCGCTTCGTATCGGCATCGGTGGTCCCGTCGGATCGGGAAAGACCGCGCTGATGGACCTGCTCTGCAAGTCGATGCGGGAGCGCTACGACATCGCCGCCATCACCAACGACATCTATACCAAATGGGATGCGGAATTTCTGGTGCGCTCGGGATCGTTGACGCCGGATCGCATCGCCGGTGTCGAGACCGGCGGCTGCCCGCATACAGCGATCCGCGAGGACGCCTCGATGAACCTCGCCGCGGTCGCCGACATGCGCGCCAAGTTCCCCGATCTCGATCTGGTGCTGATCGAATCCGGCGGCGATAACCTCGCCGCCACCTTCTCGCCGGAACTGGCCGATCTTACGATATACGTGATCGACGTCGCGGCGGGTGACAAGATCCCCTCGAAAGGCGGCCCCGGCATCACCCGATCGGACCTGCTCGTTATCAACAAGATCGACCTCGCGCCGCATGTCGGCGCGTCGCTGGAAAAGATGGACGTCGACGCCCGGCGTATGCGCGGCGGGCGTCCGTTCGTCATGACCAATCTCAGGAAGAGCGAAGGGCTCGACACCATTATCGGTTTTATCGAGGCCAAGGGCGGTCTTTAGGCCGGCGACTTCGGCAAGAGCATTTTCCCGCCAAGCGGAATCCGGTTAGCCGCAAGAAAATACCCTGCTTTAATGGTTTGCGCGTATTCCGATCGCAAAACCGGCATCCACCGCCGGATCGAGTCCGAGGACATGCCTTTGCGGAACAGGCGCCTTGCAAGTTGAACAAAATCGTCAATGCGCGTTGACCGCGAGTTCAGCGGTCAAAAGACTGTCGGACATTGCCCGGAACAAAACCGCTCCGCAGTGATTAGCATTCGCAGGCGCGTTGGTCTTCGTCGCCGACTGTAGTTGCGCACCGATGATCGCTGCTCCATTATTATTCCAGATGGTTGGCCTTCGTTCTTCTTCGCTTTGCTGCCACCCCGGCGGACGTCAGATGCTTTTATTGTTCGCCAACGCCTCATTCCCTGAGTAAGCGAGTGGTCCGGCTGGGTTTCATCATAGGCCTTATCGCGCTGATCGGAGTTCTGCTCTCCGGGCTTGCGGCCTATCGCGTCCATGATCAGGAACTGACGGTTGACGGGATCGCGTTGGCGCGTGCGATCGACGTTCATGCCAGCCTGGTTCAGGACCGGCTGACCGAACGTGAGCTGCTCGCCCGCGTCGCGTCCGGCCTGTTCCGCGCGCCTTCGGTTATCAAGGCCAATATGCTGCAGCCGCTGCGGGCCTCGATCTACGCCTTCAAGACCGATTTCGTCGTTGCAAGCTGGGTCGCGCGGCTCAAGCCGAACGAACTGCCGGCCGCGCGTGCGGAACTCGCAGGCGCAGGATTTTCGAATCCGACGATCCGGGGGTACGACGATCAGCCCCTGGACACGCACGCCCTCGACCAGCCGATCGATGTCCTGATGGATGTCGAACCCCGGAACGCGGAGACGAAGGCGGTTCCGGGCCGCGCCATCGATCGGCAGCCGGTCCTGGGACCGATGCTGGCGCAGGCCATGGTTGACGGCAAGCCGGTGGCGTCCGATCCGTTGCCGCTGTTAGGTCCGAATGGGCCGATCGGTCTGGTTCTGGCCGCGCCCGTTCTGCAGGAGGGCGAGGCTCAGCCGGCGGGCTTCGTGATGTTCTCCTATGATCTGGCATCGCTGATGCTGACGAATGACGACCTCTCGCTGTTTTCAGTGGTGCTGAAAGACCCGCGCGATGCCGATGGCGAGCTGATCGCCGATCACCAAGGCATCGTCACATCGAGGACGGCATCGGCGGATGCGGCTCCGCCGTCGATGATGCGAACCGTGACGTTCGGAGGCCGCGACTGGTCGCTCGGCTATTACGCCAAGACCAATGCGGCGTTACGCGCGCAGCAGACCGCCGCCGTCGTGGCCGCCATCGGGCTGGCGCTGACCGGCATCGTCTGCGGGCTGTTCGGCTATGTCGCCTATAACAATCTGCGGCTCAGCCGCGAGATCGAGGTGCGGATCGGCTTCGAACGCCGCTTGACCGCGGTGATCGACGAACTCAATCACCGGGTCAAGAACATCCTCGCCGTGATCCAGTCGATCGTGACGCGCACGCTGCGCCATGGCTCCGACATCGATGTCGTCCGCGAGCTCCTGATCGGCCGCATCCATGCGATGTCGAACGTGGTCTCGCTGCTCAGTGAAAGCCAGTGGCAGGGCGTGAAGCTGAAAGGCCTGTTCGAGGCGCGCGCGATCCCCCACGCCGAGCGGATCGCGGTGAGCGGTCCCGATATCGCTGTCAGCGCGCGCGCCGCCCAAAGTCTCTCGCTGTTGTTCTTCGAGCTGGCGTCGCATTCCGACGAGGGGCTTTCGCTGGTCGGCAAGCACCCTCACATCGTCGCGCATTGGGAAGTGACCGGAGACGAGCCCGACACCATTTTTCATTTTCGCTGGGAAGAATTCAACACCAGCGCGGCGACGCGCCGCGCGGACAGCGATTTCGGCGTGATCCTGCTCGATCGCGTCGCACCGGAGGCGCTTGGCGGCGTATCGAAGCGCTATTTCAGCGATGTCAGCTACGTCTACGAACTCACCGCGCCGATGGAGACCGTCGTCGACATGACGGAACGGGACCGCACCGAACAATTGTCGGCGCCGCCCCGGCCGCACTGAGAGCCGAAAGACGCATCAAGCATTTTCTGGATCGTTTTCTCGTCATGGCCGGGCAAAAGCGCAAAGTGTGTCTTCGCGCTAGACGTCCCGGCCATCTACGTCTTTCTTGCTCAACTGCCGCCAAGACGTGGATGCCCGGCATCGCAGACAAGTTTACGCAGTCTGCGCGAGGCAGACTGCTTTGGCCGGGCATGACGCGTCTGGCTATAAATGCGTATTCAACGGGCGGTCTGATTCCGGCATCAGCCGCCGCTGCCGCCGATCACGGCGCGCACGGTTTGATCGGGGCCGAAATCTTCCGCGCCGTCGACATAGAGCAGCGCGCTGAGTTTCGATCGCGCCCGGTTGACCCGGCTTTTGATGGTACCGACCGCGCAGCCGCAGATCGCCGCGGCGTCCTCATAGGAGAAGCCGGAGGCGCCGACCAGAATCAGCGCTTCGCGCTGGTCCTGCGGAAGCTTGTCGAGCGCGGCGCGGAATTCCTGGAACTCGAGATGCGCCTGCTGCGCCGGCTGGGTCTTCAGCGTCTTGGCATGGTTGCCGTCGGCATCCTCCACCTCGCGTCGCCGCTTGCGGTAGTCCGAGCGGAACAGGTTGCGCAGGATCGTGAACAGCCACGCCGGAAGGTTCGAGCCGGGCTGGAACGAATCAATATTGGCGATCGCGCGCAGCAGCGTTTCCTGCACCAGATCGTCGGCGCGGTCGCCGTTGCCGCTCAGTGAGATCGCGAATGCGCGCAGGCTTGGAACAGACGCCAGAATGTCGTCGCGTAGGGCATTGGTGAGAGGCATTAGCTCCTCCCGTCTTCTGGATCACCCGCATTTCCCACTTGGGGATCAGGTCTGGGAACATCAAGTTTCCGGATCAATTCGGCGAACCGGTCCGGCACCCCCTGACGCACGACATCGTCGTACATGGCGCGCAGTTGGTGGCCGATTCTCGATTGAATCTCGGCGCTGAGGCCGCCCTGCCTGCCAGTCACGGTAGTCCGGCTGGCTTGTGATTTTACATCTTTCATGACCTGTTCCACGCTTCCCCCGAGAGTTAAGTCTCTGTAGCTCCAAGAGTTATCCTTGATTTCGAGGCCTTTCACAGAAACCTAATTCAAACCGAGCCGGAAAGTTCCAAAGGGCAGGAACTTTTATCGGGCTCGAACGTAGTCAGATATATCAGGGGGACCGGGTCACCCCGTCAGCATGCTTGACCCAATACTGGATGGAGTGGGGATGTCCCGATCACAGCTTGTTGCTGAACATCTACCGTTGTTGCGCCGCTATGCCCGCGCCTTGACGGGAAACCAGGCGTCGGGTGACGCCTATGTCGGAGCCATGCTTGAAGCCCTGCTCCAGGACCCCTCGCTGCTCGACGAGCAGCACGGGCCCCGCGCCGGGCTGTTCCGGCTGTTCACCCAAATCTGGAATTCGGTCTCGCTCAACGACGATGCCGACGTGACCACCCTGCCGCTGCCGTCGGAGCGCCGGCTTTCCAATATTACCCCGCTGCCGCGCCAGGCCTTCCTGCTGTTGTCGCTGGAAGGCTTCTCGGAAGAGGAAGTCGCCTACATTCTCGGAAAGGACGTGGCCGAGACCCGCAAGCTCGCCGATACCGCCGGCCGCGAAATGGCGGCGGAGATCGCCACCGACGTGCTGATCATCGAGGACGAGACCTTCATCGCGATGGATCTCGAGAGCCTCGTGAAGAACCTCGGCCACAACGTGATCGGCGTCGCCCGCACCCATACCGACGCCGTCGCACTGGCCAAGAACAAGAAGCCCGGCCTGATCCTGGCCGATATCCAGCTGGCCGACGGCAGTTCCGGTCTCGACGCCGTCAACGAGTTGCTGCGGACCTTCGAGGTCCCGGTGGTGTTCATCACCGCCTACCCCGAGCGCTTCCTGACCGGCGAGCGTCCCGAGCCGGCGTTCCTGATCTCAAAGCCGTTCCAGCCCGCGATGGTTTCCGCCGTCGCCAGCCAGGCGCTGTTCTTCCAGCGCAACTCGCGCAATCGCCCGTCCCGGGTGGCGTGATCTGCAAAAGCGGTTATGTTGAAATAGATCCGGCACGCTTCATGGCGCGCCGGATTTTTCATTGGCGCGCGCCGGGTCGCATACTCTTGCGTTGTTGGATAAAAGCAGGGCGCGACTGGCATCACCACAGTCGCGCCCTACATCACCGGTCAATGGGGCAGGGGGGATAACCGGCTGCCGGAATGACTCAGAGCCCCCCGGACTCGTTCCCGGACTCTCAAAATATTTTTTCGCACACGGTTAAGTGATAGCCGGTCCTCGAACCCCGTCAGTTCCGTCGCGTTGTTTCAGCGATCGCCATGGGGCGAGGGACGAACCAACATGTCACAGACATCGCGAGGAATTTTCGGTGCGGTCGCCATTGCGCTGACGCTGGGCGCCGTGCCGCTGGCGGCCGGGCGCGATCTTCCCGGGAGCCTGAGGGATCGCTTGCAGGATCGCCTGCAAAATCCCTGGGGCACGCCCGTGACCGGCATCAATCGCGCCGCCAAGGCCGATCGCGCGGCTGGCGTTGCACGGCCCGACCTGTCGATGCGCACGATTTCGTTTCAGTTGAACGGTCTTGCCGATACCTCGGTTCTGGTCCGCGTGCCCGTCGCCCAGGCCGCCCGCACTGGCGCTTCCGCTCCCTCCCTGATGAAGACCGGGGATGGCAAGCCGACGTTCGCCTGTGAGCCTGCTGTCAGCGTGCTGACCGAAGTCGCCAAGCTGCTTCAGCCCGGCCGCTGCGTGACGTGAGAGGTTGCTCCGTATTTGCAAGGAGCGATTTGTCAGCCGTAGCTCAACGAGCGAAGGCGGAAAAGGACGAAGCAATCCAGACTCCGACATTTCCCGACACCGGCGGCGCGTGGACGCGAGCCGCGTCATCCGCGCTACGGCCTCACTCCGCCGGCGCCTGGTCGCTCGACGTGCTGCGGCTCGCCAGCAGACCCAGCGCCAACCCGCCCACGGCCAGTATCGGGATCAGCTTCTTGATCCCGATGGCGCGGATCGCCTGGATACCTGCCGCCAGCAGCATGGGATCGGCAAGGGCGGTTTGAACCGCGGATCTTGCGGTCTCTGCGGCGCGAGCCTTGGCCAGAGCTGCGCGCGCCTCGACCTTATTCTTGCGCACGATGTAGCTGCCGGCCGCGATCACGGTGAGGACAAAGAACACACCGGCGCCGGTAAGACATGCCTGAACCAGTCCATAGCTCTCAAGCACGAACACGAAGGCGGCGGCGCAAAGAAACGACGTCGTGATGAACAAGGCCAGCGCGACGGCAGCCGCGAGCGAGGTCTGCCGCAAGGCGGAGCCAGTAAATTCCTTGAAATCATCGATCATGCGCTGAAACATCTGAATGTACCGCCGTTACCGGCGCCACGTCGCGCCGATCAGGAAGCCCAGCCCGAGCGCCAGGCCCACGGTCGCCAGCGGGCGCTGCGTGATGACATCTTCCAGCGTCTCCTCGATGGAATGGGCCACGTCCTGGGCCGCATCCATCACGGCGCCGCCGCGCTCCGACATATCGTCGACCGCCGAATCGACATTGGCGCGGGCCTGCTTGTAGCCGCTGCGCGCCTGCTTTTTGGCAGTGCCGGCGAAACCGTTGAGCGCGTCGGCGATCTGGCCGGTCAGGGCTGCGATATCGTTTTTCACGGCTGCAACATCCTTCTCAAGGCGTTCTTGGGTCGCTTTGTTCGTCGGATCATTCATTCCGATTTTGCTATCCGTGCTCATCATCAAAAACTCCCGGGAAACCAAAGCGGCATAGGGCACAAACGCCCCGCTTCGCCCGAAGTTCCGCGATGCCAAGCCCGCTCAGTCCGGCGGCAGCTGCGGCGAGTCCGCCGGCATCAGATGGTCCTTGAGAATGAGCGCCACGATCAAAAGCGGCGACGACAGGAAACCGCCCATCGGTCCCCACAGCCAGGTCCAGAACGCGAGCGCGACAAATACCGCGAGTGCGTTGAGCTCGAGCCGGCGGCCGATGATGGTCGGTGTGACAAAATGCCCTTCCAGAAAGGTAACCCCGACAAAGGCCAGCGGCGCGATCAGGCCGGCGCCGATCGCGGAGAAAGCGATCACGCCGACCACCGTCAGGATCACGAACATCGCGACCGGGCCGATAATCGGAAAGAAGTTCAACGTCGCGGCCAGCGCGCCAAGTCCGGCAGCATTGGGCATGCCGGTAACCGCGCAGATCAGGCCGGTCGCGGCGCCGACGCCGAGATTGATCATGGTCACGGTGAGCAGATAGCCGCCGAGTTGCCCCTCGATTTCGTTGAGAATCCGCAGGGTTCGCAGCCGCGCGGCATGGCCGGCGAAGTTCATGATCAGCGCGCGGCGCAGGTCTCGCCAGCTTGCGATGAACAGGACCAGCGTTGCAAAGAACAACAGAAACTCGGTGAAGGTCGGCGACAGGAATTCGATCGTCGGCTGGACCCAGTCGAATTTCGGCATCTGGAACGGCGCGGTCGAGAAGGCGTCGGATACGCCCACCATGCTCTGCAGCTGTTGCCATAGCGCGAGCGGCCGGTCGAACACGTGGAGTTTATCCTTCAGGATCGATCCCAGCTCCGGCAGCCGCGTGCTCCATTGCATCAGGGGGGAAGAGATCAGGCCGACGATGAAGGCGGCGCCGGCGCAGACCGCGCTGACGATCAGAACTGCCGATACCGCCCGGGGAATTCGGCGCCGCTCGAGATATCCGGCGGCCGGCGACAGCATGGTGCCGACCACGAACGCCGTCACGACCGGCAGAAAGAACGCCTTGGCGACGTAGAGAACGGCGACGACGCTGATGACGAGAAGCGCGACCAGCGCGAAGGCGACCACGTCCGCGCGGCGGATAACCGGCGGCAGTTCGTTTCTGCTGTCAGAGGGCGGCGTAGCGACCGCTTCTGCGGGAAGCGCACGTCCGTTGGGAAGGACTCGCAAGTGGCTCTCCCCGCTGCTTTCGAGCTGGCTAGCGAGCCGCGGCGTCGTGCGACGAAACGGGCTCGGTCAGGCGGCTACAACCGCAGGCCCCGCCAAAAGTTCCATCGCGGAGACGTGAGCAGCCGCCTGCTTGACAACGCGGACTTCTATTTGAGTCGCGACGGAACCCCGGAGCCTCGGGCGCGTTTGATCTGGCAGAAGCATCAACGTGATGCGCACCGCTTCGGGGCAGATCATGACACAGACATTCGCAGGCAATCGCAGGCTATCGCCGCGCGTGACCAACGCGCTTGTTTTCGCCGGGGTCTTGTTGATCGCACCGGCGGTCCTTTGCGGCGGGGCGAGCGCGCAGGCGCTCGGCTACGCATCCGCACCGCAAAGTGCATTTCCCTCTGACAACGTCATTCTCGCACCGAACCAGTCCGGGCTGACGGACGAAGGCGATGGCAGCGGCAGCGTTGTTCCCGAACGGCTGCGGCGGACTATCGTATCTCTCGATACCCGCGAAGCCCCCGGCACCATCATCATCGATACCGGCAATACCGCGCTCTATTATGTGCTCGGCCAGGGCCGCGCCATTCGCTACGGCGTCGGCGTCGGCCGTGAGGGCTTTACCTGGTCCGGCGTGCAGACCATCAGCCGCAAGGCGGAATGGCCGGATTGGCATCCGCCGGCGCAGATGATCGCGCGCCAGCCTTATCTGCCGCGTTTTATGGCGGGCGGGCCCGGTAATCCGCTCGGCGCCCGCGCCATGTATCTCGGCTCCAGCGAATACCGCATTCACGGCACCAACGATCCCTCGACCATCGGCAAGTTCGTTTCCTCGGGCTGCATCCGCCTGACCAATGAAGACGTCGCCGACCTGTTCAGCCGGGTCGACGTCGGCACCAAGGTCGTGGTGCTGCCGAAAAATTCGTCGCACCTCGAAGCCAGAGGCCTGGAAGCCAGGCGAACGATCACCGGAACGATCACCGTTCGCCCGACAGCGGCGCAGCTGCGCCCGGTGGTGACGAGGGTGTCCACCGGCCATCAGGCGATGAACCTTTCGACGTCGTCGCTGTACTGACGGACGCAACTTCGTTGCCGGAGACCAATATGTTCAGGAGATCAGCCAGGCAGGCAGCATTGGCCGCAGCAGTGCTATCGTGCGCGTTGACGCTGGCTCCGGCTGCGCAAGCCGAAGATTTTCTCTCCGCGCTGTTCGGCGCGTTCGGCCGGTCACATGGTCCTGAGATCGTCCCGCTGCCGTTTGCCGGCGAGGGCAGTCCCCTCGCTCCGCAAGGCGAAGTCCCGGGACCACGCATCAATACCTATGGCGGCTCCCAGGCCTTCTGCGTGCGTGGCTGTGACGGGCGCTACTTCCCGGTCAACGGGTCGGACAATCAGAGCCGGGCGGCCTCGTGCAACAGCTTCTGCCCGGCGAGCGAAACCAGGGTGGTTTACGGCAGCAATATCGACAATGCTGCAACCGAGAGCGGAAAGCCGTATTCGCAATTGCCGAATGCGTTTCGCTATCGCAACGAGATGGTGGCGGGATGCACCTGCAACGGCGAGGACCAGGTCGGTCTTGCGCCGGTCAAAATCGAGAACGACCCTACGCTTCGCAGGGGAGATCTCGTCGCCGGTGCCAATGGGCTGATGGTCGCCGGCCGCAGCGCCGACAAACGCGGCGCATCGCTTGAATTCTCGCCCGCCCCGAAATCGGTGCTCTCACGCTATCGGCGGGTCCCAGTGGTGGCTCGGGAATAATGGGCTGCGCGTAATCCGCATTTCCAGCTCCAGCGTCTCGAACCGGAGAGCCGATCGCGCGTTAGCAATCGGCCAATTTCGCTTCTCGCATGTTTCAGGGGGGATTCCCGGATGCTCGTAAGTGTGCTCGTCACTTTTCTTGTCGTCATTCTTGTTCTGTATCTGATCAACCTGTTGCCGCTCGACGGCCGCGCCAGGCAAATTGCGCGCGTGGTCGTGATTGTCCTCGGCGTGATTTCTCTGCTGAAATACATCGCGGCGTTCTAGCGCTCCGGGCGCCTCAATGGAAAAGCCCCGGCGCATGCCGGGGCTTTTCCTTTGTCGATCGCGTAAGACCTATTTGAGCGTCCTGAACCAGTCATCCACATCCTTGTGGATCTGGTCCTTGGCAAAGCCGTAGCGCTGCTGCAGCTTGCCCTCGAGTTGTTCGCGGCGTCCCTCGATCACGTTGAGATCGTCGTCGGTGAGCTTGCCCCACTTCTCCTTCGCGACGCCTTTGAACTGCTTCCAGTTGCCTTCAATCCGGTTCCAATCCATCGCTATCTCCTCCTGCTTTGAGACTAGTTCTCAACGGCCAGGCAATTCAAAGGTTCCCGCAGCGCGATCAGCGAGAGTGAGTCCCTGGTTTCAACTTCCGTATTTCTGCGGGGCTTCAAATTAACCGTCCCGCAGCACATCAACTCTATCTTTGCAGCCGCGCGAATATCCCGTGGTCTTGATCCCGGAGCTACTGGCAAAGGTCCCTTCAGCTTGGGCTTCGGGCTGACTTGCGGTGGATTTGGGAGTGTTTCACATGACGCCTCGCTTGACGATTTCGCGCGCGATAATGTTGTTCGGTCTTGTCACGGCGATCGGTCTCGGAGCCGTGGTTTTCACCGGCATCTACGCACTCAGCGACGTCAAGGTGGGCGGCCCGCTCTACGACAAGATCAAGCTCGGCAACGATCTTGTCGCCGACATCCTGCCTCCGCCGGAATACGTGATTGAATCGTATCTCGAAGCGACCCTTGCGCTGAATGATCCGGCGCAGCTCGCGGCCCATCGCGATCGTCTGGTTCAGTTGAAAAAGGAATATGACGAACGCCGCGAATTCTGGTCGAAATCCGACCTTAATCCCGCGATCAAGGCGAAGCTGATCGATGAATCGCATCGCGAAGTTCAGCGCTTTTGGACCGCCATCGAACAAGTGTTCCTGCCGGCCCTGGCCAAGTCCGACGTGGCTGCCGCGGCGAAATCTTATTCGGAAGTGACGGCGGCCTATCTGGCCCATCGTGCCTTGATCGACGAAATTGTTAAGAAGACCAATGACGACAACGCGGCAATCGAGGCCGGCGTGACCCAACGCGTGAATTCCTTCACCTTGGCGCTGTGGAGCATCTCAGGTCTCGTCTTCCTCATTATTGGCGGCGGTATCTTCGGCGTCGGTTTGGGAGTGATCCAACCGATGACCCGGATGACAGGCGTGATGGCGCGCCTTGCCGGCGGGAAATTGGATAC
The DNA here is from genome assembly GCA_963725985.1 of uncultured Alphaproteobacteria bacterium. Classification (GTDB taxonomy): domain Bacteria; phylum Pseudomonadota; class Alphaproteobacteria; order Rhizobiales; family Xanthobacteraceae; genus Bradyrhizobium. Next base: position 2,430,169 of record CAVSAO010000002.1, read on the forward strand.
CGAGATACCCTCCTTGAATTGCGGGGATGAAGTCGGCGCCATGGCCAGGGCCGTTCAGGTCTTCAAGGAAAATGCCCTGCGCGTCCAGGCGATGGAAATCGAGCAGGCTGGCGTGAAGCAAAAGGCCGAGGCCGATCGCAAGGCAGTGATGATCCGCGTCGCCGACGGCTTCGAGCAGGCGATTGGAAAGATCGTTGAGGCCGTGTCGTCGGCTTCCGCCGAAATCGAGCATGCCGCCGGTGGCCTGACCAGGACGGCGGAAACAAACCGCAAGCTCACGGCCGCGGCCGCATCCGCATCCGATAACTCGTCGGCGAATGTGCAATCGGCAGCGGCTGCATCCGAGGAAATGGCCACTTCGGTGACGGAAATCGGTCGACAGGTTCAGCAATCGGAAAAGATTACTCACGCCGCCGTGCGTCAGGCAGAACAGACGAATGAGCGGATATCGGAGCTATCGCAAGCCGCCGGTCGCATCGGCGAAGTCGTGAAGATGATTGCGGCTGTAGCCGAGCAAACCAATCTCCTTGCGCTCAATGCGACAATCGAAGCTGCGCGTGCGGGCGAGGCGGGCCGGGGCTTTGCGGTCGTCGCATCGGAGGTCAAGGCGCTTGCTGCCCAAACCGCCAAGGCCACCGAGGAAATCGGAACGCAGATCAACCAGATGCAGTCCGCGACGCAGCAATCAGTTTCGGCCATCAAGGAAATCAGCACGACGATCGGGCAGATCTCGGAGATATCCACGGTGATCGCGGCGGCTGTCGAAGAGCAGGGTGCCGCGACACAGGAAATTGCGCGCAACGTCCAACAGGCCGCGCAGGGTGCAATTCAGGTTGGGGACAGTATCGCAGATGTCGGTCGCGGTGCGGCAAACACCGAAGCGGCGGCCGAACAGGTCCATGGTTTTGCGCGCTCGCTGTCGAACGAAGGCAATCACCTCAAACTTGAGGTAGAGAGGTTCCTCGCAACGGTACGTGCGGCCTGACGGCTTTGAGCCGATGCCAATACCGACTGATCTCGAAAAATCAGAGGTGATTTGATCGGCCTTTGAAATCAGCCGGCCGCCTTGGCTTCCCGGCGCCGCGCCGTCAGGATGAATTCGGTATAGCCGTTCGGTTGCTCGCGTCCCTTGAAGATCAGATCGCAGGCCGCCTTGAAGGCGACGCCATCGAAACCGGGCGCCATCGGCCGGTACAGCGGATCGCCGTTGTTCTGTCCATCAACAACAACCGCCATCCGCTTCAACGACTCCATCACCTGCTCCCTGGTGATGACGCCTTGATGCAGCCAGTTCGCCAGATGCTGGCTCGAGATCCTCAAGGTGGCGCGGTCCTCCATCAGCCCGACGTCGTGGATGTCCGGCACCTTGGAGCAGCCGACGCCCTGATCGATCCAGCGCACGACGTAGCCGAGGATGCCCTGGCAATTGTTGTCGATCTCCTGCTTCACGTCATCAGGCGCCCAGTTCGATTGCGACACCGGGATGGTGAGGATGTCGGACAGTTTGGCACGCGGGCCGCCCTTGGCCAGGTCCTGCTGGCGCGCCAGCACGTTGACCTGATGATAATGCAGCGCGTGCAGCGTGGCTGCGGTCGGCGACGGCACCCAGGCGGTGGTGGCGCCGGCCTGCGGATGGCCGATCTTCTGCGCCAGCATGTCCGCCATCTTGTCGGGGGCGGCCCACATGCCCTTGCCGATCTGGGCGTGGCCGGGCAGGCCGTCGATCAGACCGATATCGACGTTCCAGTCTTCATAGGCCTTGATCCAGGGCTGGGACTTCATGTCGTTCTTGCGGATCATCGGCCCCGCTTCCATCGAGGTATGGATCTCGTCGCCGGTACGGTCGAGGAAGCCGGTGTTGATGAATACGATGCGCTTGCTGGCATTCTGAATGCAGGCCTTGAGGTTGACCGTGGTGCGGCGTTCCTCGTCCATAATGCCGACCTTCATGGTGTTCTCGGGCAGCGACAACATCTTCTCGACCCGGCCGAACAGCTCGCAGGTCAACGCGACCTCGTCGGGGCCGTGCATCTTCGGCTTCACGATATAGACCGAGCCGGTGCGGCTGTTCTTCGTTTTCGCGTTGCCCTTGAGATCGTGGATCGCGAGCAGGCCGGCGACGGCGGCATCCAGAACGCCTTCCGGAATTTCGGCGCCGGCACCGTCGAGCACCGCATCGGTGAACATGTGATGGCCGACATTGCGCATCAACAGCAGGCTGCGGCCGTGCAGCTTGAGCTCCTTGCCGTCCGCTGTCTTGTAGACGCGGTCGGGGTTGAGCGCGCGCCTCAGCGTCTTGCCGCCCTTCTCGAAATCGGCGGACAGCGTGCCGTCCATCAGGCCGAGCGTATTGCGGTAGACCAGCACCTTGTCTTCGGCATCGACCGCCGCGACGCTGTCTTCCATATCCAGGATCGTGCTGACAGCCGATTCCAGGATCATGTCGGCGACGCCGGCCGGATCATCCTTGCCGATGATGTGGCCGCGATCGATTCTGATCTCGATATGCATGCCGTTGTTGACCAGCAGGATCGCGCTCGGACTGGCGGGATCGCCCTGGAAACCTGCGAACTGCGTGCTCGATTTCAGTGCGGTGGCGTTGCCGCTTTTGAGTTTGACCGCGAGTTGTCCGGCGATGACGCTGTAGGAGGTCACATCGGTGTGGCTTCCGGTCGCCAGCGGCACGGCAGCATCCAGAAACGTCTTGGCTTTGGCGATAACCTTGTCGCCGCGCGCCTTGTTGTAGCCCTTGCCGCTTTCGCCGGCTTCGTGCGGTATCGCATCGGTGCCGTAGAATGCGTCGTAAAGACTGCCCCAGCGCGCGTTGGCGGCGTTGAGCGCGTAGCGCGCATTGGTGAGGGGCACCACCAGCTGCGGTCCGCAGATCTTGCCAATCTCTTCGTCGACATTGGCGGTCTCTACTTTTTGGGTCGCCGGCTCCGGCAGGAGATAGCCGATCTCCTTGAGGAAGGCCGTGTAGGCATTCATGTCGAACGGCTTGCCCTTGTTGGCGCGATGCCAGCCGTCGATTTTCGCCTGCAAGCCGTCGCGTGTCGCCAGCAGTTCGCGGTTCCTGGGAGCCAGATCGCGGAGGATGGCGGCGAGCCCGGCCCAGAACGCGTCGGGGGAAATTCCGGTCTTGGGGGTGGCTTCCTTGGCGATGAAATCGAACAAAACGGGGGCGATTTTCAATCCGTGGACGTCGATACGATTCATGATGGGATTTTTCTCACGAAAAACGGCGGCAAGGCGCGGTTTTCAGGGGGATATACGACAAAAGGGGCCCGTAACGGGGCCTTGTTCGGAGCCCTTTTAGCCCCAAAGCCGGGGCTATGAGAAGGCCTTAGGGCCCAGGTTCTGATCGAATCAGAACCTGGGCCCTAAGCCTTTAGTTGACGCGTTTTCTTGATGCGAACCGGTATCCAAAACCCCGTGCGCGGCGCTGAATTGCCCATTGGGGGGCGGTCGGGAACGCTCAGATATTGGCAGCGAGGTCGGCGAGTTCGTCGAACAAGATGCCCGACTTCGCCAGCATCCGCTCGATCTCGTCGGCCGCCTCGGCGACCGAGCGCGTCGAGGTGTCGATCTTCAATTCGCATGATGCAGGCGGCTGATAATCGTTGCCGATCCCGGTGAAGGCATGCAATGCGCCGGCGCGGGCCTTGGCATAATGACCCTTGGGATCGCGGCTCTCGCAGATTTCGGCCGGCGTCGCGACATAGACTTCGCGAAACAGCGTGTCGGCGATGCGGCGCGCGGCGGCGCGATCTTCCCTGGACGGCGAGACCGCGGCGACGATCGCGACGTGTCCGTTGCGTGCGAGATGGGTGGCGACTTCGGCAAGCCGGCGGATGTTCTCGCTGCGATCGGCAGCGGAGAAACCGAGATCGCTGTTGAGCCCGGCGCGCAGCGTATCGCCGTCCAGCAGCACCGGCGAACCGCCATTGCCGAACAGCCTGCGTTCCACCGCTCGCGCCAGGGTCGATTTCCCGGAACCCGGCAGTCCCGTCAGCCAGACCACCGCGCCGCCGTGGCGATAGCGCGCCGAGCGCTCGTCGGGACGCAGCGCGGATTCCACCGGCACTATATCGACGGGAAGGGCGCGTTGTCCGGCTTCGACGGACAGCACCAGCCCGCCGCCGGCAATGCGCCCATTGACCTCGATCACCAGCCGTCCGGTGCGCGGATTGTCGGTATAGGGATCGGCGGCGATCGGCTGCGCCAGCGAAATGTCGATCTCGCCGACGTGATTGCGCGCGATCGATTTGTTCTCGACGCTCGAGAGTTCGCCGGGATCGACGGCCTTCTCGATCGCGACCACGGTGGCACGGCTTTCCCGCGTGCCGAGCCGGACCAGGATCGAGGCGCCCGTTGTCAGCGCCTTGTCGTGCAGCCAGAAAATGCGCGCGCGAACTCGCCGCGTATCGCGCGGGCTATCTCCGACATGGGCGATGACGTCGCCGCGTTCGACGAACAATTCGCGGTCGAGCGTGATGCCGACGGAGCGCCCGGCGGTCTGGCTGCCCTTGACCGGCGTCAGCGGCCAGCTCTCGACGCTCCTGATCTTTGCGATCTTGCCGGCGGGCATGATGACGATTTCTTCGCCAGCGGCGAGATGGCCGGACTCGATGCGCCCCGCCACAATGCGGCGGTCGTCGAATTTGTAGATCGCCTGCACCGGCAATCGCAGCGCAAGCTGCTCCAGCGGGCGCGCAGGTTCCAGCGCATCGAGCGCTTCCACCACGGTCGGTCCATCGTACCAGCCGATCCGTGGCGTACGCCCGGCCACGCCGTCGCCGTCGCGCGCCGAAATCGGGATCACCGCCGACGGCGTGACGCCGAGACCGGTGAGGTGCGCGGAAATCTCGTCGCTGATCGCGCTAAATCGCGCCGCGCTGAAATCGACCCGGTCCATCTTGTTGACGACGACGGCGACCTGCTTGACGCCAAGAAGATGCAGGAGATAGCCGTGACGCCGCGTCTGGTCGCGCACGCCTTCGAGCGCGTCGATGATGAGCAGCGCGCCGTCGGCCTGCGAGGCGCCGGTGATCATGTTGCGCAGGAATTCGGCGTGGCCGGGCGCGTCGATCAGCACGATGTCGCGCGATCCGGTGCGGAATCTGATCTGCGTGGTGTCGATGGTGATGCCCTGGTCGCGTTCGGTCTGCAGCGCATCGAGCAGGAACGACCATTCGAACGGCATGCCGCGCCGGGCGCTGACGGCTTTCAGCATTTCGAGCTTGCCCTCGGGCAGGCTGCCGGTCTCGTGCAGGAGCCGCCCGACCAGCGTCGACTTGCCGTGGTCGACATGGCCGACAATGACGATGCGGACCTGCGGGCGCGTGGTGCCGTTCGGCGTCGCCGATATCGCGGTGGGGAGGATCATGTTCATCGGATCACTCAACTCAATGTCGGTTCAGAGATAGCCCGCGACACGCAGCCGCTCGAAGGCGTCTTCGGTTTCGTGGTCCAGCGCGCGCCCGGAGCGTTCCGGTACCTTGGTGCTGTCGAGCTCGATCAGGATTTCCTCGATATTCGCAGCGTTCGAAACCACGGGATTGGTGATGTCCTGATCGCCCAGCGAGCGATAGCGCTTGCCGTCTTTGGCGAGATAAAGCGGGATGATCGGGATGTTTTCGCGCCTGGTGTAGGCCCAGATGTCGGCTTCGGTCCAATGCAGAATGGGATGAATGCGTAAATGCGCGCCCGGCGGCGGCGAGGCGTTGAACTGGTCCCAGAATTCCGGCGGCTGATCGCGCACGTCCCATCCGCCTTCGGTGCCGCGCGGCGAGAACACCCGCTCCTTGGCGCGCGTCGCCTCTTCGTCGCGGCGAATGCCTGCGATCAATCCGTCAAAACCATATTTGGCAAGCGCGAGCTTCAATCCATCGGTCTTGCGCGCGGCCGATCGTGCAGCCGGCGGCAACGTCGGATCGATGGTCTCGAGCGGCGGGCAGGGTTCGATCTTCAGATCGAGCTCCCATTCCTTGCCGTAATGATCTCGGAACGCGTACATCTCCGGAAATTTCTTGCCGGTGTCGACGTGCATGGCGGGGAACGGCACGCGGCCGAAGAAGGCCTTGCGCGCCAGCCAGATCATCACGTTGGAATCCTTGCCGAGCGACCATAGCAACGCGAGCTTCTTCAGCCGCGCGAAAGCCTCGCGGAAAATGTAGATGCTCTGCGCCTCGAGCGCGTCGAGGTGATCCATGGTGGGCGGACTGAACCGCCCCTCGGTCGAAATTTGCTGCACCGGAGGTCGCTCGGCCGTATCGGCCCAACGCAACCGGTCTTTGGCTTTGTCGTCGTCGAGAAGATGCATCTCTGGCCCTTGGCCTCCGGAGGCAAAAATTCTACAGTTGCAGTGCAATAGAGAAGAAATAATTTTCTCTTTGCGAGCGTCGAATGAGACATATATAGAAAATAATTCCAGTCAACCCCGTAAGTTGGGGAAGCGAGTATCGCATGCGATTCCTGCCGGTATTTCTCGATCTGCAAGCCGGTCCGGTGCTGCTTGTCGGCGCCGGCGCTCTGGCGCGGGCGAAACTGCGCCTGCTGGCTGCCGCAGGCGCGCGCATTCGCTGGTACGCGACCGACGGCCATCATGATGCGGGCGGCCTCGAGGCCGCGGACGCCGCGCGGATCGAGCTTTGCGATGGCGATCCGCTGGTGGCCGATCTCACAGGCGTCATTGCGATCCTCTGCGCGGGCGCAGGCGATATTGGACCGGCAATGTCGGCGCGGGCGAAAGCGGTCGGCCTGCCCGTGAACGTGATGGACGACCTTTCGCATTCGACTTTTATTTTTCCTGCCATTGTCGATCGCGGTGACGTGGTGGTCGCCGTCGGCACCGGCGGATCGTCTCCGGTCGTGGCGCGCCGCGTGCGCGAACGCATCGAGGCTGTTCTGCCCGCCAGGATCGGCGATCTCGCCGCCTTTGTCGGCCGCTGGCGTAAACTGATCCAGCGCCGCATCCCCGAATTTCCGCTGCGCCGACGTTTCTGGGAGCGCGTGGTCGATGGCCCGATCGGTGCCCTGGTTCTCGCCGGACGCGGGGAAGAAGCCGAGGCTGCGCTGAGGGATATTGCTGATCCCGGTGCGTTTGCCGGCGCCCAGGCCACAGGCAAGGCCGAGGGCAGGGTGACGCTGGTCGGCGCCGGTCCGGGCGATCCGGATCTTTTGACCGTCAAGGCGCTGCGCGCGCTGCAGGATGCCGATGTCGTTTTCTACGATGAACTGGTCTCGCCTGAAGTGCTCGATCGCGCCCGCCGCGATGCGTCGCGCATTGCCGTGGGCCGCCGGGTCGGCAAGCCCGGCATCGGCCAGCACACGATCAACAGACTGATGATCGAGGCGGCGAAATCAGGCCAGCGCGCGGTGCGCCTCAAGGGCGGCGATCCCTTTGTGTTCGGCCGCGGCGGCGAGGAAGTCGAAGCGTTGCGGCAGGCCGGCGTCGCCTATTCGGTGGTGCCGGGAATTACCGCGGGCCTCGGCGCCGCCGCGCAATTCGAAGTGCCGCTCACCTTCCGGCACGAGGCGCTGCGCATCACCTTCCTCACCGCGCACAAGGCCAGGGACGCCGAAACCGTCGACTGGTCGGTGCTGACCGATGAGAAGATGACGGTCGTCGTCTATATGGGAATGACCGCGGCGCCGTCGGTCCGCGCCGGCCTGCTGGCCGCGGGACGCTCGCCGCAAACCCCGGTCGGTGTATTCGCGCGGGTGACGCGGCCGGATTCGAAAGCCGCGGTCGGGAAGCTGGAAGAGCTTCCGGCACTGGTCGAAGGGATCGACGGCGGCCCGGCCGTTCTCATCATCGGTGACGTGGTCGCGCACTCCGCGCCATGGCGCAATTCTCAACTCGCTCAACTTGTCTCGTATTTTCAGGTGGCTGCCGAATGACCTCTCCGCTCGAACAGAAGAAAATCAGAATCATCGGCCCGTCGGTGGTGACCGCCAACCGTACCTGGGACGGTGTCGTGATCTACCGCACCGCCCGGCAGGACTGGTCGGCAAAGCTGTCGGATGCGGCGATCGTTCGCACTTCCGATGACGCTCGCGCGTTGCTTGCCGAATCGGTCGCCGACGACGTCGGCGCGGTCGGCGCCTATGTCGCGCCGGTCGAAGTCAAGGAAAGCGGCAGGGTCAAGCCCGGCAATCTCCGCGAACAGATCCGGCTCCAGGGCGTCACCATCGACCTTCCGGTTCCGGCATAAGGCCAGCCTATCATGTACACATATGACGAACTCGATCGTACCCTCATCAACGAACGCGTTGATGAATTCCGCGATCAGGTGAAGCGCCGGCTGTCCGGCGAACTCACCGAGGACGAATTCAAGATGCTGCGGCTGCAGAACGGCGTCTATCTGCAGCTGCACGCCTACATGTTCCGTGTGGCGATCCCCTACGGAACGCTGTCGTCGAAGCAATTGCGGCAGCTGGCGCACGTGGCGCGGCGCTACGACCGCGGCTACGGCCATTTCACCACGCGGCAGAACATCCAGTTCAACTGGATCAAGCTCGCCGAGTTGCCGGATGCGCTGGCCGATCTCGCCGAGGTCGGCATTCACGCCATGCAGACGTCAGGCAATAACACGCGCAACGTCACGTCGGATCAATGGGCCGGTGTGGCGCCCGGCGAGATCGAGGATCCCCGGATCTGGTCCGAGCTGTTGCGGCAATACACGACGCTGCATCCGGAATTCTCCTTCCTGCCGCGCAAGTTCAAATTCGCGATTACCGCGTCCGCGCACGATCGCGCCGCGATCAAGGTTCACGACGTCGGTCTGCGGCTGCACAAGAACGCCGAAGGCGAGACCGGATTCGAGGTGCTGGTCGGCGGCGGGCTCGGCCGTACGCCGTTCATCGCCAAGACCATCAAGCAATTCGTGCCGGGGCGCGATCTCTTAAGCTATGTCGAGGCGATCCTGCGCGTCTACAATCAGTACGGCCGCCGCGACAACATCTACAAGGCCCGCATCAAGATCCTGGTGCACGAGCTCGGCATCGAGAAATTCGCAAAGGAGGTCGAGGACGAATGGCTGCAGATGCGCGACAGCGCGCTGACGCTGGATGACGCCGTCGTCGAGGACATCCGTTCGCGCTTCACCTATCCGGCGTACGAGAAACTGCCGCATATGCCGGAGGAGTTGAAGAAAGCGGCGCATGACCCGGATTTCGAGGCCTGGCGCAAGAATTCAGTCGCGCTGCACAGGGTGCAGGGCTATGCGATCGTGACGCTTTCGCTGAAGCCGGTGGGCGGACCGCCCGGCGATGCCACCGCCGATCAGATGGATGCGGTCGCCGATCTCGCCGACAAATATTCGTTCGGCGAGATCCGCGTCGGTCATGAGCAGAACCTGGCGCTGCCGCATGTCGCGCGGCGCGACCTGCCGGCGCTCTGGAAGGCGCTCGACAAGATCGGCCTGGCGACGCCGAACGTCAATCTGGTGTCCGACATCATCGCCTGCCCGGGGCTGGATTATTGCTCGCTCGCCAATGCGCGCTCGATCCCGATCGCGCAGGAGTTGACCCGGCGCTTTGCCAATCACGACACCGCCAATCTGATCGGGCGGCTGCACATCAATATCTCCGGCTGCATCAACGCCTGCGGCCACCACCACGTCGGCCATATCGGCATTCTCGGCGTCGAGAAGAACGGCGAGGAATTTTATCAGGTCACGATCGGCGGCCGTGCCGACGAGAACGCCGAGGTCGGCACCCTGATCGGTCCTGCCGTTGCCTATGGCGAAGTCGCCGACGTGGTCGAAGACATTGTCGAAGCCTATCTCGCTCTGCGCGAACGCCCCGATGAACTTTTCGTCGATACGGTGAAGCGGCTCGGCGTCGAACCTTTCAGGGAGCGGGTTTATGCCACTCGTTAAGAACGGAAAGATAACCGGCGACGCGTTCGTCTACGTCGCCGACGATGCCGAGATCCCCGTCGATGGCGCGATTCTGGTTTCCGCCGCGCGGTTTCTCGGCGATGCCGAGGCACTGTCGCGCCGGGCCGGACCGACCGGCGTGATCTGGCCGAACAACCGCGACCTCGATGATCTCGTGCCTTATCTCGACCGGCTTGCGGTGGTCGCCCTGGTGTTTCCCACCTTTCGCGACGGCCGCGCCTACAGCCAGGCGCGGCTGTTGAAGGAGCGTTATCGCTATCGCGGGGAATTGCGCGCCACCGGCCAGGTGCTGCGCGACCAGTTCCTGTTCATGCTGCGCGCCGGATTCGACGCGTTCGAAGTGAAGAAGCAGAGCGACGCGGAAGCGTTCGCCAATACCGTCAAGCGCTACTCGGTGTTCTATCAGCCGACCGGCGACGGCCGCATCACGGCCCTGCACCGGCGAATGCTGTTGCGTCAATCGGAAAGCGCCGGGCAATGAAGGCTCTCGCACATCAGGCGTCACCGGAGCGGGCGGCAGGCGATTTGCCGCCGGCCGGGACGCTCGATCATGCGCTTCGTAACGCGTCGCCGGCCGAAGTCATCGCAACCGCGCTGCAGACCGTCGGCCGCGAGCATCTCGCTTTGGTCTCCTCGTTCGGTACGGAGTCGGCCGCGCTGCTCAAGGTGATGGCCGACGTCGATCCCGCCATCCCCGTGATCTTTCTCGACACCGGATGGCTGTTCGAGGAAACGTTTGCCTATCGCGATACCCTGGTCGCGACGCTGGGCCTGAGCGATGTGCGTTCGATCAAGCCGCCGGAAGAGACGCTGAAGCGCGAGGATCCGGATCGCGAATTATGGTTCTCCGATCCCGACGCCTGCTGCCGGATCCGGAAAGTGGAGCCGCTAAAGCGGGCATTGGCCCCGTTCAGCGCCTGGATCAACGGACGCAAGCGTTTCCAGGGCAGCCTCCGCGCCGACATCCCGGTCGTCGAGGACGACGGCGCCAGGCTGAAATTCAATCCATTCGCACACATCTCGCGCGAAGAGATCGAGGCGATCTACCGGCTTGCAAACCTGCCGCCGCATCCGCTCACGGCGTCGGGCTTCATGTCGGTCGGGTGCATGCCCTGTACCAGCCGGACCTCGCCGGACGAAGATGCGCGCGCCGGCCGCTGGCGCGGCAGGCCCAAGACAGAATGCGGCATCCATACGGTCAAGACTTCGTAGCACAGCGACGTTGCAATACCGCGAACAACGAAATGCGGTTTCGTTGACTTGAAGCCGCTCTACCCAGTTATATCCGCCCGCCTCCGATGACAAGGAAGTCGTCAGGCCGAATGGAGATTGGGATGTTCCGCCGTATGTTGCCCGTCGTCGCCGGGCTGGTCTGGGCGTGTTCGGCCTATGCCGCCGACGTGACGCTGCTCAACGTTTCCTACGATCCGACCCGCGAGCTCTATGTGGAATTCAACAGGGCGTTCGCATCAGCCTATCAAAAGGAAACCAGCAAGAGCGTCGAGATCAAGCAGTCGCACGGCGGCTCCGGTTCGCAGGCGCGCGCCGTGATCGATGGCCTGCAGGCCGACGTCGTCACGCTCGCGCTCGCCTATGACGTCGACGCCATCGCAGCGAAGGGCATGATAGCTTCTGACTGGCAGAAGCGGCTGCCGCTGAACGCCTCGCCCTACACATCGACCATCGTTTTCCTGGTGCGCAAAGGTAATCCCAGGGGCATCAGGGATTGGGACGATCTGGTCAAGCCGGGCGTCAGCGTCATCACGCCGAACCCGAAAACGTCCGGTGGCGCGCGCTGGAATTATCTGGCCGCATGGGGCTACGCGCTGAAGAAATTCGGCACCAATGACAAGGCGAAGGAGTTCGTCGCCGGCATCTACAAGAACGTCCCGGTGCTGGACACCGGTGCGCGCGGCTCGACCGTGACCTTCGTGGAGCGCGGCGTGGGCGACGTGCTGCTGGCCTGGGAGAACGAGGCATTCCTCGCGCAGCGCGAATTCGGCAAGGACAAGTTCGAGATCGTCGCGCCGCCGCTGTCCATCCTGGCGGAGCCGCCGCTGTCCGTCGTCGATGCGGTCGCCGACAGGAAAGGCACGCGCGCGGTCGCCGAAGCCTACCTTCGATACTGGTATTCCAGGGAAGGCCAGGAAATTGCCGCACGCAATTCCTATCGTCCGCGCGATCCGGGGGTCGCCAAGGAATACGAGAACTCGTTCGCGAAGGTCGAACTGTTCACGATCGACGACGTTTTCGGCGGCTGGGCAAAGGCGCAGAAGGAGCACTTCAGCGAAGGCGGTGTTTTCGACCAGATCTACAAAGACTGATTTGGCTCGCGCCGCCGGCTTGAAGTTCCTGCGCCGGCTGCCGCAACTTCGTACCCGGAACTTCAAATCGGCAGGGGCACCGGGAACAAAAAGGCTGCTTGTGCCCCTTTTTGCTTCCGAAGTTCGTATAAGGGGCTCCACGATGGTTTACGAACTTCGGAAACGGGGCACGAGGAAGCAGGGGGCATTGTGAGCGGAGGCGCGGGACGACGTAGCACTTTGCCGGGGTTCGGCCTCGGTATGGGGCTGACGCTGACCTGGCTCTCGGTCATCATCCTGATCCCGCTCGCAGGCCTGTTCCTGAAAACTTTCGAACTGAGCCTCGATCAGTTCTGGAGCATTCTCACCAGTCGCCGCACCCTCCATGCGCTGAAGATTTCCTTTGGTCTCGCCTTCGCCGCCGCGTCAGTCAATCTGGTGATGGGCATGATCATTGTCTGGGCGCTGGTGCGGTACCGCTTTCCGGGCCGCCGGCTGTTCGACGCCATTGTCGACGTTCCATTTGCCTTGCCAACGGCGGTGGCCGGCGTCGCATTGACCTCGCTGTTCGCGCAGAAGGGGTGGCTCGGCGCGCCGCTCGCCGAACTCGGCATCAAGGTGGCGTTCACGCCGGTCGGAATTTTCGTCGCCATGATTTTCATCGGCATTCCCTTCGTGGTGCGAACGGTTCAGCCGGTTCTGATCGACCTTGATGTCGAGATCGAGGAAGCCGCCGCCAGCCTCGGCGCCAATCGCTGGCATACCGTCTCCAAAGTCATCCTGCCGAGTTTGATCCCGGCGCTGCTGACGGGGTTTGCGCTGGCATTCGCGCGCGCCGTCGGCGAGTACGGCTCGGTCATCTTCATTGCCGGAAATCTGCCGAATGTGTCCGAAATCGCCCCGCTCCTGATCGTGATCCGGCTCTCGGAATTTCGCTATGCGGATGCGACCGCGATCGCCGTCGTCATGCTGGTGGCGTCGTTCCTGATCATCTTCGCGGTCAATCGTCTGCAGCGCCGGGCGCAAATCCGCATTCCCGCGCATTAGAGGGCTGGCAGAGATGAATCAGCCGCAATCTTACCCCAGATCGGCACGGGGCGATCTGCGTACCGAACCCCGGTCTATTCGCGTCGTCATTGTTGCGATTGCGGTGACCTTCCTTACCGTCTTCGTCGTGCTGCCGCTGGTCGTCGTGTTTGCGCAGGCCTTTTCCAGGGGCGCTGGCGTGTATTTGTCCGCGCTTTCCGATCCGGAGGCATTGTCCGCGATAAGGCTGACGCTGCTTGTGGCGGCGATTTCCGTCAGCCTCAATCTGGTGTTCGGGATTGTTGCCGCCTGGGCGATCGCCAAATTCGACTTTCACGGCAAGACGTTCCTGATATCGCTGATTGATTTGCCGTTCTCGGTCAGCCCGGTGATTTCGGGGCTTGTCTTCGTGCTGCTGTTCGGCGCGCAGGGCTATTGGGGGCCATGGCTGCAAAGCCATGACATCCATGTGCTGTTCGCGGTGCCGGGCATCACGCTGGCGACCATTTTCGTGACGTTTCCATTTGTCGCGCGCGCGCTGATTCCGCTGATGCAGGAGCAGGGCACGCAGGAGGAAGAGGCCGCGATCTCGCTCGGCGCATCCGGCTTGCAGACTTTCTTCCGCGTCACTCTGCCGAATATCAAATGGGGCGTTCTTTACGGCGTGCTGCTGTGTAACGCACGCGCGATGGGTGAATTCGGCGCGGTGTCGGTGGTCTCAGGGCATATTCGCGGCGAGACCAACACCATGCCGCTGCTCGTTGAAATCCTCTACAACGAATATCAATTCGTATCGTCGTTCGCGATCGCGTCGCTGCTGGCAATGCTGGCACTGATCACGCTGGTGGCGAAAACGATTCTCGAGCGGCGTCTGGACGAAGGGGAAGCCCCGCGTGTCGATTGAAGTCAGGAATATCGTGAAGAAGTTCGGGGCGTTTACCGCACTCGACGGCGTCGACCTCAAGGTCGCCACCGGCGAATTGGTGGCGCTGCTGGGGCCGTCGGGCTCGGGCAAGACCACGCTGCTGCGGATTATCGCGGGGCTGGATTGGCCGGATGCGGGCGAGGTCTTGTTCGACGGCGAGAATGCGCTCGCCCATGGCGCCAGCGAGCGCCATGTCGGATTCGTGTTTCAGCACTACGCGCTGTTCCGTCACATGACGGTATTCGAAAATGTCGCGTTCGGCCTGAGGGTGCAACCGCGCGCGGTACGCAAGGACGAAGCGGGCATCCGTGCGCGCGTCAGGGAATTGCTGGATCTGGTGCAGCTCGACTGGCTTTCCGATCACTATCCAGGCCAGCTTTCGGGCGGTCAGCGCCAGCGCATTGCGCTGGCGCGGGCGCTGGCGATCGAGCCGCGCATTCTGCTGCTCGACGAGCCGTTCGGCGCGCTCGACGCCAAGGTGCGCAAGGAACTGCGGCAATGGCTGCGCTCCTTGCATCACGAAATCAACGTGACGTCGATCTTCGTCACCCACGATCAGGAAGAGGCGCTCGAGGTCGCAAACCGGGTGGTGGTGATGGACAAGGGCCGCATCGTGCAGGTCGGCACGCCCGACGACGTCTATGACAATCCCGCAACGGCGTTTGTGCACGGCTTCATCGGCGAATCGATCGTGCTGCCGGTGCAGGTTCGCGACGGCTGCATACAGCTCGGCGGCAAGGCGCTGAATCTCGCGGCGGATGGCGCTGTTTCCGGCGCGTCGAAACTGTTCGTCCGCCGTCACGACATGCAGGTCGGGCCGGCCGGCAGCGGCGCGTTTGAGGGCAAGGTACGGCATGTCCGGACATTCGGCCCGATCCAGCGGGCCGAAGTCGCGTTGTCCGAGGGAGAAACCGTGATCGAGATCGACGCGCCCCGGGACCGGGAGATCAGGACCGGCGATATTGTCGGGCTGCAGCCCCGGCGGTACCGGATTTTCGCCGCGCAGGATTAAGCCGCCGTTCAGGGATGGTCTATCGGAATTGAGTATTTTCAGCAGCTTAGCACTGTCACATCCGGGGCCAGCGCATCGCTGAATATCGCTGGATTCCGCCTGCGAGTGTCACATTTTTTCGGCTGCAGGGTCGGTGTCGGGTTTTCGGCCGCAGGGTCGGTGTCGGGTCGAGGTCGGGACCAGCTTGGCGCTACATCCCGCCCGCGCGCAGCATGTTGATGGCCTTCGCGAGGGACAACGTCGGATGATTGGCGATTACCTCCGCGACCAGCTCGCGGTCCCCCGGCGTCAGGGAGCCCAGCAGTACGGCGTCGAGCAGCGACACTGCACCCGTCGAGCGCGGCGGCGATGGTCGAGCCGCGCAGGCCCAGCAGCGCGCTGGTGCCGAGCAGGAAGTCGTGATTTGGGATTTGCCACCGCTGTAGATATAGGCATTTGGGGGACCGATTTCGAGGGTCGCGAGCGTTGAATCGCCGGGCTCGATCAGGAGCGCAGCCCGGATACACCGCGCGAGATGCCGCAGGCTTCCAGCACCTTCCAAGCAGCGTCGTTTTCGTCAGGCAGCGCGACGGTCGCGCGCGTTAATTCCTGGACGGCCTCGACCGGAGGCAACCAAGAGCGCCACAGGCGATCTCTGATCGCATCGAACTCCGTCTGCTCTGCTTTAGTCAGTGGATGGGTTTCGGGGTATTCATAGTGCCGCTTGTTCAGCGCTTGATAGCGCTCGATCTCGGCGTCCGACAGCACGCCGAAATAGCGATCATCGGCGATGCGGCCATCGAGGTCGATCAGGTAGCGGTGCGGGATGATGTTGTAGAGGCGGCCGTCTTCGACAACGCACACCACGAAGCGATGATCGCCAGCGGTCACGTAAGGAAGCGGCGCAAAGGAGTCGTCCAGCTCGCGAAAACTCATCCAGTCTTGCCAAGCGATGCGATGCCACGCACCCCCGCGCCAGTGCAGCACCTGTTGTCCGTCATCAAACGAAACCATTGGCATCCCTTTGTCCCCTGTGAGCGCTGCCCTCTTGGCACTCTACCCTGTTTCGCCTCGCATGCTACCATCGCCCGATGCGCAAGCTCGATCAACAGCGCTTCGCCAAGATGATCGGCGACTTCGTCAACAGCAGCGGCATCACGCCGCCGCTCTACCTGATCGCGATCGGCGACAGCAACGGCTCGGTCATCGTCTCGCGACACACCGGCTCCGATTTCAAGGAGGTGTGCAGCCACAAGGTCGGTCCGGGCATGGTCGCGCCGATCCTGCTGACCGTGGTCTCGGAGGAAGACGGCCGCAGCGCTGCGACGAAGATCGAGATCGTGGCGGCGCGGGGGACGATGCAGTAGGCTCGACCGAGTGAAAATCGGGAATTGTCCGTGCGAGAGTTTTTGAGGAAGATTGCAAAATGACAGACGAAGAACCACCCAAAATCCTCGAAATGCGCCCCATCACGCGAGCGGAATATATCAACCTACTTTCAAAGCACGCGGAAGCGGGTAATGCGTTGGTCGCGGCAGGCTTGGTTGAAGACGGGCTTGAAAGGCTCCTTCTGCAGGCGGCGAGACCACTCTCAAATACACGGGCAGCAAAAATCTTTGATGGTCTTGGGCCCCTCAGTCGGTTCTCTGCAAAGATCGAAGTTGCATACATTTTCCGCCTATTGGACGAAGCAACCTACAAAGACCTTCTTGCCATTAAAGACATTCGGAATCGGTTTGCACACACCAGCCGATTTGTGAATTTTAGCAGTGAAGAGATAAAAACCGCATGCCAGCGGTTATCGGGTTGGCACAAGGACGCCGACAATCAGAACCTCTATTGGGAAAAAACAAAAGCATGCATCGACAAGATGAACGAAAAAATTAAGACCCTCATGTACGCGAATGCCCTCGAGCGACGGAGCTAAGTCCTGTTTCTACTTGAGATTTTCGCGAGACCATGTGACAGGCTTCGGACCGGGATGGTCCGCAGGACCAAACCTCAGATGCACCATGGCGCACCGGGGAATCCCGAGGTTCCGCGCCCCGGAATGGCGGGAGGATTTGATCCCCCGTTCACCATTCAGCCACGGTTGGTATGCAACAACCCCTGGGACAATTCTGGGGGAACTGCGAATCATGCGCGCGGTGGTCGCGATTATTGGGCTTTTGGCGCTCTGCGGCTGTGCGGCCGAGGCTCCGATCGAGCAGCCGAGCATGTATCTCAACATGGCCAGTGCCGGTGCCAGGCTCGATCCGGAGGCCGCGGCCTCGATGATTTCGCTCTATCGGCAGAACAACGGCCTCGGCGCCGTGGCGGTCGATCCCGAGCTGATGAAGCTCGCGGAATCGCAGTCGCAGGCGATGGCCAGCAGCAACAAGCTCGACCATGACGTCAAGGCGCCGCTGGCGAAACGCCTGAACGCCTCGGGATACCCTGCGACACTGGCGGTGGAGAACGTGTCGGCAGGCTATCATACCCTGGCCGAGGCATTCTCTGGCTGGCGCGACTCGCCACCGCACCGGGCCAATATGCTGAAAAATGGTGTCACAAAATTAGGCATCGCGGCCAGCTATGCTCCAAATACCAAATACAAGGTGTTCTGGACGCTTATTATGGCGTCATCGGACCCGCGATAAACCCAGCGTGATCGCCGTTGTCGGCAGATTGACGCCACCGCGAACTGGCGCCACGGTGCTTTTCGATTTTGATATTTGATCGACTGATATGACCGATAATCCCAGCCCACCGCCAGCAAGGACGCCCGCGAAAGCGCAGCGCGTCATGGTTCTGCAAGGCGGCGGCGCGCTCGGCTCCTATCAGGCCGGCGCCTATCAGGCGCTGTGCCACCATGACTTCGAGCCGGAATGGGTAGCGGGCATCTCGATCGGTGCCGTCAACGCCGCGATCATCGCCGGCAACCCGCGCGAAAAGCGGGTGCCGCGGCTCAAGGAATTCTGGGAGATGGTTTCCGCACCGGTGCCCTGGAAGCCGATCACATCCAGCGACCGCAGCCGTTTCCTGTTCAACGAAACCAGCGCCGCCCTGATCGCGACCTTCGGCGTTCCCGGCTTTTTCACGCCGCGCATTCCCCCGGCTCCGCTCTGGCCGCAGGGCACCCCGCAGTCGCAGAGCTATTACGATACTGCGCCGCTTCGCACCACGCTGGAGCGTCTGGTCGACTTCGACCGGATCAACGCTCTGGAGACCCGCTTGAGCGTCGGCGCGGTGAGCGTCACGACCGGTAACTTCAAATATTTCGATAATTTCGAATTCAGGAAGCAGGGCAAGAAGATCGGGCCGGAACACATCATGGCGTCCGGCGCGTTGCCGCCGGGCTTTCCTTCCGTCGAAATCGAAGGCGAGCATTTCTGGGACGGCGGCATCGCCTCCAATACGCCGCTCGACTATGTGCTGGACGCGGAAATCGCCAACGACCTCCTGATCTTCCAGGTCGATTTGTTCAGCGCGCGCGGGCCGCTGCCGGTATCGATGCTGGAAGCCGCGGAGCGCGAGAAAGACATCCGTTTTTCCAGCCGCACCCGGATGAATACCGACAAGAACAAGCAGGTCCACAACACCCGCAGGGCGCTGCGCGAGCTGATGGGCAAGCTGCCCGATTATCTCCGGAACGATCCGTCGGTCGAAATTCTGTGCCAGGCCGCAAAGGAAAACACCGTCACGGTGGTGCACCTGATCTATCGCAGCAAGAATTACGAATCCAATTCCAAGGACTATGATTTCTCGCACATCGGCATGGTCGAGCACTGGGGCGCGGGCGAGCGCGACGTTCACCTGTCGATGCGCCACGAGGATTGGCTGGAGCGGCCGCAATCCGGCGAAACCATGATGACCTACGATCTCACGGGGGACGGCACCGAAACCCTCGACGGCAACAGGAGCAAGTGAAATGGCCACGTTGACAGGCAAGACCGCGGTTGTGACGGGATCGACCAGCGGCATCGGATTGGCATATGCGCGCGCCTTCGCTGGCGCCGGCGCCAATATTGTTCTCAACGGCATGGGCGTGCCCGCCGATATCGAGAAGGAGCGCTCCGCCATCGAGACCGATTTCAAGGTCAAGGCGATCCATTCGCCCGCCGACATGACCAGGCCTGCCGAAATCGCCGGCATGATTGCGCTCGGCGAAAAGACCTTCGGCGCGGTCGACATCCTGGTCAACAATGCCGGCATTCAGTTCGTCTCTCCGATCGAGGAGTTCCCGATCGATAAATGGGACGCCATCATCGCGATCAACCTGTCGTCGGCGTTTCATGGCATCCGCGCCGTCGTGCCCGGCATGAAGAAGCGCGGCTGGGGTCGCATCATCAACACGGCTTCGGCGCATTCGCTGGTGGCCTCGCCGTTCAAGTCGGCCTATGTCTCGGCCAAGCACGGCATCGCCGGCCTCACCAAGACCGTGGCGCTGGAGCTGGCGACCTTCAAGATCACCTGCAACTGCATCAGCCCCGGTTATGTCTGGACGCCGCTGGTCGAGAAGCAGATTCCCGACACCATGAAGGCGCGCAACCTCACCAAGGAGCAGGTCATCCACGATGTGCTCCTGCAAGCGCAGCCGACCAAGGAGTTCGTCACCTCCGAGCAGGTCGCGGCGCTGGCGTTGTTTCTGTGCGGTGACGACGCGGCGCAAATCACCGGCGCCAACCTTTCGATCGACGGCGGCTGGACCGCGGAGTAGGGGAAAATCTCCGGCGCAGGCGTGCCCTCTTGATCTCTCCCCGAAAAGAGCGTGGAGAGGTCAGGAGCGCTTCCCGGGTTTATGGTGCCCATTGCCCTTGGAAGGCCGTCCCGAAATCTCTTCGCTTGATCTGGATCAGGGCTTAACCCACGCGACTGCTCCGGCCTGCGGCGTTGGCTCCGGCCTCAAGTGGCTCCCGATCGGATTGAACGCCGCCACTTTGTTTCTCAAATAACCTGAGCTGTGAAAAGACGGCCGGCGTGGTCGACGCCGTTTCTGCGACGGCAACGGAACGCGCCTGCCACAGCGTGGTGCCGAGCAGGAAATACGCTGCGGCGGTCCACAAGGCCTGCCAGTTGTGGGGGCCTTCGTTGATCGCGATGTAGAGCGCAGCAATGGCGAACAGGCCCGCGAACACGGCCTCGGCGACCGGGCGCGTGCCTGATTTCGGGCGGTTGAGCAGCGTCAGTGTCCAAAACGGCACCACTGCCATGGTCAGGCCGGGGAACGGGAAATCGCGCCAGCGCGGATCGAACACCAGGCTCAGCGCGGTTTCCGCTGCGATCAGCGTGATCACGACCAGCGTGAACCCCAGAACCATGGTTGGGAACGATCGGGTTCTGCCTTTGCGCGGGCCGATCAGTTCCTGAAATGTCGGCAGAACGCGTCCCGACATCAACGCCGTGGAAGACAGTAGCGGCGCAGCTGTTGCTGCGGCCAACAGCAAGCCCCGGCCCAGCCAGCCATTGAGCCCAAAGCTCTGGTAAAGCATGTTGTCGGCGCATACGCCCAGCAGAATCCCGCCGACGGTGGCGGATATTGCCACGGCAACCCACGATATCGGCCGCGGCGGCGATGGCCGGCGCCTCAGCGCCAGCCACGCTGCGCCGAATACGAAAACGCTCAGAGCCAGCCCGCATCCCAGCTGCAGCTTCCACAATGGAAAGTTGCTGACGGCCAGCCCGGGCGGATATTTCATCGTGCGATGCTTGCCGTCGAACAAGCCCCAATAGCCGCCCACGGTTCCTTCCCATTGGCGCTTCCACGGCTCGTCATAGGCCTCGAACAGAATGACGCGGAAGTCTTCCTGCTTCGCCCGATCGAGAATCCCGGAATTGAAGCGGGCCTGGTTGATGCGGGATGGCAGCGCGCCGTCGCGCATCCGCCCCTTGCTCGGCCAGCCGGTCTCGCCGATCAGGATCTCCTTGCCGGGAAAGGCCATCGCGATCCGCTTGCGAATGGCATCCACATGCTCGGCCGCGTCTTCGGCGCGGGGCGGAAAGTCCTCCCAATATGGCAGCATGTGTACCGTAACGAAATCGACTTCGCCGGAGACTTCCGGGTAGCGCAGCCAGAATTCCCAGACATCGGCATAGGTCACCGGAATATTCACGCGCGTCTTGACCGAGCGGATGGCTTCCCGGAGGTCGGCCGCGGTCATGTCCCCCCGCAACAGCACCTCGTTGCCGACGACGATCGCCGTAACCACGCCGGGATGATCCTTGGCCAGCGATATAGCGTTGTCGATCAGGAGGGCGTTCTTGGCGCGATTGCTTCCAATCCAGACCCCGAGAAGAACTTTCAGTCCGACCCTGGCCGCGAGTTCGGGCACCTTGTCCAATCCGTTGTCGACAGAATAGGTGCGGACGCATTGGGATATCTTGGCAAGCTCGGCGAGATCCTGCGCGATCTGCTCCGGGCTGATGATCAGTCCCGGAATCCGCGGGTTCTGGTTGCCCCGGAACGGCGCATAGGCCACGCAATCCAGTTTCGCCGAAGGATCGATCGGCGCATATGCCGGCGTGACCGGCCTGGCTAACCACCACCAGACCGCGGCAATCGTACTCAGGGAGATGAGGAGAAGCGCCAGCGGCGTGCGAAAGGCAATTGGTCCGGTCCTCCGGGAAGCGTATCGATTGGCTGGTCAAGCAATGCGTGCAGTAAAGTCGGACTTCGGATGGCGCACATTGACCTGCGTCAAAGGCCGGGTGCGACGGGTAAGCTTTGTTGTGATTGCAAATTTGTCCCAGCCCGAACAAGTGAAGTGATGTTATTCAACGGACTTTCTCGGCGGCACTTTGCCAGGATTGCAGGATGGTCGGCTCTCGGAATGTCGGCGAAATCCGCCGAATCCAGTCCGGCCGACGCGAGCAAGGAAGACATGCTGCCGAACCGGAGCCCCTTTCCCAGCTTCCCGAACGGCTTTCTGTGGGGGACGGCTACGTCGGCCTATCAGATCGAAGGCGCCGTCAAGGAAGACGAACGGGGTCCATCGATTTGGGACCGTTTCGCTCACACCAGCGGGAAAATCCTGGATCATGGCAACGCGGACGTCGCGGCCGATCACTATCATCGCTACAAGGAAGACGTTCAATTGATGAAGGCGATGGGAGTAAAGGCCTATCGTTTTTCGATTGCCTGGCCTCGCGTTTTCCCCGAAGGAGCAGGTGCGCCGAACCCGAAAGGCCTCGATTTCTACAACCGGCTTGTGGATGAACTGTCGGCCAATGGCATAGAGCCGTTTGCGACTTTGTATCATTGGGATTTACCTCAGGCGCTTCAGGATCGCTTCGGCGGGTGGATGTCGCGCGACACCTCGAAGGCATTTGCGGATTACGCAGGTTATGTCGCGCAGCATTTGAGTGATCGGGTGAAGCACATTTTCACGATCAATGAATGCTCGAGGTTTGTTGATCTGGGTTATGGCGTCGGCCCGGACGCCCCGGGCCTCAAATTGTCCCAACCAGAGCTGAACCAGGTTCGTCACAACGTCGCGCTGGGACACGGTCTCGCGGTTCAAGCGGTCCGGGCGCATGGACAAGTTGGAACCGGGGTCGGTCCGGCAGAGAACGTCGTCATCTGCATACCCGCGATCGAAACGCCGGCGAACATACGTGCAGCAGAAATCGCCACGCGCGAACTCAATGCCGGCTACCTGACGGTGATGCTGGAGGGAAAATACACCGATGCGTTTCTGGCGTATGCCGGCAAGAATGCCCCGAAATACACGGCCGAAGATCTGAGCATCATTTCATCCCCCATCGATTTCGTGGGGCTGAATGTTTATACGCCTGGCCATTACGTCGTTGCAGCCGATAACGGGCACGGCTTTGCCCTGGCGCCGTTTCCCGCATCGTTTCCACATATGGATCCGAGCTGGCTCAAGATCGGTCCGGAGGCGATGTATTGGGCGCCGCGTCACGTGGCGAAGCTCTGGGAGGTGAAGTCGATCTACATCACCGAGAACGGAACGTCGTCGACGGACGTGCCTGCCGCGGACGGCAATGTCTACGACGTGGATCGGATCATGTATCTGCGCAATTACTTGACGCAACTGCATCGCGCGACATCCGAGGGGGTGCCCGTGCTCGGCTACTTCCTGTGGAGTCTGATGGACAATTTCGAATGGTCGGATGGATTTGAAAAACGCTACGGGCTTTACCGGGTCGACTTCAACACGCAGCGTCGCACGCCAAAGCTGAGCGCATCATTCTATCGTGAGGTCATCGAGCGGAACGCGGTGGTTTAATCCGCAAATTGCGTGTATGTGCCGGTCTTGCCGAATGCCAGCACGTGCAGCCCAAGCCGCCGCCGCACGATCCAGAACAGCAGCACGGTTTCAAAGACCAGCGAGATCGAGGTCGCTGCCGCGGCGCCGTGGCCGCCGAACCGAGGCACCAGCGCTATACAGAGCACCACGTTCATGACAAAGGCCAGCGCATAGGCCAGCGCGCAGATATGCTGGTGGCCGAGCATGTTGAGCAGCCGCTCGACCGGGCCGATCGCGGAGCGCACCACGAGCCCGATGGCCGCGACGAACATGATGTCGTAACCGACCACGAATTGCGGTCCGAACAGCCACAATAGCGGCTTGCCCAATGCCAGCAGCAGCACGGTCGCGGCGAGCGACGGCCAGAACGTCCATTTGATCGCATGCGCGACATAGGCCGACAGCCGCGCCCGGTCGCCGAGCGCGTGATATTCGGCGAACCGGTGCGCCGTGGTCGCCGACATCGCGTAGTGAATGAAGGACACCAGCGCCAGGGTCTTCACCACAGCGAAATAGACGCCGACCTCTTCGGAGGAGCGAAATTGCTGCAACACCAGCACGTCGGTATAGGACAACAGCAAATAGAAGCCTTCGACCAGCAGGATCGGCAGCGAGATCGCGAGCCAGCCGCGGAAATCATATGCCTTGGGGCCGGGTTCGATGTGGCCGCCGAGGCGGCGGTTCAGCACCAGCATCTGCCCGATCATGGCGATCCACACCGCGGCGGCGCTGGCGAGCACCGCGGCGGTGGCGCCGAGATGGAAGCCGAGCACAAAGGCGCCCGCGATAAAGCCGATGATCAGCGACTGGCGGACGATGAACTGCGGCATCAGTCCCAACAGCATCCAGTCATGCGAGCGCGCGATGCCGTCCTGGGTATTGGCGACCACGAAGGCCGGCAGCGTGAGGCAGCCGATATAGAGCGGAACGATCGCGCCGGCGTCGATCCAGGGCGACAGCAATTTCACCACGCCCGCCAGCAGCAGCGAGACAACGGCAGACACGATAAACGTGACCCAGCGACTGCCTGAGAGAAAGCCGCGCAGCAGCGCGTGTTCGCCGCGGGTGCGATATTCCGGGATGATTTTTTGCGCCGAGGCCGAGATGCCGAAATCCATCATGCTGCCGAGCAGCAGCACCCAGGTCCAGACATAGACATAGACGCCGTAATCCGGGCCGCCGGTCCAGCGCGCGAGCAGGATCTGTGAAAGATAGGCGAGGGCGGCGCTGACGACGCGGATGATGAAAATCGTGGCGGCCAGTCGCCTGGTCACCGAGGCTTCGCTCGAACCACCCAGCAAAGATCGCAGCCGCGCGATCAGGCCGGCAGGCGGAACTGTTGCAAGCTGTGCGTCGGTAACGGCCAAGCGGGACCTCGGAACCGCAGGGATGCGGCGACCATTCCGCCTATCAACTATTCGTTAAGATTTGGTGGCGCCGTCATTCCGGGGCGTGCCAACGGCTCCGCGCAACGCGCGGCCCGATGACAGGCTCCGCATGAACCCTGACCTGCGAGATTCCCCGGTGCGCAATTGCACATCCGGGGTCTGGTCCTTCGGACCATCCCGGAATGACCCTTCAGGTCACTCCAGATTGATATTGAATTCGTAGGCGTGATCGCCGCCGACCAGCGTCAATTTGAGCGCCGCGCCTTCGGGATTCGCGCCCGGGGGCACGCCGTCGAGCTCGAAGGCGAAGCGCTTGACCCCGGGCGGGCTGTGTTCGAGCAATTTTGGAACCGGCAGCCCCCATTCCGGCGTGGGCCCCTCGACAAACAGGTTGACCTCCCGAGTGTCCGGACTGACTACGTCGACCAGCACGGCGGATTTGCCGTCGCGCTCGACGTCGCGGATGGTCAGCGGGTTGGGGTCGCCAATATTGGCGGGCTTGGGCACCGTGTCGAGCGCGGCGAACAGCGCGCTGTCTTCGGTGCTGGCCACGCTGGTGAAAGATAATTCGGCATTGGCCTGAACGGGAATGCAGAGTTTTTCGCACACCGCGTAGCTGATGGTGGCGCGAAGCGTCACCGGCTTGTCGGCATTTTTCGCCACAATTCGCAATGGCAGCACGATCTGGTCATGGTATCCCAGTGAGTGGCCGCCGGCGCCGTCGTCGAACTTCAAAGGCGCCGGCCATAAGACGGTCACGGCTTCGATGTTTTCTGATTTGGAGAAGTCGAAGCGCGGCGGCACGCCGGAATCGCCTGGTGTCCGCCAGTAGGTTTTCCAGCCCGGTTCAAGCTGAAAGGCAATGCCGCCGAGCAGCACCGCGCCGCTGCGCGATCCCGCCAGCAGCCGCACCGCGGAGTGTCCGTCACGTTGCCACGGTGACGCATCTTCGGCGCGGGCCTCGATCGTCAAGGATGACGCAAATACGGTTGCGGCGAAACCGAGGGCGGCCCGCATGGGAACTATGACAGTCATGAAACGTCTTTACAGGCAAGCGCTGCCGCAAACCATTGAATTGGTTGTGATGTATTTCCAGGCGCCGGGCGAAGCTTGATTGACAGAACTCCCACCCAATATCAGGATAGCCAGCAACATGAGAGTCCTTTGCGGATGAACCCTGAAGGCAAAAGACCGAAGATGGTTCGCCGCGAATCCGCCGGCATTGGCGACAATTCGTCCGAACGCGGCTATCTCGACGGCCAGCTGCTGATCGCCATGCCCGTAATGGGAGACCCGCGCTTCGAGCGTTCGGTGATCTATCTCTGCGCGCATTCCTCCGAAGGCGCCATGGGCATCATCGTCAATCGCCCGGCGGGCAGCATCGACTTTCCCGAATTGCTGGTGCAGCTCGACATCATCAAGAAGGCCGACCAGATCAAGCTGCCGGAAAACGCCGAGACCATGAAGGTGCTGAAAGGCGGCCCGGTCGAGACCGGCCGTGGCTTCGTGCTGCATTCGAGCGATTTCTTTATCCAGGATGCGACCTTGCGGATCGACGACGGAATTTGTCTGACTGCGACCGTCGAAATCCTCAAGGCGATCGCCAGGGGCGCCGGACCGAAGCACGCGATCCTCGCGCTCGGCTACGCCGGCTGGGCGCCGGGGCAACTGGAGACCGAAATCCAGGACAATGGCTGGCTGCATTGCGACGCCGATCCGGATCTGATCTTCGGCGGCGACGTCGAGGAAAAATACCAGCGGGCACTGCGCAAGATCGGGATCGATCCCGGCATGCTGTCGAACGAAGCCGGGCATGCGTGATCGGATCCCACGCCGGCGCTAGACGCAATCACGATGACGGCCATTCGATTCAATATCAGAGGACACGGAGTATGCGTCCCTGCGAACGCAGCGTTCGCAGGGACGACATGGAAATCTATTCCGCGGCCTGCTGCGCAACGGTCGGCTCGGTGCCGGCCACCGTGGCGCGGCGCATGTCGCGCGGCTGCGACTGGTCGTAGCGGCGGACGCGGTGCATGGTCTGGCGGTTGTCCCACATCACGAGGTCATGCAGCGTCCATCTGTGGACGTAGACGAATTCCGCCCTTGTGGCGTGCTCGGTGAGGTCGCGCAACAGCAGCCGCGCTTCCGGCACGCTCATGCCGAGGATCGCCCCGGCATGCGACGACAGATACAGCGACTTGCGGCCGTGTACCGGATGGGTGCGCACCAGCCGCTGCAGCACCGGCTTGAACATCTGTTTTTCTTCCTCGGTATAGTCGAGGAAGCCGAGCGAGCCGCGCGAATACATCAGCGAATGTTCGCAGATCATGTCCTCGATCTCGGCCCTGGTTCCGTCGTCGAGCGCGTCGTAGGCGGCGCGCATGTCGGCGAATTCGGTGTTGCCGCCCTTCGGGTTCACCACGCGCGCCGACAGCAGCGAAAACTTCGCCGGAACGGGGCGGAACGAGCTGTCGGAATGCCACAGGCAGTTGCCGAGATTGAACAGATGGGTGCGGTGATCGCGCGGCAGCGGCTTGCCGTCCTTGCCGAGATTGGAGACGTCGTTCAGCCCGGAGGTGAGCCGGTAATCTTCCTTCTTGGTGACGGTGCCGCCGCGCGCGTTCTCGCGCTCGCCGAAATTCAGCGCGAAGGCCAGTTGCTGTTCGTCGGTGATGTCCTGATTGCGGAACAGCAGCACGGCGTATTGGTCGATGCCGGCTTCGATATCCCTGGCCTCCTGCGGCGTCAGCGCTTTTCGCAAATCGACGCCGGAAACTTCGCCGAAAAAATGCGGGTGAAGTTGCCGGATCGTGACCGTCATGGCGTTTCCCCTGATCGCATCGAGCGGTTACCCCGCTCCATTTGGGGAAAAAGCTACTCCGTGATCGGGCGATGTCAACGCCGCGCGACGCATGCCCGCCATCAGGCATTCCTTGCCATCAGCCCGCCGTCGACGGGAATGATCGCGCCGGTCAGGAACGATGCCGCGGGCAGGCACAGGGAGAGCGTCATGTGGGCGACTTCCTCGGGGTCGCCGTAGCGGCCGAGCGCGGTTCGGCGTTGGGCGTAGGTCGCCTTGTGCTCGTCGCTGATCCGCGCCGTCATGCCCGTGGCGATCGGCCCCGGGCAGATGCAGTTGACGGTGATGCCGTCGTGGCCGAGTTCGACCGCGAGCGAGCGCGTTAGTCCCACGACACCGGCCTTCGCCGCGGAATACGGGCTGTGCGATGCGGTAGCGCCGAGCGCCTCGGTGGAGGCGATATTGACGATCCGCGGCGATTTCGAGTTCCGCAAGTATGGCAGCGCGGCGCGGATCACGCGCTGATGCGCCGTCAGCATCACCGTCAGTCCGTTCGCCCACGCTTCGTCATAGCCCTCATCGTCGATCGCAACGCGTACCGGAATGCCGGCATTGTTGACGACGATATCGAGCCCGCCGAAATGCCTGGCGATGTCGTTGACGACGGCGTCGATGTCGTCGCGGTCGGCGACATCGAGCCGCCAGGCTTTTGCAATTTGGCCCTTGGCGACGATCTCTGCGGCGACGGTCTGCGCGCCCTTGGCCGCGTAGTCGGTGACGGCGACCTTGGCGCCCTCGGCGGCGAACACCCGCGCGGTGGCGCGGCCCATGCCGCTGGCCGCGCCGGTGACGAGAACGGTCAAGCCTTTGACCGAGCGGCTGAGCTGTTTGAATTCCGACATGTGTTTCTTCTCTGGGATATCAGCTGCTATGCTTTCGGCGCTAGCGCCATTTCCGTTTCGATAGAATCGAAACGGGGCTCTGGATTCTTGATTTGACGCGTTTTCCTAACGCGAACCGGTCTCCACTTCGCTTGAAAACGCTCTAACCACCTTCGAGGGCGACGATGAACGAACTGGATTTCAGCGGCAAGCAGGTTCTGGTGGTCGGCGGCTCCAGCGGCATCGGCAATGGCATCGCCCAGGCGTTCCGGGCCAAGGGCGCGCGCGTGCAAGTCTGCGGCACCCGCACCTCCGCCGCCGACTATTCGGCGGGCGAGGGATCGCATCTCGAAGGCCTGGATTACGCGCAGCTCGACGTCAGCGATGCCGGGGCGATCGAGCATTTCAGGCCGGCGTTCGACCGGCTCGACGTCGTGGTGCTGGCGCAAGGCGCGGTGATCTACCGGCGCGGCGAATTCGAAATGGCCGGATTTCGCCAGGTGCTTGAAGTCAATCTCATGAGTCTGATGGCCTGCGCCGGCAAATTCCATGACATGCTGCGCGCAAACAAGGGCGCGCTGATCATCGTCAGTTCGACCGCGGCCTATCATTCGACCAAGGGCAATCCGGCCTACAACGCCTCGAAGACCGGTGCGGTCGGGCTGACCCGAACGCTGGGGCAGGCGTGGGCCGAGGAGGGCATCCGCGTCAACGGCATCGCGCCGGGCCTGGTCGACACCAAGATGACCAGGGTGACGACGGCTAGTCCGAAGCGGCTCGAAGGCGCGATCGAGCGGATCCCGCTGAAACGACTGGGTACGCCGGCCGACATGGCGGGCGCCGCGCTGTTTCTGGCTTCGCCGCTTGCGGCCTACATCGTCGGCCAAACGCTCGTGGTCGACGGCGGGCTCATTCTGTAAGGATTGCCTTGGCTGCCAGCGCGGACGTTCGTTATTCGCGGTTAGCGCGCGAAAACGCCCGGCGCCGACGCCGATCGGCCGACGTTACCCGGTGGCCGCGGGGGACCGGCGGCAGGCGCGCGCGGCGCCGGTTTGCGCGCCGTGTTGCCGAAGCCGAAAAAGTTCCGCAATGCCGGCGTGCTCGATTGAGCCGGAAGCGGCTGTTTCTTCGGTTTCGGCGGCGTGGCCGCGGCGCCCGGCGTGGTAACCGTTCCGTCCGGCGCAACTGAAGCCACCGGCGTTTCGCCCTTGGCCTGTTCGCGGCCGACCTCACGGCGCGGCCAGACAAAGTCGTCGGCGCGGCCGGCGGGCGGCGCCAGCGGCTCGCCCTTGACCAGCGTCCGCGCTGCGAGTGCATCGACCGCGGCCGGGCGCGAACCGGGGCCGCCGAGCAATTGATCGGTGCCGACGGAGGACGCCACCAGCGGCAGGATCGGTCCTGCCAGCGGACGCGGCGCGGGCTGGCCGGGCACCGCGTTGGCGTCGGGTGTCGCCGGTTCGGTCGGCAACTCGATCGGCGCGGAACGCCCGGCCAACAGCCGGTTGATCTCGCGCTCGACATAATGGGCAAGCTTGCGCGCGCCGGGCCTCGTGAAATACACGCCGTCATAGGAGCGCAAGCGGCGGATCTGGCCTTCGAAGTCCGGGCCCTGCTGCAGGAAGCGGCCGGCCTCGTCGACAAATCCGTCCCAGACATCGACATAGGTGATGCCGGCCTTGCCGGCGGCGTCGCGATACAGCGCATCCAGAAACAGCATGTCCGACGTCGCCTTGGGGCCGCGCACCGCGGGCAGTCCGACCCACAGCACCGGCACGCCCTTTGATTTCAGGACGGCGATCATCTCTTCGATCTTCTTGCTGTAGAGTTCGACCCAGCGCTCGTCGCGAAACTGATAGATGCCGTTCGGCGAGCGCGCGCTCTTCTCCGGCGCGGTGACTGGCGGCAGGTCGTTGTCGGCGGCATCGTCCGGGGACAATTCGGTATCGACCATTTTTTCTTCGGGCTTGGCGGCCTCGGCCGCGCCATCCGGCTTGGCTGCGGATTTGTCGGCAGGCTTGGCATCGCCTTTGGCGCGGGTGTCTTTCTTGTCCTTGTCGCCCTTTTTGTCGGGTGACTTTTCGGGTTTATCGGCTGCCGGCTCATGGATCGCCTGGCGGTCGTCAAGCCCGAGCATGACGACGATGGCGTCGGGCTTCTCGGTGGCGAGCATCCCTTTTGCCGCGGCGGCCCAGTCGGCCGGTTCGCCCTTGGGCTGGTACTTGATGAGGCCGGAGACGGTCTTGAATCTGCGGATCACGCCCATGTCCGGCTGTTCGGCATAGGCGTCCTCGAGGCCGTAGGCGAGCCAGTCCGCCATGGCGTCGCCGAGCACCAGCACGTTGCGCTCCGGCACGGTCTCGCGCTTCTCCGGCGGCGGCGCCTTGGAATAATTCTCGATCCGCTTCGGCGCCTGCTGCTGCTGCTGGAAAGGGGCGAACAGGTCGCCGCCGAACCAGCCGCCTCCGCCGTTGCTGCGCGGCTGCGGCCGCGACCATCCGAAATTGAAGAACTGCGCGGATGCCGGTCCGGCGATCCCGGCCAGCAGCGCGACCGCAACCGCCACCGTGATCAGCGGGCCGGTCTCGGTGAACACCCGGAAAAAGGACTTCGGCTTTTGCATGCGCATGGGTCGTAAGTGGGGATCAGGCGGCTGCCATACTAGCGGAATCGGGCCGCAAGCGGGCAAATTCGAGCGCCATAAGCCGGGCATCGGCCGCCGCCGTCAAGGGTGGCGTGGAAATGTCGTGAGAGCCTGATCCTGACCCGAAGAGCCGCGTTGGCGCAAAGTGGAACCCGGTTTTCCCCTGGGACAAACGCGAAGCGTTTGCACGGTTTACTTTTGGCGCGGGAACTGGCTTTTCACCGCCCCCGGAGCCGCTCCAGCACGTCGGAGGAGGCGAATCCGTCCGCGGGAGCCCCGATCGAGGCCTGGAAGCCGCGCAGCGCCTCGCGCGTCTCACCCCCGAACTGGCCGTCGGGGACGCCGCGATAGAAGCCGCGTTGCGCCAGAAGCTGCTGCAGTTCCAGCCGCTCGGCCCGCGACAATTCCCGTTCCTGCCGCGGCCAGGGCTGCACGAACGGCGCGCCGCCGCGCAGACGGTCGGCGAAATGTCCGGTCGCCAGCGCATAGGCCTCCGCCGGGTTGTATTTCATGATCACCCGGAAATTCTGCAGCATCAGGAACCCCGGGCCTTCGGCGCCGGCAGGCGCCAGCAGATAGGCTTTTTCCGCCGGATGCGGGAATGGCTGGCTGCCGGCGCGTGTGATCCCGAGATGCTCCCACTGCGCGATCGTCATCGCTTTCGCCCGGTCCGCCAGCATGTAGTTGAAGCCCGCAGGCACCACGACCTCGTAGCCCCAGGTCTGGCCGGTTTGCCAGCCGTCCTTCTTCAAATTGTTGGCGGTCGAGGCGATCAGGTCGGCGGCGTCGTCGACCACGTCGCGGCGGCCGTCGCCGTCGGCGTCCACCGCGTAGCGCTTGAATGCGGTCGGCATGAATTGCGTGGGGCCGAACGCGCCGGCCCAGGAGCCGCGCATCTGTTCGGGGCGCAAATCGCCGTGGTGCAGGATTTCCAGCGCCGAGAGGAACTCGTCCTTGAAGTATTTCTGGCGGCGGCCGATGCAGGCGAGCGTCGCGGTGGATTGCAACACGCTGCGATCGCCTATCTGGGTGGAGTAGTTCGAACTCGATGCCCCAGATCGCGGCAATCACATAGCGGTCGACGCCGTAGGCTTTTTCGGTGGCATCGAACTGGGGCTTGTATTGGGCGAGGATCTCGCGGCCCCTGGCGAGCCTGACGTCGTTCACGAGGATGTCGAGATAGTCCCAGACCGACTTGGTGTATTCCGGCTGGGAATCCATCAGGTCCATGATGCGCAGATCGGGCGTCAGCCCCGCGGTAAAACGCTGGAAGCTGGCTTGCGAAATGTTGCGGCGCGCGGCGTCGGGCCACATCGAGGCGACGCAATTATCGAAATTCGCCGCCGCTTCCCGGATCGCGCTCGCGGTCATCAAGGGATGGCCGGAGGCGCCGTCCTCCCCGCTCCAGGGCGGCGCCGCGCTACTGGCTGGGGGCGGCGCCCCTTGCGCCTGCGCCACGGTGCCGGCCCGTGGCGCCACAGGAGCGGTCTGGCCGCCTTTCGAGAGCGAGCCGGCGAAGATGCTGTCGAGGAAGCCCAGAGGCCCGCCGCCGGAGGACTGCGCGCGCGCCCCGCCGCACAAGATCAACGCCACCGCGACGATCGCCGCGCTGGTCTGCCTGTTCGCCAATAATCCCGACCGTCGCGTCATGTCTTACCCGCAATCCCCAAGAATATCCCACTTTAAGGAGGCCTCGTCGCGGTTTCCAATCGCTTAACAAAGCGGTTTTTTGTCGCTGATTTATGCCCGTTCCGGAGGAGAATTATCACCTTGACATAGTACCTACTTCGGGTGGTGTGGCTGGCATAGGAGCTGGACGGCAAAAATAAGAACCGTCACTGGCACAAAAAGGCCGCTGGCATTGGCGGCAGCACGGGCAAGGAAGCTGTCTTCGCGCTGGTCGAGTGGTGGTGGCAAGGTCCGCTCTCACAACGTTCCAGACGTCACCGCAAAGACGCTCCGGCCCATTCTCGACGCGCAAATCGCTGAAGGTTCCAGCACCATGAGCGACGATGGGCGCGCGCGTCCGCCACGGAACACTCGGTCACGCCTCCGTCAATCACAGCATCAACGAGTAAGTTCGCGGCGACATTTCACAGGAACACGATTGAGGGCTTCTTCTCGATAATGAAGCGGGGAATCACCGGGACTTATCACCACGTCAGCCAGAAGCATTTGAAGCGCTACCTTGCCGAATTTGATTTTCGACGCAACGAACGGATGGCTCTTGGTGTCGGAGATGCGGAGCGGATGTCTAGATCGATAGGCGGTATCGTCCGCAAACGGCTGACTTGCAAATGACCTCACTGCCGCAAGCGCTTCTTACAAATCTAACTGGGCTTTGAAGGACCCAAAGCGGCGCCGAAGGCGGGGTATCTAGGGTGGGGAGATAGGCAACCTAGATAGGCTAGATAGCATCCTTCCACAGCCCTATGCGAAAAAAGCCCCCCTGCGTTGACACAGGGAGGCTTTTCGGGTTAGATGGCCCGGAACCAGAACTTAACGTCAAAAAGTGTCTTCAGCACTTCCGACGCCCAGTTAAGGTCCTAGTGCAGAGTGGATGTCCTCTCAACACTAGGTATGGTCACGAGGCTAGAGAATGCCTTCGCGCGCGTACCGCGCGAAATATAGCACAAGCCTTATTTCCATTCAAGAGGACGCCCTCTGACACGAGGTGCGTAATGTCGAACGTGCAGCGGACGAAGCGTCGTAAAGACTGCTTTATCAGGCACTTTCCCGTTAAGAAGCCCGCTTTTTTTCGCCGTCTCTGATGGCAGCGGGCCACGGAAGCAACATAGCAAATCGGTGCGAGGGCAACCTCGCACCGCCTCTCCACTGAATGGGAGATTAACCATGACTATCGTGATGAAGAAGCCCGGAGCAGATGCGTGGACATCAGGTCCTGGCGCATTTGATTTGCCGGATCCCGCAATATTGCCTCCTGCACCACCGCTATCGCAGCCCAAGTCCACTAAATTGCCGACAGCAAAAGCAGCAAGGGCAAAACTCGTGAAAAAAGCGGCCAAGCGCGCTAAGGAAAATTCCACCATCGCCTTCCCGTACATGGATTTGGATACCGCAATCACGGTCGCCCGCGCATTCGTTACCCATGGCGGCGGTGCGCATACGCGGGACCAGCTTGCCGGCGCGTTGGGGCAGTCGCCATTAAGCGGCGCGTTCATCATGAAGCTGAGCGCAGCGCGTCAATTCGGACTAGTCGATTACGTAGATGGAAAATTCAAACTGACGGACCTTGGATTTTCTATCGTTGATAAGAATGAAACTCGCGAAAGGACGGCGCGAGTACAGGCTTTCCTCAATGTCGAGCTATACCGAAAAATATATGAGGAATTTAAAGGAAAGCAGTTGCCTCCTCGCCCTCTTGGGTTGGAGCAGACATTTGTTCAAATGGGAGTCGCCCCAAAACAAAAGGCAAATGCTCGGCTTGCCTTCGACAAATCGGCAAGACAGGCGGGATTTTCGACACTTGATCCGGACAGGCTGATTGAGCCTATGCTGGGCGGAGGATCGGGCGGCGGTCCTTCAACTCCCGCCGCGGTAGCTAAGAGCGCAGCGCCAGCTTCGTTTGCTGGCGGCGGCGGAGCTGCTCTTGACCCGCTAATCGCAGGCCTACTCGACCGACTTCCCCCACCGGGAGAAATCTGGTCAACGGAGAAGCGGAAAAAGTGGCTTCAAACTTTTGAAGCAAACCTTGAGATGATTTACCCCGAAGGACTAACATCGGACGACCCGACCTTACCCAAGCAGGATAACTAAATACGAAAGCCCGGCTCACTTGCCGGGCTTTTTGGTTGGCTTGCGCGTCAAGGGTTTTGCAGGGGGCCTATGCCTCGGTCCACTCTTCACCGCCGCGCCAACCGCGCGTTCAAAGCGTTCCCATCCATCGGGTCTTAGCTCGATTTCAGGTGGCTTTGGGTTTTCGTTTCTTTGTCACCACCGAAAAATGTTAGGTGATTTGGGATCTAGACGCCATCCCGCTAGGTTTAGCGCGTGCTACGTTAAAGGGATATTCCCCCCTGGAGGGAGGTGAAGTGCTCTAGGGCTTCGTCCAAAACGGGCATCGCAGATCCGCCTTTGTTCCCGGCTGCAAACCGGCTACCAACATGCGATCAAGCGCGCCATCCGCACTCTCCAAAAGGCATTCCGACAGCTCCATGAAAATCCGCAAAGCCGTCTTTCCGGTCGCCGGCCTCGGCACCCGCGTCCTGCCCGCCACCAAGGCGATGCCGAAGGAAATGCTGACCATCGTCGACAAGCCGCTGATCCAGTATGTGGTCGACGAGGCCAAGGAGGCCGGCATCGAACATTTCATCTTCGTCACCGGCCGCAACAAGGGCGTGATCGAGGACCATTTCGACCGCATGTACGAGCTCGACGCCACGCTCGAGGCGCGCGGCAAGAAGGCCGAAATGGAGATTCTGGCGCGCGACCAGCCGGAAGCCGGCGCCATGAGCTTCACCCGCCAGCAGGCGCCGCTCGGGCTCGGCCATGCGGTATGGTGCGCGCGCGACATCGTCGGCAACGAGCCGTTCGCGGTGGTGCTGCCGGACGAGCTGGTGCTGAACACGCCGGGCTGCCTGAAGCAGATGATCGAGGCAGCAAGCAAGCTGGCTGAGAAATCCAACCTGATCGCGGTCGAAGCAGTGCCCGCGCATCTGACGCATCAATACGGCATCTGCGGCGTCGGAAAGCGCCACCCGGATGGCAACGTGTTCGAGGTCGACGGCATGGTGGAAAAGCCGCCGAAGGGCACCGCGCCCTCGAATCTGTCGATCACCGGGCGCTACATCCTGCAGCCGGAAATCTTCAAGATCCTGGAAACCCAGGAGCGCGGCGCCGGCGGCGAGATCCAGTTGACCGACGCCATGATCGGGCTTGCCAAGACGCAGAAGTTCTACGGCGTCGAGTTCGAAGGCGAGCGGCACGATTGCGGCTCGAAGGCGGGTTTCCTGCGCGCCAATATCGCTTTCGGCATGGCGCGTGCGGATTTGCGCGACGGCCTGCGCGAAGAGATCAGAAAATATCTGGACCGCCCGTGAACGACTACGACGCGCTGCGCGATTATCTGAAGAAACAGACGCTCCCCGAATTCGTGCTGAGCTTCGAGCAGATCGAGGAGATCATCGACGCGGCGCTGCCGCGCGCGGCGCAGCGCGCGTCGTGGTGGGAGACGCTGCGCAGCCCGCAGGAAAAGATGCCGCAGCGCGAGGCCTGCCTCGCCGGCGGCTACGTCGCGACCAGGCTCGCGGACGGCAAGAGCGTGCGGTTCAAGCGGATGAAGTAGGGCGATCAACTTCGCCGCATCATGTCGGTCGTTCCCGCATTCGCGGGACGACGACCGGGCTAGCTCGCCGCCTGGAGCCGCTCTTCGGTCAGTAGCCGCATCGCGGCATCGGCGTCCATCGGCTCGCCGAAGGCAAAGCCCTGCGCGTATTCGCACCCCAATTGATAGAGCTCGACCGCGTCGGAATCGGTCTCGGCGCCTTCGGCGACCACGTCCATGCCGAGGTCGTGGGCCATCGCAATGATCGATTTCAGGATCACCGGCCGGGTGCCGCGGCTGGTGGTGCGCACGAAGGATTGGTCGATCTTGATGGTGTCGAACGGGAAGCGCTGCAGATAGGACAGCGACGAATGGCCGGTGCCGAAATCGTCCAGCGATAGCCCGGTGCCGAGTTCGCGGATCCGCGTCAGCATCTGCGCCGCATGCTCGGGGTTCTCCATCACCAGCAATTCCGTCATTTCAAGCTTCAGCGTGCCGCGCGCCACCGACGAGCGCGACAGCACGGTGCGGATGTCGTGGAGCAGGTCGTGCCGCAGCAACTGGCGCGAAGAAACGTTGACGCTGGCGAAGATCGGTTCGCGCGAGCGCATCGCGCGCTGCCAGATCGAGAGCTGCCGGGCGGTCTGGTCCAGCACGAACAGGCCGAGATCGACGATCAGGCCGATCTCCTCGGCGATGGCGATGAATTCCACCGGCGACATCCGCCCCAGTTTCGGATGGTCCCAGCGCGCCAGGGCCTCGAAGCCGGCGATCGAGCGATCTTCCAGCCGGACGATCGGCTGATACAGGATGGTGATTTCCTCGCGCTCGATGGCGCGGCGCAATTCGGATTCCAGCGTCAGCCGGTCGGTCTTGCGCGCGCGCATCGCCGGCTTGTAGACGTCGATACGATCGCCGCCGATCCGCTTGGAATGGTACATCGCAAGCTCGGCGTCCTTGATGATCTCGTCGGACAATTGCGTCTGCGGATCAGAGAGCGCGAGCCCGATCGAGGCGGTGAGGAAAATCTCGCGATCGTTGAAGGCGATCGGCGCGCGGATGGTCTTGCGGATGGTCTCGGCGAAGGCGGTGATGCGCGACGGCTCCTGTTCCGACATCAGGATCAGGCCGAACTGGTCGCCGGCGAGCCGCGCCAGCGTGTCCTGCGGTTTGAGGATGCGGGTCAGCCGCCGCGCCAGCGTCAGCAGGATCGAATCGCCGACCGCGATGCCGACGGAATCGTTGACCTGCTTGAAGCGATCCAGATCGATCACCATCAGCGTCGGCCGCAGGTTCGGCATGGTTCTGGCGAAATTGGCGACCGCGCCTAACCGGTCGATGAACAGTTTGCGGTTCGGCAGGCCGGTGAGATTGTCATGCACGGAATCGTGCAGCATGCGCTCCTCGGCGTTCTTGGTCTCGGTGACGTCGGTCAGCGTTCCGACCACGCGGGAGACTTCGCCGTCGGAGCCGACCACCGGGCGCGCCTTGAGCGCGAACCACAGGAAGTGGCCGTCGGGCGTGCGCAGCCGGAAATCCTGAACCAGCCGGCCGCGGCGCTGGTCGAGCACACTGTCGAGCGCGGCGCGGAAACGGTCCTGATCGAGCGGATGCAGTACCTCGAGCCATTTCGCGGCCGGGCCTTCCAGCGTCCCGCGTTTCAGGCCCAGCAGGGCTTCGGTCTCCGGGCTGGTGAAGACCTTGTCGGCGGAGACGTCCCAGTCCCAGATCAGGTCGCCCGAACCGGTCAGCGCCAGCGCGCGGCGCTCGACGTCGGAGACCACGCCGGTGGTCGCGCCGCCGCCGGCAAAGGCGTGCTGCATGACCGTAAATCCGATCAGCATCACGATCAGCACGAGGCCGCCGAGCAAGGCAGGGCCGACGATGTCGTTGGTGACGCTGCCCGCCACCGTCATGCCGGCCGCGATCACCCAGACTATCAGCAGGAACCAGGTCGGGATCAGCAACACCGCGCGATCGAAGCCATGGGTGGAGAGATAGACGATGAGCGCAAAACCCGCGAACGCGATCAATACCAGCGACATCCGGGCAATGCCGGAGGCGACTGCGGGATCGAACAACGCCAGCGCCACCAGCGAGCCGAGAAAGACCAGCCAGCCGACCGTGATGTGGGAATAACGCACATGCCAGCGGCTGAGATTGAGATAGGCAAACAAAAACACCAGGAGCGTCGCCGCCAGGATCGCTTCGCCCGCCGCGCGCCACACCCGCTCGGCGTTGTTCGACATGTCGAGCACCTTGCCCCAGAAGCCGAAATCGACGCCGATATAGACCAGCACCGCCCACGCCAGCGCGGCGGCGGCGGGAAACATGATGCTGCCCTTGACCACGAACAGGATGGTCAAGACCAGCGCCAGCAGGCCGGAAATGCCGATCACGATGCCCTGGTACAGCGTGAACGAATTGACCTTGTCCTTGTAGGCGTCGGGTTCCCACAGATAGAGCTGCGGCAGCTTGTCGGTGCGCAGTTCCGCGACGTAGGTGATGACAGCGCCGGGATCGAGCGTAATCCGGAACACGTCCGCGGTCGGGCTTTCCTGGCGGTCGGGGCGGTCGCCGGTCGAGGGGGTGATGGTCGCGATTCGCGACAGGCCAAGATCGGGCCACAGCAGTCCGGACCCGACGACGCGATAGTGAGGCGCGACGATCAGGCGATCGAGCTGGTCGTCGGTGTTGTTGGCGAGCGCGAACACCACCCAGTACTGGCCGCCTTCGCGGGCGCGCACCTCGATGCGGCGGACGATGCCGTCGGTGCCCGGCGCGGTAGAGACCTGGATGCGGTCGGTGTCGCTGCGCTGATGATCGAGCACCGCGGTGAGGTCGATCGCAGGCGCGTCACTGCGAACGCTGACGGCGTCGATGGCGCGCGCCGGCGTAGCGGCCGCAACAATCATGAGGCCAAGCGCAAGCGGCGCAAGGCACCTGATCAGACGCAATGTCAGCTCTCCGCGATCAACGATGGTTCCAGGCGAAGCGAACGGCCTGGCGTCGCGCGATAAATGACATGAAAGGGAGGCAAATCAAAGGGTTTCCGGTCGCGTATCACCCGCGTGTGCTAGACCGCCAACACAATTTTGCCAATATGTTCGCTGGTCTCCATGCGCCGGTGCGCATCGGCGGCCTTTTCCAGCGGGAATGTGCTGTCCATCAGGGGTTTTATGCGTCCCTGTCGCAACAGCGGCATCACCTTGGCGTCGATGGCGGCGACCATCGCCGCCTTATCCGCATTGCTACGGGGTCGCAGCGTGGAACCGGTGTGGTGCAGCCTTTTCACCATCAGCTTGGCAAAATTAACATTTGCCTTGGGTCCGCCAAGAAACGCGATCTGGACCACGCGGCCGTCGACCGCGGCTGCGTCGTAGTTGCGCTCGATGTAATCGCCGCCGACCATGTCGAGAATGACCTCGGCGCCGACGCCCCCGGTCGCGGTCCTTACTTCAGCGACGAAATCTTCGGTCTTGTAGTTGATGGCGCGGTCGGCGCCGAGTTTCAGGCAGGCGTCGGCTTTATCCTTCGACCCGACGGTAACGATCACTTTGGAACCGAACGCCTTGGCGAGCTGAATCGCCATGGTGCCGATGCCGGACGAGCCGCCATGGATCAAGAGCGTCTCGCCAGGCTTCAGCGCACCGCGCTCGAACACATTGTGCCAGACCGTCATCAGGGTTTCCGGAATCGCGCCGGCCTCCAGCATCGACAGAACGGGTGGCACCGCCATCGCCTGGGCGTCTTGCGCGATGCAATATTGCGCGTAGCCGCCGCCGGCCACCAGCGACATCACCTTGTCGCCGAGCTTGTGGCGGGAGCTGCCGGGTCCGATCGCGACGACCTCGCCCGCAATTTCGAGGCCGGGCAAATCGCTGGCGCCGGGCGGCGGCGGATAGGCGCCGGATCGCTGCGCGACATCGGGACGGTTGACGCCGGCGGCTGCGACCTTGATCAGGATTTCGCCCGGCCCTGGGACGGGCACCGCGCGGGTCTCGGGCAGAAGCACCTCGGGGCCGCCGGGCTTGCTGATGCCGATGACGGTCATTTGCGCGGGCAGCTTTTCCATGATTTGTCCTTGGCCAAACGCGAAGAATTCGAAAAAGAGGTATTTGATTAGCCAGCCGCGCTCCGGCTGGCAACCGCCTCTCGGACCCTCGAGCACGGAGCAGAATGCATGGCGATTGAGGACGACGACAGACCGAGGAAGAAAGTCACCCACGAAATCGGACAGGACCTGTCGCTGCTGTCGGTCGAGGAACTTGCCGAGCGCATCGCGCTGATGACTTCGGAAATCGAGCGGCTGCAGGCCGCCATGACCAGGAAGCGCGCCTCCATGGACGCGGCCAACAACTTTTTCAAGTCGTGAGAAGCGCCTGACTTCAATCACAGTTTGCGTCGTCCCGGCGAACGCCGGGATCCATACGCCGTGTCCTCTCATTGGGGCAGGATGGCGGATACCTTCCTTAATCAAAACCGTCGCGGATTATGGGTCCCCGCTTTCGCGGGGACGACTCGTGGAGAGGGCTTTGCCAGCGCCAGCCGCGCGGAGCGCGGTCCCGCGCACTCGGCCAATGGCCGACATGGCAAACGAAACCTGAAAGTAATCGTTCATTTACGATCAATTAAGCTTTCTCACCTATGACTTGAAATGTCCTCGTTTGGACACCGAGTGGCTCCTGTCCACTCTGTTTGACGCCTCCCTGTTATCAACTTCAAAAGCCGCCGGAAACGGCGGCTCTTTTTTTGTGGGCGTCTCGTCGCTTCGCTGGAAACCATAAGAAACCATAAAAAGCCTTGCGGCTGGACTCTCGGCCGCGGGCGCGCAATGATTTGTTCATCATAAGCCCGGCGCGTTTAACGCCGGCAGCGTAACCAGTGGCGTGAGGCGTTAACCATGTCGGACCGTTCGCAAGGCGAAACAGCTCTCGTACAATTCAGTGAGCGGCTTACCAACTCCGCGGCGTTCGGGACCCTGTTCCGGGAAGGCATGGACCTGGTCGAGGAGACCGCCGCTTATCTCGACGGAGTCGGCCGCACCGAAGCCAAGGCGCTCGACCGTTCCGTCAGCCTCACTTACGCCACGGAAAGCATGCGGCTGACCACTCGCCTGATGCAACTGGCCTCATGGCTGTTGCTGCACCGCGCGGTGAAGGAAGGCGAGATGACGCTGAGCCAGGCCAACCGCGAAAAGACCAAGGTCAAGCTCAGCGCCGCCGATCCCGGCCCGGAGGACATGATCGAAAGGCTGCCGCAGCAGTTGCAGGATCTGATCGCCCGCTCGATGACCCTGCAGGCGAAAGTCCGCCGCCTCGATACCACCATCCACGCGCCGGTGGCCGAACGCGCCGCGATCGGCAATCCGCTGGTGCCGCAGCTCAACCGTCTGAAGGCGGCATTCGAGCAGTAATTTCGCAGGATATCACCGCACAAGAAAACGCCCCGGCGAGCCGGGGCGTTTTCTATATCTCGCCTCAATTGAGAGGGCTGAAGAGCCTTCAATCTTTCTTGAGGAAGCCCGAGAACTTTTTCTGGAACCGCGACACGCGGCCGCCACGATCGAGCAGTTGCTGGGCACCGCCGATCCAGGCCGGATGCGACTTGGAGTCGATATCGAGGTTCAGCTTGTCGCCTTCCTTGCCCCAGGTCGAGCGCGTCTGGTACTCGGTGCCATCGGTCATCACGACCGTAATCATATGATAATCCGGGTGAATTTCGGCTTTCATGGCATATCCTTCGGCGCGCCGGCGCCTGTCTATCGATTGTGCGGGGACGGATTTGGGCCGCTCTATAACGCAGCGAGGCCTCCAAAACAAGCCGAGTATCCCCGAAATCGCCGGATTCTAAGCATTTGCCTCTGGTGGCGGCGGGGCCTATCTGGAGGCGGCAAAAGGATTGGTTCAGATCTCATGAGCGCAGTGGAACGGCTTGAAGACCGGCTTGGCGAAACGCCGCCGCGGCACGATGTGGAGCCATCACAGGCATCCTCGATCGAAGCGCAACTGACCGAGGCTCCGGCCAAACGCGGCGCGCGGCTCCGTCCGCTGCTCGCGCTGGCGCCTTATGTCGCGCGCTACCGCGGCCGTGCGTTGCTCGCCTTGATCGCGCTGACGGTCGCCGCGATCACCACCCTCGCGGTGCCGATCGCGGTGCGGCGGGTAATCGATTTCGGGTTCTCTCCCCAGGGCATCGCCCTGATCAACAGCTACTTCGGCGTGATGATCGCGGTGGTCGCGGTGCTGGCCGGCGCCAGCGCGTCGCGATATTATCTGGTGATGACCATCGGCGAGCGCATCGTCGCCGATCTCAGGCGCGACGTATTCGCGCATCTGATGTCGCTGTCGCCGGCATTTTTCGATTCCGCGCGCAGCGGAGAACTGATCTCGCGGCTGACCGCCGACACCACCCAGCTCAAATCCGCGGTTGGCGCCTCGGTCTCGATCGCGCTGCGCAACCTGATGCTGTTCGTCGGCGCCACCGCTATGATGGTGATCACGAGTCCGCGGCTTTCGGGGTTCGTGCTGCTGGCGATCCCGGTGATCGTGATTCCGCTGGTGGCGTTTGGACGCTGGGTGCGGCGGCTGTCGCGCAACGCCCAGGACACGCTGGCGGAGGCGACCGCATACGCTTCCGAACTGGTCGGCGCGATCCGAACCGTACAGGCCTATACCAGCGAGCGGCTGGCGAACGCGCGCTTCGGCGGCGAGGTCGAACAGGCCTATGAAGCGGCGCGGACCTCGACCCAGGCGCGCGCGGTGCTCACCGCCATCATCATCTTCATCGTCTTTGCCAGCGTGGTGGGGATCCTTTGGATCGGATCGCACGACGTGCTGACCGGTTCCATCAGCCCGGGCCGGCTCAGCCAGTTCGTTCTCTATGCGGCCTTTGCCGCCGCGGCGCTCGGCCAGCTCAGCGAGGTCTGGGGCGAGGTTTCGGCCGCGTCAGGCGCATCGGAACGATTGTTCGAAATTCTGCGCGTCAAATCGGCGATCGCAGCACCGTCATCGCCGCAGGCAATGCCGGTGCCGGCGCGCGGCGACGTCGGTTTCGAGAACGTCAGCTTCGCCTATCCGACACGGCCGGATACTTCAGCGGTCGATTGCGTTTCGCTGGCGGTGCGCGCCGGCGAGAAGGTCGCCATCGTCGGCCCGTCGGGCGCCGGCAAGAGCACGCTGTTTCACCTGCTGCTGCGGTTCTACGATCCCGCTTCCGGCGCGATCTCGTTCGACGGCGTTCGGATCAACGCGGCCGACCCGCGCGAGGTGCGCTCCCGCATCGCGCTGGTGCCGCAGGAATCGGTGGTGTTCGCCGCGACCGCGCGCGAAAACATCCGTTTCGGCCGGCCCGACGCAACCGACAGCGAGGTCGAGCGTGCCGCCGATCTCGCCCACGCCAGCGAATTCATCCGCCGCCTGCCCGGCGGCTTCGAGGCGCAGCTCGGCGAGCGTGGCGTGACGCTGTCGGGCGGCCAGCGCCAGCGCATTGCCATCGCGCGGGCGATTCTTCGCGACGCGCCGTTATTGCTGCTCGACGAAGCGACGTCGTCGCTCGATGCGGAGAGCGAAACGCTGGTGCAGACCGCGCTGGAGGAATTGATGCGTCACCGCACCACTCTGGTGATCGCGCATCGGCTGGCCACCGTCTTGTCCTGCGACCGCATCATGGTGCTGGATCAGGGCCGTATCGTCGAGCAGGGCACCCACGCCTCGCTGGTCGCGGCCAACGGACTCTATGCAAGGTTGGCGCGGCTGCAATTCGAAGGGGCGTAGGCCTTGCGGCCAACGGCGCCGGGCGTCAGACCGTCTCCTCTTTGCGGATGGCGGGCAGTAGCGTCACGGCCAGCCACGCGAACGAGCCGAAGAGGAGGCCCAGCCACAGCCACGCTTTCACCGATCGGCCACGCTTTTCCGCTGTTTGGAGCGTCAGGTAGGCGGTCACGATGTTGTGTGCGAGCAGGATGAAGGTGACCATGCCGGGCTCCCGGATTCCGCCAAGCATCATATGGCGGCGGAACGGCGTCGTTCACCCACGAAAATTTCAGCCACGAAAACTTGATCCGGCCGGCGGCGCTCATAGAGGTATGGCGCCGGCCGCGCTATCCCTTCCACTCCATCTTTAGTACCGGCCGGCCGGAGGCCGGATTG
Organism: uncultured Alphaproteobacteria bacterium; assembly: GCA_963725985.1. Classification (GTDB taxonomy): domain Bacteria; phylum Pseudomonadota; class Alphaproteobacteria; order Rhizobiales; family Xanthobacteraceae; genus Bradyrhizobium. The sequence goes on from CAVSAO010000002.1 coordinate 2,474,715, forward strand.
ACGTCCTCGCCGGCATGCACAAAACCTTTCCGCTCATAGAAGCGGATGGCGCGGATATTGTCGGTGTTGACCAGGAGCGTGATGTGATCGGGCGACAGCCGTCTTGCCTCCTCGACCAGCGCGTCGGCGAGTTCCGAGCCCCAGTGATCGGGGGCGACCACCAGCTGATCGAGATAGCCTGAGGCGTCGATGGTGACGAACCCGATCAAGCCGCCTGGCTTTTCCGCGACGACGATCGCCGCGTTCGGCACCAACTCGCTGCGCCAGCGCTTGCGCCACCATGACACGCGCGCGGCAAAGTCGATCGAAGGATAGGCCTGCTGCCAGGTTCGTTGCCACAGCGCGATGGCGGCGTCCTCGTCTTCGGCGCGGTAGGGACGAAGATGGAAGATGCTCATGGTTAGGCACCGCCGTTCCGGGATGGCGCGAAAGCGCCAGACCCGGAACCTCGAGATTCCGGGTTCGGCGCTGCGAGCCGCCCCGGAATGACGGCGCCTGGAGACATCACTACCGTTCCGTCAGCTTCAGCTCGATGCGGCGGTTGCGCTTGTAGGCCTCTTCGGTCGCGGCCGTATCGAGCGGCTGGAATTCCGCGAACCCGGCGGCGACCAGCCGCTGCGGCGGCACGCCGAGCGAGATCAGATACTGCACCACCGAGATCGCGCGCGCCGACGACAATTCCCAGTTCGACTTGAACACCGGGCTGTTGATCGGCCGCACGTCGGTATGGCCGTCGACCCGCAGCACCCAGGCGATTTCGGCCGGGATCTGCTTGTCGAGATCGATCAGCGCGGTCGCCAGCTTGTCGAGCTCGGCGCGGCCTTCGGGCAACAGCAAGGCCTGTCCGGTGTCGAAAAATACTTCCGACTGAAAGACAAAACGGTCGCCGACAATGCGGATGTCCGGCCGGTTGCCGAGGATGGCGCGCAGGCGACCGAAGAATTCCGAACGGTAGCGGGACAATTCCTGCACCCGCTGCGCCAGTGCGACGTTCAGCCGCTGTCCGAGGTCGGCGATCTTGGTTTGCGATTCCTTGTCGCGCTTCTCGGAGGCGTCGAGCGCTTCCTCGAGCGCCGCAAGCTGGCGGCGCAGCGCGCTGATCTGCTGGTTCAAGACCTCGATCTGCGCCAGGGCGCGCGACGATACCTGTTTCTCGGAATCCAGTGCCTTGTTGAGTTCGTTGGCGCGGCCGGCGGCGTCATTGCCGGCGCTGGCAAGGCCTTCATAAAGCCCCGTGATGCGATCGCGCTCGGCCTCCGCCGACGCCAGCCCGGCGCGAAGCTGGGCAATCTTGTCGTCGAGACTGAGCTTGCCGAGCTTTTCCACCGACAAGAGATCGTTCAGCTGCGCGATTTTGGCGTTGAGCTGCTCCAGCGCCTTGTCCTTGCCGGTGACCTCCTGCGACAGGAAGAACTGCACTACCAGAAACACCGAGAGCAGGAACACGATCGAGAGCACCAGCGTCGACAGCGCGTCGACGAAGCCCGGCCAGTAGTTGAACGCGGATTCGTTGCGGCGTGCACGGGCAAGGGCCATTGATCTCTCCGCTATGACAGTTCTTCGTCAGCTTTTCTCGGGCTGGCGCGCGAGTCGTTCGAGCAATTTCCTGATCTCGCGGTTCTGCTCGCCCTGGCCGTCGGCCCATTCGCGGATCATCTGCTGCTCGGTCCGCATATGCGCGACCAGCCCCTGGATGGCTTCGGCGAGATTGGCCATCGCCACCGTTGTACCGCGGCTCGTGCCGCCTTCATCCAGGGTGAATCGCAACCGCTCGACCGCGGCCTGAAGTTCGCCGCTCGAGCCGGGGGCGGTCTCGCCGGAATATTCGCGAACCGTGGAGGCGAGCCAGTCTTCGAGGTCGGTGTAGAACCGGTTCTGCGCCTGGCTCGATTGCAGGTCGAGAAAGCCGAGAATCAGCGAACCGGCCAGCCCGAACAGCGACGACGAAAATGAAATGCCCATGCCGCCGAGCGGCGCGGCCAGGCCTTCCTTGAGGGTGTCGAACAACGCACCGGCGTCGCCGCCGACCTTCAGGCCGTCGATCACCTTGCCGACCGAGCCCACGGTTTCGATCAGGCCCCAGAAGGTGCCTAGCAGCCCGAGGAACACCAAAAGCCCGGTCATGTAGCGGGAAATGTCGCGCGCCTCGTCGAGCCGGGTGGCGATGGAATCGAGCAGGTGCCGCATGGTCTGCTGCGAGATCGACATCCGGCCGGTGCGTTCGCCGCCGAGGATCGCCGCCATCGGCGCCAGCAGGGTCGGGTGCCGCTCGATCGCAAGGCCGGGATCGGCGATGCGGAAATTGTTGACCCAGGCGACTTCCGGATAGAGCCGGAGCACCTGGCGAAACGACAGAATGGTGCCGATCAGGAGCACCGCGCCGATCAGCGCGTTGAGGCCGGGATTGGCGAAGAACGCCACGATGATCTGCTTGTAGAGCACGACCGTGACCAGCGCGCACAGCACCAGGAACACCAGCATCCGCACCAGGAAAATCCGGGGGGAGGACAGTTTGGCCAGTTCGATCTCCATCGCGGAGCGGGAAGAAGGGCTTGGAGGCATTGCCGGTGTCATCCGTTGCGAGGGACCGCTTGCGACCGCCAATATGGCACAGCGGGGCCGGGAGAAAAGATCAGATACGTGCCGATTTCACCGGGGTCGCCGGAACCGGGCCTGGATTGGAGCCTATTTTGCGAATGCGGTGTTTTTTACCGCTGAAATCAGGAATTTCACATGACGGTTTTGGTTCTGGAAGCGCTGGCCGGGATCGCATCCCGCTCGCGATCCCGATGCGATTGCCCAGCGCACCGGTCATTCCGGCCGGGTCGATACCATCTGGACGTTTCGGTGGGGCTGGTCGGAGCCGGCAGCGAATGGGGCGCCAGCCATGACGTGAGGGTTGATGGACGCGCGGATCAACCCGCGCATGACGAGCCTCCGAAGTGCCGTCACTTTCCCAGAGGCTTGAGAATCTTCACCAGCGCGGTGTGGATGAATTCATTGCCGCAAATCACGTCGCCGGTCTTGAGCGGGTCGTCGTCGCCCTCGATGCCGCTGACGGTCCCGCCGGCCTCGCGCACGATGATCTGTCCCGCTGCCATGTCCCAAGGCTGCAGATTGCGCTCCCAGTAGCCGTCGAGCCGGCCCGCCGCGACGAAAGCCATATCGAGCGAGGCCGCGCCGAACCGGCGCAGACCCGCCACCTTGGCCTGGATTTTGCTCATCTCGACGCGCGACAATTCGAGGTCGCCGCGCCCGATATGCGGCAGCCCGCAGCCGATCACGCAGTCGTCGAGTTTGCGCCGGCCGGCGACGCGCAGCCGCTGATCGTTGAGGAAGGCGCCCTTGCCGCGCTCGGCGATATAGAGGTCGTCATTGGCGGGATTGTAGATCAGGCCCGCGATCATGGAGCCCTCGCGCTGCAGGCCGATCGAAATCGCGAATTGCGGGATGCCGTGCAGGAAATTGGTGGTGCCGTCGAGCGGATCGACGATCCAGGTGTGGCTCTTGTCCTGGCCTTCGCGGATGCCGCCTTCCTCGCCGATAAAGCCATAGCCCGGCCGCGCCTTGGTGAGGTCGGCGTGCAGCATCTCCTCGGCGCGCCTGTCGGCCATGGTGACGAAATTGGCGGGTCCCTTGAGCGATACCTGAAGGTTCTCGATCTCGCCGAGGTCGCGCTTGAGGCTGCGGCCGGCGCGGCGCGCGGCTTTGACCATGACGTTGATAAGGGCTGAATGCAGCATGATCTCGGCTCAAGGCGACCTGAGCGTCAGGTCAGGGACAGGGATGGACGGCATGCTCTATTTCATTTGAGCGCGGCCCGACACTGCCGGCCGCGCTCCCAGTGGGTGCCCTGCGGTTGTCGTGGCGTCAAGGGCGGATCATTTGGTGCCGAGCCATTTGCGCGCGGCGGCTTCCGCCTTGGCGCGGTCCTCCGGGCTTAACTGGCCCAGCGCCTCGTCGAGCATGGGGTCGCCCTTGCCGGCGGTTTTCGCAACAAGGTGCCATTTGAGGCCCTCGATCTTGTCCATCGGCGCGCCCTGGCCGGTCACCAGCACCCGCGCGAGGCGGTTTTGCGCGATCGGGCTGTTTTGCCTGGCGGCCTTGCGCAATAGCGCCACCGCGGCGGCTTCGTTTTTCGGCGTGCCGGTGCCGTTGTAAAGCGCGATGGCATATTCGACCTCGGCGTCGACATTGTCGGCCAGCGAGGCCGCCTGCAGGAGCCGCGCCGCTTTTTCGATGTCTTTCGGGACGCCGGTGCCTTCCTTGTAGAAGGTCGCGAGCGCGTATTGCGCTTCCGGATTGCCGGCGTCGGCGGCGACCCGAAACAGTTCCGCCGCGCGTTTGACGTCCTGCGGCAGCGTCTGTCCGTCGAGGTAGAGCAGCGCCAGATTATAGGCGGCCTTTGGGTTGCCGAGTTTGGCCGAGGACGCCAGCAATTTCACGGCCTCCTCGCGGTTGGCCGGTCCGCCGCGTCCTTCGAGACGCATCATCGCCAACGCGAACATGGCTTCGCGGTCGCCGCCATCGGAGGCGCGTTTGTACCAGTCGGCGGCCTTCGCGTAGTCGCGCTTGACGCCCATCGCGTTGGAGTAGAGTTCGCCGAGCATCGTCATCGACCTGGCATCGCCGGTATCCTGCACGCGCTTGGTCGCGAGATCGAACGCGGTCTTGTACATGCCGCGCTGATAGGCTCCGTACGCCAGATCGACATTGGGATCGTCGGGGGCGGGGGCGGGCGTGACGGTCGCGGCCGGCGCCGGAGCTGCCTCCGGTTTCGGTGTCGCGGAAGCCGGGGGTTTTTTGGCGACCGTGGCCGGTTTCGCTTTCGGTTTGGCGGGCGGCGTTGCGGCACCCGGAGGCGCCAGCGAGACTTGCGCCGCCGCGCCTGCCGTCCAGATCAGGCAGCTTGCGAGAATAGATATGGCACGCAGGAGCTTCATTTCCGGCGCTATCCCTGTTCGGCTTTTCGGGGCATTGCCGTATGCGCTTGCCTGATCGCCTGCCCTGTGTCCTTCAGCGCCGCCGCAGCGCCGCGCGGATCGGTCCAGATGAAATCGCCGACCAGAACGAAATCCGCGCCGGCCGCCGCGAATTCATAAGCCTCCTCGCGCGAGGCCGCAAAGCCGACGCAGGGAGGCTCGAACAGCTCGGCCCACCATTGCAGGCGCTCGGCGATCGCCTCGACCGATGGCCGCTGTCCCCTGGCATCGGGCTCGCCGAACAGCACGTAATCGGCGCCTAGCTCGCCGGCGGCCATCGAATCGTGCCGCGTCGTCAGTCCTCCGACGCCGGCGATGCGGTCGGGTTTCAGCGACGGCAGCGCTTCCTCCATGGCGGCGATGCCGGTCAGATGCGCGCCGTCGGCGCCGGCGCGGGCGACCAGTTCGACATGACCATCGAGCAACAGCGCCGCGCCGCTGGCCTGGATCGCAGCCGCCAGTGCCTTGACCCGCGAGATCATGGTGCGCTGGTCGGTCGGTTTCAGCCGCACCAGCACCGCTGCGACGTCGGCCGCGGCGAGCAGGCCAGGGAGGCCTGCAATCAATGGCGACGGATCGTCCACGACCGGTGTCGCGAGATAGAGACGCGGAACGGGGCGCGGCGGAGCGGGTTTGGAGGCCAAATCTATGCTGCCTTCTTTTCCAGATCGGCCTTCCATTCGCCTTTGGTCGCCAGCGAATTCATCCGCGCGCGGTGCGTAAAGGCGCGCTGGCCCGCGGCCACGTTCTCTGCCTTGCCCGACCACGCCTTCTGCGGCGCCGCCTGCAGCGCGCGACCGTAGGAGAAGGTGAGGCGCCACGGCAGCGCGCCGATCCGGTTCATGGCGTCAAGATGCGCGGTGGCGTCCTCGTCGGACTGACCGCCGGACAGGAAGGCAATGCCGGGCACCGCGGCGGGAACGCAAGCCTTCAACAGCCGAACGGTTTTCTCCGCGACCTCTTCCACGGAGGCCTGTTTCGGACTCTTCTTGCCCGCGATCGCCATGTTGGGTTTCAGGATCATGCCTTCCAGCGCGACGCGCTGAACCCGCAATTCCTGAAACGTCTTGTTGAGCACGCGCTGGGTCACATCAGAGCAGCGGTCGATATCGTGATCGCCATCCATCAGGACTTCCGGCTCGACGATCGGAACAATCTGCGCGGTCTGGCACAAGGCGGCGTAACGCGCCAGCGCGTGGGCATTGACGTGGATCGCGGTCATGGTCGGGAGATCCCGGCCGATATCGATCACCGCGCGCCATTTCGCGAACCGCGCGCCCCGTTCGTAATATTTCTTCAGGCGCTCGGCGAGCCTGTCCAGCCCGACGGTGACCAGTTCACCCGGGCAGTTCGGCAGGGCCTGCGTTCCCTCATCGACCTTGATGCCGGGGATCGCTCCTGATTGTTCGATGATCCTGATCAGCGGCGTGCCATCGGCCGCGTTTTGCCAGATGGTCTCGTCGTAGAGGATGACACCGGAGATGCACCGGGTCATCGCTTCGCCGGAACGGAACAGCATTTCGCGATAGTCGCGGCGATTGTCCTCGGTCGATGCCACGTTGATGGCGTCGAAGCGCTTCTTGATGGTGCCGGTGGATTCGTCGGCGGCGAGGATGCCCTTGCCCGGCGCGACCATGGCGAGAGCGACCTTGTTGAGATCGGCGAGATTCATCGATGCCTCCTCAAGAGCATGAACCCTTTGCAAGTCAAACTAGACGGTTCTCGGGCAATCCCCAGGGAAACTTGGCTCAAGAAGACTTCGCCCGAGAAAACTTCCGAGAAAACTTCGTCCCAAAAAACTTGGTCCAAGCAAATTTGATCCAGGCAAACTTGGTCCTGCAGCTCGCATGCGGGGCCGGCGGCTCGCTCGGCAAGGCCGGCCCGTCATGCGACTTTCGGATCAAGCTCGCCCTTGACGTAGCGCTTCGCCATCTCGGCCGTGGTCAGAACCTTCTTGATCTTGCTGGCCTTCCCCGCGGTATTGAATTCCTGCAGCCGCTGCTTGCAAAGCCTGGTCATCGCTTCCATCGCCGGCTTGAGATATTTGCGCGGGTCGAATTCTTCCGGATTGTCCTTGAGGACTTTCCGGATCTGTCCGGTCATCGCCATCCGGTTGTCGGTGTCGATGTTGATCTTGCGGACGCCGTTCTTGATGCCGCGCTGGATCTCGGAAACCGGCACGCCCCACGTCGGTTTCATCTTGCCGCCATTGGCGTTGATGATGTCCTGCAGCTCCTGCGGCACCGAGGATGAACCGTGCATCACCAGATGCATGTTGGGCAGCTTGCGGTGGATCTCCTCGATCACGTTCATGGCGAGGATGTCGCCATCCGGCTTGCGGGTGAACTTGTAGGCGCCGTGCGAGGTGCCCATCGCGATCGCCAGCGCGTCGACCTTGGTCTCCTTGACGAACTTGACCGCCTCGTCGGGATTGGTGAGCAGCTGGTCGTGGGAGAGCTTGCCCTCGGCGCCGTGGCCGTCCTCCTTGTCGCCCATGCCGGTCTCGAGCGAGCCCAGCACGCCAAGTTCGCCTTCCACTGAAATGCCGCCGAGATGGGCCATGTCGGTGACCTTCCTGGTGACGCCGACATTGTAATCCCAGTCGCCGGGCGTCTTGCCGTCGGCCTTCAGCGAGCCGTCCATCATGACCGAGGTGAAGCCGGCCTGGATCGCGGTCATGCAGGTGGCCGGTTCGTTGCCGTGATCGAGGTGCACGCAGACCGGAATCTGCGGATGCATTTCGGTGACCGCGTCCATCATGTGCTTCAGCATCACGTCGTTGGCATAGGACCGCGCGCCGCGCGAGGCCTGAATGATCACCGGCGCGTCCAGGCTGGAGGCGGCTTCCATGATCGCGAGCGCCTGCTCCATATTGTTGATATTGAAGGCTGGCACGCCATAATCGTGTTCCGCCGCGTGGTCGAGCAACTGACGCAACGTGATGCGAGCCATCTGTCCTGTTCTCCGCGTTGGGGCTTTGGCGCCCGTTATCAATTAAACCTGGCGTATCCTCAAAACCTCGACGCCCGGCAGCGGTTTCCCTTCCATCCATTCAAGGAACGCGCCGCCCGCGGTCGAAACATAGGTAAAATCGCCGGCCACGCCGGCCTGGTTCAGCGCCGCCACCGTGTCGCCGCCGCCGGCGACCGAGATCAGCTTCTTCGCCCTGGTCCTGCCAGCCGCGTACCTTGCCGCCAACACGGTGCCGTGGTCGAACGGCGTCATTTCGAAGGCGCCGAGCGGGCCGTTCCAGACCAGCGTCGCGGCGTCGTCGATCGCGGCGTGGATCCGCGCGATCGATTGCGGCCCGACGTCGAGGATCATGCCGTCGGCCGGAATCGCGTCGAGGCCGTAGGCCTGGGACGGCGCATTGGCCGCGAAGTGATAGGCGACCACGGCGTCGACGGGGAGGATGATCGCGCAATTGGCGGCTTCCGCCTTCTCGACAATCCGCAGCGCGGTTGCCGCGAGGTCCTTCTCCGCCAGCGACTTGCCGATGCCGACGCCCTGCGCGTGCAGGAAGGTATTGGCCATGCCGCCGCCGATCACCATCGCATCGACCTTGCTGACGAGGTTCTCCAGAAGATCGATCTTGGTGGAAACCTTGGCGCCGCCGATGATCGCGATCACCGGCTTGGTCGGGGCTTCCAGCGCCTTGCCGAGCGCGTCGAGTTCGGCCTGCATGGTGCGTCCGGCATAGGCCGGCAGCTTGTGGCCGAGGCCCTCGGTCGAAGCGTGCGCGCGGTGCGCCGCCGAGAAGGCGTCGTTGACCCAGATGTCGCCGAGCTTTGCCAGCTCCGCCACGAAAGCCGGATCGTTCTTTTCTTCTTCCTTGTGGAAGCGGGTATTTTCCAGACAAAGGATGTCGCCGTCCTTCATCGCGGCGATGGCCTGTTGGGCGATGTCGCCGACGCAATCGTCGGCGAACGAAACCGGTTTGTTGATCACCTGCGACAGCGCTGCGGCTACCGGCTTCAGCAACTCCCTGGGGTCGCGTCCCTTGGGCCGGCCGAAATGCGCCAGCAATATTACCCTGCCGCCCTTGCCGGATATCTCGGTGATGGTCGGCGCCACCCGTTCGAGCCGGGTGGTGTCGGTGACGTGGCCGTTTTCCATGGGCACGTTGAGATCGACGCGCAGCAATACGCGCTTGCCCTTCACATCGACGTCATCGAGGGTGCGGAATGATTTCATGAGCGGTTTTCCCGGTCATGGCGGTCTCGTCCGGCCATCCACGCCCCGATCGGAAGCAAAGACGTGGATGCCCGGCACAAGGCCGGGCATGACGACAAGTTTCTACAACAGCTTCCCCATCGCCACGGCGGTGTCCGCCATGCGGTTCGAAAAACCCCATTCATTATCGTACCACGACATCACCCGCACCAGCGTGCCGTTCTGAACCTTGGTCTGGTCCATGTGGAACGTGGAGGAATGCGGATCGTGGTTGAAGTCGATCGAGACGTTGGGCGCGGCGGTGTAGCCGAGGATGCCCTTGAGCTGCTGCTCCGAAGCGCGCTTCATCGCCTCGTTGATTTCCTTCGCATCGGTCTTGCGCGAAGCGACGATCTTGAGATCGATCACCGAGACGTTCGGCGTCGGCACGCGGATCGCGACGCCGTCGAGCTTGCCCTGCAGTTCCGGCAGCACCAGGCCGATCGCCTTGGCCGCACCGGTGGAGGTCGGGATCATCGACATCGCCGCGGCCCGGCCGCGATAGAGATCCTTGTGCAGGGTATCGAGCGTCGGCTGATCGCCGGTATAGGCATGGATCGTGGTCATGAAGCCGGTCTCGATGCCGACGGTGTCGTTCAGGACCTTTGCGACCGGCGCGAGGCAGTTGGTGGTGCAGGAACCGTTCGAAACGACCAGATGAGCCTTGGTCAGCTTGTCGTGGTTGACGCCGTAGACGATGGTCGCATCGGCGTTTTCGGCGGGCGCCGATACCAGCACGCGCTTGGCGCCGGCGGTGAGATGCAGGGAGGCCTTGTCCTTTGCCGTGAAGATGCCGGTGCATTCCAGCGCGATGTCGATGCCGAGGTCTTTCCACGGCAGCTTGGCGGGATCGCGTTCGGCCGAGACCTTGATCTTGCCGTTGCCGACGCTGATCGAATCGCCGTCGACGGTCACGGTGCCGGGGAAGCGGCCGTGGACCGAATCGAAGCGCAGCAAATGGGCGTTGGTCTCCACCGGGCCGAGGTCGTTGATGCCGACCACCACGATATCCGTGCGGCCGGACTCGGCGATCGCCCGCAGCACGTTACGGCCGATGCGGCCAAATCCATTGATTGCGACCCGGACTGCCATTCAACTTCTCCTTAAAGGTTCCAAAATCCCGTGTTTTTGCGGCCGGTTCGGCCGATTTCCGGGCTATTTCATGCCCTGAAAGCTCTAACGCTGCAATGCATCATAGTCCGGATCGTTCCGATAGCGCTAGTTCGCTCCCAGGCGCTTTGACGCGGCCTCGACCACGGCCTCGGGCGTGATCCCGAAATGCTTGTAAAGTGCTTTCGCAGGCGCGCTTGCGCCGAAACCGGTCATGCCGACGAAGATCCCATCCGGGCCGATGACCGCGTCCCAGCCGAACCGGACCGCGGCTTCGATCGCGATATTGACCGGGGCTGAGCCGATGATCGCCTTGCGGCGGTCGGCCGGTTGGGCCAGCAGCAATTCGAGCGAGGGCACCGACACCACCCGCGTCGCAATGCCGCGTCCGGCGAGCTCTTTCTGCGCGGCGACGGCGATTTCGACCTCCGAGCCCGAGGCAAAGAGCGAAACCTTGGCCTCGCCCTGCGCGGCGACCAGTTCATAGCCGCCGCGGCTGCACGGATTGTCCGGCGGCGCGGCGGTGCGCAATTGCGGCAGGTTCTGGCGGGTCAGCGCCAATACCGTCGGGCCGTCGGTTCGGTTGAGGGCGAGCTCCCAGCACTCCGCCACTTCGACCGCATCGCAGGGACGGAATACGCGCATGTTGGGAATGGCGCGCAGCGCCGCGAGATGTTCGACGGGCTGGTGTGTCGGCCCGTCCTCGCCGAGTCCGATCGAATCGTGGGTCATCACATAGACGACGCCGGCACCCATCAGCGCGGCAAGCCGCATCGCCGGCCGGGCATAGTCGGTGAACACCAGGAACGTTGCGCCGTTCGGCGCGAACCCGCCGTGCAGGAATATCCCGTTCATGGCCGCCGCCATGCCGTGCTCGCGGATGCCGTAGTGAATGAACCGGCCTTTCGGGGTCTTGGCCGAGAAGTCGATCGCGGATTTCGCCTTGTTGTTGTTGGAGCCGGTGAGATCGGCGGAGCCCGCCAGAAATTCCGGCATCGCCGCTACGATCGCATCGATCGCAAGTTCGGACGATTTGCGGGTGGCGATATTCTGCGGCGTTTCGAGCAGCGCCTTCTTGTGGGCCTTGAACGCCCTGGCCAGCGCGGCCGGCCGTTCGTGGCGCAGACGGCGGTCGAACTCGGCGCGCTTGCGGCTCGACAGCGTCGCCATCCGGGCTTCCCATTCCTTGCGCGCCGTGGCTCCGCGGCCGCCGGCTTCGCGCCAGCTTTGCAGGACGTCCGCCGGCACCGAGAACGGCTCGAGCGAAATGCCGAGCTTTTCCTTGGCGCCCTTGAGCTCTTCGGCGCCGAGCGCTTCGCCGTGGGCCTTGGCGGTGCCGGCCCTGGTCGGCGCGCCGAAACCGATGGTGGTCTTGCAGGCGATCAGCGACGGCTTGCCGGACTTCTGCGCCCGCGCGATCGCCGCCGCGATCGCCTGCGGATCGTGGCCGTCGATGCGCTCGGCCTGCCAGCCCGCGGACTTGAAGCGCTTCACCTGGTCGACCGAGTTGGCGAGCGAGATCGGCCCGTCGATCGAGATGCCGTTGTCGTCATAAAGCACGATCAGCTTGTTGAGCTTCCAGTGCCCGGCCATGGCGATCGCTTCCTGCGATACGCCTTCCATCAGGTCGCCGTCGGAGGCGAGCACGTAAGTACGATGATCCACGGCCTTCTTGCCGAACTCGGCGGCCAGCATCTTCTCCGCGAGCGCCATGCCGACCGACGTGGCGATGCCCTGCCCAAGCGGACCCGTGGTGGTTTCGACGCCGCTGGTCTCGTAGTTTTCCGGATGTCCCGGCGTCCTGGAACCGAGCTGGCGGAAATTCTTGATCTGGTCGAGCGTCATGTCCGCATTGCCGGTGAGGTACAGCACCGCATAGAGCAGCATCGAGCCGTGGCCGGCCGACAGTACGAAGCGGTCGCGGTCCGGCCAATGCGGGTCGGCGGCGTCGAATTTCAAAAATTGCGTGAACAGCACGGTGGCGACGTCGGCAGCCCCCATCGGCAGGCCGGGATGGCCGGATTTCGCCTTCTCGACAGCATCCATCGCCAGCGCGCGGATCGCATTGGCCATACGGGAGTGATCGACGCGCGTCATGATGAAATCCGCCTGAAATGAGATGCTTGGTGGCGATCCGCCGCATGGCGAATGGCCTCGGCACAAGCGTTGTGGGCAACGGGAAACCAAGGCTGGATAGCATCTCGGTTCCCGGAGTCCAAGGCAGGGGAACGCGCGGGAAGGCGGAAAAGTTGCTTTGCGGTGCATAGCTTGCAAGCGGCGTTGCGTCAGGCTCGCTTGCCACGTAAATTTCACCGTCTAAACGCTTGCCGAACCGCGAATTTTCCCGGACGGCCGGCGTCAAGGGAAGGTCCGCATCGACGGCATGATTGATCGCCCCGCCAACGGCTCCGGCAACGCCGAGCTCCCATCGGTCGATATCGACGCCGCGTCGCGGCGGCTGATGGCAGCGCTCGAGGCGCTGGAAAGCGCGGTCGAGCGGCGGCGCGAAGCCGACCGCGACGAAAACGAACTGGCGAGCCGGATTCAGGCGCTGGGCGCGGACCGGTCGCGGCTGGCGGACGAACTTGACGGATCGCTGGTGAAATCGCGCCGGCTGGAGCGCGTCAATCGCGAGATCGCCGAAAAGCTGGACGCCGCGATCGGCACCATCCGCTCGGTACTCCATGCCGGAGAGGAACTCATGAGCCACGTCAACGTCACCATCAACGGCCGGCAATACCGGATGGCGTGCGAGGAAGGGCAGGAGGCGCGGCTGCTGAAACTCGCCGAGAGCCTGGAATCACGGATCCAGAGCCTGCGCGGCAAATTCGGCGAGATCGGCGACGCGCGCCTGATCGTGATGGCGGCACTGACGGTGTGCGACGAACTGCTCGACGCCGGCCAGCGCATCCGCAACCTCGAGGAGGAAATCGAGGCCTTGCGCGACGTCCGCGCGGCGGCGGCCGATCGCGCCCGCGCGACCCAGGTCGCGGTCGCCAACGCGCTGAACTCCGCGGCCGACCGCATCGAAAAGACCACGCAGGTGCTGAACAGGACCGTCGGCGGCGGCGTTGCGATAGGTTGACCGGCGCCCGCGTTAACGCTGGCGGACCGACTCCATCGTGGTTACATTGGCCTCGCGAAGCTGTGTCGCGCGTCAGGAGCCATATATCCCCGGGGCCTTATCGATCCTTCAGGGAACTGTCCCTGGCCGGGTCCGTGGATCCGGTCATATGGTGCCCACCTACTTTCGTAGGGAACTCCGGGATCGAGCGCTCCAACGGCCATTACGGCTTCGCACTTTATCTTCGAATCCGACGATTCTCGTCATGGCCGGGCTTGTCCCGGCCATCCACGTCTTTAGCTTGCTTTGAAAGAAAGACGTGGATGCCCGGCACAAGGCCGGGCATGACGGTATTTGATGCCCAACCCCCTCAGCCCGAATAGCGGCCACGAAAAGGCAACTCTCCGTACCGCGGCGCTCGCCGCGCGCGATGCGTTGAGCGGCGAGCACCGCGCCGCCGCGGCGCGGGCCATCGCCGCGCGCGGACTTCCGATCGAACTCAGGCGAGATGCGGTGGTTGCCGGTTACTCGCCGATCCGCAGCGAACTCGATCCAATTCCCCTGATGTTGAACATCGCCGCGCAGGGCGCGCAATTGGCGCTGCCGGCGATCGCGGCGCGCAGCCAGTCGCTCAAATTTCGTGCCTGGTCTGCCGGCGACAGGCTGCTGCGCGGACCGCTCGGCATTCTGGAGCCGTCGCCGGCCGCGGCCGAGATCATTCCCGATATCGTGCTGGTGCCGCTGGCGGCGTTCGACCGGGCCGGTCACCGCATCGGCTACGGCGCCGGGCATTATGACCGCACGCTTGCGCAACTGCACAGATCGAAAGCCTTCACGGCCATCGGCCTCGCCTTCGCGGCCCAGGAAGTTGAAGCCGTGCCGGCGCTGCTGCACGACGTGGCGCTGGATTATGTGCTAACGGAAGCACAGGTGTTCGATTTCCGGAGTTCATGAGTTGCGCATTCTTTTCGTCGGTGACGTCGTCGGCAGGGCCGGACGCACCGCCATCTCCGAGTATTTGCCCGGCATGATTCGCGACTGGGCGCTCGATCTCGTCATCGTCAACGGCGAAAACGCCGCCGGCGGCTTCGGCATCACCGAGGCGATCTATCAGGAATTCATCGATGCCGGCGCCGACGCGGTTACCCTTGGAAATCATGCCTGGGACCAGCGCGAGGCGCTGGTGTTCATCGAGCGCGCCCCGCGGCTGGTTCGGCCGGCGAACTTTCCGAAGGGCACGCCCGGCCGCGGCACGGCGCTGGTCGACGCCAAGAACGGCAAGCGCGCGCTGGTCATCAACGCCATCGGCCGCGTCTTCATGACGCCGTTCGACGATCCGTTCGCCGTCATCAACCGCGAACTCGAAGCCTGTCCGCTGCAGGCGGCGACCGACGCGATCGTGGTCGATTTCCATTGCGAGGCGTCGAGCGAGAAGCAGGGCATCGGCTTTTTCTGCGACGGCCGCGCCAGCCTGGTGGTCGGCACCCACACCCACGTGCCGACCGCCGACCACCGGATTCTCCGCGGCGGCACCGCCTACATGACCGACGCCGGCATGACCGGCGATTATGATTCGATCATCGGCATGCAGAAGGAGGAGCCGCTGCGGCGCTTTACGACGGGCATTCCGTCGAGCCGGTTCGAGCCGGCGCTGGGCACCGCGACGCTGAGCGGCGTCGCGGTCGAGACCGACGATGCCACCGGGCTGGCACTGCGGATCGCGCCGGTGCGGATCGGGGGAAGGCTGGAGCCGACGCTGCCGGGATTCTGGACGAGGTAGCGCGGCCAAGGTGTGGCACCGCTGCTACACAACCAAAAATACGTCATTAAATGCGATGCGACCCACCGCAGGACATTGCAGGCTGCGGCGGAGCCAGCCACGCTATCGTCGTCAAGCGCCAAAACAAAAAATGTGCGCCATGTATCGGACGGATGTCGTCATGTCGTCTCGTCGCGTGAGATCGCTCTTATTGGCGAGCGTCGGCGCATGGCTTGTTGCCACGCCCGGTGCGAATGCCGGCGGTTTCGCCGTTCGCGAACAAAGCGCCGACGGGCAGGGATCGTCTTTTGCCGGTGTTGCGGCGGGTGGTTCGTTGTCGTCGATGTTCTGGAATCCGGCGACCATGACGCAGGTGCCCGGCATCGAGACAGAAATCGTCGCGACCGGACTCATGCCGTACGCCGCGCATACGCCGACCGCGGGCAGCACGCTTGCCGGCGCTCCGTTCTTCTTTGGCGGCACCGGCGACACCGCCGACGATGCCCTGGTGCCGTCCGGCTACGCGTCCTGGCAGATCAGGCCAGCCCTGTGGCTCGGCCTGTCGCTCAACTCGCCATTCGGGTTGTCGGTCAGTTTTCCGGACAGGTGGGCGGGCCGCGATTTTGCGGCCGGAAGCACCAGCCTGAAGACTTACAATGCGACGCCGAGCATCGCTTACCGGATCAACGACTGGATCAGCGTCGGCGCCGGCATTCAGGTCGAATATGCCAAGGCCGACCTGACCAAGGGCCTCGGCTTCACGCTGGGCGACCAGTTCAATTTGAGCGGCACCGGCTGGGGCTACGGGGTCACCGCCGGAGTCACTCTGACGCCGACGCCGGCCACCACCATCGGCCTCGGCTATCGCTCCGCGATCAACCAGAAGATCGGCGGTACGATCGCGCTTCCCGCCGGCGTCGTCTTCAGCCCGCCGTTCTCCACGCCGGGCGCAGCCAGCAGCACGATCAATCTGCCCGACGTCGTCAGCTTAGGGCTGCGGCAGCGGCTCGACCGGCAATGGACCTTGCTCGGCACCGTCGAATGGACGAACTGGAGCCGCATCGGTACCTCGACGGTCGTTCAGCCCGGCGGCGCGCCGGCGCTGGTCGGCCTCAACAACGTGACCTTGCCGTTCCAGTTCGGTGACGGCTGGTTCTATTCGCTCGGCGCCGAATACCAGTGGAACGACAAGTTCGCGCTGCGCGCCGGCGTCGGCTACGAGAAATCTCCGGTCACCGATCAGGTGCGCATCCCGCTGTTGCCGGACAACGATCGCACCTGGCTGTCGGCGGGAGCGAGCTATCAATTCACCAGGGCGCTGGCCTTCAGTTTCGCCTATTCGCACCTGTTCGTGAAGAGTACCTCGATCAATCTCACCACTACCGCCAATCCGTGGTTCATTCCGGGGGCGACCGCAGCCTACGCCGGCGACGTGGCGGCGCACGCCGACATTGTCTCGGTGGCGCTGAAATATCGCTGGGACGATGCGGCGCCAGCTCCCGCGCGTCAACTTTACACCAAATGAGCGCGGCCGGCCGGAGCGGTACGGACAAGGCCGGCGACAGCCCGGCCTTTTTCGTTCGGCACCCTGTGCATGCTCATGCGGCCCTATTGAAGCATACCAGTCGATGCATCGTGCGCGCCGTATTGTCTCCTCATATCAGCCCGATGTCTGTCACGCTTCTCGTGGATAGAGGCAACGACCAGTCCGGGCGCCGCACTGGCGTTCTTGATATCCAGACCGTATAGTTTCAGGACTCTCGGCGGTGACGCGGATGTCCATTTTCTCAAGCAGGTTAAATCTCGCATTGGTGTTGGCGGCGCTCTGTCTGGGCGGGCGAACGGCCCATGCCCAAGCCGCCCCCGTGACATATTGGATCCCGAGCTGGCCCGTCGGCTTCGGGGGCAGTCTGACCGGGGGCCAGGGCTCGAACACTTACGGCAACTTTCCGAGCTTTGACGGCAGTGACGCCCGAGGCGGCGGCTTTTCCAATATGCGCTACAATTTTCCGAACGGTTGGTTTGTCGGCGGCGAAGGCGGCGGCATGGGTTTGAGCATGAACGGCATCAACCAGGACGGAGCGCTCGGCAATATCCGCTCGCTTGATTACCAGGGCGTGCAGTTCGGCTACAACTTCAAAAACGCGAGCGGGTTACCCCTCACGGTCTATGCCGGTTTCGACAGCTTGAGATATAATGCCGGCATCGGTGGCCCTTTTGCCCCCTTCGACGCCATGTCCGGCACAGTGCCGGGCTACAGTGCGCATGCGGGCGTCGAAATCCAGCCGACGCCGAATGTCAGCCTGTCAGTCGGGTTCGGCTACACCCAACGGTCGGGCCGCCTCGATAGCGGCCTCAATTCGCTCTCGCTGCCTGGCGCTTCTCCGTTTGCCGTCAGCGGTCCTCGCTAACGCGCGTCAGCCAGTTCAAGGAATTGACGGATCAGGCTCAGGACCTCATCAGGCTTGTCATGATGAAGCCAGTGTCCCGCACCCGATATGGTTTCCGCTCGCGCCTGTTTGAAATAGTCCGCAAATCCTGCCGCCCTGGCATCGCCGAGAAAGCTCTCGTCCGCGCCAAGCAACAGCGTGGGGCAGGCGATGCGCGACCACAGCGCAATATAATCTTCCGGCCATAGCCGGTGAGGCGCCATGGCCCGCTGGTATGGATCGAATTTCCAGCTATAGGTCCCGTCGGCATTTTGCCTGACGCCGTAGGTGGCCAGATGCAGGGCCAGTTCGGGTGTCAGCCGCTTGTTGTGCGCCGACATTTGCGCGGCCGCTTCCGCGACCGTGCGATAGAAGCGCGGCTCGCGCAGCCCTAGTCCGTCGAGCTGGGAAATCCACTTCGCAATCCGTTCGTGTGCCGGCGCTTTCGGCGCATTCGGCGAGACGACCACACCGTCAAGGACGACCAGCGTCGACACCTTGTCGGGGAAAGTGCCCGCGTAGGTGAGCCCGATCATGCCGCCCATCGAATGGCCGACAATCGCAACTTCCTTCGCGGTAAAGAGTCGGACCAGACGCGTCAGGTCGTAGACGTATTCGGGCAGGCTGTAGCTGCCGCCTTTGGTCCATTCGGAGTCGCCATGGCCGCGCAGGTCGGGCGCCATCACATGAAAGCGCGGCTGCAACGATCGGGCGATCAGGTCCCAGCTGCGGCAATGATCGCGGCCGCCATGGATCAGGATCAGCGGGGGCGCCGCTTCATTACCCCAGTCGGCATAATGCAGGCGCAAACCCTGGGACTCGTAGAAGCGACTTTCCGGGCCGGGCATTCGTGCATGATCCCCTTAGGCTGTGCATGGCCCGTTTCGGGCGCGCCTGACCATCGAACGTGGCGCAGCGGGCTCGGATAGGCAATCGGAAATGCCGGCAAGACTTCGCATCGGCCGCGATCCACTTGCGCCGGCAGCGGTAGATTTCCTGGCGATCGAATAGCAGGGTGTTCATGGCACCTTATGAGACATGCCAACGGACTCTGGAAAGGTCTGCTTATCGGGGTAGATCGGAAGTGGTCGGCGCATGGCCAGGGTGACGCGATTGACCCAAAGCGGGCCTAAGCGTTGTCACCGGAGCCTACCGGTTCTCGGCGAGTGGAAATATTTTGTCCGATGCGCCAAAGGACGCCAGTGGGATCAACAAGCACGAAGTCGCGCAAACCCCATGGTCGGTCTTCAGGTGGCTCGGTCTTCGTATTGTACTTGGATGCTATCCCTTGAGCCTGGACGTGACGCCACCATGCATCTACGTCATTGACCAGCAGATGCATCATAAAGTTGCCAGCGTGCATCTCATTATAGAAATTCTGGAGCAGGAATGAAGAATTTCCGTGGTGCAGATACGCCAGATTATCATCGGACCACGCGAGTTCGAAGCCGAGGTCTTGATAGAATTGCTTGGAGAAAGCGAAATCTCGCGCTGGCACGAAAGCCTTAACCTCTACCGTCGTCAAATTGCTCATGATCGGGTTTCCTAAATTGGGTCAGATCATCGTTGACACTCTGCCTACCTCGCATGGCGGAAATTGGCACGAACCCGACCACCAGCGATGCCCGCAGCTCGGTCGCTATCGGGGGTAACCCGGACATCGCACGGACACAGCCCAATTCGGTCGAGATTGACCCATTACGGACCATCACAACATGACTGGCTTCCCCAACCAAGTCAGCGAAGGTCGGAAATTCTAAAAATTTTGTGTCAAAGGAGGCCGATGGTGTCGGAAACGCGCGTGCCCATTCGTCTTGAGTCAGTTCACAATTAAAAGGAGGCCCGGATGGGCAAGGTACGCGTAGCTGGCTTCGGAGTGTCCATCGACGGCTTCGGGGCCGGTCCGGACCAGGGCCTGGAACATCCGCTCGGCAAACGGGGCCAGGAATTGATGAACTGGTTCTTCCCGACCCTGGCCTTTCGATCGATGATCGGGAAAGACGGGGGCACCGACGACCGCTTTGCCGAAGCCGCAATGGAAGGCTTCGGCGCCTTCATCCTCGGCCGCAATATGTTCGGGCCGGCCGGCGACGATTGGGGCGGCCCCGATTGGAAGGGCTGGTGGGGCGACAATCCGCCGTACCACGCGCCGACCTTCATCCTCACCCACCATGCCCGGGCGCCAATCGTGATGGAGGGCGGGACGACCTTCCATTTCGTTACCGACGGGATCGAGGCGGCGCTTGCCGAGGCAAAGGCCGCCGCGGGCGACCTGGACGTAAAGATCGGCGGGGGCGTTGCGACTGTCCGCCAGTATCTACTCGCAGGAGCAATCGACGAGATGCACTTGGCGCTGTCGCCCGTCGTTCTGGGCCGCGGTGAATCCCTGTTCGCAGGCGTCGACCTGCCGGGCCTTGGCTATCGGGTGACGGAGGTGGTCCCAACGGAGCTGGCGACCCACCTCGTGCTGACGCGCTGACTCTCGATTCGCAGACCAGACGCCTTGGCGCGCGGCGTCTGCTGTTGGGCACAAAGCTGACGTCACCGTTGCATTGTAGAAGGTCCGCTGTTGAAGGAAGAGCCGACATCGAACCTCGTCGCTTGAGGTCGGATTTTTTATCCAAAGCAGAAGTTGGCGTCACCGAGAACATTATGTGAAGTGCTAGTCTGGCCTGACGGGCAAATCACTCCTTTGCCTGTCCAGCCCCTTTCGCAAAAATATTCCTGTTCTCCCTTTACCCAAATCACTTTTATATCCGCCGCCATCCCGTCCCGAGAGAGGGGCGTATCGCGATCGTCACGGACGTTGGGCGCGGGATGCGATGGACGCGGCAGTATCAGGCGCGATCAATGATCGCGCGGACGAATGATGCTGCTGCGGACGGCGAAGTCGTGTGGTCCTGGCGCCCCGACGCCGGCGTCAAGTCGGTGGAAACAACTTTCCACCGGCGACGGTGGCAAGAAAGCCCGGTCACCGGGGAGATCACGAAGTAAGCCGTTAAAACCATTGCGCGGGGAATGCCGGACGTTTGCGGCGTGACCGTGGTGACTAACGCGTGTGCTTTCTACCACTGCGCACGCGGCTGCGGACGCGCCGAGCGTCCGGCATTCCCTGCGCCCTCTTGTTTATCGAGGGTGTCAACGCAAAGCCCGGGCGCATTCCGCGCCGCGAGATCGCCGGCGCTTGTCAGCATCATTGCGAGGAGCGAAAGCGACGACCGCGTCCGCCGAAGCTCTACGAGCGAAGGCGGAAGCGATCCATTCTTTCTTTGCGTGGCGAAATGGATTGCTTCGCTAGCGCTCGCAATGACGGTCAGGGTTGCGGCTGTTTGAAAATTGAATCGGAAAATTGCGAGCTCTAAGGCTTCAGCGACGCCGCGGAATCCGCGCTGCTTCACGACGTCCGGAAGCCCATGCGGAACGCGCCCCAATGACGGCCGAGGACAAGAATCGGCGAGGACAGGTCCTTCATCAGGACGAAATTGCCGCCGCCCATGTCGCGCCGGTAGGTTTGCAGCAGAAACGGCTTTGTATTGGCCGCCACCTTCTTCACCGCGCGATCGTTGAACAGCCGCTTGTTCCGGCAATTGGCGTTGTTCCAGACCGGGTCGGGTCCCTGGGGCAGGCGATAGTTCGGATTGTGGGTTGGGAGATAGCCACCTTTGGCCCAGGCGACGCAGAACACGACCCGGGGATCGATCTTTTGAATCGGATCCTGGATCGGCGGCAAGATACGGTCGGTGAACGCGACATAGTCGGTGAGGTATTGCCTGGGGTCGGTGCCCGGAATTTCGCGGTATTTCTCGTCCATCAGTTGATCGAGACTTATCTCGCCGCGCTCGATCGCGCTCTCGAACGCCGCGGAAATCCGCTTTGCGGTATCGATGACGACGCGGATCAACGGCGCGTCCGACGTCTCCACCCCGCTGTCGGCGATAAGCGCGATCAATACCTCGGAAAGCTCGAGCAATTTGGCGACGCGCTCGTCGGCGTGCTTGAGGTCGGTCGACGACAGATCGACGCCCGTGGCGAGGTTGCCGAGGTCGTCGATCACCATGTCGCAGTGCGCGAGATTGGAGGTGGCCGCTTTCGCGACCCCGTCGATCTCGCGGCCGACCGACGTGAAACCGTCCTGTACGCGGACGATGATGCTCTGAATCTGCCGGGCGCCTTCTCCGGCGTTCTTGGCCCTCAGCGAGGCATCGCCACTCTCGCCGATCAGGTTGCCGACCTGGCTGTCGAGATCGCGAACGGTATCGCCGATCAGGTGCGTCGCCTGGCGCGTGGCTTCGGCGAGGCTCTTCACCTCGCTCGCGACCACCGCGAAGCCCCTGCCGGCCTCGCCGGCGCGGGCGGCCTCGATGGTCGCGTTGAGGGCAAGCAGGTTGGTCTGCTTCGCGATCGCCTCGATCGATCCGGATACGTTGGCGACCTGCGCGAGCGCGGTTCCGACCGCGCCGAGACGCTGTTCGATGCGGCCGACGGCTGCGATCAATTCGGCAATGTGCTGGACCGCGGTCTCCACCGCGGTGCGCGATTGGGTGATTTCACCGACGGCGGCCGCTGTGGCGGACTGCACCGCCCGCGACGCGCCGGCGATATCGTGATTGGCGGAAACCATCGTCTCGGCGGTCTTTTGCAGATGCCCGAACCGCTCGGACTGGTTGGATACCCGCACCGCGACTTCCTGCAGATTTCCGGCCACGTCCGCAAGCTCGACCCCAAGGCCGCCGATCCGGTTCGAGAGCTGATCGACCAGCCGTTCGCTGTCCGAGGGGACGGCTGCCGCGCGTTCCAGCTTCACGGACTGCGTAACCGACATCGCTGCATTCCTCTGGCTGACCGGATTCGAAAGCGGTTCAAATGTCCCGGCTGCTGGTATTTCTCAAAGCTTGTACGCGGTGCGGAATCCGCCCCAGTGCCGGCCATTGACGCGGATCGGCACGTCGATCTCGCGCATCATGATGGTTTTGCCGTTGCCCATGTCGCGGCGGTAGCTCTGGATCAGGTAGGAGCGCTGATTGCGGCCGGCGGCGAGGCCGGCGGGATCGTTGAAGATGCGGCGATTGCGGCTGTTGGCGGTGTTCCAGGCCACGTCGCCCGGGCGCTGCGGATGCGAGTAGATCTTGTTGTGCACCGGCAGGTAGCCGTTGCGGTCGACCGTCACGCAGAACACCATGCGCGGGTCCCTGACGAGGAAAGCCTCCTGGAACGCCGGCAGCGCGCGCTCCGACCAGTTGAGAATCCGGGTGCGGTGCTGCAGCGGGTTGGTGCCCGGGATCTCGACGTAGTTCTCGTCGAACATGTCTTCGATCGAGATGTCGCCGTTCTTGATGGCGTCCTCGAAAATCCTGGTCAGCGCGGTGCCGGCTTCCATGGCGCGGGTCACGAATTCGGTGTTCTCGTCGTGGATCGCCCACAGTTTGTCCTCGACCTTTTCCTGCAGCGCGGCATCCGGCGCCACGAACGGCGCCAGCGCGCCGGCTTTCGCGTGCTTCAGGACGCGAATCCGGCAGGCGCCGACGCTTTCCAGCGTGGCGTTGAAACTTTCGTTGAGCGGCAGCTTCTCGGCGTCGGGTCCGGAGATCAGGACGCCTTCCATGGAAATCTCGTAAACCGGCGCTTCGATCGTGCCGCGCGAGGTCTCAATCTCGATCTTCAAACTGCATGGCAGCCGTTCGCGCTTGCGGCGGTCGTCGCGCGCGTCCTGGCCGAGCAGCACCGCGCAGCGCGATTTGAGCTTCTGCGCGAACATGGTGACGGCCTTGCCGGCGTTGGCGACGCTTTCGCCGTGGGCCTCGGCCTCCCTGGCGGCGCTGTCGATCTCGGCGGCGCTGTCGCCGACCGAGACGATGAAGCTCGACGCAGTGGCGGCATTGTTCGATATCTCGCTGGTGGTCTGGTTCTGTTCGGCCACCGCGCCGTTGACGTTTTCGAACACCGGGCGGATCGCCTCGATCGCCTGCGCGATCCGGTGCACCGCATCGACCGAACCCTCGGCGTCCTTTTGCAGGGTGTCGATCTTTTTCGTGATCTCCTCGGTGGCATGCTGGGTCTGCACCGCCAGCGCCTTGACCTCGGTTGCAACGACCGCGAAGCCGCGCCCGGCCGAGCCTGCCCGCGCCGCCTCGATGGTGGAGTTGAGCGCCAGCAGCGTGGTCTGCCTGGCGATCTGCGCAATCAGGTTGACGACATTGCCGATCGCGGCCGAGGATTCGCGCAAGCGGTCCACATTGGCGCTGGCTTCACGGGCGGCGGCGCTGGCCTGATCGGCGAGCTGGCTTGCGCCGCGCACCTGGGATCCGATGCCTTCAGCCGAATGGGTGAACTTGTCGGCGGCCTGCGAGAACGTGGTCGCGGTCGACTGCGCGGCGCTGGTGCGCCCGGTCAGGGCGTCGGTGCGCTGGCGAATGGTGGAAAGCGTCGCCGCCGTCGCCTCGGCGCCGCCGGCGACCGAATTGGCCGCGCGTTCGAGCTGCCGGATCATCGCGCCGAGTTCGAGTTCGAGCAGTTCGAGAATTTCGCTGGCGGAATCGCCCTCCGACGCGACGGGAGCCTCGGATGCCATCGCCGGCGCCGCCGGCTTCATTTCCTCGGTCGGCGCAGGCGGCTCCGGCGGACGTTTTCTAAACAAACCGAACGCCATGGGGCCTCTCAGGGAAATATCAATGAGGCCCGCATCCTGTCATTCGGGCGTGAAGTCATGGTTAACGATTGCCTCTCATGGCGGCAGCCGGCACTACCGCTGTACCGAAAACGACCGCAAATCTTTGATTTTGGCAGGTCGCCGGCCTATAACGCCGCGCCTTCCACCCCGATTCCCGGACGAATCCCCGAAAGAGACCGCATGGCCGGACATTCCCAGTTCAAGAACATCATGCACCGCAAGGGCCGCCAGGATGCCCAGAAATCGAAGCTGTTCAGCAAGCTGGCGCGGGAAATCACCGTCGCGGCCAAGATGGGCGCGCCCGACCCTTCGATGAACGCGCGGCTGCGCGCGGCGATCATCTCCGCCCGCCAGGAAAACATGTCGAAGGACTCGATCGAGCGCGCGGTGAAGAAGGCGAGCGGCACCGAGGGCGAAAATTACGACGAGATCCGCTATGAGGGCTATGGTCCGGGCGGCGTCGCCGTGATCGTCGAGGCGCTCACCGACAACCGCAACCGCGCGGCGTCCGACATCCGCTCCTACTTCACCAAGTCCGGCGGCAATCTCGGCGAAACCGGTTCGGTGGCCTTCATGTTCGATCGCACCGGCGTCATCGAATATGACGCCAGCGTCGCCTCCGATGACGCGATGCTGGACGCGGCGATCGAGGCCGGCGCCGACGACGTGTCGTCGAGCGAAAGCGGGCATGAGGTTTACGCGTCGACGGAGACCTTCCGCGAGGTGGCAAAGGCGCTGGAAGCGAAATTCGGCGAACCGCGCAAGGCGGCGCTGACCTGGAAACCGCACAACACCGTGCCGGTGGACGACGATACCGGCGAGAAGCTGTTGAAGCTGATCGATCTTTTGAACGAGCACGACGACGTGCAGAACGTCTACGCCAATTTCGAGGTTTCGGACGCGCTGGTCGCCAGGATGGGCGGATAGGGCTTCTCCGGCGCCGTTGCCGGGCCGCTTTCGCGGGGTATGACGATCGGGTGCGCTAGGCTTGCGACTCCGGCATGGGGTATAAAATGCCCATGACATCGCCTCCGATTCGCCATCCCGTCCGTATCCTTGGCATCGATCCGGGCCTGCGCCGCACCGGCTGGGGCGTGATCGAGATCGAGGGCAACCGGCTCGTTTTTGTCGGCTGCGGTTCGGTCGAACCGGCCGACGGCCTGCCGCTGGCAAGCCGCCTGCTGGCGATCCATCAGGGGCTCGCCGCCGTGCTCGGCGACTTCAGGCCGGCGGAGGCCGCGGTCGAGCAGACCTTTGTCAACAAGGACGGCGTCGCCACGCTGAAGCTCGGCCAGGCGCGGGGAGTGGCGATGCTGGCGCCGGCGATGTTCGGGATATCGGTGGCCGAATACGCCCCGAACCAGGTGAAGAAAACCGTGGTCGGTGCCGGCCACGCCGACAAGAACCAGATTCTGGTGATGCTGAAAATTTTGCTGCCGAAGGCCGACCCGAAATCCCCCGACGCCGCCGACGCGCTGGCGATCGCGATCACGCATGCGCATCATCGCCAGAGCGCCGCGCTGCGGCTGAAGGTGGTCGGGGCATGATCGGCAAGCTCAAAGGCCTGATCGACTCTTACGGCGAGGATTTTGTCATCCTCGACGTCGGCGGTGTCGGCTATCAGGTGCACTGCTCGGGCCGCACGCTGCAGGCGTTGCCGTCGCCCGGCGAGGCGGCGGTGCTGTCGATCGAAACCTATGTGCGCGAGGACCAGATAAAACTGTTCGGCTTTCGCAGCGACGTCGAGCGCGAATGGTTTCGGCTGCTGCAGACGGTGCAGGGCGTCGGCGCCAAGGTGGCGCTGGCGGTGCTCGGCACCTTGCCGCCGGCGGATCTTGCGAATGCGATCGCGCTGCGCGACAAGGCGGCGGTGACGCGTACCCCGGGCGTCGGCCCGAAGGTGGCCGAACGCATCGTCACCGAATTGAAGGACAAGGCGCCGGCCTTTGCCAATGTCGATCCGGCGCTGGTCCATCTGTCCGGCGCGATCGACGATCAACGCGCGCCGCGCCCGGTCACCGACGCGATCTCGGCGCTGGTCAATCTCGGCTACGGCCAGCCGCAGGCGGCCGCCGCGATTGCCTCCGCCTCCCGCAGCGCCGGTGAGAACGCCGAGACCGCGCAGCTGATCCGGCTCGGCCTGAAGGAGCTGGCGAAGTGAACCCGCCCTCCCGCATCGTCACGCCCGAGCGCCGCACGGACGATGCCGGCGACACCGCGCTGCGCCCGCAATTGCTGTCGGAATTCGTCGGCCAGGCGCAGGCGCGCGCCAATCTCTCGATCTTCATCGAGGCCGCGCGCAAGCGCGGCGAGGCGCTCGACCACGTGCTGTTCGTCGGCCCCCCCGGCCTCGGCAAGACCACGCTGGCACAGATCGTCGCGCGCGAACTCGGCGTCGGCTTTCGCGCCACCTCCGGGCCCGTGATCGCCAAGGCCGGCGATCTCGCCGCACTCCTCACCAATCTCGAAGAGCGCGACGTGCTGTTCATCGATGAAATCCATCGCCTCAGCCCCGCGGTCGAGGAAGTGCTGTATCCGGCGATGGAGGATTTTCAGCTCGACCTCATCATCGGCGAGGGACCGGCGGCGCGCTCGGTCAAGATCGAGCTGGCAAAGTTCACGCTGGTCGGCGCGACGACGCGCGCGGGCCTGCTGACCAATCCGCTGCGCGACCGCTTCGGCATTCCGGTGCGGCTGAATTTCTACACCGAGGAAGAGCTGGAAAAGATCGTCACCCGCGGGGCGCGCGTGCTCAAGATCGGCATGACGCCCGACGGCGCCAACGAGATCGCGCGCCGCGCCCGCGGCACCCCGCGTATCGCGGGGAGGCTGTTGCGGCGGGTCCGGGATTTCGCCTCCGCCGCGGACGCCGCCTCGATCGACCGCAAGATTGCCGACAACGCGCTGAGCGCGCTCGAGGTCGACGCCGCGGGCCTCGACGCCATGGACCGGCGTTATCTCACCACCATCGCGATGAATTACGGCGGCGGTCCGGTCGGCGTGGAAACCATGGCGGCGGCGCTGTCGGAGCCGCGCGATGCGATCGAGGACATCATCGAGCCGTTTTTGATCCAGTGCGGTTATCTGCAGCGCACCCCGCGCGGGCGGCTGTTGACCTCGCATGCCTTCCGCCATCTCGGCCTCGCCGAGCCCGCACGCGATCCGGCCCAGTTCGGATTGTTCGGCGGCGGAGGAGAGGAAGTGCCGTGACCAGATCCGCTCCGCCGCTGACCGCCCATCTCGACGGCGCGATCCGCGACGGCCGCCACCACATGCAGATCCGGGTCTACTACGAGGACACCGATTTTTCCGGCATCGTGTATCACGCCAATTATCTGCGCTTCATGGAACGCGGGCGGACCAATCATCTGCGGCTGATGGGCGCCGAGCAGCACGCGCTGTTCGCCGAAGCGCAGGCGGAAACCCCGGGCTTTGCCTTCGTGGTGCGTTCGATGCAGATCGATTATCTCAAGCCCGCGCGGATGGATGACGTGCTCGACGTCGTGACCTGGCCGGTCGCGGTGAAGGGCGCCTCGATCACGCTGGCGCAGGAGGTGCGGCGCGGCCACGACGTGCTCGTCAAGGCCGAGGTGCGCGTCGCCTTCATCAGCGAGGGGCGGGCGCAGCCGATCCCCAAAGCGCTGCGGATGCTGCTGAAGGCCGATCTGATCTAGCTATCGGGCGATAGGCAAAGCGCCATCGACTCACAGGTCAACGGCGATACACTTCGGGCGTCCCCCAACTGCCGAGGTCACCATGTCGCGTCCGCCGCTTCCGCCGTTCACCCGAGAGACCGCTGCCCAGAAGGCCCGTATGGCCGAAGATGCCTGGAATTCCAGGGATCCCGAACGCGTCGCACTCGCCTATACCGAGGACAGCCGCTGGCGTAACCGCGCCGAGTTTCTGCAAGGCCGTGCCGCGATCGTCGCGTTTCTGACGCGCAAATGGGAGAGGGAACATGAGTATCGCCTGACCAAGGATCTCTGGGCGTTTGACGGCAACCGCATCGCCGTGCGTTTTCAATACGAGTGGCATGACGATGCCGGGCAGTGGCACCGTTCCTACGGCAACGAGCAGTGGGAGTTCGACGAGCACGGCCTGATGCGCCGCCGCGAAGCCAGCATCAACGATGTCGCGATTGCAGAAAAAGATCGCCGCTTTCGTTGGGCGGCGCCGGGCCCACGGCCGGCGGAAGTTCCGGGGTTGGGTGACAGCCCGTTTTGAGCGGCACCTACATACTCAACGTCGTCCCGGCCAGGTGAGCCAACGGGTCCGGCCCTTGGCCGGCCCGATGACAGGCTCCGCGAACGCGAGCCGGGATCCATACGCCGAGGACTTGCCATTGAAGTGCGGTGTGCAACGACTGCCTTGGATCGCGCACACCGCGGGTCCCCGGCGTTCGCCGTGCCTTCACGCCGCCGCTTTGTGCCGCGCGAGCTCGGCCTGGTACAGCTTGAACTCCTCCGCCACGGCCCTGGCGATGCTGGGACGCACGCGCAGCCGCTCGTAGTAGGCTTTCACGGTCGGCCATTTCGCAAGCTCGATCGGCGGCGTCGCCATGGTCCAGTTGATGACGGTGACGAGGTAAGCGTCGGCGACGCTGAAATGGTCGAGCAGAAATTCGCGGCCTTTGAGATAGTTCTCGAGATAGTCGAGCCGTGACAGGCCCTTGCCGAGGACATAGGTCTTCACTTCCGGCGGCGCCTTCTTGTCGAGCACCGGGACGAACAATCCCTTGTGCAGCTCGGTGCCGATGAAGCAGAGCCATTGATGCAACCGGCTGCGCTCCATGCCGGGGCCGGTCGCGATGCCCGCCTGCGGAAAGCGATCCGCGACATATTGCAGGATCGCGGCGTTCTCCGTGAGCACGAGCCCGTCATCGGTGCGCAGCGTCGGAACCAGCCCAAGCGGGTTGACGGCAAGAAAATTCGAACCGTCATTCTGCACCACCTTGGTCTTGGGATCGACCTCGAGATAATTGGCCCCGGCGCCGGCCTCATAGAGCGCGATGCGGGTCGCCAGCGAGCAGGCGAGAGGGGAGAAATACAGGTCCATCGGTGCCTCCTTCGTTGATTTTTATACTGTTACGCATAATATAAATCGCGTCAAGGAATTTTTTGCGAAATGGTACAAAAAAGCAGAATGCCCCCGGCGAAGCCCGATGCGGTCGCGCCAAAACGCCGCGGCCGGCCGCGCGCCTATCAGCCCGAAATCGCGCTCGGCAAGGCGCTCGATCTGTTTCGCAAGGACGGTTTCGCGGCGACCTCGCTCGACGATCTCAGCGCCGCCACCGGCATGAACCGGCCGAGCCTTTACGGCGCATTCGGCGACAAGCGCGAGCTTTATATCAAGAGCTATGGCCGCTACCGCGCTGACGCGCGCGCGGCGATGCAGCAGATTTTCCGGGAGGAACTGCCGATCCGCGAACGGCTTGAGCGCATCTACGCGGTGGCGCTCGACATCTATCTCTCCGGCGAGACCGGCCCGCGCGGCTGTTTCACGGTGATGACGGCGGCCTCCGAAGCGGTGGCCGATCCCGAGATCCGTGCCATGGTGCTGGAAGGACTTTCCGAACTCGACAACGCGTTCGCCGTCTGCTTCCGTCTCGCCAAGGAGAAAGGCGAACTGCCGCCTTCCGCCGATCCCCTGGTGCTGGCGCAACTGGCGTCCGCGACCATCCACACCGTCGCGATCCGTGCCCGGGCCCGCGTGCCGCGCAAGGAGCTGGAGGCGATCGTGAAGGGCGCGATTGATGTGACGTGCGGGGCAGGGGCGAAGGGGTGAGAATCGTCGAGGACGATGTTTCCTGGGCCCGGCGGCCGCTTCCGGATTTCAGATAGTTTTTCCAGCTTTTCGCTCGCGCTTGACACCGCCAACGTTCCGTCGTATTTAACCTAAAGGTTATTTAACTAGCAGGCTAAACACGGATGCCCGACCCCCTCAGCACCACCTTCGCAGCGCTCGCCGATCCTACGCGGCGGGCGATCCTGGCGCGGCTCGCGCTCGGCAAAACGTCGGTGACGGAACTTGCCGAGCCATTCGACATGAGCCTCCCGGCGATCTCGAAACATCTCAAGGTGCTGGAGCATGCCGGCCTGATCTCGCGCGGGCGCGAGGCGCAGTGGCGTCCGTGCCGTATCGCTCCGGTCTCGCTCAAAGAGGTCGATGGCTGGCTGGGAAACTTCCGCCGCTTCTGGGACGAGAACTTCAATCGCCTCGACGACTATCTGCAGCAATTGCAGGCCGATGAGACCGTGAAATCGGCGGCGGGAACAAAATCCAAAGTTCGAGTAAAGAAGGAGAAGCAGCGTGGACGCAAAAGTGAATAAGACCCTGAAAATCACCACTCCGTCGGATCTTGAAATCGCGATGACGCGCGTGTTCGACGCGCCGCGGCATCTCGTGTTCGACGCCATGACCACGCCGGAACATGTCAGGCGCTGGCTGGGTAGCGCCGAGTATCCAATGACCGGCTGCGAGATCGATCTGCGGGTCGGCGGCGCTTATCGCTTCACCATGCGTTCCCCTGGCGGCGGCGACCTTACTCTGCAGGGCATCTATCGCGAATTGGTGCGGCCGGAACGCGTGGTGTTCATCGAGCGGATCTTGATGCCTGGATTCACCAGCGACGAATACCAGGTCACGTCGACTTTCGTCGAATCCGGCGGCAGGACAACGCTGACAACGACCATCCTTCACCAAACCAAGGAAAATCGCGACGGCCATCTCAACTCGGGCATCGAAAAGGGCGTCGCTCCGGCCTACGACCGCATCGCCGAGCTGGTTGCGACGATGGCGTGATCCCGTTGCAGGCAGTCACTCTCGCAAAGCGTCGTGCCGGCGTTCGCTGGAACGACGCTTTGGTCGTGAAAATTCTTTTCGACACCCTGTCGGCTCCACGTCTCCCCGTTCGTCATGATAGGGGTGGTTCAGAAATTCAGGAGCTTCAGCAATGGCCGAGCCCGTGCAAGTCGTCACGCCGCATCTTGTCGTCAATGATGCCAGTGCCGCGATCGAATTCTACAAGAAGGCGCTTGGCGCCTCCGAGGTGATACGGATGCCCGCGCAGGACGGCAAACGCCTGATGCATTCGGAAATCCACGTCGGCGGGGCGCGGATCTTCGTGATGGATGACTTTCCCGAGCACCGCTGCGAGCACGGGATGGTGGACGCGGTGTTTCCTCCCGACCAGATCAAGGGAACGTCGGTCACCATGCATTTGGAAGTCGAGAACTGCGACGCGGCGGTAAAGCGTGCGGCGGAAGCCGGCGCCACCGTCACGATGCCGCCGTGGGATGCGTTCTGGGGCGCGCGCTATGGCCGCATCATCGATCCGTTCGGCCATTCCTGGAGTTTCGCGCACGCGCTGCCGGCGAAGGGGTGATCCATGTCCGCTGAACAGTTGGAAGTTGTCGATTCCGGCGATTGCGAGGCAGTCACCGGGCGGCCCCGCCGCCGGTGGCGCAGCGCCGCGGCCATCTTCCTCGGGTTTGCCGCGGTAATCGTGCTCTCGCTCGGCACCGATCAGGTGCTGCATGTGCTTGAGGTCTATCCGCCGTGGAGCGAGCCGATGGACGACACGGGGCTGCTGCTTTTGGCGCTGGCGTATCGGATCGTCTACACCGTGGCCGGCGGCTACATCGCTGCAAGGCTCGCGCCCGGCGCGCCGATGCGCCATGCCGTGATCCTGGGACTGATAGGCCTTGTCCCCGGGATGGCCGGCGTCGTTGCCGCGGCCGCTACCGACCTCGGTCCGCTCTGGTACCCGGTCGCACTCGCGCTCGTCGGCTTGCCCTGCTGCTGGCTTGGCGGCGTCCTGCATGGTGCGACCCAAGCCGGACGATGAGGGAATCCGGAGCGAACGGCTAGCTAGTGGATCGAATCTAACACTTGGTGCCCGCGTTTGACAGCGGCGATGATTTTGTTTGGGTCCTTGGTCCAGGTAAAGGGTTTTGGATTTGCATTGGTGTCGTCGAGGAAGCGGTGGATGGCATCTTTGAGTTCCCGCAGGGATCGGAAAACGCCGCGCTTGAGGCGCTTCTTTGTGAGTTTGGCAAAGAAGCCCTCAATGGCGTTGAGCCAGGAAGCGGATGTCGGGGTGAAGTGGAAGACAAACCGCGGATGTTTTTCGAGCCACGCCATGACGTCGGGATGCTTGTGGGTGGCATAGTTGTCGACGATGATGTGGATCGTCTTTTTCTTGGGTACTCTTGCCTCGATGGCGTTCAGAAACCGGATGAACTCCTGATGGCGATGGCGCTTCATGCACTGGCCGATCACCTTGCCCTCAAGAACATCGAACGCCGCGAACAAGGTAGTGACACCATGGCGCTCGTAGTCATGGGTCATGGTTCCGGCGCGCCCCTTCTTCATCGGCAGCCCCGGCTGGGTGCGATCGAGGGCCTGAATTTGGCTCTTCTCATCAACCGACAAGACAATGGCATGGTCGGGCGGATCGACGTAGAGGCCGACGATTTCGTGCAGTTTTGCGGCAAACTGCGGATCGTTGGACAGCTTGAACTGGCGGACCCTGTGCGGTTGGAGGCCATGAGCATGCCATATCCGCTGCACCGAGCTGATGCTAATCCCGGCTGCCTTCGCCATCGCCGAACCGGTCCAGTGACTGGCCGCCGCCGGCGGGCCTGCCAACGTCAGGGCGACCACACGTTTAGCCACCTCAGGGCTCAACGGCGGAATGCGCGACCGCCGCGTCTTGTCCCGCCAAAGGCCGGCGGCTCCTTCGTCGCGGAAACGTTCCTGCCAGCGCCAGATCACCGTCTTGGCCTTGCCGGTCGCTTGCATGATCTCAGCCGTGCCGCGACCATCGGCCGTCAGAAGAACGATCTTTGCCCGCCAAACGTGCTTCTGCGGGCTATTGCGATTGGCGACCACCGCTTTAAGCTTGCTACGGTCGGCTCGGCTCAACTGGATATTCGTTCGCTTGTGCATACCCTAGACTCGCACACGCGAGTTCTTCAGGGAATCCCCAAGCGAATCGAAGTGTCAGATTTGGACCACTAGTAACCGCGTGCGGGATCGACGACGTTTTCCAGGGCGCCGCCAGCCTCGAAGCGTTCGATCTGGCGCGCCACATATTTCGATATCTCGTCGGGATCGGTGTCGGCCGCGTTGTGCGGCGTCAGCACGACCTTCGGATGGGTCCAGAACGGGCTGTCCGCGGGCAGCGGTTCCTGTGCGAAGACGTCCAGCGATGCCGCCTGAAGCGTGCCGTCATCGAGACTATCGAGAATGTCGGCTTCGTTTTGCAGGCCTCCGCGGCCGGCATTGATCAGGACCGGCGCGCCCATCGGGCTGTTGCGGTTGAGTTTTGCGAACAATGCGCGATTGAGAATGTGCCGGGTATCTGGCGTGAGCGGCAGCAGACAGACCAGGATATCGGTCCGACCCAGAAACGCATCGAATTGGGCTTTGCCGTGAAAGCAGTCGATGCCGTCGATTACTTTCGGACTTCGGCTCCAGCCCGACACGCGAAAGCCGAGATGCCGCAGCGCGCCGGCCGCGTTCGATCCCAGCGTGCCGAGGCCCATGATGCCGACCGAAATCGCGTTCGCCGGCCACTGAAATTTCGGTTGCCACCGCTTCTCGCGCTGGCTGGCTCGCAGGTAAGGTTCCTGCCGATGATGCATCAGCACGTGGAGGGCGACATATTCCGTCATCCTGGCGGTGAGATCGCCGACCGCGACGCGAACCAGCGGCACTTTCGGCAGGCTCGAATCGGCCATCAGCGCGTCGACGCCGGCGCCCAGATTGAAAATCACGCGCAGGTTCGGAAACGCCGCAAGCTCACCCCGATCAGGCTTCCAGACGGCGGCATAGTGAATTTCGGCAGCGTCAGACTCCGGATCGGGCAACAGCAACACCCGCCGATCCCTGCACACATCGTCGAACCGGCGCTTCCAGCGTTGCGGCGACCAGTTTTCGGTTCCGCCGTGAATGAGCAGGGCGAGCGCGCCTTTGTTCATCGGATTTTTGCCTCAACCATTCGCAAATTGCAGGGAACACTAGCCGCTTATGTTTTCTGCGCAAAATACTTCCGCTATCCTGTCGGCAACATCAGCGCCCATTCGTCCTTGTAACAAACAGGAATCCTTACCCATGCTCTACGCCATCCTTTGCTACCACGATGAGGACTTCGTCGGTTCATGGACCAAGGAGCAGGACGCCGCGGTGATGAAGAAGCTCGCCGTCGTCCAGGACAAACTCAACAAACAGGGCCGGCTCGGCCCGGTGGCGCGGCTGCTGCCGACGACGTCGGCGACCACGCTGCGCAAGGACGATCCGCCAGTGGT
Organism: uncultured Alphaproteobacteria bacterium; assembly: GCA_963725985.1. Lineage (GTDB taxonomy): Bacteria > Pseudomonadota > Alphaproteobacteria > Rhizobiales > Xanthobacteraceae > Bradyrhizobium. The sequence goes on from CAVSAO010000002.1 coordinate 2,509,248, forward strand.
GCTCGACGGCCCCTATGCCGAGACCAAGGAACAACTGCTCGGCTTTTACATCGTCGACTGCAAGAACCTCGACGAGGCGGTCGATGTCGCGCGCGATCTCGGCGCGGCCAATCCCGGCGGCGCCTACGAGATCCGTCCCGTCGGCCTGTTTCAGCCCGGAGGCGCCGCGAAATGACCGACACCGCCTGGATCGATTCCGCGCTGACCTCGGCGCGTCCCCAGGCGGTCGGCGCGCTCTTGCGCTATTTCCGCAACCTCGACACCGCCGAGGAAGCCTTCCAGAACGCCTGCCTGCGCGCGCTGAAAAGCTGGCCGCAGAACGGCCCGCCGCGCGATCCCGCTGCGTGGCTGATCATGGTCGGGCGCAATGCCGCGATTGACGAGGTGCGCCGCAGCCGCAGGCAGGAGCCGCTGCCCGAGGACGAGGCGATGTCCGATCTCGACGACGCCGAGGATGCGCTGGCCGAGCGGCTCGACGGCTCGCATTATCGCGACGACATCTTGCGGCTGTTGTTCATCTGCTGCCATCCCGATCTGCCGGCGACGCAGCAGATCGCACTGGCGCTGCGCATCGTCTCGGGCCTCACCGTGAAGCAGATCGCGCGCGCGTTCCTGGTCTCGGAAGCCGCGATGGAGCAGCGCATCACCCGGGCCAAAGCGCGGGTGGCGGATGCCGACGTGCCGTTCGAGACGCCGGGCGCCGTGGAGCGCAGCGAGCGGCTCTCCGCGGTCGCCGCGATGATCTACCTGATTTTCAACGAGGGTTATTCGGCAAGCGGCGACACCGCCGAGAGCCGCAGCCCGCTGTGCGAGGAGGCCATTCGTCTGGCGCGGCTGTTGCTGCGGCTGTTCCAGAGTGAGCCCGAGATCATGGGACTGACCGCGCTGCTGTTGCTGCAACATGCCCGCGCGGCGGCGCGCTTCGACGCCGAAGGCGCGCTGGTGCTGCTCGACGATCAGGATCGCTCGCTTTGGAATCAGAAGATGATCGCAGAGGGCCTGGCCCTGATCGACAAGGCGATACGCCATCGCCGCAGCGGACCCTATCAGATCCAGGCGGCGATCGCGGCGTTGCATGCCCGTGCCGCCAAACCCGAAGACACCGACTGGACGCAAATCGATCTGCTGTACGGCGCGCTCGAAGTGATACAGCCGTCGCCGGTGGTCACGCTCAACCGCGCGGTCGCGGTGTCCAAGGTGCGCGGCGCGGAGGCTGCGCTTCAAATGATCGAGCCGCTGGCGTCGCGGCTTTCGAACTATTTTCATTTCTTCGGCGTGCGCGGCGCGTTCCTGATGCAGCTTGGCCGCAATGACGAAGCCCGCGTCGCGTTCGATCGCGCCATCGCGCTCGCCAACACCTCGGCGGAAGCTGCCCACATCCGGATGCATCTCGATCGCCTGATGCGCGAGAGCGCGCCGCGGGGGACGAAGGCGGGGAAGTAGAGGTCTTCTCCCCCGGGGCACGAGGGGGGTGGCGCGTCGGCCAACAACAAGGGCAGGCTAGCGGCGCGCCAAACCACGCAGCACGACCGCCGTTTCGAAGCAGATGTAATTGCCCTGGGCCGTCCGCGATGCGGCGTTACCTCGATCCGCAACGCTTTTGAGCATGAGACCCGTTAGCTTGACCACGATCCCTCGAAGCCGGGCATTTTCTTCAAGCAGCGATGCAACGCCGTCCGAATGTTCGTCGTCCGCAAACTCTTCATCGCGAAGTGGCGATTCATCGAGGCAGCCTCGCCCATCGAGCAATTCCTGTTTGCTATCCGGCGGATATGCGGGTCCCATGAACTAATCCCCCATTTCAGGTAGCTGAACGTACCCCATCGTTCCATTCGCGAGAGTGGATTGAGTCGGGGGCAAATTTGCGACCGAAATTAGAACGCAAAGGACACAAGCCATTTTCTGCGCGGGCGGATGCCACCCTGGCCCCATCACGAAAGGCGGGGAATATTTTCGCCGTCTTGTCGGGTCGTCCCGGCCTCGCTCGTCCCTGGGATTGTGCATCACCAATCCCAAGGAGACGCGTGATGAATATGCAAGGCAGCAGCGCCATCGCCGGCGCCATGCCGGCGAATGCGGAGGAAGCGCCGATTTCAAAACCTGCGCGCTGGCTGGGCCGCGTTCTCAGCGGTCTCGTCATATTGTTCCTGCTGTTCGACGGCGCCATCAAGCTGGTGCCATGGCCCGTTGTCACGGAAACGATGGACAGGATCGGCTATGGTTCGAGCGAAACGCTCGCGCGCAGTTTGGGGTTCATTACCGTCGCCTGCACCGTTCTCTACGCGGTCCCGCCCACCTCGATCCTGGGAGCGATCCTGCTGACCGGTTATCTCGGCGGCGCGATGGCATCGCATGTGCGGATCGGCGGTCCGCTGTTCAGCCATACGCTGTTCGGATTTTATCTCGGGCTGGTGGTGTGGGGCGGGCTCTGGTTGCGCGACAGGAACTTGCGGGCGTTGTTGTCGTTGCGGCACTGACGCTGTCCAGTTGAAAATTAACCGATACGGAGTTTGCGATGTTCGAGATTATTGCCATCGTCGTCGCTGTCGTCATCGCGATCGCGATTGCGATCATATTGATGCTCGCCGCGGCCAAGCCGGATACGTTCAGTGTCCGGCGCGCCACCATGGTGAAGGCGCCGCCGGAAAAGATATTCCCGCTGATCAGCGATTTTCATCGGTGGGGAACCTGGTCGCCTTACGAAAAAAAGGATCCGGCGATGAAGCGCACCTACAGCGGGGCTGCGAGCGGCAAGGGCGCGGTCTATGCGTGGGACGGCAACGGGAACGTCGGCTCCGGCCGCATGGAGATTCTGGATGCGTCGGTGCCAACGAAAATCCTCATCAAGCTCGATTTCTTCACACCATTCGAGGGCCACAATACCGCCGAGTTCACAATGCTGCCGCAGGGTGATGCCACCAGCTTGACTTGGCTGATGCACGGTCCGACGCCGTTCATGGCAAAGATCATGCACGTGTTCATCAACATCGACCGCATGGTCGGCAAGGATTTTGAAATCGGCCTCGCCAGCCTGAAAAAGCTCACCGAGTAATAGCCCCAACCTTCGGCACACTGGTCACCAGAGGAGCAAGCGATGCAGGTCAATCCCTATCTGTTCTACAACGGCAATTGCGAGGCGGCGTTCAAGTTCTATGAAAAGGTGCTCGGCGCCAAAGTCGAGATGATGTTGAGAAACGAAGAGGCTCCCGAGTCGATGCCGTCAGCGCCGGACCGGAAAAAGCAGATCATGCACGGCAGGATCTTGATCGATGGCGAAGTGCTGATGGCGTCGGATGCACCTCCGGAACATTTCCACAAGCCGCAGGGCTTTTCGGTCTCGCTGACGGTCGGGGATTCCGCCGACGCCGAGCGCAAGTTCAAGGCGCTGTCGGAAGGCGGCAGCGTCAACATGCCGTTCGGGAAGACTTTCTTCTCCAGGGGATTCGGCATGTGTGTCGATCAGTTCGGGATTCCCTGGATGGTCAATTGCCCGCTGGAGGACTGATTACCGGCACCTCGGATAGATCGCCGCGAGTTCGCGCCCGCGCAGCAAGAGCAGGCGCGAGCTCAATCCGCCGCGGCGGAGAATCCAGCCCCGCACCGCGGCGGGATAGGCCTTCAGCACAACTTCGGATGCTTCCGGCTCGGCGTACATCCGGCCTTGCGGGTCGACCGACCGCGCGGCGTGAAATCCCAGGATGGCGCGGTGCGTGACGCAGATGCGGTTGTTCGGCACCACGTCCAGCACCAGCGTGCAGGCCGACAGGCAGGGTCCGTCGATCACCACGCGTTCGCCCGAGGCGCGCACGCGCCCGAACAGGTCGAGGAACGGGCCCACCTCTCCGCCCGGGCTGGCGAGAATGCGGACTTCGGCGTGGGCCTGCGGCAACACCGGAGCGCACAGTACGGTGGCAAGAACGACTGCTTTCAAGACCGCCTTTCGCATGAGCGGCTCCTCAGCGCGTATTCGGTAAATGCCTGCTCACGGACTTTACGAACAGAATGCGCGCAGGTTATCAAAGTAGGCTCGATGATCGGATGAAATAGTCAACGGCCGGCGTGCGGCAAGGTTCCCTCAGTTGTCCGCGCCGTCTAGACTATCGAACTGTGTGCGATTCCCCTTGTCGAGCGCGTCGCAAGCCAACTGATTGCTTTCGGGTTCTCTATCATGAATGACTGGCTCGACGATCTCAAAACCGCGGTCGCATTCCTCACCCGGTTGCCGATGCAGCATCCGCAGGGCGCGATGCCCGCGAATTTCGCCCGCGCGCAGCGGGTGTTTCCGCTTGTCGGCGCGGCAATCGGCGCGGCGGCGGGCTTCGCCTGCCTTGGCATGCGCATGATCGGTTTGCCCGATCTTGCCGCGGCGGCGCTGGCGCTCGGCGCGAGCGCACTCCTGACCGGCGCGCTGCACGAGGACGGGCTGGCGGACGTCGCCGACGGTTTCGGCGGCGGCCGCGACGTCGCGGCGAAGCTCGAGATCATGCGCGACAGCCGGCTCGGCACCTATGGCGCGCTGATCCTGCTGGTGAGTTTCGTCGCAAAACTCTCGGCGCTGGCGGCGCTTCCGGATGGATCCGTCGTGCAAGGCCTGATTGCGGCGCATGCACTGGCGCGGGGCGTATTGCCGTTCATGGCGATGAGCCTTTCTTACGCGCGCAAGGACGGACTTGCCGCCACGGCGGGCAGGCCGGATTTCTCGACGGCGGCAACCGCCGGCGCGCTCGCGCTCCTCATTGCCTTGCTGTCGCTGCCCTGGGGCGCGGCGCTGCGCGCGGCGCTGGCGGCGGCGGCGTGCGCGATCGGCATGGCGTGGCTGGCGCGGCGGCAAATCGGCGGCCAGACCGGCGACGTGCTCGGCGCCACCGAGCAGCTCGGCGAGACCGCGATCCTCCTGCTGCTGGCTGCAACGCTGGCCTAGCGCATGATCCGCCAAAGTGTGAATCGGTTTGGCGACAAGATCATGCGCAACTAAACTGGGGCATGGGCATCGAGACAAATCTGTGGCTGATCCGGCACGCGCCGGTCGATGGACCGCGCGGGGTCATCCATGGCCCTGATGCGCCGGCCGACCTTAGCGATGCCGCAGCCTTTGCCGCGCTCAAGGCGCGATTGCCGCCGGGTGTCTTTGCCGTCTGCAGCCCGGCGCGGCGGACCTCGGAAACCGCTGCCGCGCTCGGGCTCGATCCGGTCAGGGAGGGCGCCTTTCGCGAGCAGGATTTCGGGGCCTGGACCGGACGGCTGCACGACGACCTCATCGCCGAGCTCGGCGATGCCTACCGGGATTTCTGGAAATTGCCGGCGAGCAACGCCCCACCCGGCGGCGAAAGTTTTGTCGACCAGATCCGCCGCACGGTCGATGGCCTTGCATCCCTGCCATCGGGCGATGCCGTTCTTGTCGTACATTCGGGCACGATCCGCGCCGTACTGGCCATCGCGCTCGATCTCGCACCCGACGCCGCCCTGCGTTTTGTCATTGATCCGCTGTCGCTGACGCGGATCGATCGCCTCGACGACGGCTGGCGGGTTGTTACGGTCAACCGGCGCGGGTAGGGAGCTTCCTTAACCTCTCCCCGCAAGCAGGGAGAAGCAAGCAGGGAGAAAAAGAACTACCCGTTCCGCCTCGCGCCGCGCAGCGTCGGCAGTCCGATGCCGGCAGCGTCGAAGCCGCCGTCCACGGCGAGGATTTGCCCGGTGATATAGCTTGAGCGATCGCTGCACAGAAAGAACACCGCCTCCGCCAGCTCTTCTTCGAGGCCGTAGCGGTTGAGCGGGATGGCGTCGTGATAGTCGGCGCGGATTTCCGGGGTATGGACGGCTTTCGCCATCGCGGTCTCGACCGGGCCCGGCGCCACGCCGTTGACGCGGATGCCGAGCGAGGCCAGTTCGACCGCGAGCTGTTTGGTCAGATGCGCGAGCCCGGCCTTGCTGGTGCCGTAGGCCGAGCGCAGCGTGGAAGCGCGCACCGCGGAAATGGAAGTAATGTTGACGATCGCGCCGCCGCCATGTTCGCGCATCAGCGGCACGGCCGCCTTGGTGCAGAGGAACGGCCCGGTGAGGTTGACCTCGAGCACCCGGCGCCAGTCCTCGTCGGAGGTCTCCAGGAGCGGCGCGAACACCGCGATCCCGGCATTGTTGACCAGTGCGTCGAGCCGGCCGAAGCGCCGTTCGATTTCGGCGAACGCGCTGGCAACCGCTTTTGCGTCGGAGACGTCGCAATGCAGGCCCAGCGTATTGCCGGCAGCCACCAGCCCCTCCACGCTTTTCCATAGCAATTCGCCCTCGATGTCGAGCAGCGCCACGCGCCAGCCCTCGGCGAGAAACTTCTTTGCGCGATGCCCGATCGCAACAAGGAAGAAATCATCCGCGGCGTTTTTGCCGCCTGCCTGGCGAACGACCGCAAGACTGTCGAAGACGCGCTCACCGGGGATTTCCGGTTCACCAGCGCGTATGACGACCAGATCGACAAGCCGACCTATTTCGAGCGCTGCTGGCGCAACAGCGACTGGATCGAACGGCACGAACTCGAGAAGATCGTTGTCGAAGGCAATGAGGCCTTTGTGACCTACAAATGCGTGGCAAAGGGCGGCAGGAGCTTTCGGAATACCGAGTTGTTCGGCTTCGAAGGCGACAAGGTCAAACGCATCGATGTCTATTTCGGCGCTACCTACCAGGACGGGGTTTTCGTCAAGCAGCCGTCGTAGCGCGCATATCCTCATCCCGAGGAACGGCCACCTGGCTGCGTCTCGAAAGGACAAGGCCAGAATTCCCCTCATGGTTAGGGCTGCGCGAAGATGCGCTCCCCACCATGGAGGGGGAGCAGCACATACGGCCCGATTAACGAGGCAAGTTCCGCCCGCCATTACCTCCGAAATGATTCCGCAAGTCATGTCGGTGCGGCAAAACGCCGTTCGTCTTGATGATGAGCACTGGTTGCCAACCAGCCTGCTGCACCAAGATCGAAACGGAGCGTGACGATGCGATTCATGATGCTGATGATTCCGGGGGGTTATGAGACGGCGGCGCCGGGCACCATGCCTCCTGTGGAGGCAGTCGCCGCGATGATGAAATACAACGAGGCGCTGAAGGAGGCCGGCGTGCTGATCACGCTCGACGGGCTGCATCCGCCGTCGATGGGCGCGAGGGTTTGCTTCGCCGGCGGCAAGCCGGTCGTGACCGACGGCCCCTTCGCGGAGGCCAGGGAGGTACTCGGCGGTTACTGGATGATCGACGTGAAGTCGCGCGAGGAGGCGATTGCCTGGGCGAGGCGTTGCCCGGCTTCCGATAACGAGATCATCGAAATCCGTCAGGTGCAGGAAATGGCGGATTTTCCCGCCGACGTTCAGGAGGCGGCGGCCGGATTTGCCGAATTGCAGGGAACCTCGGGGCGTTAACCACCGCCCTAGTGACCTTTGCGCCCGGCTCATGTAAAAGCTGTTCACATGAGCTGGCGCAAGGAAGAGCGCCGCGCCGAGCGCGGCTACCACCACGGGAACCTGAAAGAGGCGCTGCTGCAGGCGGCACTCGGACTGATCGCAGAAAAGGGCGCGGCAGGATTCACCTTCGCCGATGCTGCGCGCATGGCTGGCGTCAGTCCGGCGGCGCCGTATCGCCATTTCCGCGACCGCGACGAGTTGCTTTCCTCAATCGCGCAGCGCGGTTTCGAGCAATTCGAGGCGGTGCTGACCGGAGCGTGGGACGATGGGCGTCCGGACACCGTCACGGCGTTCGAGCGGGTCGGCAAGGCCTATCTCGCCTTTGCCCGCGCGGAGCCGGCGTTCTATTCGGCGATGTTCGAATCAGGGCTTCCGGTCGACCTCAATCCCACACTATTGGCGGCAAGCGAGCGTGCTTTCGGCATCATCAGGGCCGCCGCGGAGCGGCTTGCCGCGCTGGCGCCACCCGGCACGCCGCGCCCGCCTGCGATGATGATGGCGCTGCACATCTGGTCGATGTCGCATGGCGTGGCCTCGCTGTTTGCGCGGGGCGATGCCGCGCGCCGCAAGCTGCCGATGTCGGCGGAGGATCTCCTGGAAGCGGAAGTGCTGATTTATCTGCGCGGCCTCGGCTTCCCCACCGACCGCCGGCCATCTGCCCAAGGCGAGCAGGCCGGGCAAAAATCGGCCGGGCCGCCGCCGGTGCCGCCTTCCGGACCCTGGGGCACCCCAAAATAAATTCGCCGGCGCCGCGTGCGCCCGGCTTGACAAAAATCCGGGATGGTTTAGGTATGTAAATGTTATTTACATTCACAACGGCGTGATGCCGTCATGGAGAGGGAAATGGCCTACACCGCAGATGTCCGCTGGCGCGGTCCCGCAGAGGAGCCCCACCGCCCGCATATGCTTGATTCTCCCTGGCACCCTGGCTGGATCGCCGTGACCGTGCTCGGCTTCATCATCTGGTGGCCGATCGGCCTTGCCCTTCTCTTTTTCACACTCGGGAGCAGAAAAATGGGTTGCTGGAGTCATCAAGACCGCTGGTCGAACAAGATGGAGCGGATGCAGTACAAGATGGAGCGGATGCGCAACCGGATGGAGCGCGGCGGCTTCCCGTTCGGTCCGTCCTCGAGCGGCAACCGCGCATTCGACGAATACCGCATGGAAACCCTGCGGCGCCTGGAGGAAGAGCAGACCGAATTCAAGGAATTCCTGGATCGCCTGCGCCACGCCAAGGACAAGGATGAGTTCGACCAGTTCATGGCGCAGCATCGGCAGCGTCCGACGCCGCCCCAGGACGGTCAGCCCCAGGCTTGAAAGTTTGGGGACTAAAAGCCGCAGGCGCGTGCCCCCATAACGAACACCTGACGGCGACACGACCGCCCGTCTGCGAAAGCAGGCGGGCGGTTTGCTTTTTGGTCTGCGGAAGGCCGATTCCGGAGGAACCCGGGCATCCCGCGGCTATCATTTCCCGCCGTCAAAATCCCCATTGGTAACTGGGTGTTAACCATGATTAGCGTCTGGTTAGTGGCGTAAAGACGCGGTGATAGCCCTCGTTTTGACATGTTGGCAGGGGATGCAGGCCTCGGCTTCGGCGGGCCGCCCATGCGACATCAAACAAGGCTCTTGCGCTGGCGTTTACCGCCGCGCCCGGTGCGCGGTTATGGAACCGGCAGCCATTTGCTCCCGGAGGATTTGGGACACTTGCGTTGCGTTGAGAGGATACCGCTATGAATCCGGCCGACGTGGCTCAGTCAGCCTTGCCGATTGCATCCGCCGACGTGTCGCTGATCGCCCTGTTCCTGCAGGCTCACTGGATTGTGAAGGCGGTCATGCTGGGCCTGCTCTCCTGTTCCGTCTGGGTCTGGGCGATCGCGATCGACAAGATGTTCCTGTATTCGCGCACCAAGCGCGCCATGGATCGGTTCGAACAGGCGTTCTGGTCCGGGGAGTCGATCGAGGAACTTTATCGCGCGCTCTCGGCCAAGCCGACGCAGTCGATGGCGGCTTGTTTCGTAGCGGCAATGCGCGAATGGAAACGGTCGTTCGAGAGCCACGCGCGATCCTTTGCCGGGCTTCAGATGCGGATCGAGAAGGTCATGAACGTCTCGATCTCCCGCGAAGTCGAGCGGCTGGAACGCCGGCTGCTGGTGCTGGCGACGGTCGGTTCGGCCGGCCCCTTCGTCGGCCTGTTCGGCACGGTCTGGGGCATCATGTCGAGCTTCCAGTCGATCGCCGCTTCCAAGAACACCTCGCTGGCGGTGGTTGCCCCGGGCATCGCGGAAGCGCTGTTCGCCACCGCGATCGGCCTTATCGCCGCAATTCCGGCGACTATCTTCTACAATAAGTTTACTTCCGAGGTGAATCGGCAGGCCCAGCGGCTGGAAGGATTTGCCGATGAATTTTCAGCCATCTTGTCGCGTCAGATCGACGAGCGGGCGTGATCGGCGGTATAGGATGAGCGCATCATGAGTACCCGATCATGGCGATGAACATGGCTGGTTCGTCCGGCGGCGGTGGACGCCGCGGCCGGCGTCGCCCGGTGATGGCGGAAATCAACGTCACGCCGATGGTGGACGTCATGCTGGTGTTGCTGATCATCTTCATGGTGTCGGCGCCGCTGTTGACGGTAGGCGTGCCGCTCGATCTGCCGCAGACCCAGGCCAAGAGCCTCGATCAGGACAAGAACCCGCTGACGCTTTCGGTCAATTTGAAAGGTCAGGTCTTCCTCAACGATACCGAAATCGGGCTCGAGGAGCTGGTGCCGAAATTGAAGGCGATCACGGACGCTCGCGGCGGGCTGGATGAGCGGATTTTTGTCAGGGGCGACAAGAAGGTCGACTACGGTACCGTGATGAAGGTGATGGGACGGCTTTCGCAAGCCGGTTTCAGGCGCGTGGCGCTGGTGACGGAAGTGGATCAGGGATAATCGGAAAGTGAAGGTCGACAAGACACTCATTGCGTCGGTCGCACTCCACGTCCTCGTGATCGGATGGGGGCTGGTCTCCTTTTCGGCGCGCTCGCTCGAAGCACCGCCGGAAGTCGATGCCGGTCGATATCATTTCCGCCGACCAACTCGCCAAGATCACCGCCGGCCTCAAGACCGGCGAAAAGGACAAGCCGAAGCCGCTGGTCGAAAAAGTCGCCGACGCCAAACCGGTCGACGACGCCGTCGGCAAGATCACCGAGAAAAAGGAAATCGTGACGTCTTCGGCGCCGGAACCGCCGCCGCAGCCGGTGGAAAAGCCGGTCGAGAAAAAGCCGGATCCGCCGAAGCCGGTTGCCGAGAACAAGCCGAAGGACGAACCGAAGCCGGCCGAGAAGAAGCCCGATCCGCCCAAGGTCGATCCGATCGCGGAGGCCTTGAAATCGGAAGAGGCCAAGAAGCCGGTGCCGAAGCACGAAGCCAAGGCCGCTCCGCCGCAGCCGCCGAAGCCGAAACAGGAACGCGTGTTCGATCAATCGAAAATCGCGGCCTTGCTCGACAAGCGCGATCCGACCCGGCAGTCGATCACCGGTGCTGCGCTGAACCCGACCGCTTCCCTTGGTACCCATGCCGGAAATGCCGATGCCATTGTCGCGACTTGGAAAGGCGCGTTGGTCGCAGCAGTCAGGCGCTGTTTCAGTTTCCCTTACAACGGACAGGATTCGGATCAATTTGAGGTCGACATCGACATCCAATTGCGGCGCGATGGAACGGTCGCCTCGGAACCTGTGATAGTCGCCGTTCGAGGGCCATCAAGGTCGGTCGGCGAGGCCATGGCAGAGAGCGCAAAGCGAGCGGTCGAACAATGTCAGGCGTATGCGTTCTTGCCGAAGGAACAGTATGACACTTGGAAATATATCCCCATGACATTCGGTCTGAAAGATATGCTGTGAGCACGAATTTGGAGACAACAACTTCGATGGGCAAGGTCCGATCTGTGACCCGACGCGGTTTCTTGATGGCCACTGGATCGACGTTTGCAATGTTGGGCTGTGGATCCGCACTGGCGCAGCGACTACAAATCAACCCGACGGAATTTCAGCCGCTTCCGATCGCGATCCCGGATTTCGTGGCGGGATCGCCGGCGGACGGCGAAGTCGGCGCCGGCGTCGCCCAGGTCATCACCAATAACCTCAAGCGCAGCGGATTGTTCGCGCCGATCGATCAGGCCGCCTTCATCGAAAAAATCGTCAATATCGACACCGCACCGCAGTTCCAGAGCTGGAAGTCCATCAACGCCCAGGCCCTGGTGACCGGTCGCATGACCCGCCAGGGCGACGGACGCCTGAAGGCCGAATTCCGCCTGTGGGACGTCGCCTCAGGCCAGCAGCTCACCGGCCAGCAATATTTCACCTCGCCGGAATACTGGCGCCGGATCGCGCACATCATCTCCGACCAGATCTACGAGCGCCTGACCGGGGAGAAGGGCTATTTCGACAGCCGCGTGGTGTTCGTCGACGAAACCGGAACCGCGGAACGGCGCGTCAAGCGGCTGGCGCTGATGGATCAGGACGGTTTCAATGTTCGTTATTTGACGAAGGGCTCCGATCTCGTGCTGACCCCGCGGTTCTCTCCGTCGACCCAGGAAATCACCTATATGGAATTCGGCCAGGGTGATCCGCGGGTTTATCTTCTGAATATCGAGACCGGGCAGCGCGAGATCGTCGGCAATTTCCCCGGCATGTCGTTCGCGCCGCGCTTCTCGCCGGATGGCCAGCGCGTGATCATGAGCCTGCAGCAGGGCGGCAATTCGAACCTGTTCGTGATGGACCTGCGTTCGAAGACGACCACGCGCCTGACCGATACTCCGGCGATCGATACCTCGCCGTCCTATTCGCCCGACGGCACCCGCATCTGTTTCGAATCCGACCGCGGCGGCAAGCCGCAGATCTATGTGATGCCGGCGACCGGCGGACCCGCGCAACGTATCTCCTTCAGCAAGGACGACGCCGGCGGCAGCTATTCGACCCCGGTCTGGTCGCCGCGCGGTGACTATATCGCCTTCACCAAACAGGGCGGCGGGCAGTTCTCGATCGGCATCATGAAGCCCGACGGCTCGGGCGAGCGGATTCTCACTTCCGGATTCCACAACGAGGGGCCGACCTTCGCGCCGAACGGTCGCGTGCTGATGTTCTTCCGCGATCCCGGCGGCAACAGCGGACCCTCGCTGTTCACCGTGGACATTTCCGGACGCAACGAACAACGGGTGCCAACGCCCGGCTTCGCGTCGGATCCGGCGTGGTCGCCCCTGTTGTCCTGAAGATCGACCCAATCGAGACGCGCCGGTTGTTCGGGTCACTACCACGCAACGCCGCGGCAGTGCGGTGCAGCGTTCGGCATCGCTTGCCTAGCTGCTGGTTTATCGGGCAGATGTCTTACCTCACACGGCCAAAACAACGTCTCGGTAACGATGTTCCCTCAGAAAGACTTCATCAGCGACGGGTAGAAGTACGGACCTGAAAAGGACGGTTGCTCTCCCGATGCAGTTTGCGAGCCAAACCAAAGACCCCGATCAGAAGGTGTCGCCGACGATACACGCGGCGCTGATCGATTCGCTATTCCAGGATCCGGGACCGATGTTTGTAGGCGCGCTTTGCGCCGCGGTCGCGGCGGTCATGACCGCCGTGAAGACCGGCAACGTAGGGCTCTGGCCCTGCGTCGCGCTTCTCGTTGTGACCGGCGCCCTCCGTGCGCTCGACACCCGTCAATACCAAAGGCGCAAGTCGGAGTTGTCATCGGACGAAGTCGCGCGCTGGGAAGCTCGCTACCAGATGGGTGCGATGCTCTATGCGGGCGCGCTGGGCCTGTGGTGCGTCGTGGCGGTGTTGGGCAGCAACGATGCCGTAACACACCTGATTTGTATATCCGTCACCCTTTGCTATGTGGCGGCCGGGGGCGGTCGAACCTACGGGCGTCCGTGGATCTTTCATGTACAGATGCTGCTGGCCTGCGGGCCGCTGACGCTGGCGCTGGCGCTTTATGGCAGTCCATATTACTTCGGGATGGCGGTCCTGAACGTCCTGTTCTACTTCTCCCTCAAACACATTTCGACAAGCCTGCAGAAGATATTCGTGCGGGCGCTGATTGCGCGCGAGCGCGAGGCGGCGCTGGCCGGCCAGTTCGATACCGCTCTGAACAATATGCCGCACGGGCTTTGTATGTTCGCGGCCGACGGGCATCTTGCGGTCATGAATCATCGTTTCAGCGAAATGATGAACCTGTCCGACGACATCGTGCAGCATGGCGCCAGCGCACCAGACGTCATCTCAGCCTGCGTCAGCGCCGGGTCGGTCTCGGCGGCGAGCGGAAAGATGATCCTGTCGGAGATCGAGGGTTCGCAGGCGAGGGATATGATCACGACGGATCCAGACGCCGACAGAGGCCGGTCGTTGTCATGGACATTTCAGCCGATGGTCGGCGGCGGCGCCGTCGTGCTGCTGGAAGACATCACCGAACGGCGCAACGCGGAAGCCAGAATTACCCGTCTGGCGCGTTACGACGAACTGACGGCGCTTCCCAACCGGGTCAATTTCCGCGACGAAATCGAGCGTCTTCTGACGGTTCCCAATGACGCCGGGCAGTTGTCGGCATTGCTGTTCATCGACCTCGATCAATTCAAGCAGGTCAACGACACCCTCGGTCATCCCTGCGGTGACCAGCTGCTGTGCGCCGTCGCCGGCCGCTTGCGCGCGATCCTTCGCCCGCAAGATTTCGTGGCGCGGTTCGGCGGCGACGAATTCGTGGTATTTCGGCAGAACATCAGATCGGTCGAGGAAGCCGGCGGTCTCGCCCGGCGAATTGTCGATCACCTCAGCGAGCGTTACAAGCTCGACAATCACCTCGTCGAAATCGGCGCCAGCGTCGGCATCGCGATGACCTCGCCGGACATCAGTGCCGATACCCTGCTGAAAAACGCCGACATGGCGCTGTATCGCGCCAAGGCGGACGGCCGCGGCACCTTCTGTTTCTTCCGCGACGAGATGGCGCAAACCGTCGAGGCGCGCCGCATCCTGGAACTGGATCTGCGCAAGGCGCTGGCCAATGAGGAATTCGAGTTGTTCTACCAGCCGCTGGTCAATCTCAAGTCGGGGCGAATAGCAACCTGCGAGGCGCTGCTGCGCTGGAATCATCCGGCGCGCGGCACGGTTTCCCCGGTCGATATCATTCCGGTCGCCGAAGACATGGGCCTGATCGTCGATCTCGGCCGCTGGATCCTGCGCAAGGCCTGCATGGAATGCATGAAATGGCCGGAAGGCGTCAGCGTAGCGGTCAACTTCTCACCGCAGCAGTTCCATCAGCGCGACGTGCTGAGCGAGGTTCGTTACGCGCTCGAGGTTTCCGGGCTGCCCGCGCACCGTCTCGAAATCGAGATCACCGAATCGTCGCTGTTGCGCAACACCCAGTTGACCCACGATGTTTTGTCCCAGCTGTGCAGCATCGGCGTGCGGATTTCGCTGGACGATTTCGGCACCGGCTATTCCAGCCTGAGCTATCTGCATAACTTCCCGCTGCAGAAGGTGAAGATCGACCGCTCCTTCCTCGAGGGCATCGACACCGATCGTCCGCTGACGCTGCTGCGCGGCGTGGCGCGGCTCTCAGCCGATCTCGGAATGTCGGTGGTGGTCGAAGGCATCGAGACCAACGAGCAACTGGAACTGATCAGTGCCGATGGCACGGTGACCGAGGCGCAGGGCTATCTGTTCAGCCGGCCGGTGCCGGCGGTTCGGGTGCGCCAGTTGCTGAACGCTTCCCATGGCCGCCGCCTGCCGGACGAGCAGGTGGTCATGCTTCCCACGAGATCGATCGCCTGAAAGATTGCGACGGCCTGGGGAGTTTTCTCCTCTCCCACGGCCGCCTGGCGTGGTGTTTGAACTCCTCAAGGCTTAACCCTAAAAGGCTTAACCCTAATACGATGATACCTTTGCATCTTCGTTAAGAAGCAGTTAAATTTTTATTCTGCGCGCATAATTCTACATTGCGCGCATAAGTTGTCGAGAAGCTGTAAGGAGTACCATATGGAGTCGGCGGCCGAAGCAATCGCCCTTGTTCCGGAGCGCACCACGGATCCCCTCGAGCACGTCGACTATCGCCTCGCCGAAACTCCCGAGGAAAAAGACAAGATTTATCGTCTGCGCTACCGGGCCTACCTCCGCGAGGGCGCGATCCTGCCGTCGGAATCCGAGCGCGTCACCGACCGTTATGACGACCTGCCCAACAACTTTACCTTCGGCATCTACATTTACGGCGAACTTTACAGTTCGATTCGGATTAGCGTCCTAACCTCCCAATGGCGGGGGTCTCCCTCCTCTGAAATGTTCGCCGATCTCATTCATCCCGAACTCGACCGGGGGAAAATCATTATCGATCCGACCCGATTCGTAGCCGATCCTGACAAGGCAAGGGGATTCCCGGAACTACCCTATGTCACGGTGCGGCTCGGCTATATCGCGTGCGGGCATTTCGATGCCGATATCGGCCTTGCGAATGTTCGTCCCGAACATCGGGCCTTCTATCGCAAGGTGTTTTTCCAGGAGCCTTGGGGCGAACCAAGACTATATCCTGGTCTGATCAAACCAGTGGGGCTGATGGCCGCCCGTTATCGGTCCATTCGGGAAAAAGTGTTCCAGCGCTTCCCCTATATGCGTTCCAGCGCTTTCGAACGGCGGATGTTATTTGAACGCAGGAGCCATACGCCGTCGCCAAGCATGATGGCATCTCCCTTCGCGCACAACTCGATCGTCCCGCAGCAATCCTGAGGAATTGGCCGGGGTTCCCGCCCTAACTGCCCATTTTGCGGACAGATGTTGCAGATCGGCTTCGGGTCGACCTTAAAATGGTGGTCCGGCCGCCAGATGAGCTTGCCTTCACCCTCACGCCACATTTACAAAGGATTAACTATCGCGGTCGCTTTTCACCGTTTGTCGGCATTTGATCGGGTCTGGCAACATCCCATCAAGGTTGACGGAACGTTCGCTTAACCATCGCCCTGTAGACCGGATAACAGTCGATAAACGTGAGCGTGGAGGCTCCGGAATGAAACATCAGATGCGTATCCTCCAGGGATTGAAGCTGGCCGCGGTGCTCGCGGTGGCGCTGTCGATGGGCGCCTGCGCCAACAAGAACCTCGGTGCCGACGGCGCGATGGCAAGTGCGGCCACCCCGGGCAGCCAGCAGGATTTCGTGGTCAATGTTGGCGACCGCGTCTTCTTCGAGAGCGACCAGACCGATTTGTCGCCGCAGGCGATCGCCACCCTGGAGAAGCAGGCGCGCTGGCTGCAGACCTACAACCGCTACGCCTTCACCATCGAAGGCCATGCCGACGAGCGCGGCACCCGCGAATACAACATTGCGCTCGGTGCGAGGCGTGCCCAATCGGTGCGTACCTTCCTCGCCTCGCGCGGCATCGATCCCTCAAGGATGCGGACGATCTCCTACGGCAAGGAACGCCCGGTTGCGGTATGCAACGACATCTCCTGCTGGTCGCAGAACCGCCGCGCCGTCACGGTCCTGAACGCCAGTTCCTGAAGGCGTCGGCTTTTTCGCAGAATTTGCCGCCGGCGCCTTCGGGCGCCGGTTTTGTTTGGGCGGCTCGCCGGATCGCGTATTTGTTTCAGTCACATTTTCGGCGTACTCCCTCTCCCAATGTGTTCCGCTTTCGATGTCACGCTGCTTTCGTCATCAGGCCAAAATGTCATCCAGGTTTCATAGAACTGCCGGCGCCGTGGCGATCGCCGCGATGCTGACGCTGGCGTCGCAGGCGTCGGCGCAAACCGGCGAAGCCGACGCGGAGATGCGCATCGAGCAGCTGGAGAATCAGTTGCGGCAACTCACCGGCCAGAACGAGGAACTGCAATACCGCAACCGGCAGCTCGAAGAGCATCTGAGGATGCTTCAGGGCGGCGCACAAGCTGCCCCCGGCGGTCAGCCCGTTGTCGCCCAGCCCGGTGTGGCCCAGCCCGGCGTCGCCGTGGCGCCTCCGGTGCAGCTCAATCCTGCCTATCGGCAGCCGTCCACTGAGCAGCCGCAGATTGCAGCGCCGGCGCCGATCGTGCAGGAACCGGCCGGCGTGCCGCAACCGGGCCGGCGGAGGGGCGACGCCTTCGATCCCAGCCAGAATCCGAACGCCCCGGGCGCGCCGCGCGCGCTCGGCGGCGGTCCGCTTCCCATTCCCGCCGAAGCGCCGATCGGCGCTCCCGGCGGACGCGGACCCGGCGAGCCGCTTGATCTCGCCAACACCGGCGGTGCGCCCAATCCGGCGGTCGTAGCGCCGCACGGCCCCGGCGCGGGACCTGCGCTGACCACCCTGCCGCCGTCGGCAACCCCGAAGGACGAGTTCGATCTCGGCATCGGCTATATGCAGCGCAAGGACTATGCGCTGGCCGAAGAGACCATGCGCAACTTCGCGCAGAAATATCCCTCTGACCCCCTGATCGCCAACTCGCAATACTGGCTGGGCGAGAGTTATTTCCAGCGCCAGCAATATCGCGATGCCGCGGAAGCCTTCCTCGGGGTGACCACCAAATTCGATAAATCGGCGAAAGCCCCGGACGCGTTGCTGCGGCTCGGACAATCGCTGGCGGCACTGAAGGAAAAGGAAGCCGCCTGCGCCGCGCTCGGCGAGGTGCTGCGGAAATATCCGCGCGCCTCGAGCGGCGTCAAACAGGCCGTCGACCGCGAGCAAAAGCGGATCAAGTGCTAGCGCGTTTTCGAGCGAAATGGATAGCGGTTCGCGCAAGGAAGATGCTGCAAACCAAAAAGTAGAGCTCGCATGATCCGCCAAAAGAATGCCGTCGGGCTTGACCCGAGGGCGTGAGCGGTCTTGCAATAAGCTCATGGCCACCGACGACGACCATTCTCCGATCTCGGCGAGCGAGGCGAAGCGCCTGTTCGCGGACTGGAAGGCTGCGCCCGCGATCGTTCTCGCGGTGTCCGGCGGCCCCGATTCGATCGCGCTGATGTGGCTGGCCGCGCGCTGGCGCCGTGCCCTGGCCCGCGGTCCGCGCCTCGTCGCCGTCACCGTCGATCATGGCTTGCGCGCCGAGGCAGCGCGTGAGGCGCGCGACGTCAAGCGTCTGGCGCGGACCTTCGAGCTGCCGCATCGAACGCTGCGCTGGACCGGCGCCAAACCGAAAACCGGATTGCCGGCCGCGGCGCGGGCCGCGCGATACCGCCTGCTGGTGCAGGCGGCGCGGCAGAGCCGCGCGACGCACATCCTGACCGCGCACACCCGCGACGACCAGGCCGAGACGCTGTTGATGCGCCTGCTGCGCGGCAGTGGCATCGCCGGGCTTGCGGCGATGGCGCGGGAGTCCGAGCGCGACGGCCTGCGCCTCGCACGCCCGCTCTTGAATGTTTCGAAATCGCAGCTGATTGCCACGCTCAGGAAGGCCAGGATCGACTTCGCCGACGACCCGACCAACCGCGACGTGAATTTCACCCGGCCTCGTATCCGCACGCTGATGCCGGTGCTCGCCGCTGAGGGGGGCGATGTGCGCAACCTGGTGCGGCTGGCGTCGCGGCTTGCCCGGGCCAACGCAGCGGTGGAGGTCCTTGCCGATGGCGCCGAGCGCTACCTCGCGCTGAAGGATCGCCAATCGTCGCAACCGGGAGTCGACGCCCGCACCTTCGATGCCAAGACGTTTGCCGCCATGCCGGAGGAAATCCGCCTGCGGCTCTTGCTGCGCGCGATTGATCAGGTCGGTCACGAAGGGCCGGCGGAACTTGGCAAGGTCGAAGCCTTGCTGGCGGCGCTGGACCGCACCGCCGCCGAAAGCGCTGCAGGGAGCCGGGCAAAACCGATCCGGGCAAGGTTGAAACAGACCCTCGCCGGCGCGCTGGTCAGCCTGATCGACGGCCGAATCCGCATCGAGCCGGCGCCGCCCCGCCGCCCCCGGACATAGCGCGTATTCCGCAAAAGTGGAGACCGGTCTTGGGAACCGAATACGCGCAAATTATCGGTCGGGAGCAGTTTTGCGGCTAATCGAATTCCGCTTGGCTTGAAAATGCTCCGGGCGGGACCGAATTACTGGCCTCGTCCGGCGGTTTCGCTCGGGAGGTCTTAACCACCCCCGAAAGACACCCAATTCCCGCGCCATTATTTGAACGGGAATCGCGCTAGAATGGGCTAAATAGTCCCATGTGGTTCCCTTGGCAGCGACCGGGGCGACACCTAGATTGTATTGCAGTCATTCGAGGGATTCCCTCGTGCCTGCCCGAGGACACTACCCAAGGACATAAGGCCGCGATCCGCGCGACCACGAAGGAAGATCGATGAACGCCAATCTGCGCAACTTTGCCCTCTGGGTCATTATCGTTTTGCTGTTGTTGGCACTGTTCACGCTCTTTCAGAACCCTGGTCAGCGCGCGTCTTCGCAGGACATCTCGTTCTCGCAGCTCCTGACCGAGGTCGATCAGAACCACGTTCGCGACGTCGTCATCCAGGGGCCGGAAATCCACGGCACCTTCACCAATGGCTCGAGCTTCCAGACCTATGCGCCGAACGACCCGACGCTGGTTTCGCGCCTGTATAACGGCAAGGTTCAGATCACCGCGAAGCCGCCCGGCGACAACGTGCCGTGGTTCGTGTCGCTGCTGGTCTCCTGGTTGCCGTTCATCGCGCTGATCGGGGTATGGATCTTCCTGTCGCGGCAGATGCAGGGCGGCGCCGGCAAGGCGATGGGGTTCGGCAAGTCGCGCGCCAAGATGCTGACGGAAGCGCACGGCCGGGTAACGTTCGAGGACGTCGCCGGCGTCGATGAGGCCAAGCAGGACCTGCAGGAGATCGTCGAATTCCTGCGCGATCCCGGCAAATATCAACGGCTCGGCGGACGGATTCCGCGCGGCGTGCTGCTGGTCGGCCCTCCCGGCACCGGCAAGACGCTGATCGCGCGCGCGGTGGCCGGCGAAGCCAATGTGCCCTTCTTCACCATCTCGGGCTCGGACTTCGTCGAGATGTTCGTCGGCGTCGGCGCCAGCCGCGTCCGCGACATGTTCGAACAGGCCAAGAAGAACGCGCCCTGCATCATCTTCATCGACGAAATCGACGCGGTCGGCCGTCATCGCGGCGCCGGCCTCGGCGGCGGCAATGACGAGCGCGAGCAGACGCTGAACCAGTTGCTGGTCGAGATGGACGGCTTCGAGGCCAATGAAGGCGTGATCCTGATCGCGGCGACCAACCGGCCCGACGTGCTCGACCCGGCGCTGCTGCGCCCGGGCCGTTTCGACCGTCAGGTGGTGGTGCCGAATCCGGATGTCGTCGGCCGCGAACAGATCCTCAAGGTTCACGTCCGCAAGGTGCCGTTGGCGCCGGATATCAACCTCAAGACCATCGCCCGCGGCACGCCCGGTTTCTCCGGCGCCGACCTGATGAACCTTGTGAACGAAGCCGCGCTGACCGCCGCACGCCGCAACAAGCGCATGGTGACCCAGGCCGAGTTCGAGGAAGCAAAAGACAAGGTCATGATGGGCGCCGAGCGCAAGTCGCTGGTCATGACCGAAGAAGAGAAGATGCTGACCGCCTATCACGAAGGCGGCCACGCCATCGTCGGCCTCAACGTGATTGCGACCGATCCGATCCACAAGGCGACGATCATTCCGCGCGGCCGTGCGCTCGGCATGGTGATGCAGTTGCCCGAGCGCGACAAGCTGTCGATGTCGCTCGAACAGATGACTTCGCGTCTCGCCATCATGATGGGCGGCCGCGTCGCCGAAGAGCTGGTGTTCGGCCGCGAGAAGGTCACCTCGGGTGCCGCATCCGACATCGAGCAGGCGACCCGGCTGGCGCGGATGATGGTGACGCGCTGGGGTCTGTCCGAAGAACTCGGCACCGTGTCCTATGGCGAGAACCAGGACGAGGTGTTCCTGGGGATGTCGGTATCGCGCACCCAGAATGCTTCGGAAGCGACCGTGCAGAAGATCGACAGCGAGATCAGGCGGCTGGTCGAGGAAGGCTACAACCAGGCGACCAAGATCCTGACCGAGAGGCGCGGCGATCTCGAAGCTCTGGCAAAGGGCCTGCTTGAATACGAAACCCTGACCGGCGACGAGATTCAGGATCTACTCAAGGGCAAGAAGCCGAACCGCGAGTCGGTGCTGGAGCCGACCACGACGCGCACTTCGGCGGTACCGCCGGCCGGCAAGCCGCGCCCGCGGCCCGATCCGGATCCCGGGCTGGAGCCGCAGCCGCAGGCGTGAAGCGCTTTGCCTTTTGAATTGAAAACGCGGCGGTGACGCCGCGTTTTTTCATGCCGCGGGCGTTTTGCTTCTGTTTCATAAGGATTATGATTGGCATGCATCCCGGCGTCATGGCATGTTTCCATGATGGCAAGAGCGCGGGTTGAACCGCGCCTGCCGCGGCCGCCATGCGAGCGCGCCCAAGATAAAGGGGAGGGTGCCGGATGCATTTCGTCGCGAGAGTTGGCGTCGTGAGCGCGCTTGCCGCGCTGACGTGGCCTGCGACCCTGACAGCCGCCGAAATGCGCGGGGTTACAGCAACCGAAATCAAGATCGGCCAGACCATGCCTTACAGCGGGCCGGTTTCGGCGTTCGGCGCGCTCGGCAAGGGCGAGGTCGCCTATTTCAGAATGCTCAATGAGCGCGGCGGCATCAACGGCCGCAAGGTCAACCTGATCTCGCTGGACGACGGCTATGCCCCGCCGAAAACGGTGGAGCAGACCCGGCGGCTGGTGGAGAGCGATGAAGTGGCGCTGATCTTCTCCTCGATCGGCACCGCCCACAACACCGCGATATCAAAATATCTGCAGAGCAAGAACATTCCGCAACTGTTCGTCGGCTCCGGCGCCTCGAAGTTCGCCGACGTTGCGCAGTATCCGCAGGCGATGCTGGGCGTGCAGGGGCCGTTTCGTTACGAGGCACGGCTTTATGCGCGCTACGCGCTGGCCAGGAATCCGAATGCCAGGTTCGCGGTCATCTCTCAGAACGACGATTTCGGCCGCGATTATCTCCTGGGACTGAAGGATGTGCTCGGCGACAAATATGATTCTCTCGTCACCGGCGCGACCTACGAAGTGCAGGATCCGACCCTCAACTCCCAGATCGTCAAGCTGAAAGCATCCGGCGCCGACGTTTTCGTGATCGCGGCGACGCCGAAATTCGCGGCGCAATCGATCCGCAAGGCCTTCGAGATCGGCTGGCGGCCGATGACGTTTCTGTCCAACGTCGCGGTGTGGATTTCCGCCGTAATGCAGCCGGCGGGGCTGGAAGCCGGCGTCGGCATTCTGTCCACCGCCTATGTCAAGGATCCCGACGATCCCGCATGGAAGGACGACGCCGGTGTCAAGGCATGGCGGGAATTCATGATCAAATATGCCCCCAAGGCCGACCTGCACGATACCAACTACGTCAATTCCTACAACAGCGCGATGGCGCTGGAGGCCGTGCTGAAAGCCTGCGGAGACGATCTGTCGACCGGGAATATTCTCAAGCACGCCTACGCCATCAGGGATCTGGAATTGCCGATGCTGCTGCCCGGCATCAAGATCAACACCTCACCGACCGATCACGTGCCGGTCGATCAGATGCAGTTCATGCGCTTCAACGGCAAGACCTGGGAGCGGTTTGGCGAGCTGCAGACCGGGAATTGATGATCCCGTGTTTCCGGGTTCGCGCGCTGGCGCCACTGGCGGCGGCCGCGTCGCCTGAGGCGCAGACGCGCCTTTTGAATGATTATTTTTGCGTCTTGTCATCGGGCCTGAATAGTTGTTCAGTTCTTCGGCGCGATTAGTGCCAAATCGCGAGAAAACAATGAACACGCGCGCATGCTGGCGGAGCCAGTGGCCTTGAAGCGCGTAAGGGGACAAGAAGCGCGCCATGGTCTATCGCCGGACCCATCAAGTCGTAAAACGCCTCGCGGCGCGGCGCAGCGCCATTCTGGCGGCGGCGCGGGATGCCGCCTCCGAGGGCGGCATGGCCGCCGTGCAGATCGCGCCGGTCGCGGTTCGTGCCAACGTCGCCGCCGGCACCGTCTATCGCTATTTCCCCTCCAAGGCGGATCTGATTTCCGAACTGATCGCGGAGGTCTCGCGCGATGAGCTCGCCGCGATCCGTCGCGCGGCGGATGCGGCCCCCGGGCCGTCCTCGGCGCTGGCGGCCGCAGTGACGACGGTCGCGGTGCACGTGCTGTCGCAGCGCAAGCTCGCCTGGGGCATCCTGGCCGAGCCGGTCGATGTCGACGTCACCGCATTGCGGCTGGCGAGCCGCCGCGAGATCGCGGGCGAGATCGCAGCCAGGATCGACGCTGCGGTGCGCGCCGGGCATCTGCCCGCGCAGGACACGGCGCTGGCCGCGACCGCGCTGCTCGGCGCGCTGCATGAATCGCTGGTCGGGCCGCTGGCGCCGGACAATATGGACGATCCGGCCAAGCTGCGCGACTCCGTGCAAACCGTGACGCTGCTCGCGCTGCGCGCCGTCGGCGTGATGGATGCGCGTGCCCGCGGTCTCGTGGTGCAGGCGGTGTTGCCGGCGAAAACGCTGGTGGGCGCTTAAGAAGTCAAGGCGCCGTCAGCAGATATTCGATGCACTCCATGGTGATGTCGGCCTCTGGCGAATCGCGCCAGCCGAGCCGCTGGTAGTGATATGTCTTTATCGAAGTTGTGGTCGACTTCTCGCGTGTGCCGGCATGTCCCTTTTGCACGGAAGTCGTTCTGGATGATTTTTCGGTCAGCACGATCTGCTGATCGGGATAGGCGCCGCGTGCGAATTTCATGGTCGGAATCAGGCCCGAATTGTTGTCGTCGGCGTCGAAGGAAAAGATTTCGCTTTTGACGAGCCCGGCGATGTCGCCCCTGGCCAGCGCCCTGGGCATGATCAGAAAGCTGTTGCGGTCGAAGACGACGGCGGTATCGCCGACGCTGCCCTGGCAGCCGTAGTTCCAGTATCCCGCCGGCGCCGGCGTCGCCCCGGCCGGCATCCAGCACAGAGTCGTTGCGGCGCAGGCAAGCCACTGTCTCATGTCGTCCTCGTGAATTGACATATTCCGCCGTCTTGGTCGCCTAGAGCGGGATGAGACTAGGTTTGGTCATATCCGGCGTTGGCGAAGTAGTTTGCGCATTCGTCATCTGAGACGGTGTCGAGGATCGGACCGATCGCATTGTAGACGGCCTCGGTGGTTCGCCTTGCGGCCTTGCGCAGCCAATGTTTGAACTTGGCGAAGAACTGCTCGATCGGGTTCAGGTCGGGTGAGTATTTCGGCAGGAAGAACAGGTGCGCGCCGGCGGCGCGGATAGCACGACGCACCGCACTGGCCTTGTGCGAACCGAGATTGTCCATGATCACGATGTCGCCGGGCCGCAAGGTCGGGACCAAAACCTTCTCGACGTAAAGTTGGAAGGTCTCGCCGTTGATCGGCCCCTCAATGAGCCACGGAGCGGTGATGCGATCGTGGCGCAATGCCGCGAGGAAGGTCATGGTCTGCCAGCGGCCGTGTGGTACCTTGGCTCTGATCCTTTGGCCACGCGGCGCCCAGCCCCGCAGCGGCGCCATGTTGGTCTTCGTCCAGGTTTCGTCGATGAACACCAGGCGAGAGGGGTCGATCCGCTCTCGATACTTAACCCACTGTGCCCGGCGGCGGGCCACATCTGGGCGGTCCTGCTCGGCGGCAATCAGCGTCTTTTTTTATGACTGAGCTTCTCGGCGTGGACGAAATCCCACACCGTGCGGTAATCTACCTTCAGGCCACGCTCGGCGAGTTCGGCCACCAGCCCGCGCAAGGTGAAATCCGCATTCCGGCACCGTTGCACCAGCCAATCGCGGTGCGGCCCCGCAATCTTCTTCGGCCGATAGCCGCCGATCTTGTCAGGCTTGACGCTGCCGGTTTTTCGGAAGCGCTGAACCCAGAGAATGGCCGTACTGATGCCCACCCCAAATTGCGCCGCGGCCTGATGGCACGACAAACCACCCTTGATGACCCCCCTTACCACCCGCTCACGCAGATCATTTGAATACGGTCGTCCCATCCATGCCGGCCTCCTTCCCAGCCAGCATGTTGAATCAGAACCGATCTGATTTGGGAATCCTCAATCAATTCAGTTTAGACCCATCCCGCTCTAGGGAGCGTTACTCGTTCAACCCATTCCCAGGGAGCCTCGCATGACGACGACTTTCGGATCGGCCAAATGGCAGGGCGGTATCAAGGACGGCAAGGGCGCCATCTCGACCAAGAGCGGCGCGCTCAAAGATTATCCTTATGGCTTCGCCAGCCGCTTCGAGGGCAAGCCGGGCTCCAACCCGGAAGAGCTGATCGGCGCGGCGCATGCCGCCTGTTTCACCATGGCGCTGTCGCTGATCCTCGGCGAGGCCAAGCTCATCGCCGAGCAGATGGAGACCAGGGCCGACGTCACGCTGGAGAAACAGGGCGACGGCTTTGCCATCACCTCCGTGCATCTGACGCTGAGCGCAAGGATCCCCGGTGCCGACAAGGCGAAGTTCGAACAGCTGGCGGGCATGGCCAAGGCCGGCTGCCCGGTGTCGAAGCTGTTGAACACGAGGATCACGCTGGATGCGACGCTGCTGACGTGAGCGGCGTCGGCTTGCCGATGCCATGATCTGCACAAGGTTGCGAGCGAGCCAAAGCATCGGTTCGGGCGCGTTGACCTGTCACGCGCGGGGCACCCGGCGGCACCCTGCTCACATATCCGCGTCGCTGTCGGAGCCGACAGAAGCGATACGCACCATATTGGTGGTGCCGGGGATGCCGAGCGGCACGCCGGCGACGATGATCACGCGCTGGCCGGCCCGGGTAAATCCGTCGCGAAAGGCGATGCGGCCGGCGCGGTTGACCATATCGTCCTGGTCATGCGCGTCTTCCGCGACCACGCAATGCACGCCCCAGACCGCGGACAGCTTGCGGCCGGTGGCGAGATTGGGCGTAATTGCCACCACCGGCGGCTTCGGCCGCTCGCGCGCGACCCGAAGCGCGGTCGATCCCGAACTGGTCCAGCAGATGATCGCGGACAGATCGAGCGTTTCGGCGATTTGCCGCGCCGCGTCGGCAATGGCGTCGCCGACGGTCGGCTCCGGTTCGGCACGCTGCGCATTGAGTACGCCGCGATAGGTCGGATCGCGCTCCACTTCCTCGCCGATGCGGTTCATGGTCGCGACCGCTTCGACCGGGAATTTGCCGGCTGCCGAATTCCGCCGACAGCATGATGGCGTCGGCGCCTTCGTAGACCGCGGTCGCTACGTCGGAGACCTCGGCGCGCGTCGGCACCGGGCTCTGGATCATCAATTCCAGCATTTGCGTGGCGATCACCACCGGCTTGCCGGCGCGCCGCGCCAGCCGCGTCATCTGCTTCTGCAGGCCAGGCACCCGCTCCAGCGGCAGTTCGACGCCGAGATCGCCGCGCGCCACCATCAGGGCGTCGGAGACTTCGATGATTTCGGGAAGCCGGTCGATCGCCTGCGGCTTTTCGATCTTGGCCATGACAGCCGCGCGGCCGCGGATCATCTTCTTGGCCTCAATGACATCCTCGGCGCGCTGCACGAACGACAGCGCGACCCAGTCGATCCCTGTCACCAGGGCTGCTTCAAGATCGGCGCGGTCCTTCGGCGTCATCGCGGATACCGGAAGGTCGGTGTCGGGCAGGCTGACGCCCTTGCGGTCCGACATTTTGCCGCCGATCACGACGCGGGTGACCGTGCGCTCGGGGGAAGTTTCCTCGGCGATCAGGCGCACCTTGCCGTCATCGAGCAGGAGGGCGTGACCCGGCCGTAGCGCGGCCAGAATTTCCGGATGGGGAAGCTGAACGCGGGTGTTGTCGCCGGGGGCCTTGTCGGAATCGAGGACAAAACTTTCGCCGTTATGGAGTTGGACCGAGCCATCGGCGAAGGAGCCCAGGCGCAGCTTTGGGCCCTGAAGGTCGACCAGAATGCCGATCGGGCGGCCATAGCTCGAACTCGACATTGCGGATGGTCTTGACCAGCTCCCGCATCTTGTCGTGCGAGGTGTGGCTCATATTGATGCGGAACACGTCGGCGCCGGCCTCGAACAGGCGGCGGATCATCGCGCTGTCGGAAGATGCGGGACCTAGCGTTGCGAGGATCTTGATGCGGCGCAGGCGTCTCATGGTTTGGTTCCGGGCGCTGCGGCTGGCGGCAGACCAGACGTGCCCGGAGCCGTCCCGCCCGGCGAGTTGGTTATGCCCGGAAGGTTTCCGGGGTTCCCGGGGCCGACCGGTCCCGGGATACCCGGCACCCGCTGTGCAGGTTGCTGTTCGCTCAATTCGGTCAGTTGCACGGTCCATGCCCGCTGCTCGCCGGTGTCGACCTCGAAGAAGCCGGTGCGGTCGAAACCGCGCGCCAGGCAATTCTCGGTGCCCTTGATGGTAAATTCCTTGTCGCGCGAGCACATGAAGGCCTGTCCCGACCACTCGCCGCCGCGGTCGTAATCGAGCGCATAGATGTAATAATACCGCGCGACGAGTGTACCCTTTAGCAGGGTCTCGCAGGCCCGCGAGGACACATTCCACCAACCCTCGGTGGTCCAGCCCTCGGCATCCTTGTAACCGAGCGCAATGCCGACCCGGCTGGAGGTGTTGTTGCAGAGACGAAAGTCCGCCGCCGCCGTACTGTTCCACAGGCAGAGAAAGGCCAGCGCCAGCGCCGGCATCAAACCGGCGGTCAGGCGTGCAGAGAAACGATGGGGGCGATGGGAATTCGTTCGGATCATTCAGCGAAGCTATATCAAATCATTGACGATTTCGCGTGAGCCGGCGGGGACTGTCAACGGCCAAGGCGGCATTTCAGGCAATGGGATGCCGAAATCCCGCTTGTTGGCGCCAATCTGCCCTGCGATATGGCAAAATCTGTGACAACTCCACCTAATATCAATATTCTCCATGACTTGAGTGTGATCCCCGGGCAAACGCTTCGGGTTCGTCCCGAGGGAAAACCGGTGTCCACTTTGCGCTGACGCGGCCCTGCGGGTCCGTATCATGCGTGCAAAACGGCGAGAGTGCGGTCATGACGATTGACGACAAAACCAGAACGGAACTTGAAGCCGCCGCTTTCCGGCGCCTGGTCGAACATCTGCGCTCCCGCACCGATGTGCAGAATATCGACCTGATGAATCTCGCGGGCTTCTGCCGCAACTGCCTGTCCAACTGGCTCAAGGATGCGGCCGACGCCAGGGGGGCCGACATGTCCAAGGATGAGAGCCGCGAGGCCATCTACGGCATGCCCTACGAGACCTGGAAGTCGACCTATCAGAGCACCGCCAGCCCGGAGCAGCTCGCGGCGATGAAAAAGGCCCATAGCGGGCATTGAGGCTTTGGCTCTTCTGCCTCCTCTCCTGTTCTTCGTCATGCCCGACGAGTTCTGCACAGGCAACAGTGTTGCCTCTTTCTCCTGTGGGCGCGCTGTGGATGAGCGCGATGTTGCCTTGACGCAAGGCACCGCACTCTTGAGGGTCATCTTGGGATGCGGTGCGTGATGAAGCGTGCGGCGCTTCCTCTTTCCGCCTCAACCTTCAGTTCCACCCAGGAGTATCCGATGGCCACCACTGCTGCCGCCGTCAAGGAAGAGCCCGCGACGAAATTCGCCAAAGACCAGCTCAAGGCCATCATCGAGCGCATCGAGCGGCTGGAAGAAGAAAAGAAGACGATCTCCGACGACATCCGCGACGTCTATGCCGAAGCCAAGGGCAACGGCTACGACGTCAAGGCGCTGCGCACCATCGTCCGCCTGCGCAAGCAGGACGCCAACGAGCGCGCCGAGCAGGAAACCATCCTGGAGACCTACATGCAGGCGCTTGGAATGTTGTGAGTGGGTCGTCCCGGCCAGGCGAGCATCGCGAGCACGAGCCGGGAGGGCGCGTGGAACTGGCTCCAGCCCTCACTCGACCGGCCTGGGGTTACGGTTCCTCGGGTCCGCGAGAACGACGCTGAATTTGTGGAAGCAGTCGCGGGTTCGACGGAAGCGCTCAGCGCAGCGACGCGGTTCGCATCACGAAGGATTGAGTGGTGAGGACAGCGATTGCCGATCCGGTGAAGCGGTCGCTGACCATTCCCATCTGCGGATCGTCCGAGAACGTCATGGCGATCGCAGCTTGCGGCTTGACGAAGTGAACGCGCATCACGGTCATGTCGGTGTCGCCGAGCACGGTGGCATTCATCGAGGTGCTCGCGCTCGGCGCCAGCATCATGCCCCGCATCCAGACATCGTTACCTGTGGAGGCGGCGAGCCGCGTCGATGTCGCAACCACGCCGCCCTGACCCTGCGGTCCCTTGGCAACGACCGTGTCGATCGAGGTGGCGGCTGCCGGATCGCGCGGCGGGGCCGAGGAAGTCCGGAAGCTGCGCGGAATCGGCGCGCTGGCCGCGACGATGTTGGAGCGGTCAACCGGCGACGAGGACACCGGCGCGTAAGCCATCGCCTCGAGGGAGGAAACGCTTGCGGTCGGTTGCGGGTCGGCTGCGGCCAGTGCCTGACGGGCGCTGATGGCGGCGATCTGCGCCGGAGTAGCCTGTTTCGGCGTTGCCGGGGTGTCGCCCCAGAAGCCGCGCGCATTGATGATGTCAGCCGGAGTTCTGAGGGTTCGCGTCGGCCTTCGGGTTCGAAGCTGCCTGCCTGGCCTTGGCGGGCTGGACGACCTGTACGTCGGCGGAGGCCAGCTGGAAGGTCGCTGCGGCGGCCTTTGCGCGCGGTGCCTGCACCGCCTCGGCGGATTTCGCGGGAGCGGCGGCCGGGGTGGCCTTTTCGCTGGCAGCCGCAGCGCCCGCGCCCTCGTCCTCATCGTCGCTCGTTTTGCCCCTGAACAAGGCCGCGAACAGGCCCGGTTTGCTCTTCGTCGAAGCATCGTCGCTGTTGCCACGCTTTTCGATGTCGGCGAGGGCGAGCTCATAGCCCTTCAGCGGGGTTCCGTCGGAGGGGATGTGCACGGTGCGTCCGTCGGGGAAGACCCGGGCCAGCTGATCGTGGGTCATGCGCGGCCAGTGGCGGATGTTGCCGGTATCGAGATGGACGAAGGGCGATCCCGATGTCGGATAGAACCCGACGCCGCCGCGCTGCAGGCGCAGTCCGGCGAAACGGATTTGCTCGAGCGGCACGTCCGGAATGTAAAAATCCATGGCATGGCCGAGCATGTGCTGGCTGAAGCGCGCCACCCCTGAGGAGCGGCGGCGGAGCATGGCGTTGGTGGCGGGGGAACGGTAGGAGGAGATGATCTGGATCGGCTTCTTGCCGTCGACGTCGCGGTAGACTTCCCAGAGGATGTCGAACAGGTGACGATCCATCGTGGTCTGTTCCTGGCTGCGCCAGTCGCGGAGATAGTGATTGAGCTGCTTCAGCGCCTCTTCGTCATAGCGCCCGTCACGCTTGAAGGTGACGGTGAGGTCTTCATCGGAATGGGTATGGTGGAACGAGAGGGTGCGGGTTTCGTTCAGCGCGGCCGCGTCGTGGACCGAT
This sequence comes from uncultured Alphaproteobacteria bacterium, assembly GCA_963725985.1. Taxonomy (GTDB): domain Bacteria; phylum Pseudomonadota; class Alphaproteobacteria; order Rhizobiales; family Xanthobacteraceae; genus Bradyrhizobium. The sequence goes on from CAVSAO010000002.1 coordinate 2,540,088, forward strand.
CCGGCTCCCATCAGGAGCAACAAGGATGTCAGGCCGAGATGATACCCGACCTTCGGCAACGACAGTGAGTTGAATTGGCGTGCGAAACCAGTCAGCACGAATGAGCCCACCCAGAGGACGACCGATCGATGAACTCTCCCGCTACCCCGTGTGGCGAAAGAGGTTGTTAATGCAGTCTTAACGCTGGGTGGGTTAATTGAGACTTAAATCCCACCCCCCAAGTCAACCTAACCTAACCCGCCGAGTGTGGCGAAAAAGTGCCGTGGCTAGATCGCGGCGGAGAGTGGTTAATGCGAACGGCCCCGCCGCATGGCGGGGCCGTTGATTTTACTACGAAATTCAGTTCAGTCCGCCGGAGCAGGTAAGGATTAGCGGGCGAACATCCGCCGCGGCGGCATTCGCCGGCCAAGGATCGGGGCGGGCGGTGTCGGCGGTCCGAACAGCCGTTCGAAGAACGAAGGTCCGGAAGAATAGGTGGTGTTGTCGCTGGCGAAGCTGACGCCAGCCGGCAGATTGCCGGTCGGATGGGAATAGCTCGGCTGCGAATGCGCGACGACGTTTTCCAGATCCTTGCTTCTGGCGTTGCGTAGCAGCGCCAGCATGGTGGCATCGCGGCCGTAGATGTCCCTGCGGAACTGGAGCTTGCCGGCATCGTCCACAAACGCCGTCTGGTAGGTGATGTTGACCGGGATCGGCGTCGGGAATTTCAGGTCGATCTCGCTTTGGCCGTACATGCTGCGGATCTTTTCCGGGGTGTAATGCCCGCTCGGCTCGGTGATGTTGAGCAGCGTTGCGGCGTATTGATCAGGATTCTGCACCCGCATGCAGCCGTGGCTGAAGGCGCGCTCCTCCTTGGCGAACAAATTCTTGTCCGGGGTATCGTGCTGATACACCAGGAACTTGTTCGGGAAATTGAAGCGAATACGGCCGAGCGCATTGGCTTCGCCGGGCGGCTGCGAAATGTGGATGCTGCCGTCGCGGGCGCGTTCGAGCTTCAGTCCCATACGTTCCAGCACGGTCGGATCCTGCTGCAGCGCCGGCAGATATTCGTTGTAGATGATCGACGGCGGCACGTTCCAGGTCGGGTTGACCGTGATGAACTTCATCGTCTCCGTCAAAAGCGGCGTCGCGTGAATTCCCGGCTTTCCGGTGACCACCCTGGTGGTCCAGACCTGCGCGCCGTTCTGCATCACCTTAAGTGTAAAGTCCGGGATGTTGAGAATGACATAGGCATTGCCGATCGAGGGCGCGCCGAGCTGGCGCGGCAGCCAGCGCCAACGTTCCATGTTGACGATCACGGTGTCGATCTGGCGGTCGCGCTTCGGGCTGTTGATGGCCTTGACGGTCTTGTCGTCGAGCACGCCGGTGGGCTTGAGTTCGGCGCCTTCCTGGAATTTGCGCACGGCCTCGGCGACCTTGACGTCGTAGCTGGTGTCGCCGGCATTTTCTGCGATGCCGAGCTTGGCGCGCAGTAGCGGCACGCGCGGGTCTTCCATCATGACCCCGGGCTGCTTCTTGCTTGCCGGCGTGAATTTGAGCGCCGGTCCTTCCCCGATCTGGATGACCGGTCCATCGCCCAGGCCGCGCAATTCGGCGAGCTTCGCCTTCAATTCGCGATAGAGCTTTTGCGGCGGGTTGTAGCTGTCGAGCGCCGCGGAAGCATCCTTGGCGGTCGTGACGTTCGCAAGCACTTCATTGGGATCGGTCGGATGATCCGGATACTGGATGTCGCCGCTGACCTGCGACCAGTGCATCCGGCCGCTCTGCGCCTGGCGTGCGTAGTCGAGCATGCTGGCGGTCAGCTTCAGATCGGCTTCCGCAAGCGCGTCAGGATTGGAGGCAGCCGCAAATTCCGGCACCGGATAGTCCGACGCGTTCAGGCCATCGGAGGCGGCATCCTTCAGTCGCGCAATGACGCCTTTGCCGGCCGCCGTCAGCGTGCCGCCTTGCGTCCACAGCGGCGCGTAGTCACGCGCGGTGTAGAATTTCTCCACCGCGGTGCGTTCCGCCTTGCGATCGAAATAGTGCAGGGATTTTGCGCCCAGCATCTCGCGCAGCTTGTCGGCAACCGGCTGATCCGCCGGCGGCACATTGCTGGCGGCCTTGGCCGACTCCGCGGTTGCGGCAGCCGGCGGCGACGCGGTCGTGGTGGTCGCAGCGTCCTTCGTGCCCGTATCGGTGGCCGGAGCGGTGACGACGTCGGACGGCTTGGTCTCCGGCGCCTTCTCGGTGGTCTTCGCCGCGTCGGGCGCAGGCGCGATGGTATCCAGTTTGAAATCGTTGACGGTCGGCGGCGGAAGGTTCGCGGGTTCGGGACGCGGGATCGCTGCATCGATCGCGAGTTCGGCGGCGCTGTTGCGTGCCGGGTCGGCCTGGGCAAATGCCGAAGTCGCGGACACCGTGAGGAAGGTCGCGGCCACCGCCATCAGCACGCGGTCAAATCCGGCACGGTTCTTCAGACAGTCTCGCATCGTCACACCCTCTGGGCGAAACTGCCCCGGCATGGAACAGTTCGTTGTATGGTCCGTACAGCTTTCGCTAAAGCGCCGGCTCTTCGGTCTTGAAACACCATTCAGTCAACGTTTGGTTCTTCTTCTGAATGCGCTCCAAATTTCTCTGGTTGGCACGCCTGCACCCAACAATTCATACGCAGACGATACACGCGCCCCTGTCATGCAGCCAGCGCCACGCAGGGCAGCTCACGACAAACTGACTTCAATGCATCCGTTTTGCAATGGATCGCGCGCCTCTGCCACGCGGTTTTGCCTTCGTCTGTCACCGGCAGGCAACGGTTCAAAGCTTCTGGAACAGCCGATGTCTTCGGCCTTTTCGCCCTGCCACCGGAGCGCCATAATCTCCTCCTTCGCCGCTAGCTCGCGTCCTCTGCGCTACCGGACGTTGAATTGTCGTCGGCGGTCTCATCGAGCTTGCGGTAAAGCGTCGAGCGGCCGATTTTCAATCGGCGCGCAACCTCCGACATCTGCCCGCGGTAATGCGAGATCGCAAAGCGGATGATCTCGCTCTCCAGCTCTTCGAGCGGCCGCATTTCTCCGGCGTTCGTCAGCATCGCCAGTGTTCCCGCCGACGGCATCGGTGCGATAGGTATCTCGTTACCGGAAATCATGGCCGGTACCGTCGAATGAAACGCCGACCCAACGATGAGCGGTTCGCCGTACGCTTCCGGCATGGCCAGCGATTGCGCGGCGACCTGCGGAAAATCCAAAAGCCCAAGCTGGTCGTTGTCGCTCATGACTACGGCGCGATAGACCGCGTTCTCAAGCTGCCGGATATTGCCAGGCCACTCCAATTGCGACAGGTGCGCCATCGCCTCGCCGCTGATGCCGGTGACGTGGCGATTTTCCTCGGCACAGAACCTCGCCAGAAAATGCCGCAGCAGGTGCGGGATGTCTTCGCGCCGCATCCGTAACGGCGGAATCGTCAGCGGCAGGACGTGCAGGCGGTAGAACAGGTCTTCGCGGAATTGTCCGCCCTTGACGCGGTCGAGCAGCTTGCGGTTGGTCGCGGAAATGATGCGGACGTCGACCTTCACCGGCTTGCGTCCGCCGACCGCCTCGACCGCGCCTTCCTGCAGCGCGCGCAGCAGTTTGACTTGCGCCGCGAGCGGCAATTCTGAGACTTCGTCGAGGAACAGCGTGCCGCCGGAGGCTTCGACGAATTTACCCGTGTGACGTTCGGTGGCGCCGGTAAAGGCGCCCTTCTCGTGGCCGAACAGGATCAATTCCACCAGATTGTCGGGGATCGCGCCGCAATTGACGGCGACGAAGGGCTTCGATTTGCGCTCGCCGCTGCCATGGATGGCGCGCGCGAACAATTCCTTGCCGACACCGGATTCGCCTTCGATCAGCACCGGGATGGTGGAGGTTGCGGACTTCTGTGCCGTGCGCAGCACGCCTGCCATGGTCTCGCTGCGGGTGATGATATCGGCAAAGGTCAATCGGCCTTCGCGGCTGTGGCGGATGCGCTGCAACTCGCCTTTCAGCGCGCTGGCGTTGAGCGCATTGCGTAGCGAGACCTGCAGCCGCTCGACACCGACCGGCTTCACCACGAAATCCTGGGCGCCGGCACGCATCGCCGATACCACATTGTCGATGCCGCCGTGGGCGGTCTGCACGATCACGGGGATGTTGAGGCCGGCTTCGCGGATTTTGGCCAGCACGCCCATGCCGTCGAGGCCGGGCATGACCAGGTCCAGCACCACGGCGTCGATAACAGGCGCGTCCGGCGCGGTCAGCGTGGCGATGGCCGCATCGCCGCTGTCGACGACGATGGTCTCATAGCCGCATTTCTGCACCATGTTTTCGACTAAGCGGCGTGCGACAGCGTCATCATCGGCGATCAAAATGCTGGCAGCCATGGCTTTCCCCGCACACTACAACTATCTGTCTCGAATCGGGGCACTCTCGCCGATGCCGATTAACGCTCTCTTAAACGTTGTCGTCCCGCCTTCGCTTTGCACCCGCAGCCGTTCTGGTTGAACACAGGTTTCGAACAAGATGACCTCGCGCTCCACATCCGCCCTCCGCAAGCCGACCGCCAAGAAATCCGCGGCCAAACCAAAGGCCGGCAAGCTGCCGGAATGGAATCTGGCCGATCTTTATTCCGGTATCGACGCGCCGGAAATCGCGCGCGACCTCACAAGACTGGACGTCGAATGCGTCGCGTTTGAGACCGACTACAAGGGCAAGCTCGCCGAACAGGCGGAGGAGGAGGGCGGCGGCGAATGGCTTGCCGAAGCGGTCCGGCGCTACGAGGCGATCGACGATCTCGCAGGCCGCCTCGGCTCCTACGCCGGGTTGATTCACGCCGGCGACAGTGTCGATCCAACAACCTCAAAATTCTACGGCGACGTCTCCGAGCGGCTGACCAATGCGTCGGTGCACCTGCTGTTCTTTGCGCTCGAGCTCAACCGGATCGACGATGCCGTCATCGAACGCGCGATGCAGACGCCGGAACTGGCGCATTATCGCCCGTGGATCGAGGACCTGCGCAAGGAAAAGCCGTATCAGCTCGAGGATCGCGTCGAGCAGCTGTTTCACGAGAAATCCCAGAGCGGCTACGCCGCCTGGAACCGGCTGTTCGACCAGACCATCTCGGGCCTGCGCTTCAAGGTCGGGGCCAAGGAACTGGCGATCGAGCCGACGCTGAGCCTGCTGCAGGATCGCGCGGGCGAAAATCGCAGGGCGGCGGGCCAGGCGCTGGCGAAAACCTTTAAGGCCAACGAGCGGACTTTTGCGCTCATCACCAACACGCTCGCCAAGGACAAGGAAATTTCCGATCGCTGGCGCGGATTCAAGGACGTCGCGGATTCGCGCCACCTCAACAACCGCGTCGAGCGCGAGGTCGTCGATGCGCTGGTGGGGTCGGTTCGCGCGGCCTATCCGCGGCTGTCGCATCGGTATTATCAGCTGAAGGCGGGCTGGTTCAAAAAGAAGAAACTCGCGCACTGGGACCGCAATGCGCCGCTGCCGTTTGCCGCCACCGGCAGCATCGCGTGGCCTGACGCCAGGAACATGGTGCTGACGGCCTACCGCGGATTCTCGCCGGAGATGGCCCGCATCGCCGAACGATTCTTCACCGATCGCTGGATCGATGCGCCGGTGCGCCCCGGCAAGGCGCCGGGCGCGTTCTCGCACCCCACCACGCCGTCGGCGCACCCCTATGTGCTGATGAACTATCAGGGCAAGCCGCGTGACGTGATGACGCTCGCCCATGAACTCGGCCACGGCGTGCACCAGGTGCTGGCGGCAAAGAACGGCGCGCTGATGGCGCCGACGCCGCTGACGCTCGCGGAAACCGCCAGCGTGTTCGGCGAAATGCTGACCTTCAAGCGGCTATTGGCAGAGACCAGGAGCGCCAGGCAGCGCCAGGCACTGCTCGCCGGCAAGGTCGAGGACATGATCAACACGGTGGTGCGGCAGATCGCCTTCTATACCTTCGAGCGCGTCATTCATACCGAGCGGCGGAACGGCGAACTGACCGCCGAGCGCATCGGCGAAATCTGGCTCAGCGTGCAGGGCGAGAGCCTGGGACCGGCGATCGACATCCGTCCGGGTTACGAGAATTTCTGGATGTACATTCCGCACTTCATCCATTCGCCATTCTACGTCTACGCCTATGCGTTCGGCGATTGCCTCGTGAACTCGCTCTACGCGGTCTACGAAAATGCCCAAAGCGGCTTCGCCGAGCGCTATCTGGCGATGCTCGCGGCCGGCGGCACCAAGCATTATTCCGAATTGCTCAAGCCGTTCGGGCTGGACGCCAAGGATCCCAAATTCTGGGACGGCGGGCTGTCGGTAATCGCGGGCATGATCGACGAGCTGGAAGGGATGTCATGAGCTGCGGCGAAAACAAGGCTGGTTGATCTGGATCAACGACCATTGGCCGTTCGAACCTCACAAGGTGCCCCCGAAGCGCGCAGCTGGTGCACAAGGGGCGCATCGCCGTTGCCCTTCTGTCGGGATTGCGGTAATTCCACGCCAGACGCGAACTAAGGATCGGGGAGATCGATGGCTGAGCATAACGAAGTGGCCTATACGACCGCTGACGGCAACGATTACCAGGCTCATGAGCAGACCTATGAGGGCTTCATCATGCTGGTGAAGTACGGTACCGCCGCCGTCATCTTCATTGTCGCCATGATGGCGATCTTCCTGACCTGATCGATCGTTACTCGCGCCGCCGCCCGGCGGCGCGATTTTAGAGAAACGTTCCGGTCGCAAAACCGGTATCCATCTTTGCCAAACAGGCGCTAGTTTGCTCACGCGCGCACTGCGCGCCGCCGGAGGCCTTATGAAGATTGCCGTTGCCAAGGAAATCGACCCCTCCGAGCCGCGGGTTGCGGCGTCGCCCGACAGCGTGAAGAAATTCAAGGCACTCGGTGTCGATATCGCCGTCGAGCCGGGCGCCGGCATCAAGTCCGGCCTGCCGGATTCGGAGTTCACCGCGGCCGGCGCCACCGTCAGCGCCGATGCGGTCAAGGACGCCGACATCATCATCAAGGTGAAGCGGCCCGAGGCCTCTGAGCTTGCCGGCTACAAGCGCGGCGCGCTGGTCGTCGCCATCATGGACCCCTATGGCAACGACGCCGCGCTGAAGGCGATGGCGGACGCCGGCATATCGGCCTTCGCGATGGAACTGATGCCGCGCATCACCCGCGCCCAGGTGATGGACGTGCTGTCGAGCCAGGCCAATCTCGCCGGCTACCGGGCGGTGATCGAGGCCGCGGAAGCCTTCGGCCGCGCGTTTCCAATGATGATGACCGCGGCGGGCACGATCCCGGCAGCCAAGGTGTTCGTGATGGGCGTCGGCGTCGCCGGCCTGCAGGCGATCGCGACCGCGCGCCGGCTTGGCGCGGTGGTCACCGCGACCGACGTGCGGCCCGCGGTGAAAGAGCAGGTCGAAAGTCTCGGCGCCAAATTCCTCGCGGTCGAGGACGAGGAATTCAAGCAGGCCGAGACCGCCGGCGGCTACGCCAAGGAAATGTCGAAAGAGTATCAGGCCAAGCAGGCAGCCCTTACCGCCGAGCACATCAAGAAGCAGGACATCATCATCACGACCGCGCTGATTCCGGGCCGGCCCGCGCCGCGCCTCGTCACCGCGGAGATGGTGAAGTCGATGAAGCCGGGTTCGGTGCTGGTCGATCTTGCGGTCGAGCGCGGCGGCAACGTCGAGGGCGCCAGGGCCGGCGAAGTCGCCGATGTCGGCGGCATCAAGATCGTCGGCTTCACCAACGTCGCGGGCCGTGTCGCGGCCTCGGCGTCGAGCCTCTATGCACGCAACCTGTTTTCCTTCATCGAGACGCTGGTCGACAAATCGACCAAGGCGCTCGCGGTGAAGTGGGACGACGAACTGGTCAAGGCTACCGCGCTGACCAAGGACGGCGCCGTCATTCATCCGAACTTCCAGCCGAAGACCTAAGGAGAACTGCCATGGATCATATCGCGCAGGCCGTCGATCCCTTCGTGTTCCGGCTATCGATTTTTGTGCTCGCCGTGTTCGTCGGCTATTTCGTGGTGTGGTCGGTGACGCCTGCGCTGCATACGCCGCTGATGTCGGTGACCAACGCGATCTCCTCGGTGATCGTGGTCGGAGCGCTGCTCGCGGTCGGCGTGGCGATGGTCGGCAGCGGCGGGGTATTGGCGCGCGGCTTCGGCTTCGTCGCGCTGACCTTTGCCTGCGTGAATATCTTCGGCGGCTTCCTGGTCACCCAGCGCATGCTCGCGATGTACAAGAAGAAAACCAAGTGAACGGCGTGCACCTCGTGATGACCGAAGACAATGGGGACCTCTAGATGAACGCCAATCTTGCTGCGGTTTTATACCTCGTCGCCGGGGTCCTCTTCATCCTCTCGCTGCGGGGCCTGTCGAGCCCGGCGTCATCCCGCCAGGGCAACATCTTCGGCATGATCGGCATGGCGATCGCGGTGGCGACCACGCTCGCCGCGCATCCGCCGGCCGACGCCATCGGATGGATGCTGGTGGTTCTCGGTGTCGCCATCGGCGGCTCTATCGGCGCGGTCATCGCGCGCCGGGTGCCGATGACGTCGATGCCGGAACTGGTCGCGGCGTTTCACTCGCTGGTCGGCATGGCGGCCGTATTGGTCGCGGCCGGCGCGTTCTACGCGCCCGAGGCTTTCGACATCGGCACGCCCGGCCACATCCATCCGCAGAGCCTGGTTGAAATGTCGCTCGGCGTCGCCATCGGCGCGCTGACCTTCACCGGCTCGGTGATCGCGTTCCTGAAACTTTCCGCCCGCATGAGCGGTGCGCCGATCATCCTGCCGGCGCGCCACGTCATCAACATCGTGCTCGGCGTTGCGCTGGTGGTGTTCATCGTCCGTCTGGTGCTGAACGGCGGCGCGGTAGACTTCTGGGTCATCACCGTGCTGGCGCTGATGCTCGGCGCGCTCCTGATCATCCCGATCGGCGGTGCCGACATGCCGGTCGTGATCTCGATGCTGAACTCCTATTCCGGCTGGGCCGCCGCCGGCATCGGCTTCACCCTCGGCAACTCGGCGCTGATCATCACCGGCGCGCTGGTCGGTTCCTCCGGCGCCATCCTGTCCTACATCATGTGCCACGCGATGAACCGCTCCTTCATATCGGTCATTCTCGGCGGCTTCGGCGGCGAGACGGCCGCCGCGGGCGCCGGTGCGGGTGGTGAAGTTCGACCGGTAAAACTCGGCTCCGCCGACGACGCCGCCTTCATCATGAAGAACGCGCAGAAGGTCATCATCGTCCCCGGCTACGGCATGGCGGTGGCGCAGGCGCAGCACGCGCTGCGCGAGATGGCCGACAATCTCAAGAAGGAAGGCGTCGAGGTGAAGTACGCCATTCACCCGGTCGCGGGCCGCATGCCCGGCCACATGAACGTGCTGCTTGCCGAGGCCAACGTGCCCTATGACGAGGTGTTCGAGCTCGAGGACATCAATTCGGAATTTGCCCAGGCCGATGTCGCCTTCGTGATCGGCGCCAACGACGTCACCAACCCGGCGGCCGAGGAAGACAAGACCTCGCCGATCTACGGCATGCCGGTGCTGCAGGTCTGGAAGGCCGGCACCGTGATGTTCATCAAGCGCTCGCTGGCGTCGGGCTATGCCGGCATCGACAACCCCTTGTTCTACCGCGACAACACCATGATGCTGCTCGGCGACGCCAAGAAGATGACCGAGAACATCGTCAAGGGGATGTAAGCCCCCTCACGGGAAATCATGACCGTCCTGAAATGGCTCGTCGTTCTCGCAGCGGGCGGCTATCTCGGCGGTCTTGCCGTGCTGTTCCTGGCGCAGCGGGCGGTGATCTTCCCGATCCCGCAAACGGTACGGACAACACCCGAAGCCTCCGGCTTCCGAGAGGCTGAAGAGCATATCCTGACCACGGCGGATGGCGAGAAGGTCATTGTCTGGCACGTGCCGGCAAAACCGGGCCACGCGGTCGTCATCTATTTTCCCGGCAATGGCGATTTTCTGGCTGGGCTCGTCAGCCACTTTCGGCGCATCACCGCCGAGGGGACCGGGCTCGTCGCTCTGTCCTATCGGGGTTATGCCGGCTCGAGCGGGCGGCCCAGCGAGCAGGGGCTGCTGCAGGATGGCGCGGCGGCCTATGCCTTCACGGCGGCGCGATATGGCGCCGATCGCATTGTCCTCTGGGGGTTTTCGCTGGGTAGCGGGGTAGCGGTGGCGCTGGCAGCGGATCGACCGGTTGGCAAGCTCATCCTGGAAGCTCCCTTTACATCGATCACGGAAGTGGCGGGCTCGCTGTTTTGGATCGTGCCGGTACGCTGGCTGATAAGGGATCAGTTCCGCTCCGACCAGCGCATTGCGCGTGTCAGGGCGCCGCTCCTGATCATGCATGGCGCACGCGACACCACCATTCCGATAAGATTTGGCGAACGCTTGTTTGCGCTCGCCCGCGAACCCAAACAATTCGTGCGGTTTCCCGAAGGGGGCCACAACGATCTGGACAATTCCGGTGCGATTGATGTGGCTCGACGGTTCATCGCTGCTTCAAAAGGCTGACGCCTGCCGTCGTTTGGCGCATAATCCGTTTCCCCGCCCTGAGGATGTGGTGATATGAGCGCGCACGGCCCGATGCCGCGATCGGCATGGATCTTCCCGGTGCTGGCGGTTGCGTTCTTCGCGGGCGCCACCGCGCTCGGCTTCACCTTCACGCCGTCGGCCGCCGGGCTCGCGTTCGCGGCTGTGCTGCTGGTCATCCTGTTCGGCACCGTGTTCGCGGCCGTGCATCACGCCGAGGTGATCGCCGAGCGAATCGGCGAGCCCTACGGCACGCTGCTGCTGACGCTTTCGGTCACCGTGATCGAGGTCGCGCTGATCGCAACCATCATGCTCGGCGATAAACCCGTTCCCACCCTGGCGCGCGACACCGTATTCGCGGTGGTGATGATCGTCTGCAACGGCCTGGTCGGAATCTGCATCCTGGCCGGCGGCCTGCGCTACCGCGAGCAAGATGTCCAGGTCAGCGGTTCGAGCCTCTATCTCAGTGTCCTGGCCGTGCTGGCGACGATCACGCTGATCATGCCCAATTATACACTGACCACGCCGGGGCCGATCTACTCGGCCGGCCAGCTTGGCTTCGTCAGCATCGTCACCGTCATTCTCTATGGCGTGTTTCTCTATACCCAGACCATCCGGCATCGCGATTATTTCATCAGCGAATCCGCCGGCTTCGCCGACGACGGGACGCTCACCTCGAACCGGATGTTGGGCCTAAGCATCGTGCTGCTGCTGATTTCGCTGCTGGCGGTGGTGCTGCTTGCGAAAAAATTCTCGCTGGTGGTCGATGTCGGCACCGCCCTGATCGGCGCGCCGCCGGCCTTCGCTGGCGTTCTGGTGGCGCTCCTGATCCTGTTGCCGGAGAGCGTCGCCGCGATTGCCGCCGCGCGCAGGAACGACCTGCAGAAGAGCATCAACCTTGCGCTCGGCTCGTCGCTTGCGACCATCGGGCTGACGATCCCGGCGGTCGCGGTGGCCGCTTACGTGCTGGACAGGCAACTGGTGCTTGGGGTCAATGCGCAAGATATCGTGCTGCTGGTTCTGACCTTTGTCCTGAGCATGCTCACCTTCGGCACCGGCCGCACCAACATCCTGTTCGGGCTGGTTCACCTGGTGGTATTTGCCGTATTCGTATTCCTGGTGTTCGTGCCCTGACCGGGCGGTGGAGAGCGGCGATCATGATCAGCGCCAAATCAGAGGTTCAGGTCGATACCCCGGAGGTCCGCGTCACCGAGTGGCGGCTGGCGCCGGGCAGCGCCACCGGACATCACATCCACGCGATGGATTACGTCATCGTTCCCGTCACGGCAGGCGAAATGACCATCGTGACGCCCAACGGGGAACGTTCCAGGGCCCGGCTTTCCGTCGGCAAATCCTACTTCCGCAAGGCCGGGGTCGAGCATGACGTGCTCAACGAGACCGCTGACGAGATCGTGTTCCTGGAAGTTGAATTGAAACCATAACTAACGCCATTTAACTGATTGCCACCGATCCGTCGCAGTTGATCCCTCAATGTGCCTCAAAGTTTCCGCATCAAACCGGTGTGGGGGTGGGGAGTTGCCGGCATGCTGAAATACCTCTCTAAATTTGCGATGGACATATTGCCCTCGGTTGTTGCGACCATCATCGGGGCCTACATCGTCAATCATTACATCGTCGCCAAGCCCGCCGCGGATGCCCCCCCGGTCGCTGCCGTGGTGTCCTCGGCCGACCCGAAGAAGGCCGAGAAGCCGTCCGAGACTTCCGACGTCGTCGGCAATATCCCGGAGCCGGGTGTCAAGGCCAAGGGCATTTCCGAGAAGGCCATGCTCGAGCAAACGGCTGCGGAAAGGGCGGCGGTCGTTGAAAAGCCGGTGGAAAAATCCGCCGACAAGCCGGCCGAGACCGCGAGCGTCCCGGTAGAGACCCGCCGTCACCAGCCGGGTCCGCGCGAAAAGGCGATCGCCAAGTCTGTTGCGGCGCCGTCAGCACCGGCTGTGGCTGCGGCGCCTGTCGTCGCCGCGCCCAATACCGCCCCACCCGTCGAGGCCACGGTCGCACCCGAAGAGCATCGCGACGCCAACGAACTGGCGCGTGCGGCCATCGAGCGGCTGCGGGGCGCCAGCGACGGTTCGCCGCGCCCGCAGGAAGCCGCGCGTGTCCCGGATGCGCCCCGTGTCGTATCGGCGCCGCCGGCGGTTGCGCCGGTCGCGTCAGCTCCGCCGGTTCGGCCGCTTCCGCCGCCGATCATGGTCTCGACCCCGGCTGCCGAGCCCGCCGCCGATCCGCGCCGACCGACGCCGCCGGCCGATATTCCGGATGTCGCGCCGTCCCCGGGACCGCTCGATCTGCGTGCCGAAGCCGTGGAGGAGCCCCAGAGGCGAGGACACAGCAACGTCGCCGAAGACATGCTGCTGGCGGCGAAGTCGGTGTTTCACGCGGTATTGCCGAAATAAGCCGGAACGGTTCGCAGCTCTATCCGGGCTTGCCGCCGACGCGGGCAAGGCCGCTTCGCGCGGCTTCATCCTTGGGACGAAGATTGACGGCACGGCCGTATGAGTCGGCGGCCTTGGTCTTGTCGCCGAGGCGTTCATAGGCCTGCCCGCGGGCTGTCCAGATCTGCCCGTTCTGCGGATCGGCCTGCACCGCCTCGTCAAGGTCGGCGGCGGCCTCCTTCGCCTTGTCCAGCGCAAGGTAACTGATCGCGCGGCCGAGCAGCGGCTCCGCCTGCTGCGGCGTCAGGCCATTCGCCGCGGTGAAATCGTCGATCGCGAGCTGGTGCTGCTTTTCGCCCTGGTAGAGCATTCCGCGGCCATACAGGGCCTGCGCATTGTGCGGATCGAGGGCGATCGCCTTGTCGAACTCCGAGCGCCTCTTCGGTCTTTCCGGATCGTGCCAGCGCCTGGCCGTGCGTCGTATAGCCTTGCGCCTCGGCCACGGCGGCTCCGGCCGGCGCCGCCTTCGGCGCTGGCGGCTCGGGTTCTGACGACAGCGATCCCAGATTGATCGAGCAGCCGCCGAGCGCGATCGCGGCCAATATGATCGGCGCGGATGCGCGCCAACGCGAAGCTCCGGGAGGAGAAGACGGGACCGGAATGGCCATAGATGCGGAATACTCGCGCGGCTTACGCGGTATTGTTAGCCTGCCGCGCTGCAAAATGCATCAGCGCTATTCCGAAAAAGCGGGCGCCGGTTGCGATCAGAATACGCGCTAATTATTGGAGCAGAGCATTTTCCTGCGGCAAACCGGTTTGCACATTGCCGGCAAAGGCCCCGGTAAAAAAAGCTCCGCGCAAAAAAATAACGCGGGCACCAAGGCCCGCGTCATCAAATTCAATCTGCAAAATCTTTGATCAGCGCGGCCCGCGCGGACCCGCGCCGGGACCGCCACGACCGCCGGCGCCACCGCGCTCGGCGCCGGCACCGAACACCGGCTTCGGCTTCATCGGCAGCAGGCCTTCGCGCTGCAGCTTCTTGCGGGCGAGCTTGCGCGCGCGGCGCACGGCTTCGGCCTTTTCACGGGCCTTCTTCTCGGAGGGCTTTTCGTAATGACCGCGGAGCTTCATCTCGCGGAAAATACCCTCGCGCTGCATCTTCTTCTTCAGCGCCTTGAGGGCTTGATCGACATTGTTATCGCGAACGAGAACCTGCACGCGGCATCCTCTTTCAATTGATCGGATTGGAATTCTGGTAAAGCAAAAGGCTGGCGAAAGGCCGAGCCCTTAACCTTGAGCGCGCGGATGTATCAGACAAAGCCGACAATGTCCACCGGCGCGAGAGCAATAGCCTGCTTTGGCTTGGCAAAATCGGACCTTTTGGTGCCGATCAGGCGGTTTTTGGCGGTGTTCCGACCTGCGTCACATGCCCCATCTTGCGGCCCGGCCGCGGCGCACCCTTGCCGTAAAGGTGGACGGTGGCGCCCGGGACGGTCAGCCACTGCTCGTAGCCGTTGATATCGTCCCCGATCAGGTTGGTCATGGTGACCGGGCCGTGGCGGACCGGCTTGCCCAGCGGCCAGCCGGCAATGGCGCGGATGTGCTGCTCGAACTGCGAGATCGACGCGCCGTCGAGCGTCCAGTGCCCGGAATTATGCACCCGCGGCGCGATCTCGTTGACCAGGACCTGTCGGCCCGCCATCGCCTTGCACCACGAACATCTCGACCGCGAGCACGCCGACATAATTCAGCGCGTTGGCGATCGTCTCGGCGATGGCGCGCGCCTGCGCCGCCAGCGCGTCGGAAATATCGGCCGGCGCGCGCGAGATCTTCAGAATATGGTCGCGATGCTCGTTTTCGGTGACGTCGAAGCATTCGACCTGGCCGTCGGCCGAGCGCGCGGCGATCACCGAGATCTCGCGCTCGAACGGAATGAAGGCCTCGAGGATGGCGGATCTGGTGCCGAGATCCTCCCAGACCCTGTCCGGATCGTCGCCGTCGCGGATGATCGCCTGGCCCTTGCCGTCATAGCCGAAGCGGCGGGTCTTGAGCACGGCCGGCAGCCCGATGCGCGCGATCGCGGCGCGCAGGCTCGCCGCCGACGACACGTCGGCGTAGTCGGCGGTGCCGATGCCCAGCCGCTTCACGAAATCCTTTTCGGCGAGGCGGTCCTGGGTCGTTTCCAGGATCTTCCGGTCGGGCAGCACCGGACGGCGCGCCGCGAGGATCATCGCGGCGGCCGCCGGCACGTTCTCGAATTCGTAGGTGATGACGTCGACGTCGTTGGCGAACAGTTCCAGCGCCTCGACATCGGCATATTCCGCGCAGGTCGCATTCAGCACGACGTCGAACGCCGGCGAATCCGGGTCCGGCGAAAACACCTGGCAGCGCAGGCCGAGCCGCGCCGCCGCCATCGCCAGCATCCGGCCCAATTGTCCGCCGCCGAGAATTCCGATGGTGTCGCCGGGCTTCAGCTTCACCTGATGCGAGGCGGTCACGCAGAACCCTCCGGGCGCTCGCCTACCGCCTCGGTCTGCGCCTTGCGCCAGGCGGCAAGCCTGCCCGCCAGCGCCGGATCGTTCAGCGCCGAGCACGCTGGCCGCCAGCAGCGCGGCGTTGATGGCGCCGGGCTTGCCGATCGCCAGCGTTCCGACCGGGACGCCTGCCGGCATCTGGACGATGGAATAAAGCGAATCGACGCCGGACAGCGCCTTGGATTCGATCGGGACGCCGAATACCGGAAGTTCCGTCAGCGACGCCGTCATGCCCGGCAGATGCGCCGCCCCCCCGGCGCCGGCGATGATGATCTTGAAGCCGGCCGCCTTGGCGCCCTTGGCAAAGGCGAACAGCCGGTCGGGGGTGCGATGCGCCGAGACGATGTGGTTCTCGCTGGCAATGCCGAGCGCGCTCAGGGTTTCGGCGGCATGGCGCATGGTTTCCCAGTCCGACTGGCTTCCCATGATGATGGCGACGGGCGGCGGGCATACGGTTAATTCTTTCGGGAATCCAAAAACATAGGCCGGATTATAAGGATCGGCCCAAGGTTCGGCAAGGCGTGGCAAGGGGTCCGGAATGGACTATCCTGTCTTGGTGAATTCCGGCAAGCCTTCTCTAAAGATGCCCATGAAGAAGAAAACGGGGGCTGTCACCGCTGCAGAGGCTGCGAGCAAGACTGCCGAACAAGAGCGGCGAAACGGCGCAAAACGAAGGCTGCGCCGCCGCGCGTCCGAGCCAGGCCGAGGAACCGCGCAAAGCCGGCGGCCCCGGCTGCCGGCCGCGCCCGATGACGCCAAACCGACGATTCGCCGGCTCAGGACCCAATTGGCGCGGGCAGCTGGCGCGCATCGAGGAACTGGAGGCGTCGGCGGATACCGATTTTCTGCTGGATATTCCGAACCGGCGCGGCTTCGAGCGCGAGCTCCATCGCTCGATCGCCTACATCAAACGCTATCATGCGAGCGGCGCGCTGATCGTGCTCGACGTCGATCGCTTGAAGCCGATCAACGATGCCTTCGGGCACGCCGCCGGCGATCAGGTATTGAAGGCCATCGTGGCCGCGCTGTTGCGCCAGGTGCGTTCCTCCGACGTGATCGGGCGGCTCGGCGGCGACGAGTTCGCGCTGTTGTTGTGGAACCTCACCGAGACCGACGCCAGGGCGAAGGCGGCCTCGCTGGAACAGGCCGTCGACCGGCTCACCTTCACGTTTCGCGGCCGCACCGTTACGGCCGGCGCATCCGCCGGCGTCGCCATTCTCGGTCCGCATGCGGAAGCAGGCCGAGCGCTGGAGGAAGCCGACAGCGCGATGTATGTGCGCAAGGCGCAACGGCGGCATCGAAAGCTGAGGGTCACAGCCCGCTCAGATCGTCCGGCACGTTGCCGAATTTCCTGAGCAAGTGGGCGTCGCCGAATTCGCCGATCATGGGATCGCCGGTGCGGCTGAAGGCGACCGCGCCGATGCTGCCGGCGCGCTCGCGACAAAACTTCGGCGCGCCGTAACGCGCCCGACGAACTCTGGCATTCTTCCGCCGCGCCCGCGACCGGCGAGCCGGTATCGTCCTGCAGGAACGGCATTGCGACGTAATAGGTGACATCGGCCATGGTCGTTGGCTCCAGTTCGATCGATCAGGCGGCAGTCGCTCGTTGCCCGAGCGATCTTGCCGGCGAACGCAGCCGGTCGAGACCGCCGCCTGCAATTCGTGCAACTCGATTTCCAGATATTCGTTGGCCATGATCAGCGCCTTGATCGTGCTGCGCAGGTTGCCGTCGCACATCGCGATCGCCTGATCGCAGGCCTGCTCGTAACGGCCGGTGTCGGACAGGGAGGAAGCTTCGGACATGGCGAAATCTCCCGAGATGGCTGAAGGAGGTCGAGAGTAATGTTCCTATTTTGTTCTCACAGAGTCAAGAGACAAGTCAATGGGCGTGAACCTTGGGCTGCGATTTGCTGAGGTTCACCGCGGCAGGATCCGGCGGAGCCGATCCCTGGGCTGCGTCCGAAAGTATGAGGCCGGGAACGAAAACAATATCCGGCGCTTATTGCGTATTCGCAGGGAGTGGGACGGATGGGTCGTGTTGATTCCGCAAGACCCGTGGTGCTGATCGTCGAGGACGAGTTTCTGCTGCGAATGGATGCGGCCGATATGGTCGCAGGCTGCCGGGTTCGAAGTCGTCGAAGCTGCGAACGCCGATCGAAGCCATCGAAATTCTGGAAGCTCGCCGGGACGTCACCGTGGTTTTCACCGATATCCAGATGCCAGGCTCGATGGACGGATTGAAGCTCGCCCGGGCGGTCCGGGGCCGCTGGCCGCCGATCAAGATCGTCGCGACCTCCGGCCATGTCGGCGTGCGGGAAACGGATCTGCCCGAAGGCGGGCGGTTTCTGCCGAAGCCCTACAGTTCGATCCAGGTGACAGGCGTGCTGCGCGAGCTGACGGGTAACGGGTGAATTCTAAAGTCGTCGTTCCGGGTTCGCGTCTACGCAATGATATCCGGCGTGATCTGGTCTTCGATGAAGGCGATGCGGTCGCGCAGTTGCAGCTTGCGCTTCTTCAGCCGTTGCAGCCGCAACAAATCCGGCGCGGGAGATTGATGCAAGGCATCGATCGCCGCGTCGAGATCGCGGTGCTCCTGCTGCAGCCGTGCGAGCTCGTTTTCGAGTTCGCGCTCATCTTCGTCGGTCATGGTGTACGTTGGCTGAAAAACGCGATGAGATTGCGAAAGGTTGCGGAAGCGGCTCGACGGAATATCGTCCTTGCCGGGCCCGCGCGCAAGCTGGGGCGGGTTCCATACTCACGATTCGTTACAGATGGCAGCGGAAATATGAGGATGCAGTTTTCGATACCCATCGACAGATTCCGCCTGCTCGTGTACACTCTTTCGTCCGGATCGAATCTGAGGTCTTATTCAACCGAGGAGGTTTCGTATGGCAATTCAGGCGCATCTCGTTGAACTGGAACGGAAACACAAGGTTCTTGAAAACGAATTGCATGAAGCTCTCGTGCACCTTTCAACGGACGACCTGCAAATTGTCGAGCTGAAGCGCCGGAAATTGATGGTTAAGGATGAGATCGAGCGGTTGAGACATACCACCGGCGAAACGCTGCACTAGTCGGCTCCGGTTTCAACAAACACTGCCCTTGTCGTGAGCCGTGCTCCGCAGCGCGATTGGGCCGCCGGGCAGGCGCGCCTCGAAGGATGCAGCTACCCTTCGCCCTTCGAGGCTTGCCGAATTACGCGATGCGAGGGCATCGCAGCGCTCGCACCTCGCGATGCACATTGCGCTCACGCGGCGGTGACGTCGCGAGCCGATCACTTATACCCCCGCCAGTTCGCCGACATAATCGGCGATCGCCAGCGATGACGTCAGTCCCGGCGATTCGATTCCGAACAGATTGATCAGCCCGTCGACGCCGTGATCCCGCGGCCCCTGGATCAGGAAGTCCTGCACGGCCACCGCCGGCGGCACGATCTTCGGTCGAATTCCCGAATAGCTGGGCATCAGCGCGCCGTCCGGCAGCGTCGGCCAGTAGCGCCGGATCGCCGGATAAAACCGTTCCGCCCGCGCCGGATCGACGGCGTAATCGATGGCATCGACCCATTCCACGTCGGGACCGAACCGGGCCTGTCCCGCCATGTCGAGGGTGAGGTGCACGCCGAGCCCGCCGGGCTCGGGCACCGGATAGATCAGGTGCGAAAACGGCGCCCGCGCGCTGCAACTGAAATAGTTTCCCTTCGCGAGATAGGCCGGCGGTATCAGTTCGATCGGCATGCCGTCGATGCTGCGCGCGACCGCGGGCGCGTCAAGCCCCGCGGCATTGACGAGAAGCCGGCATTCAAGTGACATCGGCGCGTCGCCGCCGGCGTCGAGCTCGATGCGGCCCTCTGCGCCTTGGCGCGCAACAGCGGCGTGTGAAAGGCACAGGCCGCGCCCGCATCTTCGGCGTCGCCGCGCAGCGCCAGCATGATAGGCATGGCTGTCGATGATGCCGGTGGAGGGCGAGAGCAGGGCGGCGTCGCAATTCAGCGCCGGCTCCAGTGCCCGCGCGTCGACGCCGGAGAGGGTTTGCAGATCGAGCACGCCATTGGCTTCGGCATGCGCCCTGATCGATTGCAGCTTCTCGGTTTCCTTCGGCGTCGTCGCGACGATCAGCTTGCCGCAATTGCGATGCGGGATGCCGTGATCCCGGCAGTATTGATAGAGGGCGCGCTTGCCGCCGACGCACATCCGCGCCATCAGGCTGCCGGCGGGATAATAGATGCCGGCGTGGATCACCTCGCTGTTGCGCGACGACGTGACGGTGCCGATACCTTCGGCCGCCTCCAGGATGATCACCTCGCGGCCCGCCTGCGCCAGCCGCCGCGCGACGGCGAGACCGATCACCCCCGCACCGATAACGACGCACTCAACCTTGTCCATTCGCGCCTTCAAATCCGGGATTGTGGGCCATTGACGTGAGCTTCGTTAAGTTGACGCTCGTCCGGGGTCAATCGCGCGCCCAGACTATCGTGTTGTTCGGAATGATTTTCAAAGAACCCGCCGAATTCGTTTCGGAGCGCTTTCCGAACGGGTTCGCGTTAGTGAAGCATTAATCATGTCAGGGCAATTGCCGTAATTTGAGTCACATTTATGAGTTGCAAGGGTAGGCGTTTACCCGATCCAAACCCGTGAAGCCAGACACTCCGCCCTGAAATCCGCGGGTGACTGATGGCTGAGCAAGAATTGGCAGGCAGGCGGCAAGAATCTGATTCCTGCGCAGGCCTTCGTGTGCCTGATCGCCACCGTTGCGCCGCTCGCGGGCCGCCTGGGGCTTGTCGGACAACTTTGCGCCGGCGAGCTATGTCGGCTCCGCCGACCCCAATATGGTCTGGGAAGGGCTGATCGGCGGCATCGTCGTCTGCTCGTTTCTCGCGGCGGTCGCGCTGTGGGTCTATTCGGCCTTGCGCAAGGTCAAGCGTTCGCAGTTGCGCAGAAACGCATTCGTCAGTTCCGCCCTGAACAACCTCAGCCAGGGCGTGGTCATGACGGATGCGCAGCAGCGGATCGTGTTCTGCAACGATCGCTATCTCGAGATCTACGGCCTGGTGCGTTCGGATATTCCCCGGAACATGACCGGGCCGGAGCTGCTGGAGCTGCGCCGCAAGCGCGGCGCGCTCGATATCAGCGTCGAAGATTTCCTTAGACACGCCGACAGTCCCGAAGGCATGATCACCGAACTGCCCGGCGGGCGTTCGGTTCTGGTCAGGTACTTTGCGCTGCCGAACGGCGGCTCGGTGGGGACCCATGAGGATTGCAGCGAGCAGCGCAAGCTTTCGAGGCAATTGGCATCGACCAAGCAGTTCCTGGAATCGGTGCTCGACAATGTGCCGGTATGCGTGGCCGCCAAGAGCATCGAGGACGGCCGCTATATCTTTGCCAACCGCGCGTTCGAACGCTTCTCGCGCTTTTCCCGCGATAACATCGTCGGCAAACGCGCCGATGAGATTTTCCGCCCCGAGACGGCCGCAAGCATCGAAGCGGCGGACCAGGCCGCGCTCAACTCGCCCGAAGGCCAGTTCCGCAACGAATACGTCGTCGAGCGCGGATCGGAGAAGCGCGTTCTCTCCGGTATCCGCGTGATCGCGCGCAACGAAAAGAACCAGCCGGAATTCCTGATCGCGCTGTTCGACGACATCACCGAACGCCGATCGCTTTCCCACGAACTCGAAAACACCAAGAAGTTTCTCGAACTGGTCGTCGATAACATTCCGGTTTCGCTGATCGTCGAGCGCGTCAGCGACGGACGATATCTGCTTGCCAATCGCAGCGCCGAGACCATCCTCAACCGGCGGCGCGAAGATGCCACCGGACTAACGGCCGCCGATATCTTCAATCCCAGGGAAGCCAAGCTGATCATTGCGCGCGACGAGGCGGCGATCAAGAAGCGCGGCCTGCTCGTCGAAGAACACCCGATCAGCACCAAGGACGGGTTGCGGCTGTTCCTGACGCGCCGCATGACGGTGCTGGATGAGGCCGGCGAGCCGCAATATCTGATCAAGACCCACGAGGACGTCACCGACCGCCGCCAGACCGAATCGCGCATGGCCCATATGGCCTATCATGACGGCCTGACCGATCTGCCGAACCGCGCGGCATTCCTGCAGGCGCTGGCGCAGATGATCGAGGCCTGCGAAGGCACCGATGAGGAATTCGCGGTGCTGTCGCTCGATCTCGACGGTCTGAAAGAAGTCAACGACGTGTTCGGCCATGCCATCGGCGACAAGCTCTTGATCGAGGTGGCGCGCCGCATCCAGGCCTCGGCGCGCGGCGGCGTCGTGGCCCGGCTCTCGGGCGACGAGTTCGGATTGATCATCGACGGCAAGCAGCCGGTCGCCGGCATGCTGCTGGCCGAGCAACTCGCCGAAGCGCTGGCGATCGAGTTCCAGATCGACGGCAAATCGGTGCGCACCGGCGTCACCACCGGCATCTCGGTATTTCCGCACAACGGCGCCGACGCCGCTTCGCTGCTCGCCAATGCCGGCGCGGCCTTGTTCCGCGCCAAGGCGAAATCGCGCGGCTCGATCAGCATCTATGAGCCCGAGATGGACCAGCAGATTCGCGATCGCCGCGTGCTGCACCAGGATCTCTCGCTCGCGATCAAGAATGGCGAGTTGTCGCTGCATTATCAGCCGCAGGCGATATCGCGCCATACCGTCGCCTCCAGCGAAATCATCGGCTTCGAGGCGCTGGCGCGGTGGCTGCATCCGGTACGCGGTTTCGTGCCGCCCAGCAATTTCATCCCGCTCGCCGAAGAGAGCGGCTTGATCGTCGAAATGGGCGAATGGATCCTGCGCGAAGCCTGCCGCGAGGCCGCCTCCTGGCCGATGCCGCTGCAGATCGCGGTCAACCTGTCGCCGGCTCAGTTCATGCACGGCGACGTCGTCAGTCTCGTGCACTCCATCCTTCTCGAAACCGGCCTTGAGCCGGGCCGGCTCGAGCTGGAAATCACCGAAGGCGTGCTGATCGAGGATTTCGATCGCGGCCTGGCGCTGCTGCGGCGGCTGAAGGCGCTCGGCGTGCGCATTTCCATGGATGATTTCGGCAGCGGCTATTCCTCGCTCAGTTATCTGCAGGCGTTCCCGTTCGACAAGATCAAGATCGACCGCGCCTTCGTCATCAATCTCGGACGCAATCCGCAATCGGCGGCGATCATCCGGGCCGTGATCGGCCTTGGCCACGGCCTGGAAATGTCGATCGTCGCCGAGGGCGTGGAAACCCAGGAGCAACTCGGCTTCCTCGCGGACGAGGGCTGCGACGCGGTGCAGGGCTATTTCATCGGCAAACCTCTGCCGATCGGCCAGTACGCTGCGCTGGTTGGCCGCAGCGGCGGCAATGCCATGGAGCCCGCGCGCAAGACCGGCTAGATCTTTTCGGCTTGACGCGTTTTCTTTACGCGAACCGGTTCCCACTTCGCCCGAAAACGCTATAGCTTGCGCATGGCGGACTACGATCTTGCGATCATCGGCGGCGGCTTGAACGGTGTCAGCGTTGCGCGCGACGCTGCGGGCCGCGGCCTGCGGGTGATCCTGCTGGAGCAGGGCGACCTCGGTTCGGCCGCATCCTCGGCCTCGCCGCGGCTGATTCATGGCGATCTGGCGGTACTGGAGCGCAGGGCGTTCCTGCGCGTGCGCGCGGCGCTCACCGAGCGCGACGTCTGGTTGCAGATCGCGCCGCATCTGGTACGTCCGATGCGGTTCGCGATCCCCGCCCATTCCGACGAGCGTCCGTCGTGGCTGTTGCGGTTGGGGCTATTGCTCTACGACCGGCTCGGCTCCCGCAGCCGTCTGCCGGCTTCGGCAACGGTCGACGTCACGCATCATCCGATCGGCGATGCGCTGAAGCGGCCGTTCGGCACCGCCTTCGAATATTCCGATTGCGTGGTGGACGATTCGCGGCTGGTGATCGCCAATGCCGTCGACGCCGCGGAGCGGGGCGCGGTGATCCGCACCGGCGCGCGCTGCGTTCGCGCCGACCGGCTCGACGTCTGGCGGCTGGCGGTGATCGATCGCGGCCATCGCCGGGTGATCACGGCGCGGGCGCTGGCCAACGCGTCGGGCGCATGGACAGCGTCGGTCGCGGAAACCGTGTTGCGGATGCCGCCGCCGCGCGCCGGCGCGATCCAGATCAGCCAGATCGTCGTCAGGCGTCTGTTCGATACCGACAATGTCTATGTTTTCCAGCACACCGACCGGCGGCTGATTTTCGCCAGCCCCTATGAGCGCGATTTCACGCTGATCGGCACCGTCGGGCACGCGTTCAAGGGCGATCCCGCCGCCGTGTCGATGGCGGCCGCCGACGTCGCCTATCTCTGCGACGCCGCCAACCGGTATTTTCGCGAACGGGTCGAGCCATCCGACGTGATCAGGACGATCGCCGGCGCCAACATGGCGGTGGACCCCGCAAGCAGGCGCGCTGCGCGGGATGGCGCCATGATGTTCGATGCGAGGGGCGGCAAGGCGCCGCTGGTGACGATCTTCGGCGGCGATGTCACGACCTCGCGGCTGCGCGCGGAGCAGGCGGTCTCCAAGCTCACGCCGTTCTATCCGATGTCGCCGCGCTGGACCGCGAAGGCGCCGCTGCCGGGCGGCGATTTTGCGTGGGCCCGGTTCGACGCCGAGGTCGATCGCGCGCGCGAGCGCTGGCGGTTTCTCGGCGAGGCAGAGGCGCAACGTCTGGTCGGCGCCTATGGCTCGCGTCTTGCGGCCGTCCTTGGCGAGGCCAAAGACCGCGCCGACCTCGGTCCAGCCTTCGGGCCGAAGCTGACGGGCGCGGAGGTGCGCTATCTCATGGCGAAGGAATGGGCGCGGTTTGCGGACGACGTTCTCTGGCGGCGCTCAAAGCTCGGCCTGACCATGACGCCGGGCGACCGCGAGGCGCTGGCCGCGTTCATGGCGGCGGCGGTGTGAAACGCCACAGACAATGTTGTGACGGCGTGCCGCGGCGTGGTTGAGCCGGGGCCGATCCGCCGCTAGCGTGCGGTCATGGTGGGGCTGGCGAGGAATATGGCCGAGGAATTACCGAAAGCAGAACCGCAAGATGGTGCCGCCAGCCTTCCGCTGCTGCGCATCGACGCGGTGGTGAAGAGGTTCGGCGGCTTCCGCGCGGTGGACCGGCTGTCGCTCGACATCAGGGCCGGAGAGTTTTTCGCGCTCCTCGGTCCAAGCGGTTGCGGCAAGACCACGCTGCTGCGGATGCTCGCCGGTTTCGAGACGCCGGACGAGGGTCGCATCCTGCTCGACGGCAAGGACATCGCGCAGGTTCTGCCGCACCAGCGCCCGGTCAACATGATGTTCCAGAACTACGCGCTGTTTCCCCATCTCACGGTGGGCGGCAATATCGCCTTCGGCCTGAAGCGTCTGGGCATGCCGCGTCCGGAAATCGACATCCGCGTGGCGGAGATGGTGGCACTGGTCAAGCTTGAGGGCCTCGAGAAGCGAATGCCCGATCAGCTCTCCGGCGGCCAGAAGCAGCGCGTGGCGCTGGCGCGCTCATTGGCGCGCCGGCCGCGGGTGCTGCTGCTCGACGAGCCGCTCGCCGCGCTGGACAAGAAGCTGCGCGAAAGCACCCAGCTCGAATTAATGGAACTGCAGCGCCGCCTCGGCATGACCTTTGTCATCGTCACCCACGACCAGGAAGAGGCGATGACGGTAGCCGACCGGATCGGCGTGATGGATGCGGGCCGTCTCGAACAGGTCGCGACGCCGCGCGAACTCTACGAGGCGCCCGGTTCGCGCTGGGTTGCCGAGTTCGTCGGCGAAGTCAATATTTTCGAGGGACAGCTCCAATCGCGCGAGCCGACCCGGTTGATGATTGCGACAAAGGACGCCGGAACCATCGTCGTCGCGGCCCCGGGCCTGCCGACCACGAGGACCGTCGTCTACGTCGCGGTCCGCCCCGAAAAGGTCAAGCTGTCGCGCTGCGGCCCGGTATCCGGTGCGGTCAATGCCCATGCGGTCAACCGGCTGGAAGGCGTCGTGACCGATGTCAGTTATCTCGGCGGCGTCACCAGCTACAAGGTCAAGCTCGATAGCGGCACGGTGCTGCGGTCGTCGATGGCGAACACGGCGCGGATCGACATCGATGCCTACCATGCGAGTCAGCGCGTGGTGGCCTGGTTCACCCCCGACGATTGCGTGGTGCTGGAGCAATGAGCGCCCGCCGCATCTTCACCCGCCCGGCGCGCCTGGCCGCGATCGCGCCCTATCTGTGGATGCTGCTGTTCTTTCTGGTGCCGTTCGGCTTCGTGCTCAAGATCAGCCTGTCGCAGACCGCGATCGCGCAGCCGCCCTATTCGCCGGTGTTCGATCTCGCCGCCGGCGCCGCGGAAATCAGGGCGGCAGCCGCCGAGCTGTCGCTGGATAATTTCCGGCTGCTGGTTTTCGACGATCTTTATCTCCTGTCCTATCTGCGCAGCCTCGTCGTGGCAGCGGTCTCGACGTCGATCCTGCTGGTGATCGGCTATCCCATCGCCTATGGCATGGCGCGGCTGCCGAAGCGCTGGCAGCCGATCGCGATGATGCTGGTCATCGTTCCGTTCTGGACTTCGTTCCTGATCCGCATCTATGCCTGGATCAACATCCTGCAGCACGACGGCCTGCTCAACAAGATCCTGCTGGCGCTGCACCTGGTCTCGGCGCCGGTGGTGTGGCTCTCGACCGACAGCGCGATGTATCTCGGTATCGTCTACTCCTATCTGCCGTTCATGATCCTGCCGCTGTATGCGACGCTTGCCAAGATGGAGCCGGCGCTGCTGGAGGCGGCAAGCGATCTCGGGGCCTCGCCGCGGCAGGCATTCTGGCTGGTGACGTTTCCGCTGTCGTTGCCGGGCGTCGGCGCGGGCGTGTTGCTGTGCTTCATCCCGATCGTCGGAGAATTCGTGATTCCCGATCTGCTGGCGGGCTCCAATTCCATGATGATCGGGCAGACCCTCTGGCTCGAGTTCTTCACCAACAAGGACTGGCCCGTGGCCTCCGCGGTCGCGGTGGTGTTGCTGCTGCTCCTGGTGGTACCGCTGGTGTTCTACGACCGGCTGCAGCGCCGCCAGCTGGAGCAGGCGCGATGACGGCCCGCGCGCGCAACGGTCTATCCCCCTTCAACGCCGTCTCGCTCGCGCTCGGCCTGGCCTTTCTGTACCTGCCGATCGTGATCCTGGTGATCTATTCGTTCAACGCCTCGCGGCTGGTCACGGTGTGGGGTGGCTGGTCGCTGCGCTGGTATGGCGAATTTTTCCACGACCGCGCCATGCTGGAGGCGGCGCTGATGAGTTTTCGGGTGGCGGCGACATCCGCCACGATCGCGACGCTGCTCGGGACCCTCGCCGCGGTGGCGCTGTCGCGCGGCGCGCGCTTCAAGGGACGCGCGCTGTTCTCCGGCATGCTCTATGCGCCGCTGGTGATGCCCGAAGTGATCGCCGGACTTTCGCTGCTGTTGTTGTTCGTGGCCGTCAACGCCGAGCGCGGCTTCTGGACCGTGACGGCAGCGCATACCACGCTGACCATGTGCTTCGTCGCCGTGGTGGTGCAGTCGCGGCTCGGCTCGCTTGATCGCAGCCTGGAGGAGGCGGCGATGGATCTCGGCTGCGATCCGGCGCGGGCGTTTGTCGCGGTGACGCTGCCGCTGATCGGGCCTGCGATCGCCGCCGGCTGGATGCTGGCGTTCACCCTGTCGCTGGATGACCTGGTGATCGCGACGTTTACCACCGGGCCGGGTTCGGAGACGCTGCCGATCCGGATCTATTCGGAGGTCAAGCTCGGCGTGAAGCCCGAGATCAACGCGATCTGCACGCTGGTGATCGGATTGATCGCGGTGGTCATTATGGTGGCGTCGCTGGCCTCGAAACTGTCGAGCTCGCGCGGCGAAACCGCGGCGCCGTTGTAGCTCGGTCACGATTTCACCGCACCCGCGGTCAGGCCGCCGACCATGTAGCGCCTGAAGGCGTAGTAGATCGCGGCCGGCGGCAGCGCGTAGATGAAGCCGGTGGTCATCAAGAGTTCCCAGGGCAAATCGTCAGCCGCGAGGAAGTTGCCGAGCGCGACCGGCAGCGTGATGTCCTTGTCGTTCGACAACAGCAGGAACGCATAGAGATATTCGTTCCAGGCGAGCAGCAGCGCGTAGGTGCCGATCGCCACCAGCGACGGCATCATCAGGGGGATATAGACCAGCCGGAACAGCTGCAGGGTGGTCGCGCCGTCCATGATGGCGGCCTCGTCGAGTTCGACCGGCAGCTTGTCGGAAGCCTGCTTGAGCACCCAGATCGCGTAGGGCGAGGCGATCGTCACCATCGCCAGGATCAGCGCCCAGTGACTGTTCAGCAGTCCGTAATTGCCCATGGTGCGGTACATCGGAACCGCGAGGAACGCGGCCGGGATGAAATAGGTGAACAGCGCCAGATTCATCACCCACCGGCCGCCGGGGACGCGCAGCCGCGAGATCGCGAACGCCGCCGCGGTCGCGATGAAAAGCGTGAGCGCGCCGACCGCGACCGCGATCACGGTCGAATTCCACAGCTGCAGCCAGAAGTGGCTGAGGAAATAGTGCCGCTCGGCGAACACGATCGTGAAATTGTTCAGCGTCGGATGGTCGGGCCACAGCTTGCCGGAGAAGGCGTCCTCCTTCGGCGAGATCGCGAACAGGAACATGTGGTAGATCGGCAGCAGGGTCCAGATGAACACGGGAATGCCGATCAGCAGCAGCCGCGCCTCGGTACCGGCTTCGCGCAAGGAGGGAAGCTTCATCGCGACAACCGTTTCATCATGAAATAGACCAGCGGCAGCACCAGCGGCAGCGCGCACACGATCGCCGCCATCGACAGATCGAGCTGGTCGAGCCTGAGATAGCGGATGCCGAGGGTGGCGAGCACGTGGGTCAGATCGGCGGGCCCGCCGCCGGTCAAAAGATAGACGCTGTTGAAATCGCCGAGCGTCCAGATCATCGAGAGCAGCGTGCAGGTGAGATACAGCGTCCGCACCGAAGGCCAGGTGATGAAGCGGAATTTCTGCCACCAGCTCGCGCCGTCGACGTCGGCCGCCTCGAACAGGTCGTGCGCGATCGCGAGCCGCCCGGTCATCAGGATCAGCGTCCAGAACGGCAGCGATTTCCAGATGTGCACCCCGATCGCCATGCAGAGCGCCACCGCCGGATCGTTAAGCCAGTTCGGGCCGTCGTCGCCGGTGAATTTGAAGATCAGCTGGTTGATCACGCCCCATTCGGGATTGAGCATGAAGCGCACCGACAGGATGGTCGGGATCGAGGGCACCGCCCATGGCAGGATGAAGATCACCGACAGCCATTTGATCCACGAGCGTTCCTGAATGAAGAAGCCGGACAGGAACAGCGCCACCAGCATTTTCAGGTTGATGCCGACCAAGAGGAAGAACAGCGTGTTGACGGCGGCGCGCGCGAACACCGGATCGTTGTACAGCGTGACATAGCTCGCCGGATGGCGCGCGAGCCAGAGCCCGTAGCCGACCGGATAGAGCACGAAGAAAAGGAAAACGAGAAAATAGGGCGCCAGCAGCACGAAGCCCCAGATCTGAGGGGTCGTCAGACGCGCCGACAGCGGCGCGCCTGACATCGCCTGATCGGAACTCGAAAGCGTGATCGCCATTGTTGCCTACTCTACACTTGGGCGATGCTGGCCGCAGCCTGAGAATTTTCGAGTCGTCGTCCCTGCGAAAGCAGGGACCCATACGCCGTATCGTTTGTTTTGAGAGATGCTGTTCGACGACTTTCGCGCAACCGCCGAGGCCTGTGGTTGGGTCCCAGCTTTCGCAGGGACGACGCAGAATGTGGTGTGGCAATCTCCAGGTCGTCCCGGCGTTCGCCGGGACGACGTGCTGGAAAATGCCTTAGCGGCGGCCGGCATCGTTTGGTTTACCCCGCGACCTGCTTGATGCGGGCGATCAGTTCGTCGACGGCCTTGTCCACCGGCACCTTCTCGCTCACCACGCGGTTCATGGCCTTGGCCCAGACGTTCTCGTTGTTCAGGATGGTGAACTTGTAGTTCTTGGTGAAGTCGAACGGCAGCGTGCCGCCGGTGAACTGGGCATAGACCGCCTTGCGGTGACGGTCGGACTGCCAGAACGGGCTCTTCTGCCCGGCTGTCGTGACCGGGAACCAGCGGCCGAGGCCGCCCTCGACGTAGGGCCCGAGGTTTTCCTCCTGCATCAGGAATTTGACGAACTCCTTGGCCTCGGGCTTGTTCTTCGAGGCCGAGAAGATCACCCCGGTCTTGACGTCGGAGCGGTATTTCATCGGCGAGCCGTCCGGCTTGTTGGGGAAGCCCGCGGTGATGATGTCCTGCTCATAGGCCTTCTTGCCGGCGGCGCGCTGCTCCGGCGTCAGCGCCATATTGGTCGAAATCCTCGAACCACTTCGCCGCGATCGAGATGGTGAAGTTGTGGGTCATCACGATCGTCTTGTTGTGGAAGGCGACGTTGTTGTCCGGGTCCTTCCACGTCGTGGAGGAGGGCGGCGTGCAGCCCCTGGTGTAGGTGTCGGTGTAATCCTTCAGCGCGCCGATCAGGCCTTGCCTGACCTTGGGATCGTCGACCAGCAGCTTGCCGTTGTCGTCGACCAGCTTGACGTTGTAGGCGTCCATGAAGGTGTAGAACGACTGGAACGAGTCGGTGGATTCCACGCCCATCGGCTGGCCGACGGCGTAGATGCGCTGGCCGGTGGCCTTGCGGATGGCGGGCTGCACCTTGTCGCACCAGAACGACCAGTAATCCGACCACTTGGTCGGGATGTCGCTCTGCTTGAAGCCGGCCTGTTCCAGCATGTCCTTCCAGATATTGACGTGCATGGTCTGCTGCTTCAGCGGGAAGCCGTAATAGGCCTTCTTCTTGGTCTGGTCGTTGTAGAGCGAGGCGGTCTCCAGCGTGTTGGGCGCGAACTCCGATTTGATCGGGGTGAGGATGTCGGAGAGATCCTCGAGCTTGCCCTCGAACGCCCATTTGCCCGCCGCCTGCACGTCGTAGGAGTCGGAATAGGCGACATCCGGCGGCGTCCCGGAATCCAGCGCCGCCACCGTCTTCGGGATCATGTCCTGCACGGCGTATTGCGACAGTTCGACCTTGACCCCGGTCTTGGCCTCGAACTTCCTGATCGCCTCGTTGAGCGCGTCGTCCTCGGACTTGTAGAAGCCCTTCACCCACCAGACCGTAATCTTCTTTTCCTGCGCCGTCGCCGGCGCGGCCGCATAGAGCAGGCCGATGGCGGCGGAGACCGCCAATGCAACTGCGCGTAATCCCTTGGGTTTCACGTTGTTCTCCCTGATGTGCCGATTTTTTAACCGGTTGGATAAAAGACTAACGCATTGCCGCGGCCCGATCCAGATGGCGCGTCTATGTCTTGCGTAGGGGGAAGGCGATGCGACCTCCAGGTCGTCCCCGCGAAAGCGGGGACCCCCGCGTGAGCGCTTGCGCTCGTCGCGACGCCGTGTCGCTTGTTTTTTGAGGAGACGCTGTTCGACGGCTTTCGCGCAATAACCAGCGCCTGTGGTTATGGGTTCCCGCTTTCGCGGGAACGACGGTGGAGGAATTTCAAATATGCGTCCGCGATCTCGCGGCGCGATGCGCCCGAGGTGTGCGTGAAATTTTCGCCCCTTGGAGGGCGCGGGGAATGCCGGGTGCCCGTTGCACCCGCAGCCTCGTGCGCAAAGTGTAGAAAGCACACGAGTGTAGTCACCACGGTCGCACCGGGATCACCCGGCATTCCCGCACGCGATGGTTTTAACGGTTTCCTTCGTACTCTCCCCGGTGATCGGGCTTTCTTGTCACCGTCACCCCTGAGAAGCTTGCTTCTCAAGAGCTTGACGCCGGCGTCGAGGCGTCAGGACCACACGACTTCGCCGTCCGCGAGGTGAGCGCTCTCGTCTTTAGCGCCACCCGCGTCCACCGCATCCCGCGCCCAACGTCCGTGACGATCGCGAAACGCCCCTCTCAGTGAGGCCGGGATGGCGGGAGTTATGGCTTTGATTTGGGGGAAACGAGAAGGGAAATATTTTTTGAAGAAGGGCTGGACTGATGGAATCAGATTGAGACGCTTCAACAAATCCGCCGTTGCGCGCAAGTCCGGAGAACGGGGCGCTCCATCCGGGCTTCTCGTCACTCGCGCGAAATGAGCCTTGCTTTGTGGGCACGATGCCATGCGGCGAAGGCCGTAATGACCTGATTGAAGAATCGCGGTGGCAGGAAGCCGTAGTCATAGCGCTGCGGCCGATTTTCCTGATATCATAGCCCGGCCAATCGAATTCGTTGCCCTCCGCGACAACGATCCAGGAACGCTCGTCATCGAGTCCGAGATGACGTTTTACCGCGGGAGGAATTTCGCCAGCGGGATCGGCGGGAGGAGTATGCGTGACCGGTAAGACCACAACGACCGTCGTGTCGATCGCCGCGCGCTCGACCGCAAGCACGATCACGCTCGGGCGATCTTTGCGTCCTTCTTCCTGTCCCGCCTGGCGCTCATGGTGCCACAGACAGGCATAGGATATGACAAGGCCCGGTTCGGGCGTCGGTATCGGCATGCGCCGACGTTATTTCGATTTCGGCTCAAGCAGGGCATCGAGATGCGTGTGCCGCTCGTCCATGCGCGAGGTGCCGATCGCCTCAACCTTCTCGTCGGACAGCCCGGCCGTCGCAAAGCTGCGGCGACGCTGCATGAAACGGCGGAATTCTTCGTACTCGTCCGGCGCAACGAAATAGCCCGTGATCGATCCGTGGCTCGATACCGCCACGGCCTCTCGCTGTGCGAGCATTCGATAGCGGCCGAAATTCCGGGTGAATTCCGAAGCCGGGACGGTGTCTGCCATGTCGGGTGTCCTCTGTTTCGGCCCCTAATATGCGTAATGCCGCCCAACTCAACGGGCGCGGCCCGCTCCCATCCCAGTTCGATCGCGCGGAGTCTTCAAATCGACCTTGTCGAAACCCGACCGGCATCCGAATCTCCAAGGTTCCCGCGACCATGCGGGGTACATCCGCCCGACAGATCGTTGTTCACATCGTGCCCCCGCAGGCGCGTTTGCCAAGGTTTTGCCTCTTTTCGGGAAGTTCATCCGGGGTCCAGATCGGGGACCATGCCGTGTATCGATCTATTTTGATTGCTGCCTTTGTATTGTCGGCGGCTTCCGCATGCGAAGCCGAGAGCGGCCTTGCCTCTTACTACGGCGGACGCGGTCACCACGGCGAGATGACCTGCGCTCATCGTACCCGGCCGTTTGGAAGCATGGTGACGGTTACCCATGCCGGCCACTCGATACGCTGCCGCGTCAATGACCGTGGGCCGTTCGTTCGGGGCAGGGTGATCGACGTGTCGCTCAGTGCGGCCCGCGCACTCGGCATGATGCGGTCAGGGACCGTCCGCGTTTCCGTGCAATAGCCGGCTGCGGCATTCCCCAACGCGGCCCGCGTTCGACGGCGCGTTCAGGCCGGCGACACCCTTCATGTCGTGTTCGCGCGCCCGCACCGAGGCGACGTGATTTTGCAGGCTGAGCTTGAACTAAGGTAAGGCGGTAGTTGCAGGCACCTTTGCAATTTCCGCCGATATTCTCGCAGCGATGTTTGTTGATCGATATCAATGTCGCGGTCATGAAGGGGTCTAAAAAAGTCCATGCCTGATTTGAGCCAACTCCGTCCTGGCTCACGGCGGATTTGGTGATTTCCGCGATACCGGCGTGTCTCGATCATCCGCGTTCGACGGCAATCCGCCAACACCGGAAAACCGGGAAAGGTTGACCGAATTGGAAAAGCAGAAACGAAGTGAACCAGTCAGCCCCGCTTTGCGCGAGCTGATTCAGCGGTTCCCCCTGCCGATCGCGCTGCTGGACGATGCCGGCGCTGTGGCGGTTCTGAACGATCGCTTCGAGAAGACTTACAGGCCCGAGGTGCTCGATTCGCCGTCGCTGCAAGCCCTGATGCGCAAACCCGTACCCGGTTGGCATAAGGTTCGAGTGCCGGGCCGCGAGCAGGGCGAAATCGAGATCAAGGCCCAGGTATTTCAGGTCCAGGGCAATCCGATGTTGATCCTCGACGATGCAACGGACCCCGGGTTGCTGCGGCAACTGGATCTGTTGCAGGAACAAATCACCGAGCTCGAGAAGCGCAGTTCCACCGACGCCCTGACCGGGGCCTGGAACCGGGCACATCTCGACCGCGTGGTCGCATCGGAGCTGGACCGCAGCGTCAGATCCAGGCAGCCGGTCTCGCTCATCCTGATCGATATCGACCATTTCAAACAGGTCAACGATACTTACGGTCATCGGGCCGGCGACGCCGTGCTGTGCGAACTGGTCCAGGTGACCGGCGCGGCCATGCGATCGATCGATACTCTTTTTCGCTGGGGCGGAGAGGAATTCGTCGTGCTGGCCTCTTCCGTCGGCTACCGGGGAGCCGCGACGCTGGCGGAGAAGATACGCGGCGCGGTGGAGCAACACAGCTTTGCCGGCGTCGGACCGGTGACGATCAGCGTGGGTGTGGCCGAGCACGTTGCAACGGAGAGCGCGGAAGCCTGGTTCGATCGAGTGGACGGGGCGCTCTATCGGGCCAAGACAGGCGGGCGCAATCGTATCTGCGTCGATGAGCGCGGCAGTTCCGACACGTGGGCGGCGGAGAGCGGATTGTCCGCCCTTCGTCTGATCTGGCAGGAAGCGTATGAATGCGGCGAACCCACTATAGATCGCGAGCACCATGAGTTGTTCGATCTGGCAAACGTTCTGCTCGATGCTTCGTTCAAGTTGAAAACGGCCCCGCAAGCGTTCAATGAGGCGCTGGAAAAGGTCGTGGCGCACATTGCAAAGCACTTCGCCGACGAGGAGGTGCTGCTCGCGCGGTATGGTTACAAAGACCTCGATTTGCACCGCCGGATCCATGCCCGATTGCTTGCGCGCGCAGAGGAAATAAAAGCATCCGCTGCCGCCGGCAAGACCACGCTGGGCGATCTGGTCGAATTCCTGGCCAAGAACGTGGTTGCACAGCACCTGTTCAAGGAGGACCGCAAATTCTTTCCCTTGTTCAAATCCCGACCAGCCGGATTCTCCCGGGGACACGCCGAAGACACCGCGCCGGGGCCAGTTTCCATAACCAGCCGATAATTCACCCCTGCCAATGCTCGCATTGTGACCGGTGATGGAATGACCGCTTCCGGGGCGCAAGGCGAATATTGATCAGAGCCCTGACGTCGGCCAAGTGCCCAACCCGCGGAAGTCGTCCGATCATTCGATCGACTCCCGGCATGTGATTGGCGACGCGCTAATTGTTTTGCGCGGCGGCGTCACGGTGAACGATATTATTTGCGGACAGCAGGTCCAGCACACGCTCGGCGACAAATTTTTGGCCCTCGGGATTCCAATGAGGGCCGAACCCTCCCTCCGTATAGAACGCGGCTCCGTCGAGTCTCACGAACGGGATCCGGTTCGTCTCCAGATAACGGACCAATGCTTCGTCGCGATATTGGATCCCGACCAGGAATTTGGCGCCGTTCCCTTCGACGAATTCGCGGATCATCCCCACCAGTTTTTCGGTGGGGTCCGGAACAAACAACGGCGGGTACCTGAGCCGCACATAGATATTCGTCGCCAGCCGCGCCAGCCAGAGGTTTCGCACCAGCCAGTCGTCCTTGAAGTACAGCAGGTGAGATATCGGGACAGGCTGTCCCATCAGCGCCACCGACCCGTCCGGCCGGGTCGCGAAGTAAGGTTTGTGATAACTGTCGTAGCGGACATTGGTGCTGTTATCCGACCGGTCGTTTCCTGCGCAAAAGATCAGCACGACGACGGCCGGCTTGACCTTCGGCCATAATCGCTTCAGCAGCAGATATTCCTGATCGGTGCCGTACCCAGCAACCCCCGCCGCCAGGATCTTGTAGTCGCGGATCTTTGGCTTCAACAGCTCGGTGAAGCGCTCGTCGGCTTCGGAATCGAGGCCCCAGACAAAGGAGTCTCCCAGGAACATGATCGTCGGCCTGGCGTCCAGGCTGAACTCCTCGTCACGCAGACCGAGGCTGTTGTGTTTGTAGTGTGTCGTGCGAAAGGTCGTGATGACGCCTGAAGAGTTCGGTACCGGCGCCCAGCCGAGCTCGGCGTCATAAGCGAAACTGAGCGACCGTTCGCTCAGGGTTTCGCGCAGTTCCCGAAAGTCGGCAACGCGAAGAAAGACTTCCAGCGCGGCCAACGTCGCGAGCGCCATGCCCAGCGATACGCATACCGATAGAAATGCAGCCCGGACCCGGTGACGTTTCGTCGAATGCTTCATCCTTGTTGCCCGCGTCTGAAGCATCATATCCGGATGACGGAGTGCTTTGATAGGGGCTGAAACCAGCTTCGAACATGGCCCGGCGGGGTGCCGAAGTCTGAATTGGGTCTCAAAAGCCGAACGTGGGCAAACGTCCGCGCACTGCGGACATTTGTCGCGAGCAAACTATCTGAACTCGCGGCAACGAGGAGCGGCGAGCCGCCGTCAGTTCGGCTTCGCTGCTCCAACCGCGGCCGGCGCAGGCGCGATCGCATCCGGCGCCGCAGGCTTCGCGCCGCCGCCGGTAAAACGCTCGAGCACCGAGCGCACCGCGTCGCGGGTCTTGCGGTCCTTGACCGCGTCGAGCAAGGGCGCCGAGGCCGGCGAGCGCCGGATCAGGCTTTCCGGATCCGGAAAGATCAGGGGATCGTCCCACGGGCCCTGCACCACGAACGGCAGATCGAAGGTCGGCCCGCCGTTCGACGCCGCGTTCAGGCTGGCGACGCCTTTCATGTCGTATTCGCGCGCCGGCACCGAGGCGGTGCCGGTCAAGGTGAGGTGCGCGTTGGTGCCTTCGACGTGGATATCCTCGGCGGTGGCGATACCGTCGGCGAATTTCAGCGCGATGGTCAGTTTGTCGTAAGGCGTCGAGCCGGAGCGGAGATTGCCGCCGCCGGACAGCGGCTGGCGCTCCAGCCGCTTCAAGAGCTGTTCGACATTGAAGCCGCTTATCGCGCCATCATGGCCGGTCAGGGTGGCGGTGCCGCCGAGCGACTGCGCCAGCCCAAACGGGCTCGAGCCCGAAGCAACCAGCGAGACATTGAGATTGCCGCGGCCGGACAGCTGGGTGATGCCGAACAATTCGTTGGCGCAGGATTGCAGATCGACGTCGGTGAACTGAAGCTGCGCCTTCACGTCGGCGATCGAATCGGCGCGCGCGATCCCGAACGAACCCCTGGCAACGCCGCCATAGATCTGCGCCTCGCCGACGCTCAGCGCCAGCGCGCCGCTGCGCAGGTTCGCGCCGAACGCGGTGCGGCCGAGCTTTGAGGCGCCGATCGTCACCCGCGCCGCCGACAGCCGCATGTCGAGGTCGGTCGACGACAGCGAGTTCAAATCGAACACCTGCCGGTTCCAGTCGCGCGCGCCGTTGGCGAGCAGGCGGAAAGTCGAGATATAGGGCGTGAAGTCGAGCTCGCCGGCGGCCAGCGTTGCCTGCAGCGTCTGGCGGCCGTTGTTGACGTAGGTCATGACGCCTTCGGCGGCGTTGCCGTCGAGTTCGACATTGACATTGGTCAGCGCGATCGACGGACCGACGACATTGGCGCGCGCCTTCAGCGCGAAGCGGCCGAACCCGCCCGTCCCGGGCGGCCCCCCGCCTGCCCAGCGCAAGGCGCTGCGCAGCGACGGACTGTCGATGGTCAGCGTGCCTTCCATCATCAGGCTGGTGCGGTTGGCGACGGTGCCGTCGAAAGCCAGTTTCAACGACTCGCTGGAAAGCCGCATCTTCACGCCGGAGCGGTCGCCCGACAGCGCCGCGACGAAGTCGCTGGCGCTGATCGAGCCGTCGACGCGCTCGCCGCGCCAGTCGAATTGCCCGGTGGCGGCGAAGGACCGCGAGATCGAGGGCCATGCCAGCGAAAGGTCGATATCGCCGAGCGTTTCGGACACGTGGCTGGCGGCGTCTTCATAGCCGAGCACGCCGTCCTGGATCCTTATTTCCGAGAACGACACCTGGTTGTCGGCGCCCGGCTTCATGCTGCGCGCAATGGTGTCGATGAACGGCGCCCAGTTGCTCCCGCCATTGGCCGCGCGGACGACGCGGATCTGCGGGCGCAACATCATGACATCGGCGATCTCGAACCGCTGCAGCAATAGCGGCAGCAGTCGCAGATTTGCGGTCAGGACGTCGACGCTGAGCGCGGGGCCGGAGTTCGCCCCGCCCTTCAGCCCGACGTCATGAAAGGAGACGTAGGCGGCGGGAAAAACCGAAACGTCGATGCTGCCCTTGATCACCAGATCGAGGCCGGTCACAGCCCGGATCTGCGCCTCGACCGCTGCGCGAAGGGCGTCCCGGTTGATAAACCAGGTTGTCGCGACCAGGCCGATCAGCACCACGCCGAGAAACGCCGCAATCGGCGTCCCCAGGCGCTTCATTCCTTGGGCCATCGTCAATGACATATCCAGGTCTGGTTACAATCGAGGCGGGTTGAGGTTGCCGGGCCGCCGTTGAAAAAGGAAGGGCAGGGTACCAACCCGTGCCAACCCCCGCAACTTGATGGGTTTTCTTGACGCTTTCAAGGCCATCCTGGCGTCAGGGACCACCTCCGCGGGTGCAAATGGCCGTCATTGACGCGTCGCGAAGATTTCGCCTAATACTGCCCAATTCGTGGCCCCCCGTCAGCGCCTTTCCTCCATTCAGGTCGCATTTTCATGAACAAGGTTTACCCCGACGCCAAATCGGCTCTCGACGGCATTCTCCGGGACGGCATGATGATCATGTCCGGCGGCTTCGGCCTGTGCGGCATCGCCGAGACCCTGTCCGACGCGCTGCGCGATTCCGGCGTCAAGAACCTGACCGTGGTCTCCAACAATGCCGGCGTCGACGGCATCGGGTTGAGCCGGCTGCTCGAGACGCGGCAGATCAAGAAGATGATTTCGTCCTATGTCGGCGAGAACAAGCTGTTCGCCCAGCAATTCCTCGCCGGCGAGCTGGAACTGGAGTTCGCGCCGCAGGGCACGCTGGCCGAGCGCATCCGCGCCGGCGGTGCCGGCATTCCGGCGTTCTACACCAGGACCGGCGTCGGCACCCTGATCGCCGAGGGCAAGGAAGTGAAGGAATTCGACGGCGAGAAATACCTGATGGAGCGCGGGCTGTTCGCCGACCTCGCCATCGTCCACGCCTGGAAGGGCGATACCGCCGGCAATCTCGTGTACCGCAAGACCGCACGCAATTTTAATCCGATGATGGCGACAGCCGCGAAAATCACCGTGGCCGAGGTCGAGCACCTCCTGCCCGCCGGCCAGATCGATCCCGACCAGATCCACACGCCCGGCATCTTCGTGCAGCGTATCATTCAGGTCGGAACCGGCACCAAACGCATCGAGCAGCGCACCACGCGCAAGCGCGAGGTGGCCGCCGCCGCAACCGGAGAGGAAGTCTGATGGCCTGGACCCGCGATCAAATGGCTGCCCGCGCCGCGAAGGAATTGCGCGACGGATATTACGTCAATCTCGGCATCGGCATCCCGACGCTGGTTTCGAACTTCATCCCCGATGGCGTCGACGTCGTGCTGCAGAGCGAGAACGGCATGCTCGGGATGGGGCCTTTTCCCTATGAGGGCGAGGAAGACCCCGATTTGATCAACGCCGGCAAGCAGACCGTCACCGAACTGCCGTCGACCAGCTATTTTTCGTCGGCCAATTCATTCGGCATGGTACGCGGCGGGCATATCGACCTGTCGATCCTGGGGGCGATGCAGGTGGCGCAGAACGGCGATCTCGCCAACTGGATGATCCCGGGCAAGATGGTGAAGGGGATGGGCGGCGCGATGGACCTCGTCGCCGGCGTCAAGCGCGTGGTGGTGGTGATGGAACACTCCGCCAGGGACGGCGCGAAACTCCTGAAGAAGTGCAACCTGCCGCTGACCGGCGAGCGGGTGGTCGACATGGTGGTGACCGATCTTGCGGTATTCACCATCGACAAGCACGGCAAGGACGGCATGGCGCTGATCGAGCTCGCCGACGGCGTCACCCTCGACGAGGTGAAGTCGAAGACCGAAGCCGAGTTCCGGGTCGCGCTGAAGAACGCTTGAGAACGATCGGTCGCGCAAATAATACTTGTCGTCGTCCCGGCCAAGCGAAGCGCGAGCCGGGATCCATAACCACAGGCATTTGTGGTTAGCGTTGCTGGTGCTCCAGTTCGTCGCAGAACCCAGATCGGTGGTTATGGGACCCGGCGTTCGCCGGGACGACAAGACTCTGGCTTAATCTGACGTCGTGCCTTCAGCCCTTCGCGGTGGCGACGTCCTCCAGCCCCGATTGCGCGGCTCCACGCCCCAGGCCCACACCACCACGATCTGCACGACCACAAGGCCGATCATCAGCCAGACCACGCCCGGCAGCTGGTAGGATGCCATCAGGCTGCCGACGATGAACGGCGACACCACGGTGGCGCCGCGTCCGAGCGTGTTGCAGATGCCGTTGGCGCGCAGCCTGATCTCGGTCGGGAACAGTTCCGGCGTATAGACGCCGAACAGGATCGCGGTCTGCACGTAGATCGCGACGATCAGGACGAACCCGACGCCGAGCACGATCGCCGGATCGGACGCGGCGTTGAAGCGGGCATAGATGTAGCCGCGTGACGATGGTCACGATCGACGCGCCGATGATGCTCGCAGCGCCGTCCGACAGCGTCGGACAAATAGGCGCCGAGCGCGCAGCCGACCAGCGAAGCGGCCGACAACACCAGCGTATAGGCAAGCGAATTGGCGATGGTCAGCCCCTGGCGCAGGAAGAACTGCGGCAGGAAGATCACGAAGCCGAAGATCAATGTATTGATCGTGATCAGGACCCAGGAGCCGACGATCATGCGTTGCAGCAGCGGCGGCTTCAGCATGTCGGATGCGGTGACCTGGGCGATCGGAGCCGGCACCACCACCGGCGGCAGCGGCGCGCCGCCGGCGGATTCCTTTTCGATCTGCCTGCATCAGGGATTCGGCTTCCGCGGTGCGGCCCTGCGATTCAAGCCAGCGCGGCGATTCCGGAAGGTTCTTGCGCAGATACCAGACGATCAGCGAGCCGACGCCGGCAATGATGAACATCGGGCGCCATCCCGAAGGCCGGGATGATCAGATAGCCGAGCAGGGCGGTCACCGGGAACCCGGCCACCACCAGGAACGCCATCATCGACAGCCAGCGCCCGCGCGTCTTCGGCGGAACGAATTCGGTCAGCGTCGAATAGCCGACCACGATTTCGGCGCCGAGGCCGAGGCCCTGCACGAAGCGGCAGGCGATCAGCTGGTTCATGTCCTGCGCGAAGGCCGCCGCCAGCGACGCCAGCCCGAAGATCAGCAGATTGATCTGATAGGTGAAGCGCCGCCCGAACTTGTCGCCGACAAATCCGGTGATCAGCGCGCCCAGCGTCATGCCGACAAAGGTCAGCGAAATGAATTGCAGGTTTTGCGGAACGGTCGAGAATTTGCTCTGCACCGCCGACGCCAGCACGCCGCCGGCGATATAGAGATCGTAGCCGTCGAAAAACATGCCGGCGCCGACCAGCCAGAAGATCCGGTAGTGAAACGACGAGATCGGAAGCCGGTCGAGACGCGCGCCGGCGTTTACTGCAAGAGCCATATGCAAGTTCCCCCCTTTGTCGATTCGAATCCGGCGCCGGTCTTCTGTGGACGGCGTGTGCCGCTGGTTGTTCGTTCAGTTCAGTCGTCGCTGGGTCGCCGTGTCGCGGTACCAGTCGAACGGCTGGTCGTGGGTCGCGACCATCACGCTCTTGACGTTGAAATGGTCGTCGAAGCTTTCGGTGCCGAATTCGCGCCCGACGCCGGAATCGTCGACGCCGCCCCAGGGCGAGGCCGGGTCGAGGCGGTGATGGTCGTTGATCCAGACGATGCCGGCCTTGACGCTGGCGGCGACGCGATGGGCGCGGGCGACGTCGCGGGTGCGGATCGCGGCCGCGAGCCCGAACGGGG
The DNA here is from genome assembly GCA_963725985.1 of uncultured Alphaproteobacteria bacterium. Classification (GTDB taxonomy): domain Bacteria; phylum Pseudomonadota; class Alphaproteobacteria; order Rhizobiales; family Xanthobacteraceae; genus Bradyrhizobium. The sequence continues at coordinate 2,581,505 of CAVSAO010000002.1, forward strand.
AATCATTGGCGAGCCGCAGCGCGTCTGCCTCGTCCTTGAACGGCGTCACCGAGGTGAAGGGGCCGAACACTTCTTCCTGGAAGATGCGCATGTCGGACTTGACGTCCGCAAACACCGTCGGCTGCGACGAAGTAGCCGTTCTCATGGCCGGGCACTTTCGCTGGCCCGCCGCCGGTCACCAGCCGCGCGCCGTCGTCGCGGCCGAATTGGCAATAGGTCAGCACGCGGTCGCGCTGCCGGGCCGAAATCACCGGCCCGAGCTGGGTGGCGGGATCGAAGGGGTCGCCGATGCGGATGCTTTGCGTCTTCGCCTTCAGCTTCTCGACGAACTCGTCATAGATCGTGGCCTGCACGAGATGGCGCGAGGCGCAGACGCAGGTCTGGCCCGCGCCGATGAAGGCGCCGAACGCGGCATAGTTGACGGCCTGATCGACGTCGAAGTCGTCGAACACCATCACCGGCGTCTTGCCGCCGAGCTCCATGGTCTGGTGCGCGAACACTTTCGCCGCCGCGGCGCCGGCGATGCGGCCGGCTTCGGTGCCGCCGGTCAGCACCAGCTTGTTGATGTCGCGGTGTTCGGCAAGCATTTTGCCGGTGGTCTGGCCGAGGCCGAGCACGACATTGAACACGCCGGGCGGCAGTCCCGCCTCGGTGAAGATCTGCGCCAGCCTCAAGGTCGTCAGCGGGGTATATTCCGACGGCTTTACCACGGTGACGCATCCGCTCGCCAGTACCGCCGCGAGCGACTTGCACATGATCATCAAGGGATGATTGAACGGCGTGCAGTTGGCGACGATGCCGATCGGCGTACGCAGGGTGTAATTCAGATAGGAGCCCTCGACCGGGATCACCGCGTCGCGGCGCGCCAGCGCCAGCCCCGCGAAATACCGAAAGAAGTCCGGCAGCCGCGACAGCTGCGCGCGGGTCTCGTTGAGCGGACGGCCGTTATTCAGCGTCTCCAGCCGGTACAGCTGCTCCAGATTGGCCTCGAACGCGTCGGCCAGCCGGTTGACCAGCCGGGCGCGGGCGCGAATGTCCATGCCGCCCCAGGCGCGGCCTTCGAAGGCGGCGCGCGCGCTCTTCATCGCGCGATCGACATCTTCCGCGGTCGAATTCGGGATCCGCGCGATCACCTCGCCGGTGGCGGGATTGCGGACGTCCAGCATCTCGCCCGAGCCTGCCTCGATCTCGCGGCCGTCGACGAAATTGCCGTGGATCTCGACGTCGGCGGTTGCCGGTTTGGCGGTGATATTCAAGCGTCTCTCCCTCGATCATGCGCATGATCTCTTCGGAAAACCGGGTGCCACTTTTCCGGATCATGCTCTGACGATCACGGCATTGCGCTTGAGCGCCGGCAGCACGCGTTTTTCGGTTTGGCTGATATGCGCCTTGATGATGCGCGCGGCGGCTCTGCCGTCGCGCCGCTGCATCGCCTCGATCAGCGCGACGTGCTCGGCCACAAGCTGCGCCGGGTCGTGCCCCCTGACATTGGCGACACTGACGCGCACCAGACGATCGGCCTGTCCGATCAGGTCGCACAGCGCCGCCGCCATGCGGCGGTTGCCCGAGGCATGCGCCAGCGCGGAATGAAAGGCGCGGTTGTAGGCGATGAAGTCCTCATGGTTGCCGGCGAAGCGCCGGTATTCGTCGAGCGCCTTCAGGACATCGTCCGGGGCATTCCCGATCGCCTCGGCGACGCAGGCCGGCTCCAGCGCCAGCCGGAACCGCAGGAGGTCGCGGGCGTCCGCGAGCGAGATCGGGTTGACCCGGTAACCCTGGCGCGGCTGCACGGTGACGAGATGCTCGCGCTCGAGCCTCAGCAGGGCCTCGCGCACCGGCTGGCGGCTGACGGCATAGCGTTCGGCGAGCTCCTGTTCACGCATATCATCGCCGGGAGCAAGGCGACAAGTCAGAATATCAGCCCGCAGATTTTCATAGACATTATCGCGCAAAAGCATGGAATTTCCTTGATCGTGGACAACAATCTCGCAGTCGTGAAATATCACGTCAAGTGATAAAGGCTTGAAAAGATCGAATTTTGATTTATCAATCGGCTACGCGTGACGAACCCGGCCTGCCCAAGGGCAGCGCTGTTCCATCCTGAAAGAGAGACCGGCATGAACCGACTTCTGGCTGACGGCACGGTCAACGCCGCGCAGTTCGGGCCAGGGGCCGGCGCTTTTCCTGTTTCATTCGCTGCTGTCGGATCGGGCGAGTTTCGACGCCATCGTTCCGAAGCTGTCGCAGTCGTTCCGCGTGATCGTTCCCGAATTGCCCGGCTTCGGAGGGTCCAGGGCCGTCAGCGGCGGTCTCGCCGATGTCGCCGACCGCATGGCTGACGCCGTGAAAGACGGCGCCGGCGGCGGCGAGGCCATCGTGCTCGGCAACGGCTATGGCGGGTTCGTGGCGCTGCAGATGGCCATTCGCCATCCCGACATCGCGACCCGGTTCGATCCTCGCCGATTGCGGGGCGGCGTTTTCGCAAGCCGGGCGCGAAGCCTTCCGCAACATGGCGGCGGCGTCCAGGGCCAAGGGGCTGCAGCGATCACCGAGGTCGCGATGCGCCGGCTGTTCGCGCCGGAATTTCAGGCGCAGCATCCCGATCTGATGCGCGATCGTCGCGAGGCATTTTTGAGATCCGATCCGGAAGTGATTCAGGCTGCCTGCGCGGCGCTGGCCGAACTCGACCTCCGGCCCCAGCTTTCACAGGTCAAGGTACCCATCCTGGTACTGGTCGGCGAACATGACGAGGCGACGCCGCCGCCGATGTCCCGCGAATTGCAGGCTCTCCTGCCGAACGCGCGTCTGAAGATCATCCCGGGTTGCGCGCACGTTCCGCAGTTGCAGGCTCCGGAGGTATTTCTGGATGCGATCGGCGATTTCCTGCCGCAATCACATGTGGCGACCTGAGATCCGTTTGATCTCTGCCCATCGATCGCGCTTGCTGCGATGCGGCGCCTAAAGCAGTTTGATCGCGAGCCAGACCGTCGCCCACAGAGCCAGCGACAGGAATACGACCGCTGCGACGATGGCTGCCAGGATCCGCATCAGCGGGCCGGTATTGGCGGAGAACGGCGATCCGCTGCGGCCGTCGCGGAACCCGTCATTTTGGGGAATATGGCCGCGGATCCCTAAAATCCAGAGAACGGCGTCCAGCACGAACAGGCTCATTGCCAGGCTCCAATTTATCGCTCGATAATTCATCATCGCGCGGAAACGGCCACCGCGCCTTGCGCGAGCGCAAAGTCTCACCTGATAACGATTTTGTTACGCGACCGCCGGAGGGCTCCGGCTCACGGTTCCCGCTTTCTTGTTCGCCGCGCCGCAGCCGCCTTTGACGCGCTTCTGCCCGGCCATGACGAAACCCTTTCGGCGGCGCAACATGCTCCGAAGTTTGCGCCGGCACAAAGAGTGGCGCGCCGTCAGCGTTACCGTTCAATCCATGACGGAGACGCGCCTGCCCATTCGATTTGACGATACGGTCGACGATGTGATGAGCCGCTCGCCGCAGACGATCGGCGTGTTTCTCGAATTCAAGATGCGCTGCGTCGGCTGTCCGATCGCATGCTTCCACACCGTGGACGATGCCTGCCGCGAGCACGGCGTCGATCGCGATGCGTTTTTCAAGGCGCTGTGCGCCTGCGCGTGACGCACCGCTAGATATTCTTTGATTTGACGCGTTTTCTTAACGCGAACCGGTCACCACCTCGCTTGAAAACGCTCTATATGAGCGCTCTGACGTAATTTACGGCCGGATCGGCGAGTTGCCTTCGGTTTCCTCGGCCAGCACGAACAGCTTGTGCGGCTCGCGCAGCACGATGCGCTGCCGCGCGCTCTCGATCAGGCCGCGCTGCTCCCAGCCCGACAGGGTGCGGCTGACCGTATGCAGCGTGGTGCCGGTCATCTGGGCGATGTCCTGGCGGCTGATCGGAAAATCGATCTCGACGCCATGCTCGAGCTTGCGCCCGGATTGCCTGGCGAGCCGCAGCAGTGCATGGGCGATGCGTTGCTCGACCTGCTGTGTCGACATCTCGATGACGCGGGTATGGGTTTCCTGCAACCGGCTTCCGACGGCTTGCAGGGTGTTGGTGGCGAGCGCCGGAAATTTCGCGACCAGGCGCGGCCACGACGCCGACGGCCATGCCAGCGCGACGCTGTCATCGACCGCGGTGGCGGTCGCCGGATAATGCTGCAGCCCGATCGCGGCCGCGACGCCGAAGGTTTCGCCGGGCGCGACATAGCGCACCACGATCTGTTCGCCGGCCGGCGTGGTCTTGCTGGCGCGCACATGACCGTGCAGCAGCACGAAGAATGAATGCGCGTCTTCGCCCTGTTCGAATACCGCCCTGTTCTTCGCAAACCGCAGCGAGCGGGCCTCGCGAAGGATCTCGTCGAGTTCGTCGGCGGCAAATCCCGCAAACAGCGGCAGATGGGCGACCAGCGAACGGTCGACTGTAGCCATGTTCCCTCGGTGGTATCGGCGGCTTGAAGCGAAGCTAGACGGCGATTGTGCGGTCCCGATCAAGCGGAAGTTTGCGCTGGCACAACAACGGCGCGCGATATTCCCGCTAAATGTTCCGGCAAGCCATCGATCGCGGTTCCCGGCCTGATCGATGGGCTCGCAGCCCGGACCGCCGCGAAGCGATCATCTGCGTTTTAAGGAAAAGCCATGACGACAATTCCCACCAGGCAATCCTATGACGGTCCGGCGCTGTTCGCCAACGGCTTCCGGCCGTTCTTCCTGCTCGGTTCGATCTATGCGGGATTGGCGATACTGGTCTGGCTGCCGCTGTTCCATGGCGAGATTACCCTGACATCGGCATTTGCGCCGCGCGACTGGCATGTCCATGAAATGCTCTACGGCTATCTGCCGGCGGTGATCACCGGATTCCTGTTCACGGCGATCCCGAACTGGACCGGACGGTTGCCGATCCGGGGCACGCCGCTATTGGTGCTCGTGGTCGTCTGGATCGCGGGGCGGCTTGGCGTGACATTTTCCGCCGAGACCGGCTGGCTTGCGGCGATGCTGGTCGATGCGAGCTTTCTGGCGCTGGTTGCCGCGGCGGCGGCCCGCGAGATTCTCGCCGGCCGCAACTGGCGAAATCTCAATGTGGTGATGCTGATCCTGCTTCTGCTCGCGGGCAACGTCGCCTTCCATCTCGAGGCGCATTTCGATGGCGCTGCCGACATCGGTACCCGCGTGGGCATCGCGGTGGTCGTATTGCTGATCTCGCTGATCGGCGGCCGTATCATTCCGAGCTTCACCCGCAACTGGCTGGTGCGCGAAAATCCCGGCCGGCTGCCGGTTCCGTTCGGACGTTTCGACATCGTCGTCGTCGCCGCCGGCGCGCTGGCGCTGGCGTCATGGGTTGTCGGCCCCGATAGCCATTTCACCGGTGCCGCACTCGCGCTCGCCGGATTGCTGCATCTGGTGCGGCTCGGACGCTGGGCGGGAAACAGGACCGCGCGTGAGCGGCTGCTGCTGATCCTGCACATCGGCTACGTCTTCGTGCCGCTTGGGTTCCTCCTGAACGCCGCCTCCGCGTTCGGGCTTGTTCCGGCAAGCGCCGGCATTCATGCCTGGATGGTGGGGGCGGCGGGCATCATGACGCTGGCGGTGATGAGCCGCGCGACGCTCGGACACACCGGCCAGCAACTCACCGCATCTGCCGCAACCCAGGCGATCTACGTTGCGATCATCGCAGCCGCCCTGTCGCGTATTTGCGCGGTGATGGAGCCTGCCAACAGCGAACCGCTGCTGCACGTTGCCGCCTTCGCCTGGGCCGCCGCCTTTATCGGATTCGCTGTCGCGTATGGACCGCTGCTGGCCGGCAGCGGCCGGCGCGTGAGGGCGGTCGCCTGAACGCGCGCTGAAGCAGCAAGAAAGACTACGCCCTTGCCATCTGGTCTGAAAACACCACTTCGATCAGCGTGCCCGAATGCGGGCCGGTCTTGATGTGGAATTGGGCGCGGTTGGCCTCGACCAGCGCCTTGGTCAGGGAAAGGCTGACGCCGGGACTGTCGGAGGACTGATCCGAGGGCGCTTGCGTGCGGAACGGCTCCATCGCGGCGGCCACTTCGTGGTCGTTGAGCCCCTGGCCGGTATCGCGGACTCTCAAGACCACGTCGCCGAAATCCGACAGCGCGGTGGAAACGATGACCTGACCGCCGGCGTTGGCGAGATGCATCGAATTGCCGATCAGGTTCAGCATGATCTGACGCAACACGCTGGCGTCGGCGAGGACCGGCGGCAGCGCGCGCGCCAGCGAAGTCCGGATGATGATGCGTTCGCGATTGGCCTGCGGCTGCATCACCGCGACGCATTGTTCGACCAGGTCGTTGAGGTTCTGGTTGGCGAAGGTGAGGTCCAGTTTGCCGGTCTCGATCCGGCTGAGATCGAGCAGGTCGTTGATGATGGCGATCACGCGTTCGCCGGAAGCGCGGATGTCCTTCATGTATTCGGCGTAACGCTCGTTGCCGAGCGCGCCGAAGCGCTCGCCGATCATCACCTCGGCAAAACCGATGATGGCGTTGAGCGGCGTGCGGACCTCGTGGCTGATCCGCGCCAGCAGGTCGGCCTTGGCGTTCGCCGCGCGATCGGTCAGCCGTCGCGCCTGCTGCAGTTCGCCTTCGCTTCTCTCGGTCTGCGACCGATCGCGAAACACCGCGAAGAAATTCGGACCGTCATGCCGGGTCCGTCCCATGGTCATCGACAGCGGGATAATTCCGCCGCGGCTGGCACGGCCCAGCACGTCGCGGCCGTGATCGAGCAGGCTGGCGACGCCGGCGCCCTTGATGCTTTCCAGATAATCCCTGACCATGCGCTGGCTTTCCGGCGCGAACAGTTCGGCGAGATTGCGTTGCACGAGTTCATCGCCGTCATAGCCGAACAGCGCTTCGGCGCTGCGGTTGCACGAATTGAGGTTGCCCTCGGCGTCGAACATCACGATGCCGTCAGCCGTGGTATCGAGGATGGCGCCGAGTTCCTCGGCATTGGCGTGGCCGAGGGACGAAGGTCCGGGCGCTGGCGCAGCCTCGCTGATCGCGGCGGCGATATCAGCGCCCTCCGCCGCGGCACCGGAGAAAATCAGGGCCAGCGCCGAGTCGCCGTCCCAGGTGATCGTATAGAGGCGCGCGTCGATCGCCGACGTCAGCGCATGTTCGGTTGAAACCAGCGGCGCGGAAATTGTCACCGGCGTGCCGGTGTCCGACGTGCTGCTGGCGGTCGAGACACCCGGCTCGACATAGAGCGCGTCGAGACCGCCGGCTTCCTCCATGTCATGAAGGCTCGCATAGCCCATCCGCTTGAGGAACGCAGGGTTGGCATAGACCAGCCGGTCAAGCCGATAGATCAACACGCCCACAGGGAGCAGATCGAGCAGCGTTCGGTCGCGCCCGGTTTCGCCGCGCGGAAGCGTCTCGTCGGGCTGCGCCAGCCAGTCGGATGTTTCGCCGATCTCCTGCGTTTCCGGCGCGGCCGGCGGCTCGATCCCCGCATCGGGTGCGTCGGATGCTGCGGGCGTCGCGTCAGCGGCGCCGTTTTCGGTTTCGAGCCGCGCCGACAATTGCCGCGCGAGTTCGTTGAAGGCGCTGTTTTCCACGGGCGTCAGGACGGGTGATTTCGGTTCGCCGACCGGCCGAAACGGCAGGACGTTCTTGGGCGTTTCCACGGGCGTTCCCCAATCTGTTTGCGATGAATTCTCCACAGCAATCGGGTCAAGCGATTCGAGGCTACCGGGCCATTCAGTACGGCGCTCTAAAGGCGAATTCGCGGCAGACGAGCCCTGATCTGTCTGAACGATGTCGCCCGAAAGCATCTGTGGCGCCGGCGGGGCGCCAAACAATTCAAGGCGGCGCAGCGCGGCAAGCCGCGTCAGCCGATCGAGATCGCGGCAGACGCCGAACCCTCGATAGCCGGCAAAGTTCCGCGTCCGATCGTATATCGGCAATCCCGACAATTCCACCGGCAACCGGTCGCCGCCATCGACCGGCCAGTTCAGGGTGATGCCGCTCCAGATATCGCGGTTGGCGATCGCCTTGAGGACACGGCCGTCGGGATCCAGCGCGAAGCTGTCTGCGATTTCGCGCCACGACCGGCCGATGCCTGCCGCGGTGCGCGGGCCGATCAGGCGGGTGAATTCGTTGGAGCCGAGCGAGAAGCGGCCTTCGGCATCCATCTGCCACACGAAGCGCAGCGGGTGCCGGCAGGTATTCGGTGCAGGCTCGTCGAGCCACGACGATGCCTCGGCGGGCGGCGGCGCGATTGCCGCTGGGGCGGACGCTTCGAACGCGGCTGCCGGTTCCGCCGCGGGTGGAGACGATGGCTCGTCGGCAACCGCCTCGACATAAGGAGAAGGTTCAGAAGAAGGTTCGTCCTGCCGCCTTTCGGTATCGGGCGTTGCGGTTTCAGCCGGCGCATCGGCGTGTGACGCTTCCTCGTGAGGCAGGCCGCTCTGCAACACCGCCGGCAGGTCAGGCCCGAGCGGTGCCTCGGCGACGGATTCGATCGCCGGTGCTGCGGGCGATTCTGAGGCTGCCTCGATCAACGCGAACTCGGCCGGCGCTTCGTCCGAATTGGCCGGCTGGTCGTAGTCGGGTATCGGCCGTTCCGCTGCTGGAGCGATCGGCTCTGGCGCCGGCTCGGCCGGAGCCGCCTGCGGCGATACCGGCGCGCCATGTCTGCGATGGGCGGCCGCCGTCGCGCCCGGCGCGATCAGCGCAACGAGGCCGACATCGGCACCGGCGCCGACGCGCTGCAACACCATGTGGCCGATGCCAATCGGCGTCTCGACGCGGCCCTGCTTCAGCGCGTCGCGGAGCGCCCCCTCAAGGCCGGCCTCGGAAAGATTGCGAAAGCCCAGCAGCGGATGCGCGGTGTCGCTGGCGCCGACCAACATGCCGTCGCGGGCGAAGGCGGCGATCGGCGAATCGATGCCTTCGACGAGGCGCTGCAACCGCTCGACCAGCGGCATCGCGCGGCCCACGAATTCGGCGGCCGCGATCAGGATGCCGTGGCTGCCATCGGCAAATTCAAGCCGCGCGCAGCCGCAGGTGACGAGGGTGCCGAGCGGCGCGCTGAAGCCGCGCAGCCGCTCCAGCCGGATCGCGCCGGTCGGCAGCAGCTTTCCCGCGAGCCGCGCCACCTGGCGCCGGTGCGCATCCGCCGGACCGAAAATCTTTTTGGCCAGTGTTGCACCGTTGGCTGCGCCGAACAGTTTTGCGCCGACCGGATTGGCCCACAGGACCCGCGTGCCGTCGGCCGACCAGAGCCATGCGGGGAGGGCGCTTGTCGCATGCACCGCCAGTCGCGGATCGCTGACGCATCGTAACTGGAATTCCGCATTATTCATCGCACTGACGTGATCCGACTGGTTGGGGGCTTGCTCGATGGCGGTGTGCGCGGCCGCCAAACGGTGAAAGCCTTAACAGTGCGTTACTATCGCCTGCGGGAGACGGCAGGTCCACGGCCCGGCAGCCCGGGGAGGTCTGCAAAGCCGGGATAACCTTAATTCGGCCGAACCGTACTGCCGGCCCGGCGTTGGGGTTGTTGCAGACGGCGATCAAAGGTCCACCGTGGGGAACCGGGCGGACGCCGCGTCACACCGGCGAAGTCGTTTGTTGATAGTTCGGCCGGGTAGCCCGATCTGGGTCGGGCTACCCGGGAAGCGGGGCCGTGGATGGCCTCTTCGATTGCGCAACAGGAGTGCACCATGAGCGAGCAAGGGCATGACCGTTTCGAGATTCCAAAGGAATTGCGATCGATGGCGGAAGCGAGCTTCGCTCAGGCCCGCAAGGCCTTCGAAAAATTCGTCGCCACCGCGCAGCAGACCACCGGCTCGATCGAGGAGCGCGGGGCGACGGTTCGCGCCGGCGCCAAGGACGTCGGCGCCAAGGCGATTTCCTATGCCGAAAAGAACATGGAGGCATCGCTGGATTATGCGCAATCGCTGCTGCACGCCAGGGATCTGACCGAAATCATGCGGCTGCACAGCGAATATGTGCAGGCGCAGATGCGGTCGCTCGCCGAGCAGGCCGGCGAGATGGGCCAGATCGTCAGCCGGGCGGCGATGGATGCCGCCAAGCCCAGGGTTTAAGGCATCGACCTTCCCGGAGCGGGGGAAGTTCGCGCGCTGAAAACCCGCAAGGGTCCACCTACCCGCCCCGGGGCAGTCATGCGGCATTGCACCTTAAATTTCATGCGTTCTATTGCGTTGCACAAAATTGACACTATATTCGGGTAGAAATACAGGGTGCCCGACGAAGGCATCTCCGCCACGTGATCCAATCGACGTCTCCGGTACATTTTTACCTGGCGCGCAAGGGGTCACAATACTTCACTCCATTGCGAAGGAATCAAGCCATGGCAAACCCGACCGATCCATTCTCCGCCTCGATCATTCCCTTCGAGGTTCCTGAGCAGATGCGTGCGTTCGCCGAAAAGGGCGTTTCGCAGGCGCGCGACAGCTACGCCAAGTTCAAGGACGTCGCCGAGAGCCACAACGGCACCATCGAGGCGGTGTTCACCACCGCCAGCAAGGGCGCCAGCGAATACTCCGCCAAGCTGATGGAAATGATGAAGTCCAACACCACTGCGACGCTCGACTTCGCGCAGGAACTGCTCGGAATCAAATCGCCTTCGGAGGCGGTCGAACTGTGGACCTCCCACGCCAAGAAGCAGTTCGAAGCCATCTCCGCCCAGGCCAAGGAGCTCGCCGAATTGACCCAGAAGGTCGCGACGGAAACCGTCGAACCGATCAAGGCCAATGCGTCGAAACTGTTCAAGCCGGCGGCCTGATCGATTATTCGCGTCTCAAAAAAAGCCCGGGCAGCCTGTCCGGGCTTTTTGTTTTTTCAAACCCTTTAACGCGCGCGGATGGCGTTGCCGCCGGCCTTGCCAAAGACGGGCGTTGCACCTAGTTTCCGCCCCGTTCGGCACTTCCTTTTGGGGCCGCGAAGGATGCAGTTGTAGCTCAGTTGGTTAGAGCGCCTGTCTGTGGAACAGGAGGTCGGTGGTTCGAGCCCACCCAACTGTACCAACTAAATCAAATGATTACTGCTCGCAGGGGACCCGGCAATTCTGCCCGGTGAACCGAAAATAGTCCTCCAGCCGGGCGACGGAGCAGGTCCGGCTGCGGGCAAGTGTGACCGGGTCCATCGAGAATGACGGGCGGGCATTTGCCTCGCAGAGATGCCGCTCGCATGCGCCCATTTTGGCGGTTTGTGCCAAACCCCTGAGCTCAGCGCGCGGCGCGCAGATTGATCGGCGGCTTCGTCTTCGCCTCAGGCAGGATTTCCTTCCTGGAGCCCGGGGGTGCGAACGAAAAACCATTCTCGCGGAAAATCTTCAAGCAGGCTGCGACCACCTGAGGGTCGTAAGACGTCCCGCTGTGGGCGGACACCTCGGCGAGCGCCACGTCGATTCCCAGAGCCGGACGGTAAGGGCGGTGGGACGCCATGGCCTCTACCACGTCGGCAACGGCAATGATCCTCGCTTCAAGTCTGATCTGCTCGCCTTTCAGACCGTCGGGATATCCTGACCCATCGAGCCGCTCGTGATGCTGGCGGATGGTCTCAGCCACTTCCGGCAGGAAATTCATGTTCCTGACGATCTCGTAGCCAATCTGCGGATGCGTCATGATGATCTGACGCTCCAGCGGATTGAGCTTGCCGGGCCGGCTGAGGATTTCAGCGGGGATTTGGATCTTGCCAATGTCATGGATCGTCGCGGCCATTCGCAGTTGCTCGATGACTTCCGGCGTCAACTGCAGTTCCTCGCCGATCGCAACCGCCAGGCTCGCCACCCTTTGCTGGTGCCCGGCAGTATAGGGGTCTCTCATCTCGACAATCTTTGATATCGTCTGCACTGTGTCTTCCAGGGTCCGCTTCAAGTTGCTGTAGGCGGTCTGAAGCTTGTCATCGGCGAGTTTGCGCTCGGTGATGTCGAGCAGGTTTCCAATGGTCGCCGGTCGGTCGTTCAGTACGGTGACAGCGCTAAAAAGTTCAAAATACCTCAGCTCGCCGTCCTTCTTCCTGCCTCTGAATTCACTGCGGCTCTCGCTGACGTCGCCTGAGAGACGCTTGATCATTTTCTGGCCGGCCGAACTCCGGTCTTCGGGGGCGATCAGCATCAGGGGGGCGCAGCCAGCGAGTTCTGCGGTTTCATAGCCAAACATTTTTGCGAAGGCGGAGTTGACGTAGGCGAGCTTGCCGTCCTGAATCATGTAAATCCCGACCAGCGAGATTTCACTCAGCGCCCGGAAACGCGCCTCGCTGTCCCGCAACGAAGCTTCCGCGTGTTGCCGAGACAGGGTGTAGGCAAAAATGCGTGCCGCAAGCCGAAGCCTCTTGATCGTTGCCGCGTCCCATGGCCGCTCTTCCCGTACGCGGGCAAAGGAGATCGTTCCCAGAATCCCCGACCCGCGGTCGACAAGGGGGAATATCGCCGCGCTCTGGATGCCGTAATGCTGGAGGGTGCCCTGGTCGACGCGCGCCTCCGGGGGCAGCGACCGAACGGCGTCGATCACCACCTGCTTTTGCGCCACCAGCTGTTGTTCACACCAGGGAAAGTAGTCCCTCGAGTTCGAGCGTTGCTGGCCGCGCCGGTCTATCGTGGTTGCGATACAGGTGGATTAACTGGAGCCCCGGCGCGGATTCCGACGAAGGCTCGTAAATGGATGAGAGGTCGACGCCCAGCAAATCGCAAATTCGGCGTAGCGCATTCGGGATCTCGGTTTTCAGTTCCTGAGACGAGACACCCAGCAGGTCGGCCGAAATATCGGCCAGCAGCGTCTCGAAGCCCAGAAGCCGCGCCATCTCGTCATTGGCTCTCTGCTGCTCGGCGAGGACGGCGTTTTCCAAGCGCTTACGTTCCGTCACGTCGCGAACGATCGCCTGGAGCATCGGCTTGCCAGCCAGTTCCAAACTGTTCAGGGTGACTTCAGCATCAAAGCGCGTTCCGTCGAGGCGCTGGTGGACCCACTCAAAAGACTGCGGCGCACCCGCCATGGCCTGCTCGATCTTCTGGAAGGCCTTCTCTTGGGACGGCTCTCCATCTGGCGGCTGGGTGGGCGGCGAGAAAGCGTATGGCGTGGCGCTCAGAAGCTGCTCCCTGGTGCAGCCGAACATCCTGAGTGCGCTCTGGTTGCAGTCGACAAAGCGATCGCCGTCCATGAGCAGAATGGCGTCCCCGGCCGTCTCGAATAGCAGGTGGTAGCGGATTTCCAGGCTTTTTGGGCTCTCCATCAGCGGTTCTCCCGACTGAGCGGCGATTGCCATTGACAAGTGAGCGACCGGCCACGGCATCCGGCACCCAAGCGCTTTGCCATTGCCGGGAAAAGCGCTTTGGGCCGGTGAACGTCGATCCGCCGGTTTACCTGCCGGAACCTTCTATTTATCAGCCTATCATTCGTCCCGGTGAGGTCGGTTGACCTAACTCAATGTCAGCCGGCAGGTCGAGACGGGACATTCTGCCTTCTTGCCAATCCCCCGCGGTTCACCCACAATTCGCCAACAGCAACGCTTCGGGGGGATTCGTGATGGCTGTCCGGTCCTGGTTGTTTCAGCTCGGCTTGATGCTGGCGACGGCGCTCTTGGTCTCGGTGTGGCCAGCGGCAAGCCAGGCCTATACCCCCGAGCAGGAGCAGGCGTGCAGCGGCGATGCGCTTCGCCTTTGCGGCGCCGATGTTCCGGATGTCGACCGCATCACGGCCTGCATGATCAGGAACAAATCACAGCTAAGCCCGGGCTGCCGGGTGTTCTTCAGACCCGAGCCCGAGCTTGCGGCCAGCCCTATGGTGGCAGGAAGGCCGCTCAACATCAGGCCGGAAACGTCGCGAAAGCCGGTCAACGCCAAGCCGCGGAAGTCCGGCAAAGACGACGATTGACCGGGACTTGAGCTTGCGTTGCTGACCTTCGACAGCGGCGATGACGCCGCCTGGTTTCCGCCGAAGGCAGGTGAAGAATGTGCGCAGGCAGGTGGAAGGCGACGAGGTCGCGCTGATCTCGCGGCGGCGATCATCCCACGCGCGAGAACATCAAGAAGCAGGCGGCGATCCTGCGGGATTTTCGCGTCGGCCGGCTGTTGCTGGCGAACCGTGCCCACCGTGTTTTCCCGGTGTGACTCAAAAGCCAGCCCATGGGACTAATCGGCAGCTTTGCCACAATCGGTTGTAAATTTTTCTTTAACAAATCAGCGCGCCGATTCATTTTCGTCTCCTGGGGTCAACTGGAGGCCAAGGTATGCACGTCATTGTTTTCGCATCGCGTAAAGGCGGCTCGGGAAAGAGTACCCTGGCTGCCCATCTCGCTGCGCATGTCCATAAGGCAACGAAGCCCACCCTGCTGGTCGATGCCGATCCGCAGGGCTCCTTGACCCTGTGGCACAAGCTGCGCGGCACCAACGAACCGCCGATCAAGACCGCTGTCAATTCCGTCAGCGAAATCGTTGCGGCAGCGAGGCGTGACGGTTTCGAGTGGGTATTCATCGACACGCCGCCGAATATTCGGCCGTCGTTGAGGATTCCATCAGGAACGCCACCATGGTGATTATTCCGGCGCGACCGGGGGTATTCGACGTCAACGCCGTGCAGGAAACCATTCAGAACTGCCGCGCCGCGCGCAAGCCCTACGCCGTTGTGCTCAACGGCGCCCCGGCACGCAGGGACGACGCGGAGAGCCCGATCGTCACCATCGCGCGTCAATCGCTGGCCAAGTTCCGTGCCCCGGTCTGGGGCGGCCAGATCACCAACCGCGCCGACCTCCTGATGGCGCTCAGCCATGGCGAAGGCGCGCGCGAATATTATGCGGAAGGGCGTGCGGCGGCGGAGATCGGCCGGCTTTGGGCTGCGATCGAACGCTCGGTGAAGGCGATCCGCGGATCGGCGTCGGCGTCCGGCGCGATGCACAAGCAGGCGGCATAAACAGCCGTACTGTCGTACTGAAAAAGAACGCGCGGGGGCTTTGCGCGTTTTTCTGTTGTGGATCGTCATCCCCGCGTAACGGGTCAGCCGTTACGCGGGGATGACGATGTTGTATCCGGCCGCTTAAGCGACCATCAGCATGTAGAAGACGATCACCGGCGACAGGCACAGGATCACTGACCAGATGCCGAGCGCCCAAAGAACGTCTTCGGTGCTGAAACCCTGTTGTCCGGGGAATGGATTATCCTGAGTATTCACGACGTCCCTGCATTTTTTGTTTTTGCAAGCACGTTGATAGGCCTGGAACTTTAAAATCCCGGCCGCGATTTCGCGGGCATTTGAACGCGGGCGCTACCGCGGATTAACCACGGCAGCGCCTTGTCGCCCTTTTCAGCTGCCCATCAGCAGGCGCCAGGCCAGCGCCGGCGCCAGGCCCAGCAGCACCGCCCACAGGCCGAATGACGACACGATCAGCAGATCCTGCATTCTCTCGGTGCGCCCGGAAACCGGATCGCCGGCATTTGGAATGGTTTGAGTGGTCATTGTTCCCCCCGTCATTTGTTGTCGGAGGGTTACCATAGGACTGGAATTTTAAGGTTGGGGCCGCCGCGTCGTTCGGATTTGAAGCGCGAGGTTCACCGTGCATTAAGCAAACAGATCATCGGGCATTTTGAGAGGCTTGCCGGTCAAAACCAACGGCGGTCGTATTGCCGCCGCTGATGATGAGGGCGATGCGTTCTGCCGTTTTCGGCCTATAGGCGCCGGATAATAGGGCAGAGAACGCCGCGACGCCGCCGGGCTCGGCGGCAATTCGCAACACCTGCCAAAGGACGTTCTGGGCCTTCACGATCGCTTCGTCCGCGACGAGCACGGTGCTATCCACGTATTTCTCGACGATTGGAAAAACGCGGTCGCCAACTCTGCGAGGCGCAAGCAAATCCGCCGCAAGACCGCCCGCTTCGGCATCGACGGGGTGCCCCGCCTGCAATGCCCTGGTCAGCGTCGGGGAAGCGAACGGCTCAACGCCGATGACCTTGATACGACCGGCATACCATGCAGCGACACCGGCAATCAGACCGCCGCCGCCGACCGGGACGAGAAGCGTGTCGATGTCGGGCGCCTGTTCATCAATCTCCATCCCAACGGTACCCTGCCCGAGTATGGTCTCGTCCTGGTCGAACGCATGCACCGGCAACGCACTGGATTGCTGCGCCCAGGCCTCGCTCGCAGCGAGGGCGTCGGCATAGCGGTCGCCTTCGACCGCCAAATCGGCGCCGTACTCGCGGATACGCTGCAATTTGGCTGGAGAAGAGACAGTCGGAACGAAGATCTTTGCCGGTACGTTGAGCTTCATGGCCGCATATGCGACAGCTGCGCCATGGTTGCCGCCCGATGCCGCGACCACGCCTGATGCAGGAATTTTTCGGGTCAGCAGATTTGCGAAAGCGCCGCGGGCCTTAAAGGAACCCGAATGCTGAAAAAGCTCCAGCTTGAGACAGAGCTTGTGCGATTCGATCCCGATATCGGCGCCGGCCATTTCAATCACAGGCGTGCGACGGACGTACGGCCGGATTATCCTTTCGTAACCAGCGATCTCCGCCGGGCTCACCGTCCTCGACAGGTCGGACATATCGCAACCCCATTGTCTCAGCTTTCAGGTCCATTGACGGTACTTCGTCATTTGGCTAATTTGCAATATGACTCTTTCCAATGACAACGTCGAGGCTGCGTTGCGGGCGCTCGCGAGCGACCGGCGCCTCTTGATATTGGCCTGGCTGAAGAACCCGAAAGCGCACTTTCCAGCTCAGGTCGACGGCGATCTGGTCAAGGACGGGGTCTGCGGCGTCTTGATTGCCGAAAAGCTCGGCGTGAGCCAGCCGACCGTCAGCGAGCATCTCAGGATATTGTCGCAGTCGGCCTTGCTGACCTCAAAACGGATCAAGCAATGGACGTTTTACAAACGCGACGAAGCCTACATCTCAAAAATCAAGCGGGCGATCGTTGCTAAGATCTGACAGCGGATAGTCCTGTCGCTCGAGCGCCAGGGCGGAATCGTGTGTGTCAGAAATAGCCGCACCGAAATTCGCCTTTTCAATCTCACTTGCTAATGCCCGCTACACCAGGGGCAATCGCGTCATTCTGACTGCACGCCGGTGACTTCGGGTTTTGCCCGAAAAGCAGACAATTCCGGAGCCGGCCGAGACCGAGCGGGGCTCGAGCTTCGTGGCGATGCTTTGCACCGGAATATAAATATTACTTCGCCTGCAGGCGGTAGATGTACTCGGTCAATGCGAGGATGCGAGCGCGCACAAAGACTTCGGGATCTGCGCGAAAGTCGTCGTAGGCGCTCCTTCCCGCCTCATACCTGTATCGAGGCCCCCAAATCGGCATCAGCGGCGTCCCATGCGCCGCCACGTTCTGTGTGCCATCAATGGTTTCATAGACGCGCTGGAACGGAAACACCCCGTTATTCCTTTTGGAAAATTCGGTAAGGTCTGGCAGGAGGGTGCCCGCTCTGAAGAGCTGCGCGAAAGATCCATCGCCTTGACCGGCCATGCCATGGCAGACGGCGCAGTGGGTCTCGTATTCGTACTTTCCCCTGTCGGAATCTTGCGCGGCAGGATCGCTCTTTTGCGCATGCGCCATCGGTATGGTGCCGACCGAGATTGCAGCGATGGCAAGTACTCCAGCCAATCTTGAATGCATATCTTGCTCCCGTCAGACCAGGCCGCGCGGAGAAACCTTGCAAGTAAAATAGCTTAAATCGCCGAGCGCATTGACGCAGGTCAACAGACACCCCCAGACGAGCTCCGGACCGAGAGTGGACGACAGCGCGCGCAGGGTTCGCTCCGTTGCGGCTCATTCACGTCATTTCCGAGTGGGCGCGGGCAATTCCCCGATGAACGGACCGTTCGACTGCATCGGAGCTGTGCTCCCCGCACTGGCGGTGATGACGCCGCGCGATTTCCAGATCGAGGCGCGCGGCAAGTTCGGAGCTCACCTCCGTCATCGGCAGCCTTACCTCCGCGCTCTCGATCAATCCGGTGCGCCACAGCCAGTACTTGATTGGCGCCGGGCTTGGCTCGGCGAACAGCAATCGCGTGAGATCCGCAACCGACTGCCAGAGCGCCAGCGCGACATCGCGCTCGCCCTCCGCCAGCCGCTTGTGAATTTCCGCGAAGGTTGCGGTTTCGATATGCGCGGACGCCAGAATGCCGCCGTCAGCGCCGTCGCTCAGCGCCTCCTGATATTGCGCGTCTTCGCCGGTCAGCACGGCGAAGTGTTGCGGGCGCCGGCGCAGGAGATCGAGCGACTGGCTGCGATCCGCCGAGCAGTCCTTTAACCCGACGATGTTCGAATGATCGGCAAGGTGCAGCATCGCCTCGTTGCCGAGATTGACGCCGGTCCGGTAGGGAATGTTGTAGAGCAGGATCGGGTGCGCAGCGCGATCGGCGAGCGCGCGGAAGTGAAGCTCCAGTCCCTGCTGCGACGGCCGCGAATAAAACGGGCTGGAAATCAGATATCCGGCGATCGGCCAGCCGGCTGTTCTCGCAAGCGTGTCCAGCAGTGCGCTGGTGTTGCTGCCGGACAGGCCGAGGCAGATCGGAAGATTCCTTGCCTTGCCGGCTTCGTTGCGGACGGTCAATACCAGCCGTTCGGTTTCGACGGGCTCAAGCGTGAGGCCCTCCCCGGTGGTGGCGGCGAGCACCAGCCCGTCGACAGGTAGCGCTACGTAATGTCGCAGCAGCCGGCGCAGCGAAGCCTCGTCGAGCGCGCCATCGCTGAACGGCGTAACCAGCGGCAACCAGAGGCCATGCAGGGAAGATCGAAGGTCGGTCATAGGTCCATCTCCTTGTTGAGCCGGAGACGGGACAATAAAAAACCCCGTCCAGACGGCGGGGTTTTGCGGATCGGTGTCGGCGGGAAGTCTATCGCGCGCGTCGATCCGCAGCCCCCGGAAGGGGATGCTTTTTTCGACAACGCTGCCATGCAGAGACTCATAATCATTTGCAAATGATGATTGGCGACGCCGGACCTGTCAATGGAGGGAATGCGGTGCAGCCGCATGCATGCTGACGTCCGAAATTGAGCGAGGCGCAAAAAAAAGCCGGGCTCCAAAGGGCCCGGCTCAAGGTATTGGCCACGTGAGGCCGACACAATCACCTTCCAAGAGGGATTACTGAGCGTTCGCGCCACTGGAGGAGGGGGACAATGCGCAACGCCAATGCTCAGTGCAGGAACAGTATGGTCCGCAAGCACCTCGCAGCAACCACCCGGGAAGCATGTCAGTCATGCGGAGACCCGGGGGCTTTACGGAAATGTAAAATTACGACGGCCAGCGCTGCGCTTTGCTCACCACGAAGTCGCGGAACACCTGCACCCGCGCCACCGTCTTCAACTCTTCCGGATAGACGAAATAGGTGTCGAGCTGGATCGAGTCGGACTTCCCCGAACAGCTGCACCAGGCGGTTATTTTCCTCGACCAGATAGTCCGGCAGCGCGGCGATGCCGAGCCCCTGCTGGCACGCGCGCACCAGGCCGAGAATGTTGTTGACCTTGAAATAGGCCTCGCGCGGACCGGAGCCATTGCGGCCGGCCTCGATCAGCCAGTTGCGGTTCTGCAGGTGCGGCGCAACCTGCCCGTCGCTCAGCGTGATGATGCGATGCGCGTCGAGCTCGTCGAGGGTGCGCGGCGTGCCGAAGCGCTTGATGTATTCCGGCGAGCAATAGGCATGGAAGCCCATCGCGAACAGCTTGCGCTGGATCAGGTCGGGCTGCGTCGGCTTGCGGGTACGGATCGCGACGTCGGCTTCGCGCATCGAGAGGTCGAGTTCCTCATCGGTGACGATCAGCGAAATCCGGATCTCCGGATATAGCGCGGTGAATTCGCCGAGCCGCGGGATCAGCCAGTTGATGCCGACGCCGGGGGTGGTCGTGATCTTGAGATCGCCGCTCGGCCGCTCGCGGCTGTCGGTCAGTTTGGCGCGCGCCGCCTGCAGCTGCATGAACACGTCATGCGCGGTGCGAAACAACAGGTCGCCCTGTTCGGTGAGAATGAGGCCGCGCGCGTGGCGGTGGAACAGCGACACCGAAAGCTCCTGCTCCAGCGCGCTGACCTGCCGCGAAACGGCCGACTGCGACAGGCCGAGCTGCTCGCCGGCATGCGTGAAGCTTCCCGCTTCCGCCGCTGCGTGAAACACCTTCAGCTTGTCCCAATCCATATCGGTAAATCCGTCGCGGGTTCGAGCCATCATCGATATCATTCCGCCGCCGCGCGTTCGCTCGCGCGAAGTGCGAGAAAACGTTCGGCTTCAAGGGCAGCCATGCAGCCCAGCCCTGCGGCCGTCACGGCCTGCCGGTAGGTTTCGTCGGCGACGTCGCCGGCGGCGAACAGGCCGGGCACCGAGGTCGCGGTCGAGTTCGGCGCCACCTCGACATAGCCCGAAGGTTTCAGCTTGATCTGGCCGAGGATCAGTTCCGTCGCCGGCGCATGGCCGATCGCGATGAAGACGCCGTCCGCCGGCAATTCGGTCAGCGCGCCGGTCTTGACGTTCTTCAACCGGACATGGGTGACCTTGCCGGGGTTCTCGGTGCCGCAGATTTCGTCGATGGCGCTGTCCCAGACCACCTTGATCTTGGGATGCTTGAACAGGCGCTCCTGCAGGATGCGTTCGGCGCGGAAATGGTCGCGGCGATGCACGATCGTCACCTGGGACGCGAAGTTGGTCAGAAACAGCGCTTCCTCGACCGCGGTGTTGCCGCCGCCGACCACGATGACTTGCTTGCCGCGATAGAAAAATCCGTCGCAGGTCGCGCAGGCCGAGACGCCAAAGCCCTTGAATTTCTCTTCCGACGGCATGCCGAGCCAGCGCGCCTGCGCGCCGGTGGCAAGGATGACGGTGTCCGCGAGATAGACATCGCCGCTGTCGCAGGTCAGGCGGAACGGCCGCTGCGCGAGCTCCAGCTTGGTGACGAGATCGGTGACGATCCTGGTGCCGACATGGGTGGCCTGCTTCTCCATCTGCTCCATCAGCCAGGGGCCCTGGATGACGTCGGCAAAACCCGGATAGTTCTCCACGTCGGTGGTGATGGTGAGCTGGCCGCCGGGCTGGATGCCCTGAATCAGCACGGGTTCGAGCATCGCGCGCGCGGCGTAGATCGCGGCGGTGTAACCGGCGGGACCGGAACCGATGATAACGACCTTGGCGTGGATCGGGGCAGGCATGGAGCAGGTCCCACTCTTAAGGGAATTTGGTCAGTGCTTGGCCGGAAAGCGCCCGGAAAGGCATCGCCGCGGCGCCGAAAGTGTCAAATCCGAAGTCTAGGACATCTGGCAAGCTATGCAAGAATTGCAATCCATCTCAGCGAATTTTTCCCGGTAGCCGGGAAAAATGGCGCAGCGCACGCGCAATAAAATTGCGCTAGCTCGGCCAGCTGCGCTAAGAGTGTTGCCGATAATACCTACCAGCTTTGTCAGCCCAGGACCCGGACCCGCGTGTCGAAGAATCTTGACGAAATCGACCTCAAAATCCTCAGCGAAATCCAGGCCAACGGCCGAATCACCAACGTGGAACTGGCCAAACGCGTCGGGATTTCTCCGCCGCCCTGCCTGCGCCGGGTGCGGACGCTGGAGGAGGAGGGGTACATCCAGGGTTATCGCGGGCTCCTGGATCCGCGCCGGCTCGGCTTTGACGTCACGGTATTCGCGTCGGTGCACCTGTCCAGCCAGGCCGACGCCGATTTGCGCGCATTCGAGGAATTCGTGCGCGCCGAGCCGCTGGTACGGGAGTGCTGGATGTTGTCGGGCGAGGTCGACTTCATTCTGAAATGCGTGGCGCCGGACATGGCGACGTTTCAGGATTTCGTCACGCAACTGACGGCGGCGCCGCATGTGCGCAATGTCAGGACGTCGCTGGTGCTGCAGAATTCCAAATACGAAGCGGCGGTGCCGCTTGAGCTGAAAGTTCCGGGCTGAGTTACGAGTTGTTCCGGGGCGCGTCCAACGGGTCCGCGCGCGACGCGGCCCGATGACAGGCTCCGACGCGAACCTCAGATGTGCAATTGCACATCTGAGAATCTCGAGATTCCGGGTCTGCGCTTCGCGCATCCCGGAATGACGGTCTTTGGTCAAGCGACACTCGCCATCACCCCTTCTTGCGCATCATCGCATCGAGGCTGTACGGCCCGCCGCCGGCGGTCGACAGATAAAGACACGCGAAGCAGAACAGGATGGCCGCGGTCCCGCCATTGAGCAGCGGCAGGAATACCGGCGGATCGCCCTTTTCTATCGCGGCCTTCAACATGTGGCCCATAAATAAGCGAAAGCCATTTCGCCGGCGAGGATGAACGCCACCAGCCGCGTGAAGAGGCCGACCAAAAGCAGCGCGCCGAGAACCAACTCGATAGCGCCGGCTGTCATGATCAACGTTGGCGGGTGGGCGAAGTAGGGCAGCACCGGAAACTTGAAGATCTTGGCGATGCCATATTGGAGCAGGAGCAAGCCGGTGATGAAGCGAAACAGGCTCAGCGTCGTCGGTTGCCATTTCGCCAGTAGCGTCTCAAGTGCGTTCATGTGTCTCCCCCAAAGTTAACTGCGCCCATTCGTAACGCGTCGCGGACGAGAGGGAAAGCATATCGCCACCACGAATTTTTCCGCCTTCGCAAAGCAGCATCGGAATAATCCCGTCGGCGCAGCGTTTGCTGCGGCGCGCTGTCCCGCGCTGGCGCACGGCCCGCGTCGCGACGCGGGTGTCAGCGACCGGACAAAGAAACAGGCCGGGAAAGATCCCGGCCTGTTTCATGCTGACGAAAATTCGAAAGCGCGTGCGCTGCGCCTTTAGCGCCACTCGACCTTGGTGATCTCGTAGGCCTTGGCGCCGCCGGGCGCCATGACTTCCACGGACGCGCCCTTCTTCTTGCCGATCAGCGCCCGCGCCAGCGGCGAGGTGATGGAGATGCGGCCCTTCTTGGCGTCGGCTTCCGGCTCGCCGACGATCTGCCACACCGCTTTCTTGTCGGTGTCCTCGTCGACCAGCGTGACGGTGGCGCCGAACTTGATGGTGTCGCCGGAGAGCTTGCTGATATCGATGATATCGGCCCGCGCCAGCTTGTCCTCCAGCTCGGCGATCCGGCCTTCATTGTGGGACTGCTCTTCCTTCGCGGCGTGATATTCCGCGTTCTCCGAAAGGTCGCCATGCGAGCGCGCTTCGGCGATATGCTCGATGATGCGCGGACGCTCCACCGACTGGCGCTGCTTCAATTCGACCTCGAGGGCGGCATAGCCGCCGGCGGTCATCGGAACCTTTTCCATCATCTTTTATCGTCCTTCAACATCATGCGGACCAATCCGCGGCACGCACAAACGCCGAAACAGAATACCCTCATGGCTGGCGAGTTCCCAGTCACGAGGGCTTCATTGCCGATCGATTGCCGGACGAAATGCCCGGCGAAAGGATCAGGTTTCGGAAAAATAACTCTGCAGCGTGCGGACCTCAAGGTCCCCGCCCAGATAGGCGCGGATGCCCTGCGCGGCCGCCACGGCACCCGAAAGAGTGGTGTAATATGGCACTTTATGCAAGAGGGCAGCTCGTCGCAACGAGCGGCTGTCGGCCAGCGCCTGCGGCCCTTCGGTGGTGTTGAAAACCAGCTGAATGTCGCCGTTCATGATGGCGTCGACGATATGCGGCCGTCCTTCCAGCACCTTGTTTACCTTTTCGGTCGGTACCCCGAAATCGGCAAGGAAACGCTGCGTCCCCGAGGTGGCCATCACCTTGAAGCCAACCGCGGACAACAGCCGCACCGCTTCGGCGATCCGGGTCTTGTCGATGTCGCGGACCGAAACGAACACCGTGCCCTTGCGCGGCACGCGGGTGCCGCCGCCGAGCTGGCTCTTGGCGAAGGCGATTTCGAACGAGCGGTCGATGCCCATCACCTCGCCGGTCGAGCGCATCTCCGGACCGAGCACGGTATCGACGCCGGGGAAGCGGGCGAACGGGAATACCGATTCCTTGACCCCGACATGGCCGAGCTTGCGCTTCTTCAGATTGAAGTCCTCGAGCTTCTCGCCGGCCATCAGCCGCGCTGCGATCTTCGCCACCGGCATGCCGATCACCTTGGCGACGAACGGCACCGTGCGCGACGCCCGCGGATTGACTTCCAGCACATAGATGTCGCCGTCCTTGATGGCGTATTGCACGTTCATCAATCCGACCACGTCGAGGCCGAGCGCCAGTTCGCGGGTCTGCCGCTCCAGTTCGGAAATCATCTGGGCGTCGAGCGAATGCGGCGGCAGCGAGCAGGCGGAATCGCCGGAGTGGATGCCGGCTTCCTCGATATGCTCCATGATGCCGACGATGAAGGTGTCCTTGCCGTCGCACAGGCAGTCGACGTCGATCTCGATGGCGTCGGACAGATAGCGGTCGAACAGCAGCGGATTGGTGCCGAGCACGGTATTGATCTGCCCGGTCTTGTCGTTGGGATAGCGCGCCTTGACGTCGCCCGGCACCAGCTCCGGCAAGGTGCCGAGCAGGTAATCGCCGAGCTGGCTCTCCTCGCGGATGATCTGCATCGCGCGGCCGCCGAGCACATAGGACGGACGCACCACCAGCGGCAGCCCGAGATCGGCGGCCACCAGCCGCGCCTGCTCGACCGAATAGGCGATGCCGTTCTTCGGCTGCTTCAGGCGCAGCTTGTCGAGCACGCGCTTGAAGCGGTCGCGGTCTTCGGCGAGATCGATGGCGTCGGGCGAGGTGCCGAGGATCGGCACATCGGCCGCTTCCAGCGCGCGGGCGAGCTTGAGCGGGGTCTGGCCGCCGAACTGCACGATCACGCCGTGCAGGGTGCCGTTCTGCCGTTCGGTGGCGATGATTTCGAGCACGTCCTCCGAGGTCAGCGGCTCGAAGTACAATCGGTCGGCGGTGTCGTAGTCGGTCGACACCGTTTCCGGATTGCAGTTGATCATGATGGTTTCATAGCCGACGTCGTGCAGCGCGAAGCAGGCATGGCAGCAGCAATAGTCGAATTCGATGCCCTGGCCGATCCGGTTCGGTCCGCCGCCGAGAATGATGACCTTCTTCTTGTCGGACGGCGCGCTCTCGTCGGCGAGCTTGCCCGCGAACGGCGATTCATAGGTCGAATACATGTAGGCGGTGGGCGAGGCGAACTCGGCCGCGCAGGTGTCGATGCGCTTGAATACCGGGCGAACCCCGAGCGCCTGGCGCCTTGCGGTGACGTCGGCCTCGGTGGTTTCCGCCAGCACCGCAAGCCGCGCGTCGGAAAAGCCCATGGCTTTCAGCGTCCGCATGCCGAACGCGTTGCCCGGCAGGCCGCAGGCCTTGATCTTGCTCTCCATCTCGACGATGCCGCGCATTTCCGCAAGGAACCACGGATCGATCTTGCAGGAGGTGAAGATTTCCTCATTGGTCCAGCCGAGCCGCATCGCCTGCGCCACCTGCAGAATCCGGTTCGGCGTCGGCGTGCCAAGGGCGGCGCGGATCGCGTTCTTGTCGTCGCTGCGGCCAAGGCCCTCGATCTCGATTTCGTCGAGCCCGGTCAGCCCGGTTTCGAGCCCGCGCAGCGCCTTTTGCAGGCTCTCCTGAAAGGTGCGGCCGATCGCCATCACTTCGCCGACCGACTTCATCGAGGTGGTCAGCGTGTGGGAGGCGCCGGGAAACTTCTCGAACGCAAAGCGCGGAATTTTGGTGACGACATAGTCGATGGTCGGCTCGAACGAAGCCGGCGTCGCGCCGCCGGTAATGTCGTTGGCGATTTCATCCAGCGTGTAGCCGACCGCCAGCTTGGCGGCGACTTTTGCAATTGGAAAGCCGGTAGCCTTCGAGGCGAGAGCAGAAGAGCGTGACACCCGCGGATTCATCTCGATCACGACCATGCGGCCGTCGGCCGGATTGACGCCGAACTGCACGTTGGAGCCGCCGGTCTCCACCCCGATCTCGCGCAGCACCGCCAGCGAGGCGTCGCGCATGATCTGGTATTCCTTGTCCGTCAGCGTCAGCGCCGGCGCGACCGTGATGGAATTGCCGGTATGCACGCCCATCGGATCGAGGTTCTCGATCGAGCAGATGATGATGCAGTTGTCCTTTTTGTCGCGCACCACCTCCATCTCGAACTCTTTCCACCCCAGCACGGATTCCTCGATCAGGACTTCGTCGGTGGGAGAGGCGTCGATGCCGCGCTCGACGATCTCGATGAACTCGGCCTTGGTGTAGGCGATGCCGCCGCCGGTGCCGCCCATGGTGAAGGATGGCCGGATGATCGCGGGCAGGCCGATGTCGTCGAGCGCCCGCAGCGCGTCCGGCAGCGTCTTGATCTGCATCGAGCGCGGCGTCTCCAGCCCGATCCGGGTCATGGCCTCGCGGAAACGGCCGCGATCCTCGGCCTTGTCGATGGCCTCGGCGGTGGCGCCGATCATCTCGATGTCGAACTTCGCCAGCGTGCCCTGCCGGCGCAATGACAGCGCGCAGTTCAGCGCGGTCTGGCCGCCCATGGTCGGCAGCAGCGCGAAGCCGCCGGGAACGACGTGACGTTCCTTCTCGATGATCTTGGCGACGATTTCCGGCGTGATCGGCTCGATATAGGTGGCGTCCGCCAGTTCCGGATCGGTCATGATGGTGGCCGGATTGGAATTGACGAGAACGATGCGATAGCCCTCTTCCTTCAGGGTCTTGACCGCTTGCGTACCGGAATAATCGAATTCGCAGGCCTGCCCGATCACGATGGGGCCGGCGCCGATGATCAGGATGGTGGAGATGTCGGTTCTTTTGGGCATCAAGTCTCACGGACGGGGAATCGGGCACAAAAAAAGGGCGCGCCTGCCGCGCGTCCCTCAAACCCGGCGCTTGGGATCAACCTCGCGCGCGGGTGGTCTTTAGACCAGATTCCGCAACCGCGAAAGGGCCTTAAAGGCCCAATCAACCGCCATTTTGGGTGCTGTTCGAGGGACGGCGGACCCGTCCGTCTACGCTTTCGCTTCGCTCAAGCTACGCCGGACACGCTTTGCCCTGCCGGTCCGGCGTGGCTGCGCCACGCGTAGCCCGTCAGGGCGAAGCGTGGAGGCCCGGCCTGGATTTGAACCAGGATAAAGAGCGATGCACTGCTCTCGCGTCGACGCTTCCGCCACCGGGCCGTTTCGATCATTGCCGATCACGCCGCGGTGAGCCACGTTTAACGCCGATTAACCCTAACCCGCGGGGCTGAGGCTCAGGGCGTGCCGCGCCACGAAGGTCATCCGCCAGGGATTGTGCCCGATATTGAAATGGGCGCGAGAGGCGGTGAAACCGGCCGCCGCCAGCTTTGCGACCATCTCGGCTTCGCTATAGCGCTGCAGCCCGACGCGCGTGCGCAATTGCCGGTAGTCCGACAGCGCGGTCGAGACCAGTCCGATCATGGCGTCTTTCAGGAAGCCGTGTTTTGCCGCAAATCGCAGCAGCGCGATCACGTCCCTCGCCATGCCGACCTCGGGGCGCAGGATATCGCCCACAACCAGCCGGCCGCCCGGCTTCAAAAGCCGCTTTATGACCGCGAAGGCGGCGTCGAGCTCGGCCGAGGTCATGTATTGGGCGACCGAATTCATCACCACAAGGTCGATGGATTTCTCCGCCATTTTCCTGACGTCATCGAGCGAGCGCACCCGGATCTTCGTGTTCGGCGCAAAACGGGCGATCAGCCGGCCGCGCACGCCGGGCGCGGGCTCGGCCAGGATCAGCTTGCCGCAGGCCTCCGCCACCGTGGCCGCCGACAGCGCCTCGCCGCAGGCATAGTCGAGTACCACCGCATCCGGCGAGGAGATGTAGCCGACGATGTCCTTCGCGATCAGCTGGAAATGCAGGTCGCGATGCAGCTTGCTCGCATAAATCGTATGCGTGGAATCGTAATAATCGATCCAGTCGTCCATGGTTGAAAGGCGTCCGGTAAAGCGGGTTCCGGCGCAGGAACCGGCATGAAGGTGATGCGTTAGATCGTCCGGCGGCCCGTGTCCATGCCGTCAACAGTCCAGTTTCCTAACAGGAAGGTGCATCGTGAGCAAAGCCAACATCATTGCGAGAAGCGCAAGCGACGAAGCAACCCAGTTCACTCCTTCAGCTGCGCTGGATTGCTTCGCGGGTTCGCTGGTTCACGTTCCCTTGGGATTCTCGAAAACCAGGCAGGTCGTGGTGGCATGCGCCAGCAGGCGGCCCTGGGAATCGGTCATGCGCGCTTCGGCGGTCGCGGTGCGCCGGCCGACATTGAGCGTGCGGCCCTCGCTGCGGACCGGGCCGGTGTCCTTGCTCATGCCCCTGATAAAGCTGATCTTGAATTCGAGCGTGGTGTAGCCGCTTCCCGGCGGCAGCATGGTATGCACCGCGAGCCCCATGACGGAATCCAGCAACGTCGCGGCATAGCCGCCATGCACCGAGCCGATCGGGTTGTAGTGCCGGAACCCAGGAACGCTGTGCATCACCACCACGCCAGGTTCGGCCGTGGAATCGAACGGCTCGATGGTCTGCATGATCGGCGGCGCCGGCAACCTTCCGTCGAAGACGGCGCGGACGAAGTCCACCCCCGCCATCGACGCCATGACTGCGGTCGGCGTCACGCCGTATTCGGTTCCGGGGGCGGTCAGGTCGTCCATGGGCGGTTGTCCATTATGATGATGGTCATCATACCAAATGCCCGATGATGAAGCCAGCGGTGGATTGCTTCGTCGCTTCGCTCGTAGGCAATGACGGAAGTGCGTTACGCGCTCTTGTTCGCCCGCATCAGATCGGCGAACCGCTTGAACAGATAGTGCGAATCGCGCGGGCCGGGTGAGGCTTCCGGGTGATACTGCACCGAGAACACCGGCTTGCCCTCGAGCTGGATGCCGCAATTGGAACCGTCGAACAGCGAGACATGGGTCTGGGTCGCGCCCTTCGGCAGGGTCGTTTGATCCACCGCGAAGCCATGGTTCATCGAGGTGATTTCCACCTTGCCGGTGGTCTCGTCCTTGACCGGATGATTGGCGCCGTGATGGCCCTGATGCATCTTCCTGGTCTTGGCGCCGACCGCCAGGCCCAGCATCTGGTGGCCCAGGCAAATTCCAAATGTCGGCGTGCCCGAATTGATCACCTTCTGAATCACCGGCACCGCGTATTGGCCGGTTGCCGCGGGGTCGCCGGGGCCGTTGGAGAGGAACACGCCGTCGGGCTTCATCGCCAGGATGTCTTCGGCCGACGTGGTCGCCGGCACCACCGTCACCCTGCAGCCTTCGCCGGCAAGCAGCCGCAGGATGTTGCGCTTGATGCCGTAGTCGATGGCGACGACGTTGAACTCGGGCGCGGTTTGCCGGCCGAAGCCTTTTCCCCACGCCCACGGCGTTTCGTCCCAGGTGAAGCGCTGGCCGGATGTCACCATCGGCACCAGGTCCATGCCCTCGAGGCCGGGCCATTCGCGCGCTTCTTCCTTCAGCCCGTGCAGGTCGAACAGGCCGTCTCTGGCGTGCGCGATCACGGCGTTGGGCATGCCCTTGCCGCGGATCAGCGCGGTCAGCGCGCGGGTATCGATGCCGGAAAGGCCGATGATGCCGCGCGCCTTCAGCCATTGATCGAGATGCCGCGTGGCGCGGTAGTTCGAGGGGTCGGTGATCCCGGCGCGCAGGATCACGCCGCGCGCGCCCGGCGTCGCCGCCATGTTCACCGTCTCGATGTCTTCGTCGTTGGTGCCGACGTTGCCGATATGCGGGAAGGTGAAGGTGATGAGCTGTCCGGCATAGGAGGGATCGGTGAGGATCTCCTCATAGCCGGTCATCGCGGTGTTGAAGCAGACTTCGCCGACGGCCTGGCCTTCCGCGCCGAGGCCAAAACCCTCCAGCACGGTGCCATCGGCAAGCACGAGGAGCGCGGTCGGTTTGTGATCCGGCCAGGCGGCGGCGTTTTCCGGTTTCGTCATGAGCGCATTACATAGTCTTCGCGCGCCGTGGCGTCAAAGCCGGAAACCGGCGGATTCACATGCGGTTTGCGCATATTTGACAGGCCGCGCCGGGCTCTTAATCTGCAAGTTGCCGCGATCCGCCGATTTTCATGAAATTTTCCCGATCTGGAGCCATGCATGGACAATTCGATGCCGATATTGCTCGTTCCCGGTCTCGGCGGCTCGCCGCGGATCTATGCGCAGGTCTTGCCGGCGCTGTGGCGCTTTGGCCCGGTGACGGTCGCCAACCATATCCGCGACGACAATATGGGCGCGATCGCGCGGCGGATTCTGGCCGAAGCGCCGCCGCGTTTCGCGCTGGCCGGCCATTCGATGGGCGGCTACATCGCCTTCGAAATCATGCGGCAGGCCCCGGATCGGGTAGCGAAGCTGGCGCTGATCAACACCCAGGCGCGCCCGGATACGCCGGAAGCCACCGCCCGCCGCCGCGGCCAGATTGCGCGAGCGCAAGCCGGCGAATATCACGCCGTGCTCGATGATCTCTTTCCCGGCTTCGTGCACCCGTCGCGCCGCGAGGACGGCGCCTTGCGCAAGCTGGTGCATGACATGGGCGACGATGTCGGCACGGATGCCTTCGTCCGCCAGCAGACCGCCATCATCAGCCGGCCGGATTCGCGGCCGGCGCTGGCGTGGATCAAGTGTCCGACGCTGGTCCTGACCGGCGATGAGGACAACACCATCCCCAATTCGCTGTCGGTCGAGATGGCAAATGGCATTCACGGTGCGAAACTCGCGATCCTTGCCTCTTGCGGCCACCTGCCGCAGCCGGAACAGCCGCAGGCGACCGCAGACGCTTTGGTCGAATGGCTGCGGAACTAGAGTTGTTCTGGCGGCGCGAACGGCCTAGATCAGGGGCTTCTGTGGCTACCGGCCCTGAAGGCCGCGAGAGGATTTGGACGATGCTGCGCGACGACATCAACAACGCCGTCAAGGACGCGATGCGGGCCAAGGACGAGCGCAAGCTTTCCACGCTGCGCATGGTCAATTCGACCATCAAGAATGCCGACATCGCGGCGCGCGGGGAAGGCAAGCCACCCCTCAGCGACGCCGATCTGCTCGGTGTTTTCCAGAAGATGATAAAGCAGCGTCAGGAGGCGGTCGAGCTCTACGACAAGGGTGGCCGCGCCGAACTCGCCGCCCAGGAGCGCGAGGAGATCGCGATCATCTCCGCCTACTTGCCGAAGCAGATGTCGGAAGCCGACGTGACGGCCGCGATCGCGGCGATCATCGCCGAGACCGGCGCCGCCGGGATCAAGGACATGGGCAAGGTGATCGGCGCGCTAAAGACAAAATATGCCGGCCAGATGGATTTTGGCAAAGCCAGCGGCATGGTGAAGGCGGCGCTGACGGGTTGAGCATCCGTAAAACCTCGTTCGGAAGTCTTTCGGTGAGACCTCCACCGGTTAAGGGTGACTGGCCAATTCGGCGGGGCGGCGCGGGCACTCCGGCTTCCGCCGAGGTTGGCGCGTTCGGCAGGTCGGCATGTGGCTGGAATTTCCAACCTGGGAAAATAGAATGCAGAATTGATTTGGCGCTACACGCCGCGCAAAAAAACAAGAGCAGGAAATGGCTGAGCCGATAGAGCAGGATTCCATGCTTATCGAGTGGGACGCCGGCATCGTTATGGACGACGGCCTGGTGTTGCGCGCGGACGTGTTCCGGCCGAAGGCGGAAGGAAAATGGCCGGTCCTGCTGACATACGGTCCATATGCGAAGGGACTC
Source organism: uncultured Alphaproteobacteria bacterium (assembly GCA_963725985.1). Taxonomy (GTDB): domain Bacteria; phylum Pseudomonadota; class Alphaproteobacteria; order Rhizobiales; family Xanthobacteraceae; genus Bradyrhizobium. Next base: position 2,613,109 of record CAVSAO010000002.1, read on the forward strand.
GCGTTTCAGAAGGGCTACCCGAGTGCCTGGCAAAGCATGATCGCCAATCACCCGGACGTCGCTTACGGTTCGACCAACAAATATCAGAATTGGGAAGTGGTCGACCCGGAAAAGTGGGTACCCTATGGTTATGTCTGCGTACGGGTTGACTCACGCGGGACCGGACGATCGCCCGGACACATCGATCATTTTTCTCCCCGGGAGACTCGCGATTTTTATCAATGCATCGAATGGGCCGGCGTCCAGGAATGGTCGAATGGCCGCGTCGGCCTGAACGGCATCTCCTATTACGCGATCAACCAGTGGCAGGTGGCTTCGCTGCAGCCGCCCCATCTCAGGGCAATGTGCATCTGGGAAGGTGCAGCCGACTGGTATCGGGACATGACCCACCATGGAGGCATTCTCTCGACGTTCTGGGCAAACTGGTACGACATGCAGGTGAAGACCGTGCAATTCGGCCTGGGAGAAAGAGGCCCTCGCAGCAGCGTTACCGGCGCACTGGTCTGCGGCGACGAAACAATGTCGGACGATGAACTGGCGCGAAACCGTTCGAGTTTCGGGGAGGAGATTCTGGCTCATCCCCTCGACGATGCTTACCACAAAGCGCGTTCGCCCGACTGGGAGAAAGTTACGGTACCCTTTTTGTCAGCGGCGAATTGGGGTGGCCAGGGCTTGCACCCGCGAGGAAATTTCGAAGGTTATGTTCGCGCAGCGTCAAAGGAGAAGTGGCTGGAGTGTCACGGTCTGGAGCACTGGACGCATTTTTACACCGACTACGGGCGTGAACTGCAGAAGAGATTCTTCGATTTCTACCTCAAGGACGAAGCCAGCGATTGGGCCCGGCAGCCGAAAGTTCAGCTACAGGTCCGCCACATCGACGGTTTCGTCGAGCGGCATGAAACTGATTGGCCACTGCCGGCTACGGTCTGGACCAGGTTTTACCTTGATCCCGCCGATCAGACTCTCTCCCTGCAGCCGCCGGCAGAGGACGCCGAGATCAGCTTCGCGGCGACGGGCGATGGACTCACCTTTGTTTCCAGGCCGCTAACGGAAGAAACCGAGATCACGGGCCCGCTGGCAGCGGACTTGCGGATTTCTTCCAGCACCGAGGACGCCGATATCTTTGTCGTCTTCCGGGTATTCAGCCCGGACCTGCGCGAGGTGACGTTTGCCGGTGCGATCGATCCGCACACCCCAATTGCGCAGGGCTGGCTGCGCGCGTCCCATCGCAAGCTCGACGCAGCCTTGTCTCGACCGTACCGTCCTTATCACAGCCATGACGAGATGCAGCGGTTGCAGCCGTGCAGGCCCGTCGATCTCGCCATCGAGATATGGCCGACATCGATCGTCGTTCCCAAAGGTTACCGTATCGCACTCAGCATCCGCGGAAAGGACTACGAGTGGCAGGCAGCTACGGGGATGAAACTCTCAAATTTCAAGAACGAGTTGCTGGGATGCGGACCATTTCTGCACGACGATCCCCGCGATCGACCGCGGCGGCTGTTCGCAGGAACGACCACGCTGCATATCGACAGAAAGGGCTTCAGCCACGTCGTGGTGCCGATCGTAGCAAGCCGAACCGGTCCCAACTCCGAAATGGGTCATCAACGGAGCTTCGGTCGCGTCTGAGCTGTGTCCGTTCATTCCTCAACAGCAGGCATTGATCGGCTCGGCTGGCCGGTCCGTTCGGCGCTAAAGCCGGACTCTTGCGCCGCACCAGGAATCTCTCTTCCGGCGTTCGCGCGGGATTGGTCGGCAAGCCCGGTGTGTGGGCTCATGGCTCGGAATCCAACCCCCATTGCCTTGGTCATCGGGCCTTGACGTCCATGCCCCCAAGAATCACGGCGGCTGGCGACTGGAATCGCTGTCGGGACCCCGGCAATTGGACATTGGGCCCAATGGAGTTTGAGAGACGGGCCGGGTTGGCTAAAGCCGGTGTTGGCCTTCCCAATTTTGTGGCCTTTTCGGAAACTTGGTAACATTGCCCCCGCGCGGTTTAGTCCGGGGTGAACTGGAAGCTGGCCCTTGTGGGAAGGACCGGACGATGAGGTGGAAGGGGCAGATCATCGGAGCTCTGATTGAGGCGAACGTGAACGGGTGGAGGAGCCAATATGAATTGTTCGAAAGTGCGGGTCTTTTTATTAGTCCTTGCTAGTATCATTCTTGTTTCAACCAGTTTTGCTTCTGCGCAAATCGTGGTGCTCGGCCATAGCGCGGCCCACGGCTACGTCGCCCAGAATGAAATGTGGTCGTCCGTGCTGGAGAGTATTCTGCGGGCGAGAGGCTCTCAGGTCCATGTCATTAATGCTGGAGTTAACGGGGAGACTACAAGGGAGGAGCTAGCGCGCGTTGATAGCGCTGTACCGAATGGCACCAGGATCGTCATCTTGACCATCAACGGGTTCAACGACAACCACAAGGACATCGCGAGGTCCGCCGAGGCGCCTGCGAATATCGCGGCGATCAAGCGCAAGATAGCGGCGCGGGGTATCAGGATCATTGATGCGATGGGACTTTATGGTTCGGTGTTGAGGCAGCCCGGTATGGCGCTGGGCGACCACCTGCATCTGAGCGTCGAAGGCAACAAGAAGCTCGCGACGATATTGGCGGGAATGGTGCGGTAACGAGCGGCCGGAAAAGAGCTGTGTGTGATTGGCGTGAACTCGCGGGCGAGTTTGCCTTTCACGGCATCGACCAAGGCATGGCTCAACATGGCGCTGATCTTTGGGCCGCTCGCAGCTTCGGCGGGAGGGCAAGACCTGACCAAGTCCATAAGCTCTGCGGTGGCGGGGTGAAACCGGCGCGAGCCGTTTGCCTTATCCGAACGCTCCTCACTCAGCGGCCTTGGATTTACGAGATAGGGTCGAGCGGGCGAATTCCTCCGGCGGCCGTTCGAATCGGCCGTAGCGCAGCGCCAGCGTCGGCAACACGAGCAGGTTCAGTGCCATGGACGTCAGAAGGCCACCCAGGATGACGATTGCCATCGGTCCCTGAATTTCACGGCCGGGCTCGTTCATGCCGATCGCGAGCGGCAGGATGCCGAGCCCGGTCACGATCGAAGTCATGAGGATGGGAGTTAATCGATCGGCCGCTCCCGCGATGGCGGCCTCCAATCCCCACTGCCTGCCCTCGACTTCGACAAGATGTTCGTAATGGGCGATCATCAAAATCGAATTACGCAGGCTTATGCCGAACAGCGTGACGAATCCGACCATGCCGCCTAAGGTCAAAAGCCCGCCGGTGGCAAACACTGCCAGCACGCCACCGACCAGAGCGAACGGCAGGTTCGTCAGCACCAGCAGCAGGTTGCGCCAATTCCGGGTGACGACCGACAGCAAAAGAACGATGCCAACTGCGGCGATCAGCGAATTGACGATGAGATCGCGCTGGGACCGCGATTGTGCTTCCGCGGCGCCGGCGAACTGGATGTACGTTCCGGAGGGCATTCGAACCTTGGAACCGATCCTGGCCTTTGCCGCACGAACAAAGGAAACCACATCGGCGCCGGTGACGTTGGCGGTCACGGTCTGCACGCGGCGCGCTCCCTCGTGCAGAACCTGGTAGCGCCCCGAACTCTGGTAAATGTCCGCGATCTGCCTCAGCGAGACGTAAGCACCGCCCGGACTGCGCAATGGCAAGTCGCCGACTTTGGTGATGTTGTCCCGGCTGGCGGCGTCGAGGATCGTCATGACGTCGAAGACCTGATTGCCGTCATAGGTCTGCCCGACGACGTCGCCCTGATAGGCGGAGCGGATCAGTTCGAGCACCTCGACGGCATCAAAACCCCAACGCTCCAGATCGGGGTTCCGGAGGCGGATCGTGAGCTGCGGCAGGCCGGGCGGCGACTGGACCTGAACATCGGTCGCTCCGGGAATCTCGTTCAATGCCTGGGCAATTTCCTGCGCCTTGTGATCGAGCAGATCGAGGTCGTTGCCGAAGACGTTGATCACAACAGCGGCGGTATAACCGGACAGCGTCTCCTCGATGCGCTCGGTCAGAAACGTCATGACTGCCGCGTTCACGCCGACGAAGCCCGCGAACGTCCGGCGGATATCTGATTGCGCCTTTTCGGCGTCGTCTCCCGACAACCCCGACTTCAGGTCGACTTCGAGCTCGCTGTAGTGCGGACCCCAGGTGTCCTCGGACTCCTCCGCCCGCCCCGCACGCTGTGCAACCGAACGCACCTCGGGCAACTGCCGCAACGCCTCGGCGATATGGGCGCCGACCTGCAGCAATTCATCGATGGACGTGCCGGGCACCGCCGACATGTGGACGACGAAGTGTCCCTCCTTCAGCTCGGGGATGAGCCCACGGCCAAAAAACGGCAGCGCAGCGCATCCGGCAATCGTCAACATCGCAGCGACGACGATGAGCGTGCGGGGCCGATCTGCGAGCCGCCGCAACAGGGCCTGATAGCCGGTGCGCATCCAGCGGATCACGGGTGGATCCCACGCGGGGACCCGCCACGGAAGGAGCGCCATCGAGAGCGCCGGTGTCACCGTCAGCGCGACAACAAGCGACGCCAGGACCGCCATGGTGTAGGCGAGCCCCAATGGCGCAAACAGGCGTCCGACAGTTCCGGACAATGTCATCACCGGCAGCACGACCAGAATGACGGCGAACGTTGCATAGACGACGGCACTGCGAACCTCGAGCGTCGCATCAAGCACGACCCGCGCGGGCGGCCGCGGCTCGGACGATCTCCTGTTCTCCCGCAGGCGGCGGACGATGTTCTCGACATCGATCACCGCATCATCGACGACGACACCAATCGCAATGGCGAGGCCACCGAGCGTCATGGTGTTGAGCGAGGCGCCCATGCGCTCAAGGACCAGGGTCGCGGCGAGCAGCGAAAGCGGAATGGCGGTGCAGGAAATCGCGGCTGTTCGCAGGTCGAACAGGAAGAGGAACAAGACCACGATCACAAGAATGCCGCCGAGGATCAGCAAATCCCGGACATTTCTGGTCGCGGTATTGATGAAATTGGCCGGACGGAAGAGATCGGCGTGGATCGTGATGCCGTCCGCCTCAAGACCCGGCCGCAGCTCCTCCAATGCCGCTTCGACATTCTCCGTGACCTGGAGCGTGTCGGCAGCATATTGTTCCGCCAGATTGAGGATGACGCCGCGGCGACCCTGGACTGCGGCACCGCCGATCGGCGGTTCAGGCGCGTCAACGACATCGGCCACATTGCCCAACGTGACGCTCGCGGCTCCGCTGCTGAAGAGGACGGTCCGGGAAATGGCGTCCGGTTTGAGCGATTGTCCCTCCGTCTGGAAAACGATCCGCTGAATTCCTGGTGTCGACGAAGCCGGCGCCGCGCACGCCGGTCGACCGGCGCGCTGCGGTGAGAACATCGTTAAGCGTCAGGCCGTACCGGATGAGTTCGTCGGGATGCACCTGGACCTGGATCGAGCGCTTATCGCCCCCGAACACGGTGACGCTGGCGACGCCGGGAACGGCGAGAAGGCGCAAGCGGACCGTCCAGTCGGCGACCGTGCGCAGCTCCATCAGCGAGCGCGTCTCGGATGTCAGGCCGACCACCAGCATTCGGCTGGTTGACGACGTGAGCGGCGTCATGACCGGCGGCTGTAACCCTTGCGGGAGCTGCTGGGCTGCGGCCGCGAGCCGCTCCGCGACAACTTGCCGGTCGCGATAGATGTCGCTCGACGCATCGAAAAAGACCGTCACCACTGACAGTCCCTGGATCGACGTGGAGCGCAGCGTCCGCACGCCGGGCACGCCGCTGATGGCGTTCTCGATGGGACGGGTGACGAGGACCTCGACCTGCTCTGGCGTCAACCCGACGGCTTCGGTCTGGATGCTGACCTGCGGCGGCGCAAATTCGGGGAATACATCATACTTGGCGCGGCCAAGTCCGTAGACGCCATAGGCGACCAGAACGCAGGCGAGCGCGGCGACAATGCCGCGGAAGCGAATTGCCAATCCGATGATCGCAGCCTGTGGACCAGAGGGTAAAGTGGCGCTCACTGCGGGTCCTCTTCGACCTGGATCTGCGAGCGGAATTCCTCGGACAGCAGCAATTGTGCACCGCGCGTGACGATTTCGGCATCTTTCGCCACATCGTTTGCGATATAGCCGCCCCCCGGCGCCGGCTGGCCCGTTGCGATCGCAACGCGAGTGAAGGTGTCCTGGCCAGTGCGCCGGTAGACCCAGGCTCGGCCTTGCCACCAGACAATCGCTGACGCCGGCACGGCGACACCCTCGATCGATCTGCCGGAAGGGAGGAAGGCCAGCACATTCATCCCCGGCAGAACACCGCTTTCGGCCGCCGCCGTGTAGAAAAAGCTGACGCCCTAAATCTTCGGGTCGATGCGCGTTGCCGGCGAGACGAAGGTGATCTCTGCCCGCGCCGACTTGCCGATTTCCATGGCGGCGGTGGCTGGCGGAGCCCGGAGGATCACGCCGGGCGGCAGCGTGATCTGCAACAGAAAGTTCTGCCGCTCGATCAGAGTCTTGATCATCGGCAACTCATCGACAAGCGACTTGCCGAGAACGGAGCCCCATTCCTGGTAAGCCGTCGCGGTGAGCGTGCGCACCTGCGCCTCCGCCGCAGCCAGGCTGGCCTGGTCGGTGCCGAAAGCCGCCTGCGCGGCCTGGAGCTGGGCCTGTGAGACAACGTGAGTCTCGTTATAGAGCTTTTCCGAGCGGTCGAACGCCGGCCTCGACATCGCAAGTTTGGCTTGCGCGGTCTGCACCTGCGCCTTGGCATTGGCGTAGTTGTTGCGGAGCTCGGTCAGTCGCGCGACATCGAGGACCATCCCGTAGGCGCGAAGCTCCTCGGGATGAGGCGTTGACGGCAGCTCGGCTGTCTCGATCCCGCTGCGCTGTTGCGTCGCGGCGTCGAGCGTGATCACCGGGTCGCCGTTCTTGTTGGAAACCCGAATCGGGACCTTGATCGCCCGGTCCTGGTCCGCCTCGTTGCGCCCTTTGAGGAATCCCCAACCGAGGAGAGCACCGCACGCGACAACGGTCGCCGCGACCAGCAACTTCACCGACCACGATCCCGCCGGTTTCATCCGCTTGCTCATCCAGAGTCCCCGACCATCTCACGCAAGCTCAATTCCGGATTCCCGGCCAAGTGTCCAGTGTTCGACCGGTTATCCGGTCGGCGAGCCTCGGAACGGTTATAGCCGAAAAAATTTGCTTCGGTCGGGATTGTGCCGTCGGCGCGAGATAAGCCGACCGAGCTCGCACAATGTCCGCTTGTCACCCCACAGACAGGAAAGCTGGGGTCGTACCAGGATCGCTAGGGGTAAGCGGAGTTCGTACCAGGACCGCTATGGGTCGGTCAGGAGCGGACATGCAGCGACCGCTGCAGCATGTCCGTTTGGTGCTGCCAATTTCGGAAGTCACCGGCTCACTCGATCACCTCGTCGGCGGCCACGATTAACGTCTGCGGCACGGCTAGGCCAAGGGCCTTGGCAGTTTTCAGATTGATGACCAGCTCGAACTTAGTCGGCTGCACCACCGGCAAATCGCCGGGCTTTTCGCCCTTTAGAATTCTGCCGACATAAATTCCAGCCTGCCGGTAGCCGTCGACCCAGACCGGTCCGTAGCTGATGAGGCCGCCAGCGGTAGCAAATTCCCTCTGCCAAGACATCATTGGGACGGAGTAGCGCGCCGCAAGCGCGACAATCTGATCGCGCTTGGCGCCGAAGAACGGATCGTTGGCGACGACGATGGCGTCAATATGCTGCTGTGTCACCGTCTCGAACGCCGCATCGATATCCGCGCCGATGGCAGCAAACAAAATGATCGATCGTAAGCCGAGTTGGCGTGTCGCCGCTTGAAACTCTTCCGACTGCGCCTTGGCGTCGGGATAGCGCGGATTGATGAGTATGGCGATTACCGAAGTTTGAGGTACCAAGGTGTGCAACTGATCGAGTTGCTTGCCGACGAGCGCAGACACGAGCAGGCTGACGCCGGTAACGTTGCCGCCGGGCCGGTTGAGGCTTGCGACCAGGCCGTTGCTGATGGGATCGGCAGCACTGACAAACACGATAGGAGTTGTGGTCGTTGCGGCCTTTGCCGCTTTTGCCGGATCGGTGCCACCTGCGGCGAGGAGCACATCGATCTTACGACCGAGCAGGTCGGCCACCAATTCCGGCAAGTGCTCGTAATGACCTTCCCCATATCTATATTCGATGGCGACGTTCTGGTTTTCGACGTAGCCGGTTTCCATGAGCCCGGCGCGAAAGGCCTTGTCCCAGGGCGCGAAGAATGCAGAAGACGCGCTGTGAAGGACCCCAACGAGCGGCATCACCGGCTGCTGTGCGCGTGCCGCAAGCGGCCACGTAGCCAGCCCGCCAACTATCCCAACGAGAACTTCCCGTCGCCTCAAGTCCACCCCCTAAGCTCAGGAGGCAGCATAGTAGCGGCTAAAACGAACAAATTGATAGAGGGAGGAAACCGCCATCGCAGGCTCTCCTGCAATGCGCAGGCGATGTCTCAAATGGGTCCCATCTCGACCGAATTGAGCTCTCCGCATCATGTCCGGTCTACCCCCGATAGCGACAGTAGAGCTGACGTCCCGGTTCGGCAGGCTTCGTGCCATATCCGGACTCATGCACCGCAGTAAACGGCGTCGCTATTCGATCACCGCGTTGGTGCGGGTGAGCGGTCCGGCCCAATGGTAAGTCTGAGCGCCTTCGTGGTCTTGAGGTTTATCACCAATTCGAACTTGTCGGCTGTTCGATTGGCAGTTGGCTGAACACAAAGCGATGATTTGGACGTTTACGGCGGCGCTGATACTATGAAACCATCAAGCTAAATGCAGGTTGCCGGTTTTAGGCCCACAGGGCGGATCGTCCGCCCGCAATCGCAAAGGAGCTTGGTGCTATGCCTATCCGCTCGTGGTCATGGCTTGCGCTCGTCCTCTCGTCTCTGGCGCTCCCAGCTCTCGCCCAAACGCAGCCCGCAAATACGGTTCGTACGCTGCTGGCGGCCGGCCATCTCGCCAGCGTTGTCGACACGCCGCTCCATTTCAGGTTGTTCGCGGTCCGCCTGCCGGTGATGGAGCATGTGTCCGATAGCGGGCCGAACAGCATGCTTTACGTTCTTTCGGGCACGCTGACGGTTGCTCTCGACGGCAGCGCTCAAACCGTTTCCGGGGGTGCTGGCGTCTTCATCCCCGCGGGTCACACGGCCGTAGTCGGTGCGACGGGTACCGAGCCAGCGCATTTCCTACAGTTCGTTCTGACGCCCGCGGCCGAGGCGCAGGCACCGCCGCTCGGCGGTCCAGCCAGCGCACAAGAGTTATATCGCACGCCCAAGCCATTGCCCGGCCTCAGGGCTGGACCTTACGAATTCAGCCTCACAAGGGTCACCTTGCCAGCGCAGATGCCCACCAACCCGAGCCACTATCGGTCGGGCGCGGCTTTGTACTACGTCATCGCTGGCGCGGGGGCCTTCACGGCAGACGGGAATACAGAGTCGAGGGCAGCGGGAATGCCGCACTTCGAGCCCTATGGCTGGGTTCACCAGTGGGCAAATCCCGGCGACACCCCGCTTGTGCTTCTCCAAGCGAACATTAGTCAAGAGGGCGTGCCGGCAGTCCTCCCAGGCCCGAGATAGCAATCGGCCCGTCAATCAATCACAGCGTCGGCGCGCAGCAACAACGCAGGCGGGATTGTGAGGCCGAGCGCCTTCGCGGTTTTCAAGTTGATGGCAAACTCGAATTTTGTCGGCTGCTCGACGGGAATGTCCCCCGGCCGCGCGCCCTCGAGGATTTTCTCGACGATCTCGGCCGTACGGCGGTATATTTCCGGAAGGTCCGGGCCGTAGCTCATCAGGCCGCCTGCCTCGACAAAGCTTGCGTCGGGAAAGATCGTCGGAAGGCGGTGACCCTCGGCGAGCAGCACGAGCGGGCGGATGCTGTTGGAGATCATCAGCCCCTCAAGGATCTCAACGCCCTGAAGCCTGGCGTCGGCCATCGCCGAGAACGCGGTCGAAAATTCGTCGGGGTCGCGCGCTTCGAAGACGCTGGGAACGACGCCGAGCCTACGAGCGGCGTATACCGCTGTGACGGACGCCGATCCGGCCGATGCTTCTCGCAGGATGGCCACGCGGACCATCTCGAGGAGAGCGTCTTTCATCAGCTCCAAGCGTTTCGCGCTCAGCTCCGGTGCGAACCAAGAGGTCCCCGTGACGTTCCCGCCCGGATGAGCCAAGCTTGCGACGAAGCCTTGATCGACGGCGTCACCGACCCGCGCCATGACGACCGCAATGGTATCAGTCGCTCGCTGAACGAACCGGATCGCCGGCGCGCTTGCCGTCACTATGATGTCAACTTTCAGGCGCACCAACTCATCGGCCAGCACTGGTAGCTGATTGATCAGCCCTTCGGCGGACCGGTATTCGATGGCGATCTCCTGCCCCTCGCGCATGCCGCGATCGCCTAGGCCCTGTCGGAGATCTCTCAGAAAGGTGCTGTCGGCGTCGATGAAAGGCGACAGCACTCCGATCACATGCCGTTTTGTGGGGTGCTGCGCGCGCGCAGCGAGTGGCCACGTCGTCGCTGCTCCGCCCAGAAGGGTGATGAAGTCGCGCCGTCGCATGAGCCCTCTGAAAATAGGCTTTGTGCAATTCCTAAAGCCTAGCACTTTGCGACCGGGCTGCGCGTGAGAGATGGAGCACAATCGGCCTCACACGCACAACAGGCCCGTTGTCGGAGATTGCGCCTTCGATCGCCGCAGCGTTGTCGCCATCACCCTTCGAGGCTCGCGCGATCACATCTCAGACGATCTACAAACCTGTGCCGCGTAAGTCCCCAGGGCGAAAGCTGTAAACGCCGTTGGGTGTCTCACAGCCCCATCATGCGGAAGATCATGCCGCCGACACTGTAGCCATGACGGTGGCGGCCGTGATGCCGCTGCGGGGATTCGTCTCTGTCGGAGGCTAACGCAGTTGTGGAGCCGTTTCGCTCGGGGCCGATGGCATCGAATGCCGCCTTCTGCTCGTCGGTCAGCGATTTGTAGAAGTTATCGAGCGCCGGGCGCACCATCCCGATGGCCTGGAGCATGGAATCGAGCCGTGTTCCAACCGCGGCAAGCCGCGCGGGCGGCGTGCGCGCGTCCGCCGGCGGACATGATGATTTCAGAGTGTCCGCCGCCTTGACCGCGGCACCCTGCAACGCCGTGAGGCTCGCGCGCTGCGCATCGGTCGGCTTCACGTTGCGCTCGATCAGATCGCTCGGCCAGTCCGTCGCGCCGGGCTGCGCGGCGTTGCAGCTGTCGTTGCTCGGAATATCCTCGCGCCGCGCGGGCTGCTGATCCGCCGCAAGCGCTGTGATCTTGGCTTTCTGCTCGTCGGTAAGGAGCCCGTAGAACTTGTCGAGCGCAGGCAGCACAATGGTGACAGCGCTGCGCATCGCCTCGACGCGCTGTTCCATGGTGGCGAGACGGCTCGGCGCGGTCAGCGCCACGTCGCCAGGGCATGAATTGCGAATGGTCTCGGCCGCCATGTGGGAGGCATTGGCAAGATCATCGAGCGCGGCGTTCTGCTCGTTGTTGGGCTGAATCGCATCGCGGAACCGCTCGATCGGAAAGCCGCCGATATCACGGCTGTCGCTGCCGCACATGTCGGCAAGGCTTGTTGCCGCCTCCGAGCCTCCGGAAGCGCCCGTCCGCCGCGCCGGTCCGGCATAGCCCGGGAGATAGCCAGCATAGCCGCTCAAGGCGTCATAGTCGTATGGGCCAAACAGGCCGGCATAGAGATCGCCATAGCCATAGTCCCAGAAGAACGGGTCATAGCCCCAGCCCCACCAGGCGTAGTCATAGAGATCGTAATAGGCATAGGGCCAGAACACCGGGCCGACCCAGCCGAAGCCGCCATGGGCGTGGCGCCACCACAAGCCACCATTGTGATGACTCCAGGCGGCGCCCGCGACGCCTGCCGTAATGGCGGCGCGCGTCATCGGATTGCGTAGCCCGCCGGGCGTGTGCAAAGCGCTCCTGATCTGACGTGAGGACAGAGCATGGCCTACCGCACTGGAATTGCGCAGGGCTATGTGGTTCGACACGGTGCGGCTGGCTGCGACGGAGCCGCGCGAAATGCCGGTCCGGCCACGATAGCTGTAGACGTTGCGACCTGCGTAGGTGCGGGCGGAACGGGATTGGAAGCCGCGCGCGCCGTAACTGCGTCCCCCGCTCGGCATGGCACGGAAGGAATGAAAGCTTCCACCACGAAACCCACCGCCCCCACCATGAAAACCTCCAGCGGAATGAAAGCCACCCCCACCATGGAAACCACCGCCCCCACCATGGAAACCACCGCCCCCGCCATGAAAACCGCCGCCGCCGCCATGAAAGCCGCCCCCGCCTCCGCCACGGCCCGCTTGGGCTACGTCTGCGAACGCCAGCCCTACGAATGCGCCCGCGAAGATCCCAGCGAGTGCCAACGAAATCCGCTTGCCGCACACAGCTCTCAGCATGTTTTCCTTCACCTTAATTGACGGCGGTTGGGAAGGCCGGCAGCGCCAGAGGTTTCCTTAGCAACACTCTACGTCGTCAATAAGTTCCGTCAGCGAGATTAGCGCGACACTCCAATGTCAATTTTGGGTCTTGGTCGTGTAAAAACACCATTCCCCGGGGAAGTCGGTGAGAGGGGAAGGACGGTTGGGTCTCAGGCTGCGATCGCAGCCCTCAGCGGCTTGGTCCCCACGATGTTCATGACCCGTGTCAGATTATAGGCCAGAACCGAAAGAGCCATCTCGCCGGCTACTTTTGGAAGCGTTTTGGTCAGGAAGTGTGTCGCCCCCATGCGGGCTTTCATCGTACCGAACGGATGTTCGACGGTCTCCCGCCGCTGCCGCATGGCCTGGGGGTTGTTGTCGAGGCGTCTCTGCGCCTCTTCCAGCACGTGCTCATGCTCCCAGCGCGTAATTCGCCGCTCCTTGCCGGTCGTGCAGCTAGCTTTGAGTGCACAGTCTCGGCAGACATTCGTCCAATAGCGTCGTAGCTGCTGCCCGTCCTCCTCGTTGGTGTAGTGGTAGGTCAGCGTTTCGCCAGCCGGACAGCGATACGCATCCTCGTCGCTGAGATAGACAAAGTCCTGTTTGCCAAAGCGACCCCGTGCCTCAAGACCCGATGTCACCGGCTTGGGAAGCGTCACCGCAATTCCAGCCTTGTCGCAGGCAAGGATTTCCTCGCCGCTATAATAGCCCCGATCAGCAACGGCTTCGAGTTTTTCGACACCGAGGACATCCTTTGCACGAGAGGCGATGTTGGCGAGTTGTGCCCGGTCCGAGCCGGTGTTCGTCACCTCATGCGCTACAATCAGATGATGCTCGGTATCCACGGCGACCTGCACGTTGTAGCCGACGACGCCGGACCCACGGCCGCCGGTTGGCATCGAGCGGCTGTCGGGATCGGTCAGGGAGATTTGCCGGTCAGGCGAGGCAAGCATCTGCCGCTCATAGACCGCAAGCTTGCCCATGGCCTCCTTCACCTTCGCCAGCTTCTCCTTGAGCCTCGTCACCTTCGCAGCCAGCGCCTCCGTCGGCTCCTGCCGGTCGGCCGTATCGAGTTGGCTTATACCACTTCTACATCAGAGTGAATTAACGATATAGGGGAAAGAGGTGATGGATTGCACGAGCTTGGGGTTGCGCTCGACGTAGAGGATAGCCTGCTTGAGTTTGTGGCGCACGGCGTCGATAGATTTGAGCGCATAGTTCTTGAAGATTTTCTCGCGGATTTCATCCCAGAGATTTTCTTTTGGATTTAGTTCCGGCGAATAGGGCGGAAGATACAGGAGTGTGATGTTGTCGGGAACGGCAAGGTCGCCGGAGCGATGGTTGGGAGCGCCGTCGAGAACGAGAAGGATGTCCTGCCGGGCAAACTTGCGCGCGAGCACATCAAGAAACGCTTGGAAGCATGCCGTGTTCGAAGTCGGCATGACCAGATAGACGCAAGTGCCGTCCTTGGGTGCGACTGCGCCGTACAAATAGATGTATTCGCGGATCAGCTGGGCGGCCACCTCGGGCCTTGTTCCGAGCGCCGCCCAGCACGGCCGTGGCCAATTCATGCGGCCGAAGCGCGCTTCATCGGCGAACATGATGCGCAGATTGCGGCCACGCTTCCGGGCGGCCCGCCGGGCTTTCCTCACAGCATCAGGAAAGCCGTTTTTTTAAAAGCATTCTGCGCTGCAAGGTCGCGCTTGGGATGAAACGGACGCGGCATCAGCTTGCGCCAACCGTGCCGATGCAGAAGATTATAGACCGTGCTGTCGCTGGTTGCGTGCCCGATCGCCTTCTCGTAGGCCGCCTTGAGATCATGGATGTTCAACATCTCGCCGGCGCCCGCCATCTTCGCAAAGCGAGCCAGCAATGCCGTTTCCTCGGCCAAGGTCATGTTCTCGTGCTTGCGTCCACCATTCGGCTTGGGCTTGAGCGCCTTGATGCCACCTTGGTCATAGGCCATGTGCGCGCGGTTGACTGTGCTCAGCGATACGCCCATCACTGCCGCAATCGAGGGCTGCGTCATTCCGCTCTCACGCAGCAGCACCATCTGAATGCGCTCGCGCTGAGCTGCCGGTATCTTCCATCGCAACGCAGTTTTTAAGCGCCGAACCTCGGCCTTGCTGCATTTGACCATCTGCTTCCTCCGAATCAGATGGCACAACTGAATCACACCTCTCGGCCCGAAAACAACTCCGTGGACTCCCCCCTCAGCTAACGCCCAATTCCGATTTAAGCCGTTATGGAACCGGTATAAGATACCGCGCAACGCTTTCCTCCAGCTGAGCGCGCCGCCGGTTTGACCCTCTGCCAGCCACTTCTGGTCT
>CAVSAO010000003.1:0-484719 GCA_963725985.1 uncultured Alphaproteobacteria bacterium
CGAAAAACGCCTCCAGGTTGGCGATCACGCAGTTCTGCATCGCCACATGCAACTCGATGGTATGGCCGCCAACATGCGGGGTCAGCACGACATTCGGAAAGGCGGTCAGCGCGTCCGGCGCGTGCGGCTCCTTCTCGTAGACGTCGAGACCGGCCCCGGCGATCGACGCGTCCGCCAGCGCGGCCACCAGCGCCTTTTGGTCGATGACCGAGCCGCGCGAGATGTTGACGACATAGCCGTCCTTACCGAGCTTTCGCAGGATATCGGCATCGACGGCGTAATTTGTATCCGCGCTGGCGCGGACCGCAATCATCAGCACACCGCACCATTCCGCCAGCGCCTCCAGGCTCGGCAGATATCGATACGGCACGTCGTGCTGGCGGCGGCTGAAATAGGCGACCTCGGTCTCGAATGCGGCAACGCGGCTCGCGATCTTGCGGCCGATTTCGCCCATGCCGTAGACGCCGACGCGGCGGCCGGGGTTACCCGGCTGCGGACGCATCAACGGCGAAGGCTTTGCGGCGGCCCAGTTTCCGCTTCGAACATAATTGTCGGCCGGCAGCAGCCGCCGCGTCACCGCCAGCATCAGCGTGACAGCGAGGTCGGCAACCGCGGCCGCGTTCGCCGCCGGACTATGGCCGACGGCGATTCCGCGCTGAGCTGCGGCTGCAAGATCGACGCCGTCATAGCCGGTGCCGTAACAGACGATCGCGCGCAGTGACGGCATCGTGTCCATCATGGCCCCGCCCAGCGGCGTACTGCCCGCGGTGATCATCGCACGAATCCCCGTGAGCTGCTCAGCCGCAAAAATTTCGCCTGGAGGTTTTCCGCCGGCATCCATCAACTCGAAACGCTCCCCGATCCGCAGCATCATCGCCTTGGGGAAGCGCGAATAGATCAAAACCTTCTCGGGCATCGGCTGATTTCCCAAACTCAAAGATAAAGGGCGGAACAGGTTTCCCCGTCCCGCCCTTGAGCTCATTCTACCGCACGGCCGAGTCAGTCGTGAAGGCTGCCCGGTTCGACCTTGACGCCCGGACCCATGGTGGAGGAAACCGCCACGCGCTGGATGTAAGTGCCCTTGGAGCCGGACGGCTTCGCCTTGGCGACCGCGTCGGCGAGCGCCTTGACGTTCTGCACCAGCTTCTCTTCCGAGAACGACGCCTTGCCGATACCGGCCTGCACGATGCCGGCCTTCTCGACACGGAACTCGACCGAGCCGCCCTTGGCGCCCTTCACGGCGGTGGTGACGTCCATGGTCACGGTGCCGATCTTCGGGTTCGGCATCATGCCGCGCGGACCGAGCACCTTACCGAGACGGCCGACCAGCGGCATCATGTCGGGGGTGGCGATGCAGCGGTCGAAATCGATGGTGCCGCCCTGCACTTTCTCGACCAGGTCCTCGGCGCCGACGACGTCCGCCCCCGCCGCCTTGGCTTCTTCCGCCTTGGCGCCGCGCGCAAACACGCCGACACGCAAGGTGCGGCCGGTGCCGTTCGGCAAGGTCACCACGCCACGGACCATCTGGTCGGCATGCCGCGGATCGACCCCGAGATTGATCGCAATCTCGACGGTTTCGTCGAATTTCGACTTGGCGCGCTCCTTGACCATCCTGATGGCGTCAGCGAGCGGATAAAGCTTCTCGCGATCAACGCCCTCGCGGGCCTTCTTCAAACGTTTTCCGATTGCCATGACCCGTTACCCCGCAACTTCAAGACCCATCGAACGGGCGGAGCCCTCGACCATCTTCATGGCCGACTCGATGGTGTCGCAATTCAGATCCTTCATCTTCTTCTCGGCGATCTCGCGCACCTGCGCCTTGGTCACCTTGCCGGCCTTGTCGCGGCCCGGTGCTTTCGACCCGGACTGGATTTTGGCGGCCTGCTTGAGGAAGAACGACATCGGAGGGGTCTTCATCTCGAAGGTGAACGAACGATCGGCATAGATCGTGATCACCACCGGGATTGGGGTATTCTTTTCTTCCTTCTGCGTCTGCGCGTTGAACGCCTTGCAGAATTCCATGATGTTGAGGCCGCGCTGACCAAGCGCGGGTCCGATCGGGGGCGAAGGGTTCGCCGCACCGGCCGGCACCTGCAATTTCAGGTATCCGGTCACTTTCTTTGCCATATGTCACTCCTCATGTTGCTCCGGACGAGCCCGGAAGCTTCACAGGACCGTGGTGCGGTTCAATGGATGACTGGCGATCATCCATCTCCTCCCACGGCTCTTCTCCCTCGCCCCGCTTCTTGCGGGAAGAGGGTCAACGATCAGACCTTCTCGACCTGACCGAATTCCAGTTCGACCGGCGTTGCGCGTCCGAAGATCGACACCGCGACCTTCACGCGCGAGCGCGCCTCGTCGATTTCCTCGACCACGCCGGAGAACGACGCGAACGGGCCATCGGCCACGCGCACATTCTCGCCGATCTCGAACGACACCGACGCCTTCGGGCGTTCCACGCCTTCCTGCACCTGGTGCATGATCCGCATGGCTTCGGCTTCCGAGATCGGCATCGGCTTGTTTTCCGCGCCGAGGAAGCCCGTGACCTTCGGGGTATTCTTGATCAGATGGAAGGCTTCGTCGGTCAGCTTCATCTTGACCAGGACATAGCCCGGGAAAAACTTGCGTTCGGCGTCGACCTTGCGGCCGCGGCGCACTTCGGTGACCTTTTCGGTCGGCACCAGCACCTGCTCGAACAGCTCTTCAAGCCCGCGCTGCTTCGCCTGCTCGCGGATCAATTCGGCGACCTTCTTTTCGAAGTTCGAATAGGCGTGGACGATATACCAGCGCTTGTCCATCGTTTGAGTTCCGGCGGTTGCCATCAGTGAATGCCGAGCAAAAAGGTGACGAGATAACGGATGATCTGATCCGAGGCGAAAAAGAAGATCGAAGCCAGCGCCACCATCACGAACACCATGATGGTGGTGATCGTCGTCTCGCGGCGGGTCGGCCAGGTGACCTTGGCGGTCTCCGAGCGCACTTCCTGCAGGAATTTGAACGGGCTGAAAGCCATCGCTTTATGTAATCCGCGTTGTAAGACGATTTACGGTTTTAAGGAATCCGAACAGCCCTCTAGCGCCCAGCCCTCGTCTCGAAGGATGAGCCGGCAAGCGGGCTCGATTGTTCGGGGGATTTCAAAGCCGCGCCGGATATCCGTCTAAGCGGGCCGGCAGCAGGTGGCGGCTATGTACTGCGGACGGGCCCAAAGGTCAAGACAGGGGGAACCGCCGGGCGGACAGTCTGCTCGAAGGCGCCGGAATCGGATCGGTCAAAATCAAGGGCTTAGCTGGCAGGAGTGGCAGGGCTCGAACCTGCGACCCCCGGTTTTGGAGACCGGTGCTCTACCAATTGAGCTACACTCCTGCAGGGAACCTGCGTCGCCGCCGATCCGCGCCGTTTCAAGCATAGGCAACGCCCCGATTGCAAGGGCGAAGCGGTTAACCGGAAACAGCCTGTTCAACTCGGGCGTTCTGCGCCAGAATTCCAGGAAACCAGGCACGAGAGCAAAGGCAAAGGGAGTGATCATGACCGCGCAAACAGCCGCCAGGCGCCCCGCCGCCCCGCAGACCCCGCCCCTCCCCCAGGCCAAACCGGAATCGCTCGGACTTTCGCCCGTCCGGCTGCAGCGGATGTCGGACGCCTTCAAGCGCGAGATCGACAAGGGAACCCTGCCCGGCGCGACCGTGATGGTGGCGCGGCGCGGCCAGATCGGCTGGTTCGAGGCGCTCGGGCAAGCAGAGCCCGGCGGCGTCCGCGCCGATGGCGCATCATTCGATCTTCCGCATCTTCTCGATGACCAAACCGATCGTCTCGGTCGGCATCATGATGCTGATTGAGGATGGCCATTTCCTGCTCAGCGACCCCGTTGCGAAATTCATCCCGGAATTTGCCGACCAGAAGGTCGGCGTCGAGAACA
Organism: uncultured Alphaproteobacteria bacterium; assembly: GCA_963725985.1. GTDB lineage: Bacteria > Pseudomonadota > Alphaproteobacteria > Rhizobiales > Xanthobacteraceae > Bradyrhizobium. The sequence goes on from CAVSAO010000003.1 coordinate 3,917, forward strand.
ACGGCAAGCTCGAGCTTGATGCCGCTAAAGCGGGCGATGACGATCCAGGACCTGCTTGCGGCACACTTCAGGCATCACTTACGACCATACCGGCAACGGCTTGGTGCAGCAGCTTTATCAGCAGTCGCGGCTGCGCAGCCGCAAGATCACCAACGCCGAACACGCCGCCCTGGTCGCGAGCCTGCCATTGATGTGCCAGCCCGGCGCCGAATGGAATTACAGCCGCTCCACCGACATTCTCGGCCGCATCATCGAAGTCGTCACCGGAAAGACGCTGAGCGCGTTCCTGACCGAGCGAATTCTGGCGCCGCTGCAAATGGCCGAGACCGCGTTTCACACCGGCAGCGAGAATGCCGATCGTCTTGCCGAGCCGTTCCCGGCCGATCCCTGGACCGGCGAAAAGGTGCAGCTCTTCAACATGCTGGAAAAGCCGGTGATGGAATCCGGCGGCGGCGGCCTGGTCTCCACCACCATGGACTACGCCCGGTTCTGCCAGATGCTGCTCAACGGCGGCGTGCTCGACGGCGTCAGGATCATCGGCCGCAAGACGCTGCAACTGATGGCGTCCGATCACCTCGGTCCCCGGGTCAAGGTCGACTCTCCGTCTGATGCCGGCCGGTCACGGCTTCGGTCTTGGCTTTGCGGTCCGCACCCAACAGGGCATGGCGCCGTTCCCGGGATCGCTCGGCCAGTTCTTCTGGAGCGGGATGGCCGGAACGTTCTTCTGGATCGATCCGGCCGAAGACATGTTCGTGGTGTTCATGATGCAGGGCCCGGGCCAGCGCCAATATATCCGCACGCTGCTGCGCAACCTGGTGTACGCGGCGGTGGAGTGAGGCGTTTGAAGTCATTCCGGGGCAGCTCGCAGAGCTGAACCCGGAATTTGGAGATGATTGCTGCGAGATTCCGGGTTCGCGCTGACGCGCGCCCCGGAATGACGATGACACATCAACTGATCGTCGCGCCGCCGTCGATGACGATGGTCTGCCCGGTCATGAAGGTGCCGGCGGCGGAGCCGAGAAACACCGCGGCTCCGGCGATTTCGTCGGGCTCGCCGATGCGCAGCAGCGGCGAGCGCGCGGTGGCACGCCTTCAGCGTCTCCGGATTGTCCCACAGCGCCTTGGCGAAGTCGGTCTTGATCAGGCCGGGCGCAATGCAGTTCACGCGGATATTGTGCTTGCCGTATTCGCAGGCCAGATTGCGCGCCAGCTGCATGTCGGCGGCCTTCGAGATCGCGTAGGCGCCGAGCACGGTCGAGCCCTTCAGCCCGCCGATCGAGGAGATGATGGTGATCGAGCCTTCCTTGCGCTCGATCATCTGCGGCACCACGAGCGAGATCAGCCAGTGGTTGGCGACGATGTTGTTGTCCAGAATCTTGCGGAACTGGTCGTCGGAAATTCCAGCCTGCGGCCCGTAATAGGGATTTGACGCGGCGTTGCAGACCAGCGTGTCGATCTTGCCGAACACCCGGTTGGTTTCCTCGACAAGATGTTTCAGATCGTCCTTGGTCGAGATATTCGCGGCCACCGCAAGCGCGACCTGCTTGCCGGCCTTGTCGTTGATCGCTTTCGCCACCTCGTCGCAGACCTGCTGCTTGCGCGAGGAGATCACCACCTTGGCGCCATGCTCGGCCATCCGTTCGGCGATGGCGCGGCCGATGCCGCGCGAGGAACCGGTGATGACGGCGACTTTTCCCGACATATCAAACAAGGTCATGCGTTTCTCCCCAACATTGACCCGGCGGCGGATGCGCCGGTTTTCGTTTCAGTTCAGCCAGGCAGCGTTCACGCTGCCAGACAACAAGGCCAGTTTCAGGCGAGCTTGGTTGCGGTCACAATTTCCGGTCCGGCCGGCTGATGCATGGCGGCGTGCCTGGCATCGGCGATCCACGGTTGCTGGTTGACCATCGGAAGCCGCCAACTGCTATGGCCTGTGCTTGCGAAATGATCGAGCCGGGTCACCGAGCAATTGTCGACATCGAAGGCGAGACCCTTCTCCGGCTGGCCGCCGAGCGCAAGACCGATCGCTGCCTTGATCGTGCCGCCATGCGCGACGGCGATCACGTCCTTGCCGGCCTGTTCGACGTTGATGCGATCGATCGCGCCGCATACGCGGTTATAGAGGTCCATGAAACTCTCGCCGCCGGGCGCGGGCTCGTCGATATCGGCAAACCAGTGGCTGCCGGCCGGCCGGCTGGCGAGGAAAGCGGCGCGGTTCATGCCCTGCCATTGTCCGAGATGCTGCTCGGCGAAGGCGGCTTCCCTGCGTCATGGTTGCGGGCTTTGGAAAGCCGGCGGCCCAGATCGCATCCGCGGTCTGATGCGTGCGCATCAGACTGCTCGCATACCAGACCGCGCTCGCGCGGCAGGATTTTGGCCACCGCCTCGAAGACTTCGCGATCGCCGGTGTCGCAGTCGATATCCTTCTGGCCGTAGATATTGCCGCCGTCGCTCGCGCACCGGCGCGTGGCGCACCCACCACCATCGGGTCGTGACGACTTTGCCTGGATTGGACATCCCGAAAACCCTTCAATACTGTCCGCCGTCGCTGTACGTCAGAGCGCACATCGCCTCAAGTCACTTGAATGTTTGAGAAGTGACTTGGGCGTTTGAAATCTTGTTTGAAATTCCGCAAGACGGCAAGCGCCGGCAATAAATGCAAGGGAGAAACTCATGGGCCGCCTCGAAGGCAAATCCGTCATCATCACCGGCGCGGGCAGCGGCATCGGGCGCGCGGCATCGCTGCTGTTCACCAGGGAGGGCGCAAAACTGATCGCGGTCGATCGCTCCGACGCAGTCGAGGATACGGTCGCGCAGGTGCGCAAGGCCGGCGGCACGGCGGAAGCCGTGATGGCGGACGCCGGTTCGGAAAAAGACGTGAAAGCCTTCATCGACAAGGCGGTGTCGGCCTACGGGCGGCTGGACGCGATCTGGGCCAATGCCGGCATCAGCGGCGGGCTGGTGCCGCTTGCCGAGCAGACCGTGGAACAATGGCAGGAAATCCTGCGCATCAACCTGATCGGCCCGTTCCTGGCGATCAAACATTCGATGCCGCACATGATCAAACAGAAATCGGGCGCGATCGTCTGCACGGCGTCGGTGGCCGGCCTGAAGTCCGGCGCCAGCGGTCATCCCTACGCGGCGAGCAAGGCCGGCGTGATCAGCCTGGTGCAGACCACGGCCTATTCGCTGTCGGGCACCGGCGTGCGGATCAACGCAGTATGTCCCGGCCTGATCGAGACCGGCATGACAAAACCGATCTTCGACAATGCGAAGGAGCGCGGCACCGATCACAAGATCGGCCAGCTCAATCCCTTGAAGCGCGCCGGCCAGCCGCACGAGCTGGCGGCGATGGGATTGTTTCTCGCTAGCGATGAAGCCTCCTACGTCAACGGCCAGGCGATCCCGGTCGATGGCGGCCTCACGGCGTCGATGCCGTATGCGGGAAAACCGATTTGAGGCACTGAGGACCGCACTACGCTTTATCAGCTCGTCGTCCCGGCGAGCGCCGGGACCACATATGTGGACGGCCCCCGTGCCACAAGAGTTTTTTGGGTCTGATCGGATCGCTTGCATCCATATGTCCGGCCTGTTGATGCGGTCGCTTTGGACCGCTGGCCAAGATGGCTTCCGCGACGCGAGTTCCAAACAACCACACGACCTTTGTTCGGCCAATGGGTCCCACGGACTGTCTCGCACCTCGGATCGATCGATCCTACCATCTGCTCTCCTCTTGCAGCTCCGGCTCAGCCGGTAGGCGAATCCGCCAACCGGCCGATCTCTTAAGCGGCCGATGCCGATGCACCAGGCATCCGCGCGCCGTCGTAACTCTCGCCCGTCGTCATCAGCTTCCAAGCGATGCGGGCAATCTTGTTGGCGAGCGCCACGGCGGCAAGTTTTGGCGGCTTGCGCTTCAGCAGAGCGACCAGCCAGGGTGACGGATGGCCGCGGCCGCGCCGAACCTGCTGGATCACGGCGGTCGCTCCCGCCACCAGCACGCTGCGCAGCATCTCATCCCCGGCGCGGGTGATCTTGCCGAGCCGGGTCTTGCCGCCGCTGGAATGGTCTTTCGGCGTCAGTCCGAGCCAGGCCGCAAAGTGCCGGCCGGACGGAAAGGCGCCCGGATCGGGCGTCTTCATCACCAGCGCCGTGGCGCCGATCGGCCCGATCCCCGGAATCTGCGCCAGACGTCGGCTGTCGGCATTGGCGCGGTGCCAGGCCATCAGCCTGGCCTCGATCGCCTTCAGTTCGATCTGCAGCTGCGCGTAGTCGCGGCCCTGCATCGCAAACATCTCGCGCGCCAGCTCCGGCAAGCTCTCGTCTTGGGCGATCCGCATCAATAGCGGCTCGATCTTGTCGAGACCCTTGGCGGTGATCAGACCGAACTCCGTCGCATAGCCGCGGATCGCGTTGCTGAGCTGGGTGCGCCTTGTGATCAGCTGCTGGCGAACTCCTGCCAGCATCAGCGCCGCCTGCTGCTGTTCGGTCTTGACCGGGACGAACTGCATCGTCGGCCGGCTCATCGCCTCGCACAATCCCTCGGCATCGCGTCCGTCGTTCTTGTTGCGCTTGATGTAGGCCTTCACGTGCTGCGGCGCGATCAGCTTCACCTCGTGGCCGAGCTTGCGCAACTCCCGCGCCCAGTAATGCCCCGCCCCGCAGGCCTCCATCCCGATCACAGTCGGCGGCAGCTTGGCAAAAAACCCCAACACCTCGTTCCGCCGCAGCTTCCTGCGTAACACCGGTCGCTCGGCGGCATCAACCCCATGCAGCTGAAAAAAATGCTTCGACGTATCCATTCCAATGCGGATAATCTGGTTCACGGACGGCTCCCTTGTCTGAGATTTGCAACAACCTCATTCTGGCACACTCGATGCCGTAGGGGGCCGTCCACCCCATCAACCACTGATGTGAATTGTGGATGGCATCGCAGCCCCAGCATCACGCAACAATCAACACTCGTGGTTGGGTCCCGGCTCGCGCTCCGCTTGGCCGGGACGACGAAGGTGATTGTCCGATTTGATTGTCAACAGACGCAAATCCGCCTTGCCGCGGCGCGGAATGCGCCCGGGCTTTGCGTTGACACCCTCGATAAACAAGAGGGCGCAGGGAATGCCGGACGCTCGGCGCGTCCGCAGCCGCGTGCGCAGTGGTAGAAAGCACACGCGTTAGTCACCACGGTCACGCCGCAAACGTCCGGCATTCCCCGCGCAATGGTTTTAACGGTTTCCTTCGTGCTCTCCCCGGTGACCGGGCTTTCTTGCCACCGTCGCCTCGCGGATACCTCCGCGAAGCTTGACGCCAGCGTCGGGGCGTCAGGACCACACGACTTCGCCGTCCGCAAAACGCCGCTCGTCCGCGCAATTGCGCCCGGCGATTTACGTCCATCGCATCCCGCACCCAACGTTTGTGACGATCGCGAAACGCCCCTCTTGCGGGGACGGGATGGCGAGAGTTCTAAATCTGATTTGGGTCTGGCAAAAACAGGAATATTTTTTTGAGGAAGGCTGGACAGCCTCATCGCTGATTTGCCCGCCAGGCAGAATAGATGTGCAGGATGGGTTGATCCTTCGCGAAACCCATCAACGTCGCCAAAGTAAATCGATCGGTATCGCCAGCGCTCCACCTGTCCTACAAGCTCGCGAGTCGTCATGCCAAGCGAAAGCGGGGCATCCAGTACGCCGCGGCAGAGCGGATCAATCACGCGTCTCTGGAATACTGGATCGCCCGCTTTCGCGGGCGATGACACTGTTTGTTAGTTCGCTGGTTATTTCGCCCCCGCCTTCTGCGCGTATTCCCAGGAGGCCTGCGCCAGCGGCACCGTGCGATTTGCCGATTCGATGGCCTTGGCGCTTGCCGCGGTGCCGTCGCGGATCCGTCCGGCGATACCTTGCGTGATGCCCGCGAGCCGGAACAGGTTGTAGGCAAAGTACCAGTTCAGGTCGGGAACGGCGCTGCCGGTGACGTTGCAATAGATCTGCGCCGCCTCTTCCATGGTCGGAATATTGAGCGCCCCAAGATCGGCATTGGCGAGGCCGGGCATGGTCCATTGCATCAGCAGATAGGTGAAATCGGCCATGGGATCGCCGAGCGTCGACAGTTCCCAGTCCAGCACCGCGATCACCCGCGGCTCGGTGGCATGGAAGATCATGTTGTCGAGGCGATAGTCGCCATGCACGATCGAGACCCGCTTCTGCTCCGGCACCGTTTTCGGCAGCCACTCGATCAGCTTTTCGACTTCGGGAATATGCCTGGTCTCCGACGCGCGATACTGCTTGGTCCAGCGGTCGACCTGGCGCGCGAAATAATTTCCCGGCTTGCCGAAATCCCCGAGCCCGATTCCTTGCGGATCGTATTGATGCAGCTTTGCCAGCGTCTCGATCTTGCTGGCAAAAATGGCGCTCCGCGCTTCCGGCGGCTGGCTCGGCAGCAGCGGATCCCAAAACACCCGCCCCTCTTCCATCGACATGATGTAGAAGGCCGCGCCGATCACCGCATCGTCGGTGCACAGCGCATAGGCCCTGGCGACCGGAAAGCCCTGCTTGCCGAGCGCGGCGATGACGCGGAATTCGCGGTCGACCGCATGCGCCGACGGCAGCAGTTTGCCGAACGGCTTGCGGCGCATCACATAGGATCGCCCGGGGGTATCGAGCCGGTAGGTCGGGTTCGACTGGCCGCCCTTGAATTGCAGGACGGTCAGCGGTCCCTGATAGCCCTCGACGTTTTCGCGCATCCAGCCGTCGAGACGCTGCTCATCGATCCGATGCCGCTCCTCGACAGGCTTGGTGCCCGAAAACTCCTCGTCTCTTCTGACGCCGTCGGCCACGATGACGCTCCCTCAATTTTCCTGCGGGAGCGCCATTGGTCAGGCTCCCTTAACGCGCAGCGGGAGCGTTTGCATACTTCCGAAGTTCAAGTCTGGCAATGGCGCGGTTATGGACCTCGTCCGGACCGTCCGCCAGCCGCAGCGTGCGGATGCCGGCATAATCCTTGGCCAGCCCGGCCTCGTCGGAGACGCCGGCTCCACCGAACGCCTGGATGGCGTTGTCGATGATCCTCAGCGCCATGTTCGGCGCCGCCACCTTGATCATGGCGATCTCGAGCTGCGCGGTCTTGTTGCCGACCTTGTCCATCATGTCGGCTGCCTTCAGGCAGAGCAGACGGGTCATCTCGATATCGGTGCGGGCTTCGGCGATGCGCTGTTCCCAGATCGAATGTTCGATGATCTTCTTGCCGAAGGCGGTGCGCGACTGCAGCCGCTTCACCATCTTCTCCAGCGCCTCCTCGGCCTTGCCGATGGTGCGCATGCAGTGATGGATGCGGCCCGGCCCGAGGCGGCCCTGCGCGATCTCGAAGCCGCGGCCTTCGCCGAGCAGCAGGTTGCTGGCGGGCACCCGGACATTCTCGAGCAGCACCTGGCCGTGGCCGTGCGGAGCGTCATCGAAGCCGAACACCGGCAGCATCCTCTCGACCTTGATGCCGGGAGTGTCGAGCGGCACCAGGATCTGCGACTGCTGCTGGTGCCGCGCCGCGCTCTGGTCGGTCTTGCCCATCAGGATCGTGACCTTGCAGCGGGGGTCGCCGACGCCGGACGACCACCATTTGCGGCCGTTGATGACGTAATGATCGCCATCCTTCACGATGCTGGTCTCGATATTGGTCGCATCCGACGACGCCACCGCCGGCTCGGTCATCAGGAAGGCGGAACGGATCTCGCCGTCCATCAGCGGACGCAGCCACTTCTTTTTTTGCTCCTTGCTGCCATAGCGCATCAGCACTTCCATGTTGCCGGTATCCGGCGCGGAGCAATTGAACACTTCCGAAGCCCAGCTGATGTGGCCCATCTCCTCGGAGAGCAGCGCGTATTCGAGATTGGTCAATCCCGCGCCGCGGAATTCGTCATCTTCATGCGCCGACGGCGGCAGGAACATGTTCCACAGGCCTTCGGCCCTCGCCTTCTTCTTCAGATCCTCCAGGATCGGAATCACTTTCCAGCGCCCGCCCTCGGCGTCCTGCTGCTTGTAGACCGGCACGGCGGGCCGGACATGCTTGTGCATGAACGACTGCACCCGGTTGAGCCATTCGCGCTGACGGTCAGACATGTTGAAGTCCATTGGGCGTTCCTCACATTTTTGGGCGGAAAATTGTTGGCGGCACTGTCTCCCCGCCGCCCCTCGTCCGCAAGACTATTCTCGCCGCCGAATTCAGGCGGCGGCGGCGAAGGCCGGCCGGTTTGGGATGCCATGCGCCAGGCAACGCATTGACATTCCCCGGTCTCAAACGATAGTTTCATACAACTGTTTGAATTGCAACGCCCCCAACTTTTCCGCATAGGGCCCATGAAATGGCGTCGGATCACACCCGGACCGCGATCCTCAGCGCCGCCGAGCGGCTTTACGCCGACCGCGGCTTCGGCGACGTGACGCTGCGCGACATCGTCGCCGCGGCCGACGTCAATCTGGCAGCGGTGAATTATCATTTCGGCTCCAAGGACGAGTTGATCGCCGAACTGTTCGTCACCCGCAGCATCGCCACCAACCGCGAGCGGCTCAACGAATTGAAGGCCGCCGAGGAAGCCGGCGGCGGACGCGCCGGCATCGACGCCATCCTGCGCGCGCTGGTCGGGCCGACGCTGCGCGGCTGCCTCGGCCCCGAGCGCGAGCGCTCGACCGCGGCGCGGTTCATGATCCGGGCCTCGATCGAATCGGTGCCGCCGATCCGCCGCATCAAGAACCGCGAGATCGATCACTTGCGCAAATTCGCCGCCGCGATGCGGCGCTCGCTGCCCGACCGCAGCGCGGTCGATCTCTATTGGGGCCTGCATTTCGCGCTGGCGATGGCGCACCACACCATCCGCGAGAGCGAGCGGCTGACCAAACTGTCGGAAGGATCGTGCGACCTCGACGACGTCCAGGGGATCATCGACCGCGTGGTCGCGGTGTCGGCGATGGCGCTGAAGGGGGCCGGGGCGGAGAAGAAGGCGCCCGCCAAACTGGTGGCGCGGGACGCGCGCTGATTGCAGCGTACCCATAAATCGAGATTGCTTGCTTTGGCTTGCTCGCTATGCCGCGACAGCGACCAAATTCCGCCGCGCAACGAAATGGTGCCATGTGCCCAATAAGCGACATCAGAGGGATTGTTCAGTGGAGGCTTCTATTGCCAAATACGTGGGCCCGAAACCGCATGGAACCGCCCATATGGAGGCTTGATGTTGGCGCTGTCCATTTGGCATGCAAAGCGCAAGATTCGAAATATCGCTCGCCGATACTGCCGCCGAGCAAAGGTCTTCAGTTTGGGGGCCATCCGCGTAAACCCTCGTCATCTGGCGATTTGGATAACAACCCAGACGGACGAAGAGCGCGATTTGATGCGCGCCTCCCCCGAGTTGGTGCCTGAATTCCGGCGCGTTCTTTTGGCCGCCGGCTATCCGCCGGTCGCAGTACCCGAGGTTGGCTTCGAATTCGAGTCTCAGCAAACCGTCGATCGCGATTACGGTGGAAACTGGCGGTATGCGGTAAAGTAAGTAGAGAGGCTTGTAGGCAGCAAAAGCAAACTTCAATCCCGCCAACTCTTTCCCAGTGCGGGGCGCTTACCACGATAATCAGACCGTTCAGGCCAAGCCGGACTTGGCTCTAAGGCTCATTCCAGATGTCGCAGCCTAAAGCAATCTGGACGAAAATGGCGTACGTTCAGTTTGCAGAGAGAAATATTTTGAGGGGCCGGTATGCCGAATGGAAAGCTTGGAGATCACCCGTACACAGACATTGTGACACATGGCCGAGACGTTTACTCGGCCCATGCCGCGAACCTAGTCCGCGAAATCGCCAAGCTCTCCGACGATAGGGCCCGCCGCAAGCTGGCTGACCTTCTCTACTCTGAGTACAATGAGTTTGATCGCCCTGACGTCAGTAAGCTTGAGATATTGCTCACTGAGATGCGCGGCTCTCCGAGACGCACGCGAGCGCGGCTTCGAGGTGTAATGTCCGCTCTGGGGTCATTCGCGAGCCGGTCGCCCTGGGAGCGGAAGTAATTTGTCGTCCGTGAAGAACGCGATTTTCAAGCCTGTCTGCATTCTACGGACAGAAAGAGCATGGCCGGAAAGCGGCGCAAAAAATCGCTCAGCCACCTGATGAGGCGACGGAAGTTGTAGCCGGCTGCGGCGAGGATGGCGTTGTTGGCGTCGCCGTTTCGGCCTGCGAGGTAGTTGCAGTCCATTCGATGCTCGTTCTTGGTATGGCCGATGACGGGTTCGATGGCGGAGCGGCGTCGCATCTCTCGTTTGATCTGTGGCGTTACCCGGCGCTTTTGCTTTGAGGTGTAGATTTTGAACTTGTATTCGGGCGGCGCATTGTGGCCGCGATATCCGGCATCGGCATGAAGCCGTTCGATGGTATGGCCGACGAGTTGCTCGATCGCCGGGATGACGCTAGCTAGCGTATGGCCGTCATAGGGATTGCCTGGCAGTGCTTGCGCGTGGACGACAAACTGGCCGCCCTTGCTGTGCTTGAGGGGGGTGGCAACGCTGACCTTGACGCCAAACTCGTAGGGCTTGTGTGCCTTGCCCTTGCCGATGCACTCCACCTCGGGCGCATGCAGGCTGTAGACCTTGGGCCCGCGCTGTCCGCGCTCCTGGGCGCGTACGCGCCGCGCCAGGCTCAGCAGGCGAGCGAATGCCGTCTCGAGCCCGGGATCGCCGTCGATCTTGCGGGCAATGTCGCGGATCACACGGCCAAGATAGGTTTTGAGCGTGCGCAAAGCCTTGTTGGCACGCTTGAACTGCTTGGCATGGGCGTAACGCTGATGCTGGATCAGGGCGAACTTGCCGACCCGCGTGTAGGACTGCCGTAGCTCCACACCCAGCTTTTTCGCCAGCTTCACCAGCTTCTCCCGGGCCCGGTTCAGCAGCTTGGCGTCGGTGGGAAAGGTGATGTTTTTCGGTTGCACCGTGGTATCGACGATCACGCGGGCGAGATCGCCGGGCTTCATCGCGCCAGTCCTGGTTGCGACTGCAAGGCTCTCCTGCAACAGCGCCTGCAGCCGCTCCTCGCCCATGCGATGGCGCCAGTTGGTCATCGAGGAGCGATCGAGCGGAATCCGGTGCTGGAAAAACTCCTCCCCGCAGAAGTATTGGTAATAAGGGTTCTCGATCCACAGCTCGCACACCACCTCGTCGCTGAGGTCGTAGGTGTGCTTGAGGATCGCAAGCCCCGCCATCAGCCGGGTCGGCAGCGGCGGCCGGCCGCTGCCATCGGCGTACACCGCACCGAATTTATCTTCCAGAAATCCCCAGTCGATCGTCCGCGCCAGCGTCACCAGCGCGTGGTCCATGTTGATGACCTGATCGAGCCGCGACCGAAACAGATCCTGCTCGCCGCTCTCCCGCCGCTCCCGTGGCCGCATCGAAATCCCTCCGCTCGATCCCACCAAACGCAGAGAATCACGGCTTCAGATTCGAGGGAATCCCAAACTCGAATTTGCAAGAAAATCGATGCCGGAGCCCCAATTTCCGGCAAATCCAATCGCAGGAATTCCGGCAATTTCTATTGCCGCTCAGGCGCTTCTGGATATTTCACGGACGACTAATTTCAGATCGGCGCCGGCAAAATCTCGCCGGTCTTAGGATCAAACGGCCGCAGGCCCGAGAGACCGAGCGGAATGCCCTAAATTTCCAGCGCCTCGATGCCAAGGCGGCGGAACAGCGCGGCGTCGTGGTCTTCGCCGGGATTGCCGGCCGTCAGCAGCGTGTCGCCGACGAAGATCGAATTGGCGCCGGCGAAGAAACACAGGGCCTGCATCTCGCCGGTCATGGCGGAGCGGCCCGCTGACAGGCGGACGAAGGATTTCGGCATCAGGATGCGCGCGAGCGCGATGGTGCGGACAAATGCGAAGGGGTCGATCGGGTCGGCCGCAGCCAGCGGCGTACCTGATATCGGGATCAGCATATTGATCGGCACGCTTTCCGGATGCTCCGGCAAGTTGGCCAGCGTCAGCAGCATATCGACGCGGTCGACCGGCGCTTCGCCCATGCCGACGATGCCGCCGCAACACACCTTGATGCCGGATTGCCGGACATGAGCGAGGGTTTGGAGACGGTCGGCAAAGCTGTGGGTGGAGATGATGTTGCCGTAATGGCGCTCGGAGGTATCGATGTTGTGATTGTAGTAATCGAGACCGGCCTCCGACAGCCGCGCGGCCTGGGCGCTGTCGAGCATGCCGAGCGTCATGCAGGTCTCCATGCCGAGCGCCTTGACGCCCTCCACCATGGCGACGACGGCATCCATGTCGCGTTCCCTGGGGCTGCGCCATGCGGCGCCCATGCAATAGCGGGTCGCGCCGGCGTCGCGGGCCTTGCGCGCTTCGGCGACGACGCGTTCCACCTCCATCAGCCGGGACGCCTTGAGACCGGAATCATGATGGGCCGACTGGCTGCAATAGCCGCAATCCTCAGGGCACCCGCCGGTCTTGATGCTGAGAAGCCGGCTGAGCTGCACCTTGTTGGGATCGAAATGCTGGCGGTGGACGGTCTGCGCCTGAAACAACAGATCGTTGAAAGGAGCCTCATAAAGCGCCAGGGCCTCTTCCCTCGTCCAATTCCCGCGGATGTCGCCGGGTGCCGGCGTCATCGAAACTGTCTCGTTTGAGCGCGATGCGAGCGTCATAACCCCTCCGCTGGAAGCACCAGGCCACAACCCGGCCGATCGAAGCAGGCTATGCCCGATCGCCGGCCCGGTCGCAATGCTTACTCACGCCGGACAAATGTTTGTGTTTGCCGGGCGGACGAACGCGAGGCGAATTCCGTCAGGATTTTTGATTTGACGCGTCTTCTCAACGCGAACAGGTCTCCCCTTCGCTTGAAAACGCGCTAGATGATCCCCTGCTCTTTCAGCGCATCGAGCTTGGCGTCGTCGTATCCGAGCCTCGATGCCAGCACTTCGCGGGTGTTCGCACCGAGCAGCGGCGGCGCCCGATAATCCTTCACCGGCGTTCCGGAAAAGGTGATGGCGTTTCGGATCAGCGACAGCTCGGGCTCGAAGGGGTGGTTGACCTTGATCTCCATGCCGCGCTCGCGCACGTGCGGATCGGCAAACACCTGCGCGAAATCGTTGACCGGCCCGCAGGGCACGCCGGCTTTCTCCAGCTCTTCCAGCCAATCGGAGACGTTCTTCTTCAGGAACAGCCCGGCGAAGATCGCCATGATCTCCTTGCCGTTGACGACGCGGTCGTTGTTTTTGGCGAATTTCGGATCTGCCGTCAGCTCCGGGCAGCCCAAAACCGCGCAGGTTCGCGCAAACTGGGCATCGTTGCCGACCACCAGCATCAACTCGCCATCGGCGCAGCGAAACACCCCGGCCGGCATGCCGCCATTGCCCCAGGTGCCGCGCCGCGGCGGCGTCTTGCCGCTGACGAGGTAGATTTGCGCGTAATGCGAAAGCGAGGCGATCACGGTATCGAGCAGGCAGACGTCGATATACTGACCCGCGCCGCCATTGACCTTGCGATGATAGAGCGCGGCGAGAATTCCGATCGAGGTGTTCATGCCGGTCATGTAGTCGACGATCGAGGGGCCGACCTTCATGGGGCCGGCGCCGGGCTCGCCATCCATATGGCCGGTGACGCTCATCAGGCCGCCCATCGCCTGAAAGATCGCGTCGTAGCCGGCGCGGGGGGCGTAGGGTCCGCTCTGGCCGAAGCCGGTTACCGAGCAATAGATGATGCCGGGATTGATGGATCGGATTGATTCGTAATCGAGCTTGTAGCGCTTGAGGTCGCCGACCTTGTAGTTCTCCATCATGACGTCGCAGGATTTTGCCAGTTCGCGGATGATCTGCTGGCCTTCCGAGGTCGCGATATTGACGGTGACCGATTTCTTGTTGCGGTTGGCACAGAAGTAGAACGCGTTGTTGTTGTTTTCCCTGCCTTCGGGATCGACCAGGTAAGGCGGACCGAAGGCGCGCGCGTCGTCGCCGGTGCCCGGCCGCTCGATCTTGATCACCTCGGCGCCGAGATCGGCCAGCATCTGCGCCGACAGCGGCCCCGCCAGCACGCGCGTCAGATCGAGAATCTTGATGCCCGAGAGTGGCAAACCCGACATGAACATTTCCTCCTGAGCTCGCGGCCTTTGCTCGGGAACAAACCCGCCGGCGCGAAGAATTCTGCCGATACACTATTTTTCAACGTCGAGCCCTGCGTTCACGGCATGCAGCCATCCATCTGCGGGATGCGGGCGCGCGCAGGCCTGGGACGAGCGCGGTCCGGCTGTTATGGGCGAAAATGAAGCGGGTGAAGGGAATCGACCCCTCGTATTCAGCCTGGAAGTCGACGAATTTTGCATTGTTTTCACAGGTCATTCTGACATTTCTGCGCTCTTTTGGCCGATTGAGATCGCTACAGGATTTCGCCTTGTCAGAACCGCGACTGTCGATCGAGGCAACACCAGCCGGTTGCGCCCGACACGGTTCTCGAAGAGAATGAAGCTGTCGGTCGTCGCGCCTACGATGCCCATGTCGGCGTGCGACATCGTCCGGCGCTGAACCACTCTGATCACCACTCCCTATCACACCACACCGGCCGGCTGTCGCATGCCGGCGCACAACGAGTTCAAACATCCGCGTGTCCTCACCGCGCACTGCCAAGTCCCGCTCTCGCAAGATGCGCGTCAGGCAAAGCTGGAATACCTTGCTCCGCCGCCTCGGCCGCTGGCGAGGCGCGCGCTTGGTGCGACGGACGCAGACCGCAGCACCGCGGGCGGTTCGGATCGTTTGCCTCGCGGCGCTCGTCCTCGCGGCATTCTCGCTGACAAACCTCGTCTATCACGTTGTCCGCAAGCCGAGCGAGCTGCTCTTTTTCGTCGGCGGGGCGCTCGACAAGCAACCGATCGAAACGTGGCGGCAGTACGAACCGCTCTTCCACACGTATTCCACCAGCACGATCACGCCCGAGCTGCTGGCCGCGCTGGCGCAGGTCGAAAGCACCGGCAATCCGGTGGCGCGCACCTACTGGCGCTGGCAGCTCACCTGGAATCCGTTCGCTGTGTACAAGCCCGCCTCGAGCGCTGTCGGCATGTACCAGATGACCGATGCGGCTTACGCCGAGGCGGCACGCTACTGTATCCGAGGGAACGCTGTCGTAGATACCGACTGCGGGTTCACCGGCCTCTATACCCGCGCGGTCCCGAGCCATGCCATCGAGCTCGCGGCCGTGTACCTGGACCACAATGTCGCGGCGGTTCTTGCCCGCACGCCAGACGCAGCGGCAAGTTCGCAGCAGAAGCAGGATCTCGCCGCATTCATCCATCTCTGCGGCGCAGGTCCCGCCTCGGCCTTCGTGCACCGTGGTTTTCAGATGATGCCTGGCGAGCGCTGCGGCGATCATCTCGTCGCGGCATATCTCGCCAAGGTCAATGCGATGAAGCGGCAGTTTCTGCGCCTTGCTGCCAACGGCCGGAATTAGCGTCAAATGGAAGTGTTACAGTGCCAGCCCACCCAATCAGGCTGACGCGACCCGGAGAGCGTCCGGTAGTCCGCGGTGATCACGCGCATTGAGCACGCCTGCCGATTGACGTTAACTCTCGCGAGCTTTGTTGGTTGTTTTGAGTGGAGACGGTGAAGGGCGAGATGGTAACGCGCCGGGTGCAGGCAAGTCGACCATCGCCAACATCGTCGAACGACAGCTTCACGTCGCCGGCCATCATACGATGCTGCTCGACGGCGACAATCTGCGCCACGGGCTCAATCGCGACCTGGGCTTCACCGAAGCGGACCGCCAAGGCGAGGGCCGGCAAGATCAAGAATTTCACGGGCTTCGACGCGCCTTATGAAGCGCCGACAAATCCCGAAATACATTTGCTTACGGTGGGCCAGCAGCCTGAACAATTGGCCGAACGCATCATGAAGAAGCTGCTCCGGCTCGGAATCGTCGAATAGAAGGCGCGGCGTGAGCTCAATATCGTGCCAACTGGAAATGATCGCCACGCTTCTGCATCGAACGAACGAGTAGGCCGCCGAATTACCACGTATAACGCAGCGTGCCGGTGCCGGCGTAGGTCTGCGAGCCCGAGGCAAACTCACCGTCGAACCTGGCCGCCAGCGACCAATTGGTGTTGATCTTCAGCTCGGCCCCGGCCGAGGTGAGCGCCGAGTTTTTCTGGATCGGCGCGCCGCTGACGACGAAGCTTGCGCCGGGCAGCGATTCGAACACCGCGCCGAGCGACGGATTGCCTACCCAGTCGTGCGCCCAGGCCAGCCGGCCGCGCAGAACAAGCGGCATACCGGCAACGATTTGCAGATTGTCGAAACGCGCACCGAGTTCGCTTCTGGTGTCGGTCGCGTTGGTGGCGGCGTAGTTCAGACCAAAGCCGCCGCCGCTGAGATCGGTCTCGCTGGAGCCCGGCGTATGGAAGCCCTGCACCTGCAGCGCCGCATAGGGCGTGATGCCGGCGATGACGCCGGTGATCGGCAGCCCGTAACGGTAGCCGGCTTCGCCGCGCGCCGCATAACTCTGGCCGGTGAAATTGGCGGTGAGCTGATCGCCGAGCGCAATGCGATTGGTGGTGAACCAATGGTTGGCGAAGGCCAGCGCGCCCGACACATAAGCCGGCCCGAAATTGCTCTTGCCGTAGAGCCCGGCCTGGAAGGCGTCGCTGCGGCCGGTGCCGAGACCTTGCGCCAGGCTCCAGCTGGTGCCACCGCCAGCGAGCGCAAAGCCCAAAAGCGTGTCCGGCGCGACGCGATAGTCCATGCCGGCGGCGTAGCCGTACACACTCGCGGTGACATTGCTGGAGCCGACCGCTGAATTGCCGTTGGTCTGACTGCCGCCGCCAAAACCTGCGCCCCAGGCGCGCCAGCGCTGATCGAAGCTTGCCGCCGCCGGCGCCTTGAGCACGGAGGCGTAGGCCTGCGCGACATCGGGCGGCAGGCGTTGCGGCTCCTCCGCGAAGCCCGGCGCGCTGCCACCGTTCGCGCCACCGCCGCCTGCCGTCGGATCGAGCATCGAAGCGAGGAAGTCGGTCATCAACTGGAACGCGCCACGCTCGCCCCCGGTCGCCGCCTCGCCGTCGATCTGGGTGAGCCCGTTGCGGCTCAGTCTGAAGAAGGCCGCCGGAATACTTCCGGTGGAGTTGAAGTAACTGGTCAGCGTGTTGGCGGCCGCCTGCTGGTTGACGCTCAGCCCGGTGTAGTTGGAGAAGGCGGCGGTGAGGTTCAGATAAACGTCGTGGGCGTCATAGCTCAGGCTGTCGCTCACGCCGACCGGCAGATTGGTGGTGGTCAGGCCGGCAAAGCTGGTGCCGCCCAGCCCGCCGGTCGCGGTGAGGATGGTGTAACGCTGCGACACCTCGCTGCCGGGGGCGAACTGCACGTTCACCGTGCCGCCGGTCAGCTTAGCCGTGCCGCCGACACGGGCCAGCGACGCGGTCGTCGAATTGAGCTGCACCAGATAGAGCGCGCCCGAGGCGAAGGCGAGATTGCCGGTGATGGTCATCGCCGTGCCGGGGGTCCCCGGCGTACCGGGCTGCAGTTTGCCGCCGGAATTGACGTAGATACCGGCGAACGTGCCGGTGCCGGCGAGCGTGCCGCCATTGACGTTCCAGGCCTGGCTTTGACTGAAGGCGCCGGTCGCGGTCCAGCTGCCGCTCACCACATTGAAGGTGGTGAAGCCGGAATATTGCGTTCCGACCGTGCCGAGATTGAACGCGCCCGAGCCGCTGCCGCCGAGCTGGAAGGAATTGCTGCCGGCGCCGAGCACCTTGCCGGTGATGCCGTAGCCGGGGCCGAGCGTAAACGTATTGCCGGCGGCATTGCCCGACAGATTCACCGCCGTGCCACCGGTGCCGGCGATCACGCCGGAATCGAACACGCTGACCGGGCCCGAACCCGAAACGACGATGCCGCTGACCCCGGAAATCGTGCCGGTATTGGTGATGCCGCCCGCGAAGGTCGAGACGCTGTTGACCACAATGCCGGTGCTGGCCGCCGAGGAGATCGTGCCCGAATTGCTGATGCCGCCCGCCAAGCTCGAGCCGCCGTTCACGAAAATGCCGTCGTGACGCGCCGAGATCGTGCCGGAATTGCTGATGCCGCCCGCGAAACTCAAGACGCGGTCGACCTCTATGCCGCCGAGGCCCGCCGAGGAGATCGTGCCCGAATTGCTGATCCCGCCCGCGAAGCTCGATACGCCTGTGATCCAAATGCCAGAGAAGAGTGCAGCCAGGATCGTGCCTGAATTGCTGATGCCACCAGCGAAAGTCGATACGATGTTGACCTCAATGCCAGAGGTACGCCCCGAGATCGTGCCGGAATTGCTAATGCCGCCCGCGAAGCTCGATACGTTCGCAATGAAAATGCCGGTCGCATTCGACGCCGTGATCGTACCCGAGTTGACGATGCCGCCCGCGAAGCTCGATGTGTTTTGGACGACAACGGCGCTGGCAAACGCCGAGATCGTGCCGGAATTGCTGATGCCGTCCGCGAAGCTCGAGACGCCGTGGACGTAAATGCCGTCGCGGCCCGCCGAGATCGTGCCGGAATTGCTGATGCCGCCGGCGAAGGTCGTGACGCTGATGACCTCAATGCCGGTACCGCCCGCCGAGATCGTGCCGCCGTTGCCGTTGCTGATCCCGCCAGCGAAGTTCGAGAGGCCGTGGACGTAAATGCCATCGCCGCCGGCCGAGATCGTGCCGGAGTTGCTGATCCCGCCCGCGAAGCTCGAGACCGCTGTGACCCAGATGCCGGAGTTGGCGCCAGCCGAGATCGTGCCGGAGTTACTGATGCCGCCGAGGAAGGTCGAGGTAGAGTAGAGGAAGATGCCGTAGTCGGCCCCCGAAATCGTGCCCGAATTGTCGATCCCGCCCGCGAAAATCGAGTCGTTGAAGACAAGGACGTTGAAGCCTGCCGAAATCGTGCCGGAATTGCTGATGCCACCCGCGAAGCTCGAGAGGCCGTTGACGTAAATGCCCCTGGCGCCCGCCGAGATCGTGCCGGAATTGTTGATCCCGCCCGCGAAGGCCGAGACGCCGGAGACAGAAATGCCGGTGTGGCCCGCCGACATCGCCCCGGAATTACTGATGCCGCCCGCGAAGCTCGAGACGCCGCGGACAAAAATGCCCATGGGGCCCGCCGAGATCGTGCCGGAATTGCCGATGCCGCCGGCGAAGGTGGTGACTTTATTGACGTTGATGCCGGCACTACCCGCGGAAATCGTGCCACTGTTGGTGATGCCGCCGGTGAATGCGTTGGCGTTATTGACGCTGATGCCGGTCTGGGTCGGCGCCGCCCCACCGTTCGCGGTGATAACGCCAGTACCGGCATTGGTGACGTTCCCGGTGACGGTGATACCGTTCAAGTCGATGCAATTGATAGAACCGGAATTGCTGACCGAACTCTGATTGGTGACGGGCTGGATGGCGCAGCTACCGGCCAGCGCCGCCGGCACACCGCCGCCGACCAGCAGCGTCGCAACCGAGCTCGTCGCCAGCAGCAAGTGCAGGCGTGGTCCCCTCGCGCGCCGCGCTTCCCGCATCCACCCCCCCACTACCACGTATAACGCAGCGTGCCGGTACCGGCGTAGGTCTGCGAGCCCGAGGCAAACTCACCGTCGAACCTGGCCGCCAGCGACCAATTGGTGTTGATCTTCAGCTCGGCCCCGGCCGAGCTGAGCGCCGAGTTTTTCGGGATCGGCGCGCCGCTGACGACGAAGCTTGCGCCGGGCAGCGATTCAAACACCGCGCCGAGCGACGGATTGCCTACCCAGTCGTGCGCCCAGGCCAGCCGGCCGCGCAGAACAAGCGGCATACCGGCAACGATTTGCAGATTGTCGAAACGCGCACCGAGTTCGCTTCTGGTGTCGGTCGCGTTGGTGGCGGCGTAGTTCAGACCAAAGCCGCCGCCGCTGAGATCGGTCTCGCTGGAGCCCGGCGTATGGAAGCCCTGCACCTGCAGCGCCGCATAGGGCGTGATGCCGGCGATGACGCCGGTGATCGGCAGCCCGTAACGGTAGCCGGCTTCGCCGCGCGCCGCATAACTCTGGCCGGTGAAATTGGCGGTGAGCTGATCGCCGAGCGCAATGCGATTGGTGGTGAACCAATGGTTGGCGAAGGCCAGCGCGCCCGACACATAAGCCGGCCCGAAATTGCTCTTGCCGTAGAGCCCGGCCTGGAAGGCGTCGCTGCGGCCGGTGCCGAGACCTTGCGCCAGGCTCCAGCTGGTGCCACCGCCAGCGAGCGCAAAGCCCAAAAGCGTGTCCGGCGCGACGCGATAGTCCATGCCGGCGGCGTAGCCGTACACACTCGCGGTGACATTGCTGGAGCCGACCGCTGAATCGCCGTTGGTCTGACTGCCGCCGCCAAAACCTGCGCCCCAGGCGCGCCAGCGCTGATCGAAGCTTGCCGCCGCCGGCGCCTTGAGCACGGAGGCGTAGGCCTGCGCGACATCGGGCGGCAGGCGTTGCGGCTCCTCCGCGAAGCCCGGCGCGCTGCCACCGTTCGCGCCACCGCCGCCTGCCGTCGGATCGAGCATCGAAGCGAGGAAGTCGGTCATCAACTGGAACGCGCCACGCTCGCCCCCGGTCGCCGCCTCGCCGTCGATCTGGGTGAGCCCGTTGCGGCTCAGTCTGAAGAAGGCCGCCGGAATACTTCCGGTGGAGTTGAAGTAACTGGTCAGCGTGTTGGCGGCCGCCTGCTGGTTGACGCTCAGCCCGGTGTAGTTGGAGAAGGCGGCGGTGAGGTTCAGATAAACGTCGTGGGCGTCATAGCTCAGGCTGTCGCTCACGCCGACCGGCAGATTGGTGGTGGTCAGGCCGGCAAAGCTGGTGCCGCCCAGCCCGCCGGTCGCGGTGAGGATGGTGTAACGCTGCGATACATTGCTGCTGCCGGGGGCGAACTGCACGTTCACCGTGCCGCCGGTCAGCTTAGCCGTGCCGCCGACACGGGCCAGCGACGCGGTCGTCGAATTGAGCTGCACCAGATAGAGCGCGCCCGAGGCGAAGGCGAGATTGCCGGTGATGGTCATCGCCGTGCCGGGGGTCCCCGGCGTACCGGGCTGCAGTTTGCCGCCGGAATTGACGTAGATACCGGCGAACGTGCCGGTGCCGGCGAGCGTGCCGCCATTGACGTTCCAGGCCTGGCTTTGACTGAAGGCGCCGGTCGCGGTCCAGCTGCCGCTCACCACATTGAAGGTGGTGAAGCCGGAATATTGCGTTCCGACCGTGCCGAGATTGAACGCGCCCGAGCCGCTGCCGCCGAGCTGGAAGGTATCGCTGCCGGCGCCGAGCACATTGCCGGTGATGCGGTAGCCGGGGCCGAGCGTAAACGTATTGCCGGCGGCATTGCCCGACAGATTCACCGCCGTGCCGCCGGTGCCGGCGATCACGCCGGAATCGAACACGCTGACCGGGCCCGAGCCCGAAACGACGATGCCGCTGACCCCGGAAATCGTGCCGGTATTGGTGATGCCGCCCGCGAAGGCCGAGACGCCGCCGACGTAAATGCCGGTACCGGGGAGCGAAATACTGCCGGAATTGCTGATCCCGCCAGCGAAGGTCGAGACGGCGTAGACATAAACGCCGTTGCCGCTCCCTGCAATCGTGCCCGAGTTGCTGACGCCGCCGGCGAAGGTCGTGACGTGGTAAACGAAAACGCCGTCGTTGCCCGCCGAGAGCGCGCCCGAGTTGCTGATACCGCCCGAGAAATTCGATGTCGCGTTTAGCAGAATGGCAGCGTAGGAGGCCGAGATCTTGCCCGAATTGCTGATGCCGCCCGCGAAGCTCGAGACGCTGTTGACGTAAATGCCCCCGGTACCCCTGGCCGAGATCGTGCCGGAGTTGCTGATCCGGCCCGCGAAGCTCGAGACGCTGTTGACGTAAATGCCGGTGCCGCCTGACGAGATCGCGCCGGAGTTGCTGATGCTACCGGCGAAGGTCGCGGCGCCGGAGACAGAAAGGCCCTTGTTGCCCGACGAGATCGTGCCCGAATTGGCGATGCCGCCCGCGAAGGTCGAGACGCTGGAGACCTTAATGCCGACGCCGCCCGCCGAGGAGATCGTGCCCGAATTGGCGATGTTGCCCGCGAAGGTCGAGACACTGGAGACAGAAATGCCGTAGCCGCCCGACGAGATCGTGCCCGAATTGCCGATGTCGCCCGCGAAGCTCGAGACGCTGGAGACAGAAAGGCCGGCGCCGCCCGCCGAGATCGTGCCCGAATTGGTGATGCCGCCCGCGAAGCTCGATACGGCTACGACCCAGATGCCGGAGTTGCCACCAGCCGAGATTGTGCCGGAATTACTGATGCCGCCCGCGAAGATCGAGGTAGAGTAGAGGAAAATGCCGTAGTCGGCCCCCGAAATCGTGCCCGAATTGCCGATGCCGCCGGCGAAAGTCGAGTCGTTGACGACAATGCCGTTGGCGCCCGCCGAAATCGTGCCCGAATTGTTGATGCCGCCGGCGAAGCTCGATACGCCTGTGACATAAATGCCGGAGTAGGCACTGACCGAGACCGTGCCGGAATTGCTGATACCGCCCGCGAAGCTCGAGACGCCATGGACGTAAATGCCCATGGGGCCCGCCGAGATCGTCCCCGAATTGCTGATGCCGCCCGCGAAGCTCGAGCCGCCGTTCACGAAAATGCCGTCGTGACCCGCCGAGATCGTGCCCGAATTGCTGATCCCGCCCGCGAAGCTCGAGACGGAGACAGAAATGCCGGAGGCGCCCGCCGCGGAGATCGTGCCGGAATTGTTGATCCCGCCGGCGAAGCTCGAGACGGCTATGACCCAGATGCCGGAGTTGGCACCAGCCGAGATCGTCCCGGAATTACTGATGCCGCCCGCGAAGGCCGAGACCTGTTGGACGTAAATGCCGTAGCTGCCCGCCGAGATCGTGCCGGAATTGCTGATGCCGCCCGCCAAGCTCGAGCCGCCGAAGACGAAAATGCCGGTGCGGTTCGCCGAGATCGTCCCGGAATTGCTGATGCCGCCCGCGAAGCTCGAGACGGCTACGACCCAGATGCCGGAGTTGGCACCAGCCGAGATCGTGCCGGAGTTGCTGATGCCGCCCGCGAAGCTCGAGACGCCGGAGACAGAAATGCCGGTGCGGCCCGAGATCGTGCCCGAATTGTTGATGCCGCCCCCGAAGCTCGAGACGCTGTTGACCACAATGCCGTAGTTACCCCCTGAGATCGTGCCGGAATTGCTGATGCCGCCTGCAAAGCTCGATACGCCAGCAACGAAAATGCCGGAGTAGGCACTAGCCGAGATCGTGCCGGAGTTGCTGATGCCGCCCGCGAAGCTCGAGACGCCGGAGACAGCAATGCCGCTCCAACCCGCCAAGATCGTACCCGAATTGCTGATGCCGCCCACGAAGCTCGATACGCCAGCAACGAAAATGCCGGAGTAGGCACTAGCCGAGATCGTGCCAGAATTGCCGATGCCGCCCGCGAAACTCGAGACCTGTTGGACGTAAATGCCGTAGTTGCCCGCCGAGATCGTGCCGGAATTGCCGATGCCGCCCGCGAAGGTCGAGACGCCGTTGAGATCGATGCCGCGGCCGCCCGTCGAGATCATGCCGGCATTGCTGATCGTGCCGCCGAGGCTGCTGTTGGTGATGGAAATGCCGGCCTGGGTCGACGCGGTGATGGTACCAGTGCCGGTGTTGGTCACGTTCCCGGTGACGGTGATACCCTGGACGTTGATGCAATTGATCGAAGCGGAATTGCTGACCGAACTCTGATTGGTGACGGGCTGGATGGCGCAGCTTCCGGCCAACGCCGCCGGCATGCCGCCGCCGACCATCAGCGCGGCCAAGGACGATGACGTCAACAGAAGGAGCGACCGCCCTGCGATGCGGCGGCGCATCGAGACGCCGAAAGGCGGCGTTGGCATGGAGGCGTTCGAGCAAGTCGCCGAACAAGCGCTCGACGGCGAAGATGACTCAAGCGAGGCGTTGGCCATTATTGGGATTGCCGGGTAGCGCGTGCGGGTGCAGCGCGGTGTCGCGTCGTTTCAACAACGGGCCCGACTGCGATCGACGACTTCGCTACTTATGATCGTTGTTCAGCCCCAACCCCAGCATGACGCGGCATGGTTAACCGGTGGTTACGTACCGCTCAGATCAACCTGCGGGCGAACGAAATGCCTGAAATTTCGCCCGAAAAATCGATGTGTTCTCGCAGCCTTTGGTAAACCGAGTAAGCGCAACCGCAGATTGTGCATCAATTAATAGTTGTAACAGGAAATGCGCAACTAAAAGGAGAGTGCGCCAGTCATTCGTGTCCTCTATCCACCGCGTACGGCTGTGCACGAAGATCGCGACTGGCCGGACCGCGCTTGTAGGATGATCACGAATCTTGTCTCGTTCTCACCGGGGACAAACAAGATGAAGCGCGCCGAAGACGTCTTCGCCTGTTGGCAGCTTCCGCAATGGGTCTCCTTCGCTCGCACCCGGCGCGTGATACCGAACGCATGAAACAGACAACCGGACAGAGGCAGGCAGCGTTCATGCCGATCGGCGAAGCGTTGGTGTATGCCGAACGCTGCCGCGGCGAGGGCCGGCTGCTCGAGGCAGAAGCGGTCTGCCGCGAAATTCTCAAGGTGCAGCCGAATGTGCCGGAGGCCGAACACCTGCTCGGGTTGATCGCGCACCAGAACGGAAGACTGGGCGAGGCGATCGCGCACGTGCAGCGCGCGACCGGGCTTGCGCCGCAGGCAGCGCTGTTCCACGCCAATCTCGGCGAGATGTACCGGCTCGCCGGCCGGCCCAAGCTCGCGGTCGAGGAGGCGCGGCGCGCGCTCGAAATCGAGCCGGCGATGCCTGCGGCGCTGAGCAATCTCGGCGTCGCGCTCTATGAGCTGAAGGACTACGAGGAAGCGGCGAAGGCGCAGCGTAAGGCAATCGCCGCCGATCCGACTTTCGCCGACGCGCACAGCAATCTCGGCAACGCGTTGCACGCCTTGCGCGACTTCGACGGAGCGATCGCAGCCTATCGCCGCGCCGTCGGACTGAAGCCCGACTACGCGGATGCCTGGGCCAATCTCGGCACCACGCTGCACCACGGCGGCAGTTTCGATGACGCGATCGTGGCGTTGCGCCGCGCCATCGCGCTGTCGCCGCAGCACGCCAACGCCCGCTCCGGTCTCGGCATCCTCTTGCTCATGCGCGGCGATCTGGCCGAGGGCTGGGAAGAGTATGAATGGCGGCTGCGCTCGAGCGAGCGCAAAGGCCCGCGTTTCCCTGAGCGGCCCTGGCAGGGTGAAAGCCTCGCCGGCAAGCACATTTACGTGCAGGCCGAGCAGGGTTTTGGCGACAGCCTGCAGTTCGCCCGCTACCTGCCGCTGCTCGCCGCGCGCGCCGGCGCAGTGACGCTGCGCGTGCACCAGCAACTCGTGGGCCTGTTGCGCGAAAACCTGCCGGGCATCACAGTGCTCGGCGATCGCGGCGATCCGGCGCCCTGTCATTGCGACGCGTTGCTGCTCAGCCTGCCGTTTCTGTTCAAGACCCGGCTCGAAACCATTCCCGCCGAGATTCCCTATCTGCGCGCGCCGGCGCAGGCCGCGCAGCGCTGGATCAAACGCGTCGCCAAGATCGAAGGCTTCAAGATCGGCCTGGTGTGGGGCGGCAATCCCGAACACGTCAACGACCACCGGCGCTCCATCGATCCGGACCAACTGGCGCCGCTGTTCGCCGTGGCCGGCGCGTCGTTTGCCAGCCTGCAACACCGAGCACGCTCGGCCGATCTCAAACGGCTCAAGCGCGACAATTTCGGGATCGCCGACCTTGCGTCCGACTTCGGGGATTTTTCCGATACCGCGGCGGCCGTCGAAGCGCTCGATCTCGTCATCACGGTCGATACTTCGGTCGCGCACCTCGCCGGCGCGCTCGGCAAGCCGGTTTGGGTCCTGCTGCCTTGGGTTACCGACTGGCGCTGGATGCTGCATCGCGAGGACAGTCTCTGGTATCCGACCATGCGGCTGTTTCGACAACAGCGCGGTGGGAACTGGAGCAGCGTCATCGCACACATGGCGGGCGAGCTGAAAGCCGTCGTGCAAGGCGATCGGACATGCCTGATGCCGTTCAGGGCCGAAGGCGAGCGCCGCGCCGCGCAGGCCGCGGCGATCTTGCAGGCGGAAGCCGCACCCGCGATCGCGTCGCCGGCCTCGCTGGCAGAAACCGTGCCGCCCGGCCACACGCTGATTCTCGCCGAACAGAAGCGCCGCCACGGTTATCTGACCGACGCCGACGAACTCGCCCGCACCGCCGCCGCGGCCCAACCGGACAACGCCGAAGCGGTGCACATGCTCGGCATCATCGCCTATCAATCCGGCAAGCTGCCCGAAGCGATCGAGCATGTGCGGCGTGCCATCGCGATCGACCCCGACGTCGCGCGTTATCACGCCAATCTCGGCGAAATGTTCCGGCTCGCCGGACGCGTCGACGAGGCGCTCGCCGCCGGCGGCCGCGCGCTCGAACTCAATCCGGATGACGCCGGCGCGCACAGCAATGTTGGCATTGTGCTGTTCGATCAAGGCAAGTTCGAGCAAGCGGTCGAGCATCACGATCACGCCATCGCGATCAATCCTGGTTTCGCCGAGGCGCACAGCAATCGCGGCAACGCACTGCAGCGGCTCAAGCGCTTTACCGAAGCGGAGGAAGCCTATCGCCGCGCGATCGAATTGCAGCCGACGTTCGCCGATGCATGGCGCAATCTCGGTACCTGCTTGCGCGAGTTGAAGCGGCCGGAGGAAGCGGAGACCGCCTATCGCGAGACGCTCAAGCTCAATCCCGACAATCCCGACACGCTCGACAACCTCGCGCTCGCGGTCCAAGACCTCGAACGGTTCGACGAAGCGGCGGATCTGTTGCGCCGCGCGCTGGTCGTCGATCCGCAGAGCGATAAGCTCCATGTGCATTACGCCACCGTCCTGCTCAATCAGAAAAAGGCCGACGACGCGGCGGCCGCGATCGAGCGCGCGTGCGCGCTGAACCCCAACAATCCCGATGCGGTCAATGTCATGGGCCGCGTGGCCTTCGAGCGCGGCGATCTCGAAGCGGCGCTTGCCCACCACCGGCGCGCGCTTGCGCTCAAGCCCGATCTCTCCGACGCCTACAATAATATGGGCAACGTGCTCAAGGAGCTCGGCCATTTGCAGCAAGCGCAGGACGCTTTTCTGGAGGCGCTTCGCCTCGATCCGAACCTCACCGGCGTCTACGTCAATCTCGCCGATTCAAGGAAATTTGCGCCCGGCGATCCGCATCTGGCGACGATGGAAGGACTGGCGGCGAAGGCCGACGGCCTGTCGAAGACCGACCGCATGCAGCTCGATTTCGCGCTCGGCAAGGCCTATGCGGATCTGAAGGACCATGCGCGCTCGTTCAAACACTTGCTCGCAGGCAATGCTGCCAAGCGCACGACCATCGCCCATGATGAACACGCCGCCTTCACGCTGTTCCATCAAATCGCAGCGACGTTCACGCGCGAACTGATCAACGACAAAGCCGGCGGCGGCCATCCGTCGGCCATGCCGATTTTCATCATCGGCATGCCGCGCTCGGGTACCACCCTGGTCGAGCAGATCATCGCCAGCCATCCTGCCGTGCATGGCGCCGGCGAGCTGCCGACCTTCAACGAGGTCGTGCTCACCGTGCGCGGGCCGGACGGCACTGCCATTCCGTATCCCGACTTTGTGCCGGCGCTCGATGCCCAGGCGCTGCAACGGATTGGCGCCGCCTATGTAGCGGAAGTGCGCAAGCTCGCAGCGGGCCGTGAACGCGTGACAGACAAGATGCCGTCGAACTATTACTTCGCCGGCTTGATCAGGCTGGCACTGCCCAACGCGAAAATCATTCACACCGTTCGCGACCCCGTCGATACCTGCATTTCCTGCTTCTCGAAGCTGTTCAGCGGCGAGCAGAATCACACCTATGACCTCGGCGAACTCGGCCGCTATTACAAGCGCTACGAGCAGCTGATGGCACATTGGCATCGCGTCCTTCCTGGCGGCAGCATCCTCGACGTGCGCTACGAGGATGTTGTGGCCGACCTCGAAACCCAGGCGCGCCGCATCATCGCCTACTGCGGCCTATCGTGGCACCACAACTGCCTGTCGTTCCACAAGACGGATCGGCCCGTGCGTACTGCCAGCGCGACGCAAGTCCGCCAGCCGATCTACAACAGTGCGGTCGGCCGCTGGCGTGTGTACGAGCAGCATCTCGGACCGCTGCTCGATGCCTTGGGCGCGCGCTGACGGAGATTTCCGCAGGCACGAAAATGCGCCGGCAAGCCGCAATGCGCGGCCGGCGCTGTCATTCGGCCTGCAATATTGGCTCTGACGCATATTCACAAAGGGAACAGCCAATCTGCGGCGGGCGTCTTTTTTCTGAAGGCTTAGGGCGGCTGGCGTCGTGAAGGTGACGGGCGTCCCCACCCGGTTGTCGCCATGTAGCCGGACCGGCACCATCCGCTCCCTGGCGCTCTCCTGCCGTTCGCCTCGCGGCTGACAGGCCTTCGCGGTGCCAAGTAGGACTATGCTGAGCCACCAGAAAAAACTTCGTTCCACATTCAGGGGACCAGATTGGGTCCAGCGATAAGTCTGGCTTTGCCGGCATTACTGAACCCGAATGTCGCCAATTCGGCATGATTTTCGGCGAAGCTCCACCTGTCGCCGGCTCTCGAACGGATGACCTATCCGATGGGGTGTGGCAGCAAATGATGACGGAGTTAGCGTTGGCCTCCAATCCAACCGAAGCGCGCAAGTTTTTGTGCGACCATGGAATGCGATCCGTTACGCCGCGACCAGATGTCGTGCGATTGTCGCTGCCATCTCAATCCAGATTTTGGGGACCGATTTCAATTGTCGTTGTCAATCGCAATGCTGATGTTGCTCGGGATCATCACCGTTCAAGCGACAGTCAGTGCGTTACGATGAGGAGACCATCGCTCAAAAAAGCAAGGAAACCGCCCGGTCCAAGGAGCCAGAGTTGATGCTTGCACCGCAGACCGCCCATGTGCCCGATCCGCGCCTCATCGAATTCGTGCGTCTGCTGGCTCGCCGCGCGGCGCGGGAATGGTACGAACAAATCGCCGACCTGCAACCATCTCAAATTGGTATTCCAAGCAGTTGCTTAAGGTGCAACATCAGAAGCTCAAACCTGACGCGGCGCGCCATTCAGAGCAAAACTACCAACTCTTATGCTATTGAAATTATTATATAATTATAATAACCGCCCAGCCCGACTAAAGGGGGGCTTGGCCAATCGCCTCACTCATATTAGGTTACATGTAACCGACCCCGGAGAATTGCCATGGCGTCTGCACCAAAGCCGAAGCCCTCGCATGTGAAAGTTCGCGAGCATCGCGAACGGCTGCGCCGGCAAGGACTGCGTCCGATCCAGATTTGGGTCCCGGATGTGCGCGCGCCTGCGTTCCGCTCGGAGGCGCGTCGTCAGTCGCTGGCCGTGGCCGCAAGCTCCCGTGCACACGAGGATCAGGCGTTCATCGACGCAGTATCGACATCCATTGACGAAGCGGATGGGCATGAATGAGACGCGGCGACATCTGGACCGTCGCGGGCGGCAAGGACTATGCGGGCAAGGCACGGCCCGTCGTCATCCTACAGGATGACAGTTTCGACGGGACTGAATCCATCACGATCTGCGCGTTCACGACCGACGACACCGACGCACCTCTGTTCCGACTTCCTGTCGAGCCGAATGAGCGCAATGGATTACGCATCCCATGCCACCTCATGGTGGACAAGGTAACTACCGTCCCGAAATCCAGGGTCGGTGCGCATATCGGGCGCCTGGACGACGAGGATATCCTACGCCTCAATCGGGCTGTACTCGTATTCCTTGGACTGGCAACGTCTCCGGGAATCAAGAAGGCATGAGCCGTAATGAGACGTATATATCGTCAAAGTTGCTATTATTTGATCGCTTGATTATTGCGTAGCTTCCGCGGGTTCGTTCGATGCGACCACTTGGCCGGAAAACAAATCGCTGGTACCCAATACCTTGCAACCAATTGCCTGATAGCCAGCGCGGCGTTTCGCCGCCATGCGGGCGAGGACCGGCACCCTCATGTCGGCATAATCATAAATGATCACTTCACGCTTGGCGTCGTTGAGACGATGCAACCAGTTAATCGGCAACGGGTCTCGCACGCGGTCGGCGCGGGGTCCCGAGTAGCGGTGTGAATGAAATCAAATAGCTAAAGGGGTCACGTCGAAGCCGATGGGGGTCATTTTTCGATCAGTATTCACAGTCAGGGCGACGGATCGCGAGGCCGAGTAAACCCGATTAAGATGATGGATGCGGAAGAATGGAAATTAACGAATTCGATAAGCGCCTGAAAACATTGGAGCGGGTGAAGGGAATCGAACCCTCGTATTCAGCTTGGAAGGCTGCTGCTCTACCATTGAGCTACACCCGCGCTCGAGGCGATCACCTATCACGCCACGCAGGCGGTCTCAACAGCTCATGCACGGTTCGGCGTTTAAAGGCCTTTGTTCCGGCGTCGTCGCGCCGGGGTTCGCCCTTAACATGCGCCGATTCGCTGCCTATACTGGGGTTTCCATCAACAACGAAAGGAGGTGATCCAGTGTCTTACACCAAGCGCTGTCACCTCGCTGGGATCGCCCGCTAAGCTTTTTTTAAGCTTCGCAAAAGGGCGCTCTCAGCGCCTGGGCCAGCGAGCACAAAACCGGGACGCGGCGGGAGCAATCCCGCCGCGTCTTTCTTCCTGGACCGCGGAATTGCGATCGCGACAGCTACCCGCTTCCCAACACCTCGCGGATTTTCCGGGCCAGATCCGATTTCCGATACGGCTTTTTGAGCAGGGCGACGCCGGGATCGAGATGGCCTTCGTGCACGATGGCGTCGTCGGTGTAGCCCGAGGTGTAAAGCACCTTGACCCCTCCGCGGCGCTTGAGAACGGCCTCGGCCAGTTCCCGGCCGTTCATCCCGCCCGGCATGATCACGTCGGTGAACAAAAGATCGAATTCGGTGCCCTGGTCGACGAGCGCAAGTGCCGCCGCGCCGTCGCTGGCGACAAACGTCCTGTAACCCAGGCCGCCGAGCTGGGCGATCACATAGCCCCGCACCAGCGCATCGTCCTCGACCACCAGGATCGTCTCGTGCCCGCGCGGCGTGCCCGTCGCATGCACCGGCTCCGGCTTCATTGCCGCCCGCCCTGCCGATCGCGGCAGATAGAGCTTGATCGCCGTACCACGGCCTTCCTCGCTGTCGATTCCGACGGTGCCGCCGGACTGCTTGGCGAAACCGTAGACCATGCTCAGCCCTAGTCCGGTGCCGTGGCCGATTCCCTTGGTGGTGAAGAACGGCTCGAACACGCGGTCGCGGATATCGGCGGGGATTCCCTGGCCGGTGTCGGTGACCGCGATCATCACGAACTCTCCGGTCTTCACCTCGCCATCGCCCGACGCATCGACTTCATCGAGCACGCAATTGGCGGTTTCGAGCGTGAGCTTGCCGCCGCCGGGCATGGCATCGCGCGCATTGACGGCGAGATTGACGATCGCAGCCGAGAGCTGCGACGGATCGGCCAGAGCGGACCACGCATTGTCTGCAAGCCTCGATTCGATTTCGATGTGTTCGCCCAGGATCGACTTGAGCAGCCTGGCGGTGTCGGTGACCAGGCCGTTGACGTCAATCTCGCGCGGCTCCAGCGGCTGGCGGCGCGCGAAGGTCAGAAGCTGGGAAGTGATCTCGGCGCCACGCGTGGCGGCGTCGTCGATGAGCTGGGCAATCGCGGCGAGTTGGGGCCTGTCCGCCATGCCTTCCTGAACGATCTCGATCGTCCCGGTGATGACGGTGAGGACGTTGTTGAAGTCATGGGCAACACCGCCCGTGAGTTGCCCGATCGCCTCCATCTTCTCCGATTGACGCAGCCGTTCTTCGGCCTCGCGCTGCTTGGTCAGGTCGGTGGCCGTTCCGCGATACCCCATGAAGCGACCGTCGGCGGCAAAGACGGGCCGGCCGTTGACGCTGATGTAGCGCCGCCGTCCGGCCAAGTCGCGGCATGTGTACTCGAACTTCCGGAACGGCTCGTGCCGTTCCAGCGTCGCCATATGCTCACGCCATTTCTGCGGCTCGTCATCGTAGTCGATCGCCGCTTCGAGGCGGCGTTTGCCGATCCGCGCCGCCCGATCGATGCCGAACGCGCTCATTCGCTCCGAGATATAGGTGAAAACGTGGTCCGGCCCGGTCTCCCAGAACCAATCGGATGCGGTCTCGGCGTAATCGCGAAATCGCTGTTCGCTCTGGCGCACGCCCTCTTCGGCCTGCTGCAGGACGAGCAGATCCCGTCCGAGCCTGGCATTGACCTGACGCAAGTCGCCATAGGCACGCTGCAGACTGGCGCACATGCCATCGAACGCGTCGACCACCTTGTCCAGTTCATCGGCTTCGCGCTGCGGCCGGCGGTCCAAATGGAGGGGTGGAGGCGGCCGCTCGACATCGTAGCCGCTGACAAACTCGGCGATGGCGACGAGATGCCGGGTGACCAGCCAATGAAACATGTAGACGATGAAGAACGAGACGAGAAAGGTCTTGGCCGCCTGGCTCGCCAAAATAACCAGGATCCGGTTGAGCAGTTGTTGATAAACCTCGGTAAGCGTTGCCTCGACATAAAGGACGCCGATCTGACGTTTGGCGCCCTGCATCACGTAATCGAGAGGATATAGCCGGCTTATGACCGGGCCGGGACCACGCTTGCCAGCGGCAATGCGGATCGGATTCGGACGATCGGCGATCTCGCTTATCTCGACGGCCTGCACGTCCGGCAGGCGGAGAATCCCGTTGAGCTGCAGCTCCAACTGGTTTTGATCGAGATCCCAAAGGCTTTCGCCGATGCTGCCGAGATAGCTTCGGCCGATTTCATCGAGCCGGGTCTCGATCTGGCTGACTTCGCGGTCGTACTCCAGATAGAGTTGAAGCGCCGTCAGCGTGAGCGTCACTATCGAGCTGAACAGCAGCACGGCGGCGAGAAGACGCAGACCAACGCCGCCGCGAGACCAGTTGAATATCCGCCGGAAACGAGATCCAGGAAACGAAGATGCAACCGGCGACTCGATCCTGCTCAAAACGTCCTGCGCGGTCGCCGGCGCAATGACGCGGTTGCGGCCGAGATCGTTCTCTCCTTTTTCCACCTACCACTCACCCAAGGATTGCGGCACACCTTGCCCCGGCCCGCGAGTCTCGACCGCAGCAATTCAAACCATTCGGGCTGGTCCTGACCAGCCCTCTCCCGTTACCTCTCTGCCAGCCGCTGAGCGATTCTCTGCCGGTGGGGTCAATGATTTGCGCCCAGCATCAGGAAGCCAAAGCAGGTTAACACCCTGCCTGCTAGGATGATACTCGTGAAAGTCCGGCGGCCGCTCGCGGCAGCGACAACTCGCCGCGAGGAGACGTGCATCATGTGGCGGATGCTCCTGGTCTGCATATCGATGCTGCTGTCCGGCATCCCATCCCATGCGCAATCGGTCATCCGGCTGGCGAGAATAGCCGACACCCCGGACCAGTATGTCGGCGGCGAAATATTGCGGGCGGTCTACGGCCGCCTCAACATCGCGGTCGAGTTCGAGGACGTCCCCGGCAAGCGCGCACTGGCGCTCAGCAGCGCGGGCGAACTCGACGGCGAAGTCCACAGGATCGCCAACCTTGCCCGCGACTACCCCACGCTGGTGCAGATCTCGCCGCCGATCAATTACATCGAGCCGGCGGTCTTCACGACGGGGCTTCGTTTCGATGTCCATGGCTGGAATTCGATCAAGGACTACAGCATCGGCATCGTGCGAGGCGTCGGCTCCTCCGAAGCCGGCACACGGGGCATGAGCCGCGTCACGGCGGCCGCCAGTCTGGAAAACATGATCCGCATGCTGGATGCCGGCCGCTTCGATCTGATGGTCACGGATCTGTTCAGCGGGCGCGTCGCGATCAAGAAACTGAACCTGCAATCGCGCATCCATCCGCTGTCGCCGCCGCTCGAGAAGATCTACATCTATCATTACCTGCACGAGCGACATCGCGATCTCGCCGGGAAGGTCGAAAGAGTGATTAAGGACATGGAGGCGAGCGGCGAGCTGGCCCGATTGCGTGAGACATTGGTCAAGCAGGTCCTCAACGAGCCGTGACAATAGCGGCCGAGCCTCAACGATGCTCTCGCTTTGAAAATCGCCGATCAGAATCCGAACAGGTTGACGAAACGCGGCCGCTGGCCCCGCCGGGTTTCGGCCAAACGCTCGCCGCCGTTACAGGCCGAGCTGCCGTAATAGCGGTGATGGCCGGTGACGTCGTGAAGATCGCCCGCCTCGGACGAGGCAGGCACCCAGGCGCTGTCGCTGATAAGGGTGGCCGGCTTGCGTGACATGACCCTCTCCGTTGAATGGCTTGGCGCGTTTTTTTCGCGTTCTGCTCGTCAGTCGTGCCGTTCGCGGGGTGCGTTCAAGGGCCGTCGGAACTATCGTGTTTCCGGAGTGTTTCGTGGCGGCGCGCAACCGGCATTTTCCAAATCGTCGGAATGTCGGGATTGGCTCCGGCCAAACGTCCTCCGGAGTGATCCATCCTGGGGAGTCCGCCGATCACAACGAAAAGAGGTGCCAATGCTTTACGCCTTCCTGGCCTATCACGTGGAAGCGCACGTCACGTCCTGGACCCCTGAGGAGGATGCGGCTGTCATGACCGATCTGCATCGGGTCCGTGACCGGTTCACGCAGGAGGGCCAGCTCGGCCCCGCGGCGCGCCTGGGCGCGACCAGGAAGGCCCGTACCTTGCGAGGCCCGGGCGCCGGACTGGTCATCGACGGCCCGTTCGCCGAGACCAAGGAACAGTTGCTGGGTTTCTACGTCCTCGACTGCGCCAGCGAAGAAGCCGCCATCGAGGCGGCGCGCGACCTGCGCAGCGCCAATCCCAGCGCCGTCTACGAGATCCGCCCGATCCTGCTCTATCTTCCCGGTGTGCCTTTCCCGGTGACGGAGACTGCCGCCGAAGACGATCAGGCCCTCTCGTAAAGCATTTCGACCAGCCCTCTTTCGCCGAGGCTTCAGAGGGCATCCTGCCTTGCAATCAAGGGGAAGCAAAAATGCTGCGGCCCGTCGGCGCTACCGCTTCGCTCAAGCTGCGCCGGACACTGCTTCGGCCTGACGGTTTCCGCTCGGCTGCCGCGCGTAGCCCGTAAGGGCGAAGCGTGGTGGGGGAAGAAGGACTCGAACCTTCGAAGTCATAAGACGGCTGATTTACAGTCAGCTCCCTTTGCCACTCGGGACACTCCCCCGCTCAACAGCATCGGAACCCACCCGCCGAAATGGCGGCAAGAAGGCCACGGATGACGTTAAAACCAGGGCCCGATCAAAGGCTCCCGGCTAGGCGCGTTTATGGGGGAAGCACCCCGGCAAAGTCAACCAAGGCCGTCCGCTAAAACGCGCCGCCAAGGGGCTCAAATTGCCATTATTCGGAACCCGTGACACAAGCGGGCCATGAGCGATCGCGAACGAAAGCAGCATTTCAGGCGCGGCGGCGGCAAAGGGCCCGCCGGGGGGCGCGAATCCGGCCGCCGGCCAGCCTGGCGCGGCCGCGAGGCAAGCCCGGACGGCCCGGTCATCCTGTACGGCTGGCACACGGTGGCGGCCGCGCTGGCCAACCCTCAGCGCCACATCCGCAAGCTGATGCTCACGGAAAACGCCGCGCGGCGTCTGGCGGACGAAAATATCGACACCCGCGTCACGCCGGAAATCGTGCGGCCCGCCCTGATCGACCAGCGCCTCGGTCCGGATGCCGTGCATCAGGGCCTCCTGGCGGAAGCCGATCCCCTGCCCTCGCCGGATATCGATACGCTGCCGCAGGAGGGTATCGTGCTGGTGCTCGACCAGATCACCGATCCGCACAATGTCGGCGCGATCATGCGCTCGGCGGCGGCGTTCGCGGTCAAGGCCATCGTCACCACCGCGCGCCACAGCCCGGAGGCGACCGGGGTGCTGGCAAAATCCGCCTCGGGCGCGCTGGAGCTGGTGCCGCTGGTCACGGTGCAAAACCTCGCGCGCGCGCTCACCGAAATGAACGACCAGGGTTTTTTGACCGTCGGGCTCGACAGCCAGGGCAGCGAGAATCTCGGCAGCGTCGCCCTGCGGCAGCCGTTGGCGCTGGTGCTCGGCGCGGAGGGCAAGGGCTTGCGGCAGCTGACGCGCGAGACCTGCAGCGTGGTGGCCCGGCTCGATATGCCCGGCGAAATCAAAAGCCTCAACGTCTCCAACGCCGCGGTGCTGGCGCTCTATATCGGCGCCAGCCGGCTTGGCCTGATGCGTTGAGAAAAAACCGACGCCCGCTCGCGGGATGCGAACGGGCGTTGATGTCCTGAATTAAGGAAGTCTTGGATTAGGGAAGTCCTGGATTAAATCCGGCGATCAGTTGTAGCGGTGCATCCTGTGATGGCGGCCGCGGTGGCGATAGGCGCCCCAGCCGGATACAGCGGCTTCCTGATAGGTCGGATAAGGCGCGAAGGCGCCGGGGCCGGTATAGGTCGGACCCTGGTTGACGTAGTAGTACTGGTGTTGCAGCGGGGCAGCGGCATGATACTGCTGCACCGGGTCGGCC
The DNA here is from genome assembly GCA_963725985.1 of uncultured Alphaproteobacteria bacterium. GTDB lineage: Bacteria > Pseudomonadota > Alphaproteobacteria > Rhizobiales > Xanthobacteraceae > Bradyrhizobium. The sequence goes on from CAVSAO010000003.1 coordinate 40,502, forward strand.
AGCCGATCAAAATAAGTATAGGCAGGGACATAGGTCAGCGCGCAGGGACCGACATACCCCGCTCCGCAAGGCGAGCACGCGCCAAGCGGTCCGCCTCCACACGCCAGCGCCGGCGCAGCGCTCGCGGTCACCACGGCGATCGCCGTTACCAATCCTGAAATCGTCCGATGCATTACGGTCTCCTGTAAATGTATTTCTTCGTTGGCGTGGAATTAGTGAGGAACGCTCCGCGGTTTTCGATGTCGGAAATCCTGCGGCGGGCTTGAAAAATCCTGTGGCGCGCCGCCGTCGCCGCCCTGCGGCGCGACGATGATCGGCGGCGGATAGAAGGGAACCTCGGGCTGCGGCGGCTGCGGGGTGGATTGCGCCGACCACGATTGATGATAGCTCTCCGCGGGCTGCGGCAGCCTGCGGTTGGCGGGCGGCTCGATTTCCAGACGCCCGTAGCCCGGCCGGTGCCCGGCGCTCGGATAGTAATGACCGACATGCGGCGTGGGATCGACGTAGCGGCCGCCATAGACCGTCGGGGTCACATGCACGTTCTTGCTGAGGCCCCAGTCGCCCTCGACGACCGCATAGGATGCGTCGACGCCGTTAATGATGATGGGCACGCCCGGGCGGCCGGGAATGACAAGGACGGGAGCGCTGTCGGCCAGGGCCGCGCAGCTCGCTCCGATCAAGATGGCCAGTGCTAACCCGGCACGCATGGTTTGGTATCCCGATTGCTCGGGATAACCTAACCGAATGCCAGGATCCAAAGGTTAAAGCTGCGGGCCAGCCTGCCGGTAAGGCTAACGCGCAAGCATTTGCCCTCGTTCAATTGCGAGCGGTGGCGATGAGGAAGCGTTAACGAGAGTGCTCTCGGCCTGTGGCCGCTACGCATGACACCAGCCACCGCCTCTGTCAGGGCAAAATCCGGGCGTGGATATTCAGGCTCGAAACGCCTCCTCGAGCAGGCTTCGCATCGATGCCCAGGAGCGGCGGTCGGCCTGCTCGCTGTAGAGCGCCGCACGCATCATCGAACCGTCGGCGGCCGGATTGGTAAAACCATGCAGCGTGTTGCCATAGCTGATGACTTGCCAGTCCCGGACCTCGGCCGCACGCATTTCGTCCTCGAATGCCCTGACTTGCTCCGGCGGCGCCAGCGGATCGTCGGCGCCGGTGCAAACCAGCACGCGGGCCTTCACCTTGCCGCAAACCGCCGGTGTCCTGGTTGCGAGAACACCGTGGAAGCTGACGACGGCCTTGAGATCGGCGCCGTCGCGCGCGAGTTCGAGCACGACCGAGCCGCCGAAGCAGAAGCCGACCGCGCCCAATCTGTTCGCATCGACCTGCGGCAACGCCGCGAGTGTCGCCAGCGCGGCGCGGCCCCGCGCGCGCAGCGTTTGCGGTTCGTTGCGAAGGTCGCCGACAAGTCTGGTCACCTCCTGCAGGTTATGCGCCTGCCGGCGATCGCCGAACATATCGGCGGCGAGAGCGACGTAACCCAGTTCCGCCAGCTTGCGCGCACGTGCCATTGCGAAATCGCCCAGTCCCAGCCCCTCGTGGAACACCAGCACACCCGGCCGCGGCCCGGCGGCGGTCTTGCCGAAGGCGAGATATCCAGTGAAATTAGCGGCTTGGTCGCTGTAATTGATGTCATGCATGTGCATCGGCGGGCTCATTCCCGAAAACGGTGGAACTGAGGATAGTGGTTCATCCATTGCGAGCGGATGATGCACGCGGCGGCGCGAGCGGCGGATTGCGCAGCTTATCCTCGCGCTGGTCGTACACGATCGAGATGGCCGGCCACGCAGGTATAAAAAAAGCCGCTAGCGGATCAGCGGCTTTTCGCAATCGGCCGTCAGCTTGCCAGGCCCTGACCAGAATTCGTGATTGAGCCCGACCCTGACGATCTCGTCACGGTAACGACCGGCCCGCCGGGGCGGTCTCCAGGGTTCTGGCCCTTTGCGGGCAAGTCTGGTATTCGACCGGCCGCAAATCAGGATCTGCGTCGTCCCTGATCGCCCTCAATTCGCCGGTTTAGCTCAGCGGTAGAGCAGCGGTTTTGTAAACCGAAGGTCGGGAGTTCAATCCTCTCAACCGGCACCATCAAAATCAAGGACTTAGCTGGATTTTGCGAGACCCGAATCGCTTCGGTCTTGACGCCGCCCCGCTCAATGTCTGCTCCGGGAATAAAGGCCGCCTTTGGCTACCTGAGTAATCTTAAGAGCGCCCGCCCGGCGCTGGTGTTTAATTCCTTGGCATCCAAGGTTCCATCCTTGTCCGGATTTGCCGCATTGAAGCGCTGCCCGACGACAGCGAGGTACTCGTCTAGAGTCAGCGTTCCATCATGGTCTGGATCGGCAGCGGCGAACTCCTCGGGACTCAGTCTCCCCGCCAGTTCGCGCTTGTCGAGAGTGCCGTCATGATCGCGGTCCAGCCTCGCGAACAAAGCTGACGCCGCCTTCTTCACCTCCGCGAGATCAAGCGTTCCGTCATTGTCCGTGTCGAACATTTGGATCGGAGTGCGCTGGTGAGAACCCGCAAAGACCGGCCGGCTCCCACCGGATAATGTCGCCACAGCCAACGTCAGCAAAATAGATCGGCGCGATATCATTGGATGACCTCCCGTTTTTCCTGACCCAAAGTCCGGCACCGCGACCGCAAGGACACTTGACGGAAAGCAAAAGCACCGCCCGCCTCTGGGCTGGGGGTACCGGGCCACGGACCGGCGCGGTTGACGTGGCCCAATCGCGATAACGGGGACATTGCGAAACGGTTCCCCGGCTGTCGGTCATCGCCACGCGGTTCTCAGTATGAGAAATGGCTACGCACTTCACCCATTCGCGTTTTCCCCGCCTCGATTTGCAACGACTTGACCTCCTTTGTCTTAGCGTCCCGCCCTCGCATGACGCAGCCTTCGAGCGCGACCTCAATCGGCGAGCGCCCTGCGGATCATGATCGCCATATCCGACTTGCGATACGGCTTGGCCAGCAGCAGCACGCCGGAGTCGAGCCGGCCGTGATGAATGATCGCATTTTCGGTGTAGCCCGAGGTAAACAGCACCTTCAGTCCGGGTTTGCGCTTTTGCAACTCGTTGGCAAGCTGGCGGCCGTTCACGGCGCCCGGCATGATGACGTCGGTGAACAGCAGATCGAATTTCTTGCCCGCCTCGACAATAGCCAGCGCTTCGGCCGCGTTCGCCGCGTCCAGCGTAACGTAACCGAGCGAATGCAGTTGCGTCAGCACGTAATCCCTCACCAGCCTGTCGTCTTCGACGACCAGGATTGTTTCGTGTCCGCCTTGAACCGCCGGCGCGCCGGAGGCTTCGGCGGCGGCCAGAGTTCCCGTGCCCGGCGGCAGGTACATCTTGACCGTGGTGCCGTGGCCCTCCTCGGTATAAATCTTGATGTGCCCTGCTGACTGTTTCACGAAGCCGTAGACCATGCTCAGGCCGAGGCCGGTGCCCTTGCCGGGTCCCTTCGACGTAAAGAACGGGTCGAATACCTTGTCGAGGATACCGGCGGGAATGCCGGTTCCGGTATCACTCATGGCGATCAGGGCATAACGGCCCGGCCGGACGTCGCCGTATCTGCTTGCGTAGGCTTCATCGAGATAGGCCGAGCCGGTTTCGAGGACGAGCTTGCCGCCGTCGGGCATGGCGTCACGGGCGTTGAGCGCAAGATTGAGGATTGCAGTCGCAAGCTGGTTGGGGTCGACGGTAGCCATGCAGGTTTCGTCTTCGAACACCGATTCGATCTCGATATGCTCGCCAAGGGTGGACCGCAGCAGCTTGGCGGTGTCGATGATCAGCGTATTGACGTCGGTCTCGCGCGGATGCAGCGGCTGCCTGCGGGCGAACGCCAGAAGATGTTGGGTAAGCTCCGCGCCGCGCGCCGCGGCGTCGTCGATCATTCTCGTGATGGCGGCAAGTTGCGGCTCCTTCTCGACCGCCTCGGCCAGAATTTCGATGGTTCCCGTGATGACCGTCAGGATATTGTTGAAATCGTGCGCAATGCCGCCGGTGAGCTGACCGACGGCTTCCATTTTTTCGGACTGCCGAATCCGGTCCTCGGCCGCGATCTTGTCGGTGAGATCGCGGAAGAATCCGTTGAACAGAATGCCCTCGCGGCGCCGCAGCGCGGTGATGCTCAGCTCGGCCGTGAATTCCCCGCCGTCGCGCCGCCGCGCCTCGATTTCGCGGCGGTTTCCGAAGATCTGGCCTTGCCCGGAGAGCAGAAAGCGCTGCAAAGCCGCGTTGAGATCGCGGCGGTCTGTATCGGCGATGATCAGTTCGATGAAGTTCTTCCCAAGGGCGTCCTGGCGCGGCCATCCGAAGATCTTTTCCGCCTGCGTATTCCAGTTCTGGATGCTGCCGCTGTCGTCGGTCTGGACGAAGGCATCGAGCGCGGTATCGATGATGCCGCGCGCCAGTTGTTCGCTTTCGCGCAATGTTTCCTGCGCCCGCCGGCTCTCGGTCATGTCGCGACCGACAAAGAAATACCGCCCGACCGGCTCCGACCATGTGCCCATCCACGACAGCGTCACGATCCGCCCGCTTTTGTGGACGCACCTCGTTTCGAAGTTACGCATATGCTGCCCTGTGCGTGCGAGCTGCATTTCTCGACCGACATCATCGAGATCTTCGCGATATATGAAATCAGCGACGTCGCGTCCGATCATTTCGTCGGGCCGATAGCCGAGGGTCGCCAAGGAGCTGGGGCTTGCGCGAACGGACATTCCGGCGCGATCGGTGACCAGGATCAAATCCAGCGATGTCTCGAACAGCCGCAGCCGCTCTTCCGCCTCCTGGTTCAGCGCCTCCGTCTTCACCTGCATCTCCGCGTCCGCGTCGGCGCGCTCCTTGGTGGCCTGCGGAAGCCATCGGAGCACCAGGAGGCCCAACACAGCGCAGCCCGCGACGACGTTCATCGCCTTGGGAAGAATGAGGTAGCCGGGATTGCCGAGCACTCCGACGATGGAGGCCGGAAACAGTCCGTATTGACCTCCAAAGTACAAACCGAAATACAGGTTCTCAATGATATTCCGACAGGTGTCGATCAAGATGACGGAAAGCAAAAGGCGCACGGCACCGAATGTCCGGGGGTTGCGGACGAACGCCACGCATACGGTGGTGAGGACGGCGAGCCACAGCGAAATGATGACCCAGTAAATCAGTGCAGCAGCAAGGTTCATTGGCCACGCGTCTTTGGAGGATGCCCTCCCATTTGCTATGCGGCGCGCCCGTTGCCGGACGACTGGAAATTGACCGTCTGTCAGACGCGACGACCGAAACCGCCGCAGGTCAATAAATTAGCATAATAGGCTAGCTGCACGGCGATAAATGAGTTTGATCCCGCTCAATGTCGCCTGTGCGGGGCCATGCTAGGCGAATCGCCTGTACCGAACTCCCGACGATGGCGCCGACCGCCGGAGCTGGTTGCTTCGGTATTGACAGGAGCCCCGGCGATTCTTCGTTCGGGGCTCCTGAAATAATGCATGACGGCGCAACAGGCGAGCCGGCCGGATATATTCGGAAAACGCGGGAGCGAACGGCACGCATCGAATTGTTCCGTGTTGGCGGCGCATCGAACAAATCGCCAATGTTCACTGATTATGACTTTGCAACCGCCAAACTGAATTGGGCGGCAAAGGCTGCGGAACGGGCATGCCAACCAGGTTGACCACGCATCGAGACGCGTTGCGCTACGCGGCGCTGCGAGTGGTTTTGGCCGCGGGTCTCAGCGTTATTCTGACCGTGGCGATGACCATCGTGACGCTCGGCACAGACCCGAACGCAATGGTGGCCGCTCGCTGGGTGATCGCATTCAACTTGACCATGAGTTTCGCCATTTCCGTCCTGCTGACCGGTGCTTTGTCGTACCGCTCGGCTCTCGTGATGCGGGAACTGAACCTCGCGCGGGCGGAGTTGCGACATATTTCTCGTACCGATCAGCTTACGGGGTTGCTCAATCGGCGGGGCTTCGAAGAAATGGCGGCATCGGTCCTGGCGGATGCCCGCAAGGCAAAGCAACCGGCGGTGGCGCTGATGTGCGACATTGACCGCTTCAAAGCGATCAATGATCAATTCGGCCATGAATTCGGCGACAAGGTACTGGTCGAAATAGCCCAGGTGTTTCGCTCGTTTGGCGAGCAGAACGATATGCTGGTGGCCCGGCATGGCGGCGAGGAATTCGCAGTTCTGTTTGCCGGAGCTTCGGTCGAGCAAGCCGTGGAATACGCAAACGCATTGCGCGGAGCATGTGCGGCAAGAGAGATCACAAGAGATGGTATTTCAACTCACGTGACCATCAGTATCGGCCTGACCGTATCCGAGAGCGCAACCGATCTACCGCGAATCATGCGGACAGCGGACCAGGCTCTGTATACGGCGAAAAATAGCGGGCGGGATTGCATTGCGCGAGCCGACATTTCGGACCCGGCAGCCGCCTAAAGCCAGGTGCATACCAGCATCAAATTCGCCGCGCACGCCGCCAGCAGCGCCACTGTCAGCACGACATGCACTGCCTCGCCGGATGTTTTGAAGGTCGTTCCCATGACGGCGAAAACATCCGGCGATTCTACTTCGGGAGTCTCGGGGATTATTTTTCGCGGGATTCAGGACTCGTTTACAACTCAGCGACCCGCCCGAATTTGCCCCGCCCCGCCATTCAGGCCTTTACCTGCGCGTGAACCACCTGCCGCCGGGCTGAAACCCTCGCCCATCCAGCGCGTTAGGGTGCTTTCGCGAGGAGCGCCCCTGTGCCCTACGCGCTGTTCAGCAATGACGCCAGGCTGAGCAAGACCTATCCGACCGAGGCGGACGTCTAAAACCAGGCCCGGAAAAGCGGGCTCGTGGTCCGTCACGTCCGACCAACAGATGCCGGCGCCCCCGGCCGGTACTGGACCACGATTACGAGATCAGGCCCTGCCGGCCGGCCTCGCAGCAAGACTCCGCCAGGAACCAGGCCGAGGCCGAGCGGGCAGAGGAGCTGGAATTTCAGCTGAGTACGCAAGGGACACGGGTCGTCCCCGGCGGTCGCCCCTGACCGCCTACGGCGTCACCACGGCCAGCGACGCCTGATCGGAAGCGAGCGTCACGCACGCCTTTTTACGATGCAGGCCCCTTATTGCGCCGGTGACCTTGAGCACCTTCCCGGCAGGACATGAAGCATCCTGCACATAGGCGATCTCATAGGGCGCCAGCACAAGTGGTTCGGATTTCAGGACGTTTTGGGCAAGGCACGGCAGGGCAACCGCGGATAACACCAAACCTGACAACAAGGCACGCATGTTCGTCGTCCACCAACCGGCAAGACTTATAATAACCGATTACGAGCGGAAGTTCCGTAGACGGCAAAAATTATTTTTCGCTTACCTGAAGCGGCGCTGCAGTTGCGCTTCCAAAATAAAAAGCCGGCGCGAAGCCGGCCCTCTCCCGTCGCTCGACCTGAAACGGCGTCAGTAGCGCGCGCCGCTCGGGCCGCCCCAGCCGAAGCGGTAGTTCACGCCGACCTCAACGGTATGCTCGTCGTCCCGGAACCTGGAACCGACGATCGCGGCGGGCCCGCCGGTGAAGGTGGTGGTGCCGAAATTGTAATAGTCGTACTCGGCCTTGGCGGACCAGCTCGGCGCGAACATGTATTCGAGACCGGCGCCGACGGTGTAGCCGCTCTTCTGGTTTCCATTGGTCGCAAAGGCCACCGGCACGCCGCCATTGCTGACGACGATCTTGCTGTCGCGCCCGGCGTAGCCGCCCTTGGCGTACAGCAATGCCGGACCCCAAGTATAGCCGAGCCGGCCGGTGACTGAGCCGATCTGGTTGTTGGTGGTGGTGATCCGAGTGCCGCCAGGAAGGAGCACGCCATTGTTATTGTTGGTAAGAAAGTTGTACTGGGCTTCAGCACCGACCACCCAGTTGGTCGCGAACTGGTAATCGAAGCCGCCCTGCACGCCGCCCATGAACCGGCCGCCGCTTCCCTCCAGGCTATTGTTGGCCGCGAACGCGCCGCCGAGATGCCCGCCGATATAGAATCCGGTCCAGTCGTAGACCGCCTGCGGCGCCGTATGGACGGGAGCCTTGGTATAGGTGCGCGCAGGCATGTCAGCCGCGGTCGCAGGACCCGCCAACGCGACACATACCGCTCCACCCAGCAGAAGCTTCTTCATAACCGGACCCCGTCATTCTCGTACTAACAACAAGTCAAACAACGTGGCGCCAATTTGGTTGCTTCTGGGCAATGCCGGAGCTGTGATGGCCCAACTGTGACAGTGCGGCAACAACGGCCTTTTGTTTCATCGGGCGAAGGATGTTTTGCCGGGGGAAACGCGTGGTTCGCCGCTATGGTTTGGCCGATGCGCCCGGCAATCCGGTTCGAAGCTGGCTGAAAGGCGATCGTCGGTTTGCCGCAGGACCCGCGCAAGGCGCCACGAAAAAGCAAGAGGATCGAGGAGGACAAATGACTGCTGCCCTGATGGACGACTTTCCACCAGCACCGGACCGGCTGGTGACGCTCGCGAACTGGCGCAAGGCGCCGTTCAGCGCCTGGGGCTTCCACAATGTCCGCCGGCTGATCCCGACCGCCAACATTGCCGCCTCCGGCCATGCCGTGTCGCTTGAAACCTCGCTGGAAGAGATCGGGCACATCGGCTTCAACGGCCATGACGGCAACCCGACCACCGTGAACCAGGCGCTGCGTGCCACCGATACCGACGCGTTTGTCGTGCTCAGGCGCGGTCGGATCGCGACGGAGTGGTACGGCCCTGGCATGAGCGCCACCACGCCGCACATCATCTTCTCCGTCAGCAAATCGATCTGCGGCGCGCTCGGCGGAATTCTGGCGGATCGCGGCCTGTTCGATCCGGACGACCGCGTCATCGACTACATCCCCGAACTGGCGCCGTCGGTCTATGCCGGTTGCACGATCCGGCACCTCCTGGATATGTCGGTCGGAATCGCCTTCAACGAGGACTACGAAGACCCCAGGGGCGACGTGATGCGCTATCGCTATGCCGCGGGATGGGATCCGTTGCCGGCAGGCGAAGCGCCGATCGATCTGCGCAGCTTTCTCTGCCAGCAAAAGCCCGACGGGCAGAAGCACGGCGAGCTGTTTCACTATGTCTCGACCAATACCGACGTTCTGGGCTGGGTCTATGAACGCGCCTGCGCTCAGGCTTACGCCGATATCCTCAGCGAATATCTGTGGGCGCCGCTCGGCGCCGAGCGCGACGCCTACATCACCGTCGACGCCCGCGATGCGATGCGCGCCGCCGGCGGCGTCTGCGTCACGCCGCGCGACCTTGCCCGCTTCGGCGAGATGATCCGCCGGCGCGGTGTTGCCGATGGCCGGCAGGTCGTGCCCGGTGCATGGATCGACGACGTCAACGAATGCGGCGATCCCGAGGCCTGGGCGCGGTCGGAATTCGCCGACATGTTCCCGCAGGCAAGTTACCGCAGCAAATGGTACCGGATCGATCGGGCCAGGAACGTGCTCTGCGCGCTCGGCATTCACGGCCAGTGGATCTATATCCACCCCGAGGCCGAACTGGTGATCGTCAGGATGGCATCGGAGGCCACCGCGCTCGATCTCGATCGCGTGCGGGGCTGGCGGCGCGGGTTCGATGCGATCGCGGAGTATTTTTTGTGAGCCGGCGAACGCCTGTTCATGAGACGGCGCGGCGCGGATGCTCCCGGTCGCAAGCCGCCGGACGCCGCCGAGGCGTTTGTCCTTCCAGCCACGCTTCGGTTTTTGCCAGATCGCTTAGCGCACGTGCAAACTGATGCGCGGCGCGGCGTTCCGCGCCAGGCGGGATGGCGCGCGCCTTGCGGATCATCTCGACCGCGGCGTAGCGGTAGGCCAGGGAACGGCGGAAGAACAGCAGATTGCTCACGGCTCGACTCCGGTTGGGAGATGCGCGCCATCATTGCCCGGCGCCCCTGAATACTGCCTGAAGGCTGCCTTTGGCTGCGGTTCACGCTCGCCGTGAACTGCAGCTGGAACCGGACATCGACTGGAGCGTTACCGTGGTTGGGTCCGCGGAGGCCCTGATGCGAACGAAAAAACCAGCGGGGCTGGCGAGCCCGTCAGGGCTCCTGAGATTGGGCGGTCACGCAGTCATGGGCGTGGCGATCGGCCTTGCGTTCGCGCTCGTGCTGATCCTCGTCGACCCGGCGGGCACCGCGTCTCTGGTCGCGCACGGGGGAAGTCAGGCCATCACCCTGTTTGTCGGACCCGTCGTCCTGATGTTCGCGATCGGCGCGACCTTGACGGGCGCGGTCTTCATCATGATGGAAGACCACTGATACGGGGAACAGCAAGCCCGACTGGTCCGCCGCGCAACGACGGACCATATCTACGCGAACCGGAGCCTGCGACTTCCTAGGTCATGCTGCCCGGGATGAAGCACCGGATCGAGATCTGATTGTCGAGCCGTATCGGCCAAACCATCGTGCGTCCGGCGAGGTTCGGTTCGGTGATCACGGCGTCGTCGGGAACATCGACCCAACTATTATCGAGACGAACGCGATAATGGCCGTCCTTCGAATTCCCAATCGGGATCGGCGACGCTTTCACCATCCGCCATCGAGCAACACAGTCCTTTGCCGCTCGCGAGATGATCGAACCACGGCTTGAGCGGTGAGTTGGCGAAGCGGCCATCAAGGTCGCGCGCTCTTACGCCGCCAACGAGACAAGCAACTATCAGACCAACGGTCAGACCAAACACGATGCGCTTCATGTGCCACGCTCCTGAATGTCAAAACCAGCCCCGCTTCTCTCAAGCAATGTTCATGCCGCAGTCTTCATGCCGAACTGTGCGAATCGCGGCGTTGTGATAACCTCCGTCCAAATATAAATATAACGCCGCGATTATGGCGACATGATTTGATATGCGAGATTTCGGCGCGCGTTCACCAGGCGGTGTTCGCGTGATCGGGATGTTGTTTGTTCGGTGTCCGGGAATGGAACCAACGCAGCCCCACCCCTAGCGCGTCAGCTTCTCCAGATCCGGAAACGGCGCGTAGACCGCGCCGGCGCAGATATCGCTGGCGTTCTCGACCACGCGGTCGAGCCGGCCGTTGACATAGAGAACAGCGCGTTCGCGCGGGTCGCGATAACTGCCGTCGGATTCGCGCGGGATAAAGCGCAGGCAGCTGACATAGCGCAGCCGCCCGCCGACGGTACGCTGCACCGGCTCGGCCATCGCGGCCTCGTGCACGCCGACGGGGTTGTTGAGATAGGACTTCATGAACGCCAGCACTTCCGTACGGTAATTGCCGGGATAAGGCTGGTTGACACTGCCGTTATCGATGCTGAAGGCAGCCTCTCTGCCGTCCTCGCCCCCCGCACAGGCCGCGAGCGCGAACGGGAGCAGCACCATCGCCACACGCTTTGCAGATATTCCCAAGTGCACTCCGCTCGAAGATCCGACGCCCAGGCGGCGGTTCTAGACCTTCCGCAGATCAAAGGGAATCCGCATTTCGATTTTTGCACTCGCCAGAATGTTCACGCCAATGCCGTTCCGGCCCGGCACCATCGGGGAAATGGCGCGGGCCGGACCTGATATCCGCCGGGAGCGGCGGGGGGCATAATGCCACCCCCCGCGGATCAGTTTCAGCCGCGCTTGATGGCGGGGCCAGCGTGCTTGATCGTGACCTTCGAGAACTTGTGCGTCTTCAGCGCGCCCATGTGCTTGTGGAAGCGATGATGACGGAAATGCTGGTGATGGCTCATCCTGGCATTGGCGTTGAGCACGCTCGGCTTCACTTTCTTCACCTGCTCGGCCTTGACGACCGGCGCGTTTGTGGTCTTGGCCGGACCGGCAGCCAGCGCGGGTGCGGCGAGAACGGAAACTGCGAGCAGGGCTGCGGAAATGGTCTTCAACATGGTGGTATCCTCCTTCAAGGGATCACGAGGCGGCCGGTCGGATGGCCGGGCCCGTCGATCATGGCTGCGACCTTAGAGGCCGCGCGCTGAACCCATCCTGAAGCGCAACGATGGACTTCGTTCATCTCCATGACATGTTCGTCATGTTCCGCCTCCGCATGCCCCATGCTTGGCGGATTTTGCTCAAACAAAAATCATTGTCCGGGAATGTTCTGATGGTCCGGGTTTCAAGTCGACAAAGAGCCCCGGGTGTAACCCAACGGAAATCGGAGCGAAGAATGAACAAATTTGCGATCAGGCTTTTGACATTGGCAATGTTCGCGATAGCGCTGATCGCGGCGCCCCTGCTCACCCCGGCGCATGCCGCGGGTGACGAAACTCCCTCGCCTCCGGCGTCGGGTTCCAAGAAGGACAAGAAGGACAAGAGCTCCAGCATCGACGATGGCAAATTCGTCGCGGGCTATCGCACCGCCTACACAACGATCTACGACCGCAACGATTACGCGTCCGCCATCGAACAGTTGAAGGCGCTTGGCCACAACGACAACGCCGCCGTTGCCAATCTGATTGGTTACTCCTATCGCAAGCTCGGCGACTACAAGGTCTCGCAGATCTGGTACGAGCGCGCGCTGAAGGCCGACCCCGATCACGTCAAGACCTGGCAGTATTACGGCCTGTGGCAGGTCGAACAGGGCAACCGCGATCAGGCGCAATATCACCTGAGCCGGCTCGCCTCCCTGGTCGGCACCGACAGCGAGGAATATCGCTCGCTCGCCGCAGCCCTTGAAAAGGCACCCGGCACTGGCCTCGTCTACTGAGTTCGGCGGCAAATCAAATAAGCCGGCGCAATCCTGAACGGTTGCGCCGGCTTTATCGTGTCCTGTTGCATGCAGCGATATTGTCGCTGAATTTCGCTCGCGGGCGCGCGGCCTTTACTTCATCAGCGCCTCAGCCTCGGCCCGGAAGGCCTGGCGCGAGGCGTCGCGCGAATAGAACATGTGCCCGCCGGGGTAAACGACGAGCTTCACGCGCTCGGCCGTGGCAAAGGCCGGAAGCTGGTCGAGCAGGATCTTGGTGCCGAAATAAGGCGTGGCCAGATCGAACAGCCCGTGCCCCACCAGCACCTTGAGCTTCGGGTCGATGGCGAGAATTTCGCGCAGCTGGGAGGCCGATTGGGCGGGATTTATGCCGTGGCCGAAATCCCAGGCCTTCTCGACCGCGCCATTGATCAACTGGTAGGAGCCGTCCGGACGCCAGTTGAGCTTGCGCGTGGTGAGGTCGACCGCGGCGCTGGTCAGCGGTGCAGCGATCGCTTCGCCGGAGGGATCGCTGAAATGAAAGAAGCTCGAAGTCCGGATAGGGATCGAAGCCTGTGACCGATGCATCGTAGCGTCCCGTCACCTTGCCGTTCTTGCGGTCGAATTCGCGGCGAAACTCGATCACGTCGAAGCGCCCGGCCAGCCTGCGGCTTAACGCCTGATCGATCCCCGTCAAGACAGCCACTCTGTCGGCAAGCCGCGTCGTGGCCTCGGCGTCGGCCTCCCCTTTGACGAGATCGGCCAGAAAATCGCCGCGCGCATAATTTTCGACCTCCGCCATGTCGGCGCGGCTCACCGCGCCCTTCGCCTCGCGCGCCACCGCCGCCATGGTGGGAAGGCTCGCCACATATTGCAGCAGGCTTGAACCTGAAAATTCGCGGAAGTCGAACAGCGGAGAAACGAGGATCAGGCCCCTCACCCCGACGCCCTGCTGAAACTGCAGATTGCGGACGATCTTCGGTCCGCGGATGCCGCCATAGCTTTCGCCCGCGACAAATTTGGGCGAGAGCAGCCGGCCCGACTTTTCCAGCCAGCGGCGGATCATCACCGCGATCGAACTAGCGTCGCCATCGACCGAGAAGAATTTCTTGCGCACGTCCTCGCCTGACGCGACGAAGCGGCTATAGCCGGTACCGACGGGATCGATGAAGACGAGATCGGTAAAGTCGAGCCAGGTCTCGGCATTGGGCTTGAGATCGGGCGACGCGGAGGGAATCGCGGCATCCCCGTTGATGGCGAGCCGCCACGGCCCGACGGCGCCGAGCTGCAAATAGGCCGAGGCTGCGCCCGGCCCGCCATTGAAAAGGAAGGTTACCGGCCGGGTAGCCGGATCGGCGCCATCCAGTTGATAGGCGGTGTAGGCGATATCGGCTTGCGGCTCGCCCTTGTCGTCGAACAGGCGGATCGAACCCGCCGTGGCCGTGAAGGCCAGCGTCCGTCCGGGAAGCACCAGCGTCTGTTTGGTCGTGGAATCCGGCGGCAGGCGATGTTGCTCGGCGACAGCAGGCGAACCCGGTGTGCCGGCGCGTCCGCCCGTTCCGCCCGATTTCTGACCCGAGGGCGTCACGGTGGGGTGATCCTGAGGCAGTTGCGGCGCATCCTCGGCGCGCGCCGCCGTCATGATCGAGAAGGCAAGAAGCGCGACGGCGAAGCGTGCGTGAACCGGCGCGGCAAAACGGATGGCCATGTCTGTTCTTTCTCCCCGCTTGCCGCAATCCACCCCGAAACGGCCGCGTTTACCATAGGCGCCCGGATTTCCCGGATAGCAGCCGGTTTTATAGTTCAAAATTGCGACAGCCTGGTATTGTTGGCAAGCGCCCAGACATAGCCGGCTTTGTAGTTGAGCTCATCGCACGATCGAGTGACATTCCCGCGCGGCCGCCAGCCTATCTCGACAAAGACCGCCAAGGTCGTATAGACGAGCTTCCGCGCCGCCCTTAGCTCCCATCAGCGCCAATATGAGCCCGCGATCCCATGACCAGCCCCAAGCGATATGACCGGATCGCCTTCGTCGCGAGCGCCGGCGTGGAAGCCCAGCAGGCGCTGACACAGCTGGTCGAGCTCTACGGCAATCACGATCCCGCCGAGGCCGATGTCGTGGTGGCTCTCGGCGGCGACGGATTGATGCTGCAGACGCTGCACCGGCACATGCGTACCGGCAAGCCGATCTACGGCATGCATCGTGGCACCGTCGGCTTTCTGATGAACGAGTTCTCGACCAAGGACCTGCACGCCCGACTTGCGGCCGCGAAGGAATCGGTGATCCATCCGCTCTTGATGCGCGCCACCGACGTGCACGGCATGGTGCATCTTCATCACGCCATCAACGAAGTCGCGCTGTTCCGTCAGACCCATCAGGCGGCGCGATTGCGGATTCTGATCGACGAGCGCGAACGCATGCCAGAGCTGATCGCCGACGGCATCCTGGTGGCGACGCCGGCGGGGTCGACCGCCTACAATCTTTCGGCGCAGGGACCGATCATCCCGATCAATGCCGCGCTTTTGGCGCTGACCCCGATCAGCCCGTTTCGCCCGCGCCGCTGGCGCGGCGCGCTGCTCCCCAACACCGCCTATGTGGTCATCGAGGTGCTCGAGGGCGACAAACGCCCGGTCGCGGCGGTGGCCGACCACGACGAAGCGCGCGATATCAGCCGCGTCGAGGTGTTGTCCGACAAGACCATCTCGATGCGCATGCTGTTCGACCCCGGCCATAGCCTCGAAGAGCGCATTCTGAGCGAGCAATTCGGGGTTTAGTGCCGCCGCCTCACCCCTTTGTCCGGGTCAAGATCGAATTTGAAATCAGCGGATCGGCGTCAAGTGCCTGACAACAGGTTCGGCAACAGGTTCGGCTGGCTACGCATCGCTATCCGGTTGCCAAAGCGATCAAATACACCTTTATTTGCGGCTGTCAGCGATATACGGCTGTCAGCTGGTATAGCTTCCATCGTACCGTGCTAACGCTCAACAACGATGTTGCACAATCCCGAATGGCCACCCTGCTGGAAAAAGTCGGTCGCTATCTGCCTTTGATCCTCCTGATCACGGCCGTAGCCGCCCTCCTGCAAGTCGCTTTGCAAGTTGGTCATGTGTTCTCTTCCCTGAATTTGGGAGCTTGGCTCAATCGGAATTCGATCGCAATTTGGTTCATATTCGGCGGAGCGTGTGTTCTTGCCTGGACTCTCGTCGTCCTGGCGTATTTGCGACACACCGGCCGTTTGCCTCGCTGGCTAACAAGGTGGAAAACACTCATGGACATCCTGGATCGTCTCACCAACCGTCAGGAGCTTGAGCGGCGGATCGATACGGAAGCCGATGCCGTCTACATCGATGCGGATGCCCTGGCGGAAACGCTCAGAAGCAAGGTGGTCGGGCAAGACCGCGTTTGCCACGAACTCGCTGCCCAGATCCGCAGGCGGCTGGCGCTTGAGCACCGGGGAAAGCCGATCGGAGTGTTCTTGTTTGCCGGACCGCCGGGCTCCGGCAAAACCTATTTGGGCAAGACGCTTGCGTATGCGATAGGTCGAAAGCTCCTGCACTTCGATATGACGCAGTTTTCCAGCGGGTCTTTTGCGTCATCATCCCTGTTCGGCGCGGCGAAAGGATATGTCGGGTCGACGACCTACGGAAAGCTGACGGCGGGTTTGCGCGACACCCCCGATGCAGTTGTACTGCTCGATGAGTTCGAAAAGGCACACCCGGACGTCCACAAGAACTTCCTTACGGCCTGGAACGACGGCTTTGTCACCGAAGCATCTGACGGGCGACAAATCTCGACCACGCGGTCGCTTTTTGTGTTGACCACAAATGCTGCCGTCGACGCGCTCGCCGGGCTCGGGCAACAATATGCCGACAATCCCGACGAATTCCGGCGTGCCGCCGACGCCGTGCTGCGGTCGGCGGGTTTTGCTCCGGAAGTACTCAGCCGGATCGACCGGATCTTCGTGTTTGAGCCCTTGACCGGCCTCGATATTGCGAGGGTCGCGGCACTTGAGATCGAAAGCATGATTCAGGGTTATGGGCTGGAAATCAGCGAAGGCGGAATCAACCCCCAAATTCTGCTCGATCTTGTCAATCGGTGGCGAAAGCTGGGTTACGCCGCCTCCGCGCGAGATCTTGTACGCGCCATTGAAGAAGTGATTGCGGATTCCCTGATCGACGCAAAACGAAAAGGAGCTCAACGCATAGCCTTGGCCGAACAGGACGGGAAAGTGTGGACCGAAATTATCCGATGATCCCATTCGCATGCCTTCTTGAAACAATGTCTGTCGTTTGCTGAAAATGAGGGAAGCAGACGACATGCCCGATCCGCTACCGCTCGAAATCTTGCGGCCGGCATCCGACCCGGTCGCCGATCCGAGTTTTCGTCTTTGGCGTGACGCGCCCGGGTGGAGGAATCTGACCCTCGCGGCAATTGGATTGTCGGCCGCGCTGATCGCAATGCCGTTGATAGGAACTCCCCCTGCCGACGAACCCAGCAACGACGTCGCGTGCCACAGCAATGCAAGAGCGTTCGGCGGCGCTTCCGGGCGTGGGCAAGTCGTCGGATTCCTCACTTCGGATCAGGCAGCCAAGCTCTTGCAAAGCACACAATTCACGTTACGCATGGCTATCAATCCTGACTACCTGGCGAATGTCCGCAGCCTCGTGCATCTGGATGGCAGCCCTGAGGGAACGCGCTTCGTCTATCTTGTACCTCAGGGAATGACGGTTCAGATTGGCGACCGTGTTGATGTTGTCGGCGGCCGCATCGATACCAGCCTTCCGTGCCACTATATTCCCAACCTCATCGTTCGCTTTCCACCTCCATAGAGCAGGCAGACCACTTCTCGGGAACGGCGGCAGAAGGCCGCTCGGCCGCACGCGAAAGCGGGCAAAATCGAGGCTCGTTTTCGCGGAGTGGCCGCCCTTCGCAACCATTCGTTAACCGGCACCGCGATAAGGTTAACGCCGGGTGTACCGTCGTCACCGGTACGCCCTCAGGGCCTGGGCCATGTTTCGCATCGATTTCAACAAGCTGCGATTTCTCGTGTGCGACGACAATCCGCATATGCGCCGTATTTTGCGGACGCTGCTGCATTCGTTCGGCGCACGCGAGGTCTATGAATCCGAAGACGGCGCGACCGCGCTGGAGATGTACACCCACTACGTCCCCGATATCGTCATCACCGACTGGTCGATGCCGATTTTCGATGGCCTCGAACTGGCACAGATGATCCGGCAGCCGGAATTGAAGGGCAATCCCTTTGCCCCCATCATCATGCTGACCGGCCATTCCGAGAAGCGGCGCGTCACGGTGGCGCGCGATG
The DNA here is from genome assembly GCA_963725985.1 of uncultured Alphaproteobacteria bacterium. Lineage (GTDB taxonomy): Bacteria > Pseudomonadota > Alphaproteobacteria > Rhizobiales > Xanthobacteraceae > Bradyrhizobium. Next base: position 58,494 of record CAVSAO010000003.1, read on the forward strand.
CCGGGGTGACCGAATTCCTCGCCAAGCCGATCTCGGCCAAAGGACTCTATCAGCGCATTCTGAACGTCGTCGCCAATCCGCGACCGTTCATCAAGACCAAGACCTATTTCGGCCCCGACCGCCGGCGCAACACCAGCAACGCCTATATCGGCCCCGAACGCCGCGTCGGCGGCGAGGCGGAAGTGCTCCAGCAGCCGTCGTTGCTCGACAAGGCCCGCTCCACGGTTTAGCGCCGGCGACGCAAGGAAACCACCATGGCCAAGGACAAGCCCGGCGCGCTCGAGATCAAGGCCTTCGCCGACCATCACGTCATCACGCAGCCGAATCCCTTGCGCAAGGTGTTGCGGCGCGTCGGCGAAACGGATCTCGACGATCCCGTTGCCCGCGCGGAGAAAGCGCTTGCCGGCCTGTCGGGCGAATTCAGGAACTGGATGGAAATCGAGGCCGACCGGCTCTCGGCAGCCCACGCCGCTATTCTCAAATTGGGTTTTACGAGCGCCACGTGCGAAGAGCTGTTTCGCGCCGCCCATGACATCAAGGGCGACGCCGCCACGTTCGGATACCCTTCCGCCGGCGTCGCCGCCGAAAGCCTTTGCCGGATCATCGAACACGCGCCCAAACTCGACCAGGTGCCGTCCGACCTGATCGCGCACCACATCAACGCCGTCCAGGCGATCGTGCGCGAGCGCACCAGGCTCGATACCGTCAGCACGGCCAGCGAACTGAGCCGGCAACTGCGCGGCGTCGCGGACGAATACCTCACCCATGCCAACCGCGACCGTCCCGAGCACCTCGAAGCGATTCTTGCACCGAGCATCGCGCCGGGGGATTAAGTCAAACCAACGTCATTTCCGACTCGCCGCAGGCCCGGACCTCAGATGTGCGATTGCACATCGGAGAATCCCGCACCGATTGGCCCGGGATTCCCGGTTCGCGCCGACGCGCGCCCCGGAATGACGTCCTTGGGAGTTTTTTAAGCCGCGATCAGTTCATGCGCGACGGCCTCGTCGGCGATCAACTCGTCGCAGAACATGCGGGCTTCTTCCCGCGCCGATTCGGTCGCAAAGCGCCGCAGCAGGATCAACAGCGGCTCGGCGGCTTTCGGATCGGTTTCGCAATGCGTCAACACGCGCTCGACCATGCGGCGGCGCAATCTTGCCGCGCCGCCGAGCGTGTCGACGTATCCGGTCTCGTGACTGACTTCGAGCGCCACCCGGAACGCGGCGAAGGTCGATTCCGGCAATCCGGCGCGCTCCAGCAGCGCCTGCAGGCTGGCGCCGCCGCGGTCGTGCAGCAGCGCGGAGACGCGGGCCTGCGGCAGGCCGGACAATTCCGACAGCGCATGGTCGAACAGCTCGAGATTGCCCGACAACAAGGCGCGCAGGATCAGTCCGGCGGTGAGTTGGCCGGCGGCGCGCAGATGCCGCACCAGGCCGCCCACGTCCTCGCCGCGCGAGCGCGCCGCGATATTGACGGTCGAGCGGTCGAGCGCCTCGCTCGCGATCCGTACCGCCCGATCGGCGCTCAGCCAATTCCGGGCGACGACGAATTGGGCCAGCGTGTCGGAAAGCTTGGCGACCAGCGCGAGCCGCGTCGCGGCGGGCAGATCTTCCAGCTCCAGCATCGATTCCCGGATCGCGGCGAGATGGCCGTGGCGCTCGACGATGCGATCCCATGAAAAAGCTGCGAGTTCGGCATTGGCGTTTTCAATCAGCTCGAGCGCCGCCGCGGCGCTGCCGACTTCGGCGACCGCGGCGCAGACCGAGGCCGGCAGGTTGATGCGGCGGGCGATGGCGCATTGCGTTTCGCAATTGCCGGTCGCGACGATGTCGACGAGATCGGCGTCGATCAGAAGCGGGGAATGTTCGAGGATCGGAAGCGCGACCGAGGGCTGGTCGAGCGACAGCGCCTGCACGATGGCCGCGGGCGCCTGCGCGCTGCGGGCAAACACTTCAGCCATGGCCTGGCGCACCAGCGGAGATGCGTCGTCGAGCTGCATCAACAGCGCGCCCTCGGCCGCGGCGCGGTCCTCTTCGGTGAGATCGGAAATCAGCCAGGCCCGCGCCAGCGCCCGGGTTGCTTCCGCCCGCTCGCCTGCCGGAGCGGTTCGTATCCAACTAATGAATTGCCGAACGATCATTGCCCTGCCGGGTTACGCAACCTGAAACGACACCGTGATGCGATGTCACAACAACAGAAAATAAACCACGACGCTTAAAAAAGCGTTCACCATAAATGGCTGGTTTTATTGACGTTTTGTTAAGGATGCGAAGCCGGACCAGCCTCTGAAAGGCGGTCTAGCTGCTGAACGTGCCGTTGCGGTCGCTGAAGAGATCGAGCGGCTGCGGGGCACGAACATCAGGCGTTCGCGTCAATTCCGGACTGGCGGTCGTGGCCGGGGTTGCTGGCGCAACCGAGGTCGCTGGCGCAACCGAGGTCGCTGGCGCAACCGAGGTCAGCGACGAGGAGTTGCCCCACAATTCACGAACCGCCGGCGACACCGGCTGGGTGCGATCGCCGGCCTGAAACAGCGAGCGGAAGATCGGATCGGTTGGCGAGCCGTTGGTCGCCGACGATGCGGATGCCATCGTGACCGAGCGGACATCCGGAAACGTCGACAGATAGGCCGCATTGTCGATCGCAGGCGCCGCGCTGGCGATCGCGACGCCCGGCTGGATGTCGCCGACCGACGCCATCGCGCTACGGGTAGCCGTGGAATTGGCGGCGCCGACGTAGCGCGAGGTCAGCACCGAATAGACTTCGGATACGGTGCGCGCCTGTCCGGAGCGGTCGAAAAAGATCGAACGGTTCGCCGCGGCCGCGTTGGGAAACAGCCGTGCGGCGGAGGCTTGCGGATTATCCTCGGCGTTCGAGATCAGCCTGGCGGCGCCGCCGACCCCCATGAAGTGCGCCATATAGAGTTCGCCGTCGGTCGGACGCCGGCCGATCCTGCCGGTGAGCTTGAAGCTGTTGGACTGGGTCAGCACGGCCGCCATCGAGGAGGCAGCGGCGGGATCGTCGCGCAGTTTCAGGATGGCATTTCGCGCCGCCGGATCGCTGACCGAGTAGCTGCCGGAGGAGGATTTGGTGATGGCGGCGGCGTATTGGCCGTAGCCGAGCTGCGCGCCCGCTTCCTTCACGGTGCCGAGCCAGGTCTGGTCGATGAACTGATAAAGCCCGCGCGCCGACGAGGTCGAAGCGCGCGCCGTCGGATTGAAATTGGATTCCATCTTCGCGGTGGCGAGCAGGTATTCGAAGCTGGTGCCGGTGGTGCTGGCGGCTTGCTTGATCGCGCCGGCTATCCGCGCGCGCGACGGGTCGACACCTGCCGCTGCCGTGGCGTTTGACGTGTCAACCGACATATGTGGATGCCCCGCTCCCGGCGAAACGACGGCCCGGCCTCAACGAGCACTAAAAACCGCTCATGCCACCGTCACCCTGCGGCAATTATGGTTAACGGCGGGTTAACGACCAAACCGATGAGGTGATCCTTGATGACGAAATATCGCAGACGCGCATCGCAACGGAAGAGTTGTTGGCGTTCTGGACAGCGAAAAAAACACTTGTCAAGCTTACGGCGACGCACTTTGGCTCTGCGCCATTGGTCTTAGCAGCAAGGAGATTTGGGCGGTGGAGGAGTTGGACGGATGAACGTTCCCTTGCGGAAGCCTCTTCCTACCTGCGAATGTTTTTTGCGACCAAATCAATAGGAGGCAAGTTAATTGTTGAAAGCTTGGTAACTGCTGCTTGGCTGCCGTTTCTATTAGTCTGAACAAGGTCCGTTGTTGCAACATCGTATGTGAAATTATCTGGAAGATACTTCGTGATCTTATCCGGTGTTTTAGCCGCAAGCTGCGGAAATTGCTGAAGCTCAAAATAAACCGCGTCTTTGAGGATGTTGAAAGCAGTTCGATTGGGCTGCTGTGCTTGGTGCACATACGGCCCCACCCACGCAAGCAAAACGCGGCACATAGCTGGGTAGTAACCCTTCATATTGTCGTGGAGCTTCTCAATAAGCTTTAACGCAAGACGTTGCTGAAACGGCGTCATCCCATCGGGCTCGGCCCCGTGCGGACGAAACTCTTTGAGAAGCACCTGAATAACCGTGATCCAAAAGACGTCGTCCACACCTTTGAAACGATTAGAGATGGCCGCAAGCGCTTCATATACAATTTCAACCAACGTTTCGAGAACATCCGAACGATACACCTTCGGATCCTCAACATATAGCGCTTGGTACTGATCCGCATCCAGTGACGCGAGCAGCTTGTCTGCCATCTTCATCGCAAGTTCGACAGCGTGACCCATTTCAAGCGGCAGGTGGAAGTCGCTTTTCTCCGCCTTCTGGATTTTCTGAGCTTCAGAAAATACAGACTGACAAAAACGTTGAATGCTGAAGGTGGCTTGGGAGTGATGTATAGCGCCGGCGTCAATCAAAGTAGTGTAACAGCGTTCCGCCGCGCTGTTGAAACGCTTAAGTAGTTGGGGAGTGATGACCTCGCTGCCAACACCGAAAAAAGAATTGAAGGGATTATATCGTTCTAAGATAAACTCATCTGAGAACAAGGCATCGGAAAGCAAAGGGGCTGTACCGAAACCGTGATATCCAACTTCGCGCGCCATCATGCTGTCATCGCGCAAGATTGCTTGGTAGGCCAGTTCACGTATCAATTGGGCAATGCCATCCGAGTACAAATGGTCTTTCGAGATCTTTCGCAACATAAAGACCACTCGCCATGGCAAGCGCTTGACGAGCGTTTCACAAAAGGTTGGATCGGAGACAATACGCAGGAAAGAAAATGCGTAGCCTGCGCGTTCAAGCTTGTTACGGTGAGTGAAATCAAAAAATGCTGACGTTTCGTTCGGTAGATCGTCGAGGAATGATGCCTCCCTTATTAAGGTAGGAAGGCTGCGCTCCAAATCGCTGGCGAAGTCAATATGATCTTGTTCGTTGGCAGATGAAAGTAAATTAGCTGCTTGCTCGGCGAAGTATGGCAGACTTGCTGGCTTCGCTCGTGCAGGGCGAACAATTGCGATAACGACAGCACCGTAGGACACTGCAAAAAGCAGTGTGGCAAAAATTTCCCAATTGATAGGGTAACCCCACGGTCCTCCGTGCAGGCTTGTTATGTTAGGTAAGATGGCCGCCACAACCGCAGCGGCCACGCCGCTAAACACGCAGATGTATATTCGAGATAGCGTAAGATGACGGGTTGCGAGGCGGAATCGATGTACAGGCTTCAATAGCTGCTGAACCGCGAGCGTGAAGGCTAAGGCCCCAATTGCGGCTCCAGGTGCGAAATAGACTGTAAAGGGCTTTGCGGGATCATAGTCGCACAACCCTAATGCCTTGAACCCAAGGCAAGCGTGCCCCAAATCGTTGGCGAAGGCGGTTACGTCCGGCACGTTGCGACCTCAGCAAGCGCGATCCACCGTTCAATTGCCATATCCTCCCTCCCAACCAAGGGCGAGTGTTTAGCAACTGGGGCGCGAGGACAAGGGGCGTGCTTTGGGCGCAGGGGGCAAGGCATCAGAATGCCGTGACCCGCTACACGGGCTTGAGCTGGATCAACGGCTCTCGCCAATGCGCAGAGTATGTTGGATTTTTTATTTTGGACGCCAAGATATGTTAAATGAGCCCTTAGGACGCCTTGAGCCTGTTGAGCTCCGCGAGATCTGGGTTGGCGGCGAAGTGAGCTGGTCCCGCTTGTCTGAACAAAATCTCCGCGTCGATAAGTGTAGCCTCTGCCGGGTTTAGGCTGCCAAGCGGAGTGGCAGCGAGTTGAAGTAGGCTTGATCCGGGGTGCGGCCGTCAAGACTCGAATGTGGACGTCGCCCGTTGTAGAAGTCGAGATACCGGCCAATCGAAGCTCGCGCCTCGCCGACGGTTTCGTAAGCTCGCAGATAGACCTCCTCATATTTGACGCTGCGCCACAGCCGTTCGACGAACACATTGTCCCGCCAGGCCCCTTTGCCGTCCATGCTGATGGCGATGTCGTGGTTGGTGAGCATGCCGGTGAAGGCCGAGCCGGTAAATTGCGAGCCCTGATCGGTGTTGAAGATGTCCGGCCTGCCGTGACGAGCCAGAGCATCCTCCAAGGTCTCGACGCAGAAGGCTGCCTCCATCGTGATCGACAGCCGCCAGGACAGAACCCGGCGGGTCGCCCAGTCCAGCACGACAGCGAGATAGACGAAGCCACGCGCCATCGGGATGTACGTGATGTCCATCGCCCAGACTTGGTTCGGCCGCGTGATCTCCATACCGCGCAGCAGATACGGATAGATCTTGTGGCCGGGCTCGGGCTTGGTGGTGCGCGGACGGCGATAGAGCGCCTCTATCCCCATCCGCCGCATTAGCGTCTTCACATGCCGGCGACCGATCTTGCGCCCCTGCAAAGCCAGCAGGCCTCGCAACATACGCGAACCGGCGAAGGGATACTCCAGGTGCAGCCGATCGAGACGCTGCATGACCACCAGATCGGCGGCCGATACCGGGCGCGGCAGATAATAAACGCTGCCGCGGCTGATTTTCAAAACTTCCGCCTGCCTGGTGATCGACAGATCGTGCTCACGGTCGATCATCGCTTTGCGCTCAGCAATCCCGCCTTGGTGAGCGCTCCTTCTAAAAAATCGTTCTCCAGCGTCAGCTCCCCGATCTTGGCGTGCAGCGACTTCACATCGACCGCGGGCGCGGCCGTCGCGGGGCTCCCCGCGCCGAACACGTCAGAAGCCCCACCCTCAAGCTGAGCTTTCCAGGCTGTCACCTGATTGGGGTGGACGTCGAAGTGCTCGGCGAGTTGAGCTATCGTACGGTCGCCCTTGACTGCGGCAAGCGCCACCTTCGCCTTGAAAGCCGGGCTGTGGTTCCGGCGCGGTCGTCTGCTCATGGTCTCTCCTGTTCGCGGCGATCATCGCCGCTTTCAGGCAGAAACTCCACTTAGCGACCCGTTCAAATTTGCGGAGCCGGCTCTAAGCAACCAGCTTTACCCCATGGCTGGCGCGGCCAGAGAATTTGGCCGTGCTGGGCGAGGCGCTAAACATCGACCTTGAACTGGAAGCGCAGGAAAGGGCCGTTGGCCCGTTCCGTGCCGATCTGCTCTGCAAGGATGTCGGCACCGACCGCTGGGTGCTGATAGAGAACCAGTTGGAGCGAACAGATCATACCCATCTCGGCCAACTGTTGACCTACGCATCTGGCCTTCAGGCCGTCACTATAGTTTGGATTGCTAAACGCTTCACTGAGGAGCATCGCTCGACGCTCGATTGGCTGAACAAAATCACCGATGAGAGCTTCCGATTCTTCGGGCTTGAGGTAGAGCTTTGGCGAATTGGGGGTTCGCCTGCCGCACCGAAATTCAACGTTGTCTCGAAACCGAATGAATGGTCGCACTCAGTCGCGCAGGCCGCCCGCGCCATCGACGATGAGGAGTTATCAGAGACGCGGATCGTGCAGCGGGAGTATTGGGCGGCGCTAAACCTCGTGCTCGACGCTCTCGGCGGGCCAGTCTCGGGAAGACGTAAGCCACAGCTTCAATCTTGGATGAGCTATGCCGTCGGCCGCGCCGGCTTCCATCTCAACGCTGTTATGACCGTCCAGAAGCAGCGTATTCGGGCAGAACTCTTCATCACCGGCGACCGCGCGAAGACATTCTTCGCCCTGCTCAAAAATCAGAAAGCTGAAATCGAGCGCGAGCTGGGTTATCCGCTGGAATGGGAGGAACTGCCGGAGGCGCGCGCTTGTCGGATAGCGTCCTACCTTAACGATGTGGACCCGGCGGACGAAGCGGATTGGCCGCGCCAGCACGAATGGCTGGCGAAGCGCTTAAACGAGTTGCACCGGATATTCAGTCAACGCGTGAAGGCGTTGGAGTGAAGGTGCTGAGCCCGCAAATGGTGTTAGCTACGCATGAGTACATTAGCGCGAACTGACCGCTTCCTGAAAAATCGTTATAAAACAACCAGTTATTGTATTTTCCTTTAATGGCGGTTAAGGGTGCGGGTGCTGTTGCCATGTCAGGGATGCTTGCCGTAGACCTTCGCCGGATCGAACAGCCTGTCCGCATCCACGAACGACAGTCGCGCCCCGTCCCCGGCTCCCGTCACCTTGCGGTAGAAGCACGAGCGCCGCCCGGTATGGCAGGCTGCGCCTTTCTGCTCGACCCGGATCCAGATCGCGTCCTGATCGCAATCCAGGCGCATCTCGACCACGCGCTGGAGGTGACCGGAGGTTTCGCCTTTTCGCCACAGCGAATTGCGGGAGCGGCTGAAATACCAGGCCTCCCCGCTCGCGATGGTCTTGCGCAAGGCTTCGTCGTTCATGTGCGCGACCATCAGCACCTCGCCGCTGGCAGCGTCGGTGGCGACGCAGGTGACGAGGCCGGAGGCGTCGAATTTGGGCTGGAACTTGAGCCCTTCCTCGATGCCGTCGATTTCTGCCGATGTGGACACAGTCAGTCCTCGCGAATTCCAGGCGAGGGCTAGCGCTGCGAGCCTCGCACCATGGACAGGAAGCGTGCCTGTTCCGCAGGATTGTCGCGGAACATGCCGGTAAAGCGGCTGGTGAACGTCATCGCACCGTGCTTGGCGACACCGCGCACCGACATGCAAGTATGCTCCGCCTCGATCATCACTGCAACGCCGCGGGGTTTCAGCACCTCGTCGATCGCGGCCGCGATCTGGGCGGTCAGGTGTTCCTGGGTCTGCAGGCGGCGCGCAAAGATATCGGTCAGCCGCGCCAGCTTCGACAGCCCCACTACCCGCTCCACCGGCGTATAGGCGATATGCGCCTTGCCGTAGAACGGCATCATGTGATGCTCGCATTGCGAGGTGAACTCGATGTCGCGGATCAGCACGAAGTCGTCATAGCCGGCCGTTTCGCCGAAGGTGCGGTTGAGCACCTCCGCCGGACACTGATGATAGCCCTGGTAAAGCTCGTCGAAGGCTTCGACCACCCGGCGCGGCGTATCGAGCAGTCCCTCCCGGCCGGGGTTTTCGCCGATGTAGCTCAGGAGCGTTTCGACCGCCTGTTCGGCTTCGGCGCGCGATGGACGCGGCAGGTCCGCGCGCACGGCAGCGGCGAGAAATTCGGAAGGATCGAGTTCAGCCGGACGCGCGTCCGGCACCTTCGCGTCGGATGCCTTCGCTTCGGAAGGCTTTACTTCAGAAGGCTTGCCTGGGCGGAGGGATTTGATCAATGCGTCCATGTCAACTCCGTTCGACCGGTCTCAAATGGACCGGAGTGTCACCGGCAGACGGGGCGGTTTGCCGCCGGACGCCTGAGTCCCACAATCCTAACACCAGCACGGCCGAATTGGTTTCGATTTCGGTCCCGCTTAAGCCAATGGCCGGACTGTATTTCCGCCATCGTCCCCCATATATAGGACTGCCGCCCGCGACCGCCAAGGGCGATCACGCCGGAGAGCCCCGAGACCCCAAGCTCATGCTGAACGACATTTACAACAAGCGGATCATCGAATTAGCCGGCAATATACCCCGGCTCGGACGGCTCTCCGCGCCGGACGCCAGCGCCACGGCGCATTCCAAGCTGTGCGGATCGACGGTCAAGGTCGACCTCAAGATGGACGGGCCCGTGGTCACCGACTTTGCCCATGACGTGAAGGCCTGTGCGCTCGGCCAGGCCTCATCCTCGATCATGGCGCGCCACGTCGTCGGCTCTACGGCGAGCGAACTGCGCGAACTGCGCGAGACCGTCCGCAAGATGCTGAAGGAAAACGGAAGCCCTCCGCAGGGCAAATGGGCCGACATCGCCCTGCTCGAGCCGGTCCGCGATTACAAGGCACGGCACGCTTCCACGATGCTGACCTTCGACGCCGTGGTCGACGCCATCGGCCAGATCGAGGCGAAGACAAGGCAGCCGGCGGCGGCGCAGGGCTGAACGTTGCTATACCCTTTCGTCATGCCCGCGAAGGCGGGCATCCAGCAATCACGAAATTCTCGGCTGATCACAACCGCCGCTGCGTACTGGATCATCCGCCCTTCGCGGATGATGACACCGTTCCGGGATCGGATTTTCGCCGTTACTTGGCCGGCACCGTCGCCACGGCGCCACCGGTGGGCACAACCGCTTCGGCCGTCATGGTGGACTTGGCTGCTTGCGGATTCGGTTCAGCGTCCACCGCGCTGCTGACAAAGCGATCCTGCACCGGCTTTGTCGCAAGCCCGGCTACCGGCGCATTGACGGTGTCGCGCGGCAGCACCTCGGCAACCGCATCGGTGGTCACCAGATTGGTCAGCCGCAATTCTACGTGAGACAGTTCGTGCAGATCTTCCCACGGCGGCACGTTCAGCGACAGCGATAGCAGATCGCCCGCCCCTCCCATGTCGTAGGTGTATTTGGCAAGACGCCCGATGTCGCGCTCCACGATCATCAGATCCTGTGCGGTATAGCTTGCAGCCTTGGCATCGTCGGCGCGGTCGCCCATCCAGATCTGGTGCACGCGGACATGGGCGGCCTCGGGCACGTATCGCGTCTTGCCCGACAGCAGCAGGAACACGCACATCGACTCGCAATAGGCTTCGGGATCGATGCTGGCCCGATCGCCCTGCGCGGTGTGGGTCTGCACGCTGATGCCGACGGTTGTCAGCGCCCCGAGATTGCGCCAGTGCCGCCCGAGCGCGATGGAGTCGTTGACCGAACCGCCGCTGGAATCCAGCACGATGGTAGCGCCGCCGAGCTGGCGTCCGCGCGCGAATTCGTCAAAATCCCTGGGACTGTCCGCGGTCACGATGCCGACCGCGCTGACCCAGCCACGGCAATTCGGCTGGCAGGCGACCCAGCTGAACCGCATCGGCAATTTGCGCTCTTCGAGGGCAGCGCCGGCATTCGCAGAACCGCCGGGCGTAGCCACAACGCCAGGCAACGCGATGCAAAGGGCGGCGGCGCCGATCAGCGCCCAGCCGCGAAATTTGAGCGATCTCACGAGCCTCAATTTGGTTCCTTCCCCCAAGCCCCCGAAACGGGCAGTGGCAAATGGCCCCCGTTCAACGCCACATGATTCTGTCATACCGGCGTTATGAAAAAGGTAGCCGCGGCAGTCCTCATCGTCCATAGAACCTTTGCTGCACTGCCGCCCAAAGCATTGATATTTCTCAAAGTGTGGCACAATTACTTGCGATGACGGGTTCCATCCCAGGGAACCGCGCACCCCACGCACGCGATCGCAGCAAGCCGCCCATGAAGCATTCATCGTCACCGCATTGTGCGGACTGTGCCAACGCGGTGTCGCGGCTGCCGCGCAATGCGGGGCGCGCATTGATCTGGATTTACCGGCACACTTTGTCGCCGCTGGTCGGTTACAACTGCCGCCATCTGCCGACCTGTTCGGTCTATGGCGACGAAGCGATCGAGCGTTTCGGGCTGTGGGGCGGCGGCTGGATGACGCTGGCGCGGCTGTTGCGCTGCCAGCCCTGGGGTACCTCGGGCATCGACAATGTGCCGCTGACCACCCCGCCGGGCGCCCGATGGTATCTGCCGTGGCGGTTCGGACGCTGGCGCGGCGTCAACGCGCCGTAAGAGTTCGCTTCGCTGCACCGCGTCCAAGCCAAATGGGCATTGCTGTCATAAGGGAACCGGTATTTCATGTGCGCATTAGTTTGATGCCTTCGTCAGGAGGGCCCAATCAATGCGCTGGAAAATCAGCCACCATAGTCACGATCCCAGACACATCGATCTGCTGGTCGCCCTTGCGCTCGTTATCGCGATCGTCGCGGCGTGGAGATTTTTCAGCGGCGACGCCGACAAACCGAACACCACTGCCTTCATCGTGCCCAGCCAGAGCGTTCGCTGGTGAGGCTGTCTGAGGCGATTTCAGGCGAACCGGTATCCACCCCACATCAAGCGCGGGGACAGGCTTTAAGGTCTCAGCGCGAAAACCAGAAGGAACGCGGGGGCTGCTCGCCAACGTCCCGCGGCGGACGCGGAATCCGGGAACGCGGTGGTTTTGGCTGCGGAGGTTCGGCCGACGGCGCCGATGACATCGTGTCGGTACTCCCTGAATCATCAGAGGGCAGCCTGACCGACAGCAGCAGGTTCGATTCATACGGTCGCCAGCGATAGCCGATGCCGAAATCCATCGGCTGCGCCAGCCTGAACAGCTCGGCATATTTCTGGCTGGTACCTTCCCGGGAATTCGGAAATCGGGCCAGCGTAGCGGCCGAACGGAAAGAACCGCCATTTCTTCGGATCGTAATAGGCGAGCGGAATACCGGAATCGTCCTGGATGATGGTGGCGCTGCTGGCGAGCAGAAAATCGCGCACGGTGGAGAAATTGCCGGAGTGCAGCAGATAGGACGCGCTCTTGATCAGGCTGTTGCCGGGCGCGAGCGTCGCGCAGAATTTCAGGAAGCCGCTCGCCCTGACGCCGGAATTGGAAAGATCGGTCGAGAAATAATACAGCGTCTTTTGCTGGCCGTCGCTGCCCGCGAACATGATCCGAACGCCGTGCGTTGCGTTCCTGCCGGGGTTTTCGTTGGCTGAGTAAGCCGCCCCCTTGTCGTCGAGTGCGACCGGACTGACCTCGCGGATGGTCTTGCCCGAGCGCGCCAGGAACACATAGAGGATCGGCAGGGTGCCGCTGATCTGTCCGGCGCGCAGATCGACCTTCATTTGCTTGGTGATGAAGAAGCTGAAGCTCAGGATCGACCCCATCGAGCGCTCGACATCGTAGAGCGCGGCCCCGACGCCGCCGCGCGGGCAATCGCGTCAGATCGGGCACCGAACCGGGCGGCTCCAGCGCGCTCAGCACATAGGTCGTGGCCTTCGAGTAGAACGCGTCGGCGTAGAGGAAGTCCGGACCGCTGAACATGTAGAACATCGTCGGCTTCGGCGCGGCCAGATTGGCGGCCGCCCAGGCCCGGATTTTCGAAAGCTGGCGCTGCTCGAGCTGCGCGAACGCAGCATCGAAGAATTTCGCGTGCCGCTGCCACGAAGGATCCCTGGTCAGCGGCGTCAGCGGTGAATTGGCCGATGGCGGCATGCCCGGCAAGGAACAGCGCGGTATCGTTTGCGGTCACGGTATCGGCGGCGCGCGCGGGCACCGACTGCCGCGAGAAACACGGTTGCAGCGACCGCGACAATTTTCCTGCGTTGAAACATCTCTATTCGCGGCCCGAGGATGCGGTCGCGGAGCGTGGCTCGGCCCGCTTGCGGAAAACGGCATAAATCAGGAGGCCCGAAATCATAATCAAGGTACCGAGAAGACGACTGCAGCGGCCGTTCCGTCAAAAGATAGTACATCATGAAGGCGGTCACGAGCAGGAAAACCAGCGGGGTTATCGGGTATCCCCAGGCGCGATAGGGCCGCGGCGCATCGGGCCGGGTAATGCGCAGCTTGATGACGCCGAGCACGGTGAAGAACGAGCAGAACAACAGCGCGAACTGAATGAAATCGAGCACCGCCTCGAAACTGCGGGTGAACAGCATCATGCTGGCGACCGCGAGCTGGAAAAGGATGGCGTAGGCCGGCGCGCCCTGGCCGGATTTGCGGGCGAATACCCGCAACGCCGGGATGTCCTCTCCCATCGTCATCATCACGCGCGGGCCGATCCACATCATCGCGCTGATGGAAGACACGAGCCCGATACAGATCATGGCGCCGACGATGCGGCCGCCGATATCGCCGAAGATGAAGCTGCCGGCGATGCGGGCGACGTCGAGCTGTCCGGACAGTTTGTCGATCGGCGTGGTGTGGAGGAACACCGCATTCAGCGCCACATACAGCACCAGCACGATCAGCGTGCCCGCCAGCAGCGCGCGCGGCAGGCTCTGCTGCGGCGTGCGCATCTCGCCGATGATGTAGGTCGCCGCGTTCCATCCGGAGAACGAATACATCACGAACACAAGGCCGATCGCGAACGGCGCGCTGGTGACGTGGGCGAAGTCGGAGGCCGACGGCGCAAACGAGACCGGTTGCGGCGTGCCGAGGACAAATCCCGCAATCAGGAACGCGACGATCAGCACGACTTTCAGGATGGTCGAGATCAATTGAAAGGTGCCGGAGTGCCTGACGCCGGTAAGCTGCACGATCGACACCAGCCAGACCACGCCGATGGCCAGCGCCAGCGGCGGAGCGCCCGGCACGACCGATTTGCCGTATTCCCCGAACGCCATCGCGGCCAGCGCCACGGGCGCTGCGAAATCCCACCGTCGCCGACACCCAGCCGGCCAGAAACCCGAAAGCCGGATGAAAGGCGCGGCTCAGGAAATTATATTCGCCGCTCGAGCGCGGAAACATCGCGCCGAGTTCGCTGTAGGAAAACACCCCGCACAGCGCGACGATGCCGCCGACGGCCCACAGCAGCAGGATCGCAAAACCCGACGGGATGTCCTTGACCTGAAAGCCGAGGCTGGTGAAGACGCCGACGCCGACCATGTCGGCGACGACAATGGCGGTCGCCACGATGGCCGAAACGGTGGACCCGCCTTCGGGGAGCCGGCCGGGCCATGCCGCGGTTTCCGTTTCTGATGCCGCCATGTTGGTCCGCGCCCCGGGGCGTCACGCCCGTGATTTCTTCATGGTGAAGGCTGGCCCCTGTCAGTTCAAGCAATGTTAACAACGCTTTAAATCTCGGACCTATTTCGGTATTTCTATACCGTAGCCCTCTGCGGCATTGCGAAAAGATGACGGCGGTCCCACAATCACGACACGATTTCGTGTTCTCTGGCGGGTTCCGGATGGGGAGTTTTTCGGAAGCTTAACGTCACCTCAACGTTAACGAGCTGACATACGCCGATCGCCGGTGGATTTTGGGGCAGTGGGTGGATGGTCGGGGCGAAATTCCAGGCGTCTGATCGCGCAAGCTTGGTGATATCGCCGGGCGCGGCGCGGCATGCGTGGCCAGCATCCCCCCGACATCGAGGCGTTTCAGGTCGATGGCGCTCGATCGCGATTCTGGCGGGGTTGATCCCGCTGTCGTTCGTTCTGGTTCAATGCGGGCGGGCGCCGGCGCCGGGCAGCTGGCGGCCAATTCACAGGCCACGACGGGGGACACGTTCGACGACCGGTTCCCACAACCTCAGTTCAAGGATCGTTTCCCGACGGCGAGCGAGAGCTTCGAGCAGCGCCAGCCGGCCGACGCGCGCCTCAAACGCATCGCACAGGCCGAGCCTGCGCCGTACCGGGTAGCGTCGTTAGCGCCAACCCTGCCGTACGAGCGGCCGCCGCGAGAGGATCTGACCACGCTGGTCAGCCTGAAATCCTCGGCATTCCCCTATCTCGGCAACAATCCGCGCACCGACGAGCCGTTCCTCAACATCTTGAAGGACGGACGCCGCGGCCATCGCAGCTACGGCGGCCGGGTTTACTGGCAGGACCAGACCTACAACGACAACCGCGTCCTGATGCATGTCCCGGAGAATTTCGATATCCGCAAACCGGGCGTCATCGTCGTGTTCTTCCACGGCAACGGCGCGAAGCTGGAACGCGACGTGCGCGACCGGCAGCTGGTACCGCAACAGATTTCGGATTCCGGCGTCAACGCCGTGCTGCTGGCGCCCCAGCTTGCGGTCGATGCCGCCGATTCCAGCGCTGGCAAGTTCTGGCAGCCCGGCGGGCTCAAGCGCTTCGTGGAGGAGTCAGCCGATCACCTCGCCAGTCTCTACGGCGACCCGGGCGCCGCCAGGGCCTTCGCGAACATGCCAGTCATCCTCGTCGGCTATAGCGGCGGCTTCGTGCCGACCGCCTGGAGCCTGGAAGTCGGCGGCCTCGGCAATCGCATACGCGGCGTATTCCTGCTCGATGCGGTCTATGGCGAACTGGACAAGTTCGCTTCCTGGATCGAGAAAAACCGGTCCGGCTTTTTCGTCAGCGCCTATACGCGTTACACCCAGCGGCACGACCAGGAACTGATGCAGATGCTGCGGCAAAAGGGCATCGCCATATCGGATGATATGGATGGTCCGCTGCGGCCCGGCAGCGTGGTCTTCGTCAAGACCCCCGACGGCGTGACGCATCGCGATTACGTCACCAACGCCTGGACGGAAAATCCCGTCAAGGAAGTGCTGGTCAAGATGGCGGCGACGCCGGCGCTGACGAGGGTTGCGGCAAGCGCAACCTCGTCCGCGAGCCGGTGACAGCGCCGCAAAGCCTTCACGCCGCCGCGAACCCGTCAGAATTTGGGGATCTTGTCGGCGAACCCGTTGAAGCACGCCAGCCGCTCGTCTTCTTCCTTGGTGAAACGGCAATCGGCCACGCCTTTCGCGGCCGGCGCCTTGGGATTTGGCTTGGGCGGGAAAATTGCATCGTAGCAATCCAGCCGGCCCTTCGTTCCATCATCGATTTCAAGACAAGCCAGCAACTTCTCGGCAATCGACAGGTGTTTGCCTTTCGGAGCCGGGCCGCCCGGCTTCACCTGAACCAGTGGCTTTCCGCCGACGGTCGGCGGGCCTTTGGCGGCCGGTGCGGTGCCGGGCTCCGGGGCGGCGATCGACTCCGGGGCGGCGATCTGAGCAATTGCCGCGCCGGAATACAGGACCAGAACGAGCGCGAGTATCCTCTTCATGTCACCTCTCACTTCACCTTCGTATTTTTCGCCTGCCGATGTAAGGCAAAGCAAACTTTGAGTCGAGCCGGGCAGCCGACCCGGACCGCAAATCCCGGCAGGCAGCAGCCGTGCAACGAAGATTTTGCCAACGGCTCCTGCACTTATGCCGGGGAGCCCACTGCGTGCCGTTGTCTGGTCACGACCACCATCATCACGGCCAGCGCGACAAAGCCCATCGCTACGTAGCCGGCATCGTACAGCAGGTCGCGCCCATAGAGCGCGCCGCCGATCGCTGAACCGACGGCCTGCCCGATATACAGCACCGAGGTGTTGAGCGACACCGAGGCTGATGCGAGAGTCGGCGCCGCACTGACCAGCCTGACCTGCTGCATCGAATTGGTCGCAGGCGAAACCCAGTCCCCAGATCGCGACCGAGCCGGCCATCAACGGGTAGATTCCCGCGCTGAGCGCCCATCCGGTAATGCCGGTCAGCACCACGGCGGTAAACAACAGCGAGGTCCTGTAGGCGCCCCAGGAATCGACGATCCGGGTCGCGATCGCAATTCCGATGAAGCCGAAGATGCCGTAGAGCGCGAATACCAGCCCGACGGCGTCCGGACTGGCATCGGTCAGTTTCGCCAAGAGCGGTCCCATGAAGGTGAACACCACGAACTGCCCGGACATCTGCAACGTCGTGATCGATAGCAACAGAACGATCATCCGGTTTCGCCCGACGTCGGCCCATGTCTTGAGATCGACGCGCGAGCCGACCAGTCCGCGCGGCAGGCGCCACGCCAGAAGAAGGAAACTGAAGCAGCCGATCAACCCGATACTGCCATAGACCGCGCGCCAGCCGTAGCGGCTGGCGATGAAGGTGATCAGCGGCAGGCCGACCGCGGCGGCGAGCGACCAGCCGAGAAAAATATAGGCGATGGTGCTGCCGCGTTTTTCCGCAGGCACGATGAGCGCGGCAGTACCTGCAGCCTGCGGCGTATAGAGCGCGCCGACCGCCAGCATGATCAGGCGGATGACCAGCAGGCTGACGTAGTCGGGCGCGAATGCCGAGGCGGCGTTGGTCAGCGCCAGCACCGCGAGCGTTGCAGTGAGCAAGGTGCGGCGCTCGATCCGGCTGGTCAGCCACGCCGTCAACGGCGAGCCGATGCACAGCATGATCGCGCCGAAGGTGATCAGCAGGCCGGCGTCACGGATCGTAACGCCAAGACCGCCTGACAATTCGCTCAACATGCCCGCCGGCGCCAGCACCGAACAGCCGGTGACGAGATTCCCGAGCATCAGGGCGGTGGGAGCGAAGCGGCGATGGACGTGGCGGTCGGCGGGCGGATTTTTCATGCAACTGCATGTAATGCAGTTCGGCGCGAAATGAAAGGACTAGACGCCGATTATTTCTGTCGCGCCGGACCGCCACTTCACGGCCATTTGAAGCGTCCGGCCAGCGGCTCCGACGGATAGCCGTCATGATCCCTGACGATCGACATCGGCGCCCAGCTCCGTGACCGCGTGATGCAGCAATGTTCAGGGGTCGCTCGGCTCGGCCAGTCCGAGCCGCGCGCGCAGCAGCGGCCGAAACTCCTCGATCTCGGGATCGTCGCCGAGCGCGTCTTCATCGAAATCTTCAATCCTGTCGCGCAGGGCCTCTCGCATCGCGGACAGATCGCCAGTCGCCGAAACGCCGAACGTCCTGCCAATAGGGATGCGCGACCACGAGTTCGAGACATTCCTTCAAATTCGCCGCCACAATGCCGGCCTGCCCCTCGGCGGTCGCAAGCAAGCACATGCCGCCGCGGTCCCGTCAACGCGTAGACGCAGCCCGAGCGCGCTGCGCCACGATCTCGAACGGCTCGAGCGGCGCGGTGTCGAACCAGACCGCGCCAAACGCCTTGTTGTCGATCACCTCGAAATCGAACGGCCACAGCATGTCGCGAATGTCCTTGTTCGCCCGCAGACGTTTCCGGCGTAACCTTCATGGCGATTGGCCTCTTGCATGGATGATCGCGGCCGTTGCGACGGCCCGGGCGGTTCATCCAGCTTGGTGGCGCGAGGCGGATGGCGCGTTCAAGACGGCGGAGGAAATTGTTCGGCGCGAGGCTCGGCGACGGCTTGCAACGCTCTCGTGGCGACTTGTTACTCTCTCAGGGCGGCCGGAGCGGATGCGGCCCGGGAGACGCAAGCGCTGGCCTCACGCTGTTGGGCGGGGCTCGGCGCGCCGGACACGACGCGAAAAGCTGCGTCCACGCCGGCTCCAGGCCGCCTGGTGTCGATGTCGAACATCTCCTGATTGGTCTTGCCATCCGGCGTCAACGTACCTTCCCCCATCTGCAGACTGAGGGGCAGCCAGCACCGTTTTCATCGCATCGGAGGCAATCGTCCCGCTCCATGCCTCGTAGTTTCCAATTCGCGCCGGGAAACGTGCCGAAGGCCACCGGCTTCTCGGAACCCGCCATCACGACCACCGAATTCAACGCCGGCGGCGGCCTTGTCGAATTCGCGAATGAACATCAGCCGCGCGCGATCCTTGTTCTCGCAGAACAACCGCCACTCCATCGTCCGAAACGATGCGCCATCGCTCTTCTTTGCCAGCGCAATCTTGCGGACATAGGGACGGGCCGCGGTTTCCAGGGTCCATCCGGTTTCGGCTATCGCCCGCGTATCGATGCCGAAGCGATAAAGCTCCGGCCGTGTAAGCATATGCGAATTCTCGAATTTCACCGTTCTGATGAGATCGTCGAGTTCATGGCTGATGCCCATCGCGGCAATGAACGACGCTCTCTCGCGATCGGCCTTGGCCATGCTGCGTTCGGTGAAAGCCGCGAGCAGCTGCGGCGGCGGATGTCCGTGAACGATGCAGCGTCAGCTTGGAGTTATGGACGGCCATCGCGGCGTCGGGCGCCACCTCGCGCGTCGTCGCGCCAAGAAACAGATAGCTGCAGGCCGAATTGCACATCGCATGATGGGTCGAGATTTCGGCCTCGACCTCGCCGCCTGCCAGTCTTGATCTTGAGGCAGGCGTCGTCGACCTGCGTGCCCGCCGCGCAAGCGGCAACGATCGTCCGCCCGACCCGGGCCACCGCCTTCCGGCTGCGCAGCAGGCGCCCGATCACGTAGGCCGGCTCGACGGAACCGCCCGGCGAATGGAAATAGATCGGGCGCTTGCGTGTCCTTCACGCCTCGCAGGAAGCGGCTGATGCGCGCGGCGGCGGCCTGATCGACAATGCCTTCAATGGCAATCCAGCGATCGCAGCCCGGTCCGCATGAATTGGCCGGGCCTCTTGCCAGATAGATGATCAGCTTCGGCGCAAATCCCGCGGCTGTCGGGACGCGGCTTGGCGCGCAACTCGCCAGTGGATCAGCAACAAGGCAGCGAGAACGAGGGCGCGAAACATCATCAGCTCGGCAGGATGCAGGAAGATGCGGAGAAGGACTGGAGCGCGGCAAGGCTAGACAATGAACGGCGGCGCTGCAACCTCCGCTGGCGGGCGCGCCGGCCTGGCCTGAAGCGGCCGTTCAAGCCTTCGAAACCGCGCTTTTGCCGGATTGCAGCGCGCCGAATCGCCTGCTATACCGCTGCTTCCCGCTTACCTGCGCTCGTTCGCAGGAGTGAGCCACAGGAGACAGCGCTATGACCGACTTCAAATACAGCCTCACGAATCTGAAACCGGTCGAATCCACGACAAGATCGCCCTCACCTTCCCCGACGGCGCCAAGCGCGAATTCCCCAAAAACACCACCGGCCTCGACATCGCCAAGGGCATCTCGCCGTCGCTGGCCAAGCGCACGGTGGCGATGGCGCTCGACGGCGACGGTGGTCGATCTCGCCGATCCGATCGAGCACGACGCGAAAATCGAATTCATCGCCCGCGACGACGCCCGCGCGCTGGAGCTGATCCGGCACGACGCCGCCCATGTGCTGGCCGAAGCCGTGCAGTCGCTGTGGCCGGGCACGCAGGTCACCATCGGTCCGGTGATCGAGAACGGTTTCTATTACGACTTCTTCCGCAACGAGCCGTTCACGCCGGAGGATTTCGCGGCGATCGAAAAGAAGATGCGCGAGATCGTCGCGCGCGACAAACCCTTCACCAAGGAAGTCTGGGACCGCGAGAAGACCAAGCAGGTGTTCCGCGACAAGGGCGAGAGCGTTCAAGGTCGAGCTGGTCGACGCCATTCCCGGCGACGAGACCGATCAAGATCTACTACCAGGGCGACTGGTTCGACCTGTGCCGCGGGCCGCACATGACCTCGACCGGCAAGATCGGCAACGCGTTCAAGCTGATGAAGGTGGCCGGCGCCTATTGGCGCGGCGACAGCAACAATCCGATGCTGACGCGCATCTACGGCACGGCGTTTGCGAAGCAGGAAGACCTCGACGCCTATCTGAAGCAGATCGAGGAAGCCGAGAAGCGCGACCATCGCAAGCTCGGCCGCGAGCTCGACCTGTTCCACTTCCAGGAGGAAGGCCCCGGCGTGGTGTTCTGGCACGCCAAGGGCTGGACCATCTTCCAGGCGCTGATCGCCTATATGCGCCGCCGGCTGACCGGCGACTACAGCGAGGTCAACGCGCCGCAGATCCTCGACAAGGTGCTGTGGGAAACCTCCGGCCATTGGGACTGGTATCGCGAGAACATGTTCGCCGCGCAGTCCGCCGGCGACGAGGCCGAGGACAAGCGCTGGTTCGCGCTGAAGCCGATGAACTGTCCCGGGCCATGTGCAGATCTTCAAGCACGGCCTGAAGAGCTATCGCGACCTGCCGTTGCGGCTGGCCGAATTCGGCGTGGTGCATCGCTACGAGCCGTCGGGCGCGATGCACGGCCTGATGCGGGTGCGCGGCTTCACCCAGGACGACGCGCATGTGTTCTGCACCGAAGCGCAGCTCGCCGACGAGTGCCTGAAGATCAACGATCTGATCCTGTCGACCTATGCCGATTTCGGCTTCGAGGGCGAACTCACGGTAAAACTCTCGACCCGGCCGGAGAAGCGCGTCGGCACCGACGAGATGTGGGATCATGCCGAGCGCGTGATGGCGACCGTGCTCGTCGCAGATCGAGGCGAAGGGCCACAATCACCGCATCAAGACCGCGATCAATCCCGGCGAAGGCGCGTTCTACGGCCCGAAGTTCGAATATGTGCTGCGCGACGCCATCGGCCGCGACTGGCAATGCGGCACCACGCAGGTGGACTTCAACCTGCCGGAGCGGTTCGGCGCGTTCTACATCGATGCCGACGGCTCGAAGAAGACGCCGGTCATGGTGCATCGCGCGATCTGCGGCTCGATGGAGCGCTTCATCGGCATCCTGATCGAGCATTTTGCCGGCAATTTCCCGCTCTGGCTGGCGCCGGTGCAGGCGGTGGTCACCACCATCACCTCGGAAGGCGACGAATACGCCAAGGTGGTCGCAGCCGCCGCGCGGCGCGCCGGCTTGCGCGTCGAGATCGACCTGCGCAACGAGAAGATCAACTACAAGGTCCGCGAGCATTCGCTGGCGAAGATCCCGGCGCTGCTGGTGGTCGGCAAGAAGGAAGCCGAAACCCATTCGGTCTCGATCCGCCGGCTCGGCAGCGAGGGGCAAAAGGTGATGCCGACCGACGAGGCGATCGCCGCGCTGGTCGAGGAGGCCACGCCGCCGGACGTGAAGCGGGCGAGGGCTGCGGCGTGAGTTAAAGCACTCGCTAAATTGCGCCGCGGCTCGGTCGACACCAGATCAGGGAACAATTATGCCCGATGCCATCGACCTCCTGAAAACGCGCCGCTCCATCAAGCCGCGCGAGATGAGCGGTCCCGGCCCCTCGCCCGCCGAACTCGAAACCATTCTGACCATCGGCGCCCGGGTGCCCGATCACGGCAAGCTGGCGCCGTGGCGTTTCATCATTTTCGAGGGCGACGCGCGCGTTCGTGCCGGCGAAGTGATCGCAAAGGTGTTCGCGCGGAAAAATCCGAATGCCACGCCTGCCGAGATCGAGGTCGAGAAGCGACGGCTTGCCGATGCGCCGCTGGTGATCGGCGTGGTCAGTTTTACCAGGCCGCATCCCAAGGTGCCGCCGTGGGAACAGGAATTGTCGGCGGGCGCCAGCGCGATGAACATCGTCACCGCGGCGACCGCGCTCGGCTACGGCGCCTGCTGGCTGACCGGCTGGTTCGCGTTCGATCGCGACGTGCTCGACGGACTCGGACTGAAGACGGACGAAAAACTCGCCGGCCTTATCCACATCGGCACGCCATCGAAGCCGAGCGAGGACCGTCCCCGCCCGGCGCTCACGGACATCGTGACGCGGTTTTAGCCACGAGTTCACGCAGCCTGTGATGCGCGCCGGCCGAACCGGGACAACAGCGCTTCGATCTCGTCCGCGGGCCGTGCCGCGCTGAACAGAAAGCCCTGTACCTCGTTGCAACCTTCGGTGCGCAACCAGTCGAGCTGGTCCATGGTTTCCACGCCTTCGGCCGTGGTGGTGATGTTGAGACTGCGGCCAAGGCCGGAGATCGCCCTCACGATCGCGACACAGTCGGAGCGCTGCGCCAGATCCTTCACGAACGAGCGGTCGATCTTGATCTTGTCGAACGGAAAGCTTCTGAGATAGCTGAGGCTGGAATATCCGGTGCCGAAATCGTCCATCGAAATGCTGACGCCGAGCTCCGCGCAACTGATGCAGGATGGCGAGATTGGCCTCGGTCTCCGCCAGGAAAAGCGATTCGGTAATTTCAAGCTCGAGCCGCCGTGGCGACAATCCGGAATGCGCCAGCGCCGAGACCACCACCTGAACCAGGTTGCGGCTGCGAAACTGCACCGGCGACAGATTGACGGCGACCTTGACATCGGCGGGCCATTTCACCGCCTCGGCGCAGGCTTCGCGCAACACCCACTCGCCCAGCGCGACGATCAGTCCGATATCCTCGGCGATCGGGATGAAGTCCGCCGGCGAGATCATGCCCTTCTCGGGATGCCGCCAGCGCAACAGCGATTCAAAGCCGCAGATCCGGTCGGCGGCGATGTCGACCAGCGGCTGATAGTGAAGCTCGAATTCGCCATTGGCGAAGGCGCGGCGCAGGTCGAGCTCCATGTCGCGTCGCTTCTGCGCCTGGCGGTCCATCTCCCGCTCGAAGAACCGGTGTACGCCGCCACCGTCCGACTTCGCCCGGTACAGCGCCATGTCGGCATTGCGCATCAGTTCCTCGCTCGCTTCGCCATCGCCGGGCGAAAGCGCGATCCCGATGCTGGCGCCGATGACAACCTCGATGCCGTCGATCTCGTAACCGGCGCTCAGTATCTTGATCAGCCGGGCGGCATAGTCGCTGGCCTCGTTCGGGCAGACATCGGAGGCCATGATGACCGCGAACTCGTCGCCGCCAAGGCGAGCGACGAGATTGTTGCCGCGAACTTGCGATCGCAGCCGATCGGCCACCAACTTCAGCAGACGGTCGCCCGTCTGGTGGCCGAACGAATCGTTGACGTTCTTGAACAGGTCGAGATCGACGCAAAGCACCGCCACTCGCTTGTTTTCAGTCTGGCTCCGCTGCAGCGCCTCGCGAAGCCGATCGCGATAGAGTTCGCGGTTCGGCAGATTGGTCAGGCCATCGTGGTGGGCCATATGGGCGATCCGTGCCTCGGCCTTGCGCCGTTCGGTGATGTCGACAACGGCGACAAGATAACCGTCGCGACCGTCGAAGCTGACGGGACGTCCGAACGTCAGCACCTGAATTTCGCTGCCGTCGGCCTTCAGATGCCGCCAGTTGCGCCCGGAGTGATGGCTATCGCCAGCCTGCTGCAGGGCCTCGGTATGGGTTACCCATTCATCCTCCGGCCAGATCTCCCGGAGCTTCATGCGCAGGAACGTCGCGCGGCTGTAGCCGTAATGCTGCACGGCTGCGTCATTGACGCTGAGGAAACCGGTCGTTTCGGCATCGAATACCCACATCGGCATCGGGTTATTGTCGAACAGCAGACGAAACGAGGCTTCGCGCCGCTTGAGGGCCGTCACATCCGAAATCGTCAGCGAGAGAATGTCGCCGAACGCGGTCGCGCCAAGCTTGAGGTTACGCTGATCGCTGTCGATTTCGAACTGATCGCGGCTGCCGTTCCTGATGACGCCGAGCAATCGTTCGATCACTTCGGGCAAGCACAGCAGATTCCCTCCGGCGCTGAGCCGGCGCCACAGCAAGCCGGCTGACGGCAGCTTGAGCAACCGCGACGCGCCCTGGTTGTGGTGGACGATCTGGAAATCGAACGGCTGGCCGCCGGAATCGCGAATCGCCGCAAGCGACAGCACCCCCTCGTCGGTGTTGGAAAAAATCGCATCCAGCAAATTATACTTCGGGGCGCGTTCGTTGACATAGGCGCCGATCAGCGTGCTGCCCCAGCGCGAGGACGTCGGCAGCGCCAGGATATCGTAGGTCTGGACCAGGCCATCGCGCACGCAATGGGCAACGGCGAGATAGGGACGGCCGTTGCGCAGCGCGCTGACCGCGGCCTCGCCGAGCGCGGTGGCGCAATCCGGCGACAGCACGCTCAACGGAATGTCCCAGCGGTCATCGCCCAGCCATTGCTGGACGTAGCGGCCACTGCGCGATACTTCGAGGGCTTCATTGTTGCCTTTGAGCAGGACGATATGATCCGCCAGCCGGCCGAGGCTGCCCAGCATGACATCTTCATAACGCGGCAACCTTTCGCCGGGCCGAACTGCCGCTTGCCACTTGCGCAGCAGGACCGGGACATCGTCGAACATTTCGGCATTGAATTTCCCGGATACTTTCTTGGCGGCAATCATAACGTTCCCCACAACCCAAACGTTCAGTCCGGCCGCATCCAATGCGGGCCGGCTTAATGCGCTGTAAAAATTGCGGGTCGGTATCGGCGAAGCGGCGATTATGACGGTTTTAAGTCGCCCGATGGTTAGTGCGCATTAGCGACTATGACAGCCGTGAAAAAATCTGGCGCTAATGCGCGACGACCTCGACCTCGCCATCGACGCCGTTGACGACGTTGAAGGGACGCTCGTACATCTTGCCCTCGTTCTTGGCGATGGCGCGATATTCGCCTTCGGCCAGAACGACGCGGGGGAACGCGCCGATCGATTCCTTGATGACGTCGCCGCCCGGCGTAATCACCGACCAGGCGGTGTTCGCGAGGGCCTCGCCGCCGCTATCGCTGACCAGCTTCAGCGTGATGACGGCGGCGCGATGGGTGACCGTCACGTCGGTCAGCTTGCTGGCCTGGACGCGAATATCCGAGCGCACCACGGAATTGGCGTCGCCGTAATTGGAGATGATGTAGTAGGTCCCCTCCGGCAGCAACACGACATCGCCGGCAGACACGTTCGACAACAGCGAAGCGCGCTCGCCGACTTCAAACTGGCTGCCCTTGTAGATCGCGAACGAGATCTGGTTCTGCGGAATCTTGCTGGCGCCGACGCGGCCCTCGATGCGAAGGCCGCCGGCCGGAAGCAGGAAGGATTCGCGGTCGGTCTCGGGCTTCAGCGTCACCGCGCGGACCGCGCTGACCAGTCCGAACGCGACATGGACCACATAGCCGCCCGGCGGCAGCACGATGTTGGGCGTTGCCCCATGATCCTCGCGGATCAGTTTGAAGGTGCCGGTGGTTTCGTCGGGCCGGTCCGAAAATACCCGCCACACCAGTCCGCTGGTAATCACCGGCAGATCCTTGCCGTAGCGCGCCGTCAGCGACAACACCGCCTGGCCGGGCGTCGCGGCGCCCTGCGGCGCGACCGCCGGCGGCACCGCAGCGACGGAGGGTTGCGTCAGCGGCGCAGGCAGATCCGGAATCGACGCCGGACCGGAGGGCGGGGCCAGGTTCATCGCTGGCCCCGAAGGTTCCGGAACCGATGCCGGAGGCACCGGCGGCGGGTGATCGCTGAACATCTGGGCGGCAGCCGGGGCCGCGATCACCGTGAGCAGCACGCCGGCGAGCGCAAGCGCCTGCAGTCGGCGGCCGTCCCGCCGGGATCGCTCGATGCCGTTACCCCCTGAAATCATGGGCATGCTTTTCACCGAAAACGCGGCAAATTCAAGCCTGCTGGCCCGTCATTTGGCCCCTTGGAACCGGAAGGGAGGCCTGCGTGTTCTCCCAAGTCGCGATCCAGTCACAATCGCTGCGTAGCCCAAGCTTAGCCCCGGCATAAACCATGCTTGTGATACATTCTGGTGGGGCCAAGCGCAGCGAATAGCCTCGCTGCCAGGAGAGGTACCAGGTGCTGGAAATTTTGATGGGACGCAGCCAGAACGGCGCTGATGGCCGCGACAAGGTGGGTCTCGGCAGCATCCGGCGGCCGGTGATCGGGCTGGCGCTAGGCGGCGGCGCCGCGCGCGGATTTGCCCATATCGGCATTGTCCGGACGTTGATTGCCCATGGCATCGTTCCCAATGTCGTGGTCGGCACCTCGATCGGCGCGGTGGTCGGTGGCGCCTATGCGGCAGGCCATCTCGATACACTCGAAGAATGGGCGCGCAGCCTGCAGCCGCGGAATATTTTGGGTTATCTCGATATCCGCCTTAACGGTTCGGGCCTGATCGGCGGCGAGAAGCTGGCGACACAGTTGGAGGCCGCAATCGGACCGACCCTGATCGAGGACCTGCCGCTGAAATTCGCCACCGTGGCCACCGAAGTCCGCACCGGCCACGAGATCTGGCTGACCCATGGCCGCATGGTCGACGCGATGCGCGCCTCCTACGCGCTGCCCGGGATATTTTCGCCGGTGCTGGTCGGCGACCGCTGGCTGGTCGACGGCGCGCTGGTGAATCCGGTTCCGGTGTCGGCGGCGCGCGCGTTGGGAGCGGAAATCGTAATCGCCGCAAACCTTTCGAGCGACGTCTTCACCCACTCAACGACGATCTACTCCCATGGCGCGCCGGCCGACGCGCCGGAGGTTGTGATCGAGCCGACGCCGCCGAAACGCGGTTTCGGCAGGTTGTTTTCCGCCGAGCGCACCGTGAAGCGGGAATTTTTCGGCAGCGGCGGACGACCGGGCATCTCCAGCGTCATGGTCGACGCCTTCAACATCATGCAGGACCGCATCACCCGCGCCCGCCTCGCCGGCGATCCGCCCGATCTGTTGATCTCGCCGCGGGTCGGTCAAATCGGCTGGTTCGATTTCCACCGCGCCGACGATCTGATCGCGTTCGGCGCACGCGCCGCCGAGCGCGCCATCGACTCCATCCAGGAAGCGATCCACATTCTGGCGCCGGCTTCCGGCAAGCCAAGCGTGGCGGCCGACCCGGAGCCCTGAATCGCCTTCGGGCCTCTTTCAGGCGGTCTTGATGTAGTCGCGCAGCGCTTCCTGCTCGATCTCGTATTCCCGGACGCGCCACTTGACGACGTCGCCGATCGAAATCAGGCCGACGACCATGCCTTCCTCGACCACCGGCAAATGCCTGAATTTGCCCAATGTCATCATTTCCATGATCCCCGCGACCGTGTCGGTCTGCCTGCAACTGACGACCTTGCGCGTCATGACCGCGCTGACCGGCTCATCGAGCACTTTGGCGCCACGCTCGCCGAGTACCCGGACGATGTCGCGCTCGGACAGGATGCCTTCGATGCGGCCCCTGTCCATTACCAGTACGGCGCCGATCTTCCGTTCGCCGAGAAACTTGATCGTGGTCGAGAGTTTTGCGTCCGGTTCGACGCTCTCAACGTGATGGCCTTTGGAATCGAGAATTGCACGTACCGTCATTGTCGTCTCCTTGAAGCCGATCGCGCTCTCGAGCGGGCGCGATTTTGTTCCCGTGAGTCTTCAAACAACAGTTTGGCGCCGGTTTCGTTGCAGGCGCACGGGGCAAGCACGCATGTAAGCATAAGCACGTTCGCAGGCTTATGCCTTGCCTTGTAACGATGGCGATGATGGATGAAATCGGGTTGTCCCGCAAGCGGCGATCAGCCGCGATGCGATGCGTCCTGCGAGGACGCATCTGCAGCATCGGGCACGGCATGCGGCACCGGATCGAACAGCGAGAACAACAAAAGGCCGGCGAAAAATCCGCCGATATGCGCCTGCCAGGCGACGTTGGCGCCGTCGGCGCCGATCGCGATCGATCCGACGCCGAAGATGATGTTGACGCCGAACCAGACGCCGAGAAAACCGAGCACGCGCGGATTGCGCAGCGCGCGCGTCAGCGAGAGCGCCGGCACCTTTGCTGCGGCATCGGCGTCGCCGCGGTTGAACGAGAGGAAGCTGCCTTGCACGAAAGCAAAGCGTATAGCCGCCGCCATCGTGCCGGACACCGACGCCGAGGCGCCGATCATCGGCGCCACCGCATGCTCATGGGTGACGAAATGCGCCAGCGCGCCGGCGGCCGCCGTCACCGCCATGAACAGAAAGAACCGGATCGCGCCGAAGCGGCGCGCCAGCGCGCTGCCGAACGGCAACAGCCACAGCACGTTGAAGCCGATATGGCTGAGATTGGCGTGCAGCAGCGAATAGGTCACAAAGGTCCAGACCTTGGCGCCGGCACCGCCGGGAAAATCAATCGCCAGCAGCGTCGAATCGTAGCGCTTCGGAATGAATCCGAACACGTCGACGGTCCAGTTTTCCCATTCCGGCGGCAGCAGCACCCGCAGGTGAATCACCGCCAGCAGCAGAACATAGGCGGTCAGCGCGCCGGGCAGCGTCAGGATCGGTTCGCGCGGGGTGTCCGGCGGCAATTCTGGCGGGGATTCCAAGGGCTCAGGACCTAAAGCGAGCGGCTCACGCGAGCGATTGCCCCCCATAGGCGGCTTGGCCGTGCTGTGCAAGCGCGCGTTGGCGGCAGGCTGCAGAAAAAGGCCGGGCTTTGGACCCGGCCCTTTCCGGTTTGTGCAGACCTGATCCGGCGGCCAGCGGAAATCAGCCCTTGGCCAGCGGCACCGCGACGAACCTGGTCGCATCCGCCGTCTTCACCTGCATCAGAACGCTGTGTTTGCCACTGCCGCTGGCCTCGCTCAGCGCCGACCGTACATCGCCGACGCTCGCGACCGCTTTGCCGCCGACATTGAGGATGACGTCCCCGGTCTGAAAGCCGTGCTCCGCGGCGGGACCTTCCGGATCGACCGAAGTCACCACGACACCCTTTTCGCCCGCGCCCTCGACGTCGCGCGCGGGTGCAAGGCCGAGGCCAAGATGGGGAGTGCCTGCCGCTTCCTTCGATGACTGCCCCTCATCCGCATTTGCTTGACGGTCATTCGGCATCTCGCCAAGGGTCAGGGTGACCGGTTTGGCTTCGCCCTTGTGCAGAACATCGAGCTTCACGGAAGTTCCCGGCGCCATCATGCTGATGGTGCGGGCCAGATCGCGCGAGTCCCTGACATCAGTACCATTGACTGAGGTGATGACATCACCGGCTTCGATCCCCGCCTTGGCGGCCGGGCTGCCGGCTTGCGGGTTATCCACCATCGCACCCTTGGCCTGTTTCAGGCCGAGGCTGTCGGCGATGTCAGCCGTCACCGGCTGCACCTGAACACCGAGCCAGCCGCGCGTGATGTAGCCCTTGTCCTTGAGCTGGGCGACGACGAGTTTTGCCGTGCCGGCAGGAATGTCGAAGCCGATTCCGACCGACCCGCCCGAGGGGGAGAAGATCGCGGTGTTCACGCCGATTACATTGCCGTTCATGTCGAAAGCCGGACCGCCGGAATTGCCCTTGTTGATCGGCGCGTCGATCTGGACGTAGTCGTCATACGGCCCCGCGCCGATGTCGCGGCCGCGCGCGGAAACGATTCCGGCGGTGACCGTGCCACCGAGACCGAACGGATTGCCGACGGCGACCACCCAATCACCGATGCGCGGCGGCTGGTCCGCGAACTTCACGTAAGAGAAGTCCTTCTTTCCGTCGACCTTGATCAGCGCCAGATCGGTCTTCTGGTCGGTGCCGACAACTTTGGCCGTATAGATCGTGCCGTCGTCAGCCGTGACCTGTACGGATTTGGCGTGGTCGACCACGTGATTGTTGGTCACGGCAAATCCATCCGGCGAGATAAAGAAGCCCGAACCTTCGCCTGTGATCACCTGACGGGCGTGCGGCATGCCGTTGGGACCGCGGAAACCGAATTGTCTGAAGGAAAACTGGTCGGACGGCGAACCGGGTTGATCCGAATCGCTCGCTTTCGCGTTGGGTAACCGCGGCGTTGCCGCCATCCTCATCGATCTTGACGCGGACCGATATGACCGCTGGTTTGACCTTGGCAACGAGCTCAGCGAAGCCTGCGGGAGCCTGAGCCGCCTCCGCCGCCTGCGCCGACGCGGTCCATGCCGGGAAATTCAGCGGCCGGTAGCCGCCCGGCCCGACGACGAGAACGGCCATGCCGAGGCCGGCGACGGAAACGAGCAGCGCGAGGCGGCGCGGCTTCAAGATTTTTCGTGGTGCAACAGGTGAGGTATTCGATCGATCGCTCATGATGGCATCTCCAATGTTGAGTAAGCGAAATCACTGGCTCAAAAATGGAGAGCGCGCATTACGAGGTCCTGTTCGCCGGATTAATGTTTTGAAAGAACGACGCGGCCGACCGTCGCGATGATGCGGCTATCGAATGATCCGGCGAGCCATCGACCAACAAATTCAACCGCAAGTGCCGCGGCGGGAAGCGACGGATCTGCATCGCCGTGCGAGCCGGATACCAGGTAAAAACTCCGTGACCGCGCAAAGAAAAAGGGAGAGCTCCGGGTGAGCCCTCCCTCGTTTGTGCTGGCCTTCCCGCGCAGGGCCCGGGCGACATCCCCACCCCTCCCCGCGCGATGACCAAACTGTCTGACGCCGCCTGTGTAGCAACCTCGCCGGAACCTGGAGAAAACCGGCGATCCGTAGAGCACGCGGACCCTAGCAGGCTCGCGCCGATCCCCAACTGCATAGTTAATTTAACCTTAACGACGCAAAGACACCGCCAAAGGGGCCTCGCGGCATGGACGCTGCAAAGTCTGTCTTGCAAAACACAGAAGGGAACGCGCGAGCGCGAAAGCGGGACAGATCTGTCCTGCCAAGCCGGGCGCGGGGCGAGGTTGAAGCATGAAACATCCGTCGACCCGGGAATTCTTCGCATATTGGGACGAGAAACGCGGCGACGCGCGGGCGCCGGACCGCAGCGAGATCGAGCCCGGCGCGGTGCGCGAGCTGCTCGGCGACATCTTCGTGCTGTCGTATGACGCCGCATCAGGTTATCCATTTCGCGTTGCCGGCACGCGGGTCTGCGCCCTGCTCGGCCGCGATCTGAAGGATCGGAGCTTTTCCGCGCTGTTTACGCCGGACGCCCGCCGCGAGATCGAGGAAATCATCGCGGTGGTATCGGAGGAAATGCTGGCCGCCGTCGCCGGCATTACCGCCACTTCGCAGGACGGCTCGGTAGCGCATCTGGAATTGCTGCTGTTGCCGTTCAGCGCCCGCGCCCACACGCCGATAAGCCTGACCGGATCGCTGGCGCCGTTCGAAAGCGAACACAGCCTGCTGCGGGATTTCCAGCTGACATCGTGGCGCTATCTCGGCCACCAGCCGCAAAAACTCGTTCCGCGCGCGCTGCGGAAACTCGCGATCGCGCGCGGCCTCATGGTCTACGAAGGCCTCAGCTAGGAAGCGTAATCAAGGACCGAATTCCATCAGCTGCCCCCGATAGCGGCCCTGTCGATCACGACCACCGCGCTCACGCAACATCGGCCTGGGCGCTCTCTTTCTCCTCTGCGGTGAGCGCATCGAGATCGACCAGCTGCGGATCGTCATGATCGGGATCGCTGTGGAACCGCCCGCTGCCATGAACGTGCATCAGGGTCTGCACGCGCCGGGCATTCAGATGGTCCACATGCTGATGCCGCAGCGCGACCGGCAGCAACATCTTCGGCAGCCCGACCAGCGCGAACGCCGGAACCCTGCGCACTTCGCTGCCCTCCCGCCAGAGCAGCGGGTTGAGCGTGTAAATCAATTGCCGCTCGATCTCCGGAGCCGGCGGTTGCTCTGGCTCCGGTGCCGCGCGCAGCGTACTGTTCGCATTGCCCGCGCGCGTGCGCACCGCGGCGGACCGCAGCTCCCAGCAAATCAGGTCCGCGGCCGACAGAACCTCGCGACGCACCGCATCCACGCTGGTCGAGAACCGGGTCGCTTCCGTCATCGATGCCGCGCCTTTCGTGACAGCCTCCACCAGCGCGGCGGCACCGGCATCGAATCCCGGGGCGGCCCGCTCGATTGCCGCCGCCATCGCCTCCATCTCGTCCGCCGCCATGTCGCGGTCGCGCTGCGCTTTGGCGTCAGCCAATGCGCGCTCGGTTGAAACGATCTGCTCGTCGAGTTCTACCAGCGCAGTGCGCAGTGTCTTGGCGCGGTCCTCGACGGCACGCATGCCGGCCTCTGCTCGATCAAGCTGGGCATTGGCGGCGCCGGCCACCGCCAGCCGTTCGGCTGCGGCCCGTTTTTCTCCAAGCACCGCTTCGGTGATGCTCAATCGGTCGGCCAGCTTCTGCCGCGCCGCCTGCTTGTCCTTCAGCGCACTCTCGAAGCGCTCGACCGGGCTGAGCTCACGCTTAAAAAATGCCATAGCGATGCCCTCGCGAGTCGCGATCATCCGCCGAATCAGCCGGCAGCTCGAATATGCCCGAAATGTAATAGGGAACTTGGATAACATTGCGGCTTAAGTCGGCACAGCGGCGGTCGGGGCATCCCCGCGACCCTTGGAGGTGCATGGCGATTGCCGCAGCGTGCCGCACAAAGCCGACACGCCGCTCAGCTATTTTAGTTTTGAAGCACCAAAGGGAAAACGACGATCCATTTGTTGGGCGCAGGCACCGTGGCCAAGAATCCCGGGTGACCCCTGCGGCCGGAGCACCCACCCGGGTTGAAGCAACCCTGCCCACACTTGATGTAGCCGCCGCTAACCGCTCATTAACCCTGCTGGACGTAGGGTCAGGCGACACCGAAAAACCGGTTGTCGGGTAGCGAAGATGGCGTTGGCGAGCAAAAAATCGATTCTTCCGGCAACCGAAGAGCGCCGACGATTTCAGCGGGTGAAGGTTCACCTGCTGGGCCGCTACATGCTCCCCGATCGCCGTGAATTCCCCTGCCAGATCATCAATATGTCGCCGGGGGGACTGGCCCTGCTGGCGCCCGGCATCGGCAATGTCGGCGACCGCGTGATCGCCTACCTCGACCATATCGGCAGGGTCGAAGGCAAAATCACCCGCATCATCGACAATGGCTTTGCCATGACCGTGGGCGCCACCGCCCGCAAGCGCGACAAGCTCGCGGCGCAGCTGACCTGGCTCGCCAACCGCGATATTCTCAACCTGCCGGAAGACCGCCGCCACGACCGTATCATTCCGCGCAACCCGATTGCGCTGCTGACGCTTGACGACGGCACCAAGATGACCTGCCGCATTATCGATATGTCGCTGTCAGGTGCTGCGATCGCTGCGGAGAACCGCCCGCCGCTGAGATCCATGGTCATGCTGGGCAAGGTCCATTCCCGGGTGGTGCGAAACCTGGAAGAAGGCTTCGCGCTCGAGTTCGTTCACGAACAACTGGCCGAAACGCTCGAAGACAGCGTTACCGCGCGGTAAAGCGCAGCACCCCTCGATTCCCCGCATTTCCCAAGCTCGAAGGCGGTATCCGCATGGCCGGATGCCGCCTTCTGGCCGTTTGGCGCCGGTCCAAACTGAGTTAACGCCTCAGGCTTCCTGCCGTCGCAAATGCCGCGCCGGCGGGCTCTGGCGCGTTAATACATAAAATTTGAATCAATTGCGGTTGTCTAAAATTCTAATCGAATTTTACTCAAGTATAGATCGAACTTTCGGCAGTTATTACTTTTATTCTCCTCAAATGTACTTGGCGTACTTAGCGGCAGCGCAAAACCTTTGTGCGAAACGTGGTCCCAACAAGAAGCGCGGGGGCCACAATGTTTGGGTTCAGGGGACAGGGGAAGGGATTGGCGGTAGTCGCCGTCCTGTTGGGGTTGAGTGCGCCGGCGCACGCCGGCGACGAAAGCGTTCTTTATGCCAGCCTTGGCGAGGCTACGCGCGCGCCGATCGGCTGGGTTGAATTCTGTGCCGAGAATCCCCGCGATTGTCACGGCGGCGCGTCACAGCCGCGCGACATCGTGATGTCGCAGACGGCGTGGCGGGACCTGCTGCGGGTCAACCGCTGGGTCAACGAATCCGTCAAGCCGATGACCGACATGGATCATTGGGGTGTGATCGAGAAATGGTCGTTGCCGACGGACGGCTACGGCGACTGCGAGGACTACGTGCTGATGAAGCGCAAGATGCTGATCGACGCCGGCTGGCCGCGCGAGGCGCTGCTGATCACGGTGGTGCGCGACAAGAAAGGCGAAGGCCACGCGGTGCTGACCGTGAAGACCGACAAGGGCGAGTTCATCCTCGACAACCAGAACGAAAACGTCGTGGCCTGGACCGAGACCGGATATCGCTTCGTCAAGCGCCAGTCGCAGACCGATCCGAATTTATGGGTCTCGCTCGGCGACAGCCGTCCGGCCCTCGCCACCGCCAGCGCCCACGACCACTGAGCAAAGAGATAACGGAGACACGCGACCCGGTCACATCCCCACCCCTCCCCGTCCCCGACCGGATCGCGCGCGGCCAGCTCTCCCCCAAGAGCTGGCCGCAATCTTTTTGGGGCCGTAACCGATGCGGGCTTTCCAATCTCACGAAAGCGCTATCGCGCAGAACAACTCGCGAACTGGGCAAGCCGTCGTAGTCTGCCGGCGGGTTAGCGATCGGTGAACCGCATCGGCCGCCGCACCATCCTTGCCATGCCGCTGGACATTGGTGACTTCTGGAATCCCCACCAGCTAATTGCAAACTTCCTCGTTATTCGTGTTGCCGCTGCCGTGTCCGTTAGTTTGAGGTTCGAGATGGCATCCCTTTTGAACCGGCCTGCATCCCTGCGGATTGCAGAAGATCTGACCGGACGCCTGCGGCTTTGAGGGCGCTGAGTTCACCAGCTTACCTGCGCGCTTCTCGGCGAGTGCTGTTCCGCAGGCAAGCCAGGTTGCAAAAATCAACAAGAGTAAAACCCGAAGCGCGCCCATCGCAGTCACCGCTGTGGATAAACGAGCCGTCAACAATATCCGAAAACGATTTGGACATCCGGGAAAAACGCGCGCCCGAATTTTGAACCCTCTCCAACGTGGTGACGGGTCCATGAATCAGACGATGATCGAATTGCCGGTTGGCAACGTGGCTCGGCCGATGGCAGGGAATGATCCAGATCATACCGCCGATGCCTATAAGTCGCGTATGCTGGCTTATTTTTCGGAGGCAATATGCGTATTTTCGTCGTCATGGTTGCAGCCGCTTTGGCTGGCGGCAGTGCAACATTCGCTTTCGCCCAGCATCAACACAGCCATGATATGTCCAGTCACAGCGCTCCGGACGCCCGAGAACTTGTGCCGTTTCCTGCGGCGTTGGTCGAGGTAACGCTGGCCAACATGCGCGATCAAGCTCGCGGAAGCGCGGCTTGGGATGTCATCGCTAAGTTTGCATGGAGCCGCGGAGGTTTCCAAATATATGCCGCAGGGGATGCAGGACGCTGGAACAGCAATGCATCATGCTGCAAGCCGGTTTGCGGTTACTGCTCAAGACGCGAGCGTGACCGGTGATCTGAAGCCGGTCCTTGCGGGGCTTGCGGAAATAACGGCTCAATGCGTGGGTTGTCACGCGGGCTACCGGATAAGATAGCATCGCCAGTGCCGTCATGAGTTCAGTCCGCGCAAGCCGTCATGACATGCTGAAGGCATAGCGCTGGACCCTGACGACGTCAGAACATCGGCCACGACGTTTCTCGATCGCGTATCAGCATGTTCGCGTCATCGCGCAACTGCGCGATGATGAAACTGTGGATTGAAGTGGAAAAGTCCGCCGCCGCCGCACCGACACCACGATGCGCGCGTTTCCTGGACGGGAACGCGCTGGGGGCGAGACCTATGCAGCGCGGCAGAGTGGTCGGGCGGCGCACTTGCTGCAGAGAGTGCGCGCCCGGCTGCTTGCCGTGAGAAGCCTCGCGGCGAAGTTGTAATCTTCCGCTGTTCGCAATGAGTTAGTCGCTTCTGTGCCCGAACAGCAGCGCCCGGCGATCGAGCCCGGTCGCGCCGGAGCCGTTTGCCGCGGCGGTTTCCGCCGTCACGTCAGGCGGCGTCATCAGCAATGCAAGCATCCGCCGTGCCTCGGCTTGTGCCTGACCCGGCAGAGTAAAGTTCAACACCGGCGAATGCAGCGAATGGGCCTGATAGAGCCCGATCGTCGCGTCGCCTCCGACCACGAAACCCCGCTTGCCAGCGGGCAGCTCAACGGAGACAGTCCTGCCGATCCCGGCCATGTCCATCGGCACCGGCTCGACCGGCAGCTTGATCATGTTCATGAACCACGGCGTCAGCACAACGCCCAAAAGTTCGCCTTCGCCGAAGGGACGGAAACCGATCGCCTCGATCGCGATTCTTTTCGTTGTAGATCGGCATGTCCCGCATCGCGGCATCGACGCGCTGAAATAGCTCGATCAGTGCCTGTACGCGGGAATGATCGTTGGGATCGCCAGAGGGTTTCATGGCCACGGGTTCAAACGGCGCGCACGGTCTGGGCCGGGTCGGCGAGGTCTGGAAAAAGGTCTTCAAAGAAGCGCCTCGCCGCGTGGGCATCGTCCCGCGCGATCTTGGTCACCGCATAGCGCTGCGCCTGCAGCGCGACAAAATCTCCCGGCCGCACCGTCTCCGACAACATCATGAGGCTTACGCTGAAGCGCCTGCCATAGACGTCGACGAGCGCCATCGGCCCGTCGACCGAAATTACCTCTGCTGGGACGGCGATGCACATTCTTGCATTGACCTAGTGTAGCCGCAGCGTCGGTGGAGCACCGAGACGGGTCAGTTCATCGACGATCATGGTGACGGCCGCATTCCGTCCGCCTTTAGCCGCGGGCGACAGATCCAGGCCGAGGCTCAGATTCTGCGGAACGACACCGATGATAATGACCCGCCGTGGCGCCTTGTCGATGAGGCACAGCGCGGCGAGCATGTCCGAGAGGCCCAATTGGTGCGGCGAGAACCGGGTTTCGAACAGCACCTTGATGTTCTCGCCTTCGAGGCGGATCAAACGGCCGGCCGGCCCGGCAGCATTCACGGCGTCGGCCACGATCAGGCAGTCGCGCTCCGCGACCATGTCGAGCAGATCCATGCCGGAGGTGCCGCCGTCGAGCACTTCTACCCCGTCGGGCAGATCGTGCGACGCCTCGAGCGCCTCGACGATGCGCACACCGACGCCTTCATCCGAGAGCAGGATGTTGCCGAGGCCGAGGACGAGGATGTTCACAAAAGCGCCTTTCTGTCACATCGCCTTGACTTGAACGATCGGCCGCTGTTCGGCGTCGACCATGTGGACCGCGCAGGCGATGCAGGGGTCGAACGAATGCACGGTGCGCAGCACCTCGAGCGGCAGGTTCGGATCGGCGACCGGGGTGTCGATCAGCGAGGCCTCATAGGGGCCGGGCTCGTCGTTGTGGTCACGCGGGCCGGCGTTCCAGGTCGACGGCACGACGCACTGATAGTTGTCGATCTTGCCGTCCTTGATCACGACCCAATGCGAGAGCACGCCCCGCGGCGCCTCGTGATAGCCGAAGCCGCGCACCTCGCCCTTTGGGAATACCGGCCGATTGAAGGTACGGGTATCCCCCTTGGCGATATTGTCGATCAGCAGTTGCCACTGGTTCTGCAGGGCCTCGTGCAGCACCGCGCAACGCACGGCACGCGCCGCGATGCGTCCGATGGTCGAGTGCAGCGCGCTGAGCGGGATCGGTGCGCCCGCAACCTTGCTCGCGACCTCGACCAGCTTGGTCAGGTGCCGCTTGGTCGGCTCGTGACCGGCGGCGTACATGCCCAGTACGTTGGCGAGCGGACCGACCTGCGCGCGCTTGTCGAGGAAGGTCGGGGCCTTGATCCAGGAGTATTTCCCGTCGTCGTGGAAATCGTCATATTTCGGCGAGGTTTGACCGTCGAAAGGATGCAGCGCGGCGCTCGGGCCCGAATACTCGTACCAGGAGTGCTTGACCGCTTCCTTCACGCCGTCGCGGAAATAGGCATCCTGATAGCTTGTGATCGCCTGAAACTTCGACAGGTCTCCCCCCGGGATGTAGCCGCCAGGGAGCTCGAACTTCGTTCCCTTGGTGTCGAGCGGCAGATCAGGCACCGACAAATAATTGGTGATGCCGGCGCCGTATTGCGTCCAATCCGCATAGAGCGCGCCGACCGCGGCGACGTCGTTCATCATCGCGTTGTGAACGAAGTCACCGAGCTCGTCGATCAGCGCCTTGATCGCGTAGAGCCGTTCCAGGGTCAGGGTCGACTGGCTGTCGGGATTGATCGCGTTGGCCACCCCGCCCACGGCGAGGTTCTGGATGTGCGGCGTCTTGGATCCCAGGATGGTGACGATCTTGTTGGCGGTGCGCTGCACTTCGAGCGCCTGAATGTAGTGCGTGGCCGCCAGCAGGTTGACGTCCGGCGGCAGCTTCATCGCCGGGTGCCCCCAGTAGCCGGAGGCGAATACGCCGAGATTGCCGCTGTTGACGAAGGTTTGCAGCTTGTCGCGTACCGATTTGATGTTGGGAACGCTGTTGGCCTTGTAGTCGGACAGGCTCGCCCCGAGCTTGGCGGCTCCCTCCGGATCGCCCTTGAGCGCGGAGACGATATCGACCCAGTCGAGCGCGGCGAGATGATAAAAATGCACGATATGATCGTGCACGCCGTGCGCGGCGACAATCATGTTGCGGATGTATTGGGCATTGAGCGGCACTTCGAGGGCGAGCGCGTTCTCCACCGCCCGCACCGAGGTGATGGCGTGCACCGTCGTACAAACGCCGCAAATACGTTGCGTGAAGATCCAGGCATCGCGCGGGTCGCGATCCCTGAGGATGAGTTCGATGCCTCGCCACATCTGACCCGACGACCAGGCCTTGGTTACCTTGCCACCGTCGACTTCGCAGTCGATGCGCAGATGCCCTTCGATGCGGGTGATGGGGTCGATCGTGATGCGGGTCAAGGCAGCCTCCTGTTAGGCATTTGCGGCGTCGCCGTGCAGCACGGGCAAGGTCTTGATGAAGACAAGGTATAGAAGCACCTCGAGTGCAACGAGGCCGATCGTCACCATCAGCTCGGGCACGGAGGGGAAGTAGTTCCAATTGCTGATCGGCTGCAGCCCGATCATGTATGCGTCGAGACGATAGAGCGATCCGCCAGCGAGAAGCGCAGCCGCGCCGAGGAACGACGCCCGCTGACTCGCGCGCCCGGCAGGCGTGAGGAACACCAGCACGGCGGCGAGCATCAAGACGTTCTCAAGCCAGAACATGGAGGTCTTGAGATTGCCGACGAACGCCAATTGTACCTCGCCGCGATAGATCAGATCACCCCAGCGCAGCACGAGCCAGCCAGCCATGATCCAACCGACGACGGTCGAGAGCTTCGAGATCAATGCGTGCTCGGAAGGCAGGGCGAAGGTGTTGGATACGATCGTCGCCTCGAGCATCACGACGCCGTAGCCCATGGCAAGCGCGCTGACGACAAACAACACCGGCAGCCAAACCGTAAACCACAGCGGGGAGAGTTTGGAGCCCATCACCAATAGCACGGACCCGAGCGAAGACTGGTGCATCGTCGGCAGCAGAACACCGAGCGCGATGATGACGAACATCCAGCGTTCGAGACCGCGCTTCAGCCCAACCAGGCCCCAGCGTTCGAGAAACGCCGGCGAAAACTCGATCCAGAGCACCACCACATAGGCCATGACGCAAAGCGCAACCTCGTACATGACCGAGTTCGGCTGGGCGTACCAGGGCAGCAGCAGGTTGTAGAATTGCCAATAGCGGCCCAGATCGAAGATGACGGCAAACCCTGCGAGCGTGTAGCCGAACAATCCGCCGAGCAGCGCCGGCCGTATCAGCGGATGGTATTCGCCGCGATTGAAGATGTAGACCAGCAGCGCCATGGCGAAGCCACCGCAGCCGAACGCCGTGCCGATGATGATGTCGACGACGACCCAAATGCCCCAGGGATAACCGGAGTTGATATTGGTGACCGCACCAAGCCCGTAAATCAGCCGCAGCGCGATGAAATAGAGCGCGATGGCGGCCAGGGTGGCGAGTACCAGCGTCGCCGGAGTGATCAGGTTTCTGCGCAGCGGTGCGTTGCTCACGGTCAGCCCCTCCGGGACGTCGGCGCTTCGTCGGCGTCGGTTCGGCCCGCGCTGCGGCGAGCGAGGAAGGCCAGTCCCGCGAAGGCGACGAACGGCGCGATCAGCCAATGATAGATTGTGTGCTGGACGCCTTCGGCGAGCGAGGCGGGAGACTGCGGCCCAACTGTTGGCAACCCAAGTTTCGGGAACGGTACGCCGGCGAGATAGCGCACCTGAGTGCCGCCAGCCTCATGTTCGCCGTAGGTCCCCTTGATGTAGGACGGAATGGTCGCGTCGTTGGGCGGCCGATCGAGGCCGAGCTTGCCGCGCGGGAATCGATACGGCGTGCCCGCGGGGGCAGCCAGGCGTCGTTCGATCTCCTGCTCAAGATCCTTGACGGTGCCGAACAGCGATGCTCCGGTGGGACATACATCGCAGCAGGCGGGCAGCTTGCCGTCTTTCTGCAGGTGGCGGCAGAATTGGCATTTTGCAATCTTTCCGAACGGGTTGTTCAGGTCGAATTGCGGAACCCCGAACGGGCAGCTGTAGATGCAAAAGCGGCAACCAATGCAGGCGTCCGGGTCGTGGCTGACGATGCCCGTCACCGGATCCTTCTTCATCGCGCCGACCGGACAGACCGAGACGCAGGATGGGTCGACGCAATGCAGACAATGCCGCTTGACGAAGGCATAACCGTCAATCTCACGGTCCTTCTGTTCCACCGTCCCGTTGCGATAGACCTTGATGACGTTGAGCGTGCGGCCGGACAGATCCTCGGCGGAATCCCACGTATACTCGTTCCAGCCGCTGAGGTGTTCCGGGATATCGGCCGGCATGTCGTTGGCCGCCTTGCAGGCCGCCACGCATGCCCTGCAGCCGATGCAAAGCGTCGAATCGTAAAGCATGCCGACCGCCTGGGGCAGCATCTCCTTCGGCGGCCGCGCGATGGCCGACGACGCTTCGGTTGGCACGACCGCCGCCGCGGTAGCGAAGCCGGAGCCCATCAGGAAATTCCTGCGGTCGACATCGGTCATGGTCAGGTCCGCTCTTTTGTCTTATCCGGTGCGCTCTTTTTGTCTTCGCCCATCTGCTTGAGCAGCATCGCGCCGGCGCCCACCACGAGGCCGCCCGCCACGCCAACCGCCGCCGCCGCGCCGGCACTGATTCCTTGCCCCTTCTCGGCGTCGACCTGCGGAAAGGCCGTCGGCGGCGTCAGGGTCTTCAGCTTGGCGAGCGCATGCAGCGGCTTGCGGAACCCGGTATCCTTCTCGGTGCAGCCAAAGCACGGATGCCCGGTCCCAACCGGCCATGAACCGAAGCCGACGTCGCCGAAACCGATCGACGGGCAGTTCGCATAGGTCTCCGGACCCTTGCACCCGATCTTGTAGAGGCAGAAGCCCTGACGGTGCCCTTCGTCGCCGAACTCAAGCGCGAAGCGTCCGGCATCGAAATGCGGCCGCCGCTCGCAGTTCTCGTGGATCAATCGGCCATAGGCGAATTTCGGCCGATTCTGTTGATCGAGCTCGGGCGGCCGACCGAAGGTCAAGAGGTAGAGGACGGTCGACAGGAAGTTGTACGGGCTGGGCGGACAGCCGGGAATATTGATCACCAGCTTGCCGGGAATGACGGTCTGCGTGCCGACCGCGCCCGTCGGGTTCGGATCGGCCGATTGAATGCCGCCCCACGAAGCGCACGATCCGATGGCAATGACCGCGGCCGCACCCTCGGCGGCCTCGCGGACGAGTTCGACCTGGGTCTTGCCGCCGACCTTGCAGTAGATGCCGCCGTCCTTCATCGGCGTCCCGCCCTCGGTCACCAGCACATACTTGCCTTTGTTCTTCTCCATCATGGCGTGCTTGTAATCCAGCGCCTGCTTGCCGGCGCCGACGCACAGAGTGTCGTGATAATCGAGCGAGATGACGTCGAGAAGGATGGACTCCAGCGTCGGATGGTACGAGCGCAGCAGCGACTCCGTGCAACCGGTGCATTCCTGCCCGTGCAGCCAGATGACCGGCGGCCTTGCCGGCGCTATCGCCGCCTCCGCCATGCGCACGCCCGCGGCCGAAGAGAGGCCCATCGTGGCGGCGATCCCGGCGCAGAACTGCAGCATCTGCCGGCGGCCCAGGCCTCCGTATACCTTTTCATCGGGATCGGTTCCCAGCGAGGCCCTGTAATCAATGTCGGGATTGGAAGTGGCGTCCATGGGCCGGCCCCTTTGAGATTCGTCCACGAGACGCGTTATCAAGGGCGCCGCAGCACGGCGATGACGATCGTCAATTTTTTCGCACACGGCCGTCGATGCGGCGGATCACGCCCGGATCAGGCAATCGATTTCGGCTGCGAGCGCTTCCACGCTGGGGATCGTGACCTGACGGCCGGAAAAATGGGCCACTCCGTCACTCTCAAGCCGGCCAATGATGCGCGAAATTGTCTCGTGACGCGTGCCGATCATCGATGCGAGGTCGCGTCGCGACACCGGCAGATCGATCGATTGTGAGCCATTCGAGTTTCGACGGCCGTGCCGCCCCACCAGGACGAGCAGAAGGTGCACGAGTTTGTGGCGGTTCGACAGCGTCGCCTGACGAAACAACATTTCGTGCGCGTGCTCGAGCTCCCCGATCGAGCGTTTGAGAAAACGCAGGCCGAGCGCGGGATTGCCGGCAAGCAGCGCCTCAATTGTCGCGCGGCCAATATGACACACGACGCTTGGACCTAGCGCTTCGGCGCTGGTCTTGTGCACGCCACCAGTCAGGAACGAACGGTATCCGATGGTGTCGCCGGGATAGGCGAGCTCCAATAATACCGAATTGCCATTTTCGTCGAGCCTGCGCATTCCGACGGTGCCGCCGGAGACGCAGTGCACGCCATCATTCGGCTCACCTTGGGCAAAGACGAGCTCGCCGGAACCATATTCGCGCCGCCGCCGCCCACTGCTGAGCAAGGCGATCGCGGTTTGGTCAAAATCGTGCCAATCGCTCCGCCGCCCAACATGACATACAACGCAGGCCTGCCCCTCGTGCTTTATGCACGCCGGCGCCATGGCCGCCCCTCCGTTCGATCCCATCCCAAGCGCTCTTTCGTTCTGGTCGCACCAAAACTGGGCTTGCATGATGACGCCGCCGGCGACAAAGGCTTTGACATACCGCAACCGGATTGCGGTTCTCGTCCTAAGGTAGTACCGCCCCCGATCACGGCGTCCGGCCGCTTTTTGCGAGGCGCCCGACGATCGCTGGCCGTCGGCGCGAACTGCCCGGCGGACGACGTCAAGCAAAATTGACGATCATCAACGACGATCCCGGCGCATCGGGCTAAAGCCGCTAATGCCCGCCATCGGCATCGGACCGTGGATGCGGGCGCTGCTATCCGGGTGCAAACCATGCAACGCGTTGGCTCTTATGCCGCGGCCGCGGTAGTCATAGTCGCCGTCGTGGCCGGCGTCACCTGGACGCTCAGGATGCGGCCAATGGAGGCGCCGGGCCTGCGGACGGCCGGTCCCTATAAGTTCAAG
Source organism: uncultured Alphaproteobacteria bacterium (assembly GCA_963725985.1). GTDB lineage: Bacteria > Pseudomonadota > Alphaproteobacteria > Rhizobiales > Xanthobacteraceae > Bradyrhizobium. The sequence continues at coordinate 102,634 of CAVSAO010000003.1, forward strand.
GCGATGCCGGTCGGTGCCGACGGACCGCTTAAAGAATGCGTCGTATGCCATAGCGTCGAGACCGGCGGGCCGCTTCGGGTGGGACCGCCTCTGCATGGCATTGTCGGTGCGCGCAAGGCGCGGCTGGATTGGTACGGCTATTCGCCGGCGCTGCGAAAGGCCGAAGGCAACTGGACCGAGGCCGATCTCGACAAGTTTCTGACTTCGCCGAGCAAGTTCCTGCCAGGCACTTCGAAGACCCTCATCGGCATTTCCGACGCCAAGGAGCGCGCGGACATCATTGCCGCTCTGAAGAAGGCCCCGTAATCATCCATGGAACCTTCTTGGTGCCCGTAAGCGCTGTTTGGGCTGGGCTGCGCACCTGGGGTTGTGGTAAGGAAACGTTTGGTTTCCGGCGGGCTTTGAAGTCCCATGATCGAAATCACATCGCAACATGAAAAGACTGGCGGTATCCCGTATATCGGCGCGCAGCCGATTGCGCTCGCCGCAGGCGCCCTCGTCGTCCTCGTGCTTGGTGTCGGCGGAATTGCGCTATCGCGCGCTTATACCGGTGCTTCACCGGAACAAGATCGCATCGTCGTCGCCCGCCAATTGCAGGCCAGGACAGCGCAAGCCTCCGAGCAACTCGTCGAGAAAACCAAGGGTCTGGAAGTGACCCAGCAGGAATTGATCGACCAGTTGCAGGTGGTCCAGGATCAGCTGCAATCGGTAAAACGCCTTCTCGCCGTCCAGCAGGCCGAGTCGAAGCGGCTCTCCGAGCAGGTTTCGGGTCTCACCGAAGCGATCGACGGTCTGCGGCAGTCGTTCGCCAGCGTCCAAGGTCAGGAAGCGTCCGGCGCGCCTTCGACCCGCAACAAGTCGGGCCGAACCAGATCCCGCGCGGCAAGGAGCGTTCATCGCAAGCATGCGAGTTCGCGGGACTGACCGGCGACGCGCGGATATCTCGCCCCCAAAAAGCCAGCCGGGAACTTTTTCGCGCCAATTGTGAAATGGATCACACTTGCCCGTGTCATCACGGGGCAAGGTGTAATTCACCGGATGGCGCAAGCTGATTTCAATATCCGGGCTGGCAAGGCCGTTGGCGGTATACTGCGCCGACGGTCTTGTTTTTTTGTGGGTCGATTTGCCGGATCCCGACATATCCGCCGGCGTCGGCCCGCCCCTCGCAGGCTGGTGATTTGCGTTCACCAGGCATTGCTTGCTGAATGCATCTCCCAGCAAGCCAGAGGAAATCCATCATGAGCGCCGACGACCTGCTGACGCCAGATGTCATCGGACTGACAAAAGCGGCGCCGTTTTCGCGCCGCGGCTTCATGACCGCCTCCGCCGCCGTAACGGCAGGCTATACGCTGGCCGCGGGACCGGTCCGCGCCGACGTCATCAAGACCGACACCCGTGGCCTCACCACAGGCGAAACAAAAATAAGGGTGGCCGATGGCGAAATGCCCGGCTATTTCGCGCGGCCGAACGGCGTGAGCAATCCGCCTGTCGTGCTGGTCGCGATGGAGATTTTCGGCCTGCACGAATACATCAAGGACGTGACGCGGCGTCTCGCCAAGCTCGGCGCCTTCGCCGTCGCGCCGGACTATTATTTCCGCAAGAACGTCGACCTCACCAGGATTGCCGATATCCAGCAGTTGCTGCCGATCGTCAATTCCAAGCCGGACGCCGAATTGCTCTCCGATCTCGACAGCACGGTCGCCTGGGCGAAGTCGCAGGGCGGCGATACCGAACGGCTCGGCATCGTCGGATTTTGCCGCGGCGGACGGACGGTGTGGGAATATGCCGCCCACAACGGCGCACTCAAGGCCGCTGTCGCGTTTTATGGTCCGCCGGTCGATCCGCCCAACCCGCTCTGGCCGAAGAGCCCGACCCAGCTTGCCCCCGACATGAAGGCGCCCGTGCTCGGCCTGTACGGCGAGGCGGATACCGGCATTGCCGTGGCCCAGGTCGAGGCGTTGAAAGCCGCGCTGGCGGCGGCCCACAAGACCGCCGAGTTCAAGATCTATCCGGGCGCGCCGCACGGCTTCCACGCCGACTACCGTGCAAGCTACCGCAAGGAAGCCGCCGAGGATGCGTGGAACCAGATGCAGGCTTGGTTCAGGAAATACAAAGTGTTGAGCTGATCGGTTCAACCGCGCACTGAGGGCGCGCGGCGTCTTTGACGCGCATCTTCTTTGAGAATGCTGCGGCCTACCCGAAGCGATCGCTGTTACGATGCGGCTTGGACGTCTGTTCGATCTCCCAGAGCATCCACACAAAAGCGGCTCCCAAGCCGACGACGACGACCAGGAACGTCAGGCCGGGGGCTGTGAGCATGGTGGCCATCCCTGAGCTTGGTGCAAGCGACTTAATGCATACGAACCCAAGCAAGCGGCGTACCAGCAAAGGGCATCAAGAAAACGGCCCCGGTGCAAAACACACCGAGGCCGCCCGATTCTCATCGCCCTTCGCGGTCCTCAACTTTATTTGACCGGCGCCGGCGCCCAACAATCAGCCGCAGACCTGGACGTGCCGGATCCGCCAGCCGTGCCGGGTATGCACGCGCCGGTTCACGATATAGCAGCCGCCATTATCGTAGTACTCGTCGTCATAATAGTACGGATAATAGTCATCGTAGTAGGGGTATGGCCCGAAGCCAACCGCGAATCCCGGGAAGAATCGGCGATGGAAGCCGTGGTGGCGAAAACCATGGCCTACGAATCCACCACCGGCAAAGGTTCCGCCGCGGCCGATCATCCCCCCACCCGGGGCTATCGGGTGGAAGGCAGGACCGCCCCCGCCAATCGCGGCACCATGAAATGCACCGCTGCCGAAACCACCGCCGCGGAAGCCTCCGCCGCCGATGCCGCCACCGTGGAAGCCTCCGCCGCCACCGATGCCGCCACCTCGGAAGCCCCCTCCTCCTCCTCCGCCTCCGCCGCCGCCTCCGTGACCTGCAGCGGCCGCCATGTCAGGCACCAACAGGCCTATGGAGGTCGCCGCCAACAAGGCGATCATGATTTTGCGTAACATGGCTAACTCTCCTCATCCAATCGCCCCCAAAAAAGATGTCTCTTTCGGTGCGAGAGCGTTCGACAATGTAAGACGGGTTTTGGGCGCCCGCAGGTTGATCTAGCTCAAATCTCCGCGACCCCATCTCGTTAGCAGCCGCGGCGAATGCCCTTACCGACAGCGCTGCCCGAGCCGGCCGAAGGACCGCTGGCAGCGCCACCGGCACTTCCGCCTCCTGAAGCTGCGCCGCTGTGGGCGAAAGTGGAGCCCGCAGGAATGGCGATCGCCACGGCAGCGGATTTTCTGGCCATCGGGAAATCTCCCGTTATGATCCGACGATGATTTCCACCCACCACCATTGACCCGGCATGTGCTGGAGGCAGATCTGCTCGTGCGTAAATTGATCGCCTTCGACGACGATACATTCGACAAGCTGAAGCAGCTGGCGCGCGACCGGATGGCGACCATTCAGGAACTGGCGGACGAAGCGTTCGCCGATCTGCTCAGGAAGCACGGCATTCCCGTCGACCTGAAAGACGCGCTTCGCAAGAGCGCAGCGCTCACGCAGGACACCGGCGTGAAAGGCAAGTCCGGATCGACGCCCATCGAGGAAAGACAAATCATGAGACCGATCCGGATCCGTTCGAGGAAGGCCAGCGCGCCGCGCGAAAGAACATCCCGGCGGAAGCCAATCCGTATCGGGACGGCAGCGAGCAACATGCGCTGTGGGCTGCCGGCCACGAGAGATCGCCGGCGAGGCCGAGGCCGGCGAATCCGAAGGCAGTTGAAGCGCCGCCGTCAGCCGATCTTCTTCAGGCCTTTTTTGAAATCGCGGCCCGTTGCCGACGTAGAATTTCGCGGCACTTCCCATCGCCGCGACCTGCGCGGGATCGAGCGTGCGGATCACCCGCGCCGGCGCGCCGATGATCAGGGAGTGCTCGGGAAACTGCTTGCCTTCGGTGATCACCGAGCCCGCGCCGACGATGCTGCCGCGGCCGATCCTGGCGCCGTTCATGACGATCGAGCCCATCCCGACCAGCGCGCCATCCTCGAGCGTGCAGCCGTGCAGGATGACGTTGTGACCGACCGTGCAATTCTTTCCGATCGTCAGCGGAAAGCCCAGATCGGTGTGGCAGGTCGAGTTGTCCTGCACGTTGGAATTTTCGCCGATCTCGATCCATTCATTGTCGCCGCGCAGCACCGCGCCGAACCAGACGCTCGCCGAATTGTGCAAGCGGACCTTGCCGATCACCGTGGCGGTGTCGGCGATGAAGTAGTTTCCGTCCGCGGGAAGTTCGGGCGCCTGCCCGTCAAGTTCGTAGATCGCCATGCGTCATTGAGTCTCCTGTTCGCGGAGACTTTGGCATAGCCGCTATCGCTCAGGCCAGCAGTCCGGCGGCGCGCAGCGTCATCAGGAAAAACGTGCCGGACATCATGCTCCAGAAACCCGGCCAGCACGGTCGCCATCATCACGAATTCGAAGCGGCGGCGTTCGATCCGCGCGCCGCGCAGCGTGTTGCGCATGATGATGAAGGGCGCGGCGAACACCAGGAACGGCACCGCCGCGAAAGTCTTCGGCGCCACGCCCTCCTGCAGCAGTCCAAACCCCGCCGGGCGCTGCACCAGTGCCTGATATCCGCTGGTCAAGCGCGCCAGCCAGTGCAAAGCCGATGCAAAGGGAGAACAGGGAATTCAACGCATCAGGCGACATCGCAAGGATCTTCCGCTACACAAGGAACCCCCACTGCTTCGCAAAATTGGCCGCCCGCCGCCACATCATCCTTAAGGAAAGGTTAACGGCCGCGGGCCGGAACTGCGCGCCTTGGCATGGCTCGCGGCGGCTTCGATCGCGCGAAATCATGCGGAAATTCGATCGCCGCATGGCATATTCGAGCAGGCTGATTCGAGTCGCCAGCCTCCGGACCTGCCTCACGATGCTTCGTTCATGACATGTTTTCGACGGCCCAGCACAACGCGCGCGGTTCGCGCGAGCGTTCGCGCAGCCACATGATTCCGATCATGCTGGCATGCGCGGTCGCGGCGGGCGCGATCGCGCTGGTCGCCTATCTGCTGTGGCCGACCTGGGGACCGGACGCTTCAAGCACTCCGGCGCGGTTGCCGGTGAGCATCGGAGCCACGCTCTTCAATGTGCCGACCGCGGCGATCCGCATGAAAATCCAGCGCCACTCCGGGCCGCAGGAACGCGTCGATCTCAGCTTCGCTTTTCCTTCGCTGGAGCCTCCCGATGCGCCGAAGCACGTCAGCGCGGATACCGTGGAAGAAGCGATGCAGCCGATCGACCGGATCTTCCTGTCGATCGCGGCGCATCATGACACGCTGGCGCCGGATGCCCGCGTGCGCACCATCTATCCGCGCTACCTCGAGCAGGCATCAACGCCCGGCGCAGGACGGGCTGACGATGCGCGCGTTTCGCGACGGCACGCCTTACAGCAACGAAGATCTGTTCTTTGCCGAACACGCCGAACCTCACCGCGCGCTGCACGCGCGACGCCGCGACCCCCGGGATGTGCCTGAGCGAGCGCCGCATCGACGGCGCCGATCTGACGTTTCGTTTTCCGCGGAGCTGGCTCGCGCAATGGCGCGACGTGGCCAATGCGATGGACCGGTTGACGGTGCAATTGCATGGACCGGGGGCAAACTCGTCATCGTGAGGCGAGAACCCGCTTGGGCAAGCCTCGAAGGATGACATGCGGCCGATCCTCGAGGCGCGCAACAGCACGTACCTCCCGACTAGGCGGAATACGCCGTCCCGGGATGACGGCGAAGCGGTGAACGGTGCCTCAGCCCTGCTCGACCAGATCGTCCTCGAGGATCGCCATCTGGAACTGAAACGAGCGGTCGTCGTCTTCGTCATCGACGAACAGCACGCCGATGAATTCCTCGCCGATATAGACCTCGGCCGAATCGTCCTTCTTCGGCCGCGGCACCACGCGAATCTTGGGATTGCCGAACAGGCGCTTGAGATAGGCGTCGAGTTTCCTGACTTCCTGAACGTCCACGGCAGTCTCCAATAGGATTTAGGTTTCGGGAAGTTTTAGGACGAGACGACGCGAACTGCTAGCCTAACTTGCAGAAATCGTACACGCGATTCAATGGCTTAGATCTGCGCGCATTTTGCGCCGCAAAATCCAGCCGCACACTCGGATCAAGTCCGAGGACATGGTTTTGCCGACATACGCGCGCGGAAATCAAAGTCCGATCGCGTTGAGCATTTGATCCATGGTGCGCGACGGCTCGGCACAGCCGGCCTCGCCGACGATCTTGGCGGGAACCCCGGCCACCGTCACGTTGTGCGGTACCGGCTTCACCACCACGGAGCCCGCGGCGATGCGGGCGCAATGGCCGACCTCGATATTGCCGAGAATTTTCGCGCCCGCCCCGATCAATACGCCACGGCGGATCTTGGGATGGCGGTCCTCGTTCTCCTTGCCGGTGCCGCCGAGCGTGACGCCGTGCAGGATCGAGACATCGTCTTCGATCACGGCGGTCTCGCCGCAGACGAAGCCGGTGGCGTGATCGAGGAAGATGCCGCGGCCGATCCGGGCCGCGGGATTGATGTCGGTCTGGAACACCGCCGACGAGCGGCTCTGCAGATAATAGGCAAAATCCTTGCGGCCCTTTTGATAGAGCCAATGCGCCAGACGATGGGTCTGCAGCGCATGGAAGCCCTTGAAGTAGAGCAGCGGATCGATGAAACGCGAGGTCGCGGGATCGCGGTCGTATACCGCCACCATGTCGGCGCGGAAGGCATTGCCGAGATCGGGATCGTCGCGCAGCGCCTCGTCAAAGGTCTGGCGGATCAGATCGCCCGACAGCGCCGAATGGTCGAGACGCTCGGCGATGCGATGCACCACCGAATCCTCCAGCCGGTCGTGATGCAGCACGGTCGAATAGATAAAGGAGGCGAGCTCGGGCTCGCGGCGAACGATGTCTTCGGCCTCGCTGCGCACGCGATCCCAGATCGGATCGAGCGCCGCCAGTTTCGTCCCCTGCGGATTGACCTGATGCATAGCCATGGGCTGCTCTCGCAAATTCCGGTGTTTCTTACCGAGCATTATAGCACGGCGGGCGGACGGCTGTCCTGAAACGACGCAAGGCAAAGGTGAACGTCGGCTCTAGCCTGAACTGCCCGCTAAGACATTGAAGCGGCGCATCTTCTTGACCGGGCCAAAATCCACCTTTGCCGAAGGCGTCGGCTCAAGGTGGTCGGGATTTCCAGGAAATCAAGCGCGCCGGCGTCCGACTATTGGTGGATTTCCGCAGCGGGCCCAATCCGGGCATGGTGTCGAAAATTGGGGGGATTCAGCATCACTACGCAGATTTTGCGCGCGCGCGTAACTGACCCGGCCTGGGTCTGGATATGCAGCCGTCACAATCCCGCTGATGTTGCTCGCGCCGGCGCTGTGGAATGGCTATCCGCTGCTCCAGTGGGACACCGGCGGTTATCTGGCCCGCTGGTACGAGGGCTATCTGGTCCCCAGCCGTTCCACGGTATTCGGTCTCTACCTGCATTTCGGCGAGGATTCGAGCTTCTGGCTCAATCTCGGGATTCAGGCGCTGGCGACGCTGTGGATCCTGCAACTGACGCTGCGCGTGTTCGGCATGGTCAGGCCATTGCGGCTGATTGGGGTTAAGCGTGGCGCTGATCCTGACCACGGCGCTGCCCTGGCTCGCCAGCATGCTGCTGACCGATATCTTCGCCGGCCTGTCGGTGCTGTCGCTGTTTCTTCTTGTGCTGCAGGGCGACAAGATTTCCAGAATCGAAAAATTCTCGCTGTTCGCGTTTACCGCCTTAGCTGCGGCAACCCACAGCGCCACGTTCGGGGTGCTGTTCGGCCTGTGCTGCATCGGCTGGATCGCGCGGCCCTTGATGCGCGCACGGATTGCGCTTTCGGGTTTGGTGCAGGGCAGCCTGACCATCGTCGCCGGCGCCGTCATGCTGCTGGCGGCCAATTTCGCCCTGTCGGGTGAATTGGCGTGGACGCCCGGCGGCTACGGTGTCGCCTTCGGGCGGATGCTGCAGGATGGTATCGTCGCGCGCTATTTGAGGGATCACTGCCCACGGCAGCAGTTCAAGCTCTGCCCTTATCGGGAGGAGCTTCCGCGAACCGGCGACGACTTCCTGTGGGGCCACAGCATGTTCGACAGGCTGGGCCGCTTCCGGGGATTGAACGATGAAATGGGCTATATCGTGCTGCAGTCGCTTGCCGAATATCCTGCCTGGCAGGCCGAAGCGGCCATCGCCGCCACCGCGCAGCAACTCGTGCACGTCGCAACGGGCGAAGGCGCAGGCGGCGAAGGCAGGTTGGGTTGGCTTGGGCACACCTACGGCATCATCGAGCGCTACATCCCCTCGCAGGTGAAGCCGATGCGCGCAGCGCATCAGCAGCAGCAGGGCATCAGTTTCGCTGCGGTGAACTGGATTCACATCCCGGTAGCGCTGATCTCGATGCTGCTGGTGGTTGCGATGTTCGCCCACGCCGTCTTGCGCCGGCGGCTCGAGGATCTCACGCTGCTGGCGGGGACGGTGTCATTCGCCCTGCTAGGCAACGCCTTTATCTGCGGCGTGATCTCGGGGCCGCACGACCGCTACGGCGCGCGCATGGTATGGATTGCAACCTTTACCGTGCTGATCGCGGCGATCAGGCATTTCACCGATGATGAGGAAGCGGGCGACAATTCACTTTCGCCGTGAGAGAAAATCCAGCACGCCCGTCTTGTAGGCCTTGTCGCCAACGGCGCGCATGTGATCGCGGTTGGGAATGTCGAGCACCTCGGCGCCCGGGATGATCTTGCCGAGCGCTTGCGCCGAGCCTGCGATTTCGTCCGCCGTGCCGACCGCGATCAGCACCGGCACGGTAATGCCGGCGGCTTCCTCTTTCGTCATCAAGCGCCGCGAGCCGCGCAGGCAGGCGGCGAGCGCGCGACGGTCGGAGCGGGTCTGGTCCGCAAAGGCGCGGAACGTGCGTCCCACCGGATCGGTTACGTCATCGAGCGAGGGCGCCTCCAGCGCCTCCGCGACGTTTTCGCCGGGACCGCCGCCCTCGATCAGGCCAATTCCGATGCCGCCCAAAATCGCCGAGCGCAGCCGCTGCGGCTGGCTGCGCGCGAGCCAGGCCGCCATCCGCGATCCCAGCGAATAGCCCATGATATCCGCGCGCTCGATGCCGAGATGATCCATCAGCGCGCTGACATCGCCGGCCATGGTGCCGACGTGATACGATTCCGGATCGTAGAGCTTGCCGGAGTCACCGTGACCGCGATTGTCGAGCGCGATGACACGGCGCCCGTTCTTTCTCAGCTCCGAAACCCAGGTTGGATAAACCCAGTTCACATTCTTGGTCGAGGCAAAACCATGTACGAGCACAATCGGCTCGCCCTCGCCTTCGTCGAGATAGTCAATTTCAACTGCGCCGTTCTGAAAACTCGGCATCGGTCATTCCGTGATTGTTGGTAGATCCAGGTTCGGCGGAAGGTACGCTCCCTCGCCCATTGGGAGAGGCTTGGGGCGAGGGGTTACGGTCTATCGTCAGACCGTAACCCCTCACCCGACGCTTCGCGTCGACCTCTCTCTGCGGGAGAGGCAGGGGGGAATTCGCTGCAAATAGAGAGTTAAATTCATCAATTCATGCTAGCCGCTTACGCCGCCAATCGCCACAGCCGGTTGCGACAGCGCCGCTATCTGCTTGCGCAGCCGTCGCGCCTTCGTGCGGGTCAGCCACGATTGGGTCAGGCGCTCGGTCGTGGCCTTGATCGACGCGAGAAGCCCGAACAGCGCCATCAGCGCGCCGAACACCCACAGCGTGAGATTGAACGCGCCGGCCGCCAGCAGCAGCGCGCCGCGGCCCAGCACTTTCAGGATCGCGCGGGTCTGGCCGCCCTTGGATTCCGCAAGCCGCGCGGCCCGCGCCACATCTTGCGGATTTTCGGCTACCCTCAGCGTGTCCTGCGCGGCGCGAATACCCGCCTTCTCACCGACGCGCCCGACATCCTTGGCCAGGCGGACCAGCGCGCCGGCCTTCTCGGCATGGAAGGCGGCTCTTATCGCGCTGACGGTCTGCCCCGGCCGCATGACCGAACCGGACGCGACCGCATGTTGCAGCAACGGCGCATCAACCATCTCGCGCGCCGAGCGGCCAGCCCATTCCGTCAGTCCCGCGCCCAGCCGGCCGACCTTGCGGGCATCCTTGACCAGCGTGAGACCGGCGCGCACCGGCGCCGCGCCGCCGACGGAGACATAGGTCGCCGCCGTCACCGCGAGGCCGGCGGCAGCGAGACCCAGCACCAGCCGGTCGGTGTCCTCGCCCGTCGCGAGGTGCTTGCCCTCGCGCACCACGTCCCTGATGTCGCCGAATACCAACAGATCGCCCGCGACCGTGCCCGACAGGCTCGCGACATCATCGGCGTTTCCGGTCACGAGCCCGGTCGCGAAGCGTCTGGCAAATTGCGACGACGAATTTTCCTGCACGACAGCATCACTTACCCGCTTCGACAGTTCTTCACTTAGGGAGATGTTCCTCTCCCTGGCGAGATCGACAAAGCTGCCCGCGAGATCGGCATCGTTGGCGACCAGCGCCGCCTCGATATTCCCTGCGATCACGTCCTGGCCAGGTCGCAGAGCAGAATCGAGCCTGACGTCTGCGAGCTTGGCAGGGTCGTCCTGCGCTGCCAGAATGGCAACGGCGTCGCGCGCATGCGGCCACAGCAGTGCGCACGTGACCGCGCACACCACCATAACAGCCAAAGCCGAAGCAATCCGCGACCGTTTCATCCCGAAACCCGGTGTCTTCCCTCCCCCCAAAATGGTGTGCCGTTTTTAAGACACAACGGCCCCGACGAAAGAAGGGCTTCTCTCGGACGAAAAGATTGTGTCGAATTTGCGTGACCAAATGAGCGGTCTGGGCACTAGGAATCAACTGTACCCGACAGTATGGTGCGCAGCATTTCAACCCTGCTGCAGCGTGTTGATTTATGTCCGGCTCCATTGCCACTCAAGGTGAATATAATGTCCGACTATGTCGTTCCGCACTTTCACAACGATGCCGGCATCTCAGTCATCGAGATCGGCTCGCAGGAATTCATGTGCGTGGGCGCCAATCCGCCTTTCGATCACCCGCATGTTTTCCTCGATCTCGGCAACGACAACGAGATCATCTGCCCCTATTGCTCGACGCTTTATCGATTCGCGGCCGACCTCAAGGCCGGCAAATCCCGGCCGCCGGAATGCGTCGTGAAGGATAAGGTCGCCTGATCGACCGGTGGCCGCGTCACGCACCATCTTTGTCGCTGGTGCCGGGATCGGGGGATTGACGGCCTCGCTGGCGCTCGCGCGACAAGGTTTTCGCGTCGTCATTCTCGAGAAAACCGAGCGGCTCGAGGAAATCGGCGCCGGCCTGCAGCTCTCGCCCAATGCCAGCCGCGTGCTGGTCGATCTGGGATTGCAGCCGCGGCTGGCGGCGCGCGCCGTCACCCCCGACGCCATCAGCGTGATGAGCGCGCGAAGCGGCGGTGAAGTGGCACGCCTGCCGCTCGGCGAAGCCGCCACGCTTCGCGCCGGCGCCCCCTATTGGGTGATGCACCGCGCCGACCTGCAGGCCGCCCTGCAGGCTGAAGTCAACGACCATCCCGATATCGAGCTGAGGCTCGGCTGCCAGTTCGAAGACGCCGCCACCCATGCCAAGGGCCTGACGGTGGTCCAGCGCAGCGGCACGACGCGCCGGCAGGAGCTGGCGCTGGCGCTGATCGGCGCCGACGGAATCTGGTCTACGGTCCGGCATCATTTGTTTCCGCAAGCGCAGCCGCGGTTCTCCGGGCTGATCGCCTGGCGCGGGACGCTCGAGGCCACGCAGTTGCCGCGCGAATATACCTCGCGCCGGGTCCAGCTCTGGATGGGGCCGAACGCGCATCTTGTCGCCTATCCGATCTCCGCCGGGCGCCAGATCAACATTGTCGCGGTGGTGCCGGGGACCTGGAACCGGCCGGGCTGGAGTGCGCCGGCCGATGCCAACGAACTCAGGATCATTTTCGCGCCACCGACGTGGCCGGGCCCGGCGCGAATGATGATCGGCGCCGTCGATGGCTGGCGCAAATTCGCGCTGTTCACGGTCCCCGAGGGCGGCGAGTGGACAGATGGCGCGATCGCGTTGTTGGGAGACGCCGCCCACGCCATGCTGCCGTTTGCCGCGCAAGGCGCGGCAATGGCGATCGAGGATGCGGCGGTGCTGGCCCAATGCCTCGGTGAATCCCAAAACCAAGGCGGGCAGACAATTGCCGCCGCGATGCAACGCTACGCGCGCGCGCGCCGCTCGCGCGTGGCAGGTGTTCAGCGCGCCGCGCGGCGGAACGGGATAATCTATCATCTCGCCGGCCCCATGGCATATGCGCGCGACCTTGCGATCAAGGCGATGGGCGCGCAGCGCATGCTGGCGCGACAGGACTGGATTTACGACTGGCGGCTGTGAGACACGGCCCGCACGAGGCGACCGGGCGTGCGCGCAAGAACCGGGAGCTCTTCGGTCTGCTAATAGACCGTGCTGCCGGAGCCAACAGGCGGCTTCGCCCTTTTGGCGTTTGCGGGCGGCGCCTTCGGTGCAGCCGCTGGCGGCGGGGATTCATGGCATTTGTTGCGTTGCCAGGCCTCTTCGGCAAATTTGGCTTGCCCACGGACCGAGATGTATTCGTTGCGATAGGCAAGCTCGGCCACGACGGGACCGGCGACGCCGGTATCGGCCTTCGCCATCAGGCCCTGCAAGTCCGCGGTCCGGACGGCAAGGCCCTTGCGCTCGGCCTCCAGCTGCTTGCAATCATAGAAGTCATATTTGGCGGGATCGGCGAAGGCTGTGCTCATGCTGTCGCTCATATCGGCGCAGCCGTTGAGGCCGATACCGAGAGCGAGCAGCGCCATAGCGGTGGCGGCTCGCAGCAGCGGCTGGCCCTGGGAAATACGAACGATCATGCGACCTTGGTAAGATGACAATCTTGAGGTTGCGTAAAGCAGGCGCGGATGACGGGATTGAGGCTTTGCCAAAGCCAGCGCGCTCGCATAAGGGAAAGGCTGCGTTTTCTTTAAGCATATCCTAATTCCATTGCGCAAGAAAACACGCCAAGCATCTGATTTCGCGATAAAATCGGACAACCGCGGCAGTTTTTCCTGGCCGCCTTCCTGAGCCTTGCTAATTCGGGGCATTCGTTTTCGAACCACTGCACCAACGCGCCAGGCGTTGCTTCGGGAAAATGCGTTTCGAATTGAGCGTTCGACGGCATTCGGTCAACAAGCCTTGTGTCGAAGCTCAGCTGCTTGGCGAGCTTCATACGCTCGCCGCGCAATGACGCGGCGGCCCATTTGCCGCGATAGCCGATCGACTTATCGTTGATTGAAAATGCGTGCGCAACTGTGAGTTAGGTTACATTCGAACGCACGGCGGCTTGGTATCGTTCAAAGTCATTTGGAACCACGATACCCCGAATATTTGGCCGATAAACACCAGCATATTGGGTGGCAAACATCTGAGCGAACCGGCCCGGAATGGACCAAACCAAATCGCGTCCTAGGGAGGGGATTATGCACACAGTCGTAAATCAAGGATTGTGGATCGCTTCCGGCCTATTGTTGTTTGTGGTCGCACTCGTTCGCTTCAACAGGCCGCCCACAAACCGGACTGGAACGACGTTTCTTTTATTTTATACAGGTATGCTCTTTTACTACGCCCTCCTCATTGGGCTTTGGCTTCTCGTTATCGTTCTCCTGAGTGCAGGAAGTCTCGGGATCGATGGAATCAGTTCGGCCGTTGCTCAGTCGCTTAAGGCCAATGAGTGGCTAAGTCCGTCGCTCCCGGTTATCGGTCTTCTTTTTATCGCGGTTGCGTCGCAGTTCCGGCTGGTCGGAAAAATGGACACGGCGGCGAGGCAACTCTGCATTCAACTCGCCGCTATTCCTGCGGAAGCGGAGCAACTGGCCGTCGAACTCGCGCATGGTGAGTTGCTGGTAGCAAATCAGACTCTCTTCGAAAACGTCTCGCGCGAAATATCGACGAACATCGGCAGCAACGGCCTTCGCTTTGTAAACGATGGGACACTTGCGTCGCGTTTCACTCGTGCGGTCTCGTTGTACTGGCTGTTCATCATGCCCGACAATGCCGGGTCGCCGGTTCCGTTTCCCTCCAACACCAGCTGCCGCTCGGCGTATACTCGCATTATGCGGCTCAACGAAAAACTCGTGGAGCAATCGGTCGGTCTGTATGACAACCTGATGGAGAACGGCCTCGCTTTTTTCACGTCGTCGAAGCCTACTCGACAGATGGAGGAAGCGCTCAAGAAGAATATTCAAGACCTGTCTCAGGTGGTGTGCAGATTGATCGCGCGATACGTGCTCTACCTGGACCTCACCGAGAACCAGCGTCGAAAGCGCCTCTCCGGCATGGGGCTCAACCCACGCGATCATTCGCCGGCATTTGGTCGCGACCAGTGGGTAGCCTCGATATTTGCCGTCATCATCCTGTTCCTGTTCATGTCGATAACGCTGCCCGGTCGACAGCCGTTCAGCCAGGCTTTCATGTACTCGGTCCTGATGGCGATCCAATTGGGGATGGCAGTTATAGCGGGAACGGTGGTAGCTCAACGCTTCATCCGTCGACAGGAGGATAATGCCTGGCAATTTCCTCCGTTGGCCGAGCTCACGATATCGGCGTTCGTGGTTGTCGGACTATGCATCGTGCTGAGAATAGGCTGGCCGCTCGTCCCGGACTTCCTCAACACGGGAAGCATTTCGTTGGGTCAATCGCTGGCGCAGTTCGGCGAGCGGTGGCCCCTCGTGCTGTTGCCATTTATGTGCACGTTATCCATCGGCATCTCATGCTCCTATCTCGGGACGCTATCCTGGGGTGGGCTCCGATTGGCGGTAGTCGGCGGATTAGCAAATGCGGCAGCGTTCATGATTGGCGGCGCTCTGATCGCCAAACTTTTGAGCGACGATTTCCTGCAAATTATGAACCAACGGCCGGATGTGGCCAAATTCATTCTGACGAGCACAATGGGAATTACCGGATTGGTACTCGGGGCTATCGTCCTGGCGATATTTCCGCGATCAATTCGCGCGAACGAGCGCACGGCGGTATTCAATGCGGGTCACCCGATGTTGACGAAGGTCGATGCCGAGGCGTTGGGCGAGCCTTCATCGAAACCCACTTCAACAATGAATCACGTGGAACCTCGAGGAGCATTAAAAGACCTGGGCGGCTACAGCCGCGAAAGTGTCGAGGAGTTACAGGGACGGTACGTATGTTTCCGGCCAATGTTCATCAATCCCGACATCATCAACGCCTACGAAGTAACTGTACGATGGGATGAGAAGCGAGCGTCTCTCGTATTCGAAGAGCGCAATCGATCCGACAGCAGCCACTCCCAGCTAGGCCAAGTTTACATACCGGACGGCAGGCCGTTCATGAGCCTCGTCACCATTGATAAAGGGGCGGTTCGTGTTATTATGGTCACTCGACCCGACTACCTGGGGGTTGCCCGAGGATTGATGCTGACGCTTTCAAATCCGGGAGGGATTTATTTTATACCAGCCAGCGCGCCTGTCGTCTTGCAGCGCCTGAACGAGACAAGTCCTCAATTTGGATTCGTGCATCCAGACTCGTCTGACTACAAGATGTATTTGGATCAATTGAACGGTGTCGCTCCCGATTTTGCGCTGGTCGCGGCTGTTGGACAAATGTCGAATGTCAATCGACACTTGCCGCCCAGCCAACAGATCAGGACCAGTGTTCAGCTGTCTGTTATTGATGGCGTGAAGAGCTAGCCGCCGTCATCTCATCACACCGGCCGTTGCGCTCCGAGGCGATTCGCCAGCTGCCACATTCTGCCCCTGGACCGCTTGTGGCGGCCTTGGCCGCACCGTCACCAGGAACCACGTCCGCCAGAGTTCGCATCCGTGGCGTCGCCCAGCAGTCCGCTGGTGCGTTAAATCGAATGGCGCGACGGGGGAAAACCGGGCGCGGTGGCGGCCCCAAAGGCACGCCCGCTAACCATTGTTGAAAGAACGGCCCCCGAACCCATTTTGCAAAACGCAAGGGACGATCTGCAAAACATTCATTGACCGAACGCGAAAAACCCTTACGAAACAAGCACGCGGACGTGGCGGAACTGGTAGACGCAAGGGACTTAAAATCCCTCGATGGCAACGTCGTGTGGGTTCGAGTCCCCACCGCCCGCACCAGCGGATTAGTCCTGTATCTTCAATACAATATTGTGCCGTTGGAACGCGATCTTCTCTTGTAGCTTAGTCGTGCTTTATATCATGAAGACTGTGCCTGCTGGCCTGGTCCCTCGCAAAGCCGGGGCAGACGGCTCATCTGGCGCCTTCTATTTAATCCTCCACGGCCATCATTATCGAGCTGCGGCGCTACCTTGTCCTTTTTACCGTGATGCGGGCCTTGCCTTCGTTGCCGAGCCCATTGGCCACGACCGGCTCAAGTCCCCAGATGCCGATCACAGGCAAATTCAGATAGAAAAACAGCTGACCGTCCTTTTTTGGCGTCATCACCTCGCTCAGACTCTCGGGCGGCGTTCGAACCGGCGCGGGGTCCATAAAACTCTCTTCATTGCCCGTCGGCCCGAATTTGGCGATGACACTCCCCCAGGGGCGATCGAACG
This sequence comes from uncultured Alphaproteobacteria bacterium, assembly GCA_963725985.1. Lineage (GTDB taxonomy): Bacteria > Pseudomonadota > Alphaproteobacteria > Rhizobiales > Xanthobacteraceae > Bradyrhizobium. The sequence goes on from CAVSAO010000003.1 coordinate 119,302, forward strand.
ATCGGCGCAGAGGATAAAGCAGCCACATGACCGCCCTCTTCCATAGCGGAAGGACGTCGATCGTTCGCCCGTAAATATGAGAATTCTCGTTCCAGAATTTCCATTCGTCGTTGTCGCCGTCACGTTTGACCGAGACGAGATAGGACCGGCCGCGCTCCAACATAATACCCGTCGGCAGACAGAGCCGTTGACTTCCCGGCAGGCTCGAAGGGTGCGAGAAATCGAAATCGAACTGTCGACTACAAGACGCCGAAGCGGATCCATCCCCGGGACACACTTCCAGCATCGTCGGAGAAGACACGTCTTCGCAGAAGCTGCCAAACGCATCCCGCATATCGAAAAGATAGTGGCTTGCGAACGCAAACACATACCAAAAGGTGAGAGCGGCGAAGGCCGCCGGCGCCACCCTGAGCTTTAATGTGCTGAGAGACCACTGATAAGGCGCCCAGGTGCGAAGGCGGTAAACGATCGCTTCGGGGATGAAATGAACCAGCAGATATACCGAGATCAGGAATCTGAATGGCTGATCGGTATAGTTCTGAAAAGCGATTTGGACATCCGTTGGTAATTGCAGCGGGTCTGCGCCGAGCCCCGCGAGCGCCGGATAGAAAAGTACGTAGCCAAGCAGGATAACGAACGCGATATGGAAAATCTGTCGTAGATTGAATTTGTGAGCAGCGGATCGAGCGATGTCCGCGTCAGGCCGGTCAAGGAAGGCTTGATTCCAGACCCTTCGCATTCGATCGGTGATCTGCGCTCCCAGCGTCGAGCCGTAAATTACCAAGATCGCCACCCAGCTGGCGGCGATCAGAAACCAGCCCGGTTCGCGCGCATAGGCATTGGCCCAACGTGAGGCATCGGACGGCAGAAACCCGCTCAAAAGACGGATCGCATCGGAAATCAGCCGGAGCGGCGTCTCAAGTTCATCCGAAGGAAAGGTGACTTTGGAGAGCGGGTAAATAGCGAGATACAGCGAAGCAAAGACCGTCAGGAAGTAAATAGCGCGACGCTTCCAAACCAGATTCCAGACCTGTTCCTGGCCCTGGCATCTGATATCTCGCTGATCGTCGGTTTCGCCTGCGCCGAGGCGGCGCCTGTTCACCATTCCCGCGGACGAGACGACAGCATATTCCCGTGGCAAACCGATCGGCGCGTAGAGATGCGCACCGACTTCAATGCGGCCAAATACACTTTCATGAATCTTTGGCAGATCAATCTCGACCTTGTCGTCTGGATTGCGGGAAAGCTTCATGTGGCAGAGGTCGTGAACCTTACGAGGTCCGTAGCGATAATATCCACCGACCCCGCTCCGCGAGTTGTAAAGTCGGCCATCCTTGTCCGACGCCGATTCCACGACCGAGACGGCGTCGAGTTCGGCCTTCGGCGGCTGTTTGAACTTCAAGCCGGTCTTTTCGGCCTCGTGCATCATCCAGGTAAGGGGGACTTGAGCCAGAGAATCATCTGGATACCCGCCACCTACATTGGAATGGACACCCGCGAACCAGACCTGACTGATCCGCTGCAGTTCTGTCGGCCAGCTATCGGTCGGAGGGTCGGGCTGAAGCGATTCATCCCACAACACCGGCTGAAACGTCGTGCGCTCGTCGTCAAGACAGACAGCATGACATGCCCGCTCGACCTTGCCGTTGAGCTGTCGACCGGGAAGTTCGAGAGGCCAGATCCATTTGCTGATGCCACGGGTCCATTCGTCAACGGGAAGTCCGTAAGCGGCCACCGTGTCCCATAAGCCAAGGAAGCGAATTGAACGCACGGGACGCTCGGTCTCGTCGTGCACCGCGCTGACAAAAATGCTTCGGACCGCGCGGCCGATACGCTCGATTCCCCAGACGGAATGGAAGTGCTTCGCGCGGTATGCCCGATATGCCTCCGCCGCCTTGCGGTCCAGTTCCTGTTCTGTCGCGTAGCCGACCAGCCCCTGGTCCGCGATCAGGCCGACGACGATCCTGATGGTAAAAGCCCCTCGGCTGAAGCCGAACCCGTAAATCTCGTCATCCTTGAAATGATGCTCGCCCGGCAAATTGCCTTGCTGCTCCCGACCGTAGTCGGACGCCGACCGGTAATTCCTGCAGACGAATTTGTAGAGATCAATGACGTTACGCTTAAGACCATAGCCGAACGCACCGCCAATTATTGCAAGAGGCTTGAATGACGACGTGCCGACGCCGTCGTCGTAGAAGGCGACCTGGTCCGAATCGGAAAGATCGAGAGACTCAAACGTCCGCCAAACGTTGGTACGCCAGACCTTGCTGGCCGAGTTGCCGGTTCCATCAGAGAGAAGAATGATCCGTCGAGCCATGCGGGTGCCGTCAAATTAAGCCAAACACCAAACGAATATTCGAAACGATCATTCTCCGCGGTTTACCGCGGATGCAACCACCCCGTTAGCGAGCCCGATGCCGCTCCGGTTTTGCTTTTGCCTTTTTTGTCCTGGCGGCCCGGCCAGACGTCTTCGCTTTCTTAGCTTTCTTTTGGCTTTCTTGGCTTTCTTGGCTTTCTTGGCTTTCTTGGACTTCTTCGATTTTTTGGATTTCTCCGCGGCTTTGGCGGGCGCAGCTTTCTTCGCTCGCGACGCCTGCGCCTTCTTCGCCGACTTTTTGGGTGCCTTTTTGGGGGCCTTGGCGACTTTCGGTTTGGCGGCACGTCCGGGCTTTGACGGCGAAGCAGCGGGCGAGGTTCCCCGCCTTGCGGGCTGCGGCGGAATCGGCTGGTTCATCCAGAAATCCAGCTCCTGCTCGCGCGATCCTCCGGGCTGCCATCCGTCAAGCGGCTTGTAGATCTGATCGGGATTGCCGCCGCTGCCAAGGAAGGCCCGCCAGGAATAGTGGTCGTAAACCCCGTTGATGTGCAGCGCATAGGCTTGCGCAAGCTTCTTGTTGCCGCGGACGATCACGAGATTCTCGTCGTTCTTCCCGGAAGCGGAATCGGAGAAATTATGCGAGCCCGTGATCACGGCGCATTGGTCGGAGAACGGATCGATCACAATCGTCTTCGAGTGCACGATCGCCATCAGATGCGCCGCGTGTATTTCCTGAACGTTGAACTCGGTTTCCTCCCACGACGGATGATCTTTTGCGCTCACGCCGGCCGGAAGCTCGACATCGTCGTGGAACGACTGCGCCGGCGCGCCCGACTTCACCACCTGGCCGCCCACGGCGACGATACCGCCGTTCTGCGTCGGCATCATCGTCGAAACCACACCGCGAACGTAGATGTCGTTTTGCTCGGATCGATCGAGCAGCGCGCTCAACAGAGGCGACTGACCCGGCATGAACATCAGAAACAGCGCCCCCTGCCTGGCGGCGGCAATCAGGTCCAGCACAGGTTTGAATTCGGCTTCGCCATTGGTTGCGGCGAAATACAGCGTAATGTTGTTGTGGGTCGTGGGATTCGAATTGGTCGTCTTTCAGACCGGCCGGCATGTCGTCGCCGGCGGCGACGAGTTTGCCCCATTGGTCGAAATAGCGGCTGGCGATGACCGTATCGTCAACGATCAGCACGTTGTTCAATTGCGTGCAAAGACCGGTCGTCGTCCAGTTCGTGCTGCCCGTCAGCACGCGGCTGGCGTTGCCATGCGAATCGCTTTCGACGACGAATTTGTTGTGTACGCTGGGCGAGGATCGGCCGTGATGCGACAAATCGCGGTGCTTCACGTCAAGTCCGGCCGATGTGAGCTCGTCCGCCACCGCAGGCCTGGTCGCGCTGCCGTTCCCAAGAAGAACGTGGCCGCGGCTGCCAAAGGGCTTCAGCGCATCCACCAGTTGCTTGTCGTTCATTTCATAGATGGCGGCGTGGACGGTGCCGCCGCGGCGATCGGCGTCGCGCAGGAAGCCGAGGATTTCGTGCAGCGCGTCGCCCGAAAGATAGAGCCTGGCCTGGAACCCCGGCGTCTCCAGCTCCTGCAAAAAGTTTCGCAGCGACGCATCGCTGACATCGCCGTTGACGAAGCGGCTGACGATTTGGGACATCAGGGTCCCACGATTGAAATAGGCTGCCAGGCCGCCCCCGGCGTCGCCGGAGGCGACCAGCGGCGCCGTCCAGTCCGACACGGAATTTGCGTCGGCTGCAAAGGCACCGTTCGGCGCGTTTTTCATCGCCGTAACCCGATATGATACGTTGTCCGTCGATACCACGCTATGATCGGTCCAGATGCAGCGACGGATCGGCGACAGCGTTGACGAAATGCCGGCCGGCTGAACCGGCCCTTGACCGGGTTTCGGCGGGATGCGGTTGACCAGCACGGTCACCTGTTGGGTGGTGTCGTTGCGCCGCTCGAGTTGGAAGCCCACCCAATCGGCCGGCCATGTATCCGGCTGCCAGGCTATCAGCACATCGTCCGCGTTGGCATAGGCCCTGATATTGATCGACATCATGCCTCGCTTCCGCGCGCAACACCGACTAGCCTGCTGACTGGTCGAAAGAACTGGATCGCGCAACGGCTTATTGTGACACAACTAGCGCGTGCGCGCCAGTGCGAAGGGTATTGGCGGCAAAGCCGTGTCACAGAAAATTCATTCCGCGGTGGACCGGCGATGCGTGCATATCTAAAGTCATTTCAATGCCCGGCCTCGAAAAGATCACGATCTCCCCTCGCCTGGCCTTCGACGCCCTCGTAGCCGGCAAACCCGTCGCGCCGCTGGTGGCGTTGCTGCACGGCTTTGCTGAATTCATGCTTTGCTGGGAGCGCGGTTGGAAAGCAATCCAACGTCAGCCTTTGATGAAAAACCGGTCGAGGGCGTAAGGACGCCGAAAGCCACCAGCTCTCTGCAGCAGGATGAGGAGACACCGGCCTGATGAGCGCTGCAATGAATCCCAGAGCACCTGACATTGCGTTTACGTCAATTCCCGAGACACTCGCGAAACTTCAGGTCGATGCCGAGACCGGGCTTACCGCCATCGAAGCGGAATCCCGCCAGAAGCAGCATGGCGCCAACGAGGTGGCGGTTCAGAAGGAGCATCCGGTCCTTGCATTTCTCGCGAAATTCTGGGGTCTGTCGGCGTGGATGCTGGAGCTGATCATGATCTTGTCGGCGGTGCTCGGGAAATATTCCGATCTCGCAGTCGTAAGCGTGCTGCTGGTCGTTTCGGTGCGTCCGGTGGCAAAAAAGAAAGCGGCGCCGCTGCAACAGCGACGCCGCCAGAAAGAGCTTCAATGAGCCAGCGGCGGAGCGGAACCTCGGTCGCGGCGTCCGCCCCTCGCCTCACTCCTTCTTGTCGATATTCCAGAAGATCGGCGTCGCCGGGCCGTCGAGCACGCCGGTGAGCGATTTCCGCCACGCACTCGGTATAAGGTATTGCCCGAGCGGGATGTAGATCACCTGGTCGTAGGCTTCCTTCTGGATGTCGACGGCGATCTTCTTCTGCTCCTCGAGCGAGGACGAACGTGCGAACGCATCGCGCAACTGCTCTATTTTGGCGTCCTCTGGCCAGCCGAACCAGCCGCCGTTCTTGCCTCTGCCGCCGACCGATACGTTGGCGACGGGGTTGGCCACGTCGGCACCGACCCAGTTGGTGAAGAACATGTTCCAGCCGCCCTCCTTCGGCGGCTTCTGGCTGGCGCGGCGGGCGACCACGGTCTGCCAGTCGGTCGCCTGCAGATCGACCTTGAAGCCGGCCTCGCGCAGCAACTGCGCGGCGACGATCGGCTGCGCCTTCAGCGTGAGGACATCGCCGGGCGCCATCACCACAACGGGCGTGCCGTCATAGCCGGATTCGGCGAGCAGCTTCTTCGCCTCCGCCATGCCATTGCCTTTCACCAGGGATTCCGAACCGATATCGGTTTCAAGCGGCGTGCCGCAGACAAACACCGCGCCGCAGATCTTGTAATAATTGGGATTGCCGACCAACGCGTCGAGCACGTCCTTCTGGTTCATCGCCATGAAGGCGGCACGGCGTACCTTGACGTTGTCGAACGGCGGATAAAGGAAATTCATGCGGCCGAGCGTCTGAAAGCCGAACTTGTTCAGGGTTTCAACCTTCAGGTCCTTGTTGGCTTCCAGCATCGGCAACAGATCGAACGACGGATTCTCCATGAAATCGATGTCGCCGGACTGCAGCGCATTCACCGCGGTCTGCGCGTCGGCCATCGTGATCCATTCGACGCGATCGACCTTCACCACCTTGCCGCCAGCGGTCCAGCTCGGCGGCTCCTTGCGCGGCACATAGTCGGTGTTCTTCTCATAGACCGCCTTTACACCGGGCTGGAATTCCGCCTGCACGAACTTGAAGGGACCGGATCCGATCTGCTCCTTGATCTGCTGGCCGGGCGGCGTTTCCGCCATTCGTTTGGGCATCATGAACGGCACCAGCGACGACGGCTTGCCGATCAACTCCAGTACCAGACCGTACGGTTCTTTCAATTTCAGGGTGATGGTCTTGGCGTCGGTGGCCTCGATGCTGGCGGTAAAATCCATCAGCTTCTGGCCCATGCCGTCGTTCTTGCCCCAGCGCTTCAGCGACGCCACGCAATCCTCCGCCGTGACCGGGGTGCCGTCATGCCACTTCAGGCCATCGCGCAGCGTGAAGGTGTAGGTGAGCTTGTCGTCGGAGACCTTCCAGTCGGCCATCTGCGGCTGGATCTTGAAATTGGCATCGGTGGCCAGCAGCGTGTCATAGACCATGTAGCCGTGATCGCGGGTGATATAGGCGGTGGTGAAACCGGGATCGATGATACGCAGATCGGAATGCATCACCGCGGTGATGGTCTTGGCGTCCGCCAGCGACGGCAACGCCAGCGCGACCGAGAGCGCAAGCACCCGCGCGACGTGTGATGCGATCGTGGGACGCTTCCAACGCGAGATCTGGAACATTCTGACTCTCCTGGCGTGAAACTGGTCAAAACCCGATGATTTGTTATGCATGCAGTGCGTTATTTGGGCGCGCTAACATGCTGCAAATCTTCGGTTTTTGAGACTTGCACCAAGCGAGCTGCGCGTCAATCGGGTTTCGGCTCATGGCCCTGCGGCGAATGCAGCGCCTGCTCATGTTTCACTTTACAAATTCATCGCCGGTCCTTCTCGTAAGCATCAGCTCGATGCGCTTGCATCGTTGAAGTCAGCCCGAGACCAAAGAGAATTCTATGAACCCCGCCAACCTTCCCTTCGATACCGAGACCATGCTGCAAGGCTTGCGCCGCTGGGTGGAGTGCGAAAGCCCGACCTGGGATGCAAGCGCGGTGGATCGCATGCTCGACATCGCCGCGCGCGACATGGCGATCATGGGTGCGTCGATCGAGCGCATTGCGGGGCGGCAAGGCTTTGGCGGCTGCGTCCGCGCCCGCTTTCCGCATCCGAAAGCCGGCGAGCCCGGCATTCTGATCGCGGGGCATCTCGACACCGTTCATCCCATCGGCACGCTGGAGAAGCTCAAATGGCGGCGCGAGGGCAACAAATGCTTCGGCCCCGGCATTTTCGACATGAAGGGCGGCAATTACCTGACGCTGGAAGCGATCAGGCAATTGGCGCGCGCTGCCTTCACGACGCCGCTGCCGATTACCGTGCTGTTCACGCCGGACGAGGAAGTCGGCACGCCGTCTGTGCGTGACCTCATCGAAGCCGAAGCCTCGCGCAACAAATATGTGCTGGTGCCGGAGCCGGGCCGCCTCAATAACGGCGTTGTCACCGGGCGCTATGCGATCGCGCGGTTCAATCTCGAAGCAACAGGCAAACCGAGCCATGCCGGCGCCACGCTCGCCTCCGGCCGCTCCGCGATCCGCGAGATGGCGCGCCAGATCATCGCCATCGACGGCATGACGACGGAAGACTGCACTTTCAGCGTCGGCATCGTGCATGGCGGCCAGTGGGTGAATTGCGTCGCCACCACCTGCACCGGCGAAGCGTTGAGCATGGCCAAGCGCCAGGCCGATCTCGATCGCGGCGTCGAGCGGATGCTGGCTTTGTCCGGCACCGCCAATGAGGTTACGTTCAAAGTCACGCGCGGCGTGACGCGACCGGTGTGGGAGCCCGATGCCGGCACCATGGCGCTCTATGACAAGGCCCGCGAGGTGGCAAAACAAATGGGTGTTGAATTGCCCCACGGCAGCGCCGGTGGCGGCTCCGACGCCAATTTCACCGGCGCGATGGGAATCCCCACCCTCGATGGCCTCGGCGTTCGCGGCGGCGACGCGCATACGCTCAACGAACACATCGAAGTCGACAGCCTCGCCGAGCGCGGCCGCCTGATGGCAGGATTGCTGGCGACGCTGGAGTGATGGCACGGGATTTGCTCGCCTGATACATTCGGGCGGGAAACAAAATCCGCGACGACCAGCCTGCCGGGTTGTCGCATAATCTGATGGATGACGATGCTCGGATACCTGCTTCGCCGCGTTCTTGCCGCCATTCCCGTGATGGGGGTGGTCGCGCTGTTTGTGTTTCTGTTGCTGCGGCTGACGCCGGGCGATCCCGCCGCCATTCTGGCCGGTGACAATGCGACGCCCGAACAGCTCGAGCGCATCCGCACCTCGCTCGGCCTGAACGAACCGCTCTATGAGCAATTCTTCACCTGGATCGGCAGGGTCTTGCATGGCGATCTCGGGGTGTCGCTGATCTCGCACGTGCCGGTTTTGAAAATGATCAGCCAGCGCGTCGAGCCCTCGATCTCGATCGCGCTGTCGACCATCATCCTTTCCGTCCTTGTCGCGGTGCCGCTCGGCGTGATCGCGGCGTGGAAGCATGGCACCTGGATCGACCGCTTCGTGATGGGATTGTCGGTGGTCGGCTTCTCGGTCCCGGTGTTCGTGATCGGCTATGTGCTGATCCAGGTCTTCGCCATCGACCTGCGCTGGCTGCCGGTGCAGGGCTTCAAGAGCATCACCGCCGGCTTTGGCCCGTTTCTCGAACGCATCATCCTGCCCACCTGCACGCTGTCCTTTATCTATGTCGCCTTGATCGCTCGCATGACCCGCGCGGCGATGCTCGATGTGCTGGGTGAGGATTATGTGCGCACCGCGCGCGCCAAGGGCATCGGCGAAACCGCCGTGCTGCTGCGCCACGCGCTGCGCAACGCCGCCGTGCCCGTCATCACCGTGATCGGCACCGGCTTTGCGTTGTTGATCTCCGGCGTCGTGGTCACCGAGAGCGTGTTCAACCTGCCGGGCATCGGCCGCCTCACTGTCGATGCCGTGCTGGCGCGGGACTATCCGGTGATTCAGGCGATGATCCTTCTGACATCGGGCATCTATGTCGCGGTCAACCTTCTGATCGACGTCGCCTACACGTTGCTTGACCCCAGGATAAGGTACTGATGGCGATCGAAATCCTCCCAGACCCCTCTATTCCCGTCACCACGCCGTTTCGGCCGGGGCTGGGCTTTCTCACGGCGACGCCGATCATCGCCGCCGCCACGATCTGTCTTGCGCTGGTGATCGCTTCGGCGATCCTGGCGCCATGGCTTTCGCCGCACGATCCGCTACTGCTGGCGCCGGCGCTGCGGCTGAAGCCCGCGAGCGCGCAGTTTTTGCTCGGCACCGACGCCTACGGCCGTGACGTGCTGTCGCGGATTCTCTATGGCGGACGGATCTCGCTGCTGATCGGTCTTGGCGCGGCGGTGTTCAGCATCGGCATCGGGCTGGTGGTCGGTCTCGTCTCCGGCTTCTTCAAATGGGTCGACGCCGTCATGATGCGCGTGATGGACGGGCTGATGGCGATCCCCGGCATTCTGCTTGCGATCGCCGTGGTTTCACTGTCAGGCGCGAGCCTGATGACGGTTCTGGTCGCCATCACCATTCCCGAAATTCCGCGCGTGGCCCGGCTGGTGCGCTCGGTCGTGCTGTCGGCGCGCGAGGAGCCTTACGTGGAAGCGGCGATCTCCGTGGGCTCGAGCCTGCCCAAGATCATGTGGCGGCATCTGATGCCGAACACGATCGCGCCGCTGATCGTGCAAGGCACTTATGTCTGCGCGTCCGCCATTCTCACCGAGGCGATCCTGTCGTTCCTCGGTGCCGGCATCAGCCCGGAGACGCCGACCTGGGGCAACATCATGGCCGAGGGCCGCGCCTATTTTCAGATCAAACCGTCGCTGATCTTCTGGCCGGGGCTCCTGCTCTCGATTGCCATCCTCAGCGTCAATCTGATCGGCGACGCCGCGCGCGACGCGCTCGATCCCCGCATGAAGCAGCGGGAGGGCGGCAAGTGAGTGCGGCAGCCAATTCGAACGCAGTGATTCTCGATATCGACAACCTGGTCGTCGGCCTCGGCACCAGGACACGCAGTGAGCGCGTCATCGATGGCATCTCGCTGCAGGTGCGCCAGCGCGAGACCCTGTGCCTGGTCGGCGAAAGCGGATCGGGCAAATCCGTGACATCGTTGACCGTGATGGGACTGTTGCAAAAGGGCTCGCTGGCACCATCGGGCGGCAGCGTCAAACTGGTCGGCGAAGAACTTCTTACCGCCAGCGACCGCCGCCTGCGGCAGTTGCGCGCCACCACCATGGCGATGATCTTTCAGGAGCCGATGACCGCGCTCAATCCGGTCGTGCCGGTCGGCCGCCAGATCGACGAGGTGCTGCGCGCCCATACCGATCTCGATGCCCGTGCGCGCAAGAAGCGCATTCTCGCCATGATGGAACAGGTGCGGCTGCCCGAGGTCGAACGCATTTTCGCGTCCTACCCGCATCGGCTGTCGGGCGGCCAGCGCCAGCGCATCATGATCGCGATGGCGCTGGTGCTGGAGCCGAAACTATTGATCGCCGACGAGCCGACCACGGCGCTCGACGTCACCACCCAAAAGCAGATTCTCACCCTGATCCGCGATCTGCAACGGGATCACGGCACCGCCGTCCTCTTCATCACCCATGACATGGGCGTGGTCGCGGAGATCGCCGATCGCGTCGCGGTCATGCGCCAGGGGCGGCTGGTGGAGACCGGAACGCTCGATGCCATCCTGCGCACGCCCGCCATGGAATATACCCGCAACCTGCTCTCGGCGGTGCCGAGCCTGGTGCCGCGCACGCCGCGCGCCGATACCACCGAACCGGTGGTGCTGGAAGCCAACGAACTCGGCAAGATCTATCGCGAACGCTCGCTGTTCGGAGGCGTCCGCGAAGTCGCGGCCGCGCAGGACGTCACGCTCACCTTGCGCAAGGGCCGCACGCTCGGCATCGTCGGCGAAAGCGGCTCTGGCAAATCGACGGTGGCGCGCTGCATCGTCCGGCTGATCGATCCGACCTCCGGCGGCATTCGCCTGGCGGGCCGCGAAATCTCCGAGTTGTCGCGCCGGCTGCTGCAACCGCACCGCAAGCGTATCCAGATCATCTTCCAGGATCCCTATCGCTCGCTCAATCCGCGCATCACCGTCGGCGAGACCATCGCCGAAGGCCCGATCAACTACGGCATGCCGCGCGGCGAGGCGCTGGCGAAAGCGCGCGAGCTCCTGGAACTGGTCGATCTGCCGGCTGATGCGATCTCGCGCTATCCGCACCAGTTTTCCGGCGGCCAGCGCCAGCGCATCGCCATTGCCCGCGCGCTGGCACTCGATCCCGACGTGCTGGTCGCGGACGAAGCGGTCTCGGCACTCGACGTCTCCGTGCAGGCGCAGGTGCTGGAATTGCTCGATGAAATCCAGACCCGGCTCGGCATCGCGCTCTTGTTCATCACCCATGATCTGCGCGTGGCGGCGCAAATCTGCGACGACGTCGCCGTGATGCAGCATGGCCGCATTGTCGAACAGGGACCCGCGGCGCAAGTCCTGACGAATCCGCAGGTAGCCTATACAAAGCAGCTGCTTGACGCCGCCCCTGGACGGGAGTGGGATTTTCCGAATTTCCGCCCCGTTGCAGCGGGTGCCGCTGCAGCGTCATAAAGCAATCCAGAAATAACGCGAGAAGCCATGCGGGAGGCAGATCGCTTGGTCGCTTGCACTCCTCGCAATCACGAGTCTAACCTCACGCGCACGAACAGTTGACTGAGAGAATTGATGGCCCGTATCGCCGTTGGCGGCTTCCTGCACGAGACCAATACCTTCGCGCCGACGAAGGCGACCTATGACGACTTCGTGCATGGCGGTGGCTGGCCGGCCATGGCCGAAGGCGCCGGCGTGCTCAAGGTCATGCGCAACATCAATGTCGGCCTGGCGGGCTTTGTCGAGGCAGCGGAAGCCCAGGGCTGGGAGATGGTGCCGACCATCTCCTGCGGCGCCAGCCCCTCGGCGCACGTGACGGCGGATGCCTATGAGCGCATCGTCAAGGTGATGATCGAGCGCATCCGGGCGGCGGGGCCGCTCGATGCCGTCTATCTCGACCTGCACGGCGCGATGGTGTCGGAACATCTCGACGACGGCGAAGGCGAAATTCTCGCCCGCGTGCGCAAGGTGATCGGCAAGGACCTGCCGCTGGTGGCCAGCCTCGACCTCCACGCCAATGTAACGCCCGAAATGATGGAACACGCCGACGCGCTCATCGCCTACCGCACCTATCCGCATGTCGATATGGCCGACACCGGCCGCGCCGCCGCAAAACATCTTGCGCTGCTGCTGCGCAGCAGACAAAAATTTGCAAAGGCGTTCCGGCAGTTGCCATTTCTGATTCCGATCAGCTGGCAATGCACCAACGACCAGCCAACCAAAGGCATTTACCAAAGACTGGCGTCACTGGAAGGCGACGCGGTGCCGACGCTGTCCTTTGCGCCGGGTTTTCCGGCGGCGGATTTTTGTCACTGCGGCCCGAGCGTGTTCGCCTATGGCAAGACGCAGGCGGATGCGGATGCGGCAGCCGATACCATCGCCGCGCTGATCGAAAGCCACGAAGACGATTTCGATGGCCGCATTTACTCGCCCGACGAGGGTGTGCGCCACGCCATGGAGCTGGCGAAAGCTGCCAGCAAACCAATCATCATCGCCGATACCCAGGACAATCCCGGCGCCGGCGGCGATTCCGATACCACGGGCATGCTGCGGGCGCTGGTCCGCAACAACGCCACAAAAGCCGCGATCGGCGTGATCTATGATCCCGCCTCCGCGAAGGCCGCGCATGCCGCGGGCGTCGGCGCAACCGTCATGCTCGCGCTCGGCGGCAAGTCCGGCATTCCCGGCGATGCGCCGTATGAGGAGACTTTTGTCGTCGAAAAATTGTCCGACGGGCAATTCGTGGCGCCCGGTCCCTATTATGGCGGCCGCGACATGGACATGGGGCCGTCGGCGTGTTTGCGGATCGGCGATGTCCGGGTGGTCGTGGGCTCCCACAAGGCGCAGCTCGCGGATCAGTCGATGTATCGCTATGTCGGTATCGAGCCGACCGAGCAGGCCATCCTCGTCAACAAGAGCTCGGTGCATTTCCGCGCCGATTTCGAGCCGATCGCGGAAAAGCTTCTGATCTGCGCCGCCCCTGGCGCGATGCCTGCCGACACCGCCGCCCTGCCGTGGACGCGGCTGCGTCCCGGCATTCGCATCAAGCCGAACGGCCCCGCTTTCGCTCCTGAAAACAAATCACGCTCAACCGGATAGAGGACAAATGCCCAATATCGACCGCATCGAAGGCTATGCCGACGAACTCACCGCGATCCGCCGGGATCTGCACGCGCATCCCGAAATCGGATTCGAGGAAGTCCGCACTTCCGGAATCGTCGCCGAGAAGCTCGCGCAATGGGGCATCGAGGTGCATCGCGGCCTCGGCGGCACCGGCGTGGTCGGCGTGCTCAAGGGCAAGGGCCATGGCGGCAAGCGGATCGGCCTGCGCGCCGACATGGACGCGCTGCCGATGGAGGAGAACACCAATCTGCAATGGCGATCGACCATTCCCGGCCGTTTCCACGGCTGCGGCCATGACGGCCACACCACCATGCTGCTCGGCACCGCACGCTATCTCGCCGAGACCCGGAATTTCGACGGCACCGTGCATTTCATCTTCCAGCCGGCCGAAGAAGGCCTCGGCGGCGCGCGCGCCATGATCAAGGACGGGCTGTTCGAGAAATTTCCCTGCGACGAGGTCTACGGGCTGCACAATGCGCCCGACCTGAACCACGGCGAGGTCGCGATCCTTCCGGGGCCGGCGATGGCCGGCGCCGACTTCTTCGACATCACCATCAACGGCTATGGCGCGCATGGCGCGATGCCGGAACGCTCGAAGGACCCGATCGTGATCGCGATGACGCTCGGCCAGGCGCTGCAGACCATCGTCAGCCGCAACGTCGATCCCCTGAAATCGGCGGTGCTGTCGATCACCCAGATTCACTCCGGCTCCGCCTACAACGTGATTCCCGGCGAGGCCAAACTCTGCGGCACCGTTCGCGCCTTTTCCGACGAGGTGCGCGCGCTGATCCGCGAGCGGATGCGCGCGCTCTGCGCCGGCATCGCCAGTGCCTTCCACGTCGAGATCATTGCCGATATCCGCGACACCTTCAGCGTGCTGGTGAACCAGGAAGAGCAGTCCAGGGTGGTCGAGGCCGTGGCGCGCACGGTGGTCGATCCCGCCAAGGTCATCACCAGGGCGCAGCCGAAGATGGGCAGCGAGGATTTCGCCGACATGATGCAGGCGGTGCCCGGCGCCTATTTCTGGGTCGGCCATGACGGCTCGGTGCCCGTGCACAATCCCGGCTACGTGCTCGACGACAAGATCCTGCCGATCGGCGCCAGCATGTTCGCCCGCATCATCGAAACCCGGCTTCCGGTAGGCGCCCATGCATAAACGGCCATCGCAGGAAGCAGTCACGCTCGCTGCACGATCTCGGCGCCGTCGACCTGATCGCGGGCTTTCGCGGCCAAGCAATTCTCGCCGTCCGAAGTGCTGGAGGACGTGCTGGCGCATATCGCGGCGTGGGAGCCGCACATCAAGGCGCTGTACGCCTTCGATCCCGACGGCGCGCGCGCGACCGCCAAGGCATCGACCGAACGCTGGCAGAAGGGCGAGCCGATGGGCCCGCTCGACGGCGTGCCCGCGACGATCAAGGACAATATCGCCACCAAGGGCGTGCCGGTGCCGCTCGGCGCCGCCACCGTCAAGCTGGTGCCGGCTCGCCGGTGGATGCGCCGCCGGCGGCGCGCTTGCGCGAAGCGGGCGCGGTGATCTTTTCCAAGACCACCATGCCGGATTACGGCATGCTGTCGTCGGGCCTGTCGAGCTTTCATCCCCTCACCCGCAATCCCTGGGACCTCAGCAAGAATCCCGGCGGCTCCAGCGCCGGCGCGGGCGCGGCCGGTGCTGCCGGTTACGGCCCGCTGCATCTCGGCACCGACATCGGCGGCTCGGTGCGGCTGCCGGCGTGCTGGTGCGGCCTGGTCGCGCTGAAGCCGAGCCTCGGGCGGATTCCGATCGATCCGCCCTATGTCGGCCGCGTCGCCGGACCGATGACCCGCACCGTCGATGACGCACGCGCTGATGATGAGCGTGCTGTCGCGGCCCGATCGCCGCGACGGCATGAGCCTGCCGCCCGACAACATCAACTGGAAGGCGCTCGACAAACCCCTGCGCAAACTGCGCATCGGGCTGATGCTCGATCTCGGCGTCGGCCAGGCGCTGGAGAAGGACGTGCGCGAGGTCGCCGTGAAGGCCGCCAAGGCGTTCGAGGCGGCCGGCGCCGTCGTCACCGAAGTCGCCGGCGTGCTGACGCGCGAGATGCTCGACGGGCTCGACAATTTCTGGCGCGCGCGGATGTGGGACGATCTTTCCAAGCTCACGCCGGCCGAGCGCGGCAAGGCGCTGCCCTATATCTGCAAATGGGCGGAAGCCGGCGCCAAGCTGTCGGGCGTCGACGTCATCAGGGGTTTCAACGCCACCATGGCGATCCGCGCCGCGGCGGCAAAACTGTTCTGCGATCTCGACTATGTGATCTCGCCGGTGTCGCCGGTGGTGAATTTCGCCGCCGAACTCGCCGCCCCGATCAACGATCCCGACAAGCCGTTCGAGCACATCGCCTACACCGTGCCGTGGAACATGTCGGAAAATCCGGCCGTCTCGATCAACGGCGGCTATCGATGCAAAGGGCTTTCCGATCGGCGTGCAGATCGTCGGCCGCCGCTTCGACGATCTCGGCGTGCTCGGAATGGCGAAGGCGTTCGAGGGCCTGCGCGGCCCGCAAAAGCCGTGGCCGAAGCCGCCGAAGAAATAGATCTGCATTCGTCATTCCGGGCGCGTCGCGCAGCGACGAACCCGGCATTCACTCGCGATCGACAGACTTGGATTCCGGGTCTGCGCCTAACGGCGCATCCCGGAATGACGGATCGACAATCAAAAACAACAGCACGAGAGGAAACACCCGATGGCGTATGAGACGATCAAATACGAGGTCGCCGAGCAGATCCTCACCATCACGCTGAACCGGCCCGACAAGCTCAACGCCTTCAACGGCGCCATGCAGCAGGAAATGATCGACGCCTTCGACGCCGCCGACAAGGACGACAATATCCGCGCCATCATCGTCACCGGCGCGGGCCGCGGCTTCTGCGCCGGCGCCGATCTTTCCTCCGGCGCCGACACCTTCGATCGCGACGCCCGGCGCGGGCCGGTGAAGCGGCTCGCCGACGGCAAGGTCGACTACAGCGATCCCAATGTGCGCGACGGCGGCGGCCAGGTGACGCTGCGCATCTTCAAATGCCTGAAGCCCGTGATCGCGGCGGTGAACGGCCCCGCGGTCGGCATCGGCGTCACCATGCAGCTCGCGATGGATATCCGCATCGCCTCGGAGAACGCGCGCTTCGGCTTTGTGTTCTCCCAGCGCGGCATCGTGCCGGAGGCCGCCTCGAGCTGGTTCCTGCCGCGCATCGTCGGCATCGCGCAGGCGCTGGAGTGGTGCTACACCGGCCGGGTATTTCCGGCGCAGGAGGCGCTGGCCGGCCGCCTCGTCAGCAAGGTGGTGCCGCCGGACGAACTGCTGCCGACCGCGCGCGCGCTGGCCCGCGAAATCGCCGCCAAGACCGCGCCGGTGTCGGTGGCGCTGATCCGGCAGATGATGTGGCGCATGCTGGGCGCCGACGATCCGATGGAAGCGCACAAGGTCGACAGCCGCGGCATCTACGCCCGCGGCCGCTCGGCGGACGTGAAGGAAGGCGTGGTGTCGTTTCTGGAAAAGCGCCCGGCCGTGTTCAAGGACAAGGTGTCGAGCGGACATGCCGGATTATTTCCCGTGGTGGGACGAGCGGGAGTATGAGTGAGCGATTCGCGTCATCGCGCGGCGTAGCGAGACTCATAACCACTGGCCTTGTGCAAGGCGTCTACGCTTGCTTCGCGATCGATCACGCGGCATGGTCCGGCGACGCCGGGACGACGAGTGAGTCTCACCCCATCATCAGCGCCACGCGCCCGATCGCCTTGCGGTCGATCAACAGCCGCATCGCCTGCGCGTAATCTTCCAGCGGCAGGCGGTGCGAGACGTTCGGCCGGATTTTCCCGGCCTCCGCCCATTCCAGCAATTGCCTTGATCCGCACCTCGCCGAGCGCCGGATTTCGCCGCACCGCCTCGCCGGCGCGGACGCCGAGCACGCTGGCGCCCTTGATCAGCAAGCAGATTGGTGCGGGCAAGCCCGATGCCGCCGGTGAAGCCGATCACCAGGAGCCGCGCGCCCCAGGCGATGCAGCGCACGCTGTCCTCGAAGATCTCGCCGCCGACGGGATCGAACACCACGTCGGCGCCGCGGCCGTCGGTGATGCGCTTGACGGCATCGCGGAACGGCTCGCGTCTGTAGAGCACGAGATGATCGGCGCCCTTCGCCTGCGCGACCGCGAGCTTTTCCTCCGACGAGGCCGCCGCGATCACGGTCGCGCCGAGCATCTTGCCCATCTCGACCGCGGCAAGCCCGACGCCGCCGCCGGCGCCGTGCACCAGCAGCACCTCGCCCGGCTTGAAGCTGGCCGCGATCGATCAGCGCGTGATAGGCGGTGCCGTGGGCGGCGAGAAACGTCGCGCCCTCGGCGTAGTCGAAGGTCGACGGCAACGGCGTCAGCTGCGACGGCGCGACCACGGCCTCATCGGCATAGGCGCCGTGCCGCATCTTGACGATCACGCGGTCGCCGACCGCGACGCCCTGCGCGCCGCCGTCGACCTCGGTCACCTCGCCCGCCGCTTCCACCCCCGGCGTGAACGGCAATCGCGGCTTGAGCTGATATTCGCCGGCCGCCATCAGGATGTCGGGAAAATTGATCCCGGCGGCATGAATGGCGACGCGCACCTGTCCCTGCTCCAGCGGCGCGGAGGCAAACGTTTCCAGCCGCAGGCTCTCGGGCGGGCCGAGCTCGCGGCAGACGACCGCCTTCGGCATCAGGCCGCGCTCGCTCTTGCGCCGCTGCAGCGCCTCGCGGATCAGCGGCATCCGGTCGTTGCCGAAATACATGTCGGTCTTGTCGATGAAGATGGTCGGCGAGCCGAAGCCGCCGCGCGCCATCACTTCGTCGGTATTGGCCTTGAGCTGGTCCTTGATCGCCTGCTCGCCGATGCCGGCGAAGAACTTTTGCGGATCGACGCCGACGCGCTTGCAGACTTCGGTCAGCACCGCATCCTGCGAGATGTCCTTGTCCTCGCCCCAATAGGTCTCGAACACCGCGCGCGCGAACGGCACCATGTCCTTGCCCAGCCAGATGCAGCCGCGCATCGCCTTGACGCTGTTCACCGGAAACACCGTCGGCCGCATCTTGATCGCGAGCCCCGCCGAGCGCGCCCAGTCCGCCATGTCCTTTTTCTGGTAGCGCGACCTTGGCCGGCACCGGATGTTCGCGCGAGGCATAGACGCTGGGGTTGATGGTGTTGAAGATGCCGCCGACCAGGATCGGCCGCCACGAAATCTCGGCGCCGAACTCCTTCGCCAGCGGCTGGATGTTGTGGAAGGCGAGATAGGTCCAGGGACTGGAGCAGTCGAAGAAGAATTCGATCATGGCGTTTCCTTTGTGTTTCGCGTCTTGTCGTCGATCTTCGTCTTGCGAGCTCGATCTGCGCGCGTCATTGCGAGCGACGCGAAGCAATCCATAGCGCATCAGTCGAGAGAGCTGGATTGCTTCGTCGCTTAGCGCTCCTCGCAATGACGGGCGAATACGCTCATTTCTTCCCCGCCATCTCCTTCGCGGCCTGCCCGAACATGTTCTTGCGCGCCTCCTCGTCGAACGGCTCCTTCACGAATTTGCCGATCGCCAGCCCCGCCTGCACCTGCGGCCGCGCGCGCACCTCGGCGTACCAGCGCTTGATGTTCGGATAATCGTCGAGCGTAAAACCTTGCGCCTTGTGGGTCATGGTCCAGGGAAAGCAGGCGATGTCGGCGATCGAATAGTCGCCGGCGACATAAGCGCCCGGTCTTGCCGAGTTGGGTATCGAGCACGCGATAGAGCCGCGCCGCCTCGTCGCGGTAGCGCTCGATGGCGTAGGGAATCTTCTCCTGCGCATAGAGCGCAAAATGCCCGTGCTGGCCGAGCATCGGACCGAGGCCCGCTCATCTGCCACATCAGCCATTGCGTGACGACGGAGCGGCCGCGCATGTCCGTCGGGCAGAAAGCGGCCGGTCTTGTCGGCGAGATAGATCAGGATCGCGCCGGTCTCGAACACCGAAAACGGCTCGCCGCCGTCGGCGGGCGCGTGGTCGACGATCGCCGGAATCCGGTTGTTCGGGCTGATCGCCAGAAATTCCGGCTTGAACTGTTCGCCGGCCCGGATGTTGACGGGAATGACGGTATAGGGAAGGCCGAGTTCCTCCAGCATGATCGAGATTTTCCAGCCATTCGGCGTCGGCGCGTAATGGAGGTCGATCATGGCATTCCCCGGTTAGATCCGCGCCGTTGCCATAGCCCGGTGCGGGCGACTTTCGTTGTTCTGTACCTCGACCATAAGACATGGCAGATAGACCGTCCAATCAAGAAACTCAGGGGATACGCTCATGCTGTTTCCAACCACGATCGCCGGCTCCTTGCCGAAGCCGGAATGGCTGGCCGAGCCCAATACGCTGTGGGCGCCCTGGAAATCCAAAGGCGACGAACTGGCGCGCGCCAAGCGCGACGCCACCCTGCTGGCGGTGAAGCTGCAGGAAGACGCCGGCATCGACATCGTCACCGAGGGCGAGCAGGCGCGCCAGCATTTCGTCCACGGCTTTCTGGAGAAGATCGAGGGCATCGACTTCGCCCACAAGGTCGAGATGGGAATCCGCAAGGACCGCTACAAGGCGATGGTGCCGCAGGTGGTGGCGCCGCTGCGGCTGAAGGGCCGCGTCCATGCCGACGAGGCCCGCGTCGCCCGCACCCACACCACGCGCAAACTGAAATTCACCCTGCCCGGCCCGATGACCATCATCGACACCATCGCCGACAAATATTACGGCGACCGCGTCAAGATGGCGTTCGCCTTTGCCGAACTGCTCAACGAGGAAGCCAAGGCGCTTGCAGGCCGACGGCGTCGACGTCATCCAGTTCGACGAGCCCGCCTTCAACGTCTACATGGACGAGGTCTCCGACTGGGGCATCAAGGCGCTGGAGCGCGCCGCCGAAGGCCTGACCTGCGCCACCGCGGTGCATATCTGTTACGGCTACGGCATCAAGGCCAATACCGACTGGAAGCAGACGCTCGGCAGCGAGTGGCGGCAGTATGAGGATATCTTTCCGGCGATCGCGAAAAGCCCGATCCAGCAGGTCGCGATCGAATGCCGCAATTCGAAGGTGCCGCTGGAACTGCTCGGCCTGCTCAAGGGCAAGGTCGTGCAGGCCGGCGTGATCGACGTCGCCAGCGACACCGTCGAGACCGCCGAGGATGTCGTCAAGGTGATCGACGCGGTCTCGAAATTCGTGCCGAAGAGCAACATCGTCGCGACCACCAATTGCGGCATGGCGCCGATGCATCGCGATATCGCCGAAGCAAAACTGATGGCGCTCGGCGCCGGCGCCAAGCTGGCGCGGCAGCGGCTCGGGTAACGTCATTCCGGGCCTGCGCCAGGCAGCGCATTCCGGAATGACAGGTTTATGCCATCATCTCCACCGCGCTCGGATGCAGCACCGGCCGGTATCCCGCCGACAACGCCCGCAGCGTCGAAGGCGGCGTCAGCAGCATGGCATTTTCGAGCGCGTTCGGCGCTTCGCGATAGCCGGCCGGCGACCACGATAAAGCGCGCCCCTGCACCGTCAGATAGTTCTCGGCGCCGTCCTGCACCATCGCGCCATCGGGCAAGTCTTGCAGCGGCATCGGCAGCGGATGCAGCCGCTTCTTGCCGCCCGACAGCCGCTCGCGGTGCAGCACGGCGTCGATGTCGCGCGCGAGAACATTCTCAACGCCGTTGCCCTCTTCCCACGCCGCGCGAAACCGGTTGGCGTCGTCGCGGCGGCAGAAGAAGCACGGGCGATGCCCCGCCGCGAACGCGGTGGCCTCGTCGAGAAAGAACAGCTCGGTCCAGCTTCGGCCGCCCATCACCTTGCGCCGCCGCCCCTGGAATTCGCAGACGCAGGTAAGCCACGCCTGGCTCGCCCAGCGCCGCGTCAGCGTCTTGGTTGCGGGATCATGGATGATGCCGCGATTGCCGGTGAACATCCCGCGATGCGGGGTGGCGATGATGTCGCCCGTTGGCGTGACCCGGTTTTGCAGCGGCATTACTTCTCCTTCTCCCCGCTCGCGGGGAGAAGGCCGGGATGAGGGGCCCTCTCCGCGCATGCGAACTCGTGGAGAGTCCCCCTCACCCGGCGCTACGCGCCGACCTCTCCCCGCAAGCGGGGCGAGGTAGGAGAAATCACGCCGCGCCGTCGCGGATCGGCGGCTGGAACGAGAGCGCGGTATCCCATGGAAAGAAAATCCAGGTGTCCTGCGACACTTCGGTGATGAAGGTGTCGACCAGCGGCCGCCCCTTCGGCTTGGCGTAGACGGTTGCGAAATGCGCGTCGGGCAGCATGTCGCGCACCAGCCGCGCGGTCTTGCCGGTGTCGACGAGATCGTCGACGATCAAGAGTCCCTTGCCGGTGCCGCCGCCGAGGTTGGCGGTATCGGCGGAAACGCCTTTCAGAACCTTCAGGTCGCCCTGCTTGGTGTGATCGTAGCTGGCGATGCAGACGGTATCGATGACGCGCACGCCGAGTTCGCGCGCGACGATCGCCGCCGGCACCAGCCCGCCGCGGGTGATCGCGATCACGGCATGAAACGGCCCGACTTCATTCAGCCGCCAGGTCAGCGCCCGGCAATCCCTGTGAAACTGGTCCCACGAGACCGGAAAGGCCTTGCCCGCCCGCTCCTGCGCGCTCAGTTCCGGATGCTCCGCCATCATCATTCTCCTGCTCTTGCGGATCGCGGCCGCAGCCGCTCCCGCCCCGAATGACCGATCCGCTAGCGGACCACGTTCAATCCCGCCAGCATTTCTTTCACCGCGGTCATCGCGGCATCGAGTTTTTCCGGATCGCGGGAGCGGACGACGAGATTGGTGTTCGGCTTCTTGTCCTCGTCGATGAAGGGGTAGCTGCCGATGACGGTGTCGGGATGGGCGTTGGCGATTTCGCGCAAGGGACCGCCGATGTCGCCTTCCCTCGCATTGGCGCGAACCGTGTCCGACAGCATCCGCACCCCCGATTTCAGCTTCGGCGCGACGATGTCCATCATCGCCTGCATGATCGACGGCACCCCCGCCATCACGATGACGTTGCCGATCTTGAAGCCGGGCGCGAGGATGGTCGCGCTCTGGATCAGTTCGGCGCCGTCGGGAATCCGCGCCATCCGCAGCCGCGCCTCGTTGAGCTCCTGCGCACCCCAGCGCTCGCGGAATCGCGCCACCACCTCCGGATGATGGTCGATGCCGACGCCGAACGCTTTCGCGACGCTGTCGGCGGTGATGTCGTCATGGGTCGGCCCGATGCCGCCGGTGGTAAAGACGTAGTCGTAGCGTTTGCGCAGCGCGTCCAGCGCCGCGATGATGTCCGGCTCGTCGTCGGCGACGACGCGGACCTCCTTGAGGTCGATCCCGATATTGGTCAGGTATTCGGCGATAAAGCCGATGTTCTTGTCCTTGGTCCGCCCGGACAGGATCTCGTCCCCGATCACCAGAATTCCCGCGGTGACGATCTCGCTCATGACCTCTCCTCGCCCTGCATAATCGTGACCTTGCGCAAGCCGCGCAGGGGAATCACGGAGTTTTGCCGCCGAAATAAGCACCCGGCAGCCGGTTTTTCAGGCAGCCGGGGAACAACCGCTCCCCCAAATGCCTCTTCGAATGCATATCGCGCTGGCCCGGGCCTTGCTACCATCCCTTTAAGTCATGCACTGTCCCGCATGGCCTGGAAAAACAGTCGGGGTATATGGCAGTTGCGTTCGATGAAATGAATGGGCCCGACGGTGACGTCCGCCCGGCCTACCAGGAGCTCTCCCGCTGGCTGAAGGAGACGCCGCCGGACGCCCTGGAATATCGCCGTCAGGAGGCGGAGCTGCTGTTCCGCCGGATCGGCATCACCTTTGCCGTCTATGGCGACGCCGAGGCCCAGGAACGGCTGATCCCCTTCGACGTGATCCCGCGGATCATGTCGGCGAAAGAGTGGACGATCCTCGAAAAAGGCCTGAAACAGCGGGTGCGCGCGCTCAACATGTTCCTGCGCGATATCTACCACGGCCGCGATGTGCTGCGCGCCAACGTCGTCCCGGACGACCTGATCTTCCAGAATCCGGTGTTCCGGCCGGAGATGAACGGACAGGACGTGCCGCACGACGTCTATGTCCACATCGCCGGCATCGACATCGTCCGCGTCAACCCGGAAGACTTTTACGTGCTGGAGGACAATGCGCGCACGCCCTCCGGCGTATCCTACATGCTGGAAAACCGCGAAATCATGATGCGGCTGTTTCCGGACCTGTTCGCCCGCCACCGCGTCGCGCCTGTGGAAAAGTATCCGGACGAGCTGTTGTCGGCGTTGCGGTCGGTGGCCCCGCTCAGCGCCGCGGCCGAGCCGACGGTGGCGCTGATGACGCCCGGCGTCTACAATTCCGCCTATTACGAGCATTCATTTCTCGCCGACAAACTCGGCATCGAACTGGTCGAGGGCCGCGACCTCATCGTCAAGAACGATGAGGTGTTCATGCGCACCACCGAGGGCTTGAAGCGCGTCGATGTCATCTACCGCCGGGTCGATGACGACTTCCTCGACCCCCTAACCTTCCGCCCGGATTCGGCGCTCGGCGTGCCCGGGCTGATGTCGGCCTATGCCGCCGGCAACATCACCCTCGCCAACGCGGTCGGCACCGGCATCGCCGACGACAAGGCGGTCTATTCCTACATGCCGGAGATCGTGAAGTTCTATCTCGGCGAAGAGCCGATCCTGAAGAACGTGCCGACCTGGCGCTGCCGCGAGCCCAAGGATCTGGCCTACGTGCTCGACAATCTCGGCGAACTGGTGGTGAAGGAAGTGCACGGCTCCGGCGGCTACGGCATGCTGATCGGCCCGGCCGCGACCAAAGCGACCATCGAGGCGTTTCGCGACAAGCTCAAGCGCGAGCCCGAGGGTTTTATCGCCCAGCCGACGCTGGCGCTGTCGACCTGCCCGACCTGCACCGAATCCGGCCTCGCGCCGCGCCATGTCGACCTGCGGCCGTTCGTGCTGACCGGCAGCAATCACGTCACCATCGTGCCGGGCGGGCTGACCCGCGTGGCGCTGAAGGAAGGCTCGCTGGTGGTGAATTCGAGCCAGGGCGGCGGCACCAAGGACACCTGGATATTGGACGAGTAGATCAGGATACAAGAGAGCAACACCCTCGCATGCTGTCGCGCACCGCCGAAAACCTGTACTGGCTCGCCCGCTATGTCGAACGCGCGGAATATCTGGCGCGCACCATCGAGGCGACGCTGCGCGTCACCGCGCTGCCGAACGCCTATATCGGCAAGACCAACGAGTGGGATTCGGCGCTCTTGACCGCGGGCGTCAGCGCAAGCTTCTATCAGGTCTACGAGGAAGCCGACGAGCACAACGTCGTCGACTATCTGTCGTTCGCGCCGGCAAATCCGTCCTCGATCCGCAACTGCATCGAGAACGCGCGGCTCAATTCGCGCTCGGTGCGCACCGCGCTGACCAGCGAGATGTGGGACACCATCAACTCGGCCTGGATCGATCTTCAGCAAGTCTGGGGCAAAGGCACCAGGACCCGCGAGGAACTGGCGAAGTTCCTGCGCTTCGTGCAGGAAACCTCGCTGCGGTTCGACGGCTCGGCCTACCGCACCATGCTGCGCAACGACGCCTACTGGTTCTCGCGGCTCGGGGTGCATCTGGAGCGCGCCGACAACACCGCCCGCATCCTCGATGTCAAATATCACGTGCTGCTGCCCGAGGAGGAACATGTCGGCGGGCCGCTCGATTATTACCAGTGGACTTCGATCCTGCGCTCGGTCTCGGCGCTGACCGCCTATCACTGGGTCTATCGGGAAACCCTCAAGCCATGGCTGATCGCGGATCTTCTGATCCTCAACGATTCGCTGCCGCGTTCGCTGGCGAGCTGCTACGGCAATCTGGTGCGCAACCTCGACCAGATCGGCGTCGCCTATGGCCGCCAGGGCGCCGCCCAGCGCCATGCCCGCGGCGTCCGCAATCGCCTGGAACACAGCCACATGGACGATATCTTCCAGCACGGCGTCCACGAATTCATCCAGGAATTCATTGCCGATAACTCAAGGCTTGGCGAGATCATCACCAAGCAATATCTGGTCTAGGGTTTGGGATGAACGCAATCAAATACCGTCGTGGCCGGGCTTGTCCCGGCCATCCACGCCTTGCTTAGGAGAGAATAAGGAAGAAAGATGTGGATGCCCGGGACAAGCCCGGGCATGACGATCTTTTTGTTCCAAACATGGTCCGAACTCTCACCTGACTCTGGTAAGCCATGCGCCTGCGAATTGCCCACACGACCAGCTATCGCTACGAGCCGCCGGCCACCGGCGTCATTCAGATCCTGCGGATGACGCCCGGCAGCCATGACGGGCAATACGTCGCCGAATGGCAGATCGACGTCTCCACCGATTCACGGCTCCATATGCATCAGGACGCGTTCGGCAATGTCACGCATGTGCTGACCGAGGGGCCGATCGCCGATCTCACCATCAACGTCGAAGGCCTGATCGAGACCCACGATACCGGCGGCGTGCTGAGGGGCACCGACGAGCGCTTTCCGCCGAGCCTGTTCCTGCGCTCGACATCGCTGACCGAAGTCAATCCGGCGATGGCGGCCTTTGCGCGCGAGCTGCGCTCGGAATCCGAGAACGACGTGCTTGGATTTCTGCATGCGCTGATGATGCAGATCAACGAGCACATGACGTTCGACGAAGACCCCACCAATAGCGGCACCTCGGCGGTGGAAGCTTTCGGATTGAAGCGCGGGGTGTGCCAGGACTACGCGCATATCTTCATCGCCTGCGCGAGAAGCGGCCTCGTACCGGCGCGCTTCGTCGCCGGCCATTTCCTGCGCTCCGACGGGATGGTCCATCAGCAGGCCGGCCACGCCTGGGCGGAGGCGTTCGTGCCGGATCTCGGCTGGGTCGGGTTCGATCCGGCCAACGGCATCTGCACCACCGACGCCCATGCCCGCGTCGCCATCGGGCTCGACTATCTCGGCGCGGCGCCGGTGCGCGGCACCCGCTACGGCGGCGGCATGGAGACTCTCACGGTGGCGGTCAAGGTCGAGCAGGCCGGCGGACGGCAGGGGCAGTGGCAGAGCCAGTAGCAAGTTTGTTTATCGTCATTCCGGCAGGTCCGAACGACCAGACCTCGGATGTGCCATTGCACATCGGGGAAACTCGAGATTCCGGGTTCGAATAACGGCGCGTCTTGATACGCCGCCCCCGCCCCTGGATTCGACGGAATGTTGTCCAACCGGTCGATACCGGCAATGTCGCTGCGGAATCGGCGGGTACCGCGGCGGGAGTGCCCGAATGGGGTTGGAGCATCAAGCGAAATTGGCTAGTAATTCTCGCCATCTGGCGTTCGAGGACCGGGAATGACCTATTGTTGCGGAATTTTGGTGCGGGACGGCCTGGTCATGATCGCCGATACCCGGACCAATGCCGGTCTCGACAACGTCTCGACCTTCCGCAAACTTCATATATTCAGCAAGCCGGGCGAGCGCATCATGGCGATCGCGAGCGCCGGCAATCTGGCGATCAGCCAGTCGGTGCTGTCGACCCTGACCGAAGGGCTCGAGGACCCGCACACCGGCGACATCGAGACGCTGATGAATGCGCCGACCATGTTCCAGGCGGCGCAGCGCATCGGCCGCGCCATCCGCGCGGTGCACGCCACCGAAGGCGTCGCGCTTGCAGTCCGAGGACATCAATTTCGACGTCTCGTTCTTGTTCGGCGGCCAGATCAAGGGCTCGCGGATGCGGCTGTTCATGGTCTACCCGGCCGGCAATTTCATCGAATGCACCACCGACACGCCCTACCTGCAGATCGGCGAGCACAAATACGGCAAGCCGGTGCTCGACCGCGCCATGCATTACGACGTCGAATTGTATGAAGCGCTCAAGACCAGCCTGATCTCGATGGATTCGACGATGCGCTCCAATCTCGGCGTCGGCCTGCCGATCGACGTGCTGGTGGTGCGCACCGATGTCTGCGACGCCGATCTCAACCATCGCATCGAGGCCGGCGAGCCATATTTCCACGATCTGCGTTCGCGCTGGTCGGCGGCACTGCGCGCCGCGCATCAGAATATTCCCAGACCACCCTACAAGTCAGAAACATAAGAACATCAGAGGTGAGGCAACAATGACCGAGTGCAGCAAACAAGATCGCCGTCGTGACCGGCGCAGGTACCGGTGTCGGACGCGCGGCATCGCTGGCACTGATGAAGGCCGGCTTCACCGTGGTGCTCGCCGGTCGGCGTATCGAGATGCTGCAGGAGACCCAGAAGCTCGGCGAAGCCGTCGGCAAGAGCCTGCCGGTCTCCGCCGACATGGCCGACCCCGGATCGATCGCCGCGCTGTTCGCCAAGGTGATGGACACCTATGGCCGGCTCGATGTGCTCTTCAACAATGCCGGCATGGGCGCGCCGCCGGTGCCATTCGAGGATCTGGGCCTGGCGCAGTGGCAGGCCGTGGTAAACACCAACCTGACCGCGCCGTTTCTGTGCACCCAGCACGCCTTCCGCATCATGAAGGATCAGACCCCGCGCGGCGGCCGCATCATCAACAACGGCTCGATCTCCGCGCACGCGCCGCGACCGCTCTCTTCGGCCTACACCTCCACCAAGCACGCCATCACCGGCCTGACCAAGGCGACCAACCTCGACGGCCGCGCCTACGACATCGCGGTCGGGCAGATCGACATCGGCAACGCCGCGACCCCGATGACCGACCGCATGGTCGAGGGCGTGCTGCAGCCCGACGGCCGCAAGATGCCGGAGCCGCGCATGGACGCCAAGGCGGTCGGCGACGCGGTTGCCTATATGGCGAGCCTGCCGCTCGACGCCAACGTGCTGTTCATGACGGTGATGGCTTCCAAGATGCCGTTCGTGGGACGGGGGTAGGTTTTCGTCAAACGCTCGCACGATCGTCGCTGCCATAATCGCCCCGGCCTCGGGAGAATCATGCAACAACTGCAATCGGCGTTCGGCATATTCGCGTTGCTGGCAATCGCGTGGGCGTTTGGCGAGAACCGCCGCGCGGTTTCGCTGCGGCAGGCGGCGATCGGACTTTTCGTCACCCTCCTCACCGCCGTCGCGCTGATAAAACTGCCCTTTGTCGCGCATGCATTCGGCGTCATCAACGACGCCGTCGGGGCGATTTCGTCGGCCTCGCGCGCGGGCACGGCCTTCGTGTTCGGCTATCTCGGCGGCGGAGCGCTGCCGTTCGACCTCAAGGCGCCCGGCGCGGATTTTATCCTGGCGTTTCAGGCGCTGCCCGTCGTGCTTGTCATGAGCGTGCTGACCACGCTGCTGTTCTACTGGCGCGTCCTGCCGCCCGTGGTGCGCGGCATGGCGTGGCTTCTGGAGCGCACGCTCGGCGTCGGCGGCGCGGTCGGACTGTCCACGGCCGCCAATATCTTTCTCGGCATGGTGGAAGCGCCCTTGTTCATCCGGCCCTATCTGGCGCAATTGACCCGCAGCGAATTGTTCCTGGTCATGACCGGCGGCATGGCCGGTATAGCCGGCACCGTGCTGGTGCTCTACGCTACCCTGCTCGCGCCGCTGATCCCGGATGCGGCTGCGCATTTTGTCATCGCCTCGGTGCTCGGCGCCCCGGCGGCAATCCTGATCAGCCTGATCATGGTGCCCGAGACCAGCGACATCAGGACCGGCGGCACGTTGGCCGACCCGAAGATGCACGCCTCCTCCACCATGGATGCGATCGTCAAGGGCACCGTCGCGGGCCTCGAACTCCTGCTCAACATTGTCGCGATGCTGATCGTGCTGGTGGCACTGGTGCATCTCGCCAACGCCATCCTCGGATTGTTGCCCGAAACCGGCGGCGCACGGATTTCGCTGCAGCGGATCCTCGGTTACGCCATGGCGCCGGTGTGCTGGCTGCTCGGCCTGCCGTGGCCGCAGGCGATCACGGCGGGCAGCCTGATGGGCACCAAGACGGTGCTCAACGAATTGATCGCCTATGTCGATTTGTCCAGGCTCGGCGCAGACGCGCTCGATCCGCGTTCACGGCTGATCATGCTTTATGCGATGTGCGGCTTCGCCAATTTCGGCAGCCTCGGCATCATGATCGGCGGCCTCGGCACCATGGCGCCCGAACGCCGCGACGAGATCAATTCGCTTGGATTGAAATCGATCGTGTCGGGCACACTGACGACCTGCCTGATGGGCGCGATCGTCGGGATGCTGACGTGACGCGTCACTTCCGCAGCCCCAGCAGCGGCGCCAGCCTGTCCATCACATAGACCGACCCCTCCGCGGTGAGATGTGCGTGATCCCACGAGAGCGGAACGCCGCCATCAATGGTGAGCGGGCATTGCCGCGCCGGACAGACCGCATCGAGCACGGAGACATAGGAAAACCTGTCATGCGGCGGCAGTGCCGCTTTCATCATCCGGTCGAGCGAGAAAATATCGGGCAACACGAAATCTTCGGAGCGCGCATCGATCTGCCGCAGATGGGCGCGCATCAGCATCGACGGCAACCTCGACCTGAACTGCACGGCGGGGCCGAGCAGCACGACGGGAATGCCGAGGCCATCGAGCGTCGAGATCGTTTGCCTGAGGTCGGCGATCATGCCGTCGAACCGCGGCGGGCGGGCATCTTCCAGCCAGTCCGCGGAGAGGATGACGAGGTCGGGTTTGCGATCCATGAAGAACGCAACCATTTGCCCGGCGAAGCTGCGGCATAACCCAAGGCCTTGAGCGGCGGTGTTGAACGTCGGCATGCACGCCGGCTGCGTCGCCTGCAGGACATTCACCGCTTGCGGATCGGTTGCCTTGCCGAGGCCAAGAACATAATGCGCGGCCAGGCTGTCGCCCCAGAGCAGCACGTTGGTCTTGCCGGGCGCGAATCGGAGACAAGCATCGTCGAAGACGCCGCTGGCGGGCGCAAAGCAACGGCCGGTGCGATACAGCGGCTGATAATCGTAGGCGTTGTAGGATTCCAGTTGCAGCGCGACGCGATCGGCATCGGACGGCGTTTGGCTCAGGATCAATCCAGCCGCGCTGCCGGCCACGAGAACGACTGAGGCGAGGCCGGCGATGCGGAACGCGGCGCGGCGCGGCGGCGCCGGCGTTTTTCGGCGGAACGGCTGTTCGACAAACCGCCAGGACAGGTAGGAGAGCGCAACCGTCAGCGCGAACAGCGCGATCTTGTCGCCGGCGTCAAGCACCAGGCCGGCTTTGGAGAACCGTGCGAAGGTGAAAAGCGGCCAGTGCCAGAGATACAGCGAATAGGAAATCTGCCCGAAGAACTTCACGACGTTGAGCGGCGAATAGCGGCTGCGCTTCGGCGTCGGCACGCCGATGCCGCTCCAGATGAACATGGCCGCACCGATGCAGGGCGTGAGCGCGTTGAAGCCGGGAAAGCCCGGCCCCTGCCGCAGCGAGAATATCGGGATCGCGATCAGTACCAGCGCGGTTGCCTTGGCGATGTTTTGCGCCAGCGCGTAGCGCAGCACCGGAAAGCCCGGGGTCGCGACGATGCCGCCGATCAGGAATTCCCAGGCCCGCGGCGGGCTCATGAAGAAGGCATTGGCGGAGCGGTCCGTATTCATCAGCCAGACGCTGAGCGCAAACGACGCCAGCCCCAGCGCGCCGAGCGCTGCCGGCAGCGCGATGCGGTGGCCGCGGAAGACGCGCAACAGCGCCCACAGCATTACCGGCAGCGCCAGATAGAACTGCTCCTCAACCGCCAGCGACCAGGTGTGCAATAGCGGCTTCTCCACCGCCGCGTGGTCGAAATAGCCGGTCTGGAACCAGAAGAAAAAATTCGACGTGAAGGTCACGACCGCGGCGACCGAGCGGAAGAATTCGGCACGTTCGGTGGTCAGGAGATAATGGAACGACGGGATCGCCGTCAGCGCCACCATCGCATAGAGCGCGGGCAGAAGCCGGCGTACCCGGCGCTCGTAGAACCGCGCGAAGGAAAACGTGTCGCTCTTTACTTCCGACTGGATGATCCCGGTGATCAGATAGCCGGAGATGACGAAGAAAATATCGACGCCGACGAAGCCGCCGAACACGGCCGGCGCCTCGAAATGGAACGCGACCACCGCGAGTACCGCGATGGCGCGCAGCCAGTCGATGTCTTCACGATAGTCGCGCCTCACAATCGCTGCGCCGCCCAAGCCTGATTGAAAAAAGTCGGGCCGCGACGCAAGCACGCTTTGGGGCGCGCGCGCATCATGCGGCGAGTTCGACGGTCTTGAACTCCGCGGGCAGGATCACTTCGAGCAATTCGACGTCATCCGAATAGTCCATGATCAGATGCCTGATCCGGGGCGGCTGGGTCCATGCGCTGCCCTCTTTCATCAGCGTCTCACCCTGGCCTTCCATGTAGGTTTTGACCCAGCCTTTCAGCACATAGACCATTTGAAAGTCGACGTGGTGGAAATGCAGTTTTGAAACCTCGGCCGGATTGCACGGCCCGATCAGGCGGATCACGTGCGCCCGCGCCAGGCCCTGGCTGGCTTCGGCAACCCCGAGGTCGCGGTATTTCGCATAGGCGCGCAAGCCGTCGGCCTTGAAATCCTCATCGCGGTGATGGCTGATGGCAATACGCTGTTTCGGGCGGACGCGCTTGGCGGCGGGCGCGCCGCGTCCCTTGGCCTTGAGTTTTTTTCGCGCGGCGGATTTGGCGGCGGTCCTGCTGGCAACAGTTTTGCGCGCCGACGATTTTTTCTGCGCGGCGGTGCGGCTTGCTGCCCGCGATGTCGGCTTCTTCCTGGCCATCGACGCTCTCCCCTGAAGGTTTATGAAAGAAAGGATAGCACAGGTTGCGGTTCGTTGGGTGGGCCAAGCGCCGGGCCCACCATGGTCGTCGGCACGACAGGTTGCCGGTGCCCGGTGGGCACGCCAGCGCTTGAAATCCCGGCTTGATCAGTGCAGCCGGAACACGCCGTCGACCGCGCGCAGTTCGGCGGGCTTGATCAGCTTGGAGTGGGCAACCGTGACCGCGTACAGCGGGCCTTCGAGCTTTTGCTGCCAGAAGGAGAGAAAATCCTTCAGCGCCGGGAAGTTCGGAAACAGATCGTAATTTTGCCAGACGTAAGTTTGCAGCAGCGAGGGATGATCGGGCATCCGGTACAGAATTTCCGCCGTCGTCAGCCCGTAACCCAGCACCTGCTTCCGGAAATCCTCGGAAACCGCAACCCGCGAGACCATGCCAACCTCCATTGCTGGAGCGCATTTTCCGAAGTGGCCGCCAACCGGGAGCCACCCGGTGGAGATGCGCTCGCAGGATAGAAATGTGACGCACGTAACCCGCCCATCACAAGCCTAAATGTTTAATGATCTGTTGAAATTTGTTGCGTTAGCAGCAGCTTACCGCAGGTGCTAATACTGGGTTCGGGCAGCCGGCCTGCCGAATTAAGGATGATGAGCGATTTTGGCAGGCGTCATATTTGAGTGCCAATTTTTCTGCTAGAGGCCCTTGTTCCCCGCACAAGTCTCGACTATCTCCTCTTCAGCCACGCTGGCACTCGCCGGCGCGGACTGCCAATTTTCAAAAACTCTAGAACATCTTCAAAAACTTAGGAGGACTGCATGAAATTCCGTCCGCTTCACGACCGCGTTGTGGTCAAGCGCATCGACGCCGAAGAAAAGACAGCTGGCGGCATCATCATTCCGGACAGTGCCAAGGAAAAACCCTCGCAGGGCGAAATCACCGCGGTGGGTCCGGGCGGCCGTGACGAATCCGGCAAGCTGATCCCGATCGACCTCAAAGTCGGCGACCGCGTGCTGTTCGGCAAATGGTCCGGCACCGAGGTCAAGCTCGATGGCGAAGAACTCCTGATCATGAAGGAGAGCGACATCATGGGCGTTCTCACCGACGTTCCCGCCACCAAGAAGAAGGCCGCTTAAGCGCCTTTCCCCCTCATAGATTTCAAGGAAGCAAGATATGTCAGCCAAAGAAGTCAAATTCGGCGTCGATGCCCGCGATCGCATGCTGCGCGGCGTCGACATCCTCGCCAACGCCGTCAAGGTGACGCTCGGTCCCAAGGGACGCAACGTCGTGCTCGACAAGTCGTTCGGCGCTCCCCGCATCACCAAGGACGGCGTCACCGTCGCCAAGGAAATCGAGCTTGAGGACAAGTTCGAGAACATGGGCGCCCAGATGGTGCGCGAAGTCGCCTCCAAGTCGGCGGACGCGGCCGGTGACGGCACCACCACCGCGACCGTGCTCGCTGCGGCCATCGTCCGCGAGGGCGCCAAGGCAGTTGCGGCCGGCATGAACCCGATGGATCTGAAGCGCGGTATCGATCTGGCGGTGGAAGCCGTGGTCGCCGACCTCGTCAAGAATTCCAAGAAGGTCACCTCGAACGAGGAAATCGCCCAGGTCGGCACGATCTCCGCCAATGGCGACTCCGAGATCGGCAAGTTCCTCTCCGACGCCATGAAGAAGGTCGGCAACGAGGGCGTCATCACGGTTGAGGAAGCCAAGTCGCTCGAGACCGAACTCGAGGTCGTCGAGGGCATGCAGTTCGACCGCGGCTACATCTCGCCCTACTTCGTCACCAACGCCGACAAGATGCGCGTCGAATTCGACGATGCCTACATCCTTATCAACGAGAAGAAGCTCTCCAACCTGAACGAAATGCTTCCGCTCCTGGAAGCCGTGGTGCAGACCGGCAAGCCGCTGGTCATCGTCGCGGAAGACGTCGAAGGCGAAGCGCTTGCAACCCTGGTCGTCAACCGTCTGCGCGGCGGTCTGAAGGTCGCGGCCGTCAAGGCTCCGGGCTTCGGCGATCGCCGCAAGGCGATGCTGCAGGACATCGCAGTGCTGACCGGCGGTCAGGCGATCTCGGAAGATCTCGGCATCAAGATGGAGAACGTCACGCTCGCCATGCTCGGTCGCGCCAAGAAGGTGATGATCGACAAGGAGAACACCACCATCGTCAACGGCGCCGGCAAGAAGGCCGACATCGAGGCGCGCGTCAATCAGATCAAGGCGCAGATCGAGGAAACCACCTCGGACTACGACCGTGAGAAGCTGCAGGAGCGTCTGGCCAAGCTCGCAGGCGGCGTCGCGGTGATCCGCGTCGGCGGCGCGACCGAGGTCGAGGTCAAGGAGCGCAAGGATCGCGTTGATGACGCGATGCATGCCACCCGTGCGGCTGTGGAAGAAGGCATCGTGCCGGGCGGCGGCGTCGCCCTGCTGCGTGCCTCCGAGCACCTCAAGGGGCTTCGCACCAAGAACGACGACCAGAAGACCGGCGTCGAGATCGTGCGCAAGGCGCTGTCCTGGCCGGCCCGCCAGATCGCGATCAACGCAGGCGAGGACGGCTCCGTGATCGTCGGCAAGATCCTCGAAAAGGATCAGTACTCCTACGGCTTCGACTCGCAGAGCGGCGAATACGTCAACCTGATCTCGAAGGGCATCATCGACCCGACCAAGGTGGTTCGCGTGGCGATCCAGAACGCAGCCTCGGTTGCGGCTCTCCTGATCACCACCGAAGCCATGGTGGCCGAACTGCCGAAGAAGAACGCTCCCGCCGGCGGCATGCCTCCGGGCGGCGGCATGGGCGGCATGGACTTCTGATCCATCCGGTCAAGCAACTTCAAGAACGCAAAACCCCGGCAGCGATGCCGGGGTTTTTGTTTGGATGCCGTTTTCTTGCCGGCCGTCAAGCCACCAGCGCGCGTCCGCCCTGCTCGTACCGGCTCCTGGTAATCTCGAAGATGCAATACGGCGTGTCGCCAGATAACGCCCGGGTCAACAGGCCGTCGCGCTTGACGCCGCCGATCTTGGTCATGGCGCCCTGCGAGCGCCAGTTTTCTTCGCCGACCCAGAACACGACTGTATCGACGAAGGTAAAGACGTGGTCGAGCATCAGCCGCTTGACCTCGCGGTTCGCGGCCCCGCCCCAATGGCTGCGGACGATGAAGGTCCAGCCGATCTCGATTTCGCTGCGTTCGGGATCATAGCCGCAATAGCGGCTCGAGCCGATCAGCCTGGCGGCGGCGCGATCCACGAACACAAAGCCCATGTTTGAACTGAGCGCGCTGTCGAAGAATTTCCGGAAACCGGCTTCGGTGTGGCGATCCCGCACCGGATGAACTTTCCAGATCTCCGGATCGGAGCCAGCCGCGAACAGTTCCGGCCAGTCCTCCGCCGCGATGGGCCGGATGGTGATGTTGGGGCCTGTGAGAGTTGGCTGAAAATCAGGCTGAGACATGCGGGCAATGTATCGGCACGATGCAATGATCGGAAGTCGAAACAATGCATGCACGTCCCGCAGGCGTCATGGTCAGTGAATGGAGCGCTGTCGTTAAAATCGGCGTTGGCACGGCTTGATGGGCCACCCGGACACGCTCGAAACGACCCTCGCGCAAAATCTAATTTTCCCAGGCATTTCAGCGTGATTTTGGTCGTCCAGTCCCCCTCGTCAAAATATTTGGCTTCTCGGCCAACCCAAATCAGTTGTTATTTCACCCCATCCCGTTCTCACCAGAGGGGCGCTCGCGATCGTCACGAACGTAGAGAGCGGGACGCGATGGACGCGGGCGGTGCGCGAGACGAACGCGCCGCTGCGGACGACCAAGTCGCGTGGTCCTGGCGCCCCGACGCTGGCGTCAAGTTCTTGAGAAGCAAGCTTCTCGGGGATGATGGTGGCAAAAGAGCCCGGTCACCAAGGAGAGCGCGAAGTAAGTCGTAAAACCATTCGCGCAGGGAAAGCCGGCGTGAATTCGGTTGAACCTGTGGTCCTGCCTCCCGTGCTTTTTGTTGCACGGGACCCACGGGTGCAATCGGCACTCGGCTTTCCCTGCGCCCTCTTTTTGCCTGGAGGGTGGAAGCCTACGCAAAACTCGGGCGTATCGCGCCGCGGGAATGCAAATGTTTGTCCGCTTGCTGTTTGACAGGTTGAAACCGAAAAATGCGCCGCGCGGTTGCGCGATTGCCGCCGGCAGGCAATGAACGGCTACGCTTGGGCGCTCCTTCCAGTTTACCTCGCCGGCGCTGGTGGTTATGGATTCCGGGCCTGGCGCGGGCCCACAATGACGATCCATCAATCTCGATCGGGGAATGCGGGCTCGCGGCGCAATTGTGCGCCCGCCCTTCTTTCGCCCGCTCACTCCACCCGGGCGACGACGGCGAGCCGCTTGATGCCCTGGTTGCGGTAGGCATTCAGGAAGGCGTTGTAGTCCCTGAACGAAACGCAGCCGTTGGAATCGCCGTTCGGGCCGAGCATGTAGGTATGGGCGAGCAGACCGGATCGGCCGTAGATCGCTTCCTCGCCGCCGATCGGGTTCAGCCGCAGCGCCGGCACGCCGTGAAACAGCGCCTCGCGCGGCTTCAGCTCGTAAATATGCGGCGGCGTCACGCCGCGCATTCTGATCCGCGCCGAGCGCGGATCGTCGAGCTCGGAGCCGAGGCCGGAATGCGCTTCGAGCTTGGTGCCGTCGGGCAGGTAAACCGTGTGCGCGGAAATATCGTAGACCGCGGTCGAGCGATCATAGGGCGCCGATCCACCGAGCGCCGGATTTTGGTTTAGCCCAAGGGTTTGTCCAAGGCTTCCGGTGACGCTGGCGTCGGCCGACGCATAGGACAATAGCGACCCATGCGAGGGTTGCCTGCCCCAGAGTTTTTCGAAAATCGTCTGCTTTTCGTTCGAGGCGATCGACATCACCGCCGCCTTGGCGCGTTGCGCCATGTCGCGAACGGTGGCGCCGGGAGATTTTGCCGGGCGCGCCTCGGCGGGACGCTGCGGCGGAATGGCGGCAACCTGAACAGGCGCTGGCGCCGGCGCGGCTGCTTTCGGCTTCGGCGCTTCCGCAAGCTTCGGCGCCTCGGGCTGCGGCTCAACGCTTTGCGGGGCCGCCGCTGCAAACCGGTCATCGAACGAAAGCGACGGACCCGGCGGAAGCGGTGCGGACCCGGAAACCGGCGGCGTCTGTTCGCGCAGGGTGGCAAAAACGTCGTTGATGGCCGTCAGCGGTTTGCGAGTCGCAATTGCCGCCGACTGCCGGACGACCGGCACATCGAAGTCGGTGCTGCCGAGCGTCGGATAGACATCGGCGCGGAAGATATTGGCGTAGATGGTCCAGGCGCAGCCCAGCACCAGGCAGGCGACGGCCGCGCTGCCGAGATAATTGTGTGAGATGGCTTTCCGGGATGAACGTCGGGGGTTGAACACCACGAAATCAGAACACGCACTCGTACTATAACTCATCCGCCTTGCATCCAGACTGGTCCCACCTTGTTCCCCTTCCAGGCTGCGCTCGATGGTGCGCGTTCCCGCTGCACCTGCGAACGCTGGCCTGCGTGCCGATGATCAGCGGTAATTCCCGCAAAGCATCTCGCAGAGGCTCAGAGCGCCATTAAGGCGACTTTTAGTTAAATGGGGATTAAGTGTGGGCGGATGTTGGGCATGGTTAACGGGACCTTTCCCGGCGAGAAAGGCCCCTGATACCCCTGATTCAGCGTCGTTTTTTCAATAATTCAGCTTCGGATACCAGTCGGTTCCCCGCCCTTCCGGCGTGACATCGAGAATGGTCCAGAGCGGCATCAAATCCGGCGCGCCGCGCGGGTCCTGTCCGGGATCGGCTGAGGCGCTATTCATCTCGCCGGCCCAGAAATGACGTATTATGATACCGTTCGGTTCCTGGCGGCGCGTGAACACGTTGAACGCGGCGTCATCGCCGCCGTCCTTGGTCAGCGCATGATAGTCGCGGCTGAATTCGCCTGAAATATCCGAGAAAAGCGGCAAGTAGCGCCAGCCGCGCTCGCGCTTGAAGGCCTTGAGCCGCTCAATCGGCGACCGCGCCACCACCGCCAGCGCAACCCGCTGCTGAATGTCAGGCACCTCGCCGTCCCACGCTGATAACAATGACGTGCACATCGGGCACGGCCGCTCACGCTGCGGGCCGAACATGTAGCTGTAGACCACCAGCGTATTCTTGTCGCCGAACAGATCGGCGAAAGAAACGGTGCCGTTTTCGCCCTCAAATGCATAGTGCTTTTTGAGCTCGCCGCCGGGCGGCAGGCTGCGGCGCAGCTCCGCGACGCGCTCGATGTGGCGGCGAAGCTCGATCTCCTCGGCCAGCAGCGCCTCGCGGGCGCGGCGATATTCGGCGCTCTCGTTGGGAAAGCGAAAATGACTGGCGCGCGCCAGTTCGGCGGCCGGTTTCAGGGTGGAACTATCGGCTGACTTCGCGGTGGAACGGCTCATGGCATGACCTCGCTATCGATGGATAGGCAACGGGCTCAGGTTGGAAGACGTTCAGGGAAGCGCTGGACCGACATGATTGGTGGACTTATTCGCACAAAAGGTGTCGTCGCCCGGCTTGACCGGGCGATCCAGTATTCCAGGACTCTCGTGATTGAATTGAGAGGTCGCGACGTCCGGCGTTATTACCCGGCCCCTATTCCAGTTCCGGCGGCGGCGAGCGGTCGAGCACCTCGCCCCTCGGACCTTCGAGCAGATCGAGCGCATAGGTTTCGATGGTGAGCGGCCCGCGCATGCGCTTGAGTTCCGCGACCCGCTCGACCCGCGCAAAGGCGTCCTTCAAATATGGCCGCCCGCCGGGCCGCGATTCGTCGACATAGAGCAGCTTGCCCGACAATTGGCGCCGGATCCGGCTCGGGCATGTTGGCCCAGCGGATGCGTTGCGTTGGCTGCACGACGCAACTGCCTTTGGGCAGATAGAAGGCGAGCCAGCCGGTGGTGCCGTAGTCCGGCGCCAGCACGCAGGCAGCACCGACGCGAACGCGCACCGCCTCGATCCCGGCGGCAAGTTCGCGCCAGCCGACGCCGACGCTGCGTACGGTGGCATCGCGACGATAGCCCGAAAGCCAGCCGGTATCGGCCTGCACGATCAACAGCGCAAACATCACGATGCCGACCGGCGAAGCCCAGCGCAGGCAAAGATCGGCGAGGCGCTGCGCCCTCACCTCCCATCGCGTGAGGTGGGCGGCGACCGCGGCCGCTATCGCGAACGCCGGATAGATCGGCCCGAACCAGTTGGCCTCGACGCGGGCATGCAGCGAATGCCAGATGAAATACAGCGCGATGGTCCAGAAGGTCGAATTGATCAGGGCACGCGCGGCCATCGCCCCGGCCTTGCGCCTGAGCAGCGCGTAGAGGCCCATCGCGCCCAGGATGAACACCAGGGGCGTTGCGAATGCGATCTGGGTCGGGATCAATTCGCCGATAAAGCCCAGGTGGAAATCCTCTATCCGCGCGCGGCCCATCTGCTTGATGAAGGAGACCCAATGATGATCGGCGTTCCAGAGGATGACGGGCGAAAACAGCGCCAGCGCAACGAGGCCGCCGAGATAGGGCCAGGGCGAGAGCAGCCAGCGACGCAATTTGGGAACGCTGACCAGCCAGATCAGGATCGCCGGGCCGAAAAACAACGCGGTATATTTCGACAGTAATGCCGCGCCGACCGCGGCGCCGACCGCAAGCCACCATGCGCCGCGTCCGGTGTCCAGTACCTTCGCGAGATAAAACAGGACGAAGCTGGAGGCCACCAGCAGAGGTGCATCCGGCGTGACGATCAGGGTGCCGACCGCCGCCATCAGCGTGACGTTGAGCAGGATCGTCGCGGTCGCCGCCACGCGCTCTCCGCCGAACAGGATGGCGGCGGCGCGAAACACCGCCCAGCTCATCGGCAGCGCCAGCAATATCGAAAAAAGCCGCACGCCCAACTCGGTGTCGCCTGCGATCATGGTGCCCAGGCGGATCACGGCAGCGACCATTGGCGGATGATCGTAGTAGCCGCCGGCGAGATGCTTCGACCACATCCAGTAATAGGCTTCGTCGAAGGTCAGCGGCGTCCAGGCGGCGGCGACCAGCCGCAACACCACCAGTGCCAATATTGTGACCACCGTGTTGCGGACGAGCCGTCCCTCGTTCGCGCTCATTGCAGGTTCATCGCCTGCGCCAGACGAACAGCCCGGACATCGCGTAATTCCATACCACGCCCATCAGCGCGCCCGCGGCACCCGCGAGCCACCAGATCGGTTCCTGGTCGTAGACCGAGAACGCCACGCCGACATTGGCGAGAAGGCCGACGCTGCACACCAGATAAAACAGCAACAGCCCGCGCAGGATCGCAAAACCCTTCAGCCGCTGGTCGCGATAGGTGAGAAAATTGTTCAGGATGAAATTGCTGGT
This sequence comes from uncultured Alphaproteobacteria bacterium, assembly GCA_963725985.1. GTDB lineage: Bacteria > Pseudomonadota > Alphaproteobacteria > Rhizobiales > Xanthobacteraceae > Bradyrhizobium. Next base: position 159,924 of record CAVSAO010000003.1, read on the forward strand.
CATGGCGCAAAACGCGGCGCTGGCCTGAGCCACCGGAAACGGCAAATCAAAAGCTTCAAGCGCCGTGAACAACGTGGCGAAATGCACGAACAGGCCGAGCGATCCGACCATCGCAAACATCAGAAAGCGCAGTGATACCGCATCGTGGGTCAGCTTCGCCAGCACCAGGCCGAGGAAGTCCAGCGCCACCATGGAATCGAGCTTGCTCTCGCCGTGCAGCCGCGAGCCGAAGGTGTAGGGAATTTCCTTGACGCGCAAATTGCCGCGCGCGGTGGCGACGATATCGAGCAGGATCTTGAAGCCCAGGGTCGAGAGCTGCGGCGCCAGTTGTTCGAAACGATCCCGGCGGATCATGAAGAAGCCGCTCATGGGATCGGCGATCTTCACCCGCAGCACGCGCTTGGCCACTTCGGTCGCCAGCTGACTGGCGCCGGCCCGCTGCTTGTTAAAACTGTCGGCGCTGCCGCCTTCGATGTAGCGGCTGCCGACCACGAGGTCCGCCTCGCCGGCTTGCAGCAGCGCCAGCATCTTCGGCAACTGGGTCTCGTCATGCTGCAAATCGGCATCGATGACGGCGGCGCACGGCGCGCTCGATGCCAGGATACCCTCGATACAGGCGCCGGACAGGCCGCGCCGTCCGATCCGCCGGATACAGCGGACGCGGCAATCCTGCCGCGCAAGGTTTCTCACCACATCCCAGGTGCCGTCGGGGGAATTGTCATCGACAAAGATGACTTCCCAGGCGACGCCCGCGAGCGCGGCCTGCAGCCGCCGGAACAGCGTGGTGACGTTGTCGCGCTCGTTGAAGGTGGGGACGATGACCGAAAGCTGAGGCGACGCGACGGCCTGCGGCGGGGTTTCGGGGCCCGGTCTGATGGCTTCATTCATGCCGCCAGCGTATATCCGATAGCATCCAGGGAAGCCAAGACGCAGTTCCGGTAACCGGCGGCGGGGAACGCTCAAAACGGACCAAAACAGGCCCCAAAATGCCAACGACCACGAACAACAGGCGCGCGTACATCCGGCGCAGCCGAGCTATTCAGTGGTCGTCCCAGCGCCGGAGCTATGAAGCATCGACGTCGCCGTTGCAACATAGATAGGAACGATCCGGACCTTCCGCAAGGGCCTTGCCATGGACACCGATTGCGGCAGTCGGCTGGCGCCCGCAGGGGGCCGATCCTACTGCGGCACCTCTCGCACCACCGGTCCCCTGGGGGTGGTGGGCGGCACAACCTGTAGCGCCGGCTGTTCAATCCTTTGAACCGGCTTTTGGGGCTTTCCCATCTGCCCGATCGGCCCGTACGCGATCGCTATCACCAGGATCGCCGACGCAACAATTGCACCCAGAATGCCTGCCACTTTTTGCGAATTCATCTCGATATCCCGCTCGGCGCCAACAGCTGATATCGCAGAAAACCGCAGAATTGGCGAGTGGGGTTCAGCAGAACTTCATCCGCCGAAATACTTTACGCGTTCGGGCTTGCCGGCGATCCCTTTGCGCTCATCAGGCACAAATTGCCATTCCTCGGCCTGACCGGACCGCTACCTCGCCGCCGCCTTGTGCTTGCTGAAGGCCGTCACGATATCCCTTTGAGCCGATGCGATGGCGTCGTTGGCCGTGGTCATATGCGCCCCGGCATCGACATCAGGGAATTGCTGCGACAGGTAATCCACCAGCGTCACCCGAAAATTCTGCCGCTCGGAAGGACACACGCTGGCGATCAGGGATGTGAAATCCGGACCCGACATGCCGTTATTGCTGTCGCGCGAATATTCCCGGGCGAGGCAATTCCAGTAGGAGTCGCGTCCTGAAACCGCCTGCCGGTGCGCGTCCTCGACGTCGCCGGCCGACGCGACGGAAGCCATCATCACAACCATTGCCACAACGAACGCCCGCATCCCGTTCTCCTTTTTTTGCTATCCTAGCTTGATCTCCGGAGCGGCGTAAGCTGAAGTATCGCAATTCCTCAGGACGCGCGAAAGCCGCCGCCCGAGTACTTTCTGGCGGCCTTTCGCCCGGGGTAGTGTCGTTCCAAAATCTCAACACATGAGCGCCGCGCGAGGAACAAGCCGGAACCGCAATTCCAGCGCAAACGTGGCGGAGTCTGGACCTTTGGTTTGATAATGGAACAACGGAGCTTCAAGGATGTCGAGCACAGACGAGAACAAACCGGTCGGGAAGCCCGGCCGGCGCAACCGGAAGGCAGAGCAACGGAAGCAGAAGCCGGAAAAAATCAGAGCAACCGTCGCGCCGACAGACGCCGCTCCGATCGACATGGCCGCGCCAGCCGAGGCCGCCCCGATCGACGTGGCTGAACCTGTGGAGACGGCCCCGATCGACGCGGACGCACCGGTGGAAGCCGCCGCGCTCGACGAAGCAGCGTCGCCCGAGAGCGAGCCAATTGCCGCGGCCGCGCCGCCGGAGACCGACCCGGTCAGCCTTCAGACCATCGCGAATGCCTACGGCGACTTCACCAGGAAATCGCTGGAAGAGACCCGGTCCTTTGTCGAGAAGCTCAAGGGCGTGCGGTCTCTCGAAAAGGCGGTTGAGCTTCAGAGCGAGTTCGCAAGGCAGACGCACGAGACCTTCGTTGCCAACTCGCAGAAGATTTGCGAACTTTACACCGAACTTGCCAGACAGATCTTCAAGCCTTTGTAGGGCCTCGCCGCCAAGAGGCCCCGAGACGCGCGCTAAATCTCACGGCGCAACGCGATCACTTGTCCAGACATGATCAACTGGTCACGACCGCCTTTCTTGGCGGCATAAAGCGCCCGATCGGCCGCCTCGACCAGCGATGTCGACTCCGCCGGGCCATCATCGGCGGGCAGGATTGTCGCGCCGCCAAGGCTAACGGTGACGCGCTTGGAAGGCGGGTTCAGCGCGTGGACCATGGCAAGTTCCTGAAACGCCGCGCGCACCCGCTCACCGACCTGCTTGCAGCCTTCGACGTCGGTGTTCGGCATCAGCAGGACGAATTCTTCCCCGCCGTATCTGGCCGCAAGATCGGCGGGACGCCTCACCTGCTCGGTCAGGATCCGCGCCACCGTGCGCAGGCACCCGTCTCCCGCCTGATGGCCGTACACATCATTGAATGCCTTGAAACGGTCGATGTCGATTATCAGCAACGAGAGCGGAATACCGTCACGCCTGGCGCGAGCCCATTCCTCGTGCAGCCGCTCGTCGAAGCGTCTGCGGTTGGCGAGACCGGTCAATCCGTCGGAGATCGCGAGAGCCGCCAGCTTGATTTCCAGATCCTTGTGTTCGGTCATGTCGCGCGAGATCGCCACGACCCCGTTGATTTCGCCGGTCTCCGGCGCTCGCGTGACACGCATGGACGTCTCGATCCAGATTTCACCCTTCTCGCGATGGCGGGTGCGATAGATGATCCTTGCCTCTTCGACCTCGCCTTGTTTGATGGCCGCAGCGACCTCCTGAACCCTCGGCAGGTCCTCGCCATTGACGCCTGCAAGGGCCGGCGTGCCCGTAAGCTGCTCAGGGCTCCATCCAAGGACCTGAGCAGATGACGGCGAGACGTAGAGGACATGTTCGTCCAATCCGATGCGCGCGACCATGTCACTGGAGTGTTCGGCGAGCAAACGGAAGTCCGCTTCCTTGGCCTCCAGGGCGGCCGCCAAGCGTTGCCGCTCCAGCAGTTGCCGCACCAGACGGATGCCAATAACGGCAATCAACGCGGTCAGAGCGAGAACGAAGCTCATGCGTGCGAAAACCTCGTCGCGCCAGGGCGCCAGTACATCGTCCCGCGCTTCAGTTGCCAGGATCAAGATCGGATAACGGTTGCTGAGCTTGTAGAAGCTCAACCGTTGCATCCCGTCGAGCGGCGATTTGAAGTAATAGACGCTGGAGGGAGGCCGGTTGTGCAGGCTCCTGAACAAGGGCGTGCTCGACATGTCGCGTCCGATATCGCCGCCAGTATCGGGACGACGCGTAAGGATGATGCCATCGGCATTCAGCAGCGAGATGGCGCCGTTGGCACCGATGTTGAACTGCTCGTAAAACTCCGAGAAGTAGGCCACGTCGGTGGTCGTCACTGCCACGCCGGCGAAACTGCCGTCCGGATGATTGAAGCGGCGCGATTCGGTGATAACCCACTGCCCGGTGTCGCGGCTTTTCACCGGTCGGCCGATCAGGGTCGCGCGGTCGGGCGACGCGCGATGACGTATGAAATAGTCGCGGTCGCTGTTGTTGAAACTTGTGAAGTCCGTGTGTAAGGTGGTCGCGAGCCAGCGGCCGGTCTCATCGAAGACGAACATACCGCGAATGCGCGGAGTTGATTTGCGACGCTGCAAAAAGGTCTGGACTTTCGTTATGGAAGCGGGCCCGGTTCCTTCTAGCTCCAGCTGATTGACCAGGACGTTGAGAAGCGTGTCGGCCACATCGAAAGTGTCGTCCGCGTGCTGCGTCAGTGAACGGGCGAGATTGGCCATCTCCACTTCGGCATTCTTCAGATCAGCGCTTCGGGACTCCCATTCGCGCCATCCGCTGAGCGCGAGAATGATAACGCAAGCCAGCACCACAAATCCCGCCGCCCACAACGGGAGACCGGTTTTGCCCAATTCACGACGGTGGGCCATTTGCGCTTGCTCCAATGTGGCAAGTTTCCATTGAGGTCCTAATACCGGTAACTGCCGGGCGCGCGAGGTTCGAACAGTCGCACTTATCGAAATGTGCCCGTTTATCCCTCAGTTCAATATAGCCTTTTCCCAGAAGTTGTGTATGGGGCATGTTCAACGATGGCGTTATCCCCAGCGATGCATGCAAAAAGGAAGGGTGGCGGGAGCCGCCAGCTCCCTCTAATCTTCCATATCCCAACCCCGGCAAACGCACGAGAGACTGGCGCGTGACCAAAAGTTCGCATCGCAGTTCCGAGAGCGCGGGCAGCATTTACATCGGCGTCGGCGGCTGGACCTTTGCGCCGTGGCGCGGGGTGTTTTATCCGGAGAAGCTGACGCAGGCGAAGGAGCTGGAATACGCAGCTTCGAAACTGACCTCGATCGAAATCAACGGCACCTATTACGGTTCGCAGAAACCCGAAAGCTTTCGCAAATGGGCGCGCGAGGTGCCCGACGGTTTTGTGTTTTCGGTGAAGGGGCCGCGCTTTGCCACCAACCGCCGGGTGCTGGCGGAGTCCGGCGACTCGATCAAACGGTTCTACGATTCCGGCGTGCTGGAGCTCGGCGACCGCCTCGGTCCGGTGCTCTGGCAATTCGCACCGACCAAGAAATTCGACCAGGGAGATTTCGGCAGGTTTCTTGAACTGCTGCCACGCAATCTCGAGGGCCGCGCGCTGCGCCATGTGGTCGAAGTCCGGCACGACAGTTTCCGCGCGCCGGATTTCATCGCGCTGTTGCGCCAATTCGCAACCCCGGTGGTATTCGCCGAGCACGGCAAATATCCCGCGATATCGGACCTGACCGGCGATTTCGTCTATGCACGGCTGCAGAAGGGCAATGACGACATCAAGACCTGCTATCCGCCGAAACAGCTCGACGCCTGGGCGAAGCGGCTGCAGCTATGGGCCGACGGCAGCGAGCCGGACGATCTGCCGCGCGTCGATCCGGCCAAAGCGACGAAAGTCCCGCGCGACGTCTTCGCCTATGTGATCCACGAAGGCAAGGTGCGGGCCCCCGCCGGCGCGATGGAATTGATCGAACGCGTGAAGTAACCCGGGATCGAAATGGCCAAAGCCAAAAAACTCTTCACCATCGGCTATGAACAGACGCCCGCCAGGGCCGTGCTCGACGAACTCGAGCATGCCGGCGTGAAGCTTCTGGTCGACGTGCGCGCCGTCGCCGCCTCCCGCCGCCCCGGCTTTTCGAAGAACCAGCTTGCCGCCGGGCTCGACGAGCGCGGCATTTCCTACTTGCATCTGCGCGGGCTCGGCACGCCGAAGGACGGCCGCGAGGCTGCGCGCGGTGGCAAGTTCGACACGCTGCACAAGATCTACGCCAGGCACCTGAAGACGCCGCAGGCGAGGGAAGAACTCGACGAGCTGTCGGCGCTGGTGAAAAAATCCGGACCGGTCTGCATTCTCTGCTACGAGCGCGACCATCGGCATTGCCACCGGCAGTGGATAGCGGAGATCATCGAAGAGCGCGATCGGGTGAAGGTGGAAAATCTGGTCGCGACGCAGGTTTAATCGTTCGTCGTTTTGGGCCTCGCAATGACAAGGGACGACGTGAACACCGTCTCCCCCGGGCCGGCAAGCCGAAACGAGTTCATCATCATTTACACATAACAGGCGATGCCCAATCGAAGGAATGCCGATGGCCACGACAGTGCAGACCGACGCGCAAAACAAGCCGACGCCAGGGGTGATCCGGGCTCTCGCCTTCGACGTGCAGGGCACGTGCGTGGACTTCTACCAGCCGATCTTGCACATGGGTGAAGCGGTCAACCGGGCGAAGGGCCTGGATATCGATTGGGCGGCCCTGTCCTCGGAATGGCGCGACCTCTACCGGGCGGCACTCGACCAGGTCATCGCAGGTCAGCGGCCGTGGCTCCGGGTCGACCTCATCTATCGCGAGGCTCTGGATGTGCTGCTGGAGCGGCGGGGCCTATCGGGAAGCTTCACGCCTGCCGAGCGAGATGAACTGAATCAAATCTGGACCCGACTCGATCCCTGGCCGGACACCGTGGAAGGGCTCGCACGACTGCGCCGGCGTTTCATCACATCCACGCTTTCCAATGCAGGCATGGCGGCCGTGATCGCGGTGATCAAGCATGCGGGCCTGGCTTTCGACGCCGTGCTGACGGCCGAGCTCGCGCAAAGTTACAAGCCCGCCCCCGCCGTGTACCAGCTCGCAGTGGACTACCTCGGCTATCGGCCCGAGGAGATCCTGATGGTGGCCTGCCACAAATACGACCTCAAGGCCGCGCGCGCGTTCGGGATGCGTACGGCGTTCGTGGCGCGTCCGCTGGAGTTCGGTCCAAGCGCCAAACCGGATACCGCACCCGAGACCTGGTTCGATCTTTACGCGGATAGCTTTGTCGCGCTCGCGCAGGCGCTGGGCGCCTAGCGAGCTTACCCTTCCCCCGCCAGCCCGAACGTGCCCTCCATCATCTGCACGCAGCCGCCGCCGACATGCGCGGAGACGACAGCGCCGTTTTCCTTGCACACCCGCGTCAGCAGCAGGCTTGGCCGGCCGATGTCAACGCCCTGCCCGATGCGCAGCCTCAACTCACCATCCTGGTCGCTTGCGAGGTCGGCGAGCAGCGCCGCGGCGGCCACGGTGGCGCTGCCGGTGGCGGGATCTTCGGAAAGGCCGCTCGATCCCGGGTGAAACATCCGGGCCTGCAGATCGCACGGCATCTCGGCCGGCGGCACATCGCTTGTATAGAGGTAGACCGCATCGCTGCCGTCGCAGGGAAACGTGCGCGCGAATGCCGCGGCATCAGGTCTCGCCCGCCGCAACGACTGGCGCGAGGCCACCTCCACCATCAGAAACGGCAGCCCAACCGAGAAAATCCGCGGCGGATGCCGGTCGGTTCTGATATCGGCTGCCGACAGCGAAAGGCAGCTTGCTGCCTGTTCCACACTGAATTGCGTCAGTTTGCCCAAGCGTTGCGGCGCGGTCAGTTCGGCGCCCACGACCCTGCTGCCTTCCCTGAGGATTTCGACGGGCACCAGACCGGCGCCCTCCTCGAACTTGAACCTTTCGGGAGGCTTCGCTGCCAGCGTCGCGAGTACGAAGGCGGTGCCGACATTGGGATGGCCCGCGAACGGAATCTCGTTGTTCACGGTAAAGATACGCACCCGCGCATCGTTGGCGGCATCGCGCGGCGGCAACACGAAGGTGGTTTCCGAATAATTGAACTCGACCGCAATGGCCTGCATCTGCGCGGTCGAGAGTCCGTCGGCGTCCAGCACCACCGCCAGCGGATTGCCGCCGAACGCGCGATCGGTGAAAACGTCCACGGTGATATAGCGCCGCTGCATTTGAGGTCTCCGGTTGCGTCCAATCAGTCGTAGTCCGGATGGAGCCAGCTCAATCCGGGGCGCGTAACCCTGCCTCAATCGAGCGTGCGGCGGAAGCGCGTCACCGCGATGGTCATGGCCAGCAGCATCAACGCAAACAGGGCCAGCGTGTCGTATTCCAGATTGTGCAGCGCCGCGCCCTTCAGCATGATGGCGCGGACGATGCGCAGATAATGCGTCAGCGGCAGGCCTTCGCCGATATATTGCGCCCATACCGGCATGCCCGCGAACGGAAACATGAAGCCGGACAACAGGATGCTCGGCAGGAAAAACATCATCGACAGCTGCATGGCCTGCAGCTGGTTCTGCACGATGGTCGAAAAGGTGTAGCCGATCGAGAGATTGGTGGTGATGAACAGCGTCGAAAGCAGCGCCAGCATGATCAGGCTGCCGCGCACCGGCACGCCGAACAGCAGGACGCCGATGCCGACGATGAGCGTAGCCTGGATGAAGCCGACCAGCACGTAAGGCACGATCTTGCCGAACATCACCTCGACCGGCTTGATCGGCATCGACAGCAGGCTTTCCATGGTGCCGCGCTCGATCTCGCGCGTCACCGAAAGCGCGGTGAAGATCAGCATGGTCATGGTCAGGATGGTGCCGACCAGCCCCGGCACGATATTCAGCCGCGACGACGCCGCCGGGTTGTAGCGCGCATGGGTGCGGATCTCGAACGGCAGCGACGGCGGATCGCCGGTGAACAGATCGTGCTGCAGCGCGGTCTGCACCACGACGCCGAGCGCCGACAGCGCGGAGCCGGCGGCCACCGGATCGGTGGCGTCGGCCGCGATCAACAGCGCCGGATGATCGCCGCGCCGCACCGCGCGCTCGAAGCCGCGCGGAATCTCCACGCCGAACAGCACCTTGCCCGATAGCAGGAGATTGTCGAACTCGGCGACATCATGCACTTCCCGGGTGAAGTGGAAATAGGCGGTGTTCTCCAGCGCCTTCAGGATCGACCGCGCGAGATCAGAGTCCTCCTGCAACAGCACCGCGGTCGGCAGGTTGCGCGGCGTGGTGTTGATGGCGTAACCGAACAGCATGAGCTGCATCACCGGGATCAACACGATCATGGCGAACGAGACGCGGTCACGCCTGAGCTGGATGAATTCCTTGATCACCATCGCGAAACTGCGCCGCCAGAAGCCAAACCGTGGCTCCGGGGTTTCGCCTCTGGGGCTGGTCGCATTCGTCAGGCTCATTGGAAATTATCCCTTGAGCGGGTCATCAGCTCGATGAACACGTCCTCGAGCGACGGCTCGCTGTGCTGCCAATGCAATCCCTTGTCCTCGCGCCAGGGCGCGATGGTGGCCTCGAGCGCGGTCTTGTCGCGGCCGGACACGTGCAGGCTGGTGCCGAACGGCGCCACCATGTCGACGCCGGGCTTGCCGGCGAGCTGATCCTGGAGCGTATGGAGCTCGTCGCCGGTCACGGTGTAAGTCGACAGCGCCGATTTCGCGATCACTTCCTCCACGGTGCCGTGCGCCAGCAAATAGCCATAGGCGATATAAGCGATCTCGTGGCAGCGCTCGGCCTCGTCCATGTAGTGGGTCGAGACCAGCACCGTCAGCCCTTGCGCCGCCAGCGCATGGATCTCGTTCCAGAAGTCGCGCCGCGCCTTGGGGTCGACGCCGGCGGTCGGCTCGTCCAGGAGCAGCAATTGAGGATTTGGCAAGGTGCAGGCGCCGAGCGCGAGGCGCTGCTTCCAGCCGCCGGAGAGTTCGCCGGCGAGCTGTTCCTCGCGCCCGCTCAGGCCCAGCCGCTTGATCATGTCGCGCGCGGCGCCGTGCGCATCGCGCATGCCATAGAGCCGTGCGACGAATTCCAGGTTTTCGCGCACCGACAGATCCTGGTACAGGGAAAAGCGCTGCGTCATGTAGCCGACCCGGCGCTTGATCTTGTCGGCGTCGCGGCGGATGTCGTAGCCGAGGCACCTGCCCTCGCCGCTGTCGGGCGTCAGCAGGCCGCAGAGCATGCGGATGGTGGTGGTCTTGCCGCTTCCGTTGGGACCGAGGAAGCCGTAGATGGTGCCGCGCTTCACCTGCATGCTGAGGTCATGCACCACTTCGCGGCCATCGAACGACTTCGACAGGCCCCGAACGTCGATCGCAATGTCGGGGGCGGAAGCCGGCGCCGCGGTCATCGCTTGTCCGCCACCGGCGTCTTGGCGTTCAGATACACGCTGATCGGCTGGCCGACGCGCAAGACGTCGGGCCGCGCGGGCCGTGCCTGGATCAGGTAGACGAGCTTGTTGCGTTCATCGAGACTGTAGATGACCGGCGGGGTGTATTCGGCCGACGTCGCGATGAAATAGATTTTCGCGGTGAGGTCGGCGGCGCAGTTGTCGCAGGTCACCCGCACCTCGTCGCCGATCGCAAGCTTCGGCAAATCCGTCTCCGGCACATAAAACCGTATCTTCATGTTGCCGGGCGGCATGATCGACAGCACCGGCCGCTGTGCCGGCACGGTCTCGCCCTCGCGGAAATAGATCTGCTGGACGGCGCCGGCGACCGGCGCAAAACCGTTGCGCCGCGCCAGCCTGGTCTGCGAGGTGTTGACCCTCGCTTCCGCAACACGCAGCGCGGAGACCGCGGCGTCGAGGTTGGCCTGCGTCCCGGAGCCGGTCCTGCTCAAGGAGGCGGCGCGGTCATAGGTCTGCTGAGCATTCGCCAGCGTCGCCTTGTTCTGGTTGAGATCGGCCTGCTGCAAATCGTCGTCCACCGAATAGAGCGGCATGCCGGCCTTGACCTCGTCGCCCTCGCGGACATCGAGCTTGGTCACGCGCCCGGATTCGTCGGGACTGACGAAGATCATGTCGGCTTCGACCCAGCCCTGATAGCCGGGATCCCTCGGCGGGTTGCAGCCGGCGAGCACGACCGCCGCCCAAGCCATCGCCAGAATTCGCAATCCCGTTCGCGACGAAGTCATGCCGGCCTCCGTTCGCCAAAGATCAGATCGAGATGGACGCGCAGCATTTCGGTTGCGTCCAGCGGCGCATGCCTGCCGAACAACCCCTGCCAGATCACCGCGACAATCGCCGGCGCAACGACGATTTGCGGAAAGCGCGCCAGGCTTTCCTGCCGGATTTCGCCGTTGTTGATGCCGAGTTCGATCAGCGCGCGCATGGCGGCCAGGCCGCGCGAAACCACTTCGCGATAGTAGAAGTCGGCGACAGCAGGAAATCGCGCCCCCTCCGCGACAATCAGGCGAACGATGTCGCCGCGCCGCGTCGATATGACCTCCTGGGCAAACGTCTGCGCAAAACCCTCAATTGCCGCGCGCACCGACCCACCGGGCGGCGGCGGTGCGGCGAGACGGCCGATCAGCGGTACCAGCGCCGTTCGTATCAATTCCTGAAACAGCGCCTCCTTGTCCTTGAAGTGCAGATAGATCGTTCCCTTGGCAACGCCGGCGCGCCTGGCAACGTCATCCAGCCGCGTCGCGGTGAACCCGCGCGCGATGAATTCATCCAGCGCCGCATCGATGATGGCCTGGCGCCGCTCCGCCGCGCGTGCCGCGCGGCTGGATGCCGGTTGGAGCGCTGCGGCCTTCGGCAATGCCGGCCTCGGCGCCTTGGCCGGGGCAACCTTCGCCCCGCGCCGGCGGCTCGCCGGTTTCGACGGGACCCCTTTCACGGGAGTTGGTCGCGAGCCTGACATGGGGTCAAATATGACTGACCAGTCAGTCATTGTCAACCGGCGGTTGGGCTGCCGCGAGTTCCACACTGGCTATTATTTCAATCGGCTGCATGCGCCTTGATCTTCGTCATGCCGTTGCGGCTCCATGCTTTCAGCCGCGCGGCGTCCCGAAGATGCGTTGCGACACTCCAGATGTGAGTCCGCCTTCCCGCGGCGCGGATAGCGTCCGGGTTTTGAGAACGGATCACCCTCGACAATCGAGGGTGCAGGGAATGCCGGGTGCGCGCTGCACCCGCGGTCTCGTGCGCAAGATGCACAAACAAAAGCGCACACGAGCATACAGGTTCAGCGGAGGCAATCCGGCATTCCCTGCGCAATGGCTTTACGGCTTATGCCGCGCTCTCCCCGGCGACGAATTCGTCTTGTCACCGTCGTTGGCGGATCAAGGCTGATCAAACTCGGTCGAGTTGACTTCGCCTCCGCTCAACTTGGCACCAGCAACGGGTGTCGGGACCACACGGTTTTGCCGTACGCAACCAGCGTCGTTCGTCCTGCGCGCCATGAACCGCTCACGAGTTTGATCTCGCCCTGCGACCATCTTGCGCGCCGACGCTGCCGCGTCCACCGCATCCCGCCTCGCGTTCGTGACGATCGCGATACGCCCCTCTTGCCGAGACGAGACAACCCGGCAAGAGCCAATGATTTGGGGTGAATGGAAAGCGAAATATATTTGCGAGGGGGGACTGGACGACCCAAATCAGGTTGAATTTGCTAGCCAAATTGCATTTGGCGCGCATCCGCTGATGGGCTGTAAATCCGTACAGCCGCCAAGCCCCGCGACTGAACGTTGAGGCGCCGAGCCAGGAGCCTGAAATTATTTTCGATCCGCGACGCTGACATTCGGCATAACTCTTTCGGAGCTAGTTGAGAGAACGCCGCTCTTGTCCGAGATAGACATGGCTAAGAATTGGGGGACCTGCCAATTTGAACTCGGAACAGATCCTGCAATCTTGCTTATCCATTGCTCTTCAGGTGGTCGCCCTGCTCCAATCGTTCAACCAACCCAGTTAAAGCGGCATCAGCAGCTTGAAACGTTAGCTCAGCATGTTGGGTCAGGGACAGCGCAAGGTTGGCCGTATCGCGCTTCCCATCAGCGATCGCCGTATCGCGCTGCTCCAGAATCCTGAACACCTGTAGAACGGCGATCGCGCAGGAGATAAGCAAAACGAAAATGAGCACTGCTGACGCGGTGGAGAACCGCATCCTGCAAACACTTGAAAGTGATTTATTGAAAACCATGGCGCTCTACAACCGAGCGGATAGGCTAGCTTCGCGCGATTAATTCGCCGCAACCGCGTTTGGACCGACGACGCGAATTCGTCGCATTCGCGAGAAGGTACGGCGCACTCTGTTCTGGGTTCTTGGTGGGGTTCCTGAAATCTCGCCCGCTGCTTTCGAAAAAGCAGATATTGCGATTGCCGCAGGTCGAGCAGGGGCTGAGTCGCCGACAGGCTCTGAAGAGCGGCCGAACAGGCTCTAAAAGATAGGGGGAAGTCATCTGCGTACCTCAAGATTGATAATTCTTATCGGATACGCAACTTGGCAATTAAGTGAATTCAAAACATGAAGACATGCGTTTCATTCAAATTCTCGGCGATTTTTTGATTCGTTTGAAACGCTAATCGACAACTCTAGCGCTCGATTTGATTTGGCGCAATTCGACAAGGCGGATTGTTGCGCCGCCACGTCAGGAAAAACCTTACATTTTGATTGCGTCAATCTGATCGAATGATGGCTCAAGCACAGATCAGACACGAAATTGGAGTGCGAATGTCTCTTGGGCACTTTTCGGACCTCGCGCGATATCCGACCTGAGTCCGGAATACGCAGGAACGCGGACATCCAATACTAATTGAACAAACGCCTCCACGAAAAAACCCCGTTGGCCCTCGACGGGGTTTGGTTCGGGAGGGCGACGCGCAATCACAAACGCGCCGCTGAATGGATCATGCCGTATTTCATCTTCGCGCCCAGCTCGGCGGTCGTCATCGCTGATATCATCAGCCGTGGCCGTTCTTGTCCGAGACGACGAACGCGATGACGACAAAGGTAGGTTGCGTTAGCACGAAGGCGTAAGATCCGCGCCAGCATACCGCTCGACGCGGTCCGGCGATCGCGCGATACACGGATGTGGAAGCTTGAGGCGGCGCTGAAATGCCGGTCGTGCAAGAAGGGGCGCTACGCGCCGCCCGTGCACATGATCAAGTTGACGCAAGAACGCGAGATCAGAGCCGGCTCCGCAAATTTGAACGGGTCGCTAAGTGGAGTTTCTGCCTGAAAGCGGCGATGATCGCCGCGAACAGGAGAGACCATGAGCAGACGACCGCGCCGGAACCACAGCCCGGCTTTCAAGGCGAAGGTGGCGCTTGCCGCAGTCAAGGGCGACCGTACGATAGCTCAACTCGCCGAGCACTTCGACGTCCACCCCAATCAGGTGACAGCCTGGAAAGCTCAGCTTGAGGGTGGGGCTTCTGACGTGTTCGGCGCGGGGAGCCCCGCGACGGCCGCGCCCGCGGTCGATGTGAAGTCGCTGCACGCCAAGATCGGGGAGCTGACGCTGGAGAACGATTTTTTAGAAGGAGCGCTCACCAAGGCGGGATTGCTGAGCGCAAAGCGATGATCGACCGTGAGCACGATCTGTCGATCACCAGGCAGGCGGAAGTTTTGAAAATCAGCCGCGGCAGCGTTTATTATCTGCCGCGCCCGGTATCGGCCGCCGATCTGGTGGTCATGCAGCGTCTCGATCGGCTGCACCTGGAGTATCCCTTCGCCGGTTCGCGTATGTTGCGAGGCCTGCTGGCTTTGCAGGGGCGCAAGATCGGTCGCCGGCATGTGAAGACGCTAATGCGGCGGATGGGGATAGAGGCGCTCTATCGCCGTCCGCGCACCACCAAGCCCGAGCCCGGCCACAAGATCTATCCGTATCTGCTGCGCGGTATGGAGATCACGCGGCCGAACCAAGTCTGGGCGATGGACATCACGTACATCCCGATGGCGCGTGGCTTCGTCTATCTCGCTGTCGTGCTGGACTGGGCGACCCGCCGGGTTCTGTCCTGGCGGCTGTCGATCACGATGGAGGCAGCCTTCTGCGTCGAGACCTTGGAGGATGCTCTGGCTCGTCACGGCAGGCCGGACATCTTCAACACCGATCAGGGCTCGCAATTTACCGGCTCGGCCTTCACCGGCATGCTCACCAACCACGACATCGCCATCAGCATGGACGGCAAAGGGGCCTGGCGGGACAATGTGTTCGTCGAACGGCTGTGGCGCAGCGTCAAATATGAGGAGGTCTATCTGCGAGCTTACGAAACCGTCGGCGAGGCGCGAGCTTCGATTGGCCGGTATCTCGACTTCTACAACGGGCGACGTCCACATTCAAGTCTTGACGGCCGCACCCCGGATCAAGCCTACTTCAACTCGCTGCCACTCCGCTTGGCAGCCTAAACCCGGCAGAGGCTACACTTATCGACGCGGAGATTTTGTTCAGACAAGCGGGACCAGCTCAATCACGCGTTATCCGTGGGTTCATCCGGATGAGGATGATCGGCGGTAGACCCAGCCGAAACAATCTAGTGATCCAGAGGCAGAGATCTGACATCCGGACGATGATGATCAGTGCTAACGGTCACGCCTCCGATCACGGTGACGCGCAGGGCGATGATTTCGGAATGGTCGGGAATCGTTGGAGTCAAAACGCAGCGAGCCGATTTACAATTACGTGACTTCAACAGTCTCCCGCGTTTTGGCAGAGGCGTCGTAAATCCTAATCTGGAGCATCGGGAAGCGGCTTTTCAGCTCAACGGCTCCTTTTTGCGCGCCTTCTTTCGTTCGAAATTCAGTCTTGATGCGACCGTCCACTTCGAGAGCGTATCCGACAATTTTCAAGGTAGAATCCCCCCACTTAATCCAAGGCTTCCTACAGTGAGTGAGTCTCTGATCTCTTGCTAGAGGTTGACAATTAATGACTCGGCTGGCGTTCCAACCGTTCCACGGTATGCCGATGACTTCGAGGGTGATCTGGCGTGGTCTACTTAAAGCGACCAGAGCACGGCCCCGCAGAAGAGGAGGGAGGCGGGACCGTGCTCTGTGCCTCGCACATGACGCGAAACGGGGGCGGCCCGTGCATACGTCGGCAAGGACTAACTATCAATGTTTGCGGTTGCGTTGTTCTTCTTCGGCCAAAAGCTGCAACAGTATTTGGTACCTAACCTCGTCACGCGCCGGATCGTCCTCGACAATGGCTATCAGCTTACGGTACCGCGCGATGTTTTCGCTCTGGATGTAGCGCTGCATTGCGACCTCCAAGGGTCATCAGCGGAGCCTTACATCATGACCGAACGCGAACCATTTGCATGTTCAATATTGCTCACCGCGCGGTTTCTTGCTGAAGCATCAGTGCTCATGGACAAGCTTTCTTTATGAAATCTTCGCCGCGCTCTTGATACCACGAGATTCCGGGTTCGATGCGGAGCCTGTCATCGGGCCGGCTATAAGCCGGACCCGTTGGCATCGCCCCGGAATGACGTTGCAATGGCGGTCGTGAAAATCCTACCCCTTGGCGTCGCAGGCCCAGGCGCGGATCACGCATTCCTTGCCGCCGAATTCGTAGCACTTGCGTGTCGCCTCGTTGAGCGAGCTCGAAATGCGCGACTTCACCGCGTAACCGTGGGCGCCGCAAGGGTTGGTCATGTCGACCGCCAGCGCGGCACAGGCGCGCTTGATCGTCACCGCGGTGCAGTCACCCTTGCACTGCCTCAGCGCCGCGGCGCGCGCCACGTTTTCACCGGCATAGTCATATGCCTGGCCGTAGGCTCCGCATTTGCCGATCGCAAATGCGCCCGCCGCCCATGATTCCGTTATGGTTCGCGATCCGGCCAATATCAAAGTTAGAGCAAAAAAAATCATCGCGCGGCGCTGCGCGGCGGTCGAAAACTTCAAGATCCCCTCCCCCGAGGCCAGTCCGGCGCGCATCTAATCGGGAGGACGTTTCAACTTGGTGAACAGGAGATTGAAAACGGAGTTTTGCAAGGTGGCGACAAAACTCAACCCCGCCGCGCGGCCTCCAGCGCTTGCGGCGTGTCGATATCGAGGAAGGCGCCGTGGCCCTCGACCGGCACTTCCGCCACGGCCTCGCTGTGCCGGGCGATCAAGTGCCGGGCGCCGATGTCGCCGTCGAGCGTCATCAATTCGTTGAAGAAACGGCGCGACCACAATACCGGATTGCCGCGCCTGCCGTCGCTGACGGGCACGGCGATCAGATTGCCGCGATCCGCCGCGAAGGCTTCGATCAGCCGGTCGATCAGATGCGCGGAGATCAAGGGCATATCGCCGAGGCAGATCACCGCGCCGTCGGCATTGGCTGATACCGCTGATATGCCGGTCTTGACCGAGCCGGCGAGACCTTCGGCGAAATCCGGATTGTGCGCGAATGTCACTTTAAGTCCGCGTAACGCCCTCTCGACCTCATCGGCCTGGTGGCCGGTGACGACGATCACGGCTGACGCTTTCGAGGCCAGCGCCTGCTCGGTCACGATCCGGACCAGCGGCTTGCCGCCGAGTTCGGCCAAAAGCTTGTTGGGACCGCCCATCCGGGTCGAGCGCCCCGCCGCAAGAATGATCGCGGTCACGTTGCGGTTGCTGTCGGTGGCAAGACTCTCGCGCGGCTGCGGCCGCGTCACGATCTCCATCAGGAGACCGCCGACGCCCATGCCGGTGAGCTCGGCGCGCGTGACCTTCAGTCCGGCGAGCAGGCGCATCAGCACCCAATCAAAGCCGTTCTCGACCGGCGAGCGTGCGCAGCCCGGCGCGCCCAGCACCGGCACGCCGCCGGCATTGCCGATCAGCAGCAGGTTTCCGGGATCGACCGGCATGCCGAAATGCTCGATGGCGCCGCCGATGCCCGCGATCGCCGCCGGAATCACGTCGCGCCGGTCCGCGATCGCAGACGCGCCGAATACGATCACCAGCTCCGCGCTGAGCCCGAGCAAGTCCTTGATCGCAGCCTTGAGCGCCGCCTCGTCATGCGGCACGCGGCGCTCGGCCATGATGGCGGCGCCGGCGGGGGCGAGCCGCTCCGCAGTGACGCGCAGGGTCTTCTCCACCACCTTCGGCGCCAGCCCCGGCAGCAAGGTCGAGACGATGCCGACGCGCTTGATGACGTAGGGCGCGATCCGCAATGCGCCGCCGCTGGCCGCAGCGACCGCGGCATCCCGCAGTTTCGCTTCAACCCCGAACGGAATGAGTTTTACTGTCGCGATCATTTCGCCTTCGACCACCGGTTTGAAGGCAGCAAGCGTGGCAAACGTGATGGCTTCATCGACGCCGTTGATGCGGTCGACCCTGGCGCGGTCCACCACCAGCACGCCGGCCCTGGCCGCGAACAGGTTGGCGCGGCCGGTAAAGGCGCGCTCGACATGGACGCCGTCACCGGCGACGGCCCGCGCGATGCTGGCGGCGGCGACATCCTCGGAGACGTCGCCCTCCTCCAGCCGCACCACCACGATTTCCCTGACGCCGGCGCGGTTCAGCGCCTCGACCTCGGCGGGGCCGATCGTGGTGCCTTTCTTCAGCACCAGCGATCCCTGACGCAGGGTGTGAACGGTGACGCCGCCAATCGCGTCGTTCGGACTGGCGGGACCGAACTTCATGCCGCGGCCTCTTTCGGCAGCCGCAACTGCGCGGTGATCTCGGCCATGATCGCGACCGCGATCTCGGACGGCGACACCGCACCGATCGGCAGCCCAATCGGCGCGTGGATGCGCGCGATGTCGCTATCTTTGGCGCCCTGTGCCTTGAGACGCTCGCCGCGCTTGGCGTGGGTTTTTCGCGAGCCGAGCGCGCCGATATAGAAGCAGTCGCGCTGGAACGCGTGCAACAGCGCCGGATCGTCGATCTTGGGATCGTGGGTCAGCGCAACGAACGCGGTGTAGTGATCGATGTTGAGCGGCGGCAGCGCCACGTCGGGCCATTCCGCGATCAACGGCACGTCAGGAAACCGCTCCGGGCTGGCAAAGGCGGTGCGCGGATCCACCACCGTCACGTCGTAGTCCAGCGAGCGCGCCAGCGGCGCCAGGGCCTGGCTGATATGGACCGCGCCGATGATGACGAGCCTGGCGGTCGGCGCATGGACATTGAGAAACAGCTTCTTGCCGCCGGCCTCGATCATGCCGCTCTTGCCCATGCGCAATTGTTTTGAAAGTTCGGGCGCAAGCGGATCGGCGGCGATATCGGCGGCCTTGACCAGCCGCTGATCGCCGCTGGCGACATCGGTAACGACAATCACCGGCCGCCGCGCGGCGCGCTCGACATTGACTGTCTTGAGGGTCTCAAGCTTCACGATTGGCCAACTTTCTCGACGAATACCCGGATGGTGCCGCCGCAGGACAGGCCGACATTCCACGCGGTCTCGTCGGCAACGCCGAATTCGAGCATCTTCGGCTTGCCGCTGGCGATCACATCGAGCGCTTCGGTGACGACCGCGCCCTCGACGCAGCCGCCGGAGACCGAGCCCAGAAACGTGCCGTCGTCGTTGATCACAAGGCTGGAGCCCGCCGGCCGCGGCGCCGAGCCCCAGGTCTCGACCACGGTAGCCAGCGCCACGCCGTGACCGGCCTTGTGCCAGTCCTCAGCCGCTTTGAGAATATCTTCGTCGCGATTGAGCATGGGAGCCTCTTTCAAGCTGCAGATCGAATCAGGCTGCGGTGGTGCATCGGCGCCGCCGACGAGAGGGCTGCGATCAGTCCTTCGATCGAACTCAAATTATGCACCGGGCGGAATTCGTCAACGTGCGGCAGCATCATTTTGATGCCCTGCGCCTTGGCCTCGAAGCCGCCATAGCGCAGCAGCGGATTGAGCCAGATCAGGCGGCGGCAGGACCGGTGCAGCCGGTCCATCTCGAACGCCAGTCTGGCGTCGGCCTCGCGCTCCAGCCCGTCGGAGATCAGAAGCACGATCGCGCCCTGTCCGAGCACCCGCCTGCCCCACAATTTGTTGAAGGTGTGCAGCGAGGTGCCAATGCGGGTGCCGCCGGCCCAGTCCTCCACCACCGACGAACAGCTCGCCAGCGCCTCGTCGGGATCGCGCGCCCGCAAGCTGCGCGTGACGTTGGTCAGGCGCGTACCGAACAGAAACACCGACACGCGCTTGCGCGCATCGGTGATGGCATGCAGGAAATGCAGGAACAGCCTCGTATACTCGCTCATCGAGCCGGAGATATCGAGCAGCGCCACGATCGGTGCCGGCTTGTCGATACGCCCGAGCCGATGGATATCGATGATGTCGCCGCCGGTGCGCAACGACCCGCGCAGCGTGCGGCGCATGTCGAGCCGCAAGCCCCGCGCGTCCGGCTGATAGCGGCGGGTGCGCAATTCGGCCTGTGGCAGTTTCATCTGCGCGATGGCGCGGGTGACCTGCGCGATCTCGACCGCGCTCATCTGCGCAAAATCCTTTTTCTGCAGCACTTCCTTGTCGGAGACCGAAAGCCGGAGCTCCTGCTCCTGGGCCTGCGGCGTTTCGCTCATCTGGGGTTGCGACAGCGCCTCCTGGACGCGGCGCGAGGCCGGCGGCGGCTTCTTCTTGGCGTGGTCCGGCAGCGGCACCGAATCCAGCATGTGCTTCCAGTCCTCGGCGGCGCGGAAGAACAGGTCGAACGCCTGCGCGAAGACCAGCGCGTGCTCGTGGCGCTTGACGAAGATCGCCTCCAGCGTGGTGAAGACATCGGCGCGGTTGCCGATCTCGATCGCCTGCAGCGCATTCAAGGCATCGATGACCGCGCCGGGCCCGACCGGAATCCCGGCGGCGCGCAGCGCGCGGGCAAAGCCGATGACGTTGTCGGCCATTTGACCGGTTGGGGGCGAGAGATGATTGATGGCCATCGGACAACCCATTCCTGTCATTCCGGGGCATGCGCAGCATGAACCCGGAATCTCGCGCCGCAATCTCCAGATTTCGGGTTAGCTCGTTTCACTCGCGCCCCGGAATGACGGCTAGTCGCTCGTCGCCTCTTTCAAAACCTTCTGCAGCGTGTCGCCTTGCATCCGCGCGATGTCGTCCTGGTATTTCAGCAACGCACCGAGCGTATCGCCGACCACCTGCGGGGTCAGCGCGCGGGCATCGAGTTCAGTCAGCGCCGTGGCCCAGTCGAGGGTTTCGGCGACTCCCGGCGACTTGTAGAAATCCTGATCGCGCAGCGCCTGCACGAATTTGACCACCTGCTGCGACAATTTCGCGGAAATTCCGGGAACGCGCGATTTGACGATCGCAAGTTCGCGCTCGGCAGAGGGATAATCCACCCAGTGATAGAGGCAGCGGCGCTTCAGCGCGTCGTGAATTTCACGGGTACGGTTCGAGGTGATGATGACGATCGGCGGATGCGGCGCCTTCACCGTGCCGAGTTCGGGAATCGTGACCTGAAAGTCTGAGAGAATTTCCAGAAGATAGGCCTCGAACGCCTCGTCGGCGCGGTCGAGTTCGTCAATCAAGAGCACCGGCGCACCGGCCACATCCGGCTCCAGCGCCTGCAGCAGCGGCCGCTTGATCAGATAGCGCTCGGCGAAGATGTCGGATGACAGCTGGTCGCGATCGGTATCACCGGCCGCTTCGGCGAGCCGGATCGCGATCATCTGCGCCGCACTGTTCCACTCATAGACCGAGGAGGCGACATCCAGTCCTTCGTAGCACTGCAACCGGATCAGCTTGCGCCCGAGCGCCGCCGATAAAACCTTGGCGATCTCGGTTTTGCCGACGCCGGCCTCGCCTTCGAGAAACAGCGGCCGGCCCATGCGCAGCGACAGGTACGTCACCGTGGCCAGCGAGCGCTCGGCGAGGTAGCCGCGCGAGGACAAGAGTTCCTGCATCGCATCGACGGACGTGGGCAGCGCCGATGCAGTCATGGCAGGACCAGCCTTGATGAACCAGGAATGGGCAACGTCACGCTTTGCCGGTCGCGGCTTCGACGGCGCGGCGCGCCAGCACCGCGATCAGATGCGCGCGATATTCGGCGCTGCCGTGCAGGTCGCTGTTCAGCCCGTCCGCGGGTACCGTCAAGCCATCGAGCGCCTTCGGCGAGAAGCGCTTCTTCAACGCTTCCTCGAACGAAGTGACGCGGAACACGCCTTCGGAGCCGGCGCCGGTGACGGCGACGCGCACATCCGACGGACGCTTGGCGACGAACACCCCGACCAGCGCGTAACGCGAGGCCTGGTTGCGGAACTTGATATAGGCGGCCTTCTTCGGCACCGGGAACATCACCCTGGTGATGATCTCGTCGCTCTCGAGCGCGGTCGTGAACAGCCCCTGGAAGAATTCTTCCGGCTTCAGGCGGCGCTTGTTGGTGACGAAGGTCGCGCCGAGCGCGAGGCAGGCCGCGGGATAATCGGCGGTGGGGTCGTTGTTGGCGAGCGAGCCGCCGATGGTGCCCTTGTGGCGCACCGCGGGATCGCCGATCAGGCCGGCGAGTTCGGCCAGCGCCGGGATCGCCTCACCGACGACTGCCGAGCTCGCCACACTGGCGTGGGTTGCGGTGGCGCCGATGACCAGCGAACGGCCCTTCATCTCGATGCCATCGAGCCCCTCGATGTGGGAGAGGTCGACCAGATGCGGCGGGCTGGCGAGCCGCTGCTTCATGACCGGCAGCAGAGTATGGCCGCCGGCGATCACCTTGGCGTCTTCATTCTTGACCAGGAGATTGGCGGCCTGCCGCACCGTCGCCGGACGATGATATTTGAATTCGTACATGAGGTATTCCTAATCGCCGTGCAGTGACGTGCTTTACGCGAGATCGGAGTTCGCCATCGCCCTGGCGCCCGCCGCGATCGATTGAACGATGTTCTGATAGCCGGTGCAGCGGCAAAGATTGCCTTCGAGCTCTTCGCGGATGGTGTGGTCGCTGAGATCATGGCCCTTGCGGTGGACAATATCGACCGCGGTCATGATCATGCCGGGCGTGCAGAAGCCGCATTGCAGGCCGTGATGCTCGCGGAACGCCTCCTGCATCGGATGCAGCGGCGCGCCGTCGGCGGCAAGCCCCTCGATGGTCCTGACTTCGTGTCCGTCGGCCATGACCGCGAGCGTAGTACAGGATTTCACCGCCTTGCCGTCGAGATGCACGACGCAGGCGCCGCATTGCGAGGTGTCGCAGCCGACATGGGTGCCGGTCAGCCGCAGGTTCTCGCGCAGGAACTGCACCAGCAACGTGCGCGGGTCGACATTGGCGTTGACGGGATTACCGTTCACGATCAGGGAAATCTTGGCCATTCAGCACTCTCTTCTTCTGCATGGCCGCGTTGCACAGCCGCACAGTCATTAAAATCGTTGCAAGGCCATAATATGGGCCATCCCGGCAATGAGCAACCTCACCTTCGGCATGGCCTGATATGACCGACCGGGACTTTCGACTAGCCTAGCCTTTTCAGAAGACTAACCTTGCACCGCCTTGGCAAAATTCGCGAAAAACTCGTCGGCCAGTTTCTTGGCCGCACCGTTGATCAGCCGCTGGCCGAGCTGGGCCAGCTTGCCGCCGATCTGCGCCTCGACATCATAGGTCAACAGCGTGCCGCCGTCCTTTTCGGCCAGTGCCACCGTTGCGCCGCCCTTGGCGAAGCCGGCGACGCCGCCCTCGCCTTCGCCGGCTATCCTGTAGCCATTGGGCGGATCGAGATCGCTCAGCGTGACCCGGCCCTTGAAGCGGGCCGACACCGGCCCGACCTTCATTTTGGCGACTGCGCGGAAGCCGTTGTCTTCGGTCTTTTCCAGCTCCTCGCAACCGGGGATGCAGGCCTTGAGCACTTCCGGATCGTTCAGTTTGGCCCACACCGCCTCGCGCGGCGCCGCAAGCTGAACCTCACCATTCATTGTCATGGCCATGGGGCGCCTCCCGTATCGCTTGTCCGTTACCTCCAAGTAAAGCACGCCCGGCCCAAAAGGAAGAGCACGGATGGAGCACGAGCGATGCATATTCGCAGCGCAGCAGACTTGCGTGAATGCCTGTGGGATTGGCAGACGCCGGCGGGGATGGTTAGGTCGCGCGCAAGATGAGCGCCCCTGAAATGAGAAACCTGGAGAAGTCCCAATGCCGATGATCGATGCCGACGGCTGCCTGCTCAACGTATCGGTCGAAGGCCGCGACGGCGGGCCGACCCTGATGCTGTCGAATTCGCTGGGCTGTACGTTGCAGATGTGGGAGCCGCAGATGAAGGCGCTCGGCCAGGTGTTTCGCGTGATCCGCTACGACCGGCGCGGCCACGGCAAATCCGGCGTGCCGCCCGGGCCCTATTCGATGGAGCGCTTCGGCCGCGATGTGCTGGCGATCCTCGATGACCTCAACATCGAAAAAGTACACTGGTGCGGACTGTCGATGGGCGGCATGGTCGGACAGTGGCTCGGCGCCAACGCACCGGAGCGGTTCGGCAAGATCATTCTCTCCAACACCGCCTGCTACTATCCCGATCCGACCAACTGGTTGAACCGCATCAGGGCGGTGAAGGAAGGCGGCATCGCCGCGGTCGCCGACACCGTCATTGCCGCCTGGCTGACGGCGGACTTCCGCGAGCGCGAGCCGCAAATCGCTGCGAATATGAAGGCGATGCTGCTGGCCTCCCCGGTGCAGGGCTATCTCGCCTGCTGCGAGGCGCTGAGCACCCTCGACCAGCGCGCCCTGCTGCCGAAGATCAAAAGCCCGACGCTGGTGATCGCAGGCCGCCACGATATGTCGACGCCGATCGCGGCCGCCGAGTTCATCCGCAGCCAGATTCCGGGCGCCAGCCTGACGGTCCTCGACGCCGCGCACATTTCAAATGTCGAACAGCCGCACGCCTTCACCGACACCGTGGTCGGCTTCCTGACGCAACGCTGATCCGGGACTTGCGTGCCCGCAGCCAACCGCGCCGTCAATGAAGCGTCAGGGATTGTGCAGGAGCTGGGACTGCTCAAGGGATAGCGCGTCTGATACCGCGCCGCGATCGGTCTGCGCGGGACGTTCGACCAGCAACACGATCGCGGTGCCGAGCAGCATCAACAACTCGGTGGCGTGCAGCCGAAGGGCCTGGGTCTCGCCGACCTGCGACGCCATCAACATGCTGGCGAAGCTGATCACGCTGCCGATGGCGAGCGCCATGGCGAGGGCTTCGTCGCAGCCGCCGGTCTTGCGGATCGAGGCGCGGGCGATGAATACCAGAAAGAGCGCAAAAAACGCGACGACGGTGAGCTTGCCCAAGGCCAACAGCCAGGCGGCGCGGACGGTGGTCATCGCCGCCAGTTGCAGATGATCGCTGATGAACAGTGCGACCGCTATATTCGGCCGCTCATAGAGGCCATGGATCGGCGAAACCATGATCCTGAAGGCGACGATGGTCCAGGCCGGAATAAAGTAGGCCGCGAGCAGCGCGCCGTTGAATGAGCTGATCCGCCAGTTTGTGGACATTGTCGCTTCCCGCTTTTTCCGCAAGCTCCAAATGGAAGCGGCGGCTTTGCCGGCGAGCTAACGCGCTTAAACAGCGGCGAGCAATTTAAACCCATTATTTACCTTAATTCCCGGAACGGCTGGACCCCGGTACCTCCCTTTGGCTTGGCAATTCGCGCCGCGTCATGGCCGGACTGGATGTTCCGGCCATGACATTTTTTCGTCCGGCATACTGGCGGTAGGGCGCTGGTCCCCCGGCGCCATGGAAGATCAAGAATGCCGTTTCCGACCGGTAATCATCGATTTCACCAGGTTCTCTCGATGCATGAGACTGGAGAAGAGAACGCCGAGGACATGGAAGACGATGAGGCCCACGGTCAAATCGGCGGTCGCTTCATGGAGCTCTTCGAGCCATTTCGCGCCCCAGAATGCGTCGGTTGTCATCATGTAACCGGTGATACCGGTCGCCAGGAGCATGATCGAAAGCCCAATGATCATGGCGCCGCCGGCCGGATTATGGCCGAGATACCGGGGCGCCCTGAACAGGGCCACGTCGCGCAGATAGGCGAGGACCGCCCGCGGCGACCGGACGAAGTTGCTGAACCGCGCATGGCGGGAGCCAACGAATCCCCAGACGACGCGCAATGCAATCAGCCCGGCAATGGCGTAGCCGGCGACGATGTGCACCCGCGCGGCATCCTCGCCGGTCGCGTACGCCGCCAGAAACAGCGTCGCCAGCGACCAATGAAACACCCGCACGAACCGGTCCCAGACCTTGATCGCTGCCGGCGGCGTGGCGCCGCCGGCTCCGATCGTATTGTCAACGGTGCTCATCACTGCGCAATCACTGCTGACCGACGATCTGGCCATTGGTCGGGTCGGTGAACAGCTCGACCCGGTTGCCGCTCTTGTCGAGCGCGTACAGCTCGCCGCAGGCGTTTTTCAGCTTCGCCTGCTTCACCTGGTAGCCAAGGGCCTCGACCTTGCTCCGCAGGATCGCAAGAGAGAGCCACTGGTTCTGCGGAGCGGCGGTACAGGGCTTGCCGGGACTGGCCGCTTGCGCGGAGCTTGCAATGCCGAGCATCGCGATGGCGATTGCGAAGACCGAAATCTTCACCAGGGCCGCCAAACCGAATAGCCCCGCGGCAATCCTGAAGGATGAGATGTTAGCCATTTCTGCTCTCCCGTGCTGGAGGTCCTGCCGCACCATGCGGTGGACGGTGACGGGACCGTGCCAGAGTGGCGCTGACGGCCGCCTGTTGATCGATGTAAGCGTTTTGTCAGCCATCACTGCGGCCAAAAAAAAGGAAGCCGGCAGCATGGCCGCCGGCTCCCTTCAGATTGACCGAAACGTAATCTCCGGCGGCAAAGCCAACCACAAGGCTTGCCTTGGTTAGTCGCCCTTTGCGAGCCGCCGCCGCAAACGATCGCCGATTTGAATGGTCGCAGGTTGTGCTATTTCAAAATCGTTGAGACTCTGAATCGCAACCCGGGTTGCAAGCTGAACCAGCTCTTCATCATGATCCGTTTTGCCCGCCTCGATCAATTCGTTCATCAACGAAGTAATCTGCATGTGGTCATTTTCCAATTCCGGGAGTGCTGCTTCAGTACGGTCCGCCATGGCAATCGCGGTATCCGCGTCTTTCGAAATTGCCCCCTTGGCAATTTGTGGAAGCAGCGCGAGCGGGGGCAGAACAAATGCTTCTTCCTTGGCATAGTGGGCTTTGATGATGATCAATGCCTTTTGCACAGAAGCAGCATGTGCAACCTCGCGCTTCGCGAAGTTTGCCAGTTCCTTGATGATCTGCTCGTGTTCATATCTGACGGATTGAGGAACTTGTAGTGCTGATTGTTCTGCTGCACTTGCTGTAGCCACGGCTCCAGCCATCAGAATCGACGCCGAGCCCACCACTCTGACGGCGATCCTGGAAGATGAGATGTTAGCCATTTTCTGCTCTCCCGTGCTGAAGTCCTGCCGCACCGTGCGGCGGACGACGACGAGACCGTGCCAGAGTGGTGCTGACGGCTGCCTGTTGATCCATGTCAGCAACCTGTCAGCTCGTTTCCGGCATGCTGGCGCGGACAATTTGGTGTCACAATCCATGCGCTCGGGTCGAACCGTAATGTTGGCAATGGTGCTCGCGGGAACCGCGCTGGTGGCGGTCGCGCCGCAAGTGGCGGACGCGCACGATTACGACGGGTCGCGCCGCGACGAAGTCCGCCGCGCGGTCGAGACCGGCGAGATCCGCTCCCTGGCGGACATTCTCGGCGCCCTGAACGGCAAACTGCCTGGAGAGGTCGTCGGTATCGAGATCGAGCGCTCGCATGGTCGTTGGCGCTACGAATTCCGCGTCGTCGACAGCCAGGGCCGTCTGTTCGATGTCTATGTCGACGCCCGCGGCGGTGTGATTGAGCAAATCGAGGAGAAGTGATGCGTGTGCTTCTTGTCGAGGACGACCGGCGGATCGCATCGGATGTTTCGGGCGCACTCGAGGCCACGGGTTACGTAGTCGAGACGGTGCGCGACGGCGAGGAAGCCTGGTTCCGCGGCGACACCGAGGATTACGGCGCTGTCATCCTCGATCTCGGGCTGCCGGGCATGGACGGACTCGCAGTGCTCAAGCGCTGGCGCGAGAACGGACGCCATATGCCGGTGCTGATCCTGACCGCACGCGCGAGCTGGGCCGAGCGCGTTGACGGAATCGACGCCGGCGCCGACGATTATTTGCCAAAGCCGTTCCGCATCGAGGAATTATTGGCACGACTGCGCTCGATCATCCGCCGTTCCGCCGGCCACGCATCGTCGGTGGTTTCGGCCGGCGACATCACGCTGGATGAACGACAGATGAGAGTGAGCGTGCGCGGCGTGCCGGTCACGATGTCACCGCTCGAGTATCGCCTCGTCGCTTACCTGCTGCACCATCGCGGCCGTGTGGTGTCGCAGCACGAGCTCGACGAAAACGTATACGGCCACGGCGAAGATCACGATTCGAACGCCCTGGAGGTATTGATCGGCCGTGTGCGCAAGAAATTGGGGCCCGATCTGATCGAGACCCGTCGCGGCTTCGGCTACATCGTGCCGGAGACGCCTGCATGAGATTGGGATCGCTGCACCTGCGGCTTGTCGCCGGCGGGATTGTCGCAATCCTGGTGGCGCTGACGATTGCCGGCGCCGGGCTGATCCTGCTGTTCGAGCGTCACCTCACCCGCACCATGGCCGACGATCTCGATGTTCAACTGAAACAATTGCTCGCCGGCGTGGATATCGATCAGCAGGGGAACCTCGTCGTGACCCGGGCACCCGCCGATCCGCGCTTCGCAGATCCTCTGTCGGGACTTTATTGGCAGGTGGCGGACGATCGTGGCCAAATGCTGCGCTCGCGCTCGCTATGGGATACGATACTGCGGCTGCCTGCAGACGAGTTGTCGCCGGGCGAGGTTCATCATCACAAGGCGTTGGGTCCCGCAAATGCGCAGGTGGTGATCGCCGAGCGGAAGGTCCTCCTTACGGTCGACGACCGACGTGTGCCGGTGCGTGTCGCCATCGCCACCGATCTTGCTCGCGTCTCGACCGCTGCCTCCGCCTTCGCCAGGGATCTCGCCATCGCGCTCGGGCTTCTGGGGCTGGCGCTGGCGATCGCGACGTCGGTTCAAGTCAGCCTCGGCCTGCGCCCGCTCGACGCACTTCGCCGCGGCGTTGCCGATATCCGGTCCGGGCGTCGCCATCATCTGCCGGCCGAAGTGCCGGCCGAAGTTGGGCCGCTGGTCGAGGAGGTCAATGCGCTGCTCGACGCCCAGGAGCGGGAGATCGAGCGTTCGCGCAGCCGGGCAGCCGATCTCGCCCATGGGCTCAAGACGCCGCTTGCCGCGCTCGCGGCCGATGCCGCCCGCCTGCGCGACCGTGGCGAAAAGGCCCTCGCGGAGAACATCGAGGCGGTCGGCGGCGCCATGAGCCGGCACGTCGACCGCGAACTGGCGCGGGCCCGGCTGCGCGGCGCCGTCAGACACCGGGACAGACCTTCCACCGCGCTGGCGCCGCTCGTGCACTCGCTCGTCGCCACGCTGTCACGCACGCCGTTCGGAATGCGCGTGACCTTCGAGCAGCAGATTGCCGACGATGTGCAGGTGCCGCTCGACCGCACCGACCTTGCCGAGGCGCTGGGCAATTTGCTCGAGAATGCCGCGCGCCATGCGGCGCGGTGTGTCCGCATTAGCGTTGATTCCGCAGCATCGATCGTCATTGAGGATGATGGCCCGGGAATTTCGCCGGCCGAATGGCCGCGTGTGCTCGAGCGCGGCACTCGCCTCGATGAGCGCGGCGAAGGCGCGGGCCTCGGTTTGGCGATCGTCCAGGACGTTCTCAATGCCTATGGCTGGCGACTAGACCTGGCCAAATCGCAATTAGGCGGCCTGAAAGCGACGATCGCGCCGTCGGCCGCCAGCTGACGTTTGCCGCAACGGCGCTGCAAAAGAGAAAAGTCCCGCCTTTCGGCGGGACTTTCCTGCTCTCGCTTCAAGTCTTCAGTCCGGACTAGCGGCCCTTGCCCTGCTGGTTTGGGTTCTGGCCCTCACGGCTCGGATCCTGCTGCTGCTGTCCGGGCTTCTGGCCGCCACCCTGCTGCTGGCCGGGCTTCTGACCCGGGTTCTGGTTCTGCTGGCCCGGTTTCTGATTGGGGTTGGACATCGGGATCTCCCTTTTTGAACGCAACGGCAGATAACGGGAAGAGCCGTCGTTGGTTGCAGAGGAACTTCGGTTCCGGCGTGCTGATAACGTGGCGACGGCGTGTTGCGACTGCAGCGGCCGGAACCGGGGCCCGAAACCAGCTGTACAAGCCGTTCAAGCCGCACCCTGCGCTGTTGCCGCGCCGGGTTCCCGCTGTTAGAAAATGAGACGACGCGTCGTTCCGGCTGCCGGGGCCATCGCCGCGACTTACTGACTAAAGTGGGCATTTTCTGACGGCAAACCGGATTCCACTTTGCCGGAGAATGCTTCCAACCAACGGCAGCGCATGGACTATTTCGCCCAGCAACTGATCAATGGCCTCGTACTGGGCTCGATCTATGGCCTGATCGCCATCGGCTACACCATGGTCTATGGCATCGTCGGCATGATCAATTTTGCTCATGGCGACATCTTCATGATCGGCGGCTTCGTCGCGCTGATCTCGTTCCTGATCCTGGTCTCGGTCGGGCTGACCGCCGTCCCGGTGATCCTGCTGATCGTGCTCCTGGTATCGATGGCGATTACCGCGCTCTACGGCTGGACGGTGGAGCGCATCGCCTATCGGCCGCTGCGGCACTCGTTCCGCCTCGCCCCGATGCTGTCGGCCATCGGCATGTCGTTCGTACTGTCGAATTATTCGCAAGTGGCGCAGGGCGCTCGCGTCAAGCCGGTGCCGCCGATCATCACCGGGGGCTATACCCTGCTGGAGCAAAATGGCTTCGTGGTGCGGCTGTCCAATGTGCAGATCGTCGTCGTCGTCACCACCGTGGTACTGCTCGCGATCTTCACCTGGCTGGTGGCGCGGACCCGGCTCGGCCGCGACATGCGCGCCTGCGAACAGGACCAGACCATGGCGGCGCTGCTCGGGGTCGATGTCGACCGCACCATCTCCATGACTTTTGTCATTGGGGCGGCGCTCGCGGCGGTCGCGGGCATGATGTACCTGCTGTATTACGGCCTCGTGGATTTTTTCATGGGCTTCGTCGCCGGCATCAAGGCGTTCACCGCGGCCGTGCTCGGCGGCATCGGTTCGCTGCCTGGCGCAATGCTCGGCGGGCTTGCGATCGGCCTGATCGAAACGATGTGGTCGGCGTATTTCTCGGTCGAATACAAGGACGTCGCG
Source organism: uncultured Alphaproteobacteria bacterium (assembly GCA_963725985.1). Taxonomy (GTDB): domain Bacteria; phylum Pseudomonadota; class Alphaproteobacteria; order Rhizobiales; family Xanthobacteraceae; genus Bradyrhizobium. The sequence continues at coordinate 190,861 of CAVSAO010000003.1, forward strand.
GCGTTCTCGATCCTGATCGTGGTGCTGATCTTCATGCCGACCGGCCTGCTCGGCCGGCCCGAAGTTGAAAAAGTTTGACGGGCGAGCGCGTGACAGCACCCGCGCCCAAATCGACGTCAGCGTCGCGCGGCCCTGGCGCCGCATTCATCTTCAAGAAAGCCCTGATCAGCGCCCTGGTGGCGCTGGTGTTGTTTTCGCTGATGATCGGCATCCGCACCGAAGCGGGCCCCACCGGGCAATTGATCTACTGGACACGATTCGGCGATCTCGCCGCCATGGTCGGCGCCGTGTTCGGCGGCAGCATCGTCGTCGAATTGCTGCGGCAGTGGTGGGGACCGGTCGGCACCATCGGGATCGTTCCGCCGCAGGTGCAAAGCGTGCTGGCGGTCGCGCGGCGCGCCATCGCGCCGGTGCTCTTGATTTTCGCCTTTCTGGTGCCGGTGATCTTCTACGACCAGCGCTACATCATCGATCGCGGTATTCTGGTGCTGACCTATGTGATGCTGGGATGGGGACTGAACGTGGTGGTCGGTCTCGCCGGGCTGCTCGACCTCGGCTACGTCGCATTTTACGCAGTTGGCGCCTATTCCTACGGACTGCTCGCGAAAAACTTCGGGCTGTCGTTCTGGTTCGGCCTGCCGCTGGCCGGCATCCTCGCGGCGTTCTGGGGTGTCCTGCTCGGTTTTCCGGTGCTGCGGCTGCGCGGCGATTATCTCGCCATCGTTACCTTGGCGTTCGGCGAGATCATCCGTCTCGTCATCATCAACTGGCAGAGCTTGACCGGCGGTCCCAACGGCCTCGACGGCATTCCGCGGCCGACCTTGTTTGGAATTCCGCTCACACCGGGCGAGGACGGCCTTGCCGCCAAGCTCGGCATCGAATTTTCCACGACCCACCGCGTCGTGTTTCTGTTTTATCTGATCCTGGCGCTGGCGCTTCTGACCAACTGGGTGACGATCCGGCTGCGACGCCTGCCGATCGGCCGCGCCTGGGAGGCGCTGCGCGAGGACGAGGTCGCCTGCCGCGCGCTCGGCATCAACATCACCACCACCAAACTGACGGCGTTTGCGACTGGCGCCATGTTCGGCGGCTTCGCCGGCGCCTTCTTCGCCACCCGACAAGGTTTCATCAGTCCGGAATCCTTCACCTTCCAGGAATTGGCACTGGTGCTCGCGATCGTCGTGCTCGGCGGCATGGGTTCGCAACTCGGCGTCGCGCTCGCGGCGCTGGCCATGATCGGCGGCTTGGACCTGCTCCGCGGCTTCGACCAATACCGCATGCTGGTGTTCGGCATGGCGATGGTGCTGCTGATGATCTGGCGGCCGCGCGGGCTGATCGGCCATCGCGCGCCCACGGTGTTTCTGCGGCACAGCCAGGCGATCTCCTCCGACCTCGTCAAGGAGGGCCACGGATGAGCGGGAAAAGCATTCTCACCGTCGATCGCCTGACGATGCGCTTCGGCGGCATCCTCGCCGTCAACGAGCTGTCGTTCGACGCCGAACGGCACAAGATCACCGCCCTGATCGGGCCGAACGGCGCCGGCAAGACCACCGTGTTCAACTGCATCACCGGCTTCTACAAGCCATCCGGCGGCACGATGCGGCTGACGCATGACTCGGGTAGGGAAATCCAGCTCCAGCGCCTGAACGATTTCCGGATTTCCAAACAGGCGAAAGTCGCGCGCACTTTCCAGAACATCCGGCTGTTTCCCGGCATGACCGCGCTGGAAAACCTGATGGTGGCGCAGCACAACGTGCTGATGCGCGCCTCCGGCCTGACCTTTCTCGGGCTGATCGGCGCCCCGTCCTGGCGCACAGCGGAAAGGCGCGCGATCGATCAGGCAACGCGCTGGCTCGATCGCATCGGGTTGCTCGACCGCGCCGACGACGCCGCCGGCAATTTGCCTTACGGCGATCAGCGCCGTCTGGAAATCGCGCGCGCGATGTGCACCGAGCCGGCCTTGCTCTGTCTCGACGAGCCGGCCGCCGGACTGAATGCGCGCGAAAGCGCAAGCTTGAGTGAACTGCTGCTCTCGATCCGCGCCGGCCATGGCGCCTCGATCCTGCTGATCGAGCACGATATGTCGGTGGTGATGGAGATTTCCGACCACGTCGTGGTGATGGATTACGGCGTGAAGATCGCCGAAGGCTCGCCGCAGGACGTCCGCGACGATCCCAAGGTGATCGCGGCCTATCTCGGCGCCGACGAGCAGGAAGCGATCGCGGTCATGGAGAGCGGAACGTGACCGCGCCATCCGCCGCGCCCCTGCTCGCAATCCGGTCGTTGCGCGCTTCCTACGGCAAGATCGAGGCGCTGAAGGGCGTCGATCTCAAGATCAACTCCGGCGAGATCGTCGCCCTGATCGGCGCCAACGGCGCCGGCAAGTCGACGCTGATGATGACGATTTTCGGCAAGCCTCGCGCCCGTTCGGGCCAAATCCAGTTCGACGGCCGCGACATCACTGAAGTGCCGACCCATGAGATCGCGCGGCTGCGCATCGCGCAATCGCCGGAAGGCCGCCGGATTTTCCCGCGCATGAGCGTTGCGGAAAACCTGCAGATGGGCGCCGACGCCACCGGCAGCAGCGAGGCCGACCGCGCCGCCGGGCTCGACCGCGTCTTCGCGCTGTTTCCGCGGCTCAGGGAGCGCATGACCCAGCGCGGCGGCACCCTGTCCGGCGGCGAGCAGCAGATGCTGGCGATCGGCCGCGCCCTGATGAGCCGCCCTCGCCTGCTGATGCTGGACGAACCCTCGCTGGGCCTGGCGCCGCTGATCGCGCGCCAGATTTTCGACGCAATCCGGACCCTGAACCGGCAGGACGGCCTCACCGTGCTGATCGTCGAACAGAACGCCAATCACGCGCTGCGGCTGGCCCATCGCGGCTATGTCATGGTCAACGGCCTGATTACGCTTGAAGGAACCGGCGCTGAACTGTTGCAGCGCCCGGAAATCCGCGCTGCCTATCTGGAAGGCGGCAGACGGGGGTAGCCACGGGCGAAGTGCCACGCTGGCCGAAAATTGCCGATGACTTCAAAGCAAATTCATCCGACAATGGGGGCGATTTTCGACCCCGGCCTGCCCGGTACTTCCCGTAGCGACCTACCCGCGAGGACTCCTCATGAAATCATTGAAACTGATCGGCCTGGCATTGGGCGCGTCATTGGCGCTGTCGACGGCAGCATTGGCGCAGGACATCACCATCGCAGTGGCGGGCCCGATGACGGGCGGCGAATCCGCGTTCGGCCGGCAGATGAAGAACGGAGCCGAAATGGCGGTTGCCGATCTCAACGCCGCCGGCGGCGTGCTCGGCAAGAAACTGGCGCTGGATGTCGAGGACGACGCCTGCGACCCCAAGCAGGCGCGCTCGGTGGCGGAAAAGATCGCCAGCGCGAAGATCCCGTTCGTCGCCGGCCATTATTGTTCGTCGTCGTCGATCCCGGCGTCGGAAGCCTACGCTGACGGCAATGTGCTGCAGATTACGCCGGCCTCCACCAATCCGCTGTACACCGAACGCAAGCTCTGGAACGTGGCGCGCGTCTGCGGCCGCGACGATCAGCAGGGCCTGGTCGCCGCCGAGTACATCGCGAAGTACTACAAAGGCAAGAACGTCGCGATCCTGAACGACAAGACCACCTACGGCAAAGGCCTTGCCGACGAGACCAAGAAGGCGCTCAACAAGGCCGGCTTCACCGAAAAGATGTTCGAATCCTACAACAAGGGCGACAAGGACTTTAACGCCATCGTGTCGCGCCTGAAGCTCGAAAAGATCGATCTCGTCTATGTCGGCGGCTACCATCAGGAATTGGGTCTGATCCTGCGCCAGATGCGCGATCAGGGTCTGCAGACCGTGTTGATGGCCGGCGACGCGCTGGCCGACAAGGAGTACGCGTCGATCACCGGGCCGGCCGGTGCAGGCACCCTGTTCACCTTCGGTCCCGACCCGCGCAACAAGCCAACCGCCAAGGCCATCGTCGAGAAGTTCAAAGCCAAGGGCATCGATCCCGAAGGCTACACGCTCTACACCTACGCCGCGATGCAGGTGTGGTCGCAAGCGGTAAAAAAAGCCGGCACCACTGACCCCAAGAAAGTGATGGACACGATCAAGGGCGGCGGCGCGTGGGATACGGTGATCGGCAAGATCGAAATCGACGCCAAGGGCGACATCAAACAGATCGACTATGTCGTCTACAAATGGGATGACAAGGGCAACTACACCGAGATCAATCCGAAGGGGTCGTAAGGCCAACAAACGTTCCCACAACGTTGAACGCCCCGGTTCGCCGGGGCGTTTTCGTTTGCCTGGGGCGATGAGTGGCGCATGCGCTTCGACGTTGTTGACCGCAGCGCTGCCATGCGGTCATCTGCATCCGGCCAGGGAACATGCGATGAAAAATCTTCTCACCGATATCGCCGGCGTCCGCGTCGGTCACGCCGATGATGCGGCACTGGCGTCCGGCGTCACGGCAGTCATTTTCGACAAGCCGGCGGTGGCCGCGATGGATGTGCGCGGCGGCGGGCCCGGCATCCGCGAAGGCGCGCTGCTCGACCTCGCCAACACCGTTGAGCGGATCGATGCCATCGCGCTCGCAGGCGGCTCGGCATTCGGGCTCGAGGCTGGCGGTGGTGTGCAGGCATGGCTCGCCGAACAGGGCCGCGGCTTCCGCATACGTGAAGCGGTGATTCCGATCGTGCCCGGCGCGATCTGCTTCGATCTGCTGAACGGAGGCAACAAGGATTGGGGACGCTTCGCGCCCTACCGCGATTTCGGTTACAGCGCGGCTGCCGCAGCCAGCGACAGTTTCGCACTCGGCAGCGTCGGCGCCGGCCTCGGCGCGACCACGGCGAATTTCAAGAGCGGGCTCGGCTCGGCATCGGCGGCGACACAGGATGGCGTCCGGGTCGCCGCCGTTGCGGTGGTCAATGCTGTCGGCAGCGTCACGGTCGGCGACGGACCGTGGTTCTGGGCAGCGCCGTTTGAAATCGGCGACGAATATGGCGCACGCGGATTGCCGCCGTCGTTCACGCCGGACATGCTGGCAATGCGGATCAAGGGCGGCGCTGCCGCGTCATCCGTGGAGAACACCACGCTGGCAGTCGTCGTCACCGACGCCGTGCTGACCAAGCCCCAGGCCAAGCGGCTTGCGATGATCGCGCAGACAGGGTTTGCCCGCGCCATCTATCCGGTGCATGCGCCGATGGATGGCGATGTGGTGTTCGCCGCAGCGACTGGCGAAAAGCCGATCGATCCGCTGGCCGGCCTCACCGAGCTCGGCATGGTCGCGGCCAATGTCGTGGCCCGCGCCATCGCGCGCGGCGTCTATACGGCAACCGCACTGCCCTTCCCCGGCGCCTCGCCGGCGTGGAAGGACCGGTTTGGATAGCTCGCTACAATCGTTTCGCTAAACCTGTTCAGACGTTGAGCGAGAGCGAGGCGGTAGCACCGGATGAGATCGCCTGCGCCTCGCGCTGAATCATCTGCTCGATGACATTGTAGGAGGACGTCGCGCTGCTGGAGGACGTCGTCGCCGCCGGCGAGGTCATGGTGACCTTCGATCCGTCCGCGTAGGTCACCGACGTCGTGGTCGAGCCGTCGCTGTTGGTTACCGAAGAAGATGACGCGCCGCCAAGCGCCTGCAGCAATGGATCGGAGCTCGATCCGGGGGTGCCGGAGCTTGAGCCGCTGGCGCCGGTGGATCCGCCGGATCCATCCGAACTGGCGACATGATGGTGATGATGCCCGCCCTTGCCGCCTGCGCCCTGCAGCGCCTTGGACATTTCGTTGAGGCTGACCGAACCGTCGCCGTTTGTGTCCATCTTGTTGAACACGGCGTCGGCCTGCGCGATGTTGGTACCGCCGGCGCCAAGCGCGTTTTCGAATTCCGACTTGCTGATCTGGCCGTCGCCGTTGGCATCGATCTGCGAGAACAGATCCTGCAGCGCGCTGGATGGGCTGGTCGGTGCCGATGTCGTCGTTGCCGTCGATGACTGGCCTTGCGCCGCCAGCAGCGCGCTCATCGTCGTCGGCGATATCTGCGTAAATCCGTTGCCGCCGGTAGCCACAGCCGGGCTTCCCGACGGCGTCGAGCTACTCGCGATATCGAACGGGTTGGTCGAGCTCTGGGTGAAGCCAGTGGTTTGCGGGGAGGTCGATTTCGATGACGTCAGCGATTGCAGGGCATCCAGCGCGGACGCGGCGGCGCCAAGAGCAGGTAGCATGGCATAACTCCGACAAATGCCGCGAGGCTGCGGCCTTTTACTTTCACGGCATGAGGATCAGCAAACGCCGTGCCATCGCGAAAAAATCAATAAAGCCGGAGTTTTCCGCATCGCCAACGTTGCGCCCTCCCCGGCAATTGATGCCGCCAACGGCAGAATTTTCCGCCCTCGATACGCGCTTTGGTCCGCATTGCCCCCGGGCTTTGCGCGTGTTACGCCGAAACCATCCTTGAGGCTTCGAAAGTGGTTCGGAAAGCGCACATGTCCGCCCAATTCGCGTCACGCCCCCTCGTTATCGCGCCGTCGATCCTGGCTTCCGATTTTTCCAAACTTGGCGAGGAGGTCCGCGCCGTGGACCACGCCGGCGCCGACTGGATCCATCTCGACGTGATGGACGGGCATTTCGTCCCCAACATTTCCTACGGCCCCGATGTCATCAAGGCGATCCGCCCGCACACCACGAAGATCTTCGATGCGCATCTGATGATCTCGCCATGCGATCCGTATCTTGAGGCCTTCGCCAAGGCCGGCTGCGACCACATCACGGTGCATGCCGAGGCCGGCCCGCATCTGCATCGCTCGCTGCAGGCAATCCGTGCGCTCGGCAAGAAGGCCGGCGTCTCGCTCAATCCGGGCACGCCGATCTCGGCCGTCGAATATGTCATCGACATGATCGATCTGGTGCTGGTGATGTCGGTCAACCCCGGCTTCGGCGGCCAGGCTTTTATTCCCTCCGCGCTCGGCAAGATCAGGGATCTGCGCGCGATGACCGCAGGACGCCCGATCGATATCGAGGTCGACGGCGGCGTCGGCCCGGATGTCGCCGGCCAGCTGGCCGCCGCCGGCGCCAATGCCTTCGTCGCCGGCTCCGCCGTGTTCAAGGGCGGCACCATGGAATCCTACAAGGCCAATATTTCCGCGATCCGCAACGCGGCGGCGCTGGCGCGCGGCGAAGCGGTCTAGAGCGTTTTTCAAGCGAGGTGGAGACCGGTTCGCGTTAAGAAGACGCGTTAAATCAGGAATTTAGAGCCCCGTTTCGATTCTATCGAAACGGAAAAGCCTCTAGGCCTTCGCCTCTTCCGGCTTCTCGCCCGCACTCTCCTGCTCGTGCAGCGAAGCCAGCTTCGGCGGCCGCACCACGGTCACCGTGCAGTCCGCCTCCGCCGCGACTTTGGCGGAGACGCTGCCGAGCAACGTGCGCTTGAGCGAATTCTGCCGCGCGCCGATGACGATGTGATCGATGTGATTGGCTTCGGCAAATTCCAGGATCGCCACTGCCGGGTCGAAGGCTTCCAGGACGTGCACGGTCAACCGGCTTTCATCGAGCCTTAACGGCGACGCCCAATGGCGGAGCGTGACCAGCCGGTCGACGTGCTTGTTCTTGCCCTCTTCGTCGAGCGTTCGGTCGATGGTGATGCGGCCGAGCTTCAGCACATTCAGGCACGCCAGCCTCGCCGACGGCAAGGTCGCCAGGATTTGTGCGGCGGTGACGCGCAGCGCCTCGTTGAGCGCGGCCGACCCTTCCGTGATGTCGAGCGCGATCGCCACGATCGGCCCCGACGCCAGTTGCGCGGCGAGATCTGCCTTTGGCCTGGGCGGGGTCAGATTGCCGTTGAAGCGGCGGCGCCAGACGGTGCTGAAGGGGTCGCGATCCCGGCGCTCCGCCCGCGCCGTCAGTTTGATCTGGTCGGGATGGGCGAGTTCGAATGCGAGTTGCGATGCCGTGGGGTAGCGCCAGACCGGATCGATCTCCAGGCACCGCAGCACGACTTCCTGCAGCCAGGGCGGATAATCCGCCTTCAGCTGGCGCGGAGGATATGGATCGCGCCACAGCCGACGCCGCATTCCGCGCATGGTCTCGGACTCGCCGAACGGCCGCACGCCGGTGGTGAAGAAGTACAAAAGCACGCCCAGCGAAAACAGATCGCTGCGCGGATCGTCGCGCACGCCGAGCAACCGCTCGGGTGCCATATAGGGCGCCGTGCCGTAGGGAACCCGGAACTCTTCCTGCAGCAAGTCGGGCAGCTGATTATGATGGGACAGTCCGAAGTCGATCAGGACGGCTTCGCCGGAGGGACGAAACATGATGCTGCTCGGCTTGATATCGTGATGGATGACGTTCTGCCGATGCAGGTCGTCCAGCGCCACCGCGATCTTCCCGGTGATGACGATGGCCTCTTCGTAACCGAGCGGCAGCTCGCCAAGCCGGCTGTAGAGCGTCGTGCCCGGGATCGGCTCGATCACGACATAGGCCTGACGCGCGAAATCGCCGGTGGCGTAACAGGCCGGCACATGAGGCCCCGACAGCCGCGGCAGGATCATCTGCTCCATTTCGAAACTGACAATAGCGGCGGGATCCTCGCCCTCGGATACCCTCGGGATTTTCATCAGCAGCGGCGCCGCAATGTCAGGCCGCGTTACGCTCCACAATGTCGCCATGCCGCCCGCATGGACGCACTCCCCGATGATGAAGCCGTCGATGACTGCGCCGGGCCGAACCGAATGCTTGGCCATCGCTCACCTCCCGACCGAGAGGCGATCGGCCAGCCAATGCGGCAGCCCATTCTCGCGAATCCGCGTCGCCGCCGCCTCGACATCGTAGGGCACGCGGCAATAGGTGATTTCCTCGGTCTCGGTCTCGAACATCGCGAACGAAGCGGCCCGATCGCCGTCGCGAGGCTGGCCCACCGAGCCGACAACGGCGAGCCATTGCCGTCCCCGCAACAATCGCACCGGGACACCGGCCGTCGGGATGAAGCTCGTCATCTTCGCGGTGGCAGACATCGAATACAGCGCCGGCCGGTGGATATGGCCGCAGAATGTGGCATGCGCTTCCGTCGAGATGATGCTGCGCGCCGCATCCGGCGCATTCTGGACATAGCGCCATCTCGTGGGATTGCTGGCCTCGGAATGGACATAGAGGCGGTCATCGTCCCACAGCTCAAACGGCAATTCCGCCAGAAAACGCCGCTGGGCCGAACTCAGCCTGCCGCGGGTCCACTCGATCGCGGCCTGGGCCTCGGCATTCATGGATTCCGAGGGGGTGCCGACGGCGTTGTCGTGATTGCCACGCACGGCCATGGCACCGCCTTCGACGAGGCCCATCACCGTCTCGACGGTCCATTCGGGATCGCCGCCATATCCGACGTAGTCGCCGAGGCAGATGATCCGTTCCGCGCCACGCACCCTCGCATAGTCGAGGCACGCGGCAAAAGCCTGCCGGTTGGCATGGATATCCGCGAAAACAGCCAGCAGCACAATTTCCTCCGCGCCGATCCTATCGACCAGGCCGGTGCCCGATTTGATGGATATCAAACAACAGGGCGCGGGAGGTCCGCAATGACGCTGAAGGGAGGGATTGACGGGGGGCAGCGGAACCAGGTTGCGCGCATGGCGTAGCCCGGCGCGCGGAGAAACAAACTAGCGCTTGCGCGGCGCTTCCAGGCCCCTCAGCAACAACGCCAGCAAGGCGTCGATCCGCGCGGCGAGCTGTGGATCGCTCCATTCCTCGGAATGAGCGGGATGATGGAAGCGGCTGGTGGCCTCGAAAATCGCGCGCGCCGTGACTTTGATATCGGCGACCTGGAAGGCGCCCTGCTTCACGCCATCGGACAAAATATGCGCGATCTGATCGATGAGACGTTCCTTGTGCGCCTTGACCACCTTGCACGCCTCTTGCGCCAGCGCCAGATAGGTCGCGAACATCTCGGGATCATCGCAAACCTTCTTGTGCTTGATCGAAAACATCGTGCGCAACCAGCGCTCCAGCCTGGCGGGCGCCGGCCCGGACGCTTCCGCAATCTTCTCAAGCGGCGCGTTGGCCCGGTCGAGCCAGCGCTTCGCCACCGCTTCGCGCAGCGAAGCCTTGCTCGGGAAATGACGGTAGACGCTGCCGTGGCTGACATCGAGCGCACGGGCCACATCCACCACCGTAGCCTTCGCCAGCCCGAAGCGGCGCAGCACGTCCTCGGTGACCTCGAGAATTCGTTCCGGGGTCAGAACAACGTTTTCGTTCATGCGCGCACCGTCTGCTTCCTTGGTTTTAGCAAAGCCATCTGGCGGATTGTCATCGCGGTTCCCTTATTAACGGGCTAACCGTTCGGCCTGCGCCGCAAGATGATGGGCCACGCGTGCGTTGAGCCAGCGCTGGATTTGGGCGGTCAAATGAAGGATTTCGATGGTCATGGGCAAGTCCTCTAAAAGTCCAGGGATCGTGGCGATCGGCCGGCGAACCGAGGTGACGCCTCAGCAATGGCGTCTGGAGGCAATATAGGGCATCTCGCTGACAGATTTCAATATCTGTCAGTCAATGTTTCGTGACTGAGGGGGCTGCGCCGGCCGCATGGCAGTGGGCGGGTCCGTTTACGCCAGGCTGGCGTTTGTTTCTCCTGGGCCGCTCTGCTAAAGCGCGGCGTAACCCCTTGCCCAAGAGTCGTCGATGATTTCCCGCTATACCCGCCCGGAAATGGCCGCCATCTGGGAGGCGCAGACGCGCTTCAAGATCTGGTTCGAGATCGAGGCGCATGCCGCGGACGCGCTGGCGGAAATCGGCGTGATTCCGAAGGAAGCGGCGAAAACGGTCTGGGCCAAGGCCCGCGACGTCATTTTCGACGTCGCGCGGATTGACGAAATCGAGCGCGAAACCAAGCACGACGTCATCGCCTTCCTCACCCATCTGGCGGAAATCGTCGGCCCCGAGGCGCGCTTCGTGCACCAGGGCATGACCTCGTCCGATGTGCTCGACACCTGCCTCAACGTGCAGCTGACCCGCGCCGCAGACTTGCTGGTCAACGACATCGACAAGGTGCTGGCGGCGCTGAAGAAGCGCGCCTTCGAGCACAAGATGACGCCGACCATCGGCCGCTCCCACGGCATCCATGCCGAACCGGTGACGTTCGGGCTGAAGCTCGCCTATGCCTACGCGGAATTCACCCGCGCCCGCGAGCGGCTGGTCGCCGCCCGCAAGGAAGTCGCGACCTGCGCGATATCAGGCGCGGTGGGCACCTTCGCGCAGATCGATCCGCGCGTCGAAGCGCATGTCGCCAAGGCGATGGGGCTTACGCCGGAGCCGATCTCGACGCAGGTGATCCCGCGCGATCGCCACGCGATGTTTTTTGCGACGCTTGGCGTGATCGCGTCCTCGGTCGAGCGGCTCGCCACCGAGATCCGGCATCTGCAGCGCACCGAAGTGCTGGAGGCGGAGGAGTTCTTCTCCGAGGGCCAGAAGGGTTCTTCGGCGATGCCGCACAAGCGCAACCCGGTGCTGTCGGAAAACCTCACCGGCCTGTCGCGCATGGTGCGCGCCTATGTGACGCCGGCCATGGAGAATGTCGTCCTGTGGCACGAGCGCGATATCTCGCACTCCTCGGCCGAACGCATGATCGCGCCCGACGCGACGGTGACGCTCGACTTCGCGCTCAACCGCCTCGCCGGCCTGATCGACAAGCTCTTGGTCTATCCCGAAAACATGCTGAAGAACATGGACCGGCTCGGCGGCCTCATTCATTCGCAACGGCTTCTGATCGCGCTGACGCAAAAGGGCTGCAGCCGCGAGGACGCCTACAGATTCGTGCAGCGCAACGCCATGCCGGTATGGCGCGGCGAAGGCGACTTCCAGACGCTGTTGAAGAAAGACGCCGAGGTGAAGAAATATCTCAGCGATGCCGAGATATCCGAGCAGTTCGACCTCGGCTATCACTTCAAGCACGTCGACACGATCTTCAGGCGCGTGTTCGGCGAAAGCTGAGCTCCTCGGCATCGGCGCAGGGGGCGCAGCAACCTCAGCGCGCCGGGGTCTTTTCCAGTTTTTCCAATTTGACTTCGGCCGTGCCCTGATTGTTCCACCAGTAGAAGAAACCGTAGATCCACGGCAGACAGATGACGTCAAATCGGCACGCTCGGCCGAAATTGTGGTCCGTGCAAGACACAATCAGAGCAAGAATTGAAGCCGCTGCGGCGCCCCGTGGCGGCGGGCCTACCCCCCTCCCGCGCCGAGCGCGCCCGTGCAATAACAACTGAATGGTAACCCCGGATCGGCTAAGATCGCTTTCGTGTCTGCAGCTCCGACGATTCTCGTATTCGACTCTGGCCTTGGCGGCCTCACGGTATTGCGTGAAATCGTCAAGGCGCGGCCCGACGCGCATTATGTCTATGTCGCCGACGACGCGTTCTTTCCCTACGGCCATCACAGCGAGGAGCAGATCATCGCGCGCGTGGTGCCGCTGATCGGCGAGCTGATCGCCACCCACGTCCCCGATCTGGTGGTGATCGCCTGCAACACCGCGTCCACCCTGGTGATGTCGCATCTGCGTGAGCGATACGAAGTGCCGTTCGTCGGCACGGTGCCTGCCATCAAGCCCGCCTGCGCGAAATCGAAAACAAGAAGCGTCTCCGTGCTCGGCACCAGGGGCACCGTCAAGCGCGAATACACCAAGGCGCTGATCCGCGATTTCGCGCAAGGCTGCGAAGTGACGCTGGTGGGCTCAGGCGAGCTTGCCTCGCTCGCCGAGGCGGCGTTGAGCGGCACCGAGGTGAGCGACGCCGAGATATCGGCCGAAATCGCGCCATGTTTTGTCGGAAACAGCCAAGACCACTTGGCGCGCACCGACACCGTGGTGCTGGCCTGCACCCATTACCCGCTGCTGATGGACCGGCTGGTGAGGCTCGCGCCCTGGCCGGTGGACTGGATCGATCCGGCACCCGCGATTGCCCGGCGGGTTGCCGATTTGCTCGGTCCCGCCGGCGGCGAGACCGATCATGCCGGCGCCGAAATGATTTTCACCTCCAGGCGGCCGCACACGCTGAGCCGGGCCTTGATGCCGTTTTTCGGCGGCCGCGTTCCGGCGTGAATGGCCCTTGACGCTTTTCGGCCCGTCGCCGCGCTGCTAGCCTTTCGAGCGACCGCCCTTCCCCCAGGCCTCACCGAAGGGAGCATCGATTTGACACCCGCGACGCCTGCTCCCCTCAACCGTCTGCGCAAGCAATGGCGGGAGGGACGTCCAACGTTCGGCGCGATTGCGACCATCCCCAGCATTCAGACCGTGCAGATCATGGCGCGTTCGGGTCTCGACTGGATCATCGTCGACCTCGAGCACGGTCCGATCGATCTCGGTTCGGCGCATGCGATGATAACGGCAACCTCGGGCACACCATGCATACCGCTGGCGCGGATCGCCGCCAATGAAGCCTGGCTTGCGAAGGCGCCGATGGATATCGGCGCGCTCGGCATCAATTTTCCGATGATCTGCAGCCGCGAGGATGCCGAAAAGGCCGTGCGCAGCGTGCGCTATCCGCCGCGCGGCGACCGGCTCTGGGGCCCGTTCCACGCCCCGTTTCGCTGGGGCGTCTCGATGCCCGATTATATGGCGACCGCCGACGATGACATGATCTGCATGGTCACCATCGAGCATGTCGAGGCGGTCAACCGCATCGACGAGATCATGGCGACACCCGGCATCGACGTCGCTGTCATCGGACCCGGCGACCTCGCAACCTCCATCAACAAACGCGGCCGGATTGACGACCCCGAAGTGCAGGCGCTGATGGCGCGCGCCGAGGCCGGCATCCTCAAAAGCGGCGTTCCGATCGGCGGCGTGGCGCGCACGGCAGAACAGGCCAATCAAATGATCGATCGGGGTTATGTAGCGCTGGCGCTCGGCTTCGACTGGTCGCTGTTTCAGCGTGGCATCGCGGCGAGCCTTGAGGGCATCAAACGCTGAAACGAACCATGCCGCCGAAGCAAGCTGCTGAAATTACACAGGATTTAGTTTGTGGCTGGGGCCGCCCCTTCGCCTCGCCTACGCCATAAATGCATAACCATCTGGCCTCAAGCTGGCTGGATCGTGCTAGATGAAAAGCTGGCGAGAAGGCCCGACTCGCCGGTTTTGTGTTGTGGGAACTTGAGTGGAACGATGCGCGGAACGGTTCGAAAAATCTCAATGCCGCGCCGTCTCGTCGCCGACCTCATGCATGCATCGATCCGCGTGCCTTTTGTCTCGCTCTCGCGGCCGCTCAACGTCCGTCCACTGTTGGAGGCCCGCGCGCTTGCCGCGCAGCCGCCCGGCTGGGCGGCGATTTTCGTCAAGGCGTTCTCGCTGGTGGCGAAAGAACAGCCGATCCTGCGCACCCTTTACGCCAAATGGCCGTGGCCGAGCTTTTATGAACTGCCGCGCAGCATCGCGATGGTTGCGATCGCGCGCATCGAAGACGGCCAGGATTGCGTGCTGCCGCAGAAGGTCCCGGCGGCCGATACTTTGCCCTTAGCCGAGGTCGATGCGCAGATCCGGCACGCCAAGGAGGCGCCGATCGGCGAGGTACCGGCCTTTCGAAAGATGCTCCGGGTAACGCGGCTGCCGCTACCGCTGCGCCGCCTGTTCTGGTCGGTCGGCCTCAATTTCGGACGCCAGCGCGCCAACTGGTTCGGCAACTTCGGGGTGACCTCGGTCGCCGCCTACGGGGCCGGCGAGCTTCATGCGTTGAGCCCGGGGCCGTATATCCTCAGCTATGGCGTGGTGGAGCAGGACCAGACCATCCATGTCGCGATCCGCTGGGACCACCGGATTACCGACGCGGCCCTGATCGCCAAGGTCATGACCCGGCTGGAACAGGTGCTGAACACCGAAATCGCGGCTGAATTGCGCGGGCATAGGCAGTACGCCGAGCCAAAGCCGGTCCGGGCGGTCGCCACCTGACGGCTTCCTAGCTGTCATTCCGGGGCGTCGCGGCAGCGACGAACCCGGAATCTCAAGATTCCCCGATGCAATCGCACATCCGAGGTCTGGTCCTTACGGACCATCCCGGAAAGACGGTGTTATGTCGCTTTTGGCCCACAAATGCCCCAGGGCGTTTTCATTGACAGGACGGCGGTTTCTTCCTAGAACCCCCCTGCTCGCGGGCCGGTTTCGGCCCGCGACGCGTTTCGCGACCCGTGGTCCATCCTTTCAAGCTTAAGGGCTGGACCTGTCGGCTCCGGGAAATTCCCGGCGCACAGGAGGGCGCGTCTCCTCAAAACTCAAACTTTGCAAAGAGGACGCGATGACAAAGCGCAGTGAGGCGAAATACAAGATTGATCGCCGTATGGGCCAGAATATCTGGGGCCGCCCGAAGAGCCCCGTTAACCGCCGCGAGTATGGCCCCGGTCAGCATGGCCAGCGCCGCAAGGGCAAGCTCTCCGACTTCGGCGTGCAGCTGCGCGCCAAGCAGAAGCTCAAAGGTTACTACGCCAACATCAGCGAACGCCAGTTCCACGGCATCTATGTCGAGGCCGGCCGGATGAAGGGCGATACCGGTGAAAACCTGATCGGCCTTTTGGAGCGCCGTCTCGACACCGTGGTCTATCGCGCCAAGTTCGTGGCCACCATGTTCGCCGCGCGCCAGTTCATCAATCACGGCCACGTCAAGGTGAACGGCCGCCGCGTCAACATCCCGAGCTTCAAGCTGAAGGTCGGCGACCTCATCGAGGTCAAGGAAGCCTCAAAGCAGCTCACGGTGGTTCTGGAAGCGAACCAGCTCGCCGAGCGCGACGTGCCCGATTTCCTCGAAGTCGATCACTCCAAGATGACGGCGAAGTTCAGCCGCATCCCTGCTCTCTCCGACGTGCCGTTCGCGGTGCAGATGGAGCCGCATCTGATCGTTGAATTCTATTCGCGCTGATTATTATCGGCGTTTTCTCAAGATCGAAGGCCCCGGTTTTGCCGGGGCCTTTTTTAATTCGTCATGCCCGGCCTTGTGCCGGGCATCCACGTCTTTATGGTCGTAAGCCTGCAAACAAGACGTGGATGGCCGGGACGAGCCCGGCCATGACGTAGAGAGTGACGAGAGTTCACCATGACCTACACCCCACCCCCGCGTGACCCGAAGGCTCTGCCGGTCCGCATCAACCTGCTGTCGGACACCCAGACCCGCCCGACGCCTGCCATGCGCGAGGCGATCGCGCGGGCCGATGTTGGCGACGAGCAGATCGGCGACGATCCGACTGTGAATGTGCTGTGCGAGCGCGTGGCCGATCTGCTCGGCAAGGAGGCCGCGGTGTTCATGCCCTCCGGCACCATGTGCAACGTCGCGGCGACATTGGTGCATTGCCGGCCCGGCGACGAGATCCTGGCGCACGAGACAGCGCATATCATCGCCCGCGAAGGCGGCGCCCACGCAGCGCTCGGCGGATTCCAGATCACGCCGCTGCCGGGCGCCGACGGGCAATTCTCACCCGATACCTTTCGCAGGGCGCTCCACCCGCGCAGCCGCTACCAGCCGCCGCAGACGGTGGTCAGCGTCGAACAGACCGCCAATATCGGCGGCGGCACGATCTGGAAGAAAGCCGCGCTCGATGAAGTCGTGCAAATCGCAAAGGCCAACGGGCTCGCCACCCACATGGATGGTGCACGGCTGTTGAATGCCTGCGTTGCCACAGGCATCAGCGCGCGCGACATGGCGACGGGGTGGGATTCGGCCTGGATCGATTTCTCCAAGGGGCTGGGCGCGCCGGTCGGCGCGGTTGTTGCGGGCTCCCGCGATTTCATTGACGAGGTCTGGCGCTGGAAGCAGCGCCTGGGCGGTTCGATGCGCCAGGCCGGCATTTGCGCCGCCGCTTGCGTTTACGCGCTCGACCACCACGTCGACCGGCTGGCCGACGATCACGCCAATGCCCGGGCGCTGGCGCGGGGACTGGCGCAAATCAAGGGCATGGAAGTGCAGCAGCCCGAAACCAATCTGGTCTTCTTCAAGCCCGATGGCTCAGGCGTCAGCGGCGAGAAGATGGTCGCAGCCTTGCGCCCCCGCGGCGTGCTGCTCGCCATGATGGACGGCCGGATCCGCGCCTGCACCCATCTCGATGTCACCGCCGAGATGATCGAGGAGACGGTCGCATTGGTCCGCGATATCGTACGGGGCGCGTAACGGCAACGATAGCGATCAATCCTTCAGCGCCTCATAGATCAGCGTCTTCAGCGCCAGTTAAATCCGTGCGCTCTGGGTCGGCGTCTGCATCATGAAGATGACAAACACATCGTCCCGCGGATCGACAAAGAAGAAGGTGCCGGCGGCGCCGTCCCAGCGATATTCCCCGAGCGGCCACGACGTACCGGGGGGCACCGCGGTGCGCACTGCAAAGCCAAGCCCGAAGCCGCTGGTTGCACCAGGAAAATAGATCAGGTCGCGGGCGATTTTGGTCTCCGGCCCGATACGGTCGGACGCCATCAGACCGATGGTTTCCGGCTTGAGGTAGCGCCTGCCATCCAATGTGCCGCCGTTCAGCAACATCTGCAGGAATTGCGCATAGTCCCCGATCGTCCCGACCATGCCCGCCCCGCCGGATTCCCAGCGCCGCGGCAATGTCGAATCCTTGATGCCGGCTACCGGGCCTAAAGGGTGGTTGGGCATCGGCTCGGCGATGCGCGGCCGCTGCGCCGCATCCGCGACGAAGAACGCGGTCTCGGTCATCCCAAGCGGGTCTAGTAGCCGCTGCTTTTCGAATTGATAGAGCGACTGTCCGGATATCACCTCGATGACGCGGCCGAGGACATCGGTCGAGTGGCCGTAATCCCATCGCGTTCCCGGCTGTTCGGCGAGCGGCAGTTTTGCCAGACGCTCGGCAAAGGTCGCGTTGTCGAAATCGCCGTCAAACATATCGGAGTGCGCATAGATTTTTCGGACCGGGCTGTCGCCATAAAAGCCATAGGTAAGGCCCGAGGTGTGGCGCAGCAGGTCTTCGATCGTGATCGGGCGGTTGAGCGGCTCCAGCGCCAGCATCGGCTTGCCGTCTTCATCGCTTTTTTCCACGCCGACCTTCGCGTTTGCAAAGGCCGGGATGTATTTTGCGACGGGATCGTCGAGCGAAAGCTTGCCGTCTTCGACCAGCATCATCGCGGCAACTGACGTGATTGCCTTCGACATCGAATAAAGCCGGAAGATCGTGTCAGCGGTCATCGGACGCCTGCTTTCGACATCACGTACGCCGAAACTTTGGAAATAGACGGGATGACCGTGCTGCTGAATCAGGATGACGGCGCCAGGGATCGTGCCGGCCGCGATCTCGTGCCGGATATAGTCGCCGACGCGCTCCAGCTTGGCGCGGGAAAGAGTTGCCGGGGCGGAAGGCTGCGTTTCCGCGCGCCCGGCGTTCGGCCATCCGACGGCGATCGCAGGAATCAGAAGCGCAAGCGCCGCCGCGAAGCGACGCCATTGCATGGCGCCGTCAGCTCTCCATCGCTTCATGGATCATTCTCTTTACCAAGGCTGAATGCACGAGGAGTTTAGCGGCCGGCTCAATCGGCACAAGGGCTGCCGAATTCGGCCATCGATTGCGCATGCAGCCGGGCGCTGTCGCTTGAAAAGCAGCAGAAGATGACCCTGTTGACCGCGGGCGCCGCCTGCAGCGCTTCGACCGTTGTCGAGACCGCAATTCGCGCCGCGCGATCGGCAGGGAAGCGATAGATGCCGGTGGAGATGGCAGGAAAGGCAACCGAAGCCAGCCCGTGGGTCTGGCACAACTCGATCGCGCGGGCATAGCACGACGCCAGCGCCGCATCTTCGCCCTGGCTTCCGGAGTTCCAGACCGGGCCGACGGCGTAAATCACATGCCGTGCCGGCAGCCGATACGCCAAAGTGATTTTGGCGCCGCCGGTCTCGCAGCCACGGAGCGTGCGACATTCGGCAAGAAGCTCCGGACCAGCCGCGCGGTGGATCGCGCCGTCGACGCCCCCACCGCCGAGAAGCGAAGAATTCGCGGCGTTGACGATGGCATCAACGCTCAACGTCGTGATGTCGGCGACGATGACTTCCAGCCGCGCCGAGCCGATCTGTCGCGCAGCCAAGCTCAGACGGAGGCGGGCGCGCTGACCGTGACGCCCTTGTCGGCGAACAGCTGCTGCAGCTCGCCGGCCTGGAACATCTCGCGGATAATGTCGCAGCCGCCGACGAACTCGCCCTTGACGTAGAGCTGCGGGATGGTCGGCCAGTTGGAATAGGTCTTGATGCCGTCACGCAGCTCGGAGGACTCCAGAACGTTCAAGCCCTTATAGCCGACCCCGACGTGATCGAGGATCTGTACCACCTGCCCGGAAAAACCGCACTGCGGAAATTGCGGCGTACCCTTCATGAAAAGCACGACGTCGTTTGACTTCACTTCGTTGTCGATAAATTGTTCGATGCTCATATTCACTTCCTCTCGGGGCGCGCTGCCCCCTGCGTCAGCCCGTCAAACCCGACACTCCCCATATATGTACCCCAAACCGTTGTGCATCCAAAGTAAAATGGCGGGGAGCTGGCATGCAGGGGCTTATTCCCGACCGGATATCCCGAGGCCGGACCATAGCCTGACGGCACCAATATCATAGCCGGGGGGAGGCTTTTTTCCCGGACGGAAGCCCCTATCTAGGACAGGCTGTTCTCGGGGAACCCGTCGGCCAGAGCAACGTTCTCTTCCCAACCGGAGATTATCGTGACGAAACCAGCATCCGCCACGGCCACGCCGGCCGCCCCTTGGCCGTCATTATTCTCCGATTCCGGCAGCCTCGCCCAGGATTTGGTGGAAGCTTATCTCGCGGTCCGGAACGAGACCGAGCGCCGCGCCGCCCCGCTGACGCCTGAGGACCAGGTGATCCAGTCAATGACGGACGCGAGCCCGGCGAAATGGCACCGCGCCCATACCACCTGGTTCTTCGAGCAATTCCTGCTCGGCGAACACTGCGAAGGCTACAAGCCGTTTCACCCGGATTTCGCTTATCTGTTCAATTCCTATTACGTCAACGCCGGCCCGCGGCACGCCCGTCACCAGCGCGGCCACATTACCCGTCCTGGCGCCGAAGAAATCACCGCCTACCGCCGGCATGTCGACGCCGCGGTGGTGAAATACTTTCACGAGGCCAGCGCGGAGGCGCTCGCCTACATCGCGCCGCTGGTCGAAGTCGGCCTCAATCACGAGCAGCAGCATCAGGAATTGATGCTGACCGACATCCTGCACGCGTTCGCGCAAAACCCGATTCCGCCGGCTTACGATGCGGCGTGGCAATTCCCAGCTTCAACCCGCAGCGGCGACGAAACTCGTGCCGGTGACGAATGGATCAGTCTCAACGAGGGCATCCACACCGTCGGACACACCGACGACACGTTTCATTTCGACAACGAAAAACCCGCGCACCGCGCGCTGGTCGGCCCCGTGAAGCTTGGCCGCAATCTCGTCACCAACGCAGAGTGGCTCGCCTTCATGAAGGACGGCGGTTATTCCACCGCGACGCTCTGGCTGATGGACGGTTTTGCCACCGTCAGCAACGAAGGATGGCAGGCGCCCGGCTACTGGCGCGAAATCGACGGCCAATGGCAGGTCATGACGCTGGCCGGATTGAAGCCGGTCGATCCTTCAAGCCCGGTTTGCCACATCAGCTATTATGAGGCGGATGCGTTCGCGCGCTGGAACGGCAAGCATTTGCCGACCGAAATGGAATGGGAGGTCGCAGCAAGAGCCGGCCATCTCAACGATGCCTTCGGGATCGTCTGGCAATGGACCCGCAGCGCCTATTCGCCCTACCCCGGCTACCGGGCGGTCGAGGGCGCGCTCGGCGAATACAACGGCAAGTTCATGGTCAATCAATTGGTGCTGCGCGGCTCCTCGCTTGCAACTCCGGACGGGCACCGCCGTATTACCTATCGCAACTTCTTTTATCCGTATCATCGCTGGCAATTCACCGGACTGCGCCTCGCCGACTACGCCACGTGATTTACCCAATTCAAGCGCGCCCGAAAGCGCGTTCAGGAGATTGTCATGAATGTGTACGCCCCCGCTTTGGCCAAAGCGCATCGCTTCGACGAGCAACCTTCCGCGTTCGCCGACGATGTGCTGGACGATCTGTCGCAGCACCCGAAGCGGCTGTCGCCGAAATATTTCTATGATGTTGCGGGTTCGGAACTGTTCGAGCAGATCACGCTGTTGCCGGAATATTACCCGACGCGCACCGAGCTTTCAATTCTGCGCGATCGGGGCAGCGCGATATCGGCAATCGTCCCCGGAGGCTCCGCGCTGGTGGAATTCGGCGCCGGCGCAACCACAAAAGTCCGGCTGCTATTGAACGAATGCGCCTTTGGCGCCTACGTGCCCGTGGATATTTCCGGCGACTTTCTGAAAGCGCAGGCCGACGCCCTGCGGCAGGATTTCCCCGGTCTTGCCGTCTATCCGGTCACAGCGGATTTTACCGCGCCGTTCGCCCTGCCGGAGCCGATCGCTGACATGCCGAAGGTCGGATTTTTCCCGGGATCGACGCTCGGGAATTTCGAACCGCACGAGGCTTGCGCATTCCTGCGCAGCGCCCGCGACATTCTCGGTGAGAGCGCGCAGATGGTGATCGGCGTCGATCTCGAAAAAGACGAGCGCGTGCTGTACCAGGCCTATAACGATAAAGCCGGCGTCACCGCCCGCTTCAACCTCAATGTGCTGCATCGCATCAACCGCGAACTCGGCGGCAATTTCGACATTAGCGCCTTCACTCACCGCGCGATCTACAATCGCGACCGTCACCGCATCGAGATGCACCTGATCAGCCGCAAGGCACAGAGCGTGCGCGTGCTGGGGCGCAGTTTCTCGTTCCGCGCCGGCGAGAGCATCCACACCGAGAACAGCTACAAATACAGCCTCGAGCGCTTCGCGGCGCTGGCGCGCGGCTCGGGCTGGACGCCGCGCGAGTCCTGGACCGACGGCGCGGGCATGTTTTCGGTTCACGCGCTGGTGGCTTCGGACTGAGATGCTTCGGACCGTGGTCCGGGCGCGCCAGATCCCAGCGAGATCGATTCCCACACCGCGACCATGATCATGATCGCTGAGGTCAGGATCGACAACATCAAGGGCGACAGTGCGCCCGCGAACCAGGCCAATATGCCGAGCGCGACGATGCCGACACCATGGGAGAGTTGAAGAAATCCCCTGAAGGTGAGCTTGAACAGGATCGTTCCAATCAGAAACAATAATGGTCCGCCGATCGCGCTCAGCACCGTCCTTGGATCGGAATGCTCTGCCGGATGCGTCAGCACGAGCTCATCGGCGACCGCCGAGAGAATGATGCCGGCCACGATCGGCATATGCAGATAGGTATAGGCCAGCCTCGCCAATCGCCCCGGCTCGCTTGATCTCGAAATCTGTTCGGAGCCGGCTTCGGCACCCTTGTGGAAATAGATCCACCACATCGCGATCGCGCCGATAAAGGCCGATGCGAAGGCGCTGACGGTCTCAAGGGTCCAGGCCAGATCGGCAAAGGTCGCACCTGTCACGACTATGGATTCGCCGAGCGCGATGATGATGAAGCCGGCGCAGCGCTCGGCCATGTGGCCGCCCTCGACCACCCAGTCCGCCACCGAAGACCCGCCGTATTTCGGGATCCAGAACCGCACCGCCGGCGAGATATATTCTATACCCAGCGCCACCGCCCAAAGCACCAGCCGCGAATGCCCTTCCGCAAAGCCGCCCGCGATCCAGAAGATGGCCGACATGGCCAGCCAGGCTGTGATGCGGACCGCATTCAAGCGCGCCGCGGTTCGGGCAGGCGGTGTCGATACCCACAGGAAGACCGTCTTGCCGACCTGCATCGCCGCATAGGCCGTCGCAAACCACAATCCCCGGGTTTCGAAGGCCTTCGGAATCGAGGTGGAGAGCACGAGCCCGCCGAGCATCAGCACGAACAGCAGCACCCGGACCGGCGTCGTTTCGGGATTGAGCCAGTTGGTGATCCAGGAGGTGTAAACCCACACCCACCAGACCGCCAGGAACAGCATGGTTGTCTGTACGGCGCCGAGCGGGGTGAAGCGGCCCAGTAAAGTGTGGGAAACTTGCGTGACCGCGAAAACGAACACCAGATCGAAGAACAGTTCGGCGTAGGTGACGCGGCTATGCTGGTTCGGCACGATCGGGCGAAACAGCGCGCCGCGTTCATTGTCCGCCGCCATCGCGTCCCCTGCTCTAGCGCTCTGGTACCCCGGGTCCGCCAGGCACTCCGGTCTGCAGCGCCAGCGCGTGCAGCACGCCACCCATCTGGCCCCGCAGCGACTGGTAGACGATCTGGTGCTGCTGGACGCGGGATTTGCCGCGGAACGACTCCGAGATCACGGTCGCCGCGTAATGATCGCCGTCCCCGGCCAGATCGCGGATCGTTACCTCGGCGTCGGGAATTGCCGCCTTGATCATCGACTCGATATCGTGGGGGTCCATCGGCATCCCGGTATTTCTCCAATCAGCGGTTCGAATTGTGGCCGGCGATGGCCACGGGCGATCTGGAACTTAGCGTGGCCGCCCTTCTACGTCACGCTCCCTCGCACTATATTCCCGATCCAATCGTTGCAAAGCCGCCCGGATCGTACCGCACGATCACAACGGGCTGACCAAGAGGCAGACGGCCATGAAACTCCCCGGTCCCGACCACCCGATCACGATTACGGCAAACCCGAAGCGCGTCCGCATCTCCGCCGGCGGCGTCGTCATCGCCGACACCACCCATGCCCTGACGCTGAAGGAAGCGAGCTACCCTGCCGTGCAATATGTGCCGCGAAAGGACGCCAATCTGGTGCTTCTGGCGCGTACCGACCGGGTGACGCACTGCCCCTATAAGGGGGACGCGAATTATTTCAGCATCAAGGCCGACGGCAAGACCATCGAGAATTCGATCTGGACCTATGAGACGCCCTTCCCGGCGATGGCCGAGATATCAGGCCATTTGGCGTTCTATCCCGACAAGGTCACGATCGAGGAAGTGACCTGAGAGGACAGCCGCTTTCAAGGGGCGTGAGTGATCCATGCCATTCCCGGGCCTTGTGCCGGCCATGACAAGCTTCGCGACCCGCACTCCGGCCCGCTCACACCCTGAAGATCGTAAGCCCGAGGATCAGCAGGACCAGGAAGATCACGACGAAGACATAGAACAGAAAGCGGGCAATATCGGCCGATGCGGCCGATATCCCGGTGAAGCCGAGGATGCCGGCGACGATCGAGACCAGGAAGAAGATCAGCGCCCATTTGAGAATTGCCATCGCCCACACTTCCAGCTTGCGCGCGCCGGCGAACGGCGGACGCCATCGAGATCGCTGATCCAACTTCGGACGATGGAACTGGTTCCCTTAAGCCGCGGAAAACGGCCAGCCTCTGATCGCCACCCGGCGAACCATTCCAGCGCGACAATTGGGCCTTGCTGAATTGGGGTTCCAGCGGCAACATCCTGATATTTTCACCTTGCCGGAATTTGCATGACGTCCATTTCCCGCTCAGTGGCGCCCGCGGAAGTCCGGGCGGCGCCTGAAGCCAAAATGCGAAACGCCTCGCTCGATCGCGCCCGCACCTTTCTGACCCTTGTGGTCCTGATCCACCATGCCGTCATTCCCTACACTTATTTCGGTGATTCCGGTGACAGGACATGGATCGGCTTTGACGCCGTCGTTCTCGCCACCGACAGCTTCTTCATGGCGATGTTCTTTTTTCTCTCCGGATTGTTCGTCTGGCCGAGCCTTGTCCATAAGGCGCCATCGGTCTTTCTTCGCGATCGCTTGCTCCGGCTCGGCCTGCCTTTCGCGATCGCCGCGTTCACCATCATACCGATCGCGTATTACCCCATCGCGCTCCGGCAGCAGCCCGATATCGGCTTCGCGGCATTCTGGTGGAAGACGATCACCGTCGGGCCCTGGCCAAGCGGCCCGCTATGGTTCGTCTGGGTGTTGTTGATTTTCGACCTTTCGGCGAGCCTGCTGTACCGGCTCTCACCAAGGCTCGTCGATCCGATCAATCGCCTGTCGCTGCGCGGCTATGACCGGCCAGCCGACTTCTACCTGTTTCTCTTGGGCGTCACCGCCGTCGTCTATATTCCGGCGCGGGTCTATTACGGACCGGGCTACTGGTTCGCGTTCGGACCGTTCTCGATCCAGGCCAGTCGCGTGCTGCTCTACGCCGCTTACTTCTTCATCGGGGCCGGAGTTGGCGCTGCGAATTTCGATCGCGGCGTGCTGAGCGCGGACGGACGGCTGGCGAAGAGCAGCTGGGGCTGGGTGATCGCGACGCTCGTACCCTATTGTCTGCTGTGGGGGCTGATCGCCATCAAGCGCGAAATATTGGGGAATCCCGTCAGATTGCCGGGTTGGTATGAGGCGAGCTACGGCCTGTTCATGGTCGCCTTCAGCGCGGCTATCCTGTTCGCGATCCTGGCGTATTTCCTGAGATTCAATCGATCAGGCTGGAGCATCCTCGATCCGATGCAGGCTGACGCCTACGGCATGTTTCTGGTGCATTACCCGATCGTGCTCTGGCTGCAATATTGGCTTTTCGATTTCGATCTCCCCGCCATCGTCAAGGCGGCGGTTGTGTTCGTGCTTACCGTCGCATTCAGCTGGGCCGCGACCGCGGCGCTGCGGAAGATTCCGGGCGCTTCGCACGTGCTGTGAAAGGCTTCAGGCCGCGCTGTCGTTCATATAGGCCGGGAACCAACCCTCGAAGCCGGCTTTAAGCGACGCAATCGAAACCGGCGCCTCGCCCGAAACAGCGATGGCGTCGCCGCCGGTGGCGCCGATGCGGACACACGGGACGTCGGCGCCTTTCATCTTCGCCAGCACCAGCCCGGCCTGTTCCGCAGGCACGGTTACGATGTAACGCGCCTGATCTTCGCCGAACCAGTACGCATGCGGCACGGTCGATCCCGGCGCCGCCGACAATTGCGCTCCGATGCCGCTCGCGATTGCCATCTCCGTCAGCGCAATCAGGAGCCCGCCATCGGAAACATCATGCACCGCCGTCGCTGTGCCGGCGTGGATCATGCCGCGCACCACGTCGCCGTTGCGCTTTTCCGCGGACAGGTCGACCGGCGGCGGCGCGCCGTCTTCGCGGCCGCAGATGTCGCGCAGGTAAACCGACTGGCCGAGCCAGCCATGGGTTTCGCCGATCAGGAGGATCGCCTCGCCCTCCGCCTTGAATGCAAGGGTGGCGGATTTGGTGAAGTCGTTGAGCAGCCCGACGCCGCCGATCGAAGGCGTCGGCAGGATGCCGCGGCCATTGGTCTCGTTGTAGAGCGAGACGTTGCCGGACACGACGGGGAAGTCGAGCGCGCGGCAGGCCTCCGCGATGCCCTTCAGGCAGCCGACGAACTGACCCATGATTTCCGGCCGCTCCGGATTGCCGAAATTGAGATTGTCGGTGATCGCCAGCGGCCGGCCGCCGACCGCTGTGATATTGCGCCAGGCTTCCGCCACCGCCTGCTTGCCGCCTTCCAACGGGTCCGCCTCGCAATAGCGCGGCGTCACATCGACCGTCAGCGCCAGCCCCTTCGGCCCGTCCTGCACCCGCACCACGGCGGCGTCGCCGCCGGGACGCTGCACGGTATTGCCGAGGATGACGTGATCGTATTGCTCCCACACCCAGCGCTTCGAGCAAAGCTCCGGCGTCGCGATCAGCTTTTCCAGCGCGGACGAAATTCCGATCGGCGGCGTTACGTCGCGCGCATGGATCACCGGCAGCGCCGACGACGGCACATGCGGCCGGTCGTAGAGCGGGGCTTCGTCGCCCAATTCCTTGATCGGCAGGTCCGCCATGACATCGCCGCCGTGCTTGACGACAAAACGCTTGCTCGGCGTGGTGTAGCCGACCACCGCGAAATCCAGCCCCCATTTCCGGAAGATCGCCTCTGCTTCTTTCTCTTTCTCGGGCTTGAGCACCATGAGCATGCGCTCCTGGCTTTCCGACAGCATCATCTCGTAGGCGCTCATGCCGGTTTCGCGGGTCGGCACCGCGTCGAGATCGAGATCGACGCCGAGGTCGCCCTTGGCGCCCATCTCCACCGCCGAACAGGTCAGGCCGGCCGCGCCCATGTCCTGGATCGCGATCACGCAATCGGCTTCCATGATTTCGAGGCAGGCTTCCAGCAGCAGCTTTTCCGCGAAGGGATCGCCGACCTGCACGGTCGGGCGCTTCTCGGCGGAATCGTCGTCGAATTCCGCCGACGCCATCGAGGCGCCGTGAATGCCGTCGCGGCCGGTCTTGGAGCCGAGATAGACGATCGGCATGTTCACGCCGGAGGCCGCCGCGTAGAAGATCCTGTCGGTGTCGGCGAGGCCGACCGCCATCGCATTGACCAGGATGTTGCCGTCATAGCGGGTATGGAAGCGCACCTGCCCGCCGACGGTCGGCACCCCGAACGAATTGCCGTAGCCGCCGACACCCGCGACCACGCCCGACACCAGATGCCGGGTTTTCGGATGCTCCGGCGCACCAAAGCTCAGCGCGTTGAGACAGGCGATCGGGCGCGCGCCCATCGTAAACACATCGCGTAAAATACCGCCGACGCCGGTGGTCGCGCCCTGATACGGCTCGATGTAGCTCGGATGGTTGTGGCTCTCCATCTTGAAGACCACCGCCTGGCCGTCGCCGATGTCGATGACCCCGGCGTTCTCGCCCGGCCCCTGGATCACCCAGGGCGCCTTGGTCGGCAGCCCCTTGAGATGCAGCCGCGAGGATTTGTACGAGCAGTGCTCGTTCCACATCGCCGAGAAAATCCCGAGCTCGGTGAAGCTCGGCACCCGGCCGATCAGCTTCAGAATGCGCTCATATTCGTCCGGCTTCAGGCCGTGGCTGGCGACGAGTTCGGGGGTGATCTGCGGCTGGTTCATGAGGCCTTATTAGGGAGATCGGAAGGGGCGGAAAAGGCCTTTTATGGCGCAATTTCGCCCTGTCCATAGATTTGCGGGCGGGCCATGCAAGCCAGCGGGTTTGCACATCGGTGTGGATCGGATTTAAGGGCTGGATAGCTCAAATAAAGGCCGAATCGCTTGGACGACCTGACCAAATCCGCATTCCTCCGCCGCCCCGATCTGCATGTCGAAACTTCCGGCGAATTCGCCGGCTGGCGAACCTGGAGCCGTGACAGCTTCGAGACCCATAACGGGCCGTTCTGGCACCGGATGGAGGACGACGGCCAGATACGCTGCGCCTTCCGGGTGGAAAAGAAGCACCTCAACGGCATGCGCAATGTCCATGGCGGCGCCTTCATGGCGTTTGCCGATTATTGCCTGTTCGCCATCGCCGCGCCGGTGCTGCAGGGACCAGGGGTGACGGTGTCGTTCGGCTGCGAATTTCTCGACGCCGCGCGCGAAGGCGAACTGGTCGAAGGCACCGGCGAGATCACGCGGGCGGGAGGCTCGATGATCTTCCTGCGCGGCCTTTTGAGAAGCGGCGAGCGGCCGCTGTTCACATTCTCCGGCACCATCAAGCGCGTGAAACGGCGAGCGCCGCCGGCCGCGAGCAACGGCGCCGGCTAGCGCGGGCCATTCGTTAATTCGCGCAGCTCACGCGGCGCGCTCCAGATGCGCCACGAGGCCTGCGAACAGGCCGCGGCCGTCGGTGCAGCCCATGATGTCTTCGACGTGGTTTTCCGGATGCGGCATCATGCCGAGCACGTTGCCGGACTCGTTGACGATGCCCGCGATCGAGTGCGCGGCGCCGTTGATGTTGGAGGGCTCGTCTACCGTGCCTTCGGCCGAGCAGTAGCGATAGAGCACGCGCCCCTCGCCTTCCAGCCGCTTCAGCGTCTCTTCGTCGGCCTCGTAATTGCCTTCGCCATGGGCGACCGGCACGCGAATCACCTGCCCGGCATTATAGCCGCGCGTGAACGGCGTGTCGGATCGTTCGACCCGCAGGTGCACGTCATGGCAGATGAATTTCAGCCGCGCGTTGCGCATGAGCACGCCGGGCAACAGGCCGGCCTCGCAGAGGATCTGAAAGCCGTTGCAGACGCCGAGCACGAGACCGCCCTGGGCCGCAAACGCCCGCACCGCGTCCATGACCGGCGCGCGCGCGGCAATCGCCCCGCAGCGCAGGTAATCGCCATAGGAAAATCCGCCGGGCACCACCACGAGATCGGTACCCTTGGGCAGCGCTGTCTCGGCGTGCCAGACCATCGCGGGTTCATGACCCGACGCGAGCCGCAGCGCACGCGCCATGTCGCGCTCGCGATTGATTCCGGGAAAGACGAGAACAGCGGATTTCATCAGCGGAAGTTGCCTAGCTCAGAACCTCGACCCGGTAATTCTCGATCACCGTGTTCGCCAGCAGCTTGTCGGCGGCGGCCTTCAGCGTTGCCTCGGCCTTGGCCTTGTCGGAGCCGGAAATTTCAATGTCGAACACTTTGCCCTGGCGCACGCTGGCAACGCCATCGACGCCGAGCGATTTCAGCGCTCCTTCGATGGCCTTGCCCTGCGGATCGAGAATGCCTGATTTCAGTGTAACGGTAACGCGCGCTTTCACGTTTTGCCTCAGCTCTTCACCAGCACCGGACCGGAGCCCGCCGGCCGTTCGTTTTCCATCAGGATCCCCAACCGTTTTGCCACTTCGGTATAGGCCTCCAGGAGGCCGCCGAGATCCCTGCGGAAACGGTCCTTGTCGAGCTTCTCGTTCGACTTGATGTCCCACAGCCGGCACGAATCGGGCGATATCTCGTCGGCGACGATGATTCGCATCATCTCGTTCTCGAACAGCCGGCCGCATTCCATCTTGAAATCGACCAGCCGGATGCCGATGCCCAGAAACAGCCCGGTGAGGAAGTCGTTGACGCGGATCGCCAGCGCCATGATGTCGTCGATTTCCTGCGGCGTCGCCCAGCCGAACGCCGTGATGTGCTCCTCGGAGACCATGGGGTCGTTGAGCTGGTCGTTCTTGTAGTAAAACTCGATAATCGAGCGCGGCAGCTGGGTACCTTCCTCGATGCCGAGGCGCTGCGACAGCGATCCCGCCGCCACATTCCGCACCACCACCTCCAGCGGCACGATCTCGACCTCGCGAATCAGCTGCTCGCGCATGTTGAGGCGGCGAATGAAATGGGTTGGCACCCCGATGTCGTTGAGGTGCTGGAACAGGTACTCCGAAATCCGGTTATTGAGGACACCTTTGCCCTCGATCACCTGGTGTTTCTTGGCATTGAACGCGGTCGCATCGTCCTTGAAGTGCTGGATCAGGGTTCCCGGCTCCGGTCCTTCGTACAGGACCTTGGCCTTGCCTTCATAAATGCGGCGCCGGCGGCTCATTGGGATGTACCGTGTGTTGTTGAAATCCATGAATTTGGTGTGCTCCGGATGACAAGGTTTATACGACCCACGACGGAGCTGCCGTGAAGGCCAGGGACAGGAAACAGAACGAGAACCGGGCCTCAGGTCCAACCTATCCGATTGGGCTACCCAGCACAATCGATCCGGTTCCCTGAAGCCGAGTTTTACCGTGCTGCCTGTGGCTTCGAGGCTGTTGTTTTAACCATTTGCTCCAGTTATCTAGGCGCGCAGGAAGGCTGCCGCAATGAGGCGGCCGTCACCATTTCGGCACAGGGATCGGAACCTTTAAAAATGACCACATTCGACAAGCGCGAGGAAGGTTTCGAGAAGAAGTTCGCCCTCGATGAGGAGCAGAAGTTCAAGGCCGAAGCGCGCCGCAACCGGCTGCTCGGATTGTGGGCGGCCGCGAAGCTCGGGCTGTCAGGCGATGCCGCCAGCGCCTACGCCAAGGAAATCGTCGCGGCCGAATTCGGCGAGGGCGGCGACGCCGACGTGGTCCGCAAGGTAATCGCTGATTTCGCCGCCAAGGGCGTTGCCGTCACCGAAGCGCAGATCCATGCCCAGATGAGCGAGCTGATGGCGCAGGCCGTCGCCCAGGTGAAGGCGGGGACGTGACGCTTCGCGTCATTCCGGGGCGTGCGGAGCACGAACTCCGATGTGCAATTGCACATCGGAAAATCTCGATGTAACGGAAAACAACTGCTAAATTCCCCGATCCGCAATTGCGCATCTGGGGCCTACATCTTCGGTGCAACCCGAAATGACGCTTCCGTCGCAGCGCGACGGCAACGTCACCCCTCCTTGAAGCCATATTCCGGCACGTTGCCGCTGGCGCCGTAATATTTGTACGGCAGGAACTTGCCCGACATCGTGAGCTTGACGCGGTCGCCCTTGGGATTGGGCAGGCGTTCGATCGCCATGTCGAAATCGATCGCCGACATGATGCCGTCGCCGAATTCCTCCTCGATCAGCGCTTTCCAGGCCGGGGCGTTGACCATCACCAGTTCATAGAAGCGATAGATCAGAGGATCGGTCGGCGGCATCGCGACGCCCTCGCCGCGCATCGGCGTCTCGTTCAGCATCGCGATCTCGGATTTGGACAGCCCGAACAATTCGCCGGCATTCGCGGCCTGCGGCTTTGTCAGTTTCATCTGGCCGAGAATGGCGCCGACGATCAGCACTTCGGAATAGCCGCCGATCTTTTCGCAGATGTGTTTCCAGCTCCAGCCCTTCTCGCGCTTGATGTCGAGCAGCTTTTCGGTGAGGTCGGATCGTTTCATGTGTCGTCTCCCTTTCACTCGTCATGCCCGGCGCTCGTCGCAGGCATCCACGTCTTGCTTTCCGGCGAAACTTACGAAGACGTGGATGGCCGGGACAAGCCGGGCCATGACGCCTGTTGCGAGTGGTCCTGGTGCGCATCGCTGACCGATGCGATCACCAATTCCGGCTTGCCGATCCGCACCACCGGCACATTGCGCGGATCGTGACCGGGCACCTCGGTGGCGAACATCTTGCTGCGGCTGACCAGAAAATCGACGATGTGGTTGCGTACCGCGTAGTAACAGGGATGGCGATGCAGATCGGTGCGGCCGCGGTCCTTCGGCAGCGGATTTTCGACGATCTCGGCCAGCACGGCGCCCGGCCCGTTGGTCATCAGGAAAATCCTGTCGGCAAGATAGATCGCTTCATCGACATCGTGGGTGATCATGAACGCGGTCTGTCCGGTCTCCAGACAAATGCGGCGGACCTCGTCCTGCAGCGTGCCGCGCGTCAGCGCGTCCAGCGCCGAGAACGGCTCGTCCATCAGCATGATCTTCGGCGTGATCGAGAGCGCGCGCGCGATGCCGACGCGCTGCTTCATGCCGCCGGACAGTTCCGACGGACGCTTGTGCTCGGCGCCGGTCAAGCCCACCAGGTCGATGAAGGTTTGCGCGTGCGCCTTGACCCTGGCGCGGTCCCAGTTGCGCCATTTCGACGTCACGGCATAGGCGACGTTGCCGAGCACGGTGCGCCACGGCAACAGCGCGTGGCTCTGGAAGATCACGGCGCGGTCGAGGCTGGTGCCCTCGATGGCCTGCCCGTCCACGATCACGGCGCCTTCGCTGGGCTGGTCGAGCCCGGCGAGAATGTTCAGCACCGTGGTCTTGCCGCAGCCGGAATGCCCGATCACGCAGCCGAATTCGCCGCGCGCCATCGACAGCCAGAGATTTTCGAACACCGCGATCTCGCCGCCACCGGCGCCCGGATAGCGTTTTGCGATGCCTTCGATGGAAATGAATTTGTCGGTCATCGCCTCACTCCGGAAACGTGACCATGCGCGTGAACCGCGCGAGAATCTGGTCGAGCAGCATGCCGACGACGCCGATCAGGAGAATGGCGATGATGACGTTGGTGATCGAGAGGTTGTTCCACTCGTTCCAGACGAAGTAGCCGATGCCGGTGCCGCCGACCAGCATCTCGGCGGCGACGATCACCAGCCAGGCGATGCCGATCGAGATCCGCATGCCCGTCAGGATCGTCGGCGCCGCCGCCGGCAGGATCACGGTGAAGGCGCGCCTGACGGTTCCGACTTCCAGCGTGCGCGCGACGTTGATCCATTCCTTGCGCACGGCGGCAACGCCGAAGGCGGTATTGAGCAGCATCGGCCACACCGAGCAGATGAAGATGACGAAGATCGCCGACAGCCCGGAATCCTTGATGGTGTAGAGCGCCAGCGGCATCCAGGCGAGCGGCGAGATCGGTTTCAGAATCTGGATGAACGGATCGAGCGCCCGGTTGATCAGCGGCGACATCCCGATCAGAAAGCCGAGCGGGATGGCGACGATCACGGCGAGAAGATAGCCCAGGCCCGACGCGCGCGATCGAATAGCCGAGCTGGATGCCGAGGCCCTTGTCGTTCGGCCCGTTATCGTAGAACGGCCGCCTGAGGTGCTCCCACAATTTCGCGCCGACATCGAGCGGGCCCGGCATCGCCGATTTGCCATGGGTCGCGGTCAGGCCCATCAGCCTGGCGTATTCCGGGCTCATGTTGGCGACGGCGCCGGTGCCGCGCGTGGCGATGTGCCAGATGCCGATGAAGGCCAGGAACAGCGCGATCGAGACGATCGCCGCGCGAAAGCGAAGGGAGGCGGTCATCTCCGCTCGCGCGCGTACATTGCGTCACGACGCCTTCCTGATCTTGAAGCTGTTGAGGTAATCCTCGGGGCTGGCCGGATCGAAGGTCTTGCCCATCACCGAGAACGACTTGTAGGAAGTCGCCGGCGGCGTCAGCCCCATCTCCGTCATGACCTTGCGGGTGTCGGTCGCGAGATAGACCTGTTCGGCGACCGACTTGTAATCCACCTCGCCCTTGATCTGACCCCAGCGCTTCATCTGCGTGAGCATCCAGACCGCGAAGGATTGCCAGGGGAACGGGTCGAAATCGACGCGCTTGGCGTCGGTCTTCACGCCGCCCAGTCCGTCCGCATAGGTTCCGGTGAGCACCTGCTCCAGCACGGTGACCGGCGCGTTGATGTAATTCGCCGGCGCGATAGCTTCCGCGATCTGCTTGCGGTTCTCGGCCTTCGAGGCGTAGGCGGTGGCGTCGACGATCGCCCGCGTCAAGGCGGCAAAGCTGTTGGGCGACGTCGTGATGAACTCCCGGCTCGCTGCAAAGCTGCAGCAGGGATGGCCGTCCCAGATTTCCTTGGACAGCATGTGCATGAAGCCGACGCCGTCATAGATCGCGCGCTGGCAGATATTGTCGGGCGCAAGAAAGCCGTCGATGTTGTCGGCGCGCAGATTGGCGACCATTTCCGGCGGCGGCACCGAGCGCAATTGCACGTCGGTGTCGGGATCGAGGCCGTGTTCGGCGAGATAATAGCGCAGCAGGTAATTGTGCATCGAGTAGTCGAACGGAATGGCGAACTTCATGCCCTTCCAGTCCTTCGGATCGCGCTTGTCCTTGTGCTTGATCGCCAGCGTGATGCCCTGGCCGTTGATGTTCTCGATCGCCGGCACCGTGAAGGGAATCGCATTGGCGCCGAGGCCGAGCGAAATCGCGATCGGCATCGGCGCCAGCATGTGCGCGGCGTCGTATTCCTTGTTGAGGGTCTTGTCGCGGATCACGGCCCAGCCGGCGGTCTTCACCACCTCGACGTTGAGGCCGTGCCTGGCATAGAAGCCCAGCGGCGCCGCCATGATGATCGGCGTCGCACAGGTGATCGGAATGAAGCCGACCTTCAAATCCTTCTTCTCCGGCGCGCCGGCATCGGCAAATGCCTCGGTCGCCGTCTGAAGCGGAAAGAATTGCGAGATCGCGGCGAGCGCCGTCGAAGCCCCGACCGATTTCAGGAACGCCCGGCGCGCGGCATCCTTCGGAAACATCGCGCGCACGACTGCGGAAGCAACGACGCCCTCGTAGACGCTTTTCCTCAGACAGCGCCGGCTCGCAGCGCAGCGCCAGCGCCGCCTGATCGTGTTCGGCCGCGGAGCCATGCTGGCCGCAGACGCAGCCCGGCGCGAAAGCTCGCGGTCGGCGTCAAAGGGATCGTCGAAGGTGGACATGTCTCATTCCTTTGCGTCAGTGCCGAGGCAATCCATCGCCCGGCCGCGCCAGCACGGCCGGGCGATGGAAAAACATGCACTTTCTATGCCGCTTTTTCCGTCATCTCGGCATCCACGGGCAGGCCTTCTTCGATCGGCAGCGACGGATCCCGCGACCATTCGTTCCACGATCCGAAATACATCCGCACATCCTTTACGCCGGCGTTCTTCAGCGCGAGGAAGGTGTTCGACGCCCGCGCTCCCTTGAAGCAATAGAGGTAGACCGGGGTATTCTGCGAAATGCCGACGGTCGCGCATTCCGCCAGGATCTCGTCCTTGGACTTGAAGCGCGGCCCCTCGGCCGTCGGCTTCATCATGCGGTACCATTCGAGCCAGACGGCGCCGGGGATGCGTCCCTTGCGCGGGCAATAATCCTTGCCATAGGGCGAGGAGCTTTCGCCGATCCACTCATCGACATCGCGCACATCGAGCAGGGCGATGCCGGGGTTGCCGACCGCCGCCAGCATGGTTTTGGCATCGATCAGGATGTCGCTCGCCTCGGGCACGATGGCGAACGACGCCGGCGCCGGCGTGGGCACAGCCGACGTGACCGGCAAGCCCTTGGCTGCCCAGGCGTCGAACCCGCCGTGAAGCACCTTGATCTTGGGATAGCCGAGCATGGTCAGAAGGTAGTAGCCGCGGCACGACTGGCCGAAGCCCGAGTTCATCGACTGCTCGTAAATGACGGCGGTTTCCTTGCCCGACAGTCCGGCCTTCCCGAAAGCGTCGGCGAATTTTGTCTTCAGCTCGTCCATGCCCTCCGGCGTCGAGGTTGCGAGGTAAGTGAAGATCTCATGCACGTTGACCGCATTGGGGATGTGACCTGCGCCGTAAGCATCGGGATTTCGCGTATCGATGATCACACAGGCCTCTTTGGATGCGAGATCGGCGAGTTCGCCGGCAGAAATCAGAACGTCCGTCATGGCAGGCCTCTCCTGTTCTGTGGTTGGAAGTTAGGGTCGATCGGAAATCGCTCTCGGAACTCGGGCGCGAAACTCAGCCGTCCTGCAGCATCTTGCGAAGCTGCTTGGTGGCCGGAGTTACGATGGCGACGAAGTAGGCCTCGCGAAGCCTGCGCTGGGCGCGATGGCTCATCAGATAGCCGCGCGCGCCGCAATGAAGCATCGCCGCATGCGCGGCAGCGACGCAGGCATCGCCGGCCTGCAGGCGAAGGTCGACGACTCTGCGCCAATAGCCGTCGTCCGCGTTGAACGGATCCTGCGCCAGTTCCATGGTCTGCGATTCAAGATCGAGGAGCAGATCCTGAAAATCAGCCGGCTGTTGCGGCAAATAGCGATTGACGTGGCCGAGGGAGCCTTCGACCTCGTTCATGATTGCGATGCAATCCCTGATCAGGCCGATCGCCATGCCGGCCTGCAGCAGGACGAAACCGGCGCGGATCTTCTTGACGAACGGGCCGGCCTTTCCGCCAGGATGAGATCGTCGGATACGAAGACGTCGCGGAATTGCACGCCGTAGGTGCCGGTGCCGTCCATCGCGAGGAACGGCTTGCACGGCTGCAGCGTGATCGCGGGGTCCGAACAATCGGCGAGAAACATCACGATCCCGCCGGGTTTATCCTCGGACTCGAAAATCGTACCGAAGAAATGATCCGGTCCGAAATTCGACACCCAGGGCAGCGCGCCGCGCACGACGTAACCGCCGTCGACCCGGCGTCCCCGCAATTTCAATTTCTCGATGCCGAAGAAACTCTTCATCGGATTGGAAAGACCGGTGCCGCCGAGAATCCTTCCGGTCGCGACGTCGTCGGCGAACCCGGCAAGCGCCGGATTGCCGGAATTGACCGCGTACCAGACCAGCGTGTTCTGGCACCATGCCATGAAGGCGGTCGCGCCGCAGACCTCGCCGAGCGCCGAGATCGACTGAATGGCGCAGCGCAGGTCGGCCGCGCCATTGGCCGGCCGATGACTGCCCCAGGCTCCGGCATCGCCAAGACGCCGCATCAGTTCGGCCGGATAGATGCTGCCGCTGTCGATCGCTGCGGCCAGCGGCGCAAGCTCTCTGCGCGCGATCGAAGCGACCGCATCGGTGATCGATGTCGGCGAAAGATCGTTCTTTTCGTCGACCGTAAGACGCGATGCGGCCACTGGGTTCATCGGACTCTCCAAACGAAGCGCTTTTCAGGGCGACGACGGCACTGGCGCGAACTCTAGGCGCTGACCTCGAGATTCACCGGCCGCGTGAAGGTGTTGGCGACCGGCGACCACTTCTTGACGTGGGCCACCAGCGCGTCGATCTCGCTTTGCGGAATGCCCTCGCACTCCATGTCAACCTTGACCCGCACATCGGTGAAGCCGACCGGCTTCTCGCTGACATCGCCGGTGCCCCACACCGCCGTGATGTTGAGGTCGCCTTCGAGCTCAAGTTCGAGCTTGTTGACGATCCATCCGCGGTGCACCGCGTTGGCATGCAGCCCGACCGCGAGGCACGAGCCCAGCGCCGCCAGCGAGGCTTCCGACGGATTGGGCGCGGTGTCGTCGCCCAACAGTCCCGGCGGCTCGTCGACGATGTAGGGCGGAAGGTTGCGGATGTAGTTGGCGTGGCGGAATTTGCCTTCGGCCACCGTCTTGCATTTCAGGGTCTTGATGACCTTCGGATTGGCCTTGCCGTTCTCGATAAGCTTCTCGAGCCCTTGCCTGTCGATGGGGGCAAGGCAGCCTGTAAGCACTGTTTTTTGAGCGACCGCGGTCATCTGTTTTCTCCCTGGGGGCGAGGATACCGAACGGTCTGTTTCCTGCACGAACCGTGCCAGACCCGGCCTGGGAGAAAACGCGAAGTGTTGAAACCGTTTAGCGCGCCCTGCCTTTGAATCGATCAGCCGCCAATTGCCCAATCGCGATGCAATTGCCAGTTCGCCCAGATTATTTTGCGCGCAGTTTCGGGATGCGTTGAACGGAGAAAGATGTCGCTTGATGATTGCGGCACAGTCCGATTAACTAGCGCGCATGGGCAAATCATCCACGAAAAAGCGTTTCGTCGCGGCTGACCCCGCCAGCGGCGATGATGAGTCGGCGCGCGGGCGCCTGCTCGGTGCGGCGACGCGACTGTTCTGCAAGAACGGAATCAATGCCACCGGAATCGACGCCATCATCAGCGAAGCCGGCACCGCGAAGACCACGCTCTACAAACTGTTCGGCTCGAAAACCAATCTCGTGCATGCGGTGCTGGAGACCGAAGGCAAGCTGTGGCGCGAATGGTTCATCGGGACCATCGAGTCCGGCGGCGGCAGCGCGCAGACAAAACTGACGCGGATTTTTCCGGCGCTGAAGGACTGGTTTCGCCAGGAACGTTTCTACGGTTGTCCCTTCATCAACGCGGTCGGCGAACACGACAAGGATCAGAAGCAATTCCGCGCCATCGCGATGAGGCACAAGAAGGTCGTGCTGGCATATATCGAAAAACTCGCCGGCGAAATGGGCGCGGCGGAGCCGGTCGTGCTGGCTCATCAGCTCGGCCTTCTGATCGACGGCGCCATCGTTGCGGCGATGGTGTCGCGCGATCCCGGCGTAGCCGACACCGCCGGACTTGCCGCTTGCTCGCTGTTCCCGCCATCCAGGCTGAAGAAGCCGAAGCGCGCGGGCCCAGCGCCGGCGCAGCTGATGACGGTCTGAAGGGGACTCCTAGCGACGCTCCAGCAGACCTGATTCCAGCCGGTCGAGTTGCGATGAGCAGATCACCCTCGACGTCGGCGACCGGCATGTGGACGACCCGGTAGCCTCGCGCTTCCAGCCACGCCTGCCGCGCCGCGCGGTCTCTGGCGATCATCTCGGTCTCATCCGGATTAACCAGTTCGACCGCGATCCGATGAACAAAAGAGACAAAATCCGGAATGTGGCGGCCGACCGGCGTTTGCCGCTTGAACTGGCCGGCGAAGCGGCGGTCGGTGGTCAGCGCCTGCCACAGGATGCGCTCGGCGTCGGTCGGATTGCGCCGCAGCAGCCGCGCCAGCCCCCGCACCGTGCTGCTTTCCGATGGCAGGGTGCCCTGCCCGTGCTCGGCGAGCAGCGCGCGGAGTCTCGTCGCCTGCGCGCCGTCGAGCACGCCGCCCTTGGCCGGCCCCTTGCGCCCCTCCGCGATCGCCATGATCACGCCGTGCAGCGTGTGCATGTCCTGCTTGGTCGGCTCCATCCGCGAGAAGATGTTGCGCAGGTTGACCAGCATGGTCTCGCGCTTCTCCGCCGGGCGCAGGAACTCGACCTTGTCGAGTTCGCGCACCAGATTGTCGAAGAACGCCTGCATCTGGTGCTGTGAGGCGCGCTCGGAACGCTCCGGCATCGCGAACGGCAGCGCGCCTGCGGTCGAGAGCTTGAACCATTCATAGCCGATCAGCAGCACCGCCTGCGCCAGGTTGAGCGAGGCAAAGCCGGGATTGACCGGAAAGGTGATGCTGCGGTTGGCAAGCGCCACCTCCTCGTTCTGCAACCCGGCGCGCTCGCGGCCGAAGAGGATACCGACCGTGCCGCCGCCCTTGATTTGGCCCGCCATCTCCCGCGCCGCGGCTTCCGGCGCCACCACCGGCTTGGCCTGGTCGTGGGCGCGGGCGGTAGTGGCGAACAACAGCGTACAGTCGGCGACCGCCTGCTCGACCGTGTCGAACAGCTCGACCCGATCCAGGATATGGTCGGCGCCGGCCGCGGCGCGCTGCGCGCTGATATTCGGCCAGCCGTCACGCGGCTTGACGATACGCAAGCGCGAGAGCGCAAAATTGCCCATCGCACGCGCCGCCATGCCGATATTCTCGCCGAGCTGCGGCTCGACCAGGATCACAACGGGGCCGGCGAGGTCGAAGCCGGACTTGGTCTTGTCGGTGCCCGAGCCGGACATCTCACTTCACTTTCTGATTCAACTTCTGAAGGTTTTAAATCAGGCTCTGAAGAACCTGATTCAACGCGTTAAAGGGACGGCCGGCCTTCGATTGCCAGACCGGCAGCATTTCTCAAGCAATATAATCGGCTTAGGAACGTTTCCTGATTTCCGGTCAAAACGTCGACGCATGTAGCGGGGCGCTTGTGCGCGTCCGTCTTTCGGATACGGTATCAATCACAAACAAAACGAACCCGAAAGCCGATTTCAACGGCGGTTGGGACAGGGAGGCTACCATGCGCCGCAGATGGTCTTTGGCGATTGCAGGAGTGATTCTGATTTTGGCCGGCGGGGTGCTGGCCTATCTGACGCAGACTTCCGGCGGCATCCGGATCGAGGATGTGCGCTTCAAGGGCGCCAAGGGCAACACCATGAGCGCCCTGCTCTACATCCCGCCGAACGCGACCGCGCAAACTCCCGCCCCCGGCATTCTCGCGGTTCACGGCTACATCAATTCGCGCGAGACCCAGGATGGCTTTGCGATCGAATTTGCCCGCCGGGGTTACGTGGTGCTCGCGCTCGACCAGACCGGCCATGGCTACAGCGACCCGCCGGCCTTCGCCAACGGTTTTGGCGGACCCGATGGCCTCGCCCATCTGCGCAGCCTCGAGGTGGTCGACAAGAACAATATCGGGCTGGAGGGCCACTCGATGGGTGGCTGGACCGTTCTTGCGGCCGCGGCGACGATGCCGAACGACTATAAGTCGATGGTGCTGGAGGGATCCTCCACCGGCAAGCCGTTCGCCGCCGACGGCACGGCCAGCTGGCCGCGCAATGTCGCCCTGGTGTTCGCGCAATACGAGGAATTCTCCAACCTGATGTGGGGGGTCGAGCGGGCGCGCGACGTCACCCAGAGCCCGAAACTCTGGGCCATGTTCGGCACCCAGGGGCCGGTCGAACCCGGCAAGGTCTATGGCGACATCGCGCAGGGCACCGCAAGGGTCCTTTACACGCCGGCGATCACCCACCCGGACGAGCATATTTCGCATCAGGCGATCGGCTACAGCCTCGACTGGTTCGCCAGGACGTTACAGGGCGGCACGCCGCGGCCATCAGACGATCAGATCTGGTTCCGCAAGGAGATCGGCACGCTGATCGCGCTGATCGGTTTTGTCACCCTTCTACTCGGGGCCTTCGACGCCCTGGTGGAAGCGCCGGTGTTTTCGCGCCTGAGACTGCCACAGGCCGCCGGCGGCACAACGCCGGCTCCCACCGCGGCCTCCGGCCGGCGCTGGACCGCGGCATTCTTGCTGTCCGCTTTCATTCCCATGCTGACCTACTATCCGGCGTTCGCCCTCGCCGGGACATTTGTAACGCCGTCGGCTTACCTGCCCCAGGGCATCACCAACCAGATCATGGTCTGGGCCATCATCAATGCGCTGATTGCGCTGGCGCTGATGCCGTTCGCGCCCAAGCGGACCAGCCGGGCCGGAATTATCCTGCCGTCGATCCTGATCGCGCTCGCCACGATCATCGTCGGCTATGCCGCGTTGTGGCTGGCCGATCTCGCCTTCAAGATCGATTTCCGGTTCTGGATCGTCGCGCTCAAGCTGATGAGCGCCAAGCAGTTCCTGATCTTCCTGATCTACCTTGTTCCGTTCACGGCGTTTTTCGTGATCGCGCTGCACGTGCTGCACCGGAATTTCTCGACCATGGGCGCGGGGCGCGGCGCGCTCTATCTCACCAATATTCTGGCGCTGACGCTCGGCTTCATCGTGCTGCTCGGCCTGCAATACGGCACGCTGTGGCTATCCGGGAAGCTGTTCAATCCGCTGCCCGATCCCGGCTTCGTGCCGCTTTCCACCATCGTCGCCATCCAGTTCGTGCCGCTGCTCGGGATCGCCGCCATCATCGCGACCTTCACCTGGCGGCGCACCGGCTCCAGCCTGCCCGGCGCCCTGATCTGCGGGCTG
This sequence comes from uncultured Alphaproteobacteria bacterium, assembly GCA_963725985.1. Lineage (GTDB taxonomy): Bacteria > Pseudomonadota > Alphaproteobacteria > Rhizobiales > Xanthobacteraceae > Bradyrhizobium. The sequence continues at coordinate 232,500 of CAVSAO010000003.1, forward strand.
TTCGTCACCTGGTACGTGGTGGCGGGCACGGCCACTCAGGCGGCGTTCTAGGGCGCTTATGGAGCCCCGGTTCTGATCAATCAGAACCGGGGCCCTGAGCCAAAAGATGGGCTGAAAGTGCATAGCGCCTTGGCTTTCGCCCTGGCGTTTGCAGTGCTATAGCGCGCGTACATCATCCCTCCGTCCCACCGCGCTATTTCCAAAAAGGCCCTATATCCATGGCAAAAATCAAGGTGACCAACCCCGTCGTCGAACTCGATGGCGACGAGATGACCCGGATCATCTGGCAATACATCAAGGACAAACTGATCACCCCGTTCCTCGATATCAACCTGATGTATTTCGACCTGGGGATGGAATACCGCGACAAGACCAACGATCAGGTCACCGTGGATGCCGCCAACGCCATCAAGAAGGTCGGCGTCGGCGTCAAGTGCGCCACCATCACCCCCGACGAAGCCCGGGTGAAGGAATTCGGGCTGAAGGAAATGTGGAAATCGCCGAACGGCACCATCCGCAACATCCTCGGCGGCGTGGTGTTCCGCGAGCCCATCATCTGCAGGAACGTGCCGCGGCTGGTGCCGGGCTGGACCAAGCCGATCATCATCGGCCGTCACGCCTTCGGCGACCAGTACAAGGCCACCGACTTCAGGTTTCCCGGCAAGGGCGTGCTGACGCTGAAATTCGTCGGCGAGGACGGCAAGGTGATCGAGCGGGAAGTCTACCAGGCTCCCGGCGCCGGCGTGGCGCTCGCGATGTACAATCTCGACAATTCCATCGCCGACTTCGCCCGCGCCTCGCTCAACCAGGGCCTGGCGAAGGGCTATTCGGTCTATCTCTCGACCAAGAACACTATCCTCAAGGCCTATGACGGGCGGTTCAAGGACATCTTCCAGGAGATCTACGAAAAGGAGTTCAAGGCCCAATTCGACGCCAAGAAGATCACCTATGAGCATCGCCTGATCGACGACATGGTGGCGGCTGCGATGAAGTGGTCGGGCGGCTACGTCTGGGCCTGCAAGAACTACGACGGCGACGTGCAGTCCGACACCATCGCGCAGGGCTACGGCTCGCTCGGCCTGATGACCTCGGTCCTGATGACGCCGGACGGCAAGACGGTGGAAGCCGAGGCCGCCCACGGCACGGTGACGCGGCATTACCGCGAGCATCAGAAGGGCAAGGAGACCTCGACCAACTCGATCGCCTCGATCTTCGCCTGGACCCGTGGCCTGTCGCACCGCGCCAAGCTCGACAACAACGCGGAGCTCGAGAAATTCGCGGCGACCCTGGAGAAGGTCTGCGTCGAGACCGTCGAAGCCGGCTTCATGACCAAGGATCTCGCGCTTCTGGTGGGCGCCGACCAGCGCTGGCTCTCCACCACCGGCTTCCTCGACAAGGTCGCGGAAAACCTGACCAAGGCGACGGCATAAGCGACCTGCGGGAACCAGGATGGGAGTGCACGACCATGCCACGCATTAGCATCTGGAGTGCCGCTCTCGCCTTGCCGTTGCTGTCGGCTTCGATCGTGAGCGCACCTGCAGACGAAACTCCGCTTCCCGGCGCCATTGCTGCGCCGGGAGAAACCGTTGTGCTCGCCGTTCATGCCGAGGGCGCGCAGGTATACGAATGCAAGGCCGGGCCGGACGGCAAGCCGATTTAGGCGTTCCGCGAACCGATCGCGACCCTGATGGCGGACGGCAAAACCGTCGGCCGTCACTACGCCGGACCGAATTGGGAACACGGCGATGGCAGCGCCGTGGTCGGAAAAGTCGCGGCAAACGCCCCGGGCGCGACGCCGGCGGATATTCCGTGGCTGAAGCTCGACGTGGTTTCCCATCGCGGCAGCGGCATCCTGAGCGGCGTCACGACGGTGCAGCGGATCCATACCCAGGGCGGAAAGCTTGAGGGCGCGTGCGACGGCGCCGGCACTACCCGAAAGCGCGCCCTACTCCGCGGACTATGTGTTCCTGCGCAAGGGTTAGGCGACAAGGGTTGAGCGACGAAGCGTCGAGATCCCGAGCGACGCCGGTCAACGAGGTTGCCCGTGCTCTTCATGGTGATCGAGCGTTTCAGGGATCGCGACCCGATCCCGGTCTACCAGCGCGTGCGCGATGCCGGGAAGTCGTCGCACCGTTCCTGGATTCGAAATAGCGCTGCCGCCAATCATGCAGCCTGCAGAAATCGCGGACAAAGCGACCAGCCTATCGATGCGCCGCGGTTTCGCCCCAGGAATTTGCTTGCTTCCGCGCGCAAATCCTGGGGACACCGATGCGACGAATCGTTTGGTTTGGACTGGCATTCATCGTGATTGCCGCCGCGATCTGGCTCAACAACACGTCCCTTTGGACATCGCCGCCGACGAAACCAACCCTGCTCGCGCATCGCGGCCTTGGCCAAACCTTCAGCGCAGCGGGGTTAACCGCGACAACGTGCACCGCGGCCCGCATTTTTTCTCCGGAGCATTCCTTCATCGAGAACACCCTGCCCTCGATGCGCGCTGCATTTGCCGCCGGTGCAGATATCATCGAACTGGACGTCCATCCTACAACGGATGGCCAGATCGCGGTGTTTCACGACTGGACACTTGATTGCCGTACCGACGGTCGCGGCGTGACGCGCGAACGCACCCTCGCCGAGCTGAAGAAACTCGACGTCGGCTATGGTTACACGGCAGATGGAGGCAAAACCTATCCGCTGCGCGGCACCGGCGTAGCTTTGATGCCTTCGCTGGACGAGGTACTGAGTGCATTTCCCGACAAGCGCTTCCTCATCCACATCAAGAGCAACGATCCCGATGAGGGTCGGCGGCTTGCCACTCGCCTGAAGTCGCTTCCGAAAGCGCAACTGTCGCGTCTCATGATCTATGGCGGCCACCGGCCGGTGGCAGAAGCCCGACAGATGCTCGACATTCAAACGATGTCCGGGCCCACGGAGAAGCGCTGCCTGATCCGCTATCTCCTGCTCGGGTGGTCCGGCTATTTTCCATCAGATTGCGAACGCAGCGTGCTCCTTGTGCCAGTCAATTATGCCCCCTTGTTGTGGGGCTGGCCGAATCGATTTCTCGCCCGGATGCGACGTCATGATTCCGAGGTGTTCGTCGTCGGACGCTACGACGGCAAAGATTTTTCAAGCGGGATCGATCGGCCGGACGATCTTGCACTTTTGCCCGCGGCTTTTGCCGGCGGCATCTGGACCAATCGGATCGACCGGATCGCTCCCCTCGTCCTGAAGCGCTAAACTCACCGGAAGGTCCCGGCCGAAGCTCCGCTTCCCGGCGCATTGCGGCGCCTGGAGAAACCGTCGTACTCGCGTGCAGGCCGAGGGCACGCGGGTGGTCGCGCCCTTCCTGGACCCGAAATAGCGACCCGATTCGGCAAATTATCAGAAAAACCGGGCTCCAACCTGGCCGGCCAGGGTTTGCCGGCTGGCAAGAATCATCATGCCGGTGCAATCTTTGCGCGGGGCCGCACGCCGGCTGGTGGTACACGCGAGAAGCGCGAACAGATTGGAAAATTGGCACGAGGGGTTCATGAAACGCTTCGCTGTTCTGATCGCCACAACCTTGATCATGATCTCTTGTACGCCTGAAGAGGACGTGACGGGATCAATCCATGATAAATGCGCGGCCGAACTTTACTCCTCCTACAATCCCAAGACGCTAGATCAGTGCATGGCTGTCTGCATCAAATGCGATCGTGGAACGAGAGCCACGTGCTCGACATCATGCACGTTGAAAGGCGCGCATTGACAACAAACCAAACGGCCGCGCTACCTGTCCACCGGCGGCTGGTCGTCGTGCGCGGCCTGTGCGATTTCGGCGACGGCGAGATCGCCCGCATCCGCAAGCCGCGCCTTCGCGGTCTTCTGGACGTGCGCGGCGAGCGCCGGCATGCGTTCGATCAGCGCGTGGAAGTCCTGGGCGTCGAGCGCCAGCAGCCTGGTCTTGCGCGTCGCCGTCACCGTGCCGCTGCGTTTGGTACGATGCAGCAGCGCGATCTCTCCGAAGAAGGTGCCGTCGGCGAGCCGCACGCGCCGGTTCGGCAATTCGATCTCGACCTCGCCTCCGGTGATGAAATACATCGAGGATGCGGCATCGCCGCGCCGCACCAGGATTTCACCTGATTCGATGGTCCGGGCCCGCAGCAAGCGCATGATGTCGGCGATTTCAACGGCGCTGAGATGCGAGAACAGCGGCACCCGCGCCAGCATTCCCCAGGTGACGACGAAATCGCGCCGCCGGATCTCGTCGGCAAAGGCGGTGGAGATGATCGCCACCGGCAGCGCGATCATGGTCAAGCCGCCGATGATGGCAAACACCGACACCAGCTTGCCGAGCGGCGTGACCGGAACGACGTCGCCATAGCCGACCGTTCCCAGCGTCACGATCGCCCACCACATCGCCTGCGGAATGGTGCCGAATTTGTCGGGCTGCACGTCGTGCTCGATGACGTAGAGCAGCGAGGCGAACACCAGCACCGCACCCGCCAGGATCACGAGGCAGCCGATCAGCGTTCGCCGCTCGGCATGAAGTGCGGCAAGCAGCGAGCGCATCGCCGGCGAATAACGCACCAGCTTGAAGAACGGCAGCATGCCGAACAGCACCAGGGTCGATCGGTCGCCTGCAATCATCGCGATCGACGCGGGCAGGAATGCCATGAGGTCGATGATTCCGAGACTGGAGAGCGCATATTCGAGCCGGTCCTGCGTGGGCGACAGTTTCCGCGGCGAATGGCCGACCACGCTCCAGAGCCGGGCGGCATATTCCAGCGCAAACACCACCGCCGCGCCAACCTCGATGAAGGTGAACAGCTCGCCGAAGCGCGCGTCGTATTCCGGAACCGACGCCATGATCATCGCCAGCACGTCGATGATGATGATGGCAACGATCAGCCGGACGAAGCGCGAGCCCACCGAATAAGACAGATGATCGGGCTCGAGCAGTTCGTAGAGGCGATCCCGCAGATCGGGGTGGTTGAGCCGCCGTCTGCGCGGAAAGATCGCCACTATCGGTGTCCCGATTTACCAAGTTCGCTTGTGTTCGCGGTGCCCTCTGATGCGAACTCCGGAATCAAAGAGACAATAAATATAGCTCCTCGTGCGGTCCTGGATTTGATGTTCCTCAATGATCGCACCATTGAAGGGAACTCAAATCCATCGCACTAGGCGCCGGCCATCGCCTTTTCGATGGCTGTGAGCGCAGCATCCGCCTTGGCGCCATCGGGCCCGCCGGCCTGCGCCATGTCGGGCCGTCCGCCGCCGCCCTTGCCGCCCAGCGCTTCGGAAGCCGCCCGCACCAGATCGACCGCGTTGTAGCGGGAGGTGAGATCGCTGGTGACGCCGACGACCACGCCGGCCTTGCCGTCCCCGGTGATGCCGACGATGGCAACGACGCCGGAGCCGAGCTGCTTCTTGCCGTCATCGGCGAGGCTCTTGAGATCCTTCATCTCGATGCCTTCGACCGCGCGCGCCAGCAGCTTGACGTCGCCGACATGGCGCACGCCATTGGCGCCCGCCGCCGCTGCACCGGAGGCCGACGCACCGCCGCCCATGGCGAGCTTCTTGCGCGCATCCGACAGATCGCGCTCCAGTCTCTTGCGCTCTTCCATCAGAGAAGCGAGGCGTGCCGGCACCTCGTCGAGCGTGGTGCGCAGCTCCATGGCCGCCGTCTTGGCCAGCGCCATGGTTTCGTTGGCATGTTTGCGCGCATGACGTCCGGTCAGCGCCTCGATGCGGCGAACGCCCGAGGCAACCGCGCTCTCGCCGGTCACCGAGATCAGGCCGATATCGCCGGTCCGGCGCACATGGGTGCCGCCGCACAATTCCACCGACCAGCCGAGCGCGTTGCTGCCAAGCTCCCGCGCGGTCTTGCCCATCGACACCACGCGCACCTCGTCGCCGTATTTTTCGCCGAACAGCGCCCGCGCACCGGCGTCGCGGGCGTCGTCCACCGCCATCAGCCGCGTGGTGACCTCGTCATTCTCCAGCACCACGTCGTTGGCGATATCTTCGATGCGGCTCAATTCTTCCGGCGTAATCGGCTTCTGATGCACGAAATCAAAACGCAAGCGATCCGGCGCCACCAGCGAGCCGCGCTGGGCGATATGGTCGCCCAGCACCTGGCGCAGCGCCTCGTGCAGCAGATGCGTCGCGGAGTGATTGCGACGAATTGACGATCGCCTGGCATGATCGACTTCCAGCAACAGCGCCACGCCCGGCTTCAGCGTGCCCTGTTCGACCGTGCCGACGTGCGCAAAGAGATCGCCGGCCTTCTTCTGGGTATCGGTGACGCGGAAGCGCACGCCCTCGCCGGTCATCATGCCGGTGTCGCCGACCTGACCGCCGGACTCCGCGTAAAATGGCGTCTGGTTCAGAACGATGGCGCCGGACTCGCCGGCCTTGAGGCTCTCGACGTTCTTGCCGTCTTTCACCAGGGCTGCCACCACAGCTTCGGCGGTCTCGGTCTCGTAGCCCAGGAATTCCGACGCGCCGAGTTTTTCGCGCAACGGAAACCACACGTTTTCGGTGGCGGTATCGCCGGAGCCGGCCCATGCCGCACGCGCCTTTTCGCGTTGCCGCTCCATCGCGTCGGTGAAGGAAGCGATATCGACGCTGATGCCACGCGACTTCAGCGCATCCTGGGTGAGATCGAGCGGAAAGCCATAGGTGTCGTACAGCGTGAATGCCGTATCGCCGTCGAACATGTCGCCCTTTTTGAGCGTGCTGCTTTTCTCATCGAGGATCGTCAAACCCCGCTCGAGCGTCTTGCGGAACCGGGTCTCTTCCAGCCGCAGCGTTTCCTCGACCAGGTTTTCGGCGCGCACCAGCTCGGGATAGGCCTGGCCCATCTCGCGCACCAGCGCCCAGACCAGCCGATGCATCAGCGGGTCCCTGGCGCCGAGCAACTGCGCATGACGCATCGCGCGGCGCATGATCCGGCGCAGCACGTAGCCGCGGCCTTCGTTCGACGGCAGTACGCCGTCGGCGATCAGGAACGACGATGCGCGCAGGTGATCGGCGATCACGCGCAGGGAGGCCTTTTGTTCGCCTTGCGGATCGGCGCCGGTGAGTTCGGCAATGGCGTGGATCAGCGCGACGAACAGGTCGATGTCGTAATTGTCGTGCTTGCCCTGCAACACGGCGGCGACGCGCTCGAGACCCGCACCGGTATCGATCGACGGCTTCGGCAGCGGATTGCGCGCGCCGCCCTCGAGCTGCTCGAACTGCATGAACACGAGATTCCAGATCTCGATGAAGCGGTCGCCGTCCTGCTCGGCCGACCCCGGAGGCCCGCCCCAGATCTTGTCGCCGTGATCGAAGAAGATTTCCGAACACGGCCCGCACGGGCCGGTGTCGCCCATCTGCCAGAAATTGTCGGAGCCGGCGATCCGGATAATGCGCGACTCCGGCAATCCTGCGATCTTCTTCCAGAGATTGAACGCCTCGTCGTCGTCGACATAGACGGTCGCCGTCAGCCTGTCCTTCGGCAGGCCGAATTCCCTTGTCACCAGATTCCACGCCAGTTCGATGGCGCGATCCTTGAAATAATCGCCGAACGAGAAATTGCCGAGCATCTCGAAAAAGGTGTGATGCCGGGCGGTGTAGCCGACATTGTCGAGATCGTTGTGCTTGCCGCCGGCGCGGACGCATTTCTGCGAGGTCGTAGCGCGCTGATAGGGCCGCTTCTCGACCCCGGTAAAGACGTTCTTGAACTGCACCATGCCGGCATTGGTGAACATCAAGGTCGGGTCGTTGCGCGGCACCAGCGGCGACGACGGCACGATCTCGTGGCCGTTGTCGGCAAAGAATTTCAGAAAACTCGACCTGATCTCGTTAACGCCGCTCATTTTGGTCCAATCGCAAATCGCCCGGAATTAGCCCACGAAGGCGTTTTCAGCGCCTGATCCGCCAAAGTGTGAAGCGGTTTGGCGACAGCGCCCATTGAATAATTAGAGCGCGGTCGGACGCAAAACAGGTTTCCACTCTTGCTGACCGCACTCGGTCGCAACGCTTTTAGACAAGGGGGATGGCGGTGTCCAGAAAGTGTGCAAGAGATCAGGGGCTTGCCGCACCAGCACAAGAACCGTTGATAGATGCTGCGGCTGCGTTGACAGCCTTGGCGGGCCTGTGTTTTCCTCCTATCTGTTCAAGACAGTCGCGTCGGGAGAGACCGGCCCAAGCGCCGGCGCCGAAGGAGCAACCGCCCCGGAAACTCTCAGGCAAACGGACCGCGTGACTTGCTAGCATCTGGAAAGAGACGCCGAAGGGCTTAAGCCGCCCCGACGTGTCCGCCGACGGGATAATACTCTCAGGCAAAGCGACAGATGGGGCTTCGATGGGTTTTCAGGGAATCATCCCCGGGAACCGCGAGGACCCGATGATGCTTGCACGCGACGACCAATCCCCCCTGAAACGCACCCCTTTGCACGGGCTGCACGTCTCCTGCGGCGGCAAAATGGTGCCATTCGCCGGCTATGAGATGCCGGTGCAATTCTCAGCAGGCGTGCTCAGGGAACACCTGCATACCCGTGGCGCCGCCGGCCTGTTCGACGTCTCGCATATGGGCCAGATCGCGCTGCAGGCGAAATCCGGCCGGATCGAGGATGCCGCGCTGGCGCTGGAGCGGCTGGTGCCGCAGGACATCCTTGCGGTTGCGCCAGGGCGGCAACGCTACGCCCAGTTCACCAATGAGGCCGGGGGTATTCTCGACGACCTGATGGTGGCCAATTTCGGCAGCCACCTGTTTCTGGTGGTCAACGCCGCCTGCAAGGCCGAGGACGAGGCCCATCTGCGCGCTCACCTGTCGGATGCTTGCGTGATCGAACCCCTCCCCGGCCGCGCGCTGATCGCGCTGCAAGGGCCGAAGGCGGAATCGGTGCTGGCGAAATTTTGTGCAGATGTTCCGGCGATGCGATTCATGGACGCCGGCCCGCGCCGCGTCGACGGCATCGATTGCTTCGTCTCGCGCTCGGGCTACACCGGCGAGGACGGTTTTGAGATTTCGGTTCCGGCCGCGCAGGCGGAGCAGCTTGCGAAAGCGCTGCTTGCAAACAGCGACGTGCTGCCGATCGGGCTGGGCGCGCGCGACAGCCTGCGGCTGGAGGCCGGTCTTTGCCTCTATGGCCACGACATCGACACCTCAACGACGCCAGTCGAGGGCGCGCTGGAGTGGTCGATCCAGAAGAGCCGCCGCCATGGCGGCGCGCGCGCCGGCGGCTTTCCCGGCGCCGACAAGATTCTCGCCCAGCTTGACCAGGGCGCGCCGCGCCGCCGGGTCGGACTGAGACCGGAGGGCCGCGCGCCCGTGCGCGAAGGCGCGCCGCTATTTGCCGATGCGGCGTCATCCCAACAGATCGGCGCGGTCACCTCGGGCGGCTTCGGTCCGAGCCTCAATGCGCCGGTTGCGATGGGCTATCTGCCGGCCTCGCACGCAGCCCCTGATGGCACCGTGTTCGCCGAACTGCGCGGCCAGCGATTGCCGCTGCGGGTCGCGCCCATGCCCTTCGTTCCCAATACCTACAAACGCTGAACTCGCAAACGCTGAAGGATCATCATGACCACGCTGTTCACCCCCGACCACGAATGGCTCCGCATCGAGGGCGACGTCGCCACCGTAGGCGTCACCGACTACGCGCAGTCGCAGCTCGGCGATGTCGTGTTCGTCGAACTGCCGAAGGTCGGCCGCAACCTGAAGAAGGCGGAAGCCGCTGCCGTGGTCGAATCCGTCAAGGCGGCGTCCGACGTCTACGCCCCGATTTCGGGCGAAGTGCTGGAAGTCAACGCCGCGCTGTCAACCGATCCGGCGCTGGTCAATTCCGACGCCGCCGGCAAGGCCTGGTTTTTCAAAATGAAGATTGCCGACAACAGCGAACTCGGCGGCCTGATGGATGAGGCCGCCTACGCCAAGCACACCGCCTGACCCGCGAGGACGACCCATGACCGCGCACCGCAAACCCGCCGACGAAGCCGCCGCCACCTTCGTCCGCCGCCACATCGGACCCTCGCCCCGCGATATAGCAACGATGCTGGAGGCGGTGGGCGCGAAAACCCTCGGCGAGCTGATGGCACAAACCCTGCCGTCGTCGATCCGGCAAAAGACGCCGCTCGATCTGGGTCGACCCCTGAGCGAAACCGAAGCGCTTGCGCATATGCGCGAGCTTGCCTCACAGAACAAAATCTTCACCTCGCTGATCGGCCAAGGCTATTCCGGCACGATCATGCCGGCGGTGATCCAGCGCAACATCCTGGAGAATCCGGCGTGGTACACGGCCTATACGCCGTATCAGCCGGAGATCAGCCAGGGCCGGCTGGAAGCCCTGTTCAACTTCCAGACCATGATCTGCGACCTCACCGGCCTCGACATCGCCAACGCCTCGCTGCTCGATGAGGCCACCGCCGCCGCGGAAGCGATGGCGCTGGCCGAGCGCGCCGCCCAGGCAAAAACAAGATCGTTCTTCGTCGATGCCGAGGTGCATCCGCAGACGCTGGCGGTGCTGCGTACCCGCGCCGAGCCGTTGGGGTGGAATCTGGTCGTCGGCGATCCCTTGACCGATCTCGATCGCGCGGATGTATTCGGCGGCGTGCTGCAATATCCGGCCTCTTCCGGCGCGGTGCGCGACCTGCGGCCGGCGATCGCGGCGCTGCGCGCGAAGGGCGCGCTCGCGATCGTCGCCGCCGATCTCTTGGCGCTGACGCTGCTCGCCTCGCCGGGCGAACTCGGCGCGGATATCGCGATCGGATCGGCGCAGCGCTTCGGCGTGCCGATGGGCTATGGCGGGCCGCACGCCGCCTATATGGCGGCGCGCGATGCGCTGAAGCGCTCGCTGCCCGGGCGCATTGTGGGCTTGTCGATCGATTCCCGCGGGCAGCCCGCCTATCGGCTGGCGCTGCAGACCCGCGAACAGCATATCCGCCGCGAAAAGGCGACCTCCAACATCTGCACCGCGCAGGTGCTGCTGGCGGTGATCGCTTCGATGTATGCGGTCTATCACGGGCCGGAAGGGCTGACCCACATCGCGCGCAACGTCCATCGCCGCACCGCCGTGCTGGCGGCCGGACTGCGCAAGCTCGGCTTTGCGCCAATGTCGGAGGCGTTCTTCGACACGGTGACGGTGGACGCCGGTGAAAAGCAGAACGAAATCGTCGCCCGCGCACTGGCCGGGAAGATCAACCTGCGGATCGGCGAGGGCACGCTCGGCATCGCGCTGGATGAGACCACGACATCGGCGGACGTCGAGGCGGTGTGGCGCGCGTTCGGCGGCAAACTGGGTTACGCCGATACCGAAGCCGGCGTGCGCGATGCGCTGCCGGCGGAGCTGAAACGCACCGGCGCCTTCCTTGCCCAACCGGTGTTCCACGCCCACCGCTCGGAGACGGAGCTGTTGCGCTACATGCGCAAGCTGGCCGACCGCGATCTCGCGCTCGACCGCGCCATGATTCCGCTGGGTTCGTGCACGATGAAGCTCAACGCCACCACCGAGATGATCCCGCTGAGCTGGCCGGAATTCGGCTCGCTGCATCCGTTCGCGCCGCCGGAACAGGCGGCCGGCTATCACGCGCTGTTTGAGCGGCTGGAACGATGGCTGTGCGACATCACCGGCTATGACGCGATCTCGCTGCAGCCCAATTCCGGCGCGCAGGGCGAATATGCCGGGCTACTCGCGATCCGCGGCTATCACAAGGCGCGCGGCGAGCCGCATCGCACGGTGTGCCTGATCCCCTCCTCGGCGCACGGCACCAATCCGGCTTCCGCCAGCATGGCCGGCATGGAGGTCGTGGTGGTGGCCTGCGATATCAGGGGCGACGTCGACGTCAATGATTTGCGCGCCAAGGCGGCCCAGCATTCGCACAACCTCGCCGCCGTCATGATCACCTATCCCTCGACCCACGGCGTGTTCGAGGAACACATCCGCGAGATCTGCGACGTCGTTCACGTCCATGGCGGACAGGTCTATCTCGACGGCGCCAACCTGAACGCGCAGGTCGGGCTGTCCCGGCCGGGCGATTACGGCGCCGACGTCAGCCATCTCAACCTGCACAAGACCTTCTGCATTCCGCATGGCGGCGGCGGCCCCGGCATGGGGCCGATCGGCGTCAGGGCGCATCTTGCGCCGTTCCTGCCGGGACATCCCGGGACCGGGGGCCCAAAGCGCGGCGCGCTCGGGCCGGTGTCGGCGGCGCCGTTCGGCTCGGCGTCGATCCTGACCATCTCCTACATCTACATTCTGATGATGGGCGGCGAAGGCCTGACACGGGCTACCGAAATCGCGATTCTGAATGCCAATTACATCGCGACCAGATTAGATCCGCATTTTCCGGTGCTGTACCGCAACGCCAAGGGCCGCGTCGCCCATGAATGTATCGTCGATCCCCGCCCGCTCAAGGTATCGGCCGGCGTCACCGTGGACGATATTGCAAAACGGCTGATTGATTACGGCTTCCATGCGCCGACCATGAGCTTTCCGGTGCCGGGCACGCTGATGATCGAGCCGACCGAATCCGAATCGAAGGCTGAGCTCGATCGCTTCTGCGACGCCATGATCGCGATCCGGCGCGAAATCGCCGAGATCGAAACCGGCCGCTGGAAGGTCGAGGCCTCGCCGCTGCGCCACGCGCCGCACACGGTGCACGACATCGCCGACGACGCCTGGGGACGGGCCTATTCCCGCGCGGAAGGATGCTTCCCCGCCGGGACCTCGCGATCCGACAAATACTGGTCTCCGGTGGGGCGCGTGGACAATGTCTATGGCGACCGCCACCTGGTCTGTTCGTGTCCGCCGGTTACGGAATACGCGCTGGCGGCGGAGTGAGGCTGTCGTAGGAGGGGTTGAGCGAAGCGAAACCCGATCGACCGAACGTGCGGTTACGGCTGCGATGGATTTCGCGCCGCTCGCCCCCTACGGTTGCGCCACTATGGCGCGACCAAAATCGGGTCCCAACGCCACAGGCGATCATTGGTCAATTCGGTACCGCCCCACCAGCGATGGATCGGGTTGTGTCGGCTGAAATCCTCAGCCTGCACCAGGATTGCCTTGCCGAGCGCCGTCAGCGACAGGCTGCTTTCCTTGTATCGCTCGTAACGGCTGCGCAGGTTGTGCATTTCGATCGTGAACGGCCGCTCCGCGAGCCCCGACACAGCGGGTACCGGAGCAAGCGCGAGCCCTTCCAGCAGAGACACGACCTCCCAGTAGCCGAACACGCGCCGCTGGAAGCGCTGCCTGAGATGTGGGAGCAAGGCAAACGGACGGCCGTAGCCTGCGGAGATCAACTCGAGAATCCGCATTTCCGATGCACAAAGGCCGGTCGCGCGCCAGGGCAGTTCCTCGAGCATTTCCAGGACGCACCGCCGGAGTTGGGGCAGGATGCTCAGGTCCTTGTTCAGCAGGTTGAACCAGGCCTGGGGCGTCGGGGCCCGATAAGCCTGCCAAGCAAGGCTTGCAGTTTCCAGATGATCATTCGTAATTTCAACGGCAGAGAATTTCCATTTGGCAAGATGCCTCGGCTCTGCTTCGCCAAGGGTGGCATCCACGTGGCGCAGAATTAGGTTTGTCACCGCATTGGCGTGAGAGTGGAAATAGCCCAACAGCCAGATCAGCACCAATTGAGCGTTCGGCTCCGTCTCCATCCATAGCTCGACCGTTTCGCAACGCTCGCAGAACTCGATCAATCCGAGATCTTTCACGCCAAATCTTTGGAGGCGCTGCGGCGGCACAAAATCGAGCCAATGCGAGCCCGGCTTTCGGGCCGTCCTCGCCGCCAAGAACGCTGCAAGCTCCGTACCGGGAAGTGGCGGCCCCCATACCAACCGAGGCTCGATGGCAATCGCAAGATCGGCGTGACCGGCCGATATAACATTGCCCGCACTTGAGGAATCCGCAGTCAGGATCAAACGGATCATATTCGTCACCGGCTACACGCAAAAGCAAAAGCGAGCACCGGGGACGTCGGCAACTCAACGTCCGCGGCGCTCGCTGATGTCGAACCTCAAGTCGTCAGACTAAAGGTCCGAGAAAACTCACTCCTCCGCCGGCTCCTCGCCTTCGGTGTCGCGCTCGGGGGAACCGGCCAGAATCTGCTCCGCGATCAGGCCGGAGTTCTGGCGGATCGCCACCTCGATCTTCGCGGTCATGTCGGGATTGGCCTTGAGGAAGGCCTTCGCGTTCTCGCGGCCCTGGCCGAGCCGCTGACTATCATAGGAAAACCAGGCGCCGGATTTCTCGACGATGCCGGCCTTGACGCCGAGATCGAGAATTTCGCCCATCTTGGAGACGCCCTCGCCATACATGATGTCGAATTCGACCTGCTTGAACGGCGGCGCCAGCTTGTTCTTCACCACCTTGACGCGGGTCTGGTTGCCGACCACTTCGTCACGCTCCTTGATCGCGCCGATGCGGCGGATGTCGAGCCGGACCGAGGCGTAGAATTTCAGCGCGTTGCCGCCGGTGGTGGTTTCCGGCGAGCCGTACATCACGCCGATCTTCATCCGGATCTGGTTGATGAAGATCACCATGGTGTTGGATTTGTTGATGGAGGCGGTCAGCTTGCGCAGCGCCTGGCTCATCAGCCGCGCCTGCAGGCCGGGCAGCGCATCGCCCATCTCGCCCTCAAGTTCGGCACGCGGCACCAGCGCCGCCACCGAATCGACCACCAGCACGTCGACCGCACCGGAGCGCACCAGCGTGTCGCAGATTTCCAGCGCCTGCTCGCCGGTGTCGGGCTGCGAGATCAGGAGTTCGTCGATGTTGACGCCGAGCTTTCTGGCGTAAACGGGGTCGAGCGCGTGTTCGGCGTCGATGAAGGCGCAGATGCCGCCCTTCTTCTGGCCCTCGGCGACGGTATGCAGCGCCAGCGTGGTCTTGCCCGACGATTCCGGTCCGTAGATCTCCACCACCCGGCCCCTCGGCAGGCCGCCGACGCCGAGCGCGATATCGAGCCCGAGCGAGCCCGAGGAAATGGTCTCGACGTCCATCGAGCGGTCGTTCTTGCCCAGCCTCATCACCGAGCCCTTGCCGAACTGGCGCTCGATCTGGGACAGCGCGGCGGACAGGGCTTTGGTCTTGTCCATGGAGGATCCTTCAACGATACGCAGGGCAGTGGCGGACATAGGTCGTGCTCCTTATGGCGGGGATTCGCTAGCGGGACAAACGGGCGGCGGACAAACCGCTGATGATGAAAATAGCGTACCCTATTTGTTCTCGGTTCGCAATATGTTCTTTCGCGCAAGCAGGTGTTTGCCCCTTTCCGCACAACCCTATGGTGAATAGTCCCTTTTCATTTTTGCGATTGGCCGCTTGCCAACAGAGCCCTAATTCTGCCTCACCGGGTTCTCTGTAGAACTACGGAGACGGCCGTCAAAATGAAGCGCCCGTGAGGCTTGGCCACCTACGTAGACCTCCGGTATTTTGGCGACCGACAAGCGTCGTCATACTTACGGGCATGGGCCGCCACATCGTATTCAAATGTCCCCAGACCAACATGAATGTGCAGCACTGGCTGGCTGCTGTGCCGGATGAGCCAGAAGGCACTCATAGGCCCTTGGTCTGTCCGGCCTGTACCAAGCTGCATTTCATCAAAGGCTCGACTGGCAAGCTGCTCGGCGAGGCAGATAAATAAGACCGCGCAGAATTGCGGAGTTGCCAACAGTCGGGGTACGAGATTCCCTGCGTTGGCGCGAAAAGCAGACGAAATGGATTCGAGATCGTCGGCTATATCTGGATGCTGCAAGAGGGGGAAATCGCCATGGCCTACTTTTCGAGGAACCAAGATGGGATCGATCGGGGCGGCAAGATCGCGGCAGACATTATCTGCGGACTGCTGCTAGTGGCGTTCTCCATTGTGTTCTTTGGGCTGGTGGGCGGCGTGGTCGCGTTCATAATCCTTGAGGCCGCACTATTGGCGGTCGATTACCTCGTGCCCAATGAAGAAGATGAGACGTCGGGTGCGGTAATTAGGTAAAGACGCCGCAGTTGGCGGTCTGGCGCTCTTTTTTGGGCGCGCTTTATCGATTCCTTAGGAGTTTGGCGTATCAGGGCATCATGGAAAAGCGGGCAGCCCCTCGCAATCGGGTGTTGAAAGCCGGAGCGATTGAGTTCAACGGCGGCGCGATTGATTGCATGGTTCGCAACATATCGAACGCCGGGGCGGCGCTCGACGTGAGCAGTCCCGTGGGTATCCCCGAGCATTTCATCCTGGTCTTTAAGACGGACGGCGTGCACCTGCCCTGCCACGTCATCTGGCGCAAAGAAAAGCGGATCGGCGTCGCATTCGAATAAGGCCGCCCCAGTTGGCGGCCTTTTTCATTTGCGCCCGGACGCTGTGCCGGCTTGCCGCCCACCCCTCGGATCTGTGTCGATAGTTTTGGCTGGAGCGGTTCGCTCTTAGAGTGTAATATCGGTTAGCGGACTTCGGAGGTTCTTCGAAAGGAGGACGCTATGGGCAAATTCATCCATGAAGAAAACCTGGCCCTCTTTAGGCAGCGGCTCGCTGAAACCAAAGACGACGCCATGCGCCAGGTGATTCTGAAGCTGCTGGCGGAGGAAGAGGCAAAGGATCTAATCTATCGGGATAGCCAGGCGGACGCCCCGGCGGGGAGGCCGCGAAATGCTGCCTAGGCCGCGCCGTCCACGCGAGCAACGCCTTATCCCTTTAGGGCGCGTCACATACTCGATCTCCGAGTTTTGCGACATGAGCGGTCTCAGCAAGGTAGCGGTCTTGCGCTCCATCGACGACGGCACGCTGTGCACCGTCAAGATCGGCAAACGTCGCCTGATACTCGCCCAACGACCGCATTTGCCGGGAACCGGGACCGGAGCCGCCCAACCTGGCTAGGGGAACTTTCCTCGAGGCAACGGCAGCTGCCGCTTTTTGCAATCTCGCCGCGTTCAGCTGCGCATCGACCGCGAGCTCAGGAAAACCGGGCGGGAATCAACTCCGTCATTTTGCGGCCGCTGATCGCTTTTTCCAGACTCCTTGATCCTTCTCAATACGGCTTCCGCGATCCGCTCTAGAGTATGATTGTCATTGCCGAACTGCCCGCGGGGGGAGCTGCGACGTTGACATTGAGCCCCGGACTTTCGCAGTTCGGGGCTCTCTCATGAGGTCGTTCCGGTTGCAGCCTCGTTCATTTCGATGTTACTGGCCGGCTGCCAGCACGTCGAAACCCAGAGTTCAGGAATGACCGTTCACGCGCCAAAGCTTTTGACGCCCGAAGAGTTCGCCTCGCTGATCGAAGTCGCGGTTACATCTCCGGACCCGAAGATCCCCGCGCCCCATCTGACAAAGCTGGTTACCCTTGGCTACGCGATCGTCACCGCCAAGGGCGCCGTCGTCACCGGCGATGGCCTGATGCGGATTACTGAGAGCGAGTAACCGCCGGCACGGCACGCGCCCGCCCGTTGAGAACGGGAGCGAGCCAATTGTCGCAAGTATCGCCCACGTATAAGGAAACGGCCCCAGCTCGGAGGCTGAGTCCGCGGGACGTGCTTTGTGTCAGGTTGCGACGGCAGAGCCGAATTCGCTGCTCCGCAAATCGTTCCCAGGAGCGGGACGGGGTCGCTGGACTGGCCCACGGAGCCGGCTTGCACATTCCGCCCGCCCTGACATTGACAGAGATCAAGACGGAACCGCCGGGGAGTGGGCAATAGTCGCCGGCTCTATGGGTAATATTATCTTCAAATGTCCCCGGACCGGAATGAACGTCCAGCATTGGCTCGCGGACGAACCTGATCCAAAGGATCCGCGCAGCACCCACGAAACCGTGGTCTGCAAGGCGTGCAGCGGCTTCCATTTCATCAATCGATCAACCGGCAAATTGCTTGGCCAGCGAGACGAATAGTCCGCCGCCGGAAAGCCTCAATTTTTCACATCCATAAGTTGAAAACAACACAATTTCGAGCTGCGGTATGGTATCTAAACGCCGTTGATTCGGAAAAACGGGGCCGGCCGTTATGGCGTCAGACGACGCGAATGTTCCATCGGGTCCGGCGGACGATTACTTGCGCAATTGCGAGAGATGCAATGCCGAGATGAGGTTGCTCGGGGTACTCCCTGCCCTTTCCAACCACGCCGCCATCAAGGTGTTCCGCTGCTACTCCTGCGATCACGTGGCCGCTGAACCGATATAGGAAGCGCCCCGGCGCTTGTGCGCGCCGAGGTTCTTGCGATGCCATCGTCCACCCAAATCCGAAGCTTATGCGAAACATGCACATACGCTTGATGAGAAAACGCTTGTAGTTCCATGGAATTAGCGGAAGCTCCGACCTTGAACGGGCTCCATCGACGAAACGCTAATCGGCGCTGGGCAGCCGGCGCATGGTGAATTCGATGTCGCCGTCCGGCAGTTCGCGCCAGCTCTCCACTTGGCTCATATAGGCCGCCTTGGGATAGCGGGCGAGGAAATCGCGAGCCCTGGTCCGCGCCTTGTCACGCGGCAGGGTAAAGGTCTCGCGCAGATAGCCGTCGTCGGGCTTCCGCCGTCGGGCCATCCGGTCTGCCAGCTCGCGCGGGCGAAGGGCCATGTCGCAACTCCGAAACAACCAACGACGGGCTCAATATAGCGCTCGCCGGAGCCAATCCGAGTCCCCGCCGCCAAACCGGGCTTGAGGAATCGCCCAGGCCGCGGCGCCGGAAAACGGGGAGTCGGACGATCAGGTCACTGCTTGACGGGCGCGCAGCCATTGCGTTCGATGCCGTTACAACCGACGGGAAACAGCCGGCCATGCCTCATCGCGATCGACGAACGAACCGGCTGCTCTCGCTGTTGTCGGATGACGACTACGAACGGCTGCGGCCGCATTTGTCGCAGGCCGTTCTTGAATACAGAAAAAGCCTCTACGAGGCGTCGCGTCCGATCCAGTATGTGTACTTCCCCGTCGAAGGCGTCGCTTCGCTGGTGATTACGACGACCGAAGGCGCCAGTGCGGAGGTCGGTACCATCGGCAACGAAGGAATGGTGGGATTGCCGGTCTGTCTCGGCGAGCGCGATGCGCCATCCTCGGTTTACGTACAGGTTCCGGGAACGGCTCTGAGGATGGATGCCGACGTTTTCCGCGGCGAACTCGAGCGGAGCCCGACGTTGAAGCCGACCATGCTCCGCTATGCCCATGCCTTCTTCAACCAGGTCGCGCAATCGGCCGCCTGCGCTCATCTCCACCGGGCCGAGCAGCGCTGCTGCCGCTGGCTCCTGATGACGCGTGACCGGATGCCGTCAGGCAATTTTCTGCTCACCCATGAATTCCTCGGGATGATGCTCGGCGTCCGGCGAACGACGGTCACCGACGTGATGGGCGGCCTGCAGAAGGCGGGCGTAGTCCGGTATCGGCGCGGCCAGGTCACCATCCTCGATGCCGATGCGCTGCGGCAGCGCACCTGCGAATGCTACGACATATCGAGGCTGGAGTTTGATCGGCTGCTCGGCGATACCCCGCTGGCGCCGAGGGCCGACAAGAAGCATCGATTGGTCAGCGAAGTCGGATAGAAAATGCACGGGCGCCCATTGCTGCGTCCGATTTTTCGACACCGGATTTCGGTCCGCCGCAGCGCTCTATACCTGGATTGTCGGGTACAAGCCCCGCCGCCATGCGCGCTATGACGGCTACCGTACCGACAGCGGCACTTCGCGATCCCTATAAGCGGGCTTTCCGCCGAGCGCCTCTCGGAAGCGCTCACCCATCCCCTGCGGTAAATCGGCCCGACCGACAGGGCGGGATATTGCAGTGGCAGTGCTCATTTCGAACACCGGTATTCCCTTGGACAACAAGCTGCTGGCCTCCCTTCCGCGCGGTGATTTCGAGCGACTGCTTCCGCATCTGACGACCCTCCCGCTGCAGCAGGGCACGGTGCTGACCGAAGCAGGCGACGAGGTCGACCAAATCTACTTCCCGCATTGCGGCATGCTGTCGCTGCTCGCGGTGCTGCGCGACGGCAAGGCGATCGAAACCGCGACCGTCGGCCGCGAAGGCGTGGTCGGCGCGATGGCCGGGCTTGGCCAGCACAGGTCGCTGGTTCGCGTCGTCGTGCAGATGCCGATGACCTCCAGCAAAATCGCCGCTTCGCATTTCCGGGCTGTGGCCGCCGCCAGCGATCCCGTTCGCAATATCTGCATCCGGTACAACGAGGTGCTGTTGTCGCAGGCGCGGGTCACGGCCGCCTGCAATGCGCTGCATTCGATCGAGGCGCGATTTTGCCGCTGGCTGTTGCAATGCGCGGACCGGGCGGCGGGCGACACGGTCCCTTTGACGCAGGAATTTTTCGCCAAAATGCAAGGTGTGAGGCGCACCTCGGTGACGGAAGTCGCAAGCAGGGTGCAGATCGCAGGCGCGATCGCCTATTCGCGTGGCGTCATCAAGATCCTGGACCGGGCGATGCTGACGCGGCTGTCCTGCGAATGTTACGAAACGTTGGCGGATCAATCGGCCATGCTGGCCTGATTGCGCCGTTTCGCCCTCAACGGCCCGCAGCACCCGATCAGCGCGTTTCCGTCCTGGTCTGCGTACTGCCGGTCTTGGTCCGCGGCTTCGCCGGCGCGGATGTCTTGGGCGCCTCGACGCTGCGCACCTCGCCCCACGGATCGGAAGAAACCTTGGCGTCCGGTATTTTCCTCAGCGATTCCTTGTAGGCCTTTTGTTGTTCCGCCTCCTGCTCCTTCTCCTCCGGAGATTTGGATTGCAGTTCCGGGATCAAATTGATGTTCGGAGTCTGCATTTGCGCGTAAGCCGGCCCTGCCAGCACCGCGAAGACGGCCGCTATGCGGAAAACTCTCATCGAAACGCTCCCTGCATCTTCCTCGCAATATACCACCGCGGACGGCGACGCCAAGCACAGCCGCGTGCGGCTTAAAAACGGTCCGCCTTGCAGGATTTCGGCGATTGCATCCAATCGTCCCAGATCGGACCGCATTTGGTGCAGCCATTGAGGGCGAGGCCCACGGCTACCACGCCAAGAATCAGTGCTACTCGCCTGAACATGGTCGACCTGCTCCCACGTTCCTATCATACGGCCTCAAGCCGGGCATTTTCAAGTCGCGGCGCGCAAGTGTTCCCTTCCGCCAAACGCCCTCTAGAATGCCGCCAATACCGGGCGGGGGAACCACCATTCATGCAATACGAACCACAAGTGGACGGCTTCGACATCGAGGAAGCCCGGCGCGTCCTTGTCCATGTTTTCGCGCCATGGGTGCAGGATCTCGGGCTCTCGATCAGCGGCGTCGAATGCGCCCCGCCGCCGGATGCCGCTGATGACTGGCAGCCGGGCGCGATCCTGCGCATGGCCTTCTCCGAACGCCTGTGCCGGCGCGGCGGCATCGTCTGCGGCCAGGCGCTGATGGCGTTCGCCGACACCGCGATGGTGATCGCCATTCTTGCGGCCAATCGCGGCTACCGGCCGATGACGACCGTCGATCAGACCACGCATTTCATGCGCGCCGTGACCCGATCGGACGTGCTGGCGGATGCGCGGGTGGTCCGGCTCGGGCGCACCATGAGTTTCGGCCGGGTTACGCTTTCGAGCGCCACCGACAACAAACCGGTGGCGATCGTCTCGAGCGCTTTTGCGATGTTGACATAGAGCGAAGCCTGCCCCCGACGCGATCGGCTACTGAGCCTAGCACAAAGCCGGCAATTTCAGCTAACCTGCGACCCAACTGATATTACAGGGCGCCTATTCGATCTTATGTCCTATCACCCGAGCATGACGATGCGCCTCTGCCGGCAGGTCCTGGCCGTTGCCATTATTTTCGTTGCTACCCCGTCCGTTGCCGAGCCAGTTAAACCACAAGAACCGGACACCGATATATACGCGTTGATGTCAGGGACGTGCAGCACGCTTAAAATCGCGGGACGCGATTTTGCCTGCAGGGCGGTGGCGTACTTCCATAGCAAGCGCGGCCGGGCAAACTTCACGATTGCTCTCGACGATCCAGCCGACGAAGCTCACGTCATCTCGTTCTCGGGCGAAAATGGCCGGAGGGAACAGGAAGATCTATACGAACTGTCAATCGACCGGATGCTGCTAAACTCCAAGAACAGGCCGAAGGTCGATGGCCTGCCGGTGCCGTTCGTCGAATTGTCCGCTGGAAAATGTACGCAGATGGGAAATTTCGCGGCAAGACAGGTTTCCAGTATCTCCTGCAGCGCGATGGACAAGAATGGCAAAAAGTATGAATTGCAGTTCGTGTCTGACGGCTTACCGATTACCCTGCGCAGGGTCAGGCCATCCCCACCGACAATCCGGCAGCACCCATCAAAATGACGGGATAACGGGAAACTGCTCGACTGGACAGGTTAACGCTTCGACCTGTTTGCCCGCCCGGACGCGTGCCTCGCGCCGGTTCCGAAAAGCGCCGCTGAACATGCCAGGCCGGTGCAATCTTTACCCCGCGCCATAGCGCCAACGAGGTCCGGCGCGCGCCCGGCCGCGCGCTCGATCGCGTGAACCGGTTTCGTTGG
Source organism: uncultured Alphaproteobacteria bacterium (assembly GCA_963725985.1). Lineage (GTDB taxonomy): Bacteria > Pseudomonadota > Alphaproteobacteria > Rhizobiales > Xanthobacteraceae > Bradyrhizobium. Next base: position 254,939 of record CAVSAO010000003.1, read on the forward strand.
CCCGACACCGACGAAACGAATTTGGCGTGCGACGAAACCGTTTTCCTGCCCGGCGAAGACGTCCAGAAACCGAGATCGGCTATCAAGGGTCCGGACCAACCACGAGGGTCTGGTGTGGGACGTCCTCATCGGTTTACCGGCAGGCTTGCAGGAAGCACCTCACCGATATGCAAAAGCACCGGTGGAATTTGGCGGCGGCAGGCTGATGCGCGGGGAATCTGACGGGACTGAGTTCCCGCACCTGCAGGCTGCGGCGAGTTTGCGCGGCAATGTGATCTCGTTAACACGCGCCGCTCGTCGCCTGAATTATCAATTGGCCTCTTGCCGAGGCTGACATTTGGAGGTCGCAATGACTGCTATCGCCAGAGCTCTTTCGCGCGCGTCTGGAACTCCGGTTGACGTCGAAACGCTCAAGACCATTGTTATGTTTTGCGGTGCCGGCCTGGTCGTTTCGCTGCTTCTGGCAGCCAATGGCCTGGATATAAGCGCCGGATTTTTCTGACCAGCCGGAGAATCCCGCCATGCGATCCTCCTGGCACCTGATTTTTGTTTCGGCATTCGTATTTGGCGAACCGAGCTTCGCTCAGAAGCTTGTAGATCCGAATGCCGTCGCTCCCGAATTCCGCGAGGCTGCGGAAAAGCGGCGCGCCGAACAAATCAAGATGTTGCAATGCCACCACAAGGCTGACGAAGCGAAGGTGCTCCCGAGGGATCGCGCCGCTCTTATCAATCACTGTCTGGAAGAAACCGCCGAAAAATGAGTGCGGTCGATCGGCGCAAAGAAGCCCGCCGGCTCAAGACGGCGGGCTTCCAGCCGGTGCTGGCTGCAAAAGCCGGCTCAATTTATCAGGATAACGATCGAACCTGCCAGAACCTGAGCAAGCGGCGCGCGTCATCAGCTGTTAGTTTGGCAAATTGGTTTCTCGCCAAAGCTAATTCCCGCGGCCCCATTGAGCCGGTTGCAAAGCGGCTCTCCAGGACCGCGTGCACGGTCTCCCAGCCAAGTCCTGCTGCCCTGCAAGGAACGAGGACGCCGTCGTCGCGAAGGCTTTGCATCAGGGGACGAACGACATCGATGGTCGATTGCGACAACTCGGCAAGTGCAGCGACGGTCTCTTCATATTTCCGCGCTTTGGCGAACCCGAGCAAAGTCGCTTCATTGAGTTCGCCTATGTCGCTCAGCCGGGCCACCAGGCGCCGGGCCGAGACAAAGTCATGAACCCTGGACATTTCGCGATTTACTCCGGCCGAGACGGCCGCAATCGCGCTGCGGATTTCCTCGAAAAGGTGAGGTGGCGCGCTCGACAACAGCCGCGACCGGACGGCTTCTGTCGCGCTGCGCAACAGTTCCTGACGCAGTTCGGATGGCAAATCGATGCGAATCCCGGTTTTGACGGCAAGTTCGGGATCGGATTCGGCCTGTGCCACAATAATTGCAAAGCCGGCCGTGGAGACGCGCGCGCCGGGATTATTGATTACCCGGCGACTGACGCTTGGGTAACGGCGGGCCAATAGCGCGTCGGTGACAACTTCCTTCAGCCACCAACGGCCTGAAATGGCCAACAGGTGCGGCTCGCCTTTTGTCTCCGCGATTTCGACCAAATCTTCGGTGCTCAGACGCGCAGATTCGGTCAAAACGGGGCCGGCGATAGCGATCTCGTCGTTCCTTGCAAGGCGGCGGATGACCGAAGGCGGCGCCTGGGCAACTGGCGCAAGTTGAAGGCTCATTTCTGCCAGCGCGATGCGGGCGCTGACATCGGCGATCGCTCGAATCTCGATCGTCTTGATGAGGCGCTCAAGCACATCGTCGAACAGCTCAATTTGCTCGGCATTGAAGCTACCGGCGGACGACAGAAAAAGATCTGTAACGCGCTTGATAGCGTCGAGGCGCCTTTCCGCCGAGCCAATCTTTATTGCTGCTTCGACGTCGTCGACGATCGATAAATCTGCATCTGGCATCGCTCATCCTGAGCGTTTTGGAGCTCTGTTCTAGGCTGATTAATACTTTGTATAGGGAATACCTGAATGTTCCGTAAAATTGTAACTTGAACACGGTCAGGTAGCCGCGGACATGCCGGTCCGGCGCAGTTTTGCGCCGCGGCGCCAGCGCCACAGCGCAACCGCCGTCAAGAGCAGCGCGAGCGCAAAGGCGATTGCCTTGCCCAGGAACCGCCCGCCGGGACGGTCGATGGTGCGCGACCACAGCGAGGGCGCTTCGCCCTGCCGTGCAAGACGAAACGCCACGATGCTGTCGCCAATCGAGGCGCCGACCTCGGAATGACCGCCGGCGGCTATCGCCACATATTGTTCGCCCTTCCAGAGATAGGTCATGGGATTGGCGATGCCGGGGACCGGCAGCCTGCCCTGCCAGAGCTCCTCGCCGGATTTGGCGTCGAAGGCGCGCAAGTAGGCGTCCATCGCCCCGGTGAAAACAAGACCGCCGGCCGTGATCGCCACGCCATTGACCAGCGGCGTGCCCCAGTTAAATGCTATTCCGAGCGGCGCCCGGTCCTCTGACGTGCCGACCGGTGACCGCCAGAGAATCTTGCCCGCCTTCAAATCGACCGCGACCATTGCGCCCCACGGCGGCTTGTTGCAAAGCAGACCCAGTGGCGACATCGCGACCGCGCGCGTCATCGCAAAAGGCGCGCCCCGCTGCCGTCCCAGTTCATAGCCGGGCGGCGGCTTGAAGCCTTCCGCCTCGGCGCGCGGAATCAGTTTGATGATGTGCACGGCGTAACTGGTGTTGGCGTAGAGGATCTGGTTGACCGGATCGAACGCCGCCCCGCCCCAGTTGACCCCGCCTCCCGTAAACGGAAACACCAGCGTGCCCTGCGTCGACGGCGGCGTGTAAAGCCCCTCGTTGCGCAAGCCTTCGAGTTTTTCCTCGCAGGCCGAGCGGCCGAGGGTCGGGAACGGCCTGAACACGTCGGCAGCTGAAAATTGTTGCGGCATCAAAGCCGGCACGTGAGTTGGAAACGGCTGCGTCGGCGACAGTTGCTCGCCTTCGGCAGCCCCTTGCGGAACGCTGCGCTCCTCGACCGGCCACACCGGCTTGCCGGTGTCGCGGTCGAGCACGAACACAAGGCCTTGCTTGGTCGGCTGAATCACCACATCGCGCATGCCGGCACCGGTGTCGATGCGCGCCAGCGTTGGCTGCGCCGGCAGATCGTAATCCCAGACATCGTGATGCACGGTCTGGAACGACCACACCAGCTCGCCGGTCTCTGCGCGCAGGGCGACGACGGAGTCCGCATGCTCGTTGTTGCCGGGCCGCTTGCCGCCCCAGAAATCCGGGCTCGGCGACGACGTCGGCAGGAATACCAGTCCGCGATCTTCGTCCGACGACATCGGCGCCCAGACATTGGCGTGGCCGGCGGTGATGCCGTCGTGAACCAGCGGATCGAAGCTCCAGCGCGCACCGCCGGTCCGGGCATCGAAGCCGCGCACCGTCCCGGACGGCGCTTCGACACGGACGTTGTCCGATATCGCAGAGCCGACGACGACGACGCCGCGGCTCACCACCGGCGCGGACGTGATCTGGAACTCGCCCGGCCATTCGAGCTTGCCGGTATCGAGCCTGATCTCGCCACCGGCGCCGAAATCGGCGCAGGGAATGCCGGTCCTGGCGTCGAGCGCGATCAGGCGCGCATCGTTGGTGCCCATGAAGATCCGCGCCCGGCAAACCGCCCGCTCAGCCGCCTTATCGTCGACCCAGTAGGCGACGCCGCGGCAGGTGTAGCGGTTTCCCGGACGCTGACCGGTGCTGATCCTGGGATCGTATCGCCACCTCTGGGCACCGCTGCCGGGATCGAGCGCGATGACCTCGTTGAAGGGCGAACAGAAGACGATGCTGTCCTCGACGAACAGCGGCGTGGCTTCCGATTTCGTGCGCGCCATCACGGCCGGTGCACGGGCCTCGAGATCGCCGGTACGAAATTCCCAGGCGCGCACGAGATTGCCGACATTGGCCGAAGTGATCTGGGCGAGAGGCGAGAACCGCGTCCCGCCGCGATCGCCGCCCCAATGCTCCCAGCCAAGCGCCGGCGGGGCGGCCAGCAGCATGACCGCAAGCGGGCCGAGAAGTGTTCGCACCATCCTTCGTGCCGATGCCATCACCCGACGCCTCTCACATTTTGCCGAACCAAGGCCACGATCACCTCCTCCGAAACCTCCGAGACCTATTCCAATGCCAACGGACGGTCCGGGAGACGGCTCATAATAGTCGCGCAGCGGCGGACGGCGATAGACCACGACATCATCATCATCGATCTCGCGCAGTCGGCGTGGCGGCAGCGAACTGGCGTACTTTGGCGTATCCAACTCACCGCGCTTCCTGGGCGACAGATCGACTTTCCTTAGCGGCAAGGACGGCGCGCTACAGGGGCATCCAGGCTGACGAATGGGTCGATCGCGGCGCCCCCCCGAGGTTCAAGCCAGCATGATGGAATTCGCTATTTCGTCTTCTTCGCGGGCTCGGCGGGCCGCGCGACGCCCCAGGGGTCATACTTCTCCTTGGGCTCGGGAATTCTTTCCAGTGCGGCCTTGTAGGCCTTCTCGTCGACTTGCGGCTTTTTCTGATCCGACTTCTTTTCGTCGTCGCCGCGATGCCGCTTGCCGCCCATCTGGGCGTGCGCGGGTATCGCGATCAACGCCAGCATCATTACTGCTATCGTTAAGATCTTCATGGCCCCTGTCTCCCTTTCGGCCCGAACTTACTCTGTAGCAAGATGATGGCAACAAGAGTTCGGCGCGCCACCGTGGGATACCCGCTCCCGGCCGGGCTTCAGCATTTGTTGATGGCCAGGGGCTCGCGAATTGGCGGCGGCTGTGCGAAATCCCGGCAGGGCAGGATGAAATCGGCGGATGCGGCGGGTCATTGTTCGTGCGGCGTTGATGGCGGGCGGGGCGCTGGTGCTGGCGGGCTGCGCCATCGCCGACAGCCGCTCGCCGGTGCCGCAGTTCATGCGCGCCAAAGCGCTCGACCCGCTGCCGCCGGAGCCGCCGCCCGATGTCCGGCAGATCGTCGGCAAAAACCTGGACTCGGTGTTCGTCGCCGCGTCGAGCCCGCGTCAGGTGCGGGTCTCGCCGCCGCACCACGAACCGAGCGGACCCGGCTGGACCGCATGCGTCAGGGCCGAGCTTACCTCCGTGATGGGCCGGCCGCTGGGCTCGGAGACCTATCGCATCACGATCAGCGGCGGCGCGATCGTCGACCGGCGGCGCGCCGAGGCTGACGACAATTGCGACTCGGAGAACTACCAGCCGATCTAGGCAGGCGGCGCGGAAAGCGGCTTCCTTGCGATTGAACTCAAGCCGCAACGGTCATTTGCTTCTCGAATTGTTCAAACGCGGAGATCGCGTCCGCCGCATACATCAGCGAAGGGCCGCCTCCCATGTAGACGGCCATGCCGAGGGTCTCTTCCACTTCCTGTCGGGTGGCCCCGAGTTTGACCAGCGCCTCGGTATGGAATCCGATGCAACCGTCGCAGCGGGTGGCAATGCCGATGGCGAGCGCGATCAGTTCCTTGGTCTTCTTGTCCAGCACACCCTCGCGCGTCGCGGCCTGCGCCAGCGCGGAGAAGGCCTTCATGGTGTCGGGGATGTCCTGGCGCAGTTTCCGCAAGTCGCCGGAAATGCGCTTTGTGATGTCGGAATAGTTCTTTTCCATGGGAGGCTTCCTTACTTGCTGGATGATGGCTGCGGTGAAGGCTCGCGCAGCGCGATGTAAATGGCGGGGATGACAAGGACCGTGAGCAGCGTCGACGACGCCAGCCCGAACAGCAGCGAAATCGCCAGGCCCTGGAAGATCGGATCGAGCAGAATGGTCGCGGCGCCGATCATGGCCGCCAGCGCGGTGAGCAGGATCGGCTTGAAGCGCACGGCGCCGGCTTCCAGCACGACGTCGCGCAACGCCTTGCCTTGCCCGGCGCTGTGACGGATGAAGTCGACCAGCAGGATCGAGTTGCGCACGATGATGCCCGCCAGCGCGATGAAGCCGATCATCGAGGTCGCGGTGAAGGGCGCGCCCAATAGCCAGTGCCCGATCAGAATTCCGATCAGCGTCAGCGGTATCGGCGTCAGGATGACCAGCGGCAGCCTGAAGCTGCGGAACTGGGCCACCACCAGCACGTAGATGCCGAGGATCGCCGCGCCGAACGCGGCGCCCATGTCGCGGAAGGTCACATAGGTGATCTCCCATTCGCCGTCCCAAAGCAGCGTCGGGCGGAACTCGTCGGCGGGCTGTCCATGCAGGCTGATGGCGGGCTTCGGCAGCGCGCCCCAATCGTGGGCGTCGATGCGTTTTGCCACTTCGAGCATGCCATAGAGCGGCGCCTCGAAGCGGCCGGCCAGTTCCGCCATCACCATGTCGGCAAAGCGGCCGTCGCGCCGGAAGATGATCGGCGAGCCTTCCTCGACGGTCGCCTTGACGACCTGGCCAAGTTCGACAACCGTCTTGCTGCCGGGCAGCGTGTTGGCGGGCACCGGCGTCGAAGCCAGCGCCTCGGTCCAGGCGAGATCGCGCTTCGGCAGCTTGACCGCGATCTCGATCGGATTGCGGTCTTCGCCGCGGTGGGAATAGCCGATCGACACGCCGCCGAACAGCGCCTGGATGGTGTCGTAGACGTCACGCTGTTCGACGCCGAAAAACTCGAGCCGGTCCTGGTCGATCGACAGCCGCAGCCGCGGCCGCTTCTCGCCGATCGAATCGTCGATATCGACGATGAACGGCACTTCGGCAAAGACCTTCTTGAGCTCGCCGGTGACCGCCCGGCGGGTTGCCGCATCGGGTCCGTAGATTTCAGCCAGCAGGGTTGCCAGCACCGGCGGCCCGGGCGGCACCTCGACGACCTTGATGCTGGTGCCTTTGGGAATGCCGACGGCCTTGAGGCGCTGTCGCAGATCGAGCGCGATGTCGTGGCTCGCCCGCTTGCGATCCGCGCGCGCGGCGAGGTTGACCTGCAGCTCGCCCAGTTCGGGTCGTTCGCGCAGGTAATAGTGACGCACGAGGCCGTTGAAATTGAACGGCGCCGGCGTGCCGGCGTAGGTCTGCACCGACGTGATCTCGGGCAATCCGCGGGCGATATCGGCGGCTGCGAACAGCACCCGTTCGGTATCCTCCAGGCTCGCGCCCTCGGGCAGATCGACCACCACCGCGATCTCGGATTTGTTGTCGAACGGCAGCAGCTTCACGGTGACAGACTTGGTCGCGAACAGCGTCATCGACAACAGCGTCGCGACGCCGACGCCGATCAGGAATATCCAGGACGAGCGCTTGCTGCGGACGATCGGGGTCGCAAAGCGCCGGTAGACGCGCCCGAGCACGCCTTCGTCGCGCGCGGCGTGAGCGGGCGCCGCGCCGCCCTCCTTCGGAGCCAGCCGCAGCATCAGCCAGGGCGCCACCACCATCGCAACGAAGAACGAAAACAGCATGGCCGCCGACGCGTTGGCCGGAATCGGCGCCATATAGGGGCCCATCAGCCCGGACACGAACAACATCGGCAACAGCGCGGCAACCACCGTCAGCGTCGCGACGACGGTCGGATTGCCAACCTCGGCGACGGCCTCGATCGTGGCCTGCACGCGGGGCCGCCCGTCCTTCATCGCCCAATGGCGGGCGATGTTCTCGACCACGACAATGGCGTCGTCGACCAGGATGCCGATCGAAAAGATCAGCGCGAACAGGCTGACGCGATTGATGGTGTAGCCCATCAGGTTCGCGGCAAACAGCGTCAGCAGGATCGTGGTCGGGATCACGACGAGCGTGACCAGCGCCTCGCGCCAGCCGATCGCAATCGCGATCAGCACCACGATCGAGATCGTTGCCAGACCGAGATGAAACAACAGCTCGTTGGCTTTTTCGTTGGCGGTCTCGCCGTAATCGCGGGTGACCGTAACCTCTACGCCATCGGGGATCAGGCGCGACTTCAGCCCCTCGAGCCTGTGCGCGATATCCTCCGAGACGACCACCGCATTGGCGCCCGCGCGCTTGGCCAGCGCCAGGCTGACCGCGGGAACGCGTTGCCAATTGCCCTTGCCGTCGCGCGCATCGTTCCAGACCCGGTGTTCGGTCGCGCTCGGTCCAATGACCACGGAGGCGACATCCCTGACATAAACCGGCCGCCCGTCCCGCGTCGAAATCAACAACAGGCCAATGTCGGGAATTCCCGACAGGGTCTGGCCGGCCGCGACGCCGCGGACGATGCCGGCGTCGCGGACCTGTCCGGCAAGGAACGAACGATTGGCGTCCTTGACCTTGGCGACGAGCTGCTGAAGCGTGACGCCAAACAGCGACAGCTTCTCCGGGTCGGGCTCGACCCTGATCTGTTGGGCGGCGCCGCCGGAGATGTAGGTCAGTCCGATGCTGTCGACCTTCATCAATTCGGCGCGCAGCTTGTCCGCGAGTTCGTAGAGATCCTTGTCGGTCCAGCGGTCGGCGGCCTCCGGCCTGGGCGAAAGCGTGAGCACGGTAACGGCGACGTCGTTGATGCCGCGCCCGACGATCAGGGGCTCGGGAATGCCGACCGGGATGCGATCCAGATTGGCGCGAATCTTCTCATGAACGCGAAGGATCGCATCGTCGGACCTGGTACCGACCAGAAACCGCGCGGTGACCATCACCCGATCGTCTTCGGTCTGGCTGTAGACGTGCTCCACCCCGTCGATGCCCTTGACGATGGCCTCGAGCGGCTTGGTGACGAGCTCGACCGCATCGGGGCCGCGCAATCCGTCGGCGTTGACCCTTATATCGACCATGGGAACGCTGATCTGGGGCTCTTCCTCGCGCGGGATCACGACGACGGCGATGAGGCCGACGATCAGCGAGGCGAGCAGGAACAGCGGCGTCAGCGGCGAACCTATGGTCGCCCGGGTGAGCCGCCCGGACAGACCGAGATTCATGGCTGCACCAGCTGGTCGCCAGCGCGAATGCCGGACAGAATTTCAAGGCCGTTGGGAAGTTCGGGGGAAGGCAGATCGCGGCCGCGCTGCACCGGCGCGCTGACGGTCTGGTCCGCCTGACGAATCCGGACGTAGTCGATCCCGAAACGGGTCGTCACATAATTCGACGGAATCACAAAGGCGGTCCGCGTACCGCCCGAGATCCAGACCCTGAGCCGGTCGCCGACGAAATACTCCCCGAGCCCCTCAACGGTGGCGTCCGCGATGACGCGGCCATCCTCGATCTGCGGATAGACCAGACCGATCACACCCGATCTGGAGGCTTGTTCGCCGAACTCGGCGCCATCGATCCGGATCTTGTCACCCGCTTTCAGAAAGCGGGCGTGACGTTCCGGCACCCGCAAACGCAGTTTGAAATCCTGCTGGGCGATCATCTCGACGGTATCGCCGGGCAAAACGACCGACCCAACCGACACCATCCTCTTCAGCACCCGCCCGTCGACGGGAGCCAGGATCTGCCCCTCATTGAACTGCTGCTGAATGACCGCTCGCTCGGCGGTCCTTGCACGCAGCCCGTTTTCGGCAACGTTGAGCGCGGTCCGCGTCTCATCGAGCTTGGTCCGGGGCAGGATGCCACGATCGACCAATCCCTCGGTTCGGGTAAAGTCGATCTGCGCCTGGTCCGCCTGCGCCTGCAGCGCCTGCATCTGCGCATCCAGCGACTTCATCTGCAGCGCGAGCTTTTCGTCAGCGACCACGGCGATGGCCTGTCCGCGCGTGACGCTGTCGCCTTCCCTGACGTTAAGTTGAACAATCGTACCGCCGATGCGCCCGCGCGCCGGCACGACGCTGATGCTCTCGACGGTGGCGAACACCGCCTTCTCGTCGGCGATCGTCCGCGGGGCAACCGTGAGCGTTTGCGCGCAGACGAGCGGCGCACTCACGACCAGCGCCGCCAAAGCCACTATCGTCGTCAATCCACGCATCGGTGTACTCGCAATCATGACCGGCCTGGCGGCCTGTGGAACCTAAGGATCTATCTTGTCGACGTTTCGAGCGCGGTCATTGACCTGCCTCAAGACATTGCAGCTCACGCCCGCGCAGCCTTTTTCTGCGAGGCCTTGCTGTTCGAGCGGTGTGCAATACACACGATAAAGCGCGGTCAGAATTTCGCGCGCGGGATCGCTGGCGATCGAATAGTAGATCGTCTGGGCATCGCGCCGGGCAGAAACCAGGCCATCCTTGCGCAGGAGCGCAAGATGCTGGGACACCGTGGAATCGCGAAGTTCCAGGAACTCGGCAAGGTCTCCGACCGAGCGCTCGCCATCGATCAACTGACAGATGATGAGCAGCCGATGGCGATTGGCCAGGGCTTTCAGCAGATCGCTCGCCGAATCGGCGGCGGCTTCCATGACATTGATGTTCATTTTCATACTTGCGTATATACGATAATACGAATATATAGTCAACCGTCCGGGCGAGAAAAGCCAAGGTTCAATTGGCGCAGACACACTTAGGGAACGTAGCAAACGGAGGCGGGTATGGCGGAAGTCGTTGTTATCGGAGCAGGTCTTAGCGGAACGCTGATGGCCTACGAATTGTTACCCAAGTTAAGGCGGGACGACCGCCTGACCGTGGTTTCGCAGGGATCGGTCTATCACTTCGTCCCTTCGAATCCCTGGGTGGCGATCGGCTGGCGCGAGCGCCGCGATATTGAAATCGACCTGGTGGAGATCATGAAACGCAAGGGAATCCGGCTGCTGACGCAGGGCGCCCAGCGGGTGCATCCGGCGGACAATCGTGTCGAGCTCGCGGACGGCTCGTCCATCAATTATGACTACCTTGTCATTGCTACCGGGCCGGAGCTTGCATTCGACGAGATTCCCGGGCTCGGGCCGGACGGCTACACCCAGTCGGTATGCCACGTCGATCACGCCACCCGGGCGCAGGAGGCCTTCGAAAAGCTTGCCGCAAATCCGGGCCCGGTTGTGATCGGCGCCGTGCAAGGCGCATCCTGTTTCGGCCCGGCCTACGAGTTCCTGTTTATCCTGGAAACCGAGCTGCGCCGCCGCAAGCTTCGCGACCGCGTCCCCATGACATTTGTTACCTCCGAGCCCTATATCGGGCACCTCGGTCTCGATGGCGTCGGCGACACCAAAGGCCTGCTCGAAAGGGAGATGCGCGAGAAGCATATCAAGTGGGTCACCAATGCCCGTGTGAAGAGCGTCGCGCCGGGAACGATGTCCGTTGAGGAAATTGCGGAAGACGGTTCGGTCCGCAAGACCCATGAACTGCCGTTCGCCTATTCGATGATGCTGCCGGCATTTCGCGGCGTCGGCGCCGTTCGCGGCATCGAGAAGCTTGCCAATCCCCGCGGCTTCGTCATCGTCGACAAGCACCAGCGCAACCCGGCGTTTCCGAACGTGTTCGCGATCGGCGTATGTGTGGCCATTGCCCCGGCCGGAGCGAGCCCCGTTCCCGTAGGCGTGCCCAAAACCGGTTTCATGATCGAGTTGATGGTGACTGCGACGGCCATGAACATCGGCTCCCTGCTGAGAGGCGAGACGCCGGTGGCACAGCCGACCTGGAACGCGATCTGCCTGGCGGATTTCGGCGACTCCGGCGTCGCCTTCCTGGCGCAGCCGCAAATCCCGCCGCGCAACGTCAATTGGTCTTCGAAGGGCGAATGGGTTCATTTGGCCAAAGTCGCCTTCGAAAAATACTTCCTGCGCAAAATGCGGCGCGGTGAGAGCGAGCCGTTCTACGAGCGCTTTTTGCTCGACAGGCTCAACATCGCAAAAATCAAAGAGGTCAGAACAGGAACATGAGCACGTCCCGACAGATCGTCTGCGGACATTGCGGGAAGATCAACCGGCTGCCCGCCGCGCGCGCGCCCGGCGCCGCGTGCTGCGGATCCTGCCACCAGCCCATCTTCAGCGGCCATCCCGTCGAGGTCGATGAAGAGGGCTTCGGCCGGCATGTCGCCAACAGCGATATCCCCGTCCTGGTCGACGTCTGGGCGCCCTGGTGCGGTCCCTGCCGCTCGATGGCCCCGATGTTCGAACGCGCCGCCCGGCAACTCGAACCGAAGGTTCGCCTGCTGAAGCTCAATGCCGATACCGCCCCCTCCGTCTCGTCGCGGCTGGGGATCACCGGCATCCCTACCCTTCTGCTGATGCAGGGCGGCCGCGAGATTTCGCGGACGTCAGGCGCGATGGACACGCCAAAAATTGTCTCATGGACAATGGCCGGGCTTGCCCGGTCCCAATGACTTCAACCCCACCTAAAGGAGCACGTCATGAATGTAGATAAAGCAGTGCTGATGTTCGCAGGATTTGTTGTGCTGCTCGGGCTCGCGCTCGGCTATACGGTCAGTCCGTACTGGTATCTGCTGACGGCATTCGCCGGACTGAACATGATCCAGGCGTCTGTCACCGGCTTTTGCCCCGCGGCGATGATTTTCAAAAAGCTCGGCGTGCGGGGCGGAAACGCATTTTCCTGAATAGGCAGTGAAGTATTCCATCGTCGCTGCCGCTTCGCACCAGGGGCGGCTGCCGGGACGGGCGCGCCCGATCCGGTCAGCAAACATTCGGGATCGCCATGGACGACACCATCATCGAGGGTCCGCTCTATGAAGCCCGCAGGAAGATCTATCCGCAGGCCGTCCATGGCAGGTTCCGCCGGATCAAATGGGCGATCCTCGGCGTGGCGCTGGCGATCTATTACCTGTTGCCTTTCGTCCGCTGGGATCGCGGACCCGGCCTGCCCAGCCAGGCCGTCCTCGTCGATTTCCCGCATCGCCGCTTCTATTTTTTCTTCATCGAGCTGTGGCCGCAGGAGGTCTATTATTTTACCGGCCTCTTGATCATCGCGGCCATGACGCTGTTTCTGATGAATGCCGTGGCGGGCCGGGTTTGGTGCGGCTACATGTGTCCGCAGACCATCTGGACCGACCTGTTTTACGCGGTGGAGCGCTTCGTCGAAGGCGACCGGCGCGAGCGGATTATCAACGACAAGCGAGGGTGGACGTTCACGCACACCCGCCAGGCCGTCACCAAGCATGCCCTGTGGCTCATGATCGCATGGTGGACCGGCGGGGCCTGGGTCCTGTATTTTGCCGATGCCCCGACGATGGTGAAGGATCTGGCGACGTTCCAGGCGCCGTCCGTCGCCTATCTCTGGATCGCGATCCTGACCGCCACCACCTACATCTTCGCGGGCCACGCCCGCGAGCAGCTTTGCATCTACATGTGCCCGTGGCCACGGATTCAGGCCGCGCTGACCGACGAGTGGGCACTCAATGTTACCTATCGCGGCGACCGCGGCGAACCACGCATGTCGGTCAAGAAGGCCGAGCAGCTGCGCGAGCACGGCCAACCTGCCGGCGACTGCATCGATTGCCACCAGTGCATCAACGTCTGCCCCACGGGAGTGGACATTCGCGATGGTGTCCAGCTCGGCTGCATCCAGTGCGGCCTGTGCATCGACGCCTGCGACACCGTGATGAGTCAGATCGGTCGCCCCTCAGGTTTGATCGCCTACGATACCGACATCAACAGCCAGCGCCGGCTGGCCGGCAAACCGCCGGTCTATCGCCTGATCCGGGCGCGGACCATCCTTTACGCCGGCATCATCGTGCTGGCCGCCGGCATCATGCTGGTCGCGCTCGCGACCCGACGTTCGATGAGCGTCAACGCGCTCCACGAGCGCAATCCGCTTTACGTGCTTTTGGCGGACGGCGGCGTACGCAACGACTACACCGTGCGTCTTCTGAACAAGGGCTCGCAACGGACCTTCGCGCTGGATGTATCCGGCCTCCCCAGCGCTTTCGTACACATCCCGGGCGTCGAGCGCGCAGCCGACGGCAGGCTGATTGTTGAAGTCGGACAGGACCAGACCCGCGAACTCCGCCTGTCGGTACAGGTGGCAGATGCGATGGTGCCCCGGGGCCCTGCCGACATCGTAATCAGGGCAACCGATACAACTACCGGGCAAACCGTCGGAGTTGGGGATCATTTCGTTCCGCCCAATCCATGACGAAACCCAATGAGCGCTAACCGCATCTGGAAGTCTCTGGCCGCCGGCCTGTGCGGCAGCGCCGCGCACTCCGGCCTGATGTTCTTGAAGTCCTGGATGGGCTGGCTTCCTTCGTTTCAACCATACGAAGACCTGCAGCGAATGCTGGGCCAGCTCGTCGGCAGTTCGGTTCATCCCCTGGTGCCATGGGCTTTTTCATTCTTGAACGGCGCCGTCGTGCTTGGAATTCTGTTTGGCCGAACCTATCGCCTGCTGCCGGGCGGCAGCGGGGCGGCGAAAGGATTTGTCTTTGGCGTGCTCGGCTGGATTGCAATGGGCGTGCTGTTTTTTCCGATGCTGGATCAAGGTCTGTTCGCCACCAGGGCAGGTCTCGGTGTGCGTCCTGCCTTGTTCTCGCTCGCGATGCTCCTGACCTACGGCATCATCATGGGCATCGCCTATTCCGCCCTGAACCGGAAAGGCCCGGGGACCTTGGAACGGTAAAGGCCCGGTTAATATTACCGTTCAAATTGCCCCCCCGCGCCAACGGTCTTTTCCGAACTTTGCGCTAGCGTTGCCTTGGACAACACAATGGAACAAGCGGCGCTACGGGCGTTCGCCGATTCGTGCGCGAACGGGGAAGACGGGACGTGGTCGAGATTGCGGATACGGCGGCGGTCGCTCGCGCATCGGTGAAGGATGCCGCAGACCCGCGCCCGCAGACGGCGGCGACGTCGCCGGAAGGCTGCGCACTCACGCCGCTCACGGCTGTCGCGTCAAGCCAATGGCGCGCCCTGGCCGAGCGCGCGGTCGAGCCGAACGGTTATTATCTGCCCGGCTGGGAATTGGCCGTGAACGCCCTTGCGAGCGGCCGCACCGGCGTGTCCGCGCTGTCAGCGCCGGGCGATGCCGCGCAAGACGGCGCGGCGCGGCTGATCGGCCTGATGCCTGTCATCCCGATGGTGCGCGCCTACAGGATTCCCCTGCCCGCTCTGGCAAGCGCCGAGCCCTACGGCACGCTCTGCACGCCGCTGCTCGATCGCGATATGGCGCACGACGCCGCGGCGCGATTGCTGGTCGAAGCGCGGAAAGCCGGTGCCCGTGCGCTGATCCTGCGCGACGTATCGCTCGATGGCGCCGCCATGAAGGCGATCGACGAGGTGCTGCGACGAGAGGACTTGCGTCCGCGCGTCCTGCAGTCCTGCCACCGGGCCTGCCTTGACGCCACGCGCGATGCCGAGGAATTGCTCCGCGATGCGCTGGGGAACAAGAAACTCAAAGAGTTGCGCCGCCAGCGCCATCGGCTGGCCGGGCATGGCGCCGTCCGTTTCGAGGTCGCCCGCACGCGCGAGGAGGTCGCCGCGGCGCTCGAGATATTCCTGCGGCTGGAGGCCAGCGGCTGGAAAGCCCGGCGCGGCACCGCACTGATCCAGGACGACGGCGATGCCGGCTTTATCCGCCGTGCCGCTCCCGCGCTTGCCGAAACCGGCCAATGCGAGATCGTGACGCTGCGGGCCGGCGACACGCCGGTCGCAGCGGCAATCGTGCTCCGGCACCAGGATCGCGCCTTCTACTTCAAGCTCGGCATCGACGAGCGCTTTGCAAAATTTTCACCGGGCGTGCAGCTGACGCTCGATCTGACCCGGCATCTCTGCGCCGATCCGGCAATCGCAACGGCAGACTCCACCGCAAACGCGGATCACCCGATGATCAACCCGATCTGGCGCGGACGGCTTGCGATCGGCGACGTGTTGATTCCGCTGCGAAAGAACGATCCCGTGGTGTCGCTGATTCATGCCGCGCTGACGCTGCACAGTGCCGTCCGCAAGCTCGCGCGCCGCGCCGTTCATTTGATCCGCGATCGCAAGGCGTGACACGCTGTCCATCGCCCCTCCCCGCAAGAGCGGGGCGATGGAGAACATAAGGCGCCTACTCCGCCGCCTGCGCGTTCACCTCCGCCGACACCTGGCGGATGGCGCGGGCGAGCTGTTCGGCCGGCTGCGCGCCGGATACCGCGTATTTGTGCGCGAACACGAACGTCGGCACGCCGGAGATGCCCTTGTCGGAAGCGTCCCTGGCCTGCGCCGAGATCAGCGCCACGTCTTCATCGGTCGCAAGACGCGTGCGCACGTCGTCGGCGTCCAGTCCGCAATCGGCGGCCGCCTGCACCAGCACGTCGATGTCGGTGAGATCGCCGCCATCCCTGAAATACAATTCCATCAGCCGCTGCTTCATTTCGGCGGATTTGCCTTTGGCGTCGGCCCAGTAAATCAGCCGGTGACAGTCGATGGTGTTGGGCTGCCGCTTGACCAGCTCGGGCCGGTACACCAGGCCCTCTTCACTGGCCGCGGCGACGACGCGGCCGGCGATGCCCTTGTAGGCCTCGACCGATCCGAATTTCGCGGTCAGGTATTCGTCGCGGCCGATGCCCTCGCGCGGCACCCAGGAATTGAGAAAGAATGGCCGCCAGCTGATCTCGACCGGCACGTCCGGCGTCAGCGCCAGCGCGTTCTCGATGCGGCGCTTGCCGATATAGCACCACGGGCACACCACGTCGGAAACGATGTCGATCTGAAGCGGTTTCAGGGTGCTCATCGGCGCGTCCTCCTTAAAACGATCTCCGCAAAATAAGGCAAACCGGCGGCGATACAAGTGCGCCGGCCGCATGCCTCGCGTCAAATAGCGTCTGGGGCTGGCCCTCAATGACCCAGTTTGATTTTGGCAGTACCTCCGTTCGAAATTGTAGACCGTCAGATGAGCACAATGCTCACTTCCACGTCCGCCCCTCGTTCACGTCTGCGGGCTCGTACATTATGGAACAGGTTTATCACGTCAATGATGTGAAACTTCACGCTCGAAGGCAAATTCGCTGAGTTCCGAACCTCGACCCTATAAGGCGGAACAACCTTGTTCACGTCGTCGTGGAGCATTGTGTCGACCAGTGCGACCCCACTACGACCGTGCCAATCAGGCGCCCCCAACGCTGAGAGAAGCGCGTCATAGAAATCTTCAATCGTCTTCCAGTCTTTTGCATCTAGATCAATCAAGTTCACCGTGGGCTCCGTTGCTTGCCGCCAAGCATGACGCTGAGCGCCGACGCAATATGAGACACTACTCGCTACGACCTACTCCGGCGACTGCATCTTTCTCAGCCGTCGCGCGGTCAGCTCGTCGGCGGGAAAGAACGTCTCCAGCGCCAGTTCCGACAGCGTGATGTCGACGGGCGTGCCGAAGATCATCGTGGTGGAGATGAAGCTCAGCACCTCGCCGCCGAGCCGCACTTTGAAGGGTATCGCGACGTTGTCGGCCGCCAGTGGCGCCGGCCGGGCCGGCATCGGATAGGCCTTCAGCTCGCAATGGAGTTTTATCAGCTCGGGATCGGCGGTCGCCTCGCACTGGCGATGCAGCCGCTCCAGCAGATGGCTGCTCCATTCGGCGAGGTTGACGGTGCGCGGCGCCAGCGCCTCGGGGTGAAACGCAAGACGCAGAATGTTGAAGGGCTGGCCGAGCAGCCGCGCCGGAACACCCTCCAACAGCGGCATCACCATGCGGTTGGCCGAAACCAGGTTCCAGTGCCGGTCATATGCCAGCGCCGGATTGGGCTCATGCGCTTTGAGCACGAGATCGATCGCCGCCCGCGCCGATTTCAAAGCGGGATCGTCGAGCGAGCGCTGCGGAAACGCCGGCGCAAACCCGGCCGCCACCAGAAGCACATTGCGTTCGCGCAAGGGCACGTCGAGCCTTTCTGCGAGCTTCAGCACCATGTCGCGCGACGGCGCGGCGCGGCCGGTTTCGACGAAACTCAGGTGGCGCGCGGAAATCTCCGCATCGCCGGCGAGATCGAGCTGGCTGAGATGGCGGCGCTGCCGCCATTGCCGCAGATGGTCGCCGACATGGGCAGGCCTGGTTCGGTCGGCTCGCGCCGTGGCAGCGTGTGCGTTCATGCCGGAAAACTACCACGCAAATTTCACGCATTCCATTACGTCGGAGGTAATCGAATTGCGGATGCGGCCGGGTCATCTTCGGAACTCTGAAGTCCAGCTATCAACGAAGGAGACTCTCCATGATCCATCCCTCCGTGTTTCTGCGCCGCGCCATCCTGGCTGACGCCATTTTCAGCGGCGCATCGGCCGTGCTGCTGACCTTTGGCGCCGGCGAGCTTGCGCCCCTGCTCAACCTGCCCGAAGCGCTGTTGCGCGAGACCGGCCTGTTCCTGATCGCCTATGCCGCGCTGGTCGGCTGGCTCGGAACGCGACGATCGATGCCGAAAGCGCTGGTGGCAATCGTCATCGCGGGCAATGCGGCGTGGACCCTCGCCAGCGTCGCGCTTCTGTTCAGCGGCGCGGTGATGCCAAACCTGCTCGGCGAGGCCTTTGTCGCGGCGCAGGCGATTGCGGTCGGCGCGCTGGCCGAATTGCAATATATCGGGCTGCGCCGGAGCGGCGACGCGGTGGCGGCCTGAGCCGAACTTGCAGATATCGTCATTGCGAGCGCGAGCGAGGCAATCCAGAATGTATGGATTGCTTCGTCGCGTTGCTGCGCAATGAGGAAACCAGGGAGATGCCGCGTGACGCCAGTGAAGGTAAGCGGCACCGAAGGCTATGCCGAAGAGGCTGAGGAGCTCTTCACGCGCTACGAAAGCATCCCGGCCGCCGAGGCTCACCGCACCGTGCTGCATCTGATCCCGGCGACGCCTGGCAGCGTGCTGGACATCGGTTCCGGCACCGGGCGCGATGCGGCGTGGTTCGCAAGCATGGGCCATCGCGTGGTCGCCGTCGAGCCAACGGACGCGATGCGGATCCCGGCGATGGCGCTGCATCCGTCGCCGCGGATCGAGTGGCTCAACGACAGCCTGCCGGATCTCGCCGGCCTGCGGGCACGCGGCGAGACGTTCGACCTCGTCATGCTCACCGCGGTCTGGATGCATCTCGATGAAGCCCAGCGCCGGCGCGCCCTGCCGAACCTTGCCTCTTTGCTGCGGGCGGGCGGCGTTGTCATCATGAAGATCCGGCACGGGCCGGTCCCGGCGGGACGACGGATGTTCGAAATCTCCGCGGAGGAGACGATCGAGCTAGCCAGGAAGCAGGAGTTGCGTCCCGTCCTGAATGTGCGCACGGAATCCAGCCAGGAGCGAAATCGCGGCGCCGGCGTCAGCTGGACAAATCTGGCGTTTGTGAAAGCGAAAGCCCGCTCGTAAGATGCTGGTCTTGCCCGGTCTTGTCCCGGCCCAGACGACTTCGCTTTGAAGGCGGCTTAAGCCGAAGCCCGGCTTTCCCGCCCCTGCTCGCCCTTGGGCTTCACGAAAATCCCGGATTTCGCGGCAGCCATCTTGCCGGCCGCGGATTTCGCGCCGTTCCCGTTCAGATGCTTGCCGTTGGCTTTGACGCCGTTGGCCGGCTTGCCGTTCAGCTTGAGTTTTTTCCGGGCTAGCTTCGCCGCCTGCTTCTCGGCTTTTTTGAGAGCCTTCTTCTCGGCTTTGGCCTTGAGGCGCAGTCGTTCGGCCCTTGCCTCGGCACGCTTCTTCTTGCGCTTCTTCTCGCAGGCATCGCATTTGCAGCCGATCGGCTTCAGATACGCCTTGAAGTAGTCGGTGCCGTAATCGTAGTTGATTTCTTCGCCCGGTGAGATGTTCTTGATGGCGCGGATCACGACCTTGCGCTTGCGCGGCATGACATCGGATTCCGCGTTCGGCTTGCAGGCGTGATTGATGTAGCGGGCGATGTTCTTGCGCACCGAACCGTCGATGGTCCAGCGGCCGTTGAGCTCGAACAGATATTTGTTCTCGATCGCGTCGTCCTTCTTCTTCCTGCAATCCAGGAGCGGACCAAAATAGCGGACGATCTTGGCGCCCTTCTTGATCGGTTTGGTGGCGAACAGGCCAAGCCCGGTGCGGGAGCGGCCAACGCGATAAGGTTTATTCGACGAAATGGCAGGCATGATCGACTGGAAACCGGGACACTCTTGAAAAGGACGTTGCGAGGTCGCCCTTCTAAGACAATTCCGTGGCAATGTCAGGTCTTTCCGGCATTTTGCGCGAACCTTCCCCAGATTGCACACGTCGAAAAAACGACCAAGTTCCGGACAAAAGTGCCGGAATGAGAGAAACCCTTCACATATCACAGATCGGCGCCCGGGTTGCCCTGGCGTCGGCCACGCTCATTGGCGCGACGTTTGGCTCGCAGGCCGCCACTCAACCGATCGTCGTCAGCGCCTATAGCTCCACGGCACCCGCCGCCAATTGCTGGATCACGGGTCCCGGCCGGGTCGAGGACAGCCCCACCCGGGTCTGTCGCGGCAAGGCAACGCTCGTGGTGCTCATCAACAAGGCCGATCGGCGCGAAACCGTCTCGGTCGGCCGCGATCGCGACGAAGCGGCGAAAGAGCCGGCCGCGCAAGCCTTCTTCGGCCCGTTCAAATCGGCTTTGCCGGCGATCGAATGGCGGCTCGCGGGTAACAATCCGTTTGCCATCATCCAGCGCTGGCAGATCGCCGACATTGTCGATCAGGCCATGAGCGGCGACGGTCCGGATGCCAAGCCGCTGCTGGTCGTATCAAGGCTGCCGCCGGGCGCGGTCTGTCCCGTCGCCTATGTCGACGCGGCGGCCAACCCGAATGCGGACGAACTGGCCCGCAAGGCCGCCGACGAATTCGCGCGCGGCTTCGTATGCGGAAAGGACGAGGTCAAAGTGATCGGCGAAAGCGGTCGGGCCGCGGAGCTGGCGGCACCGCGCTGACCCAAGCAGAGGCCAGACCCGATGGGGCCCGGTTGGCGCAAAGCGGGAACCGATTTTCCCTCGCGAGATCAGCGGAACGCGCTCGCGCGGGAAGATCATGCTCAATCAAAGAGAATGACATCATGATCCGATCCAGCCTCATCGGATCATGATCTAACACCCCGGCGGTCGGTCGAGTGTCGACATCAGCATGGCGACCAGCAAGGTTTCGGCGTCGGTGCCCTTGGGGAGCCGCCGCAGGATGTTGGTCAGGCGCCCGTCAAGCAGCAGCATGGTGAAACCGTGGACCAGCGACCACGCGTGCGTCAGTGCGCCTGCCTGTTGGAGTGTCAGCATCTCCGTGGAGATTTGCTCATGGCGGTAGGCGCCGATCCCCCCCGCGAATCCGGCGAACGAGGCTTCGGCGGCCTCATGCAGCGACGGCCGCGTCATATCCAGCCGCTCGGTCCGGAACATCAGCCCGTACATGCCGGGATGCGCCCGAGCGTAGCTGACATAGGCCTTGGCACTCGCCAACCCCTTCTCCATCGGCATCGTCGCCGCGGCACGGGCTGCGGCCATCACACTGTTGAATTGGCGGTAACCGATCGCGGCGAGTTCGCTGACAAGGCCGGTAAGGTCGCCGAAATGGTGGGTCGGCGCGGCATGCGACACGCCGGCCTCGCGCGCCACCGCGCGCAGCGTCAATCCCGAAAGGCCGTCGCGTTCCAACACCCGCTCGGCCGCTTCGAGCAGGGCATCGCGCAACGCGCCGTGGTGATAAGGCGCATCTTCATTTGAGCCGGCGGACCGCGGCGCGCTTCGTTTTCGCACCGCCCGCGACGGCGACGTATTGTTTGCGGCACGCCGGGTGCGGGTTCTGGCGGCGCTCGGTTTTCTTGCCATCTCAGCCTTATAGATCACGATTTTGACACTGTAAAGATATGGCTTGACACCCCCGATTTTCGTGCCTATGTTTGTCTTGACAATGT
The DNA here is from genome assembly GCA_963725985.1 of uncultured Alphaproteobacteria bacterium. Lineage (GTDB taxonomy): Bacteria > Pseudomonadota > Alphaproteobacteria > Rhizobiales > Xanthobacteraceae > Bradyrhizobium. The sequence continues at coordinate 276,561 of CAVSAO010000003.1, forward strand.
AAAGATTAGCCCGATGAGGCTACCATGATGATTTTCCTGATCCTTGCCCCCTATGGCGCGTTCGCGACCTTGATGCTTTTTGCCCCGGCTGCGGTCAGCCTGTTCGCGGCTGCCGCGATCTGCCTGGTGGTGATCGCTCTTGACGCTTTTCGCGGCCGCTCCATCAAAGTGCTCGGCACGGGCTCCGCGATCCTGTTCGCCGCCCTGGGCTGCTACATCACGCTGGTCGATTCCAGCTGGAGCGGTTCGCAAGTGAAACTGACGGTCGATGCCGGCATGCTGGCGATCGCGCTGGTATCGCTCGCGATCCGCCGACCGTTCACGCTGCAATATGCCCGCGAAATGGTCGATGCCGAGACCGCCCGATTGCCCGAATTCCTGAAAGCGAACTATGTTATCACCTCGGCGTGGTCCCTGGCCTTCGTGCTGATGGTGCTGGCCAACGTCCTTTTGATCTATCTGCCCGGCCTGCCGCTGTGGTCCGGGCTGGCCATCGCGTTCGCCGCCCGCAACTCCGCGCTGTACTTCACCAGATGGTACCCGGGATACCAGCGCGCAAAGTTCGCGACTCCGGCCCCTTCGGCGACCTGAAGTCGCGAGCAAGAACCACACATCCACGGGGAGTTCGATGAAGGACGTATTCGGCAAGCTGTTAACCGACTTCCTCTCCACCATCGTATTCCTGGTGCTGTATCTGGCCACCGACAACGTGGTGCTGGCGACCTCCGTGGCGATCGCAGGCGCGGTGGCCCAGGTGATCTACGGCCGCGTCAAGGGCCAGCCGCTCGGCTTCATGACCTATGCCAGCCTGGCGCTGGTGATCGTGCTCGGCAGCGCGACGCTCTTGACCCACGATCCCCGCTTCGTGCTGGCCAAACCCTCGATCGCACATTTCGCGATCGGCGCGATCATGATGAAGCGCGGCTGGATGCTGCGCTACATGCCGCCGCGCGTGTCAGCAACCATTCCGGAATACGTCACCATCGCCGGCTACGCCTGGGCGGCGCTGATGTTCGCGCTCGGCCTCGGCACCATCGCGGTTGCGCTGACCGGCGATCTCAAGCTGTGGACGATCTATGTGTCGGTGGTCGCGGTCGGGGCCAAGCTCGCGGCCTTCGCCGTGCAATATGTCCTGTTTCGCATCCTCGTCACAAACCGGGTTCGCGCCGCCCGCGCCTGACCAAAGCGTTTTCGGGCGAAGCGGATACCGGTTCGCGTGAAGAAAACGCGTCAAGACAAAAGGCCGCGCCCCCTGGCGGACGATTGGGCTTGGGCCAAGAGATGCGCTATACCGCCGCCCGAGCCACCCCTGATCTCGAAACCATTCCGGTTTCGCCAGGAAACGCTGAGGAGACCTGAAGATGGCTGTGGACGGAAACTGGAATATCACCATGAGCACGCCGATGGGCGAGCGCAACGCGACGCTGACCTTGAAGAATGCGGGTGGCACGCTGACGGGCACGCAGGCCGCGGACGGCAATTCGACCGAAATTTTCGACGGCACGGCCAATGGCGACGACGTCGCCTGGAAGGTCGCGATCACCAACCCGATGCCGCTGACGCTCGCCTTCACCGGCAAGGTCGCAGGCGACGGCATTTCCGGCGAAATGGGTATCGGCCCGATGGGCAGCTTCCCCTTCAATGGGACGAGGGCGTAGGGATTTCAGAAATTGTCGTCCCGGCGAAAGCCGGGACCTATACGCCTGGCGGTAGTTTGTTTGACGCGATGGTTGACGGCTTTCCCTCAACAACGATCGCTGGTGGTTATAGGTCCCGGCTCGCGCGGAGCCTGTCATCGGGCCGGCCGAAGGCCGGACCCGTTGGCTTGGCCGGGACGACAACTTGGGTCACCCCAGATTCAATTCCTTGAAGAAGTCATTGCCCTTGTCGTCGATAATGATGAAGGCCGGAAAATCCTCGACCTCGATGCGCCAGATCGCTTCCATGCCGAGCTCGGGATATTCCACCACCTCGACCTTCTTGATGCAGTGCTCGGCGAGATTTGCCGCCGCACCGCCGATCGAGCCGAGATAGAAGCCGCCGTGCTTCTTGCAGGCCTCGCGCACCGCGACGGCGCGGTTGCCCTTCGCCACCATCACCATCGATCCGCCCGCGGCCTGGAACTGGTCGACGAAACTGTCCATCCGCCCCGCGGTGGTCGGTCCGAACGCGCCGGAGGCGTAGCCTTCGGGCGTCTTGGCCGGCCCCGCGTAATAGACCGGATGGTTCTTGAAATAGTCCGGCAGCGGCTCGCCCTTCTCCAGCCGCTCGCGCAATTTGGCGTGCGCCGAATCCCGCGCCACGATCATGGTGCCGGTCAGCGACAGCCGGGTCTTGATCGGATGCTTTGAGAGCGTCGCCAGGATTTGCTTCATCGGCTGGTTGAGATCGATTTTCACCACCTCGCCGCCGAGCGACTGTTCCACCGCGGGGAGATATTGCGCGGGGTTATGCTCGAGTTCTTCGAGATAGACGCCGTCCCTGGTGATCTTGCCGAGCACCTGGCGGTCCGCCGAGCAGGATACGCCGAGGCCAATCGGCAACGAGGCGCCGTGGCGCGGCAGACGGATCACCCGCACGTCATGACAGAAGTATTTGCCGCCGAACTGCGCGCCGACGCCGAGCGACTGCGTCATCTTCAATATCTCCTGCTCCATCTCGAGATCGCGGAAGGCATTGCCGTCGGCCGATCCGTGGGTCGGCAGCGCGTCGAGATAGCGGGCGGAAGCGAGCTTCACCGTCTTCATGCAGAGTTCGGCCGAGGTGCCGCCGATCACGATCGCGAGGTGATAGGGCGGGCACGCCGCGGTGCCCAGGGTCAGCACCTTCTCCTTCAGGAACGCCAGCATGCGATCCCTGGTCAGCACGGAGGGCGTCGCCTGGAACAGGAAGCTCTTGTTGGCGCTGCCGCCGCCCTTGGCCATGAACATGAACTTGTAGGCCAAGTCTGATTTTAAAGAGCCGCCCTCGGCGTAGATCTCGCACTGCGCCGGCATGTTGTTGGCGGTGTTTTTCTCCTCATACATCGACAGCGGCGCCACCTGCGAATAGCGCAGGTTGCGGCGCAGGTAGGCGTCGCGCGCGCCTTCCGAGAGCGCGGCCTCGTCGTCGCCGTCGGTGAGAACGCGCGCGCCCTTCTTGCCCATGATGATGGCGGTGCCGGTGTCCTGGCACATCGGCAGCACGCCGCCGGCGGCGATGTTGGCGTTCTTCAGGAAATCGAAGGCGACGAACTTGTCGTTGTCGCTGGCCTCCTTGTCATCGAGGATGCTGCGCAGCTGCTTCAGATGCCCGGGCCGCAGATAATGATTGATCTCGCCGAACGCGGCTTCGCTGAGCGCCCGCAGCGCCTCGCGCGAGACCACCAGCATGTCCCTGCCCAGCACCTTCTCGACCCGCACGCCCTCGGTCGTGATCTTCTTGTACGGCGTGGTGTCGGCGCCGAGCGGAAACAGCGGCGTGTGCCTGTAGGGCGGAACGGGCTTTGGATTGGGGATGGCAGTGGGGGCGTTCATGGGATGCTCGCAGGGCTGGGAACCGGAGGCGTCCAATGGGAGACGCCGCACCGGCGGTTGCACCGTTCTAAGCACTTTTCGGACAAAAGGAAGGTTCCGGATGCCCGCCCCAATGCATGGCAATCGAGAATGAATACCACCCCGGTAATGGCTGAAACCGCGACGCCCGCCCCGCGCTGCTCTGGCCGTGCAATAAGCGCTGGCTCCGCTCCCGCAATCAACGCTGCCGCCGCTATCGTCCAGACGGTCGGTGACAGCTTGCATGAGGCTCGCGCGCAGGCTTCAATGGCGCGGGGGTATTCATGACAAAAAAACTGCTCGCACGCTCGATATTCGCCGCGCTTGCGCTGCTGACCGTTTCAGGTGCCTCGCCGGCGCGCGCCGACCGCTGCGACGATCTCGCAGGCCAGCTCAAGAGCCAGATCGACGGCCTTGGCGTCGGCAAGACCGCGGCCAACCTGATCTATCTGTCGCACCCGAAGGCCAAGCAAATCACGCTCGGCTGCGCCAGCCGCAACGTCAGCAACCAGCTGTTCGCCAGGTCCGACGGCCGCAAGCCACAGCCTGCCTTTGTCGATCTCGTCGCCAGCGCCGCCGCCATCATCTTCACCTTGCCGAAAGACGACATGCTGAGAGGGGCTGCGCGCTGCATCAAGCGGATGGGGCTGTTGCACGGCGACGACGTCACGACCCGCTACCGACGCCTCGACATGCGCTGCGCGAGGACCAGGACCGACGCGTCGATCACGATCTCGCGCCGCACGGACGAGTGAAACGAGGTCGGTAGATTCCCGGGTCCCGACCCGGCTCATGGTAAACGGATTATTTACTTCCGCCTGCACATGTTGTCGCAGCTGAGAGCCCCTCTTCAGGGGTTTAGCATTATGGGGAAGCTTCCATGGATATTTCTGGCGTCAGCGCCGCGGGCGGCATGCATGCGATTTCCGGTGCGAGCTCCAGCGGTCCGCCGCAACAGAAAATGTCGAGCCTGTTCGATTCGATCGACACCTCAGGCTCCGGCAGCATCACCCAGGCTCAGTTCGACCAGGCGTTCCAGACCAAAAACCCGCCGGGCGTGTTCCAGAAGCAGGGCGCCGACGCCCTTTTCGCCTCGCTCGATCCCAACGGCACCGGCAGCGTCTCCAAGCAGGATTTCGTCTCCACCATGTCGAAGCTGATGGCCTCGCTCCGCGCCGGCCAGGCCGGGCAGTCCGGATCGCAGTCCTCTCAATCCTCGCTGGCGGCAAGCCTGCAGACCCTCAACCAGATCGACCCGGCCTCCGTGCCGCAGAATGCGGCGCCCGGCTCCGTGGTCAACGTCCAGGCCTGATCTGAAGCGGCTCGGTGCCGCTGCACCGTCCCCGATCGTCGATCGCGATATGGCGGACGCCGAGGCTTTCGAGCCAGGCGTCCCCGTAGCGGCCCTTCAACATCGCCGATGTCGCGAGACTTCCCGCGACCAGACAGCGCTCCGAAATTACCGTCACCGATGACAACCCATGTGCCGGCCATCCGGTCCGGGGATCGAGGATGTGGCAGTAGCGGACGCCGTCCACCTCGATGAAGCGTTCATAATCGCCACTGGTCGCAAGCGCGCCGCCCGTGAGCGCGATTTCCGCCACCACGGCGGCGGGATCGCGGGAATCGCGAATGCCGATCCGCCACGGCTGGCCGTCCGGCTGCGGACCGATCACGCGGATGTCGCCGCCGAGATCGACGAAGCCATGCCGCGCTTCCAGCTCGCTACAGACCTCGGCTGCGCGATCGGCCGCGTATTCCTTGCCCAGCCCGCCGAGATCGAGTTCCATGCCGGCTTGCGCGAACGAGAGACGGCCATCCGACAAGGTGACCTTGTCCAGCCCGACGCGCGGCAGCAGAGCATCGATTTCCCGCTGCTCCGGCAACCGCGCTTTGGAAAAATTCCAGGCCTGGCGCAGCAGTCCGGAAGTGATGTCGAACGCGCCTTCGCTGCTCCCAAAGCACGCCTTGGCGTAGGCAACGAGACCGGCCGTCTCCGGATCGACATCGGTGGCGCCGCCCGCGGCGGCAACCAGATTGATCCGCGTCAATTCGCTATCGGCACGGTAGCGCGAATAGCGCGCTTCGATTCGTCTGACTTCCGCCTCCGCGGCAATGGCGACCATGGTGGAGGCCGCGAAGCTTTCCGCTTGCACGTGAACGGCACAATCGGATGCCATGGCATGAAACCGGTGGATGACAAGCGACACAGCCCACGCCCTTTTTCAAAACGATCAAATCCCGATATCCGCTGCGAGACAATCGCAACTGGGCGGCATCCCGGCTGACGGAATCGCCGGAGCCCCCGGACAGGGTCCGTCTTACTACCAATATCTCAGCCTGCCGTTCACCATGTGCCGGGATTGGGCCCGATGGCGCGCTGTTTAGGGATTGGATTTATAAAGGATTCGCCTCCGCGCTGTCACAGTCGGGCACAATCAGCGAAGGATCCATCCATGAGCAGTATTTCGAGCATTCCAGCGTCGGTCCCGGTGACGGCTCCGGTGAAGGCCCCTGAGGCCAGCGAGCCCAAGGGACCGGACGTGAAAATCGACGGCGATGCCGACGACGCCAGCGCGTCCCAGCCGACGGTCCAGGCCGCGCTGCCGCCGGGACAGGGAACGCGGATCGACCAGTTCGCCTGAGGGCACGCTACGCCGACGCGGATCGTCCGGACGCAAGACCTATTCGACCGGATAGGGCCCGTCGGCGAACGCTTCGGCGTGGTAACCCTTCGATCCGATTATCCGTGCAAGAGGACTTCTCGCATCGTCGCCTGCCCGCAGGCGGCCGACGATGTCGCTGAAGCAATATCGCGGCTGCCAGCCAAGTTCACGCCGCGCGCGATCGTTGACGTAAACCCGGCCAAGGCTCGCAAACATCCTCCAGCCTCGCCGTTCGTATTCGGCTTCATAATCCGGAACGCGCCGCCGCACGACACTCGGTGCGTCGTCACGCAAGGCTTGCAGGTCCTCCGGCAGGAAGGGCGTGGTTGCGCTGACGATATATTTGTCAAAGCCGATTGCCGGCGCGCGCTCGGCGGCCAGCAAATGCGCAGTCACGACATCTTCGATCTCGACGCGCCTGTAGAGGTATTCATTCACCTTGACGTTGCCGTCCGAGTAGGCCTCCCGTACGTCCCTGTTGTCGTCTTCCTCGGGGAAAAAACGCGACGTTCTGAGCACGATGCAGGCAAGTGCCTGGTTCCGGTGGAACAGCCGGCAAAGATCCTCCGCTGCGGCCTTGGTCGCGCCATAGATGTTCTTCGGCACGGGCGTGACCTCCTCGGTGACCCATGCGGCCGGAGCGCCGGGCGGCGGCACCAGGGCATCGCCGAAGATACTGGTCGTGCTGGTGTAAACGAACGACCGCACACCCGCTGCGGCGGCTTCCTCGAGCAGATTGAGCGTGCCGGTGACGTTGACGTCGATGAAGTCTTGCCGGCGATGCGTGGCAATGTGAGGCTTGTGCAGGGTGGCCGCATGAAAGACCGCCTGCACGCCACGCATACAATTCCTGACGCAAGATCGGTCCGTTATCGAACCGACGTGCGTCGTAAACGGAGACTCCAGGATATCGAGGCCGACAACCTCGTATTGCAAGTCTGTCAACGTGCGGACCAGGGCCTCGCCAAGATGACCGGTGCTTCCTGTAACCAAGACTTTCATGACCGGCGGCTTTGCTTGCAATGCGGGAATCCCGCGAAGGTTAGCAGCCGATTGTGGCGTGCCAAATAAGAGCGCGCTGCCATCACCGCGAATGCCGCGATTGGACCTGCTGGCCGGGGGTGCCCGCCCTTCGCCCGCCGCACCTTTGCCGAAAAATGCCGCGATCGTGGTATCCTTACGGGAGCACCGCATGATCGCAAAACTGTTGCTGCAGACCCTGATCTGGATCGCCGCGATGGGCGCGCTGTTGTTCGTGCCCGCGGGCACGCTGCACTGGCCGGCGGCATGGGTTTTCCTGGGCACGTTCGCGATCCTGGGCACCGCAGGCGGATTGTGGCTGGCCAAAACCGATCCGGCGCTGCTCGCCGAGCGCATGCGCCCGACGATGCAGAGCGGTCAGCCCTCGGCCGACAAGAAGTTCATGCTGGTGTTCGGCTTTGTTGTGCTGATCTGGTTCCTCGCGATCGGGCTCGACCAGCGCATGCACGCCTCCCGCGTCCCGCTGGAGCTACAGGCGCTGGGACTGGCGATGCTGCTGCTCTCCACCGGCTTCAGCATGTGGGTGTTGCGGGAGAATTCGTTCGCCGCGCCCGTGGTCAAGCTGCAGACCGAACGCGGCCACCGCGTGGTCTCCACCGGCCCCTACGCCTTTGTCCGGCATCCCATGTACAGCGGCGCCGTGGTGTTTTTCGTCGGCGCGCCGCTGCTTCTGGGCTCGTGGTGGGGCGTCGCGATGTCGCCGCTGTTCGCCGTGCTGTTCGCGATCCGCTCCGGCATCGAGGAACGCGCGCTGATCGCCGGCCTGCCGGGCTATGCCGATTACACGATGCGGGTGCGCTACCGTCTGGTGCCCGGACTTTGGTGAGGCTTATACTGCACCCGATAGCCACACCCGGAAAGCGGATACGGACCGATGCCCAGCACCAAGACCTACACCGGCGGCTGCCATTGCGGCATGGTGCGCTTCGAATGCACCACCGACCTCGCCATGGTGACCGCGTGCAACTGCTCGATCTGCACCAAGAAGGGCCTGCATTTCGCGTTCCTGCCGCCGACAAGCTTTCAACTGCGCGCCGGCGAGGAGAATTTAAGGGAATATCTGTTCAACAAGCACGCGATCCGGCATCAGTTCTGCACCGACTGCGGCGTCGAGGTGTTCGCGCGCGGCAAAAAGCCCGACGGCACCGAAGTGGTGGCGCTGAACGTCAGCTGCATCGACGGCATCGAACTGGCGAAGGTCACGATGACGCCGGTCGACGGGCGGAACAGGTGAGATCGGTAGATTTCACTCGTCATGGCCGGGCTTGTCCCGGCCATCCACGTCTTTGCACCACCAGAAGAGAAAGACGTGGATGCCCGGCGCAAGGCCGGGCATGACGGAAGAGAGTCGATCGCGTCAATTTCTTCCTACAAATCCAGCGCCCTGTAGTGGCGGAAGATGCCGTCCTCGTTGAAGGGGACGCGGCGATCGCTTGCGAGATAGGCCTTGATGTTGGGTCTGGCGGCGACGCGATCGCGCAGGCCGACCAGGCCGGGAATTTCGCGCTCGAAGGCCTTCATGCGTTGCGGAAAGGCGTAGCGCAGCCCTTCCACGATCTGGAACAGTGATAGATCGGCGTAAGTCAGCCTGCGGCCGGTGAGATAGGAATTGGCATTGCTCTTCAATATCCCTTCGAAATAGCCGAGATATTTCGGCACGCGTTCCTTCCAGAATTCCGCGCTGCGTTTTTTGGCGGGCGCGCGCTGATCCTCATAATACAGCGTCGGGCCGAGCGGATGATGGGTGTCGTGAATTTCCAGCACCAGATCGGCGACGGTGAGCTGCAACTGATGCACCCACAGTTTTCCCGCTTCCGCCTTCGGTGCAAGGCCATGGCGCGGGCCGAGATAGAGCAGGATGTTGGCGGTCTGCCCGATCACGACTTTACCTGCCTTGAGAAACGGCGGGGCGAACGGCGGCGTAGCGCTGCGCGTCTCCATCATCCGCATCATCGCGGCCATGCCGCGCTCGCTGCGCGCGACATCGGCATAATCGGCGCCGGCCTCTTCCAGCGCGAGCCGGACATATTCACCGCGGCCCTGAATGCCCGGCCAGTAATAGAGTTCGTATCGCATGGGAAATCCTTACTTCGCCACCAGGCATTATAGCAGGCCGTCGCCGCCAGCCGGAAAATGAAAAGGCGCCGCGGAGTAAACCGCAGCGCCTTGCAACATCATCGCTTCGCCGACTTTCAGGTCTGCTGGATCGCCGAGAGTTCCCAGTTGGCGCCGCGCGGCCGCAGGAAGGTCCACACTTCCGTCGCTTCCGTCGGCTGCTCGCTGCCCTCGACCAGCCGGCCGCTGGTACGATCGATGGTCTTGTCGACCATCGAGAACCGCATCGCCACGCTGGCGAAATCGGTATCGCCCTCGCGCCAGGCCTCGGCGAGGTCGCCCTGCAGCAGCCTGGTGTTGGAAATCTTGTTGACGACGTTGCGGGCCCGGTTTGCCTCGAGGTCCTTGGTGAAATACGACACCAGTTCCGGCGTAGCCAGCGTGTGCAGCCTGGCGACATCCTCGTTCGACCATGCGTCCTCGATCTCGCCCAGCAAGCGCTCGAAGGCTTCGTAATCGGCGGGAAGAATCTCGAGCGGCGCACTGCCCGATCCCAGTCCAAATCCCGTTCCGCCGAGGAAGCCCGATTGCGCCCCGGCGCCCGCGGCCCCGCCGGCATAGGCGGAGGCCGTTTCATGACGGCGCTGCCACCACGACATCGCCAGCCGAACCACGATCACGATCAAGCCGATCTGCAGGATCAGGCCGAAGATCGACGACAATCCGCCGAGACCGCCGAACAGGCCGCCGCCGAACAGCATGCCGAACAGGCCGGCGCCGAGGAAGCCCGCGGCAAGGCCGCCGAGCATGCTCCTGCCCGGCCGGTTGAAGAAGCCGCCGCCGGCCGACGCCGGCGCGCCCACGCCCGGGCTGCCCGGCTGGGTGAACGTGCGGTTGAATGGTTGCGCGCTACCCGGCGCCGTCGACGTGCTCGGCGGCGCGGAAAACGTTCGCGCTCCCCGCGAACCCGAGCTCATGCCACCGCCGATCCGCGCGTCGGCGGACGAGACGGCGAGCGCCAATGGCACCGCCAGCGATATGGTGACGGCAATCGCCTGGACGATGCCACGGGCGCGTTGCGTGAATTTCATGTCTGTTTCCCTCAAAGTCCCCGGCAAGGGGAAGCGCCCCTAACATGGGCAGAGCTGCCTGAAAGGGAAGCCATCACGGGTAATCCCGGCTGCGGCCCTCGGTCGCGGGGATGCGGGGGGCTTGCATAAGGGCTTTATGCCCTGTATATGCGGATATGCGCATAAGCGCTTTGAACGGATATCCACATGAATCCCATCACGATTCTTTCCGCCCTCGCAGAACCGACCCGGCTCGAAGCCCTTCGGATGGTGTGGGATGGGCGCGAGCACTGTGTTTGCGAATTGATGCGGGAGCTCGGCGCCAGCCAGTCCCGGATGTCGCGCCATATGGCGGGTCTGAAAACGGCAGGTCTCGTGATCGATCGACGTGATGCGCAGTGGGTACGCTATCGCCGGTCGCCGAATCTCCCCGAGGAGGTCATCAGGCTTGTCGACGCTGCGCTGGCGATGCCGGCATATCAGGAAAGGCATGCCGCATGAGCCTGAATTCCATCACCGAACATGCACCTGGCGCCGGCCCTTCCACCGCAAAGTGGATCGGAGCGACGGTCGCGGCTCTGCTTATTTGGGGCATCGTCTATAGCCAGCTCGTTCCATTCTCGGATTGGGTCGTCGCATCGACGCGGGTCGATCCCAACAGTCATCTCGGCGAGGCGATCAGCTTCTTCGCCTACGACACGCCGAAGGTTCTGATGCTGCTCACCCTCGTCGTATTCGGCATGGGCGTCGTGCGCAGCTTCTTCTCGCCGGAGAAGACACGCGCACTCCTTGCAGGAAAACGCGAAGGCGTCGGCAATGTGCTGGCTGCGTCGCTTGGCATCGTCACTCCGTTTTGCTCCTGCTCGGCGGTGCCGCTTTTCATCGGCTTCGTCAGCACGGGCGTGCCGCTTGGCGTCACCTTTTCGTTCCTGATCTCCGCGCCGATGGTGAACGAGGTCGCGCTCGGGCTTCTGTTCGCACTGGTTGGCTGGAAAGTCGCCCTGACCTATCTCGCCTTCGGCCTTGCCGTTGCCATCGTCTCCGGCTGGATCATCGGCCGTCTTCATCTCGAACATTGGCTGGAGGACTGGGTCCGTAACATCCGCTCCGGTGCAATCGACCTGCCGCCGGAAGACCTCACTGTCGTCGATCGCATCAAGGCGGGCCTCGAGGCGGTGAAGGAAATCGTCGGCAATGTCTGGCCGTGGATCATCGCCGGCATCGCGGCAGGCGCCTTCATCCACGGCTATGTGCCGTCGGACCTGCTGGCCACGATCATGGGTCGGGGCGCCTGGTGGTCGGTGCCGGCTGCGGTGCTGATCGGCATCCCGATGTATTCGAACGCTGCCGGCATCATTCCGGTGGTTGAGGCGCTGCTCGCCAAGGGCGCGGCACTCGGAACCGTCCTCGCCTTCATGATGTCGGTGATCGCACTGTCGCTCCCCGAGATGATCATCCTGCGCAAGGTCCTGACGATCCGCCTGATCGCCGTGTTCGTCGGTGTCGTCGGGACCGGCATCCTCGCGGTTGGTTTCCTGTTCAACGCCCTGTTCCAGTGAGCTAACGGAGAACATCCATGAAAGACGTCAAAGTCCTCGGTCCTGGCTGCAAGCGCTGCGTCACGACCGCCGAGATGGTACAGGCCGCAGCCGACAAACTCGGCGTTGCGGTCAAGGTCGAGAAGGTGACTGATTACGCGGCAATCGCAAGCTACGGCATCGCTTCGACGCCGGGCATCGTCATCGACGGCAAGGTGGTGCATGCGGGCGGCCTGCCCAAACCGGACGACCTGGCGCGTTGGCTCGCGGCCTGAAGCGGTACACGCCCTCAGTCGGGCACGGCACTTACGGCGGCGTCATGGTCTCCTTCACCGCCGCCACCAGCTGGCTCAGCGTGAACGGTTTTGGCAGGAACGCGAACTGCTGGTTCTCCGGCAGGCTCTTTTCGAAGGCATCTTCCGCATAACCGGAGACGAAGATGATCTTGAGATCCGGATTGCGGCCGCGCATCGCCTTGAGAAGGGTCGGGCCGTCCATTTCAGGCATCACCACGTCGGAGACGACGAGATCGACGGCACCGTTCTTCTGCTCCAGCGCCTCCAGCGCCTCGATGCCGTTCGACGCCTCGATTACGCTGTAGCCGCGCGAGCGCAGGCCCCGCGCGTTCAGCGAGCGCAGGCCCTCCTCGTCTTCGACCAGAAGAATAGTGCCCTGCCCGGTGAGATCGGTTCGAGGTTTCGCCTCCGCCGGCGCTTCCTTGGCCGCGCCGTTCGCGGCGGCGGCGTCGGACTGAACCTCCAGCCCGGGATGATGCCGCGGCAGAAAGATGTGGAACGAGGTGCCGTGATCGGCCTCCAAGTCCACATAGATGAAGCCGCCGGTCTGTTTGACGATGCCATACACCGTCGACAGGCCGAGCCCGGTGCCCTTGCCGACTTCCTTGGTCGAGAAGAACGGCTCGAAGATCTTGTCGACGATATCGGCCGGGATTCCGGTGCCGGTATCGACGATGTCGATCCGCACATAATCCGCCGGCGGCATGCCCTTGTAGGCCAGCTGCGTCGAATTCCTCCGATGTCACATTGCCGGTTCGCACCGTCAGCTTGCCGCCGTCGGGCATCGCGTCGCGGGCGTTGACGGCGAGATTGACGATCACCTGTTCGAACTGCGAGACGTCGACCTTCACCGGCCAGAGATTGCGGCCATGGACGAGGTCGAGTTTTACCTTTTCGCCGATCAGCCGGCGCAGGAGCATGGTGAGATCGGACAGCGCGTCGCCGAGATCGAGCACCTGCGGCCGCAGGGTCTGGCGCCGGGAGAACGCGAGCAGCTGCCGCACCAGCGTCGCCGCGCGGGTGGCGTTCTGCTTGATCTGCATGATGTCCTGGAACGACGGATCGGTCGGCTTGTGCGCGTTCAGCAGGAAGTCGTTCGCCATCATGATGGCGGACAGCACATTGTTGAAATCGTGGGCGATGCCGCCGGCGAGCTGGCCGACCATGTCCATCTTCTGCGACTGGTTGATCTGGTTCTCCAGCGCGCGCCGCTCGGTGGTCTCCAGCAGGTAGACGATGGCGGCCTCAGTCTCGCGTTCGCCTTCCTCGACCGCGGTGACGAAGAACTGCCCCCAGCGCTCCTTGGCGCCGTCGAGCATCACCTCGACCGGCGGGATATCGCCCTGCCCTTCCGCCGCCTGGTTGATGGCCGCGATCAGCAGGTTGCGATCGCGCTCGCTCACCGCTCTGAAAATCGACTTTCCGGCCGCGCCGTCCGGGCTCAGGCTTTGCGCCAGTTTCGCAAACCGCGCGTTGGCGCGAACCACCGCGCCGCCGCGGTCCACCGTCGCAATCGCCATCGGGGTATGATCGAAGAAGCGCATGAAGCGGATTTCGGCGGCACGCTGCGGATCGGACCGTTCATCCCGCGCGCGGCTGATCACCAGCGTGCGCGAGGCGCCGGGCACGCCGTCCGCCCCGAATGCCAGCTTGTGATAGAGCCGCACCGGCACGGTCTTGCCGCCGCGCATCCTGAGGTCGATGTCGAATACCTCGGTTTTGACCTCGCCGGGCGCCGGCACGATCGAGGTCAATAGCGAAGCACCATCGCCGGACACGATGTCGGTCAGCTTGAGGCCACCCGACCCGATCTCGGCGAGGTCGTGGTCCAGCCAGTTCGCGAGCGTGGCGTTGACGTAGACGATGTCCCCGGCGGCATTGACCGAGAAGAAGCCGCACGGCGCATGATCGAGATATTCGATCGCGTGCTGCAGTTCCTGAAACACGTCCTCCTGCCGCTCGCGGTCGCGGGTGATGTCCGCGATCGACCACACCGCGTATTTCGCCTCGCGTTTGCCAAGGCCGAGCGGCCTGACCCGCATCCGCAGCCAGCGGCCATGCGCGCCGTCGATGCCTGCGATGCGGACCTCTTCCTGCTGCCGCTTGCCCTCGCGCGCCGCCTTGAGCAGGCGAAATACGGCCTCCGAGACATCGGGATTGCCGATGAACACCCGCTCCACCGGGCGCACGTCGAGCGCGGTCGCAGCCCCCGTGAGCGCGAGATAGGCGGCGTTGCAATAGACCACGTGCCCGCTGGGATCGGTGACCGCGAGGCCGTCATAGGCCTGATCGGCGATGCGGCCGATGACGGGATCGTCGGCGGCGCGATCGGCAAAACGAATGATTCCGGCGGCGAACGCGAACAGGTTGAACAGCCCGACCATCGCCAACAGTGCAAGCAGCCCGAGGATATAAGGCTGCGCCTGCACCCGGCCGAGGGTCATGAGCGCAATCGCCGCCGCGACGATGCCGCCGGCCACCAGGAGCACCAGCACGATAGAGCCGCTGCGCCGCGCCGGCTCGTGGACGGCCATCGGCTCTCGTGACGGATCGTTGTCAGGATCGGCGGTCATACCGGGTAATGCTGCCCTCTCGAGATGGATGTGGCGCGCTTTCTCCAGGTCGGCTGTTGCCGAATTGGAAGAAGATATGCCTGCCGAACTCGGGTAAACCCGGATTCGGTTGGCACGCTTAACCCCTGAGTGCCTGAATCGGACCCGCAAGCGCAAGTCCGTCCACCGGCTATTTCGCCTGTCGTGGGCATTTCCGGCAGGTTCCGCGGGCGGGTCCTGAGCTCACGCCCGCCGGCCGGAAAGCCCGCGCTTGAGACCCATCACGTAGCCGATGATTTCGGCGACCGCGTGATAGTGTTCCACCGGGATTTCGTCGTCGATCTCCACGGTCGCATACAGGGCCCTCGCCAGCGGCACGTTCTCGACGATCGGGATATCGTGTTTGCCGGCGATTTCCCTGATCTTGAGCGCGATGGTGTCGACGCCCTTGGCGACGCAGACCGGCGCTGACATGCCGCGTTCGTAGCTCAGCGCCACCGCGTAGTGGGTCGGGTTGGTGATGACCACGGAGGCCTTGGGGACCGCGGCCATCATGCGCTTCTTCATACGCGCCTGGCGCAACTGCCTGATCCGGCCCTTGATGTGCGGGTCGCCTTCGGACTGCTTGAATTCCTCCTTCATTTCCTGCAGCGACATCTTCTGGCGCTCGAACCATTGCCGGTACTGGAACAGATAATCCGCGATCGCGACCACCGCGAGCATCGCCACCACGGCGCCCATCAGGTGCACGGTCATGCCGGTGGTGGCGCTCAACATCGCTGCCGGGTCGAACCGCACGATCGCTTCCAGGCGATGACGCTCCGGCCACAGGATCGCCGTCATGACGGCGCCGAGCGCGATCACCTTGAAAAGACCCTTGGCGAAATTCGCCGCCGCCTGCTTGCCGAAGATCCGCTTGGCTCCGGCCGCCGGCGAGATCTTGCTGAGCTTCGGCTTCAGCGATTCGCCCGACCACACCAGCCGGTGCTGCACCATGTTGCCGGCGATCGCCGCCAGCGCCAGCATCAGGAACGGCACGCCGAGCGCCGCGATCAGCGCATATCCGAGAGACTGCGCCAGCCCCAGCAAAGCGGGCCCGTCGGCATGGATCATCCAGGAATTGGCGATCAGATTGCGCAGCGGCATCAGGATCCCGCTGCCGATCGATCCGGAAAATGTCGACAGCACCAGCGTTCCGCCCGCGATCACGAACCAGGTGTTGATCTCCTGGCTTTTGGCGACGTCGCCGCGGTCGTGGGCGTCATCCAGACGTTTTTGCGTAGGGTCTTCTGTTTTGTCGGTTGTGTCGTTGTCGTCGGCCATCGCCTAGGCTTTCAGTTTAGCGGTATCAGCTCGTGCATGACGCCGATGAAATAATCGAGGAAGGTTCCCATCAACGCCGCGATGACGACGCGCGAAGATCAGGAAGCCGGCGAGAATCGACAGCGGCACGCCGACGAAATAGACCTGCATCTGCGGCATCAGCCGCGCCAGCACGCCAAGCCCGATATTGAAAACCAGGCCGAACACCAGAAACGGCGCCGAAAGCTGCATGCCGATCTTGAAGGCGGCGGCGAAGGCGCGGGTGGCGAGCGCGGCGACGTCGCCGCTCGGCATCATCTCGCCCGGCGAAAAGATCGCGTAGCTGTCGTTGAGCGCGGCGATCACGAGATGATGGCTGTCGGTCGCAAACAGCAGCGTTATGCCGAGCAGGGTGAGGAAATTTCCGATCAGGAGGCCCTGCTGGCCCTGGGTCGGATCGACCGCGGTGACGAAGCCGAGGCCCATCTGCTGGGCGATCACCGATCCCGCGACCTGCAGCGCCGCCAGCGTCACCCGCGCGGTGGCGCCGAGCACGACGCCGATGATGATCTCGTGCACCATCAGCACCAGCAGCGGCGTCATCGACTGCATGTCGACGTGATAGGCGGCGCGGTGCAGCGGCAGGATGATCAGCGTCAGCAACAGCGCGATCGCGAGCTTGATGCGAACCGGAATATTGGACTCGCCCAGCCCCGGCAACAGCATCACCATGGCGCCGATGCGGGCGAACACCAGCATGAAGGCGGCGGCGAGCGCGGGCAGCAGTGAAATATCGATGCGCATGATCTCACGCATAGTGCATCAACCGCCTATGATTCGCGACGATATCCGCATCATGTGGCTGTGCAGCGCAGTCCGCCATGAACGGCAGCGCCAGCAGCAGCGTCACGAAGATCGCCAGGATTTTCGGCACGAACACCAGCGTCTGTTCCTGGATCTGGGTCAGCGCCTGGAACAGCGACACCACGACGCCGACCACGAGGCCGACGATCATCAGCGGCGACGACACCACGACGATGGTCCAGATCGCATCGCGCGCCACGTCGAGGGTTTCAGCACCGGTCATTTCAACTTCCTCATTCAGTTCTATCGCCTCATGGCGAGGAGCGCGCCCTCGCGCGTCTCGAACCGATGAGGCGCTCAGATCTCGTTAGCGTCCTTCGAGACGCCGGCTGCGCATCGGCTCCTCAGGATCGATGGACCGACTCAGATCGGCATCTTCATGATGTCTTCGTAGGACTGGATCACCCGGTCGCGCACCGACACCAGCGTCGAGACCGCGACGTCGGTTTCCGCCACCGCCGTCACCACGTCCATCACGTTGGCCTTGCCCGAGCGCCATCGCGACGGTTTGCGCGTCGGATTTCTTGCCGGCGTCCAGCACGCTTCCGATCGCGTCCTTGAGCACCGCGCCGAACGACGGGCCGCCGGCCTCGGAACCCTTGCCGGCGCCGCCGGTGTCCAGGATGCGGGCGAGATTGGCGTAGGCGTTGGCAGCGACTGTGGGTGAAGCCATGGTTCAAGGTTTCCTGTTCAGGCCTTGAGGATGTCGAGCGTGCGTTGGATCATCCGGCGCGTGGCGCTGATGATGTTGAGGTTCGCCTCGTAGGATCGCTGCGCGTCGCGCATGTCGGTCATTTCGATCAGCGGATTGACGTTGGGATATTTGACGTTGCCGGCGGCGTCCGCCGCCGGATTGCCGGGCTCGTGCTTGACGCGGAACGCGGACGGATCGGGCCGGATCTTGCCGAGCGCAACGACCTTGGCATCCAGCGTGCGGTCGAGTTCGGAGGAGAATGTCGGGACCTTGCGGCGATAGGGATCGCCGCCGGCGGTCTGGCGCGGTGGAATCCGCGTTGGCGATGTTTTCCGAGATCACCCGCATCCGCCCGGCCTGCGCGCGCAGGCCCGACGTCGCGATCCCCATCGAGCGGGCGAAATCTGCCTACCATCGTTTGCCATGATGTCGTTCCCTCTAAATCCCGTTGTCCGGCCTCAGCCCTTGCCGATCGCGGTCTTCAGAAGATGCAGGCTCTTGCTGTAGAGCGAGGTCACCGCCGCGTAGTCCATCTGGTTGGCGGAGACCTTGAGCATCTCGTCCTCGAGATTGACGGCGTTGCCGGCCGGCCGGGTCTCGAAGCCCGCCTTGCGATTCTGGTCGAAGCTTTGTCCGCCGCCGCCCGGCGGCGCGATATGGCCGGCGGTGGTGCGCATCATCGCCAGCGATCCCATCGATCCCGCGGCGGCGCCGGTAGCAGTCGAATTTCGGCTCGACCAGATCGCGCGGCTTGAAATTCGGCGTGTCGGAGTTGGAGACGTTTTCGGACAGGACGCGCTGGCGCTCCTGGTGCCACTGCATCTTGGTGCGCAGCGCCGACAAGACCGGAAGATCGTTGATGGACATCGGCCGCCGCTCCCTTCGCCTGCCGGGCACGACGCCCTTGGGTAGGCAGAATTTGCCGCGTGTATGGTTAACAGCGGGTTAAGAAGCGCGGACGGTGGACAGCGACGACATCGCCGGCGCGGATTCGCGCCTTGACGATCGATTGAGCGCATTTTCGCCACGAAAGCTGCGTTAACCAGCCAAATCATTGAACGTGAGAAGCGCAAGAAGTCGTTTTGGCTCAGCCGATTCATGGGTTATTAAGATAGCGGGGGCGGCAGTTTCTGCCGCGGGGCGTTAAGAGATTAGGGCCGATCTCAGGCTTTTTCCGCCGTCTGTTGCGTCGGTTCTGATCCGCGTAAGACGAACGAGACACCAGAAAGCGCTATTTGCCGGGGACAAGCATGCAGGCACTGACATTTATTCTTCGCATTCGTGGCCGTCCTGGCGCTGATCGGGGTCGCCGCCTGGCTGGTTCGCCGATTCGCCGGCAACCGCCTCGGTGCCAATACCAATCGCGGGCGGATGCCGCGTCTGGCCGTGATCGACGCCGCCGCCGTCGATGGCCGCCGCCGGCTGGTGCTGGTGCGGCGCGACAATGTCGAACATCTGCTGATGATCGGCGGCCCGACCGATATCGTGGTGGAACCCAATATCGTGCGCGCGATGCCCGCACGGGATCAGTTGCCGCAACGGCCGGGCGCTGGCGGAACCGAACCGCCGCCCCGGATTGCGCCGCTGCCCGACGCAGGCTGGGCCGACGGCGATGGGCCGAGGTCCGACGCCTTCGATCACGCCGAGCCGCAAATGCCCGAGCCGCCGCCGCGGCCGGTGCGGCCCTCTTTCGCCGACGAAGTGCGCCGCCCGCCGCCCGCGTTCGCCGACGAAGCGCGTCGCCCGGCGTCCGCGGCGCAGGAACGGCGAATGGATCCATTGTTGGGTTTCGCCGCGGAACCGCTGCGTCCGGAGCCTCGCCCGGAGCTGCGCGGCGAACCGATGCCCTCGCGCGTGACATCACGCAACGAACCGGTCATCCCCCGCGCGCCGCGCCCGAGCGAACCCCCGAAGGCGCCGCCTCCGGTTCGCGCTCCGGAACGTGCCGCCGCGCCGCCTCCACCGCAGCCGCCCCACCGCCCTCCCCTGCCATGTCGGCAGCGGACCAAAATCTCGCCGAGATGGCGCAACGGCTGGAGGCCGCGCTTCGCCGGCCGCCCGGCGACGCCGGCGAACCGCGCGTCGGCGCGCCGCCGGTAGCGCCCGAACCGCCGGCAATCCGCGCTGCCCCCCGCACCGAGCCACCGGCGGTCCAGCCGCCGGTGTGCCGCGTCCTCTCCGAAGAGCAGCGGCTTTGAAAATCTCGAAGACGAGATGGCGTCGTTGCTGGGCCGTCCGAAGACCCCTTCGTGAGATCGGCGCCATTCCCGCGTAGAGTTTTATTTTTTGTCACGCTGATAGCCGCCGGGTCGCTGGCGGGCCCTGCGTTCGCGCAAGATATCAGCATCAATCTCGGCCAGGGCAATGGCGGCGTCACCGAGCGCGCGATCCAGCTGATCGCGCTATTGACGGTGCTGTCGATCGCGCCGTCGATCCTGATCATGATGACGTCGTTCACCCGGATCGTCGTGGTGCTGTCGCTGCTGCGCACCGCGCTCGGCACCGCGACCGCGCCGCCGAATTCGGTCATCATCGCACTTGCCATGTTCCTGACCGCGTTCGTGATGGGCCCGGTGCTGCAGAAATCCTACGACGACGGCATCAAGCCGCTGGTGGCCAACCAGATCAGCGTCGAGGAAGCGCTGCAGCGCGCCTCGGTGCCGCTGCGCGGCTTCATGCAGAAGAACGTGCGCGAAAAGGACCTGAAACTGTTCATGGATCTGTCGGGCGAGCCGCCACCGGCCACTCCCGAGGAGATGTCGCTGCGGATTCTGGTGCCGGCGTTCATGATCTCCGAGTTGAAACGCGCCTTCGAGATCGGCTTCCTGCTGTTCCTGCCGTTTCTGATCATCGACCTCGTGGTCGCTTCGGTGCTGATGTCGATGGGCATGATGATGCTGCCGCCGGTGGTGGTGTCGCTGCCGTTCAAGCTGATCTTCTTCGTGCTGGTCGACGGCTGGTCGCTGGTGGCGGGAAGTCTGGTTCAGAGTTACGGCGGATAGAACCCGCTATTTTCGCTCCGCGATATCCGCGGCGAAAATCCGCAGGAAGATCGCGCGCCGGGCGGTCTCGCGGTTGTTGCAATAGGCGATCATCGGATTGGCCATCGTGCCGTGGAAATAGTCGTACCAGAACTCGCAGGTCAGATCGCGGGTATGGATCCATGATCGCTGCATCTCGCGCAGCTTGGCCTGCTGGTCGGGCTCGAGCGCGTTCATCATGGTCTTGTAGGAATCGTTGACGATCTTGTCCCAGACCAGCCGCTCGCGATCCAGGCATTCGATCTGGCGGCTCGGGCTCACGCTTGTTTCATCGCCGCCCATGCAAGGCATCGCCACGGTCATGAGACAGGCCGCCTCGTCGGCTTCCTGCGATCCCGCCTTCTTGTCCTGCTTGCGCAGGCAGTCGCCGATCGCAGCGACATCCTTTGCCGCCGGAGCGTCTGCCCGCGCCGGAAGCGGGTCGGCAACGATCAGCGCGAGAACGAGCGACAGCAACAGATGACGGAATTGCATGTGCCTTGAACCCTCCGACGAACACAAATTAGATCTGCTCCCGGTCCTTCGCGTCAACGGAGGAAATGGCCGCCAATGATCTCACCGAACGACCCGCAACAGGATCGAATCTGTTCGCGCGGCAGAATGCCACCCCCTATCGCCAGCAGGCCGTTGGAGCTCTCCCCAAACCGGGTTCCCGCAAAGGCTGTAGAGATAGCCCTATACTCTCCATCGTATCGCCATGCTTCGGTCAAACTGGGGTGGAGTGTGGGGCGGGAAAGTAGCGCAAATCCGCCGGCCGCCGCTTTGCGGCGATTTTGGACTGAGTACGGAGCGCCCATGCAATCCACGTTGCCCCCGAAGCCAAACGATGATCCCCACGACGTCCTTGTGGTCGCGCCGGATGTGGTCCTGGTCGCGCCAACGGATGAGGAGCTTTCCAGGCTGGCGCGCACCATGCGCCATCCTTCGAATCCGCAGACGCGCACCGGATCCGACCTCGCCGCGGTTCCACCGGTCGATACGACGTTTCGCCCAGCCGCCGGCTCTGTCCCGGGCCGCCGGCGGGCGATTGGCAGGCGGGTGGCACGGGCCTTCGCTGGCTTCCTGTTGGCAGCGGGCATCGGTGGTGCTGCCTTCGCCTCCTGGCAGTCCTACGGCGATACAGCCAAACAGATTTTCGCGAAGTGGGCGCCGCAGTTCGTCCTGACTTCATCGCCACCGCCGGAGAACTCCGGGCTCCCCGATCAGCCGAACCCACCTGCCATTCAGGCATCCGCGGCAACGGCGGCATCTGCGCAACCGGCACCTCCGGCTCAGGCCGCCCCGGAAGGCGTCGCAGCGGCCGCCGCCGCCCAGTCTCCCGATTCGGCACAGTTGCTCCAGTCGATGGCCGCCAATCTCGCAACCGCGGGGCAAGAGATCGAGCAGCTCAAGGCCAGCATCGCGCAGCTCAAGGCCAGACAGGAACAAATGTCGCGCGACATTGCCAAGGCTTCCGAGCAGAACCTGCGGCCCAAGATATCAGCGCCTCCGCCGCGAGCGGCCGCAGCGCGGCCGCGTAAGCCAATGCTTCCGCCGCCGCAAGCCGCCACCGCTCCCGTGTTGCCGCAAGCCGCTGCGCCTTACGTACCGCGGCAAGCCGAACCTCAACCGCAAGCCCTGGATCAGCCGTTGGCCGATCCGGAGTTGGCATCGGTGCCGCGGCCGCCGATGCCCTTGCGCTAGCGCCGTTCTTTCATCACGAGGCGGCAATCTGACCGAGACGGATCGGCCGAGCCGGGGCCCACCGCAGGAACCAATCCGGCCATGGCGGCTTATCGCGCATATTCCGAAAACCGGGAGACTGCCATGAAAATCGCAAAGATCATTTTGGCTGGTGCTGCGACCCTCGTCATCAGCTCGGCGGCCCTGGCCCAACAAGAGCTTACGGGAACGGTTACCAAAGTTGACCGGATCGATCGCACCGTGGCGATTCGACAGACGCAAAGCGGCACCACCGGAGCGAATACCGGCGGCGCTGCCGAAGAGTTCAAAGTACAGGGCGGCTTGTCGCTGGACACGTTGCATGCCGGCGCCAGGGTCACCTTTTCCGCTTCGGAAACGGGTGGGATCAAGACGATCACGAAAATTCAGGCGCAGTAGATTTTCAGCAAGCCACAAGGACCGGCACCGCCGAGCCGTTGACGCCTGGCGAGCGAACCCTCTCCATCGGCCGGCGGCCTCGCTCCGCCACTGCGATTCGACGGACGGCGATTGGGCTTTTATTCACAGAAAAGCCGGTAAGCGGCCTTGCCGACTGTGCCCCCTCTCCATAGGCTTGGGTTTCAAAGCGGATAATTCCAGTTTGGAGCGATCTATCCGGGTCGTGTGCAGCATGAATGCTCTCGGCCAGAGACGATGGCGGGCGGCGAGGATCAGCAAACGAACGCTGATCGCTGCGCGCCGCTCCGGCGCGCGCGCTGCGCTCCTGGCCTCGACTTTCATGGTCCCGCTGCTCGCTGGCGAGGCGCGTGCGCAAACCGGCCCGTCCCTGTACGTGCCCAATACTACGGGCAACAACGTGTGGGTGGTCGACACCTCCACTGCCGTGATCAGTTCAATTTCGACGGCTTCCCGCTCATTTTCTCTAGCAGTCAAGGGCGATGAGTCCCTGGTCTATGTGAGTAATTATCTCGACGGCACCGTCACGCCGATCAATACGGCCACCAACACCGCGGGCACTCCGATTCCGGTCGGCGTCAACCCATATGGCATCGCCATGACCCCGGACGGGATAACCGTCTATGTGGCGAATAACGCTGGCACCACCGTTTCCGTCATCAACACCGCCACCAATACGGTGACGGCGACCATTACCGGTTTCAGCAGCCCGACCGATGTGGTCGTGACTCCGGACGGGAAAACCGCCTATGTCACCGATCAAACCTCCGGCCAAGTCACGCCAATTAACATCGCCACCAACACGGTGGGCACTCCGATCGCTGTTGGGGACCATCCGTTCTTTTTAGCCGTGAGTTCCGGACGGGAAAACCGTCTATGTGGCCAATTCGGCCGGCGGCACCGTTTCCGTCATCAACACCGCCAACAACACGGTGACGGCGACGATCACGGTTGGCGGTGCCCCAATAGACGTGGTCGTGACCCCGGACGGGAAAACTGCCTATGTCACCAATCAAGGCACTGTCACGCCGATCGACACCGCTACGAACACGGCAGGCACTCCAATCAGTTTTGGGCCAGGAACCAACCCCTTTGGCCTGGCCGTGAGCCCGGACGGGAAAACACTCTATGTGGAGCTCGCTAATGGCGGCAGCAGCGTCGCGACGATCGACACCACCACCAATACGATAGGACCTTCGCTCCCGGCCTCAGGTGGCCAATTTCCCGGCATCTGCTCGAACGGCAACGCTCTGCTCGCGACCGGCCTGAGCTTTGTTGCACATAGCTCGGGAGCGCTGGCCTGCACGCTCGCGTCCGGCCCCACCGGGTCGCCGGGTCCGGTTTTCACCGGCGGCACGCTGCAGTTCGCCGGCGCCGGCGTTGCCAGCGCGCTACCGATCAGCCTGCAGGCGGCGGGTGGCACATTCGACACCAATGGCAACAATGCCGTGCTATCCGGGGCTATCTCCGGGCCGGGCAGCTTCACCAAGATCGGCAGCGGCACTCTGACGCTTTCGGGCAGCAGCACTTACACAGGCGGCACCTTTGTCAATGCAGGCACCCTGCAAGCTGGAGCAGTGAATGCGTTCGCGCCGTCGAGCGCCTTCAGCGTGACAGCCACGGCGTTCCTTGACCTCAACAACTTCAACCAGACCATCGGCTCGCTTGCCGGCGCCGGCACCGTGACACTTGGCGCCGCGACGCTGACCACCGGCAACGACGGCACCAGCACGACGTTCTCCGGAGCTATTTCCGGAACCGGCGGCCTGACCAAGATCGGCGGCGGCACATTCGCGCTGACCGGCACATCGAGCTACGGGGGAGCGACCAACATCAATGCCGGCACGCTGGAAGTGGATGGCTCGATCGCCAATTCCTCGAGCGTGACCGTCAATTCCGGTGGCACGCTGTCCGGTACCGGCATTGTCGACCCTGCAACGACCACGATCATGAGCGGCGGCACGTTGGCGCCGGGCAACGCGTCCAGTCCAACCGGAATGCTCACCATCACGGGTAACCTCGCCTTCGCCTCCGGCGCGCTCTATCTGGTCCAAGTCAATCCATCGAGCGCGAGTTCGACCAACGTCGTGGGCACGGCGACGCTCGGTAGCGCAACGGTGGACGCGGTGTTCACGCCCGGCAGTTATGTCTCGAAGCAGTACACGATCCTGAGCGCGGCTGGTGGTGTCTCCGGCACCTTTGTGCGCAATGTTGTAAGTGCCAACCTGCCAACCGGCTTTGTCGCCAGCCTGAGCTATGATCCGACCCATGCGTACCTGGACGTTATCCTCTTGCCTCCAGGCGCCGGTCTCAACGGCAATCAGCAGGCGATCAGTCGCGCGCTGATCAACTATTTCAATTCCAATGGCGGCATTCCGCTCGTCTATGGCAGCCTTACGCCTGCGGGATTGACCCAGGCCTCCGGCGAGCTCGGCACGGGCTCGCAGCAGACGACGTTCAATGCGATGAGCCAGTTCATGGGACTGCTCACCGATCCGTTCATGGGGCGCTCTGGAGCTGCCGGTTCGTCTGTGGGTACGCCGGGTTTTGCGGAGGAGGATGATCAGGCGAAGGCCTATGTGGCAAAGGGCCGCGAAGCCTTCGCCACATTCGGCAAGGCGCCGCCGCGTCGTCCATTCGACCAGCGCTGGAGCGTGTGGGCATCCGCCTTTGGCGGATCGCAGTCGACCGATGGCAACGCGGCGGTCGGCTCGAGCAACAGCGCCAGCGGCATCTTCGGCACGGCCGTCGGCGCCGATTACCTGTTCTCGCTAAACACCGTCGCCGGCTTTGCGCTCGCGGGCGGCGGCACCAATTTCAGCATCAACGGTCTCGGCTCCGGCCGCTCCGACCTGTTCCAGGCCGGTGCCTATGTCCGCCACACCAGCGGTCCGGCCTATATCTCCGCCGCGCTGGCCTATGGCTGGCAGGACATCACCACCGATCGCATCGTAGCCATCGCCGGCCTCGATCGCCTGCGCGCCGAGTTCAACGCCAACGCATATTCCGGCCGCATCGAGGGCGGCTATCGCTTCGTGGCTTTTGCCACTGGCCTTACGCCCTATGCCGCCGGCCAGTTCACCACGTTCGATCTACCCGCCTATTCCGAACGGGTCCTCGCCGGCACCAACGCATTCGCGCTCGGCTATGTCGCCAGAAGCGTGACCGACACGCGCAGCGAGCTCGGTCTGCGCACCGACAAGTCATTTGCTGCGCAGGCTGGCATATTGACGCTGCGCAGCCGTGTCGCTTGGGCGCACGACTTCGATCCGAATCGCTCGATCGCGGCGACGTTCCAGCCGCTGCCCGGCGCGAGCTTCGTCGTCAATGGCGCGGCGCAGGCGTCCAACTCCGCGCTGGTGACCGCATCGGCCGAGATGAAATGGCTGAATGGCTGGGCGACAGCGGCGACGTTCGAGGGCGAGTTCTCCAACGTGACGCGGTCGTATGCCGGCAAGGGCGTCGTTCGCTACCAGTGGTGAGTTGGTGGTTGAATGCCGAGGTCTAGAGCGGGATGAGACTAGGTTTGGTCATATCCGGCGTTGGCGAAGTAGTTTGCGCATTCGTCATCTGAGACGGTGTCGAGGATCGGACCGATCGCATTGTAGACGGCCTCGGTGGTTCGCCTTGCGGCCTTGCGCAGCCAATGTTTGAACTTGGCGAAGAACTGCTCGATCGGGTTCAGGTCGGGTGAGTATTTCGGCAGGAAGAACAGGTGCGCGCCGGCGGCGCGGATAGCACGACGCACCGCACTGGCCTTGTGCGAACCGAGATTGTCCATGATCACGATGTCGCCGGGCCGCAAGGTCGGGACCAAAACCTTCTCGACGTAAAGTTGGAAGGTCTCGCCGTTGATCGGCCCCTCAATGAGCCACGGAGCGGTGATGCGATCGTGGCGCAATGCCGCGAGGAAGGTCATGGTCTGCCAGCGGCCGTGTGGTACCTTGGCTCTGATCCTTTGGCCACGCGGCGCCCAGCCCCGCAGCGGCGCCATGTTGGTCTTCGTCCAGGTTTCGTCGATGAACACCAGGCGAGAGGGGTCGATCCGCTCTCGATACTTAACCCACTGTGCCCGGCGGCGGGCCACATCTGGGCGGTCCTGCTCGGCGGCAATCAGCGTCTTTTTTTATGACTGAGCTTCTCGGCGTGGACGAAATCCCACACCGTGCGGTAATCTACCTTCAGGCCACGCTCGGCGAGTTCGGCCACCAGCCCGCGCAAGGTGAAATCCGCATTCCGGCACCGTTGCACCAGCCAATCGCGGTGCGGCCCCGCAATCTTCTTCGGCCGATAGCCGCCGATCTTGTCAGGCTTGACGCTGCCGGTTTTTCGGAAGCGCTGAACCCAGAGAATGGCCGTACTGATGCCCACCCCAAATTGCGCCGCGGCCTGATGGCACGACAAACCACCCTTGATGACCCCCCTTACCACCCGCTCACGCAGATCATTTGAATACGGTCGTCCCATCCATGCCGGCCTCCTTCCCAGCCAGCATGTTGAATCAGAACCGATCTGATTTGGGAATCCTCAATCAATTCAGTTTAGACCCATCCCGCTCTAGGTCCCTTTGTACACTTTTGGGACCCCGCCCGATGTGCAATTTGCGCCGGCCCCCCGAAGCGGACGTACCGGGCTCGAGGTCTGGCAACTAAACCCTCCGCAAGTTTGCCGGCAACGCAAAATAAAACGTCGTCCCCTCGTTGGGCTTGCCCTCGGCCCAGACCCGTCCGCCGTGACGTGCGACGATGCGCCTGACGACCGCGAGGCCCATGCCGGCGCCGGGAAATTCGGCGGTCGCGTGCAGGCGTTGGAAGACGCCGAACAGCTTGTCGACGTATTGCATATCGAAGCCGACGCCGTTGTCCCTGACGTAGTAGGTCGCCGCGTTGCCTTCGACCGTTGCACCGATTTCAATATATCGATCGCTCCGGAGCCTCGTGAACTTGATGGCATTATCGATGAGGTTGGTCCAGACACGCTCGAGCAGCCGCGGATCGCCAAATGCATCGGGCAGCGGCTTCAGCTCGATCCGCCCCCCCGGTCCCGGCCCGCACGCCTTGATGACACGGCGGACCATTGCGGTCATGTCGACGGGGCCCATGGACATTTTTTCGCGCCCGATCCGCAGAAAGTCGAGAATATCCTCGGTCAGCTCGTTCATCTGCTGCGTGCTCGATTGCACGACCCCGAGCAGCCGCCTGGCTTCGCTATCGAGCCCCGCAGAATGCTCCTCGAGCAGGATATGGGTGAACCCGTTTATGGCCCTGAGCGGCACCAGCAATACGTGCGACGCCTCGTAGGAGAACTCCTCCAATTCCTTGCTTGCGGCTTCGAGCTGCGCATTGGCCGTTGCGAGCGTCGCGGTGCGCCTTGCAAGTTGAACTGCCGATGATTGCAGCTGATCGGCAACGGCCTGCGCCTCTTTGAGGTCGAAACGTGAAGCGGGCGGCAGCTCGCCTCGGCCCATGGCCGCCGCCATCGCAGACAGCGCCGTGATCGGCCGTGATATGCGGCGGGCCAAATAGGCGGCCA
Source organism: uncultured Alphaproteobacteria bacterium (assembly GCA_963725985.1). Lineage (GTDB taxonomy): Bacteria > Pseudomonadota > Alphaproteobacteria > Rhizobiales > Xanthobacteraceae > Bradyrhizobium. The sequence continues at coordinate 304,863 of CAVSAO010000003.1, forward strand.
ACAACAAAGCGGCGGCGATGATCAAAAAGCCGCCGGCGCCAGCAATCTTCAGTGACCCCCACATTGCCGCGTCGAGGACGGACTGCTCCAGCCCGAGTGCCACATGCCAGCCAGTGATCAGTGATTTCGTGTAGACGTCGTGGGTCAGCACGCCTTCGTGCGTTCGCACGTCGATGGTGCCTTCGTCGGACGAAAGCATCCGCGCGCGTAATTCTGGAACCACCGGCTTTCCGACAAAACTCTCCAGATTGATGCTGCGAGCAACGGTTGTCCCGTTGCCGTCGGTCACGACCGCAATTCCTCCCCGGGGCAGATTCTGGTCGAGCAGGATCTTGTTAATCTCGCGGGGTGCGAATGCGAACCCTAGTACGTAGGCAACACGACCTTGCTCGAATACCGGAACATAGACCCCGACGGTATGAGCTTTGGTAATGGCACCGGTAAACAGGCCCGAGATCACCGGTCGTCTTGTGGCGACGACATCGCGAACCGCATCGAGCCCGCGGGCGTCCGGCAGCGGCGTTCCATAGGGAACGAGTGTGTTGACGAACTGGCGACCCGACGGATCGATAAGGGTGATTCGATCTTCGGGATTTCCGGTCTCCCGCGCGACGACGGACTTCGCCCGCTCATGGAAGGCGGGCCAATCATGATCTTCCAGCTGCTTTGCCCCGCTGAGGACGATCAGGATGCCTTGCTCTTGCGCGAGTGCGCTATCGACTGCCATCATCATCGCGCGGGCAGAGGCGAACATCTGTGCCGTCACGGTCTCGCGATTTGCCTGTGCGTAGTACTGGATGAGGAATACCGCGAACAAGAGGATGGCCACCATGACGGAGATGACCAGCACCGCGAGCCGCTGGGCAATGGAGGGCGGCGCGGCAAACTCATCGACTGCGCGGTCTGGTGATTTTTCGGCATGAGGTTTCACAAAATCATCCGGACGCAAGTCGCGTCTCAACTCGCCATCGGTCCTGCCGTCCGCTTGCTGCTTGGGGCTATCCGATTTTGGCAGGGACTGGAGCACTCAAAGCACCCTCCGAGCACACGGCGTTGAAAGCCACGGTCGCCGTTTCGGGAAGCGCAACCTTCGTGCGTCCGCAGGCCCTGCGAGAAATACAGGCGGTGAGATAGCGCCTGTTGATCCAGGTCAAAGAGCCCGCACGGTCGACAGTCGCACCTTTCGCATTGCACTATTGTCCCAAATCAATTCGCCTTTCGTCGCATGGGATAGATTTGCCTTCGCCGGAAAATCCCGCAGATGCGCCGGTACCTGAGAACAAAAAGCAAATAAGGGAGGGCCCCATGACAGCTGCTGGGCAAGCTTTTCTATTTGCAGGCGTGCTGCTTTGTCTCTCGTTTGCCGCGATCGCGATGATCTATTTTGCCGACAGGTTGCGATCTGACTTCCTGGGGGAACGAAGCGGACATCGGTTCTGACCCGCGACAAAAAAATGCGGGGCCAAACGGGCCCCGCACTTGCTCCGGATTCCTGGAAGTTCTCAGCTTTTCGAGAGCGCCGTTGCATCGTCTTTCCAGATGCTCATTTTGCGTGTCTCAGGCATCAGGAACAGTGAGAGCACGAAGCACACCGCGGGAACCGCGATCGGGTAGATCAGCGCATAGGCTAGACTACCTGTCGCCGTGTAAGCCGCGGTGGTGATGAATGGCACCAACCCGCCACCCCAGCCGTTGCCGATCATGTACGGCATGGATACCGACGTATAGCGGATCCTGCTGGGGAAAAATTCGGCGAGGAACGCGCCGATCGGTCCGTAGACCATCCCGACCAGGGAGACCAGAAGGGCGACGATCAGTATCGCAACCGGGTAGTTGATATGGCCCGGCTGCGTGACCATTCCGAGCCACGTAAACAGCGGATAGTAGACAATCGCCGCGAGAAGGAATCCGCCCAGGATCACCGGCTTGCGGCCGATGACGTCAGACAGCCAGCCGAAGAGGATGAGTGTCGGGGTCCCGATGACCAGCCCGACTCCCACGATGACAGAACTGCTGAGTGTGTCCACCTTGGAAACCGTCTGCAGGTAGAACAGGGCCCAGAACTGGCTTGAGTACCAGACCACGCCCTCACCCAAGACCACGATGGTGGCGATCACCACGTATTTGAGATTTTGGGGATTGAGGAAGGCCTCGCGCCATGGATTTTTGCTGGTGTGCCCCTTGGCCTTGATCTCCGCGTAGACCGGCAACTCCTCGAAGTTGGACCGCATGTACATGGTGACGAATATCAGCAGGAAGGAGAACAGGAACGGGATCCGCCACGCCCAGTCGTTGAACACGGTTTCGCCAAAGTAGCTGCGGGTCACGATGATCACGATGAGCGACAGCACGATTCCAAGGGTCGGCGAGGTCTGCAACCAGCCGGTATAGTAGCCGCGACGTTCTTCCGGCACATGCTCGGCGACATAGGTGATGGCGCCGCCGTATGAGCCGCCCAGGCAAAGACCCTGGAGCATCCGCAAACAGAACAGGATGATCGCGGCGCTGAGGCCGATCTGATCGAAGGTCGGAATCAACCCGATCGCCCCGGTGCCGAGCGCCATGCCGACAAGCGTCAGGATGAAGGTATATTTGCGGCCGACCATGTCTCCCAGCCAGCCGAACACAAATGCCCCCAGCGGCCGGACCAGGAATCCGGCGGTGAACAGCGCGATGGTGCTGAGCAGGGCGGCGACGGGGTGGCTCTTTTCGAAGAATTTGACCGACAAGATGGTGGCCAGGCTTCCGAAAATATAGAAATCATACCATTCGATAACGTTTCCCCCCGCCGCGGCCGTGATCACGCGTCGGAAGTTTGCTGGAATGCGCTCAGCCATAGTTACCTCCCATGTTATCGGCGGAGCACATTCTCTAGCCGCGGAAATCCCGCGGGATTTCACACGTCATCTTGCCCCCCGGTTAATCTAGTATTGTTATGTCGCCGCCTCCGCTTTCCTTAACAAATAATCAATATCACGCTGGAAGACGAAATCCCTTTGATTTGGGTCAACGCCGTCCCGAAACTAAAGTCGGGCAACTAAAGTCGGGCATCCTTCTTGACGTATACGCTGCCGGCAGCCGCAGCGATGGCCGCCATCGCGATTTTCGGACACCGCGCGGCATCGGATTTGAGTCCGCAACAGCTCCAATGCAGACGTGCTGCGGTCGCTGTCATTCAAGCGGATTGTCTTCGTGCTGGCCGACGGCGGGTCCGTGGTGGCGGGCAGCCTGCTGCAGAGTTACCAGGGCTGACGGCGTGCGACCGGCTATTTCGCCGCGTCCACCCGCTTTGTGCCGACGATCTGCGGCAGCGAGCCGGTCGGGAACGGATCGGCCTTCTGGGTTTCCGGCGGCAGCGGCGCGCGCGCGGTCGCATCCGGGAATCGCGTCTTCATCTCGCGCAGGAAACCGTCGAGCGTATCGACCCTTGCAGCCATCTTGGCGATCTCGGTGAATTCGGCGCTGTTGGCGGCCGCCGGCTTGCTCGCGGTCTCGAAGGCTGAGCGGTCGGCTTCGCCGCTCATCAATGGCGCATATTTTTCGCGGAACCGCGCCAGGCCGATGGCGTCCTCGGCCAGCGCATATCCGACCACCGCGCGGATCACGTCGCCCTTCTCCACGGGATTCAAGGGTTTGAAGTCGCGCCAGCGGTCGGCGTAGTACAATTCGATCTGTTCGGACGCCTCACGCCAGCGCCGCGCCGCCCAGTAGATATCGGAGCGCAGCCGGACCGCTTCGCGGCCGCCGATGTTCGAGATGATGTCGAGCGCAAGGTCGTGGCGTCCGACGTCGCTTTGCGCGCGCGCTTCGAGTAACAGCCGTTGCTGTCGCAGTTCGCCCGAGAGATCGGCAATGCGCGTGGTGCGAAGCGCCGCGATCGCGCGATCGGGCTTGCGGTTGGTCAGGTAGACCATCGCCAGGCGCGCGGCGACCTGCGCGCGCGCCGCGCCTTCCAGCCTCTTGTCGACCTGATACTGCAGCAGCTCGGCGGCCTGATCGAGCAGATCGACCGCGACCAGCCGATCCGCGAGCCGGCGGATCATTTCGTCGCCGCGCCGGCCGATCGGCGTCAACTCGCGATATTCGTAGAACATGCCAAGCGCGTCGACCGGCGGAAGGTCGTCGCCCTTCGGACTGAGAAACAGCTGCGCGAACAGCGCCGCCGCGGCGTCCTGGCACTGCCGCGCGGCTTCCGAATTGGGCTGCAGCCGGGTCGCGGTCCGCGCCGCCGCGAAGGATTCGCTGTAGCGTCCGGTATCGGCGTAGATGCGCGCCAGCATCTGCAGCGTCCTGACCTCGACCGCGTCGCCGCGCCACGTCATCGAGAGCGTTTCAAGTTCGCGCAGAGTGTCGGCCTGGCTGATTTCGTCGCGCTTCTGCCGCAGTGTAATCTCGAGCAGCTTGGCTTCGGCCGCGGCGACCCGGTCAGGGGACTCGATCGCCTTCCTGTATTCGTCCAGCGCGTCCTTGTCGTGGCCGAGCGCTTCGGCGAGACGGCCGCGCAGCACCGAGATCGCGGGTTTCATCTCGGGCGGCAGGCCGACGACATCCAGATCGCTGCTGCGCTTCGCGGCTCCCGAGTAATCCTTGACCTCGAGCGAGGCACGCATCGCCTCCGCTATCAAGATGCGCTGCAGCTCGATCGGCAGCGAGGTGATCGCGAATTCGACGTTCTTGAATTTCTCCCGCGCCTCCGCCCACTTCCCGAGACGAGCGTAGGCCAGCGCTTTCCACAACTGGGAATCGTAGTTGGTTCCGATCGCCGGATTGTTGAGGTCTTTCATCGCCAACCCGGGGCGGCCCATCAGGCTGCTCGCGACCGAATGCACGATCAGCGCTATCGGATCCTCGTGACCCGGTTCGGCGTCGACCAGCGCAAGATCGAGAACGCCCTTGGCTTCCGCGTACAGCCCCCGCGACAGATAGAGCCGCGCAAGATCGACCCTGGCCGGCGTGCGCCGATCGGGGTCGGCTGCCGCCGCGGCGGCGACAAGCTCGTCCTGCCGCGCGATGAAATTTGCGGCCTGATTTTTGCGCCACTCGATGACGTCGAAAATCGGCCGGACCGCCGTTGCGGCGCGCTCCGCTCCGACGTCTGCCGAAGACAGTGTCAAGCCGCCGGGACGCCCGAGGATGATCTTGTCGGAAGCGAGTTCGGCGGTGACGTCATCGGAGTTCGGACGAATCGCGACGCCGTGGATCGATTCGAGCAGCGAGAACTCGACAAAATCCTGCCGCTTGATGAAACCGCGAACCGGCGGCGGCGCCGTGACCACCATGAGGGTATCGCCGGCGTCCGGATCGACGAGGCGATGCAGCAGGCCGGGTGTCGACAAGGGCACGGCGACATTGGCAAAGGCGGGGTCGGTGATGTTGCGCATCGCCACCAGCGGCTGGGTCGGCGTCCGCATCGTATCGGCGAATGTGAGCGTCCAGCTCGCGCCACCGGCCTGATCGTCACCGGTCAGCGACGGCATTTGAGGCCGGTTGAGGCGAATGCGGATCGCCTGCCCCTGGTCCAGCGCCAGTCGGGTAACCTCCGAGATGATCGAGCCGCCTTTGCTGCGGATCGGCTCGACATCGATCGGCTTCAGGGAATCGAACACCAGCCACACCGTATCGGCGCGACGAAACAATGCCGCCGGCACTGCCGTGCCAAAGGAAAACGTCAGGTTAAGGCCTTCGCTGGTTCGCGTGGCGCCGACGCTGGCCGCGCCGTCGCCGGCTGCGGTTGCCGGCGGCGACCTGGTTTCGGCCGGCGGCCCGGCCGGGCCGAGTGTCGTTTTTTGCGGTATCTCCGCGGCAAGCGCCGGTATTTCCTTTGCCGGAGACTCGGGCTTCGGCGGTTCGGAGGCGGACGATATCTTCGGCGCCGTCTCGGGTTTGATCTCGATGTTGGCCTCTTTGGCGAAGCTCTCCGAGGTCGGCGGCACGATCTGGCCGGATTGCCGCGCCTCGGCCGCAGGCGCCGTCGGCTTTTCTGATGCGGCCGGCGCGGATGTCCCGGCCGGGGCCGCTGCCGCCATCGCCGGCGCCGGCGCGGCGGCCGCCGGAGCATGCGAGCCATCCGCCGCGTGCGACGACAGCGCCGACGGTTTCTCCGCTTGCTGGAAGGCGACGTCGATAATGTAGTTCTTGTCCTCGCGGAAAGAGTGAACGTCGACATCGCCGATCAGCGTGACTTCGACCGCGGTCGCGTCGCCTTCGATCCGCTGCTTGATCGACGCGATATTCGATGGCGCCGCCTCCGTGGCGTCCGCCAGATCGAAGGTCAGCAGGGCGTTGAACAGCAACGTGAGCTTCTGATCGTTCAGCACCGAGGAGACGCCGACGCCGTCGGGCATTTCAAACACGAAACGGACGAAGGTCGGCTGCACCGATGTGCGCACGCGAATGGGCGGATGCTTCTTCGCCTCCGCCGCCGCGCGCTGCATGCGCAAGGCGCGCTCGGCGGCGCGCGCGCGCTCGGCCAGTTCGCGGATCACCTCGGGTGGAAGGCTGGGGGGCGGACCGCGCCAGGTGTCGGGCAACAGATCGACGAACACCCGTTCGCCGGCCGTCATGGTGTTGATGGTCACCCGGCGCGCCAATGACAGCCGGATCGCCGAGCCGTCGGGATCGCGCCGCGCCGAACCGACATAATCGGGCACGGCCTCGGACCAATTATCGATCGGAATATCCACCGGGCGCTTGAACCGGATCACGAGTATCGAGCCGGCGGTGGTGACTTCGGAATCGACATCCTCGGCGAGCTTGAGAATCAGCCGGGCGTAGCCGCCGGAAGCAGAGAGCGTCGCCTCGCCCTTGACCGGGTCCGCCCGGCAGGCGCCGGAAAACGTGAGGCCGGTCAGCACCAGCACGGCCGCAAGCGATGACGGCCGGCCGAGGCAACGCCGGGCCGCCCGCGCGCAGGCGCGGCCTAGCGACCAAAATCCAGCGGCAGCCCTTCGCGCCATTCCAACCCGTTCTTTCGGTTCAACGATCTGATCGCCGGCAGGACGCCACGCGCGCACCTTGCGCCTTCGAATCTTAGAATTGGCGATTTAAGGACTTGTTAAATATCCCCGCTAATTGGGCTTTTGCGGCAGCACCTTGCCTTCGATTTTGGGAAGATCGGCGGCGGAGGCGGATTTGTCCGATCCGGCCCGCCGGGCCATTTCGACGGTCAGCCGCTCGGCCGCGTCCGGCGACATCAGGCCGAGGATATCGGACATCTTGCGCGGCGCGATCTGCGAGGCGATTTCGATCAGCACGGGCATTTCGAGGCGATCGAACACCTTGGCGGCGTCCTTCGGCTTCATGGCCTCATACATGGTGATGATGCCCTTGAAGCGCGCGGCGTCGGCTTCGGTTTTCTGTTCGGTCGCGGTCGTTGATCCGCGATTCGACGCCCTTCAATTCCTCGACCCGCGATTCAATTCGCTTCTCGGCGGCCTTGAGCAGGCTTTCGCGAATGTCGATTTCGCGCGCCCGCGCCTCGAGTTCCTGCCGCCGCGACTGCAGCCGCTCAAGGATGGCGCGCTCGGACGGCGACACCGGCTGGGTCTGCTCGGGAAAGACGACAGCGCCGTCGGGCTTCGTCACTTCCGGCGCGGTGACGGCGGGTTTGCCGGCTTCCTCCTTGGGCTTCTCATTGACCGAACCGGTGACATCGGCGGCGGTCGGCTTTGCCGGCCGGAAAGTTGAAGTTCTCCTGCGCCCAGGACTGCTTCGTCGACGGCGGCTGATAATCGAACACGTAGCCGCCATCGATCACGAGGCCGGCGATCTTCAGCACGGCGAGGCTCGCGATCGCGACCAGCACTACCGGAATGACGCGAATGTCACGAGAGGATTTCATGCGGCGAGGCCATCAGACCTTCTGCGGTCGGAAAACGCCTGAGCCGCCGCGGCAACGGCCTTGGCCGTCGATACCTTGGGCTCGTCAGGCTCCGGCGCGGCCGCAGGCCGCGCGGCGATCGCGATCTGGGACAGCCGCCGGAGCACATTGTCGCCTTCCGCCAGCTGCTTCTTCAACTGCTGGGACATCTCGGCCGCGGATGTCAGCTGGTTGCCGAGATTCTCGTTGACGTCGCGAACGGTATGTTTGAGGCCGCCGATGGCGCGCTCGGCAATTTCGGTCGCCGTGATCAATTCGGCGATCGTCGCCTTCAGCGAATGTTCGTCCGCCTTCAGACGTTTCAGCCTGGTGTTCAGCAGCATGCAATAGCCGATCGTGAGCAGCAGCAATATCGCCACCAGGCTCTCGATTGCAATTCCGAGTGAATGACTCATTGTGCCTCCATAGCCTTGTTTTGCTCGTCGGCCTTTTCGAACATCGCGAAGGTGGTATTCGGCTTGCGCAGCTGCTTGGTGACGCGAATGGCGACGCGATCCCCGACCCGGCCCATCCGCCCTTCGGTCAGGGTAACGCTGCCGCAGCGCACCGCCACCAGCGCGTCGGCGCGCATTTCGAGCGGCAGGGTGTCGCCGACTTTCAGCATCATCAGCTGCTTGAGCGGAATGTCGGCCTCATAGAGCACGGCATCGACCGAAATCTGGGCCTGGGCGACCTCGGTTGCGAAGTGACCTTCCCAGATCGGATCGCGGCCGAATTTTTCGCCCATGAACATCTGCAGCAGCACGCTGCGGATCGGCTCGATGGTCGCATAGGGCAGCAACAGCTCGATATTGCCGCCGCGATCCTCCATGTCGATATGCAGCCGCACCAGAATGGCGGCGTTGGCCGGCCGGCTGATGGCGGCGAAGCGCGGATTGGTTTCCAGCCGGTCGATGGTGAAGGTCACCGGCGACAGCGGCCTGAAAGCCTGCTCGGCATCGGCCAGCACGACTTCGACCAGCCGCTTCACGAGGTTGGTTTCGATCGTGGTGTAGGGCCGGCCTTCGATACGCAGCGAGGTCTGGCCGCGGCGGCCGCCGAGCAGAACGTCGATCATCGAATAGATCAGGCTCGAATCCACCGTCGCGAGGCCGAAATTATCCCACTCCTCGGCCTTGAACACGCTGAGCACCGCGGGCAGCGGGATCGAATTCATGTAGTCGCCGAACCGCACCGAGGTGATGCGATCGAGCGACACTTCGACGTTGTCGGAGGTGAAGTTGCGCAGGGAGGTGGTCATCAGCCGCACCAGGCGGTCGAAGACGATTTCGAGCATCGGCAGACGCTCGTAGGACACCATCGCCGAATCGATGATCGCGCGAATGCCGGAATGGTCGTCGAGATTGACGTCGCCGACGGAAAAACCGAGCAGATTGTCGATTTCTTCCTGCGACAGCACACGCTCGCCGCCGTTCTTGCCGCCGCCGAAGTCGCGGCTGCCGTCCTCGACCATGGCGGCCCATTGCAGCGCCATCGTGCCGGAGAGTTCGTTGGCCGCGGCCGCTTTCGCGGCCTCCGCCGGGTCCTCGGAATCAAGCGAGGCTTCCCATTGGGCTGCAATTGCATCCTGGTCGACTGGATCGTTGCCCGCCATGTTTTCAGATCCGTCCCGTCACTGAACAACGATTTCCTTGAACAGCACAGCGCTGACCTGAATTGGCGAGACCGCGGCGTTGACCCGCTTGGTCAATTCTTCCTTCAGGCGAAACAGCCCCGCCGAACCACTGAGATCGGTCGCCCGCAGCTCGCGCAGATAGGTCTGAAAGATATCGGTGACGCGCGGCATCGACGGCTTGATCGCCTCGATCTGCTTGTCTTCCTTCACCTCGAGCACGACCTTGACCTTGAGATATTGCACGCGCTCGCCGGGGACGCCGGCCAGATTGACCATCATTTCCGGCACGTCGATGAATACCGGCGGTTTCGCCGGCTGCGCTTCGGCGTGCATTTCCTCCCCGCCATGCCGGAAGAAAAGAAACCAGGTCGCAGCACCGCCGCCGATAATGGCGAACAGGCCCACGGCCGCGATGATCAGCTTAAGTTTGCTCTTCGGAGCGGCCACGGCTTCGGTTGCGTCGCCCGCGCCGTCTGCCTGTTCGTTGTCTGCCATCGCCCCGCTCGGTCCGGTCATTTGAGGAATGAACTCGATGCCGCAAGGCAGCTACGACGCGATACAAATGCCCTCAGCGCACACACGCTCTCTTGGATGCCGACGCTAAGGTAACAATGGTTAATGGAACCTTTCTTTTGCCCTCCAACTGGGAAAAAGTTGCCGGGCAAACATGGTCAACAAGACCTTATTGCCGACCCCGGCGGCACCCCGGCAAGACACCTAACCCATTCCAAAACCGACATTATCCAACTTGGCACGGCTTTCGCTCTGTTCTTTCGCGAACCACGGCTTGGGAGAGCCTCGGCGGTTCGCAAAGGATCCGCAAACGGCCTGGGAGGGCTTTGGGTGCGGATCGTTGAAGGGGAGAACCACCGATGGAGAATGCGCTTCTCGTCGGACTTTCACGGCAGATGGTGCTGGAACGACAGATGGATGTCGTCGCCAACAACGTCGCGAACGTCAACACCAACGGCTACAAGGCCGACAAGTCGCTGTTTCAGGAATACCTGAATTCGGGCGCGCACGAAGACAATTTCATCGGCCGGGACCGGACCGTCAGCTACGTCCTGGACAGCGGCACCTTCAAGGATTTTTCGCAGGGCCCGACCGAGCAGACCAAGAATCCGCTGGACGTCGCAGTCGACGGCGGCGGCTTCCTCGTGGTGCAGACCGCCGCCGGCGAGCGCTACACCCGCGACGGCGGCCTGCAGATCAACAATCAGGGCCAGCTGGTGACGGCGGCCGGCGATGCCGTACTCGGCAACAGCGGCCCGATCGTGTTCCAGCCGACCGACCATGACGTCTCGATCGCCGCCGACGGCAACATCACCGTTCTCGAAGGCATCAACCGGATCAACTCGGTGCGCGGCAAGCTGCGGCTGGTCAGTTTCGCGAACGCGCAGAAGCTTCTGAAGGACGGCTCCAACCTGTATTCGGCCGGCACGCGCCGCGGCACAGCCCGACACCGCCTCGAAGATACGCCAGGGCTTCATCGAAAAGTCCAACGTCAACTCGGTGACGGAGATGAGCCGCATGATCGATGTGACGCGCACCTACACGCAAATCTCGAACCTGCTGCAGCAGCAGAGCGATCTGCACAAATCCGCGATCGAAAAACTCGCCGACGTTCCGGCCTGAGGAGACTGACCTATGCGCGCTCTTTATACCGCAGCGACGGGGATGGCGGCCCAGGAACTCAACGTTCAGGTGATCTCCAACAACATCGCCAACTTGCGCACCACCGGCTTCAAGAAGCAGCGCGCGGCGTTCCAGGACCTGATCTACGACCACGTGCGCCGGGTCGGCGCCCAGGCGTCGGATCAGGGCACGATCCTGCCGGTCGGCGTCGACATCGGCGGCGGCGTCAAGACCGTCGGCACGCCGCGGCTGATGACGCAAGGCACGCTGTCGGCGACCGGCAACGATCTCGACATCGCCATCAGGGGCGAAGGCTTCTTCAAGATCCAGATGCCAGACGGCACCTACACCTACACGCGCGACGGCTCGTTCCAGATGGACGCGCAAGGCCGCATCGTCAACGCCCAGGGCAATCCGGTGCAGCCGACCATCACCATCCCGCAGAATTCCACCGGCATCACCATCAACGCGCAGGGCCAGGTCACGGTGGTGTTGCCGGGATCGACGACGCCGAGCAACATCGGGCAGATCGGGCTGACGCGCTTCATCAACAAGGCGGGCCTGCAACCGATCGGCGACAATCTGTTCACGGAGACGCCGGCGTCGGGCGCCCCGCAGGACGGCATCGCCAATACCGACGGCTATGGCGACATGCAGCAGAGCAATCTCGAGCAGGCCAATGTCGAGGTCGTGTCCGAGATTTCCGACCTGATCGCTGCCCAGCGCGCCTACGAAATGAACGCCAAGGTGGTCAGCGCCGCCGACCAGATGCTGCAATCCACTTCCGCGCTGTTCCGCTAACGGGAGCCGACGATGAACATACGCTCCGTTCTCCTCGCAGCCGCCCTGCTCGCGGCCACAGCTACGGCGGCTTTCGCAGAGAGCAGCGACGATGCGATCGCAGCCCCGGTGCTTCGCGCCAACATCACCGTCTCGGGCGAGGTGGTGCGGGTCGGCGACGTTGTCGACAACGCGGGCAGCGCAGCGCAGATCGCGATCTATCGCGCGCCCGATCTCGGCACCACCGGCACGCTGCCGACCCCACAGGTGCTCTCCGTCCTGCGCGCGCACCAGGTGATCGGCGTCGACACAAGGGATCTCCGGGAGATTTCGGTGACGCGGCTGGCACGCACGCTCGATGCCAAGGAAATCGAACTGCAGGTCGCGCATGCGCTGGAGCATCGCAGCGGCCTTGGGGAAGCCGCCAACCTCGGCCTGACCTTCGATCGCGACGTGCAGGATCTAAGGCTGGAGGCGTCGAACACCGGCGCGATGCAGCCGATATCGGTCCGTTACGACCAGCGCAGCGGCCGCTTCGATGTCACCTTCGAGATCGCCAACGACAGCGCTTCGGCGCCGACGCGGCTGCGCTTCACCGGCACCGCGATCGAGACGGTGGAGGCCGCGGTGCTGGCGCGCGACGTCGAACGCAATGAGGTGATAAAATCCTCCGATGTCGTGGTCGAGCGGCGTCCCAAGGCCGAAGTCGGCGACGCCGCAACCCGCGATCGCGTGGTGGGAATGCAGGCGCGGCGCCAGCTTCGCGCCGGCCAGGCGCTGAAGGTCGCCGATCTCGTCAAGCCCGATCTGGTGCAGCGCGACCAGACCGTCACCCTGATCTACGAAAGCCCAGGCCTCTACCTCACCATTCGCGGCAAGGCGCTGGAAGGCGGCACCGAAGGCGACGTCGTCAGCGTGCTCAATCTGCAATCGAAGCGCACGGTGTCCGGCACCGTGATCGGCCGCGGCCAGGTCGCGGTATCCGTCGCAACGCCCCGCCTTCCCGCCACCGCCGACGTCACCTCGTCGCTACAGTCAAACCAGGCGGCGGCGCCGGTCGCGCTCGCCGCCGGCAACAATCCGCCAGTCGCTCCAAAAACCGAGTAATGTACATGTTCAAGTCCAGTTGTAACCGTATCGTTCTCGCCGGCGCGTCGCTGGCCATCCTCAGCGTCGCGAGCGGATGCTCGTCGATCGACCGGCTGTCGCAGATCGGCGAGCAGCCGAAGCTGGCGGCGATCGAAAACCCGACGGCGCAGCCCGGCTACAAGCCGGTGCAGATGCCGATGCCGAAGCCGGAAACGGTGTCCTACAACGCCAACTCGCTGTGGCGGAACGGCTCCAGAGCGTTCTTCAAGGACCAGCGCGCCGCGCGCATCGGCGACCTGCTCACGGTGACCGTCAACATCACCGACAAGGCCAACTTCGCCAACGAGACCCAGCGCAGCCGCACCAACAAGGAAGATTCCGGGATTACCGATTTCATCGGCTCCAAGACGCTGGGCGTGCAGGCGCAAAAGGTACTGCCGGGCCGGATCCTGACGGCGGACTCGACCGCCTCCAGCGACGGCAAGGGTTCGGTCAACCGCCAGGAAGCGCTGCAGACCAACGTCGCCGCCGTGGTCACGCAAGTGCTGCCGAACGGCAACCTCGTGGTCGAGGGCAAGCAGGAAATCCGCGTCAATTACGAAATTCGCGAACTGATCGTCGCCGGCATCGTGCGCCCCGAGGACATCCAGAGCGACAACACCATCGATTCCAGCAAGATCGCGCAGGCCCGCATCGCCTATGGCGGCCGCGGCCAGATCACCGACGTGCAGCAACCGCGCTATGGCCAACAGGTGATGGACGTGCTGCTGCCGTTCTGATCTTTCGGGCATGATCTGCGGAAAGTGGGAACCGGTTTTTCCGAAGAAAATCATGCCTGAACTATAAAGAGCTCCCACATCTCATCGCGAACCTAGGCGCGGTGCGATGTAATACGCGGCCTCCGTCAGCTCCCCTGACGGAGGCCGCGGCCGTTTTGAGCATTGGCTTGCGCCCGGCGCTTATTTTGCCTGAATTCGGCGCAGATACTCGACGACGTCCTGTATCCGGCTCCGGGTATCCCGCTCGGGATCGCAGGGAATATCGAGCAACGCGTCGATGGGCTTGGGCTGATACGCTTTTCCTTGCGAGCCCGGGGGAGGTCCGTGCCGACAACCCCAAATTGGCATTTCGGAGCTGCGATGTGATCTGGTCGCGTTTCGACCATCGATCGCCGCTGCGACGGCGTCCGGTGAAAACACACCGCCGTTCTTCCTGGCGAGGAGCGTCAAATCGTCGGGCTTGATCTTGAGCTTGCTGCTTTTCGGACCTGCGCCCTTGCCGTCGGCGCCGTGGCACTCCGCGCATTGCGACAGAAATTCAACCCGCCCCTTGTCGGGATCCTGAGTCCACGCCGGGCCATTCGTTGCGACCAGAATCCCGGCAATCAATAACCATCTCGACGGGTACATCGCTTCCCGCTTTGAATTGTTGGTCCAAGGGCTTGGCTTTCGCGCCTATTCCACTTTCCTGATCGCCGGCGGCGCCCAGCGGCCATCGAGCACTTCGAACTTGGGCCCATACAGGCGCATGGTCAGATTGAAGTCTCCTGTCGGGGCCGGCAGCCAGTTAAACTCCTTGTCCGCACCGGGCGAAGCGTTCTGAAAATAGACATCGAGTGACCCGTCCGGGTTGAATTTGAGCGGGTCACGGTCTCCAATGGCATTTCTATTCAGAGCGTTGGCCGTCGGGAAACCATCCTTGTCGTACAACGTAATGGACCAGAACGCGCTGACGGGCGGAATTTCGTTCTTGGCAAAGTGCAAGGTGTACTTGTTCGCCCCGGTCAGCGGCTGGCCGTTCTGGGCGCCGAGATTGAGCGGATAGACCGCGTCCTCCGGCAGGTTGGCGCCGAGACCGACCAGCGCGACAATGGCCCGCTTGAGATAATAGTCGCCGTAGACGCCCATCGTGTCGGTGTTCATCTGCCAATTGTTCACGACACGGGCGAGCGTCGGGATCTTTGCCTGCATGTTCTTGAAAGCGTCGGGTGCGGCGCGTTCCAGCGCACGCTTGACGGCGGCATCGGCCCTCCCGAGGTCAAACGACTTCCCGGGCTCGATCCCGATACGACGCATCCGCGCGACGATGGGCTGGTCGGTGATGTGCGGCGGATTGACCTTCAGCAGTTCCGCAGCGTAGGCGAAATACTTTCCCGCCGTCATGCTATCGACCTGTTTCATGGGCGGGGTTTTCATATCCACTGCGGGATCGATGACGGCCTGCACCGGCCGGGGCTTCTTGCCCCACTGGGAAAGCGGAGTGATGGTGTAGCCATCCTGCACCTTGTGTACCGCGTCGTAGTCCTTGGGGCCGTTGGTCTGGGTGCGTCCGATGATCCAGACGTAGGGCGTAGGCGCATCGATGCGCTGGACGCCCTGGGGGAGCTTTCCTGTCCAGCGCGGCGGCACGACCGCGAAATCGGCAGCCTGGGTGCCGGTCGTTCGCTTGCCGGGGCTGGCAAACACGTCCGTCCACATGTCGAGCATCGGCAACAAGTAGAAGCGGCCCTGGGTGTCCGGCGCCGCAACCACCATCGGTTCCTTCGTGAGGTCCAGCCACGCGATGGAGTAAAGCGTGTCGAAGTTCGGCCGCACGACGTCGCGGAAGTCGGCGGGAGGGAACGTGCGAACGCTGGTAAAAGCGTTCATCGGTCCGCGACCCATGATCTTCCCGGCTTCCACGTTAATAGCCTGACGCCGCGTCACATCCATGAGCACGATTGGATAGAGGTAGGTGTAGGCTTCCACGCCGATCTCGTAGGCTTCCTGTTCCGTAACGGTAGTTGCGGATTGAGCGCGAGCCACACCGAACGGAAGAAAGGACAATACCGCGAGCGCCCAGGCGAACGATTTTACAGTTGATGCCTGCATGGCATGGTCTCCCTGTTCGGGATCTCAACATGGTTCCATTGAACGATCTGCACCTTGATGCAGGTCAACGGGCCGAATGTTGAGCGACAAGCGGGGACTTTGTTGCGCCGGAAATCGCTCCGCTAGCGCGTTTCTCCTGCCGACGGAGGCCGATGTCGACAAATATCCGGCAATCTCCTACTTCGTCACCATGTGCCGGGTCGGCGTCACTGTGCTGACGGGCGCGGCCTCCGCGATCGAGAACGTCAACCAGGTGTTCCAGCCCGACGGCCGGTTGGCGGCGTCGAACTCGCCATATCCCTTCAGGCCCAGAAACGCCTGATTGGTCCCGATCGGGAAAATATATCCGATCTGCGGGCCGACGCCGAGAACGCGCGAGCGGAAGCCGCCGAGAATGGCCGGCTGGCCGAAGTCGTTGGTGACCTGCTGGTAGGCGTAGCCGACGAAGCCGACAAAGACCTGCTTCGACAGGAACTGCGACACGCCCCAGTCGAAATGGAAATCGATGCCGCTCTGGTACTGGGTATCGGGGTTCTTGAAATTGTAGGTGAAGCCACCGACGCCTGAAAATTCGGTGCCTGTCGCGGGGTTCAGATAGGTGTAGCCACCGCCGAAGTCGATGGCGCCGTGACCGATGCCGATATTGGCGAGACGGCTTGGATTGTAGTCGCCGACCGGAATATCGCCGGCGCCGTAGACCATGTAGTTGTTGACGCCGTTGTTCCACTTCAGCCTGAACGTCGGATAGAGATCGCCATAAGAGGTGAGCGCGTCTTGAAGGAACCCGTTGCGCGTCGCCACGATCGGCCCAACCCCCGCCGTCAGGGTGCCGGCAAGGCTCGCGGCGTTTCTGCCGTAGATGCCGGCCAGCGTCGCCGACGCCTGACCGCCGAGCACCGGCGTTGCAAAGATGTAGGTCGGCGCGATGATCATCAAATCGGCTTGGCCGCCCAACGACACATTGAGGTTGAGATTGACGGTCGGTGAGAATCTTCCGACCTGGAATTCTCGCGAGGCGGCGGCCGCTCCCGACGCATTCACGGTGGTATGGTAGTAGATGGCCGCCACCGACCAGCCCGGCGTGCCCGGAGTTGCGGCGAGGCTGCCGTATAGGCCGGGAAGCCAGAACGAGATACCGCTTTCGTCCGCGCGGGAGATTTCAGGCGAGAGCATCAGAGCCGCGCCTGCTGCCGCGATGCCAATCCACCGAAGTCTCGATCCATTTCGTGCCATTTCAAACCTCCATGCGCAATTCGCGACAAGAGTGATCGGCAGTCCGCGAGAGAACGACAGGCTTACGAACTCTCGCGGGAAAAACGATTTGCCGGGTAGTCGAGCCGCTGCGGACAATAGGACACATGCGACGCAAGAAAACCGTAGCGGATAGGTCACAACCGGGAAAATATGCGCCGCTTAAACACCATCGCCGCCCTTGGTATTTGCGCCCACGCGCTCAACAGCCAGCAGCACCATGAAGAGCAAATGCATGGCAACAGCGAGCCACAGCAGCACGCCCACTGGCTTTCCAACGATGCCGAGATAACCGAGATAAGCGGTCACCAGCAGATTATAGATCAGCATCGCCCGCGCGACGGATCGCGCGGACGGGTCCGGCCAGGACGTCAACGCAAAGCCCAGCAGCGCAATTCCCGCAAGACGGCCGAGCGCCTCGCCCGCTTCGGACAATTCGGCTCCGAAAATCAGCCGCCCGAACAGCACGGGGCCGACAATCAGGATCAGGCCGGTGGCGCCGGCTTCGATGGCGGCAGCTGTCGTAACCCATCTCATGGCGTCTTACCTCCGGGCAACTTGCCCAGCATTCGCTGAAGCCAGGCAACCGGCGGCGAGAGCGAGCGTTCTGACGCTCCGCTCCAGCGCCTGATTGTCCTTATGCGAACCGGAATCCGCTTCGCTCGAAAGCGTTCCGGTCCCACCGCTGCGACGAGATCAAGTTGCGCCGTTCACCTTTCTGACCGGCGGGACTTTGTAAGTTCCGTCGTAGGCCACCGGCTTCGGGAAATAGTTGCGAAGCGTGAGGTTGAATTGCCCGAGCGGGGTCGGCAGCCAGTTCGATTCCTTGTCCTTGCCCGGTGAAGTCGCCTGCAAATAGATATCCAGCGATCCGTCGGCGTTGAACTTGAGCGGCATCCACGGGGCGATGACGTAGCGATCGAGAATGTTCGGCTCGTAATAATTGCCCTTGTATTGCGACACCGACCAGGTGCCGTTGGTCGGCGGGAGCTGACCTTTCTCGAACCGCAATACGTATTTGTTGGCGCTGTCGAGCCTCTGGCCGTCGCCGTCCACATAGGCCGTGGGGTAAACGGTGTCTTCGTGCATATCGGCGCCAAGCCCCATATAGGCGACGCCGGCCCGGGTGTTGTAGTCGGTGCCGTAGCGGCCCAGATTGAGCAAGTTGATCCAGCCGTTGACGTTTTTTATTTTAGTGATTTCTTCGGCCATCTTGATCTGCACTTCCTTCACGGCCTTGTTCAGGCCCGCGGCGACACCTTTGTCGACCTTGCCGATGTCGAACGGCTTGCCAGGCTCGATGCCCAGTCTCTTCAATCGTGCAAGCGCGCGCGAATCATCCGCATAGGGCGGGCTGTCTTTCATCCCCATCGCGAGGCGGTTGAAAAACGTTCCGGCATCCATTAGCGCCACCTGCTCGGTCGGCGTGACCTTGACGTTGACCTTTTTGTTGACGGGTACATCGGTCGGTGGCGTGTAGGGTTTGCCCCATTTGCTGAGCGGCGTCAGCTTGTAACCGGCCTCAATCGCAATGACCGCCGCGAAGTCGCTGGGTCCATTGGCCTCGGTCTGGCCAAGCGCCCAGGCGTATCGCGTCGACGAGCGGAACGTTTCCTTGATGCCCGCCGGGGCTGTTCCTTTCCAGTTTGGCCCTGCGATCAGAAAATCGCCGGGCGCCGTACCCGTCGTCCGCTTGCCGGCCGAGCCGAAGACGTCGGTCCACATGTTCATGATCGAGAAGACGTAATAGCGATTCCTGGTGTCGGGAACCGAAAGCACGATCGGCTCGTTTTCCAAATCCATCCAGCCGGTCGTCCACAGCGAGTTCAGGCTGATCCGCACCACGTTCTTGACCGCTGGAGTGACGTAGTGCGGCATCCTGGCGAGCTGGTTGATGGGCGCCGCCGTGCCGTCCGCATTCGGCGCCGGAGCCGCGGTCAGCACATCCCGGGTCAGTTCCATCATGACCAGCGGATAACCGTACACGTATGATTCCATGCCCAGGAAATAGGCCGCGGCTTCCCGGGCGTCATCCGCCAGGTCTTTCAAATCCCGGTTGGCGTCGTCCCACCACGCCTGCAGAACTCCCTCAGCCAGGCCGGACCTGGGCATGAGAAAAGCGGCCGTACCGAGCGCCAGAGCTCCCAACCCAACATCTCGCCGGCTGAGCGCGGACCGATCGATCTTGTAGTTCGAGATCATGGCATTCTCCTTTTATCTTGCGAGGTTCTGATCACTCGACCTCACTCGCGAGTTTGTGTGGTTCGACTATTCCCGCGTCATCGGATCGATCCGAACTCGACGATGGCGACAGACTGCTAGCGCTTCGGCTCTTCGATAGGATCCGGCTCCGGCGCGGCCATGGGCCCAAGTTCTGCCTTGGACTCCGGTGCCGGCTTGGGCTGCGGTTCGAGCTTGAAGGTCAGCTTGTCGATCTTGCCGGTAAACTTGAACGGGACATCATAGCGATACTCCAGCATCGCAACGCCGGTTCGTGTGTCCTGGCCGACGTCAAAGGTTTCGTCTGCCGCGAACGTGACCGGCGTGGTGTGTTCCATGGATTTCCTGTCCACTTCCTTGCCGTCCACGGAGAGCACGCCCGTACCGCCCTTGCCCAGGCCCGGAGCATCCGACTTGAAGTCAAAGACGATGGTGTGCTTGCCCGCACTCAGCTCGGGCCCCGACCAAATCGTGCGCTTGAGATTGAGCAGGTTGTAGAGGAACACCGGCTTGCCGGCGCGAATGCCTGCCACACCCTTGCTCAGGAACAGCCCGTAGCCGCCGAAGCGCCCGCCCTGGGTGACGATCATGCCTTCCGCGCCGCCATCGGGAATCTCGACCTCGGCCGTGATGGTGTAGGACTTGTTCAGTATGCTCGGCGCAGCGCTGTCGGGCACCCCGGTCAATTCGCCCGAATAGGTGAAGACGGTTCGTCCCGCCGTGAGGCTCGGACGCGCTGTATTCCAGCGCGCGAGTGTCGTGTTGTCGAGCGGCAGCACGTTGTATTTCTTCGCCTCGGAATAGAAGAGGTCCTGCATCTGCTTGACCTTGTCCGGCATCCTGGCGGCGAGGTCATTGAACTGGGTGGGATCCTCCTGGACGTTATAAAGCTCCCAATTATAGCCGGTGATCACATCCGGAGGCGCCTTGGTACTCAGCTCCCACGGCAGCGTCGCCGGCGTCGTTGTTGCCACCCAGCCGTCGTGATAGATGGCGCGATTGCCAAGCATCTCGAAATATTGCGTGGTGTGCCGGGTTGGGGCGTTGGCGTTGGCCTTGTCCCACGTGTACTTCATGCTGACGCCTTCCATGGGGCGCTGCTTGATGCCGTTGATCGTATCGGGCTGCGAAATGCCGGTCGCCTCGAGAATGGTCGGGGCGATGTCGATGACGTGGGAGAACTGGCGGCGGATGCCGCCGAGGTCCTTGATGTGGCCGGGCCATGACATGGCGACACCTTGGGCGGTGCCGCCGAAGTGCGACGGCACCTGCTTCACCCACTTGAACGGGGTATCCATCGCCCACGCCCATTCTGCCGCATAGTGCGGGAAGGTCTTGTCCGACCCCCAGAACGGGTACCAGAGGTACTGGGCCTTCACCGGCACGGGAACACCATTGAAAGTGGTGAACTCGTTCGGCGTGCCGTCGAGCATGCCTTCGGCGCTCGCGCCGTTGTCGCCGCCGATGTAGATGATCAGGGTGTTGTCGAGTTGGCCGAGGTCTTCGACAGCCTGGATCACGCGTCCGATCTCATGGTCGGCGTAGGCAAGATAGGCGCCATAGACGTCGGCTTGCTTGATAAAGAGCTTCTTCTCGAACAAACCGAGGGAGTCCCACTGCGGCAATTCCTTCGGCCACGGTGTCAGCCTGGCGTTTTCTGGCATGATGCCCAAGCGCTTCTGGTTGGCGAAGATGGTCTCGCGCACTTTGTTCCACCCGTCATCGAACAAGTGCATGTCGCTGATTTTATCGATCCACTCCTGTGTCGGGTGATGCGGCGCGTGCGTGGCGCCGGGCACGTAATAAACAAGCCAAGGTTTGCCGGGAGCGATTTCCTTGAGCTGCTTCATGTACTGGATGGCCTCGTCGGCCATTGCCGTCTCCAGGTTCCAGCCGGGATTGTTCAGGAATGGGTAGATGGCCGTCGTATTGCGGAACAGGTTCGGCTGCCACTGGCTGGCATCGCCGCCGACGAAGCCGTAGAAATATTCGAAGCCCATGCCGTTGGGCCATTGATTGAACGGCCCGGCCTGGCTCGACTGGAACGAGGGCGTGTTGTGGTCCTTGCCGAACCACGAGGTGGCGTACCCGTTTTCCTTCAGGATCGTGCCGATGGTGCCCTTCTCGATCGGGATGATTGAATCATAGCCCGGGAACCCGGTCGATATTTCACCGACAACCCCGTTACCCACCGAATGATGGTTGCGGCCGGTAATCAGCGCAGCGCGCGTCGGCGAGCAGAGCGCCGTGGAGTGGAAGTTCGTGTAGCGCAGCCCCTGCGCGGCGATGCGATCCATGGCAGGGGTCGGTATGACGCCGCCGAAGGTGCTCGGTGCACCGAAACCCTGATCATCCGTCATGATCAGCAGCACGTTGGGCGCGCCCTTCGGCGGCACGACGCGCGGCGGCCACCACGGCTTTGACTCCGAGGCCTTCTCCTTGATTACCCCGCCGAATTTCGGATCGGGCGACGGAAGCTGTTTTCCGGTGATTGTGGTGGTGGCGCCAGGCGAGCCCAAGACGCCAGTGACCTGCTGGGCCGATGCCGAAACGCAACCAAAAGCGAGGAGGCCTGCGGCCGCGAGCATGCTGCGACGGATATTCATGGCGGAAAACTCCCCTTGAGAAGTGTGTCTTGGCAAAACGAGCGCTTCTGCGCATAACATTTGCGGCGCGCCGCATTTGCGTCGCGCGCCGCAGAATAAGGCGAACTATTGAGTTTAATGGCGCGCTCGCCATTGATACAGGTCAAGCTTGCACGCCGATTTCGCGACGATGCGCGCCAGCGATGCTGACAAATTATCGCCTCACCGCATTCGCACGCGGGCTTGACCTGCATCAACGCACGGATCGCTGCATCGGGATCATCTCTCACCTCCGAAACAGAGGAGACCGACATGAAGCTATCGATCGCGCTGGCTGCTGCCCTGATGATCACCGGTTTCGTGGCCGCGAGCACTGAAAAGGCCAGTGCCGTGGTGTACTGCCAATATGTCGAGTATCCCGTCGGCTGCGTCGTAAGGCCCGGCGTCGTGCTACGGGTGCGGCCGGTCGCGCGAGCCGTGGTACGGCCGGGAACACCGATGAATCGCGGCGGTCCGGTCAATCGCGTCGGTAGGCGCTGACGGCGCCATTCTTCCGACGTCGAGCGGAGCGGCTTATCCGGCCGCTCTGCCGACGTCGCCATCAATTACCTTCGGCGCTCGGCTTTCGATGGCTCAACAGCGCTCGATATTCTCAATTCTCGTATGGAGGCGGTCAGCATGAAGCGGCTGGATGCGACGAAGCCGGCAACTTTATTTGCCGCGGCACTCTTGTTGATAGCCTCACCAATTCCGGTAAACGCCCAGCCGGCCGCGGCGGCGAGCGTCGTGCTTCCGACCGATCGCACGGTGCTGCCGCTTCCCGAACCGCAATACCCGCACAGCACCGTGCTCGACGTCCGCAACGCCACGCCGCCGCCGCGGTTCGAGGTCAAGGCGCCCGCCAGCGCGCCCAACGTGCTCATCGTGCTGATCGACGACATGGGCTTCGGCAGTCGAGCGCCTTCGGCGGACCGATTCACATGCCGACGGTGGAAAAACTCGCCAACGAGGGCCTGCGCTACAACGAGTTCCACACCACGGCGCTTTGCTCGCCGACGCGAGCCGCGCTGCTCACCGGCCGCAACCACCACATGAACAACATGGGCTCGATCACCGAGACCGCCACCGCTTTTCCCGGGCAGACCGGGCAGCGCCCCGACAGCGTGGCACCGCTGGCGGAGATGCTGCGGCTCAACGGCTACAGCACGGCGGCGTTCGGAAAATCGCACGAGACCGCGGCCTGGGAGGTCAGCCCCTCCGGCCCGACCGACCGCTGGCCGACCCGCTCCGGCTTCGACAAGTTCTATGGCTTCATCGGCGGCGAGACCAACCAGTGGGCGCCGCTGCTCTATGACGGCATGAACCAGGTCGAGCCGTCGACAGACCCGAACTACCACTTCATGACCGACATGACCGACCATGCGATCGACTGGATGCAGTACCAGAAGTCGCTGACGCCGGATAAGCCGTTCTTCATCTACTTCGCGCCCGGTGCCACGCATGCGCCGCATCACGTGCCAAAGGAGTGGATCGACAAATACAAGGGCAAGTTCGACCAGGGCTGGGACAAGCTGCGCGAGGAGACGCTGGCGCGGCAGATCAAGCTCGGCGTCGTGCCCGCAGGGCACCAAGCTCGCGCCCAAGCCCGAGGCGATCAAGGATTGGGCCGCGCTGAGCGCGGACGAGAAGAAGCTCTTCGCGCGTCAGATGGAAGTCTTCGCCGGGTTTGGCGAATACGCCGACACCGAGATCGGCCGGCTGGTCGATGCCATCAAGGCAACCGGCCAACTCGACAACACGCTGATCTTCTACATCGTCGGCGACAACGGCGCGAGCGCCGAAGGCGGCATGAACGGGCTGTTCAACGAGATGACCTATTTCAACGGCGTTCAGGAGACCGTCCAGGACATCCTCAAGCATTACGACGAGCTCGGCGGCCCGCACGACCTACACCCACTACGCCGCCGGCTGGGCGGTCGCCGGCGACACGCCCTTTACCTGGACCAAGCAGGTCGCCTCCAACTACGGCGGCACCCGCAACGGCATGGTGGTCCACTGGCCGAAAGGGATCACCGCGAAGGGCGAAGTGCGCTCGCAGTGGCACCACGTCATCGACATCGCGCCGACCATCCTCGAAGCGGCCGGACTGCCCGAACCGAAGAGCGTCAACGGCACGCCGCAGACGCCGATCGAAGGCGTAAGCATGCTCTACACCTTCGACGATCCGAAGGCGCCGAGCACGCACCTTACCCAGTACTTCGAGATCTTCGGCAACCGCGCCATCTATAACGACGGCTGGCTCGCCGGCACCGTTCACCGGGCGGCCTGGGAGCGCAAGCCCCGCGCAACGCTCGAAAACGACAAATGGGAACTGTACGACACGCGGTCGGACTTCAGCCTCACCAACGATCTCGCCGCGAAAGACCCCGAGAAGCTCAAGGAGATGCAGGACCTCTTCCTGAAGGAGGCGGTCAAGTACCAGGTGCTGCCGCTCGATGACCGGATGGTGGAGCGCTTCAATGCCGCGCTGGTCGGCCGGCCCGACCTGATGGCCGGCCGCACCTCCCTGACCGTGCACCAGGGCATGACCGGCATGTCGGAGAACGTCTTCATCAACATCAAGAACCGGTCGCACACGATTACCGCGGACGTGGAGATTCCGAAGAACGGCGCCAATGGCGTGATCCTCGCCCAGGCCGGCCGGTTCGGCGGCTGGAGTCTTTATCTGAAGGACGGCAAGCCGACCTACACCTACAATTTCCTCGGCTTGCAGCGCTATACCGTAACCGCCAAGCAGGCTTTGCCTGCCGGAAAGGCAACGATCCGCTTCGAGTTCGCCTATGACGGCGGCGGCATCGGCAAGGGCGGCGTCGGCACGATCCTCGTCAACGGAAAACCCGTCGCCACGGGTCGCATCGATCGCACTCAATGTTGCGCGTTCTCGGCGGACGAAGGCGCCGACGTCGGCGCGGACGAGGGCACGCCTGTCACCGAAGCCTACAAGGTGCCGTTCAAGTTCACCGGCAAGATCGCCCAGGTGACGATCGAACTTAAGGAGATGAAGAAGGCCGATCGCGACGACGCCGAGCAGGCCCGCAAGGCTGCGGCGCTGAAGAAGGGACTTTCGGATTAGGGAGCCCCCTGCCCGGCAGGCACGGAACACGTTCGAGCGTCTGGAGAGAACGCTGAACAGGATTGCGTGATCGCCTTTGCCTGATAGGATGCCGCCACCGGCCCTGCGCATAATTTGACCTAGCGCAATGTCGCAGGGCGAGCCCGCCTCTAGCGTGGGTCCATCTTTGGGCAGGAACGGAAACTTGGGCTGAGAAAGGGATCACTCATGTCGCGTCGAACCATTGTTACGCTGGCTGCATCCGCGATCGTTGGCATCGCGTCTCTCGCGACGGTTTCGACCGGCGCGCTCGCCGCCAAGAAAGCGGTACATCACCGCGCGGCTCCTGCTGCGGTGGTCGTAGCCCCGGCTCCGGTAGCGGTAGGCACCATCGACAACAATTATGGCCCGGTTGCCACGCGGGTCCCGAAATGCTTCGACTCCCCCATCCTCTACCCCTACCCGCCCTGCTACTGAAGCATTCAGTTCCGAGATCGCAGCGCAGGCTGACTATGGCTGATCGGTCTCCCGGGACCGGCGGCCGGTCGATTGCTGTCCATTGGGCGCGAAATACAAGCGGACCAGCGTTTGCTCGCCGATGACGTCGCCGATCGTCGCGGGCTGGCGACCGTTTGGAGATCTCGGAGCTGAGGGACCAGGCCGTTGGCACGCAAGCGACGAAAATCCGGCGGCAAGGATGGATCGCGCAAGGCGGCGGCCGGCGAACCCCCGCCGGCCGCGCCCTCGCCTGCCCCAGACTTGCCCATAACCGGTGAAACGCAACGCAGGATCTGGATCGCGGTTGCCATCGCCGTCGTGATCGCCGCTGCTTTCGCCTTTCACCTCGGCAACGACAACGCGATCAAGACGCAAGACTCCGCCGTCGCGACCTTCGTCGGCAGCGAGACCTGCGCCAGCTGCCACCAGGCCGAAGCCAAATTGTGGGACGCCTCGCAGCACAAGGCCGCGATGGCGCACGCGACTGACAAAACCGTGCTCGGCAATTTCAACGACGCGAGCTTCGATTACTATGGCGTACATTCCCGCTTCTTCCGCGACGGCGGAAAATTCATGGTCGAGACCGATGGTCCCGACGGCAAGCTTGCCACCTTCGAGGTGAAATACACCTTCGGCGTCGATCCGCTGCAGCAATACCTCGTCGAATTCCCGGATGGCCGGCTGCAGGTGCTGGCGCTGTCGTGGGACAGCCGGCCGCGGGATGCGGGCGGCCAGCGCTGGATTCACCTCTATCCAAACGAGGAGATCAAATACGACGATGTCCTGCACTGGACGAAATTGAACCAGAACTGGAATTTCATGTGCGCGGAGTGCCACTCGACCGGCCTGCGCAAGAACTACGACGCCAGGACCGATCGCTTCGCCACCACTTGGGCGGAAATCAGCGTGGGTTGCGAGACCTGTCATGGCCAGGGCTCCCGGCACGCCGCCTGGGCGCGCGACCGGCAGAGCTGGTGGCCGTTCGGCAAGCGCGACGACCCGGGCAAGGGATTGCTGGTCCGTTTCGACGAGCGCCGCGACGCTAGCTGGCCGATCGATCCGCAGACCGGAACGGCGAAACGTTCGCTCGCGCCGGCGGCGCTTCGCAAGGAGGTCGAGACCTGCGGGCTGTGCCACGCGCGCCGCGCCGGCTTCGACGAGGACTGGGTGCCCGGCCGGTCGTTATCGCAGACGCATCTGGTCGAACCGCTCGCGCGCACCACCTATCATGCCGACGGCCAGATCCGCGATGTCGAAGAGCCCTATAATTATACGCCGTTCAAGCAGAGCGCGATGTTTGCCGCCGGCGTCACCTGCAGCGATTGCCACGAACCGCATAATGCAAAACTCCGGTTCTCGGGCGACGGCATCTGCCTGCAGTGCCATGCCGGCGGCAAATATGCCGACGCCAGGCATCGCCATCACGCCAGTGTCGATCCGCCGCCCACCTGCATCTCGTGCCACATGCAGGCCCGGATATACATGGTGGTCGATCCCCGCCACGATCACAGCTTTCGCATACCGAGGCCCGATCTGTCGGTCGCGCTCGGGACGCCGAACGCGTGCAACAATTGCCATGGCGACAAGTCGCCGCAATGGGCCGCCGCTGCGGTCGAGGAATGGTTCGGCCCCCGGCGCGAGGGTTTCCAGACCTATGCGGCGGCGTTCCATGCCGCACGCACCGACGCGGCCGATGCCGCCACGCTGCTTGCCGCCGTCGCCGCCGACGGCAACGCACCGGCGGTCGCGCGCGCGAGCGCGCTCATCGAGCTCGCCTCTCGCGTCTCGTCCGGGAATGTCGGGCTGGCGCGAACCGGGCTTGCCGATCCCGATCCGATGGTACGGATCGGCGCGCTGGACATGCTGGAAAACCTGCCGGCCGGTCAGGTCTGGCCGTTTGTATCGCCGCTGCTCGCCGATCCCGTGCGCGGCGTCCGCATCAAGGCCGCCTCGCTGCTCGCGCCCGTTCCGGCCGCAAGCCAGCCCAAGGCCGATCGCGAGCGCTTCGATTCCGCGGCCAGGGAGTTCGTCGCCGCGCAACGCGCCAACGCCGAGCGGCCCGAGGCCCACACCTCGCTGGCAAATTTCCTCGCGCAGCGCGGACAGACCGCCGAGGCCGAGACCGAATACAAGGCCGCGCTAAAACTCAGCCCGCAATATGCGACCGCGGCCATCAATCTCGCCGACCTCTACCGGCAGCTCGGCCGCGACAGCGAGGGCGAGAGCGCGCTACGCACGGCGATCGCGGTTTCTCCGCGCGAGGCCGCCGCGCATCACGCGCTCGGCCTGACGCTGACGCGGCTCAAGCGACCGGACGAAGCGCTCGCCGAGTTTCGCCGCGCCACCGAACTCGAGCCGGCACAGGCCCGCTATCAATACGTCTACGCCGTCGCGCTGCATTCCGCCGGCCAGCGCGATCAGGCCATGACGGTGCTGAAAGAAGCCGCGAAAGACCACCCCGGCAACCGCGATATCCTGCTGGCGCTGGTCTCGTTCAGCCGCCTCGCCGGGGACGCAGCGGGCGCGCTCGCTTACGCCGAGCAACTCGCGGTCATCACGCCGGACGACCGGAATCTTGCGGGGCTGATCAGGGAGCTTCGGGGGCAGACAGGCAAACCGAACTAGGGCGCGTCCGCCTAAATCGAGCTTGATCGGTGCGGCTTGCTCGATGTCCGCCATGCCCCGACAGCGACCAAATTCCCGCCGCGCAGCGGGGGGCGAATCCCTCGAAGCACGGTTATGATGCATAGCCTCGCTTGAGAAGCATGTTTGCAGCACGTTCGAACTCTTCGGGCGTCGGCATCGCGAAGTCGAGTGCATTCGCATACCGCGTGACGATGCTGAACAAGGCCCCGACCGCGATTGCGTCAATCAGAGCCTCTTGGCTTACGCCGGCGCCGAGCGCGGCCTTGGCATGCTCTGCCTTCAGATCCCCGGGGCGCAGCGTCATGACCTCGAGGAACGCCAACGCCGACTTGAGGCGTCCCGAGATCGGCGCGGTGCGAAAATCGGAGAGTACCTGATCGACCTCGGGTCTTTGCATTTCTTTCGCCGCGACGGCGCCGTGGGCGCCGACGCAGAAGGCGCACGCGTTCCATTTCGCGACCATGGATGCCATCAATTCACGCTCGGCGACGCTCCACGGGCTTGGCCCCCGCATTGCGGCCTGCGCCCAAGCCCCCAGCGGGATGCCAAAAAACTCCTTGTGATAAAAGGCAACACGGGCGGCATCGGGTAGCCGCATTCCTGAAACCACCGAGATGAAGCTGATGAGCAGGCGGCTTGCGAATCCGTCGCCACGTTCAATTTCAGGCAGGCGCATTGGTCGCCTCATCCAGCACTTTCATCGCCTGCTCCCAGCGCAACAGGCCGGCTCCCAACGCGGCAGCTGCGATGATCTCGAAGGTGGCCTTCTCGCTTCCGCTCGCCGTCAGGACGCTCGATACTTGCGCGTCCGTGACACGATGAGCGGCCTCGCCTATCTGGCGGGCCAGCTCGTCATAGGGAGCCTCTGCGGCCGGTCCGCCAGCCGCCCGCGCCGCCGACGCCTGACGAAGTCCCGGACGTGTCTCGCCCGGTCCTTCGAGAACGCGCCGGCGAAGCGCTTCAGCCAGCGCGCGATGATCAGGTCTGGTCGATATCTTCATCTCGGCCTCCTGCTTCGTCTTCCATGTCAGCCGCCTCAAGCGTGGGCGGAAGGCCGCATCTGAGGCGTCCGGGCTCCTCCCGGAAACCCGGAACTCGGTCGCCGCGACTTCCGGCTTGATTCACGTCAAATCGGTGGCCGGGACACGTGCGAATCTTTGTTTGAGCGAAGCGGCGCGATCCCGCGCTGCCCGGGCGGCCGGAAGGGAACCCGCCAATGACGTCAATCGCCCGCGCGCCTCCCGGCGCCAACGATGTGGCCGTACGCGCGGAACTGGTTTGCGCGCTCTTTGAGTCGGTCGCCGTGCCGCTCATGAACCTGGTCATTGTCGTGATCGCGGCGATCGTGCTGTGGCCGATCTATCCGGCATGGATCATCTTCGCCTGGATGGGCGCTTCGGTCGCCGTCGCAGCATTCAGGCTGGCCCTGTGGCTGCGTTTCAGGCGGCGACGGCAAGATACGGGAACCCTGGCGTCGTGGGCGTTCACTTTCACCCTCGCGTCCGCCGCGATGGGTTGTCTCTGGGGCCTGCTGGCCTCCACGGTCTTCGTCACCGCCGATCCGGTTTACATCGTCTTCACCGTCTTCGTGCTGGGTGGAATGAGCGCCGGCGCCGCCACGCACAACTCGCCGCATCTGCCCGCGTACTATGGCTTCACGGCGCCGGCCGCGCTGCCGGTGATCGTCGCACTGCTGACGCGAGGCGCCGCGATGCCGATCGGAATGGGCCTGATGTTGCTGGCCTTCGCCGCGGTGCTCACCGTTGTCGCCCGCGACAACAACCGGCGGCTCGTCGATTACATACGGATGAAGATCGAACAGGCCGCGCTCAACGACGAACTGCAAGAGCTTACGCGCGAGCTGGAGAAGCGCAGTGCCACCGATAGTCTGACCGGAGCCTGGAATCGCGCACAACTCGACCGCGTGATCGCATCGGAGCTGGATCGCAGCCTCCGATTCCGCCAACCGGTCTCGCTCATCATGCTCGATATCGACCATTTCAAGCAGGTCAACGATACCTACGGTCATCGTGCCGGCGACGCCGTGCTTTGCGAACTGGTCGAGGTGATCGGCGCGGCAATTCGATCGATCGATACCCTGTTTCGCTGGGGCGGGGAGGAATTCGTCGTGGTGGCGCCTTTCACCGGCTACCGGGGGGCCGAGAGGCTGGCGGAAGCGATGCGCAGCGCCGTGGAGCAGCATCATTTTGCCGGAGTCGGATCGGCGACGATCAGCCTGGGCGTGACCGAGCATATTGCCGCCGAGGACGCGGAGACCTGGTTCCACCGGGTGGATGAGGCGCTCTATCGGGCCAAGACGGGCGGGCGCAATCGTGTCTGCATCGATGAGCGCGGCAATTCCGACATATGGGCGGCCGAGAGCGGCCTGTCCGCCGTTCGTCTGAAGTGGCAGGAGGCGTACGAATGCGGCGAGCCCACGATCGACGCCCAGCACCGCGAGCTGTTCGAGCTGGCGAACGTCCTGTTCGATGCCGCGTTCGAAGCGGAGTCGTCCCCGCAATCGTTCAGGACGGCGCTCGAAAAGCTCCTGGCGCACATCGAGCGGCACTTCGCCGATGAGGAGGCCCTGCTCGCCCAACATCATTACAAGGACATCGAGTTGCACATGAAGGCCCATGCCGCATTGCTCAGGCGCGCTGGGCAGCTGAAAGCGTCGGTTGCGGCCGGCAAGTCGACGTTGGGCGATCTGGTCGAGTTTCTGGCCAATACCGTGGTCGCGCAGCACCTGTTCAAGGAGGACCGCAAATACTTCCCCTTGTTCAAAAAGGAAGATGCGAAGGCAGAGGCCTTCTCATCCTGATCGATCACCGCGATATCGCCGAAACCGCTCGATCGGAATCCTGCCTTGGCCACCGAGGACGAGATCGCCTGGATATTCCAGGACTGCACGCCGGTGCTGATCAGCCGTTCGGCGAAGGGCGCGCATCAGGATCAGCGCGCCAGGCAGGACGCGCGCGCCTCTTGCAGTGTCATGATGGCCCAGCCTAGCACGGGCCCGTGGACGTGAGCTTCAAGTTGTCGGTGTGCGTGGCCGAGCCGCCGCCCGGATTCGTCACGGCACCGGTATGGGTCTGGGTCAGGGTGCCGCCTTTGTCGTCGAGCTTCACCGTATAGGTACCCTTGCCGGCCATCCGCACCGATGCAAGCGATCCGGTTCCGCCGCCGGTATAGCTGACGCTGCCGCCGGCCTCGCCGCCCGGACTGTAGCTGAACTCGATCCACATACTTCCGCCGGAGCCCTTCACCGTGAATGGCTTCGCCAGGCTGCAGGCAGTGCCGGTCACGTTCATCGGCCCGGCGTTGCCGGTTATCGTGTAGCTGCGGCTGTTGCCGCCACCCTGCGTCACGCAGATACGTTTGGCGCGGTTTTCCAGTTCCGCCGAGACGGCCGGATCAGCCGGCGCAGCGCCGGCCGGGCTGCGGAGCCCCACCGCCGTCTTCCAGTAATTGACCAGGATCGACGGATCGGATTTCGCCTTGCATTCGGCCGTGGCGGCCTCCTCGCCTTTATCGACCGCCCGCGCGCCCGCGCTTTGCGCCAGCGCCGCCTGCGGCAGCACCAACGTCGCGATAGAGATGAACAGATAGTTTGCGAGCCTCATCCGATGTCCCCCCGTTGACGTGCGATCCCCGCAGATCGGCCGACGATAGCGGCCCTGCCCGCGACGCTGAATCGGATCGCAATCTACACGCTTGCCCTGATCGGCGAAATGGCAGTCGGACGCAAAGCCCCTGCTCGTGCGGCAGCACGTCGCAGTCGCGACAGTTGATGCCTGCTGTGTGAGGTTGAGCGGCAGTCGTCGGTACACGCCCCAAACCGTTGCGATTGACGGCACCTGGCTGACTTCAGTGTTTTGGCCGATGTCCGCCTCGCGCGCCAATAGCCGACATTCATCGGATTTGATCCCGTTCCTGCCCCCTGAAACCATTTGACCCAATGAACGATCCAGCCCGATAAATGCACACATCGAAAGGGCCCGCCGATGATCGCACAGGCCATCAGTTTTTCGGTACGCAATCTGCCCGCATTGTTATTGGTCGTCGCCCTTGTCGTTGCAGGACTGCGGTCCGGCCACGGGTCTGCCGCCAATCGATTTCTCTCGTGGATTTTGCTGCTCCCGATCGGGGCAGCGGGGCTTTGGGCGGGCGCATCTCACGTCTTCTTCCCTGAAATTGCTGCGAGCCATATCGGCTGGCAGGTGAGTCCTTTTCAGTTCGAGGTCGGCATGGCCGATTTGGCAATCGGGATCACCGCCTGCATGGCCTTTTGGTCCGATCTGAATTTCAAGGCGGCAACCGCAAGCGTTGCCTCGATATTCCTGCTTGGCGACGCCGCCGGACATGTCAGGGAAATGATGGCTGCCGGCAACTTCGCTCCAGGCAACGCGGGCGTGCCATTTTATATGGACATCGTTTGCCCTCTGCTGGCGATTACCCTGCTGACCATGGCAACGCGTTCCCGAGGCGCGTTTCAGAAATCATGATTCTTGCGGAAGCTACGCCGGCGGCGAGCGATGGTTAACCCGGGTGATGTACGGGCTTTCGCAAAAGTCCGCTGCGCGCGCCAATAATCGACATTGCGCGTTATTCGATCACCTCTTCGGTGTGTTTGGAATTGACGCTTTACAGCGAGGCTCCTCATGCCGGCCAAAGCAGCAAAGCTTGCGCAGACTGCGTAAAGTTATCTGCGATGCCGGGCGTCCATGTCTTTACTGGAAGAAAAGACGTGGATGGCCGGGACGAAGCCCGGCCATGACGAAGAGTTGAATTCTCTTCCTGGCTGTTTGAAATTTGAATTGAGAATTTGAACCGGAGCATGATGGGCTCAGATTGAAGCGCAGCGGGGATCGCCGATTCTCCCTCGCCCCGCTTGCGGGGAGGGGGTTGGGGTGGGAGGACTCTCCGCGCACCGGGTATCAATTGATAGCCTGTGCCCCCCACACCCGGATCGCACCGTCGATGCTTCGCATCACCGGTGCAATCCGACCTCTCCCACAAGGGGACCCACAAGGGGAGAGGTGACCGTGCGGCTCCGCCGTTGCCCACCCCACTTTGCCAACACGCAGCGCCATTCACGAAAACGTCGCCGCCACGCTGCCCAGCCCCGACAACTCCATCACCACCTTGTCGCCGGCCGTGAGCCACACCGTCTTCACCAAACTCCCGGTCAGGACGATCTCGCCCGCGCGCAAACCCTTGGCATCGGCGGCGAGATGGTTGGCGAGCCAGGCCAGTGCATTGTGCGGATGGCCGAGCACGTCGGCGCCGGTGCCCTGCCCGGCCTCGGCGCCGTTGATGACGGCGCGGCCGATCACCTTGAGCAGGTCGGGCGCGGCCGAGCGGGCCACCGCCTTGCCGAGCACGCAGGCGGCTGCGAAGAAATCGTCGGCAATGAGCGTCGGCGCGCCCAGGGTCTCCCACTGGACATAGCGGTCGTCGACGATCTCGATCGCCGGATGATAGGCCTCGATCGCCTCCGCGACCCATTCAGCCGTGAACGGCGCCTCGGTCGGCAACAGATCGCGCGCCAGCCGCACCGCGATCTCGCATTCGACGCCGACGCGGACGAAATCGGCCGCGCGAAGTTTTGCGCCGCTGTTGTGAACGCCGTTGACGAACACGCCGCCGCCGCATGGATGCGGGATGTCGAGATATTGCTGCATCACCGCGCTGGTGCAGCCGATCTTGTAGCCGACCCGCGCGCCGAAATCGGCCAGCAGCAGGCCGTGGACGGCGTCCTGAATCCGGTAGCCTTCCGCTTCGGTTTTCGGCGCGATGTCCGCAGCCAGGGGCTGCAGCGGCGTGCGGCTGCGGCGGGCGGTGGCGATGATGTCTGCGGCCGCAAGAATCCTGTTCATCGGCGGCGGCTTTCGGCAATCTATTTATAGAACAATACGATACGACCGCAGCTTGCGATCATACCTGAATTACTTCACTCGTCGCGATAGACCTTTTCGCGCTTCTCGTGGCGTTCCTGCGCCTCCACCGAAAGGGTTGCGATTGGCCGCGCCTCCAGCCGCTTCAAGGAGATCGGCTCGCCGGTCTCTTCGCAATAGCCGTAGGTGTTGTCCTCGATGCGCTGCAGCGCCGCGTCGATCTTGGAGATCAGCTTGCGCTGGCGGTCGCGGGCGCGCAGTTCGATCGCGCGGTCGGTCTCGGACGAAGCGCGGTCGGCGAGATCGGGGTGATTGACGTTCTCTTCCTGCAAGGTCTGCAGCGTGATTTTCGATTCCCTGAGAATTTCGTCCTTCCACGCCAGCAGCTTGGCGCGGAAATAATCGCGCTGGCGGTCGTTCATGAAAGGCTCTTTTTCGGAGGGTCGATAATTTTTCAACTTTTCCAAGGCCAGCCCATCTATGCGTGCAAGGCGGGCGGAAAGCGTCCGTCCGCGCGCGCCTTATATAGCGGCGCTATGTGACAGACAATATCGGCCGGGGTGACGGAACTGTGCACTGCGGGGGTTGCCCGGCCAGAAACCTGTGCAAAGGGAGGGCTTTGAGCCTGCCGGCCGGGCTCAGTATTGCCCGGCTTTGGCCAGTTCGACCTCGACCCGCAGTTCGATTTCGGACAACACGGCGTCCAGGCCGGGGTCGCCGGAGGAGGATTTGAGGTTGGCGGCGGCATCCCGCAGCCTGTTTACCGTCGAGGCATCGAAATTGCCGGACAATAGCCCGATCTTGAGGTCATCCAGCACATCGAGCGCGCCTCTGCCACGCTGCACCGAACGCTTGCGGCGCTCGGTCGGGTCCTCCTCGATGCCCTGCATCGCCAGCAGCGCATCGATGTTCGCAGCCGCCTTGGGCGCGCTGGCGGCGCGGGTCTCGGGGGTCGCGGCCGCATCCGGCAAGGCAAAGCCGGTCGATGAGGTCCGCTTGGCGCCGGGCGCCGGAGACCCGAGAGTGGTGCCGTTCGGTCCGTAGATGCGCATCGTGAGTTCCCGCAGGGTCGATGGCGCGAGCTTCGCCCTTTTCTGGTTAACGAGGCGTAAACAGCCCGGCAAAATCTGCCGCCATGGGGCAGTTTTGCCAGTGCGGAGGCCCCGATCCAGCGCCAGCCTGCAAAAACTTATCTAAAGATATCAATGCACTATCCCGAAAATGCGGCTTGGCACCGATCTCGCATAGTTAATTCCGGATCGCCGTCATGGGAGTGGCGCGCGGGTCCAGGGTTGAAGACCTCAGCGGGGAGCAGAGGATGCCAGGCGTCCAATCGGCAAGAGTGTTTCAGCTGGCCTGCGCGGCGCTGTTGGTGCTGGCGCTGTCCGCGCTGCCTGCGGCCGCGACCTCCCGAATCAAGGATCTCGCCAATATCGAAGGCGTGCGGCAGAATCAGCTGATCGGCTACGGCCTCGTCGTCGGCCTTGCCGGCACCGGCGACACGCTGAACAACATCCCCTTCACCAAGCAATCGCTGCAGGCGATGCTGGAGCGGATGGGCGTCAATATCCGCGGCGCCACCATCCGCACCGGCAACGTCGCCGCCGTCATGGTCACCGGCAATCTGCCGGCGTTCGGCACCCAGGGCACAAGGATGGACGTCACGGTCTCGGCGCTCGGCGACGCCAAAAATCTGCAGGGCGGCACCCTGCTCGTCACCCCCCTGCTCGGCGCCGACGGCAACGTCTATGCGGTGGCGCAGGGCTCGCTCGCGATCTCCGGTTTCCAGGCCGAAGGCGAAGCCGCCAAGATCTCCCGCGGCGTGCCGACGGTCGGCCGCATCGCCAACGGCGCCATCATCGAACGCGAGATCGAGTTCGCGCTCAACCGCCTGCCCAATGTGCGGCTGGCGCTGCGCAACGCCGATTTCACCACCGCCAAGCGCATCGCGGCCGCGGTCAACGACTATCTCGGCGTCAAGACCGCCGAGCCGATCGATCCCTCGACCGTGCAGCTGGCGATACCTGCGGAATTCAAGGGCAACGTCGTCGCCTTCCTCACCGAGATCGAGCAGTTGCAGGTCGAGCCCGATCTCGCCGCCAAGATCATCATCGACGAGCGCTCCGGCATCATCGTGATGGGCCGCGACGTCCGCGTCGCCACCGTCGCGGTGGCGCAGGGCAATCTCACCGTCACCATTTCCGAAAGCCCGCAAGTCAGCCAGCCCAATCCGCAGTCGCGCGGACAAACCGTGGTGACGCCGCGCACTGCCATCGGGGTCACCGAAGAGGGCAAGAAATTTGCGGTCATGAAGGACGGCGTATCGCTGCAGCAGCTCGTCGACGGCCTCAACGGGCTCGGCATCGGACCGCGCGACCTGATCGGCATCCTGCAGGCGATCAAGGCCGCAGGCGCGATCGAGGCCGACATCGAGGTGATGTGATGCAGTCCAGTCTCGTCAACGCGACTGCCGGCAGCATGCCCGCCAAGGCCATGATGCCGCTGTTCAACGGCCGGCCGGATCCCGCATTCGCCGACGCCCTGAAGAAGGTCTCGCCGCAGGCGCAGGCCAAGGCCAAGGCGACCGCGACCGATTTCGAGGCGATGTTTCTCAATTCGATGTTTTCGCAGATGACCAGCGGCATCAAGGGTGAAGGCCCGTTCGGCGATACGCCGGGCACCGGCGTGTGGCGCTCGATGCTGACGGAACAATATTCGAAATCCTTCGCCAAGGCCGGCGGCGTCGGAATTTCCAACGACGTTTATCACACGCTGATTCTGCAGCAAGCGGGCCGCACCGGCTAGCCCCTCAGGGAACAACAGACATGAACCAACATGCACTCCGGCGAGAGGCGCCCGCCCCGACCCCCTCGGCTTCGACACCCACCGATGCGCGCAAGCTCGCCGAGAATCTGATGGAGGTCATGAGCGCGCTGCTCGGCGTCATCGAGCGCGAAACCGAACTGGTGCGCGCAGGCAAGCTGCGCGAGGCGATGGCGCTCGAACCGAACAAGACCGACTTGTCCCGCCGCTATGTCAACGCGGTCGGACAACTGAAAGCCAGCCAGAAATACCTGTCGCAGACCGCGCCGGAGCTCTTGACC
Organism: uncultured Alphaproteobacteria bacterium; assembly: GCA_963725985.1. Taxonomy (GTDB): domain Bacteria; phylum Pseudomonadota; class Alphaproteobacteria; order Rhizobiales; family Xanthobacteraceae; genus Bradyrhizobium. The sequence goes on from CAVSAO010000003.1 coordinate 342,044, forward strand.
ACGCTGCATCGCCATCACGACACGTTTCGCGCCATGCTGCAGATCAATCTCACCGTGCTGGCAACAGCGCACGCGGTGTCCGAAGGAATCATCCGCGGCGTCAACGTCGAGATGCAGAAGAAAAGCAGGCCGCAGACTTATACCGCCGCCGGGCAGCAGACCGCGCCCAACCCGCGCCGCGCCGCCCCGATGTCGCTGAACCGTTCGCTCTGACCGGCGCCCGGCCGGCGTTGTAATTTTCCGAAACTGTCCAATTGCCGAACGAGCAACCGGGTCTGATCGCGCCCGATTCTCGGCGCGGTGCTTTGCCGCTCCCATCCCATAAAATTTGAATCAAAATGCCGCGCGCCCATGCATTCGGCATTGACTGACCTTGCTAATAACTCGTTGAGACACCGTCGGCTAGATTGTCCCGGAGAGAGGGTTGGGGTTTGACTCGCGGGAGGCCAGGAGGCTGCCATGAGTATGGACTTCAGCATCAGACCGGTGGGGGCGCCGGTAGCGACACCTGTCGTCAGGCCACAGCCTGACGCAGCCATGGACGCTGTTCGAACGGAGCTGCCCGCTCCGAAGACTCCAACTCCGCCCGACGCGTCGGGGGCGGCGAGCGGCAACCCACAGGCGTCCGACAACCGCTCGCACGACATCGTGATCGATCGCGCCGCAGGGGAGATCGTGTATCGCGTCGTCGACAACCTGACCAGCCAGGTGGTTAGCCAGTATCCCGATGAGGTGCGTTTGCGCGCGCGGGCCTATCTGCGTTCGCTCGACGAGGCGAAGCTGCAAAGGGCGCAGATGAAATTTGATCAGATGGCCTGACGCAGGCCCACGCTAATATTGCGATCGATCTCGATCCGCGACCTGAAATGATCTTCCCGCGGCGATGCGGTGCTGACGGCGACGCGCGTACCGGCTCGAGCGGCAGCATCAGGCATGCATCACCTCAGCAACTCCTCTTCCCGCCTGATAAGCTTCCGTAGTTCCTTTAGCGAATTGTAAAGAGAGCCGCCCAGTATCAGCTTACTTGCGGTCTCGATGGGCGTTCTGAAGCTCGGCACGGCCTCGAGCAGATCCTTGACGAAGCCCATGTAAAGGTCCTGGTATTTCGGTATATCGTTTTCCAGATACATCATCTGGACGCAGAGATAGAGCCGCTTCACCGGCGTGTTCGCTGTCTCCGCGGTCAGGATGTCCTTCTCGCGCAGGATCGGCGCTTCGCCGTCGATCAGAAACGTCGTCCGCGTCTCCGAATTGGTGATGACGCTCTGGCCGATGATGATCCGCTCGAACGGCTTTAGTTCAACCCTCAACGCCATGGCCGCACTCCCTTGCGCTCACCCGACGAGCGATTGAAAATCCCGCGTCTCCAGATACCGCCAATCCGGACAAGAAACTACACACAAAACGGGATTCGCAGCAACATGTGCAGCGCGGTTTCGCCGGCGAACCAGAATTGCAGCGTCCGCCGCGCAGCGACTTTCCTTCACCCAGCGCGGGTTCGCGCCGCGCCGAACCTGAGCACCGCGGTCACCAGCGCATCGAGATCGCCGGTGTCGGTGCGGTGATTGACGATCGCCGCGCGTATCGCGAGCTGGCCGTCGAGCAGCGTGGTCGATGGCGCCGCGATCCCGGATTCCTGAATGTCGATGACAATGGCGCCGTTGACCTGGTTGGCATTATCCGAGCGATAGCGAAAGCAGACGATATTGAGCTGGACCGGCGCCATCAGCTCCAGCCGCGGCTCGGCCAGAATCCGCGCCTCCAGATAACCGGCGAGCGCACAGGTGCGCGTGATTACGGCGCCGAGCTTTTCGGTGCCATAGGTCTTCAGGGTGAACCAGGTCTTGAGCGCCCTGAAGCCGCGCGACAGATCGGGGCCGAGGTCGCAGGGCCAGGATGAGCCGGCGGCGAGCCCCCGCGTTTCACGGCGCAGATACGCCGCCGGCGCGGAAAACGTGTCGCGATGGCGAGCGCCGTCGCGGACGATCAGGAAACCGGCGTCATAAGGGACTTGTCCCCATTTGTGGAAATCGAGCGCAATCGAATCCGCGTTTTCAAGTCCGGCCAGCCGCGGCGCCAGTACCGGCGAGAGAATCCCGAGCGCGCCAAAGGCGCCGTCGACATGGAACCAGAGCCCTTCTTCGCGGCACAGCACGCTCAGCGCCTGCAGATCATCGATGGCGCCGATATCAACTGTTCCGGCCGAGCCGACGACGAGGAAAGGTTTCAATCCAGCGTCGCGGTCGAATGCGATCCGGGCGCGCAATCTCTCGACGTCAATACGGTGATATCGGTCAACCGCGATGCATCGTAGCGCATCGCTGCCGAAGCCGGCGATGTCCATCGCCTTGGTGATGCAGCCGTGCGCAGCCTTCGAGGTATAGGCCGTCAACAACGAGCCGTCGTCCCCGAGACCGCGCCGCCGGACCGATCGCCCGAGTGCTGTTGTCCGCGCCACCAGCACCGCCATCAGATTGGCCATCGACGTGCCGGTGACGAAAATTCCGCTCGCCCCTTCAGGGAAACCGAACATCGACCGCGTCCATTCGACAATCTGACGTTCGACCTCGATCGGAATGTGATCGCGTCCGCCCAGATTGGCATTGAGCCCGGCCGCCAGCATTTCCGCCAGCATGCCGACCGCGGTGCCGCCGCCGTGCACCCATCCCATGAAGCCCGGATGCACGTTGCCGGTCGCGTAGGGAACGATGAAATCGGTGAATTCGCGATAGACGTCGTTAAGACCGCAAGGCTGGCGCGGAAGCTCGGCGTGAAACCGGGCGCGGACTTCTTGCGGTATCGGCTGCCAGACCGGTCGATCCCTGATGTCAGCGGCGTAGTCGATCATGTCATCGAGCATGCGATGACCAAGCGCGCGGATGTCGTCCCAGCTTTGCGGATCGAGCGTCTCGCTCGATTCGGATTTCAGGACCGGCGCGCGCAGCGCCCTTGTCATGCTGCATGCTCCCGCCCCTGCCGGGCGCGGCGGTACAGCATGCTCGCGAATGCCTCAAAGATAGTGCGCATCTGCGGAGGCTTGTAGGGAAACAGCTCCGGCGAATCCATGTTGTGCACGACGGCGGTGTTGTCCGCCTCGAATATCAACAACTCACCACGGTTGTTTTCCGCGCAATCGATCGTGAAATAGTCGAGGCCGATCCGTTGCGCCATGCCGGCCAGCGCAGTCTGATGCCGGCGCGCAAAGCCGATTTCGAAGGTGCGCATGAACGTTTCTTCTTCGAGACGTTTGCTTGCGCTGCCCGACATTCCCGCATTGAGATACCAGATGTCCCAACGATCGGCGATCGCCATGTGGCAGGCATAAGGCCGGCCATCGACGAAGACGACGCGGTATTTGCGGAACAGACCATCTTCGTTCGCGTAATCGACGAAGCGGGAAATGAAGAATTCCTGCTCTTGCCGTTCCGCAAGATATCGGCCGAGCGCCGCGCGATCGTCGAGCTTGGCGAGCCCGACGCCGGCATGCGAACCGCGCGGCCGGACGATGACCGGAAACTGCAGCTCGGCCGCGATCTCCGCGAGCGAAAGACCAGACCGGGCCACATCGGACAATTGCGCTGATGTCACGCATAACGTCGCCGGGATATCGAGCCCTTCAATCCCCTGAAGCAGCCGATGCAGCTTGTCGCGATCCAGATTGCGGACAAGGCGCGGCGGATTCAGCATCGGCCGCGGCCAGCGGGCCGCGGCGCGCTCGATGATATCGAGAGCATCGCGGCATTCGTCGGAATCGGAGGCGATCACGATCGCAACGTCATGATCGGGCAGCAATGCCGGCAAGCCGACGCCGGGAATGACATAAAGCGTCAAGAGCTCGAACCCGGACTCTTCCAGCAGAAACTCGATCGGCGTGTTGCCGCCCATGTCGATCGCGGCGGCGAGCGCAAGAACGCGCAGCTTCGGCTTGTCGGTGGAGCAAGGCGAGCGGAACAGCTGATGAAAGGCGAGCACTTCGGCCTGAATCGCGATCCCGGTCTGCTTGTCGCCCAACAGCTGCGTGATCAGCGACAGATCGAGCCCCTCGCCGGCGCCGGCGGTTCCGTCGGCAACCATCGAGATCAATTCATCCCGCAATGGGCGAAGGTCGGTCCCGCCAAATGCCATCGTGGTGAGCCTGGCAAATCCGATCCGATCCGCGCAGAGCGGTTCGGCATCTCCGGTCCGTTCGCTGGAATCAGGTTGCATGTGAGAACTCCGGGGATGGCAAACCTACGGAATGGTCGCGTCGCAGAAGCCGGCGCGTTGCAGAACAATCTGAGCGCAGGATGCGACCTGAATTCCTCGCCAAACAGTAAATAGACGTGGTTAACGAAAGCCTAACGGCCGATTCCGCCGTTCATCGGGGTGTGCCGGCGATCAAGCGCCGCGGGACGGTTCCGCTCGAGCCAGACCGTCCATGTGCGCGACCAGCCACTCGATCTTCGAGACGATCGCACCGGCGCGGCCGATTTCGCGCTGCAGGTTTTCGCGCGCGGTATCCCCGCTGGATGTCCACGTCTCCGTGACGAGGCGCGCGCCTGCACAGATACGAAGGGCCGCGACGGCACCCTGGCCCAGTGCAACGGGTTGCCCGACCAGGCAAACCTTCGCCGCGATCTCGCGGTCGCGCCCGCTTTCGTCTGCAGAGACGGCATTTCGAGCATCCCGCGAAAGCGCGCGATAGATCTTGCTGCAATCATCATGCGAGAGGATGCGGTCATCATGCCGGATCACAAACGGAAAGATCGTCGGCTGAGCCAGTTCTTCATCGTCACCGCTGCCGTCTTTGGGCCTTTGTTGCGGCGGCAACGGGAGAAGTGACGGCGACGATGCGACGATCCGCTCCACAGCCTTGCCGAAGGTCGTCAGAGCCGACAGGCGAAATTCGTCCGGCACGCAATAATATGCGCGGATTTCCTCCAAGGCCGCTTCCCAGCGAAGCCATTGGCCGAAATTTGTCCGGATCGGCAGGCGCGACCGCAGCGCCGACCAATTCTTCGGCCAGTCGCTGCGACTGCTATATTCGCAGAGTCCCGGCGCAACCCCGGTGACCGCATCGAGAGCTTTCGAGAAGCCTGCCGGCACCAGCAGCGCGCCGCTGAAGGGAGGCCCGGTAAAAAACTTCGAGCCGGTGACGATCACCATATATCCTCGGTCAAGATATTTTCGCAGCCGCGGGCGACCGAGGCGCATTTGACAGGCGTCGACGACGATCTGGACCTGATCGGGCCAGCGCATCGAGATTTCGTCGAGGCATTCATCGCTTGGAGCCCGCCAGCCGAACTTCGACGAATCCATGATTTGAAGAAGAACGCTGGTTCCGTTTGCGATCGACTTTTCGACCGCGTCGAGAACCAGCGAATCGCTTTCGGCCTGCGGGCGGAAATCACCGGCCGCATCGAACAACGCAAGCGCGACGCTGGTGACGGAACGAGCCAGCCCGGGAATGGGCTCTCCCTTTCGAACCCGGCCTCCGTTCGCCGTCGCGGCGCTGAAATGATACCCGCGCGCGGTATCCGCGGTTCCGCTTCCGGTTTGATCGGCTGCCACAACGACCGTTGTCAACGCCGGACCCAGCACCATCCGCACCAGGAACAGCGCCTGAAGCTGCGAGTCGGTGCCTGACGGAGAAAAGACGATATCGACCTTCGTCCCGGATAGCCCGAGGCAGGTCTTCAATTCGTCGCGCATCGTCTCAACGCGCGCTTCGAGCGCGGCGTCAATGCCGACGGCAATGGCGGACCGCATCAACGATTCCCGGGCATGCCCGGCACGATCGTAAGCCCGCTGCGAAATCGATGTCGCGGTGCTCGAGGCAAGGCTGAGCGTGTCCGGGCAAGGGAAAGGCAGGCAGCCATATTGGTTCGTTCCGCTCGCGGGATCGATGCTCAGACGCGGATCGCCGCCGCTGCTGAGCAGACGCTCCAGCGGCATGAACAGGCCGGCCATCGCGGAAGCTGAGCGGATCTGATCCCGGGAGGTCGGCCGCCCTGCCGCGGCAAGTCGAACGCCGCCGTCAGACGAGATCGGCACAGGCCAATTCGCGAGCCTGTTCAGGCGCGCCCGCCCAAACCGGCCGCGATGTTGCGGTTGATCTCGATCAGCGGTTTGAAGTGATCGCGCTGCGGGCTGATCTGCAACGCCGCGGTTTGGGATAGCACGAAGATGCTGATATTTGCGATGTTCTGCCGCACGTCCAGCGGCTGCGGGTTCTCGTCACGCCGGGCTTCGCTGAGAAAGATCGTCCAGAGCTTGCGGTTGAACATCAGCGCTTCGGACGTCTGCGCAAACGTCGCGTCGGCGTTGGTCATGACGGCCTGCAACTTGTTGGCCGCCATCAACAGGGCCTGGGCTTCAATATCACGGGGGGACGCGGTGGTATTCGCAACGCGCGCGTAGGCTTGAGCGGCAGCACTAGACATTCGTCACCTCGGCAACCCATTTCCCGCCCGACAAGCTTCCGGATTTGCTTCGGGGGACCGTAAAGTGAGCCGCTTAAAATTGACTTACTCGCGGCCTCGATTGCCTGCGTAATCTACTGACCGCTCGCGGCGCGGCACAAGAATACTTTCCATTTCAATCGCTTGCACGCTTTCCGATTAAAAATGCCGGTACCTGCTTTCGTGGAAAAAGCCAGCGACCGACCGCTTCGAGGGAGCTGTCCCATCGGCTTAAGGTTTCGCTAACCATGTTCGCTAAGCCGCTGTTAACCACATTTTAAAAGCTTTCGTTCATATCTTCCTCTGGCTGAAAACAGGAAGCGCGTTGGCTCGTAACCGGCCGCCTGCGATGCACACTTAAGGAAGGCATTCCAATGTCCAATATCGTCCTTACCGCGGCAGTCCGCCAGAATTTGCTCTCCTTGCAGGATACCGCCAGCCTGCTCTCCACCACACAGACCCGCCTTGCCACCGGCAAGAAGGTCAACAGCGCGCTCGACAATCCGACCAACTTCTTCACCGCCGCCGGCCTCGATGCCCGCGCCAGCGACATCAACAACCTGCTCGACAGCATCGGCAACGGCGTGCAGGTTCTGCAGGCGGCCGACACCGGCATCACCTCGCTGTCCAAGCTGGTCGACACCGCCAAGTCGATCGCCAACCAGGCGTTGCAGCAGCCGTCGGGCTACAGCACGAAGTCCAGCATCCCGTTCACCGGCACGGGCGTTGCGAGCGGGCCTGGCGGAGCGACTTCCGCCGACCTCACGACCAGCAAGCTCAACGGCGGGGTTTTCACCTTCACAAATTCCGCCGGCACCGCTGTCACGATCACGATCGGTAGCGCGCCCTCGCCCTTCAATCCCGTCACCAAGGCGGCGCAGGTACAGTCCCTGGACCAACTCAACACGGCGCTGGCGGTCGCGGGAGTGAACCTCTCAACCTCGATCACCGGCCCCGACAGCCTGACCTTCACCTCGACCAACGACGGCGCGGGTCAGGTGATCACCGGGACCGCAGCTCCGGCCGCTCCTGCCGCGCTCGACGCGATCAACATCAGCGCCAACGCCGCCGGCGGCGGTGCTGGCGGTGCGGTCGTTGCGGCCGTGCCCGACCCGGTGTCGCAAACCGCTCGTGCGACCCTCGTCACCCAGTACAACCAGATCATCCAGCAGCTCACCACCACGGCGCAGGACGCGTCCTTCAACGGCGTCAACCTGCTGGACGGCAACTCGCTGAAGATGATCTTCGACGAAACCGGCAAATCGACCCTGACGATCGCGGGCGTGACTTTCAATCCGAACGGTCTCGGCCTGGCGCCGCTCACCACCGGCACCGACTTCACGGACAACGTGTTGACCGGCAAGGTTCTGACGGCGCTCAACACCGCCAGCATCACGCTGCGGTCGCAGGCCTCGGCCTTCGGCGCCAACCTGTCGATCGTGCAGATCCGCCAGGATTTTTCGAAGAAGCTGATCAACGTGCTGCAGACCGGCTCGTCGAACCTGACGCTGGCCAACTCCAACGAGGAAGCAGCCAACAGCCAGGCGCTGTCGACTCGCCAGTCGATCGCGGTATCCGCGCTGGCGCTCGCCAACACCTCGCAGCAGAGCGTTCTTCAGCTCCTGCGCTGATTTCAGCGACAATTCAGCCAGGGCAGTTGCGGCGGCGGGGCTTTGCCTCGCCGCTTTTTTCGCATCCCTCTTCGCACGAAACTCCTTTGAGTGGAGCGATCGCAGCGAGATGACGTCCGCGTGTGGCGGTATGGCGATTGACAGGTCAAATAAAGAACGGCGGGGCCGAAGCCCCGCCGTCTTGTTATGTCGAGAATGTCGTCGAGATCAGCGCAGAAGCTGCAGTACGCTCTGCTGCGACGTGTTGGCGAGCGACAGCGCCGAGGTTGCGATCGACTGGCGGGTCGACAGCGCCTGGCTGTTGGCCGCCTCCTCGTTGGAATCGGCCAGCGTCAGGGCGGACGAGCCGGTCTGCAGCACATTGATGATGTTCTTGTTGAAGTCCTGGCGGATCTGCACGATCGACAGGTTGGCGCCGAAGGCCGAGGCCTGCGACCGCAGCGTGATGCTGGCGTTGTTGAGGTTCGTCAGAACGCTGTTGGTCGCCACGTTGTCGATGAAGTCGGTGCCGGCGGTGAGCGAAGCCAGGCCGAGACCGTTCGGATTGAAGGTCACGCCCGGGATCGTCGAGGTCGACTTGCCGGTTTCGTCGAACACCAGCTTCAGCGAATCGCCGTTCAGCAGGTTGATGCCGTTGAAGGACGCGTCCTGCGCCGTGGTGGTGATCTGCGTAATGATCTGGTTGTACTGGCTAACCAGCGACGCGCGCGTCGCCTGCGATACCGGGTCGGCGACCGCGGCGACAATCGTTCCGCCGGTGAATGCTGCACCGCCAGAGATATTCACCGAGCTCGACGAACCGGCCGGCGGCGCAACATAGGCAGCACCGTTGGTGATGGTCTGGGAGCCGGCATCGTTGGCCGAGGTGAAGGTTAGCGAGCCGTTGGCGTTGAGGCTTGCGATCAATTGAACGCCCGCCGCGGCGAGTGCCGTGTTGAGGCTGCTGATCGAGTTGACATTGCCGGCGCCGGCCACGTTGCTGATGGTCAGCGTGGTCGAGGCAGTTGCCGACGTCTTGAAAACCAGCGATTGGCCTTGCAGCGAGTTCGTACCGGCGTTGGTCAGATCGGTCGCGGTGCCCGCGACGGCCAGCGGACCGGCACCCGTCGGAGCGTTGCTGGTGAAGGTCGCCTTCGCGCTGTAGCCCGAGGGCTGCTGCAGCACCTGGTTGGCGATCGACTTGGCGGTATCGACCAGCTTGGACAGCGAGGTAATGCCGGTGTTGGCGGCCTGCAGGACCTGCACGCCGTTGCCGATGCTGTCGAGCAGGTTGCTGATGTCGCTGGCGCGGGCATCGAGGCCGGCGGCGGTGAAGAAGTTGGTCGGATTGTCGAGCGCGCTGTTGACCTTCTTGCCGGTGGCAAGACGGCCCTGCGTGGTCGCGAGCAGGTCAGCGGTGCCCTGCAGCGAGAGCAGGTTCTGGCGGACTGCAGCCGTGAGAGTAATGTTGGACAAAGACATGTGAACGACCTTTCTGGTGTAACTCAACAGTCGGCCTTCTTGGCCGGACACGGCGAACTCTAGGAATCATATGGTCAACAAAATATGAATCGGCCCGGGAGAGGCCTCGATCCCGAACGGCCTCGAAAAATCATGGTAAAAAAACAATAAAAATTGTTCGACGGGGTTAAGCAAACGTCACCAGCACTGCCGCACGCTGTGCCTGATTGACACGCCAGACAAAAAAAACGGCGGGGCCGAAGCCCCGCCGTCTTGTTGTGTCGAGAGTTTCGCCGGGATCAGCGCAGCAGCTGCAAAACGCTCTGCTGCGACTGGTTGGCGAGCGACAGCGCGGAGGTCGCGATCGACTGGCGGGTCGACAGCGCCTGGCTGTTGGCCGCTTCCGCGTTGGAATCGGCCAGCGTCAGGTTCGACGAACCGGTCTGCAGCACGTTGATCAGGTTCTTGTTGAAGTCCTGGCGGATCTGCACGATCGACAGGTTGGCGCCGAAGGCCGAGGCCTGCGACCGCAGCGTGATGCTGGCGTTGTTGAGGTTCGTCAGAACGCTGTTGGTCGCCACGTTGTCGATGAAGTCGGTGCCGGCGGTGAGCGAAGCCAGCCCGAGACCGGCCGGATTGAAGGTCACGCCCGCAATCGTCGATGTCGATTTGCCGGATTCGTTGAACACCAGCTTCAGCGAATCGCCGTTCAGCAGGTTGATGCCGTTGAAGGACGAATCCTGCGCCGTGGTGGTGATCTGCGTAATGATCTGGTTGTACTGGGCAACCAGCGACGAGCGCGTGGCCTGCGCCACCGGGTCGGCAACCGCGGCGACAATCGTTCCGCCGGTGAATGCTGCACCGCCAGAGATATTCACCGAGCTCGAAGAACCGGCCGGCGGCGCAACGTAGGCAGCACCGTTGGTGATGGTCTGGGAGGCGGCATCGTTGGTCGAGGCGAAGGTCAGCGAGCCGTTGGCGTTGAGGCTTGCGGTCAGCTGAACGCCCGCGGCCGAAAGCGCCGTGTTAAGACTGCTGATCGAGTTGACATTGCCGGCGCCAGCCACGTTGCTGATGGTCAGCGTGGTCGTGGCGGTCGCAGAGGTCTTGAAGACCAGCGATTGGGCTTGCAGCGAGTTCGTACCGGCGTTGGTCAGATCGGTCGCGGTACCCGCGACGGCCAACGGACCGACGCCCGTCGGCGCGTTGCTGGTGAAGGTCGCCTTCGCGCTGTAGCCCGAGGACTGCTGCAGCACCTGGTTGGCGATCGACTTGGCGGTATCGACCAGCTTGGACAGCGAGGTGATGCCGGTGTCGGCGGCCTGCAGAACCTGCACGCCGTTGCCGATGCTGTCGAGCAGGTTGCTGATGTCGCTGGCGCGGGCATCGAGGCCGGCGGAAGTGAAGAAGTTGGTCGGATTGTCGAGCGCGCTGTTGACCTTCTTGCCGGTGGCAAGACGGCCCTGCGTGGTCGCGAGCAGGTCAGCGGTGCCCTGCAGCGAGAGCAGGTTCTGGCGGACTGCGGCGGAGAGGGTAATGTTGGACAAAGACATGAGAACAACCTTTCTGGCGTTACGCAACTGTCGGCCTTCTTGGCCGTACCCCGCGACCCTCGGAGCAAATGATCAACGGAACCTGAATCTGACCTGAGAGACTCCCCGATCCGGACCGGCTTCCAAACTCATGCTTTAAAATGCGTGAAGACTGCTCGGAAGGGTTCAGCAAACGTCAACAGCCCCCGCGGAACGGACCGCGCCGGGAGCGATCGCCGCGAGACCACGCCCGCGTGTGACGCTATGGCGATTTGACGGTTCAAATAGAAAACGGCGGGGCCGAAGCCCCGCCGTTCTGGTTTGTCGGAAGTTTCGCCGGGATCAGCGCAGCAGCTGCAAAACGCTCTGCTGCGACTGGTTGGCGAGCGACAGCGCCGAGGTCGCGATCGACTGGCGGGTCGACAGCGCCTGGCTGTTGGCCGCTTCCGCGTTGGAATCGGCCAGCGTCAGGTTCGACGAACCCGTCTGCAGCACGTTGATCAGGTTCTTGTTGAAGTCCTGGCGGATCTGCACGATCGACAGGTTGGCGCCGAAGGCCGAGGCCTGCGACCGCAGCGTGATGCTGGCGTTGTTGAGGTTCGTCAGAACGCTGTTGGTCGCCACGTTGTCGATGAAGTCGCTGCCGGCGGTGAGCGAAGCCAGGCCGAGACCGGCCGGATTGAAGGTCACGCCCGCAATCGTCGAGGTCGATTTGCCGGATTCGTTGAACACCAGCTTCAGCGAATCGCCGTTCAGCAGGTTGATGCCGTTGAAGGACGAATCCTGCGCCGTGGTGGTGATCTGCTGAATGATCTGGTTGTACTGGCTGACCAGCGACGAGCGCGTGGCCTGCGCCACCGGGTCAGCAACCGCGGCATTGATAACGTCGCCGGCGCTGGTTGCCGTTCCGGAGATATCCACCGAGGTCGACGAACCGGCCGCCGGGGCGGCATAGGTACCCGTCTTGGTGATGGTCTGGGAAGCGGCATCGTTGCTTGAGGTGAAGGTCAGCGAGCCGTTGGCGTTGACGCTTGCGATCAGCTGAACGCCCGCGGCCGAAAGCGCCGAGTTGAGGCCGGTGATCGAGTTGACGGTAGCGGTGCCGAGGGTGATCGTGGTCGAGGCGGTCGCAGACGTCTTGAAGATCAGCGTCTTGCCGTTCAGCGAGTTCGTGCCGGCATTGGTCAGGTCGGTCGCGGTGCCCGCAACAGCCAGCGCACCGGCACCTGTCGTCGCGTCGGAAGTGAAGTTAGCCTTCGAGCTATAGCCCGAGGACTGCTGCAGCACCTGGTTGGCGATCGACTTGGCGGTATCGACCAGCTTGGACAGCGAGGTGATGCCGGTGTCGGCCGCCTGCAGAACCTGCACGCCGTTGCCGATGCTGTCGAGCAGGTTGCTGATGTCGCTGGCGCGGGCATCGAGGCCAGCGGAAGTGAAGAAGTTGGTCGGATTGTCGAGCGCGCTGTTGACCTTCTTGCCGGTGGCAAGACGGCCCTGCGTGGTCGCGAGCAGGTCAGCGGTGCCCTGCAGCGAGAGCAGGTTCTGGCGGACTGCGGCGGAGAGGGTAATGTTGGACAAAGACATGGAAACAACCTTTCTGGCGTTACGCAACTGTCGGCCTTCTTGGCCGTACCCCGCGACCCTCGGAGCAATTAGTCAACGGAACCTGAATCTGATCTGGGAGACTCCCCGATCCGGACCGGCTTCCAAACTCATGCTTTAAAATGCGTGAAGACTGCTCGGAGGACTTGACGCGATCGGCGGTGCTGCGCCGGCCAAGGATCGCGTCCGAAACCGCGCCAATGGATTGCAGCGGCGGTCGCGCCGAGACCCGCGGCGACAATGCAGAGATCTGCGGGCCGATCTGCGCGCTGCGTTCAGATCGACCGACGATGTGGTGAGAGACCGAACTAACCGATCGGCAGGTACTTCACGAGCGTCAACTGCGAGAGCATCGACGTCGTTTGATACGACGCCTGCAATCTGGTCTGCAGCGCCAGAATCTCGGTCGCGACCTGATCGGTGTTGACGGTTTCGGTCTGATCGACCAAATTCTGCAGCGTGAGCTGGGCCTGGCTCTGCCGCGCGGACACGTCTTTCATCGCGACCTGCGTGGTCGCCAGATCCGTCTGGATGTCCGCGACGCTCTGTTGTTTCCCCTGCGGCGTCAGGCTTGTCGCCACGCGCTGGTTGAGGGCGCCCACCAGCGCGGTCGCATTGGTGCTCGTGGGCGACGTCGTGACGGCGGCGAAGGCCGCGACGGACTGCAGGGCGGAGCGGATGGCCTGCTCGTTGGCGCGCACGCCGTATTGAATACTCGCGCTCTGATCGACGCGCGCAGTCGATGACGCGCGGGCGGGGCCGCTGCCGGCTTCGCCAGTGTACCATGCCACCGTGTTCGCCGCACCGCTGACCAGGGTGGTCGCCGCATTCAACGGCGTTCCCCCGACCCGAAGCGGCGGCTGGATCGCGGTCGCGGTGCCGCCGAAGCCGAGCGCCGCGAACGCCGCAGCGTTCGAACTCGTGACGTTGAAACTCGCGGCATTATCGGTATGCAGCGTGATCACGCCACCGCTGACCGTCGAGGGGGTCGAGGTGCCGGTGATCGAAGTCGATCTTCGTCAACAGCGTCTGGACGCTGTCGGTGACGTTGATCTGGTTGCCGGTCGCACCCGAGGCGACAAATGTCAGGGGCGTGCCATCGACGGTGATGGTGTCGCCGGCCGCGAAGTTCGTGCCCAGCGAATCCGTTCCCGCGGCGCCGGACAAAGCCGTCGCCCCGGTGATCGGGGCCGGGACCGCGGCCTTGTTGTTGACCACGCTTCCGGTGGCCATACTGTCGGTGTTGAAGAAATTGTCCGACGCCGCCATCGCCGAGGCGGCGACCAGCGAGGTGTTGGCAAGTGTTCCGATCGCGGTATTGAGCGCGGCCTTGAGATTGGCAGCCGTCGCAGTCGGCGTGGCGCCGATCGCAAAGCTTCCGGTCGGCGTCGGCGTCGCGCTCGAGGCGGTCAGCTGTACCGCTTCCGTCGTGCCGTCCGGCAGGTTGAAGGTGAAGGTGACCTGGTCGCCGTTGTTGGGATTGGTCGCGCCGAGGTCGACCGCGACCGCCGGCGGCGATCCGCTCGGGCCGGTGACGGTCGCGCCGGTCAACGAGGAAGTGACCGCATTGAGCTTGAAGCCGAACGGCGAGCCCGCGACATCTTCCGCGACCGACACCGAGGTGGGGCTGGGCGAAGATATGACGAGCCGTCCCAGGCCGCTGGCGCCGAGATCAGCCTGGTTACGCTCGGCGATCAGTTGTTTCAGTCCGGCCAGGGAGCCTTTTCCATTGAGAATGTCGTCCGACGACGCGACGGACGGCGTGTCGATGGCGCTGCCGGAGAACAGGTAGCGATCGCCGGCCTGCGTATTGAGAATTTCCAGCATCGACTTCAGCTGCAACACCGCGGTCTGCTGGCCGGTGGTCTGTCCCGAGCCGTTGACGACCGCGCCGCCGCTGCCGGCGGCGGATTTCACCTGCGTCGCGATCTGGCCGAACGACTGCAACGCCGTGTTGGCGGTGTCGATCGTGGTGTTGATGTTGGTCATCGTCGTCGTGAACGCGGAAAGGTTCGACAACTGCGCGCGCGCGAAGATCGCAAACCCCTCGTTGACGCCCATCCCCGAATAGACCGTCGACTTCTTGCCGCTCGCGAGCTGCGTCTGAAGCTCGTCGAGCTGACTCTTCAGATCCAGGACCGATTGCCCGAGGATCGTGCTGCCGTAACTTATGCCGTTGATCGCCATCCGGACCGCCTTACAACTGGATCTGCATCAAGGTCTGCATCATGGTCTGCACGACCGACATCACGTGAGCGTTGGCCGCGTAGGTGTTCTGGAGCGCAATCAGGCTCGACATTTCGGCGTCGATGTTGACGCCGGAAGTGGAGTTGACTTTCTGCTGCAGCGTGTTGACCACGACATCCTGGCCTTGCGCAAGCTGTTGCGCGGACGCCGCCGCGTTCGACTGCAGGCTGAGGAATTGCTGCAGATAATTCGGCAGCGTTCCCTTCAGCGGCGACGTCCTCGAGCCGAGGCCGGTCTGCGGCGAGTAGGTAAACGACCCCTTCGTCAGCTGCGAGTAGAGATAATCCGAGCGCGTGGTGTCGCCAGCCGTCGTCAACGGCGAGGTGTTGTAGACGATGAACTTCGAGGGATCGCTGACCAGCGCGGCGTTGACCGTGATGCGCCCCGCCAGTCCGGTCTGCTGCACGCCGCGACCGGTGATCACGCCGGTATAGAGCGTGCTGCCGTCGGTAAACACCGGCAGTTGCGGACTGCCGTTCGCCAGCGCCGACGTCGTGACCGTGGTCGACGCCGCATTGACGCTCAGCGCGCCCGCGCCGTTGTCGAGAACCTGCAACGTCGAGCCCGACGGATTGGAGAATTGAAGGTTGGTGTTGCCGATCGCCGCGTTCAGTTGCGAAACGATCGACGCCATCCCGCCCTGGAAGTTGACGCCGATCACCTTGTCATTGGGGCTGGCGGCCGTATTGGGCAGCGGCAGCGCGGTCGGGTCATCGACGCGGACGATTGTAATCTGATGCGGGGTATTGGTTGCCGTGTCGGTGTATGTCAGGTTGATCGAATTTCCGGGCAGCACGTTCGACAGATCGACATTGAACCCCGATTTGCTGCCCGACGTCACCGCCGTACCGGCCGTGGTGGTGTCGGACAGCGAACTCGCCAGCGTCGCGGCCATCTGATCGAGCTGGGTTTGTGCCTGCACCAGGGTATTGTCCCGCAATTTCAGGTCGGCGCCGATGCGGCCTGACCCGATCGAGTTGGTCGCGATCAGATCGACGCTCGCCCCGTTCGCGAAAGTCAGCGTAAGCCCGCCGGCCCCGGACTGCGCCGGGTTGCTGTTCCACAGCGAACTGGCGTTGAGCGTGCCTTGCCCGCTGAAGGACAACAGCGAGGCCTGGGTGCCGACGAGCTGAAGACCGGAGGTCGTGTAGACCGTCGCCTGGTTGGCGCTGTCGGTGACGACCCTGATGTCCATCAACTTCGAGAGATCGTTGATGGCGTTGTCGCGCTGATCCATCAGCGTCGCGGCACTGTTGTCGGTCGCAGGAAGGCTCTGCAGCTGCGAATTGAGTTTCGCAATCTGCGTCAGGTCGTTATTGGCCTGAGTGACCGAAACCCCGATGTCCTGCTCCGCGTTCGAACGCAGCTGCTGAACTCCCTGCGTCGTGGTATTCAATTGCTGCGCCAGCGATTGCGCCGTCGTCAGGGCCAGGGATCGCGCGGACGAGGCGCCCGAATTCGCCGACAGCGCCTGCAGCGCCGAAGTGAAATTGTTGTATGCCGTCTCGAGCGTTCCGGTACCGCCCGGCGTCCCATAGAGGCTTTGCAGCTGGCCCAGCACATTCGACATCTGGTCGGCGTAGGCGCCGCCGGAGGTTTCGGTGCGCAGCTGGGATTGCAGGTACTGGTCGATCTGGCGATTGACGCCGATGATGCGGACGCTTGCTCCCGTATCCGTACTGCTGCCCGCGACTTCAACCTGATCGAGGGTCCGGGTGACGTAGCCCGGAGTCTGGGCGTTGGCGACGTTCGATGATACGATCGACAGCGCGGCCTGGTTCGTGCGCAAACCTGCCATGATGGTCGAAAGGGCCGAACTTAAACTCATGATGGTTCCGCGCCTGAATTTACGTCACACTGCTACCGTCGGTGCGCTCACCGCAACACGTTCAAGAGATCCTGAACCATGGTTTGCGCCGTGGTGATCACCTTGGTGTTGGCGGAGTAGGCCTGCTGGGTCACAATCAGCTTGGTGAATTCGTCGGCGATATCCGTGTTGGAATTTTCGACCGACGATCCGCTGATGGTCCCGGTCGCGCCGGCGATGGCCACACCCGATTGATCGGTCGCGGCATAGGCGCCGCCGTCGAGCGCTTTCAGGTAGTTGGTGCCGTTGAAGTGGGACAGCGAGACGGCCGCGAGGTCGAGATTCTGACCGTTGGAAAACGTTCCGACCACGAGCCCGCTGTTGTTGACGGCAACCGACTGCAGTTGTCCGGCGGCGTAGCCGTCCTGCTGGACCTGATTGATGGTCGCGGTGCCGCCGGTGCTGGCATATTGGGTGATGCCGCCCGCGCCGAAATTGAACGTGAGATTGCCGAGCGACTGGCTGTTGACCGCAACGTTCGAGAGCGTGATGCTC
The DNA here is from genome assembly GCA_963725985.1 of uncultured Alphaproteobacteria bacterium. Classification (GTDB taxonomy): domain Bacteria; phylum Pseudomonadota; class Alphaproteobacteria; order Rhizobiales; family Xanthobacteraceae; genus Bradyrhizobium. The sequence goes on from CAVSAO010000003.1 coordinate 359,298, forward strand.
GATCCCGAGGGGCTGACCAGGGCTCCGTTGGTACCGAAGGTAAAGTTGGTCCCGGCATTGATCCACGCGGTCTGCGTACCCGTCGCGCTTGAGTTGGCCTGATAGAACATGTTCCAGGTATCGGTGTGCCCAACGCCGAGCGTTGCGCTGTCCGTCTTGGCCCATCGCAGTTGCAGGTTGATCGGCGTTCCCGTGGCGTCGTAGGCCGTCACCGCGCCGCCGCTGATGGATTCGTTGGTGAAGACCGTGGTGTCGCTGCCGATGACGACACCGGCGCCCACGGTGCCACCACCGCCGCGGGTCGCCGTCACGGTAGCGGGGAAGCCGAGCGCGCCCAATGCCGAGGCGTTCGAGCTCGTGACCGTCAGGTTCGAGGTTGTACCGGTATGCAGCGTGATCGCCCCGCCTGAGATCGACGAGGGAGTTGCGGTGCCAGTGATTTGGTCGATCGCCGTAAGAAGGCTCCCGACGGTGCTGGTGGGAAGGCTAAGGTCGATGGAGAGGGTGCCGGCGGCTGCCGAGCCCGTGGTGCCCGAACCGCTGTTGAACGTAATGGTCTTGCCGTTGACGGTGATGGTGTCGGCAGGGGGGCCTGCACTGAAATTCGCCGTCAGCGAATTCGTACCCGCGATGCCGGACAAAGCCGTCGCGCCGGTGATGGGTGCCGGGACCGCAGCCTTGTTGTTGACCGCGCTTCCCGAGACGGTGGCGTCGGAGTAGGGCGTGGCGGGCGTGCCGATGATCTGCGGATTGAAGCCGGGGGTGAAGTCAGCCGGGTTCAAGCCACCCAGAGCCGTCAGCGAGCCGACGGAGGCGGTGGAACTCGCCACCGTCGACGGCTTGGTTGGAAGGTTGGCGGCATAGGTGATCTTGGTCGTCGCCTGCGCCGGGATGAAATTGTTCTGAAACTGCAGGACCTGGGGCACGTTTCCAATCGGGTTACCGGTCTTCGGGTCGACGGACACGCCCAGCAGGTAGTATCCGGCGCCGTTGACGAGGTTGCCGTTGGCATTGAGCTGGAAATCGCCGCGGCGCGTGTAGTCGGTCACCCCGTCGAACACGGGCACGTTGTCGGTAACGCCGATCGGCTTCTGCACGTTGAAAAAGCCCGCGCCGCTGATCGCCATATTGGTCGCTACGGCAGTCGCGGCGACCGTGCCCTGGGTGGTGATCGTGGCCTGCGAGTTGGCCGTGACGCTGCCGGACACCTGCCGGTCGGGCGTCGTGCTCTGTGGAACGAGATCCTCGAACCTGGTGCCGATCCCCTTGTAGCCGACGGTCGATGCGTTCGCGATGTTGCCGGAAATGTTTTGGAGCGCGAATGATTGCGCCTGCAGGCCTGAAACAGACGTGTTGAGAGCGTCAAAAATACCCATACCATTTTCTCCAACTTCGATCCGGGCGGCCGGCCAGACTGCACATCCAAGGCCGCAATCGAGGGAGAGTGTCGCAAGCGCCGTGCCAAAATAGAAATTATAATTATTTCAATTAGTTAAACGAAAAACCCCGGTCCGAAGACCGGGGCACAATTGCCGGGCGGGGCAACAATTGCCGGGCGCGAACGGTGATCAGGTCGCCGACGGCGCGGCGGGATGGAAGACCAGCGCAAAGCCATCCATGCAGTAGCGCAGCCCGGTCGGCTTCGGTCCATCGTCGAACACGTGGCCGAGATGGCCGCCGCAGCGGCGGCAATGAATTTCGGTCCGCACCATTCCAAAGGCGCGGTCTTCGGTCTTGCCGACGGCGTTTTCGAGCGGCTGATAAAAACTCGGCCAGCCGGTGCCGCTCTCGAATTTCGTCTCCGAGGAGAACAGTGGCAGGTCGCAGCCGGCGCAGGCGAAGATGCCCTTGCGATGCTCGTTGAGCAGCGGGCTCGAGCCCGGGCGCTCCGTGCCTTGCTTGCGCAGGATCTCATATTGCTGCGGCGTCAGCTGCGCACGCCATTGCGCATCGGTCTTTTCGATCTCGAATTTCTCCGCGGCCTGTGCCGGGGATGCGCGCAGCCAGTGGAACGCGGCCAGGCCAAACAGACCGGCGACGGACGCGAGCAGGATACGGCGGTCAATCATCATGGTCTCCGTGCGAAGCGAGATACCGTGGTTCGCTTACAAATACGGCGCGCGGCAGCCGAAGTTACACGGGTTGGGACGGAAATTTCTCACTTTCTTGCGAGGTGCGCGAGACCCATGGGCTTCCTCTGCCTGCGGGCAAAGAGAGGTCAGGAGCCGCCCTCGCCTTCGCGGTTTGCCTGGGCGGGGGGCCGCGGACGCTGAGGAGGTGGGCGGCCCGCCGGCGGACGGCGCTGTGGCGGCCTGGTTCCGGCCTGACGATTGGCTTCAGCCAGCCGCGCCTCGCGAACGTGCTCCTCGATCCGCGCTCTTTCCCGATACCGGGCCAACGCGCCGGCGGCGGCGGCACTTCCCCTCTCCCACATCCCGATGGCGTATCCGGCGACCCGGCCGGTCGTGCCGCCCGCCCAGACCAGTTCGAACGGCGAAAACAGCCGCCAGCGCTCGTCGCCCCACAAAATGCTGCGGGTGATCAGCTGCCCGGCCATCGCGGTCGTGTTCAGGCCCTGGCGGCCGAAGCCACTGGCCACCCATAATCCCTTACGCAACTGGCCTATCTGCGGCATACCGTGCACGGTCTGTCCGATCGCGCCGCCCCAGACTTCTGCTATCTCGACCGATCCGAGCCGAGGAAAAATCGTGCGGATCCGGCGCGCAATCGCGGGCGCAAAACGCCCAGGTCTTGCGGCCCAGGTGGTTTCCGGACTGGCCCACATCAGCCGGTCGCCCTCCACGACCCGGAAATGATCGATGCCGTCGCTGTCGGTCACCGATCCCTGAAACGCGATCGTCTCGGCAAGGCGTTCGCCGAGCGGCGCGGTCACCGCGGCATAGCGCCAGACCGGCAACAGCGTTTCGGACAACCGCCGCAACGGCGCACCCAGATGGACATTGCCGGCGAGCACGATGTGCGAGGCGCGCAACCGCGCCGACGGCGTGACGATGCGCTTGCGAATGCCCGACGGATCGATGCTGACGACCGGCGTGTCCTCGAAGATCCGCGCCCCCGCCCGCAGCGCCAGCGCGGCAAGGCCGTGGACGTATTTGCGGCCGTCGATCTGAAACGCCTTCGGATAATAGACGCCGTGGAAATAACGATCGGTCTTGAGCACGGCGCGGACGCGATCGACCTGCCAGCCCTCCACCTCCGTCTCAAAATCCTCACCGAGCATTTGCAGCCGGGCGATCAGCTGATCGCCGGCCTCGACATTCGACACTTCAAGGGCGCCCTCGCTGGGCGCAATGCCCGGAATCAATTCTTCGGTCGCGGTGGCTCGCACATATTCGGCGCCTTCGCGCGACAACGCCCAGAGTTCGCGGGCGTCTTCCAAGCCGATGCGTGCGATCAGGTCACCGATCGGAAGACCGTAGCCCGGCATGACGGTGCCGAGTTGATGGCCGGATGCGTTCCAGCCGACGTGCCGGCCTTCGAGCACGGCGACGCTGGCGCCCAGCCGCGCGGCTTCCAACGCCACCGTGAGGCCGGCAAGGCCGGCGCCTACCACGGCGATGTCGACGTCCAGATCGAACGAAAGGCGCGAAGGCTCCGGCAGGTCGGCGGCGTCAGATCCCATGCTCTTGCCCGGAGAAGTCTTGCTGATAGAAGTCTCGCTCATATCGTTTTCTTACGGACCGATCCGGCGCTTGTCACCTTGTCTGGTGGCGCAGCTTGTACATTAATCCGCGGACTTGAAACGAATCGAGATTGCGCCATGCGCCGTTTGATGCTGCTGCGTCACGCCAAGACCGAACACGACGCGCCCTCGGGCCACGATCAGGACCGCCGGCTTGACAACCGTGGCCGCAATGACGCCGCCGAGATCGGCGGCTGGATCGGCCGGCACCCGCCTTTTCCGGATCTGGTGCTGGTTTCGCACGCGATCCGGGCGCATCAGACCTGGGAAATCGCCTGGGAGGCGATGAAGGATCTGGCGCCGGAGCCGCAGGTGGAGCTGACGCCGGAACTTTATGGCGCCGACCCGTCGGAGCTCCTGCACATCGTCCGGACCGCATCGGGAGCGGATCCGCAGCGGCTGTTGCTGGTCGGTCACAATCCCGGCATGCACGAACTGGCGCTGGCGCTGGCCGGTAGCGGCGACGCCGCCGGACGCAAGGCGCTCGCCGACAATCTGCCGACATCGGGCCTTGCCGTCCTCGACTTTGCAATCGACGACTGGGCCGACGTGGCATTCCGCCGCGGACGGCTGGTGCTGTTCGTCAGCCCCAAGCTGTTGAAGCACGCTTCCGACGACTAGCGCCAACGGGTCCGCACGAATCGCTCGTTTAAGTTTAGAGCCGGACACACTGCCCGCGTCGCCAAGCTGTCAAATTATGCTAGGCTGATTGCCGGACAGGGAGGCGTTGAGATGTTCAAATCCATTCTGGTCCCGATCGATCTCGCCGACACCGATCTGGCCAAGCCCGCGATCGCGACGGCGGCGACGCTGTCGCAGACCTGGAGCGGTAGCGTGCGCCTTCTCAACGTGTTGCCGATGACGCCGGTGATGCTGGCGGAATATGTGCCCGCCGATTTCGATACGCAGCAGCGTCAGACCTCCGAAGAGGCGCTGGCCATCGTGGCCCGGGAATCCGGCATCGAGCCGTCCCGTATCTCCACCGTGGTGCGGCAGGGCGGCATCTATCACGAGATTCTCGAGGAGGCCGCGGCGGTTCATGCCGACCTGATCGTGATGACCTCGCACCGGCCGGCGATGCGGACCTATTTTCTCGGCTCCAACGCCGGCCATGTCGTGCGCTACGCCAAATGCTCGGTGCTGGTGGTCCGGCACTAGGGCGAAGCGGCAGCCGGTGACGCAGATCGACCGGCTGCGCGAGCGGCGCAGCCCTGCCCGTTCGGCGAAGCCGCGCATTGCCGATCGATCCGACGATGGCCGGGGTTTTGGGTGCCGCATCTTTTAGACGGGCCACTCCGCGATAAAACCTTTGGCCTTGTACGGCTCGATCTTGTCCCATTCGTCGAGAATCCGGGTCCGCAAATCAGGATCGGTGTGCCAGAGCGATAGCGGCGTAGCGAAACTATCGACGGTGACCAGCATCTTCTCGACCTCCGGCCAGTAGCGATGCAGCGTCATCGGATAGCGGCGCGCCGTCCAGGTATTGCCCAGGCAGATCACGCTGCGGATATTCTTCAGTCCAAGCGTCGCTTCGATGATGGGCAACGAGAAGGCCACGTTTTCGCCGGTGTTGGTGGCGCGGTGTTCTTCCAGGATGCGCTCGGGCGGGATGCCGCGTGCCACCATGGCGGTCTTGATGATCTCGCATTCGGAAAGCGCCGATCCCGGCGTCACACCGCCGCTGACGATCGACCAGCGAAACAAGCCCTCGCGCCAGAGCCGCCAAGCCTCATCGACACGCCGCTCGACATCTTCGCGCGTGCCGAACATGAACAGGAGATCAGCGGGCTTTATCGGCGTGCTGACCAGGTGTCTTGCATTGATCTCCGCAATCTCGGCTTCATCAGGCAATCGGTTGCTTCGATCCTCCACCTTCCGCCTCCGCGCCGCCTCCGAACAGACCTGGCCACGATGCCGTGCGCCGGCTGCCGGGCGAAGTCACATTTCATTGCCGATGATTGCCGCGAGAAATTACGGCAGCAACGCCTCCGGCAAATGATCGAACGTATAGGTGCGCGGCCGGTTGCGCATGACAAAGCCGCCGATCTGCCACGCAAACAGCGCGGCGAAGCCGACCAGAAACGACCCGCCTGCCCATTCGCCGGTGCCGATTGCGCGAACCAGAAGCCCCGCGATCGCGATTCCGACCAGCGCCAGCAGCACGATACCGGCGGCATAGGTCTTCGGCCCGATGCCGCCGATCAGCGCGGCGCGGCTTCCGGCCTTCTCCATGCGCGCATGCAACTGCGTGATGAAAGCGCGATAGTCACTATCCTGCGGCGCCATCAATGCGACGGTCTGCCAGCTTGTCGAGAGGATGACGATGCGCTGACCGCTCACGCGATTCGATATCGGTGCGAAACCGGCGCGACTGCATCGACACCGGCCGGTATGACAGGCGGACCGCGGCGATATCCATGTAGGGCCAGATCCCGGACCTGCTGCCGGCCTGCCATGACAATCCATCGTCCGTCAGTTCGAACTGATGCGCGGCTCCTATCAGCGACGCCTTGTAGGCGTAACGGGTGGCGGGCACGCCGGCGGCTGACATCGTCGCCTGGTCCTGCAGCGGTTTTGGCAATTCAATAAATCCCGGTCATCATGCGCTCTTTAATAAACCAAAGCGTCGGCTTGCGCGCACCGCCGGCTTCATCTTACAAGCGGGGCATGGCCGAGACGACCTATTTTCCGCGCCGCCTGATCCTCGCCGGCGCCATGATTTCGGGAGTGCTGCTGGCGCTCGCCGTGCACATGCTGGGCGCCCGTTTCGGGCTCGACCTCGGCGGTCTGTGGCGGTCCGATACGCGCGACTTCATGCCCGCGGGCGCGGCCATTGCGTGGTGGCTGATCGCCAGCTTCGGCTTCTCCGGGGGCTATTTCATCGCAACCCTGATGGACAGCGCCGTCTCCGGACAAATTCCACCGCGGATGCGGCAGTTCCTGATCGCGGTCGGCGTGCTGGTGCTGGCGGGCGCAGGCCAGGCCGCTTCCGCGCCCAGTCCGGTCCCCACCATATCGGGCGTGCTGGCGGGCCTCGCGGCGCTGTGCCTTGGTGCCGTGATGGCGTTCTGCGGCGCACATTTTGCATTGCGCAGAGCGTAACATTCGATCACCCGACAAGTGGCTGCCTGAGGGAACGGCACTCCGATATGTTCGATTGCGGATGGCGCTAACCGGCGGATCGCGAGGTTGTTCCTGCCGGAGGGCAAAACCTTGGGGATGGAACGCCGGAACATCGCAGGCGATGAAACGATTGGTACGGGTCAACGCCGCGACTTGAATCTCCAACATTAAGACATATGTACGGCATGTGACAGCCGCGCTGTTTCGGAGGCTGACCCCAGCCTTGTCAAGGGCTGCACAACGCGACCTTTTTGCCCTATGGGTCTTCACGCGTAGAGTGATCGGCCGCCGGCTGTCCCTCAGTCGCTTCGTTGGGCCTACACTGTTGCCGCCCTGCCGGGAGGATGAATGCACGGACTGCTGACCACGCTCGGGCGTGGTTTCAAGAGATGGATCGGCTGGAAGCGGCTCGGAATCGCGGCGAGCTTCCTCATTATCGCCTTTGCGGTCACGACTCTGGTCCGCACCCTCAAGGGGGTCGATACCGGCGTGATCCTGACTGCGCTGACGGAGTTGCCGCCGCACCACATCGCGCTCGCCGCGCTGTGCGTGGTCGGCGCATTCTGTACGCTGACGTTCTATGATTTCTTCGCGCTGCGGACCACCGGCAAGAAACACGTACCCTACCGCATCGCGGCGCTGTCGAGCTTCACCAGCTACACGATCGGCCACAACATCGGCGCCACCGTGTTTACCGGCGGCGCGATCCGGTTCCGGATCTATTCGGACTACGGTCTCAGCGCCATCGACGTCGCCAAGATCTGCTTTCTCTCAGGGCTGACCTTCTGGCTCGGCAATTTGGTCGTGCTCGGGTTCGGCATGGCGTGGCACCCCTGGGCTGCGTCCGCGATGGACCTGCTGCCGCCGGCCATGAACCGGCTGATCGCGCTAGGTTGCCTCGCCGGCATCTCGGCCTATTTCGTCTGGCTCGTGATGGGCAAGAACCGCCGCGAGCTCGGCCAGAACGGCTGGAAAGTCATACTGCCTTCGGCGCGGCTGACCCTGCTGCAGGTTCTGATCGGCGTGGTCGATCTCGGCTTCTGCGCGATGGCGATGTACCTCCTGATGCCGGCGCAGCCCGGCATCGATTTTATTTCGCTGGCGGTGGTGTTCATTCTGGCGACGCTGCTCGGCTTCGCCAGTCATGCTCCCGGCAGCCTCGGCGTGTTCGATGCCGCGATGCTGGTCGCGCTGCCTGAATTCGGCAGGGAACAGCTGCTGGCCACGCTGTTGGTGTTCCGTATCCTGTATTTCCTGATCCCCTTTGGCATCTCGATCAGCATCATGGGAACGCGCGAGCTTTGGCTCAATGTGGTGCTGCCCTGGCAGAAACGCCGCAGGCTGAGCGAGACTTGCTCAAGCTCGGCCGCCGTGCCGCTGAAGACCCGTCAATCGCTGCAGCCGGTGACGAGCCGGGTATCGCCGCCGCCAGCGAAGAGCCGCCAGTCGCAAGGTTAGCGCATGATCCGCCAAAGCATGCCCTCGCGCTCGACCCGAGATCATGCGCTATTACGACATCGGGCGGCATCTGGACTCTTTTGATTTTCGGGCCATCTCTCTTATCTCTTGTTTCCGCCCCAACCGTAACGTCAAAGGCGCCATGATCCGAATTCGCTTCCGTTCGATAATCGCCTGCGCGCTTTTTGTGGGCGCGCTGGCGGCACTGCCGGCGCAGCGGGCGGCAGCGCAGGGCACGCCTGACGCCCCGCTGCAGATTTCGTGGGAGGTCCGCAACCGCTTCCGGCTGTTCCGCGAAGAACGCGACTTCCTGCTCCACACCGAAAGCGGACGCGGCCGCAGCGTTCTCGCCTCGGAACAGGCGCTGGAGCTGCAGAGCGACGGCCGCGGCTGGGCGCGCAACACGGTGAACCGGCTCTGTATCGATCTGCAGGGCCGGGTCAGCGAGCCCTGCACCCGCGACAACGTCAAGGAAAGCTACCTGACGCCGGTGGATCATCCGGTCACGGTTCGGCTGACCGGCGAGGTTCCTGTCGGCGCCACCTGCGCCTGGTCGTTCGACGATGGCGACGGTCCGCGGCAATCCACCATCGATTGCGCCGAACCCGTCAATCTCCGGGTGCGTTATGGCCGCACCACGGTTGCTGCCGTGGACGTCTCCTCAGGGCCCGAGGCGACGCAGCGCGTCTCGACCGAGATCATGGTGCGCGATATTTTCATCGCCGGCCTCGGCGACAGCATCGCGTCCGGTGAAGGCAATCCGGACCGGGCGATCGCGCTCGCCGACGAGGGTTTTTGCTTCCGTTATTATCTGGGCAGCGCGAGCGCGCAGTACTATCGTCCGAGCCGCGCCGGCTACAAGGGCGGACGCGCCTGCGAAGCGCCGGATTCGCTGCAGAACTGGCAACGCCAGAGCGCGCTGTGGTTCAACTCCGCCTGCCATCGTTCGCTGTACAGCTATCAGACCCGCACCGCACTGGCGCTCGCGGTACAATATCCGCATATCGCGGTAACCTATCTGCCGCTCGCCTGCACCGGGGCCACCATCCCCGACGGTCTGCTAGGCACGCAGGGCGCGCGGGAATGTCTGCCGACGAAATCCGCCAGCACCTGCCGGGGCACGGTCAACGCGCAGCTGGACGAATTGCGCGCCGCCGTCACCGCCGCGAAGAAGCGTCAGCCCGACCGCAAGCTCGACCTGATCCTGCTGTCGATCGGCGCCAATGACATCAACTTCTCCGGACTGGTCGCCGACGTGATCGTGGATACTCCGACCGAACGGGTGCTGTTCAAGCGCACCGGCGTGGTGGGATCGGTCGACGATTCGCGCGCGGCGCTGGCGCGGGATCTGCCGCAGAGCTTCGGCAGACTGAGAGAGGCGCTGAAGCCGCTGGTCGGCGGCGACCTGTCGCACGTGGTCTACGTATCCTATGCCAACCCGACGCTGGCCGACGGCGGCACGCCCTGCCCCGGCGGGCGTGCCGGCTTCGATATCCATCCTTCGTTCAATGCGGAGCCGCAACGGCTGGCCAACGTGTCGGGCTATGTGCAGAACGAATTCCTGCCGCAGTTGAAGGCGCTCGCAACGTGCCAATCGGGCGTGCTGTGCCGCGATCCCGCCGCCGATCGCATGACCTTCGTCGATTCCCATCAGGCAGCATTCGCCGATCACGGCTTCTGCGCGCGCTCTTCGAGCGATCCGGAATTCGATCGGGAGTGTTTTTCGCCCAAGGGCGAGAGCTTCGATCCCGACATCGTCACCGCGGCGAACCAGCCGATGCTCTGCGGCCGCAGCGCCGGGGAATACCGTGCCTATCTGCCGCGCGCGCGCTGGATCCGGGACGCCAACGACAGTTACTTTGCAGCGATGACCTATCCGCAGGGATTGCCGTCGTCCAGTCAGCCCGCCGATATCCATGACGCGACCTGGGGCATTCTTTCGGCCGTGTATGGCGGCGCGGTGCACCCCTCAGCCGAAGGTCACGCCGCAATGGCGGATGCCGCCTTACCCGCGGTGACTGAGGTGCTTCAACTCAACGCCGTCGTGCCGGAAGTGACGGCCGAGCCGGCGCCGCCTCTCGTGACCGCGCCCGACGCCCGCTGAGGAAGTTTGCGCGCGCTACGCGCCGGATCACTTCGGCAGTTGCGCTGGCGCGCCCTTCTTCGCGGCAACGGGCGGCTTGGCCATTGCGACCGGAGGCTTGTTCACGGCGGCTTGCGCCGGCAGGTATTTAGCGACGATCGCGGGATCGATCTGGGCCATCGACGCATCCGGCAACCGGGACCAGGTCTCGTCCTTGCCGAACAACGAGATACCCAGATAGCCGCGCATCGTCAGCGTCTGGCCGTCCTGGCTGATGGTCATCTTGGCGTGGTAAATATTGCCGTCGCGCGGATCGAGAACGTTGCCGTCCTCATACTTCAATCCATCGCGCTTCATATCCCTGATAAAGGAAATGCCAAGCACCGGCGCGTTCTTGCGATCATCGGTGCATTTCGAACAGATCAGGTGGGGCTCTTCGCCGGGGGGCGGGAAGGTCTTGGCGATCACGCCTTCGAAAATGCCGTCGTGATCGAGCACGAGAAACCATGCCACCGGCCTGCCATTATCGACCTTCTGCCACAGCCCCGCGGCCGACGGTTCGTCGGCCTGCGCCGGAGACATGACGGCAAGCAACAGCCCAAGACCCGTCATGAACGGGAGCGCCGATCGAAGTCCGGATATCGCAGTGCGCATCGTCACCACCTGACCAATCGATAAAGCAATGGCGCCAGACTAAGGCCATTTCGCGGATGGTTCCAGTGCCGCAGGGCCGACACCGGGATGGTGGAACCGCCGGGGGCTGCCGCTCGGGTCAGTTGACCCCGAGCTTCTTCTGCAGGCTCGACGACGACGTCGTGTACTGGAACACCAGGCGCTTGTCCGGATAGACATAACGGTGCGCCTTCTGGGCCATCAGCGAGCCTTCATGGAAGCCGCACAGGATCAGCTTCAGCTTGCCAGGATAGGTGTTGATGTCGCCGATCGCAAAGATTCCGGGCACGCTGGTCTCGAAGGCCGAGGTCTCGACCGGCACCAGATTGTTCTCGAGCGCGATGCCCCAGTTCGCGACCGGCCCGAGCTTCATGGTCAGCCCGAAGAACGGCAGCATGGTATTGCAGGCAACCTTCGAAATGGCGTTGTCGTTGGCCTTGACGGTCGCGCCCGCGAGCATGCCGCCCTCGCCTTCGAGCGCCGTGACCTGACCGATCTTCAGATCCATTTTCCCGGCCTTAACCAGCGCGCGCATCTGTTCGACGCTGTGCGGTGCTGCGCGGAAATCGTCACGCCGGTGCAACAGCGTCACGCGCTTTGCAATCGGATGCAGATTGAGCGTCCAGTCCAGCGCGGAGTCGCCGCCGCCGACGATCAGCAGATCCTTGTCCCGGAACTGCTCCATCTTGCGCACGGAGTAGAACACCGAGGTGCCTTCATAGGCTTCGATCCCCGGCACCGGCGGACGCTTCGGCTGGAATGAGCCGCCGCCGGCGGAGATCACGACCACCTTGCACTCGAACACCTTGCCGGCATCGGTGGTGAGGCGAAAGCCGGGGTCGCCGATCTTCTCGATCTTCTCCACCATCTCGTTGAGATGGAAGGTCGGGTTGAACGGCTTGATCTGCTCCATCAGCGCGTCGGTCAGGCCCTGGCCGGTGACGAACGGGATGCCCGGAATGTCGTAGATCGGTTTTTCCGGATAGAGTTCGGCGCACTGGCCGCCGATCTTGTCGAGAATGTCGACAAGATGCACCTTCATATCGAGCAGACCCAGTTCGAAAACGGCAAACAGTCCGCAGGGGCCCGCGCCGATAATCAGCACATCGGTTTTGATAGCTTCGCTCATGTCGCTCTTTTCGGTTGAACCATGCCGGCAGGTGTCTTTTGGCTGCGCCTGTCTAGCCAACGCGGCGAGGTGAGGAAAGCCATAATTTGGCACCCGGCAGCGCGGCAACCTCTTGCCGCAATTCGACAACTGCGCTGTAAGGGCATGAAATATCGGAGATCGTCCCCGTGAACGCGCCTGCCCGTCTCGATTCAACCCCGCGCCTGGAGGATTTTCCCTACCGGCAGACCGACAATGTGCGCTTTGCCGATCTCGACCCCAATCAGCACGTCAACAACGCGGTTTATGCGAGCTATTTCGAAACCGGCCGCGTGACGCTGGTCAAGGACCGCCGTTACGGGCTGATGCCGCCGGGACTGGGCTGGATGCTGGTGCGACTCGACATCCATTTCCGCGCCGAGCTGCGCTGGCCGGGCACCATCGAGCTGGGACTTGGGGTTTCGAAGTTCGGCCGAACATCGATCACGTTCGATCAGGTGGTGTTTTCCGAAGGCAAATGCGTCGCCTCGGCGCAATCGGTGATGGTGCTGATCGACGAGAACACGCGCAAGCCTGCGCCGCTGACGTCCGAGATCGTCAGGAATTTTCAGCCCTGGCTGCGCCGCGGCGTCGAGGTCGCGCAGCCGAAGTTCTAAAGCCTTTCGAGCGAAGTGGATTTTGGATCGCGCAAGGAAAACGCGTCAAAACAGAAGATCGGGGCCTCGGTTCTTGTTCAACCGGAACCGATAGCGTCCTAGGCCTGTCGCTCCGGCGTCGAGACCACCAGACCGTCGAGCTCGTCGCTCACCTTGATCTGGCACGACAGCCGCGAATTCGGCCGCACGTCGAAGCCGAAATCCAGCATGTCCTCTTCCATCGGCGAGGGAGGTCCGACCTTCTCGCGCCAGGCCTCATCGACATAGACATGGCACGTCGCACAGGCGCAGGCCCCGCCGCATTCGGCTTCGATGCCGGGAATCGCGTTGCGGATCGCCGCCTCCATCACGGTCGCGCCGTTCTCGACTTCAATGGTGCGGGTTTCGCCGGTATGGTCGACAAAGTGAATCTTGGCCATGTTCGCTCGTGCTGCCGGATGAAGGGGTCCGGGCAGTCCTATAACGGGTCGATCCGCTCCGCGCTAGCGCTGGGGGCGAAAACCTGCGCTACGCTTTGCCGCTGTTGATGGCCAGAATCAGGACCGGCGCAGGATCGCATCGACCGCCGAGCGTGCCTGCGCAACGGCGTCGTCGAGCTCGGCGAGCGCCTCCGACGGATCGCCGCCGTTCGCGAGCACCGCTTCCAGACGGGCGGCGGCATCGGCAACCGGAAACGCTCCGATCGCGCGGGCCGAGCCCTTCAGCGTATGCACCAGCGCGCGCGCATCGGTGGGAAAGGTCGCAAGCGTGCCGGCCAGGCGGACCGCCTGCGCCGAAAACATCGCCAGCACCTCGCGCTCGAGGCCGTCATCGCCCAGTGTCATGCGCCGGAGATGTTCGGTATCAATCGGACCGTCATCGGGGGCGAGTGGTGGCGATGGCATCCAGTCAATCCGATCCACATGAAGCGGCATGGCGTTAACCCAACTCTCCCCCGCTTGACCGGGGCCGGCAGCGAAGTTTCGGTCAACTAACCACGGAAATAGTTAACGGGGCCTTTTGTGCGTCCGCCGCAAGTTCGCCCTGTTTTTGACGAAGAGTTGCCCTAATTTCCGGATCCGAACGAAAATTTGGTGGAACCGTAAGGCCTTACCGCACTGTCCTGTTAACGATGATTAAGTTTGTATTAATCGCGGCCATTTCTTTCGAACCGCCTAGCCAATAGGATGTTTCTGACGGTAGCGGACAAGACGGACGAGAGCCGCGCATTCGCGACCAGCGCAGGGCATGATACCGGCTTCGGGCTTGGCGAGGGGACATCCGCGCAAGCTTTTCCGGGATGCCTAAGAGTAAAACGAGGGCTCAGACTGAAAATGGCGAACAACCCCAAGAAGGTCAAAGACCCCACTGAAGTCGCGCTTTCCGCGATTCAGGAAGCCTTGAACATCAGCGATTCATCGGCGGCCGACGACGCACGGAGTTCGATCCACAACGACGTGACACCGACGAATTCATCGTCGACACCGGCTTACGACGAGAGCGCTTTCGACACCCGCCCGGGGGCCGACCGGCAGGTCTTTGAACAGATCGAGGAGCCGCGCCAGACCCGCCGCGCCGCCAACGACGACCGCGAAACCATCGGGCAGATTCTGCAGGCCATTCAGAAGGGCCGCCCCGCCCGCAACGTCTATGCGCTCGCCACGCTGTTTGCCGGCGTCTGGATTCTCGGTGCAGCCCTTTTGACCTTCAGCTTCCTGCCCTCGCTGCAGGCGGCCATCGGCCAGGGCAGCGGCGGCACCCTGGTGCTGGGGGGGCTGGCGGCGTTGTTCTTCGCGCCGGTATTGCTGTTCTATTTCCTCGCGAGCCTTTCCTGGCGCGGCCAGGAATTACGCATGATCGCCCAGTCGATGGCGCAGGTTGCGGTCCGCTTTTCGGAGCCCGAAGGCGCCGCCAGCGACTCGATGGTAACCGTCGGTCAGGCGATCCGCCGCGAAGTCGCGGCGATGGGCGACGGCGTCGAACGCGCCATCGCGCGCGCCGGCGAGCTCGAAACGCTGGTTGCCAACGAAGTCTCGGCGCTCGAGCGCGCCTACAGCGACAACGAGGTGCGCATTCGCGCCCTGCTGCAGGACATTGCCCATCAGCGCGACAATCTGGTCGGCCAGGCCGAGCAGGTTCGCAGCGCCATCTCCGGCGTGCAGATCGATCTGCGTCACGATATCGCGCTGATCTCGGACGCCATCGCCTCGCGCGTCGATGAGGTGGCCAAAAGCATCACCGGCGCGCTGGAAGAACGCGGCGCCCACATCACCAGTGCGCTCAGCAACGCCGGCGACAACATGATCCTCGCGCTCGGCGAGCGCGGCGGCGACCTGCTCGATCGTCTCGAGGAAGCCAGCGCCGAGACCACGCGCGCGGTGCTCGACGCCAGCGAGCGCCTCACCACCAGTCTCAATTTCAAGACCGGTCACGTCCATGACGAATTCGTCGATCTGGCCGAGCGCGTCCACGAGATGCTGAACGAACGGATCGACCGCATCACCAGCGAATTCGAGCAGCGCTCCTCCACCATCATCGACGGCATTTCCGACCGCACCGAACAGGTTCACGACTCGCTGAAGAACTCCGGCGACTCGCTGCTGCTGGAGCTCGAACTGCGCAGCGGCGATCTGGTGAGCAAGATCGATGACGCCGGCAACCGGCTCGCGACCCAGATCCTCACCTCGGGCGACAAGGCCAGCGAAGCGCTTGACGTGACCGTTAACTCGCTGGTCGCGAAGGTCATCGGCCAGACCGAGACCGCGCACGACGCCCTCTCGCTGCAGATGAGCGCATTCGACGAACTGGTTAAAAACCAGGGCAGCGAGCTCGCGGAAAAATTCGCGCGCGACAGCGGCACGCTCGGTGCCCTCATTACCCGCCACATCTCGGAATTCGACCGCACCGTCAAAACCTTCGGCGGCGAAATCGTCGATCGCATGGGTCAGCGCACCCAGGATATCGCGGAAACCCTGAAGAGTTATGTCGACACCTTCGACACCCGCCTGGCCTCGAACGGCGGCGAGATCACCGCTTCGCTGGACCAGCGCCTCGTGCAATTCGAGACCACGCTCGAAGGCAAGATCAAATCCTTCGACGAGACCGTCGACGGCCGCCTCCAGTCGCTCGAACAGAACTTCGATGCGCGGGCGAAGTCGGTAACCGAGACCATCGACGGCCGGCTGGACACGCTGGCGTCGTCGCTGACCGACGGCGCCGCGCAGGCGATCCAGTCGGTCGATCAGCGCCTCACCCTCCTCACCTCTTCGCTCACCGACGGCACCGCCCAGGCGATCGAAGCGGTCGACCGGCGCATTTCCAGCGTGACCCAGACCATCGATGGCCGCAGCGCCCAGCTGACCGACACCATCACCGCGCGGTTCCAGGAAATCCATCAGGGCATCGAAAGCAGGGTCGGCGCTGTCGCCAACGACATCGATACGCGCGTCGCGCAGTTCGAAGACCTCCTGGGTTCGCGCGTCGAAGCCGTGGCCGGCCGCATCGAGAGCAGCGGGCGGCAAGCCAGCGATGGCCTGATGGCCCGCGCCGAGGAACTGTCGCTCGGGATCAGGTCCCACGTCGAGGATGCGGAGCGCTCGCTCACCAACCTCGTGGTCAACACCAGCGAGACCATCCAGACCGGCGCGCGCGCCGCGCAGCAGTCGCTGCTTTCGGTTTCGTCCGACGTCGGCGCCCAGCTGAAGCTGACCTCGGCGGAAGTCGAGCGCGCCCTCACCGCCGTCGGCACCGACGCCGTGAACTCGGTTCTGGCCGGCGCCCGCGATGCGCAGTCCACCCTGGTGTCCGCCTCCTCGGAAGTCGCCAGCCAGATCAAGTCGCTGTCCGCCGACGTCGAGCGTACGCTCTCGGCCGCCGGCGACGCCACTGCCTCCTCGATCCTCAGCGGCGCGCGCGGAGTGCAGATGACCCTCGTCAGCGCTTCGTCGGATGCCGCCAACCACGTCAAGACACTGGCCGCCGATATCGAACGCTCGCTGTCGATCGCCGGAACCTCCACCGCCGAATCGATCGTCGCCGGCGCGCGTGAGGCGCAAACCACGCTGGTCACCGCTTCGGCGGATGCCGCCAACCACGTCAGGTCGCTGGCGGTCGATGT
The DNA here is from genome assembly GCA_963725985.1 of uncultured Alphaproteobacteria bacterium. Taxonomy (GTDB): domain Bacteria; phylum Pseudomonadota; class Alphaproteobacteria; order Rhizobiales; family Xanthobacteraceae; genus Bradyrhizobium. The sequence goes on from CAVSAO010000003.1 coordinate 376,197, forward strand.
CGAACGCACGCTGACCGCGGTCGGAGCGGATACCGCCGCCTCGATCCTGAACAGCGCGCGCGAGGCGCAAAGCTCGCTGCAGGCAACCTCTGCCGACGCCGCCAGCCAGATCAAGACGATCTCCACGGAGATCGAGCGGTCTCTCAGCACGGTCACCGTGAACACCACGGACAATATCCAGACCAGCGCGCTCAACGCCCAGAGCGCGCTCGTGGCCGCATCGAACGAAGTCTCAGCCAGGGTCAAGTCGACCTCGGCGGATGTCGAACGCTCGGTTCTCGCCGCCGGCAGCGCGTTCGGCTCGACCATGACCGGCAAGACCGACGAAATCGTCAATTATGTGCAGCAGCAGACCGATCGTCTGGCGCAGATGATCGACGGCAAGCGCGGAACGCTGGTCGAGGCGATCACCGCCAAGACCAACCTGCTCACGGTCGATGTCGATCGCGTCACCTCGGACGCGCTGAAATCGATCGAAACCCGCGGCCAGACCTTCTCGCAATCGATGCTGAGCCACGGCTCCGACATCGCGCGGACGATCACCTCGGCCGGCGAGCTCGCCACCGGCGCCGTCACCAAGTCGTTGAAGGAACTGGAGCAGGCCTCGCGCGCGGCCATCGATCAGTCGCGCCAGGTCTCGACCGCGGCAGTGACCGAGATGCAGGAAACCAGCAAGATCCTGCGCACCGACACCGTCGCCCTGTTCGAGCGGCTGCGCGAGGGCAATATCCTCCTGCAGGAAGTGTTGACCGGCGCGCACGACAACCTCAACTCGCTGGAGCGCGCGCTCGTCACCCGCGTGGCGGACTTCGTTTCCGCCATCAACGACGTCACCGCGCGCAACGGGGTCGCGACCCAGACGCTGGAAGACCAGTTGGGTATCTTCAACACCAACACCACGAAGGCGCTGGAGGATCTCGGCTCGCTCGCCAGCCAGTTCGAGCATCACGGTCAGGCGCTGGTCGAGGCGGCGGCGGTAGTCGAGCAAAGCAACCGCGACACCACCGCCTCCGTCGCCGAACGCAAAACGGCGCTTGAATCGCTGGTCACCACGATCGATCTGCGCACGGCCGATCTCGATCAGCGGCTGTCACGCTTCACCGGCCTGCTGGACGAATTGCTGGCGGCCGCCGAAGAGCGCGCGCGCGATATCGCGCGCGTAGTGGCGGAAACCGCCGGTGCCGGCTCTGCCGCGATCACCCGCCAATTCGAGGCGGTTCGTTCGACCGCCGAAGAGGAGCGACGGCTGACTTCCCAGGCCATGAACGATATCTATCAGCACAGCACGCAGGAAGCGGATGCGATGTTCAAGCAGTCCGCGGAAAAGTTCGCCGCCATGGTGGCGAGCATGAAGCAGATGGCTGCCGAAATGCACAACGAGCTCGAAGCCACCCGCACCGAGCTCCGACGCGGCGTGCTGGAAATGCCGCAGGAGGCCGCCGAAAGCACCGCGCAGATGCGCAAGGTGATCGTCGACCAGATCGAGGCCCTGGCGGAACTGAACCGGATCGTGGCCCATCACGGCCGCGGGCTCGATGTCGTGACCTCGCCCCGCGCCAGCGTGCAGCGCGAGGAGGAGCCGGTGCTGGTCGCCGCCGCTGGCGGAGGCCGCGGTGCTGCACCGCGCGCGCGCGAGGGCGGCAGCGCCTCCAACTTGCCGCCGCCGGACCTGGGCGGACCGGCGCCGCGCCGCACCGAAGCGCCACCGGTTTCGCCAGCGAGTTCCGATCAGGGGCGCGACGGATGGCTTTCCGACCTGTTGAGCCGCGCCGACGCCGGCGGCATGCCCCAGCCCTCGCGCGGCCGCCCGGCGCAGCAGGGCCCGGCAGCCAACCCGCTGGAGTCGCTGTCGCTCGACGTCAGCCGACTGATGGATCGCAATCTTGCCGCCGAGATGTGGGATCGCTATCAGCGCGGCGAGAGCAAGGCTTTCACCAAGCGGCTCTACACGCCGGCCGGCCAGAAGGCCTTCGACGAAGTCGCCCGCAAATATCGCGCCGACCGCAACTTCAAGCAGACGGTCGACCGCTACATCACCGAGTTCGAGCGGCTGCTCGACGAGGTCGCGCGCGACGAGCGCGGCCCCGCGGTGCTGCGCGGCCACCTCACCTCGGAGACCGGGCTGGTCTATACCCTGCTCGCACATTCGGCGGGACGGCTGGGGTAAGGCTCGGGTTCAAGCTTGCAAGATAAAACGGAGGCCTGACGGTCTCCGTTTTGCTTTGATCATCTCAGCACGAGCCGGCCTGAAGGTTCGTGGGCGGGAGTGCCGGGGGCACAACGCAGGTCCCTTTTCGTGGATCATAGAAGCAGACGATATCCACTTCCGCTGGGTGCCAACGACCGAGGAAAAGATTGATCGCGTTACTTGCAACAGACGAAATTCTGGATATATATCTGGATATAGATCACGGACTTGGGAGTCAGCCATGGGCAATACCGCGCAGAAGAAAGCGCTCCGGAATTATCGGAGCCGGTTGGCCAAGCGCGGCATGGCGCGATTTGAGGTTCTCGGCCTGGACGCCGACCGCGACCTGATCCGGTCCCTGGCGAAGCGGCTTGCCGAAGACGACCCCGACGCCGTCCGGATTCGAGCGGCTGTCAGCCGGACGATCGCCGGCGAACCGCCGAGCAAGGGCGGCATCCTGGCCGCGTTGCGCCGCTCGCCGCTGGTCGGGGTAGATCTCAATCTCGCCCGTTCGCATGAAGCCGGCCGCAAGGTCGACTTGTGACCCGTTATCTTCTCGACACCAACATCATCAGCAACGCCACCAAGCCAAATCCGTCCCCGGCCCTTCTGGTGTGGATGGCGGAACGGAATGACATTGACCTGTTCATCTCCGCGCTAACCCTTGCAGAAATCCGGCGCGGGTTGCTGGAAAAGCCAGCGGGAAAAAAACGCGCCTTACTGGAAGCCTGGTTCGCCGGTCCGGAAGGACCGCAGGCGCTTTTTGCCGGCCGCGTGCTCCCGTTCGACGAGAAGGCGGGCCTCATCTGGGCGCAACTGATGGCTGACGGCACGGCCCGGGGGCGTCCCCGCAGTGCGCTCGACATGATTATCGCAGCGGTGGCCGAGGCCAACGGCTGCGTCGTCGTCACCGACAACGAAAAGGATTTTACCGGACTGGAATTCGTCAATCCGCTTCGAGCCGGTCGGACGGACTAGCCAATTCGGTCAGACGCCTTGCAGTCCGCCGCACCTCGAAACCCTAAGGCCGCCTCTTCTCGGTCGCCGCCGCCGCGGGGGCCGGCTTGGGTGGCTCCGCCGCCGGGGCGCTGGCGTTGGTCGGGCCGAACAACAGGCGCGTCGGGTTGCGGTCGAGATTGTTCACGGCGCGGCTGATATCGGCCAGGGTCCGGCGGCCATCGGTCATCAACGCGCCCGACCGCTTGTCGAAATCCTCCGCCAGTTCGCGGATCGATTTCACCGCCTGGAACAGCTCGCCGCCCTCCTTGCCGCCGGCCAGCATATTGAGGCCGAGCATCAGGTTGTCGGCCTTGCCCATCACGCCGTCGACTTTCAGCATGACGTTGTCGATCTTCTCGGAATTGCGCGCCAGCGAGTTGGTGAAGGTCTCGAGGTTATGCAGCGAGTTTTTCACCGCCTGCTGATTGTCGGCAACCACCCTGTTGATGTTCTGCAGGGTGCCGCGGATCGCCTCGGTGACGTCCTGCAGCGCGTTCGGATCGGCCGTCAGCGTGGGCACGCCGTCCTCGTCCAGCGGAACCGGGGGCGCCGCCTCCTCGCCGCCTTTCAGCGATATCGCGGCGACGCCGGTCAGCCCCTGGAATTCGAGCCCGACCAAGGTGTCCTTGCGGATCGGGGCGTTGTTCTCGACCATGGCGAGTGCGACGACACGACGCGGGTTGTCCAGCTTCACGGACATCACCTCGCCTACCCGGATACCGTTGAAATTGACACTGCCGCCGTTGCGCAGGCCCGCCGCCGGGCCCTCGAACACGATACGCAGCGGGCTGCGCGCCTTGGTGGTGTGGAGAGACTGGAACCAGAGGACAAAACCGAAAGCGGCGGCAATCACCGCCAGCGTGAACGATCCGATCAGGACGAAATTCGCCCGCGTTTCCATTTTTACAAGCTCCGGTACTAGCCCATGACCGCGCGGGCGCGCTTGCCGTGGAAATATGCCCTCAACCAGGGATGCTGCGAGGCCTGCATGTCGGCCATCGATCCTGCGGCAATGATCTTACCGTTCCCTAAAACGGCGATGCGGTCACACGCTGTATAAAGGCTGTCCAGATCGTGGGTTACCATGAAAACGGTCAGGCCCAAAGTGCGCTGCAGCGTCCGCACCAGTTCGTCGAAGTCGCCGGCGCCGATCGGGTCCAGCCCCGAGGTTGGCTCGTCGAGGAAGACCAGTTCGGGATCGAGCGCCAGCGCCCGCGCCAGCGCCACGCGCTTGATCATGCCGCCGGACAGTTCCGAGGGAAAACGGTCCGCCACCTCGGGCCGCAGTCCCACCATACCGAGCTTGGCCACCGTGATCTCGTCGAGCAGCCGCTGCGAGACGTTGAGATATTCGCGCACCGGGAACTGGATGTTCTGCCGCACGGTCAGCGAGGAAAACAGCGCGCCCTGCTGGAACAGGATGCCCCAGCGCCGCTCGACCCCGCGCCGTTCCACGGCGTTGGCGGCGTCGAGATCGACCCCGAACACCTCGATACGCCCCGAGACCTTGGGGACGAGGCCGATGATGGTGCGCGTCAGCACCGACTTGCCGGCGCCGGAGGGGCCGACGAAGCCCAGGATCTCGCCGCGCTTCACGTCGAGATTGAGCCCGTCCAGGACCTTGGTCGAGCCGAACTGCACCGAGATATCGCGAACCCGGATGATGGCGTCTTGCACTTCAGGCGCCATCGTCACATTCCGATCGACGCGAAAAAGATCGCGAACACGCCATCCATCACGATGACGAAGAAGATCCCCTTCACCACCGAGGAGGTGGTGTGCTGCCCGAGCGATTCGGCGCTGCCCTGCACCGCGAGCCCCTCGACGCAGGCGACGATCCCGATCACCGCCGCCATCACCGGCGCCTTGACGATGCCGACGATGAAGTGATCGATCGAGATCGCGTCGCGCAGCCGGAGCAGGAACGCTTCGGGATCGACGCCGCCGTAAAGCCACGCCACCAGCCCGCCGCCATACAGCGCAGCCATGGCGCCGAGAAAGGCCAGGATCGGCAGCGCAATCACCAGCGCCAGCATCCGCGGCAGGATCAGAACCTCGATCGGGTCGAACCCCATGGTGCGCAGCGCGTCGATCTCCTCGCGCATTTTCATCGAGCCGAGTTCGGCGGTGTAGGCGCTGCCGGAGCGGCCCGCCACCATGATCGCCACCAGGAGCACACCGATTTCGCGCAGCACCAGCACGCCCAGCATGTCGACCACGAAGATATCCGCGCCGAACTTGCGGAAATGGAAGATGCCCTGCTGGGAGATGATGCAGCCGATCAGGAAGGTGATCAGCACCACGATCGGCACCGCGCGCCAGCAAACCTGCTCCAGATGATGCACGGTCGACGTCAGGCGGAAGCCCCGGGGGTGAATCAGCACCCGGCCGGTCGCGGCGAGCACGGCGCCGAGCATGTCGATCAATCCGACGATGGTGCTGCCGATGCCGGCCATGCTGCGGCCGACCTGGTCCAGCATCCCCGTAATGGTCACCGATGTGGTGTCGACCGCAGGCGCGGCCTTCACGCGGCGCACCTCGTCGACCAGGCTCGAATAGTTGGCCGAAAGGCCGGCGATCTTGGCCTCGACCTCGCCCTGGGTCAGGCTGCGGCGCAGCCGCTCGATCAGCCACGCCCCGAAGGTGTCGAGCTTGGACACCTGCGACACGTCGATGAAGATGTTGGGCCGGGTTCCCGTCAGCTTTTCGGCGTCGGCGACGATCTGCTCCAGCACCGGGGCAAAGCGGGCGGTCCACGAGCCTGCGGCGCACAGCGCAAGTCCGTTGCCCCGCGCAATCCGCTCCAATGTCGGGTCGCCGTTCACGATGCCAGCTCCTGTGCCGATGCCCCGCCGTTCATGGAAAAGGAAATATCCAACACGAAAACCCACTGCCTTGTGGAGCACGCCCCTAACCAGCCATACTTGGTAGCGCCGGGCAAGCGCACGGTTCAGAAATTGCCAGATTTTAAAATGACTTCCAGCCAATCCTCAATGCTATCGGCGAGAATCGAGCGCTGGCCGATCGCAGGCTCCTTCACCATCAGCCGCGGCGCCAAGACGGAAGCCGTGACGGTCGTGGCGGAAGTCAGCCGCGACGGCCACAGCGGGCGCGGCGAATGCGTCCCCTATCCGCGCTATGGCGAGACCCCGGAAGCGACGCTGGCCGCCCTCCAGGCCATGCAGGAACCGCTGCGGCGCGGGCTCGACCGCGAGGCCCTGCAGGCCGCGATGCCGCCGGGCGCCGCCCGCAACGCGCTGGACTGCGCGCTGATCGACCTTGAGGCCAAGAGCAGCGGCCGGCGGGTCTGGGACCTGCTCGGACGCCCGGCGCCCGAGGCCTGCATCACCGCCTATACGATCTCGCTGGCGTCCCCCGAGGCGATGGCGGCGGCGACCGCCAGAGCCGCGCACCGGCCGCTGCTCAAGATCAAGCTCGGCGGCGAGGGCGACGGGGAGCGCATTGCCGCGGTGCGCAAGGCCGCCCCCCACTCCGAACTCATCGTCGATGCCAACGAGGCATGGACATCGGACAACCTCCAGCGAAATCTCAACCAATGCGCGCAAGCCGGCGTCACCCTGGTCGAACAGCCGCTTCCTGCCGGCCAGGATGAGGTGCTGCAGCGCATCCGCCGGCCGCTCGCCGTCTGTGCCGACGAAAGCGTGCATGACCTGAAATCGCTGGATGGACTGCGCGAACGCTACGATGCGGTCAATATCAAGCTCGACAAGACGGGCGGACTGACGGAGGCGCTCGTCATGGCCGACGCCGCGCGGGCGCTGGGATTTCAGATCATGATCGGCTGCATGGTCGCGACCTCGCTGGCGATGGCGCCGGCGATGCTGCTCGCGCCACAGGCCCGCTTCGTCGATCTCGACGGTCCCCTGTTGCTGGCGCGCGACCGCGACGGCGGGCTGCGCTACGACGGCAGCCTGGTCTATCCGCCCGAGGCCGCGCTGTGGGGATGATCCGCGAGCCGGTGCCGCGCCAGCCACATGATGATGCCGCCTGACAGCGCCATCGCGCCCATCAGGTAGTAGACGCCCTGCCCGTACCGGTCAAAGATCACGCCGGACGAGATCGACGCGGTTGCGGTGACGATGCCGGTGCAGGCCGCAAGATAACCCTGCCCCCTCGCCATCACATGAATCGGCACATGGCGAACCAGCAAGCTCATGGTGCCGACCATGGTCAGCCCGAACGTCAGGCCATGCGCCAGTTGCACCACGGCGAGGACCGCGATCGACGGATCCTGCGCGGTGATGGACCAGCGGGCGACGGCACAGAGCGCGGCGATCACGACCAGCAGCGAAGGCTGCAGACTGAACCGCGGCGACAGCGCGAACACCACGATCTCGGCGAGTACCCCCAGCGACCAAAGGCCGGCAATGGTCAGCCCGCCGAGACCCGACTGCTGCCATGCGATCGAAGCGAAGATGTAGTAGGCGGAGTGGCTGCCCTGGATCAGCGCCGACGTCGCGATGATGGCGAGAAAGCCGGGATCGCGCAGCAGCGCCGTTCTGCCGGACGCCGCCGCGGCCGGTCTTGGACTGTCCAGGGGCTGAAGCCCGAGGCTGGCGGCCGCGCCGAGCGCGGCCACCGACGCAATTACCCAGATCAGGTGTTGGGCGGCGATGATGTCGACGAGGAATCCGCAGGCCAGCGCCCCCACGACAAAGGCCGCCGAGCCCCACAGCCGCAGCGGCCCGTAATTGAGGCCGTACCGCACCACGCCTCGCAGCGCATAGGCGTCGGTCAGCGGCGTCATCGAGGTCCACAGGCTGCAGGTGGCAGCGTAGGCCGCGAATACCAGCAGCGGCAGATGCTGGGTGCCGATGACCGCAAATCCGAGCGCGGTCGCAAACCCCGTGACGATCAATGCGCCGCGGACCGACCGACGCCGTTCCGCGAGGCCGGTGACGAACGGCAGGATCGCGAACCGCGTCACTGATGGCACCGCCGAGATGATCCCGATCCAGGACGCGTCGATACCGACCGCCTTGAGCCACACCGTGAAGAACGGCAGATGGGTGCCGACGAGGCCGAACAGCGTGCCGTAAAACAGCGCCAGCCTCGCCGCGAATCGCTTCGAGGTCTGTTGCGATGCGATGGGGATTTGTGATTCGGGCGGCATCAAACCAATTGCGATTCGGTCGATATCATGATGATCGTTAGCGTAACGCGCGGTGATTTGCGCGACGAGTTTGACATGGCCGACGAAGCATTCGCCCTATCGCCGATCTCCGCCCGCGCAAGCCTGCCGAGCGAGGAGGACTATGAGGCGATCAGCCAGGCCTTCATGGAGACTTCGCGCGGCCGCTGGTTTCTCGGCGAATACGCCAAGCGCAACCGCAATGCCGACACCCGCATGGTGCTCGACGCGGTGGCCCGGATCGAGGAAACCCTTGCCGCGCAGCAACAACCGCCTCCCGAAAGCGGGCTGACCGAGGCGTTGGCCGCCATCCGGCAGGCGGTCACCGAGGCCCAGGCCGCCGCCGCCGCCGCCGTCGACAGCCTCGCGCTGGATGAAAATCTGCCGCCGGTCCGCAAGGGCGCCCGGATCATCAGGGAAATCAGCTGGCGGTGGCGGGAAATCGGCGCCGACTCCCGGATTTGCGACCTGATCGATTCGCAGGTCAGCGCCATCGAAGGTGCCTGCGGACAAATCTCCTCGACGGGCCCTCAGGCCGCCTTGAGCGCCGCGTTCGATCTGATCAGGGCACGAATCACACAGTTGGACGACGGCGACACGGCGGCCCCGCAGGCGGCTCGTGAGGCTGTCCCGTCACCTCCCTCCGCCCCGCCGGACGGAATGGCCGCCGCAGCAGTGGAGACCGCGCAGGCGACATCAGTGGCAAACAGCCCCGAAGCCGCGATGGGCATGCCGGCCGAAGCATTTGCGGAAACGGCCGAAACCGCGGAGGTGACGGCCGAGGTCATTGAGCTGACAGAGGAAGCTGCGGAGGTGGCGGCTGAAGCGCTTGATGCGACGTCTGAGGCCGGGGAAGAAACGTCCGAAGCTGCAGAGCCTTACGACGATACCTTGCTGGACATGATCGCGCTTGAAATGGCGGCGCCGGATGCTGACGATTTCGATGAAGCCCCCGACGAACTTCACGCTGCGGAGCCACCGCCGGCCGCGCCCGTGATCGTCGCCGGGAAGCCTGAGCCAATGGCCGCGCCGGCGGAGCCGCCGCCGCTGGCTCAACCTTCACTTCGACCTTCGCCTCAGCCTTCCCTTGGTTCGACGCTTCTCGCCAACGGAATCGTGCGCAGGCCCAACCCGGCGGCATCAGATCCGCTGGCGCCAATCCGGCGCATGAGCCAGGCCGAGAAGATCGCGTTCTTCTCCTGATCTGAAATCCCAGTGGTCCGAAATCCGAGGGTCAGTTGATCAGTCTCGCGTACAGATCCGCATCGACATTGCCGCCGGACAGCACGATGACGACGTTCTTGCCGCGCGTATCGATGTGGCCGGCCAGCAGGGCGGCAAGGCCGACCGCGCCGCCCGGCTCGACCACGAGTTTCAGTTCCCGAAACGCAAATCCGACCGCGGCCCCCACTTCCGCATCGGAAGCGGTGATGCCCTGCGTCAGCAGCCGGCTGTTGATGGCAAACGTGATCTCGCCGGGGATCGCGGCCATCAGCGCGTCGCAGATGGTGCGGCCCTCGGCGTGCGTGCGCGCTCGCGCTTTCCGGCGCGCAGCGAACGGGCATGATCGTCAAAGGCTTCCGGTTCGGCCGACATCAGCATCGGCCTGCGGATAGCGCGCCTTGATCGCGGTCGCGACGCCCGCGATCAGGCCGCCGCCGGAAGCCGGCGCCACCACGATATCGGGCGCGAAGCCGAGCGCGGCCATGTCCTCGGCGATTTCGCGCCCGACCGTGCCCTGGCCGGCGATCACCAGGGGATCGTCGTAGGGCCGCACCAGGGTGGCGCCGCGCTTGCCGGCGATGTCGCGGGCGATGGCTTCACGATCCTCGCGGTCGCGATCGTACAGCACGACTTCGGCGCCATAGGCCTTGGTGCGCTCGCGCTTGGAGAGCGGGGCGTCGGCCGGCATCACGATGGTCGCCTGCATGTTGAGGATCTGCGCCGCCGCCGCCACGCCCTGGGCGTGATTGCCGGACGAGAACGCCACCACGCCGCCGCCGCGCGCTTCCATCGGGATCGACGACAGCTTGTTGAAGGCGCCGCGGAACTTGAACGATCCGGTCCGCTGCAGCATTTCCGGTTTCAGGAACACCCGGGTTCCGACGCGTTCGTCGAGCGCCGGCGAGGACAACAGCGGCGTGCGCACCGCGAACGGCGCGAGCACGCGCGCGGCGGCGTCGATATCGGCGGAACTGACCGGCAGGATTGGGAATGGTTCGGTCATCCGCGACTTGTATCGCGTACCCCGACAGGCGGGCAAGCCGCTTGAGTTCAGATCAGGCGACGAAGCGCGGGCGTTCGGCCGCGAACGGCACCGCATCGCTGGTCGCAATCGACGTCGGGGACATCGGCGATGTTTTCGATGAAGGCGCGGCGCCGAGGCTTCCCAGGTATGTTCGGCGGCAAATTCGAGGCAGGCTTGCGGCGAAATGTGCAGCGCGGCCAGGCAGGCCATGCGCAGATCGTCGTTCAGCGCGCCGACCGGCGCGTTGCCGATGACGTCGCGGGGGCCGGTCACCGGAAACGCCGCGACCGGCAGGCCGCTGGCCAGCGCCTCCAGCAGCACCAGGCCGAAGGTGTCGGTCTTGCTCGGGAACACGAACACGTCGGCCGCCGCATAGGCCTCGCGCCAGTTCTTCGCCCTGCCGCGCGCCGAGAAATACGGCTTGCGGATATTTCCGCGCCAGCGCCGCCCGCGCCGGCCCGTCGCCGACGATCAACTTGGTGCCGGGCAGATCGAGATCGAGAAACGCCTCGAGATTCTTTTCCACCGCGACGCGGCCGACGCACAGGAACACCGGGCGCGGCAGGCCGAGATCGACGTCGCGCGGATGAAACAGCGCGGCGTCGACGCCGCGCGGCCACAGCACCACGTTGCGAAAGCCGCGGTCGCGCAGTTCGCTCGCCAGCGCCGGCGTCGCCGCCATCACCGCCTGGCTCGGCCCGTGGAACCGCGCAGCGCCGCCCAGATCCAGGATTCCGGGATCGGCAGGCGCGCGGAGATGTATTCCGGAAAGCGGGTATGAAAGCTCGTGGTGAACGGCAATCCGTGCTTGCGGCAATAGCGCCGCACCAGCAGTCCGATCGGCCCTTCGGTCGCGATGTGAATGCTGTCGGGCCGCGCGTCGGCGATCAGGCGCGCGATTTTGGCCTGGTACGGCAACGCCACCGCAAATCCCGATAGCTCGGCAGCGCGAAGGTGCGGAACGATTGCGGGGTGAGAAAGCTGACCTCGACGCCGAAGCGTCTTTGGCCGCTTCCGCCATCATGGCCAGCGTGCGCACCACCCCGTTGACCTGGGGATGCCACGCATCGGTCGCGACCAGGATCCGCATCAGGCGGCCCGCGCCGCGACCGGGGCGACGGGAGCCGTCCGGCGCAGCGGATCGGTCCAGGTGATGATTTCGAAACCGGCCGTCTTCGTGCTCGGCGAGCGCGGTGCAGCTTTCGACCCAGTCGCCGCAGTTCATGTAGCGAATGCCGTGCTCGTCGCGGATGGTGGCGTAATGGATATGGCCGCAGATCACGCCGTCGGCGCCGTGACGCCGCGCCTCGGCGGCCAGCGTCTGCTCGAAGGCGCCGATATAGTTCACGGCGTTCTTGACCTTCAGCTTGGCCCATTGCGACAGCGACCAATAGGGCACGCCGAACGCGCGGCGGAAGAAGTTGACCAGCCGGTTCATCTGGATCGCGAAATCGTAGGCCTTGTCGCCGAGATGGGCGAGCCAGCGCGCGTTCTGCACCACGAGGTCGAAGATATCGCCGTGGATCACCAGATAGCGCTGGCCGTCGACGCCGACATGGATGGTGTTTTCGACGACGTCGATGCCGCCGAAATGGGTGCCGTAATAGTTGCGCAGGAATTCGTCGTGATTGCCGGGAACGTAGATGATCTTGGCGCCCTTGCGCGCCTTGCGCAGCATTTTCTGCACGAAGTCGTTGTGCGATTGCGGCCAGTACCAGTTGGATTGCAGCGCCCAGCCGTCGACGATATCGCCGACCAGATAGATGGTGTCGGCATCATGGCTGCGGAGAAAGTCCAGCAATCGGTCGGCTTGCGAGCCGCGGGCCCCGAGGTGGACGTCGGAGATAAACAAAGTGCGAAAGCGCCGTTCCGGACAACTCTTCACTCATAGCGTCATTCCCATGCGCGAGCAGCTAACCGAATCCCGTGACAGCGTGATGACGGGTCACGCCGCCGACGGTACCGCCCGCTCGAAACAGACCAGCGTATAGATCCCGAACGGCGCTACCTTGCGCCGCTCCACGAGGTTGGCGTCCTGGTTGGCTTGCGCCCAGGCCTGCAGCCGCGCGAACGGAAACTCCGGGCGCAGGCCGAGCGCCCTGGTGCGCTTCGCGGCCCAGCGCTCGACCGCCGCGGCGACGCCTTTTTCCGAATAGAGGTGATTGACGAGGATGATCCGCCCGCCGGGCTTCACCACGCGGTGGCACTCGGAAAGCACCTGCTCGGGATCGGCCACCAGCGTGATGACGAACTGCGCCACCACGCAATCGAAGGTGGCATCGGCAAAGCTCATCCGGTGCGCATCCATCAGCTGCACGTCCCTGACGTAAGGATAGCGCCCGCTCGCCATTTTCTCGCGCGCCTTGTCCAGCATCGGCGCGCAGAGATCGATGCCGGTGATTTCGGTGGTGAAGTCGTAATCGTCAAACGACAGACCGGTGCCGACGCCGACTTCGAGAATCCTGCCGCCGACTTCGCGCGCCGCCCTCGCCGCCGCGCGGCGGCCGCTCACCATCACCGGCCCGCACACGGCGTCATAGATCGGCGCCCACCGCGCATAGGCGGTTTCAACGGTGCTGCGGTCGAGATCTGAACTTTTCATGCGCCATCCGGCAACCAGGCGGGCGCGAATCGATCGTCCGCCTGTGCTGGATGACGAAATAGCAGCGCTATGCGACAATCAAGCGACAGCATCTCCACGAAGCACCTGATGTCCGCCGATACGGCTCCGCGATCTCGCGGCATGCTGCGCCCGAGGTTTGCCTTGAATTTCCTTACCCTCTTGATCAGAGGGCGCAGGGAATGCCGGGCGCCGATGCGCCCGCGGCCGCGCGTGGTGTGGTAGTAAACACGCGCGTTAGTCACCACGGTCACACCGGAAACACCCGGCATTCCCCGCGCAATGGTTTTAACGGTTTCCTTCGCGCTCTCCCCGGTGACCGGGCTTGTTTGCCACCGTCACCCCTGAGAAGCTTGCTTCTCAAGAGCTTGACGCCAGCGTCGGGGCGTCAGGACCACACGACTTCGCCGTCCGCATCAGCACCGTTCGTTATCGGCGCATTCGCGTCCACCGCATCCCACCCCGCGGCCGTGACGATCGCGTGTCGCCCCTCTGTGGGGCGGGACGGCGGTGGATATAAAGGTGATTTGGGTCAGGCCAGAACTGAAATATTTTTGCACGAAGGGATGGACAGACTTATGGGTGATTTGCCCGGCGGGCAGCAGGATTGCACGGCGGATCAGGCCGCGGACTCGTAAACCAGGACGTTGGATCAAGGACGTTCGGCAAGTCGGTTGGTTCGGTAGCCAAAGGATTGTATTTCTCGGTAGACAAGCCGCCCGGGCGGTACCGGATCTCGTGTGCAAATCCGATCTCCATGGATTACGAAACCGAAATACAAATCGAGGGCGGACGAACCTACTATTTCGGCATCGGTACACCACAGGTGGCTGCCCCGGGTCAAAACCTGCTCAATCAGGCTGTTGCCGGCAGCAGCGAACAACAAATGCCGGCTACGTCCCCGCTCATGGCGGGCTTTTCTGGAGCTGCCCTCTATCAGCTCGATGCGACGGAAGGGGCTGCGGTCATCAGTCAGTTGAAGCCGCAATAATGGAATAATGGCAGCAGGCGTTTCCGCTTTGCGTCAAAATGCGAAATACCCTCACTGAGCAGATGTTTTCCGCTTTGTCTCCAAAGTCAGACGTTGCTTGATGCGGTCGGCACTTCGCATTTGTGCCAAGACCGGACGAACGCATCGTTTTGGGGACTTACCCAAATATGGAGCCGATGATAACTCTTCGATCAAGGCGAAACGGGCCGCCAAAATGGATCACAAAATGCGTTGTCTAGAATTTGCTTTCTCTGCGTTATTACTTGTAGCAGTCTCAGCGGCGCAAGCTGCCGGAGTGAATAACTTCGATATTCCCGCGAGCCCGGCAGGACCAGCGATCAGATTATTGGTCTGGACGCCTTGCGCAGAACCACCTCAGGAGATGGATGCGCGTGGAGCCACCTTTTTCGCCGTGCCCGCCTGTCCGATCACCGGAGAAAAGCTTCCGCTCATCGTGATGCCCCACGGTCGGAGAGGATGGTTCGGCGGTCACCACGACACGGCAGCGGCCTTAGCGGATGCTGGGTTCGTCGTTGCAGTGCTCAATCATCCCGGCGACACATGGCGCGACACGAGCCGCACCGACAGTCTTTCCGTTCTCGTCGAGCGCCCCACAGATATGAAGCGGTTGATCGACTATATGCTTGACGTGTGGCCGGACGCGTCACACATCGATGCCCAGCGTATCGGGCTTTACGGTTTCTCATTTGGTGGCTACACGGGTCTCGTCGTCATCGGCGGCAATCCCGATTTGCGGAAAGGCTTGCCTAATTGCGAGACATCGAGCTTGCGGGCTTGCAAGCAGCTCGAAAACGGAGAGCTTCCCGATCAACCGATCACTCATGATCCGCGTGTCAAGGCTGCCGTTATCATTGACCCCTTCCCGGTGTTCGTATTCCCAGAGGAAAATCTAAAAGGAATAACGGTCCCGGTTCAGTTGTGGAGTTCGGACCCCGCGCAAAATGCCGACCATCTATCCGACTGTTGTGCCGCAGCTATCAATCAAAGACTTCCGGCAAAGGCGGACTACCATTTCGTGAAAGATGCCAAACACTTTTCCTTCCTCGCGACCTGCACCCCGAAAGAAATACAGGCGGCTCCCGCCATCTGTACCGACGCGCCGGGCTTTGATCGCGTTGATTTTCACAAGCACCTTCACGCCGAGGCAATTGCATTTTTTAGGAAGTATCTGGTCGATGTCGCGGCGCGATAGCAATTCAAGCAGGAAACGTCCGTTCAGGGTCAATCGCGTCACCTTGACCGCGGGCCAGCCGCTTCCGATCTGCCCCGATCAACGGACATTCTCAGCGCCCGGTGGCACTTCGCATTTGGCCAATAGCGCTCATTTCCGCTTCACAAAGTTATTCCCTCTGACGCGACAATCGATCAGTGTGGCGCAAACCACCGATCTCGTTCTTCAGGATTTCTTATGCTTTACGAAGTTGACCGTCATGAGGCCCTAAGCTCGTCGTCCTGGAATGCAGCAAGAGCACGCGGATACATTGAGCGGATTGCTGCTCAAACCGATTTGCGGTTCTCGCGAAAAGAATATTGGCCAATTCATCCACTCGAGGACCAGCCGGAAACCCGAGCCCACAGCATCTACATGGGTACGGCAGGGGTCATCTGGGGCCTGGATTATCTCGTCCGCATCGGAGCCATCAGCGGGCACGCGGATTATGCCGGAATCGTTCCCGAATTGATTGCCGCAACGCGGTCCGTCCTAGAGGCGCGTGCCGCCGCGGGTGTCCAGCTCGGCTGTGATGGCCTGCTGTGCGCGAGCGCCGGTCAGCTGTTGGTTACCGCGCGTCTGGGGGGGATGGCGACCACCGCAGACAGGATTGCCGCCGCGGTCGATGCCAACTGGGACAATCCGGTCCGGGAATACATGTGGGGGGCCCCGGGCACCGCGATGCTTTCACTCGCGCTGTTCAATGAAACCGGCGATGAAGTGTGGGCATCGCGTTTTTGTCGTGACGTTGGCCGGCTTTGGGAGACGCTGGAAGCCTGCCAAGGGGCTGACTGCATGATTTGGGAGCAGGATCTGTATGGTCAGAAGGCCACTCACATGGGTGCGGTACACGGTTTCGCAGGAAACGTCCTGCCAGCCTTGCGCGGCCGCGACCTGTTGCCCGAAGCCGAGCAAAAGAAGAAGTGGCTGGATTGCATCGCGCGCACCTTGCGAACGACAGCCATTTACGACGGCGAGTTGGTCAACTGGCCGCAGTCGGTTGGCAAACATCGGTTGGGACGAAACGCACTGTTGCTGCAGCATTGCCATGGCGCGCCAGGGATCGTGAACTGTGTTGCGGATTTCCCCAATTCAGACATCGATGATCTGCTGCTTGCTGCGGGAGAAACGACTTGGCGAGCAGGACCCGTTCGGAAAGGCTGCTGCATCTGCCACGGCACCGCTGGCAACGGGTATGCGTTTCTCAAGCTATTCAAGCGAACTGGCGATGAGAAGTGGCTTGAGCGCGCGCGCCATTTTGCAGCCCACGCGATAGATCAAAGTGAAGCTGCCGCGCAGCAGTTCGGTCAGTACCGATACAGCCTCTGGACTGGCGATATTGGTCTCGCGATCTTCCTCTGGAGCTGCATCAACGGTGACGACCGTATTCCGACGCAAGATGTATTTTAGTTTTCATACCTAATGTCTGAGATGGGTCAAAGCACCGCTTTGACCATTGACCGGTTACTTCCGATCTACCCCGATCAACAGACATCGCCAGACCGGCCCGACTGGTTGGTCCGGTTGGTGCCAATAGGAGGTGAACTGGTCCCGGTTGTCTGAACAAAAATTCCGCGTCGATAAGTGGAGCCTCTGCCGGGGTTAGGCCGCCGCGCGGAGCGGAGGAAGATCGAAGTAGGCTTGATCCGGAGTGCGGTCGTCAAGACTCGAATGCGGTCGGCGTCCGTTGTAGAAGTCGAGATACCGACCAATCGAACGTCGCGCCTCGCCGACGGTTTCGTAGGCTCGCAGATAGACCTCCTCGTATTTGATACTACGCCACAGCCGCTCAACGAACACGTTGTCCCGCCAGGCCCCTTTGCCGTCCATGCTGATGGCGATGCCGTTGTCGGCGAGCGCGCCGGTGAAGGCCGCAGCCGGTGAACTGCGAGCCCTGGTCGGTGTTGAAGATCTCCGGCCTGCCGTGACGCGCCAAGAGCATCCTCCAGGGTCTCGACGCAGAAGGCCGCTTCCATCGTGATCGACAGCCGCCAGGACAGAACCCGACGGGTCGCCCAGTCCAGCACCACGGCGAGATAGACGAAGCCACGCGCCATCGGGATGTACGTGATGTCCATCGCCCAGACCTGGTTCGGCCGCGTGATCTCCATGCCGCGCAGCAGATACGGATAGATCTTGTGGCCGGGTTCGGGCTTGGTGGTGCGCGGACGGCGATAGAGCGCCTCTATCCCCATCCGCCGCATTAGCGTCTTCACATGCCGGCGGCCGATCTTGCGCCCCTGCAAAGCCAGCAGGCCTCGCAACATACGCGAACCGGCGAAGGGATACTCCAGGTGCAGCCGATCGAGACGCTGCATGATCTCGAGGTCGGCTGACGAGACCGGACGCGGCAGATAATACACGCTGCCGCGGCTGATCTTCAAAACCTCCGCCTGCTTGGTGATCGACAGATCGTGCTCACGGTCGATCATCGCTTTGCGCTCAGCAATCCCGCCTTGGTGAGCGCGCCTTCTAAAAAATCGTTCTCCAGCGTCAGCTCTCCGATCTTGGCGTGCAGCGACTTCACATCGACCGCTGGCGCGGCCGGCGTCCCACCTCCCGGTCCGAAAACCTCGGAAGCGCTGCCCTCAAGCTGCGATTTCCATGCCGTAATCTGATTGGGGTGAACGTCGAAATGCTCGGCCAGCTGGGCTATCGTCCGATCGCCCTTGATGGCGGCCAGCGCCACCTTCGCCTTGAAGGCCGGCGAGTGGTTCCGGCGGGGTCGTCTGTTCATGGTTTCTCCTGTTCGCGGCGATTATCGCCGCTGTCAGGCAGAAATTCCACTTATCGTCCTGTCCAGATTTCCGGGACCGGCTCACCCGCCAAAATCTCTGATTGCAACTTTTAGCGGTAGATGACCGCAATGGGTTAAAATGCGAAATACTCGCGCTGAGCAGATGTTTTCCGCTTCGCCTCCAAAGTCAGACGTTGCTTGATGCGGTCGGCACTTCGCATTTGTGCCGGACCCGGACATCGCCCGTGGCGCTCGATGCTTTTGCCGGAAATCCGCGACCACGGCCGGAATCTCAAGCCTGCGAACTCTCGGGTGTCATCGAGCTGCTGGCGAGCCATGATGCCCCGCGTCGATATAGGGCTTCGACAGCCGCGCCCTTGAGCCCCGGCATGTCGGGCTTAACCGTGTAACCTATGCGGGTCTGCAAATAAGCGAGGTGGCGATAGCCTTCGGGAAACCTGTTCAGCAAGCCGGAGTCCAGCTGCAGGAGCACGCCCGGTTCGACCGGATCAAGCCTGTCCTTTTCGTATATCGGCTGACGAAGGACGAAGCCCCATCGATCCGAACGTTTTTCAAAAAAGTCATAGAACCGGCCGGTGCAGACAACATCGCAAAGCACCCCCTCGACATGATCCCGCTGCGAAATCGTCATCTTGGTTTGGGCAACCGCGCGTTCGCCGACAATGTCGATCGAAGTGCCGCCCAGAAAGTGAAGGATGCTCACGCCCCGCGCCCAGCCCTCCTGGTTGGCCCGGATGAACTCGTCGCCGGTTCCCTGAAACCACGTCGCCATCATCCGGCCGTCGCTGTGCCAAACGCCACGGAACCGCTCCCAATCCCCGGAATCGCGCCAGAGCACCCAATTCTCGATCAACTCGCGTATCAGCAGGCGGTCCGACATTTCGATATCCCTTCGTCAGCTTGTCCAACGGGCCGTTCAGAATTTGATATTTCAACCAGGCGAGGTCTCCGGGATTACTGTAATCCCGTCTTGCATAGCCCTTCGACGGACTGGGTTGTCCTTGATGTGTCCGGTTTACAAGCGGACATGTCGGCTCAACCATCTGCCGTCAGTTCTTCCCCGAAAAACATACATCGTCAGCGGCCAAAGCGCTCCATGGCAGCGCAGTGGTCGGCCTAGTAAAATCGATGAAAATGATGGATCGGTCCATGGCCGTGGCCGACATCGAGGCGATCGGCCGCCGCGATTGCTGCGCTCACCCAGGCCTTGGCATGGCGCACGGCCGTTTCCATCTCCTCGCCCCTGGCAAGGCCCGCCGCGATCGCCGAAGACAACGAGCAGCCGGTGCCGTGGGTATTTTTGGTGGCGATGCGCGGCGCCGTCAGCGCGATGATGCCGCTGCCGCGGACGAGATAGTCGGTGCTCTCGGCGCCCTGCCCGTGGCCGCCCTTGATCAGCACCGCGGCACAGCCCATCGCCAATAGCCGCTTGCCCTGGCTCTCGATCGCGGCCTCGCTGTCGGCAACCGGCTCATCCAGCAGGGCGGCCGCCTCGGGCAGGTTCGGGGTGATCAGCGAGGTGCGCGGAATGAGCTTTGTCCGCAGCGCCTCGAACGGCGTCCGCCGCCAGCAGCCGGTCGCCCGAGCTCGCCACCATCACGGGATCGAGCACGATATGCTTCGGCGACCAGCGCGTCAGCCCCGCGGCGATGGCCTCGATGGTCGCAAGCTGCGCCACCATCCCGATCTTGACCGCGCCTACGTCGAGATCGCTGAAGACCGCATCCAGTTGCGCGGTCACGAAATCGGCGGGGACCTGATGGATGCCGCTGACGCCGCTTGTGTTCTGCGCGGTCAGGGCCGTGATCACGGAGGCGCCGTAGACGCCAAGCGCGGCAAAGGTCTTGAGGTCGGCCTGGATGCCGGCGCCGCCGGACGAATCCGAACCTGCGATGGTGAGCGCGATCGGCGTCGTCATCGCTTGGCTCGCAACAATCCGGGCGATCCAATCAGGGTCATATCCCTTCCCTAGCGCGACGTGTTATTGCCAGCAAGTTCTTGAACGCTATATTGAACCCTGCAAGACGCCTTTCGGAGACGACAGCGATGGTTCCCTTCTTCGTCCAGTTCAAATGCAAGCTCGGTCAGTCCTATGCCGTCGCCAATGCGATCGCCGAGGCCGAGATCGCCTCCGAGATCTATTCCACCGCGGGCGACTACGACCTTCTGGTCAAGTTCTACGTCGACAACGACACCGACATCGGCCATTTCATCAACGAGAAGGTGCAGGTCATTCCCGGCATCCAGGACACCCACACCATCATCACCTTCAAGGCGTTCGGCACCGGCTAGGGTGTCGCTTCCCGTGGCCGCCGTCAGACCTCACCGGGCGCGTTTGCGCGCAGCGTTGCGCCGCGTCATAAACCGGAGTGCGCATCCTGCAGCCCGAATCGACCGTCACCTTTGGCCGGCTGAAAGCGTTCATCTACGAAGCGCTGACCAGGCTGGGCCTGCCGGATTTCGACGCCACGACTGTCGCCGCCCTGATGGCGGAAGCAGACCTGCAGGGCTCGGACGGGCACGGCGTCTCCCGGCTGCCGCAATATGCCCGCCGCATCAAGGCGGGCGGCTTCAACGTCCGGCCGAACATCCACGTCGTGCGCGAGCAGGCAGCTACCGCCCTGTTGAACGGCGACAACGGCATGGGCCACCTCGTCATGAAGCGCGCGGCCGAGATCGCCATCGAAAAAGCGCGCTCAACCGGCATCGCGTGGGTCAACTCGCAATTCAGCAACCATGCCGGCCCCGCATCGCTCTACGCCACCATGCCGCTCGCGCATGACATGATCGGGCTTTATTTCGCCGTCGGCAACGCCAACCATCTTCCGCCCTGGGGCGGCCTCGACATGCTGCTGTCGACCAATCCGATCGCGGCGGCTATACCGGCCGGCGACGAGAAACCGATCATCCTCGATATGGCCACGACGGTCGCCGCCTATGGAAAAGTGAAGACAAAAGCGCTGCGCGGCGAGACCATGCCCGAGGGCTGGATGATCGATCGCGAGGGCAAGCCCCTGACCGATCCGAAACGCGCCGACGAAGGCATGCTGCTGCCGCTGGGCGGCATGGAGGCCGGCTACAAGGGCTATGGGCTCGCCATGATCATCGGCCTGCTCGCCGGCACGCTCGGCGGTGCGGCGATGGGCCGGGAGGTGATCGACTTCAATCATGATGACAGCAGCGTCACCAACACCGGCCAGGCGATCGCCGCCATCGACATCAAAGCCTTCGGCGATGTCGCCGTGTTCAAGGCGAGCGTCGATGCCCTGGTGCGCGATTTTCGCAGCAGCCAGCGGATTCCCGGCGTCGAGCGGATCTACGTGCCCGGCGAGCGCAGCCAGGAAACGCGGGCGGCAAGGACACGCCTTGGCATTCCGATCGCGCCGGCGCTGCTGCGCGGACTGGACCAGGTCGCCAGCGAACTCGGAATTGCGAAGCTCGTATAGCTGGCCGGATTAGGCCGCGCGCTCCGCCGCCAGCGTCCCCGCAAACTGCGGATAGGTTTCAGCGAGTTCCTTCGTCACGCGTCCGCGTAACAGCCCTAGCGTATCGGCGTCGGGCTCGGCCGTGGTCGGAACATCAGCGGGTTCATCGTAGTCGAATCCCGTATTGGCCCTAACATCGGCGGCGGACACGCCACGATGCACGCTTCTCAACCGGAAGCGCTTGCGAGCCTTGTCGAAATCGAACAGTGCCAGGCCCGTCAGCAGCGCATAGGGCCCGCCGTTGCGGACGATACCTTCGCTCACGCCGGGCGCGCTGACGAAATCGACCTTGTCGACGAACACTCGCGGCGAATGCTCCTCGCGAAACAGGATCACGCGCGGCACGACGTAATAAAGAAAGGCCGAGCCGAACGAACCCGGCCAGCGGACGTCGTTTCGCGGATAAGTGCCGGTCCCGACCAGATTGATATTGCCCTGGCCGTCGATCTGGCCGCCGCCGAGGAAGAATGCATCGACGCGGCCCTGGGCGGCGCAATCGAACAATTCGACCGCGCCGTTGGTGAAGAAGTTATGCTCGCGCGAGCCGAGCACGATGACGCGCACCGGCGGAAGTCCGCGCGCCTCGTTGCGCGCCCGCAGCAGCATGGCGCCGGCCGCAGGGATCGGCGAGGAGGCACCGACGGCGACCAGGCGCACGCCGGCGAGCAGATCCGCGATCGTCGCGATCAGGATTTCGCGCGGCGTCGCGGCCGCCTCGCTCATGCCACCGCCCCGAGCCGCTGCGCGAAGCCGTCCATATAGGCCGCAAACCCCTCGGCCGATTTTGCCATGCGCGCGTAGCGCGCGATTTCGGCGGCGTCGGCCGGATATTCGCCCCACAGCCCGAGCGGCCACGCGCCGCGCGCTACCTGCGCGATCGCGGTTACATAGAGCGCCGGCAGCACGCCGGCGGCGGAATTCTCGTCGGCAAGCAGCGAGGTCTCGCTGATGCGCTCCAC
Organism: uncultured Alphaproteobacteria bacterium; assembly: GCA_963725985.1. Taxonomy (GTDB): domain Bacteria; phylum Pseudomonadota; class Alphaproteobacteria; order Rhizobiales; family Xanthobacteraceae; genus Bradyrhizobium. Next base: position 398,828 of record CAVSAO010000003.1, read on the forward strand.
CGTGACCAGGGTCGTCTTCGCGGCATAGGCCATGGTGGCGAGTTCTCCCTGCCGTCCGATCCGGACGTTGCCGAAGCGGTCCGCCTCGGGCGCGTGGAACAGCGCGACATCCGGCCGTATCGCGGGAACGACAACGATCGGGTCACCAGGCGCAAATGGATTGTCGATGATTTTCCAGTCCGGCCGAACCTTCATCAGGTCGCTGCCGATGATGCCGCGAATGGGCATGAACGGGACGCCCTTCTGGCCCGCGACGAGACCGGCCAATAGTGCCGGACAGGTGGCATCCATCAGCCTGAACGCTCCGCTGCGCACGCCTTCGGAAAAACGCGGCGCTCCCCCCGCCTCGCCCAACGTCACGGCGCTGGTTTCGATCGATCCGATCAGGCCTTCGCCGATCAGCATGTCCGCCTGGATGCCGCTGACGGGGACGCAGACGAGGTGGAGATGGTTCGGGCGGTTGGCGATGATGGCGGCGGTCGCGGCCATGGCGACGCCGGCATGATCGGTCGGAACCGCGAGCGACATGCCATCGCGCAGGCTTGCGACCAGCGTTTCAAGGGAAACGATTTCTCCCATGGCGTCCTCCTGGACGTGCTCCCGGGCTTTGCGGACTGTTATCCAGTTCGCGGGACACGGACGGATAGACTAAGCCTTAACGGCCGCGACTTCTACCCGAGCAGACGACGGAGTTTCACGCGGCGATGCGGAATCACGCCCGGATCAGGACTTGTCGCCGCTCTTGGCCGCCTTCCTGGGCCGCGGCGGTCCGTCGACCGGCGGCAGCGACTTGAGATATTCCGCAATCGCCGAACGATCTTGCGGACTGAGTTGCGAGGTGTTCTTGATCACGCGAGCCATCGAGCCGCCGGCGCTGTCGCCGTCGGGCAGTTCTCCGGTTTCGAGGAAATAGGCGATGTCCTTCTCGCTCCAGTCGCCAAGTCCCTTTTGCGTGATGTTCGGCACCCAGCCCTCGCCTTCCGGATTGGGCCCGCCCGGCGAAGCGCTGTGCGGCGATCGATGCCGCCGAGGAAATTTCGCGGACTGTGACACTCCGCGCAATGGCCGAGGCTGGCAACGAGATAGGCGCCGCGATTCCAGCTCGCCGGGCGCGACCGGTCCGGGACGAAAGGCTTGCCGTCCATGAACAGCCATTTCCAGATCCCGATATTGCGCCGGATATTGAATGGAAATTGCACGTCGTGATCACGCACCTTGCCGGACACCGGGGCCAGCGTTTTGAGGTAGGCAAAGAGGTCGCGGATATCCTCCACTTTGGCGTGGGCGTAGGACGTGTAGGGAAAGGCCGGAAAGTAATGAAATCCGCCTGGCGAAATTCCCTGGGTCACCGCGGTAACGAATTCGGCCTCGGTCCATCGCCCGATGCCGTCGGCCGGATCGGGCGAGATGTTCGGCGCGTAGAACGTCCCGAATGGCGAGGGGATGGCAAGTCCGCCGCCGAGCCTTAAGCGATCGGGCTGGCCCGGCACGGCATGGCAGGAGGAACATCCTGCGGCGTTGAATGTTGTCTGCCCGTTGCCAAGGTCCGGCGCACGGGCCGGCGCGGTGACCGCCAGCACGAACGGGGTAGCCGTCAACCACCAGAACGCGCCAAGCACGGCGGCGCCAACCAGCACGGCAAGAGGGAAAATTCGTCGCGGCATTCACCGATCCCGTCACTGACCATCCCAGCCTAATGGCAGGTATGGCGGCTATTCCGGCCACAGGCTGCCTGAAAATTCGGGGCGTTTAAGGCCGTTGCGGGGAATAAAATCGAAATCTCATTGTTTTGAAACTCGCATCATCACTTGAAGTCAACCGGGAGGGAGCCATGTCGAATACCAAGACCATGCTTGCTCTGCTTGCGCTGGGAGCGATCGTTGCGTTCGCCGGACCCGCCTTCGCCGAGAAGATGACGGCGACGCTGGACGGCAAATCCGAAGTGCCCGCCAACGCCAGCGCCGGCAAGGGCACCGCCGACATCGATTACGATGCCGCCACCAGGAAGCTGAGCTGGAAGCTGTCCTATTCGGGGCTCTCCGGCCCCGCAACCGCCGCACATTTCCACGGGCCGGCTGAACCCGGCAAGAACGCCGGCGTCGCCGTCGCGATCCCCAATGCCGGCTCGAGCCCGGCCGAGGGCAGCGCCACCCTGACGGATGCCCAGGCCGCCGACCTGATGGCCGGCAAGTACTACATCAACGTCCACACCGCGGCCAATCCGGGGGGTGAAATCCGCGGTCAGGTGACGAAGTAAATCCCGCACGCGAGAATAAAATAACGAAGAACAAAAAAGGGCGGACGCATCAGACGTCCGCCTTTTTCCTTGATCAGCCCGGATTTAACTGTTCTTGACGCGGTAGGTCTCGTGACAACCGCCGCATTGCTTGCCGATGGTGGGCAACACAGCCTTCAGCGTGTCCAGATCCGTGATCTTGCCCTTGGCGTCCGCAACCGACTTGGCGAAGCTTGCGATGTGCCCGTCGAAGCCGGCCTTGTCTTCCCAGACTTTTGAAGATGCGAAGTAATCCCCCTCTGGCTTCAGACCTTTGGTGGCGGCGGGAAACAGGGTTGGAAACTTCTTGATGGTGTCTTCGAACTGGGCCAACGCGGCATTGACCGTGGCCTGATCGTAGGGCTTTTCGCCCTTGACCATCGCCGACAGAGCACCCGCGTTCTTTCCGTTGCCCTTCATCATAGCCTGGGTCTGCTTGACCTGATCCTGCTGCGCTGCCACCACGCCTATGCCGAGCAACAACGTTCCCGCCACTATTATTACCGTTCGCATCATCAGCCTGATCTCCATCTCGAGACGCGTTTCCAAATAAAGCCGCGAACCCGCTTGCGCGGGCCGCGGCTATCCATCCGTAAAACCCAATTGCGGCGTTTTATTCCCGCGCCCGACAGAAATCAGAGGCTATGCCGGCGCTGATGCTCGCGGATCGCAATCCAGACCCGCTCGGGCGTCGCAGGCATATCGATGTGATCGATCTTGTATTCGCGCCACAATCCCTCGATGATCGCGTTGACCACCGCCGGACAGGAGCCGATCGCGCCGGCCTCGCCCGCGCCCTTGACGCCCAGCGGATTGGTCTTGCAGGGCACGTTATGGGTCTCGAACACGAATGACGGACCATCGGCCGCGCGCGGCATCGCATAATCCATGAACGTGCCGGTGACGAGCTGGCCGTCCTTCGGGCTGTAGACCGCCTGCTCCATCAGGGCCTGGCCGATCCCCTGCATCGCGCCGCCATGAACCTGGCCGGCGAGCAGCAGCGGATTCAGCGTCACCCCGAAATCGTCGACGATGACGTAGTTGACGATTTTGATGATGCCGGTGGCGGGATCGATTTCGACTTCGGCAAGGTGGGTGCCGTTCGGGTAGGTGCCGTCGGCGGCGGTGAACGTCGCGCTTGCGTTCAGCTTCGACGGGTCGACGCCCGGCCGCTTGGCAAGATCGGCAAAGGTGACCGAGCGGTCGGTGCCGGCGACGCGCACGGTGCCATCGCTGATCTCGAGATCGCCGCTGCTGGCTTCCAGCGCCCCGGCGGCGATCTCGCGCAAATTCTTGCCGAGTTCGCGGGTCGCACGCTCGACGCTGACCCCTCCGGTCGGAATCGACGCCGAGCCGCCGGTGCCGAGACCGGTTGCGATCTTGTCGGTGTCGCCTTGCAGGATATGGACGCGCTCGGGCGGTAGCCCGAACTGTTCGGCGACCAGCTGCGCGTAAGCGGTCTGGTGGCCCTGCCCGCTCGACTGCGTGCCGATCAGGATCGTGACGTCGCCATTGGGATCGAGCCGCACATTGGCGGTCTCCTCGCCCATGGTGCCGCAGACTTCGACGTAGGTGGCGAGCCCGATGCCGCGCACCAGTCCCTTCTTCTTCGCCGCCTTGGCGCGCTTGGGAAACTCCTTCCAGCCCGCGATCTCCATGGCGCGCTTCATATGCGCGGTGAAGTCGCCGGAATCGTAGACCTTGCCGGTCGCAGTCTTGTAGGGCATCGCGCGCGGCGAGATGAAATTCTTGCGCCGGATCGCATCCGGCGTCATCCCGAGCTTGCGCGCCGAGGCGTCGACCAGCCGCTCGACCACGTAGGCCGCCTCCGGGCGCCCGGCGCCGCGATAGGCATCGACCGGCACGGTGTTGGTGAACACCGTGCGGACGCGGCAATGGAACGCCTGGATGTCGTAAAGGCCGGGCAGCATGCCGGCGCCGCCGTGGGGAATATACGGCGCGAAGGTCGACAGATAGGCGCCCATGTCGCCCATCAGGTCGACGTCCATCGCGAGGAACCTGCCATCCTCGGCCAGCGCCATCCGCGCCGTGGTGACGTTATCGCGCCCCTGCGCGTCGCCCATGAAGTGATCGGAGCGGTCGGCGGTCCACTTCACCGTCTTGCGCAGCTTGCGCGCGGCAACCGCGATCAGCGCGTATTCGCGATAGGGAAACAGCTTGGTGCCGAAACCGCCACCGACATCCGGGCAGATCACCCGCATCTTTTCCTGCGGAATCTTCAGGACCATCCCGCACAGGATTTCGCGCAAGCGATGGCTGCCCTGGCTGCCGACCGTCAGCGTCAGGTGGTCCCGCTTGACGTCGTATTCGCAGACCGCCGCGCGCGTTTCCATGAAGTTGGTGACGACGCGCGGATTGACGATGGATATTTCGGCCACCGCATGGGCTTTTGCGAACGCGGCTTCGGTAGCTTTCTTGTCGCCGATCGGCACGTCGAACAGCACGTTGCCGGATTGATCGGGCCAGACCTGCGGCGCACCCGGCTTGACCGCGTGGGCGACGCCGACCACGGCGGGCAGCGGCGTCCAGTTGACCTCGATCGCCTCCAGCGCATCGCGCGCCTGATCGACGGTGTCAGCAACAACGAAGGCGACGGCATCGCCGACATGGCGCGCCTCGCTTGACGCGAGGATCGGATAGGGCGGGCCGGTGAAGGGATTGACTTCGAGGTTGAACAGGCAGGGAAGCGAGCCGAGATCCCTGACGTCCTCGCCGGTCAGGATCACGCCGACCCCGGGCAGGCCGCGGGCGCGGGCCGCGTCGATGGTGAATTTCGCATGCGCGTGAGGCGAGCGCAGCACCAGCGCGTGCATGGCCGGCTGTGGCGCGTGGTCATCGGTGTAGCGGCCCTTGCCGCGGATGAGCGCATCGTCTTCCTTGCGAAGGACGCTTTGACCGACGCCAAATTTGATAGGAGCAGCCATCGTATCTCCGTTTCCTCGTCATGATTTGTGGCCATATTGCAGCGGATCGCGGGACAGCGCAAAGGGTTTAGCTGCGAACCAGCGACCGCAGCCAGACCCTGCCGAACAGCAGCAGGATCGACCCGGCATAGACCACCGCACCGACCACGATCAGCACCACGAGCGCGGCCTCGTCGCGCAACAGGCTGAGCTGGGCAAGGTGCGATACCGCCAGCCTTGCGGTCAACCACAGCGCCGCCCCGAGCACGGTGCCGGAAACCAGGAATTTCGCCGTCGAGCGCATCAGCGCTCGATCGAGATCGAGATGCCCTGCCCGCGCCGCAAACCCGACCACCAGCAAGAGATTGATCCAGGCGCCGACCGCGGTCGCGAGCGCCAGACCAACCTGCGCCAGCGCCCCCACCAGCGCGATCTTCAACGCGACATTGACGGCGACGCCGATCAGCGCCGCCTTCACCGGCGTGGCGGTATCCTTGCGGGCGTAAAAGGTCGCGACCGCGCTGCGGATCAGCACAAACGGGATCAGTCCGACCGCGTAGGCGGCGAGCGTGGCACCCGCGGCCGCGGCATCGGCTTTCGAGAACGCGCCGCGCGCGAACATCGCGCGCATGATGAATTCCGGGAACCGTCAGGAACGCCGCCACGAACGGCACCGAAAACAATAGCGTAAAATCGAAAGCGCGCCGCTGCGATGCCATCGCGCCGTCGTGATCGCCCGATGTCAGCCGCCGCGACATTTCCGGCAGCAATACCGTGCCGATCGCGATGCCGATCACGCCGATCGGCAGCTGATTGAGCCGGTCGGCATAATACAGCGCCGAGAGCGCGCCGGCCGGCAAGAACGTCGCGATGATGGTGTCGGCAAACAACGCGACCTGGGTCCCCATCGAGCCCAGCGTCGCAGGCCCGAGCGCGCGAAAGAATGCGCTGACGTCTTCATCAAGCCTGAGGGCTGCGAATCGCGGCAGGCCGCCGTGACGCGCGAGATCCCCGGCCAGCAGAAAATATTGCAGAAAACCCGATATCAGCACGCCCCATGCCGCGGCATGGCCTGCCCCCGGAAACAGCGCCGCCAGCGCCAGCGTCGCCATCATCGACAGGTTGAGAAAGACCGGCGCCGCCGCGGCGCTGGCGAAGCGATGCATGACGTTGAGCATGCCGCCATAGAGCGTCACCAGCGTGATCAGGAGCAGATAGGGAAAGGTGATCCGCGTCAGCTCGATGGCCAGCCGGCGCTGCTCGGCGTCGTCGCTAAAGCCGGGGGCGAGAATGCTCATCGCCTGCGGCATGAACAGCCAGGCGACGACCAGCAGAACCAGTTGCGATGAGAACAGCAGGGTGAAAATGCGGTCGGCGAACAATCGCGCCGACGCCTCGCCACGGCCGCCATGGACATGGGCGTAGGCCGGCACGAACGCCGCGTTGAAGGCGCCTTCGGCAAAAATCGCCCGGAAGTGATTGGGCAGGCGCAGCGCCACGAAGAACGCATCCGCCACCGGACCTGCGCCAAGGATCGCCGCGAGCATGATGTCGCGAGCGAAACCGGTCAGCCGTGAAAGGAGCGTGTAGCCGCCGACGGTGAAAATACGACCGAGCATGCGCCGCTTCTACCGCATGCGGCGACGCATCAAAACGGCGAAATCGGAAGAAATATCGCTTTGCGCATGATCTTTTCCGAAAACCGGCGCCATCCCCGGATCAAGTCCGAGGGCCTGCTTTCGGGATCATGCGCCAAACGCGCCGGCAACAGCCTTGATGACCCGCTCCTGCGTCGGCTCATCGAGATAGGCATGCATCGGCAGGCTGATGACGTCGGACGACAGGCGTTCGCATACTGGCAGGCCGCCGTCGGCGACCGGGAAATCCCGATAGGCGGTCTGCTGATGCATCGATTTCGGGTAATAGATCGCCGTCGGAATGCCCTGCGCCTTCAGCGTCGCGGCGAAGCTGTCGCGATCGCAGCCTTTCGGCAGCCGGATGGTGTATTGCGCCCAGACCGAGGTGCAGCCGCTGGCGAGGCGCGGAACGGTCACGACCTTGTCGAGCCCTTGCGCATAGCGGTCCGCAACCATGTTGCGCGCGGCAATTTCATCCTCGAAGATCTTCAGTTTTTCGATCAGGATCGCCGCCTGCATGGTATCGAGCCGCCCGGTCAGCCCGAGCCGGACATTGTCGTATTTGTCCGAACCCTGGCCGTGAACGCGAACGCTGCGCAGCGTTGCCGCGAGCCCGGCATCGTCGGTGAAGATCGCCCCGCCGTCGCCAAAGCAGCCGAGCGGTTTTGCCGGAAAAAAGCTGGTCGCGGTCGCAAGGCCGAACGTGCCGAGACGGCGGCCCTTGTAGCTGGCGCCGAAGGCCTGGGCGGCGTCATCGAGCACGAACAGGCCCTCGGCTTCCGCGATGGCCCCGATGACGTCATGGTCGGCGCTTTGCCCGAACAGGTCGACCGGAATCACCGCCCTCGGCCTGAGGCCGAGCCGTTTTGCGGTGGCGATGCCGCGCTTCAGCGAATCCGCGTCGATGTTGAAGGTCGCTTCATCGACATCGACGAAAACCGGTGTCGCGCCGGTCAGCGCCGCCGCCTCGCCGGTCGCGCAAAATGTAAAGGACGGACAAAGCACCGCGTCGCCGCGGCCGACGCCCTTGGCCATCAGCACCATCAACAGCGCGTCGGTGCCGCTCGCGCAGCTCACCACGTGCCTGGCCCCGCTGAAAGCGGCGAGCTCGGCCTCGAGCCCTGTCACTTCCGGACCGTTGATGAACTGGCAATGGCCGAGCACGCGGGAAACCGCCTCATCGATGGCCGTGCCGAGCCGGCGGCGCTGCGCGGCGATGTCGATGAAGGGGACGGGTTCCGGACGCAGGTGCTGGTTCATGGAGCCTTGCAAGGATTGAGGACGGGACATCAACGCGCGACTAGCCGACAACAACTGGCCGCGGCCCCTTGCGCGCGGCAGAGGCCGCGGCGGGCCTCGCCGGCGTCTCCAGGCAGCGGGTCGCGATTTCAAGGCTGGCGACGCCTTCGTCGCCGGTCACCGCCGGCACGCCGCCGGTGCGCACCGAGTGAAGGAAGGCGATCAATTCGGCGCGCAATGGCTCGTCATGGCCGACCGGCAGATGGCGCATCGAATAGCTGCCGTCCGGTTTGAAGCCGAAGCATTCGGTGACCTGACGGGTGAGAAGATCGCCCATCACATATTTGCCGCGGGTGGCGACGGTGACGTTGCGCGCCTTGAACGGCGTCAGCCAGTTGGTGTTGATATGGGCGAGCACGCCGGAGGCGGTGCGGAACTGCAATAGCGCGATATCCTCGCGCTCGGCGACCGCACTGGAGAGCTGCGGCTGCACCTCGACGATGTCGGACTCGGTAAACCAGCGGATCAGATCGATGTCGTGCACGGCGAGGTCGATGACCACGCCGACGTTCGACATCCGCGGCGGGAACGGTCCGACGCGCGTGATGGCGATCGAGAGAATATCCTCGCCGGAGATCGCCTGCTTGACCGCGGCGACCGCCGGGTTGAACCGCTCGACATGCCCCACCATCAACGTCACGCCGGCGCGGCGGGCGGCGGCGACGATATCCCGCCCCTCCTCGACCGTGGACGCGATCGGCTTTTCGACCAGGATGTGAACCCCGCGCGCGATGCAGGCGAGCGCGATCTCGTGGTGCAGATGCGTCGGCGCCGCGATGGTGAGGGCATCGACGCCTTCCGCGATCAACTCGTCGAGGCCCGCGAAGGTGCGACAGGCCGTCAGGTCCGTCGCGCGCGTCCGATGCGCCGGCAGCGGATCGACGATTCCGACCAGCGTAATATCCGGCAGGCCGGCCAGCACCCGGGCATGATTGCTGCCCATCACGCCGGCGCCGATCGACGCCGACGCGAAGCGCGCGCTTTGCCTCGGTCTTCGCACCCGATGCGGACCCTTTGGAACTCATGTCAACCCCAGTCGTCTTGCGCCACAGATACCCCGGCGCTCTCCTAGCACGTCGCCACAGACGTGGCGAATGCCGCGAAACAATCCCGGACACGTTTTGATTCAAAAAATTACATCGTCCTGCCGCCTGTTCAGGCGCGGAACCCGCCCGAAAATCCGTCGATTCGAGGCCGAACGATTCGACGCTGAACGATTTGCCCCGGGTCGCGCTAGCTTCGCTGGTAATCGTCCTCGATCCGGATGATATCGTCCTCGCCGAGGTAGCTGCCGGTCTGGACCTCGATCAGCTCGAGCGGAATCCTGCCCGGGTTTTCCATCCGGTGGGTCGCACCGATCGGGATATAGATCAATTCGTTCTCGTGCACTGTCTTGACCATTTCGTTGAGGGTCACACGCGCCGCACCCCGCACCACGATCCAGTGCTCGGAACGATGGTGGTGCTTTTGCAGCGATAGCCGGCCGCCCGGCTTTACCACGATACGCTTGACCTGATGCCGCTCGCCCATGTCGACCGATTGATATGAGCCCCAGGGACGGTGAACCTTGAGATGATCTTCCGTCACCTCGGGAGCGACCGTCTTCAGTTTCGCGACCAGCCGCTTCAGGCCGTTGGCATCCTTCTGACTCGACACCAGCACGGCGTCCTGCGTCGCCACCACCACCAGATCGTCGACGCCTTCCAGCGCGACCAGCGCCTTGTCGGTCAGGACATTGCAGTTGCGCGAATCCTCGAACACCGCTGTGCCCTGCGCGGCATTGCCCTGGCTGTCCTTGTCCGACAGTTCCCACACCGCATGCCAGGAGCCGACGTCGGACCAGCCGCACTTGACCGGCACCACGGCGGCGCGAGAGGTCTTCTCCATTACCGCGTAGTCGATTGAGATCGCCTTCGCTGAACCGAATGCGCCCGCGTCGAGCGTGACGAAGCCGAGATCGCGCCCGGCCTTGACCACCGAATCGGTGACGGTCTGCACGCTTTCGGCATCGAAATTGCTGTATTCGTCGAGCAGAACCGAGGCGCGGAACATGAAGTTGCCGCTGTTCCAGAGATAACCGGCCTTGATATATTCCGCCGCCGTTGCCGGATCCGGCTTCTCGACGAATTTGGTAACCTTGCGGACCTCGCCGGAGATGACTTCACCCGGGCTGATATAACCGTATTCGGTGGCCGCCCGCTCCGGCTCAACGCCGAAGGTCACGATCCGGCCGGCTTGCGCCCCGACCAGGCCCTGGCGGCAGGCAGCGACGAAAGCCTCGATATCGCGCACGACGTGATCGGCGGCGAGCGCGAGAACGATCGCCTCCTTGTCACGCGTTTGCGCAAACGCCGCGCCTGCCGCAATCGCCGGGCCGGAATCCCGCCGCATCGGCTCCAGCAGCACATCGGCCTCAAGCCCGATCTCGGCGAGCTGCTCCAGTACCATGAAGCGATAGACCTTGTTGGTGATGACGATCGGACGCTCGAACAACGCCGCATCCGACACCCGCAGAATCGTGTTCTGGAATGTCGAGCGCGCCCCGAACAGAGGCAGGAATTGCTTGGGGTGCACTTCGCGCGAAGCCGGCCACAGCCGCGTTCCGGCGCCGCCGCACATGATCAGTGGGATAATTCGCCTGTCCATCGGCCCCTCAAAGCTTGTAATGGTCGCGGTACCACGCGACAAAATCGCGAATGCCATCCTCAATGGAGGTCTGCGGCCTGAAGCCGACGTCGCGCATCAAATCGCCGATATCGGCGAAAGTTTCCATCACGTCGCCAGGCTGCATCGGCAGCATATCCTTTACCGCCGTGAGGCCCAACTCTTTCTCCAGAAGCACCACCACACGTAAAAGCTCTTCCGGGTGGTGATTACCGACATTATAGATCCGCGCCGGCGCATGCCCGGCGCTTCCGCTATCCGCGGGAATACGATCCAGAAGGCGCAATACTACACGGGTGACGTCATCGATATGGGTGAAGTCGCGGCGCATCTTGCCATGGTTAAAAAGCCTGATCGGCGTGCCTTCAACAATCGATTTGGCAAACAGAAAGATCGCCATATCGGGCCGTCCCCATGGCCCGTAGATGGTAAAGAACCGCAAGCCGGTGACCGGAAGACGGTAGAGGTGACTATAGGAATGGGCCATCAGCTCGTTGGCCTTTTTGGTCGCGGCGTAGAGACTGATGGGACGATCGGTCTTGTCATCGACCGAAAACGGCAACTTCGTGTTGGCGCCGTAAACCGATGACGAGGACGCGTATACCAGATGACGGCATTCACTATGCCGGCACCCCTCCAGAACATTGACAAAGCCTTCGAGGTTCGCGTCGACGTAAGCATGGGGGTGGTCGATCGAGTGCCGCACGCCGGCCTGGGCGGCCAGGTGGATCACCGCCGCAAACCGGCGCTGTGCAAACAGCTGCCCCATCGACGGACGGTCCGCAAGATCGATCTTCACGAAATTGAACCGCGAATATCCGCGCAGGACATTCAGCCGTGACCGCTTCAAGGCGGGGTCATAGTAAGCGTTGAGATTGTCCAGACCGACGACATGACGGCCCTCGGCCAGCAGATGGCGGGCGACGTGAAAGCCGATAAAGCCCGCCGCACCCGTGACCAAAATTGTCTGATCCGACATCGCATCCCCTGGGCCATCGGTTCGGCTCCGCCGCGCCGGCCGCAGCCTCTTTACCCGCCGTATTGAGGGTGTCGCAATACCCAGTTGGGGCCCTATTGCCAGATTGGCATTAAAACCATACCAAGGCGACGAAGTTCGGCGCGCGGCGTCGAGTTGCGCTGTTTTTGACCATCCCTTTCAAACTTGGCGAACGCGGGCGAGATGCGCCGGATCCTGTCTTCAACGATAAAAATACTGATCTCCGTGGCGCTGCTCTATCTCGCGCTGCGCAAGGTCAATCTGTCCGACCTTGCCTCACGCATCAATGTTGCGAGCCTGGGCTGGATCGGCATGGCGATCGCCGTGAACCTTCCTGCAGATTTTTGTCGGCGTGTTGCGATGGCGTGTGATCAGCGCGGAGTGCGGCGCGCCGCTTGAGACGGGACAGGCGATGCGCTTCAATCTGATCGGAACGTTTTTCAACCAGACGCTGCCATCCTCGATCGGCGGCGACGCCGTGCGACTGTGGCTGGTGGCGCGCGGCGGCGCCGGATGGCGCGCGGCGACCTATTCCATTTTCGTCGACCGCGCCATCGGCCTGATCGCGCTTGCCATCATCATCGTTGCGAGCCTGCCGTGGAGCTACAGCCTGATCAGTGATCCGCATGGCCGGTCGGCGCTATTATTCGTCGATTTCGCCGCGCTCGCCGGCGGCGTGGGATTTCTCGTGTTCGGCGTGTTGCCGTGGCCCTGGCTGAGGCGCTGGTGGGGAATGCATCATCTTCACGCCTGCGCCGTGATCGCAAACCGGGTGATTTTCAGCTGGAAGCATGGACCGACGATTGCGATGCTGTCGATATTCATTCACGTCCTCGCCGTCGTCATCGTCTGGTGCGTGGTACAATCGATCGCAGCGCCCGTGTTGTTTGGTCAGGTCTTTCAGCTGGTCCCGCCGGTCATGCTGATCACCATGCTGCCGATCTCGATTGCGGGCTGGGGGGTGCGCGAAGCCACCATGGGGCTGGCGTTCGGATATGCCGGGCTGATGGCGAATGAAGGCGTCAACGTTTCGCTGCTGTTCGGCGCGGTATCCTTTATCGTCGGCGCTTTCGGCGGGCTGGTCTGGATTTTCAGCGCCGAGAAGGCCGCGCGGGGCTCGGCCCCGATCGATGTACCGGAATAGCAAGTAGGCGGGGTCGTTGCCTTTATCTTGACGGACTCGAAGCATCGCTATGTAGTGTGTCCAGGTCGGTTTTCCTCGACAGGGCCCATCAGCCTCGATAACTTCGGTTCCGACCAGAGCAATCGATGAAGATTAGCGTCGTAACAGCCAGCTACAATTCCGAAGCAACAATTGGATTCACCATCGAATCCTTTCTGGCGCAAAATCATCCCGAAAAAGAAATGCTGGTGATTGACGGAGCATCCAGCGACACAACACTCAAAATCGTCGAGTCGTTCGGTTCCGATGCGATACGTGTCTTTTCGGAGAAGGACAGCGGCGTCTACGATGCCATGAACAAGGGCTTCCACCTGTTTCAGGGCGACGCCGTGGGGTTTCTGAATTCCGACGATACATTTCACAATTCCAGCGCGCTCTCGGACATCGCTGCGGCAATGCAGGACGCCGACATCGTTTACGGCGATCTCGATATGGTGACAGATCACCACACCAAGCGCGTTGCGCGCGCCTGGCGGGGGGGAGTATTCAACCGCTATTCGTTTCAGCTTGGCTGGGTGCCTCCCCACCCCACTTTCTACATGCGCAGGGAAGTGGCCGAGAAGGTCGGCGACTACGATTTGAGCTACATCACCACCGCCGACTATGATTACATGCTGCGAGCCCTGGCGTTGAACGATTTCCGGGTGCGCTATATCCCCCGGGTCATCGCGGACTTTCAGATGGGCGGGATCAGCACCAGAGGCTGGCGCGTCACCTTGCGGGGAAACCTGGAGTGCCTGCGATCGCGGCGCATGCATTTGAACGCGCCGATCATCGACGCCGCGTTCTTTCTGCGTTTCCTCAGGCGGATTTTTCAGATCCGGAAATCAGGACTGTAGAAGCGAGCTGGAAGTCGCATCCGCTTCGGCCGATGCGCCGGACCCGAATTCGGGGACGGCATCCTTCAGGACCGCCCTGATCGTGGCCCGGTCATCTCTGGCGATCGCCTGCTCGAGCGCCGCGATCCATTTCCGCAGCGCCTGCATCGGCGGTTCGTTGGGCTTGGCCGCCATGATGCCGGCGACACCGATCTCGATGGTCGGCTCCTCGCTGGCAAACAGGATTTCGTTGAGCCGTTCTCCCGGCCGCATGCCGGTAAACACGATGTCGATGTCGTGGCCCGGCTGCAGGCCGGAAAGCCGGATCATGCGCTCGGCAAGATCGACGATCTTGACCGGCTGTCCCATGTTGAGCACGTAAACCGAAACGTCCGGACGCGCCGGCGCCAGCGCGTGCGTGGCGGCCGTAATCACCAGATCGCAGGCCTCGCGGATCGTCATGAAGTACCTGACCATGTCCGGGTGCGTGACCGTCACCGGGCCACCCGCCTCGATCTGGGCCTTGAATTTCGGCACCACCGAGCCGTTCGACGCCAGCACGTTGCCGAATCTCACGGAGATCAGCCGCATCCGCGGCTTGGCGCCCGGCTGCGACGCCAGGTCGTGATCGAGCGCCTGGCAATACATCTCGGCGAACCGCTTGGTCAGACCCAGCATCGAGACCGGCTCGATCGCCTTGTCGGTCGAGATCATCACCATCGCCTCGGCGCCCGCCGCGAGCGCCGCGTCGGCGACATTGATCGATCCGAAGATGTTGGTCTTGACCCCTTCGCTCCAGTCGCGCTCGAGAATCGGCACATGCTTGAGCGCGGCGGCGTGAAACACGATGTCCGGCCTGAATTCACTCATCAGCCGCAGGATGCGCTCCCGATCGCGAATATCCGCAATCCGGCCCTCGATGGCGGCGCCGGTCTGGTGCGCCGCCAGGGCCTCCGTGACCGCGTAGAGCGCCGGCTCCGAATTCTCGATCACCAGCAATCGCGCCGCGCCGAAGGTGACGACGCGCTCGCAAATCTCCGAACCGATCGAGCCGCCGCCGCCGGTGACGATGACCGCCTTGTTCTTCACCAGCGCTTCGAGGCGCGCATAGTCGATGTTTTCGCTGGGGCGCAGCAGCAGGTCCTCGACGGCAACCGCCGTCAACCGCGGCGTCTCCCCGCTCTCCAGCGATGGCAAGCGGCTGACAATCAGCCCCAGCCTGCGCGCCCGCATCAGAACCGATTCGGGCCGCGCATCGGGCTCGAACGCTGACGGCGTCATGACCACGCGCGCGATCGGCTTGTTGCGTCTTGCAAAATCGCCGATCACGCCCTCGATATCGTCGATCCCGCCCAGCACAGGTGTATTCCGGATCAACTGTCCGCGATCGGACGGCGACGGCGACAATACCCCAACCGGCCAAAGGTGCTTGACGGCACCGCTTTCAATACCGCGCAGAAGTATTTCGGCGTCCGCAGCACGGCCGATCAGCAGTGCCGGCGAGGCCCCCTCCGTCCGGGCATGATAGCGCGTGCGCGAATAGCGGAAATAACGATAGGCAAAGCGCAGGCCGCTCAGAAAGAACACCTCGAGAAACCAGTAGAGGATGATGGTGATCTTGCCGAAAAAGAACGGCGTTTGGAGATTTGGCGCCACCAGCGTGCCGTGAATGTTGGGCGCGACGAAAATATAATCCAGCACCAGCAGCGCCAGCGTCAGCACGGTCGCCACGCGAAGGATATTCAGCGCGTCCGGCAGGGAAATGAAACGCCATTTCGCAGTGGTCAGATTGAAGACGTAACAGACCACCACGCTGAAGGCGACGAAATAGGGCAGGATCCGCAGCAATAGCGGCAGACGATCGAAAAAGGCTTCGCCCTCGAAACGGAGATAGAAGCTCGCCAACACCGCCAGCGTGGTCGCCAGCGCGTCATGCGTTGCGATCAGCAGGTTGCGCAGGGTCAGATTGGAGAGACGCATCATTTCGCTGACCGGTAACAGACAGTTTTGCGGCTAAGCCGTTGCGAGGCTGCTGATAGCTCATCTCGCGCTTGCATGCCAGCCGTCATGGTTTGGCGGAATCCCGCATTTCGATTGCCGCTTCGTGCGAGCTTTTCCTCGCGACCATGCCGCCGGCGATGCCTACGCCCAGGACATACATCCATCCCTCGTGGAAATCGAAGATATGCGAATTGAACAGCGAGGTGAAAATATTCTGCACGACCACCAATAACCCGATCCAGCTTGCCAGACTGTCGCCGCGGAACAGCAACAGATGCAGCCCCCACATCGCGTAGAGCACGATGATGCCGATTGCGCCCCACTGCACCGCGACGTTGAGGGTCTGGTTGTGCGGATTGCCGATCACCTGCGGCGGAAGCCAGCCTCTCGGGACCGGTGGCGGCCTGCTCGAAAAGGCCTCGCGTCGAACCGGTTCCGTGGCCGGCGAGCGGTGCTTCGCCAAAGAAGCCGCAGGGACTTTCGCCAGAACTCCAGGCGAATGCCGATCGATGTCGGCTCATTTTGCTTCTTGTAATAGTAGATAGTCGCGCGTGAACGTCGTGATCGTCCATTGCAATCGAGACGACGCCGTCCAGGCGATGACCGAAACCACGATCGCCGCGCAGAATATCATGACGTTGGTGCGCCATTTCAAATGCACCAGGCCGAATACGGCCAGCATGATCGGCATGGTGACCAGCGCGGTCCGCGAAACCACGACGAACGCCATGTTGGCGAGGAAGCTGACGACGATCGCAACGAGCAGCGCGGCCAGCATGAATTTCCTCGCGCGCAGGGAAGTGATGATCGGATAGGCCAGCGCGACCGCGCACAGCGTGAACTCCTGGCTCTGATCGATATAATTCTTGACGAAAATACCCGGCTGGGGATCGAACGTCTTCAGCGACAGGCCGGGATGGAAGAAGACGATCCACGACATCGCGGTCAGCAGTGTGCAGGAAACCAGGAAGGCGACGAACACCCAGAGCCCGCGCTCCGAGCGTTCGAAGTGAAACAGCAGCACCGGCAGCATCAGGAGTTTGACGGTGGGGCCGATGGCGTAAAGCCGCGCGCCCCACGGCGCGTCCGACCACAGGGTTCCCACGACCGCCAGCGCGAACAGCGCGATCGGCACCGCGCAGATCGGACGCTTCAGCGACTGCAGGAAAGCCCTGACGTCGAGGAACGGCACCATCGTGACCAGCAGCGCGGTCGCAAAGATCGCCGTCAGCGACGTCGACCAGGGCAGCGAAAGCGCGGTCAGGATGGCGAAAACATCCACCGTCGTGATCCAGGCGGCCGGATCCCGCCAACCGCCTCGCCAGCAGGGCCATGGTCGAATTTTCCGCGATCGCGCGTCACGGCTTGCCTCCGCGCGCGCGATCGACCAGCGAGGTCGTGCTGAAGCCGGGCAGGACGTCGACCAGCAGCACTTCGCCGCCACGCGGCTTCGACGATCTCGTGGCCGACGACCTGCTCGCGGGTATAGTCGCCGCCCTTCACCAGCACGCTCGGCCTGATCTGGGTGATCAACCCGATCGGGGTGTCTTCTTCGAAGATCGCGACGAGATCGACCGCCTCCAGCGCCGCCAGCACTTCGGCGCGCGCACGCTCGTCCTGAACCGGACGCCCCTCGCCCTTCAGCCGCTTCACCGATGCGTCGCTGTTCAGGCCGACGATCAGGCGATCGCAGGCACCGCGCGCCGCGGTCAGGACCTTGACATGGCCGGGATGCAGGATATCGAAACAGCCGTTGGTGAATCCGACCCTCAAGCCCTGTCTGCGCCAATCCAGAAGATGCGCGTCGAGGTCGCCGCCTGCCGCGATGATTTTTTCTTCAGCCGCGAGGAAAGCATGCGGCAGGATCTTTCGCCGCAATTCCGCCGATGTCACGCTGGCGGTGCCTTTCTTGCCGACCGCGACCGCGGCCGCCGCGTTCGCCATCCGCAGCGCCGTCTCCCAGTCGGCTCCCGCCGCCAGCGTCACCGCGAGCACCGCGGCGACGGTGTCGCCCGCGCCGGAGACGTCGCGGACCTTGACCGGATGGGCCGGAACATGCACCGCCTCGCCCTTGCGCGGCACCAGCGTCATGCCGTGCTCGCTTCTCGTCACCAGCATGGCCTCGCAGTCCGCGAGCTGCATCGCGTCCTGCGCGGCGGCGGCGATGCTCTCTTCGCTATCGGCGCGGCTGCGGGTCGCTTCCGCGAACTCCTTGCGATTGGGCGTGAGCAGCGTCGCGCCGCGATAGATCGCGAAATTGGCGCTCTTGGGATCGACGATCACCCGCTTGCCGAGTTTTCGCGCGGCGTCGATGACGTTGCGGATCACCCGCGCCGTCAGCACGCCCTTGGCATAGTCGGACAGCAGCACGATATCGGCACGCGGCAGCAGCGGCAAAACGGCGTCGATCAATTTCTGCTCGATATCGGCTGCGGCAGGCTGTGCCAGTTCCCAGTCCGCGCGCAGCATATGGGTGGAGAAATGCTCGGAGACGAAACGCACCTTGCGCGTCGTCGGCCGCGAAGAATCGCAAACCAGCACGCTTTCGATCAGGCCTTCCTGCGCCAGCGCGGCTTTCAGTTGCGCTCCCGCGTCGTCCTCGCCGATCAGGCCGACGAAGATGCAGCGCGCGCCGAGCGAGGCGATGTTGCGCGCGACATTGCCGGCGCCGCCGATATTGGTCTCGCTGCGCTGCACGGCAATGACCGGCGCGGGCGCTTCCGGCGAAATCCGCGACACCTCGCCATAGACGAATTCGTCGAGCATGAGGTCGCCGACACACAGCACGGTCCGGCTGGCAATCGCATGCGACAGGGCATCAAAATCGAACATCTGTTCTCGTCATCCGTTGCGCCGTCAGCGGAAGCGGTCGGCGCGATCGAGGAAATCCTTGACGTAAATTTCGACCGCCTCTTCCAGCGCGGTGAAGCCGCCATTGTAGCCGGCGTGCTGCAGCCGATCGACATCGCCTTGGGTGAAGTACTGGTAGCTGCCGCGGATCGCCTCCGGCATATCGACATACTGGATATTCGCAGCCGTGCCGAGCGCGGCGTAGGCCGCGAGCATCATATCCCTGAAGCTGCGGGCCTTGCCGGTGCCGACATTGAAGATGCCGCTGACCGATGGCGTCGCCAGCAGCCACATCATCACCCGCACCACATCGTCGACATAGATGAAATCGCGCCGCTGATCGCCGTCGGCGATGCCATCGCGATGCGACTTGAACAACTGCACCGGCCGGCCCGCCCTGATATCGTCGAAGCGCCGCGCCAGCACGCTCATCATCGTGCCCTTGTGATACTCATTGGGACCGAACACGTTGAAGAATTTCAGGCCGGCCCATTGCGGCGGCAGCCTGTCGCCCCGGGCCGCGCGCTCGGCCACCGCCATGTCGAACAGATGCTTGCTCCAGCCATACAGGTTCATCGGCCGCAGCGTCTTCAGCGCGGATACCGACTGGTCGTCGCGAAAGCCCTGCGCGCCGTCGCCATAGGTCGATGCCGACGAGGCGTAGATGAACGGCGTCGCGATGGGCCGTGCACCAGTCAAGCAGCCGCATCGACAGGCGGAAATTGGTCTCGATCACGAGATCGCCGTCGGTCGCGGTGGTTTCCGAAATGGCGCCGAGATGGATGATGGCGTCGAGCCGGCGGCCGTCCAGCCAGTCCGGCAATTGCGCCGGCGGTACGATGTCCGCGAGCTGGCGCTTGGCGAGATTGCGCCATTTGCCGTCGTGGCCGAGCACATCGCACACGGCGACATCGGCGCGGCCGGCGTCGTTCAACGCGGCCACGACGTTCGATCCGATAAAACCGGCGCCCCCGGTCACCAGCAACATTCCACGTCCTGCCCTTGATGTGCGATGCCAGCTTTGCCTAGCGCATGATCCGCCAAAGTGTAAGCGGTTTGGCGAATCGATCATGCGCTCATTCAATAATTTAGCGCGCAATCGGACGCAAAACCGGTACCCACTTTTGCCGATCGCGCGCAGTCCTGCCCGGCAGGCAACTTGGATCATCCGGCGCGGTGAAGGCGACGGCCCGTCTGGTGCCTTTACCCCGCTGCGAGGAGCAGTTACCGACAGGCTCGAAATAACCCGCCGCCCAACCCCAAAGATATGAACATCGATTCAGAGCATTTTGTAACGACGGAGGACGCTGCGGACACCCGCCCGATCCTGATCGTTCCCTATATGTGGATCGGTGATTTCGTGCGCGGCCATACCGTGGTGCGGGTGCTGAAGCAGCGCTGGCCTAACCGGCCCATCGATCTGCTGACCACCTCCCTGTGCGCGCCGCTGGTCGATTACATGCCTGGCGTCCGCTCCGGGATCGTCTGGGACCTGCCGCGCGGTCGGCTTGCGGTGGCCAGGCAATGGGGGCTGGCGGCCCAGCTGCGTGCCAGGAACTACGCCACCGCGCTGGTCCTGCCCCGCACCTGGAAGTCGGCGATCGCGCCGACGCTCGCCGGTATCCCGGAACGGGTGGGCTTCGTCGGCGAGGCGAGATTTGGGCTGATCAATCGATGGCGCTGGGGCGAGAAGGCGCTGCCCCGCTTCATCGACAAGAACGCCGCGCTGGCGCTGCCGGATGGGGCCCCACTGCCACCGGAATGGCCGGTGCCGCTGCTTAACGTGCCCGCCGAGGAAGTGAGCCGCTGGCGGCAGGCCGGCGGGCTGGGCTCCGGAACCGCCGTGGCGCTGGCCCCGGGCTCGGTCGGAGCCTCGAAGCGCTGGACCTATTACCCGGAGGCCGCGCGGCTTTTGGCCGAGCGCGGGCTGGAAGTCTGGGTGGTCGGCGGCCCCGGCGAAAAGGCCTTGGCGGCCGAAATCGTGGCCGCGGGCGGACCGCGCGCGCGCGACCTGACCGGGACCGACCTGCGCAACGGCATTCTGGCGATGGCGGCGGCCAGTGTCGCGATTTCAAACGATTCCGGCCTGATGCATATCGCCGCCGCGCTGGGGACGCCGACCATGGGCATTTTCGGCCCCACCAGCCCCTATCACTGGGCGCCGCTGAACGGCCTTGCGGCGACGGTTCAGACCAAAACCGTGGTGCCGTGCCAGCCCTGCCACCGCCCGGTCTGCACCATGAACGACCATCGCTGCATGCGGGACATTCCCGCATCCGACGTGGTCGATATCGCCGCGCGCGTGCTGGCCGAGGCCGGGGCCCGCGTTACGCCCTGACCTCGCCCGCTTGCGCAGCCGCGGCGCGGTCATTACCAAAGATACGAACCCGCAACCTCTGACGGTGCCTTTTGAGCCAGGATTCCAAAGACCCGATCGAAGCCCATCTGAAACTTTCGCTCGCCGCCCTCGAGCGCGCGACGCAGGATGCAGCGCTGCTCGCCGCGGCGCGCGAAATCGCGGCTGTCATCGTCGCGGCGCTGCGCGCAGGCAACAAGCTCCTGATCATCGGCAATGGCGGCAGCGCCGCCGACGCCCAGCATATCGCCGCCGAAATCGTCGGCCGCTACAAGCAGGACCGGCCTGCTTACGCCGCGATCGCGCTGACCACCGATACCTCGGCCCTGACGGCGATCGCCAATGATTACGGTTTCGAACAGGTGTTCGCGCGGCAGGTCGCAGGTCTCGGAAGCCGCGGCGACGTGCTGCTGGCGCTGTCCACCTCGGGACGCTCGCCGAACATTCTGGCGGCGTTGCGCACCGCACGCGAGCGCGGGCTTGTCACCATCGGCTTCACCGGCAGCAAGGGCGAAGCCCTCGGCGCACTCTGCGATCATCTGTTGATCGCGCCAAGCGACGACACCCCGATCATCCAGCAAATCCACCTCACCGTCGCGCACGCAATCTGCGACGAGATCGAGCAGACGATGATGCGCGAGGGCGCGGGAAAATGAGCGGCGTAAAGACCGCCCGCGTCACGCGCAGGCCCGCCGCTTTCCTCGACCGCGACGGCGTCATCAACCACGACGACGGCTATATGGGCACGCGGGAACGGATTCGCTGGATGCCGAACGCGGCGAAGGCGATCCGCCGGCTCAACGAGGCCGGATATTTCGTGTTCTTCTTCACCAATCAATCCGGCGTGGCGCGCGGCTTCTTCACCGAGGACGAGTTGCGCTCGCTGCACGACTGGATGTGCACCGAGCTTGCCGCGCAAGGCGCGCGCATCGACGATATCAGATATTGCCCGCATCATCCCGACGGATCGGTGGCCGGCTATCTCGAAGACCATCACTGGCGAAAGCCGAGCCCCGGCATGATCCACGATCTGATGGAGCATTGGCCGGTGCGGCGCGAAGGCAGTTTTGTCATCGGCGACCGCCCGACCGATATCGAGGCGGCGCAGGCGGCGGGCCTGCCGGGCTTCCTGTTCGCGGGCGGCGACCTCGACGCGTTCGTGGCGAACGCGATCGCTCAGACCAGGGTGCGATAGACCTCCGCGATCCGGTTTGCTTCCGCATCGAGGCTGAATTTCTCCAGCACCCGCGCGCGTCCCCGCTCGCCCATGCCGGCGGCTGCAGCCGGATCGCGCATCAACGGCTCCAGGGCCGCGACCAGCGCATCGACATCGCCCGGCGGCGTCAGCACGCCGGTCACGCCATCCTCGACCACGAGCTCGGCCGCACCCGCGCGCGACGCCACCAGCGCCGCCCCCACCGACATCGCCTCGATCAGCGTCAAACCAAACCCTTCGTTGCGCGAGGTGAAGGCGTAGATCGTCAGCCGCTGGTACCAGCGCTGCACCTCCTCGATTCCAAGCTCGCCGGTGATGACGATGCGCGATTGCAGGCCCGCGGCCTCGATCCGCTTTTTCAGATCGTTCGCAAAGCCCGATTGCTCCGGCGTGATCGCGCCGACCATGACCGCGGTGAAATCGGGATAGCGCGGCAGCAACCGGCACATCGCATCCACGAACACATCGCTGCCCTTCTGCGCGCGCACCCGGCCGAAGCAGCCGATGGCGTAGCGGCCCGGCAATCCGGCTTCCGCGAACGCCGCCGCGCGATCGGCGGGCGGCGCATAGCGATCGGTATCGACGCCGTGCGGAATCACCGTCGCCTCGCGCTTGAGAAACGACGCCGAAATGTCGCTGGTGGCGATGATCGCATCCATCCGTCTGATCAGCCAGCGCGTGATCCAGGTGTGGTGCCGCTGCGCCGCCGAGGTGAACACCAGCTTCGAGCGGCCAGCCGAGCGATCGCAGCAGCACGCCCACGATCATCTCGTTGTTGCGCCGCGCGTGCCAGATCAGCGGCGTGCGGCGCCGCCACAATTTCAGGAGATCCGCAAAACCCATCCGCGCGATGCCGTCGGGCGCATCGGGACCGAGCCAGGCCGCGCGGAAAGCATTTTGGCGAGTTTCGGCGCCACCATGCGGTTGGTCGCGGTCACGCCGGAATAGCGCCTGTGCAAATTCGGCACGATCAGCTGCAGATTGTCAGCGGAAATGTTCTCGATTCCCACGTCAGGCTCCGTTTCGCGCATTTCCTATACGCAACATTAAGCATAGTGGCCAGTTCGCCTGCGCCGAAACCCACTCTTCACCGCGCTCCCGATAGCATCGCCCTACTGGCATATGGGAGATGGGTGAGCTCATGACCGTGCTTGTCACCGGCGGCGCCGGCTATATCGGAAGTCACATGGTTCATGCGCTGGTGGAAGCCGGCGAAAGCGTCGTCGTGATCGACAACCTGTCCACCGGCTTTTCCGCCTTCCTGCCCGAAGGCGTTCCGCTGTTCATCGGCGACGCCGCCGACGAGAACCTCGTCGAGGGCGTGATCGCGGCGCACGGCGTCGAAAGCATCATTCATTTCGCCGGCTCGGTGGTGGTGCCGGATTCGATGCGCGATCCGCTCGCCTATTACCGCAACAACACCATGACCACGCGCAGCCTGCTCAACGCGGCGGTGAAATCGCGGCGTCAACCGCTTCATCTTTTCATCGACCGCGGCGGTATACGGCAATCCGGATCAGGTGCCGGTTCCCGAGACCGCGCCGACGCGGCCGCTGTCGCCTTACGGCTCCTCGAAGCTGATGACCGAAATCATGCTGCATGACATGGCCTCCGCGCACGGCATGAACTATGTCGTGCTGCGCTACTTCAATGTCGCGGGCGCCGATCCGCAGGCGCGCATGGGGCTGGCGACCGTCGGCGCGACCCATCTGTTGAAGATCGCGGTCGAGGCGGCCACCGGACAGCGCGCCAAGATCGACGTGTTCGGAACCGACTATCCGACGCCGGACGGCAGCTGCATCCGGGATTTCATCCACGTCAGCGATCTGGCGCAGGCCCATCGCGCGGCGCTGTCCTATCTGCGCGGCGGCGGGGCCTCGGTGACGCTGAATTGCGGCTACGGCCGCGGCTACTCCGTGCTGGAGACCATCGAGGCGGTGCGGCGCGTCTCCGGGCGCAATTTCGCGGTTCAATATGGCCCGCGCCGGCCCGGCGATATCATGACCATGATCGCCGACACCAGCCGCATCCGCGCGACGCTGGACTGGACGCCGCAATACGACGATCTCGAAACCATCGCCGCGCATGCGCTGGCCTGGGAAGAGAAATTGTTCCGCGAGCGCCACGGCGAGGTGCCGCACGCGGCATCGGCCTGAATTCTCATCCGGCGCAAGTCTTCATTTGGCTTGAAAAACCCCGATATAGCGGGCAAGGAGGCATTTCGCTTTGGCCTGACGCGCGGGCGATCTTGCCTGGCGCCGTCAATGGAACGCGGATGACCGAACTTCCGAAGAAAATCACCGACGACCCCTATGGCGCGGCGATCCTGATTCGCCGCCTGATCATGGAACAGGGCGCCGCCTACTGGCGCCGCTATCTGCTGGCGTTCGCGCTGATGGCGGTCTCGGCGGCGACCACCGCCGGCTCGGCCTATCTGCTCGGCCAGGTCATCAACCAGGCCTATGTCGACAAGAATGTCCGCGGCATCGCGATCCTGTCCGGGGTCACCGTCCTGATCTTCATCCTCAAGGGCGCGGCGACCTACGGTCACCAGGTGATCCTGTCGAAGATCTCCAACGCCATCCTCGCCAACAACCAGCGCCGGCTGTTCGCCAAGCTGATGAGCGAAAGCGTCGCCTTCTTCTCGGAGCGGCATTCGTCGGAATTCCTGGCGCGCCTGACCTCGGGCGCGAATTCCGTCACGCAGGTGCTCAGCCTCCTGATCAACGCGCGTCGGACGCGATCTGCTGTCGCTGATCGGGCTGGTCGGCGTGATGCTGATGCAGGATCCCTATATGGCGCTGCTCGGATTCGCGGTGGCGCCGCCGGCGATGCTGGTGCTGCGCAAGCTGGTGAAGCGGATCAAGGGGCTGGCGCACAACCAGTTCACCGGCACCGCCGACATCCTCGAAACCATGCAGGAATCGCTGCAGGGCATTCGCACCGTCAAGGCGTTCACGCTGGAACAGACCATGCGCGAGCGCATCGACGCCAGCATCACGGCGGTCGAGCGCAACGCCAACAAGATGGCGCGGGTCTCCAACCGCTCCAGCCCGCTGATGGAAACGCTCGGCGGCTTCGCGGTCGCGGGCGGACTGATGTATGGCGGCTACAGCGTGGTCGCGATGGGCGCGACGCCCGGCCAGTTCTTTTCGTTCCTGACCGCGTTCCTGCTGGCCTATGAGCCGGCCAAGCGCCTGGCGCGGCTCAACATCGAATTGAACAGCAACCTGATCGGCGCGCGCAAACTGCTGGAGATCGTCGACAGCCCCTCCAGCGAGCCCGATCGACGACGACAAGCCGGCCTTGAAGCTGACCGACGCGCGGGTCGAATTGCGCGACGTGACCTTCGCCTACCGTCCGAACGAGCCGGTCATCAGCCGCATGAGCTTTGTCGCCGAGCCCGGCAAGGTCACCGCGCTGGTCGGCCCCTCCGGCGGCGGCAAATCGACGGTGCTGGCGCTGCTGCTGCGGTTCTATGATCTCGGCGAGGGCGACATCCTGATCGACGGACAGTCGATTTCCGCGGTGTCGCGGAAATCGCTGCGCCAGCAGACCGCCTATGTCGGGCAGGACGTCTATCTGTTCCGCGACACCATCCGCGAGAACATCGCGTTCGGCAAGGTCGGCGCCACCGAGGCCGAGATCGTGGCCGCCGCGAAGGCCGCCTGCGCGCACGAATTCATCATGGGCTTTCCGCTCGGCTACGACACGCCGGTCGGCGAGCACGGCACGCAATTGTCCGGCGGACAGCGCCAGCGCATCGCGGTGGCGCGCGCGCTGGTGAAGAATGCGCCGATCATCCTGCTCGACGAAGCGACCGCGGCGCTGGATTCGGAATCCGAACAGCAGGTGCAGGAAGCGATCGAGCATCTCTGCCAGAACCGCACCACCATCGTCATCGCCCATCGCCTGCACACCATCATGCACGCCGACGCCATCCTGGTGGTCGAGGGCGGCGAGATCGTCGAGCGCGGCCGGCATGACGATCTGTTGCGCCGCGGCGGCCGCTATGCCTCGTTCTTCCGCATGCAGCATCGCGATGCCGGGCCGCTCGACTCTGGCGCCGATCAGCGCAACCGCGTAAAGCTACCACCGAGTTTTCAGCCCTTAACCCCGCCGAGACCCCTTCATGAGCGCCACATCCTTCGTCATTCCCGCCCCGCCCGCAGGCCTCGATTCCCGTCGCCGGCGACACCAAATCGTTTCCGGTTCGCCGCATCTGGTGCGTCGGGCGCAACTATCTCGAGCACATCCGCGAGATGGGAAATGACGAGCGCGCGCCGCCGTTCTTCTTCGCCAAGCACGCCGACATGCTCGAGCCGGATGGCGCCACCATCCCCTACCCGCCGCTGACCAAGGATCTGCACCACGAGGTCGAACTGATCGTGGCGATGAAGAGCGGCGGCCTCAACATTCCCGCCGACAAGGCGCTCGACCACGTCTACGGCTATGCCGTCGGCATCGACCTCACCCGCCGCGACCTGCAGCAGGCCGCGCGCAAGAAGGAGCGGCCGTGGGAGATCGGCAAATCGTTCGACCATTCCGCGCCCTGCTCCGCGCTGCAGCCGGCCTCGAAGATCGGCCATCCCGCCAAGGGCAAGATCTGGCTGTCGGTCAACGGCACCGAGCGGCAGAAGGGCGACCTCACCGAACTGATCTGGAGCGTGCCGGAGATCATCTGGCAGCTTTCGCAGCAGGTCGCGCTCGGCGCCGGCGACATCATCATGACGGGAACGCCGGCCGGCGTCGCGGCGCTCTCGCCCGGCGACAAGATCGAATGCGGGGTCGATGGCGTCGGCACCCTGAAGGTCACGATCGGCAAGCCGGCCTAGCCGGCTCTTCCCGCCCAAGGACGCGAAAATCGAGGCCCCAGACCGTCGTTTGGGGCCTTTTTCGCGTCCGGATTTGCGCACTTCCCGGTAGAACCACGGAGAAATTCGCAATCCGTTAACCACACGCACATTAAATGGGCCGCCAGCCACGACAACCTGCGCTGGAGCCGCCGATGAGCCCTGACTGGAACGCCATCCGCCTCGACTTGCTTGAGATCGACGAGCCGATGCGGGCGAGCTTGCGCGAGATGCGGCCGTTTTTCGCAAAAGTGCTGCCGGGCATCCTGGCCCGGTTCTACGACAAGGTCCGGCGCTACGATCCCTCCTCCGGCATCTTCCGGGACGGAGCGATGCAGGAAGCCATTCGCATGCAACTGCAGCACTGGGATCTGATCGCGGCTTGCGATTTCGGCCCGGCCTACGCCAGTTCGATCGCGCGTTTTTGCGAACTCAATCAGCGCGCCGGCGTCGCGCCGCACTGGTATGTCGGTTGCCGCATGATGTTCGTCGCCGGACAATTGATGAAGGCGGTCGAGGCCGAAGTCCGGATTCCGCGCTTCGGGAAGGCCGCGCAGGCCGCGCGCGACAAGAAGGCATTGATGCTGAGCGCCATCGCCAAGGCCAACATGCTGGACACCGAAACCGTCGTCGCGTCTTATTTCGGCGCCAACCGTCAGGCCCGCAAGGACGCCATCGCGGACGCAAGCGACCGCTTCCGCGCCATCATCACCTCGCTGATGACCGCGTCCAGCGAGCTCGAACGCACCGCGCGGGCGCTGAGCGACAATGCCGGCAATACCACCCGGCTTGCCAACGTGGTCGCCAATGCCTCGACGGACGCCTCCAACAACGTGCAGTCGGTGGCGTCGGCGACCGAGGAACTCGCCGGTTCCGTGCGCGAGATTTCGGCGCAGGTCCAGGAATCCAACCGCATCGCCGCAAGCGCGGTGAAACAGGCCGACGAAACCGACGCGCGCATCAATGCGCTGTCGCAGGCCGCCAGCCGGATCGGCGACGTCATCAAGCTGATCACCTCGGTCGCCGAGCAAACCAATCTTCTCGCGCTCAACGCCACCATCGAGGCGGCGCGCGCCGGTGAAGCCGGCCGCGGCTTCGCAGTGGTTGCCCAGGAGGTCAAGGCGCTCGCCAGTCAGACCGCCAAGGCGACCGACGAAATCGGTATCCAGATCGCGGGCATGCAGACCGCAACGCAGGAGGCGGTCGGCTCGATCAAGATGATCAGTTCGACCATCGGCAAGATTTCCGAAATCACCAGCGCGATTTCGGCGGCGATCGAGGAACAGGGCGCCGCCACCCAGGAAATTTCCGGCAATATCCAGCGCACCGCTTCCGGCACTTCCCAGGTCGCCGGCACCATCGCCGAGGTCAGCCAGGGCGCCAACCAGACCGGCGCGGCGTCAAGCCAGTTGGTGTCATCGGCCAAGCAATTGTCCGATTCCACCACCAGCCTGCAGGCCGAGATCGACGGCTTCCTGAAATCGATTGCGGCGGCGGCGTAAGTCTTGCGGATTGAGAGCGAGGCCGGGCGTCAGGCCCGCGCCATCGCCTGCAGGCCCTTGAAGGTCAGGCGCTTTGGATCCTTCACACCTGCAAGGTAAAGTCTGCGGATGAAGGCGGCGACCGCATCGCGGTCGCAATCGGTCAGCGCGACCACGGCATCGACGGCAATTCTCTGGGCATCCATGGGCTTCCTCATGCTGTCGCAGGCCCCAGCCGCGATAGCGTAGAATTCCCCGATTAACGCGGCGTTAACCGTCGCGGCAGGATGGCCGATTCACGCCAGCGCGCGAATACGTGAAACAACGCATGGCGTTCAGGGACGCGGCCCCCGCCGCTCACGAATACTGCATCACCCCGTCGTCGACCTTGCCGAAGCGCAGGGTGACGATGTCGAGCGCGTAATTCTGATAGAGCCGCCACGGCCGCTTCGAGCCCTGTTTCGGCATTTTCGCGACCGAGCGCTGCACATAGCCGGACGAGAAATCCAGCGACGGCAATTCGGTGATCGAGGGATCGGCATTGTGCGGCATGCATTTCCTGTGGCCATGCCGGTCCATGTAGTTGATCAGGCGGCAGACATATTCGCAGGTCAGGTCGCATTTCAGCGTCCACGACGCGTTGGTGTAGCCGAACGCGGCCGCCAGATTGGGCACGTCCGAATACATCATGCCCTTGTAGTTCAGGGTTTTGGCGAAATCGACCGCGCGGCCGTCGACGGCAACCTCCATGCCGCCGAGCACCTGCAGGACGAGGCCGGTGGCGGTGACGATGATGTCGGCTTCGAGTTCGCTGCCGTCCTTCAGCCGGATGCCGTTCTTCGTGAAGCTATCGATCTCGCTGGTCACGACGGAGGCGCGCTTTTCCTTGATCGCCTTGAACAGATCGCCGTCGGGCACCAGGCACAGCCGCTGGTCCCAGGGATTGTAGCGCGGCGTAAAATGGGTGGCGATGTCGTAGTCGGGACCGAGCGCCATCTTGACGCCGCCGAGGATCAGTTCCTTGACCCGCGCCGGCTTGCGCCTGGAGAGCTGGAAGAAATACATCCCCCACAACACGTTGCGCCAGCGGATCAGATGATAGGCGAGCTTGGCGGGCAGATTGCGCCGCAATTTGTTGGCGACCGGATCCTGCGCCGGGCGCGAGACCACATAGGTCGGCGAGCGCTGCAGCATGGTGACGTGACCGGCTTTCCTGGCCATTTCCGGCACCAGCGTCACCGCGGTCGCGCCCGAGCCGATCACCACCACGCGCTTGCCGGCATAGTCGATGTCGTCGGTCCATTTCTGCGGATGCACGATGCGGCCGGCAAAATCCCTGGTGCCCAAAAATTCCGGCGTGTAGCCTTCCTCGTATTTGTAATAGCCGGAGCACATGAACAGGAAATTGCAGGTAAGGCGCACGATCTCGGAGCCGCCCTCGCCTGCGGTGCGTTCGGCCTCCACCGTCCAGCGCGCCTCCTGCGACGACCAGGACGCGCGCTTGACCCGATGGTTGAAGCGGATTTTCCTGTCGATGCCGTTCTCGGCGGCGGTCTCGCGGACATAGTTCAGGATCTGCGGTCCGCCGGCGATCGCCTTCGGCTCGGTCCATGGCTTGAACGAATAGCCCAGCGTGAACATGTCGCTGT
The DNA here is from genome assembly GCA_963725985.1 of uncultured Alphaproteobacteria bacterium. Classification (GTDB taxonomy): domain Bacteria; phylum Pseudomonadota; class Alphaproteobacteria; order Rhizobiales; family Xanthobacteraceae; genus Bradyrhizobium. The sequence continues at coordinate 429,031 of CAVSAO010000003.1, forward strand.
CGGAGCGGACGCCGGGATAGCGGAACAGGTCCCAGGTGCCGCCGATGCAGTCGCGGCCCTCGAGAATGACAAAGCTCTTGCCCGGACATTTGTGCTGCAGGTGATAACCCGCGCCGATGCCCGACAGCCCGGCGCCGACGATCAGCACGTCGAAATGTTCCGAAGCCATGGTGGTCTCCCCTGGGCGCGCCTGGTTCGGCGTCTGATTGCTGTCATTTAGCCAGCAAGCCAAAGAAAAATGCAACTGACAAACGAAAGCCCCGGATCGCTCCGGGGCTTGTTGATATTTGCCACGTCATTCCCAGGTTCGCGCTGACGCGCGCCCCGGGATGACGGCCCAAATCAATACCGGTAGTGATCCGCCTTGAACGGGCCTTCCGGCTTGACGCCGATATATTCGGCCTGGTCGGGGCGCAGCTGCGTCAGTTTCACGCCGATCTTGGCAAGATGCAGCCGCGCCACCTTCTCGTCCAGCGACTTCGGCAGCACGTAGACCTTCTTCTCGTATTTGCCGTCCTTGTTGTTGGCGAACAGCTCGATCTGCGCCAGCGTCTGGTTGGTGAAGGAGGCCGACATCACGAAGCTCGGATGGCCCATGGCGTTGCCGAGGTTTACCAGGCGCCCTTCCGACAACAGGATGATGCGGTGCTTGTCGGGGAATTCGATCTCGTCGACCTGCGGCTTGATGTTGGTCCATTTCAGGTTGCGCAAATGCGCGATCTGGATCTCGTTGTCGAAGTGGCCGATGTTGCAGACGATGGCGCGATCCTTCATCGCCCGCATGTGCTCGATGGTGATGATGTCCTTGTTGCCGGTGGCGGTGACGAAGATGTCGGCCCTGGGTGCTGCGTCTTCCATGGTGACGACTTCATAGCCTTCCATCGCCGCCTGCAGCGCGCAGATCGGATCGACCTCGGACACCATGACGCGGCAGCCGGCCTGGCGCAGCGACGCCGCCGAGCCCTTGCCGACATCGCCGAAACCCGCGACCATCGCCACCTTGCCCGACATCATCACGTCGGTGCCGCGGCGGATGCCGTCGACCAGCGATTCGCGGCAGCCATAGAGGTTGTCGAATTTCGATTTTGTCACGCTGTCGTTGACGTTGATCGCGGGGAACAGGAGCGTGCCCTTCTTCTCCATCTCGTAGAGCCGGTGCACACCCGTGGTGGTCTCTTCCGAGACGCCCTTGATGCTTTTCGCGATCTCGGCGAACCAGCCCTTCGGCTTTTCCTTGAGCAGGCGCTTGATCAGCGCGAAGAAAACTTCCTCTTCTTCGGAAGCCGGCTTGTCGAGGAACTTCACGTCGCCCTGCTCGGCGCGCAGACCGTGATGCACCAGCATGGTGGCGTCGCCGCCGTCGTCGAGGATCATGTTGGGGGTACCGCCGCCGTGCCAGTCGAACAGTTTTGCGGTGTAGTCCCAATATTCGGTGAGGCTCTCGCCCTTCACCGCGAATACGGGAATGCCGGCCGCGGCGATCGCGGCCGCGGCGTGGTCCTGCGTCGAATAGATGTTGCAGGAGACCCAGCGGATGTCGGCGCCAAGCGCCGCCAGCGTCTCGATCAGGACCGCGGTCTGGATCGTCATGTGCAGGGAGCCGGCGATGCGCGCGCCCTTCAAGGGTTGCTTGGGTCCGTATTCCTCGCGCGTCGCCATCAGGCCGGGCATCTCGGTCTCGGCCAGCGAGATTTCCTTGCGGCCGAATTCGGCGAGCGAAATGTCCTTGACGATGTAGTCGGTGAAGGCGGGCTTCTTGGCGGTGGCGGTCATGAGATCTTCCTTTGTCTTCGCCCGAGCGACGTTTCTTGCGAAACCGGACTATAGTTTAGTTCTCGTCATGCCCGGGCCAGTCCCGGGCATCCACGTCTTGGCCACAACGAAGAAAGACGTAGATGGCCGGGACGTCTGGCGCGAAGACGCGCTTCGCGCTGTTGCCCGGCCATGACGGCTCAAATATGTTGCAGCGGCCTGCTCAAATATGTCGTCACACCGCGCGTTTCAGCACTTCGGCGAGGTCGGTTTTTTCCCAGGAGAAGCCGCCCTCATTGTCCGGCGTGCGGCCGAAATGACCGTACGCCGAAGTCCGCGCGTAGATCGGCTTGTTGAGATCGAGATGCTTGCGGATGCCGCGCGGCGTCAGATCCATCGCTTCGGCCACGACCTTCTCGAGCTTTTCCTCGGGCACGTTGCCGGTGCCGTGGGTGTCGATATAGATCGACAGCGGCCGCGCCACGCCGATCGCATAGGCGAGCTGCAGCGTGCAGCGGCCGGCGAGCCCCGCGGCGACGATATTCTTGGCGAGATAGCGTGCGGCATACGCCGCCGAACGATCCACCTTGGTCGGGTCCTTGCCGGAAAACGCGCCGCCGCCATGCGGCGCCGCGCCGCCATAGGTGTCGACGATGATCTTGCGGCCGGTCAGGCCGGTATCGCCGTCGGGACCGCCGATGAAGAATTTTCCGGTGGGGTTGATGTGCCAGATGGTCTTGCCGTTGATCCAGTCCTTGGGCAGCGCCTCCCGCACATAGGGTTCGACGCGCTCGCGAACCTGATTCGAGGACATGTCCTCGACCAGATGCTGATGCGAAACCACGATCTCGCGCACGCCGACCGGCTTGCCGTTCTCGTAGTGCACGGTGACCTGGCTCTTGGAGTCCGGGCCCAGCACCTTCTCCCTGCCGGAGTGGCGCGCTTCCGAGATCAGCCGCAGGATCTTGTGGGCGTAAAAGATCGGCGCCGGCATCAGATCCGGCGTCTCGTTGCAGGCATAGCCGAACATGATGCCCTGATCGCCCGCGCCTTCTTCCTGGTTGGTGCCCGGCTGCAGCGCGTCGACGCCCTGGGCGATGTCGGCCGATTGGGGATGCAACAGGATTTCGATGTCGCAGGTTTTCCAGTGGAAACCTTCCTGCTCGTAGCCGATGTCCTTGATGGCGCCGCGCACGACGCTCTCGATCTGCTCGTTGGTGACGGATTTGGGGCCGCGGGTTTCACCGGCAATCACCACCTTGTTGGTGGTGGCGAGCGTTTCGCAAGCCGCCCGGATTGCCCAGGGATCGATGCCCGCCTTCGGGCCTTCGCGGAAAAACAGATCGACGATCTCATCGGAAATCCGGTCGCAAACCTTGTCGGGATGGCCTTCGGAAACCGACTCTGAGGTGAACAGATAAGACGCGCGCATCAACTAACCCCTTTTCCGCCAGACCCCGGCGGTCCTTTCGTGCTGTTGTCCCTGAAATGTCAGTCCCGACGGCGCGAGATGACGTAGGATTCGTCGTAAAACCAGAGCCCGTTATGCTTGCGCAGAACCTCTCTGACGGCATCGAGATAACGGCCGCTCTGGGTCATTTCCGTCAACCGGTCGTCTTCGATCTGGGCGACATACACCGCCGCGTTCCATGCTGCAAAGGCCGTCGAGGTTCCGATCGAGCCGGTGACCTCATTTGGCAGCGCTTCCATATCATAGCGGAAGATCGAACGGTTATCGGCATAGGCATTAAAATTAAGGTCGCGGGCCGCCGATCCCAGCTCGTATTTCACCGCGCGCAATAGCTCATGACGGCTCACCGCGAAAGGGTTTTCTCCGGGCCATACCGCCTGGATAATCTCCAGGCCCGGATCCTGGCCGTGGGAGTGAATTCCGATCAGCCGGCCCCCGGCCCGCAGCGCCCGCGCCAGCGGCGCTATAATGCGCTTGGCGCGGAAATTAACCGAAGATTTGGCGCGGTAGGGCTGGGAAGCGATGATCAGGTCGAAATTGGCTTCGGTTCGGCCGGCCCGCGGGATGATCGAATCGAGCAAGAAGCGGTGGTCCTCCCGGTACAGCACGATCGCGACCGGCCGCTCATAGACCGGCATGCCCGAGCGCGGGCTGACGCTGGCCCGCCAGTTCTGCTCCAGAAAGGGGCCCAATTCGGCGATCTGGGTCTCGAATTCGCCCGAGGAAGCCCCGCGCAGGGGGACTTCGTGCCAGATCATGCCCGCGGCCGCCGCCGGCGAGGCCGGGGCCAGCCACGGCGCCTCGGCGTAATACATGTTGGTGAGCACAAAAACGGTCGCCGGATGCTCGAACAGCCGGTCCGGCACCTTGTCCAGCGTCAGCCGGACGTCCTCGAGGCTGAGCTCCTTGCCGGCGATATAGAACGGCATATGGGGGAAACGGCCGTGCATCGAGCGCATCACCCGCGCCAGCACGGTGCCGTCGCCGACGCCGGCGTCGAACACCCGCAGCGCCGGCGGGCGGGGATGGATGCTGGAAAGTTCCAGCCCCACCCGCTCCGCGATCACCCGCTTCTCGCTGCAGGTATGGACAAACAGCAGGTATTTCTGCCGATTTTCGAAAAACCGGAAATTGCCGCGGGGATCGCGCTTCTCGGGCGGGACCTGGAGGCCGCGCGGCGGCGGCACCCCACCCGGCATCGAGGCGGCGATATAGGCCTGGATCCGGTCGAGCGTGTCGATGGTGATGCGCTTGCCCTCGCGCAGCCGGTGCACCAGCTTGCCGTCATTGACCGCCCGGCGACCGAAGGTCGATTCCGCCATATCGGCCCGCCGGCAGAATTCGGAAATCAGGCTCAGGATCTCTTCGTTTTTCATCGGGCTTACGGGTTGGGCCAGACTGGTGGGCAGCGGCGAACTGGCGCGGCTGTCCTACCATCATCTGCCCACCTCTGGGAATGCGGGTGTACCCTAACAGCGATGATCTGGGTGAAAATCCAGGAGAGGTTTTCTCCAGCGGATACGAGCGCTGGGCACGCGGCGCGCCGTACGCGGAATTTCGCGGGAGCAGTCCAAGCACGATCTCAGATTTGTAATCGGTGCAACGTAGCCCCGCACCCAATATTGCGAACAGCCGATGGCGTTAAATCTGAGCGGATGCCTTATTGGCATTCCATGCCAGCACGTAGACTGTTGCAAAGAGGATTTCGAAGGCTGGCGTCAGCACGATGATCTCGACCAGACTCCACACCAGCAAAACTGACACACCAACCAGTGCCCCCGCCCAAAGACCCGAATACCTTGCTGCCTGTGCGATTGCCCGAAGGGCGGTGGCGAGGTAACCGAGGTAGAGGGCCAGACCGATGAGGCCGAAGTTCGCAGCAATCCAGATCAGCGAATTGTGCGGGTTCCAAATGATGTTGTAGCCCTGCTCGTCGATGATGAGCGAGCGTTGCGCCCCCAATAGCGGCCGCCTTGCGATTGGGTTGGCCGCCGTTTCCAACAAATGAAGTCGAGCTAGCACGGAGGTTGAGCCGGGAAGCTGTTCGATGTAATCTCGCAACAAATAGATGATGGTGAAGCATGCCACCGTTACCGCTGCAATGCAGGCGGCCACGGTTGTAATGCGGACACCTCGCAGGTGCGCAAAATAACCTCCACAAATAACGACCACAAAGACGACGCCGAATCTCGACAGTGTCACGGCAGCGAGCGCAGCCATCGCCGCAGCGATCCATGGGCTGCCTGAGAATAATGCCACGGAGAACAAAAAAACAAAAAACACCGAAATATAGTTCGATAGCCCGAGCAAATTTTTTGCCCGATTTTTGAGATCATAGAATGCCTTGGTATCTTTGGACATCACCGGAGCAGACGTATCCAGTGCTGCTACAATGCGGGAAAGATCAGGTGGGGCTTGCCATCCCGGCGAGAAGCCGCCGTCATACCGAGCGCCCTTCTCCTGCCGAACGCTGGCCTCGCTCTCCGAAGCACTGGTTGGATTGGCTAAGGAGACGGATGGAGCAGGATGATCCGGCGTGAACATCTCGCCATTGGTGAAAGAACGCTGTGTCAGTTCATCGGCTTCGGCCATGGCTGGAGCGTTGTAGCCATCCTCGACGGCGTGGGCATCCTGTCCGGGGATCATGAATGCCCGATTGGGTGCGAAAATCATCATCGCCACCATGATTACGCCGGTCGCAAAGCCACCGGCGTACATCGATTTTCTAAGAAGGCCGACCGACAGCACACGCCTATTTATGACCACAATTGTTGCGCCAGCAAACACGATCGGAGACCACACCGCGAGATCGGCCTTCCAGTGAAGCGAGAGGCCGGAAGCAATTTGAACGGCGACGATGAGAACCATTCCGAGCAGAAGATAAGCACCAGCCGGCTGCCTCAGCGTCAACGACGGGCGAGTTGCAAAAATCAGCGGGATCAGCAGCATGCTCAAGGGCAGCGTCAGATTCACGAGCCAGACATCGCCGATGAAAATTGCAACGATGAACAGGCCGAGAAGCCCGACCGCGATCTTCCGCATGGAGAAGGGTGTAAATCAGGACAGTAGCAGTGACAATGCCTTAGATTGCGTTCGTCCTGCTGAGCGTATTGGTTGCCGCGCGTCAAGTCAGCTGTCCGGTCGCCGCTGATGAGCTTGTCGCGGCAGATGCCGCCGTGCCGCCCGCCACGATGTGCATCACGCCGATAGAGCCCTTGAAGCTACTATAGGCAAGACAGTTTTGTGCGGCAGCCGCGACACCCACGAGGGAGTTGGGCAGTGTCACCGCAGTAGCCGCTGGCACTCGTTAGCACGGCTATCGCTCCAAGAATGTTAATGTCAGCGTTTACAACGGCCGGAGGCCGCATTCGAGCCTTGACGGCAGTACACCGGATCAAGCTTACTTCGACTTTTCCGCCGCTCCGCACGGCAGCCCAAGCCCCGGCAGATGCTCCACTTATCGAGGCGGATATTCTGTTCAATCAATCGGGACCAGCTCAAATGGTTTCCTCCACAAAGCCGCCCGGGCAATCGTTCGTAGCGCCGTCATTTTGGAGAGCTGGCGCGGAGGCACTTTTTGGTCGTGTCCTACTGATCGCTTCGGGTGTAGCTAGTTCAATTGTACTTCCGTTGGCGTTAGACCAGACAACAGTTGGTCAGTTTTTCTTCGCGCAAATAGTGATTGCCGGCATATCGACCTTCGGCCAATTAGGCCTAGCCTTTTCCATTCCGGCCGTGGTTACACGGGCAGCTTCTCTGGGGGATTTCGGCCGCGCAAGGCAATCCGCTACGTGGATGCTTACACTTTCTTCGTTCGCGGGACTTCTAGGAGGAGGTATAGCGTGGATGGTATTGCCGCATCTGCATCCCAGCCTCGACGCAGACAATATGTCGCCCTGGCTCGCCGCGATCCCAGTGATTGCTGCCATCATTCCTTTAACCACTCTATCTGCGGTATTGGTGGAGCTGTTGAGAGCGGTGCATCAGATTAGAGCAGCGGCGAACCTTGCGACCTTGGCAAGCATCTCGACTGTCGCCTATTTGGCTTTTGTTCTTTTCGTTGGAACACATGCCTCTCTTGTTGGAGTTCTTTTGGCTGGCCTAGGAGGGGGCTGCCCTAGGAGTAATGATCGGCGCATTCCAATCCTTTAATGTTATGCAAGGTTGGAGGCAGGCGCCCAAAAGGCCCGTTAAGATTTTCTCCATTATCGCACAAGCGCTGCCTAATCTCTTTACTACCCTCATCCTGTTCGGCGTCTCTCAAGCGGACATGTTCGATTTTTAGCCTCTTTGGAGAGATAAACGAAGTTGCCAAGTACGGTATAGCACTTCGTTTTTCAGCTGTTCTTTTGATTCCACTCGGCATTGTAAACGCGGCCTTCGCACCGCTGGCGGTGCAGTTGCATACCACGCGAGATGAAATCAATCTCCGCGACATAATGCAAAAACTGGTCGCTCTCGTAGCCGCGACCTCGTTGTTTCTATACGCTTGTTTCGCACTCGCGGGCCATTCTCTTATTTCCATTTGGAATATGTCGTACCTCGAAAGCTACAAAATTACTCTCATCTTGGGCGCCGGACAAGTTCTGCACGCGAGTGGCGGCTCAGCAGGAATACTGCTGCTTGTCTGGGGTGACCAACGTTATGCTCTTATGCTAACGTTGGTCACAAGCGCCCTAACTATTTTGCTCTGCCTAATTGGTTTTGGATTTGGCGGCATCGCTGGTCTCGCGGGAGGAGCAGCTTTCAGCAACGCTTTTCAAGTATTTTGTTTTGTTAGGCGTGTACGGTCCCGTTTCGGACTCGATCCTTCGCTTTGGGCTGCACTTCGATGGGCGTAAATCAATTTCGATCGCGAACGTACTCTCGAGTCATCGTATTAGGAGGCACTGGCTTCGTCGGCAAACATCTAGCCCGACGATGGACGCGCCCCGACGACCACCCACTTTGTTTTCTGGTTCACAGATCGCATCCGGTGTGGCTCGAAGATATGGGAATAGAGACTCGTTTAGTCGACCTCGGCGACCACTGCAGCGTGGCGGCGGCTTTCGACGGAGCGGAGATCATCATTAACTTGCTGCGTCCCGATGGAAAGGGCTGGTACCCATCACTGTTTGAACGGTTGACCCAGCTTCTCGATGGGACCGGCATTCGGCGCTACGTTCATACAAGTAGTATCGACGTCTATCATGGCTCGAACAGAGAGTACGTCGACGAGAGAACTTCCGCTGCGCCACTAACGCGCTATGAATGCGAGCATGTCGCGGTCGAAAGAATATTGGAATCGTCTTTTCCCGAAGTTGTGGTTATGAGACTTGGTGCCGTTTTCGGTAGCGGCGGCCGCAATATTTTAGCTCTAGCTGCCGAAATGCACGACGCCCCCGATTGGAAATTGGCGCTGCGGCGGTCCCTCTATGGCCGGAGACGCATGCATTTAGTCAGCGTTGAAAGCGTAGTAGATGCACTTGCCGAAGCCGCTTTCCATTCCTCTCAGCAGTTGCCGCATTTGGCAATCGTAACAGAAGATGCAGCCGAACAGAATAATTTTGCGTTCGTGCAGAATATTCTGGCGGCACAGTTCGGTAGACGTTTGTTCGACAAACCGCCCGCCCTTCCGGCCAAGCTTCTTCGGACCGCGCTCCGTTTCCGCGGGTTACCGGCAGCGGTAGCGACGCGGCGATATTCCGATGAGAACGCTGCCTCGTTCAAGTTTGAAGCTAAACATTTTGAGGCGCGAACTCCGCGCCTATGCTGCAGAGCTTGCGGCTGAAAAGCTCCTATACAGTGCATGAACATTCTGTTTACAACAGTTTCGCTTAGCACTGAGCGTGGCGGTGGCACAGCAACAAGAACCCAGCAACTCGTCCGGCACCTTAAACGCCAAAATCATGTTTGTTCAGTAGCCGTCATCGAGGATGGTGCGCTTGGCGATGGGTTGCGGGCTGACGATACCGAAATCTACGCCACTGGTTCGTTCAGAGTTCGCTTTGTTTTGCCGCTTATAAATCCAAACCGCTGTGGTGAAATTGGTTCGCGCCGCTGACATTGCCCACATACTAGGATATTGGAATCTTCTTTCTGTCGCGACTGCTCTCATCGCTATCTTAGTTAGACGGCCGTATGTGCTTAGCGCAGCGGGTGAGTTCGCCGCTCTCGATAACCCTCGACCCGCTGCCATTGTATTTCATTACGTGCTCGGTCGATGGATGATACGCAAGGCCCAAATGATAGTGGCAGTAACTGAGCTGGAAAGAAGTCAGATACTTGGTCGATTTTGTCTGCCGGGAGAGCGGGTGATCGTGATTCCGAACGGCGTCGATGAAAGTATCCCCGATATGAAAGCGACATCGCGGCAGAGCGCATTCCTACTTTTCGTTGGTCGTTTAGCTCCCATCAAGGGGCCCGATCTTCTGATCGAAGCATTTGCTAAAGTGACGGATCGGTTTCCTGATGTTGCGAACTCGTTCTGGCTGGAGCTGATTTCGGAATGCGTCAGGAATTGGAAGCTCTAAATCTCGAGATACAACCTTTCTTCTCGGGATTAAGGTTCGTTGGGCATCTTGAAGAACGGAATCAGTACTGCCGCCTATCGGGAAGCGTTGGCTCTTGTGGTACCTTCTCGAGCGGAGGCGATGTCACTTGTGGCGTTGGAGGCTGGCGCTGTCGGAACTCCGGTAATCATTACGAGTGCTTACGGGATTTGAAGCAGTGGAACAAGTCGAAGGAGGGTTAGTAGTGCCGGCAACTATTCAAGGGCTTGCTGAGGGGATGCTACGCATCCTCGACCGCCAGGAAGCTCTTGCCGGAGATGTGGGCAAGATTGCAGTCTTTCGTCTTGGCTGAATATGGTTGGACCAAAATTACTGAAAGGTTTAGCTCAGTTCTTGAGGGGGTGGTTGCAAGCAAAACGAGATCTGCGTTAGATACTGACTTTGAGTAAATGCCGCAAACTAGATTAAATCCATCAAACGGCGACCAGACAGACAGAGACGAAATGATTTCGTGCCCGAAGCGCGCGCCTGTCGGCTCCGGTTTGGATCGCGCTTAGCGATCAGCCCTTTCAACTTGCGCAGGGTTTGGACAAGGCATTTAGAAACTTGCTTATGGACACTTCAAGACACTGGAAGACACGTCTTTGTCAGCCTAACCCCGGGTCATCTTTGTCTTGTGCTAGCGTTCAAATGCCGACCGTCACGATTGTGATCCCCGTCTACAATGGAGGAGGATACATTCTAGAGGCTGTAGAGAGCGTGCTTCACGCCACGATTACGAGGCGCTAGAGCTTATCGTAGTTGATGATGGCTCAACCGATGATACGGTCGACAAGGTTCGTTCATTCGGTGGCGGTATTCGCTTAATTCAACAAACTAACGCGGGACAGAGCTCAGCGCTCAACAATGGATGGGCGGCTTCTCGGGGGGAGCTTCTAGGATATCTTAGCGCAGACAATATCATCGAGCCAGGTGGATGCATCGCTCTGGTCGCAACAGCGCTCGCTGATGCGCGGGACGCAGTCTTAGCTTATCCCGATTTTGGCTTAATTAACGAAAGGTACGAGCTTACGGGAGTATTTCGGAACTCCCGGGATTTATTCTATGGATCGACTTTACGCCGATCTACATTGCCTGCCGGACCAGGTGCGCTTTTTCGGCGATCATCATACGACCGCGCAGAAAGCTGGGACCCCCTTTCAGAGAGATCCCTGATCTCGAATTTTTTCTTAGGATGGCTTTACAGGGACGGTTCTTGCAGAGTCCCGCAAATAGCAGCTGACTTCAGATCCACGGTGGGTCCGCAACCTACCGGTGCCGTTTCAGGCCGAGAGGGCCGATGAACCGATCAAGATGGTCCAGAAATTTTTCACGCTGCGAGATATTCCGGCAGAGATGATAAGCTGGAAAGCACGCATGATGGCGAACGCCGATCTCTTATCAGCTATGCTTCATGGTCAGTGCTATCGTTTTGGGGCGTCTGCTGGTCAATTCAGTGAGGCCTTCAAAGCTGACCCGTCCGCAACGATTTTGTGCAAATCGATGACCTACATCCTCGAGATCATCAGACTTGGAATTTGGCGCTTTGTAGGGCGCGCCTAAGTGCGATTTTTGGAAACCAACCTGTTTAATATCAGTTGACGTTTACGATCCTGGGCTACTTTTGGCGCTGGGCGCCAGTTCTGCTTCGAGAAAGGGGCCCAATTCGGCGATCTGGGTCTCGAATTCGCCCGAGGAAGCCCCGCGCAGGGGGACTTCGTGCCAGATCATGCCCGCGGCCGCCGCCGGCGAGGCCGGGGCCAGCCACGGCGCCTCGGCGTAATACATGTTGGTGAGCACAAAAACGGTCGCCGGATGCTCGAACAGCCGGTCCGGCACCTTGTCCAGCGTCAGCCGGACGTCCTCGAAGCTGAGCTCCTTGCCGGCGATATAGAACGGCATATGGGGGAAACGGCCGTGCATCGATCGCATCACCCGCGCCAGCACGGTGCCGTCGCCGACGCCGGCGTCGAACACCCGCAGCGCCGGCGGGCCGGGGATGGATGCTGGAACTTTCGAGCCCCACCCGCTCCGCTATCACCCGCTTCTCGCTGCAGGTATGGACAAACAGCAGGTATTTCTGCCGATTCTAGAAAAACCGGAAATTGCCGCGGCGATCGCGCTTCTCGGGCGGGACCTGGAGGCCGCAAAGCGGCGGCACCCCACCCGGCATCGCGGTCGGCGATGCCGGCCTGGATCCGGTCGAGGGTGTCGATGGTGATGCGCTTGCCCTCGCGCAGCCGGTGCACCAGCTTGCCGTCATTGACCGCCCGGCGACCGAAGGTCGATTTCCGCCAGATCGGCCCGCCGGCAGAATTCGGAAATCAGGCTGAGGATCTCTTCGTTTTTCATCGGGCTTGTGGGTTGGGCTTGTGGGTTGGGCCGAGTTGGGCGGGAGCGGCGGATTGGCGCGGCCGTCCCGACCACCATCTGCCCACCGGGGGTAACCCCTCAAGGCTAGGAGCAGGCTTTTTAGGCGCATCTTTAACGACGAGGGCCTAAAATGCGTCCGCTCATCTCCGCTGATAAACGCGCTGCGTTCCCGGAGTAAAATATCTCTCAATTTACAGGGGATAGGCCCATCGGTCAGGAGTACCCGCGTTCGCTGCCCCTGTAGCCGGAACTCATTGATGAAAACGACCCACAAGATTGCCGGCGCCCGTGCGATCTATCGTGCGTTTCAAGCTGGGCGCACATTTCTGGGCCGGACCGATCGAGCAAATCGTCGCGAGAGGACGGCATCACTTACGAACTGGACCTTTCGCAAGGAATAGATTTCGCCATTTATCTCGGCGGGATGTTCGAGCGGCAGCACCGCAGTCGCATTGGCGAGGCTTCACAGAGCCGTCGTCGCTGGTGCTCGATATCGGAGCCAACATTGGGGCGCACACGCTGCATCTGGCGCAAGCTGGTCGGCCCCAAGGGTCGCGTGATGGCATTCGAACCCACAGATTTTGCTTTCCGCAAGCTTCGGCGCAACCTCGATCTCAATCCGTCGCTTGCCTCCCGGGTGGAGGCTTTCCATTGCTTCCTGACGGCCAGCGACGGAAGCCAAGGTTCCGAGCGCCATCTATTCGAGTTGGCCCCTCTCTCGCGAGGCCGGGCTGCATGCCAAGCATCTTGGCCGCGAAATGCGGACGGAAGTCGGCGCAGGCGAGAAGCCTCGACAGCATTCTGACCGAACTCGCCGACCGTAAGGTGCAGTTGGTCAAGCTAGACGTCGACGGGTTCGAGTGTGACGTTTTGCGCGGCGCGACCGCTATGCTTCGCGAAGTTCGCCCGATTTTTGTGATGGAATTGGCGCCCTATGTGCTCGAGGAGCGAGGCACGTCGTTGGACCAGCTTCTTTCCTATTTCATTCCGCATGGCTATTAATTCTACGATGAGCGAACTCAAAAGCGGCTACCGTCGACGGCCAAGGAATTGCAGATGGTTGCAGGAGCGGTGAAAGCATGAACGTGATCGCGCGTCGTTAACTGATCCGTGCAGATGCGCGGCGATCTCTTGCGGACGGCGCCGTTACCGCCCGCTTGCCCAGGAACGATTAACCGCGACCCAGCTATTGGCAAAAGAAACAAGGCTACGGTTCGTGCGGGCCAGCTAGTGGATCGAATCTAACACTTGGTGCCCTCGTTTGACAGCGGCGATGATTTTGTTTGGGTCCTTGGTCCAGGTAAAGGGTTTTGGGTTTGCATTGGTGTCGTCGAGGAAGCGGTGGATGGCATCTTTGAGTTCCCGCAAGGATCGGAAAACGCCGCGCTTGAGACGCTTCTTTGTGAGCTTGGCAAAGAAGCCCTCGATGGCGTTGAGCCAGGAAGCGGATGTCGGGGTGAAGTGGAAGACAAACCGCCGATGTTTTTCGAGCCACTGCATGACGTCGGGATGCTTGTGGGTGGCATAGTTGTCGACGATGACATGGATCGTTTTTTTCTTGGGTACTCTGGCCTCGATGACGTTCAGAAACCGGATGAACTCCTGATGGCGATGGCGCTTCATGCACTGGCCGATAACCTTGCCCTCAAGGACATCGAGCGCCGCGAACAAGGTAGTGACACCATGGCGCTCGTAGTCATGTGTCATGGTTCCGGCGCGCCCCTTCTTCATCGGCAGCCCCGGCTGGGTGCGATCGAGGGCCTGAATTTGGCTCTTCTCATCGACCGACAAGACAATGGCATGGTCGGGCGGATCGACGTAGAGGCCGACGATCTCGTGCAGTTTAGCGGCAAATTGCGGATCGTTGGACAGCTTGAACTGGCGGACCCTGTGCGGTTGGAGGCCATGAGCACGCCATATCCGCTGCACCGAGCTGACGCTGATCCCGGCTGCCTTCGCCATCGCCGAACCGGTCCAGTGACTGGCCGCCGGCGGCGGGCCTGCCAACGTCAGGGCGACCACACGTTTAGCCACCTCGGGGCTCAGCGGCGGAATGCGCGACCGCCGCGTCTTGTCCCGCCAAAGGCCCGCGGCTCCTTCGTCGCGGAAACGGTCCTGCCAACGCCAGATCACCGTCTTGGCTTTGCCGGTAGCTTGCATGATCTCAGCCGTGCCGCGACCATCGGCCGTCAGAAGGACGATCTTTGCCCGCCAAACGTGCTTCTGCGGGCTATTGCGGTTGGCGACCACGGCTTTAAGCTTGCTACGGTCGGCTCGGCTCAACTGGATATTCGTTCGCTCGTGCATACCCTAAACTCGCACACGCGAGTTCTTCAGGGAATCCCCAAGCAAATCGAAGTGTCAGATTTGGACCACTAGGAGGGCCTCCTTCGTGCATATTTTCGTGCTTTGCCGGAATTCTCGGCAAATATGTGCTCCGATGTCGTCCCCGCCGGACGTAATCCGGTTCAGTTCACAACAGGTTCAGTCTAAAAAACCGGAAGCCGATCGAAAGCAGGACGCGCAATGTATGAACGTGACGGCATTTGATTGGCCTCTCAAATAAGAGACTGCAAAGTCTCGGTTTCACCGAGGCCATAATGAATTTAGCGCCATCCCCTATTCCACCGCAGCTCGGCAATCTGCGGAAAAGAGAATTTCTGGACTACGTCGAAGCCAATCTGAACGAGCAGGATCGCCGGCGCAAGTTCAATGCCGCCTACCGCGAAGACGACCGGAAGTTCATGCGATTTCTGATTCCGCCCGGCAAGCGGGTGCTGGAATTGGGCTGCGGCCGCGGAGATTTGCTCGCCGCGCTGGAGCCGTCCTACGGCGTCGGCGTCGATTTCGGCGCCAAGACCATCGCCAAGGCCAAAGAGCTGCATCCCGATCTGCATTTTGTCCTGGGCGACGTCGGAAGATCCGGCGACGCTGGCCGCAATCGAGGGACCGTTCGATTACATCGTGATCGCCGATACCATCGGCATGTTCGAGGACATCGACGGCACATTGAGGCTGGTGCATCATCTGTGTGCGCCGTCGACGCGGATCATCATCTCCTATTATTCCCATCTGTGGGAGCCGATCCTGAAGCTCGCCGAAGCTGCTGGACCTGCGGAGCAAGCAGCCGAAGATCAACTACATCGCCACCGCGGATTTTTTGAACCTGATGGATCTCGCGGATTTCGAGGTGATCAGCCAGGAGCAGCGGCAATTGATTCCGCTGCGCTGGTTCGGCCTCGGCCCATTCGTCAACCGATACATCGCGCCGTTGCCGGGGATCAGGCAGCTGTGCCTGCGGACCTATCTCGTCGGGCGTCCGGTGCGGCAATTTCCGGACCGGAAATTTTCTGCGAGCATCGTCATTCCCTGCCGCAACGAGAAGGGCAATATCGAGAATGCGATCCTGCGGATGCCGAGATTCGGCACCGCTCAGGAAATCCTGTTCGTCGAGGGAAATTCCAGCGACGGCACGTTCGAGGAATGCGAGCGCGTTCGCGACGCCTACAAGGATAGCTGGGACATCAAGGTGCTGAAGCAGGACGGCAAGGGCAAGGGCGACGCGGTCCGAAAAGGCTTTGCCGCGGCGACCGGCGACGTGCTGATGATCCTGGATGCCGACCTGACGATGCCGCCGGAGGCGCTGCCGAAATATCATGCGGTGATCGAGACCGGGAAGGCCGAATTCGTCAACGGCACCCGGCTGATCTACCCGATGGAAAACGAGGCGATGCGCCCGCTCAATCTCATCGCCAACAGCTGCTTTGCCTATCTGTTCAGCTATCTCGTCAACACGCGGCTGACGGACACGCTGTGCGGCACCAAGGTGCTGCTGCGAAAGGACTACGAAGTGCTGGCGCGGGAGCGCGACTATTTCGGCAATTTCGATCCGTTCGGCGATTTCGACCTGATCTTCGGCGCGGCGAAACAAAATCTCAAAATCGTCGAGACACCGATCCACTACAAGGCGCGCACCTTCGGCGAGACCCAGATCTCGCGGTTTCGCGACGGCTGGCTGCTGCTGAAGATGGTGTGGTTCGCCTATCGCAAGCTCAAAGCCGTTTGATCGCGAGTTTGCCATGACGAGAAGCGCGACCGGTTTGGATCAACGCCAGATTATTCATCGCGAAGCTTTGGGAAAACAAAGAGGCGATCCGCCTCTGTATCGGGATTATCATCGGCGGTTGCTGGAAAGCTGTCCCGAAGGGCGCATTCTCGACATCGGCGGCGGCACGGCCCACATCAAGGAATTCCGGCCGGATGTCGTCTCCGCCGACATCCTCTCGTTTCCGGGTATCGATGTGGTGGCCGACGCCCACCGGCTGCCGTTCCCGGAACGGATTTTTTGCCGGCGTGGTGATGCTCGACGTTCTGCACCACCTGGAGCGCCCGATCGAATTCCTCAAGGAAGCGTCGCGCGTACTCAAGCCCGGCGGGCGCCTCGCGATGATCGAGCCGGCGATGACAACGGTCGCGCAGGGCAATTCTATGATCGTTTTCACGAAGAGCCGGTGGACATGAAGGCCGACCCATTCGCGCCGGTGGCGATCAACCCCGATCGGGATCCGTTTGATGCCAACCAGGCCATCCCCACTCTGCTGTTCGCCACGCGCGGGCACGCAGACTTGTCGAACGGGCCATTCCATCGTTGCGCGTTCGAAGCGTCGAATGGCTCAGCCTGTTTGCCTACCCGATGAGCGGCGGATTTCAAGACTGGTCGTTGATTCCCGGCCGCGTTGGTGCGCCCGATGCTGGCAATTTGAGAGAATGATACCGGTTCCTGTCAGAAAACACCTCGGATCAGGATGATGGTCGTTCTGGAGCGGGTATAGCGATGTCGGGGATATCTCAGACCTGGGCCATTTTCAGCATCGATCCGGCATCTGCAATCTGCTTCCGCCGCTGGATCATGATCGGCGCCAAGCTGACATTCTGGCCACTCGCTTTGCTTACGCTGGCGATGTTGACGATCCAGTTCGGTGCATGGCGAAAGGAATTCAACATCGCGGGGCCATTTGCGGCGGAGACGAATCCAGCGCGGCACTCGCTGATATTGACGGTCCCGAAGGAAGGCCGCACCGCGTGGTGGAGGCGGCCGCCCTTAGGGGATACCAACGAGGAACCCTTCCAATCGAATCTCGAATTGCGCATCGACGGCCGCGAGGTGGGGCCTCCGCATACCCTGCACGAAACGATCCGGGAAGGGTCGACCGCCGGTTTCAGCCACTGGGGTCCGTATGTCATCTTCTCACTCCCGCCAGGGGTAAGAAATTCTCCCGAGACGATAGCAACGCTTCGATACAACGTACGGCCTCGCGCCTGGGTGACCTTCACGTTGACGATTTCGAGCGCACTGCTCGGCTGGCTTCTATTGACCGGACGCTGACATTGCTTGCGAGACGTCTGCGCCCACTCGCACTATTTGTACAACGCTATGCAGAACGAGCGATCGCAATCATCGTCGGCGCGCCTTATCTCATGCTGTTTTGCGTTTTACTGCCTCGGCCTACTCGGTTCGGCGGTGTACGTCGCCTCCAGCTTCTACGCCTTGGCGAGGGGCTGGGCGCTGCCAACCACAGCGCTCATTCGTTGGTCGCCAATCGCCTACTGGGCTGCCAAGAACGAACCCTATCTTGGATATCTATTACTGATGTGCGCGGGTTTTGGCACGATAGGGGCATGGCTCGGCAGCTTGGGTCTGCAAGACCGGCGGGCGATCGAATCATACGAAGGGCTGCTGCGGAGTTTCGTTCTTTGGTGCAGCCTCCCGATTGCCGCATGCGCTTTCATATTTTGCATCAGCGCAATGTGGGCTGGGATGACCAGACCGGGCGATTTCGACTACGCAAATATCGGCGGGCTCGTTCCGTTCAGCGACGCGCGCGCTTACCTTGCTGCTGCCCATGATCAGGCTAGAGATGGCATTTGGATTCCGTTCGCGCAGCGACGACCTCTGGCGTCTGCTATCAGATCTGTCCTTCTATTTTTCAGTTGCTATTCACTTCCCATCATGCTGATTCTGCAGGCATGTCTGCTGGCCGCCGCCGCCTGCTTTGCTGCGCATGCGGTAGCCGCATGGCGAGGTATTTGGGCTGCGACCGCATTTCTTGGCTTGACCTATATTTACGCGCGCATCTTCGTACAGACCACGCTGACCGAACCGCTTGGCCTATTCTGGGCACTCCTGTCTATTCCGTTCTTCATTGAAGCCTTCCGATAATCGGTTCGGTGAAGCCAGCGCTCATCGCTTTTGCTATGACGGCCGTCGCGCTGATGACGCGAATGGGTAGCATGTTCACCATTCCTGCTCTGCTGATATGGCTGGTTTGGCAATTCGGACACAGCACCGCGGCCAAGCTCAGGATCGGCGTCGTGTCCATCGCTGTTCTGCTCGGTATCCTCGGGCTGAATTCCCTGCTTCAGAAAGCCTATGGGACTAGTGAGGGTTCGACCGGCAGCAACTTTTCTTACGTACTCTGCGGACTTTCGATGGGCACTGGGTGGGAGGGGTGCCCTGCGAAACTGGCCGCGGAAGGAGAGCCGTTAGAGCCTTTGAAGATTGGAGAAGCGGCTGCCTCCAATCAGCTTTATTCCCTAGCATGGAAGAATTTCCGTGCGCGACCTGAAGTCTTTTTCGGACGGCTGGCAGATGGCGTGGGAGCATTTGTCTCAGGTTTCCCGGGCGTGATCTGGCGGGGTTACCGTGCCGCCATCGGCGAGCCCAGCAGGCTATTTCGCAACGCATTAACCGCGATATCCCTGATGGGTCTTGTTTACATCGCGGCGCGAAGAGCAAAATCCGTTGAACTCACATTCTGGGTGCTTATCTGGGCGAGCATCGTGGCGTCATCATCGATGATCTACTTCGACGACGGTCCACGCGCGCTCGCGGCGAGCCATCCTCTGATGGCGCTGTTCTTTGCGATCGGCATGAGCAGCCCGGAATCGACACCAGGGGAGGCGGCCTCGCGCTCACACTTGTCCCGATATGGCTCTCTCGGCCTGATTGTGACAGCTGCGCTATTCGTCTGCGTTCCATGGATCGCCCATCGCTTCTCTCCCATCGGGGCCATGGACGGCAGCAGGCCGATATCGAAACAAGGTGAGGCCTTCGTCTTTGGGGGCCGACGGATGTCGGGGTTTCTCGTGGTCGAGGACGGCCTGCCGCTTCGTAGCGACGTTCCCACGCTTCATCTGGCGGATTTCAAGGCCCTTATTGAAGAAAGCGCTGTGGAAAATGATCAAGGGCTCCTTCACCCGGTGACTCCCACCGTTGCCGTTTGGATTTGTCTTTGCGCCTCGCATAGAAAAGGACGCTTTCAGCGTCAATCAATTCATCGTGCCAGCCGATGTCATGGAACGCCGCAACATACCGGCTTGGCATTTCAATCTCGAACCATGGCAACACAAACCGGATGCCCACGGCGACTACTGGTTTTACGTCACGAAGGCGGAACCCTGGCCCTGACAAAATCGGGGCCAGGAATGCGCCCCTACTTCCCCCACACCTCGCCCGCGACATCGACCGCGAGCTTCAGCTTCGCCCATTGCTCTTCCTCGGTGAGGACGTTGCCTTCTTCGGTCGAGGCGAAGCCGCATTGCGGCGATAGCGCGAGCTGATCCAGCGGAGCGTATTTGGACGCCTCCTCGAGCCGCCGCTTGATGTCGTCCTTCTTCTCGAGTGCGCCGCTCTTCGAAGTGATGACCCCGACCACCACGATCTTGTTGCCCTTCGGCAAAAACCGCAGCGGCTCGAAGCCGCCGGCACGCTCGGAATCGTATTCGAGGAAATAGCCGTCGTAATTGGTGCCGGCCAGCAGGGTTTCCGCCACCGGCTCGTAGCCGCCGGAGGAAATCCAGGTGGAGCGGAAATTGCCGCGGCAGACATGCGTGGTGATCGTCATGTCGGCCGGCCGCTCGGCGATCGCGTAATTGATGATGCGGGCATAGGTTTCCTGCAGGCCATCGAGATTGTCGCCGCGCTCGCGCGCTTTCTTCAATTCATCCTGCGAGCACAGATAGGCCCACACCGTGTCGTCGAACTGCAGGTAGCGGCAGCCGGCGTCGTAAAAGGCCTTGACGGCCTTGCGATAGGTCTTGCCGAGATCCTCGAAGAACACCCCGAGATCGGGATACACCTCGTTCGAGATCGACTTGCGGCCGCCGCGGAAATGCAGCACCGCCGGCGACGGAATCGTCATCTTCGGCATCACATGCGCGACCTCGCACTGCTTCTTCAGGAATCTGAAATGGTCGAGCATCGGGTGGTTGTCGGGAAAATCGAGCTTGCCGATCACCCGCACCGAGTCATGCCGGGTCTCAACGCCCGCGAACTTGATGCCGATGTCGGGGTGAAACAGTTCGCAGCCGGTCAGTTTGGCGAGAAAGTCGAAATGCCACCAGGAGCGGCGGAATTCGCCGTCGGTCGCGAGCTTGAGCCCGATCGAGGCCTGCTTGTGCACGACCTTTTCGATTTCCATGTCCTCGACCTTGCGCAGGTCGTCGGCGGAAATCTCGCCCTTCTCCAGTTTGGCGCGCGCCTCCTTGATGCGCGGCGGCCGCAACAGGCTGCCGACTTCGTCGGCGCGGAATGGAGCTTTTGTTCTCTGCATGGTTTTCACTCCCGACAATTAGAGCGTTTTCAAGCGAAGTGGACACCGGTTCACGTGAAGAAAACGCATCGAAACAAACTAGAGCATGATAAACCGGTTTTCCGAAAGATCATGCTCAAACCTAATGTGCCGCGGCCCCCGAGACGCCCAGAAAGCGCTCGAGTACCCCAGGATCGGCTTTCAGCGCGGCACTCGCCGCGTCATGGACGATCGCTCCGCGCTCCAATATCACAACGCGGTCGGCCAGCCCTAGAATCTTTTGCGCATTCTGCTCGACAATGATGGAGCAGATGCCGCCGGCACGGGCGATCGTCCCGATCGCCCCAAGCAGCTCCTCCACGATGATCGGGGCCAGCCCCTCGGTCGGCTCGTCCAGCAGCAACACCCTTGGATTGAGCGTGAGCGCGCGGCCGATCGCCAGCATCTGCTGCTCGCCGCCGGACAGCTGGTTGCCGAAATTGTTGCGGCGCTCTTTCAGCCGCGGAAACATCTCGTAGACCTTCGCCACCGTCCACGGTCCGGGCTGCGCCACCGCGGTCATGTTTTCTTCCACCGTCAGCGAGCGGAAAATATTGCGCTCCTGCGGCACCCAGCCGATGCCTGCCCGCGCCCGCTGGTCCGGCCGCATCCCCGTGATATCCATCCCGCCAAGGGCGATGGTGCCGCCGAAGCGGCGGGTGATCCCGACAATCGAGTTGATCAGCGTGGTCTTGCCGGTGCCGTTGCGGCCGAGCAGCGCCAGCACCTGGCTTTCGGCGAGACGCAGCGACATGTTGGGCAATACCACGGCCTCGCCGTAGCCCGCGCGCAGACCCTCGATGCACAGGAGATCAGGCATCGGCGGCCTCGCCGAGATAGACCGCCTTGACCTGCGGATCGCGCGCCACCTGTTCCGGCGGGCCTTCGACCAGGAGCGCGCCGCTGACCAGCACCGAAATGCGGTCGGCGAACGAGAACACCAGATCCATGTCGTGCTCGATCAGGAGCACGGTGACGTCGCGCGGCAGGGCGGCGACGGCAGCCAGGATATCGTGGCGCTCGCTTTCGGGAACACCGGCGGCGGGCTCGTCCAGCAGCAGCACGCGCGGCCTGGCGGCGATCGCGACCGCGATCTCCAGCAGGCGTTGCTTGCCGTAGGGCAGCGTCGCGGTGAGGTCGTTCATGACGTCGAGCAGATGGAAGCGCGCGAGCGTTTCGGCGATCTCGGTGTTGACGTCGTCGCGGGTACCCATCCGGCGCCACCAGTCGCCGCCGCGGCCGCGCCGTTCCGACACCGCCAGCCCGATGGTCTCGAGCGGTGTCAGATCGGCATAGAGCTGATTGATCTGAAAGGTCCGCGACAGCCCGCGCAGCACCCGGGCATGCACGGGCAGATCCGTGATGTCGTCTCCTTCCAGCAGAATTCGGCCGCCGTCGGGCTTGAGCACGCCCGTCAGGAGATTGATGACGGTGGTCTTGCCGGCGCCGTTCGGCCCGATCAAGGCGTGGCGGGCGCCCCGCTCGATCCTGAGCGAAAGATCGCGGGTGACCTTGAGGCCGCCGAACTGCTTTTCCAGCCCCCGGGTTTCCAGCGCTATCGTCATGGCGCGTCGCCCTCGGGAATGGCAACGGTGGCCTTGCGGCCACCGAGCTGCCGGATGATCAGGTTCGGCGCCCACAATACCCAGCGGTGCATACGCTGGCGGCCGACCAGCACGATCACGACCAGCACGAGGCCGATCCAGAACTGCCAGTATTGCGGCGTGATCGTCGAAAACACTTCCTGCAGCATTCTGAAGACCACGGCGCCGATCAGTCCGCCGTAGAGATAGCCGGCGCCGCCGATCACCAGCACGAGCATCAAATCGGCCGAGCGCTCGAACGAGAATACGTCGAGCGAGGCCAGCGCCGTACTCTGGGTGAACAGCGCGCCTGCGATCCCGGCATAGAACGCGGCCAGCGTGTAGACCGCGATCAGCCGCTTGTGGACGGGGATGCCGATGGCGGCGGCGCGCAGCGGATTGTTTCTGATGGCGCGCAGCGACAGGCCGAACGGCGAGTGCACGATCCGCCGTGCCAGCAGGAACAACACGAACAGCACGGCAAGGCAGTAGAAGAACCCGACCTTGCCGAACATGTCGAAGGCGAACAGGCCGAGGATCGGCTGCATCTCGATGCCCTGCAGCCCGTCGGTGCCGCCGCTGATGTCCGAAAAGCGCTCTGCCAGCGCCTCCAGCAGCAACGCAATTCCGAGCGTCACCATCAGGCGCGTCAGGTCGGCGCCCCTGATCACCAGGAAGCTGGTAACAAAGCCGAGCGCCATGGCGGCGAGGCCGGCCAACACCAGCGCGACCACAGGCTCGGTGACGACGCCGTGCAAGGCCAGCAGGCCTGCGGAATAGGCGCCGACGCCGAAGAACGCCGCATGGCCGAGCGACACGATCCCGGCATAGCCGAGGATCAGATCGAGCGAGAGCGCGAACAATGCCAGCCGTACGATATCGGTCATGATCAGATAGCGGGAGGGAAACAGCAAGGCGCAGCAAAGCGCCGATATCCAGAACGCGATCTCGCTCCAGTGCCAGCGCGCATGCTGTCTGGCGTGACGTCCGACATCGGCTTGCGCGGTCATGGCTTTCGCTCAACGTGCAGCAGTGCGGCCGAACAGGCCGTTCGGGCGCCAGATCAGGATCACGATCATGATGGTGTAAATCACGAACGGCCCGAGCTTCGGTACGTAATATTTTCCGGCGACATCGCCGATGCCGAGCAGCAGAGAAGCCAGAAACGGTCCGGTAATGCTGGAGGAGCCGCCGACGGTCACCACGATCAGAAAGTAGATCATGAATTTCAGCGGAAAATACGGATCAAGTCCCAAAATCTCCGCGCTCAGGGCGCCGCCGAGGCCGGCGAGACCGCAGCCGAACGCGAAGGTGAATGCGAATACCTGCGGCACGTTGATGCCGAGACCGCTGGCGGCGCGCGGATCGTCCACCGCCGCCCGCAGCCGGCTGCCGAACCGCGTGCGCGCCAGCACCAGTTGCAGGCCCGCGGTCAAGAGGCCGCAGATCACGATGATCATCAGCCGGTACCGGCCGATGCCGACGCCAAAGAAATCGATCTGGCCCTCAAGCGCCTCCGGAATCTTGATGAAAACCCGCGACGACCCCATGATGTAATCGGCCGCGGCCACCGACATGAAGACGAGGCCGACGCTGAACAGCACCTGATCGAGGTGACTGCGGCTGTAGAGGTGACGATAGAGCGAACGCTCCAGCACCGCACCGACCAGGGCGCTCGCCACAAACGCCAGCGGCAGTCCGGCGAAGAACGGCCAGCCGGATTGATTGACCAGCACCGCGCAGACATAGCCGCCGGTCATGGCAAACGCGCCATGGGCGAGATTGACGAAGTTCATCAGCCCGAGCGTGACCGCGAGCCCGCAGGCGAGCACGAACAGCAGCATTCCGTAGGCGACGCCGTCGAACAGGTTGGTGAGCAGCGAGGTCATGGGGTGTGGCGAACCGAGATCAGTGAAACGAAAACAGCGAGACGTGAGTAACTACATCGTCATGGCCGGGCTTGTCCCGGCCATCCACGTCTTTCGCTATGACCGGCGGCAAAGAAGGACGTGGATGCCCGGCACAAGGCCGGGCATGACGTGGAGAGTGTGGCGCCCGGTCACTTCTTGGTCTTGCCGGGATCCTTGACGGCCTCGAAGGTCGCGGATTCCACGTTGTAGAGTTCGCCGTCGACCTTCTCGACCTTGCGGATGTAGATGTCCTGCACGATGTCGCGGGTTTCCGGATCGATCGAGACGGGACCGCGCGGGCTTTCCCACTTCATCCCCTTCATGGCCGCGATCAGCGCGTCGCCGTCGGTCTTGCCGCCGGTCTTCTTCAGCGCCTCGTAGATCAGGTGCATGCCGTCATAGCCACTTACCGCCATGAAGCCCGGCCGCGAGCCGAAGGCCTTCTTGTAGGCGGCGACGAATTCCTTGTTCATCGCGGAGGGGTGGAGCGCGGAATAAAAATGCGCAGTGACGGCGCCGAGTGCCGCGTCGCCCATGCCGTTCAGGAGATCGTCGTCCATCACGTCGCCGGGGCCGATCACCTTGATACCCGCTTTGTCGAGCCCGCGCTCGGCATATTGCTTCATGAAGTTGCCGCCCTGCCCCGCCGGCACGAACACGAACACGGCGTCGGGCTTGGCATCCTTCATCCGCTGCAGGAACGGCGCGAAGTCGGGATTGGCGAGCGGCACCTTGACTTCCTCGACGATCTGGCCGCCGCCGGCGGTAAAATGCTCCTTGAAGAAATTCAGCGCGTCGTTACCGGGGGCGTAGTCCGACGTCAGGGTGGCGACCTTCTTGATGCCGTTCTTGACCGCCCAGTCGCCGATGATGGTGGAGGACTGCGCCATCGTGAAGCTGGTGCGCGCGATATAGGGCGAACGCTCGGTGATGATCGAGGTGCCTGCCGCCATCACGATTTCCGGTATCTTCGCCTGGGTCGCCAGCGGCGCCGCCGCCAGCGCGGCGGGAGTTACGCCGAAACCGGCGATGAAATTGACCTTGTCGTTGACGATCAGTTCCTGCGCGAGCCGCTTGGTGTTGTCGGGAAGCGCCGCGTCGTCCCTGAGGATGATCTCGATCTTCTTGCCGGCGACGGTGTCGCCCTTCTGCTGCATATACAGCTTGACCGCATTGTCGATCTGCTTGCCGGTCGATGCCTGGCCGCCGGTCATCGGCAGGATCAGGCCGATCTTCACGGTCTCCTGCGCCTGCGCGGCCGCTGACGCCACCATGCCTGCGATCGCAACGCCGGCAGCGGCCAGCCACAACATCTTATTAGTACGAACGAACATGAACGCTCTCCCTGATCGGTTTCGTGCCTCGAACCGAGTCCCCGGCCCTTGCCTTACCATAACCCAGATTGTTCCGCCGTGTATCGGCGCGACATGGCGTCTGAAGCGCGCGACGATGTCAATCTCGACGTTGGACGCGGTTTTCCCTGCCGGTTGTGGGCGAATTCATCGATGATTCGTCCGGCGGCCGGCCCTATCGCCCGAGACAACGGTTTTTCTAGTATTATGATACCTCCAATTTCCGAGTATGCCAATTTTACTTTTTAGGAGATAGGCTCGTCCGGCCGATCCGGCTGTCCCGATTTTCGCCGCCCCAGGTTGCAACACTCCACAAATGCCCTTCAGCCCTCGCCATCTTGCTGTCCTCCTGGCGCTTGCGCTCCCCGCGTGCAGCCTCGGCGCTTGCGGGACCATCAACGAGAAGCTCGCCGACGGAATGGCCGATTATATTCCCCAGTGGCTCGGCGGTCTGCCCCCGGGCGCGCCGCCGCGTCCCGGCACCGCGAAATATGACGAGTTCATGAAGGAGCGGGAACAGAAGCGGCTGGAGGCAGCGCCAGCGAAGGAGGACGGTGCGAGCGCCCCGACACCTTTGTCAGGCGCGGTATATTGATCGGCACCACTTCATCTACTTGTTGCTCCGGACAACCTGATCGACGCCGACCCCCTGTCCGCGCAGGGTGGCCCAGATCAGCCTGAAGTCTCCAAGCAGACTTTGTGTGCGAACATATTGCGCATCGATCTCGGCGAGCCGATTTGCGTCCGACATATCGACGCCGCTGATCTGTGCCAACCCCGTTATGCCGGGTTGCACTTCGAGAACGCCCAATCGCCTCCTCGCATCGACAAGCTCGATCTGGGACGGCAAGCAAGGCCGGGGACCGACCAAACTCATATCGCCTATCAGCACATTCCAAAGCTGCGGAAGCTCGTCGATCTTGAAATCGGCGGAGGTACTCGCCAAGCGGGGTAACCGCTGATGCCCTCACCTGGTGCGTCGGGAGGTTCGCAGTTCCCGAATACATCGTCCGCAATTTGTAGCAAATAAACAGCCGTCCGTTTTCTCCCACGCGGACTTGAGCGAATATCGCTTTTCCCGGACTCTGAAGCCGAATGGCAACGATGATTATCAAAAGCACCGGCCAAAAAAAAGCAAGGAACAGGGCGCAAGCCGAAACGTCGAACGCACGCTTCATCCTTGAATCACTCCAATCGAACCAGCGTTGAAGGCGGCGACCTTCTGCATTCACGATGCCTCCAGACCGTTTTCCATTTCGAGCGCGCGCGTCACCGATAGGGGATTTGCACTTTAATCGCAGCTGTCACTTTCTCCAAATCCTCGCCGCTGCCTATCGCACAGACGCCTTCAGGCTTCCGCTGGTGGGCTTCAAACATCTCGAGCCGCCTGCAATTACAGGAAGGTCGTTCTCGCGCCGGGCTTTGATACTCCCGAACGGGTAAGCAGCCGTTTCGCGGCATTCGCCGTTATTTACGGCCCACGCGATTGCCTACGGAGCAGGACTATCCTTTGCAAGCCGTTTCACCATGGCGCCAAGACCCGCCTTGGTTTCAATTTGAGGAGACCACCCGGCTCGCTGTAATTTAGCCGAGCTAGCCACCAGCTCCCGACCAATCCGGTCCCAAAGTTGCTGGCGTCCAGCGGCCACAATCATCGCCCTGACGGCAGTCGGCGGAATTGAAATGAGTCGGGGCGAGCGACCAGCGGCTTCGCGCAATGTGGCAAACATTTCCGCCAAAGTAATCGGTTCACGATCACAAACGATGAAAGTCTGATTGAGCGTTGCCGAACCTTCGAGGCACAACGTAATCGCCTCTATCAGATTATCTATCGAAAGAAGCGAGCGTCGATTTCTCAAACGCCCCAAAGGGAAGTGGCACGGGCAGTGCCGCAATGCGCATGATCAGGGCGATATTGGCTTTGGCTCCCGGACCATAAACAATAACGGGCCTTAGAATGGTAAACGGAACGCCCGAGATCCGAATTTCCTCTTCAGCCGCAAGCTTTGCGCGATCATAGCCCGTGACGGGCCGCGGTTCGTCCATTTCGGTGACGACACCGTCGGCTGCGGAACCTGCCTGTGCACCGATAGATGACATGAAGATCAGCCGTTTGATCATGTGGCTGCGGCAGACCTGCACCAAATTTGCTGTCGCGACGCGGTTGGCCTTCGCGTAATCGGGGCTATCGGCATGGCTACGATGGGCGATGGCGGCGAGATGCACCACGATGTCCATACCAGCGACGAGCGGCCCCCAGTTCACCTCGCCTTCGAGATCGGGCAATTCCACCCATTCGACGTTGTCAAGGTTTGCGGCTTTGCCCGGTCTGCGCGAGGCAGCTCGAACGCTGTGACCGGCCGCAGCCAATGCCGAAACGACGGCCGAGCCGATAAAACCCGAAGAACCCGTGACCAATATCCGGAGCAGCATGCAGTCCCCTGATCCGATCAAGTACTCCGGACCAATGAAAAACTACCTACACAACGTAAGGTTTCACAGGTAATTTCCGGTCAGTTCACCCAGAACTTGCATTCTCCAATAGAGTAGATTCCCCGGTTCAGTCAACCAGCGGCGCGATAATCTGCCCGGCTGCCGCCGCAGGCGAGAACATGCGGCCGCCCAGCTGTCTTCCCCGCTCCGACATTGCATGGCGGAGGATATCGTTATCGGCCAGCTCCTCGGCCAAAGGCTTCAGCTCCGCTACCGAATTCCCGGAATAGACCTTCCCTACGCCTTTATCCTGGATCAGCTTTTCCAGGTCCGTCCCGCGATTAACGCGTGCCAGCACCGGCAGTCCGTACTGAACATAGGAAACAAATTTGCCGGGAATATTATGCGTCTTGTGATCCGGATGAAGCGCGACAAGTCCGACTTGACACTGCGCCAGCAGGCCGGGGATTTCGGATGGGTCGATTTCATCGAAAAACAGCACATTGTTCAGATCCTGCGACACTCTTTCCGCCTCGAGTTTCGGCGAATTCCGAGCCGCGGCCCACGAACAGAAACCCGATATCGTCCGCGATGCCGCAGGCTCTGGATCAGCTCCATCGAAAATTTCGATGCCTTGGGCGACGCCCATATTGCCGATATAGACGAATATCTTGCGGCCCGCCAACGAGGTGCGGGCAATCTGGATGCTGCAACCAACGTCCGGCGTCGTCGCGAGCCAGTTGTGCAACACTTCGATCCGCCGGCGCTGCGGATTTCGTCCAGTTCGGCAGATAGGCGAGGTTCGATTCCGTTTGCACGCCGATCGTATCGGCGACCGCATATTGGAATGCGGCGACAGCCTTAAACAGGAAGATAGACTGGCCCCTTTTTGATAATGCCGAGGTCGGCCGCCCATTCGGGAAAGATGTCGCGCAGGATCAGATAGGTCCGCGCCCCGGACGCCCGGCGCAGCACCCAGATCAGCGGCCCGAAGAAGATCGGCGGCGAATACCAAACGATAAGATCCCACTTCGTCGAATGCAGCGGACTCCTGCGCACCTCCGCAGCATCGCGAACGGCAGCCACATTTCCGCAAGCGCTCGTCGGAAGTGAGTAGCGGCACGCGTCGGCGGAGCCTTGATACGCAGCACATCGACGCCCTCGATACGTTCGACCGTCCAGGGTTGATCGACGTCGGCGAAGGAACAATCATGACAGGCTGATGACCGAGCGCCGCAAACTGCTGCGCCAGATCCCGCAATTGAACCGCCGCGGAAGTCCGCAGCGGCGGATAATCCGTCGAGATCAGGGCAATCTGCAGGCTGCGGCTCATGTCGACGGTTTCAAGAGCAAGGAAGCATTCGCGGGTCGTCGCTCGCTCGCGACGCGAGGTGCGCGGCGCATCAGAAGAAATTGGTGATCTGGGTCCGGATCGCGTTCACGACCACCGCGGAAGGTGAATAATCCTCCTCGAATTCGTACCTGCGCGCTCCAGGGCAGGCTGACCGCCAGCGTCACCGCTTCCACGATGTTCTTCGGCGTCCATTCCGGACACGATGGTCGCCCCGCTCTCCAGCGTCTCCATCCGTTCGGTCGCCATGCGCAAGCTCACATTCGGGACCTTGTAGAACAGCCCCTCCTCGGCGGCCGTGCCCGAGTCGGACAAGCACGCAAAACGACTGCTTGAGCAACTGATTGAAATCGTAAAAGCCGAGCGGCGCCATGATCCGGATATTCGGCGGCACCGTGATCGCCTTGAGCTTGCTCGTGGTGCGCGGATGCATCGGAAAGATGATCTCGCGCTTGAGTCGCCGGTTGAGCTCGCCGAGAGCCTTGAAGATATTGGCGAGGTTCTCAGGATTATCGACATTCTCGCTGCGATGCGCCGTCACCAATATGTAGTTCTTCGGCTCCGAGCCCGAGCCGGCTCGAGAATGTCGCTGGCTTCGATCTCGGGAGCGAAGGCGCGCATCGCCTCGAACGTCGTATTGCCCGGTGACGATGATCTTCGAGGGGTGAATACCCTCGCGCAGCAAATTCTCGCGGTGATAGCGGTTGTACGGCAACAGAATGTTGCTGATGTGATCGATCAGGATGCGGTTGCGCTGTTCCGGCATGCGGCGATCCCATGCCCGCAGCCCGGCTTCCATATGGAAAATCTTGATGCCGCGATGCGCCGCGGGAAGCACGCTGAGGCCGCTATAGGTATCGCCGAGGATCAGCAGCGCATCGGGCTTCACCTTTTCCATCAGAGCGTCCGATTTGAGGATGACATCGGCCACTTCCGGCCCATAACCGGATGTATCGATATCGAGCTCAAAGTCGGGCTTTCGCAGCTTCAAATCCTTGAAGAAGAAGTCGCGAAGCTCGGGCGTGAAATTCTGCCCGGTATGAACCATCACGTGGTCGAAGTTCAGCTCGTCGAGCTTCTTCAG
The DNA here is from genome assembly GCA_963725985.1 of uncultured Alphaproteobacteria bacterium. Taxonomy (GTDB): domain Bacteria; phylum Pseudomonadota; class Alphaproteobacteria; order Rhizobiales; family Xanthobacteraceae; genus Bradyrhizobium. The sequence goes on from CAVSAO010000003.1 coordinate 459,500, forward strand.
CGTCGCCCACATCTTGATCATTTCCGGGCGCGTACCGAAAATCGACATCACCTTCATTTGCATGTTCCGTGTTGGCTTTGTTGAATTGTCATTCCGTGACTGGGTATCACGTGCGCGGCCGGTGGAAAAATCGAGACCTCGGGCAGCGGAATAATCATCCGGCCGCCTTTGGCCAGATATTTACCGTTCTTTTTCCGGATCTCGTCGAAAAAACTCCAGGCGAAAATCAGCAGGTAGTCCGGCGGATCGTCGCGGTCGAGAATTGAGCTTGGGAAAATCTCGAAATGCGATTTTGGCGTAAAAAATCCCGCCTTCGCCGGGGCATCGTCGATCATGTAGTCCAGATGATCGTGGTTGATGCCGCAATATTGAATCATGGTATTGGCCCGGCCCGACGCACCGTAGCCGGCGATCCGATGTCCGTGACGGCGCAATTCAGCAAGCAAGTCCAACCAGCTTGGCCCGGTGCGCGGCAACCGTATTCGAGAACTCCAGGAAGGTCTCGTAGCGGTCGAAGCCTCGCGCCCGCTCCTCGGCCTCAAGCGCCTTGACCGCTGGCGATACCGATCCGCTGTGCTTGCTGCCCTTCTTGCACGCATAGAACCGGACCGATCCCGCATGAATTGGAATCGGCTTGATGTCGACCACCATCATATCGTAACGGGCGAGATGATTGATCACCGACAGCAGCGAATAGTAATAAAGATGCTCGTGATAGATCATGTCGTACTGCAGTTCGTCTATCACCTTTCCGAGATAGTGAACCTCGAACACAAAGACGCCATCAGGCTGTAGCGCTTCGGCGACGGCTCGTGTCGTGTCCTGGATGTCCGGAATGTGGGCATACACGTTGTTGGCCATGATCAGATCGACCTTGCCGTATTCGGCAACGACGCGACGCGCAACAGCCTCGGTGAAATAATCGTTGATCACCTTGACGCGGGAATCGTTGATCGTGGCGACGACGTTCGACGCCGGATCGACGCCGATGACGGTTCGAATGCCTTGGTCGGCCAGCGGGCGCAGCAGCACGCCGTCATTGCAGCCGAACTCCAGCACCGTAGCTTTCGCCGGATCGAGAAATCGCTGCGTGACCTCGGAGGCATACTGCTGAAAATGATCGCGCAACGTGTCGATGGAGGAGGAGAAATAGAAGTAGTTCTGGAACAGCAGATCAGCCGGAACCTTGTCGGTCACCTGCACCGCATAGCAATCCTGGCAGAAATGCAGCCGCATCGGAAATGTTCGCTCGGTGGCAAACTGCTCGGGCTTCAGGAACGCACCGGCCAGTCCGACCTCGCCGAAATCCATTACCAGCCCTAGCCGCTTGCTGTCGCAGAACGAGCAGACAGGCTGATCTGAGCTGCGCGTCTCCATGGTACGGACTTCCCTCATCTCGTATTCCTGATCGGCGGTATCGATCCGACACAGCCACAGGGATGCCCCGCCGGTTGCGGACGTTCCGCCGTGATGCCGCTTAGCACAATCGTTCCGCCCGGTCGATTGTCGGCAAAACGCTAGATTTCGGCTATGCCGGCATTTTTGCCCTGCAGGCTACGCTGGATGAAATCGAGTTTGAGGAGCAATTGCTTTACCCCAGCGATACTCAAGCGCTCGGTATTGTGTGAAGTATAGTCGTCGAGCGTCGATATTTCCTGCTGGCCGTCGGTGAAATACATGGCGTAGTTGAGGTCTCTGTTGTCGGCCGGAATGCGGTAATATTCGCCGCATGTCCTCAACCCTGGCCATTTCCTCGCGCGACACCAGAGACTCGTAGAGCTTCTCGCCGTGGCGCGTGCCGACAATCTGGACCGGGTTGTCGGCGTTGAAAATCTCCTTGAGCGCCTGCACCAGGTCGCCGATCGTCGCCGCGGGAGCTTTCTGGACGAAGATATCGCCCTGCTGGCCGTGCCCGTATGCGTGCAATACGAGATCCACCGAGTCATCGAGCGACATCATGAAGCGGGTCATGCTGGGATCGGTGACCGTCAGCGGCTTGCCGGCCTTGATCTGCGAGACAAACAGCGGGATCACCGAGCCGCGCGAAGCCATCACGTTGCCATAGCGTGTCGCGCACAGCAGCGTCTCGGTCGACGACAGGTGCGCGATTTCGCCACCATGACCTTTTCCATCAGCGCCTTGGTCTGGCCCATGGCGTTGATCGGATAGACCGCCTTGTCGGTGCTGAGAACGACAACCTTCTCGACACCGTTTGCGATCGCCGCGCTCATGACATTCTCGGTGCCGAGAACATTGGTTCGCACCGCCTCCAGCGGATAGAACTCGCAGGACGGGACCTGCTTCAGCGCGGCTGCGTGAAATACAAAATGCGCGCCCTTGAGAGCCTGATGAATACTGTCATAGGCCCGGACGTCGCCAATATAGAATTTCAGCTTGGTATTGTTAAATGCGACGCGCATCTCCTCCTGCTTCTTCTCGTCGCGGCTGAAGATACGTATCTCGGCGACGTCGGTTGCCAGAAAGCCTTTCAGGATGTGCTGCCCGAATGATCCCGTTCCGCCCGTGATCGCTATGACCTTATCCGTAAACATCATGTCCTCGTCGAACCGAAACGGTCGCAATACATCAAGTCAACAAGCGTCGGCCAGTCCGGCGCAACGTAGCCGGTGGCTTTCGCGAACCGGTCCGCGACCAGCGAACGATCCGGATTTGCTCGGTCGTCCGGTATCAGTTCGATTTTCTTGCCGTAGCGCTTCGCCACCAGCCGGAGCAGATCGAACTTCGAAATCGGCTGGGTGGCCACGTGATAGACGCCATGCAGATCCGGGCGCGGGATTACGACATCCCTGATGAGGTCGGCTAGCACAATCGTTGGAAACCCCGAAAAAATCGCCCGCGTGTAGCAGCGGCACTGGTCCTGCTGCGACAGGAACCACTCTAGCAGCCCACCCTTGGATTGCAATTCATGACCGATGATCGAGGTCCTCAAAGTTATGGTATGCGGCTCGGCGACTTCGCCCAACAGCTTGGATATCCCGTAGATATCGTTCGCATCCGGCAGATCGTCTTCGGTGTAGGCTCCCCGCAGCCCCGAGAAAACGCCATCCGAGCTGATCTGAATGAGACGGGCGCCCGAACGCCGGCACAAATGTGACAGGCGCTGCGGCAGTACCGAATGGACCAGGATTGATCGCATCGGGTCAGCGGGCGCCGGCCGCCCGACGGCAATGCAGTTGATGACGGCGTCCGGACAGACGGCATCGAACAACCGCGCGAGCCGCTCCGGATGTTCGATATCCTCGACCACGGTCAGGCAGGCTGCATGCTCGGGCGCAAAGAGCGCGCGAGCAGCCTCGCGACGTATCGTTCCGTCGACGCGCGCGCCCGGCGCCTTCGACATCGAGCGGAACATTGCGTTGCCCAAAAGACCCGTTGCACCAAGAACCAGAATGTTCACCGCATTATCCGCCAAACGCGCCGCGGGCGCGACGCATGGTTGCCGGCGCGCCGTTAGCATCAATACCCTGGGTTGAACCGCATTTCATGGCTGTCATCAATATGGCGGCGTGGACCAGGATCTCTTCGTCTCTGCGGCGTAACAAGCCCACAATTGCGCGGGGGGCAACCGAAAATTGCCGGGAATGAGGCGCCGGGCGCGCATAAATCTCCACGACCCACGAAGGGTCAATGCCCGACCGTTCTTATCCCCGCCGGCCAAGTTTGTAAATTGACGGGATCGGCCTTGAGTCCGCTGGGCCGGACGCGCGAGCATTCGATGAATGGAATTTCAATTGACGCCAGAGGCGCTCCCGCCGCAACGCTTGTTGTCCGCCACCGCGCCCGCAGTGGCGCGGGGAAAGGCGCAATCTTGCCGTTGATTGCGGTTTGGTTGCGGGGTAACGATGATATAATTTATTTATCCGCGCACTACGCCCTCTAAGCTGACGACCGTGCCATGAAATGCTTTTGGATCTGCCTTATGTCGAACTTGAGAACGTTGAGGTCGTCGTCGATAAGCGTTTCCGAGCTTGCCGTTCTCACCCGTCGCAATTTTGAGATACTGCTTCTCGTTCCAGTCATCGCGGGATTTCTGGCTTTAGTCGTCGCCAGCGCGCTGCCGAAATACTATACGAGCTTTGCCTTCCTGCGATTTAGCAGAGCCGAGACACTCGCCAGAGGCGACTTTATGGTCTCCAACACCATCCTCGACAAGGCGCTTACGAAAATCGACGTTCCGGGCGAGAGGGCCGAAGCACGTCGGAAGTTTCTTGCGGCAAAGGTCCGCCTCTTCATTCCTCAACCCCAACCGAGGCCGGATTATTGGTACATGGAAGTGACAGACAGAGACCCGCGCTCTGCTCAAAAGATTAACACAGCTCTTATCGACGCCTGGTTAGAGGTAACCGATCGGGCTCCTTCGGGAGATACCATCTTCGCGCCGCCGACCCTTCCACACAAGCCGAGCTATCCCAGCATCTGGACAATCTCTGCTCTCATCGCGGTCGCTTCCGAGCTACTGGCGGTCCTGTTCTTGCTGTTGCGCTCGACAGATCGAAGACCGCAGGGCACATAGATGCTCAAGAACCCTTTCTTGGTCTACATCGCGGCATTCGGGACAGTGCTGGCCGCCTATCAGCTGGGCTGGTCCGAGATTTATCCCAAGATCTCGCTCGATCTGGTGGCGTTCTTCGGCCTGACCTTCGCGGTCTGCGCCAGCCTGGCGCTCGCGATATCGGATGACATCGCGGACACCGGCGATTATCGACCGGGCCTGCTGCCCGATTATACGGCGCTGCTTTTCATCGCGTGCTGCGGCGCCGATATCGCTTATTCCGGCAGCGTACCGCTTCTTGAGCTGATTAACGGCAGCTTCATCTACGGCAGCTTCACCGGCGCTCCGACGCTGAATGTGTTCGTCGTGACCTTCGCGACCGCATTCTCCGCAATACGGTTCGCAGATTCTCTCTATGCGAAAAGCTCGCTGAGCAAAGTCCGCTATATGATCGAAGCGCTCCTGCCGATCGCGTTCTTTCTCATCGTCGTGTACCGCGGCGCGGCAATCATCTCCGCGACTTCGTGGGCATTCATCTATATCATCAAGCGCGGTCGACTTGGCTTTGTCAGGTTCGCCGCAATTACCGTACTGGGCCTCGGGGTTCTTTATCTTAACGGCGTCATTGGCGATGCGCGCTCTGCGGGACAGGCCGAGAAACTAGGCTTTCCAACTCAAGGTTTTCGGGATTCGGGAATTCCCCGCACCTACTTTTGGACCTATCTCTACTCGACCGCGCCGATGGCAAACCTTCAATTGGCGGTTAAAGACGACAACGCACCACTACGCTCCAGCGTTGCCGAGTTTATCGCCAGCGAAATGCTTCCCGATTTCATTTCCAACCGTGTCCTTCCAATGATGGGAACGAAACGGACCGCAACTCCAGAGATCTCGGCGGGCCTCAATGTCGCGGGGCTCTACGGGCGCGCTTACGTCTATTACGGCTGGATCGGCGCACTGGTGATGTTTGTATGGTTCCTCACTCTGGCACTGGTATATCTGTTCCTGATTAGCAGATCACCTTATCGCGTGCCGTGCCTCGCGCTGCTCAACACTCTCATCGCATTCTGCATCTTCGAAAACATGATCGCCTATACGGCACTGTTGTTCGCGCTGATCTGGCCGCTCTTGCTACCGCTTATTGCCCGGAGCAAAACCCAAAGGCGCGGGTCAACTCAAACCGATCCATCGGCTGTTCCTATGGTCGAAGCAAGCTGACCGCACCAATCAAAAATAGCCTTGATCGTTGCGGCCGCGGAGGCAATGTTCAAGTTGCCACGATCCCATTTGGGCGCGCGGGACATTCTCCTTCTCCACGTCCCGCCCCGCCATGCTGGCTGCAAGCCAAATCCGGGGTCGACCGGACGCTCATTGGGCCTGCATCCAGAAGCGATGGTATGCTCTCCACAAATGCGGGACTGTCCCCCGCAGAGGCGTCGCATTGAGAGCCTCGATGGCCGCGACCTTCAGCGAACTCCGCAGAGAACCAGTTGCCACGGGCTCGCACTTTGCCAGCGACGTGGCAATTTGTTCGTAATGGCCGGATCGATCTTGCGGCCCGATTGGCAGGCCTCCACGAGCGCCAAAATATACAAATTACGGTGATACCTGAGCATAAATCCCGCGGCGTGTTTCGCGGCCGCGGCCCGGGCCTCGCTGTCGCGCCCGAGATAGCCTTGCAAGAAATCCGAGAACTGGTTCAGCCCAAGCAAGAGGGATGGCCATGCCGACGGCTTGGTGGTCGACGCCTTATTTGCGTGCATTCGAACCGCAAAGAGGTCGGCAGGATCAAACGCCTTGTAGCCGCCCTGCATCAGGGACAGCCATAGCGCGTCATCAGCAAAGAACAGCCGCTCGAAATGCGGAATGCCGCCTAGCCGATCATAATCCGCCGACCGCATGACGATGCCGGTCCCGCTTATGTCGCGCTGAAAGGTGAACCTGCCCTCCAGATATTGTGCCGGCATTTCGCGCTCCGGTGCCGGCCGGCAAGTTCGGATGATTTTGCCATCGGAGTCGATGAAGCGGGAACCGGCTCTGATAAAGCTTCGCATCAGGATAGCGATCAACCAGGCGCTTGATGGCTTCGAGGAAGCCTGGATCAAGCTTGTCGTCGTGCCCAATCAGGGTCATGTATTCCTGCTTCTCAACGCCGACGGCGCGCGCCCAACTGTCAACGATCGATAGCGCCGACGACGAGCTGTAAAGGCGGATGCGGCTGTCGGTCCGTGACTTCAACCACGGCACCGTCTGGTCGGTACTTTGGTTGTCGAGCACGATCAGATCAAATTCGCGGGTAAGTCTGAGCCAGGATGCTGTCCACGCACTCCTGAACATAAGGCCAGCCATTCCGAACTGGCAGAATGATGCTGAATTTCGTCAAGGCAGGCTCCGCATGGACGTGAACCTGGTGCCATCCGGTGCCTGGAAGGTGCTGGCGAGCATAACCGAGAAGATCAGCATGCCCGTTGACGAAAACAAAAGTGGATTTGTGGCGCTCATACCGAGATACGCCAGAAACCCCAATGCGACCGCCCGTTGGCGCCTATCTGCATTTGCGAAAAAGGCGTGTGCGACAGGAAGGAGCAGAAGCATCATCATGATAGCTGCACCAAACAAGCCGAAAGACCTGATCATTTCCGCATAGGTGAGTTCGGTGATGAAATAGAAATTTGCACCCGTCTTCTCAAAATCAGCGTGTCCCGAGCTGCTCCAATGATAGTAGGCACCCAGACCTTGTCCGAAGAGTAGCGTAACGGGATTGCTAAAGATTGCTGCATAGTCTCCAAGATAGGTCAATTTTACGCTGTTCGACAACTCTGCCGGATCGATAAAAGCCGCCAGCTTTTTGATGAACGGCAAAGACAAGATGGTCAACGCGCCCAGGCTTATGAGTCCATTGAGAGCAACTTTTCGTGTGTAGAGCGGCCATAGAAGGAAAGGCAACAGCAGCGCAACCGCCATCGTGTTGCGCAAGCCGGCCAACAGCATCGCGATGATGCTGACTGCGGTTAATGTCAGATAGACCAGTTTTGACCTGACGACGGGTTCACCCATTGCGCGATCAAAGTAGTAAGGAATCGAGATCGCAAGCATCGGCGAGGTTACGAAGGTAATTTGAGTAAATGACAGCCCCTCGCCATAACTGCGATCCCCTACCAACATAACGCCGTACCGTTCGCCGAGGTCAAACAAAATCAGGAGAAGCTCAGGATACCACCGCACCGCGACGGAAACTGCAATTGTCAGGAAGGCCAGGACGGTTAAGCTGCGCTCAAGAATGGCACAACATCCATCCGGTTAAGTGGCCAGGATGATCGCCAGTGAGACAAGGAGATAGCTTTTGAAGAGACTGAATCCCTGCATAAGGCTGAGTGCCGCTCACAAGATAGTACCAGATGATCGAGAGCAGCGGGATGGTGATGAACAGCATCACGTAGACGAGCAGACCAATCGGCAGAAATACTTGGTCATTCGCCGATGAGTTGACAAGCAAGGTGGCACTCCACAATGCCACGAACAACCAGACCTTGGCCCCAAGAACCCGATCGGCCGGGTCGAAGACACAGACGATTACAAATGCAAACAGAAGCAAACGCACCGCGACGTTCGCCCGTTTGATACGTTCGCTACAAGCGTTGCCGTGTTTTATCGCATCAGCCATACGAATGTGCCGTCACGTCGACAGAAGGGGCAATCGGCCCTTTAACAAGTTTTGCGTGGAAACGTCACTGGTTTCTTCCTGAGCCTTCTGCAGAACGGATCTTGCTGCTGCAACGCCGACGCTCGGTCAGCGGGATCCCCAGAACGCCATCGGCTCGTAGTCCGGATAAGGCAGTTCTCCGTACTTGGGCTCGATGTTCCAGCCATTCTGGGCGATCCAGGTCTCGACCAGGCGGCGAACCGACACCGGCTGCCCTGAGCACAGGTTGACCGGTCCCGGATCGCCGGGATACACGGCAAGGTCGACCAGCCGGCGCGCAACCTCGCTCACCGGCAGGTAGTCGCGCAGTTGCTCCCCGCCCGACATCGGGAACTGCCTTTGCCCGGCGGCCACCGCCGCTTTCAACATCGGAAAAAGCGACGTGGCGGGTTGATCATCCCCGTACATGTAGAAAAGCCGCGCCCAGGCCAGTCTGTAGGGATGAACGGACTTCAAATATTGCAGCTGCTTTCGCAGGCTGTCCTTGGCAAATCCATAGGGGTTGCTGGGGCACGTTTCGAGACTTGCGGCGAGAGCGCCCGACTGCAGCCCGTATTCAAGACACGTCCCGGCAGCGACCAGCGCAGGCAGACCGCTGCGGATGACGTTGCTGAGAAAATTATATTGACGGGGCAGTTCGGTCTCGAAGTGATGAAGCGAACGGTAGTTGGGCAGCCCGTCCCAGGCGAGATGCAGCACAACGTCCGGCTCGCCAAGAGCAGCGAACGCGTCTTCCGGCGGCCGCGCGATGTCGAGCGCGATCCAGCGAACATTCGCCGTAGCGGGCCGGTCTCGCGCCACGCCGGGCCGCTCGGTGGCAATCACCTCGACGCCTCGCTGCGCGAGTTCACCGAGCACATGACGGCCGATGAATCCCCGCGCGCCGGTGACAGCTACTTTCATTTGGCGAACCGCTTTGACGGCGATTTCATCGTATTACCCGATCAGGCTATTTCGAGTGCAGGAATCGCGGTGACAAATCGCGCCGTTGTGACACCGGCATCCCTCAGTTGAGGCATCACTTCGGATTTCAGATTCCATGGCAGGATGACCACGTAATCCGGCTTGTCGCGATACAAAACATCCTCGCTCACGATGGGGATGCGGCTGCCCGGCAGGTACTTTCCCTGCTTGGCCGGATTGCGGTCCACCACATACGAGATCAGGTCGCGGCGGCATCCGGCAAAATTCATGAGCGTGTTGCCCTTGGCCGCGGCGCCGTAACCGGCCACGCGCTTGCCCTGGCGTTTCGCCTCGATCAGGAACGACACGAAGTCATCCTTGACCTTTTCCGCGCGCAACTGGAAGCCCTGGTAGCCCTTCGCTGCCGACAGACCCGCCCCGGCCTCCGTCGCGAGCATCCTCGCAACGCGCTCGCTGACCGGACGTCGGCCGGACGCTGCGCGCTGCGCGTATACCCGCAGGCTGCCGCCATGCGTCGGGATCTCCTCGACATCGAATACGGCAAGGCCGTTCGCCTTGAATATCTTGTCCACGGCCGTCAGCGACAAATAGGAAAAATGTTCGTGGTAAATGGTGTCGAACTGCACTTCGGCGAGCAGCCGCAGGAGGTGTGGAAACTCGAACGTCGCGACGCCGTCGGGCTTCAGGATATTGGTGAAGCCGGCGACAAAGCTGTTGATGTCGGGCACGTGCGCGAGAACGTTGTTGGCGGCCATCAGATCCGCCTGCTTGCCTTCGGCTGCGAGACGGGCGCCGAGTTCGGCGCCGAAAAATGCCTCGATGGTGTCAATGCCTTTTTCCCGAGCGGCCCGCGCCGTACTCGCCGTAGGCTCGATCCCGGTGCAGGGAATTCCGAGCGCCTTGACATATTGCAGCAAATAGCCGTCGTTCGATGCGATCTCCATGACGTGGCTTGTGGTGGTGAGCTGGAAACGCCCGACCATCTCGGCAACGTAACGCTCGGCATGCCGCAGCCATGTCGTCGAGAAGCTGCTAAAATAGGCATATTCACTCGAAAACAGCTCGTCGGCCTGCGCAAAATCGAGCGTCTGCACCAGCCAGCAATTTTCGCAAACCATGATCCGGAGCGGAAAATACTTTTCCGGCGCGGAGAGCATCTCCGCGGTCAGGTAGGCATTCGACGGCGGCGAACTGCCGAGATCGATCAGCTCGAGCTTAAGTTTTGCTGAACAATGCCGGCAACTCACACTGAAATCCCCTGGAACGACGGCGACAACGTCGGATGCGCCTGATCGCGCGCCGACAGCTCGATGACTGGCTGCGGCCATTCGATGGCCACAAGCGGCTCTTTGACGTGAAGCGCTCCCTCGCTGGCCGGATGGTAGGCACAGCTATGGAAGTAAATCAGTTCGCTGTCCGGCGCCAGCACCTGAAAACCGTGGGCAAAGCCCTCCGGTATCAGCAAGGCGCGACCGTTCTCCGGCGATAGTTGGACGCCAAACCACTTCAGGAACGTCGGCGACCCCCGGCGCAAATCCACGGCGACGTCCCACACCTCCCCGCGAACGCAATTGACGAGCTTCATTTCGGCATGCGGCGGAAACTGGAAATGCATGCCGCGGACCGCGCCGCGGCGGCGTGTCAGGGTCTGGTTGATCTGCGCGATCGGCTTGCTCCAGCCGGCCGCCCGCAGCTCCTCGGAGCAGAACATGCGGGCGAAAAAGCCGCGCTCGTCCGACTGCCTGCTGCGTTCGACAACCTTCAAACCGGCAATCGGCGTATCGACGAGCTGAAATTGACTCATGCCGGACAACCTGACCCAGCAGCCGCCTCGAAATCCGCGATATCCTGCGCGCAAAGCTCGCGCACCGGGCTCCCCTCCTGCTGGCGACGATACCAGTCCATCGTTCGCTGCACCGCCGTCCGCAGCGACCAGCGCGGTGCGACGCCCAGCACATGCAGCGCCTTTGCGACTTCGAGCGCGAGCCAGCCGGCTTCATGCGGCCCCTCTTTCCCGTCGCCCCAGATGACTTCTCCGCTGCCGTAGACTTGCTTTGCCAGAAGCACGACGTCGCGGACGCTGGCCGCCTCCCGGGTGGGCGGACCGAAATTATACGCCCCGGCGAGGTCGGGTTTCGCCCATAGCCGCTGCGCCAGTATGAGGTAGCCGGCCAGGGGTTCCAGCACATGTTGCCAGGGCCGAAACGCCTGGGGACGCCTGATGGTGAGAGGCTGACCTGTGCTCCAGGCACGGACGGCATCCGGGATCAGGCGATCCTCGGACCAGTCGCCGCCGCCGATGACGTTTCCGGCCCGCGCCGAGGCCACCGCGACCCCCTTGCCTGCGAGATAGGCATCGCGATAGCTGGCAATCACGATCTCGGCGGCGGCCTTGCTGGCACTGTAGGGATCATGGCCGCCGAGCGCATCTGTTTCGCGGTAGGGATAAAACTGCTCGATGTTGCGATAGACCTTGTCCGTGGTGATCGCGACCACGACCCGCACCGTATCGGTCGCGCGGATGGCTTCCAGCAGGTTCGCGGTGCCCTGAACGTTGGTGCCAAAGGTCAGCAACGGCTCGCTATAGCTTGTGCGTACCAGAGCCTGCGCGGCCAAATGAAGGACGATTTCGGGAGACGCCGACCGGATTTGCCGCATCACTTCGTCAGCGTCCCGAATGTCGACGATACGGCCGTCGATCATCCGGTCGATCCCGGCAAGGCTGGCCAGGCTCGGCGTCGTGGCAGGTGGCAAGGCGATGCCGACCACCCTGGCACCCAAACGGTCGAGCCACAACGCAAGCCAAGCCCCCTTGAAGCCGGTATGTCCGGTAAGGAGGACGCGCTTGCCCGCCCAGAACGACGGATCGGGATTGGCCTGACCGCCCATCACCAGATCTTCCACGGCGCCTTGCCGCTCGCCCACAATTCCTCGAGCAGGTTCTTTTCCCGAAGCGTGTCCATCGGCTGCCAGAAGCCGGCGTGCTGGTAGGCCATCAGCTCGCCGCGCGCCGCAAGCTCGGTCAACGGGGAACTCTCCCAGCTCACGTGATCGTCGGCGATGAGGTCGATACACGCCGGCGATAGCACGAAGAAGCCTCCATTGATGACACCGCCGTCGCCACGCGGTTTTTCAGCAAAGGCGGTCACCTTGTCCCCCGACCGCTCCAGCGCGCCGTATCTTCCCGGCGGCGTAACCGCGGTGATCGTCGCGAGCTTGCCGTGGCGCGCGTGGAATTCGATCGACGCCTTGATGTCGAGATCGGTCAGTCCGTCACCATAGGTGAAGCAAAAGGCCGTCTCGTCTTTGATGTAGTCGCCCACCCGCTTGAGGCGGCCACCGGTCATGGTGTCATCGCCGGTGTCGATCAGCGTCACCCGCCATGGCTCGGCCTTCTGTTGGTGAACCTCCATGTGATTTCGCTTCATGTCGAAGGTGACGTCGGACATGTGAAGAAAGTAGTTCGCGAAATATTCCTTGATTACGTAGCCCTTGTATCCACAGCAGATCACGAAGTCGTTCACGCCATGAGCCGAATACAGCTTCATGATGTGCCACAAAATCGGCCGGCCACCGATTTCGACCATGGGCTTGGGTTTGAGGGTGGTTTCCTCGGAGATTCGCGTGCCGAGTCCGCCCGCAAGAATGACCGCTTTCACAAATCGTGTCCGCTCGTTGTTGAAGGCAAAGGGTTGTCCCGCAAATCAATTTGGATTGCAATCGGTGTCATGTTGAATGGGCGCCAGTTAGCCCCAGGGTTCAGAACCCGAGCCCCTCCCCGCAATGGCCGGCGAACAACGCCCATACTCCGACTTTCTGGGTTCGCGCCCAAGCCGCTCCCGATCATCCCGGCTGAAGAATCCCATTCGGACGCGGTTTTCTTCGGACAACCCCCGCCGTTCCTCCAGCGTCCTAAGTTAAAGGGTAACCATGCGCTGTAGGCCGCAGGCGCGCTGGTCTATCCGGTTAGCGGCTAGATTTCGTCGGACTCTTCGGTCTTCGGCTTCATCATCGCAGCGAGCGCTTGGCGGCGTTTTTCGATGATGCTGGGGTCGTCTTTGTGGATTGCGATCAGCTCTTTGAGGTTCTCGATCCCGTCATCGGTGAACGCCATCATGCCGTCTTCACCGACGCCGACGACCCATAGCTGGCCATCCTCGGTGTCCATTTCTTCGGCGACCTCGAACAGCCATTCCCCGTCTTCACCGAGCATCTCAGCGACGTGGCTGAGAGTGAACACGTGGCTGACTTTGTTGACGTGCCCCATCAAGCCGCCTGCGCCGCAAGGCCTTGCTGCTGCGCAGTCTTCCAGTTCCAGGGCAGCAGCTCATCGAGCCTGTGGGCGGGGTGGGTGGCGATGCGAGCGAGTACATCGGCGAGCCAGGCCTGAGGGTCGACGTCGTTCATCTTGGCAGAGACGATGAGGCTATACATGGCCGCGGCTCGGCGCCCTCCGCGGTCGGACCCACAGAATAACCACGACTTTCTGCCCAATGCGATGCCGCGCAGCGCTCTTTCGGCGGCATTGTTCGAGAGGCAGACGCGGCCATCGTCGAGGAAGCGTGTGAAGGAGGCCCAGCGCTTGAACATGTAGTTCATGGCTTTTGCCAGATCGTGACCGCGGGAGAGTTTAGCGCACTGCTCGCGCATATAGGCTTCCAGATCGGCGACGAGCGGCGCGCTCTGCGCCTGGCGAACAGCCTTTCGTTGGTCGGCGCTTTGGCCATTGATAGAGCGCTCGATCTCGAACAGAGCGTCGATGCGGCGCACGATCTCCATGGCGACGGGCGAGATGACGATCTCCTTCTTTCCGGCCGCTTTGCGCCGCGCGTTCTCCTCAAGGTCCGCCATGGCGAAGAACGGGCGCCGGGCATGGACCCAACAGGCCGCTTCCCTGATAAGCCCAGGACTTCGCTGGGGCTCGTAGAGCTTGATGTATCCGCCGAAGGCGTCGGCCTGGAGGATCCCGGTATAGTTGGCCAGATGCGCCTGCGGATGCTCACCACTTCGATCGCGCGAGTAATAAAACATCGCCGCCGGCGGATCTGAGCCGCCGAAGGGGCGGTCGTCCTTCACATAGACCCAGCATCGAGCGACATCGCACTTGCCCAAGGCCAGCACGGGCACGGTGGTGTCGTCGCCATGGAGGCGTTCGGCTGCCATGACGTGGGCTTCCAAGAGCCGCGACAGCGGCTCCAACACCGTGCAGCACGCCCCTACGGCGTCGGCAATGGTCGAGAGGCTGATCGGCACGCCTTCAAGAGCATAGCGCTCGGTCTGACGGTTCAATGGCTGATGCTGACCGAACTTCTCGTACAGAATCATCGCCAGCAGGCTCGGTCCCGCCCAGCCCCGCGCAATCACATGGAACGGCGCCGGCGCTTGGCTGATTTTCTCGCAATCCCGACAGGTGAACTTTTCGCGCACCGTCTCGATCACCTTCCACTGACGCGGCACCAATTCCAGTGTCCGGGTCACGTCTTCGCCGAGCTTGCGCAAGCGATTGCCGCCGCAGCAGCCACAAACCGTCGGCGGATCGATCACCACCCGCTCGCGGGGAAGATGATCGGGGAAGGTATTGCGTTCGGGGCGCGTGCGCGTAAATCCGCGAACAGTCGTTGTCCTGGCGACGGCTTTTTCGGCCGCAAGCTCGTCTTCGGTGGCGCTGGATTCCAGCTCTTCAAACGTAAGCGTCAACTGGTCGATCAGGCGAGACGAGCGTTCCGATCGTTGCCCGTAGATCTGGCGTTGCAGCTTGGCTATCTGCAGCTTCTGCTGGGCAATCAGCGCACTGTCTTCCGACGCCTTCGCAAGGGCGACCGCAAGTTCTGCTGCGATATCCAGAGCTTTCGCGCGTTCGCTCGCCAACGCCGCTTTCAGAGCGGTTACGTCTTCGGGAAGAGCGTCGCGAGGCGTGTCCATGCAAACCAGAAAATCATAAATTCAGTGATTTGTGGCGTCTTAAAATGTGCATGGTCCCATTTTATTTCGCTCAGCCGGCGCTCTGCGGCCGCCATGTCAATTGCGGATTTCTCCAGTCGATCCCTTCCAGCATATAAGCCATCTGGGCCGCTGAGATCGACACCGCGCCATCCGACGCCGAGGGCCAGATGAACTTGCCGCGGTCGAGGCGTTTGGCATAGAGCGACATGCCTAACCCGTCATGCCATAAAATCTTGATCAGATCGCCGCGGCGACCCCGGAAGATATAGAGATCGCCGGCATGAGGATCGCGCTTCAAGCTCTCCTGAACCGTCAGGGCCAGACTTTGCATGCCGCGGCGCATGTCGGTGTGGCCGGTGGCGATCCAGACCCTGACGCCGCTCGGGATCGGGATCATCGCCGCCTCAGAAGCTCAAGCACCCGCTGCAGTGCCTCGGCATCCACATCCCGGTCAACGCGAACGCGACAGCCGCCGCTGAGCTCAATCTCGATTATTCCGACGCTTGCGCGCTGCGCAGGAGGCGACGACGGCGGCTGCGGTGTGCACGTCGAGCCCGGAGCCGGCGTAAAGGCGATCTCCACAGGAACAAGCGCCGGCACGACATCCCCGCTCAGCCGGTCCTCGCGCGCCAACCGGCGCCACGTGAACAATTGGCTCGCAGACAACCCGTTGCGCCGAGCCGTCACTGACACCAATCGTGGCCCGCCATAGCTCTCGGTAACGATCCGCTGCTTTTCTTCCAATGTCCACCGGCGTCGAGCGCCCGTCGAGACAACTTCCAGTCGGGATACCTTCGAATTAGGCGTATGGTCAGTCATACGCCTATGTCTTCACCCTCCATCGCACCGCGCAAGGCGGCCCTCGCCGGAGCGATACGTTAAAGGCAGCGTTAAGAATTGTTGGCCTACGTCAATGCGGCCAGGCAAGCGACGCAGTACCGAACCGCACGATGTTGCTCAAACGAGACCGGATGGTCGGGGTGAAGCACTGTCCCAGTCCCATGGATGAACCCAAGTGAGTTTCTCCAAGTACTGTCGACGCCCCAAGCTTGCCTGTGCATAGTCCGTGGTACGATTATCGGCCACAATCAGGTTCATCTGCCCGTCGATCCGAAACGTTGAGGACAACTTCCATTCCGGAATGCCGTACACTTTTCCGCTTCGGTCGACGACGACGGGTTTTGAGTTCTGCCTTAAGATTTGCTTCGTCAGCGAACGACGGCCGCTCTCAAATTTGTACGTGTCGGATTTTACCTTGAAGCTCGGGAAATCCAGCGACAAAAAGCGGTCTCTGTCTATCATGAAGGCGTTCGTTCGGATATGGGGATTGGGATATCTGCCGTACCTATAAAACCTGAGCGAGTATTCGAACGGAGCGAAAAGATATGCCTTAAGCGAAAGTTTCGTGCTTTTCTCGGCGCGGGATTCATTGCCGTCGACCTGATCGCGCTCAAACGATTGATAGAATTGAGCCGGAAGACCCAACATCCTTCGCATTAGAAATCTGATGGTCGCTTCAAAGCCGGCGGTATTCGCCGCCCATGAGCCTGTCGCACCGACCAGGCCTACGCCCGGTCAATTCAACGCCCGGTCAAAATGCCCTAGCCAATTATCAGCCAAGATCTGGCTGAAAGTATTAAGAAACAAGAGCCGTCGGTTGAGCACAATATTTGCGGCTCTTACGTAAGAGCCGATATCATAGCCGGAATCGTCAACCTCTACGGGCTTAATCGGGATATCTGCAAATAGTGCAAGGCCGCGCGCTAGACTTTCCTGATCTGGAAATCCCTTAAATATGACATGCAGGTCATGATCTACGCCGGCTGGATGACTGCGATAAGTTTCCAAAAAGCGACGAACCGGCATCTCGCCTTCAGAAAATCGATATAGGTAAATGACGCCGACGTCTCGCATCACGATCCTTGTTACCAGTACGTGCAGGATCTATTGGCCAGAGGCTGGTCCTGCCTAGTCGAAAACTCATAGATACCTTTCACGCCGGTCTGATCTATAAGCGCACGACCGGATTCTCGGCAAGCAACGTACGACATATCGTATCGTTTGAGGCAACAACAAATAGCGCTAAGATGACTGTCAGGGAAGATGCACCGGCCAACGCGCTTAGGCGGGCCGTGCCGTGACGTAGGTCAAATTGATTTGCGGACATACCAGGCATCATAACCGCGATGAACGTCAATGGACGCAGCACTTGTCGGCGGTCTCTCGGCTCAGTATGTTCCCAACCGTTTACCGATCTCGATCGCCCGAATCCGCGCGGCGCTTTCTATTCCATTCACGACAGAGCAGGTTTCGAAATCCAAACGAACGGCTCGAAGGCCGTATTCGGCTAGGAATCACATGAAGCGACTCGGTCGGTACTGGAATCGTAACTCCATTGGGGTTGCCACCGTTTTTTCTGCGCAAGTTGCCGGTGCAGCGTTCTCGTTTTTGTTCAGCGTGTTACTCGCCCGGCTGATTGGAGCATCTGGGGTTGGCCTCTACTTTATCGCAACAACTATCGTCGATATTGGCGCCACGATTTCGCGCCTCGGCCTTGAAAATGCGGCTTTGCGTTTTACGGCAGTCAACCATGACCGCGGCGACCGCGCCAGCCTGGCGGCACTGTATCGAAAGAGTATGGGATTGGTATTGGGCACGGCAATCGCCATTGCCCTTCCGGTGTGGTTGATCGTGTCACGGCTCCCCCTGGGGGGCGACAGGGCCGGTGAACTGCGGGCCGTTCTTCCATTGGTAGTACTGGCCTTCGCACCCGTCGCTGTGCGGGCCATCCAAGCCGAATTCTATAAAGGAATTGGCGCGCCGGGAACCGGTACGTTCGTGCATTCAGTCTTGCCGCCGCTGGTACTACTGCTCGGCGGCGCAGCGCTGTGGTGGCTCGCGGCTGTCACGCTTCAAGACGTCGTGCTCACTTATGTCATCGTGGCTTTCTTCTCTGCGCTCTATGCTCTCGTAACCTGGAATCGGCGCCAACCCGGTCTGTGGCGCGAGCGCGGACACTTCGACACGCGCCTCCTCCTGCGCACCGGCCTGCCATTGCTGTTGGCGAGCTTTGGATATTTGGCGATGAATTGGACCGATATACTCGTTCTAGGCCTTTATTCCGACCCTAGCGAAGTCGGCGTCTACGGTGTCGCAAGACGAATTACAATCTTGACGACGACTTTTGTGATAGCGTCAGTAAACAGCGTAACGGCTCCGCAGTTTGCGGCGCTGCACATTCAGGAAGACAAAGTGGCGTTGGCGCGGCTTGCACGTCAGTGCACCTTGTGGATGTTGCTCGCCACCACGCCGGTAATACTGGCTCTTCTGGTATTTCCGGATATTGCCTTGAACGTCTTCGGCTCTCATTTCGAACAAGGGGCTTGGCCGCTTCGCATACTGGCGCTTGGTCAGTTGGTGATGGTCGGGGTGGGGCCGGTCGAGTACCTGCTCATGATGACAGGGCACGAAAAGCTGCTGCGCAATATCGTCGGAGCAACTGCCGTCGCCAATGTCATCGGTAATCTTGTTTTAGTCCCATTATACGGGGCCATCGGCGCAGCTACGAGTACAGCGTTCTGCCTCGCCGCGATGGGCATCGCTTGCTCCTTAATGGTCAGAAAGAAGCTAAATATCACTACTTGGAATGTCCCATTCTTGCCAACCGATTCGGGCACCAACCGGTAGTCTTCGTCGGTGCTGGCACCAGCATGATGGACGAACGTCCAGAGTCTTTCGATCTGTCAGCCGGCGTTTGAAGGACAGAGAATAGTAACGCATTGTTGTTGGGCCCCTCATCGCTCCGCGGCTGCCGACCGCCAGAAGCCACTTAAAGGAGGGCCGGTTCACAATTGACGGGACGTCGGGAAACCGGCAAAACCAAGCTGGTTTTCACAAAGCCCACTCTCCGAAGACTATTTTGATCTTCCCGTCAGGAGAAAGATTGTGACCACAAAATCAACAGCCGCCTCTTCTAGCGACTCAAGGCTGCGCGAGGGCGCGGCCGCCGAGACCGGCCAGCGTCAGACGAAAACCGCCGGCGGAGCACCCACGACAAAGCGCACCTTCAGCGTGCAGGCACTCGGTTCGGCAATTCTGGACAACCTTAAGCTGCTGCTGCTTGGCCCCCTGATTGTCGCTCTTTTCGCATTTGGAATCGCGAACCTGCTGCCCAAATGGTATACAAGCGTGGTCTACTTGAACCTTGATGAAGCAGGCGCGCGGGAGGCTGATGTGCTGATGCGCTCCGCGCCGGTGCTGGACAAGGTGCTTTCCGAATTCAAGACGCTGCAAGACACGCTCGAAGCACGTCGCAGATTTCTTGACGGTAATCGCCGGATAGTCGTGGCGCCCGGGGATATCCAAAAGACATCCAAATTGTTCCGCATGGAATATTCCGACAGAGATCCGCGCCTCGCGCAAAAGGTGAATTCCCTATTTGTTGAAGCATGGCTGGAGTCGACAAGGCCCCCGGCGGAAAAGCGTAAGATGATCGAAGCAGAGATTGAACGCAAAGATTTGCGGTCAAAATCAATTTCGCAATTGATCGATCGACTGCAAAAGGATGCAACGTCTCTGGTCGCGCAGAGTCTGCAGGGCGAGCTCGCGACGCCCATTATGAATCTGATCGAAAAGCGCGATCAGGATTTAGAGTCTCTCGTTACCTTGAGAAATTCGTTGAACGGTCTCTCTCGTGACGTGGTTTTCGGTACCCCCGACTTGCCAGAAGAGCCAAGCTGGCCGAAGAAGGGAATGATCACCATTTTGGCAGGGTTTGTTACAGGCCTGCTCTTGCTGATGTTCGTGATCTTGCGGCGTTTCGCCTTTAAGACTTAGCAAGCGGCTTTCCAGCTTATTAAGCGCTCTAACCTCTGTCCAATCTATCGTAGCTGGTTCCATTTGGGCCCAATTTGATCACTTTGAACGTCCTGCTACCAACGTTGCTGAAATCGACGTTCTTGCCGGGCCTCATCAACAGTGCGAGACCTTCGTTGCCGGGCTTCGGATAGTCATGTTAAAGGTATCCAAATGAGGAACACGAACCAGGACAAGCAGAAGGAAATAGCCTTCTTCGACGGCCACGCCGCTGCTGATGCTTATGACGTTTTCACGCCAGAGAGCAACACACGGCTGATCGGGACCTGTATGCGCTTGGCCGGGCTGAAGCGCGGAGCGCGCGTCGCTGATTTGGGTTGCGGTTCCGGCGTATTCACCGACCTCCTTCACAAACAGGGATACCATTCAATCGGGCTCGACATTAGTCCGAAACTAGTCGCGTTGGGTCGAGCCAAATATCCGGATGTAGAGTTCCTGGAAGGCGACGTCGAAAATCTTCCATTTCCGTCGGCAAGTCTGGACGGTGTATTGCTTAGCGGATTGGTGCATCATCTTCCCGATCCCTCGCGCTGCGCGGCCGAAGTCTTTCGTGCGCTCAAGCCCGGCGGGTCGTTCGTCGCGTTCGATCCGAATCGCATGAACCCGTTTATGTATCTCTATCGCGACCGGTCATCGCCGTTCTACAGTTCGGTTGGTGTCACGGAGAACGAGCGGCCCGTGGTCGCGCGGCAGATCGCGACGGTGTTTAGGCAGTCTGGCTTTAGAGTCGGCACGGATTACATTTCGGACCTGAGCTATCGCTATTTGGCTTCGTCGAAGTTACGTTGGCTGCTCCCTGCCTACAATGCAGTCGACCGCGCGCTATTCGCGCCGAGCTTTATGAAACCCCTGCGTTCATTTGTTATAACTTACGGTGAAAAGCCTTGACAGTCGCCACTCTCGCAGATCCCGCATGCACCACAAACTCGCAGACCGCGGACTTGACCGTTGTCGGTGGCGCCGGACATGTCGGCATTCCGCTGGTGTTGTCGTTGGCTTCAAAGGGTCTCACGGTCAACGTCAACGATTTAAATCTCGACGGCCTTGCCGCCCTCAAGGCCGGCCGGCTTCCGTTCATTGAGTATGGCGCGGAGGGACTGCTTTCCGACGCGCTTCGTGACCATCGCCTGATCTTCACCAGCAAACCGAGCGAGATTTCCAGTTCGGGCCCGGTGATCGTCACCATCGGGACGCCGGTCGATGAATTTCTGAATCCGGAACGCCACGTTATTCAACAGTGTATCGATGTACTGCTGCCGTATCTTCGCGACGAGCAACTTCTGGTGCTCCGTTCGACTCTCTATCCCGGCACGACCGACTGGATCAGCGCATATCTCCGGCGCATTAACCGCAACCTCAAGGTTGCCTTCTGCCCCGAGCGAATTGTTCAAGGTTACGGTGTTGAGGAACTGGCCCGGATGCCGCAGATTATCAGCGGCACCACGCCGGAGGCAGCGGAGGAAGCGGCGGCGCTGTTTCGGACTATTGCACCGGAAATCGTCGTGCTCGACCCGATCGAGGCCGAATTCGCAAAACTGTTCGGTAACGCCTATCGTTACATCGAGTTCGCTGTGACCAATCAGTTCTACCTCATCGCCCAATCGGCTGGACTCGACTATCAGCGCATTCTGCGGGCAATGAAGCACAATTACCCGCGCGCCAGGAACATTCCCACTCCGGGGTATGCCGCGGGGCCGTGCCTGATGAAGGACACGATGCAGCTCACGGCATTCGCCCGCAACGAATTTACCCTCGGCAATGCGGCCATGCTCGTCAATGAGGGCTTGCCGTTACACATTGTCGCCGATCTGCGCCGTCGTTACGATCTCGACAGGATGACGGTCGGCCTGCTCGGCATGGCGTTCAAGTCCGATATCGACGATATCCGCTCCTCGCTCAGCTATAAGTTCAAAAAAATTCTGAATGGCTACGCGAATGAGGTTCTGACGACCGATCCGTTTGTGACTGCCGACCCCGATCTTCTGCCGTTCGATGAGGTGGTCGCGCGCAGTGACGTGTTGATCCTCTGCACGCCCCATAGCAGCTACAAAAACGCAGACCTGAGGGGTAAGCCCGTGGTTGATGTGTGGGGAATGCTCGAAGGCGCGAACCTGATTTCGTAGAGCACACCCGATCGCCGCATTTCCATTGGCCGAGGCCTTTTGACCGACTGATGCGAAACAATATTCTGCCGGTTGGGCGGCATTTCATAGTCACGAGCGCCAAGCGATGGACCCCGAGATCGACATCGTCATTCCGGTCTACAACGAAGGCCCGAATATCCTCGCGACCCTCGGCGCACTTGCTCGCTCCGTCAAAACGCCCGCGCGTGTTCTGATCTGTTACGATCTGGACGAAGACGACACGCTGCCCACCGTGCGGAGCAATCCGGACGTTTATGCGGGCCTGGACGTGGCTTTCGTCCGCAATCCGATCCGCGGGGCGCATGGCGCCGTCATGGCTGGATTTGCCGCCAGCACAGCTCCCATTGTTGTGGCCTACCCTGCCGACGACGATTTCAACGCCGAAATCATTGACCGCATGGCGGCTCTTGTGCGGGAGGGATGTGATGTGGTTTGTGCCAGCCGCTTCCTGCCCGGTGGCACGATGCAGGGCGCGCCGTGGCTCAAGGCTACACTGGTCCGCACGGCGGCATTCACCCTGAATCGCATCGCGGCGCTTCCGACCAAGGACCCGACCAGTGGATTTCGCATGTTCTCGCGGCGTGTCATCGAACAGATCGCAATCGAATCAACCAGGGTTTTTGTTACAGCATCGAAATGCTGGTGAAAGCCCATCGGCTCGGTTGGCGCATCGGCGAAGTGCCGGCGGTCTGGTTCGAACGCCAGCATGGCACCAGCCGATTTCGGGTGATGAAATGGCTGCCCGCCTATCTTCGCTGGTTTCGCTACGCGTTCGCGACGACTTTTTTGCGCCGGAAGCCCGGCACCGTCGCGCTCAAGTCCAAGCGAACGTGACAGGTATATCGCATGGACGAGGAATGGCCGAAGATCAAATCGCGACAGACCATCACCGTTTCACCGTGGGTCGACATCATCGCGCGGGAGGTTGAATTCTCGCCACATGAGCCGACGCAGGTTTACCACGCCGTGAACCAGCTCGATTATCTCGCCATCGTGGCGCTGACCCCGGATGGGCGTTTTCCGATCGTGCGACAGTACCGTCCCGCGCTTGAGGCGTTCACCTGGGAGCTGCCCGCGGGGCTGGCCGAACTTGGCGAGGATCCCGCGGAGGGATGCCGACGGGAACTGCTCGAAGAAACTGGCTATCCGACCCGTGCCATTTACCCTCTGGGAACCGCGGCCGCGTGCTCCGGACGTCTCGGCAACCGGATCCATTCTTATTTTCTGCAAACCGCCGAGCGCATCGACAATTTTACACCGGAGCCGGGTCTTACGGTCGAGCTGGCCAGTCCTTTCGAACTCATCCGCATGATCAAATCCGGCGAATTCATTCAACAATTGCATCTGGGGGCGCTGCTGCTCGCGGAGCTGCGATCGTTCATCGTGCTGAAATAGTTGCGATTCAGTCAGCTAACACCACCGCAGGAGCATGTGTGATACGGATCGGAATCGTCGGTTGCAACTATGGTCGTCTCGTCCATCTTCCCGCGTTTCGCTTTGACCCGCGCTGCACGGTGATCGGACTGGCCGGCAGCGATCTTGCGCGTACCACGGCGATGGCGCAAGCCTCGAACGTCCCGCTGGCCTGCGGCAACTGGACGGAGCTCGTCGAGCATCCGGATATCGATGCCGTCACGATCGCGGCGCCGCCGCGCCTGCAGCCGGAGATCGCCGTGCGAGCCCTTGAACTTGGCAAGCCGGTATTCGCGGAGAAGCCGATCGCGGCCGATCTGGCCGGCGCCGAAGCAATGGTGCGGGCTGCCTCGGCCAGCGGCGAGCCAACGATGGTCGATTTCAATTTTTCCGCGATCCTGATTTGGCGCAAAGCGAAGGCATTGTTGGATCAGGGGGCGATCGGCCGTTTAGCCACGTCACCGTCAATTGGAACGTGGAAAACTACGGCACCCGGATGCGGATCAAAAACTGGAAGGCGCTCGGCGAAAACGGCGGCGGAGCACTGGGCAATTTCGTCAGTCACAGTTTCCACTACCTCGAATGGATGTGCGGCTCGATCACGGGTCTGTCGGCGCGTCTGTCGGGCCTGCCCGACGAGCCGTCCATGGAGACGAACGCAACCGTCAGCATGAACTTTCAATCGGGAGCGACCGGCAGCCTCGCCATGAGTTGTGCCTCCTATCTCGGTTCCGGTCACCGGTCGGTTCTACGGCGAGGACGGAACTTTGACGCTGACCAATGTGACGCCCGACTATATGCGAGGGTTCGAATTAAAATTGGCCCATCGCCCCGCGACAACGTTGACGG
The DNA here is from genome assembly GCA_963725985.1 of uncultured Alphaproteobacteria bacterium. Lineage (GTDB taxonomy): Bacteria > Pseudomonadota > Alphaproteobacteria > Rhizobiales > Xanthobacteraceae > Bradyrhizobium. The sequence continues at coordinate 483,864 of CAVSAO010000003.1, forward strand.
CGGTTGAAGTCGACGGTCCGGTGGATCTCCACTTCCCTGCCGATGGCCGGATCGCGCCGGTCTCTCGTCTCGCGACTGAATTTATCGACGCTATTCAGAGTGGCAGGCCGGCGGTGCCCGGATTTACCGAAGGCCTTCACGTAGGTCTGCTCGATGCTGCCCGCAGTGCAAATAGCGGCGGCCGTCGGCTCGATATCGGACCCGGGGCTGAGGAGAAATCAAGGTGAGTTCTATTCTGGTCACTGGCGGCAGTGGCTTCATCGGCTCCGCGCTCGTGAAGGCACTGGTCAAGGACGGCAATACCGTGCGCGTGCTCGATGACGATTCGCGCGGCGCGCCACGGCGCTTGAAGGAGGTCGAGGGCGATATCGAGTTCGTGCCCGGGGATATTCGCGATCCCGCGGTGGTGACGCGCGCGGTGCGCGGCATGGACGAGGTGCACCATCTTGCCTTCGTTAATGGCACTGAATTCTTTTACAGCGCCCCCGAGCTCGTGCTTGATGTCGGCGTCAAGGGCATGATCAACGTCATCGACGCCCTGCGCAGTGAAAATGTCGGTTCGCTGATACTGGCGTCGAGTTCGGAAGTCTATCAAACGCCGCCGCACGTACCAACCGACGAGAGGCACAGCTGGTGGTGCCCGACCCGACGAACCCGCGTTATTCCTATGGCGGCGGTAAAATCATCAGCGAACTGATGGCGATCAACTACGGCCGCAAGTATTTCGAGCGCGTACTGATCTTTCGCCCGCACAACGTTTATGGGCCGGATATGGGCTGGGAACATGTAATTCCGCAATTCGCACGGCGGGTCAAAGCCGTCGCCGCCAAGCATCCCGCCGGAAAACTGCCTTTCG
>CAVSAO010000004.1:0-824424 GCA_963725985.1 uncultured Alphaproteobacteria bacterium
GAAGCGCCAGTTATTGCGGCGCAGCACCATGTCCGAAGTTGAGGGGACACCGGAAGTGGCTGGCAGCGGGTCAAAGTGTAGCGTTTGACCCAAAGCAGACCTCTCATGGGGGCGAATCCATTTTGGGGCATATGTGATCATGGCGCCTTCTTTCAGCACCGGCGACGGAGGCGCGGTGCTGACAAGGCAAGATATTTTGACTAACCTTCAATGCGGACCATCAAGACGTGGTAGGACAGGGTCCACGAGAGGAAATCGATGAGCACAGTAAAAAGCGCTCTGGCCCAGAAGAGTGGCGCCCTGATCCATGTTCGTTCCGGCGACATGGTCGTCGAAGCCTTGCGCCAGATGCGCGACAACCGGGTCCGGTCGGTGCTGGTCATCGACGACGACGTGCTGGTCGGTATCGTGAGCCAGGGTGACTGCGCCATCAAAGTGCTGCTGCCCGGGCTCGATGCGAAGCAGACGCCGGTGGGCCAAGTGATGACGGGCAACCCGGTGACGGTCAAGCCGGACGATCGGCTGGAAGGCTGCATGGCAATGATGGCTGCGCGCGGTTTTCGCCATCTGCCAGTCCTGGACGCGGGCAAGGTCGTGGGCGTGATCTCGATCGGAGACGTAGTCAAGAACATCATCCGGGATTTGGAGCACAACGTGGACGACCTGATGGGCTACATCATGAAGGACGGCCCCGGGGGCTGACAGACGAACCGCGGTGCCGTCGCCCCCGTCCGCGATCCTGCGGCGGCCCTAGTTCTTCTACGATTGAAAACCGCTCGCCGAGGTGGTCTAGCCGCCGCCACGCGAGGGGTAGTTTTCTCCTCTCGCGCAACAGACTTTGGTTCAGCCCGGCCCCTGCGGCCGGTTTTTTTATCGCAATGCGTCAGGCGGTCGCGGCAATTCGCCCGCTTCACCGTCATCGGATGCCACCGCCTAGTTAAGTCACCTGCTGAGAAATGACCGCTTGTGGCACGAAGCGCCAGTTATTGCGGCGCAGCACCATGTCCGAAGTTGAGGGGACACCGGAAGTGGCTGGCAGCGGGTCAAAGTGTAGCGTTTGACCCGAAGCGGTCATTCCAATGTCACGCGGGTTGGATAGCCGACGAGAGTCCTAGATGCGCGCTCCCTGGGAGTTTCGATTGATATGGCTTTTCCAAGTGCTCCCTAGCGACCTACTCGGCCCTCGGGCGAATTGGCACGTTCAGTCGAGAACTCATGCTGGTAACATTTTGGCGTGTGGTGTCGAAATTGCCGATGCCTCGGAGTGCCTTGTGTCTAGTGCTGAGCGACTTTCCGCAGATCCATCGAAGGAGTGTTAACAAAATCGCCCGGTACCGTCGCTCATCGACGCCGATCTTCGTGTTCGGACTATAGAAATTGAGTTCAGTTTCCTGCAAGTTTGCCGGAGTGCCCATGACCGTCGAAACAGCAACTCCAATGAACCCGCCTCGCGAGCGGCGAACCATGCCGGTTCTGCCGCTTCGCAGCATGGTCTTATTCCCCGGAACAACTGTGCCGCTGTTCGTGGGCCGCGACCGGTCAAAACGCGCGATCGAGGCCGCTGCGGCAAGCGACATGCTGCTCCTGTGCATCGCGCAGAAGACTGACGAGGAGGCGCCGACAAGTGAAGGATTGTTCTGCGTCGGCACGGTGGCACGTCTACTCCAACGGACCGAGCTGTCCGACGGGTCAGCGAAAGTGTTGCTGGAATGTGTCGAGCGTGCCGCGGTCTCGAATTATACCCAGCGGTCTGAATACCACGAGGCTGACGTTGTGACGATTGAGAGCCTGGCCCTACCATCGCAAGGGATCGCGCATTCGTTGATCGCAAAATTCATAGAATATGTGAACGTTGAAAGGTCAGTTACGTCCGAACGCGTCGACGCGGTTCGGCGCGTCGGGGATCTCGGGAGGATGGCCGATGCTATCGCTTCCCATATTGCGGGGGAGATCGCCGACAGGCAGGCGGTTCTTGAAGCGACATCCGTAGTCGGGCGCGTCCAGAAGTTACTGTTGCTGATGGACAAGCGAATTTCGTCGCGTCGGCCGCGACAGAGTGCGGGGGCAAAATTGAGCAAACCAACTCCCGCGATCTGGTTCCGGCGCCGGCCCGGAAAGGCATCGTCGAGCAAGCTGGGGGGACTGCCGACCATGCCGTCCGACTTCGAATGGCCGAAGCAGAATCGGTCCGGTACGCCGCTTCATTTTCTAGCGCAGATTGACCTGTCACATCTGCCGTCCACACCTCTGAACGACGCGCGGGGCGCGCCGCATCTTCCGAAATCGGGGCTGCTGTTCTTCTTTGCGGATATGGTGGAGGAAATGCTTTGGGACGAAAACGGCGGCGCGCTTGCCAACACTCGTGTCATTTTCGCCAACCACTCGGGCGCGCAACGCTCTCCGCCCGAAGATATGCCCAGTATCGGTCATCCGTTCGGAGCAATGACCAGCGAGTACACCAGCGGTAGAACCTTTTTTGACCAGGCGGCACTCGAACCGAACGTAATTGGTACGTTCGCGGCGGAAGTGCCCCTGATCCCGGACGCAGTGGTTGCCGCGGTGGTCGACGACGCCGATCGCTGGAACCGCCGCATGCCAGAAAACGCGCGTGACTGGCCGCTGCATCAGATGCTTGGAATCGGCAAGGACGTCCAAGGCACAGCCGGCCGGGCGCATTCTGAAGGTCCGATCCTGTTGCTCCAGATCGATAGTGATAAGGCGGTCGATAAAGAATTCATATTTTGCGACATGGGAGTGGTGCAATTTTGGATCGAGCCGGCCGACTTTGCAGCAGGGCAATTCAACAACGCGTGGGCCACTACCGAAGGTGGGTGACCGAGAACGTTCCACCTAGGGGCTGAGTCCCTGGCGCCCGCGGATGGAGTTCCGGTTAGCAGCAATAGCAGAGGCGACGGGATCGGGATGATACCGCGTGCTGTTGCGAGGCCGGTACCTGAAATGGTTACGAACGGGAGCCGCGAGCGAGTGAAATCTTAACCCGTCCCCCAAACCCAGATGACAAATGCGCGCGCCTCCGAACGTCCGGTTATGGCACGAAGCGCCAGTTATTGCGGCGCAGCACCATGTCCGAAGTTGAGGGGACACCGGAAGTGGCTGGCAGCGGGTCAAAGTGTAGCGTTTGACCCAACTGCGACATTCGGCAAGTCGTGACGCCATCTGCCAAGCTCAGGAAAGGTTCTCGGTTGCCAAACTGTTCCGATTGAGCCCGCGCGGTACTCGCCTGTTTCGACGCTCAGTGGCCTAATTTTGAAATTGGTAGTGGCCTAAATCAAATCCGGCGAAGCCAACCGGAAATCTGAGCTTTAAGTCGCCGCAAATAGTCAGTCAGCCAAAACTTGGTGCAGTCGGCACAGAGATAGAACTCTTGGTTAGGTGCCGGGTCTGGATGAAGCCACTCTTTACCACATAGCATGCAGTGAATCTTTTCAGCCATGCGTGCACCTTTTCGGTAGGCCGTCACAGTTGGCGGCCTCTTTCATATCAGGCCAAGCCTGCGATGTCGCCCATTGTGAAGGGTTTCGGATGCCGGCCGCATGAGGGACGGCACCGCGCGTTCGGGGGCCGGCGTCCGCAAGCCTCCAAGGGAGGAAACCGCGCGTAAGGGAACGCAAGGCCGGCGGCAGGCGCTATGGCGATTTGAGTGCCGCGGGTGAGTCTGTGATTGGGATCGAGCCGCTCCAGCAAGTTGGCGGACGGTGAAGCGGCTGATGAATGAGCGGCGGGTCGCGTCGAGCGCGATGAATTGTCGGACGATTTGCGACGACGGCTGGATATCTGAGCGCGCTCTGCCGTGGCCGGTCGAGAGGCGGCGAGCGCGACGAGCAGATTTGCGGGATTGTGACGCGGTCATGAGGTGTCGAGCCTGATGACGATGGTTGGAGCTGTCGGCCGATGCCGAGGCGTTGCACCGCGCTCGAAGACCTCGATGACGATCATGCGACCGCCGCAGCATGGACAAGTCGGCTTGCCGGGATCGGCGGCGGCAGCGGTAGGCTCGTCTTCAGGTTTTGCAACGGCGAGCAGCTCACGCGCGCGTGCGATGTTGTCGGCGCGGGAGCCGCTGGCGAACAGGCCGTAGTGGCGGATGCGGTGGAAGCCGTGGGCAGGACGTGGATGAGGAAGCGGCGGATGAACTCGCCGGTGGCGAGCGTCATGAGCTTTGTATCGGTCGCGGCCGTCGACGCGGTAGTCCTTCCACTTGAAGGTGACGCCCGTGCCGTCGCAGGCGACCAGGCGGCTGTTGGCGATGGCGACGCGGTGGGTGTAGCGCGACAGATAGGCCAGCACGGCCTGGGGCCCGCCGAACGGGCGCTTGGCGTAGACGACCCATTCGGCCTTGCGCAGCGGCGCCAGATACGCCGCGAAGGCCTGCGCGTCGGCGAGAGCGGCGTGATCGCCGAAGAAGTCCAGGCGGCCGGCTTGGTGGGCGGCGGCGAGCTTCTCCAGGAACAGCCGGCGGAACAGGCGCGAGAGCACGCGCACGGGGAGGAAGAAGCCGGGCCGGCAGGAGATCCAGCGCTGGCCGTCGAGCGAGATGCCGCCGCCCGGCACGATCATGTGGACATGCGGATGATGGGTGAGGGCCGAGCCCCAGGTGTGCAGCACGGAGGTGATGCCGATGCGGGCGCCCAGATGCTTCGGGTCGGCGGCGATGGTCAGCAGCGTCTCGGCCGAGGCCTTGAACAGGAGGTCGTAGACGACCGCCTTGTTCTGGTAGGCGATGTCGGCGATCGGCGCCGGCAGCGTGAACACCACGTGATAGTACGGCACCGGCAACAGCTCGGCCTCGCGGTCGGCGAGCCATTCCTTCGCGGCCGCGCCCTGGCACTTCGGGCAATGCCGGTTGCGGCAGGAGTTGTAGGCGATGCGTGGTATAGGCGCAGTCCTCGCAGCGCGCGACATGGCCGCCGAGGGCTGCCGTGCGGCAGCTCTCGATCGCCGACATCACCTTGAGCTGGCCGAGGCTGACATGGCCGGCATTGGCTCTGCGCCATGCCGGGCCATGGTCGCGGAAGATATCCGCGACCTCCAGCGCCGGGCGCGACACGCGCGCCTCAGCGTCAGCCGGGCGGCCGGACCTCCTTGAGCTTGAGCGCGATGTGCTCCAGCGGGCTCATGACCTCGCTGATCGTCTTGGTGGCGACGCGGGTATAGAGCGCCGTGGTGTCGAGCTTCGTGTGGCCGAGCAGCACCTGGATCACGCGGATATCGATGTTCTGCTCCAGCAGGTGGGTGGCGAAGCTGTGCCGCAGGGTGTGCAGCGAGACGCGCTTGTTGATCTCGGCCATCTGGGCGGCGGCGTGGCAGGCGCGATTGAGCTGGCGCGTGGTCATCGGCTGGGCCGGATCGCGGCCCGGAAACAGCCAGCCCTGCGGGCGCGCCGCCTTCCACCAGGCGCGCAGCAGGTCGAGCAGATGCGGCGAGAGCATCGACGTAGCGGTCCTTGCCGCCTTTGCCCTGCTCGACGCGGATGAGCATGCGCTTGCTGTCGATGTCGCCGACCTTGAGCGAGACCACCTCGGAGGCGCGCAGGCCCGCGCCGTAGGCCACGCTCAGCGCCGCCTTGTACTTGAGCCCCGGTGCGGCATCGAGCAGCCGCGCCACTTCCTCCGGGCTGAGCACCACCGGCAGCTTGCGCGGCTCGTGAACGAAATGGGTGTGCTCGACGATGTCGTGGCGCCTGAGCGTGACCCGGAAGAAGAACCGCAACGCCGATACGGTCTGATTGAGGGTCGGCACGCCAACGCCGCTCGCCGCCAGATGCAGCTGATAGCGGCGCACGTCCTCGAAGCTCGCCGTATCGGGCGATCGCCCGAGAAACGCAGCGAAGTTCTTGATCCTTTGCACGTAGTCATGTTGGGTCTTCGGCGCTAACTTGCGGATCGTCATGTCTTCGATCATGCGCCGCCGCAACGGGCTCATGGCCTCGTCGGTCATGGGGATGCTCCTGTCTTGAGTGAGGTTGTCGAAACCCCTCATCTCAAGACAGGACGCCCCGTTGCGCTATCGTCTTGGCTGTGCCGCCTGCCGCAGCGCCCTACCGCGCGAGCGGTTTAGTCCATTGGCACGAACCGGGCCATCTGGGATGTCCGAAGTACCGTCGCTATCGGGGCCAATCCGGACATCGCCAAACCGACGCGATTGCCCCATCTCGGAAGTTGCTCGCCCCGACGCAGCCATTTCGAGTCGCAAGCTTTGGCTAATGGTCAGGCTACGCAGCGGCCATTCATTATCCCAGGGGTCGAGATTTGCTCCTCTTGATCTCGAGGCATCGATGTCGTAATTTCTTTGACAAAGGTCTGCAGTAAACCTAGGCGTTGCCGCCCCATCCGGGGAGCTAAACCTGCAAGTATTCCATCAAGACTGACACCTTATCCAGTGCCGAGTCGTAAGACGGCGACCATCGACAGTCCAATTTGGAGCGGCCAATGTTGAGGATAAGCGATGTCCAGAACCTCCCTTCCGTTTGCCACGGATGATATTTCCGCACTCGCGCGGTCTCTGCGAGGGCAGCTTACGACCGTCGATCGGCTGCCGGGGCATGTCGAATTGCTTAACATGCTCGCCCGCTCTGCCGGGTGCCGAAACTACCAGCACTTTCGTGCACAAGCTGCTGCGCAAGACCGCCTTGCTGCCCCACCCGCAGCCGATCCGGTCGACCACCTTAAAGTGGAGCACGCGGCCCGACACTTTGACCCAAAAGGCCGCCTGATCCGCTGGCCAGCGAAGGGCGGTGATAAAAGTCTCTGCCTGTGGGGCCTTTGGGCATCCATACCGGCCGGCGAGATTTTTGCCGAGCGGCAGATCAACCAGTTTCTCAACTCCAGGCATTTGTTCGGCGATCATGCCCTGTTGCGGCGCGCGCTCTACGATGGCGATCTGGTTTCGCGCACTGCAGACGGTCGAGAGTATCGACGCATTGAGCGTAGGCCGCCTGCCGATGCCATCGCGCTCATTCAACACTTGAACTCACGAAAAATCGCATCAGCCGCGGTGTGATTCAGGTGGCAAGCCGGCATGCCGATGCCGGCGCACGGGCCGGCCGGAAATGGTCGGTCCCGGCCTCCTGGAGAGTGGTGCGAATGCCCTGCTCGTGCCGGTAGTCCGCCTGTCGGGCAAATCACTCCTTTGCCTGTCCAGCCCCGCTTGAAAAAATATTCCGCTTCTCCGCCGGCCCAAATCAACTCTAGAACTCCGCCATCCCGTCCCCACAAGAGGGGCGCTTCGCGGTCGTCACGGACGTTGGGTGCGGGATGCGGTGGACGCAAGCTGCGCCAAAGACGAGGGCGCTTTCTTGCGGACGGCGAAGTCGTGTGGTCCTGACGCCCCGACGCTGGCGTCAAGCTCTTGAGGAGCAAGCTTCTCAGGGGTGACGGTGGCAAGAAAGCCCGGTCACCGGGGAGAGCGCGAAGGAAGCCGTTAAAACCATTGCGCGGGGAATGCCGGGTGTTTTCCGGCGTGACCGTGGTGACTAACGCGCGTGCTTACTACCCACCACGCGCGGCCGCGGGCGCTCCGGGCGCCCGGCATTCCCTGCGCCCTCTTTGGGGCGAAGATTTATACATAACCCGGGCGCATCGCGCTGCGGGATCGCGAACGCGTATCCGGGCTGTTTGAAATTTGAATCGGTAACGACTCATTGAGTCGAACGCACGGCACGGCCTATGGGCCCCGGCCTGCGCTCGCTTGGCCGGGACGACGGATCTACTTCCCCGGCCATGACGGCTTGCGCTTTTCGCCGAACGCCTTGAGGCCCTCCCTGGCGTCTTCGGTCATCGCCAGCAGCGCGATCTGGCTTTCGGTGTAGGCGATGCTTTCATCGAACGACATCGAGGCGATCGCGCGCATGGCGTATTTGCCGCGCCGGATCGCGGTCGGCGACTTGTCGACGATGCGGCCGATCAGCCAGTCGATCTTGGCGTCGAGCTCGGCTGACGGCACCACATAGTTGAGAAGTCCGGCGGCCTGCGCGGTGCTCGCGTCGAACGGCTCGCCGGTCAGCGCCCACTCGTTGATCAGGCGGCGCGGCGCGATCGCCTGCAGCAGGGCCATCACCTGCATCGGGAACACGCCGACCTTCACCTCGGGCAAGCCGAATATCACGTGGTCGGCGGCGACCGCCATGTCGGTCATGCACAACAGCCCCATGCCGCCGGCCATGCAGACGCCGCCGACCCGCGCGATCGAAGGCTTGGTGGCGTTCTGCGACAGCCGCAGCAGATCGGCGTAATCGACATTCGGCCTGGCAAAATCCATCGCAAAGGCCGCGCCGCTGTTCTGCAGATCGGCGCCGGCGCAAAACGCCTTGTCGCCGGCCCCGGTCAGGACGATGACGCGCACGTCCTTGTCGTCATGCGCGTTGCGATAGCCCTTGGCGATGCCGGCGATCACCTCGCCATTGAGGGCGTTGCGCTTGTCCGGCCGGTTGATGGTGATCCAGAACGCCTGCCCGCGCTTTTCAAGCATGACGCTGTTGTTGTCAGTCATTGCCCTGCCCGCTTCGTTCACTGCCGGCCGACATTAACGGCAGGATGGGGAGCGACTGCAAGGACGATTTAGGTATTCGTGACGCGGCCTTCTTCACCCAGACCCTGTTGTCGTGGAATGCGGCGCCGCCGATCGGCGCGACGACTTCGGCGCCGGTGAGCATATTGATGCCGCGGCCGCCGATATGGGCCTTGTTCGGGTGGATCGATTCCGCGATCAGCACGCCGCGGCGCAGGCCATCGAATAATTTTGCGGTCAGCGTGGTCTCGCCCCTGGCATTGCCGAGCGTGACGGCGTCGCCATCGGCGATCCCGAGCGACGCGGCGTCATCGGGGTGGATCATCACGCTCGGCGCGCCCTCGCGCGCCTGCGACGACGGCGTTTCGTTGAAGGTGGTGTTGAGGAAGCTGCGCGACGGGCTGGTGGCGAGCCGGAACGGATGGGTTTCGTCCGCCTCCTCGATGATGGTCCAGTGATCCGGCAGCGACGGCATCTTATCCCACTCGCCCATCAACCGGCATTGCCGAATGGCGGATGCGCCCAGTCGGCCTTGAAATGGAATTTGCCGTCGGCATGCGCAAAGCCGTCGAGGTAGTGCGAGGTGCGAAAATCCGGCTGCAGGTCGCGCCACAGATCGGCCTCCAGCGTCTCGATGTCGCCATGGCCGCTCTTCTTCAGCGTGGCGTCGATCAACTCGCGCGGCGACATTTCGAATCCGGGATGCACGGCGTTGAGGCGGCGGCCGAGGCCCTGCAGCACCTCGTGGTTGGAGCGGCATTCGCCGGGCGGCTCGATCAGCTTGGCGCCGACCGAAATATGCTGATGGCCGCCGCCGTAATAGAGATCGTCATGCTCCATGAACATCGTCGCGGGCAGCACGATGTCGGCCATCTGCGCGGTCTCGGTCATGAACTGCTCATGCACCACCATGAACAGGTCTTCGCGCGCAAATCCCTGGCGCACCAGCGCCTGCTCCGGCGCCACCGTCATCGGATTGGTGTTCTGGATCAGCATCGCCTTGACCGGCGGGCCGCCCTTCAGCGCTTCCGCGTCGCCGGTCAGGATGCGCCCGATCTTGGACTGATCGAGCACCCGCGTGGTGTGATCGATCGCGTCATGGCCCTCGATGAGGGATTCGTTGAACTTCCAGAGCGCGTAATTGTTGAAAAACGCGCCGCCGCCTTCGTACTGCCAGGCGCCGGTCACGGCCGGAATGCACAGCGCCGCATGCATCTGCGCCGCGCCGTTGCGGCTGCGGGTAAAGCCGTAGCCGAGCCGGAAGAACGAGCGTTTGGTCTGGCCGACCAGACGCGGCAAAGGCCTCGATCTCTTCCACCGGCACGCCGCAGATCGACGACGCCCATTCCGGCGTGCGGGTCGCCAGATGCGCCTCGAGCTCGGCGGGACAATCGGTGTAGCGCTCCATATACGCGCGGTCCGCAAAACCTTCGCGGAACAGCACATGCATGACGCCGCAGGCGAAGGCGCCGTCGGTGCCGGGCCGCAGGATGATCTTGATGTCGGCCTGCTTCATGGTGTCGTTGTTGTAGATATCGACCGCCGCGATCCTGGCGCCGCGCTCTTTGCGGGCGCGCATCGCGTGCGTCATCACATTGACCTGGGTGTTCACCGGATTGGTGCCCCAGATCACGATCAGGTCGGAGACGCCCATCTCGCGCGGATCGACGCCGGCGATCTTGCCGGTGCCGATGGCAAATCCGACGCGCGCGATGTTGGCGCAGATCGTGGAGTAGAAGCGGGAATATTTCTTCACATGGGCAAGGCGGTTGATGCCGTCGCGCATCACCAGCCCCATGGTGCCGGCATAGTAATAGGGCCAGACCGACTCGGCGCCGAACTCGCGCTCGGCCGCGTTGAAGCGATCGGCGATCTCGTCCAGCGCCTCGTCCCACGAAATCCGCGCGAACTGGCCGGAGCCCTTCGGGCCGGTGCGGCGCAGCGGATACGTCAGCCGGTCCGGATGATGGATGCGCTCGGCATAGCGCGCGACCTTGGCGCAGACGACGCCGGCGGTATAGGTCTGCAGCTTGGAGCCGCGCACCCGGCCGATGGTGGAACCGTCGATCACCTCGACATCGAGCGCGCAGGCCGACGGGCAATCGTGCGGACAGGTGGAATGCCGGATGTCGATCTTGGTCTGCTGGTTCATGGCCCAATTGCTACCATCAAAACCCGGGACAGCCGAGCGCATTTATCCGGCAGTGCCGTTGCGAAAACGGCCAGCGCGCCATGCGCTAGGCGCCGAGATAGGCCCCGCCATTGCTGTGGATCGCCTGGCCGGTGATGTAGCGCGCGCCGGGGCCGCACAGGAACCGCACCGCGGCGGCGACGTCTTCCGGCCTGCCGCGCGTCGCCGGTGATGGTCTGGTGGATCAGATGATGCGCGGGTTCCGGCTTGTCTTTCGGGCCGCGGCGTGCCGATCAGGCCGGGAACCACGCAATTGACGGTGATGCCGTCATCGGCAAGGTCATGGGCCAGCGCGCGGGTGAAGCCGATGATCCCGGCCTTTGCGGTCACCACATGGGCGCGGTTCTTCGCGCCGGTATGCGCGCTGAGGCCGCCGATGTTGACGATGGTTCCGGCGCCGCTTTTGCGCAACGCTGGAAGGCAGGCCTTCACGCAGTGAAACGCGCCATCGAGGGTGACATCCATGATTTCGCGCCACTCGGCATAGTCCATCTCGGCGAAAGGCTTCTCCCGCCGCAGCGCCGCATTGTTGACGAGGATATCGAGGCGGCCGAAATGTTTTACGGCCGCATCCGCCATCGCCTGCACGGCCGCCGCATCGGCGACGTCGCCGATATGGACCAGCGCCTTGCCGCCCCTGGCCTCGATCTCGCGCGCGACGGCGTCGGCCTCGGCGCGGTTGCTGCGCGCATTGACCACGAACGGACGCGCCGCCTTCCGCCAGCGCCAGCGCGATGGCGCGGCCGATGTTGCGCCCCGCGCCGGTGACGATGGCGACCTTGCCGCCGAGTTCGTTGTTGCCGGCCATGTCCTTCCCCTCGGTCGTCATCGTCCGCGAAGGCGGACGATCCAGTAAACACCGACGCCCGCGATTGATCCGATAGTTTTGCGATTACTGGATGCCCCGCTTTCGCTGGGCATGACGAGCTACTGACGTAAAGCGCTCAGATCGATCTTCCCCTGATACAATCCCGCCAACAGCTTCAAGCGTCGCATCGCTTTGCGCCTTGGTCCAGCCGCCATGCTGCGCGTTGAGCGCGAATTTGTCGGTGACGTCCTGCCGGGTCAGCGGCTCCTGCGCGCCGCCGCGCAAATGAGGCTGCCGCTCCTCGACCACGCTGCCGTCCTTCAGGGTCGCCCGGATATGGCCGGTATAGTTGGCGGGGTAGGGATTTTGCGGGTCGATCACGAATTTCACTTTGGCCGCCAGCGCCAGCACGCTGGCGTCGCGGATCGCGGCTTCCGTGAACGCGCCGAGCCCGACCCCGCCATGGACAAAACCGGTCGCCAGCAGATAGGGCGTGGCGAATTTGGCGGCATAGCCGTTGGGCGGGCGCTGCTTGGAGGCCAAGGGCTCCCACAGCCGGTGCACGGTCCCCTCCGCCACCTCGCAGACGATCTCGGCGATGTCCTCGACCTTCACGCCGCGCGCGGCCAGGCGTCGGGCGCAATCGATATAAGGCTGCGCCATGGTCCCGCAAGGGTAAGGCTTGAACGCCAGCGTGTCCGTCACCCAGCGCGTGCCGAAATCCCCGATCAGCGCGTCGTAGTCGCCGTGGGTGGTGTGGGCGAAACCATGAAACAGCCCATGCACGCCCTCGAACACCGTGCGCGGACCGACGAACCCCTGCCGCGCCAATAGCGCCGCGCGAATGCCCGACTGCGCCGCCCAGCCCGCATGCAGCCGCTTGGTCCAGGCGCCCTCGGCGAGATATTCGATGATGCCGCCGGCCATGCTGCCGGCGATGCCGAGCGCGTCCACGATCTGCCTGGCGGTGAGGCCGAGCGCGGCGCCGACGCCGGCCGCCGCGCCCATCGCGCCGAAGATCGCGGTCGGGTGAAAGCCGGCCTTGTGGACGGCCTTCGGCACCACGAGGCTCAGCCGGCAGAGAACTTCGGTGCCGACCGCAATGCCGGTCAGCGCCATGCGGCCATCGGGATTGTGCCGCTCGCAGGCGGCCAGCACCGCCGGCACGATCACCGCGCCGGCATGCACCGGACCGCCCTCGAAAGTATCGTCGAAATCCTCGCCATGCGCCGCGGTGCCGTTGACGAAGGCCGCGCCTGAGGCGGTCAGCGTGCGCGCGTGGCCGATCACCGTGCACGGGCCGTCATCGTCCCAGCCCGCAAGCGCGCTTGCGACGTAATCCTCGTTGCGCGCGGTGACGCACAGGCCGACGACATCGATCAGCAGATCCTCGCATTTGCGCGCGGTCGCCGCCGGGAGCGTGCCCGGCTTCAGCGCGACGATCTTGTCAGCCAGCGTTTCGGCGACCGAGGTTCTGGGCAGTTGGGACGTCATTATCGCCGTCGGCGCATCAGACGTGGAACAGCTTGGTGTAGTGCGCCTTGATCGCGTCGCCCTCTCTTTCCACCGCGGCCGCGTCGTCCTTCATGGTCTTGATGTCCTTGAACGGCTTGCGCCCCGGCTTCTCCTGGGTCTGCGGATGCACCGAGCGCAGGCCGCCGACATCGATGATGAGCTGCTGGGCGTCGCGGCTGAAGCAGAACGACTGAAACAGTTTTGCCGCGTTCGGATTGGGCGAGGACTTGAAGATGCCGTTGGGGCCGATGATCAGCGGCGATCCTTCGGTCGCATAGACCGGCTCGACCGGGCGGCCCTTCTCCTTGAGCTGGAAAATATTGTACTCGTTGCCGTCGGCCATCACGGCGCGCTCGCCGAGATCGAGCTTCTTCGGCGGATCGGCCGACGATTGCACCTGCATGATGTTCTGTTTGGCGAGCTGTTCGAACCAGCTCCAGCCGAGATCGCGCTGCATCTGATAGGTCGCGGTCATGATGGTGCCGCTGTAGCCGGGATGCGCCTTGACGATCTTGCCCTTCCATTTGGGATCGAGCAGATCGGCAAAGCTCTTCGGCGCCTCCTCCGGCTTCACCAGACTGGTGTTGTAGGCGATGATGCTGAGCCAGACGCGGAAGCTCGCAAACTGGCCGTCGACGTCCCTGTGCTCGGCCGGATAGCTCGCGACGTCTTCCGGCACGTAGGGCGCCAGAATGCCGTCGCGTTTCCAGACGATGAAATGCGCGGCGTCGGACGAATTCACCACGTCGACCGCGTGGATGTTGCTGGAATATTCCTGGCCGATGCGCTGGAACACGCGCTCGGCGCCGGTGCGCTCGACGCGCACGGCAATGTCAGGATATTTCGCCTCGAACGCCTTTGCCAGTTTCTCGGCGACCGGCAGATCGGTCGAGGTGTAATAGCTGACCTGGCCTTCCTTCTTCGCGGCCTCGATCAATGCCGGCGTGACCGGCTCCGGCGGCGGCGCCGAGGCCATGACGCGGGTCGAGAACGCAGCGCCCGCCAGCAATGCACCCGAGCCCTTGAGCACGGTGCGGCGCGATATCCCCGGATGTTTCATCGGCTTATTGTCCCCTTGTTTTCGAGAGACTTGGTACCCCGGAAGTTATCTTTTATTCCTGCAGATCATAGCGAGTCTTTCGTCGACAGCGCGTTGCCATTGCCGCTAGACTTGTCAGCCAGATTTGGTCAACAACCCAACTATAACAAGACCAGAATCCGGGAGATTGAAATGACCGCCCCAAGGTTTGCGCTTGCGCTAGCGGCAACTCTTCTTGCGACGCAAAATCTTGCTGCGCCGTGCTTCGCGCAGGATTATCCGACCAGGTCGATCCGGATCATCGTTCCCTTCGGCGCCGGTGGGCCGGCCGACGTGGCGGCGCGCCTGATCGGCAACATCTTGCAGGACAAGTTTCGCCAGGCGATCGTGGTCGAAAACCGTACCGGCGCCGGCGGCGTGATCGGCACGCAGGAGGTCGTCAAGTCGCCCCCTGACGGCTACACCCTGCTGATGATGTCGAACACCCAGACCGCGAATGAATCGCTGATGCCGCAGGCGCAGCGCAAATACGAGTTGATGCGCGATCTCGTGCCGATCGCGCCGGTCAATTCCTCCGACCTTGTCATCGTCGTGCATCCGCTAGTTCCGGCAAAGACGCTGCAGGAGTTCATCGCACTGGCCAAATCGCAACCGGGGAAGCTGAATTACGCGTCGTCCGGCACGGGCACGCCCTATCACATGGCCGGCGAACTGTTCAAAGCCATGGCCGGCATCGATGTCGTGCACGTTCCCTATCGCAACAGCGGCGAGGCGCGCTCAGGCGTGATCGGCGGACAGGTGCAGATGATGATCGACGCGGTGCCGGCGATGGCCCCCAACGTCACCGCGGGCCAGGTGCGGGCGCTCGCCACCACCGGCAAGACCCGCTCGGGCGTGCTGCCTGACGTGCCGACGGCAGGGGAAGCCGGCGTCCCCGGATATGATGCGACCATCTGGCTCGGATTGATGGCGCCGGCCGGGACGCCAAAGCCTGTGATCGACAAGCTGAATGCCGCCGTCAACGAGGTGGTCAAGCGGCCGGACATCGTCCAGCTCTGGAAAGAACAGGGCGCGGTTCCGATGTCGATGACCCCGGAGGAATTCGACAAATATCTGCGCGGCGATATTGTGAAATGGGCCGAAGTCGTCAAGAAATTCCCCAACAGGCCGCAATAAGGTCAAACCAGCCTCAAGGTCCTTTTTCTCGATGCCAAGTGTTCGCTTTCGCCTTAATGGCGTCGAGACGGATGTCGACGCCGATCCCGATTCCTCGCTGCTCGATATCCTGCGCGGGAAGCTCGGCATGACCGGCCCGCATTTCGGTTGCGGCGCCAACGAATGCGGCGCCTGCAACGTGATCGTTGGCGATCACGCGGTGGCCGCCTGCGACACGCCACTGTGGTCGGTGGCGGACAAGGAGGTCATGACCATCGAAGGACTGGGGAGCGCGCAACAGCCGCATCCGCTGCAGCGCGCATTCATCGCCGAACAGGCGTTGCAGTGCGGCTATTGCGTGGCCGGCATCCTGATGAGCGCGGCGGCGCTATTGAGACGAAACCCCGGTCCTTCCAGCACGGAGGTGAAAGCGGCGCTGGATCGCAACCTCTGCCGTTGCGGTTCGCATAACCGGATGGTGCGGGCGGTGCTGCGCGCGGCGGCCGAGATGGCGGCCCAATGACCAATCCTGCGCCCTCCCCTGCGCCAAAATTGCCGGTCAGCCTTGCGGCGAACCCCGTGCTGTCGTCGTGGATCCGGTTCTCGCCCGAAGGGCAGCTCATGGTCTCGCCGGGAAAGGTGGAAATCGGGCAAGGCATCGTGACCGCGCTCGCCCAGATCGCCGCCGATGAACTCGATGTCGATATCGGCCGCGTGCGGATGGTCCGCGCGTCGACGGCGGGCAGCCCCAACGAGGGCGTCACCTCGGGAAGTCTTTCGGTGCAGCAATCCGGCCGCGCCATCCGGCAGGCCTGCGCTGAAATCCGTCAAATTTTTCTCGCTGCGGCGTCCGATCATCTGGGCGTCGCGATCGACGCGCTCGATATCAGGGATGGCACGATCTCCGGTCCAGGCAATGTCCGCACCAGCTACTGGGAGCTCGCCGACAAAATCTCGCTGGATCGCGACGCGACGCCGGGCGCAGTGCCCAAGCCGGTCACAAAGCGCGTGCTGGCCGGCAATTCCGTTCAGCGGCTCGATATTCCCGACAAGGTTTTTGCGCATCCGCGTTTCATTCACGACCAGGCGCTGCCGGGGATGCTGCACGGCCGTGTAATGCGATCGGAGATGTCGGCGGCAAAGCTCACCGGCATGAAGGAAGACGCCGCGCGTGCCGTGGCCGGTCTCGTCGCCATCGTGCGCGACGGCCATTTCGCGGGCGTCGTCAGCGAAACCGAGGACGGCGCCGAGGCCGCGCTTCGCGCCTTACGCAAGGGTACGACCTGGGCGGCCGGCGAAACGCTGCCCGATGAAAACGGACTGGCGGAATGGCTGAAAGCCCAGCCGTCGGAGCCGACCGTGATCGACAGCAAGTCGGCGTCCGCGCCGGGCGAAAAGAAACGCACGATCCGGCGGCAATATACCCGCCCCTATCTCGCGCACGCCTCGATCGCGCCGTCCTGCGCAATAGCGCAGTGGAAGGACGACCGCGTCCACGTCTGGACCCACAGCCAGGGCGTCTATTTTCTGCGTGCCGACCTTGCGCTGGTTCTGAAATTGCCGCTCGAGAACATCACGGTCGAGCACATGGAAGGCGCCGGCTGCTACGGACACAACGCCGCCGACGACGTCGCGCTCGATGCCGTCCTGCTGGCGAAAGCGGCCGGCGGCCGGCCGGTCCGCGTGCAATGGTCGCGCGCCGACGAGATGTCGCATGCGCCGTTCGGCGCGGCGATGGCGATCGAGATCGAGGCCGATCTCGATGCGCAGGGCGAGATTGTCGACTGGCGTCACAGCGTCTGGGGCAACGGTCACACCGCGCGGCCGGGGCGCGCGGCGCAGCCCGCTTTGCTCGCGGCGACCGAGCTCGCAAATCCGCATCCGCGCTACATCGCCACCAATCCGCCGCAGGCCAATGGCGGCGGCGCCGATCGCAACTCCGTGCCGCTGTACGATTTCCCGTCGTGGCAGATCGAGTGCCACCGCCTGCTCACCATGCCGATCCGCACTTCCGCGCTGCGGACGCTCGGCGCGCAGGGCAACGTGTTTGCGATCGAATCCTTTCTCGACGAACTGGCAGCCGAGCGCGGCGAGGATCCGGTCGCCTTCCGGCTGCGGCACCTCGGCGATGTGCGGGCGCAGGATGTGATCCGCGCCGCCGCGAAACGCGCCAACTGGAAACCGGACAAGCAGACCGGCCGCGGTTATGGCCTCGGCTTTGCGCGATACAAGAACACCGGCGCCTATTGTGCCGTTGTCGCCGAGGTCGAGGGCGCCGAGGATATCAGCGTCAAGCGGCTGACGATCGCGGTCGATGTCGGCGAAGCCATCAATCCCGACGGCGTGATCAACCAGATCGAAGGCGGCGCGATCCAGGCCACCAGCTGGGTTTTGAAAGAGCGCGTCCGCTTTGACCGCGCGCGCATCACCAGCGACAGCTGGACTGATTATCCGATCCTTCG
This sequence comes from uncultured Alphaproteobacteria bacterium, assembly GCA_963725985.1. Classification (GTDB taxonomy): domain Bacteria; phylum Pseudomonadota; class Alphaproteobacteria; order Rhizobiales; family Xanthobacteraceae; genus Bradyrhizobium. The sequence goes on from CAVSAO010000004.1 coordinate 17,697, forward strand.
CTTCAGCGAGGTACCGGAGGTGCAGGTCGAGCTCATTCGGCGCCCCGACAGCGAGCCGCTCGGTGCCGGCGAGGCTGCGCACGGCCCGGTCACGGCGGCGATTGCGAACGCCGTTTTCGATGCGCTGGAGTTGCGCGTTCGCAATCTCCCGATTACCCGCGACAGCCTGATCGCGGCAATGGAATTGACCTCATGAGCAGCCTGAACATTCTCAGCGGCGGCGCGGCCCAGGGCCTCGTCGCGAGCCTTGCGCCAAAATTCAAGGAGGTGACCGGCTTCGACGTCGCCGGCGAGTTCGGGGCGGTCGGCGCCATGGCCGAGAAATTGCGCAAGGGCATGCCCACCGACATCGTCATACTCACGGCGAGGTTGATTGCTGATCTGGCGGGAGAGAACCTTGTCGCCGCCGCCTCGATCGCTGACGTCGGCCTGGTCGAAACCGCGATTGCGGTGCGCGCCGGCGATGCCAAGGTCGGGGTCAGCGACGCCGCGAGCTTGCGCGCCGCATTGCTCGCGGCCGACGCGATCTTCGTTCCCGACACCACGGCTTCGACGGCGGGGATTCACGTGGCGAGGGTTCTGCAGCAACTCGGCATCGCCGACGAGGTAGCTGCCCGGCTCAAGATCTATCCGAATGGCGCGACCGCGATGCGCCATCTGGCGGCGTCCGACGCGTGGCGGCCGATCGGCTGCACGCAATCGACCGAGATCATCAACACGCCGGGCGTGGTGCTGTCGGGATCGCTGCCGCCGGGATGCGAGCTCGCGACCATGTATACGGCGGCGGTGACGACGCGGGCTGCAGACGCAAAACAGGCCCGGACCCTGATCGATCTGCTGACGGATGCCGGTCAGCGCGAACTGCGCGAGCGTGCAGGCTTCGTCAGCGGAAAATAGCGGCGTTCCGTTCCCGCCATTTTATTTGGCCAATCGCGTCAGGCCGGTCGGCGGTCCGTCGATACCGGTCCAGCAATTCTGTTTGCCAAAGCCGATTTATATACTAATATATTAATTACGAGAGCAAGCATGTCCGCACGCGCGACGAAAAAGACCGAGGCCACAGTTCGTTCGGCTGCCGCCAGCCCTCGCCGCAGCGGCCGGCCGCGCGCGGCGACCGCTGCTGCCCGGATCTATTCGGACCTTCGCGCCGAGCTGTTGTCGCTGCAGCGGCGCCCCGGCGAGGCCGTTTCGGAAGCCGAAATCGCGCTCTCCTATGGGGTGAGCCGGACGCCGGTCCGCGAAGCCATCCTGAAATTATCGGATGAGGGTCTGCTGGAGATATTTCCGCAGTCCGGCATCTTCGTCTCGCGTATTCCGCTTGCCGCGCTGCCGGAAGCGATCATCATTCGCAAGGCGCTGGAGGCGACCACCGCACAGCTGGCTGCGGAGCGCGCGACCGCCAGCCAGATTCTGGTTCTGCATTCGATCCTGGAACGTCAGCGCGAGGCAAACGCCGCAAAGGACAGCGATACTTTTCATCGCGCGGATGAAATGTTTCATGCGACCATCGCCGAACTCGCGGGCTATCCGGGCATCTGGACATTGATCCAGCAGGTCAAGGTGCACGTCGATCGCTATCGCCGGCTGACGCTGCCGCAGCAGGGAAGGATCCCACAAGTGATTGTGGAGCATGAGGCCATTCTGGACGCGATCGAGGCGCATGATCCGGTGGCCGCGAGAAGCGCCATGGAATTCCATCTCGAAAGGCTTCTCGACAACATCTCCGCCACGCAAAGCATCAATCCGGAGTTTTTCGACCAGCACATTTAATAAAATGGATGGATGCGGCCGCAAGAATGTCGCGTCATCGGGAGCGCAAGAATAGCCGGCGGATACCGTCGCGAAAAATATAACGATAGCATCTGGGAGGATCCACATGAGACGCCGTGACTTCATGAAATTGAGCGCAGGCTTCGGGGCGGCGCTGGCAAGCCTGCCGCCGCTGTCGCCCGCGCTTGCGCAAACGAAAATGGTCCTCAAGGCATCGGACGTTCAGCCCCCAGGCTATCCGACCGTGGTGGCGACCGAGAATCTGGGCAAGAAGCTTGAGGCCGCCACCCAGGGACGGCTCTCGATCCAGATGTATCCGTCGATGCAACTCGGCGGCGAAAAAGAAACCATCGAACAGACCCAGATCGGCGCGATCCAGCTTCTGCGCGTCAGCGTTGGAGCCGTGGGCCCGATTGTCGACGATATCAACGTCATCAACATGCCTTTCCTGTTCAGAAACACGGCGCATGCCGAAAAGATGATGGACGGGCCGATCGGTCAGGAGCTGCTCGACAAGATCACGGCGAATCCCAATGCGGGACTGGTCGCGTTGTGCTGGATGGATTCCGGCGCACGCAGCCTCTACAACACCAAGAGGCCCATCAAGACCATCGAGGACGTCAAGGGCCTGAAATTCCGCGTCATCGGCAATCCGATCTTCATCGACATGATGAATGCGCTTGGCGGCAATGGCGTCGCGATGGGCTACGATCAGGTCTTCAGCGCGCTGCAGACCGGCGTCATCGACGGCGCCGAGAACAATCCGCCGAGCTACGTCTTCAGCAATCACTATACGGCGGCGAAATACTACTCGCTCACCGAGCACCTCATCATCCCCGAAGTGCTGGTGTTCTCCAGGAAAGCCTGGACCCAGCTTTCCGGCGACGATCAAAGCCTGGTCAAGAAATTCGCCCGTGAAGCGCAGCTGGAGGAACGCGATCTCTGGAAAAAGTATGAGCAACAGGCGATGGAAAAAGCGAAGGCCGCCGGCTGTCAGATCGTCGAAATCGCCGACAAGGCGCCGTTCCAGAACGCGGTCAAGCCGGTATGGGACAAATACGGCCCGAAATACCAGGACATGATCAAGCGGATACAGGCCATCGGCTAAGTTCGTTTCGCTCACCGCTCGCGATGCGGCGTCCGCATCGCGAGCACCCGTCTTTGGCTGCCAATCAGGAAAACCCAGGGAATGGCCGGATTATTTCGCCGATCGATGGACTACCTCTATCTTTTGTGCGTCGTCATCGGCTGCACCGCGCTGGTGTTGATTTCGGCCATCATCCCCTGGGCGGTGTTCACCCGTTACGTGCTCAACAGTGCAGCGTCATGGCCCGAGCCGATGGCGGTTCTCCTGACCATCGTGCTGACCTTCATAGGCGCCGCCGCCGGATACCGGTTCGACCTGCACATGAACGTCTCCTATTTCGCGGACATGCTGCCTGCTCCATTCCGCAGCCTGCTCGATCTCATCGTCCAGCTGCTGATGGCGCTGATCGCGACGTTCATGATCGTCTGGGGTGCCCGGCTGGTCGACGTCACCTGGCACAACACCATTGCCGATTTCCCGTTCCTGTCGGTCGGCATCACTTACCTGCCGATTCCGGTCGGCGGCGTTTGTCTTCTCCTCTTCATCATCGAGCGGATTTTTCTGGGAGCACCGCCCGATTCGCTTCCCCGGAACCTGGAAGCCGCGCCGTTCGACTGACGCAAGGTCAACCGTCCATGGATATCTTCGTTCTGCTTGCGACCATGCTCGTTTGTTTTGTCATCGGCATGCCGATCGCCTACGCGCTGGCGCTGGCCGCGATCGCCGGCGCCTGGTCGATCGGGATCCCGCTGGAAGCGGTGATGCTGAAGATCTCCGACGGCGTCAGCAAGGTGGCGATGCTGACGATACCGTTTTTCGTGCTGGCGGGCGCGATCATGGCCGAAGGCGGAATGGCGCGCCGGCTGGTCGCGTTCGCGGACGTTCTGGTGGGATTTACGCGCCTGCGCGGCGGGCTTTCCATCGTCAACGTACTGGCAACGACGTTCCTGAGCGGCATTTCCGGCTCGGCCGTGGCCGATACCTCGGCGATCGGCTCGGTGATGATCCCGCAAATGGAAAAAGCCGGGTTCCCGCGGGTGTTCGCGACCAACCTCACCATCACCTCGTCGGTTCAGGCGCTGCTGGTGCCGCCGAGCCACAATGCGGTGCTGTATTCGCTGGCGACGGGCGGCACGATCTCGATCAGCGCCCTGTTCATGGCCGGTGTTTTTCCCGGGCTGCTGCTCGGCTTCTCGCTGATCATTCTCTGTCTCGTCATCGCCTACCGGGACAGGCATCCCCACGGCCAGACCGTGGCGGCGAAAGATGCGGTCAAGATCACGATCGATGCGGCCTGGGGGCTGGTGACGCTCGTCATCATTCTCGGCGGCATTCTCGGAGGCATTTTCACCGCCATTGAAGCCGGCGCCGTCGCCTGCATCTGGGCCTTCTTCGTCACCATGTTCATCTATCGCGACTACCGCTGGCGCGACCTGCCCGTCCTGTTGCACCGGACGCTGCGCACGGTAGCGATGGTACTGACGCTGATCGCATGCGCTTCAAGCGTCGGCTACGTGATGGCGCTCACCCAGATGCCGGCGAAAATGACCGCGTTCTTCCTCTCGATATCCAGCAATAAATACGTCATCCTGTTTCTGATCAATATCCTGCTGCTGGTACTCGGCACCCTCCTCGACATGGCGCCGTCGATCCTGATCGCGACGCCTATACTGCTGCCGGTGATGCAGAACTTCGGCGTTGATCCGGTTCATTTCGGCATGATCATGCTGCTGAACCTCGGCATCGGACTGTGCCACCCGCCGGTCGGATCGATCCTGTTCGTTGGCTGCGCGGTCGGCAAGGTTACGATCGAGCAAGTGATGCGGAAGATCTGGCCGTTCTACGCCGTGATGTTCGTGGTGCTGATGGCTGTCACCTATATCCCCGAGGTGTCGCTGTGGCTGCCCCGGCACGTATTGCGGTGAGGTCCTGGAATACTTGATGACCGACATACGGCAGACGCCGGGGAATCGACGCAATTGACCACCCAACTCGGACATCGGTGCGCCGCATTGTCCTACGCCGTCGCGACTTCCAAAATCTCACCCGCGCCTGATCGTTAAATCTTCATTGTTCCGCCCCTCTGGGCAGCCATCGTCGCTGGCAACGCGGCTTAAGGCCGCCCTCGGACGGATAACCTCGCGATGTCCAGTGCTGACGTTCCTCCTCGCGTCCCCCAAACTCGCAAATGCGAAATTTGCACTGCCCCGATGAAGTACCTCGGCAAACTGCCGGCAACGCCCACCAAGGCGGCGGTCACAGTTTTCCGCTGCGATGAATGCAACACCATCAGAACAGCGCCGCTCTGAGGCCGCATTAAGAGGCGACGTCGCCTTTCTTTGTGGAAGGAATGCAATAAAATTGTGCCGACAATTCGTTGTGAGGCGGCACCGTTTTATAATGGCGAAATCATCCAAACTCGTTGCCGCAAGGCGTGGGCGCGTTTTGCTGGTGAGAAGAAGGCGTGACCGGCTGTGGATGTTTCCGGGAGGTCGTCGGCGCGGGCGCGAAACGGAGAAGGATTGCCTGCGGCGGGAAATCCGGGAGGAGCTTCCCAAGCTCAAACTGGGACGGTTGAAGCTCTGGAAAGAGGTCAAGGCCAAGAACCGCAGATCGGGTCGCAAAATGAGCGACGCCATATTCGTCGCGAAGAAGGCCTCCGGTCGTCTCACCATCGGTGACAAGAAAGAAATAGACAAGGCAATATGGCGAAAGCCACGCGGCATTCGTTTAACGCCAACCTCGCGTTACATTCGCGACAGGCTGTTTCCCAAGCGTTAGCGGGCCGTCACGATCGGCACAAAAGCAAAAAGCCCCGGCCATGCCGGGGCTTTTCCGTCCGTCAGGGCCGAATGCGGTCAGTACTTCCCGAGCATCCCGAACATCCCGCTAGGGCCAAACTTGTAGTTCACCCGGACCATGCCGATGTCGATGTCCTGTGTGATGCGACGGGTCATGGTGGTGACACCGGCCGCGGTGACAAAGTTGAGATTCTTGTTGGCCGTGAACACGTGGTCGTATTCGACGCCGACTGACCAGTTCGGAGCGAAGGCATATTCCAGGCCTGCGCCGACCGCACCGCCCCAGCGCGTGGTATTGGCGCGGTCGACCATCACGCCGGTCGCGGTCGTGAAGACGTCGTACTTGTCGCTGACGACGGCGGCGCCGCCCTTGAAGTAGGCCAGGAAATTGGAGTTCCAGCTATAGCCGACCTGGCCGGTGAAGAGTCCGAAACCGTTGACGTTGGTACGATCAGTAAGGGTCGGCACAATCAGGTTGCGGTTGGTGCCTTTGAAGCCCGCCCAATCGCCCTGCGCTTCAACGCCGAACACCCAGTTCGCCATCTGGTAGCGGTAGCCGATCTGACCGCCGACCACGGCACCTCCTGCGTTCGTGGTACCCTCATTCGAAAGTGCCGGATTCATGGCAATGCCGCGGTTGGAGAGGAGAGTTCCATCTGTCGCGGCTGGAGCCGCCGCCGGCGTTGAAACCGACATAGAAGCCGCCCCAGTCGTTCACTGTAGTGACCACCATGGGCGGGGCCTTGGTATAGGGCCGCGCCGGAAGATCGGCTGCGACGGCGGGCGCCGATGCAACGAGTGCAAGAAGTCCCGTCATAGCGAGGAGAAGCTTTTTCATTTTTGAATTCCGTGCCAGTTCATTTTAGAGAATCCCCAAGGCCTTTCGGCCTCCTTGAATAGTCTTCGACTGCCTCCCGGCACCGAATAGCCCACAGTCATTCGCCAAGCGATTGCTGCTAGTGAAAGTTAATCGCGTCTTTCGGGCATTTCTGGAACTTTTCGAATCGCAGGATTTGCAGCGTTTGTTAAACGGGATGTGCTGATATATGGACGAATCGTGGCTACTGCCTACGCCCAGCCACAATGCATGAGAAGATTTTGATGCGTGAATTTCTTCTTGCTTCGCGCGTGCCCTGATTTGATTTTGAGACTGGCCTGGTTTTCACAGCGCTCATCAAAACCATCGTGGTGCAATCCCTCTCCGGTGGATTGTGTATTGCGTGTCGTCACGGAGTGTCACCAACGGCTTCGGTAGTTTGATCGGATCGAAAAAACCGTTGATGCCGTGTCACCAAAGTTGCCCGCCACGCGAACATCGGACATCGGCCCACGTCGCGCCCGACCCCTTCCAGCGTGCGCCTTTGACACGGTACGATGTCCGCCTTGAATCCGGGCAGGAGAAGCCTCATGAAGCCAAGCTCGCTTGTTCGATGGTTGTCCATGATCGGCGTGTCCGCCCTCTTGATGGCGGGGTCGGCATCTGCCGCCGATGTGCACGTGATGATTTCGGCCGGCTTTTATGGGGTCTATTCCGAGCTGGGGCCGGCTTTCGAGCGCGCGAGCGGTCACCATCTGGTCACGACGCGCGGTCCATCGATGGGCGACTCTCCGGAGGCAATTCCCGCTCGCCTCGCCCGGGGCGAGGCCGCGGACGTCGTGATACTGGATGGAGGGGTCGCCGACGAGCTGGGCAGGCGAGGATTGGTACGCGCCGACAGCAAGATCGAGCTCGCTCGCTCGCTGATCGGCATGGTCGTGCGCGCCGGGGCCGCAAAGCCGGACATCGGCAGTGTCGAGGCATTGCGGAGCACGCTACTCACGACAAAGTCTATCGCCTACTCGGACAGCGGTAGCGGCACTTATCTGTCGACCACGCTGTTTCCCAAGCTCGGCGTCGCAGACCAGATCGCGAGCAAGAGCCGGAAGGTACGAGGACCTCCGTCCGGCGAGCCGGTGGCCAATGTTGTCGCGCGTGGCGAGGCGGAGATCGGCTTCCAACAGGTCAGCGAGCTGATACACGTCCCTGGAATTATCTTCGTCGGCACGATTCCGGCCGAGGTCCAACCTGCGATTTTTTTCGCGGGCGCGCTCACCGGTACGGTCCGGCAGCCCGAGGCGGCCAGCGCGCTGATCCGCTTCCTCGCGTCGCCCGAGGCTGCGCCGGTGATCTTGAAGGCCGGGCTGGTGCCACTCTCGGAACGATAGCTTGCGCACTCGGTTCGTTTCGAACTCTTCCCCCGCCTCGCCGCGATTCCCCGGTCGCCCAATTTTTCACGTTGTAAGTGATTTGGCCCGGATGTAGCATTTTAGGGTCTAGCTAGCGCGGTACGTCGAGAATTGCACATCTCACGGCTGTCCCATGGCGACAGGCGAGCGCATTGCAGTTGGTGTGAGCGGGCCGCTCCTTTCGCTGGCACGCGGCGCGGTGTTGGCCGCGGCAATATTTGCAGGTGCCTGCCGCTCCGGCGCGGGCGGACTGCCTTTCCGACATCGTGAATGCGATCGAGAATACCGCAAGCGCGCTCGACTCGCCGCAATGCCAGACCGCGTTTGCTGAATCGTCGCTCGTCACGACCGGATTGACGGCCGCGCTCGAGGCCGACCAGAATCTCGCCAGTCAAGTCTGCAACGCCCTCAACGACGCCACATTCCTGGCTCCCCTTGCTACCACCGGATGCTGCTGTCCGAACTGGGCCCGCTCAACCCGGTCGACTTCGCGACCTGCGCCTGCTCGATGTACCAGGGCATCGGCCAACTCCCCAGCGAAGCGGTGGCTTGTATTCAGGGTTTCATCTGCGGCCTTTCGCAGCTCGCCGGTCTCGGCAATCCCTGCCAGACCTGCCAGCAGCCGCCGCCGGTTCAGGCCAATTGCACGCCGCCCGCGGATTGCATCAACTGCAGGAACGACCCCACCAATTCGCTCTATGCTGTCTGCAACAACATCCTTGAGTACAACACCGGCGGTCCCAATCAGGGGTATTTCCCGGTCCAGGAAACAGCAGGAGCCCGACGGAAGCACGATCATCATCACGGGCATCGACACCGGGGCGCTGACCACCTGCAGCCCCGGCCAGTACTGCGTTTGCCCCAGCCCGATGACGGTCGTGAACGTGCAGGAATACGACCCGAGCGGCAACTCCGGCTGGTACTATGCGACTTGCCAATGTCCGCCCACCACCAAGCCCCTGAAGCCATCGGGACCGCTGGCCTATGTCTGCATCTGCGACTCGCACCGGTCTGCCGGCCGTGCCGCCGGATTGGGGCCAGCCCACGTGCCCGGGCGGGAACAACCTCAATCCGACGCACTCGATCTGCCCGACGCCGCTGACCGGAGTGCCCTGCCCCGTCGCCGGCCAAATCCGTGTCAACGGCAACAAATGCGTGGCGCCATGCACGAAGCCGGGCGAGGTGATGACGCCGGACGGCGATCTGTTGCGATCCGAACAATGTTGCGGCATGCGGGCAGTGCTGCCCGAGCGGAATGGTACCCAATCCGGCCAACGGAACCTGCAGGCCCGAACAAATCGCTCAGTAGGCGCCATGGCATGCAAGCGCAAAAATCATCTGCCGATCCGAAACGAGGCCTGGCGCCGGCTCCGATATTGGTGCGCGGCAGCCTTGGTGTCCGCGCCTTTCTGCTTCGCTCCCGCCGAGCTGACGGCTCAGCAGACCGCAAGCCCGGTCTATAGCGCCGGCAATGCCGCGGTGACCGGCTTCTCCGGCGCCTTGCCGCCGGTGCAGATCGCGCCCGGCGTCGATCCCGACAGCAAAACGTTCATCGATCTCAATGGCCCGTCGCTGCGCGTCGTCGATCTGCAGAATATGGGCGGACCGGCACAGGCCCAGCTCGTGCGCGCGCCAAAACTCTTCACCTTCAGCGCGGCATCGATCGGACAGGTTTTCGGCGTCGCGATGGACGACAATGCGCAGCCCAACATCTACGCCGCGGCAAGCTCGGCCTATGGACTGCCGATCGTCGCGCCGGGAGCGGACGGCCAGCCGGAACACATCCAGGTCGGCGCGCCGCATGCGACCTTCATGCCCGGCCTGTGGGGCCCACAGGGCGGCCCCGGATCGATCTGGAAGATCGACGGCATAACCGGCAAGGTGAGCCTGCTCGCCAACGTGACGCTCGGCGACAGGACCAATTCCGGCGCCGCGCTCGGCGGGCTGGCTTACGATCCCGATTCGAAGTCGCTCTATGTGGCCGATCGCGAGAACGGATTGATTCATCACCTCGCGATGAACGGCAGCGATCTCGGCAGCTACGACCATGGCGTTGCCGGACGCGCGTCCCAGGGTCTGCCGCCGGTGCCGTGGAATTCGCAACAGCCGATCGATATCACGAGTCCGCAATTCGACAGCACGCAGCCGGCGAGCTGGAACTATGCGGCGGCGGAGCGCCGGATCTTCGGGCTCGCCGTGTACCAGCATCGGCTTTACTACGCCGTCGCGGACAGCCTGCAAATCTGGTCGGTCGGCTTGAGCCCCGACGGCTCATTCGGCGACGACGCGGTGATCGAGCTCGTGGTGCCGCCCGCCGCAGGCCCGACCGAAATTTCCAAGATCACCTTCGACGAGCAAGGACGGATGTTCCTTGCCGACCGGCCGGCGCCGACCGGCGCATTCGACTTCGAGGCTTTGGCGGTGCCCGGCGATCGGCCGCGTACTGCGCTATGCCGTGATCGAGACCACGCCAGATGGCCGGCGGATCTGGCAGCAGCAGCCGGATCGATACGCCATCGGATTTCCGCAACGTTTCCGTAACGGCAATGGCGGCGTCGCCATAGGCTACAATTACGACCGCATCGGCAACATCCTGCTGCGGTCGTGCGGCGGCTTCATGTGGACGACCGGCGAAGATTTGCGTCATCCGGCCGACGCCGCGGCTGCCGCCCGGCTCGCGAAATCGGGCGCCCTCGATGTCAACGGCCTGCAAGGCAACGGCACCTGGGCCATTCGTCACGACGACACCCGCCGTTCGACAGCTACTTCATCGATTACTTCGACGACGTTCCCGACGCGGCGGCGCGCGGACATATGGGCGACATCGCGATCGAGCGTCAGTGCTCTCCCGCGCAGCGCGCGAGCCTGCCTCTGGGCGGCATCCCGCCGGGTGTGCCGCTGGCCGGCAATCCCCCGCCGGGTTCCAACAGGCCGCCGAATATACCGGGGCCGCCACAGAACACTCCGCCTGGCGCCTGCCAGCCCGGTCAGGTGCGCCGCGCAGGCACGCAGGAATGCGGTGGCTGTTCACGCCCCAATGTCCAGATCGGCGGCGTATGTTGCAGCGTGACGCAACTGGCGGCCAACGCCGCCTGCTCGAATTCGAGCTGTCCGGCAGGGCAGACGCCGATCGGCCCGAGCAATTTCTGCTGCAACAGCGGCCAGGTCTATGCCGGCGCGGGCGGCGCGCCTGCGTGCTGCAGCGGCCCGCTCGTCAATGGCGCGTGCCCTACGCCGCCACCGCCGCCAATATCGACCTGCGGCAAAGGCTACGTGCCGATCGGCAATTCCTGTTGCCTGGCAAGCCAGGTGACCTCGACCGGAATTTGCTGTCCGGCCGGACAGGCGCCGAGCGGCCCGGGCAAAAGCCAGTGCGAGAAGATCGTCATCGTTCCGATCGTACCGCCGATGTGCTGCGCGTCGGGGATGATCCCCACCGTGAGCGGCCAATGTTGTCCGCCGGCGCATGTGACGACCGGCGGCGTGTGCTGTCCGGGACCGGTCGATCCGGCGAACCGCGCGAGTTGCGAAAAGCTGATACCGCTCGCCTCATGCGCAAAGGGCTATACGAAAATGCCCGATGGATCATGCTGCAATGACCGATACGTCGGCGAAGGCGGCAAATCGTGCAGAATCGGCCTTCCGTCAAGACCGGTTGCTCCGCTGATCCCCCTCGCGCCCGGCGCGCCCAGCGCCTGCCCAGCGGGTAAGGTCCGCGATCGCGACGGCGACTGCGTCCGGCCGCCTCCCCCTGGATGCCGGCCTGGCAAGATCCGGCTGCCCAATGGAGCGTGCGTGACGCCGGGCCCGCCGCCATGCCCGTTCGGCATGATACGAACGCCGCGCGGGTTCTGCATTCCGGTCGGGCCGCGGCGACTTGGCCCCGGAGGCTACGGGCCACCTTTCCTCCCGCCGCGATTTGGCGGACCCCGGCGGTTCGGGCCGCCTTTGGGCCCGCGACCCGGCCTGTTTCGATGACGGAATTTCACCGACACAAATAGATCCGACGACCGATGGAGAGATGCATGAGATACAGAATCGTCACCCAGCTTGCATCAGCCATCGGCGCCGCCTTCATCATGCTCGCGCCGCATCCGGCCCTTGCCCAGGACCTTCACGGGGAGATCGAGGCCATCGTCAAGGACTATCTCGCAACCCATCCCGATGAGGTCGGGGAAATCGTCAAGGGTTACTTCCTCAGGCACCCGGAGGCGATCGCCCAGGTCCTGGCCGAAATACTCAAGCACCGGTCGCCGACCAATGCGATCGCTGGAACCGGCGCCTCTCCCGCCGCTGCCGCCAAGACTGCCGCCGATCGCAGCGCCGCCGTCGCCAGCAACGCGGCGCCGTTGTTCTCCTCCCCGCACCAGGTCACGCTCGGCAATCCGGACGGCGACGTCACCCTGGTCGAGTTCTTCGATTACAGTTGTGGTTTCTGCAAGCGGGCGCTGGCCGACATGCTCGCTTTGCTTAAGGACGATCCGAAATTGAAGATCGTGCTGAAGGAATTCCCGATCCTGGGGCCAGGTTCGCTAGACGCCGCGCGCGTCGCCGTCGCAGTACGCATGCAGGACCCGAGCGGGCAAAAATACATTGCCTTCCATCAAGAGCTTCTCGGCGGCCCGGGACCAGCCAGCAGGGAAAAGGCGCTCGCCGCGGCAAGAGATCAGGGACTCGACGTGACACGTCTGGAGCAAGACATGGCGAGCGACGAGGTCGGCGATACCCTCAAGGAGGATATCAAGCTCGCCAGCGCTCTCGGCATTACCGGCACGCCGGGCTATGTGATCGGCAAAGACGTAATTCTCGGCGCCGTCGGCATCACGGGACTCAAGCAACGCATCGACACGACAAGGAGCGCGGGCGGGCATTGAACGCTGCGCAATATCGGCCAGGCGCCGAGATCTTTGGCCAGCGGCCGACGTCAGTCTGCCCTGACGGTGCGAACTTCCCCGGCCGGCCGCGCGAGTTGCGTGGGCGAGCCGTCCGGCGTCAGGTTGGCCGCTGCAAACTCGGCCTGCACCGCATCCGATATCCAGCGCGACACGTCCGGCTGTTTGATCGCCAACACGGCCACCGCGATCGCGAGAAGTACGGGTATTGCGACAAGTCTGATAGCGGAGTTGCCGTAGCCAGTCTGTTCGGTTCTGCTCGGTCTGTCGATTGTACCATGCATGGACGCCTCCATTACGCGGGTGTCCCCGGCATGGCTTAGCTCACGACGCGCAAGACCAGTGTGAAGTGCCTCACATTGGACGGGATCACAGTTTCGGGATCAGGCTCTAGCGGCGTCGTCACCGCCTGCTTCGGCGAGTTCCCGGAGCATCTCGACATTCAGCACGACAATGGCGCCGTGCTCGAGCCGAACCCAGTTGCGTGCAGCCCAGGCCCCCAACTGCTTGTTGATGCTCTCCCGGGTCATGCCGACCATTTCGCTGATTTCCTGCTGGGTGATCGCGATGGTCCGGCCCGTCGGCTCCGTCTTGTGTCTCTCGATCAGGCGGATGAGCGCGTTGGCAAGCCGCGCCGGCAGGTTCTGAAGAATGACCTGCTCGACCTGGTCGCTGGTCCAGCGCAGCCGCGCGCAAAGCAGCTCGATGAATTTCATCGCCAGCGCCGGCTGGCTTCGCACAAAGGGCAGAAATTCGCGGCGGTCGATGACGAAGATCTCGCAATTGGTGTTGGCGATGGCGTCGGCGGTCCGCGGCTGCCCGTCGAGCACCGCCACTTCCCCGAAAATCTCGCCGGGGCCGATCAGATTCAGGATCGCGCTGCGGCCGTCGGCGGAGGAGACGCTGATCTTCACCGTGCCGCTGATCACCGCGATGAGGCTGTTGCCGGGATCTCCCTTGGAGACGATCGTGGTTCCCCGCTTCAGCGTGGAGTGCTTGGCATAACGGCAGAGCTGGTCGAACGCCTCAGGATCAAGATCGCAAAAGATCGGATGCTTGCGCAGCACCGCCAGCTTGCTGCTCGAAAACGGCCTGGCTTCACCTGTCTTGTCCTGAGGCACGGCGGTTGGAACTCCAGGAACGAACTGAAGGCGCTGTCCCTTCCGTAGTCAAGGCCGGCCGCATTTTCAACCGGAAAGAACTTTCGCTGCGATTTGCCGGGCCGTTCAAACATTGAGCCCCGTGTGGTCCGGTACGTTCGCCCCGCGCCGTCCCATCATTTGCGCGTACTCCGATCGCAACCAGTCTTGCTTGTGCGGAATTGCGCTCTATTCGTTGGTGATACCCATCTCCTTAATGACGCGCGCATATTTGGCGAGCTGTTCGCGCGTCATGACACCGAGTTCATCGGCTGAGCTGCCGCGCACCGCGAAGCCCAGATTCTCAAGCTTTTGGCGAATCTCGGGATCGCCAACCGCCTTGAGGACTTCGGCGTTCAGCCTGGCGATGATGTCCTTGGGCGTACCGGCCGGCGCCATGATCGCAAACCAGGAATTGAAGAAGAAACCGGGCAGACCGGACTCCGAGACGGTCGGCACATCGGGGAATTGCGGCATTCGTTTCTCGGTGGTCACCCCGATCAGCCTGAGCTGACCGCCACGCACCAGCGCCGCGACGGTCCCGAGGCCCTGGAAGCCGACGGGAATCTGGCCGGAGGCGACGTCGGTGGCCGCCTGGGTGGCGCCCTTGTAGGGCACATGGGTCAGCGATATGCCGGCTGCCGAGGCAAACATCGCCATCGCCAGATGCTGCGGGCTGCCTGGACCGCCCGAGCTGTAATCGATCTTGCCGGGCGCGGCCTTGGCGGCAGCGATCAGGTCGGCCGCGGTTTTGTAGCTGGTCTGGTTGCTTGCGATCAGTCCCCACTCCACCGTGGCGACCAGCGACACCGGCTCGAAATCCCTGAGAATGTCCCAGCGCAGGTTGGACTGCAGGTTGGGCACCATGGTCATGATGCTGTCGTTGAAGCCGCCGATCGTGTAGCCGTCCGGCTCGGCCTTCGCGACCTGCTCGGCGCCGATCAGTCCGGCGGCGCCCGGCTGGTTTATGATGACGATTTGCTGGCCCATATTGTCGGCCATCTTCTGCGTCACGATCCGCGCCGCGACATCGACGGCGCTCGCCGCCGCCAGCGGCACGATCATCTTGATCGGCCGGTCGGGATAGGCCGTCTGCGCGACCACACCGGAACTGACAAGCAGCGCCAGCGCCGGAATCAGCGAACGAAGCAGGCGCATGGCGAATCTCCCCTCGGCGAATTGGATCACGTTTCCGAATGACCGGCTGCAACCTCTTCGGGAATGATTGCCTCTCGCTTCCGGCTTGGCAATGTGTCCGGGAAGAAATCAAAAACAGGCTGGCGAACAAATCGACCGGTCAAGAGGAAACACGCCGGTTTAGATCGTCAAGGGAGGGACCGAATGACTACCCGTAGAGGTTTTTTGAAGGGCGCGGCGGCGACCGGGATCGCCTTTTGCAGTTGCGGAATTCTGGACGCGGCCCGCGCCCAACCGAAAGCGCCGCGCTTGCCAGTAAGGATCGACGGCAAGCGCGTCCTGACCGTCGATGTTCACTCGCACTGCTATTTCCATGAAGCCCTCAATCTGATGGGGGACGCGGCCGACAAGGTGCTGCCGCCGGTCAAGGGCGTTCCGGAGCACTTCATTGTCGTCGAGCAGCGTCTCAAGGAAATGGACGCGATGGCGATCGACATGGAGATACTGTCGATCAATCCGTTCTGGTACGGCAAGGACCGCGATACCGCGGCTGCGATCGTCAAGGTGCAGAACGAGAAGCTGGCCGAGTTGTGCGCATCCCGGCCGGAACGTTTCGGGGCGTTCGCCTCGCTGACCCTGCAGTTTCCCGACCTCGCGGTGCAGCAACTGGAGACCGCGATCAAGAAGCAGGGCCTGCGTGGCGCCGCCGTCGGCGCCAGCGTGCTGGGGGAGGATTTTTCCGACCCCAAATTCCACCCGGTGTGGGCCAGGGCCGAGGAACTCGGCGCCGTTCTATTCGTCCATCCGCAGAGCACGCCGGAACTCGCCAAGCGCTTCAAGGGCAACGGCTGGCTCTCCAATACGATCGGCAATCCGCTCGACACGACGATCGCCTTGCAGCACCTGATCTTCGAAGGAACCCTCGACCGCTTCCCGGGCCTGAAAGTCCTTGCCGCTCATGGCGGCGGCTATCTCGGCTCCTATGCGGCGCGCGGCGACCATGCCTGCTTCGTATCACCGCAGAACTGCAATCCGAATATCACGCTGAAAAAGAAACCCTCGGAATACCTGAACCAGCTGCATTTCGACGCCATGGTGTTCACGGCGGAGGGCTTGCGGCATCTGGTGGCGCAGGTCGGCGCGAGCCAGGTCGTGCTCGGCACCGACCATCCGATTCCCTGGGAAGAGCATCCGGTCGACCGCGTCTTCGCCACCGCCACCCTGTCGGATAAACAGAAGGCGGCAATCCTGGGCGGCAACGCGGCACGCCTGTTCGGACTCAAGCAAACCTGATCGCGCGCCGATCCAGCCCGTGCCGCAACAAATCGGCGACGGCCCGGTCTGAGGGCGCGCGCCGTGCCGGCGCGACGCTTTGTTAGCGGCCAGTCTAGCCCGCGATGCCGGTGGACAGCTTCAGAAGCTGCGGCGCTTTTGAGGATTCGAACTGGATTTCAGCCGATTCGGCCGCGTTTGATAATCGCCCCACAGCAGCACACTCGCAAACGCCACGAACATGGCCACCACGGCCGCGCTTACCACCATTGCATCAAACGGCACGATAACCTCCCTGTCCAGGATCAGTGGAGGCATTATCTTTGGCGATAAATTGCCGGTCTTTGATCTTCGTCAAATCACCTGGGGAGGTGGGTCAGCGCGGCGCGCTAGGCCGCGGCCAGCGCCGCGGCGCGCGCCGGATCCAGCAGGCAGACGCTTCCTGGCAGGATTTCGATCACGCCGTCGCGGTCAAGCTTGGTGAAAGTGCGGCTGACCGTTTCGATGGTCAGGCCGAGGTAGTCGGCAATGTCCTGACGACTCATCGGCAGGGGCACCGTTTTGGTCAGGTCGCTGAGCCGGGCCAATCGGTCGCGCCAGCTGATCAGGAAGGTCGCAACCTTCTCTTCCGCCGAGCGGCGTCCGAGCAGAACCATGTGGTCCTGTGCCTGGCTCAGCTCGCGAACCGCCAATTCATTGATTCGGCGCAAAAGATGCGGCTTGTCCTCGACAAATCGGGCAAAGGAAGCCCGGGAGAACCGGCAAATGGTAACGGACCCGATCGCGTCGGCGGAGAAGCTGTGACGCGCGGAAGCCGTCATTCCCACAAAATCGCCGGGCAAGGCGAAACCCACGATCTGCCGGCGGCCGTCAGGCAATAGCTTGTAAAGGCGCATGACTCCGTCGAGCAGATTGTAAAATGACGTCGTCAGGTCCTCTTGGGCGAACACCGTCTCACAGGAGGCGAAATGGACATGGCGGCCCAGATGCTCAAGTTCCCGCAGTTCGGCCCGATCAAGCGCCGCGCACAGGCTGAATTGACGTACCGAGCAATCGATGCAGGGCTGCTGCTCGTCTGGCTCGACCGCCACCAGGGAAATATTCATTCGCCACTCCAGGATGAGGCGGGCTGCAACCGTATCCTACGCCGAACCTGCCTCGTTGCATCTTAACCGTTCGCCTAGATGCCGGTTGATCCAGATCAAATGCGGCCGACTTCGCCACCCTATCGTGTCGCCTTGGCCACAATCAACAAAACTGGCCCCCGTAATGCTACGATCTGCCCTGCGCCAAACCCTGGTCACGCTGGTTCTGATGGAACCGGCGCTGGCCACCCCGCCCGCCGAACAGCGGGGAAAGGCTTATGCGGTAAGGCATTGCGCGCAGTGCCACTCCATCGACCCGACGTCCCGGAGCCGGGTGAAGGCAGCGCCGCCATTCCGGACCCTGCACAACCGCTACCCGGTCGAAACCCTCGCCGAGGCGTTCGCGGAGGGCATTTATACCGGCCACCCGACCATGCCGGGGTTCGCACTCGATCCCGACCAGATCCACGACCTTCTGGCCTTCCTGAAGACCCTCGAATAACCCCGCCCCGCCCGAACCTACAGCGCCTGCACGGTCCAGGCGATCATTTCCTTCGCGATTCGGCCGAATGCATCGTCGAAGGCGGCGACGGCCTCCGGCGGCTCGACCTTGTCGAATTTCTGGCTGTCCTCGAACAAGCGCGAGAGGATGACCTTGCCGTTCTTGTCGACGATCCGCGCCGACAGGCCGATCTCCGCCACAGGGTCCGAATCCGTCGAGATCCGGAAACGCCTGACATCGATCAGAAGCTGGAAGTCGGCCTGGCCGGGATCTGCTACCCGTAGTGGTGCGCTGGCAATGTCGTAATTTTCAAAGCTCTCGATCAATCTGGCCTGCAGTAGTTTTGGAATGCTGTCGGCCCAGATCGCGTCCGCAAAACCCGGATAGTCCCTGGCCGGCGAGAACAGGAATCGCTGCGTCTCCAGCATCGCGACCGCGGTCGGCTCCGGGATCGCCAACTGCCCCTTGAGGGTCTTGCTCGCCGGGCCGGGATTTTGCGGGGCGCGCAGATCATAGGTGAACTTTTGCGCCGGTGTACCGCCGCCGGTCATCTTTTCGAGACCGGCGATGATGCTGTCGAGTTTACCGGTATTCCGCGCCAGCCCGTCCGTGAAGGTCTGGAGATTGGCGATGGTTTTCTTCAGCGGCTCTGAATTCTCGGTCAACACGGAATTGACCTTGCGCAACGCATCGCGGGCAGCCTGCGTCATGCTCTGACCCGCCCCGGGGTCGGCGATCAGCGTCGGCACCGGACCGGAATTCGCAAGCTGCATGCCGCCTTCGAGCGCGATCACGGGGACCCCGGTCAGGCCCTGGAATTCCAGACCGACCTTGGTGTCGGCCCGCACCGGCGTCGTCGAGGCGACCGAGATCGTCGCATTGACGCGGCGCGGGTTGTCGGGCGCGAGGCTGAGATCGGTCACCTCGCCGACGCGGATCCCATTGAACAGCACGCCGGCACCTACCAGCAGCCCGGGCACCGAGCCATCGAACTGGACGTGATAGGTCGTGCGTGGACCGAGCCCTCCGGTGTTGTGAAGCCAGTAGACGAAGCCGAACACGGCGAAGATGGTCGCCAGGACGAAGGCGCCGACAACAACGAAGGGAGCGCGGGTTTCCATCTCTTTAGCTCGCTTTGGGTTGCAGCATCTGGGAGCGCTTGCCGTGAAAATAGGCTCTCACCCAGGGATGCTCGGATTGAAGAAGTTCATGCATCGGTCCGATGGCGACGATCTTGCCATCTGCCAGCGCCGCGACGCGATCGCACTCGGTATACATGCTGGCGAGATCATGGGTCACCATGAACACCGTCAGCCCGAGCGTCTCTTGCAATGTCTTGATCAGCGCGTCGAACTCGCCGGCCGCGATCGGGTCGAGACCCGAGGTCGGCTCGTCGAGAAACACGATCGCCGGGTCCAGCGCCAGCGCGCGGGCCAGCGCCACGCGCTTGGTCATGCCACCCGACAATTCCGCAGGAAACTTGTCGCCATCCTCCGCCAACAGCCCGACCATTTCGAGCTTGGCGGTGGCGATCTCGTCCATCAGGCCTTGCGACAGCACCAGATTTTCACGCAGCGGAAACTGGATATTCTGCCGCACCGTGAGCGATGAAAACAGCGCGCCCTGCTGGAACAGGATACCCCATTTGCCGGCGGCGCTTTGGGTGGTGCGATCCTGGGCACCGCCGATTGACGCCCCCATCACCTCGATCTCTCCGCTTCGCCGCGGAATGAGCCCGATGATGGTGCGCATCAAGACCGTCTTGCCGCCACCGGAGGCGCCGACCAGGCCGAGGATCTCGCCGCGGCGGACATCGAGCGACAGATGGTCGATCACCACCTGGCGGCCGAAGCCGACCACAAGGTCGTGGACGCGTATCGCGAACTGAGGAGCCGTCTGCTGCATCGCTACATTCCGATCGATGCGAAGAACACCGCAAACAGCCCGTCGAGCACGATCACCAGGAAGATCGATTTCACCACCGAGGTGGTCGTCTGCTTGCCGAGCGACTCGGCGCTTCCCTTCACGCGCAAGCCCTCGCTGCAGGCGACGATGCCTATCGCCAATGCCATGAACGGCGCCTTGATGATGCCGACCTTGAAGCTGGTCACGGACACCGCATCGTGCAGGCGCGCGATGTAGATCGCCGGGCCCATGTCGCCGTAGAATTGTGCCACCAGGCCGCCGCCGTAGAGCGCCGCCATCGATCCGATGAAGCTCAGGATCGGCAGCGCGAAAACCAGCGCAATGATGCGGGGCAGGATCAGGACTTCGACAGGGTCAAGGCCCATGGTCAACAGAGCGTCGATCTCCTCGCGCATTTTCATCGAGCCGAGCTCGGCGGTGTAGGCGCTGCCCGAGCGGCCGGCGACCATGATCGCGACAATCAATACACCCAATTCGCGCAGCACCAGGATGCCGACCATGTCGACGACGTAGGAATCGGCGCCAAACTTGCGGAAATGGAAAAAGCCCTGCTGCGCGATGATGGCGCCGATCAGGAAGGTGATCAGCGCCATAATCGGAATGGCTTGCCAGCCGACCCTGTACAACTGATAAACCAAGGAGGTCAGCCGCAGCGACCTCGGCCTGCGCAGCACGCCGACGAGGGCCAGAAAAAGCGCGGCCAGCATCTGCAGGAATACGCTGACGTCTTCGCTCGCGCCGACCGCGGAGCGGCCGATGTCGTTCAGCTTGACCACGACCGGGTTTGGCGCCGGCGGCGGCGCGGGATTGCGACGATTGACCTGGCTGACCTCCTCGATCAGCCCGGCATAGTTGTCGGCAACGCCGACCACCTCGGCGCGATGACCGGCCGCCGTCGCACGCCGCGAGATCTTCTCGAGCAGCCAGGCCCCGAGCGTGTCGAGCTCGCGCACTTCGGCCATATCGACTTTTACGGTTTTCGACCGGTTAATCTGCTCCGTGACGGTGTCGGACAGTGCTTCCAGGGTGGTTACATTGGCCGCGGTCCAGGACCCGCCCGGACGCAGCTCAAGCACATCGCCTGATGGCGTGGCCGTTAACAGGGGTGGGGACGCCACGATCTGTATTCCTTTCAACGGGAATGCGTTTTTCCCAAGGCCCCTTACTAAGCCCTGGCTCGACGCCCGGATTGACCTGCCTCAAACCGCAAAACGGCCCGGTCCTCTCGCTGTTGACGCAAATCAATAGCGGTGGCCTCGGTTCGCCTAGAATTTCCGCTGAAATATGCAGCAAAGGCAAGACAGATGTTTGACTCAAGCGAGCTGAGAGATGAGCTGCAGGCGCTCAAAGGCGACGTGTCGCGCCTGTTGAACACGACGAGCGAGGGAACTCTTCGACACCTCCAAAAATCGCGCCGAGGCTCTCGCCGATCAGATCAAGTCAGCACTGAACGACCTCAACGAAACGCTGAGCGAACAGGAAGAACATCTCGAGGACATCGTATCCGAGCGGCCGATCACATCGCTTGCTTCTGCTTTCGCGCTCGGCGTCGTGGTCGGCTTCATGCTGAGGAGGCACTAGGGTGAATACCGAAAACGTTGTCAAAAACCTGCGCGTACTCTGGCGCACCGACAGGATTATCGCCGATATCCGGATGCGGCATCTGCTGGCCGGCCTCGGCTTGAGGGCGTTCGCGGCGCTGATCGCGGCGTTCGGCCTCCTGATGCTGGAGCTGGCGGCGTATTTCGCGCTGGTCCAGATCTGGAGCGCCATCTACGCCGCGGCCGTTCTCGGCGTGGTCAACTTCGTCATTGCCGCGATCCTGCTCGCGATCGCCGCGAGGCCGCCGAGCGGGCGTGAACTCGAACTCGCCACCGAAATCCACGGCTCCGCGGTCGATGCGCTGCAGCTCGAGGCACGGGTGCTGCAGTCGCAGGTATCGGGGGCGATCCACCATCCGCTGAACGGAATCCTGCCCTTGCTGATCGTGCCGCTGATCACGATCATCATCAGGAGCCTGAAGAAACCGGCGGCAAAGCCGGCGGCCGCGGCAACAACAACCGCTACGGAACAGAAATAATCGCGGGCCACCACACCGGCCGCAAGCCTGTCAATGAGGAGCAACAGCCAGATGCAAAGCGTCAATCCCAAGCCGATCCTGAATGCATCCCTTCCGGCGCAGTTTCGGCAGATCCGCATCGAGCTGGCACGCGAACCCGGCCACCCCGAAGGCGATACCGGCTTCGCCTATGTCATCATCGCGCCGCTCGATGCCGACGACCGCATCGACGCCAAGCTCTGGCGGGAGCACCGCGGGGCATGCCGGATCACGCGATTGCGGCCCGACCAGGACGACCAGCACGGTCATCTCGTCCATCGCGGCGGCGGCTGGACGTTCCAATACCCAAATACGCCGGACGAGGTCGGATATCACTTCGCGGATGAGCGTTTCGTGTTTGGCGAATACGTCTCGATCAACGAAGGCGGCAAGATGCACACCTACCGCGTCGTATCGGTGTCGCACCTGTAGACCGAACGCGCAGTGAACTGAACTTCAAACTGAACTTCGTCATTCCCGGGCCCGTCCAGCGGGTCCCCGCCAAGCGTGGCCCGACGACAGGCTCCGACGCAAACCTTAGCTGTGCAATGGCTTATCGGGGAATCTCGAGATTCGGGATCTGGTCCTCCGGACCGTCCCGAATTGACGTCGAACACCCTTCTCTAATTCAAAGCCTGAGCTTGACCTCGCAGATGTCGTGCTCGACGGGATCCGCCTTCACCTCGAAACCGAGGTGCCGGCACATATCCAGCATCACCGTGTTTTCCTTCAGGACATCCCCCGAGATGGTTTTGAGACCCTCGGACTTCGAGTATTCGATGATCAGCTGCATCAACGCCCAGCCCAGCCCCCTGCCCTTGAGATCGGACCTCAGCAGGATTGCATATTCGCCGGTCTCGTAAATCGAATCGGAGTGAATTCGAACCACGCCAACCATCTCATTGGTGGCCTCATCGAACGCGACGAAGGCCATCGCGCGGGCGTAGTCGAGCTGGGTCAGACGGGCGATGAACTCGTGGCTGAATTGCTTCATCGGCGCGAAGAACCGGAGCCGCAGATCATGAGTGGTGACGCGCCGCAACATTTCATGGATCAGCGGTTCGTCCTCGGGACGGATCGGGCGCACAAAGACCGGCCAGCCGTCCTTCACCTGGATATGACGCTGCCATTGCGACGGGTATGGCCGCACCGCGAAGTTGGCAGGACCGGTCCCATTGAACTTTCGCGCGACCTGCCCGACAGAGATGCGCGCGTCGACCGCCAGTACGCCGCTCTCATCCGCCAGCAACGGATTGATGTCCAGTTCGCGGATCTCGGGAATATCCGCGGCCATCTGCGCCAGCTTGACCAGAACCGTGGCGACGGCGTCCGGCTTGGCCGCGGGGACGTCCCGGTAGGCGCGCAATAGCCGCGAGACGCGGGTGCGCTCGATAAGGTCGCGGGCCAGCTGCAGATCGAGCGGCGGAAGCGCCAGCGCCTTGTCGTTGATGACCTCGACCGCCGTGCCGCCGCGGCCGAACACGATGACGGTGCCAAAGGTCGGATCGTCGGCAAGACCAAGTATCAGCTCACGCGCCTTCGGCCGCACCACCATCGCCTGCACGATGACGCCGGCGATCCGCGCCTCCGGGAGCAGCTTCTTCGCCCGCGCCAGGATATCGGCCGTCGCGGCGCGCACGGCCTCCGGGCTGGTGAGATTGAGCACGACGCCGCCGACGTCGGACTTGTGAATGATGTCGCGCGACATGATTTTCAGCACCACGGTGGCGCCTTGCGCGAATATGGTCGAGGCGTTAGCGACGGCCTGCTCGGCATCGGCGGCCGCAAACGTCGTCACCATCGGGATTTCGTAGGCCTCAAGCAGCCGCTTGATCTCGACCGGATCAAGCCATTGGCGGCCATCGGCAAGCGCCGCGGCAACGATTCCGCGGGCGACATCGACATTCGGCGTGAACTCTTCCGGCATCGCCGGCGGGACCTGCGCCAGCTCCGCCACCACCTCGCGATGCTTCACGAGATACATGAAGCCCCGCACCGCATCGTCTTCGGTGGGATAGTTCGGAATTCCGGCGCAGCTGAGCATATCGATGATGTTCTGGTCCGCGCCGACCCAGACCGCCAGCACCGGCTTGGCCGCGCGATGCTGCTGCTGGCGATACTTGCTGACCAGCTCGGTCACGGTAGCGGCGATGTCGTCGGCCCGCGCGATCGCCGTCTGGACATTCATCACCAGGATCGCGTCATTGCCGGGATCGGTCAGCAGCACCTCGAGCGCCGCCGCATAACGCGCGGGGTCGGCGTCGCCGACGATATCGACGGGATTTGATCCGGACCAGGTCCGCGGCAAGACGGCGTCGAGCTTCTCGCGCGTGGCAGGCACGATCGCCGCTGGGATTCCGCCGAGTTCGACAAGCCGGTCGATCGCGAGAACCCCGATGCCGCCGCCATTCGTCAGCATCGCCAGCCGCTTTCCCGGAGGCGATCCGACACGCCCGAGCGTCTCGGCGCAGTCAAACAATTCGCGAAGATCCGACACCCGCAAAATACCGGCGCGGCGGAACGCGGCGTCGTAGACCGCGTCCGAACCGGCCAGCGCGCCGGTGTGGGTCGAAGCCGCTTTCGCGCCCTGCGCCATGCGCCCGGATTTGACGACGACGACAGGTTTGATCCTCGCAGCGGCGCGCGCCGCGGACATGAACTTGCGGGCGTCCTTGATCGCTTCGACATAGAGCAGGATCGCACGCGTTTTGCCGTCCAGCGCGAAGTAATCGAGCAAATCGGCAATATCGACGTCGAGCTGGTCGCCGATCGAAACGATGCCGGAGAAGCCGACCCCGCGCTGCGCCGCCCAATCCACCATGCCCGTCGCAATGGCTCCGGACTGGGAGATCAGCGCCAGGCTTCCCGCGCACGGCATGTGCGCAGAGAAGCTGGCGTTGAGATTTGCAAAGGGCATGATGATGCCGAGACAATTGGGCCCGATCAGCCTCATTCCGTATTTTTGCGCGGCGCGTTCGGCGGCGTCCGCCAGCGAGCCTGCCCCACGGCCAAGCCCGGAGGTGATAATGAGAGCGCCCGCCGCGCCCCGGGCTCCCGCCTCATCGATGAGACCAGGGATTGCCGCAGCCGGCGTGGTAATCACCACAAGTTCGGGCACAAACGGCAACTCGCCGAGACTGCCGACCGTGGCAACGCCGTCGATTTCGGCGTAATGCGTATTCACCAACCCGAATTCGCCCTTGAACTTGGATTTGTGAATATTCCCGAGAATGGCCCGCCCGACAGAAGTTGGGCGCGGACTGGCGCCGATCAGCGCGACCGATCGGGGCGAAAGCAGATTTTTCAGCTGAAAGGTGGACATCAATTCAATTGCCCGGCTGGCGCCGACCTGGGTGTCATGGATGTTAACGCGATTCTGTGCGCGACCGGGCCGCCTCGTGTGGTGGTCCGGAAGCTATCTATCACTTCGGGACATCAGTGCATAATCCAGCACGGTGGCCGCCCTATGACAGTCTTCACGACCAGAAGGTGGATCAAACCGACAGTTCCTTCTAATTCCTGGCCGCCGCCCCGCATTTGACAGAGGTCAAGGGCTCGCCGGCCCCCGCCCGTATGAATTACGCTGATCGGCATTCGGGTTCCTTCCGGAGAAACAGATGCGTGCGATGGTGTTACCGGCTCCAGGGGCGCCTCTCCAGCTGCAGGAGCGCGCGGACCCCATCCCCGGCGACGGAGAAATCCGCGTCAAGGTGAGCGCATGCGGGGTTTGCCGCACCGACCTTCATGTCGTCGATGCGGAGCTTCCCGGCATCAGATATCCCGTCGTTCCCGGCCATGAAATCGTCGGCCGCGTCGACCTTGTCGGCGGCAACGTCACCACCCACCGGATCGGCGACCGCGTCGGAATCCCGTGGCTCGGATATACCTGCGGCGTCTGCCGCTACTGCAGGGAGGGCATGGAAAATCTCTGCGACCGCCCGCTCTTCACCGGATACACGCGGGACGGCGGTTTCGCCACGCACACCATCGCCGACGCGCGCTATGCGTTCCCGCTCGGCGAAGACGGCGACGATGTTTCGATCGCGCCACTATTGTGCGCCGGCCTGATCGGCTGGCGGTCGCTGGTGATGGCGGGCAGCGCGAAGCGACTCGGCATCTATGGCTTCGGCGCGGCCGGGCATATCGTCGCCCAGCTCGCGCGCTGGCAGCGCCGCTCGGTTTATGCCTTCACGCGATCCGATGACATCGCGGCGCAGGATTTTGCCCGCCGGTTAGGTGCGGCGTGGGCCGGGGCCTCCAGCCAGTTGCCTGAAACTCCGCTCGACGCTGCCATCATCTTCGCGCCCGCCGGAGAGCTGGTGCCGGCAGCGCTGCGCGCGGTACGCAAAGGCGGCAGGGTGGTATGCGCCGGGATTCACATGAGCGATATCCCGAGCTTCCCTTACGATATTCTCTGGGAAGAGCGGCAACTGGTGTCGGTTGCCAACCTGACGCGGCAGGACGGGCTGGATTTTCTCAAAATCGCCCCGCAGGCCGGAATCCGGACCCAGACGACGGCATTCCAGCTTGCCGAGGCCAATGACGTTCTTGCAAAACTGCGGACGGGACAAATCCTGGGCGCCGCAGTCCTCAAACCCTGAAGCTTGGCGGCGAATGACAAAATCAACGGCAGCCGATACCCGCATGCAGGAAAAAGTCTTCGCTTTTCTGACCGATCCGGCGATGCATCCGCATGTTCATCGCATCGATACCCATGCGGCGTCGGTTTTTCTCGAGGGCACCCGCGCGCTGAAGATCAAGCGCGCCATCCGCTTTCCCTTCCTCGATTATTCGACGCTGGAGAAGCGGAAAGCCGCCTGCGGCGAAGAGATAAAGATAAACCGCCAGTTCGCGCCGCAGGTCTACCATCGCGTCGTCCCGATCACGCAAGACAGCGATGGATCGCTTGATGTCGATGGCAAGGGTACACCGGTCGAATATGCCGTTGAAATGAGCCGCTTCGACGAGCGCCAGACCATCGATCATCTGGCCGAGGCCGGTCCGCTCGATCCCGGTCTCGTCGACGCCATGGCGGAAGCGATCGCGGCCTCCCACAACATTGCGCCGCTCGCGCCGGCCGAGCCCTGGGTCAATTCGATCCCGGGAACCATCGAGGGCAACACCACGGCCTTCCGGGAAGCGGCGTGTTTTCCTGCTGACGACATCGACGATCTCAGCCAGGCGTCCCGGTCCGCGTTTGCCGGTATTCGCGCGTTGCTGGAGCAGCGCGGCGGGCAGGGATATGTGCGGCGCTGCCACGGCGACCTGCATCTGGCCAACATCGTACTGATCGATCGCAAGCCGGTTCTGTTCGACGCGATCGAGTTCGATCCCGTTATCGCATCGATCGATGTACTCTACGACCTTGCATTCGCGCTGATGGATTTCATCCGGTATGGCCGGCAGGCTGCCGCGAATGCCCTGCTCAACAGATATCTTGCTTTGACGGCAAGGGAAAATCTTGATGCGCTCGCCGCGCTTCCGCTGTTCATGTCGGTGCGATCAGCGATCCGCGCCCATGTGCTGCTCGCCCGTCTTGGCCGGAATTGCCGCGACAACGCGGATGTCATGCGGGCGGCACGGGCCTATTTCGAGCTTGCGCGCCTGACGATCGCCCCGCCCGCGCCGGTGCTGGTCGCGATCGGCGGGCTGTCCGGGACCGGAAAATCCGTTCTGGCACGCGCCTTCGCGCCTTCGGTCCTGCCGCTGCCGGGAGCCGTGGTGCTGCGTAGCGACGTCCTGCGCAAGCAGCTATTCAAGGTCAATGAAACGGATCGCTTGCCCGAGAGCGCATACCGGCCGGAGATTTCTGAGCAGATATACGAAATCCTGGTGCAACGCGCCGGTCGGGTCCTGGTCCAGGGCCATTCCGTCGTGGTCGACGCGGTGTTTGCCCATGAAGCGGAACGCAACGCGATCCGCGATGCCGCGCGCAGGCTGAAAATCCGGTTTGTCGGGCTCTTTCTGGTAGCCGACCTTGCGACCAGACTGAGCCGCGTCGGCCGCCGCGAGCAGGGATGCATCCGACGCCACGCCTGACATTGCCGGACTTCAGGAGAAATACGATATCGGCGCCGTCGATTGGGCCGTCATCGATGCATCGGGAACACCGGAGCAAACTTTGAAACGATGCGAGAGCCGGATCGCTCATCGTGAGCCGGCTTAGGCCGGCCGGCGCGGAAACAGCAATGTCGTCATCTCCGAAATCAGCCAGCAAAGCCGCCACCCGCACCGGGCCGGCGCCGGCGCCGGCGCGGCGCCGCCAGCCAACTCAGCGGCTGAATGCAATGCTGGCGTGCGATACGGCCTTTCGCGTGGTTGCGCGCCGCTATCTCGGGAATCTGACTGCAAATTATGAAGCGACGTGCAAAGGCGATCCCGAAGCCGTGCATCAAATGCGCGTCGCGCTTACGCACTTGCGCGCAGCCATATTGTTCTTCTCCCCGATGGTTGCCGACTCGCAGCGGACGCAAATCAGGGATGAACTGAAGTGGCTGAACGGCCATCTTGGTGCCGTGCGAGATCTGGACGTCGCGATCGACCGGTTGCAGGCAATCAACAAGAAGCAGCCGCAACCCGCACTCTATTGTCGGCCCTTGGACGAGAAACGGACGGCCAGCCACCGCCTTCTGGCCCGAGCGCTTCGGTCGGCCAGATATCGGCGTCTGGTCAAAAGCACCTCCGGCTGGATCGAGAACGGCCCCTGGTCCATCAGGAACGGAAAGCAGGCGAAAGAGCGCGCTTCGCCGATTGGCGTCTACGGCGCCGACAAACTGGCGCGGTGGCGGCAAAAGCTCCTGAAGAAGAGCGGCACGCTTCTGAAAATGGGCGCCGGGAAACGACACCGGTTGCGTCTTTTGAACAAGAAACTGACCTGCTCAATCGCATTCTTCGAAGACCTGTTTGCAGACAAGAGATTTTCGAAACATCAAGCTGCACTGAAATATCTGCGCAAAGCGCAAAGGTCTCTCGGGCAGTTGAACGACTTTGAGAACGGCCGAACTCTGGCCGCCACCCTGCCACCCGACGACGCCCCCCCGCCGATACAGTTTCTCCGTCCAAAGCGCGAAATGCACCTGTTGCGGACGGCGGACGCGGCCTACCGGAAGCTGGCCAAGAAAGTGGGCCGGACGGCGGGCTACTGACGGACGTAGTCGCCGGGCGCGTCGGCCAGACTGCGGCCGTCACCCGGCCCAACGCCCATTCGCGGCGGCTCGCATGGCTCGCCGGATCGCGCGGTCAGCCACCTCGTCCATTCTGGCCACCACGATCCTTCGGTCCGCGGTGCCGCCTTCAGCCATTCGTCGGGACCGATATAGGGGGCATCCTCCGCTTTGGTCATGACCTGATAGAAGTGGCCGTCCTTACCCGGCGGCGCGACGACACCGGCATTGTGGCCGCCGCTGGTCAAGAGGTAGGTAACGTCGGCGTCCACCTGGTAATGGATCTTGTAGGTGGATTTCCAGGGCGCCACGTGATCCCACACCGTCCCGACCACGAACATCGGCGCGTGAATATCGGATAGAGCAATCGGCTTTCCCTCGACCATGTAACGGCCCTCGGCCAGATCGTTATTGAGGAACAGCTTGCGCAGATATTCGGAATGCATCCGATATGGCAGGCGCGTGGCGTCGGCGTTCCAGGCCATCAAGTCGCTGAGCGGCGCACGTTCGCCCATCAGGTAGTCGCGGGTGAGCCGCGACCAGATCAGGTCGTTCGAGCGCAGCAACTGGAAAGCGCCCGCCATTTGCGTGGTATCGAGAACGCCGCGTTCCCACATCATGTCTTCGAGAAACGCGACCTGGCTTTCGTTGATGAACAAGGTCAGCTCGCCGGCCTCGGTGAAATCCGTCTGCGCCGCCAGCAAGGTGATCGTCTTGAACGGGTGCCGTTCCGCCCCATCGCTGCGGCTGCGATCGCCAGTAACGTCCCGCCCAGGCAATAGCCGAGCCCATGGATCTGACAACCAGGGACGATATCCCCGATGACGTCAACGGCGGCTTTCACGCCGAGCCTGCGATAGTCGTCGAAGGCGATGTCCCGATCTCCCCGCCCCGGATTGCGCCAGGAGATCATGAATACGGTAAAGCCTTCGCCGGTCAGGAACTTGACCAACGAATTGTGCGGCGACAAATCGAGGATGTAGTATTTCATGATCCAGGCCGGCACGATCAGGATCGGCTCCGGATGCACCTTGTCGGTGGTCGGATAGTACTGGATCAGTTCAATCAGCTCGTTGCGGAACACGACCTTGCCGCGTGAGGTCGCGACGGTTTTGCCGACGATGAATTCCCGATCTTCGGCCGGCTTGCCGGCCGACAGCACGCTCGTCAAGTCGTTGCACCAGTTTTGCCAACCGAACACGAAATTCTCGCCGCCGCTCTGGAAGGCCTTCTGCAACACTTCCGGATTGGTAGCGGCGAAATTGGACGGAGCCAGCATATCGAGCACCTGCCGCACCGAAAACTCGACCACCGCCTCGTTCGCCGGCGCCACGCCGCGCACGCCTGTCGTGGCGTTATGCCACCACTGCTCTCTCAGAAGAAACGCCTGGGCGAGTAGATTGAACGGCGGACTTTCCCACTCCGGTGCGTCAAACCTCCGGTCCTGCGGCTGCGGCCTGATCAGGGACCAGGATCCCTGACCGGTCGAGAAGTAATGCAGGGCCGTTTCGAGAAACCTGCCCGCGTTTCGCCAGGCGTCCTGGGCAATCTCCATTCGCCGCTGCGGCGCCGCCGCCAGATGGGAGACCCAGTCGATATAGGCCAGCGACAGCGCGACCGGCGATATGCCGCTGGTCACCCGTGAGAACATCGCATGAAGCGCGCGGTCAGCCTGAAACGTCTCCGGCTGCTGCACCGGTTGAGCTTTGGACGCGGGCTCGGGGCGAGGCTCGGCTGCGGCGCCATGGTTATCGCCATAGCCCGGGGCATGCGCGGGACACGGCAATCTCGGTACGTCAGCCTTTGGCACGGGCGATGTTGACGGCATGGAATCGATCTCTTTCACTTTACACCGGATAAATGCGCTTCAAATCCATGACAGCCGGGAAGACGGGTCAATTCGGCCTGAACAGCTTTGACGCGGTTTCGAGCATCCGGGCGCCATGCTTGAACAGCCGATCACTGTCGCGGCGGACGAAGTCGATCTGGTGCTGGCCGCATTCCTCGCACATCGTCTTCAGATCCTTGACCGAATGCGATCCGGCCATTTTCGAGACGAATTCGGAGAACAGGTGGCTTTCGGTTCTCGCCCGGTCGAGGATCTCGTTGCCGGCGAACATCATCTCTTCCAGCATTGCATTCTGGGCGCGGAACATGAAATCCAGCGCATTCTTGTTCGCCTTGGTCAATTGCGTGGTGGCGTCGGCCGCTGATTGTTCAAAAATCTCGGCGCGGGCTGCGGAAAGCTCCGTCATGATAACCTCCACTTTCAAGTCCTTTCTGCTTGATACGCGCCTGGCCGAGGGTCACATTGAGCTGCATCAAGCGGGGGCCATGGCGGGTCATCCGCCCGGCCCTTGACCTGCGTCAAATCGCAGTGTCCCGGCTGGCATAATCTGTCCGCCGAACAACGGCTTTAACTTCGAAATCGCGGAGGCCCCCATGCGCGCCCATCAGATCATGACCCGGCCGGTCATCACCGTCACCCCGGAGACCAAGATCGTCGATGCCGCAAACACCATGCTGCAGAAGCACGTCAGCGGACTCCCGGTTGTCGACGCGTCAGGCAAGCTCGTCGGCATCGTCTCGGAAGGCGATTTCATTCGCCGCAGCGAAATCGGCACCCAGCGCAAGCGCGGCCGGTTTCTGAAATTCATTCTCGGCCCGGGCAAGGCGGCAACCGATTTCGTTCACGAGCACGGCAGCAAGATCTCCGAGATCATGACGTCGCAGCCGCTCACGATCACCGAAGAAACGCCGCTGGAGAAGATCGTGGAGTTGATGGAAAAGAACAACGTCAAGCGCCTGCCGGTGATGAGCGGCGACAAGATCGTCGGCATCGTGTCACGCGCCAACCTGTTGCAGGCGGTGGCGAGCCTTGCCCGTACAATCCCCGATCCGACCGCCGACGACGACCACATTCGTAACCGCATCATCGATGCGATCGAGAAGAACGACTGGTGTCCGTTCGGCCTCAGCGTCATCGTACGCGACGGCATCGTTCATCTGAGCGGCGTCATCACCGAGGAGCGTTCGCGGAAGGCCGCGGTCGTCGCCGCGGAAAACGTCACCGGCGTGGTCAAGGTTCACGACCATCTGTGCTGGGTCGACACCATGTCCGGGATGTACCTGAACTCCCCGGAAGACGACGAAATGGCGAAGGCGAGCTGATCGGCGGGGGCGGTCAGATCATCGGACGCGGTTGGCTCGGGATCGGTTTCTCCAGGTACCGATTTTCCCCGCCTGGACGCGCTTGATGACAATAGCCGGCGCGATTCCGTCGGCGGCGCACATGGTCACCAGGCCACCCGCTCAAAGCAACTTGCCGTCCGGCCCGAAGAACGGATGCGGCCCGTCGAAATTCCCGATCGGAACCTGGTGGGTGACCACGCTGCCGAACCCCTCGCCCGGAAACCAGCTGTGGAGATGAAACGCCGGCGGCTCAACCTTGAATGACGGCTCGCGCAACTCTGCCAGATCGAGATCGACGGCATGATTTGGCGCCGGGCAGATCGTGGCCGGGACGCCGGCAAACATCGTCAGCGTCGCGCGATGCACGTGACCGGCGGCGATCAGTTGTACGCGCGGATGGCGTCTGATGATCGGAGCAAGCTCGCCGGCATTGAGGAGATTCTGGCGATCCATATGCCAGATGCCGGCCTTGAACGGCGGATGGTGCAGGAACACCAGCGCAGGCTTGTCGGCCGAAGATGCAAGCGCGGCTTCAAGCCATCGCAAGGTCGGCGCATCGAGTTCGCCGTGCGGTTTGCCGGGTACGCTCGAATCCAGCAGCACGAGATCGAGCCCCCCGACTTGAAAATGCTGATTGAGCGGGCCTGCGGGAAAGGCATAGGCCTGCGGAAACGCGGCGCGCATCAGTTCGCGCGAATCGTGATTGCCGGGAATGCCGACAAAGGGCAGCTCGAGTTGTGCCAGCAGGCGCTTGAGGTGCTGATATTCCTCAACCGTCGGCGTGTCCGCCATATCGCCTGAGATCACCACGAGGTCGGGCCTTGGCGTGAATGCATTCAAGGCGGCCACGCAGCGCTCAAGCGCTTTCGCCGTATCGACCCGCCCGTAAGCGAGCGTATCAGGTGATTTGATATGCAGATCGGAGATCTGCGCGATGTGAACTGGTTTCGGCATCGATCTTCTTCAATTTTCCGGTGGCAGCAGACGGATGGCATCCGGCGCAATCGACAGCCCGACCCGTTCGCCCGTCCGGGCCTTGATCGTGTTAGGGGCATCGACGGTGAGAGACTTGCCGGACGCGCCGCTGACGATCATGCGCTGCCGGTCGCCGATGAAGCTGACGCTGTCGACGGTTCCGGAAAGCGGCGCGCCTCCCTGTTCGACGATACGGATGGTTTCGGGGCGGATCATGGCGACCGCGGCCGCAAGGCTTGCATCGCCGCCGATCGGCTGCTTCCCGCCCGGCAGCACGAGATAGCCGTTCTCGACCGGCGCCTCGATGATGTTCGCCGCCCCGATGAATTCGGCCACGAAGCGATCCCTGGGCCTGAAATAGATCTCGCGCGGTGTGCCGATCTGGGCAATCGAGCCCTTTTGCATGACGACAATGCGGTCGCCGAGTTCCATGGCCTCGGACTGATCGTGCGTCACATAGATCGTGGTAATGCCGAGCGCGCGCAGCAAGCGGTTGAGTTCGCCGCGCAGCCGATCGCGCAACGCGGCGTCGAGCGCGGTCAAGGGCTCGTCGAGAAGCAGGATGCCCGGCCGGATCGCGACCGCACGCGCCAGCGCCACGCGCTGGCGCTGGCCGCCGGAGAGCTGATCGATACGGCGATTCTCGAGCCCCGAGATATTGGTCAGCGCCACCAGTTCGGCGACGCGCGCGGCACGCTCTTCCTTGGCCATGCCCCGGATCTTCAGGCCGTAGCCGATGTTGTCGGCGACGCTCATGTTGGGGAAAAGCGCATAGGACTGAAACACCATGCCGACGTTGCGCTTCTCGATCGGCACCGATGTCATATCCTTGCCGTCAAACAGCACGTGGCCGCCCGGATCAGGCAGTTCCAGGCCCGCGATGATGCGCAGCATGGTGGTCTTTCCGCAGCCGGAGGGGCCGAGCAGCACCAGGGTTTCGCCGCGCGCGATGTCGAGGGTCGCGGGCTCCAGCGCACGCGTGCCGTCGGCAAAGGTCTTGCCGCAGGTCTCGATGCGCACCGAGGCGCCATGTCCGGCGGTCACGTTCATCCTGCCTTTTCCTTGTCTGCAAACATCTGCATCGCGACCAGGAGCGGAATGATCATGATAAAGAAGATCAGCGTATAGGCCGAAGCCACTTCCAGCCGCATCGACGCATAGCTGTCGGCAAGCCCGATCGGAAGCGTTTTTGTCAGTGGCGTGTGCAGCATCCAGGTTAGATTGAATTCGCCGAGCGAGAGTGTCACCACCATCAGGGAGCCGGCGAGTATCCCCGGCACCGCGTTGGGCACGATCACGTCGTGAAAGCGCCGCCAGGGCGAAGCACCGAGCGACGCTGCGCCTTCGTCGAGCGTCTTGATGTCGATGGTCGAGAACACCGCCATCACCGACCGCACCATGAACGGCATGGTGAAGATGACATGACCGGTCAGGATGAAGAGCCACGAGCGGCGAAACTCGCTGAAGCCCTGGTAGGTAAGCAATAACGCCAGTGCGATCGCGAGCCCGGGAATCGCCAGCGGCAACGTGATGATTTCCTCGACAACGCGCGACAGCCGCCCTCCCCGCACGTGCAGCGCGTAGGCTGCGGGAACGCCGGCCACAAGTGTGACGGCAAGCGTTGCAAAGGCGATCACGAACGACAGCAGGATGGTGCCGGCATAGAGGTCCCAGACCTGAAACACCCATTGCAGCGTCACGCCCGAAGAAATCCCGCGGAAATAATTCACGGTGACCCCGGCGGAAATCGAAAGGATCGCGGGCACGACCAGGAACGCGGCAACCAGCAGCGTAAAGACGAGTTGGCCGGTGAAGATCAGGCGATCGCGCATGGTCAACCGGCCGCTGCGACGGCGCTGCCGCTGAACGAGCGGGCCAGCGCCAAAATGGCCCAGGCGATGATCCCGAGCCCAACCGACAGCGCCGCGGATGTCGCAAAATTCGCGGCCAGCGTGAACTCGGTATAGATCAGCATCGGCAGCACATCGATGTTGGTCGCCAGCGTGAACGCCGTGCCGAATGCGCCCATCGCGGTCGCAAAGGCAATGGCGCCGGAGGCCACGAAAGCAGGCCCCAGCGCCGGCAGCACGACATCGCGCTGCACCGCCCATGGGCTCGCGCCAAGCGAGCGCGCGGCTTCTTCCAGGCCGACGTCGAGTTTCTGCACCGCCGCCATGATCGTGAGAATGACGCGCGGGATCGAGAAATAGAGATAGCCAAGGAAAAGCCCGTAGATCGAATAGGCAAAGACCAGTTTCTCGCCGAACAGGCGGCTCGTGATATCGCCGATCAGGCCCTGGCGGCCGGCGAGCAGGATGATCAGGAAGCCAACGACCACGCCGGGAAACGCCAGCGGAAAGGTCAGCATCGCGATCAGCACGGCACGGCCGGGGAAGCGATGGCGCTGCAGGAACATCCCCGCAACCGTGGCAATGGCGAGCGTAACGAAAGTGGTCGCGGTCGCCAGCAGAACGGTGTTGATCAGGGTGGCGCGGTAGCGCGGCTCGGTCAGGATGGCCAGATATCCGGCCAGCCCCTGCGGACCTTCAGCGCCCGTCACCACCAGCCGCGCCATCGGCAGCAGAAAGAACGCCACCGTGACCACCGCGAGCGGCAGCAGGCACAACCAGACAAAGGATTTATGCGGCATGAAAGAGCGGTGCCTTAAATTGCAGAGCGTTTTCAAGCGAAGTGGCAACCGGTTCGCGTGAAGAAAACGCGTCAGCAAAGAGATAGAGCCTCAGTTCTGATTTCAATCAGAACCGAGAAGGCTCATGGCACCATACTGCATCAGCGGACCTCGGCGAGATAGCGGTCGACAAAGCCTTTTTGCATGTTTTCCATCTGGCCCCAATCGACGCTCTTGGCGCGGGCATAGTCGCTGTCGGGCAGGAACTTCTTCTTCACCGCCTCGGGCAAGTCGATCGGGCGCGCCGGACGCAAGTAGGCGTTGGTCCAGATCGCCTGCCCCTTGTCGGACAACAGATAGTCCAGCACCTTCTTGGCCTTGTCCTTGTCAGGCGCGTTCTTGACGAGGCCTACGACATAGGGAAACACCACCGAGCCCTCGCACGGGATCACGAATTCGAAATTGCCCTTCTCCGAATATTTCGCGCGATAGGCGTTGAAATCATAATCCAGCAGGATCGGCATCTCGCCGGACACCACGCGGGCATAAGATGTCTGCTTCGGAACGATCGGATCGTTCTTGCGCAGATCCTTGAAAAACGCGATCGCGGGATCGAAGTTCGAGGCCGAGCCGCCGAGCGCCAGATTGATCGCGACCGCGCCGACATATCCGACCGCGGCCGAGGTCGGATCGAGATAGCCGACCATGCCCTTGTAATCCGGCTTCAGTAGATCCTTCCAGCAGGCCGGCACCGGCTTGCCGCCGAGCGCATCCTTGTTCACGAACAGGCCAAGCGTGCCGGAATGGATCGTGGTCCAGTAGCCATCCGGATCCTTCAATCCCGCAGGCACCTGGTCCCAGTTGACGGGCTTGTAGGGTTCCAACGCGCCCTCGGCCTTCGCCTTCATGCCGAAGGTGACGCCGAAATAGCCGATGTCGCCGACAGGATTGCTCTTCTCGGCCAAAATTTGCGCGAGCGCCTGACCCGAATTCTTGTTGTCATGGGGAATGTCGTAGTTGAGATCGGCCTTGATGGCCTTCAGCATCGAAGCCC
This sequence comes from uncultured Alphaproteobacteria bacterium, assembly GCA_963725985.1. Taxonomy (GTDB): domain Bacteria; phylum Pseudomonadota; class Alphaproteobacteria; order Rhizobiales; family Xanthobacteraceae; genus Bradyrhizobium. The sequence goes on from CAVSAO010000004.1 coordinate 54,645, forward strand.
AGTCCGCCCATTCCGGCGGGCAGTTGTAGCAGATGACGTCAGCCGCTTTGGCAGACTGCAACGGCGCCACCAGCGCCAGCGCAAGCAAGGCGAGGACAAAGCGGACGGTCTTCATGAAACGGCTCCAATTTCAAAGGAAGTATGGGCAAGGCCAGAACTTCAACACTATCGGGTGACCAAGTATAGGCCGCATATGAAGGATTTGCGACGATCGGTCTTTTGCTGTGCAGCAAAGCCGTGGAGCAAGCGTAGGTCTCTGACCTCGGCATCACCCGCGACCGCAGCGCATTGAGGTTGCGGATGGCCGCAGCACTACCTTGCGGCGCGATTGAGGTTGCAGGTATCCTGAAGCTTCTCGGTCAGGCCCCGCCTTGCGAGATCACCCGTTCCAACGGAGAATTGCAATGAACCCGCCGGTAACTTCCCCCGCTATCAAAGTCGTCAAATCGGTCCGCGAACAGGTGAGCCCGGAGGAATGGCAGACCCGCGTCGATCTCGCGGCCTGCTACCGCCTCACCGCGATGTACGGCATGACCGAGATGATCGCCAACCACATCTCGTGCCGCGTCCCCGGATCGCACGATCATTTCCTGATCAACCCCTACGGGATGCTCTACGAGGAAATCGATGCATCGTGTCTGATCAAGATCGATGTCGACGGCAACGTCCTCTTCAACGCCTCGGACTATGGCGTCAACGCGGCCGGCTTCGTCATTCACAGCGCCATCCACATGGCCCGGCACGATGTCGATTGCGTAGCGCATACCCACACCCCGGCCGGCATGGCGGTCTCGGCGATGGAATGCGGGCTGCTTCCGCTGGCGCAGACGTCGATGCGGTTTCTTCATATCGCCTATCATGACTTCGAAGGCATCGCCGACGATATCGGGGAGCGCGAGCGGCTGGTCAGGGATCTCGGCAACCACGAAGCGATGGTGTTGCGCAACCACGGACTGCTGGTGGTCGGCCGCACCATTCCGGCGACATTCAACCTCTTGTATCGCATGGAGCGCGCCTGCGAGGTGCAGGTGATGGCGCTGTCCTGCAATACCAAGCTGGTCTACCCGCCCACGGACGTTCTGGAGAAAACCTTCGACAAGGTGAAGCCGCGCACCAATCTACCCAACCGGAACGGCGAACTGGCCTGGCCGGCGCTGCTGCGAAAACTCGATCGCGCCGATCCGTCGTACCGGAACTAGGAACCCTGCTCACGCGCCGGCGGCACGTCCGCCGTCACGGCGTTTGGAACGTCGGCACGCAGAGGGTTTGCGTGAAGGCTGTCGCCGTGCCATTGTTCCCGGAGCATCAAGGCGACCCACCCATAACACTTTGTGCGTGTCCGACGTGAAGCATCCCATCACGCGTGAACGGATTCACCCGGCTCTGCGGTCGGCCTGCATCGCATTGTTCACGGTGCTCGCGACCCTGGCCGCGATTGAGATCGTGCTTCGCCTCGTCGACTTGCGAGTATTGCGCGAAGGCGCAAGCGAGCGCTCGCTTACCTATCGCTACGATGCGGAACTGGGCTGGGCGCCGATACCCAATTCGAGTTCAATCGTCACGACCGCCCGAACAATCCATGCACAGCACAACAGTCTCGGCTTTCGGGATATCGAGCTTGAGCACGATGCCCGGCCGGCGATGCTGTTCATAGGAGACTCATTTGTCTGGGGCGTCGATGCCGAAGCCAGCGAACGCTTCACCGACCTTTTGAGAAGCCGCATTTCCAGCTACCGGATCGTGAACGCGGGTGTTTCGGGGTACGGCACGGATCAGGAATATCTTTTGCTTCAGCGAATATGGCCGAAGATCCGGCCCACCGTGGTGGTGCTGATATTTTGCACGGCAAACGATCGGCTCGATAATGGCACCAACATTCGCTACGACGGGTATCAGAAACCCTATTTTGCTTCCGCCCCGGATGGCACGCTGGTGTTGCGCGGACAGCCCGTTCCGACCTCGCGTCAATTGTATATCAAGCAGAACTGGCTGGTGCGCCATTTGTGGCTGGCTCGCGTGGCCGCGTTCGCTTACGTCGAAATCCGGTATCCGCAGTTGTTCGTGCCCGACCCGACCGAGCGGATCGTCAGCAAGATGCGCGGATTCGCGGAAGACCACGGGGCCAGACTGGTCGTCGGTCTCCAGGCCAGAGACGACAAATTAATTCAACATCTGCAGGCCGAGAAAATCCCTTTCGTCACTTTCGACGGAGCCGAAAGCTATTCCAATCTCTATGGCGCCCATTGGACGCCGGCCGGCCATAAACTGGTCGCCGAACGCTTGTTGGGATTGCTATCCGAAAACAACATCGCCCAAGCGGATAATGTATCCCGTTAGTCTCCGGGTCATTGGCAACGGCCCGTGGCTGAAGCAAGAGCGCAACCTTGAAGCACCGCCCTCCAGGCGAACTACCTCAATTCGTAAATCACAGGGCGTGGTATCATTGCGGCGCAGGCCGCGGCGGCGCGGGCGCCTTGACCTGCGTCAAGGCTAGCCCCAAAAGTTCCCTGCGACGGTGCGCCTCGATCATTGCGAGGCAAACGATCGGGAGAACAGACATGATACCGAAATTTGCGCTCACGGTGCTGCTCGCGCTTGCGGCTTTTGGGCCTGCCGAAAATGCGGCGGCGCAGGATCCGCTCGGCGGCGCCATCTTCGGCGGCGCGGCGGGCGCTATCGTCGGTGGCGCAGTCGGTGGCGGCCGCGGTGCGGCGATCGGCGCGATCGTCGGAGCCACGACCGGCGCCGCGATTGCAGCCCAGGGAGAGCAGCGACGGGGCGGTTACTACTATTACCGGAACGGTTGCTACGTTCAGCGGTCGGATGGCGCGTGGGTCGCCGTCTCGCCACGCTATTGTGGACCGTACTGACGCAGGGCATTTGTCGCGCTCGCATGCGACAAAAACATGGATGCGCGACTTTTGATCGCGCATCCCGGCCATTTTCCAAATACCATGGCCCGCCAATATCATGCGAGCCATCAAGCTCCGCGCAATCCAGGTTGGCGCGTCGTCTTCATCGCGGCACCACCGCGGTCGCCTCGATCTCGACCCGCGCCGCCTTTTCGACGAGCCGCACGACCTGGACCAGCGCCATGGCCGGATAGTGCGAGCCGAAGATATCACGATAGACCTGCCCCAGCGTCTTCAGGTTCGCCAGATACTCTTCCATGTCGACCACATACCAGGTGAGACGCACGAGATCTTCGGGCCGCGCACCGCCCTCGGCCAGAATGGCTGAAATGTTGCTCAGGGTCCGGCTGACCTGCGTGACAAAATCGGCCGGCAATTGACCCTGATGATCCCAGCCGATCACACCTCCCGTCACCACGAGGCGGCCGTCAGCCGCCATGCCGTTGGCATATCCCTTCGGCGCCGGCCAACCGCCCGGCTGCAAGACTTGCGGATCCGCCGCAGAAGGCTCGCTCCTCGCAACCGGCAGCACCGCAAGCGTGGGCCCTTTGGGCGTGCTCACCAACCGTTCTCCATCATCTCGGGTATACTCATTCCGCGGCCACGCCCGCCGAGGCTGCTCTGGCCTGCGCCATCTGCCGCAAGGCAAATCGCTTCAGTTTGCCGGTCTCGGTCTTGGGCAATTGCGCCACGAACTCGATCGCGCGCGGATATTTATAGGGCGCGATCTCGCGCTTGACATGCTCCTGCAAGGCCGTCACCAGCGTGGCATCGGCGGTGATGCCGGCCATCAGCACAATATAGGCTTTGACGATCATGCCGCGCGCCTCGTCGGGTGCGCCGACGACGCCGCATTCGGCGACCGCAGGATGGGTGAGCAACGCCGCTTCGACATCGGGGCCGGCGATGTTGTAGCCGGCGGAGATAATCATGTCGTCCGATCGGGCCACGAAAGAAAAGCGGCCCTTCTCGTCGCGCAGGAACGCGTCGCCCGTTAGATTCCAGCCATTGCGCACATAGTTCGACTGCCGCGAATCCGCGAGATAGCGGCATCCTGTCGGGCCGCGAACCGCAAGCCTGCCAACGGTGCCCGGCGGCAATTCGTTCATTTCATCGTCGACGATCTTTGCCTCGTAACCAGAAACCGGGTGCCCCGTCGTTCCTGCGACAGCATCGCCTACTCGGTTGGTAATGAAGATATGCAGCAATTCCGTGCTGCCGATCCCGTCGAGAATCGTCTTGCCGGTCTTGCGGGTCCAGCTTTCGAAAACCGGCGCCGGCAAGGTCTCCCCAGCTGAAACCGCAAGACGCAGCGACGACAGATCGGCGCCCTTGTCCATCGCGAGCATCATCGCCCGATACGCGGTCGGCGAGGTAAAGCAAATCGTCGCCTTGTAGGTTTCAATGATCTTGACCATCTCAATGGGTGCCGCGTTTTCCAGCAGTGTCGCCGTGGCTCCGAATCGCAACGGAAAGATCGCGAGACCGCCGAGTCCAAACGTAAAGGCAAGCGGCGGTGACCCTACGAAGACATCATCCGGTGTGACGTTGAGTACCTCCCCGGCATAACCATCGGCGACGATCAGAAGATCACGATGGAAATGCATCGTCGCTTTTGGTTCGCCCGTGGTGCCAGAGGTAAATCCCAACAAGGCGACATCATCCCGGCCGGTTTTGACCGCATCGAACCGAACCGGCTTGTTCAGCGCCACCCGGTCGAGCTCGGCATCATGGTTTGACGTTCCGTCAAAATTCACGACCTGCTTGAGAAATCGGCTGGTCTTGGCGCACGCGACCAGTTCGTCAGCGATGCGACTGTCTGTCAGTGCGAGGCCGATCTCTGCCTTGTCAACGATCTTGGTCAATTCACCGGCGCGAAGCATCGGCATGGTATTGACGACGACGGCGCCTGCTTTCGTTGCCGCAAGCCATGCAGCAACCAGGGCTGGATTGTTGCCCGAACGTATCAGAATGCGGTTGCCGGGCTTTACGCCGTAATTCTCCACCAATGCATGCGCAAGGCGGTTCGACCAGTCCGCCAGCTCCTTGTAGGTGCGCTGGCGACCGTTACCGATGAGCGCGATACGATCGCCGAGCCCCTTCTCGACGATCCGGTCGGTCAGCTCGACCGCGGCGTTGAGATATTCGGGATACTGAAATTCCGGCCGGTCGAGAAGCAATTCCGGCCATTGGTCGAACGACGGAAGATTCCGCCGCGCAAAATCATCGACGTGACCCGATGGGCCAAGGCTGGGAATTCCACCCGACATTTCCATCGTCCCTCGTTTTCGGGATGAAAGGCTTGAGCCAATATCTAGGCCGTCCGGCAGCGTCCTATCTCCCAAACATTTTATACTTAAAGTAATTTGACGCAATAGCTCAAATCCGGGCAATCCAACACTTTTTTGAATCTAGCGCCCCGCCAGTTCCTTTAGCCGCGATGTCATCGGCGAATCCGGATCGGCCAGCGGTACAATCGCGGTGAAATGGTTGGTGTTGGGGATGACGCCGAATCGGGTGGCGACGCCGGCGGCGCCCCAGTGCTCAACGATGGTCTTGCTTTGTCGGAAATATTCCGTGCTTTCGTTTTCGCCCACCACCGCATCGAGACTTCCGCGCCCCCGCGCGTTCCAGAACAACGGGCTCGCGGCTTTCGCCGTTACCCGATCGAGATGCAACGCCTTGTTGATCGACGTACCGACCAGCGGCCCCAGATCGAACAGGCCCGATATGGCATAGGCCGCGGCGACGAGATCTCCGGGCAACGAAGCATCGTACGCCGGCCAATCGGTCGCCAGCATGCAGGCGGCGAGATGCCCGCCGGCGGAATGGCCGCTGATGACGAGAGGCCGCCCGAGCCGCGCCAGCTCACGCGAGGCCGCCCGCATCTGCCCGATAATGTCATCGACGCTGACATCAGGACAAAGGTCGTAGCTTGGAATGGCGACGCTGATGCCGTGTGCATTCAGCCCGCCGGCGAGATGACTGAAAAAAGAGCCGTCCAGCGCCTGCCAGTAACCGCCGTGAATGAAAACGACGATCGGCCCTTGATGGCTGCCGGGAAAGAAATCGATGCTGTTCCGCGTGCCCGGTCCATAGGGAATCGCGCGCGGGGCGTGCCGCTCCCGATAGGCTGCCGCGTCCTTTGCCCAACCGGCGATAATCGCCGGGTTTTCCGGAACCCGCGCCCGGTTGTTGTATTCGATCTCATAATCGACGTCCGCGTTCAAGATTTACAACGCTCGCGCTCGCGCGGATTTCTGCGCCGAAGCCTTGGTCTTGGCCAACAGCCGCATCAATTCGCGGACATCCTTCGGGCTGAGATCGGAAAATATATCGGCGATCCAGGTCTCGTGCTCGGCGGCCATCTTGCGAAACTCGGTGCGGCCGGCTTTCGTCAGCCGTATCACCTGCACGCGCCGGTCGGTTTCAGACGTTCGCCGGTCGAGATGGCCCGATTCAACGAGGCGCTCGACCAGCCCGGTGACGTTGCCGTTACTGACCATCATCCGCTTCGAGACATCCGACAGCGTCATGCCTTCCGGCACCTTGTCGAGCTGGGCCATCAGATCGAAGCGCGGCAGCGTGACATCGAACCGCTCACGCAGCCGGCTGCGCACCTCGCCCTCGATCAGGGTCGTGCAGGTCAGCAGGCGGAGCCATAGTCGGAGCTCGTTGCCGTGATCTTCCGGGAGTTCGACGGCCTTGGTCTCGGAATCTAGGATCATGATGCGAACATACCTGCTGGGCGTCCTCATGGCAGCACGGATACCGGTGCCGCCAACCACGCATCCGCCGGGTTCTACCCTGTTGTTTTGACCTTCAAATAATTCGCCTCGTGCCGCAAGTCAAAAGACCATCGGCCGGCGGCCCGCGCCACTTTTTGCGAATTTCTTTAGGTTTCAAACAATTGGCGCGCCGCTTGCATGCTGGCTTTGTGATGGAATCAGGCCGGCCTTGCGGCTTTGCTTGCGGCGAAAGCCTTCGTCAGAATAAGCTTAAGTCCCGAAAAGCTCCGGTTTCAGTTGGCGTAGCGGGGAGTAGTCATGAAGCAGCAGTTGAAGTTGGCCGGGCTGGCGGCCCTCTTGAGCATCGCGGCCAGTCAAGCCATCGCACAGGACAAGCTCAAGATCGGCGTGATCGTGACGCTGTCAGGTCCGGCAGCGGTACTTGGCCAGCAGGCCCGCGATGGCTTCATGCTCGCGGTCAAGAATCTCGGCGGCAAGATGGCGGGCCGCGATGTCGAGGTCGTGGCGGTCGACGACGAACTCAAACCCGACGCCGCCGTAACAAAAGTCAAAGGCCTGCTGGAACGCGACAAGGTCGATTTCGTGGTGGGACCGATCTTCTCCAATATCCTTCAGGCAATCCACAAGCCGGTGACGGATTCAAAGACGTTCCTGATCAGCCCGAATGCCGGCCCGTCGAGCTACGCCGGCAAGAGCTGCAGCCCGTTTTTCTACGTGACTTCCTACCAGAACGATCAGGTACACGAGATCCTCGGCAAGGTTGCCCAGGACCGCGGCTACAAGCGCGTCTATCTCATGGTTCCGAACTATCAGGCCGGCAAGGATTCAGCCGCCGGATTCAAGCTCGACTACAAGGGAGAGATAGTCGAGGAGACCTACGTGCCGCTGGGCACGCTGGATTTCCAGGTCGAACTCTCCAAGATAGCCTCGCTGAAGCCCGACGCGGTGTTCACCTTCATGCCGGGCGGCATGGGCGTCAGTCTGGTGAAGCAGTACAGGCAGGCCGGCCTCGCTGATAAGATTCCAGTGCTTTCGGCGTTCACGGTCGACGAATCGACGCTGCCGGCGCAGCAGGATGCGGCGATCGGCATGTTCGGAGGCGCGAACTGGGCGCCCAATCTCGACAATCCGCAGAACAAGAAATTCGTCGGCAGCTACGAAGCGGCCTACAACAGCGTGCCCGGCACCTATGCCATGCAGGGCTACGATACGGCCATGCTGATCGACAGCGCGGTGAAGGCGGTGAAGGGCGAGCTCTCCAACAAGGAAGCGGTCGCGGCCGCATTGAAGAAGGCCGACTTCATCTCGCTGCGCGGCGGCTTCAAATTCAATACCAATGGTTACCCGATCCAGGATTTCTACCTGACCAAAGTGGCAAAACGCCAGGACGGCAAGTTCCAGACCGAGATCGTCCAGAAGGTATTCGAAAATTACGGCGACCGCTACGCCAGGGAATGCACGCCGGGCAACTGAACAATTGAGGGAAGGAAACAGAGCGATGATAAGCGAGATCACCGGCATCACCCGGGCCAACGAGGGCATGCAGGGAATTTCCTGGAACATCCTCGGCCAGACCTATGTGCCGAAAAATCGCACCGACCACTGCTTTTCCTGGCATGCGACGCTGCCGTCCGGCACCTTCGTGCCGCCGCATATCCATCCGGACCAGGATGAGTATCTCTACATGTTGGAAGGAAAACTCGATTTCATGCTGGGCGGCGCGGATGCCCAGGCAACGCCGGGCGATTTGATACGCCTCGGGATGGGCGTTCCCCACGGCATCTTCAACAAGTCCGACCAGACCGCGAAGGTGCTGTTCTGGGTATCGCCGACCCAAAAGCTGTACGATCTGTTCTGGGGTCTTCACAACATGAAGGAGCAGAAGCCGGAGGACGTCGTGGCGATGGCGGCGGAATACAACATCCACTTCCTGCCGCCGCCGCCCGCAGCATAAGGCGATCGCAACGAACGAAACGCACCGCGATCCCGCGACGTCATGCTCGTTGCGAGCATCCACGTCGTCCCGGCGTCGCCGCAGGCCGTTATGCCGTTTTGGAGGCCGGTGCTCCCGTGACGGGAGCCCGTTCGCGGCCCGCGGATTCGAGAGTCCGGTAGTCCTCGATACGATCGCGACCGTTATTCTTGGCCAGGTACATCGCGTTATCCGCCGCCGTGATCAGGCTCTCGGTAGTAGGCAGGGCGCCACTCAAGGTGGCCAGGCCGACCGAGAGTGTGATGTTCGGGAGCGTCCGGCCGCGGAACACCGGCGTCTTTGCCTTCGCCGCCAGGCAGATCTGCAGCAGGCGCGCCCGCGCGGTCGCAAGATCGCACTCCGGCAGCGCGATGACGAATTCCTCGCCGCCGTAACGGCATGCGATGTCTTCCGTCCGCAGCGACTGCCTAAGCACCAGACCGAGCTCCGACAACACCTTATCGCCCGCATCGTGGCCGTACTCGTCATTGAAATTCTTGAAGAAATCGATATCCAGCATCGCGATCGTCAGCTGCGATCCACTTCGCTGGGCACGGCGAACCTCACGCGGCAGGGTTTCGACGAGGTATCGCCGGTTGAACAGGCCGGTCAGATGGTCGCGGATGGCCTGCTGACCGAGCAATTCAAGCTGTTCGATGTTCACCAGGGAAAGTTTCACCACATCACCGAACGTTTGCATGGTCTGACGCAAGTCGTCGTCGATAACGGCCCCCTCACCGAGGCCGAAATACAGCAACCCACTGGTCTCGCCCCGGACTATGAGCGGCATGCATATGTAGGGGCCATGCGGGGTGCGGCTGAAGTGGCGACATTGGGCAGCCGATTCGGGCTCTTCGACCTCGCGGCGCTGGCCGGTCCGCAACGCCCAGCAATCTTCACTGAGGAAGTCCGCCAGCATCACCTGGTCAGTTCCCCACGCGGCGACACGGGTAAGGTCGTGCGTCCCCTTCTCCGCCCGCGCCAGGGCTCCACTCGCCTTTGGAAACAGAGATTTCGCGGTGACGGCGACGACCGGATAGGCCTCGGTCGTCGTTGCGCAGGTCTGCAGCAAATCGCTCAGCTTTGCGATTTCCGTCTGGGCGTGCTGACGGCGACGCAAGTCATCGTTGAGTTCGCCCTGTTCGATCTTCATTCGGATGTATTCGACGAGCCGCCGATTGTTATCGCGGGCGACAACGGTGAGCACGGCGAGGAAGCCCTATCACCATCAGGCCCATTGCGATCGGCATCGCGGCGCCTCGCGACAGCAGCGCGACGATCATCGGCAGAGCAGTCGGCACCGTGAACCCATAATACGCGGGCAGATACGGCGAGTTGTGCGTGGCGGCACCGGCGCTCACCCCACCCAGCACGAACGCGGCGAAGACGGTGTAAACCAGGTTGGGGGAGACGAAGACCGTGGAGGCCAGCAAGCCCCAGAGACAGCCCATCGCGGCGGACGCCAGGGTGAAGGCGAGTGCCCACGACCCAGGGTTCCCCCGACTTTCTGTCGCCGCCTGAAACGCAGCCACAGGATCAGCCTGAACACCGCGACGGTGGCCGAAGCGCCTATCCACGCAAGGACGATCCAGGCCGGATAGATCGGCCACAGCACGACCGCCGAAATCACCGCGATCACGGTGTTCATGAGCGGCACGGCGATTGACCCAAAGAGCGCGCGGACCAGTTCGGCGCGTACGGCCACATCGTTGGCGCCGGGAGGCGCGCGGCTGATTGACGTCATTGCCGGGTTCCCTGTTCGGCCGGCCGCCGGGGAGACAGCGCGGCATCGCGGCGCCGCCTGCATAGATCCGCCTGCGTAGATAAAGGCTGGCACGCATGCCCGCCGCCGCCTTGACACAGATCAACTCGGAAGGGCGCCGCGCTCAAACGAGGTTGCTGGGAACCGCCAAATACCCTGACGTGGAATAAGAAGGCGATGCGGCGATCGACTAAGCCCGCACCGCCGTCAATCCCGGCAAGGCCGCGAAGCCTGCCTTGCTGGCATAGCCGCGGACGATGGCTTCGCGCTGGGAATAGCTCAGCACATTCTCGACATTGTCGAACCCATCGGGCGCCAATTGCTCAACGGCGTCGATCACGCCTTCCGGGCCGCCGCGGCGGTTGGAGCGCACGATCTCCGCCGTCATCGGCAACCGCTTCTGCTCATACGCCATCAGTGCCTGACGCGGATGTTCGGAACGCGCCAGCGCGTCCGCCAGGCAGCGCGCATCGAGAATGGCCTGCGAGGCGCCGTTCGATCCCACCGGATACATCGGGTGCGCGGCATCGCCGAGCAGCGTGACGCGGCCACTTGACCAATACGGCAAGGGATCGCGGTCGCAGGTCGGATATTCGTAAAACTCCGGCGTCGCCGAAATCAGGCCCGGCACATCGACATAGGGCACCCTGAACCGCGCGACATGGGGCATCAACTCCTCGCGCTTGCCCGGCCGCGACCAGTCCTCGCGGCGGGCCGGCGGCGCATTGCCGTCACCGATCTTCACCAGCACTGCCCAGTTGGTCAGGCGGCTGGCCGGGCTCGAACCTTCCGCAATCGGGTAGACCACGACCTTGGCATTGAGGCCGCCGGCGACGATCATCGAACGGCCGGTCAAGAACGCCGGCCAGTCGCGCGCGCCGCGCCACAGCATCAGCCCGTTCCAGCAGGGCGGCCCTTCGTCCGGAAACAGCATCTCGCGCACCCGCGAATGAATGCCGTCGGCGCCGATCAGGATGTCGCCGCGCACGGTCTTGATGTGGCTGCCCGAGCGATCGAAGAAAAACGCCGACACGCCACCTTCGTCCTGGGTGAAGGCTCCGAGCCGACAGCCGGTGTGGATCGCCTCCCGCCCCAGCCGTTCCTCGACGGCGCGGTGGATCACGCTCTGCAGCCGGCCGCGATGAATCGAGAATTGCGGCACATCATGACCGGCATCGATGCCGCGGGATTCGCGCCAGACTTCCTGGCCCTGGCGATTGAGATAATAAAGCACGTCGGTTCGGATCGCGACGTCGTCGAGCTTCTGCAACAGGCCGAGGCCGGCAAGTTCGCGGATCGCATGCGGCAGGGTATTGATGCCGACGCCGAGTTCGCGGATCGTGTCCGACTGTTCGAACAATTCGCAGCCGATGCCGCGAGCACGCAACATCAGCGCGGTGGTGAGGCCGCCGATCCCGCCCCCGACGATAATCGCCTTCATCGCCCGACTCCACTCAATACCGAAACGTCACGCGAAGACCTTAAATTCGCATAGCCGGTCACTCCGCCGCAAGCGGCTTTGTCGTCTCCGTCTTCAGCTCAGCCCGGGTCTTCGGCCTGGCCTTGATTTTCAGATCGTCGAAATCCTGCCGGTCGCGCACGCTGTTTCGGAATATCTGCTCCTTGCCGGGCAGATATTGCGGCGGGCAGAATACGCCTGACGCGCCGTACCAAGCCGCGGCCTTCAGCGTAAACGACGGATCGACCAAATGCGGCCGGCCGAGCGCCACCAGATCGGCGCGGCCCGCGGCGAGGATGGTATTGACCTGATCCGCCGTGGTGATGTTGCCGACGCACATGGTGGCGACCCGCGCTTCGTTGCGGACCTGATCGGAGAACGGCGTCTGGAACATCCGGCCATAGACCGGCCGGGCGTCGCGCACGGTCTGGCCGGTGGAGACGTCGACCAGATCGACGCCGGCCTCGGCGAAGGCGCGCGCCATCGCTACCGCGTCGTCTCCGGTGATGCCGCCCTCGGCCCAGTCGGTGGCGGAGATGCGCACCGACATCGGCTTGTGCGCCGGCCATGCCGCCCGCAACGCTTCGAATACCTCAAGCGGAAAGCGCAGGCGATTGGCCAGCGGGCCGCCATAAGCATCGGTGCGCCGGTTGGTGAGTGGCGAAATGAAACTCGCCAGCAAATAACCGTGGGCACAATGCAGCTCCAGCATATCGAAGCCGCAAGCTTCGCCCCGCTGTGCCGCTTCAACGAAGGCCGCCTTGACCGCATCCATCGCGGCGCGGTCCATCTCGCGCGGCACCTGGCTGTCGGTAAAGTAAGGGATCGGCGATGCCGATATGACGTCCCAGCCGCCCTGTTCCAGCGGACGATCCATGCCGTCCCACATCAGTCTGGTGGCGCCCTTGCGCCCGGCATGGCCGAGCTGCAGACAAATTTTCGCCGCGGAATTGGCGTGGACGAAATCGACGATGCGCCGCCACGCCGCCTCCTGCTCGCCGTTCCACAATCCGGCGCAGCCCGGCGTGATGCGGGCGTCGCGGGAAACGCAGGTCATTTCGGTAAATATCAAACCGGCGCCGCCGATGGCGCGCGAGCCGTAATGCACCAGATGAAAATCGCCGGGCACACCTTCCTTGGCCGAATACATGCACATCGGCGACACGACAGCGCGGTTTGCGAGTTCCATCCCGCGCAGCCGCAACGGCTGGAACATCGGCGCTACCGGCTTTTCGACGTCGACGTCGAATCCCCGGGCACGCACTTGCTTCGCGAACGCCTTGTCGACCTCGGCGACGAAATCCGGCGCTCGCAGGGTGAGGTTGTCATACGTGATCGCCTTGGCGCGGGTCATGACCCCAAACGCGAACTGCACCGGGTCAAAATCCCAGAACCGATCGACATGCTCGAACCATACCAGCGACACGTCAGCGGCGTGCTGGATTTTCTCGACCTCCTCGCGACGTCCCTGTTCGTATTGCTGCAACGCCGCTTCCACCGTCGGCGCGTGATCCATGGCATCCGCCAATGCGATTGCGTCTTCCATCGCAAGCTTGGTGCCGGAGCCGATCGAGAAATGCGCGGTCGCCTTGGCGTCGCCGAGCAGCACCATGTTGCCCTTGACCCAGCGCTTGCTGCGGATCATCGGGAAATTGCGCCACATCGAGCGGTTGGTCAGGAGCTGATGCCCTTCGAGGAACCAGTCGAAAATCTCTGCCATCCGGTCGGCGGACTGCTTCTCGTTCAGGCCCTCGAGCCCGGCGCGCTTGAAGGTTGCAGGATCGGTCTCGAAGATCCAGGTCGAGCGTCCGGCTTCATATTGATAGGCGTGGGCGATGAACGGCCCCCACTCGGTCTCCTGAAAAATAAAGGTGAAAGCATCGAGCGGCCGGGTCGACCCCATCCAGGCAAACTTGTTGGAGCGAAGGTCGACCTCGGGCTGGAAATGCTCGATATATTTGTCGCGGAAGCGGCTGTTGATGCCGTCGGCCAGCACCACCAGATCGGCATCGGCAAAGCGGGCCTCATCCTCGATGTCGGTCTCGAACAGCAAAATGACGCCGAGCTCGCGCGCCCGCTCCTGCAAGATCAGGAGCAGCGTGCGGCGCGAGCAGCCACAGAAACCGTTGCCGCCAACCCGGTGCACCGTGCCGCGAAAGTGCACCGCAATATCGTCCCAATAAGCGAACTGCTGGGTGATGCGACGATAGCTCGCCAAATCGTATTTCTCGAAATTGTCCAGGGTGGCGTCGGAGAACACCACGCCGAAACCGAAGGTGTCGTCGGCCCGGTTGCGCTCGTAGACCGTGATCTCGGCCTCCGGCCGCTGCTTTTTCAGCAGGATCGCGGAATAGAGACCGGCCGGACCACCACCGATGATCGCGATCTTCATAAGAGCCTCCGGCGCAGCGGGACCAGTTGTAATTATTTTAAACCTAAAGCAATTTCCCGGCAAGGCCCCGTGGCCATGTTCATCGTAACCTCAATTCCCCTGAAAAACCGGTTTCGCCTTGTTCGAAAACGCCTCGAAGGCCCGGGCAAAATCCGCCGTCGTCATGCATAGCGCCTGCGCCACCGCCTCGGCCTCGATCGCCTCCTCCACCGACATCGCCCATTCCATTGCCAGCATTCGCTTGGTCATGGTGTTGGCGAAGGTCGGCCCCTCCGTGATCTGCTTGGCCAGAAGCTGCGCCTGCGACAGCACCTGTTCCGGCGCAACGATGCGGCTGAAGAATCCCCAGCGCTCGCCCTCCTCCGCGGTCATGAAACGGCCGGTATAGAGCAACTCCGACGCCCGCGATTGCCCGATGATGCGCGGCAGGATCGCGCAGGCGCCCATGTCGCAGCCGGCAAGGCCGACCTTGTTGAACAGGAAGGCGACCTTGGCGCCGGTGGCCGCCAGCCGCATGTCCGACGCCATTGCGATAATCGCACCGGCGCCGGCGCAGATGCCCTCGACCGCGGCGACGATCGGCTGCGGGCAGGCCCGCATCGCCTTGACGAGATCGCCGGTCATGCGGGTGAAGGCGGTGAGACCCCTGGTGTCCATCTTCACCAGCGGGCCGATGATCTCGAACACATCGCCGCCCGAAGAAAAATTGCCGCCGGCGCCGGTCACCACGACGGTCTTTATCTCGTCATCCATCGCGCAGGCACGAAAGAAATCCGTACACTCCCGGTAGCTCTCGAATGTCAGCGGATTTTTTCGCTCGGGGCGGTTCAGCGTCACCGTCGCCACGCCTTCCGCCACTGCCAGCAGGAAATGTCTGGGCGAATACTGCGATAGCGGCAGCGTGACGGGGTTGGCTGGCGTGCTCATGGGATCTCCCTTGGGAATGGTCGTCCGCCGTTCTTGCGCGCGGTGCGCGCTTCCTAGACTTCTCCGCCCGCCACCGCGATAGCCTGTCCGGTGACCGCACCGGCGCCCTCGCCGCACAGCCACAGCACGGTATCGGCGACTTCCTCGGGCCGCACGAGACGGCCTTGCGGATTGTACCGGGAAAGGTCGGCGACGGCCTGCTGATGGCTGCGGCCGGTCTTCTTCATGATGTTGTCGACACTGCCGGCAAGCAGATCGGTATCGGTGAACCCGGGATACACCGCGTTGACCGTCACAGCCGAAGCTGCCAGCTCCAGCGCCAACGAACGGACCAGCCCGACTACCGCGTGTTTCGCCGCGGTGTAGGCGCTGGCATAGGCATAACCTTTTAGACCGGCGGTCGATGCGATTGCGACGATGCGGCCGTAAGGGCGGTCCTTCATCGCGGGCAATACCGCCTGGACGGCATGAACCACGCCCATGAAATCGACATCCATCATCCGCCGAAACATCGCCGCATCGGATCTTGCAAACGGCGCAAACTCCGCGATCCCGGCATTGGCAATCAGGATATCGATCGGCTGGCGGCCTGCGGCTTCCGCGATCGCGGCGCTGATCGCGGCCTGATCCGCGACATCGGCCACCCCCGCAAAATGTGCGTCGCCGGCGGCAACGGCTTCATCGAGCGTGGCGCGATTGCGGCCGAGCACCGTAACGGTCGCTCCGGCGCGCGTCAGCGCGGATGCGATCGCGCGGCCGATGCCCCGGCCGCCTCCGGTGACGAGGGCGTGGGAGGAATGTGGCAGTCCGGACATGCGCAGGCCTCCCCGAGCGAATTCATCACGTGGAGACTTGCGTATATTTTAGACTTCAAGCTTTTGCAAGAAATGCAGTATCGCCGGCCGCCTCGTGCCGTTCCGGCAAGCAGGAAGCCGACCGCAAACGCCGCTTGCTTTAAGTATAAAATTATTGCTTTTCATGGCTCGGGGGCCTGTTAGCATTGCGAGGTTCGACTTGTCAGGAGATCTGGCGTGGCCGCTTCGGTGCCTATGAAAACAAGAGACGGCCGCTTTGGTTACGAGGCCGCCGGCGATCCCGCATTGCCGCCGCTGGTGTTCCTGCACGGAATCGGCGGCGCGGCGCGGGCCTGGCGTGGCCAGGTCGAGGCCTTCAGCGATCGCTATCGCGCCTTCGCCTGGGACATGCCGGGCTATGGCGGCTCAGTGCCGCTGCCAACCGTCAGCATTGCCGCTCTCGCGGACGCCTTGCAGGACTTCCTGCGAGAGGTCGGCGCGACAAAACCCATCCTGGTCGGGCATTCGATCGGCGGCATGATCGTTCAGCAGTTGCTGGCAAAAAACCCAGGCATCCCCGCCGCCGTCGTTCTGGCGCAGACCAGTCCCGCGTTCGGCAAACCCGACGGCGACTGGCAGAAGGAATTTATCGGCGCGCGGCTCGGCCCGCTCGATCGCGGCGAAACCATGGTTTCACTGGCGCCGACCTTGGTCAGGGAGTTGGTCGGTGACGATCCCGACGTAAAGGGAATGGAGCTTGCGCGCGACTGCATGGCCGCCGTTCCCGAGGCGACCTATCGCGCCACCATGTTGGCGCTGTTGGGGTTCGACCAGCGCAGCACGCTCAAAACTATTGCGGTGCCGACGCTGGTGCTGTCGGGCTCCAGGGACAAGAATGCGCCGGCGCCGATGATGGAGAAGATGGCGACTTACATTCCATCGGCAACCTATGTTGAGCTCGAAGGCGTCGGCCATCTCGTCAATCTGGAGCGCCCAGGCGCCTTCAACGCCGCGCTCGATCAATTCCTGACAGCCCATGTGGCTGCAACCCAAGTGACGGCATGATGACGGTACAAGCCAGCAAGAGCGTGAAGGCGATCGACGAGATCGATCTGGATGCGGCGATCTTCGATTCAGCCGCATTCCGGCTCGGCGACGAACAGGCCGGGATCATCGGAAGTGCGCGCGAGCTTGGCCAGCGCGTGTTCGCAGGCCGCGCCGGGACTTACGATCGCGAAGCGAAATTCCCGACCGAGAATTACCGGGATTTG
This sequence comes from uncultured Alphaproteobacteria bacterium, assembly GCA_963725985.1. GTDB lineage: Bacteria > Pseudomonadota > Alphaproteobacteria > Rhizobiales > Xanthobacteraceae > Bradyrhizobium. Next base: position 71,883 of record CAVSAO010000004.1, read on the forward strand.
CACCGCACCGGCCTGCTCGGCATCGCCATTCCCAAAAAGCACAGCGGCCTTGGCGCCGACTATCAGACCTACGCCCTGGCGGCCGCCGAAATCGGCCGCTATTGCGGCGCGACCGCGCTGACCTGGAACATGCACGTCTGCTCGACGCTGTGGTCCGGCCCGCTCGCCGACGATCTCGATATGGACGCCGCCACCCGCGCCGAACACGAGCGCCGGCGCGCCGTGCATTACAAGCGCATCGTCGACGAGGGCGCTGTCTATTCGCAGCCGTTTTCGGAAGGCGGCGCGGCCGCGGCCGGTGGCGTCGCATTCGGCACCGAGGCCAAGCCCGTCAATGGCGGCTGGATCGTCAATGGCAAGAAGATTTTCGCGTCGCTGGCGGGCCATGCCGATTATTACGGCGTGCTCTGCACCGAAATCGTGGAGGGTGAAAAAGCTTCCCGGCGCAACACGCTCTACCTCGCGATACCGGCCAAGACCGATGGCGTTTCCGTGGTCGGCGACTGGGATCCGCTGGGCATGCGCGGTACGGTGTCGCGCACGCTGTTGTTCAAGGACGTGTTCGTGCCTGAAGAGGCGGCGCTGATGCCGCGTGGCGTCTATTTTCAGGCAGCGATGCGCTGGCCGCACATGTTCCTGACGCTGTCGCCAACCTATATCGGCCTCGCACAAGCCGCTTACGATTTCACCGTGCGCTACCTGCGCGGCGAGGTGCCGGGCACGCCGCCGGTCAAGCGCCGGATGTATCCGACCAAGCAGATCGCGGTGGCACAGATGCAGATCAAGCTCGAGCAGATCAAGGCGATCTGGTTCCAGGCGGTCACCGAGGCCCGCGCCAATCCGACCAAGGAGCAGGTGTTGCGCGCTTACGCCGCGCAATATTCGGCGATGGAGGGCGCCAACGAACTCGCGACGCTGGCGATCCGAACCTGCGGCGGCCAGGCGATGCTGAAATCGTTAGCCCTGGAGAGGATCTACCGCGACAGCCGCTGCGGTTCCCTGATGCTGCCATGGACCGCCGAACTCTGTCTCGACCGCATCGGCCGCGAAGCGCTGTACGAACCCGGTGAATCGGACGACTAGTTCGAAAATGGACCTTTCCGATCTCATCGAACGGAACGCGGCGTTCACGCCGGACAAGCCCGCGACCAACTTTGGGGCGGAGACGCTCAGTTACGCAGCGTTCAATGCGCGCATCGAGCAGTCGGCGCGCGCGCTGAAGGCGGAATTCAGCGTCGGCCGCGGCGACCGTGTCGCGATCCTCAGCCTGAACCGGCCGGACTATCTCGTGTTGCTCTATGCCTGCGCGCGGCTCGGCGCCATGCTGGTACCGCTGAACTGGCGGCTAGCGGTGGCCGAACAGCTGTTCATCCTGTCGGACGCCTCGGTCAAGGTGCTGGTGCTGGAACGAGCCTTTGCGGACATTCTGCCCGCACTGGAAAAAAGCCTGCCCGACACCAGCATCGTCGGGCTCGATTTTGCGCCGCCGCGCGGAATCGCCTTCGAGGAGCTGCTGACGCGCGCGCGCGGCGATGGCCGCAATCCGCATACCGATCTCACCTGTCCGCTGCTGATCGTCTACACCTCGGGCACGACGGGAAGGCCCAAGGGCGCGGTGCTGCGGCAGTCGGCGCTGTTGTGGAACGGGCTGATGAGCCAGCATATGCACAGCCTTACCTCGGACGATCACGTGCTTACCGTGCTGCCTTTCTTCCATGTCGGCGGCCTCAACATCCAGACCACGCCGGCGCTACATCACGGCGCCACCGTGACCATCCATCCGCGCTTTGCGCCGGATGCGACACTCACCGCAATCGAGCGCGACCGTCCGACCTTGACGGTGCTGGTGCCCGCAACCATTCAGGCGGTGACCGACCATCCCGCCTGGGCTACAACCGATCTTTCCTCGCTGAAGGCGATCTCGACCGGATCGACGATCGTGCCGCCGCATCTGATCGATCGTTTTGTCGCGCGCGGAGTCCCGGTGCTGCAGGTCTATGGCTCGACCGAAACCTGCCCGATCGCGATTTACACCCGCCTCGGCGGCGATCTTTCACGGGTCGGCTCGACCGGCCTTCCCGGCCTGTGCTGCGAGGCGGCTGTGATCGATGACGCCGGCAATGATCTGCCGCCGGACACGCCGGGGGAAATCGCGGTGCGCGGCCCCAACGTGTTCTACGAATACTGGGGCAACGAGGAAGCGACCCGAGAGGCGCTGCACGACGGCTGGTATCGCACCGGCGACATCGGCCGCCGCGACGCCGACGGCTATTTCCAGGTGCACGACCGCAAGAAGAACCTGATTATCTCCGGCGGCGAGAACATCTATCCGGCGGAAGTCGAACGCGTGCTGCTGGAGCATCCCGATGTCGTCGAATGCGGCGTGATCGGGCGGCCCGATCCCAGATGGGATGAAGTACCTGTCGCCTATGTCATCCGGCGCTCCGGATGTCTTCTCGCTGCCGATGATTTGAGGGCGCATGTGCTGACGCAGCTTGCCCGCTTCAAGGTGCCGCGCGATATCGTTTTTGTCGATGACCTGCCGCGCACGGCTTTGGGCAAGGTGCAGCATTTCATGCTGAGACAGCTCGACGCACCGGAGTCTTCGCAAGGAGATGCCATTTGAAGATCGCGGTACTCGGCGGCGGCAATGGCTCGTTCGCGGCTGCGGCCGATTTCGCGCTGCAAGGCCATGACGTGCGTCTCTGGCGGCGCGATGCCGCACTGGTCGCCGAGCATCGTGCGGCCGGTTCCCGCGTTTTCCTCAAGGACGCGAACGGCCGGCACGACGTTCAACTGGCGCTGGTCACCACGGACATTGCCGAGGCCGCCCGCGATGCCGAACTGATCCTGTGCCCTGCCCCGGCCTTCGCGCAGCCCGATATTGCAAGGCGGCTCTCGGCACATCTGAGCGATGGTCAGGTTGTTTTCCTGCCGCCGGCGACCTTCGGCTCGATGATTTTTGCGACAGCCGCGCGTGACGCCGGAAATCTCGCCAGGGTGAGCTTTGCGGAGACCGGCACGTTGCCATGGCTGACGCGCAAGCACGGTCCGTTCGAGGTCGCCATCACCATCCGCGCCAAGCGGCTGCCGGTCGGCGTATTTCCGCTGAAGAGCGCCGATCATGCCCTCGAGGTCATTGGACGCGCCTTTCCCGGTGTCATCGAGCCCTGCGGCGACGCGCTGTCGGGGGCACTGATGAATGCCGGGCCGATCATCCATCCGCCGCTGATTGTCATGAATGCTGGCCCGATCGAACATTTCGAGCGCTGGGACATTCACAAGGAAGGCACTGAGGCTTCGATCCGCCGCGTCACCGATGCGCTCGATGCCGAGCGCATTGCGGTGCGCGAAGGTCTTGGCTATGGCGGCCCGCATTTTCCGCTGGCGCATCATTATGCGACCGAGGGCGAGCAATGGATGTATGGCCGCGGCTCGCATGATCGCCTGACCGATTCCGGCGACTGGCGTGAGCGGATCGTTCTCACAGAGCACCGCTATATGCAGGAAGATCTGCGGCTCGGCCTGTCGTTTCTGGTTTCGGCGGCTGAACTGGTCGGCGTTGCGACGCCGCTGGCGTTTTCATTCCTCGCCATCGGCGGCGCGATCTGCGGCGAGGATTTCACGGAGGGCGGGCGCACCCTCACAAGCCTTGGCTTCGGTCACCTCGATCGCAAAGAACTGCAGACGCTGTTGCGTGAGGGCTTTGACGAATGACCGCGGCCCGCCCCGCCATTGCCTGCCTCGGCGCCGGCCGCATGGGCCGCGGCATCGCGGTCGCCTTCGCCTATGCCGGCCACGCCGTCACCATGATCGACGTCAAGGCACGCTCGGCGGACCAGTTCGCGTCACTCGAAGCCGAGGCGCTTGGCGAAGTCCGGAAGACGCTGGCAAGTCTCGCCCGGTTCGGATTGCTGGCGAATGAGGACGCCGACGTGGTCGTCGCCCGGGTCGCCGTAGTGCCTGCGGAGAGCATGGCTACTGCGCTCGCCGGCGCCGGCATCGTGTTCGAGGGCGTGCCTGAAGTGGTCGAGCTCAAGCGCGAAGTGCTGGCGGCAGCTTCGAAATGCGTCGGGCCTGACGCGATCGTCGCCTCGACCACGTCAACCATTCTGGTCGATGATCTCTCGGGCGCGGTCGAGCACCCCGAACGCTTCCTCAACGTGCACTGGCTGAACCCCGCCTATCTGATTCCGCTGGTCGAGATATCGCCGGGCGCCGCGACCGATCCGGCCGTTACGTCAAAGGCGAAGACCTTGCTCGAAGGCATCGGCAAGGTGCCGGTAGTGTGCGCGGCTACACCCGGCTTCATCGTGCCGCGCATCCAGGCGCTTGCCATGAACGAGGCGGCGCGGATGGTGGAAGAAGGCGTCGCCAGCGCCGAAGACATCGACAAGGCGATCCGCTACGGCTTCGGCTTCCGCTACGCCGTGCTGGGTCTGCTGGAATTCATCGACTGGGGCGGCGGCGACATTCTCTATTACGCCAGCCGCTATCTCGAGGGCGCACTCGGCAGCGACCGCTATCGCGCGCCCGAGGTGATCTCACGCAACATGCGCGACGGCCGCATCGGCCTGCGGACCGGCGCCGGCTTCCTGGATTATTCCGGCCTCGACATCGATGACTACCGCGAGCAGCGGCTCGCAGAGCTGGTCAATCTGCTCCGGCATTTTGGCCTGGCCAGACCGCCGGTGCTGGATCGGGACTAACCGAACACGTCCTGCAGCACGCCTTCGCGGACCACGGCGACGCCGTCGAGTTCGATGGTCGTCCCCATCATCGGCAAATCAAAATGCCCGGCAGTGTAGCGGCCGGCGAATTCATTGGCGCCGGTGGAGAACAGGAAGTTGCCGGAAACCGCGCGCAGTTCGGTGCCGTTGGTATCGCGCTGGTCGTACATCGACAGCGCCTCGTAGCGCGCGCCGGCATTCATCCCGAACCCGACATGCGACACCGCATAGGCCTCGCGGTCGCCCCATGCGGCCAGATAGGCGCGCATCATCGTGGCGTCGGCGCCCTCGCCTTCCAGATCGGTGACGTAGTCGTTCTTCAGCGTCATCCTGACCGGCGAGGTCAGATAGCGCTTGAAGGTGAGATTGATGTCACCGGCCGCCATCACCAGCGTACCGTTGACCGTGCTGCTCCGGGGAAAGCTGACGACGATGCCGCCGGGCCAATGCGCCAGCGTGCCCGGTCTGTCGGTCCAGCCCCAAACGCCCACCGTCGAGGCGCCGACCATGTCGACGTCGAGGTCGGTCCCCGCTTTCGAGGTGACGCGCATCCGCTTCGTCCCGCGCAGCATCTTCGCCGCCGCCCGCACGCGCTTTTCCAGGCCGCTATCGGGCACCATGCGCTCCAGTGCCTCGGGGTGCTCGTTGGAGATCACGAGAATACGCGCGCCTGCTTTCAGAATTTCCGGTGTCTCCACCGCGTGCATCAGCCCTTCGATGGTGCAATCGACCACGAAGCCCGCCTGCTGCAGCGCCGTAACAACAGGCCCAAGCCGCTGGATTGCAATGCTGGCGCCGGTCGAGCGGATAGGAACGATCTCGCGGTTCCGCGGCGTCGGCACGATGACGTGAAACGGCCTCGCGCCCATCCGCAACAGCGCCAGTTCCGCCAGATGAACGTTAAGCGCGCGCGACTGCGTCTCCGACAGGATCGCGGCGGTGTCGCCCGGTTTGACCGCGCAACGCTCAAAGATCTCGCAGAACGCGTCGATCCATTTCGCCTCGATGCGATCCGCCAGCATTTCTTATCTCCGTCATAGCAAAGTCGCCATGCCCGGCTTCGTGCCGGGCATCCACGTCTTAACGGCATCATAGCAAAAAAGACGTGGATGGCCGGACAAGTCCGGCCACGACGGAAAGAATACGATACCGCGCGACTCGCCGTCAAACTTCCGGAAACCCGCGCAGCAGATAGGTCCGCAAACCTTCCAGCAGACCGTTGAGGATCAGACCCAGCAGCGAAATCGTGATCAGCGGCACGAACATGTCGACGGCCTGAAAGGTCCGCGCCGCCGTCACCAGGACATGGCCGAGGCCGTCGGTCGAGGCAATCATTTCCGCCAGAAACACCACGATGCACGAGATCACCAGCCCGATGCGGCAGCCGGTCAGGATCGACGGCACCGCGGCCGGCAGCACCACCTTGAACAGGATTTGACGGCGCGGCGTGCCCGCCGCCATCGCCGACCAGATCAGCTTCTGCTCGACCATCGAGGCGCCGTAATAGGTCGAAAGCAGGATCGGAAACAGCGCGTCGGCGGCCACCAGCGTGATCTTGGATTCGTGGCCGAATCCGAGCAGCAACAGCAGCGCCGGATACAGCGCGACCTTGGGCAGCGGCGCCAACACCCGCACGATCGGGCGCACCACGGCGTTGATGGCTGGGCTCGCCGCCGCAGCAAGGCCGATGCTGACGCCGAGAATTACCGCGATCGAAAACCCGGCGAACAGACGAAACAGCGTGGCGGCGATCTCCTGCTGAAACGTGCCGGTGGCGAGTTGCTGCGCCAGACGCATGAACACCCGACCGGGAGGCGGCAGCAGCGTCACCGGCGCATAGCCGAAGGACACGATGGCCTGCCACAGCGCGACCGATAGCGCGATCGGCACGATCCCAAGCAGAACATCCGTGGTGAGGGCGCGCGGGTTCATGCGAAGCTCAATGGGATTTCAAAGTCCGGCTCGGACCATTTCACCAGCCTGCCGCGCAGGTTTTCAAACGCGGCATCGAGGCCAATACCCATCGCGCCGACGATGATGATCATCGCGTAGACGGTATCGTACTGTCCCATGTCGAGCGCGTTGAACAGGATATTTCCGGCGCCGGACTGCCGCGCGATCATCTCGGAGGTGACCATGGTGATCAGCGCCAGTACAAGGCCGGTGCGGCAGCCCGTGAGGATTTCCGGCAACGCCGCCGGCAGCACGATCCGGATCATCCGCTGCGCCGCCGACAGGCCCATGGCGGCGCCCGACCACAGCATCTTTTCCTCTACCGCCTTCGCGCCCTGGAAGCTGTGATAGATCACCGGCAGGCTGACGCCGAGAAAGATCACCAGCATTTTGGCGACGTCGCCGACGCCGAGCCAGAGCATGATGATCGGCATCAGCGCCGCCTTCGGCACCGGATAGATCACCATCAACAGCGGATTGAAGAACGAGGCGACGCCGCGCGAGCGGCCCATCATCAATCCCAGCGGAATCGAAACGATCACGGCGACGCCGAAGCCGATCGCCATGCGGCGGAGCGATGCGAGAATGTTGATCAGGGATTCCTTGTCGCCAAGGATGGAAGGGATCGCGCGGATCGCTTCCCGCGCGGTGGGAAAGCTGTCGGTGTTCAGGATCAGCGCCGCGACCTGCCAGACGCCGAGCAGGCCGAGGCAGGCGAGCCACGGCGCCGAGCGCGCGAGAAGAGCGCGACGCTGACATCATGGCCGCAACTCGTTTTCGCTGGTGTCGTCGATCATGCGCTCGATATCGACGACGTATTTCTGGTAATGCGGATCGAGCAGCAACTCCGCCCGGCGGCGCGGCCGCGGCAAATTGATGTCGACGATTTCCTTGATGCGGCCGGGCGAGCGCGTCATCACCACGACCTTGTCCGACAGATACACCGCCTCATCGACCGAATGGGTAACGAACAGCACGGTCTTGCGGTCGCGTTCCCAGATATTGAGCAGATCGTTCTGCAGCCGCGTGCGGGTATGCGCATCCAGCGCGCCGAACGGCTCGTCCATCAACAGCACCGCGGGGTGATAGGCCAGCGTGCGCGCCAGCGCGACGCGCTGCTTCATGCCGCCGGACAATTCCTTGGGATAAAAATGCTCAAAGCCCTTGAGCCCGACCATCTCGATCAGCGCGCGGCTTTGCGCCTCGGCTTCGGCTGATTTCACGCCCTGCTGACGCGGACCGTACATCACATTGCCGAGCACGCTCTTCCAGGGAAACAGCGCGAACTCCTGAAACACCGGCCCGCGATCCGGTCCGGGCCCAGCGATCACCCTGCCCTTCATCCTCGCCACGCCTTCGGTCGGGCTGACAAAACCGCCGACGATATAGAGCAGCGTCGATTTTCCGCAGCCGGAGGGGCCGAGAATGGACACGAAGGCGCCATCCTCGATTGCCAGCGAAATCTCCGACAACGCCAGATGGTCCTGACGGCCGGATGTGCGAAAAACCTGCGAGACCCGGTCGATCTCGATCATCGCAGCCGCCTGCTGGCGCGTCGGCGCGGCTTCCGCGTCAACATCCGGCTGCGATGGCACAACCTTCATTCCCGCTTTTCTTCCCCGCATAGGACCGCCAGGCACAGGTGGTTACTCGATTTTGTCAGAGGTTAAACCGAGCATAGCCGAAACTTGCAAGACCTGCCGATGCCGATTTGGGCGTCCCTGGCGCAGGGATACCTTTTATAGCTCCGCAGCGCACATCGACTGTCATCTCCTGAGCACCGCGCGAACCGGCGCGGCGTCGAGCCCCCAAAGCTTCAACGGCAGCGCGATCAATTCGTAGTCGCCGGGCGTGACGTCGGCCAGCACGAGATTCTCGACAATTCGAAGATCGTGCCGCCGGCAAATCATGTGCGAGGGGAGGCTTTTCGAGGTCTCCGGGTCGATCGATGGAACGTCCACTCCGATCAGCCGCGCCCCACGAAGCGCCAGCCGCTCCACGGCTTCCGGCGCCAGCGCGCGGAAATCCGTCGGCCAGGCCAGTTCATCGCCCCGGTCCATCAGTTTGAAAAGCAGCCGCGGCGGCGCGCCGTCGAGAGCGGATGCGATCTCCTCATAGCCACAGAGCGGATCTTTTCCGCGCGCGTCAATGACCCTTGCGGGGCCGATGAAATCGGCGAGATCCAGCATATCGATACTGGCACCTGCGGGATCATAGTGCAGAGGAGCATCGACATGCGCGCCGCAGTGCGTCGACATCGCGACACTGGTCACGTTGACAGGACAGTCCGGTCCGATCGTGAATGTCTGGCTGACCGAGAAAGCAGCATCGCCGGGGAAAACCCCCATGCCGACGCGCAGCGAGGGCGATATGTCGATCAGGGCTTTCACAATTGAGTCCTGACCTGCCAGAGTTCGGGAAATAACACGACGTCCAGCATCTTGCGCAAATAGGAAACGCCCGATGTGCCGCCAGTGCCGCGCTTGAACCCGATGATCCGCTCGACCGTCGTCACGTGGTTGAAACGCCAGCGGCGGAAATAGTCTTCGAAATCCACCAGCTTTTCGGCGAGTTCATACAATTCCCAGAATCGCGCCGGGTCTCTATAGACCGATAACCAGGCATCCAAGACGCTGTCGCTCGCGGCATGCGATACCGAGATATCGCGATCGAGTATGGTTTTGTCGATGCCCAGACCGCGGCGATGCAGAAGCTGAATGGTGAGATCATAGATGCTCGGGGCACGACGGGCGGCTTCGAGCCGCGCAAAGACGGCTTCGTCGTCCGCGTGGATATGGGTCATCGCCGCATTCTTGTTGCCGACAAGAAACTCGATCATGCGATACTGCCAGGACTGAAAGCCGGACGACTGCCCAAGCAATCCGCGAAATTCGGTGTACTCGCTGGGCGTCATGGTGCGAAGCACATCCCAGGCCGAGTTGAGCTGCTCCAGGATGCGAGAAACCCGCGACAACGTCTTGAAGGCCGGCTGCAGGTCGTCGGCTGCGATCAGCCGGCACGTGGCACTCAATTCGTGAATCGCAAGCTTCATCCAAAGCTCCGACGTCTGGTGCTGGATAATAAACAATACCTCGTCGTGGGCTTTGGAAAGAGGTCGTTGTGCCTGCAAAATCCTGTCGAGCTGGAGATAGCCTGAATAGGATATTTCCTTGTGCTGACTCATCGCGTTCACGCCTTTTGACGAGTCGACAATATCTCGTGCATGCCATAACCGGCATGCCGCGGACGATCTTTTAAACTTAAAATGATAGGCTTTTGCTGTCAATCCGGATTTCCGTTATGCTTCCGACATGCGGTATGGTTTTTTGATCGCGAGGCTCTCATGACGTCATCAGCCTCCATGACTTCGCGCGCGGCGTGCGTCGCGCGCGATTCTGTCGATCCGCTTCGCAGCTTCCGCGACCGGTTTATGCTCCCTGAAGGCGTGATCTATCTCGACGGGAATTCGCTCGGCCCGATGCCGCGCGCCGCCGCAGCCGCGTTGAACCGAACCATCGAGCAGGAGTGGGGCCAGGACCTTATCAGGAGCTGGAACAGCGCGGGATGGTTCGACATGCCGGTCCGGCTCGGCGATCGCATCGGGGCGATGCTTGGGGCGGCTCCGGGTCAAACAGTCGTTTGCGACACCACGTCGATCAATCTCTACAAGGCCATCCATGCGGCCATCGGGTTGAGACCCGATCGCGACGTGGTCATTGCCGAGGAGGAGTCGTTTCCGACAGACCTCTATATCGTCGAGGGCGCAATGAAGTCCGCGGGCCGTCCGATGAAACGACAATTGATCGGTGCGGATGCCTCATCCATTGAGGCCCTGCTCGACCGCAGCGTCGCGGTCGCCGTGCTCTCGCATGTCAATTATCGCACCGGCGCGCTTCTCGACATGGCCGCGATCACCAACCGGTTTCACGACGCGGGCGCGCTTGTCGTGTGGGACCTCTGTCATTCGATCGGGGTAGTGGAAATCGCATTCGACCTTCATGCCGTCGATTTCGCGGTCGGATGCACCTACAAGTATCTGAACGGCGGCCCGGGATCCCCGGCATTCATTGCTGTGGCAAAGGCCCATCAGGCCACCGCACAACATCCGTTATCGGGCTGGTGGGGTCATGCCGCCCCCTTTGCCTTCGATCGCGACTTCCGGCCCGACGCCGGCATCAAGCAATTCCTCTGCGGAACTCAGCCGATCATCTCGCTCCGCGGCGTGGACGTGGCCCTCGACGCCATCGAGGGCGTCGAGGTGGCGGCCTTGAGACAAAAAAGTCTTGCTCTGACGGAACTTTTCATGGCGCGCGTTGCTGCGCTCCTGCCGAGCCTTGATATCGTGACGCCGCGCCAACCATCGTTGCGCGGCAGCCACGTCGGGATATCCTTCGACAAGGGCTACGCGGTGGTGCAGGCGATGATCGAACGCGGTGTTATAGGCGATTTCCGCACGCCCGACCTGATGCGCTTCGGCTTCGCTCCGCTTTACGTCCGGTTTCAGGATGTCTGGGATGCCGCCGAAATACTGGCGGACTGCGTCAACGCAGAGGTCTGGCGTGATCCCCGCTTCAGCCGGCAGCTTGGCGTGACCTGAGCCGGTTCGCGCCCATCGACCCCCGTTTCAATCGAACCACGGCCATTCCGCCGCGCCTTCGTGAGTGACGGCGCCGCCGGGCGCCTGGCCTACCAGACGTGCATATTTGGCGAGCGCACCCGCCCGATGCCGCGGCGGCCGCGGCTGCCATGCCTGCCGCCGCCTGGCGAATTCATTGTCGTCGATCAAAAGATCCATGCGGCGCGCACCGGCGTCGATCCGGATGCGGTCGCCGTCGCGCACCAGCGCCAGCGGGCCGCCGATGAAGGATTCCGGCGAGACATAGCCGATGCACATGCCGCGCGTGGCGCCGGAAAAGCGCCCATCGGTGATGAGGGCGACCTTCTCGCCCATGCCCTGCCCGTAGATCAGCGCGGTGACGCCGAGCATCTCGCGCATGCCCGGACCACCGACAGGGCCTTCATTGCGAATGACGAGAACGTCACCGGCGGCGTAATTACGGTTGCGCACGGCCTCGACGCATTGTTCCTCGTCTTCAAACACGCGCGCGGCGCCTTCGAACACCAGGTTCTTCAGACCGGCGACCTTGATGACGGCGCCGTCAGGGCAAAGGTTGCCCTTGAGCACCGCGACGCCGCCGTCCCGCATGATCGGCGTGCTGGTAGAGAAAACGATCTCGCCGTCCGGCGCGTTGGCGCCGCCGTATTCCGCGGCAATCGTCCGTCCGGTAATCGTCAGGCAATTGCCGTCGATGTGGCCGCTCTCCACCAGCGCGCGGATCACCACGGCGGTGCCGCCGATATCATAGACGTCCTTGGCGGTGTATTTGCCGCCCGGGCGCAGATTGCCGATCAAGGGCGTCCGCGCAAAGACCTCGCCGACGTCATCGATCGAAAAAGATATGCCGGCTTCGTTGGCGAGCGCCGGCAGATGCAGCGCGGCGTTGGTTGACCCGCCGGTCGCGGCGACGATGGCCGCGCCGTTTTCCAGCGCCTTTCGGGTAACGATTTCGCGCGGCAACGGCCCGCCTTGCTCCAGCATCTGCATCACCCGCCGCCCGGCGCGGCGCGCGACTTGCGCGCGCTCGGCATAGACGCCGGGGATCATCGACACGTTGGGCATTGTCAGCCCCATCGCCTCGGAAACCATACCCATGGTGTTGGCGGTGAACTGGCCCGCGCAGGCCCCGATCGTCGGCAGGCAGCTACGCTCGATGCCCGCCAGCGTCGCCTCATCGATTTCGCCGGTCATGAAGCCGCCGACGGCCTCGTATGAATCCAGCACGGTGAGGGTCTTTCCCTCGAACCGTCCGGGCAACGCGCTGCCGCCATAGATAAAGATCGACGGCACGTTGCAGCGGATCATTCCCATCATCACGCCGGGCAGCGTCTTGTCGCAACCGCCGAAACCGATCAGCGCGTCGTAGGCGAGGCCATGGACCACGGCCTCGATCGAATCCGCAATCAGCTCGCGTGACAGCAGCGAGAACTTCATGCCCTCATGGTTCATGCTGATGCCGTCGGAGACCGAGATGGTGGTAAATTCCCGCGGCGTGCCGCCGGCCTCCGCGATCCCGGCCTTGGCGGCTTCTACCTGGAAATCGTGGGTCATGTTGCAGGGCGTCTGCTCGCCCTTCATGCTGACGACCCCGATCATCGGCTTGCCGAGCGCCTCGTCGTCGAGCCCCATCGCGCGCATGAAGGCGCGGTGAGGCGCACGATCGAGGCCATCGGTCGTCACCCGTGATCGCCACTTCTTCATGCGTCCCTTCTCATGCGTGCAGTTTCTCCGCAGGTCATCCCGGCGAACGCCGGGACGACGCGTGGCTAAATCCGTCTACTGCAACGGCGCGACGATGGTCGGGTGCTTGAACTGCGCGACGTCCAACTTGGGCAGCATTCCCGTCTCGGCATAGATATCAAGCATCTTCTGAATCGCCGGAAAATTCGGCGCGGCGCCGGGATCCCGGCCGAAATCATTGTCTTTGAGCAGATAGGTGTCGAGGACCGGTATTGGCGCCTTCAGCACTTCGTTGACAACTTTGAGCGTCTCGTCCCGATTGGCCAGCGCCTTCTTCATGCCGGAAGTGATATCGCGCACGTAAGCCTTTACCAGCTCCGGATTCTTGTCGACAAAGTCGGCGCGGCAGGCTTCCAGGATGTGGACGATGTTCGGCATTACCTGGGAGAGCGAAAACAGCTTGCGTATACCGCCCCTGGCCTCGGCACGCGCCGCGAAAGGCTGGTTCATGTTGACGGCATCGACGCGGCCCTGACGCAGCGCGTCTTCGGAAACGGCGAAGCCGAGTTCGACCAGCTTGATGTCCTTGGCCGGGTCAACCCCGTTCTGCTTCAGAAGCATGTTGAACGGCCCCTGGGTGCCGCCGCCGATCACGGATATGCCGACGGTCTTGCCCTTGAGATCGGCAACGGTCTTGATCGGCGAGTTATCCATGACGGCCCAATAGACCGAGAAGCCGCCGGGTTTTTCGAAGACGTGCTGGGCCACGATGTAGGCTTTCAGATTGCCGCCGACCACGCCGTTCGCCAGCGACAGCGGCGCCTGCGTCGCGCAATCGAGCGCGCCCGCGGCCAGCGCCTGCGTCATCGGCGCGGTGCCCTGAAATTGCGTCCATTCGACATTGTAGGTCTTGCCGAGATTGGGAAACTCCGAAGGCCTGCGCATCATCCAGTATTTCGATTCCTCGGCCGGAATGGTCCAGCCGACGCGGATCGTCTGCTGCGCGTGCGATGAACTCACGCTGGCAACAACGGCGGCCAGAGCCCCGGCCGCCAAAATCCATTTTGAAGATATCCGCATCATCCCCACTCCACTTTTCCGATGCCCGACCGGCGTCAGCGCAACCAGCATGGCCCAAGCCTTTCATGGTTCAAACAATCAGGCAAGCTGCCGGAGCGTGCCGGTGACCGCCCGCCCGGGCCGGGATGTGTTAAAGTAATACGCCCGACAGGCTTTTGCCGGCGGCGATCAAGGGAGAAACGAAAAATGGCCGGAGTTGGCGGGACGGAGGCGGCAAAAGCGGAAAAGCTCGGCTATCTCGGGCTCGGGATGATGGGATTTCCGATGACGCGGCGCCTGGTGAGCGCCGGCCACGACGTCACGGTCTGGAATCGTTCTGACGGCAAGGCCGCCGTCCTGGTCGAGGCCGGCGCGAAGCTCGCGGCCCACCCAAGCGATGTGGCCAATGCCGCCAGCATCGTCTTCATGTGCCTCACCGATGCCGCGGCCGTGGAAGAAGTGGTGTTCGGTCCCGACGGCCTCGCGACCGCGACCGGCTCCGGAAAGCTCGTCGTCGACTTCTCCTCCATCCACCCCGACGCGGCGCGCGCCATCGCGGCGCGCCTAAAGATGACGAACGGCATGGGATGGATCGATGCGCCGGTTTCCGGCGGCACCATGGGCGCTGAGGCAGGCACGCTCGCGGTGATGGCCGGCGGAGAAGCCGCCGACATCGAACGGGTGCGGCCCTATGTTCTGGCGATGGCACGGCGGCTCACGCATATGGGTCCGACCGGCGCGGGCCAGACCACGAAACTCTGCAACCAGGTGATCGTCGGATGCGCCATGGCGGTGCTGGCGGAGGCGACGCGGCTCGCGGCGAATGCCGGGATCGACGCCAGGCGGCTGCCGGAAGCGCTCGCCGGCGGCTTTGCCGATTCGATTCCCTTGCAATTGTTCGTGCCGCGCATGGTGCAGGGCATTCATTCGCCGCCGCTCGGCCATATCGCCACGATGCTGAAGGATCTGGATACGGTGATCGATGTCGCCCGCGACACCTCGAGCCCGGTGCCGATGGCCGGCCTTGCCGCGCAATTGTTCAGACTGGCCAAAGCAGCGCGCGGCGCGGACGCCGACGCGCTCGAAATCTACAAGCTGTCGGCTGACCAGATTGAGGGATGACGTGCGCAACCGGCGCCGCCTGCGACCAAGCCTTCGTCGCAACCGGAAAACCAATTGCGGTCGCGCAGAGAGCAGTTAGAAATAGTTCTCGTATGGAAGCCTCCATTTGAAATCGGGATCCGCGCCAATGTACGAACCATCAGGCGTCAAGACTTCAACCGAATTTCCAGTGACCGCGCAGATGAAGGCCTGGGTTTTGGGCGACCCAGACGAGCTCTTGCTGCGCGACAAGCCGACGCCTGTTCCCGGCCGCGCGGAAGTTCTGGTCCGCATCGACGCGGTTGCGATCTGCGCGACCGATCTCGAAATCATCCACGGCGGTTCGCCGGCGAGCATCGGCGGCGGCCTGCCATTCAACAAGAACTTCACGCCCGGCCATGAATATATGGGCACGATTGCCGCGCTCGGACCCGACGTCGACGAGTTCGAGATCGGCGAACGCATCAGCGTGGAAATCCACGCCGGCTGCGGCCAGTGCAAGCGATGCCGCCAGGGCATGTACACTTCCTGCCTCAACTACGGGAAGCCCGACAAGGGTCACCGCGCCAACGGCTTTACCACCGATGGCGGGTTCGCCGAATACGCAGTCAATCACATCAACACGCTGGCGCGGGTGCCCGACACGATGAGCGATGCGGAAGCCACACTGGTCGTCACCGCCGGGACTTCCATGTACGGCTTGACCGAACTGGGCGGGCTCGTTGCCGGCGAAAGCGTTGTCGTGATTGGCCCGGGTCCGATCGGGCTGCTCGCGGTCGCCGTTGCAAAGGCGCTTGGCGCAAGTCCCGTCATCCTGACGGGAACACGCAACAAGCGGCTTGCGATCGGTAAAGAGTTAGGCGCCGACCGCGTCGTCAACATCGCAGAAGAGAACGCGCTCGATGTCGTCAAAGCGCTCACCGGCGGCATCGGCGCGGACTATGTGGTGGAATGTGCCGGCCTTGAGGCCACCGTCAATCAGGCCATTCACATGGCCAATCGCGGCGGGAAGATTTGCCTGGCGGCATTCCCGCACGCCCCCGTCACCACGGATCTCGCGCATCTCGTGAAGAACAATATCTACGTCTACGGCATTCGCGGCGAAGGCCGCAGCGCCACCCGCCGTGCGATGGCGCTGATGGCGGAAAAGCGGTTCGACGCGACGAAAATCCATACCCACACCTTCGCGCTCGCCGATCTGCCCACCGCGCTGCGATACGCGCGGAACCGGGTCGAGGACGCCATCAAGGTGGTTGTCACCACCCGGCAGCGAACATGCTGAGTGGCGTGGCGGCGGAGTGAAACAGGCGCGAAGCCGAACTGCAGCTTCGGCAGGCGCCTCGAAGAGCCGCGCACGGCTCGCTTCAATAGCGGGGGTCGTACATTCGCGACTGAACGTACGCCATCAGATCGTTCGGCGCTGGCGTGGTCGCAAGACCGCGCCGGTAAGCGACCTCGGCAACCGCCACGGCGATATGTGCCGAGACTTCGCGGATCCGCGGCAGCGCCGGATAGAGGCTGCCCTGTTCGATGTCGGCGTTGTTGACGAGATATGCCAGCGTGTGCGCGGCAGCCATGAACATCTCGTCCGTCACCAGTCTTGCCCCACTCGCGATCGCGCCAAGACCGACGCCGGGGAAGATGTAGGAATTGTTGCCCTGGCGCGGTACGAACGTCTTGCCGTTGAGTTTCACCGGATCGTAGGGGCTGCCGCATGCGAACAGCGCGCGGCCACCGGTATGACGATAGGCTTCCTCGGCGGAGCATTCGGCCTTCGAGGTCGGATTGGAGAGCGCAAACACGATCGGTCGATCGTTGATCTGCGCCATGGTCTGCAGCACCTCGGGCGTGAAGGCGCCGCCCGCGGCCGCGACGCCGATGATCGCGGTGGGTTTGAGCGTCTGGATCGCGGTCAGGAAGTCGCCGATCGGCGCGTGATCATGCGCGTAGCGAAGTTTGTGGTCGGTGAGGCCTGATCGATTCCTTACAACAAGGCCGCGCGAGTCCACGAGCCAGGTGCGCCGAAGCGCCTCGGCTTCGGATGCGCCCTCCGCCATCATGGCGGAGACCACGAGGTCGGCGATACCGGTTGCAGCTTCTCCAGCGCCAAGAAAAAGCACCTTCTGGTCGGCGAGTTTTCCGCCGCTCACACGCAACGCGGAGAAAAGGCCCGCAAGCGCCACCGCTGCCGTTCCCTGAATGTCGTCGTTGAAGACATTTATCCTGTCGCGATATTTGTGCAGAAGCCGGAACGCGGAGTGATTGGCGAAATCCTCGAACTGGATCAGCACGCCGGGGAACGTTTCGCGCGCCGCGGTGATGAATTCGTCCACCAGTTCGTCGTAAGCCGCGCCGCTGAGGCGTTTCTGACGCAGGCCGATATAATAGGGATCGTTCAGAAAGTCCTCGTTGTTGGTGCCGACATCCAGCATCACCGGCAGGCAGTGCTCCGGGTGTATGCCGGCACAGGCCGAATAAAGCGAGAGCTTGCCGACAGGAATGCCCATTCCATGGGCGCCGAGGTCGCCGAGGCCGAGGATGCGCTCGCCGTCGGTGATGACGATAAGCTTCGCCGGATAGGGCCAGTTGCTCAGCAGTTCCGCGATACGCCCGCGATCCCTGGCGCTGATGAACATGCCGCGCGGTCGCTGGAAGATGAGACCGAACCGCTGGCAGGCGAGGCCTACCGTCGGTGTGTAGATGAGCGGCTGGATTTCATCGATGTTGTCGGCGACGACGCGGAAGAACAGCGCCTCGTTGCGGTCGTGCAGCGAGTTGAGGGCGATGTATTTTTCCAGATCGGTGGGCAGGCTGCGCAGATTGGTCAGCACCCGCTCGACCTGGTCCTTCATCGAAAGAACGTGCGCGGGCAGGAAGCCGCGCAATCCCAGCGCGTCGCGCTCCGCTTCCGTGAAACCAGTGCCCTTGTTGAGCAGCGGATCGCGCAACAGCGCCAAGCCGCGCGGCGACTCGGAAGGCGGTGAGCTGGGCCTCGCCCGGACTGGCACGCTCATACTGTTCCTCCCCAAAGCCGTTGATTTGACTGTAACATATGCCTCCGATTGAAGCAGAAAGCGTTGATTGAGATCAAGACCAGAAGTGCTTTCTGTTCTCCCCGGGCTCGCCGGGCTGTCCACCGCGTTGCAACGCAACGACGCCAGATCACACCGAGCCTGGGCGGGCAATCATGCGATACCGCCGAGATAGAGCCGCTTGACGATGTCGTTGCCTCTCAACTCGTCGACCGAACGGGCCGCGACCACGATCTCGCCATGGACGATGATGTAACCTCGATCGGCGATGCGGATCGCCTGATTGAAGTTTTGCTCCGCCATGAGCACCGTCAAGCCGAAACGCCGATTGAGCTCGCCTATCTTGGCGATGGTCTGCGATACCAGGAGCGGCGACAGGCCCACCGAAGGCTCATCGATCAACAGCAGGCGAGGCGAGGACATCAGCGCCCGCGCGATGGCGAGCATCTGCTGTTGCCCGCCTGACATGGTGCCGGCGAGCTGGCTCTGCCGCTCCTTCAGCGTCGGAAATGTTTCGTAGGCGAGCGCAAGGTTGCGATCGATGTCGCGGCGGGCGACCTTTCGGAAGGCGCCCAGCATCAGATTTTCCAACACCGTCAGCTTCGGAAACAATCGCCGTCCCTCGGGGACCATCGCCACACCGAGATCGACGATGGCCTCGGGCGCCAGCCTGGCCAGATCGTGCGCGGTTCCGTCGATCGTAAGCGAGATGCCGCCGCGCCGCGGGCGAACCAGACCCGCTATGCACTTCATCAGCGTGCTCTTGCCGTTGCCGTTGGTGCCGAGCAATGCGACGGTCTCGCCGGCCTCGACATTGAGCGTGACGCCTCGCAGCGCCTTCACGGCGCCGTAACCGGCATCGAGGTCATTGATGGCGAGGCTAAGTGCCAAGGTAAGCCTCCTGCACCCGCTGGTTGGCCATGACCTCGGCCGGCGCGCCGATCGCGATGATCCTGCCCGCGTCCAGACACATCACGCGGTCCGAAAATCGCATCACGGCCTGCATGATGTGCTCGATCATGATCACGGTGATGTCGTGGCCTGCCAGGGTCATGAGGAGATCAAGCACCTCATCGACTTCAGAGCCGGAAAGGCCGGCCATGGCCTCATCCGAAATCAGGAGTTTCGGGCGCGTCGCCATCGCGCGGGCGAGCTCCATCTTTCGCAGTTCCACCTGGCTGAGCCTTGTGGTCGACACATCGGCCTTGGACGCGAGGCCGGTCTGGGTCAGGATCGACATCATGGCGTCGCGCCGTTGCGCGGCCGGGACGAACTCGTTCGCGGCGGTCGCGAAGTCGATCGCCACCATCAGGTTTTCGGCGACCGTCATGCTTTTGAACGGCCGCGGGATCTGGAAGCTGCGCGCAATGCCGCGGCGCGTGCGCATATGCGGCGGCAACCGCGTGACGTCCTCGCCGCGGAACACAACGGTGCCGACTTCGGTACGGAACGCGCCGGAAATGCAGTTGATAAGCGTCGTTTTACCCGAGCCGTTCGGTCCGATGAGGCCGAAGCGCTCTCCCGGGCGAATGTCGACGCTGACATTGTCCAGGGCGGTGAAGCCGCCGAAGCGTTTTGTGAGTGCGGCGATCCGCAGCAAGGGCAGCTCGGGTCCGGGCGCGGACATCATGCTTTGCCCCCGGTGCGATTGCGGCCAAGCCGGCGGAACAGGCCAATCAGGCCCTCCGGCGCCGCCACCACGAACAGCACCAGCATGATGCCGAGCACCAGCACATTCACTTCCGACGAGATGGTAACGGTCAGCAGTTGCTGCGTCGTGCCCAGCAGGATCGCGCCGAGAACCGGGCCTATCCAATGCGCGGTGCCGCCGATCAGCGACATCGCAAGCACCGAGACGGAGTAGTTGAGGTTGAAAGCGGACGAGGGGTCCGCGTACTGGAGGTACATGGCGGCGGGCGCACCGGCTGCGCACATCAGCGCGCCGGAAATGACGCAAGCCATCACCTTCAGCCGCAAGGTCGGCACGCCAGTGCATTCCGCCGCGAGTTCGTCGTCCTTGAGCGCCTGCAGGCCGCGGCCCATCCATGAGATCTGCATGTAGCGGGCAATCGTTACCGCCAGGACCACGAGGAGCGCCTGAACGAAAAACAGCATCTGCACGTAGGTGTGGAAGGGCGGCATCACCGGCGGCCGCTGCAGCTGGATGCCGGCCGCGCCGCCGACATATCGCCAATTCGTCACCGTCGTTTCAATGATGATCGTCATCGCTATGGTCGCGATCGAGAAGTAGATGCCCTGCATGCGCAAGGTCACCAGGCCCACGGCGAAGCCGAGCAATGCGCCGACGATCGCGGCAGCGGCGATCTGCACGGCGAGCGGCGCGCCCGTCGCCTCGAACAGGAACACGGCCGTGTAGACGCCAACGCCGAAAAACGCACTGGTGCCGAAATTCACGTAGCCGGCATAGCCGCCCAGGATGCTCCAAGCTACTGCGAGCACGATAAACTGCAGGATCACGTAGCCGGCAAAGAACGGATATTCGTTGCGGACGAGTTGTGTCATCAGCGCGACGGCGACGAGGAAGAGGGTCACCCCGATCCAGAAGCGGATGCTGTTGCGATTCATGATCGCCTGCCGAACAGGCCCTGCGGCCGCACGGCGAGCACGCCGAGCAGCATCGCAAACGAAATGGCCGGTGCCCAGGAGGCGCCGAACAGGGTCAGGACGATCGTTTCGGCGACGCCGAGGATGATGGCCGCGACGAGCGTGCCGGTCATGCTGCCGAGCCCCGCCATGACCACGACGCAGAATGTACGCCCGATATAGGCGCGGTCGAGTATCGGATCGACGGGGGCAACGATAATAAGCAGGGCGCCCGCGATCCCGAGTACAGCCGTTGCAATGCCGAACGCCCATTGCTTGATCCAGACCGGGTTGGCGCCCATCAGTCGCAGCGCCTCCTGGTCCTGTGCGACCGCGCGGATCGCGCGTCCCATGAAGGTTCTCGACAGATACAGCGTCAACAGAATCGTCATCGCAGAGGCGACCGCGAAGGCGACCAACATCCGGATCGGAATCCGCATTTCGCCGATCTGCCAGGCCTTGCCGATATAGGACGCGGAGACCGAACGCTGGTCCACGCCGAATTGCATGATGATCAGCACTTCGATGATGAACGCGATGCCGAAGAAGAATGCGATCCCGCGCACGCCGGCATCGCTGCCGCGTTTTTCGAATGTCTCGTAATACAGACGGTAGGCGGCAAGACCGAAGAGGAAGAGGAGCGGCGTAATCAACAGCCCTGCCAGCAGCGGGTCGATATCGAAGCTGTCGTTGAGGAAAAACACGCCATAGGACGCCAGCACCAGAAAGGCCGGATGCGCCACGTGGGGAACGTCGAGCAGGCCGAACGAGACCGAAAGCCCGAGGCTGACGGCCGCATAGAAGCAGCCCAGCAGCACCCCCGACACCACGGCATCGAGCAGCAGATCCATTGAAAACAATTGAGGTCCCCCCTGAGCCTTTCTAAGGCACCGTTGGCCGGTTCGCGCACGCTCGGTCCTCCATCCATGCCCGGGACGCATTTCCCCGGCCCCCGGCCAGCGCCGGCGGGTCGGGGAAGAAGGCCGCGAGGTCTACTTCCGGGCGGCCTCGAATGGACTGATGAGATCGCCGGTCTTCAATCGCTCCGGGAACAGGATCACCTGCTTGCCGGCGCCGCGGAACTGCTCCATGTCCTTGTCCACCACGCCGCGGAACTGCGCCATCAGTGTCGCGGTTTCCTTTCGCTCGCCGTCCGCCGAAAACGCGATCGGGCCGACGATGGTCTTGATCTCGTGCTCGTGCAGGTATTTGGCGATGGCCTTCTGGTCGAGCGACCCCGTCGCCTTGATGGCCTCTTCGACGAGTTGGCCGCTGGCGTAGCCGAACGGCGCAAGATAGTAGCCCAGCGGATCGACCTTGGCTTCCACGGCCCGTTTCGCATAGGTCTCGAAGAACGCCTTGGTCCCGTCGTAATACATGCTCGGTTCCGGG
The DNA here is from genome assembly GCA_963725985.1 of uncultured Alphaproteobacteria bacterium. Taxonomy (GTDB): domain Bacteria; phylum Pseudomonadota; class Alphaproteobacteria; order Rhizobiales; family Xanthobacteraceae; genus Bradyrhizobium. The sequence goes on from CAVSAO010000004.1 coordinate 94,052, forward strand.
AGCCATGAGTTATAGTTGACGACGCCATTGAGCAGCGAACCCAAATTCTGCATCACTGCGGTGAATTGCAGGCCGACCATGGCGCCCCCGAAGATCTTGACGTTGTCTCCGATCCCGAGCTCATTCACGGCGCGCAAAATTCCCGCCAAATCCGGCGGATAGGACGCGACATAGACGATGTCGGGCTTCGCGGCCTTGAGCGCACGGATGATGCCGGAGAATTCCACGGTGTTTGGCGGATAGGTCTGGTCGAAGACGATCGGCATATTGAGCCGCTTTGCGACATCCCTCGCGGTCAGCGCCAGATTCTGGGCGAATTCCTGGTCCGCCGCCAGCAGCGCCACGGTCTTGCCGCCGGCCTTCTGGCCGAGATCGAGGAACGCCGTCGCCCAGCTGTCGGCCGGTCCCCACGGCGCATTGTTGAACCACATGTCGTGGCCAACCTTGCTGTTCACCTGGAACGAGAAATTTCCGATCAGCAACAGGCCGCGCTGCTTGACGAGCGGCATGATCGGCGCCGTCGGCACCGTCGCGTAGGGCGCGAACAGGATATCGACCTTGTCGACATCCAGCAGTTTCGAATAGATCGCCGGGGTCTCGGAAGCGCTCGATTTGTCGTCATAGACGACGAGTTCGACCTTGCGGCCGAGCAGGCCACCCCTGGCGTTGACGTCGTCACGCCAGATTTCGATGCCGAGCAGCGACGCCTTGCCGCCGCCCGCAAGCCCGCCGGTTTGCGGCATGCTCATGCCGATCTTGATCGGCGGCTGCTGGGCGATAACGCCCGAGGTTTGTCCAAGCACGGCGACGGCGATGGCTCCGCCGAGAAGCGTTCTGCGTTTCATTGATCCCTCCCATATGTCTCGTTTTTTGGTCGTATATTGGATGAACAAAGCGGACATCACAATGAAAAAGCGTCGCGTCTGCTTTTGACTCCAAATCGTCTTCTTGGTCATACTTCCCCGTTGAGCATTACTTTTGGTTCTGTTGACGTCATCCTCGCTCAAATTCTTCCCAGCGCCGACAGGATAACCTCCGGCGTCAACGGAATCTCGGTAATAACTGCGCCGAACGGCATGAGCGCATCATTCACTGCGTTGGCCACCGCCGCGGCTGCTCCCGCCGTCCCGGCCTCGCCCGCGCCCTTGGCACCCAACTCCGTTTCGAGCGTCGGCGATACCACGTGGCCGACGTCTATATCAGGCATTTCGCCGGACATCGGAACCAGATAATCGGCCATATTGGCGTTGGTCAGTTGTCCCCGTTCATCGTAGATGCATTTTTCGAACAGCGCCGCACCCAGCCCCTGCACCACCCCGCCGCGGATCTGCTCATCGACCAGTTGCGGATTGATGATGGTGCCGCAATCCTCGACCACCCAATGCCGGAGCAGCCTGACGAAGCCGGTGTCGGCATCGACTTCGAGCCATGAGGCCTGGACGCCATTGGTGAAGGCGAACGGATATTCGCGCGGCACGAAATGGCGCGTCGCCATCAACTCCGGCTGGATGCCCGGCGGCAGCGTGTCCGGGCGAAAATAGACGATCCTGGCGAGCTCGCGCAGCTCGATCCGCGAGGAGCCGTCGCTTGCGTTCACCACCGCATTGCCTGCGATGTCGAGTTCGCCCGGGGAGGATTGCAGGATCGCGGCTGCGACGTCGAGAATGTTCTTGCGCAGGATTTTCGCCGCCTGAAGCGCTGCCTCGCCGCCGATGCCGGCGCCGCGCGATGCCCAGGTTCCGCCGCCATAGGGCGTGTTATCGGTATCGCCCAGGATGACGTGCACGCGCTCCATCGAAACGCCGAGCACGCTGCCGACGATCTGCGCCGTGAGCGATTCGGAGCCCTGGCCCTGCTCGGTGATGCTGGTCTGGCAGATCACCGAGCCCTGGGCATCCAGACGCACCGCGACGCCATCCTGCGACGAGATACGGGCGCCGCCGACGCCATAAAACGCCGCGCTTGGATTGGTGACCTCGATGAAGCTCGCAATGCCGATGCCGCGATGAATGTTCCTGGCTCGCAATGCCGACTGCTCGGCGCGCAGCGCGTCATAGTCCATCATCGTCATCAGTCTGTTCATCGCGGCGTGATGCGACAACAGCTCGAACCGCAGGCCGGAAGGCGACGCGCAAGGGTAAGCATCGTCGGCGATCAGATTGCGGCGGCGGATTTCCACCGGATCCATCCCGATTTTTGCCGCCGCCAGATCGACCAGGCCTTCCGTCACCGAGCATGCGATGGGATGGCCGACGGCGCGGTACTGGCACATCACGTTCTTGTTCTGAAATACGACCCTGGCACGGGCGCGATAGTTCTTCGTCGCATAGGGTCCGCCGACGAGGTTGACGACCTGGTTGGCTTCGATGGCGCTGGTGCGCGGATACATCGAATAGGGACCGATGCCGGTGAGATCGTCGATCTCGAACGCCATGATGGCGCCGTCGCGCCTGACGCCGATCCGGCCCTTGCAGCGATGGTCGCGGGCATGAATGTCGGTGTTGAAGCTTTCGACCCGGTCGGCGACGAATTTGATCGGCCGGCGCAGCAGCTTGGACAGCGCATAGGTCGCCATTTCGTCGGCGTAGATGTGGACCTTGATGCCGAAGGAGCCGCCGACGTCCTTGCAGACCACGCGAACCTGCCGTTCCTCCAGCCGGAGGTGCAGGGCCGCGATGTTCTGCACCATGTGCGGTGCCTGCGTGCCCTGGTAGATCGTGAGCCTTTCTTCGGCCGAGTTCCAGTCGGCGACCACCGCGCGCGGCTCGAGCGTCACGCCGGTATGCCGGCCAAAGATGAATTCCGCTTCCACCACCTCGTCGGAATCCGCGAACGCCGCGTCGACGGTACCGGCATCGAGGTTGCGCTCGAAGGCGAGGTTGTCGCCGAGCGAAGGATGAATCACCGTGGTTTCCGGATCGAGCGCGGTGCGCATGTCCGTCACCGCAGCGAGCTCCTCGTAGTCGACCCGGACGAATTCCGCCGCGTCCTCGGCAGCGGCGCGGCTGGTCGCCACGATGGCGGCAACGGCTTCGCCCTGCCAGCAGACCCGGTCGATCGCGATGGCGTGCTGCGGCGCCGATTTGAGACCCTTCAGGTGCGAGAGCACGCCGACCCAGGGCGTGATCACGGCCGCAAGCTCTTCGCCGGTCACGACGGCGACGACGCCGGGCTTCCGCCGTGCCTCGGTGGCATCGATGCCCATGATTTTCGCATGCGCATGCGCAGAGCGCAGGAATACCACATGCGCCATCCGCGGCAGTTCCATGTCGCTGACATAAAGCCCGCGCCCCTGCATCAGCCGATCGAGGTTGGGGCGCGGCACCACCTTGCCGATGTAGGAATTGGGCCGATCAAGCTCCGAGAGAATTTCGGGATTTGCGGATGTCACGGTCATGGGCGTCCCGCGCGCTTGAGCGCCGTAGTCTCGACCGCGTCGATAATGGCCTGGTAGCCGGTGCAGCGGCAGTAGTTACCGGAAAGATGCTCGCGGATCCGCTCCCGATCCGGCTCGGCCTGCTGTATCAACAGGTCCTGCGCGGCCATCAGCATTCCAGGCGTGCAATAGCCGCATTGCAGCGCATTGCGATCCCGAAACGCGGACTGCAGGTCGGCGACCTCGCCGCTGTCGGACAATCCCTCGATGGTTTGGACGGATGCGCCGTGCGCCTGTACCGCCAGCATCAGGCAGGAACGAACGATTTCGCCGTTCAGGCGCACCGTGCAGGCGCCGCAAACGCCGTGCTCGCAACCGACATGGGTCCCGGTCAGCTCGAGATGTTCGCGCAAAAAGTCCGCCAGGTTGAGGCGTGGCAGAACCTGCGCATCGACGTGCTCGCCGTTGACATCCAGCGAGATTGGAACCGGGGCCGTCACCCGGGTCTCCCGGCATTAAGATCGGGGCGGCCAAGCAGCGCGGACACGCAACGCGCCATCAGCACCTTCGCCAAATGCCGGCGCATCGAAGCGGACGCCTGCTGATCTTCCAGGGGATCGAGCTCCTCGCCAAGCGCTGCCGACGCATCGGACAACACCACAGGCGTGACGGCGACGTTGACCAGTCTGTTCGCGGCCTTTGCCAAAACCGGCCGATCGCCGACGGCAAAGAAAGCAAGCCGAAGGCCCGTGAAGGCTTCCCCGTCCACGATCGCCTGCGCCGCAAGGCCCGCGATGGCGTAATCGCCGTGCCGCCGCGCAAATTCGCAGAAGAAATGCGCGGAGTTCTTTCGCGCGACCGAAAATTCGACGGCAATCAGCAATTCCTGCGCGGACAAGTCAGTTTCATAGATCCCCTTGAAGAAATCCCCGGCCGCAATCCGCCGCTCGCCCTTCGGACCGCCAATGACAATGGTCGCATTCAACGCCACCATGCAGGCCGGCAGTTCGGAAGCCGGGTCGGCATGCGCAAGGCTGCCACCAATCGTTCCCCTGTTGCGGATCGCGGGATGCGCGACGTGGGCGATGGCTTCGGTCAGCAAGGGTGCGCGTGCGGCGATATCGGGCGATCTCTGGAGATCAACATGGCGCGTCAGCGCCCCGATGCTGAGGGTATCGCCCTTGATCGCGATGCCGCGCAGCTCGGCGAGCTCGCCGATATCGACGATCAGTTCCGGAGCGATCAAACGCAAATTCATTGCGGGCATCAGGCTCTGGCCGCCCGACAGCACCTTCGCCCTGTCCCCATGCGCAGAGAGCAATTCCAATGCGTGCACAACGCTGGTTGCGCGGGCGTAGCTGAAAGCCGAGGCTTTCATTGACGTGACCTCCCCGGCCGGTTTTTTGGCATATTTTTTGAAGATTAGACGGCGCTGGCCATCAAACGTCAAGTTTGTTTATCGAACGATTATTTCGGAGCATTCGACTTTTGGACATGCCATAGTATCACAAACGACGCACGGTCGGCGCTCATCAAAATCGGCCCCGGGGGAGGAGCAGGCAATGAATCTGGGCTACTTTACGATGCCGATCCACCCGCTCGGCAAGGACTGGAAGCTCTCCTTAAGGGAAGACCGCGAAGCTTTCCTGCTGGCGGACGAACTTGGGTTCACAGAAGCCTATGTCGGCGAGCACGTCACCGACCAGGCCGAAAACATTACATCCTGCATCGCCTTCATCGCGTGGATCGCCGCTGGGACCAGGCAGATCAGGCTCGGCACCGGCACCGTCAATATGCCGAACACCCATCCCGCCACGGTCGCCGCCTCCATCGCGATGCTCGATCACATGCTCGACGGGCGCCTGATTTTCGGAATCAGCCCCGGCGGATTGCTGTCGGACGCGGAATTGTTCGGCAATCTCGACGCCGACCGCAACGCCATGTTTCTCGAATCGATCAATCAGGTGCTGGAGATCTGGGCTGGCGAGCCGCCGTATAATATTCAGGGAAAATACTGGAACATCTCGACCCAAAAGACCCTGATTAAGGATATCGGCCAGGGGTTCATTGCGCAGCCCTTGCAGCGGCCGCACCCGCCGATCGTCGTCACCGCCGTGGCGCCTTTTTCCAAGGGCGTCACCGAAGCCGCCGCGCGCGGCTGGGATCCGATCTCGGCCAATTTCCTGATGCCGGCCTGGGTGAAAAGCCACTGGCCAAAATACGCCGAGGGTTGCGAGCGCGGCGGCCGCGCCGCCGATCCCGCAAATTGGCGCGTCGCCAAAAGCGTGTTTGTCGCCAAGGACGCGGCGACGGCAAAGGCCTACGCCACCGATCCCGATGGGCCTTACGTCTATTATTATCGCTCGCTGTTCACCAAACTGAAGAAGAACGGCCGCATCGAACTGTTCAAGACGCGCCGCGACCAGCCCGACGATGAAGTGACGCTGGAGACGATCTGCGACAAGCTGATCATCTATGGCACGCCTGACAACGTTGCGGACCAGTTGCTGGCGTTCCAGGACGAGGTCGGCCAATTCGGCACGCTGTTGTACGCGGGCAAGGACTGGAAGGACCGCGAGCTCGGACGTCAATCCATGATTTTGATGGCAGAACAGGTCATGCCGCGCCTCAACGCCGCCACGTCGAAACAGCCCAACGCCGCGCAATCGTCCGCAGCCAGTTAAGGGGCGCGCCGTGGCTCTTACCGACCGCATTCCCTATCAGGCGCAAATCGACCGGCCGAAGCTCAGGCTGCCGGGCGGCAAGAAGCTTGCGGTGTGGGTCATCCTCAATGTCGAGGAGTGGCGGATCGAGAACGCGATGCCGCGAACCGTGCTGAGCCCGCCGATGGGACAGCCGCTATTGCCGGACGTGCCCAACTGGTCGTGGCATGAATACGGGATGCGCGCGGGCTTCTGGCGTCAGTTCAAGGCGCTGACCGACCGCAACATGCCAGTGACGCTGGCGATGAACGCCAACGTCTGCAATTCTTACCCTCGCGTCGCTTCGGCGGCGCTCGAAGCCGGCTTCGAGTTCATGGGCCACGGTTTCGTTCAGGGCCCGATGCACAAACTCGACAACCAGGCCGATGCGATCGAGCGGGCCGTCGAAGCCATCGCAAAATTCGCAGGCAAGCCGCCGCGATCGTGGGAAAGTCCGGGCCTGACGGAGACCAATGAGACCCTCGATCTCCTGCGCCTTAACGGCATCGAATACGTGGCGGACTGGGTGATCGACGACCTTCCGCAGGATATCGCGACGCCTCACGGTACCATCACGACGATTCCGTACTCGGTGGAAACAAACGACATCGTCATCCATGCGCTGCAGCATCTTTCTTCCGAGCAATTTCTGAAGCGCTGCACCGACCAGTTCGACCGGCTGTACCTCGAGGGTGCCACCAATGCGCGGATCATGGCGATCTCGATTCACCCCTACATTACCGGTGTCCCCCATCGCATCAAATATCTGGAAGCATTGCTCGACTATGTCATCGGCCATGATGGCGTGGCGCTGATGACCGCCAGCGAGATCGGCGACTGGTACCGGGCCGAAATGTCGAAATCGTAGTCCGGACCGGAGGCCGCGCATGATCAAGGCCGCTGTCGTTGGTCTCGGATGGTGGGGCCAGACCATCCTCAAGGCTCTCGCGAACAGCGCGATCACCGCGCCGGTGCTGGGCGTCGATCCGGACGAGCAGGCGCGGGCTGTTGCCGCGGCGTTCGGCATCGCGACCGCGCCGCGGCTCGAGGATGCACTGGCAAACGCAGATATCGATGCCGTCATCCTCTGCACGCCGCAGCAGCACCATGCGGAACAGATCGTTGCTGCCGCAAAATCGGGAAGGCACGTCTTCTGCGAGAAGCCGCTGTGCACAACGACCGTGGATGCGGAAGCCGCAATCGCGACCGTGAGGACAGCGGGTGTCCAGCTCGGCATCGGGCATGAACGGCGTTTCGAACCCGCCATCATCGAAATGCGGAACCGATTTGCATCCGGCGAATTCGGCCGTCCGCTGCTGCTGGAGGGCAATTTCAGCCAGGACAAATTCCTCAAGCTCCCGCACGACAATTGGCGATTGTCCGATGCCGTAAATCCGGCCGGCCCGCTGTCCGCCACCGGCATTCACATGGTGGACCTTTCGATCGCGCTGCTCGGCCGGCCGATCAGCGTCTGGGCGCGGCTAAAGCAACTAGGCAGCGATTTCGAGAACGGCGATACGCTGTCGATGACGATCGGCTTTGAAAGCGGCGCCACCGCCATGCTGGGCGCGGTGCTGGCGACGCCGTTCATGGGCCGGCTTGCGCTGCTCGGCTCGAAGGGCTGGATGGAAATCCGCGACCGCAGCCATCCCGAGAATTCTACCGGCTGGGATGTGACCCGCGTGCATCGGGACGAGATGCCGGTGACTGCCTTCTATGCGCCGCATCCGGCGGTGCGCGACAATCTCGAGGCCTTTGGCCGCGCCGCGCTTGGGCAAGCACCCTACCCGGTCGCGCTGGACGAGATGTTGGCCAATGTTCGGAGCTTTGAGGCGATCCAGCGATCGGTCAAAAGCGGCGCCATCGAGGCCATCTGACGCCGGCTCAGCCAACCGCCTTCACCGGCGTTCGCCTCGAGGTGGCCGGCTTGGCAAATACCCGCTCGAATCCAGCCAGAAAAACATCCAGCGCGTCGCTGATCATCTGCTCCTTGTCTTCGAGCACGGGAGATTCGAAGATGTATTTGCGGACCCCGTAGTAAAAGATTCCGCTGTGAAACACCCATGCCATTTCAAGTTCGGACGCGGTCGGCTTATGTTGCATCGGAAGTCGCGCTTCATGGCGGCATTCCCTGATGATGCGCGTCAGGATTTTGTCGCGCACCACGCCGACATACCAGCGGTTGATGTCGAGTCCCTTCAGGCCCGAATACAGATAGATGCGAAGCCACTTACGGGTGAAAATCACATCCGTGTAGGCTTGATAGAATTCCCGCAGCCGATCGCGGATCGGCCGTGAGCGGTCGGTGAGCAGTTTCTCCCAGCCGGGGTCGAGCGGCTCGAGATAGACCGTGCGATAGACTTCCTTGATCAGATCGTCCTTGCTTGGAAAATAGCGGTACAGCAGCGGCTGGGTCACCCCGAGCCGACGTGCCAGATCGCGCGTACCGCCGTCAAAACCTTGTTCCGAGAAGAATTCGGTCGCCTTGGCGACGAACTCCCTGCGGCGATCGTCGGGAGATAGCCGCTTCTGCTTGGCGCGGACGCGCTTGGGCGGCGACTTCTTTTTCATGGCTTCGACCCTGGTCCGCCGCCGGCCCCGAGAAACCGGCCGTAGCCGCCGCGCGCAAACAGCAACGGCTCCTGCCGGTTGTACGAATAGGCCTCGACGGCGCCCAAGAAAATGACATGGTCACCGCCATAATACCGATTGGCGGCGCGGCACTGAAAATTGGCCACGCTGTCCGCAAGCAGCGGCGCGTTGCCAAGGCCCGGCGTCCACTCAACTCCGGCAAATCTGTCATCCGAAGGTTTTGCGAATTTGTTGGCAAGCGCCTCTTGCGATGCGCCGAGCACGTTGACCGCGAAATGGCTGGCATCCTGGAAGATGCTCAACCCCTGGGAAAACTTCCCCAGGCTCCAGAGTACCAGCGGCGGGTTCAGCGACACCGAGGCGAAGGAATTGCACGTAAGCCCATAAGGCTTTCCGTTAGCCGCAATGGCCGTGATGATGGTGACGCCCGTGGCAAAGGTGCCGAGCGCATTGCGAAAATCCCTGGGATCGATCGGCGAATGATCGCTTGCCAGCTCGTTAGCCGGATCCGGATCGATCGGATGCTTTGGTGCGTCGGTCATCCGCCGTCTCAAAGCGTCAGATTTTCAGAGGGCAGGCCAAGCGCAACCCGGCCGTAATTGGTGCCCGCCGCATCGAAATTGAACGCGATGTGCGAATTGATTGCGTGGGCATCACGAAACTGGCGCTGCAACACGCCGGCCGTGAACAATCCTCGCGCGCCGCTTGCTGAAAACAACAACGACACCGCTTCCGTGCAGAGATTGACGGCGAAAGCGCCATCGCGGCGCGATCTGGTCTTGGCGGCGATATCCGGAACGTAGCCGCGCCGCGCCTCGGCCATCGCCTCGATGCAGGTCGAACGCATGATCAGGCGGGCCGCATCGATCTTGGCGGAAGCTTCCGCGATCTTGATTTGCGTGCTCTGCAGGTCGCCGATTTTGGCGCGATCGTAGGTCGAGGCGCGATGCCGCGCGATATCGACGTAATCGTCGAGACAGGCTTGCGCGTTTCCGAGTGCGACGCCGGAAAGCACATAAGGAAACAACGAGAATACCGGCAGCGCGTAAAGAGCATTCGGATTGGCGGCGCTACCGGGGGTCGGGCCACCGTCGAGATCGCTCACCGGTAGCGTCATGGGCTCGGCAACAAAGGCATCCTTGACCTCGACGTCGTTCGATCCCGTTCCGCGTAGTCCGGTCGCATTCCAGGTGTCGATGATCTTGTAGTCGCTCTTGTTGACCAGAAAGATCCGGTACTCGATCCCGTCAGCCTCATCGTCAGTTGAAACGACGCTGGCAAGCATATTCCATTCGCAGGAATCCACCCCCGACGAGAATGGCCAGCTGCCCCGCAGCACATATCCGCCGTCCACTTTCCTGGCTCGGCCGGCTGGAAAAATGAAGGAGGATGCAATCAGGGCGTTAACGTCCTTGTTCCAGACCAGATCCTGGGCGCGCTTGTCGAACATGCCCAGCATCCAGTGGTGGCTGGCCAGATTGGCCAAATTCCAGGCCACCGACGCGTCTGCCTGCCCGATCGCATCGGCGCAATCGACCAGCGCAACATAGTCGAATTCAGACCCGCCCACCCGCTTCGGCTGCACAATCCTGAACAAACCTGATTCGTGCAAATCGCGCTCGGTCTCCGGCGGCAGACGCCGCAATTCCTCGGTTCGGGACGCGCGATCGCGCAAACGCGGGATCAGCGCTTCGGCACGCGCAATCATGGCAGCATGGGCGCCGTCCGCTTCCGGCCCGGCGGGCCGGCTTGCGTTTGGTTTTTGGCCAGCACCTGCCATTTTGGCGTTCCTCGCTTTCCGCCCGTTATGCGATTTCGAGATTCGGCCGATCTAATCTCTCAGGAGGCAGCCAACCGGTCTCCATTTTACCGCATCGCGACGAATGCTGCTTGACCGGTCGAAGCTACTTGATGATTGTTTATCGTCTGATCACTAATTAAGGCGCGGCGTACGTTGCGCGTCAATCGAATTCGGCAGCCAGGGAACGAACTCTCATGGACAAGACCGTTGGAATTATCGGGCTTGGCATCATGGGAGGCGCGATTGCCCGCAGCCTCGTCGAGCGCGGATGGCGCGTGATCGGCTTCGATACCGATGCCGCGCGACGCGCCGAGCTTGCGCTGGCCAACGTCGAAATCGCCGGTGACGTTGGTCAGGTCGCATGCGACGCGCCCATCATCATGACCAGCCTTCCCAGTCCTGCGGCCGTGGAAGATGTCGCGCAGGCAATCGCCGGTTCCGGTCAGCCTCCGCGGATTGTGGTCGAGCTCTCCACGCTTGGCATCGCCGACAAGCTTCGCTTCGAAGCCATCCTGAAGAAGGCCGGCCATATCGCGCTGGATTGTCCGCTGAGCGGAACCGGGGCGCAGGCGAAGGTTCGCGATCTCATCGTCTACGCCAGCGGTGACAGCAAGGCCATTGCTCGATGCAAGAACCTGTTCTCCGATTTCGCCAGGCAAAGCGCCGATCTCGGCGGATACGGCAACGGCAGCCGGATGAAATTCATCGCCAACCACCTGGTGGCTATCCATAACGTCGCCACCGCCGAGGCGATGGTGCTGGCGGAGCGCGCCGGGCTCGATCCCAAAATGGTGATCGACATGGTCGGCCCGGGCGCCGGCGGCTCGCGGATGTTTCAGATGCGCGCGCCGATGATGGCTGCAGGCGTTTACGAGCCCGCGACCATGAAGGTCTCGATCTGGAAGAAGGACATGGCCGTCATCGCCGAGTTCGCCGACGAGGTCGGCTGCGCGACCCCGCTGTTTACGCTGACCCAGCCGGTCTATGCCGAAGCGATGGCGATGGGATTAGGCGAGCAGGATACGGCGTCCGTGTTTGAGGTCCTGAAGAAGACCATCATCACGACTGCCCAATCACCCGAACGCGATCGGGAGTAAGCCGCTCACCGGCGATGCCGCACTGCATCAAGAGCGGCCGCGGACTCGAGCTATCCCCCACCCCCGGCGCTATGAAAATAGTCAGCGCGCCCGGTCGATGACGTGGTTATCACTTGATCATTTATGACTTCCGTCGGATAAATCACTCAATCAATAAAAGAACAGACGGTATCCAGTTTGTGGTGTTCCGGGGAGGATCCAATGACGATATCGCGACGTCAGTTTGTCGGTAGCGTTGCCGGCGCAGGTATCGCCAGCCTGGCGGCCCCTAATCTTGTCTTTGCCCAGAATAGCGGACCGATCCGCGTCGGATTGCTGGCGGCCAAGACCGGACCGCTGGCCTCCGGCGGCATCGACATGGAACTAGCCCTGACCATGTTCCTGAAGGAGCGCGACAACACGCTCGCTGGCCGCAAGGTCGAGTTGATCGTCGCAGACACGGCCGGCGTCCCCGCCACCGCGCGCACCAAGGCGCAGGAGCTGATCGAAAAGAACAACGTCCATTGCATCATTGGCCCGCTCGCCGCCTTCGAGGCGCTTGCGATTGCGGACTACCTCACCGAAAAGGAAATCCCGACGCTCGGCGTCTCAGCGGCGGAGGACATGACGCAGCGGCACCCGAGTCCGTGGTTTGTCCGCCTGACCTCGACGTCGGCGCAATGCGCCTACCCGCTGGCCGAATATTCCGCCAAGGAATTGAAGTATAAAAAGATCGTCACCATCGCCGACGATTTCGCCTACGGGCATGAGATGTGCGCCGGCTTCCAGCGCGCCTTCGAGGACAATGGCGGCAAGATCATCCAGAAAGTCTTCACGCCGCTGGCGACGCCGGACTATGGCAGCTACGTCGCCCAGGTAAAGAGCGCGGATGCGATTTTCCTCGGCACCGCCGGCTCGAACGGTTTCCGCTTCCTCCGTCAATTCATTGAATACGGCCTGAAAGACAAGATGGCGGTGATCGGCGGCATGACGGCGCTCGACGAATCCGTGCTTCGCAATATGGGCGATGAGGCACTCGGGATTCTGACCACCAGCTGGTATTCCGCGGAGCTGGATAACCCGCTCAACAGGGCGTTCGCGCCGGCGTTCCGCAAGCAGTTCAAATACGATCCCGGCTACTATGCCGGCAGTACCTACGTGTCCGGCGAAGTCCTTGAAGCCGCACTGAAGACCACCAAAGGAAACGTGGAGGACAAGAAGGCGCTGATGACGGCGATCCGCGGCAGCGACGCGCAGACGATACGCGGCGTCGTCAAATTCGACGAATTCGGCAACGTGATCGGCAATGTCTACATCCGCAAGGTGACGAAAACCGACGGGCGGCTGGTAAACGCCGTCATCAAGACCTACCCGGATGTGACCCAGTTCTGGACCTATGACAAGGCCGCATTCCTGAAGAACCCGGTCTATTCGCGCGACTATCCGCCGGCAAAAAACCTGGAGCAATAGATCTGATTTCGTTGCGGGGCACCGAAGCGCGCAACTTTCGGACAAGATCGGCAGACGATGCAGTTTTGGATCATCCAGGGTCTCAACAGCCTGTCGCTCGGTGGTCTGCTGTTCCTGCTCTCCTCGGGCTTCTCGCTGATCTTCGGCCTGATGCGACTGGCCAACCTGACGCATGGCGCCTTCTTCATGCTCGGCACCTATTTCGGGGCGACGGCGCTGCGCTCCTTCGACGGCCTGAATATCTGGGTGACCGCGCTCGGCGCCGGGATCGCGGTCGCGGCGATCGGCGGTCTTTTCGAGCGGCTGGTGCTGACCCGGCTGAAGACCAACCCGCTCGGGCAGGTGCTGGTAACGCTCGGCATGTCCTTCATCATTTCCGACGCCTGCCTGTTGTTGTGGGGCGGCGATTCCATTCCGGTGCCGACCCCGCAGAACCTGCAATCGCCGACCCGGGTTTTCGGCTTCGTTTTTCCGACCTATCGGCTGGTGCTGGTGGGATGCGCCGTCGGTGCCGCGATCATGCTGTTTCTCCTGCTGGAGCGGACGCGTCTGGGAGCGATGATCCGTGCCGGCGTCGACGACAGCCAGATGGCCCGCGCGGTCGGGATCCCGGTCTCGAACTTGTTTACGATCGTGTTTTGTCTGGGCGCCGGGATCGCCGGCGCCGGCGGCGTGCTGGGCGGACCAATTCTGTCCGCCTATCCCGGGCTTGATGCCGATATGCTGCCGCTGGCGCTGATCGTCGTCATTTTGGGAGGCATTGGAAGCCTGCTGGGTGCCTTCATCGGCAGCTTCATCATCGGGTTCACCTATACATTCGGCACGGCGCTATTTCCGGAGCTGGCCTACATCATCCTGTTCCTGCCGATGATCTTCGTCATTGCGTTCCGGCCACAGGGCTTGTTTGGGCGCGTCGGCGCATGAAATGGATTGCCTCAGCGCCGCTGGCCGCCCTGCTCGTTCTGCTGCCGTCCTTCGCGGGCGATTTCTATATCAATCTTGCCAGCCAAATCCTGATTGCGGCGATCTTCGCGCTCAGCCTCAATCTGCTGGTAGGCTATGGCGGGATGACGTCGCTCGGACACGCCTCCTATCTCGGCGTCGCCGCCTATGTTTCGGCGCTGCTGACGAGCCGCTACGGGTTCGGACATGGGCCGGCCGCCATCATCTCGATCGCGGGCACCACCGCGATGGCAGCTTTCTTCGGCGTCATCGCGCTGCGGGCCACGGGCCTGGGCTTTCTCATGATCACACTGGCGCTGTCGCAGGTGCTGTGGGGGCTGGCCTATCGGATGTCCGGCGTGACCAACGGCGACAATGGAATAGCCGGCCTGACCCGGCCGACGCCGTTCGGCCTTTCGCTCGACAGCGCCGCGTCGTTCTACTGGTTTGCGCTGATCGTGGCCTCGTTCGCGTATCTAATGATGGCCATTTTTGTGTCGTCGTCGTTCGGATCTTCACTCAGGGGTGTACGCGATCAGCCGCGCCGGATGGCGGCGCTCGGCTTCAATCCCTGGATGATCCGCTGGATCACCTTCATCTATGCCGGCTTCTGGGGCGGCGTATCCGGGCTGCTTTACGTCTACTACAATAAATACATCCACCCGACTTCGCTCTCCACCACGAGCTCGGCGGAGGCACTGCTCGGCGTTATCGCAGGCGGCTCGGGTACGCTCGGCGGCCCTGTCGTCGGCGCCGCGCTGGTGCTGCTGCTGAAGAATTATGCCTCAGCCTATATCGAGCGCTGGAACATGCTGCTGGGTCTGGTGTTCCTGTTCATCGTTCTGGTGATGCCGACGGGTATCGTTCCCGGCCTGAGCAAGCTGGCGACGGCGCTGCGCAGGGGATCGCGATGACCCCAAGGACATCTGATTACGCGCTTGAGGTCGTCAACCTGAAGAAGGCCTTCGGCGGGCTTGCGGTCACGCACGACGTATCCCTGGCAATAAGGCCGGGCGAACGCCGCCTGATCATCGGCCCGAATGGCGCCGGCAAGACCACGCTGTTCCATCAGATCAGCGGCGACCTGCGGCCGAATGCAGGTGCGATCAGGCTGTTCGGCACCGACATCACGTACTTTACGCCCTACAGACGCGCACATTTTGGGCTGTCGCGGACCTACCAGATCATTACGCTGTTTTCAGGCGATACGCTCGAACACAACGTCACGCTCGGCCTGCTCGGCTTGCGGCCCTCGCGCTGGAACATGTGGCGGCCGCTGCCATATTACGGCGATCTCGCGACCGAAGCCCGCCGGACCCTCGATGCGGTCGGGCTTCTGCATCTGGCAGAACGTCCGGTGTCCGATATTGCCTATGGCGAAAAACGCCGGGTTGAACTCGCCATGGCGCTTGCACAAAAGCCGCGCGTACTGTTGCTGGACGAGCCTCTGGCGGGACTTTCCAATAGCGAGCGATCCCAGGTGAAGTCGCTGATCGCGTCTATCCCGCGACAGACCACGGTGATCATGATCGAACACGACATGGATACCGCGCTTGATCTTGCCGAGACCGTGACGCTGCTGAACTACGGCCGCGTGATCGTCGATGGCGACCGTGACGCCGTGATCGCGAATGAGCGAACGCGTGAGGTGTATCTTGGCACCTGACGCACTCCGTTTGACGAATGTGCATACGTTCTATGGCGACAGCCATATCCTGCACGGCGTAAGCTTTTCCTTGCCGGCGGGCGGCGTGCTGGCGCTGCTGGGGCGCAACGGGGCGGGAAAGACGACCTGCATCTCGACGATCATCGGCTTTCTAAAGCCACGGGACGGCGGTATCCGGCTGTTTGGAGAGTTGATCGAAGGGCTCAGCCCCGAGCGTATTTCGCGCCTTGGGATCGGTCTTGTGCCGCAGGGCCGCCGTATCTTTCCATCGCTGACAGTTCGGGAGAACCTTGTGGTGGCGCAGCAGCGCGAGGGGACGACCGAAAAACCGTGGAATGTCGATCGGATTTACGAGATGTTTCCGCGGCTGCGCGAGCGGCATGCGCAATTTGCCGGCACACTCTCCGGCGGCGAACAGCAGATGCTGGCGATCGGGCGCGCGCTGATGGGCAATCCCCGGGTCCTTCTGCTTGACGAGCCGTCGGAAGGCCTTGCGCCGCTGATCGTCGCGGAAGTCGGCCGCACCATCCGGCGTCTGAAGGAGGAAGGACAATCAATCGTTCTGGTCGAACAGAACCGCCAGCTGGCGCTCGATGTTGCGGATCAGGCTGTCATTCTCAACACCGGGCGCTGTGTGTTTACCGGCGCGGCCGGCGACGTCTTGAACAATGAAGAATTGATCGCGCAAAATCTCGGCGTCTTTCATGCTCACTAATCCAACCATCAACTGCCAGATTGAGGACAGAAAATGAAAATCGGCGTATGCGGAACTGGGCGTATGGGATCGGCGATCGCGCACCGATTGATGTCGGTCGGACACGAGGTCGGTGTCTGGAACCGGAGTTCAGCGAAGACAAAATCCCTCGTTGATGCCGGCGCGAAACTGTTCGCATCGCCCGCGGAACTCGTCGAGGGGTGCGACGTCACCATCGTGATGTTGCTGAACGATGCCGCAACCGAAGCGGTTTATCGCGCGCCGGACGGCATCCTGAAAGCCAGGCTCGCCGGCAAGCTCGTGATCGACATGAGCACGATCCGGCCGGAGACGATGAAATCGAACGGCTCTGCGGCGTTGCAGCAGGGTGCCGCGTTTGTCGAATGTCCGGTCGGCGGAAGCACCGCTCCGGCGAAGGATGGCAAGCTGCTCGGCCTTGTCGGCGGGTCAACGGTGGATGTCGCCTTGGCGATGCCGATCATGGAACAAATGTGCCGTCGCATCGAACATGTCGGCGAACTTGGATCTGGCTCGATGATGAAACTTGCGGTCAATCTGCCGCTGCTGGTGTACTGGCAGGCGCTCGGCGAAGCCTTGACGCTCTGCAAGCCGCTCAATCTTCCCGCCGACCGCCTGATCGATATCTTGACCGACACCTCGGGCGCGCCGACCGCGATGAAAGGCCGTGGCCCGGTTATCGCCAAGGTGTTGGGCGGAGCGCCGCTCGGCGCAGCCGCGTTCGGCCTCAACGCCGCAAAAAAGGACCTGGCCTGCGCGGTTCAATTCGGCGCGTCCATTCAAGCCGAGCTCCCGGTCACGGCCAGCGCGCTTGCCTGTTATGAGGAAGCCGAAGCGGCCGGCCTTGGCGACGCCGACGCAACCGCGGTTTCGACCCGCTGGACCCAGCGCAAGGCCAAGTCGTAGTCACATCAATCGTCACGTCCGCACAAATTCGTTCAACAGCAGGGTCAATTCAAATGATCGATCGCAAGAACCGCTATGGCCGCACCGCGGCACGTATCCACGACGCTGATGGCCTCGCCCGGCGGCCGTCGTCGGCCACGATCGATATTCATGCCCACATCGTGGTTTCCCAGGCCGCCAAGCTGGCGCAGCCGCACATCGATATCAGCCGGATCCCGCTGGCGTATTTTGCGGATGCCGCGACCAGGGAAATCAATGCGCAGCAGGAGAAGGACGTCAGCGAGGTCATGACCACGATCGACCGCCGCCTGTTCGATCTCGACAAGATGGGCATCGACATCCAGGTCGTGGCGCCCGCGCCGGGCCAGTGTTACTATTCGATCGATCCGAAAATCGCGGAAGCCGCCCACCGCCTCGCCAATGACGGCGTGGTGGAATATTGCTCGCGCAAGCCCGACCGCTTTGTCGGGCTCGGCGTCGTCACCTTGCAGGAGCCGGAGATCGCGGTCCGTGAGCTCGACTACATCATGAAGGACCTGAAACTGAAGGGCGCCGAGATCCTGACGAATGTCGACGGTCAGGAATTGTCCGATCCGAAATTCCGCCCGTTCTTTGCCAGAGCCGAACAGCTCGGCGCGTTCATCATGATGCATCCGAACGGATTCACCCATGGCGAGCGCCTGACCCATTTCTATTTCAACAACGTGCTGGGAAATCCGCTCGATACGACGCTGGCGCTTCACGATCTGATCTTTTCGGGAACGCTGGCGCGCTTCCCCGATTTGAAGCTGATGGCCGTGCATGGCGGCGGCTACCTGCCGGGCTACTCCGGGCGGATCGATCACGCCTGGGGCGCGCGGCGGGATTCCCACGGCGACTTGCCATTGCCGCCGACGACCTATCTGCGGCAGGTCTATCTCGACACCGTGGTCTTCTCCTATCACCAGCTGGCGTATCTGATCGACGTCTTCGGCCCCGACCGGATCGTGATGGGCACCGACTATCCCTTCGACATGGGCGAATACAATCCGATCGGACATATCGCGGGTGTGCACGGGATGGACGAGACAATGTTGGCCCAGATCGCCGGCGGCAATGCCGCGCGGGTGCTCGGGCTCGATGTCTAGCGCTTGTCAGTGCGCGCCGGCCGTCTTGAAGCCCGGCTGCTCGAACGGATGAGAGGTCGCGAAAGCCGGCATCGCGAAGCAGCGGTCAGCGAGACGCGCCACTACAGGAAAGCCGCCGAGGTCAAGCTTGAGAAAATGCGCGCCGACGACCTGGCCGGCGATACAGATGTCCGCCAGGCCGGGCTCGGCGCCCAGCGCAAACGGAGCCGGTGCGCGGCGCGCGAGCAGCCGTTCATAAGTCGCAAGCCCCTCGGTCGTCCAGTGCTTGCTCCAGTCCTCGATCGCCCTGGCATCGGCGCCGAAGGTTTTGGCGAGATGATTGCGGACACGCGGCGTCACCAGCGGGTGCGCATCGGCGATCGTTACCAGCGCCAGCGAGCGCGCGTAGGCGCGCTCTTTTGCGTCCGCCGGCAAAAGCCGCGGCGTGGGCTGGATATCGTCGAGATATTCGATGATCGCCAAGGACTGGAATATGGAATGGCCGTCATGAATGAATGTCGGTACCACACGCTCGGCGTTGACAGTTTGATAGCCCGGCTTGAACTGCTCGCCGGAGAGAATGTCGATCGGAATTTCCTCGAACGCCAGTCCCTTGAGCCGCAGCGCAACCCGCACCCGGAACGAAGCGATCGACCGCCAAAATCCGTAGACCTGTATGCTCATCGGGAGCCCCTCCAACTTGCGCAATATTCCGCTTCATCTCGAAACCGTATTGCCAGCTAGATAAGCTGATTGTTATTTACTCGGCAATATCGCACCATCAAACGCCTGAAATCACCGAGCAAGACATGTCCCGCCCCAAGAACGTTCTCTGGATCATGTGCGATCAGCTTCGCTTTGATTATTTGGGGTGCACGGGGCATCCGGCCCTGAAGACGCCCAATATCGACGCCATGGCAAAGCGCGGGGTGCGTTTCTCGAGCGCCTATGTGCAATCGCCGATCTGCGGCCCGTCGCGGATGTCGTTCTATACCGGCCGCTACATGCGTTCGCACGGCTCGCACTGGAATGGCTGGCCGCTGCGCGTCGGCGAACCGACGCTGGGCGACCATCTGAAGAAAATCGGCGTACGCAACGTGCTGGTCGGCAAGACGCATATGACGCCGGACCTCGAAGGCCTGAAGATGCTCGGGATTGCGCCGGACTCGATCATCGGCGTGCATGTCGCGCAATGCGGCTTCGAGCCCTGTGAGCGCGATGACGGCCTGCATCCGACCGGCAGGCCCCGCCCGAAATACGATGCTTATCTACGGGAACACGGATACGCCGCCGCCAACCCGTGGGAGCATTGGGCCAATTCCGGCGCGGCTGAGGACGGCACGTTGCAGAACGGCTGGCTGCTGACCCATGCCGACAAGGCGGCCCGCGTTGCGGAGGAAGATTCCGAGACACCCTACATGACGCGCCGCGCCATGGAATTCATCGCGGAGGCGGAAGTGGACGGGCGCCCGTGGTGCCTGCACCTGTCCTACATCAAACCGCACTGGCCCTATATCGCGCCCGAACCCTATGCCAGCATGTACAGCGCCGCCGACGTGCTGCCGGCTGTTCGTTCGGAGCAGGAAAAGCAAAGCGCGCACCCGGTTTTCGCCGCCTATATGGACATGCGCTACTCCCGGAACATGGCTCGCGACGAGGCGCGGGAAAAGGTCATTCCAGCCTATATGGGCCTGATCAAGCAGATCGACGACCAGATGGGCGTGCTGATGCAGTTCCTGGAAGCGCGCGGGCTGCTCGATACCACCATGATCGTATTCACCTCCGATCACGGCGACTATCTCGGCGATCACTGGATGGGCGAGAAGGATCTGTTCCACGATCAATCCGCCAAGATCCCGCTGATCGTGATCGATCCATCCGATGCGGCCGACCGGACAAGGGGAACGGTGTGCGATACCCTCGTCGAGGCAATCGATCTGGCGCCGACGTTCATCGAATATTTCGGCGGCAAGCCGCCGGATCATATTCTGGAGGGGCGCTCGCTGATGCCGCTGGTGCGTGGCGAGACGCCGGCAGCCTGGCGCAAGGTGGTATTCTCGGAATACGACTATTGCATGCAGGATGTCCGGCTCAAGCTTAACCAGCCGATCGAGCAATGCCGGCTGTTCATGGTGTTCGACGGGCGCTGGAAATACATTCACGCCTCCGGCTTCAGGCCGATGCTCTACGACCTCCTCGAAGACCCCGGGGAATTGACCGACCGCGGTGAGGATCCCTCCTGCGCCGAAGTCATCGCCCGGCTGCAGTCGGCCCTGTTCGAATGGGCGCTGCATCCCAAGGGCCATATCACCACCAGCACCGAGAAGATCGCCGCCTATGCGAACCAGCAGCTCCAGGTCAAAGGCGGAATCCTGATCGGCATCTGGGATGAAGCCGAGCTGTCTGCGATCCGGAAAAAGATCGGTATGATTGAACTCAATAGCTGATCTTGTAGCCGGTGGCCTTGACGACCGGTTGCCAGAACGCGGTGTTGGCAGCGAGCTCCTGGGTAAGGCCATTAGGCGTCGTCCCGACCGGAATCAGGCCGATCGCCAGCAGCTTCTCGCGCACGTCCGGCCTGGCGAGCGAGGTGACCGCGGCGGCACTGAGCCGCCTTGCGAATTCGGGCGAGCTGCCGGCCGGCAGCCACATCCCGTACCAGGCATCCGCGACCAGATCGATGCCGCTCTCCTTCAGGGTCGGAACATCAGGCAAAAACGGCGAACGGGCCGCGCTGCTCACCGCCAGAATTTTGACGCCGCCGGCGCGATGCTGCGGAATCGCGTCCGCGATGGTGACAATGCCGAACGGCAGGTGGCCCCCGATAAGGTCGTTGATGACGGGGGCGCTACCGCGATAGGCCACGCGCGTCATCGGAATGCCGAGCACCTGCTCGAGTTTCGATCCCGTGAAATGCGGAATGGTGCCGTTGCTCGGCACGCCAAATGTCGCCTTGTCCGGGTTGGCCTTGAGCCATGCCACAAACCCCTTGAAATCCTTCGCATCCACCGCCGGGCCGGCGACCACGCCGAACTCGAAGCGGGCGAGCAGCGAGACCGGCACAAAATCCTTGTTCAGGTCGAAGCTCGGTTCGGACTCCACCATCGGCAACAGATACATCGTCGGCCCCGTCGTCACGAGGATGGTGGCTCCGTCGGGACTGGCGTTTTTGACTGTCTTGATTCCAATCAGTCCGTCGCCGCCGGTGCGATTTTCGACGATCACCGTGCGATCCAAAAGCTGGCCTACCTGTTGCGCCAGGAGCCGGCAAAGCGTGTCCCCGCCGCCGCCGGCCGCGAAGGGAAAGATCATCTTGGTCAGCGGACCGGCCTCGCCGAGCGCGTCTTTCGCGATCGCGGACAATGACAGACCGGCGCAGCCGGCCATGAAACTTCGGCGATCCACTATTCCCTCCCCCGTCAGATGTTTTGGCTTATTACATCAGACTGCGACGCTATTTGAAACCGTACCAAAGTTGCCGTCACTATCATTCTCGCTTCGCACCTCTAGCGACGCCCAGCCCGGGCTTGAACCGTTTTCCGCCCCGCGGCGACACAGGGCCGTGTGCCGGCTCTGCCGGTGCATTGGCGTGCAAGGGGCACCATGGAAGAGCTGTTCGAATTTCTGTTCGGCGCCAGCGGGCGCATCAACCGCGCCAAATACTGGCGCTCGGTTCTCATCTTTGTCGGCGCGGGACTGATGACCGCCGTGATCCTGTTCACCGCCGCCGGCATCGCCGCGCCGCTCTTCATTATCACGGTTGTCATTGTCCTGATCCCGTGGCTGCTTTGGGGTTGCTCCTTCACCACCAGGCGGCCGCATGATCGCGACAAGAGCGCCTGGTGGATCGTGATCTTCTATCTCGTGCCGGCTTGCTCGGCCAGTTTGCGAATGCCGCATGGTTTGCCGGAGCCGCAGGCACGGTGTCGCAATACGCCCTGGCGCTGGCGAGTTTCGCGCTGACGATCTGGGGGTTTGTCGAAATCGGCTGCTTGCGCGGCTCCGCCGGCTCGAACACCTATGGGCCCGACCCGCTGCTGCCGCCTAAGCGGCGGGGCTGAGCGGTACCCCCAAAACAAAAAAAGCCCGGCGGCCGTCAGGCCACCGGGCTGGTATCGCAATTTCGAAAAATATATTACTCGCCGATGCTCTGCAAAGAGCGCGGTTCAGACGTCAGCTGACTTCGACTGTTGTCGCGACCATCCCAAACACTCCGGCCTCGGCAAGCGCCGCGATGCGCGCATCGTCGTAGCCGAGGGTCTTGCGCAGGACTTCCCTCGTATGCTCGCCCAGCAAGGGCGCGGCGACGGGGTCGACGGCCGGCGTCAGGCCGAGATTGAGCGGCGATTCGATATTGGGGACGGAGCCCGCCGCCGGGTGCGGAATCTGGCTGAGGCGATGGCGCTCGCGCACTTCCGGCGAGTTGAAAGCCTCCTCGACGGTTCGAAGATAGCCGACGGGGATATTGGCCGACTTCATCTTCGCTATCCAGTTTTCGCGAAGGTCCTGCACAAAGATCCCGGTGAGGATCGCGCGCAGCTTCTCCTTGTTGGCCGTTCGTGAACGCCGGTCGCCGAATTCACCGCTGGCGAGGTCAGGCCGATCGAGCACTTCGATAACGAGCCGGCGATACAGCCGATCATTGGCGCAGGCGATATAGAATGGCGCGTCGGACGCCTCGTAGAGGCCGACGGAGGGAGACCCGTTCGGCGAATTGCCCTGACGGCTCGGATTCACGCCGGTCATCAAATACGCCATTCCGTAAAATTGGGTCATGGCCAACGCGATGTCGAACAGCGCCACCTCGACATGCTGGCCGCGGCCGAGCCGATCGCGGGCGAACAGTGCCAGCAGGATGGCATTGCAGGCCGACATGCCCGTCAGCATGTCGACCGCGGGCGGTCCGGTCCGCACCGGCGGCCCATCCGGAAAGCCGTTGAGCGACATGAATCCGCTTTCGGCCTGGGTGATCGGATCGAAGCCAGGACGGGAAGCAAACGGTCCCTGGCGGCCATAGGCCGAGATCGAGCAATAGACCAGGCGCGGATTGCTCGGCGCGACTGACGCATAGTCGAGGCCATACTTTTTCATCACGCCGGAGGAGAAGTTTTCCACCACCACATCGGCCCGCGCGATCAATTCCCGCGCGATGTCGCGCGCCTCGGGCTTGGTGAGATCGAGAGCGATGCCGCGCTTGTTGCGGTTCAGGCTGACAAAGGCCGCGCTTTCGCCGGCGAGATCGGCATGCTCATAGCTGCGCGTGTCGTCGCCGCCGTCCGGGTTCTCGATCTTGATGACTTCGGCGCCGAAATCGGCCAGCGTTTGCGTGCAGGCGGGACCGGCGACGACCCGGGTGAAATCCACCACCAGCAGACCGTCGAGAGCGGTCGGCACACCCTTCGTTCGTGGCGCGCGGTCCGGCAATTGCGGTCTGGCGGTCATAATCGGTCTCTTCCCTTCCGGTATTGATTGGCGCCAAAACCGCCGGCGCGAGCCGACTTTAAGGTCTATTTCCGAAAGGGCAATGTCGGCAATGGCTTGAGGGCATGCGCGAATCGCGGCCCACGGCTGTTTCACCCGACAGACTTGCGCCAATACAGCGTGTTCGGCCAGGCCCATGGATATTGCGGCTGGTAGAGCCGATAGCCGGCCCGGATGAAGTTGTTGGCGGAGGCAAGATTATCCGTGGTATCCGACACGAGGCAGCACCATCCATTGAGCCGCGCCCGCAATTCCAGCGCGCGCATCAGCCGCAATTGCAGGGCATTGCCGCAGTGTTTTTTCAGCACGCCGACCCGGCAGAAATATCCCGCATTGACCGCGCGCGTGGACGGCACAACACCGGCAAAGGCGACCGGGATCGCCTCGTGGAAAGCGAGCCACCAATGCCCGTGATCGAATTCCGGAATGGGAGCCCGTCGAAGAATGTCAGCCGGTGAAGGTCGGCGAGCGTGTCGGCAATTTCGTCGTCATGCCCGTCAACCTCGCGAATCCTGTACATCGGCCAGACTTTCAATCCCTGCTTATCGAACGGCACCGATTGCTGCATGCGTTCCCGTTGCCAACGAGTGTAGCTTGATGAATGTTATCGGGATGAGAGTGCGCGATGCCGTTCCGGAAGACGCCCCGGCCGCCTGCCACGTGATGCGGCGGTCCATTGCGGAGCTGTGCGTTGCCGATCACCGGAACAATCCAGCCATTCTGGAACGCTGGTTGAGCAACAAGACGCCCGAAATATTCAGGTCATGGATCAGACCGGACAACGCGCTGCTTGTTGCCGTCGAGGATGACAGGATCCTTGCGGTGGGATGCGTTACCGACGCCGGAGAGATCACTCTCAATTATGTTTCGCCGGATGCGAGATTTTGCGGTGTCAGCGGCGCACTGCTGGCCGCGCTCGAAGACCGCGCGCGCGAGAGCGGCAACCTGCGTTGCACACTCAAGAGCACCGAAACCGCGCGGCGCTTCTATCTCGAAAGAGGCTATTGCGAAGACGGGCCTGCCGACGGAAAATTCGGCACAACTTCCGGCTATCCGATGTCAAAACGGCTGGCCGTTCACAATTCTGAATTTTGAGAATGCTGCCAACGTTCCCCAAAGCCGTGGCCGTAGCAACGGGCTACTTAAGGCATCGCCGGGCTTTCGCGATTTCTCTTTCGGAAATGCCTTTTGCTCGCGCCCAGGATTCCACGGCCGCCTCGCCATATTGGGCGACGGCCTGCCTGACTACCCAACAGGGAAAGGCTTGTACAGGAGCCACCCACAGCAGCGCTGCAACTACCACGCAGACGCGGATCATTTGCCGAGCACACCTTGACGCCGAGCCACACCGCGCCGACAAACCCGGTGACGATCACGGTAATCACGGCCTTGAAGGTATAGCTCTGCGCCTGCTCGACGCTCTTGCGCCAGCGTCTCAAGTGCTGGAAATCCGCGCGCAGTTCTCTGCGATCCTCCTCCTCGATCCCGAACGAGGTCAGGATGGTCGCGATGGTCCGGAGAACCACGGCGTCGATATCGTCGTGATGAAGCCTTTGCTGTTCGGCCAGCGTCTCGGCGACAACAGTCCGGATATCCTCGTCCGCATGGCATTCATCGATTCCTCACAGCCGGAGTCATCGCTTGATGACTCCGAGGTCATCGTTTGATGATCCTCGCGACGTTCTCGAAGCCGCGCTTGGCGAAATAGAACGACACCACGAGATTGGATGTAACGGATGCAAACCCGCCGAGCGGGTCGGTCGTGCCGAGCCCGAGCACCTTGTCCCAAAGCAGAAGTTTTCCGAAATAGCAGGCGACGAAATACCCCATCAGCTTGTCGGGCTCATACCAGTGCCCGATTTCGGCGATACGATATTGCAGGATCGCGTTCGTCTCCGAGACTTGCGCGGCGATTTCGCCCGCCGCCAGATCCGCCGCGATCTTGTTGTCGACATTTCCGGCCTTCAGTTTTGCCTGATAGGCGTCGATCAATCCCTTGATCACCGGGCCGCCGAGAAATGAGATGATCGCCATCCACATCTCAAGACGCCTTTCGAAGCGACCGCAGCCGCGCAAGAATTGTCACGATGGAGATGCCCAGCAGAATCCGCCCGACTGTTTTTGCATCACCAAAGGCCGCGGAGATTTGATCCTTCAAGGTCGGATCGCCAAGCGCATCGGCGACCGCATCGACCGCCTGCATCACGGCGCCCGCGAAAGCGAGGCAATAGCTCCAAGCGATGGTCAGGGAGTGGAGGCAGCAAGCCTTGATTCGCATCCACATGGTCAGAGCGCCGCCTTCAGCGTGGCCGCCTTGGCCTCGAGCGCCCCGATAAACGATTCAGTGCCGGTCACCAGAACCGTAATCCTGTCCTTGGCGACCCAGCAAAACGCGAAGCCGCCGGCAAATGCGAGAGACGTAAGAAACAGCGTCATGGTCATTTCCTTCTGGGGTTGAAAATGGCGGAGAGAATGGAAGCGATGAATGCGCCGACCGAACCCTTCGACGGATTGGTGATCGAGGGCGGAAGCGACCTTCGAAGATCGGCGGGGGCCGGTTTCGACATCGTGGGCGCCGGTCTGGCCGGGGTAATCGTCACACCGGCGAACGTGATGCTTCGGTCGATCGCGGCCATCGACATCAGGAGCCCGGCGCAGCCGAGCTGACTGTCAACGGCGTTCGGGTCGTACACGCCGTCGCGGACGTATTTGCCCGATTTGTATTGATCGGTGCCGCTCCAGACGTAAGGAGAAGGCACGCCCCTATTGGCGTACCCCGCCCCGTTATAGAGTTCGAGCAATGTCAGAATGCCGCCGACGCTCCAATCTGTATTGCGCGCTGCATGAGGCTGGCAGTTGACGAGGGCGTCTACCGCCGCATCTTCCCATGAGCTGAACGGCCCACGGCCGGCCGGGACATGCACGGAAACCTTGTTCCACGGATCGCCCTGCGCCAAAGATCCGGTCCAGCTTTGCGAAGCCTCCCGCTCATGAATGACGGCGATCACGAACCAGGGAACGCCGGTCCTCCCCGCGACCGTCAGGTACCGCTGCTTGGCATGGGGATCTACCAGATGCCGCGCGACGGACGCGAAATTCCGGGAGATTTTGGCATTTGCCCAGCGCCGGGCGTTCGCTGCCTTTAGCGCATCGAGATCGGTCATACTTGCTCGCTGTGGGGTTGTGGTGGTATTGGTCGAAGATGCGTACAGCCGCCGAGTTCAATCAGTTCTATGCTTTTCCAGACCCTTGGCGGATTTCACGCGCCAGCTTCCGCGATAAGGTATTGCGTCGCTGTGTGTCGAAGCACGTGGCCGGAAGATCGGTTCTTGAGCTTGGCTGCGGCGAAGGCCATCTAACTCAGTCGATATTCAACGTTGCTCGGTCGGTTAAAGGAATCGACATAAGCGATGTTGCCATAGAGAGAGCAAAGGCGCGCAATCTCGCAAATGCGCACTTTGAAGACTCCGATTTCCTTAGAACTTCATTCGCTGGCTTTGATGTAATCGCGGCACTTGAGTGCATTTACTATCTGACGCCAGATGACCAAGAAGCATTCTTTGACAAGGTTGCCAGAGAGCACCGTGGTCTATTGATATTTTCTAGCCCTATCATCGGAAAAAATGAACATCGTAAATATTTCACTCACGAAGCGCTGATGGAGACCTTCGCGCGCCACAGACTTTCCGTTATCAAATTTCACAATCTGAATATCTATCGTGGATATGCCGCGAAGATTTTGACAAGGCTTTGCAGTCGGCTATTGGACTACATGCCTACGCAGATGATTTACCAGCGCTGCTATATAACCCGGATGATGTAATTGCAGATAATGGTGGGCTGCACGATCGCGTGAGCCGCGCCGCCTCCCTGATTAGCATTTGAAACGGCGATACCGGTAATCGCAGCGGCCGTATTAGGTCCCGCAACTGTCGCGGAAGATGAGCTTCCCGAGATACTGTTGTAAGTTGCACCACCGCCGGGATAGATAAATGTTTCTTGGTGAACGTGGCCCGGATCGGTAACTGTCGCTGTATGGGTATGGGACGGCATCTCGCCAACTCCCAGTATGTGGCTTTCAACTCCGCCAACTGCGCCTAGATTCGCCGAATTGCCACCGAAATAGGCCGAGGTCAGCCGAGTTGCTGACGCCTCCTTCATCGCAGAAACGCGCCCGGTCTTGTCCGGCAGATTGAAGGTGGTGCTTCCGTCGCCAGTGCCGTAGGTCGTACCAATCAGTGAGAACAGTGTGGCGTAAGTTGTGCGTGAGATCGATTGCCCAATCGGGAAGGCAAACGAGCTATTCGGCGTGCTTGCCCCCCAATAGTCCAAGCCAGCACCAAGCGGCACATTATACGGATTGCCGACAAATCCACGCAGATAGAACGCACCGTCCGAATTGTTATAGACCGCAACATAAGGCGTGCCCTGAATGATGGTACCGGCCAGTAATTCCGCATTCGGAGCGGAGCGCAGCGGTTTTGCGCCGAGGCCATCCACGTTCAGCGTCACCGTGGCGCCGTTGGTGATGTGCGGGGTGAATGCGATCATCTGCCCGTTGAGGTGCGCCAGCGTATCGAACACTTCATAAGACAAAACCGTATAGGCGGTCGATGTTCCGCCGGTGACGATCGCGCCGGCGACATCGTCGCGATATTTCGCGGTCGCGGCCATCATGGCGCGAGCGGAGTTGTTGATGCTGGACGGCGCCTGACCTTCGGCCCAGTTGATCGTCGGGTCCGCGGTTGCGTCCGAAGAGGCCGTCTGCGACCATTTATAGAGAGACATTTTTGCTTTCCTTGAAATGAAAACGGCGACCCCAGGGGATCGCCGTTGCTAGAGCGGGATGGGTCTAAACTGAATTGATTGAGGATTCCCAAATCAGATCGGTTCTGATTCAACATGCTGGCTGGGAAGGAGGCCGGCATGGATGGGACGACCGTATTCAAATGATCTGCGTGAGCGGGTGGTAAGGGGGGTCATCAAGGGTGGTTTGTCGTGCCATCAGGCCGCGGCGCAATTTGGGGTGGGCATCAGTACGGCCATTCTCTGGGTTCAGCGCTTCCGAAAAACCGGCAGCGTCAAGCCTGACAAGATCGGCGGCTATCGGCCGAAGAAGATTGCGGGGCCGCACCGCGATTGGCTGGTGCAACGGTGCCGGAATGCGGATTTCACCTTGCGCGGGCTGGTGGCCGAACTCGCCGAGCGTGGCCTGAAGGTAGATTACCGCACGGTGTGGGATTTCGTCCACGCCGAGAAGCTCAGTCATAAAAAAAGACGCTGATTGCCGCCGAGCAGGACCGCCCAGATGTGGCCCGCCGCCGGGCACAGTGGGTTAAGTATCGAGAGCGGATCGACCCCTCTCGCCTGGTGTTCATCGACGAAACCTGGACGAAGACCAACATGGCGCCGCTGCGGGGCTGGGCGCCGCGTGGCCAAAGGATCAGAGCCAAGGTACCACACGGCCGCTGGCAGACCATGACCTTCCTCGCGGCATTGCGCCACGATCGCATCACCGCTCCGTGGCTCATTGAGGGGCCGATCAACGGCGAGACCTTCCAACTTTACGTCGAGAAGGTTTTGGTCCCGACCTTGCGGCCCGGCGACATCGTGATCATGGACAATCTCGGTTCGCACAAGGCCAGTGCGGTGCGTCGTGCTATCCGCGCCGCCGGCGCGCACCTGTTCTTCCTGCCGAAATACTCACCCGACCTGAACCCGATCGAGCAGTTCTTCGCCAAGTTCAAACATTGGCTGCGCAAGGCCGCAAGGCGAACCACCGAGGCCGTCTACAATGCGATCGGTCCGATCCTCGACACCGTCTCAGATGACGAATGCGCAAACTACTTCGCCAACGCCGGATATGACCAAACCTAGTCTCATCCCGCTCTAGGCTCAAAATTTCGACTGTCGCTGTCCCCCTCCGCCTGGCCCTATCCCGTGCCGGTGATTTCCAGATATTGCGCGCAGGGGCATGCCGGGGCGCGCGCGGTCAGGAGGTTGCGGATCACGCCCGATGGGACGCCCGGATTTTCCTTTGCCGCAGCTTCGGCTTTCGCGTCGATAATGGCTTCGATATCGGCGCGGATCTTTTTGATGCGGTCTTCAAGCGGTGGGGTGCGCGTCGTTTTCAGGTCTTTTGAGATCATCGGCTTCGTTTCCTTTGATTGTTTCGCATAGTGGCGGCTGCGATGCCGCGAGCTTCTGCCGGGCGTTTGCCGCCTCGTTCTGCGCGCGCCGCAGCACCTTTTCGCGCTGCGCCTCATGGGCGGCGACGTAGACTTGCACGTCATAGGGCAGCGATTTGAAGCGCTGCTTGCGGTCATCAGGCCACGAGCGCGGCGGCGAGATACCGGCGACCTCGCTGACAGCGGTCGCGACCGCGCCGCCGAGCGTCGGGTCGGCCAGCCCCAGCGCAGCATGCGCTTTCGAAATGTCCTGCACCGCCGGCCACAGCCGTTCGATGCCGAGCGATGCGCAGTCGGCAACGAATCTTGCCACATCGGCAGGCGCTGCCGGACACCAGGAAACGCGGTTGAGTTCGCACCACCGCGCAAAGATCGGCGCGGCGCGCATTCGCGCCTGCGCCAGCGCCGCCAGCACCGGGTTCCTCATCGCCATGCTCACCGCCTGGCTTTACGCAGCGCCTCGTGAACGCCTCCCATCTTCTTGCGCAGCGCCATCAGCTGCGCGTGACGCCGCAGGCTGTGCGAGCCGGAGCCGATCTCGCCCCGCAATTCGGCATCGAAATCTTCCAGCGCAGCGGCGCGTTTTTTCAGGCCGTAGAGCGCGAAATTGTCGGCGATCTGGTCGATCGAAGCCGGCTTGCCGTAGAGCTTGCCGGTCAGGGATTCGGCACGTTCGATGAAGTCGCGGTCGTCGTCTGCCATTGGAAGTCTCCTCTTTTGGAACGCGCCAGCGATCGGCGCGAGAAGCGCCGGCCAATCGACGCCGATCAGATTTTCTATCGGGTTTCGTGCACCGCTAGCGCGGATTGAAGATCGGCGGCGGAAACGGCTAATCCGGCATCGGCTGGTTACTGACGATGCCGCTGAGTTTGTCGGCTGGCTGCGGCGCCGGCTGCGTGGGATTCATAGGGTCGACGCCCGCGAGAGACGCTATCCAGCTGCCGACATCGCTGGCATTCCGGTTAGCGGGAGAACCGAACTGCCCCGCAGGCGCGGCGGCGGGCGATGTGGATGCTTGCGCGCTGTCGCCGTTCGTTTGGTCCAGGTATTGACCATGCTCATCAACAAACGGGATCGGCGGTTTTCCTGTTACGCTTGGCAGCAACCACGGAGGCCCGCTACGGGGATGGACGAACTCCTTGTGAAGCGCCCCGTTCAGCTGTGAATCCGTAAAGGGATCGTAGATCCGTCCCGTTCCATTGATTGGAAATCGAATGTCGTACTTAACGCCATAGTTTTCAGGATCGTATTTTCGCCTCGCCAGCTCGCGCGGAATCTCAACAAGCGGGTTCAGCGTATTGTGTTCAAAATCAAAGTTGGTATCGAACGGTCGAATCTCGATGCCGTGAAATGTCTTTGACCCATCTTGATTGACTACGACCTTGCCAGAGATTCGGGCGCTCTCATTTCCGAACACGAAGGCGCGCGTCTTAAAGTCCTCAGAACTCGGATCCGTAAAATAATGCGATATCGAGGCCTTTACCGAAGCATCATCCTTGCTCTTCGGCGCCAGTTGCCACAAGTCATAGGTGCCGGGGGCAAGATTCCGGTTGTTGGCAACCTGATTTATGATTGGAAACATGCCGGGGTGATAATATCTCCCCGGGCCGTCGCCCATGTACCATGACCTGTCCACGATAATGGGTTCAGGCGGGCCAGCCACGGGGGTGGGCGTACCCGACGCAGAAGGCCTAAAAAAGTGATCGAGGAATTGCTCCGTCGTCCAGCGCTGACCATTTGCCAGCCTGACCTGATTTCCAGACATAACCTATCTGCCTTTTACCTTGGATCAATGTATGATTTGCGTGTGAAGATGACGCCGCAGTTCGAAAGGAACACCTTTGCGAGCCGGTAATTCGGCTTGGCTACACTTTCTGAAAGAGAAACCTCCCAAACGATGACAAAGAAGGGAGTTCTGGATCTGGTTGCGCTGCAGCAGCCTTCTGTCTCGGAAAGGGAATCCACGAAATCCGGCGCACTCCCGAAACTCTCGGAACTAAAGTAGGAACTTTTGACAATTTTCTTTTTCGCCACCTCGATCGCGTCTTCCTCCGACTGGATCACGTGATCTCCCGGTGCGCAGCTGTTCGTGCGATAGGCGAATTCGACGCAGAAGGCGACCAACAACACGATCGGGAGCGCCAGCAGCAGGAGAACGACGTTTCTCGCGCGAAAGATCTTCCTCATGCCTACTTCCTACACTTAACAAACCCGCCCGCCGGTCGATCGTCGCGCGCAGACGGCCTCAAATAATGATCGACAAACTGCCTCGTCATCCACCGCTGGCCGTTGGTCAATCTTACCGTACTTTCGGTCATAACAAATTTACCTTGTTGGCTCTGCCGTTATGAACGAATCCTCGTCGAACACTGCTCCGCAGTTTGATAGCCACATATCCGCGCTGACGCGCCTCTTCTTCGGCTCTCCCACTGTTTCTCCGTGCAGTTCGACCTCCCATACAATGACGCCGAAGATGTTTCTGGATCTTCTAACTGTGCAGCAATCAGCTCGACTGAAGTCCGCGTAGCCGGGTTTCTCATCGACATATCCGGGAATGCCGTGGCTAAGGTAACGAGCCCTAACGATTCGAATTTGCGCCTGTTTGATAGCGCCGGCATCCGACTGAATAATGTGGTCGCCCGGGCCGCATACGTTGTTCAGACGATAGGCGAATTCGGCCCAGAAGCCGACGAACAACAAGATCGGGAGCGCAACCAGCAGGAGAACCACATTTCTCGCGCGAAAGATCTTCCTCATGCGGACTCCCTGTCGTCAGATTCGCGCCGTCCGCAGAAAATGAAAGAGCAGCAGGCGAAATCTGGTCTCTCGCTACCTTGCTCACCCGGAGGATGGCAATCGATGAAGCGAGCGAAACGAGCGAAACGAGCGAAACGAGACTGGGGATCGCGGCACGACATATCCAACGTCCACAACTGACTACGAGAGCCGCCGCAGACAATACGACATAGAACAAACCAAGAACAATGTCAACTTCCTCGTGCGCTGCACGCATTTTTTGCAGCCGTCTTTCAGCGGCGGCTGGACTTTCGGGCGTTGTACAGCGCCACCGCGTCCTTGATGTCGCCCGAGCTCGAGAGTTTTGCGTTGAGCGTGCGCAGATCCGCGTGCTCCCGCTCGGCCGGCGTCCGCGCCGTGCCGGGTCGTTGCACCGGCGGCACGGATTTGGCGGCGGCCGCGTCCCTGGTCTTCATCATCAGGCGATATTTTCCGGCGTCATACATCATGCGCTGAAACACCGCGTTGCGCATCAGAGGTTCGCTGTTGAACAATTTCATCAGCTCGGCGGGCTCGACGCCGCTGGCCCTGGCGGAGGCGAAGATCTCGGCGGTCACCGCATGCTGGGTCGCTTTCGGCTCGCCTTTCAGCATGGTCTCGAAGCGCGCATCCTCGGATTTCGCAAACTCGAGAAACTTCTGCCGCGCCGTTTCATCCTGGCGCCGGCTCTCCTGGCGCTGCTGCGCGAACAGTTGTTCCGTAGTCGCGACCATCGCCTGCACCCGGGCGAATTTCTGCGGGTCCTGCCGCGACATCAACTCGAGCACGCCGGGCAGGTTTTCCGGCGCGATGCCTGCCAGCTCGGGGAACTGGCTGACAAAACTCACCTGCGCAATCTGCGTCGCCGCCGCCAGCCCGTCGAGATAGCTCTGGCGGGTTTTTTCGGCTTCCCCGATCCGCTCCTCGATGGCCTGGCGTACCTGCGGATGATTGATCACCTTCTCGAGCTCGGGATCGAGTCCATCTGTCGCGCGGTCATCGCTTAAGTCTTCCGGCTCGCTCGCCGCTTTTTCAGAATTGGTTTTACCGGACTCCGCCTTATCGGTTTTTGCAGGCGGCGGCTCAAAACCGTAAAACTCGGCGGCGTCGGGATCCCTGGCAAGCGCTTCGGCCCGCATCGCATCGACGCGTGCCGCCAGCGCCTCGCCCGATTCGTTTTCCACCGCGAATTTGTCGGCCGCGGCGGCGCTGGCATAATCGCGCGCGGCGCGATCCAGCGTGACCGCCTCGTTCGCCGCAACGGGCTTGCCGCTGCCATCGGTATATTGCCTTGCGACTATTTCGTCGGGTGGACCCGAGCGCCGCTCCGCCGCCTCGCGCAAGGAGGCGCTGTCGCTGCCGATCGCTTCCTCGTCGCTCTTCTTATCCGGATCCGGCATCGGCCTATAGCCGGCACTGGCAAGTTCAAAGGCGGCGCCGGTCAGCGCCGAAGCGGGTTCATCAGCCATATGGGCACTCCAGTGGATTTGGGTTTCTTGCTTGCGCGGCGGGCCTGTGGGACGATTGCCGCAGACTGTGGACAGGGCGCCGGCCTGCTCGCGCGGAGCAACATGTTTCGGATTCGCCCGGCTCATCCAGCCGAAGCAGGACTCACCATCGTCTTACTGGCGATAGGTGCGTCTGCCCAACCGGCGCTCAGGCGGCGCCTGCAGCGACGCGTCCTGCGGATTTGAATCGAAACCGCCGTCCGGCTTCGGCTCGTTCTGCTGCATCATCTCGTAAAGCATGCCGAGTAAGCCACCAGCGCTCTCGGCCGGGGCTACGCCGGTTGCGGGGCCGATGGCTGCCGGAGCAGAGTTGATCTGCTGGGGAGGGGCTAGGTTTGGCAGCGTCGGGAGAGCCCGGGGATCCACCCACCGGGGGTACCCGTTGATTACGGGTTTTGGCTCGGGAATTAGGCTCGAAGGTGCTCGGGGAATTGAAGGGTCGAGCCACCAAGGCCTGGGTGCCGGCCCGGGAGGCGGGCCTGAAAGCGCTGGGTAATTCGGAGGAGTCCAGTCTTTGAGCAACTCCCACCAATCGCCACGGGGCAGGTCTGGTTTCCGATTAGGATCGTCATTGAATGGGCTGGCCATATGTTTGCTCGCACTAGCTGAGTAAGAGATTTAGTTCGGCCTGTTTGGAGGACCGGATATGGTTCACCGTTGTCCTGCAGAGACGTATTTCAACCGGCTGCCCTCGCCGGACAGATATCGCCTGACGAGATCGATTTTCCGGTTTGAGACTCGGTCTATGGATCGTAGATGACCGACAAGGTCAGACCAAGTCGCGCCAGAATGGCATCAAGTTCGTCCTGGCTTTGCGGATATGCCTCGTAAAGGACCTTCGTTCTGATCGCGCTGGCGTAGTGCCGCGGATTCCAAGTCCAATAGAAGTTAGCTGGATATCTACCGGTCGCGTCAAATTTGTTCTTCAGGATTCTTCGAACGGCAATGCTTTCCGGAGGCTCCTGGAATGAAAGAACCCTCCCTTTGTAGAATAGGGACTTTAGTCGGATGAGCTCCCTGGTATCACTATCAAGAGAATCCAAGTCACAAGGAGCTTCCTGAAGGCGTGCCTCTCCGTGGTTGGGGGTTTCCCAAAATCGGATACAATTATTTGGTCCGGTCGCGTGATTGATCCACGCCACAACGGCGTCCTTCGGTACGAAGGTCTTCACGGACGCGATGAAAAGATAGTTGGCACAGATGCCAACGCAGTAATCGTTGATGACGACAGTGGCTTGCCTGGTCAGAAGCATGTCGGCAAGCATAAGGGTGGTGGCAATATCTCCGCTGTCGCCGCGAACCACGAAAACACCACCTTCCGCGAGGCCTCCGGCTAGCCAAATGTCATTTACGGCGTAAATCGGTCCGTCGAGACACAAGACCCTCTTGTCGCTCCGAAGCGCCATCGGACGCGCTACATTTCCCCGACAATAGGCCAAAGCGTCAGCGTAACTTGCTTTCTCGGCATCCGACACCTGGGCCCGCGAGATTTCCAAACCGCAACAAACAAGAGCGAGCGCTGAGAGAGTTGCGAATTTTGCGATGCGGAGAACGAAAGAGCGAAAACCGATCGAAGCATCGTTATGCCTCTGGCCGGATCGCGCGCAGCACCGACGGGCGGAGCGAACAAGACCGGACGGACGCTCCCCACATTCACCTTGGTCAGGCTTTCGGCGCGACATTGCCCCTACCTTCAACTACACAACCGCCGCCGCACTCCATAGAACATATCGAGAACATCGTCAATCCCGCTTAGGCTGCAGACAGGACGGGGCCACCGGCCGTCTCTCCCTCCATGCCCTCTCCTTTATGATGTGCTTTTCCTCGTAGCCGTCGAGCACCTTTGACCGCAGCACAGGCCGCGTTCCTTTGTCTTAAGAGACCGAAGCCATCTCACAAGGATGAGTTTGGGCGCAGGCAAGAACCATGGCGCCTCGGCCATCACAGGCCGTCGAGCTTGGGTCGCCCCCGACCGGTGCAGCTTCGATCAAGTCGGCTAGTTGAAGTCCGGAAATACCTCGATGCTCAGATCTATTCGCATAGCGCAAAGGCGCGCCATTTCACGCCACGGAAGAACATCGCCAATATTGGTGTCACCGGGCAAGTCGAGGACCAAACTGGCAGAACCACCGCTCTTTTCGATTTCAATGAGGAACGCCTTGTGTGGCTCCATCCTATCGATCAGCTTCACAGCATCTGAGAAAAAAAACGGTTTCGTTCGACACGAAACGAATGGCTCCACACGCTGTCCTTGTGCAACCCCGGAAGAACGATGCCGGCGGGGTTCTTTCGGACGCTGCCCACCATCGCGGAAAGGTGCGGCGCAAGTCGCAGCGTGTTCGTTATGCGGTCAGGGTCGATGTTTGGATGCCTGATTAACAGCCGCACCTGATATCTGAGTCCTTCGAGTTCCTCGTCATCCATTTGTGCTGACGTCATCGATCTCTACCCTTGCCTCGCCGTCCGCGGGGCTTGCCCGAACCTGTAAAGTTATCCGCCGGTCCGTGGTTCTCCCAGCTTCCATCAGGTTTTTGCGCCCAGACTTCGCCTGTTGGGGAAATTCTGACATCATCATTCCCTTGAGCGCCCACGGCTCTTTTAATCTCCGTATGATTGCCTGACCAGTCTGTTGATCGGACGAGACCCGGCAGGAGGTCGGCTGGTGGCGTTGTTATTGAGAATGGTTGCGCCGCCCAATAGCGCAGCTCCACCCAATATGGCCTGGCCTGCGGTTATCCCTGCTCCGGCAGCACAGAGAATTGGCCCTGCGGCGCAAAGCCCCAAGGGAGCCTGAGCGTATTGCGAACTCGGCCGGACCGGTCCGGAGATGCATCGGAAACGACTGGCAGACCGTTACTGACCGAAAAGACGTTGCCGGCATTGGCAGGCTGCTGCTGGTTCGCCAGCGCCTGCGCAATCAGTGTCTTTCCGATGTCGGGATTGACGGTCGCGAGCATCGCGTTGTGGTCGCCGAGAATTGGCTGCAATGCCTGGTATTGCGACGTCAGATTTGAAGCGGCGGTTTGCGAATCCGGTGATGGCTGGCCGTAGCTTGGCAAAGATAGCCTGAGGCTCGGCTGCGGTAGCGCCACCTGCGGAGCGGACGGCGCCTCGTCAAGATCCGCGCCCGGCTGATACAGGCTTTGGCTCTGTTGCAGCGCGAGCAGCCGGCCGAGCAATCCTCCGCCCTCCCCGAATTGCTGGGGATCGAAATAGCCGTCGAAGAGACCCATTGTGAAGCCATCTCATTTGGCGGGCTTGGGAATAAAGGGCGTCAACAAATTGTTGATGCCGCCGGCAAGGGTCGCAAACTGCTGCGCGCCGGACATCTGCTGCGTGCCTGTCGTAGTGCCATTGGATTGCGAACCAAGCCCAGCGATGGGAACGCCGATCTGCGCGAGCAGGCTCAAGGCCTGAACCGGGATACCCCGGCGCTGCGCTTCCTCCGCCAATGTTGCGTTGGCGCCATAATTCTGCGCATCGAGCGCGGACTGCGCCGCGGTGATGCCCTGGCCCTGGTTGCCGAGATAGTTTTGCTGCATCCCCGCAAGCGTGCCGGCGGTGGTGTTGCCCGCATTGTAGAGCGCGTTGGCGGCGTTGATCTGGTTGGCGACATCCTGATTATACTGCGACGCAATGACCGGGGCTTCGCCGGCGGCGACGCCGCGGCCATAGGCCATCTGGTTGGCGCCGCTCATGTCGCGGCCCGCGGCGGCGAATTGCCCGTTCACGGAATTGCCGACGTCGGTTTGAATCTGTGCGAGCTGCGCGGCGAGCGCAGGATTGTTGCCGACCATGCTGCCGTTGGCGTACGGCGTCAGCTGGCTCTGGAACGTACCGAGATTGCCCTGCGAAGCGTTGCTCTGCAGGGTGTTGAGTGCGCCGGTTTCCGCTGATGTCAGTCCGGTCTTGTTCAACCCGGTGCCGATCTGCCCGAGGATGCCCTGCAGCATCGGCTGCGCCGCCGCCCACGGCGCGGTTTGCGATTGTTGCGTTTGCGTCGATGACGATTGTCCGCCCATTGGCTTGAGGCTCCATGTTCAAATTGGTTTTCCGATAGTCGCCGAGCGCATGCGGCCGCCGTTGCGTCCGAGGATACGGACGTATGCGCAGCCTTATTTGCTTGTTCAGGATTGACCCAGTAGCGCGGGCCGTTCCAGCTCCAAGGTCTCGCGCGGAGGCGCTGTCGAAACCTTTGGCTCCGGGTCGGTCACCATCTTCTGATGGTCAGTAGACCCGCCGAGAAAGGATCCTGACTGGTCTCTGTGGAGCGGCCAGGAATTGCTGCGGCGGAGCTGCATACACTTGCGCATCGTCCGGAGTAGATGCGGACTCGGCGTCTGGTTGAACCTGGTTCTGCTGCATCAAGACCCGCAGCAGCATGCCGGGCAAGCCGCCTGGCTCGTTTCTCCCCCGCCCTGGAAAATCCGAGGGATTCAAGTCACGCGGCAAAGGCTCTTGCGGCGGAGATAGCGGCGGCAGACGTGTTTTTGACGGGTCAGGAAAGGGATCGGTTCCGGGAGCAGGTAACGGATGGACGGGCCACAACGGCGGAATGTACGGCGCTGCAGGAACTGGTGGATCATTCCATATACGAAGTGGCTCTTGCGGCGGCTGTATTTTTGGCGGGTCACCAAAGGGATTCTTGGGGTCCGGAGATGGAAGCGGTAGGTAGCCGTCCGGCAATTTCGAGGGCTCCTCTTTGGATCGTGCCGGACCTTTCGATCGCGAATTGGGTGACTGGGGATAGTCTCTGAAAGAATAAGCCATGTGTGTTCTTTCCGGCTGGTTCAAAGGCAGTGCTTTTGCGCGCGGCCCCCTTTTGGCAGGGGCTGCATTGATTCAATTCTTCGGAGCGCCTGTGCGACAGGCGGTATCGCTCCAAATTCCTTGTCCGCAAAGCTTCGCCTATTTCAGGCGATTGAAAGTCCGTTACGGATCGTAGAGGATGCGGCCACCCAGACCGAACTTCGACATCATGGCATCGACCTCAGCCTGGCT
Source organism: uncultured Alphaproteobacteria bacterium (assembly GCA_963725985.1). Taxonomy (GTDB): domain Bacteria; phylum Pseudomonadota; class Alphaproteobacteria; order Rhizobiales; family Xanthobacteraceae; genus Bradyrhizobium. The sequence continues at coordinate 133,375 of CAVSAO010000004.1, forward strand.
GTTTGGATACGCCTCATAAATAATTTTCATTTTGAGCGTGCTGGCGTAGTACCTTGGGTTCCAGGTCCATCCGACATTCGGATTTCGACCGGTTCCTTCAAACATATTCCTCAGTATTTTTCTGATCGTGAAGCTTTCTGGAGGGACTTCGAATGGAGGATCAACACCCCTCTCTGCGTAAAATGTGTCGTTCCGATCTTTGAATTCTCTATATCCCCTTTGATATTCCGGAGGAGCATCGGAGCAGGCCGATGTTTCCAGACGTTTGGGGCCACCATCTTTCGGCACGACCAGTGACGGACACCAGAGCGGATCGACCGGATGGTGCCATGCGACAATAGTGTCCCTCACCACAAAGGTGTTAGTTGATGCCATAAAGAGGTAATCAGCACAGGCGGATATGCAGTAGTCATAGACAACGACGGTTGCGTGCCGGTCTCGAAGCAAGTCGGCCAAGGCGACGGCGGTGTCGCTGTCTCCGCCGCGACTTCGGACCACGAAAAGACCATTCGGTTCGAGAGTGCGGGCTAACGAAACATCCGTTCCAGGCAAGATCGGGCCGTCAAAACACAAGACCCGCTTGTCGAGATCGAGCGCCATGGGACGCTTCACGGTGCCGCGACAAAATTCGACGGCGCGAGCGTAAACAGCTTTCTCCGGGTCCGGTGCCTGCGCGCGTGAAATTTCCGAACTCCAACAACAAGAAAATGTTAGCGCACAGAGAGCTGCAAAACTTGCGGCGCAGAAATTGAAAGAGCCAAATCCAATCGGGGTTTCCTTATGCCGTTCGTCCTTCACGCCGCACCGAGACCGGTGGCAGAATCGAGCGCGACAAAACGAACCCTCTCCGCACTCAGTCTGGCCAGACCCCCGCACGACATCTTTGATGCACACACTTCGCCACAAGTACAAGGCTGCGCATCCATAGAACAAAACAGGAACATCGTCAATCTCTATTTACAGGTGCATTTTCGCGGCGCACCCGCTGACGCGCTTCCCGCGCCAGATCAATTGATACATACTCTGGTGTGCTCGCTGGACCCCGCTGTCTTTCCACAACAGCTTTCCCCAAGCGAGCGCATGGGCGCGCAAACTCTCACTTGGTCACGAGGCAGCATTGCCGCCAGTATTTTGTTTTTCACCTCGCTGATATATCAGCGCCCGGTCGGAGGATGGATCATTGAACCTCTGCAGGCCGCGACACACTTATCTTGGAAGGTCGAAATCATCCGGACATGCACAAGGCCGGAACGAGCGCGAAAATGGTAACCGAGCCGTCATCGCAAGCAATCGAGCCACCGCCAGAAGACGCTGAGTGGCTAGCTCCGTCTCGCCGCGAAGTAGCATACGTGTTGGGCTGGTTTTTCGGCTGGCCACCTCTGCTTATCGTTGGCGGCCATTTGGCGGCTTTGATTGATCACCCTGGTTGGCTTGACGTGTCTCTCTTTCTTCCCGGGGCGATCCTCTGGATCTTGTCATGCTATTGGATCTACGACACCCTGTTCAACATGGCCGAGGCGCGCTGGCCAGCGGCGAAAGGGATCCGGGAGATCGTTAGTCCGCTTCTGAAGGCCTTCCTGTTTCACCACCACCACTCTCGATAGTTGCCCGGCCGAATAGCCATCGTTCATTGTGGCACGATCCGCCTGCTGAGATACCGCTTCGCCGCGAGCGCGACAGGAAGTCCGCGACGAACCACGGGATAGGCCTTCTGCAATGTCTGCCCCACTTTGTTGTCCGGGAATGCCTCTTCCAACGCTTGGACAGCTATGCCAGGAGCAACGGCGTGCTTTACAAATGTCCCGGGGAGTTCGCGTAATGCCTCGCCCGCTGCCGCCTGCCCACCGCGGGCCACGCCTGCCCCCACTCCCAGTCCCGCGCGCGACGCCGCCAGTCCGCCCCGAAACCCGCCCGCCGCTACTCCCAGCCCCTCCCCGGCCAAGAGCGCCGGCACCATTTCGCCGATTGTTTCGGCATAGCGTCCAGCTCTGCTCTTGGGCTGATAAAATTCACCGGTGTACTCCTCGATCCAACGCCGGAGTTCGTCGGACCTCCACGACCTCAAGTGATCGGAGCCAAGACCCCCCAGCACATCTCCGGGCAGCCCTGCGGCATTGACCACACCATTGGCGAGGCCAATGCCCGCCGATTTTGCGATGTCGATAGGGTCAAGGTAAAGTGGCGCGGCACCGACGCCAGTGAGTTTTCCGATTCCGCGCACCAGGCGCGCTACCTCTGCTTCTCTTGTCTGCTGCGCTTGTGCCTGCTGTGTGGAAGTCTCAGCCTGTGGTGCGGGAGAGCCGGGCATCGGCAACGAAGGGGAGTTCGGATTCCGCGAAGCTTGCCAGAAGTTCGGATTCTGCGGCGCGGATGGCACCCGACCACCAGTCTCGGGGACAGGCTGATACCGGCTCTGCTCCGCCTGCAGCGTAAGCAGCCTGCCGAGCAGGCCGCTCTGACCGCCGGGGATCTCGGAATCGCGCTGAGAATAAGCGTCGAACGGCCGAATCGTGATGCGCGTCTGCGGAGTTTGGCTGAAGTTCGGATTTTGCGGCACAGACGGCGCCAACTCGCTATTCCCCGGAATAGTCTGATACGGGTCCTGCTCCGCTTGCAGCGAAAGGAGCCTGCCGAGCAGGCCACCGCCCTCACCGCCGTAGGTTTCAGGATCGAACTCATACGCGTCGCGAAAATTCACACCGCCCATCAGCCCAACTCCTTGTCCATGATGACGTGCTTTTCTTCATAGCCATCGAGCACATGCAGCCAGCCCTTGCGGCCGTAGATGCGGACGCGCTTGCAGTCCTCGCGCTTCGCATAAGCCTCGATCTTGTCGATCAGCGGAAGCCATCGCTTCATGTCGCTGCCGCCGCACACCGTGATGATGCAGACCTTGCCGATCTCGGAATTGATCAGGATGGTGGCCGCCGCGGATTCGATCGTTCGTCCGTTCCACGCCATCCACAGCAGGCTGCGTCCGGCAAGAATGTCGGCTTCGATATCGGCAAAGGCATTGAGTTTGGTGCGGTAGCAGGCGGCCTTCAGCAGCGGGCTGACATGCGGCCAGAACTCGTGAACCCGCTTCGGGTCGACGCAAACCAGCTCAACCGTGCAGGGCATACAAAAACGTTCGTCCCGAGGTGGCGGAGTTCGCATGCGCAATCGTGAACGAACCGTTGGCGACGGCTGAAACATACATCGTTCCGTTGCCCATCTCGGTCGCCGCGTTGGCGGTCGTTGGCGTGAGCAGCGGCGCCGAACCGGCTGCGCAGTTCTTGTCCTGCACCACGGTCGTCGCGCTGCCGGTCGCGAGCGTCACCGTGCCGACCGCGTTCGATCGACCCGCCGCGAGCTGCTGAATGGCGAGAACGATCTTCTTCAGATCGGTCTCGGTAATCCCGGGAACGTAGGCCGTCACAGCGTGCCGCCGGTGGTGAGGTCGGGAATAACGCCGGCGCAGAATGTCCAGGGCGTTGCCGCCGGAATCCGAACCTTGAAGCGCGAATAGCGGGTGTCCCGCCTCACGTCGCAGCGGCCGGAGCGCGCATTGACCGGCACTTCCGTACCTGCGGTGGCGGGCGCCGATGGCGTATCGCGATACGATACCGAGCCGTACAGCGCGGCTGCATCGGTGACGGGACGAAAGCCCCGGATGGTGATGCGGTTTTCGTCGGTGCCCTGCTCCGCGCTTTCCAAGGTCGCCTCGAGGTTAGCTCCCCTGAAAAATCCGAGCAGATGCGAGCCATTGAATTGCGCGATTTCCGGCTGTACCGCGGTCGCATAGGCATCGAGACTCAGTGTCATCGCATCTAACGAACCGGCAATCGTGCCGCCGGAAACATAGGCATTGGCAAACATTGAACCAACGAGATCGAGATGTGTGCCGTCGATGACGGTAATCTTCCAATTTTCGGCGTTTGCCTCTACTGTTCCGACAATCCCGCTAATGGAGAGCAGCCGCCCCGTCGTGAGCGTGGCGGTTGATGCAACAGCGATGCGGATCAGGCCGGAGCCGTTATTGGCCGCCCCCGCAATCGCAATTGTGCCCGGCGCAAGCGTGTCGAGATTTTCCAGCGTCAATCCGGTCTGCGAGATGCCCAGCAGATATTCGCCGGTCGAAAGCACGGGAAAAAACCGATCGAGCAGAAAGTCATAGCCGAGCAGCTTGTCGTAGGTTCCGACCGTGCCGGAGACGGATTTGTAGGCCCAATACACCCGCGTGCTGCGCGGGTCGGCTGCGCCCACGAACAGCTGCAGATTGCCCTTGTCGAGGTCGGCCAGAAACGTTCTGTCGACCTTTTCCCGGCCGATCTGCTCGGGCACGCCGCCCGGCTCGATCTTGTGGAAGCCTTGTCCTGCGTAGAAGAAGATGCGCTCACCGGCCCGGATGATCGAATACGGCGCGTAGAGACCCTTGTCCTGGGTGATGCGGTCGATCTGGAAGATGATCGGCGAGCCCGGCACATAGGACATGCGGCGGATAGCCTGATCCTGAAAGATGATCCCGGCCTCGCCGCCGGCGACGCCGCGGACAATGCCGCCGTCGGGAAAATCCTGAAAGTCGGAAGAATTCGTCCCCGACGTCCAGCTCGTGGAAGCGTTGAAACTGTTCAACCCCGACCACTGGATCCGGTAAGGTGTCGAAAGCAATCCGGACAGCACCAGAAAGCGGCCGACCACGCTGATGTAGGCCGCCTGCGGCGGCGAGCCGAGCGCGTCGGAAAACGCGGTCGACGACGAAAGATCGAACACCTGAAGGAGTGCATTGGCCTGCGTTGCGAAAACCAGATTGCCCGTTTGCGCGAACTGCCATTGCGCGGCGGCCGACAGCGCCGAATAGGTCGACGCTCCCTTCGAAACATCGGTCCAGGTGAAGTCCGTGTTGTTGAGCCTGTAGAGCTTGGTTGATGTGCCGGCGAAGGTAACGACCGTTCCGTCGGATTTCAGCGCGTAGAAGGCGCCCCTGCAGGCGGAAGGAAGCGCGGAGGTGTAGGCCGAAAACGATGGAAACGGCCCGTAGCCATCGCCGCGCGGAATCACATTCAGGATGTTCCGGGTGGCCTGGCCCTCATAGTCGCTGACATCGGGGCGATAATCGCCAGTGGCAAGAAGCGGCATTATTCACTTGTCCAGGGATCGGGTTGAACGATGGCATGCGTCCATGTTTCGGCCTGCTCCGGTTCGGCGGTCCAGGTCTCGGACGGTATCGTTTTCGGCGTCCACGCTTTGCTCGCAACGGCGCTTCCGCTCCAGCCGTCGGTATCGAACGGACGCGGAAACCACGCTTCGAAATCGCGGCTATAGTTCGAGCCAAGGCCGGTGACGACGAACGAACCGGCGGCAGATGACAGCGAGGCGCCGAACGTCGCGGGATTTCCGGCGAGGGCGTAAGCGCCCGCGGCCACCGGAAAACTGGTGGTAAAGATCGCCGGGAGGCCGGCGACCGCATAGCTGCCCGCACTAGCCGAGAGCAGCACCGGGAACGTGGCGGTATTGGCCGCCGCCGAAAAAATGCCGGCCGAACCAGCGAACCTGGCGCCGAATATCGCGCCGTGACCCGTGGCCGCAATGGCGCCCGCTCCGGACAGCTGCAACATGTTGAAGAGCGCTGGCCGTCCTGCCTCCGCGTAGGAAGCCGAGCCAGCGGTCAGTACCGTATTGGTTAGCCCAATGGTGGACAATTGCCCCGGGGCAAGACGCCCGAGCGCATCAAAACCGAGAAGAGACATTATCCGACCGCCACACCAAGCGAGGTTGCAATCGCGGCCATGCGACTAGCGCCGAGAACCTGGACAAGCGCGTTCCACCCGGCCAGAAACCGCGCATTCGTCACAATCATCGGGTCGCGCTGCGCCTGCATCGCAGACCACAGGAGCCAGAATTGCACGTTGCCGGCGATAGCGACCTGAATTTTTGCCGCGTCGTCGGCGGTGAATTGCGCCATCAGGTCTTGTGGCACCACAGTTTGCGGCGGCGGAGGCGGCAAAGGCGGAGCCGGGGGTGCTGCGTAAACACCATTCAGATAGGCGCCGCCGATTTCATACGTGGCATCGGCGGGCTCGAGCACCGCGATATATCCGGCTGGTGCCGCCCACTCTTGCGGGTCGTTCAGCACGATCCGATTGACAATGCCACCGTTGGCGTCAATTAGCGCATAGTTGCTCATCAACTATCCTCACTGCGTGCAGAATTCGGTGATGGCCACGAGGCCCGCCAAGCCGGCACCGCCAGCAGCACCCAGCACCGCCGAAGCAACAATGCCGCCCGATCCGCCCGCCCCGTAACCTGTTCCACCAAATCCTGCTTGGGCGCTCGCACTGGCAATGCCACCTACTCCGCCACCCCCGAACATGGACGATCCGCCTTGGCCGCTTTGGAAATAGATGCTGCCCGCTGTTCCGTAGTATTCGCCAAACATGCCGGGGCTGCCGCCACCGAGGACATCGCCGGTAATACCCGATCCTCCGGCACCACCCGATCCTTGTTGGCCCGCTGACCCATACATGCCTTGACCGCCGCCGCCCGCGCTGCACAGAGCGCCAACCGACGTTGTGCCTCCAATGCCGCCGTTGGTGGGAGTGGCAGCGCCAGCGGTACCACCACTGCCTATGGTGACGCTCTGCGAAGCTCCGACCGTGGCTTTTGTGGCTATCTTTCGTGCATAGCCAGCGCCTCCACCACCGCCACCTGCATACTGTGAAGCCGCTGAGCCACAGTTCGCGCCACCACCCCCACCGCCGCCACCGACGCATTCGATGATCGCGTACAGAAGGTGTGGATCGGGAAAGTACGTTGTGGAGGTCGTGAATTTCTGAACTCTGACCGCGCGGACAGTACCGAGGTTGGTGCTGGCCTGATCTTGCTGGGCCGACGTGAAGCTGTTTGCTTCCTCGATTGACAGCAAATCTTCTTTGAGTGCGACGATGGCGACCTGCGGCGGCGCCGTGAAGTTGACTTTTGCCGTAGTGCCGGCCGAATTGAACAGGACGGTGGTACGCGCGAAAACGCCGCTTGCCGAATTATAGGCGCCTTCTCCAATCTCCCATTGCGAGAGATCCGCGCTTTCGGCGCGATATTTGTAAAGCCGACCGTTGACTGCGCCGGCCGCAGTCGGGCTTTGATAGCCGACAGCCGCGACGGCAAAGGTCCAGTCTGTGGTGCCGCCCGCCGTGGGCGTAAAGCGGCAAACGTCGAGAAATCCGGCCATCTCAGGTGATCGTCAGGATCGGCGAGCCAAGGCCGACCGTAAAGGTGTTGCCGTTGGTCAGCGTGATGGCTGTTCCGTAGTCCCACCATCCGATCAGCGGCTGGGTACCGGAGCTGGAATTGTAAAGCACCGCATATTCAAACGGCCCGATTGACCCGCCCGAGGCCGTCCAGGCCGGATTTGCGCTGCCGGAGAACGAGAAAGTGCCGGAGCTTTGCGCGCCCGCAATCGTGCCGATGGACACGCCCCCCGCCGTGTATCCGTTCGCGGTCGAAAGATCGGCGGGCGTGTTGTAAACGGTGTTGGTCGCCAGCGGAGCCGTGTTGGTCAGATAGACCTTGTAGACCTGGGCCGTGCCGGTTTTCATGTCGTGCAGCGCGTGCGCTACGTCGCCGACAAAGCAATTGAATTTGTTGAATGATGCCATTGTGCCCTCATAGCGTTTTCAAGCGAATGGGTACCGGTTCGCTTGAAGAAAACGCGTCAAAACAACAGTTCCTAGATGACCTGGCCGGAGACGCGTACCGTCATCGGCCCCGCGTTGAAGGTCGATGTCAGCCCGAGATTGTTCAAATCGTTCAGCGCGGCCGTGAAGCCGAGACCCCAGGTCTGGATGCGGCCGTCTTCCTTGATGTAAGGAGCGGATTCCAGGAGCGCGCCATAGAGATAAAGATCGGGCGCCAGCGTCAGCAGCCAGTTGGTGCTGTTCGATACCAGCGACGGAATGCTCTGCCGGTACACCATTTCGATGGTGTAGGCGGCGTCCGGCGTCGGCGCCAGTTCGATCTCGTCACCGAACACCGTGAAGTAGCGCGGCTGCGCCGCGACGTCGGACGTGGCAAACCGATACTCGTCCATCTGCGTGCCCGACTTGAATTCCAGACAGGGTTTTCCCGTCACGCTCGAAAGCCTGACGCGGCGCATCGACTGAAAATCTGATGGCAGCGAAATATATTCCGGTTCGCTCGATACGGTATTGACCAGCGCGGTCGAGCGCCGCTCCATCTGCCGCACGAACAGTTGCCGGTTGAACTTCGCTTCCGCGAGCTGGATAAAGGTTGGAATCCGGGCGATCAGCGTGGTGTCCTGGTCCCTTGCGAGATATTCGGTCACCGCCGTTTGCAGCGATGTGTAATCGATGATTTGTGTCACGAGCGCCCCGCTGACCAGCCGGCTTGAAGTTTCGGCCTATCGGTTCGCAAATAGGCCCATTCGGGATCGCCGAGTTTCTTCTGCACGATCAGGTCGAACTCAGGCGTAAACATCCGCAAGGAGACGTTGCCCCTGGCGTGCTCCTCGTCGAGCCACTTGACGTAAATGACGTTCGGGATTCGCGCGACGTGGCGCCCCCAGTCGCCGCGTTGCTCGTCACGGCGCGACCTTTTGTTCCACTCCAGGATCGCCTCGACGTCCTGGACGTGCTCGATCGCAAGGTCGTTGCCGTTGCTGTCGAGATGAGGCCGGATCAGAACGCCACCCATCACGACATTTCCGTCACCCACAACGTTCCCGCCGTCGCCGTGACGAGCCCGTTGGTGGCCGCCTTGATGGCGGAGATGCTCTGGCCCGGGCTGACGATGACATATTCGATTGTATTGGCCGGGAGAAAAATGTCGGCTGATGTCGCCGTCTGCGCGCCGTCGCCGATCCTGTAGCAACAGGCGGAATCCGCCGCCAGGCGGAGCTGATAGGTCTCGGGACCGAACGCATTAGTGATCGCGACGCTGGCGTCGAACGTGATCGCCTGCGTGGCCCCGTTGCGGGAAGACGGCTGCTTGGGAAAGAAGGACATCTTATGCGGCCCTCACGACAACGGAGAAATGCATCGGGATCGATGCGCCCGACGCGCCCGATGGCGTCAGCACGATCACGTCATCCTCGTTCAGGTAAGTCGGCGATGGCGGCGTCACCGAAAACAGCTGACCCGTGGCGGAGCCTGCCTGCGTCACCGTGAAACTCGCCAGCGTAGCCACATTGGCCGATAGCGTGACGGTGCCATCCGCCGTGGTGATGGCGCCGCCGAGAATGCCGGTTGCTTTCAGAAGCCGGCAGCGGAAGGGAACGCGGATATAGGCGGCGACAGGCGTCGCGCCGCAGGACGGCGTATAGGCCGTGAGGTCGATGGTATTGAGCGTATGATTGCCGGGAAGCGACATCTAAGTTCTCCAAGAATGCTTTGTAAGCGCGCGAATGGTCCTCATCTTCGTCATGGCCGGGCTTGTCCCGGCCATCCACGTCTTGATTGCCGCTAGGCCGACAGGACGTGGATGCCCGGCACAAGGCCTGGCATGACGATCTCAATTCTCATGGCCGCTTTAACGGCCAGGCGCTCAGGACGCGGTGTTGTCGAACACGCCGCCGCTCGATTTTTCGTTGCGGGCGACCAGCGCGTATTCCGCCAGGATCTGACGCCGATCGGAATCGCCGGTCTTCGCCAGCGGGATCGAGATCATGTTGCGGCCATTCAGATAGGCCACCGCCCACTTGTCCATTTCCAGCACCAGCACGTCGCGGGCGCGCTGGAAGCGGTTCGCCACCACCTTGAGCTTGCCGAAATCGGACTCGTAGGCGTCGACGGAAGCCACGATCTTTTTCGACTTGGTCTCCTCGATCGCGGAAGCGCGGCCGGTGAAGGTCGAGAACACCTGCTTGTTGAAGGCGCCGGTCATGATGGTGCCGGGCTTGCCGCCATTGGTCCAGATCGAGGACAGCACGCTCTTCAGGCGCGCCTCGGTGAACGCGATTTGGGTGCCGTCAGTTCGCGTGCCGGTGCCGTCGACCGGCGTGGGATCGGCGGGCGAGCCCGCCGTGCCCTTGGAGGTATTGGACGCGAGCCACGACAGGATCGAAGCCGTCTGGCGGGGCGTGGTGGTGTTGCCGGTGACCTTGGCCTGGTTGGTGCCGACCAGGATGGTCTCGATGTCGCGCTTGAGCTCGAGGCCTTTCAGCATTTCCTGATAGGCCAGCTCGTTGTCGCGGCCGGCATGATCGACCGCCTGCTGGGTGCCCGACACGCGCGCCACCTTGTAGGAGATCTGGCAGAGATTGCCGAGACGAACCGTCGGCGTGGTGGCAGTGGTGGTGGGATCGTCGCCTTCGAGCTGCGCATTTGCAGAAGACGCCGCGGCGAGCGCCTGGGTTTGCCATTCGTGATTCACGGCGGACGCCTTTTCCTTCTCGGCGCCGCTCATGAACGGGGTATCGGTCGGATCGATACGATAGATCATATCCGAGAGGTCTTCGCGGTTGCCAACCGCCTGATAGGTGGCGAAGGTGGAAGTCGGTAAAGCCATTGTTGTTTCCCTGGATTGTACCGGCGCCGCGCGGCGAAGCGCCGCGCGCCATGGAGAGACGCCTTCAGCGAAGCCGGTACGTGCGGGTCCGGTGAGGACCTGGATGGGTTTGAGAGTCTGAAGACGTCTGATGCGCGATGGCGCGGAAGCATCGCTTCCGGTTCGGCTTCCCTGATGTCTTCGCCGGGCGCCTGCTCGTCTTGCAGGGTCGGCGTTGGCTGATCGCCAATTGGTTTGCTGCGGTCGTCTGGATCGGCGCGCTCGGCAGCATGTTGTCTGGTGTCGCGATATCGCGAGGTAGCGCGCCGCATGAGAAAGCCCGCGACCGGTTTCCCGGCGCGGGCTCAAAATTCTTGCGATGTTGAACATATGCAGGTGATTTGCCCGTCGAGGCTGGGCAAGAACTCGGCATTTTTAAGAGTTAGTGTACGATTCGGTCTATGACGAATCATGCATTCAAGAGCGGCGATAGCCGTGAGCAGCCCAGTTTGCTGCCCCCTCGGATTGAAGACTATGTCGGGCCGGATAATCCGGTTCGTGCGATCGATAGCTTCGTGAACGCTCTCGATCTGGCCAAGCTCGGGTTTCGGCATGCGGAGCGCGGCGTGGGTGCCGGACAACCGCCCTACGATCCGTCCGACCTGCTGAAGCTCTACCTCTACGGCTACATCAACCGGATCAGGTCGTCGCGTCGGCTGGAGCGGGAAGCAGGACGCAATCTGGAACTGATCTGGCTGCTGCGGAACTTGCAGCCCGGCTATCGAACGATTGCCAACTTCCGCAAGGAGAACTGGGCGGCCTTGAAGGCTGCGAACCGCAGCTTCGTGCTGCTGATGCGCGAACTCGATCTGATCGGCAGCACCCTGGTTGCGGTCGACGGCGCGCTGTTCCACGGCAACGCCAGCAAGGGGAGCATCTTCACGAAAGGGAAGCTCGCCAAGCAGATCGCCGAGTTGGACAGGGAGATCGATGCTTACGGCAAGTCCCTCGACGCCAACGATACGGAAGAAGCCAGGCAGCAGAGCGGCGGTCCGGAGAATGGCAGCAAGGGCGATGGCGGCGATGTAGGCGAGAAGATGAAGGAGCTGATGGCCAGGCGCGAGCGCGCGCAGGCCGACCTCAAGGAACTGGAGACCAGCGACAAGGGGCAGGTGTCCAAGACCGATCCCGATGCACGGCTTCTGAGCAAGGGCGACCAGACCATTGCGGGCTACAACGTGCAGAGCGTCGTCGACGACAAGCACATGCTCATCGTCGCAAGCGAGGTCGTCAATCGCAGCGATGCAGGCCATCTCCATGTGATGGCAAAAGCGGTCAAGGATGCTCTGGATGTCGAGGCGCTGCAGGTGCTGGCCGACGAAGGCTACTACAACAGCGAAGACCTGAAGGCTTGCGAGGATGATGGCATCACCGCCTATGTGCCGATACACGAGGGCAACAGGAAGCTCGAGAAGCAGGGCCGTTTCCCCCGCAAGGACTTCAGCTACGATGCGAGCGTCGATGTCTATCGGTGCCCGGCCGGCGAACTGCTGCATCCGACAAAGAAGCCCTGGACGAATGCAAGCGGCCGGGTCGAGGTCCGCTATCTAAGCTCCAAGATGAGCTGTGACGCCTGCCCGACAAGGGCACGTTGTCTCGGCCCGAAGGAGAAAACCCGCAGCGTCTTTCGCTGGGAGCACGAAGCGGTTCTGGAGCGCCATCGCGCCAGGATGGCAAGCGAAGACACAAGCCAACTGATGCGTCGTCGCTCCGCCATCGTCGAGCATCCCTTCGGGACGCTCAAATGCCGTGCCGGCTATCAGCACTTCCTCGTCCGCGGCTTGGACAAGGTACGCGGCGAATGGAGCCTGATGGCGCTCTGCTACAACTTCACCCGCGTGCTCAACATTCTCGGCTTCGATCGCTTCACGGCCTACCTTGCGGAAAGGGCGTCTGCGGATCTCAAAAGCATTATCACGGCTCTCGTTCCCGCCTTGCGCTCGCTTCCGCTCGTTTTGCGGCAATTCTGCACCGATATTGCGCTACGGCTCGAAGTCGCAATGTGCCGAGCCATCCCGGCCGCCTAGCAGAATTCTTGCTCAGTCTCGACGTGTCAACCTTTGGCGATTGGAGCGGCACCTGGTGGAGTGACAGCAGCGGTCGATAGAGGCCGTCCGCCTTTCAGGAAAATATCCGGAACGATATTCAACAGCATAGATCGAGAAATTGATTTCAAAGCCCCGAAGCGGGCAGCTTAGCGGCCGTCGCCGCCGAAATTTCCGATGAAACTTCCGTCAGGTGAATACGCTGCATCCGGCCGAAACGCGGGTGTCGGCGTAGTTGTGGCGCTGGAATCACCGGCGTCGCGCGTGTTGGGATCGCCGAAAAGCATTCTTTCGAGGTAACCGGGTTGCCAGCTCGGACGGCTGTCGGAATTGAGTGTCTTCTCGTCCCATGGCTCGGCCGTCCCGGGCCAGGAATCGTATTCGGCTCGGAAAGGGGCCGGAAGCGGAAAGCCTGTGATCGCACCCTTGGCGATGTCGGCGGCTCCTCCCCTCAACAGGAATGGATTTTCGAACGCCGCCCCAAGGCCCACTCTGCCCAGGTCGAACGCGGATCGCGCGGCCGCATAGCCGGCCTGACGTCCGCCATTAAGATCGAATAATCCATCCTCTGAACCTTTCTGAGTTGATCTAACGACGAACTCCCCGTCGCCCACGAGGCTTCCGTCGCGGCCGACATGCCGAACCCGCTGATAGTTGTATCCATCTGGACCTTTGGTTGGCTTTGAAATTTGATACTGCATGTCGCCAAAAAGAACCGACCGACTGTCACTCATAGCGTCTCCTTGCTAACCTCGAAGACGTCCCACTCCGTTGTCTGCACTCTCGCAAGCCCGACCAAAGCCAGCAAAAACTGTTTGTGGGGTTCAACCTGCCGGTTGAAGATATAGATTTCTTTTGAACGACACTTGTCTGAATTCGTGGGCTCGTCGGATGTCCGCTCGCAAATTGCAACGGAGACCACGTAGTGTGTGAATTTTTGGCCGTATGCAACGTTGAAGTTCATCCCGGGGATACCGGTGATATCAAAACTCCACGGGCATATCGCGGCGTCCGCATCAAGAAATACATTCTTTATCGCCAGCACATCGGTGATGGCCTCAGGCAGTTTGGAGTCGATATATTTCTTCGTATCATAGACCACCCTGCGGGAGTCGATCGAAACGCAAGTAACTTCGTTGAGACGAAGCTCTGTCTGGCCTTCAGAGGCCACCGCCAGATACGTGGGAGCGTCATCGGGCAAATACATTACGAGCGCCCAGACGGCAACGCAGGCTGCAATCACCCCCCAAAGGCTAAAGGCGATCTTGTTGATCAAAGGCATTGGTTGCGCCGTCATAAAGAACTCGGATCTGACAAAACAGTTCTCTCTTTCTAAAAAGCAGACGCGCCCTGACGTCCTCCGTCAGCCTCGCTCCTCAGCGAGACTGGTGCCGACATCGTAAAAGTAACCAAAAATGTGGCGCGTGCGACGCTCGGAGCTATTGAGCACCTCTTCCGAATAAAACTCAAACATCGCCCGCTGCCAGTCCTGCGTTCTGTGCGACACAGGTCTGAGCAGTTCACCGGTCGTGTCGTAGATCACGGTGTGAGCATATCCGCTATACAGTCCATGGCTCTCGCACTCACCGACGGTTTGCTTGGCGCCCTTCTCGACAAACTCGATCAGCTTGCAGTCGGACAGATATTTTTCAATCGGCGAGGCGTGGATACGGAACCCCTCCGCGATGAGCCAATCGGCATGCCCTACCACGCCAAAACCGGGGAGAAAGGTAATGACCAACGTCGCGAAAAAAACCGCAAACTCTTTCCACCTGCGCCGAAACAGCGCCCTTAAGGAAAAGAACAAAACGGCCAGCAAGCACGCGAAGGCCATATCGGTCAGCCAGTCCGACAAGTCCCACCAAAGGTATTGCAGAAACATTCCCGTATACAGGCTGGCCAAGGCGACAACGACCAAACCGTATTTCAGCGTCGTCCCTGTTGGCCTCCAGCCGGAGGTCGATGATTGCGCCCCGCCGGCATCGGATTCAACAATCGGAGACGATGCGTTTGAATCAGAACTCATGTTTTCTCACTCTCTGCCGGCGGGGAAACGATCAGTTGTAGGTTCGCCTGCCGAGATACCTGATCGGTTGGTCCACCGAAGGTGGCCACACGGGCGGCGCCAGCTCTTGGGGATCAACGCCTGCCAAAGAGGAAGTCCAGCCAGCGTTGCCGTCGCCGATCTGGCCGTCGGCAGGTTGAGCCTGCGGACCGTAGCCATAGTCATTGAACGGCGACGGCGATTTGCTTGCCGCGAGACCATCCGAATAGCCCTCGGAAATGTTGGCGTGGTTTTGCTTGGAGAGCCAGTACGGGCCGTCCGTATCGATCGGATGATCTGCCTTGGGATGTAAAATCGCGTTGGCGCCGTTGAGGACACCTCCACCGATTTCGGACCACGGCATCGGCAAGCCGGCCAACCCCGTCACATATCCGATATGGTTGGACGCGCTGCCGACGAAAGCCGGAGCGATGGAGCCTTCTGGAATCCCCCATTGCGGATGGCGTTGCAGGTCCTGCGGACCGCCCGGCCAGAACGCACCAATCATCTGCCCCAGCGCTTGATGAAGTCCCGCTGCGCCCATTTCGTCTTCCGGATAGACCCGGCCGACGATATCAGCGATTTGAGCCGCGAAGTCTTTCGCCTTCTGCTCCGTATAATTCTCGGGAACGATCAAGTAATTGTTTGGATTTGCGATGCTGCCGATCGACTTGTTGCCGCCTGAAGCGTCGGAATAAAGGTAAGCTCTCTGCGAACCGCCCGGTGTCGGGTCCATGACATACATGCCATTGCGCATGAGAAACTTCGCCGGGACGTAGCCCGTCAAAGGGTTCTTGTCGTCCTGAGCGCCGACATAGAAAATCCGGTCAGACATGTTTGTTTTCGCCTTCTAGAATAGGCGCCCCTCAATACTCATCGGCCGCGCCGTCCGCCTCTTCAAGTGGAACGGGTATCGCGTAAAAATTTCCGAACAGGTGTTGCGCCCAGCCTTCGGATTGCGTGAAGAATCTTCCCGGAGAGAAACGCCCCATCGTTTTCGTCCATTCCGGCGTTCTCTGCGACACGGGCAACGCCAACTCTCCAGTGGTATCGTAGATAACTGCCAAAGTGCCGTGACCGGACATCGGCAATCGTTCGCATACGCCTAATTTCTGCTTGGCGTCGCTCTCGACGAATTCAACCAGCTTGCATCGGGACAGATACTCTTCGATCGGCGAGGCGTGAAGGCGAAACGCTTCGACATAAAGCCATCGCAACGGAAGTCGGATTCCGTAGAAAGGAAGCAAAACAATCGCCCAAATAGCAAAAAAAATCGCAACCTCCTTCCATCTGCGCCGAAACAAAGCGCTTACGAAAAGGAAAAATAAGACAACCAACCCGCCGAGATATACCCATACAAGCCGGTCGGAAAAAACTGGCAAAGAAAAGGCTAGAAGCGGCCCGCCGGCCCAGCTGGCGAGTATGACAATAAGAAAGATGTATTTCAGCGTCGCCCTTGATGGCTTCCAGCGGGAGGCCGACGATCGCGTACCGCTGCCGCCGGATCCATTAGCTGGTGATGATGCGTTCGAACCAGAACTCATACTGCGCTCTCTGCCGCATCCCGTCTCCGGGAGAGGAAGTCTTCAGCACCCTCTACCTCTGCTAGAACAAAACAGGAACCTCGTCAATCGCTACGCGTCGCTTTCCCGCGGAATCAGTTCAACTTCATATGATCCCGAACCGCTTCCTGCGTTCGGCCACTTGTGTCAGCGCTTTCAATTCAGCCTGCGCCAGCTTGCCGTTGGTGACGATGGCGGCGAGATGGTCGCGCACCTTGCCGACGATGTTGATGGCGAGAAACAGTTTTTCGCGGGCCGCGACATCGTCGATCCCGGTGGCGCGCCATGCCGCGGTGTAGCTGTCTTCCAGACCCGTGAAGGCCTCGGTCAACAGTTCGTCGTCGAGCAGCGCCTCGGCACGCGCCGCTTTGGCGACGGCCTGGTCGAGTTTGCTTTCGTCAGTCATTGGGTTTTCCCGGCGCGTCGTTGCTCTGCTGCATCTTGACATCATGGCCGTGCGCGGTCGCGACCATGCCGAGCGCGGTCTCCGCCACGTCCATCCGATGCTGCGCTTGCGCGTGGCTCATCTTCTGCTGCCCGGCCGCGGCTTTCAGATGCGCGTCGAGCAGCGCCATCCTGGCGTCGAGCTCGGCCCTGATCCTGGCGAGCTCGATCTCCGCCTGGATCTTTACCTGCTGATGGATGGCCTCGCTCTGCGCCCGCTGCTGCTCGAGCCGCGCCTTGTGCGCGGCCGCGGCCTGATCGGTCTGCGCCCTCGCCTGCGCCGCCAACAGCTGTGGATCGGGCGGCGGCGCCGGCGGGGGCGGCGGCGGATGCAAAAGCTGCCCGGTCTGCGGGTTGATCGCGGCGGGATCGCAGAAGAACCGGTCGGGGTTCTTGTGTCCCATGATCCGCGTCAGCTCGGCGGCGGTGTTGTAGAGCTCGCGGTCGCCGACCAGGTTGGTCTTGCCGCCGGCCACCAGCTGCTTCTGGATATTGGCCAGCGCCATCAGTTGAGCGAATTGCTGCGCCCTGCCGCCGGAGCCGAGGCCGACATTGATGGTCATGTCGTCGCGGGTTTTCCAGTTGCGCGGATCGACATTGATCCAGGCATTGCGCAGCCGCACCGTCTGTTGCTGCTGGCCGTGCTTCCTGATCGTGCCGTGCAGCAGCGCGAAGATATCGCGCACGCCCTCCGCCATGATGCGGGCGATCAGTTTTACCCGCATCTGCGAAGCCGAGAACACCTGTGCTACTGCGGTGGCGGACTGGTTCTGCAGCGCGTTGGCATCGATGCCCTGGCTCTGCTTGCTGAGGCCGCTGCGGGTTTCCAGCTCGGCGTCGAGATATTGCAGCATCGGGAAAATCGAGCCGGTGATGTCGGGCACCACCTGCCAGTTCAGCCCGCCCGCGGTCTTGGTGCGGACCACGCCGCCCGGGCGCGACACCAGGAGGTCGTCGAGCGTATTGGGGCCGGCATTGCTCTCGGCCACTTCGACGCGCGGATTGTTGTGAAGATAAAGATTATCCAGCGCGCCGCGCTTGAGCGCGGTTTTCTCCCGCTGCAGCGGCATCACGAGATCGGCGATCGAGCGGCCGAAGAAGCGATGCGTCATCGGCACCGGCGTCGTCGTCGCAAAGGGGATGGCGTCGAACAGCGTGATGCAATCCTTGCCATCCTTGCGCAGGATCTCGCCCTGGTCGCCGCCGGTCATGACCTGATAGAGACACGGCCTTCCGTTGCCTTCGTAGTCCATTCGCACATAATGCTCGGTGATGCGAACCAGCCGCGCGGCCGGGTTCACCCCGCCTGACGTGGTCGAGAAATGCTCCTGCACGGTGTCGCGCGCCAGCGTCTCGATCTCGGTATTCCCGGTGTAATCGCCGAGCGACCTGACCTGGTCTTCATCAAAGCCTTCCGCGATCAATTGGCCCTCGGTCTTGGTGACGACCTCGTGGAAGCAGTAATTGCAATCGCGGATGTTGCGCGCGCCGCGTTCGATGCCGAATTCCTCGGGGGGAACGCCCATGACCCTGGCCTGGGCAAGCTTCCGCGTGGTGACAATCGTGACGTCATGCGTGACCGGGGCAGCGGGAGACGGCGCCAGCGCTGGCGCGGACAAAAGAGGGACAGCCATGTTCATCAGCTCGTTGTCTCCGATTCTTGATCGGCGTTTTCAGGATCGCCCTGCCCGCTATGCACCGTATGCGCCACGATCTTCATCGCGCCGTTCGAATTCCATTACGGCCTGCGCCAATAGCGCGAACTGATCGTCGGTGAGGTCGTAATAGGTCTCGCGAGCCTCTTCCTCGCGCTCCTCCCACCACACCTTTGACGATTCCGACCTTTGAAAGCAGCGCATCCTTGATGAAGGAATAAAGGATCATGAAGCCGGGGTTCTGCTGCATGAAGACGTGATTGACGTAGTCGGTCTCCTGCTGCGCCGCCGCTTCGTCCTCTGGCCCGACCGGCTCGAACCGCACAACCTCGTCAGAGCCGGCAAAGATATCCATCAGCGACGGCATCAAACCTTCGATGGTGTCGGCGACGTCGGTCGAGACCGCGCGCGAGCGGCCGTCCTGCGCCGGCATGTCCTTGCGCATGTCGCCGAGGTAATAGTCCATCGCATCGGCGCGCTCCTCCATCAGCCGCGCCGCCGAGATCGCGGCAAGCGCGTTGGCTTTCTCGGAGGCGAGCATGGCTTTGAGATCGGGTGTCGACATTTTGAACATTGATGAGAGTCTCACTTTGAAAAGAGCGAACATACAAGTCGGTCGTTCCGGGGCGATGCAAAGCATCGAACTCCGATGTGCAATTGCACATCGGAGAATCTCGCGCTTCCGGGTTCGCTACGCGCCCCGGAATGACGCCGCGGACGATGCCACGCGCCTCGAATCCTTGTTTGCAAGCCAACGGCTCATACGATTGCACGCCCGTTGACCGGCAATCGGAGAAGCTGAAGTTTTCGAGCTTAGCGCCTGCCGCTGAGGAAGAGTCCGAGCAGTCCACCCGGTTGCGGCGCAGTCTGGTCCGGATTCGCGGGGTCGATGCCCGCCAGAGCGGCGAGCCGGTCTGCGAGCCCGCCCAGGGAATTTGCATTGTCGGACGGAACGAGCGCCGCTGCCGGCGCTGACAAACTCCAGATGGGCGGCGGAACGGGATAGTCCGGCATCGGCTTGCCAGTAAATATCCCGAGCGGTCTGCCGGGTCGTGGCGACAGCGCAGGCAAGTTCGGATTGCGCATGGCGATGCCTTCAGGAGAGGAAGTCCAGTTCCCGAAGCGGTCGCTGGATGAATCCTGACGATCGGGAGCCGCCGCGGCCGCGCTTGTGTCAAACGCAGACGCTGGCGATTGGCCGACAATCCTCCGGCTCAAGATTCGCACCGGCTTGCTGCTAGAGATCCCAGGTGTTTCCCCTGCTTGCGGCGGCGCAGGGCGCTCTCCTTCCAGTGAAAAAGAAATAGGCAAAGCCGCATTACTCAGTAGCCTTGGACTTGTTACTCTCGGATCATCAATCGGATCATCTGTATTTGGAGGGGGACGCGAAATGTTATCTCTGATTTCGTTGTCTCGTGCAGCTTGTTCGACTTGTTTGGTCGTTCGGTCGATCAACTCTATAACGGAATCCATGATCGAATTCGGGTCGTCCGCAAATTGCTTCGATGCAATTACCCTACCCTTGAATTTCTTCAAATCGTTAACGGTACTATCTCCAAGCTCACCCGCCAACGGCTTTTGCGTCCCCGAGTCGAAATAGGATCCATGCCCGTTTAAGTAGTAATCAATAACATCATTTGCGCGAGCGATGATTTCAGCTCTGTCCGCTTCTGTTATCGTAGTGGCCATGGAATTTGCCGGCGGCAGAGGTTTTTTTTCGATTGCAGCCATGTTGATCGTCCCAATCGTTTTTGGTTGTCAATCTGATCTCAGCGATAGTCGAATTTAAGATAAAGAGTACCCACGCGCTCATTCTCAATATACAAGCCGCCCCTGGCTCTGGCCCCTTTAAAGAAGGCAACTCGAGACAGCGGCTTGCGTGGATCAATGATTTTTTCGTCAGCGGCACCGTCGAAATAACAGCAACTCAGGTCGCTGCCATACAAGCTGACGGAAGCCCGCTCAGGCTCACTTCGAAATACCATAACGCTGACTCTCAGCCCTAGCGATTCCACCTTCGCAGCACATATCTGGCCGAACAGGCACGTAAGCGTGCCGGCGTCCCTACCGGCGTCGGTCTCAACGCCAAAGTCGACGCTATAGTCAGCGGCAAGTACGGAGCCACCCGACAAAAAAGCGCCAAGGAGCGCCAGAATTGCGGTGATGAGACCTCGAGCGTTGCTTCTCACCCGTCACTTACCTCCGCCGCCAACAACTCCGCATCACCCGCGACCGAAGATCAATTCACCTATCGCAGATTCGAAAACTCTGCGTCGCCATGGCAAAGCATTCGTGACCGCTTTGATGGCGCGCTGGTTTGAACTAAAGCCGAAACCACCGAATAGAACAAAGCGAGAACACCGTCAATTCCTTTTATTCCGCAGACGAACCCGTCGGCGCGAGCGCGCGCCCGCTAAGTATGCTCGGCAGAAAGCAGGAAGCGTTCGATGCCCGACCACCGTCAGGCCCAACGGGGAACATTTCCGCAACGGAGATGTTGATTTCCTAGGAAATATATTATACATAAAATTTCTAAGGAAATTGCGATGCCCGTCAAACCCAAACCTGTTCACAAGCCCAGTCGCAACACTTCGAACGAAGGCGCCGTCCTGGCGAAGGCGACCATTCGCGCCGCCGACAAGCTTGATGTTTCGCAGAAAGTTCTGGCCTCCATCATCGGCCTGTCCGAATCCGTCGTTTCGCGGATGCGGAACGGATCATTTGCGCTCGACCGGAACAGCGGCAAATCTTTCGAACTGGCGGCGCTCTTCATTCGTCTCTATCGTTCGCTTGATGCGATCGTTGGCGGCGACGAAGCTGTCGCCAGGGCCTGGCTGAAAAACGAAAATACGGCCTTGCGGAGTCGTCCGATCGATTTGATGCAGAAGGTCCAGGGGTTGCTTGATGTCATCCAATACCTGGACGCAAGACGCGCTCCAATCTAGCGCCACCAGGTTAAGTGGCAAATGCTGGAGAGTGGTCGAGGCACAGCACCAGATCTCGACCATGAAGATCACCGACACGCTTGCCGAGCAAGCCGTCCTTGAAGATCTTCTCGAGCAAACCAAGCCGCCGATACCCAGGGAATGCGCGCGTCTGGATTTCCTGCTTTCGACGCCTTTCCGCTACAGCACCAAAAATCCGTACGGCTCGCGATTCCGGCGGCCTCACTCCGAAGACGGCGTTTTTTACGCGGCCGAACAACCGTCCACGGCGATGGCTGAAACCGCCTTTCACCGGACGCTGTTCTATGCGGAATCGCCTGCGACCCCCTGGCCCGCCAATCCAGGGGAATACACCGCCTTCTCATGCGCGTTCAAATCAAGCCGCGTCACGAACGTTGCGCGCGCGCCCTACCTTGATGATGCCGGCCTCTATCACCTCTCGGACTACTCCGCATCCCAGGCCTTTGCCGATGCGGTTCGCTCCTTCGGTTTCGAAATCATCAAATACAAGTCGGTGAGAGATCCAAAGGGCCTGGCCAATCTGGCGCTTCTGCACTGCACGGTTTTTACGAAGCCCGAGCCGCTCGAGCGGATGTCGTGGAAGCTGCATCTCGACGCGCAGGGCGCACGCGCCCTGTGCGAGTCGCCGCGGCTGTCGATCGAGTACGATCGAGATGCCTTTGCGGCCGATCCGCGGCTGGCGAATTTTAAGTGGGATAGATAGGTGCGTTTGCGTCTCTAAGGCACCAGATCGCTGCGATGGATGAGCGGTTTAGCCGGATAGCGAAGCCGCTGACGGATCGAGGCTGGCGTTTGGGCTGATTGTAGCAGGACGAGCGAAGTGATATCCGAGAACGAACGCCACGCCGCCCCCTTACGCTCACCTATGATCGTAGTTCTTCAGTTGTTATGAAGAACTACTGTGCCGGTCCGCCCCTCGTAAATCATAGTAAAATCGATAAGAAATGTTCTTCCAATCAGCGCGTGATGTGCCTGCCCACCAGCCTGTAGATCAACCGCACAAAACGCCCCATATAACGTGTGATTTAGTGCAGGAGTGCGAATGTGAGCAAGATGTACGTTCACTTCCTTTGCTCCGTGCGCGCCGCTGACCATGCGACGATCGATAACAGGAAGATTTAAGATTCATGGCGAGGGCGCTATCAATACAGCTTTCAAGTGCTCCAGTATCAACCAGGGCAGGCAACATATTCTGCGGCAGATTTGGCGCTATGTCGGGTGTTTGTGGATTATAAGTTGGGTCAAATCCAAATTGGACAAATAGTGTTGGGCCATGGGCGACAAGAAGGTCGTACCCATTAACACCAGGAGAGCTATCGAAACCGCATTTCGTTTCAGCCATGCACTGGATGATACAGCACAGAGGCCGAAAGCGTAACTGCCGACGCACCTATCTGCCGTATCAGGTACGGACCACGACCGAAATTCTTCACGGCTACTTTAGCCGCCGACTTAAATGAATCAAAAACCCCAAAGAGCTTTTCGTCGTGCACAAGCGCCCATTTGCCCAATGACGAAGACTAAGGTCGGCGCTCATCGCGCCGTATGCGGCGATTTCGCGTTTCAGTTCAGCCATGGGGATGCTCCTGCATACCTGCAACTCTATACAACAACTGCGTCGGTTAATGGATTGTTTCTAGGTCTTTTGATACCTTACAGTTGAAATCAATCCCGCGTAGCCATCTATCTACGCGCCTCCAAAACTCCGCGATCCGACCCTGATCCATGGCGGTACGTCGAATTGCAGCGACGCGTCGCTCATCCAAGTTCTGATCAAGATCCTTCCCCCCTCACACCCACCCCTGCTCCCGATACCGGATCGCCCGGTTGAAATTCCCCGCCCGCCCCGGCTCCTGGTAACAGATCGCCATCAGGCCGAGCGCGTCGGCCGCATGCGACGACCAGTCGTGCTCGGGGCCGAGACCGACGTTGCGGCTCTCGTCCTTGCGCTCGTGATAGAAGCCGATGGCATCGCGGCCTGGCTCCGTCGTTGCCTCATTGAACCAGAGCTGCGGGCCGAGCCGGCGCAGCGCCTCGATCCGCATCATCGCCGCGCCCTTGCCCTGGTTCTTGACCGGCGGCTCGACGTTAAAGCCGGCTTCGCGCAGATGATCCTCGTAGCGCTTGCCGGTGATGTTGTTGGCGTTGACGCCGTCATGCGGCAGATGAAGGATCGCGTTGGCATAGCCGCGCGAGCGCAGCCAGTTGACGTGGAACGCCAGCACCTGGCCGACCAATTCATAATAATCGAGCACGCGGATTTCCGCGCCCACCCATTGCACGATCCAGATCGTGAAGGCGTCGGCATGCGCGCTCGCGCCGCCGATATCGATGAAAGCGCGCAGCGGCAGCAGCGGATCGGCGGCGACCTTGCCGATGCGGCCCTGCGCCCTCGCCTCTGACAGCATCTGCGCGAAATAGGCGCCCTCGAAAGCGCGCACGTAGTCGCCCTCCCAGATGTGGTCATAGCGATCGGGATAGAGCGACAGATCGAGCCGGCGCTCCTCCTCCAGCACCGAAGGAAACCAGGGATTGTCGCGCCAGTTGGCGTTGACGACGATGGCGCCTTCCGGCTTTTTCGTCCGGAAGAAATCGTCAATCGCGTCGGACCGCCGCCTGGGATTCCAGCTCGCCCACAACTCGGAGCCTTGGCTGCGGATGGTCGGGCGCAACAGCGAGAGACTGCGCGCGCTCAAATTCTGCGCTTCGTCGACCCAGGCAATCGCGAAAACCCTCCAGCGACTTGATGGAGTCGGCGGTGTGATCCTGCATGCCCCTGAAGATGATGAGGCCGTCGCCCGGCGTTTCGATCTTGTCGCTGTAGACCCTGAACTGATGTCCGAGGCCGAGGCTGGCGATCTTGCTTTCGATCAGGCGCTTGGAAGATTGCGCCAGCGTCCGTTGCGCCTCGCGAATGCATACCGCCAGCGTGCTGCGTTCGGCCTGACAGGTCTCGACCAGAAGCTCTCCGAAGAAATGCGATTTACCCGAACCGCGGCCCCCGTAAACCGCCTTGTAGCGGACGGGCGCCAGCAGCGGCGCGAAGACGCTAGCTGTGGGAATTTTCAGGGTGGACAATGACGCGCTCGATTCTGTGGATCAGTTCAAGGGCGCGGTCATCGCCATTCTCGATGGCCTGGGGCGCCTTGCCCCAGCCGCGGTCCAGGATGGCGTTGGCGGCGGCAATCCGCGCCGGCGGCGACGCCTTGGTATTCCGCATGACGGCGACCAGCACATTGAGCGCCGTCCTGGTATGGCTGCGCGCCAGCGAACGGATTTCGGTGATGGACTTAGGCATCGCCTGATTCTGTTGGTTGCGGCCTGACATATTCGCCCCGCGCAGTGTCGACATGATCCATGACGAGATCGTCGGGCCGCGCCACTGACCGGAAGGCAATGCTGAGAAAATCGGATGGCTCGCGACTCCGCCTCGGGCCGCGGATGAATTGAATGATCTCTGCGCTCACGACAATCCCTCCCACACCGCGATGGCGACCAATCCGGCCAATGCGAGGGAGATCAGATACGCGGTCATGCCCGCCTCGCTCTCGATATTGAATTAAATGTGCGGCATGATCGCTTGTCGCGCGATCATTTCAGGCGCGAACCTTATCCTTGCAAGGCGCGATCCGCGTGCGGATCGTCACGGCAGGGCCGCGTGCGAGCGTGGACCTTTCCACGCCGCAGGCCGGCACGTTCGCGCGTGCCGGCAAAATTCCGCATGATCCGGAAAAATATGGAGCGGTTTTCCGGGATCAAGCCCAACTCCAGGGGTTCGGACGGCGACTCGCTTGCAGACGCGTCTTGCGGTAAAACGCTGACATGGGAGGATGGTGCGTCCCGAATGCGGCCGCCGTCCGATTCAAAAAGCCGGATTGAAAAAGCCGCGACCGGTTTCCCGGCGCGGCCTCTGAAATTCTTGCGATGATGAAGATATGCCGGTGATTTGCCCGACGTGTCAAATTTTTTTGGAAGCGTCCGTCGATGACGCCCCGGCGCTTCTATTCAAGTGTCTGGACCGGCGGCGCGGATTTGGTCGCAGCGATTTCGGGTAATTTGGCGGATGGCGGCGCGGTTTTTGAGGCGCCCGTGTCGACAGGCTTGGCAGCTGGCAGCGGCGTTCCCCTGGCGGCTTCCTGGGGTGAGGCGCTGGCCTGTGCTGCAACCCGGGCGCGCGAGCGCGACGTGGAATGGCCAACTCCCCAGGAATGCGCGATCGCGGGACCTGCGGTATATCCGATCAGCGCACCCGCCACCGCGCCCACCGGTCCGAGAACGACCGCACCCGACACCGCGCCCAGGGCCGCACTTCCAGCCCGCTGCTGAGCACTTGCTTCGAACGAGAAAAATGAGCCAGCGATCACCGCCGCAACAAGCAGTCTCTTCATAGCGGTTCCCTTGGATGCGCCCCAAAGGCACCGGAGCGCTAAAATGCGGCGGCACAAAGGTGCCGGTCCAAAATCCACCAGGGTCTGAACACCTGTATGAGCTCCTTGTGCTTCCCAGCTCGGGCGCGCCTCAATCCCGCAACGTTTAATGTTCCGCGCCCGCATGGCGCTGCACGACGAGGCCGGTATTTCGCCACCAAAAGGTCGCAAGCTTCTCGTCCCGAAGGCCCCGCAACATCGCGGGCGGTCGCACTTGATCTGGATCAATGCGCCGTCATGGCGTGGGGAAACGCGCCTGGCGAAAAGCCCGCGACCGGTTTCCGGCGCGGGCTTTAGACTTCTTGCGATGATGTAGATATGCCGGTGATTTGCCCGACGTGTCAAATCTTTTGCCGCGCCCTAGTTCCTGACCGCGTAGAGCGGTGTTCGGATCGTCAACTGGTAAGCCGGTTTCGGCACCCATGAGATCTGGGCGGTCACGCCGAACAGGCGATTGTCGTTGTCGTCCATCCGGTCAAGATCGAATCTCACGATCGGCTGGGTGAAAGGCTGGAACGGCGTCAGGTTCAAAAGCTGCGCGCCGCCGAACGATTGAACGCCGACGCGGCCGGTGAACTTCCAGTTGTTGTCCCACTGATAGTAACCGCCGACATAGCCGATGATGTTCGGATTGACCTTCGCCAGCGGGGAGTCGACGTCAACCGTGGTGTACTGGGCGCCGGCGAGCAGGCCCCGCGTTTCGTCCTCGTTCAACGCGTAATCGGCCTCGACGATGTTGTTGAGCGACGTCGTGGCGAGGGGAGAGTCCGGCACCGCCCTCGTGACCGTCGTCTGCAGCGTAATCGTCGGGATCTTTCCGCCATTTTGCTGATAGACGTCGGCCTGGAATCCGACATTCCAGCTGGAGACCGTGAACATTGACCACTCCGCCGTACCGCTTTGCGAGGCACTGGCTGTGAAGCCCCCATACAGCGAGATACGGTCAGTGACATCCACCGTCAGCGGAACATCGACCCCGACGCTGCGGCTTGACGGCGACGAAAGGGTCGGGAGTGTCGGAAGCGTCGGGGAACTCGTCAGCATCGAGAGCGACTGCAGCGTCGCGATCGCCGAGGACAAGGTGGAATTGCCGAAACCGATCGAGAGCGTATTGGCCGGTACCGTCGCGTAGTTGGTCCGCAGGTCCAGATAGATATTCGGCAGCGTCGCAGCCGCCGTTGCCGAGTTGTCGGCGCCGTCCTCTTTGTCCTTGCTCAGGGCCGCGCCGGAAAAATACAGTGACGCCAGTCCCGCCAGCGCCATCCGGGACGCGAACCCAAGCAACCTGATTCTTGAGCCGATACGCATAGAGTACCATACCACCAAATCCGGAACGGCCTTAGCCTCAATCTTCACTGCCTTCGCATAGCGAGGACAGCTCATCGAGATTGATCGTGCGCCCGGTGCCGTCCTTGATGGTAATATTCTCAAATCGCCGCTGCTTCAGCTCCAATACCTTATCGACGGCATCGGAAGCGGTCGCGCAGGAAAACAAGATTTCCCCGGCCGAATTGTTAGCCAGAACCGCAAATGACATTTTCGGTCCCCTTGCTTTACGCCGAGCATAGCACGGCTTGCGGCGCAAGCGCGATGGGGCTGACGAGGCCTGACAGGCTCCATGAAATGCGGATCGGCGCCCAATTGAAGAAGCCCGCGACAGGTTTTCCGGCTGTTCGACCGGAAGGTCGGTAGGCTCGGCGCCCTTGCCAGCCCTGCTGACCAGGCCGAAGTCGGATCGCTACTCCGCTTCAGTAGCCGGCTGCCACAGCGGGCATCACGGCCGGCTGTCCGGATCGGAACGGGTTGCCCGCTTACCGGGCGTGCGATTTGCCATCGCACGGCGCAGCACTCTTGAAAGTTCTTCCGCGGAATAGGGTTTATGCAGCAGGTCGAAGCCATGGCTTCCGTCGTCGGCCAGCACGTGGCTGTATCCGCTGTTCAGCACAAACGGCAGGTCAGGCGCACGCCTGCGGATTTCCTTGCCAAGTGCAACGCCGTCGCCCCCGGGCATCACGATATCGCTGAGCACAATGTCGAAACGCTGGGGGTCCTCATCCAGCAGTCTCAAGGCCTCCTCCGCATTGCGGGCCAGCACGGTCAGGTACCCCATATCTTGCAGAAGCTGCATCGAGAATTCGCCGACCTCGGCGTCATCCTCCACCACCAGGATATTCCAGCGCTCGCCGGAGTCGTCCAACTTGATGGAGTTGCCCTGGTGAAGCTGGACCGGTTTTGAGCTGAGCGGCAAAAGCAGCACGATCGTGCTGCCGCGGCCGATCTCGCTCTCGACCCGAACCGTACCGCCGGACTGATGGGCAAAGCCATAAACCTGGGAAAGGCCGAGGCCGGTGCCGCGGCCGACGTCCTTGGTCGTGAAGAATGGCTCGAAGATCCGGTCGATATGCTCGGAGGGAATTCCGCAGCCGGTATCGCTGACCGAGACCGTGACAAATTCATTCGCGGCGTAGCGGCTTGCATCCAGCGCGTTGGCTGGCGATTTCGCGACACGGATTGTCATCGATCCGCCGCCATCCATCGCGTCCCGCGCATTGCCGACGAGGTTGACCAACGCCATCTCGAATTGATTGACGTCCGCCTCGACTGGCAAGGGACGCTCGGCAATATCCAGTTCGAAGCATGCCGACGATCCCAGAACAGTCTTGAGCATGTCCGCAATGCGCTCCAGCTGGTCGGTGGCGTCGAACACCTGCCGATGCATGGCGTGACGGCGCGCAAATGTCAGCAATTGGCCCGTGAGTTTTGCCGCCCGGTCCGCGGTATCGGAGATCGCATCCACATACCGCCGCATCCGGTCCGGTGGCAGGTTTCGTCGCCGCAGCAAATCAGCCGACGATCGAATGACCGTCAGGAGATTGTTGAAATCATGGGCAACGCCGCCGGTGAGCTGGCCGATCGCTTCCATTTTCTGCGCCTGCCGGAAGGCCTCCTCGGCCTGGCGGCGTTCGGTGAGCTCGACGGCCTCAGGTACGATCGCGACCACCTTGCCCTCATCGTCGCGCACGGGACGCATCTGGAAATCGAACCAGCGCCATCCGCCGACCGGAAGATTGATGTGAATTTCCTGGCGCACGGTGTCGCCGCCGGCGACGGCGGAGACGGCCGCCTCGACCGCCTCGGGCATGCCGGGCGTGCCCGTGAACCAGGGCGTCTGCCAGAATGGCTTGCCGACCACCTGCTCCAGCGTCGCATTGATGCCTGAAAGCGAGGTGGCGTTGGCAGTCGAGCAGCGTGCCGTCGACCGCCAGCAGGCCTTGATAGGTGTAGCTGGTTGCAAAGATGGTTCGTAGACGCGCTTCCTTGGCCTGCAATTCCGCCGTGCGCTCGGAAACCTGAATCTCAAGCCTTTCATTCAGACCGCGCAACGCTTCTTCGGCCCGTTTTCTCTTGGTGATATTCTGAAGATATACTGACACGCCCTCGCCCATCGCCGGATAGACACGAATATCGAACCAACGGCGCCACGGCGCATAGTAATACTCGAAATGCAACTCGCGTCCGCTCGGTCATGGCGCGGCGAAAATTAGTCTCCAACGTCGTGCCGACGGTGGCGGGATATTCCTCCCAATGGTTTTTGCCGATCAGCTCCGCCGAAGACCGCGCCAGCATGCGCTCCGCAGCGGCGTTGACATAGGTGAAGCGCCAATCGCGATCGAGTGCAAAGAAGCCGTCATTGATGCTGGCCAAAATGCCTTCGGCACGCTCCTGCGCCATCTGCGCTTCCAGCCGCAACTCGTTCTCGATACGCACCGAAATCGCGGCGCACGTTCGCCATATCGATATTGGCGCGGACGCGGGCCAGCAGCTCCCGCGCGCTGAACGGCTTGCTGAGATAATCATCGGCGCCGGCTTCCAGTCCCTCCACCTTGGCTTCCTCGCCGGCGCGTGCGGACAGGAAGATCACCGGCACATCCCTGAGTTTGCTGTCGTTGCGCAGCGCCCTGAGAAGGCTGAAGCCATCGAGCCGCGGCATCATGATGTCGCTGAGCACGAGATCCGGCCGTCGCCGCCATGCCGCTTCGAGCGCCGCCTGGCCGTCGGCGACGGCTTCCACCTCGTATTGTTCGCCGAGCAGGCGGCGCACATAGTTGCGCATATCGGGATTGTCGTCCGCGAGCAGAACCCGATCCTTGCCCGCGGCAGTCCCGGAGATATTGAGATCCGGATCCTCCGATAACGAGACGTCGGGAAGCTCGATTGTGGCACCGCCTTCCAGCCATTCCACGGATTCGTCGAAATAGGCTTGCGCACGGACATTGGAGATTTGCGCGGGTGATGCCTCCAACCGATCCGCCGGCAGATGCGACCTTCCAAACGGGATGGTGACGGAAAAGACGCTGCCGCGCCCCTCTTCGCTTTCAACCCGGATGTCGCCGCCGTGCAATTTCACCAGTTCCTGCACCAGCGCCAGCCCGATGCCGCTGCCCTCGAACGAGCGCCCGCGCGCGCCGTCCACCCGCCTGAAATCGCTCGAATACATGCGGCAGTTCGGCAGGCGGAATACCTGTCCCCGTATCGCGAATCCTGATTTCGGCGTGATCGCCGTCGGCCGCGGCCAGGACCGCAACGCCGATCTCGCCCTCGAATGTAAACTTGAAGGCGTTCGACAGCAGATTGAGAACGATCTTTTCCCACATGCCGCGGTCGACATAGACCGCCTGCGGCAGCGGCGGCGCGTCGATCACGAGCCGCAAGCCCGCTTTGTCGATCGCCGAGCGGAAGATCGAGGCAAGCTCCGCCGTAAACGCAGCGAGGTCCACCGCCTCGTAACTGGCACTCACGCGGCCGGCTTCGATCCGCGAGAAGTCGAGCAGCGTGTTGACGAGCTTCAACAGCCGCATGCCATTGCGGTGCACGGCACTCAGCAGCACGCGATCATCGGAACTGATTTGCGCTTCGGATTGGCCAAGCAGTTCTTCGAGCGGACTGAGCATCAGCGTCAGCGGCGTGCGAAACTCGTGGCTGACATTGGAGAAGAAGGTGGTCTTGGCGCGGTCGATCTCGGCGAGCGCCTCGGCGCGGCGGCGCTGCTCCTCATAGGCGTCGCCATTATTCACTGCCGCCGTGATTTGACCCGCGACCAGTTCGAGGAAGCCGGCGTAACGTTCGTCGTAAAGCCGGAAAGGGTTAAGTCCCGCAATCACGAAACCGGAGCGGCCGGCCTCGCCGCTCGACAAAATCGGCAGAACGACGGCCTGGTTGGGAGGCTGGCGCCATCCTCCGCTCGGAAAATCGAAGCCGAAAACTTCCGAAAGTCTGTCAACAAGGCGCGGCGCGTGCTGTTGAAGCACCTCCGCCACCGGCCATATTCCGCTCGCCTCGAGCGCCAGCGCGGGCTTGACCGCGGGATGATCCGGCGCGATCCCCGACAGCGCTGCGAGTTGGGCGACCTGGCTGCCGGGTTCGATCATGTAGATCATGGCAAACGGCAGATCCCGCGGATCGGTCAGCAGCGCTTTCGCGCTGCGCTCGCAGGCCTGTTGCACGCTGCGCGACTCCGCGGCGCTGCTCGCCAATTCCCGCAACAGCGAAAGCTGTCGTTCGCTGATCACGCGCTGGGTATCGTCGGTGTTGGCACAGAAGATGCCGCCGGGCGAACCATCGTCGGTGGGAATCGGACTGTAGGAGAAGGTGTAATAGGTCTCTTCCGGAAAGCCGTTGCGCTCCATGATCAGGAGCTGGGCTTCGACATATGTCCCCTCGTCGCCGCCCATGGCTTTCGCGAGCAGCGGCGCGATGTCGTCCCAGATCTCGCGCCAGACCACCGATGTCGGACGTCCGAGCGCCCAGGGATGCTTGCCGCCGATGATCGATTTATAGGGGTCGTTGTAGAGGTAGATCAGCTCCTCGCCCCAGCCGATCCATATCGGCTGCTGCGAGGTGAGCATGATGCGCACGGCGGTTTTCAGGCTCTGCGGCCAAAGCTCCGGCGGACCGATCGGCGTGCTGGCCCAGTCGAAACCCTTGATGAGGCCGGCAAGCTCGCTGCGGCCAAGGAACGGCCGTTCCTTTTCCGCCGATCCGCGACCGCCGTCCGACTCCGGAATTGGCACCTAAGCCACCCACCCCGCCGCTGCCCCCAGCCGCCCAATGTAAGCTAAAACGCCGGCCTACGTCCTAAGTTCCCTCCCCAGAACACTTTTCAATTGTCACGGTGCGAGACTGCCGCCTCAAACAAAAAGGGAGCCCATGCGGGCTCCCTTCCGTGGCAAGTCGTCTCACTCAGAAATCGAAGGTCATGCCGGTTGTGACGGCCTTGGCCTTGTTGCCTGCAACCACGTTGTTGTTGGCGTCGCGGCCGCAGACACCGTAACCATGCCCGCTGACCCCAAGACAATAATGCGCGCCCGGGCCGTTGCGGAGATAGCTACCGACCAGATACCAGCTCACGAACGGGCTGAAGTGATATTTCACGCCGGCCGCGTACTGGTCGGCGCTGCTGTCGAGCGTGTTGAGCGCAAAGTCGGCACTGCCCTGCGGCGGAGCAACGGTATAGGTATTGAGAATACCGGTGCCGGGAGACCCCGGAGATGCGTTGGCGTGGGCCCATGAGCTGCTGACGTCCCATTTGCCGATGGTTTGCGTCGCACTCAGGAAATATCCATCGCGCGAGCGCTCGTCGAATGCGGCGACCGTGTTCTGTCTGCGCATCCGCTCGTAGATGCCGTAAAGCTGCAAGCTGCCGATCATGTCATTGAAGCGATAGCCGGCGCCAAGTTTCGCCGCCCACTCGTTGGCGACACCGACGGCTCCCGTCGGCACGACCAGAACGCCGCCACCGCTCAATGGCGTCACAGCCTCATCGCCGGTACGATTGGTGTGTTCGTGGAGCTCATACGCACCGATCGCCGTAAAGCCCGCGTGGTTATAGGTGAGCGCGGCGCTGTAGAGGTTGCCGTAAGAACCGTCGGTACAGCCTTCAGGAGCGGAAGTCAGCGGGAAATTGCTGCCGCTGCCGCGAACAGACGTCGCAGGGCAATTGAAGTCGCCATACGCAAAGTTGCTGTTGTCCAGTGCCGAATTTTGCCCCGGCGACAGCATGACGCTCGCCTGGAAGCCGTTCCAGACCGGAGATTCGTACCAGATCGCATGCGCCGCGCGCCAATCGAATTCGGCGCGCAGATCGCCGCCGGTGTTGCCCATGATCGAATTATAATCGCCAAGGGTCGCCGAGAACGGATCGAACTTCGAGGTCGCCTTCTTGTACGGCGTGTCGGATTTGCCGGCCTTGATGGCTCCCCAGGGACTTTCCATGCCGAGGAAGCTGTCCCGTGTTCCGAACGCTGCCCGTTCCGTTGGGACGGCTGCGACTTCCACCAGCGACTCGTATTGCGCCACAGCGGCCCAGCCAGGGAAACCATAGGGGCCAAGATCGTGCCGCGCCCGCACGCCGAAAGAAGTCAGGTTGCTGGCGACGCCGAGTTTCGTGCCCTGATCGAAAACGCCGGCATTGAAGAGATCGCCGGACAGGTCGACATGGCCGTACAGCGTGACCGTCGTGTTATCGACAAACACGTTGCTGCCCGGCGCCTTGCTGTAGATCGGAGCGCCGCCGATGCTGACGACGGCGTGTTCAGGCGCCGGCGCAGGCGATGGCGCCACCGCAGCATGTTGAACCGGATTGCCCTTCGCCGTGGGCGCAGCCGCGACAGCCCCCGGCTTGGACGTTTCGATATGGTTTACTTGCTGGCGTAGCTGCGCGTTTTCTTTGGCGAGCTTCGCGTTACTCCGCTCAAGCGCATCGAGCCGCGCGACGACATCGTCAAGTGTTGCAGATCGGGCCGCGCCGCTGAATGCGACCAGGCAGAGGGCGGCACACGCCGTCCCCGAAAGAAGGTTTTTCCTCATGACGTTTCCCCACGTTTTTGACCCGGACGCAACCTCCGGAATGGGGAAGGATAATGTATACCAAATGCCAAATGAAATGCCTGAAAGGCCGATTGATGGAATATTCGTGACCTGTCACAAAAATGGTACTTTGATGCCACCGCAGCGCAGCAATTGCCGCAATTTGCGCGGTCTCGCTGCATTTTCCCGGGGTGGGCATCCCGATTTGCACGAGATCGCCTGGCTATGGCGCCGCGTTAATGGCGCGGCCGATCCTCGACAGCCCACGAAACCATTTCGGGTTGAGAATTGGCGACGCCGTTGCAGGAATTTTGGTCAACCCGCCCATGGCTTTTCGCCACGCGCGATGCGTTCGGAAATCTCGGCCTGAAACGCCGGCGGACCGAAAGCAAACCAATCTTCTTTCACTTGATAGATCAGCAACCGCTTTTTTTCCGAACTGAACTTCATCAGCCAGTCCAACGCTTTTTTCTTCGGGCGCTCTCCCGCCGCCACCAGCACGTCTACCGGCAAGCCGCGCCAGAAGAAATTGGCCGCAAGCATGATCATGTCGGACTTGTCCGGACGCATCCATTCAGGCAGCGGACTTGAGGCGACCAGCCATCCGCAAATGAATTCGCGGCACGGATGCTGGGGGCGTTCGCTGTAAATCGCACACTGGTTTCCGACACTGAACGGACACGGCTTGCCAGGCTGGATATGATGTCCACGCACTTCGATCTGCAGCCAACCGTCGCAGCACGCCGTGCAGCTTCCGCAGGATCTTTGGGATTGCTGGTTCAAATGGAAAAGCCGCCGATGAATTCCGGACAGATGTTCGCTGAATAGTCTCATGCGCGCAAGTGCGCGCCGGGCGCGAGTCAACAACAGAAGCTTAAGGCGCGGTCTTTCCGAATCGCACAGCGAACCGAGGGAACTCGCCGTGAATATCGGTGTTGAGTTTTACGCCGCACTCACTGGACAAGGCCCGCCGACGAAATTTGAATCTCCTTGCTTGCCAGTCAAAAAAAGCAAATGTTTCACGCAAGTATCTGCTGAATCAATTGATCTCGAACCTCAAAGATCTTCATGACCGGGACCATTCGCTCAGAGGCCAGGAAGAAGCCCCGGAACGTGGTGCTTCGATTGCTCGGTCCGGGACTGGTGACCGGCGCCGCCGATGACGACCCGTCAGGCATAGCCACCTATTCGCAAGCCGGCGCGCAGTTCGGTTACGGCCTGCTCTGGACGGTGTTTCTGACGACGCCGTTCATGATCGCGATCCAGCTGGTGAGCGCGCGTATCGGCAGGGTAACCGGCAAGGGTCTCGCCGCCAATGTAATGAAGCTGGCGCCGCGCTGGCTGGTACTGACGCTGGTGTTTCTTCTGGTCACTGCGAACACCTTCAATATCGCGGCCGACATCGCGGCGATGGGAGAATCCCTCTCGCTCGTCATCGGCGGCCTCGACCACGAGCATGCCCTGATCTTCGCGTCGACATCGACCTTGCTTCAGGTCTTTGTGCCGTATCGCCGATATTCTCCGGTGCTCAAATTTCTCACGCTGGCGCTGTTTGCCTATGTCGCGACCGCGCTGACCGTGAACATTCCCTGGAGCACCGCCTTGCTGGCGGCGATCTGGCCCACGCCCACCATCAATGCAGACTACTTCCTGATGGTGGTGGCGGTTCTCGGAACCACCATCAGCCCCTACCTGTTCTTCTGGCAGGCCTCGCAGGAAGTCGAGGAAATGAACAAGGGCAAGGTACGCCGTCCGCTTCGGGACCTCTCCCGAGGCGGCCTGACCGAGATCGACCGCATCAAGCTCGATACGACGATCGGCATGATCTTCTCCAACGCGATTGCCTTTTTTATCATCCTGACCACCGCCGCCGTGTTGAATGCCCATGGTGTCACCAACATCAATTCAGCAACGCAAGCCGCCGAAGCGCTAAGGCCGCTGGCGGGTGATTTTACTTTTCTGCTGTTCGCACTCGGCATCATCGGCACTGGCCTGCTGGCGATTCCGGTGCTGGCCGGTTCGGCGGCCTACGGGGTGGCCGAAGCATTCGGGTGGCAGGCAACCCTCGAAGCCAAGGCCCCGGACGCCGTCGGATTCTACACGATTATCGCAGCCGCTACCGTGATCGGATTCGGACTCGGCTTTACCGGAATAGACGCCATTAACATGCTGGTGTGGAGCGCCGTGCTCAACGGCATCGTAGCGGTTCCGATCATGGCGATGATGATGGTGATCGTCGCAAATTCCAAACTGATGGGGCGCTTCAAAGCCAGCCGCCGCCTGATCGTTCTGGGCTGGATCGGCACCGGGCTGATGGCGGTGGCCGTGATCGCGTTGTTCTGGTCCTTCCTCACGCAATAGGCGGGCCGGCATCTGCGTCGGCAGATTCAGGTCCCTTGCTCAGTTGTGCGCCTGAGTTACCAATTCCATTCCCGGCGGAGCCTTGATCCAGGAGTAGTTGTGGCTTGCGAGATCATAGCCGCGATCAAAAAGCGCGATCATGTATTTCTGGTCGAACGGCTCGTTGCTGGTGATGGTGAAGTCGGCTGGAATGCTCGCGAGGTTGAACTCGATGCCGTCGCGCCTGGTGAGGGAATAGATGCGATAGAGATCCCCAATCCCCTGGTTCTTGATCAGCGTGGAGATTGAACGCTGCGTAATGGACAGGACGTTCTCGCCGACGGATTGCCATTCGGGATCGATTTTTCCATTTCTGATCACGAACAATCGCGGCTTGGCAACAGGCCTTCCCGATTTTTGATCGTAGGAAGCAAACGAAAATACCGACGGAGCAAAAAACACCTGTCTGGTGACGCCGCCATCCACATGTAACTCGTCATAATTCTGGTCGCCGACCCGGGCCTGAATCCGGACCGGCGGGAAAACCCCGGGAAGCGTCGCCGACGCCAGCAATATCTTGCGGAACAGGCCGATCGCTTCGCGATTGTTGCTCATCGCGATCCGGCCCATGTCCCACATGACAGGCCTTTGCGTATCCAGATTGGTGGTGCCGATGAGCAAAATGCGGCCCTTGATTCGCTCCTTGGCGATTTCCTGCAGAAAAGCGGCGTCCACATATTTTTCGATCAGTCGCGCCAACGGCGCGTCGTCGGCCAACGCCGATCCTTCGAGCAAACCGGGGACGTTGTAGGTGAAAATGTCCTTTCTTCCGTATTTGGTAAAGATCTCACGCAGTTGATCATCGTGTTCGCGTCCGAGGAAGGCAAAGGGCGCAATGAGCGCGCCGGAGCTGACACCCGTAACCAGATCAAACACCGGCCGCGTCCCCGTATCGCTCCAGCCGACGAGCAGGCCGGCGCCAAAGGCGCCATCCTCGGCGCCGCCGGAAATGGCGAGAAGGTTTGAGACCGGCCGATGCCTTTCAGCCCCCAAGCCCAATCGCGTTTGCGCTTTCGGCGCATCCGCCGTCATGACCGACTGGATCTCCCGGGCCGACGCGTCACCCCAAAAGCGGATGTGATGAAAACCTGCAAGCTCGATATGGCCGGCATCGGCCTGCGGCAAAACATTGCGCGGGGCCATCGTTGCGCATCCGGCAGTCAAGAAGATTGACGAACTGATCAAGCCGAAACGCAACGCCGCACGCAGCCGCCGGCAAAGGCGCCCTCCCTGCGCAAGGCCCGAACCACGCATTGCCGGCCGAAACGGCCGGCCAAACCCTGATCCTCTGAGGTTTCGAAAGGACGTTCTCAACGCGGCAACCGCAGCAGCATCTTCGAAAAATCCCGGTATGGCCATTCGGGACTTTCTTGCCCCAGGCGCACGCACTACGGTTATGTTGCAGCGGCGGATGAATGTTCGATTTGCGGAATTATCGCGGCGGCCTGTCCAGCCAGAAATATCCGGAAATACCCGGCTGGCCGGCTCAACTCCATCCTTGAGTTCAAAGCTGAAGAATGCGTTAGCGCGGCCGCATTCGAAGGTCAATTGTCGCCGCCGCTATGCGGATTCGGCCAGACTGCGCCGTGGATGAAATCAGGAAGACATCAGGAAAAAGAAGCCGGGCAGCTCCCCGGCGGGAGCTGCGGTTCTTGCCAGTCCCGAAACTTCGGGCAGCAGCTTACTTCACAAAGCTGAGGTACGAGGCGAGCGCCTCGATTTCGTCCGGGCCGAGCGAGTTGGCAACCGTGGGCATCGGAGACGCTGTAGCCGAATGATATCCCTGCCTCCATTCCTCGAGCCTCCGCTTCAGGTAGAAATAGGACAATCCCCCGAGACGCGGAATCTCCCGCACGCCCTGGCCGCCCGGACCATGGCAGGCAAGGCACGCCACAATATTAGCCTCCGGAATTCCCTGGAGGAAAATCGCTTTGCCTTTCTCTGCGAGAGCCCGACGTCCATCATGGGCGGCCTTCGGCGGCAACGACGCGAAATAATCCGCCAGATCACGCATCACGTCGGGACGCAGATTTGCCGCGGCGCCCCACATGTATTGGTTCGAGAACGGATTGTCGCGGAGGTGCGCGGCATAGCCGCGAAGCTGCGTCTCGATGTACAGGGGCCTTTGTCCGGCCAGTCGGGGCGCGGCGGCATAACCCTGCGCCCCGGTTCCGTGGCACCATGTGCAATTACGGGGTCTGGCCGCCGTCGAATCGCCCGCCCACGAGGGAACGGGCAAGAACAGAGACGCCAGGATCGCCAGTTTCAGCCAGATCCGCTTCATGAAATAAGCTTCCGCACTTTCTGCATTCATTGAAACGGCGACCCGTCCAATGGTGGAATTACCTGAGACTACTGACATAGGCAGCGACGGCTGCGATTTGCGATTTGGTTAGGTTGTGCGCGGTCGGCCCCATGACGGCGGATGAATCCGGCATTGAGGTATTCTGACCGCGCTCCACGCTCCAGTTCGCCAGCTTGTTGGTAAAGTATTCGGGGAGCTGCCCGGCCAGGCGCGGAATGAGGTCCTGCCCCTTGGCGTCCTCACCGTGGCACGCGAAGCATGCCGGGACGTTCGATTCGGGAAGTCCTTCCTCGAAAATGCGTTTGCCCTCGGCGGCCGCGCCTCTGGATCCGCCGTCGAGCGGGGCCGGGTTGAGATCCTTGAAATGATGCGCGAGCCCCGGCAGCATCCATGGCTTCAGGGCATGCGCCACATTGGCCATGATCTCGTTCTTCCGCCTGTGCTCGATGAAAGCCCGCAGCTGGTTCTCGATGTATTTGGGCTGCTGTCCGGCGAGGCGAGGAATGGGAAAGTAGCCGTGGTAGCCTTGGCCCGACTGACCGTGGCAGGTCTTGCAATAGGCAAGCTTGGCCTGAAGCTCGTCCGCCCGGCCGGGGATCGAGAGACCGGCCGAGAGCGCCACCGCCAGCAACGCCGTTCGCAGCGCCGAATGTAACCCAACGATCCTCATCATCCTGCCTTCATCGTTGCGCTGGGCGCTGTGGTCTCAGCCGCCGAAGAACGAGCCAATGGTTTTCGCGCTCATCCATCGATCTACTGCCAACCCCACACATGGAAGTTCACCCCGAGTTTGACCATCTGCATGGTCGTCTTGAAGCTCAGGGGTCCCGGACCGTTGACCGTGTCGTTCATGGTCACGGTATGGTTGCCGAAATCGTAGTAGTCGTATTCGAGCCGCGCCGACCAATCATCCGCGAACGCCCACTCGGCGCCGGCGCCAACGGTCCAGCCGGTGCGCAAGCTCAGTCCTTCGAAATCAAACGGGGTGGGGGGAGCGAGCGATGCCGCGCCGTTGATCGTCCCGGTAACGCTGTACTTGCTGCTGGCCCAGGCGACGCCGCCCTTGGCATAGAACAGCCAGTGATCGGCCGCGTAACCCACCCGGCCCGTCAGGGTCGGCATGAAATCGGTTTTCACGCTGACAAGGGCCGTATCCGGCGGACTGTCTGGAAGCCCCACCACCTTGCTGCCCTTCATGGTCGCGCCCGACGCCGCGCCCTCGACACCGATCACGAAATTCGACGGGAACTGATAGTCGCAACCGATCTGGCCACCGATCACGGCGCCGCTCTGGTTCACCCCGACCGTGGTGGGTCCGCCGGTCGTGAACCCTGGCCCGCCAAGTCCGGCGCTGTCCTGCACCAGCAGCACCGGGTCGGTCACATCGTTGCTGACCCAGGCGCCGCCGACATGGGCGCCGAGATAACATCCGGTCCAGGTGAACCGTTCCACGAACGATGCCTTCACCGGCATGGGCGCCAGATCGGCGGCGAATGCGGGTCCCGCGACGGCCAATGCAAGCCCGGCAGCACCCAGGAAAGACAATTTATTCATGAAGACATCTCCGTGTGCTCTCGATCCCGTCTACATCGCAAACCAGGCGTGAAGGAACAGGGTATTGTTGTCATGGGCGCCGATCGTGGTGCCGTCGAATTTGTTGTAGTAGATGTATTGCAGAGCGATGCGGGCATTGAACCACGGCCAGCCCGGCGACTTGCCGGTACCGAACGGGATGTAGGCGAGCTCCGCCATCCAGCCGTCGCT
This sequence comes from uncultured Alphaproteobacteria bacterium, assembly GCA_963725985.1. Lineage (GTDB taxonomy): Bacteria > Pseudomonadota > Alphaproteobacteria > Rhizobiales > Xanthobacteraceae > Bradyrhizobium. The sequence continues at coordinate 173,392 of CAVSAO010000004.1, forward strand.
GTTGGGGCTGATGCCGCTGGCGTTGGCCGCGTAAACGAGCGCGTCGGGCGTCCCCCAGACATTGAAGTATTGACCGGTGAGAACGATCCGGTTGTCACCGCCATAGGCGAACGATCCCGTCAGCCGCAGGCTGTTGAGCTCGTTGGTTGGATTGGCCGACGCCTGCACGGCGAAGAAGCTCGCATCCAGCCGTTGAAACTCGCGAATATAGTTGGCGCGCAGCGTCAACCAGTAATTCGAACCCTGATACTGGTACTGCGAGTCGACGCCGATGTCGGTGAACTTGTCCGATTGCGCAAGCGTCCCGGTCGTTCCCGTCGCGAACGAGCTGTCGATCCACGGATGAACGTTGGTGATCATCCCGTAGGTACCGAGCATGAAGGTGTGTGGACCCCAGTGCGGCTCGAGGGCGACGCGCCAATAGGGCGACACGTCGGTCAAGCCCGGCCCGCCGAACGGATTCATGCCGAGCGAGTTCTGCTCGCTGAATCCGAGCGTCTTGTATGCGCTCAATTCCATATAGAGCATGTCATTGATCATCGCGTAGGCGCCGACTCCGGCGACACGCGCGGCAAAAGTACCTTCGATCACCGTGCTGGCGCCGGGCGTGGCCGCCAGGTTCGAGGTGGCAAAGGGGAACGTCCATGCCGGTGTCGTATTCCACAAGTCCTGAACGGTCGGATTGTTGTTGGCGGAGATGCCGTAGACGAGATCGAGAGGGCCAATGCTTGCGGTCCTGGCAAAACGGACGTCGGTATTATCCCACGCCCAAGTGTGGTTGAACTGGTCCGCCGGCGTGCCCGTCAAGGCGGACAAGGGATCTGGCGCGCTGTAGGTGACCTGGGCGAAGGCGCCGATATTGTCGGTGATCGCTCCGCCCCAGAACACGCTGAACGGCGACAGCACCACGTTATCGTTCGCGTTGTAGGGATCGGTCGGCGGCGCGACCGTCGGCCCCTGCGTATGCGTAAAACCGACGACCGCCATCATCGCTATCGGAGGGACCCATCCCTTCTCCGCGACAGCCGGCGGAGGCGCCACGTCGTTGGCGTAGCCGCGCAGTTTGTTGAACTCCGCGCGCGCGTCACTCCCGGCGCGGGATGAGAACGGCGTCGTCTTGTACGGCCCTCCCCCCGTCGTATAGCCGAGCAATTTGAACCTTCGGCCGTAGGGGGTCAGCGCGGGAAAATCGGTGTGGCAGGTGCCGCAGGGCTGTCCGGTCTGGCGCGCGAAACTCGGCAGCGCCTGCGCCGGCGGCGCAAAGCCGATAGTAAGGAAGCCGGCCAGGACGGCAACAGACGCCACCGCAACGAACAAACTGCCATTCGCAAAGGGCCGAATAAAAAGACCGCAACCGTCCCGCATCGACCCCATCCCCGTTGTTCGCGGCGCTTCTTGAACTGAAACGAGCGCCGCTTACGACCGTAACGATAGTCGAAGAGTCGGGAGCGCCGCCAATCCAATAGCCACACTAAAACCCGAATTTGCGAGAGCGAGACATTTTTACAACAATCGTTGCAGATGCAACGGTACGACGCGCGCCGAAACATCATGTTTCGTCGCTCGCCGCACACCAGAGTACCAGTTCTAGTTGTAATTATGCCCCATAATTCGCCAACGGCAATCAATGTCAATTAATCGCCGAAAAAAATTGACCTAGATCAAATGTTCCCGAAAAAAATGAACTGGATCGAAATCCCGGGTCAGGCGTAACGTAAATACAAATCGGGGGGGAGCGGGCCTATGAGATTTCAATCGGTATTGCTGACGGCTGCTTTCGCCGTCGTCGTGGCTGCGGCGGCGCACGCGGAGGACAAAGGCGCGGGCACCGTCTCGGCGCAGGAACTCAAGGCCAAGACGGATTATTGCAAGACCTGCCACGGGGTGGCGGCGCAAGGGTTCCGGGGATCGTTCCCGATACCGCGACTGGCGGGGCAGCAGCCGGAATATATCGCGAATCAGTTGAGGGCGTTCATCGAGCGCCGGCGAACGAACCCCGTGATGTTCCGGGTGACGCACGTTTTGCGCCCCGCCTTGGAAAAGGCCCTGGCCGAGCATTTCAAAAATCTCGATCCCAAACCGCTGGGTGGCGCGCCGAAGGACCACCTGGAGGAAGGAAAGAAGATCTACGAAGAGGGCATTCCGTCCGCGGAGGTGCCGCCCTGCGCGTCCTGTCACGGGCCGGATGCCAAGGGGGCCGACGCGTTTCCCCGCCTCGCGGGTCAGTTGAATGACTACATCTTCAGGAAACTGACGAGCTGGGAGAAAGAGCGCGGCCAGGACAAGGCCAATCCGGATAATTCGGCCATCATGCAGCCGATCGCGCATAACCTGACCGAGGCGCAGATCAAGGCCGTCGCGGCCTATGTCAGCAATCTGGAGTGATGCGGTCTCTACCGGCGCTCGATGCGGGCAGATCAACCGCCAGCAACAAGACGGCTTCGGCGGCGCCAATGTCCGGCAGCGCAGCGCCTGCGGTATTGGGAATCCGGCTCATGAGCCGACCTGCCTCCGGCTCCGTATAAGCGCGCTCACGAGCGCGCTTTGAGACTTACAGGGAGATCCGCGATGACTATTTTCATGGTCTTCGTGTGCTTTACATCTGCCGACGGGCAAGCGGCACAGTGTCACCCTGCTTACCCGAAACAATATGCCACCGCGGACGAGTGCGAAGCTTTTTCGCAAAATGACCCTTACTTGAAGAGCTACGTGAAAGGCGTCCGCAATGGACAATATCAAAAGGGCTCGTCGGTCGAGGTCCAGTGCATGAAGAAGACCGTGGCCGCAACGGAGCCGGCGCGTTAGAGCGTCTTCAAGCGAAGTGGAGACCGGTTCGCGTCAAGAGAACGCGTCAAATCAATCGAAACGGGAAAGGCTCCGGCAAGCCGGAATCACTTCAATTTTGGACTTTAGATCGCAACCTGCCGCCCGATCTCGACGACCTGATCGTTGGGCAGGCTGAAGAAGTCGCTGACGTGAACGGCGTTGCGCTCCATGACGGCGAAGAACCGCTCCTGCCAGGCCGGCAGGCCCAAACCGTCCTCGCGGCCGACCACGGTCTCATGACCTACGTAATAGGTCACGTCGTCAAGGTCGATCGTACATCCCAGCGCCTTGCTGGTGGTGAGCAGTTCCGGGATATGCGGCCGCTCCATGAATCCGAACCGCGCCTCCGCGCGCCAGTAATTCGGCGCGACTTCCGCGATGGTGATGCGGTTGCGGGATGCGACCCACGGCACCGAGAGGATTTCCACACGCAGCACGAACAGATGCTCGTGAAGGGCGCGGTTATGCTTGACGTGCCACACCATCACCGGCGGCGTATCGCGCTCGGTGCGGGTCATGAACACCGCCGTGCCGGGCACCCGCGGAATATTCTTTGCGGCGATCCCGGCCATGAATTCCGCCACCGGGATCAGCGCTTCGTGCATCCGCACATAGACGGCGGCGGCGCCGCGGTGCCAGATCCACATCACGCCGTAGACGGAGACCGCCAGGATCAACGGCACATATCCCCCCTCGGCGATCTTGGTGAGATTGGCGAGGAAGAAGGCGCTATCGATGACGAGAAAGAAAGCCGCGACCAAGCCGGCCGCCCACAGGCTCCAGCGCCATATCTCGCGCATCGCAATGAAAAGCAGCGCCGAGGTCATCAGCATCGTCAGCGAAACGGCGATACCATAGGCAGCCGCCAGATGGTCGGATTTGCCAAACCCGATCGTGAGCCCGATGGTCACGATCATCAGCAGCCAGTTGACCACGCCGACGTAAATCTGCCCGTAGCCTTCCGATGAGGTCTGCCTGATCTGAAGCCTCGGCAACCAGCCGAGCTGGATCGCCTGCCGTGTCATCGAGAACGCCCCGGCGATGATCGACTGGCTGGCGATGATCGTCGCGACCGTCGCCAGCACGATCAGCGGCAGCAGCAGCATCCCCGGACAGAGCCGATAGAAGATGTTGCCGTCGGTCGGCGCGCCCTCCAGCACGAGCGCCGCCTGGCCCGCATAGTTCAGGATCAGGCTCGGAAACACGATTCCAAACCAGGCGAGTTTGATCGGTCCCCTGCCGACCCATATCGGCATAGAGCGCCTCCGCGCCGGTGACGCAGAGAAACACCGCGCCCAGCACCAGAAAGCCGGTGGCGCCGTTGGAGAACAGGTAGGACAGGCCGTAGACCGGGCTGAGTGCGGCGAACACTGCGGGATGCTGCACGATGCCCGCAATCCCCATCGCCGCGATGGTGACGAACCAGATCAGCATCACCGGACCGAACAGCTGACCGATCGCCGCCGTTCCCCGGGACTGGATGGCAAACAGCGCAAGCAGGATCGCGACCGCCGCGGGAACGACATAGGGCTGCAGCGCCGGGGTCGCCATGTTCAGGCCCTCCAGCGCCGACAGCACCGAGATCGCCGGCGTGATCGCGCCATCGCCGTAGATCAGCGCCGCCCCGAACAGGCCGACCGCGACAATGGTCGGCCGATGCTGCTTCTTCACCCCCAAAAGGGCCATCAGGGCCAGGATGCCGCCCTCCCCGTCATTGTCGACGCGCATGGCGAACGAGACATATTTGACGGTCGTGATGATGAACAGCGTCCAGAGCACCAGCGAAAGCGCGCCCAGTGCAACGCCTGCGCTTGCCGATGCTGGCGTGGTGCCAAGGATGGTCTTGAAGGTGTAGAGCGGGCTGGTCCCGATATCGCCGAATACGATGCCGAGCGCCGACAGCGCCAGGAAAGGCAGCTTGCCTTGCGGAGGTTGTCGTGCCGTTTCGGCGGCAACGGGGGCTGGAGTTTCGCTCAAGTTTTCGGTTGTCCGATGCCGAAGTCAGATCGTCAGCCGCGATGCGAATGCCTTTCGCGCAATCCTATGATGGCATCACCGCCGGATAAACCGGGCTGAGCGCAACCGCTACCCCTTTTCGCAGAGATAATCGCGTTCGATCGCCGGAGCCGGACGACCGGCGGCCGCTCCGCCGGGGCATCGGGCCCGATCGCCACGGGCCCGGCATCGCTCGCCGATCACCGCCGGCGCAGATGTTTTCAGGCATCGCATCTGCGTCAGCGAGATCCGGCTTCAGCCCTTTGGCGCAAGCACCATCAGCCCCGAGGCCGTATTCGAGATCGGAATGTGGTAGTTCGCGTGCTGCTTGTGCACCTTCTCCGGCAGCGTGGCGCGCGCGACCACCCAGTTGAGCAGTTCGACGCCCTGCGTGCCTGAAAGCTCGACCAATTCGGTCGTCGAGTACTTCGTCGCCCAGGCCGGGTTGCTGACCATGCTGTCCATGAACTGCAGGTCGAACTCCTTGTTGATGAAACCGGCGCGCTCGCCGTCGAGCTGGTGCGACAGGCCTCCGGTACCCATGACGACCACCCGCTCGTCCCCTGGCCACGATGCGATCGCCCGCCCGATCGCCTGGCCCAGCCGATAGCAGCGCGCCGCCGACGGCAACGGCGCCTGCACGGTGTTGACGCACACCGGCACGGTGCGGACCGGCCACTTCATGTCGGGCCAGCATAGCGCCATCGGCAAAGTGAAGGCGTGGTCGACCACCATCTCCTGGCAGGTCGTGAGGTCGAAATCCTCGCCGACCAGCGACTCGATGATGTGCCAGGACAGCGCCGGGTCGCCGCGGAACGGCGGCAGCGTCGGGATGCCCCAACCCTCATCGGCGTTGCGGTATTCACTCGCCGCGCCGACGGCGAAGGTGGGCATCTTGTCGAGGAAGAAGTTCAGCCCGTGGTCGTTGTAGACCATAACGACGACGTCCGGCTTCACCTTGGCGAGCCAGTCACGCACCGGCGGGAAGCCATCGAAAAAGGGTTTCCAGTACGGGTCGTTCTGCAGGCCCTTGGCGATGGCACCGCCGATGGCAGGCACGTGCGAGGTGGTGATGGTACCGACAATTCTTGCCATGGCTTATCCCCTTGCCGCCAGAAGCTTGGCCCTGAACTGATCCTTGGTTACGCCGGTTTGCTGGGCGCCGATGTCCTGCATGTCGAGCCCGAAGATCCCGGCGAACTTGGCCAGGTAGTAGGCGTTGCCGCCGGCGGCGATGAGCTGCAGCACGTTGCGGTTGCGGATGGCTTCGCGCTGCTGCGGATTCAGGCCATATTTGGTGCAGTAGGCGTCTTCATCTTCGACGAAGGCGCGGCGGTTGGCGGCATCATTGAACGAATAGCACATCTTGTTCAGTGCGTAGCCCTTGCGGGCCTGCTCGCCGTCGAAGATGGTGGTGCCGGGCACCGGCTGCCGGGGATTGGGGGTGGGCATGGCCTCTCCTTCACGATTTTTTATTTTGTTGTTTTATATGGCCGTCGGCCGGTTCGAATTGCTCTGGATCAATTCGAGCCGGACCGGATCGCTAGAACGGCAGCCCCACATAGTTTTCGGCCAGTGAGCGAAGCGCGGCCTCGGACGAGAACAGGTAGGCCAAATCCGTCTCCTGCAACTTGTCGTCGTAGGGGATGTTGTTCGGGAAGCGGTGCAGCATCATGGTCATCCACCATGAAAAACGCTGCGCCTTCCAGACCCGCGCCAGCGCCTTTTTCGAATAGCCGTCGAGGCCTGCATCGTCGCCCCTTTTGTAGTGATCGACCATGGCGTGATAGAGGTAGTAGATATCCGATGCCGCGCTGTTGAGCCCTCTTGCGCCGGTCGGCGGCACGATATGCGCGGCGTCGCCGGCGAGGAACAGGCGGCCATAGCGCATCGGCTCGGCCACGAAGCTGCGCAGCGGTGCGATGCTCTTCTCGATCGACGGGCCGGTGACCAGGCCGGCTGCGACCTTTTCCGGCAGGCGGCGCTTGAGCTCAGTCCAGAACGCATCGTCGGACCAGTCTTCGGTCGAATCCGTGAGCGGCACCTGGATGTAGTACCGGCTCAGCACCTGCGAGCGTAGCGAGCAGAGCGCGAACCCGCGCTCATGCTTGGCGTAGATCAGTTCGGGCGAAACCGGCCTGGTGCGCGACAGAACACCGAGCCAGCCGAACGGATAGACCCGCTCATATTCCCGCAGCACTTCCTTCGGGATCGACTTGCGGCTGATCCCGTGGAAACCGTCGGCGCCGATGACATAGTCGCAATCGACGCGAATGATCCTGTCGCCATCGCGGTAGGTGACATAGGGCGCATCGGAATTCAGCTCGTGCGGAGTCACGTCCTCGGCGTTATGGATGACGATGCCGCCCATTCGGGCACGCGCGTCGTAGAGGTCGCGCGTCAACTCGGTCTGGCCATAGACGACGACCGAGCTGCCGCCCGAGTATTTATGGAGATCGACGCGGTCCATCACGCCGTCATGGGCGATATGAAACCCCTTGTGGATCTCGCCCTCGCGGTCCATGCGCTCGCCGCACTGGGCCTCGCGCATCAATTGGGCGAAGCCGTGTTCCAGCACCCCCGCCCGAATCCGGCCCAGCACGTGATCACGGCTGGACTTTTCGAGCACCACGGTTTCGATGCCCTGCAGATGCAGCAGCTGCGACAGCAACAGCCCGGACGGCCCGCCGCCGATGATGCAAACTTGAACCTTCATCTGATGTCCTCCCCTGATTTTGGACAATTTTACCACCTTTTCAGGCTTCCAGAATGGATATACCTCGCTTTGTCTTGTATGATTCGAACATGATCGAGATCCCCCTGAACCGGACCATCCGGACCTACAACCTGTTCGGCGAGGCAAGCGATCTTCCCGACGTCGTGCATTGCGAGACCATCGCGGCGCGTTCGGTCGTGCACGGATGGGAATTCGCGCCCCACCGGCATGCGCGGCTGCATCAGATTCTGTTGATCGAAAGCGGCGGCGGACAGGCAACGCTGGAGGGACGGGTCCATGCGCTGCGGCCGATGCGGGCCGTCAACGTGCCGATCGGCCATGTCCACGGCTTCACGTTTCGGCCGGGAACACGGGGTTGGGTGGTCACACTGACCGCGGAAATGCTGGATGAGGTGCTGACGCCATCGGAGGGGTTGCGGCGCGTTCTGGCGCATTCGACGGTAATGCGCGGAACGCCGCAGATGCGCATGGCAATGGAGCAGCTATTTACGGAGTTCGCCGGGCGCCATTTTGCCAGAGCCCATATCCTGCGGGCATTGTCCGGCGCCCTGATCGGCCTCGTCGCACGTGAGCTGGCGGAGGACGCAAGCGTGCCGAGCGGCAAGGCGAAGTCCGACCTGTTCCAGCGGTTCGAGACCCTGCTCGAACAGTACTTCCTGCAGCACTGGACCGTGTCGGATTATGCGGCCGATCTGTCGGTAACGCCAACGCATCTCAGCCGTCTGACCCGCGCCGCGACCGGGCAATCGGCATCGCAGTTGATCCTCGAGCGGATCATCCGCGAGGCGCGACGCAATCTCGTCTATACCAACCTGCCGATCTCGACGATCGCCTATGCGCTCGGGTTCAACGACCCGGCGTATTTCAGCCGGATATTTTCCGCGGCGACAGGCCTGTCGCCGAGCAGCTTCCGCCGCAAGGTGCACAAGGCCGCCTAGGTCGACTCAATTGTGCCTGTCGAGCTGTTGCTCCAGTCCGTGCAGCACCTGATAGCACGGCAGCACCTGGGCGACGCTCGAATTCGGCTCGCGGCCCTCGCGAATGGCGGCGAAGAACTCCCGATCCTGCAGCTCGATCCCGTTCATCGACACGTCGACTTTGGAAACGTCGATCTTCTCGTCCTTGCCGTTGAAGAGGTCGTCGTAGCGCGCGATGTAGGTGCCGGTGTCGCCGATATAGCGGAAGAACGTGCCGAGCGGACCGTCATTGTTGAAGGAGAGACTGAGCGTGCAGATCGCACCATTGGCGGCCTTGAGCTGGATCGACATGTCCATCGCGATCCCGAGCGCCGGGTGAATCGGCCCCTGGATCGCGTTGGCCTTCACGATCGGCGAGCGCGCCTGGTAGGCGAACAGGTCCACAGTGTGGGCGGCGTGGTGCCACAACAGGTGGTCGGTCCAGCTGCGCGGCTGCCCCAGCGCGTTCATGTTGGTCCGGCGGAAAAAGAACGTCTGCACATCCATCTGCTGGATGTTGAAATCCCCGGCTATGATCTTCTTGTGCACCCATTGATGGCTGGGATTGAAGCGGCGGGTATGGCCGCACATCGCGACCAGCCCGGTCTGTTTTTGCAGATCGGCGACCGCCTGCGCGTCGCGCCAGGAATCGGCGAGCGGGATCTCGACCTGCACGTGCTTGCCGGCCTTCAGGCAGGCGATGGATTGCGATGCATGCATCTGGGTAGGCGTGCAAAGGATCACCGCATCGACCTCCCCAAGCGCGAGGCTGTCGGCGAGGTCGGTCGAGACGTGCGAGATGCCGTATTTGGCGGCGACTTCCCTGGTCGGCTCCAGCCTGCGGCCGACCAGCGACACGACCTCGACGCCGTCGATACTTTTGATGCCGTCCAGATGCTTGATGCCGAATGCGCCGGCGCCGGCGAGCGCCACTTTGATTGTCTTGGTCACGTCAGTTGTTCTCCAGAATCAAATGGCCCACGGCGGTGTTGCTGGCCGGCACGTGGTAGAAGCGATGTCGGACGGTGGGCGGCTTGCCGCCATTGACGTCGCTCATCGCGCCACGGGCGATCAGCCACATCACCAGTTCGATACCCTCGCTGCCGGCCTCGCGCACATAGTCGATATGCGGCATGGCCGAGAGCCCCTCGGGGTCGGCGATCAGGCGATCGAGGAAGGCCTTGTCGAACTCCTTGTTGATCAGCCCGGCGCGCGGCCCCTGCAACTGGTGGCTCATGCCGCCGGTGCCCCAGATCTGCACGTTGAGCGGCTCGTCGTAGGACTCCACCGCCTTGCGGATCGCCTTGCCGAGCAAGTAGCAGCGCCGGCCCGATGGCACCGGGTACTGCACGACATTGACGGCAAACGGGATCACCGGGCACGGCCACGCCTGCGGCTGGCCGCACATCAGGCTCAGCGGCACCGTGAGGCCGTGGTCGACGTCCATCTTGTTGACGACGGTCAGATCGAAATCGTCCTGGATCACCGATTGCGCGATGTGCGCCGCCAGCTTCGGGTGGCCGATCACCTTCGGCACCGGACGCGGGCCCCAGCCCTCGTCGGCCACCGCGTATTCGGGCGCCGTGCCGATCGCAAACGTCGGGATGATATCGAGGCTGAATGCGTTGGCGTGATCATTGTAGACGAGGAAGATGACGTCCGGCTTGTGATCCTTCAGCCATTGCTTGGAAAATTCGTAGCCTTTGAAGACCGGCTGCCAATACGGCTCGGCGGTCTTGCCAAGGTCGAGCGCCGCGCCGACCGCCGGCACGTGCGAGGTGTAGACGCTCGCTGAGATACGGGCCATCACTTCTTCTCCCCAATGAAGCGGTTGCCTTCGACGGATCGGCCGCCGCTCACCATCATGTTCCGGTATTCCTCTTCGCTCATCCCGGTCATGCTGCCAGCCATCTGCTGAAAGCTCTTGCCATCGGTCGCACCGATCTTGGCGAGGAAGTAGATGTTGCCACCGAGGGCGATGCAGCGATTGAGGTCGCGCGCAAGCACGGCCTGCTTCTGCTCCTCGTCCATCGGCCACTCGTCGAGATAGGCGCGCTCATTGGCCTTGAAGCGCGCGCGGTTCTCCGCCTTCATCAGCGACATGCAGAACTGGTTCAGATGATAGCCCTGGCGCGACATGTCGGCGTCGAAGATGGTGGTGCCGGGTACATCCTTGTAGGGTTTGTCGAGTGACATCGGGTTGCCTCCTCAGGAAAGCTCGGGCCAGTACAGCCGCATCGGATTGTCGACCAGCAGCTTGTGTTGCAGTTCGGGCGTGGTCGCAATGTGCGGGATGAAATCGACCAGCAGGCCGTCGTCCGGCATGTGGTTCTTCAAATTGGGATGCGGCCAGTCGGTTCCCCACAGCACGCGATCGGGAAACGTCTCGACGATGCGCCTGGCGAACGGAACCACATCGCGGTAGGCGTTCTGCTCGCCGTTCAGCGCAGGCGGGCCCTTGACCGACAGCCGCTCCGGGCAGCTGACCTTGGACCAGACGTTCGGGTACTCCCGCATGAACTTCACGAACAGTTCGAACTCCGGACCGTCGACCGGCTTGCCGACGTCCGGCCGGCCCATGTGGTCGACGACGATCGTCGTCGGAAGCGAGGTGAAAAAGTCCCACAGTTCGGGCAGATCGACGGCTTCGAAGTAGATCACGACATGCCAGCCCAGTTTTTTGATGCGGCCGGCAATCTCGACCAACTCGTCCTTGGGCGTGAAATCGACAAGACGCTTGACGAAATTGAAACGCACGCCGCGCACGCCGGCGGCATGCATCGCATCGAGCTCGGCGTCGCTGACGCTGCGCTTGACGGTCGCGACGCCGCGCGCCTTGCCGCCGGAATGGACAAGCGCCGCAATCATCGCGCTGTTGTCGGCGCCGTGGCAGGTCGCCTGGACGACGACGTTGCGGTCGAAGCCGAGATGGTCGCGCAGGGCATAGAGCTGCTGCCTGGACGCGTCGCAGGGCGTGTACTTGCGCTCCGGCGCGTAGGGAAATTCGGCGCCCGGCCCGAACACATGGCAATGCGCATCCACCGCGCCAGCCGGCACCTTGAATTGGGGTTTTGAGGGGCCGGCATACCAATCCAGCCAGCCCGGCGTTTTTTCAAATTTGGTTTTCTGAAATTCCATCGCTGTATGTCTCATTCTTTTGGCTTGAACCTGGCGAGGATCCGGTCAGCCTCGGTGCGCCAGTCGGGACTGCGGGCAAATTCCCTGGTGCCTTTAGGGCCGAACAGGCCTTCGTCGGCGAGGTCAGCGACCCAGCCCTGACGTTCGGCCGTGCCCTGGGCCGACCATGGCATCAGACCGATCTCGCGCACGGTCTCCGCCACCTCCCGCACCTCTTCGCTACGGCGCCGGCCATGCTCGATCACGCGCTGGAAGAAGTAGGCGCCCTGCTTCTCCCAGTTGATGCCGGGGAACGTCTCCGCCAGCGACGCCAGCACCGCGTCCTCGACGCCATAGGCCCGCGCCGTGGTGAAACTTTCGATCACCATCGCCTCGAGGCCCTTGATCATGACGCTGCGGCACATCTTGACCGCCGAGGCGACGCCGAGTTCATCGCTCGCGACCTTGGCATTGAAGCCGAGTTCGACCAGCAGCGGCGCAAGTTCGCTGGCGCCGCTGCCGCCCAGCAGCAATGGCACCTTGATGCGATACGGTGGAACCGACGTCATGACCGCGCCTTCGACATAGCGCCCGCCGGCGCCGTCGATCAGGACCGCGGCGCGCCGTTTTGCGCCGGGCGAAGCCGAGTTGAAGTCGAGGAACCATGCGCCCTTCTTCACTGCCGGTGCGCAGGCAGCCGCCACCGGCACGGCCTGGCTCGCGGTGACCGCGGAGACGATGAAGTCGGCCTTGGCTGCGAGATCGGCATGCGAAGAAGCCAGCGCGACGCCGTGTGCCGCCGCGTGATCCCGCAACGGCCCGGCCTGGTCGCCGCCGAGCTTGATGTCATGGGCGCTGACCTTGACGCCCTGCTTGCGCAGGTCTTCGGCGAGGATGCGGCCTACCTCGCCGTAGCCGACTAACCCCACATGCCACTGGTTTGAAATATCCGACATCGCGATCAATCGATATATTTGAGGCCGGCTTTGGCGAGCGGCTCGCGCATCTTGTACATATCGAGGCCCAGCACGCCGGCCGCCAGCTTGGCGCGCTTCTCGCCTTCGTTGGCCTCGCGCGCCTCGGCGGCATCCGCCGCCTGTTGCGCGACCCCGGCGGGAACGACGACGACGCCGTCGGCGTCGGCAATCACCACGTCACCCGGATTCACCAGCGCGCCGGCGCAGACCACGGGGATATTCACCGAGCCCAGGGTTGCCTTCACCGTGCCCTTGGCGCTGATCGCCCTGGAAAACACCGGGAACTTCATTTCGGTCAGGTCCTTCACGTCACGTACGCCGCCGTCGATGATCAGGCCGATCGCCCCTCGGGCGCGAAAACTGGTCGCAAGCAAGTCACCGAAGAAGCCGTCGGTGTTATCGGCGGTGCAGGCCGCGACCACCACGTCGCCCGGCTGCAACTGCTCGGCCACCACGTGCATCATCCAGTTGTCGCCCGGCTGCAGCAGCACGGTGACCGCGGGTCCGCACGCCTGCGCACCGGGGTAGATCGGCCGCATATAGGGTTGCATCAGGCCGACGCGGCCCATCGCCTCGTGGATGGTGGCGACGCCGAAGCGCGACAGCTTCTCGACCGCCGCCTTGTCGGCGCGCACGATGTTGCGCCTGACCATGCCGAGGTTGTTCATCGGGGTGCTCATGTTACTTCCCTTTCGCTTTCAGGGCCGCGTCAAGACGCGGGAACACCCGCCGCGCGTTGCCCTCGTAGACCTTGTGCTTGTCCTGCGCGCTGAGCATCGTCGAGGCCTCGATGTAGCGCTTGGTGTCGTCGTAATAGAACCCGGTCTCGGGGTCGATCCCGCGCACCGCTCCGATCATTTCGCTGGCGAACAGGATGTTGTCGACCGGGATCACTTTTGTCAGCAGGTCGATGCCGGGCTGGTGGTAAACGCAGGTGTCGAAGAAGATGTTGTTCAGCAGGTGTTCCCTGAGCAGCGGCTTCTTCAGCTCCTGCGCCAGGCCGCGAAAACGGCCCCAGTGATACGGCACCGCGCCGCCGCCATGCGGGATCAGGAATTTCAGCTTCGGAAAATCCTTGAACAGGTCCGAGGTCAGGCATTGCATGAAGGCCGTGGTGTCGGCGTTCAGATAGTGCGCACCGGTGGTGTGGAAGCAGGCGTTGCAGCTGGTGGAAACGTGGATCATGGCGGGGATGTCGAGCTCCACCATCTTCTCGTAGATCGGGTACCACTGGCGGTCCGACAGCGGCGGCGAGGTCCAGTGCCCGCCCGACGGGTCGGGGTTCAAGTTGATGCCGACGAAGCCGTACTCCTTGACGCATTTCTCCAGCTCGGGGATGCAGGTCTTGGGGTCAACGCCCGGTGACTGCGGCAGCATCGCCGCGCCGATGAAATGCTCGGGAAACAGCTTGCTGACGCGCGCGCACAGCTCGTTGCAGATCGCGGCCCAGGTCGATGATACCTCGAAGTCGCCGATATGGTGCGCCATGAAGCTGGCGCGCGGGCTGAAGATGGTGAGATCGCTGCCGCGCTCCTGCATCTTCCTGAGCTGGTTGTTGACGATGCTCTCGCGCAATTCGTCGTCGCTGATCTTGAGCTCGCTGACCCTGGGCCTGGCCGAGGGATCCTTGATGCCGGCAATCTGCCGGTTGCGCCAATCCTCAAGCGCCTTCGGCGCCGTGGTGTAGTGGCCGTGCACGTCGATAATCACTTGGCTCTCCTTCCCCGGTGGCGGCAGAGATGTTCGGTCTTTTGCATCACCGTTTCCTTCGCGTTTCGTAAAATTCGACTTCTATTTTGCCGCCGCTTCGATTTTCAATTTCCGCGCCCAGACCGATCCGGGCACCATCGCCTCGCCGCGCATCAATAGTCGCGCGGTGCGCAGCAGGGCGGCGCGGGTTACGTTCTGCGGATTGGCCGGATCGACCTCGATCTCGACGCTGAACTCACCGGTAGGATGCTCGACCGATATCTTCTTGACGTTACCGGCCGGCACCGACGCAATGCCCTGGGTGATCGAACCGTCGAGCACGCAGGCGGTCGCTACCGTCACCGCCGCCAGCACGCCGATCGCGTCGTGGCAGACGTGCGGAATGAAGCTGCGCGTGCAGATTGCGCCGCCGGCACGGGGAGCGGCGATCAGCGTCATTTTCGGGTAGTTCTTGCTGGTGACGTCGCCGAGCTTCATCGCGTGACCGCAGGCGATCCGCAACCGCTCGATGCGCGCCTTCAACTCGGTATCCTCGTTCATCTGGACGACGCTCTCGTAGCCGGTGCGGCCGACGTCGCTGGCCTTGAAGATGACGAGCGGCATGCCGTTGTCGATGCAGGTCACCTCGACGCCGTCGATGACGTCGCGGACATGGCCGGTGGGAAGCAGCCCCGGCGCGACCGAGCCGGCGGTGTCGAGGAAGTTGATCGTGATCGGAGCCGAGGTTCCCGGCGCGCCGTCAATGCGCGCGATGCCTTCGTACTCGACATGACCGTTCGGCGTCTGCACCGTGATGTCGCATTGCATGTCGGTGTTGAGCGTCAGCACCCGCAGTGTGGTGGTGTCGCCCTGGGGCCGGATCATGCCGGTCTCGAGCGCGAACGGCACCACCGCGGCGAGCATGTTGCCGCAATTCGGCGTGGTGTCGACGGTGTCCTTGTCGGGCTGCAGCTGGGCGAACAGGAAATCGAGATCGACGCCGGGCTTGCTGCCTTTGGACACGATGCCGACCTTGGAGGTCAGCGGGTGCGCGCCGCCGAGGCCATCGATCTGGCGCTTGTCGGGCGAGCCCATCACGGCCAGCAGCACCTTGTCGCGGGTCGGCCGGTCGGCCGGCAAGTCGCTGGCCTTGAAGAAGGGTCCTCGCGACGTGCCGCCGCGCATGAACAGGCAGGGAATGGCGGTTTGCATGGGATTCTCACCTATAGATAGAATGCAAGAGCGGGTCGGCGCGTCCAGGGCCAAAGCCGGACGGCCGCGACAGCTTTCGCAGTCGGACCTGACCTGAAGCTTACTCCCGCGACCGCCATTACTCGACCCTGATATTGGCTTGCTTCAGGATAGGCCCCCATTTGGCGGCCTCCGCGCGCATGAACGCCTCGAACTCCTGCGGCGAACTTCCCACCGGCGTGGCGCCCAACTTGTCAAACGCCGCCAGCACCGCGGGGTCCTTCAGGGCTTTCTGCAGGTCGGCATTGATTTTCGTCACCAGTTCCGGCGCCATCTCGGCCGGCCCCAGAAATCCCCACCACACCGAAGTTTCGTAGCCGGGCACGCCGGATTC
Organism: uncultured Alphaproteobacteria bacterium; assembly: GCA_963725985.1. Lineage (GTDB taxonomy): Bacteria > Pseudomonadota > Alphaproteobacteria > Rhizobiales > Xanthobacteraceae > Bradyrhizobium. The sequence goes on from CAVSAO010000004.1 coordinate 189,274, forward strand.
CGCCACGGTGGGCACGTCCGGCAGCACCTTCGACCGGGTAGCGGTGGTGACCGCGATCGCGCGAAGCTGGCCGCCGCCGAGTTGGCCGACGACTTCCGGCAACGGATTGATGCTGATCGGGATGTCTCCGGCCAGCACCGCCGTGAGCGCCGGCGCGCCGCCCTTGTAGGGAATGGCCAGGATCTTGACGCCGGCCATGTAGTTGAGCAGTTCGCCGGCCAGATGCGCCGAGGTGCCGTTGCCGGACGTTCCATACGACAACGCGTCGGGCTTTTGCCTGGCGGTCGCCAGCAGTTCCTGCAGATCCTTGGCGCCGTTCTTCCCGGAGACCATGATCGCCAGCGGCGAATAGGCCACCTCGGTAATGGCGGTGAAATCCTTGAAGGTGTCGTAGGGCAGCTTCGGATAGAAGAACTGGTTGAGCGGGTGGCCGCTCGCGACCAGGATCAATTTATAGCCGTCGGGCGCGGACTGGGCCAACGTCTGCGAGGCCACGATACCTCCCGCCCCCGGCCGGTTTTCGATCACCGGCTGCTGGCCCCAGCTCTTCGACAGCGACTGGCCGATGGTGCGCGCCAGCACGTCCACGGCGCCGCCGGCCGCGTAGGGAACGAAAATCGTCACCGGCCTGGTTGGAAACAACTCGGCGTGCGCGCTTAAGCCCGCGATCGAAACAAGCGCCGCAACGCCGACGCTGCGGACGAACCTGAGCAAAACCGGCATAGAACCAACTCCCATCAATCGCACTATTTCGACTCCGAGGTCATGGCGCCGCGCAAGCCGGCCCGTGCAATCGCGGCCTTGACCAAACCCTCTGATTTCGTGTCGTTGGTGAATTTCTCCACAAGCGCCCTGCCCTGATCCCTGCCCTTGGGAATCGCGATGGCATGCCGCTCGACGCCCCACCGTCCGTCGAGCACCGTCGAACCCGGCAGCTTCTCCTCCATCTCGAACAGGGTCGCCTTGTTGGTCGCGAAAGCGTCAAGCTGGCCGGCGGCCATCATGTCGATCGCCGCCGCGATGGTGACCGCACGAACGACCTCCGCGGATTTCAGCTCGCGCGACAGCACGCCATCGGAAGAACTTCCCTGGGTGACACCGACGCGGACCCCCTGTTTGTCGACATCTGCCAGCGTCGCGACCGGCGATCCCTTCCGCACCAGGTAGCCTAGCTCGATCTCGAGGTAGGGCGGGCCGAAATCCATATCCTTTGCCCGCGCGGCGGAGGCGTTGGTGAAGACCATGTCGACCGCTGCGGTCTTCACGGCTTCGAGCACCTCGGCGTTCCTGGAAAAGACGACGGGCTCAAAGGGGACGCCGAGTCTGCGCGCAAATTCCTTGCCGAGATCATACCCGACGCCTCGCGGTCCGCCGGATTGCGTATCGGCGAGTATTGACGTCGGAGTTCCCGGATAAAGCCCGACCTTCAGCTTGCCGGTCGGCGCCAGGATTTTTTGCACCTCCGGGTCGGCCGCCCCGGCAGCGCCCGCGCCGAGCACGATGATCGACCCGGCGATTGCCAGCGCCGCAACGCGTCTTGAAAATTTCATCATGTTGCGCATCCCGCCGATCGGCTCAACCGACATACGACTGTTCGCCATCCAGCATTTTATTCATACGTGCGCTGTCCAGCGCATTTTCCCATTTGGCCACGACGATCGTTGCCACGGCGTTGCCGATCAGATTGGTCGGCGTCAGCGCCTGCGACATCAAACGATGCACGCCGAGCACGAGCGCCACGCTCGCAACCGGGATGGTGCCGCCAGCGGCGAGCGTGGCCGCGAGCACCACGAACGCCGCGCCGGCGATGCCGGCCGCGCCTTTCGAGGTGATGAGCAGAATGAACAGAAGCCCGATTTGATGACTGAGATCAAAAGGCGTGTTGGTCGCCTGCGCGAGGAAAACTGAAGCGGTCGCCAGATAGAGGCAGGTCCCGTCGAGATTGAAGGAATAGCCCGTCGGGATCACAAGCCCGACGATGCTCTTTTCGCATCCCGCATTTTCAAGCTTGGTCATGATCCGCGGCAACACCGTCTCCGACGACGTCGTCGCCACGCAGACCAGCAACTCCTCCCAGATATAGCGGATCAGCTTGAGCAGACTGATGCCGCAGAACGCCGCGATCGGGCCGAACACAACCACGATGAAAATCACGCAGGTCACGTAAAATCCGCCGACCAGCTTGCCGAGCGACGCAAGGGATCCGAGACCGAATTTCCCGATGGTGAAGGCGATCGCGCCGAACGCGCCGAGCGGCGCCGCCCACATCACGATCCGAACGATGCCGAAGACCATCTTCGCACCGACGTCGATGACGTCAGTCAGCGGCCTGGCGCGCTCGCCGAGCCAGATCAATGCGAAGCCGCACATCACGGAGAGAAACAGAACCTGAAGGATATTGCCTTCGGAGAAGGCTCCGACAAAGGTATGCGGAATGATGTTCAGGAGAAACGGAACAAAGCCCAATACCGCCGTCTGCTTGACATAAGGCTCGACGATGCTCGAATTGATGCTCGCGGCATCCACATTCATCCCGGCTCCGGGCTGCCAGAGATTGACGGCGAGAAGGCCGATGATCAGGGCAAGCGTCGTGACCGCCTCGAAATAGATGATCGACTTGATCGCCACGCGCCCGACCCGCGCCATATCCGCCATGTGCGCGATACCGTTGACAACCGTGCAGAAGATAATGGGCGCGATCAGCATACGGATCGCCTTGATGAACGCGTCGCCAAACGGCTGCATCTGGATGGCGACGTCGGGCCGGTAGATCCCGAGCGCCACCCCCAGCGCCATGGCGATCATCACCTGGACCCACAATTCCTTCCACCACGCTCGCGCGGAGCGCGGCGTTGCCGTCTCACCTGTCGTCGATATGCTCACAACTCGCTCCCCTGGCGCGCATTTTTGTTATTGCGCATCGAGTTCTAGAATTTGAACAGGCGCACGGGATTGTCGACCAGCAGTTTTTTCTGGACTGCGGGCTCCGGTGCGTAGAGTGGAATAAGATCGACGAGGTCGCCGTCATTGGGCATGATCTTGACATTGGGGTGCGGCCAGTCGGTCCCCCAAATCACGCGGTCCGGCGCGTTTTCGATCAGGCTCCTGGCAAACGGGACCGAGTCGTGGAACGGAGGGCCGCCGGACGAGGCACGCTCGAGCCCGGTAATCTTGACCCAACATTTCTCGTCATTCTTCTGGAGATCCAGCAGCGCCTTGAATTCCGGATCGTCGAGCCCCTTGGCGGCAGCGATCGTGCCCATGTGATCAATCACATAGGTGGTCGGCAACGCCGTCAGAACCGGTACGAACTCGCGTATGGTTCCCTGCTCGAGATAAATGTCGACATGCCAGCCGATGGCTGCCGCTCGATCCACGAGCCGCTTGAACGCGTTCATGTCGCCGACACCGCCCAGCCTTTTGAGGAAGGCAAAGCGGCAGCCCCGGATTCCGGCCTTGTCCAGGGCCTTTAGATCCGCATCCGACATCGCATGGTTGATATTCGCGATGCCCCGGTATTTTCCATCGCTCTGGGCGATGGCGTCCGTGACGACGCGATTGTCAAACCCGTGCAGGGTAGCGTTGACGATAACGGCACGTTCGACACCGATCTTCTCATGCAGGGCACGAAACATCGACAGCGGCGCATTGGGAGGCGTGTACGGACGCGTCGGAGAGAATGGATATTCGGCGGCGGGACCGAAAATATGACAATGCGTATCGACCGCGCCCGCGGGCGCCTTGAAGGCAGGGCTTCTTGTATTTTTGTCCGGGCCGGGAATTTCGGGAATCGTCCTCGTCGGAACGGCCGAATTCTCCGCTCCCTGCGATGGACTCCCGCCTAGCGCCGATACGGCCCCCAGGCATGCGGCGCCCTCGAGAAACTTCCGTCTAAGCATGTCGCTATGCCCCCTGGAATCCGTCCCGATTAATCTGGAAATTTGTCAGCTTCGACCGGCCAACCTGGCTTTTGCAGGTTTGGCTCGCTGCGGAGCCTTATGCTGATCGACGTCCGTCTCACCCCGAAGATCGTTCGGGTCCGGCGCCTGCAGCGAGGCAACCGTCGCGGAAACGAGCTGCTCGATGCCTTCGGCCATGTCGGCGCCATCAGCCTCGCCGCGCGAAAGGCGCGAGACGCGCTCCGGATTGACGAGGGCGTAGTACAGCGCCCCCAGCAGGAACTGGCATCGCCAGACGATCGTTGTGCGCGGAAGATGCGGCAAGCTTTGCTGGATGGCGTCGATGAACGCGTGCGTCGTATCGTCGAAAATTTCCGCAATGATGCGCCCCACCACCGCGTTTCCCTCCGCCGACATCACCGCGCGCAAACGCGTGAAACGCGCTCCGCCCCCTGCCAGATCGCTGCTGGAAGAAAAAGCCGGCTGAATGTAGGCGCGCGCGATCGCCTCAAGCCTGTTCTGCAAATCGCGCACGCGCATGGCGGCAACAAGCAGCTCAATTCGGCGCTTGTTCATCGGCCCGCAATGCCGCTTGTAGATCTCCAGAAGCAAGCCATCCTTGCTTTTGAAGTGATAGGTGATGCTGCCGGGATTGGCACCGGCCTCCTGCGCGATGTCGCGAATCGAAACGGCATTGAACCCGCTCGTGGAGAACAGCACCTCAGCTGCGCTGAGGATCGCATCCCGCATATTCGAGTTTCGCGCCATCAAATCCGCTTCATTCCGCTCATTTGTACGATTGTACAAATTAGATGGTCTTGTCAACAAGGAATCGTTTTGCGGGCCCGCGAACTGGCCCCGCATTTCAGCGGCGGAATGCCAGCAGGCAGAAAGCTGAGGGAACGCGACTATGTCCAGGCAGAGAAGCGGCGTCACGCGATACGCCGCGCGTGGATCCGCAGCGTCAGCGGACGGGGTGTGATTGCCCGGCGACTTCGGCGAGCGGCAATAGATGACGCGGAACGACGACGCGCTCGCCCGGCACCAGCGGCGCCTTGTCCGCTCCCTTGTTTATCTGGATCAGTGACCAGAGCGGCACGCGGTAAAGCTCTGCGAGAGTCTGTAACGTATCGCCCGGACGGGCGAACACCTGCATGCCGCTGTCCCACAGCTCGATGGCGGCATTGGGAGGAACGACATAGCGCAGCGGCACCGCTTCGCACGCGCTCACGGCCGGTGTCGTTGCCAGCTGCACGATCTTGCCGACCAGTTGCCGGTGGACGGCGTCCATCTTGTCGATATTGATGTGCGAAACCTCGTCATGCTCCGACAGATCGAAGCTCGCATAACAGCCTTGATAGCCTTGTTGCGGCTTGACGTCACCGCCGCCCAGGACGTCTTTCGACAGGTAGATGTTGATGTAGCGCTCGACGTTGAGCGGAACGCTGGGCGTGACGTGAGCAGGATCGACCGTGACGACCAGTTTTACCGGGATGTTTTCGGCCTGCAGCATTTCGGCAAACTTCAACGCGCAAAACCCGCCCATTGAGTGCCCGATGAGGATGATCGGCGCAGGGTTCTCCCGATACACCGTAATCGCCCTTTCGGCGATGAGGTGGCAAATCGTGAATTCGTAGACATTCGCGATAACACCGGCATTTTCGATTTGCTCGGTCAGGCGATCCATCCCGCGCGAAAAGATAGGACCGAGAGCGCCGCGAAACAGGTAGACGCGTCCGCGCGGCTCGGTCGCGGGATGAGTTGCGGCCAGCGGCGTTGCGGCCACTTCACTCAAAGCCGAGATCGGGCCCGCGACACCCGGTTCGGAGCCGCCGCAGAGAAAGCAGGCAAGAAGCATCGCCGCGATACGGGTAGCCAAAACTCCTGGATTGATCATCGCGTCTCGCTTGTACCTTCGACATACGGGCATGCGGACCATGTAAGCCCTCGTTGATCAGGCCTAGCACGCTCCGTTCACTTTGCGGAATCCGCAAGCAGCCCTTCGTCTGACGTTTGCCACCAAGTACGGCCGCTGAGGTCGGCCACCATCGCAGAAACGCTGGGATCCGGCGCACGCAGGCGCTTATGGCTATCGAATGGGGGCAATTTGCGGCGTTGGAAGTCGTTCGATCTCACGCCTCGACGGCAGATCCGGTCAGCAACCTGGCAAATTCTTGATCGCCGATCTCGGTTTGCGCAACCAGGACGCTGCAGCGAACATTCTTGACCAGGTATGTTCCGACCGAGCTGAACCACCATCTCGCCAGCGGTCCGTCGGGACGATGGCCAACGACGACGAGGTTTGCGCCGATCTCTTCGGCGACCCCGGCTATCTCGCGTCCGGCTTCTCCCATGCCCAGCCGCGCCGTCGGCGAGAAGCCCATGGCCTTGAGCCGCTCCACGCCTTCCCCAAGGATCTTGTTGTAGATTTCAACCTGTTCGGTAATCGGGATTACGAACCCGCCCTCCAGGGTTCCAGTGCCCGCCGAAACTTCCACAACAGCCAGCAGGAATACCTCGGCGCCGCAGAGTTGCGCAATTCTCGCCCCCTCCCGCAATGCCCTCCGTCCTTCGATTGAGCCGTCATAGGCGAGAAGAACCTTCTTGTACAAGAAATCCTCCCTTCAATTTCCGTATGGCCAGCAACCGAAGTCTAGCACTTTTTGAAGAAAGTCATTGTCATTTCGAGTGACCTCGATGTTCGCAGCCGGCCGGCAGTGGCCCGCCCCCGCGTTCGCGCTGCAGCGAAAAAAACGACCAGCGTCGGATATTGCGTGAGGTCCGGAAAATGCCAATCGCGACCTTGGCACCGCGCGGCAAAGTCGGAATGATTTTAGCGGCAGCCTTGTTGTCGTTCCCAAGTCGCAGGCTTGAACCCGGCGGCGCCCTGAGGTTCAATGAACCCATAAAGCATAGCGGCTAAGGCGGCCGGCCCATCCACGGGAGGACGGCATGGATTGCTGTGGTCACTGTCACCATCACGGCCACGCGCTTACGCGGCGACAGTGGATGTGGAGCACGGTGCTTTCTTCGGTCGGCGCGATGGTCGGCGGCGGCGTAGGGCCGCGCGGTTCGACCGCCGCCGCCCAGACGGCCGAAACCGCATCCGCAGCCCTCGATGTGCTGCGCAAATTCATTTCTGTAGACGTCCATACGCATGGCGGAACGACAGGAATTACGTCTCAGGCGCCGCCAAGCGATAATCTGGCAAACGGCATGCGGGCGGGATCGTTGGCGGTCGCGTGCCTCGCGGATGTGCCGGACGGTCCCATCCTCGGCAGGAACACGGCCGGGGTCCTCGCCGCGCTGCGCACGCCGGAGCCGGGACAACTCTACAAGTACCATCTCGGGCGCCTCGATTGGGTGGACGAGATGGTCGCCAACCATGGCCTGCGTCGCGCGCTTTCGGCCGCGGATCTCGAGACCGCACATGCAGTGGGGCAACCCTCGATCGTGGGTGACGTGGAAGGGCTCGATTTCCTCGAGGGAAAGCTCGAGCGGCTCGAGCAGGCGCATCAGCGCGGTGTCAGGCACGTCCAGCTCGTGCATTACACGCCCAACGACATTGGCGACTTCCAGACCGGCGTCGTCACGCATCACGGGCTCACCTCGTTCGGCGCCGAGGTGATCCGCGCCTGCCATCGGCTCGGATTTGTCTGCGACGTCGCGCATGCTAGCGAGGACACGGTGAAGCAGGCGGTCAAAGTCGCGACCAGGCCTCTGCTGTTGTCGCACACCGCGCTTTCCGGGTCCCCGGCGATGGGGCCGACGCCACTCACCGGACGGCAGATCAGCCGCGACCACGCGCGCGTGATCGCCGAGACGGGCGGCGCAATCGGCATCTGGCACTTCTTCCCGAGCCTCGAAAAATACGTCGACGGACTGAAGGAAATGGTTGATGTCGTCGGCCTTGAGCACGTTTGCATTGGCACGGACCAGCAGGTTGCCCCCGGCAGCCTGCAGGACTACTCGCAATGGGCGCAGCTCGTCGCGGCGATGCTGCGCGGCGGCTTCACGCCCGAAGAGGCCGGAAAGATCGCGGGCGGCAACTATATGCGGATCTTTCGCGCCGCGGTCGGCTGACCCCGGTCAAATCCGTCAACGCTGGCCAGTGGCCTTGCGGAATTCGTGACGAATGCTCAATCGTGTCGAAGCTCACGTCGGGCAAGCCAAAGACCCGGGACCATGGGTAGCCAAAAGGTGAAGCCGCGCAGCAGGACGGTTGCTGCCAGAGCCGTTTCGATTGCCACGCCAAGCAGGCTCAGCATGCCTACGCAGCCTGCTTCGAATGTACCGAGGCCAAGCGGGATTGGTCCGAGAGTCGCGGCCATCGACGCCATGATGAAGCTGACATATGCGATCCATATCGCTGGCTCGTCGCCCAAGGCGCGAAACATCAACCACAGGGTAAGAGCATCAAGAGCGAAAACAGCGAACTCAAGCGCGATGGTCTCGGCAAGCAAGGCTGGATCGAGCAAAAGATCGGCCGGTGATTCGGCGATTGCCCTTAGCAGGTGCGCAGCGCCGGGCAATCGCCTGATCCAGGGGCCGGGGAGCCGATGCCCCCACTGCTTCATCCAAAGCACGCCCGAAGGAATTGCCACGACAATCGCCACGAAGACCGCCACCACGAGGACGAGCGCAACGTTCGCACGGTGGTGCAACTCCAATATTCCAAGGCTGGTCAGTACAGACACCAGGTAGGCCGCGAAATAGGAGACCAATCCCACCAGCAGCGCCCCCATCGCGACATTGGTCGGGACTTCGCGGCGCGTCAGTCCTCGCGCAACCAGAATCGCACCGCTGACGCCGCTGGTCGGGACCACCTGATCGGTAAACAGCTTTGCTATGCTGAGCGGAATGAGAGTACGGAGCGGTCGCGGATGGCCGGCGCGCTTGAGAGCCTGTCGCCACACCAGCGCGGCACACACATATGTGGCTGCCTGGCTGAGGCATGCCAGAAATAGCCAATAAGGGGCGGCTGCCAGGGCCAGCCGCGTGAACTGCTCTATCGTGCCAAAATGGAGAACGACCAGCACGACTGCGAGTAGCGTCAGGAGCCCGAACGCCCAGGACGAGAAGCGCCACCACCCGGACACGTGATCCGGTTCCAGAAAGGTGGCACGAAACGGATCGTTTCCCGGTCCAGGGCTTTGCGGCTCGGTACGGAGGGGTTGCGACGAATTTTTCGCCGGGTCAGTCAGTTTAACTCATCCCTCTGCTCGGATCCTTCCATTTGTTACAACGTTGCGGCAGCTTTGCACACTTGTTTTGGCCTCAAATGCAGCCTGAGGGTATCCGCATGTGCAAAACCGCGCTGTGTGGTGCGGGATTTCTGTCGTCCATTAATCGGGGGTTTGCCCGTCGGCTGTGACGATCAGGCGCTTCGGCACCAGCAGCAGCGCCGGCAGGATCAGGGCATAGACGATCGTGATCGCGACGACGCAAACGGTAAAGCCGTCATAGCGCTCGTAAAGGTTGGTCCCGAGAACATCGCCAAATCGCACAACGGCGAAGTAAAGACTGCTCGACATCATCAGCGTCGTCCCCTGCAGACCCCGGGGGCAAGACCGAATAATCAGATCGAGATAAGCGCCGGTGGCAAGACCGCCCATCAGGCCGATGGGTACGGCCGCGATCAAGGCTTGTGTCATCGTGTGAATGAACAGCAACGGAACCATCTGCGGAACGGCGAGAATCGTCCCCCACAACAGCAGCGTCTTCAAGGGAAACCTGCGGCAGAGAAGTCCGTAGACAATGTAAGTCGGAATGAAGGAGGCGGCGAAGATGGCATTCCACTCGCCCCATTGGGAATCCGTGGCGTGCAGGGTGTTCTGCAAGTGATACTGAAGCGGCGTGGTCGAGCCGGGCGCGAAATTCCACAGCAGCCAGATCAGCATGGCCGGATAGATCGGCCAATGCCGCACCAGCCGCTTCAGATCCTTGATCGGGTGGCGGCCGGATTCGTTTTCGACGCGGATATTGTCGAACACCTCTGCCGGCTTCCATAGCGCATAAAGGGCAATCGCGGCCATGATCGCGGCGCCGACAAGAAACAGGATTCGGACCGCCTGATCCGGGTTTTCGTCCTCGAGCAGGCCGCTGAGTTTGCCGCCGATCAGCAGGGCCCCGACGGTGGGAATCGACAGGAAGACATTCCAGACCGCGCTGACCTGACCGGTCATCGCATGTTGCTGCCCAATCACCGACGTCAGTCCGTTCTGCGCGCTGGCGACGAAAAGGAACGAAGCCGTCAGCACGACGACCGCGACGATCAGCGTCGCATAGCTCATCGGGGTGAGCGCGAACAAGATGTAGAGCAAGGCCGTGATGCCGCCAAACAGCAGGATGAATCCGCGATCTCTCATCCCGAGCGGGTTCCACATGTCGCGGATGAACCCGAACACGAACGACAAATAGAGCGGGATCGCGGCCACGAGCCGGAAAGTGGCGACCTCATGCGCCGTCAAATGCAGTCTGTTCTTGAGAAAGAAGCTGATGGGAATATCGATCAGGCCTCCCGACGGACCGCCGAACGCCAAAAGAACGATCAAGATGCCGAGATAGAGAAAGATGCCGTGCCGCACCGCAGGCGCCAGGTCGGCGGGAGCCACAGTGACAGCCGCGAGCGTCGCTGCGGAACGGTCAATCGTCATGACGGGCGATCTGTCCTAAAGGAAACGCCAATACGGCATCGTACCGGTCCAAAGGGCAATTTGATAGTTTTGATCGCGCCTCTTCGACTTACGCGCCCTGGAGCCTTTTCCGTTTCGATGAAATCGAAACGGGGCTCCAGGTTTTTGATTTGACGCGCTTTCCTAACGCGAACCGGTCTCCACTTCGCTCGAAAACGCTCTAGACCAATCCCAGCTCCGCCGGACGGACGCCGGCAAAAATCCGCTGAACGCCTGCAGCTTCTAGGCCAAACATGCCATCGTCGCGAGCACCGCGGCGATATCGCCGTCGGTTGCCTTGAAGGTTTGCGCCATCTTCTGCACCAGGGAGTCCGGCGGATTGTCCGAGACAAAATAAGTCGCGATCTGCCGCGAAAGATGGGGGGCGGTCGCGGGATGGTGGACCAGGATATCGATCGCTTCGTCGACTTCGGCCAGGCCGCGCCCCCTGATCGCGTGGCCGAGGAACGTCTTGTCGCCATAATCATGCCGGGCGGGATTGAATTCGAAGGCCCCCTCACGCATCAGCTGGGACTGCAGTTCCGGTTTCAGCTTCGGATCCTCCGGCTTCAGATCAATTCCGACGCCCGTCAGAATCCGGGCCAGGGCCTCGACATCCGATTGCGCGTACCGGAGCCGACACCCATGGTGTGCAATTCCATGATCTCGCGGGCGTAGTTCTCGTTGAGATGGGCCACCGCGTTGTCGGCATTGTCGAGATAACGCAACATCGCCGGATGATGCAGGGTCGCGACGAGGAGATCGCGGAACTTGCCGAGCGCTGAGGGCCGGATGGCGCGGTCCTCGTAGTCACCAACCAGGATGCGAATGTTCGCCTTGTATTGATGCACGTTGAAATGGTTGAACCAGAACCAGGTCATGCGCTCGCGCAACTGGTCGGGTGCGTAGAGCGCGCGCAGGATGGTGCGGGCCGCCGCCTGTCTCGCCCGATCGTTCATGGCCTGTTGATAGACCTGCTGCGCGGCCTTCCTCTGGTCGGGATCGGCGACCTGATTGGCACTTCTCGCCTGCTGGTCGAACGATACCGCGATGTCGAAGGGAAATTTATGGACATCCGGCATGGCCTCGATTTGCGTTCGCGCCGCCTCGGGCAGCGCGGTCCCGGAGGCCGGATGCAATTGCTCCTGAAGCCAGCGTTCGGTCCCGACCGCCTGGAGATGGGCGGCGGTCGACGCATTTATTCCCCACGTTAGCCGATCGAGCAGCGCCATATCGCGCGGGCTCAACTCGGCCGCGTCGGAGCCGACAACGCCGAGGATTCCCGCGATCGTGACCAGCGCTGCGCACCGCAGCGAGCCGGCCGGCCGGCCGCGGCGAGATTTTGTCGGAAGCGCTGGTTAAATCATAGATCTCACCGATTGCTGGTTTGCCGGGCTTGCAAAGCCGCCTGCCGGAGCACGGAGAATCGTCGGCACCGCGATGCAGCCATCGGTTCAGCCGACGGCGTTTCTCTCCGCGGACCACTCTGGCAAACAGCGCCTGAACATGTTCTGAACGAAAAACACAGAAATGAGGGCAGAAGCGCCGTCGCAGCCGGAGCGAAACCGACCGGCAAACGCGGGCAAGGATGTTCTCAGGAGCGGCTCAACGAGCGGGTCACGAGAAGCGTCGCAATCACCGCTGTGGCGGTCAGCGCGAAATGACGGATCTCGGGCCGGGTGAGCCCGATGTCGTAGTGGGCGACATACCCCAGCACGAAAGCCGTCAGCACGGCGGAACCGCCGATCACGGAAACTACGATGATGAGGCCTAGCCGATCCATGCCGCTGAGGTTCCTGTTGAGGTTTGGGAGGCGACCGACGCCGCTGCTATTCCGCAAGCTCCGAATACGACGTTGCCGGCACCTGGGCCTCGATCGCCCGTTCCTCGGCAACGATTTTCGGCTTTCGCAGCCAGACATAGATCTGGGCCGCGATCAGCACGACGCAGATCAGGAGGAAGAACGCGCTGATCGGACGGTCGATGAAGGTCATCAGGTCGCCGCGCGAAATCAACAGGCTGCGCCGGAAGTTTTCCTCGAAACGCGGCCCGAGCACGAAGCCGAGCAGGATCGGCGCGGGGTGGAAATCCAGACGCAGCAGGATGTAGCCGATAACGCCGATGAACAAGGTCTCGCCGACCTGGAACATGTCGTTGTTGGCGGCATAGACCCCGATGCAGACGAAGAACATCGCGCTCGGATAGAGGTAGCGGTACGGAATGCTCAGCAACTTCACCCACAGGCCGATCATCGGCACGTTGAGAATGACCAGCAGGATATTGCCGATCCAGAAGCTCGCGATCAGGCCCCAGAAGATGTCCGCGTGCTGGCTGATGAGCTGCGGGCCGGGAACGATGCCGTGAATGATGAGCGCGCCCAGCAGCAGCGCCATGACGGTGTCGCCGGGAATGCCCAGGCTCATGGTCGGGATGAAGTCGCCCTGCACCGAGGAATGCGTTGAAGCCTCGGGGCACGCGACGCCCTCGATCGCACCGCGGCCGAAACGCTCCGGCGTCTTCGATATCTTCTTCTCGGTGGCGTAGGACACAAACGAGGCGATGGTCGGTCCGGTGCCCGGAATCAGCGCGCAGAGGCTGCCGAGGAAGGTGCCGCGGATCATCGGCCAGAACGCGAGCTTGAGATCCGCCTTCGACGGGAACATGTCGGAGAGGCCGACCTTGGCGTATCGCAAATCGACGTCTTCGGTGTTGTTGATGCTGTTCATGAACTCGGCGATGCCGAACATGCCGAGCGCCAGCGCAATGATCTCGACGCCGTCGAACAGCTCGGTGATGCCGAAGGTGAAGCGGGGCTGCCCGGTCTCGATGTCGGAACCGACGATGCCGACCAGGAGGCCGAGCACCGTCATCGCGATGCCCTTGAGCGGCGATCCCTTCGCCAGCGTCGAGCCCGCCAGCAATCCCACCAGCATCAGCGAACAGACTTCGGCGGGCCCGAATTCGAGCGCCACCTTGACCAGGAACGGCGCCAGGAAAATCATCTCGGTGATGCCGAAGGACGCGCCGACGAAGGCGGCAATGATGGTGATGCCGAGCGCGGTGCCGCCCTTGCCCTGCTTGGTCAGCGGAAACCCGTCCAGACAGGTCACGGCGTGCGGCGGATGGCACGGCAGGTTCAGGAGAATCGAACAGATCGCTCCGCCGTACTGGGCGCCGTAATAGACGCCGGACAGCATCAGGATCGCGGGCACCGGCTGCATCCCGAAGGTCAGCGGCAGCAGGATCGAAATGGTCGCGACGGGTCCCATTCCCGGCAGCACGCCGACGAGGTTGCCGACCAGCACGCCGAGAAAGCAATACATCAGGTTATGCGGCTCAAGCGCTACGCCGAAGCCGTACCAGAGATCGGTAATCGCCGTTGAGATCACAGATTGAACCCCCGCAGCAGCGGGAAACGGAATGCTCAGGAGATAATGGAATAGCACTACCCCGAACACAGTGATGCCGGCCGCCAGGATCAAGCCGATGATTTATAGGTGGCGGTCTTGTCCCCGAGCGCGCAGACGAAGACGCAGGCGAACACCGCCGGGATCATGCCGGCGAACTCCCCCAGGATGATGAACAGGACGGGGCCGCCGATAATGCAGAGCCAGCCGAACCATTGCGGATGGTCCGGCAGGAATTTCTTGTCATCGGGTTCGGATGACCCGAGCGCAGTGCCGGCGATCAGGAGGCCAAGGAACGCCAGCACGACACCCAGCAGGACCGGCATGAATCCGGGGCCCATTCTGGCGAGACTGCCGAATTTGTAGCCCGTGCCGGTCACGGCGGCTCCCACCCCGAGCAGCAGCATCAGCCCGCCGGCATAGTAGTCGCGTTTCCACGCAAATTTCCCCCGCAACGGAGTCCCCCTTATGGTCTTTGGGGCGGACCCTACCCGGCAAGGCGAAGCCTGTCGATACTGTCCTGTGGGCTCGGTTGACAGCCGCTGCGAACGGGAAATGACGGTCGTTCAGCGACCGTCACGCCCCGAAAAGAGCCACCCGCTGACAGCGCCGGACCGGTCGGAACCGACAGCGCCAACGTATTTCCTGCGATCCTGCGCCGGCAGATACGAAAGCAATGAAACCAGGGACAAGCCGGCAAATAAAGCGCGTGCGCCGCAGAAAAAGCCGTCCCCCGAACCGGGGCAATTCGCGCGCCCGGGAGTGCAGGCTCCTCGCCGGCCATTTCCAGCGCGACGGGATGGGGCATCACCCCGCCTCAATGCGATCAGGAACCCGCAACCGCGGTCGGCACGCTTGTCAATCTCGGCAGATCCACCGCAAGCATCGCCCATCCCCGCGATGGCCGGCTGCAAAAGGCTGGGTTCAATCCGCCCTTTGCGCAGTCTGCTGATCGCTGGTCAGAATCTGGTCTGTGTAAGCCGCCCCGGAAATCGTGAGCAGCGCCAGAATCGAAATAACGGCCAACGTTTTCATGGCGGGAAAGTCGTTTTCGATTGTGGCCAAAAACGTCAAAGCTTGGCGCATTTTCTGGCCAAACCAGAGAAACAATCGTGGCCGCATTCCGCCATGCTGCTCGATTATTTCATCCACTCGCGCCGGCCGCTCGGGCGCGAGCCGCGGCATCATGCTGTTTTGCAAGCTCGTCAATGGCGCGACCCGTGTTGCCGGGATCGACGCCGCACGACACAATGCGGCCTGCGAGCCCTATGCGGCCGACCGAACCGCTCGCCAAAAAACAAGGAAACGCCATGGCGAAGACATCGAAGGTCCGAAGCGTCGAACTGCTCGCCTGCGACGCCGGCTGGAGAAACTACCATTTCGTCAAGATCACCACCGAAGACGGCATCGTCGGCTGGAGCGAATTTGACGAAGGCTTTGGCTCTCCCGGCGTCGGCGCGGCGATCCAGCGTCTGTCCACGCGCGTGGTCGGACAGAATGCCTTTCAGCACGAGCGCATCCATGCGGAGCTCTTTTCGACGACCCGTCCCGCGGCCGGCGGCGTCGTCGGCCAGGCGCTCGGCGCGATCGAAAATGCGCTGCTCGACGCGAAAGCAAAACTGCTCGGGGTGCCCTGCTACGAATTGCTCGGCGGCAAGATCCGCGATCGCATTCGCGTCTACTGGTCGCATTGCGCCACCTGGCGCATCAACCATCCCGACTGGTTCAGGCCTGCGATCACCGACCTCGACGGCGTCAGGGCGATCGGCCGCGAAGTGCGCGAGAAGAAATTCACCGCGCTGAAGACCAACATCTTCACCTACGATGACGGCAAGCCTCGCGGCTGGCGGCCCGGATTCGGTTCACCGTTCGAACCCGGGATCAATGTCGACCGCAAGGTATTGCGCGATCTGCGCATGCATCTGGAAGCGATCCGCGATGGCGCCGGGCCCGACGTCGACATCCTGCTCGACCTCAACTTCAACGCCAAGACCGAAGGTTGTCTGAAGATCCTGCGCGCTATCGCCGACCTCGACATGTTCTGGATCGAAATCGACAGCTTCAATCCGGAAGCGCTCGGGCTTATCCGCCGTCAAAGCCCCCACCCCGTTTCGTCATGCGAGACGCTGATGTCCTTGCGCGAATTCCTGCCCTATTTCCACGAACAGGCTGTCGATGTCGCGATCATCGACACGCCATGGAACGGCGTGTGGCAGTCGATGAAGATCGCCGCAAGCGCCGAGGCGCACGAGGTCAACGTCGCGCCGCATAATTTCTACGGTCACCTCTGCACCATGATGAACGCCCATTTCAGCGCGGCGGTGCCGAACTTGAGGATCATGGAGACCGATATCGACCGGCTGGCTTGGGATCACGAACTTTTCACCCATGTGCCCGAGTTCGTGGACGGCTATCTCGTCGTGCCGGACCGGCCCGGCTGGGGCACCGAGCCCGACGAAGCGGCGCTTGCCGCGCATCCGCCGAAGGGCGTCGGTGGACTACTGAATTATGGCCGCAAAACCTAGCCATCCGCGGCAAGAAACACCAACGGGATAAAACGCGGCAAAGCTTTCAATAAGACGACCGCAGCTTTTGCTGATCTTTTTGATGCACGCTTGAACACAAAACCGGGCGCCGATCACGGCGATTGCAATTCTGCGTTACCGCCGAATGCTTGGGCGCGTTCGTCGCAAATAAAACATTGAAGCACCACAGAACAAATCGAGCCGAGCGGGAATTGTCTCGCCGTCAGCGCGACACGGAGAGACATGCCGACTGAATCGTTAAACAAGGTTCCCGAGGTCACGCTCGTCTTCTGGATCGTTAAAATCGCGGCAACGACGCTGGGCGAAACCGGCGGCGATACCATCACCATGACGCTCAATTGGGGTTATCTGGCGGGAACCGCGCTGTTCCTCGCAGGGCTGATGCTGCTCGTCAGCCTGCAGATCGTCGCGAAGAAATTTCATCCGTTTCTTTACTGGGCGACCATTATCGCCTCCACGACATTCGGCACAACCATGGCGGATTTCGCCGACCGTTCATTGGGCATCGGCTATACCGGCGGTTCGTCGATCTTGCTGGTTTGCCTGCTGGCGACCCTTGGCCTTTGGTACTGGTCGCTCGGCTCGATCTCGGTCGACACCGTCAGCACGCCGAAGGTGGAGGTGTTCTACTGGGCTGCCATCACGTTTTCGCAGACACTGGGGACCGCACTCGGTGACTGGATGGCCGATTCCACCGGCCTCGGATATGAAGGCGGCGCGCTGGTATTCGGCGCTGCATTGGCAATCGTGGCGGCAGCCTATTACTGGACCAATGTGTCCCGGGTCACGCTGTTCTGGGCGGCATTCATTCTCACCCGGCCGCTGGGTGCGACCGTCGGCGATTTCCTCGACAAGCCCGTGCACGATGGCGGGCTTGCCTTGAGCCGACCGCTGGCCTCGGCAATTCTCGCTGTCTTTATATTAGGGTGTCTCCTCATCCTGCCGCAGCGCGCCGGATCGCATCCGGGGGAGCCCCAAATGGCAGGTAAATAGCGCAACTTTTAGAGAAATTTTCGGAAAATCGAATGGCTCTCCTCAAATCTCGATGAGGAAGCAAGCGCTATAATTCACCACAGTCCGACGGCGGCTTCGGTGCCGCCCGCGCATGAAGTCCGGCATGGAGGCGTCCGATGTATTTTGCAGCCGCGGTGCTTGTTGTCTTGTCCGGCGTGTTCTACGCCGCCGGCCACCATGAGATCGGCAGCTTCAGCGCCGACGTGTGCCGGTACGGCAGCACGTTCTGCGACAGTCCTGTCTACGTTCTGACTGGCGCCGGTCTCGCGGCGGTGTGGGGAAAGTTCGTCAGCATGCGCTGAGGCGATCGAGCGGAGCTATCCCCTACTGGCGCTTCATCCACATCCCGATCGCGACCTTGGCGATCAGTCCAAGGAGCAGGAATGCCCCGACGCAAATCAGCGCGGTGACGAGCGGACTCATCGCATTGTTCGGTTGTGCTGGCGCATTGAATATTCCAATTTTGGCATTTCCCCGCGGCTTGTCGCTGCCTCCTCCCACATTTCCCAGAGCGTTTTCAAGCGAAGTGGAGACCGGTTCGCGTTAAGAAAACGCGTCAAATCAAAAATCCGGAGCCCCGTTTCGATTTGACCGAAACGGGGCTCTAGCTATCGAACAGCACGACGCCGCGAAGATTCTTTCCTGCTTCAAGATCGGCATAGCCCTGGTTTATTTCGTCCAGGCGATAGCTGCGCGTGATCAACTCGCGCAGCTTCAATGCGCCCTTGCGATAAAGCCCAAGAAGCTCCGGAATCTGCAGCCGCGGACTGGCAAAGCCGTAAACCGCGCCCATGATGGCCTTTTGCGTGACGAACAGTTCAAGCGGCGGAATTTTGATCTCCGTCACGGTATCCGGCGTCAGCGCGGTGACCACGACGTTGCCGCCCCTGGCGGTGGCACGGAAGGCCGGCAGCAGCGTCGAGGGCGGATCGATGCAGACAAAGGCATGATTGACGCCAATGCCGCCGGTCAACTCGAGCACCTCCCGGGTCAGCGCTTCGCCCTGCGCGTTGACACCGTGCGTCGCGCCGAACTCGCGCGCCCAGTCGAGCTTTGCCGGCACGATGTCGGCGGCGATGATCTGGCCAGCGCCGCACAGGCGCGCGCCCTGAACCACGTTCATTCCGTCGCCGCCGCAGCCGACCACGAGCACGCTTTCGCCGACCTGCACCCGCGCCCGCTGACGCGCCGCTCCGACGCCGGCCGGCACGCCGCAGGCGACCAGGCTCGCAAGATCGAACGGGATGTCGCGGTCGATGACGACGACGGAAGCCTGATCGACGACGGCGCGTTCGGCAAAGGCGCCGATCATGCAGAAGGCGCCGACTGCCTGGCCGTCGCGGTCACGCCTTCGGTAAGTGCCGTCGAGTTGCGGCCCCTGCGTGATGCGGGCGCCCTCGGCGCACAGATGGTGCAGGCCTTGCCGGCACCAGTGGCACTTTCCGCAAGCCGGAATGAACGTGAGAATGACGTGATCGCCCGGCTTGATGCCGCCGACCGCGCCCCCGATTTGTTCGACGACGCCGGCCGCCTCGTGGCCCAGCACCATCGGCCGCATCGCGACCCGCCGCTCGCCACGCATGACGTGATAGTCGGTGCGGCACAGGCCGACGGCGGCGATGCGCACCAGCACTTCCGTGGGCCCCGGCGGATCCAGCGTAATGCGCTCGATCGAGACCGGGGCACCGACTTCACGAAACAGGGCCGCAAGCGATTCCATTATTGCACTTCTTATTGCACTTCATCCCTTGCAAGCCGCAGCGCTGCCAGCATCGATGTAAAGAACATTGTAAACAGCATGACCGCAACCGTCGTCTCGCGCAAATCCTGGATGCGCCAGATATGACCGGCAGCGTCGGCGACGTCGCCACTTTGCCCGATCAGCCAGGGCGTCAGATGGGTAAGCCCCGAACAGCCATAAAACAGGATCGCGACAAGGCGCAACGCGCGGTTTCGTCGCGGCCGGCCCTCCTCGCGCCGCCCGGCAAGGTAAAGCGCGAAGACCTGATAGAATATCCACGAGGTCAGCAGCCAGCCAACATAGTTCGTGAAGGGAACGCCAAAAACGGCTCCGCCGTCATGCCAGATCCACGCCTTTGAGATCGTCGACGCCGGCGCATCCACGACGAAATCCCACTGCGTCATCACGAACGCGGCCACCAGCGGCAGGACGATGACGTTAAGCTGCCTGTTCAAATCGCGGTCGGCGCCGCCAAGCAACGTGCCTGCAACGACCCACGCGAAATAACCCATGCCGAACCATAACGGGCCAACAATGATCGGAATGACTCCGACATGGGGAAGCCCTGCGCCGACTTCGAAATGATAGCGGCCGAAGAGCGCTCCCGTCAGGCTGCCGAAATTCTCCAAAGCGAAGGTTACGACGAGGCAGATCGTGAAAAATGCCAGCGTGTTCTTCCAGCCGTAGGCGTACGTGCCATGCGCCAAAGCGCTCACGATGCCGATTGCCGCGAGTGTTTGTGCAAAGGGCGTCGGGTTCCACGCATAACGAACGACCAGAGCAAGATAGATGACGATCAGGACCCATACGGCGCCCTCGCGCCACAACGACGAGAGATTCCTGCTTGTAAATATGTCTACTGCGAACATGGGTTACGATGCGAACAGAGTGAAGAGCGCGCAGTGTGGTCTGAAAGTACCGAGCAAAGCAAACTGCATAAGCCTCTTTGCATCGAATACTATCGACCAACGCTTCACTCGCCGGGTTCAATCGCATTGGTCGGCGTCGGCCTGTCGGTGATCTGCTGGCCGAACAGACTGCCGATCAGTTCGACCGCGGTCCGCGCGGTGCGGCCCCGCTCATCGAGGAACGGGTTGAGTTCGACGATATCGGCCGATCGCACCAGCCCGGAATCGTGCAGCATCTCCATCACCAGATGCGCCTCGCGATAGGTCGCGCCGCCGGGCACCGTGGTGCCGACGCCGGGCGCCAGGCCGGGATCGAGGAAATCCACGTCGAAACTGACATGCAGCACGCCGCCTCGCGCTTTCACCTTGTCAAGGGCGCGGCGGATCAGGACGCCGACGCCGAATTCGTCGATCTCGCGCATATCGGCGACGCTGATGCGGCGCTCGCGCAGCAGGTCCTTTTCCAGCCTGTCGATCGAGCGTACGCCGAACAGTTCGAGCTGATCGGGACCGATTGATGCGCGCGGCTCTTCGCCCAGAAGTCCGTCGAGGCCGGGCTCGCCGCACAGGAACGCCGCCGACATGCCGTGCATGTTGCCGGACAGCGTGGTCGCCGGCGTGTTGTAGTCGGCATGTGCATCGAGCCACACCACGAAAAGCTCGCGGCCGGCTTCGCGCCAGTGGCGGGCGACGCCGTTCACCGAACCCATCGAGAGCGTGTGGTTGCCGCCGAGAAAGATCGGGGTCGCGCCGGATCGCGCCAGCTGGTAGGCGCGCGTGCTCAATGCCCGGGTCCAGCGCTGGATCTCGCGGTAATGCAGGGCGTTGTCAGGCGCTGCGTCGGCGAGCTCGGCGACATCATCAATCGAGAGATCGCCGTGGTCTTTCACCTCAAGACCGAGCCCCTCGAGCAAGGTCAGAAGACCGGCCGTCCTCAGCGCCGCGGGACCCATCAGCGTTCCCCGCTGCGACGCGCCGATATCGATGGGGGCGCCGAGCACCGCGATTTTTCTCGGTTGATCTGATCTGGAAGCGTCGGTCACAAACGAATCCCCCTCGGGCGACAAAATATCTGCGCCGAATGGCGGGGAAAAGACAGGGCGAAGTCGTTTGGCCTCTGGCGAGGGCTTTTCCCGAGCTTTCGCGGCTCAGCGGGCGCCGAGCCGGCGCTGGATCAAATAATCGAGGGAAAATCTGCCGGGACCGCGGCACAGCAAGACCAGCAGCATGGCTGCCCACTGGATATGGGTGGGCCATGCCAGCGGATAGACGAAGATCTCGATGACCGCCGTCATACCCAATAGAATGAAGGCAGCCGGTCTTGTCAGCAGGCCGAGCACCATCAGAACCGGCGTCGAGATTTCGACCGATGCTGCGAGATATGCCGCAATTTCCGGCGGGATAAACGGCAACTGGTACTCGTCGGAGAACAGGGACAGCGTCGTGTCCCAGTTTGCGAGTTTCGCCATGGCGGAATTCCAGAACACGGTCGCAACCGCGAACCGCAGCGGCAGCGCCAGCCACGTATAGCTGACGGCATCGAGCGCCCGGCGGATGCGGGCGAGAATTTCCGAAAGCCTTGAAGATGGCCGGATCGCCCCGGCTGCGTCGGTCATGTGATTTTCTCCGGATCGGTGGCCGTCGATGGTTGCGCCAACGAGAACGCCGCGAACCGGCCGAAAGCCAGATGCGCCGCGAGCGCGTTCGAACCGTCGAAATCGCCGCCATCGACGAGGGCTGCCTCGATCGACAAACCGGCGCAAAGCCTGGCGAGAAAGCCCCACCCGGATTCGTCGGGGCATTCGACCTCGACGCCGGTCGAGCGGCGTTCGACCAACAGGTTTCGCGGGCCACAGCCAAGATCGATCTTGCCGAGCGCGTCGTCGTCGGAATCAAGAACCGCCCGCCATATGACGTCCGCCGGATAATCCAGCCGCAACAATCGCACCGAAGGATGGGGAACGAAGCAAACCCGCAGCATGTCTTCAGCCTCGATCGCGCCGAGCCCTGCGAGATCGAGCGGCGCGACATCGGCGGCGTGGAGCGCGCTGTTCACGGCCCATTCCAGTTCCGCGACATCTCCGAGATACGCGATCGACATAGCCGGCGGGAAGCCGCGCAGAAAGCCCGGGAAATCGCCGCCATATTGGTCGAGCCACGCCGCGCGCGGCGGATGCCCGGCAATAAAGACTTGAGCGGCGCCTTCGAAGAATTCCACGCCGACGAGCCGTTCCGTCGCCGGGAAGGAAAGTCGAAGCGCCCTGGTCAAGGTGTGCACGAATGTATTGCGATAGATGTCCAGCCGATTGGCGGATACGTGTCCGGCGAGCAGCGCGGAAACCGCACGGCTATCCCGATGCAGGAGACTTGCCTGCATCGCCGTTTGCGTCTCAAGCAGCGTTGGCATGACCGCAATCCCCGCGCGAATTGCCGATCAAACGGTCGGCGTGAACAGCCTCGTCCAGCAGGACCTCCAGCGGCGGCACTTCGTTGTCCCATTCGATCAGCGTCGGCACCGCGCCGAAGCGCGCAATCGCCTGCCGATACAGGCCCCAGACCTCGTCGCTGACCCGCGAGCCGTGATCGTCGATGCGGAGGGTCGTCCCGTCGGCCAGGGTCTTGATGCTGTGTCCGGCCAGATGGATCTCGCCGATCGCATCCGGCGGCAGCGCGGCGATATAGGCCGAGGCGTCCCAGCCGTGGTTGTGGGCGCTGACACAGATATTGTTGACGTCACACAGGATGCCGCAGCCCGTCCGCGCCGCCACCGCTGCCATGAACTCCCATTCGGGGATGATCGAATTGCCGAAGGCAATGTAGCTCGAGGGATTCTCGACCAGGATCCGCCGCTTCAAATAGCCTTGGGTCTGATCGACATGGCGACAGACAACCTCCAGCGCTTCTTCCGTCATCGGCAGCGGAAGCAGATCGGCGAGATAGGTCCCGCCGACGACGTTCCAGGCGATATGTTCGGACATCAAGCCCGGCTCGACGCGCTCGGCGACCTTTCGGATGCGCTCGAGATGGGCCGGATCGATACCTTCCGCGCTGCCGAGCGAGAGGCCGACGCCATGAAGCGAAATCGGGGTGTCGCGGCGGATCGCGTCAAGATATCGCAGCGGCGTTCCACCGCCCATGTAGTTCTCGGTATGAACCTCCATCCATGCCACGTCCGGACTTGTGTCGAGCACGGCCTGGTGATGCTGAAAGCGCAACCCGATCCCGGCCCTCGCCGGAATCGGATCGGCTACGCTGATGCTGGGGGGCGCCATCAGCCTGGTTGTCTCAGGTCGCCGACGTCTTGCCGCCCTGGATCTTGCCGCAGTCGCCTGCCGGCAAGAGCACGAACGACTTGGGATCGCGGGCCTGCGTCGCCTGGCCGGCGCAGGAATGGGCGCCTTCGGCGCAATCGTTCTTGCCGGCGGCACTGATGCCGTAGCATTTTTCGAGCTTGTTCTTGCCCATCCGTTCCATGTTGTCCTTCACGGCCTGGGGCGGCTTGGCCATGCCCTCGGCCCGGACGACCGGAGCCTGCATCGCAAGCGCGAGGCCTACGGCGGTCGTCAACGTGGATATGGCAAGCAGACGGCGATTCATGATGTCTTCCTCTTCTGTTGTGTCCCATCGCGGAACGCACATCACGAGGTTCGGCGGCAATTCGGGAAAGGTTAGCGGAAGGCGAAAAAATTCTTTTCTGTCGCTGCAAACGCCACCGGTGTATCCAGTTCCAGCGAAAGCCGTTACGGCCGGTATCGGGAAACGGGCAGACATGCCGAGTTGCAGCAAGGAAGATCCTCCCTATCCCAATACGCCGAGATTGACGCTTGTCACCTCGACCGCGCGGGACAACAAGCGGACTTCCGGCGGCCAACCGGACTGGTCGGTGCTGATGGCGAAAGCGCAGGATGGCGATCGCGACGCCTATCGCCTGCTGCTCAAGCAGATCGAACCCTATGTCCGGTCGCTCGCGGCAAGATGCTTCAATCGGGCGGCCGACGCGGAAGACGTCGTTCAGGACGTGCTGCTGACCGTTCATGCCATTCGGCATACCTACGATCCGAAGCGGCCGTTCGGACCCTGGCTGGTCGCCATCGCCAATCGTCGCATCATCGACCGGCTGCGCCGGCATACCCGCCAGAAGTCCCGCGAGATCGAACTAGCCGCCGAACATGAAACCTTTGCCGATGTCCCGGCGAACCTGGATAGTACGGCACCGGCCGAACTTGCGCTGGCTGGCGCAATCGACAAGCTGCCGCC
Organism: uncultured Alphaproteobacteria bacterium; assembly: GCA_963725985.1. GTDB lineage: Bacteria > Pseudomonadota > Alphaproteobacteria > Rhizobiales > Xanthobacteraceae > Bradyrhizobium. Next base: position 213,720 of record CAVSAO010000004.1, read on the forward strand.
GGATCAACGCGAAGCGATCAAAATGCTCAAACTCAAGGAGATGTCGTTGAAGGAGGCATCGCAGGCCAGCGGTCGGTCGGTCGCGGCATTGAAGGTGGCGACCCATCGCGCCATCAGGAATCTGCGCCGGCTGCTGAAGGGCGAACCGTCGTGAGAAACACATCCGACCTCATCGACGCGCTCGCGGGCTCCGTCACCCCCGTCCGGCGTCTGCGACCGCCGTTCTTGCGCGCCGCGCTCTGGTTGTCGCTTGCGGCCGTCGTGCTGGGACTGCTTTGCCTCGCCCATGGAGTGCGAGCCGATATTTCGATGCGCCTGCGGGAGCCGGTGTTCGTCGTCGGCATGATCGGCGCGCTGGCGACCGCCATCCTGGCGGCCTTGGCCTCGTTCAAGCTGAGCCTGCCGGACAGTTCGCGCTGGTGGCTGGTGTTGCCGTTGCCGGCCCTTACGGTCTGGGTTTCGACCATCAGCTACGGATGCCTGACCGACTGGGTTCGGATGGACCCCGAAGGCGTCCACATGGGAGAAACCGTTCGGTGTTTTGCAACGCTGCTGCTGACGAGCGTACCGCTGTCCATCGCGATGCTGGTCATGCTTCGCCATGCCGCATTGTTGCGGCCTACCGCCGTTGCCGCGATCGGCGGCATGGCGATCGCAGCGATGACGTCCTTTGCGCTCTCGCTGCTTCATGATCTCGACGCCACGATCATGATCCTGCTCTGGAATCTCGGCACCGCCGCCCTGATCGCAGGATTGGCGAGCGCATTTGGCCGGCCCGCGCTGGCCTGGGTCGCAACGCGCGTCATGCCGGCGCTGCCCGCGCAACTCTCGAAATATCCGAGAGGCTGAGACTCTCGGGGCGTCCCCCGCCCTTCCTGACGGACAGTTCGACAGGCCGACGACCGAATGGAGCGTCTGGCGGCCTTGCGACACGCCGCGCGCGCCGGATTGACAGATTAATGTATCTACACTAGTGTATATGCATATATAATCACGGACAGGCTGAGATCGCATGGTGACGCTTCGGGACGTTGCGGCAAGTTGCGCGTGCCTCAAGGCGCGAAAGGCTGCGCGCGCGGTAACGCGGGCCTATGACAAGGCGCTTCGTCCGGCAGGTCTCAGGAGCACCCAGTTCAGCATTCTGGGAGCCGCGAGCATCAGCGGCGGGGTGCCGCTCGGCAAGCTTGCAGACATGTTGGGCACCGAGCGCACGACGCTGACGCGCAATCTTCAACTGATTGAGCGTGAAGGGCTCATCGAGGTCGTCAATGTGGATGGCCGCACCCGTAACGTCGTGCTGACGAAAGCCGGCAACAGACGCCTCGCGCAAGCTCTGCCGCTGTGGGAGACCGCGCAAGACGAGCTGCGCCGCAAACTTGGCGCAGGAGACTGGGCCGCGGTGCAAGGCGCCTTGACCGCCTTGGCACGGATTGCCCGCTGATGCGCCCCGCCCCCAGGCGAAGATTTCAGTGCCGCGCCGGCAACGGCGGTCGGATGCCGCCGGAACGCCTCTCACCCATCGGAAAATGAGGATCACATGATCGCAGTCCTGTTCGTCGCGTTGGTGCTTGCCGTCGTCCTCGGCCATCTCCTTGCCGCCTGGTTTTCGGCGCGGCGGGCGGGCCTGGCGCCGGACGAGGCCGTCTATTTCACCGGACGTGTCGCCGCCGTGCTGGCGCTCATCCTCTTGCTGTCGGTTGCGGCTTCCGTGTCCGGCCTCATTGATAATTTCGATGCCACCCCGCCCTATCTGATGCGTTTCCTGCTTCCGCACGTGGTCTTCATCCTCATCCTCGGATCGGTTTCGCCGTACGGCCGCCGTCTGGCGCTTGGTCTGCCGGTCGCAGCGCTCATTGGCCTCCAGGCGTTCCGCATTCCCGTCGAACTCCTGCTCCACGGACTCTACGAGGAAGGAATCGCTCCGGTTCAAGTCACCTATCTCGGGTGGAATTTCGACATCGTGACGGGACTGACGGCGCTCCCCGTGGCGTGGCTCGCGGCGCGTGGCAAAGCTCCGCGCGCGCTGCTCGTGATCTGGAATATCCTTGGGCTCGCACTGCTCGGCAACATCGCGATCGTCGCGCTGACATCAATGCCCGGACCTCTGCGGTTGTTCACGAGCGAGCCGTCGGCCAGATTCATCGCCTCGCTTCCCTACATCTTCATACCCACGACGTTCGTGACGACGGCGCTCCTGGGCCACGTTCTGCTGTTTCGGCGTTTGTGGCTCGAAGCCAGATCAGAGAAACAAATGGGCCCCGAAGCCATTCACGCGTAGGCGGCGGCGGATCCACTTCGCTTTGCAGCGCTCCAGTTGAATTTCCGTTTTCATGCCCGAGCAAGCTTGCGGGTGGCGAGCGTCTTCTGTTTTCTCGGGTGAGGCTCGCCCTTTTCGGCGTAATACTTCAGGTCTTCGAGTGTCTTTCGCATCACCCCGGACATTTGCATCTTCATCATGGGACGCATGATAGCCCCGATCAGACCTTTGGTTGCTATGTTCGCGTTGGTGTAAAGGTGGGTGCGGTCCCCCTCGGCAACCAAATGCCATCGATTGACACCGCGCTCGATAAAGAACGGGAAACCTTCGACCACCTCATAGGTCAAAGCGTAACCCTGCGGATCGAACTCCAGAAGCTTCTCGCGAATGCGACCCATACCCCGGACGTCGCAGGTTCTGGCTTCGCAGACATGGTCATTGATCTTCCTGCCATTGCCCTCGGTGTGGGTGAGCGCGCTCGCCCATAGATGGGCGTTGCCAAATTGCGTCCCCACCACGTCCCAGACGGCGGCGATGGGCTTGTCGATGACGATGTCCGTTGCGATTTTCATGATCCGTGTCCTCGAATATTCCTGATTTGCAGCAGGCGGACTTGCTGGAAGCACACCGCTACGCAGCCGTTTGGTCGATCCGCCATTCACTGGGTCGGAATGGTCCTTGCGGAACTGCAGCAGGAGGTGATCACCCGGCATTCGCGGCGGAGCGGCAACAGCGCCGTCCGACCCGCGCGCCCGGGTTGTCCGATTCGGACCTCATGCTGCTTTCGGCGTCTCCCAGCGATACGCTGCGAACGCGGGGTCGACTTCCGTATGGAAGACGTGGTTCGCGTAGTTGCTGATGGTTTTCACAGCGATGGCGAGAATGATTTCCAGCGCCTGCCGTTCGCTGAAACCGGCAGCGAGGAACGCCTCGAGGTCGTGGCGGGCCGGCTTGCCCTGGCTCGCCACCATGATGCGCGCGAATGCCGATAACGCTTGCAGCTTTGCATCCGGCAACGGCAATCCCGAGCGCAGCGCATCGAGAATGGCCGCCGGAACGCCGGACTTCTTCTCGCCAACCATACTGTGCGCGGCCATGCAGTATTCACAGTCGTTCTGACGGCTGATCGTAAGGAACACAACCTCCTGCTCGGCCGGCGTGAATCCGCTGTCGGCACGGAAACTTTTATAACCGGCGAGATAGGTTTCAAGCGCACCTGGCGAGTTTGCCATATTGGCATACATGTTGGGGATGAATCCGAGGGCCTTTTGTGCGCCCTCAAGCGCGGCCTTTGCGCGAGGCTCGGCGTTATCGAGGCTCTTTTTCTCCAGCGTCAGTCTGGCAATCTCAGTCATCATCGTGGCTCCAGGTTGGCGCAGCCGCTGTCGGGAAAAGACAGAATTGGCTTGCCGGTTGCTTTGCATGTCCGCGTGATAGTAATGCAGGGTTAATGGAGCCCGGCGTGCAGTACCATGTGCGCGATTCCGGAATTCATGTCCGTAAGTTCGGAAGGTCAAATTGGGCGCACTGACGGCGTTGGCGAACGGTCTCAATCTGCGGGCGAAGCTAGCCTATGCCGGCGGCGTGTGCGGGCAATGGCTGATGGACCACAACTCCGACAAATCCATCTGGTTTCATCTCGTCAGCAAGGGCCAGGGCTGGGTTCACTCGCCGGCCTGGGCGGCGCCACTGGAATTGGCAGACGGCGACTTGATCATGTTTCTGCCGCACGCCGCACAGCACTTCCTCTCCTACAGCCCGGCCGATCTTCCCGGCGACATGGACGGCACGCGCCTCACCAATTTGGGTGACGGCGAGACTGGTTTCGTCTGCGGGGAAATCGAACTGGCTGTACCGCAGTCACCGCTGTGGCGCGCGCTGCCGGCCGAGATCGTTATCCGGAAGGCCGAAGCAGGCGAGATATTGGCGCGGCTCATCGAACTCATTATTGCGGAATCGGCGAGCCAGCGTTTTGGCAGCGGCTCGGTGATCGAGCGGTTATGCGACAGTCTTTTTATCCTCGTCGTTCGCCATTGCATCGAAACAAATCTGGCTCGGCAGGGAGTGTTCGCGGCGATGCAGGATAGCCGGCTGGCGGCCGTGCTGAATTTGATTCACGCGGAACCCTGGCACCCCTGGACGATCGCCGAATTCTGCACCCGCGTCGGATTGTCGAAGACCGTGCTCACCGACAAATTCAAGAAATTGATCGGTGCTTCTCCGGTCGAATATCTGACGGATTGGCGAATGCAGATCGCCGCGCAATGGCTGAAAGAATCGAACATGACCATCGACCGCGTGGCCGAACGCTGCAGCTATGACTCGGTGCCGGCCTTCAGCAAGGCATTCAAGCGCTCCTTTGGCGTCTCCCCGGGCGCCTATCGTCGAAGCGCGGCCGCAAGACCCGGTTGAGGGGCCCGCGTCCTCAGAACAGCTTCGGCCCGCGGCGGTCCAGCTTGGCTTCGCGCGTCAGCAGGGTCGCAGCCGCGATCATCAGCGCGATCCCGGCAATGCTGACGGCGGCCTGCATGGCGAAGCTCCTGGAGAATTCGGTCAGGATCACAAGGCCGATAAACGACAGCAAGATGCTGAAGCAGTACATCGCCAGCGAATTTTCGCCGCAACGGATCATCGCTATCATCGAGGGTTTCATCAGGCCGTGCCAGTCCGGCGGCGTCAGACGCGCGACCACGACCGCCAAAGCGAGAAAATGCAAGAGGCGTACCGGCGCCAGGTGGCTTTTGTAGATCGGGTAAATCAGCCTGGCGACCGCATCGGGGACAAGCACTTCAAGCGGCTTGATCTCCCAGCTCAACGCGATGACGAGGCTGAGTGCGAGATAGAGTATCGCCAGCACCAGCATGGCGCGCGACTGCACGACGGTCTTGAGCCGGCCGCCGCCCTCATATGCATACCAGGCGCCGAACACGAACAGGATCTGCCAGGCCAGCGGATTGAAGTACAACTCGCCGATCGGCCACGCCGGCACGTGCCAGCTGAATAGCTGCACCATGAGATAGAGCAGGAACGATGCCGCCAGCGTCACGGCCGCGCTGCGGGTCATGAGCCACAGCAAGCCCGGAAAGGCCAGATGCAGCAGCACGAAGGTGGGCAAGATATCGGTGTTGACAGGCGCGTATTGCATGGCCACCGCGCGGAGGAGGGTTTCACCGGGAGTATCGAAAAAGAACTTCGTGTTGGTTGCATCGAGATAGCGACTGCCGCCGCCGACCACCCAGATCAGGACGAAATAGGCGATCAGCAGCAGCAGGAACGCGACGTAGATTTCCCAGCCCCGCCGCAGCGCGCGCGTCACCGTCGTTGGCCAGCCCTGCTCCCGCAGCGCGCCGCCATAGGCAAGCATGCAGGTATAGCCGGACACGAACACAAACACTTCGGTGGTGTCGCTGAAGCCATATCTGCGAAGCGTCAGCCAGTCGAGCGAGTTATTGGGGATATGATCGATGAAGATGAACCACAGCGCCAGCCCGCGGCACGCGTCCAGCCGCAGGTCACGACGATCGCCATCGATATGAACGGCAGGAGCCTGCCCGGCCCCCGGCAAATGATCGGTCACGGCCTCAATCAGCCCTCATCCATCCCGCGCCCTCGCGCGGCGTCATGTTACAGATTCCTGGGCGATTGTATCGGGGATTGTCACGTCCCGTTCCGGAACCAATCAGCCCACCGCGGATTGTTGCAGCGACTGCTTTTTCGGAGAACCACCATGAAGCCGCTGATCCTTGGCACGGTCATTCTGGGCATGGCGTTCGTTCCCGCCGCTGCCGAGGCGAAGGGATGCATCAAGGGCGCCATCGTTGGCGGCATCGCGGGCCATATCGCAGGGCACGGCAAGGTCGGCGCGGTTGCCGGATGCATCATCGGCCATCACGAAGCCAACAAGCGGGACGCGGAGAAGGCCGATCATAAAGTGTCGCCCTCATCGCCCCGGGACAATCGCATCTAGCTCGCAATAGCGCCTCGCGCCGGGCCGCTCGCGTCAACGGCTAGGCTGCTTTTCCTGCTCCGGAGGCGTCCGCGGCGGCTTCGCGCGCGGGCAGGAACTGGCTCTCGAAGGCTTGCACCGGCACCGGCCGGCCGAAGAAATAGCCCTGCCCCTCCTCGCATCCCATGCTCAGCAGAAAATCGGCGGTCGCGCGGTTCTCGATGCCTTCCGCGATCACCGACAGGCCGAGCTGCCTCGACAGGCCGATGGTGGAGCCTACGATCGCCGCATCGTCGGGATTGGCGAGCAGTTCGAGCACGAATGACCGGTCGACCTTGAGTCCGTCGAGCGGGAATTTCTTGAGATAGCTCAGGCTCGCATAACCGGTGCCGAAGTCATCGAACACGATGCGAACGCCGAGCTCCTGAATTCTCCGGAACATGTCGAGCACCCTCTCCTCGTCGAGCAGCAGGATGTCCTCGGTCACCTCCAGTTCGAGCAGCGCCGGCGTCAGCCCGGTGGCGCCGAGTACCTCCGCAACCGCGGTCGCAAGATCGTTCGACAGAAATTGCGAGGGCGAAAGATTGACGCCGACGCGAAGGTTGTGCCCGCCCTGCTCCCATGTCCGTGCCTGGCGGCAGGCGGTTTCGAGAACCCAGGCTGCAATCCGGTCCGAAATTGCAGAGGTGTTGACGACCGGGATGAATTCGGCGGGCGAGACCAGGCCGCGGACGGGATGGCGCCAGCGAATGAGGGCTTCGGCGCCGATCAGGCCGCCATCCACCAGACGCACCTGCGGCTGGTAGAACAATTCGAATTCGTTTCGCTCGACGGCGAGCGCCAATTCGGCCTCGAGCGTCAGGCGGGCTTCCAGCTCCTGCCGGATCGCGTTCTCGAAGATCACGTAACTGCCGCGCCTGGTTGCCTTGGCGCGACAAAATGCGAGATGGCTGTTGGCCAGAAGTTCATCGGCGGTCCGGCCGCCGTCCGGATAGACCGCCGCTCCGATACTGACCTTGAGGCGGTGCTGCCGCGTTGCGGTCAGCACCGGGGTGTGGAACGCAAGCGCGATGCGCTCGGATAATTGCGCGACCGTCTCGGTCGTATCGGCGCGGTGGATCGCGATGGCGAATTCATCGCCGCTCAGGCGTGCCACGATCGCGTTGCTTCCGGCCTCCGCTTTCAATCGCTCGCTCACGGCACACAGCACGAGGTCGCCGCAGGCATGGCCGAGCATGTCGTTGATGTGCTGGAAGGCGTCGAGGCCGACCACCAGCAGCGCGACCTCGTCGTGCCGTCCTTCCGCCGTGGAAATCATGGCAGCCAGCCCCTGATGAAGGGTGCTGCGGTTGGCGAGCCCGGTGAGCGAATCGTGTTCCGCCAGGTACCGAATTCTTTCGGCTTCGCGCTTTCGCACCGAAATGTCGCGCAGGATCGCGCCATATTGAAAGCCGTCGGTGCCTTGCCAGCCGGAGAAACAGGCCTCGACCGCAAACACCTCGCCGTTCTTGCGGCGTCCGTCGAACTCCATCACCAATCCGCCGGGCAGTCGCGACCGCGAACGCGCCGTTTCGCAGACCGAGATCGAACCGGCCGGAACGTTCTCGCAGCTGGCGCAAATCCTGTCGAACGGACGGCCGATCATCTCCGCAGGGTCGTAGCCGAAAATCGCCGCCGCTCCGGGATTCCACACGGTGATCAGATTATTCTGGTCGGTACATACCAGGCCGTCGCCCAGCGACATCGCGATGCGCTGAAAGCGGTTCTCGGCGATCCGGCCCAGCAGATCCCGGAAGTCGATTTCGTCGAGCGCAATGGCGGCCATGTAGACGGCGATCGCGGTATGGAACAGCGACGTATCGAGAATGAGCGGCAGCCTGGCCTGCAGCAGGACTGCCGATATTTCGACCACGGCCGCCATCGAGATGAGGATGATGACCCGTGCGCCGGCGCCGAGGCGGCGCCATGACAGCATCATGATGAGCGCAATGAAGCCCAGCCCGGCCAGGGTGACGATATTCGAGGTAAAGTGGAGGGCGCGATTCTGCACGATCAATTCGGTCGCGAGAGTCTGCAGCAGCGGTCCGGAAACGACCCCGCCGTTGGGAACGCTGAAGCGGTCGCCGAGCTCGAGCGCTGTGGCGCCGATGATGACCTGCTTGCCCCTCAGCCTGTCGAGCGTGGCGCGGTCGCCGCGCAGGACATCGATATAGGAGACTTTTGGAATCGACGCGGCCCGGATACTGAAATCGATCAGGAAGGGCGCGCGCTTTTCGGCATACTGCCCCGCCAGCATCGCGCCCATCGAGGGAATGAACTGCCCGTCGAAGCTCTCGCCGAACGGATAGCGCCGGACCAGGCCGTCCGGCTCAACCGTGACATTGACGACCGCCGACCATGAATGATCGGCAAATGGCTTCAGCGGACGATTGATGTGTATGTCCGTCCCGTCGCTGCCGTGCGCTCCCGGTTGCTCGAACGACGGCAACACCACGGATCCGCCTGCGCTCTCAAGCGCCTCGACAAACTCCTGGTCCGACGCCGGATCGGACGGCGTTGAGAAATCCACGTCGAATGCGACGTCCCGAACGCCGGCGCTTTCCAGCCGCCGGAGCAAGTCGGCGTGGAGCCCGCGCGGCCATGGCCAGACGCCGATTTTCTCGATCGATGGCGCATCGATCGCGACAACGACAATTCCGCCGCTGGCCTGACGCGGCTCCCAGGCGAACCGCAGATCGGTCAGCGCATTGCGAAGCGCGCCGTGCAAGCCGGACAACAGAACGATCGCCAGCGCGACAACCACAAAAATATGCGGCCGGTAATGTTTCAAAGTACCCCATCCTGCACACCCCGCCAACCGGCGAGGTGCGCCCCCATGTTCGTCAGCCAATCGAGCAATTCGTTCGGCCCGAGCCTTCTCCTAACCTTCTAATGCGCGGCAGCGCGGCCGTTCCCATTGCCCTTGCCGTTGGCATTGCCCTTGCCCTTGCCGTTGCCGTTGGCATTGCCGATGTCGTTGTCGTTGTCGTTTCCATTGCCGTTGCCGTTTCCATTGCCGTTGGCGTTGCCATTGCCGTTGGCGTTGCCATTGCCCTTGCCCTTGCCCTTGCCGTTGCTGACAGCAGCCCCGGTGACCGCGGCGACCTGCGCCGCGCCTGAATTCGTCGTCGTGCTCGTTCCTGCCGCAGCATTACCGTTGCCGCCGGCGTCGTTCGAATTGCCGTTTCCAATGCCCATGCTCGCCTTGGCTTCGTGCGTACTCCAGATCGTATCCCTGTCCGCAGCTTGTTTCGCCGAACCCGGCGTCAAAGCCGATCCATGGGCAAGACCGTGGGTGACCTTCGCGAAATTGAGCCTGACTTCGCCGAGCGAGGCCGCTATCCGCAGCGCACTGTGCCCTGTCGCCGCGTGGTTCGCCGCGAGGCGGCCGAGCTCCTGGGACTGCCCGTTCGCGGCGTTGCGCGGAACGGAGGGCCCCGCCTTGGGACCTATCATCCGTTCCATCGATGAATTGCGAGGCTTGCCCTGCTCAATCGGGCTGAGCGCTCCCGATCCGCTCAGGGAAAGACCCGCCTTGCCATTCGCGAAAGCGGTTGCGCGCTGTCCCGGCATCACTTGCGCGATCTGGCCGGTCTTGAAGTCCGTGACCTCGACCTGGCCTCTCAGCACGTCGACGCTGGTAGAGCCGGCGTTCACCGAGACGCGGAAATGCGTTCCCTTGACCACGGCGGCGAGGTACGGCGTCTCGACCTCGAAATGCTTGACGTTGCGCTTTTCCACATCGAGCAGGATCGAACCGGCCTGCTGCAGGATCGTCGTCGGCAATCCGTCCTTCTTCTCGTTCTCGGTAGGCAGGCCGATCACCGAATTCGGCGAGACCAGAATGGTTTCCTCGCCGCGCACCAAAAGGGCGCGGCCGTTGCGGCCGGTCCGGATGATGTCGCCCGGTTTTAGAAGCTCTTCCTGCGTCAGCGAAGCATGCTGGGCGCCCGATGCGCTCTTCCAGACTTCGCCCGACGATTTGCCGACCCGCCACAGGCCGTCTTCGGCGGCGAGCGCGCTGGAGGCCGCTCCCAGAACGAATGCCATCGTCAGGATACGCGAAAATCCACCGGGCCAAGCCATGAAATACTCCGTCTGCTCCTAGCTGACCGAGAAGGTTACCGAAAAAAGTTACAAAATAGAGTGAGCGCGTATCCGCAGTTCTACTGCAACGCGTTAACGGATCGTTGACCATAAAAATCTATGAAAAATCATCGGGCTAGGGGTTTCATCGGTGGCAAAGCGGCCAATTCGCCGTGGCGGATTTTTGACAGAACGGAGATTGCGTCAGCGCGGAGCGCGCGCAGTGCTGGCTCTTCTGTTGTGCACGCTCGCTGCCGTTTCGGCAGAAGCCCAGCAACCCGGCTTCGATCCAAGGCAGACCGAGAAGCATTTCGACGTACCACAATCCGGACAGGCGCCGTCCGCCCGATCCGGCTTGCGGATGCCGCTCGTGTCCCGGCCGGAGGTCACCGCCGATTCAAAACCGACGTTCGTCCTGCGCGGCGTTTCACTGACCGGCGCCCATGCAATCCCCCCCGATCAGATCAAAACGGCCTATCAACCCTATCTTGGGAAAAAGGTCTCCCAGGCCGACCTTGCGGCGATCGCCACTGGCGTCAGCGATCTCTACCGCGCGGCCGGATTTCATTTAAGCCGGGCGATCGTTCCGCCGCAGGACATCAGCGACGGCCAGCTTCGTCTTCAGGTGATCGAAGGCAGCATCACGGAAGTGGCGCTGAAGGGCGATGGCGCCGAACAGTTCGGCATACGGTCGCTGCTCGAGCCAGCGCTTGCCGAATCTCCCTCACGACTGGCGACGCTGGAACGCCAGCTGCTGCTGATCAACGGCCGGCCGGGCGTGCGCATCGCCGATACCGCCCTCGAAGAGATCGGCGTCGCGACCGGCCGCTTCCGTCTCGTCGTCGATGTGAACACCTGGCACATCTACACCTCGTTCGGTCTCGACAATCTCGGCTCGTCGGCGGTCGGCCCCTGGCAGAGCTACGCGACCGGCGCATTCAATTCTTACCTCGCACCCGGCGACACGCTGGCGCTCAATCTGTCGACCACGCCCGGCGACCCACGCGAGCTTGCGTTCGGTCGACTGTCCTACGATGTCCCGGTCGGAACCGACGGCGCGCGCATCGGCGGGTCCGCGCTGTACAGCGAGGTTCGGCCGGGCGACATCAGGCGCCTGCACAACGACGTCACCACAACCGAAGCCTTCGAGATCCGCGGCAGCATTGTCCCGCTGCAGTCGCAAAGATCGACGCTGACGCTCACCGCGGCGGCGGGCTTCAGCAACGTCAGCGAGAGCGCCGTGTTCGGCCCGATCTACAACGACCACATCCGCACCGTGAGCCTGACCTCGGACTACAGGCTGCAGGACAATTTCGGCGGCAACAATTACTTCACGCTGACGTACCGTCAGGGTCTCGATATCCTCGGCGCGTCGCATTTCGGCGATGATTTTCTGTCGCGCTACGGCGCGGCCGGCAATTTCTCGGTCATGGATTTCTGGTTCACCCGCTATCAGACGCTGTCCGATGCCTGGTCGGTGAAAATCGCCGCCGCCAGCCAGATCGCCTCCGGCCCGCTGTTCACCTCGCAGCAATTCTATCTCGGCGGCGCGGCGTTCGGGCGAGGCTATGGCAGCGCCGAGATCAGCGGAGACAATGGCATCGCCGGTTCGTTCGAACTGCGCTTCGATCAGAGACTGAATTTCCGTTTCCTGACGGGCTATCAGCTCTACGGCTTCGTCGAAGCCGGCACGGCCTGGAACGACGGATACAGCTACACCGATGGCCTTGCGCTCACCTCGGTCGGCGCCGGCATGCGGTTCTTCCTGGGCGGCGATCTGCAGGCCGACATCGGCGTCGCCTTCCCGCTGAGCTACCGCGCGCCGGACAACTCAAGCCGCAGTGCGCGCCTGCTGTTCTCGTTGTCCACCGCTTTCAAGCCCTGTCCGCAGCGAACGCAGACCCGCTGCCTCTAGATCAGATGGAACTTTCTGGCGAGTTCCTGGTTCCATCGTCGGAACCACGACCGGCAGCACGAAGCTATTTGATTACAGGCAACGCGGCCCTATCAACCAAGCTTGCTTTCCGCCGGTTTTCGGTCATCGGTCCGTGACTGGACACAGGTTTTCCTGAGGCTCAAACTGGCGGCTGCGGCAGCCTTGCGAGAGAGAAATGGAAAGATTCGTCCGCAGAGAGAACATCAAGCTCTATCGGAAACTGCTCGCCGAAACCTCCGATGAACAGAGGCGCCAGACGCTTCTGAGGCTGCTGGCCGACGAAGAGGCAAAGGGCACGGAACTGCCCGAGAACAAGCCGAGCTGACCGGCCAAGCCTCTTGATCTTGCTCCTTTTGATCTTACTCAATGCGCCTCAGCCGCCGTCTGCGCCTAATAACATCTGTCATCGCCGAACTGTCTGCGGAGGGAAGCTCCGACGTTGACGCGGAGCCCCGGACTTCTCAGTTCGGGGCTTCGTTATGAGGGGACATCGAAAGGCAGCGGGCACCCAGGCAGAAGCCTGGTGCAGACAGGCGACGTTCGGCCCTTTGGTTGTTGACCGGTGTTAGGCCGACGCGCGCTAGCCGCGCCCGCGCAGAGCAAGGTCAGGCCCTCACCTCCTGACGCTGGAACACGATATAGCCGGCGACGAACAGCACAATGGTGCCGGCGATCAGCGCCACCGTCTGCGGCCAGGCGATGATCAGGCTTTCACCGAGCGGAAGCGGCGCGCCCATCACGGCGCCACGCAGCTGTTCGATGAACACCGGACCCAGCGACCGCGTCGTAGGCGACAGCACGGCCAGCATCGCCTCGCCGAACAGATGGTTCGGCGACAGGCGCGAAAGGGTCTGTGCCCAGATCGCCGTGTCCGGCGTCTGCAGCCCGAGCTCCGCGTAACGCGGATCCGGCGGCGCGATCACTTGTGCCAGCGCGGGCGCCAGCATCGGCCACAACACGGTCAGGAACAGCCAGACGCCGAGCGCGACCAGCGCCGCCGTCGCGGGCGAGCGAAACACGATCGAAAGCAGCATCGCCAGCGAAAGCCAGACCCCGGCATAGAAGATCGCGACCACCAGGAACGCCAGCGAGCGCGCGATCTCTTCGCCGCCCGGCGGGACGCCAAGGAAGATCAGGCCGAGCCCGATTACCATCAGCCACAGCGCCGCCAGGTTGATCGCCAGCGTCGCCAGTCCGGCGACGAATTTTCCCATCAGCAGCGCGTCACGATAGATCGGCTGGGCCAGGATGCGCGAAAGCGTCCGCCGGTTATGCTCGCTGTTGACGGAGTCGAAGCCGAGCCCGATCGCCATCAGCGGGATCAGGAATCCCAGGATGGCGACAAAGGACGGCAGCGGCGCGCGATCGACGGTAAACAGCCGCAGCAGCAGGAACGGATCTTCCGCCGTATTCTGCCGCAGACTGTCGATCGCGCCATAAAGCGCGGCCAGCGCCGTCAGCACGATCAAGAGCTCAAGCACGAACATGCGCGCGCTCGACAGATTGTCGGACAATTCCTTGACCGCCACGGTGCCCAGCCCCTGGAACGGAGAGCCCTCACGCCGCATCACGCGCTCCTCCCGACTGCTCGGTCTGGCCCTGGAAATAGCGGGCATAGATCGCCTCGAGACTCGGCTCATCGACCGAGAGCCGGCGTAACGATCCATTCGCGGCGACGACGGCGCGCGCGGCGTCCGGCCGCACGTCGCGGTCGGCCGTCATCCGGAAGCGGTCCTCGGCCAGCGTTTCGACGTTGGTGACCCCGGGGATGGTTGAAAGCCGCCGCGCCAACCCGATACCGTCGGCCTCGACTTCGACGACAAAACCCGCCCCCAGCACCTGACGGGCGAGATCGGCGACCGGCCCCATCAGCACGATGCGCCCGGCCTGGAACAGCGCCACCCGGTTACACACCCGCTGCACCTGATCGAGCATGTGGGACGACAGCAGCACGGTCACGCCTTCGGCCTTGAGCTCGCCGATCAGGTCGAGGAACTCGTGCGTGGCCTGCGGATCGAGCCCCGAGGTCGGCTCGTCGAGAATGGCGATCTCGGCTTGCTTGACGATAATCTCGGCCAGTCCGAGCCGCTGACGCATGCCGCGGGAGAAAGTCGCCACATGCTTGTCGGCGACATCGGACAGCCGGACCCGCGCCAGCGCCGCCGCGACCCGCCGCGCCCGCTCGGCAAGCGGAAGCCCCATCAGCTTCGCGGTATAGGACAGGTTCTCGACGGCGGTGAGGTTGTCATAGAAGCCGACGGAATCCGGCAGATAGCCGACCCGCCGCTTCACTTGCAGCGGCGCGCGCGCCGGATCGTTGCCAAGCACGCTCACATGGCCTGAGGATATGTCGGTCAGGCCGAGCATCATCAGGATCGTCGTCGTCTTGCCGGCGCCGTTCGGTCCGAGCAGTCCGAACACCTCGCCTTTGACGATGTCGAAATTGATGGCGTCGACGACGCTGGCCCCGCCGTAGCGCTTGGTCAGGTTCCGCGCCGCGATGACGATATCGGTTGCCGCAGGGACGGCCTCTCCTTCGGGATTGCTCATCGCCGTCCAAACCTCGCGACCGCGCCCAGCATCAGAAGCAGCGCAACTCCAATGACGCCGGCGCCCGCCATTCCCCACACCGTGGAAGTGGACACCGTGATGCGGAACTGGCTCGAGGCATTTTCCCCGCGCGACGTCGCGCTGACCGACGTCATGTAGTCGCCGGCCAGCGACTTGTCGCTCGGCGTCACCAGCGCCTGAACCTCGGCATCCTTGCCCGGAACCAGCCGGTCGATGGCGGCCGGCTCGAACGTCACCTTCCAGCCGGTCGGCGCGCTCGCGGTGAGCTTGACGTTGTCGGCCGGCGCAGTGCCGGTATTGGTGACGACGATCGGAATCGAGCTTTGCTGCGCTGCAACTGCACGCGCGCTCAACAGTCCATCGCGGCCGGACACCTGGAGCTGCGGCTGCCCCACGACATCAAGTGCAAGATCCACCTTCGCTGATGCATCCTCGGCATTGACCGTCACGCGCACCGGAAAATGTCCGGCGTCGATGCTGCTCGGTGGGCGTACCTTCAGCTTGATGTCCTTGGACTGGCCAGCCTCGATCGGAATCGAGGAAAGTTCCTGGCTGCCATAGGCCTCGGTGAACGAGGTTTCGAAGTTGGAAGGCGCTTCCGCGGCGAAGCTGGCGACCAGATTGCGGCCGCTGTCGTTCTTGATACTTAACGTAAATTCGAAGTTCGATTTCGGGCTGCCGCGAAGCGACGGGAGCTTCGATGTTGCTGTAAGTTTGGCCGGCAGCTCCTTCGCAAGCGCCACGTTTACCGGTAGCGTCGCCTGGCTTGTCTGCCCTTCCGCCTTCACTGTAAGGGTCTGCGCATCGAGGCTGGCATTCGCCGGGACTTCGAGGCGAAGCTGAAGCGCAACATTAGCGTCCGGCGCCGGCATCGCGGCCGCGACGGGTTGCCCGCCGCCCAATAGCGTGGCGGTCCATCCATCAGGCACGCCCTCAACCGAGAGCTGATATCGCTGCGGCTGGAGCCCGTAATTTTGCAGGCGCAGCGGGATGTTCGATGTGGTGCCGGGCCGCACCGTGACCGCCGGGTAGTCGGTCATCAGATAAAGGCCCTTGATGTCACGGGGCGTCTCCGCGGCGTGCGCCGCCGGGACGACCAGGGCAACGGCGAAAGCAAAGGGGGCGAGATCGAGCGCTCGCATCGCAACACTCCTGCATCATTCGGGTCAACAAATGTGTCGCACTTTCGGCTCGCTGGCCGGAACTGCGACGGTGAAGTGGCGGAAATAGGCAAGGCGATCGTGACGAAATAGGGCACGGCTCAATTACGAGTCGGTGATCGGCGATAGGAAATTAGTATAGGTGCCGGGTCCGGCCTTCCGGATCAGCCCTGGAAGGAACCGGCCCCGGCATCGCTTTGCTGCGCAAAAAGGTTTCCTAAATTTAATGCTGGCCCGATGACGCCGGCCTCGCCGCCTTCACGTTTCTACACCATCTATTGAATCAGAAGTGATCGGGATGGAAACGATGAAGCGGGGAATTGCAGTTTTGGCGTGCGTGTGTGCCCTCACCGGCGCGGTATATTTCGCCGTCAGCAAATGGGGCATCCGGCACGAGACTCTGAATCTATACGACGCCGCAAGGCAGCGGCCCGTCGCCGTGGACCTTGCCGTGCGCCGGGACTACGAGATGAAGGCGGATGACGGCTACTGGCGGCTTCCGGTCGCCGTCATCAGCAACGGCAATACCGTCAAGAACACCGAGTATTCGTTCCTGGCCAACGTGTTCGCGGCCAGGGGATATCTGGTTGCCAGCATCCAGCAGGATATTCCGACCGACCCGCCCTTGATGACCAAGGTGGGCCTGCCCTATGTCGGCCGGCTCGGGGTATATGAAAAAGGCGAAGCCAACATTCTGTTCGTGGTCCAGCAGTTGAAGCAGTTGCAGCCGAACGCCGACTACAGCCACCTGACGCTTGTCGGGCACTCGAATGGCGGCGACACCGCGATGTATTTCGCCAAGCAGCACCCGGAGTTAGTCTCGAAAGTTGTCACGCTTGATAATTTGCGCGTCCCCTTCGTGCTCGGCAACAAGCTGAAGATCCTGTCATTCCGCTCGAAGGACCCGAACTTCGTAACCGATCCCGGCGTTCTGCCGACGCCCCAGGAGGCCAGGGCGGAGGGTGTCGATATCATCCGCACGCAATTTCAACACACCTGGATGAGCGACCGCGGCCCCGATTCCGTAAAGGAGAGGATCCAGGCCACGCTCGATGAATTTCTGGACAATGGCAGCGCCAGCGAGCTGGCGCCGGTCGATACCGATAACCTGATTGTCGCCAACGCCGGCGCGCCGCTTCCTTGAAACGTGCCGGCTATTTCAATCGTCGCCTTTCCGTTTCCTCGCGCAGGCTCGCCGGACTGTAGAGACAGCCATCGTCCTTGTCGTCACGGGCAAGAGATCAGGTCTTGTCGCCCCTTACGTCACGGGGTGTCAGGCCGTACAGACGGCGAAAGCGGCGATTGAAATAGGACAGGTCGCCAAAGCCCGCGTCATAGGCGATCGTGCTGATCGCGGCATGGATGGCATCGGGCTCGCAAAGCCGCCGGTGGGCCCGGGCAAGACGCTGCGCGAGCAGGAATTCCGAGAAGGTGGTGCCGTCCTCCTCGAACAGACGCTGCAGATATCGTGGAGTCACGCAGAGGTGCGCGGCGACGCTCCCGACCGATATCTCGCGCCGATGGCTGTGCTCCAGAATATAGGCTTTCGCCAGCTTCAGTCGGGCCGCCCGCAACCCGCCCGTTCGCGCGATTTCCTCAAAATCGTTCGCGGCGCCGAGCGTCAGCGCCAGCAGATCCTGAATATGCCGGGCCGAAAGATTCAGCAGCTCGGGATCCAGCGATGCGCCGACCCTGAACAGCCAGCCGGCGTAGCGCGAAAGAAGCCCGAGAGCGCTGCGGTTCCGAGGTATCAATCGCATGACGGCATCGTCGGCGCCCCCGACAATCGATCGCAGCATCGCCCGCGGCACCCGCAGGGTGAAGGACCGGCCCGGACTCGCCCGGTAAAATGATGTGGGCTCATTGCCAGTCATCAGAATTGCTTCATGCTCGCGGAGAACTTGCTCGCGGCCGCCGGATGAGACCACCGCGATCCCCGCCCGGTTTATGGCGAGCACGGCATCGTCGTTTCCATCCGCAAGATATTCTCCTATGCGCGATATTCTTGCCGGCGACGATGAGGCGTCGATCAACTGCAATCCCGGAAGCGACATCGACGTCAGGCAGGCCTTGAACGCAACGTCTCTGACCGGCTCGAAATCGACGCGGAGCACGACATGTCCGTAATGTTCGCGCCAATAGGCGATCCGCTCCTCTTCCGGCAGCAAATCGGTCGACAATTTGACAATGTGGGCACAAGTGTCTGTCATGAAAAAAATACTCTGACGATTGAAAGACCGCCGGCGGCCAACGGTTACAATTAGCGTCCGCGATGCCGTTCTGCGTCCTCTGATCAGAGGACGGCGGATGATCGCGCTTGAGTTGAGGACACTGCGACGGTACGCGCGCATATTCCGTCATCCGCGGTTCCGGCGGCGCGGAACCAACCGCTGCCCGGGCATGTCGCGCAATGCCTATGATTGGTCGCGAGAGTCCAAGACGCGCGGCAGGCCAGATGATGATTGCTCTCCGAACGAATTCGGCGGGTCCGGCGAAGCGATTGCTGAATAGCAAGCCGGCAATCGGGCTCGGACCGGGAAACCGGCCCGGGCCCGCGACGCGGTAGCGTCGCAATCCTGCGCGACCGCAACCCGCCGCCTGCCGTCGCGCAATCCTGAAATGCTCCGCCCGCTTTTCGAGGTCTCGCTCTGCGCGCGGCGAGAAGCCGGCCCACGCCGTTTTGCGCCCGCGTTTTCCGGGTGGAACAATGAACTCAGGATACCTTCGACATAATCGCGCGGCGCGCGTGATCGAGCCGATGCAGATCCGACATCACGGTCATTGCGCTCCGCGCGGCCGTGCTCAAAAGCAATGCGCTGTCGCAACAATCTTGCCGCGCGGCTTTGAACCTTGGGTTGATTTTGACGACGAATTCGGGGAATCCGGCGGGAATCTCCCCGGCCGGGCGGGACCTTTTTCAAAATATTTGATCGGCCAATCACCCGGGACGCAAGCGCGCCTCAAATTCGACATTGGCTACCGGAACTCTTGGGAGAGGCAATGTCGCCAATGGCCCGTTCCTGCATCCTTCTGCGCGGCCGGTCTTCCTCCCATTGCCAGCGTGCAACCCGTCGATTGCTGCGCGGCCCTCAGCCAGCGCTTGCCGCCGACCCTGCGTCAACGTTCCGGCGAACCGGGCTGGGACCTTAAAATTCCTCGGTGAGCAGGCAATGGCGCGAAATCCATTCTATTTCGATTTTCAGCCGGGCCTGCGCCACTTCGTCTCGGCGGTGCTCGAACAACCGCCCGACCAATTGCCGGTCGTGACAGTGCAGCGGACATGCCAGCAGGGTCGCATGGACCGCCGCGAAATCCCGCTGACGCAGCGCCTTCACCCGCATTTTCAAAGTTCGCATGACATGAACACACGCCTGAAGTCTGCCGATGCTCGCAAGGACATGTTCGAAAAAGCGCTCGACCTGCTGTCCGACGGCGTCGCGCTTCTGCGCCCGGACGGAAAGCTCGTTTATGCCAATGACGCGTTGCGCAAGCTGGCCGGCCGCGGACTCGACTTCTCTATCGCGCGAGAGACCCTTGAATTCGCAAGCCCGGAAGTGCGCGGCCGTTTCGCCGCGGCCCTGAACGCCGCGGGACGTTTAGGGGAGCCGTCCGCAAATGGCGGCCCGACCGACTTCGCCGTGCCGAGGGACGGCGAGTTGCCGGCCTACACGGTCTCGGTGCGGCCGCTGGTGCGCGGCAGGTCGCACAAGTCGGGACACCCCGAAGCTGTCGCGATGGTGCTCGTTCACGATCCGCTCCATCGAAATCTGGCGGCAGGCCAGATGTTGCAGGAGCTGTTCGGTCTCACCCGGGCCGAATCGCATCTGGTCTGCGCGCTCGGAACCGGCATGACTGCCAGCGCCTACGCGCGCAACCGCCGGGTAAGCATCACGACGGTCTACACGCATCTGCGCCGGACCCGGGAGAAGACAGGCTGGAAGAGCGTCGCGGAGCTGACGCGGAGATTCAACGAGCTGAATACAACGCTGCGGCCGAGTTGATCGCGCGGTCTCGATGTCGACGCCCGTGGAGCCGCCCGAGTCCGGGCGCGAGCCTTGGCCAAGCCTGCTCAATCTTATTTTGCGGTTATTTGATGCGTTGCGTGGCGGCATTCCGCTGACTGCGGTCGGCGGAATGCGAGGTGCGTCGTTTCATCTCGCCTGGAGTTGCGGCGCAGCAGACTTGACGCAGGTCAATACGCGCTCCGGTGTTCGAGGCAGTATCAAAAAATGGCGAAGCTTATCTTTCGATGCGTCCAGACCGGCATGAACGTTCAGGTGTGGCTGCCCGAAAAGGAGCCGACCGATCGGACCGACAGCTATGAGGCCGTGGCGTGCCCAGCCTGCACCCGGCTGCACCTGGTCAACAAAATCACCGGCAGAATGTTGAGCGACAAGGAAAAGTAATGGTCGCGCCGGAACGATCTCAATTGCGTCATTTCGTGCGCCACATTTGCCGCCGCGCGGCGAAGTTTCTGAATCATCCGGGTTCACGGGAGGCGGCCCCATTGCGTTGGCGACGGCCAATGGCGTAGGTCAATCCAGGTCGAAGGAGAGCATCGGATGCGTGCGGTTTTCAAACATATTCAAGTGCTGGTTGTTGCGGCCGCCGGACTGGGCGGCTCGGTGGCGCTGGCGGCTGACGCCGATCACGGCGCCGACCTCGCCAAGCGCTGGTGCGCCTCCTGTCACCTGGTCAACGGCAGTCAGAAGCAGACAACGACGGACGCTCCCCCGTTCGATGCCATCGCGCACAAGTCGGATTTCACCGCGGAAAAAGTGGCCTTCTTCCTGCTCGACCCGCACCCGAAGATGCCGGACTTTCCGTTGAGCCGGAACGAGGCGGCCGATCTGGCCGCCTATATCGCCGCGCTGCGCAAGTAGGACGCGCCCGTGCCGATTTAAAATTTGCCCTTCGTCGCATCCTTCGCAGCAGACATCATGCCGCCGGTGATCTGCCGCATATGCTCGCCGGCATTGGTGAACTGGCTCTTCAGGAATTCCGATTGAATGCGCATGGCTTCCTCGAGATCGGTCGCGTGAACCAGCTTTCGCGCGTGCTCGAACGCCGCTCTTATGTTCTGTTCGGTGAGCGACAGGGCCTGTTTGGACATTTCTGTTCCCGGACTCGGCACTGACGCGATCGACTTGTTCGCCGCGTCGAAAAACATTCCGAACGCCTTTTCCGCCTGGTCGATGGTTTTTTCGGCCAAATCGCGCAGCTCGGCCGGCACTTCCAGTTTCGGTTCAGTCATGTCCCATCCTCCGGTTTGGATCGAGAGTTACCACAGTTCGGCAACGCCGTCTGTGCAGGAATCGCACCGATCGTCGTCGGGGTTTATCGGCGCGGTCGTGGCGGCCCTCATCGATCGTCGTCGGGATGAACCCATGGATAGGGTGCGATCTTCCGCTCTTTGGTGAGCCTGATCAGGTGTACCGGCGGCGCGTATCGGGGCGTGGCGCAGGAGCGGCATTTCAGCGCGGCTTCGAGCTTCCAGATCGGCGTATCGCGCGGCCGGCGGATGGCATCGAGCGGCAGGCTGGCGCGGGTTTGGCAGCTGTGACACATCACCTCCAGCCAGCCATATCCGCCATTGAGGCATTGCGCGATCATGGGTGACGGCTGCGCCGGCCCGCCAAAGCCTTCCATCTGTTCCGACCACAGCAGACATTCGGCGGCGTCCGCCTCGCGGATCGCTTTTTGCGCCTGCTCGCGTGCATGCTGCGCGCTGATCCTCGCGCTCCTGACGCGATCGCCAAAAATCCGTTGTCGGCTGCGGCCTCCCATCGGGCCATTATCGGCGGCGTTTGCCGGCTTGTGCAGTCCCACCAGCCATTGAGGCTGGGAACAGCCGCTACCCCACAGGTTCTGTCAACGCCATGCCAGGGAGAACGCCATCGGATCGAGCGGCGAAACCATCCCGTTTCGGCCGCGCCGTCTCGACGGAAGCGTTTGGCACCGGTATCGCTTCCCGATATCGTAAGACGATGTCGAGACCGATCCACAAGAACTTGAACTGGCGGGTTCAGCGGCGAGACGATGAAATGCTGACGCCCGGAGCCGGTGTTTCACGATGAGCGACCGCGCGCCACGCGGCGGCGCCGGCGAGGTTTTCGCGGTCTTTTTGAAGCTGGGCCTGACATCGTTCGGCGGTCCCGTCGCGCATCTCGGCTATTTCCGCAACGAGTTCGTCGAACGCCGCAAGTGGCTCGAGGAGCAGACATACGCCGATCTGGTTGCGCTGTGCCAGTTCCTGCCGGGTCCCGCCTCCAGCCAGGTTGGAATCTCGATCGGCCTGTTGCGGGCGGGCTATCCTGGTGCCCTTGCCGCCTGGACAGCCTTCACCCTTCCATCGGCGCTCGCGCTGGTGCTTTTCGCATATGGGCTTTCGGCATCCGGCAGCGCGCTCGGCACCGGCTGGCTGCACGGACTGAAGGTTGCCGCGGTGGCGGTCGTGGCGCTGGCCATCCTCGGCATGGCGCGGACCCTGACGCCTGACCGTGGCCGCGCCAGCCTCGCTGTGGCGGCTTTGGCTGTGGCGCTGGCGATCCCATCCGCGTGGGGACAAATCGGCGCCATCATTGTCGGCGCCATGATCGGGGCGGCGTTCCTGAAAGCCGAACCACCGCCGGTCCAGGCGAGGTTGAATCTGCCAGGCAGCCGGGCAAGCGGAATACTGGCGTTGGCGATCTTTGCCGCGCTGCTGGTTGGGCTGCCGATCCTGGCTGCAACGACCGGCGATCAGAATGTTCGCCTGTTCGACACCTTCTACCGCGTCGGTTCGCTGGTGTTTGGTGGAGGTCACGTCGTTCTGCCGTTGCTGCAAGCCGAGGTCGTACCGTCCGGCTGGGTCAACAACGATTCCTTTCTGGCCGGCTACGGCGCGGCGCAGGCCGTTCCCGGGCCGCTGTTTACATTCGCCGCCTATCTCGGCGCCGTCATTGGCGGCTTAAGGACCGCGGTGCTCTGCCTCGTCGCGATCTTCCTGCCGTCGTTCTTGCTGGTCGCGGGAATTTTGCCGTTCTGGGAAGGGCTGCGGCGCAGGACGAGGACGCAGGCCGCGCTGCGCGGCGTCAATGCCGCGGTCGTCGGTCTGCTGCTGGCGGCATTCTACAATCCCGTCTGGACATCGGGCATTCTCGCCAAAGCAGACTTCGGACTCGCCGCGTTCGCCTTCCTGTTGCTGTTCTTGTGGCGAACGCCGCCGTGGCTGGTGGTTGTTCTCTGCGCCGCCGGCGGCGAGCTTTTGGCCGTCATGCCGTGACGCCGGCGCGGCTCCCATCCGGAGCGGGCGCTCCTTGCAGATCGGCCGCGGCCTCCGGCGTCAGGCCGCCCGTACGGTGGCGAGGAACTTGTCCACCTCGAGCTTGAGGCGATTGCTTTCGCTCGACAGCGACTGCGCCGAAGACAGCACCTGCGAGGAGGCCGAGCCGGTCTCGCTGGCGCCGCGCTGCACGTCGACAATGTTGGAGGAAACTTCCTGCGTGCCGATCGCCGCCTGCTGCACGTTGCGGGATATCTCCTGTGTCGCCGTGCCCTGCTCTTCGACCGCTGCGGCAATGGTCGATGAGATCTCGGACAGTCTTTCGATGGTGCCGCTGATCTGCTTGATCGCACCCACCGACTCCTGCGTCGCCGCCTGGATGCCGGTGATCTGCTGGCCGATCTCGCCGGTCGCCTTCGCGGTCTGCTCGGCGAGCGCCTTCACTTCGGACGCCACTACCGCAAAGCCGCGGCCGGCCTCGCCGGCACGCGCCGCCTCGATGGTGGCGTTGAGCGCCAAAAGATTCGTCTGCCCCGCAATGGTGTTGATCAGTTCGACCACATCGCCGATGCGAGCGGCCGCCTTCGACAATTCACTGACGCGGTCGTTGGTGGCGCGGGCCTGATCGACCGCCTCGTTGGCTATCCGCGCCGATTCCTGGACCTGACGGCTGATCTCGTTGACTGACGATGTCAATTCTTCAGTGGCCGACGCCACCGACTGCACGTTGGTGGAGGCTTGCTCGGACGCTGCCGCCACCGCATTGGTGAGTTCCTGCGCGCGCTCCGCGGTCGAGGTGAGCGTGCCAGCGGAGGCCTCGAGCTCGGTCGAGGCCGACGACACGGTTTCGACGATCTCGCCGACCGCGCCTTCGAACTGATCGGCCAGCTTGATCATGTCCGCCTTGCGCTGCTGCAACTGCCTTTGTTCGGCCTGCAACTGCTCGGTGCGCAGGCGCTCCGTCTCGATCATGTTGGTCTTGAACACCTGCACCGCGCCGGCCATTTCGCCGACCTCGTCGTTGCGGCCAAGGCCTGGTATCGCGATGGTGGCATCGCCACCCGCAAGCCTGGTCATGGCCCGGACCATCGACGAAAGCGCCTTCGATATCGAATGGCCAATCAGGAATGACGCCCCGCTCACAACGACGACCGCAAGCCCGAGTGCGATCAGCATCCAGGTTCTTGCCGAACCGCGCGTCGCCGCCTCGGCGGCGTCAGCCTCCTTGTAGCGCCGCTCGACACTCTGCTGAATCTCGACAATGACCGGCTCGATTCCGTGAAATTCCTTCGACATCGCAGCGCCATCACGCGCCACTTCCTGCGCGCCATCGGCCCAGGCAAGAAAATCCGTCCGGTACTTCTCCAGTTTCTGGGCCATATCGGCCTTCAGTGCCGGCGGCATGTCGGCGCTCACCAGCAATTTGGAGAATTCCGCAGCGGCCTGTTTCAATTCGCCGACGTATTTTTCTTCACGCCGCAGCATGAAATCCTTTTCATGCCGGCGCATCATCAGCATCCAGACGGTCAGCCTTGGGTTGTCGGTCTCCTTGAGTTTTCCTTCGATATCGTGAACCGCCGTGCGCAGCGATCCCGACAAACCCAGTGTTTCGTTCAGGCCGAGTTTGGCTTCGGCCAGTGCCAGCGCGCCGAAATCCTTCACATAGCCGTTGAATCCTTTTTCGGCGACATCGATCTTCTCCTCGATGTCATTGAAGCCACTGGATCGCGCGCGGGCCTTCAGCTGCTCAAAGTCGCGCTCGACCAAGGTTGACAACTCGGCATGGCGTTTCGAGAACGACGTATCCCGGCGCAGCTGAAAATCTTTCTCCGCCCGTCGCGCCTCCAGCATTTCCGTCGCAAGTTGCCTGTTGAGATCGGAGACGGCGCGGGCATTGTCGGCAATGGCGCGCGAAGCATCCTGCGACCTGCTGCCGATCTCGTAGATCGCCGCGAGCGCAAGGAGCCCCACCAGACCGATAATGCCGATCGCCATGATCTTGTGAGTCAGGCGGATTGAAAAGCCGTTCATGATTTTCTTCCCGGAAGAGGTGCGCGTTATTCAAGGCGCAACTCAGAGATTCAGTGCCATTGTTCTGGCGATTTGAAGCAATTGATCGATGGTCGCGATTTGCTCGTCGAAGTCGCCCCTTACCTTGGGATCGCACGCCCGCTTTGCGATCTGGCGCGCATGCTGCGCGGCGAGATCCAGCATCATCACGGCGTTGTCGATCTCTCCTTTCGCCTTCGATTGCAGCCTGGTAACGCGGAAAGCCAGTTCGGAAATATCGGCGTCGACGTTTGCCGGCTGGTGCTGCCGCCTCGGCCGACACCAGCGCGACGCTTTGTCCCGGAAATCTATGACGTTCAGCATTCCCCCGCCTGTCGGTCTCAACGCTCGGCGCCCGATGGCGAGGAGTGAACGGCAGTATGATGCAATACGGTTAGCGAGGCATTAGGCCCTGGAATGACAGTCCGTCCGGATTGCGCCACCCCCTGGGAAAGGTCGCTAAGTACGCCAGCCAACTCAGGGCGTGGCGGAAACCGAGCAGCGGCGGCACGAATTGACTACACGCCGCACGGCACTGGCCTTTCGGCGCAACTTTCAATTGGTTGGATTTTGGTTTCGAAAGTGCACGAATTGAAACAATCGTTTCGAATCGGTTTGCAACGCTGATGCCGCTCCGATCAACGCTGTTGAGCAACTATCCGGTCATGCAATCCGGCGACCCGGAACTCGTCCGCGATCTCTTGTTCAGGGTTTTCGGTGCGAACGCCTTCGACATTGCGACGGGTCAGAACAAGTTTGCGGCCCACGTGAACCATCTGCAAATCGGCGGTCTCGGGCTGACTTACTGCGACTACTCCGGCGACTTCTCGCTCGGGTTCGACGAAAGCTCGCTTGTGCGGCAGATTTTCAATATCGACGGCGTGGGCCAGTACGCGGTGGGCGAGCGATCGGGGGAGATTACGCAGGGATCGTGGACACCTGTCTTGCCCGCCCGGACGTCGCTGAAGGTCGATTACAAATCCGGCTATCGCCAGTTCGTATTGCGAATCGAGCTCGATGCCCTGAAGCGGAATCTCAATGCCTTGCTGGGGCAGGACGTCGGCGCAGAACTGGTATTTGACAAGACCGTGGCCAGCAATCCAGCGATGGAAGCCCTGCGGCGCAGGATCTTTCACTTCGCACTGGACTTCAACGAGCGCGGCGCCTTCCTCTCCGATCTCGCAGCCGCCGAAGTCGAGCGCATGGTGATCATGAACTTCCTGATGTGTCACCGGCACAATTTTACGCACCTGCTGCTGCGGCAGCCGATTCCGGCCTCGCCATCCGCGGTCCGGGCGGTCGAGGAGTTTATCGAAGCAAACTGGGACAAGCCGCTCGATATTCAGACGATGGCGGCGGTTGCAAAGATCAGCGCGCGAAGCCTGTTCCGGCAATTCAGGAAAGACCGCGGTTACTCTCCGGCGGATTTTGCAAAGCGGATACGGCTCACTCACGCGCGCGACATGCTCGAGCAAGCCGGCGGAGATGCGTCGGTGATGCAAATCGCACTGAAGTGCGGTTTCCAGAACCCGGGTCATTTCGCGCGGGACTTCCGGCTCGCGTTCGGCGAGCTGCCATCCGAAACCCTGAGGAGATCGGCCAGACAGCCGGATTTCCGGACACGGGACCGCTCCACGCAGTCGAAGCCCGATGCCTGACGAAGATCGCACAACATCGTCCGACGAATTGATCCTCACGCACCTTGGTTCGGCCGTCCTGCTTTGCTGGGACGAGTTGCCGTCCGAGGCCCAGGCCATGATCCTGGATCAGGCCGACGATATCATCGGCCTCAGGCCTATTCCCGATGCCCGCATCCGGATCGTCGAACTGCTGTTGCGCCACACCAAGTTATAGAGAGATCCTTGCGGCGGGCGGCGACGAAATCGCATTCGGCTCGACGCGGATGGAGGGGAAACCGTCCGCCAGTCTTGAACATCGGCGTCAATGCGTCGCGGCGGGCCTGCCGTCGAGCGCGCCGGTCCGGGCCAGCACCAACGCGCCAAGGCACACCGACGCTACGCGCCCGCGCCTTCGGCAACGCCTGCGAAATCCATGTCGTCAGGGCGGCATCCTGCCGCAACTGAATAGGGAGTACGCAGTGCGCAGCTATCGGGAGAACGGGCGGTCGGGGAAGTGTTGCGCGTCGGTCCCGAGACGTTCGACCAGCTCGATGACTTCAGACTGCTGCCTCGGCGCAAGTCTGAAGAAGGCCTTCAATAGCCGCAGGGTTTCGAGAGTTTCGCTCGATGGAGCTCCAAGCTTTTTGTCCAGCTCTGCAGCAAATGTGGGATCTTTCATCTCGCACCTTTGATAGGGAACGGTAATCGCATTTCTAGGCAAACGTGAGGCCTTAGCCAAAAAGGTCGATACGGCTGCGATAGAGGCTGAGCGTCTCGGCCCGACAACGGCTACTTTCGAATGGCACGCCAGGAGATTGACCGGGCCGAACCCGACGAGGTTGCAAGTATGCCAAGGAACAACCCGGCCGGCAAGCCAATCTGGCCGCCCGAAAAACGACTCGGCTGACCAAATAGTGCCAGTTGCGCCGGGCGGCGGCGGATTTGTGCCGCGCATGAGTGCAAAATGCGGCGGGTTTGGAATGAAGGCGCGGCCAGCGGCGCCGGGCTTTTCGGCCGGGCCGCGCAACCTCGATCCTCGCAGGCTTCCTTGTCCCCGATGCTCGGCGTCGACATCTTCGATATCCTCCGCGCCAGTGAGATACGAATGACCGAGACGGCTGCGCAGCCCGGCCCGGCGGCTGCGGCTGCGAAACCCACCGGGCAACAGCGCCGCCGGCGGCGCACCGACCGCACCGATCGGTGATTTGTCGCAGATCAACGCTTACAAGTTCAAAATTGCACTTGTGCGTTTGGGTCATGCCGGGCACTGCGCTTGCGGATACTGCGCTACTCGCCATCCTGGTCGTCCCCGATTTCTCCGCGCAGGCGATGAAGAACATTCCGATCGCAGCGCTGACAGGATTCGCTTTCCTGTCTGGTGGCGCGAAGAATTTGCGGATCGCCGGCTCGCTGGTTTGAGCACCCGACGACGCAGCCTTGATAGAGGTCAAGTCGGCGCGCCGGCCTTGTGCTTTGCTGCACCAACGTAAGGGACGAATCGCGGCCGATGTAATCGGAGCCGTTTTCCCTGGACGTCGGGGTCGCGGATGCGCTTGAGGGTGCACCTTGTCGGGGCATCCGCTCCCCTCCTTTCCGACAACGCTCGCGCCCAACGAGGACCGCCGTGGGAACATATTATTTCGATATAAAGGATGGCATTCCAACCAGGGACCGAAAAGGGAATCGAGTTTGCAACAACCGCCGCAGCAATCGAGCACAGCAAGGATGTTGCACGACGGCTTCGCAACGAACCCCGGCTTAAAGATCCCGAGCTTTCCATCGTTGTGATTGACAAGTCCGGCAGTGAAATTCACCGCGAGCCGGTGTACCCGGATCCGGCAAAGCCCGGCATCCCGTTCGACAAGACCGGCACTTTCAAGACGATCGATTGACAATCACGTCTCTGACCGCGGTTCAACGCGATTCGCAGCGTCCAGGTTCCATCGGGCCACAGTGTAACGTCGTTCCGCCGGCGCCAATCGAAAAGTAAGGGTCCGGATCGGAACCCAAACCCGCGTCGCCGGTTTTCTCTCCGGCATCACCGTTCCAAAGCGGAGATACTCTCATGCGTTCCAAGCTTGCACTCTCAGCCCTCGTGATCGCCTCCCTGCTGGGAGCGACGGCGATCGCCTCGGCACAGATGCAGCCGGCTCCCGGCGCGTCGAGCGAAGGCAATGTCGGACCGGGCGCCACCGGCTCCAAAATGAAGTCCCACAAAATGAAAACCAGCAAGGTCAAGATGAAGTCCGGCACCACCACCGGAATGAGTGCCGGCTCCCACAAGAGCAACAAGACCGACAAGAACAATCCGGGCAAGTAGCGCGCATTCGCGTTGAGAGGGGCGGACTTGGCCCTTCAAAGCAGACTTGGCCCTTCAAAGCAGACTTGGCCCTTCAAAGCAGACTTGGCCCTTCAAAAAAGGGGCCCCGGCGCGATCCGGGGCCCGTTTGCTTTGCCGATTGGCGAGCAGGCGATCAATACGCGATGGCGATGACGGCGCGCTGTCCCGAACGTTTCACATTTTAGTGACCCTTTCGCCCGAATGATTTTTCGTCGCGCCCGAAATAAGCCATCCGCGTCGATGTTCCTATCATTACGCAATCAGTAAGGGGGTTTTCGCAAATGCATAAGGCTGGACTGGTCTCTCTGGCGACATCCGTCCCGCCGCACGTGTTTTTGCAGAAGGATGTCCTGGCCGCGGCATGGGACGGATTCGGGGCCCGCTTTCCCGAATTCGAACGGTTCTCGAGCATTTTTACCAACACCGGAATTATCAAGCGTCACGCCGTAAAACCCTTCGACTGGTATCTCGAACCGCGCGGCTGGCCGGAGCGCACGGAGGCGTTTCTGGCGGGCGCCGAGGCACTGTTTGTCGAGGTGGCCGAGAAAGCGCTGGCAAGCGCGCACCTTTCGGGCAGCGATATCGACACCGTCGTGACCGTCACCTCCACCGGCATCGCCACGCCGAGCCTGGAGGCGCGCGTCGCCCGCCGAATGGGATTCCGATCCGACGTGATGCGGGTGCCGGTGTTCGGCCTCGGCTGCGCGGGCGGCGCTTCGGGTCTGTCGATCGCCTCGCGTCTTGCCCGGGCGCAGCCGGGCACCAACGTGCTGCTGGTGACGATCGAGCTCTGCTCGCTGGCGCTTCGCCACGACGAACTCACCAAGGCCAATATTGTTGCCGTCAGCCTGTTCGGCGACGGCGCCGCCGCGGTCGTATTGCGCGCCGGCGATGGCGGTGCGACTCAGGTCGAGGATGCCGGCGAGCATCTTTGGCCGGATACGCTCGGCATTATGGGCTGGAGCATGGATCCCGAAGGGTTTGGCGTGATCTTCCGCCGCACCATCCCCGATTTCGTTCTCGCCAATCTCAACCCCGCCATGGTGCAGATTCTGGCGAACATGCAGCTGACGATGGCCGACATCGACCGGTTCATCTGCCATCCCGGCGGCGCCAAGGTCGTCAATGCGCTGGAGACCGCGCTGGCGCTCGATCAGGGCACGCTCGACTGCGAACGCCAGGTGATCGCCGACTATGGCAACATGTCGTCACCCACCGTCCTGTTCGTGCTTGAACAGGCGGTCGCGAAGGGGCTGCCGGCGCGCTCGCTGGTGACGGCGCTCGGGCCCGGCTTCACCGCAAGCTGCGTCGCGCTGCGGCACGCCGCGTGACATCGGCTGAGTTCATTCTCGGGTTCGTCACGCTGCAGCGTGCCGCCGAGCTCCTCATCGCCAGCCGCAACACCAGCAAGCTGATGGCCCGCGGCGCAGTCGAGGTGGCGCCGCGGCACTATCCGCTGATCGTCGCGGTGCACGCGGCGTGGCTGATCGCGCTATGGATATTCGGACACGATCAAGCGGTGAACGTCGTTGCCTTGTCAGGCTATCTCGTGTTGCAGGGCTTTCGCCTCTGGGTGATGTGGACGCTCGGCTCGCGCTGGACCACGCGGATCATCGTTCTGCCGCAGCAGCCGCTGGTATCGGCGGGACCCTATCGGTTGCTGCCGCATCCCAATTATGCCGTGGTCGCAGGCGAGATCGCCGTACTTCCGTTTGCTTTCGGCCTTCCCTGGCTGGCCGCCGTCTTTACGGTTCTCAACGCTGCGGTTCTCGCCATCCGCATCCGTGCTGAAAACCGGGGGCTCGCCGGGTTGCGTGCGATGACGGCGCGCAGCGCCTGATGGGAGAGCGGATAACCACGCCGGTTGAGGCCCGAATGGCCACGTGGCTTGGCTTCGCCCTGATGTGCCTCGGCATGTTCATGGCGATCCTCGACATCCAGGTAGTTGCGACCTCGCTGCCCACGATCCAGGACGCGCTCGATATATCGCGCGATGCGATGAGCTGGATCCAGACGGCGTATCTGATCGCCGAGATAATAGCGATTCCACTGACCGGATGGCTGACGCGCGTACTGACGTTGCGATGGCTGTTCGTGACGGCGGTCGGCCTCTTTACTCTCGCTTCGATCGGCTGCGCGTTCAGCGCCAATTTCGCGATGCTGGTCGGCTTCCGCGTGCTTCAGGGGTTCGCCGGAGGCACGCTGATTCCAGCGGTGTTTTCCGCGGTCTTCCTGCTGTTTCCGATCCGCCTGCATCCGGTTGCGACGACGATCGCCGGCATCATGGCCGTGCTGGCGCCCACGATCGGCCCCGTCGTCGGCGGCTGGATCACCGAGACCTGGTCCTGGCACTGGCTGTTCCTGATCAATGTCGCTCCGGGTCTCGTCGCCGCAGCCGCCACTCCGTTCCTGCTGCCCCGCGCACAACCTCGTTTCGCGGATATCTTCGCACTTGACGGAATTTCCCTGGCGCTGATGGCGATCACGCTTGGCAGCCTGGAGATCGGCCTGAAGGAGGCCCCGCAGGATGGCTGGCTTTCCCCGCTCTGTTCGCTGCTGTTTGCGCTGAGTGCTGCCGCGACCATCGTATTCGCGGTGAGGACGCTGAAGTCGACGCATCCGGTGGTCGAACTGTCGACCTTGAGAACGCGCTCGTTTGCAATCGGTTGCGCCTTGAGTTTCTGTCTCGGGGTCGGATTGTTCGGCTCGGTCTATCTGATGCCGGTTTTCCTCGCTTATGTCCGGCGTCACGACGCCTTTGAAATCGGCACCATCATGCTCGTCACCGGCGTCGCGCAACTGGTGACCGCGCCGATCGCGGGCGCCCTGGAAAGCAGGTTCGATCCGCGCTGGCTGTCGGCCGTCGGGTTCGGCCTGTTCGCGTTTGGCCTTGGTTGCAGCGCGCTACAGAGCCGCGTCGCCGATTTCGACGAGATGTTCTGGCCGCAGGTCCTGCGCGGCGTGGCGATCATGTTCTGCCTGCTGCCCCCGGTGCGGTTGGCGCTGGGCGCGCTGGCCGAAGCGCAGGTGCCCGACGCCAGCGGCCTCTTCAACCTGATGCGAAACCTCGGCGGGGCGATCGGCATCGCGTTGATCGATACCATCCTCTATGGACGCACCGGCGGACACGCCGAAGCGCTGCGCGACCGGCTGATCGCAGGCGACGTCACGGCGGCGCAGGCGATCGGGCTTGATCTGAAATTGTTCCTGCACCGGCCCCCCGGTGTATCGGACACTACTGTCGAAGCCTATGTCCGTCCGATGGTCGAGAAGGCGGCGTTTGCGCTCAGCACCAACGAAGCCTGGGCGCTGCTCGCCTTTGCGGCGCTACTTGGCCTTCTGCTCATTCCGTTCGCCGGCCCGACGCCGCTAAACAGGGAAGCGGACACGGACAGGCAGTGACAGGCGCCGAGCTACAAGGGCGCGGCTGGCGGAGCGTTTGAGGTACGGTCAAGCCAGCTGAGCCAGACTCTAAGAGACTGGCACGGCGGTTTCTGCGCTGGCGGGCAGAGCATCGTCCCAAAGCCCAAACCTCGATTCGTAGGGTGCTCGCGCAAATGGTAAACTATTGATTATGATATAATAATTTCCATGAATTAAATTTTGGCGATAAGGATGGAACGTCTTGCGATGTAAGACGTTTGTGTTACATTGTATGTACAAATTCAATTGCACGGACAATTACCGTACAATGCGCCTAGATAGGTGACACATGGCCAAAACAGCTTCAATCAACGCCCGCATTGAACCAGTCGTAAAAAAGAAGGCGGAAAGAATATTTGCCGACCTCGGGATAACCGCGTCTGACGCCATCGGTATGTTCTATCGACAAGTTACGTTTCGACGCGGATTACCCTTTGATGTGTGCATTCCAAACGCCACGACTATCGCTGCCTTGGAAGAGTTAGAGCGCGGTGACGGCGAGGTTGTACATGGTTCGACCAGTCAACTCTTTGACGAACTGGACTAGTTATACAATCATTGGGGCGCATGAAGCCGCTCCGAATCACGGGCCAATTCAAGAAGGATCTCCGCGCTTGTAAAAAGCGCGGATTTCGCATGAAGAAATTGGAGAACCTCATCGACAAGCTTCGCCGAGGTGAGGCTCTTTCACCGTAGATGACGACCATCCATTAAAAGGCCCATGGCAGAACTACCGTGGGTGTCACCCGCAAGGTGATTGGGTCCTAATTTACAGAAACGATGGCGCCGAACTCGAATTAGCGAGAACTGGGACTCACACCGACCTGTTTGATTAGCTCCTTTTTCTTCTTCGCCCACGCGCGCCAGCACCACCACACAAAATCAGCGATGCCGTCCCTTTCTATATTTCGCCCGTGTGTATAATTCCCTATTTCGCCGTCGAATCCTTCGACAGCATGGCGATCGCCTCCTGCACCGTCGTCATGAACTGCGCCGGGAAAATGATGGTGGAATTCTTCTCGACCGAGATTTCCGCCATCGTCTGCAGGGTCCGGAGCTGGAGCGCCACCGGGTGCTGCGTGATGATGTCGGCGGCCTGGCCGAGCTTTACCGCCGCCTGATATTCGCCTTCGGCGGCGACGATCTTGGCGCGGCGTTCGCGCTCGGCCTCGGCCTCCTTGGCCATCGCCCGCTGCATGTTCTCGGGCAGCGTAATGTCCTTG
Organism: uncultured Alphaproteobacteria bacterium; assembly: GCA_963725985.1. Taxonomy (GTDB): domain Bacteria; phylum Pseudomonadota; class Alphaproteobacteria; order Rhizobiales; family Xanthobacteraceae; genus Bradyrhizobium. Next base: position 247,634 of record CAVSAO010000004.1, read on the forward strand.
ATCTCGACCGCCGTGACCTGGGTACCCCAGGGCTCGGTGTGCTGGTCGATCACGTTCTTGATCTGGTCGTTGATGCTGGCGGTGTCCGACAGCAGCTGATCGAGGCTGAACCGTCCGACCACATTGCGCACCGTGGTCTGGCTGATCTGGTTGATCGCGTTGTAGACGTTCTCGATGGCGATCACGGCCTTTTCCGGATCGGTGATGTGATAATAGGCGACCGCCGCGATATCGATCGAGACATTGTCCTTGGTGATGATCTTCTGCGACGGGATCTGCATCGTCACCGTGCGCAGCGACACGCGCACCATCTGCTGGATCGGAACGAAGATCAGCGTCAGTCCCGGCCCGCGCACGCCGGCAAATCTGCCGAGCAGAAACACCACGCCGCGCTCATATTGCTTGAGCACACGAAGCGAAGCGGTCGCGTAAATGATTCCTAGTACGACAACAATGGAAATCCAGCCCATGACGCCCTCACCGTTTGTTTCGCCGAACACTAGCACTTTGCGCTCGGCTAGCCAGAGCGCGATCGGCAAAAGCGGAGGCCAGGCAAAAGAAAACTTCTAAATCGCCGCACCGGGGCGCAGGGTGGTTGGCCAACGAATAGTTGCGAAGCCACGCTCCGGCGCAATGGCGGATCACGCCGAGTTTATCATCGGCCGCGCATATCCTCCCTGCTTCAAAGTCAGACCTCGAAAGACACCAAAAGACACCATCGGAGAGGCCGGTGCCTATATGATGGTGGCATGACAGCCGTATCCAGGAATTGGATGATGATCATACTACAATTCCGTCCGCGACACGTGCATTTCGAGCGCTTGTCGGGCGCCGGAAAGAATTCTTTTGCTTTTTTTCGCTGCCAATGGCGCCGGGTTCCCTGACGTCCCATGTGGGTTCCGGGGCTGAAGCCAACACGAAGTCAACACAGAGAGAACAAGATGAAGCAGCTTTTGAAAATGACCGCCGCGCCTGCAGCGGCTCTGTTCACGATGGCGTTTGTCGCGATGGCGACGCCCGCCAGCGCGGGCGAATTTTGCACCACCAACACTTCCGGAATGCGGGGCTGCGGTTATTCGACCATGGAGCAGTGTAAGGCTTCGACTTCCGGCATATTCGGCAGCTGTTTCCGGGATCCGTTCCTGGCCGAAAGCAGCGTTCTCGCCTATCAGCCGAAGCACATTCGTTCAAAGAACGTCAGGAAGCCGGTAGAAAATCGATAGAGCCATACCGAGTTCGCGGCCTTTGACGCTCGAGCCAAAGGCCGCGGCACGGATTGAAAGTCCAGGATTTGAGAGATGCAATTCGTCGGATCACTGCTGCTTTTCCCAGAATGACAACAGGCCCTGCGACGCCGAGCCGCCGATCACGCAGGGGATGCCGACCGCGACCTGGCCCAGCGCCGCCGCCGAGACGCAGCCGAGCGCAAGCGCGCCGACGCCGACCTGGCCCCAGAAGTCGAGGTTGCGCCTCGAATCCGATCCCTTGGCCTTGAGCTCCTCGACGGCGGCGAGCGCATCCTTGCGCACCGCGCCGAGCTGCACCGTGTCGGCGGACTCGATCACCTCGGCGAGCGGCACCCTGACCGCTTCCGGCTGGCTTGCCAGTTCGCTGCGGAGAAATTCGCGCAATCCGCTGTCGCGGACCGCGTAGCTCGAGAGCGTATAGCGCGCCATGCTGCCGACCGTCAGCTTGTCGACGGTGTCGCGGCTTTTGCTCCAGGGCAGCATCTGCATGATGCGCAGGATCGGAAGATACGAGCCGGTCGCGAAATAATATCCCCACAGCGTATCGAGCAGATCCTGATTGCCGGCGAAGGTCTGCACCATCTTGAGCTTCTTGTCGTCCCTGGCGAAAGGATTTTTGGTGAAGACGCCGCGCAGCCTGTCAAGCATGCCGGGTTTGGTTTCTTCCAGCGGAATGTTGGCGAGCGTCGGCAGCGTGCCGGCGAGATAGGCGTCAATCATCACTTTTCGGCCAGGCATCCTTGGCGCCACCTTGCGCAGCAGATTGCGCCAGTCGGACAACCCCGAATAGGCGATGGCGCGGACGATCACCCATTCGTCTTCCGGCGCGACCGGAAAGAAACTGGTGACAAGCTGCTCGGCCTTGGCCGGATTCGATCCGATCGCGCCGGCGATAAAGCCGAGATAGATGCCGGAATTCTCCGGCTCCCTGAAGCTTTGCGCGTGGAACAGCACGCGCACGGCTGCCGGCACATGGGCGTAGTCGGGCTTGGCCCGGTAATTGTAGATCCACCGCTGGACCACGTTGAGCGAGGCGCCCGGGTCGATCTCCGGCGTGACCGCCGCCTCCGCGGGCGCGATCAGCAAAAGCATGGTGGTGACGAAAGCTGCGTAGCGCATGTTGCTGCTCCAGAAAGCGCGTTCGCCGCCGGCGAGGCGGCGCAAGCCGCGAACATTTTGGCGCTCATGGCTAGGCGCCTTTTGAAGCGGCTATAGGACATTTTCGGGAACGCGCCGTTCGGCGCCGCGTCGAAACTATGGCAAATCGTTAACGCTCAAGCCCGCAACAGACCTTATCCGAGTCATTCTTTTGCCCGGCGCGGGCACTTCGATCGCGCCACGTCGAATAGGAGACCGGCGGGACGATGACGGATGACAGCGTGCGGGGCGGCCGATGCCGCCGGCCGATCGCAGCGGCGGCGCTGCTGGTCGCCGGGCTCGGACTCTTTTTGACACAGGCCGCCGCGGCCGAGACGGCTGCGCGCGACGCCGACGCGAAGGCGCGCGACGGCGACGCGAAGACGCGCGACGCCATCGAGGTCCAGGGCAATCGCCGCATCGACGCCGAAACGGTGCGTTCGTATTTCCACGCGGCGCCCGACGGGCGTTTCGACGAAGCCGCGCGCGATGCGGCATTGAAGGCGCTGGTGGCGACCGGCCTGTTCGACCGGGTGACGATCGAGCGCGCCGGCGAGCGGCTGGTCGTGCATCTCGCCGAGGCCCCGGTGCTCGGCCGCGTCGCCTTCGAAGGCAACAAGAAGATCAAGGATCAAGACCTCAACGCGGTCATCGAATCCAAGCCGCGCGGCCCGCTGCAGCGCGCGGTGGTGCAGGCCGATGTCGGCCGCATCATGGAGGCCTACCGGCATGCCGGACGCAGCGATGTCGGCGTGGTGCCTGAGATCATCGACCGCGGCAACGACCGCGTCGACCTCGTCTATGAGGTGACGGAGGGAAAGAAGACCACGGTGCGGCAGATCGACTTCGTGGGCAACAAGGTTTTCGGCAAGCGGCAGCTCGTCGCCGTGATCAAGACTTCCGCCACCAACATGCTGAGCTTCCTGACCGGCGGTGATGCCTACGACCCCGACCGTGTCGCCGCCGACCGCGAGGCGCTGCGGCTGTACTATCGCAGCAAGGGCTATGCCGATGCCGGCGTGACGTCGGCCGCGGCCGAATACGATCCCGCGCTGCACGGATTTACGCTGACCTTTACCATCGACGAAGGCCCGCTCTATCATTTCGGCGACATCAGCGTCACCGGCACCGTGCCGGGGCTGGACGCCGAAAAACTCCGCCGTCTGCCGGTGGCACGGTCCGGCGCGGTGTTCGACGGCGGCGCGCTGGACAAGACCACCGAGGCGCTCGCGATCGAACTGGCAAAACTCGGATTTCCCTTCGCGCAGGCCGTTCCGCGCACCACCCGCGATGCCGCCGCAAGGCGGATCGACGTCGCCTTCACCATCGAACAGGGACCGCGTACCTATGTCGAGCGCATCGAGATCCGTGGCAACACGCGCACCCGCGGCTATGTGATCCGGCGCGAGTTCGATATTGCCGAAGGCGATGCCTACAACAAGACGCTGATCGATCGCGCCGAACGGCGGCTGAAGAACCTGAACTATTTCAAGACCGTCAAGATTTCGCGCAAGCCCGGCTCGGCGCCGGACCGCGTCGTGCTCGATGTCGAGGTGGAGGAGCAGTCGACCGGCGATTTCTCGATTTCCGGCGGCTACTCGACGACCGACGGCCTGCTCGCCGAGGTCAAGCTGGGCGATCGCAATTTTTTGGGAACCGGCTATGCGGTGAGCAGCTCGGTGACCTACGGCCAGTTCGCGCGCGGGATCGATCTTTCCGCATCCGAGCCGTATTTCCTCGGCACCCGCGTCGCGGCGGGCATCGAACTGTATGGCAGGCAAAGCAGTACGAGCCCCTACCAGTCCTATGGCACCACCATCTATGGCGCGACGGCGACACTCGGCACGCCGATCAACGAGCAGCTTGGCGTGCAGTACCGCTACTCCATCTATGATCAGAACGTCACGCTGAACCCGACCTCGCTGGCCGCGGCGCCGTCGCTGGCGATCCAACAGGCCGCGCTCGCCGGTCCCCAACTGGTCTCATCCGTCGGCAGCACGGTCAACTACAGCACGCTGGACAACACCAGGAGCCCGACCAGCGGTTTGAATTCGCAGCTCAAGCAGGATCTCGCCGGCCTCGGCGGCGATGCGAGATTCCTGCGCACCACCGAGGACGTGCGCTATTATCACCCGATCAATGACGACGTGGTCAGCCTGGTGCGCGCGCAAGGCGGCTACGTCACCGGATGGGGCGGCAAGCAGGTGCCGCTGCTCAACAGCTTCTTCGGCGGCCCGACGATGGTGCGGGGATTTGCGCCCAACGGCTTCGGCCCGCGCGATCTCACCCCCGGCAGCACGATGGATAATGTCGGCGGCAGCATGTACTGGGCGACGACGGCCGAACTGCAGAGCAATATCCCCGGCGTGCCCCAGGAGTACGGCCTCAAGGCGACGGCCTTTGTCGATGCCGGCAGCGTGTTTCGTTACAGCGGGCCGACGGCGTTTCCGGGCTCCGCGCAATCACTCCAGCTTGCCAACAAAAATGTCGTTCGCTCGTCGGTCGGCGCCGGCCTGACCTGGGCCTCGCCGTTCGGGAACCTGACCGTCGACTACGCCGTGCCGCTGACGAAAGCCGCCTACGACGTGGTGCAGCCGCTTCGCTTCAGCGCCGGAGGATTTTGAGGGGGCTTGACGGCTCCGCGCGTCGTGCAAGCGCGGCCCGACCCATAGGAGATCAGGTGCGCCAGTTGTCGCCCTTGCCGTGCGCGCGATGTTCCGGCGGATTCGGCCGGCTGACGTAACGGCGCATCTTTGCTTGCGGGGCTTCGCCAGTCCCACATCATCGCGAATGAAGGACGAATCCAAAAGCTTTCGCTAACCGTAAGGAAAAAGCAGGTTCCGCGTTTAGTTTTCGGTAAAGTTTTACCCATACTCAACCTCTGCGCGCGCTACCCAAAGCTCTGCGCTTGTTCAACCTATGCGCGAGCTGACCAGAAGGATTGCACCCGTGTCCGTTAAAGAGTTTCTCAGGCAGCCGGCCGTCAACATCGCCGTTGGTGGGCAGTACACGCTGGCGAACTGGTTTGACTCGCACGGAAAACCGCGCACCTTCGCCTGCCGGACCAGCCGCGTTTCGCCGTTCCGGATGATGGTCGCCGTGCCTGTGGTCGGTAAAGTCGGAGATTACATCACATCCTATTTCAGCGATTTCGGCACACTCGACGGCCATATCAGCGACACCGTTACCGGCGGCTTCCTGCTCGAACTCGCCATGACCGCGTCCGTGCGCGAGAAGTTCGCGAGCAAGCTCAGTTGGCTGGATAAGAAGCAGAAAAATCCCGCCATCCGCGACGGCAGGAAGCATGCGCGCATCATCCCGGCAAGCCCGCATTCGACCCTGACCTTCGCCGACGGCAGTACCCGCGGCTGCTTCATCATCGACATGTCGGTCGCCGGCGCTGCCGTTTCGGCTGACGTGCAGCCGGAGATCGGAATGCCTCTCGCGGTCGGCGCCTGCGTCGGCCGTGTCGTCAGGCATCAACCCGATGGCTTCGCCGTCAAATTCGTCGAACAGCAGAACCGCAGCGATCTTGAGCGGCTCGTCATACGACCCGCACATCCGCGTTCCGCCGGCGGCGCAGAGCCGCCCGCGCGACGGACGCGGAACGAACGCACCGCTACTGCTTCTTCAGCGTATAGACGTAATCGTTGAGGCCGATTTCCGCGGTCGTAGCGTCGACGAAATGAAAGTCGATCTCGCAGCCGGTTTCCAGCGTCTTGATGGTCTTACCGGTAAAACCGAGCGATGCGGCGAGCTTGTCCGGATCGACCGATTTGTTCTTCGACTGCATCTCCTCGAAAGCGCCCTGGAAGAGCAGGTCGGCGCCGAAGTCGCTCTCCTTGTAGTGCGGCGCCTTGCAGGCGAACGGCGGCGGCCCGGCGATTTCCCTCGGCTTGAAGACGATGGTTTTGCCGAGCAGGCGCGATGGCTCGGCGCTGTCGGGCTTCTGCTTCGGATCGGCCCACGGTGCCACCACCGCGCCGGAAATCTTCCAGTTCCCGAGGTAGAGCGGATCGGCGGCCTTGGCGAGCGCCCCCATCGCGAGGCCAACACAAGTGAGGAAGCAAGCGACAACGGCGAATTTCATGGCGGTCCCCCAGTGGCTACCGTGCTTTGACGGCGCCACCGCCTGTGAGGTTCATCCGCCTAAAGTCTACCCGCAATTCTCTGCGTCAGCTGGAACCCGTCGCAGAACCAGCGAATTGCCCCGGCAGATGTCTCTACTCAGGCAAATGCGCGGGAGATTTCGGCATGAAGAAATGGCGGAATGAATCTGTCCTTGATTTGTACAACCTGCTGCTGGCGATGTTCCTGTTCATATCGCCCTGGCTTTTCGCGCGCGCAAACGGAACGGCGGCGGCGGATTTGCGGGCGAGCGGCGCGGCGATCGCCGTCCTGTCGCTGGCGGCAATGGTGGCGTTTTCCAACTGGGAAGAATGGGCCAACCTGCTCCTGGCAATCTGGCTCATCGTCTCGCCATGGCTGCTGGGCTTTCCCCATACGCGTGCGATGCATTTCAGCATCGGCGTAGGCGCAGCGGTGGCGTTTTTTGCCTTGCTCGAGCTGTGGCTGGTATATGACGCGGCCCATCCGGAATCGCTGCCTTCCGAGGCGCAAGAGAAACATTGAGCGGAAGACACCGGGCCCCGCTGCCCGCCGCCGTGAACTTAAATCCCGCACGGTGCGACCAATGCGGCGTGTGATCAGGGCCACGCCTGACGAGCCGCGCCAGCGGCTGAACGCCAGAGACGCGTGCGCCATCAGGCATAAAGGGGCGAAGGCATGCTTTCTCTGCGCGATCAATTGAAGTGCGGCGCTTTGGCGGTTCTCATCCTGGGCGGCGCGGAAGCCGCGTGGGCCGAGGAGACCAGGACCGATCTGTTCAAGGTCATTACGGTCAAGGACGAAATCATCATCGGGCTCTCCGCCGACGAGCTCAAGGCGCTCGGCGGCCAAGATGCCAGCGCCGTCGCGCACGCGCTGGCACAGAAGGGCGACCTGACGGTGTGGCAATACAACGTACACCGCGGTCCCAACGGCGAATTGCAGCAGGCGCCGACCGCGAAAATCGGCCTGCTCGCCAATTCATCGCTGCGGGTCGAACCCTACGCCACGCCGTATGCGGTGCTGCCGCATCAATGACTTTTTGAAGCGTCGTGCCCGGCCATGGCAGTTGGCCTTGCGCAGGCTGCATGGACTGGGCTGCGATGCCGGGCATCCGCTGGTGGCGGCCTCGCGGCACGTTTGCGAGCAATGATAAACCCGCCGGAGAGAATCCGGCGGGCCAAGGTCTCCTGGAGTTTCAGATACTCCCTGGAACGAGACGGAAACCTACTTCAGCGAGGTGCTGATAGAGGTGAATTTGTCGTTCAGGGTCGTTCCGAGACCGTTAACCACGGTGATGATGGCGAGTGCGATACCGGCCGCAATCAGGCCGTATTCAATCGCAGTGGCACCGGACTCGTCGGACAAGAACTTCATGATGCTGTGCTTCAAACTTGCCTCCTATGGGGTCGTGCTGAAACGTTTCAATGGAGTAGGTGTACCCGCGGAGCATCTAAGCTTGGGTAAAATGACCCGAGTTAATTTTATGTACAATTTCTTGACCGGCGGCTTGCTGCGCCGTGCGCTCATCGCGCGCATCGATCGGCGTCACTACGACCCGAGGCACAACTTCATGATGCGCCGGAGTGCGCGGGTTGTCGGGCATGCGGCCTGGTGACGCCGAAATCCGACATTTCCAATCGGAAACGATGCCGATTTCCACCCGTCCCTCGCGCTAAGGAATTTTTTAACCACTTCGGCGGCCCAATTCCCGTCAGCCGGGTTCGCCCAGCGAGCCGCGCCGGGCTCGGCCCGCCGGTGATCCCGCGTTACTTCCTAGTAAGGATAATAACGATAATAGGGGCGGCCGTAGCCATAGTAGACCGGCGGCCCGTAATAGGCGGGTGGTCCGTAATAGCCGGGTCCATAGCCGTAGTAGTAATAGTCCTCGCGCCGTTGTTGGGCGGCGATCGCACCGATCGTCCCGATCATCAGCCCCATCATGGCGAGGCCCGCGGCGTTGCCGCCACGGTAGTGGCGGCGGCGGGCGCTGACATCGGTGGCGCCGCTGGGCGGCGTGGCCGCGGAGACGCCCTTCGCGACCGGGGCTACTGAACTGGCGGCCGCCATCGGCGGCGCTGCCAGGGTCAAGGCCAGCCCGGCGATGACAGCCACGACGACGCTGCGGCCTGCCGGAGAGAACAATCCATTGCGCCTGAACATCTCTAGTCCCTCATCCGTTAAAGCATGAGTGGAAGATGGTCCCTTCGCCCGGTGCTCTTGATAACAACCGGATGGAATAAGCGCTTGATTTGGGTCAATACAATTTTCGGCACTTGGAATGCGTCGCAGGCTCTTTGCGATCTACGCCGTTATGAAACCGAGCAGATCGGCGTTAAGCCGGTCCTTGTGAGTCAAAAAGAGACCATGCGGCGCGCCCTCGTAGATTTTCAATTCCGCATTCGGGATCAGCCTTGCCGTCGGCCGTCCGGTCAGGTCGATGGGCGCGGAGGCATCGTTATCGCCATGAATGATCAACGCGGGAACGGAAATCCCGGGCAATTCCCGGCGAAAGTCTGTCGAGGTGATCCGCTGGTTGCATTCGACCGCGACCCTGAGAGGCGTTGTCAGCATCAGTTGCATGACCCAGTTCTGCAGGCCCGGTGAGGTTTCGGCGGTGAAGAACGCCTTCTTGCCGTCTTCCAGCCATTTCAAAAAATCCGCCTGCAGAATCCTGGTCCGGAAAAACTCCAGTTGCTCGGGTGGAACGCCGTTCGGATTGTCTGCCGTCTTCATCACGAAGGGTGTCGCCGCGGGCGCGATCAGGACGATCTTCGCAATCCGGCTCGAACCATGTCGCGTCAGATAGCGGACGACCTCGCCGCTGCCGAAGGAATGGCTGACCAGCGTCACATCGCGCAGATCGAGTTGCGTCAGCAGCGCGGACAAATCGTCGGCGAGGGTGTCGCAGTCATAGCCGCCACGCGGCACGCTCCAACGCCCGTGCCCTCGGCGGTCATAGGCTATGCAACGCAAACCTCTTTCGCTGAGCGGGCCGCGCTGATAATCCCACATCGGCGAAGGCAGCGCCCAGGCGTGGATGAACACCACCAGCTTGCCGGCGCCCCAATCGGTATAGGCGAGCCTCGTTCCATCGCTGGCGCCGACGAAATCTCCGCTCCGCTGCGGCTCGCGCCAGGCAGCCGGCTGCGCGCCGCTTTCGCTGGCGGCAATGCCTGTCAGCATGCCCGCACCGACGGCAGAGGATGCCGCAGATTTCAACACGTAGCGTCGATCCATGGATGCAGTCCCTCCTGATGATGCGTTGACGACGAAGACCGAGAGGCCGGTCTTGCCGCGATCATTGCGTCATCCATGATCGGCGTCGATTACGTCGGTGGTAATTTCAGATTTGTGACCGCCGCTCCGTCGCAAACCCGTAGATCAGCGCCAGCCGGTCGAGGCACTCCCGGAATCGCCGCGCGAAATAGTCGATCCAGCGCTGGCCGCGCAAGCCGCGCCGCTGCCCGACCTGCTCCATGGTCATGCCGAGAATCAGGATCTCATGCACCAGCGCGGAGCCGTCGGCGCCGAGTTCGCGCTCGATGCAGTTCAGCCGCAGCACCGCCTTGCGCTGGCGCTCGGTGATCGGCTCGCGCGCCCGCCCGCCATCGACATATTCCCGCGTCGGATCGACCGCCTGCGGCCCGCGCTCGGCCTTCTCCCAGTCGTCCTGAAACGCCCGGCCGCCCTGGTATTGCGCCTCGTCGATCTGGCGATGCGAATGCAGTTTCCCCAAGGGATCGTTGCGGAGCGAACGCAGCGTGACGATCTTTTCTCCCGGCTCCAGCGCCAGGGGATCGTCCACTTCAACGGCCGCCACCTCGGCGTTGCGCGGCAAATCCTTCGAGCGCCGGTCATGAACTTTTGTCAGCCTGTGCTGCTTTGCGTTTGGCCCGTGCCATGCTGGATGACTCCCCTGGAAGAGAACTGGAATGCGCCGCTTAAGCCGTTCGCTGGTTGCGTGGTTTGCTTGCTACGTTGTTCGTTTGACATAGGCCGCCAGCTCGGGGCTGACGGCGATGGCGGACTTTTCCGATGGCGCGGAATCGATCCGACCTGTCCGCGCTTCAGGAAGACTCTGGTGTGAGTATGAGTGTGAGTGGTCGGCGTCTGCCGCAGCTACGCCCGACGATGGCGCAGCAATTGCCCGAGTTGGCACGTGCCGGGAGCGCGAGGCATTTTCCAGCTTCATGCGCGCCAGCGCCGAACCGATGCCGCCCTTTTGCCCGGCAATCGCGCGCTTGGCGGAAACGCGCATCATCTTCTCAAGTTCGGCGTCGATCCGCTTGTGTTTCCACCCGTCGTAGAAAAAATCCTGCAAGGTCGGGCGATATTCGCACCATGTTTTCAGCGGCAGTTTTGCGATCTTGGATAGCTGTCTGTCGTCGTCGGGCAGCTGGCCCTTGCGCCAGTAATGCATCATCAGCAACAGATAGGCCCCGTGCTGCGTCGTGGTCAGGTGGCCGGTGTCGCCGAGATAGTCGCCGACATAAAGGGGCATCCAGGGCCGATTCATACGGCGCGGTCTTCGCAAGAAAGCTGCGCCGTCATCTCGATGCGCAGCAAAGCCGCCAGTTGTTCGCGGCGAACGGAACCGACCGGCTGCTGCCGGATCAGCGCCCGCAAATGCGCGATGCGATGGCGGCGCGGCAGCGGTTTCATTCTGGCGACCATGATGGCGACCGACGCGTTCATGCTGCCTCCACCAGCCGCAGCGAAACCGTGCCGGCCGACCGTTCCGACGGGGTGCCGGGACCGCGCGTCAGATGAAAATGCGGCGCGCAGTAGCTCGAGCCCTCCCGCCGCGGCTGGCCGCAGAAGGTGATGGCTTCGCCATCCTCGTCGCCGCCATAGGGGTAGCGGCAGTCGCCGGGCTCGAGCTCAACCAGCGAAAGACGGCGCGGCTCGATCTCGACACAGCGGAGTTCTTGGCAGCTCCTCCCGTTCGAAAACCGGCATCGGCCGCATGAATTCGGGAACATGGCGCTCTCGCGGTTGGTCGAGCCGCGGCGCCTTGGCTTTGGGCGGCCGCTCGGGCCAATGGTTGAGGCTGTCTTTGGGCCGTTCGGGACCGGCGAGCCCCATGCGCCTGGCGCGGCCGAGCGCGGCGTTGCGGGAATAGGCGGTCCTGAACTTCGCATTGATCGCACCGGCGATTTCCGAATAGGACATGCCCTTGGCGAGATAGTCGCGCAGCGCCTCTGAATGTTCGGGCGGCCAGCTGGATGATTGCATTCTTGTTCGATCCGACGTTTCCCGTTATGTTCTCCAATTTCTGATATTCCGAAATGAAAGTCAAGCTTGATTTCGGATAATCGGAATTGCTATTATTTCGGAAATTCGGAAAAGATGGCGCCATGCTGGATATCAGGATGATCGAGCGGGGGCTCACAAAGCCGGGCAAGACCAAGGGCGGTCTGGCGGCGGCGATGGGCGTGCGCGCCGGCGCGGTGTCGGAAATCCTGGCCGACATCCGCCAGATCAAGGCGACCGAGATCCAGCCGATCATCGATTACCTCGAGCTGAATTCGGTGCCGATCATGGGCCGCGTCGGCGCCGGCGCGACGATCGAGCCGGAACACGAGCAGGTGCCGCCGGAAGGCCTCGGCGAGGTCGAACTGCCCTTCCCTATTGCCGAGGAAACCATCGCCTTCGAGGTGGCCGGCGATTCCATGCTGCCGAAATACGAAAATGGCGACATTATCGTGGTCTACAGGGATCAGCGCCACCCGGTCTCGAGCTTCTACGGCGAAGAGGCCGCGGTCAGGCTGAAGACCGGCGAGCGTTATCTGAAAACCGTCGAGCGGGGAAAATCCGCCACCCTCGTCAACCTGACGAGCTTCAACGCCAAGCCGATCAACGGGGTGAAGCTGGAATGGATCGGGGAGATCTGCGTCACCCTGCCGAGGGGCCAGATCGCGCGGCTGCGGGCCAAGGCGGCGGCCCGGGCGCGCAAGGCGGCCAGGGCCCAAGGCGGGCGGGCGCCGGAGAAATGAGGCTGGCTCGAAGCCGGCGGCGCCGGCCTGATTCTCGGGCGGACCGGCGCCCCGCCGCCGCGGCAAAGCATCTATTTCTGATTTTCAGAATTTACCGCTTGACCTATTTCTGATTTTCAGAAATACTCCGCCTTGCTTCGGGATCGGAATACAGCCATGCAATATTTCGTCGTGATGATCGACTACGGCCGGCGCGGCCGCGAGGCCATCGTCGATCCCGAGATTACCCGGCGCGAGGTCATCTCGCGCGTGGTGTCCGGCGAATACAGCAACATCAGCTTCATTCACGAGATCGCCGATTGTTCGGTCGACGACATCACCGCCGAGATTCTGGCGGAGGCCGCCTTGCCGGAAATCCCGGTCAGCGGCGCCGACCTGCAGGCCGGCCGCTTCGATCATGCCCGCGATCTCCGCAAGGCCGAGGCACCGTGAACGCCCCTACCGCCTTCAAACCTCAACCCGCCGGCGATCGGGTCGCATCGCCTGAATCGCCGGGCAATTCCGTTCGAGCGAGGGCAGCGGTGGGCGGCGCACCATCGCGCTTCAGCGAGCGGGCGGCGATTTCTTCCGCAGCCTTGTGGTGCCACATCTCCGCTTCGGCAAGCAGCCGCCAGTTCTCGAGGGGATGAAACACCGCGCTCTGACGGCACAGGGATTCCATGGCGCGGTAGCGAGCGAGGTCTTTGAGGTCTTTCATATCGCGCCTCCCGCCTCCTGCCCGCCATCATTTAAGACCGATTTCAAGACAGTGTGACTACGATTTCCGGGAAGCGTTCGCCGGCAGGCGCGGGAACCTGACTCCAGCACCACGTCGGCGGAACTTCGGCATCGCGAGCGGGTTATTTAGTATCCGATAGAGCTGCCCCGTTGGAGGCTCGCGGGGGCGCCCGAGGGTGCCATGTCAAACATCAAATTCTTCACCGTTCTCGCTCTCACGGCCGCTGTTGCGGGCGCCGCTTACGCCGGGCCAAGAGGTGGCGGCGGAGGCGGAGGTCGTGGCGGTGGCGGCGGCGGAGTTCCGCATGCCATGGGCGGAGGCGGCGGCGGCCACTTCGGCGGCGGCGGAATGCGTATGGGCGGTGCGGCTATGGGTGCTCGCATCGGCGGCGGACCTCATTTCGGCGGCGCGCCTCATTTCAGTGGCAGGCCGGCGATATCGCGGTTCGCGGCGCGGCCCAGTTTCCAGGGTCAGCGTTCGTTTGCGGTGCACGGCAACCGGTTTGCCGGCCACGGGTCGGCGTTGAACGCAAATCGGAACCTGACGTTCGGCCGAAATCGCAACGCAACAACCTTCAGCGCGACCCGAAGTACGAATGTGAGGTCAACCGCGGTGCGGAACGCGTTGAACTCCCGCGCGATCGCGGGCGCACTGCAAAACAGGGCCGCGCTCGTCCATCCAAATACCCGCGCCCAGATTGCCGCGACCGCAGCCACGGCGGGATGGCATGACGGCCGAGGCCGAGGCGGATGGTGGCGGCACCGCAATGGCGGCTACGGCTGGGTCGGCCCGCTATTCTGGCCGTTCGCCTATTACGACATCTACGACTACACGCTGTGGGGCTATGGCTATGACGACCCGTTCTGGGATTACGGCTATGGCGACCTCTACGCCGGCATCTTCTCACCCTATGGCTATGATGACCTCGCCGGCTATTTGCCGCAGGGCGGCAGCGGTCCTCGGGTCGGCAGCGGACCGGCAAAGGGCGCCCGAACCGCAACGCCCGACGAATTGGCACAGATGTGCGGCGAGGACAGCCGCGACATCGCCGGCATGCCGATCGATCAAATCCAAAAGGCGATCCTGCCCAATGATCTCCAGCGCGCGGCGCTCGACGATCTCGCCAACGCCTCGGTGAAGGCAGCCCAGAACATCAGAGCCGCCTGCCCGACCCAGATCGCGCTGACGGCACCTGCGCGGCTCGCCGCTATGCAGGCGCGGATCGAGGCGATGATATCGGCGGTCGCAACGGTTCGGCCGCCGCTGCAGAAATTCTACGACCTCCTCAACGACGAACAGAAAACCAAGCTGAACTCGCTCGGCGAGGATCAGCGCCGGGCCGAAGCCGCGAAAAGCAAGCGCGGCTCGCTCGCGGAGAACTGCGGGGCTGCGCAGGCGGGCGTGACGGCCTGGCCTTCGGCCGAGATCGACGCGAAGGTTCATCCAACCGACGCACAACACGCCAGTCTGACAGCGCTGCAGGACGCCACTGCAAAAGCGGCGGACATGCTCAAGGCCTCGTGCCAGGGCAATGAGGCCATCACGCCGCCGGCCCGCCTTGAAGCCGTCGGCAAACGGCTCGATGTCATGCTGCAGGCGGTCAAGAGCGTGCACGTGGCGCTGGACGACTTCTATGGAAAGCTGAGCGACGAGCAGAAGGCGCAGTTCGAGGCGATCGGGCCGCGCCGGTCGGGGCTTTCCAAGCAATCGAGCGGCACGCAAACGCATGTTCGCCGCCACCACGCCAGCGTCGGCGAATTCATTCGTCATTTCATCTCGATGGCGCGGTGGTAAGCCGTCTTCGGCCATCTTCGATGGTCAATAAATTCCGACATCGAACGGCGGCTCGCTGGCAATGTTCTTCAGGCGCTCGGCATAGGCCGCGAGCAACTCGGTCCTCTGGCCCTGCTGCAACCTGACGGGTCCGTAGGCGATCTGCGGCGCGAGCACCTCGAAACCCACGAACTGAAGCATGCCGCGCTGGATCGGTCTCAAGATGGCATGGATGTCGCCGTTGAAGCCGCCCTTGAGGTACGCCGGCGCGGGGCCGCCCGTCGTCAGCGAAAGCATCGCCCGTTTGCCCCTGAAGACGCCGTTGGCGTAGATCCTGTCCCCGCCATAGGTCCGTCCCATCGCGAACACCCGGTCGACCCAGCCCTTGAGAATCCCGGGCAAACCGAACCACCACAGCGGAAACTGCCAGATCATCACCTCGCACCATTCGATCTTCTGGATCTCGTCTTCGATGTCGTCGGCAAAGCCGCAGGTTTCGGACGCGTGCATTTCCTCGATCTGCTGCTTGAAATAATCCGGATCCCTGGCGGCCAGGAAGTTGTGCCTTCCCGAGACCGGATCGAACTGCATGGCATGGAGATCGGACGTTTTTACCTCGTGGCCCGCCGCGGACAGCGTCTCGACCGCGGTCCGGAACATGGCGCCGTTGAAGCTTTGATGCTCGGGGTGCGCGAGCAGGATGAGAATTTTCATGGAGCCTGGTCCTGATATTGGCTATTTCAGCATGCCCGCAAACGTCTTCGCGAAGGTGTGGATGTCGCCCGGCCATCTGGCCGAAACGTAATTGCGATCGCGAACGACAAAGGCCGGCGTCGCGTCCTCCATGGAATCGCGTACGAGGCCCGAGGTCTTGCGGCGATAGTGCAGATCGTCCCCGGGCACATCGCGGAAGTCTTCCGCCCGCGCCAGCGCGCGCGTCACTTCCTGCTGCACCGACATGAAACCCCTGGGCTGGCCGGGCCGCTCCAGATAGGTCCGGAAATAATCGGGATCCCAGAACCGCGTAATGCGCGCGGCCGACCAGGCGCTGCTTTCGAATGCCCAGGTCAAAGCGGTGGTCTGGTATCCCCAGAGAACCGAGCGCCCGGTCCGCTTCGAGATACTGCGCGCCGCCAGCAGCACGCCGTGGCAGATCGCCGCCACCGGCTTTTCATCCTCGAAAAAGCGGACGACGAGGTCTTGCAGAATTTTGCTTTCGAGATAATCGCGCATGCCCCGCGCGCGATGCCCGCCGGGCAACAGCAGCCCATCAAACGCGGAAGCGTCGACGGCATCCCAGCGCAGTGGCGCAACGTAGTCAGGATCGGCGATCATTTCGGCGTAGGCCTGCCGCGCCTCGCGATTGGCCCGCATCAGAAGTCCGATCAGCGGCCAATTGCGCAACAGTGGAATGGCGCCCCAGAGGTCGAGGCCCCTACCCGTCAGCATCATGTCGTCGGCGACCGCGGGCCGCCCGCCGGGGGTGGCGAAACCGACGGCGTGTCCGGCATTCACCAGCACCCGCCAGCTCACCGCGGCTTCGCTCGGATCAAAATCCCGCGCCGGCAGCAGGATAACAACGCGCGCCATCGACCACCCTCGCCTCAGCGGCAAAACCGCAACCAGGCGCATTTAATCGGTATTCCGCCTTGGCGCCAGAACCGGCTATACGGAACTGAAACAATGAGCAGGAGACGATCCATGAACTGGCCCATGCGGAGCGCGTGATCGCGGCGATGGAAGAGCGGAACGCAACGGCCAGGCCGCCGTGACGATCGACGGCAAGATGGTGGACTGCACCAACATCCGGATGATCCGGCGCCCGCCGGGTTTTAAGGGGCAAACGCAAGAGAGGCGGGCAAACCCGGCCCGCCTCCCTTGCATGGTCAAACGCGCCAGGTCTCAGACCGTCAGAACCGTCGAGCCCGTGGTCTTGCGCGCGGCGAGATCGGCATGGGCTTTCGCCGCGTCCTTCAGCGGATAGGTCTGGTGCACCTCGATCTTGACCGCGCCGGACTTCACGACATCGAACAGCTCGTTCGCCATGGCGACGAGGTTCTCGCGCTTGGCGGCATAGGTAAAGAGCGTCGGGCGGGTGACGTAGAGCGATCCCTTCTGCGCCAGCAGGCCGAGATTGAGCGGTTCGACGCTGCCGGAGGACTGCCCGAACAGCGCGGCGACGCCGAGCGGCGCCAGGCAGTCCAGCGATTTCAGGAACGTGTCCTTGCCGACGGAGTCATAGACCACCGGCACCTTCTTGCCGCCGGTGATCTCGTCGACGCGCTTCACAAAATCCTCGCGCGTATAGACGATGGTGTGGGCGCAGCCATGGGCCTTGGCGAGCTTTGCCTTCTCGTCGCTGCCGACGGTGCCGATCACGATGGCGCCGAGATGCTTCGCCCACTGGCTGAGAATACTGCCGACGCCACCGGCCGCGGCATGCAGCAGGATGGTGTCGCCGGCCTTGACGCGATAGGTCTGGCGGATCAGGTATTGCGCCGTCAGGCCCTTCAGCATCATGGCGGCGGCGGTCTTGTCATCGATGCCGTCGGGCAGCTTGAGCAGACGGTCGGCCGGGACCAGCCGGGCTTCGGCATAGGCGCCGGCCGGCGCGTTGCCATAGGCGACGCGGTCGCCCGGCTTCAGGTCGGTGACGCCGGCGCCGACTTCCTCGACCACGCCTGCCGCCTCGCCGCCGAGGCCGCTCGGCAGTTGCACCGGATAAAGTCCGGAACGGTTGTAGATGTCGATGAAGTTCAGTCCCACCGCGGTATGGCGGATGCGCGCCTCGCCGGGACCGGGCTTGCCCAGCGTGACTTCCTCCCAGACCAGAACCTCGGGGCCGCCGGTCTTGTGAAAGCGGATGGCGTGCGTCATGGAATTACTCCCTAGCGTGAGATGACAAAGGGCGAGATGGCAGGGAACGGGAAAGTCGCGGCAGGTCCGGCCCCGCCGGGCAGCCATGATTACAATAGGCGCTCCGTACGCGGCAAGATACGACTCCGCGATCCCGCAGCGCGAAACGCCCGGGTCTTGCAGGAAGCTTTCGCCCAGGTGAGGGCGTGGGGAATGCCGGGTGCCCGTTGCACCCGCGGCCGCGCGTGTATTGGTAGTAAGCACGCGCGTTAGTCACCACGGTCGCACCGGGATCACCCGGCATTCCCGCACGCGAATGGTTTTAACGGTTTCCTTCGCGCTCTCCCCGGTGATCGGGCTTTCTTGTCACCGTCGCCTCGCGGATACTTCCGCGAAACTTGACGCCGGCGTCGAGGCGTCAGGACCACACGACTTCGCCGTCCGCAGCATGCGCCGTTCGTCAGCGGCACATCCGCGTCCACCGCATCCCACCCCAACGTTTGCGACGATGGCCAACGCCCCTCGGGTGGAGTGAGACGGCGGAGTTATGCAGATGATTTGGGTGAACTGAGAAGCAGAATATTTTTTGATCTGGGACTGGACAGCCCAAATCAGTTTGATCCGGTTCAATAAATCAGGTTTTTGCCGCACAGGGTCATCATTTGAAATCAGGCAGTGTCCCAGAACGTGAAATTTTCGTGGCGGAGCAATCCTGAGCAATATTGTGCACCTGTTCGGCAGTGCGTTTCGGCATGCTGTTTCCATCACCGACCCGCCATCGGCATTTATCGGTGACTGGGAGTGTTGTGCTCCCGCCTGATCCAGAGGGAGGCAATCATGCCTTCAATTCTGCTCAAGCTGGCACAGAACAATACCCGCTACTCTTTCTCGCAACTTCTTCAATTGCGCCGCCAGATGCTCCGGTACGCCCGGTCCCTGCCACGCGGTTCATCTGAGCGGAATGACCGCCGCCAGATCGCCTCCTCTTTGCGCATCCTCTTTAGGGACAGGAACTGGCTGGACGCTCATACGGTGGAAGGATCGACGTCAGGCGGCTTTCGATTTGGCAAATCAGGCCGGTGCGGAGGTGACGGTTGTTGCCCCATGCTGTGAAGGACAGATCGTCCAATGCTGATCAGGGCAAGCGCACTTTGCCGCACGATCAGCCCGGCGATTAAGCCAGGTTGGTAGGCATCACAAACTCGGAATCGCATGGCCGGATCGTGCAGCGGCCATCAAGCACCTGGACTGACCCGCCAGGCGGAACATTTTGAACTAACCCTGCATCGTTCGCGCAATCCCGGGCGTCGCCTTTGGTTTGAAAGGGCCTGCTTATTTGCTCGCCATCATCCTTGAATATTGCGTAGCTCATGATGCTGTCCTTCCGGTGACAACGCTCGCCGTCAGGGCAGATTCAGCAGTAGTTCCATCAGTCCGACACCAATGCGTGACAGGAAGCTACTCCGGCGCCTGTCTTGAATAGCCGGTCTCCACGAATTTCAAAGTGGAACCAAACTCGGCTGGGCGCTTTAACGCAGCAGAATTGCCTGATAGCCCCGCCGGCATCCCAAGATGATGGTCTCGGTTCGCCGAACAGGGCCATTTCTTTCCGCCGCCCGTTCCCCTTGAGCGACTTTAGGAACATCGGACCAAACGGCTGCTGCTGCTCGGGTCACAACTGTGATGTGAGTGCCGGGATATTCATACAAACGCCGTCGCATCAACACTAGTCGCCGTGATCCTTCTCCCGGTAAACGAACTCGCGATGGACTTCGCGTCCCAGCGCGTTGACCACGGATATCTCAAGGTCCTGATCGTCGCGGAGGCTCCTGTCGCGGAAGTGCCGGACAATTTCTCTGCAATGCTCGATTGCTTCTGCCTTTGTGTTGAACTCGGTCCCAACTATATCTCTATGCGGGACGCCATCTTTCATATCGAAGAAGAACTTCTGCATCTCTATTGCCTCTCCACACCAATTCGGCGTGTCAGCAATCGTTCCGACCGTCGCCCCCTGCTCGGCAGTGTTTGGTTCGCGCTTTTCCAGGCCTGACGGAACCGGCAGGCATTTCGTCATTCGCAAGATGAAAAGTCGCTCGACTGCGGTCTTTCGACGGAGCGCCAAGCTTCGCCACGAACATTTCACAATTCAGGACACTGCCGCATCAGGACAATGAGCGGAATTGAACAGCGGCGGCGAGTTTGATGTGATCAGTTGCAGCCGAGCGTAGCGAGCCGCCCTCGCGCCGTTCAGACGGCCCCAGTTCGTCCAGCGCCGAACTGGGGCTGTCTCACTTGGGCGCTCGCGAGTCGCGGCAGAGAGACGTCCGTGCACTGCGGCCGCGGGTCCGTTTCGCGCCGGGAACAGATCATGCATCGCGGCAAACAACATCACAGTCGATCACTTCATCAACGCGAACAGACAGCATCGATGGCGCTGTCGGCTGAGTGGGCGACGTTCGGGTTGGGAGCATTCCGACAGGCATCCTTTTGCCTTCCAGTTCCTTTGCAAAATGATAATATCTTGCCGTCCTGGAGGTGGTCGGTGAAGACGATCACGGCACTGGCGGCCAACAAGCTGGGCAAGTTTCTCGCCAAGGATGTTCGTCGCGTTTTTGGTCCCGCGCACGACGATACGGCCCAGCGTCTGGGCTCCCTGGCGCGCAGTACCATCGAGTGTCTGGCCAGAAGCGACGCGCTTTACCACAATTTCGAGCACACGCTGCAGGTCACAATGGTCGGGCATGCCATTCTGGAGGGAATGACACTTTCGCAACGAATAGAACCCACCGACTACAGCCATTGAGCTGGTCCCGCTTGTCTGAACAAAATCTCCGCGTCGATAAGTGTAGCCTCTGCCGGGTTTAGGCTGCCAAGCGGAGTGGCAGCGAGTTGAAGTAGGCTTGATCCGGGGTGCGGCCGTCAAGACTTGAATGTGGACGTCGCCCGTTGTAGAAGTCGAGATACCGGCCAATCGAAGCTCGCGCCTCGCCGACGGTTTCGTAAGCTCGCAGATAGACCTCCTCATATTTGACGCTGCGCCACAGCCGTTCGACGAACACATTGTCCCGCCAGGCCCCTTTGCCGTCCATGCTGATGGCGATGTCGTGGTTGGTGAGCATGCCGGTGAAGGCCGAGCCGGTAAATTGCGAGCCCTGATCGGTGTTGAAGATGTCCGGCCTGCCGTGACGAGCCAGAGCATCCTCCAAGGTCTCGACGCAGAAGGCTGCCTCCATCGTGATCGACAGCCGCCAGGACAGAACCCGGCGGGTCGCCCAGTCCAGCACGACAGCGAGATAGACGAAGCCACGCGCCATCGGGATGTACGTGATGTCCATCGCCCAGACTTGGTTCGGCCGCGTGATCTCCATACCGCGCAGCAGATACGGATAGATCTTGTGGCCGGGCTCGGGCTTGGTGGTGCGCGGACGGCGATAGAGCGCCTCTATCCCCATCCGCCGCATTAGCGTCTTCACATGCCGGCGACCGATCTTGCGCCCCTGCAAAGCCAGCAGGCCTCGCAACATACGCGAACCGGCGAAGGGATACTCCAGGTGCAGCCGATCGAGACGCTGCATGACCACCAGATCGGCGGCCGATACCGGGCGCGGCAGATAATAAACGCTGCCGCGGCTGATTTTCAAAACTTCCGCCTGCCTGGTGATCGACAGATCGTGCTCACGGTCGATCATCGCTTTGCGCTCAGCAATCCCGCCTTGGTGAGCGCTCCTTCTAAAAAATCGTTCTCCAGCGTCAGCTCCCCGATCTTGGCGTGCAGCGACTTCACATCGACCGCGGGCGCGGCCGTCGCGGGGCTCCCCGCGCCGAACACGTCAGAAGCCCCACCCTCAAGCTGAGCTTTCCAGGCTGTCACCTGATTGGGGTGGACGTCGAAGTGCTCGGCGAGTTGAGCTATCGTACGGTCGCCCTTGACTGCGGCAAGCGCCACCTTCGCCTTGAAAGCCGGGCTGTGGTTCCGGCGCGGTCGTCTGCTCATGGTCTCTCCTGTTCGCGGCGATCATCGCCGCTTTCAGGCAGAAACTCCACTTAGCGACCCGTTCAAATTTGCGGAGCCGGCTCTCATCTCATCATCGCCTGTCTGTTGCACGACATCGGCTATATGCGCGGCGTTCTGAGCG
The DNA here is from genome assembly GCA_963725985.1 of uncultured Alphaproteobacteria bacterium. Taxonomy (GTDB): domain Bacteria; phylum Pseudomonadota; class Alphaproteobacteria; order Rhizobiales; family Xanthobacteraceae; genus Bradyrhizobium. Next base: position 269,607 of record CAVSAO010000004.1, read on the forward strand.
GCGACACCGAAACCGAGTTTGTGGTGGACGGGAGCGGGAGGAGGATTTCGCTTCCTCGCGGCGCTTCGGATGCAGCCCTCTCGCCCTATCATGTCGATCGATCGAAGCTGTTTGCCTTCGAGCGCCTCGGAAATTCACCCACCATCGACGCGTCCCGTGTCGCAGCCGCCATCGAGATGACGCGCTTTCCATCGCGAACAGACAGCAGTGCTGTCGAGAGCATGGAACCAAAGCTGGTCCAGGCTGCCGATCTCATTGGACAGCTCGGCGATCCGATGTATTCCCGAAAGGCAAACGCCCTCTATTGCGAGTTTGAAGAGACTGGCATGAACCGGCAACTCGGCTATTCGTCGCCGGCCGATATCATCGACAAGTATCCCAGCTTTTTCTGGAACAGCGTTTCACCGCATATCGAGGACGGCCTGAGATATCTGAATATGACGGTTTCCGGCCGACAATGGATAGCCAACCTGCACCATCACCTTCTTTGCGCGGAGCATGAACATCGCTTCATGGGACCTCAGCGCTGACAACGTCACAATTGAGGTTTGCGCGACCCCCGATCAAAACGCCGGCTGAACTTCCCCATGGAAACAAGCCCGGCTACGTCTCTCAGCGGATCGCGATATCCAGAAATCGTGCGTGCCTGAACCGGACAGAGGCATCCTGCATCAGATGAACACAAGAGCCAAACGAGCCACGGAGATGGGGGCATGATGGTACGCGGCGGATGTCTTTGTGGATTTGTGGAATTTGAGGTCGAACTGCCATTCATTAAATTTGTGAAGTGTCATTGTTCTCGATGTCGCAGGGCAACCGGTAGCGCGTTTGCAGCAAACGCATATGTCTTGCCGCAGGCATTCCGCTGGCTTTCCGGACAAGATCACGTGATGCGCTTCGACCTTCCTCCGGCGCGGAGCTTCTCAACGTCGTTCTGCCGCGAGTGTGGCTCGCCGCTTCCGCATGCCACGCGCAGCGGTCGAGAGGTCATCATTCCAGCGGGATCGCTTCGGAACGATCCTGGCGCTTCGCCTACGATCAACTCTTGCTGGCAATCACGCGCGCGGTGGCTCTCCGACGCCACCAATCTGCCGACCTCCGATTGACGACTTGTGCAGAATTGTTGAATTCTGCACCTGAACTGGAACAGGGCGAGGCCCGTTTCGGGTCAAATGCGACATACTGCAGATGTTTTCCGCTTTGTCTGCAAAGTCGGACATTGCCTGATGCGATCGGCACTTCGCATTTGTGCCAGGAGCGAAGTTAAGGCCAGCGCCGACGCGCTACGTGCAATTGGACCAGAACAGGCAGGCAACTATTAGGATGATGAAAAACTCAAGAGGCAGCAAAGCGAGTGGAGTGGAAAGAAACAGCCACCCGCCGCGCCGTCCGAGCTTTATCAATCCGGCAACGACCACGACAAGCCACGCGACGCAGAGGGACAACCAGATCGCGAAAACCGTGCCGTCGGAAATTCGCAGAGGTTGACCGCTGTAGCGCAGGTACAAGTCGCCCAAATATCGGGCGCACCACGGGGATAATGCAAGTTGAACCAGTCCGATTGAGAACGAGACAACCAACCACGGGCGAAGACGATCTGGCATGTTTGTTACTGATCATGGATAGCGCATCGAGAAGACCAGGGTAGGCCCTTTCAAGGACCACGTCTGCCCGAAAAACACAATGCGACGACTGGCGTCGGGCAGTCCGTTGCTTCGTACGGAGGGCACACCCTTAAGACCTCAACTAAACAAAAGGCCTCCCGAAGGCGGCTCTAAATTCACACAGATGATCGTGGATCAGGCGGCTATCGACGCTGGCTTTGTCTTGCGGCGATAGGCCAAGTTGCCTGCGCCCTCAATATTTTTGACGCACGCCTGCCAATGAGAAAAAGCCGTCCAATGCGTTGACGATCAGCGCGGCGGCTGCCAAGGGAACTTCCACAAACATGCTGTCACCCGAACCCTCTAAGTTTATAAACAGCGGAAGATGCTTGCCTTGAGACGCGACATTTTCTCCTGCCTTGAGCCAGGGATACAAATTGTCATCCCTTCGCAATCTCATGAGATTTCCGTTTGCAAATGGAACATCGATCTCGCCCGTCTCATTCATTGGATCCAAGAATTCCCTCAAGCGAATAGCTGATTCAATCTTGAGCTCCTGAAACCGTGTGCCTTCGACGTCTCTGAACCCGACAAATAGGCGAAGTCCGCTCTTTTGATATTGGTTATAAGCAAAATAGAGCAAGCCACCTCCCAGTGGGACGCGTACCCGCTTTAGCTCCTTCATGGAAACAAAGTCGGTTATCGACTCCTTTAGCCGTCCAAGGATTGTGACAATTCGCTGAAGCAATTGGTGTAGCTGGCTGCCGGGCTTTACCCCTAACGTTACCCACGCGCAGAAAATGATCGAAGCGCCCAAGAGCAACAGAATAGTACCGGCCATAGCCCATAGCCTTGTCGAAACTTCGGCTCAGATTCCAAATGTAACGTCGATCATGGCTGCAAAACGACAGGTTGTGGGAAGTCCGATCCGGGTCAACAACGGTCCTGACGGCAAAACGAGACTTCCGCTCTACCTCTGATCAACGGACATCGTCAGACCGCCTCGGCATGTCTCAAAGGTGCCAAAAGGAGATATCCCAAACATTTAGACGACAGCCACGATTACGTGCGCCTGAATTTTGGCAGCAACCTCGCCGCCGCCATGTCTGCCTGCAATCGCGGATGCGGCGTAGTCGGTTGCAGCTTCCAGTTTTCCCGCGTTTCTGGCCTCGATTTCGTTGCGAAGAAGAGTTCCTTGACAATAGGCAACGGCAGGAAGACGCGGTGAGGATGCGCGGCTTTGTTCGGTTCTCGTCTCGATAATCACACGGGAGAAACCTAACTCCTCCAGCTCGCTACGGATCAGGGCCGTATCGTGGTAACCGTGCGGTGTGCGTGCCAAAAAGCGCGGTGGATCATTCGGAAAAATCCTTGCGAGAGCATTCGTCACATCGTCCGCAAAAACGTTCTCCTCGATGCGATCCCATACGTTGAATAAGAAATGTCCACCGGGCTTTAAAACTCGCCTTGCTTCGCGGTAGCCAGATGTGCGGTCGGGAAAGAACATCGCGCCGAACTGGCAACAAACGAGATCGAACGCTGCGGTTTCAAACGGCAGCGCCAGAGCGTCCGCTTGACGCCATTTGATACGAGTGTCGGGAGGTTGTCGCGATGCGGCGTAGTCGACCATTGGCTGGTTGAGGTCGGTTACGATATAGCTTGCGCCCCGGGGCAGTCTTGGCGCTAAGGCGCGGGTGACAACCCCGCTGCCCGCGGCGGTTTCCAAAACGGCGCTCGGCGACAAGGACGCTGCGCGTCGTGCAATATCCGCTGCGTACGGCTCGAAAATCAACGGCACCATATAGCGGTCGTAGTTTTCCGGGATTGAACCGGCGAACACCTTGTCAGTTTCCAACATGGCTTATCACCCGCCACCCGTTAGATGGTTCGGATGATTACCATAGGATTGTCCGCTGTGGGTCACAATGCAAAATACTCGCGCTGAGCAGATGTTTTCCGCTTTGTCTCCAAAGTCAGACGTTGCTTGATGCGATCGGCACTTCGCGTTTGTGCCAACATGCGACATGCAATCGGTTCGATAAATGAAGGAGGCCGCCAACTTAGGCCCCGTCGGCTTCTCGATATTGCAACAATTATCCAATATCGACGTTTGTGTTGAACGGTAGAACAACATAAAGCTCCGCACTTGATTTTAGCTTGGTTGATCCAAGCCGTAGCATTAACATTCAGAGGGTGAAGACGTGCTCGAACAAGTGCATGACCTTTTATGGGTCGCAGAGGGAGAGATTGTCAGCTTTTTTGGCGCTCCTTATCCGACGCGTTCGGTCATCGCACGATTAGCGACCGGCGGTCTATGGGTATGGTCGCCAGTCAAGCTAACCGCTGACCTACGCAACGAAGTGGATAGTCTGGGCTCCGTCCGACACCTCGTAAGCCCCAACAAACTCCATCACCTATACTTGCAGGAATGGAAATCGGCCTATCCCGAGGCACAATTGTGGGGGCCGCAAACGACGATCAAGAAGCGGCCGGACATCAAATTCGAGGAAGCGCTGGTAGACTGCCCGCCGGCCGAGTGGCTTGCCGATATCGATCAAGCATGGTTCCGCGGCTCTCCCGCCATGGACGAAATTGTCTTTCTTCACCGCCCCTCCGCCACTGCGATCATCGCTGATTTGATCCAGACGTTCAGCGATCATTTTCTACGGGAACATTGGGGTTGGTGGCGCTTCTTGGCCCGCCTCGATGGTCTCACCCAGGACAAGGCCTGCGCGCCGCTAGAATGGCGATTATCGTTTATCAACCGCGCACCGGCGCGCCGGGCGCGCGACAAAGTACTGAACTGGAATTGTCAACGCGTCATTGTGGCTCACGGCGAGTTGCCCCATGCGAACGGCAAAGCTTTTCTTGCAAATTCGTTTCGCTGGCTTGGTACTTGATCTGACAAAGCGCACGAAGTTCAAACATTCGCATGATGCGTGCGGTGCCCTGGCAACAGGGGCCCAAGGCTTCCGCATCGGGTCGCAATGCGAAATACTCGCGCTGAGCAGATGTTTTCCGCTTGTTTCCAAAGTCAGACGTTGCCGCCTCCAGGATGCGAACGACGCCGGCACATCCCTTGATTTTGCACGATTGCTGTGGTATTGGCGCCTGATGAACAGATCAGTGCGCATCGTCAACCGCAAACACATGACCCGCTTCGGCTGGGCCGTGGAAGGAGTCGTGCGCTAGGAATTCGACGACGCGATCTTTTCACCAGGCCCCGCCGGCATCGGACGGGGCCTTTTGTTTGGCCACGCTCCCTGCCGGCGCAACAGCAGGAGCATCCGATGCCACCCCAACAGGCGAACCTCACATCCGAGACCGGGCGCGATGCCGCAGTGCTCGGCCTCGACCTCTCCATCGCATTGGTGAAAGAGGCGATGGACGGCACTTTGGCAGCGGCGCGCCCCGATGCGTCCATTGCAGCGCTGGACGACGCTTTGTCGGAAAAGGATGCTGCTGGACCACCGGCCGCATCGACGCGGAGCGTCCTGAGCTTGCTCAAGCGATATTGGCGTGCGTTTCAGGCACGGCGCCGACGCCAGAGCTTGCGAGCCAGCTTGCACGACCTGAGTGACAGGGAGCTGATGGACATCGGCGTGACGCGCGGTGAGATCGACTATATCGCCCGTCACCGAGCTATCGATACGCTTAGAGACAGGATCCTGTTCCGTGGTGTGATGTAACCGATGGCAAGTCGCCGCCAGTTTTCCGGCGGACGTCATCAGCTTGCCACGGCCGGAATGCCGACAATCGGATCATCGCTCAATGGCCACAACGGGACCTCGAAAAACTCGCAACAGCTCTGCCAACGAGCTGTTGGTGTGTTGTCGCTGGTGGATGACTGAGAAATCTTCGCGCGAAAAATTCGAACTCCGGCGGCAGAGCGATGATTTGGTCTACCGCTTCGATCGGTCACGGCGGCCTGACGGCAGCGTAGATTGCAAGCGTCAGGACGAGGAGTCTCGATTCTCGCCACCAGCGTCGATCCTGCGGTGCGACCGGGCTCTCCGGCTGCGGCATCTCGCGGCTACGCGATCGCGGTCGAGCAGATTCCTCAATGACGGACCTGCCGAAGCCGCTGCGCATGTCGAGATGACTGCTGCCAGACCATTTTGCGCAACATGAGCGATATTGATCAGAACGTTTGGGTTGCCAACGCGCATGTTCGCCATATCACTGCCCCGCCTGTGGCGCCTTTCGGTGATTGCGCCGGTGCCTGGCGACAGCCCCACGGCCGGCGCAAGTCGCGTCCAGTAGTCCGGAGCGTTGGCGAGCAAACGAAAGCCGTTCGACCACGGAACCAGCGCCGTTGCAGCACGTTGCACCGAGGCAAGCAAAGCCAATTCTCCCGATCGAACCACAAAGGATTTCAGATGACGAACGTTGACCAATTCCACCAGACAGCCAAAGAGCAGTCCGATGCAGTTATGGCATCTGCAAATGCCGTCGCAGCGAGCGTGCAGGCGATCACGGCGGCCCACGCTGACTATACCAAGAAGGCTCTCAAGGATGGTTCGGAATTCATTACGAAGCTCGCCAGTCTCCAGGCACCCGGAGATGCAACGGCACTTCAGAGTGAATATGCAAAGACATCTTTCGATGCGTTTGTAGCAGAGACAAAGAAAATCATGGAGCTCTACGCGGATCTGGCCAAGCAGGCCTACAGGCCGCTTGAGGGGCTGGTTGCAACGATGACCCCTTCTCAGCAATAAGAGAGATCCACATTCAAGGGTGAGAGCCCGGCCGCTGCGGCCAGGTTTTCACTTCGACAGTCGATTTGACCTGCATTACGACCCCGGCTTGATGAAATACTATGCAGCATGACGCTGCACGAGAGAGAGGTAACGTGTTCTTCCCGTTCTATTCGACCATGATGTTGGGTCTGGAATCCGGCAATGTGATAGGGCTCCGGATGCTCAAGCTTGCTTGCGGCGGCAGTGACGCCGTGGACGAAATGCATCTGATGGTGGGGGAGAAGGTCGATGCAGCATTCGAATCGGGCGCCAGTTTGATGGCGGGCGCGTCGGCTCATAGTGTAGTTGACCGGTATCGGCAGCATGTTGCCGCGAACGCGGATCGACTTTCGATCGGCTGGAGCGGGATGAATTTTGGTTGAATCGGTCGGTCCACGGATTCGACACACCTCTCCCCAACGGGGTCGATTTGCGCAGCAAATCGGGTGGGGGTTCAGTTCCCACGAGGGACCGCCTCCCCTCACCCGGCGCGCCGGACAGCGCAAGCGCGCTGCCGAGATCGCGCAAACCTCTCCCCATGGGACCCTGTGGGAGAGCTTTTGCACCGCTGCTGCCGCACCAGCTCAGCCTGATGTCATCATGCGCTAGTGCGCCCGACGCCGCCCGAAGCTGCGGCTTCCCGAACTCAACGTGCGCTCGGCAAATCGCGAACCACTGATATTGTTCGCGTGCGGCGGTGGACAAAACAACGTGCGCGCGTTTTGCCCGTGCGGCCAAAACAGTTTCTTGCGACGCACAAGAAGAGCATCGCGAACCTCCCACCAACTTCTTGCCTACCAACGTGGCCGGAAGCTGTCCGCAACCATGGCTGGTGGATCGCACGATGCTCTCCAAATCGGTCCCGCGCCCTCCCTGCTGAGGGTGTGGCGCGACTTGCCTGATGTCCGCCGTGCGCCCATTGGCGACCAGCTTCTGCAGCGCAGCGAAACGTCGCGACGAGTCCATGACGACGTTCGATCGCAACCGGCCCGATTGATCTCAATCAACCGCCCGCAGCGATAATTTCGCTATCCATTCATTTATCTTCAAGCTGCGAGTTCAAGAACAATAGCTGCCTGATATCGTTTCCCGTCCGAAATGACCGCGGAAACACAGGAGAACGATGATGGAGCCGCGCATCTGGAATATCGAATGGAATGACGGGTTGAGCGTAGGCATCCCCGAGATTGATGCGGATCACCAACGGTTCATTCTTCGGGTCGATGAGCTTAACCAGGCCATCGCAGCGCGAATGGATGTGGACGATATCAAAAAACGATTACTGCCCATCATCGACGATGCCGTGCAGCATTTCGCTCACGAGGAACGATTATTCAAGGACTGGAAATATCCTGATGTGGATGATCACGCAAACAAGCATGCGTGGGTCATCAAGATGCTCAAAACGTTCATCAGGACGACTGACACTCGCACACCGCTGCCTGAATGGGTCGAGATCGGGCGAGCGATAAAACAAACCCTGATCGCCCATATCTTGATAGACGACATGAAATACGCGAAATTTTACCGAAAGAATGTAGCGAAGAATGGAACGCAAGAGGGATAACAACCCTGGCGCCTTTCCATTTCGGAACGCGATCAGCCAGCCCCGGCGATCCTCACGCGTCGATCGCATCCTTGATCTTCTTGCGCGTCAGCGGCAGATCGCGCAGCCGTTTTCCGGTGGCGTCGGCAATGGCGTTGGCGATCGATGCCGCAGCCGGTCCCTGTCCGGTTTCGCCGCTGCCGAGGAAAGGCTGGCCGGGCCGGTCGATGACGTGCACCGTGATGGTGTCGGGGACCGAGTTGAAGCGCAGGACCGGATAGGTCTGCCAGTCGATGCTGGTGATCCTGGTATCGTCGAAGGTGACGGCCTCATACAGCGTCCAGCTCATCGACTGCAGGATCGCGCCCTCGATCTGGTTGACCAGCCCGTCCGGATTGACCACCTGCCCGCTGTCGACAGCCGCCACCGCGCGCACCAGGCGCGGACGCCCGCTCTCCCGGTTCACTTCCACCTCGCTGGCGATGGCGCACCAGGCCGCCAGATTCTTGTAGCGCGCAAAGGCGAAGCCGAAGCCGCGATTCCGCGGCGCCTTCTGCCCCTTCCGCCAGCCAAAACCCTGCGCCGCCTTTTCGATGACGTCGCGCCCGCGCGGATCGTCGAGATGTTTCAGCCTGAACTCGACCGGGTCGGCGCCGGCGGCCTCAGCGAGTTCGTCGATAAAGCTCTCGATCGAAAACACGTTGTGATAGGCGCCGAGCGCCCGCATCGCCGAAACCCGCACCGGCATCGCGGGGATGAAGTGGTGCACCACCTGTGCATTGGGAAATTTGTAGATCGGGATCGCGTTGCGATCGCCGCCGCCTTCCGGCAGCGGAATCGGCTTGGGCGCCGGCACGGCGAACGGTTTCGCCATGTGCTGGGCCGCCAGCATCGATCCGGCGCCGCCCGGCCGCATCGAATGGGTGTTGCTCCAGACCTCGAAATTCCAGTCGGATACGGTGCCGCTGCCATCCAGCGACGCCTTCAGCCTGGTCACCATCGCCGGCCCGAACGGCTCCCAGGCGTGCTCCTGCTCGCGCATCCATTGCACGCGCACGGGCACACCGGGCAACTGCGCGCGCGATCAGGGCGGCGTCGGCCGCGGCATCGTCGGCGCCGTTATGGCCGTAACAGCCGGAGCCTTCGACATGGATGCAGCGAACGCTCGCCGCCGGCACGCGCAGCATCTCGGCGATACCCTGGCGGTCGGGATAGACGCCCTGGGTGTGGGTCCATACCGTCATCGCGTCATCCGCGAATTGCGCAACGGCGCAGGACGGGCCGATCGACCCGTGCGACTGATAGGGCCGCGTATAGGTGGCTTCGATGGTCTTCTCGCCGCCGGCCGACGGATTGCCCTGCTGGAAGATCGTATGATCCTGCGACGGCAGGCTGGTGAGAACGCGCGGCAGATCGTCCTGCTTCGGCAGGCCGGGCGTCTCCCGCCATTTCGCCGCCGCCGACAGCGCGGCCATCGCCTTGATCGCCTGGAATTCCTCTGTTGGCGACGACGGCGAGAAAGTTGCCGTCGCGGACCACCTTGACCACGCCGAGCAGATTTTCGACCGCCGCTGTATCGCACGCCGTCAATTGCGCGCCATAGCTCGGCGGCCGTACCACCCGGGCGTGCACCATGCCCGGCAGCCGCATGTCCTGGACATAGGCCGCGCCGCCCGTGACCTTGGCCGGGATATCGACGCGCGGCACCGGCTGGCCCATCACCTTGAACGTCGATGGATCCTTCAGTTTCGATGCGGCCTGCGCCTGCACATGCAGCATGTCGCCCGCGACCAGATCGCCATAGCCGAAGCGCCGTCCGTCCGGCGCAATCACCGCGCCATTTTCGGTGCGAAAATTCTCCGCCGGCAGATCGAGCCGCCGCGCGGCCTCGGCGACCAGCAGCGCGCGCACCTGTGCGGCGGCATTCCGGATCGCGGTGCCGCTGTCCTGCATCGAATGGCTGCCGGAGGTATAGCCTTCATTGGCGGTGCGGCTGGTGTCGGCCGTGACCACCTTCAGCGAAGCGAAGGGAACGTCGAGCTCTTCGGCGGCGATCTGCTGAAAGGCCGTCTTGAAACCCTGGCCGAGTTCGACCTTGCCGGTAAAGGCCGTGATGCTGCCGTCGGCATCGATGCGTATCCAGGAATCGAGGTACGGCGTCGTTGCAAGGCTGCCCGGAGGTTTCGCGCGGCCGGCGCCGCTTGATCCTGCGCGAAAGCATCCGACAGCGAGAAACTGACGATCAGCGCGCCGCCGCCCGCGAGCACGCGGCGGCGGTCGAGAATGACGGAGCCATTCATGGCGCGCTCCTGTGGACGGTCGAGGCGTCCGCGGTCTGCATCAGATGCGCGGCGCGGTGCACCGCGCGCAGGATGCGCATATGGGTGCCGCAGCGGCACAGATGCGGCTCCAGTTCGGCGCGGATCTCGTCATCGGTCGGTTTGGCATTTTTCTGCAGCAGCGCCTGCGCCCGCATCATCATGCCGGCGATGCAGTAGCCGCATTGCGCCGCCTGCTCTTCCATGAAGGCGCGCTGGATCGGCGCCGGCACTTTGGTCGAGCCCAGCCCCTCCAGCGTCGTCACCTGCTTGCCCTCGAGCAGCAACAGCGGCGTCACGCAGGACAACACCGCCTTGCCGTCGACGATGACCGTGCACGCCCCGCATTGGCCGAGGCCGCAGCCGAATTTGGCGGCGTTGAGCTCGAGATCGTCGCGCAGCACATAGAGCAGCGGCGTATCCGGATCGGCATCGATCCGGTAATCGCGACCATTGACCTTCAATGTCATCATGGCTTGTCTCGCTGGCTTGCATCGGCGGGCGCGTTGTGCGGCCCCGCCGAGGTCTGGAGAAAGGCGGTCCGGGTGCGGCGCGCGTTCTCGACGGTCTTTGCAACGCCGGTCCAGGCCGGCTGGTTGCTGAATCGCGCACGCAGATAATCCAGCAATGCCGAAATCTGCGCGTCATTCATGCTGTCGGCAAATCCCGGCATGATCGGGCTGCGTTCGCCCTCGACGGGGCGAACCCCCGACAGCACGATGTTGGCGGCGTTGCGCGCATCGGGGCTACTGAGAGCGGTGGAAAGCGCGAGATTGACGCCGCCATAGGGCAATGGCCGTTTGGTCTCATGGCAGGTAGCGCAGGCCGCGGCATAGATCGCCGCACCAGCCGCCTCGCTGCTCGAGGCCTGCGCCGGAGCCGACTTGACCTGTGCCAGCACTTCCTCGCCCCGGCGTTTGCGATCCGGGCTCGGCGCGCCGAACACGCCGGCCATATAGGTCGCAATCGCGCGAATGTCGCCGTCCGGAACCTGCGACAGATTGCTGACCACCTCCGCCATCGGCCCGCGCGCAACGCCATGATCGGGATGCCAGCCGTCGCGAAGATACGCCAACAGCGCATCCGCATCCCACGGCACCGGCGCCTGAGATTGCGCGTTGATCGCGTAAGCGTGCCAGTTGTCGACGTCACCGCCGGCAAATGGCGAGCTCGCGCGTTCGGCGCCGAGCGCATTGCGCGGCGTATGGCACGCGCCGCAATGCGCCAGCCCCTCGACCAGATAGGCGCCGCGGTTCCATTCCGCGCTCTTTGCGGAATCCGACCGGTAAGTCCCGCCATGAAGGAACAGCAGCTTCCAGCCGGCGATGACAAAACGCTGATCGAGCGGAAAGGATAGCTGGTTGGCGCGGGCGGGCGCGTGAACCGGCTGCCTCGTCATCAGGTAGGCGTAGAGCGCCCGGTCGTCCTCATCGCTGACATTGGTGAAGTGATCGTAGGGAAAGGTCGGATAGAGATGCCGGCCGTCGCGATCGACGCCCGAGCGCATGGCGCGGCGGAACGCGGCTTCCGGCCAGCGGCCGATCCCGGTCTCCGCGTCCGGCGTGATATTCGACGAATAGATCGTGCCGAACGGCGTCGGCACCGGCACCCCCCCGGCAAAGTCCCTGCCGCCGTCCACCGTGTGACAGTTGCCGCAGTTTCCGATCGCCGCAAGCTCGCGGCCGCGTTTGACGAGCGCTAAATCAAACGATTGCGGCGAAGGCTGATCGATCGCTGCTATCGCCGGCCGCCACGCGATCGCAAACGCTGCGACTGCGCCGACAGCCACCAGCGCAACGATCACGCTTCCGACCATTCGTCCTGTTGTCATCCGTCCCGACAATTTTTGTCATTTTGCTAGCACAGATCCGAAAGGAGAAGGGCACTCATCACCGGCTGTTGATCTGTCGTCCAACTCCGGCTCGCCCAAAGCGTTGCACGCTTCGCGCCGGCACGGAAAATGTTACCTGCCAAATTTGTTACACGAATGCCACACACCCGAGCAATCTGTGTTCGTTCCGCATACGTTCGAAAGAGTTGATGACGGGCTTGCGCGATCCGCGGGTAGAATTCGGGCTCGGGTTGAGGTTCATCGTGCTTCCGCTGGAAGGAGAGCCGACATGCCAGCCTACATACAGCATCACCAGCATCACGAAATCGAGACCGCCCCGGTTGTCTGCCCCGGCTGCGTCGGCCTGCTTCCCATGTATGTCAGGGAGGTCGAGCCCCATTGGAGCATGGCGAAAATCGACTTCATCTATGAGTGCTCGGAGTGCGGCGCTGAAGTCAGGCAGACCATCACAAGGCCGGAACGACGGCATTGACGCGGCCGCGGCCCTCGCGCTGAAGGCGTTGAGGGCCGCCTCGCCGGACTTGTCGACGCGAGCTCATTGACCGATGAACCGCCCGCTGCTTCCGCAGCGATCCAGCATCAAAGCAACGACGTTTCGAACGGGGTCCTGGAGCGTTTTCAAGCGAAGTGGAGACCGGTTCGCGTCAAGAAAACGCGTCAAATCAGGAATCTAGAGCCCCGTTTCGATTCCATCGAAACGGAAAAGGCGCTAGGCCGCCTTGGAATCGGCGTTATCGAGATTGCGCTCTCTGAAGTGAAACGCAATTTCGTCGAGCGCGCGCCGCTCCCACTCTTCTGCTTCTGCCAGCCAGAACATCCTGCGCTCCGAATCCAGCATGGCGCGCTCGCGGCACACAAGCTCCTGGCTGCGAATTTCGACGAGCTTCATCATGAACTCCACTCCCGCGGTGTGAAGCCAATTTGCCGTTGGACTTTAGCAGAGTGAGGGCAAGCCTGGATCAATTTGATGTGGAAAGCGGCAGCATACTTGTCCGATATCGCAGCGCAGCACAACGAACGGAGGGACCTCTCACCACAACGATTGCCGCGCCCGTTCCGGCCAGGCCTTGTCATAGCTCTCGCCGCCGACGCGGTTTTGGCTCATGTCGGCGAGAATCTGACCCGGCGTCGGTAAACTTTCGGGATCGACCCGCTTGTCGGGATTCCACAGGTCCGACCGCACGATGGCGCGCGCGCACTGGAAATAGATCTCATCCACGGTCATGACGATGACCGTGCGCGGCGCCTTGCCGTCGATCTTGAACGACGCCAGCAAATCCGCGTCGGCGGATATCTGGGCGCGGCCGTTGACGCGCAGCGTGCTGCCGGAGCCCGGGATCAGAAACAGTAACGCGACCCGGGGATCCCGGACGATATTGCGCAGCGAATCGACGCGGTTGTTGCCGCGCCGGTCGGGCATCATCAGCGTCTTTTCATCGTGGACCCGGACGAAGCCGGGCAGATCGCCGCGCGGCGAGCAATCCAGTCCCTCCGGCCCGCAGGTTGCCAGCGCCGCGAATGGCGATTTGTCGATCAGCATGCGATACTGCGGCGTGATGCGGTCGGCGACCTTGACGGTGGAAGCTTCGTTCGGCTGGCCGTAGATCGCTTCAAGCGCTTCGATCGTTGCAATGACCGGCATGCCGTTCTCCTGCAATTTGCTCCATCGGAGCATCAGCCGCCCCTGATGATCCGCACCAGCTCGCGCGCATGGTGTTCGGCGCTGCCGACATTGGTGATGGTCACGTCGGGCGGAACTGTAACGCCGTCACCGGCGCGGCCGAGCCTGTCCGCGATCGGCCCGTCGCTGCCGCGCGCCCGCGCCGCCAGACGTTCGGCGAGGACTTCGGGCGGGGCCGAGATCGAAACCACCACGACATCGGCGTAAACGCGGCGCATCGCATCAAGCACCGTGCGCGATACATTGGCGATCACCGTGCGGCAAGCGCGGATATCGTCATCGATCGCGCGGGGCAATGCGTAGCAATGGCCATGCGCCTCCCAGTGCACCGCGAATTCGCCCTGGCTGCGCGCCTTGAGGAAGGCTTCGAGGCTCACCTGCTCATTATCTTCGAAAGCCGTGGCTTCCCGCGTCACCACGCGGCGCGGAAAAACGATATTGCCGTCATCGGCGCAGGCGGCCCGGGCGAGGCCAATCAGCGTATCCTTGCCGGCGCCGCTCGGACCAACCACCAGAACGAGCCGACCCGGCCCGATCGCTGCAGGATGAAGATCCGATATGGCCGGTGTTTCCGTCACGCCACGCGATGTCCTTCGCGCCAGACGCTGCGCACCACCGGGATGCCGCGGGCTACATGGACGCGGATCAAGTCGGCGCGCTTGCCGGCCGCGATCTCGCCGCGATCGGCAAGACCGACCGCCTCGGCCGGGGTCCTGGTCACGGTGCGGATGGCGGAGGCCAGATCGATGGTCGGCACGCGCTCCGGCAATTGCAGCGCCGCCATCAACAGGCTCGAAGGAATGTAGTCGGACGACAGGATATCCAAGAGCCCCTCGCGGGCGAGATCGACCGCGGCGATGTTGCCGGAATGCGAGCCGCCGCGCACCACATTCGGCGCGCCCATCAGGATGCCGATGCCGGCCTCGTGCAATCCGCGCGCCGCCTCGATCGTGGTCGGAAATTCGGCTACCGAAATCCGGTCCCGAATGGCGTCGGTGACGTTCTCGTCGGTGGTGTCGTCGTGGCTGGCGAGCGGGATCCGGTATTGCTGCGCCAGCGCCACGATCTCGCGCATATTGGTCGCCGCGTGCGCCTTCTGATAGGCAAAACGCCGTTCGAACAGCACGTCGAGTTCGGCATCAGTCATGCCGGCGCCCTTGCCGCGATAATAGTTTCGCAGCTTGTCCTCGTCGCGGAACTGGCGTTGCCCCGGTGTGTGGTCCATCAGCGACATCAGGCGCACGTCCGGACGGCCGATCAATTCCTTGGCCTCCTCGACCACGCTGGGCATCGGGATTTCGCAGCGCAGATGCAGGAAATGATCTGATCGCAGCAGGTTCGCATCGCGCGCCGATGCGATCGCCTCGGCCAGCACGCCCGCCCTGCCATCGACTTCCTCGGCGCCGTCCTCACGCCAGACCCGCAAGGAATCCAGTACCGTGGTGATGCCCGAGGTCGCCAGCTGTCCGTCATAGGAGACGACGGCGGCGATCGGATCCCAGAACACCTTCGGCCGCGGCACGTAATGCGCCTCGAGGTGGTCGGTGTGCAATTCGATCAGGCCGGGCATGATCAAATCGCCGCCCAAGTCCTCGCTGCCCGCAGGCGCGCTGCCCTCGCCGACTTCGGCGACGCGGCCGCCCGCAAAAGCGACCCAGCCGCGCTCGATCACGCGGTCCGCCAGAACGATCCTGGCGTTGCCAAGCACGGTCTCGTTCCCTGTCGAAGTCATCTCAAAAATCTTCCTTCATGCCGCTGCGGCAAACGATGTCACGTCAACAACCCGGTCGGCGATCAGACGGCGGATCTCATCGTCATGGACAATGGCCACCATGGCAACACCCAGGTGTTTCTTTTGCCCGATCAAGTCGACCACGACGGCGCGATTGGCTGCATCGAGCGAAGCGGTCGGCTCGTCCAGCAGCAGGATCGGCAACTCGGAAATAAAGCCGCGCGCGATATTGACGCGCTGCTGCTCGCCGCCCGAGAACGTCGATGGCGGCAGCGCCCACAATCGCTGGGGAATGTTGAGACGGCGGAGCAGGCTGGCTGCCCGTTCGCGCGCCTCGGCACGCGGCACGCCATTGACGATCAGGGGCTCGGCCACCACGTCGATCGTCGCCACCCGCGGCACCGCGCGCAGGAACTGGCTGACATAGCCGATCGTGGCGCGGCGAACGCTGAGGATCTGCCGCGGTTCGGCGCTGGCGAGGTCGATCACTGCGCCCTGGTGGCGGATACCGATACGGCCGCCATCGCAGCGATAATTGCCGAAGATCATTTTCAGGATGGAGGATTTGCCGGCACCGGAGGGACCGGACAGCACCACGCACTCGCCGGCCTTGACCTGAAAGGAGACGCCGCGCACCGCCGCCAGTTCCACCCCGCCCTGCAAATGCATGGTGAAGGTCTTCTCCGCGCTACTGATGTCGATCATCGCTGTCATTGGGCCACACTCATGCCGGCAAAATCGAAGAAACGAGCAACTGGGTATAGGGCTCGCGCGGGTCGTCGAGCACCTGATCGGTCAGCCCGGTCTCGATGACGCGGCCGCCCTTCATCACCATGACCCGGTGCGACAACAGCCGTGCGACGGCGAGATCATGGGTGACGACGATCGCCGCCAGTCCCAACTCGCTGACCAGATTGCGCATCAAATCGAGCAGGCGCGCCTGCACCGACACGTCGAGACCGCCGGTCGGCTCATCCATGAACACCAGCCGCGGTTCGGTCACCAGATTGCGCGCAATCTGCAACCGCTGCCGCATGCCGCCGGAATAGGTCCGCGGCGCATCGTCGATGCGCCCGACATCGATCTCGACACGCTCCAGCCAGGACGACGCCGCATCCCTGATCCGGCCATAGTGGTTCCAGCCCACCGCCATCAGCCGCTCGCCGACATTGGCGCCGGCCGACACCGCCATCCGCAGGCCCAGCGCGGGATCCTGGTGCACATAGCCCCAGTCGGTGCGAAACAGGAACCGGCGCTCGGCTTCACCGAGCGCGGCAAGATCGCGCAGCACCCCGTCGCGCATCCGGTACGACACCCGCCCGGAACTCGGCGCAAGCTGCGCCGACAGCAATTGCAAGAGCGTGGTCTTGCCCGATCCGGATTCGCCGACGATCGCCAGCACTTCGCCGGGATAGAGCGCAAAGGACACCTCGCGGCAGGCGGTCAGCCGGCCGTAGGTCTTGCCCAAGTCGTCCGCGACCAGCAGCGGTCGATCGCCAGCTCCGGCGCGTTCATGTTCAGCCATCGGCGCGCTCCTTGTGCGGAGCCGCGTTCTCGGTGCCGCGATGACCCTGGCTTTGGCGGGTCTCGCAGTAGTCGGTATCGGAGCAGACGAACATCCGGCCACCGCTGTCGTCGATGACGATTTCGTCGAGATAGGAATCGTCCGCCCCGCACAGCGCGCACGGCGCATCGAAACGGTAGGGCGCGAACGGATGATCCTCGAAGTCGAGCGACTTGACCGAGGTATGCGGCGGAATCGCATAGATGCGCTTCTCGCGCCCGGCGCCGAACAGTTGCAGCGCCGGACAATTGTCCATCTTGGGATTGTCGAATTTCGGCGTCGGCGACGGGTCCATGACGTAGCGGGCGTTGACCTTCACCGGATAGGCATAGGACGTCGCGATATGCCCAAACCGGGCGATGTCTTCGTAGAGCTTGACATGCATCAGCCCGTATTCGCCGAGCGCATGCATGCGCCGGGTCTCGGTCTCGCGCGGCTCGAGGTAACGCAGCGGTTCCGGAATCGGCACCTGATAGACCAGCACCTGGCCGGCGTGCAGCGGCGCTTCGGGAATCCGGTGCCGGGTCTGGATCACCGTCGCATCCGCCGTAGAGGTCGTGGTTTCGACGCCGGCGGTTTTGGCGAAGAACTTGCGGATCGAGATCGCATTGGTGGTGTCGTCGGAGCCCTGATCGATCACCTTCAGCACATCGTCGGGCCCGAGGATCGCCGCCGTCACCTGCACGCCGCCGGTGCCCCAGCCATAGGGCATCGGCATTTCGCGGCTGGCGAACGGCACCTGATAGCCGGGAATCGCAATCGCCTTCAGGATGGCGCGGCGGATCATCCGCTTGGTCTGCTCGTCGAGATAGGCGAAGTTGTAGGCCGGCGCGTTCATTCCGCGGCCTCCTGCAGGGGCGGCGAGGCATCGGCCGCCTCGCCGAATTCCTTGCGCAGTTTGCGCAGCAGTCCGAGTTCGGATTGAAAATCGACATAATGCGGCAGCTTGAGATGCTCGACGAAGCCGGTCGCCTGCACGTTGTCGGAATGCGACATCACGAACTCTTCGTCCTGAGCAGGAGCTGCAACTTCCTCGCCGAGTTCGCGGGCGCGCAACGCGCGGTCCACCAGCGCCATCGACATGGTCTTGCGCTCGCTCTGCCCGAACGCAAGACCATAGCCGCGGGTAAAACACGGCGCTTCGGTAGCCGAACCCTTGAACTGGTTGACCATCTGGCATTCGGTCAGCGCGACGGGACCGAGCGGCACGGCGAAGCCGACCTCTTCGGCCAGAAATTCCACTTCGACCTCGCCGAAACGAATTTCGCCGGCAAAGGGATGGTTACGCCCGTAGCCGCGCTGCGACGAATAGCCGAGCGCCAGCAAAAACCCCTCGTCGGCGCGCGCCAGATTCTGCAGCCGCAGATCGCGGTCGGCCGGGAAGCCGAGCGGCTCGCGCGTCAAGTCGCCCACCGGCGTATCGGCATCGGCCTCAGGCGAAGCCTCGATCAGGCCATCGCGGCCGAGAATGTCGGTGACGCGCGGCGTTGCCGCGGGCGAAGCATCCGCCGTCGCGGGCGGTTCGGGAACGAAGCCCTCGGCGAGTTGCGGATCCAGCAGGCGATGGGTGTAGTCGAAGGTGGGGCCCAGAATCTGGCCGCCCGGAATATCCTTGAAAGTAGAGGAAATCCGCCGCCGCACCTGCATCGCGCCGGTATCGACCGGCTCGGTCGCGCCGAAGCGCGGCAAGGTGGCGCGGAAGGCGCGGACCAGAAAGATCGCCTCGATCATGTCGCCGCGCGCCTGCTTGATGGCGAGCGCTGCGAGTTCGCGATCGTACAGCGAGCCTTCGGACATCACCCGGTCGACCGCGAGGCTGAGCTGTCCGGAAATCTGATCCAGCGTCAGTTCGGCAACGCCACGATCGCCGCGGCGCTCATGCGCCAGCAGTCGATGGGCGTTCTCGATGGCGCGCTCGCCTCCCTTGACGGCGACATACATGCTTCAGTCTCCCTTCGCGGCAAGCCGCGTGGTGCGGGGGATCGCGACAATGGCATCGCCGGCCACCAGCACGACATCGATGCCGCGCGGAAACAGCGCGACGTTGACGGCAAGCCGTTCGAACAGGTCGGCGGGCTGGACCCTGGCCTGCAAGGCAGCGGTGCCGTCGATGCCGGGACCGCGCAACTCCAAGCGTGGCCCTTGCGTGAGGCTTTCGACCTGCAGGATCAGCGTGGTCGAACGGTCAGGGTATTCATTGCTTCCGAATGCGAAACGATCAAGCGCCGGAAGCGCCCGCGCATCGCCAACAAGCGCAAAACTGCAGATCGAGGAATCCGCGATCACCGGCGCGCCGGTGTGAAATTTGAGCCACTTTGCCACGTCCGGCGTCTCCGACATCGGCGGGTCGAGCCAGACCGGCGTATCGTGATCGAACAACGTCAGCGCGACAGCCGCGGTGCCGCGCATCACAGGCGAAGGCGTGCCGGCGATCGCCGCGATGCGCTGAACGCTGCCGGGGCGCGCCATTGCATCCATCACGGAACGGAAGGTCGATTGCGCCGACAACACCTTGTCGACAAATCCCGCGGGCAGTTCGGCAACCGTCGTCATCGCTCAGCCTTCCCCGCGTACCAGCGTGTAGAAATCGACCCGCGTCGCCGCGGTCTTTCGCGCTTTTCGGTTTCGCATCGAGATCATGGCCGCGCGCAGCGGCGCCAGCACGCCGGCTTCGACGGCGTCCGCAAATTCATTGGACTGCACCAGGGCGTCGCACAGCGCGATCATCCGCGCCTTTTGCCTGTCACGGCCGAGCGTGTAACCAAAACCCACCTCGCCGGTCGCAAGCCGCACCGCCGCGCGCGAGACCGTGGCCTCGCCGAGATTGAACGGCGCGCCGTCGCCGCCGATGCGGCCGCGCACCATCACCAGACCATTCTCCGGCTCGCGCAGATCTTCGCAAGCAGGCACGGCGATGGCGCCGAGATAACCGGCAATATCCGCGGCATCGGAATGCGCCAGCACCGCCATCGCCTCCTGGCGCCGCGCCTGCCCGCCGTTTCCGCTGCCTAAGGTCATGTCAGCCTTGCCGTGATTCTCGTCTTGCCGGAACCAAGTTGTCTATGATACTAGACAACTTGATAGCGACGCGCCATGAAAGTTTCGTGACAACGGGATGATTTTTCCGATGCCCCTCGCCGGCTTCTCCGCGCCATGAGCATGCAGGACACCGCTTCCGGCGTGGCCTTGTGGCGGCAGGTCGCCGACGGCATCGAGCGCGGCATCGCTTCGGGCGCATTTGCGGCCGGCGAAAAGCTGCCGGGCGAGAAGGAGATCGCCGAGACCTATCGCGTCAACCGCCATACCGTGCGCCGGGCGCTGGCGACGCTGGCCGAGCGCGGCCTGGTACGCGCCGAGCGCGGCAGCGGCACCTATGTCCAAGCACCGAAGCTCGCCTATCCCCTGCGCTCACGCACGCGTTTCTCCGAAATCGTCGGTGCCGGCGGACGCGAGCCGCGCGGCCAATTGATCGGCGCTTCCAATGAGCCCGCGACGCGCGAACTGGCGCGGCAGCTGGCCGTAAAGACCGGCGCGCCGCTGATCCGGATCGAAGCCCTGAGGCTGGCCGACCGCACCCCCATCTGCATCGGCACCACCTGGCTCGCGGCGGAGCGCTTTGCGGACGCGGAGCGCATTTATGAACGCGTGCGCTCAATGACAAAACTGCTGGCGCATTATGGCATTCGCGATTATCGCCGGGCGTCGACCCGCGTCACCGCAGCCATTGTCGACGCCACCGACGCCGCACGGCTCGACCTGGCGCTGGGGCGGCCCGTTCTTGTGGTCGACAGCACCGACGTCGACGCCGACGGCAAGCCGGTTCTGACCACGCGCGCACGCTTTGCCGCCGAGCGCGTCGAATTCCTGGTCGAGAACGCCTGATGGCGTGCTACACGACCGCGCGACGTCCAATGATCGCGAAACGGAGTTTTCCGGAAATCCAGTCGATGATCGCCACCGTTACCAGGATCATGATGACGGCGAACGCGACCTGATCGAAATCATAGGTTCTGATCTGCTCGGAAAGCTGCAGGCCGATGCCACCGGCGCCCACGATGCCGATGATCGTCGCCGATCGCACATTGGATTCGAAGAAATAGAGTATCTGTCCCGCGATGATCGGCAGCACCTGCGGCAGCAGACCGAAACGCACGGCCAGCAAGCCTGTCCCGCCGCTCGCCAGCACCAATTCGCGGGCGCGCTCCTCGCTGGATTCGATCGCTTCCGAAAACAGCTTGCCGAGCGCTCCGGTATCGGAGACCGCAATCGCGAGAATTCCCGCGAACGGGCCGAGACCGACGACACCGACGAAGACCAGCGCCCAGATCAGGGAATCGATCCCGCGGATCGTGTCCAGGCAGCGCCGAATTACGAAGCGAACAACACCATGGGGCGAGGTATTCTTGGCGGCGAGAAAGCCGATCGGGAATGCAACGACGGTCGCAATCAGCGTTCCAAGGAAAGCGATGGCGAGCGTCTCGCCCATAGCCTTGACCAGGAGGTCGAGGTGACCGCCGCTTGATGGCGGAAACATCAGCGCGACGAATTTTGCCAGCGATGCCAGTCCCGGCCCGATCTGGCTGAACGGAATCGCAAGCCACCACACCGCAAAGACCGCAAAACCGGCGATCCCAAAGGGGGCGGCGAGCGCGGATGCGCGCTGAGCCGGCGAATTGTTGAAAAGGTTGCGGTGCCGGTCAAGCACCGCGCTCGCATTTTCTGGACGCATGGTGCGGCGCGCCCTCATTGGTCCGTATCCTGACCGGACAGCCGATGCCGGATCCGTTCGGTGACGAGGTCGATGATCGCCACGGAGACGATAATCATCAGCAGGATGGCGCTAACGTCGGTGTAGTAGAATTTGCGGATCGCCACGAAGAGATCCTGACCGATCCCGCCGGCCCCCACCATGCCGACCACCGAACCCGACCGCACATTGATCTCGAAGCGCAGCAGGGTATAGCTCGCGAAGCCGGACATCACCTGCGGCAGCGCCCCGAACCGCACGGTTTCGATGAATCGGCTGCCGGTGCTGCGCACGCCTTCGACCGGCTTCATATCGATGTTTTCGATGACCTCGGTGAAGAGCTTGCCGAGCGTGCCGAAGCTGTGAATGGCGATCGCGAGGATTCCCGCCAGCGGCCCAAGACCAAAGGCGCTCACAAACATCAGCGCGAACACCAGGTCGGGAACGGTGCGGCAGAACTCAAAGACGCGCTTGAGGCTCCATCGCAGCACATCGCCGGGAGCGAGGTTGGCCGCAGCGAAGAAGGCGAACATGAACGCACCGCCGGCGCCGATCAGTGTGCCGAGATAGGCGATCAACACGGTATCGAGCAAAAGCTTCAGCCAGCCCGCGATATTCCAGTACCAGTCGGCGACATCGGCGCCGAAATTCGCAAATGTCAGCTTGGGAACAATCCGGCCGAAATAGCTGGTGAAGTTCGAAATGTTATGGACGAGATTGTTGAGATCGACCTCGCCGAAGCGACCGGCGATGGCGGTCAAAACGGCAAGGATCGCCAGCACCACCAGTGATTGCCGGCGGCGGCGCCCGACCTCGCGCTGGTAGTCGGCGAGCAGAACCTCAAGGCGCGCCGGCGGTATGCTGAGGAGGCTGGAGGTCATGTCGTCCCGTCTGGACCAGAAGAACGGTGGCGGCGAGCGCGGGGTGCGCACGCGCTCCCATCAGATTCAGGATCGCTTCTTGCGCATATCGTTGACGAACTGGATCATATCCACGGTGTTCTCGTAGTCCTTGTGCGTTACCGGAACGAATTCCTTGTCCTTTCCATCCGAGAGTCGGGCGAAGGCAGCCTTGTCCTTGACAGGAGCCTCCATGAACGCTTTTGCGATGGCCTGCTTGAGATCAACAGGCAGGTCGGAAAGGTAGGCGGCGGGCGAACCGGCCAAAAGTCCGGATTTGAAGATGATCCGGAAATCCTCCTTCTTGACCATTCCCTTTGTGGCCATGCGCGTGAGATTGGAGTCGGTTTCGGAATTCCACCAATCGGCGGCGCAATCGACCGCGCCCTTGTCGAGAGCGATCACGCCGTTCTCGTGGCTTCCGGTGATGATCGATTTGCCGAAGAAGGCGTCGGTATCGATTCCAACCTTGTGGAGGAAGAATCGCGGCGCGTTATAGCCGGAGGTCGAGTTCGGATCGACGTAGCCGATGGTCTTGCCCTTGAGGTCGTGGATATCTTTGTACGGGCTGTCAGCCTTGACGTAGATCACCGAATAATAGCCGACGGCGCCGACGTTATTTCTGGTAGTGACGAACGGCTCGGTCTTGACGCCGGTCATGTACGCCGTCGCGTAGGAGGCCGGGCCGTAATGAGCGATCTGGATGTTGCCGGCGCGCTGGCCCTCGATGACAGCAGCATAGTCGTTGGCAATGCGCAGCTTGACGGGAACGCCGAGTTCGCTCGACAAATAAGCCATGAAAAGGGCGTAGCGGTCGCTGACACCGGACGCATTTTCGGCCGGCACCACCGCGAAAGTCAGTTCCTTGTATTTGGATCGCCAATCGTCGGCATGAGCGACGCTGGCTGTGAAGGCGAGCGTAGCCACGCCTGCGGCGATAAAATCGCGTCGGTTCATCTGGTCTTCTCCTGTCGAAGGGGTGGCGCGATCCGGCCCGAAGCCGTGGCTTGGCTGCGTCAGAAAAGAAAACGGGAGCGGCGGATTCTCGCCGCTCCCGGCTTTGTTCAGGAACGCTTCTTGCGCATGTCGTTGACGAACTGGATCATGTCCACGGTGTCTTCATAGTCCTTGTGCGTCACCGGAACGAACTCCTTATCCTTGCCGTCGGACAACCGGTCGAACGCGGCCTTGTCCCTGGTGGGTGCTTCCATGAACGCCTTGACGATGCTCTGCTTGAGATCGCTCGGGAGATCGGACAGGTACGCATAGGGCGAGCCGGCCAGCAGTCCGGACTTGAAGATGACCCGGAAATCTTCCTTCTTGACCATTCCCTTCGCGACCATGCGCGTGAGATTCGAATCGTCCTCGGAATTCCACCAGTCCGCGTCGCAATCGACCGTGCCCTTGTCGAGCGCGATCACGCCGTTCTCGTGGCTTCCGGTGATGATCGACTTGCCGAAGAAGGCATCGGTATCGATGCCGACCTTATGCAGAAAAATCGCGGCGCATTGTAGCCGGAGGTCGAGTTTGGATCGACGTAGCCGATGGTCTTGCCCTTGAGATCCTTGATGTCTTTATAGGGACTGTCGGCCTTGACATAGATCACCGAATAGTAGCCGACGGTGCCGACATTGTTCCGGGTGGTGACGAACGGTTCAGTCTTGACGCCCGTCATATAGGCCGTCGAATAGGAAGCCGGACCGTAAAAGGCGATCTGAATATTGCCGGCGCGCTGGCCCTCGATCACCGCAGCATAGTCATTGGCGATGCGCAGCTTGACGGGAACGCCGAGTTCTTTTGAGAGGTAGGCGACAAAGGGAGCGTAGCGGTCGCTGACTCCCGACGCGTTTTCGGCCGGCACGATCGCAATGGTCAGCTCCTTGTATTTCGCTTTCCAGTCATCGGCGTGGGCCGCGCTCGCGGTAAAGGCCAGCGCGATCGCGCTTGCGGTTAGAAAGTTGCGGCGGTTCAGCATATGTCTTCTCCTGTTGATAGGGGGAGGCAGTTTCTTGCCGGGCGACGCCCGGGCATGTCGCGACTTGAACGACGGCTACGCGATGGCCGGTACGCCTAGAACCGAATCGTCGACGGGGATGCCGTTCGGCCTTGCCGGCGCGCTGGTCTTCGCGTCGGATTCGAGGCCATAGAGACGCTTGGCTTCCGATTCCGTCAGTTGTTGTGGCGTCCCGTCGAACACTACCCGACCGGCCGCCATGCCGATCAGCCGCCCGCAATAGCCCCGCGCCAGCTCGAGCGAATGAAGGTTGCAGATCACGGTGATCCCGAAATCCCGGTTGATGCGCTGAAGTGCGTCCATGACCACCCTGGTGTTGTGCGGATCGAGCGAAGCGATCGGTTCGTCCGCCAGAATAATGTCCGGCTCCTGCACCAGGGCGCGGGCGATCGCGACACGCTGCTGCTGACCGCCGGAAAGCCGATCGGCGCGCTGCACCGCCAGCGCTGCGATATCGAACTGTTCCAGCGCTGCCAATGCGATCGCCTTGTCGGCATCCGGCCAAAGTTTCAGCAACGCCCGCACCGCAGAGACGGTTGCCAAACGCCCCATCAGCACGTTGGTCAGCACGTCAAGACGGCCGATCAGATTGAACTGCTGGAACACCATGGCCGAGCGGGCGCGCCATTTCCGGAGGTCGCGCCCCCTGAGCGCCGTGACGTCAACGCCGTCGAAAACAATTCGCCCCGAAGTCGGCTCCGCGAGGCGGTTGATCATCCGCAGCAAGGTCGACTTGCCGGCGCCGGAGCGGCCGATCACCCCGACAAAACTGCCGGGCGCGACCGAGAATGACGCGTTGTCGACCGCTGTCGTGGTGCCGAAGCGGCACGTCAAACCTTCCACCACCAGCATGCAAAGCTCCAGGACGCCCTAGCTGGCATCAGCGCTAACGCCGGGATTCAACAGTTGTGTGACAG
This sequence comes from uncultured Alphaproteobacteria bacterium, assembly GCA_963725985.1. GTDB lineage: Bacteria > Pseudomonadota > Alphaproteobacteria > Rhizobiales > Xanthobacteraceae > Bradyrhizobium. Next base: position 295,220 of record CAVSAO010000004.1, read on the forward strand.
TCACGCTGCAGTGCAGCCGTCGTCCACACCTGCGCGCACTGTCATTCATTCGTCATGACGTTGTCATCAAGCCCATCGATGACGTGCAGCCTATCCTTGGGATCAGCAACCATCGCTGGAGGACGTTTGCATGGCCGGCAAGATGCTTTCGGTCGATCCGACAGTCGATCCATCAGCGAAATTGCACGACGCCAGGCTTGGCGCCTATTGCGAAGTCGGCGCGCGAACGATTTTGCAGGAAGTGACGATGGACGACTATTCCTACGTCGTGAACGACGCGCAGATCACCTATACGGCGATCGGAAAATTCTGCTCGATCGCGGCGATGACGCGGATCAACCCCGGCAATCACCCCATGCACCGGGCCACGCAAGCGCACTTCACCTATCGCGCCAGCGCGTATTTTCCGGAAGAGAGCGACGAGGCCGAGTTCTTCGAATGGCGCCGCGGGCATCGCGTCCACATCGGTCACGACGTCTGGATCGGACACGGCGCGATCATATTGCCCGGCCGCAGCGTCGGCACCGGCGCCGTGGTCGCGGCCGGCGCCATCGTGACCAGGGATGTCCCCGCTTACACCATTGTCGCTGGAAATCCGGCGCGGACGATCAGGCGGCGGTTTTCTGAAGCCGTGACCAACCGGCTGGCAGAGCTGGCCTGGTGGGACTGGGATCATGAAACGCTGCGCCGCGCTTTGCCCGATTTCCGAATACTGGCGGTTGAGGATTTCCTTGCAAAATACGAGGCTGCGACCGCCGCCGGCCGTCTACAGCCCCGGCAACGAAGTGCCGTATCGTGACGGACATCTTCATCGAAGGCGGCCGGGCGCTTCTCGGCGGAGAAATTCTCGAATCCTCGCTGCAGATCGGCGGCGGCGAAATCAGTGCGGTGGGTTCTCACCATGGCCGCGGTTCATTGGGCCTCGATGCGGGCGGCCTGAAGATTCTGCCGGGCATCGTCGACCTGCATGGCGATGCCTTCGAGCGGCAGATCATGCCGCGCGCCGGCGTCGACTTTCCCGCCGACGTGGCGCTTGCCGACAGCGACCGGCAGGCGATCGGCAACGGCATCACGACCGTCTTTCACGCCACCACCTGGTCGTGGGAGCCCGGCCTTCGGAGCGGCGATAGCGCAAGGCAATTGCTCGATGCGATCGAGACCTTGAGGCCTCAACTCGCGGCGGACACCCGCTTCCATCTGCGCCATGAGACCTACAATCTCGATGCCGAGGCCGAAATCGCCCAATGGTTGTCCGGCGGGCGCATCGACCTGTTCGCGTTCAATGACCACATGGATTCCACCGTAGCCAATCTGGCCAAGCCGCAAAAGCGAAGCCGCATGGTCGAACGCACCGGTCTTTCCGGCGAGGCGTTTGGCGATCTGGTCGATCGCGTCGTCTCTCGCGCCGACGACGTCCCCGCCTCGATCATGCGGCTGGCAGAAGCCGCGCGAAGCGCAAACGTGCGAATGCTCTCGCATGACGACGACAGCCCCGACATGCGCAGGGCATTTCGCGGCATGGGGGTGGCAATCGCCGAATTTCCGGTCAATGAGGAAACAGCGCGCGCGGCTGCCGAGGCCGGTGATGCCATCGTGTTCGGCGCACCCAATGTCGTACGCGGCGGCAGCCATACCGGATGGACCCGGGCATCCGACATGATCGCCAGGGGCCTGTGCTCGGTGCTCGCATCCGACTACTACTATCCGTCGCAGCTACTCGCCGCATACCGACTTGCCGCCGATGGCGTGCTGCCGCTTCCCAGGGCGTGGGACCTGATCTCGGCGGCCCCGGCCCGCGCCGCGGGCCTTTCGGACCGCGGCATTCTGGCCGAGGGATATCGCGCCGATATCATCCTCGTCGATGACGAATTGCCGCTGCGGCCGCGCATTGTTGCCGTCATCGCCGCCGGACGTCTGGTTCATCTGACCGACGCGAGCCGCCTGATTCATTCGGCGATCGTCCGGCGCAAGGCGGTTGCGGCCGCGTGAGGCGGCACTATGGTGGTGCTATGGCATCCTTTCCGCGCTATGCGATCTATTATGTAGCCGCAGTCGGCAGCGATCTCGATCGCTTCGGCGCGCGATTGGTGGGCTATGACGCCTTCAGCGGCACGGAGCTGGCCTTTCCCGATGGCGTTACACAGATGGTAACGGATTGGCGCGATCTCAGCCGGGATCCGCGGAAATACGGCTTCCATGCCACGTTGAAGGCGCCGCTGTCGCTGGCGCCCGGCAAGACCGAGGCCGAGCTCGTTGCGGCTTGCAAAACATTCGCCGGCACGCCCCGGCCGCTTCCGGTGATCCGGCCGGTCGTCGATTCCATCAGCGGCTTTATCGCGGTGGTGCCGGCGGAACGGTCGGCCGATCTGGAGCGGCTCGCCGCGGACTGCGTGCGCGAATTCGATACATTCCGCGCCCCGCTCACGCCGGAAGACCGGGCGCGGCGAAATCCGGCTGCCTTGACGCCAAGGCAGTGCCAGCATCTCGACCGCTGGGGCTATCCCTATATCATGGAAGACTTCCGCTTCCACATGACCCTGACGGGGCGGCTTGAGGCCGGACGACGCCAGCCGGTCCTGACGATGCTGCGCGATCGCTTTTCAGCGCTCGGTCTCAATACGCTGACGATCGACAGGATCGCGGTATTTCGTCAGGACGACGCCGGCTCAAGGTTTCGTATCCTGGATCAGTTCCTGCTGACGCCATGCGAGTCCGCATGGTGCACCGCAACGTCAAGCTCTTCCAAAGTGTGAGCCATTTCCAGGCGGAATGAATTGAAGCCTGCGCGAAATGCCCGCATACTCGCCTGAACAAGAAACGAAATTCAGGCGAGGATCGGCCATGTTCCCTGTTCGGAGACGTAGCTTCATTTTCGGCGGTTCAGCGCTTTTTGCCCTCGGCATCGGCCCAAAAGTTCTGGCCCAACCCGCGCCTTCGATGACGCCTCACGAGAAGGAACTCTACGAAGCCGCCAGGAAAGAGGGTGGTGAACTGACATGGTACACCGCCCAATCGGACGACATCACCGCGCAGGCGCTGGGCCGCAGCTTCGAATTGATCTATCCGGGCCTCAAGGTCAACGTGCTGCGCACCACCGCCCAGGTCGCCTATCAGCGCGTTACCCAGGAAATCAAGGCCAGCGCCATTCAGTGCGACGTCTTCAGCTCGACCGACCTTGGCCACTCCGTCGAATTGAAAGCCAAGGGCGCTTTCGAGAAATATGTTCCTGACAATTCCGGCAAGGTGCTCGACGTCTACAAGAACTACGATCCGGACGGTTATTACTTCGTCACCTCGGCGGGCATGATCGGCATCGGGTACAATACTTCCAAGGTGAAAGAAGCCGACGCCCCCAGGAACTGGACCGACCTGCTCGATCCCAAATGGAAAGACAACATTGCGCTCGGTCATCCCGGCTTCAGCGGCTATGTCGGCACCTGGGCGCTGACGTTGCGCAATCAATACGGCTGGGAGTTCTTCGAAAAGCTCGCAAAGAACAATCCGCGCGTAGGTCGTTCGATCAATGACACGGTCACCATGCTGAACGCGGGAGAAAGCACCATCGCCGGGTGCGGGCCCGTCGGCACCCTGCTTGAGAGCGTGCAGAAGGGCAACCCGCTTGCCATGATCTATCCGACCGACGGCACCGTACTGATCATCGCCCCCTCCAGCATCATGAAGGGCAGCAAACATCCCGCTGCCGCCCGCCTGTTCATGGAATTCCTGATGAGCGAGGGCGCCTCCCGGATCTGGGTAGATCATTTCAACGAAACCATCCGGCCCGAAGTCGCCGCGCCCAAGGGCGCCAAATCGGCCAAGGACGTGAAGATCATCCGGCCGACGGTCGAACAGATTACCAAGGGCATACCGGAAGTCATCAAGCAGTGGCGTGAAACCTTCGGCGTCTAGGTCGGGGCAAGAGAACGTGACTGACAACTCGCTCGACGTCCGCGCCGTACAGTTTTCCGGTCTTGCTTCAAGAATAAGGCGCCTCGACGCCAGCATCCTGCTGTGGCTGGCGCTGATCGCCCTGCTCGCCTTCCTGATATTGAATCCGGTTCTGCGACTGATCGTTTCCAGCCTGCAGGAGACCGATACCGGGCGCTTTACGCTCGCCAACTACCGGACTGCCTATGGCAACATCAGGCATCTCCAGTCGCTGGCGAATTCATTGGAACTTGGCGTCGGCGTCGCGCTGCTTGCCACCTGCTTCGCGGTCCCGATCGCCTGGGCGATTTCCCGCACCAATATGCCGTGCAAAGCGTTCGTCCGGCTGATGGTGTTCGCCGCCTTCGTCACGCCACCCTATCTCGGCGCTATCGGCTGGATCCTTCTGGCCGGTCCGAATTCCGGATGGCTCAATAAAATCTGGATGGCGCTGACCGGCGCCGGGCACGGGATTTTCAATATCTATTCGATGACCGGCCTGATTCTGGTCATCGCCGTGACCTCATTTCCTTACACGTTTGTCTTTACGAGTTCGGCGCTCGATCTGGTGTCGTCCGAAATGGAGGACGCGGCGAACATCCTCGGCGCCCGCACGCTTCGTACCATGCTGCGCATTACATTGCCGCTGGTGACGCCTGCGATCATCGGGGGCATCATCATCAGCTTTCTCGAGGCCATCGCATTGTTCGGCGCGCCCGCGCTGATCGCATTGCCCGCCCGTTTCAACGTGGTGTCGACGCAGCTCTGGCAATTTTTCGAATATCCGGTCCGCGTCGAGGAAGCGGCAGCCTATGCGATGCCGCTACTCGCCATTACCGTGCTGATGTTCTGGCTGCAGCGCCGGATATTGGGCCGCCGGGGCTACACCTCCGTTACCGGCAAGGGCGGCGAACGACGGATGATCGAGCTTGGGCCCTGGCGCTGGGTCATGCTGGGTTATGCGCTTCTGGTCTGCGCGCTTTCGGTCTTTCTGCCGATGCTGGTGCTGCTGCAGGCTGCCTTCGCCAAGGCCTGGGGCCGAGGGTTCAGCCTCGACAATCTGACCTTGCACAATTTCTACTACCTTCTGGTCGAGCAAACCCAGGCGAAGCAGACGATCTTCAACACCTTCCCCTATTCAGCCGTGACCGCCTTCGCCGCGATAAGCCTGTCGTTGGCGATTGCCTATGTAGTCAGTCGAAAACTGGTGCCCTGGAGCAACGTGCTGGCTTTTCTCTGCGTGGCCCCGTTCGTGGTTCCCGGTATTGTGCTGGCGATCGGGTTCTATGCCGCCTACGCCCCGCCGCCACTCGCGCTCTACGGGACCGCGACGATCCTGATCCTGGGCTTTACCACCCGCTTTCTGCCGATCGCCTACACATCGAGCGCGGCGGGCTTGCGCAGCATCAACCCGGAAATGGAAGAGGCGGTCCGGATTCTCGGCGGCAGCCGTCTGCTCGCAATTCGCAAGGTGCTGATTCCGCTCTTGAAGAAAAGTCTCGCCGGCGCCTGGATCCTGGTCTTCATCCCGGCGACGCGGGAATTTTCTTCGGCGATCTTTCTGGTTGGGCCGAACACGCGGGTGATCTCGGTGATGCTGTTCGACCTGTCGGAGGAAGGCAATTTCGAGGTGCTGTCCGCGCTTGGCGTCATCCTCCTGGTTGCGACCGTCGCGATCGCCGGCATCGGATCCAAAATGATCGGACGCGATTTCATGCTGCGGAGGAATAGTTGAGCAGGCTCAAACTCAGCGGCGTCAGCAAGCGTTACGGCAATTTTCTCGCGGTCGACGGCATCGATCTCGAATTGCAGTCCGGAGAATTCGTCTCACTGCTCGGGCCTTCCGGTTGCGGCAAAACCACCACCTTGCGGATGATCGCGGGATTTGTCGACCCCACGCTCGGCACCATCGAGATGGACAGCCAGATTCTTTCCTCGCCCGCGGGCTCCGTTCCGCCGGACCGGCGCCAGATGTCGATGATCTTTCAGAGCTACGCGATCTGGCCGAACATGACGGTCGAACAGAACGTCGCGTTCGGGCTGGAGCTGCGCAAGATGGCGAAAGCCGAGGTGAAGCGCCGCGTCGGCGAGATGCTGGAAGTCGTGCATATGAACCATCTGGCCGACCGCTATCCGGCCGAACTCAGCGGCGGGCAGCAGCAGCGGGTGGCGCTGGCCCGCGCGATCGTCATCCGTCCTGCCGTTCTGCTGCTTGACGAGCCCTTGTCCAATCTGGACGCGACCCTGCGGGAGGAGATGCGGTTTGAAATCCGGCGCCTGCACGACGAGTTTCATGTGACCACGGTTTATGTCACGCACGATCAGGCCGAGGCCATGGTGACCTCAGATCGAATAGCGGTCATGAATCATGGCCGCATCGAGCAGGTCGATCATCCGCGCGCGCTCTATAACAAACCGAAGACGCGTTTTGTGGCAGGCTTTATCGGGCGCACCAATTTCATCGAGGGCATCGGCGACGGGCACGAAATTTCGTTCGACGGCTTTGCGCTGCCGCGCGCCGCATTCGAACGCGATGTGCCGCCGCAGGGAAAGGCGGTGTTTTCGGTACGGCCGCACAGCATGCGGCTTTCCGGCACCCCACCCACCGCGCGCGACGGTTGCGCTTCGGTCGGGGTCGTCGTGCTGGAGCGCGCGTTCATGGGCGAGCACTGGGATTACGTCGTGAGGCCGTGCGAGGGCACGGTGCCGCTCCGGGTGACGACCTCACCGATGGACGATATTCCGATCGGAGCCAACGCCTGGCTGGAGTTCGAGCCGCGTCAAATGGCGCTGATCGCGTGAGCCTGCTCAACCCCCGATAAAATAGACAGGAGCAAATCCGATGTCTTTCACCCCCGCCTCGAAGGCGCTCGCCCGTTTCAAAGTGCTTGATCTTACGCGGGTGCGGGCGGGCCCGACGGCCGCCCGGCAACTGGCCGACTGGGGCGCCGATGTCATCAAGATCGAACTCCCCAAGGGTCTCGAGGAGAGCGATATGGGCGGCCCGAGGCACGGCCCGGATTTCCAGAACCTCCATCGCAACAAGCGAAGCCTCACGCTCAACCTGAAAGAAGAAGACGGCATCGCCATCTTCAAACGGATGGTGGAGACCGCCGATGTCGTGATCGAAAACTACCGGCCGGACGTGAAATTTCGCCTCGGCATCGATTACGAGACCGTTCGTGCGATCAACAGGCGTATCGTCTATGGCTCCATTTCCGGCTTCGGCGAGGACGGGCCCTATCGCGAGCGTCCGGGTTTCGACCAGATCGCCCAAGGCATGGGCGGGCTGATGTCGATCACCGGTCTTCCCGGCCAGGGTCCGGTGCGCGTCGGCATTCCCGTTGCCGATCTCGGCGCCGGCATTTTCTGCGCGATGGGAATTCTGGTCGCCCTGCTCGAACGCGAAGTTTCCGGCGAGGGACAGTGGGTGCAGTCATCGCTGCTCGGGGCGCAGATTTCGCTGCTGGATTTCCAGGCGGCGCGCTGGTTGATCGCCAAGGAGGTGCCGGGCCAGGCCGGCAACGATCATCCGACCAGCATTCCGACCGGCGTATTCCCCACCCGCGACGGCCACATCAATATTGCGGCATCGGGCAAGCATATCTTCGCCCGCTTCTGCCAAACGCTCGATCTCAATCATCTGCCTCAGGATCCGCGTTTTGCCGACGATGCGTCCCGTTCCAAAAACCGGGTAGCCCTCAATCAGGCCATCTCGGATGTCACCGTTCAACGCGCGAGCGCCGAGCTGATCGAGATGCTGAACAAGGCAGGCGTACCCTGCGGCCCGATCAATCGCATGGACGAGGTCTTCGCCGATGCGCAAGTCCGGCATCTCGGCATGGCCGCGGCAGTTCAGCATGGCGCGCTTGGCAAGATCGAGGTCGTCGGTCAGGCCGTCAAGCTTAGCCGAACGCCGAGCTGCATTGCCCATCCGACGCCCGAAAAGGGCGAGCATAGCGAAGAAGTTCTCAGAGAATACGGCTATGATGACAGGGCGATCGCTGATTTTCGAGCCCGAACGATTATATGATCCGCAGTCAATGCACTGCCGGCAATTCGCAAATTGCAATCCCGGAGAAAAAAGAGGCGGCTCATGCGGCCGCCTCTTTCATTGCCTCGTTGCGCGTCAACCGCTCGGGGAACTCCGGACCTGCGATTGCATCCAAAGACGAGACCGCATTCGCAAAGGCCCACGCGTAAGTCGCCACGCTCACCGCTCGACGAAGGCGCGCTGGAGCTGATCGGTAATCGGCTTAAACAGGTAACTCATCATTGTCCGGCTGCCCGTCTGCAGGAACACTTCCGCAGGCATGCCCGACACGAGCTGCTGGCCAGCCAGCCGGCGACGCTCCTCCTCCGGCAGCTTCACCCTGATCGTGAAATACGACGCATTGCTCTGCTGATCGTGGCTGGTATCGGCTGACACATAAGACACGATGCCGTTGAGCTGCGGCGTCACACGCTGGTTGAAGGCCGAGAAACGGACGAGCGCCTTCTGATCCATTCGCACCTGGTCGATATCGTTGGGCTGCAGCCGCGCCTCGATCTGCAAGTCATCCATATCCGGCACCACTTCCATGACGGTGTCGCCGGCGCGGATGACGCCGCCGATGGTGTGGGCGGCAAGTTGATGGATCACCCCCGACGTCGGCGAGTGGATCTCGATCCGATCGAGAAGGTCCCGCGCGCCGACGCCGCGCTGCTCAAGTTCGGCTTCCTTGCCCTGGCTGTCGCCAAGTTCCTTCACGACCTCGGTCCGAAAATCCTGGTCGAGATGCACGATCTGAAGCTGCGCCTCGCCGATCTTGGATTTTGTCTCGGCGATCGAAGACATCAATTGCCCGCGTTCGCCATCGATCCGCGCGCTCTCGCGCTGCAAGGTCGTAAGCCGCGTCAGCGGGACGAGCCGCTTGTCGTACAGGTCCTGGACTCCCGAAAGCTCCCCGGCGATCAGCTCCAGTTGCTTGGTCTTGGAGCCGACCTGGGCATCGAGGCCCGCAATCTCCTCGCCGAGCTGCGAGACCCGGCTTTGCAAGAGCTCCGTCTGGCTCCGACGCGCATTCGCCCGGGCCTTGAACAACGACTCCTCCGACGCCAGCAGGGACTTGACGGCATTCTCACCCGATCGCGCCGCCAGTTCGGCCGGCACTTCGATCTGCGCGAGGCCATCGCGCTCGGCCGCGAGCCGGGCCATCCGCGCCCGCATCTCGTCGAGCTGCTTGCTCACCACCTGCAGATTGGCCTGCGCCTGGGTCGCGTCGAGCCGCAGCAGCAAATCGCCGGCGTTCACCCGCTGGCCATTGTGGACCGGAATCTCGGCGACAACGCCGCCGGTCGGATGCTGGATGGCCTTGACGTTCGATTGAACCACGAGGTTGCCGGGAAGCACGACGGCGCCAGCCAGCGGCATCAGCACGGACCAGCCGCCGGCCAAGAGCCCGACGGCGAGCAGCACCCGAAGCCCGGTCCGCAACTCGTGCTCGAAGGCGCGACCGGCCCGTGACGTCAGGTTTTCACCCGGCACGTTATCACTGTCGGGCAGCCCCCCACTATTGACGAGGAAAGTAACGCCCGCGGTCAGGCCGACGCGGCAGCTTTCGATCAACTGTCCAACGGACGTTGCCGGCTTCACGCCGCCAGCCGGAGCCGGCAGAGCCAGTTGAGGGCTCGCGAGATGCATCGACCGATATTTGTCGCCCGGCTCGGAAAGACCTGGCCCGAGCCTCGGCAAACTGATCGGTGATGGGCCGTCCGGCGCCATGATCGGGTTACGCTGGCGCGTAGGCGGCGCGATGGCCGGACCGCGTGCAGGGTTGCTTCCGCGCATGGCCAAGGCGGCAGTCAGCTCGCGCGCGAATTCGTTTCCGCGTGTGGCCGGGGCGGCAATCGGCTCGCGCCCATGTTCGCTTCTGCGCCCGGCCGGGGCGGCAACCGGCTCGCGCCCATGTTCGCTTCTGCGCCCGGCCGGGGCGGCAACCGGCTCGCGCCCCTGTTCGCTTCTGCGCCCGGCCGGGGCGGCAACCGGCTCGCGCCCATGTTCGCTTCTGCGCCCGGCCGGGGCGACAACCGGCTCGCGCCCATGTTCGCTTCTGCGCCCGGCCGGGGCGACAACCGGCTCGCGCCCATGTTCGCTTCTGCGCCCGGCCGGGGCGGCAACCGGCTCGCGCCCATGTTCGTCTCTGCGTGCGGCCGGGGCGGCAGCCGGCTCGCGCGCAAATTCGTTTCCGCGCGCGGTCGGGGCGGCAACCGGCTCGCGCGCAAATTCGTTTCCGCGCGCGGTCGGGGCGGCAACCGGCTCGCGCGCAAATTCGTTTACACGTTCGGCCAACGCGGCCGTCAACTCGCGCGCAAAATCGTCTCCACGTTCAACCGGGGCGACAAACGGACTGCGCGCGTCGTGGCTTCTGCGTCCGGCTGGGGCTCCAAACGGATCGTGCCCATCCTTGCTTCTGCGTCCGGCCGGCGCTCCAAACGGATCGCGCGCATCCTTGCTTTTGAGTCCAGCCGGGACGACGAAAGGATCGCGCGCATCCTTACTTCTGCGTCCGGCCGGGGCTCCAAACGGATCGTGCCCATCCTTGCTTCTGCGTCCGGCCGGGGCTCCAAACGGATCGTGCCCATCCTTGCTTCTGCGTCCGGCCGGGGCTCCAAACGGATCGCGCTCATATTCGTCTCTACCTGCGGCCGGGGCCGCGGCAGCAAGTCCCAATTGCTCCAGGCAGACATCGATGGCCCGTCCCATCCTGCCTTTCTGCGGACGCTTCGGCTGGCGCGCGGCCGGACGCACGCCGTCGCGAGCCGGACGGCGCATTTGGGCCGCGTGAGGCTCGTTCGCGTCTTCGCCATCGAACGCTTGCCGAAGGCGCTGCAGTTCAAGAATCAGCGCGTTGCCCTGCGGCCCTATCGCGTCGCTATCCGGCTCGTCGCCCCAGCGCTGCGACGCCGATCGTCATGCGATGTACGACCTCCCCGTCTCATGACTGGACACTCTCGACAATTGGAGCGCGACGAACCGTTTTCGTATCCGGCGCCGCAGCCGGCGGTCTCGCCGCCGCGGCCTGCTGCCCCGTGCGCACGCGTGCAAATATCTCTTCGCACGGGCCGAACGCGATCGCCTTGCCTTCGTAGAGCACCATCGCCATGTTCAACGCGGCGAGCGCGCTCGGGCCGATGCGAAATGACGATGACGATGCTTTTGTTGTACCGCAGGATCTGAATGGCGCGGGTCAGGGCGTTTTCGCCGTCGGCATCGAGATTGGCATTGGGCTCATCGAGCACGACCAGGAACGGATCGCCGAACACCGCGCGCGCCAGCCCAATTCTCTGCCGCTGCCCCGCGGACAGCGACATGCCGCCCTGGCCGATCCGCGTCGAATAGCCCTCGGGCAGCCGCAGAATGATTTCATGCACGCCCGCGATCTGCGCGGCCCTCAGGATCAGAGTCCGAGCTCGCGCCCTCATCGAAACGGCAGATGTTTTCGGCAACGGTGCCGTCGAACAGAGCCACGTCCTGCGGCAGATAGCCGATATAGCGGCCGAGATCCTCGTTTCGCCATTGATCGAGCGCGGCGCCGTCGAGCCGCACCACGCCGTTCTGGGCCGGCCAGATTCCAACCAGCGCCTTGGAGAGCGAGGTCTTGCCCGACGCGCTGGCGCCGAGCAGCGCCAATCCCATGCCGGCCTTGAGCGAAAACGAAATATTCGAGACGATCGCCTTTCCCGTCCCCGGTGCGGCGACGGCGAGATCCTGCACCGAAAGTTCGCGGCAGGGACGCGGCAGCACCACCGGCGGCGCCGGAGGTGCCGCGGTGGCCTTGCAGATTTCGCGCAGGCGCACGATGCCCTGGCGCGCGGCGACGAGCTGCTTCCAGCTACCGAGCGCGATTTCAACCGGCGCCAGCGCGCGGCCCATCATGATCGACGAAGCGATCATGATGCCGCCCGACGCCCTGTCGGCCACGACGAGATAGGCGCCGATGCCCAGCATGCCGGATTGCAGCACGTAGCGCAGCACCTTCGCGCCCGAACCGAGATTGGCATACACGTCGGTGGCGCGGATGTTTTCCCGCAAATAGCGCTCATTGGCCTGCGACCAGCGCGCGGTGAATCGGTCCGTCATGCCCAGCGCGCGGATCACTTCGGCATTGCGCTGGGTCGCATCCGCCAGCACCTGTCGCTGGGCGCTGGATTCCATCGCGGCCTTGGCCGCCCCGCGCGACATCCGCTCGGTCAGCAATGTCATGGCAATGATCGCAGCGGTGCCGAGCACCGCCGTCACGCCGATCGCCGGATGAAACAGAAACAACCCGATGAGGAAGATCGGAATCCACGGCATATCGAGGAACGCCGTCGGCCCCATGCTCGACATGAAGCCGCGCACCTGGTCCAGATCGCGCAACGGCTGCTGCATCAGCATGGGCTTCACGCCGCGAAGCGGCAAAGTCGCGAGCGCCGTGTGGATCGATTCCTGCAGGCCGGCGTCGAAAAGCGTCGCGACCCGGCACAGCATGCGCGCGCGCAGCGCGTCGAAATATCCCTGCACCAGATAGGCGAACAGCACCATCAGCGAGAGGCCCAGCAGGGTCGCGGTGTTGCGGCTCGGAATAACCCGATCATAGACCTGCAGCATGTAAAGCGAGCCCGACAGCATCAGGACATTGATCACCCCGCTGAAGACGGCAATGCCGACCATACGCCGCGCGCTCTCGCGCAGCCCAACCGCCACAGGATCATCGGACGCCAGCGTCGACCTGAGATTCGAAAACGCGCCGGACGGAAACATTGCTGGCGCGTGACCCTGAACGATACTCATGCGTCCTGCGCTCCCCATCGGCGGTCGTCGCGCCTTGCGCGATCAAACTCCATGACGGGCGATACCGACCATTTTTCGGCAAGAATGCGACCAACGGCCAATTGTTGCGGAGCGCGCCGGAATAAAACGAACGGCAGCAGTTTCATAACTGCCGGAACGATTGCGTTATTTGTCGCGCGCAAGATTTGCGCGCGATGAGGCCGGCGAGCGGGATTTTCGCGGCAAACATCGGCAACGCCTTCATATTTCTCGCTCGCGCTGCACTACCTTCGCGTAAAACGAGTTAGAGCGTCACGGTTTCGTCCGCCTATCACCTTGCTTCTCCCGCGCATTGGCCCCGGAGTCGGCTGAAAGCCGCCACGAAGCTAAATAATTCTTCATCCCTCGGATCATGTCGCCGCCCAAGCAGGTCACTTGCGCTGGCAGGCATTCGATTTGACAAACTTGAGGGGAATAAAATGGTCACTACTGTCACTCCGGTCGATCGATAACGGCGGCCGGGAATGACTTCGGGCGTCCCGCCACATCGATCGGGCACCGGAGGTCATTGGATCGTTCAATCCAGCTGTTGCGGTTTGAACCGTCGACACGCCGCGGCCGGGGGGCCGCAAAGCTAAGGGAAACCATTCGTTCGCTGGGTTCGGCGAATCCTGATTTTGGGGACGGGTCATTTGTGTAACGGCAACGACGGCTTCCTGCGGGATATTGCGCGGGCCAAGATGCAACGTCGTGGGATCCGGCGCGGCGTACTGCCACTTCGTACATGCAAAATTGGAATCTACGTCAAGTTCGAGCGTCAGCCTGATGTCGCCAACTGCGGGCTCCCCGGTGGAGCGCGGGCGTGAAGCGAAAGACCGACTACGGAACGATCATTCTGCACTGGCTGCTGGTCGGCGCGTTCGGCACTGCCTTTGTCAGCGGATTGCGGATCGCGACCGAAGCGCCCGGGCGCAGCTGGATCAATCTGTTCGATGCCGTGCTTCCGTGCGACAGTGCATGGATCGTGCATATGCAGGCGGCCGTCGCGCTGGTCGCGGTGTCGCTCGCATATGCGGTCTATCTGATGCGGTCCGGTCTTGGCAGCCGTGTCCGGCTGGACAAGGTCCGGCTGCGTGGACTTTTCGGCCGGAAGCAGGCCAGGCTCGGCGCTTACAACATCGTTCTGTACTGGATCTTCTTCGTCGCGATGCTGGCATTGATCGCCAGCGGCGGGCTGCTGTATTTCGGCCTTTACGCCGGCAACGACATGGCGACGCTGCACTGGTACGGAACGTGGGTGATACTTGCCTTCGCCGGCCTCCATGTGCTGATGCATTTGCGGCTGGGTGGCGCGTCGCAGCTGCTTCGCATCTTTCGCCCTACCCAGATCGCAGCGCCGCCGCCGCGGCTCGACGCGGTTGAATTGCTGACATTGCTGGCCGAGCAATCGGCGCGGCTGCCGCCGCAATTCCCGCAGGCACAGGTCAGGCCGGCACCGCGGCCCGGCCGCATCGCGCGGAGTCGAATGGCAGCAGGCAATTCGACAGCGCCGGGACCAGGGGGACAAAGGACTCCGAAACGGCGTAACCCGATGTTCCAGTCCAATCCTTTCGTCGTCGCCGCGGCCGTCGCCCTCACCGGCGCTTCGGTTGTCGTTGCTGCCGACCGTTTGACGGTCGACCAATTGGAGATTCACCGCATCAACAGCGCCGATGCGCCCACGCTCGACGGCGACACTTCCGATCGGGCCTGGCGCGACGTCACGCCGTTCTCCCTGATGACCAGCGAGGGAGGGAATTTCGACGGCAAAGGCGAAACGAGAATAGAGATTCGCGCGGTGCACGACGGTACATGGGCGTATTTCCTGTTCACATGGGAAGATCCGACGCGGTCACTGAAACACCTGCCGCTCATCAAGGAAGCCGACGGATGGCGCGTGCTCCACAACGGCTATGAGACCGGAGACGAGCACGACTTCAATGAAGACAAGTTTTCGGTCCTGCTGACCACCGCGGACGTGACCCTCGCGGGCGGCCGGACTTTTCATGCCAGCCCCCAGCCGATCGCCGACGCGCCGGCGACCATGACCGGCCGCGGCCTGCATTACACGGCGGCGGGCTATGCCGACGTCTGGCAATGGAAGGCGACCAGCGGAGGTTCTACCGGATGGATGGACGATGCTCATTTCGGTCCGCCGCTGGATCCGACGCCGATGCAGGTGAGCCACGTCGTTCCCTACAAGGGCGGTTTCGCGCCTGACCCCGGCACCGCGAACTACACGGACAATTTCGTCATCGACACCGACGACGCCGGCGGCGTCCGGCTGATCGCGCCACGCCGGTTGCCGAAGGATCTGGCGGCAACGATCGCAGCGATGGGGGATATCGATATCGATCCACATCACGGCGAGAACGACGGCGCGCGCTGGTTCATGACCGAGCAGGAGTCGATTCCGTATTCCGCGGAGGCGGACGCCCGCATCCCGACCGGCACGGTCATTCCGGGCGTCATCATTGCCGGCGAATTCTCGGGCGATCGCGCCGACGTGCGTTGCGCGGCCCGCTGGGCCTCCGGGCACTGGGCGCTGGAAGTGGCGCGCCGTCTCGACACCCACAGCCAATACGACGTGCCGATCAGGACCGGCGTCTTCATGCGGGTCGCGGCCTTCGATCACAGTCAAATCAGGCATACCCGGCACGTCCGGCCAATCCGTCTAGAGGTGGAATAAATGCGGAAGACTTGCAAAGTGACTCTAAACGACGAGCCCTTTCTGGCGAATTGCGGCGACCTGCTGCTCGACTCGGCACTGATGAATGGCGTTGAGCTGCCCCATGACTGCCGAAGCGGGATTTGCGGCGCTTGCAAGGTGCGCCTCGTCGACGGCAAGGTGTTTGGCGGCCAGGAGCACGGCGACGACATGATCCACGCCTGCCAGGCGCGGATCATCTCCGATCTTAACATCGTGACCGAACCCGTCCCCGATCAGGTCTGCATGTCGGCGCGTGTGGCGAATGTCGTTCGCCTGGCGCCCGACATTATCGGTGTCGACATCGAGCTGCCGAAGCCGCTTCGCTATCTGCCCGGTCAGTATTGCAAGGTGCAATTCCGGGGCTTCCCGGCGACGAAGTTACAGCCCGAGCTATCCGCTGGAGGGACGCCCCGACCATCGCCTGCTGCATTTTCACATCCGAATACTTCCCGGCGGACTTGTATCCTCTGCGCTCGGCCGGGAAATCCACGTCGGGCATCGCGTGAAACTGACGGGGCCGCTCGGCACCGCCTTTCTGAGGCCAAATCATACCGGCAGCCTAGTTCTTGTCGCCAGCGGCACCGGTTTCGCGCCGATGTGGGCGATCGCGGTCGCAGCCATCATGGAGCGGCCGCAGCGAGAGCTGATATTCGTGATCGCGGCGCGAAAGCTTCAATCGCTGTATATGCACAGCGCCCTGTGCCGCCTGGCGCTGTTTCCCAACGTCACGATCATTCCGACCGTGTCGGAACCGCAAAACGTCTCCCCCGTTATCCGCTCCGGACGGCCGACCGATCACCTGCCGAAGCTGTCGCCGAACGACGTGGTCTACACCTGTGGTGCGCCGGCCATGACCGAAGCCGTGGCGCAGATCGCGAGAACGGCCGGCGCGCGGTGTTACACCGACCCATTCGTGTCGGACAGCAAACCGGGCAACCAGACGACCATCGTGGAGCGCCTGGCTGGCTGGCTCAGCAACTCGGTCAGCGGCCCCCCATTGCAGCCGACACAGGGCAGCCGGATTGACACTCGCCGTGCCGCGGTCAGCGGCAGCCGCTGACCGGCAGGCGTCCACGCCGCAAAGGCCTCATGCCGCGTGAACATGGCAGCGCTTCATTGCGCTGGCGAACCACACCATGGCTCGAAACGCAAAAGCCCCGGGAAGGGCTTTTGACGCTTACACCGCGTCTTTTGCCGCCTTGACCGGCCGCGCCCTGACGATCTTCCGGGCCGGCTTGGCCTTGAACGTCATGGGTTCGCCGGTGAAGGGATTGGTACCCTTACGCGCCTTGGTCGCCGGCTTCTTAACGACGACAAACTTGGCAAAGCCGGGAACCAGGAACACGCCGGATTTCTTCAGCTCCTTATAACCGACCGCCGCAAGCGTCTCCAAAACGCCCTTGACGTCCTTCTTCGCCACTTCCGTCTCGCCAGCGATCTTCTCGATCAGCTGCGACTTCGTCATCTGAACTGCCATTTTGGCTCCTGTAATGTTGATTCGTGTCGCCGACAATATTTGGAAATCCGGCCCAGAAACCGCGCAATGTCGCGATCTGCACAGCTTTGTTGCTGTATCTAGAGCGTTTTCAAGCGAAGTGGCGACCGGTTCGCGTTAGGAAAACGCGTCAAATCAAGAATCCAGAGCCCCGTTTCGATTCTATCGAAACGGAAAAGGCTCTAGCCCCCCAACGCGCCCGGCCGCGGCGGAAATTCGCTGACGCCCGAATGATCGAGCGCCAGGACCGGCAGATAATCGTGACGGTCGAGGCTATCCACCAACGCCTGTGTCACGTTGTCAAGGATAACCCACCGCGCTGCCAGACGCACGACCACAACGACATGGGTCTCCTGCTGGCGTGATTTCGCACTGACGATAACGAGGCGGCGGTCCGCCGCCGGGATGCCCGCATCACCCAGCGCTGCATATTTGGCAACCGCGTAACTCTTGCAATCTCCGGCCGATGCCAGCGCGTCCAGGGGCGACCGCCAGATTCCATCGTGCGCCACCGGAATTGCAAGGTTGACAGCACGGTTTATGTGACCGATCCGCGCCTCTCCTTCGTATCTGCGTGCATCGTCGACAATCGCAATAAACCGTAAGGCGGCGGGCGAGCATGTGGCAGAGTTGGCGCGACATTGGACGACGGTCAGCTCATCTGCCCGAATTTCCGACAGCAATTGCCGCCACGTCGCCGTCATCGAATTTTCCGGCGCGACAACGGTGGAAATGCCGAAGGGATCACCGCTTTCGCCACGCGCGGGCACTGCCGAGAGCACGATCCCGATCAGAATCGTCCGAAAGATGTGCGCCCAAAGAGCTGCTTTCATAGGATGCAGGCTAGCCCGCGCACACAAATCTTGTCTTGATGGAGGTCAAGCGCAAATGGTCGAGCGCAGCGAGGCTCAGGTCTGGCCAAACGCGATCAATTGGCCTTCGCCGCCGAAGGACCTCGGCACCGTGCTCAAAGGAGAGGCCGTCACAGGGGACGTGGCGGCCTCTAATTCTGGTGCTCTGTGGGGGGCCTCAAGCACCAATGCCAGCTTGGGGAAAAGCCGGACCATGAATTGGTAGGCCCCGGTTAGTTGAATGTATTGATTTAAATCAAGCCAGTAACGGTTGATGCCGCCCCAGGCTAGTTTCCGGCTTCAATCTGCTCCAGCGCGATGTGAAGAAATTCATCCATCCTGTGAGCGACCTGCTGCTCCGATATGCCCTTTGGCGCGAGGTCGTTTGATACCTTGCGCAAGGTCTCATCGCTGCTTTGCCTCTCCAAATTCGCGGTGACGAGTTCATTCGCGTAAGCCGCGGCGGCATCTCCCGTCAACCCGAGCTGCGCGGCAGCCCAGTTGCCCAGCATTTTGTTGCACCTTGCCGTCGCCTTGAATCTCAGCTCTTCGTCGTGGATGAATTTGGCTTCGAAACCCTGTTCGCGTTTGTCGAAAGTCGTCATGATTTCGGTCCTGATTGCGTCCGAACTTATCGCACCCGGCGTAACCTGGCTAGAAGGCGGTCGCTGGGGCCAGGCTTACGCGGATGGACTTGTAGTGGTCGAGCCGCGCAATGGCGCGATCGAGCTCATCGCCCGCCGGCTTCTTCGCCAGGCCTTCCTGCATCGCTTCGATCTCGGCCTCCAGTCCAGCGAGATCAAAATCTTCGACGCTTTCGGCAGATTCCGCGAGGATCGTAAGGTCTTCCTGCGAAAATTCGGCCAGGCCTCCGAACACCACGAACCTGTCGCGGACGCTTCCGGCTACGGCCGTCACAATTCCCGGACGAAGCATGGCAACGACCGGCGCGTGGCCGGCAAGAACGCCGAAATCGCCCTCTGCGCCAGGCAGGTCAACCTGATCGACCTGGCCCGTAAACAACAGCTTCTCGGGCGAGACGAGGCTCACTTGGAAAGTTGGCATCGTGCTTCCCGATCGTTCGAGGCCGCCCTATGTCGGTCCAGCATTTTACCTGGCGCGCCGGCCCAAGTCCAAAGGCCTATCTATGGCGCCGAGGCGCCGGCGGCGGCGGGCCGAAGTCGCGCTGCCAGATCGTCCCGTTGTCGAACTGGATCAGCATCCCGTCCGGTGAATAGACGGCGCCCTCGTTCCAGGCGTCGATCCAGATCCGCGTTGCCGGCGCGAACCAGTCAGGCCACGCGCGGGCAGGCTCGCCGGCTTCATTCAGGAGATTCAGATCGGGGCCGTTCTGGGTGACATAAGCAAGATAGTCTACCAGACCCATCCGGCACGCTTGAACGCACCTGTATGTTCCGGTCAAATTGACGGATTGCGCCGACGCTCCGGTTGCGGCGAAGGCTGCGACCAAACCGATAGCCAATGAAATTTTTCTCATGAAAATCGCTCCACAGCAGGGACGACCTGCCTCTCGGGCTGCTCATTCCAGATCCTGATTAGCCTTCCATCCACGTTGTTCTGTTGATCTGGGTCAAGCTGAGAACAGGCTGGCAGCCCAGGCTGGAATCTCGGAGGCCGCATGGAGATTGCCGGTTTGGCCGAACAGCAAAAGGACAAGATACAGGCGCGCGCGATCGGCATCGCCTCTGTCATCTGGGCCGGCTCGATCTTCCTCAGCCGCGTGATGGGACTGATCCGCGAGCAGATCATCGGCCGCACCCTGGGCGCAAGCCGGCAGGCGGATCTCTATTTTGCGAGCTTCACGCTGCCGGATTTCCTCAACTACCTGCTGGCGGCAGGCGCGCTGTCCATCGTCTTTATCCCGATCTTCCTCGCGCATCTCGAGCGCGGCGAGCACGACCGCGGCTGGGAATCCTTCAGCGTGATCGCAAATTTCATCGTTGTGGCCGGGACCGTCGGCATCGGCTTGCTGATGGTGTTTGCGCGCCCGCTGGCGGCCCTCGTTGCGCCCGGCTTCACCGATCCGAACGACGTCGATACGCTGGTCCGGCTGACGCGCATCATTCTGCCGGCTCAGTTCTTCCATGTCATCGGAGGCCTGCTCTCGGCGGCGTTGCAGGCGCAAAACCTGCACGTGCTGCCGGCGCTGGCGCCGCTGGTCTATTCGGCAGGCATCATCGTCGGCGGCCTGACGGGGGCTCACTACCCGGAACTCGGAGCCGACGGGTTTGCCTGGGGCGTGCTGGCCGGTTCGGTCGCGGGGCCGTTCGGCCTGCCGCTCTATGGCTGCCTCAAGACCCGCATGCGTTGGATGCCGCTGTTTTCTTTCCGGCATCCGGATCTGAGGCGTTACCTCTGGCTGTCGGTGCCGATCATGATCGGGTTTTCCATCGTCGTGGTCGACGAGTGGATCGTCAAAAATCAGGCGTCCTATCTCGGGGTCGGCACGCTGTCGTATCTGCAATATGGCCGGACGTTGATGAAGGTCCCGATCGGCGTATTCGGCATGGCGGCCGGGGTGGCGGCCTATCCGACCATCAGCGGGTTGGTCGCGGCCGGAAGCGTCGTCGAAGCCTATGGCTTGCTGTGCCGCGCGGTCCGCCTGATGCTGCTCCTGACCTTCGCCGCGCAGGTCTGCCTGACCATCGCCGGCTTCGAGGCGGTCTACCTGATCTGGGGTCTGTTCGCCAACCGCTTCACGGTCGCCGACGCGCGGGAAACAGCAACCGTGCTGACCTATCTCTGTCTTGGCCTGAGCGGCTGGGCAGCCCAGACGGTGATCAGCCGCGGGTTCTATGCGCTGGAGAGCACGTGGTTGCCGACCATGGTCGGAACGGCGGTCGCCGCGGTCATGGTGCCGGTCTATGTGGTGTTGCGGCAGCAGGCCGGCGCCATCGGCCTTGCGGTCGCGAGCTCAATGGCAATCATGGCCTATGTGATGCTGCTCGGCTGGTTGCAGCGGCGGCGCTTCGAGCGGGAGGCGGCAGCCACGGGCGCCACTCTCCAGGGTTCGCCGGGGATGCTGACGGCGGCGCTCCGCCTGGCGTTGGCGGCCGCTATTGCGGCGGGCCTGGGCCTCGCCGCACGCGCCCTGCTCCTGCAATGGCTGCCTGATATGCACCTCACCGCGATCCTGCTCCGGGCCACCCTGCTCTGCACGTTCGGGATCGTCGTGTATGGCCTTCTGGCGCGGCTGCTTGGCGTGCACGAGGTGGTTGAGTTCGAGGACATCGTGCTGCGAAGGCTTTGGCTGCGGTGATCCGCGAGGCACAGCATCCAATTGCAACCAGCGTCGTTGCGACCATCATGTGTTCAGTTCCTCGGGGGCGACAGCGGGCAAGGTGAAGTGGAAAACAGCGCCGCCATCCGGATTGGGTTCGACGGCGATCTTCCCGCCATGCGATTCGACGATGGTGCGGCAAATCGACAGGCCAACGCCCATTCCCTGCTTCTTTGTCGTGAAGAACGGCTGAAACAGCCGTTGCATGGTTTCCGGATCGATTCCGGATCCCGTGTCCGCCACACGAACTTCGATCAAACCGTCGGGAGCCGGCGCGGTGGTGACGGTCAGCTCGCGCCGTGGAGAGTCCTGCATGCTCTCCAGTGCGTTCCTCATCAGGTTCAGCAGCACTTGCTGAATCTGCACCTTGTCCACAATGACTTGATCGTTCGCCTGAGCATATTGCAGGCTCACCCGCACCGACTGATCCCTCGCGGCAACAAATGCCAGGGCGAGCGTCTCCTCGACGATCTTGGTCAGGCTTTCGATTCGTTTCTCGGTTTCGCCGCGCGCCACGAAATCCCGCAACCTCTGGATCACCTGCCCGGCCCGCAGCGCCTGCTCGGTGGCCTTGTTCAGTGCGGTTCTCAGCCGTGCGGCGTATTCGCCGTCGACCGATTCGATCAAACGCCGCGAGCCCTGAAGATAATTCGCGACCGCCGCGAGCGGCTGGTTCAGTTCGTGAGCCAGCGCGGACGCCATCTCGCCCATCGTGCTCAATCGCGACATATGAGCCATCTCCGACTGCGTCTGGTGCAGCAGCTTTTCGCTTTCCTGACGCTGGGTGAGGTCGCGAATGAAACCGACGAAGTGGCGGCGGCCTTTCAGGTGCACTTCGCCGATCGTTAAATCCATCGGAAAGGTCGCGCCGTCCCGCCGTTGCCCAACGACAACCCGGCCGGTGCCGATAATCCGACGCTCCCCGGTTGTCAGATAGCGAGCCAGATAACCGTCGTGCTCCCGCCGGTACGGTTCTGGCATCAGCGTGCTTACCTTTCGCCCGGATGCTTCGCTGGCACTGAATCCAAACATTTCTTCGG
Organism: uncultured Alphaproteobacteria bacterium; assembly: GCA_963725985.1. Lineage (GTDB taxonomy): Bacteria > Pseudomonadota > Alphaproteobacteria > Rhizobiales > Xanthobacteraceae > Bradyrhizobium. Next base: position 317,377 of record CAVSAO010000004.1, read on the forward strand.
CGGCGCTACTGAACGATTGAATGACGCCATGTTCGTCGATAACCACCAGCGCGTCGGGAACGGTCGCGAGGATGGCCTGCAGATGAGCTTCACGTTCCCCCAGCTCGTCGCGGCTCCTTGCGAGTTGATCGTTGGCGCCGCGGAGCTCGCCCATGACGCTCTGGCGCTCGAGCAGGAACGCCCCGAAGGCGGCGCCCATCACAACGAAAATGCTCAGCACGGCGGCGAAGAACGTCGTCCACGTGACACTCTCGTCCGCGCTCTGTTGCCTTTCTTCGAGCAAGGTCAATTCGACCTGTCTGATTTCCGCGATCTCTTGCTCAATCTGCGGGGTTAGCTGCCGGGAGCGCGCCGCGGTCAGGACGGCAAGAGCTTCGGCCAGGCGCGCCGGTCCGAATTCAATGGCACGCTTGAACTCGTCCAGCCTGGCGTCGATATTTTTTCGCAAATCATCAATGCGCGCGGCTTGGGCAGGATCGTCGAATACCAGGTTCCGGAGCGCCGTAAAAAGCTGGGGTATATCGGCCTGGGCGCGATTATAATTTTCCAGATAGCCTGGCTCAGCCGTCAGCAGATACGCTCGCTCAGCGGACTCCGCTTCGAGCAGCCGCCGCTCCGCCGCCGAAAGCTGGCGCAATACCTCATTGGTATGCCGTACCCAGGCAAAGCCCTCTCTCATCCGAGAGAGATTGAGAGCCACGGCGCTTGCCAGGGCGATTGAAAGGCCAAGGGCGATCGCAATGAGAACGAGCACTTTCGGCGGAAGCTTGCGCTTTCGCGACGCAAACAGCTGTGGTCTTGCGGCTAATTCGGTCGCCATCGCATGCTCGTTTCATGGCGTCCGAGGTATCGACGCCAGTCGCCCGCGGCGCATTCGAACGCTCCAGGGGCCCCAGAAATAGAAGCACGTCTGTTCGAGAGATGATCTAACCGCCGTCCGGTCGATTTGAGTGCCCCAAGAACCAGGCACAACGCACCCTCCCTGCGGCAAGGGTGCAGCACTCAGTCACCGACGATCGCTACACGCAAAAATTGTGGCACGTCCGGCTTGCTGCATAAAGCCAAATTTCCGTGCTCCGGAACCCGCCTTCGCGAAACGTCAGGGTCACTGGCAGATCGCAAGCCGGTCGCCCGATCCGACAACGGCGTACGATCAATTACATTTTGAGATGTCCGGCTTGCAAACTCGCACGCACGAGAACGGCAATCGTTGTCCGCGACGCTGCCGCGCAAATGCGGAGACCAGCCGTTTTCCGGCTAAGGCTTCAGGTTGCGAGAGGTCTAATTCCGTTCGCCAGCCTCGGACAACATCGCCCTCAGGAGCTCTTCAAAAGCATCTTTGCCGGTAATTTCGGCGGCGTGCCGGAACTTGAATTGCACGTCTGTGATTTTGATATCCTGAGCCCGGCGCTTCGATATGACATTCCAGCACCATGTCGCGGCTGGTTCGCCATGTCGTGGCGCGGTGTCGGGATTGAGGCGTGACCACCTCTCCGCCTCCGCAAGCCAAAGGCTTTTGCTATCGGGTTCAAGCCTGGCGAGCTGCCGGCATAACGCCGCGCGCGCGTTAAACTCCAGAAAGCTTGTCATTCCACGCCTCCCTGCCCGAGAGTACGAGAATTCCATCTAGAGCCATGATACACCTATTATATTGATCTGCATCAAACATTTTTCGGCGGCGACCAGGGAATCACGCCCGCTCTCGAATCCGTGAATTGGAGCGATGAATTGAGCCGCCCCCGTTTCCGGCAGATGCCCTCATGCGCCAGACAGCCGCGCCGGCCCAACGAGCCGCCCGCTCAGCAGCCGCGGCAGATATTTTTTATCTTCGCATCCAAACGAGCGTTTTCCGCGGCGAGCGGGTCGACGGCCTGGTCCCGCTGCGGTGAGGACGCAGGCGAGGTAGCCGCGGACTTGCTCCTGCTGATTGGCGGCGCGGCCCTGTCGTAGCAGGCGAGGCGGTCGCTGGCTTTCGGTACCGACTGGCATTCGGTTTGAGCGATCGCGGGCCCGCAAAACGCAGAGAACGCGACCAACAGCGCGACTGGTTTCATCGCTCTTCTCCAGGATAAAAATAACTTAAGTGCGATACTGCGCGGTGTATGCGCGGGAGCCGTTGATCCAGCGCAAGCCGGCGGCGCGACGCTTCGCGGGCTCATCTCGGAATTTTGCGGGCCAGGACGCGCACCAGGCCGACTCGGCCACTTCGGTGCGGTGAACCGATCTTGATCCTGGTCAAGCGACTGAGGGGGAGCGTCGATATAAACAAGCCACGCTATGGATAACGAGGGACAGGGATACACCTTGTGTCTGACAGGCAATCCTCACCCGCCACCGCGCTCGAAATGGCGAGCCGCCAGCGCGAAATTTCCGTCTCGGAGTTCTTTCTCAAGAATCGTCATCTGCTCGGTTTTGATACCCCCGCCAAGGCACTGGTGACAGCCGTCAAAGAGGCGGTCGACAATGCTCTCGATGCCTGCGAGGAAGCAGGGATACTCCCCGATATCCGTGTGCAGGTGAGCGATCGCTACGGCAAGTCGCGGGTCGTCGTCGAGGATAACGGCCCGGGAATTGTAGAGAGCCAGATCGCACGTATTTTCGGCAAGCTCCTCTATGGCTCGAAATTCCACAAGCTCAGCCAGTCGCGCGGTCAGCAGGGAATGGGGATCTCGGCGGCGGGAATGTACGGGCAGCTCACCGTCGGCAAGCCGTTGCATATCATCAGCCGCATCAAGGGCGACAAGCTTGCTTCGGAAATGTACGTGTCGGTTGACACGGCCAGGAACCAGCCGGACATCCACAGGAAGAAGCGGCTGAAGTGGGACCGTCCACAGGGAACGCGGGTCGAGATGGAGATGGAAGGTCACTATCAGAAGGGGCCGCACTCGATTGAAGTCTATCTGAAGCAGACGGCCATCGCCAATCCGCATCTGGCCATCACCTACAACGACCCGCAGGGCGAAGAACTCCGTTTTCCCCGCATCACCGGCAAGCTTCCGCCTCGACCGGCAGAGATAAAACCCCATCCCTACGGTATCGAACTCGGCCGGCTTATTCAGATGTTGAACAACACGGCAAGCCGCACGCTGCTGCGGTTTCTCGTCGACGAGTTTTCCTGCGTGGGGACCAAAACAGCGCTCAGGATCATCGAGCTCGCCCGCAAGCTGTCGGACAGGAAACTGAGCGATCGCTCTCACCCGAAGCACATCGCTCACGTGCAGGCGGCCGCGCTGCACAAGGCCCTTCAAAAGACGCGCATCCTGGCGCCGCGGACGGACTGCATCGTCCCGATCGGCGAGCAGCAGCTGCTGGACGGGCTGCACAAGGAGCTGGCGGCCGCCTTCTTCACCGTCATCACCCGGCCAGCCGCGGCCTACCGGGGTAACCCGTTCCAGGTCGAAGTCGCCATCGCCTATGGCCGCCCGGGCGAGGCCGATGTTGAGGTCGACGAGAGCGGCCACATGCGCAAGGAGGAGGCGCATGAAACGCGCGCGGCCGAAAATCTGATAGCGCAAAAGGACGAACCCGTTCGTCTCCTGCGTTTCGCGAACCGGGTACCGCTCCTCTACCAGCAGGCCAGCTGTGCGATCACCAAGGCCGTCACCCAGACGAACTGGCGGGGCTACGGCCTGCACCAGCCGAAAGGCGCCTTGCCGATCGCGCCGATGGCGATCCTGGTCCATGTCGCTTCCGTCTGGGTGCCCTACACCTCCGAGTCCAAGGAAGCCATCGAGCCCTATCCGGAAATCCTCAAGGAGATCAAGTTGGGGCTGCAACAATGCGCGCGCAAGCTCGCCCATTACCTGCGCCACGAGACGCAGCTGCACCAGGAATATGACAGGCGGGCCTACATCGAGAAATATCTGCCGCATATCGGCGTCGCCCTGCAGGACATCCTCGCTCTCAGCAATGATGAACGCGACTCCACTGTGAGAAAGCTGGACGACGTGCTCCACAAGAGCCGCACGACGCAAAGGCCCGTGCCATGAAAAACAACAGCTCCGGTACCACGCGCAGCGATATGGATAACAGGACCATCACGCTGATTGAATCGATTGCCGGGCAGATCCGCACCAACATCGAGGACGGGAAGCTGCCGGACATCAAGCTTCCGGTTCGCAGCCTTGACAATGTCAGGTATGATGAAGCGAAGGGCTATTTCGAACTTGGCGATGCCCGCAAGGTGCGCTCGCTGACGGTGACCACCGCGCGGTCGTTCGCGCAGACCCTGCGCTTGATGGCGACCTCAAGAACGATGGTCGAGCATGACGACTTCGCCACCAAGCGCGAGGTCTATTACATCAGCAAGAACTGGGGCGATTGCCGCTTCGACGAACAGGCCGAATTGGACGCCATTATGGACGACATCGAGGCCATGGCGTCGATGCACGGGCTGTCGCGGGAACAGCTGCGCTTCTACCCGGAATCCCACGGCGGCTCGGTCGCCGGGCGGCTGACCGTGATCGACAGAAATCCGGCGACAAGAGAGGCCATCGAGATCGACTGCTCCAACCTCGGAAGCGGCGCCTACAGCATCCCGCGCTCGGTCGAACATCTGACTTTCCGCGCCGATGCACGATTCGTGCTTGCGATTGAAACCGGCGGCATGTTTCAGCGCCTCAATAACCACCGGTTTTGGGAAACCGCGCGATGCATCATCGTCGAGATGGGCGGAGTCCCGACCCGCGCCACACGACGCTTCATTCGCCTGCTTTCCGACAACCAGAACCTGCCGGTCTATTGCTTTGTCGATTGCGACCCCTATGGCTTTGCCAATATCTACCGCACGCTCAAGGTAGGCTCCGGCAATGCCGCTCACATAAATCGCTTCCTGTGCGTGCCGCGGGCGCGTTTTTTGGGCGTCACACCGCAGGATATTGTCGACTTTGGCCTGCAGGACGCGACCCACAAGCTGGCGGCGACCGACGTCAAGCGCGCTCAGGACGCGCTGCAGAACGACCCGTTCATCATGGCTCATCCCGAATGGATCGCCGCCATCAAGCAATTGCTTCAAATGGGCGTTCGCGCCGAGCAGCAGGCGCTGGCCAAATGGGGCCTCAACTACGTGATCGATGATTACCTGCCGAAGAAGCTCGCCAACGCGAACAGCTTCCTGCCTTAGAGCGTTTTCAAGCGAAGTGGAAACCGGCGATACCCGAAGATCAACGCTGCGAGCCCAAGCGCGCGGTGTTCGCGCACGTTTGCCGGAAAACGGAACCGGCCGTCACATCAAGCAGCAATTTTGGATCAGCCGATCTGCCATCGCCCGCTGTGAATATCGAATTTCACCACACCTTCGTCGCGCATTTTCAGCAACAGCGATTGGCAAACTTCCTCATTCGCGACATTGGCGCGTCTCGTGATCTCGCGCACCTTGAGCGCCTTCTCGCGGAGCGCGGTCAGGATATTCTCCCGATCATTCAGCATGACTACTCCCCACAAACCAGGAAACCCTGATGCTCGATCCTGAACGAGCCGTCCAGCTCGTCACGAGTTTGAACTCGCCGTCTTCAAAGCTTCCCGCCGCAAGAAGTGTCGCGGTCCGTCGTTGACCTCTTGTTCGGTGAGCTTGGCAAGTTTTCGCATGCCCGGTCCTTTTATGAAACCCTGGTAACGCCAAGCTGTCGGGATCAGTTGATCTGATCGCCTCCCAGTGCGGCTTTACTAAGACGGGCGAAGAGCGAGCATGAAATCACGGCGCCCGGCGTCTTTGATCCAGGTCAAGGCGGTATACGGGATTTCGTATTTGTATTGATATTCGCGCTTGGCTAACAAGCGAATGGACTTCCGACAATCGATTTAGAGGAAATGTTCCGGGTCAGCGTCGCAGACGCTGCTTTGCGGCGTGGCTACGCTTTTATTGGTCTAAGTCTCTGTGCGGAGCGTGTACTCGGCTCCAAACGGGAAGATTTGGAGAATATCGTGGCGAGAAATATCGACATTCGTTATCTCGAGCAGCGGTACCTGGCACTCGAGAAGGAAATCGCGAATGCATTGCTTCGCAGTCCTGCTGACGATCCGGGGGTCGCCGATCTCATGTATCGCAAGCTGATTATAGCAGACGAGATCGAGCAACACCGTCGCGCGGAGCAGCGCCTCGCTCTCGTCAATTGATATTCCGTCCGCTTATCGAGCACGCGGCAAGGAGCGCATGGTTTTTCGAAAAATTCCTCATGCCACCAGCAGCGGAGGAAACATCTCCTCCCAATCTTTTTCGCCCATTTTGGGCTCGGCATCGGCAGACATACAGGCCCTGGTTTCGAACCGATCGCCGCACTTCGTGCAGGTCCAAAGATTAACGACCAGATGCTCGCTGACGAATTCCGACCACTCGGGAGCAACCAGCGCCTCACCACATTTGGCACACATCGCAGTCATGGCGACCCTCCTTTGCCTGTGCTCGTTTGCTTGTTCTTTTTCTCCGGTTCGAGAGTGGGAGTTTTTGGTATTCCTGGAGTCGCCTCTCCAACGCGGCGATCAGCATTGATATAGATCAAAAGACGGACCTCTTTTGCACGATTGGGCGCGCTGCCGTGCGCTAGCGGTCGCTCGCTGTGACCTTCGGTGGCATACCAGCGACTTAGCTATCAATTTTGTGGTTCGTCCGATGCTACCGTCCGACGACTGCCGGTCATTTCGGTGGTCGAGGATACAAGTGAGGAACTCTCGGCCGTTGAATCATGTTTTCCGGCCGATGGGCCACCACATTCAATGTCGCATCATCCACGGCGCTCTCGTCGCCACTCTCGGCCTTGATCCGCTCCGATTTGAGAATGTTGTCGATTTCCTCCTCGATCTCAGACAGTTCGGCGTCTTGTTCGACAACACGTATCCGGCGTGCCGATGCACTGAGGCGATTCCTTCCAGCCCCCTCGGAGTCAAATAAATGGCATTCGAGTACTCGAGGAGCGGCTGCTCGACCAAAAGATCCCCGTACGTAACCAGTTGGCCGATGTATTATTTCCTGCGGGATGTATTATTTCCCGCATAATGCCCAATTGAAACGGGGTGGAGGCTCACATGCGAATCCTTGCGGTGATTGGCGGGCTGGCGATCATTGTCGGCATCGGCGCGGCGGTATTCCTTTTCGCAGGTTTCTATAGCGTCGCGGGAACCGCCGAGGACCCGGACATCGTCACCTGGGCGCTGACCCAGGTGCGCACGGCGTCGATCAACCGCCATGCGGACGATCAGCCCCCGGCCTCCGTCAACGACCCTGCCAGCGTGCAGGCCGGCGCCAAAGAGTTCGCCGAACATGGCTGCGTCAATTGCCATGGTGCGCCCGGCGTCAAATGGACCAAATTCTCGGAAGGACTGCATCCCGACCCGCCGGACCTGAAGGACGTAGTCAATGACCTCTCCCCGTCGCAGTTGTTCTGGGTGATCAAGAACGGCATCAACATGACCGGCATGCCGAGCTTCGAGCAGGCCGGTGCCACGGACGAAGACATCTGGATGATCGTCGCATTCCTGAAAAAGCTGCCGAGCGTTTCGGAAGCCGACTACAAGGCCTGGACGGCGCCACCAGCCCCGGCCCGCTGAGGCGCAATTCACGGCTCTCCGGGTTCGGGCCGGCCCAGCGCTGCAACGACGCCGCCAACGATGCCGGCGAGGACCGCCCAATAGCCGTAACGAAAATCCGACGCGACGCCGACGGCAAAGAAGGTGAGCATATAAACGGCGGCCGATCCGCAGACGCCGAGCGCGAAGGCGCCCTCGGGCGTCTCACGTCGCCGCCAGGCGAACCCGCACACCACGACGCAAACCAGCAGCCACGTGCCAGCCCGGAACAGCGGTGTCGGCTTGAGCAGGTCGTGCAGCAAGACCAGCGCGACGAAGGCCGGACGATCCGGAAATACCGTCTCCGTCGGGCGCTCGACGTCGGCAACCCACATCGTGAGGTTGTTGCCGCCGAGGAAATTCCACATGAACGCCGTGCGATGCTGCAGATAGGCCAACGGATGGCGCATGACCGCACGCGCCCAGGCTTCGGTGATCGCCGGCGTGCCGAACAGCCTTTGCTCTCGTTCGATCCTGCGCATCACGAAATCGCATGGCTCAAGCCGCCAATAGATGTCCCACTGGGTCGGCTGGTAGCAGCTGTTCAGGAGCAGCGCGCTTTCTGCCTCGCTCCAGGTGACTGGAAACTGGTTCTGCCTGGTGAAGTGACTGATGCCCCCGAGGTCGAACACCATGAACGTCTGTAACGGGTGTTGTCGCGTCGCGCCCAGCGCGCCGTAATAGACCACCTGCACCAGCGCAAAAAATCCCGCCATCGCCGGGACGAACAGGATCGCCGTGCGCTTCAGGGACATTTGCCTCGGCCAGGCGATGTAAGCGGCGAGGATCGGCGCGGCGATCAGCGCGTTCGGACGCAGCAAGACGCCGAAGGCGCACAGCGCGAGCGCCAGCGCTTGCGCCGGCACGCGAAGGCGCACGCCGCGTTCGGCGGCAGCGAAGGCGATAACGGCGGCCAGCAGCCAGCTGGTCGAAAACAGCACATCGCGCCAGATGATCCCGACAAAGACGAAGGCCGGCGGCATCAGCGCCAGCAGCGGAAGCAACAGCGCGAGCCGGCTCGAGCGGCGCGCCAGCGCCAATGCCAGCAGGCCAAAGCCGAGCCAGTAAGAGGTTGCGATCAGCAGGAACATGCTGCCCGGGCCGGGCGCGATCGGGTCGATGACGCCCCACAGCACGGTCATGACCGGGGATTGCCAGTCGCCGAGCACGCCCCTGGCGATGTCCTCGTAAACGAATTTTGCGTCGTAGGTCATGATGCCGGGAAAAAAGATCAGCAGCGTCAGGCCGTAGCCTGCGGCGATCAGCGCCGCGACGACCACGCACAGGCGCCGCCCCATCGGCGGCTTGCCGTCAGGCGAGAGCGGCATAGATGTCCCCGGAATTTGCCGCCTGCGGCAGCCCGGTGAGCCAGCGGGCGATCTCTTCGCCGCCGACCCAATCGGCGGTCACGAAAGTCTGGCTCTCGCCGAGCGCGGCGTTGAACCGCGTGTAGCCCTGCGCGATGCAGCGCTCGATGCAGGCGAGCGCGACATGGCGCTGGATTGTCGTGAATTCGAATGACAGCGCCTTGACCGCGCGTGTTAACCTCTGCAGCGCCTCCGCCTCGAAACCTTCGACGTCGATCTTGATGAAGGCCGGCGTGCCGTACTTGCCGATCAGCGCATCCAGCGTGGTCATAGGCACGGGCACCGACCTGGTCCAGCGCTGCGTTTCCCAGCCGGGCGCATCGCGTGCGGCGCGCACGAAATCAGGTGACGCCGTCGAAACGGTGGGGTTATCGGCGTTGATCATCATGCTGGCCGTGCCAACCCCGCGGCCGACCGCGACCGCCTCGATCGCGACACCGGCGCGGCGCCCGTAGAGCAGTTTTAACACTTTGACCAAGGCGGGCTGCGGCTCGACCGCGACGATCCGCGCGCCGAGCCGGCGGAACGAGGCGACGCGGTCGCCGACATGGGCGCCGATATCGAACACCAGGTCGCCTCGCCGCACGAAGGTGCCATAGAGCCGGTCCATCGCCGCCGCGCGCGCCCGGTCGCCGTAGTAGATGCGAAGCGACCGGATAATCCCTCGCGCGGTCCTGAAGCCTTCGAGCACCGCCCTAGACCGAGCTTGGCCGCGGCAGCGGCGCGGCCTGTTCGATCGCGGGCAGCGCCAGGGCCTGCAGCACCGCCGGCCTGACGGTCTCCTCGGGCAGCCGGCCGATGCCGACCCGGGCGGCAAGACTGCCGAGCCAGGGCCATGCGGTCATCATGGCAAACGGGATCGCCAAAGCCGGGCCGCCGGCGAGAAACAGCGCATAGGGAATAGCCGACGGCTGTGTCACCGCCAAAAGGCCGAGCGCGGCGCATCCGAGCAGCGTGTGCGGCCACAAATTATGCAGCGCCAGCGTGAACGGCACCGCGTGATCGTCGCGGGTCTGTCCGATCCAGCCGATTTCCCGGCCGAACATCAGGCCGGTGAGGAAGATCGTGTGGCCGAACCAGAGGATCGGACAAAGCACGATCGAGTACACGGTCTCGATGGCGTAATTGACGATGAACAGTCCGGCACCGCCGAACCCGCGGCGAAGCTCCGGGTCCAACAAAATGTCGATGGCGCTCGCGATCTTCGGCGCGAACCACATCACCAGCACGCATACGAACAGCGCCATGCCGGCATCGGCGCGAATGAAGCCGGCAGGCGTATCCGAGAATGCGACGGCGAGCGTGCCGAGCACGAGCAGCCCGATCCAGGCCGGGGAGCCGATGAACATCAGGATAGCCAGCACCAGTTGATAGCGGCTTACCGGCTTGAGGCGAGGAAGCGAGAGAAAACGCCAATACTGCATGTTGCCCTGGCACCAGCGCAGATCGCGGCGGATGAATTCGAGCAAGGTTGGCGGATTTTCCTCCCAGCCCAGATCCTCCTGCGGCAACACGCGCACCTCGTAGCCGGCGGCGCGCATCAGCGCGGCTTCGATCTGATCGTGGCTGAGGATATGGCGCTCTTCCGTTCCGTCGCTGGACAGAACCGGAAGGGCGCAATGGGCGATGAACGGCTCGAGCCGCAGGACCGCGTTGTGTCCCCAATAGGGCCCGCAATCACCCTGCCACCAGGCGCTGCCTATGGTGTAGGAGCGCATGCCGAGCCGCATGCCGAACTGAAAGACGCGCGCGAAGGCGCTGGTAGACGGAAGGCCTACGATCAGCCCCTGAAGAATGCCGAGCGCGGGATCCGCCTGCATGATGCGGACGAGACGGAGAACGGCGTCGGCGGTCATGAAACTGTCGGCGTCGAGCGTCACCGCGAAATCGTATTGGCTGCCCCAGCGCTCGCAGAATTCACGGATGTTGCCGGCCTTGTAGCCCGTGTTGACCGCACGACGCCGGTAGCTGATCGCGACCCTGTCGCGCCAGCGCGAGGTCAACGCCGCGAAGCACGCCTCCTCGTTGCCTGCCATCTCCGCGTCGCTGGTGTCGCTCAGGACATAAAGATCGAAACGCTCGCCAAAGCCGGCGGCGTCGAGGCCCGCCAGCATCGGCTCGAGATTGCGGATCATCCGCTCCGGCAACTCGTTGCGGATGCACAACAGCATCGCGGTCGACGTGGTCACGGGCTCATCGCCGCGGATGCGCGCCGACGCCGGCACGACCGCCGCCACGGGATCGGCGGAAAAATGCATGATCAGAAACCCGATCACGGCGTTCCAGAATCCCGCCACCATCCAGGGCAGCGTGATCGCGAACAGCGCCAAAAGCGTTATGTCGAGCGTGCCGAAGCCGCCCGGCGCCAGCGCCAGAGCGGCGAGCGCCAGGGATCCGGCCATGGTGACGGCAAACAGCACGGCAAACAGCATACGCCGCCGGAAAATATCATTTCCGGCGGCGTCGGCCTGGATGGCTTGCGGTGGGGAGCGCTCTAACACGCGGTTACGACTTCTAATCCCTCGGCGGACAGTGCAGACTAAATGATATAACACGACAAGCGTCCAGGAATTCCAATCCGGGGTTTGGAGAAATTGGCGAACAGCCGGACCGACGAAGTTGCCGAGGCGCTCTGGTATAGCCGCCCCGGAAAAGCCGAGATCCGCGAGGAAACGCTCGCACCGCCCGGAGCGGGCGAAGTGCGCGTGCGGGCGCTTTACGGCGCCGTCAGCCGCGGCACCGAGGCGCTCGTGCTTGCCGGGCGGGTGCCGGAGAGCGAGTTCGAGCGGATGCGCGCTCCCTTCATGGCCGGCAATTTTCCGTTTCCGGTGAAATACGGCTATTCCACGGTCGGCCGCATCGAAGACGGCACGGAAGACTTGCGCGGACGCACGGTCTTCACGCTCCACCCTCACCAGAATTTGTTCAACATCCCGGCCAGCGCCGCGGTGGTGCTTCCGGAAAATCTGCCGCCGCAACGCGCGGTGCTGGCCGCCAATATGGAGACCGCGCTCAACGCGGTCTGGGATGCCGCGCCGGGCCCCGCCGACCGCATCGCCATCGTCGGCGCCGGCGTGGTCGGCTCCCTGGTTGCGTATTTGTGCGGGCGACTTCCCGGTGCGGAGGTGACGCTCGTCGACATCAACCCGGCACGCGCGGAATTGGCACAAACCCTTGGTGTTCGCTTTGCGAAGCCGGAAACGGCAAACGGCGACTGCGACCTCGTCGTTCACGCCAGCGGCCATGCGGCCGGACTTGGCACGGCCCTCGCGCTCGCCGGAGAGGAGGCAACCGTGCTTGAACTGAGCTGGTACGGCGACGCGCCGGTGGCGGCTCCGCTCGGCGGCGCTTTCCATAGTCGCCGGCTGCGGCTGATATCGAGCCAGGTCGGGCGGATCGCGCCGTCGCACCGGACGCGCTGGACGCATGGCCGGCGGCTGGCCGCGGCGCTCGCTTTGCTGGCCGATCCACGGCTCGACGCCCTGCTGGCACCCGTGGTCGGGTTTGCGGATTTACCGCGGCGACTGCCCGATATTCTTGACGCCAGGAGTGGCGTACTCTGCCAGCCCATCGCTTACTCTTAAGGAGGTCCCTTGTTCGCCGTTGAAGTCCGCGATCACATCATGATCGCCCATTCGTTCCGCGGTGCCGTGTTCGGGCCGGCGCAGGCGCTGCACGGCGCGACCTTTGTCATCGACGCGGCCTTCTACGCCGAGACGCTCGATGACAACGGTATCGTCATCGACATCGGTCGCGCGCATGACGTGCTCAAGGCCGTGTTGGCCGCGCTGAACTATCGCAATCTCGACGAAGTGCCCCAATTCAAGGGCAGCAACACCACGACCGAATTTCTCACGAAACATATTTTCGACAGTCTGGCCAAAGACGCCCGCGCCGGTGAGCTCGGCCGCGATGGCCGCGAGCTCAAGGCGATACGTGTCACGCTCTCCGAGTCGCACGTCGCGCGCGCCTGGTACGAGGCGGATTTGTGGTGACGCGTATTGCGTTCGCCGTGCCGGGGGATCTTGCAACCCCGACCGGGGGCTATGCCTATGACCGGCGGATGATCGCCGAACTCGGCCATCTCGGCTGGCGGATCGATCTCGTCGACCTCGGCGATGGTTTCCCCTGGCCCAGCGAAGCAACCCGCGCCACCGCGCGGGCGCAGCTGCTGGCGACGCCCGCCGGCCGCACTATCGTCGTCGACGGCCTGGCGCTCGGCGTGTTGCCGGAAACCGCCTCGCAGCTTGCCGGCCGCAATCCGATGCTGGCGCTGGTGCATCATCCGCTGGCGCTGGAATGGGGACTGACTGTGGAGCAAGCCAGCGCGCTGCGCGCGAGCGAGCGGGCGGCGCTCGCAGCCGTGCAAGGCGTCGTCGTCACCAGCGCGGCCACCGCGCGGCTGGTCGCTTCCGATTACGGCGTGCCGGCCGGGCGCATTACGGTTGCGAGGCCGGGCAGCGATCCGGCGCAATTGACGCAAGGCAGCCAGGACGGCGTCGTGCGGCTGCTGTCGGTCGGCGCAGTGGTGCCGCGCAAGGGTTTTGACGTTTTGATCGCGGCGCTGGCTACGCTCACCGATCTGTCATGGCGACTGACGATTGCCGGAGACCGCACGCGCGACCGCAATGCCGCCGCGCAGCTTGATGCCGATATCGCGCGTCATGCGCTCGGAAATCGAACTGCCACGCCCGGCGCGATATCGCCGCAGCGCCTCGCGGCGCTCTACGCGGAAGCCGACGTGTTCGTCCTCGCATCCCGTTTCGAAGGTTACGGCATGGCCTATGCCGAGGCTATCGCGCACGGCCTGCCCGTCATCGGCACCCATGCGGGCGCCATACCGGACACGGTCCCGCCAGACGCCGGCCTGCTCGTCGCGCCCGGCGATGTCCCCGCGTTGGCACAGGCGCTGCGCCATGTCGTCGGCGATGCCGGTCTGCGGCGGGACCTCGCCAGTGCCGCGCGCGCGGCGGCACCGCAGCTTCCGACCTGGCAGCAGTCCGCGAAAATCCTTGCGCGCGCGCTGGAGACGCTGGCATGAGCGGCTTTTCCGCCGACTGGCTGACGCTGCGCGAAGCTTACGACCTGCGCGCACGTAATCCGGCTGTTCTCGACGCCGTCACCGCCGCTCTCAAGCCGCGTCCCTCGGTGCGGGTCGTCGATCTCGCCGGCGGAACCGGCGCGACCTTGCGCGCGCTGAGCCCGCGCCTGCCCGCGCGGCAGGATTGGAGGCTGATCGACAACGATCCCGGCCTGCTGACGCGCGCCATGGCGACGCCGCGGGCCAGCGATGTCGCCGTTACCACCGTCCCGCTCGATCTCAACTGCGATCTCGGATCCGCGCTCGAGGGGGCAATCGATATGGTCACGCTCTCGGCCCTGCTCGATCTGGTTTCCGATAGCTGGCTGGACCGGCTCGCGGTCGCGCTCGCCGCGCGCTCGATCCCGCTTTACGGGGCGCTGAGCTATGACGGGCGAACCGGGTTCACTCCATCCGATCCGTTCGATGCGGCCATCGCCGCCGCGGTGAACGCGCATCAGCGCACGGACAAAGGCTTCGGGCCGGCGCTCGGGCCGGCGGCGGCCGCCTTCGCTATCGCGCGCTTCGAAGCGCTCGGCTATTCGGTGGTACGCGGCGCGTCCGACTGGGTGATGGGGCCGGACGATCGTGACATGCAAACCGAAATACTGGCCGGATGGGAAAGCGCCGCGCAGGATATCGGCGGGCTGTCGCCGGCCGACGTCATGGCCTGGCTTGCGCGCCGCCGCGCCGGCATTGCCGCCGGATGCTCCTCACTCCATGTCGGTCACGTCGATTTCTTCGCGACACCGAGCGCCACACGCTGAGCCGACAGATCGCAGTCGAACAGCACATCGTCCTCGATTTTATGCACACGTATCGGCATACGTAGCGCCTGATCGGCACGTTCGAGCGGCGGCAGGAGCAGGCCGGGACCCCCGGCGCCCAGGATGATCGGCGCGACCATCACGTGCAGGCGATCGAGACATCCTGCGGCAAGAAAGCGCGATACCGTTTTGGCGCCGCCTTCGATCAGCACACGGCGCATGCCGTAGCCGGCGAGGGCGGCAAGGATCGCTGACGGGGCGATTTGTCCGTCGGCCGCGGGCAAGGCGACAATTTCCACGCCGGACGGCGGCCTGCAGCGCGTGCCTTGCGCGGTGATCAGCACGCGCCGGACGCCGTTGTCGGCGAACATTCTGGCGTCGGCGCCAAGCCGGCCCTTCGGGTCGATAACAACGCGCGCCGGCTGGGGCCCGGCGACCCGCCGCACGGTCAATTGCGGATCGTCGGCGATCGCGGTGCCGACGCCGACGACGACGACGTCCATCAGGGCTCGCAGCCGGTGCAGATGCACCAGCCCTCCCGGCCCGTTGATGTACTTCGAATGTCCGGATTCTGTGGCGACCCGGCCGTCAAGCGACTGGCCGATCTGGCCGACAATCACGAGATCGTCCACGGTGCCCTTCCGCAGCGGACCGAACACATCCGCCCAGCCTTGCGGAAGAGGCTGCTGCCCTCTACGGAATATATTGCTGAAGTCCTCCCATGGATCGGAAGACGCAGATTTGCTCGAGGGGAAGTTGCTTATCGGCACGCAGGAATCAAAAACACTGTGTGGTTACGTTAACAATGCGACTATCTGCCATCCTGCCACAAAAATCATCTATTAGCGACCGGAATGATGCAGGGCGCGCGGTGTTCCACGATCACTGCCAAAGGAATAGAAGGTCTCGGAATGAGTGAAGTGCAGACGGGCGCAGGCTCGACCTTATTCGGCAGCCGAGGGCACACCGGTGTCAGCCGCGGCCTTGGCGAATTCCATGGGCGACGGCCTGTTCTCATCACCGGGGCGGGCGAAGCGGTACTCGCCTTGCCGGTCGAAGGTCTCGACGAGCAGCGGCTTGCCGAATTCCTGACACTTTGCGGACCAGTTGTGCCGCGGCTCATCATCACGCGACGGCGCGCACTCGCCCTCGGCCTTGACGCGTCAACGCCGATGGCGTTGGCGCTCGCGGCCGACGACGACGCGAATACGATTCTCGCACTCGTAACCGACGCGACAAGCGACCGTATTCCGGCCGCGAGGCCGGCGAGCCGGGCCGCCGCCGCCGCTGTTCAGCTCGTCAAGACATCGCAAGGTCTGCCGGCGGTGCTGGCGGCAGATGTGGTTGCCGACGCCGTCGCGTGCGAGGAGAGCATAGTCAGGGTCGAGGCAGATGCGGTGGCCCGCTTTGCCGATGATGCCATTCGCTCGCTCATCATGGCAAGCGAAGCCTCGGTGCCGCTCAGCTCGGGCACGCCGACGCGCTTTATCGTGTTCCGCGACGCGATGGGTGGCAGTCCGGTCGCCATCATCGTCGGGAAGCCCGATTTCACCGATGCCGTTCCGGTGCGGCTGCATTCGGCCTGTCTGACTGGCGACGTGTTCGGTTCACGGCGCTGCGACTGCGGGGATCAGCTTCGGCTCGCTGTGGCGCGGCTCGAAGACCTCGGCGGCGGCGTCATTCTCTATCTGGCGCAGGAAGGCCGCGGGCTTGGTCTCGCCAACAAGATGCGGACCTATCAGTTGCAGGACGACGGCCTCGACACCTTCGATGCCAATACCACGCTCGGCTTCGATGACGACGAGCGTGACTACGGCATCGCCGCGCGCATGCTCCGGATGCTGAATTGCGGGCGGATCGTGCTGCTCACCAACAATCCGGCCAAGCTCGACGGTCTCACAAAGGCCGGCATTGAAATTGCCGGCCGGATGCCGCTCGAGGCGCCGATCAATGCCGACAACCGCCGTTATATGACGGCGAAGGCAGCGCGCTCCGGACACCGGTTCGAGCACTGACGGCCTCGCCGGCCGCCCCGTCCTGACGAAAAAAAATGCCGGAAGGCCGCGTCGACCGAACCCGGCGGGCGTATGCTCGACCAGGTTGCGGAAGCAGCCTGTGGCGTTCCCGTGCAGCCTTTGGACGGCCGACGCCCCGTGCGCGGTGAGAGGAGACATCGGCGTTATGTCGTGGCCCACCATCCGCTCCGGCTCCGGCGTCTTGCGCGCCGTGGTGATCGGTGTCGGTCTCTGCTGGTCGGTCGTATTCGTCGCACTCGCGCTACGCTATGAGCTGCAGCTTTACGCCGACGGCGCGATGTTTTCCTATGCCGTTGCGGTCCAGGACGTCTGGGCGTTCCACTGGCACAACATCTCCGGCCGCATGTCGGTCTTCTTCCTTAGTCTGTTGCCGGCCGAGATCTATGTCGGGCTGAGCGGGAACCCGAGCGCCGGAATCGTCGTCTATGGGCTGCTTTTCTATCTCGCGCCGCTGGCAGGGCTGATCGGCACTTTCGCGGCCGACCGCTCGCGTGACCGCATCATCTTCGTTTACGCATGCTGTTCGACGGCCCTGCTCTGCCCCCTGGTCTTTGGCTTTCCGACCGAGATGTGGCTGGCGCACGCCGTGTTCTGGCCGGCGCTCACCGTCAGCCATTACGCAAAGCGGAGCGCGGCAGGGACGGCGCTCGTTTTCGTCATGTTGCTCACACTCGCCTTCACGCATGAAGGCGCGCTGGTGCTGGCATTCGCCATCGTTGCAACGCTGGCACCGCGCGGCTGGCGCGACGCCTCATTTCGGCGCGCGGCGGCAGCCCTGGCCGTGGTCCTGGCGCTGTCGGCCGCCGCCAAGATCACGCTTCCGCCCGACGAATATTACGCCGACGTGCTGATGAGGGCTGCGCTGCATTTCTTCGATCTCGCCATCTTCAAGGTGAGCATCGTCATGCTGTTGCTCGCGGTGCTCGCCGGGTACGGCGTTATCTTCCTGGTGCTTTCGCGGCTGGCGCCGGAACGAGCCTATCTCTATGCCGCCGCAATCGTGACGGGAATGCTCGCCATTTATTGGCTGTGGTTTGACCGCTCGATACATGCGAGCAGCCGGTACTACATGCGAACCGCGCTGGTGGTCCTCACGCCTGTGTTCGGCGCACTTGCCGCGCTGGGCGCCATGAACGGAGATGGCCGGCCCGCTTTTCCATTTCCGGGCATGGAACGGGCGATGACCGCGGCGCGGAGCCGTGGATCCCGACCGCTCGCAGCGGTGTTTTTGCTCTTGACGCTGGTGCACGTGATCGAGACCGCAAAATTCATAGTGGCGTGGAGACAATATCGAGCCGCGGTCGCGGCTCTCGCGGTTGGCGATGCATCCGATCCGCCGCTCGGCAATCCGCGTTTCGTTTCGTCGGAACGAATGGCGTCCGGTTTGGGCCAGCTGTCCTGGTTCTCGACCACGCCATACCTGTCCGTGATTGTTGCGAACTTCAAGCCGAACCGGCTCGTTATCGATCCGCTTGGAAATTACTTCTGGTTGTCCTGCGCTACGGCAACGGCGAATGCCAAAGCGGCCCGCGCGGTTCCGGCAGAGGGTCGTGATCTCGTGCGCATCTATTCGTGCCTTTATCGCTAGGGCGCCGCGCGGGCCACACCAAGCGCCGCGATAAGCGCCATACCGGAGCCACCGCCGCCTCCAAAGTTGCGGATGGGCTGACGTGCTTCCGGGGGAAATGGGACAGCTGCTGGCGCCCCAAGGCCCCAAAAACGTCCAAAAGGCCTTGGCACACGAAATACCGCCATGTTTTGGTCAAATCTGCACTGAGTGTTTAGCGCTTCATCGGCTCTGTGGAGATCCGACGGCCGCCCTTCCCCGGGGTGACTGGGACCGGAAAAAGGAGCGCCATATGAGCATCACGGCGACCCCGCAACAAAGTCACTCACGCGACGTCGCGCTCGCTGCGATCGCGCAAGCTCTCAGACAGATCGGGTACGAAGACGAACAGCTCGTGCAACCTGATGAGACGGCCAAGTTGAAAAACGAGGAAAATGCCACCCGCCGTCCTGCTGACGAGCAACCGCGCTCGGCGGAGCCGGGCCGAGCGTCATCGCGTAGCAGGCTGGTGTTGCGGAGCCTCATGGGTCTGCTGGCGTTGGCGTGCATCGGTGTTGCCGCCTTTGCGTGGCAATCAACCCACGGCCAGGCGGCACCGGAGCCTGTTTCAACCTCATCGGCGTCGGTAGAAAAAAGGGAACTGGCGGCACCGCCGGCTCCACATAACGCCGACGTGCCGGCCAAGACGGAAGCAGGACTTCCACAACCGGCATCGCCAGCTCAGACCACGGCCCAACGCACGGCGCCGGCAGCTCCGACAGCCGCTCCAATGGCTCCCGATCTGGCGCAGTCGATCCAGATGATCGCGCGCGAACTCGCAAACGTGGAGCAAGGGATCGATCAGCTGAAGACGGGGCAGGCACAAATGGTCCGCGACAATGCTGAACTGGCCGAGCATCTCAAAGCGACGCAGGATGTAGCTCGCCAAAACGCGGACATCGCCGAAGATCTCAAGGCGGCGCAGGCACAAATGGCTCGCGACAACGTCAACTTCGCCGTGCAGCTTAAGGCAAGCCAGGAACAAATGGCTAACATCGCTGAGCAGCTCAAGGGGAGCCAGGAACAAATCGCCCGCCTCGCAGCGCCCGGGCAGAAGCAGCGGACCAGAACACTGGCAACTCCACCGCTAGCGATCGCCAACTCGACGCATAAGCCGGTGCCGACGCCTCCGTCGCCGCAAGTCAGGGTGCAGGCACGGGATCCAAGGCATTTGCAGCCCAAACAACAATAGGTGGTCGTTCGAGAGCATAACGACTGGAAAATTGTCAGCCACCAGCCGCGCCCAAGGTCGCTCCAGCGCATCAGCCGCAGCATGTCCGTTAGGGTGTCGGCGCTGTCACGCTGCTTCTGCTTGACGCCACACAGCAGACCTCAACTGTCGCGACGGCGAGGTCTGTCTGGTACCGTGGCCGTTTCTGCAGGAAATTTCGGCACCCACATTCACAGCACTCAGGTGCCGGTCGAGGAGCCGTCCGCAGCATCGGAAGCCGACATCGCGGATTTCAACTCCTGAGCAAAGGAAACAAAGAACATGACATTCGTTCGCAATTGAACTCATGGCTCGCGATCCGCTCGCCATCCACCAATCGGTTGAATTGACGCGGCTTTGTCAGGAACGTGTCTTGCACGCCACAGCCGGGCGATTTTCGACACACAGATGCTCAGGCTCCAACATAATCACAATTGCGGCGTTCTGACGTACGATAAGAGGCGTCGAGAGCGCGGCGTTTCGTTCAGTTGTGGGGGCTTTTGTGAAAATCTTGTTGCGTGGAAGTATGGCGCTCGCGGCCGTCGCGTTTGCCGGTCAAGTGCTCGCCGCAGATAGTTCAATACCGCTCAAGGCGATGACCTATGCCGCTCCGTGGAGTTGGACCGGATTTTATGTTGGTGGCCAGGTTGGCGGCGCCGCCGGCCAGAGCACTTATTCAGATCCGTTTGGCACTTCCATCTATGGCGATAAAGTTACGACGCCCGGGTTCTTCTTCGGCGCCGACGTCGGCTATAATTTCCAGGTCAATAAGTGGGTGTTCGGCGCAGAAGCCGATGCGAACTGGTTGATCTCCGACGGGACGAATACCTGCTTTGCCTATTCGGGCACTTATGTCTCGTCGAGCTGCCATTCAAAGCCTGATGCATTCGGAACTGTGACCGGCCGTATCGGGTACGCGGCGGGCCCCGCCGGTCATACTCTGCTCTACGGCAAGGGCGGCGCTGCGTGGGTGCACAACAATTCCGAAATAAATGTCAACAACTTGTATTTCGGCTTCGTTCCGCAACCTGCTCCGACGTCTCTGAACAATACCAAATTGGGTTGGACCATCGGCGCTGGCGTGGAACAGGCATTGACGCCGGCCTGGTCGCTCAAATTCGAGTATGACTATCTCAGCTTTGCGGGGTCGAATATCGCGACCGGTCCCAGCGTGATCTATCCGCCGCTTAGCTTCCCCGCTGGCAGCACCACAAGTATGACCGAGAGCTTTCATGTCATGAAGCTCGGTTTGAACTACAGGATTGGTGAAGACCCGAAAGCGAATTGGGGCTCCGCTACCCCGAGCTATCCCGTCAAGGCAACTCCCGGTCTTGCATGGGCTCCAGGTTGGGAATTCGAAGGCGGCGCGCGCTATTGGTACAGCTCCGGCAAATTCCAGTGGGACAATGCCCAGTCGATTGCGGCGCCCCAAATTATGGAATCTCGGCTGACCTATGGCGGCCTGAAAGCGAACTCAGGTGAGCTATATGGCCGGATTGACAGCCCGATGCGTTTATTTTTGAAGGGCAATGCCGGGCTTGGCAGGATCTTCGACGGCATCCAGCACGACGAGGATTGGGACTCTTCGGCTTCGTTTCCTATACGAACACCTTGTCCCCCGGGGCCCAGAATGGACCCATTAGTTACGGCACCGTCGACGCGGGCTACGACTTCCTCGTAGGACCCGGTTACAAGGCCGGGGCGTTCGTCGGCTACAATCGTTATAACCAGAAGACGAGCACCTATGGGTGCGTTCAAATCGCAAATCCGCTTTTTCCCTGTCTGGCTCCCGGGGATAACCGGCTGGTCGGAACGCAGGATACGCACTGGGATTCGTTCCGCGTCGGCGCTTCAGGCGAGGTGATGCTGCTCGATCGCCTGAAGCTCAGTGCCGATGTCGCCTATCTGCCCTACACGAAGTTCGTTGGTCGCGACGACCATCTCCTGCGGGCGCACTCCACCTGGTTTGACCAGCAGGGAACCGGACGGGGTGTCCAGCTTGAGTCGATTTTGTCGTACCTCGTGACCGACAATTTCAGCATCGGCGTTGGTGCACGCTACTGGGCGATGTGGACCACCAGCGGCACGTTTACCTGCACCGGCTGCGGCGACGTCGGCGTTACCATCGGGCCCGATGCCGGCAAGTTCAACACCGAGCGATATGGCATGTTCGTACAGGCCGGCTACAAATATTGAACGGCCGACAATATGAAGCGATGCGCCCCCCGGCTATCCCCGGGGGGTTTTCGTTTCTGCCGTTCAATAATCGTGGTGTCTCGGCGCGGGCGCAGTCACCCGTAGGAACACGGTCATTCGATGCAGCCGAAAAATGGGCACCAAGCCGCCATGATCTCGCCCATAAGCTTTCTAAAGAATTAACGACATGGATTTCCGCATTGCCCCCACGCTCTCGGTGCTGACGCTGCTGGCAACATGCCTCGGCGCGCGCGCTGCAACATTCGACGATCTCTGGCTCACGCGCATCAAGCCGCCGCCTTACGGCGGCGTCGCCACGGAGTTTGACGACACGATTGCGGCCGACGGAAAACCGCTGCATCCCCATCGGGACCTGATCTGTGCGCACATGCTCGAACCGATGGGCCAGCGGCTTCGCGTGACCAATGTTGCCAACGGAAAATCCGTGGTCTGTACGGTGGCGGACAAAGGACCGAACCGCAGGTTTTGGCCGCGCCGCGAAGTCGATCTGACGCCGCCGGCATCCAAAGCGATCGGCTGCGACGGCATGTGCAGCGTAAGCCTGGAGCGGGTGGCGGAATGAAAGGCCGCGCGTCGGCCGTGTGCGCGGCGGACAGTCGCCTCGACAAGTGACGCGGCCGCGGACGCAAGGCGTCCCCGACAGCGAATACCTATTTGGGGAATGCCTGTTCGGGGAAGGTTTGCGGGTTCAGGATCCTCGCCAGAAACGTTTTGGCGCGCGACGTCGCGCCCTCGGTTGCCGCCACGTTCGCCGGCACATTGCGGCGATCCCTGCCGGGATCGTCAAAGTCGTGGGTCGCGCCGGGATAGAACGTGATCTGGATATCGCCGCCTCGCGCGCGGCTCCTGTCGATCAGTTCACCGCAATAGTGCGCGGAAACCTCCTCATCAGCGGAGCCTTGGAAGACCCGGACCGGCGCATAGGGAACGAGACCGCCGTCAAACTGCCCCTTCAATCCACACGCCGGATAGAACACCAGCGCCCCCCGAAACCCTGTGGCCGGCGTCAGCGACGCAACGCCGGGTGCGCTGACCGCCGCCATTGTCGCGAGCGCGGCGCTGCCGCCATTCGACCATCCCTGCAACGCGATGCGATCCGGGATGACATCGTTGCGCTCACGAAGCCAGGCGAGCGCGCCATAAGCATCGAGCGGACGAACCGTGACTTCGTTAAGCGTTTCGGGCCGGGTGAAGTAGCTGAAGCGCGGAAAACCTTGCGGATAACCGCGCGGACCAAAGCCATCCACGAGCATGGCGAGATAGCCCTGCTGCGCCCAGAGATGCCCCCACTGCTGGTGGCGCCTCGAAAGCGTCCTTGCGCTGTAGTCCCCGTCCGCCGCCGACGAATATGCGCCGGCTCTGCCGTGCATCATGACGACCGCCGGCATTCTTGCCGCGTGGGGGCCTTGCGGCCTGAAGATGTAGCCGACCAGCATCGTTGAGCCATCGGCACTGAGAAAGCTGACGCGCTCGGAGAGTGGGGGAATCGGAGGCGGAGCCGCGCCCATGAGCGGGGCAATCAGAAATGCGGACAGCGCGATCAGGGCAACGCGATGAGGAAGCCTGATCATTGCATATTCCCTCACGTCCACCTGCAGCAAAGCCTGTTCAGCCCCGGCCAGGCCCGGAGGACAAACAACCGCGCCGAGTCCGTCTTGGCATCACAAGCTGCTGCGCTTTGCCGCCTCATATATAGTTCGAAACCGACGTTCCTTCATCGAGGAGTGCCTTTACAAGGAAAGGCTTCTTTCAGACTGTACAGCAGCGCAAGCCCGAGCGACAAACCCGCAGCATCTCCGCCCCGCTTGCGCGCCCAATGCAATAACGTGTCGCTGGCTCGCTCATAAGTCAGGACTGGAGGCATTCCGCCCAGGCAAAATAGTTTGTCTTCTACTGACATGTTGTAGGCGACGAGGCCGTCTTTAATTCCCTCCAAATATGGCTTGTTGAAATTCAAATCTCTCTCGCCCTTCGGATGCTGATATTGTTCGACTGTCACCGTCTGTGCGTTTGCGTCGGCGCATAGCAATCCACCCGAAAAGGTTGTCGCTGACGCAATCAGCACGGCAAGAGCCAGTTTAATCATCTCGGGGCTCCTTCTAACGGTACCATCCATCATGCAGTTCGGCGGGCGGCTCCAATAGCCTCGTTCAATTCTAATGTTGAAGTGCCGGCGACGCATGCCAGTTGTGGGCCAAAAGCGACGGTTTGGCGATGCCCGTGCCGTTGCGGCTTGGCGCCCGGCCCCGCGCGGGCCGGGCCGCGCTTGCTTGTGAGATCAATTATCGAATTGGATTTTGCGAGCCCTGCTTGCTAAGCTGCGGCATGACCAACGTTCTCCCCGACACGATCCGCCGCCTCTACACCGATCCCGGCGAATATATCGATAGCGACCATCCGGCCGTCCAGGACTTCGCCAGCACCGCCGTTCCGGCTGACGCCAGCGACCGCGAGAAGGCCAGCCTGCTCTATAAGGCGGTGCGCGACGGCATCCGCTACAATCCTTACGTCAACATGCTCGCGCCCGAGACGTTCCGGGCCTCGAGCGTGCTTGCGGCTGGCAACGGCTATTGCGTGGGCAAGGCGGCGCTTTACGCCGCCGCCTGCCGCGTTCATGGCATTCCCGCCCGCGTCGGATTCGCCGACGTGCGCAACCACCTCACGACAGAGAAGCTGCGCCAGAGCATGGGCACGGACGTGTTCACCTGGCACGGCTTCACGGGAGTCTATGTGGACGGCGTCTGGCGCAAGGCAACCCCGACCTTCAACGCCACGCTCTGCGCCAAGGTCGGCGTGCATCCGCTCGATTTCGACGGTCACAACGACGCGCTTCTGCATCCCTTCGACGACGCGGGCCGGACCTACATGCAATATGTAAACGATCACGGATCGTACCACGACGTTCCCGCAAAGTTCCTGATGCGGGAGATGGCGCGCGACTACGCCAGGATGCACGGCGAGGACCTGTCCGGCCGCGACATGGAACAGGAAGCGGCCGAAGGCTGACCGGCTTGCGCGCTGCGGAATCGCCTCATCGGCCCGGGCGGCAGCGGCGGCCGAACCAGACCTGCGCGGAGCCGGCCCCTTCGGAGTTGCAGGATTGGCGAAATTGACGCAGAGTTCGGATAATGCCGAAAGTTAAACGGCGAATATCGAACCGGGGAGCACGCCATGATCAAGGTAAGCGTTATGTATCCGAATACGCCTGGCGCGCGCTTCGACCACGAGTACTACCGGGACAAGCATATGCCATTCGTGAAATCCCGCATGGGCGATGCTTGCAAGTCCTATACGGTCGACAAGGGCGTTGCGGGTGGAGCACCCGGCGCTCCCGCGACCTATGTCGGAATGTGTCACATCTTCTGCGACTCGATCGAGGCATTTCAGGCCGGTTTCGGGCCTCACGCCCAGGAAATCATGGCGGACATCCCGAACTATACCGACCAGACCCCGGTCATCCAGATCAGTGAAGTCGTCGTGGGTTGAACAGGCGGCTTGTCCGCTGCCGCGGAAGTCGTCAGATCATTCGATCGCCTCTCGTCATGTGATCGGCGACGCGCTATTTGTTTTGCGCGGCGGCGTCATGGCCAACGATATTATTTGCAAGCAGCAGGCCCAGAACGCGTTCCGCGACGAGCTTCTGGCCCTCGGGCGTCCAATGAGGGCCGAACCCTGCACCCGGATAGAACGCGGCTCCGTCGAGTTTCACGAACGGGATCCGGTTCGTCTCCAGATAACGGACCAACGCTTCGTCGCGACCCTGGATCCCGACCAGGAATTTGGCGCCGTTCCCTTCGACGAATTCGCGGATCATCCCCACCAGTTTTTCGGTGGGGTCCGGCACAAACGACTGCGGATACCTCAGCCGCACATAGATATTCGTCGCCAGCCGCGCCAGCCAAAGATTACGCACCAACCAGTCTTCCTTGATGTATAGCAGTTGAGATCTCGGGACAGGCTGTCCCATCAGCACCACCGACCCGCCCGGCCGGGTCGCGAAGTAAGGTTTCTGATAGCTATCGTTGACATTGCTGCTGTTGTCCGACCGGTCGTTTTCCGCGCAAAAGATCAGCACGACCACGGCCGGCTTGACCTTCGGCCACAATCGCTTCAGCAGCAGATACTCCTGATCGGTGCCGTACCCTGCAACCCCCGCCGCCAGGATCTTGTAGTCGCCGATCCTTGGCTTCAACAGCTCGGTGAAGCGCTCGTCGGCTTCGGAATCGAGGCCCCAGACAAAGGAGTCTCCCAGGAACATGATCGTCGGCCTGGCATCGAGGCTGAACTCCTCGTCACGCAGACCAAGGCTATTGTGTTTGATGTGAGTTCGTGCGAAAGGTCGTGACGAGGGATGAAGAATTCGGCGCCGGCGCCCAGCCGAGTTCGGCGTCATAACCGTAACTGAGGGACCTTTCGCTCGAGCCTTCGCGCAGCTCCCGAAAGTCGGCAACACGAAGAAAGAGTTCCAGCGCGGCCAACGTCGCGAGCGCCATGCCCAGCGATACGCATACCGATAGAAATACTCCCCGGACCCGGTGACGTCTCGTCAGATGCTTCATCTTTATTCTTTGTTGTTCGCACCTGAAGCATCATATCCGGACGAAGCAGTACTTTGATAGGGGCAGAAACCAGCTTCCAACGTCGATTCGTTGCCGCTTCCGGAAATGGTTCGACTTAAGGGGACAGAGAAGCAGCCACGTCAACCAGCCGTACCCGTCGGCCCGATTTCGGCAAGACGGACCAGTTGCGAAATCACGCGTTGAAAACCCGGCCGCTGTTCATCGATGTCCGTCTGCCGGGTGGTGTAAGTCGGATCATGCGCTGCAAGCTCTCCCACATGATCTATCTTTCCCATCACCACTCCCGCGCCCCGGGGAAGCTTGATGTGCCGGTTGGAAGACGCGAGCCCGATGATGTGAGCGAACGCCCGGTATTCCCCGCCGGCATCCTTTATGACTTCGCCTTTTGCCGCTCTTTCAAACGCAAGGAGCAACAGGCACTTCAGTAAACGCCGACACATCACGGCGCAGGCGTCATAGGAGCCGCCCTGGTATGTCTTGTTGATCTGCACCACCATGGCTTCCAGGTATGGCGGGGTATTTTCGAACAGTCCCGATGGAACGATGTGCCCGTCAATCCCGGGGGTGACGACCGTTCCCGAAATCTCGCTGTAGTGGGACGAGAGGCGCGACTTGCTGGAAAGGCGAAGCCTCACGGTGCCCATCTTCCCGCCCCTGATCACACTACGGTTCGCAAGCAGCTGCCTTCCGAGACCAGTGACGTCGACCCGCTCGCGAAGCGATAGATCATGCATCAACTCGGCCAGGAAAGCAGGACGCAGCTCCGGTATTCCTTCCCGCAGATCGAAATACCAAAGGAGCGCGATTGCGCAGCCGACCTCCGTCAGGTCGAGCTTCGAGATGCCCTCGGCGAACGAACAAAGAGTACGTTTCATCACCTGCGAAGAGCCGTTTCTCAAATTCCGAGTGAGCTTGGCCCGTCAATTCATAAGCAACCGGAGCCTAGCTGCCGAATGTCCGTATCGTCGATGCAAATGCGCAGATCCTGTCTTCCCTCCGCATTGCCCGCTTGAAGCGATCCAAGTTTTAGCTACCAACTCCGGAGGGCAGCATTTATTCCCGCCTGTCGCCTCTTTGGACGGGCACGCGCACAACTATAGCTTGAGATGGATTTTTCAGTGGCGAGCGTGCGTCCCCCGCTCTTGCATTGCAACAAGCGGTCCTTCGCCGCGATCCTCGCGGTCAAAACGCGCGCCCGCGCCAGGAATTTGGCCTTCTTAACTGCCGGCGAAAGCCTTTTCGACGACAAACTGACCCGGCTCCCCATGGTTGCCTTCGACGAACCCCCTGCCGAGCAACAGCGCCCGCATGTCATGCACCAGCGCGGGACTGCCACAGATCATGACCCGATCATGTCCGGCTTCCAGCGGCGCAACAGCTGCATCGCTGAACAGCTTGCCTGAGGTGATCAGGTCCGTGATCCGGCCGCGATTGCGGAACGGGTCGCGCGTCACCGTCGGATAATAGATCAGCTGGTTGCGCACCAGTTCGCCGATCAGATCGTCGTTCGGCAGCTTTTCGGTGATCATCTCGCCATAGGCGAGTTCGGCGACGCGGCGGCAGCCGTGCAGCAACACCACCTTTTCGAAGCGATCGTAGGTCTGTGGATCCTTGATCACGCTCAGAAACGGTGCGAGGCCGGTGCCGGTGCCGATCAGAAACAGGTTTCGGCCCTCCTTGAGATTATCGATCACCAGCGTGCCGGTGGCCTTGCGGCTGACGATGATCTCGTCACCTTCCTTCAGATGCTGCAGTCGCGAGGTCAGCGGCCCGTCCGGCACCTTGATCGAAAAGAATTCAAGCCGGTCCTCGTAGTTGGCGCTGGCGACGCTGTAGGCGCGCAGCAGCGGCTTTTCGCCGACCTTCAGGCCGATCATCGTGAATTCGCCGTTGCGAAAACGAAACGACGGGTTGCGCGTGGTGGTGAAGCTGAACAGCGTATCGGTCCAGTGATGGACGCTCAAAACGCTTTCCTGATTGAAGTTGCTCATCGCGCCGCTTTCCGCTCTCTGCAGACCCATTGTGCCGGGCTGTTCATTCGTATACATTCATTTGTATACAAATGAATAATCCGGCTTGATCCAGGCGTCAAGCCGCGCGCAAGATGCCGTCCAGCGCCGCGAAGGCATTGAACAAAAGGGAAAAACCCATGGCCCACGACGACCCCCAGGCAGCCGGCAAGACCAGGCTCGTGATCCGCAATATCGGGCTTTTGCTGAGCGGCGCCCTGGAGAAGCCGATCCTCGATGCCGACACGATTCTGGCGGAAAACGGCAAGATCACGGGAATCGGACGCGCCAGGGATATCGATGCCGAAGGCGCCACCACCATTATCGACGCCAACGGCACCACCGTCACTCCCGGCCTGATCGACAGCCACGTCCATCCCGTTGCCGGCGACTGGACGCCGCGGCAGAACCAGACCGGCTGGATCGACAGCTATCTGCACGGCGGCGTCACCACGATGATTTCCGCGGGCGAAGTCCACATGCCCGGCCGGCCCCGCGACGTCGTCGGCCTCAAGGCGATGGCCATCTTTGCGCAGCGCGCGTTCTGGACGCTCCGCCCCGGCGGCGTGAAGGTTCATGCCGGTGCGCCGGTCATCGAAACCGAAATGGTCGAGGATGATTTCAGGGAATTGGCCGCGGCCGGCGTCAAGCTGCTCGGCGAGGTCGGCCTCGGCGGCGTCAAGGACGGCCCGACTGCGCGCAAGATGGTGGGATGGGCGCGCAAATATGGCATCCAGAGCACCATCCATACCGGCGGGCCGTCGATCCCCGGCTCCGGCCTGATCGACAAGGACGTGGTGCTGGAAGCCGACACCGACGTGGTCGGCCACATCAACGGCGGCCATACCGCCCTGCCCGACGACCAGATCCGCTGCATCTGCGAGGGCTGCAAGCGCGGCCTTGAACTGGTTCACAACGGCAACGAGCGCTCGGCGCTCTACACATTGCGGACTGCGCGCGAGATGGGCGATCTCGGCCGCGTCATCCTCGGCACCGACGCACCGGCCGGCTCCGGCGTACAGCCGCTCGGCATTCTGCGCATGGTGTCGCTGTTGTCATCGCTCGGCGAGGTGCCGGCGGAAATCGCGTTCTGCTTTGCGACCGGCAACACCGCGCGAATGCGGGCGCTGGACTGCGGCATCATCGAAGTCGGGCGATCGGCCGACTTCGTCATCATGGACAAGGCGCAGCATTCCGCCGGCAAGAACATCCTCGACAGCGTACAGCTCGGCGACCTCCCGGGCATCGGCATGACCATCATCGACGGCATCGTGCGCACGCAGCGCAGCCGCAACACGCCGCCGGCGACCAAAGTTCCTGTCATCCTCGGGCATTAGACAGACCGAAAGAGGGTTCCAGACGATCCCGGTACTCCAATCCATCAACGTCATTGCGAGCGCAAGCGAAGCAATCCAGAAGCCGCGCATGCTGACAGATGGATTGCTTCGTCGCTTGCGCTCCTCGCAATGACGCGTCGAAAATCCTGATTCAAATTTCAAACAGCGGATATGCGTCCGCATTCTCGCGGCGCGGTTTCGCCCGAGTTTTGCGTTGTCCCTCCGAAAGGAGGGAGCAGGGAATGCCGGATGCGCGCTGCACCCGCGGTCTCGTGTGCAAAGATGTGCGAAAAAAAACGCACACGAGCATACAGGTTCAGCGGAGGCAGTCCGGCATTCCCTGCGCAATGGCTTTACGGCTTACTCCGCGCTCTCCCCGGAGAATCGGGCTTGGTTGTCTCCGTCGCCTGCGAATAGCTGGCTCGTCCGCGCCCGGTCGGGCCGACTTGCCTTCCGCAGACTTGACGCCAACCACTGAGGCGCCAGGACCACACGACTTCACCGTACGCTTCGGCACCGCTCGTCAGCACGTCCTAAAGATCGCTCACGAGCCATGAAGGCCGCCCTGCCATCCCATCGCGCGCACGACGCCGCCGCGTCCACCGCATCCCATCCCAACGTTCGTGACGATGGCCAACGCCCCTTCCTCCGGGACAGGATGCCGGGAGTCCTAAATCTGATTTGCCCGACAACGACAGCGGAAATCTGCCCGCCGGGTTGATTTGTCGCAGCCACGGCGGCCGAAGGGCGTGAACGACTGAATCCGCATTGTCGGACGGCCGTCTGCTTTGCTGTGCATCCCGGACTCCCGTCCGACCTCGCGTGATGTCAGAAATGTGCAGAAAGAGACATTGCACCTGCGCATCAAGGCTTGCCACACTGACGACGGTTGACCAGCAAATGGGGGATGAGTCCGCCGCACGGACTATGCAGGTCACGGGTGCTATAAATCCGAGCACAATTGTTTCGTAAGCTGGGAGGCGCAAATGAATGAAACTAAACGCGACGAATATCTTACGCATTTTTTTCACAACAAGACAACGACTAGCATTCGTAGTCAGGCGCTGATGGAGGCCCGCGAAAACCGCAAATTTGAGATTGAGCTATACTGGAAGCGTGCCGGTTACTTTTGGGTCTTCATTGCCCTCACTTTTGCCGGCTATGCTTCGTTACAAACCCACCCCGTTCTCACGTTCCTTACGGCTTGCTCAGGCTTCGTCTTTTCTTTCGCTTGGTATTTTGTGAATCGGGGTAGCAAGCAATGGCAAGAGAACTGGGAATTACACGTTGACTTATTAGAAGATGACATTGCAGGCCCAATTTACAAGACCGTCGTCCAACGATACCCTACGCGTTTCTGCGCGTTAAATGGACCTTACCCGTTTTCAGTGTCCAAAATAAATCAACTCCTAAGTTTGTATGTGACCCTAGTTTGGCTGGCTCTTATCGGTAGAACTTTTTTCATTGTCTGGGGTGTTCCTGTCGATATATCGCCGCAAATAACGATTGTCGCGATTTCAATATTCACGCTGGCTACAGCGATAGTGCTCGCCTGTTTCGGTCGGACTAGAGAAGCTGACCGCAACGTCGACATCGAGAATTTCTATCAAAGAACACGAACGTTTAAATAAACCTCCGTCGGGGGAGCCGCGAACCCGAATGTCCGCTAGAGCGAGGCGGTAACGCACCGGCACGACCGAGACGCTGCGATGGGTTTCGCTTTGCTCTACCCATCCTACGCGCTATCGCAATCTCAGTAAGACATTCCCGCACGTCGCCATCGATCATTCTCATCGGCAATATGTCGTCGGTGGGGTTCACACCAACACCATTGAGGGTTTCTGGAGCATCTTCAAGCGCGGCATCATCGGCACATTCCACAACGTCAGCAAGAAATACCTGCATCTTTACGTTGCGGAATTCCAGTTCCGGTACAATAATCGCTTTAACTCCGATATCTTCGGCACTGCGATTGGTGGCTGTTAGGCAATGAGCGGCGAGGAATCCGAACAGGAACATTCCAAACCAGAAAATCCCGAATGGTCCGCGCCAATTATTGTGAACGGCAAAAACGAAACATACAAAAGCTATACCTGCAAAAAGATAGCCAACTACTCTTGTCTGATTTGGGAGTGGATCAAAAAATTTAGCGAGCCGATAACTATCGTTACATTGCTTTTGTTTGGGGCAACTGTTGCCCTCTATTTGGCTACGCGTGATTTGGTTCACGACGCCCAACACACAGCCGAACGACAATTGAGGCCGTATGTTTGGGTAGAAATGACTACTGTCAAATATCCGCCTAAAGCTCCCGACCGTATCGGTATCGGTTTTAGAATAACAAATAGCGGTCAGACTTGGGCGCAAAATGTCACTATCCGAACAGCAATAATTCCACGACAGTTTAATGTTGAGTATGATCCGTGGGACCGCGCTCAGTGGAAAGTATCGCCGCCAATCGTGCTCGGGCCGCGCCAACCCTTGGGTTTGCAGTTGGACAATATCTGGCTCGTAAATATTCCAGCTATTTTCCGCGACGAGAAAGGGTTCGATTATGCGATCTCGATAACATATGACGACATCGTCACCCAGCCTCCAACCCTTCGACGAACCCAAGTGTCTCAGCGACTCAATGCCGACAAAGAGGGAGGCACGAGCTTCGGTTACCTGCCAACACATAATTGTGCAGATGATGACTGCCCATAAGAGGGCAGCGCCGCCCTGTCGGAGGTGCTTAGAGAACGATTTGCTCTCGCTGTCGAGTTCGGGTACATCGCCCTCAGGATGGGGTCCGAGTCCTGCTGCTCCGGACCCGTAGATCGAAGCTGCCGAGCGATGGATTGGTTCGTCGCTTCGCTGCTCGCAATGACGCGACGTCGGTCAGCGCAAAGCGGTGCGGCGGACGGTGGCTAGTGACAAGGATAGGTCTTTTTCAGAAGAAGAAGCAGCGGAATGACGATGATCGTGTCGTCCGGGGTCTTGGTCTGCTGCCTGGCCCAGTCCGAGATCAACTGGGCCGCCTCCTCGTGGCTGACAAGGCCCTCTTTGCAAAACAGTTTGGTGGGGGCTGCCATGTTGTAGGCCGTCAGTGCGTCCATCGCGCCAGCCAGATATATTTCGTTATAGAAGCGAAAAGTTTCGCTCTCCGGATGCAGATAGCCCTTTAGTCTTACGGTCTGTGCCTTTGCCGAAAAAGACAAAAGCACTCCCAATACGATCACAGCCGCGCGGACCATCAGTTGACCTCCCAATTTCCGATCTGAGCGCATCTTTCCTGTCGGCGATCAGTCCGAACGTGATGGCTGAGAATTTGTGCATGATGGGTGGTCGGCGGCACGCGGCGACAGGTTCAATCGCGGGCCGGTGCCCACGCCGGTCAGCGCAGCTTGCCGAGCAGCGCGACCAGCGTCTCGCGCTCCCTCGGCTCGAGCGGTGCGAGCGTCTCCTTCGTGATCGCGAGCGCGTTCGGCATGGCCTTTTCCGCCAGCTGCTGACCGGCGCGCGTGAGACTGACCAGCAGGCGGCGGCCATCTTCGGGATCGGAACTGGTTTCGGTCAGGCCGCGCGCGGTCAGCCGGTCGATCACGCCCTTGATGGTGGCGACATCCATCGCCGTCAGCCGCCCGAGCTGGTTCTGCGAGCACGGTCCGGTCTCGGTGAGCTTTGCCAGCGCCGCCCATTGCGTCGGCGTCAGGTTGTTTCCGATCTCCTTGCCAAAGATCGTGGCGTGGCGCTGCCAGACCTGACGCAGGATGAATCCGATCTGTTCCTCGAGAACGTAAGCTGGCCGCGAAGGCTTCGCGCTCCGTCTGGCCGAAACACTCCTGGTCATTTGCTTTCCCGCCCCTGTTTTGCCGACGCCGGATTTCACAGCGCCAGATGCGCGTCCCGAATATCCGGACGCGCGTCAAGCTCGCTCATGGTGCCGCTGAAGCAGATATGGCCGCCCTCGATGATATAGGCGCGGTCGGAAATCAGCCTGGCGAAATGCAGATTCTGTTCGGAGACAACGATGCTGACGCCTTCCTTCTTCATGGTCAGGATCGCCTCGACCATCTGCTCCACGATTTTCGGCGACAGTCCCTCCGACGGCTCGTCGAGCAGCACCAGCGACGGGTTGCCCATCAAGGTCCGGGCGATCGTCAACATCTGCTGCTCGCCGCCGCTCATGCGCCCGCCAGCGCGGCTGCGCATTTCGCTGAGGTTTGGAAACAGCGAAAACAGTTTCTCCCTGGTCCAGTGCGGCGCGTTCGGCCTCGCCGGCTGACGGCCGACCTCGAGGTTTTCATCGACCGTCAGGTCCGTGAAGATGCGCCGCTCCTCCGGCACATAGCCGAGGCCGCCGCGCACGATCGCGTGCGTCGGCTGATCCGAAACATCCCTGCCCTCGAACACGATGCGGCCGGTGCGTTGCTCGACCAGACCGACGATGGAGCGAAAGGTCGTGGACTTGCCGGCGCCATTGCGGCCGAGCAGCGCCACAACCTCGCCATCGCCGACTTCAAGCGCGACGTCGAACAGGATATGAGCGGGGCCATAATAGCTGTTGAGCCCCTCGACCGAGAGCTTCATGCCTGCGCTCCCTCGCGATGGCGGGCGTCGTAAACCAGGCCCTCGCCGAGATAGATGGCGCGGACCTCCGGATTACGCCGCACTTCTTCGGGCGATCCTTCCGCAATCAACGTGCCGCGGTTGAGCACCAGGATGCGATCGGCGTGCTCGAACACCACGTCCATGTCGTGCTCGGTAAAGAGAACGCCGATCGATTTTTCCCGCGCGATTTGCGCGGTAAGCCGCATCAACTCGATGCGTTCGCGCGGCGCCATGCCGGCGGTCGGCTCATCCATCAACAAGAGCTTCGGTTGATTGGCGAGCGCAATGGCGAGTTCCAGCCGCTTGAGGTCGCCATAGGCGAGTTCACCGCAGGGACGTTTGGCGTAGCCATCCATGCCGACGAGCGCCAACAGGCGGCCGGCCTCCTCCTCGCGCGAACCGCGGCGTCGAGGCCCAGAGATTGAACAACTGCCGGTGATACGACACCAGCGCGACCTGGATGTTTTCGCGCACCGTCATGGTCGGGAATGTTGCGGTAATCTGGAAGGTGCGTCCGACGCCCAGCCGCCAGATCGCGCGCGGTTTCTTGCCGGTGGTATCATGGCCGAGCAAATTGATCCGGCCGGAGCCGGGAATGGTCTGACCGTTGAGCATGTCGAAGCAGGTGCTCTTGCCGGCACCGTTGGGACCGATCAGCGCCAGGATTTCGCCGGCCTTCAGCTCGAACGAAACGCCGCGCACCGCATGGACGCCGCCATAGGACTTGCTGAGGCCTTCGACTGAAAGCAGCGTGGGTGCGGGGCTCATTCGGCGGTCTCGATCCGGGAGGTGGTGAGAAGCGCCGATGACGGCTGCGGCCGGCGGCGATGCGCGATCGTCTCCAGTATCCCGACGATGCCCTTCGGTAGCGCAACCACGATCAGAACGATGACGCCACCAAGCACCAGCTTGGACAGATCGGTCTGGTTCATCAGCCAGATGCTGAGCGCCTTGTAGACGATGGCGCCGACGACGGCGCCGGAAACCGTCTCGACGCCGCCGAGCAGCACCATGACCAGCGCGTCGACCGAAAGCGAGATGCCGAGGTCGTCGGGAAAGACACTGCCTTTGAGATAGGCGAACAGCGCGCCGGCAATTCCTGCGGCCGTGCCGGCAATCACGAAGGCGGTCCACTGCACGAGCTTGCCGTCGATCCCGATCGCCTCGCTGCGCCGAAGCGAATCGCGCGTCGCCCGCAGCGCGTAGCCGAATGGCGAGAAGACGATGATCCGGAGAACCACAACCGCAAGCGCGGCGACACCGATCGAAAGCCAGTAGAAATGCGAAGGACTCGCCGCCCATTTCTCGGGCCAGACGCCAAGGATACCGTTGTCGCCGCCGGTCACCTCAACCCACTGGAATGCGATCGACCACACGATCTGCGCGAACGCCAGCGTCAGCATCGCGAAATATACGCCGGACAACTGAACCGCAAAGAACCCGAACAGCGCCGCGCCGAAAAGCCCGAGCAGCGGGCCAAGCAGAAGGCAGACGATCATCGGCAGACCCGCCATCTTGGCGAGAAACGCGACGCCATAGGCGCCGAGTCCGAAATAGGCGGCATGGCCGAACGAGGCGAGCCCGCCGACCGACATCAGGAAATGCAGGCTTGCGGCAAAAATCACGAAGATCGCAATCTCCGAACCGACCGTGAGCGCGTAGTTGCCGCCGATCAGCGGAAGCAGCGCCGCCAGCACCAGCGCGGCAATCGCCGCGAGCCGTTCGTTCAGGACCAGCGGCCGCCACGGGTTCACAGTCAGGCCCGGCGTGCGGCGCGCTGCAGCTTCCGGCTTTCCGAACAGGCCCCATGGCCGCACGATCAGGACCGCCGCCATCACCAGAAATACCAGGATGATGGAAATCTTGGGAAAAATCAGGATGCCGAACGCGTTGAGCTCCGACACCAGCAACGCCGCGACAAAGGCGCCGATAATGCTGCCGAGACCGCCGATGACCACCACCACGAACACGTCGACGATGATGCGCAGATCCATGGCGTGATGCACCGCGTCGCGCGGGATCTGCAGCGCGCCGCCGAGCGCGGCGAGAAACACTCCGAGCCCGAACACGCTGGTAAACAGCCATTTCTGATTGACGCCGAGCGCCGCCACCATGTCGCGATCCTGGGTCGCCGCGCGAACCAGCACGCCCCAGCGCGTGCGCTGGAACATCAGCCACAAGGCTCCGAGCACGACCGGACCGAGCCCGATCAGGAACAGGTCGTAGGTCGGAATATTCTGGCCGAAAAAGTCGACCGCGCCCCTAAATCCCGGTGCGCGGCTGCCCAACAGATCGCTCGGCCCCCAGATCAGGACCACCAGATCCTCGACCATCAGGGTCAGGCCGAACGTCGCCAGCAACTGAAACAATTCGGGGGCGTGATAAATCCGCCGCAGCAGCACCATCTCGACCAGCACGCCGACGGCGGCCACGATCAGTGCCGCCGCGACGATGCCGCCCCAGAACCCGGCCGCTCCGGAAAATCGCTCGGTCAGCGTAAATGCCGCATAGGCGCCGAGCATATAAAACGCGCCATGCGCGAAATTGACGATTCGCGTCACGCCAAAGATGATCGACAGGCCCGACGCAACGAGAAACAGCGACGCCGCGCTCGCAAGACCGGTCAGGAACTGAACGAAGTAAAAGGCCATTTGCGGTCCGCGCCAGATGAAAGCTGCGGGCACTTTGCGCGCCCGCAGCCGATCGCCTCACTCTTTCGGACGGAGCTTGGCGACTTCCGCATCGCTCGGCAGATAGTCGGAGCCCTTGCGATAGGCGGCATCCACCATGATGCCCTTGCCGTCCTTGAGCGCGGTCTTGCCGACGAACGCACCTAACGTCGACTGGTGGTCGATCTTGCGGAAGGTGATCTCGCCGAACGGCGACGGCACCGACAATCCTTCAGCCGCGGCGATCAGCTTCTCGGGATCGCTGGAGTTGGCTTTTGCAAGAATGGCGGCCGCCGACTTGATGGTCTGATAGCCGACGATCGACCCTAGCCTCGGATAGTCGTTGTACCTTGCCTGATAGGCCTTCAGGAACGCGTCGTGCTCCGGCATCTTGATGCTGTACCAGGGATAGCCGGTGACGATCCAGCCTTCAGGCGTTTCGTCCTTCAGCGGATCGAGATATTCCGGCTCGCCGGTGAGGAAAGAGACCACCGCGCGATCCTTGAACAGGCCGCGGGTGTTGCCTTCGCGCACGAGCTTCACCAGATCGGCGCCGAAGGTGACGTTGAGGATGGCTTCCGGATTGGCGGCGGCGACAGCCTGCACCACCGGGCCCGCGTCGATCTTGCCTTGCGGCGGCCACTGCTCGTCGACCCACTGGATGTCGGGCCGCTTTTCCGACATCAGTTTCTTGAATACCGCCACCGCGGACTGGCCGTATTCATAGTTCGGCGCGATCGTCGCCCAGCGCTTGGCCGGCAGCTTTGCCGCTTCTTCCACCAGCATGGCCGCCTGCATGTAGTTGGATGGGCGCAGCCGGAAGGTGTAGCGATTGCCCTTGGCCCAGGTGATGGCATCGGTCAGGGGTTCGGCGGCCAAAAAGAAAACCTTCTTCTGGTTGGCGAAGTCGCTGACGGCAAGACCGATATTGGACAGGAAGGTACCGGTCAGCATCGCCACGTTCTCGCTCGACACCAGTTCGTTGGCGGCGGTCTGCGCGTCGGCGGGCTTGCCGCCGTCATCCTTGGAGACGACAACGAGCTTCTTGCCGTTGATACCGCCCGCCGCATTGATTTCCTCAACCGCGAGCTGCCAGCCCTTGCGATAGGGCTCGGTAAACGCCGGCAACAGCGAGTAGCTGTTGATTTCGCCGATCTTGATCTCGCTCTGCGCCATGGCGGAGTGCGCCATGCCGCCGAACATGATCGCAAGTCCCGCAGCCAGATAACCTTTGCTTCTTCGCATCCCAACCTCCAGTGTTGAAAACCAGTTACCGCAAACCGTCTTCGCCCTTGATTTCGGCGACCGTCAGACCGCCGACGCGCGGCAGCGGCCTGCCGCTGTCGGTGACCGCGACCGCAACCATGATCTCGTTGGCGCGCGGCGCATCGTTGATCTGCACCTCCATGCCGTCGAAGTGGCTGCGCACGAATGCCGCGTCCTTGTGGCCGAGCGGAATATCCAGCGTCGTGCCCGGACCGCCGCGCTTTTTCGACGATGGAATCAGCGCCGCGCCCTTGCCCAGCACCTTGCGCACCGGCGCTCCCATCTTGGGATGCAGGATCGCGGCCGCATGTTCGAGTTCGCCGTTTTCGCCGACCGCCGCCGCCTTGCCGTAGCTTTGCACCTTGGCGCCGTCGATGCCGAGCGCGGCCACAGCTCTTTTCGAGAGCAGTTCGCCGAGTTCCTCGCCGATCGCGATCAAAGGCGAGAGGTCCTCGACGTATTTGCCGGCAAACGGATTTTCGATCACCGCGATGGCCGCGGCACGCCGGGTCGGCGGCACCACGGCCCGTCCCATCTCCAGCCGCGTTTCCTCGACGACCGTGACAATCTTGCGAATGACGGCACTCATCGCAACCCATCCTCTCCCTTGATCTCGCTGGCCTTGAGGCCACCTACCCGGGCGTGAATTCGCGATCCCGTGGTCATCACCAGTGCGAGCAGCAATTCGTCGGCGCGCGGCGCGTCGGGAATACCGACTTCCATGGCATCGAAGTGCGAACGCACATAGGATGCGTTGATGTGGGTAATCGGAACGTCGAGCCGGGCGCCCGGCGCGCCGACCTTCTTGGCGGACGGGACAATCGCCTTGGCTTCGCCCAGAATTTCACGCATCGCGTAACCTCCCGGCACATGCCATAGCGCGCCATGCTCGAGTTCGCCCGCCGCGCCGACGATCGCACCTTTACCATAACTCTGGATGGCGGCGGGATCGCCGCCGAGAGCCTTCAAAAGTGCCCCTGCCATCGCAACGCCGAGCGGCGCCAGGTCGTCCATGAAACCGGCGATGTCCTCGACATAGCGTCCCGCGAACGGATTGCGGATGACGCACAGCGCAGCGCCCCGGCGCAGCGGCTCCTTCGCCGGCTTGCCCCCTTCGTGGAAAATCTCCTCGATCTGGGTGAGACGTTTGCGGATTTCAATCTCAGGCATCGACCAAACCTTCCATTTCGCTTCGGAACGCTGCGCCCGGCACCCGCCCCGGCCCGGCGCTACCGATATTTTTCAGGGCAACCGCGGACATTTCGCCTTGCAGATGAAGCGCAGCACCCTCGATCAATCCGGCGGCTAGCAGCGCCCGTGCGCAAGCCGCGCCGGCATCGAGCGCGGCCGCGATCTCAAGCCCTGACAATTCGCCGACCTCGCGCGTGACCAGCCGCGCGCCGAGATCGCTGTCGGGTTGCAAATCATGTGCCGGACGGCGGACGATGGCGGGGTGC
This sequence comes from uncultured Alphaproteobacteria bacterium, assembly GCA_963725985.1. Taxonomy (GTDB): domain Bacteria; phylum Pseudomonadota; class Alphaproteobacteria; order Rhizobiales; family Xanthobacteraceae; genus Bradyrhizobium. Next base: position 357,131 of record CAVSAO010000004.1, read on the forward strand.
CCGGGCAAATCGACGGCATTGGCGATGATGGTGGCGGCCGCATCGGCTTGCGACGCAGTCGGCGCCAGCACGGTCACGGCATCCGCGATGCCGAGCGAGAAACTTCGCCCGTGGCATCCGCTGGTGGCAATCCCGCGCGAGGGATCACCGGCGTCGATGACCATCGTCCGCATCACGCCATGCATGTCGGGCCGATCCACCAGGCCAACCGTAAAATGTTCTCCGTCAGCAAGGTGCAGCGCGATATCTCCGCCGTTGTTGACGTAGGCGCGTTCAAGCGATGCCCTCTTCACCATCGCGCCGAGAATTTCTTCCGCGACGGCGCCTGCGACCGCCGCCATCGGCGTGACGAAATGAGCGGCGGCAAAGGGCGCCACCGCAGCATGCATGCGCCGCGCCACATTGCCTCGCAGCAGGCATCGCGCTGGATCGGCCGCCTCGCGCAACAGCGGCAACTCGCCGCAGAGTTCATCGAGCAGACCGGTGAAGCGGCGCGCCGCGGCGTCATAGGCGGCGCTTGCGTTGGCTTCGCTGCCGCGGACCTCCACGATCAGATCGATCGGACCATCCTGCAGATGCAGCCGCCTGCCGTCCGCCAGAAACCCGATTTGCGGAGTTCTCGTCATGGCCGCCGTCCCGGCGCAGACGAAGGCCTCTGAAGGATCTCGGTGTTATCCTTCACCGATGCGAGCGGACGCACCTGATCCATATGGCCGCCCAGCGCCGCATAGTCCGACAGCCGCAATGTAAATTCGATCGGTGCCACCAGCGCCGGCGTCGGAACATAGCCGAAGGCGCCTGACGGCAATCGGGTGACGTCCACCATGAAGGTGATGCCGCCGCCCGGCCAGACATAGACCGGCGCGCCGCCGCTCGTGACCCGCGTCAGCGCCTGCTTGACCGATCGGGTGAGCCGCACGGGATTGTCGGTGACGCCTGCCCGCAACGATCCACCTGCCCCGGCCATGAACAGCACGGTGCACAGCGCCGGCTCGCAGTTTTCCTGGATCCGTTCGACCGATTGCCTGAGTTCGGCCGGCATCTGCTTTTCGACCGGCTTGAGCGCCCCGTCGAGCTCATAATAGGCCGCATGTTCGCCGGTGGTACTGACCATCAGCATGGTCATTCCGGGATGCGCCTTTTTCGGATCGAATGGACCCAGCACCGACAGCGGATCGGAAATCTTGGTGCCGCCCCAGCCGGTGCCGGGCTCGGCGACCTGAAAATAACGGCCGGGCGTCGAACGCCGTCCCTTCATCTTGATTCCGGTGTCGGGAATGTCGAGCAGTTTGCCCGCCTGATGTTCGCTGAGAACGCCGGTGATGTGGTCGTCCACGACAACGACTTCATCGACCTTGCCGTGCCATTGCTTGGCAAACATGCCGATCGTCGCCGAGCCGCAACCGACCCGCATTCGCTCTTCGGCAACGCCGTTGACGATCGGCGCATAACCGGCCTGCACCACCACGGTGGCGCCGCCGTCGATCGTCAGTTCGACCGGCTTGCAATTGCTCAGATCCATCAGCGCGTCGCAGGTGGCGCGCCCTTCCTTCTTCGAGCCGCCGGTCAGATGATGAACGCCGCCGAGCGACAGCATCTGCGAGCCGTATTCGCTGGTGGTAACATGGCCGATCGCCTCACCCTGCGCGCGAACCGTCGCCGTCTCCGGACCGAGGTAACGGTCGGTATCGATCTTCACCTTGACGCCGCAGTAACTGAAGATGCCTTCGGTCACCACGGTGACCATGTCGACGCCATCGACTTGCGAGGAGACGATGAAGGGCGCCGGCTTGTAGTCGGGATAGGTGGTGCCGGCGCCGATCGCGGTCACGAAAAGGCTGGGCTCGTGGACGATCTTGCCGTCCCAATCGCCGCTGGCCTGGAACGGCACCAGCCGTCCGCCGTGCGACACCGTTCGTTCCAGCAAAATATGCGGATCGACGCGCACCAGCTCGCCATTGTGATTGGCGTAGCGATCGCAGGCCCCTGCCGCGCCCGGCCTGATGTAGCACATCACCGGACAGGCATCGCAGCGGATCTTGTCGTCAGCAGCAGTCGTCGTATCAGTCAGCATGAACACGCTCACAAGCCGGCGTCAAACTGTCGAACGGCCAAATTGGCAACGACGCGTCGTAAAGCTGGTCAGGCGGCTTCGGGAGCCTTGCGTCTTTTCGCCGCCGGACATTTCGTTCGTATACGAATGATGTTGCGCGCGCCGCCGAATGCTGTCAAGCGTCGTTGCGTCCGGAAAAGGCCGCTGCCGAATAATAACTCAATTGCCTCCCCGGTCTGTTCATAAAGCGGGCAACCGGTTGCAATGCGGGATGCCCGGCTTGCACGTTTGTATGCAAACGGTATCCTCGCAAGGCTTTCAACCGCGAAGTTTTTGCAGCGCAACCGCCGGGCCGGAACCAGCAGCATGACGCAGCCCACGATCCGCCTGACAGTGAACGGCAGAACCCACGACGTCAGCGCCGCGCCTGACACCGCGCTGCTTTACGTGCTGCGCAACGATCTTGAATTGAACGGACCGAAATACGGCTGCGGGCTCGGCGAATGCGGGGCCTGCACCGTGCTGATCGACGGCGTCGCGGCACGCGCTTGCGTGATCCCGATCAGCGGCTGCGTCGAACGCGAGATTCTGACGCTCGAGGGCCTTGGCTCGCGCGGTCATCCCGATCCGGTGCAGGCGGCCTTCATCGCGGAACAGGCCGCGCAATGCGGCTACTGCCTCAATGGCATGATCATGACCATCGCAGCGCTGCTGAAGCGGACCCCGCACCCGTCCGAAGCGGAGGTACTGGAAGCACTGCGCTACAATCTGTGCCGATGCGGCGCGCATGTTGAAATCGTGCGCGCGGCGATGCGGGCCGCGGGTTGTGTCGCCGAGGCGCAAGATTGATGGCCGCGCGGGATTTTAGGGACAATCCCCTACCCCGGCCTGGATCGTTGTCGGTCGTCCGGCCGGCTGTTTCCGGCGCGGAAGGCGAATTCGAGACCTTCATCAGGATAACGGCCGACGGTTCGGTCACAGCCTTCAACGGTCATGTCGATCTCGGAACAGGCATTCGCACCGCGCTTGGACAAATCGTCGCTGAAGAACTCGACGTATCCTTTGCGCGTGTCGTCGTCGTGCTGGGCGACACCTCGCGCGTCCCCAATCAGGGCGCGACCATCGCCAGCGAGACCATCCAGATCACGGCGGTTCCCTTGCGCAAGGCGGCGGCACAGGCGCGGCAATTTTTGCTGGCGCGTGCCGCGCAGCGGCTCGAACTACCGGTCGAAGATCTCTCGATAGAAGACGGTCTGATCCGCGGAAGAGATAACCGCAGCGTCAGCTACGGCGAATTGATTGCCGGCGAGATCATCCGACTTGAACTGGCTGAAAACGTTGCGGTCAAGGCGGCCGATGCCTACACCATCGTCGGGCAGTCGGTGCCGCGCACCGACCTGCCGGCAAAGGCGACTGGCGAGCTTGTCTATGTGCACGACGTGCGCGTGCCCGGCATGCTGCATGGCCGCGTCGTGCGTCCGCCCTACGCCGGCGTCGATGCCGGCGCGTTTGTCGGCACCAGCCTGATCGCGGTCGAGGAGTCCTCGGTCGGCGATATTCCGGGGCTGGTCGCTGTCGTCAGGATCGGCGATTTCGTCGGGGTCATCGCCGAGCGCGAGGAAAACGCGGTCAGGGCGGCGGCCCAACTCAAAGTCACCTGGAAGCCGACACCGACGCTGCCCGATATAAGGGACGTCGAGACCGCGCTGCGCGCCAATCCATCGACGCCGCGGACCCTGATCGACAAGGGCGACGTGGATGCCGCCATCGCCGCCGCCGCAAAGCCGATGCAGCGGACCTATATCTGGCCCTACCAGATGCACGGCTCGATCGGCCCGTCATGCGCCGTCGCGGACTATCAGGACGGCAACATCAAGGTGTGGTCCGGCACCCAAAATCCCCACATCCTGCGCGCCGACCTCGCACTGCTGGTGGGGCGGCCGGAAACCGAAATCGACGTGATCCGAATGGAAGCCGCCGGCTGCTACGGCCGCAACTGCGCTGACGACGTTTCAGCGGACGCGGTTCTGCTGTCGCGCGCGGTCGGCCGTCCCGTCCGCGTGCAATTGACGCGCGAGCAGGAGCATGCGTGGGAGCCAAAGGGCACGGCACAGCTGATGGACGTCAATGGCGGGCTGCGTGCCGATGGCAGCGTCGCGGGTTACGATTTTGCCACGCGTTACCCATCCAACGGCGCGCCGACCCTGGCGCTGCTGCTGACCGGGGCCGTTGCGCCTGTCCCTGCCGTGTTCGAGATGGGCGACCGCACCGCGATCCCGCCTTACGATTACGACGCCATGCGCGTGGTGGCGCACGACATGCCGCCGATCGTGCGCGCATCGTGGTTTCGCGGCGTCTCGGCGTTACCGAACACCTTTGCCCATGAATCCTATATCGACGAATTGGCAACCGAAGCCGGCGTCGATCCGATCGAATATCGCCTGCGCTATCTCAGGGATCCCCGCGCCGTCGACCTCGTCAACGCGGTTGCCGAGCGCGCCGGCTGGACCCCGCGACCGGTCTGGAAGGAGCCGGCGGCCGAAGGTGACATTGTGCGCGGGCGGGGTTTTGCCTACGCGCTGTATGTCCACAGCAAGTTTCCGGGCTATGGCGCGGCGTGGTCGGCCTGGATTGCCGATGTTGCGGTCAACAAGGCGACCGGCGACGTCAGCGTGACCCGCGTTGTGGCCGGCCAGGATTCCGGCCTGATGATCAACCCCGACGGTGTCCGACACCAGATCCATGGCAACGTCATCCAGTCGACCAGTCGCGCGCTGATGGAGGAGGTCTCGTTCGACCGCAACGCGGTGACCAGCCGCGAATGGGGCGGCTACCCGATCATCAAATTTCCGGATATTCCAAAGATCGACGTCTTGATGCTGCCGCGGCAGGATCAGCCGCCGCTCGGCGTCGGCGAGTCCGCTTCGGTCCCGAGCGCCGCGGCGATCGCCAACGCCATCTTCGATGCGACCGGCGTGCGTTTTCGCGAATTGCCGTTCACGCCGGAGCGAATACTGAAGGGATTGCGCGGCGAACAGGATGCGGCACCGGGCGCATTGCCGCTGGCGGCGCCCAGGTCCCCGGCTTCGGCCGACAGGTGGCAAAATCCGTTTGCGCGGCGGCTCGGTGTGCTTGGGACCGTCGCCGCGTCATGCGCTGCGGCGATCGGTATCGCCGCGGCCGTGCTGCCGTGGCGATCGATCGCACCGATCGCGCGGCCGGATGCGTCGGTCTATTCGGCCGCAACGATCGCCCGCGGCCGGCAACTCGCCGCGCTCGGCGATTGCGCGGTCTGTCACACCGATGCGAATGGCGCCATCAACGCCGGAGGCCGGGCGATCGAGACGCCGTTCGGCACGATCTACAGCACCAACATCACGCCCGATCCCGCGACCGGAATAGGCAGCTGGTCCTATCCCGCCTTCGAGCGCGCCGTGCGCGAGGGCATCCATCGCGACGGCCGGCAGCTCTATCCGGCGTTTCCCTATTCGCATTTCGCCAGGACGACCGACGCCGACCTGCAAGCACTCTATGCCTATCTGATGGCGCAGGCGCCGGTGCGCACCGAAAACCCCAAAACCGCACTGGCGTTTCCGTTCAACCTGCGTCCGCTGATGGCGGGGTGGAACGCGCTGTTCCATCGGGCCGAGGTGTTCGAAGCCGAGCCCGCGAAATCGGAGATATGGAATCGCGGCGCCTATCTGGTCGAGGGCCTCGGCCATTGCGGCGCATGCCATTCGCCGCGCAATGCGTTGGGAGCGGAAAAGGCCAGGGCCTATCTGGCCGGCGGTTTCGCGGAAGGCTGGGAAGCACCGCCCCTGACCTCGCTTTCGCATGCGCCGATACCCTGGAGCGAGGACGAGCTGTACGCTTATTTGCGGTCGGGCGAATCCCGCCTTCACGGGGTCGCCGCGGGCCCGATGGCGCCGGTGGTAAAGGAACTCGCAGGCCTGCCCGACCAGGATATCCGCGCCATGGCGGTCTATCTCGCCTCATTCAACGACAACGCGGCCGGTAAACTGGCGCAATACGCGCTGGCCGCCAGACTGGAAACCTCGACCGGCACCAGGGCCGTTTCGGCATCGGCGATCGGCGCACGCCTCTATGAAGGCGCCTGCGCGGTTTGCCATGCGGTCGGCGGCGCGCCTTTGTTCGGCAGCCGGCCGTCGCTGGCGCTGAACAGCAGTCTGCACAGCGCGGTGCCGGACAATCTGATCCAGGTGATCCTGCACGGCATCGCATCGCCGGCGTCGAGCGATCTTGGCTACATGCCCGGCTTCAAGGACAGCATGACCGCCGATCAGATCGCGGAGCTCGTGTCCTACCTCCGGCAGCAATTCGCCCCGGACAAGCCGCCCTGGACCGATGTGCGCGCGGCCATCGGCCGGGCCAGACTCGCGGCATCGCACTGAGGGAAACAAAAGAGTGGCACTCAGGAATGTCATCGGAATCGATCACGCCGTCGTCGTGGTCCGGGATCTCGACAACGCGGCCGGGAACTGGAGGCGGCTTGGCTTCACCGTGTCGCCGCGCGGCACGCACAGCGCCAAGATGGGATCGGGCAATTACACCATCATGCTCGACCCCGACTATATGGAATTGCTCGGCGTGCTGGTTGAAACAGAACATAATGCTCCGACGCGCGCGTTTCTCGCCAAACGCGGCGAAGGCATCGAACGCGTCGCTTTCACGGCGCTGGATTCGGCCGCCGGCGCCGAGGAAATTCGCGCGCGCGGTTTTGAACCTTTGGGCCCGACCGATTTCGAGCGACCGGTGACGATGCCGGATGGCAGCCTGTCCGCGGCCAAATTCAGAGTGTTTCAATGGCCGATTGCCGAAGCGCCTGGAGGCTTGCGTATTTTCGCCTGTCAGCACAAAACGAGGGACACCGTCTGGATTCCGGACCTGATGAAGCACGCCAATGGCGCCAAACGTCTCAGGCAGGCGCTGGTCGTTTCACCGGAGCCGGCGAAGGATGCCGCGCACCTCGCGCGCATGATCGATCGGCAGGTCCGGACCGAGCCGGACGGCGCGGTCGCGGTGCCGTCCGGTTCGGATCGCGCCGATTTCGTGTTCCTCACGAAGGAACAGTTGGGCCGGCGATATCCCGAAGTCTCGCTGGGGGGATTGCCGGAGCGCGGCGGCGCGGGCCTCGTGCTTGCGACCTCCGATCTTGCCGCCGCGGAGAAGGCGGTCGGCAGCTCCGCTGTCCGCAGCGGAGGCGCGGTTTGCGTCGCACCTGCGGCAGCCAATGGTACGCTGTTGGCCTTCGTCAAGGCTTAGCAAGACGCTCACGAGAATCAATGACGCCTGAGTGTCAATCCGCATGCTCGATGGCGCGGATTGCGCCGCGCAGCTCGGCAAGGCCGCGCAGCCTGCCGATTGCGGTATAGCCGGGATTGGTCCGCTTCGATTCAGAGAGATCGTCGAGCATGCGATGGCCGTGGTCGGGACGGAACACAATCTGGTCGCTCGCCCCACGACGCCGGTTTTCCGAAAGCAGCGCCTTCAGGACCGCAATCATGTCGACGTCGCCATCCAGATGATCGGCCTCGAAGAACGACAGGCCGTCGGCGTCCCGTTTCGTCGCCCGCAAATGGGCAAAGCCGATGCGCGCCGCGAACTGCTTCGCCATCGCGGGAAGGTCGTTTTCGGCGCGCACGCCGAGCGAGCCGGTGCACAGGCAAATACCGTTCGCCTTCGAGGGAACGGCATCGAACAGCGCCTGATAATCTTCCGCGGTCGAAGCGATGCGCGGCAGGCCGAATAACGAGCGCGGCGGATCGTCAGGATGAAGCGTCAACGTCACGCCCAGCGCTTCGGCAACCGGCGCGACGCGTGTGAGAAATTCGATCAGGTGCCGGCGCAGCACAAGCGAGGTGATGCCGCGATACTGTTCGAGCCTGTCGCGGAATTGCGGGATCGAGAGCGCATCCGTGGTCGAACCGGGCAAGGCGCTGGCGATCACCATCACCATATAATCGATGTCCGCCTGGCTCATCGCCGCATAGATATCCGTCGCCCGCACCTGCGCGGCCGGCGAATAATCCGTGATCGCGCCGGGCCGCTGCAGAATATGCAGATCGAATGCCGCGAACCGGTCCTGATCGAAGCGCAATGCGCGAGCGCCGTTCGGCAGCTCCCATTCGAGATCGGTGCGGCACCAGTCGACCACCGGCATGAAGTTGTAGCAAACGATACTGATGCCGGCCGCGGCAACCGCCTCAAGGCTCGCGATCCACGCCTCGATCGAGCGCGTTGCCCGGCCTCCGAGCCGCTTGACGTCGTCCGGTACCGGAATCGACTCCACCACCGACCAGAGCAGCGGCATGCGGCCGGGCCGCCCCTTCTCGATGAGCTGCTTGCGCTCCTCAACGGCTGCCCGCGTCCAGGCTTCACCGATCGGCACCTGATGCAGCGCCGTAACGACATGCGTCGCGCCGGCCTGGCGGATATCGTCCAGGGATACCGGATCATCAGGCCCATACCACCGCCACCCCTGCAGCATCATCCAGCTCTCCTCAATGCTGTTCAGAACGTCATGGCTCTCGGCGCCGCCGTCGTCCGATCAATGCGCGGTAAGCACAACCTTGACACTCTGCGAGCGATCGAGTGCCAGCCGCAACGCGTCGGGTGCGGCAGCCAGCGGACGTTCGGCAGTCACCAGCGCCAGCACGTCGACGCTGCCGTCGCAGATCAGCTCGACCGCGGTCATGAATTCGGGCCCGAACCGAAACGAGCCTCGCAGGTCGATCTCCTTGGCCATCACCGCGTTCGCGGGCACGGCTATCTGACCTCCGGGCAAATTGCCGATCTGGACGACAATGCCGCCGCGCCGGACAATGCCGATGGCGCTTGCAAGACCTGCCGCGGTTCCGGAGACTTCAAACGCAACATCAAACGGGCGTGTCGCGGCCTGCGCCTTCAGCCCGGCATCGCCGCCCGAGATGTCGGCGACATGAGTCGCGCCGAGCCGGCTGGCGAATGCCAGCGGTGCCGCGGCAATATCGACGACGGTGATTTCGGCAACACCGGCGCGGCGTGCCGCCAGCATGGTGAGCAGGCCGATCGGCCCGGCGCCGAACAGCACCGCGGATTTGCCGCGCACATCGCCCGCGCGGGCGACCGCATGCAGGCAAACGGCGAGAGGCTCGGCGAGTGCCGCCGCCTGGTACGACACGTGGTCCGGAACCTTCACGCATTGCTCGGGAACGGCATCGAAGATGGTGGCAAACCCGCCCTGCATGTGCGGCGTCTTCGAGGCCGAGCCCATGAAGAAGATGTTCTCGCAAAGGTTGGGCCTGTTCTCGCGGCACGGCGTGCAGTGGCCGCACCAGCGCGACGGATTGACGGCGACCCGGTCGCCGGCTTTCAGCCCGGGCACGCTGCCCGCGATCTCGATCACCTCGCCCGCGATCTCGTGGCCGAGCACCAGCGGCGAAGTGACGACGAAATCTCCGGTGCGGGCGTGGCGGAAATAATGCATGTCCGAGCCGCAAATGCCGCCGGCGCCGAAACGGATCCGCACCATGCCCGGCGCGAGGCTATCGAGCGGCCGCTCGACCATGCGCAGATCTTCCGGACCGAACAGCGTTGCGGCCAAAGCCATCGATGTCATTTCACGAGCCCCATATATTTTGGCAAAGCGAGCGTCAGCTCCGGGATGTAGGTGATGGCGGCGAGCGCCAGCAGCAGCGGCACCAGCCACGGCAGGATCGCCATCGTCGTGCGCTCGACCGAGAGCTTCGCGACGCGTGCGAGCACGAACAACACCATTCCGAGCGGCGGGTGCAGCAGGCCGATCATCAAATTCAGCGTCATGATGAGGCCGAAGTGGATCGGATCGATGCCGAGTTTGAGAACGATCGGCAACAGGATTGGAACCAGGATGGTGATGGCCGCGATGGTGTCGATGAAACACCCGACGAACAGGATGAGGATGTTGGCGAGCAGCAGAAACACCCATTTATTGTGGGTCAGTCCGAGTATGGCATCCGTCAGGATCTGTGCCGCCTGCGACGCGGTCAGAAGCCACGCGAAAATCGAGGCCGCCGTGACGATGAACAGAACGGATGCGGTCGTCTCGATGGTGTCGAACGTCGCCTTGGCGACGGTCTGCAACGTCATCGTGCGATAACGTACCAGCCCCAGGAACAGCGACCAGATCACGGCGGCGACCGCAGCCTCCGTCGGCGTGAACCAGCCGAGCGTCATGCCGCCGATCAGGATGACCGGCGCCATCAGCGCCATCACGGCGGAGAAGTCAAAATACCAGTCGATCGCGAGCAGCACCGCAAGCCCAAGCCCGACCGCCAGATTGGTCGAGAGACCGACGACCGTCAGCAGCCAGACCGCAAGCGGGAAGCTCAGCACGATCGCCACCTCGATGACTGCCGAACCAAGCTTCGGCCACGAGAACGGCGAGTCGCTGCCCCAGCCGTTCTTGTGGGCGAAATAGGCAACCGTCACCATCATGAGCAATGTCATGACCGCGCCCGGAACGACGCCTCCGAGAAACAGTGCGCCGATCGAGACGTTCGCCATCATGCCGTAGATGACGAACGGCAGGGATGGCGGAATGATCGGACCGAGCGTCGCCGAGGCTGCGGTGACGCCCACGGAGAATTCCGTGGAATAGCCATGATCCTGCATCGCCTTGATCTCGATGGTGCCGAGACCCGCCGCGTCCGCGATCGCGGTGCCGGACATGCCGGAAAAAATCACCGAACCGATGATATTGACGTGGCCGAGGCCGCCGCGCATCCAGCCCACCAGCGCGACCGCAAAGCGGTAAATGCGGCCGGTCACGCCCGCAATGTTCATGAGATTGCCGGCAAGAATAAAGAACGGCACGGCCAGCAACGGAAAGCTCTCGACACCGGCGATCATGCGTTGTGCCAGCGTCACGTCGGGGGTGATCCCGGTGACCAGGATATACAGCAGCGAGGAGGTCGCCATCGCCAGGGCAACCGGCAGACCGACAAGCATCAATACGAGAAATCCCCCAAGCAGCAACAGCATCGCGTCACCCTTCCGTTCCGTCAAATGCGCCGGGGCGCTCCAGGATCGAATAGCCGCGCCGCCAGTTCTCGACCGCAATCTGGATCGATCGCCCGAACATCAGAACGAAGCCGAGCAGCACGGCGTAGTAGACGAACCCTTTTGGAAATTTGATCGTCGTCATCCGCTCGTCGGCGACGACTTGAATGAAGAGCCAGACAAGCTTGATGGTGTAACCGAAAAAGCCAATTCGGATGACGTCGATCGCCGTCGACAGCGCGCGGGCCGGCAGGTGCGGCAGATAGCGGAACAACAGATCGACCTGGATATGACGCGACAGCCGCACGCACATGGCCGAGCCGATGAAGACCACGCCAATCAGGCAATTGGTCGCGATCTCCTCGGTCCAGGCATAACTGTCGTTGAGGACATAACGGGTAAAGAACTGAAGAAAGACGCACAACGCCATGATCCAGAAGATCGTGAGCGCCAGCCAGTCCTCGGCGGCATACGAGCGAAGATCGACCTTGGGGAGTGCCTCTTCATCGAAAGTGCGGGCAATCTCGTCCGCCGTGATCTGCGTGTGGGCTTCAGCGGTCGACATGCAGGTCTCTTTCGAGGCTGGAATTGAATTCGATAAAGCCGGACATCGCGCAGGCCGGCAAATTCGCCATCTCTTCCCGCCGAAAGCGGGAAGAGACAAAAGCAGAAGCGATGAGCGTTACTTGATGGCCTGGATGCGCTCCCAATCGGACTTCCGATAATCGAAACTCTCAAAGCTGGTGGTCTTCAGCACCGTGTCGCGGAATTCGTCCTTGTTGACCTCGGTGACGGTCAGCCCCTTCTCTTTGAAGAAATCGACGAGTTTGGCCTCGCGATCCTTGATCTCCGCGGTCGCCTTTGCAGCCGCTTCCTGTGCCACATCGGTGAAGATCTTGCGGTCTTCATCGGACAGCTTCTTCCAGAGATTTCCGGAGATGACGGTGTTGAGGTGATCGACGATGTGGCCGGTCAGCACGATGTATTTCTGAACCTCGTAGAACTTCTTGGCCTCGATGGTGGTGAGCGGATTCTCCTGGGCCTCCACCGTCCCGTTCTGCAAGGCGAGATAAACCTCGGCGAAGGCGATCGGGGCGGTGTTGGCGCCGCAGGCGCGCGGCATGGCGAGATAGGCCGGAACATCCGGCACCCGCATCTTCAGGCCCTTCATGTCGGCGCAGGTCTTGATCGGGCGGTTTGACGAGGTGTGGCGCACGCCATAGTAGGTGACCGCCACGATGTGATGGCCGGTCTTGTCCTCGTAACCTTTCGCAAGCTCCTTGAAGATATCGCTCTTGGTATAGGCCAGAAGGTGATCCGCATCCCGGAAGGTGTAGGGGTAATAAGTGACACCGATCGGCGGATAGCTCTTGGCCGCAAAGCTCGATCCGGAAATGATGATATCCACGGAGCCGAGCGACAGGCCCTGATTGATGTCCGCCTCCTTGCCGAGCTGCGAAGCCGGATAGACGTCGATCTGATAGCGTCCGTTGGTCCGCTTGTTGATCTCCTGCGCGGCCCAGACCGAAGCCGTGTGGAACGGTTCCGAGGTTTCGTAGACGTGGGCCCATTTGAGCTTGGTTTGAGCCATGCCGGCATTTGTCGCGGCAATCAGCGCTGCTGCCGAAGCGGCAAATGCAATCATCACTTTCCTGAACACGGCAATTTCCTCCTTTGTTACATTTACTTTTTCTACTCAATCGGTTCGGGATCTGGCCGCACCGTTCGAATGCATGTTTTCGGCGCGCGCCCGTCGTTGCGGGCGCGAGTTCGCCGGAATTTCTTTCAGCCGCTCCTGGTCAAAACCCGCGACGGGGATACAGCCTCCGCCCCAAAATTTTGGGCAAAGCGTTCCTGCGAACGGGCCAGATGGTCGCGCATCGCCATCCGGGCAGCTTCGGGATCGTGCGCCGCGATGGCGTCGCGGACCGCCTGATGCTCGGCCAGCGCCGCTCGCCACGTCTGCGGATTTTCGAAATAGTGCGCAAGTTGAGCGAAGTAGGGATTGAGGCGTTGATCGAACAGTTCGCCGACGACGCGGACCAGCACGGCGTTGTCGAGGCTTCCCGTTACCGCGATATGGAACGCGCGGTCGTGGACCATCGATGCTTCACCGGGATGCTGCACCGTCGCCATCGCCGCGAGCGAAGCGTCGATGCGTTCGATATCCCCAGGTGTGGCGACCCGCGCAGCCTGCTCGGCGATCGCGCCTTCGATGAATTCGCGGGCCCGCAACAGCTCAAACGGCCCTTCGATCGTCGCCGAGGCCGGAATCGACGAGGCGAGTGCGGCCGGTTCGATGACATAGATCCCGGAGCCGACCCGGATGCGAACCCTGCCCTCGACTTCCAGCGCGATCAGCGCTTCGCGTACCGTCGGCCGCGAGACCTTCAACTGCTCTGCGAGATCCCGTTCGGTCGGCAGCCGGCTCCCCACGGCGTATTCGCCGCTGTCGATCAGGGCACGCAGCTGATCGGCAACCTGACGATAGAGGCGTCGCGCTTCCACAACTTCGAGCGGCACGCTGGTCTCCCCGAAACGAGCTCCCCGTGGCAGATCGATTTCGTCCTGCCTTCCGGCTCGGACCACCGTCTGCTCCGCAAATTGGCATATTGGCCTTACCAATTGACCAAGGATTGACGGGAAAAGTTCCGTGTGTCAAGCCAAACAGCGAAAATCCCGCTTTCAACCTCGACAGGGGACGATTTGCGCCTCTCGAACGCCAGCCTCGATCAGCTTCCGGGCATTGTCCGCCGCCCAGGTTATGACCGCGCCCGCGTCACGCCGGGCATCGTTCATCTCGGCGTCGGCGCCTTCCACCGGGCGCACCAGGCGGTCGTCATCGACGACGTTCTTGCCGGCGGAGCCACGGATTGGGGAATCGTCGGCGCAAACCTGAGAAATTCGGACACGCGCGATGCCCTCGCCCCGCAGGACTGCCTCTATACGGTTGCCGTCCGCTCGGGCGCGGGCGCGGAGCACCGGGTCGTCGGCTCAATCCTGAAGACCGAGGTCGCCACGGCAAATCCCGGGCATTTGATCGCGCGCATGGCCGATCCGGCGACGCGGATCGTCTCGCTCACCATCACCGAGAAGGGATACTGCCACACACCGCAAACCGGCGAACTGGACGAGCGTCATCCCGATATTGTTCATGACCTGAAAAATCCGGATGCGCCGCGATCGGCAGCCGGATTTGTCGTTGCCGCGCTTTCGCGCAGAAAAGATTTGGGCGTGGCGCCGTTCACGGTGCTCTCCTGCGACAATCTTCCCGCCAATGGCGCCACCGCAGGACGGATCCTGAACCGGTTTGCGGCCTTGAGGTCGCCGGAGCTCGGCAAGTGGGTCGCCGGCGAAGTCGCGTACCCCTCGACCATGGTGGACCGGATCGTGCCGGCAACGACCGACGCCGACCGCGCTGTCGTCTGCTCGGCGCTTGGCATGGTTGACGCGTGGCCGGTGGTCACCGAGCCCTTTACGCAATGGGTTGTCGAAGACCGCTTTGCTGCCGGCCGGCCGGATTTCGCGGCCGCGGGGGTGCAACTCGTCTCTGACGTTGCGCCGTTCGAGCACATGAAGCTGCGGCTGCTCAACGCCAGCCACTCGGCGCTGGCCTATCTCGGCTATCTCGCGGGCTATGAGACCATTGCCGCCACGATGGCCGACCCTCGCTTTGCAGCTTTTGCCCGCCGGCTGATGGAAGAAGCTGCGGCGACGCTGACAATGCCGGCCGGAACCGATCTTTCGACCTATGGCAAATCGCTTCTGGAGCGCTTTTCGAATCCGGCGCTGCATCACCGCACCTGGCAGATTGCCATGGACGGATCGCAGAAGCTTCCGCAGCGGCTGCTCGGAACGATGCGCGACCGGCTGGCGTCAGGCCTGCCGATCGACACCCATGCGCTCGCGATCGCTGGCTGGATGCGCTACGTCACGGCCACCGACGAGCAAGGACGAAAGATCGACGTGCGCGACCCGATCGCGTCTCAACTGGCAGCCATCGCGCAGGTGACCGGCCCGGTCGCCGACCGGCTGGCCCCTGCCCTGCTGGACGTCCGCTCGGTATTCGGCGCGCTGGGGACCGATCCGCGCGTGCGCACGGCGGTCACCAATGCGCTCGCACGGCTCTACAAATTGGGTGCATGCCGAGCGGTGCAGGCATACGCCTAGGCGGACGCCAAGCATGCGCGCCGTCAAAGCCCCTTCGAAGGCCATTCAATCGGCGAGTGCTTCAAGCGTCGCCTGACCATCTCGCTGCGCAGTTGATCGGCGTACTGACGAACCGTTGGACCCGTCATGAATTGATGCTTGTGTGCCCGGTCAGCCTCGACCTGCTGTCGAATGTTATCGTAGAAATGAGTGAGCCGCTCGTCAGGCATATGTTCGACGCCCATAATCAACTCCCGCTTCAATTCAACGCTGTTCCCTCCGGGGTTTGTCTGGGGCGCGAAAAGGCCGCCGGGAGTATGTTCCAGCGGCCATTCCGGGCTCAAAATTCCTTGGGATGAAAAACCACTCAGTCCCCGGAGGTTGCATCATACAAAATTTACACGCGGTGTGAAGCCTTAAAACCAGTTCCGCACTGCGGAACTCGAGACCTGTTGCGACAGAGACACAAAAGAGCAGTGAGCCTGCGATTTGTTGTCCTGTGATACTCAGGCATCTTGATAAAAGCCGGACATATCGCAGGCGGCCCATTTCGGTAGCGAATGATCGACAGCGGAACTTACGCCCCCTGAAGCAATCTTTCGATCATTACGCCGGGGCCGCCAGAGCCAGCTTATTGGACGACGTCAAGTTTGACCTTTGCAACGCCCCCTCCGACCATCCCCAGCGTCTGGGCTGCAGAATACGAGACGTCGACCACTCGTCCCTGAACGAACGGACCGCGGTCATTGACCCGAACGGTCACCGACCGCCCGGTAGCCACGTTTGTCACGCGCAACCTGGTACCGAATGGCAACGTGGGATGAGCGGCGGTCAATTCGTGCATATCGAATCTTTCGCCGCTCGCGGTCTTTGTTCCTTCCTTGTAGAAGCTGGCAAGTCCATACGACGCAACCCGTGCTTCGACTGCATTCTTGCCCGACGCGAATGGCGTATGCTTCTTCATCATCGCCACACGGCTACCGGTTACGAATGATGTCTTTCGATGGTGTTCCAGCGAGGCCTGGCGACTGGCGGCAAGTAGCTCGGATCTGTTGGTAACAACGGAGGATTGAGCGCAGGCCGCAAGCGAAGCCGCTCCCAGCGCGACGGCAAACAGCCGAACGACGTTCCGAAGCTCAGTGGTCCAGACCAAACGCGCACTGGGATGAATACGGTTTGCCGTTATGTCGACGTACGAAGTTCTGGCACAGCTGATGGAAGACATGTTGTACCCCCAAGCCACTGAAAATCCGACAGGCATAAGGGCGAAACGCAATATGGGCAGAACCATGACCAGATGAAACCAGGTACGGTATCCATCTCGCAATTTCTCGTAGTGTTGTCATTGTGTCACAACTTGCCGTGATTCAGGCAGGTGGAACTTCCTTGCAGCGGTTCCTGTCGGCCGCATCTCTGCCGTGTCTTTGACGCGGCGGAGGCAAACCGCGCTCAATGAACGCCATTCTTGAGGAACTTTACCGGTCCTCTGAAATTGGTCATTCGCCCAGAGCCATTGTTGAAGAGATGGTTCGATAAATCGTGATCGTATTCCATCCAAACAGGCCAACGTTTTTGCTTCCATCATGGTCAAGACGTTCAAGATCGGCGAGCACGTTAGCTGGAATTCAGAAGCCGGACGGGTGCGCGGGAAAATTATCAAAGTGCATCGGCGCGACGTGAATTACAAAGGCTACAATCACCACGCCAGTTCCGAGGACCCCCTTTTCGAAATCAAGAGCGACACGACGGATCATGTCGCCTTGCACAAGGCCTCGGCATTGAGACGCCTGGGCTGACTGCAAATCAGATGGCCCCGTCACCATTCTTCACGATCGGTCATTCTACCCGGCAGATCGGCGAGTTCGTCGAATTGCTGAATGCTTCGCAGGTCGGACTGGTGGTCGACGTTCGAGCTATTCCGCGCTCACGGACAAATCCGCATTACAATGCCGAGACACTTCCCGATACGCTCTCGGGTTTTCAAATCGTCTACGCGCATATCGCCGAGCTCGGAGGTCGACGTACACGCGCACGGGATGTTCCACCTGATGTAAACGGCTATTGGGAAAATCAGAGTTTTCACAACTATGCCGACTATGCGATGGGCAGCCGTTTTCATTCCGGCTTGTCCACACTGCGGGAGTTGGGCCACGCCCGGCGCTGCACCGTGATGTGCGCCGAGGCCGTATGGTGGCGGTGCCACCGCCGGATCATTGCGGATTATCTTCTCGCCGCCGGCGAGACTGTGTTTCATATAATCGGCCCCGGGGCGGTCGATCCGGCGAGCCTCACGCCAGCCGCGATCCCGCATCCAGACGGAGCACTGACCTATCCGGCCAGGCGTTAGAGCGGTAAAGTGATATGGCGAGCATCAAAACGATGTTCCGCCACCAAACTTGAACTGCTGGATGACGTCGTACCTGCCCTTGGTCAACGGCACCGCATAGTCGAAGCGCAGCGGCCCGAATGGGGATTGCCACACCAAACCCACTCCGATCGAACTGCGCACAACCTTGCTGTCATCGTACTGCAGCCCGCATTTGGGACAACTCGGCGAGTTGACCTCACCCGTTGCTGCCCATGAGGTTGGGCCTTGATACCCCCACAGGGATCCTGCGTCGGCATAAACCGCTCCCTTCAGTCCGACCTCCTTTGGCAGGAACCAAAATGGCATCTGCAGTTCGGCAGAAGCGCCCCAATATTTCGTGCCGCCCAATGCATCGCCCGTCGCCCCGAGCGCCACATAGGTAATGTCGCGCGGTCCCATGCCGTTGGAAGCGAAACCGCGGACGAGATTCGGCCCCATCTGAAAATGGTCAAGCATCCGAAGATCACCACCTCCCACGCTGTTCAGGATGCCTCCCTGAGCATGAATCAAGGCGACGATGTCGGCTGGCAACGGCGTGTAATACTTCGTATCGAGCGCCGTCTTCAGATATCTCACATCGCCGCCAACGCCGGCGAAATCCTGCTTGAAGTCAATGAGCAGGCCGTCGTTCGGGTTCTTGTTGTTGTCGACCGTATTGTAGTTCAGAGAATATCCGATCATGGAGGTCCAGGTCGCACCTCCCGCGAGTTCCTTGCGTATCGGTAGTGCCGATTCGCCATCTCCGTAGCAACCGTAGCCATTAAGCGACGAACTCGACGCATTGGTAGGATCGACGCCCCCTAAAACGCTCTTGATGTAGGCGGGGGTCGGATTGAAGGCGAGGAGTGAATTTGACGGGTTATTGTTGCAGTTGTCGTATGCACTCGTCAGCGTGATCTGCTGCTGATAGATCGAATATCGAAGCTGCAGAGACAGGTCTTCGCGCAGAGCCAAACCCAGCCTCGGCGAGAACCCAAAGGTCCTGGTGCCGTAACTGGTAGTGCTGGTGGATAGCTGCTGCTTGTAGAACATGTCGAGTCCAAGCGCTACGCGGTAATCCAGCAGATAGGGGTCGACGAATGAAAGCGATCCGCCCCGAGAGTACTGGCCATAGGTTACGGCTGCTTTCGCAAACAGGCCGCGGCCGAGGAAGTTACGCTCGGAAATGCTGACCTCGGCGAGCGCGCCATCACTGGTCGAATAGCCGCCAGATACCGAGAAGTCGCCGGTCGATTTCTCTTCGAGATCGACATTGAGAACCACCCGATCGCTCGACGATCCGGGCTCGGTCGATATCTTCACGCTCTTGAAGAAATCAAGATTCTTCAGGCGGCGCTCGGCGCGATCGACCAGCGCACGGTTGTAGGCGTCGCCCTCCGAGATGTCGAATTCGCGGCGGATCACATAGTCCCGGGTGCGGGTATTGCCGCGCACATTGATGCGCTCGATGTAGGTCCGCGGACCCTCGTCGATGGCATAGGTGATGGAGACGGTATGCGCATCGAAATTACGGTCGCCGCGCGGACGCACGACCGCAAAGGCGTAGCCTCGCCGCGAGGCCTCGATCTGCATTTCCTCGACGGACTTCTCCAGCGCCTCGGCGTTGTAGAGCGACCCGACATTGACCTGAGAGAAGCTGCGAAGCGAGCCGCCGTCGAAGTTCGGGATGCTGGACTCGATATTGACCGACGCCACCCGATATTGCTGGCCTTCCTCGATCTTGAAGGTCACCAGGAAGCCCTTCTTCTCCGGATCGTATTCTGTCAGCGCCGCCACCACCTGCGCGTCGGCGAAGCCGTGCTTCAAGTAGAAGCGGCGAATCAGATCGCGATCGGCTTCGACCCGGTCCGGATCGTAGACGTCGCCGCCGCCGAGGAAGCTCAGCAGATTCGATTCGTGGGTCTTGATGATATCCTTGAGGCGGTACGCCGAATAAGCGTTGTTGCCGATGAATTCGACCGACCTGACTCCGGTTTTCTGGCCTTCGGCGATCTCGAAAACGAGATCGACGCGGTTGTTCGGCTGTTCGATGATTTCGGGATTGACGCGCACGTCATAGCGGCCGGAGCGGCGATAGATTTCAGCGATGCGCTGGGCGTCGGACTGCACCATCGGACGCGACAGCGTGCCGTGCGGCTTGGATTGCACTTCCGCCGTAAGCTGTTCGTCCTTGATCTTCTTGTTGCCCTCGAAGGCGACGCGCCCGATCACCGGGTTTTCGATCACGGTCACCAAGAGATGACCGCCCGACTGGCTGATTTTCACGTCCTGGAACAGGCCGGTCTCGATCAGCGCCTTCAGGCCGTCATCGATTTGCGCCTGATCCAGGCGCCCCCCGGGACCCGGCGTGAAATAGGACCGGATGGTCTCGATTTCGACCCGCCGGTTGCCTTCGACCTGAATCGAAGCCACGTTCTGGGCGGCGACAGGCGAGGAAGCGAGCGCCGCGCTCATCAGCAAAGCGATCATAGTCAGGGCGGCGAACAAGCCTCCCCGAACCGGTATTCCGAATTTCATGCAACACACCCCCGTCCGCCCGATACGAGCCACGCTAGGGTGCGGATGTGTCCGTGAAATCTCCGAAATATTTCCGATTATTTTGAATTGTTGCGCATTCCCGAATGAACTTTCGAACGCTCCGGTTGCTCGCGCTCATAAGCTTGCAGCGTGGAAAGTCATCTCCGTCTTCCGGCACCTTGAACAGTCCCGGAAATGCTCGGCAACACTTGCGCCCTTTACATGCGGTCAGGTCTTCAACCATGTGGTCGCGACAACTGCTTTCAGGAAATCATCCGCTTCGAACAGGAACCCGCGATGAAGCCGAAATTCAATTCCACAAAGGGACTCGCAGTACTCGTTTTGATTGCTGCATTCGGCCTCGAAACGGCTCATTCACATGCGGCGCCAAAACGAAAAAACAGTCGCGGTTCGGTGTATTACTACGGACCTGGTGGCCCGAATACTTCCTATCAGTCAGGGCCGCATACCCGCATCTACGTAACGAAGCGCTCGTGGCTGGATGCCGGCACCGAAGTACTTCCGGGGGACCGCAAGTTCACCGACTACGCGTTTCCGCCCGGCTATTCGTTCGGGCGCGAAAACAACAACCGGCCGATCGATCGACAGCCGCTCAACCCGCCGTCGGATATGGGCGGATATACCCGCGCGGTTCCCCTGTATTGATTGAAGCCACCATCACATGATCGCCACCGACTCGGCGGAGTAGCCTGGACGATCCTGGCTGCGGCCCGATCTGCATGAACGTCGAAGGAGCCGTTCTCAATTATTCACAAACGGGAAAAACGGCAGCAACGCATTCGCTCCAGACTTAGCGCATGACAACAGGAGAACCCGTCATGCCAGAACAAGTCAAAAGTAACCGGCCTACAAACGCGCGAACAATGCTGGTCCTCAGCGCAACCGCACTTTTCATCATCGCGGAGGCGGTCGGCGCGTCATCGCTTCCCGACGACCTGCTTCGTAGTCAAGAGCAGTTGATCGCCCTCAAACAAGTGCCACGCGCCAAGGACGACGCTTCTTTCACCATTAAGGGCTCGAGCATTTCGGAAAACCTTCCAGCAGAGGTTTCGCACAAAGCCGATAAAATGAGGATGGCCCAATTCATGCCCGGGCCAGACTTTCCGGAAGCCGCTCCTTTCGGCCTGATGGGTCATCCGGCATTTCCGGCCGGTTCATCCGGCCTGCCCGGAGCACCTCCGCCAAGATTTTCTCCGAGGGCCTTTTGTCTTGAAGATATCAACCGACAGATGGCCGGCTACGCTCACACAAAAAGCAGGCTTCAGCTAGCCGACAGCCAAAAGGCTGCATGGCGAGCCATCGAGGATGCGCTCGACGTTTCGACCGGAAAGTTGCGTGTTATATGCGAAAGCTTGCCGAGCGAAATCGCCGGGCCTCCGGGCATCATTGAGGGCTCCGATTTCCTGGAGAAGCTGCTGGCTGCCAGGCTGGAGATGGTACGCGCGCTCAAGGCACCGCTCCAGCAACTGATCGGACAACTCACGCCCGACCAACGTGCGGCGCTTGATGCGCCGCCTCCGTTTCCACCCCTCTTTCCACCGTTTTGATGCGGAACCCGGCCGGAGATTGCACCTGAAGTTCTGAGATGTAATCTCCGGTTGCTTTGCGGATCCGGCGTTGCCCAATCCGGTTTCTATTCCAGCCCCGCAGTATTATTGCCGAATGTTTCTGGAAGACAGATGTCGCTCATCATTTGCTTTAGTTCTCAGGCAGATTTCCGTACATGGAGGCCTTACTACCAATCCGAAAGGAAGCTATGGTTGGAATCGTCATGACCGTAAAACGCGAGCCGCATATTCTGGTCGTCGATGACGATGTTGAAATCCGCAATCTGCTGGGAAAATATCTTGCCGCTCAGGACTTCCGGGTCTCGCTGGCTGCGGATCTGAAGAATTTCAGAAGAGTCGTGGCCACAAACACGATTAACCTGGCGGTTCTGGATGTGATGCTTCCGGATGGCTCCGGTCTGGATATGTGTCGTGACTTGCGCGCGCAAAAATCGGCCCTTCCGATAATCCTGCTTACTGCGCTCAAGGAGGATGTCGATCGCATTATAGGACTTGAGTTCGGCGCCGACGATTACCTCGGTAAACCCTTTAATCCGCGGGAACTGGTCGCGCGTATCCGCGCTGTCTTGCGTAGACAGCAAGATGTCGGGGCAACGCCGGCAGACAATCGTATCTACAAATTTGCAGGCTTCGAAATGGAAACGGTCCGGCGTCGCATTACTAACGGCAACCGGCAGGAGATCGAACTGACGGGCGCAGAATTCGATCTGCTGCACGCTTTGCTCTCTCGGCCAGGACGGCTGCTCTCCAGGGAGCAGCTGCTTGACCTCACCGGCGGACGCAATTCGGATCCGTTCGACCGCTCGATCGACGTTCTGATGAGCCGGATTCGCCGGAAACTGCGAGACAATGGCAGTGAGGATGTGATCAAGACCGTGCGCAATGGCGGCTATCAATTCAGCGCGCCGGTAGAGGTCGTTGGGGCTCAAATGTGAACTCTTTGAGAATACGAATTGCGCTCTTGCTCGTCATCTCAATTGTCGCGGTCGTCGCGCTTGCCACGTCGGTCACAATCTTCGTTCTCGGCCCGCGGGGACCGGAAAGGTTTTCTCAACCGGCAGTGATGCAGATCAAGGCGCTGATTCCGGTTTTGGAGAGCCTGGAACGCGACTTGAGAGCCTCGCATCCAGCGATACTCCGGGATGTGCCAGCCGACGGCGCGCCGCGTGACGCATCTACCCGTATCCTTCAAATGGCGCTTCGCGACGCCGGAGTTCCGAACCGGGTGGTTGTCACCAAACCCGCGGACAGCGATCTGGCGATCGCGTCGGTCGAGGTACCCGGACGGGGTTGGTACGCAATGCCCATGCCAGACCAACCATCCTCGGGAGGGCCATGGCTCGCCTTAGGCAGCTGGATCAGCCTCATCATCGCCGGGGCAGTTGCAATCGCCCTTGCCGTTGCGCATCGGGTGGCCCGCCCGCTCGCCCTCCTGGAAAGCGTTGCTGGTACGATTTCGCAAAGTGGGCGGATGATCATTCTTCCCGAGAGCGGACCTGCGGAAATAAGGGCCACGGCCCGCGCGCTTAATCGCTTAACGGGGAGCCTCAAGGCGGCGATGGAAAGCCGCATGCGACTGGTGGCGGCGGCAGGACATGACTTGAGAACGCCCATCACCCGGATGAGGCTTCGTGCAGAGTTTTTGCCGGACGCTGAGCAAACCGCGTGGTTCCGGGATTTGGACGAACTGCGCCGCATTGCGGATAGTTCGATCCAGCTGGTTCATGAGGAAGTTGAGAGCAAGAACGACGAGTTCGTGAGGCTCGACAAGTCAGTCATCGCCGTGGTCGAGGATTTGACCGCGACCGGCCTGTCGATTGAACTGGCTGGATCCACCTCTGTCGTCGTACGGGCCGCCCCCCTCGCGATCATTCGTGTTCTCAGAAACCTTCTCACCAACGCAGCGACCCATGGCAGAGGCTGTATGGTCTCGGTGGAGGTTCAACGACAGTGGGCAGCCGTCGTGATCGAGGACAACGGACCGGGAATACCCGAGGCGGTGATCGAGCGGGTTTTTGAGCCGTTCTTTCGTATTGACCCTGCCCGGCAGCAGCCCGTTCCCGGCGCGGGTCTGGGACTTGCAATCGCCAAGGAGATCATTGGACGCTACGAAGGCGAAATCGTTTTGACAAACAGAAAGGCCGGGGGCCTGCGACAGGAAATCAGACTTCCGCATGTCGTGACAATGCCTGCCGGGGTCACGTGACCGGACTGCGGTTTCTTGCGAGCGGCGTCGAACTCCTGACATCGGCGATCCACAGCGAAACCTTCGGAAAAGAGACGTGACAATTCGTAAACAATTTCGCCTTGAGGATCCTGGCGCTTTGGATTGCTGTGGCTCACGCCCAGGCAAAAAAGCGGATCCCTTGTGTTCACGAGACTCCGACACGCAAAATCGAAAGAAGAATGGCTGTTCCATTTACCAGTCTTTTGTGCGGTTACACTACCTGACGGAACGTCGACCCATGGCTTGGTCATGAGGCGCAGGATCGATGGCAAATGGTGCTATCGCCGTGCGACTGCCGAAGAAGAAGCCGAATACGTATCCTGCGAGGCCTGGTAGGTAGAGAGCATCGCGCGAAGGCGGCCAATTATCATCCTTCTCGCGAAAGGATGATAATTGGCGGTTCTTGTCGTGGGTGGCGGTCAGGTTTGATAGTTCACCAATAGCGCGCTCAGGGAAGCTGACGTTGAGCCGCTTGCTCCGTAAGTTGTCGCTGAAGATTGCGACTCTTGCAGGAGCTTGAGGAAATCCTTCAGTATCTTGCTGACGTCCGACGTCGTGCTTTTCGAAGACGAGCCGTCCGTAGACGGCGAATTGCTCGTCGACGAGGTGTTGTCGGAAGACAGCAAATCGGCAATCGAAGAGCCGCCGGTCGAAGATCCCTGTCCTTCGGACGGCGGTGGGCCGGGCGGCATCCCAGGGGGCGGTCCACCGGCACCCTGGGTTCCGCCCTGCCCGGCGGCGAAAGTATTCGAGAACAGCTTCTGGAGTTCGGTCGCCTGACTGCTGGTCAGCTTGCCGTTGCTGACCTCTTTGGAGATGAGATCCTTGATCTTTGACTGGAGGTCGCCCGGTGATGTCGACTGGCCAATACCGAATTGGCTGGAGCCTTGACCACCCGCCAACGACGAATTGATTTCCTTGAGTGCCGATGACAGTGCGGCCTGATCGCTCGAGCTGACAGTTCCTGCGGATACCTCCGATTGCAGCTCTTGCTGTAACTTTTGAAGCGGAGAGTAGAATGCGCTGTTGGACGCTGCGGAGATGGATGTCATGGCGTGCCCCGTTTTGGTTAGTGCTGCGACCGTAAGTCTTGCAGACTTAACCAAACCTTTCCCGCGCGATGCAGAAATGTTGCGCTATCTTGCGACTGCGGGCTCAGCAACCTTCGGAAACGATTCTCTTCGCTTTCGGTCACTGCAAACCGTCGCCATCTTTGGATATGTTGTTTCCCAAGATATATGTTGTGCGGCAGAGCACGGATTTTCACTGAAGAGCTTGCCCCCAAAGGAGGCTTGCTCGAGGCGTGGGTTCAAAACGTTTGACGATAGAAGAGTACTGCGTGTGCTTTCCAAACGCCGGATGGGCGTATCGTCAGCCGGACAATGCTCCCAAGCAATGGCGGAGACAGGGCTACTTGTGGCAGGTCTGCGATTGAGCTTTGGAGGCGCAGCAGATCGTGAAACGATTTGCGGTTCGGTTGAAATAGCATCAATCGGGAGCCTAAGACGGCGTCAAACGAATGGGGGTTTTTGATGCTCAAACGGTGGATGATGACGAAGTTCAATCGGGTCGCGCGGCTTGCGTCGGCGGCGGCGCTATCAGCAGCGCTGTCGTGCTTTGGCGCCAACGCGGAAACCATAACGATAGACCAATATCAGCACCCGACGAGCGATAAGGATTTGAGTTTCAACAAGGCATACCTGGAAGGGGTGAAGGACGGGCTTGTCGCCTACAACATATCACTGGAAACCAAACTATTTTGCCTGGGTGGAATGCCTCCAGTTTTGACCTTTGAGCGCGCGAGCGACATCGTGTTGCATTGGGCCCGCAAGAGGGGCGCCGACGTAGGAGGATCGCAGCTCGCGCTTGCGCTGCTGTACAGCTTGAAGGAGGCTCTCCCGTGTAAAGGCGCTGCTCGGTAAGAAATTTCGATTGGCGATCACGTGAGCCGCCGAAGCGATCGCAGCTTGGGACAGCACTTTGAGAAGCCAGGTGAGTGGCACGACCGGCTGATCGATTGCATCAGCACCGCAGCCACGGTGTTTGGCGACACTGCCGCTGCGGTCACGAGCAGCCGTCTGGCCACGCTACCAGCGGCCTCCCAACCGAAAGGTCCGCTCTGGTGCGTAGCGCTGTAAGTGCTTGAAAAGCTTGGTGGGCGCACCAGGGCTCGAACCTGGGACCCGATGATTAAGAGTCATCTGCTCTACCAACTGAGCTATGCGCCCGGAACTTGGCCCCGGAAAGCCTTCGCAAGAGGGCGTCGTTTAGCAAAGCGACTCCCTGATGTCCAGCAAGCCAACAGGGTTTTCCCGGCCATGTCGGTGGGTCGAAAATGCGAAAAAGCCGCCGGTATCCGGCGGCTTTTCCTCAACCTCAGGGCGATTGAAGGTCTGCTTCAGAGCCGCCCGGAGCCATCCCCGTCACCCCGGCCCTGGCCGTCATCCCGATCATCGCCGCGATCCCGATCGCCGCCCATCATGCCGTGCATGAAGCCGTGGTGCCGCCAGCCGCCGCCAAACCGGCCCATATGCGTCAGGACGGCAAGACGGCGTTTCTGACCGTCATCGAGGGTCTTGTAGAGCGGGTCAGCCGCGTCCGCGATCTTCTTCAGTGCCACCGCCGAGATCGCCATGTTATCGGCGCGTTCACGCAGGCGCGCCACCGGATCATCAAGCTTCTGCTGGTCCTGCGATTTATCCCGCTGCGCGTTCATCCGCGCATTGGCGCGATCGATCTGCAATTTGGCGAAATCCCGCACCGCGGCCTCGACCGGCGGCCACAGTTTTTCCTGGTCGGCGTTAAGCTTCAGCCCGGCGTGGACGGCGGCAATCCGCGCGTCGGTAAAGGCGGCCCGGTCCTCGGGGCTCATTCGCATGTGCCCCATCATATGCTCGTGGAACCACGGACGGTGCTGGGCATAGACCGCGGTCGAACCGGCGATAGCGAGCGCCGCGATGCCGGCGATTGCAAACTTCCTCATGCGAACCTCCTTTGAAAGGCTGGCCGAGGATGGGCGCGCCGGCTTCCGCAATCAACTTACAGTTTGGAAAGACTGCCCGCCTTACCAAGATGTAATCTGGCATCGTTGATGCTTTCGCAACTCAAAGCATCCCGAGTGCGCGTGGCAGCCACAGCGAGACTTCCGGCACGTAAGTGACGATGCCGAGAAAGATCAGCATGGTCAGAAGCCACGGCCACACCGCAACCGTCAGTTCGGTGATACCCATCTTGGCGATGCCGGACGCCACGTAAAGATTGAGGCCAACCGGCGGATGGCACATGCCGACTTCCATGTTAACGACCATCAGGATGCCGAGATGCACCGGATGAATTCCGAGCTTGACCGCCACGGGAAACAGGATCGGCGCCATGATCAGGACGATGGAGGATGCCTCCATCACATTGCCCGCCACCAGCAGCAATACGTTGACGATCAGCAAGAAGACGATCCAGTCGACGCCGACCGAGGTAATCCACTCGGCAATTTGCTGCGGGATATTCTCATTCGCCATCAGGAACGAGAACAGCACCGCGTTGGTGATGATATAAAGAATCATCGCGCTCATATTGGCGGAGCCGAGCAGCACCTTCGGCACATCCTTCAGCGACATATCGCGATAGACGAACACGGCGATGACGAAGGCGTAAACCGCGCTGACGGCGGCCGCTTCCGTTGGCGTGAACAGGCCTGCATAGATGCCGCCAAGCACGATCAGGATCAGCAGCAAGCCCCAGACGCATTTCCGGAACGAAACGAAGCGCTCGGCCCAGCTCGCGCGCGGAAGTCTCGGATAGTCGTTTTTCCACGCGCGATAGAAGGTCGTCAACCCGAGCAGAGTCGCCAGCATGATCCCCGGGATGACCCCGGCCATGAACATCTGTCCAACCGAGGCCGACGAGACTCGGTTGCCTGCCGGATCAAGGGCAATGCTGCCACCGGTCGCCACACAATAGATCACCATCACGATCGACGGCGGAATCAGAATGCCGAGTGCGCCGGACGTGGTAATCACGCCGGCGCCGAAGCGCTTGGGGAACCCCTGCTTCACCATCGCCGGCAGCATGATCGAGCCGATCGCGATCACGGTTGCCGGCGACGATCCGGACACCGCGGCGAACAGCGCGCAAGCCATCACGCCTGCAAGCCCCAGCCCGCCATACCAGTGCCCGACCATCGATGTTGCAAAGTTGATCATGCGGCGCGCGACGCCGCCATGGGTCAGAAAATTGCCGGCGAGGATGAAGAACGGGATCGCCATGATCTCGAAATTGTCGATCCCGGTAAACAGCTTCAGCGCCACCGATTCGGTGGGAACGTTCGTCATCGTGTAGATGAAGGTCAGCACCGTCATGCCGAGCGCGATCGAGATCGGCATGCCCGTCAGCATCAGCGCGATCAGCAGTCCGAATATGATCGCGCTGCTCATCGCGTGATCTCCGCGACGCCGGCTCCGGGCGCGTCAACGTCGACCCCTTCGACATGGGCATGATCGTGATGCGGCAGTTCGCCGGTGCGCCAAAAGGCAAATGCAACCTGAAGAAAGCGGAAGCACATTAGATAGGAACCGAGCGGGATGCAGAGATAGACGAGCCAGCTTGGTATCTCCATATCGGGAGAGACCTGATCGGTGTACATCAGTCCGATCACGAATTTCGCGCCCATGGTGCCGATCACGCCGGTGAAGAAGGCGCCGCAGAACAGTCCGAACAGCACCACGATATTCTGCCACGGCGACTTGAGCTGGTTGACCAGAACGTCGACGCCGACATGAATGCCAGTCCGCACGCCATAGGCCGCGCCGAACTTCGCCACCCAGACGAACATGTAGATGCACAATTCCTGCGCCCAGGACAGGTTGATCGGAAACAGCAAGGGATAAAGGAAGGGGACGCCGATGAGATATCGATGCATCACGGCAATGAAGATGATGACGGTCGCAGCCGCCATCAGCGACGCGATCAGTATCTCCTCAAGCCGGTCGAGGATGCGAAGAAACATATACTCCCCCGTGCGGATCATCCCGAAAACCCCAGCGGATGATCTTGCGCGATCCCTTCTGCCGCCATCGCGACCGCAGACCCCAGACATAAAAGGGCTTCCGTGCCGAAAGCACGGAAGCCCTGATGCCGCTTTAGTTGGTCGCGCCCCTCGTCTCCTTGAGGAATTCGTCGATCAGCGGCTGGCCGACGCGCGCTGCTACATCCTTGTAAACCGGGTCAAGCGCCTTGCGCATCGCCGCATCCTGTTCCGGCGTAAGCGTGATAATTTCGCTCTTGCCGGTCTTCTTGATGTCGGCGAGCGCGTCGTCGTTTTCCTTCGCCGACTGACCGTTGCCGTAAGCGGTGGCTTCCTTCATGGCCTTTTCGCATTGAGCGCGAATGTCCGCGGGAAGGCCGTCCCAGAACTTCTTGTTCACCACCACGACGTAGCCGATGTAGCCGTGATTGGTGTTGGTAATGTACTTCTGCACCTCATGCATTTTCTGGGTGTAGATGTTCGACCAGGTGTTTTCCTGGCCATCGACCACGCCGGTCTGTAGCGCCTGATACACTTCCGAGAACGCCATCACCTGCGGAACGGCACCAAGCGCACGGAACTGCGCTTCCAAGACCTTGGAGGATTGAATCCGGAATTTCAGGCCCTTGTAGTCCGCCGGGCTGACCAGCTTCTTGTTGGCGCTCATCTGCTTGAAGCCGTTGTCCCAATAGGCGAGACCGGTCATTCCCTTTGGCTCGAGCAGCTTGAGCAGTTTCGCGCCGAGCGGACCGTCGGTGACTTTGCGCAGCGTCTTCAGGTCCGGCAGGATGTACGGCAGATCGAACACCTCGAACTCGCGGACGCCGATCGGGCCGAACTTGGAGTTCGACGGCGCCAGCATCTGCACCGCACCGAGCTGCAACGCCTCGAGTTCTTCCTTGTCCTTGTAGAGCTGCGAGTTCGGATAGACTTCGACCTTGACCTTGCCGTCGGTGTACTTCTCGGCCAATTCCTTGAATTTCAAGGCGGCGAGGCCTTTCGGCGTATTCGGCGCGACGACGTGGCTGAATTTGATGACGATCGGATCTGCCGCCAACGCCGGTCCGGCCAGAGCCAATGCTGCGGCCGACGCGGCCGCCAAAATCAGTTTACGCATGTTACCTCCCGTTTTTTTTGTGAAGCGCGCAAGCCGCGCGGCTTCCGACCTTGTATGCCAGCGGCACCAATACAGAGAAGCCGGCCGAAACGCCATTGCCCTTTTTAGGAGGGCCTTTTACAAACATTGCTGCAACGCAAAACGCGACGCCGGGAGGCGCCGCGTTTTTCGCATTTGATGCCGAACTTGCGTCGTTTTGGAACGATCAGCTCGCCGCCGCCGCCGGCACGTCGCGCTGGCGCTTCATGACGATCTTGTTGAGCGCGCCGAGATAGGCCTTGGCGGAGGCCACCAGCGTATCCGGATCGGACGCGCGCGCGGTCATCGAACGGCCTTCATGGGCGAGCCGCACCGATACTTCGGCTTGCGCGTCGGTGCCCTCGGTGACGGCATGGACCTGGTAGAGCTCCAGCTTGGCCTCGTGCGGCACCAGCGCCTTGATGCAGTTGAACACCGCATCGACCGGACCGTTGCCTTCGGCTTCCTCGATTTTGGTCTGGCCGTCGATGTTGAGCTTCATGGTGGCGCGCTGTGGACCGTGGGTACCCGCGATCACCGTCAGCGAGGCCAGCTTGATGCGGTCATGGGACGCGGCGATTTCCTGATCGACCAGCGCCTCGATGTCCTCGTCATAGATGTCCTTCTTGCGGTCGGCGAGCGCCTTCATCCGCACGAACGCGTCTTCCAGCTGGTTGGCGCCGAGCTTGTAGCCCATCTCCTCCAGCTTGTGCACGAAGGCATGGCGCCCGGAATGCTTGCCCAGCACCAGCGAGGATTGCTTCAGGCCGACCATCTCCGGCCGCATGATCTCGTAGGTCGAGGCATCCTTCAGCACGCCGTCCTGATGGATGCCGCTTTCATGGGCAAACGCATTCCGGCCGACAATCGCCTTGTTGTACTGCACCGGAAACGAGGTTGCCGCCGACACCAGTTTCGACGCCCGCGTCAGCATGGTGGTGTCGATCTTGTTCCAGTACGGAAACCTGTCGTTACGGATATTGATCGCCATCACGACTTCCTCGAGCGCGGCATTGCCTGCCCGCTCACCGATGCCGTTGACGGTGCATTCGATCTGCCGCGCGCCGCCGGCCAGCCCGGCCAGCGAATTGGCCACCGCCATGCCGAGATCGTTATGGCAATGCACCGAGAATATCGCCTTGTCGGAGTTCGGCACCCGTTCGATCAGGGTGCGCATGAAGTGGGTGTATTCGTCGGGGGTCGTGTAACCGACCGTGTCGGGGATGTTGACCGTGGTGGCGCCGGCCTTGATCACTGCCTCGACGACGCGGCACAGGAATTCCATCTCGCTGCGGGTGCCGTCTTCGGCCGACCATTCGACGTCGTCGATCTGGTTGCGGGCGCGGCTGACATTGGCGATCGAGGTTTCGATCACCTGCTCAGGCGTCATGTTGAGCTTCACCCGCATATGCAGCGGCGAAGTCGCGATCACGGTATGGACGCGGCCGCGCCTGGCGAACTTCACCGCTTCGGCGCAGCGGTCGATATCCTTGGGATGGGCGCGCGCCAGGCCGGCGATCACGGCATTCTTGGAACGCCGGGCGATCTCGCTGACCGCCTGGAAGTCGCCCTCGGAGGTAACGGGAAAGCCGGCCTCGATGACATCGACGCCCATGTCGTCGAGCATCTCGGCGACCTCGAGCTTCTCCTCGAAGGTCATGGTGGCGCCGGGGCACTGTTCGCCGTCGCGCAGGGTGGTGTCGAATATGATGACGCGGTCCTTGTCGGACTTGTTCACGGAGGTCATTCGAAAATTCCTTTAGATGGTGCGCTGCTTGCAGCGCTGAAGGGGTCTGGTGATCTCGCGCAACCCCTGAGTGCCCAGGCGCAAACCGCCCAGACGGCCCTCAGGGGCAGATAAGAAGCAGAAGCCCGCCAAGAAGCAGGGTGGGCAGGGACGCAGCCGGAATCGCTTCGGGACCGGCGGCCAAAGCCGATTTCCCGTGAACTCCGAACAAACAGCTGCGAATCAGCATTGCCAGACCCTTTGGAAGCCGATCCTCGGCCAAAACCATTGACGGTTTCTTAGCCTGAGGGGCGCTTCCGGGCCCGTTTTAGACGAGAAACGCCCGAAACCGCAATGCCAAAAGATGGTCAGATCGGCTGACCTAATCTATCCTCCCCGGAGAACAGGCCGGGGGGCCTGCAATCAGGCTTGGCCCCACAGCGGGTATCGGCCGAATTGGGGGAAAGGTCTGATGTCATCCAGTCGATGCAAGGTTTGGCTTTTGACGGCCGCGCTTGCGGTCATGTCGCTCGCCGGTGGACCGGCTCTTGGGCAAAGCGACGGCGCCGGCGGGAAATTCGTTTACCGCGGTTTCACCGTCGACACGTCTGCCGTTCAGGACGCTGCGAATTTCAAGGCGATCGAAGTCTCACTGAAACATCAGATCGACAGTGTCGCCGACTGCGGCGCCAGCCCCGCGATATCTGGCTTCTTCAAAAGCCAGGAGATCGTGGTGAAGCCCGGCCACGGCGACGGCGGCGGACACTTTTCGTCAAACAGCAAGGGCGTTACCGTCGACGCCGCGGTGCAGGCGCCCGAGAAGCCGGTCGTCCTGCATGAACTGCTGCATGCCTATCACTTCCGGGTCTTGCCCGGAGCATTGCAGAACCCGGACGTTCTGCGCTTCTATGACGTTGCCAGGGAGAATGAGCTTTATCCCCCCGATTCCTATGTCCTGAAGAACGTGCAGGAGTTCTTCGCGGTGACGGCAAGTCTCTATCTTTGGGGCAACGTCGACCGGCCGCCGCACACCCGCGAGAATTTGCGCGGCAAGCAACCGGTCTATTACAAATGGCTCGGCCAGTTATTCGGCGTTCAGAAGAATAGCTGATCCCGAAAAAGGGCAACCGGCGTCATCGTCCGCCACCAATTCAAATTTCGAAGAGCCAGGAAAATTCGGCCGAATCGTACATCAACTACCAAAACGCTTGCTATTCCTGCCCACCCTCGACGGGAAAATCAGTGAAATCAGCTTCGCCGCGCGCCGCTGAGATCATCAAACGGGCAGCGCGACTTCCGCTCATGGCGCTGGCTAGCGTCAGCGTGCTTGGCGCAAGCGACTCGGCCAACCGACGCGCACCAGCGTTTCATCCGGACCAGGAATTGCGAATTCATACATTCCCCACGGCTTGTCCTCTGGTTCGCGTCTTCCCGAACGCAAGTCCTGCAACGCAGCGGCCAGACCGTCGACGTCTTCAAGATAAAGATAGAGTGCGCAAGGATTTTTTCCTGGAACGAGCCAGCCTTCGTCTGCCTTTGCCAAATGCAGATGTCCTCCCGCGCTGTTCGAGAGTATTCGATAATCCGGATCATCGCCTTCAACTCGACGCACAAATCCGAGGCGGTTATAAAAGCGCTCGGAGGCATCAAGGTCATTGCACGGCTGAATGGCGACCAGAGTCCCGGACGATGGTGCACTGTTCATCGCGTGCTCGCTGCTTTGCTGGAGGTGTCGATCGCATCCCGCTACACCGGTAGGTCGAGATCATGTCATAGTTGGGTCAAAACGGGCCTCTCGGGAATGACCGCTTTTGGCGTCGCGCAAAGCGGACAGTCGAGAAAAACGTGCCGTTCGCGGGCTACAGATCGGTCAACCCGCACTCGGCGGCAAGGCGGACAAGTTGCGCATCCGTTCGCATGCCGGTCTTGGCCTTTATGAGATAGTGATAATTCTGAACAGTCTTCACGCTGAGATTGAGATTTGAGGCTATCTGCTCCTTGGTAGAGCCGGCGGCGAATTGCCGAAGGATTTCGATTTCCCTTTCCCCCAATTGGTCAAGCGTCGATCGCGGCGGGGTCAGGCTTTCAGCTGCCAGAATGTGGGCGATGTCGTCGCTCATCGCGCGTTCGCCACGCGCAACTGAACGGATTGCCCGGATCAGCGCCGCCGGTTCGTTGCTCTTGGTAACATAGCCGCTCGCTCCGGCGTCGAAAGCGGCCTTCACCAGCACCGCTTCGGTGTGCATGCTGAAGACGAGAATGCGCGCGCGGCCGTCGCGCAACCGGATGTTCCGTATCGCTTCAAGGCCGCTTGCGCCCGGCATCGATATGTCCAGCACTACAACATGCGGGGAATGCTGTTTGAAGGCGCTATAGGCGCCCGCCGCGCTATCGGCTTCGGCGACCACGCGGAAGTCGCTCTGATGTTCCAGTACACGGCGGTAGCCTTGCCGGACGACCGGGTGATCGTCGACAAGCAAGATCGAAATGTCTTTGGTCTGCAAAGCCATCGTGGGCAACCGCGTCAAGCGGCGATCGGGATCGTTGCGGCTACGCTTAGACCGTGCGTGGCGCGCGCGATCGAAAGCGAACCGCCAACGGCGGCTACTCGCTCACGAATTCCGGTCAGGCCGAAGCCGGCGGACTGCGCCACGCTGACTGCATCCCCGCCGCCATCGTCTTCAACACAGATCAGAAGAGTATTTTCCGTCCCGCTGCGTCGCTCGATCCGGAGCAAGATCTCGCGCGCGGCACCATGGCGCAGGGAGTTGGTCAGGCATTCCTGCGCGACGCGATAGGCGGTGCTGGCGATGATACCGCGCACATCAGCGAGATCGCCCTGCAGGTCGAGTTGTATCACCGGCCGCCTCGCATCCAGTGATCGCCAACTGTCGACGAGGCTGACCAGACTGGCCTCCAGTCCGAGTTCCTCGGCGGGCGGATGACGCAACCGGTCCAGCGCATCCCGCAAGCATGCCATGATGTGGAGGGTGGATTGCGAAATCATTCGCGCGTCCTGCGCGACACTGCTCCTGTCCTGATCCTGGGCGCTGCTCGATTCGATGGTGCTGGCGAAAGCCAGAATCGCCGTCAGATTCTGTCCGAACTCATCGTGCAATTCGCGGGCGAGGACGCGCCGCTCATCGCTGCGGATTTCAAGAAGGCGCCGGGTCAGGACGGCGCGTTGCTCCGTAGCCTGCGCCAGACGGACTCCGAGATCGCAAACGGCCTGTCCGATCATGGAAAGCTCCATGGATCGGAAGCGTGGGAGAGACGTTCGGTATTGACCGCGCGCCATCCGTTGCAGTGCGGCAACAATCGACCGTGCGGGGGCGAGGGTGTGTGCAATCGCGAGCGAGGCGAGCAAGGCGATTGCTATCGTCATCGGTAATGCGACGTTTATGATGTCCAGGATGTGTTCCCAGGCCAGCCCTACTGCGGCGTCGGGATCCGGAATCGCTGACACCGTACCCGCGGCGGTTGCACGAACGCTTATGGGCCGGGCAACCGCCGCGTGGCTGCCAAGAAAACTCTGTACAGCGGCTGCGAACCAGAGCGGCGCAGGTTTGCCGATGCCCTTGCTCTGGCCGCAGAGCGGCTTCTCGAAGTCACCCCTGGGTTCAAATTCGACGCAAATTCCCGGCGAAATAAGCTTCATCGTTTCGATGGTGCGCCAGTCGGGCACCGGCAGGAGATGTTCGCGCATTCTGTTGCTGCGCAACAGCAATTCGCGCCAGTAGAGCGCTTCCAGCGCCTGGGAGACACGTTGGGCGGATGCGGCCGTCGATCGATCTATACTATGATAGGCGTCGATCGTTACCCAGATGGTCGCCGCTCCCAGACATAAAACGACGACGACGAGCAACCGGCCGACGAGTTGAAGCACCAGGCGCATGCGATCACCCTCACCTCTCGCGGATGACAGTAACAACAGCCCTGTTCGGTGCCAATTGCAAGCTTGGCGCCGGGCGTGAATTGGGCAATTTTCCCGACAAGTGCAGGCATATCTCTTTGGACTGTACCTGGTAGCTCTGATTTAACTGAAGCCAACAGGCTTTTCGCGATCTGGTTTCGGAGAAGCCGCCTCAGGGAGCCCAGGCAGCATGAGTCCCGGCAGTGGCACGAAGACCGCATTACCTGGCACGGAAGCTCCTGAACGAGGCCCCCTGCTGCTGTGGATGATCTTTACCGGCCTCTGCATCTTTGCCGTCGTCCTTTTGTGGCGATACGGGTTGATCCGCCTGATGGTCAGCTCCGATCGGACCTATATTTCGAGTTCTCATCGCCGTTCTCTACATCGTTACGTCTTGCCATTGCCTGTGGCGGACCCGGGCGATCGCGCGGGAAGCCGAGGCTGCGAGACGCAGTCGCGACATCCTGTCGGCTGCGGACGGCGCGAAGGCGCTGCATGTCGATGCAGCGCTGCTGCCAGCCGGCCTCGTGACAGATCACATCCGCAGTCTTGTGACGAAGGCCAAGGCACAAGCCGCCGGTCGCATCGACCAGACGCTGCTGTTGCGGTCGCTGGCCGACCGGTTGCGCGGTTCCAACGGGTTCGGCGCATTCGCTTCCGATACGCTCATGAAACTCGGCCTGCTGGGTACGATCATCGGCTTCATCATCATGCTGGCGCCGATCGCCACGCTGGATGCAGCCGACAAGGCCGCCATGAAATCATCGATGGGAATGATGAGCGACGGCATGGCGGTGGCCATGTACACGACGCTGGCGGGTCTCGTCGGGTCCATCCTCGTCCGAATTCAGTATTACATGCTTGATTCCGCCACCCAGCGGGTATTTTCCGATGCGGTCACGCTGACCGAGACGCGCGTCACCCCGGCGTTGGAACGCCACCATCATGGATGAATTCGGTCTCTATCCGCGCGAAGAGCCGTTCGACCCGCTCGGCTTGATGTTGTTCAAAGCGCTGCAGGTGATCGCCTTCCTGTTCTTCATTGCGCTGCTCGCAGTGTCGCCGGATTCGAAAGAGGGCAAGATCGATTCCAAGGCCGAATTCATCATCACGATGGACTGGCCGGACAACCATCCGGACGACCTGGACCTGTTCGTGCAGGACCCCGTCGGCAATATCGTCTGGTATCGCCATCGCGAGGCCGGCTTCCTGACGCTCGACCGCGACGATCGCGGCGGGACCAACGATTTCATCATGGTCAACGGAAGGAAGATTGCGTCGCCCATTCGCGAAGAAATCGTCACGGTGCGGGGCATCGTCCCCGGCGAATACACCGTCAATGTCTCGCACTTTCAGGCAACCACCGGGCAGCCCGTGGCGGCAACCGTGAAGGTCCAGAAACTCAATCCGGCCGCCCAGGTGATCTTCGACAGCAAATTGACGCTCGATCACACCGGCGATGAAAGGACTGCCTTGCGCTTTTGGCTCGACAGCGAAGGCAAGGTGGTGGACGTGCAGCAACGGCCGAAATCGCTGCTGGAGACGTTCCGCAACGTCCGTGCTAACGGCGCGGATCTGGATCCGAAAACGGGCGTCAGGATGCCGCGTCGTGAATAGCTTTCAATCGGTCGTTCTGTCGCTGTCGATCAGCTACTCGCTCATGGGCGCGCTGTTGCTCGTCATGTTGGTATATGCGCGCCTGGCGTGGTCGGCCAAGGCAGTAGCCGTGGTCGTGACGAGCGCATTCTATATAATGAGTTTCATTGGCGTGCGCGGACTGCTGGGTTGGGCCAGCGTTGACAAGTTGCCCGTCACCTTCAAACTGTTGCAGGCGCGTATCGTGGAACCGCATTCGCTCGAAGGCGATCCGGGCTCGATCTATCTTTGGGTCGAAGCGCTCGACGAAAACAATCGCCCGAGCGGCATCCCCAGAGCATACCGCATTCCATACAGTGACTCGCTCGCCCAAAAGACCGACAAGGCCGTGAGCGAAAACACCGCCGGACACCCTCAGGGTGGTCGCGCCGCCGATTTTGGCAACGGCGAAGGCGGCCTTCTCGAAGCCGCAAGAGAGTATATCGTTCCGAATATCGTCATGGACACGTCGGGGGGTGATCCTTCCACGGGAGGAGGATTGGTCGCGACCCCGCGCGGTGGCGATGCGGTATCGTTTACACCGCTCCTTCCGCCACGAATGCCGCCCAAGGACGAGCAATAGACCTGACGATGGAACATCGGCGAGTCTCATGATGAACCGGCAAAGACGACAGCCACGTCTTGCCGCTTTGGCCGTGGCCTGATGCGATGATATGCTGCCCAAGCCATGGTATAGGCTGGACCAGATGCGCGCAGTCTCGCAGGCCGGCAATCGGGAGACGGCATAGTGCTCAAACCGGAGTTTGTTTCCGCCGAACTCGGGACACGGGTTACGGCACACGCGCTGCAAGTTGGAGACCGGATCAATACGATGGGCTTCGAGGGAGAAGCGCTTTCGGCGGTCCCGCTCGCGATCCGGGTTGGCAAGAACGGTGTCGCCGTCCTGTTTCGCTACGGCGTCGCGGTGCTGATCGGCCTTTCGCCGCAAGACGAAAGCGGCTTCCTGGAAAGGCTGACGCCCCGGATCGGTGGAAAGCTCAAGCGCTTTGAGGAGGAGACCGCGATCGCCGCGTTCGCCGGCGAGACCGAGGATCAGGTTCAGGCGGGAGGACCAATTCAGTTGCGGGACATGTCGCCGGAGAGGCTTCTTGTCATTGCGGACGTGCTGGCGAAGAGTGTCGTGCTTGCCCATGACGAACGCGAAGTGGCGAAAGTGTTCGAGATCATCGAGCCGTTCACGAAAGAGCTGGCGGATCACGGACGAACTCGGCGGAGCCGAAAAGGGATGTTGAAATTGCTCGGAAATGCGCTGCTGGTCGAACACAGAGTGTCGGGCCGTGTTGCCGTGGCGGAAAAACCCGATGCTTTGTGGGACCGTCCGGATCTGGAGCGGCTCTATGCACGGCTCGAAGACGAATACGAACTTAAAGAGCGCGTCAACGCGCTCAACCGGAAGCTCGCGGTGGTGGCCGAAACGGCCAGCACCCTCGCCGACATCATCGATACGCGCCGATCGCTGCGCCTGGAAATAGTTATCGTGGCGCTGATCGCGTTCGAGATCGTCATGACATTCTATCAAATTTACGCCGCCAGGGGCCACTGACACGGCAGCCAGGAAGAGACTATATTGTTGCTGCTCATAGGTGTCGTCACGCTGGCGACCGGCAAATGCTCGCTTTTTAACGAACTGTCAGGGGGCCTTTCAAATGTTTAGCAAAATAGCGATTGCGGCTTCGGTAACGCTTCTGGCGACCGCAAGCAGCCGGGCGGAAGACAACAAGGCTTGCATATTGAAAGCTACCGCAACCTTGCCTCGCATCTCCGGGCTTGTGATCAAAAAAACACGGACCCGTCCCGCTCCGGCAGCGATCCTGGCGACGTGGCAGGGTCAGACCCGACCTATCATCGTGGACGTCGATATCCTCACGGCGGGCGCAGCGGAGACCTATTCATACATGTGCGTGATGACGAAGGGGGCAGCTTACGTGCGCCGGGTGATGAGTTAGCGTGCGGCCATCCCCGCGCGCGCCTCGCCGATGCTGCGAGGGTTAATGCGTTTTGAAGACGCAATTTGCAGCGGCCCTTGGCCGCCGTGAGTGCTTATGCGTGCAAGTTTCTGATCTGCCTTGTAAGCTCTTGTTGCATCTTCAGTGCGCTGCCTGTCGAACGATCAAGCTCCCATTGCTCCAGCTGCTCGACGGACATTGGCCTTCCCAGCAGGTACCCTTGAACAGTATCGCAGCCGATTTCCCTGAGAAACCTGAATTGCTGTGGCCGTTCGATCCCTTCCGCAACAGTCCTGTGGCCTAACGCATGAGCCATGCCGACGATCGCCGATACGATAGCCTCACTCTTGGCTCCGTTCCCGATATCAGCGATCAGTGATTGATCGATCTTGAGGCAATCAAAGGGTATCCTTGCGATCTGAGATAGATTTCGAAAAGCCAACTCCGAAATCATCGATCGATATTCCGATTCCAGCCTCCTGAAGCCGACGCATGCGGTCAGTCGCAGCCGCGAAATCCGACATCACCATTGACTCGGTGATCTCGATTTCCATGAGCGCCGGATCGATCTGGTGCTTCTCCAGGACTTCCATGATCTGCGCAATAAACAGAGGGCTTTCGAACTGAACCGGCGACACGTTGATCGCCACATGATAACGAATGCCACGGTCGAGCCAGTCCCGCATCTGTCGGGCTGCAAGGTCGGCGATCTTGATCCCCAGGGCCTGCATCATTCCGGCTTGTTCAGCGATCGGAATGAAAGTGCCCGGCGGCACCATGCCCCGGCTCGGATGGTTCCAACGTGCGAGCGCTTCCAGGCCGACGCAATGCAGGCTGCGGCTATCCAGTTTTGGCTGAAAATGAAGCGTCAGTTCTCCAGCTTCCATGCCATGGCGGAGCTCCGATTCCAGGCTGGTCTTCTCGACCGCAATGTCTCGAAGCGAAGGATCGAAGAACGCGAAACGATTTTTGCCGCCTTGTTTGGCCAGGTACATGGCGAGGTCTGCGAAGTTGACCAGATCAGCTGGGTTTGCGGTATCGTCAGGCGCGCGCGCAATCCCGATGCTGGCGCCAATGGTGACTTCATTGCCTCGGATCTCAAACGGTCTCTGCAGAGCCGAGAGGATGTTCCGTGCATATTCCGCCAGTGCATCGATGTCGGTGATCCGGGGCAGTAACGCAACAAACTCGTCTCCCGCAAAGCGGGCGAGAACGAGATCTTCCGGCCCTCTGTCACATAGTTCCCCGAAGGGGGTGGTGCACCTGTCGAGTGTTTCCAACGTGCGATCAAGGCCGTCCCGGACGATTTTAAGGCTGGCCTGTCGCAGCAAATCGTCGCCGGCTTCGTGGCCCAACGTATCATTGATCCGCTTGAATCCGTCGAGATCGATAAACATCACGGCGGCTTTGGCCATGCCGTTCTGTTCGGCGAGTTTCTCCAGCATGTGGGTGACGACGGCCCGGTTCGGCAGACCAGTAACGCCATCGCTATAGGCCAGCACATTCATGCGCAGAATATTGGCGTTAAGTCGTCCCACCATTTTCCGAAAGCTGTCGGCCAATCCGCCGACTTCGCAGTCACAATCAACATCGACCGGACTGTCGTAGTCACCCGCCGCGATTGCTTCGGTGCTCTTGCGCAGAGCGTTGATCTGTCTGGTAAGCTTGCTGGCGGCCACGTAAGTGATAGCGGCCGGCGCTAAAATTGCCATCCCGGCAAACAGGGCAATGAGCAGAATCGGTGCGTGATCGAAGCGGGCGGACACGCCGATATAGAGCTGAGAGCCGGTGCAGAGCAACGACAGGACAGCGGATATGATGGCGAAGCGGATCGGGATGCTGTTCAGGCCCCTGCCCTTCGCACCAGCCTGACTGCTCGCCGCCCGTAAAAATACGGAAGTCACATCCTGCCTCGGCTGTTGGTACACAAATGCGCGGTCTTCGCCGCAGATCGAGATGATCCACGATTGCGAAAACAAGCTATCTTTCCGTTAACCCGACGATTGCCTCTGGATGGATGCAATCAAAATGGCCGTGGGATCCAGTCTGTGAACTGCGACCAGCAGGCAGCTTTCAACGCTTCAAGAAGTGTGGCCCGCGCCGACTTCGACGCGGCGCCGTAGCAAACGCCGAACTCGAGCCACAATGTTCAATTTCCGCTTTTGGGACTAGAATAGCGACAGTTGTCGGCATCGGTATAACCTTCGTTCAGGAGTTTTTTGATGAGACCTCCACCAGTT
This sequence comes from uncultured Alphaproteobacteria bacterium, assembly GCA_963725985.1. Taxonomy (GTDB): domain Bacteria; phylum Pseudomonadota; class Alphaproteobacteria; order Rhizobiales; family Xanthobacteraceae; genus Bradyrhizobium. The sequence continues at coordinate 398,709 of CAVSAO010000004.1, forward strand.
CAATCGCGGATAACTGCCAAGCGCCTGACCGTCGGTGCCTGGTTCGATCTCCGACGCAGCGAGGAACTCGAGGACGCGGTCGCAATGCTGGAAACACACAATGTTGTCCTGCTCGGGGAAACCCATAGCGAGCCTGATCACCACCGCTGGCAACTCCACACGATCGAAGCGCTGTTCAGCCTTCGACCTGAAATGGTGCTTGGCTTCGAGATGTTCCCGCGACGGGTTCAGCCGGTACTCGATCGCTGGTCCAGGGACGAATTGAGCGAGACCGCTTTGCTGGATGAGGTCGATTGGCCGCGGATTTGGGGGTTCGATCCCCAGCTCTACCTGCCGCTGTTCAGTTTTGCCCGAAAGCATCGTCTGCCGATGGTTGCTCTCAATGTCGATCGCGAGACAAATCGCCGGGTTGCGATGCAGGGGCCTGCCGCTGCTCCACAGGTTGACCGGGAGGGCGTCGGCGATCCCACGCCGGCCTCGCCACGCTATCGAGAACGCTTGTTCGAATGGTTCAAGCACCACCCCGCCGGCGGGGAAGGCGCGGCCGTGAATTCGGCAAGGTTCGAAAGTTTCGTTCGGGCTCAGCTGTTCTGGGATTGCGCCATGGCGGAGGCCATTGCGAGCGTGCGTCGCGATCGACCGCGCGCGCTCGCAGTCGGGATCATGGGCCGGGGACATATAGAATACGGAGACGGCGTCCCGCACCAACTCGCCGCAATGGGGATCGATAATATCGCCACCGCATTGCCTTGGCCCGTTGATGCCGATTGCCCGCGACACAGTCCTCCGATTGCTGACTTGCTGTTCGGTGTCGCACCCGCCGCAGATTGTGAACTTCCACTTCAGTGAAGGGTGACTAGCCCATTCGGCGGGGCGGCGCGTCAAAAGCTGCGTTAAAGCCGGCGGCTCCCGAAAGAAGTCAGGCGGCCCGGTCGCGCTCCCCCGCCGAGTACGCGCCGGCCGGGCCAGTCGAACTGGCTTTGCGTCTGATACGACCGGCTAACCGATGTATGGGGCAACTACCTCAGTATGAAAACGGGTTGTCCCGATCATCTAAAAATCTTTTCGGGCTGGATCGTGAGCCGAAAAGCTACTTCGACTGCGCCGTCGAAAGTCTCGAGCAGGTGGTCGCAGACCAGGCAGCGAAAGTCGCCCGATGGCCCGCCCCTGGAAGCCAATTCTATCCGGCGGTAGCCAGCCTTGCACTCGGGACAGGTGACATCGGACTTTCTCATGGCTGGGCGTATTTACCACCCCCCGCCCATAGTTCCAACTGAACCTTGGCATTACTGCTATTTGTGTGGGCAATCTGCCGGTCGATTTGTCCCCCCAGGGAGGCGTGCTTACTGGTTCCACATTGATCCAAAGCAATTCGCGCGGCCAACGAGCGTATAAAATATTCCCATGAAAATATCAGACTTTACCTGCCACTCCTGCGCATCGGTTTACGAAGTTGCGGAATCATTGTCGGCAGAAGGAAGCCCGGGGCGGGCTGAATGTACCGTCTGCGGCAAACTCCTGGAATCCTGGCAAGACGCCAAGTTGAGAGCCTATCGGCTGGTTATGCCTGTGGAACAAAAGTATAAGCACATGCCTGCGCCGCCGTCTCCGACCCCATCACCATCAATTGTCGCCTAATCTGAAGGCGGGCGGTTGCACTTTTTAAGTCAGTGCCATAAGCGCTTCTTGGCCCCCGCGAAGCAGGTAAACGATTTAACCTGGCGGGGTGTCCGCATCACATCCATTGTTCGGGAAGAGGATCGGCCGATATGGGTGAGTTGAATACCGCAGAAACGGCAGTGAGCGAATTCGAAGAAAAGCTTCACAAGCTTATCAAGCGCGCCAAAAAACAGCGCGGAATGCTCTGGCCTTCGGTCGTTTCCAGAACTTCGAGCTCGCTCGCGCCGATGTCCGCTCGATGATCAAGGTGTATAACTCAGGACCGAAATGACATCGCATCCTGTATTTGGCATGCCGATTGTTCCCCGGGATGTTCGGTCACGCCTGCCTTCAGTTTCCTCCAATATTTCTTTGCGCCCTTCTTCTCGTCACGCTGCAGGACGCCGGCAACGGCATCGCCAGACTTCCGCAAGCCGTTGATCAAGCTGTGGAACGGCAGGCTGCGATCGACGCTGGGCGGATCAACGATGTTGGTCCGGATCGGAATGATGCGGGCGCTGCGAAGGCGTGAGCCAAAAGCAGCACCGGCTCGGCGCCGGAAAACTGCCGGAGCCAAACTCATTCGATAGAACACCGCGTCGTCATCGCGGGTCAGCGGATTTCGCAAAAAAGTTTGCGGTTTCCGATAACGGAAAGCGCTTCAGCAAACTTCCGCCAAATTCGTTTGAGAGCCTGACAGAGGCGAGTGGCGGGGGGCGGGCATGACCGAAACAGCGTCTTTTGGTAATTTAGTGAATGCACTCAATTCGGTGCGAAGTGATTATCACGGGCATCTGAAATCGATTGCGCAATACGAAGCGTTCCTGTTGGTTGAAAATTCGACCCAAAAGGCGCTTGAGACCCTTCATGGGGTTGTTAATTCTCGCGCTCCATCAATGGCAGCAGAAGTTATTTCATCACTTGAAACGGCGAAAACAAAATTCAAGGAACACCTGACGAGCGTTCCTGAATACAGGGCGCTACTGGCGATCGACAAACTGATCGAGGATGTGTCGATCGATTTGGGAATTCGGCCCGCTTCTGCTCAAATGGCGTTTCCCACGGCCGAACCCGCACCCCCGTCGCACGAGACAACCTCAATACAGCCGGAAGCCGACCTCGCTGTTTCCCCGTCGGAGCATACGGCCACGGCAGAGGTGGCGGAGATCGCCGCAACGCATCAAATGGCTCCAGCTCAACCCGAACCCGACTTTGCTGATTCCCTGTCTGAGCATACGGCCACGCCAGAGGTGGCGGAGATCGCCGCAACGCATCAGATGCCTCCAGCTCAACCCGAACCCGACTTTGCTGATTCCCTGTCTGAGCATACGGCCACGCCAGAGGTGGCGGAGATCGCTTCAGCGCATCAGATGGCTCCAGCTCAACCAGAACCCGATATTGCCGTATCCTGGCAGGATCACACATTCAGACAACTAGGGATCGCCTTAACGCAGTCCCTGGCCGAGGGACAAAATTATTCAGGCGCCCCAATAGCTCAAGAGGACGCAGGAACCCGGCTGCAATCAGAAGAAATCGCTCTGGCCGCTATTGAGGATCTGTACGTTACTGAGGATTTGTATATTGAACCTTCGTCCGCGCCGTTCGACGAGGGTCCGGAAAAAGCAGCCTGAGTTCAAATTTACTGTGGGCTCTCCCGGTGGGTCGCCCGTTCCCGGTGGCGGTCGTTGTTGAGCTTTGCTCTTCAGGTCCAAAAAGTGCCGCCATTACCGGAGAAATGCTGGCAATCCGCGAAACTCCGGGGTCAAAAGCAAGTCGAGCACTGTCCAGGCCGTCCTCAGCGAGCCGCCGCTTTATCCATCGCCGCCAGGATGGCGGCAAACCGCGCCTCCAGCTCGCCTCGCCAGTTCGCGTCGTGATGCGTGAACACATAAAGTTCGTCCTCTCGAATTGCTGTCAGCACCTGTGCAGCGGCATCGGATGGGTCAATTCCGGACCGGACCAGTTCGGTAATTTGCGCGGCCAGTGCGCCTGCTGCGCTGGCCGGGTCCGGCTTTTGTGATGGACCGTAGCGCGCTGGCCGGTTGCGACCACTCTCGCTGATGCGAGTGCGAACAAAGCCGGGACAAAGCACCGTCACTCCAATGCCGAGCGGCTTGATCCGCACCGCCAGTCCCTCGGACATATTGACCACGGCAAATTTGCTCGCCGAGTAAGCACTAAACCCCATCCCGCTATTCATCCCCGCCATGGATGCAGTGTTGACGAAGTGGCCACCCTCGCCATGGGCACGAATGTGCGGAAGAAAGGTGCGGATGCCGTGAAGCACGCCCATCAGGTTGACATCCAGCACCCATCGCCAATTGTCGAGCGAGATGTTGTCGATACCACTACCACCGCCAACACCGGCATTGTTGCAGACCACATGGACATTTCCGAAGGCATCATACGATGCCTTGGCGGCGAGTTCGACGCTGGCGGGATCGGCAACGTCGCATGCTACGCCGCGCACGTCTGGTCCGATACCGCGGAGACTGTCGACGGCCGTTTTCAGCGCGCTTGCCTCGATATCTGCAAGCATCACCTTCATTCCGGCTTCCGCAAAGGCGCGACCAAGCGCAAAACCGATGCCGCTAGCCCCGCCTGTCACGAATGCCGCCCTGCCAGCGAGATCCCGCATGATTTCGTTGAACCTCCAGATTGCACCGCCCACTATAGCAGCAATCGAGCGACCACCGGTGGCGTCGCCGGCCTAACCGTGCTTTTTGGCCTGCTTCGCGGCCCTGACCTTCTTCTTCGCGCGCCCCTTCCCTTCGCTCTCCAGCGCCTCGCGTACCTGCTTGAATTCCTGCAGCGCCGCCTTGTCGGCGCGCGGAAAGTGCAGATCGAGCGTTTCCAGCGCGCTGACGATCGTGGAGCCGATCACAACGCGGGCGAACCATTTGTGATCGGCCGGCACCACGTACCATGGCGCCCCCGCCGTCGAGGTGTGCCGGACGATGTCCTGATACACGGCCATGTATCTCGGCCACCGCGCGCGCTCGCTGATGTCGTTCATCGAAAACTTCCAATTCTTCGCGGGCTGGTCCAGCCGGTCGAGAAAACGCTCGCGCTGTTCCCCCCTCGAGACGTTGAGGAAGAATTTCAGGATCACCGTGCCGTTGCGGGCGAGGTAGCGCTCGATCGCGGAAATATCCTCGAACCGCTCGCGCCAGATGTGCTTGGTCATCAGCCGGTGGGGAATCTTCTCGTTGGCGAGGAGTTCCGGGTGCACCCGCGTCACCAGACATTCCTCGTAATAGGAGCGATTGAAGATGCCGATGCGGCCGCGCTCGGGCAGCGCAATCATGCTGCGCCACATGAAATCGTGGTTGAGCTCGTGGGATGTCGGCTGCTTGAACGAATAGACCTCGCAGCCCTGCGGATTGACGTCTTCGAAGATGCTCTTGATGGTGCTGTCCTTGCCGGCCGCGTCCATGCCCTGAAGGATTACGAGCAGCGACCAGCGATCCTGCGCGTAAAGCCGCTCCTGGAAATCGTTCAGGCGCTTCCGGTTGGCCTCGATGATCTTCTCGGCCTTGTCCTTGTCGAGGCCGCCCCTCTCATCGGTCTTGTGCGAACTGAGACGGAACTTGCCCGATCCGTCGACACGGAACGGCGCGACAAAGGGCTTCAGTTCGGCGCCAAGGGATTGCGAAGGCTTCTTGCTCATGACAACGGGAACTCCGGTTGGCTTGCGCGGATCCGAGGGTATATGGCGGGCACCGGCTGCGCCAGAGCGCATCAGGCGCCGCGACCCAACTGCTTCTCGACAAACGCGGTGACAAAGCGCGGCATCGCCGCCGTGAGATCGTGCATCTCGCGCACCAGATGGATCGCGGAAAGTTCGGGCTGGCGCTGGCGGGCGAGATTGGCCTCGATCCTGGCACGCAGCGCCTCGCCGGTGAGATCGACATCCAATATCCTGATCATCGCAATAGCGCTGCCTGAGACCACGCAGTCCCAGTGCGCGCCGGCGCGATAATCGGCTGACGTGAGACCGGTCTCCTCCAGAACCTCGCGGGCAACGCTGCCGGGAATGTCGACCGCGCTCCCCCTGATATCGTCGAGGTCGGGTGTTCCCGACGGAAAGTAGATGCGGCCGGCGTTCGACGTGTGCTGGCCCATCTCGCCCAGGATGAAGGCGCCGTCGGCGCAGCGCAGCGCGCCCATCCCGAAGCCGTTGAAGACGTCGGCGTCCGGAAAGCCCCAGTCGCGCCACGCCAGAAAGCTCGCGAAATCGGTCTCGAAGTAATCGGCGCTGAAGCGCTCCCCGGTGAAGACCGGATCGCGCGCCAGCAGGACGCGGCCATTCCAGATCGGCTTCTCACGCTGCTTGGTGGCGAAATGCGCGCGATATCTCGGCGCGCCGCTGGTCGGCGAACGGCCACGGCCGGGGCTTGAAACCCAGATCGAGCGTCGTGACGCGATGAATGAGCGGAAGCGTCATGCCGTCCGACTGATCTTATTTGGCATTCATCCCCGTGGTCTTCCTGGCCTGGTCGACATATTTGTTGGTGTAGGTCTTGCTGACGTCGACATTGGCTTTCGCGACCTCGGGCGAGCCCTCGCTGAACACCGCGAGCACCGCGTCCGCTCCCTTCGGGTCCATCTTGCCGGTTTCCGAATACATCGGGATCGTGTTCTTGAGCGCGGCGAGATAGAGCTCCTTGTTCTTGCCGACCATTTCCGGCGGCATCTTTGCCATGATTTCCTCAGCCGAATGCGAATGGATCCAGGCCAGGGTGCTCACGATCGCTGATGTCAGCGCCTGCACGTCCTTGTCATGCGAGGCGACCCACGCCGCCGTGCTGTAGAGCGCGCCGCCCGGATATTCGCCGCCGAACACGGCAAGCGTATCCTTTTCCGTGCGGGTGTCCGAGAGGATGCGCAGGTCCGGATGGCTGCCCTGCAGCACGGTGACCGACGGATCCAGCATCACGGCGGCGTCGATCTGGCCCTGCTCCATCGCCGCGACCGCGGTCGCGCCGAGACCGACGCCGATCACGGAGGTTCCGGCCGGATCGAGGCCGTTTTTCTTCAGGAGATATTTGAGAAAGAAATCGGTCGAGGAGCCCGGCGCGCTGACGCCGACTTTCTTGCCGGCCAGGTCCTTGATCGATTTGATCTCGCCGTTATGCGAGGGAGATACGACCAATACGAGGCCGGGGTAGCGGTCATAAACGACAAAAGCCTGCAGCTCCTGCTTCTTGGCGGCGAGATTGACGCAGTGGTCGAAATAGCCGGAAACCACGTCGGCGCTGCCGCCGAGCACGGCCCTGAGCGCGTCCGAGCCGCCCTTCAGATCGACCAGTTCGACGGCAAGGCCTGCCTTGTCGAATTCGCCGAGCTGCTTGGCCAGCACCGTCGGCAGATAGCACAGGCAGGCGCCGCCCCCGACCGCGACGGTGATCTTGCTTTGCGCCGCCGCAAGACCGGACGTCAGCGCCAGCGCCAAAAATGTCGCGGCCAGCCTGCCAAAAATCGTCCTCATGGTTTCCCTCCGTGCTATTGATTGGTTGGGCGCACGATAGAGCAGCGCGTGCCTCTTGAGAAGGTGGCTAACCATCGTCGCAGGGCCAGACTTCTAGTTGTGGCCGCTGGCCGCCTCCGGCCGCCAGACCAGAAGCCGCCGTTCGACCCTGGTCACCGCGAGATCAATCAGGATGACGAAGGCCGACAACACGAACATGCCGGCGAACACGCCGGCGACGTCGAACACGCCTTCGGCCTGCTGGATCAGATAGCCGAGCCCCGCCGCGGAGCCGAGATATTCGCCGACCACGGCGCCGACCACGGCGAAGCCGACCGAGGTATGCAGCGAGGAGAACATCCACGACAACGCCGAGGGCCAGTACACGTGCCGCATCAGCTGCCGTTCGCTCATGCCGAGCATGCGGCCATTGGCAAGCACGGTGGCGCTGACCTCCTTGACGCCCTGGTAGACGTTGAAGAACACGATGAAGAACACCAGCGTGACGCCGAGCGCGACCTTCGACCAGATGCCGAGCCCGAGCCACAGCGTGAAGATCGGCGCAAGCACGACGCGCGGCAGCGCATTGGCCATCTTCACATAGGGGTCGAACACCGCGGCGACCAGCGGCTGGCGCGCGAACCAGAAGCCGACCAGGACGCCGCCGAGCGAGCCGATCGCGAAAGCGAGGATCGATTCCCACAGCGTGATCACAAGATGCTTCCAGATCACGCCGGTTGAAAACCAGTCGAGGATCTGGCTGCCGACATCGACCGGATTGGAAAAGAAGAACGGCGGCAGCAGCATGCGACCGAACACCGGCACGGTGGCGAACAACTGCCAAAGCCCCAGCACCACGACGGCGACGAGCAATTGCAGCGACAGCAGTCCGATCCTCGACACGCCTATATTTCTCCCATGTTTGCGCGAGCGCCCATCCGCAAGCGTTACGGCCTGGAGAAGATCCCGATCAAGCCGGTGGCAACCTTGGCGTGGCCTTCCAGCGCCTTGACCAGCTCGTCGCGCGTCAAGCCGGGCTGAAGCGCCGTCGGCTCCAGATCGGTCGCGATCAGCGTGAAGGTGTAGTGATGCGGCGGGCCGGCCGGCGTGCATGGCCCGGTGTAATGGGTGAACTTGTTGGTGCCGATCCCGCCGACATATTTGTCGCTCGGCTTGGAAACTTCGCCCTCGGCAAAGCCGGTGACCGAAGCCGGGATGCCGTAGGCGACCCAGTGGATGACGCCGCCGGGCGGACGGCCCTCCGGATCGACCATCAGCAGCGCATAGCTCCTGGTGCCCGCCGGCGGGTTCGCCCAGGCAAGTGTCGGCGATACGTTCTCGCCGACACAATTCGGATTGGCCTTGTTATTTCCGGCGTTTTTCAAGGCCAGCCGCCCGCCGTCCTTGAAGTCGGGCGACGACAGCGTGAACACGCCTTGCGCGAGCGCATCGCGAGGACCGCACAAGGCCGCCAGCGCGACCGCGACGGCCAGAATCGAACCACGTAACAGCATGACATCTCCCTTTGGTTCTTGTATGGCAGCCCGGGTGTAACCGTGTCACCCGGCCGCCGATTGCGCGTAACCCTTCATTACCTCGTCCTTCAGCACGCTCCAGATCTCCCGATGCAGGGCGTGAAATTCATCTTCCAGCCGGACTTCCGAGATGTCGCGCGGGCGCGGCAGCGGCACCCGCCAGTCGCCGATGATGCGCGCGCCCGGTCCCGCCGACATGATCACGACGCGGTCGGCGAGCGCGATCGCCTCTTCGAGATCGTGGGTGACGAACAGCACCGCCTTGCGATCGGCATTCCACAATTCCAGCAGGAGATTGCCCATGATCTGGCGGGTCTGGGCATCGAGCGGCCCGAACGGCTCGTCCATCAGCAGGATCTTGGGATCGCGGATCAATACCTGCGCCAGCCCAACGCGCTTGCGCTGGCCGCCCGACAGCATATGCGGATAGCGGCTGCCGAACGCCCCGAGACCCACCGCGGTCAACCAGCCCTGCGCGCGTTCGAGTGCATGCGTCGCGCGGCGCGCCCCTGATCTCGAGGCCGATGGCAACGTTGTCGATCGCGGTTTTCCAGGGAAACAGCGCATCGGCCTGAAACAGGTAACCGGCCTCACGGTTGAGGCCGGCAAGCGGCTGATCGAAAATCCGCACCGTTCCCGAAGCCGGCTTGAGCAGGCCGGCGGCGACGTTCAATAGCGTCGATTTCCCGCATCCGGTCGGTCCGACGATGGCGACGAACTCGCCATGCTCGATCCTGAGCCGCGCCTTTTCGACCGCGGTGTAGACGCGGCTATCGGCCAGACGGAACGCCACCGTCGCATCGTCAAGCGCGACCGCCGTTGGCTGTGCGGTGACATCCGCCTGCACGCGTTTCCCCGATATGCATTGTTGTGGAGTACGGAATACCGCCCCCGCCCCGACAATTCAACCGATAGCGGCGACAGGCAAGTGTCGCGTCGGCTTGGTTGACCGATGGCGGTGTGATAGTCCCGGGAAATGACCGCCGCCCCGCCCAGAATCGCATTTGCGCATGTCGGCAAGAGCTTCGACGGCGGCCGCGTCAGGGCCGTGGACGACGTCACGCTCGCTGTTGCCGAAGGCGAATTCCTCGCCATCGTCGGCGGCTCCGGCTCCGGCAAGACCACGCTGCTGCGGCTGGCGAACCGGCTGATCGACGCCGACTCCGGCAGCATCACGGTCGAGGGCGAGGACGTGAGTGCGGTCGACCCGGTCCGGTTGCGCCGCCGCATCGGCTATGTGTTCCAGAGCGGCGGACTGTTTCCGCATATCAGCGTCGCCGGCAATATCGGGATCACGCCGAAACTACTGGGCACGCCGGCGGCGGAGATCTCCGCGCGGGTGGACGAGCTGCTCGATCTGGTCCGGCTCGATCGCGCCGAATATCGCGATCGCTTTCCCCATGAGCTGTCGGGCGGCCAACGCCAACGCGTCGGCGTCGCCCGGGCGCTGGCAGCACGGCCGCAGATCGTGCTGATGGACGAGCCGTTCGGCGCGCTCGATCCCCTCACCCGCGACGCCCTCGGCGACGACTACCGCGCCCTGCACAGCGACGCTCGGGCTGACCACGGTCATGATCACCCACGACATGACCGAAGCCATCCTGCTCGCCGACCGCGTCGCGGTGATGCGCGCCGGACGGCTGCTGGCGCAGGGCACGCCGGCAGAACTTTCGAACAATGCCGACGTTTATGTCGGCGAACTCCTGCGTACGCCGCGGCGGCAAAGGCGAGCGGCTCGAGGTGCTGCTGCCGCGGGATGGCGCGGAATGAGCCTGTTCTCCGATCCGCGCTGGAGCGAGGCGCTGGCGCATCTCACCGATTATCTCGGCAATCATTTGCGCGTCAGCGTCGCGGCGCTGGCGCTGGGACTCATGGTCAGCCTGCCGCTGGCGATCGCGGCGCGCAACCGTCCGGTCATGCGCGGCGCGCTGCTCGGGCTCGCCAGCATCGTGCAGACGGTGCCGGGCCTGGCGCTCCTGGCGCTGTTCTATCCGCTGCTGCTGGCGCTCGCGTCATTGTCGCTGGCCTGGTTCGGATTTGGCTTTTCCGCGTTCGGGTTCTTGCCGGCGGTGCTGGCGCTGGCGCTCTATTCCATGCTGCCGGTGCTGCGCAACACCATCACCGGCCTTCAAGGCGTCGATGCCGGGCTTCTGGAGGCCGCCCAGGGCGTCGGCATGACACCGCATCAGTCGCTGTTCACGGTGGAGCTGCCGCTGGCGCTGCCGGTGATCATGGCGGGCATCCGCACCGCGGCGGTCTGGGTGATCGGCACCGCGACGCTGTCCACCCCGATCGGCCAGACCAGCCTCGGCAATTACATCTTCGCAGGGCTGCAAACCCAGAACTGGGTGTTCGTGCTGTTCGGCTGCCTCGCCGCAGCTGTGCTGGCGCTGGCGGTCGATCAATTGCTGGCATTGATCGAGACCGGCCTTCGCCGGCGCAGCCGCGTCCGCGCGGCGTTCGGCGGCATCGGCATTGTCGCGCTGGTCGCGGTGACGCTCCTGCCCTCGCCGGCGCGCTCGCCGTCGAGCTACATCGTCGGCGCCAAGACCTTTGCCGAACAATATGTGTTGTCGGCGCTGGTCGCGCAGCGGCTGCGCGCGGCGGGATTTTCGGCCACCACGCGCGAGGGCCTCGGTTCCAGCGTGATCTTCGATGCGCTGGTGTCCAACAATATCGACGTCTACATCGATTATTCCGGCACGCTGTGGGCCAACCAGTTTCACCATACCGATATCAAGCCGCGTGAGGTGCTGCTCGGTGAATTGAAGGCGACGCTGGCAGAGCAGAACGTCACGCTGCTCGGCGAACTCGGTTTTGAGAACGCCTACGCGCTGGTGATGCCGCGCCAGCGCGCCAATGCGCTCGGCATTCACTCGATTGAAGATCTGGCTTCGCACGCGGCAACAATGTCGATCGCCGCCGATTACGAGTTTTTCTCGCGGCCGGAATGGGCCGGGCTGCGACAGGCCTACGGGCTCAGGTTCCGCGCGCAGCGGCAGATGCAGCCGGACTTCATGTATGCCGCGGTCGCCTCCGGCGAGGTCGATGTGATCGCGGGCTATACCAGCGACGGGCTGATCGCGAAATATGACCTGGTGGTGCTGGGCGATCCCAGACATGCGATCCCGCCCTACGACGCGATCGTGCTGCTCGCGCCGAAGCGCGCCGGCGATCAGGCGTTGCGCGGCGCGCTGCAGCCGCTGCTCGGCCAAATCGATATCGCGGCCGTGCGCGAGGCGAACCTGCGCGCCGCCGGTGGCGGCGGCGCGTCATCGCCCGACGCGGTGGCGCGCTGGCTTTGGGAGAAGATCGGAAAGCGATAATGCTTCTCGATTGGAATCTGCGCGCCCTTGGCTAAACCTTTCCCAGCGATAACCCACGAGGCGAGTTGGTGGCGAAGCCAGTGCCGCACCAGGGTTGGATCAGGGCTTCTTCTTGTGCGACGATGCGAATGCCTTCTTCACTACCGTTGAAAGCTTTCTCCAGCTACAAGTCAGCAACTGGCCCTCGCATCGCGTCGATTTCGATCGATCGACCGGCCATTTTTCGACCGGGAAAGGTGGGTCCCTCGGCGCCAATGCCATCGGCGGCCCGCCAGATTGGCGCACGCTTTCCGGATCCGACCAGAGCTGTTCGTTTTGACGTCTTACCCGTTCAGCCGCGATGGTTTCTCGCCGCCGGGCATCAAGGAAGACCATGTACTGGCGATCGATCTGCCTGCGCTCCTCTGCCGTCGGATTGGGACCCGCAATGTCGAAACTCCGGTTCTGCATGAAATCGTAATATGTATAGCCGCCGCCCGCTTTTCGCCGGCCCGCGAACCGCATGCTGCAGTCCGTCATCAAACGAACGCGCTCATTATCCGATGGGGCTTGGGCCTGGACCTGTTGGTCGCAGTCTTCAAAATCCCGGGCAAGCTGAGGCGACGACCCACGAAAACCCAGCCACAAGACGCCGAGCGCAAGCAAAACCAGCACAATTGACGTGACAACGCGCGTTTTGGCGCCGCCGCCCGGCAAACGGTGCATGCGCCGGATCCCCCACAGCAGCAGCGCGGCAGCGAGCACAATCACGCCCAACACAAGGTACGCAGCCGCTGCAAGCAGATAGGCGATGGCGATTGGATCGGGGATGGACATTCATACCCTTCTTATCCGGAGGGCTCATGAAAACGCACTGCAACGATCTAAAGTCACCGTCGGCGTAGTTTGAAGCGCGGGGGCCTGCTACCTCGCCCGTGAGCCACCATGAATCCACCGTCCAATCCGATATATTGCTGAAGTAGCGACGCCGAGGTCGGCGGCCAACGCTAGAGCCTTTGTGGTCAGTGTCGAGCACAGGATCGCGATCGCAAAAAAGGTATTTTCACGGCGGAGCCCTCCAACTCTGGTCACCCGTGAGGGGGAACAAAGCCGATGATTGCGGCGCAGCACCGATAGAGCCGCCCGAGAGAGATCGTATTCGTCGAATTCCCCTGATCATGGTGGACGCCGGGGGCTCGCCTCGCCCGCAAAGCGCCACGGAAAGCACCAATGCTGGTCGAGGCTCACCAGGCCCAAATTCTCGTGTGTGAAAGTACGCGCGCCTCAGTTGCGGCCTCTTCGTGTCTTTATCCGTCCATGTCGGTATTTGAGGGCAATTGTCCGAATTGAAGTGAGCTCTATTGGCCAGCAACTTCGGAACGTGGAAGGGTATGCTGGTTGTATCAGCCCGCCACGGCATCCATCGGTGACCGAGGGTGTTGTGCTCCCGCCCGATGTGAGGACGCATCATGATCACGCAGAAAACCATTGAGCGGAAGTGGCACGAGGAATCCGAGGCCGCCAATGAAGAAGCGGCCAGGTTGCCCAACGGGAAACTGAAGAACCAACTGCAGCAAAAGGCCCGTCAGCTACTGACCGCTTCCCAGATCGGTCAGTGGCTATCATCTCGGGGTCTACAGCCCCCCACGTAACCAACTGAGGTTCGTTCCACTCCGCGAATCCGATCTCACCGCCGGGACGCGGCTTCAGACCAAACGTTCGATGTTGCAGATGGGTCAAAACCGCCGGTCTGCCCCAGGGACGACCACTTCCGGTCTACCCCGATAACCTGCTCAGAGGCCGTCGATGTGTCTCAAAGGTACCAATGGCGGAGGTCACGGCTTTAACCACAAAGCGTATTGCGAAGTCGCTGGATGCGGCGCTTTGATAGAGGCGCGTCGCAACAGGGCTGCCGGTCGGTCCCTCGAAACCGGACCAAACCGATGAGTGTCGCAGGACTGAGACAGTCGAGGCGAAAAACCTCAAGTACCACCTTTACTGCGCTGAAACTCTGGTGCTGTGATTTCAACACGGTGGCCCGCAGCATGCGCGCGCATCGATGCTTGCAACAAGCGCCCGGCGCCCGACGTTCGAAACGCGACGTGGTGATAACAACAGCTTGGAGGGAACAAATGACTTTGAGGAGCAGGATTTTCTTGACCGGAATATCGATCGCCGCCAGCCTGGTTGCCGGCGCGGTCGGCGTTAGCGCCAACAATTCGATCGTCAAGGCCCAATCAAATTCCGACCAGTGGGCGGTCTCGGGTCATGATTACGGCAATACGCGTTTCAGCCCGCTCAAACAGATCAATTCCGAGAACGCCGGTAAACTATCGCTCGCCTATTCGTTCTCGTTCGGCGCGCTGCGTTCGAACAAGTCGTCGCCGATCGTGATCGGGAACACGCTCTACGTGTCGACCTCATGGGGCCCGAAATACGTCTACGCGCTCGATGCCGCCACCGGCGCGCTCAAATGGACCTATGAGCCGGACATTCCGGATGACGTGATGCAATACGCCTGCTGCGACGTGGTCAATCGGGGCGTGGCCTTCGCAGACGGAAAGATCTTCGTTGGCCGCCTCGACGGCAAGCTGACCGCGCTCGACGCCACGACGGGCAAGGCGCTCTGGACCGCGACCGTCGTCGACTACAAGCAAGGCTCGGTCATCACCTCGCCGCCGCTTGTGGTTCACGACAAGGTAATTACGGGCTTCGGCGGCGGCGAATACGGCGTGCGTGGCGCGCTGCTGGCCTTTGACATCACGACCGGCAAACAGGTCTGGCAAACCTTTACCGTGCCCGCACCGGGCGAGCCCGGCAGCGACACATGGAAAGGCGACACCGGCCTGAAGGGCGGCGGCGCGCCATGGCTGCTCGGCTCCTACGATCCCAAGTCCGATACCGTCTACTGGGGCACCAGCAATCCCGGCCCCTGGAACACCGGCGTTCGTTCCACCGGCGACGGCAATTTCGGCAAACTGACGAACCTGTACACGGCCTCGACGCTGGCGCTCGATCCGAACACCGGCAAGATCAAGTGGTACATTCAAACAACGCCGGCTGACGCATGGGACTATGACGGCGTCAACGAAAACGTTCTCGCCGATCTCAAAATCGACGGCAAAACCGTTCCTGCCCTGATGAAGGCGGACCGTAACGGCTTCTTCTTCATCGCCAATCGCGAAAGCGGCAAGGTCCTGTCGGCCGAGAAATTCATCTTCGCCAACTGGGCCGAAAAGTGGGACATCAACACGCTGCGCGCGGTCGAGAATCCCGACAAGCGTCCCGGACCGGGCCATCCGGCCAAGGACATCTGTCCGAACCTGATCGGCGGCAAGAACTGGCAGCCGATGTCGTTCAACCCGCAAACCGGGCTCGTCTATATCCCGACCAACAACGTCTGCATGGATTGGGCGGTCAGCGACGTGTCCTATAAGCGCGGCGTCTTCTATCTCGGCGCCGAATTCCCGACCAAGGAAGGCCCCGGCGGCTTCCTCGGCGAACTGGTGGCGTGGGATCCGGTGAAGCAGAAGAAGGTCTGGTCGATCAAGGAAGACCTCCCCTTCAACGGTGGTACCCTGACCACCGGCGGCAACCTGGTGTTCTCGGGCAACCTGCACGGCGCGTTCCGGGCCATCGATGCCAAGAACGGCAAGATTCTCTGGCAGAGGAATCTCGGTTCAGGCATCGGCGCCGGCCCTGTCACTTACTCGGTCGATGGCAAGCAATACGTTGCCATCGTCGTCGGCCGCACCGCTTCGATCCCCGCGTTCCTGGGAGATGTCGGCAAGAAAATGACCGCGGCCGCCCCCGAAGGCGGCTCGCTGTTCGTGTTCACCGTTCAATAAAACAATAACGTCAAGGGAGTTGAGGATGCTTACAAATCTTTCGGAGACAATCGGAGCGTCTCGTAGCAAACGCCGCGCCGGCTCTCGTCCGGGTATCCTCACTCTATCTGTCGTTCTGACACTGATTGCGCCGGCCTTACGGGCCGGCGCGGACGAGGTCGCGCCCTTGCGCCTTTGTGCGGATCCGACAAATCTTCCCTTCTCCAGCGACGATCCGTCCAGGCCCGGCTTCTATCTCGAAATCGGGCAGGCGCTGGGAAAGGCTCTGGGCCGGCCGATCACCTACACCTGGTACAAATCCTATTTCGGCAAACGCACCGTGCGTGTCACCTTGCTGGGCAAGCAGTGCGACGCCATGATCGGTCTGCCGCTCTCCGACGATTTCATGGGCCCGGCGGTTATTTTCTCCCGGAAGATCGCGACGCAGGCCTATGCCCTCGTCACCGCGAAAGGACAAACGATCGGCGGTATCGACGATCTGAAGGGCAAGCGCGTGGCTGTTCAGTATGAAACGACGCCGCAAAATCTGCTCGCGCAACGGGACGATATCGAGAAGATTACCGTCTTGAGCCCCGAGGAAGGCATGAAGGCGCTGGACCAAGGCAAGGCCGACGTCGCCTTTATCTGGGGGCCGGTTGCGGGCTGGCTCAACAAGACCGCCTACAATGATCGCTATCAGATCCAGGCCACGGAAGGCAAAGGCCTGTCCTGGGACGCCGCGATCGGCTTTGCAAAACCCTCGAAGGAGTTGCGGGACCAGATCGATGCGATCTTGCCGCAACTGGAGCCGACCATCGCAGGCCTGACCGTGGCGTACGGCTTGGGCAACGACACGCCGATCCGATTCGGCGCGGCCGAGGCCGCGACGACGCACGCCTCAACCGAGACATCGGTCCGGCCCGTCATCCTCGCACAGCTGTCCCCCGCGCAAACAACTGGCGCAGCAGCGGCGCCCGCCCCAGCAGCGATGCCTCCCGCTGCCGCTACGTCTGCGGCGGCGCCCGAGATGGTGGCCGCCGGCAAGACGGTCTTCAATGGAACGTGCGCGCATTGCCACGGCCCCGACGCAGTGCAAAGCGAGCGTCGCATTGATCTTCGGCGAATGCACAATCGCTATGGCGACGATATGCACACGAAGTACTCGACCGCCGTGCATGAAGGGCGGCCCTCAAAGGGAATGCCGGCCTGGAAGGAGGTCTTCACCGATGAGCAGCTCGAAAACATGTATGCATATCTGACGACGATACAAACCCCCGCAGACTAGAGCCGCTTCCGTTTCGATAAAATCGAAACGGGGCTCTATTCCTCATCCACGCCCGGCGTCTGCCTCAGCATGAAATGACCGAACGCCGAGGCGATGGGCTTGGCCGGGTCGTCCTGCCACGCCTTCGCCTCGAACGCGACGACGCGCCGACCCTGCTTGACAATCGACACGTTGGCGTAGCTGTCCAGCGCGCGGCCGGAGCGCAGGTAATTGATCGTCAGGCCGATCGGCTTGGGCGGCGACACGCCGAGTTCGCGCGTTACGCCCACGATCGCGGCGGTTTCGAGAAAGGCGCCGGTCATGCCGCCGTGGATGGCGGGCAGGATCGGGTTGCCGATGATCCTTGGCGAGAACGGCATCACCAGCGTGCCATCCTCACCGATGCGGATGCCGAGACAACGCGCGAAGGGGCTTTGCGCGAATGGGCTGGCCGGATCCTCCGGTGCTTCAAGCGTCGGCAGCGCGCGATCCTCCATCGGCCGGTCCTGAAGCATGTTGGTCCGGTTGGCACCAATCATGAAGCAGGCCGTTGCGGTTGCGACGGGATCGTCCTCCAATTCCTGGTAGGCCGTCGCGCGTACGAAGGCGATGGAGCGGGTTACGCGGTAGCAAAGCGAATGCGCCTTGACGTCGAGGCCAGGCGTTGCGGGCTTCTGGTAGTCGATGCGCAGGTCGAGCGTGGCGATCGCGCCCGTACCGTCGAGCGCGAGCTGGACGGCCATGCCGCAGCTCTCGTCGAGCATGGCGGTTACGACGCCGCCGTGAAGAACGCCCGTCGCGGTATCGCCGACGAAGACCGGGCGGTATGGCAGGCTCGACCAGGCTTCGCCTGACGCGGCGCGGTCGAGCCGAAGTCCGCTGATGTAACCATAGACGGAGCGGCGGCCCTTGATGGCTTTCGCCAGTTCGTCAAATGGCAGCGGCGTGGGCAATATCGGTGTTTTGGACATGCAGATGTTCTAGACCATATTGCGAAGCAAGCAAAAGCCAGCCCGCCGCGCTGCCGTTCAGCCATTCGTCACGTGCACCCCGGGTTTCCGTCCGGAATTCCACCGGCCGCCGATCGCTCGCTCGATCTGTGCCGCCAGTTGAAGCAGCAGCCCGTCGTTGGCCTGTTTGGCCTGCGCCTGAATGCCGAGCGGCAACCCGTTCTCGTGTTGCGCCAGCGGCAGCGAGATCGCGGGAAGCCCGCACAGATTGGCGAGCGGCGTGAAGGCGAAGTTGCGCCATAGATTGCCGAACCAATCCAGCACCGATGGATTGTCCGATATTGTCAGGTATTCGATGGTGCCGACCTTCGGTGTCGGCAGCGCGGTGATCGGCGTCAGGATGATATCCCACTCCTCGAAAAACGCGCCTAAGCCGCGCGATGTCGTGTTGAAGACCGCCTGCATGCGCGCCCGCTCGGCAAACGAGGTGTGCCGGCCTGCTTCCCAGATCCGTATGTTGACAGGCTCGACAAGATCCGCCGGCGGCCTGTCCAGCCCGCGTGCCGCGAGCAGGTTGCCGATCACGACCGCAAAATTGCTGATGTAGCAAGTGGTCTGGGCGTCAAAGGCGGCACGATAGTCGACCGCAGGCAGCGCGTAATCCACGTGATGGCCAAGACCTTCGAGGAATCGGCCGACCCTTTCGAGCTCGGAAGCGATCTGCGGTGTCGCCCGATAGTCGCCCCATTGGTGCGAGAGCGCGATTCTGAGCGGAGCCGGGTCACGCTCGATCATATCCAGGTAAGGCTCCGGTGAGGTCCAGAACGGCATGAATTCGCCGGGCGCCGGACCCCGGCACGCATCCACGTAGGCCGCGGTATCGCGTACCGAACGCGACTGGCAGCCCTGGATCGATACCAGCCCCGTCAAATCCGAAAGGTGCGGCGCGAGCGAAAACACTCCCCGTGAAACCTTGAGACCGATGTTTCCGTTGACCCCGGCCGGAATGCGGATCGAACCTCCGCCGTCGGTGGCATGCGCGATCGGTACCACGCCCGATGCGACCATGGCGGCGCTGCCGGCCGATGATCCGCATGTCGTATAGTCCGTGTTCCACGGGTTGCGCGTAACGTAGACGGCGGGATTGTCTGCCGAACTGCAAACGCCGAACTCCGGCGTGGTCGTCCGTCCGATCAGGTTGAGTCCGGCCTGGCGCATCTTCGCGGTCAGGAAAGTATCGGCGGCGGCGCGATTGCCGCGCATCAGGAGCGAGCCCATTTCCTGCAAGCGCCCCTTCATCGTCGGGCCCAGATCCTTCATCAGGAAAGGCAGGCCGGCAAAGGGCCCCGCGAGATTGGCGCCGTCCTTGCCGGGACCTTCGATCGCGTCCTCGAAGACCTCGACCACTCCCGACAGCGCCGGATTGAGTCTGGCGATGCCCGCGGCCGCCTGACTTGCCAATTCCCTTGCCGTCAGTTCGCCCTTCCTGACGCGCGCGGCCAGCGCCACTCCGTCGTGCTGCGCCCATTCGTTCCAGCGCATCGGCAAAGTCATGCGTTCCACTCCCTTCGGTGCGGCAGCAACCTTAGTTTCGCACCGCGGCAAGTCAATCAATTGAGCATGCGCGAGAATCCGAGCTCAGGCAGTTCGCGTCAACTGTCGCGACAGCGACGCCTGTTTCGTGCCCCAACAGGCGACCAAGTGCATCGTGGTTCTAGGGGTGCCACTCCACAATTTCACAGTTATCAAAGTGACGACGCGTCAGACGGTGAAAGAATGTTCCGTGTCCAACTACGGCCACTCTTTGCGCGGGCCGCCTCACCGAAGTGGAGAAGCTGAAGCTTCGGTGACTAGTATCTCGCCACGACCGCCGCCGGGGCAGCCCAGTCGAACTTGTAGTTCAGACCCACGCGAACGATATGGCCGTTGAACCGGATACTGCTCGACGTCGCATCGATGAAGTTAGTGGTCGTAGTTCCAGTCAGGATGCCGGTGAGCGGAGTTGTGCCATAGCTCGCAGTGCCGAGATCGTAATAGAGATATTCGGCCTTGACGCTCCAGTTGCGCGCGAATGCCCATTCGGCGCCGGCGCCGGCGGTCCAGCCGATGCGCGCCGTCGAAATGCTGCCAAGGGCGGCAGCGGGATCGGTGCCGGTGTTGGGATTTTGCACGGTGGCGATCGAGGTACTCGACTGTACCCCACCGTA
This sequence comes from uncultured Alphaproteobacteria bacterium, assembly GCA_963725985.1. GTDB lineage: Bacteria > Pseudomonadota > Alphaproteobacteria > Rhizobiales > Xanthobacteraceae > Bradyrhizobium. The sequence continues at coordinate 418,926 of CAVSAO010000004.1, forward strand.
GGCAAGGCCGCCGGTCGCATATAGCCACATGGTCGGCGTGGCGAGGAAGCCGAATCGTCCGCGCAGCGTACCGAGATCATTGAGGCGCTGCGTGACGGCAACGGTTGTCACCATTGTGTTGGGCGGGAAGAACCCTGTTCTCGGCGTCACCGTCGTCACGATGGTGGAACCGCCGTTGCTGGCCACCCCCTGAAAATCCGCCTCGATGCCGGCAACGAAGTTGCGAAACTGAAAATTATAGCCGGCCTGAACGCCCCCGATGAAGCCGCGGCTGCTCACGCCAAAATTGCCGGTCGCACCAGCAGCCGCCGCCGGGCCAGCGGTTACCCCCAAGGGGCTAAGCGCACCGGTGTTGATGAAGGTGGGCACGGTCAACACGTTGATCGAGTTGTCGTTCCAAGCGTAACCGGCGTTCACGCCGATGTAGAATCCGGTCCAATTGTAGACGGGTGCTGCGGGCGCCAGAGGCGGAACCTTGACCGGCATATCGGCCGCTCCGGCCGAACCGAACGCCGCGAAGGCGACAAGCGCGCCAGTAGCCAGAAGAAATCTTTTCATAGGCCCCACCCACCACTATTCAAAAAGTTAAGACTCTAAACGAAGTCGGAGTCAGCGGACCAGAACAAAAGCCGCGGCCAGTAGCAGGCCCACCTAGTTGAAGTTGTAATTCAAGCCCGTGCGTAGAATGTAGCCTCGGTAGCGGGCGTCGTCTGTGACAAAAAATGGAGAAGCGTTGTTCGCGATCACGAACGAGTTGCTGAGTTCAAAGAAAAGCGCCTCGGCCTTCACGGACAAATTCTTCGACAATCGTTGTTCGATGCCTCCGCCGCCCGTCCAGCCCGTATTCCAGGACGTATCGCTTCCCATGAAAGTGGGCTGGTTGGTGCTCGGCTCGACGGAAACCGTTCTGGTATGACCGAACGCAACGCCGCCAGTCACATAAAGCAGCGTCAGGTCATTCGGCGTAAATCCAACGCGGCCTCTCACTGTCGCGAACGCATCGATCTTTTGAGATAATGAAAGCGAAATCACGCCGGCCCCGGGTAGCAGCCGGGGCACGGTTGTTGAGCCATCCATGTTTGCATAGTCGATGTCGGCTTCAACGCCGAGGACCAACGAGTTCGCCTGCCAATTATAGCCTGCCTGTGCGCCGCCCGAGAATCCACTATATTTGACATCGATACGATGTGGACATACGCCGAATCTCAAGCAGTCCTGAAAACCATCGGGCAAACTGTCGCCGGACAAATCACCGCCCGCACCGTAGCTCCATCCGCCGCCGGCATTCACTCCAGCATAAATCCCCGTCCAAGGTCTCAGCGGCGTTGCCGGCGGCGCCTTATAGACGAGCGCATCTGCGGGCTTGTCGGTCGCAGCGGCGCCGAATCGGTAGTTCGCACCGAAACGAACGATGTCGTCCGAAACTCTGGTCGTTGCGATCGTTGTTCCGATGACCATGGGGTTCGTTATCGTCGCGGTCCCCAAATCGATATGAAGATATTCGGCCTTCGCGCTCCAATTCCGGTTGAGCGCGTATTCAACGCCACCACCGGCCGTCCAGCCGTTTCTATCGGTCGAATAGCCGACAAGAGTGGTCGCGGTAAGAGACGTATTGAGCACGTCGAGTTTATCGTGGCCGAAAGCCCAACCACCCGTGGCGTACAGCAACCAACGATCCGCCGCATATCCCAACCGTCCGCGGACAGTACCGAAATAATCCAGGCTTGAGATGTAGGGCTGCGTAATGGTTAGCGTGCCAAGCGGCGGCACCGCGACGCCCATCGTCGCGACGCCCTGTCCGGTTTGCCCCGACCACTGAAGGTCACCTTCAACGCCAAGCAGAAGGTTTCCCGTCTGCCAATTATAGCCGAGCTGACCGCCACCGATCACACCATTTGCGTTCACTGCACTTGAGGGGATCGGGGCTCCATTTAGCGCGGTATCGGGGGTCGTGCGTCCCCAGCTATAACCAATGTTGCCACCCACATAGACGCCAGTCCAATCATAGACTGACACGGGCTTCATCATCGGAGCCTTGACCGGCAAATCCGCCGCGCACGCAATATGTGCGAACAGGACTGTAGAGACGGCGGCATTCAATAGGACCGACCGGCGAAACATGTGCAATCCCCGTCTTGCGAGGATGAGAACATAGCAAGGGGGCCGTTGCCGGGATTGTCTCAAGATGGACAGGATCGACAGGCACCTCATTTTTTCTTTTTGTGTTGCAATCTAGCCACGAATCCATTGATCGGCATCAACTTACCCGAGTGTAGCCCCCTCCGATCCTCTTTCGATCCCTTCGGAAACCTAATTGCCGGGCCGAGCGGGCCCCGAGCAGAATTTGGCTTGCGCCGATAGCTATGCAACGCCCCGCTACGCGCTGCACCGCGCTAGGCGGTGTGGACCATCGCGCCAGGTCCGAAAGCGCCCCGACGGCGACATCACGCCGTCCGACTAAATTCAAGAGTCAAGCTCAACAGGAATGCTCAGGCGCAACTCTTGCCGACAAAAAGCCCCGGGCATTGCCCGGGGCCTTGATTGGCTTTAGCTGCGCGCGCCGAGACGCTATTTACGATTCGCTACTCCGCGGCCACCTGAGGCAGCTGGGCAAGGGCGTTGTCGAGGGCGCCCTGATCGTATGGCTCGTCCTTGAGCTGACCGGCGAAATAGGCGATGTAGGCGCCCATGTCGAAGTGTCCATGGCCGGACAGGTTGAACAGGATGGTTTCAGCCTTGCCCTCGCGCTTGCACCGTAGCGCCTCGTCCACCGCCGCCTTGATCGCGTGCGAGGATTCCGGCGCCGGCACAATGCCTTCGCAACGGGCGAACTGCACCGCGGCGGCAAAGCATTCAAGCTGTGCATAGGCACGCGCCTCGATCAGCCCCAGTTCCTTGATGTGGCTGACCATCGGCGACATGCCGTGGTAGCGCAGGCCGCCGGCGTGGATCGGAGAGGGCATGAAAGTCGAGCCCAGGGTATGCATCTTCACCATCGGCGTCAGATGACCGGTGTCGCCGAAATCGTAGGCGTAGCGCCCGCGCGTAAGGGTTGGACAGGACGCCGGCTCGACGGCGATAATGCGCGTCTTGCTGTTGCTCTTGATCTTGTCGCGGACATAGGGAAAGGCGAGTCCTGCAAAATTGCTGCCCCCGCCGGCGCAGCCGATGACGATGTCGGGAGCGAACCCGGCCATCGCCATTTGCTCCTGCGCCTCCAGGCCGATGACGGTCTGATGCAGCATCACATGATTGAGCACCGAGCCGAGCGAATATTTGGTATCGTCGCGCCCCGCCGCAAGCTCCACCGCTTCGGAGATCGCGATCCCGAGCGAGCCCGAAGAGCTGGGGTTCTGCGCCAGGATGGCGCGCCCCGACGCCGTCAGGTTAGATGGACTGGCGATGCACTTTGCGCCGTAGGTTTCCATCAAGGCGCGGCGGTATGGCTTTTGGTCGAAGCTCACCCTCACCATGTAGACTTCGACCTCAAGGCCGAACAGGTTGCCTGCGAACGCCAGCGCCGAACCCCATTGGCCCGCTCCGGTCTCGGTGGTAAGGCGCTTGACGCCTTCCTGCTTGTTGTAAAACGCTTGAGCCACCGCCGTATTTGGCTTGTGGCTACCGGCGGGGCTGACGCCCTCGTATTTGAAGAAAATCCGCGCCGGAGTATCCAGCGCCTTCTCCAGGCGTTCCGCCCGGATCAGGGGTGCCGGGCGCCACAATCGATAAATGTCGCGCACCGGGTCGGGAATCTCGATCCATCGCTCGGTCGAGACCTCCTGCATGATAACCGCCATCGGGAACAGCGGCGCCAGGTCGCCAGGCCCGATCGGCTGTCCGGTTCCCGGATGCAACACGGCCGGCGGCGGCGACGGCAGGTCCGCCGCGATGTTGTACCAGGCCTTCGGGATTCGATCCTCGCCGAGCACATATTTTTTGGTGTCCGTCATGATATTTCCGCCCCCCCTTTTTTCCCGTCCGCGCCAGATGCTGTACGCGTCCACGTCGACCGGGTTATGCTGCATGTGAATGCAAATTCTCAATCATGGTGCCATCTGCGATCCGCGCCGGACGTTGATTTAGATCAAAACCGGGCGACCGTCGCAACCTCGATCCGCTGGTTGGTCGGCGCCGCCGGATGGGCGGCATCCAGCAATTGCTCCTCGCCCAGACCGACCGCCTGCAGACGTTTGGGCGAAACCTTGAACGTGGTCACCAGGATGTCGCGGATGGCGTCTGCCCTCCGCTGGCTCAAGGTGAGATTATAGTCGCGCCTGCCGGTCGACGGAGTATGGCCGACAATCAGGAATTGGTACGGCAGCAACTTGGGGTCGGTGAGCGTATCGGCGAGGTGCCCGAGCGCAGAATAGGATTTCAGGCCGAACGATCGGGGTGTCCTCATCGAATTGAACCGCGACGACAAGTTTTGGCAATTTGAGCAACTGGATTGCGATCGGTGGCCGCTTTTGCGGCACGGCATCCGCCCTCGATTTGACCCGTTCCAGCGCCTGCTGCCGCAACGCGGCAACATCCAGGTCCGGCGGGGCTTCAAGGCCGGCAAGCTGGCTGAGCCAATTTTCCGTGGCGGCGCCCGACGGAGCCTGGGCATGAGCTGCCGGCGCCATAAGGCCGGCCAGCACGGCAATCAACAGTCCCATATCTCGACCGCTCCTCTTCCCCGGCCACATCAGCGATACCCCGCCTCACCGATGGCCTGGTTGCATCTTGCGGTTACCCCGCGGGTCGCCGTCAGAACGCATTCGAGAGCGCTGCCGTAATCTTTTTGAGCGCCGCCACACAGCTTGGCCAGCTCGCGGTCGCACATTTTGCGGACGGCGGCGCGGGCGGCGGCTCGTTTCTGGATCGCGTCGAACGCTCGTGCATAATCGGCCCTGCACTGCGCCGACAGACTATCCTCGTTCCGCACCAGGCAGTCCTTCAGGCGGATCGAATCGAGATTTACGCCGCGGCAATTTGCATCGATGTCCCTGGCACAGCTTGTACCCAATTTCCCTGCGGCGTCCTCAAACCTCATCGTCTCCGCCGATGCCGAGGACCAGGCGGCGATTGGAAGAACAAGCAATATCGCGCGGATCAAATTCATGGATTCATCTTTTATGAAATAGCCACCGAGGGACAAAATACCTGGGAAAGAAAACTTCAGATGCCGGGGCGGACTGCGGGCCAGGAAGCCCGCACCGCCTCGGGCCGTAACATATGCGCTGCTTCGCCTTTGATCCGGTTGCCGCCGGCCCTACACTACATGGTAGACGTAGCCGAATTATTGCTCGTCCGCGGTCGCGCCGTCACATCCCCGGCTCGATCGGCTTGTCGATCTCCCCGCCGTGTTCGACCCAGTCCTTGAAGGCGCCGACATTGTAGACCTGCCCGTAGCCCATATCCTTGAGCACCTTGGCGGCAAGCGCCGAGCGCCCGCCGGACGCGCAATAGAGGATAACGGTCTTGTCCCTGGCGAAATTCTTGTCGTGATAGGGCGAGTCCGGATCGGCGCGAAATTCCAGCATGCCGCGCGAAACATGCACGGCGCCGGCGATCTTGCCGCTCTTTTCGACCTCCGGCGCGTCGCGCACGTCGACCACCAGCGTATTGCCCTTGCCGATCATCTCGCGCGCCTGGGCCGGCGTGATTTTCGGCACCGCGGCGTTGGCGGCTTCCATCATCTGCTTCAGGCTTGTTGTCATCTGGAACTCCTCTACCGATCGTGGGGTGGGCAACGCGAAAGCGTGCCCATCCTTCTTCAAAGCTGCGTCAGATTCGGTGGGCACGGCGCAAGCGTACTCTTGCTCCACCCTACGCTTGCCCAACCTGCCGCTCAAGAACCAGCAGTCGGTATCCTCACGCGAAGGCGGTGGCCAGGAAGGCGGCGAGGATGCCGCCGATCAGGAGATATTTCACCGCGTAATAGGTGCGCTTGTTCCAGGCCTTCATCCGCTTGCCCAGCAGCCGCAGATGGTAGACATAGCCGAAGATCCGGTTGAACCAGCCGACGCGCTCGCCCTCTTCGTTCTGCGTCGCGCTCTCGTTGATGATGTGCTTGCTCACCCAGCGATTGACCGCAGTCATGGCGCGGGTGTGCAGCGGCCGCTCGACATCGCAGAACAGGATGATGCGGTCGTCGCTGGTGGTGTTCTCGGCATAGTGCAGATAGGTCTCGTCGAACAGAATGTCGTCGCCCTCGCGCCAGGAGTAAGGCTCGCCGTCGATGAAGATCCGGCATTCGCCCGGCGTCTTCGGCACCAGCAATCCCAGGTGATAGCGCAGCGAACCGGCATAGGGATCGCGGTGCTGGACCAGACGGCCGCCGGGCGGCAGGCTGGCAAACATCGCCCCCTTGACAGTCGGGATCGAGTTCACGAGTTCGACCGTCTTCGGGCAATTGGCGAGCGCCGACGGCAGCGCCGCATCGTACCATTTCAGATAGAACCGCTTCCACCCGGTGCGGAAGAACGAGTTGAAACCCCAGTCGTTGTATTTGTCGGCGGCCTTGATCTGCCCCTGCGCGAACAGCGCCAGCGCCTCTTCGCGGATCGGCTCCCAGTTGTCGTGGAGCACCTTGAGTTCGGGAAGCGTCCCCTGTTGCAGGATGGGCCGGTTCGGCACCGCCGAGAACAGGTACATCAGCACGTTGTAGGGCGCCATGAGGGTGGAATGATCGGTGACCTGGCGCCAGAACCCGAGCCGCACCTTGCCGCGGAAATGCACCGCGATGGCGGAGCCGAGAAAGGCCCAGACCACAAGAAATTGCGGCGCGAACAGACGCATCGCCATGGAGAACCCCCGCAAAAAGCCCTCTACTCCAATCAGACTAGCAGGTTTGCACTCAACCTCAAGGCGGCAGGGAGGCCATGCGTCGCCGGGAACTTCAGGTCGCAGCCTACAATCCGTGGATCTGGCCGGCGTCGATCAGCAGCCGGTTGAAGCGGCGCGGCTTCAGCGCCATCCTTGCAGGCATAGAACAGCCCCCTGCAGCGCAGCATGATGTTCTTCTGTTCCTCGAACGACGGATCGAGCGGGATGCCGGCGGCCTCCTGGATTACCAGCGGCAGATAGGGCCCGTCGATCGTATCCATCAGGGTCGGGCTTTCGACCGGTTCGAAATTGATCGCGTCGATCGCGTAGTAGGTAGCGAAATAGCGCGGGTCGTAATTCTCCAGCTTCTTGCCGATGCCCGCTTCATCGAGGCCGGGATCGAGAATGTGCGGCGAGAATTCCGGCTGATGATCGCCGTAACGAACGATCAAAAAGGGCTGCCCCGGAAACTTCTTGTTCAACCCGGCGAGAAACGCGCGGTATTCGTCGGCGCTCATCGCCTGCCGGCGGAGGTATTCGTCGACCACAGGCGCGTTGCCGGGCTTGCGCCAGGACGGCGTCAGGTCGGGGCGAAACGGGGTCTCCCAGGGAAAATGATTGGCGCCGAGATAGACGAACATGAACAGCGGCGTGGCCGGCGGCTCCTGCGCCATCAGCCCCAGGGCCTTGTCGTAAAAGAAGCTGTCGGGCTCCACGTCCCTGGCGCCGAGATCATGCGCGTCGTAGAAATGCTCGATGCCGGTGGTGATTTGAAAACTGCGCGCGCCCATGAACGCGCCATAGGCGGGATACAGCGAGACGGTGTCGTAGCCGCAGCGGCGCAGCGCCAGCGGCAGTCCGCGCTCGACGCGGCCCGACGCAATGCGGGTCACGAAATAGGCGAACCTGCCGAACGAGCGCGACGAGAGCCCGGCGAGCACGTTGTATTCGGTGAACCAGCTCGGCCCGCCATTGCTCTCGGCAAGAAACCTGCGCTCCTTGCCGTCGAACGATTTGAAGTGGCTGCCATAGCCTGTCGGCACCTTGATGCCAGCGGCCTCGCGAATGTCGAAACTGGACTCATCATGGATCATGATGATGTTCGGCCGACGGCCCGCGGGATGGCAGGAATCCAACAGCGGAACCTTGAGGTGCTCGGTCGTGGCCGCTTCCGATTCCATGAAGCCGTAGTTGATGAAGTCCGACACCGCGACGACGCCGGAGCGGGCAAATTTCGAGAGATAGCCGTCGTCGTAATAGCCGCGCCAGGCTTCATCCGGCCATTCGATGGAATACCCGACCAGCGCGGCCAGACAGGCCAGCTTGCAGGCCACCGCCGGCAGGCGGCGGATCCGGAACGGATCGAGCCACCACAGCGCATACATCAGCGGGATGATGACGAAGCCCGCGCCGATTACCGACCAGCGCAGATTGGGAAAGATCGTAAACAGGAACGCCGCGGTATCGCGGTCGATCACCATCAGGTCGACGAAATTGGCGGTCATCTGCACGATATCGTGCTTGAGCCGCGATAGCAGGATCAGCACCACGACCAGGGTCAGCGACAGCGCGCCCGACAGAGCGGGACGCCGCAGCACCGCGATCCAGAACGAGTTCAGGATCCCCCACGACAGCAGAAAGCCCAAGCGGGAACCGAAATCGGTTTCGGTCTGCAACATGACGGCCAGCGCCGCCAGATGCGGCGCCGCCACCGCGAGCAGCCGCCAGGTCCCGGACCAGGAAAGGCCTGCTGCGGCGACGTTGGCGGATGGACCTGGATTGGGCGCGGGCGCCATCGGCGGGGACGCAAACTCAACCCGGCGCTGCCTTTAGGCCTTGGCTGGCGGCGGCCAGGAGGCGGACAACGCAGCCGGAACCAGCGTCGTGTCACAAAAATGTAGTGGAACCGTCATGACAACGCAACAGAACCGGCCATCAGACCTTCCTCCTAGAGGAGTGTCCGTTCAAGCCGGCACCGCCTTATCGGGCAACACCTTCATGCCGACCTGGGATGCTGGGCGATACCCTCGGTGAAGGGGTCCGGGATCGCATCCCGCGCTGGACCCGGCTGCCTTCCGCCGCTGCTATGACTGCCTGCCCTCCAGGAGCTCTATATAGCGCGCCGCCGATCCTTCTACGGCGCGCGCGCCGCCGGACATCACCTGCCGTCCGGGGAAGGCGCCGTAAATTCGATCGAAGCGCCACGGCTTCAACGTGTCGGCAATGCGGCGTACCGTCCCCGCAGCGAGTGGCATCATGTTCGGATAGCTCCAGAGAAACGAGACGCGGCTGACGTCCGCCGCCACCTGCACAATATCCCCGCTCAGGATCGCGCCGCGCCCTTCGGCGCCTCCAGCCCAGTGCAGCACCGTGCCGCCCGGAAAGTGGCCGCCCAGCCGCAGCAACGTTACACCTTGCGCGATCTCCAGCACCTCGCCATCCCAGTGTCGGATCGCGGGATCGGAACGCATGACCCAAGCGGCGTCGGCAACATGCAGGTGGACAGGACAGTCAAAGGCACGCGCCCAATCCTGCATGCACGTATAGTAATGCGGGTGCGAGATCGCGATCGCGCCGAGACCGCCCAATGCGCGAACCAGCGTTTCGGTCGCTTCGTCGAGCAGCGCAATACAGTCCCACAGCACATTCCCTTGCGGGGTCAGCAAGAGCAGCGCGCGCTGGCCGATACCGAATCCCGGTTGGGTATGGATCTCGAACAGATCTGTTTCCTTGCGCCGCCAGGCATTGGCGTGCCCGTCCGCAAGCTTCTCCGGCGTTATCCAAACCTGTCCGCCGCGCGGCACGAACTGCCGTTCGTCTTCACAGATCAGGCAGCCGGAGGGCGGTTCTGGCGTATCCGGATAGGAGGTACCGCAAGAGTGGCAGATGTGGATCGGCATCAAACATTCCTTGCTCGCTGGCGATAACCGCGCACCTTCGCGCGGCGCTCATGCCGGAGGCATCAATCCGAGACGCCTGGCGATGATCTTGTCGACCATGCGCTTCGGCAGCAGTGACGTCACCAGATGCCGCATCGGATCCGGCGTGAGCTGATAGCGCACCTTGGGACTGGCGGAGGTCAGGGCGTGGGCGATCGCATCGGCGATCTTCTCGGCCGGCAATCCGGTTTCGCCGAGCTGCAGCATGAATTTGCGGATTTGCTGCAGCGCAGGGAAGAACGGCGAGTTCTTGTAGGCGGAAATGTCGACTTCCTCCGCCTTGCGCCAGATCGGCGTCTTCACCGCGCCCGGCGCGACGATGATGACATCGATGCCGAACAGCATCATCTCGCGGCGCAGGCTTTCCGACAGCCCCTCGATCGCGTGCTTCGACGCCGCATAGGCCGCCGTCAGCGGGTTGCCGCTCTTGCCGGCCACCGAGCTGATCATCACGATCCGCCCCTTCGGCCCTTTCAGCGACGGATCGGACCCGAGCAGCGGACCAAAGGCTTGTGTCGCAATGATCGGCCCGATCACGTTGACGTCCATCTGGTGGCGGAATTCGTCGGCCGCAAGTTCCAGCACCGGTCCCGCGACCGCAATGCCGGCATTGTTGACGAGCCCGGCAAGCGTCTCGCCATTCAGCGCGGCGCGCACCTCGCGGGCGGCGGCCTTGACCGCGGCCTGATCGGTGACATCGAACAACAGCGGGGTAAAATTCGCGCCCAATTCGCCTCTCAGGCGCTCGGCATCGGCCTGCTTGCGCACGCTGCCGAACACGCGACACCCGCGATCGAGCAACAATTTTGCAGTGGCCCGGCCGATGCCGGTGGACGCCCCGGTAATAACAACAGATTGCATGATTGGTCCTTCAGGTCATTGCGCGCCAACGAATCAGCGCAAAGCGCCGCCCGATGACAGGCTTCCGCGAAGCGTCCAGAGTGAAACCGGATTGCTCCGTCGCCGGTCCCAACTCGCAATGACGACGATAGCACCTCCTGCGACAACGGCGAAACCGCCAAGCAATTATCGGAACCGCAGATTTTCACGAGAGAGCTGGTCGATCGTCGTGCAGCCCATCAGCTTCATTCCCCGCTCGATCTCCGCCCGCATAAGGCCCAGCGCCCGCTCGACCCCGGCCTGACCGGCCGCCGCGAGCGGATAGAGATAAAGGCGTCCGACGCCAACGGCTTTGGCCCCTAGCGAAAGCGCCTTCAGTACGTGGGTCCCGCGCTGGATTCCGCCGTCCATGATCACATCGATCCGATCGCCTACGGCATCCACAATTTCAGCCAGCTGATCGAATGCCGCCCGCGAGCCGTCCAGCTGCCGACCGCCATGGTTGGACAATACGATGCCGGTGCAGCCGATCTGAGCCGCGCGTTTGGCATCTGCCACCGACATAATGCCCTTCAGACAGAATTGACCATTCCAGAGTTGAACCATTTCAGCCACGTCTTCCCAGTTCATCGAAGGGTCCAACATCTCGGTAAAATACCGGCCGATCGACACCGCCCCGCCGCTCATGTCGACGTGCTCGTCCAGCTGAGGCAGTTTGAAGCGCTCATGAGTGACGTAATTGATGCCCCACATCGGCTTGGTCGCGAATTGCAACATCCCGCCAAGCGTCAGCCTGAACGGAATGGAAAAACCGGTGCGCAGGTCGCGTTCGCGGTTGCCGCCTGTGATGCTGTCCACGGTCAGCATCATTACCTCGACGCCGGCTTCTTTCGCGCGCTGCATCATGGCGCGGTTGAGACCGCGATCCCTGTGATAATAGAATTGGTAAACTTGCGGCGTTACGTGCCTGCTGCGTAATTCCTCGATGCTGACCGTGCCGAGCGAGGAGACGCCGAACATCGTGCCGTACCTGGCCGCCGCTGCTGCGACGGCACGTTCGCCCTGATGGTGAAACAGGCGTTGCAGCGCCGTGGGCGAGCAATAGACCGGCATTGCGAGCTTCTGGCCCATCACGGTGACCGACATATCAACGGTTTCCACGCCGCGCAGGACGTTGGGCACCAGGTCGCAGCGCTCGAAGCTTGCCGTATTGCGGCGAAGGGATGCCTCGTCGTCAGCCCCTCCGTCGATGTAATCAAAGATCGGGCCCGGAAGACGCCGTCTGGCGAGCCGGCGAAAATCGTGAAAGTTGTGACAGTCGCGCAAACGCATATTGCACCTCGGATTCGCGGAAGCCGATGGCCTGGCAGCGAATGATAGGGAGGTCGATTACATGCCAGACCTTGATGCAGGTCAAACAAGCTCCAATTTATTGTGTTAGTGAATAACGATCATGCTGTATGGGGAGTACCAATTATGACCCATATTCATTCGTTGCCCGCAGAATGGTTGCCCGTTTCAATTGCGCCATCTGACGAAGGAGACCTCGAAGTCTGTGTCATGGACTACGATGGAATCGTCCTCGCGCTTGAGTACCCGTGTCACAACAATGGAACCGAATGGGTCGATGCTTCCAACCAGAAGCACATCGACATTCAGCCGACCCATTGGCGCAAATGGACTAAGAGACATTAAGTCGACGTCCGACGCTCGCCCCACAGGGGCGACCGAACCCCGGCCTCTCGATCTAGTGCAGGGAACCCCGGCTCGCCTGCCCGCGGTGCCGATAGAATTGGAGCGCGGTCCGTGCGGTTTTCGGCTGAAGCCGGAAGAAGCTGGCAAAACACTGGTTCAGCCGATCCTTCGTCACGCCGCCGCGACCGGCCTGCAAGGTCAGGATCGCCTTTGCCGTTTCCCACGACAGGCCGATGGCTTTGGCAAAAACAAGAAGCTGCTCCGGTTCGTCCTGAGCCAGCGCGCGCTCGGTCAGCCCGATCGGAAGATCGCACATGAGTGCGAGCGCGACGGCCGTCCTGTCGAAATTCCCCTCGCGCGCGAACTCCTGCAACCGCGCCTCGTCGAGCTGCCCGAGCGAATGCAGCGACCGCACATGGGCCAGTGCCCGCGCATGCTGGCTGGAGCCCGCGCGCGCCGTCGCCTGAACCGCGTCGGAAGCTTCCGCGACCGCAGCCCGGATCAACGCAGCCTGTCGCGGATCGGCCGCCTCGAGCCTGCCTCTGACGATTTCGGATGCCTGAACGAACAATTTCACGAGATCGTGGCGCGGGATGTCGGGGCGCGACCAGACGCATAGCGCCAGATCGCCATTGTCCTGCGCCCTCCTGACGAGGGCGGACATGCCGGACGTCGAGAACCTGGCGCCGCGGTTGCCGGCGGCGCCGGCGACGACCTGATCGTTGCCGCGCTCGACCAGAATATCGGTCACGGCCTCGGCCAGAACGCTGCGTCCGGAAATGGCCAGCAGGTGGCCCTGGCTCTTGGTTCGCGCGTTCTCCACCAGCGCGGCGTCATCGAGCCGCACGGAATGCGCCAGCACCGGCGCGGCCACTTCGATCGCGTCGTCGAATGCCAGCGTGCGGATGACCCTGGCGGGGGCGTCGGAGACCACGGCGAGCCGGCTGCCGAACGCCGCACGGGCGGCAAGCTCGATGGTCTCGACGAGCCTGCTCATGACGTCGTCGAACAGATCGATCTGATCGTCGGTAAACCTGCCCGAGCCATGGATGAAGAGATCGGTGACGCGCCGCAGGACCTCGGCGCGCCCCGACATGTATCCTTGCTCGCCAGCACGCCTTCGAGTTGGCCGATCAGATTTTCCTCCGCGTTCATCAGGCCACGTTCTTTGCCAGTGGCATCAGCGGCATCCAGGTCGAGCTCGGAATGCGGAACCGGCCGGCCGAACAGATAGCCTTGCGCAAAATCGACGCCAGCGGCCAGCAGCGCCTCGTACTGCGCGCTGTTCTCGATTCCCTTGGCCGCCGTCGCGATATCGAGGCCACGCGCCAGTGCCAGCACGGAAGCGACGATCGCGGCGCAATCCCGGCGGCTGGCAAACCCCTGCGCGACCGATTTGTCGATCTTGATCTTGTCGAATGGAAAGCTCGTCAGGTAGCTCGCCGAGGAATATCCCGCCCCGCAATTGTCGAGCACGATCGAGACGCCGAGATTTTTCAGTTGCCGGATAGTCGAGCAGATGCCCCGCCTGGTCCTTCTGCAGCAGCGAGGTGTCCGCGATTTCCAGCTCGAGCCGCTCCGGCGACAGGCCGGAATCGACCAGCGCGCTCAGGACCAGGTCGAACAGGTTTCCCTTGCTGAATTGAACGGCGGAGATGTTGACGGCAATCCTGATATGCGGCGGCCAGGCGGCGGCATCCAGGCAGGCCTGCCGCAGGATCCATTCTCCGAGCGGCAGCATCAGTCCCGTCGAATTCCGCGAGCGGCAGGAACTGATCGGGCGCCAGCAGGCCTCTTGACGGATGGTGCCAGCGCACAAATGCCTCGACGCCGCCGACGCGGCGCGTCCTCGCATCGACCACCGGCTGATAGTGCAGTTCGAATTCATTGCGCGATATCGCATCGCGCAACTCGCCTTCCATCGACCGCTGGATGTCGGCGGCTTCGATAAATTCGGGCCGGAATACCCGGAAATCGTTCCGTCCGCCGGACTTCGCCGCATACAGCGCAACATCCGCCTTGTGCAGCAGCGTCTCGGCATCGGCGCCATGCTCCGGCGCGAACGAAATTCCGATACTGGTCCCGACGCTGACCCGATGGCCGCCGAGATCGAACGGCTGCTCGATGAGCCCGATGATCCTGCAGCGCGAGCGCGATGGCGCCCTCGCTCTGGTCCTTCTCGTTTTCCTGGATGATGGCAAATTCGTCGCCGCCGAGACGCGCCAGCACATCGGTATCGCGCAATCGAAGATCGCAGCCGCTGCGCCACTTCGACCAGCAACTGGTCGCCGGCCGGATGTCCCAGCGTGTCGTTGACGTTCTTGAACCTGTCGAGGTCGAGCATCAGCACGGTAAAAGTGGTGCCGTGGCGCTGCAAGCCGCTTCGCTGCGTCCTCGAGCTTTTCGGAGAACAGCGCGCGGTTCGCCAGGCCGGTGAGCAGATCGTGCTGCGCAAGGAACGCGATCCGCTTTTCGTTGCGCGCCCGATCCGTGATGTCCTCATGCGTGGTGAGCCAGCCCCCGTCCGGCATGGTATGACGGGCGATCGCGACCACGCGCCCGTCGGCGAGTTCCTGGACTTCCTTCGCCGTCTTGACGTTTTGCGTGAGATAGATCTCCGGCGCGCACGCCGAAATTGGTGCCTTTCTCGCGGCGGTATTCCAGAATTTGCCGCAGCGAGGTGCCGGGCTTTATCTGATCGCGGCTGAGATGATAGATGTCGCCGTAGCGCGCGTTCGAAACCACGACCTTCTGCTCCGCATCGAACATGCAAAGCCCCTGCGACATGTTGTTGAGCGCGGCGTCGAAGCGCACGTTGATCGCTTCGAGTTCGGCGGCTTTCTCGGCCAGCAGTTGCTCGCGCGCGATTTCGCACCGTGATATCCTCGTGGGTCGCGACCCAGCCGCCGTCCGGCGTCGGCGTGCGCTGAATATGGATCACGCGACCGTCCGGCGGCTCGTAATTCAGTCTTGGTTCCGTCAGTGACCAGCTCCAGACGCTGGTCGACCGTCATATTCCTGGTTATCGCCGCGGTCCTCGTAGAACTGGAAAATCCGCCTCAACGGCGTACCCGGCACGACCAGTTCGTCCGGCAGGCCGTACATCTCCTGGAAGCGGCGGTTCGAAATCACCAGCCGCTTGTCCGCATCGAACAGGCAAAGACCCTGCGACATGTTGCTGATGGCGATATCGAAGCGCGTATTTGTCCTTGCCAGGGCTCGTGTCTTCGTCGCGAGAGCGTTGGTCTGCCGCACCAGCAGAAACGTGCCGAACAATATGACGCCGACGACCGCAACGATCAACAGACCGAACCCATAGAGCTGGCGATACCACAGCTTCAGCACGTCGTCGCGGGCGTAACTCACGGCCACCACCAGCGGCAGTCCGGCCACCGCTTTGTAGCCTGTGATGCGAGCCACGCCGTCAACGGTGCTCGTTGTCTCGTAGGCGCCGGTCTCCGACATCGGCAGATATCTGCCGAGCAGCGCGCCACCCGCCAGCGACGCTCCAGGCATGTCCTCCGTCTCGGGCTCCCGCGCGAGCAACTTTCCGTCGCGGTGCACCAGCGATACGGATCCGCCTTTGCCGAGATCGATCGAACGGTAGAGCTTGGTGAAATAGGATCGATCGAGCGTCGCGGTAACGATGCCGGCGAAGCTGCCATCGCCGTTGCTCAACCGCCGCGATGCCGCGGTGAGCCATTTGTCGTCAACCGCCGAACGAAAGGGGGGCGCAATGAACAGCCGATCCTCGGCGCTGTCGCGCTCGGCGATGAATTGCGGCATATCGGATATATTGCTGCGAGGCGGCGCGCGGTCGTAGGAATGAGCGACTACTCGCCCCGACGCGTCGGTCCATCCGATGGCGACGATGGCGCATGAGTTCGTTTGTCCGCGCAGGGCGGCATTGGCTGCATCGGGACTTAACTTTCCTGACAGGCTGTCTCTGCGAATCGCTTCTGCCCAGCGTAGAGCCCGGTCGACATCCTCGAATGTCAGCACCGTGTGCTCGGCAAGAATGTTGGCAAAGCTGACTGCGTCGGATTTTGCCGCCGCGATCCTGTCCCGGTAGCGGCTTTCCAGAGCGGTGAGAAACAGAAGGAGCGTCGCGGCCGAAAGCAGTACGCCAAGCACCGTCAACGACGAACCCGGCGATTGGCCCAGTCTTCGATAGATTTTCTGCATCGAGAATCCGCGCCACCAACCAGGGACCCAGCCTCGCCTCGCATCTCTAATATTTCGTTCAAATTGTTGGCAACGCGTAGTGGACATCGCTCCGTATTGTTACGGAGTTCGCGGACCGGACCGGTTCTTCGCAATCCTCCGGGCCGGGCGGTGTTGGTCGAGTTCTGGCTCACCGGCACGCATCTCGGCCCGCTGCGAACGCTGAAGGGTGAGATCGCCCCCATCGAAAGGGCGTTTCGCGTACGCATGATGGCCAGCTTCGAATTCGCCCCTGGCTCGGCGAAGATTATCTGCGAGCGCCCATTTTTCGACCGCCGCGCCGTAATCACGGCACTGGGGCTGGGGTGAACGCCTTTTGCACGGCGGCCGCCGAGGCGTCGGCCGCTCAACGAAAAACGGCCAATCGGCACACTGGAGGATATGCATAAGGTCTCAATGCTTGGTGCCCACGAAACACTCGACCCCATGACGGGCCGCGACCAGGGAATGAGGAGCTGGATTAAGCGTCAGCTCTATGAATCTGAAGTACAATCACTTTATCGATTGAAGATTCTGCTTGAGCCGTCTCACACGAAGAATGTGGATGAAGCGTCAATTCTTCATTCCGACCGATCGCCTAACAATATGGATTAAGCGGATGTTCTTCGGCCCGTAAAAAAGCGAGACCGCGTTTCGCGATCTCGCTTCGAATATGCCGACGAAGGTTTAATTTTTCGTATTGGCGCGAAGATCTCAGTTCTTGGTCTTGTCGACCAGCGCGCCCTTCTTGATCCACGGCATCATGTCGCGGAGCCTGACGCCGACTTCCTCGATCGGATGGGCCGCGAGCTTGGCGCGGGTCGCCTTGAACGAGGTCTGGTTGACCTTGTTCTCCAGCATCCAGTCGCGCGCGAACCTGCCGGACTGGATGTCGTCAAGCACGCGCTTCATTTCCTTTTTGGTCTCCGTCGGTGACGATGCGCGGTCCGGTGACGTATTCGCCGTATTCGGCGGTGTTGGAGATCGAGTAGTTCATGTTGGCGATGCCGCCTTCATAGATCAGGTCGACGATCAGTTTCACCTCGTGCAGACACTCGAAGTAGGCCATTTCCGGCGCGTAGCCGGCTTCCACCAGCGTCTCGAAGCCGCCCTTGATCAGTTCGACCAGGCCGCCGCACAGCACCACCTGCTCGCCGAACAGGTCGGTCTCGCATTCTTCCTGGAACGAGGTCTCGATGATGCCGGCGCGGCCGCCGCCGATCGCCGAGGCGTAGGACAGGCCGAGGTCGTGGGCGTTGCCCGAAACATCCTTGGCGATCGCGATCAGGCAGGGCACGCCGCCGCCGCGCTGGTATTCCGAGCGCACGGTGTGGCCGGGGCCCTTAGGGGCGATCATCAGCACGTCGAGATCGGGGCGCGGGTCGAGCAGGTTGAAGTGCACGTTGAGGCCGTGGGCGAACACCAGGGCAGCGCCCTTCTTCATGTTGTCGTGCAGATGCTCGCGGTAGATGTCGCCCTGCAATTCGTCGGGGGTGAGCATCATCACGAGGTCGGCCCATTTGGCGGCCTCGGCGACTTCCATCACCTTGAAGCCGGCGGTCTCCGCCTTCTTGGCGGAGCCTGATCCCTTGCGCAGCGCGATGGCGACGTCCTTGACGCCGGAATCCTTCAGGTTCAGCGCATGGGCGTGGCCCTGGCTGCCATAGCCGACGATGACGACCTTCTTGCCCTTGATCAGGTTCAGGTCGGCGTCGCGATCGTAATAAACACGCATGGTGGTTTCCTCATCGGTGGCCGAAATCGGCCGGTTAATCAGGCTTTTAGGTGGTCGGGACCGCCGGTCGCCCGCGAATTTCCGGCGTTGTCTAGAGCATTTTGCCCATCATGGGAAACCCGTTTCTGCATGGCGGAGGCCGGCATCATGCGTCCATGAAGACCGGATAGAGCGAGGCCAGCAGCAGCAGGGCCATGACGACGTTGAAAACCCGCACAGCTGTCGGCGAGGTCAAAAAGGAGCGCAGCGAACTGCCGAACAGTGTCCAGGTCATTGACGACAGCGCTCGCCAGGACGAACATCAGCGCGGCCTGTATGGCGATATTCCATGGAAAACTGGCAACCGTGGAATAGGCGGTAATGATGCCGATCGCCATCACCCAGCCCTTGACGTTGACCCACTGGAACAGCACCGCAGCCCAGAAGGTCATCGGCCCACGCTGGTTGTCCTGCCCAGGCGTAACCGACCCGGACATCGCAATCACACCGGCCAAATAGATCAGATAGACGATGCCGACATATTTCAGGATGGTCTGCAGCACCGGATAGGCGATGAAGATGGCCCCCAGGCCGACCCCCATGGACGCGACCATGAATGAAACCCCGATCGCGATGCCCGCGATATGCGGGAGGCTGCGACGGAAGCCGTAAGTCAGCCCCGACGACAGAACCATGATGTTGTTGGGTCCCGGCGTGAACGCCATGACCGCGCCGAAAACGACAAAGGCGACGAAAAGCGGCTGCGACATCATGCGCCCCTGACGATCTCGGGCAGTATCGGCGCCCGCTTCGACAGCAGCATGATGGCGATGCCGCCGACCACGGTGAGCATCCCGGCCAACCGCAGCTGACCGAAGGTTTCGCCGAACACGATGCTCGACGCCGCGGCGCCGACGAACGGCACCAGCAGCGCGAACGGCACCACCTGCGCGGCGGGGTAATCCCTGAGCAGCCGGCCCCACAGCCAATAGGCGATGCTGGTGGAAATCGCGCCGAGCACCAGCATGCAGACCAGACCGGTCAACGACATGTGGATCAGGGAATTCCAGGTCGCCCCGGGCCCGTCGGTGACCAGCGCCAGCGCCAAAAGCGGCAGCGGCGGCACCAGGCAGAGCCAGGCGAACAGATCGAACATCGGCACATTCCTCGCCCGCCGCAGCAAGAGGTTGCCGATCGCAAAACTGATCGGCGAGATCATCAGCACGGCGAAGGCGCCGACGCTGAAATCGAACCCGACGGTGCCGCAGATCATCAAGAGGCCGATGGTGGCGACGCCGATGCCGAGGGACTGCATCGGCGTCGGCATTTCGCGAAACGCGATCACGGCAAAGCCGACGGTGAACAGCGCCTGGCTTTGCACGATCACGCTGGTGAGGCCGACGGGAACGCCATGCGCGATGCCTAGGCCTGCGCCAGAAACTGGCCGAGAAACAGCGTGGCGCTGATCGCGATCAGCAGCGGCCAGGAGATATCGGGCTTGCGCACGAACAGGCACGGCACGGCGGCAATGGCAAAGCGCAGCGCCGTCATCAGCGCCGGCGACAGTTCGTCGAGCGCGAGCCGGCTCGCCACGAAGGCAAGGCCCCAGATCACCGCCACCAGGACGGCGAGGCTGATATCGGCCGGCTTCACGTCGCTAGCTCTGCTCGCCGGATTTCGGTTTTCGCAGCAGATAGGTGCCATGCAGCGGCGCGTGATAATCGGCCGAGACCAGCGTGAAGCCGACGTCGGTCAGCATGCGCTCGATCACCCAGCCGAAGGTCGAATACTCGTCGCGCATATGGGTCATCACGCTGTCGCGCGAGAACCCGTGGTTCTTGATGTTGAAATCGGCCCACGCCTCGACGTCGCGCTCGGGCCCGTCAGGCATGCCGACGAACACGATATCGCGCAGGTAGAAGCTGCTGCCCGGCTTCAGCGCGCGCAAAGATCCGCGCCAGCGCCACTGCTTTCCAGAAATCCGGCAGATGATGCAGCGCGAACTCGCTGACGACAAGGTCATACGAATTGGGCTGGTAGGCGAAACTCAACAGCCCCGCCGGCTGGGTCCGGATCGCGACCTTGCGATCGCGCGCCTGGATTTCGGCGAGCGCCAGCATCGCCGGCGAAATATCGATGGCGTCGACCTCGGCGCCCATCAGCGCCGCCTCGCAGGCGAGCACGCCGTTGCCGCAGCCGATATCGGCCACCCGCCAGCCGCGCTGCACCCCTAACATGGTCAGCGCCGCGCGGGCGCGGACATCGCTGTCGTCATGGCGGTCGTAGATCGAGGCGACCGCGGAATCGAGCCCGATCCGCCGCCGCTCATTGTAGTACCAGTCGCGCGCCAGCATGGCTCACATCCCCTCGGCCCGCGCCCGATCGCGGCGACGCCGGTGCGCGAAACCTCGACCAGGCCGAGCGGGCGCATCAGGTCGATGAACTGGTTGATCTTGGCGGAGTTGCCGGTGATCTCGAACACGAAGCTTTCGATGGTGGCGTCGATCACCCGGGCGCGGAACGCTTCCGCCAGACGCAGTGCCTCGACGCGGTGCTCGCCGGTGCCGCGCAGTTTCACCATCGCAAGTTCCCGTTCGATCGAGCGCCCGGTCAGCGTCATGTCGACGACGCGGTACACCGGGACCATGCGGTCGAGCTGGTGCTTGATCTGCTCGATCACCATCGGCGTGCCCGTGGTGACGATGGTGATGCGGGAGACGTGCTTCTGGTTCTCGGTCTCGGAGACGGTGAGACTTTCGATGTTGTAGCCGCGGCCCGAGAACAGCCCGATCACGCGTGCGAGCACGCCCGGCTCGTTCTGCACGAGCACCGACAGCGTGTGGGCCTCGGTCGGCTCATGGCGGTCTTCCATGAAGTAGGCGGATGCGGGCTGGTTCATCTCAAATTCCCCGTTGATCTCTCTTTCGTCATGCCCGGCCTTGTGCCGGGCATCCACGTCTTAAAGTTTCCGCGAGAAGGAAGACGTGGATGGCCGGGACAAGCCCGGCCATGACGGCCTCTATCCCATTATCTCACACCAGCGCCTTGCCGCCGGCGAAGGCCTCGGCTTCCGGAATGATCCATCGGTTGAACAGATCGAAATCGATATTGCCGCCGCTCAGGATCAGCCCGACCCGCTTGCCGCGGATTCTTCTGCTTGTCCTGCAGGGCGGCGGCGAGCGGCCGCGGCGCCGGCGCCCTCCGCGAGGTTATGCGTATCGGTCCAGTACGCCCGGATCGCCGCGGCCACTTCATCGTCGGTGACCTGCACGATGCGGGAGGCGCCCTTGCGAATGATCGCCAGCGCATCCGGGTCGGGGACGCGCGTCGCCATGCCGTCGGCCAGCGTATTGCTGGTCTTCGTCGTCACCACCGTGCCGGCCGCGAACGACAGCGCATAGGACGGCGCTTCCGTCGATTGCACGCCGACGATCTCCGTAGCCAATCCGAGCAGATCGCGCGTCAGGATGCAGCCGCAGATGCCCGATCCCTGCCCGATCGGAACATAGAGTATGTCGAGGTCCGGCGCCTTGCGCAGGAGTTCGAGCGCGTAGGTCGCAACCCCCGTCACCAGATCGGGATGGAACGACGGCACGAGTTCGAGCCCGTCCCGCCTGGCGTGGCGCTCGGCCTCCTCGCGGGCGGCCTGAAAATCCTCGCCGTGTTCGACGAGGTTCGCACCGAAAGCCCGCATGGCGCGGTTCTTCTCGGCCGAATTGCCGTGCGGCACATAGATCGTCACCGGCACGCGGTAGCGGCTCGCCGCGAAAGCCAGACTCTGGCCGTGATTGCCCCGCGTGGCCGAGATCAGCCCGGCGGTGCGCGGCCGCTCGCGCTTGAGGCGATCGACATAGACGAGCCCGCCCCGCACCTTGAAGGCGCCGATCGGCGTATGGTTCTCATGCTTGACGATGGACGCTCGCGCCGAGCCGCTCCGACAACAGCGGCCAGGCATAGGCCGGCGTCGGCGGCATCGCCGTGCCGACGACACCGTGGGCGCGTTCCAGTTGCCCGAGATCAAACATCCGCTCGCCTCCTGCTCACACCAGCGCCTTGCCGCCGGCGAAGGCGGTGGCGGTGGCTTCGTCGGTGGCTTCCGCCGGCAGCAGCATTTCGTTGTGCGCCTTGCCGGAGGGAATCATCGGGAAGCAGTTCTCCAGCGCCGCCACCCGGCAATCGAACAGCACCGGTCGCTTGACGCTGATCATTTCCTTGATCGCGCCGTCGAGATCGCCGGGCTTGATCGCCTGGATGCCGACGCAGCCGAAGGCGTCCGCGAGCTTGACGAAATCCGGCAGCGCTTCCGAATAGGAATGCGACAGCCGGTTGCCGTGCAGGAGCTGCTGCCACTGCCGCACCATGCCCATATACTGGTTGTTCAGGATGAAGATCTTGATCGGCAATTCGTATTGAACAGCCGTCGACATCTCCTGCATCGTCATCTGCACCGAGGCGTCGCCGGCGATGTCGATCACGAGGCTGTCGGGATGGGCGACCTGCACGCCGAGCGCCGCCGGCAGGCCGTAGCCCATGGTGCCCAGACCGCCCGAGGTCATCCAGCGATGCGGCTCCTCGAAGCCGAAGAACTGCGCCGCCCACATCTGGTGCTGGCCGACTTCGGTGGTGATGTAGACGTCGCGGCCGCGCGTGGCCTCGAACAGCCGCTGGATCGCGAATTGCGGCAGGATGACATCGTTGTTCTTTTTGTAGGACAGCGAATTGCGCGCGCGCCATTTCGCGATCTCATGCCACCAGGCGCGGATATCCGGCCTCGATGCCTCCGCCTTGAACACCTGCAGCAGATCGCCGAGCACATTGCCGGCATCGCCGATGATCGGCACGTCGACGCGGATGTTCTTGTTGATCGAGGACGGATCGATATCGATGTGGATCTTCTTCGAGCCCGGCGAGAACGCGTCGATGCGCCCGGTGATGCGATCGTCGAAGCGCGCGCCGACGCACAGCATGACGTCGCAGCCATGCATGGTCATGTTGGCCTCGTAGGTGCCGTGCATGCCGAGCATGCCGAGCCAGTTCTTGCCCGATGCCGGATAGGCGCCGAGACCCATCAGGGTAGAGGTGATCGGGAAGCCGGTGGCCTCGACCAGCTCGCGCAACAGTTTCGAGGCTTCGGGTCCGGAATTGATGACGCCGCCGCCGCTGTAGATCACCGGCCGCTTGGCGGAGGCGAGCAGCGCCACCGCTTTACGGATCTGCGCGGCGTCGCCCTTGACCCGCGGCGCGTAGGACAGGTGCACGTCGGCCTTGCGCGGCGGGTGATAGGTGCCGACCGCGAACTGCACGTCCTTGGGCACATCGACCACCACCGGACCGGGACGGCCGGTGCTTGCGACGTAGAACGCCTCGTGCAGCACTTTTGCCAGATCGTTGACGTCGCGCACCAGCCAGTTGTGCTTGGTGCAGGGCCGGGTGATGCCGACGGTGTCGCATTCCTGGAACGCGTCGTTGCCGATCAAATGCGTCGGCACCTGGCCGGTGATGCACACCAGCGGGATCGAATCCATCAGCGCATCCGTCAGCGGCGTCACCATGTTGGTGGCGCCCGGCCCCGACGTCACCAGCACCACGCCCGGCTTGCCGGTGGAGCGCGCATAGCCTTCGGCGGCGTGGCCGGCGCCCTGCTCGTGCCGCACCAGGATGTGCTCGACCTCGCTCTGCTGGAAGATCTCGTCATAGATCGGAAGCACCGCGCCGCCGGGATAACCGAAGATGTGCTTGACGCCATGATCGATCAGCGCCCGCACGATCATCGCTGCGCCGGTCATCTGGTTTGGATCGTGGCTCTTGTCGCTCATGGCTTGCTCCGGATGCGCTGTTCTCACGCGGCTTTTTGGTTTGGAGGTAGAGACTTCGTTGTTGGGAAAATAAAAAGGGGCCCAAGAGGCCCCATGCACACCGCCCGAATTTGGATGGCCTTAGCCATCCCCGGCGGTGCGCCTGGGTACGACGACGATAAGCAGTTTGGTAATTTTATTACGCATATAGCCGCTCGGACTTCCCAAAGGTTGCGCAAACATAGCGGTCATACCCCGGATGTCAAGGGAAGACGGCCCGAAACGCATAATTCACAGCTTAGCGGCGTTTTTTGCCTGGGGCGAGAGCGAAAATGCGGCTTGCAGCCATGCGCGCGCCTCTCAAGCCCGTCGCGTCCGGCCTTGTGCCGGGCATGACGGCTTAAGCACGCTTCCGGTCCAGCCATCCCGCCGCCTCGTCCGGCTTCACCCACTCGAATTCCGGCAGCTGATGGCGGAACCAGGTGAACTGCCGCTTGGCGTAATGGCGGGTGTCGGCGCGGCCGGTCGCCGCCGCCTCATCCAGCGTGATCTCGCCCTTGAGATGCCGGATCAGCGCCGGCACACCGTGGGCCTTCATCGCCGGCAGCAAGGGATCGAGATGCCGCGCCGCCAAGGCCGCGACCTCCTGCAGCGCGCCGGTTTTCAGCATCGCATCGAAACGCGCATCGATCCGCGCATAGAGCTGATCGCGATCGGCCTCAAGAAACAGTGCGCCGAACGCGCCCGGCGGCAACAGCGGCGGCAGACCGTCGCGATGCCAGTCGGTGAGCGAGCGCCCGGTCGCCTCGACCACTTCGAGCGCACGCGCGATGCGGGTGCGGTCGCGCGGTTTCAGCCGCCCGGCGGATGCCGGGTCGCGCTGCCCGAGCTCGGCATGCAGCGCCTCGACGCCGTCGCGTTCCAGCCGCGCGCGGACGCCTTCGCGTATCTCGGGCGGAATCGGCGGCACCGCCGACAGCCCGCGCGTCATCGCCTTGAAATACAGGCCGGAGCCGCCCACGAAAATCGGCAGCCGGTTTTGCGTGCGGGCTTCGGCCAGCACCGCCGCTGCATCGATCACCCAGTTGCCTGCGGAGAAATTCACGGCGGCGTCGACATGACCATAGAGCCGGTGCGGAACAATAGCCTCCTCTTCCGGCGTCGGCCGCGCCGTGATCACCCGGAGATCGCGATACACCTGCATGGAATCGGCGTTGACGATGACGCCGCCGGTTTTTTGCGCAAACGCGAGCGCCAGCGCCGACTTGCCGCTGGCGGTCGGCCCTGCGATAAGCACCGCCTTGCTATCGTTCCCCGGTGAATTCACTCAGATGTCTCTCGTCGCCACGCTGATCTGCAATCCCGCCAACCCCGCGCTCGATAGCACGGTGGTGGACGGCGCGCGCGCCATTTTGCCCTCGGCCGGCCCCGCGCAATGGCTATTCGACGAAGTGGCGGTCGACATTCCCTTCGTCGCCGAGGGCGACGTCCATGCGATCGAAGCCCATTTGCGCGAGGTGCGCGGCGACCTGCCGATCGACATCGTGGTGCAGCCTGTGGCGGCGCGGCGCAAGAAGCTTTTTCTGGCCGACATGGATTCCACCATGATCGGCCAGGAATGCATCGACGAACTGGCGGACTTTGCCGGGTTGAAGGCGCATGTTGCGGCCATTACCGAACGCGCGATGCGCGGCGAGATCGCGTTCGAGCCGGCGCTGCGCGAGCGCGTGGCGCTGCTCAAGGACATGCCGGTCGGCGTTGTCGATGAGGTGCTGCAAAAGCGCATCACGCTGACGCCGGGTGGCCGCGAACTGGTCGCGACCATGCGCGCCAACGGCGCCTGGACCTGCCTGATCTCGGGCGGCTTCACGCTGTTCACCACCACGGTCGCCGCCAAGATCGGCTTTCAGGAGAATCGCGCCAACGAACTCGCGGTCGCCGACGGCAAGTTCACCGGCGAGGTAAGGGAGCCGATCCTGGGCCGCGCCGCCAAGCTTGCGACCCTGATCGAACTCACCGAATCCTTCGATCTCGACGAGATCGACACGCTGGTGGTCGGCGACGGCGCCAACGATCTCGGCATGATCCAGAAAGCGGGCCTGGGCGTCGCCTATCACGCCAAGCCCGCCGTCGCCGTCGCGGCGGCAGCAAGGATCGATCACGGCGACCTCACCGCGTTGCTGTATGCGCAGGGGTATCGACGGGACGAGTTTGCGGGGGGATAGGTTCAATGCCGACCGTCCTGCGCTGGGGACCGTATCGCGCGTTCTTCTATTCGAACGAACGCGGGGAGCCGCCGCATATTCACGTCCGGTCTGGAGATTTCGAAGCCAAGTTCTGGCTGCATGACCTCTCGGTTGCGGTCAATGCGGGATTTCCTGCCCATGAAATCAGCGCTATTATCCGCCACTTGAGATCGCAACGCGATATCCTCGAAGGCAAATGGCATGAGCACTTTGGAAATTGATGTCGGCGATATCAGGCCGGTCTCGGTTGCCTTCACCGCCCACGAACTCGTGGTGACGCTGGCCGATGGTCGCAGGATTGCAACCCCGCTTAAGTGGTATCCGCGGTTGCGGGACGCCAGCGCCGCGGCGCGCGGGCGCTTTGAGCTGATGCCGATGGGCATTCACTGGCCCGAACTCGACGAGGACCTGGGAATTGCCGGGATGCTCCGCGGCCGGCCGGGCGCTTGAGAGCCCGCGAGGGCTCCCACAGACGATGGCGGCTACGGGTTCCGGACGACCCCGCTCAATCGAAGCACCAGTGCACGTTCGAGCTTTGACCGCGACTACTGCACGCTCAGCGCCACGAAGCGCAGTTCGCCGTCGGCGTTCGAAACCAGCAGCAGCACGGATTTCTTGCCGTCCTTCTTGATCAGCTCGATGCGCTTCTTGACGTCAGCGGCGTTGCTCACCGCCTCCTGCGCCACCTCGACGATCACCTCGCCGGGGCTGAGGCGTTTTTCGGCGGCATCCGAGGTGCCGTCGACATTGGTGATGATGACGCCCTTGACGCTGTCCTTGATCTTGTAGCGGCTGCGCAGGTCCTTGCCGAGCGTGGCGAGATCGAGGCCGAGCGCCTTTTGCGTCACCGGCTTCTCCACGGGCTCTTCTTTCGACTTGATCGAGGCCGGCACCGCCTTGTCGGTATCCTCGAGGCGGCCGAGCGTGACCTTCCTGGTTTCCTCCGCGCCTTTACGGATGATGACGACGTCGACCTCCTTGCCGACGGTGGTGTCGGCCACCACGCGCGACAGATCCTTCGGCTCCTTGATGTCCTTGCCGTCGAACTTGACCACGACGTCGCCCGGCTCGATGCCCGCGGGCTTCGCCGGGCCCTTGTCCTCGACGCCGGCGATCAGGGCGCCGCGCGCGGGCTTGATGTTGAGGCTTTCGGCGATTTCGTCGGTGACCTGCTGGATGCGAACGCCGAGCCAGCCGCGGCGAAGCTCGCCGAACTGCCGGAGCTGATCGACCACGCCGGCCACGGTCTTCGAGGGCACCGCAAAGCCGATGCCGATCGAGCCGCCCGACGGCGAGATGATCAGTGTGTTGACGCCGATCACTTCACCATCGAGGTTGAACAGCGGACCGCCGGAATTGCCGCGGTTGATGGCGGCGTCGGTCTGGATGTAGTTGTCATAGGGGCCCGAGGAGATATCGCGGTTGCGCGCCGAGACGATGCCGGCCGTCACCGTGCCGCCGAGGCTGAACGGGTTGCCGATCGCGACCACCCATTCGCCAAGACGCAGCTTGTCGGAATCGCCGAATTTCACCGTGGTCAGCGGCTTGGTCGGCTTGAATTTCAGCACCGCCAGATCGGTCTTCTTGTCGACGCCGACCAGTTCGGCCTTGAACTTGCTGCCGTCGTTCATGATGACGTTGATCTCGTCGGCATCGGCGATGACGTGATTGTTGGTCACGACGATGCCGGAGGGATCGACGATGAAGCCGGAGCCGAGCGAGTTGGTCTTGTGCGGCGCCAGGTCACCGCCCTTGGAGCCGCCCGGACCGCCGCGGCGGTTCTTGAAAAAATCGTCGAAGAATTCCTCGAACGGCGAACCCGGCGGCAATTGCGGCATCGCGCCCCTGCCCTCGCCGCTGACACCCTTGGCTTCGATGGTCTGCGAGGTCGAGATGTTGACCACCGCATCGATTACCTTCTCGGCCACGTCGGCGATGCCCTCGGGGCCGCGCGCGAGCGCCGGCGCCGACATCAGGGCGCTTGCGGCGCCAAGGCAGATCGCGGCCAGCACGGGACGCAGGCGATGGCTCAAGGCTGGAATCGCACCGGTCATATCAGCTTCTCTCCTCGCAAATCGGGGCAGAATTTGCAGTCCACAGTGCGCCCGAACAGGGTAACGGCGCAAGCATTTGAGCCGGACGTTCCGTTCACATAAGCGCCGCTGAATACGGCGAAAAGGGGACGTCGCCACTCATGATGGCTTTGATCCCGCAGGATTTTTGGCCGGAACTCGAATCCGGCCAGAAGCTAGCGCCGCACCACCCAGATCAGGATAAGGCCGACGACCGCCGAGCCGATGCCGACCACCCGCAGAATGTTGTCCGGGGTCGCCAGCGCGCTCTTCATCGCCCGGCGCATCCAGACCGGGCTTGCCGCGAACATCAACCCTTCAAGTACAAACAGAATGCCCAAACCGATGAGGAAGTCGGCGAACGCTATGGACCTCATCGGACTGAAACCTCCCGTTTGATGTTCTTTTTACTTTCAGATCCTGATCCGATTTATCAAATCGCACCAGGATCTCATCGCCTTGTTTGAGCATGATCTCCGGGCAAACGCTTCGCGTTTGTCCCGGGGAATACCGGCTCCCACTTTGCGCCAACGCGGTCCGGGTCCGGATCATGCTCTGGCAGGAGCGACGCTGCGCCGCGCCCCCTTGTTTCGGCCTTACGGCTTCGGCGCCGCCGGTGACGCCGCAGCAGCCGCCGCCGGCGGTTTGCCGCTCGCGTTGCCGAAGAACTTGAAGAAGTCGGAGTCCGGCCGCAGCAGGAAGCGGGTATCGTTGCTCTTCAGGCCATTCTCATACGCCGTCATCGAGCGGTAGAAGGCGAAGAAATCGGGATCCTTGCCATAGGCTTCGGCGAACAGCCGGTTGCGCTCGCCGTCGCCAGCGCCGCGCACCTGCTCGGCGGTCGAATTGGCCTCGGCGACGATCACGGTGGCTTCGCGATCGGCGTTGGAACGGATCTCCTGCGCCTTCTGGCCGCCCTGGGCGCGGAACTCGGCGGCCTCGCGCTGCCGCTCGGTTTGCATCCGCTGATAGACCGCCTGGCTGTTCTGCTCCGGCAGATCGGCCCGCCTGATCCGCACATCGACCACCTGGATGCCGTAACCGCCGGCCTCGTGGTCGAGCTGATCGCGGATCCGCCCCATCAGGGCTTCGCGCTCGTCGCGCACCACCTGGATGAAGGTGACCTCGCCGAGCACGCGGCGCAGCGAGGCGTTCAGCAATGTCGTCAACTGGATATTGGCTGCCTGGATCGAGCCGACGCTCTGGTAGAAGTGCAGCGCGTCCTTGATGCGATAGCGGGCGAAGGCGTCGACGACCAGCCGCTTCTGATCCGAGGCGATCACTTCCTGCGACGGATTTTCGAGATCGAGGATCCGCTTGTCGATCGGGATCACGGTGTCGATGAACGGCGCCTTGAAATGCAGGCCCGGCTCGGTGACGGGAGCTTGCGGCGCGCCGAGCCGGACCACGAGGGCCTGCTCGGTCATGTCCACGGTGAAGACGGAGCTGTAGCCGACGATAAGGACGGCCAGCAGCAGAATCAGCGCAACGATGCCTGTGACGGGGGATCTCATCGGGTGGCTCCGCTCTGCTGTTGCGGCTGGCCGCTCGTCGCCGCCGGCGGACGCCGCGGCGTCAGCTCGCTCAGGGGCAGATACGGCACGACGCTCTGCGAGGACGCCGAACCGCCGCCGTCATAGATCAGCTTCTCGGAACTTCCGAGGACACGCTCCATCGTCTCCAGATAGATGCGCTGCCGCGTGACGTCGGGCGCCTTCCTGTATTCGTCATAGACCTTCAGAAAGCGAGCGCTCTGGCCCTTGGCTTCGGCGACCGCCTGCTGCTTGTAGCCCTCGGCGATCTGGATGATCTGCGCGGCGCGTCCCTTGGCATCGGGAACGACGCGGTTGGCATAGGTCTGGGCCTCGTTCTGCAAGCGCTCGAGATCGGCGCGCGCCGCCTGCACGTCGCGGAACGAGTTGATCACCTGCGCCGGCGGATCGACCTTCTGCATCTGCACCTGCTGCACCAGGATACCCGCGCCGTAATTGTCGAGCGTCTTCTGCATCAGTTCCTGGACGCCCTGCTCCGTGGTGGTGCGGGCGCCGGTCAGGATCGGCTGGATGTTGGCCTTGCCAACTGCCTCGCGCATCGCGCTCTCGGCGACCGCCTTCACGGTGCCTTCCGGATTCTGGATGTTGAAGAGATAATTGCCGACGCCGTCAGGCTTGATGCGCCACAGCACGGTGAAATCCACGTCGACGATATTCTCGTCGCCGGTGAGCATCAGGCTTTCCTCGGGCACGTCGCGCATCGTCCGGCCGCGCCGCGCCGGATCGTCGATCAGCGTCATGCCGATACTGATGGTGGAGACGCGCAGCGCTTTCGGCAGCAGCACGGTCTCGATCGGGAATGGCAGATGGTAGTTGAGGCCCGGCTGCACGGTGCGCACATGCTTGCCGAAGCGCAGCACGACGCCGAGCTCTTCGGACTGGACGCGGAAGAATCCGGACAGCCCCCAGATCGCCAGCGCGCCGACCAGAACCAGCGCGATGCCCATGCCGCTGAAATGCCCGCCCGGCAATAATTGCTGAAGCCGGTCCTGGGCGCGGCGCAGAAGGTCTTCAAGATCGGGCGGCCTTGGCCCGACCGGTTGCGGGCCGGAGCCCCACGGCCCCTTCGGGCCCGAGCCCCAGGGGCCTCCGCCTTGATTCTTCCACGGCATCGACAGTCTCCTCCGCGGGGCCCAGGGGCAGACGCCCGGCCTCGCCATATCTGACGGCCTTATAGGGGACGGCCCCGGCCCTTACAACGCAAGCTTCTGGTTCGAAGCAGCTATGCCTGAGCCGGTAATTGTCAATGTAAACATTACCGAATGGAGTTAATGCGACTTCCGCCGGCGGTAGGTCACATAGGAAAAGTCCGCGCTGTCGTCCGGACCGGCCGGTTTCCGCACGCGCGCAACCTCTTCCCAGACGGCGGCATCGATCGCGGCAAACCGGGTATCGCCCTCGGGCCGGACGTGCACTTCGGTGATCTCCAGACGGTCGGCGGCTTCCATCCATTGGGCGTAGATTTCGGCACCGCCGATCACGGCAATTTCACCTGCCGAACGCCGCAGCGCGTCTGCCCGCGCGACCGCGCGGGCGTCAGCGAACGACGTCGTCACCACCGCGCCGCGGGCGCGAAAACCCGCGTCGCGGGTGACGACGATATTGGTGCGCCCGGGAAGCGGCCGGCGCAGCGATATAAAGGTCTTGCGACCCATTACCACCGGCTTGTCCATCGTCATCATTTTAAAGCGCTGCTGATCGGTCTTCAGTCGCCACGGAATGGCGCCGCGAGCGCCGATCACGCCATTGTCGGCAACCGCGACGATGAGGACGACTTCAGGAGAAGTCTCGACAGTCGCGGTCACACCGCGACCTCGGCCTTGATGTGCGGGTGCGGGTCGTAACCAACGAGCGTGAAGTCTTCGTAGCGGAACGCGAAGATATCCTTCACATCCGGATTGAGCTTCATCACCGGCAGCGGCCGCGTCGGGCGCGTCAGTTGCAGGCGGGCCTGATCGAGATGGTTCGAATAAAGGTGCACGTCGCCAAAGGAGTGAACGAAGTCGCCGGGCTTCAGCCCCGTCACCTGCGCCACCATCATCGTCAGCAGCGCATAGGACGCGATGTTGAAGGGCACGCCGAGAAAGACGTCGGCCGAGCGCTGATAGAGCTGGCACGACAGCTTGCCGCCTGCGACGTAGAACTGAAACAGGCAATGACAGGGCGGCAGCGCCATCTTGTCGACATCGGCCGGGTTCCAGGCGCTTACGATCAGGCGCCGCGAATCCGGATTGCGCCGGATCATGTCGATGACGTTGGAAATC
This sequence comes from uncultured Alphaproteobacteria bacterium, assembly GCA_963725985.1. Taxonomy (GTDB): domain Bacteria; phylum Pseudomonadota; class Alphaproteobacteria; order Rhizobiales; family Xanthobacteraceae; genus Bradyrhizobium. The sequence goes on from CAVSAO010000004.1 coordinate 451,057, forward strand.
TGATCGATGCGGCGGCCGTCCGGCGCCGGCCAGGATCGCCACTGCGATCCATAGACCGGGCCGAGATCGCCATTGGCGTCGGCCCATTCGTCCCAGATCGAAACGCCATGGTCCTTGAGATATTTGATGTTGGTATCGCCGGCGAGAAACCACAACAGCTCGTGCACGATCGATTTCAGCGGCAGCTTCTTGGTGGTCAGCATCGGAAATCCGGCGGCCAGATTGAAGCGCATCTGATGGCCGAAGATCGACAGCGTGCCGGTGCCGGTGCGGTCGTGCTTCTCCGCGCCGTCAGAGAGAATCCGTTCGAGCAGATCGTGATACTGATTCATGGCGTTGCGTTATGGGCCTTTGAGAGAAGGCGAATTTTAGCGCCGGAGCGACCGTTCGACAGCGGCGATTCGGCCGAACCTATCCATTATACCCGGAAAAATGAGCTTCCCACCGATAAACGGCAAGGGGCGGAAGGGCGCCTTCCGCCCTCAATTCAGAGCTTGCTCGGATAACCGCTCAGCTCTCCTATTCCACAAACACCTCGTCGTGCGATTTTCGTCAGATCACGCCAGCAAAACCCAAGAGACCCCCGGCCAGCAACAGCCAGAGCGGATTAAGCCGCGTTGCAAAAGCCAGCGCCGCGACGACGGCGGTAAGCAGGCCGGCCGTCCAGGTCCGGTCCGAAGTCAGCGCCAATACCAGGCCGCTGGCGCCCATCAGCCCGATCGAAAGCGGCACCAATGCCGCCTGAATGATGGCGGGCCAGCGCGAATGGCTCGATCGCGTCAGCAGGCGGCTCACCCAATAGGCCAGCACCGCGGTCGGAACGCACATCGCAAGGGTGGCGGCGAGCGCGCCTGCAACGCCCGCGACGGAGTAGCCGATCAGGGTCACGATCAGCACGTTCGGCCCCGGCGAGAGCTGCGAGATCGCGAACACGTCGGCGAATTGCTTGTCGGTCATCCAGTGCTGAACATCGACCGCAATCCGGTGCATTTCCGGAATGGCGGCATTCGCGCCACCCACCGCAAACAGCGACATCAGCCCGAAGGTCCAGACCAGCGCCAAAACCGGATTGCCGACCGGAGTTCATGCCGTCACCCGCCGGCGCATGGCAAAGGTGATGGCGATGCTGAGCGGGATCGCCACCAGCAATACCGCCGGCAACGGCAGCCGCAGCAGTCCGATCGCGATAAACACCGCCGCCAGAGTCACGACACCGACCAGATCGCGCCTCCTGATCAGCGGCATCATCATCCGGAAAACCACCGAGATCAGCAGGCCGACCGCGGCGCAGGACACGCCGGCCAAAATGCGCCGCAATGCGTCGATTTCGCCGAAACGCGCATAGAGCGCGGCCAGGATCGTCACGATGACCACGGGAGGACCGACCAGCCCGGCAAAGGCCGCGATGCTGCCGGGAATGCCGCGAAAGCGCGATCCGAACACCACCGACAGGTTGACGATGTTCGGACCGGGGAGGAAATGGCATAGCGCGTAGGTTTCGTTGAACTCGTCCGCCGTCATCCAGCGGTGCTGATCGACGATGCCGCGCCGCGCCCAGACCAGCACGCCGCCGAAACCCGAGAGCGACATTTTGGCGAACGCGACGAACAGCGCGATCAGGCCGGGCGGGGGTGAGGTCGGCAGTTCCGGCGCCGCAATGGCGGCCGGCGGCGAATTCCGGGGGCATGATCCCAGATTTAGAACGGGCGGCACGGCAAGGCCAACCCAATTCGGCGTGTTCGGCGGCCGAATGCCCCTATGCGGGCTCTATTTTTCTCAATTTTTGCACCCTATATTGAGCGTGCCGGTTCGCCGGCTATGGAAATAAATTGCCGTCGCAATAAACCATTCGGACCCGGGGGCAGTACCCGGCGCCTCCACCCAAGCCCGTCAAAATGGCGCGGGTTTCGGCGGGGGCGAAACAGGATCGACGAGGGCGTAAAGGGCGTGTTTTTTCCCGGTATGGTTCCGCCGTTATCGGGCTATGCAATAGTTGCAAACGACAACTATGCTCCGGTTGCTCAGGCCGCGTAAGCGGTTTGAAAAACCAAGTCTAAAGTCCTAGTGGGTTAAGCTCCGCTAGGCGGGGTTCGGAGGCACCTGGCAACAGAAGCCTCCACTTCATTTGCCTGATGAATTTGCCTTTGCGGCCGTTCCGCAAGAACCGGCCTTTGTCGGCGAGATACGCGCAAGCCATTGATTGAGTGGATTTTCTTGCGGTTAGCCGGATTCCGCTTGGCCTGAAAATGCTCTTGAAAATGCTCTTGGCTGGCCGTTTGCTGGAATTTCCGCCACCGGCGGCAAGCCTGCTGACCTCGGCCCGCCGCCGGGGTAGCATAGCCCCAATGGGCGAGTCGGACGGCCCGGCATCGCCGCCGGCCCGCCCGCACAGCATCTGAACGCGACAGGACTGATAAATGGCGACCGATCATATCCGATACGACGTGCTGGCGCGCGACGCGCTGCGCGGAGTGCTGCGCCGTGTTTTGACCGACGCCGCCGAGCACGGGTTGCCCGGGGATCATCATTTCTTCATCACCTTTCTGTCCACCGCGGAGGGCGTGAAGCTGTCGCCGCGGCTGCTGGCGCAATATCCGGAAGAGATGACGGTGATCCTGCAGCACCAGTTCTGGGACCTGGTGGTGACCGAGGACCGTTTTGAAGTCGGCCTGTCGTTCGGCGGGATCCCCGAGCGCCTGGTGGTTCCGTTCAACGCCATCAAGAGTTTCTTCGACCCGTCGGTGCAGTTCGGCCTGCAATTCGAGGCGTCCGACGCGGCCGCTGAAACGCCGGCGAAAAATCTTCCGGCGGTCCCTGCTCCCTCCGCCCTGCCGGTTGCCGCTCCTTCGGCCGAAAATCAGGACGAGTCGGCAAAGCCGGGCGAAGGCGCCGAAGTCGTGCGGCTGGATCGCTTCCGCAAGAAATAATCCGCGCGCAGGAAATCGGCGCGACTGAACTGCCATACTGGCCGGCGTGAGCTGGTTCCGCGAGATTGCCTCGCGCAACGGACATGATCCATGGCTCGATCGACCGCATCCTCGCCGTCCGGTTCCACGCGCACGGAGACCGACAGCTTCGGTCCGATCGAGGTTCCCGCCGATCGTTACTGGGGCGCACAGACCGAGCGGTCGCGACAGAATTTCCGCATCGGCCAGGACCGGATGCCGATGGCGATCGTTCGCGCGCTCGGCATCGTCAAGCTGGCGGCCACGGAAACCAACCGCGAGCTCGGACTGATCGACCAGCGCCGCGCCCGCGCCATTGTCCGCGCCGCGCGCGAGGTGATCGACGGCAAGCTCGACGATCATTTTCCTCTTGTGGTCTGGCAGACCGGCTCCGGCACCCAGACCAACATGAACCTCAACGAGGTGATCGCCAATCGCGCCAACGAACTGCTCGGCGGCAAGCTTGGCGCCAAAGAGCCGGTTCATCCCAACGATCACGTCAATATGAGTCAGTCGTCGAACAACTCGTTCCCGACTGCCATGCACATTGCCGCGGCGACGTGCATCACAGCCGATCTGGTTCCGGCGCTGGGCCTGCTTCACCGCGCCCTGCGCAAAAAGCAAAAGGCATTCGCCAGCATCGTCAAGATCGGCCGGACCCACACCCAGGACGCCACGCCGCTGACGCTCGGTCAGGAATTTTCCGGCTACGCCGCGCAGGTCGAAAGTTCCATCAGGCGGCTGAGCGTGGCGGTCAATGATCTTTACCCGCTGGCGCAAGGCGGCACCGCGGTTGGAACCGGGCTCAATTCGAAACCGCAATTCGCCAAGGCGTTTGCCAGACACGTCGCCAAAATCACAAAACTGCCCTTCACCAGCGCCGCCAACAAATTCGAGGCGCTGGCCTCCAACGACGCTTACGTCTTCGCCCACGGCGCGATCAATTCGGCGGCGACCGGCCTGTTCAAAATCGCAAACGATATCCGTCTCCTGGGCTCAGGTCCGCGTTCCGGCCTTGGCGAATTGATCCTGCCGGAAAACGAACCGGGTTCCTCGATCATGCCTGGCAAGGTCAACCCGACCCAGTGCGAAGCGATGACGATGGTTTGCTGCCAGGTGTTCGGGAACCACACGACCATAACGGTTGCCGGCAGCCAGGGACATTTCGAACTGAACGTCTACAAGCCGGTGCTGGCATATTGCATGTTGCATTCTATACAATTGCTTGGCGACGCCGCGCGCTCGTTCACCGAGCACTGCGTCGAGGGAATCCGCGCCGATGAAAAGCGCATCCGGGATCTGATGGAACGCTCGCTGATGCTGGTGACCGCGCTCGCACCGAAGATCGGCTACGACAACGCCGCCAAGGTCGCCAAGTCGGCGCACGCCCGCGGAACCACGTTGAAGGAAGAGGCGGTACGGCTGGGCTTTGTTTCGGCTGCGGAATTCGACCGGCTGGTGCAGCCGGCCAAAATGACTCAGCCGGGCTGATCATGGCACGGCAACCCGCAGGGAATTGCGGTCCGGCCCAATAGTTCCGTATCGAAAGTTCCCGATCAATAGTTTCGGGTGATAACACCTAAGAATGAGGCCGATCATCTATCGCCGTCGCGCGGGGGCATGGTAGAGGAAAACATTGCACTTTCGCAGAGCGAAACGTATTTTTTTGACATTGATCAAGAGGCGACCCCGGGAACCCTCTTAAATGGCCACAGAAGAAAATGACCATGGAACCGATCAAGCGCGACCACTCACACCCTTGTGAAAATGTCGCGGGCTCTCTGTTCGTTGGATGTTGGGGGCACGCGTGGGGGACTTAGTCAACCTGAAACGATTTAGGAAACGAGTTGAGCGAGAGCAGTCGGCGAAACAGGCCGACGCCAACCGGACACGATTCGGCCGAACCAAATCCGAACGCGTTCTGGACGAACGGCGTGCCAACCGCGCCAACGACTTGCTCGACCAGCACCGGATCGATGGCGAGGATGCATCATGAAATCGCCGGTCGTTAAACGCTCGATCGTCGTCGCCGGTCACAAGACCAGCGTCAGCCTCGAAGAGGCATTCTGGAACGGCATGAAGGAGATCTCCGGATTGCGCGACATGACGCTGTCCGAACTGGTCGGCGAGATCGACAGCAATCGCCAGCAAGGCAATCTGTCGTCCGCCATCCGCCTTTTCGTACTGGATTATTTCCGCACCCGCACCACGTCCGCCGCCCCTGAAACGAGGCCGCACGGCTAGCCAGCGAGGTTACTGCAGCCATAAATCAGACTTGATCAAGCGCTTGTTCATGACGTCGGCAACCCCGGAATTGCCACGCCGAGTGTTTGCAGGATCAGAATGGTGTTGAGCAGCAGCACCACAGCAGTCGCAACGATCGCCGTGATGTTCGTTAGCCGGCTATTGACGAATTGACCCATGATATCGGCGCGTCGCGTGAACATCAGGAGCGCGATCATCGGGAGTGGCAAGGCGATACTCAGCACGACCTGACTGACGACCAGCGCGCTTGTCGCGTTCACGCCAAGAGCGACGACAATAAACGCCGGTATCATTGTTACCAGCCGCCGAACCAGGATCGGGATCCGGAACCGGATGAATCCCTGCATGATGATCTGGCCGGCCATGGTTCCAACCGCGGAGCTCGAAATCCCCGAAGCGATAAGGGAGACCAGGAACACGCCTGCTGCCGCGACGCCGAGCAGGGGTGCCAATGTGTGATAGGCCGTTTCAATCTCCGCAACGTCGCTGTGTCCGGCATGGAAAGCGCTCGATGCCATCATTACCATCGCCATATTGACCACGCCGGCGACGACCAGTGCGATGACGACTTCCTGATTTGAGAAACGCAGCACCTTGCGTCGCTCGCTGTCATCGTACATCGGTGTGCGCGCCTGCGTCAGGCTTGAATGCAGATAGATGGCGTGTGGCATGACGGTTGCGCCGATGATGCCGACGGCGAGCAGCAGCGCGTCACCATCGGCAAGCTGCGGCAGCACCGTGTGCAACGCCGCCGCGCTCCAATCCACCGGAGCAATGAACATCTCGATGAGATAGCAAAGCCCGATAATGCCAACCAGGCTGCCGATGATCAGTTCTATGGGCCGGAACCCAGAGCTTTCGAACATCAAGATGCCGTAGGTTACAACCGCCGTGACGGCCATCCCCGCCAGGAGAGGCATGTGAAACAGCAAGGAAAGCCCAATGGCGCCGCCAAGAAACTCCGCCAGATCGGTCGCCATGGCGGCAATCTCGCTGATCGCCCACATCACCCAGACAACCGGCTGAGGAAACTGTTCACGGCACATCTCCGCCAGGTTCCGTCCGGTGACAATGCCGAACTTGGCGGAGAGGCCCTGGAACAGCATCGCGATCAGATTGGCGAGCAACACCACCCAAAGCAGCCCATAGCCGTACTTCGCCCCGGCCTGGATATTGGTCGCGAAATTGCCGGGGTCCATATAGGCGATCGAGACAATTACAGCCGGACCAATGAATGCCAGATAGCGGTGCATTCCGCCGCGTTGGCCCGCCAATACTTGGCGACCCGCAGAGACAGTGCGCTCCGTCAATGACTTTTTTTCGGCAGAACTTCGGAGATCGCCGGTGGCATCAAGCACCTACGCCAGTTTGTAGCTGAGGCTACATTTAAAGATAGTGACACCACCTAAGATGTCAACGCACATAGTGTAGCCATGGTAACAAATTAGGAGGAGGGTTGAAAATAGCACCCATTCGGCGCATGGTGGGTTCCAACTATGAAGGTTCCCGGGGGACGCGATGTTGCGAAGCGCGAAGGACAAGCGAAATGGCACTGAACTTCCGCCTGAGCTGACCCAGGCGCGTCGATTTGGGAAAACCCGTTCGGCGCAGTCGAGAGCGCTGCTCGAGGATTATGTGGAACTGATTGCCGACCTGTTGGCCACCGGCGGCGAGGCGCGGCCCACCGACATCGCCCGCCGTCTGGGCGTCTCCCACGCGACCGCCATCAAGACCATCTCCCGCTTGAAGCGGGACGGGTTGGCCACTGGGCTGCCATACCGCGGCGTGTTTCTCACGGACACGGGACAGGCGCTGGCCGAGAGAACGCGGACCCGTCACAGGATCGTCGTGGACCTTCTCATCGCGTTGGGCGTCCCTACCGAAATCGCCGAAGCCGACGCCGAAGGAATTGAGCATCACGTCTCCGAAGCGACGCTGAAAGCGTTCGCTCATTTCCTGCAGACGCCAGGGTACGGATATGCGTCCCGGAAGCGTTAAAAACGCAACCGGACAGCTCCCGCCCAACCCTGCCGCAGGTCATTGAAACCGATTGCTTCGATTGGCCTGCGGCGCGGGCGCTACTGCGCCCGCGCCATTGCATCCCGGAACTCAGTAAACGAGACCGGTGCCGGGCGGTTTCTCGAGCGCTTCGGCCAGGGACCGATACTCCGCGCAGTCGGTACCGCAAATCGCAGCGATCCGGCTCAGATGATACTGCGCCTGGTCCCGGTTGCCCTGTTCGATCTGCCACAGACCGTAATAATTCCAGGTCAGCACGTGGTTCGGATCGGCCTTCAGCGCGCGCTCGTACCACACCTGCGAGAGCTTGTAGTCGCCGAGTTTGCGGTAGGAGTAGCCGATCAGATTGGCCACATTCGGATGATCGTCACGGCCGAGCGCCTTCAGCTGCTCGATCGCATCAGCATAATCATGGCGATCATAGATTGTCGCATAGGCCGCGTGGTACCCTTGCGCGAAGGCGGCGTCGTCGAGGCTGGACTGCTTGCTGGTCTTCCTGGTCTTGTGGCTGGATTTGGTCGGACTGGCCTTGGTGTCCGGCGCCGGCGGGGCATAAGTAGGCGGGGTATAAGTGGGAGAATTGCCGCCGCCTCCGGCGGCCAAGGCCGGAACGACCGGGGGCGCCGCGATCAGCGCCGCCAGAAACATGGCCCGTGTCGCAAACCTGATCGCACAATTGATCATGCGTGCCTCCTGCTTTCCCAAAGTGGGCGATCCCTCCAGCCGCAACTGTAAACCCCGCTTTGCCCGGGACATTCCCGGGAAAATCCCGCTGCTGGAGATTTGATTGCGCTGGGTCAATACCAGCGTCCTCAGAGGCTTTAAGAGATCGGAGGAAATTGGGCTGAATCTGGCTCCAAAGCCCGCATTTGCCGGAAGGTATGCGAGTTTGTTTATAATAGCTCTAAGGTGCAGCCGCATTTTGATCGCCAAGCTTGACCTGTTGGCCGCCGATTGGAAAGACAAAGCATGACTAAACGGAACGGCACTCGTGTGCACTTGCCGCTGGGAATGGCCAAGCGCGGCTATTCGGGCGTGATCCAGCACCTTGCTGCGGCCGAGGCGGGCTCGGCGCTGTCGGCCAATGAGCTCGAAAGCCGATTGATCGAACTCGGCTTCGTCGAGGGTGCCCGGGTCAAGGTGCTGCACGAAGGCATCGTCGGGCGCGATCCGATCGCGGTCCGCGTCGAGAACGTCACGATCGCGGTACGCCGGCGCGAGGCCATGGCGATCATCGTCGCCTGACGCGAGCGGACCTCAATTCATGGAAGCTCCGTTGCTGCATCTCGCCCTGGTGGGCACGCCCAACAGCGGCAAGACCTCGCTGTTCAATGCGCTCACCGGCAGCCGTCAAAAGGTCGCGAACTATCCGGGCGTGACCGTGGAACGCAAGGAAGGGTCGTTCGTCACCCCCTCCGGCCGTCAGGTTTCGGTGGTCGATTTGCCCGGCACCTACTCGCTGCGCGGCCGCAGCCCGGATGAAGATATCACCCGCGACATGGTGCTGGGCCGCACGCCCGGCGAGGCCGTGCCTGACCTTGTGCTCTGCGTAGCCGATTCCACCAATCTGCGGCTGACGATCCGCCTGTTGCTCGAACTCAAGAGCACCGGCCGGCCGCTGATGCTGGTGCTCAACATGTTCGACATCGCCAGCCGCCGCGGCGTCACCGTGGATGTGGCGCGGCTGTCCGAGGCGCTCGGCGTGCCCGTCGTTACCTCGATCGCGGTGCGCAAGGGCGGCACCGCCGACCTCTTGCGCCGGACCGACGAGATCGCGGCGCGGGCGCAAATCCCGCTTGCGCAAAATCTGTGGCAGCCGCTGACGGTCGCGCAATTGCGCGCCACCCAGCGCGAGGCCGATCGCATCATCGCCGCGGCCGTGAGCCTGCCGGCGCGGCCGGACTCCTGGACCGCGCGGATCGACGCCGTGGTGCTGCACCCGGTCGCGGGGCTTGCGATCCTGGCGCTGATCCTGTTCGTGATGTTCCAGGCGGTGTTCGCATGGGCGCAGCCGCTGATGGAGCTGTTGTCGGCAGCCTTCGCCGCACTCGGGCAACTGGTGCAGGACAAGCTGCCCGCCGGCCTGCTGCAAAGCTTCCTTCAGAACGGCGTGATTTCCGGCGTCGGCAGCGTCATCGTGTTCCTGCCGCAGATCATCATCATCTTCCTGTTCATCCTGCTGCTTGAAGATTTCGGCTACATGGCGCGCGCGGCGTTCCTGATGGACCGCATCATGGGCGGCGCCGGCCTGCACGGCCGCGCCTTCATTCCACTGCTGTCGAGTTTCGCCTGCGCCATCCCCGGCATCATGGCGACAAGGGTGATCGACAATCGCCGCGACCGGCTGACCACCATCCTGATCGCGCCGCTGATGACCTGTTCGGCGCGGATCCCGGTCTACACGCTGATCATCTCCGCCTTCATCGCCGACCGGCAGGTTTGGGGCTGGGTCAATCTGCGGGGGCTGGTGATGTTCGGCCTCTACGCGGCGGGCATCGTCAGCGCATTGGGCATGTCGTTCCTGGTAAAATTCTTCATGTGGCGCGACTACGCGCCGGCGCCGTTCATGCTGGAACTGCCCGACTACAAGATGCCGCGCCTGAAAAGCATCGCGATCGGCGTCTACACAAGGGCGAAGATGTTCCTGCAGCGGGCCGGTACCACGATCTTCTCGATGATGGTGCTGATCTGGTTTCTGGCGTCGTTTCCGTTGGCCCCCGCCGGTGCGCAAGATCCCGCTATCAACTACAGCTTCGCCGCCATGATCGGCAAAGCGCTGGAGCCGTTGCTGGCTCCGCTCGGCTTCAACTGGCAGATCGCGGTGGCGCTGATCCCGGGCATGGCGGCGCGGGAAGTCGCGGTTGCCGCGCTCGGCACCGTCTACGCGATCGAGGGCGGCAAGGAAGCCGCCGATCAGATCGGCCAGATGCTTGCCTCCAAATGGAGCCTGGCCACCGCGCTGTCGCTCCTGGTCTGGTACATCTTCGCCCCGCAATGCGCTTCGACGCTGGCGGTGATCCGCCGCGAGACCGGGAGCTGGAAATGGATGGCGATCAGCTTCGCCTACATGTTCGCGCTGGCCTATGCCGCGAGCCTTGCGACCTACAATATCGCCGTCGCGCTCGGCGCGGGCTGAATTGCTCGGCAGCGAGCCCGCCAATGCCGGCGCGGGTATTTCCGCAAATGCGGCTTTTAGACCCGCGCACAGGTTGTTATCGGGTGCCGGAGTAGCCATCTTGTGAAATAGCGTGATTGGACCGCTGCAACGGCGCGTGTCCCGAAACGCCACGTCTTAGCCGCGCCAAATCCTTTGAACGGTATCGACCAACGGCATATCCCCGATATGCGCGTGACGGGTCAGGACAGCCTATGGCCATCGAACATGCCTCCGTGGAGGTCGCACGCAAACCCTGGGGGGTTGCCGATCTCCAGCCCTGGAGCAGCATTGACGGTTCTGGCGACGCTGTCGGAGAGTTGTTGTTTCAGCGCGCGGACAAGAACGCCCCCATCCCGGCCCTGCTGCTCAAGTTACTGTTTACCAGCGAACCTTTGTCGATCCAGGTTCATCCAGGCGATGCATTCGCGCGCTCAATCGGTCTTGCGAACGGCAAGACCGAAGCATGGTACATCCTCTCGGCTACGCCGGACGCGCGGGTTGCCGTTGGATTGAAACGAATTCTCACTCCCCAGGAATTGCGCGCATCGATCAGGGATGGCTCGATTGCCGGCCTGACCCAATGGCGTTCGGTCACGAAAGGCGACACCATTTTCGTGCCGGCCGGTACGATCCACGCCATCGGCGCCGGTATCGTGCTCGCCGAAATTCAGCAGCACAGCGACACGACATTCCGCCTGTTCGACTATGGCCGCCAGCGCGACCTGCATGAGGGCAGCGCCGTCGCCGCTTCCGAAGCCGGGCCGGTTCGAACTCAGCCCGGCCCACGGCGCCTGACCGCTGCCCGAACGGCCCTCGTCGCCAGCCCGCATTTTGTACTTGAGCGGATCGATCTTCCGGCGAATTCGAATTGGGCACTCGATGCGAAGCGGGAAACCTGGATCCTGGTCATCGAAGGACACGCACGGATCGGCTTGATAAGCGCGTCGGTCGGCGATGCCGTGTTTGCCGAATCAGATCGCGTCGACATTGAAGTCGGGCCCGCCGGGATGAGCGGTCTGATCGCTTATCCCGGACCGGATCCAACCATGTCGTTGCTGCAGGAATCCGGAGCGCAAATGACCAAATCTGTCGGCACGTCCGTCGTACGCCCGCCGAATCCGAAAGAGATTGTCGAGGCCCGAACATGACGCCGCTCCGCCGTATCGCCGTTATCGGCAATTCGCTACCCCGCCGCTGCGGGATCGCAACCTTTACGACCGACCTGCAGCAGGCGATATCGACGTCGCGCCCGAATCTCAACGCCAGCATCGTGGCGATGACCGATCATGGTCAAACCTACGATTATCCTCAGCCCGTCGCTCTTCAGATCAAGGACGGCAACATCGAAGAGTATTTGCGCGCAGCAGACTTCCTCAACGCCGGCCGGTTCGACACCGTGTGCCTGCAGCACGAATTCGGAATCTTCGGCGGCGAAGCCGGCGCCCACATCCTCGCGCTGTTGTCGCGCCTCACCATGCCTGTGGTGACGACGCTCCATACCGTGCTGGCGAAGCCAACGGCCGCTCAACGCGCGGTATTGGAGCGGATCGTCGAGGCATCGGCGAAGGTCGTGGTGATGGCCAACAAGGGCCGCGAGCTGCTGCGTAGCGTCTATCAGGTGCCGGACGACAAGATCGAGGTCATAGCCCACGGCATTCCCGACGTTGCTTTTGTCGGGCCCGATGCGGCGAAAGCCAAGCTCGGATTTGGCGGGAAGTCGGTGATTCTGACATTCGGCCTGCTGTCCCCCAACAAGGGCATTGAAGTCATGATCGACGCCATGCCGTCGATTTTGAAGCGCCGCGCAGATGCGGTCTATGTCGTGCTCGGCGCAACGCATCCCAATCTGGTTCGAGACCAGGGCGAGGCCTATCGTCAAAGCCTGCTCGCGCGCGTGCGCGAGCTTGGCATCGAGGACCACGTGGTGTTCCTTGATCAGTTCGTCGATCAGGCCATGCTGCTCGAATTCATCTCGATGTGCGACGTCTACGTCACGCCCTATCTCAACGAGGCGCAGATGACGTCGGGAACGCTGGCCTACAGCTTCGGACTGGGGAAGCCGGTCGTCTCGACGCCTTACTGGCATGCGCGCGAGCTGCTGGCTGATGGACGCGGCGTTCTGGTTCCCTTCGGCGACGCAGCGGCGATCGGCAGCGAAATCGCGGAATTGCTCACCGACGACGCCCGCCGGCAGGCGATGTGTCGTCGCGCCTATGCGGTCAGTCGAACGATGACATGGGAGCGCACCGCCGAGCGTTACATATCCGCTTTCGAGAATGCGCGGCAGGGTCACTGGCTCAAGGTCATTGCGCGCTCCGACGCCGGCCCGCCTGAACCGCTGAGCCCTGCAACGCCCGAAATGCAAATCGGCCATTTCCTGTCGATGTGCGACGATATCGGCCTGTTCCAGCACGCGGTGCATTCGGTGCCCGATCGCTCGCACGGCTATTGCGTCGATGACAACGCCCGCGCGTTGCTGCTGGCCTGCGCCCTCAATAATCCGGGCGAACAGCCCCTGTCGGAAGTCTTGACGGCCCGCTTTGCAGCTTTCGTGCAGCATGCATGGAATCCCGACACCAGTCGATTTCGCAACTTCATGGGCTTCAATCGAACCTGGCTTGAAGACAGAGGCTCCGAGGACAGTCACGGACGAACGCTTTGGGCCCTGGGCGAGTCCGCGCGCGGAGACGCAAGCCCGTCGCGGCGCCGGTGGGCTGCTGCCTTGTTCGCCGAGGCGTTGTCGACCGCGGAGACCTTTCGCTCGCCGCGAGCGTGGGCGTTCACGCTGCTGGGCCTGGGCCCTTATTGTGCTGTGGCTCCGGATGATCTCCACGCCCAGGAAGTCCGGCATTCTCTTGCCGACAGGCTGATGTCCTGTCTGGCGTCGGTCGCGACGCCGGACTGGGTGTGGTTCGAGGAAGGGCTGGCTTACGACAACGCGCGCTTGCCGCAGGCTTTGATGATGACGGGCATGGCGACGCAAACGCCTGATTACGTCGATGCCGGACTGAGGTCTCTGCGCTGGCTGATGACGCAACAAACGACGCCGGAAGGTCATTTCCGGCCGGTCGGCACCGCCGGCTTCGGCGAACAGCGGCAACCTCCCCGCGCCTTCGATCAGCAGCCCGTGGAAGCTACGGCGACGATCGCTGCCTGCCTCACGGCGTGGCGGGCGGATGGCGATCCCGAGTGGAAAGCCATCGCAACGCGCGCTTTCGCGTGGTTTCTCGGCAGCAACGATCTGTCCGTGGCGCTGGTCGATCCGCACACCGGCAGTTGCCGCGATGGACTGCACCCCGATCGTGCCAACGAGAATCGCGGCGGCGAGTCAGTTGTGTGCTATCTCCTTGGGCTAGCTGAGATTCGTCAGCTTGCGCGCGTCAACGCCGGACTGACCAAACCCCCGGCACTTCGCGCCGTGGGTGCCTGAAATCTTACCCCTACTCGAGCGAGCCGAGGACACCGTGTCACAAGCCACCTTCCTGAACCGGCAGGCGCTTTATCTGCGTCCGGACCCCGCGCGGGTGATAGTTCGTCCGTTCAAGCCGGCGACCGAACCCCGCGACCTCAATCCGACCGACAAGACCCGCGCCAATCATATCGTCGACCGCGTTCTCGCACTCGATTCCAAAACCGTTGCCAGCCAGCTCGCCGATGTCCTCGAGAATTTCCAGGGCCGGCATCGCAACCTGCTGGAGACGTTCGAGTCGCGCGCCGACGAAATGGAAGAGGCCTTCGCGACTCATGGCAGTTTTTCCAAAGCTCAGCGCCAGCTGATCGGCGCCTATTTTCTCAACGAATATTCGTTCGAAGCCTCGGCGCTGTTCAACCCCAGCATCGTGCCTCACCCCGACCAGTCAGGCGCGCCGAACGGCGGTTTGCGCTTCATCCTCAGTCTTCGCGCCGTCGGCGAAGGCCATGTGTCGTCACTGACGTTTCGGGCCGGCACATTCGCTGCCGACGGCAGTCTGACCGTTGATCCGACCGCTCGCCTTGCCTCGAGCCCCCGGATTTGCCATCGCGTATCCGGACCGGACGGCGACCAGATCGAGTTGATTTTCAAACCCGAGGAAGACCTCAGCGAACGCGTCATCTTTCCGGTCACCGAATCCCAATCCAACGGCATCGAGGATGCGCGCTTTGTCGAATTCAGCGACGGCGGCGGGAAAATCTACTACGCGACCTATACCGCCTACAGCGGGCGGGCGATCCGCTCAGAGTTGATCGAGACCCGCGATTTCATCACCTTCCGGCTATCGCCCCTGAGGGGCGCTGCGGCACGGAACAAAGGCATGGCGCTATTCCCGCGCAAGATCGACGGCAAATACGTCATGATCGCGCGGCAGGATAATGAGAACCTGTATCTGATCTATTCGGACGACCTGTACACGTGGGACGGCGGTCAAGCCATTCTGAAACCGGAGTTTCCCTGGGAGTTCGTTCAGATCGGCAATTGCGGTTCGCCGATCGAGCTCGACGAAGGCTGGTTGCTGCTGACGCACGGCGTCGGTCCGGTCCGCAAATACTCGATCGGCGCCGCGCTGCTCGACAAGCGCGACCCTTCCAGGGTGCTGGCGCGCTCGCGCGAGCCGCTGTTGCGGCCCGAGCCATCCGAGCGCGAAGGATACGTCCCTAACGTCGTCTATACCTGCGGCGCGATGCGGCACAACGACCAGATCATTTTGCCCTACGCGGTGTCGGACACCTTCTCCAATTTCGCGACAGTAAAGATTTCCGCACTGATGCAAGCGATGAAAAGCTGATCGCCGGTTGCGAAGTCGCGCGTGCCAACCCCTCTGTTGACAGGTCAAAGGAGCCCTCATGGCCCGCGAAACGAGCTACTTCGTGCAGGCATTCAATGCCGGCAAAGGCGGAAACCTGAAGCCCGACACTCCGATCGCCTGCAAATCGGCCAATGGCGCGCTGCGAACGGCGGAGAGACTGGCATTGAGCAAACTCGGCGTCGTCGCGTTCTCCTCCACCGGCGATCCCGAGATCGGCGATTATGACGATGAGCCTACGGTCTTCTTCCGGAAGGGCCAGCTTCCTGCAGCCTTCGACTGATATCGGGACTCTATTTTCGGCTATTCGCTCGCTATCGACGTTAAAGATGCCAGCGGCACGTCGAATGCATAGCCGAAGCCGCTGGGCTCATACGTCAACCGTACATCGCCCTTGAGCTGCTTGCCGAGCGTCTCGATCAGACGCGTCCCGAAGCTGCGCTTCTCCGGCGCCAGAACCGCGGGGCCGTTCTTCTCTGTCCATTTCAGATGCAGACGCTGCGTCATGGGATCGACCGTCCACTCGATGTCGACGCGGCCGGCAGGCACCGACAATGCGCCGAACTTCGTGGTGTTGGTGCAGAGTTCGTTGAGGGTCATCGCAAGCGCGATCACGGCTCCCGACGTCATCCGGACATCGGGTCCCGCGATGGTGAATTTCGGCATATCGGGATTGTCGAAAGCTTCGGTAGCGCCGCGAACGATCTTCCCGAGATCCGCGCTGGTCCAGCGTGCCTGCAACAGCAGGTCGTGAGCCCGCCCCAGCGCCAGCAGCCGGCCCTCGATGGCATGCTGCGCATGCTCGGCGCCCGGCACGTTGCGCAAGCTCTGGGAGGCAATGGCGCTGACCGTCGCCAGGGTATTCTTGATGCGATGATGCAGTTCTTCGAGGATCAGTTTCTGAAGTTTGTCTGCCGCCTCGCGCTCCCTGGCGTCGATGCCGGCTTGAGCGAGCAAGTCCTGGGCGTCGATCTCGGCCTGCGCCAACAGCAGCCGAAGGCTGACGTTCTCCGCCGCCAGAAACTCCTGGGGAGGCGCTGCGCCCACGCTCAAATCGCCATGGTCCTGATCACGATCGATTTCAAACATTGCT
Organism: uncultured Alphaproteobacteria bacterium; assembly: GCA_963725985.1. GTDB lineage: Bacteria > Pseudomonadota > Alphaproteobacteria > Rhizobiales > Xanthobacteraceae > Bradyrhizobium. The sequence continues at coordinate 467,317 of CAVSAO010000004.1, forward strand.
GACCGTATCACCATAAGTCGGTTCCCGCTCACATCTTTGGTAGACGCGGTTTTTGCCGCAATCGAGCGATTACTGCCGTTTTCCTGTTAGTGCCGCCGTCGAGCCTGGCCAATCATATTCTGCATTTCAGCAATCATTTCCTCGGCCACAAGCGGCTTTCCAAAAAAGCGGCTTTCGGCTGGAATATCGATGTTTGCCGGCTTCAACTGCCCGGAAACCAGGATGATCTTGATCGGCGGCCAGCGCTCATGGACCGCGTGCGCGAGCTTCAGGCCGTCCATACTGCCCGGCATCTGGATGTCGGTGAAAAGCAGCGCGATATCAGAACGCGATTCGAGGATCGCTACAGCTTCATCAGCATCCACGGCTTCGACCGATGTAAAGCCGGCGTCCTCCACCATATCGACCGCGCGCATGCGCAGCAGCATCTCGTCTTCGACGACGAGAACGACTGTGGGAACAACGGAGTAATCCAGGACCATCATGACGGGCATTTCGACCGTGAGCGAAGGAAATCGGCCCGTGCCAGGCTCTGAATGGCCGCGAACACCAAGATAAGCATCTTATACCCGATATGATCCCGATTGGCTCAATAATAGTGCAACGACGGGCCGCGCTCTGCCGCCAATGGAAATGGCCTCAGGACGGGGGACGAACTGAGGCCATCATCATGGGAATGGCCCGTGGCGTGGCAGGCCCGGCCTATCGACTAGTGCCGGCCGCGATGGTGGCCTCTGCCCCAGCCGTAGTGATGACCGCGTCCGCCGCGACCCATGTGGCCGTACCCATGGCCGTGAACAAGAACAACCGGGCGATCGGTGCCGCTGACCAGCGTGTCTGCCGTTGCGCGGGGCATCGCCGAGGCGGATAGCGTCGGCAGTGCAGCCAATGCGCAGGCGGCGACACCGATCAGGAATAAGCGTTTCATTTCGGAATTCTCCCTGGAGTCGCGTTATCACGACAGGCAGTGAACATTTTCGAGGCTTCCGAGTTCCATCGGCAAATTGGACCACTGTCGTCTGGCGTTCGATTGCTGCACGCGGGACCAACTTACCATCGCCAACTCCAGCCGCCCCTCCACCTGCTTCCCCATCCGCCGCCACCTCGAAAGAGCCGCACGACGAAGAGCAGCAATATCGCACCAATGGTGGCGTTGACGATTGCACTAAGCACTCCGGTACCGAGATGGATGCCAAGCTGAGGCAACAACCAACTTCCAATAAAAGCGCCCAAAATCCCGACAATGAGGTCACCAATGATCCCAAAACCGGTGCCGCGCACGATTTGGCCTGCCAACCAGCCCGCAACGAGACCGACCAGCAATATGACCAACAGGCTTTCGCTCGACATATTCATGTTTCCACCTCGGCATTTTGGTTGAGACGCTACATTAGAAGCTGATCTGCTGCTGACTGTAGATGTAGCCAGTGGGCAGGGGCCCCGGAGAAGTTCTCCGGGCCCTATTTCGAACTCAGAAGCGGTCGGTACCGATACCAACGCTCACACCAGGGGCTCGAATACCAATGCCTCCGCCTCGCTCTTCGTCGTAACTCCGGCGCTCGATATGACGCTCACGAGGAGCGTATCCGTACGCATCACCTGGCTCACGGATGATGACGCGGCGCTCACCGCGTTCGCGCCAGCAATGGTCGTTTTCATCGCAGACCATGCGAACGTTCTGAATATTGCTCCCCGGTGCACTTGATACATCGGCGAATAACGGTGCAGCGGAAGCGGCCGTCATGAAAAGCGCACTTGCCCCGGCTGCCAGAGAGATCGCGAGACTGTTCATACATTTCTCCAAAAGTGATTGTGTCAGAAAGCCAATAGGCTCGCGAACCAATGGTTCCCGGAGCAACCCGAAAGAACGGCGGCAATCTTCGGTTTGGTTGCAAAAACAAATCCACTATCCGGAACCTTTATCGGCTGGCTCTATTTGCTCCTTGTTCAATACTGGACGCACGACAACTGGTAGACACCATGAAGAACATTCTTTTAGCGACGGTCGCTGTTCTCGCATTCGCGGCACCTTCTTTCGCGGCCGAGCCGGCCAAGACCATCGGTCAAGCGCCGCCATCAGCCGCGACCTCGTTCTATCTGGCTCAAGATACCGGGACGATGAAATGCCAAATCGTCGAGACCCAGCCTTTGGCTGGCAGCAGCATGAAGGTGGTCGGTGCTGCTCACTCGACAAAGGCATCAGCCGAGACGGCTTTGAAGGCTGACAAAACTTGCGCCAAGTAATTAACTGACGGCGCGAATACAGGGGCGGGTCTATCGGTTTGACCTGGAATTTCGAATTGGAATTCCGAAACTACTGGCCCGTCCCGCGCCGGCACTCACGGGTTAAGAAATTTGACTTAGGTCAAATTGGTCGTCACGCCGGATTGCTCACCAGCCGCGCGGCATCTCGCCTTCCGGCGCTGCATCAGGTCGGTTGTGAAGGCAACAGCGCTGCCGATACTTGCCGCGGTTCAAGCGATGTCGGATATCCTGCATAAGCTTGACGTGGATCAATGTGGTGCGGCCGCCTCGTGCTCATGCTTTTGAGCTATGGGCACAACAGCAATTCCGCAGCAGGCTTCCAGCGCCGGCGAGGGCAGCGAGCCGCTGCCGTCCACCCTGACTTTTTCCAGTTCTGCGGGCCGCACCCTCGAGAGCTGCGAGCGCGAGCTGCTCCACTACAGATCCATGGAAGTTCGCCTGCGCGATGCGCTGGCCGAGAGTGAAGCGCTGCTTCGTCAAAAAGACGAGTTGATCCGCCGACAGGAGCTTCTGAAAAAGGAGTCCGATCATCGGTTGTTGAACGACCTCCAGATGGCCATCAGCCTGCTCTCGCTGCAGAGCCGGGGGGCGGCGAACGCCGAAGCGGCGGCGCAATTGGCCATCGCAGCCAACCGCGTTTCCATGATCGCGCAAATCCACCATCGTCTTAATTCCTACGAGGGTGTGCGAACCATAGAATTCAAGAAATTCCTTCAGGACTATGGCCGCGATTTTTCCACGATGGTGTCCTCGGAAAACTCACCGGAGCAGATTATCGTCGAGGGTATCGAAATCAATCTGGCGGCCGCTACCGCGATCCCGCTCGGCTTTATCGCCAGCGAGATGATCACGAACGCGGCAAAGTACGGCAAGAGCCGGATCACCATCAGGCTGGCGTCGGATGCGAAATATGGCCACGCGCTTTCGGTTGCCAATGACGGCCCGGCCTTGCCGAACGGGTTCGACCCCGGCGCCAGCAAGGGCCTGGGGATGAAGATCATTCAATCTTTCACACGGCAGATAGGCGGCGAACTGCGGGTCGGCCGGGACGACGACGGTCAGGGCGCGAAATTTACCGTGCTGTTTCCCTGAGTGGCCGAAAAGCGGCGGCGGTGCTCGGAGCCAACGACAGAACTAGCTCGACGCACGCAATGCCGCGCCGCTACAGCCAATTAATTCCCGCCAGCGGCAGCACCCGCTGAAGGATCGCAGCGAGGCAGATCAGCGCCACCAGCAATTTGAGAAGGCCTGCCAGCCGGGATTCATTGATAAATTTATCAATGGCCCAAAAGCAAATTGCCCCGACGACGCAGATAATCAAAACTCCGATTAACACTGAAAGCATGGAAACCCCCGGTGCTGGATGAAGGAAGACCAGCTTTGGTTCGTGCGCAGGCCGCAGCCTCGCGATGATGAGATAACTTAAGTGTGTCGGAATAATGCGCACTCACCTTGAGTTAGATCAATTGGATGGAGCCCTTCCGGGATCATCGTTGTTGTTGTTTTTCCGAAGATGACGGCGCCGCTGAAAGTGGTGGTGCTGGCCAAGATATATTTGGAGGTTTTGTCATGAACAAATCGTCCCGAACTATGCTTTTTGCGCTAATGGCCGCCACGGCGCCGTGGTTCGTCGCGCCCGTCACCGCGGCGCCAATAACATCCCCGCTGATGCTGCGAAGCGCGGTGGTGCCATCGGTCCAGCCCGTATGGTACCGCCGCGGCTATGGCGGCGCAGCCGTTGGCCTCGGTATCGCAGGCGCGCTGATCGGCGGGGCGATTATTGGCGCGGCGACGCAGCCCTACGGCTATTACGGCTACCCCGGCTATTATGGTCCGGCCTACGTCGTTGCGCCTCCCTACGCTGGCGACGCCGTTGGCTATTGTGCACAACGCTTCAGGTCCTATGACCCGTATTCCGGCACCTATGTCGGTTACGACGGCCTGCGGCATCCATGCCCGTGACCCCGAGGGCGTCCGAGGAAACTGACGGCCTCAGCATGTACCCCCGCGCTGAGGCCGTTTCCTTTGGGCAATCCGGCGCTCATCAGGCTCGCATGGTCGGCTTGGGGGGATGTGCCGTTCGCGGATGACGTTCATGAAGGAACACTGCCAGGCTGTTGCGAACAACATCGTCCGCAGGCACGGCCGTTTCGAACAGACGCTCCTGAACAACTCGTGGCAGATCCGGCCACAGCGTGAGAGCAGCCTGACCCAGCAACCGGCTGAATTGCTCGCTTGATTCGTTCATCTTGTTTCTCCACGCGACCCCATCCACCTTGGGGAATAGATTGAACGTGCTTAGCTCAACATGGTTCGCACCTTCGTAGCAGCGTCGTATATTTCAATCTGAAGCATCGGATAGGTCGCCTTTAATTTTCGGCCCAAATCTTCGGCGGATTCCACCGAGCCAAACTCGGATTTGAAATGGCCGTCAACAATCACCACAAATCCTTCAGTCGGCGGCCTATCGGCACGTGGTGCCTTCGGCTCAGGCTCGTCATCAATTGAGCGAACTGGTTTTTTCATGGGAGCTCTCTTTGTGTCGCACAGGCGGCTCTTCGGCCGCATCGAAACGCATCGAAAAAAGTGAACGACAAGGCCCGGAGGCCGGAACCGGGTTTTTAAGCTCGGGTCTCCGGGCGACGACCGTACAGGACTAGGCGGCCTTCGGCGGCGCAGCGGGCTTGTTCGATACAGGGCTCGGGCTCGGCGGGGCGCCGGTCTTGATATCGATTGTCTTGGTGGTCTTCACGGCCTTGGCGGGCTTCTTGATCACGAGATGCAGCACACCCTTGTCGAAATGTGCTTCGACGGCTCCCTCGTCCGGCTCGAAAGGCAACAACATCGATCGATAGAATGAGCCGTAGCTCCGCTCCTCGACATGCCAGTCCTTTTCTTCTCTGGTGCTCTCGGCCTTCTTCTCACCGGAAATGACCAGCTGGTTGTCGTCCAGGCTGACCTTGATATCTTTCTCGTCCACGCCGGGAAGTTCGGCCGTCACTTCGAAGGCATCTTTCGTTTCCGCCACATTGATGGGAGGCGCGCCAGCGCCAATGTCGGCAGAAGACGGTTTTTGATCCAAAGCACGAAACGCATTCTCCATTTCGCGCCGCATGACCCGGAACGGGTCCAGCTCCTGGCTCCTGGTCCACAATCTCGGAAGGGTCATCTGCTCTCTCCATAGGTTAGAGAAAATACCAAAAAATATCCTGTTCCTGTCGGCTCTGACGGCCTTGATCCAGCTCAAAACGCCGGAACTATTTCGAAGCGGGACAATCTGCCTGCGATGCCACAGGCGATTGTCGCTTCGGCACGGCTCGTAAAAGCGCGATTAGCGCCTATGTACTAATGAACTAGATGATCTACGCAGCAAGCAAGAGCGTGTCAGTGAGGTTGACCTAATGAGCAGCAAATATCCCTTGAGCTTGCTTGGCCGCATCGAACGGCAGTGGGCTGAACGCATCAGATCGCTGAGACAAATCCGCGGCCGGGTCATTGTGGCGGCCGGGAGAACATTGCAACGCGCATTCCTCCATGAGGCTTCGCTGATTCCAATCCCGGTCAGAACGGTCGTGGGCCGACACCAACCTGATCAGCGTCGATCACGTGATTGATTTTCCAAATCATAGTCGCTCATATGACCAGACGCGGCGTGCCGTGCGATTTTGGGGATACGATAGCGCCATAGAAGCATCATTTTTCATAGACGAAGGTGCATTGAAGCGAATTCAACCGGATGCCCGCCCCGATGCATCGGGTTTTTTGAACGCGTTCGATTGCAATCGTGATTTGATATGTGCCGCCGCTGCCAAACTCTATGTTCGCGGAAGCAGAGGTTCTTACGATCTGGTTGCCGCCAACTTTTAGCACCGGCATTTCAGGGCCGATCATCAACGTCAGGACGGACCCAGGCCGGCTCATCGGACGATCGAAGATTCCGAAGGATTCCTTCCGACACTCGCCTGCCTGCCCCGGCCACGACTTGCACAGCTTTCAAAGGCAACACGTCCCTCGCCTGCTCGCTCGCCTGACTGACTTCGGGGATACCATGACAACTGTGAAGCTCCGCGCGTCGACGATCCTCACCGCGCTCGCGGACGTGCAATCTGATCTCATCGGAAAGGCCGTCGTTCTCACCGACGGAAAAGCCGGGACGGCTGAGAATATCTGGCTGGACGAACTTCACGGTCTGCGAATCTCCATCAAGGGACACGATGGAAAGTGGCCGATCTCGACCATAAAATTCGAGCAGAGCTGAAACTATAGATCAACGCAGCCGCTCCGGTCCTCCCTCATCATTTTGGGGGACCACCCGCCATTGATCCTCGTCAACATACATATTCGACCAAATGTTTAGGCTTTCTGGACCGCCCCCCAGCTAACGCTGCTGGCGGATCGATCCGCAGGCGACACGTGTTACAAAAGCGGCGATCTCCCTCGAAAGGACCACAGACGTTGAAAGAGAAAGAACTCCGTATAGCGCTGGTCTGCTTCGGGGGCGTCTCGCTTGCGGTCTACATGTATGGAATCAGCAAGGAGATTCTCAAGCTGGTTCGCGCTTCCCGCGCCTTGCACGGCATAGCAGACCGCTCCAAGCGATCGGCGGCAAGCTTTTTCGACAGTTTTGACCGCAGCGATCCCGAGTACGACACGGATGAAATCTATTTTGAATTGCTTCGGGAGATAGGGCGGACACTCGAACTGCGCGTCATCGTCGACGTCATCGCCGGCGCCTCGGCGGGCGGCATCAACGGCACCATGCTGGCACGCGCCTTGAGTCATGACCTGCCCATGGGCGCACTGCGCGATCTATGGCTGAACCATGCCGACGTCAGCGATCTTCTCGCGCCGGACGCCCGCGCGGGCGCCGCCAGCAAATTGATCCTCAAACCGATGATCTGGCTATTGGGCGCAACGGGCCTCTGGGAACCCATCAAGGATCCGCAAGTCCGGCAAAACCTGTCGCTCTTCGTGCGGTCGCGATGGTTCAGACCGCCGCTCAGCGGATCACGAATGTCCGAACTGATGTACAACGCGGTCACTTCGATGATCGATCGGCGGAGCGGAACGGCGTCACTGCTGCCCGCCGGTCACGGACTCGATCTGTATGTCGCCGTGACCGATTACCACGGCTATGAGCAGCCTATCCAGATACACAATCCGCCCATCATTCACGAGCGTGAGCACCGCCACATTCTGCACTTTCGCTATCGACAGCGAGCAAATGGCGAGGTCCTCAGCGACTTCGGCCTGGAGAATGCCGCGACCCTGGCATTCGCGGCGCGCGCGACGTCATCCTTTCCGGGCGCGTTCCCGCCGGCGCAGATCAGAGAAATGGACGAATTTGTCGCGCGCAAATCCATCGATTGGCCTCGCCGCGCTGAATTCATGGCGCGGAACTTCGCGCCCTACTCCCGCATCAATATCGATCCGGCCAATATCTATTTTCTCGACGGCAGCGTGCTGAATAATCGGCCCTTTCACCAGGCGATCGCCGCCATTCGAGATCGCCCGGCTTACCGGGAGGTTGACCGGCGGCTGATCTATATCGACCCGGATCCGGCTCAGTCCGGCGCTTCGGCCCGTCGCAATCTTCCCGGTTTTTTCACCACGCTAAAAGGCGCGCTATCCGACTTGCCGAGCGCCGATCCCGTGGCGGACGAACTCGGCTGGGTGGCCGACTTCAACGATCGAATCAAACTGCTTCGGGAAATCATCGAGAATGCGAGACCCAACGTCAGCCAGTTCGTCGCCGGAATCATAGGCACGCTTCCGGATCGTCCCATCGGATCTGAACAAATTCGTGCCTGGCGCGAACAGATCAACACCCAGGTCACAATCGACGCCGGATTTGCATATGAAGGATATATCCGTCTGAAGCTTGCCTCCGTCCGCGGCTTTATCGCAAGCCTGATCGCAGGCCTTCGCGGGGCTCCCCCGCATTCGCAATTCGCTCGCGCGATAGCGGAAATCGTTGACGTCTGGGCAGCCGAAACGGGAGTGGTCTACAACAACGATCAGCATACGGCCGCGCATCGGGAGAAGGCCGCGACCGCGCAGCACCTTCCGCGCTGGACAGAACTACTGCTTGATTTCGACGTGGACTACCGCAAGCGGCGCCTGCATTTTCTGATCGAAGGCCTGAACCGTCTCTACCAGCTTTCCGACCGAATGCATTTCGAGGGCGGTAACTGGAGGGCCATCGATGCGATGAAGCGGAGCTTCTACAACCACCTCGAAGACCTCAAGCGCCGTGAAGATGTAGCCGCCTTCAAGGTTTCGACCCGCGACCTTGCCGAAGATCTGTTTCGTTCCGCTCCCCCTGCCGGCGATGCCGAGAAGCTGAGGGCATATGCGTTACTATTCGTGCAGCGACACAGGGAGGCCATGGATGATCTGATCGATCGGCTGGCGGAGGAGATCGATCTCGATTCCAGCACCAGTGATATCGACGTCTTGCTGGCTTCAACCGATCCACAACGATGGCATCCGGAGGCGCGCCGTGAAATCCTGATCGATTACCTTGGCTTTCCTTTTTGGGACGTTCTGACATTTCCGGTGATGCCCTGGCGCGAAGTCGGGGAACTCAATGAGAATTCTGGTGGACCGAATAAGCCCGCAGGACGCAACCGCGCTCGGGGAATTCAGCGGGACCGCCGTTCTCAAAGGCGTCGGCTTTGGGCATTTTGCCGCATTCTTTTCGCGAGCATATCGCGAGAACGATTACCTGCTCGGGCGGATACATGCATTGGATCGATTGATCGACATTGTCTGCAATTCGGCAAGATTTGATATCGGCAGCCGGCGCAGCTCGATCGCGGCGCTGAAGTTGCGGGGCTTCACCAGAATTCTGGACGCGGAAGAAAAATTCCTGCCCAACAGCGTCGAGTTGATTGCCAGATTGCGCCGTTCGATCGCCGCATCGGAAGCTCGTATCCTCGATAGAAGCCTGTGAAGCGGGCATCGATCGCTTTCCGGTTCGGAAAAACGCGCGCCATGCTGGTCAATCCGCGCGCTGGAGCATGATGACATCAGGTTGAGCTGGTGCGGCAGCAGCGGGGCAAACCTCTCCCAAAGGGAGAGGCGCATCGAATCCGTGGACAGACCAATTCAACCAAAATTCATCCCGCGCTAGAGCGGGATGAGACTAGGTTTGGTCATATCCGGCGTTGGCGAAGTAGTTTGCGCATTCGTCATCTGAGACGGTGTCGAGGATCGGACCGATCGCATTGTAGACGGCCTCGGTGGTTCGCCTTGCGGCCTTGCGCAGCCAATGTTTGAACTTGGCGAAGAACTGCTCGATCGGGTTCAGGTCGGGTGAGTATTTCGGCAGGAAGAACAGGTGCGCGCCGGCGGCGCGGATAGCACGACGCACCGCACTGGCCTTGTGCGAACCGAGATTGTCCATGATCACGATGTCGCCGGGCCGCAAGGTCGGGACCAAAACCTTCTCGACGTAAAGTTGGAAGGTCTCGCCGTTGATCGGCCCCTCAATGAGCCACGGAGCGGTGATGCGATCGTGGCGCAATGCCGCGAGGAAGGTCATGGTCTGCCAGCGGCCGTGTGGTACCTTGGCTCTGATCCTTTGGCCACGCGGCGCCCAGCCCCGCAGCGGCGCCATGTTGGTCTTCGTCCAGGTTTCGTCGATGAACACCAGGCGAGAGGGGTCGATCCGCTCTCGATACTTAACCCACTGTGCCCGGCGGCGGGCCACATCTGGGCGGTCCTGCTCGGCGGCAATCAGCGTCTTTTTTTATGACTGAGCTTCTCGGCGTGGACGAAATCCCACACCGTGCGGTAATCTACCTTCAGGCCACGCTCGGCGAGTTCGGCCACCAGCCCGCGCAAGGTGAAATCCGCATTCCGGCACCGTTGCACCAGCCAATCGCGGTGCGGCCCCGCAATCTTCTTCGGCCGATAGCCGCCGATCTTGTCAGGCTTGACGCTGCCGGTTTTTCGGAAGCGCTGAACCCAGAGAATGGCCGTACTGATGCCCACCCCAAATTGCGCCGCGACCTGATGGCACGACAAACCACCCTTGATGACCCCCCTTACCACCCGCTCACGCAGATCATTTGAATACGGTCGTCCCATCCATGCCGGCCTCCTTCCCAGCCAGCATGTTGAATCAGAACCGATCTGATTTGGGAATCCTCAATCGATTCAGTTTAGACCCATCCCGCTCTAGAACGCAGGCCGCTGTGGAATGGCCGCCGGCGGCGTCAGCACCAGCGGCGGCTTCGGCGGCCGCCCGACGACACCGGGTGCGGGGCGGATCTCGATCGGTGGCGGCAGCGGCGCAACCTGCTGGCTGACAACGGGTGGGGCGGCGCCTGGCGGCGCAACCGACGGGCGCGGCGCGCTGACTTTCGGCTTCGGCGGAGGCCGCCGCGGCTCGCGGCCGGGGATCGACACGTCGGGCGTCGGTTGATCCGAAAGCGGCCCGCCGCGCTCGATCGAATCCAGCCTTCGGGTTTCGCGGTCGATCGCCCTCACCGCCAGCCACGACGACAGCGACGCCACGTCGAGGGTGCGATTGAGCGCATCGGGCGAACCCACCGCGAACAGCTGAATTTCCGCACCGCTGGCGGCTTGACCCGCCGCCGTCGACGCAAGGGTCACGCGAATGTCGGCCTGGTCGGCAGGAATATCGTATCCGCCGGATATGATGGCGCGCGCGCCATCGGCCTCGAGCGTGGTCGCACCGATGCGAAGCCGGCCATCCCCGATGCTGAATGGAATTTGCGCCGGCTTAACCGTCAACGCGCCCGCCGAGAGTACCGGTTCGACGATCTGCCGCAGCCTGGCGTCGTCGGTCGCCTTGCCGCTGTCGCTGGCCCGGATCGCGGCGTCGAAGGCTCGCGGATCGAGGCCTGTGACGCGAGCGGATTCCAGTGTCACGGTTCCGCTCCCGGACAGAGCGCCCGTCAGCGCCGAGGAGCTGCGGCCCTGGCTGGTTAGCGTCAGCTGCATCGAGGTGCGCCCCGCAGGCATCACCAGGCTGCGATAGCGCAACGCAGCGCCATCGACACCATCGAACTGAACGCGCGCGTTCAGGACAATTCCGGCCGCGCTCGGTTTGGCATCGATGTTGGCGGTCACTTCCCCGCCACCGATTCCGCCCTTGATGGCGTCGAAGACCAGCGACTGGCCGTCGCTCTTGACCGCACCGCTGACGGGGCGCAACTCGCCGCCGCCCGGCAGCACGCCGCGCAGCGCCTGAAATGCGATACGGCCGCGCCAGCCTTTCAGCAGTCCCGAACCGAGCGGCTCGGTCGCGTCGCGGCCCGCAGCTCCAATGGCGAAAGCGAATGCCGGCGCGAGATCAAGCGTGTCGAGGCCAACTTCGCCCTCGACATTGCTTTCGCCGCCAAGGGTCACCGCCACGCGCCCGCGCAGCCGCGAGCCGGCGATGACGCTGTCGAGATCGTCGAAGGTCAGCCGGCCCCCGCTCAGCGACACCCGCGAGGAAAGGTTGATGTTCTGCGCCAGCGGATCCGTCGGCTTGAGGTCGAACAGCGGCGCGAAACTGACGCCGCGAACGCTCAAGCTGACGCTGGCCCTGGCGTCCTGCGCCCACGGTTCGGCCGTCCCCTGAGCTTCCGCCTGCAGCCCGGCTCCCGCCAATTTCGCCTTCAGCCGCAGCGGTGCCCGCCAGACGCCGGTCACCGATCCCTCAAATTGCGCCGGGCCTTCGCGTAAGGCGATCGCGCGATCGAGCCCGAGCAGGACCAGCAAGGCGCGGCCCTGATCCGACGACAGTTTCGATTCAATGCTGAATTCGCTGCGCCGGAGCGCATCGACATCGATCCCGATCAACGCCGCGATCTCGGGGGTTGCCGTGATCGTGACCGCGCCCCTGAGCTGCGGCGCATCGAGATCGAGAACGGCGCGCGCGCTGGCGCGATCGGCGGCTTTGGAATTCTTGTCGACATCAAGCGTCAGCTTCAGGCGCGCAGGACCCGGACCTGGCCCGATCGAATTAAGCCGCGATGCCAGCCTTGGTGCGAACGGCGCGATCAGCCCGGTGATTTGACCGAGCGACGCCGCGCTTGAACTCAGCGCCAGCCGCCCCGTGGCATTGACGCGGTCGAAATTGCCGGCGCCTTCCAGCATCATCCCGCTGGCCTCGCCGATCCTGAGCTGTTCGAGCGAGATGGTCTTCGGACTGTAGCCGAGCTTCGCCGAGAATGGCCGCAACTCCTGACCGGCCGAAATCGCGCGGCCGATATCGAGCGAAACAAGCGCTTCCTCAGGCCATTGCCCTTGCGGGCCCGCCAGCGATCGCGCAAAGGCGGCCGCCGCATCGAGATCGAGACGCTCTCCCTTCAGCTCCGCATCGAGGCGGGAGCCGCCGCCGGCCGATTGACTTGAGAGCGCAACCCGCCCTTCGACGGCGCCCCCCTCGATCTCGGCCTTCATGGCTTCGATGGCGACACGGTTCGCGGCCACGCTGACATTGCCGCGCAGGCGCAGCGGCTTCTGACCGCGATAGCTCACCTCGCTGCGGCCCTGCAGCCACGCCACCAGTGCATCCGGGTCGGATGATTCGACACTCAGCGCTCCGGTGACACTGGACGGATCCGCTTGCGCGTTGGTGCCGGTCAGGGACACCAGCGTCGCGCCGGGTGCGCGAAGATCCAGCCGCGCGATGGTCCAGGATTTGGTGTCGCTCCTGAGATCGGCGGCAAGATTCTGCACCGGGCGGCCGCCCAGCATGATCTGCTCGGCGCTGAATTCGATTTGCGTCGGGATAGGCGCCTGCGGGATGTCAGCCATCAACGCGCGCAAGGCCGGCAATAATCGCAGCGGCTCGGCGTCGCCGTTGTCCCTGGCGGCAAACCTGTCGGCATCGAGCTGCCGCGCCGAGAGCGTCGCGTGCAGCAGCGGCGACACGCCGAAGCGAACGTCCCCTGATCCGGCAAATTTCAGTGCGCGCTCTTCCGCGCCGTAGCTGGCCTCGATCTGTTCGAGCTTTGCTGCGGCCGGATCGGCCTTGACCTTGGCCGATATCCGCCACGGCGTGATCGGAACATCGCCCTTGACGTCCCCTTGGGCCTTGAGTCCGGCAGGAACAGCCACCGCGATCGCACCGTCGAAGCGGGGGGCGCGCGCCTCGAAAGAGAGCACGCCATCGAGATCGACGGACAGCGCCCGGGCGCCCGGATCGATATTGAGATGAACGCGGGTGCCGTTGCCGTCGACGCCCTGACCGGACGAGACGCGAAATGGATAGCGCATTCCCGACAGCATGAAGTTGCCGTCGCCCCGCACTGCGCCGGCCAGCGAGCGCACATCGCCGCTGAACGCGAGATCCTTCAGTTCGAGCGTGGTGCGGCTTGAGGCGTCATGCAGCGCGATGCGGCCGGTCAGGTTCAGGCGGTCGATCGAAAGCGTCCCCAGATTGAATTTTCCGGTCGACGCCGGCCAGTCGACCCTGCCTTGCGGATCGAGGCCGAGATCGAGCGACAAGCCGTTGATCGTCAGTTCGTCCGCGCGCCATTCGCCGCGCATCAGCGAGCCCAGGCTGAATTCGACATCGAGCTTGTCGGCGCGGACCTTGCCGAGATCGTTGGCGCCGCCGACCACCACCGAGCGCAGCCGCAGCGAGGGGGTCGGCAACAGCCGCGCATCCAGCTCGCCACCGACACGCACCGGCGCACCGACCACCCGCGTCGCCTCGGCCTCGAATTGCGTCCGGAATTCATTCCAGTCGATGAAGTACGGTCCGATCAGCGCGGCCACCAGCGCAATGATAAAGGCAATCGCCAATCCGAGCAGCGTTGTCTGCACGGCGTCTCCCTTTGAGCCCGCTCCGGCGCGGCCCGGCGTACCGCGGCCCATCCGCCGGCCAGAACCCCATCTGATGATGACCTGGCGCCTTGCGCCTGCCGCCGCCCGAAATCAACCCCGGAGTAGCGCTATATATAGAGACAACTGTGGCGAAGTCACAGTGGCGTCGCGCGCAGATCTCCTCACCAGCTTGCCGGCAGCCTCTTCAGGCCGCGCAATACGAAAGTCGGCCGCCATTCCGGGTTTTCGGCGTCGTCGAGCCGCAGTTCCGGCAAGCGGCGGAGCAGGGTCGCGATCGCAACCTCGGCCTCGATGCGGGCCAGCTGGGCGCCGAGGCAAAGGTGGATGCCGCCGCCAAAGGACATCGGCTTGATCCTGGGGCGGGTGATATCGAGCCGATCCGGCCGGTCGGGATAGACCGCCGGATCGTGGTTGGCCGAACCCAGGAGGCACAGCACGCTTTCGCCTTTCGGGATCTTCTTGCCGCCGATGTCGTCGATGTCCTCCAGCGCCACCCGGCCGGCCATTTGCACCGAGGAGTCGTAACGCAGGAACTCCTCGACGGCGTTGGTCATGAGCTCGGGATCTGACTTGAGCAGCGCGAGCTGATCGGGATTGCGATGCAGCGCCAACAGACCGTTTCCGATCAGGTTGACGGTGGTCTCATGACCTGCGCCGAATAGCAGGATGATATTGGCCGTCAGTTCCTCATTGGAGAGTTTGCTGCCGTCTTGCTCGGCCTGCACCAGTTGCGTCGTCAGATCGTCGCCGGGGTTCTTCCGCCGCAACTCGAACAGCTGCTGGAAATACATCTGGGACATCGCGTTGCTGGCATTGGCCTGCGCGATTTCGGCCGGCGTCAGCAGCACCGGATCGAGCAGACGTCCGCCGTTGCGCGAACCGGCGTAGAACACCTCGCGATGCTCCTCGGGAATTCCGAGCATTTCGCAGATGATCGTGACCGGCAGCCGGAACGCAAAATCCTCGATCAGGTCCATATGTCCCTGGGGGGCAATGCGATCCAGCGTTTGATCGACGATTTGCTGGATGCGCGGACGCATGTCCTCGACCCGGCGCGCCGTAAACGCTTTCACCACCAGCCCGCGCAAGCGCGTGTGGTCGGGCGGGTCCTGTTGCAGCATCCAGTGGCTCATGCTGCGAAAGACCGGCTCCTCCATGATTTGCGGTCCATACCGCCGCTTCGAGCGCTCGACGTAATCCTTGCCGAAGCGCCGGTCGCGCAGAACCAGACTGACCTCGGCGTGGCGGCTCGCGACGAAAGCCCCGAACGGCGCCACATGCATCGGATCGGTGGTGCGCAGCCGCTCATAGTAAGGATAGGGATCGCGAATGAACTCAGGCGACATCGGGTTGAAAAGCGGCCCGGTCGCTGCGGTCTGAACATGCTCGTTCATGGGCCCTCGAGAGGTCCTTAGTCATTTTGGAGAGGGATTAAGCCCACAAGCCGGCGGTATCGGCAAGTCCGTAAACGGCGGCGCTTGCCGGCTCGCGCTAACGTGTCGTCCGGTGCAACTGGCCCGCGACTGCCCTTATTTTGCCGGGTGACGCCATCCAGATCGCGAACGCGGACAATCCGCTGACGCCGATGCCGATTGCAAAGGCCGCAGCATAACTCCCCAACAGGTCGTGCAGAACGCCGGTAACCCATGGACCCGCGGCACCCCCGGCAAGCGCTATGAGCATCACGGAGCCGAAGATACTGCCGAAATGCCTGCCCTGAAATATTTCCAGAACCACCGCCCCCATGATGGAAGTCAGGCCGTAGCCGAGCGCGCCTTGCGCCAGCACCATGACATAGACGAGCCACAGCGTCGGAAATTGCGCCAGCGCGATCAAAGCCGCAAAGCAGATCGCAAAGCCCATGCAGCTCGCGGTCCATATCCATTCGCGCCCGACCCGGTCGGAGACGTGCCCAAGCACGATCTGGCCGGGAATACCGAGCAGGCTGACCACGCCCAATGCCCAGACCGCGACGCTCGGGCCGAAGCCGATATCGAGCAGATATTTGGTCTGGTGAACCTGCACCGCGTACCAGATGTACAATCCGCCGAAATAGCCGCTCGCGAGCCACCAGAAACGCGCAGTGCGGATCGCGCGGCTCAGGGTCCAGTCGATGCCGGCCCAATCGGGATCGACGACATAGGATACCGGCTTGGTCGTAGGCGAAGGTGCTGCGTCTCCGTCGGGCTGAAGCCCGATATCCTCGGGGCGCTTGCGCAGCAACAGGTTGATCGGCGCAAGCACGACCAGAATCAGAATCCCCATCGCCGTGCAGGCCGTTCGCCATCCGGTCTGCTCGATCATGTGCTGTACCCATGGCAACAGCGTCATGGAGCCGATCCCGACGCCGGCGAATGCCAGCCCCATCGCAAGGCCGCGCCGGCGATTGAACCAGTTCGGCAGAAACAACGATTGACCGGAGTAGCCGAGACAGACACTGCCCGCGCCGACCATGCAGCCGATCGTCAGATAGAGATGCCATGGCTGCGTCGTCAGCGGCGCCAGCAGCAGGCCGCCCGCCATCAGCGCGACACCGAGTTCCATCACGGCGCGGGGACCGGCGCGATCCATCAACCGGCCGATCAGCGGGCTCACGGCGCCGGAAACCAGAAAGCCGAACGAGAAGGCGCCCGCCGTGACCCCGCGCTCCCAGCCGAACTCATCGATGATGGGCGGAAAGAACAGCGAGAAAGCGGTGCGGGCGTTCACCCCGATCGCCATGGTGACGAAGGTCACGACGACAATGATCCAGCCGTAAAAGAAAGGAAGCCGCATCAGGGGCCTTTGCTGGTGAGGGTGCTCAAAACGTCGCGGATTTTTTCCCCGGCACATCTTCCGAAATGGCAGCCCCCCGTCGCGCCCGCATCACGGCCGGACCGGACGCGCGCGTTTGCTGGACCTTGCCAGGGCGTCAACTCATACCACGCGGGTCAGGGCTTCATCTGAAAAATGGCAGACATCCAGGTGTCACTTGGAGAGAAAAATTGGCCGGTCCAGGCGTTGGATGCGAAGGGACGCACGATCGGCGAAACGCTCGAAGCCTGCACGAAGTCCTGCAAGGCCGATATCCTGGTGATGGGAGCTTACGGCCACTCCCGCTTCAAGGAGTTCGTCCTTGGAGGCGCCACCCGCAGCCTGCTCGCAAGGCCCCCGCTTCCGATCCCGTTTTCACACTGACGGCGGCAGCCGGCGCTTCGTTCTCAGCTGCGGAGAGCGCGACGGAACAGCCGCTTCAGAAGCTCGAGAACAAGGAGCATAGCGAAGCCGATAGCGACGCAGAACCCGAGATCGTCGGCGTGAAGCGGACCAAAGCGAAACAGGTTCCGCATCGGCGGCCAGCTGAGAATGGTCGCCAGCAGAGCCGCATCGACGCCAAGAACAATCCACAGCACCGGATTGGGCCGCGTAAACGCCCGGATGACGGACGTGCTGAACGAGCGGCCCGCCAGGATCACGGCAATATTTCCCACGACCAGTGTCACAAAGGCCAGAGACCGGACCTCCGCTTCCGGCATTCCCCGCTGCCATGCGATCAGAAAGATCGCGGCGGTCGCGACAAGCACGATCGCCCCCTGCAGCAAGCTCCAGAGGATGAGCGGGACCGAAAACAGGGGGCTCTTCGGATTGCGCGGCGGGCGGCTCATCACATCGCCCTCCTCCGGCTCGGCCTCGAACGCGATCGAACTGACGGGATCGACCACCATTTCCAGGAACGCGATGTGAACCGGAAAAAGGATCAGCGGAATGCCGAAGGCAAGCGGCAACAAAGCAAGACCGGCCACGGGTATATGCGCCGCCATCACGAAGCCCATCGCCTTTCGGATGTTGTCGTAGATCCGGCGGCCAAGCCGGATAGTATGGACGATGGAACTGAAATCGTCATGGATCAGAACAATCGCGCTGGCTTCGCGCGCGACGTCCGTACCGCGGCCGCCCATGGCGATACCGATATGGGCGGCCTTCAGCGACGGCGCGTCGTTGACGCCATCGCCGGTCATGGCGACGATTTCGCCGCTGGCCTTCAGCGCCTGAACAATCCGCATCTTCTGCTCGGGCTGCGTGCGCGCGAATACGGTTGCGGTCCGAACACGCGCGGCCAGATCCGCATCGCCGAGCCGGGCGACATCAGCGCCATTCATGAGATCGCCGCTATCGAGACCGGCCTGCTGTGCAACTGCGCGCGCGGTGGCCGGATAATCGCCGGTAATCATGATCACGCGGATGCCGGCCGAGCGGCATTCGCGCACCGCGGAAGGCACGCTCGCCCGCACAGGATCGGCAAGCCCGACCAGACCCAGAAAATCGAACGCGACGTCGCGCTGGGATTCCGGCGGATCGCCGTTCAGAACCGCCTTCGCCACCCCGAGGACGCGCATGCCCTGACCTGCCATTTGCTCGGCGCTCGCTGCGATCATGGCGTGACCGTCAGGCGCGAGCCGGCAAAGATCGGCGATCGCTTCCGGCGCACCCTTGGCGGCCATCAGCAGCGAGCCGTCCGGCCGGCGCCATGCATTGGTCATGGCGAGCAGATCGGCGCTGAGCGGGTACTGATGAACGAGATCTTGCGAAATGGCAGCTTTAAGCGCGAGCTGTTCGGCTCGCAGGTGAAAGGCCTGCTCCATGGGATCGAACGGCTTGAGCTGGCTTGCCAGACGCCCGAACGCGATGACCTCGTCCGCGCTCGTTCCGCCGCCGACGGCGTCCGCTCTTCCCAGAACCGCGTCGGCGGGCCGCGCCTCCGCGATGGTCATCCGGTTTTCGGTTAGGGTGCCGGTCTTGTCCGTGCAAAGCACGGTGGCGGCGCCGAGGGTTTCAATTGCAGCGGAGCGCCGCGTCAGCACGCCCGCACGAGAAATCCGCCAGGCTCCCATCACCATGAAGACGGTAAGAATGACCGGAAATTCCTCCGGCAACAGCGACATGCTGAGCGCGATCCCGCCGAGAAAAGCATTGAGCCAGGTGGATTGAAGCCAGCCATAGAGAGCGGTGAACAGGACGCTGACGGCGATGCCGCCTACGGCGAACAGCCGGACCAGGCGTCGTGTTTCAATCTGGATAGGCGGCAACTCGCTCTCGATGCTCGAGAGGGATTTACCGATCTTGCCGATTTCGCTCCGCGCGCCGGTGGCTGCCACCTCGGCAAGTCCCTGGCCGCGCACGATCAGCGAGCCCGAATAGACGAACGGCAGATTGTCTCCGCCCGGCCGCGTATCGGACGGCAATCCCGCGCCCGGCGCCTTTCGCACCGGAACGGACTCGCCGGTCAGCAGCAATTCATCGGCTTCGAGATCCTGGCACGAGATCAAGATGGCATCCGCAGGCACGCGGTCGCCCTCGTTCAATATCACGACGTCGCCGCGAACGACTTCGCGTCCCGGAACCCGCTTTTGCGCGTTATCCCTTAATACCAGGGCGCGCGGACTGGTGAGGTCGCGCAAGGCATCGAGCACGCGTTCGCTGCGGGCTTCCTGCACGATCGTAACAACGATTGAAGCCGAAGCCAGCACCACGATGAGCAGCGCTTCCTCGATATCGCCGAGGCTGATGTAGATCACGCCTGCGGCGAGCAACATCAGCAGCATCGGTTCACGGAGAACCTCGAACACGATCTGCCAAACTCGGCGCCGCCCGTCCTGCGCAAGCTCGTTGGGGCCCTCGGCGGCGAGACGCACGGCCGCTTCAGTGCTGGTCAGCCCATTCATATCGCACCCGAGTTGGCGCTGCCCGGACGACCGGGCACGTACCGTCGGGTTCTAGCCCGGATTTGCGGGTGAATGTTGCGCGGAAACATCGTGTCCCCTACGCCGGGGGACGGAATGGACTGCCGGTCAGTTGCGTGGCGCTTTCGGTGGGCTTGCCGTCGAAGAGCGAGCTTGTTTCAAGACGGAATTGAAATAAGCGTCGCGTTCGCGGTCAAAGAGCTGCTGGTGGGCGCGGAACGCCGCCACCCTGCCCTGAATTTCTTCGCGGAGTCCGCTTCGAAGCATCGACAGCGGGCGCCTCGCCTGTACGATCTCGTCGGGTCGTTCGACCCTTTCGATTTCATCAGGCGGTGCAGACTCGATCCTTGCTTCAGCCCGGGTTGCGGCCTCCGGCTTTTTCCCGGTGATCGACTGAACGAATGTCATGGTCTGCGCGATCAAAAGGTCGCGCTCCTCTGCCCATTTCATCGCATACCTCGGCCCGCGACTATTTCAGCAAAAAGCACACCGCCGATCAAGCGGCGTTTGTGCGTATGCACAAGAGGTTGCCGCTGACGCCCGTCGGCATCGTCCCGCCGCGCGACCGCCGGCCGTTATGGCCGGCGGGAACCGGCCATAACGGCGATCCAGTCTCGATCGATATCGCTCAGCCTTTCGGGCGCGTGCGGATCATGAAGGTTTCGTAGGAGTATTCCGCAACCTGCCACCAGAGATTTTCGTCGTCCCGAAACGCCATTTGCAAATCCAGGATCTTCTTGAAGTCCGAATTGGTCGCGGAGGTTTCGGCGTTGACCTCGTTCGACGCCTTCAAACAGGCTTCCATGATAGGCTGGCTGAAGGGACGCAGCAGTGTCCCGGCGGCCACGAGGCGCTTGATCGCCTGCGGATTGCGCGCGTCATATCGCGCCTGAACGTCCATGTTGGCGTAGCCGCAGGCGATCGTGAGCAGCGCTTGATAGGCCTTCGGCAGGGCGTCCCACTTGTCCGAATTGATGAAGAAGTGCAGCGCCGTGCCGCCCTCCCACCAGCCGGGATAGTAATAATACTTGGCGATCTTGTAGAAGCCGAGCTTCTCGTCGTCGTAGGGGCCGACCCATTCGGTTGCGTCGATGGTGCCTTTTTCCAGCGCCGGATAGATATCGCCGCCCGCGATCTGCTGTGGAATGGTGCCGAGCTTGGAAAGGGTCTTGCCGGCCCAGCCGCCGATCCGCATCTTCAGGCCGTTGAGGTCGGCGACGGTGTTGATCTCCTTGCGGAACCAGCCGCCCATCTGGGTGCCGGTATTGCCGCCGGAAATGGCGTATAATTTGGACTTCTTGCCGAACTCGTTCAGCATGTCCTGGCCACCATGATCCTGGAACCAGGCGTTTTGCTGGCGCGAATTCAGGCCGAACGGAACGGAGGCGAACAGCGCGAAGGTCGGGTCCTTGCCGATGAAGTAATAGGCGGCGGTGTGACACATCTCGACGGTGGCATTGCTCACCGCGTCGAGCGCCTGCAAACCGGGAACGATCTCGCCGGCGGCGAAAGGCTGGATCTGGAATTTGTTGTCGCTGGCTTCCGCGACGTATTTCGAAATCGTCTCCGCCGCGCTGAAGGGAACGTCGAGCGACTTCGGCCAGCTCGTGGTGCAGCGCCATTTCAGTTCGGGCATCGACTGCGCGATGGCGGGCGCGGCGACGGTGGTTGACGCGGCGAGACCGGCGCCTGCTGTTTTCAGAAATTCACGACGTTTCATGGTGATTTCCCCCTCCGGTTTTTTTGCTTTGGAATCGCCAGGCATGGCAATTTCAGGCGGCCGCCTTGCCGGCGATCATCTGTTCTTCCTGGCCTGCATGTTCCGGCGGATCCCCTGAACGCCCCGACCATACCAGAGGTCGGGCCTCCCGGGTAGCCAAGAAGAACGATGGCCGCGGGTGGCCTGGGTTGGCGAGGCACAGCGGGCACTGCCGTCACCCTGCGGTTGCGCTGATCCAGGCCGACAACGCATCCACGACTTCGTTCATGACCTCGCGGTCATTCCTTCCCGAGCGCGCCGGCACATGGAAGGAATGATCGGCCTCCGCGACCTGATGCAGCGACGCGGACGTCCCGAGCCGCCTCACCACGGGTTCGAGCAGCTGCAACTCGGCCAGCTTGTCGCGGGTGCCCTGGACAAACAGCATGGGGACATGGACCTCCACGAGGTGCTTTGCCCGCCCGTCGGAAGGCTTGCCCGCCGGATGCAACGGAAAACCCAGGAAGGCAAGTCCGCGGACGCCGGCCAGCGGCGCGACGGCCTGCGCCTGCGACGTCATCCGACCGCCGAATGACTTGCCGCCGGCAATCAGCGCGAGCCCCGGGCAGCATCGCGCGGCTTCAGCCACGGCGGCCCGCACCGTGGCATGAGCCAGCGCCGGGGCATCCGGCCGCTTGCTGCCCTTTTCCATGTACGGGAACTGGTAGCGCAACGTCGCGATACTGCGGTCGCAAAGGCCGGCCGCCACCCGCTCCATGAATTCGTGCGTCATCCCGGCACCCGCGCCATGGGCGAAGACAAAGCACGCTCGCGCCGCTGATGGCCGCAGCAGCAGCGCGGAGACAGCGCCGGCGCTATCGACGCCCAGTTTCAGTGGTTGCGGGCTGACGACGTTCATCTCGAATGAGCCGCGTGTCGATTTGCCAACTTCAAGATCCAGAGCCAGCGATCTTTACAGATCACATAGATGACGTCGCGCCTGTCGACACCCGAGACCCGCGCATAAAAGCAAAGCGGACATGAGGCAAATGCGACGGCGTATCAAGTTCGGACGCGCGCAATTGCTCCGGCAATGATTTGCATCGTCACGCCAACCACCCATCCCAGCATGATCATTATTGTCCAGAAGATGTGCGGTTCCTGACGAAACACAATCACACTGACCGATATAAATGCCGTCCACGTAGCGAGGAATGTACCTACGGCAGTGAGGAATTCTGCAGTATCAACCTTTTCATCCGGTCCATGAAAAGGCAGAGGGGGAGTATCAATTCCCAGGTAAAACCCAATTGCGCCGGCAATCATCATAATGACGATAAAGCCCTGGGAAGTGAGCACCGCAATACTTGAGCCCACATGGGCGGCGACAAACAATCCGCATGCCGCTCCAGCCATTGCAAGCCCAATACGTTCGAGCACATGGGCAGTTTTTCTAACGCGGAATCGCATCGTCGTAACTCCATAGAGTACGAAGCAATCAGGTTAGGACATTATTCTGCGGTGTGGAAGACACTTATCGACATGCGAGGCTGCCACGCCGACCGGACAATGCTTCACGCACCGTGGATCCGTATGACGAGACCTCTTGCGGCGCTCTTTTGGCTCGGACCATCGCCGATCTTTCGTAAGCTTGAGCGCAGGCGGCCTATACCCGTCACTCCAATGATTTCCGGAACCTCAGGATGCTGACGGTCAGCAGGACCGCCGCGATGATCGCCATCGCCAGGAATTCGGGCCAGAGAGCCGCGATCCCGACGCCCTTGAGGAAGGTCCCTCTGATCACAACGAGATAATAGCGCAGCGGATTGATATACGAGAACCACTGCAACACGTCCGGCATGCTCGAGATCGGAAAGCTAAATCCCGACAGCGTGAATAGCGGATTAATGACAAAGAAGTTCGTCGCAAACGCCTGTTGCTGGGTCGAGCAGATCGTCGAGATCAAGAGTCCGATGGCGAGCAGGCTCAGAAGATATATCATCGTGCCGAAAATGAAGACGAGCGGATTGCCGACGAACGGAACGCGGAACCACAAGATGCCCACGATCGTGACGAGCCCGGCGAGCCCCAGCCCGACGACAAAAAACGGCACGGTCTTTCCGAGGATGAACTCCGCCGGCAGGATGGGGCTTACCATGATCTGCTCGAGGGTGCCGACCTCGCGTTCCCTGACGACAGCGAAGGCCGTCAGATTAACCAGCATCACGAGGGTAATGGTCGCGATCAAGCCCGGAACGAAGAACCAGCGGCCGTTGAAATCCGGATTGAACCAGGGCCGTTGTTCGATCGTGACCTGCACCAGCTTCGAGCCCTTGACCCCCTGGGTGCGTTCCGCCAGGTCAAGCGCATAATCCTGTGAAAACCGGGCGGCGATCGTGTTGACGTAGCCCAGCGCAATCAGCGCCGTGTTGGAATTGGTGCCGTCGACCACCACTTGAAGCGGCGCGGACTGGCCTTTGCGCAAGAGATTGGCGAACCCGGCGTGAATCACCAGCGCGACCGCTGCGTCGCTGCGATCGATGGTTGCGTCGATCTCATCCCGAGACTGCGCTGACTTCACGATATTGAGCCGGTTGCTAGAGGTAAATCTGCCGATCAGTTCCCGGCTTTCCTGGGTGTGGTCGAGATCCAGCACCGCTGTCGACACGTGATAAACCTCGAAGGTGGCTGCGTAGCCGAACAGAAGCAGTTGGAGGACAGGCGGCAAGATCAGGCGGAAGCGGCCCCATTTGTCGCGCCAGAGCTGGATGAATTCCTTGGTCAATATGTGGCTGACGCGGCTGAGCATGGCGGGTCAATCCAGGCTCTTGCGGAACGCTCGCGCGGCCAAAGTCATGACGGCCGCAGCGTAGACAAGAAGAAACAGGATCGGCATTGCCAGCGCCGTAATGCCCGAGCCTTTGAGGAAGACAGCCTTGATGATAGTCACGTAGTATCGGGAATAAACCAGATAGGTGATATCCTGGACCGCCTTGGGCATCTGGTCGATCGGAAAGATGTAGCCGGAGAGCAGCATGGTCGGCAGCATCGTCAGCAGCAGCGCGACCTGACTTGCCCCGATCTGGCTGCGGATCAAGACCGACAGCAAATAGCCAATGCCCAGCACGACGATCAGGAACAGGGTCGTGGTTGCAAACAGCGTAAAAACGGTGCCTCGAAACGGCACGCCGAACCAGAACGTCGCGATGATCAGGCAGAATGCGGCGTCAATCCAGCCGAGCGCAAGGTAAGGCGCAAGCTTGCCGACCATCACCTCGCTTGGCGTGACCGGTGTGGACACCAGTAGCTCCATCGTTCCCCGTTCCCACTCCCGTGAGATGGTGAGCGAGGTAAGTTGCGCCCCGACCAGCGCCATGATGACCGCGACCAATCCGGGAATGATGAAGTTGCGGCTCTCCAGGTCTTCGTTGAACCAGACGCGCGACTGGACGGTCATGGGCTGAATTTGCTGGAACTGATTGCCTTGGCGGCCGAGCGCGTCGAGCACGACATCCTGCGAATAGCCGGAGACCACGGCGGACGCATAACCAAAGGCGATGTTCGCCGTGTTGTCGTCGGTCGCATCCAGGATGACCTGGACGGTCGATCGCCCGATATCGTTCAAGCGCTCGGAAAAATCCGGCGGGATGACGATGGCGACCTTGCAGTCCGACCGGTCGATTGCCGCAATCAGGGCCGGATAGGTTCGGATGTTGCGGGAAATCGTGAAATAGTTCGATGCCGCAAAGCGCTTGAGCAGCGCCTGACTGTCCTGGCTTGCCTCGCGGTCGAATGTACAGATCGGGATGTGCTTGATGTCCAGCGTCACGCCATAGCCCAGCAGGAACATCTGGGTGAAAGGCATCAGGAGCGCGATCATCAAACTGCGGGGGTCCCGCCAGATCTGCAGCACTTCCTTCACGGCGATGGCTTTGAGCCGGCGGATCCTCATGCGGCGGCCCTCCGGGCTGCGACGTCGGCTGCGATAAGTTGCACGAACACGTCTTCGAGCGATGGAGATATGCGCGCGACGCGGCGGGGACGCAGCCCTTTCGCGGCGAGGAAGTCGGGAAGCTCCGTCAAGCTCCTCTGCGCGTTGCCGACCAGGACGTGCAGCGCATCGCCGAAAACCGAACAATCACGCACGTCCGGCGCATTTTGCAGCGCTTCGAGTGTTTGACCGAGCGCATCGCATTCCAGCACCAGCAGTTCGCCGCCGATCGCCGTCCGCTTGAGCTCTGCCGGGCTGCCGGTCGCGATCAGACGCCCGTGATTGATCAGCGCGACGCGATGGCAGTATTCGGCTTCCTCCATGTAATGGGTCGACACCAGAACGGTTACGCCGTCGCTGGCGAGGCTGTGAATCAGGTCCCAGAAGCGCCGCCGCGAGGCGGGCTCGACGCCTGAAGTCGGCTCATCCAGAAACAGGATCGGCGGCCGGTGCAACACCGCGCATCCCAGCGCCAGGCGCTGCAACCAGCCACCGGCAAGCGTTCCGACCAGCGTCTGCTCACGGCCGCCAAGGCCAGCCATGTCGATCGCGAACCGCATGCGTTCGCGAAGTTCGGCGCGCGGCACGTTGTAGATGCCACCGAAGAATCGCAGATTTTCCTCGACCGTGAGGTCGCGGTAGAGCGAGAATTTCTGCGACATGTATCCGATGTGCTGGCGCACGCCCTCCGGATCACGGGAAACGTCGATCCCGGCGACAATGGCGCGGCCGCCGCTCGGCCGAAGCAAGCCGCACAGGGTGCGAATAATCGTCGATTTTCCCGCGCCGTTCGGGCCAAGGAAGCCCATGATCTCGCCGCTCGATATCCGGAAGCTGACACGGTCCACAGCAACGAAGCCGCCAAATCGCTTTACGAGGTCATCTGCAATAACCTGATCGCTCTTGCCTGCCGGCTGGGAAGGTCCGGCCTCGGTCACGTTGCTTCCCCGGTTTCGAGCAAAGCCACGTAGACGTCCTCGATGCTGGGCGCGGCGACGGCGATATCCGAAATCGGTACCTCGGCAAGGCGCATGGCATCGCGCAATTGAGGAATGCGCAGATCGGCGTCGTCGACCACCGCATGGACGCCATCGCCGACAAGCAGCACCTGGCTCACTCCCGGCCGACCGCTGATCGCGCTGCGTGCGGCGCGACCGTCGGCCGATGAAATGGCAATCAACGCCCCCGGCATGTGTCGTTTGAGCGCCGCCGGGGTGTCGCAATAGAGCGCGCGGCCGCTATGCATGAGGGTGAGCCGATTGCAGCGCTCGGCTTCGTCCAGATACGCGGTGGATATCACGATGGTGACGCCGTCTTCGCGCAGCCCGTAGAGGATGCGCCAGAAGTCCCGGCGCGATACCGGGTCGACGCCCGTGGTGGGTTCGTCGAGCAGCAATATCTTCGGAGTATGCACCAGCGCGCAGGTCACCCCGAGCTTCTGCTTCATGCCGCCGGACAGCTGGCCGGCCCTGAATCGACCGAAGTTCGTCATCCCGGACGCCGCAAGCAGCCGGTTCGCGCGCTCGCGGCGGATTGCCGGGGGAACCTCGAACAGATCGGCGTAGAAGCGGATATTTTCATCCACCGTGAGGTCCTCGTAGAGACCGAAGCGTTGCGGCATGTAGCTTACATGCTGCTTCGTTTCCTCCGGGTCGGCCACGGCATTGACGCCGTCGATGACGATCGCGCCTCCGTCCGGCCGCATCACGCCCGCCAGCATTCGCATCGTTGCCGTCTTGCCGGCGCCGTCGGGCCCCACCAGGCCGAAGATCTCTCCTCGATTCACCGAGAAGCTGAGCCGATCCACCGCCGTAAATTCCGCGAAACGCTTGATCAGCCCGTCGACCTGAATGATCGGGGAGTGCGCGGTCATGATGGGCCTGCGGGATGGGCCTCGAGCACCGCATCGGCCGGCATGCCGGGAACCAGCTCGTGGGTCGGATTGTCGATATCGATCTTGATGCGGTAGACGAGCGTCACCCGTTCGGCGTGGGTTTCGACGCTCTTCGGCGTGAACTCGGCAGATGAGGAAATAAAGGAGACGCGCCCCTTGTAGCTTTTCCCCGGATAGGTGTCGGTCTTGACCGTTGCCGTCTGGTCGAGCCGAATCTTTCCGATGTCGGTCTCGTTGATATAGGCACGCAGCCAGATATGATCGAGATCGGCAAGCGTCATCACCGGGGTGCCCGGCACCATGACTTCACCAAGCTCCGCCTGGCGCACGGTGATCACACCGTCGAATGGTGCCGTCAAGGTCGTGTAATCGAGTATGATCCTGGCGAGCTTGAGGGCCTCTTCGGCGTTTTGGATGTTGGCCCTTGCCAGATCGACCTGGCGCTGTGCAGCTTGCTCCAATGCCTGGTCACGCTCGATGGCGGCGCTTGCCTTCTTCAGCGCGGCACGCGTCTGGTCGCGCGTTTGAATAGTGCCGGCACCTCTTGTCATCAGATCGTCGGCGCGCGTAAATTCGAGCTTCGTCAGTTCGAGATCCGCAGCATCGCCTTCAAGAAGCTTCTGGGCGGCCGCGCGGTTCTGCTCGGCAGTCGCCAGTTGACGTTTTTGCACCTCGAGCGTGGTCTGGGAGATGGCGACCTGCTGCCGGTAATCAGCATCATCGAGGCGTGATAACAGCGTGCCGGCCTTGACCCACTGGCCTTCGTTGAAGGGCAACTCCACGATGCGGGACTGAACGGTCTTGAAGCCGAGAACGCTTTGATGAGCTTCGATGTTGCCGGAGAGAAAAATCGTTTGGCTCTGATTGTCGGATCTCAACCACCCGGCGATCGTATCCCGATGCCAGTACGCTGCCACCCCCGCGCTGGCAAACAGCAGCACGCCAATCAACAAGGTCCGCTTCGTCGTATTCTGCACGGCCATTTTTTATCTCATCGAACCGGCAAGCAGATGCCGAACGGTTTGCGGCTATTGCCAGCGGCTGCAATCGCCGGATGTGCTGCGGCAGCCCTTGCCGTGGCAAATTACGCTGGATCGCTCCGCTGCATTTGATTGAGGTCAATCCGCCGGACGCAGGATTTCCCGGTGAATATGCGGTTCGAAGGGGGCGCAGTGTCGGCCACGCCGCTGCAAGACGAATTCGCCGTCGCGGTGGCCAGCCTTGCTCCGCCAACGCATTGCAATGAGCGCGTCTCTCACCTAAATAGCACCGAAGCCCGCCCCGCGCGGCTCCAGCCCAACCATAAATTCCCGGCGTCGAACAGCTCGCAATTGATGACCGCTTTGGAGCGGCCGCAACGTTCTTTAAGGCTCCCGCAGATATGATTCGTCTCGACAATGTCAGCAAGCAGATCGGTCACCAGATCCTCTTCATCGAGGCCTCCGCGACGCTCGAAAGGGGCGAGAAGGTCGGCCTCGTCGGTCCCAACGGCGCCGGCAAGACGACGCTGTTCCGCATGATCACCGGCCAGGAGCAGCCCGACGAGGGCCAGGTGGCGGTCGATCGCGGCGTCACCATCGGCTATTTCAGCCAGGACGTCGGCGAGATGTCCGGCCGCAGCGCGGTGTCGGAGGTGATGGACGGCGCCGGTCCGGTCAGCGCCGTGGCCAGCGAGTTGAAGGAGCTCGAGGCCGCGATGGCAGATCCGGACCGGGCGGATGACATGGATGATATCATCGCGCGCTACGGCGAGGTGCAGGCGCGCTTCGAGGAACTGGACGGCTACGCGCTCGAGGGCCGGGCGCGCGAGGTTCTCGCTGGCCTGAGCTTCAGCCAGGAGATGATGGACGGCGACGTCGGCGCGCTGTCGGGCGGCTGGAAGATGCGCGTGGCGCTGGGGCGCATCCTCTTGATGCGCCCCGACGCCATGCTGCTGGACGAGCCGAGCAACCATCTCGACCTGGAAAGCCTGATCTGGCTCGAGCAGTTCCTCAGGGGGTATGAGGGCGCGCTCCTGATGACCTCGCACGACCGCGAATTCATGAACCGCATCATCAACAAGGTGGTGGAGATCGATGGCGGCGCGCTGACGACGTATTCGGGCGACTACGAATTTTACGAGCAGCAACGCGCGCTGAACGAAAAGCAGCAGCAGGCCCAGTTCGAGCGTCAGCAGGCCATGCTCGCCAAGGAAATCAAGTTCATCGAGCAATTCAAGGCGCGCGCCTCGCACGCCGCCCAGGTGCAGAGCCGGGTGAAAAAGCTGGAGAAGATCGAACGGGTGGAGCCGCCGAAGCGCCGCCAGACGGTGTCCTTCGATTTCCCGCCGGCGCCGCGCTCGGGTGAGGACGTGGTCAGCCTGAAGAAGGTGCAGAAGGGCTATGGCGTCAGGAACATCTATGACGGACTGGACTTCATGGTGCGCCGCAGAGAGCGCTGGTGCGTGATGGGCGTCAACGGCGCCGGCAAATCCACGCTATTGAAGCTGGTGGCGGGCTCCACGCCGCCGGACGACGGCACGGTGGCGCTCGGCGGCAGCGTGAAGATGGGCTACTTCGCGCAGCATGCCATGGATCTTTTGGACGGCGAGCGCACCGTGTTCCAGTCGCTGGAGGACTCCTTCCCTCAGGCTGGCCAGGGATCGCTGCGCGCGCTGGCCGGCTGCTTCGGGTTCTCCGGCGACGACGTGGAGAAGAAATGCCGGGTGCTGTCGGGCGGCGAGAAGGCGCGACTGGTGATGGCGAAGATGCTCTACGACCCGCCGAATTTCCTGGTGCTGGACGAGCCCACCAACCATCTGGACATGGCGACCAAGGAGATGCTGATCACGGCGCTGTCGCAGTACGAGGGCACCATGCTGTTCGTCTCACACGACCGGCACTTCCTGGCCGCACTGTCCAAC
This sequence comes from uncultured Alphaproteobacteria bacterium, assembly GCA_963725985.1. Lineage (GTDB taxonomy): Bacteria > Pseudomonadota > Alphaproteobacteria > Rhizobiales > Xanthobacteraceae > Bradyrhizobium. Next base: position 497,602 of record CAVSAO010000004.1, read on the forward strand.
CGGGTGCTGGAACTGACGCCCGAGGGCATCCACCAGTACGGCGGCGGCTACACGGAGTATGTGGCACGCACCGGCCAGGAGGCTCCCGGCCTGCGCAGTTGAACCGGGAAGCTCGGGCAGTTGCGAGACAGGTCAGTAGCGCGCGCTGACCACGGCGGCCATCGGGTTGAAGTGATAGTTCACGCCCACTTTGAAAATATGCAGGTCCTGCTGCATCCTGTCGAATGGCTGCTCAACGGCGGCCTGCCCCACGATCGGCGGAGCATTCACGGTTTCAGGACCCGCCGCATTAAAGAACTGCCCCATCATCCTGATGTAGTCATATTCGCCCTTGATCGACCAGTTGCCACCCAGGGCGTATTCGGCGCCGACGCCACCAACGACGCCGGAATGCACGGCCTTTCCGTTGAGGTCGACGGCAGCACTGCCCAGGCCCGCAATGGTTTCCGTCTGATCGAGCGAATGTTTCTCGCTGGCGATCGCGACGCCGCCTTTTCCGTAAACCAGCAAGCGGTCGCCCACCACGAAACCCGCACGGGCGCTTGCGATCGCTAGCCAATCGATCGTGGTGTTCAGGCTGGATACCCCCGTTACTCCTGCGCCCAGATTCTGGGAAACGGTCTGGCCACCTTTGATGCCGGTCCACATCCATTCGCCCTCGACGCCGAAAACGAACACGCCGGACTGTACATTGGCGCCGCCGTCAAAGCCGGCCAGCCAGCCATTCACGTCGGACTTTCCGCCGCCGGGAATAAACAACTCGAAATTAGGCCACTCGTTTTGACCGAAGCCGTAGCCGCCCTGCACGCCGGCATAGGCGCCCGTCCAGTTAGTGCCGCTCGCCGCCCTCACCGGAGGATAGACCGGATCGACCGCCACTCCGCCAAAGCGGTAGTTCGCGCCGATCTTGACCACGTGAATGGCATCCTGCGAAATCGGAGTATCGGACACAGTCGGGGTCGCCGCGCCGCCGAAGTTGCTCATCCCCCTCAGCGTGACCGCTTGGGTTCCGAAGTGCATGAAGTCATATTCGGCTACTACCGACCAGTTGCCGCCCAATGCATACTCTGCCCCGACGCCAGCCATGGGAGCCCAGCGAAACTCACTGCCGCTGGCACTCGCGGCGAATTGGGCAGGCGGAGCGAATATATTTAGCGTGTCACTGACCGAGTGTCTTTCCCAGGCCCCCGCCAGACCACCCTTTGCAAAGACGAACCAGCGATCGGCCGCGAGCCCTGCCCGCCCCGCAAACGTGACCAGTCCGTCAATCCTGGAACTTGCCGTAAATGTCTCCAGACCCCCGGATAACGGGCCACCGAACAAAATGCTCTGCGAGCCGCTGATATTGGCCCAGGATCCGTCCAGCTCGAGACCGAAGACGAAGCTTGCGATCTGCTTGTTGATGCCGATCTGCGCGCCGCCAAGGAAACCTTGGGCGGCATAATCAAAGATGTCATTGTTCCAGTCCTTCATGCCGCCGCCATAACCGGCGTGCACACCGGCATAAACGCCGGACCAGTCGTAATAAGCCACCGCCGCGGCCGGCGGCGCCTTCACGGGTAGATCGGCAGCAAAAACTGCTTTTGCCGGAACGAAAACGCCAAGCGCAGCGGCGATCAGCCAAACGTTATGCATATGAATACGCATTTTGCCCGCCCTTAAAGAATAAAAGAAAAGCTTCAATCCCGTGGCAGTGGGCAAAAGGATAGCGATTTCCCGGTCGAAGGATGTAACCAGACCGCAACATCAACCTGGAAATGCGCACTCCCTGCGCCAATCCGGCTGCACCCGGACCGGGTCGCGATCTCGCGGGACTTGCGCTGACAAGTCCTCGTCACAATGAGCGATTTTGCGGCGTCCCCTGCGCGCCAAGAGGCAGACCTCGTCCGATGGCGAGATCCTTGTCGGTCGGCCCTAGCGTTCGTCCCGCATGTAGGGAGTGCGTTCGGAGACCAATTTTAAATCGGGGTCGGCATAGAGCGCCGGCTGAAGGGACCCCCGCATCTCGGAAAGCCTCTCCACGCCGGCCTTGATCTGGTAATCCTCAATGAAGAGAACCAGGGTGGTGACGAAAAACCCGGCACCGAGCATCAGAAATGTCCACCTCATAGGAGTTCTCCGTCCAAGTTCTCCCTTTAAAGCGAACTTCGAAGCAAAAACGGGGCCAATGTTTGGTATGTACGATGAGCGACGGTTCGGCCTCGACATGCCGCCGCCGACGCCCAAGCGCAGGACATGTCAAGAACCGGCGGCTTCACTGACATGTCGGCACCGGGTATTTTGATCAGGCGACTGTGAGCTGCGCGGATGCATATTTCAGCGATCCTGCAATTGATGGTGCTGCTGACCCTGGCGAACGGCGCACCCGTCGTCGCCAAGAAGATCTGCGGCAGCCGTTTCGGCCTTCCGCTGGACTTCGGCTTGACGTTCTTCGACAGCCGGCCCGTGTTCGGTTCATCGAAGACGTTCCGCGGGATTTTGGCTGCGGTCCTCTCTACCGCCGCTTGTGCACCGCTGATTGGCCTCGGCCTCGCGACCGGCGCGATAGTGGCCGGCACGGCCATGGCGGGCGATCTGTTCTCCAGTTTCGTCAAGCGCCGTTTGAACCTGCCGCCGAGCAGCCAGGCGCTCGGCCTCGATCAGATCCCCGAATCCCTGTTGCCGATGCTGGCATGCCGCGGCGCGTTGTCCTTGACGGCCGCCGACATCACACTTGGCCTCGGGATCTTTTTTGCCGGCGAGCTCGTGCTGTCCCGTCTGCTGTTCCGCGCCCACCTGCGCGACGAACCGTATTAGCTTTCCCCAGAGCCTTTTCCGTTCCGATAGAATCGAAACGGGGCTCTAGATTATTGATTTGACGTGTCTTCTTAATGCGAACCGGTATCGACTTCGCTCGAAAACGCATCTAGCCGCAACGCAGGCGGTGCAGGGTGATTTCAGGCGGACAGTTGAGGCGGACCGGAACGACGCTCGACCCGGCACCCACCGAGGTGTAGCCGATCATATTGTGATACTGCCAGGGTCCCGCCCCCATCCGTCTTGGCAATGCCGACTCCAGCGTAATCGGAACGGATCCAGGCAGGCAGATCTGGCCACCGTGGGTATGCCCGCTCAGCATCAGCCTGAAATTCGCGTGCGCCGCCTGCCGGTAAATCTCGGGGGTGTGCGACAGCAGGATGGAGAACTCGCGATCCGGGATCTGCAGCGCGGCCTTTTCGATGTTGTCCACGCGATAAAAGTGCGCGTCGTCGATTCCAGCCAGATGGATCCGCTGATCGCCCCGCGAAATCACCTCGCACTCATTGAGCAGGATCCGTATTCCCATGGCTTCCAGCCCCGGAACCATCTGAATGGTATCGTGGTTGCCCAGCACGCCATAGATCGGTTCCCTCAGGTGGCTTCGCACCCGTCCGACGCCGTCCAGGGTCGCCTCGAAGGGTCCGAACGTCTTGCCGCGATAATCGCCGGTCAGAACGCAGAGGTCGTAACGCAATTCTCCGACGAGTTCGTTCAGCCGCTCCATCGCGACCTCGTTCATGTCCACGTGCAGATCGCTGAGGTGCAGAATGGTGAAGCCATCGAAACGCGTGGGCAAGTCCTTGAACCTGATGTCGTTGTGCTTGACGATGATGCGTTGCGCATTCCGGCGTGCGCGCCAGTAAAGCCCGGTCAGCTTCAGCACGCCTCGAATGATCGAATGGACGGGATACCAGTTTTCCAGATGAAAGAAGGTAAGGCCCTGGCCGAAGATCTGGGCTTCGTGATCCCTCTCGATCCCCAGCCGCTGCCTGGCGTGCAATCGTCCGAGGCGCTGCTCCAGTTTGACCAGAATATCCTCGTGCATTTGAACAAATTCCCTCGGGATTCGTTTGCTGTTGTACGCGGCATCTGGCGCGCCGGGAGTTGCCGGCCGGCACCATATCTGGACGAGGCTACTGGAAGCGCAGGAGTTGCCCGACCGAATGCGAGCCGGGTGCCCTCAAATTGGCGTGTTGGTTGAAATAAATCAATGACGCCCGCTGGGGAGGGCCTTGGCTTGGCCGGCAACCCTGACTGTCAAATGCGAAGCGCGAGCATGAAGCTTACCGAGAAAAGCAAGAGGTGGGATCGCCATGTCGGCGCCCAAAATTGCGATGGTGCTCGCGATGGCAGGAATCCCCGGTGCGATCGTATCGGCCTTGCCGGGAACCCTGGACAACTCTCCGTTCCGAAAGAATCGAAACGGGGCTCTGGATTGTTGATTTGACGCGTTTTCTCAACGCGAACCGGTCTCCACTTCGCTTGAAAACGCTCTCGCGGGGGCGGACTATCTGCTTGACGCAGCCTTTGTCTGCCTCGTGCTTGCCGGCGTCATCATGAGGTTGCACGTGATGATCGGACTTTGGACCGATTTCACCCGATCACACAGAGCAGGCGTAACGATCAAGCGCCATGCATGGTCCGCCAGACAACTGCCTACGGCGGCCATCCCGTCCAACGAAACGCGGGTAGGGCCGAGCCGGGGACTACGCCGCTAATAGCTTGTCAAATTCAGCGGGCTCCAACGTTTTTCCCTCTTCATCGGTAATGACAACCTGCCATCCCTCGCTGGTCCAGACGCGCGCCTTGGCAATCGCTATCAGCACGCTGATTCGCTCGCATTTTACTGTCTCGTTCTCTCTTACCGCGACAATCTGATATGCCAACTTACCGACTCCCCAATACGGAAACGTCCAAGTATTTGGCCTTGCTGCTTTGACTGGAATTCGCCCTTAAAGTGACGATTTAGCGGCACGCCTTGGCGCCGATCAAATTCGAACCGGCGATCGGCCTCAAGACTGCGAAGCCACTCCACCTCACGGTGTCGCCGACACAGAGCACACTCAGAACGACGGGAATGATGCGGAACGGACCATATCCGCCACGCGCGCGGCGAATATCAACAGAATTCATAGCGCAACCGGAAGAGCCGATGAAGACACGCTCATCATCCGAACGTTAAGTTCAGGCTGGGCACGAGGGCTGGATCCAATTCATGGGCGGCGAAATACGAGAGATCACGGACCATATCAGTTCCCCGGCCTCATGCAGCTTCAACGGGGAATGATATGACGCACCCTTCACTTCTCAATCCGTTCAACTCGAGCCAGGAGTTGGCCAAAAAACTCTTCAAGCGGCGGGCGACACGGTCCACACCCGTCTGCTCCAACTGCCAATCAGACGACATCATCTCTCACGCCACCGCCCAGTGGAGCAACGAATCACAGGAATGGGAGCTCGCTGACACTTTCGCCCAACCCGCTCACTGCAACCGATGCAACAGCGCGTGCGGCCTCGTCTGGCTGCCCATCAACTAAGGCGATCAAGTACCGCGCGACCCGACGCCCTGGCAGGATTGTCGGGCGTCGCCTAAAGATCGAGCGGGGCGAGTATGCCGGTCGCAGTGAACATTGCCCGCTTTTCGGGCAACAGTCCGGCGTGAAGCGCTCGCGCTTGCAGGCACGTTCACTGCCGCAGTATCGGATGATCGTTCAGCACATCTTCCCGGATCGACACGGCCTGGATTGCGCGAAACAAGATCCGCGCCGTCCTCAAATCGTTCGCCGTCACGCACAGGCTCACAATCTGGCGCACCGAAGAATCGCGCAGCAGGTCGTCGGATATCTTGATGGCGATTTGCATCGCGGCCTTGGCAGCGCGCTCGTAGCGCTCGGTCTCGTATTGCTTCTTGTCGGCGCGGTCGGCAGCGCCGGCAACCTTCTCGGCACTATCGGCGGCGGAACGGCAGATGGCGCGTATCCTGTGCGCCGCCTGGATATCGCCGATCGGCCACTGGATTTCCTCGTCCCAGACTTCCTTGCGCTCGCCCTTGCTGAACCACCACATCGCCCATGCCTTGAAATATCTGCAAGGATAGAGGGCCGTGGTTTGTGGGCCTGTATGCCTTGGAATACAGGCCCTAGACCGCCGGCAGGATCTTTCCGGGATTCAAAATATTCTGCGGGTCGAGCGCCTGCTTCACCGCGCGCATGGCGTCGATCGCCTCGGAGCCGAGTTCGGCCTTCAAATATTTCTGCTTGCCCTGCCCGATGCCGTGCTCGCCGGTGCAGGTGCCGCCCATCGCCTGGGCGCGTTGCACCAGGCGATGCATGAAGTCCTCGCCGCGCGCCATCTCCTCGCGGTCATCGACGTCGCATAGCAGCGAACAGTGGAAATTGCCGTCGCCGACATGGCCAACAATCGGCGACTGCAGACCGAGGCGGTTCAGATCCGCCTCGGTCTCGGTGACGCAATCGGCCAGCCGGGAAATCGGCACGCAGACATCGGTCGCCACCACGCCGGCGCCGGGTCGCAGGCTTTTCACCGCCCAATAGGCGTCGTGCCGCGCCTGCCACAGCCTGGTGCGGTCCTCGGGCCTCGTGGTCCAGGTGAATTCGCCGCCGCCGCACTCCTTGGCAATTTCGCTGAAATTTCTGGACTGCTCGGCGACCTCGATCTCGCTGCCGTGGAATTCGAGCAGCAACAGCGGCGTCTCCGGCAGCGACAGTTTCGAATAGGAATTGCAGGCGCGCACCTGCGCCGCGTTGAGCAGTTCGATGCGCGCGACGGGAATGCCGGTCTGGATCGCCAGAATCGTCGCCTGGCAGGCGCCGCGCACGGTTTCGAACGAGCAAGCCGCCGCCGCGATGGTTTCAGGAATGCCGCGCAGCCTGATGGTGAGTTCGCAGATGATGCCGAGCGTGCCTTCGGCGCCGACGAACAGATGCGTCAGGTCGTAACCCGCCGACGATTTCTTCGACCGGGTTCCGGTCGTGATGATCTCGCCGTCGCCGCGCACCACCTTGAGCGCCAGCACGTTCTCGCGCATGGTGCCGTAGCGCACCGCATTGGTGCCGGACGCCCGCGTCGACGCCATACCGCCCAGCGACGCATCGGCGCCGGGGTCGATCGGGAAAAACACGCCCTGGTCGCGCAGATGCTCGTTCAGCGCCTTGCGGGTGACGCCGGGCTGGATCACGCAGTCGAGATCGTCGGCGTGAACCTCCAGCACCTTGTTCATGTCGCGCAGGTCGATGCAGACGCCCCCCGCCGGCGCATTGACCTGCCCCTCCAGCGAGGTGCCGGTGCCGAACGCGATCACAGGAACGCCATGTTTGGCGCAAATCCGCACCACGTCCTGGATATCGGCGGTTTCCTGCGCCATCACCACGGCGTCGGGCGGCTGCGGCGCCAGCCAGGTCGTGGTATGGGCGTGCTGGTCGCGCACCGCCTGCGAGGTGATCAGCCGGTTGCCGAACCGGGCGGCCGCCGCCTCGAGCGCACTCGCCAGCGCCTGCGGTTCCGGACGCTTCAGATGATTGGTTATGGTCGTGCCCAAATGAGATCCTCCCGGCGTGCGGCCGACCCTTGCAAAGGATATATAGGGGGTCAAGAGATCATGGGTGGAACAAACGGGGATGGACGATGACGACGCTTGCCGCCGGCGATGAGGTGCTGCACCGGCCTACGCCATTCCTGTCGTCGGTAATGCAGATCGAGCCGCAATGGATCGACTACAACGGCCACCTCAACATGGCCTATTACAATGTGATGTTCGACCGGGCCATTGACGAATTATGGCTGAAGCTCGGGATCGGACCCGGCTACATGAAGGCGCGCCAGGGTTCGACCTTCACCGCCGAATGCCATGTGCGCTATCTGCGGGAGATTCATCTCGGCGATCCCGTGCAGATTTCGATCCTGCTGGTCGGCGCCGACGAGAAGCGGCTGCATACCTTCGAGGAACTGCGCCACGCCACCGCGGGCTGGCTGTCCGCTACTTCCGAAAACATGACCATTCACATCGACATGGCTGCGCGAAAGACCGCGCCGTTTCCGCCCGACATCCGCGCCCGCATCGAGGCCATGGCGAACGCCCACGCCGCGATCCCGCGGCCCGAAGGCATCGGCCGAAGTGTCGGGCTCCCGGTTAAGCGCTAGCCCTGCGCCACCCACGCAGGCAGCCGGTCGAACCACGGCCGCGCCTCTTCGAGCTGGCGCGCGAGCTGCAAGAGCCGATCCTCCTCGCCAAAACGCGTCACGAATTGCACGCCGAGCGGCAGTCCGTCTGCGGTCCGGTGCAGCGGAACGCTCATGGCGGGCGTTCCGGTGAGATTGGCGAGCTGGGTGAACGGCACATATTGCAGGCTGTCGCGCGCGATCTTGTCAACCGCGCCATCGAGCAGACCGACGCGCGCGAGGAGGCCGAGCAGGCCTGCGCGGTCGAGAAGGTCGAGCGCCGTCTGCTCCATGGCCGTCGGGTCGCCCTGTCCATGACGGATCGGCGGATGCGCGAGCGTCGGCGTTAAGAGCATATCGTAACGATTCAGGAAGCGTGCGAGCCCGCGCGCGAATTCGTTCCACTTGAGAAGCTGCGTCGTCAGCGCGCCCGCGGAGATCGCGCCACCGATCGTCGCGAGCACGCGCGTCAGAAGCTCGAAATCCGAACGCTTCGCTCCAAGCGCGCGCGCCTGCGCCACCATGGCCGCGACCTGGCCGAAATAGATGTGCAGGAAGGCTCTTGCGAGCGCAGCACCGTCGATGTCGGGCGCAGCCTCTTCGACTTCGTGGCCGAGGCTCCGCAAGAGTTTCGCCGCGTCGTTCACGGCGGCCACCGCCTCCGGGTGGACCTCGGTTCCGATCGGCGAGGCCGATGTGAAGGCGATGCGCAGGCGCCCCGGATCGCGCTCCATCGCCTGGGCGTAAGCGCCGGCCGGCCTGGCAACCACAAAGGGATCGCCGGGCTCTCCGCCAGACAGAACATCGAGCGCGACGGCCGTGTCGCGCACACTGCGCGAGATCACGCCTTCGCTCGACGCCCCGTACCAGCACTCGCCATAGCCCGGTCCCGCTGAAATGCGCCCACGCGACGGCCGCAAGCCAAAGAGGCCGCAACATGCGGCGGGAATGCGGATCGAACCCCCGCCATCGTTGCCTGCCGCCATCGGAACGACGCCGGATGCGACGGCGGCCGCCGCGCCGCCGCTGGAACCGCCGGGGGTGCGATCGATGTTCCATGGATTGCAGGCACGGCCGAAGACCTGCGAATCCGTCACGCCCTTGAGCGCCAATTCCGGCAAATTGGTCTTGCCGAAAATCACGAGCCCAGCCTCGAGATAGCGCCGCACCACATGGGAATGCTCGGGTGCGGCAATTGCGAGCATCGACTTGCTGGCGTAACTCGTCGGCAGGCCGGCATAGTCCTGCGCACAATCCTTGATTAGGAACGGAACGCCGGCGAAGCGACCGGACAGCGGCTTCGCCAGTTGAGAGCGGGCCTCGCTCTCCATCGGTCGGCAGATCGCATTTGTCTTCAGTTGTGCCCGCCGGCTCTGTTGCAGCGCGAGCTCCAGCAACTCCTCCGCCGTCGTCTCCCGGCGCGCGACGCATTCCGCTAGCGCTACGGCGTCGCGCTTCAGATATTCGGTAAAATTCATGACGTGCCCCCCAGTCGGCGTGCCGCCATCGTAGCGACCTTGCAGGGGCATGCCAGCATCCGGTACCTCCGAAGGGAAGCCCCCGCAGTGATGTCCGCTACCTGTGCCTAGACGCGGGTGCGCCCGCGCGCCAGACCGACCACGACCGAAACCAGAAACAGCACGACCGCGATAAAGAAGATGGTCTTGGCGATTTCGATCGAGGCGCCGGCGATGCCGCCGAAGCCCAGAATGCCTGCGATCAGCGCGATGATCAAAAACGTAACGACCCAGCTCAGCATGGTCAGGACCTCCGTTTCCACCTTCTGTTTCGATATCGGCGCGGCTGACTGTGTCGCGCACCGGCTGGAAAACCAATCGGGCTTGGGAATAAACGTTCCCTGCGGTTCGGGGCCGAAAACCCCAGGAAATTTCGGCCCGCGAAGGAACAAAATCCGGGTTCAGAACCCGGAATGCGGCCCCGCGGCCGGCGCGGGATAAAGCCTGTCAAAATCGCCGCCAAAGCCCTATATGCCCTTCAATCCTGCTATGAAGGCTCCCCTTCACGGCCCCGCGGTGCCATCGTGGGCGCAAGACGATTCGCATATGACCGAGCCGAACAAGCTGATCCATCACGGCGTCCCCGACCACCAGCCCGCGGCTGGCGGCATCGCCGCGCGTGCCCGGGCGGCCGCCACCCCGCAATATCTCACCGGCCTCAATCCCGAGCAGCGCGAGGCGGTGGAAACGCTGGATGGGCCGGTCCTGGTATTGGCGGGCGCCGGCACCGGCAAGACCCGCGTACTGACCTGCCGCATCGCCCACATCCTCAGCACGGGCCGGGCGCGGCCCGGCGAAATCCTCTCGGTCACCTTCACCAACAAGGCGGCGCGCGAGATGAAGCTGCGGCTCGGCCAGATGCTGGGCCAGGCGGTCGAGGGCATGCCGTGGCTCGGCACCTTTCATTCGATCGGCGGACGCATCCTGCGCAGCCACGCCGAGCTGGTGCAGTTGAAATCCAATTTCACCGTGCTCGATGTCGACGACCAGATCCGCCTGCTGAAGCAGCTGTTGCAGGCCGAGAACATCGACGACAAGCGCTGGCCGGCGCGGATGCTGGCCGGCCTGATCGACGGCTGGAAGAATCGCGGGCTGACACCGTCGCAGGTGCCGCCGGGCGAAGCTGCGGTGTTCGGCAACGGCAAGGGCGGCAAGCTCTATGCGGCCTATCAGGAGCGGCTGAAGATTCTCAACGCCGCCGATTTCGGCGATCTCCTGCTGGAAAACATCCGGCTGTTCCGCGAACATCCCGACGTGCTCCGGCAATACCAGAGCCGCTTCAAGTTCATCCTGGTGGACGAATATCAGGACACCAACGTCGCACAGTATCTCTGGCTGCGGCTGTTGGCGCAGGCGCCGTCGAAGCCGGGCGTGCCGCTATCCTCCGTCATCCCGGGGCACGTCCCCTCCCCGGTCATTCCGGGGCACATCGAAGATGCGAACCCTGATGTGCAATCGCACATCAGGAATCTGCAGATGAAAAGGACTCACCTCGGGATTCCGGGTCTGCGCTTTCAGCGCATCCCGGAATGACGGCGCAACCTCCCCCCAGGAACATCTGCTGCGTCGGCGACGACGACCAGTCGATCTATGGCTGGCGCGGCGCCGAGGTCGACAACATCCTGCGCTTCGAGCACGATTTTCCCGGCGCCAGGGTGATCAGGCTGGAGCGCAACTACCGCTCCACCGGCCACATCCTCGCCGCCGCCTCGCATCTGATCGCTCACAATGAAGGCCGGCTCGGCAAGACGCTGCGCACCGAGGACGTCGACGGCGAGAAGGTCACCGTTACCGGCTCCTGGGATTCCGAAGAGGAAGCCCGCGCCATCGGCGAGGAGATCGAAAAACTGCAGCGCGCCGGCCACAAGCTCAACGACATTGCGATCCTGGTGCGGGCCTCGTTCCAGATGCGCGAGTTCGAAGATCGCTTCGTTACGCTCGGCCTGTCCTACCGCGTGATCGGCGGTCCCCGGTTCTACGAGCGCGCCGAAATCCGCGACGCGCTGGCATATTTGCGCGTGATCAACTCGCCGGCCGACGATCTCGCCTTCGAGCGCATCGTCAATGTGCCGAAGCGCGGTCTCGGCGATGCCACGGTGCAGATGCTGCACGACCATGGCCGCAAGCGCCGCATTCCGCTGTTCGAGGCCGCCCGCGCCGTGGTCGAGACCGACGAGCTGAAACCGAAGGCGCGCGGATCCCTGCGCGATCTTCTCGGCAATTTCGATCGCTGGCGCATGCAGCGTGAGGTGACCTCGCATACCGAGCTGGCCGAAATCGTGCTCGACGAAAGCGGCTACACCGAGATGTGGCAGAAGGATCGCTCCGCCGACGCCGCCGGACGTCTCGAAAACCTCAAGGAGCTGGTGCGCTCGATGGAGGAATTCGAGAACCTGCAGGGCTTCCTCGAACACATCTCGCTGGTGATGGACCGCGACGGCGGCACCGAGGACGACGCGGTGTCGCTGATGACGCTGCATTCGGCCAAGGGGCTCGAATTCGACAACGTGTTCCTGCCGGGCTGGGAGGAAGGTCTGTTTCCGAGCCAGCGCACGCTCGACGAACAGGGCCGCGCGGGCCTCGAAGAAGAGCGCCGCCTCGCTCACGTCGGCCTGACCCGCGCCCGCCGTCGCGCCAAGCTCTACTTCGCCACCAACCGGCGGATTCACGGCACCTGGTCGACCACGATCCCGTCGCGCTTTCTCGACGAGCTGCCGGCGCCCAACGTCGAGATCACGGAATCCAGGGGCGGCTCGGGCTGGGGCGGCACTGGCGGCTACGGCCCCTCCCGTTTCGACAATGTGGAATCCTTCGGCTCGAGCTATTCGACGCCGGGCTGGCAGCGGGCACAGGCCAACCGCGCGCGCGGCCAGGGCGGCCGCAGTGGCCAGGCCGGCGGCGGGTTCAACGAAAGCCAGTCGCCGTTTTCGAGTTCGCGCAGCGATACTTCGGGCTCGCGCAGCGATGCCGGCGGTTTCTCGCGCAACAGGCGCGCACCGGTAACCATCGAAGGCGAGCTGATCGCGAAATCCACCGGCACCACCTCGGAGTTTTCCCTTGATGATCGCGTGTTCCACCAGAAATTCGGCTACGGCCAGGTTGTGAAGATCGACGGCAACAAGCTTACCATCGCCTTCGAGAAGGCCGGCGAGAAAAAGGTGGTCGATAGTTTCGTCGAGCGGGTCTAACCTCTGCATGAAGCCGTCATTGGGAACGCGGACTTGTTTGATTGGTTACATTCCAAAAGGCAGCTGCTTAAGACTTCGGTGGCGAAAGAGCCGCTGCGGGGTTTCGCCCCGCCCGAGCTCCTCCTTGAGGACCTTGCCAAGCGCGTTCCTCAATATCTCGCCGACGTCGATAAAGGCAAACTGATTTATCCCGCATGCAAGCGTACGCTGTCGGACGTGGACAGCGATGTGGCTTCCGTCTGGGATCACACCCGGCTGGAAGCGATGCAGTACGTAATCGCGGTGCCCGGGCGCGAATTGGCGCTGCTCGGCGAAGCTGCCCGCCAGATTGAAGTGATCGACGCCTACCTTTTCCAACGCCCGCATGGGGATACCGTGATCGATTTCACGGGAACCGCTACCGCTGATTTCGCCATCGCTATTGTGGCCGGCCTCAACTGGCTGACCCGCTGCGCTGATTTGGCCCGCGTTGATCCGGCCCGGCAATCCGGCACTATCCGCCATTTCAGAAAGCTCGTTACGCTTGCGCAGCGATGGTGGCTCACGGAAGGCGCCGTTGAACGCTGCGCGCAACTGCTGTCGCGCGGAGAGCAGCCACCCCTGATGTGCTATTTGATCTGGTCGGAGTACACGCGGCTTGCAAAACAGATCGCCGCCGCCGCCATCTTCGGAGCGCCGATCAACCGCTCGACAAAACTGGTAGCCCCGCCCGCCGACCTCCTTCTTCGTTTCGAGGCAGCCAAGGATCCAGGCGATCTATTGGGTATTTGAACAGAGTGGTTTCCGGAGCCGGAGGGGTTCGTCCTGTTGCGGAAGCGTCAAGTGTTCCACGTCCGACACCGGGCAATCGCGATGCGCGCCACGACCAGAAAACTGACCAACTCCTTTGCATTTTAGCGAATTTTTAGAAGCAATACTTATTCATCGGATTTACCGAAAAATCGTGTGTCCGGGGTATCGTGCAAGCTGGATTCCGCTTCCGCCCTTTGTTTGCGATTTAAGGTCTGCCGAAATGAGTGAAGGAAGTTCGTCTCTCCGCGACCTCGACGAGGCCGTCTCGCGAGGAACGCCCGAGAGCCGCAAGCGGGCGTTGTGGCATACCACCGATCTGATGATCGCCGGCAGCTACAGCGATGAGGAGATATGGACCTTTGGCGAGGTCATCGGCCGGCTCGCGGACGAGATTGAAGTCGCGGCCCGCGCGCAGCTTGCACGCCGGCTGGCCCATTTCGACCAGGCCCCGGTCAATATCATCCATAAACTCGCCTTTGACGACTCGATCGATGTCGCCGGCCCGGTGCTGCGGGACTCCGGGCGGCTCGATTCCGAGGCCCTGCTTGCCACCGCCCAGACCAAAAGCCAGCCGCATCTGCTGGCCATCTCGGAGCGAAAATTCCTCGCGGAGGCGGTCACGGACGTGCTGGTGACACGCGGCAACTGGGATGTCGTGAACTCGGTCGCAAACAACGACGGCGCGCGTTTCTCGGACTTCGGCTTCCTGCACATGATCACGCGGGCCGAAGGCGATTCCATCCTCGCCGAGCATCTCGGTCTGCGTGAGGACATCCCCCGGCACCTTTTCCAGCAGTTGATCGCGAAGGCGTCGGACGACGTGAGAAAGCGGCTCGAGAGCGAGCGTCCCGGCATGCTCGAGCAGGTTCAATCCACGGTGACCGATGTCGCGGGCGCGCTACAGTCCAAGTTCGGCCCGGTATCGCGAAGCTATTATGTCGCAAAACGGGTCGTGACGACGCAGTTCAAGCAGGGCAATCTGAACGAAAACAGCATATCCGGCTATGCCCGATCACATCGGTTCGAAGAGGTCACGATCGGATTGTCCCTGCTGTGTTCATTGCCGGGCGATGTGATCGAACGCGCCGTGCTGGACAAGAACAGGGAAACGCTGCTGATTCTGGCCAAGGCGCTCGACTTTTCGTGGACGACGACGATGGCATTGCTTTTTCTCGGGGCAAAAGATCACCGCATCACCGCCCAGGAGCTCAATGACCTGGAAAAAGAATATGGCCGCGTCAACATCGAGACATCCCGCAGCGTTCTGGAATTCTACCAGTCGCGCAAGAACGCCGGCGCTGTCGATTCCGAAGTGAGGCGGCAACCGGCGCTGCTTATGCAGTGAGACCAGCGAAACAGGCGGGGATAAACGGCAAATGAACGCAACCTTCGGTGCACGTAAACTCTTCAGCGCGGTTTCCGAAGAGTCGCGGCTGGAAAAACCCCTGGATGCGGCCTGGATCGTTCTCGAAGCCGCGAACGATCTCGGAGACGAGGCCACCGTCGCAATTTGCCGGCGGGTCATCGATGCAAACCTGAGCGGGACGCCTGCCTCCCCGTTCGACCTGCACGTCATCACCGAATATTTCAGGTGAATACCGGGCGGTTGCGGATTCGCGGCAGCCGCCATTGAAGGCGAGCCGGTCCTTGCCGGACTGGCCTCCCTTCATGGTTCATGCGTCCACGGCCGGGCTTGCCAGCGCTTGCGCGTCGGCGGGGGCGTTCCTATCTGTCGATGCTCGCCCCTGAGCAGGCCGAAGCGCCGCGCTTTGCTCTCCCGCATTTCCGATTCAGGCGGTCAATCCCCGCATGTCCCCCATCATATCCGTTGCAAACCTGTCAAAGACCTATGCCTCCGGTTTCAAGGCGCTTGACGACATCAGCCTGGAAATCAGGCGCGGCGAGATCTTCGCGCTGCTGGGGCCGAATGGCGCCGGCAAGACCACGCTGATCAGCATCATCTGCGGCATCGCCAATCCGAGCCACGGCAGCGTCACGGTCGGCGGCCATGACATCATCAAATCCTATCGCGCCGCGCGCTCGCTGATCGGCCTGGTGCCGCAGGAACTGCACACCGATGCCTTCGAATCGGTGTGGGCGACGGTGAGCTTCAGCCGCGGCCTGTTCGGCAAGCCGAAAAATCCTGACCACATCGAGAAGGTGCTGAAGGACCTGTCGCTGTGGGACAAGAAGGACGCCAAGATCGTCACGCTGTCCGGCGGCATGAAGCGCCGGGTGATGATCGCGAAAGCGCTGTCGCACGAGCCGCAGGTACTGTTTCTCGACGAGCCGACCGCGGGCGTCGATGTCGAATTGCGCAAGGGCATGTGGGAAGTGGTGCGGACGCTGCAGGCTTCCGGCGTCACCATCATCCTCACCACCCATTACATCGAAGAGGCCGAGGAGATGGCGGACCGGATCGGCGTCATCAACAAGGGCGAGATCATCCTGGTCGAGGACAAGGCCGGCCTGATGCAAAAGCTCGGCAAGAAGCATCTGAAGCTGCATCTGCAGAACAGGATCGAGGCGATCCCGCCGGCGCTTGCGCCCTACAATCTCGAACTGTCGGATCAGGGCTGCGGGCTCGTCTACAACTACGACACCAAGGGGGAACGCACCGGCATTACCAGCCTGCTCAGCGATTTGCGCGGCGCCGGCATCAAGTTCTCCGATCTCGACACCACGCAAAGTTCGCTGGAAGACATCTTCGTCAGCCTGGTGAGGGCGCCATGAATTTCAGGGCCGTCCGCGCGATCTATCTGTTCGAAATGGCGCGCACCTGGCGCACGCTGCTGCAGAGCATCGTTTCGCCCGTGGTTTCGACCTCGCTGTACTTCGTGGTGTTCGGGGCCGCGATCGGCTCGCGCATTACAGAGGTCGAGGGCGTCAGCTACGGCACCTTCATCGTGCCGGGGCTGGTGATGCTGTCGGTGCTGACCCAGAGCATCGCCAACGCCTCGTTCGGCATCTACTTTCCGAAATTCGTCGGCACCATCTACGAACTGCTGTCGGCGCCGATCTCCTATTTCGAGATCGTGCTGGGCTATGTCGGCGCGGCCGCGACCAAGTCGATCATCCTCGGCCTGATCATTCTCGCCACCGCCGGGCTGTTCGTGCCGCTGCATATTCACCATCCGCTGTGGATGCTGACCTTCCTGGTGCTGACCGCGGTGACGTTCAGCCTGTTCGGCTTCATCATCGGGATCTGGGCCGACGGTTTCGAAAAACTGCAGATGATCCCGATGCTGGTGGTGACGCCGCTGACCTTCCTCGGCGGCAGCTTCTACTCGGTGAACATGCTGCCCTCGGGCTGGCGCACCATCACGCTGCTCAACCCCGTGGTCTATCTGATCAGCGGCTTCCGCTGGAGCTTCTATGAAATCTCCGACGTCAGCGTGGCCTTGAGCGTCGGCATGACGCTGACGTTCCTCGCCATCTGCATGGTCGCCGTGTGGTGGATCTTCAAGACCGGGTACCGGCTGAAGAACTGACGCGCGGAAAACGCGTCATTCCGGGGCGCGCCTAAGCGCGAACCCGGAACTTTCGAGATTCCCCGATGTGCAATCGCACATCTGAGTCTCCATGCTTCGCATCGCCCCGGAATGACGTCAGAAAAGAAAATCTAGCGATAACAGCGGAAGTGGCCGTAGCGATTATAGTAGCCGCGGCAGCGATAGCGGTGCCGATAATAGCCGTGATTGGGAATCCCGAGCACGCCGTTGACGGCGCCCACTGCGCCGCCGACGCCCGCGCCGACCGCGCCGCCAACTACCGCCCCCACCGGACCAGCCGCGCGGCCGCCCTCGCGCGCGCCTTCCCGCGCCCCGCGCACGATGCCCTGCGCCTGCGCGAACTGGGGAATCGCGAACAGTGCGAGGGCGATCGCCGCCGCCGCAAAACAAGATTTCATCGACAAGCCGGCCGGCAGCATTGCTGTCATGACCCTGATATTCGTGCTCATTTTGAGTCCTAATGATCGGCCGCGATCGACCGGCGGGCGGGAATTTGTAACGCCGCTGTGACGAAAAAGTTGCTCAGCTGTGGTGAATTCGGGACGGAGCGGCCCGGCGACCCGCTCACGAAGAATTGGCGCGGCCATCCAGGCCAACTGCCGCATCCGCCTTGTTTTGCGCCCTGCCGCACTTTAACGATGGTCCGACAGGCCGCTGGAACAAAAGCCGAATTTCTGGCATATAGATCCGGGGCGGTGAGAGCGGCGCTGCAGTCACGGCGTTGTAGTCAAAGGCTTTGTAGTCAAAGGCTTTGTAGTCAAAGGCCTGGAGGCCAAAGGTAACATGCGTTCCTTCCTCATTGCTCTCTCAGGCCTGATGCTTTTCGCCGCCACCGGGGCCGCGCAGGCCAAAATCGCCATCACCGTCGACAAGAATGCGCAGATGATGACCGTCGCGGTCGACGGCGTCGAGCGCTACCACTGGCCGGTGTCGACCGGCAATCCGTCGCACGAGACGCCGAACGGCAGCTTCCGCACCTTCCGGATGGAGGAAGACCACTACTCCAAGGAATTCGACGACGCGCCGATGCCGCACTCGATCTTCTTCACCAAGATCGGTCATGCGATTCACGGCACGGATTCCGAAAGCCGGCTCGGCACTCCGGTATCCCATGGCTGCGTGCGGCTGTCGCGCGCCAACGCCGCGACGCTGTACGCGCTGGTGGAAGAGGACGGCGTGCTCAACACCACCGTGACGCTCACCGGTTCATCGCAGATCGCGCTGGCGCGCAATCCGCGGACCCGTGCCAATACCGCCGTCGCGCGCCGCGACCCGGCCGAGCCATACGTGCCACTGGATAACGCCGCCGGCGATCCCGTCGTGCTGACCCCGCAGCAGCCCGCGCCCGGCCAGTATCCGCAAGAGCGGCCCGACGACGGTTACTTCTATCCGGCCGACGGCAGCCCGGACGTGGCGCGTTATCCGGCGCCGCGCTCCAGCCGGCGGCTGTACGACGCGCAGGCCTATCCGCAGCAGCAATATCAAAATGACGACAACCGCGGCGCCGCGCCGCAATATGCCCCGCCGCAGGTCTACGCGCCGCGGCCGTTTCAGCCGCGCGGGCTGTTCACCTTTCAGGACTGACGCGCGGACTGGATCGAGCAGCGACCGGTCGCCGTGCTCGTGGCAGAGAATCCGCATCCTGGTGTCGGCAAGGCCCCAATGCGCGCAAAGCCCCTCTAGCCGCCGCTCGCTGCTCCGTCCATGACATCGCCGAACAACTGCCAACGCTCGCCCGTGAACCGCATCAACTGCAATTGCTCGATCGGTTGAAAGTTCGTGGGGCTGGTCGATATCTTCACACCGGGAAGCAATCCCCCCTGCTCCAGATTATGCAGGCTGGCGGCCTGCTTCATGACGTTCTCGCGGGTCAGGTTGTCACCGCATCGCTTGAGAACTTCAACCATGGTCTGCGCCATGTTGTATCCGGTCAAAGCCGAGGCATCGACCCGATTGGTCCCCGGCAGATATTTTGCGAGCAACTCGTCGAACGCCTTGATGCCCGGATCGTTGCTCCATTGCGGGTCGCTGGCATCCTTGGCGTAGGCCGCGGACACCACCCCTTGTGAATAGTCGAGACCGGCGGGCCGCATGACGGTCGCCGTCGAGGCACTGACATTCGATATAATGACCGTACCCGGCCGCCAGTTCATCTCACCCAGCTTCTTGATCGCCTGGGCGCCGAATTTGGGCGTCGTGAAAAAGACCACGGCGTCCGGACTGGCGGATTTCAGCCTGACGATGTGGGATTCGATGGTCGGCTCGGCTACTTCATAGCTCTCCTCCGCAACGAGGCGCGAGAAGCTGGAGCCGAGGCCGTCCTTCAATCCCTTCAGGTAATCCTTGCCCATATCGTCGTTCTGATAGAGCACGGCTATCCTGGCTTCGGGCTTTTCCCTGATCAGATACTTCGCGTAGATGCGGGCCTCGCTTTGGTAGCTTGGCAGCCAGCCCATGGTCCAGGGAAAGTTCTTTGGGTCGTTCCATTTGGTGGCGCCGGTAGCCACAAACAGCTGCGGCACCTTTTTCGCGTTCACGTATTTCTGGATCGCGGTATTCGACGCCGTACCCAACGTGCCGAACAGCAGCAGCACCTCGTCGCTCTCGATCAGCTTGCGAGCCTGCTCGACTGCCTTGGGCGGGCTATAGGCGTCGTCATAGGAGATAAAATTGATCTTGCGGCCGTTGATGCCGCCGTCGTCATTTACCTTGCTGAAAACGGCCGCCATCGCCTTTCCGACCGTGCCATAGGCCGACGCCGGGCCGCTATAGGGAACGATGTTGCCGATCTTGATCTCGGTGTCGCTCGCGCCAGTGTCATATTTTTTCTGCGCGAGCGCCTCGCGACCGGCCCCGGCGATGACGGTCGCCGCAAGCAGAAGCATTGCTACGCGCCGTTGGAGGATGATGGGCATTTCGCGAACTCCCGTAAAAACGTTTCTTCGGTTTATTGGCCCGAACGCGGGCTGCTTTTCCGATCGGACGACGCCGGCGCGAGCCACTTCATATTCGCGGTTTTCTCTCCCCGTGCAAACCGTCTCCAGTGTCGCAGCCGGCGGCTTGAGAATTGCTCGCAAGCCTCATGCGCATGCAGGAGCCGGATCGGCTTCCTGCTCGGCACTGTTGCGATGGTCGTCGCCGGATTTCTGATGCGTCGAATTGCGACTACCTGGCCGGAACGCCAAACGCGCTCAAGTCCAAGACGGCCGTCTTCGATGCGACGGGGATTACCCTGACCGGCCAGATATCGCAGGCGATGTGGCGATGGGCCGCCGTCAGCCGGTTCACGAGTGAAGGCGATCTGCCCCTGATTTGGATCGGGCAATCATCGGCGGTGGCGATTCCCGGTCGAAGCTTCGGCGGCCATCAACCGTGCGAGGCGGCGGAAGCGTTTATCCGCGCGTCCTCTGCCGCCGTCCCCGGGAATGAACGGGATTGACCAGCAGACATATATTCATATAGATGACTATATGAATGGGGATCTTCGCTTACCGCTATACCAGCGACTGAGGGATGTGCTTGCAACCGCAGTCGCGGAGGGACAGTGGCGCCCGGGTGACGCGATCCCGTCCGAAGCCGATCTGGCAAAGACCCACGGCGTTGCGATCGGCACGGTACGAAAGGCCGTGGATCAGCTGGTCGCCGAGGGCGTGCTTGATCGGCAACAAGGCCGCGGCACGTTTGTGAAGCGGACGCGCTTCAATGCCTCGATGTTCAGGTTCTTCCGTTTTCAATCCGAAACCGGCGAACGTCGGATTCCCGTCAGTCGCATCCTGCGTCGCGAAACATTGCCGGCGCCGTCGGTCGTCGCCTCGGCGCTGCGGATCGGTCAGGGAGATGATGCTATCCACCTGGTGCGGCTCCGCCTGATCGATGATTTGCCCGTGCTCGCAGAAGACATCTGGCTGCCAAGGGTTCGCTTCGAACCGCTGCTTGCGCTTGAAATCAGGCGAATTCGGCAACCTCCTCTATCCGCTTTACGAGGAGCGCTGTGAGCAGGTGGTGGTCTCGGCGGAGGAGACGCTGACGGTCGAGATCGCCGATCCCATGAAAGCGCGCCTGCTGCAACTTAAGCCGCACGCGCCGCTGATCGTCATCGAGCGGCTTGCCTGTGATCTGACACGCCAACCGCTGGAATGGCGGCGCTCGCGCGGCGCCGCCGACAAATTCCGCTACCACGTGGAGATTCGCTGACAACCAACGCCGAGCCAAAAAGGCCGGCGAGATTCCGGGAGGAAACGATGTCGAACTGGTACCAGGACAGCTCTGCAGCGGAGCGCAAGACATTTTGGGCGTGCTTCATGGGCTGGGCGCTGGACGCTCTCGATGTCCAGATGTTCAGCCTTGCAATCCCGGCGCTGATCGCCGCCTTCGCCATCTCCAAGACGGAGGCAGGACTGCTGGGATCCGTCACGCTGTTCGCAGGCGCCTTCGGCGGGTGGATCGCCGGCGCGCTGGCTGATCGCTACGGGCGGGTTAAGGCGCTGCAGATCACCATTCTGTGGTTTGCCCTTGCCACCTTTGCCTGCGCCTTCGCGCAGAGCTATCCGCAATTGCTGGTCCTCAAGACCATTCAGGGAATTGGTTTTGGGGGCGAATGGGCCGCCGGCGCGGTGTTGATGGCCGAAGTGATCCGGCCGCAGCATCGCGGCAAGGTGCTGGCCGCGGTGCAAAGCGCATGGGCCGTCGGCTGGGGCGCAGCGGTTATCATAGCCACGGTGCTGTTTTCGCAACTTTCCCCGGATATCGCCTGGCGGGCGATGTTTGCCGCCGGCCTGTTGCCCGCCCTGCTGATCTTCTACGTCCGCAGGGGCATACCGGAGCCCAGGAGCGAGATAGCTCCGGGCGCATTGCAAGCGTCTCCGTTGCAAACCTTGCTCGGCATCTTCAAGCCCGAGGTTCTGCGAGCCACCATGATCGGCGGCCTGTTCGGCGTCGGAGCCCATGGCGGATACGCCGCTCTCACGACCTTTCTGCCGACGTTCCTGCGCGAGGAACGCAAGCTGTCGGTACTGGGCACCGGCGGTTACCTTGCCGTGATCATCGTGGCGTTTTTCTGCGGCTGTATCGCGAGCGGCATTCTGAGCGACCGTATCGGCCGACGTGCGAATGTCGCCGTGTTCGCCTCCGCCTGCGTGCTGACCGTGCTGATCTACGTGTTCGCGCCCCTCACCAATATGCAGATGCTGGTGCTCGGATTTCCGCTCGGCTTTTTTTCCGCCGGCATTCCCGCCAGCATGGCTGCGCTATTCAGCGAGATCTATCCCTCGGGCGTTCGCGGCACCGGCGTCGGGTTCTGTTACAATTTCGGCCGCATCGTCTCGGCAGGCTTTCCGATCCTGGTCGGATATCTCAGCCAGCATGTAGGGCTCGGGGCGGCAATCGGACTCGACGCGGCGTTCGCCTATTCTCTGGTGCTGGTTGCCGTCCTGCTGCTGCCGGAAACCCGCGGCAAGACCTTTTCCGACACTGCGCCGCTGGCGGCTCGCGCGCCGAACTTCGCAGCGCATTGAAAAGGACAGCACGATGACGGGAGCCACCCAGACTGGTGTCAGCCGGCGCACGTTAGGCAAGTCGCTCGTGGGCGCAGGAATCGGTTACGCCCTCCCTGCGCGCGCGCAGCCATCTCAAAAGCAATCAATAATGATCGACACGCATTCGCACGTTTTCCATGGTGGCCTTCAGCTCGCGGATTCCCGTCGCTACGCCCCTGGCTACGACGCCCCTCTCGATCTCTATTTGCAGCAGCTCGACGACAACGGCATCACCCATGGCGTCCTGGTGCAGCCGAGTTTCCTGGGAACCGACAACTCCTATCTGGCGCAATGCGTTCTCGCCGCGCGCGGCCGGCTGCGCGGCATCGCCGTGGTCGACCCTGACGTAACGCCCGATGATCTCAGCCGCCTGAACGATTTGGGTGTCGTCGGACTACGGCTCAATCTGGTCGGCAAGCCGCTGCCTGATTTCGCATCTCCGGTCTGGGGCGGGTTGCTTGAACGTGCAGCAAAGCTGCAGTGGCAAATCGAGGTGCAGCGCGCCGCGATCGATCTGGCCGCGCTGGTGCCGGGACTGCTTTCTTTCGGCGTCGACGTCGTGCTGGATCACTATGCACTGCCCAACGCCGGGACTGGAGCCGCCGATCCTGGTTTCGTCGCGCTGACGAAATTTGGAGAATCGCGCCGGCTCTGGGTCAAGGTTTCGGCGCCCTATCGAATCGGCGAGGACAGCAACCGTATCGCCCGCGAGGCCTATCTCCTGCTGCGAGACTCGCTGGGCCGTGACCGGTTAATCTGGGGAAGCGACTGGCCCCATACCCGGTTTGAAAGCGCCCAGAGCTACGCAAAGAATCTGGCCGCCTTCGCCGAGATCGTTGCCGACAAGGATGAACGCACGGAAATTCTGCAAAACCCGCGCGGTGTTTTCCGCTTCGGCTAGGGCCTTTTCCGTTTCGATAGAAACGTAACGGGGCTCCGGATTCTTGATTTGACGCGTTTTCCTGACGCGAACCGGTCTCCACTTCGCTTGAAAACGCTCTAATTCTCCCCGTCCCGCAACCGCCGCCACACCGCGCCGAGCACGTTGGAATAGTCGTCGGTCCAGACCCGCTGGTTCTCGTCGGCTTCGGTCAGCGCCCAAACGTCTGACGATGCCAGCTTTCCGACGTCGGCCTCCTCGCGGGCCGAGACCACGACTTCGGTCGCGAAGATGTATTCGTTGTCGCGCCCGGAGTCCTCGTCATAGACCCAGCTCTTGAGATCGTTGGCTTCCGCGATGCCGACGATGACGCTGGCCAGTTCCAGGTGCCGGTTGGAGACGTGCATCACCACCGCGCCCTGCGGCGCGAGCTTGTTTTTATAGATTGCCATCGCCTCTTCGGTAGCGAGGTGGATCGGGATCGCGTCCGACGAATAGGCGTCGACAATAATCAGATCGTAGATGCCGTCCGGCTCCCTGGCGAAGGTCAGCCGCGCGTCGCCGATCACCGGCTTCAGATCCGGCTCGCAATTTTTGATGTAACTGAAATATTTCGGGTCGCGCGCGGTATCGACCATGGTTTGATCGATCTCGAAGAACTTCCAGGTTTCGCCGGGCTCCGAGGCGCAGGTCAGCGTTCCCGCGCCGAGCCCGATCACCGCGACGCGCAGCGGTCCGCCCCTGCGCTCACGTATCGCCGTGATCGCCCGACCGATGCCACCATCCCGGTGGTAATAGGTGATCGGTTCGGGCCGCCCGGTAATCGGCGTACCGTCGTCGTTCTGGAATTTTTGCGCGCCGTAAATCGTGGTGCCGTGCATCAGCACATGGTACTGGCCGCGCGGCGTCACCACGATCTTGTGGACGCCGAAAAAGCTCCGCACGGTTTCCACCCGGCCGTCGTCCAGCGGATAGGCCCGGATCAGCACCAGCGCCACCGCGATGGTGGCGAATATCTTCCAGCGGCTGGCGTTGAAGCCGAGCGCCAGCAGCGCCGAGAGCACGCCGACCGCGCCGATCATCCAGGCCCTGTTATCATCGAGCCAATGCATGAACTTGCCGTCGGAATAAGACGGCGCGATCAGGGCCACCGCAAGCACGGCCAGAAACGGCCAGTACCAGCCGCTCCAGCGCGGAAAACGCTCTTTGCCGCCGGGCGGACGGCACAGCGCCGCCAGCGCCAGCAGGATCGGGTATTCCGCAACCCATGAAAACGCGAACGGCGCAATCAATCCGGCGAACAATCCGCCGACCATGCCGCCGAACGACAGCGCGACATAGTAGCCGGTGAGATATTTCGCGGCCGGCCGGGTGCGCGCCAGCTCGCCATGGCAGGCCATCGCGATGACGAAGAAGCAAAGCTGGTGGCCGCCCAGCGTCAGCAGCAGGTTCTGTTCGCCGCCGACCGCGAGCAGCACGATCACGCCTGTGATCGCCAGCGGCTGCAGCATCAGCATCCATTTGTGCGCCAGCAGCGGACGCGACTGGAACACCAGCACCCAGGTCAGGAGGTAGAGCGACAGCGGCAGCACCCAAAGCAATGGCGCCGCCGCGACGTCGGTGGAAATATGCGCGGTGACCGCGATCAACAGCCCCGACGGCACCGCGGCCAGAAAGATCCAGCGCGCGCGCAGGATCCACGGCGGCACGGGTGCATCGGTTTCATCGGCAGGCCCGTCGGCGGCCGATATGACCGGCGAGCGCAGCAACAGCACGGCGGAGGCGGCAATCAGGACGATCAGCAGGCCATAACCGCCGGTCCAGATCCGGTTTTGCGTGCGCAGCGTGAACATCGGCTCCAGCAGCACCGGATAGGACAACAGCGCCAGGAAACTGCCGATATTCGACGAGGCATAGAGGAAGTAAGGATCGGGACCGCTGGGATGACCGGTGCGGAAGAACCATGCCTGCAGCAGCGGATTATTGGCGGCCAGCGCGAAGAATGGCAGCCCGATCGAGACCGTGAACAGGCCCAACAGCCAGAACGCATAGCCCGATGTCGGCGGCTCGCCCCACCCGCTAGCGATCGACAGCGGCAGCGACGATAGCGCGATCACCAGCAGCACCAGATGAACAGTCACCGGAATCACGCGGTTGCGGATCTGCATCAGATAATGCGCATAGGCGTAGCCGGCGAGCAGCAACGACTGGAAGAACACCATCGCCACCGACCACACCGCCGGCGAGCCGCCGAGCCGCGGCAGCACCATCCTGGTGAACAAAGGCTGCACCGAGAACAACAGCAGCGCGCTGACAAAGATCGCTGATGTATAGATGATCAGCACCAGCCGGTTTCGGCTCGCAGAGGGCTGCTCCGTGACTGCGGACAGATCAAGTGACGTCATGAAAACCCCGGCTTGAACCCGGCGGGCGCCGGCACGGAAATCCGGTATGGGCGTGCCAGAGACGTTGAGTTGAGCATAATGGCAACATGGCGGGCAAGGAACCGCTAAAGCGTGGACTTGACGCGGCGTCGATACGGCGCGACAGCACGCCTTAATCAAACCTTCTTGAAGCGGACATGAACGAAACGGACGTCCTCATCATCGGCGCTGGCCACAACGGCCTCACCTGCGGGGCCTATCTGGCGATGGGGGGCTTGCGCGTGAAGGTGGTCGAGCGCCGCAAGGTAGTCGGCGGCGCCGCGGTGACCGAGGAATTCCACCCCGGTTTTCGGAATTCGGTCGCCGCCTACACCGTCAGCCTGCTCAACCCGCAGATCATTGCCGATTTACAGCTGCACGATCACGGCCTGAAAATCGTCGAACGCCGCGCGCAGAATTTCCTCCCCTCCCCCGATGGCAGCTATCTGCTCACCGGTGAAGGCCGCACCCGTGAGTCCGTGGCAAAGCTCAGCGAACGCGATGCGGAAAGAATGGATGCGTTCAACCGCGAACTCGAGGTGATCGCCGACGTGCTGCGCGCCTTCGTGCTGCGCGCGCCGCCAAACATCGTCGAGGGGTTCGGCGCCGGCGCGATCCACGAAGCCTTCAACGCGCTCGGCACCGCCAACATCCTGCGAAGGCTGACGCTGGAGCAGCAGCGCTCGCTGCTCGATCTGTTCACGCGGTCGGCCGGCGAGATGCTGGACGACCGCTTCGACAACGATCTGGTCAAGGCGCTCTACGGGTTCGACGCCATCGTCGGCAATTACGCCAGCCCCTACGCATCAGGATCCGCTTACGTGATGCTGCATCATGCGTTCGGCGAGGTGAACGGCAAGAAAGGCGTCTGGGGCCACGCCATCGGCGGCATGGGCGCGATCACGCAGGCGATGGCGCGCGCCGCGCGCAGCCACGGCGTCGAGATCGAGCTGGAGGCGGGCGTGCGCGAGGTGATCGTCGAGCGCGACCGCGCGGTCGGCGTCGTCCTCGATAGCGGCAAGACCGTCAACGCCAAATACGTCGCCTCCGGCGTCAACCCGAAACTGCTCTATACGCACCTGGTGCCGGCGGATGCGCTGCCGAAGGAATTTCTCGATCGCATCCGGAACTGGCGCAACGGCTCCGGTACCTTCCGGATGAACGTGGCGCTGAGCGCCCTGCCTTCGTTCACGGCGCTGCCGGGCACAGGCGATCATCTCTCGGCCGGCATCATCCTCGGGCCGAGCCTGAACTACATGGATCGCGCCTGGCAGGACGCACGGGCGCAGGGCTGGAGCCGCGAGCCGGTGGTCGAAATTCTCATTCCCTCGACGCTGGACGACACGCTGTGTCCGCCGGGCCAGCATGTCGCCAGCCTGTTCTGCCAGCACGTCGCGCCGCAATTATCGGACGGCCGATCGTGGGACGACCATCGCGAGCAAGTCGCCAATCTCATGGTCGCGACGGTGGACAAATACGCGCCGGGGTTCGCGGCGAGCGTGATGGGGCGACAGATCCTGTCGCCGCTCGATCTGGAGCGCCAGTTCGGCCTGCTCGGCGGCGATATTTTTCATGGCGCGCTGACGCTGAACCAGTTGTTCTCGGCACGGCCGATGCTCGGCCACGCCGATTATCGCGGACCCGTGAAGGGCCTCTACCATTGCGGAAGCGGCGCGCATCCCGGCGGCGGCGTCACCGGCGCCCCCGGCCACAACGCCGCGCGGGTGATTTTAGCCGATCACCGGGCGCTGTTCGGCTGAGTGGATGCAGCGGCGGTTCAGAACCTTGTCATGATCTGAAAGCGGTAATAGTCCATATCGCGTCCCTTGGCGGCCTTGATGTAGTCCCCGGCGAACGTGTGCGAATAGATGCCGTGAAGCTGGACAAAGGGCGAGATGTCCCAGGTGGCAGCCAACTGGCCGATCTGGGCTACGTTCCACGCCCTCGAGCCGGGAGCGGTGATGATCGTGCCGATGGGACCATAAACCGAATCCGCCAGACTGGCTCGCGTGACCCAGTTCCAGCTGGCCTCGAGCAAGGGACCGTCCGGCAACCTCACCTGCGCGTAAGGCTGCAGGTTTATGGCGTTCGATAGCGACAGCAACGACATTTCCGTGATCTCGCTGGCCGCCGGATAAGGCGCCGCGAAGGTCCTGAATATCGAACTCTTCAGGTTGCTGTCGCCCGACGCATAGTGCGTTCGCACGCCAAGCCGCGGCGTGAGGGCGACG
Source organism: uncultured Alphaproteobacteria bacterium (assembly GCA_963725985.1). GTDB lineage: Bacteria > Pseudomonadota > Alphaproteobacteria > Rhizobiales > Xanthobacteraceae > Bradyrhizobium. Next base: position 525,656 of record CAVSAO010000004.1, read on the forward strand.
CCGTCGAAGCCCCGGCTGACCTGGCTGAAGAATCCCCATGCCGATATGTCGGCCGGGCTGAAGGTGCCAACTTTGTTGAAGGTACCAAACTGGTTGGCGGCTTCGACGACGTAGTCGAGCCCCGCAAGCTTGCCGCCGACGCGACCGCCGACGGTCCATCGATCCTCGCGTCCGGTTCCGCGCGCGTAGGTCACGCTGTCCTGCTCCCGGCCGAGCAGATAAAGATCGATTATGGCCGGAAACCCCTGTGGGTGTTTAGCTCGAAAATAGGCGCCGCGAAAGTATTCGGCGGTGGACGTCGCATCGTCGAACAGGCCCGGACTGGTTACAACCGGACGTGCCGCAAAAGCACGCAGGATGTAGGTATCGTCCCTGTATTCGAACAGACCGCCGTCGAAGGATCGGCGGAGATTGGTGGGATCGCGCACCGCCATCCATCGCGTCGGACCGAGCCAGAGCTCCTGGCGCCCGAGCCGCACCGTCGTCGTGCTCCTGTCGACCGGCAGGATGAAATCGACGAACCCCTGACGCAGATCCGGCCTGCTCTGGTCGTAGGCGCGTTGCACCGGACGGCCCTGCTCGGCGGCAGCATCGAATTGCGCGAACGCCCGGAAATATTCCGTCAGATGCAGGTCGCTGTGGAGAAGCAGACGCTCCTGGTTCGAGCCGAACGGCTTCCCGTTCGCGGTCAGCCCGAACAAATACGGATCATAGCCGTCAAAGCGGTAGCGCGCCTCGCCTCCGAGGCTCAGGTAGTTTTCGGGCGCCCCGCCCAGATGAATGTATTTGAGGCGCTCGTAATCGGTCAGCGGTTCGGTCTTGCGGGACAACCAGAGATAGTTTTCTTCCCATCGATAGAGCCGAAAAGCGATCGCCTCCTTGGGTCTCGAATCGTCACCGGCCACCTCCTGCGCACGCGAAGGTTCAAGGCCAAGAACTCCAACCGTCGCGCAGGTCAATCCGACCCAGATCGCGACGCACCACGCCCGACGCATCGAACTTCCCTCCCCCTCGCCATCCCGCATCTGATGCGGCTGTTGGCGCATGATCGCCCGCCGGCAATATGCGTTTTTTTCTTTTGCGCGGCAGCGCGCTGACCGGCCGCGGCGGACGATTTTGCAATATCAATGCAAAACGGCTCGTTTTAATCTTTGATCGAGATCAATCGCGCCAGCGGCCTCACCGGCACCCGGCCACAACCCACGCGTGATTTCGCGGGATCATCGCGCGCTCTTTGGTTGAACGTCATCTCGAACCCGGCGCAAACGGTCCAATCCGGAAAACAGGCGGGACGGAAAACTAACCTGCCGCGCATTTGATCCATGTCATTGATGCATAAGCTCAACCACTTACCGAAGTTGGGCCTGTCAGTCTTTCGGACCGCGGGCGCAAGTCGCGAGGACAGGTTCGAACCGGAGCGGAAGCCATGAGCGCGCACATCGAGACCTACGCCGCTCCGCCGTCGGCATTGCACTATATGCTACAGGCTTTTCGGCCATCGTCCGGCTGGAGCGCGGACCGCGGCTTTCCCGATCTGAGCATCATCTGGCGCGGCTATCCGATCGAGCCTGAGGCCATCCAGTTTCTCCAGCGCATCAGCGGCACGCCGGATCCCCGTTCGCAGGAGTTGCTGTCGCTGCTCTTCCCGCACGTTACCGGCTTTCGATTGCTGATGACGATGCTCACACACCGGTTGTGGCCGCTTCCAATCTGGCGGGCGCTGCAGGTGCGCAACCGGCTGTCGATGTACCGCCCCTTACGCGCTGGCGACAGGGGCGATCTCATATCCGGGGTGGCCGGATGGCGCATCCTGGAAAAGGGGATCGAAGTTGATCTGCACACGCGATTGCAGCAGGGCGACGATTGCGCGTGGGAAAGTATAGTGACCTTCTACTACCGCGGACGTTTCGGTTCGCCGACCTGGCAGGGTGCCGCGCTTGGGGCCGCACCGGTTTCACCCGTTCTCGGCGACGGCCCCGCGAAGGCCGAGCAATGGCGCATCGACGGCAGCAGCCGCTGGCACTTCGGCGCCCTCACCGGCGACTACAACGGTATCCACCAGTGGGACCGCTATGCGCGCCGTTTCGGATTCGCCGCGGCGTTTGCGCATCCACAGCGGGTTGCGGCTCAGTGCCTCGGGCACCTTCATTCAGCAGTTTCCAAACCTCAGCGGCTCGATCTGTGGATCAAAGGACCGGCCTATTTTGACAGCGAGGTGATCCAGCGTCAGTCGCCAATTGCCGAGAACGGCGATCAGGATTTCGCGCTATGGATTGCGGGTGACGACCGGCCGGCTCTGGTTGGAAGCTTGCGCAGGGCCACCTCTGCATGAAGCCGTATTTGGTCTGCTTGCGGCGCATCCCGGCGGCGGCATGAACCGAAGGCCTTCAGAAAATTGGATTATGGGGGTATTCCTGCCAGGGCGCCCCTCCACACGGGGCGATGTCGAGGAAAGGCGGACGATCATGGGTGCCGCATTAGCGCGATTGTTGCTGGCCGCAGCAATGATGGCGGCGGCAGTTGCCGGAGCCGGGGCTGCCGACCAGACGCTCAAGCTTGCGGTTGGTCAGCAAGCCACCATCGAACTTGAGGAGAATCCATCGACTGGATACCGGTGGGTGGTTGACGCGAAGGCGAGCGTAAACGCCTCGATCCTGCGCATCCATGACCGCGGATTCTCACAAAAAGCCGGCGGCAAACCTTTGCTCGGGGCGCCCGGCATTCATCGCTGGAGCATCGAGGCAACCAGCGCCGGCAGCGCGAGTGTCACCTTTGTCTACGGACGATCCTGGGAAGCAACCCCCGTCCGCACGCATCTGGTCGTGATCCAGGCTGTCGCACGGTGAATTTTTCCAGAGCCGGAAGGACCACCCAACACCTGCCAGATCACCCAGGCGACGCGAGCCGACCTGCCGGTTAGGCACCACCAAGGGGGGCGCGGGCTCGCCTGAAATCCTCTATGATCAGGCGATGCAGACGAAGGAGGCTCGAACCCATGGTACCGCGTTTTGCCCGTCAGGCCCGGCTCCTGGCCGTTGCACTCCTTGTGTGTTTGTCCGCGGCCTCAAACGCAGCCCCATCCAGCCAGCTCAGAAGCAAAGGCAAGGCCCTGCTCCAGGAGAATTGCGGCCGCTGTCATGCCATCGGCGCCGTAGGCGAGAGTCCGCTCCAAGGGGCCACGCCGATGCGCGACATCTACGCCAGGTTCGCGCCGCGCGAGCTGCAGGCAGAACTCAGGGAGGGCATGGTTTCCCGGCATCGGGCCATGCCGCAGATCGAGTTTTCCGACGAGGACGTCGATGCGATCCTTGCCTATCTCTATGCGCTCGCGGTCAGGAAATGACGCCAGATCGGGATTTCCGGGGCCGGACATCCCGGTGCGAAACCGGTTGAAAAGCCCGTGGATAAATTGTGGACAACCGGTTGATGACCTCAGGGAGAACCGGTGTGGAAAGCTGGTGGATCTGTTGTGCAGATCGTGTGGACGGGCCTGTGACAAGACCATGTATGTTTCGGCGTATAGCGCTGTGAACAACCCTTGCGCCTGGAGTCGGCAGGCTGTGGGCACGAGAGCGCGTTTCAATTCGAAATCAGCCCCTTATAGCCGTCGAACTCGAGCCGCAGGTTGTGATAGGTTTGGTACAAAGGAGGAACCCGGCATGCCCTTGTTGAGGAGGCCGCTATATCAGCGCAGTGAAGGCGCCGACGAGGACCGATGGCGGCTGGTGTTCGACACCGACGCCAACCGCTTGTTTGTCGAGCATGAAAAGACGCGCGGTGACATGCGCGGGTCGGGTTACGGCATCGACACTGAAGAGGTGGACGTAGCCGCCTTCCTCGGTGAACGCGGCCAGGGCCAGCACGAGCTGATGCGGCTTCTCAGGACCCTGTTCGAGGACCGCAAAGAGGCCCCCGGCCCCTGAGGGCGAGAAGCGCCGCGCCGACGAGCACGCGATAGCATCGAAGTTCGCAGGCTGAAATTTCCCGCACCGGACAACGTGTAGCGCGCGGGTCCGCATGTGAGGTGCGGGTCTCGCCTGTTGCACCAACCGATTTCCGGGTAATTGATGGGCGAAGAACGGCGAAGCACGACGCATTCGTCCAAGCCAATTTCGTCCAAGTCAATTTCCGGATCAACAATGACCTCCGCCCTCACGCCCAGCACCCACCGCGCCACCTTTGCCATCGGCAACGAACACGCCGCGAAGCGCGTGGTCGATCTTTTGACCGAGAGTTTTTTCGAGGGCCAGGCCGCGATCGCCGCGTTCGAGGGGCCCGGCGGGCGCTGGCACGTCACCGTGCATTTTGAGGAAGTGCCCGATCAGGCCTCGATCCGCGAACTCGTCCGCCTCGCCGCCGGCGACGAGGTGGCGCAGGCCATCGCCTTCGACACGGTGGAAGCGAAGGACTGGGTCAAGGCGACGCTCGAAGAACTCGTTCCGGTTCGCGCCGGACGGTTCATCGTGCACGGCCAGCATGACCGCGCAAACGTGCCGCCCAACAAGCTCGGCATCGAGATCGAGGCGGCGCTGGCGTTCGGCACCGGCCATCACGGCACCACGCGCGGCTGCCTGTTGCTGCTCGATTCCGTGCTGAAGGCGTACTATCCCCGGCGCGTGCTCGATCTCGGCACCGGCACCGGCGTGCTGGCCATCGCCGCCGCCAAGGCGCTGCATGGCGAGGTGCTGGCGAGCGATATCGATCCGCTTTCGGTTAAGGTGGCGCGCGACAACGCCCGCCTCAATGGCACCGGCGATCTGATAGAGACCATTTGCGCCACCGGATTTTCCGCGCCGCAATTCGCCCGGCGCGGTCCGTTCGATCTGGTGCTGGCGAACATTCTCGCCAATCCCCTGCGGCAAATGGCAACGCCGATGGCGCGGCATCTGGCGCCATCGGCGCTGGTCATTCTATCGGGCTTGCTGCCGCATCAGGCCCAGAGCGTGATCGCCGCTTACCGCGCGCGCGGGCTCGTTCTCGAACGCCACCTTCAAGTCGAAGGCTGGAGCAGCCTCTTGATGCGCAAGGCGGGATAAAACCTCAATCCTGTGGCCTTTGTGAACGGCGGGCGACGACGCCCTTCTCCTCGCGCAATGAGCGCTTCACGCGCGCCTCGACGAAACGATCCAGGATCTGAACGATGACACCGCGTTGTTTCTTGACGATCGGAGCAATCGGGCCGCGGCGTATCGGCGGCGAGATCTTCTCAAACGTGAAAGCAGGCATGGTGTATCCCCTCATCGTTGAGTTGAAACACTCCCGGAGTTCCTCCAGACATCGTCGGATGGACTGCCTGTGACAGCAAATCGTTCCAACCCTTCTAACGCAGGCGCCTCGATTCAAGCATAATGTATGCCAAATTGCAGGCAATCTGCATTGATTGTGGAGTTCTCCACCTAATCCTAAAGTGGTCAGCCAATGTTCGAAGCCCTCTTCCAGACGTTCGAAGAGCCCGAAAGCGGCGTTGCGCTGACCGCGCGGCTGTCGGCGTTTCGCGAGGAGCTGGTGCGGCGGAAACTGACCGGATTCGTGGTTCCCCGCGCCGATCAGCAACAAAACGAATATGTCGCGCCGTCCGAAGAGCGGCTGGCCTGGCTGACCGGCTTTACCGGATCGGCCGGAATGGCGATCGTGCTGACGCAGGCGGCCGCGGTGTTCGTCGATGGCCGCTATACGCTGCAGGCGGCAAAGCAGGTCGACCGCAAGGCCTGGAGCATCGAGCCGCTGGTCGATCCGCCACCGGAAAGCTGGCTGACCGGGCATCTCAACGCCGGCGACCGCCTCGGATTTGACCCATGGCTGCACACTTCTGCGGCAGCGGAGCGGCTGGCCGCGGCCTGCGCCAAGGCCGGCGCGGAGCTGGTCGCGGTCGACAGCAACCCGCTGGACGCGGTGTGGACCGAACGCCCGCCGCCGCCGCTCGGCCCGGTCGCCATTCACGGCACGCAATTTTCGGGCGAAGCGGAGGCCGAAAAGCTCAGGCGGATCCGCCTCGAGATCGACAAGACTCGGCGTCGATGCGCTGGTGCTGTCGGATTCGCATGCGGTGGCGTGGACCTTCAACATCCGCGGCGCCGACGTCTCGCATACGCCGCTTGCCGCTGTCCTATGCGCTGGTGCCGAAGGACGGCCGCCCCACCGTGTTCATCGATCACCGCAAGCTGTCCAACAGCGCCCGCGACCATCTCGAACAATCCGCCGATGTCGCCGAGCCGGACGCGCTGACGCCAAAGCTGACCGAGCTGGCGCAGCGCGGCGCCTCGATCGCGCTCGACAGCGCCACCGCCGCCGACGCCCTGAGCCGCCTGATCATCGCCGCCGGCGGCAAGCCGGTGCGCGGCAGCGATCCGGTCAGCCTGCTCAAGGCCGTCAAGAACTCGACCGAGATCGAGGGCACGCAGGACCGCGCATCGGCGCGACGCGGTGGCGCTGGCGCGGTTCCTCGCCTGGATCGACCGCGAGGCCCCCTCGGGCGCGCTGACCGAGATCGACGCCGTCGAGGCGCTGGAGACCTTCCGCCGCGACACCGGCGCGCTGAAGGACGTCTCGTTCCCGACCATCGCCGGCACCGGGCCGAACGGCGCCATCGTGCATTACCGCGTCACCCGCAAGAGCAACCGGCGGATCGCGCCCGGCGATCTCCTGCTGATCAATTCCGGCGCGCAATATGAGGACGGCACCACCGACGTCACCCGCACCATCGCGATCGGCGAGCCGACGGCGGAAATGCGCGACCGCTTCACCCGCGTGCTGCGCGGCCATATCGCGATCGCGCGCGCGGTATTTCCCGACGGCACCACCGGCGCGCAGATCGATACGCTGGCGCGGCAATTCCTCTGGCAGGCCGGCATCGATTTCGAGCACGGCACCGGCCACGGCGTCGGCAGCTATCTGTCGGTGCATGAAGGCCCGGCGCGGATATCGAAACTCGGCACCACGCCGCTGCGGCGCGGCATGATCCTGTCCAACGAGCCCGGCTACTACAAGACCGATGCGTTCGGCATCCGGATCGAGAATCTCGAACTGGTGGTCGGCGCCGATATCGCCGGCGCCGAGAAGCCGATGAACGCCTTCGAGACGCTGACCCTGGCGCCGATCGACCGCCGGCTGATCGACTTGAAGATGCTGAGCGGGCGAAGAACTGAGCTGGCTCAACGACTACCATGCCCGCGTCCGCCACGAGGTCCGGCCGCATGTCGACGAGGCCACCAAAGTCTGGCTCGACGCCGCCGACCGCGCCGCTGTCGCTGTAGCAACCGTCATTTCCCGGGCGGCCTCCCGAAAACGGAATAGCCGCATTCCGAAACGCCCGTATTCGCTGCCGGGCGATAGCGCTACAGTCCGATTCACGAAATCGGATCGGACCTCAATGCACGGAGTGACGGGCAAGCCGCCGGCAGCGGCGACAGACGACACCGGCATCGCGACGTCCCGGATCATGCTGCTGCTGCTGGTCGCGATGACCGGCGTGGCGCCGATCTCGCTCTATATGCTGGTGCCGGCGCTGCCGGTGCTGGCCACCGTTTTCGGCCGCGACATCTCGGTCGCGCAGATGACGGTGTCGCTCTATATGGTCGGCATCGCCTGCTCGCAGATCATCATGGGGCCGCTGTCGGACCGGTTCGGACGCCGCCCGGTGCTGCTGGCGGGTCTCGGCCTGATGGTGGTGGCGAGCGCGGCCTGCATCTTCGCCGAAACCCTGCCGCAACTGATCGCCGCGCGCTTTCTGCAGGCGCTGGGCGGCGCCACCGGCATGGTGGTGAGCCGCGCCATCATCCGCGATCTCTACAGCCGCGAGCGCATCGGCGCCATGATCAGCCTGGTGATCGCGGTCATGATGATCGCGCAGATGCTGAGCCCGCTGACCGGCGGCCTGCTGGAGACCGCGTTCGGCTGGCGCTCGATCTTCTACGTCATCACCGCCGCTTCGCTTGTCATCGCCGTGGCGATCGCGCTGGCGTTGCCGGAGACGCGCCGCGTCCGCGCCGGGGGCAGCGGATTTCGCGGCGATGTCGGCAACCTCCTCACCAGCCGCGCCTTCATCGGCTACATGCTGTGCCAGGTGCTGGCCTCGCAGATCATCTTCACCTTCGCCGGCGGCGGACCCTATATCGTGGTGATGCAGATGGGCCGCTCCAGCGCCGAATACGGCGCGTGGTTTGCCACCACCGGGTTTGCCTATCTGATCGGCAATCTGTTCTGCGTGCGCTTCGCGCCGCGCCATTCGCTGGAGAAACTGATCTGGTTCGGGCTGGCGCTGCAATTCGCCGGCAGCCTGCTGAACCTGGTGTGGGGCGTCACCGGGCTCAATCAGGCGCCGTCCTGGCTGTTCGGCACCCAGATGCTGGTGATGTTCGCCAACGCCTTCGTGATGTCGAACTCGGCGGCCGGCGCCATCAGCATCCGCCCCGAGGCCGCCGGCACCGCCTCCGGCGCGATGGGATTCCTGCAGATGGGGATCGGCTCGCTGTTCTCGCAATTCGGCGCCTATCTCGGCGGCCATTTTGCCACCCCGGTGCCGCTCAACATCGCCATCGTCGCTGTTGTCGGCCGCCTGCGCCTCGACCATGATTTTCCTGGTGCCGCGCCGCAACGTGGTGGTCAGCGAGGAACTGATCGAACAGGCGGAGGAGGAAGAGTCGGGGATGATGTAGGAGGACCTCGCTTTGAGAGCGCTATCCGCATGCAGGCCTGCGAAACTCGTCATGGCCGGGGTTGTCCCGGCCATCCACGTCTTCCTTCCTGCTATGCCGCCAAGACGTGGATGCCCGGCATCGCAGACAAGTTTACGCAGTCTGCGCAGGCTTGACTGCTTTGGCCGGGCATGACGGAAAGATCGAGCGCCCCTCACTCCCCGACCAGCTTCAGCCATTCGTCTTCGGTCAGCACCTCGACGCCGTGCTTCTTGGCCTCGGCGAGTTTCGAGCCGGCGCCGGGACCGGCGACCACGTAATCGGTCTTCTTCGACACCGAGCCCGCCGCCTTGGCGCCCAGCCGCTCGGCCATGGCCTTGGCTTCGTCGCGCGTCATCTTTTCCAGCGAGCCGGTGAAGACCACGGTCTTGCCGGCGATCGCCGAATTGCTCTTCGGCTTTTCGGCATCGAGGATGGTGACTTCTCTTGTCAGCCGCTCGACGATGCCGCGGTTATGGCTCTCGCCGAAATAGGCCTTGATGCTGGCGATCACGGTGTCGCCGATCTGGTCGAGCGCATCCATCTCGGCGATGGCCTCCTCGTCGTCCTTGGCGACCTTGAGGCAGGCGTCGTGGAACGCCTGCCACGAGCCGTAGCCGCGCGCCAGCGCCAGCGCCGTGGTCTCGCCGACCTGGCGCATGCCGAGCGCGAAGATGAAGCGCTCCAGCGAGATCCGCCGCCGCTCCTCGATCGCGGCGAACAGATTGCGCACCGAGGTCTCGCCGTAGCCTTCGATCTCCTCGAGCTTGAGCTTCGCGTTGCGCGCCTGCAAGCGTGAAGATATCGGCCGGCTCCTTCACCCATTCCTGCTCGAAAAAGAATTCGATCTGCTTCTCGCCGAGCCCCTCGATATCGAAGGCGCGGCGCGAGGCGAACAGTTTCAGGTGCTCGATCTTCTGGTAGGGACAGGCGAACTCGCCGGTGCAGCGGGCGCGGGCGCCCTCCTCGCCGGTCGCGGTCTCCTCGCGCACCACGTCGGTATGCAGCGGGCACGGGCATTTCTTCGGAAAATGATAAGGCCTGGCGCTCCTTCGGCCGCTTGTCGAGCACCACGTCCACCACCTGCGGAATGACGTCGCCGGCGCGCTGGATGATGACGGTGTCGCCGATCCGGATATCGCGGCCCTCGCGCAATTGCTCGCCGTCGCCGCCGATGCCCCTGATGTAATCCTCGTTGTGCAGCGTGACGTTCTGCACGATGACGCCGCCGACGCCGACCGGCTCGAGCTTGCCGACCGGCGTGAACGAGCCGGTGCGCCCGACCTGGATCTCGATATCCCGGAGCACGGTCATGGCGCGCTCGGCCGGGAATTTGTGCGCGATCGCCCAGCGCGGCGTGCGCGACACGAAGCCGAGCCGCTCCTGCCAGTCGATGCGGTCGACCTTGTAGACGACGCCGTCGATGTCGTAATCGAGCCTGGCGCGCTGCTTCCTCGATCTTGCGGTGGAACGCGATCAACTGCTCGACCGAGTGACAGATCTTCGTCAGCGGATTGGTCTTGAAGCCGCAGCGCTCGAACCAGCCGATCATGCCGGACTGGGTATCCGCCGGCATCTCGGTCATCTGGCCCCAGGCATAGGCGAAGAAGCCGAGCGGACGCGAGGCGGTGATCGAGGGATCCTTCTGGCGCAGCGAGCCCGCCGCCGAATTGCGCGGATTGGCGAAGATGGTGCTCGCCGGTCGGCCTTCTGCCGCTCGTTGAGCGCGAGAAAGGCCTTCTTGGTCATGTAGACCTCGCCGCGCACCTCGCAGATATCAGGCACGTTGCGGCCCTTGAGCTTCTTCGGCACGTCCTCGAGCGTGCGGATATTGGCGGTGACGTCTTCGCCCTCGGCGCCGTCGCCGCGGGTGGCGGCGGTGACGAGTTCGCCGTCCTCGTAGCGCAGCGACATCGACAGCCCGTCGATCTTCGGCTCGGCGCTGAAGTCGATCCGGTCGTCGTCGGCAAGCTTGAGGAAGCGGCGGATGCGGCCGACGAAATCGAGCACGTCTTCCTCGGCAAAGGCGTTGTCGAGCGACAGCATCGGCACCGCGTGCCGGACCTTCCTGAAGCTCCCGGACGGCGCCGCGCCGATTTTCTGCGACGGCGAGTCGCCGGTGACGAATTCCGGAAACCTGGCCTCGATGGCGTTGAAGCGCTGGCGCAGCGCGTCATATTCGGCGTCCGAAATTTTCGGCGCGTCGTCCTGATAGTAAGCCTTGTCGTGGCGCTCGATCTCGAGCGTCAGCCGCTTGTGCTCGACCTTGGCCTGCGCCTTGGTGAGGGTGGCGACTCGGTACTGGTGTTTTTGATTTTGCTATCATGCCGAAATTTCTTGTGTGTCATTCCGGGATGGTCCGAAGGACCAGACCCGGAATCTCGAGATTCCGGGTTCGCACTTCGTGCGCCCCGGAATGACGTTGAAAATTACGCCGTCGCCGCCTTCAGCAGCCGCTCCGCCGCGGCCCGGGCTTCGGCGGTGATCTCGGCGCCGGCCAGCATGCGGGCGATTTCCTCGCGGCGGTGATCGGCGGCGAGCGCGTTGACGCGGGTGGCGACGCGCTTGCCCTTGTCGAGCGCGTCCTTGGAAATCAGCAGATGCTGGTTGGCGCGCGCGGCGACCTGCGGCGCATGCGTCACCGCCATCACCTGCACCTTGCCGGCGAGCCGCGCCAGCCGCGCGCCGATCGCGTCCGCCACCGCGCCGCCGACGCCGGTATCGATTTCGTCGAACACCAGCGTGGGCGCCGAACCGCGATCGGACAGCACCACCTTGAGCGCCAGCAGGAACCGCGACAGTTCGCCGCCGGAGGCGACCTTCATCAGCGGCCCCGGCCTGGTGCCCGGATTGGTCTGGACCCAGAACTCGACACGATCAAAACCCTGCGGGCCCGGCGATTTCGGATCGGAATCGATCTGGGTCATGAACTTGGCGCGCTCCAGCTTCAGCGGCGCGAGTTCGGCATTGACGGCCTTGTTGAGCTTCTCGGCGGATTTTGTCCGCGCGGCGGAGAGCTTTGGTGGCGGCGGCGCTGTAGCGCTTGTCGGCTTCGGCCGCTGCCGCCTCCAGCTTCTTCAACTGGTCGGCGCCGGCATCGATCAGCGCCACGTCGGCGGCGTATTTCTGCGGCCAGCGCCGCCAGGCCATCGACCGGCGTCGAATATTTGCGCGACGCGGCGCGCAGCGCGAACAGCCGCTCCTCGATGCGTTCGAGCTCGCCGGGATCGAAATCCGCCGCGATCAGCGCGGCGTTGAGGTGCTGGTCGGCCTCCTCCAGCGCGTTGATCGCCGCATCGATCGCCTTCACCGCGGGTTCGACCAGCGCAGGCGAATTGCCGGCGCGGCGTTCCAGCCGGCGCACCGCCGCCGACAGTGCCGGAACCGGCGAATGAGTGCCGCCGACGGCCTCCTGCGCCTCGCGCAGATCGGCGGCGATCTTCTCGCCCTGCATCATCGTGGTGCGGCGCTCGGCGAGCGCGGTCTCCTCGCCGTCCTTGGGCGCAAGCTTCTTCAATTCATCGGCGGCATGGCGCAGATAGTCGGCCTCGCGCGCGGCGCGCTCCATGTCGGCGCGATGCTCGTCGAGCACCGTGTTGGCGGCGCGCCGGGCGTCCCACAGCTTCTCCAGCGCCGCGACGTCCTTCTCGAGGCCGGCAAACGCGTCGAGCAGGCGGCGGTGGGTCGAGGCATCGACCAGCGCGCGCTCGTCATGCTGGCCGTGGATTTCGACCAGCGCCGAGCCGACCGCCTTCAGGGTCTGCACGCTGATCGCCTGATCGTTGATGAAGGCGCGGGTGCGGCCGTCGGCAAGCTGGACGCGGCGCAGGATCATCTCACCGGTGTCGTCGAGCCCGTTGTCGCTGAGGATTTTCGCGGCCGGATGGTCCTTCGGCACGTCGAACACCGCGGTGACCTGGCCCTGCTCGACGCCGTGACGGACCAGGCCGGCGTCGCCGCGGCCGCCGAGCGCCAGCGCGAAGGCATCGAGCAGAATGGATTTGCCCGCGCCGGTTTCGCCGGTCAGCACCGCCAGCCCACGGGAAAACTCGATATCGAGCCGTTCGATCAGGACGATGTCACGGATCGAAAGACGCGCCAGCATGCGAGGTAAGATCCTAACCGAGACCCAGTTTCTTGAAGGCTTTGGAAATGTAGGAGCCGGTGTTCTCGCTCGGCTCGACACCGCCGGACTTTACAAGATTATAGGCGTCCTTGTACCAGCGGCTGTCAGGAAAATTGTGCCCGAGCACGGCGGCGGCGGTTTGCGCCTCGCCGACGATGCCGATCGCCATATAGGCCTCGGTCAGCCGGGCCAGCGCTTCCTCGACATGCCGCGTGGTCTGATACTGGGTGACCACGGTCTTGAAGCGGTTGATGGCGGCGGTGTAGTCGCGCTTTTCCATGTAGTAGCGGCCGACATCCATTTCCTTGCCGGCGAGCTGGTCGCGCGCGCCTTCGAGCTTGGCCTTGGCGCTGACGGCATATTCCGAGGTCGGATATTTGCGGATCACCTCTTCCAGCGCGGCGATCGCCTTCTCGGTGCGGCCCTGGTCGCGGGTGATGTCCGGAATCTGGTCGTAATGCGAGGCCGCGATCAGATATTGCGCATAGGCCGCATCCGGGCTTCCCGGGTGCAGGGTGACGTAGCGGGTCGCGGCGCCGATGCAGTTGTCGTAGTCGCCGGCATTGTAGAAGGCATAGGCCGACATCAGCAGCGATTTGCGCGCCCAGTCGGAATAAGGATGCTGGCGGTCGACTTCCTCGAATTTCTTCGACGCCGCCTTCGGATCCTTCTTCTGGTTCATCAGGTACAAGCCCTCATTGTAGAGCTTGTCCGCCGGCTCCTCGACGAAGGTGTCGTCCTTGGCGAGGAACTTGTCCCACAGCGCGCCGGTGCCGCATCCGCTCAAGGGGATGGCGAGCACGATCAGCCCCGCGGCCAGCCGCAGCTGCCGGCCAAACCGCGCGCCAGCCGATATCTTGCGTAGTTCGAGCGTCATACGCTGTGCCGACATAAATTTAAGACCTGACGCCTGTGATGCGGTGCCCGCCGCGCGCCCTTGAGCGCGCTCATGGACGCAATGATTACTCGTGCCCGTGGCGCCTGCCATGCAACCGCGGCCTGTGTAGCCGAAAAAAGTCCGTTAACCAACCGGATACGCAGGCATTTCGCCCGGATTAAGGCGGCTGGGGCGGATCGCTGCCGATCATGGTTACTTCGGTAAATTGGGGATAACGGGCGCGTCCTGCGACGTAATGGACACGCGTCGAAGGCGACGGTCCGGGGACGCCCGGGACGTCAAACTAGGTCAGGAGAGGTCCGGTGGACGTTCGGGACATTTCGAAGACGAAAGTCAGGACATTTCGAAGACGAAAGTCAGGACACGTCGGGGCCGTAGGCCGGGGCGATCATGCCGCCCACCATGCCGCTGCCGACTTCGGCGTGAACGCGCGAGCGGCGGGCGGTTTCGGCCTCGATCACCCGCCAGGCGCTGCGATCGGCCATCAGGGCCGTCAGCACCGCGTGGTTGAGCTTGTGGCCGCCGCGCACCGAGCGATAGGCGCCGAGCAGAGGCAGGCCCGCCAGCGCGAGATCGCCGATCACGTCGAGCACCTTGTGGCGGGCGCATTCGTCGGCGTAGCGCAGGCCTTCGGTATTGAGCAGGCGGGTTTCGTCGAACACCACCGAATTCTCGAACGAGGCGCCGAGCGCAAAACCGGCGCTCCAGAGCCGCGCGACATCGTTCATGCAGCCGAAGGTCCGGGCGCGGCAAATCTCGCGGCGGAACCGTTCCGGGCTGAGATCGAGCATATAGCTCTGGCGGCCGATCACGGGATTGGTGAAGTCGATTTCGACCTCGGCGCGGAAACCGGCCGCATAGGGCCGCAATTCGCCGAACGAATCGCCCATCGCGACCTGCACCGGCTTCAGCACCTGGATGAAGCGGCGCGACGCGGACTGGGTAACAATGCCGGCCTGATCGATCGCGGCGACGAAGGCCGCCGCACTGCCGTCCATGATCGGAACTTCCGGACCGTCGACTTCGATCGTGGCGTTATCGACGCCCATGCCGCGCAAGCGCGGCCAGCACGTGTTCGGCGGTGGAAACCAGCGGACCTTCGCGGTCGCCCAGCACGGTGGCGAATTCGGTGGCGATCACGGACTCCGCGACGGCCTGAACCTCGCGGTCGCGACCGTCCAGACCGGTGCGGACAAAAATAAAACCTGCATCGACAGATGCAGGTCCGAGGGTCAGATTGACAGGTAAGACCGGAATGAACGCCGACGCCCGTCACGGTGGCTTGCGACCGAAGCGTTGTCTGCCGGCTAAATTTCATGCGAAAACCGCCCACTACCGACTTACCCAGAGATCAAGGACGCCCCCAATCGCGCGCCGATTCGTCTCTAAGTTCCCCAAGTCACGGCAGACCATAGTCACTGCCCCAAAGCGCGCCAACTCACGCTTTTTTACCGATTGTTACCCTATCTCTGCCGTATTCGCGCCAAAGCTTAACCAAATTGAGCCACGTTTGGCAGCCATTCCGGCCCTGCCATCTCCACCACGGAATACATAATTAATCATTTAAAATCAGTTACTTGATGAAGAGGCCAGCCACCCCTCCGAGACAAAATGAAAGGCCCCGGCTGCTTCAGCCGGGGCCTTTTTTGCCGTCAGAATTGTAACAAACTTCAGTTCGCCTGCCGGCGCAGGAAGGCCGGGATATCCAAATGATCGTCGCCCTGTGGCGGCGGCGGCAACAGGTGCCGGGCGGCCGTGGACGTCCAATCCTTGCGGCGCGGGCCGGCGAGCATACTCCGATACCGGCTCGTTGGCGGCGATCTGCTGCGCGACCGAGCGCTGCGGCTTGCGCTCCGGCAGCGGCGGCATCGGCGCCATCGCCGGACCCGAGGCGCGGGCCGCGATCGGCGGCTCGGTCTCTTCGTCGCGGCGGCCGAGGCCGACATTGGCGAGGCGCTGCAGCAGCGACATCCGGGTCTTCTGCGGATGCTCGTCCTCGGCTTCGCCGCGGGCCTGCCGGATTTCGTTCTGCGCCGGCATCGGCAGATCCTCGAATTTCGGCATCCGCGGCGCGCGGGCCGGCGCGCGTTCGGCCGCCTGCGGGATGAAGGTTTCGGGCGTCGGCCGGCTCATGGACCTCGACCTGGGCGACGTCATGGTCCGGGAACAAGCGTCGGCTTCTGCGCGATCGGGCGAACCGTGACGTCGCCATAGGACGCGGGCTGCAGCGGCGCTGCGCCGCCGGCTGCGGCGCTTCCGGAGCGACCGCGGCGGCGATGGCCGCGAGCGCGGCACGTTCGACGTTGTTCGAGGCGCGCGGCGGCGCCGCGGCGGGAGCCGCCTGCGCCGGGGTCGAGGCCTCCAGCTTCTGGGCGCGTTCGGCAAGGCGCGCATTGTCGGCGCGCAGCCGCGCCGTCAGATCGGCAAGACGGTTTTCCGGCGTGCCGGTCGAAGCCGGCGCGTTGGCGGCGGTCGCAGCCGGCGCGGCGGCGTTGCGCGAGATCAGCGCCTGCTCGATGCCGGTGGCGACGACGGAGACGCGGATGATGCCGTCGAGGCTCTCGTCGAAGGTGGCGCCGACGATGATGTTGGCGTCCTGATCGACTTCCTCGCGAATCCGGGTCGCGGCTTCGTCGACCTCGAACAGCGTCAGGTCCTTGCCGCCGGTGATCGAGATCAACAGGCCGCGGGCGCCCTTCATCGAGGAATCGTCGATCAGCGGATTGGCGATCGCGGCCTCGGCCGCGGTCAATGCGCGCTTGTCGCCGGAGGCTTCGCCGGTGCCCATCATCGCCTTGCCCATTTCGCGCATCACGGCGCGAACGTCGGCGAAGTCGAGATTGATCAGGCCTTCCTTGACCATCAGGTCGGTGATGCAGGCGACGCCCGAATAGAGCACCTGGTCGGCCATCGCGAAGGCGTCGGCGAAGGTGGTCTTTTCGTTGGCGACCCGGAACAGGTTCTGGTTCGGGATGATCAGCAGCGTATCGACCACCTTGTGCAGTTCGGCGATGCCGGCTTCGGCGGTGCGCATGCGGCGCTGGCCTTCGAAGTGGAACGGCTTGGTGACGACGCCGACGGTGAGGATGCCCATGTCGCGCGCGGTCTTGGCGATGACGGGGGCAGCGCCCGGTGCCGGTGCCGCCGCCCATGCCGGCGGTGACGAACACCATGTTGGCGCCGGAGAGATGGTCGCGGATTTCGTCGATGACCTCCTGGGCCGCGGCCGCGCCGACATCCGGCTGCGAACCGGCGCCGAGGCCCTGGGTGACCTGGGTGCCCATCTGGATGATGCGCTGCGCCTTCGACATCGTGAGCGCCTGCGCGTCGGTATTGGCGACGACGAAATCGACACCCTGCAGTCCGGCGGTGATCATGTTGTTGACGGCGTTGCCGCCGGCTCCGCCAACGCCGAACACGGTGATCCGCGGCTTCAGCTCGCTGATATCAGGGGGGGTAAGATTGAGTGCCATGGTTGCCTCTCGATTACGCGCGCGTTGGTTCGCCCCGGCCGACGGCCGCGGGGGTTGGTGGAAGTCGAATGGGGCGGAAAAGATTCATCAGAAGCCCTCGCGAAGCCATCGTCCGACCTTTCCGAAATAGCCGTCAGTCCCTGTCCTGAGCTGCCGCGTATGCCGCGGTTCGACGTGTTCAAGATGAGCGTATTGCGGATAGACCAGCAGGCCCGAGGGGACCGCGAACGACGCGCTCTTGGCCTCGTTGGGCAGCCGGCCGAAGCCGAGCGGACGGCCGATCCGCACCGGCCGGCCGAGAATCTGGGTTGCAAGTTCGGGAAAGCCGGTGAGCTGCGAAGCGCCGCCGCTCAGGACAACTCGCGCCTTCGGCTCTGCGGCAAAGGGGGAATCCGCGAGGCGGTCCCTGACCATTTCAAAAATCTCCTCGGCGCGGTGCCGAACGATGTTCGCGATCGTGGCGCGGGACACGATCTGGGGAACATCCCGCTCGCTGTCGCCGGCGGTCGGCACCGACATCAGCTCGCGCGCGTCTGACCCGCCGGTCAGCACGGTGCCATATAACGTCTTGATTCGCTCGGCATCCGCAATGCATGCGCTCAAGCCCCGCGCAAGATCCATGGTGATGTGCTGCCCGCCGACCGCAAATCCGCTGGCATGCACGAAACGCCCGCCGGAATAGGTCGCGATCGTGGTGGTGCCCGCCCCCATTTCGACCACGGCGGCGCCGAGATCGGCCTCGTCGTCGGTCAGGACCGACAGGCCTGCGACATAAGGACTCGCCGCCATGGCCTCGACGTTGAGATGGCAGCGCTCGACCACCAGCATCAGGTTCTTGGCGACCGTCGCATCGGAGGTGACGACGTTCATGTCGACGCCGAATTGCCGGGCCACCATGCCGCGGGGATCGCGGATGCCCTTGACGCCGTCCAGCGCATAGCCGACCGGCAGCGCATGCAGCACGGTGCGGCCCTCGCCGGTGGCGTGGCGCATGCCGGCGGAGGTGATGCGGGTGACGTCGGCGGCGGTGACCGCGCCGCCCTTGATGTCGGCCGCGGCTTCGATCAACTGGCCCTGCAGCCGGCCGCCCGATACCGACAGCAGCACGGACTCGACCCGGACCTTGGCCATGCGCTCGGCCAGCGCCACCGCCTGGCGCACCGCCTGTTCGCATTCGGCGAGATCGACCACCGCGCCGGCCTTCATGCCGCGCGACTGGATCTGGCTGTATCCGATCAGCTCGACGGCATGGGTTCGTCCGCGCAGCGCCTCGTTCGGCGGGCACGGCTTCAGCCGCGCGATCATGCAGGCGATCTTGCTGGTGCCGATATCGAGGGACGCCACCAGCGCGGTGCGCTTCTGCGGCATCGGGCGCGTCTTCGGCGTCTGGTTGCGATCAAGGCCGGTCATGCGTCACCGGCTTTCTTCTTCGGCTTCTTGTCCTTGAACAGTTCTTCGCGGGCCTTGGCCGCATCGTCGGACAATTGCACCGTCAGGCGATCCGGCAGCCGCATGTCGACGGCGACGATATCGCGGGAGAACAGCCGGTCTTCCTTGTCGAGCTTGCTCAGGCTCGCCAGCGCGTTGCCGACGTCGTTTTCCGGCAGCCTGACATCGAGACCGTCCTTGAGCCGCAGGTTCCAGCGCCGCTCGCCGACGAAGATCGCGGCCTTGGTCACCGAGTGCACCTGCGGATAGCGCGCCAGCAGCGCGAGGAAATCCCTGGCATGGGTTTCGGCGCCCTTGCCCGACCACCAGCGGCAGCGAGACGAAGCGGCGCGACAGATAGGGCTCAAGCACCGCGCCGTCATCCGCGATCACCGACAGCCGGCCATCCTGCTGCCACAGCGCGAACGCCGAGCGCTCGACAATATCGATCTGGAGCTGGCCGGGATAAAGCTTCAGCACGGTGGCGTCGGCGATCCAGGGATTGGCTTTCAGCTTGTCGCGCACGGCGGCGGCATCGAGGAACAACAGCGACGAGCGGCCGTTGACGCCGCCGATCGCGAGCACCTCGTCCTGGGTCAGCTGCTTGCGGCCGTTGATGGCGACGGTGGTGATGCGAAATCCGGCGGAATTGGCGATCGCGTTGCGGGTGTCGCTGAGCGCCGAGGTCAGTTCCTCGACATGGCCGCCCTTGACGATGCCGAAGCCGGCGCTGCCGAGCAGCAACAGGACGGTCGCGGCGACGCCGGCGCGGTTCGGCAGATAACGCTCGATCAGGGCGATCAGCCGGTGCGGCGGTTCGCGCTCAAGCGACGGTTTGGCTCTCGTGCGCTTCAAGGCCAGCTGCTCGCGCAGCAAGATGACCGCGCCGATGGCGGCGGCTTTCAGGTCAGCTTGGGGCCTCAGCGATCGCAGCGATCGGGCGAGGCGTCCTGCACCATCCATTGCACGAGCTCGTCAAGTTATGCCCGCAAACGCTTGCGAGTTCTGGCACAAATGACGTCTCGGTCATGCCGGGTTGGGGGTGTCGACCTCAAGGCCGAAGAGGCCACCTGTTCCCTCGATGCGGTCGTCGAAGCGGAAATCCGCAACAGCTCACGCCCCGGCAGCCAAGCGCCACATGCGCCGCCAGCGTTAACCTTCGGACTTCCTGGTAAACAAAGGGTAAATCAGGCTGAGGTTGGATGCGATTTGATCCGACTTCTGAGTAGTTTGCCCCGAAATCGTAAAGTTTTACCGATGAGCGGGCCCACCCGGCCGGTTTTTCCCGCTTCGGAGGATTTTTACTACTTCTGCGCGCGTTTTTCCGCCAATGCGATCTGGTCGTGCAGGAAATCGGCGAATTCGATGCCCTGGGCCTTGAGCGCCTTCGGATAGAGCGAGGCCTTGGTCAGACCCGGCAGGGTGTTGGTTTCGAGATAGATCGGCCCCTGGTCCGAGACGATGAAATCCGACCGGGAATAGCCGCCGCATGACAGCGCTCTGTGCGCCCGAAGCGCGTGATCCATGAGTTCGGCGTTGACCTCCGGCGCGAACCGGGCGGGACAGATTTCCTGGGTCGCCTTGGCGATATATTTGGCCTCATAGTCGAACGCGCCTTCCGCCGGGATGATCTCCACCGGCGGCAGCGCG
Source organism: uncultured Alphaproteobacteria bacterium (assembly GCA_963725985.1). GTDB lineage: Bacteria > Pseudomonadota > Alphaproteobacteria > Rhizobiales > Xanthobacteraceae > Bradyrhizobium. The sequence continues at coordinate 545,903 of CAVSAO010000004.1, forward strand.
ATCAGCGAGCCATCCAGTTGCTCCAGCACGCCGCAAGTCGCCTCTCGACCTGCGATGAACGGTTCGATCACATATTCTTCGGTTTTGGCCGCGCGGCGGACCGCGACGAGGTCCTGCATGGCATTGACGAAGATCAGGCCGTAGCTCGAGCCGTCCCGCGACGGCTTGGCGATCAGCCTGCCGTATTCGGCCAAGTGCCTTCTCGAGATCGTCGAGCGCCACGCCGGCCGGCGCCTTCACCCCGGCGATCGCGGCAAAGCGCTTGGCTGCCACCTTGTCGAAGGCGAGATGCGACGAAGCCGAGCCAGAACCGGTGAAGGGAATCCCGCGCATTTCGCACATGGCCTGAAGCTCGCCATTCTCCGCCGTGCCGCCGTGCAGGCCGAGCACCAGCAGGCGGTTCTCGGCCCTCGCTCGATCCAGCGCCTGTTCGATCCTCCCGAGGCTGGGCGTGCCGGGCTTGAATGGCTCCTCGAACGGCCGCGCATGCTTCAGAAGCACCTCGGAGGATGTTTCATGCACGGTGTCATCGGCATCCCAGAACCACAGATCGGCCTCGGGCAAGGCCGAATGCAGCGCCTGGGCCGACGCCACCGACACCAGGCGCTCCTTGTTGGTGCCGCCGAAAAGAATGGTGATCCGCATCAGTTTTGCTCGATCCCGATCCGCTTGATTTCCCAGTGTAGCTCAATTCCCGAATTTTCCTTTACCCGCGCCCGAACGGTCTCGCCGAGGGTTTCGATATCATGACCGGTGGCGCTGCCGGTGTTGATCAGGAAATTGCAGTGCATTTCCGACACCTGCGCGCCGCCGACGCGCAGGCCGCGGCAGCCGGCGGCGTCGATCAGCTTCCAGGCGCTTTGGCCGGGCGGATTCTGGAAGGTCGAGCCACCGGTCTTTTCCCGGATCGGCTGCGCGGTCTCGCGGTGGTTTTGCACCTCGTTCATCCGCGCGCGGATCGCTTCCGGTGCGGCGATCCGCCCGCGAAAGCGCGCCGAGGTAAAAGTGATGGAAGCGTCGACGCCGCTATCGCGGTAGACGAATTTCATGTCGGCATTTGTAAAGGTATGTTTCCTGCCGTCGCGACCGATGCCGGTGGCCTCGACCATGACGTCCCTGGTCTCGGCGCCGTTGGCGCCGGCGTTCATCCGCAGCGCGCCGCCGATGGTGCCGGGAATGCCGAAGAAAAATTCCAGCCCGCTGATGCCGGCGGCCGCCGCCGTCTCGGCCACGCGCCTGTCGAGCGCGGCGGCGCCGGCGCTGACGATATCGCCCTCGGTGCCGGTCTCGCCGAAACCGCGCGGGCCGAGCCTGATGACAACCCCGGGCATGCCGCCGTCGCGCACGATCAGGTTGGAGCCGACACCGACGACGCAAACCGGCAGTTCGGGCGGCAGGCGGGCAAGGAAATAGGCAAGGTCATCTTCATCCGCTGGCGTGAACAAGACCTGCGCCGGACCGCCGACCCGAAACCATGTCAGCTCGGCAAGCGACTGGTTCGCCAGCAGCCGCCCGCGCAACTGCGGCATCGCGGCTTTGAGGTCGGGCGTGATGTCGGGGAAGGCTGTCACCTCTCGCCCAGCGCCTTCAATTCGCCCGGCAGCGCGTAGGCCCATTGCGTGATGTTGCCGGCGCCGAGGCAGACGACGTAGTCGCCCCGGCTGGCGATGCCGTGGACGACGCCGGCGAGATCGACGGAATTCTGCAGCGGAATCACTTCGCGATGGCCGTGCGCGCGCAGGCCGAGCACAAAATGGTCGCGGTCGATGCCGGCAATCGGCGCCTCGCCGGCCGGATAGACCTCGGCGACAACAACCGTGTCGGCGTCATTGAAGCAGGTGCAGAATTCCTCGAACAGCGATTGCAGCCGGGTGAAGCGATGCGGCTGCACCACCGCGATGATCTTGCCGCTGGTGGATTCCCGCGCCGCCTTCAGCACCGCCGCGATCTCGACGGGGTGATGGCCGTAGTCGTCGATGATGGTAACTCCGTTCCATTCACCGGTCCGGGTAAAGCGCCGCCGCACGCCGCCGAAGGCCGCGATCGCCTTGCGAATGGTGTCGTCCGCAAGCCCCAGTTCATGGGCGACCGCGATCGCCGCGGTGGCGTTGAGCGCGTTGTGCCGTCCCGGCATCGGCAGATGGAGGTCGGCGATCTCATGCGCCGCATCGGTCTTGCGATCGCGGAATGCGACCTTGAAGCTGGAACCGCCGCCCATCGGGCTGAGATCGATCAGCCGCGCATCGGCCTGCGGATTTTCGCCATAGGTGATGATGCGGCGATCCTCGATCCTGCCGACCAGCGTCTGCACCACGGGGTGGTCGATGCACATCACGGCGAAGCCGTAGAACGGCACGTTCTCGACGAAATTGCGGAATGCGTCCTGCACGGCCTCGAACGTCTTGAAATGATCGAGATGTTCGGGGTCGACATTGGTGACGATGGCGACATCGGCCGGCAGCTTCAAGAACGTGCCGTCGCTCTCGTCGGCTTCCACCACCATCCACTCGCCGGCCCCAAGCCGCGCGTTGGTGCCGTAGGCGTTGATGATGCCGCCATTGATCACGGTCGGATCGAGCTCGCCGGCATCGAGCAGCGCCGCAACCATCGAGGTGGTGGTGGTCTTGCCGTGAGTGCCTGCAATGGCGACGCAGCTTTTCAGCCGCATCAGCTCGGCCAGCATTTCGGCGCGGCGCACCACCGGAATGCGCTGGGCGCGCGCCGCCATCAGTTCCGGATTGTCCCGCTTGATCGCGGTCGAAACCACCAGCACGTCGGCGCCGGCGACGTTTTCGGCCTTGTGGCCGACGGTGATGGTGACGCCCTTGTCGCGCAGCCGGCTGACATTGGCGCTCTCGGAGGCATCCGAGCCCTGCACGGTGTAGCCGAGATTGCACAGCACCTCGGCGATGCCGCTCATGCCGATACCGCCGATCCCGACGAAGTGGATGGGTCCGATCTCGCGCGGTAGTCTCATGGTTGGTTCCCCGACGTCATCGTCCGCGAACGCGGACGATCCAGTATTCCGCGAAGCTCGTGAGTCAAATCAGCCACGCCGGGTACTGGATGCCCCGCTTTCGCGGGGCATGACAAGGGCTTTTTCCGTCAGATTCCGGCGACTTTCATCACCAGATCGGCCAGCCGTTCGGCGGCGTCCAGCCGGCCGACGGTGCGGGCGCCAGCCGCCATCGCGGTGAGCCGCCCGGGCTCGGCCGCCAGCGCTGAGATTTCCGCTGCCAGCCGGTCCGGCGTGAAATCTCCTTGTGCAATCCGAAGCGCGCCACCCGCCTGCGCCAGCACGCCGGCATTGGCGAACTGGTCCTGGTCGATCGCGCCGGGCAGCGGTACCAGGATCGAGGGACGGCCGATCGCGGCAAGTTCGGCCACGGTGCCGGCGCCCGATCGCGAGACCACCAGATGGTTTGACGCCAGCCGCGCCGGCAAATCGCTGAAGAAGGGCGCCAGTTCGGCGTTGATCCTGAGCCGGTCATAGACTGCGCGCACGCGCGCCATGTCCTCTTCACGCACCTGCTGGGTAAGGACCAGCCTGTTCCACAGCGCCGGCTCCAGCCGTTCGACCGCGCCGGGCACGATATCGGCCATCACCCGCGCGCCCTGGCTGCCGCCGACCACGAGCAGCCGAAACGGCCCGGTCAATTCCGGTGAAACATATTTCACCGCCGCCGCCGCAAGGACCGCCGGCCGCATCGGCGTGCCCACCGTGGTTATCTTGCCCGCAAGCGCCGGATCGCGATCGAGCACGCCCGGCAGCGAGGTCGCAATCGCGTTGACGCGGCTCGAGAGAAAACGGTTGGCGCGGCCGAGCACCGCGTTGGCGTCGTGAATGATGCCGGGCACGCCGAACAGCCGCGCCGCCAACAGCGGCGGCAGCGTCGGATAACCGCCGAAGCCGACCACGGCCGCAGGCTTCAACCGGCGCATCAGGTTGAACGAAACGGCGACACCTGCGGCGAGCATCACGCCGGTATAGGCCAGCGACCATGGCGCGCGGCTGCGCACGGTCTCGCTCGGCACCACATCGATCGTGTCCTTGGAAAACAACCCGCTGTAGCGCAAGGCGCGCGAGTCGGTGGCGAGGCGCACGCGCAAGCCGCGCCTGATCAGTTCGACGCCGAGCGCCTCGGCAGGAAACAGATGGCCGCCGGTACCGCCCGCGGCCAGCACAATGAGAGGCGAAGTGGTCATGACTTCAATTAGCCGACTGGGCGGCGTTCGTCATCAGGCGTAGCTGCTCGCCGCGTTGGCGTCGCCGATCAATTCCATCTCGGTGCGCGGGCGCAGCCTTGTCAGCGCCAGCATCATGCCGACGCCGTATGCCAGTGACACCATCGACGAACCGCCATAGGAGATGAACGGCAGCGTCATGCCCTTGGCGGGGATCAGCTGCAGATTGACCGACATGTTGATCGCGGCCTGCACGCCGAACAGGATCGCGAGCCCTGAAGCTGCGAACCGTGCGAACATATCTTCGGTCGCATAGGCACGCGACAGCGCGCGGACCACGATGAAGGCGAACAGCGCGAGCAGCGCCAGGCAAAGCAGGATACCGAATTCTTCCGCCGCCACCGCGAACACGAAATCGGTGTGGCTGTCGGGCAGGCTGCGCTTGGCGATGCCTTCGCCGGGGCCAAGCCCGAACCAGCCCCCGTTGTAGAACGCCTCCATGGCGGTATCGACCTGAAAGGTGTCTCCGGACGCCGGATTCATGAAGCGCTGGATGCGGCCAGCGACGTGCGGCACCAGAAGGTAGGCCCCGAACAGCCCGGCGCTCGCGGCGCCCGCCAGCCCCAGCACCCAGATCATCCGCATGCCGGCGATGAAGAACAGCGCGCCCCACACCATCAGGATCAGCATGGTCTGGCCGAAATCGGGTTCCATCACCAGCAGCGACACCAGCATCAGGAGCAGCACCAGCGCCATCGAGGTCGCCGGCATTTCCGGCCGCCGCGCCGATTCCGCAAACAGCCACGCCGCCAGCACCACGAAGGCGGGCTTGGCGGATTCGGAAGCCTGGATGTTGACGCCGATCAGCGTGATCCAGCGCCGCGAACCCTTGACCTCCGGCCCGATCAAGAGCGTCGCCACGATCAACGCGATTGAGATGGCGAACACGATCAGCGCGGTGCGGCGGATCTGCCGCGGCGACAGGAACGACACGCCGATCAGCACGATGAAGGAAGGCAAAAGAAACAGGACGTGACGATTGAAGAAATGGAAGGGATCGAGCCCGATCCGCGTCGCTACCGGCGGGCTCGCCGCGAGCGAAAGAATAATGCCGCTCAGCATCAGCGCGATGATCGCCCCGAGCTGCAGACGGTCCACCGTCCACCACCATTCACTCAAGGGGTTGCGTTGTTCACGGGAGAGCATGGGCATTCCCAAAGGCCAAAGGTTTGCCCATTGGTCGCCCATGATGGTTTCCAAGGGGTTAACGAATTGGGTAACTTTTGTGGGTGGCGCCCTCTACATTCGTCATGGCCGGACCTTGTTCCGGCCATCCACGTCTTCGTTTGCGCAAAACAAGGAAAGCAAGACGTCGATCACCGGGACAAGCCCGGTGATGACGGAGATTGTTTCACACCACCGGCTTGACGCCGGGCAGCGCGGTGACGAGGTCGCGGAAGCGGGCGCCGCGGATTTCGAAATTGCGGTACTGGTCGAACGACGCGCAGGCCGGCGACAGCAGCACCACCGGATCGGCAAGCCCGGAGGCCTCCGCGTCGCGCGCGGCACCGGCGACCGCGACCTCGAGCGTTTCCGAGATCTCGTGCGGCACGGCAGCGCCGAGCGTGGCTGAAAATTCCTTGGCGGCCTCGCCGATCAGATAGGCCTTGCGGATGCGCGGAAAATATTCGGTCAGGCCTGTGATGCCGCCGAGCTTCGGCTTGCCGCCGGCGATCCAGAAAATATCGGCAAATGACGACAGCGCATGCGCCGCCGCGTCCGCATTGGTGCCCTTGGAGTCGTTGACGAACAATACATTGCCGCGCCGGCCGACCTGTTCCATGCGATGGGCGAGACCGGGAAAGCTGCGCAGGCCGTTTTGCAGGGTTTCGGTGGAGAGGCCGAGCGCCAGCGCGCAAGCGGCAGCGCAGGCCGCGTTCTGCGCGTTGTGCAGGCCGCGCAGGGAGCCGATGCCGCCGATCCGCGCGAGCTCGCTGCGCGCACCGCCGGAGGCGCGCCAGATGATCTCGCGCTCGACATAGACGCCGTCCGGAAGCGGATTCTTCACCGAGACCCGCACCACGCGCTGGCCGGCCTGCTCGATCCGGTCGGCGGTATTCCGAACTCCATCCGTCATCGACGCCGACGATCGCGGTGCCCTGCTTCTGCACGCCCGCGACCAGACGCTCCTTCACCGCGGCGTAATGTTCGAGGGTGCCGTGGCGATCGATATGGTCTTCGCTGACGTTGAGCAGGATGCCGACCGACGGATCGAGCGACGGCGCAAGGTCGATCTGGTAGGACGACATCTCGATGACGTGCACCCGCCCCATGCGCGGCGGCTCCAGCGACAGAATCGCGGTGCCGATGTTGCCGCCCATCTGGCTATCGTAGCCGGCGACCCGCACCAGATGCGCGATCAGCGCCGTGGTGGTGGATTTGCCGTTGGTGCCGGTGATGGCGACGAACGGCGCATCGGGGGCATGACGCCGCCGTTCCCGACAAAACAGCTCGATATCGCCGATCACCTCGACGCCGGCCTGTTGCGCCGCCAGCACGGTCCAGTGCGGCGCCGGATGGGTGAGCGGCGCGCCCGGCGTCAGCACCAGCGCTGCGAAATTCGCCCACGATACCTTGCGCAGATCCGCGGTGATGAATCCGGCCTGCGCGGCTTTGGCGACGTTGTCGGCGTTGTCGTCGCCGGCGATCACTTCGGCCCCGCCCGCTTTCAGGGCGTGGCAGCTCGCCAGTCCCGAGCCGCCGAGGCCGAACACCGCAACCGTCTTGCCCGCGAAGGAGGTGACGGGGATCAAGCGATCACCGCAGTTTCAGCGTGGAGAGGCCGGCCAGCGCCAGCATCACCGAAATGATCCAGAACCGGATCACGATCTGCGGTTCGGTCCAGCCCAGTTGCTCGAAATGGTGATGGATCGGCGCCATCCGGAACACGCGTTTGCCGGTGAGCTTGAACGACACCACCTGCACGATCACCGAGACCGCTTCCAGCACGAACAGCCCGCCGATCACCGCCAGCACGATCTCGTGTTTGACCGCGACCGCGATCGAGCCGAGCATGCCGCCGAGCGCGAGCGAGCCGGTATCGCCCATGAAGATCGACGCCGGCGGCGCGTTGAACCAAAGGAATCCCAGCCCTGCGCCCAGCACCGCGCCGCAAAGCACCGCCAGTTCGCCGGTGCCGGCGACGTAATTGATCTGCAGGTAATCCGAGAACACCGCATTTCCCGCGAGATAGGAGATCAGGCCGAAGCTTGCGGCTGCGATCATCACCGGCACGATGGCGAGACCGTCGAGACCGTCGGTCAGATTGACCGCGTTGCCGGCGCCGACAATGATGAAGGCGCCGAACATCACGAAGAACCAGCCCAAATTCAGCACGACATCCTTGAAGAACGGGATCACCAGCGCGCTCGAGAGCTGCTCCCGTCCAATCCGGACCAGCGCGTAGCACGCCGCAATCGCGATCACCGCTTCGATCGCGAGCCGGAGTTTTCCCGCAAAGCCGCTATGGGACTGTTTCGTCACCTTCAGGTAGTCGTCGTAGAAGCCGACGAAGCCGAAGCCCAGCGTCACCGCCAGCACGATCCAGACATAGGGATTGAGCGGATTGGCCCACAGCAGCGTCGACACCACCAGTCCGGACAGGATCATCAGCCCGCCCATCGTCGGCGTGCCCTTCTTGGTGACGAGATGCGATTGCGGACCGTCGGTGCGAATCGGCTGACCCTTGCCCTGGCGCAGCCGCAGATGATCGATGATCCAGGGACCGAACAGAAACACGAACAATGCGCCGGTCACCATCGCCCCGCCGGTGCGAAAGGTGATGTAGCGGAATACGTTCAAAAACGTCCGGAACACGCCCATGCCGGGAACCGTGTTGGAAAGATCAATCAGCCAGTAGAACATTCATCCGCCCTGTACCCCGGCTTCGTCGAGCGCGGTCTTGCCGGGAAAGCGCTTTTCGAGCGCGTTCACTATCGTTTTCATCTTCGAGCCGAGCGATCCCTTGACCATGATCGCGTCGCCGGCGCGAATCCCGGTGATAACCTGAGCTTCAAGACCGGCCGCGCCGTCGGCATAGCCGCCCCGTTTACCCGTGGAAAGCGCGTCCCACAAGTTGCGCATCAGCGGCCCACAACAATAAACCAGATCGATGTGGTTGGCCTTGACGGCCTCATTCAGACCGCAATGCAGCGCCGGGCCGGTGGAACCGAGTTCGAGCATATCGCCGAGCACCGCGATGCGCCGGCCATGCGGGCCGACCGCGGCCTGGCCCAGCACATTCAGCGCCGCCGCCATCGACGCCGGATTGGCGTTATAGCTTTCATCGATCAGCGTCGCGTTGCCATTGGCAAGCTCGAGCATCCGCCGCACGCCGCGGCCCGCCGCCGGCTCGATCTGCGACAGCGACAGCGCCGCGAGCGCGAGATCGGCGCCAGCGAGCGAGGCCGCAGCCAGCACCGCCAGCGAGTTCATCGCCATGTGGCGGCCGGGCATCCCGAGTTTATAGGTCACCTCGTGGCCGAGAATATTGGCATGCACCGCCGAACTGGCTGCATGCAGCGCCACGTCGATCAGCCGCGCGTCGGCTTTCCTGTCGGCGCCGAACGACACGATGCGGTCGATGCCGAGCGCTTTGGCGCGCGCCTGCAACCGCGCGAACTGCGAATTGTCGCGGTTGAGCACCACCGCGCCGCCGGGCTCGACGCCTGCAAAGATTTCCGCCTTGGCGTCGGCGATCGCCTCGATGCCGGCGAAGAATTCCAGATGCACCGGTTCCACCGTGGTGATGATGGCCATCTGCGGCCGCACCATCCTGACCAGCGGCTCGATCTCGCCCGGGTGATTCATGCCGATCTCGAAGATCGCAAAACGCACCGTCGCCGGGCAGCGCGCCAGCGACAGCGGCACGCCCCAGTGATTGTTGAACGACGCCGCCGAGGCGTGGGTCGGCCCTTGCCCGCCGAGCACGCGCCGCAGCGCCTCCTTGGTCGAAGTCTTGCCGACCGAACCGGTAACCGCGATCACCTGCGCATTCAGACGCGCGCGCGCGGCACGGGCGAGATCGCGGAGACCGGCGAGCACGTCGTCGACCACCAATAGCGGCGCATCGTGCGGGAATTTGGCGCGCTGCGCGGCTTCGACCACCGCCAGCGAAGCGCCCGCCTTCAACGCGGCGGCGACAAAATCATGCCCGTCATGGACATCGCCCTTGATCGCAAAATAAGCCTCGTCCGGCGCGATGGTGCGGCTGTCGATGGAAAGGCCGGTGACCGATTCCGGCAGCGCGCCGTTGCTCGCGGCGCGCATCGCCGCCGCCATCGCGCCGGAAGTCCATAATGGCGCCGTGCTCATGCGACCCTCGGGGCAAACGCTGCGGCCACCGCATCGTGATCGCTGAACGGCAAGGTGCGGTCGCCGACGATCTGTCCGGTCTCGTGGCCCTTGCCGGCGATCAATAGCGCATCGCCCGGCTGCAGGGCGGCAATCGCCGTTCTGATCGCCTCGGCACGGTCGCCGATCTCGCTGGCGCCCGTCGCCGCGCTCAGGATCGCCGCGCGGATCAGGTCCGGATTTTCGCTGCGCGGATTGTCGTCGGTGACGATGACGCTGTCGGCATTCTCGGCGGCGATCGCGCCCATCAGCGGGCGTTTGCCGGCATCGCGGTCGCCGCCGGCGCCGAAAACCACGACCAGTTTGCGCTTGGCGTAAGGCCTGAGCGCCTGCAGCGCCTTCGCCAGCGCGTCGGGCTTGTGCGCGTAATCGACGAAGATCGGCGCGCCGTTGCGCTCGGCGACCCGCTCCAGCCGGCCTTTGGCGCCTTCAAGAAGTTCCAGTTCGGCGAAGACGGCCTTGGGCTCGCCGCCGGTGCCGATCGCGAGCCCGGCGGCTACCAGCGCGTTCTCGATCTGGAATTCGCCGACCAGCGGCAGCCGGACCGCATGGCGGCGCCCGCGATGTTCGAGCTTGAGCTTCTGCGCAAAGCCGTCGATGTCGGCCTCAACCAGGCGAATGCCCTCGCCTGCGCCGTTGCCGTTGCGGCCGACCGCGACGATCCGCAGCTTTCTCGCGCGCGCCGCATCGATGACGGCCTGCGAGCAATCGTGATCGGCCGAGATCACCGCCGCGCCATCGGCGGCGATGAGTTCGCCGAACAGCCTTAGCTTGGCGGCAAGATAGTGCGCGACATCGGGGTGGTAATCCATGTGGTCGCGCGACAAATTGGTGAAGCCGCCGGCGGTGATGCGCACGCCGTCCAGCCGATACTGATCAAGCCCGTGCGATGATGCCTCAAGCGCGAGATGCGTGACGCCTTCGCGCGCGATCTCGTCGAGCTGCCGGTGCAGCGCGATCGGATCCGGCGTCGTCAGCGAGCCGTAGATGGTGCGCTTCGGCGACACCAGCCCGATCGTGCCGATGCTGGCCAATTCGTGACCGAGCCGCTGCCAGATCTGCCGCGTGAAGGCGGCGACCGAGGTCTTGCCGCTGGTGCCGGTGACGGCTGCGATGGTGGCGGGCTGCCGGGAAAAGAATTTCGCCGCGGCCAGCGCCAGCGCGCGGCGCGGATTGGGCGTGGTGACGAACGGAACGCGCGAGGCGCCTTGCGGCGGATGATCGCCCGCTACCGCAACCGCGCCGGATGCAATCGCCTGGTCGATGAAGCGCGCGCCATCGGTCTTGCTGCCTGCGAGCGCGAAAAACAGGTCGCCGGGCTTGACCGCGCGGCTGTCCACCGCAACGCCCGACACCACGGTCGCTTCCGCCCGCGGGTCGATCGTGGCGTCATCGCTGAACAGGTCGCGAAGCCTCATTATCTTCCGTCCGGCGCGCTGGTCTTTCGATTTGAAGTTCCCAAAAGAATTCGCCGCAGCCACTGCGGGAACTTCAAATCGGCGGCAATGGCTACGGCTTACTGGGTTGTCCTCGATGCCGCAAGAATAAGGCGGTCGGACGGCGGCAGATCGAAGCGCGGCTCGATGCCCAGAAGCGGCGCAATACGGGCGATCACATTGCCGCCGGTCGGCACCGCGTTCCAGCCGGACGTGATGAAACCGTAGGTTTCCTTCAGCGACTGCGGCTCGTCAAGCATGACCAGAAGCTGGTAGCGGGGATTGTCGGCCGGCAGGATCGCGGTGAAGGCCGTGAGCACACGCTTCTTGGCGTAGCGGCCGTTGATGACCTTTTCGGCGGTGCCGGTCTTGCCGCCGATGTAATAGCCCTTGACGTCGGCTTTCCTCGCGGTGCCGATCTCGGCATTGAGCCGCATCAGGAACCGCATCTTCTCGGAGGTCTCGGGCTTGATGACCCGTTTTGCAAGTGCCATGGCCTCCTGCTCGGTGCGCTTCAGGAAGGTCGGCGGAATCAGGTAGCCGCCATTCACCAGCGCGTCGATGCCCATCACCGCCTGCAGCGGCGCCACCGACAATCCATGGCCGAAAGCGATGGTCACCGTGTTCAATTCGCCCCAGTGCCTGGGCACGATGGGCGAAGCGCTCTCCGGCAATTCGGTGCGCAAGCGATCGAGCTGGCCCATCTTGCGCAGGAACGCCTTGTGCGCCTCGACGCCCTGCGACAGCGCGATCCGCGCCGCGCCAACGTTCGACGAAAACGTGAACACCTCTTTCATGTTGAGGAATCGGCCCTTCGGCTCGTCGTCATAAATCGTGAACTTGCCATAGTGCAGCGGACCGCGCGCATCCCACATCGAGTTGAGGTCGGACTTGCCGGAATCCAGCGCCATCGCCAGCGTGAAGGCCTTGAACGTCGATCCCATCTCGTAGACGCCGGTCGTCAGCCGGTTGATGCGATCGGGATCGTGCGCCTCTTTCGGATTGTTGGGATCAAAATCCGGCACCGACACCATGGCCACGATCTCGCCGGTCTTGACGTTGGAGACCAGGCCGGAAGCCGCCTTGGCGTGGAATTTTTCCTTGGCCTTCAAAAGCTCGTCGCGCAGCGCGTGCTCGACGCGCAGGTCGACCGACAATTCCACCGGCCGCTGCAGGCGATCGGTGGCAAAGCCGGCGCGGTGCAGATCGGCAAGGCCATTGGTGTCGAGCCATTTCTCCATCCCGGCGATGCCCTGGTTGTCGATGTTGACCAGACCGATCAGGTGCGCGACTTCGTTGCCGGTGGGATAGACGCGCTTGTTTTCGCGCAGAAAGCCGATGCCGGGAACGCCGAGGCGGTGAATTTCCTGCTGCTGCAGCGGCGTGATTTCGCGCTTCAGCCAGACGAAGCCTTTCTTGCCGGACAGCCGCTCGCGCACTTCGCCGGTGTCGAGATCCGGCAGCGTCGCGGTCAGAAGCTCGATAGCCTCGTCCTTGTCGATGATGCGGCGCGGTTCGCCGAACAGGCTCGGCGCCTTGACGTCGGTGGCGAGGATCTCGCCATTGCGGTCGACGATGTCCGGCCGCGCGGTCGCGATCGCATCCTGCGACGCGGTGCGGCGCGCGCCATGGCTGTCGCCGACCGCGGCGAACATGATCAGCCGTCCGCCGATGATGGCGTAGATCGCCGCGAATGCGACGATCGCAAGCCCGACGCGGGCGCGCGCTTTCGCTGACCGGTCGACGTTGCGCCCGTACAGCAGGCCGCGGATCAGCCGCTGCCCCCACGGTTCCGCAGGCTTGAGCGGTGTAAGCGCCCGATCGGTCATTGATGATCCTCCGGCGCCGGCACCGAACCCGTCACCGAGCCGGCGTCAGCAGCGGCATCGATGGTCTGAATCATCGCACCGATCGGATCCGGATCGCCCGGCTTGACGAAGTTCGGCGGCCGCTCGGGCAGGTTCTTCAGGGAATCGTATTGCGTGGCGCTGACCGGCTTGAGCGGCAGATGGCGCTCGGCGAGACCCTGCAGCCGCAGCGGCGCATCGAGCTTGGTCCATTCCGCGCGCAGCACCGCGATGGCGTCGCGCTGCTCGCGAATTTCGGCATGCAGTCGCAGCACACGCTCGGTGCGCGAGGTGGAGTCCATCTTGATCCGGTAGACGTAGGCGGCGGCGAACACCAAGGCGGCGATCACGAGGAGATGGATGATCCGCACGGTCAGCCTCCCCTCATCACGTCATCAAGGGTAGGCCATGCCGGCAACGCCGCGGCGGCATGCGCTGGCGCTTCCGTGCGCTCGGCCGCGCGCAGCTTTGCCGAGCGCGCGCGTGGATTGGTCGAAATCTCGTCGTCATCCGGGGTGACCGGACGCTTGGTCAAGATGACAAAACTTGGCGCGGCGTGAGCCAGTTCCGGCAGATGCCGCGATCCGCCGCCGGCCCTGGCTCGCTCGACCAGGAAATTCTTGACGATGCGGTCTTCCAGCGAATGAAACGACACCACCACCAGCCGGCCGCCGGGCTTCAGCACCCGCTCCGCTGCCGACAGCGCCAGATGCAGCTCGTCGAGCTCCTGGTTGACGAATATCCGTAACGCCTGAAACGTCCGCGTCGCCGGGTGAATTTCGCCCGGCTTCGACCGCACCACTCTTGCAACGATATCCGCCAATGCGCGGGTGGTCAGGACCGGCGTTTGCTTGCGCGCGGCGACGATGGCGCGGGCGACAGCGCGCGAATGACGCTCTTCGCCAAAAATGTAGATGATATTGGCGAGTTCGGCCTCGGAGGCGACAGCGATCACATCCGCCGCGGTCGGGCCGTCATGGCCCATCCGCATGTCGAGCGGACCGCCCAGGCGAAACGAGAAGCCGCGCTCAGCCTCGTCGAGCTGCATCGAGGACACCCCGACATCCATCACGACGCCGTCGACCCCCTGGACGCCCTGCGCGGCGCAGATTTCGGCAAGATTGGAAAACCGGTCCTCGACCAATGTGAGGCGGCCGCCCGACCGATCGACCAGATCAAAGCCGCCGGAAATGGCGGTACGGTCGCGGTCGATGCCGATGACCCGGGTTCCTCCGTGGTCGAGGATCGCCCGGCTGTAGCCGCCGGCCCCGAAGGTGGCGTCGACATAAATACCGCCGTCGCGGGGGGCGAGCATGTCGATCGCCTGGCGGCCAAGGACGGGAATATGACGCCTGTCAGCCGTATTCATGCGCCGGCTCCGGGCGCAATCCGGGCGAAAGTGCAGAAACTGGACGCGAACGGGCCCATTGCGCCTCAAATCTCTCGGCTTCGCCGCGCTTTTCGCCTCGAAAAGCGCCTTCCGGCAAAATAGCCAATTCCTCTCAAAAAGGCTCGGCGACGCCGGATTGCCGATCCCGCGCGGCCCCGATCGCAAACCCTGATTTCCCGATGGAATTTGCTGGGCTGCCATGGGATTTCGAGCGTGAAAGAGGGCCTCGGCCGTCCCCCAAATCCGGTTCGGCTCTTCACTACTTAGTAACGGCAGTTGGCGTTAAGAAAGCGTTGATGGGACTGTTACAATTGCTCGCCACCCGGGAATGGACCGGCGGCTCGGATGCGGTGATGCCCCCCGCACACACCAGGCTAAATTGCGACGCGGCGGCCGGCTCTCGCGTTGCGCTGACGGCATCGTAAAGCAATAGTAAACGAGGTATGCGCGGTTGCCGTTCTCCTGCCCGGTTTGAGCTGTCCTAATGTCGCTTGGTTCGTTCGCGCCTGATGGTATTGATTCGAAGCGTCAACGTGCCCTCCCGATTCCAAGGGCCAGCGCGAGCATGAAGACATTCACTCCGGATTCGTCGATCGCCTCGGACGTCATCCCGTCGGCGAATTATGGCGACCGCAACAAGGGCCGTTTGCCCGACATGATCGTGCTGCACTACACCGGCATGCCGGATGTGGAAGGCGCGATCGCGCGGCTATGCACGGCAGGCACCGACGTTTCCGCCCATTACATCGTTCTGGAAGACGGCCGCATCGTGCAATGCGTCCCGGAAGCCAGGCGCGCCTGGCATGCCGGCGTGGCGTCCTGGGCGGGCGAAGAAGACATCAATTCCTGCTCGATCGGCATCGAGATCGTCAATCGCGGCCATGACTGGGGCTATCCGGACTTTCCGCGGCGCCAGATCGCCGCCGTGATCGCGCTTTGCCGCGGCATCATGCTCCGCCGCAAGATCCCATCGCACCGCGTGCTCGGGCATTCCGACGTCGCGCCTGCGCGCAAGAAGGACCCCGGCGAGAAATTTCCGTGGCATTCGCTGGCCAATTCGGGCGTCGGCCACTGGGTGCAGCCGGCGCCGGTCGTGCGCGGCGAGCCCCTCAAGCTCGGCACCATCAGCGACGACGTCCGCAACCTGCAGCAGGCGCTCGCCAGATACGGCTACGGTATCCCGATCAACGGAAAATACGACGCCGCGACCATGGAAGTGGTCACCGCCTTCCAGCGCCATTTCCGCCCCGCCCGCGTCGACGGCATCGCCGATCGTTCGACGCTGACCACCTTGCAGGCGCTGCTCGCCAGTCTGTCGACCGACGCCAGGACGGTTGCGGCAAAGTAAGGCCGGCGCAATGGCTCCAATCGGAGCGGCCAATCTTCCGGCCGCTTGATCCATCAGCTGGCCGGCCCTTGGTGCGGGACAAAAAGCTCGGCTTTTGGAGCCGGCTCGATGTACATCGTGATCCCCCTGCGACCGAGCATTACCGCGTGCTCGATAAAGGGTTTGGCATCCGCGGCAAGTATTTTCAGATTGGACAGTTTCGCATCGACGCAAATGTCGGGGCCGAAATGGCGTCGCAACCGCATCGGCCTGATATCGCCGGTGCGCCGCCTGTATTCGTGCTCGCCGGTCTCGCCATTGGCTCGCTTCCAGCGATATTTGATGGTGCCGTCAAACACCCGTCGGAAGAAGGGAATCTCGTCGTAGAGAACACATTCCACGGCATGCAGGGGCGTCATGTACTCGAACCCGGCGCCCAGTCCAAGGATTCGCGTATCGAGTTCAGCAAGCCGCAAGAAAGGACTGTTCTTGCCCCAGGGCATGTCGGTGAGATGATGATCCCTGATCAGGAAATCCGCATGCGGGCCGACCGCACAGACTGACGAGCTGAGGTGAACGCTTCTGCGTACATCGGGACGGCGGCGGAAGATCTCGCAAAGCAGGCCGGTGTAGACGGCCGCCTTGTCGACGAGGAAAACCCTGTCCGGGTCTTGCCTGATCGGGAATGCCGGCATCGCGAGCGTCCCTTCGGGCCCCAACAGATCGCGCAAGAGGTCGATCATTTCGCCCGGCTTGAGCGGGACGTTGTAGAATTCATTCCACGACGAATGGACATAAAGGGTTCGTCCGCGCGTGACGCCCAAATCGATCAATTGCTGGCGAAGATCGGCAATCGCGACAGGCTGGCGGTAGAGCTGCTTCGAGAGCCGGAGTTTTTGTTTCCGGACAAAGCCGCGAACGTCCTCCTTTCCCAGAAGCCGCTGGGCAAGGCGCTTTACTCCACTGCGAAACGGGCGAGACATGATCAGGACAAGGCTGGCATCGGGCCGGCGCCGGGCGAGCGAGGAACTCGCGGAGCGCGCCATCTGTCGCACCTCATAGACAATGGGCAGCATGACGTCCAAGGCATTTTTCGAGAATCTCGACGG
Source organism: uncultured Alphaproteobacteria bacterium (assembly GCA_963725985.1). GTDB lineage: Bacteria > Pseudomonadota > Alphaproteobacteria > Rhizobiales > Xanthobacteraceae > Bradyrhizobium. The sequence goes on from CAVSAO010000004.1 coordinate 562,609, forward strand.
TTGCTCTTTACCGACGGTCCTGCGTGCTGGCCATGGTCTCGATCGCAGCGTCTGCGCCTTCACGCGACCATTTATGCTCGGTGTCGTCGAAGGCACATTTGACGCACTCGGAAACGACCGCCTCGATGCGGCTGGACTCGAAACGGCCCGATAATCCGAAAAGCGGTTGAAACCCCTCCACCTCGTAACCACCTTCCGCAACCTGCGCCGCGGTCGGAAGATAGCCGAAGACCGTCCCCAGATAGCCCACATAGAGGCGAAGCTGCTGCGGCGCGCGCGGGGCGACGCCCTCGAGAATGCGAATCCATTCCACCGTAGGCTCCGCCGACAACACGACGATCTCCAGCGCGTGGCCGATCTTCACGATTCGGGCGGTGAGGATCTTGTCCGGAACGGAACCCGTAAAGAAGCGATCGACCGGAATGCTCGCCGATCCAACCCCCAGGCTTTCAGGCAAGAAGCTCATGGCCGGATCGCCTTTGACGATGTTGGCAACGGCGGCGGCGAGGCTTTGGCTCCAGGCGATCCAGTCGGCTGCCGTAACTTCCGGAAACTGGATACCGGATGCGACAATACGCGCGATTCGCTTGATCCGCCTTCGCAGGCCGAACTTTTGCGGCGAGGGCGTCACGTTTGGCCTGACGTCGCCGCAAAAGCCCTGCGCAAACACGCATGGGATCTGACCAAAGCGCTCGCGCAGCATGCGGCGGACCGCGCCGGGGTAGTCTGCGCTAACGGCATCGATCGGAATGACGGCCGTCGGATGGCAGGTGTAGTGCCAGAAGACTGCGAGCGGTTTGCCGTCGTCGGTCTTTCGAAGCACGATGATGGTTGCATCCTCATCCCTGGGCCCCGACGGGTTCGGCGAAAAGATGATGCTGTGCCACTTGAACCCGTAGGTCCTGCCGAAGGTCGGAAACGGCCAGTAGCGGCGGCGGTTGATGGAGTGGTTCAGGCTTCCACGAAAGACATCCAGGCTAACTCTGGCTGGGTGTTCGCGCTCGATACGACGGACAAGTCGTTCTGCGGCGTCGGCCGTGTCGTTCACGAACTTGACGTCGGGCGTCCCCAACCGCGCGCAGGTCCGGTCGGTCGCAGGCGCATTGTGCGTGTGCGATGCCAGAAGCATCACTTCGTCCGGCAGAAATCCGAGGGATGCAAGCCTGGAAAGAATGATGGTCTGGAGCTCGCATCCCACGATCATGAGATCGAAACCGAGGATCAGGCAGCGCCGCCCGTCGCACTCCAGGAGCAGCGCGGAAATCTCGATTGGATCGAGAATCGCCGAAGCAGGGGTGCGTCGTTCGGCGTAGCCGGCCAGCTGAACGGGACGGTCTCGCGGTGTCACATCGCACGAGGCAGCGCGCGCAAACATTTCGCCGGCTGTCCTTTCCACTCGTTGGATGGCGCCCCGGCAGGCAATGCCTCGAACCGGCCGGATGACGGCCTTGCGAAGACGGGTCCCTGTCTGATCCGGCGCAGCACAATAGGGCTCTTTACCGATACCGACCACAAGGACGCGTGTCCAGCCGGCGCGCGCCGAAGCTTTCGGGCGAAGTAGCGCCACAACGGCAGCCCTCGCCCCGCTTGCAGGGAGAGGTTGGCCCGATTCAGTCGAGTTCCGCAAGCCGCCGCGCATAAAGTCGGCGCAGCGGCTCGAGTTGCGTCGCTGCCGTCGCTGCAAGATAGGCCTCACGCGCAGCTTCACGCCGGCCGAGCCGGCGCAACAGGTCGGCGCGGACCGCCGGCATCAGCTCATAACCTTTCAACCCGCCGCGGGCTTCCAGTGCGTCGATCAGATCCAGCGCGCGCGCCGGCCCATCCACCATCGACACGGCCGCGGCGTGATTGAGTTCGATCACCGGCGACGGGCTGATCCGCAGCAGCACTTCATAGAGGCCGGCGATCTGCGGCCAGTCGGTATCCTCATAGTTCGGCGCCCGGGCATGCAGCGCTGCGATCGCGGCCTGCACCGCATAAGCTTCCGGCCGGCCCGGCAGCCGCAACGCGGCTTCCACCGCCTTCAATCCTTCGGCGATCTGCGCATGATCCCACAGCGCGCGATCCTGCTCTTCCAGCAGCACGATATCGCCGCCCGCGGTCTGACGAGACGCGCGGCGCGCGTCGTGCAGCAGCATCAGGGCCAGCAACCCCTTGACCTCGCCCCGCTGCGGCATCAGCGCATCGAGCAGGCGGCCAAGCCGGATCGCTTCGCGCGCGAGATCCGGCCGCATCAAATCCTCGCCCGAGGTCGCCACATAGCCTTCGGTGAAGACGAGATAGATCACCGCGAGCACCCCGCGCAGCCGCGGCTCCAGCGCATCGCGGTCCGGCACCTCGTAGGGAATCCCGGCGAGCCGGATCTTCTGCTTGGCGCGAACGAGGCGCTGCGCCATCGCGTCTTCGCCGACCAGAAAGGCGCGCGCGACCTGCGCGGTCGAGAGCCCGCAGACCGTGCGCAGCGTCAGGGCGACCTGAACCTCGGCGGCGAAGGCCGGATGGCAACAGGTGAAGATCAGCCGCAGCATGTCGTCGTCGAGCGCCGGCTCCGCCACCGCGCACGAGCTGGCGGCGTTATTCAGCAATTCGTGTTCGAGTTCGCTCTGCTTGCCGCGAAACGCGATTTGCCGGCGGACCCTGTCGATCGCCTTGTTGCGTCCGACATTGACCAGCCACGCCCGCGGATTGGACGGCGGATCGGCTGATGACCAGCGTTCCAGCGCCACCGCAAAGGCGTCCTGCAACGCGTCCTCGGCGAGATCGAAATCTCCGACGAGGCGGATCAGCGTTGCCAGCGCCCGGCCCGCCTCGTCGCGGAATATTTTTTCGATTTCGGGAGGGGACATGCTTTTGGTTCACCGTCATTCCGGGGCGTCCGAAGGACGAACCCGGAATCTCGAGATGAGGCGCGAGATTCCGGGTTCATCGCTCCGCGATGCCCCGGAATGACTTCCAACTCTAATTATAGACCCAGATCGGCCTGACCTCGATCGAGCCAAACCTGGCGCCGGGAATCCGCGCGGCGATGGCGAGCGCGGCGTTAAGGTCCTTGGCCTCGATCAGATAGTAGCCGCCGAGTTGCTCGCGCGTTTCCGCGAACGGGCCATCCGTGGTCAGGGTCTTGCCGTCGCGAACGCGCACGGTGGTCGCGGTCGTGGTCGGCTGCAGCCGGTCGCCGGCCTTGAAATTGCCGCTCTGGATGATGCCTTGCGTGAAGGCGCCGTATTCCTCCATCACCTTCTTGCTCGTTGCCGCATCGATTTTGCCGTACTCGGCTTCGTTCTGGTAGATCATCAGCAAATACTGCATCGCGTTACTCCTTTGATCGGCTCGATCGCCGACACCCAGTCGAACGGCAAAATCGCAAAACGACATCTTCAGGATAATTTATTTTGACGGCCGGCGCAGGCGTTATCGGCTTGACGCGACGGCCCCGAGCCCCCATCACAAGTCCGTCAGTCGGCCGGACGGCCGCTCCGGCAATCACCGAAAGGTGGCCGGGGAGGAAAGTCCGGGCTCCATCGACATACGGTGCCGGATAACATCCGGCGGGGGCGACCCCAGGGACAGTGCCACAGAGAACGAACCGCCTCCTCTTCGGAGGAGGCAAGGGTGAAAAGGTGCGGTAAGAGCGCACCGCGGGTCCGGCAACGGAACCGGCATGGCAAACCACACCGGGAGCAAGACCGAATAGGGACGGCAACGCGGGATGTTCGCGCAAGCGATAACACCGCAGGGCGATGTCAGGCTCGCCGTCCGGGTAGGTTGCTCGAGGCAACGTGCAAACGTTGCCCCAGAGGAATGGCCGTCACGTATCGCTCGCGCAAGCGGGCGGTGCCCTACAAAACCCGGCTTACAGGCTGGCTGATATCTTTGAGCGAAAGCGTTTTCGAAGAAAACGCGTCTTACTGAGAATGAGGGGTTCGGCGTAACGCGCCGGACCCCTCGCCATTTTTATGCGCGCTCCGCGACGATCTTCTGCAGCAGCGCCGTCAACGCTTCCGGAGCGGTGACGTTGGGCGAATGGCTGGCGTCGATCTGATAGTAGCGCCAGCCGGATTCGCTTTTTGCGCGCCTGGCGAACGGACCGAAGGTATCGGCCGCCGTGATGCGGGTGGCGTAGATATAGCTGCGCGGCAGGGTCAGCTTGCCGCCGTGCAGCCTGAGCTTCATCTCGAAACACTTGATCGGCATATCGACGCGGCGCGCGGTCAGCCATTCCTGATCGGCTGGCGGCGTATCCGGCGGCGTCGGATTCGGCGGCACCCGCCAGCCATCGCCGGATTTTGCGAGTTCCCGCATGAGCGCCCGCGCCGGCTCGTTCAGATCGAGCAGCGACTGGCCGTCGTCAGGCACGAACGCGTCGAGATAGATCAACTGCGAGATGCGGTCCCTCGCGCGGTCGGCGACGCCGGTCGCGACCATGCCGCCATAGCTGTGGCCGATCAGCACGATGTCGCGCAGGTCCTCATACTTGATGACGTTGAGGATGTCCTGGATGTGGGTTTCGAGATCGATCGAGGAGTTGGCCAGATGCGCCCGCTCGCCAAGACCAGTGTAGGTCGGCGTGACCAGCCGATGCCCGGCAGCAGCCATCAGCGGATGCATCTTCTTCCACGCCCATCCTGCCGACCACGCGCCGTGGCAGACGAGAAGTAGCTCCCATGACGTTTCCTTGCTGGCAATCGCTGTTGGGACGCTATAAGGCACAAAATCGAATCCTCGCCAACTCCGCAACCGTCATTCCGGAGCGTGCGAAGCACGAACCCGGAATCTCGAGATTCCGGGTTCGCATCTCTCGATGCGCCCCGGAATGACGAGAGAAATCACGAACAGTTATGACCACGGTCGCCTTTGCGGTTCTGTTCTTCGGCGCGCTCGCCGGCGGCTTCGTGTCCGGCCTCGCCGGCTTCGGGACCGCGCTGATGGCGCTGGGGATCTGGCTCTACGTGCTGCCGCCTGCGGTCGCGGTGCCGCTGGTCCTGATCTGCTCGGTCGTCGCGCAGACTTCGACGCTGCCGTCGCTCTGGCGGTCCTTCGACTTCACGCTGGTGTGGCCATTCCTGATCGGCGGCCTCGCGGGCGTGCCGCTGGGCACGCTGCTGATCGCGCATGCCGATCCCCATGGGTTCAAACTCAGCTTCGGCGTGCTGCTGCTGGTGTTTCCGACTGCGCTATATCTTCAACCGCAACCCGGTCGCGTTCAGCTTTCGGCGGCCGGGTGGCAGACGGCATGGTCGGGTTTGCCGGCGGGATCCTCGGCGGCCTCGCCGGCCTGTCCGGCCCGATTCCAACGCTATGGGCGAGCGTGCGGGGCTGGGGCAAGCATGAGCGGCGCGGCATCTTCCAGACTTTCAACTGGACCGTGCTGTCAGCCTCGCTGTGCCTGCAGGCGGGCACCGGCTTCGTCACAGGCGAAGTGCTTCGGCTCGCTCTGTACGTGCTGCCGGCCACGCTATTCGGTGCCTGGGTCGGCGCGCGCGCCTATCACGCGCTGAGCGATCGAAATTTCCGCGACGTCGTGCTCGGTCTTTTGTTTCTGTCCGGCGTCGGTCTGCTCTGGAGCAGCTCTCGGCGCGCATTGATCGTCGTTCCGGCATCGCGCGCATGGCCGCCATGCGCAGCTTCCGAACGCTGTACGCGCGCGGCCAAACTCGCTACCTCTCGCGTCATGTCCTCCCCGCCGTTTTCTCGCGAACATCTCGGTCTGTTGCTGGGTTTCGTCGGCATGGCGATCTTCGGCGGCACACTGCCGGCGACGCGCATCGCGGTGTCGGCGATCGATCCGCTTGCCGTGACTGCGCTGCGCACGGCGATCGCCGGGCTGTGTTCGCTGGCGCTGTTGATCGTGCTGCGCCGGCCGCTGCCGCCGCGCCATCTGTGGCCGCAACTGGCGATCGCGATGCTCTGCGTGAGCATCCTGTTTCCGTTCCTGATGGCGCTCGCGGTGCAGACCGTCGACGCCTCGCATGGCGGCGTGGTGCTGGGGATTCTCCCGATCGCGACCGCGCTGGTCGCGGTCGTCATCACCCATGAGCGGCCGAGGCCGCTGTTCTGGATCGCATCCGTCGCCGGCGCTGCGCTGGTGATCGCGTTCGCATTGCGCCAGGGCGGCGGCACGCTCTCGGCCGGCGACCTGCTGCTGTTTGCCGCCGTCGCCACGTCGGCGGTCGGCTATGCCTTTTCCGGCCGGCTCACCGCGGAGATGCCGGGATGGGAAGTCATCAGCTGGGTTCTGGTGATGGCGCTGCCGATCTCGCTGCCGGCGGCTGCGCTGACCATGCCGGCGGATCTGACCCATATCGCCGTGAAACCATGGCTCGCGGTGCTCTATGTCGCGGTGTTTTCGCAATGGGTCGGATTTTTCGCATGGAATGCCGGCATGGCGATGGGCGGCATCGCGCGGGTGTCGCAGGTGCAACTGCTGCAACCGTTCGTCACCTTCGCGCTGGCCGCCTTCTTCAACGGCGAGACGATCACGCTGCAAATCCTGCTATTCGCCGCGGCCGTGGTCGCCACCGTCGCGATCAGCACGCGAACCCGGGGCAAGCGGCCCCGGGCGGCCTGAATCGGCCCCTCATTCGGCCGCCGAGGCGGAAGCGAATTCCGTCGCCTGGCGCTCGAACAGTCCGCGATAGATTCCGCCCGTTCGATTGGCGAGCGCGGCGTGGGTGCCCTGCTCGACGATCTCGCCGCGGTCGAACACCAGGATGCGGTCGAGGCTCCGCACCGTCGACAGCCGGTGCGCGATCACGATCGCGGTGCGGCCTTTCATCAGCCGTTCCATCGCCTGTTGAATCAAGGCCTCCGATTCGGAATCGAGGCTCGACGTCGCCTCGTCCAGGATCAGGACCGGCGCGTCCGCCAGAAACGCCCGAGCCAGCGCGACGCGCTGCCGCTCGCCGCCGGACAGCTTGACGCCGCGCTCGCCGACCAGCGTGCCGTAGCCTTTCGGCAGCCGCAGGATGAACTCATGCGCGTTGGCCAGCCGCGCCGCCTGCTCGATCGCAGCCCAGCTGGCGCCGGGCCGGCCATAGGCGATGTTCTCGGCGAGCGAGCGGTGAAACAGGATCGGGTCCTGCTGCACGATCGCGATCTGGCTGCGCAGCGATTGCTGCGTCGCCTTGGCGATGTCCTGGCCGTCGATCAGGATCCGCCCGCCGGAGACATCGTAGAGCCGCTGCACCAGCTTGACGAAGGTGGTCTTGCCGGAGCCGGAGCGGCCGACGAGGCCGACGCGTTCGCCGGCGCGGATATCCACCGACAGACCGTCATACAGCGGCGCGCGGTGGCCGCCGTAATGGAACGTCACATCCTCGAACTCGATGCGTCCGCCGTGGACATTGATCGGCGCCGCGCCGGGGACATCGGCAATGCCGATCATCTCGTCATGGATGGCGACCAGCTCCTCCATGTCGTTCACCGAACGCTGCAGATTGTTGATGTGCATGCCGACGTCGCGCAGATAGGCGTGGATGATGTAGTAGCTGGTCAGCACATAGGTGACGTCGCCCGGCGAGGCACGGCCCGCGATCCACAGCAGCAGCGCGCCGCCGATCACGGAGGCACGCAGGCACAGCAGCACCGATAACTGCGCGGCGGAAGTGTAGTTATAGCGCAGCCAGGTTCGCCGCACGCGCGTGCGCCAGCGGCTGATGACGCGTGCCAGCCGCTCATCCTCGCGCGCTTCGGCGCCGAACGATTTCACCACCGCGTTGCAGGTCATGGCATCCGCCAGCGTGCCGCCTACCTTGGTGTCCCAGGCGTTGGAGACGCGCGCCGCCGGCGCGATATAGCGCGTCGAAAATACCACGATCATCGGAACGTAGATCGCAGCCCCGATCGCGACCACGAGGCCCAGCAACGGCCAGTGCAACCCGAGCAGGATCATCGAGCCCACCAGCACCGCGAGCGAGGGCAGCAGCGCCATCAACAGGGTGTCGTTGAGCAGATCGAGCGCCCACATGCCGCGGGTGATCTTGCGCACCGTCGAGCCGGCGAAACTGTTGGCGTGCCAGTCGGTCGAGAAGCGCTGCACCCGCATGAAGGCGTCGCGCGCCACGTCGGACATGATCCGCAGCGTGAACGGCACGATCGCCTGCAGCCCGATCAGGCGCAGGATCATCGAGGCGAGGCCCAGCCCCACGATCGCCCCGAAAGCCGCGATCGCCGCGCGCCGCGCAGCCGGGTCCGACGCCCCCGACGTCATGGCATCGACCAGATGGCCCGAGAATACCGGCATGAACAGGTCGGCCACGGTGGCCCCTAACAGGCCGCCGGCAACAACGGCCGCGCCGGCCGGCTGCTTGAGCCAGTGGCGAAACACGAAGGGCAACGCCACACGAATGGCGGCGGGGCGCTTGTTGATTTGAGCGGTCATGGCGTCATCCGGCTGCGCTTAAAGCGCACACCGGCTCCGTTGGTTGACGCGCGGGCGGCATCGGGCCGAACGCAGGCGTCGTTGAAAAATGTCAGGACTTAGCGGGAAACTTCTGATCGGGACGTCAGGCCCGATCGATGCTGACGGAGGTGGCCCTCAAAGGGCGGGATGAGCGTCCAGCATGGGCTTCGGACGCGAGGGCGCGATCTGCGAATAAGACGAAATCATGCAAATCCCTCCCCGGTTCGAGCGACGATGCGCCACTTATAAATGCGCCACGGGCATTTTGCAATATGGCGGCAGCTAGTGCGCCGGTTCGGCGGTCGCCAGCGCCGGCTTTTTCAGAAGCATGACCAGGAGGCTGAGGCCGAGATAAAACAGCGTCAGCATGAAGAAGGCATCGCCATATCCCATCACCACCGCCTGGCGATGCACGATCTGCGTCAACTGCTTCATCGCCATCAGCGCGGCGTCGCCCATGCCCTGCAGGCGCTGGGTGAACATGTTGAGGGTTTCGACGGCGGTGGCGTTGCCCCAGGTCACCCGCTCCTGCAACCGCGCGATATGCAGGTCGGTGCGGTCGTTCAGCACCTGGTTGATGATGGCGAGCCCGACCGCACCGCCGAGATTGCGCGTCAGGTTGAACAGCCCGGAGGCGTTCTTCACCCGGTCCGGCCGCAAGGTGCCGAGCGAGATGTTGTTGGTAGGCACCATCGCCAGCATCATGCCGATCCCGCGCAGGATCTGCGGCACCAGCAGTTCGTAGAAATCGTAATCGCGGGTGATCCACGTCATCTCGAACGAGCCGAGCGCGAAGATGATGAGGCCGGCGGCGATGATCAGGCGCATGTCGATCCGCAGCATCAGCCGCCCGACGATCGGCGCGGTGAGGAACATGGTGGCGCCGGAGACGAACATGGTCTCGCCGATCATCAGCGCGCTGTAGCCGCGCACCTCCGCGAGATAGCGCGGATACATGTAGGTCAGACCGTACAGGCCGATGCCGACGCAGAACGAGATCAGGCAGCCGATGCCGAAGTTGCGGTCGGAGAACGCCCTGACGTCGACGATCGGCTCCTCCGCGGTCAGCACGCGGTAGAAGAAGGCGATCGCCGAAATTCCGCAAATCCAGGCGCAGACAGCCACCGAAGTGTCCTGCAGCCACTCATATTGCGGTCCTTCCTCGAGCACATATTCGAGCGAGCCGAGAAATCCCGCCATGAAGATCAGGCCCCACCAGTCGAAGCGGTCGAGCAGTTCGAAATTCGGCTGATCGAAATCGACCAGCGCGAGCACGCCGATGGTGATGCCGATGCCGGGGACGATGTTGATGAAGAACAGCCAGTGCCACGACATCAGGTCGGTGATGTATCCGCCGACCGTCGGACCGATGGTCGGCGCCAGCGTCGCGACCAGGCCGATGATCGGGCCGACGATATGGAATTTCGAACGCGGAAACACCGTATAGGCGGACGCGAACACCGTCGGGATCATGCCGGCGCCCAGAAATCCCTGGATCGCGCGCCACAGGATCATCTGCTCGATCGTCGATGACAGTCCGCACAGGAAGCTCGCGATGGTGAAGCCGCACGCGGAAATCGCAAACAGCAGCCGCGTGCCGAACGCGCGCGACAGGAATCCGGACAACGGAATCGCGATGACTTCGGCGATCAGATACGCGGTCTGGACCCACGACACCTCGGTCGCACTTGCCGACAGGCCGGCCTGGATTTCGGAGAGCGAGGCCGAGACCACCTGGATGTCCAGGATCGACATGAACATGCCGAATACCATGATGAGAAACGCAAACAGCCGGCGCGGCGGAATGCGCTCGGACGGCTCCGCTGTGGCGGCCGTCATGGCAGGCGGAACAGTGGTGGCGTTGGCCATGATCTTCGAGTGCTCACAGTCGGGCGCGGGGCCGAAAAACCCGGACAGTTATTGCGGGTGGATCGTGGCCGGCGCGTCGAGGTCGGCTTCGCTGTCGGCATCCGCTGCGCCGCTCCGGGTATCGACGGTCGCATACACCGACATGCCCGCGCGCAGCAGGTTTTGCCTCGCGACATCCTTCGGCACCCGGACGCGAACCGGAAGCCGCTGCACGATCTTGGTGAAATTGCCGGTGGCGTTATCCGGCGGCAGCAGCGTGAACACCGATCCGGCCGCAGGCGAGATGCTGTCGACGACGCCTGCGAACTTGCGATGGCCATAGGCGTCCACCGAGATCGTCACCGGCTGGCCCGGACGGATGCGTTTGAGTTGCGTTTCCTTGAAGTTGGCGTCGATGAAGACGTCATCGAGCGGCACGACATTGCCGAGCCGCTGCCCCACCACGACGAAGTCGCCGGTGTTGACCAGACGGTTGGAGAACGTGCCGTCGACCGGCGCGCGCACCGACGTGAAGTCGAGGTCGCGCTCGGCCTTGGCGAGCGATGTCTGCAATTCGGCAAGCTGGGCGCGGGCCTCGGCCTGTTGCGCCCTGGTGACCTCGACATTATCGCGCGCCGCGTCATAGGCCGCCTGCGCCGCCTTGACCGCGGCTGCGCCCTGGTCGCGCCCGGCCTCCGACACCTCAAAGGTCGCGTGCGAGGCAAATCCCTTGGCGCTCAGCGCCTGCTGGCGGTCGAAGTCGAGGTCGGCCCGCTTCAAGGCGGCATCCGCGGAGGCAACCTGCGCCTTGGCCTGCGCGACCGCGCTTTCCAAAGCGGTGACCTGACGGCCGATACGGTCGATAGTGGCCTGCTGGGTGGCGATCCTGGTGCGGGCGGCGTCGACCGCGATGCGATAATCGCCGTCGTCGATCCCAAAGATCACGTCGCCGGTCCGGACCAGGGCGTTGTCGCCGGAAAGGATCGCCGCGATGTGTCCGGACACCCGCGCGCCGAGCGTGGTGTTGTTGGCGCGCACATAGGCATCATCGGTAGAGACGTAGAAGCGCCCGACCAGGGCATAGTTCACGCCATAGGCTGCGGCGGCAAGCGCGAGCAGCGCGCCGATGCCCATCGCAACCAGTTTGCGCTTTCCCGATTTCGGCGCGGCGGAATCCACGGCGGCGGCCGGCTCTTCGGTCGCCGGGCTGGCCGGCGTCTCCACGGGGCGACGCGCGACGGTCTCTTCCGCAAGATGCGCACGAAGCTGGTCGGCAAGATCCGCGGACGCCACGCGCGCGACCTCGTCCTCTGCCGTATCCGGCTCGGTGCGAAGGATGCGTGCGGCCTGGTCTCTCGCTGCGGCCATTACGGGCCTCCCCATTACAATATCGCGATGCACGCTCAGCCAGGCAGGCCTCGCCGCATCGCCACCCCCAAAGAATTAGCATTGACCGAACGGTTCGGTCAATGTATATTTATAGCCGGAACAGTAGACCGCCGGTTCCTTCGGCGACGTTTCCACGATCGGTATCTTTCTAGAAAAGCTGAACTGATGGTTGCAGCCCATCCCACTACGCTCCACGTCATTGGCGACGAAGACAGCTCCAAGCGCCGGCAAATTCTCGACGGCGCCAGAAAGGTTTTCATGGATCTGGGCTTCGACGGCGCCAGCATGGGCGAAATCGCCCGCGCCGCCGGGGTCTCCAAGGGCACGCTGTACGTCTATTTCGCCGACAAGAACCGGCTGTTCGAAGCCATCGTCGCGGAGGAATCGCTTGCGCAAGGCAAGATAGCCTTCAACTTCGATCCCGAACGGGACGTCACCACGACCCTGATGGATTTCGGTCAGGCCTACATTCAGGTGCTGTGCCGGCCGGGCGGCGGATCGGCGATCCGCACCGTAATGGCGATTGCCGAGCGGATGCCCGAGGTCGGCCGCCGCTTCTACAACAACGTGGTCGCGCTCACGATCGCCCGGCTTGCCGCCTATCTCGAGATCCGCACCAAGGCAGGCGATCTCGAAATCGAGGACTGCCAGCTGGCGGCGACGCAGTTCATGCAGATGTGTCAGGCATCGCTGTTTATGCCGTTTGTTTTTCAGGCGGCGCCCGCGCCCTCGACGGAGCGTATGGCGCAGGTGGTCGCAAGCGCGACGCGGGTGTTTTTGGCGGCGTATCGGGCGAAGCGGGTCTAAGCGAAGGCCGTCGACGTTCTCAAGACAATTCAATCTTCGAACAGCCAATACGCAAGGGGTCTTGCGACCGTCATTGCGAGCGAAGCGAAGCAATCCATAGCGTGGGTACAAGAGTGCGGAATTGCTCACATGGGGCGATTAATTCGCGATCGGTATTCGACATCGGCGGTCCTCTGCTGGTCAAATGACTGCAGAGGTTTGTCAGCGGTACGCAGATTGGCCACCCTTCGCACCAAAAATTGGCCGCTATCGGCATGGTTGGCCGGTAAGGTGGACGACGAGTTAGGGGTGGATAACGGCCTGTCCGCTTCTGGCGATCGGAAGGGACAAGCCGCCGTCCAAACCCGCTACTTCAGTGGCAGGAACAGCTCCGCGACCGTCTCATGCTCCGGCACCTCCGGGAAGAAGCTCAGCCGCTGGCAATAGATCGGGAAGTCGCGTGCTTCCTCGCCGCTGGCCGGAAGCCAGTCGCGATAAAGGTAGAGCGCGGCGGGCTCCAGATTGTCGGTGTTGCCGACGACGCGCAGCACCGCGCAGCGTCCGCCAGGGATCTCGCCGGCTTTGATCTGCTCGCCGTTCGCCTCGATCGGTTGGTCGGTCCCGACACAAAGGTCCACGCTATAATCGGCAGGCGACGCAGGACGCCGCTCGGAACGCCAGACATTGAAGGTCGGACTTGTCTTGGGGTGCAGGCCGGCGGCCTTGCGCCACGCGATGAACCGCTGGATGGTGGCGCCGAGCGTCGCCGGGTCGCCCCGATGCTCCATGATCGCCACCGGCGTGGGGGGCACATCGCGAATCGTCACGTCGTCAGTGGTAAAAGTCTTCTGCATGAGCTTGCTCCTCGCGTTGTCGAGAGGCCCGAAGGCCGCAAGCCACGGCTCCCAGTCGGGAGACTTCCGGAACGACGAAGGCGATTGCCCGAACCGTTGCCGAAAGGCGCGGGCGAAGGCGTCCGGTGCATCGTAACCGGCATCCATCGCTATGTCCGTGACGCTTTGGGCGTCCATGTAGGCCAGCCGGTGCGAAGCGCGCTTCATACGGGCAAGCTGGACATAGCGATGCACGGACAACCCGAAGGTCGCCGTAAACTGCCGGTGGAAATGAAACTTCGAGAAGGCCGCAACACCGCTCACCGTTTCCAGGTCCAGATCACTGTCAAGATGCCGGTCAATATAATCCAGCACCCGCCGCATCCGGGCCTGATAGTTTTGAAGCGCCGCCTTCATCGTCCCTCCTCCGTGGCGACTCCAGCTAGCCGCTGACGGCCACAACGTGCTCGACCGATCTTGCGGTTTGGCATGAATCAACCGGTGCCCGCCCGCGACTGCTCACAGGCACGCCCGATTTACGGGTGAACGGCGAAGTACGGGTCGTATCCGGTCGGGCAGGTTCGTCGGAAAATAATGCGGAGCAAGACCTGCTGTTCAATGGCGGAATTGCGGGGACTTCACGCGCCGCTGGCTGCGTTCCATCACATTATCGACACCTCGCGATTACTCAAGCTATGCTCATCTCGCCATAACTCCAGCCGCAATCGTGCATGGGCAACTCCTCGCGATCATCGTGGTTCGCCAGAGAATGCCAGCCGCAGTGCGGACAGCCGGTCGAGCGCAGCGCGCGGCAACGGGCCTTTTTGGACCGCGGCGAGTGCGTCCTCGAACTGTTGCGGCGTCGCCATGCCGACCAGGATAGTGCCCATCGCCGGGTGAGACAGCGCAAACCGCGTGGCGGCTTCGGTCAGGCTGGCGGCGAACCCCTCCTTTACCAGCGGGATGAGACGGCGCGCGCGATCGACATCGGCATCGTAGCTCATGGCCGAACCGATCGGCTCGGGCGCCGGGCTCGCAATCGGGTGACGCTCGGCCGAGCCCGACAGTGCGCCGCCGGCCAGCACGCGGATGCCCACTACTCCAACGCCGGCTGCCCTGGTGTGATCGAACAATCGTCCATAATCCTGTGCCGGATAGTTCGTCGGCAATTCCTCGGCGGCAGATGGATCGAGCATGTTGTAGACGACCTGAGCGCTGTCGAAGGCACCTGCATCGATCACCTGATGCAGTGCCGCCGTATCGCCTACTGCCGTCATCCCGAGGAAACGAATCTTCCCCTGCCGGCGCAGGCGCTCGAACGCCGGTACCACCTCGCCAAACACCTGTCGGACGCTCAGCGCGGGTCCGCCTCCGGTCTCGGTAATCGCATTGTGCAGGTGAAAGATGTCGACCCGGTCAAGACGCAGTCGCGCCAGGCTGCCTTCGAGCGACATCGTTACGGCCTCGGCAATGCGGCCGAACTCGCCGGGCGGCAACCGGACCTTGGTGCCGACAACCACGTTGGCCGGTTTCAGCTTTTGCAAAACGCGGCCAAGGTTCTTTTCCGATTCGCCATTGCCGTACTGCACCGCGGTGTCGAAGTAGTTTACCCCGGCGGCGATCGCCCGCGCGATTGTACGCTCCTGGTCGGCAGGATCGCCGCGTACCATCAATCCGCCCACTGCGCCGCAGCCGAACCCCAGCACCGAGATCTGCATTCCGGTGCGCCCGAAGACCCGCAATTGCATCGCCGTTCCTCCGACTGCGAGATCGGAATTCTGCCTCCATTGAAAGCAGAAGTCGCGCCAGTTCATCCGGAATATCGCGCCACACCTTACCATCACGCAGTCGGTCTTGTTGCGGCGCAGAAGACTGTTGGATGGGGCAAAACGTATTGACTACCCGCCCACCACGGCCCTTAGTTTCCCAAAACGTCACAGAGGGAGCGCAAGATGAACACGGGGGATTCGAAACCGCGATTGCATCACTCCTGCTGTACTTGTTGTGGCCCCTCGTCGTCACGGCGCGGCTTCCTCGCGGGGCTCGGCGCACTTGGCGCCGCCTCGGTTGTCCCGACGATCGCGGCGCGTGGACAGACAAAGCCGGCGCTGATCGACACCCACCTTCATTTTTATCCGCCCGAATATCAAAAACTCTGGCTTGATTACGAAGACGCACGCAAACAGCCGCATTTCTCCGGTCAGGTCGCATGGACCCGCAGTAAGGTGATCGAGGACATGGACCGGAATGGCATACGCGCCGGCATCCTGTCGATCGCCTCCACCCCGGGCGTGTGGTTCGACGTCGGGCCAGCGGAAGCGGGACGGCTCGCCCGCGCATGCAACGAATACGCCGCGGAAATGATGCGCGACCATCCGGGTCGCTTCGGCTTGTTCGCGACGCTGTCGATGCTGGACGTCGATGCCACGCTCAAGGAGATCGAATATGCCCTCGACACCCTGAAAGCCGACGGGATCGGCTTGCAGAGCAGTTACGGCGACAAATGGCTCGGCAATCCGGCCTACAAGCCGGTGCTCGAGGAACTCAACCGGCGCAAGGCCGTCGTCTACGTGCATCCGCTGGTCGCCAGCTGCTGCAGCGCGCTCAGCGTCGGCACCTTTCCGGCGGTGATCGAAGTCCCGCACGACACCACGCGGACGGTGACAAGCCTGCTGCTGGGCGGCTCGTTTGCCCGCTTCCGTGACATAAAATGGCTGTTCTCGCACGCCGGCGGCACGATTCCGATGATGGCCGGGCGGATCAACGCGTTCTACGGCGGGCGGCCGAACCTGAAGGAATTTGCGCCGGAGGGGATCGAAGGCGAACTGCGGCGGCTTCACTACGACACCGCGAACGCGACCTTTGCGCCGTCAATGGCCGCGCTGATGAAGCTCGTGCCGATCTCTCAGATCACCTACGGCACCGACTACCCCTATTTCGGTTTTGGCCAGATCGCCGAGCTCCGGAAGCTCGGATTGTCGGCCGGAGATCTCGATGCCATCGGCCACGAGAATGCGACGCGCCTGGTTCCCCGGTTGCGCGCTTAGAGCGCCTTATTCGTCCTCGAATTCGTCTTCCTCGTTGACCTTGTCGTTCCGCTGGTGCCGGTGCGAGGCCGCTTTCCCGCCGCCCAGCGATCCCGTCACGAACGGCTCGCGCGAGCCGTAGGGGTTACGCCCCGCCGCCCGCGCCGCGACTTCTTCGCCCGACATCGCGGCGGGCTCACAGATCAGGCGCCTCGAGGCACGGCGCATCAGATCGACGTGGATGTGATCGTAGTGATAGACGTTGGAGCCCGGCGCCAGCACGGTGGTGAACTGCTGACAGGCCGCGGCCTGCACGTCGCGCAGAAAGCCCTGCTCTTCCGGCAGCCCCTTCCAGCCGTCCTTCACCGAAACGTGCCGGCCGTCGGCGAGCGTGAAGCCTGCGATGTCCAGCGCGTTGCCGAAGGCGTGTTCGGAAATATGCGCGTACGAATTGCCGTTCATGCCGCGGCAGGAATAGGCAGAGATTTGCCTGATCTCGACGACGCGCGCGCCGAACCAGCGCATCGCGGCTGGCTGCACGGAATTCGGCGAGCCAGCGATCGAGCACCGAGACGATCGGACAGGCCAGCGTCGCCACCGGCTTCACCGCGACCGGTCCGAACGCGGTGACGGGATTGCCCTGCGAGGGCCCGAGCCGCGGCAGAGGCTGCGCCTGCGGCAAGGCGGGCGCGACAGCGGGACGGTCCGGATAGGGCGCTGCCGCGCGGTCGCGCTGCGGATAGGCCGGCGTTGCCGAATGCGGCCCGGGATATGGCTGACTTGCCGGCGGCTGGCTCGACCCGGGCACGCCCTCGGGCGGCAGATCGATTTCGTCCTCCTCGGGCGCGACGCCAGGGGCCGTCAATGAAATCGGGCCATTCGGCGCCGAACTGGTGCCGCCCGGCTGCCGCAGCGCGCTATCCGGATAGGACGATGCCGGCGGCGGCGGCTGCGAGATCGGCCAGCGCGGCTGATTGCCGATGCTGCCGGGCGGCCGCAAACTATCGTCGGCAAAACCGAAGCTTCCGCTGCTTTCGCCGAGCGCGGCGACCTTGAGCGGGAACTCGGCGCCGCAAACGCCCGGACCCGAAATCGGGCTGATCCGGACCAGTTCGGGGCTCTCCTTGACGGCGCCGGACTTCAGGCACGCGATTTCGGCCTCGGCCCGCCACGGTTCGCGCTCCGCGGATTGAAAAAATCCGCGGCCGCAGCCCGCTAGCGAGACAAGGACGAAGGAGCCGACGAGATACAAACGAACTCCGCGCGTCATCTGCGCAGGTTCGACGAATTTATTTAAGGACTCTTCAACGCGTTGATTTCACGACTTTTTAACCACGTCGCTGCGCTGCGGCGAGGCTGCGAGCGACAGCAGCGCTGACTTTTTCCGGCCGGAACGGATTGCTAGCTTTCACGTTGACGCTGGCAGTGACGTGAACCAGGGAGATTTTCCGCCGATGACCTTCATGGCTCCTTTCGTCAGCAGGCTCAGCGTTATCACCGCCTATGTCGCAATCGCCTTTGTCGGCGCGATCGTGCTTGGCGTGTTCTAGAGTTCCGCTACGCGGATCTCAAAAAGCGCCCGGCGGTCTGGTCCAAGCCAGCCGCCGGGCGTTTTCATGCTCCGGCCTCGACGCCAGCCGCCGCGATGGTGCTCGATGGCGCATTTGAACAATGAGGCGCCATCCCCCGTTCAGTTGACGTTCATTCAACTGGTCCTCTAATCACCTGACTGTCCTCTTGTTTCTCTCCCGGCATCCGATTGCTTCGTGACGTATCGATTTCCACTCGCGCTCTCGCTGCTGGGCTGCCTGATGCTGGCGTGCACGCCGCATGCTTCCGCAATGCCCTCTTCCGTGGAGGCCGAGCCTGCGCGGCTGATGGCCGGCGCAATATCCGGCCGGACAAGACTGGCACAGACCCAGCCGCCGCAAGCGCCGGCGCCGGCAGCAGCGACCTCGCCTGCGCCGGCAGCACCCGCCGCCGAACCGATCGGAAACGTCGCGACGCTCACCGGCATCGCGACCGTCATCCGCAACAGGAATTCAATTGCGCTCAAGCTGCAGGACGACATCTTTTTGAACGACGTGCTGCTGACATCGGCCAATTCCACGCTCGGCGTCACCTTCAACGACGCCACCACGTTCAATCTCACCGCCAATGCCAGGATCACGGTCGATAATTATGTCTATGAGGACGGCGGCAAGCAGAACGCGGCGCTGTTCGATGTCGCCAGGGGCACGGTGGCCTTCGTCGCCGCCGCCGTCGCCAAGACCGGCGACATGAAGATATCGACGCCATCGGCGACGCTCGGCATTCGCGGCACCACCGGCCTCGTCGAGGTGCCGGAAGGCGCCGCCGCCGGAGGCGCGAACAATGTCGCCATAAAACTCTATCCCGACGCCGACGGCCGGGTCGGCCGGATCGAGGTCAACGATCGCGCCGGGGCGAGGCTCGGATTCCTGACGCAGGGCTCAAGCGGCTTCACCATCCGGCCCGACGCCGGAGGACGCTTTGCGGCGCTGCCGCTTGCGATCTCGCCGCAGCAGGCCCAGCGCGATCAGGGCATCGTGCGCCAGGTTCACGCTGCGCAGAGCGTCGGCCGCCGGATCGTCACCCAGCAGCGCATCCTGCGGCAGCAGAATCCGGCCAGAAATAGTCCTGCCGCCAACCCGCCGCGCCAGCCTGGCCTGCCCAAGCAGAATGGTCTGCCGCAGCGGCCCGGTTCGACGCCGCAGCCGGGATTGCCGAAGCAGAATAGTTTGCCGAAGCAGAATGGTTTGCCGAAACAGAATGGTCTGCCGCCGCAGCCGGGACTGCCGAAGCAGACAGGCCAGCAACAGCATCTGCCGGCCTTGCAACGGCAGCCCAATGCGCCCGGCGTGCAGCGGCCCTCCCTGCAAAACAGGCCCGTGCTGCAGCCGCGGCGGCAGGTCGCGCCGGCGCCGAAGGGAAAGCCAAAGAAGAAAAAGAGCTAGCCTGGCTAGGCGGCTCGCCGCAGCCAATCGCGCATCTTCTGCACCAGGTTTATGCGCAGGCCATGAGCCGTTCCTGCCGTGGCGCGGTCGCCGGATTGAGGCTCGACCGCTGTCACCGCGGGGATTTCTTCCGCAGGCTGCGGCGCCATCCCGGACCCCGTTGAACGCGCGGAAGTCTGGACTTCGACGACGTCGCCTCCGACGAACGAGGGCTCATCCTGCCCGATCGCCGAGGGCGCCAAATCGGGCTGCGGCGGAGCTGGCGGCGGTATCGTCAACGAAGGTGGAGGCGCCACAACCTGCCGACGCCGCCGCTTTTCGGGGACCGGCTGCTTCTTCTGCCTGGGCCGCCGCGGAAGCCGGGCGAGCGCGGCCGCCTCAAGCGCGAGCGGCCCGACATTGGCGAGAAAGGCACGCTCGTAGCCGCGGGAGAGCCGCTCGATTGCGGCTTCGAGCGGTAACCAGTCGACGGCCCTGACGTCGTCCATCAGCTCATAGGCCTGCTCGCCGCTCGTCTCCATGCGCCAATAGTGAACAACCTTGAAACGACCGCCGAACTCATAGACCAGCGTTCCCAAAAATTCATGGACGCAGACGTCATGGCCGGTTTCTTCCAGCACCTCGCGCTCGGCGGCGTCGCGCGGCGTTTCGCCGTCGTCGAGTTTGCCTTTGGGAAGAACCCATTCGTTGCGCTTGCGCAGCCGCACAACCGCGATCAGCGGGATCTCCGCCTGCCGCAGCACAATACCCCCCGCCGCCAGAACAGGCGCCCGCCCCATCTCAAATCCTCATGCATCCGTCGAATCGCGTTTCGCGCGGCCCGACATATAATGAAGCGTAGCCGCATAATCGAGATTGGCGGCTGGCGTTCCCCCGGAAAACCGCCGCCCGGACATTCAAGCGGGTTTTCGCAGCAGCGGCTGCCCGGCACGAATCCGCGCGGATTCCGCCACGTTGTCGCAGAATTCAAAATGCTCCGGCGCGAGCACGATGATGGTCGATCCGTGCTCGAACCAGCCGAGTTCGTCGCCCTTGCCGACACTTGTCTCGCAGGGGAAGACGGCCGGTCCTCGCGTCTCGGCATTGAGCACGCGATCGAGAAAATGCAGCCGGATGCTGGCAACCAGAATGGCGGCGACCGGCACCAGGGTCAGGGCTTCGCCGGTTGGCAGGCGGGTTCTGATCACCGCGCGCTCGTTCTTGCAAAACAGCCTTTCGATCCGCCGCAAGGCGATCGGATTGACGTTCCAGGTATCGCCGCCGATGAACGTCACCTGCTCGATCCGGCAGTCGCAGGGCGCATGAAAGCGGTGATACATGCTCGAGGTCAGCCGCAGCGTGATGAACCGCCCGTTGCGGTGCGCATCCACCAATTTGGGGTCACCGAGCAGGTCGAGCAGCGAGTACGGCGCGCCCTTGATCTGAAGCAGTTCGGTATCGGCGATCGCACCGAACGCGCCGATAATGGCATCGCACGGGCTGACCACGATTGACGGGTCCGGGTCCGGCGGCCGCAGACCGGGCTTGAGCTCGCGCGTGAAACAATCGTGCAGGCTTTTGAAGCCTGTCTTGCGTGCTTCGGTCAGATCGAGGTCGGAGAACAGCCGCCAGCAGGCGATCGACAGATCGCGGACCAGCGGCTGCTCGATCTTGCTGAACCAGCCCATGAACCGCGTCAGCGCCGCGCGCGGGATGCGGTTGGTCAGGAGGAAATTCAGATCTTCCTGTTGCGACAGGACCGCGATGAGACCTCGAATTGTCATGAATCTGTCAGCGGGACTGGATAGCGGTTGATGACATGGATTCGCCCCTTCCAATTCTGTCTTTCGCAGGCGCCGCGATCGCCGGCGCCGTCGCCGTCTTTCCCAAAGTCCGGGCGCGGCTGGCGCTGTCGCGGGCCAAGCACCGTTCGCTGACCGGACATGCCAGGATGTCGCGCCTGGTGGCGCGGCTGATCCCGTTCTATGAGTTCGACATCAACGATTTCTTCAATTCCGACGGCGCGCCGCCTCAAATTGCCACGCAGCGTCAGGACGCGTTCTTCCGGCTCGCCCGCCTCTACCGGGAGCGGTTCGCCAAAGGCAGGGCGATGACCCTGCAGGCCTCGGAGAGAATCTCCGACCTGCAATTCACCGAAAGCTACCGGGTGCCGTTTCAGTACAGCCGGCTGGTGCGGGAGCATCTGGGGACGGGCGCATTCGTGCAGTCGTCGGCGGGGGTCACGGTCACCGATCTCGACGGCAATACGTTCTACGACCTGACCGGCTCGTATGGCGTCAATATCTTCGGCAACGACTTCTACAAGGAATGCATTGCCGGCGCCGAGGCGCGCGCCCGCGCGCTCGGCCCCGTGCTCGGGCCCTACCACCCCGTCATTGCCGACAACGTCGCGCGGCTGTGTGCGATTTCGGGGCTCGATGAAGTCTCGTTCCACATGTCCGGCACCGAAGCGGTCATGCAGGCGGTGCGGCTCGCCCGCTATCACACCGGCCGCTCGCATCTGGTACGTTTCGCCGGCGCCTATCACGGCTGGTGGGGTGACGTGCAGCCCGGCGTCGGCAACCCGATCTCGCCGCACGAAACCTATACGCTGGCCGAAATGTCGGAACGGACGCTGCGCGTCTTGAAAACGCGGCGCGACATCGCCTGCGTTCTGGTCAATCCGCTGCAGGCGCTTCACCCCAACGCCAATGCGCCGGCCAATTCCGCGCTGGCCGACAGCTCGCGGACCGGCCATTTCGATCGCGCCGCCTACAGCGAGTGGCTCAAAGCGCTGCGGCAAGTGTGCACCGAGCGCAATATCGTGCTGATCTTCGACGAAGTGTTCGTCGGTTTCAGGCTCGCCGCCGGCGGCGCCCAGGAATATTTCGGCGTGCGTGCCGACATGGTGACCTATGGCAAGAGCCTCGCCGGCGGCCTGCCCGTCGGCGTGGTCTGCGGGCGCAAGGCGTTGATGCGCCGATTCCGCCAAGACCGCCCCGTCGATGTCTGCTTCGCGCGCGGCACCTTCAATTCGCACCCTTACGTCATGGCGGCGATGGATGAATTCCTGACCCGGCTTGGCGAGGCGGCCTTTCGTTCGGTCTATGACGAACTCGACCAGCGCTGGGACGAGCGGGCGCGGCGATTGAACGAGATGCTGGCCGGCCACGATCTGCCGGTCCGGGTCTGCAATCTGTCTTCGATCTGGATGGTGCATTATACCGAGCCGTCACGCTACAACTGGATGTTTCAGTATTATCTGCGAGCCGAACAACTCGCGCTGAGCTGGGTCGGGACCGGCCGCCTGATCTTCAGCCTGAACTACACCGATGCGGATTTTGCCGAAGTGACAAAACGCTTCGTGGCCGCGGCGGGGAAAATGAAGCAGGACGGCTGGTGGTGGCGCGAGGCTTCCCTCACCAACAAGAAAATCCGCCGGCAGATCCTGAAGGAGATGGTCACGCGAAGACGGCCGCGGTGAACCGCAGCCGTCTTTTCGATGGCGCACTTTCAGGCGTGCTTCTCGATACCTTGCTCGATCAGATCGAGACCCGGATCGATCAGTTCGCCCTTCAACAGGAACAGCGGCGCCTTGTAGTAAAGCCGGAGATCGCTGAACGGGTCGGTCAGGATCTTGGTCATCCAGACCAGGCCGGTCTCGACGTCGCGGATGAAGAACAACTGGACGGTGCGGAACAAGAGGCCGCCGATCCCGACCGCCAGCCAGATTTTGGCGACCTGACGCATGAAATCCGCGGGCGAGTTCCAGGGCACAAACATGCCGAACAGGGTCGGATCGAGGTACAGCACCATCGGCGAAAGCGCCCAGATCGCCATCAGCACGATCTTCCGCTGCAAATTATAGCCGACCTTGATTTCCTCCTTGTATTCGTGGGTCGCCTGATTGATGTGATCGTAACCCTTCGGCTCGAAGAAGAAATGACCGGCCTGCCGGGTCGACATCGAGACCAGCCAGCCGACCAAAGCGGCCGCGATCGGGTCGACAAACAGCAGCCCGTAGCCAACGAGAAAACTGGCGGCGCTGACGAAGTGCAGACTCTGGTTGATGCGGCTGTGATGGTAGAAGCGATGGTCGTCCCACCGCTGGGTTCGCAATGCCGTCATGAATCGCTTCATCAATTCCCCCTGTACTGCTGGAGTCACCTGCGTACAGGGATTCGATGTCCGTCATGTGACGACATCATAATGACATCTGCAATTAACGCGTCGCGTTGCCGCGGCCTCATGGTTCGAGACGCACGGCGTTGCCGTGCGCCTCTCCATGAGAGGTCTGGAAGCTCATGCTTGAGGAGCCGCGCTCTTGCGCGGCGTCTCGAAGGATGAGGCCACCGCCGTGGAAAATGCTTCTCAGGCCGCGGCCGCGGGCTCGATCTTGCGAAAACGGATCAGCGAGAAATGGCCGAACGGCGGCACCGGGCGGCGTTCAACCAATTCCACCCCATGGGCCCCCGCCGCCCACTGCGCATAGCGCGACCACGCAAATTCGGTGCGCCAGCCAAGCGGGCGCACCACCGGCTGGAGCCGTTGCTCAATGAAGCGGCGCATCCCGGCATCCGCACTGACGCGGCTCAACAGGATGATCTCGCCGCCGGGTCGCAATACCCGGGCGAATTCGTCGAGCGCGGCTTCCGGATTCGGGACCGCGGTGACGACATACTGCGCCATGACCACATCGAAGGAATTGTCGGGAAATTCGAGTTTTTCCGCGTCCATCACCGCGAGCCCCTCGACATTCTTCAAGCGGAGACTGGCGACGCGCGCCTTGGCCTTGCGCAACATGGCCTCCGAAATGTCGGTCCCGAAGACGCGGAGGTTCGCCCCATATTGCGGCAACGAGATCCCGGTCCCGACGCCGACCTCAAGCACGCGGCCGCCGATGCTGTTGGTGGAAAGAATGGCAGCCCGCCGGCCTTTACTGAACACTCCGCCAAACACGAGGTCGTAGATCGGGGCCCAGCGGTCGTAGGCGTGTTCAACCATCGCGCGGTCGAAGTCCAACTGCGTTGTGCCAGCGAGCTTTGCGATTTCCGTCATGGTGAAACTCCCCGTTGTTTTTGTTTGAGCATGATCTTTTCCGAAAACCGCTATTTACTTTGCGCTAACACGGTCCTGCGGGTCGCGATCATGCTCCGTTCGATTGGTTACGCACGGCGCTTCGGCTCGCCATGCGGCGGGCCGGTCGCAGTGAGCGGCTCGGCTGCAACGCGCTCAGATTGCCGATGAACTGCCTGGCGCTGTTTTCCCAGGAACGCTCCAGCGCAAAACTCCGGCACGCCTGGCGGGAGATGCCGAGCGCGCGGATGCAGGCGCTTCGCAGGTCCTCGTCCAGAGCTCCGACCGGGTGATCCGCAATCACGTCGAGCGGGCCGGTCACCGGAAACGCGGCGACCGGCGTGCCGCAGGCCAGCGCCTCGAGTTGCACGACGCCGAAGGTGTCGGTGAGGCTGGGGAAGACAAAGACGTCCGCCGCCGCAAAATGGGCGCTCAATTCCTTGCCGGTTTTTTCGCCGAGAAATCTGACCTTCGGATAGCGGCATTGCAGCAGCGCCCGCTGCGGTCCGTCTCCGATCACCACCTTGGATCCGGGCAGGTCCAGCGCGAGAAACGCCTCAAGGTTTTTTTCGACCGCGACGCGGCCGACGGTCATGAAAATCGGTCTCGGCAAATCGAGCTCGGCCGCATCGTCGGGCCGGAACAGGTCGGTGTCGACCCCGCGTGTCCAGGTGCCGAGCTTCCCGAACCCCCGCGCGCAGAGTTCCTGCCTGAGCGAGGCGGTCGCGACCATCGTCGTCGCGCCGGCCGCATGAAAGTGTCGCAGCACAGCGTAGGTCAAGCCAGCCGGGATGATCGAGCGCACCGCGATGTATTCCGGGAAGCGTGTTGTGTAGGAGGTCGTGAAAGCGAGTTTCCGGCGGCGACAATAGGCCCGTACCGCCCATCCGATCGGCCCCTCGGTTGCGATGTGAACAGCGTCCGGAGAAGCCGCCTCTATCCTGCGGGCGATCTCGCGCCGGTTGGGCCAGGCCATGCGCAAGCCGGGGTAAGTTGGAACGGCCAGCGACGGGAACCCGTCCGGGGTCAGAAACTCGATTTCGGCCCCGAGCGCCGACGCGCTGCGGGCCAGGGAGGTCAACGTACGAACCACCCCGTTCACCTGCGGATGCCAAGCGTCGGTCGCAATCAATATCCGCATGAACGGGAGCCCAGGAGCGATTGATTCTCAGTGCTGACGTTCGGCCATGGATATTTCAGGCGTGTGACGTCATGGGTCCGTGAAGCGTCCTTTTGGCGGTTTTTGAGGTTTTTCGCCCCGCACGACGCCGTGACGAAACGTTTCCTTACCCTGACGAAACCATTTTGCGGCTTCGAGCCAAATGTTCTGAAACCGCCGCGCGTACCGATCGCCCCTGGCAACGCGCCGGAGACCGTCGGCACCCACGTGTCGTCGGGCTGCATCCGGCTGACCAACGAAGACGTCACCGATCTCAATTCACGGGTCAGCGTCGCACCAGGGCGATCGTGCTGCCGATGGACCGACGCACCGACAATGCGGTGGGCGAGCGAGGCTGATCGACTGGCGCCGCCATATCGCCGAACAGGAATGGCGCGGTTTCCGCGCCATTTTTTGTTTCTGGCTGGCAACAAATCCCAACGTCGTCCGGGCGAACGCCGGGACAACGCAAGTAAGTAAGCTCCGGGGCTGCTTCAATTAACCGGGATCACCCCCGCTCTGGCGCGCCCCTCACCCGCCCTGTAAACTCCGCCTCTTGAATCAGTCCGGGGGGACGATGCGCCTGGCGGTGAGCCACAAGACAATCCTGCTCGCGATCGCGGTGGTCGTGGTCTCGTTTGTCGTCAGCCTGACGGCGATGAACTTGCTGACGCTGCGCGGCGGCTTGCCCGCGCCGGCGCTTGTCGAATTGCCGCCGCTGCCGCCGGCGCCGCGCAGCTCGTTCATCCTTGCACCGGTCGCGATTTCGCTTGCCGCCATTCGCGACGCCGCCGATCGCGCCGCGCCGCGTACCTTCGCGGGCAAGGCCGACAATCCGGTGTCGCAGATCCTGCAGAACGCCGACATTGGCTGGACCGCGTCGCGCGGGCCGATCGCGGCGACCGGCGGCCAGGACGTGCTGTTGCTGGCAACGCCGCTGACCGGAGAACTCAACGTCACGGGCGCGCTGTCGGCGAAGGCGACGGGCGCGGTCGGCGACGCGCTCGGCGCGTTATTGGGCGGCAAAGTCGCCAAGCAGATCGGCGGCGTGAACATCAAGTCGCTCAATGCCCATGCGGAGATCAAGGGCAACGTCACCTTTACCTCGCGGCCAAAGCTCGCCGCGGCCTGGTACCTCGAGCCGAATCTGGCAGCCCAGGTGACGCTCGTCGACAGCAGCGTTTCGGTGGCCGGCGCCCGCGTCAACGTCCCGGCGCAGGTCAAACCTTTGATCGACAAGACCGTCGCCGATCAGGTCGCCGCCGCGGAGGCACGGATCCGCAACGACCGCACCATCGAGCAGAGCGCGCGGGTACAATGGGCCAAAGCCTGCCGCTCGATTCCGGTGCAGGGCACCGGCGCCGCCTCGACCTTGCCGCCGCTGTGGCTGGAGTTGCGGCCGACCCTCGCGATCGCGGCGCAGCCCCGGGTCGATGCGGCGGCGGTCACGGTGACGCTCGGCATCGAGGCCGAGACCCGCATCACTCCGGCGCAGACCAAGCCCGACTGCCCGTTTCCCGCAAAGATCAATATCGTCCCGCCGACGACGGGAGGGGTCAGAATCGGCGTGCCGATCGACGTACCGTTTACCGACCTCAGCAAGATCCTGGAGGCGCAGTTCGACGGCCGGACTTTCCCGGAGGACGGTTCTGGCCCGGTCAATGTCACCGTGAAACGCGCCGGCGTCGCGGCGTCGGGCGACCGGCTTTTGATTTCGCTGCTGGTCAACGCCAAGGAGAAAAAGAGCTTCTTCGGGCTGGGCGGCGAAGCCATGGTGCATATCTGGGGCAAGCCGGCGCTCGATCAGACGCACCAGACGCTGCGGCTTACCAACATCGAACTCGCCGTCGAATCGGAAGCCGCGTTCGGGCTGCTTGGCGCGGCGGCGCGCACGGTCATGCCGCATCTGCAAAGGGCGCTTGCCGAAAAAGCCACGATCGACCTCAAGCCGTTCGCATCCAATGCGCAGAAGAAGATCGCCGCCGCGATCTCGGACTTGCGCAAGAACGAGGACGGCATCCGGGTGGCGGCGGAAATCACCAGCCTGCAGCTGGCCGACGTCGCCTTCGATTCCAAAACGCTGCGCGTGATCGCGGAAGCCCAGGGCTCGATCAATGTTTTCGTGACCGCGCTGCCGGGGCTGTGAGCTTCCTGCGCTTTCCCGTTCTGCCTTCTTCCTCTCCCCGCTTGCGGAGAGAGGAAAGCAGGGCTCATTGCGATCACGTCGTCAGCCCTCGAACTTGAACGAGACCTTGAGCCTGGCGCGGTAGGCTTCGATCTTGCCCTTGGCATCCAGCTGCAAATCGAGTTCGGCGACTTCGGCAACGCGAAGATCGCGGAGGGATTCCCCGGCCCTGGTGACAGCCGCCGCGGCCGCCTTTTCCCAAGAATCCTTGCTGGTGCCAATCAGCTCGATGACCTTGTAGACGCTCTCAGCCATGTCGTCCTCCCGTTCGATGTCAGGCAGGACGCAGGTGGTCCTGCCGCCGGGAAGCTAGAGCCTTTTCCGTTTCGATGGAATCGAAACGTGGCTCCAGATTCTCGACTTGACGCATTTTCTTGACGCGAACCGGTCTCCACTTCGCCTGAAAACGCTCTAACACCGCGATACCAGCGCTGAAAGGCGCAATCCGGTAAAGCAAAGCGCGCCCGGCAAAACCGGACGCGCTTTGCGCCTCACGTAACGATTCAGAGACCGCCTTACGTCGAATATTTGAACTCAGGCATCGCTTTCAGCTGATCCTTGGTCGCGTTGAACACCGCGTGGTCGGGGTACCACGGGTTGGACTTCGACGACGTCGTCGAGGCCGGCGCGGTATTGGTGCTCGCAGCGCCGGTGGTGGTGGTCGATGCCGGCCGGCCGGCCGGGGTGTTCGACGCGCCGGTGTAAGCGACCGGCTCATTGGCGAATTTGATCTGGTCGAAGGCTACGGCGACCAGATGCTCTCCGACGCCGAGGATACCGCCGACGCCGATCACCACCGCCTTGATGTTCCCGCTCTTGTCGGTCAGCAGATCGTTGATAGAGCCAATGCTCTCGTTACTATTGTTGTAGACCTTGAGGCCGACGATCCTCGAGGTGCGCCAGTCACCCTGATACGACGAGTTCGAAGTCGCCGCCGGCGCCATGTTGCTGCGGTCGGTGGTTGTCGTCGGAGTTTGCGCAAACGCAACGGTCGCAAGCAACGCCGACGCAGCCAGACCGGCCGTCATATATTTCGCCAACATGTGGTTTCTCCCTGAAATGAAATCGATGAGGAGAAAACACGCCACCGCGGCGACCGTTCCAGATCGCCGATACATTTTCGACCGCTTGCGCGGCGCATCATTGGCAGGTTCCGTGGAACGCCGCTGAAACAAAAGACCAGCGCCGCAGGTCCCGATCGAATCAGAACCGGTGCTCTAGGCCGCCAGCGGTTCGGAATCGGCGCCCAACTCGTCGAAGAAGGCCACCGCCTCGAACTGGTAGTCGCAGGCCCAGCAGTGCCAGAGATACGACGTTCGGTTCGGACCGTTCTCGATCCACTCGGGGGTGGCAATCGGCTTGCCGCATTGGGCGCAGGGATTTCCTTGGGGCAGATAGCCGAAATTCATTCTGGCCATGACGGGCCTCCCTTTTGCTTTTTTTGTTTTGCTTTCTGCTTTTTTATTGCTTTTGCTTTTGAGCGAATGGGACAGAATTACTGTCGCTCTCTCCTACCTTTTATAGACCTTCGGCAGCATTTTGTCATTTGAACAGCGAAGCCATTATTGCGCGCCAACGGCTCATGCGAATGCGCACCCGATGACACCGCCAGGCCATCCGCCGAAATCGTTATGATCGAATCCGCGCGCGCCCCTCGTTTCTCGCTGGCATCCCAGACGCAAGGCAAAATCCGTGGTAAAGCCGCCGCCGCGAATGGGGACAAAGCCGGGAAAGCCCGGTTTTGGCCACATCATTGCCCGGCAAATGCGGCAACCGGGTGTCTCAGGCAACTTGCCGTCCAAGGCTACAGCAGATGAAACGTCTTCTATCGCTCGTATGTCTCGCAACCCTGGCTGCGCTGCATTTTCCGCAAGCGGCGCTGGCGCAGCGCGCCGAATTCGACGCGCTGATCGCCACCCACGCCAGGGCCAATGCCGTGCCGGAGGTGCTGGTGCATCGCGTGATCGAGCGTGAGAGCCGTTATCAGCCCCGGCTGGTCAGCCGTGGCGGCACCATCGGCCTGATGCAGATCAAGCTCGCGACCGCACGCGGCCTTGGCTACACCGGCGATGCCGAAGGACTGCGCGATCCCGACACCAATCTCACCTATGGCGTGAAATATCTCGCCGGCGCCTATCGCGCCGCAAACGGCGATCACAACCGCGCCATGCACTATTACGCCAGCGGATATTACGAAGTCGCCAAGCGCCAGCGGCTTGAACGCGCCGCGTATCAGGGGCTCGAAAAATCCGGGAATCCAGTGCCGGCGCTTGCCGGCGCGCGGCCGAAACACCCCGTCAAAGACGCCACCGACGCCCACGCGCAGCAGGTTCCCGCACGCTAAGCCGCGTGTAAACCGGCGATGATGCGTTGACACCCCCGCCCATCGGCTTACATTAGCCCCGTTCCGAGGGGAGCTCCGACGAGGAGCTGAGATACCGCAAACCCAGGCTTGTTTTTCAGGTCTGAGACCGCGGTGACCCTTTGAACCTGATCCGGGTCATGCCGGCGAAGGGACAGGGATGTACCAGAAGTCAAAACTACCGCGGGGGGATTCCCCCGTTTCCATCATCGGCGCGGGCATTGCCGGCGCGTGGCAGGCGCTGTTGTTTGCGCAGGCCGGCCACGCGGTCACGCTGCACGAGCGCAGCGACGAGGCGATGATGCTCTCCACCAGCCACTGGGCCGGCGGCATGCTGGCGCCCTATTGCGAAAGCGAGGTCGCCGAGCCGATCATCAGCCGGCTCGGTCTGAAGGCGCTCGATCTGTGGCGCAGGGAGCTGCCGGACACGCCGTTCAACGGCTCGCTGGTGGTGGCGCATGCGCGCGACCGCAGCGATTTCGAACGCTTTGCGCGGCGCACGTCGGACTACCGGCGCGTGGATGCCAAGGGCCTGGCCGAACTCGAGCCCTCGCTCGAAGGCCGTTTCCGCGAGGGCCTGTTCTTTGCCGCCGAGGGCCATGTCGAGCCACGACGGGTACTGCCGAAGCTGCACGAACGCATCATCGCCGCCGGCGGCACCATCAAGTTCAACAGCGACGTGCGCGTTAAGGATCTCGACGGCATCGTGATCGACTGCCGCGGCCTTGCCGCGCGCGACATCGAGCCCGAGCTGCGCGGCGTCAAGGGCGAGATGATCCTGATCGAAACCGGCGAGGTCAAACTGGCGCGCCCGGTGCGGCTGATCCATCCGCGCTGGCCGCTCTACGTGATCCCGCGCGAGGACAATCTGTTCATGCTCGGCGCCACCTCGATCGAGGCCGAGGACTGGGGCGTCAGCGTCCGCTCGGCGCTGGAATTGCTGGGCGCGGCCTATGCGGTGCATCCGGCCTTCGCCGAAGCGCGCATCGTCGAATTCGGCTCCGGCCTGCGCCCGGCCTTTCCCGACAACCTGCCCCGCATCAGCATCGACAAGAACCACATTTCGGTGAACGGGCTCTATCGTCACGGCTTCCTGATCGCGCCGGCGCTGGCGGAACTGACGCTGGCCTATGTCGAGCGCGGCCGAAATCGACAACGAGATGATGCGATGCGTGTGATCGTCAACGGCGAGCCGCGGGAGATTTCTTCCGCGAGCGTCGATGCGCTGCTCGCCGAGCTCGAATATGAGGGCACGCATTTCGCGATCGCCGTGAACTACGATGTGCTGCCGAAGAGCCGGTGGGCCGAGACGCGGCTCAGGAACGGCGACGAGATCGAGATCATCACGCCGCGGCAGGGAGGGTGAGATGAGTGCGATATCGCTCCTCACGTCGTCCCGGCGAACGCCGGGACCCATAACCACCGGCCTTCGTGATTACGAAAGGCATCTGCCCGCGCGCCAAAATGAGACGACACGGCGTATGGATCCCGGCGTTCGCCGGGACGACGGATTGGGGCGTGGTCGGCGAACGCAAACTCAAATGTCATCGCCCGGCTTGACCGGGCGATCCAGTACGCCGCGGGGCGCAACATCTCTCCACGCGTCGTCCCGGCGAACGCCGGGACCCATAACCACCGGCCTTCGTGATTACGAAAGGCATCTGCCCGCGCGCCAAAATGAGAAGACACGGCGTATGGGTCCCGGCGTTCGCCGGGACGACGGATTGGGGCGTGGTCGGCGAACGCAAACTCAAATGTCATCGCCCGGCTTGACCGGGCGATCCAGTACGCCGCGGGGCGCAACATCTCTCCACGCGTCGTCCCGGCGACCGCCGGGACCCATAACCACCGGCCTTCGTGATTACGAAAGGCATCTGCCCGCGCGCCAAAATGAGAAAGCACGGCGTATGGGTCCCCGCTTTCGCGGGGACGACGACTTGTGAGACGGAACGCTGATACCATGCCAAAATTCTACGACCGCGAATTTACCTCCCGCCTGCTCATCGGCAGCGCGCTGTATCCGTCGCCGGCGATCATGCAGGCGGCGATCCGCGCCTCCGGCGCCAGCATCGTCACGGTGTCGCTGCGGCGCGAAACCGCCGGCGGCAAGACCGGCGATGCGTTCTGGTCGCTGATCCGCGAACTCGACGTCACGGTGCTGCCGAACACCGCCGGCTGCCGCAGCGTGCGCGACGCCGTGACCACGGCGAAACTGGCGCGCGAATTGTTCGGCACTTCCTGGATCAAGCTCGAGGTGATCGCCGACAACGACACGCTGCAGCCGGACCTGGTCGGCCTGGTCGAAGCCGCATCGATCCTGATCAAGGACGGCTTCGAGGTGTTCCCCTATTGCACCGAAGACCTCAGCGTCGCGATGCGGCTGGTCGATGCCGGCTGCAGGGTGGTGATGCCATGGGCGGCGCCAATCGGCAGCGCCCGGGGCATCGTCAACCGCGATGCCTTGAAACTTCTGCGCGACCGCCTGCCCGATATCACGTTGGTGGTCGATGCCGGCCTGGGGGCGCCAAGCCACGCCGCGGAAGCGCTCGAGCTTGGCTATGACGCCGTGCTGCTCAATACCGCGATCGCCAAAGCCGCCGAGCCCGTCACCATGGCAAAGGCGTTTCGTCTGGGCGTCGAGGCCGGCCGCGCCGCCTACGAAGCCGGGCTGATGGAAGCCCGCGACTTCGCCTCCCCTTCAACCCCTGTCGTTGGGACCCCGTTCTGGCATGCCGTATCCTGATCGCTCCGCATATCCCGATCGCTTTTATCCCGTCGTCGACAGCGTCGCCTGGGTCGCACGCCTCGCTCTGCTCGGCGTCGGCACGATCCAACTGCGCGCCAAGAACCTCGGCGATTCGGACGCGCTGCAGGTCGTGACCGACGCGCTCGCGATGACAAAGGGCACGCCGGCAAAACTCGTGGTCAACGATTACTGGCGCGCGGCGATCGGGGCCGGGGCAAAGCACCTGCATCTCGGCCAGGAAGACCTTGCCGATGCCGATCTCAAGGCGATCCGCGCCGCCGGCCTGACGCTCGGGCTTTCCACCCATGACGACGCCGAACTCGAAACCGCACTGCGCGCCAAACCGGACTACATCGCGCTCGGTCCGATTTTTCCAACCACGCTGAAGTCGATGCGGTTCGCGCCGCAAGGCATTGCCAAAATCACCGAATGGAAGAAGCGCATCGGCAATATCCCGCTGGTCGCGATCGGCGGCATCAAGCTCGAACAGGCGCGGGAGATTTTCGCCGCCGGCGCCAATTCCATCGCCGTCGTCAGCGACATCACCCAGAATGCCGATCCGGACGCGCGGGTGCGCGCCTGGCTCCAATATCAAACAGAAGCCGCGTGAGATGATCGCCCACTCTATCCTGCCGTCATTGCGAGGAGCGTCAGCGACGAAGCAATCCATTCTTCCGAGTGTGAGGACCGATGGATTGCTTCGCTGCGCTCGCAATGACGGAAAACAACACGATCGGCGCCATTCAGGACGGACCGTCCAGAATGCCAACAATTCATAGGAGGACGCCATGAACATCCGCTCCAATCCGGACGCCACGCTTCCCGCCGTGACCACCGGTCCCCTGCCGTCGTCGCGCAAGATTTTTGTGACGCCGGATGAAGCACCCGACATGCGGGTGCCCCTGCGCGAGATCATCCTCAGCAAGGGCGCCGGCGAGCCTGACCTGCCGGTGTATGACACCTCGGGCCCCTACACCGATCCGGCCGTGACCATCGACGTCAATGCCGGGCTGAAGCGTGCGCGGATCGAGTGGGTGAAGGAGCGCGGCGGCGTCGAGGAATATCAGGGCCGCGAGATCAAGCCGGAAGACAACGGCAATGTCGGCGCGGCGCATGCCGCGAAATCGTTCACGGCCCATCACAAGCCGCTGCGCGGCCTCGACGGCCACATGATCACGCAGCTCGAATTCGCCCGCGCCGGGATCATCACCAAGGAGATGATCTACGTCGCCACCCGCGAGAATCTCGGGCGCAAGGTCCAGCTCGAGCGCGCCGAAGCCGCGATTGCCGACGGCGAAAGCTTTGGCGCCTCGGTGCCGGCTTTCGTCACCCCGGAATTCGTGCGCAGCGAAATCGCACGAGGACGCGCGATCATCCCCTGCAACATCAACCATGGCGAGCTGGAGCCGATGATCATCGGCCGCAACTTCCTGACCAAGATCAATGCCAATATCGGCAACTCCGCCGTCACCTCGTCGGTGGAAGAAGAAGTCGACAAGATGGTGTGGGCGATCCGCTGGGGCGCCGACACCGTGATGGACCTTTCCACCGGGCGCAACATCCACACCACGCGCGAATGGATCCTGCGCAACGCGCCGATTCCGATCGGCACCGTTCCGATTTATCAGGCGCTGGAGAAGTGCGAGGGCGATCCCGTGAAACTGACATGGGAGCTCTACAAGGACACGCTGATCGAGCAGTGCGAACAGGGCGTCGATTACTTCACCATCCACGCCGGCGTGCGGCTGCCCTACATCCACCTCACCGCCAACCGCGTCACCGGCATCGTGTCGCGCGGCGGCTCGATCATGGCGAAGTGGTGCCTGGCGCATCACAAGGAAAGTTTTCTGTACACGCATTTCGAGGAAATCTGCGACCTGATGCGCAAATACGACGTGTCGTTCTCGCTCGGCGACGGCCTGCGGCCGGGATCGATCGCGGACGCCAACGACCGCGCGCAATTCGCCGAACTGGAGACGCTCGGCGAGCTGACGCAGATCGCATGGAAGAAGGGCTGCCAGGTGATGATCGAGGGCCCCGGCCATGTGCCGCTGCACAAGATCAAGATCAACATGGACAAGCAGCTCAAGGAGTGCGGCGAGGCGCCGTTCTATACCCTGGGGCCGCTGACCACCGACATCGCGCCGGGCTACGACCACATCACCTCGGGGATAGGCGCGGCCATGATCGGCTGGTTCGGCTGCGCGATGCTGTGCTACGTCACGCCGAAGGAGCATCTCGGCCTGCCCAACCGAGACGACGTCAAGGTCGGCGTCATCACCTACAAGATCGCGGCGCACGCCTCCGATCTCGGCAAGGGCCACCCGGCGGCGCAACTGCGCGACGACGCGCTTTCCCGCGCCCGCTTCGACTTCCGCTGGGAGGACCAGTTCAACCTCGGGCTCGATCCGGAAACCGCGCGCAGCTTCCACGACGAGACGCTGCCGAAAGAAGCTCACAAGGTGGCGCATTTCTGCTCGATGTGCGGCCCGAAATTCTGCTCGATGAAGATCACGCAGGACGTGCGGGATTATGCCGCGACGCTGAATGATCCCGACAAGCGCGCGGTGGCCGGCGGCAGCGTCGGTGTGTCGATGTCCGGCGTGATCGAGGACGGAATGGCGACGATGTCGCAGAAGTTCAGGGATATGGGCGGACAGGTGTATCTGGATGCGGAGAAGGTGAAGGAGAGCAATCGGGTGTTGTGAGGACTGCGCACTCACAATCACCTGGACCGCAATGACCGACGATCTGACCGGCGTCTGGGACGGCACCT
The DNA here is from genome assembly GCA_963725985.1 of uncultured Alphaproteobacteria bacterium. GTDB lineage: Bacteria > Pseudomonadota > Alphaproteobacteria > Rhizobiales > Xanthobacteraceae > Bradyrhizobium. The sequence continues at coordinate 598,150 of CAVSAO010000004.1, forward strand.
ATATTCAGCCGCACGTAGGCATGATCACGTTTCTGGCGACGCTCATCGAGATCGGTGGCGCGCTCGGCGGAAACGTGACCGAACCCTGCATGATGGCCAACTGCCCGGTGAGCACCCACAACGCTACGATTGCAGGTCAGCGATCAGGCCGCGCGGTCTCGTTCGTCAAACGCTACGATCCGCCGGGCTATGGCTATGATAAGGTTACCTATGAAGGCACGGTCAATGCCGACGCGACGGAAATCAGCGGACGCTGGAGCCTGCGGGACGCGCCGCTCTCGGGAACGTTTCTGATGGTCCGATCGACGAAGACTGCGGAAGCGGTTGCAACGGAAGAGCGAGCCAAGGAGCCGGTTCGGTAGGGTGGGTTAGGCGAAGCGCGTAGGATGGGTTGAGCCCTTGCGAAACCCATCGTATGTCGCGGTTGTCACGATGGGTTGCGCCTTCGCCCATCGAACCAACGAGGAGGCGACCATGCCCTCGATCCAGCACTTCCCCCCACCCCCCGGCATCAAATCCCCGCCGCTCTCCTTCGCCACCCGCACCGGCGACCTCCTCTTCATCTCCGGCATCCCCGGCTTCGACGCCAACGGCGCCCTGCCCGACACCTTCGAGGCCCAGTTCGCCAATGTCGTCACCAACATCAAGCGCGTGCTCGATGAGGCAGGTGGCTCGTTCCGCGATCTCGTCAAGGTCAACGTGCTGCTGACGCGCGCGTCCGACGTCGCCACGATGAATGCGCTGTATGCCGGTGCGTTCGGGCCGCCGCCCTACCCCGCCCGCACCACCTGCGTGGCGCAGGCGCTGCCGAGTCCTGCGATGCTTATCGAGATCGAGGGCGTGGCGTCGCTGAAATCGTAGGGTGGGTTAGCGAAGCGTAACCCACCACTTCGCAAACGAAAAATCGGTGGGTAGCGCCGCGCTCTACGGACCCTACAAATCCGCCGACTGCCTCACTTCTTGAACATCCTCTCGAACAATTCCTTGGCCCGCTCCAGACCTTCTTCCGTGAACACCACCGATTTCACCTTGCCCACGGGATTGTCGATCATGCCCTTGTCGTGGAGACGACCGAGCACGCCCCAATCCATCCCTTTCCAGGCCCTGCAGCCGTCGTGCAGCGTCAGATAGAGCAGCGCCAGCGCCGCGTCGTCGATCTTGTCGGTGTTGAGGGGCATCGCGAACCTCCTGATGCACGCCAGTCCGTGCCATCGTATTCAGGATTACGCCGGGCGCAATCGGGGAACGGTTTTCTGCCGCCCTGCTTCGCTTCGCACGCAAGCGCGATCGGTCTGCCGCACGTGCGGCATAACAACCCGCCGGGCAAATCGGCAAAAACCTGTCCAGCCCCTTCGCGAAAAATATTCCGCTTAACGCGTCGGGCAAATCGGTGCTTTAGCTCCGCGCGTCTCACCCGAATGAGGGGGCGGGTCGCGATCGTCACGAACGTTGCGGTGAGATGCGGTGGACGCGATGCTTGCGAAAGACGAACGCAAGCCTCGCGGACGGCGAAGTCGTGTGGTCCTGACGCCCCGACGCTGGCGTCAAGTGGCGCGGAAGTATCCGCGCGGCGACGGTGGCAAGAAAGCCCGGTCACCGGGGAGAGCGCGAAGGAAGCCGTAACACCATCGCGCAGGGAAAGCCGGCGTAAATCCGGTTGAACCTGTGGTCCTACCCCCGTGCTTTTTTTTGCACGGGACCCATGGGTGCAATCGGCACCCGGCTTTCCCTGCGCCCTTGTTCCTGAACGAGGGTGAAGCTGGCGCAAAGCTCGGGCACATCGTGCCGCGAGAACGCGCAAGCATGCCCTCGCGCTGTTTGACATTCGAATCGGAAGACCCACCCCCACGTCGTCCCGGGCAAGCCAACGGGTCGCGCGAACGCGCGCCCGATGACAGGCTCCGCGCGACCCGGGACCCATATGTGGACGGCCCCCGTGCCACAAGAAGTTTTTCAGATGTCTGATCGGATCGCTTGCATCCATATGTCCGGCCTGTTGATGCGGTCGGTTTGGACCGCTGGCCAAGATGGTTTCCGCGACGCGAGTTCCAAACAACCTCACGGCCTGTCTTATGCCAATGGGTCCCACGGAGTGTCTCGCACCTCGGATCGATCGATCCTACCATCTGATCTGCTCTTGCAGCTCCGGCTCGGCCGCTGTCGGCGAACCCGCCGAGCGGCCGATCTCTTAAGCGGCGGACGCCGACATGCCCGACATCCGCGCGCTATCGTAACTTTCGCCCGTCGCCATCAGCCGCCAGGCGATGCGGGCGATCTTGTTGGCAAGCGCCACGGCCGCGAGTTTCGGCGGCTTGCGCTTGAGCAGGTCAAGCAGCCAGCGCGACGGACGGCCACGCGCTTTGCGGGCTTGCTGGATCACCGCGGTCGCACCCGCGACCAGCAGGCTGCGCAACATTTCGTCGCCGGCTCGGGTAATCTTGCCCAGCCTGGTTTTGCCTCCGCTGGAATGATCTTTTGGGGTCAGCCCGAGCCAGGCCGCAAACTGCCGGCCGGATGGGAACGCGCGCGGATCAGGCGTCTTCATCACCAGCGCGGTGGCGCTGATCGGCCCCACTCCCGGGATCTGCACCAGGCGTTTGCTGCAGGCATTGGCGCGGTGCCAGGCCATCAGCCTGACCTCGATCGCCTTCAGTTCGGTTTGCAACCGCAGATAATCTCTTCCCTGGAAGGCAAACAGCTCGCGTGCCAGCTCAGGAACCCTGCTGTCTTGTGCGATCCGGGCCAACAGCGGTTCGATCTTGTCGAGACCCTTGCCCGTTGTCAGGCCGAACTCGGCCGCGTAGCCGCGGATCGCGTTGCTCAGTTGGGTGCGCCTGGTGATCAGTTGCTGCCGGACCCCTGCCAGCATCAGGGCGGCCTGCTGATCTTCGGTCTTTGCCGGAACGAACTGCATCGTCGGCCGGCTCATTGCCTCGCAAAGTCCTTCGGCATCGCGCCCGTCGTTCTTGTTGCGTTTGACGTAAGGCTTCACGTGCTGCGGGGCGATCAGCTTGACTTGGTGACCGAGCCCGCACAGCACTCGTGCCCAGTAATGCGCTGCGCCGCAGGCCTCCATCCCGATCACAGTTGGTGGCAGCTTCGCAAAGAACAAAACCATTTCCTTGCGCCGAAGCCGCTTGCGCAACACCGGCTGTTCATCCGCATCAACCCCATGCAGCTGATAAATATGCTTCGACGTATCCATGCCAATTCGGATAACCTGCTTCACGGACGGCTCCCTCGTCTGAGACCTTTGACAAGCTCATTCTGGCACACTCGATGCCGTAGGGGGCCGTCCACCCCATCAACCAGCGGCCGTAGTTGTTAAGCACGCCGGGGCGCCAGCTTCGCGCAACAACGGCACCCCGTGGCTATGGGTCCCTGCTTTCGCAGGGACGACACCGAGGGCAGGACAACCTTCTCGCGCAATTCCGAGGAACGCATCACCGCGAGAAATGCAAGCGTCGCTACTTCAGCGTAATCGCCAGCCCGCTCAGGTCGACATTGGCCATCAGGCCGACCTGCTGGCCGGACAATTCCAGCACCGCGCCCTTCTGGTTGGTCAGCACGATCGCGCGCGCGCCGCCGCCGACCGCAAGTTCCGCGCCGGCCGCGCCGTAGACGCCGGCGACATCCGACGGCCGGTAGATGTTGCTCACCCGGCCGCGCAGCACCGTCTTCGATCCGCCGAACACCAGGCCGTAGTCGAGTCCGCCGGCGGACAGCGGGTAGTTCCTGCCGTGGAAGCTCAGCCAGCCGCCCCCGCCCGAGCCGCCGATGATCCACCCCGCCTTGTAGATCGTGAGCGTCACGAAACCCTCGTCGGCACGGGCGACCGAGGACAGCGTGGCGCCAGCGAAAGCCGTCAGCGCGACCAGCGCAGCACGGATGGCGGATGACATCTTCATTGGTTTCTCCCTGGGATTGGTGAGCAGGCGTCGCGAGGCAAATCGCTCTGGCGATTGTAGCCTATGGGCAGGATCGGCAAAGCCGTATTCGCACGATCTGGCGTTATCGCGGCGCGAAAAAACCCGTCAAGATAATCATCCGCCGGAACGCTCCCGCGTTGAACCTTTCCGCGCCTTGCGACGACTTATCGCAGACCCCCCGCGTCACCCAAAGCAGGTTCGATCGGCGGATACGGTGGGCACGTGCGCGAATTCGCGCCGTGCCCACCGTCTATTTGTATCGTGCGCAACCTGGCGGGCGCGCGAAGTCAGTCATCGGACGTGCGTTCGCGCGACGCGCTGGCCTGGCCTACCCTACCGCCTCGCCCGCCCCCGCCTGCGTCGTCTCACCGTTCCTTCATCAGCGCATCCCGCGCCGCTGACAGCTCCAAGAACTCCTGCGCGCTGCCGCCGACGTCCGGGTGCACGCGCTTGGCGACGCGCTTCCAGGCGCGGTGGATCTCGGCACCGGACAGGCGGCGGCCGAGCGGCAGTTCGAGCAGTTGCCGATAACATTCCATCGGCGTCGGCGACGTCGCACCGGTCTGGCGCCTGCCGAACTGCGGGGTCGTTAGCGTATGCAAGACTTCGCGAATGACGCCGAGGCGGCGCCGTGCGGCGTCCCGGGTGCTGCGGTCCGCGTCTTCAGCCGACGCGCTGCGCAGGATCGGCAGCGCCTGCGCGGCCGCCTGCCGCAGCATCGCCTCCTCGCCCAGTCTTGCGATATCGTCGGCAAGGCACGCGGCCTCGCGATAGTCGGGCGCCGCCGCCGACCAGATCCGCTCGATACCGAGTTTCCATTCCGAAAGATGTCTGTTCATGGGGCAACGCCAGGCGGAACGAATACAACGCACCCGGTAAAGCTTCCCGTTTTCGGCTTTGAAATTTTGAATTAGTTTGTCTGAAAGCTCAAAACCAAAAACAGAGGAAACAGCCATGGCCCTTCTCCAGAACCACATCGCGGTCGTCACCGGCGCCGGCTCCGGGATCGGGCGGGCGATCGCGCTCGGCTATGCCCGCGAGGGCGCACGGGTCGTGCTGCTCGACATCAACGAGAAGGCGGCGGCCGAGGCGGCGCAGGAGATTCGCAGCGCCAGTGGCACGGCGGAGAGTTTTGCGCTCGACGTGACGAAGCGCGAGGACTGCATCGCAATGGCAAAGCAGGTCGCCGACAAGGTCGGGCGGGTCTCGATCCTGGTCAACAATGCCGGCATTGCCCGCCGCAACGCCTTCACCGCGGAGGCCGGCGCCGTGCTGAAGGACTGGCAGGACATCATGGCGATCAACCTCAACGGCCCCTTCAACGTGACGCACGCATTTCTCGAACCGCTGCTCGCGAGCAAGGGGCGCATCGTCAACATCGGCTCGATCCAGTCCTTCGTGCATCTGCGCACGCCGAGTTCGGCGGCCTACACCACCTCGAAACACGGCGTGCTCGGCTTCACCAAGGCGCTCGCCGTCGAGCTCGGCAAGCACGGCGTGCGCGTCAACGCGATCGGCCCGGGGTTCATCGAAACGCCGCTGAACGAAAAGGTGCGCGCCAGCAATCCGGAGCTGGCGAAGATCTTCATCGATCACACCCCGCTCGGCCGCGCGGGAAAACCCGAGGACATCGTCGGACCGGCGATTTTCCTCGCCTCCGATCTCTCAAGCTACGTCACCGGCTCGATCGTGATGGCGGATGGCGGGTACCGGGCGATTTAGCCGCGCGGCCACCTTCTCGATCGTCATCACCCGCCACCGGGTCGGCGCAACGCGTCGCTACCGATGGTAGAGTATTACGGTTTGCACCATGGAGACCACCTATTCCCGTAAAATTACGGCCGCGTTAGGGATTTGTTAACCAACTCCGCCCAACGTCACAACTTCTGGGGGTAGTTGGTTCTCGATGTTACCGCTCCGGGATCGAGCGGGCGTTGCTCGGGAGGTGTCCATGACCCATGAATTCGTCGTTCACGCAACGGAAGCACCGGCGCCTTCTCTGGCTCCGAATGAAATCGTGCCCCTGCTGATCGGGTCGACCGTCGGCGAGATCGAGCGGGAGCTCGTGCTGCAAACCCTGGCCCGCTGCGGCGGCAACCGAACCCGCGCCGCGCGCGTGCTCGGGCTGTCCGTGCGCACCATGCGCAACAAGATCCGGCAATATTCGGCCGACGGCGTCCACGTGCCCTTGCATCACGACTAGGGCAACGATCGGGATTTGACAGTCCGGCTGTGCGCCATCCGCGCCACGGATTGTCTCGCCCGATGTCCAGCGCTCCGCATTTCGACATCGACCTGGCGGCGTTCTGGGCCGATCCTTGCCCCGTGCTGGCGAAGATGCGCCGGGACGCGCCGATCGCCTTCGTGCCGCAACTCGACTCGACCGTCTTCACCCGGCGCGACGACATCCTTGCGCAGGAGAAACGAATCGACGTGTTCTCGTCGCATCAGCCGGCAGGACTGATGAACACGCTTATGGGCCACAACATGATGCGCAAGGATGGCGCGGCGCATATGGCCGAGCGTGCCGCGATGTTCCCCGCGGTGTCGCCGCGCGCGGTGCGGGATACCTGGAGCCGGCAGTTTCAGGCCCATGCCGACCGTATCCTCGAACAGCTCGCGCCGATCTCTGCAAGGCGTTCGCGCTGCCGCTGTCGGCCGAATGCCTGAAAGACACCGGCGATCGAAGGGCTTGCGGCCCGACGACAGCCAGCCGGTGCTGATCGGCGGCTGGGCGTTTCGCGGACTGCTCAATCTCCCGGTCATTTGGGACGCGGACTAACCGGGCATACCTGCCCGCCGCCGCGCACCGCCTTACGACAGCAAGGACGCCGGCCGTGATCGATGTTGATCGTTGCCACCGTCGCCTTCAACGCAATTGATGCCGTCCTCCAACGTCTGCTAAGGAAAAGCTTGAAGACATCGGGGGGTACGCACGTGGCGGACGACACAGTGACCCGGCAAGGACGACAGGGGCCGCAGGGCCCGCGCGGCGAGCCGGGGCGGCCCGGACCGCAGGGCCATCCCGGGCGGCCCGGACTGGAAGGTCCGCGCGGCAAGCCGGGCCCGCAAGGCAAGACCGGTCCGCAGGGTCCGCGCGGCGAGGCCGGGCCGCAGGGCAAGCCCGGACCGATGGGTCCACCCGGCCCGCACGGCGAGCCCGGTCCCGTCGGCCAGCTGCCGTCGATCGAACAGGTGATGCCGTGGCTGCATCTGCTGTTCGATGCCTGGGAAGACTTCAGGAAAACGCGCGAGCGCGAAGCCGCCGAACGCGAGGCCAGGGAGCGCGAGGCGCTGCAGGCGAGCGAGCACGACGATGCGTCCGACGATGACAACGATGACGACGATGACGGTCATCGCAAGAAGAAGAAAAAGCACAAGGACAAGAAGTAAATCGGCCGCGATCCCGAGCAGGGCTGCGAGCAGGACGATGCGTCCATTCCCTTGCGCGGGTGAGCGAACGGCGATTGCTCCTATTCTGCCCGCCACCCGAGCCTTGCGTGTGAGCCTTCCGCGCTTCGATCTCCGGTAAGTTACTTAGGGGAAGCACCCTAAGATATCGAGCGAAATATCGGTCCACGGCGGTTGCCGTTACAAAGCCACTACAGGAGCGTGCGGTTCTGCGTTCAGCCACAGGCGGGCGGAGACTCGGATGAATCATTCACTTTACAGTGCCGATCGGACCACTCATTCGAAGATCGTGGCGGTCGCGTTGATCGCCGCAATGGCCGTGGCGTGGATTGGTATCGCCGCGCATCGCAGCGGCGACGGCCCGACGCAAACGGAACGGGTCAGTATCATCCATAAGCCCGCGACGATGACGTCAAAGATTCAGCTTGCGGTGCGCTAGGAATTTCTGACGCGGCCCGTTTCGCGCGCGCACGCCGCCGACCCTCTCAGCCGAACCTCAGCCTTGATCGCTCCCTCGCCTTCTCGGCCTCGATTTCGCGGTCGCGCGCCGGTGCATGGGTGTGCAGCGATGTCAGCAGGCGGAGGGCTGACGCCGAGACTTCCGCGACCGCACGGTCGAACGCCTCGGCATTGGCCTGCGACGGCCTGTTGAAGCCCGAGAGCTTTCGCACGAACTGCAGCGCGGAGGCGTGGATCTCATCCTCGGTCGCAGGCGGTTCGAAATTGAACAGCGTCTTGATGTTCCGGCACATTTGTCTTCTCCTTGACCCGCTCGACCCCTGATCGAAATACCTGCATCGCGACTCATTTTGGCATAGAATGGACGCTGCGTTCACCCTGCCGCCCGGCAAAGCCAGCGAGTTCCTGCATGTCTCATGTCATCTATAAAGTCGTTCAGCACGACAACGGCTGGGCCTACACCGTCAATGGCGTATTTTCCGAACCGTTTGCGACCCACGCCGCAGCGCTGGCCGCCGCCAAGCGCGCCGCCACCGAGCAACGCGTGCCCGGGCGTACCGAGGCGATCGAATATGAGACGCCCGACGGCAAATGGCACACCGAGACCGCCGCCGGCGGCGACCGTCCCGAGACCGATGTCGAGGACGCCGGCGCATGATCCGCCAAAGGGCGAGCGGTTTGAAAGCCGGGGACCACGTTTGCTGATCGCGCTTTGTATTCCCCTTGCTCAGCGACATTTTTAGCTGGAACCGCGACGCACCCGTCTCGGCTCCTCGCGCACGGCGTGATAGGCTGGTCTCCAAAGCGGCGCCGCTGAAGAGCGGCCGCACCCCGGGGAGACGCTATCCATGAAATATTCGCGCGCGGCACTATCGGTTATCTTTGCCATGACTTCATTTGCCGCACTGGCGGCCGATTATCCCGCGCCGAAGCAGGGCGACTGGATCGCCAGGGATTTCAAATTCCATACCGGCGAGATCATGCCGGAGCTGCGGCTTCACTACACCACCGTCGGCGAGGCTAGCGGCCAGCCGGTGCTGGTGCTGCACGGTTCGGGCGGCTCGGCCGCGACCATGCTGACGCCCGGCTTCGCCGGCGAGTTGTTCGGCCCCGGCCAGGCACTCGATGCGTCGAAATACTACATCATCATTCCCGACGGCATCGGCCACGGCAAATCGTCAAAACCGTCCGACGGCATGAAGACGGCATTTCCGAAATACGATTACGAGGACATGGTCGATGCGCAGTACCGCCTGGTCAGGGAGGGCCTCGGCGTCAAGCACCTGCGGCTCGTGATCGGCAATTCGATGGGCGGCATGCACACATGGATCTGGGGCGTGAAGTATCCGTCGTATATGGACGCGCTGGTGCCGATGGCGTCGCAGCCCACCGAGATGGCGGCGCGCAACTGGATGCTGCGGCGGCTGATGCTCGAAACCATCCGCAACGATCCCGACTACAATGGCGGCAACTACACCGCGCAGCCGCGCATGATGAAATACGCCATCGCGGCCTTCGGCTTCGCCTCGGCCGGCGGCACGCTCGGCTATCAGACGCTGGCGCCGACGGCGGCGAAAGCCGACAGGATGGTCGACGAGCGGCTGGCGACACCGATTGCCGCCGACGCCAACGACTTCATCTACCAATGGGAAGCCTCGCACGATTACAATCCTTCCCAGGGGCTGGAGCGAATCGAGGCGACGCTGCTTGCGATCAATTCTGCCGACGACGAACGCAATCCGCCGGAAACCGGCGTGACCGACGCCGCGCTGAAACGCGTCAAGAACGGCAAGCTCTATCTGATCCCGGCCAGCACCGAGACCCGCGGGCATCTCACCACCGGCAACGCGAAATTTTACAAACAGCAATTGCAGGAATTGCTGGCGACCGCGCCGCAGCGGACGATGTGAGGGGGAGTTGCTTTCGCACTGCATCAATCCGCAGCGCCGCGCGTCGCATATATTTTGAGCATGCATCTGCCCGGCAGCTCGGGCTTAATCGCCATCAATCGCTGAGATTCGCGGCGCGCCTCATACCGGCGCGCCACGATGATGCGAAGGCAACGTTGCGGAGGATCGCATGCGAAGGTTCGCGCAGATCGCGCTGCTGGCGTGCTTGCCGATGCTGGCGGGCGCGGCTCTCGCCTTCGACAATGGGCAATACGAAAACGTCCCTCCTGACATCCGCGCCTGGTTCAAGGGCGTGATCGCGCCGAACGGCGTGCCCTGCTGCGACATCTCCGACGGCCATCGCACCGAATATGATTTTCGCGAGGGCGCCTATTGGGTGCCGATCGAAGGCCAGTGGATGGCGGTGCCCGAGCGCGCCATCATCCGCGACCGCGGCAATCCGGTCGGCGAAGCCGTGGTGTGGTACGTGCATCACCGCGGCAGCATCATCATCAGCTGTTTCGTTCCCGCGGACGCGGTGTGAGTGCTGCGACACCCGTCATTCCGGGGCGCTGCGCAGTATCGAACCCGGATGACGAAGCTAGATGCTTCGTCGCTTGCTCTCCTCGCGATGACGAGAGGCGTGATATGCTGGCCGAAACTCTTGCCGGAGAGAGAACCCTTGACCGAACTCGCCGCCAGCGACCTCGCGGCGATCTACCCAAAGCCCTCGCCGCGCGTAATTGCAAAAGCGCGTCCGGAGATCGACGCGCATGCGAAGAAATTCATCGCGATGTCGCCGTTCTGCGTGCTTGCCACCTCGGGCTCCGACGGCAGCGTCGATGCCTCGCCGCGCGGCGGCAATCCCGGTTTTGTCAGCGTCGCCGGGCCGAACCGGCTGCTTGATGCCCGATCGCTCCGGCAACAACCGGATCGACAGTTTCAGCAACATCGTCGAGGGCTCCGGCTTCGTGCAGCTGATCTTCTTCGTGCCCGGGATCGACGAGACGCTGCGCGTCGGCGGCAGTGGCAAGCTGTCGGCGGAGCCGGATCTGCTGGCCGCGATGGAGGAGTTCGGCAAGCTGCCGCGCGCGGTGCTGAGCATCAGCGTGCACGAGGCCTATTTCCATTGCGGCAAGGCGCTGATGCGCTCGCGCCTGTGGTCGAGGGAGGCGCAGGTCGAGCGCGCGGTGTTCCCCAGCATCAGCCAGGTGATCCACGACCAGACCAGACTGGGCGAGCCGGAAAGCCAGGCCGAGGTCGAGGCGCGCAACAAGACCCAGCTGTAGCGAAGTATTGCGTACGGAGCACCTCGTCAGGCCCCGCCTTCGGAACGCAGAGCGTGATCGACGGGATCGCCCGCTCTCCGGATGAGACAATTTTGCGCCTAATGCTCGCTCTCGAGCCCGCCGACATGCTTCTGGGTGTAGAGGTCGAGCCCGATCCGCCCGATCAGGTCGAGCTGGGTTTCGAGGAAATCGATGTGATGCTCCTCGTCCTTCATCAGGCTTTCGAACAGATCGCGCGAGACGTAGTCCTTGACGCCGTGGCAGTAGGTCGCCGCTTCCTGGTACAGCGCGCGGGCGGCGACCTCGGCGGCCAGATCGCACTCGATGATTTCCTTGACGTTCTGGCCGATCCGCAAGGGATCGAGCACCTGCATGTTGGGAAAGCCGTCGAGGAACAGGATGCGGTCGGTGAACTTGTCGGCGTGCTCCATCTCCTCGATGGATTCCTTGCGCCAGGTCTTGGCCATTTCCAGCAGACCCCAGTTATTCAGCAGCCGGTAGTGCAGCCAATACTGGTTGATGGCGGTGAGTTCGCTGCGCAGGCCCTTGTTGAGATACTCGATGACTTTAGCGTCGCCCTGCATGATGCACTCCCGCTGTCGTGAGGTCGTATCGAAACGCTAGGTCACATTACGGCAAGGAGCAACCCTGCTGCCGACGGCAACGCGAACACGAATTGAACAAATTTCACGCGGCATGCTTCGAGCGAGAACTCGCTCTGCGGAGTCGCGCTTCCGTCCTGACTGTGCGGGCAGCCGGAATAGCAGGCCTTGGCGCAGGCGCCGAGCGCCTCATCGATGATGGTCTTGATGGTGCGCGCGCATCGGCCACATTCGGCGCTGCAGCCGAGACAGCCATAGATCTGCCTGGCGATTGCGCGGAAGGTCTTCTGCAGGCGCTGACGGCGCTGCGGACATCGTGGTCGCTGAGGACGTTGCAGGAACAAACAATCATGAAAACGGAAAGGCCTTTAGGTGATGCGGAGCTATCGATATTCAAGACGGCGGCGGGAAGCAAAAGAAAAAACCGTCTTTTCAAGTGATTCCAAACTGATCTCGAAACACCCTGGAATGAATTTAACAACCGCTGTTGCGGTAGATCAAAATCCTGATTCTTCTTTCGCAGCCGGATCGCATTAATCGCCGCCGCCGAAGTCGCCCGGATTGCCCGAACTATCCGTGACGGAATGGTGGCGCCGGACCAGTTCGCTATGGTCCAGCCGTCGTCGCCGGCATAATTGCCGCCATCGCGTTTGTCATCGTTCTCTGCCAGCCGGAAGCGCCGGGTTGTGCAACGATTGTGCACCGCACAATGACGCCCCGCTGGCTCCTGTCATCGTCAAATGTGGCGGCCCCGTTCATTGATCATTCAAGCGAAATATGGAACTTTCGCCGCGACGGATCTGCTCGATGAGAAAGGTGAAGCCATGAGGAAAACATTGATGGCACTCGCTGCCGTCGCCACCCTGGCTGTTTCGGCCGTGGCGGCCTGCCCGCCCACGCGCAGCGCGGTTTCGGCGCGGTCTTGCTGCCGGCATCATCGGCGGCGCCATCGTCGGCGGCGCGCTGGCTGGCCCCGGCTATTATTACGGCCCGGGCTATTATTACGGTCCCGGCTACGGCTATTACGGCGGTCCGGCCTATGTCGCCGACCCCGGTTACTATGGCGGCTGCGTCTGGCAGCGGCAGCGTTTCTGGGACGGCTATGGCTGGCGGGTTCGCCGCGTGCGGGTCTGCGGCTGATCCCGTTCATCTTCGTTAAACAGCCGCCCGGAAACCGAGCGTTTTCCGGGGAGCCCTGCGAAAAATGGCCTGAAAAAACCTTTTTTTCAGCCCAGTCAGCCGGCGGGGACGTTTACTTTGGATTGACTGTTGTACGCTTTCCAGCGAGACGGCCAGCTTTCGAATCCGGCGTTTGAGTCATCTTAACCCCGGCGCTGACTGAAGGCGCCACCTCCAGGAGAGCCCAAGACATGAAGAAGACATTAGCTGCCTTCGTCGCGGTCGCAACGATCGCCGGTTCGCTCGCCGCGACACCCGCGAGCGCACAGCGCGGCGTTGCCGCGGCCGTGGCGGCTGGACTGATCGGCGGCGCGATCGTCGGCGGCGCCATCGCCTCCAGCCGTCCGGCCTATGGCGGTCCGGTCTATGTGGAAGAGGCGCCCGCGCCCTGCCGCTGGGTCCGCGAGCGCTTCTGGGACGGTTACGGCTGGCGCTTCCGCCGCGTCCAGTACTGCGACTGATCCGACCGGCGCCAATCCACAGCGCCCTGATTTCGAAACCCGGCCGATGCTTCGGCCGGGTTTTTCTTTTGGTGCAGCTTCAATGCGCCGCGCTGATCGAACGCAGCACCGCTTCGCTCGGCCAGCAATCCACCTTGAGGCCGGCCGATTTCTGGTAGGCGCCGAGCGCCGCGCGCGTCTGCATCCCCGCCTTGCCGTCGACCTTGTCGGCATAGAGACCGATGCGCGTGAGCTGGCGCTGCATGGCCTCGACATCGGCGGTGCGCAACTGGGTCGAGGCCGACCACGGCGTCGCGAACGGCTGCGGGCTCAACATGCGGTCGCCGAGATGGCCGACGAACAGCACATACAGATCCGAAAAATTATATTCCTTGATCACGAAATAATTCTTCGTGGCCAGGAACGCCGGACCGTAGATGCCCTCGGGCTGCAGCAGCGAGGCCGGCTGCGCCTGTTCGGCCGCGCTGAGTTTTTGACCGCGCACCGGGGCAAAACCTGCGCGCAGCCATTCGCCGATCGGTTTTGTCACCTCGGGCACGCCCATGGTGCAATCGACGCTCGGCCGGCGCGCGCACCTCATAGGCCCAGCGCACGCCGGGTCTGCCAGCCCTTGTTGACGAGCTGCTGCGCGGCGGAGGCGAGCGCGTCCGGCACCGAATGCCAGATGTCGCGTGCGGCCGTCGCCGTCGAAATCGACGCCGTGCTTGTAGAATTCCGACGGCAGGAATTGCGTGAGGCCGGTGGCGCCGGCCCACGACGCGCGCATGTCCTTGCGCGTCACCTCGCCGTCGCCGATCATCTTCAGCGCCAGAATGAATTCGGTGCGATACTGATCCTTGCGCCGGCCGACATAGGCCTGCGTCGCCAGCACGCGCAACCCGTCGTAAGGCAGCGTGTAACGGCCGTAATCGGTTTCGCGGCCCCAGATCGCGAGCACGATGGTTGCGGGAACGCCGAAGCGGGCTTCGATCCCGGTCAGCGCGGGGCGATATTTCGCCATCAGCCGCTGCCCCTCTTCGGCCAGCCGCGCGATGCTCGCTTCCTTCACATAATCGGCCGGCACCTGCACGAACTCGGCCTGCGACGGCGCACCGGTCGCGGGACGTCCGGGCAGGATCAGATCGGGCAATTTGTAATCCGGCTCGAGCCCGCGCGTCTCGCGCGTCGAATGTCGCGCGCGAGACGCCCGCGGCCTGCGCTTCCGGCCACAGCGAGGCGATGAATTGTTCAAAACCGGCGTCGGCGGCAAGGGCGGAAGACGATCCACAGAGGGCAGCGATCACCGCGACCATGAACGCCAACCGGCTCATATCAGATCACCGCGTCAGCTTCTTGTACTTCAGGCGATGCGGGATGATGGAATCCTGCCCCAGCCGGCGCATCTTGTCCTTCTCGTAATCCTGGAAATTGCCCTCGAACCATTCGACATGGCTGTCGTCCTCGAAGGCGAGCATATGGGTGGCGATGCGGTCGAGGAACCAGCGGTCGTGGCTGATGATCACGGCGCAGCCGGCGAAATCCTCCAGCGCCTCTTCCAGCGCGCGCAAGGTATCGACGTCGAGATCGTTGGTGGGCTCGTCGAGCAGCAGCACATTGGCGCCGGATTTCAGCATCTTGGCCAGATGCACGCGGTTGCGCTCGCCGCCTGACAGGGCGCCGACCTTCTTCTGCTGGTCGGCGCCCTTGAAATTGAACGACGAGCAATAGCCGCGCGAATTGACCTCGCGCTTGCCAAGCAGGATCAGTTCGTTGCCGCCGGAAATCTCCTCCCACACCGTCTTCTTGCCGTCGAGCGAGTCGCGGGACTGGTCGACATAGCCGAGATGCACGCTCTCGCCGACCGTGATGGTGCCCTTGTCCGGCTTCTCCTGGCCGGTGATCATCCGGAACAGCGTGGTCTTGCCGGCGCCGTTGGGACCGATGACGCCGACGATGCCGCCCGGCGGCAATTTGAACGTGAGGTTGTCGATCAGAAGCCTGTCGCCAAACCCCTTGGTCAGGCCGTCGAAATCGACCACGTTCTGACCGAGGCGCTCGGCCACGGGAATCGTGATCTGCGCGGTCTGGGTCTGCTTCTCGCTCGCCTGCTTCAGAAGGTCTTCATAGCGCTGGTAGCGCGCCTTGGATTTGGCCTGGCGCGCCTTCGGCGAGGCCGCGATCCATTCCTTCTCCCGCTCCAGCGTGCGCTGATGCGCGACGTCCTCCCGGCCTTCCTGCGCGAGGCGCTTCTGCTTCTGCGACAGCCAGGCGGTGTAATTGCCCTCGTAGGGAATGCCCTTGCCGCGGTCGAGCTCGAGAATCCATGAGGTGACGTTGTCGAGAAAATAGCGGTCATGGGTGACGATCAGGATGGCGCCGGGATAGTTGCGCAAGTGGCCTTCCAGCCACGACACCGACTCGGCGTCGAGATGGTTGGTCGGCTCGTCCAGCAGCAACAGGTCGGGCTGGTCGAGCAGCAGCTTGCACAGCGCGACGCGGCGGCGCTCGCCGCCGGAGAGTTTTGCAACGTCGGCATCGTCGGGCGGGCAGCGCAGCGCGTCCATCGCCTGATCGACCTTGCTGTCGAGATCCCAGAGCCCTGCGGACTCGATCTGGTCCTGCAATTTGGTCATCTCGTCGGCGGTCTCGTCGGAATAATTGACCGCCAGCTCGTTGTAGCGGTCGAGGATCGCCTTCTGCTTGGCAACGCCCAGCATGACGTTTTCGCGCACGCTCTTGGCGGCGTCGAGCTGCGGCTCCTGTTCGAGGTAGCCGACCCGCGCGCCCTCGGCGACCCAGGCCTCGCCGGTATATTCCTTGTCGATGCCGGCCATGATCCGCAGCAGCGTCGACTTGCCGGAGCCGTTGACGCCGAGGACACCGATCTTGGCGTCGGGGTAAAACGACAGATGGACGTTATCGAGGACCTTGCGGTTGGGGGGATAGGTCTTGGACAGACCCTGCATGAAATAGACGAACTGGCGCGCCATCGAGATCCCTGAAATCGAGAGGATTTGTGAAAATTTGCTGCCGCTGATGTAGCGGCGCGGCCCCCAAAGGGCAACCGCGCGCCCCGCGTTTTCCATCCGTTCACCACGGATGATTACGGGGACTACACCATGATCGAGCCAGATCCTGACAATTGAAACCTTCTTTTAATAAATCAGTCCAAAACTGGCCTTCAGCGCCTCAAAAAGGTGTTCCGCGCGACTGATGTCGCGAGCGAAGACAGCGGGCAGCGTCATGGCAACCATCACGTCAGAATCCCTTTCCTCCGCAGCGGACCCCGGAAAACCCCAATCCGGCGCGCTCGGTGAATTCAGGGCCTTTTGGCGGCTGTTCTTCGTCAGGGCCTTCGACCCGTATCGGCCGGAACTGCACTATATGCGAGGCCCGGGCCCGGCCTGCCGCGCCAAGCAGAGGGCGTTGTCGCCCGCGGTCCAATCGATGGTCGTCGAAATCCGGGCTGCGAAGGCGCTGAGGTCGCCGACACGTTCATAGCAGCAGGCGCTTTTTCAACGCTGGCGCTTTTTGGGCCGCGGGCGCTTGCGCGCGCAGTCGTTGCGAGCGACCATGGCGCTCCCCGGACGGGGCCTTCCCGCCCCGTCATCATCGACATGAACGGACCTTCCCATGACGCGGCTGCGCTGTGCAATTCTCGATGACTACATGAACCTGACGCCGGGAATCGCGGACTGGTCGAAGATCAGCGATCGCGTCGATGTCAAAGTGTTCAACGAGCCCTTTGCTTCCACCGAAGCCGCGGCCGCCGCCCTGAAGGATTTCGAGATCATCTGCGCGATGCGCGAGCGCACGCCGTTTCCTCGCGCACTGTTCGCGGCATTGCCCAAACTCAAACTCCTGATCACCTCGGGCATGCGCAACGCCGCGATCGATATGGAGGCCGCCAAGGACCGACAGGTGGTGCTGTGCGGGACCCAATGGGGCCGCGACCCCACCGCGTCGCTGACCATGGGCCTGATCCTGGAACTGACCCGCAATATCGGCCGCGAAAACGCGCGCATGCATGCCGGCGAACGGTTACAAAAATTTGTCGGCATCGAGATCGAGGGCAAGACGCTGGGGGTGGTCGGCCTCGGCAAGCTTGGCGCCAAGGTTTCGGGGCTGGCGAAAGCGTTCGGCATGAACGTCATCGCGTGGAGCCCGAACCTGACGGCGGAGCGATGCAAGGAGGTCGGCGTCGGCTACGCCACCAAGGAGGAACTGTTCGCAACCGCCGACTTCGTCACCGTTCATGTGGTGCTGAGCCAGCGCTCGCGCGGCCTGGTCGGAGCCGCCGATCTCGCGCGCATGAAGCCGACCAGCTACCTCGTCAACACCGCGCGCGGGCCGATCGTCGACGAAGCAGCGCTTTTGGAAACCCTGAAAGCGCGCAAGATCGCCGGCGCCGCGGTCGACGTATTCTCGGTCGAGCCTCTGCCAACAGATCATCCCTTCCGCAAGCTCGACAACATCGTGCTGACGCCGCATCTCGGCTACGTCACCGAGGAGAGTTTTCGCAGCCATTACGGCCAGATGGTCGAGGGCATTGACGCGTGGTTCAAGGGTGAGCCGCTGCGGCGGCTCGCTTGAAACACCCGACGAGCCACCTGTGACAGTCCGATCACGCCGCCGATTTCTGCGCCATGGTCTGCTGCGCGATCGCCGCAAACCCGTCGCGCCATGACGGATGGAGCAGTTGCCAATCGAGGTCCCGCCTGGCCTTGATGTTCGACCCTGCCCGCACCTGCGTCATCATCGCAACCACGTGTTCGCCGGCCACGAGGCGCGCGATCCAGGCTGGCAGATGGAACGGCGGCCTGGCGCCCAACATTGCGCCAGCGCGGGGAGCCATTCGCTGACCTGCGCAGGCTCGTCGTCCACGATGTTATAGATATTGCCGGGCTTGCCACGTTCGACCGCCGCGACGGTAGCGGCCGCGGCGTCGTCGGCATGCACAAACGACCACCACCCGCCGCCGTCGCCGATCAGCGGCACCCGGCGGTGACGAATCTGCTCGATCATGGCGTGATCGAATATCCCGGTGTCCGGTCCGTAAAACGCGCCGTAGCGCAGCACGATGCCTTCGGGCTGCGACGAGGTGATGACGGCCTGTTCCAGATATCGGATCGCATCCAGCGTGCGGCGAAGTTCTTCCGGGGGATTGGGATCAAGCGCGTCGGTCTCCGTTTTGACCGCCGCACCGTTTCGCGCGAAAACCCAGCCGCAGAAGCTCTGGGCGATAAAGCGTTTGACGCCGGCTTGGCGCGCGGCCGCCAGCAGATTGTCCGTGCCCTCCGTCCGCAACCGGTTGCTGCTGGCGAAGGCGCGATCGAAATGCCTGAGATCGGTTGCCCCGGCGAGGTCGGTCATTTCATGAATGAGAATGTCCGGCTTGGCGGCAAGGACGACCGAATGAATCGCAGCCGCGTCGAGGCCGTCGGCGACCACGGGTTCCGCACCCGCCCGTCTGATGGTTTCCGCCTTCGCGGCCGTGCGGGTAAGCCCCACGACCGAATGACTCGCCCTGATCAGCGCTGAAACGAGCGGGCGACCGACGGCGCCTGTGGCGCCTGCAACAAAAATTCGCATGGCGAGTTCCCTGTATTCGTTGCAACTGCCGCGGCAGGTAAGCCAGCCAGATACGAATTCAAGCGCGCAAATGCGGCGCGCTCCGAGGGAACGCCGGCGAAAATTCGTCAGCAGAACGATGGACATTTGAGCGCAACAAAAAAAGCGCGCCACGGCGCGCCTTTTGAATGATGTCTGCGCCGATCGCTGCCGCTAGCGCACCGTCACCGGCGCGGGCAGCGGCGGAACCACGGTCGGCTGCGTGCCCGGTGTACCCGACATCTGCGCGGTCGCGGGGCCGGCAGGTGCGGGCAGCGGCGCGGCCGAGGCTGTGGTGGTCGCCGCCGGCGGCGGGCCACCAGGCAGCACAACCACGCGGGTGCCGACCTTGACGCGATCGAACAGGTCCGAGACGTCCTCGTTGAGCATGCCGATGCAACCGGACGAGACGAACTTGCCGATGGTCGAGGGTTGGTTGGTACCGTGGATGCGGTAGACCGTGTTGCCGAGATACATCGCGCGTGCGCCCAGGGGATTGCCCGGACCGCCGGCCATGAAGCGCGGCAGATAAGGCTGACGATCGATCATCTCCGGCGGCGGATGCCAATCCGGCCACTCGGCCTTGCGCGAGATTTTCTGCACGCCGGTCCAGGTGAAACCGTCGCGGCCGACGCGGACGCCGTAGCGGATCGCGCGGCCGCCACCCAGCACGTAATAGAGATAGGTGTTCGGCGTATCGACGATCAGCGTTCCGGCCGGCTCTTTGGTGGCGAACGCAACTTCCTGCCGGCGCAGGTTAGGCGAGAGCTGCGCAGGACCATCCTCCGGCTGTTCGTCCGGCGGCAGCGCGGACAGCACCGTCGGCTTGCCGTCGGCCCCGACGGGCGGCGGCTGGACCGATCCCGTGGCGCTGTTCGGAGCCGTCGCATTACCGGGAGCCCCGATCGCCTCAGGCGGACGCAAGCCGCTATCGTCGCTGGATCCGGGCGCACGGTTATCGCCATTGCCACGGTCGGAATAGATCACCGGCGGCGGGCCATCGAGACGGCCGTAACGCGGGTCATCGGGAGAAAGAATCGGGCCGGCCGGAGCGCCGCGATCGGAATAAACCGGCCGCACGCTTTCGGGGTGGGCATAGCGCGGATCATCGGGCGAAAGGATCGGACCGGTCGGCACGCCGCCGTCGGAATAAACCGGACGGGCGTTGTCGGGACGGCCATAACGCGGATCATCGGGCGAAAGCACCGGACCGGGCGGCGGCAGCGCGGCCGAATTCTGCGCGTTCGGCGCCTCGTCGTCTTCCAGCGAGTCGAAATCCGGCGCGCCGGGACCGCGGCGATAGTCGGCCGGAGAACCGCCGGGTGGATAAGGCTGCGGCGCCGTCGAATAGACCGTACCGGGGGACACCGGATAGTTCTGCGCCAGCGCGAGCGAGGTCCCCGCCGCACCCGCCGCCAGGGCAGCACAAATCGCCAGAATGCTTTTGTTCATCATCGTTCTTGTATAGTCCCCAAGCCGACACCGGACCGTTAACGCAGATGGCTGAAGATAGCGGCGCATTCAAGACAAATTCGCCAAATTCGGCCAGATTCCGCCATTTTGTGATCGCCCGTGAAGGCCGTTGCAGCCAAGCCTCACCTGTCAAGAAAACGTTTTTCGGCATCGGGATGGGCATCGATGACGCCGATTTTTAACAAACGCCCCCCGATTCGTTGCGGTATCATTCAACCCGCCTGATTCGTTGCGCGCTGGCGGCGCTGCGAAGCGGCCGAATCAGTGGTCACCGCGTTCCCAGATGCTCAAGAGCCTTCGCAAAACCCCCGCGAAGGCGGAATTCGGCCTTCCATGCTGCCCGGCTTCCGTTTTCTGTTCGCCGCGATCGTATTCTCGATGTCGATACTGGTCTTCGGGCTTGGCGCGGCGGCGCTGCTGCGCGCCGCCCACGAGCAATTTGCCAGCAACCCCTCCTGGCACGCCGCCGCCGAAGCCACCCTCGCGCAGCAAGCCGAGGCCACACGGCCGGTGCTCGCGATGCTGCGGGTCGAACCGCCGCACGAGGAGCAAAAAGCATCGGACCGCGTTCCCGCAGTCAATGTTCCCGCGGCGCCGGCTGAGCAGGCGGCGATCGCTCCGCCGCCCGAGCCGGAGAAGGTCGCCGCGCTGAAGCCGCAGGAACCGTCGATGCCGGAGGCCGCAAAGCCCGACATGCCTGTCTCGGAAAATCAGGCACCAGGCGAGGCTGCCCCGGCGCAAACCGGTATGACCGCCGCTGACGAAACAAAGGGTGCGACGGCCGCGGCTGACAGCGAAACCGAGGTCGCACCACCCGGGCCGGTCACAACCGAGCCGGTCTCGCCGCCGGCGAACGAAGCTGCCCCGGCTGCCACCGAAACCAATCCTGCCGCGACTTCGCAAGCGAGTACGCCAGCTTCGCCGGTGGCCGATATCGCCTCGACGAAAATCGCCACGCTGGATCGCCCCTCCGTCACTGTCGGGGCAAAACCGCCCGCGAAGGTCGTCAGCCCCATGCCTGACCCGAGCGCCGTCAAGAAGCGGCAGCATGCGCGGCAGGCAGCCCGTCGTCGCAGAATGGCAGCACGCACGCAACAGGCGCGGCTGGCGGCGCAGCAGGCGGCCGACCCGTTTGCTCAATTCGCTCAGCCGCCGGTCACTCAGCAGTCGGTCGCCCAGCCGCCGGCAGCGCCACGCAACCGTTAGATTGATTGCCGATCAGGCCGGGCCGGTCGCGACCGCCGGTCCGTCGGGCAGGCCCCATTCGGCCCACGAGCCGTCATAAAGCGCGCTGCCGCGCACGCCGAGCCGGTAAAGCGCCAGCGTCAACACCAGCGCGGAGACGCCGGAGCCGCAGCTCGTCACGATCGGTTTTGCCATGTCGATACCGGCAGCGGCGAACGCTTTCCGCAACTCGTCGAGCGGCTTCATCGTGCCGGTCCTGGCGTCGAACAGTTCGGCATAGGGCACGTTGCGGCTGCCAGGGATGTGGCCGGAGCGGCGGCCCGGCCACGGCTCGGCGACCGTGCCCTCGAAACGCGGACGCGGGCGCGCATCGACCAGTTGCTCGGCGCGGGTTTCCAGATTGCCCAGCAATTGCTGCTTGCTGCGGACGAAGCTCAAATCGAGCCTGGCCTGAAATTTCCCGGGCTTCGGCGTCACCTTGCCGGAATGCGTCGGGCGTCCTTCGCGCAGCCATTTCTGCAGGCCGCCGTCCAGCACCTTCACATTGCGATGACCGAACGACAGGAACATCCACCACGCCCGCGGGGCTGCGACCCAGGCGCCGGAATCATAGGCCACCACGGTATCATCCGAGGAAATGCCGAGCGCGGAAACCTCGCGCGCGAACTGCTCGGCGCTCGGATACATATGCGGCCGCGGATCGTTGCGATCGGCGATCGCGTTGACGTCGAAAAACACCGCGCCCGGAATGTGGGCGCCGAGATAATCGTCCGACGGCAGCGGCAACACGCCGGGCATCTTGTAGGACGCATCGATGATCCTGACTTTGACGTCGTCGAGACGGGCGGCGAGCCAATCGGTGGAGACCAGCGGATCGTCGGTGGATGTCATGGATTCCCCCTCAAGCTGTCGGCATGGCCGGGCAGAAGCGCGAAGCGCGTCTTCGCGCTAGATGTCCCGGCCATCCACGTCTTGCTTCCTTGAAGCAGAAAACGTGGATGCCCGCGACAAGCGCGGGCATGACGGATAGTGGTTATAGTTGCGTCCCTCAACCCTTCGGCTTCTTCGGCTCGGCCTTCTCGACCGCGCCGCCGGCGTCGCGCCAGGCGGCGAAGCCGCCGCCCATATGCGCGACCGGCTTCAGCCCCATGTCCTGCGCGGTTTTCGCCGCCAGGGCCGAGCGCATTCCGCCGGCGCAATGAAAGATGAATTTCTTTTCCTGCTGGAAGATCGGCTTGGCATAGGGGCTGGCCGGATCGATCCAGAATTCCAGCATGCCGCGGGTGCAGGAGAACGCGCCGGGAATTCGCCCCTCGCGCTCGATTTCGCGGGGATCGCGGATGTCGACGATGACGACGTCGTCGTTGTGCGCGATCTTGATGGCGTCGGCGGCGCTTACGGTTTCGATCTCGGCATTGGCTTCGTCGATCAGCGCCTTGATGCCGCGGTGAATATTCTGGGGCATTGATGGTCCCTCTCAATTTCGGTCATTCCGGGATGGTCCGAAGGACCAGACCCGGAATGATGCCGCGGTGAATATTCTGGGCATTGATGGTCCCTCTCAATTTCGGTCATTCCGGGATGGTCCGAAGAACCAGACCCGGAATGACGATGATTGCAACTACCGCACCAGCTCCTTCAT
The DNA here is from genome assembly GCA_963725985.1 of uncultured Alphaproteobacteria bacterium. Taxonomy (GTDB): domain Bacteria; phylum Pseudomonadota; class Alphaproteobacteria; order Rhizobiales; family Xanthobacteraceae; genus Bradyrhizobium. The sequence continues at coordinate 621,258 of CAVSAO010000004.1, forward strand.
CGCGCCTTCGAGACCCTCGATCGTGATCGGAAACATGCGTTCCGAAAACAGCCGGCGAATGATGGTGGTCGATTCCGAATAATCCCAGTGCCGCAGCGCCACCGGATTGAGCCACACCGCGTGCGGATAGGTCCGCGTGATGCGATCGAGCCAGACCGACCCTGCTTCTTCGTTGACATGCTCGACCGAACCGCCGGGCACCATGATCTCGTAGGGCGACATCGAGGCGTCGCCGACGAACACCACCTTGTAGTCGTGCGGATATTTGTGCAGCACGTCCCAGGTCGGCGTGCGGTCGGTGAAGCGGCGGCGGTTCTGCTTCCACACGCCTTCATAGAGGCAGTTGTGGAAGTAGAAATATTCCATGTGCTTGAATTCGCTCTTCGCCGCGGAGAACAATTCCTCGACCTGCTCGATATGCGAATCCATCGAGCCGCCGATATCGAAGAACACCAGCACCTTGACCGCGTTGCGCCGCTCGGGACGCATATGGACGTCGAGATAGCCGTGGTTGGCGGTCTGCTTGATCGTGGTGTCGAGATCGAGCTCGTCGGGCGCGCCGGTGCGGGCGAATTTGCGCAGCCGCCGCAGCGCGATCTTGATGTTGCGGATGCCGAGTTCGACGTTGCCGTCGAGATCCTTGAACTCGCGGCGGTCCCACACTTTCACCGCGCGGAAATTGCGGTTCTTCTCCTGGCCGATCCGCACGCCTTCAGGGTTGTAACCGTGCGCGCCGAACGGCGAGGTGCCGGCGGTACCGATCCACTTGTTGCCGCCCTGGTGACGGCCCTGCTGCTCCTTCAGGCGCTGGCGCAGCGTCTCCATGAGCTTGTCCCAGCCCATCGCCTCGATCTGCTTCTTCTCTTCCTCGGTAAGGTATTTCTCCGCGAGCTTCTTCAGCCATTCGGCCGGAATGTCCGCCTTCTCCATCGCGTCGAGCAGGCTTTCCAGCCCCTTGAACACGGTGCCGAACACGCGATCGAACTTGTCGAGATTGCGCTCGTCCTTCACCAGCGCGGCGCGCGACAAATAGTAGAAATTCTCCACCGTCTGCTCGGCGAGGTCGGCGTTGAGCGCCTCCATCAGCGTCAGGTATTCACGCAGCGTCACCGGGACCTGCGCGTCGCGCAGCGATGTGAAGAATTGCAAAAACATGGCTCACAGATTGCCCGCCGGACCGTGGACGTCAAGGGCAGACAGGCCTAGACCTGCCGGGTTTTTCAACTAGAATTGAGCCTCAGGGCTTTTCAACGGGGCAATATCGATGGGTATTTTAGCGGTACTCGTGATCGGCGCGATCGCCGGCTGGCTGGCCGGCCTGATCGTGCACGGCGCCGGTTTCGGGCTGATCGGAAACATCGTTGTCGGCATCATCGGCGCGCTGGTCGCAAGCTGGCTGTTGCCGCAACTGCATATCGCGCTAGCCTCGGGCACGCTTGGCTCGATCCTCGACGCCACCATCGGCGCGGTTGTCGTGCTCGTCATCCTCACACTGATCAGACGCGTTTGACAACTCCGTCCATTCCAGCAACGACCGCCGGACCAGCGGTCGTTTCTCGTTCAGGCAACGGCGCTCCCTCGCGCTCAAGAACAAGCAACAAGGCAAAGGCTCGATGAAATTTACCGGAACCAAAGACTACGTCGCCACCGATGACCTCAAGGTCGCCGTCAATGCCTCGATCGTGCTCGAGCGCCCGCTTCTGATAAAGGGCGAGCCCGGCACCGGCAAAACCGTGCTGGCGGAGGAAGTCGCCAAGGCGCTCGGCGCGCCGCTCCTGACCTGGCACATCAAGTCCACCACCAAGGCGCAGCAGGGCCTGTACGAATACGACGCGGTGTCGCGCCTGCGCGACAGCCAGCTCGGCGATGCCAGGGTTTCCGACATCTCGAACTACATCAGGCGCGGCAAGTTGTGGGAGGCCTTCACCCACGAGAAGCGCCCGGTGCTCCTGATCGACGAAATCGACAAGGCCGATATCGAGTTTCCCAACGATTTGTTGCTCGAACTCGATCGCATGGAGTTCTTCGTCTACGAGACCGGCGAGAACATCAAGGCGAAGCTGCGCCCGATCGTGATGATCACCTCGAACAACGAAAAGGAATTGCCGGACGCCTTCCTGCGCCGCTGCTTCTTCCACTACATCAAGTTTCCCGACCAGGAGACCATGAGCCGGATCGTCGATGTGCATTTTCCGGACATCAAGAAGCGTCTGGTGGAAGAGGCCTTGCGGATCTTTTTCGAGGTCCGCGAGGTGCCCGGCCTGAAGAAGAAGCCGTCGACGTCGGAGCTTTTGGACTGGCTGAAGCTCCTGCTCAACGAGGACATGACGCCGGAAATGCTGAGGGAACGCGATCCGCGCAAGCTGATCCCGCCACTGCACGGCGCGCTGCTCAAGAACGAGCAGGACGTGCATCTGTTCGAGCGGCTGGCATTTTTGAGCCGGCGCGAGGTGTAAACCTCTTCCAAGCGCCGCGGCTCTCTCTCCGTCATGGCCGGACTCGTCCCGACCATCCACGTCTTTCTTGCCTAACTGCAGTAAAGACGTGGATGCCCGGCACAAGGCCGGGCATGACGAGCATCGGTAGCTTCGCTCGGATCGGGCTTAGGGTGGGCACCCGATAACCCTCCGGAATTCAACTTTCAAACATCGCGTGTCACCAGACACGATTTCGCAATCTCGCGGCACAGTTCACCCGAGGTTTGCCATCAATTTCCTACCCTCCCATCAAAGGGCGCAGGGAATGCCGGACGCTCGGCGCGTCCGCAGCCGCGTGCGCAGTGGTAGAAAGCACACGCGTTAGTCACCACGGTCACGCCGCAAACATCCGGCATTCCCCGCGCAGTGGTTTTAACGGTTTCCTTCGCGCTCTCCCCGGCGACCGGGCTCTTTTGCCACCGTCATCCCTAAGAAGCTTGCTTCTCAAGAACTTGACGCCAGCGTCGGGGCGTCAGGACCACACGACTTCGCCGTCCACCTCAAGCGCCATTCGTCAAAGGCGCATCAGCGTCCACCGCATCCCGCCCCGCGTCCGTGACGATCGCGAGCCGCCCCTCTCTCGGGACGGGACGGCAACGGATATAAAAGTGATTTGGGTAAGGTGCGAACAAAAATATTTTTGCGAGAGGGGCTGGACACCGCGATCGCCAAACGGCCTGTCGAGGCTGGGCAAGAACTCGGCATTTTTAAGAGTTAGTGTACGATTCGGTCTATGACGAATCATGCATTCAAGAGCGGCGATAGCCGTGAGCAGCCCAGTTTGCTGCCCCCTCGGATTGAAGACTATGTCGGGCCGGATAATCCGGTTCGTGCGATCGATAGCTTCGTGAACGCTCTCGATCTGGCCAAGCTCGGGTTTCGGCATGCGGAGCGCGGCGTGGGTGCCGGACAACCGCCCTACGATCCGTCCGACCTGCTGAAGCTCTACCTCTACGGCTACATCAACCGGATCAGGTCGTCGCGTCGGCTGGAGCGGGAAGCAGGACGCAATCTGGAACTGATCTGGCTGCTGCGGAACTTGCAGCCCGGCTATCGAACGATTGCCAACTTCCGCAAGGAGAACTGGGCGGCCTTGAAGGCTGCGAACCGCAGCTTCGTGCTGCTGATGCGCGAACTCGATCTGATCGGCAGCACCCTGGTTGCGGTCGACGGCGCGCTGTTCCACGGCAACGCCAGCAAGGGGAGCATCTTCACGAAAGGGAAGCTCGCCAAGCAGATCGCCGAGTTGGACAGGGAGATCGATGCTTACGGCAAGTCCCTCGACGCCAACGATACGGAAGAAGCCAGGCAGCAGAGCGGCGGTCCGGAGAATGGCAGCAAGGGCGATGGCGGCGATGTAGGCGAGAAGATGAAGGAGCTGATGGCCAGGCGCGAGCGCGCGCAGGCCGACCTCAAGGAACTGGAGACCAGCGACAAGGGGCAGGTGTCCAAGACCGATCCCGATGCACGGCTTCTGAGCAAGGGCGACCAGACCATTGCGGGCTACAACGTGCAGAGCGTCGTCGACGACAAGCACATGCTCATCGTCGCAAGCGAGGTCGTCAATCGCAGCGATGCAGGCCATCTCCATGTGATGGCAAAAGCGGTCAAGGATGCTCTGGATGTCGAGGCGCTGCAGGTGCTGGCCGACGAAGGCTACTACAACAGCGAAGACCTGAAGGCTTGCGAGGATGATGGCATCACCGCCTATGTGCCGATACACGAGGGCAACAGGAAGCTCGAGAAGCAGGGCCGTTTCCCCCGCAAGGACTTCAGCTACGATGCGAGCGTCGATGTCTATCGGTGCCCGGCCGGCGAACTGCTGCATCCGACAAAGAAGCCCTGGACGAATGCAAGCGGCCGGGTCGAGGTCCGCTATCTAAGCTCCAAGATGAGCTGTGACGCCTGCCCGACAAGGGCACGTTGTCTCGGCCCGAAGGAGAAAACCCGCAGCGTCTTTCGCTGGGAGCACGAAGCGGTTCTGGAGCGCCATCGCGCCAGGATGGCAAGCGAAGACACAAGCCAACTGATGCGTCGTCGCTCCGCCATCGTCGAGCATCCCTTCGGGACGCTCAAATGCCGTGCCGGCTATCAGCACTTCCTCGTCCGCGGCTTGGACAAGGTACGCGGCGAATGGAGCCTGATGGCGCTCTGCTACAACTTCACCCGCGTGCTCAACATTCTCGGCTTCGATCGCTTCACGGCCTACCTTGCGGAAAGGGCGTCTGCGGATCTCAAAAGCATTATCACGGCTCTCGTTCCCGCCTTGCGCTCGCTTCCGCTCGTTTTGCGGCGATTCTGCACCGATATTGCGCTACGGCTCGAAGTCGCAATGTGCCGAGCCATCCCGGCCGCCTAGCAGAATTCTTGCTCAGTCTCGTCGGGCAAATCAGGGAAGCGGGGGAACTTCCTCTCGCTCTCTGCACACCTCAATTTCAATTGCGAGCGTATTCAGATCGAGGCATTCGAACTGCAATTCGTCAAAGTCCGCTTGTGATTCGCTTGCAGATTCCAATCATACGCCTCGCCATGACCGAAAAGTGCCACGAGCAGTCATTGTCGCACGGGAGCTAGCGATCGAATTTCTTAATAATCGGAAGCGCCTAACGAACGGCAGTATTTTTCTTTAGCTCCGCACGAATAGACGTCACACTCGATTTCGATTTGCGGCTTATATTGCTCGAAGTCGACGGTGTATCCGTGAATTAGAAAAAATTCCGTCCACTCCTTGACCCGCCACCCACCTTCGCTTTCGAAGCCATCATTGATGAAAGCTCTAGACTGACGGAGTTGCGAACTATCGCTTGGGAATGGCCAGCCACAACTCTGTCTGACCGCATTTATAGCTTCATGGCGATTACTAATGGGTGACGTTGCGTTGGTGCAAAGCCCAGCCACGCGATCAAATTCCAAAATGCACACAGTAGCGCCGACCAAAGCAATTAGAAGAACACCAAACAATACACCTATCTGCAGCTTGCGTTGCATCAGCATTATCCCCTTGGCGCACCGGCTGCCACATCTGGAATGATTTCAGTGGTGCGTTCACGTGTCATCCCAATGCCGGCTTTGGGTCAAAATGCGAAATACCCGCACTGAGCAGATGTTTTCCGCTTTGTCTCCAAAGTCAGACGTTGCTTGATGCGGTCGGCACTCCGCATTTGTGCCAGGAGCGGATATTAGGCTGCTTGCTTGAATGGTGCTGCCCTAGCCCGGGGATTGCATCCCATTGACCATCGAGAGGACCGTACGGGCGAGATCGGCAGGGGAATCCACCAGCTGGTCTGCGCCAGCAATTTCAAGTTCGTCTCGGGTACCATAACCCCAGAGCACGCCAAGACCGCGCATTCCGACCGCATGGGCGCCGGAAATATCATATCGGCGATCCCCGACCATCAGACTGTGAGACGGCGAAAGACCATGTTTAGACAGAATATGGGCGAGCAGTTCAGGCTTGTGATCCAGCTCGCCGCTCGGCACTGAGCCATGGATGCCATCGAAGTATGTGGCAAACTTCAGATGATCCAGAATGCGGCTTGCGAAAACCGCCCTTTTCGATGTCGCGAGATAGATTCGCAATCCGGTCCGCTTCATCTCTTCAAGGGATTTGCCAATTCCCGGATAAGGCACGCTTCCGAGAAGCCCACTTTCACCGTAATGCTGACGAAAGGCAGCGACTGCTTCACCGACTCTGTCGTCTCCGTATGACTGCAGCAAGATTTGCATCACATCTTCGAGCGGGGGCCCGATGGTACGTCTTATATCGAGGGTTTCATCCGGTTCATGTCCAAGGGCGCGCAGTGCCGCAAGGCAGCTTGCCAAAATGCCGGGGTGCGAATCGATTAAGGTGCCGTCGAGGTCTAGAAGAACGGAGCAAGTCATGATCCGAAGATAGAGGCCAAAGCAAACGAGTACAAGTTCGCTTGGTTTCGTTTCTGTTTCGGGTCATTGGCAACGTTTTGACAGTCGATCGCCCACTTCCGGTCTGCCCCGACAAAACACACGCGGCCTCCCCGACGGAAGGCCGCGTGTGTTTCGCAATTATTGATCAATCGCGGTCGATAACAACCGGACGACGGTCGTGGTCTCTGTCCCGGTCGTGGTCACGGTCCTTCCTGATAATAACCGTTTGGTCGCGATCTCGGCGGTCCTGATCCCGAACGTGTTCACGGTCACGATCGCGATCACCATGATCTTCGCCCACGGTCACGCCATGAGGACCTACACCAATTCCGACTTCTTCGGCTGCAGCAGGAATTGCGCTGCAAATGCCCACCACGGCGGCTACTGCTACTGCGTACTTAATCATCGCGTGCTCCTGTCAATGTGAAACTCTGGAGCCAATCCCCTGCTACGACGATTGTTCCGAGAACGCGGGAAAACAACTGGCCGACATCTTGGGGTCTGCTCCAGGGCCGTTCTGCAATACAAGCTCGGTTTGTACTCAGGCCTCGCCCGTCCGGGCGAGAGTCTTTGCCAAAGGTCTAATTCGTCCATGGTTTGCTGTCGGCATCCTGAACACAGCGACCCGATAGGTCACCATCGATGTGAAAGGCGGTCCTTTCGAACCGCCTTTTCTCATTGCAATAACGCTTACTGACAGAGGTGTCGGCGACCGTCTTCGCCACGGAACCAGGTCCCCGGCTGACAGACGAAACCGTTGCGCCTGGCATATCCGTTATCGTAGCCGTAGCCGTTATCGTACGCGTATGAATCGCGTAACGGCGCGGTCGCAATAGCGGCGGCTGTTCCGATTGCGGCTCCGGCTATACCGGCGGCGGCATCAACCGGTCCCCTGTCGCGGTAACCGTCATGGCCTCGGTAATACACTTGCTGTGCCATTGCTGGCGCGGCGATAACGGTTGAAAGCACCGCAACTGCGGCAAGAATTTTTAGTTTGGTCATCAGATTTCTCCTCTGTGGTTGTGAGAAGCCAACAACCTGCACGGAGAGACGTTCCGTTATCAAATGGCGACGGTTTGATGCACGACTATTGCCTGGTCGCGTCGCACGCATGAACTGAGGTAAAGACTGAGCGAAATTGCTCACACCCGCGCAACGCAAGTTGCCGGGCTGCACGCTTATTCCGGAACAATACGTTGAATAGGCCGTTGAACGCCCGGGTACGCGGCAGATAAACGCCATCGCCGTCAACGGAGAAATCCCATGGAATTGCTCCTGATTATCGTTCTGGTAGTGCTCTTGTTCGGTGGCGGCGGATATTGGGGTCGCAGTCGTGGCCATTGGTGATGAACTCACTCTTCCGAGTTCTTCGAAGCGTCATCGAATTGCCGTTCTAGCCCCGACGACACACCGTCAGCCTGCCACGGCATCCTACGCCCGTTAAACGTCTTCTAATCGATGTTCGACCGACCGATCCGCCGCGCATCGCGACCCGATGTGACAAACTAGCGGCGAACCACTGGCTGGCGCCCTCCTCAGACTTGCGGGACGAACTGGATGCCAATGTCGCAGGGCCAGTTGCTACTCGCCTCGCGAATGAGCTGACTGCCGAACCGCGCCGGCGAAAGAGTCAAACGTCGCGCTTTGATATTGAAATCGCATACCTCAAACGGAGCACACGGAGTACACAATGAACATCTTCTACATCATCGGCGTCGTGGTCGTTATCATCTTCATTGCAGGCTTCTTTGGTTTGCACGTCTGAAAATGGAATCGCAAGCCCAGGCTTGCGGCAGCGATCGTGACTGGTCTTTTCAGCGACGCTGTTGCAGGGTCAAGGGGTTCGCTTGCCAGCCGCGCACATCGGCGTCGCATCGCGCTGGACGCTGAAACCCCGGCACGAAAACAGGTGCACGGGATTGCGGAAAAGGTTGTTCGGCCGGCCGATGGCAGACTGATCTTCTGTCCGGAACCAATGTCGGCGTTGCAACTTGGTGAAGGCTACCGGATGCACGCGCCCCAAGCATCCGATGAAATGACCGCCTCAGCTCCCCCCGGCTGGGGCCGTCTCTTTGAAGGGTGTTCTAGTTACGCTCTCTCAGTAACGGCTTCTCATGCAAGACCGCACTCATCAGCTATTATGGACCTCAACATGTCCATTATAGCTGATGAGGCCCAGCTTGCGAAACTTGTTCATGAAATGGCTGACGCGCGATCGCGTGGTGCCGATCATCTCGGCCAGTGTTTCCTGACTGATGTTCGGACCGATCGGCTGCGGGCTGCGTTCCTTGCCGAAATTGGCGAGCAGCAAGAGCAGCCGCGCGAGCCGCCGCTCGCTCGAATTGAATAGCTGATCGATCAGGTCCTCCTCAATCCGGCTGTTGCGGGTCAGCAGATACCCCATAAACATTTCGGAAAATTGCGGTTCGTCATGAAGGGCGGCGATCATCGCGGCTTTCGTGATTGACGTGATCACGCAATTTTCCAGCGCCGTTGTCGTCGCGATGCATAGCGGATGACCGTTCAGGCAGCCTTCGCCAAAGAACTGGCCGGGCTCCAGAATTGCGATGACCGCTTCCTTGCCCTGCTCGGACATGACAGTCAGTTTGACTGTCCCTTTTGAAATGTAAAACACCGTGTCGGCGACATCGCCTTGCTCAAACACGTGCTGATTCTTGTGGAATTCCAATACCTGCTTTCCCGCGCCCACTTTGGCGAGGAAAACCTTCGCATCAAACATCGGGTTTGCTCAGGTCTCAATTTCGGATGCAGAAATTATAGGATAAACGAGCGTCGCGATTGCAGAAAAAGGTATTTTCACGGCGGAGCCCCCCAACTCTGGCCACCAGTGCGACGAAACAAAGCCGATGATTCCATGAACGCCCGGTCTATCGCGATCTTTTCCCGTGCGGGCTTACCGCGCTGGATCGTGTGCGAAAGTACGCCCGCCTCAGTTGCGGCCTCTTGGTGTCCTTATCCGCCCAAATCCGTATTTGAGGGCAGTCGGTCAAATTCCAGGTGAGCCGTATTGGCCAGCAACTTCGGAACGCGGAAGAGCATGCCGGTTGCATCAGCCCGCCACGGCATCCATCAGTGGAGGGTGTTGTGCTCCCGCCTGATGTGAGGACGCATCATGATCACGCAGAAGACTATTGAGCGGAAGTGGCACGAGGAATCCGAGGCCGCGAATGAAGAAGCGGCCAGGTTGCCCGACGGAAAACTGAAGAACCAACTGCTGCAAAAGGCCCGTCAGCTACAGACCGCTTCGCAGATCGGCCAGTGGCTGTCATCTCCGGGCCTACAGCCGCCCACGTAACCAACCGGGATTCGTTCCGCCAGTCTGGCGCCGCTCGTCTTGCAGCGCGGCCTGCGTCCACCACATCCCGCCCCGGGTGCTGCTCGCTCTGGCGAATTTGGAGGTCAGCGCAGCATCGTCCCGAATACATGGTCCCAAAGGGTCGTGCTGACGCCGTAGTTTCGGGACGAAAATCTGTGATGGATCTGGTGATGCTTGAGCAGTGGCAACGGCAATTTATCGGGACCATGGTGGGAGCAGTGATGCACAAAAAGATACCACGCGTATGCGATGAGCGCCCCAGCAACAAAAGCTCCCCCGGCGATCAAATAGGCCACGGCGAAACAAACCCAGATCTGCCAAAAGATCGTGAGGACCGCCTCGTCGGGGCTGGCATGATGCAGCCCGTGTCGGGATGGCGCGAGGCCATGCAGCACAAAGCGGTGAACAAGATATTCGGCAAGAGTCCATCCGACCACGCCACCGACGAAAAGCGCAGTGCCTCCACTCATTCGAAAATGCGAAATTGCCAGCAGGACGATGGCGAGCAAGAACGCTACTAATATTTCGCCGAGATAGACGATGGTGGTCATGAGCCCAGTCTGACGCCAGACCGTCTTCGGCGCAACGCCCTGTTGAATGCTGCTGGCGTGAGCCGGCGGCCCCCGAGTACCGGTTGGTGCCTGCTTTCCTTTCATATGCCCCGCGAATTAACCCGCGCTGAAATCGCGGCGGTCGACGCCAACCGGAACACGCCATGGCGACGGGCTCCATGGCCGTTCCGGACCGGTCGGGTCGATAGCGGAAAATTCCATCACGCCAGCGATCATCGCCAAAATGATCAGGGGGTAAGCGTCCTCGCAAGCCGGAAACCCTCGAGGCCGTCCCAGTCGGTGGCGGCATCGCTGCCGCGGCTGGCCGCGCGCAGGTTCCCGGGAGGGTCGAACCAGGCACCGCCGCGAACGACACGGCGACTGCATTCCCCGGAAGTCCAGGCCGAGCCATCCGACGGAGCTCCAGCATAACCATCGTGGTAACAGTCTTGCGTCCATTCCGACACATTGCCATGAACCTGATAGAGGCCCCACGGGTTCGGCTGGAATGAATCGACCGGCAACGTCCGCTGCTGATCTTCCCCCTTCGAACCGCTGCCGGATGCGTCGTCGTAATAATTCGCCTGCCGGGTCGAAATCGAAGCGCCCCACCAGAACGGCGTCGTCGTGCCGGCGCGCGTCACATATTCCCGTTCGGCCTCGCTTAGAAGCCGGTAGGTCTTTCCGGTCTTGCGCGACAGCCAGGCCACATAGGCGTTGGCATCGTCCCACGACACATAGATCACCGGACGTCGGCCGCGGCCCCAGCCTCCATCATTGGGCGTGTATCCGCTGCAACCGCCGTCCGCCACACAGGCGTCCCATTCATCAAATGTCACCGCAAACCGTCCGACCGCAAACGGCCGAGCGAACGTGACCCGGTGTTGCGGAGCTTCGTCCTTTCCCCGGTCTTTCTCGTCGTCCGGGGAGCCCATGACGAAGCTGCCGGCCGGCACCACCACCATCTCGGGGCAGGCGTCGCACTCCCTGAAACTGTCGTTCGGCCGCAATGCGCTTTCCGCGGCAGGGGACAACGGCGCCGCTCCCGATTGGGCATGTCCCGTCACCGCACCGGACATGCCCGCCAACACGATCGACGCGATGATCAACGCGGCTCGCCTGGTCGAACCCCCGATCCAGTGATGGATCAGGCCGCAAGCGATCGCAGGGACGCGCTCCATCACCATTTCGAACATCGCATGCAGGACATCGGAGGACTGGTTGCCGCCTCCAAAATCCAATGTGATTTTCCTGAGGCGGACGGCTGGCAGGTCGAAGGGAGGCAGCATATCGTCGGTCATGGCGGCTTTAGCGCAAGGCTGATGCGCGAGGCAACTTGTCGGAACAACGATTTGCTACGTGAATCGGCCGCTTTTACGCCACAGCCGCCGCAAAAATCTCATGCTTGGTGCATAATCCGGGTTAGATATCTAGCAAATCCCCGGAATGTGAGGCCCAAGTGGTATCGCCCAAAAGCGTTTTCCTTGCCGTGAGCCTGATCGTGGGTTTCGTCGGTATGGCTGCGGCGCACCATTCGACTGCGGCTTACGATCTCGATCACCCCCAAACCATGGAAGGCACCGTCAGGATCGTCAACTGGACCAACCCTCACATCACCTTCGTCGTCGAGAAGGATGTCAGGAATGGCGAACCGGCAAGTACATGGGTGTTCGAAGTCCTGAGCCCTGGAGTTTTGACACGCGCCGGCTGGACCAGGCGCTCGCTCCAACCCGGAGACCACGCGGTTTTCCGCTATGCGCCGCTTCGCGACGGCAATCCAGGCGGGTTTTTGCAGAAAGTTACGCTGCCGAGCGGTCAGGAGCTCAGTTATACCCTGACGCCTGCCGAAGAATGACGTGACGATGGAGATCGCGTTGGGCGAATTTAGCAAGTGGCTGGCGGCGACGCCGCTCAGCCACGCGATCCGGATCACCGGCTGGGTTATTCCAGCCCTGCAGACCATTCACATTCTTTGCGTAGCCATCCTGTTTTCATCTGCCGTCCTTGTCGATCTCCGGATCTGGCGGCTGCTTGAGCGCGACGTGCCGCTCCCCGAAGTTTCGCAGCGCTTCCTTCCGACCATCTGGCCGGTCCTGCTGATCCTCTTGATCACCGGAAGCCTGCTGATCGTCGGCGAACCGCGGCGCTCGCTTGTCAATTCCACCTTCTATCTCAAGATGGCGCTGCTTGCTGTCGCCATTTTACTGACTGCCGGCCTGCAACGGTCGATATCGTCGTCGCCCAATTCCTGGGACCGCGATCCAACGCGGCGGATGGCGGGGCGGTTTGCGGCGACCGTCTCCCTGCTCGTCTGGTGCGGCATTGTCTTCGCCGGTCGTTGGATCGCATATACGCGGGCCGGATGATGCAGCAGCTTCAGGACTTCATTTCATATTTCGAGAACAGCGCGCTGGCGGACACCATTCGCGAGAACAACGTGCTGTTTCCCCTCCTTAAATCGTTGCACGTGGCCGCGATTTGCCTGGTCGTCGGGTCCATCCTTGCCGTTGATCTGAGATTGCTCGGGCTCGCCTCTGTTCATCGACCGGTGAGCCGCGTTGCAAGCGGAATTTTGCCTCTCACCTGGGCCGCCTTTGCGGTCGCCGCTGCCTCCGGGAGTCTTCTCTTCATTTCCAACGCCACCAGGTATCTGGAGAACGGCTATTTCGTCGCCAAGATTTGCCTGATCGGCGCGGCCGGCCTGAACATGGCGATCTTTCATCTCCGCAGCGCCAGGGACCTCCCGCTGCGGGAGAACCAGACGCGATTGCAGTTTCAGGCGCGGCTGGCGGCAGGATTGTCAATTCTGCTGTGGATCACGACGGTCGCATGCGGGCGCTGGATCGGCTTTACGATGCGAGTTCGCTGAGATGACCAGCTTCCGTTTCCTTCCGGGCATGACGGCCGCGATCGTCATCGCGTGTGCGGCCGCATCGCCGTCGATATCCGAAGACGCGGCCCCGACACCGCCGTTCCAGGCTCATGTCGACATGAAAACCTTCATGGAGCACGTCCTTGGCCCGGCCGCGCAGATCATCTGGAAAGTCAACGGCGTGGTTATCGATGGAAAGGGCGAGCATGATCTGTCTCCCAAATCGGACGACGACTGGGAGCAAATCGTAAGCGGCGCCGCAACGCTGGCCGAAGCTACCAACGCGTTGATGATTCCGCAGAGGGCCCGTGATCAGAGTTGGAATGCCTATGTCAAGAAACTGGCGGACGCAGCCGACAGGGCATATCGCGCTGCGCAGGCGCATGATCTGAAATCCATCTCGGAAGTCAGCGACCAGCTCGACGGGATCTGTGCGGCCTGTCACCATCACTATGGACTTGAATGAATTGCGAGGACTTGCGGTCGACCTTTGCCGGCCGTTTTCTTCGCATTTACCCAAGCTCCTTCGGTGCGTGCATGGGTGAGGCTCCCGGAACCTCGATGGTATTCGATGCGTCGGTTCGAGCACAATCAATCACTGATGCGGTTCTTCATCGAATCTCCAACCGCAGGGCGTGCTTGAGATCAAATTCGAGGCGCGTAGCTCATCTGGATTCGCCGTCGCAATTGATGCAGGTCAAGGCAGATCGATCACTAAAGCTATTTGGTGAAGCCTCCGCGCGAGGCCTGTCGCAATGAGAAATATGGGAACAGAGATATCGACGCGCCCAGCCGCGATCCGGGATCTGCTGATCAGACTTGCAGGCCTGCTTGTCTAAGCGGCCATCCAAGAAATTTTAGGGTGATGACAAATTTTGCTTACCTTGCATGCCGCGCGCCGCTGTTTCGTTCGATTCAGCTGTTATTGACGGCTGTATCGATTTTTTCGATCTCAAGTAATTGTCTTGTAGCAGCGGAGCATACTCTGCGAGTGGGGGTCGTAGGCGGATCGGCTCCGTGTACTTATCTGGATCATTCCGAATGGCGTGGTATTGCGATCGATCTATGGCGCCTGATAGCAGATCATGAAAAGCTCCCCTACACGGTGTCCGAGTGGTCGTCGGTAAATGCGATGCTGGAAGCGACCCGCAGTGACGATCTTGATGTTGCGGTTGGCTGCCTGAGTATTTCACCTGATCGCTTCAGGCAGTTTCAATTCACACTTCCTTATCAAGAGGATGGCCAGGCGGTCATGGTGGAAACAAGCCGTTTCCACTACGGTCGCGCGTTTATAAAAAGCCTTGCGTCCCCCGCATTAGCTTTGCTTCTTGGAACGTTTATTGGCCTGATTGTGCTGATGTGTTTTTGGGTGTGGATAATAGAGAAGTACGTATCAGTGCCGCGTACCCGGCAAATCGGGAGAGTTCGGAGTTTTGCAAAGCTTTTTCTAAATCTGTTCACTGGGGTTGGAAGCGATAAGGTTGTTGAGAGCGTAAGTGGGATTTTTGTTGTAAGCGCAGCTTTTATAAGCCGAACGGTGTTCACGTCGCTACTCGTCGGATACCTGGCGGTTAGTGCTGTGAATGAAGCGACAAGCAAGGTTGGAGGGAATCTGAACCGTCTTGAGGACCTTGTGGATCTTCGGGTTGGTGTGCTTGCCGGAACTGTGAGTGAGGCGCTATTGGAGGAGCTGAATTCAAATTCCAGCGATAAAAAAGCAACCGCCATAAAGTTAAACGATATCGATTCGGCGCTGGAGTTTCTGGCAGACAAGAAAATAGATGCTGTCCTCGCGGATGAAAATCAGCTCAAATATCAGGCCATCAGGGCGAATGCGAGATGGGCCGTTGTCTCGATTCCAATCAGGCGAATTCGTCCGGAGCTGCAGGCATTTGCAGTCTCTCCGACGCTTTCAGCCGAGACAGTTTCGTCCATAAATCATGCGATTGTTTTGCTTAAACGCAATGGTGCCATCTCTTCAATAATACAGGAAATCCTCGAAGGGCCTCCAGGGGGAATGTTCCGGAAATGATGACAGAGCGCGTTGGGTTCGTTTGCACTTGCTCCCGAAAAATATGATTTGAAAATGAGCGGGTGTCTTGCACGACGCGTCGGTGGCGCAAGATAAGACGACGCTTGCGCGAGGGCTATTGAGCCCTGCGAACCTCGTGTCATTGTTTTGTCTGCGTTAGTTGAATCTCGGGAATGCATCCATGATATTCAGTCGGCTGACGTTCATACTATTGCTCGCGGCATTCGCCGTTCCGGTGCCCACCGCGGAAGCTCAGACGCCGGCGGCGCAATCCCCGGTCAAGGTTTCCACGCGCATCGTCCCGCCTTTTGTCATGCGGGACAAGCGCGGCGATCTCACGGGGTTCAGCGCCGATCTCTGGAACGCGATCGCGAGGGACATAGGGGCGACGACCGAATTCGTCGTCACCGACAACGTGCAGGGGATTCTGTCGGATGTCGCGTCGGGAAAGACGGACCTCGGTATCGCCGCGATCTCGATTACGGCGGAACGTGAGAAGACGTTCGATTTTTCACAACCCATGTTCAACAGCGGCCTGCGTGTAGCCGTTGCGGCGGAGCCGATGCCGGCGGCCCGCGCGCTCGACAATCTCCTCTCCTTCATCGGGTCCGGGGCCTTTCTCGAGCTCATCGCGGTGATTCTGGTGCTGGTGGTCATACCCGTGCCGTTCCTCTGGTTATCCGAGCGCAAAGCCGGGACAGGCCTGCTGCAGGCCAACACGAAGATCGGTCAGTTTGGGCAGGCTCTGTGGTGGTCGATCAGTGCGCTCAGCGGTCAGGCTCAGGACATGCCGAGCAGGCTCGTTGGCCGTATCGTGGCGATGCCCTATCTCTTGTTCGCAGTGCTGTTTGCGTCCTATTTCACCGCGACTGTGACCACACGAATGACGATCACGCAAATCGAACGCAGCACCACAGGGCCGAACGATCTTGGCGGCCGGTGGATTGCGACCGTCAGCGGCACCACGGCAGCCACCTGGTTGAAATCCCAACGAATAGCGGCGACCGAATATTCCGATGTGGATGTTGCCCTGGATGCTGTGGAGACGGGCAAGGCGGATGCGATTGTCTACGATGAACCGGTGTTGGCCTATTCCGCCGCCGTGACGAGAAAAGGGCACCTTCGCCTTTCCGGCCCGGTATTCCAGTCGCAGCACTATGGCATTGCTTTCCTGCCGACCTCTTCGCGGCGCCGCGCCATCGACCAGGCGCTGCTGAATTTGAAGGAAACCGGTGAATATCAGCGCATTCAGGCAAAGTGGTTTGGCGATGCCGCGCAATAGCCCGTCGCGACTGCCTGCGGGTTCACTTTGAGCGTCGCTCTGTGTCAAAGAAGCCTGGAAGGTCCTCGGCTTCCGCCAGACGCGCGAGCTTCATCGCCAGATCGACTGCGAGATCGAACTGCAGCTCGATCAGCCGGCGGCTCATGAACGTACGGAAATAATCGCCCCAGATGAATTCCTGGAACGGCGTATCCTGGTCCTCAAATGCCTCGCCACGTACCCGCCGAGCCAGCGAGCGCCAGACGTTGTCAGTGAGTTCGCCGATGTGATGGGGAATGGCGGCGAAAGGCCTGCGGTTGCCATCGGCGTCAATCGGCCAGCAATAGCCATTCTTTTCCATCTCGCGCCAGAACGGCCGTTCCCCCAGATCCGACCAGTCCGCGATCTTGTCGCCGAGCACAGCCTCCCGGATGTCGATCGACCAAAGCGCCCGCGAGAGATGGTGGTGGTCGACGATATAGACGTGCTTTCCAGGCCCAATGATATAAGGAATGGCTTTTTTCTCGAGATAGCTCTCACGGTCCGCCGGTGACTGCTTCTCAATCTTCGCCGCGCGTTTCTTGACCTCCGACAATCCGAGGGTGAGTTGCGTCGGCCGGAGGTCGGCAATCTGAACCTTTGTGTGCGCCATGATGCTGCCATGTCCTGAAGGCCACTCGATTGTGTCCCGCACGGCCGCAGCATCGCGCACCATGTGAAACTTGCGGTGGCGAAGTTTCCCGACGCCATCGAGTCCGTACCCTAGCCAGCGATCGACCCGGCCGCCGCCTCCGGCGCGCTCTTGCCGCGGATCAGATCCGACGCCTTGTCGGCGATCATCATGGTCGACGCGTTGAGGTTGGCGGAAATCATCCGCGGCATGACCGAAGCATCGACCACGCGCAGGCCCTGCAGGCCATGTACGCGCAGCTGGTCGTCGACCACGGCCCATGTGCTGTCGGCCGGGCCCATGCGACAGGTGCAGCCGGGGTGAAACGTCGTGGTGCCGCGCTGCGTCGCCGCGGCGAGGAATTCGTCGTCGCTCTGCACGCCGGGTCCGGGAAAATCCTCATACGCGTAAAAGGGAGCGAGCGGCGCCGAGGCCAGCAGCCGCCTCGCCAGCTTCATGCCGGCGACGATGACGCGGCGGTCGAGCTCGGCGGTGAGATAATTGGTCTGGATGATCGGCGGCGCGAACGGATCGGCGGAGCGGAGACGGACATAGCCGCGGCTTTCGGGCCGCTGCTGCCAGGACGCCACCGTCATGCCCGGCTCGTCCTCGAGCTGGCCCTGCACGCCCTCCTTGTAGCTCGCGGGCGTAAAGGTCAGTTGCAGGTCGGAGCTCTCGGTAGTCTCGCCGGAGCGCCAGAAGCAATAGACCATGGTCGGCGACAGCGACAGCAGGCCGCGCCGCGTCGTCGCCCATTTCAGCGCCTCGACCCACAGGCTCAGTCCGCGCCTGAGTTCGTTGATGGTCCTGATGTTCTTGACGCGGGCGACCGTGCGCGGCGCGTAATGGTCCTGCAATCCCTCGCCGACCCCCGGCAGCGCGTGGCGCACCTCGATGCCGAGCGAGGCCAGCAAATCCGGCGATCCGACACCCGACAATTGCAGAAGTTGCGGCGAGTTGTAGGTGCCGCCGGCGAGGATCACTTCCTTGTTGGCGCGCACTTCGAATGGCGTGCCGCCCTTGCCGCCCTTGACGTAGCGCACGCCGACCGCGCGCTTGCCCTCGAATATGATGCCCGTCGCATGCGCGTGGGTAAGCACATGGACATTCGGCCGCTTCCTCGCCGGATGCAGAAAGGCGGTCGCCGCGCTGACGCGCAGGCCATTTTGGATCGTGCGCTGGGCGTAGGATACGCCCTCCTGGATCGCGCCGTTGTAATCGGTGTTGCGCGGAATGCCGAGACTTATCGCACCCGCCATGAACGCCTCGCACAGCGGATCCTTCCAGTCCATGGTGGTGACGGTGAGGTTGCCGTCGCGCCCGCGATAGGCGTCGTCGCCCTCGCCGACGCGCCGCTCCAGCCGCTTGAAATACGGCAGCACGTCCGGATAGCCCCAGCCGCGATTGCCGAGCTGCGCCCAGGTGTCGAAATCCTGGCGCTGGCCGCGGTTGTAGATGTGGCCGTTGATCGAGGATGAGCCGCCGAGCGTCTTGCCGCGCGGCGCGTAGATGCTGCGGCCCCCGGTCCACGGACCGGGCTCCTGCTGGTAAGCCCAGTTGATGCTCTTCATGTGAAAGGTTTTTATAAAACCCGCCGGCAGATGGATGTAAGGGTGCCAATCCTTCGGCCCGGCTTCGAGCACGCAGATGCTGGTGCCCGGATCTTCGCTCAGCCGGTTCGTCAGCACGGAGCCGGCGGAGCCCGCCCCCACGATCACATAATCGAACGTATCCATCGTCCCGCTTTCTGGCGTCTCTATTTCTTGACGCGTTTTCTCAACTCGAACAGGTACCCACTGCGCTCGAAAACGCTATGCACGCGCCTTTTCATTCAGTTGATAATTCAGATGCGCTTTCACCGTCGGCCACTCGCTGGCGATGATGCTGTAGACCACGGTGTCGCGCAGCGTACCGTTCGGCGCAACCTGATGGCTGCGCAGGATACCGTCGAGTTTGGCTCCCAGCCGCTCGATGCCGCGCCGGCTCTGGTGGTTGAAGAAATGCGTGCGGAACTCGACGGCGATGCAGTCGAGCATTTCGAACGCATGACCGAGCAACAGCAGTTTGCACTGGGTATTGAGCGCGCTGCGCTGCACGCGCGTGGCATACCAGGTCGAGCCGATTTCGACCCGCCGGTTCGGCGCATCGACGTTCATATAGGTCGACATGCCCGCTATTTTGCCGTCGGCATCGAAAACGGTGAACGGCAGCATGGAACCTGCCGCCTGCAATCCAAGCCGGCGATCGATCTCCTTGGCCATGTCCTCCGGCGTGGGGACGGAAGTGTACCAGAGCTTCCACAGCTCGCCGTCCCTCACCGCCTCGGTCAGCCCGTCGATATGATCGTGCGACAAGGGTTTCAGCTGTGCGTGCGGGCCACTCAGCGTCACCGGTTCAAGCCAGGGCATTATGCATCCTCTCCTTGCGCCGTCATTGCGAGGAGCGTCAGCGACGAAGCAATCCAGCCTTTGCTTCGCCGCCGTGGATTGCTTCGCTTCGCTCGCAATGACGAAAATGTCATTCGGTTCACTTGTTCAAAAAGTTCAGCGGCAGGCCGGGCCGCGCCCAGTCCATCGCGATCAGCTCGCCCTTGCCGGACAGCGTGATGTAGGCGGTCTTCAGTTCGGGTCCGCCGAAGGCGATGTTGGTGGTGACGCGGTCGCCGGTCGGCACCTGCTCGACGATGGTGCCGTCGGGCGCGATCACCGAAATGCAGCCCGAGACCAACGTCGCCACGCAGACATTGCCGCAAGCTTCCACCGCCAGCGAGTCGAACATCTGGTAGCCGCCGAGGCCCGCGATCGGTTTGCCGCGCTCGCCGCGATAGATCACCTCGCGCGGCTTGACCTCGCCGGGCGCGGACAGATCGAACGCCCACAGCCGCGCCGTCGGCGTTTCCGCGACATAGACGGTGTTCTCGTCCGGCGACAGGCCGATGCCGTTGGCCGGCAGCATGCCGAACACGCCTTCGACGATCTCCGCCATGCCAGGCTTGATGTAATAAAACGCGCCGACATCCATGTCGCGGGCGCGGCGCTTGCCGAGATCGGTGAACCAGAGCCCGCCATGGCTGTCGAACACCAGGTCGTTCGGCCCCTTTAAGGGATGCTCGCCGCATTTGTCGAACAGGGTTTCGACCTTGCCGGTCGCAAGATCGACCCGCTGGATCGAGCCGCCGATATATTCGTGCGGCGCCGGCGCGCCCGGCATCATGGTGCCGCGCGAGGGAGCCCAGCTGAAGCCGCCGTTGTTGCAGATGTAGCATTTGCCGTCGGGCCCGATCGCCGCGCCATTGGGGCCGCCGGGAATTTCCGCGACCACTTCCTTGGCACCGTCCGGCCATACCCGGGTCAGGCGCCGGCCGCGGATTTCGACCAGCAGCACCGAGCCGTCGGGCATCGCCACCGGACCTTCGGGAAATTCGAGACCGGTGGCGAGAACGCGAATATTGGGCACGAAATCCTCCCGGCTTTTTCTTGGGCGAGGCGGATTCCAGCTCATTCCGCACGCGCAACAATTTCGTTGCGCAATGTTATGGCAAAGTCGATATCGCTTGCCAAGCAAGCACCTCACTTAAGACCGCGCAGGGCAGCCCCGCGTGCGGACTGGAGCCTCGGTCGGATCAAATCAGAACCGGGGCTCAAAGCGCTTCAGTCCTGCACGGGTATCCATATTTCGAGGCCGCCATTGCCGGTGAGCGGATTGAAGTTCTCGTCATAGCGCTCGAAGTTGGGCGCATCGGCCGCTTTCAGTCCGGAATCCGGCAGCCAGCGATTCCAGATCGCGCTGACGGTGCGGCGTATGGTCGAGATATGATCGCGGTGGGTGAAGACGGCGTATCTCTGTTCAGGAATCCGCACGCGGCTTAATTCGCGCGGCAGGTCGGAAAAGTCGGACACCTCGACGCCGGCGATGTAATCGAAATTTCCGGCGTCGTCGCCGTTGCAGCAGACGCCGTAGGCTACCTTCCCGATCCGGCCGGGAATGTCGTCCACGACTTGATGAAAGCGATGCCACTGACCGGGAATGGCGGGGCCGCCGCTCTCCCAAGTGTATCGCTCGCCGACGCCGGCGACGAGAAACGACTTGCCGGTTTCAAAACGGGGTGCCTGAAGATTGTCGATAGCGGTTGAATCCATGGGGATCGGCTCCTGAAGCTTGAGAGTGTCGAGGCACGCCGAGGCGCGGACCGCTTCGGGCGTGACCCCGAAGTGGTCGCGGAACGCGCGGGTGAATGCTTCGTGAGAGCCGTAATCCGCATCCAGCGCCAGCTTGAGGATATCGGGCGCGCCATTCGCCAGCGCACGGGCCGCCTCGCTGAGGCGCCGGGCACGCACGTAGCGCATGACCGACAGCCCCGTCGCGGCGGCGAACGACCGGACCATGTGGAAGCGCGACACTCCGCCGATCGACGCGATCTCCTCGAGGGTCAATGCGTCGGCGAGATGGCTTTCGATAAACCAGAGCGCCTTCTGGGCAGGATTCATGGACGACGGGCCTTTTTTCGAAGCCCCCCATCATGATCGCTTCGCGCCCGCCGCATTTGACAGTCCTTGCTCTCGCTGGCGCGTCCTAAGCCCCGCGACGACGCCGATATCGACCGCTCACTTCGCCCCCTCCTTCGGCGCGGGCGCATCCTTGGCCGCCGCAGCTGGCGGCTCGGCTTTCTTGTTCTGATCCTCGGCCGCCTTCTTCTGCGCCGCCTGCAGGTCGCCGACGATCTTCTGCAGGGAGGCAACAGTGCTCTTGAGGCCCTCGATCTGACGGTTGGCGGTGTCCAGCTTCTGCTGATGGTCGGCGGCGAGTTTTGTCAGTGTCTTCTGCAGGAAATCGACGTTGCTCTGCAGGCAACTGGTGCGCCGCTCCATGGTCTTTTCGACGGTGCAGATTTCGATGCCGGGAACATCCTGCGCCGTTGCACGGCCGGAGAGCACCATGCAGGGCGCCAAAACCAGCCAAGCGACGGGAGCGATCCGGCCGATCATCGAAATCCTCATTAACGTAATGGCCGCGACGGTCAATTTGTTGCGAACTCTGGGCGAGACCTTGAAGATATCACACGGAAACCTCATTCGCGCGTTGAGGTTTTGCCAAAAACACCCCAGTTAAGTTCTGGGATAGGACTTGAGGGTGGCAACGCAAGCGGGTGCTTGCGCCTCTTAGGGAGAATGACGGAATGGCAACACGCGAACGACGTCTGGCCGAATTCAATGGCGAGGGAGAACCGCCGCCGGATCAGCCGGTCCAGGTGTTATGCGAGGACCACAGCGGAACGTATCAATTGCCGTTCGCCTGCCGCTTCATCAATGGGGAATGGCGCAATAACGAATCCGGGAGCACCGTCGAGGCAACCGTGGTCGGCTGGCGCCTGCGGCGGCCCTGATTTAGGGGAAGGCCTTGGGCCGCGCCCCCCGGCTGTGCCAGAACGCGACGGGCACCGACCACGATTTTAAGATTCGGAACACGGATGGAACGAAACGCGGCCGAATCAGTGGTTTGGCCCCGTACTCCCTTGTTCACGGCTAGATATCGGCATCAATCCGATACGCCGCGCCACATCCAGCATGGCTGCGACCGACCGCAGCAAGCGGCCGACGACAAACGTTAATTCCTCCGGCGACGACACCGGGCTACTTCCAGGGCGTCACCGGCGGCACCTTGTCGGTGGCCGGCGGCATATCGACGGTCTTGAAATCAGCCGGGCTGACGATCTCGAGATATTCCATGTCCGGCGAGTAATCGAACAGGTAGTGCACGATCCCTGGCCGCTGATGCACGACGTCACCGGCCTGCACCAGGGTCGGCTTGTCCTCGTACATGAACCGCGCCCAGCCTTTGGTCATGATGACGATCTGGAAGTCGCAATCGTGCCGGTGCCAGCCGGTGCCGTCTTCCGGCGGCATGTCGGGATTGGCCTTGACCAGATGGCAGATCACCTGGCCGCCGGTCGCAGCCGCGATGCCGAGATCGCGATACAGGAAGAAGTCGCGCAAGCCACCTCCCCTGAATTCGGTGTCGCCTGGTTTGACGTGGGAGAATTTGCCGACGACCGCATGCTGATTCATCTGAAGCCTCCACCGTTCTTTCCGGCGATCGCGACCATCGCCGGCGTCCAATTTCTTGGCAGCGCGGATCGGCGCGTTCGGAGCTTCATTGTGCCATGCGAAAATCACGCCAGCGGCGCTGCAGCGCGGCAAATTCGATCGCCCCTGCCGCGAAGCCATCGAAGCTCCTGGACCGAAGCGGTAATTTGAGTTGATCGATTTTTGGCGCGTGGTCGCCGGCTCGGCGGCGCCGGCCCTGCAGGCGTCTTGATGGCAGCAAGTTGAGCAAAGCGTGCCCGACGCTTGAGCCCCCCAAACAGGCAACGGGCGCCCCCGCTGCCTAATATTCGACCTCAAGCTCTTCGATGTCGGCGGGCTCCGCTTTCGCCGCCTCGATCCATTCCTGCATCTCCGGCAGCGCCATGATCATCTCGGCATAGGCCACAAGCCGCGGCTCCAGCTTCACATCGTAGGTCAGAAAGCGGGTCACGACCGGCGCATACATGGCGTCCGCCATGGTGCGTTCGCCGAACAGGAACGGGCCGCCCGATTTGGCCAGGCACTCGCGCCAGATGGTGCAGACCCGGTCGATGTCGCCCTGCGCGCGCGACCAGATCTTGAAGCCGGGGAAATGCCCCTTCAGGTTGACCGGCAGCGACGCGCGCAGCGTGGTAAATCCCGAATGGATTTCGCCGCAGATCGAGCGGCAATGCGCCCGCAATATGCGGTCCTTGGGCAACAGCCCGGCGTCCGGCATGGTCTCGTTGAGATATTCCGCGATCGCCAGCGTATCCCATACCGTGGCGCCTTCGTGCCGCAGGCACGGCACCAGGATCGATGACGACAGCAGCAGGATTTCGGCCCGCGCCGAAGCATCGTCGGGCGCGGTGATGACTTCGTCGAACTCGAGGCCCGAGAATTTCGTCAGCAGCCAGCCGCGCAGTGACCACGACGAATAGTTCTTGCTGCTGATGGTCAGTGTCGCTTTCGCCATACGGCCTTTCCTTTAACGCCTGCCGGGCACTGCTATGCCAAGGCGGTCCGCTGCAAACTGCCCGTTGTTTGGGCTTCGCGCATCTTCGTCAGCTTCAACAGCAAGTGATGTGAGCAAGTGACGTGCCAGTTCGCGAGGCTGTTTGCCCCCGTTTTGGCTTCGATATTGCATGGCAGCACGGGCAGGGACGGATCCCGATGATGTCGATGTTATATCAAGCCTATCAGAACCACATGGACCTGACGGCGCCATGGCGGACCGGGGCTGCGCACGCATTAAAATATCTCAATCTGGTCCCGCAAGGCGTCTCCGACAAACTGTTCGGGCGGCTGGCCGCGGCACTGGAGCTGATCTCGCGCACCTCGCTTACCTATACGCGCCCGCCTTACGGCATCGACAAGGTGCTGGTGGGCAACCAGGAGCTGGGGGTAACCGAGGAAGTCGTCCATTCGACGCCGTTCGGTTCGCTGTTGCATTTCAAGAAGGAAAAATCGCCGGAACAGCCGCGGCTGTTGCTGGTGGCGCCGATGTCCGGCCACTTCGCGACGCTGTTGCGCGGCACCGTGAAGACGTTGCTGCAAGATCACGACGTCTACATCACCGACTGGCATAACCCCCGCGACATTCCGCTCGATCAAGGCAAATTCGGCCTCGATGATTATACCGAACATCTCATCACCTTTCTCGCCCAACTGGGCCCGCGCCCGCACATGGTGGCGATCTGCCAGCCGTCGGTTTCCGCGCTGGCCGCCGCCGCGATCATGTCGGAGGACAACCACCCCGCGCGCCCCGCGACCCTGACCTTGATGGCCGGCCCGATCGACACGCGGATCCTGCCGACCAAGGTCAACGAGTTCGCCAAGAGCAAACCGCTGAAATGGTTCGAGGAGAACCTGATCAACTACGTGCCGATCCAGTGCAAGGGTGCGTTCAGGCAGGTCTATCCCGGCTTCGTGCAGCTCACCGCCTTCGTGTCGATGAATCTGGAGCGCCACATCAAATCGCATATCGATCTCGCCCGGCATCTGGCCAAGGGCGAGACGGAGAAAGCCGAAACCATCAAGACCTTCTATGACGAATATTTTGCGGTGATGGACCTGCCGGCGGAATTCTACATCGAAACCATCCGCGACGTGTTTCAGGAACATCTGCTGCCTCTGGGCAAGCTGACCTGTCGCGGCCGCCCGGTGAACCCCGCCTCGATCAGGCGGATGGGCCTGATGACGGTGGAAGGCGAGAAGGACGATATCTGCTCGATCGGCCAGACGCTCGCCGCGCAGGACCTCTGCACCGGCGTGCGCGCCTATCGCAAGGTGCATCACATGCAGGCTGGCGTCGGCCATTACGGCGTGTTCAGCGGCAAGCGCTGGAACAACGAAATCTATCCGCTGTTACGGGATTTCATCCACGTCAATTCGTGACGCCAGTCATTGCGGGGCACGCGTGAAACGTGAACCTCAGATGTGCAATTGCACATCGGGGATTCTCGCGGAAGCAAATCGTACAACACTTCGAGATTTCCGGATCGGTCCGCGCCGCGGACCGTCCGGAATGACGGGGCCGCCGTCGAAGCTCGGCGCCACCTCTCCTATTGGCGTTCTGCCGCCAGAAGCAGTGCCGCTCCTGGCGGCGGCATGGGCGGCATGGACTTCTGATCCATCCGTTCAAGCGGTTTCAAGAATGCAAACCCCCGGCAGCGATGCCGGGGTTTTTGTTTGGTTGATCGGAAGCAAGTTTTAACTTGCGCGTCCTTCTTCCTACCCCCGCGCCAACTCCTGAAAGCAATCGCGCACCCAGTCGATCACGGCGCGTGCTGCGGGATCGCGCTTCAGGTGGTTCTGCACCAACAGCCAGACGTCGCGGCGACGCGGCAGCAGCGTGGCGCGCAGGCGGCGATCGGCCAGCAATCCCTCGCACGAATGTTCGGGCAGGATGCCGATCGCCTGATGCGTCTGGATCAGCGTTCTGATCACCCGCACGTTATCCGTGATGCAGCGCGCGCGCTGTTGCTGTCCCCTCGCCTTCAGGAATTGCGATTCCGGGGTAAGGTCGAGGCCATCGGGATAGGTGCAGACAGCAGGCTCGAAGTCGGGCGCGGCGGCCGGCTCGAAAAAATACAGCCTGACTTCCGCGAGCTTCGAGATCGTGAAGTCGCCCTTGTCGGGTTTTCGCAGGCGAATGGCGAGATCGGCACCCCAGCGCGAGAATTTCACGTTCTCGCTGGAGGTGAGGAATTGCAGGGCAAGGCCCGGATTCTGCACCAGCAACGCGCCGGCGCGCGGCGACAACAGTTCCTCCGCAATGGCGCTGGTGGACGCAATCCGAAAGCGCCCGGTCAGGCCCGGCAGTCTCTCGCCGACCTTGCCGATGTCGGCGACGTGCGCCGCCATCGCATCGACATGCGCCAGCACCGTCTCGCACTGCCGGGTCGGCTTGCGCTCCCCGTCGACGGCCTCGAACAGCCGCAAGCCTAGCGCGCGCTCGATGCGCGCCAGCCGCCGGCCGACGGTGGTCTCGTTGATGCGCAGCCGCGCGCCGGCGCCGGCATAGGTGCCTTCGTCCCTGACCGCGGCCACGATGCGAAAATCGTCCCAGTTCATGCTCCCCGTTATCACGAGACCGCCGTTTCCTGCAATATTGCAGCCCAAGGCTGCGAACTTCCTCCGTGAAAGCAGGCTTCCGTCCGCTATGTTGCTGCCATCAGCAACTTGCAATTGGAAACCTCCCGCAGCCATGACCGTAGCCAAAACCCTGCTTCAGCTCGCCGGCGCCGACCTCAGCCTTCCCAGGCTCAGCGACGCCTCTCTCGTCCTGATCGATCTGCAGAACGAGTATCTCTCTGGCCCGCTCGCCCTGCCCGATGCCAACACGGCGATCGCAAACGCCGCAAAACTGCTGGCGCGGGCGCGCAACAGCGGGACCTCGATCTTTCACGTCGCGCACAGGGGGCGTCCGGGCGGCCTGTTCGACCGTGCCGCCGAGCGGGGCGCGATCGTATCCGCATTGGCTCCGCGGGGTGGCGAGCCTGTGGTCGAGAAGGAATTGCCCAACGCATTCGCCGGCACCGATCTGCAGGCCCGCCTCGCGGCGACCGGCCACAACAACATCATTCTCGCGGGCTTGATGACGCATATGTGCGTCAGCTCCACGGCGCGGGCAGCGCTCGACCTCGGCTTTCGCGTCACCATCGACGCCAGCAGCTGCACCACACGCGACCTTCCCGACGGCCGCGGCGGGACGATCGGCGCCGCGACGGTTCATGACGTGGCGCTGGTCGAGCTGTCCGACCGCTTCGCCGTCATCGCGGGCGACGGCGACGCGCTCGTGTAACCCGGAGCGGAATCGGCGGCCTATTCCACCCTCGCGACGACGGCGAGCCGCTTGATCCTCTGGTTGCGGCGGCGTTCAGGAAGGCGTTGTAGTCCCTGACCAAACGCAGCCGTTGGAATCGCTATTGGGGCCGAGCATGAAGGTGTGCGCGAGCAGCGCGGTGCGTCCGAAGATCGCGTCCTCGCCGCCGATCGGGTTGATCTGCAATGCCGGCACGCCGAACCGATAAATTTGTCAGCTCGCCTGACCACGGCGTGTTCGGGAAACGGTTTGAGACGGAAGTTCGCCGAACGCTTCGCGATAGTCTTTTGCAAAGCGGCCCGGACTTGCAAAATTGCTTTGGAATGCCGCGGCCGTCACGCTTATACCGGGATCGCCGGACATCAGGATTTCTCGCGCCCGCCTGAGACGGATCGCCTTGGCAAAGGCCATCGGCGAATAGGTCCGGCTGCGCTCGAACGCCCGGAAAATCGCGCGCGTGCTGACGCCCACCTCGGCCGCGAGCCGGTCGATCGTGATCGCTTCCTGCCAGTGGGCTTCGATGAACTCCTCAATCCGCCGGACAACCCAGGGCGCCGGCATGCTTTCCTGACGTTCCAGCAGATGGCTGAAGCTGTGACGGCTCGCATAGAGAAACGCAATCTGCACGGCCTGCTCGAGCTCGCGCCAGACGGCCGCGGGCAATCGTGACGCCGCCGAGTCCAGTTGCTGCGAGAAGAAAAGGATCAGCTGGGAAAGGCTTTGCGCGTGAGGTTGACCCGCCTCGATCGCGGCATGGAATGTCATTTTGCCCTTCGGCTTGGCGCCCAGAAGCGCCGTCAGCCTTTGCAATAGCGCTTGCTCGTAGAGGCGAAGCGTAAGGCGTTCATGCCCTGCCTCGCAAACCATCCGCGAGCGAACGCCGGCCGGCGTAACCGCAAACTGGCGATCATTGATGTCGGTCGTTCTGCCGTCCACGGATGCGGTCGCGCGGCCCTTGTGCGCGATTTGAAGCCGGATGAAGCCGGCGGCAAGATTATCGATCGCCAGCTCGGCACTGGTTGCGCCGAAGGCGAGAGCCGTCTCCTGAAGCTGGACGAGATTGACGCGCGCCTCGAAGTGGTCGAGATTTTTCAAATCGATCCCGGCTACGCCGAACAATGTCGACCCGAATTGACGCAGTTCCTCGGGATTGGACGTACGAAAGACCGGAAAGCGGTGCAGCGGGTCGGCTACGGCATCAGCCATGGTTGTCCGGCCGTTGGTTGAATGAACGACTTCAGGGTTGCCAGTTCGATACCGCCTGTGTCGGTGGTTTTACGGAAGGCGTATATCCGGGATTTTACGGGGTGCCTTGGTTCCAATCGAGCCCGTTGCCCAAAAACGCCATCGCACCTGGTCTAGCCAACCTCGATAGAGCCCTAATGGCGCATGCCATGTTGGCCGATAAGCAAGAAGAGAATGATGCATGCAAGGATGGCGGCCAGGCATTTCCAGAACAGCAATGGATTGCGGTCGATCAGGGGCGTGGCGGAAGCATTGAGATATCCGGTATTGGGGTGACGAAGATCGAACGTGTATTCCGACAAGCTCTCGTAGCGCTTGTACGGATCCGGATGCACGGCCCTCCTCAGCGCCCCGTCTATCCATGCCGGAATCTCGCTGTTATCGTCGAGGGCGGAGTTGTATCTCAGCTTGTTGAACTGCGATCTGGTTCTTGCTCGCGCAATCTGGGAACCATACGGCAGTTTTCCGGTCAGCATCTGATAGCTGATCACTCCGAGCGAGAACATATCGGAGCGCGGCGAGCCGCTTTCTCCCAGGAAACATTCGGGCGCGGTATATTGCGCGGTACCCAAGATGTCGTCCGGACGGGTCGACGGCTCGGTTTCGGCGACGCCTGTGATCCTGGTCGAACCAAAATCGATGATCTTCGCCGTTCCTGTCCTGTCGATCATGATGTTGTCGGGCCTTATGTCCTGATGCAGCATCTCCTTGCGGTGAAACGCGCGCAAACCCCTGGCGATTTGCTCGACGATGCCGCGCACCGTTTCCAGCTCCGGCCTGGGATTGTCGATCATCCATTGGGCAAGCGTCTGTCCGTCGATGAATTCCGTCACGACGTACAGGTAGTTGCGTTTTCTGGAATGCGCACAAGGCTTCAGGACATGGGGACTGTCGATGCGCCGGGCGACCCACTCCTCCATCATGAACCGCTTCAGGTAGGCGGGGTCGTCGCGCAAATCGATCGACGGAATTTTTATGACGACCAGAGCATCGGTCTCGCTGTCGACAGCCAGATAAATGTGACTGCGGCTACTGCCATGCAGCTCCCGGACTACCCTGTATCCATCGAACAGTGTCCTCGCTTCCAGGAGCGGAGGAAGCGGCAATTCGGATGATTGCCCGAAGACCTCGGCAGCTTCGCTCGCCGGCAATTCATCGATGCGGACGATCTGGATCGTGAGATTGTCCGGACTGCCTCGCTGGAATGCCTGCTCAACGATCGTTTTCGCCGCCCGGTCCAGATCCTGCTGACTGTCATTGATCGCATTGGCGATAAAGCGAGCCCCGACGTGCTCGTAAACGCCATCGGTCGCGAGCAGAAAGACATCGCCCTTTTCGACTTGAAGCGCCTGGTAGTCGATTTCAATTTGCGGATTGATGCCCAGCGCGCGGCTTAGGTAGCTTTGCTCGGACGAAACGATCACCCGATGATCATCGGTGAGCTGTTCAAGAGCATTGCCCGCCACCCGGTAAATGCGGGAGTCGCCGACATGAAAAATATGCGCGGTCGTCGACTTGATCACCATCGCGCTCAGAGTGCAAACATAGCCCTTGTCTTTGTCATGGGAATACTGGCTGCGCCGGGTTTGCGAATGCAGCCAGGCATTGGTCGCCGCCAGCACGCGCTGCGCCGAGGTCTTTACGGACCAGGATTCCGAGGTGCAGTAATAGTCGGTCAGGAAACTCTTGACGGCTGAACTCGCTCGCGACCTGGCTGACATTGCTGCTGCTGATCCCGTCCGCCAGCACAATGGCGATGCCTTTCAAACTCAACAACGGCTCGCTCGGGATCAAGGCGCCGTGGAAATCCTGATTGGTCTCTTTGCGACCTTTATCAGAATATTGCCCGACCGATATTTGCAATCCGCGCGGCATATAAGGCGCCAAAAATGAGGAGCCTTACCTTACTAAAGGCAAGGCTCCTTCGTTCAGTCAAATCAGGCGGCGGCGCGAACCGGTGCCGCTCGCAGGTCGCGCTTCGGCGCCGTCCTGCCATGCGTGGCATACAGAGTCAGCCCGGTGAATGAAAGTCCGCCGACAAGGTTGCCGAGTACGGTCGGAATTTCATTCCAGATGAAATAGTCCAGGATCGAGAACTTTCCGCCCATGAGCAGCGCCGAAGGGAACAGGAACATGTTCACGACCGAATGTTCGAACACCATCGCAAAGAACACCATGATCGGCATCCACATCGCGATCACCTTGCCGGAGACCGAGGTGGAAATCATGGCTCCGACCACGCCGGTGGAGACCATCCAGTTGCACATCATGCCGCGAACAAAGAGCGTGAGCATGCCGGCGGCGCCGTATTTGGCATAGCCGAGCGTACGCGCCTCGCCGATGCCGGCAATGACGGTACCGACCTTGTCGGGCGGCGTCTGGAAGCCGTAGGTGTAGACGATCGACATCATCACGGCGACGGTCAACGCTCCGAGGAAATTGCCGACGAACACAAGGCCCCAGTTGCGCAAAACGCCGCCGATGGTCACGCCCGGCCGCTTGTCGATCAGCGCCAGCGGACTCAAGACGAAAACCCCGGTCAAGAGATCGAAGCCCAGCAGATAGAGCATGCAGAAGCCGACCGGAAACAGAATGGCCCCGATGATCGGATAACCGGTCTGAACATTGACCATCACGGCAAACGCAGCCGCCAATGCGAGGATCGCGCCGGCCATATAGGCCCGGATCACCGTATCGCGGGTGGACATGAAGATCTTGGATTCGCCGGCATCCACCATCTTGGTGACGAATTCTGAAGGCACGAGATATGACATTACAATTCCCTTTGGTTTCGCGGCGCGATCAAAAGCGCGACGGCCGTCATCCAGCTGCGAGCTGGTGTTTGGATGGATTTCAAGCCGCTCTCGAAACGCGTGTCGGGCCCCAGGCTGCTGCAGAAACGACAGGTTCCTGCCCCAGCACGCTGGATCTTCGATCAAACTGCCCGGCCGCATCCGTTCGGAAACAGGGGCACGCAAGCCATGTTGGGATGCTGTCCCGACGACTGCGCAAAGCTCCTCGGCAAGGTCGCTTTGATCCCTGTGCGTTGGCCAGCGCTGGCTTCAGCAATCCGGAGAACGGTAGTCATCATTGACTGCACAAAACGAAGCAATCGATGTGCCAACCGTGTTTTGGCCGAAGATCCAGAATCCAACGGGATTCGAGCCGAATATTGGGCCGTGTTCGAATGCTGAGCCAGAAGAAGTGCCGTACATTTGTGCAGAATGCACGGATGTAGCGCACCGGGAGGCGCGTGCGATCGAGGGTCGCGATCAGCTCGCGCCCGCCGGCACCTTGATCTCCGCCAGCAGGATGATCGCCGCCGCGATCAACGGCAAACACAGGGCCGAAAAAGCATGCAGCGTGGCTTAAGCGCCAGCAACGCGGGCGAAAGCCTCAATGCCGAATTCGCGGTGCGGATGTCGCGGCGGCTGCACGAAACAATCCTGGTCACCGGCAAGACCCCGACGGATTTTTCGGAGACGAAATGAGGCCGATTCGGCCCCGACGGTCGGCCGGCGCAATTCCGGATGGGGTCGTCGTCACCCGCGAAAGCCGGTGATCCGGTAAACGCCGGGGTCTGCGATTGCTGGATGCCCTCGCTTTCGCGGAGCATGACAGTTCTTTCCGCAGCGGTGCGACGCCTTTATGCGGGCCGCCATTTTGCGCGCTTGATTGTGATCGGCTTTGGCCTAAATCCCATGTAAGATTCTACCGAACCGGGATTCGACCTGCCCAAGATGAGCAACAACGCCTTTTTCTCGGACCTTCTCGCCTCGATTTCCGAGCGCGGCCGCACCCTGCTTCGCCGCGCGGGGTCCGACGCCAAACCGGATGGGGCCGAACTGATCGCATTGTGCGAGGCGCTACTGTCGGGCCGGGGCGAAGCCTCCGGCACCGCGATGGCGCGCGAGGTTCTCGACCGCTACCGCCATCTCGACGAAGCCGAGCAGCTTGCATTCTTCCATACCCTGACCCGCGATTTCGGTCCGGACCGGGAGAAGCTTGCCGAGGCGATCGAGAGCTGGCGCGCGCAGCCGAGCGACGAAGACGCCAGCGACCTGCATTTTGCTTCCGAGCCGCGGCGGCAGGAACTGATCCGCCGGCTGAACCGCGCGCCTGGCGGCACCAGCGATCTGGTTCAGATGCGCGCCGATCTGCTTCGCCTCATGAACGGGCACAAGGACCTCGGCGCGCTCGACCGCGACGTCGTTCACCTGCTGTCTTCATGGTTCAACAGGGGGTTTCTCGTGCTGCGCAGGATAGACTGGTCGACACCGGCGAACATCCTGGAACAGATCATCCGCTACGAGGCGGTGCACGAAATCCGCGACTGGAACGATCTGCGCCGCCGCATCGACCCGGTCGACCGGCGCTGCTACGCGTTCTTTCATCCCGCGATGGTCGACGAGCCGCTGATCTTTGTCGAAGTGGCGCTGACGGAATCGATCCCCGGCGCGATTGCACCGCTGCTCGCCGAGGACCGGC
The DNA here is from genome assembly GCA_963725985.1 of uncultured Alphaproteobacteria bacterium. GTDB lineage: Bacteria > Pseudomonadota > Alphaproteobacteria > Rhizobiales > Xanthobacteraceae > Bradyrhizobium. The sequence continues at coordinate 654,483 of CAVSAO010000004.1, forward strand.
CGCTGGTGCCGATCGAGCGCGCCCGCACCGCGGTGTTTTATTCGATCTCCAACACGCAACGCGGCCTGGGAGGAATTTCCTTCGGCAGCTTTCTGATCAAGCAGGTGGTCGAGGAATTGCGGCGCGAGTTGCCGAAGCTGGAAAATTTCGTGACGCTGTCGCCGGTACCGGGCTTCATGCAATGGCTGAAGCAGGCGAACGACGTTCCGGTTACCGATGAGGACCGGGCGCTTTTGGAAAATCTCGAAAAGCCCCGATGGTTCGAGAACGCCGAACTGGCGGCGCAACTGCGTTCGGTGCTCGAACCGCTCGCGGCGCATTATTTTCTGAAGGCGCGCACGCCGAAAGGCCGGCTGATCGATTCGGTGGCCCGGTTCCATCTCGGCAACGGCGCGCGGCTGGAGCGGATCGACTGGCTCGGCGATCTCTCGACCAAGGGTTTGCGCGAGTCCGCAGGCATCATGGTCAACTATCTCTATCGTCTCGAGGATATCGAGAAGAACCACGAGGCCTATGCCAACCAGGGCGAGATCGCCGCATCCAGTGCTGTGAAGAAGCTGCTGAAGACCGAGGGCCGGCGCTTGCTGGATATGCGGCTGTCTTAGGGCGCTTTCCGCTGGGCCTGAATTGTGACCGCACACCCACCGCCTCATGGTTCGAGACGCGCGCCGTTGTCGCGCTCCTCACCATGAGGGTCTGGAACCTCATCCCGAGGAGCATCGCGAAAGCGATGCGTCTCGAAAGATGAAGCCACCGAAGACCGCGTTCGGTGCGCTACGGCGCCAGCACCCCTGATTCTCTGCGTGGAGGTCGGTCAGACTTCCCCTGAAACCCGCATGCCAGCCAAGTTCGGCATGGTGATGTCGACCATTTCCTCTTCTCACCGCAAGCAACTCAGATTGCACATGAATTCCACCCTTGACGTCTAATACGTACGTACGTATTGTATATCCGTGCCAAAACCATCTCTTAAAAACACCATCCTCGATGCTGGCCTGAAGGCGATGTTCCGCACCGGCTACAACGGCACCAGCGTGCGCGACATTGCCGCCGCGGCAGGAGCACCCCAGGGCTCGTTCACCAACCACTTCCGCAGCAAGGAAGCGTTCGCGCGCGAAGTGCTCGATCGCTATTTCGCACATGTCAAAGGATGCGTGGCGCAGGCGCTGAATGACAAGTCGCTGACGCCGCGCCAGCGCTTGAGGCGCTATCTCGACATCATCACCGGCAGGCTGGAGAGCGACCATTGGAGTCGCGGCTGCCTGATCGGCGACCTGAGCCTTGAGACTTCAAGCAGCAACGAGGCTCTCCGTGCGCGGCTGGAGGAGATTTTTCAGGAGTGGCGCGCCCCGTTTGCCGCTTGCATCGCGGAGGCCCAGGCAATGCAGGAAATCGATAGCCAGTTCGAGCCGGCCGACCTTGCCGAATTTCTGCTCACGTCCTGGCAGGGCGCCATCCTGCGCATGAAGGTCGAGCGCAGCCCGGCCGCACTCGAGCGCTTCAAGTCCATCGTTTTTTCAACTGTCCTGAAGGAGGTGCAGCCATGACCGACCGTTCGCAGCTCGAAGTGAGCACGCGCAAGGTGCTCGATACCACGATGGCATTTCGTGAAGCCGGTGCGGCTGGCGCGCCTCTCGTGCTGTTCCTGCACGGCAACCCAACTTCCTCCTACATCTGGCGAAACATCATCCCCCTTGTCGGATCGGTGGCGCACTGTATTGCGCCGGACCTTGTCGGCTTTGGACAATCAGGACGCCCGAACCTGGACTACCGCTTTGCCGATCACGTGCGCTACCTCGACGCATTCATCGACAGCCTCGGCGCTGAGTCAGCCTATCTGGTGGCGCAAGACTGGGGCACGGCCCTCGCCTTCCATCTTGCCGCGCGCAGGCCGGAATTCGTGCGCGGCCTCGCCTTCATGGAGTTCATCCGCCCATGGGCCACATGGGAGGACTTCCATCAGAATGCGGTTGCACGGGAAACGTTCAAGAAATTCCGGACACCGGGTGTCGGCGAGCAGTTGGTGCTTGAGGCCAATGCGTTCGTCGAGCGCCTCCCGGGCTCGATCGTTCGAACGCTCGCCGATGACGAGCTGGCCGCCTACCGTGCGCCATTCCCGACGGCGGAAAGCCGCAAACCCGTTCTCGTTCTGCCGCGCGAACTTCCGATCGCAGGTGAGCCTTCGGACGTTTGCGCCATGCTCGAGGCTGCTCACGCCGCGCTAAAGACCGCGCAATATCCAACGCTGTTGTTCTCCGGCGAGCCTGGGGCAATCGTTTCGCCGGCTTTCGCACGCGAATTTGCCGCTTCGCTGCAGCATTGCAGCGTGGTGCATCTCGGAGCCGGACTGCATCACCTGCAGGAGGACCATCCTGATGCCATAGGCCGGGCGCTTACAGGATGGATCGCGGGAATCGAAGCCGCCCGGGCAATTTCTGCGTTGCCTGCCGCGGCGTGAACGGCGAAGCCAGTAGGAGATCCTCTATTCGGTCCCAGGCCGCGAGCCGTTCCATGCGAAGTTTGGATTTCTGCGGATGAAGACAGCGATGGCTATCTTCAGAGATCGCGAGTCCGCACTTGAGAAAGGCTATTTGTACGAAACTTGATGCTGTCGGATTCCTCGCCTCGGACCCGGCGCGTCAGGCCGCCAGCGCCTTCATCTCGGCGCAAAGATCGGATTTTCCTTCAAAGCCGATGCCGGGCAGATCCGGCATGGTGATGTGACCGTTCTCGACGCGAACGCCATCCGGGAAACCGCCATAGGGCTGGAACAAATCCGGATAGCTCTCATTGCCGCCAAGGCCGAGACCGGCCGCGATGTTCAGCGACATCTGGTGGCCGCCATGCGGAATGCACCGGCTCGCCGACCAGCCCTGGGTTTTGAGCACCTCGAGCGTGCGCTGATATTCGCACAGCCCGTAGGACAACGCGCAATCGAATTGCAGCCAGTCGCGGTCGGGCCGCATCCCGCCATAGCGGAGAAGGTTGCGCGCGTCCTGGTGGCTGAACAGATTTTCCCCGGTCGCCATCGGTGCGGAATAGAATTCGGCGAGCGCTGCCTGGAGCTGGAAATCCAGGGGATCGCCGGCCTCCTCGTACCAGAACAAGGGATAGTCGCGCAGCATCCTGGCGTAGGCGATCGCGGTCTCCAGATCGAACCGGCCGTTGGCGTCGACGGCGAGTTGGGCCTCTTTGCCGATTTCCTCGAGCACAGCCTCGATGCGCATACGATCTTCCGATATCGGCGCGCCGCCGATCTTCATCTTGACGACATTGTAGCCGCGATCGAGATAGCCGCGCATCTCGCCGCGCAGCATCGACAGGCCCTTGCCGGGATAGTAATAGCCGCCGGCCGCGTAGACGAACACGCGCGGATCGGCGTTTCGCCCGTGCCGTTCGGCGAGCAATCGAAACAGCGGCTTGCGCGCGATCTTCGCCACAGCGTCCCACACCGCCATGTCGATGGTGCCGACCGCGACCGAGCGCTCGCCATGGCCGCCCGGTTTTTCGTTCGACATCAGGGTCGCCCAGATCCTGTCCGGATCGAGATTGTCGCCGGCTTCATCGAGCAGGGTCTTCGGGTCGGCTTCCTTGAGGCGCGGCGCGAAACGCTCGCGGATCAATCCGCCCTGCCCGTAACGGCCGTTGGAATTGAAGCCGTAACCGACCACCGGCTTGCCGTCGCGCATGACATCGGTGACGACGGCGACGAGGCTCGTCGTCATCCTGGTGAAATCGATATAGGCGTTGCGGATGGGCGAGGCGATCGGTTTTGTGACTTCGCGGACGTCGACGATACGGACGGACATGGCGTTTGGCTTTCAGAAGGTGATCCATTTGTTCGTCATGGCCGGGCTTGTCCCGGCCATCCACGTCTTTCTTGCTGCTACAAAGTTACGACGTGGATGCCCGGCACAAGGCCAGGCATGACGACTTTTCTATTGGCCACATTGCCGGGTCAGCATCAGGACGGGTTCTTGTCGCGGAAATAAGGTTCGACCGGGCCGTGAACCTTGATGGTGAGCGGGTTGCCGTAGCGATCCCTGGCGTTGCCCGCGGTCACGCGCACCCAGCCCTCGCTGACGCAATACTCCTCGACATTGGTTTTCTCGATGCCCTTGAAGCGAATGCCGACATCGCGCGCCAGCACAGCTTCATTGTAGAAAGGGCTCTTTGGATCGCTCGACAGACGATCCGGCAACTGGTCGGTCATGGCGTCGTTTTCCTCGTTCACAGCAGGGCCTCGATTTCCTTTTTCAGTCCTTCCGGTGTCGCGGTCGGCGCATGCCGCGCCACCACCTTGCCGGAACGATCGACCAGGAATTTAGTGAAATTCCATTTGATCGACGAGCCGAGCAGCCCGGATTTCTCACTCTTCAAATATTGATACAGCGGATGCGCGTTGCCGCCATTGACGTCGATCTTGGCGAACATCGGAAAGCTGACGGCATAGTTGTTGGCGCAGAACTGCTCGATCTCTTTGGCGTCGCCGGGTTCCTGGCTTCCGAACTGGTTGCAGGGAAATCCGAGGACGGAAAAGCCGCGCGGGGAAAGTTCCTTATGCAGCGCTTCAAGACCTCTATATTGCGGTGTAAATCCGCAGGCGCTCGCGGTGTTGACGATCAGGAGCACCTGACCCTCGAACCGCTTCAGCGCCACGTCTTCGCCGGCAAGCGACTTTGCCGTGAAATCGTAAATGCCGGCCATCGTGCTGCTTTCAAACCCTCTCGGGGTTCATTTACCTGACCGGGTCGATCGGCGCAGCCGGCGTCCCGCCGGCTTCGATCGCCTCGCCCGCCAGCAGGCAGCGATCCTCGCAGAAGCGGCCGGAGACGACCTGAACGCCGGCGGGAACCCGTCCCACCAATCCGGTGGAGACCGTTAGCGCGGGCAGCCCCATGAAGGGAATGGCAATCTGCGGCAGTTGTGCCTGCCATACCCTCGCAAATGAGGCGTCGTCGCGCATATCGAGGCCGTCGGGGAACGGCAGTTCGGCGGACACCGGCATCAGCAACACCGAATAGGTCTCGAAGAACTGCAGCCATTCGCGGGTCAATGTCGCCCGCCGCGTCAGCGCCTTCGAGAACGCTGCCGCATCGAAAGGATACACCTTGGCCTTGTTGCCGCGCAGGCAGGCAAGCGCGCCGGGATCGCCTTCTCGCTCCGCAGCGTCGAGTTGCGCTTCATAGCCATCGCCGAGCCACAGCTTGGTCTGGAGGTCGGCGGCCTCGCGCAGCGGCGGGGTGGTCTCGATCTGCTCGACCGCCCATCCGGCACGTTCCAGGCGCTTGCCCGCATCCGCGACCGCCGCCTTCACTTCGGCGAACGTCTCGAGACCATCCGGTTGAAGGCACAGCGCGGCGCGCCTGGGCATCGCAGGCCCCTCCAGCGGCGCCGGCACCCACCAGGGATCGCGCACGTCCTTTCCCGACATCGCCGCAAGCGCGATCCTGAGATCGCCGATGGTGCGTGCCAGCGGACCGGATACCGCCGATATCTGCGCCCCGATGGCGCGCTCGGGCAGCGACGCATTGAAGGCCGCGATGCGGCCGACGGTCGGCCGCAGGCCATGAACGCCGCAGGCATAGGCGGGAAAGCGGATGGATCCTGCGATATCGGTGCCATGGGCGATATGCCCGATGCCCGCGGCGACCGCCGCCGCTGCCCCACCGGACGAGCCTCCCGGCGTGATGCCGGGGTCGCGCGGATTTTTGGTATCACCATGGATCAGGTTGGTGGTGAACCAGCGATAGGAAAATGCCGGGCAGTTGGTGCGTCCGAGAATCACCGCGCCGGCCTTGCGCAGATTGTCCACCACCGGACTGTTGCTGCGCGCGATCACATCGCGCTGCAGTTTAAGACCGTTGGTGGTGGCGAACCCCTCCTGATCGATATTGACCTTGACCGTGACCGGCACGCCCGCCAGCGGACCTATGTCTTCACCTCGCGTGATCGCCGCGTCGATGGCCGCAGCCTCTGCCAGCACATCTTCCGGCCGATGGTCGACGACGGCGTTGATCAAGGAGTTTACCGCGTCCAGCCTGGCCAGCGCGGCGGAGGCGGCCTGTTTTGCCGAAATCTTTTTCGAGCCGATCAGCGCCGCGATATCGATGGCCGACAGACGCCAGAGATCTTCCATGCCCCACTCCATTTGAACGCTCGCTTGTAGCGCTGCGTGCGCGCGAGCGCCATCCGGAAACAGCGGCGTCCGCGCATGACGGCTCAGCGCAGGCGGGCGAGATAATATGCCAGATCGGCGATCTGCTCGCTCGTCACCGGCTGCAGCACCTCGGCCATGGTGCCGTCATAGCCGTGGCGGCTATTGTCCTTGTATTCCCGCAGGGTCCTGGCGAGATAATCCTCGCGCTGATCGGCGATGCGCGGGACATTGTCTTTGCCGGAAAAGTCGGCGTTGTGGCAGGAACTGCAGTGATGCTGCTGCACCAATGCCTGCGCGCGCTGCAGACGCGCCGGATCGCCGGCGTCGGCCGGTGGCATAGGCTTCGGCAATTTGCCGATGAGATCGGAAAAAGCCCGGAGGTCGTCGTCCGACAGCGCCTTGGCCACCTCGTTCATCGGCTCGGAGGCCCGCAGTTTTTCGCGGAACATAAAGAGCTGGATCAGCGCATAAGGCGGCTGCTGGCCGCCGAGCGAGGGCGTATTTTCGGTCCCGGACTGCCCGTGCTCGCCGTGACAGCCGAGACAGGGTGCGGCACGTGCTTCGATCGTCTCGGCTCTTGCAGTAGAGGCGACAAGGGCGAACGCCAAAGCGAAAACTGTTTTGCGCATCGGCCGATCCTGGTGACGATTCACGATTGAAATATGACCAATACGACCGGCCGTGGATTTCGGCATTGCGGGGGACAAAGCGACGAAGCGATCCAGTCCTTTTGAGGGTCCGGATTGCTTCGCTCGCCATGACGTGGCTTGGTCGCTTACTTCGAAGCGACCTTCGGCTTGCCGTAGCTGATGCGATAGACGGCGCCGTTATAGTCGTCGGAGACAAGGAGCGAACCGTCCTTCATCTGCAGCACGTCGACCGGCCGGCCAACGTAGCTGTTGTTTTCCAGGAAGCCGGTGACAAGCGGCTCGATGGACTTGACCGTGCCGTCCCTGTTCAGCTTGACGACGACGACGTCACCACCAAACTTCTTCGACCTGTTCCACGAACCGTGCCGTGCCACGATGATAGCGTTCCTGTAGCTCTTCGGGAACATGTTGCCGGTATAGAACCGGATGCCGAGCGAGGCGGTATGCGGGCCCAACAAACCGACCGGCGGTGTGAAGTCGCTGCAGGAATGTCCCCAGCCGAATTCCGGGTCCGGAATATTCCCCTGGTAACAATAGGGCGCACCGAAATCCTGGCCGACCTTGGTAACGCGATTGAGTTCGTCCTGGGGCACGTCTTCCGACATCCAGTCGCGCCCGTTATCGGTGAAGTAGAGTTGCTTGGTTTCCGGATTCCAGTCGAAGCCGACGGAGTTGCGAACGCCGAGCGCGACCACTTCGGCGCCGGAGCCGTCGAGATTGATTCGCCTGATCTGACCGTGCGCGTCGTCATGCAGCACGTTGTTGCCGGGCTGTCCGACCGGAACGTACAGCTTGTTGTCGGGCCCGATGGCGATGAACTTCCAGCCGTGGGCTTCGTCCTTGGGCAGGTTGTCGTAGATCACCGTCGGCTTCGGCGGGCTGTCGATGACGTCTTCGACCTTGTCGATCTTGGAGATCTTCGAGAGTTCGGCGATGTAAAGCGTGCCGTTCCTGAACGCGACGCCGTTCGGCCGGTAAAGGCCTGACGCCAGAACCTTGACCGTTCGCTTGCCGTCCTGGTTGACGATGGCATGGACCTTGTCGATGAGACGGCTGCCGACAAACACCGTACCCTTGTCGCCCAGCGCCAGCGAACGCGCGTTGGCCACGCCGGCCGCGTAAACCTCGATGTTGAAGCCCGCCGGCACTTTAAGTTTGGCGAGCGGCAATTTATCCGCCGCGGTCGGAATCGGCGGCGGCGCGACCGGTGCAAGCTTCGCCGCCGCTTCGTTGCCCTCGGGTCGCCCGATCAGGGGTGACCCCGGCGGAAGCGGCGCGGCGGCGGGTGCCGTGGCGGCGGGTGGATTGGCCGGCTGCTGCGCTGCAGCGGCATAGGCAGATGCACCGATAATAGCGCCAGCGAGCAACAGGCTGCGCGGCAATGAGCAGCTCTTCATGACGTCCTCCCCTTTGTCGGAAGCCATTATTCCTCGCGCGGGCAAACACGCCGGCGCCGGTGGCTTTCCTGACGGCAGTCTCCGATATTTCCTCGCCGAGAAGCAATCGGAAACATGGGAATAACGGCGTGCGGCGTCAGTGCTTGGTGGCGGAAGTACCGGAAAAGTCGAGGATCGCTTCGGTAAACGGAAACTCCAGCACGATCTCGCCTGTGTCATCGGTCACTTCGAGGACCGCATGCAACAGACCGCCCTCGGCGCCTTCGATCTTCAGCAATTCCCGGATCATGGCGCGGGCAATTTCCCAAGCACGGTCGGGATCGCGCAGCACTTCGCCCTCGGGATCGGAAATCAATTCATCCCCGATACGGGTGTTGAAGAAATACCGCGGCATGGGCGAAATCCACTTTGGGGTTGAGGGCTCCAGTCAAGGAACCGGCGATGGCTCACAAGTACTTTATCCGGGAAATTCGCCCGATGACCGGGACCCGGAAGTCAGCATCCGGATTGTTGCGGACGACTATGAACCTGTTGATCCGGCTTTGGTTTGACATCAGGCCTGCACATTAATGTGAATTACTTTTGCGCCGCAACATCGAAGCCCGGAACTTTAAGGAAAAAAGATTTTGCTGGCGAAGTTTCCATTCCCGATTAGGTTATTCAAGGGCGGATTTCGTCCTGCTTACAAGGAGAGCCAAAATGGCCTGGAAGACCCCGAAGATCGTCGAAGTGCCGGTTGGCATGGAAATCAACATGTATGCATGCGCCGTCCGCAAGTAAGCGGCTGCGACAGCATCACGTTTTGACTTAAGGTGGACCTCCGGTCGTGACGCGATCCTGATTACGGGATCGTTCCAATGTCGGTGTCCACCTTCAAAGTTTTCCAGATCTCGAAGCTTTGAATATCCAGGAGACGGATCATGCTTCACGTCGTCGTCCTGGGCGCCGCGGCGGGCGGCGGTGTTCCGCAGTGGAATTGCGGATGTCCGGTTTGCCAGGAAGCGCGAGGCGAGCGGCCTGAACTCAGGCGCAGTCAGGCTTCGATCGCAATCAGTGCCGACGGCGATCACTGGTTTCTGATCAACGCATCTCCCGATCTGCGCCAGCAACTGATCGCAACGCCGCAGCTGCACCCCAAAGCCGGAATGCTGCGTCATACACCGATCGCCGGCGTGATCCTGACCAATGGCGAAGTCGATGCTGTCGCGGGGCTGCTGTCGATGCGCGAGAGCTCGCCGTTCACGATCTACGCGCATCCCAAGGTGCTGGCGATCCTGAGGACCAACAGCATCTTCAACGTCCTGAACGAAAAGTACGTGCGGCGCGAGCCGATCGCTCTGGACAAGCCATTCGAGCCTGACCTGCCTGATGGCTCGGGATCAGGAATCGAGATCCTGCCCCTCGCCGTTTCCGGCAAAGGCGCGTGGTATCTGGAAGGCAAGGTTCATCCCGGAGGCGAGGACGGCGCCGGCGATACGCTCGGGCTTCGCATCTGCGACAAGGCAACGGGCAAATATTTCTATTTTCTCGCGGCCTGCGCCGACGTTAACGATGATCTCAAGGCCCGGCTTGCAGGCGCGCCTCTGGTCTTCTTCGATGGTACGGTGTGGCGCGACGACGAATTGATCACCGCCGGCCTCGGCAGCAAGACCGGGCGAAGCATGGGACATATCGCCATGTCAGGCGATAGCGGCGCGATCGGAAGCCTGGCCGGCCTTGATATCGGCCAGAAGATGTTTCTGCATGTCAACAATTCCAATCCAGCGCTGCTGCAAGACTCCGCGGAGCGCAAGATGGCCGAATGCGCGGGCTGGCAAATTCCCGCCGATGGAACGGAGATAACCCTTTGAACGCGATGACCCCGGACGGGATGACCACCATTTCGCGCGGCAACAGCGCGCCCTTGAACAGCGCCGAAGAGCTGGAAGCGGCGCTACGCCAGATCGGCACTGTGCGCTACCACAATCTGCATCCGTTTCACCGGCTGCTGCACGGCGGCAAGCTGAACAAGGGCCAGGTGCAGGCCTGGGCGCTGAACCGCTACTATTACCAGAGCACCATCCCGATCAAGGACGCGGTGGTGATCTCACGCTTCCGCGACCGCGGCATCCGGCTGGAATGGCGGCACCGCATCGAAGACCATGACGGCGATGTCGGCGCCGAAGGCGGCATCGAGCGCTGGCTGAAACTGACCGAAGGTCTCGGGCTCGACAACGCTTACGTGGAATCCACCGAAGGCATCCTTCCCGCGACACGCTTTGCGGTGGAGGCCTATGTGCATTTCTGCCGCGACAGGACCCCGCTCGAGGCGATTGCCTCCTCGCTGACCGAACTGTTCGCGCCGAGCATCCACGAAGAACGCATTGCGGGGATGCTGGAGCATTACGATTTCGTCAACCCTGGTATCATGACCTATTTCAAACGGCGCCTGACGCAGGCGCCGCGCGATGCCAACTTCGCGCTCGACTACGTCAGGACCCACGCCAAGACGCCTGCGGAACGCGAAGCGGTCTGCAACGCGCTGCTTTTCAAGACCAATGTACTATGGGTTCAGCTCGACGCGCTGTATCATGCCTATGTCGACGGCCACATTCCGCCGGGAGCGTTTGTTCCCAGGGAAAAGTAGAGGCGAAGCCATGGCGGGCCATAGCCGCAACATCAGTGTCAGCGAGGCAAGCCGGCCGGTTCTGCCGCGGCATGCCAGGCTGAAGTTCGATGAGACCCGGCAGGTCTGGGTTATCCTGGCGCCGGAACGCGTGCTGGCGCCGGACGAGATCGCGGTGGAAGTGCTCAAGCTTTGCGATGGCGTCCGCAGCGTCGAACAGATGATCGACCAGCTCGCCGCAAAATACGCTGCCGAGCGCGGTGCGATCTCAACCGACGTCATCGCCATGCTGCAGGATCTCGCCGACAAGGGATTTCTCACCGAAGCGCGCGAGAAGACATCATGAGTCCGACGCGGACAGATGCCCATGTTGCCGCCAGTGACGGGCTCGCGGTGCTGGAGAGCCGCGGCTCGACGGCCGAGACTTTCGGGATTCCGCTCGCGGTGCTCGCCGAACTGACGCATCGCTGCCCGCTGCAGTGTCCCTATTGCTCCAACCCTGTTGAACTCGACCGCAGCGGCAGCGAACTCACGACCGAGGAATGGAAGAAGGTCCTCACCGAGTTGGCCGAGATCGGCGTGCTGCAGATCCATTTCTCCGGCGGCGAACCCACCGCGCGCAAGGATCTGGTCGAGCTTGTGCAGCACGCCAGCGACGTCGGGCTGTACTCCAATCTCATTACTTCGGCCGTGCTGCTGAGCCGCGAGAAACTCTCCGCGCTGGCCGACGCCGGGCTGTGTCACGTGCAGATCAGTTTCCAGGGCAACGAGCCGGTCATCGCCGACCGCGTCGCCGGTTTCAAAGGCGCTCACCAAAAGAAGATCGAAGCGGCAAGATGGACGCGCGAGCTGGATCTGCCGCTGACGGTCAACGCGGTCATGCATCGCCAGAACCTGTTCCAGCTGCCGGATATCATCCAGATGGCGGTCGATCTCGACGCCGACCGGCTGGAGGTCGCCAATGTGCAGTATTACGGCTGGGCGCTGAAAAACCGCGCGGCGCTGATGCCGACCGTGGCACAACTCGAGGAGACCAACCGCATCGTCGATGAGGCGCGGGAGCGGCTGAAGGGCATCCTCGCCATCGACTACGTAGTGCCCGACTATTACGCGGTGCGGCCGAAGAAATGCATGGGCGGCTGGGGCCGGCAGTTCTTCAACATTTCACCGGCCGGCAAGATCCTGCCCTGCCACGCCGCCGAAAGCATTACCGGGCTCCAATTCGAGTCGGTGCGATCAAATCATTCGATCGCCTGGATCTGGCAGAATTCCGAGGCCTTCAACCGCTATCGCGGCACCGGCTGGATGCAGGAGCCCTGCAAGAGCTGCGAGTTCAGGGAAGTCGATTTCGGCGGCTGCCGCTGCCAGGCTTTCGCGCTGACCGGCGATGCCGGCAACACCGATCCCGCCTGCACGCTGTCGCCGATGCACGAGCAGATCTTCAAGCTGGCGGAACAGGAAGCCGCTTCCGACAGCAACCGTTTCCTCTATCGCAATTTCGCCGGGGGTACGCTGGAGACGGACGGCGACCATGGCGCCTGACGCCGACGCGGGCAAATCCGCTGGCCGACGCTCCGATCCGTTCGCGCCGCTGACGTCGCAATTGCTGCCGGTCGGCGACAGCCACGAGATCTACGTCGAAACCGTCGGCCGCGCCGACGGCATCCCCGCGGTCTATCTGCACGGCGGCCCCGGCAGCGGCTGCCAGCCCGATCACCGGCGGCTGTTCGATCCCGAACGCTTCCACGCCGTGCTGTTCGATCAGCGCGGCGCCGGTCGCAGCCGCCCCAAGGGCCAGCGCGAAGCCAACACGCTGCCGCACCTGATTGCGGACATGGAGATGATCCGCGAGCACTTCGGTTTCACACGCTGGATGATCGTCGGCGGCTCCTGGGGCGCGACGCTGGCGCTGGCCTATGCGCAGGCGTACCCCGACCGGGTCAGCTGCATCGTGTTGCGCGCGACCTTCCTCGGCACCCGCCCGGAGCTGGAAGGCGCATTTCTCGACGTGCTGCCGCGCTTCTATCCCGATCTCAGCGACGATTTTCTCAAGCGGTTATCTTCGGAGGAACGCACGCAGCCGCTCGATGCCTACTGGCGCCGCATTCTCGATTCCGATCCGGCGGTGCACGGCCCGGCCGCGCGGGCCTGGCATGACACCGAACGGATACTTTCCGAGCATGCGCCGGGACGTGTCCGGCTCGATCTTGAGCCGCTGAACTCGTCACGCGCGCTGCCCGCTACGCCGTTCATGGAAGCGCATTATTTCCATCACGACTGCTTCATGGAACCGGGGCAGCTTTTGGCGAAAGCAGGAACGCTGGCAGGGATTCCCGGCCTCATCGTCCAAGGCCGCTACGATCTGCTGTGTCCGCCGACGACCTCGCACGCGCTTGCCGCGGTGTGGCCGGCCTCCCGGATTCGCCTGGTCGAGGGCGCCGGCCACTCGCTCTACGATTCCGGCGTCAGGGATGCCGTGATGAAGGCGATTGCGGACATGGCCTCCGAAATCATCCAATAAGGGCCGTCAAAAATGCCGCTCGCCGGAAAAGGAATGCTGCTGACCTCGATGGACATCGATCCGGCGGACGAGGCCGACTTCAACCGCTGGTACGACCGCGAGCATCTCCTGGAGCGCGTCGCGATCGACGGTTTCCTCGAAGCCCGGCGCTACATCGCCCACCAGGGCAACCCGAAATATCTCTGCCTGTATTCGACGGCGACTTTCGAGGTGCTCGACAGCCCGGCCTATCGCGCAGCTCTGATGAATCCCACCGATTGGTCGAAGACCAATCTGGCGCGCTTCAAGAACATGATCCGCACGATCGCGCGCATCACGATCAGCCGCGGACAAGGCCGCGGCGCGGCGCTCGGCATCATCCGCCTTCGCCCCATAGCCGGAAGCGAAGACGGATTGCGCACAGCGCTGCGCGAAAAACTCGATCCGGAAAAGCTCGACGGCATCATCGCGATGCATCTGATCGAAAGCGATCCGGCGCTTTCCAGACCGCTCACTGACGATCCCCCGGTTTCCGACCCGGGCACCGGCGACTGGTTCATCCTGATCGATGCCACGAATGTGAACGCGGTCTCGAAGGTGATCAAAGCGCAGTTCACGGAATCAGCTGGCTTCGAGGGCGGAATGCCGGTTTCGGCGGGTAGCTACAATTTGATGTGGGATCTGGCGAGAAGCGACATTCTATTGTCCTAAATCAATGCGTGAAGCTTTGAGGATGATATTTGCTGCAGTGCCACATACATCGGAGCAGCATTAGTGCTGGGGGACCAGACCAATAGGGAATGGCGAATAAACAAAAATGGCTTTTCAGTGTATCGTCGATCATATTGAATGGCCCGATTCACTAAGTCCATGATATGGCAAGCAAACCACAAGAACGCCGTGATCAGCGTTCACAACAAAAGTCAAAGGCCGTGCGGCATCTTGTGATCGTGCGGGCAAGGTAGAATGAAACCAACTGATATCGCGGCACCCGATTACTTTCACAAAGTTGTCGACTGCCAGTGGGCCTGTCCCGCGCACACCCCAGTTCCAGAATACATCCGCTTGATCGCCGAAGGCCGCTATAGCGACGCCTACATGATCAATTGGAAGTCGAACGTGTTTCCGGGAATTCTCGGGCGCACCTGCGATCGTCCGTGCGAGCCGGCGTGCCGCCGCGGTCGCGTCGAGGAAACGCCGGTCGCGATCTGCCGGCTGAAACGCGTTGCCGCCGACTTCAAGGACGACGTCAAGCACCGCATGCCGCGGCCGTCGGCGAAAAACGGCAGGCGTATCGCGATCGTGGGCGCTGGTCCCGCCTCGCTCACGGTGGCGCGCGACCTCGCGCCGCTCGGCTATCACTGCACCGTGTTCGATTCCGACCCCAAGGCGGGCGGCATGATGCGCACGCAGATTCCGAAATTCCGGCTGCCGGATTCGGTGATCGACGAGGAAACCGGTTACATCCTCAGTCTCGGCATCGAGTTCAAAGGCGGCCAGCGCGTCGACAGCCTGAAGAAGCTGCTCGACGAAAACTACGATGCGGTCTTTGTCGGCTCCGGCGCGCCGCGCGGCCGCGAGCTCGACATTCCCGGCCGCAAGGAAGCCGCCGCTCATATTCATATCGGCATCGACTGGCTCGCCAACGTGTCGTTCGGCCACATCGACAAGATCGGCAAGCGCGTGATCGTGCTCGGCGGCGGCAACACCGCGATGGACTGCTGCCGCACCGCGCGCCGTCTCGGCGGCGAGGACGTCAAGGTGATCGTGCGTTCCGGATTCGAGGAGATGAAGGCGTCGCCCTGGGAGAAAGAGGACGCCATTCACGAGGACATTCCGATCCTCAATTTCATGGTGCCGACGGCGTTCGTTCACCACAATGGCAGGCTCACCGGCGTCACTTTCCAGAAGGTGAAGGCGCAGTACGACGCCAACGGCCGGCGCAGCCTGATAGCCTCGGGCGAACCCGACCAGACCATCGCCTGCGACGAGGTGCTGGTGGCGGTCGGCCAGGAAAACGCCTTTCCCTGGATCGAGCGTGACTGCGGCGTCGAATTCAACAAGTGGAACATGCCCAAGGTCGATGCCAAGACCATGGGGTCGACCAATCCGAAAGTGTTCTTCGGCGGCGACGCCGCGTTTGGACCGAAAAATATCATCTGGGCGGTGGCGCATGGCCACGACGCGGCGCTGTCGATCCACAGGCTTCTCTCCGGCGAGGACATTACCGAGCGTCCGCTTCCCGAAGTTCATGTCTCGTCGCAGAAGATGGGCATCCACGAATGGAGCTACGACAACGACGTCTCCGCCGACAAGCGCTACAAGGTGCCGCATCGCGACAAGGTGGTTGCGCTGAAGGACATCCGCGCCGAAGTCGAGCTCGGCTATGACGTCAAGCTCGCGCTCGGAGAGGCACGGCGCTGCCTGAACTGCGATATCCAGACGGTGTTCGCCGCGCCGCTGTGCATCGAGTGCGACGCCTGCGCCGACATCTGCCCGATGGACTGCATCACCTTTACGCAGAACGGCGACGAAGCCGATTTGCGCCAGCGGCTCAAGGCGCCCTCGCCGCATCTGGCCCAGGACCTCTACGTCTCCACCGACCTCAAGACCGGCCGTGTGATGGTGAAGGACGAAGACGTCTGCCTGCACTGCGGCCTGTGCGCCGAGCGTTGTCCCACCGGGGCCTGGGACATGCAGAAATACCTTATCGATATGACCCACGCAGGTACATCATGCCCGTCCAAAAGCCGATCAGCAGCGTAAACGATTTCGTCGTCCGCTTCGCCAACGTCAACGGCTCGGGCTCGGCGAGCGCCAACGAACTGTTCGCCCGCGCCATCCTGCGCCACGGCGTGCCGGTCTCGCCGCGCAACATCTTCCCCTCCAACATCCAGGGACTGCCGACCTGGTACGAGGTTCGGGTGACCGAAGCCGGCCATCTCGGCGCGCGCGGCGGCGTCGACATGATGGTGGCGATGAACCCGCAGACCTGGGACAAGGACCTCGCCTCGATCGAA
This sequence comes from uncultured Alphaproteobacteria bacterium, assembly GCA_963725985.1. Classification (GTDB taxonomy): domain Bacteria; phylum Pseudomonadota; class Alphaproteobacteria; order Rhizobiales; family Xanthobacteraceae; genus Bradyrhizobium. The sequence goes on from CAVSAO010000004.1 coordinate 670,815, forward strand.
CCCGGCGGCTACCTGTTCTACAATTCGACCAAGCCGATGCCGTCGTCGAAATTCCGCGCCGACATCACCGTGATCGGCGTGCCGCTGACCGCGATCACCAATTCGACCTATACCGACCCGCGCCAGCGCCAGCTCTTCAAGAACATCATCTATCTCGGCGCGCTGTGCGCGCTGCTCGACCTCGATCCGAAGCTGGTCGAGCAGCTGATCGGCGAACAGTACAAGACCAAGGAAAAGCTCCTGTCGTCCAATGTCCATGCGCTGCATCTCGGCCGCGACTGGGCGCTGCAAAATCTCAAATGCCCGATCGGCCTGCGCATCAAGAAGGCCGACAAGGTCGGCGACCGCATCTTCATCGAAGGCAACAACGCCGCTGCGCTCGGCGCGGTCTATGGCGGCGCCACCGTGTGCGCGTGGTACCCGATCACGCCGTCGTCGTCGCTCGCCGACGCCTTCGGCAGCTACTGCAAGAAGCTGCGGCACGATCCCGAAACCGGCAAGGCCAAATACGCCATCGTGCAGGGCGAGGACGAACTGGCCTCGATCGGCATGGTCATCGGCGCGTCATGGAACGGCGCCCGCGCTTTCACCGCCACCTCGGGTCCCGGCATCTCGCTGATGCAGGAGTTCATCGGCCTGTCCTACTTCGCCGAGATCCCGGCCGTGATCATGAACGTGCAGCGCGCCGGCCCGTCGACCGGCATGCCGACGCGAACCCAGCAATGCGACATCCTCGTCTGCGCCTATGCCTCGCATGGCGACACCAAGCATGTCCTGCTGTTTCCGGAAGACCCGGCCGAAGCCTTTGAATTCGCGGCAACCGCCTTCGATCTGGCCGAGCGCCTGCAGACCACGATCTTCGTCATGCTCGATCTCGAGATCGGCATGAACCAGCATCTGTGCCGCCCGCTGAAGTGGGATGACTCCAAGCAATATGACCGCGGCAAGGTGATGACGGCGGAGATGCTGGAGGAAGGCCGCGACTTCGGCCGCTATCTCGACGTCGACGGCGACGGCATCCCCTACCGCACCTATCCCGGCACCCACCCGACCAAGGGCTCGTACTTCACCCGCGGCACTTCGCGCGACCGTTACGCGCGCTATTCGGAGGAAGGCTCGGTATACGCCGACAACATGCAGCGGCTGGTGCGCAAATTCGAGACCGCCCAGGACATGGTGCCGCGGCCGCTGCAGGCCAACGCCGGCAAGCCGACCAGATACGGCGTGATCTATTTCGGTTCGACCGCGCCGGCGATGGACGAGGCGATCGAGCTGCTGGAGGCGCGCGGCCATGAACTCGACCGGCTCCGTATCCGCGCTTTCCCGTTCCATTCCAGCGTCGCGAGCTTCATCTCCGACCACGACTTCGTCTATGTGGTCGAGCAGAACCGCGATGCCCAGCTTCGCTCGCTGATCGTCAACGAGAACGGCATCGACCCCGTCCGCCTGGTTCCGATCCTGCATTATGACGGCACGCCGATTACCGCGCGCTTCATTGCCGGCGCCATCGGCGCCCACCAGGATCAGCTCAAACTGACCCCGCTCCGCAAGGTGAAGTCATGACCTATATCGCCAAGCCGAAATTCCATCATCCCGGCCTGCCCAGGAACGATCTCGGCTTTACCCGCCGCGATTACGAGGGCAAGATTTCGACGCTGTGCGCCGGCTGCGGCCATGACTCGATCACGGCGTCGATCATCGAGGCCTGCTACGAGCTCTCGATCGAGCCGCACCGCGTCGCCAAGATTTCCGGCATCGGCTGCTCGTCGAAGACGCCCGACTATTTCCTCGGCAATTCGCACGGCTTCAATTCAGTCCACGGCCGCATGCCGTCGGTGCTGACCGGCGCCAATCTCGCCAACCGCGACCTGATCTATCTCGGCGTCTCCGGCGACGGCAACTCGGCCTCGATCGGCTTCGGCCAATTCGCCCATTCGATCCGGCGCGGCGTCAACATGACCTACATCGTCGAGAACAACGGCGTTTACGGCCTGACCAAGGGCCAGTTCTCGGCCACCGCCGACCGCGGCTCGAAGTCCAAGAAAGGCGTGATGAACACCGACAACCCCATCGACCTCGTGGCGATCGCGCTGCAGCTGGGCGCCACCTTCGTGGCGCGCAGCTTTTCCGGCGACAAGTCCCAGCTGGTGCCGCTGATCTCCGCCGCCATCGATCACAAGGGCGCCGCCTTCATCGACGTGATCAGCCCCTGTATCGCCTTCAACAACCACGCCGGATCGACCAAGAGCTTCGATTACGTGCGCGAGCACAACGATGCGGTGAACCGCCTCGACGTGCTCACCGGCCGCGAACCGATCACCGTAGACTACGCGCCGGGCACGGTGCAGGTGGTCGAGCAGCACGACGGCACGCGGCTGGCGTTGCGCAAGATCGATGCCGACTATGATCCGAATGATCGCCTCGCGGCGATGACGTTCCTGCAAAAGCACGCCGCCAACGGACAGATCGTCACCGGCCTGCTCTACATCGATCCCGAAGCGGACGACCTGCACGCCCATCTCAACACCGTGGACGCGCCGCTCAATACGCTCGACGCCAGGGTGCTCTGCCCCGGCTCCGCCGCGCTGGAAAAAATCAACGCCAGTTTGCGCTAGTCACGGATGAAGCCGACTTGAGCCAGGCTCCCCGCAGAATCGCTGCGGCACGAATCTGATCGTGACCTTATTCCGCACGCTTAATGCCGTTGCGAACGGCACCATGTGACAAGCGGCTTTTGCTGAGATGACATTTTTGTAGCAAAAGAATAACTTCATTGCGACCGTCACGCCATAACCACAGTGCGCATTGTGTGTCCGCAGGCCGCGCTTAACCTTTCTTCGCCGACAGCGCGGTGGTAGGATTTTCCAGACGATGCCGCTGGAGAGTCCCGATGGTTGAGAGTCAAGTCTCGCGCGGCGTCAGCGCTGCGCCGATCGACGTGATTTCGAGCGGAGCGGCGCTGGGCGCCGAGGTCCGCGGCGTCGATCTTGGAAATCTCGATGCGGCACAGTTCGCGGCGATCGAGCGCGCCTGGCACGATCATCAGGTCATTCTGGTACGTGGCCAGACGCTGAACGACCAGGACCTGATCGCGTTCAGCCGCCGCTTCGGCGACCTCGACTGGGCTCCGATCCAGGAAACCGGCCGGCGCTTCGTCGAGGGGCTTCCCGAGATCTACATCGTTTCAAACGTAATGGTGAACGGTGAGCCGATCGGCAGCCTCGGCTCCGGCGAAGCCGTATGGCATACCGACATGTCGTATCTCGATATGCCGCCAATGGCGAGCATGCTTTACGCGCTCGAGGTGCCGCCGGCCGGCGGCAACACTTCGTTCTGCAGCATGTATTCGGTCTACGACGCCCTGCCGGACAGGTTGAAGCTCCGGATCGCGAACCTGAAGATCAAGCACGACGGGACCTACAACAGCGGCGGATATCTGCGTCAGGGCGTGACCGCCACCGATGATCCCAGGACGTCGCCGGGCGCCGTACACCCGCTGGTCTGCACGCATCCCGACACCGGACGGCGCATGCTCTATCTCGGCCGCCGGCGCAACGCCTATCTGATCGGGCTTGATCTTGCCGAGTCCGAGGCATTGCTCGACGAGCTGTGGACTTTCGTCACACGCCCGGAATTCGCGTGGGAGCACGTCTGGCAGGTCGGCGATCTCGTGCTGTGGGATAACCGCTGTACCCTGCACCGGCGCGATCCGTTCGACGCCTCGGCACGACGCATCCTGCACCGAACGCAGATCAAGGGCAGCGCGGCGCCGGTCTGATGCGCGGACTCAGGGTTTCCAACACGGTTCTGCTGATCATCTGCCTGATGTACCTGATCCTCTACGTGGACCGGGTCAACATTTCCACCGCCGCGCCTCTGATCAAGGCGGACCTCGGCTTGAGCAACACCGAGCTTGGCCTGGCCTTTTCGGCGTTCGCCTATCCCTATGCGCTGTTTCAGCTGATCGGAGGCTATTTCGGCGACAAGTTCGGCGCGCGCCGGACACTGTTCGTGAGCGGTCTGATCGTGTGCGCGGCGACGGCGGTAACGGGCGCGGTGGGCGGATTGGCGAGCCTGTTTGCCGCCCGGCTCGCGCTTGGGATCGGCGAAGGCGCGACGTTCCCCACCGCGACGCGCGCGATGGCGGCATGGGTGCCCGAACGCAGTTGGGGTTTTGCCCAAGGCATCACGCATTCATCGGCGCGGATCGGAAACGCGGTCACGCCCCCTCTGATAGCTTTGCTGGTCGGGCTGGTCTCGTGGCGTGGCGCTTTCGTTGTCCTTGCGCTTCTGAGCCTGGTCTGGGTGCTGGTCTGGCTGAGGTATTTTCGCGATATACCGACATCACCACCATTGACCGCCGAAGAACTCGCAGCGCTTCCGGTACGTCGCGGACGCGCTGCGACCGGGGCGGTGCCGTGGTTCAAGCTATTTCGCCGGATGCTGCCGGTGACCGCGGTTGATTTTTGCTACGGCTGGACGCTATGGCTGTTTCTAAGCTGGATACCGTCGTTCTTCTACCAGAACTACCACCAGAACCTGACACAGTCGGCGTTCTATTCAGCCGGTGTCTTCCTCGCCGGTGTGATTGGCGACACCCTGGGCGGCATTGTGAGCGACCGAATCCTCAAGCGCACGGGCGACCGCGCCGCGGCCCGGCGCAATGTCATCGTGATCGGCATGCTCGGCGGCTTTCTGTTCCTGATTGCCGTGATGCTGGTTCACGATGTCAACGTTGCGGCCGCCTCGCTCGCTGCGGCCTTCTTCTTCGTCGAACTGGTGGTCGCCCCGATCTGGGCCGTTCCGATGGACATTGCGCCTGGATATTCCGGGTCGGCGAGCGGCATGATGAATTTCGGATTCGGCGTGGCCGGCATCATTTCGCCGCTCGTGTTCGGCTATCTGATCGATCGGACCGGAAGCTGGACCTTGCCGTTTGCCGGCTCGATTGGCCTGTTGTTGCTCGGCGCGGCACTGGCGTATCGCATGCATCCGGACCAGCCATTTGAGTTGCCCCCAGGCGACGGGCGCATTTGAACGCGTCCGGCATTCGCCGCGGCCAAGCATGGAACGACCTCGAGCGCAGCGCTGGCTGATGTCCGCCGTGAAGCGCCGTTTGGATAGTCGCCAGACCCGGCCGTGAATTTTGCCTGATTCGGCTCGCAAGCGGTGGCCCGGCGGTCGCACGCGCGACAAGCCCCGCTCCCCTACTGCTTCTGCGCTGCCGTCCCAAAAAACTCCGTCCACTCCTTGTCGAGTCGCGCGAGCGCACCTGAAAGCGGCAGCACCGAGAAGCGGCCGTCGGTCTCGGCGAGGAGATCGAGCGCCTTCAGCCGCGCCAGCGCATCGTCGATCTCGAAGTCGGACGAGACACCGAACCGGCGCGTCAGCAGCTCCTCGATGCGCGCATCGAGCGCCTCGCGTGTGAGGGGCGCGGCTGCCGTCAGCAGGCCGTAATATGCGAGCAGCGCTTCCTTCCAATCCTGTTCCTCCGCCTCGCCGATGATGTAGGCGAAGATGCCGGAATTGTTGTTGACGTTGCGGTAGTAGATATTGTCAGTGAGCTGCTTCTGGTGGATCAGCGACTGGCGGTGAAAATTTCCCCACTGCCGCAGCATGAAAGCGCCGAGCGCGAGCAGGCCGCTGAGCGCGGCCAGCGCCTGCTGCACGTCGTTGTCGTGGATCGTGCCGGTGAGGCCGAGATAGAAGCCGGCGACGAGAAACAGCACCGTCATGGTCGAGGCGAGCTTGATCAGGATCGGTACGCCGCCGACAACCGCGGGCACCGCCAGCGCAAGATGGTCGTACAGGCTCATCACCACGCGCACATTGGGAAACAGCGCCTTCAGATCGGCGCGGGCGATGTGGCGGAAATACTTGAACAGGACCGCACCGCTGCGGATTTTCTGGCCGTCGCGCCTGGCGCTCGCAAGTGCCTTGCGGGCATCGGCCGGCCTCGTGCCGTCCGGCTTGGTCGCGACCATCAACACGACGTCGTCGTAGACCACGACCTCGAGCGAACGCCGGCGCAGGCCGAACCAGACCGGAACCTCGATGGTCTCCGTGTGGTGCCCGCGGCGGAACATGCGAACGTCGCGATAGTCTTCGACCGGCGCCTTGATCTTCACCCGCACGCGGGCGCGCTCGGCAAAGGCACGCGTGATCTCGTCGTGCATGATCTCGATGAAGTTGGCCTCGGTCAGGACACGGACGAATTCCTCGCTCAGGCTGCGATAGGCCGCCTCGAGGTCCTTGGCGGCGCCGCAAGCCTGTGGATCGACCTCCGGGTCGAAGTGAAAATACGCCTCGCGCAGCCGATCAAGCTCTTCGAAGTACTGGTAGTGAAAGATGGCGCCGAGCCTGCGGGCAAGTTGCCCGAGCCCTGCCTGCCCGGCTTCGTCGAGGCGGCCCTCAGCGAGGAGGCCTCCGATCATATCCGACTTCCGCAGCGGAATGAAACGATCCCGCTGCTCTCGCGTGGCCGCCTCGGCCCGGATTTCGACAGATGCTCTGTTCACGAAACTGTCGCCAGCGCTACTTTATCGCGAAAGCATAACTTCATTGCGACCGGTACGCCAGCGGACTATGGCGCGCCAGGCGCCTCGCGACGATGACGTTGCTGCAACGACACGCCGCCTTTGGGTATCTGTCGTACCTGCCAAGCCGAAACGGGACCGGCGATGGGCCTGCGGATTGTTGAACGTCGGTCGCGCCTGCCGCGACTAAACGTCGAACCGGACGATCAACGTGTCAGCTATTGTCGGCAATGTCATGAAGCGCCTCTGGATTACGACGCTCGCTGCCGCCGCGATCGTGGCCGCTGCGGCGTGCCGGCCACACCCAGGAAGAAGGCATCGACAAGGCAAAGACCGATGCGTTCGACAGCAGGATGTTCGCCGGGCCGTCCGGCAAAAAGGCCTATGCCTGCTTCGTGCGCCGCTACGATCCCGACCATCTGGCGCGCCATCCCGGGCAAAAGGTCTCGGCGATGCAGCTCCTGGTGTCGGCGGAAACCCCGCCGGAGGAGAAGACGACAAGCTATTCGTTCCGGCTTGGCGTCAAATATCGCCATCGGCCGGGCGATTTCAACTCCGGCGGCGATTGCGGCCACGTCGTCGCCGACGACACGGGCAGGGAAATCCGATTGGGCTGCGGCGTCGACTGCGATGGCGGCGGCATCGACGTGGCGCTGTCGAAGGACGACAAGTCCGCGATCGTCAGGCTCGAGCGGATCACGGTCTGGCAACGCAACAAGCCCGACGACGACGCGGCCGATGCACTGGTGGCGGGTGCCGATGACAAGATCTTCCGCCTCGACCGCGCGGATACCCGCGAATGCGCCGGCCTGGTGACCGACCGCAAGGAACTCGCGGCGATCCGGCACAAGTGATAGCCTCGCCGCAAGCCCCCCGCCCGCGCGCCCGCGCGGAACGCTCAGCCCATGAGGAGAGGATGCCATGCATCGACGCAACATTTTGTGGGGCGCGGTTTCGGCCCTTGGCGCCGCCTTCGCCGCATCCCGCGCCAATGCCGCCACCGACGCCGCGCCACAAGGCAAGCTCAAAGTCGTCTATCACCTGAGCGACCTCGACAAGGCCAGCTTTGTTCTCGGCAATATCCAGAACCATCTCGACGGCGTCGGCGGTCCCGACCACGTCACGATCGCGCTGGTGGTGCACGGCCCGGCGCTGCGGGCATTTCACGCAGGCCAGGCGAACCCGGATCTCACCCGGCGTGTCGGCCAGTTTTCCAGCGCGGGAATTGAACTCGCCGCCTGCGGCAACACCATGAAATCGCAGAATGTGACGCTGAAGGATTTGCTGCCGGGTTTTGTCAGCGCCGACAAGGGCGGCGTGGTCCGGATCGCGGAACTGCAGTCGCAGGGATACCTTTACCTGCGGCCCTGAGCCCGGCACCTTGCTGCGGTCACAAAATCGCTCCTAGATCGCTGCCAAACGGCCGATTCCCGGGATCGATCGGTTGTGAATGGCGTTATATCGGGGGATACGCATATTCCCTTCGCCGGCACCTCCCAGCGGCTTGTTGACAACGTTCGGCTTACCGCCAGAAGGTGCGGGAACCCGAGAAGGGACCAGTTCGAACAGAACAAGGGCATCATGAATCCCGTTAAAGCACTCGAAAACCACGGCCAGGCAGTCTGGCTGGATTTCCTGGCCCGCGGCTTCGTCGCCAAAGGCGAGCTGAAAAAGCTGATCGATACCGACGGCGTCAAGGGCGTCACGTCGAATCCGTCGATTTTCGAGAAAGCGATCGGCAGCTCCGACGAATATGACGTCGCGATCGGACATGCCCTGAAAAAGGGCGATCGTCCGGTGGCCGAGCTGTTCGAGCATCTCGCGATCGAGGATATCCAGCGCGCGGCGGATGTACTTCGCCCCGTCTACGACCATCTCAACGGCGACGACGGCTTCGTCAGCCTCGAGGTGTCGCCCTATCTGGCAATGGACACCAAGGCCACGATCGCCGAAGCCGAACGGCTCTGGAAGGATGTGAGCCGCAAGAACCTGATGGTCAAGGTGCCGGCGACGCCGGAAGGCCTGCCCGCGATCCGGGATTTGATCGGCGATGGCATCAGCATCAACGTCACGCTTCTGTTCTCGCAAGATGTCTATGTGCAGGTCGCCGAGGCCTATCTCGCGGGCCTGGAAAAATATGTCAACGGCGGCGGCGATCCCTCGCACGTCGCGAGCGTCGCCAGCTTCTTCGTCAGCCGCATCGACAGCGCGGTCGACAAGCAGCTCGACGAAAAGATCGCTCGCGCCAACGACCCCGCCGAGAAGGAGCGGCTGGCTGCACTGAAGGGCAAGGTCGCCATCGCCAATGCCAAACTCGCCTATCAGGAATACAAGCGGCTGTTTTCCGGACCGCGCTGGGACAAGCTCAAGGCCAGGGGTGCCAAACCGCAGCGATTGCTGTGGGCCTCGACCGGCACGAAGAACAAGGACTATAGCGACGTACTCTATGTCGAGGAGCTGGTCGGTCCGAACACCATCAACACCGTTCCGCCGGCGACGCTCGATGCCTTCCGCGACCACGGCAAGCCCCGCGACAGTCTTGAAGAAGATATCGAGGATGCCAGGCGCGTGCTCGCCGAGCTTGAAAAGTCCGGCATTTCGCTCGATGCGATCACGGCGGAACTGGTCAAGGACGGCGTCAAATTGTTCGCGGACGCCGCCGATAAGCTTTACGGGGCGGTGGCGCACAAACGCGCGACCGTGCTCGGCGCAGGCATTGACCGCCAGGCGCTCGCGCTCGGTGACGACATCGGCAAGGCGGTCGCGAAGGCGACCGAAGACTGGCGCGCCTCCGCCACAATTCGCCGGCTCTGGCAGCACGATAAATCGGTATGGACCGGCACCGACGAGAACAGGTGGCTTGGCTGGCTGACCAGCGCGGCGTCGGCCGATATCGCCGACTACGAGGATTTCGCGCAGCGTGTGAAAGCACAGAATTTCACCGACGCCGTCGTGCTCGGCATGGGCGGATCGAGCCTCGGACCGGAAGTGCTGGCCGAGACGTTTGCGAAAAAACCCGGCTTTCCGAAACTGCACGTGCTTGACTCGACCGACCCGGCGCAGGTCCGCAAGCTTCAGGCCTCGATCGACATCGCCAATACCCTGTTCATCGTCTCCAGCAAATCCGGCGGCACCACCGAGCCGAACGTGATGAAGGATTATTTCTTCGCCCGGGTGTCCGAGGCCATCGGCGCCGGGAAAGCCGGTCACCGTTTCATCGCGGTGACCGATCCCGGCTCGTCGCTGGAGAAGGTTGCGATCAAGCAGGGCTTTGCGCGCGTCTTCCACGGCGATCCCACCATCGGCGGACGTTACTCCGTGCTGTCGCCGTTCGGGCTGGTGCCGGCAGCGACCGCCGGCATCGATGTTCGCACCCTGATCAGGCACACGCTTTCGATGGTGCGCTCCTGCGGCCCGGACGTGCCGCCGCACGAGAACACGGGCGTGCAGCTCGGCCTCGCCATGGGGCTGGCCGGCCTCGAAGGCCGCGACAAGGTGACGATCCTGTCGTCGAAAAAGATCGCCGATTTCGGCGCATGGGCCGAGCAGCTGATCGCGGAATCCACCGGCAAGGAGGGCAAGGGCCTGATCCCGATCGACGGCGAACCGCTCGGCGAGCCCGCGCTCTATGGCCATGATCGGCTTTTCATCGACATCAGAACCGAGCGCGAGAACGACGCCGCGCACGACGACAAACTCGCCGCGCTGGAAAAGGCCGGGCATCCCGTGGTCCGCATCGTCATGAAATCGATCGACCATATCGGCCAGGAATTCTTCCGCTTCGAGATGGCCACCGCGGTCGCCGGCGCCATCCTCGGCATCAACCCGTTCAACCAGCCTGACGTCGAGGACGCCAAGATCAAGACCCGTGAGTTGACCGCGGCGTTCGAAAAATCCGGCGCGCTGCCTGCGGAAAAACCTGTGATGTCCACAGCCCAGGCCGATCTCTACACCGACGAGAAAAATGCCGCTGCCTTGCGCAAGGCCGGCGCCGATGGCGATCTCGGCTCGTGGCTCAAAGCCCACATCTCCCGCGCCGGTGCGGACGATTACGTGGCGCTGCTCGCCTATATCGAACGCGACGCCGCGCATATCGGCGCCTTGCAGCAGATGCGGCTTGAAGTGCGCGACAAGCGGCATGTCGCCACCTGCGCCGAATTCGGCCCGCGCTTCCTGCATTCCACCGGTCAGGCCTACAAGGGCGGGCCCGACAGCGGCGTATTCCTGCAAATCACATCGGATGATGCCAGGGATCTCGCCGTGCCCGGCCACAAGGCGAGCTTCGGTGTGATCAAGGCCGCCCAGGCCCGCGGCGATTTCGACGTGCTGACCGAGCGCGGCCGGCGCGCGCTGCGCGTGCATCTCAAGGGCGATCTCAAATCGGGGCTGAAGATGCTCGGCACTGCAATCACGAACGCATTGAATTAAGGGCAAGAAGATGCAGCTCGGCATGATCGGCCTGGGGCGGATGGGCGGCAATATCGTCCGCCGGCTGATGAAGCACGGACACTCGACCGTCGTTTATGACAAGGACGCCAAAGCGGTGGCGGCGATTGCCGCCGACGGCGCGGTCGGCACCAGCGCGCTGGAAGATTTTGTCAGGAAGCTGGAAAAGCCGCGAACCGCCTGGGTGATGCTGCCCGCTGGCAAGATCACCGAGGCTACCATCGATGCCCTGGCAAAACTGATGGAGCGCGGCGATGTCATCATCGACGGCGGCAACACGTTCTGGCAGGACGACGTGCGCCGCGGCAAGGCGCTCAGCGAGCGCGGCATCCATTACATCGACGTCGGCACGTCAGGCGGAGTCTGGGGCATCGACCGCGGCTATTGCATGATGATCGGCGGCGACAAAGCGGTGGTCGACCGCCTCGATCCGATCTTCGCCGCGCTGGCGCCGGGGATCGGCGATATCCCGCGTACCGCGGGGCGCGAGGGACGCGACCCGCGCATCGAGCAGGGCTATATCCACGCCGGCCCGGTCGGCGCCGGGCACTTCGTCAAGATGGTTCACAACGGCATCGAATACGGCCTGATGCAGGCCTATGCCGAAGGTTTTGACATCTTGAAGAATGCCAATATCGACGCTTTGCCCTCGGAGCATCGTTTCGATCTCGACATTGCCGATATCGCCGAAGTGTGGCGGCGCGGCAGCGTGATCCCGTCATGGCTGCTCGATCTCACGGCTTCGGCGCTTGCCAAAAATCCCGCGCTCGGCAGCTATTCGGGCTTCGTCGAGGATTCCGGCGAAGGCCGCTGGACCGTGAACGCCGCGATCGACGAGGCGGTGCCGGCCGAAGTGTTGACCGCCGCCCTGTTCGCACGCTTTCGCTCGCGCAAGGAACATACCTTCGCCGAAAAAATTCTTTCCGCGATGCGCGCTGGTTTCGGCGGCCATAAGGAACCACAGCCGGGCGCGCCCGACATCATCAAGCCAAAGGCCGGCCGTTCGTGACAGACGTCTCCTCGCATCAGATCTCAAATCAGAAGAAGCCCGATCCCTGCTGCTTCGTCATCTTCGGCGCCACCGGCGACCTGACGCATCGGCTGGTAATCCCCGCGCTTTATAACCTTGCGGCGACCGGCCTGCTGCCCGACAATTTCTGCGTGGTCGGCGTCGCCCGCAAGGGCATGTCGAACGACGCCCTTCGCGACAGCCTGATGAAGGGCCTGCGCCGGTTCGCCACCCGCCCGGTCGACGATGCGGTCGCCATGCGCCTGCTGGAATGCGTCACCAGCATTGAAGCCGATCCGAAGGACCCGGCCTCGTTCGATGCGATGCGGCAGCGGCTGGAGAAACTGGAAGCGAACCGGTCCACCGGCGGCAACCGGTTGTTCTACCTGGCGACGCCGCCCGATGCGTTTGCGCCGATCAGCAGCCAGCTCGGCCGCACCGGCTTGCTCAGGCAGGTTGACGGCGCGTGGCGGCGGCTGGTGGTCGAAAAGCCGTTCGGCACCGACCTCGCCTCCGCCAAAGCCCTGAACGGCGAACTGCTCAGAATTGTCGACGAGCACAATATCTATCGAATCGATCACTACCTCGGCAAGGAAACGGTCCAGAACATCCTGGTGCTGCGCTTCGCCAACGGCATGTTCGAGCCGATCTGGAATCGCGATCACATCGATCATGTCCAGATCACCGTGGACGAGAAGCTCGGCGTCGGCAGTCGCGGCAATTTCTATGATTCGACCGGCGCACTGCGCGACATGGTGCCGAACCATCTGTTCCAGCTATTGTCGCTGGTCGCGATGGAGCCGCCGATCCGTTTCGATGCGCATTCGGTGCGCTCGGAAAAGGCCGACGTGCTGGCGGCGATCCAGCCCCAGAGCGAGGCGGAAGCCCTGCGGAATTCCGTCCGTGGCCAGTATCAGGGCGGCAAGATCGACGACACCGAAATCGCCGATTATTGCAAGATCGAGGACGTCAAATCCGGCAGCACCACCGAAACCTATGCCGCGCTGAAATTGACGATCGACAACTGGCGCTGGGCCGGCGTGCCCTTTTATCTGCGCACCGGCAAGGCGCTCGGCATCAAGCGCACCGAGGTCGCGATCAAGTTCAAGCAGGCGCCGTTCGCGATGTTCAACTGCACCCCGGTGGAGGCGTTGGCGCAGAACTACCTCGTGATCGGGGTGGCGCCGACCGAAGGCATCGCGCTGCAATTCAACACCAAGGTGCCCGGACCCTCGATCAGGATCGACGGCGTCGAGATGAAATTCCGCTATAAGGATTACTTCAAGGCGGAGCCGGCGACCGGCTATGAGACGCTGATCTACGACTGCATGATCGGCGACAACATCCTGTTTCAGCGCGCCGACAGCGTGGAGGCCGGCTGGCGGGCGGTGCAGCCGTTCCTCGATGCATGGAAGACGGCGGGCGGCAAGGGTCTGGAGCGTTACAAAGCGGGCAGCGACGGTCCGGCCGGCGCCGACGAGCTGCTCAAGCGCGAGGGCCGCAGCTGGCGCAGGCTCGGTTAGACCGGATGGCCGCGAGTCCTGATCGCCGGGTGATCGCGGTTTCCGATTCAGCGGCGCTGGCGAAAACCGCCGCGGACCGCATCGTGGCGAGAATCGCCGCGAATGCCGGTCGCATCGCGATTTGCCTGACCGGCGGATCAAGCCCGCAACAGCTCTATCGGTTGCTCGCGACGGATGGCTACCCGACCAGAATTCCGTGGCAACGCGTGCACTGGTTCATCGGCGATGAGCGCTTTGTCCGGGCGGACGACCCGCTCAACAACATGGGAACGGCGCGGCGGATTTTTCTCGACCGCTTGGCACCGCCGGCCAACATCCACCCGATCCCGACCGACAGCGCCGATCCGGACGAGGCCGCCCGACGCTACGAGCGCGAGCTGAAATCGTTCTATGGCGCCGAGGCCCTCGATCCGGTCAGGCCCTTGTTCGATGTCGTGCTGATGGGCGTCGGGCCCGACGGCCATACCGCATCGCTGTTTCCCGGCTATCCCGCCATGGCGGAGACCGAACGCTGGGTGGTCGGCGTACCCAAGGCGCATGTCGAGCCGTTCGTGCCGCGGGTGACGCTGACCTTGCCGGCGCTCGGCAGCTGCCGGGAAATGCTGTTCGCGGTGGCGGGTTCGGAAAAGCGGGCGATCTTGACGCGCGCGCTCGGCGGCGAGAATGTCCCCGCAAACCGCGCGTTTTCCGCGGGCGAAACTATCTGGCTGGTGGATCAAGCGGCGCTTCCGGAGAATTTCAGTGGCCGATGAAACGGGCAAAATACCGTGCGCGCTGGTCGTGATGGGCGTATCCGGCTCCGGCAAGAGCACCATCGCGGATAGGCTGGCCGGGCGGCTATCCTGGAGCTACGAGGACGGCGACAGGTTTCATCCCGCGAGCAATGTCGCCAAGATGAGCGCCGGCCAGCCCTTGACCGACGAAGACCGCTGGCCGTGGCTGCAGGCGATCGCCGATGAGATCGACCGGGTCTGCAAGGCCGGCCAGCACGCCGTGATCGCCTGCTCGGCGCTGAAGCGCGCCTATCGCGATGTGCTCGTGCATGGACGCAGCGATGTCCGCATCGTCTTTCTCAACGGCACAAAGCAATTGATCGCAAGCCGCCTCGCCCGGAGGAAAGGCCATTTCATGCCGCCGGGGCTGTTGGACAGCCAGTTCAAGACGCTCGAACCGCCGGACGCGAGCGAAAACCCCGTGGCCGTTTCCATTGACGCTTCGGTCGCGGCCATCGTCGATGACATCGTCCGCCAGCTCGGGCTTGATCCCGCCGACAGCGGCACGCCCCGCAGGAACCGCGCATGACCCGCATCTGTCTTGTCGTCTCCGATGTCGACGGCACGTTACTGACGAAAGACAAGACCCTGACCGATGGCGCGAGGCGCGCGGTGCGCCGGCTGCACGACGCCGGCATCGGCTTCACCATCACTTCCAGCCGTCCGACGGTCGGCATGCGCTTTCTGATCGAGCCGCTTGCGATTACGCTTCCGGTCGGTGCCTTCAACGGAAGCTCGATCGTCGATCCCAGGCTGAACCCGATCGAGCAGCATCTGATCCCGGCGTCCGCGGCCGCGCGCAGCCTCGGCGTGCTCAACGAATACGGCGTCGATGTCTGGCTGTTCACCAACGAGAAGTGGCTCACGCGCCGGGGCGACGGCGAATACGTCCCCAACGAACAGCGCGCGATCCGGGCCGATCCGACCGTCGTTACGGATTTTGCACCGTATCTCGCGGCCGCCTGCAAGATCGTCGGCTCCAGTGCCGATCCGGCGCTGCTGCGGCGCTGCGAAGTCGCGATGCTCGAGGCGGTGGGCACCCAGGCGACCGCGGTCCGGTCGCAAAGCTATTACCTCGACGTCACACCGCCGGGCTGCGACAAGGGCACATTCGTACAGGCGATGGCCCGGCGCCTTGATATTTCGACCGACGCGGTGGCCACCATCGGCGACATGCAGAACGATCTTGCGATGTTTCGTAACAGTGGCATGTCGATCGCGATGGGCAACTCAACCGACGACGTCAAGGACCAGGCGACCCATGTCACGACGTCGAACGACGACGAGGGTTTTGCCGGTGCGGTCGAGATGATTTTGCGGAATAACGAGGCGCGGTGAGCGAGGGTTTACGCCACCCTCTCCATCCGTCGCCGGAATAACAAATTCGTGTTCTGCACCAGGGATCGTGATTGATCCATGTCAACGATCGATCGCGCCAACGATGGTTGAAGATAGATCGATGCCGAACAATTCAGGCACCTCATCCGGCTGACTCCCCCGACGACCAAAAATTCAGGACGCCGATATCCGCGTCATCTTTCTGTCCGGCATAGGCAGGCCGCCGCGCGCTTTCGGCGGCAGGGGCTCGCAACCGGCGTGATCCAAATGCCGTTCGAAGGGAAAAAGCCATGACCATCAGAGACAGAAAAGCATACCTCGTGGGCGGCGGCATCGGCTCGCTGGCAGCGGCGGCTTTCATGATCCGGGATGGCGGCCTGCCGGGCGGCAACGTCACGATTTACGAAGCCTCGCCAGTGCTGGGCGGAAGCCTCGATGGCGCCGGCAATCCCGAAGATGGCTACACCCTGCGCGGCGGACGCATGCTGACGACCGACAACTATGAATGCACCTGGGGATTGTTCAAATCGATCCCATCCCTGGTCACTCCGGGCAAGACCGTGTTCGACGAGACGGCCGAGTTCAACCAGAAGATCAAGGCGCATTCCCAGGCGCGTCTCGTCGACCGGAACCGTGCCATTGTCGACGTGACCTCGATGGGCTTCTCGATGGCCGATCGGATGGAGCTGCTCGAACTCATGAAGGCGAGCGAGCCGGAACTGGGTCCGGACCCCATCTCCGACTGGCTCTCGCCTGAATTTTTTACGACGAAATTCTGGTATATGTGGGCAACGACCTTTGCCTTTCAGCCCTGGCACAGCGCGGTCGAGTTCAAGCGTTACCTGCACAGGTTCATCAAGGAATTTTCCCGCATCGAAACGCTCGCGGGGGTCAAGCGCACGGTCTTCAATCAATACAACTCGCTGGTTCGCCCGCTTCAATCCTGGCTTTCGGAAAAGGGCGTGAACTTCCAGAAGGGCTGTTTTGTCACCGACTTCGATCTCGCCTCCGAGGCCGGCAAGGTTGCCGTCAGGGCGATCAAATTCAGGCGCGCCGGCAAGGTCGAGACCGTTGCGGTGAGCGCCGACGACCTGGTCTTCTTCCAGAACGGCTCGATGACCGATGCATCGAGCTTCGGCTCAATGACGCGGGCTCCCGACCAGCTAACAAAGCAGGATAGCGGCGGCTGGACTCTGTGGGAGAAACTGGCCGAAGGCCGCCCCGAGTTTGGCAACCCTGCCGCTTTCAACAGCAGCATATCCGAATCGTACTGGGAATCCTTCACCGTGACGCTGAAGGATACCGCCTTTTTCGACAAGATGGAGGCCTTCTCCGGCAACAAAGCGGGCACCGGCGGCCTGGTTACGTTCAAGGATTCCAGCTGGCTGATGTCGGTGGTCCTGGCGCACCAGCCGCATTTCGCCGATCAGCCCGCGAACGTTCAGGTGTTCTGGGGATACGCGCTGCACCCGGACCGGATCGGCGATTTCGTGGCGAAGCCGATGTCGGAATGCACCGGCGCCGAGATTCTCCACGAACTGTGCGGTCACCTCAATTTCGACCGCAAGACGTTCGCCAGGGCGAGCTGCATTCCGTGCCGCCTGCCCTACATCACAAGCATGTTCATGCCGCGTGCGCCAGGCGACCGGCCTCTGCCGGTTGCCAAATCGTCGAAGAATTTGGCCTTCGTCAGCCAGTTCGTCGAAATCCCCGAGGACGTCGTGTTCACGGTCGAATATTCGGTCCGGGTCGCCCAGATGGCAGTCTACGAACTCCTCAAGATCGACCGCGAGATTCCGCCGATCCTGCATCACGACAAATCATTGGAAGTCAATTTCGACGCGGTGATCAAGGCCTTCAAATGACGCCGGCGCAGCGCCGGAGAGCGTTTTCAAGCGCGCGCCTATTTCGACCGTTGCATCGCCGGCTTGTCGACCGGCTTCTTGGCGTTGCTGAGGTTATGCGCGGTGTTGATCAGCGCGATATGGGTCAGCGCCTGCGGAAAATTGCCGGTCTGTCGGCTGGCGCCGGAATCGAATTCCTCCGCCAGCAGCCCAAGATCGTTGGCGACGGCGACGACGCGGTCGAACAGCGCCTGCGCCTTCTCGACCTCGCCCGCCAGCACATAGGCGTCGGCGAGCCAGAGGCTGCAGGCGAGAAATGCGCCTTCGATCGGCTGCTTTTCATCCGAGACCTCGCGGGGATCGTGCCGCAGCACGAATCCGTCCCGCATCATATGTTTTTCGATCGCCGCGATGGTGCCGCGGACGCGCGGGTCGGAAGCAGAAAGGAAACCCACCGCGGGCAGCAGCAGGATGCTGGCATCGAGCCATTGCGAGCCGTAGGATTCCACGAACGCGTTTTGCCCGGGATCAAAACCCTTCTCGCAGACATCGCGGCAGATGGCGTCGCGCAGCGTTCGCCAGCGCTCGATCGGCGCATCAAAGGCGAACTTTTCGGCGCTTTTGATCGCCCGGTCGAACGCAACCCATGTCATCACTTTCGACGAGACGTAATGCCTGCCCAGGCCGCGCCGCTCCCAGATGCCGTGATCCGGGTGATCCCATACTTCCTCCAGATGCTCGAGCACCGTGCATTCCAGATCCCACGAACCGTCATCGAGTTTCAGCCTGGCCATGCGCGACTGATGAAACGCGTCCATCAACTCGCCGTAGACGTCGAGCTGCAGCTGGGCGTGCGCGGCATTGCCGACCCGGACCGGTTGCGCGCCTTCGTAACCGGGCAGCCAGCCCACCTCCCATTCCAATAGCCGCCGCTGGCCCATGATGCCGTACATGATCTGCATGTTGACCGGCTCTCCCGCCGCCGCACGCAACAGCCAGTTATGCCAGGCTGTCGCCTCCTCGGTGTAACCGGAGTTCATCAGTGCCAGCAGCGTGAAGGTGGCGTCGCGCAGCCAGCAAAAGCGGTAATCCCAGTTTCGCTGCCCGCCGAGCTTTTCCGGCAGCGAGGTCGTGGGCGCCGCGACGATGCCGCCGGTCGGCCGATAGGTCAGCGCCTTCAGCGTCATCAGCGATCGCATCACCAGGTCACGATATCCGCCCTCAAAGGTGCAATGGCTGCACCAGTCGGTCCAGAACTCTTCGGTGTCCTGCAAGGCCTGCGCTGGGTCGACGGGCCTGGGCAGCGGCAGATGCGAAGGGCCATAGGTAAGCACGAAGGGAACGGTCTCGCCCTCGCCCACCTCGAAATCGGCCACCGTGGTCAAATCCTCGCCGCGGGTCTCGACCGGCGTGCGCAGCACCGTCATGTCCGGCCCGCAAATCGCCAGCAGCGCGCCGTCCTCGGTTCGCTTGACCCAGGGGATATCGGTGCCGAACCCGAAGCGGATCACGAGCTGCATCCTGAGCTTGACCCGCCCGCGCACGCCGCGCACCAGCCGGATGACGTCGGAGGCGGCGCCGCGCGGCGGCATGAAATCGATCAGCGCCACGAGACCGTTGGCGGTCTCAAACCGCGTCTCCAGGATCAGCGTATTGTCCCAATAGCGGCGCGACGATTTGGTGATCTCTTCCGCGGGCGCGATCAGCCATCGGCCGTTGCTCTGGGTGCCGAGCAACGCCGCAAAACAGGCGTCGGAATCGAACGCCGGCCAGCACAGCCAGTCGATCGAGCCATCGCGGCCGACCAGTGCCGCGGTCTCGCAATCGCCGATCAACCCATAATCTTCAATTCGACAGGACAAGGTTTGTCACCGCTGCAAATACCGGCGCGTCAGACTGCGGCGCGCGTCCGCTCCGCCGTGGCGTTCTTGAGCGCGGCAACGTCGATCGCCGCCGCAATCTCGTCGAGGACCAGCGGCAGCCGCCGCCGCCAGTTCGGATGTTCGTTGACGGTGCCGGGAATATTGGGCTGGTCGATCACGCCGAGCAGATCCTCCAGCGAGATCGCAAGCAGGCGCGACTTGGTCCGCGCCAGAAAACCGGCCACCGCATAAAGATCATGGCCGTCGATGGCGTGATGACGCAGGATATCGGTCAGCATCCTCAGGGCATGCCATCGCGCGTCGTCGCTTTCGCCGGGATCGATCCCGAGCGACCGCTTCAGCTTCAGATCGCTGAACGAGCGCCAGCCCGCATAGGTCGACAGATCGTGGGTGTTGAAGGTGACCAGCGCGTTGGGCGCATAGTGGTCGATGCCGCGAAACCTGCCGTGATCGTCGCGCTCGAACATCATCACCTGATACGACCAGATGCCCCAATCGGCCATCTGGTCGCGAAAACCTTCCGGCACGGTGCCGAGATCCTCGCCGATCACCACGCAGCGATGCGCCACGCTCTCCTGCGCGGTCGCCGCCAGCAGCGCCTCGAACGGCATCTGCACATAGACGCCGTCTTTGGCGGCAAAACCATGCGGCACGAGATAAAGCCGCTTCAAGCCCAGCACATGGTCGAGCCGGATCGCGCCGGCATACCGCATCGAGGCCCGAAGCATCTCCCGGTACGGCTCGAAAGACTTGATTTCCAGACCGGCGGCGTTGAAGCCCGCCAGCCCCCAGTTCTGGCCGTTGGTGTTGAGGGAATCCGGCGGCGCGCCGACCGCGAGACGGCAGGAAATCGCCGATTGCTCGTTCCAGGCGTCGAAGCCATCGGATTGCACGCCGACCGCGACATCGAGATAGAGGCCGACCTTCATGCCGAGCCTTTTCGCGCGCTCCTGGCAAGCCCCGAGCTGCCGGTCGGCGGCCCATTGCACGAATTCGACAAATTCGATCTCGCACTTGTCCGGACCCCGGCACAGGCGGGCGCAGTTGGCGTCATCGGGCTGCCGCCATTCCGCCGGCCATTCCCACCACGGCCTGTTGAATTTGTGCCGCAACACCTCAAAGCAGGCGAACCGCGACAACACGGGCGCGCGCGCGCTGCGAAATTTTTCGAAGTCTTGCCGGTGTTCGCTGTTGGGATCGGCCGTGAAGGCATCAAATGCCGCGCGTAGCGCGCGCCGTTTCAGCCCGGCAACGGTGACATAATCGACGATATCGCCTTTTCTCAGCCGGGCGAGCGCCTCGCTGCCCCCGGTGAATGCGCCGAGCTGAAATCCGGGGATCTTTTCGACGTCGATATAGAGCGCATTCAAAAACAGCCGGCTGTTCGGCGCATAGGGGCTGCAATCGGCCGGCCGGTCGTCGAACAGCGCGTGCAGCGGATTGAGGCCGACACCATCGGCGCCCAGCTGGCCTGCGAGCTCGATCAACCCTTCGAGATCGGTAAAATCCCCGATCCCCCAGTTGCGCGCCGACCTGATACCGTAGAGCTGGACCGCCAGCAGCCAGCCGCGGTCGAAATCGCCGCCGAAAGCCCTCGGCGGCGCCACAATAAATGGCGCTTCTTCGGTGATTGAGGAGGCGTCGGTCAGCTGCAGCCGGTACGAGCCTTCAGGCAAATCCGGCGGCCAGATGATGACGCGATCACCGGTGTCGCCGTTGCGATCACCGATGTCGCCTTGCGCAATAACCTTAAGGCCGGCAATGATTTTCCAACGCAGCGGGAACGTGGCAGCCTGTTTGAGCCTGGTCTGCGCGGGACGGCCGGAGCGGACCACCACCGCCTCGCCGAGAAGCCGGCAGGGTTTGCGAACCGGCAGGGCGTCGATGATGATTTTCAGCGCGGCTTCGTCCGTCATATGCCGGTGACCCTGACCGTCGACATATTCGGTCTGGATACCCAATTCTCTGGCTTTGGTGAAAAGGTCCATTCGGCACGCGGTTTGCACGCGAGGCGGCGGGGCCGTCGCGAAATTCACTAGATACAGGAAGAGGATAGCCGTGTTTAACTCTCAGCCGGCCCTGGCGTTCCCCGGGAACCAATACCCGGCCAGCGGCTTTCTATCTACGTCGGGGACGTCTCCTTTCCCGCAATCGAAACGGGACGTTATTTCCATGTCAATGGCATCACCGTGAACAAAACAATTCAAACTGTCGAGAGCGCCGCGGCCGGCGGCGCCTTCCATAATCCCGCCCTGCTGTTTCGCTGTCTGGCGTGAGTGCCGCCATGAACCTGCTGCCATCCATCGATGAATCAGAACTGCCGGTCACCGCGCTGGACGGCGACGAGCTCTGGTACAAGGATGCCATCATCTATCAGATGCACGTCAAGGCCTTTGCCGACAGCAACAATGACGGCATCGGCGATTTCGCTGGCTTGACCGAAAAGCTGGGCTATCTGCAGGATCTCGGCGTCACCGCGCTGTGGCTGTTGCCCTTCTATCCCTCACCCGGCCGTGACGATGGCTACGACATCGCCGACTATGGCGCCATCAATCCCGATTTCGGGACCATGAAGGATTTCAAGCGCTTCATCGTCGAAGCCAAGCGGCGGGGTTTGCGGGTCATCACCGAGCTCGTCATCAATCATACCTCCGACCAGCACGACTGGTTCAAGCGCGCCCGCCGCAGCGATCCCAAGTCGAGCGCGCGCAACTGGTATGTGTGGAGCGATACCGACCAGAAATATCCGGGCACGCGGATCATCTTCACCGACACCGAGAAGTCGAACTGGACCTGGGACCCGGAAGCCGGCCAGTTCTACTGGCACCGCTTCTTCTCGCACCAGCCGGATCTCAACTTCGATAATCCGCGCGTCGTCAGTGCGATTGTGCAGGTGATGAAACGCTGGCTCGATACCGGCGTCGACGGTTTCCGCCTCGATGCCATTCCCTATCTGTGCGAGCGCGACGGCACCAACAACGAGAACCTCCCCGAGACCCACGCCATCATCAGGAAGCTGCGCGCCGAACTCGACGCCTACGCCAAAGGCAAGGTGCTGCTGGCGGAAGCCAATCAATGGCCGGAGGACGTGCAGGAATATTTCGGCCGCGGCGACGAATGCCACATGGCCTATCATTTTCCGCTGATGCCGCGGATCTATATGGCGATCGCGCAGGAGGACCGCTTTCCGATTACCGACATTCTGCGGCAGACCCCGGATATCCCGGCCAATTGCCAGTGGGCGCTGTTTCTGCGCAACCATGACGAATTGACGTTGGAAATGGTCACCGACGTCGAGCGCGATTATCTCTGGTCGACCTATGCCAACGATCCCCGCGCCCGCATCAATGTCGGCATTCGCCGCCGCCTGGCGCCACTGATGGACAACGACCGGCGCAAGATCGAACTGATGAAGTCGCTCCTGCTGTCGTTTCCGGGCACGCCGATCATCTATTACGGCGACGAAATCGGCATGGGCGACAATATCTATCTCGGCGACCGCAACGGCGTGCGCACGCCGATGCAATGGACGCCCGACCGCAATGGCGGATTCTCCCGCGCCGATCCCGCGCAGCTCTACGCGCCGACCATCATGGACCCGGTCTACGGCTATGAGGCGGTCAACGTCGAAGCCCAGTCGCGCAGCCTGTCGTCGCTCCTGAGCGCCACCAAGCGGCTGATCTCGGTGCGCAAGTCCACGCTGGCATTCGGCCGCGGCACCATGACATTCATCCGCCCGGCCAATCGCGCGGTGCTGGCCTATGTCAGGCAGTATCGGGACGAGGCAATCCTCTGCGTCGCCAACCTGTCGCGGTCAGCGCAGGCGACCGAACTCGATCTTTCGGCCTGGAAGGATCGAATACCGCTGGAAATGCTCGGCCGCACCCGCTTTCCGGCGATCGGCGAACTGCCCTACATGATTACGCTGGCGCCCTATGGCTTCTACTGGTTTCAACTCAAGGAGCGCGACAAATCGGAGCGCGTCGCCCCCTCGGTGGTTCCCGAGTTCGAGACTCTTGTGGTGCCGCTGGGCGCCACCTGGGTGTCGCTCGCCCGCACCCGCAGCGTTTTCGAACGCGATGTCTTGCCGGAACATCTGGCGCGAACTCCCTGGTATCCCGAGAATTCGCCGGAGACAATTCACCCCACGCTCACCTCCGCCATTCCTTTCTGCGATATCGGCGACAACCGCCCCTGGCTTGCCTTCTTTGAAGCGACGCAGCGCGGTGTGACCGCGCGTTACGTATTGCCGATGCAGATCGAGTGGGTGCGGTTTGACCGCGAGCGCTATAATCCGGATGCATTTGCCGCGGTCCGTCAGGGTGCGCGGGAAGGAACCTTGCTGGATGTCGCGACCAGCGAGATCTTCATCGCGCTCCTGCTGCGCAATCTGCGGGAGACCCTCACCGTCGAAGAAAACGGCTTGCGCCTCGAGTTCAGGCCGACCAGCAGACTTTCCGACAAGCCGCTCAAACCGCCCGCCCATGTCCGGACCGTCAGATCCGAACAATCCAACAGCATGGCGCTGGTGGATAATGACTATGTGGTCAAGGTCTATCGCAAGCTTGAAACCGGCCTCAATCCCGAGATCGAAATCGGCCGCTTCCTGACCGAGGTCGCGGGCTTTGCCAACACGCCCGCACTGCTCGGCAGCGTCGAACTGGTCGAAGGCGACACCAAGAGCGCGATCGCGGTGGTGCATGCCTATGTCGCAAATCAGGGCGACGCATGGACCGTGACAACGGCCTATCTCGATCGCTTTGTCGAAGAGCAACGCCTGCTGACGAGTAGCGAACACCCGAGCGAAAGCGAGGAACGGCTCCCTTATCTCCGCTACATGTCGCAGATCGGCAGACGGGTCGCCGAGATGCACCTCGCGCTCGGCGCCAGCGAATCAGCCGATTTCGCGCCCGAAGCCACCCGGCCTGCGGACGTGCAGCGCTGGATCGAAAATGTGGATACCCTCGCCGAGCGCGTCTTCGACGCCCTGAAGCAACGGCGCGACGCCATAAGGGAGGCCGACCGTCCGCTTGTCGATCAGGTGCTGGCGCAACGCGAAGGCCTGCACGACCGCTTGAGCGCGCTGCTTCCGCTGGATATCGACGGCTGGAGCATCCGTTGCCATGGCGACTTCAATCTCGGCCGGATCCTGATCGTCAAGGACGATATCTTCATCATCGGATTCGGGGGCGAGCCGCACCGGTCGCTGGATGAGCGGCGGAGCAAGGAGCCCGCGGCGCGCGACGTCGCCGGCCTGATCCGTTCGATCGGCTATTCCGCGACTGCGGCGCTTGATCGCGCGTTAAAAGTCGCGCCCGACGAGTACGGCAAGCTTGGCGCGGCGCTCGGGGAATGGCGTGATCGCGCGACCGCGGCGTTTTTGACCACCTATCGCGAAATCACGGCCAATGCGCGTCTGTGGCCAGCCGATCCGCAAGCTGCCGAACAGCTGCTAAACTTCGCGCTGCTTGAAAAAGCCTTCTACGAGATCGAATACGAGTTGACCCACCGGCCTGAATGGCTGCGCGTCCCGCTGACGGGTGCGATCCGAATATTGTCCGAGAATACCAACGAGGCCGCATGACCACCAAACTGTCCGCGGAGGCCTATGCGATCGTGGAAGGCCGCCACTCCGACCCCTTTCACTATCTCGGTCTTCATACTGAGGGCGGCAAGACCGTGGTGCGCGCGTTCCTGCCGGAGGCGTCGAACGTCGAGGCGATCGGCGAGCATGGCGAAGCGGCGGAGCTTGCGCGGATTCACGACGCCGGGCTGTTCGCAGGCTCCCTGCCGAACGGCTCCAAGCGCTACCAGCTGCGCGCCCGTTTCGGCAACAGCGTCGTTGACCTTGATGACCCCTATCGCTTTCCGCCGGTCATGACCGACTTCGACCTGTATCTGCTCGGCGAAGGCACCCACCAGCGGCTTTACGACAAGCTCGGCGCGCATCCGATGACGCTCGACGGCGTCGATGGGGTGGCATTCGTGGTGCTCGCGCCCAACGCGCGGCGGGTCAGCGTGGTCGGCGATTTCAACTTCTGGAATCCCGTGCGGCATCCGATGCGCGTGCGCGGCGTCGGCTACTGGGAGCTGTTCGTGCCCCATGCCACCGCGGGCGATCACTATAAATTCGATATCGTCGGCCCGCGTGGCCAGCATTTGCCGCTGAAGTCGGATCCGCTGGCCTTTGCCGCAGAAATGCGTCCGAGCACCGCCTCCATTGTGTTCGACGAAACCAAACTGCCACGTCCGCGCCCGGCGCCCGAGCGCGTCAACGCGCTCGGCGCGCCGATGTCGATCTACGAGGTCCACCTGGGTTCGTGGCGGCGCAAGGGCCACAATGAATGGCTGAGCTATCGCGATCTCGCCGAGCAGCTTCCGCGTTATGTCAGGGATCTCGGCTTTACCCATGTTGAGTTTCTCCCCGTCAACGAACATCCCTTCGACGGGTCATGGGGCTATCAGCCGACCGGCCTGTACGCGCCCACCAGCCGGTTCGGCGGGCCACAGGATTTCTCCGCTCTGGTCGACGCCTGCCATCGCGAAGGGCTCGGGGTGCTGCTGGACTGGGTGCCCGGACATTTCCCGGACGATCCGCACGGCCTTGGCAATTTCGACGGCACCGCGTTTTACGAGCATGCCAACCCGCTGCAGGGCCGCCACCTCGACTGGGGCACGCTGATCTACAATTACGGCCGCACCGAAGTGGTGAATTTCCTGGTGTCGAACGCGCTGTTCTGGCTGGACCGCTATGCCGTCGACGGCCTGCGCGTCGATGCGGTCGCTTCCATGCTGTATCTCGACTATAGCCGCCCCGCCGGCGGCTGGATCCCGAACAAGTATGGCGGCCGGGAAAATCTCGACGCCATCGATTTTCTGCGCCGCTTCAACACCGAGGTGTTCGCCCGCTTTCCGCAGGCTACCACGGCGGCGGAAGAATCCACCGCATGGCCGCAGGTGTCGCGCCCGGTCGAATATGGCGGGCTGGGCTTCGGCTATAAATGGAATATGGGCTGGATGCACGACACGCTGAATTACATCAGCAAGGATCCCGTCCACCGCAAGTACCATCACGGCGACATCCTGTTCGGCCTGCACTACGCGTTTTCGGAGAATTTCATTCTGCCGCTGTCGCACGACGAAGTCGTCCACGGCAAGCGCTCGATCCTGGGACGGATGCCCGGCGACGACTGGCAACGCTTTGCAAACCTGCGCGCCTACTATTCCTTCATGTTCGGCCATCCCGGCAAGAAGCTGATGTTCATGGGCTGCGAGTTCGCCCAGGAGCGCGAATGGAGCCATGACCACTCGCTCGACTGGCACCTGCTCGACCAGGGCAAGCATGCCGGCATCCACAGCCTGATCCGCGATCTCAACCGGCTTTATCGCACGCTGCCGGCGCTGCACGAGATGGATTGCGATCACGCCGGCTTTGAATGGGTCATCACCGACGACGCCGGCGGCAACGTGTTCGCCTGGATCCGCAAAGGCAACGACGCGCGCGCGAGATGCCTTGTGGTCGTGAATTTTTCGCCCAATGTGTATTACAATTACCGTGTCCGCGTGCCGTTTTCCGGCAAATGGCGCGAGGTTCTCAATTCGGACTCCTCCCACTACGGCGGCGGCAATGTCGGGAACATCGGCGAAGTCCGGGCATCGGAAGGCCTCGTTCCCGAGCTCGATCTCACCGTCCCGCCTCTGGCCGCCATCTTTCTTGTCCCGGAAAGCTGACATGCGATTGTCCGCCGGAACCTTCTCGCGCCTCGGTGCAAGCTGGGACGGCCGGGGCACCAATTTTGCGCTGTTCTCCGCCAACGCGCAAAAGGTCGAGCTTTGCCTGTTCGACAGCCAGGGCCGCCGCGAGCTCGAGCGTATCGAATTGCCCGAGCGTAACGAGGATATCTGGCACGGCTACCTGAACGACGTATCGCCCGGCCAGCTCTATGGCTATCGGGTTCATGGCCCTTATGAACCCGAGCATGGTCACCGCTTCAACGCCAACAAGCTGCTGCTCGATCCCTATGCCAGGCGACTGGCCGGACGGCTGGTGTGGAGCGACGCGCATTTCGCCTATCGCACCGGCAGCGCGCGCGAGGACCTCTCCTTCGACCGGCGCGACAATGCGCGCGGCATGCCGAAAGCCGTGGTGGTCGACGAAACCTTCAACTGGGGCCGCCGCGAAATGCGCCCCAATATCCCCTGGGAAGACACCATCATCTATGAAGCCCACGTCAAGGGCCTGACGCAGAAGCGCGAAGACGTGCCGCCCAATTTGCGCGGCACCTTCGGCGGCCTGTCCTCGCCCACCATGATCGAGCACCTCAAGCGGCTTGGCGTCACCACCGTCGAGCTGTTGCCGATCCATGGTTTTGTCGACGACCGGGTGCTGGTCGAAAGGAAGCTGGTGAATTACTGGGGCTACAACACGCTGTCTTTCTTCGCGCCCGAGCCGCGCTACTCCCAGGACAACCCGCTCGACGCCTTTCGCACCGCGGTGGCGCGGCTGCACGATGCCGGCATCGAGGTGATGCTCGACGTCGTCTACAATCACACCGCGGAGGGCAACCACATGGGACCGACGCTGTCGTTCCGCGGCATCGACAACGCCTCCTACTACTGGCTGAAACCGGACAATCCGCGATTCTACGACGATTTCACCGGCTGCGGCAGCTCGGTCAACCTCACCCATCCGCGCGTCTTGCAGATGGTGATGGATTCGCTGCGCTACTGGGTCGAGGTGTGCCATGTCGACGGCTTCCGCTTCGACCTCGCCACCACGCTGGCGCGCGGGCCGAACGGCTTTGACCGCAACACCGCCTTCCTCACCGCGATCCGGCAAGACCCGCTGCTGTCATCGGTGAAGCTCGTCGCCGAGCCGTGGGACCTAGGCATGGGCGGCTATCAGGTCGGCGCGTTTCCGTCGCAATGGTCGGAGTGGAACGACCGCTATCGCAGCGCGATGCGGCGCTACTGGAGCGGCGAAGGCAGCCTGATCGGCGAGGTGTCCAGCCGCATGACCGGCTCGTCCGACCTGTTCAACCACGGCGGCCGCGCGCCCCGCGCCAGCGTCAATCACATCACCGTGCATGACGGCTTCACGCTGCAGGATCTGTTCAGCTACAGCGAGAAGCACAACGAGGCCAACGGCGAAGACAACCGCGACGGCGCAAACGAGAACCACAGCAACAATTGCGGCCATGAAGGCCCGACCGACGACCCGACGATTACCGCGCTACGCCGCCAGCTCCGGAAGAACCAGCTTGCCTGTCTCTTGCTGGCGCAAGGCGTGCCGCTGATTCTGGCCGGTGACGAAGTCGGCAACTCGCAGTCCGGCAACAACAACGCCTATTGCCAGGACAGCGAAATCGGCTGGGTCGGCTGGGAAGGCCTCGGCCGCGGGGGCTGTGACCTCATCGATTTCATCGGCCACATGACCGAATTGCGCAGGCGCTTTCCGCAGCTGCGTTCGCACCGCTGGCTCGACGGGCGGCGCGCGGATGGAACCTACGGCGTGCTGTGGCTGACGCCGGCAGCCGAAGACATGAAACAGGAAGACTGGAATTTCCCCGAAGGCCGCTTTCTCGCTTACGTGCTCGGCCCGGCCGAACACGGTGGCGCACCGATCTTTATCGTGCTGAACGCCGCCCCTGAGGAGATCGCGTTCAAACTGCCGAAGACGCCGGAATACAAGACCTGGCGGCAGCTGCTGAACACCGCGGACGTCAAACAGGAGGTCAGGGATTTCGCGTCGGGAAGCGAGGCAAAAGCGCCTCCCCGCTCGGTTCTTGCCTTTGCAGGTTCGGCATGAATGCGCGGCAATTCGGCGCCAGACTGACACCGGACGGCGCGTCATTTCGTCTATGGGCGCCGGCAGCGAAACGCGTCGATCTGCTGCTGGAAACTTCATGGCCCATGCGGCGCGGCGACGACGGCTGGTTTTCCGCCGACATCCCGGGCGCAAAGGCCGGCGCGCGCTACAAATTCCGGATCGACGGCGAGATCGATGTGCCCGATCCGGCCTCGGCCTTTCAGCCCGACGACGTCTCGGGTCCCAGCGAGGTGATCGATCATTTGAGCTACCGATGGCGCGCTTCGGACTGGCGGGGGCGTCCCTGGCAGGACACCGTGCTGACCGAAACCCATGTCGGCAGCTTCACCCGGGAGGGCACTTACCGCGCCATGATCGGCAAGCTCGATCACCTCGTGGCAACTGGAATCACCGCGCTGGAATTGATGCCGCTTGCGGATTTTGCGGGCTCGCGCAACTGGGGCTATGACGGCGTGTTGTGGTACGCGCCCGACAGCGTCTATGGCCGTCCCGACGATCTCAAGGCGCTGATCGACGAGGCGCATCTGCGCGGGCTGACGGTATTTCTCGACGTGGTCTATAATCACTTCGGCCCCGAAGGAAATTACCTCGGCCGCTACGCGCCCTCGTTCTTCACCGAAGCGCAGACGCCCTGGGGCAGCGTCATCGATTACCGGGTGCCTGAGGTACGCGCCTTCGCCATCGAGAACGCGCTGTATTGGTTGCGCGAATATCGCTTCGACGGGCTGCGGCTGGACGCGGTGAATACGATCTCCGAGCCGGGCGAAATCCCGCTCCTGCACGATCTCAGCATCGCGGCAGGTCACCTCGCCGCCGAAACCCGGCGCTACATCCATCTCGTGCTTGAAAACGGCGACAATCGCGCCAGCCTGCTGGACGCCGAGCAGGATCCGCCGCGCGGAAAATACCGCGCGCAGTGGAACGACGATTATCATCACGCCTGGCACGTATTGCTGACCGGCGAGACGCAGGGCTATTACGGCGACTACGCGAAGTCGCCGCTGCCCGACATTGCGCGCGCGCTGGCGTCCGGTTTTGTCTATCAGGGTGAAGCCTCCGCGTTTCGCGGCGGACAATTGCGCGGCGAACCGAGCGGCAAGCTCGCACCGACTGGCTTCGTCAATTTCCTGCAAAACCACGACCAGATCGGCAACCGCGCGCTGGGCGACCGGCTCGAAGGCAATGTGGGCACCGCGGCGATCGAGGCCGCATTGGCGATTACCTTGCTGGCGCCGGCGATCCCGATGCTGTTCATGGGCGAGGAATGGGGCTCGAAGGCGCCGTTCCCGTTCTTCTGTGGTTTCCAGGGTGAGCTGGCAGACGCCGTGCGCAAAGGCCGGCGCCGGGAATACGATTGGGCTTACGCGAAATATGGCGATCAGGTTCCAGATCCCCAGGACGAATCGACCTTCCGGTCCGCGGCGCTCGATTGGGAATCGCGTGACGAAGCCGCAGGAAGAAAACGGCTGGCGCTGGTGCGCCAACTGCTCGCGATACGCCGGCGCGAGGTCATTCCACGGCTTGCAGGCGCGGCCTTCGGCGAGGCGCATGCGGCCGATAATAGCATGCTGACGGCGAGCTGGCGGATGGGAGACGGCGCGATGTTGCAGCTCGAGGCCAACCTTTCCAATAGCCCGATCGCCCGCGAACCCGGAGAAATCGCCGGCGCAGCCATCTGGGGCGGGAAGGCTGGCGAAGTCATTCCACCGTGGTCGGTATTCTGGCGCATCGCCGCAGGCCAATAGACGGCGCTCCGTCAGTTCCGCTTCGTCAGCAGCAGATTGCCGCGATGCCTGATCGCGGCTTGCGCGACTTCCGCGAATTGCTGCAACAGCCAGGGCAGCGTGACTTCCAGCCGGACATGGTCGTCCGCAACATCGAGTTGGCCCGACGCCGCCTGACCGAGCACGCGGACGCGAAACATCATGCGATCGCCCTCCCATCGCTCCTCATCGACTTTCAGCACGGGAATGCTGGAGGCGGCGCGCGTCAATCCGGCCTTGAGGCGGCGCGTCGCCTCTTCGCGGCCGAGCTGATGCGGAATCGAAACGATGAGAGGTGCGGGCATCTTTTTTCTCCCGACGGCATGAGTGTATGTAATCGCGAATTATCTCCGAAAAAAGAGGTCGGCCAATAACCGTCGCGCGGCGGCGGAACCTTATGGGTTCCGGTTCGTTTTTCAGGGCGAGGGCAGAGCGGCAGATGCCGACTGCCGGCTGGAGGAGATGCCAGATGTCTATTGGAACGATTATCCTGATCATTCTCGTGATCGCCTTGCTCGGCGGCTTCAGCGGCGTAGGCGGTGGCCCGTTCTACGGCACCGGATATTATGGCGGCGGCGGCCTCGGCCTGATCGTTGTTATTCTGCTGATCCTGCTGTTGATGGGAAGGCTGTGAGCTTCAGAGCCTGACCATAGGTCGTCGAGATTATTGCCGTCCCGCCAATTTCCCGATCGCGGCCTTTATCGGCGACGCCGCGTCGTCGTATCCTTCCCACGCTTTGGTCCTGGCGAGCAGCGCCGGCACGGTGCGAACCGTGTAGCGTTTGGGATCGAGATCGGCGCGCAGCTGCGCCCAGGTCAGCGGCATCGAGACGGTGGCGCCTTCGCGCGCCCGTGGCGACAGCACCGCGACCGCGGTCGCCAGGCGATCGTTGCGAAGGTAGTCGAGGAAGATCTTTCCCGCGCGCAGCTTCTTCGACATGTTGAGCAGATAGCGCTCGGGATCTTCATTGGCCATCCACCGGCAAACGCCCTGCGCAAAGGCCTTGGCCTCTTTCCACGTCACCCTGTCTTTCGCGCCGTGCGCCAGCGGCGCCACCACGTGAAGCCCCTTGCCGCCGGTGGTCTTGCAAAAACTCTCCAGGCCGACGTCGGCGAGATGCTGGCGCATATCTTTTGCGGCCTCGATGACATCGGCAAATTCGACCTCCGGCGCGGGGTCGAGATCGAACACCAGCCGCCCCGGTGTGTCGGGCGCGTCCGGCGCGCAATTCCAGGGATGCAGTTCGAGGCCGCCGATCTGGGCGACGGCCGCGAGGCCTTCGATGCGGTCGATCTGCAAATACGGCTTGCGGTCACCGGAGACTTTCACCAATTCCAGCAGGTTCGAGGTGCCGGGCATCGCGTGGCGCTGAAAGAATATCTCGCCATGGATGCCGTCAGGCGCGCGCAAGACCGAACACGGCCGCCCTTTCAGATGGCCGATGATCCAGCCGCCGACCGCCTCGAAATAGCGGGCGAGATCGAGCTTTGTCACGCCTTTGCCGTCGCCGGCCTCCGGCCACAGCTCCTTGTCGGGTTTGGAGATGATAACGCCCATCACCTCGGCGGATCGGTTCGCCGGCGCCTTGCCCGACCTGGCCGCGGCCGTTCCGGAATCGGGATTGGCCGCCTCGATCATGGCCGGCTTTTCCGCGACGACCTCGTCGGCCGGCTTGTCCCGGCGCAGCCCCTTGAAGGCGGCCTGCCGGATATTGCCGGCGTCGGTAAAGCCTGCGAATTCGATTTCGGCGACCAGCTCGGGCTTCAGCCAATGCACGTCGCGGGTCTTGCGCGGCGCGTCGTTGCCGCCGAACGGGCTCTTGTCGGAGCTTGCCGCCATCAGCGCCGGCATGATCCGCCTGACCGTGTCCTGCCCGAAACCGGTGCCGACGATGCCGACAAAGGCCAGATGATCGCCGCGATAGACACCTGCCATCAGCGAGCGGAATTTGCCGTTGGTGGTCTTCCACCCCCCGAGCACGACCTCCTGTCCGGCGCGGCATTTGGCCTTGGTCCAGCTCTCGGAGCGGCCGGAACGATAGGGCGCACCGAGCTTCTTGGAGACGATGCCTTCCAGCGACAGCTTGCGCGCCGCTTGCATGACGGCATCGCCGCCGCTTTCGAAATGCTCGACATAGCGGATCGATCTCGCCTTGCCCTTCCGCGCTTCCAGCAACTGCTTCAACCGCGCTTTTCGTTCGCCGAGCGGCAGACGGCGAACGTCTTCTTTATCGGCAAACAGCAGGTCGAACGCGTAGAAGATCAGATCGTCGGTCTTGCCATCGGAAATCGCGGCCTGCAGCGTGGAAAAGTCCGGCGCGCCGTCATGGTCGAGCGCGACGATCTCGCCGTCAATCAGCACATCGGGCAGCGCGCTGCCCTCCTTGGCGATCGCGTGAAACTTGTCGGTCCAGTCCAGACCCTTGCGGGTTTTAAGCCGGGCCTCGCCGCCCTCGACCCGCAATTGCACGCGGTAGCCGTCGAATTTGATCTCATGGCACCAGCCTTCCCCATCCGGCGGCCGATCGACCGGCGTGCAGAGCTCAGGCGCGACGAAGTCCGGCATCGCATCGACTTTCCTGCCCTTCAGTTCGCTTCGCCGGCGCGGCAGACGAGATGACGTCATCGCCGCGGTTCGAATGCCAGACCGCATCCGCGCTTGCGCGTCTGGACTTCGCCGTCATGAACGGTTTTGGTGCCCTGCCCTTGCCTGCGGCGATCTCATCCATGGTCCGCCCCGAGGCGACGGATTTGTCCGCTTCCAGGATCTTGTTGGCCTTGCCCTCTCTGGCGTACTCGTCGCGATGCTTGATCAGGAGCCAGTTGGTCCGCTTTCCGCCGTCGCGGTCGTGGCGCATGCGCACCAGCACCCAGCTGCCTTGCAGCTTGTCGCCATGCAGGGTGAATTTCAGGTCGCCCTTCTTGAATCCCTTCCCGGGATCTTCGGATTCCCAATAGCCGCGGTCCCACAGCTGCACGGTGCCGCCGCCATACTGGTCCTTCGGAATGGTGCCTTCGAAATCGCCGTAATCGAGCGGATGATCCTCGACCTCGACCGCGAGCCGCTTGTCGTGGGGATCGAGCGAGGGGCCGCGCGTCACCGCCCAGGATTTGAAGACGCCGTCGAACTCGAGCCTGAGATCGTAGTGCAGCCGGGTCGCCGCGTGCTTCTGGATCACGAACCGCCGGCGCGCCGACGGCGCGACCTTGCCTTCACCCGAGGGCTCGGCGGTCTTCTCGAAGTCGCGCTTCTTTCGATAGGTGGAGAGGCTCTTGAGGGTCACGGATCGATCCGTTATGCGCCGGGACATGCTGGAGATTGTAGTTCCCTCCCGCGCCTATTGAGAGAAAATAATCTGCACAGCCGAAGAT
Source organism: uncultured Alphaproteobacteria bacterium (assembly GCA_963725985.1). Taxonomy (GTDB): domain Bacteria; phylum Pseudomonadota; class Alphaproteobacteria; order Rhizobiales; family Xanthobacteraceae; genus Bradyrhizobium. The sequence goes on from CAVSAO010000004.1 coordinate 705,131, forward strand.
CGTTCCCGGAAAAGGGGTGCCTTAACGCTGGTGCGAGCGCGCTTTCGCGGGTGACGACAGCCACGGTTTTAAAACACGGTTTCGCAATCTCGCCGCGCATTTCGCGCGAGTTTTGCTGGCAACGTCCCGCCCTCTCCAATCAGAGGGCGCAGGGAATGCCGGGCGCCCGGAGCGCCCGCAGCCGCGCGTGTAGTGGTAGTAAGCACGCGCGTTAGTCACCACGGTCACGCCGGAAAACGCCCGGCATTCCCCGCGCAATGGTTTTAACGGTTTCCTTCGTGCTCTCCCCAGCGACCGGGCTTGTTTGCCACTGTCACCCCTGAGAAGCCTGCTTCTCAAGAGCTTGACGCCAGCGTCGGGGCGTCAGGACCACACGACTTCGCCGTCCGCCTCAAGCGCCGTTCGTCTGACAGCGCCATCGGCGTCCACCGCATCCCGCCCCGCGTCCGTGACGATCGCGAGCCGCCCCTCTGTGGGACGAGACGGCCGCAGATATGGAGGTGATTTGGGTCTGCGGCGAAGGGAAATATTTTTGCAAACGGGGCTGGACGGCCCAAATCAGCTTGATCCACCTCACTAAATTCAGCTGTGCGCGCAAGGCTGAGAGCGGCAAGCTCGTCATCCCCGGGCTTGACGAATAACAACGATGACTCGCTACCTCTTCGCCTTACGCCCACGCTTCTTGGCGGTCTTCTTCCTGGACACCTTCTTCGGTACCTTCGCTCCCTTGGCCCTCGCTTCGGACAGGCCGATCGCGATCGCCTGCTTGCGGCTCCTGACCTTGCGGCCGGAGCGGCCACTCTTCAGCGTCCCGGCCTTGCGCTTCTTCATCGCGCGCTCGACATTGGCGGATGCCTTTTTCGAATACTTCTGTGCCATGACACTTCTCCCGGTTGCGGGAAAATAATCTTGACGACGCCGGATGGTTCCGCCTGGGGATCCGCTGCCCGGATGACTGACGCCATCCCGGCGGTCAGCCGATCGCCGAATAAAGCTCGGCGGCGGTTTTTGCGGCACGCAATCGAGCAAGCGTTTCCGCCGATCTCAGCGCCCGGGCCACCTGGGCAAGCGCCGCGAGCGCTTCGCTCTCCGCAGCCGCGGGCAGCAGGAGAACAAATACGAGGTCCACCGCCTGCCCGTCGATGGCGTCGAATTCAATTCCCTGTTTCAGTCTTGCCAATAGTCCGTAGGGCCTCTGCAGCTCCGGCAGCCGGGCATGCGGAATGGCGACGCCCTTGCCTATCCCCGTCGACCCCAGCTCTTCGCGCTTGAGCAGGCAGGACGCGACAAGATCGACACCGAGGCCAAGACCGGCCGCGGCTTTGGCTGCGAGCTCCTGGGGCCGCGTCGCCGTCGGCACTCTAGCTGTTTTCGGCAATCACGGATGGGGCGGTCGCCCGGTGATCAAGCAACCCTTGTGAATAACCGGGACAATGGTCCCAATCCTCGTATCTCTACCCTGCATTGTGCCATCGTGACGGCTCGCGAATCGGCTTCAGCTAGCCATTCGGAGGGGCGCATCATGGATATGATCACTGAAGGTCTATTGGCCGAGTTTTCCAAGGAATTCCAGGTCGAAGCATTGCAGGAGGATAAGCGATTTGAGCACCTCTGCGGGTTCATCGTTGTAAAGCGACATTACTCGGAGACCTTCGACCCGAAAGAAATTGTCGTAGGCGCAGGTGGGGACCTCGGCATCGACGCTATCGGAATTGTCGTGAATGGCATTCTCGTTACAGACAAAGATCAGCTTGAGGATATGCTCGGCGACAATCCTGACTACTTGGACGTCGTGTTCATCTTCGTTCAAGCCGACCGAGGGTCCAACTTCGAGGCCGCCAAGCTGGGAAGCTTTGGTTACGGGGTCGGCGAGTTTTTTGATCCCAGCACCAAAGAACCACGTAATGCACGCATCATGGATTTTGTTGAGATCATGCGCGCAATTTACGCGAGGAGCAGCAAGTTCAAGCGGGGCAATCCCGCTTGCCTACTTTACTACGTGACTACCGGAAAGGTGATTGGGGATGCGTCTCTCACAGCTCGGTCCACGAAGGTGACGGAGGAGCTTACATCTTTAGAGTACTTTAGTGAGGTGGCGGTGAACCTCATCGGAGCTGCGGACATCCTAAAGCTATACACATTCTCTAAGAATTCCATCTCGCGAGAGTTTGTATTCTCCAGCCGACAGGACATCCCCGAGATCCCGGGAGTGAGGGAGGCGTTTGTCGGCTTCATACCCGCGCAGCATTATCTTCCGATTGTCTGCGACAATGACGAAATTGTGCGAAGCGTGTTCTATGACAACGTCCGGGACTGGCAGGGATATAACGACGTAAATGATGAAATTCGTTCGACCCTGAACTCGGATCGCCGAAAACGGTTCGTGCTGATGAACAACGGCATCACGATCATTGCTAGAAATATGACGCACACCGGCAGCAAGTTCGTCATTGAAGATTTTCAGATCGTGAACGGCTGTCAGACGAGCCACGTACTGTTCGAAAACAAGGAGAATCTCGATGCATCCGTCCTCGTGCCACTGCGTCTCATCTGGACGCAGGATGAAGAAGTGATCGAAGACATTATCCACGCAACGAACAAGCAGACTGAAGTCACCAGCGAGCAGTTCTTTGCTATCACCACATTCGCCCGACACCTTGAAGCATTCTTCAAGAATTTTCCGGAAGGAAAGAGACTATACTATGAGCGACGCTCTCGCCAATACGATGGTCTGCCGATAGAGAAAACCCGTGTGGTGCTTCAAACAAATGCTGTTCGAGCTTTTTCGGCGATGTTTCTTGCTGAACCTCACAGCACGGTTCGCCGCTACAGGAGTCTTTCAGAGCGTGTCGGCAAGGATATCTTCATTCATGAGCACAAGCTCTATCCCTATTACACCTCAGCTTACGCGCTGTACTTGCTGGAGTTTCTTTTCCGCAATCAGAAGGTTGACAGCAAATACAAGGTTGCAAGATTCCAAATTCTGTTGGCGGTTCGACTGCTGGGCAACAAAAGCCCAATTCCGAAATGGAACGCGAATGCAATGGATAAGTACTGCGAAGCTATCTGCGACAGCCTCTGGGACTCCTCAAAAGCCGACGCGCTGTTCGACAAGGCCCTTAAAGCAATCGATGCGGTAGCTGGAGCGAGTCTGGATCGCGACAAGCTTCACGAAGCGAAATTCACCGAAGAGCTTATGCTGTATTGCGCTACATTGTGACTTCTACACAGCGCGCTTTCTCTCGGCTCGCTCCAGCGCGGCAATCGGATCGGGTTCGTACCGCGACAGACCGGCATCGAGTAAACGCTTGAGCGGCCGCGCGGAGCCGGGGATATTCCGGGCGTCGTCGGGCGCGTTCAACGCCGCGTCAATGTCGATGATCCAGACCGGCGGCGTTCTTTCGCAGACCATGCACAAGTGATCATGTCTTCGGGGTCGATAGAAATGACGGTCATTAAATGGCCGCCGCTTGTAAGCGTCACGATATCGCCGATCTTGAATGACTGCGTGGTCATGGCGCGGGGTGGCACTTGGCCTGCGTCGAGCCGCCGCTTGTAGCCGCAAGTGTCGCGGTCGAGAGGTCGTCGCTAAACAGCAGCGTGTAACGCTTGTCCTCTCCACCCCAAACGTAAACAGCCCCCACATACGTGGCCCCCAAGATCGTGTCAGCGACGAAGCGTCCGCCGAGATTGAGACCTATACGACCATTCCGTATGGTAAAATCGCCATCGCAATCGATGTAGGACAGCGCGACGCGCGCCTTCTGCACCTTGTCGTCAGCAGCAGCACAGACGACCGTCGGTTTAATGCAAAGCACAGATAGAAGCGCGAATACCGCGAGAACTCGCAAATTAAAAATCATGTTGCCCCGCACGCAATGGAAATCCCCTATCGATTGTCGAATAAGTTGTTTGTGCTGGTCATTTGCGCGGGCGCTGCCCGTAGCCTGTCGAGCATCGCGTTGCAGTACTGTCTATATGCATAATATGGAGCGCCTTCACCGGCTTTCATTTGCGCTTCGCAATGCTCAATCATCAGCTTGAGCGCGTCTGAGAGTGCGAGATACTCGCCGTCGCCGATGGTTAGGGTGTGCTGATACGTAGTCATTGGCAAATCCCTTAAGGCTGTGCCGCGAGCTTTTCGGCATCAGAGAGATCATCTGCATAGTATTTTTTAACGCAGGCCGCGTTGTAAGCATCTACTTGGATATTGAATGCGTCAACGAGCGCGTTCAGGTTGGTCTGTTTGGCCTTTCCGTCGATCACTAGAGCGTTATAGCGGTTGACCAGCGCGTTAAAGACATCCACCGATTTATGGCTGTAGCGATCAATCTTAAGCCGTTCAAACTCTACATCGATACTAGCCTTGTCGATGAATGACTTTGAGGCAAGAAGCTCGCTCCGAGTGGCTTCCAATATTTTGTCATCTCCATCGAGCTTGCCCGCCGTCCTTATGCAGTTCGCAAGTTGCTCAACGGTCAAAACGTCGATGCTGTAATTTTTCGGTGCATAGGACTGCGACTGTGAACGCCCGGCGATGATCGCTTCACGTACTGCCCCGCGTGCCATCAATGATCCCAGAAACCGGCCCATGCCTCCAGCGTCAGCAGGGCCAACCGTGAACGCGATCACGGCGACAGTCGCGAGCAAAAGATGCTTCATGGTTGTGATGCTCCCCACTGGCAATCGTAACGGAGCCAGTCGGACGCGCAAGCGTTCATTCCAGCAAAGAACCACTCAAAAATTGTTGGATGAACTACGGGAAAAGGCGTTAGCGTCGCCCCGCCCGATATCCGCGATTTCTTTTCGCACGGCTGTGGATATGGAGGTGATTTGGGTCAGCAGCGAAGGGAAACATTTTTGCAAACAGGGCTGGACGGCCCAAATCAGCCTGATCCGCCTCAATAAATTCGGCAGCGCGCGCAAGGTTGCGAGCCGATAGCTCGTCATGCCCGGGCTTGACGAATAACAATGATGACGCATCAGGTCTTCGATTTGCGTCCGCGCTTCTTGGCGGCCTTCCGCTTCTTGGCAGCCTTTTTCGGCACCTTCGCTCCCTTGGCCCTCGCTTCCGACAGGCCGATCGCGATCGCCTGCTTGCGGCTCTTGACCTTGCGGCCGGAGCGCCCGCTCTTCAGCGTCCCGGCCTTGCGCTTCTTCATCGCACGCTCGACCCCGGCGGATGCTTTTTTCGAATACTTCCGTGCCATGACACTTCTCCCCGTTGCGGGAAATCAAGCCTGGCGAGGCAAGATGGTTCCCCACCCTGGATCTGCCGGCGGTCAGCCGATCGCCGAATAGAGCTCGGATGCGGTTTTCGCAGCCCGCAACCGCGCGAGATTTTCCGCCGATCTTAACGTCCGGGCCACTTGGGCAAGCGCCGCGAGCGCTTCGCTCTCCGCAGCCGCGGGCAGCAGGAGAACAAATACGAGGTCCACCGCCTGCCCGTCGATGGCGTCGAATTCGATTCCCTGCTTCAGTCTTGCCAATAGTCCGTAGGGCCTCTGCAGCTCCGGCAGCCGGGCATGAGGCATGGCGACGCCCTTGCCTATCCCGGTCGATCCCAGTTCTTCGCGCTTGAGCAGGCAGGACGCGACCTGATCGACACCGAGGCCGAGACTTGCCGCGGCTTTGGCCGCGAGCTCCTGCAATAGCAGCCGCTTGTTCGAGGCCCGCGCGTCGATCATGACGTCCGATGGCGATAACAGATCGGAGATATTCATGGTCGCTCCAAGCCAGCCGGCGCGCATCAATCCGGCGCGCGCAGCCGGTAGCCGATCCCGGTCTCCGTCAGGACGAATTGCGGACGCTCCGGATCGGCTTCGATCTTCTGCCGCAGCTGGCGCACATAGACCCGCAAGTATTGCGCGTCCGTCAGTTCGTCCCACAGCTCCTTCAGGAGAAACCGGTGGGTCAAGACCTTGCCGGCGTGCTGCACCAGCACGCGCAACAGCTCGTACTCCTTGGGCGACAGCTTCACCTCGCGGTCGCCGACCTTGACGATGCGGCGCACCAGATCGACGGTGAGATCGCCGGTCCGAAACACCGGGCGCTCGCCATGAACCTGCAACTGATGCCGCAGCGCCGCGCGCATGCGGGCGAGCAGCTCATCCATCCCGAACGGCTTTGTCAGATAATCGTCGGCGCCCAGATCGAGCGCCTGGACTTTTCCCGCTTCGTCGCCGCGGCTCGACAGCACCACGATCGGTACGCTGTCGTTGCGGCCGCGGATCATGCGCAGCAATTCATGGCCCTGGATGTCCGGCAGGCCGAGATCGAGAATGATGAGTGCCGGATTCTGCTCCAGCACTTCGAGCGCCGTTTTGCCATTGGAGGCTTCGAGGATCTCGTAGCCCTGCGTGCTCAACCCCATCCGCAACAGCTTGCGGATCGGCGGCTCGTCGTCGATGACCAGAACCTTGACCGGCACGGGGTTCATGCGGCGGTGTCCAGCGCGCTGGATGCCAGCGGGATCGGCAGCCGGATGGTCAGCATGGTGCCGTTCCGATCGGTGCGGTTCGCCGCAAAGATCGTGCCGTGCATTGCCTCGACAAAGCCGCGGGAAATCGCCAGCCCGAGGCCGGTGCCGGGACGGACATGGTCGCCCTTTTGCGCGCGATAGAATTTGTCGAATATGCTGTCCAGCTCCGCCGGCGGAATGCCTTCGCCTTCGTCGAGGACTTGCAGGGTCACCTGGTTCTTGTCCCGCTCGCTCCTGATCGATATCGTGGTTTCGGCGGGTGAATATTTCGCCGCGTTGTCCAAAAGGTTGAACAGCACCTGCTCGAACAGCACCGCGTCGAGCTCCAGCATCGGCAGATCGCCGGCGAACTCGAGCGAGACCTTGTGATGCGCGAGAATCTTGCCGGCGCGGCGCAGCGCGCTGCCGACGATCTCGCCGACGTCGTGGAGCGCCGTATTCGGCACGATGGCGCCGGATTCCAGCTTGGTCATGTCGAGCAGGTTGGCAATGAAGCGGTTCAGCCGTTCCGACTCGTCGATCACGGTTGCGAGCAGATCGCGCTTTTGCGCATCGCTGAGATTGCTGTCGAGATCCCGCATCGTCGAGGCGGCGCCGAGCACCGAGGCCAGCGGCGTCTTGAGATCGTGCGAGATCGAGGTCAGCAGCGCCGAGCGCAACCGCTCGGATTCCACGGTGCGCTTGACGCGGTCCATATCCTCGACCAGCAGCACCCGTTCGATCGCCAGCGCGCCCTGATCCACCAGCGCGTCGAGGAGACGGCGCTGGTCCGGCGTCAGCAGCGGACCTGTCTTGTCGTTGTCGATGCCGATGACGCCGATCGGTCCGCGTCCGGTTCGCATCGGCAGGAACAGGCGCTTGGCGCCCGGCAACGTATCGGAGCCGCGCCCGGCCGGGCGATCATTGTTCCACGCCCAGTTCGCAGCGGCCAGATCGGCCTTGTCGAGCTGGTCCTCCGGTGGATAGCCCGCCTTCACGGTCAGGATGCCGTCTTCGGGCAACAGCAACACCACGCGCACCCTGAGCATCAGCGCGGTCTGGTAGGCGGTCGCCCACAACACATCGTCGAGCGTCGCGGTGCCCGCGAGCTTGCGGCTGAAGGCGTAAAGCGATTCCGTGGTCCGCACCCTGCCGATCGCGGAGTCGGCCTGGGTGCGCACCCGGGCGGCGACATTGGAAACCAGAAGCGCGATCAGCATGAAGAAGAAGAACGCCGCGACGTTGGTCGGGTCGGTGATGGTGAAGGTGTAGACCGGCGGCAAAAAGAAGAAGTTGTAGCACAGCGACGCCGCGACGCTGGCGAACAGCGACGGCCACAGCCCGTAGCGGACCGCCACGACCACCACGGCCGTAAGGAACACGAGGTCGACGTTTTCGATGCCGAACCATGGCTGGATCAGTTCGGCGGCGCCGAGGCCGACGGCCACGATAACCAGCGCCATCAGATATGGCTTGGGATCGAATGGCTCGGGGTGCGCGGCCGTCTGCACCGCGGTCTTGGCTGTCGGCGCGGCCGGCAGCTCGTCACCGGGGATCACATGTACGCTGATATTGCCGGCGCGCCGCACCAGATCGTGCACCACCGAGCCGCGCATGATTTCGAACCAGCGCGAGCGGCTCGACTTGCCGATGATGATCTGGGTGACGTTGTTGGCGTGCGCGAAGTTGATGACATCGTCGGCGATGCGGCGTCCGACGCCGGGAATGGTGAGCGCCTCGCCTCCCAGCGCCTCGGCCAGCCGCGATGTATCGGCAAGCCGGTCGCGCTGCTCGTCGGTCAATTGCAGACTGCGCCGCGTCTCGATGCTGATGGCGGTCCACGGCGCATGCAGCCGGTCCGCCAGCCGCTTGGCGTAGCGCACGAGGCCCGCCGCCCGCGGGTCCTCGCTGATGCAGACCAGAACGCGCTCGCCCGCGGCCCAGGGGCCGGCGATGGCGTTGGCCTGCATGTGGGTGAGCAATTGCTCGTCGACGCGCTCGGCGGTCCGCCGCAGCGCCAGCTCGCGCAGCGCGGTCAGATTGCCCGGTGAGAAATAATGCTCGAGCGCGCGCTCGGCCTGTCTGGGGACATAGACCTTGCCCTCTTTCAGCCGCTGGATCAGATCATCCGGCGTGAGATCGATCAGCTCGATGGCATCGGCACGGTCGAACACCAAATCCGGCACAGTCTCGCGCACCCGCACATGGGTGATCTGCGCGACCACGTCGTTGAGGCTCTCGATATGCTGGATATTGACCGCGGTGTAGACGTCGATGCCGCGGGAGAGCAGTTCCTCGACGTCGAGATAGCGCTTGGGATGGCGGCTGCCGGGCGCGTTGGTGTGGGCGAGTTCGTCGACCAGCGCGATCTGCGGATGACGCGCGATCAGCGCGTCGAGGTCCATCTCCTCGATGACCTGATCCTTGTAGTCGATCCGCTTGCGCGGCAGAACTTCAAGGCCCTCCAGCAGCGCCTGCGTCTCTGCCCGCCCGTGGGTCTCGACCACGCCGACGACGACATCGGCGCCGGCCTTCAGTTTGGCACGGGCGCTTTGCAACATCTCGTAGGTCTTGCCGACGCCGGGAGCGGCGCCGACGAAGATCTTGAGCCGGCCGACGCGGCTGTCCTCGCGCCGGGCTGCTTCCAGCAGGGCTTCCGGCGAGGGGCGTTGTTCGGGATCGCGGCGCTGCTGGACCATTGTGACAATATAGTCCTCGGCCTAGGTCCAGCCTAGGCGCATGCTATTTCGAAGCGGCACCATCCAAAGCCAAATTCAGCGCCAGCACGTTGACCCGGGGCTCACCCAGCAATCCGGCAAGGCGGCCTTTCGTGTTCTCCGTGACCAGCTGGCGGACGCGATCCTCCGGCATATTGCGCGCTTTCGCAACCCGCGGCACCTGGAATAGCGCGGCTTCCGGCGAGATATCGGGATCGAGGCCGCTGGCGGAGCTGGTGACGAGATCCATCGGGACGGGCATGGACGGATTCTCGGCTTTCAGCTTGTCGACATCCTCCTTGACCCGATCGTTCAAGGCCTTGCTGGTCGGGCCGAGGTTGGAGCCGCCGGAATTGGCCGCGTTGTACGGCGCCGAGACGGTCTTGGTGGCGTCGGCCGGGTCCGGCGCCGTCGTCGCCGAGGGCCGGCCATGGAAGTATTTTTCGTCCTTGAATTCCTGCCCGATCAGCGCGGATCCGACCACCTTGCCGCCCCGCTCGATCAGGCTGCCCTGCGCCTGCTTCGGAAAGATCACACCCGCAATCGCGGTCATGACCAGCGGATAGGCAAGCCCCGTGATCAGCGTCAGCAGAACAAGGACAAGGATCGCGGGGCGAATCTCTTTCAACATGACACTTCTCCTCAGACCAGGTGCAAGGCGGCGACGACGAGGTCGATCGCCTTGATGCCGATAAAGGGAATGATGATGCCGCCGAGGCCGTAGATCATCAGGTTACGGCGCAGCAGCGCTCCGGCGCCGATGGCGCGATAGGCGACGCCCTTCAGGGCCAGCGGGATCAGCGCGATGATGATCAAGGCGTTGAAGATGATCGCCGACAGGATCGCGCTCTGCGGGCTCGCCAGATGCATCACGTTGAGCACCGCGAGCTGCGGGTAGAACGCCAGGAACATCGCCGGGATGATGGCGAAATACTTCGCGACGTCGTTGGCGATCGAGAACGTGGTCAGCGCGCCACGGGTCATCAGAAGCTGCTTGCCGATCTCGACCACCTCGATCAGTTTGGTCGGATTGAAGTCGAGATCGACCATGTTGCCGGCCTCGCGCGCCGCCTGCGTGCCGGTGTTCATGGCGACGCCGACGTCGGCCTGGGCGAGCGCCGGGGCATCGTTGGTGCCGTCGCCGCACATTGCCACCAGCTTGCCCTTGGCCTGCTCGTCGCGGATCAGCTTCAACTTGTCTTCGGGCGTCGCCTGGGCGAGAAAATCATCGACGCCTGCCTCCGCGGCGATCGCGGCTGCCGTCATTGGGTTATCGCCGGTGATCATTACCGTACGAATCCCCATGCGGCGCAACTCCGCAAAACGCTCGCGGATGCCGCCCTTGACGATGTCCTTGAGCTGCACGACGCCGAGCAGACGGCCGTCCTTGGCGACCGCGAGCGGGGTGCCGCCTGCCTTGGCGATCTCGTCGGAGATCGCCTGGATCTCGCGCGCAATATCGGAAACTCCCGTGGACTGGATCGCACGAACCGTGTTTCCCGACGCCACCGTGCGGGTTCCGCCGCCATCGGTGACGTAATTCAGGATCGCATCGACCGCGCCCTTGCGAACCGATGACGCCCCGGCGTCGACGCCGCTCATGCGGGTTTGCGCGGTAAAGGGAATGAAAGTGGCGGCCAGTTCCGCCATGTCGCGGCTGCGGATGCCGTATTTTTCCTTCGCCAGCACGACGATCGAGCGCCCCTCGGGGGTCTCGTCGGCGAGCGAGGCGAGCTGCGCCGCGTCCGCCAGTTCCTGCTCGGTCACGCCGCGGACCGGGCGAAACGCGGTGGCCTGCCGGTTGCCGAGCGTGATGGTGCCGGTCTTGTCGAGCAGCAGGGTATCGACGTCGCCGGCGGCTTCGACCGCGCGGCCGGACATCGCCAGCACGTTGAAGCGCACCAGCCGGTCCATGCCGGCGATGCCGATCGCCGACAACAGCGCGCCGATGGTGGTCGGGATCAGCGTCACGAACAGCGCCACCAGGATCACCACCGAAATCGAACCGCCGGCATAAGCCGCGTAGCTCGGGATGGTCACGGTCGCGAACACGAAGATGATGGTCAGGCCCGCGAGCAGGATATTGAGCGCGATCTCGTTCGGCGTCTTCTGCCGCTCGGCGCCCTCGACCAGCTTGATCATGCGGTCGATGAAGGTCGACCCCTGCGCCGCGGTAATGCGGACGCGGATCCAGTCCGACAGCACCTGGGTGCCGCCGGTGACCGCCGAGCGGTCGCCGCCGGATTCGCGGATCACAGGCGCGGACTCGCCGGTTATCGCGGCCTCGTTGACGGAGGCGACGCCCTCGATCACTTCGCCATCGGACGGAATGTTGTCGCCGGCCTCGACCAGCACGATATCGCCGACCTTGAGGCTGGTGCCGGAAACGAGACGATAATTCCGGTCGGAGCCCGTCACCAGCTTGGCCTGGCTCTCGGTGCGGGTCTTGCGCAGCGATTCGGCCTGCGCCTTGCCGCGGCCTTCGGCGACGGCTTCCGCGAAGTTGGCGAACAGCACGGTGAACCACAGCCACAGGATGATCTGGAAGGTGAAGCCGAGATTTGCGCCGCCGGTCACGAGATCGCGCAGGAAAATCACCGTGGTCAGCGCGGCCACGACCTCGACCACGAACATTACCGGGCTCTTGATCATCACCCGGGGATCGAGCTTGGCGACGGCCGAACCGATGGCGGGCATCACGATCTTGGGGTCCAGCATCGCCGAAACCGGCATCCGCTTGTTCAACTTTTGGACGACTTCCATGGACGTAACTCCGAAATGGGTTCGATCAGAACAGGGTGTTGGCGTTGCCAGCGAGATGCTCGACAATCGGTCCGAGCGCCAGCGCCGGGAAGAAAGTCAGGCCGCCGATGATCAGGATCACGCCGACCACCAGGCCGACGAACAGGCCACCCGTCGTCGGCAGGGTGCCGGCCGACGGCGGGATCGACTTCTTGCCCGCCAGCGAGCCCGCCATCGCCATCGCCGGCACGATCATGAAGAAGCGGCCGACGAACATCGCTACCGCGCCGGTGACGTTGTAGAAAAAGATGTTGCCGGTGAGGCCCGCGAAAGCCGAGCCGTTATTGCCGGTTTGCGAGGTATAGGCATAGAGCACCTCGGTGAAGCCGTGCGGGCCGGCATTGGCCATCGAGGCAGCCGCCGTCGGATAGACCACGGCGACAGCGGTCCAGCCGAGATACATCAGCGGCAGCACCAGAATGGCGAGCATCGCCATCTTGACCTCGCGCGCCTCGATCTTCTTGCCGACATATTCCGGGGTGCGGCCGACCATCAGGCCGGCGACAAAGATCGAGATGACGACGAAGATGAGCATGCCGTAGAGCCCGGCGCCGACGCCGCCGACGATGATTTCGCCGAGCTGGATGTTGATCAGCGGAATCATGCCGCCGAGCGCGGTGAAGCTGTCATGCATGGCGTTGACCGCGCCGCACGACGCCGCGGTCGTGATGACCGCGAACAGCGAGGAGGCGACGATGCCGAAGCGGACTTCCTTGCCTTCCATGTTGCCGCCGGTCAGCCCGAGCGCATGCATCGCGGTGGTGCCACCCGCTTCCGCCCAATAGGTGACGGTGACGCCGGCAAGGAACAGCACGCCCATCACCGCCAGCACCGCCCAGCCCTGACGCTGGTTACCGACCATGCGGCCGAACACGTTGGTCAGCGCGGCGCCGAGCGAGAAGATCGAGATGATCTGCACGAAGTTCGACAAGGCGGTCGGGTTTTCGAAGGGATGCGAGGCGTTGGCATTGAAGAAGCCGCCGCCATTGGTGCCGAGCATTTTTATGGCGACCTGCGAGGCCACGGGACCGACCGCGATGGTCTGCTTGGCGCCTTCCAGGGTGGTCGCATCGACGTATGGGCCGAGCGTCTGCGGCATGCCTTGCCAAACCAGGAACAGCGTGTAGACGACGCAGATCGGCATCAGGACATAGAGCGTGCAGCGGGTGACATCGACCCAGAAATTGCCGATGGTGCGAATCGAGGAACGGGAGAAGCCGCGGATCAGGGCCACCGCGAGCGCGATGCCGGTCGCCGCCGACAGGAAATTCTGGTGGGTCAGCCCGAGCATCTGCACGAGGTAGGAGAGCGTGCTTTCGCCGCCGTAGTTCTGCCAGTTGGTGTTGGTGATGAAGCTGATCGCGGTGTTGAAGGAAAGGTCCTCGGCCACGGCGGATTGCCCGGCCGGGTTGAACGGCAGGAAGGCCTGCAGACGCATCAACCCGTAGATAATGAGGACGCCGCCGACGTGAAACAGCAGCATCGCGACCGTATAGGTCAGCCAGTGCTGCTCGCGCTTCTCGTCGACGCCGCCGACCCAGTAGATCCCGGCCTCGACCGGCCGCAGGATCGGAGACATGAATGTGCGCTCGCCGTTGAAGACGCGCGTCATGTACCAGCCGAGCGGTTTGACCAGCGCGACAATGATGGCGCAGTACAGGAGAATTTGAATCCAGCCAATGGCGGTCATGGTCGTATGCCCTGGGGTTTGGACGTGATTTTTGATCGAGAATGGGTTGCCGCCCCGGAGCAAATCCGGGCGGATTTTTTGGGCGGTCAGAACCGCTCGGGCCGCAACAGGGCGTAGGTCAGGTAGAACAGCAGGCCTGCGGAGACGATGGCGGCGAGCGAATAATCGAAGATCATGGCCGCTCTCCCCTCAAAGCCGTTCGCAGGCATAGGCGTAGCCTATGCCTGCCACAAAGAAGCCGAGACCGAGGGCCAGCATGACGACATCCCACATGAAAATGCTCCTTGTCGCGCGTGTTGCCGTGCGCAACTTCTGCGCGTTCGCGGGAAGGCGTATTGCGATGGATCAAGCCGCGGATCGGATTGCAACTCTGGCCTTACCCGTCAGTGGCCGTGAAGTGCCACTCGCCGCATAGGTTTTCGAGGCGGGAGCAATGGCAACGTTATAGGAATCTCATAAGAAGTCCTGCGTCGTCCCGACCAGGCGAAGCACGAGCCGGACCCATAACCCTCTGATCTCGTTGATAGTGGATGGCGGCTGCTGCTGCCCCACCGAGCATAGACGGCGCAGGGCCCGGTGGGCGGAACCAATCGCCGGCAGTAGGCAGATAGCCCCCTTCCCGCCTGCATTTATGACATCCTTATTTCTGGCACCCCCGTCCCACCTCGTTTTCAAATGGCGTTTTGGCCATCTTGCGAGTGCGGCTGCTGATCGCGGCCGCACCCTTTGTGAGACAAAACCATGACACTGCTTTCAGAACATCGCGATCCCGGCGAGCTCAACGATCGGCTGCGCGGCGCGCATACCGTGACGGCGGATCTCATGGCGGAGATCATCGGCGAGACCTGCCGGCGCTTTGCGCCCGTTCGGCGAACCGAGAAGACCGCGCGGATCGAACGATTGATCGGGTCGGGAGCCTGGATGGATACAGCGCTGGCGCTGATCGATCTGGAGCTGCCGCAATGGCAGGTTCGCCGTATCGCCTATGACGAGGGCGAATGGCACTGCGCGCTGTCGCGCGCGCGCGAACTTCCCGACTGGCTCGATCAATCGATCGAAGCCCATCACGAGGATTTGGCGCTGGCGATCCTGAGCGCGTTCGTCGATGCCCAGCGCATCGGTGTGACGCCAGGCAGGACGAGCGTGCCCGCCGTGCCGCGCGGCGCGGACCCGCTTTGCATTCCGCTCTGCTGCGATAATTTCGCGTAAGGCCGCGAACGAACCCAAGTCGGAGTATCGTGTCTTGGCGCAGCTCCCGAATCTGCCACAAGAGTTGAGATCAACCCAGGTGCTCATTCGCTTTTGCCTGCGAATGAGCATTCTGGTCGTTTTTGCTGCGTTCAGCAGCATCGGCTTCGGCCGAAGTCTTGCCGCGCTGCTGTGGATGGCCATCATGCTCTGCGCCGTCGTCGGCATCATGAAGCGCGAACCTCCATTCGGCATCGTTCTCAATCACTGGGATGAAACGGTGGCCTACGCGGCCATGTTTGCCCTGGTCAGTGTCTTCAATCACGCCGTCCCGGCCTGAAACAGCCGAGCTGCGATCCTATACGGCTCTTATGAGATCGCCGCCTTGCCGCCCTCGAATTCATATCCGCACCTGAAGATATTGGGCGCATGAGTCAGGCCATCTCCCGACACCCAAAGCCATCCGGACATTCGCACAAAAACAGGCAGCGATGGATGAGTCCGCGGCGTCGGAAGCACGCGCCACTCACTACCAGAAGGACTACTAACGTGAAGCTCGTCGAACCTCCATCGTGCAGCTCGCCATCTGCAATCGTCTTCATTGGCAAGAACGGCCGCGGCCAATGGGTCGCCCAGGAACAGAACGGTCTCTATGGCGGCCTGTTCGTCAACCGCGCCCAGGCCGTCAAATATGCGCTGTTCGAGAACGGCCATCGCCCCGAAACCATCGTCGAGCTGTCGCGCGAAATCGAACTCGACATGGGCGGCAAGCTTCCCTTCCCCGCCGCCGGCACACGGCGCGTCGCATGACAAACCAAACGCACGCCATTCAGGAGGGCCAGACGGGTCAGCCGCATTCGGCGTGCTGTCCGCCTATCGCCAAAACTTCGGCCAGATGGAAAACGCAGCGTGAAATCCAATGACACCCCTTGCGTATCCCGCCACCTGGCTGTCCGGCTACATAGCCGACCTTCCTACGCCGTTCGATGAAGAGGGCAAAATCGATCTGGCGGCATTCGCAAAACTCTGCGAACGCCAGATCGAGGCTGGTGTTTCGGCGATCGTCGTCGGCGAAACCGCCGGCGAAGCCTCCACGCTGACGCCGGTCGAGCACGACAGCATCGTGCATGCCGCCGTCGAGATCGCGCGGGGCCGCGCGCGCGTCATTGCCGGCGCGGGATCGAATTCAACCAGCCAGGCCATCGAGCTGACCCGGCGCGCCGAGGCCGCGGGCGCCGATGCGGTGCTTTCGGTCGTGCCCCATTACAACAAGCCGATGCAGGCCGGCATCTATGCGCATTTTCGGGCGATCGCGGATTCGACCTCCCTGCCCATCATCCTGCACGACATTCCCTCGCGGACCATCCGCGAGCTATCCGACGACACGCTGGCGCGGCTGGCAAAATCGGAACAGTTCATCGGATTGAGGGATGGCACCGGCGATATAACGCGTCTCATGCGCCTGCGGCCGCTGCTGTCGTCGGGGTTTCGGCTGCTGTCCGGAGACGACGCAACCGCGCTGGCTTTTATTGCCGATGGCGGGGACGGCTGCATATCGCTGGTATCGAATATCGCGCCGGACCTGTGCCGGGCGATCTTTTCGAGCTGCAGGGAGGCACGATTGCAATCCGCGCGATATCTGCAGAGCCGGCTGGCGCCGCTGACGGCTGCGCTCACCAAAGAAAATCCGGCGGCCCTGAAATATGCGCTGTGCCTGCTCGGCTATATGTCGCCAAACACCCGCTTGCCGATCGTCGAATTGGACGATGCCGCGAAAGCCGAGGTCGCGAGCGCGATCGCCGGGATCGGCGACGAGGATCTTGCCTGTCCGATCGAGAGCTGGCACGGTCGGCGCATTTACAAGGATTTGATCGCTAAACTGTAGAGGTCAGTCTGGGGTCACGCAGAGCGCCGGGAGATCGCGGCGCGACTCAGGTGCTGCCGGCGGACGCGCGATTCTGAGAATGCTTTTCGTGCCATTTCGGTCCGGGACCGCGCATGTAGTGATCGTGTGGCCGGTATTTCCTGCGCGGCCCGTCCCAGGATGGGCCGAGAAACGTCAGCACGGAGCTGACGACTTTGCGCAGCAGGGAAACCAGGACGGATGCGGTGGAAGAAAGCTGTCGCACGTGAAGCTCCGCACAAAAGATGAATCCGAACAGGCGGGATGGCCCGCCTCATGATCGCTAGCGCTCCGTCGGTCGGGATTTGCGCGCCAACCAATTTTGGCTGGACCGGTCGAAGCGGATACCGCGAAGCTCGAGTTCGCGCTCCATGCGGCGCAGTTTTGAATTGGCGATCGCCTCGATCATGCCCTTCAAGTAGTCGTTGATGCGGCCCAAAGCGCTGCGCGCGTGGACGCCAAAGCGCTTGCCCTGCGCCCTGCCGAAGCTGTAGCGATCGGGCGATTTGCTTCGGGCCATGAGATACGATCGATAATCATCGCTGTAGATCAGATCGCGGTATTTATCGTCGCTGGCAAGATAGTGAGACATGTTCGATCTCCACCGTCAGCTCGGATCACGAGCTATTGGGTGAGAAGATGCGGATGGCCGCATAGGAAATCGAGGCGGCGTGCGGCTCTCCCTCATAGGCGCGGCATAAGTGCCCGGAGCGGATTGCAGCGGCGCGCCATCTCTCGAGAGGATTTATATCTCTCCTATGAAAGGAAACGCCGGGCCATCTGGCTTTCCTATGGCTTCGTCGGCACATCATGGCCGCTAGATTCGCAAGGAGGCCGCCATGGCCGGGATCACTTTCAACACCGCGCATCAGAGAGGGCACGTCCGGGCGCAGCTCGATGCCATCCTCGCCGCTTTGCACGAGGTGCTCGACACTTTTGTCAGCAACCGGATGCGACGGGCTGCGACAGAAGCCGGGTCTGCCCGCCTGCCGCAGCAGCCAAGCCCGCAATGACCGCTACGCAGCTGGCATGTCCAGATCTCTCGCCGCGGCAGGCGCCGGGCGATACGAACGCCGCGGTCGAGCGGGAGGGCGGCATGTCGCCGGCCGATGAGTCCGCAGCCGCCACCACGCCATTTCGGCCGCTCGATCCCGGCATCGTCAATGAGACGATCCCGGCATTTTTCATCGGCCGCAACAAGGCAGGTTTTTGGGTCGCCCGCGACGCGAGCGGGAAGATCGGTGGAATTTTCCTGCTTGAGAATTCCGCGCTGTCGTTCGCGAGAAGGAATAGCGGGGCGGCAGGGTGCGCAACCATATATCTGTCCGAGCGATTCGAACTCGACCTGGAAAACAGGGGCAATCCGCTGGAGGTGCAGCTTGCGTCGTGGATGCGTTTGATGAGGCGCATGACGGAAGCGGCCAAACGGCGACTGAAGGAGTTTTGACATGACGATGCTGACGCACGTACGCGGCCCGTTCGAGCGGACGCCTTACGCGTCGGGAGGTCGAGACCCCGCCATGGCAGGTCGCGCGGCGGCGCACCTGGCGATGATCAGGCGGTTCTGCGTGGGCGTCGTTACGATCCTGGCGGCTTGGGCCGCCGTTGCCGCCATCATGGCGCTAAAGATCGCGATCTATCTTCCGCGCTTTATTCATCACTGACACGCACCGGGTGCAGGATCGTCTTTCGATGGCGATTTCCGCGAGCGAACCAAAGACCTGATCGTTGACATGAATCAACGCTCCCGTCGCCGGGTTCTCCACTCTGCTGTCATCTACCGGGGCTGAGGCCTGGAAATATGGTCGAACTCAAGATCGCTCTGATGGTGATACTGCTCGCCATTCTGTTTCTCTCGATCTATTTCACCGCAATTCCCGGTTAGGATTTGGTTCAGCGACCCTTTCACTCCGCCGCGTTGCTGACCTCGGCGCGCTCGGCCTTGACCGCGCAGAACTTGAATTCGGGAATCTTGCCGAACGGATCGAGCGCCGGATTGGTCAGAAGATTGGCCGCCGCTTCGGCGTAGCAGAACGGCATGAACACCATGTTTTCGGGAACGTCGCGATCGGAGCGCACCTTCACCTCGACCGCGCCGCGCCGGGTCTCGAGCCGGATAAAATCGCCGGGCCAGACCTTCATGCGCCGCATGTCCTTTGGCGACATGAACGCGACCGCCTCCGGCTCGATCTGGTCGAGCACCTGGGAGCGCCGCGTCATCGAGCCGGTGTGCCAGTGTTCGAGTACGCGGCCGGTCGATAGCACCATCGGATATTCGCTGTCGGGCAGTTCGTCCGGCGGCAATACGCGCGCCGGCACGATCTTGCCGCGACCGCTCTCGGTCGGGAAACCCGTGGTGAAGATGATCTCGTTGCCGGGCATGTTGGGATCATCGACCGGATAGGTCACCGCGCCCTCGCGCACCAGCCGCTCCCAGGTGATGTTCTTCAGCGAAGGCATCACCTCCGTCATCTCGGTGAAGACGTCGGCCGGCCCGTTATAGCGCCAGTCCAGGCCCATGCGCCTGGCGATTTCCTGGATGATCCAGAGATCCTGCCGCGCGTCGCCGGGCGGCTTTATGACTTCGCGCGCCAATTGCACGCGGCGGTCGGTATTGGTGAAGGTGCCGGATTTCTCCGCGAATGCCGAGGCCGGCAGGATGACGTCGGCATGAAACGCGGTTTCGGTGACGAACAGATCCTGCACCACCAGATGATCGAGTTTTGCGAGCGCCTCGCGCGCGTGCTGCAGATCGGGATCCGACATCGCGGGGTTTTCGCCCTCGATATACATGCCGGTGATCTCGCCGGCGTGTATTGCGTTCATGATCTCGACCACGGTGAGGCCGCGAACCGGATCGAGGTCCTGGTGCCAGAGCCGCTCGAACGGCGCGCGCAGATCGGTGCGTCCGACCGGCTGATAATCCGGCAGGAACATCGGGATCAGCCCCGCGTCGGAAGCGCCCTGCACGTTGTTCTGGCCGCGCAGCGGATGCAGCCCGGTGCCGGGCCGGCCGACCTGCCCGGTGATCAAGGCGAGCGCGATCAGGCAACGCGCATTGTCGGTGCCGTGCACATGCTGGCTGATGCCCATCCCCCAGAAGATGATGGAAGCGCGTGAGCGCGCATAGATCCGCGCGACCTCGCGCAGGGTCTCTGCCGGAATGCCGCAGATCGGCTCCATCTTCTCCGGCGTGAATTCCCTGATGCGCTCCTTCAGATCCTCAAAACCCTCGGTATAGCCGGCGATATATTGCTCGTCGGTGAGGCCTTCGGTGATGATGGTGTTGATCATCGCGTTCAGCATCGCGACGTCGCTGCCGGCCTTGAACGCCAAATGCTTGTAGGCGTGGCGTGACAGCGCCTGCCGGCGCGGATCCATCACGATCAGCCTGGCGCCGCGCTTGGCCGCGTTCTTGATGTAGGTCGCGGCCACCGGATGATTCACCGTCGGATTGGCGCCAATCACGATGATGACTTCGGCGTCCATCGCCGCCGCGAACGGCGCCGACACCGCGCCGGAGTTGAGGCCTTCCATCAGCGCCGCGACCGAGGAGGCGTGGCACAGCCGCGTGCAGTGATCGACATTGTTGGAACCGAAGCCGGTGCGCACCAGCTTCTGGAACAGATAGGCTTCCTCGTTCGAGCCCTTGGCCGAACCGAAGCCGGCGAGCGCTTTCACGCCCTTCTCGTCGCGGATCCTGACAAGGCCTTTTGCCGCGATATCGAGCGCCTCTTCCCAGGAGGCTTCGCGGAAATGCGTGAAGGGATTGGCCGGATCGACCTGGTCGTTGGCATCCTTCCTGGCATTCGGCAGCCGGACCAGCGGCCTGGTCAGGCGGTGCGGATGGTGGATGTAGTCGAAACCGAAGCGGCCCTTGACGCAGAGCCGGTTGTGGTTGGCGGGGCCGTCGCGGCCCTCGGCATAGATCACCTTGTCGTCCTTGACCTGATAGGTCACCTGACAGCCGACGCCGCAGAACGGGCAGAGGGAGTCCACCTTCCTGTCGGCATAGGTGACGCGGGTCTGGTTCTCGTCGAGCATCACGGCCGGCATCAGCGCGCCAGTGGGACAGGCCTGCACGCACTCACCGCAGGCGACGCAGGTCGATTCTCCCATCGGATCGTCGAAATCGAACACGATCTTGGAATCGTGATTGCGATAGGCCATGCCGATGACGTCGTTGACCTGGACCTCGCGGCAGGCGCGCACGCACAATCCGCACTGGATGCAGGCGTCGAGATTGACGCGCATCGCCGGATGGCTGGCATCGCCCTCCCAGCGTTCGGCTGCGGGAAAGCGGCTTTCGGTCACCTCGACCTTTTCGGCCCAGTGCCAGAATTTCGAATCGGGGTCGTGCGATGTTTCGCGCGCCGGCTGATCGGCGACCAGAAGCTCCATCACCATCTTTTGTGCAGAAATCGCGCGCGGGCTCGCCGATTTCACCTTCATGCCGACGCTGGGCGTGCGCTTGCAGGAGGCCGCCAGCACGCGTTCCCCCTCGATCTCCACCATGCAGGCGCGGCAATTGCCGTCAGGCCGGTAGTCCGGTTCGGGCGAATAGCACAGATGCGGAATCTCGCGGCCCTGGCGCTTTGCCACCTGCCAGATGGTTTCGCCGTTGATGGCCTCGACCTGCTTGCCGTCGAGTTCGAACTGGATTTTTGTCATTCCGCGGCCTCTTTCGGCACGAATTCTTCCGGGAAGTATTTAATGACAGACGTGAGTGGATTCGAGGCCGCCTGGCCGAGACCGCAGATCGACGCATCCCGCATCGTCTGGCTCAATTCGTCGAGCAATTCGCGGTTCCAGACCGGCTTTTGCATCAACAGCGCCGCCTTCTGGGTTCCGACGCGGCAGGGCGTGCACTGGCCGCAGCTTTCGTCCTCGAAAAAACGCATCAGGTTCAGCGCCGCGTCTTTGACACTGTCCTGCTCGGACAGGATGATCACGGCGGCGGAGCCGATAAAGCAGCCGTATTTTTCCAGCGTGCCGAAATCGAGCGGGATGTCGCCCATCGACGCCGGCAGAATGCCCCCCGAGGCGCCGCCCGGCAGATAGGCGTGGAACTTGTGGCCCTCCGCCATGCCGCCGCAGAACTCGTCGATCAATTCGCGCACCGTGACGCCGGCCGGCGCGAGCTTCATGCCGGGATTCTTCACGCGCCCCGACACCGAATAGCTGCGCAGACCGTGACGATCATTGCGGCCGTGGCTGTTCCACCAGTCCGCGCCCTTTTCGACGATGTCGCGCACCCACCACAAGGTCTCGATATTGTTGATCAGCGTCGGCAGTCCGAACAGCCCGACCTGGAACGGGTAAGGCGGTTTGTGCCGCGGCAGGCCGCGCTTGCCTTCGATGCTTTCGAGGAGCGAGGATTCCTCGCCGCAGATATAGGCGCCGGCGCCCCGCCGCATATGCAGCACCGGGCCTCCCGGCGGCAATTTCGCTATCTCGCGCTCGAGAATCTCGCGCGAGGCCGGATATTCATCGCGAATGTAGATGTAGACGTCGGGCGCTTCGACGACATGCGCGCCGATCAACGTACCCTCGAGAAAGCGATGCGGATCGGTTTCGAGATAATAACGATCCTTGAAGGTGCCGGGCTCGCCCTCGTCGCCGTTAACCGCCATCAGCCGCGGCCCGGGCTCGCCGAGCACCGCGCGCCACTTTCGTGCCGTGGGAAAGCCCGCGCCGCCGAGCCCGCGCAAGGACGCCTCGTCCAGCGCCTTCAAAAGATCTTCCTTCTTCAACTCGCCGGAGCGCAGACGCTTCAGCAGCGCGTAGCCGCCATTGGCGACATAGGCATCGTAGTCGATATAGTCAGGCAGATGCGCGTGAGTGTCGCCGGCTTTCGCCGCCGCGAGTACACTCGCAACGCCGGCGTGATCGACAAAGTGATGACCGACCTCTGCCGCGGGCGCGGTATCGCAGCGGCCGACGCAGGGGGCGCGCACCACGCGGATGCCGGGACCGGCGCTGTTCTGCAATTCATGCAGCAGCTTTTCCGCGCCCAGCATGGCGCAGGTCAGGGAATCGCAGACGCGGATGGTCAGCGGCGGGATATCGGCTTGGCCCTCCTTCACCACATCGAAATGCGCGTAGAAGGTCGCGGTCTCGAACACTTCCGCGAACGAAAGCTTCATCTCGTCAGCCAGCGCTGCCAGGCGGGCTGCGGAAATCTGACGATATTTATCCTGGATGAGATGCAGATGCTCGATCAGGAGGTCGCGGCGCCGCGGCCGGTCGCCGAGGAGCTGTTCAATCTCGTGCGCGGCGGCCGGATCGATCTGGCGTCCCTTGGGAGTCGATTTGGCGCGCTTTCGTCCCTCGCCGGGATGCTCGAACGAGCGAACCTGTTGCACATCATGACTCATTGGAAACGTCTCGTTATTGCCCTCAGCCTCGCAACTCTAATCCGTGGTATGCCAGATGCCAAGAGGAAGTGGCTGTATAGATAACGATCTAAGGGGCACGCAGCCGTCGCTGTGGTGCCCCCCGTTAGACGCCGATTGCGGGCCATAGACCTCAGGTCTTGTCCATGCAGTCTTCGATGTAGAACCACCGATCGTCGCCGGCCAGTCCCTTCGACTTCACCTCTTTGCGACGGGTGTCATTTCTTGATTGATTGGAAAAATGTCAGGCCGCGGGACGATGGTTACCGTCCCGCGGCGACGAGGCTGCGATCAGAATATCTTGATTGCGCCTTCCAGCGTCTTCCACACACCCCAGAGCAGCGGGATGCCGACGAAGGCCCAGAACAGCGCGGCCTTGACATCCAACCCGCCCCTGTCGATGCCGAACGAGCCGGACTGCACTCCGGCTGCGCTCTTCGCGCTCGCGGCCTGCAGCTTGGCGACCTCTTCGGCACTCATGTTCCATTTGGGATCGACCGGCTTGACCAGATAGTTGCAGATCAGGCCGGCGATCAGCATGGAGCACAGGATGTACATGGTGGTGTTGTAGAGCTGATCGCGCGGAACGCCTGCCGCGAGCTGGAACTCGCGGATGTAGTTCACCACGACGGGACCGATGATGCCGGCGGTCGACCATGCCGTCAGCAGCCGCCCGTGAATGGCGCCCACGAACTGCGTTCCGAACATGTCGGCAAGATAGGCCGGCACCGTCGCGAAGCCACCGCCATACATCGACAGGATGATGCAGAAGGCGCTGACGAACAGCGCTTTCGAGCCCATATTGGCGAAGGTCGGCGCCAGCGCATAGAGCGCGATGCCGATCAGGAAGAAGCAGTAATAGGTATTCTTCCGGCCGATATAATCCGACAGCGACGCCCAGAAGAAGCGGCCACCGATGTTGAACAGCGACAGCAGGCCGGCAAAGCCGGCCGCGATCCCCGCGATCAACGTCTTCTGCTCAACCGAAAGCTGGCTGAAGGTCAGGTCGGGAATTCCGATCAGCTTGCCGGCGAAGATCTCCTGCAACATCGGCGAGGCCATACCGATCACGCCGATGCCGGCTGAAACGTTCAGCGTGAGCACCCACCAGATCAGCCAGAACTGCGGCGTCTTGTGCGCGTTGTCGAGATGGACGTGATGCTCCGAGATCATCGTCTTTTTCTCGCTCGGCGGCGTCCAGCCATCGGGACGCCAGCCGACCGGCGACACCCGATAGGCGAAGGCGCCGATCGCCATAAAGACGAAATAGATCACGCCCATGACGACGAACGTTTGCCAGACGCCGACATCTGTCGGAGTCTTGAAATAATTGATCAGCATATTCGCCAGCGGCGCGCCGATCATGGCGCCGCCGCCGAAGCCCATGATGGCCATGCCGGTCGCCATGCCCCGATGGTCGGGAAACCATTTGATCAGCGTCGACACCGGAGAAATGTAGCCGAGGCCGAGACCGACGCCGCCGATCACGCCGGCGCCAAGCCACATGATCCAGAGCTGATGAACGTAGATGCCGAACGCACCGATCAACAGGCCGCCGCCCCAGCACAGCGCCGCGACGAAGCCGGCCTTGCGCGGGCCGGCGCGCTCCAGCCAGCCGCCCCAGATCGCGGCAGAGACGCCGAGCAGCACGAAGAACAGCGTGTACATCCAGCCCATGCTGGCGACGCGCCAGTCGCAGGTGGTGGTGACCAGTTCCTGCATCAGCGACATATTCGGGCAGGCCTTGGGCGCCGTCAGCCCGATTGCGCGCGACAGCGGCAGCCAGAACACGCTGAAGCCATAGGCCATGCCAATGCACAGATGAATGCAGAGCGCCGCGGGCGGCACCAGCCAGCGATTGAAGCCAGCCTTTGCAATCGTATGCTCGCGATCGAGAATTCCCTCACCGCCGCCGGACACAGTTCCAGCGCTATCTAATGTAGCCATTCAACTCTCCCCTGCAGCTGCCCCGTGCCGGGCATGTCTGCCAATCTAGGATCCTGTTATCCCGGCGCTGCACCGCCGTCCCACCTTGCAGTCTCCCGCACAAGTTTCTGCATGCGCCAGGATCGCGAACCGCATGCGAAAATACCAATCCCCTATGCAAGCAATTATGCCGGCCGCCGAAGCCGAGAATGCGCCTGCTTTGAGTTGAGAATATGCTGCGTTTAGTTCCGTGTCACGCGAGTGACCCGCTTTCCGCGCCCCTGCAGAGGCTGCATTTGACACAGAAGCTGCGCTTTCTGTCGATAGTGAAAAGGTAGTGACCTACCACGTTATCAACAGGAGGCTGTATTCATTTGTTCCAATTTCGGAAACACGTTTCGGAAACACGCCACCGCGACAGCGGCCGGCTAATCATTTGCCTTTCCGATCGGGCCATTCGCTTTTTCGATCACGAACACGATTTGCTGCTCCGCATGTTCGGTGATCTCGACCTTGTCGCCGGTTTCCCGGATCAGATTGGGGATGTCGATCACCGACAGCGGATCGGTGCAGTGCACTTCCAAAAAGTCGCCCGGCTTCAGCGCCTTCAGCGCCTTTCGCGTCTTCAATGCCGGCAGCGGACATTTCAGACCGGTGAGGTCGAGCTTTGTCGTGGTCATGCGCCATACTTGGCGAAGCGGACTGACATCGTCAACGGAGATCGCCGGAAACGGCCGGCCTCACATCAGGCTTGCATAGCCAAGAAACCCGACGGTCTGTCCGGGTTGGACCTGCGTGACCTCTTCGCCGAGTTCGACCAGTCCGTCGGTATCCACCAGCGACGACAGTAGCCCGGCGCCCTCGCGCGGAAATTTTGTCGCTTCGAGCGCGCCGTCGGGCGCCTTGCGCAGAGTGACCCGGACATATTCGCGGCGGGCGATCTTCTTCTTGTAGGTGAAAGCCGCGCGAACCGGCATCGGAACCAGAGGATGTTGTCTGCTGCCCGCCAGCGCCAGCACGGTCGGCCGCACCACATGGACGAAGGTGACAAAACTCGCCACCGGATTTCCCGGCAAGTCCGATGAACGGCGTGCCGCCGATAATTCCCATCGCCACGGGACGTCCGGGCTTGATCGCCATGCGCCACAGCACCAGGGTCCCGACGCTTTCGACCGCGGCTTTGACGTGGTCCTCTTCGCCGGTCGAAACGCCGCCGGTGGTCAGGATCAGGTCGTGGGTGCCGGCCACCTTCTTCAGGCCCTGAGCCAGCGAAGCGCGCTCGTCCCGCGAGAATGCCGAGATCGCTGACCTCGCAGCCGAGCCGGCCCAGCATCGCCATCAGCATGAAGCGGTTGGAATCGAATAATTGCGCATCGGCGCGCGGCGCGCCCGGCGATACCAGTTCGTTGCCGGTCGAGAACACCGCGACCCGGATGCGCCTCGTCACATCGACATGGGTCAGGCCGAACGCCGCCGCCAGCGCGACATCCTGCGGCCGCAACCGCTGGCCTCTCGCGAGCGCGGAAGAACCAGCGGGAATGTCTTCCCCGGCGGGACGCACATTGGCGCCGGCTTTCAGGCCCGCCGGGAGAACAACCCTGCCGGCCTGATCGATGCGCACGTCCTCCTGCATGAACACCGTGTCGGCGCCCTCCGGCATCGGCGCGCCGGTGAAGATCCGCACCGCGTGGCCCGGCTTCGATCGCTTCGCCTGCGGACGCGCCGGCCTGAACGCGCCCGGTCACGGCAAATGCCGCTTCCGCACCGCGCGGAAGATCGCCGCTGCGCACGGCATAGCCGTCGACGGCGGAATTGGTGAAGGGCGGCAGCGGCAGCGGCGCGGAAATGTCGCCGGCGAGAATGCGTCCGTCGGCCTGTCTGCAGCGCGACGGTCTCGACCTCGCGCACCGGCGTGACCCGCGCGGCGATGATCCCGACGGCTTCATCGACCGACATCATCGGGCCGCCGAAGGCAAAGCAATCGTCGGACAATTGCGCCATTTTGTGTCTCAGGTTTCGCTGCCGCTTCGCGCCAGCAGGTCTTCGACAGATATCGCGGACCTCAGCATCATAGCGGCGACGGCCGGGATGTCATCGAGATGGGCGACCGGAAGCGCGGTTTCAAGGGCGTGCGTCGGTCGCAATGCCTGATATAGCGGGATCGTCGGGGAACAGCAGCGGCTTGCCGTTGGCTGCGCGATGCACCTCGATCTTGCGATGCGGCTCGGACTTGAAGCCTTCGACGACGACAAGATCGACCCGCGACATCTTCCTGAGCAATTCCGGCAAACCCGGCTCGGCAGCGCCTGCGCAATTCATGCATCAGGGCCCATCGCTTGCCCGAGGACACCAGCACCTCGGTGGCGCCTGACTGCCGATGCACCCAGGAATCCTTGCCCGGCACGTCGACGTCGAAACCATGGTGGGCGTGCTTGATGACGGAAACGCGCAGGCCGTCTTTGAGAAAATGCGGGATGATGCGCGAAAGCAGCGTCGTCTTGCCGGCGCCGCTCCACCCCGCGAGGCCAATCACTTTCATCATATTCTCCGAGCCGCCGGCGGAACCGGGCTGGGTTTTGCCACAGGGTGCTTTATATCGGCTAACAGACAATGTCATGCTAGCCTCCCGAATGATGATGAAGATCGACAAGGCGCCCGTCCCCCTGATCGTCCCGGATCCGCACGATCCGCGGCTGACCGAACGCGTCGCCGGGACCGACCAGACCGGGGCTGCGGTCGAGATCAACGTTCCGGTGGAGCGGCCGCTGACGCTTTACCTGAACGCGCAGGAGATCGTCACCATGATGACGATCGGCGATTATCCGGAATATCTGGCGCTCGGCTATCTGCTCAATCAGAACATGCTGAAATACGACGACGTCGTCACCGAGGTCGAATATGACGACGATCTGCAGGTGGTGGTGGTGCGCACCGAGCACCACACCAATTTCGAACAGAAATTGAAGAAGCGCACGCAGACTTCGGGCTGCGCGCAGGGCACCGCGTTCGGCGATCTCCTGGAAGCGGTGGAAAGCGTCGCGCTGCCCAAGGCCGAACTGCGCACGTCCTGGCTCTACCAGATGACGCACGCGATCAACACCATGCCCTCGCTCTATCTCGAGGCCGGCGCGATCCACGGCTGCGTGCTGTGCAAGGAAGGCACGCCTGTCTGCTACACCGAGGACGTCGGCCGCCACAACGCCGTCGACAAGATCGCCGGCTGGATCTATCGCCACGGCGTCGATCCCGCCGACAAGATCCTCTACACCACGGGAAGGCTGACTTCCGAGATGGTGATCAAGACGGTGCGGATGGGAATTCCGATCCTGGTGTCGCGCTCGGGCTTCACCGCCTGGGGCGTCGATCTGGCGCGGCAGGTCGGACTGACGCTGGTCGGCCGCGCGCGGGGAAAGCGCTTCATCGCGCTGTCGGGCCAGGAGCGCATCATCTACGACCAGAACCTCGCCTTCGTCGAAGAGGAATCGGCGCGTCACAAGCGCAAGGGCGCCGATCGTGACGAGTGAAACGCCGGCGGCGTCAGCCGACGCGCCGGCGACTCCCGGCGTGCTGCTCGCCGGCGGGCTGGCGCGGCGGATGGGCGGCGGCGACAAGCCGATGCGCCAGATCGGCGGCCGCACCATCCTGGAGCGCGTGATCGCGCGGCTGAAGCCGCAATGCGACGGGCTCATTCTCAACGCCAATGGCGATCCGGCGCGGTTTTGCCAGCTTTGGCTTGCCCGTGATTGCCGACACGGTGGAAAATTTTCCAGGACCGCTCGCCGGCATTCTCGCCGGACTGGACTGGGCCGCGGCCAACCGGCCCGAAGTTGCGTGGGTGCTGAGCGCGGCGGCGGACTGCCCGTTCCTGCCGCGCGATCTCGTCGCGCGCCTGCACCAGGCCCGCCGCGAAGAGAACGCGCAGCTCGCGGTCGCGGCCTCCGACGGCCAGTCGCATCCGGTGATCGGATTGTGGAGCGTTGCCTTGCGCGAGGAGCTGCGCCACGCGCTGGTGGTCGAAGACATCCGAAAGATCGACCGCTGGACCGCGCGCTACCGGCTCGCCACCGTGACCTGGCCGGCCGAACCGCTCGATCCGTTCTTCAACGCCAACACGATGGACGACATCGCGGAGGCCGAGCGGCTGGCGGCGCTGGATGGGGATTAGCTAATCTTTCTCACCGTCGTCCCGGCCAAGCGAGCGAAGCGAGTGCGAGCCGGAACCCATAACCAAAAATGCTCGTGGTCAAGCCGAGCCGTTGCTGCAGCTCTCGCAAGATTCAGATCGGTGGTTGGGTCCCTGCTTTCGCAGGGACGACTCCCGCAGGGCGTGAGCTACGCCTTGCGAAATCCCGCCGCCTCCAGCGCCGCGCGGCTTTCCTTCGATGCCAGCGCCTGCAAGAACGCCTGCACCGGCGGAGCGATGTTTGCGCGCCGTCACCAGCGCGAAATCATAATGCTCTTCGGCGAGCGGAATAAAGCCGAGGCCCGCGGCATGCGCGACCGGCGCAATCGTCATGCCCCAGTCGGCGCGATGCTGCGCTATCGCCGCGGCGACCGCGTTATGCGACTTCGGCTGATTCCAGTAGCCGTCGGGTCGTGACGTCGCCGAGCAGCCGGTCGATCAGGATGCGGGTGCCGGCGCCCTGGTTGCGGTTGACCATGATGCAGGCGGGATCGGCGAGCGCCGCGCGCACCGCGCCTTCCGCGTTCAATCCCTCGAACCGCGGCATCGCCAACCGCGAAACACGATGCCCTGCATCCGCCGCCAGCCCGGCACCAGTTCAAGCCCGTCGCCGAGGAACGGCGTGTTGTAGGTCCCGGTCTTCTCATCGAACAGATGGATCGGCGCGAAATCGCATTCGCCGCGCCTGGCCGCCGCGAGGCCGCCGAGGCTGCCGACCGCGATCGAACGCACGGAAAGGCCGGCGCGCGAAAGCTGCGCCGTCACCAGATCGAGCCCGGTGCAGTGGCTGCCGACGATGACGAGATCGGGCACCCGCACATGCGGCGTGAACAGCGTCACCTCGGCCTCGGTTCCGGCCGGCATCTGGTCGGCCAGCGCATCGATCTTCAGGAAACCGTCGGCCTGCGCGAACGAGGTGATCGCGCCGCTTCCCTTGCCGGAGGGATAGGCGATCAGGCCACCTTCGCCTTCGACCAGCGACACCATCACGAATTCGGTGCGGCCGAGTTCGGACGCGATCCGCACCGGGACCCTGGCCGTGACCTTCGCGTCGGAGCGCGGCGGCAGGCCCGCCATCCGCCGCAGCACCGGCACGATCATGTCGTGGAAGGTGAACATCGCCGAGGTCGGAAACCCCGGCAGGATCACCACCGGCTTGCCGTCGCAGACCGCAAGGCACAGCGGCTTGCCCGGCTTCAGCGCGACGCCGTGGGCGATGATGCCGGGTTTTCCGAGCCGCGCGATGATGCGGTGGGACACGTCGCCCGCGCCCTTCGAGGTGCCGCCGGACAGCACCAGCATGTCGCAGGTCTCAAGTGCCCCGCGCATCGCGGCTTCGAGTTTTTCCTCATCGTCGGCAAGCGCGCCGAAGAAAACCGCCTCGCCGCCGTTCTCGTTCACCGCCGCTGTCACGATCGCGCCATTGGTGTCGTAGATTTCGGCCGGGCGCAGCGGCCGGCCCGGCTGCACCAGCTCGTCGCCGGTGGAGATCACGGCGACGCGCGGCCGGCGCGCGACGGAAACTTCGGCGATCCCGCAGGCCGCGCACATGCCGATCTCGCGCGAGCCGATCACGGTGCCGGCGCGCAAGCAGCGCCTCGCCGCGCGCGATGTCGGAGCCGGCATAGGACACGAATTGTCCGGGCGAGGCGGCGCGGCGGATCTCGATCGCGCGCTGGCCAACGGGCTGGGTATGCTCGACCATGACGACCGCGTCGGCGCCGCGCGGCAGCGGGCCGCCGGTCGCAATGGAGGTCGCGGTGCCCGACAGCACCGGCCGCGCCGGCGCGGTGCCGCAGGCGATGATCTCGTCGTTCAGCTTGACGCGGACCGGCGCGGCTTCGCCGGCGGAGGCAAGATCGGCGGAGCGCACCGCAAAGCCGTCGACATTGGAGCGATCGAACGGCGGCACGTCGATCGGCGCCACGATATCCTGCGCCAGCGCGCAGCCGAGCGCATCGGAAAGCTGCCGCGGCTCGCGCGGAATCGCGCGCGGAAACAGCGCGGCTTCGAACCGCTCGAGCGCCTCTTCGCGCGACAGGATGGTCAGGAACTGGTCCTGATCCACGCTGTCGCGATTTCTGGGCGAGGGTGCATTGGTCATATCGGAACCTATATCAGTCCCGCAGCATATAGGCATCGACCGGCGTGCCCGCAGCAAAGCCTTCGGCCGCGCCTGGCTACGGCGAGCCATGCGTCGGCGCGGGCGATCGCATCGAGCGAGAGGTCGCCGACCGCCAGCGGCATCCATCTGCCTTCGATTTTTTCGAGCAGGACGACCTCCGTGATGCCCACGCTCGAGGCGATCTTGCGCGCCAGCGGCAGGGTTACGGGCTGTCGCGGCCAAAGCCCGGACAACAGGTCCAGCACCGGCAGCGCAAGCGTCCACCACGCCGCGAGCGCCTGATCCGGCGCGCCCGGCAGCGCAATGACGGGGATGTTTCCGATCCTGCCGACGGCAGCGGTCCGGCCGGGCTGCAGCGCGATGCCGTGCGCAATGACCTCGCCGCGCTCGGCCAAGGCTGCGATAACGGCATCGCTGCGGCCGACGCCGCTGCCGCCGATGGTGACAAGCATATCGCAGGCGCCACTATCGAGCGCCCTGGCGATCGATGCCGCATCGCGCCCCGTGGCCTCGGTGCGGACGACATCGGCGCCGGCGGCGCGAGCCTGTTCCGCAATCAGCTGCGCCGTCACCGCATCGCCCGAGATTGCCGGAATATTGACGATGCGCAGCCGCGGGCGGCGCACGTTCAGTTTCTGTACGCCCGCCGCGCGCGCGATCAACAGATCGAGCGGGCGAACCCGCCGCCCGCAAGCCATGCCGACGCTTCCCTCGGCGATTTCACCGCCGGCGCGGCGAACACCCTGCCCCGGTATCGCCTCCGCCAGCGCCTGAATTAGCGGGCCGGTTTGATCGACGGAATCGGCATCGATCACGCAGTCGCAGCCCTCCGGCATGGGCTCGCCGGCTTCGACCCAGACCGGCGAGGTCGCCAGCGGCAGCGGCGAATAGGACGACGCGCCCGACGAGATCGCGGGCACGCAACGCCCAGCCATCGCTGACTGCGATATCGCGCGGCGGATGCGCCTTAAGCGGCCGCATATCCGCGGCAACGCAGCCGACGGCCTCCGCGAGCGGAAGCGCGACGGGCGCGACCGGCTCCAGGCGGTGCAGCAACGCCGCGAGCGTCACCTCGAGCGGAGTAAGCGAAGCCGGCAGGCGCTGGGTAGGGATCATCCCGCGATGATGGACCACGACATCGTCATCCTGGCAACCTTGGCTCAGGCCCCCTTCTTCTCCGCGTCGGGAAAGAACAGCTGCTGGCCGTCCATCTTGTAGCCGGCAATGGCGGCCTGCCCTTCCGGCGAAATGACCCAATCGACGAAAGTCTGGCCGAGTTCCTTCTTTACCGTTGGATATTTCGCGGGGTTGACCAGCATGACGCCATATTGATTGAACAGCCGCTTGTCGCCCTCGACGACAATCGCGAGATCGCCGCGGTTCTTGAAGGATATCCAGGTGCCGCGGTCGGACAGCACGTAGCCATTCATTGCGGCTGCGGTGTTGAGCGCAGCCCCCATGCCCTGCCCGATCTCGCGATACCAAGGCCCCCTGGTGGCGGCGATATCGATGCCGGCCTGCTTCCAGAGCGCGAGTTCGGCCGAATGGGTGCCCGATCTGTCGCCACGCGAGACGAACGGCGCGCTCTTTTCCTGAATCATCTTCAGCGCGGTCTCGATGTCCTTGCCCTTGACGCCGGCGGGATCGCTCTTCGGCCCGATCAGCACGAAGTCATTGTACATCACGTCAAAGCGCTTCACGCCGAAGCCTTCGGCAAGGAACTTTTCTTCCTGCGCCTTGGCGTGGACGAACACCACATCCGCATCGCCGCGCCGCGCGGTGTCGAGCGCCTGACCGGTGCCTTGCGCGATCACCTTCACCTCGATACCGGTCCTGGCCTTGAAGATCGGCAGCAGATAGCCGAACAGCCCGGAATCCTGTGTCGACGTGGTCGAGGCCACCACGATCGAGCGGTCCTCTGCGGTAGCGGAGGCGCAATTGACAAGGGTGCCAACCAGAACCGCGAACGCTAGCGACGAAAAGCGAAACGCCATGGATTCCTCCTTGCAGCAAATCAAATCACGAGATCGCCGCGCAGGAAGGCGGCGGCCTCTTGTGTCGTTGGGTGATCGAGAAAATCTTCCGCCCGGCCCTGCTCGCACAGCGCGCCGCGGACCAGAAAGATCACCTCGCCCGCGAGCCGGCGCACCTGGCCGAGGTCGTGCGACGCCATCACGATCTTGATGCCGGATCGCGCGGCGCTCAGCACGATCTCTTCGACGCCGCGCGTCGCGGCGGGATCGAGATTGGCGGTGGGCTCGTCGAGCAGCAGAACTTCCGGATCGCGCGCCAGCGCGCGGGCCAGCGCCAGCCGCTGTTGTTCGCCGCCGGAAAGCCGCCGCGCCGGCCGCTGCGCCAGATCGGAAAGCCCGACCCGTTCCAGCAAGGCGGCGACGCGCCCGGCGCGCTGCTTGCGCGGCGTGCCGGCCTGCGCCAGCGCATAGGCGACGTTGGCGGCGGCGGTCCTTCGCAACATCACCGGACGCTGAAACAGGATCGCGCGGCGCGTCATGGCGCGATCGGCGCGGCCACCCCAGGTGATGCGGCCGGTCGACGGCGCATCGAGCCCCATGCAGAGCCGCAGCAGCCTGGTCTTTCCGGCGCCGTTCGGCCCGACGATCAGCGTCGGCGCACCCGGTGCGATCGTGAGGCTCAAACGGTCGAGGATCGTGGTTGCGCCCGCCTGCAGCGAGACATCATCGAGAGCCAGGGGAAGATCGCTGGCAGGCGCCCGCATCGTCATCCCGCCTGCCGTTCGGACCAGACCCGCGTTCCCCACGCCGCGGCGTTGATCGCCAGAACAATGGCGACGAGGATCAGCCCCAGCCCCATCGCCAGCGGCAGATTGCCCTTGGAGGTCTCCAGCGCCACCGCGGTGGTCATGGTGCGGGTAAAGCCGTCGATATTGCCGCCGACGATCATGACCGCGCCGACCTCGGCGGCGGCCCGCCCAAATCCTGCCAGCAGCGCCGTGACCAGGCTGATAGCGCGCGTCCCACAACAACGTCGTCATGCGGCCGGCCGGGCTGACGTCCATCGCGGTGAGTTCGTCGCGATATTCGACCCAGAGATCCTCGACGGTCTGGCGCGTCGGCGCCGCGATGATCGGCACGATCAGGATGGTCTGGGCGATCACCATCGCCAATGGGGTGAACAGAATGCCGAACGCCCCGAGCGGCCCGGATCGCGACAGCAACAGATAGACCGCGAGCCCAACCACCACCGGCGGCAGCCCCATCAGCGCATTGAGCAGCACCACCAGCACCGAGCGCCCGGGAAAACGGGTCAGCCCGAGCAGCGCGCCGAGCGGCATGCCGATCAGGGCGGCGAGTGCGACCGCGGACAGGCTGACGGCAAGCGACAGCCTCACGATCGCAAACAGCGCCGGATCGCCGTTCAGGATCAGTTGCCAGGCGCTGAATTGGTCCGACATCGGTTTCCTCCGCCCTTCTTGTTCGGCAAGAATTCCGCCTTTTGTCAAATGGTTGAACAGAAGCAGAAATATGCATAAAAGTGCAGGATGGATTTTTTGACCACCAGCGAGGCTGCCGAGTATCTCCGGCTTGGCGAGCGCAAGCTCTATGAATTGGTGACGGACGGCGCGATTCCCTGCAGCAAAGTGACGGGTAAGTGGCTGTTTCCGCGCCACGAGCTGGATCTCTGGGTGCTTTCGGGGCTGGCGCGGCCTGCCGGCATGCTCGCCGCGGACCCGCCGCCGATCGTCGGCGGCAGCCAGGACGATCTCTTGGAATGGACGTTGCGCGAGTCCGGGTCCGGCCTGGCGTCGCTCAACGAGGGTACTGCGCGCGGCGTCGATCGGCTGTTGCGCGGCGAGGTGATCGCCGCGGCCGTCCATTTCCACAGCCTGGCCATTTCGGAAGGTTCGGGCGATGACGTCAATGTCGCGGCGGTGCGCGCGATGCCGGGCCTGCATGATGCCGTGCTGGTCGGCGTGGTGCGGCGCGAACAGGGACTTCTGCTGGCGCCCGGCAATCCGAAGCAGCTCAACAGCCTGGCCGATGTTCTTGCCTCCGGCGCGAAAATGGCCGTCCGGCAGCCCGGCGCGGGAGCCCAGATGCTGCTCGAGGTGCTGCTGGCGCGCGCCGGCGCCGCGACCGAAGGACCTGCGCCGGCTCGAGCCGCCATGTCTCTGACCGGTCCCGATCTCGCCGCCGCGATCCGCGCCGGCAAGGCCGACTGCGGCGTCGCGACCCGCGCCGCGGCAAAATCGGCGGGGCTCGATTTCGTCCCGCTGCTGTTTGGAGAATTTCGACCTGCTGATGCGGCAACGCAGCTACTTCCGGCCCCCGATGCAGGCGCTGATCGGCTTTCTGGGCGCAGAAGCGGCTGAAGCAGCGGGCCGCC
Organism: uncultured Alphaproteobacteria bacterium; assembly: GCA_963725985.1. Classification (GTDB taxonomy): domain Bacteria; phylum Pseudomonadota; class Alphaproteobacteria; order Rhizobiales; family Xanthobacteraceae; genus Bradyrhizobium. Next base: position 740,885 of record CAVSAO010000004.1, read on the forward strand.
GAGCTCAGCGGTTACGACCTGGCGCCGGCAGGCCAGATCCGGTTCGCCGCTTGATCGCATCGAGCTGCGTTGACGCAGACTGCGAATTAATTGCAAGAACGTCGAACCGGCTGGGCCAACGCTCCCGGCCAAACAATACGGGCCAATGCGCCTGACCATAACGGGGAGGACAATTTGTGATTTCAGCCAGGAACATATCCATGCTCGCGGCGTTCGCGGCCGCGATGTCGTCATCGCCGGCGGCGCTGGCGCAGGTCTCCGACGATGTGGTCAAGATCGGCGTTCTCACCGACATGAACGGCCCGGCGTCGACGCCGACCGGCCAGGGCTCGGTGACCGCGGCGCAAATGGCGGTGGACGATTTCGGCGGCAAGGTGCTGGGCAAGCCGATCAGCGTGATCGTCGGCGATCATCAGCTCAAGCCGGATATCGGCGCCGCCATCGCGCGGCGCTGGTACGACACCGAACAGGTCGACCTGATCGTCGGACGTGCCGGTGTCGGCGGTGGGGCTCGCGGTGCAGAACATCGCCAACGAAAAGAAGAAGATGTTCATCACGCACTCGACGGGGGCGGCGGATTTCCACGGCAAGTTCTGCTCGCCCTATGCCATCCAGTGGGTGTTCGACACCCACGCGCTGGCGGTCGGCACCGCGCAGGAAGTGGTGAAACGCGGCGGCGACAGCTGGTTCTTCATCACCGACGACTATGCGTTCGGGCATTCGCTCGAAAAAGACGCCTCCGAAGTGGTCGCTCAAGAACGGCGGCAAGGTGATCGGCTCGGTGCGGCCGCCCTTCGCCACGCCCGATCTGTCGTCGTTCATCCTGCAGGCCCAGGCCTCGAAGGCCAAGATCATCGGCATCGCCGGCGGGCCGCCCAACAACGGCAACGAAATCAAGACCGCCGGCGAATTCGGCGTGTTGAAGGGCGGACAGCAGATGGCCGCCCTGCTCGCCCTGATCACCGACATCCATTCGCTCGGCCTGCCGGCAGCCCAGGGGCTGTTGCTGACGACGTCGTTCTACTGGGACATGGACGACAAGACCCGCGAATGGTCGAAGCGCTACTTCGCCAAGATGAACCGGATGCCGACGATGTGGCAGGCCGGCGTCTATTCGTCGGTCATGCACTATCTCAACGCCATCAAGGACAGCGGCACCGACGAGCCGCTCAAGGTGGCGGCGAAGATGCGCGAGAAGCCGATCGAGGATTTCTTCGCCCGCAACGGCAGGCTGCGCGAGGACAATCTGATGGTGCACGACCTCATGCTGGTGCAGGTCAAGAAGCCCGGAAGAGTCGAAATATCCGTGGGACTACTACAAGATCCTGGCGAAGATTTCCGGCGCGGACGCGTTCGGGCCGCCCGAATCCGGCGTGTCCGCTGGTGAAGAAGTAACTGCGCAGAACGCCGAAGCCTGGATGATCCGTCAGGACCGGCCCTGTGCCGGGCATCCACGTCTTCTGGTCGTCATCCTTGAAAGGCAGACGTGCGATGGCCGCGGACGAGCCCGGCCATGACGCGCATTACTCGTGTCCCCGCCGAACGCTCTACTTCACCACCCCGATCTCGCGGAAATATCTCAGCACGCCGGGATGGATCAGCTCGACACTCGGCGCGGCCGCGACCGTGTTCGCGGCGGTGGTCTCGCAGGCCTGCGCCAGTTTCTTGCAGAACGCGGCTTCGACGCCGTGCAGCGTCCGCGCCAGCCGATAGGCGACGTCATCCGGCAAGTTCTCGCGCGCCAGAACAAAACTCCAGGAGCCCACCGAATTGATCGGCGTCGTTCTGGTTCGGATAGCTGCCGGCCGGCACGGTCAGCGGCTTGAGAAAGGTGTGCTTGGCCCTGATGCGCGCGATCTCTTCGGCGTCCGGCGCGATGAAGCGGGCGCCGCCGGGGCTCTCCGCCACGGCCGCGAATCCGGGCCAGCCGATGCCGGCGCCCCAAAGCGCTGCGACCCGCCCGTCCAGCACCATCGCCGGCCCGTCGCCGGCGCGATCGAGATAGACGGATTGAAAATCCTCGTCCTGCTTCAGCCCGAGCCCGTCGAGCATGTAGCGCGACAGGATCGGAAGACCGGAGCCGCGCGCGCCGAACGCGATCGGCTTGCCGACGAGATCGCGAATGGTCCTGTACGGGCTGTCGCGCGCGCACCACGAACATGCCGGGGCTCGAATAGATCGCGGTCAGGATCTTCAAACTGGTGCGCGGCCGCCCGATGCCCATGAAGGCTTCGATAGGAAGGCTCGCCGGCGACCAGCGCGATATCGAGCTCGCCTTTCTCCAGCAGCGGAATGTTCTCGTTGCTGCCCTTGGTGTTGCGCGGCTGGATCGACAGCGCCGGATCGGCCTCGTTGATGACTTGCGCAAAGGCGTTGCCGTAGAGCGGAAAGCCGCCGCCCGGCGTCGCGGTCCCCAGACTGATCGTGGTCTTTTGGATGATCTTGCCTCCCTCTTGCGCTGCGGCGCTGCCCGCCAGCAGCAGGACGCCGGCGCAAACAATACAAGCGCGGTTCATCGATCCCTCGGCATCCGCGGACGCCGATCGCGAAGCTACATCAGTGAGCATTGTAGGCAAAGGCCGATTGTGTGAAAGCATGGATGCATCGGGCGTGGAAAGCTTTGATGTGTCGACGGTGTATTCGACAGCAATGACAAGATGACGGGGGAGACCATGATCGCATTCTTGCGCGCGAGCTGTGTTCGGCCTGGTTTGTCTGGCGAGCCTTGCCTGCCGGCATCGCGCCGTCATCCGCCGCCGAACTATCCGAACCGCCCGGTGCACTGGCTGATCGGCTTCGCCGCCGGCGGCCCGGTCGACATCGTGGCGCGCATCATGAGCCAGTGGCTGTCGGAGCATTTCGGCCAGCAGTTCGTGGTGGAGAACCGCGCCGGCTCCGGCGGCAATATCGCCGCCGCCGCCGCGATCAATTCGCCGCCGGACGGCTATACGCTGTTGTTCGTCGCGCCCAACAATGCGATCTCGACCTCGCTCTACAAGCATTTGTCCTACGATTTCATCCGCGACACCGTGCCGGTCGCCAGCATCATGCAGCTGACCAACATGCTGGTGGTGTCGAACGCCATGCCGGTGAAGACCGTTCAGGAATTCATCGACTACTGCAAGGCCAATCCGGGCAAGATCTCCTATGCCTCCTCGGGCTATGGCACCTCGGTGCACATGTCGGCGGAATTGTTCAAGGCGATGACCAAATGCGACATGGTGCATGTGCCCTATCGCGGATCGGCGATCGCCTTTCCCGATATCATTTCCAACAAGGTGCAGTTGATCTTCGACAATCTGCCGACGGCGCTGGAACAGTCGCGCTCCGGCGCCGTGCGCGCGCTCGGCGTCACCTCGCCGCAGCGCTGGCCCGGCGTGCCCGATATTCCCGCGATCGCCGAGACCGTGCCGGGCTTCGAATCGGTAGGGTTCTACGGCATCTCCGCGCCGAAGGGTACGCCGCCGGAGATCGTCGACGCGCTGAACAAGGCGGTCGGCGAGGCGCTGAAGGATCCCAAACTGGTGGCGCGGCTCACCGCCATCGGCGGCATTCCGAAGCCGATGACGCCGGCCGAATTCGGCAAGCTGATCACCGACGAGACCGAGAAGTGGCGCAAGGTGGTGGAATTCGCCGGCGTTTCGGTGGATTGATGCGGCATTGCCGGATCGCGGTCATCCCTGTAAACGATGGCGGCACCGTTGCCGGCCGTACATGGCCGCTGGCTGCGGGGCCTGTAGCTCAATGGTTAGAGCCGGCCGCTCATAACGGTCTGGTTGCAGGTTCGAGTCCTGCCGGGCCCACCAGTAATTCAAGGGCTTATTGGGTTTTCGTTTTCTCACCGTCGGGGTACCGCACCAGAAACGCCTGGTTTTGTCGCTCATTGCCCTACTTCAACGGCCATCAAATTATCGCTCCACGATGGGCAGTCGGTCGCTCAACATGCTCCTGGTCGCGCGAAGAATGTCATCCGATAGCTTGGGATCGTTCACGGCCCGGGCGAGCACAAGCGCCCCGACCAGCGAGGCCACGGTCGCCAGCGCTTTTTCGTCGCGCTGCCGTGGCTTCAGCCGGGACTCCATCCGGCCGCTCAGGAGCGCGATCACGTCCCGCACTCCGGCCGTGAAGCGCTCTCTCACGCCTCCGCTTTGACGCGGCATTTCGCAACACAGCGCCGCGAGCGGGCAGCCGCTTCCCGGCTCGTCGCGATGCGCCGCCGAGAGGTATTCTGAAACGTAGTCGCCGAGAGCAAAGACCTCGGGCACTTCCTGCCCTTTGGCGGCGATCGCGTAGGCCACCGCTTCTTCGACGAGCCGTTCCTTGGAACCGAACTGACTGTACAGGCTGCCATGGGTCATCCCGGCCGCCTCCGTCAGCGCGTCAACAGCCACGCCGGAGATGCCGCGCTCTCGCATGAGGCGGGAGGCGGCATCGAGAATGCGCTCGCGATTCCTGGCCGCCTGTTCTTTTGAAACGCGCATGTTCGCAGGTCCTCGGTCACGGGGTCTTGACAAATATAATGACGATCGTCATCTATATCAATCATTACGATCGTAATCAAACTGGTTCAAGACCGGCCCCCGCCGCAGGAGAATCTGATGAACAGCACCCAAACAAAGATAGCCCTCGTGACCGGCGCCTCGTCAGGCATCGGCGAAGCCACCGCGGAGCGGCTCGCGAAGGCCGGCTACAAGGTCTATGGCACCAGCCGAAGGGGATCCCAGGCGGGCAAGCAATCGTTCGAGATGCTGTCCCTTGATGTGACCAGCGATGACTCCGTGGAAGCCGCCGTCGCCGAAGTGATGCGGCGCGACGGCCGCATTGATCTGCTCGTGAACAACGCCGGCTTCGGTGTTGCCCCTGCCGGGGCGGAAGAGAGCTCGATCGATCAAGCCCGATCGATTTTCGAGACGAACTTTTTCGGACTGATCCGGATGACGCGCGCCGTCGTGCCTCACATGCGACGCCAGGGGAATGGCCGCATCATCAACATCGGCTCCGTGCTCGGCTTTCTGCCGATGCCCTACGGCGCGCTCTATGCCGCAACCAAGCACGCAGTGGAAGGCTATTCGGAATCGCTCGACCATGAGCTGCGCACGAGGGGCATCCGGGTCTCGGTCATCGAGCCCGCGTACACGAAGACGCCGTTCGACGCGAACTTCATGGAGCCGGATGCCAAGCTCGATACGTATCGCGAGGCACGCGAGGGCATGATCAAGAGAGTGAACGAGGTGATGGCAACGGCCGAACAGCCTGACGTCGTGGCCGACACCGTCCTGAAGGCGGCCAGCGCGGCGCACCCGAAAATCCGGTACGCGGCCGGCAAACTCGCCAACCGCCTGCGATTGCTTCGCCGATTCGCGCCCGCCGGCCTGGTGGATGCCGGGATTCGAAAGGACCTGCGGCTTGACGCGCTACCGGCGTCGCAGCCCGCCCGCACCGCCCGAGCTTTCTGACTGCGTGCGGCGGATCCAAGCGCCGCCTGCCGCAGCGCCGCAGCCAAGCCCTTTCGGACATAGAGAAAACATGAGAGCACTCGTCCTGAAGCGTTATGCCAGATCAGATCAGATCGCGTTCGTTGATATTCCTCGGCCGGTACCCAAACCGGACGAGATTCTCGTTCAGGTCCACGCGGCCGGCTTGAATCCCATCGACAACATGATTCCGAAAGGAACGTTCAAGCCTATCCTTCGGCTTCAGTTGCCGGCCACGCTGGGCAGCGATTTGGCCGGTGTCGCGGTCGAGGTGGGAAGCCGCGTGACTCGCTTCAAGCCGGGCGATGCCGTCTTCGCCAGCATCTTCGATCTGAGCGGCACGGGCGCTCTCGCCGATTTTGCGCTTGTGCCGGAGAGCGCGGCCGCGCTCAAGCCGGCAAATCTCGACTTCGTGCAAGCGGCCTCGATCCCGATGGTCGGACTGACGTCGTGGCAAGCGCTCAAGGAGCGAGCACGCGTCAAGCCAGGCCAAAAGGTGTTTGTCCCAGCCGGTGCCGGCGGAATTGGCACCTTCGCGATCCAGCTTGCGAAATACCTCGGAGCAAAGGTGGGGACGACAACAAGTACAGGAAACGTGGATCTGGTACGGAGCCTCGGAGCCGATGAGGTGATCGATTACAAGAAGCAGCAATTTGAGGATGTGCTGCGGGACTATGATGCGGTGCTGGGCACAGTCAGGGGCGATGCGATCGGGAAATCCCTTCGGATATTGAAGCCCGGGAGTAGCGTCGTCTCTCTCGTCGGGCCACCGGACGCTGCGTTCGCTCGCGCCCGAGGGATGACGTTCTTCATGGCGTTCCTGTTCGGATTGCTGAGCCGCAAGATCATTCGACACGCCAGCAAACGTGGCGCTGCGTATTCGTTCCTGTTCGTGCATCCCGACGGTAGGCAGCTCGCCGAGATCGGCGAGCTTCTCAAGGCGGGGCGCATCCGGCCGGTAATCGATAAGGTATTTCCGTTCGAACAAGCGAAGGAGGCGCTTGCATATCTCGAGAAGGGGCGAGCCAAGGGCAAGGTCGTTGTCCAGATGAGGTAATGGCGTCGAAGCGGGCGCGAGCCGCACCAGTTTCGCACCAGAAACAACCTCGCCAAAACGTAGCGAACGGGATCGAACGGTGACGAAACCCCAACAAGATCATGAAACCGACCGATATCCTCCCGCTCATAACGGTCTGGTTGCAGGTTCGAGTCCTGCCGGGCCCACCAATAAATCAGTAGCTTATTAAGTCTCGTTCGGGATCACCGCCCAGGAAAACGCCGCGCTTCCTCTACGCCTGCCATGCCTTTGCAACAGCCGGACTAGCGCTGCACTTCGTACCCGACCAGGCCCTCCGCCCTTCAATTGCAAATTCGGCGGGTTCATCGCATGAAACGGCGGGACCGGGTCGCATCCGCCGCGTTGCGCGGCCGCAGCGTGGACCGGATCATCGTCTGGATACACTATAGTCCGAGGCGATCGCGAATTCGGCCGTAGAGCACGATGCTCTTCACGGCTACCGGCCAGAACGCGTGGAAGGGAATGGGTCTCGGGGATGAGATGGGCATGTCGATCTCGGCCGTCTCGCTCCCGGTCAGTCGCCTGGCCAACTGCTCTCCCATTGCAGCGGTCCGAGCCGGTATGTCCCAAATGTTGCAATTCATCCGTGCGAAACCGGCAAAAGCCGGGACAATGCCGCGCCAACGTCAGCCTGTCGCGGTGAATCGGCACCGGCGCGCCCGCATGCGAAGGCCGCGCAGCCTGATGCAAATGAAAGCACGCGGCGAAGCTCGTCGGAATCCGCGTGCGCGAGCGATCCGGTTCCGATCCGTCCGATGGCACGCAAAGCGAACAGCAAGCCGGCCTGAAAACTGTCGCCGGCTCCGATGGTATCCGCCACATTTACGATGGGCGCCTCGACCTCAACCACGCCCGCTTCTTTATGCCATGCCAGAGCTCCCTTGATTCCGCGCGTGACGATGACCAGACCGGCGCCCGCCTCGATGAATGATTTTGCCCTTCCCGCATAATCGCCATCGCCGTACAGGAATTCAAAATCGACGTTCGACATCCGCACGATGTCCGCGGCCACGGCAAACGCGTCCATCATCTCGACGTAGCGGGCCTTGTCCTTCACCAGCTGGGGTCTGCAATTCGGATCGAAGGAAATGGTAGTTGATCCACGTGCATCCTCGAGCATTGCAAGCGCCTGGGCCGCTCCCTGGTCATTGGCGAGCGTGGTCGACCCGACATGAATGGCTTCGATTTGATCGAAAGGGATCGAGCCACGCCGATAGATCCAGTTGCGGGTCGCGGTGCCCTCGTCATAGAAGGCATATTGTGGTTCACCGGCGATGGTGCGGACGAACGCGAGCGTGGTCTGGTGCTCGCTCCGCGTCGCGTATCGAAGGTCGACCTGCGAGGCGGAAGCATGATCGGCAATCATGCGGCCGAACAGGTCGGTCGATATGCCGCCGACAAATCCCGCCGGTGCGCCGAGACGCGCCATGCCGACGGCGATGTTGAGGCAGGAACCTCCAACCGCCGGTACGATGGCGTCGCGCCCATCCACCGATTTGACGGGCAGGAAATCAATCAAGGCGTCTCCGCAACTCAGCAGCATCGTTCTAGTTTTTCGTATCACGGCCGGCGATCGATTCGATCCCGTGCATGGCGTCGCGGCTTTCCCGATCCAATTTGCGCATCAGTCCATGGACCTGTCGCTTGGCCCGGTGGAAGTCGGCCATTCCGGGCGCCGTTGGTTCGTTCAAGCAACCGATTGCCGACATCGAGGCCATTGCCTCGCCGATCGATCCGCAGGAACCGCCGGCGACCGCACCCAGCATGGCTGCTCCGAGCAGGACGGGCTCCTGCGTTTCGGGAACCGCAACGCTCAGGCCCGTGGTGTCCGCCATGATCTGGCGGACAAGCGAACTCCGTCCTGCACCGCCGCCGATCACCATCAAGTCGCTGTCGACACCGTGCCCCCGAAAAGCGTCGACAACATCCGCAAGGCCATAGGCGAGGCCGCACAGTCCCGCCACGAACAGCCGCTCCATCGAACCGATGTCGGCGTCGAGATCCATCCCGGCGACGATTGCACGCGAATCGGGATCGGCGAACGGCGAACGATTGCCGAGAAACTCGGGCAGGACGTGGATGTCGCGGGCCAACAATGCCGCCTCACCGGGATTTTGCGAGCGCGAGACGATGCGCCGTTCGAGAAATTCCAGGACTTCCATGCCGCCGGCACGTGCCGTCGCCATGGCCTCGCCATACGCGGGATGGGACCTGACCAGATGATCGATCGCCGCGCCCGCCGCGGACTGGCCGCCTTCGTTGAGCCAGAACCCGGGTACCATTCCGGAATAATAAGGACCCCAAACGCCCGGGAACAAAGCAAGGCTCCGACGTCGTCGCCATGATACAGGCCGAGGTGCCCATGATGTAGGCAAGACGGCGGCACACGTCGACCGGCCTGCCCGACTCTGCGCGCCCTCCGATCGTGCCTACACCTCCGGCATGAGCGTCGATCAGCGACGCACCGACCGGCGTCCCCTCGAGCAGACCGAAATCGCGCGCGGCGGACCTGGTCAGGCCGACGCCGAGCGGCGTGCCGGGTGCGACGATCTCGTTTCCGATTTTCGCGCGGCTATCGGATGCGAGATCGCCAAGACCGATGCGCTCGAAATAGCTGTTGCTCCAGCGATGCTCGTGGGACAGGAAATTCCATTTGCAGGCGAGCGTGCAGATCGAACGTAACGTCGACCCGGTGGCGCGAAACGAAAGATAGTCGGCGAGATCGAAGAAATGACCCGGCCATATTGTAGGTCGACGGCAAATGCCGCTTCAGCCACAGCAGCTTGGGGATTTCCATTTCGGGCGAGATCGAGCCGCCGACATAGCGGAGAACTTCGTCATGCGTATCATTGACGAGCCGGGCTTCGGCGATCGCGCGATGGTCCATCCAAACGATGATATTGCGTCGCTCGTCGCCCGACGTGCTGACCGTCAGCGGATTGGCGGCGGCATCGAGCACCACCAGCGAGCAAGTCGCATCGAACCCCAGGCCCCTGACGGCGGAAGGCGGAAGTGCCGCTTCCGCCATGGCAGCTCGGACAGCCGCAGCGCAGGCCGCCCAGATCTCGGATGACGACTGTTCGACAATGCTCCCCGCCTCATGCCAAACCGTGATCGGATGCCGGGCTGTCGCCAACAGCGTCCCCAACTCGTCGAACACCCCGGCGCGCGCGCTCGATGTTCCGACGTCGATGCCGATGAAAGCCTGCCTCATTCCAATCCCGTTCGAGATCTGCGCAAGCCTACCAGCACGTATAGCCGCCGTCGACAAGAACGACGCTTCCGGTCATCAGGCTTGCCGCGTCGGACGCCAGAAACAGGACGACGGACGCGATTTCGTCGACTTCCCCCATCCGGGCCATCGGCGTACCGCCGATCCACGCATCGTACATCTGCGGGTTGCTCTTGACGAACGCATTGAGCGGCGTCGTGATGTAGGTTGGCGCCACGGCATTGACGCGCACGCCGCGAGCGCCCCATTCGGCGGCGAGCGATTTCGTGAGATGGTGCACCGCGGCCTTCGAAGCGTTGTAGTAGCACTGCTCCTGCGGCTTGTTGACGATGAAGCCGGACATCGAACCGATGTTCACGATGGAACCTGACTTTGCGTCCAGCATGTGCTTGCCGAAGGCGCGGCAGCACCAGAACGTACCGTTGAGATTGACGTCGACGACGTTCAGCCAATGCTCGTCGGTTACCTTCTCCGCCGGGGTTTCGCTTCGTGCAATGCCGGCATTGTTGACGAGGATATCGATCCTTGCCATGCCGCGCCGCGAGCTTGATCCGCCACCTCGGCGACCCGCGCCGAATCCGTCACGTCCATGATGACGATCTCGGCATCAAAACCTTTGGCCCGCAGGCCGGCGCAGCCGGTCTCGGCCGCGTTCGAATCGCGATCGGCGATGATGACTTTCGCTCCCGCTTCCCCGAGCGCTTCCGCGCAGGCGAGGCCGATACCCTGGCCTGCTCCGGTGACGATGGCGATGCGGCCGCCAAGCCTGAATTTCTCCAGATACATCTTTCTTGTTCCTGTTTACAGACGATATCGTTCGCCGCTCACGTCCGGATGACTCCGCCATCCTTGTCGAAGCGGTGCAGGCGGGCCGGATCCGGCGAAAGCCACGCGCGGTCGCCTGCCTTCAGATTGAACTCTCCGATGCAGCGCGCCGTCAGCGTTCCCAGTTTCCCGGCGTCGACATAGAGGAAGGTGTCGCTGCCCAGATGCTCGGCAACCGATACGGTTCCGGGCCAGCCCTCGCCCTGCCTTGCCGATTTTCAGGTGTTCAGGCCTGATGCCGATGGTGGCAGCCTCCGTGCTCGCCGGCCGCCTCACCGGATACGAAATTCATCTTCGGCGACCCGATGAAGCCGGCGACGAACAGGTTTGCCGGCCGCTCGTACAATTCCAGCGGCGAGCCGTATTGTTCGATGCGGCCTGCATTGAGCACGACGATCTTGTCGGCCATCGTCATGGCCTCGACCTGGTCATGCGTGACATAGACCGCGGTGGTTCCGAGCTGCTTCTGCAGTTTCGTCACTTCCAGGCGCATCTGGACGCGGAGCGCGGCGTCGAGATTCGACAAGGGCTCGTCGAACAGAAATGCCTTCGGCTCGCGCACGATGGCGCGACCGATCGCGACGCGCTGGCGCTGCCCGCCTGAAAGTTCGCGCGGCTTGCGGTCGAGATAAGGCGTCAGATTCAGCGTCGCGGCGGCGGCTTCCACCTTGCGGTCGATCTCGGCGCGCGGCAGTCCGGCCATTTTCAGGCCGAACGCGATGTTGCCGCGGACGCTCATATGCGGATAGAGCGCGTAGGACTGGAACACCATCGACAGGCCACGCTTGGCCGGCGGGACGTCGACCACATTGCGGCCGTCGATCAGGATCTGCCCGCCGGTGACGTCCTCAAGTCCGGCGATCAGGCGCAACAGCGTGGTCTTGCCGCAGCCGGAAGGCCCGACGAAAACCACGAAGGAGCCGTTCTCGATATCCAGATTGGCGTCCTTGATGATGTTGACCGGCCCGAACGACTTGCGGACTCCCTGGAGCGTGATCTGGCCCATGATCTCTCACCCTTTCGCTGATCTATTTGACGGCGCCGAACGTCAGCCCGCGGACGAGCTGCCGCTGGGTGAACCATCCGAGTATGATGATCGGGGCGATGGCGAGCGTCGATGCGGCCGACAGCTTCGCCCAGAACAGGCCCTCCGGACTTGAATAGGAGGCGATGAAAACCGTGAGCGGTGCCGCGTCCAGCGTCGAAAGGTTCAGGGTCCAGAATGCCTCGTTCCACGCCAAAATGAAGTTGAGCAGCAGCGTCGAGGCAAGGCCCGGAATGGCCATCGGCGTCAGCACATAGACGAGTTCGCGTCCGATGGTCGCACCATCCATTCGCGCCGCCTCGAGGATGTCCTTGGGGATTTCCTTGAAATAGGTGAAGAGCATCCAGACCACGATCGGCAAATTGCCGAGGCAGAGGATGAAGATCAGACCGGCGCGGGTATCGAGCATCCCGAAATCCCGATAGATCAGATAGATCGGAACCAGAACGCCGACCGGCGGCATCATCTTGGTCGAGAGCATCCAGAGCAGGACGTCCTTGGTCCGCTTGGTCGGCGCAAACGCCATCGACCAGGCGGCCGGCACGGCGATCATCAGGGCGATCAGCGTCGATCCGCCTGCAACGATGATCGAATTGAGCGCGTGATGAACGTAGTCGCTGCGGCTCTGCACCGTCGCATAATTTTCCGTAGTCCAGTGAAACAACAGGAACGTGGGCGGCATCGCGAACGCCTCAAGCTCCGTCTTGAAACTCGTCAACACCATCCACAGGATCGGCAGAAAAATCAAAAATCCGAAGAACCACGCCGCACACGTGGACACCATCAAGCGTCTTGAAGTCACTTTGCGAGCCATCGCCTACGCCTCCAGATTCCGCCCGATGATCCGTACCAGGAAGAAGGCCACGATATTGGCGATCACGACCGCTACCAATCCGCCGGCAGAGGCGTTGCCGACGTCGAACTGGATCAGCGCCTGCGAGTAGATCAGGAAGGCGATGTTGGTGGTCTGCAGACCCGGACCGCCGCCCGTCGTCACGAAGATCTCCGCGAACACGGTCAACAGGAATATCGTTTCGATCAGGATGACCACCGTGATCGGCCGCGCAAGGTGCGGCAGCGTGAGGTAGATGAACATCGAAAAGGCGCTGGCGCCGTCCATCTCGGCGGCTTCCTTCTGCTCCTCGTCCTGGGATTGCAGCGCCGTGAGCAGGATCAAAGTCGCAAACGGCAGCCATTGCCAGGCGACGATGACGATGACGGCGAGCAAGGGCGCATCGTTGAACCAGTCGATCGGCGTTACGCCTGCGAGTTTCGCGACAAAGGCAAACAATCCGGAGACCGGATGCATCAAAAGGTTCTTCCAGACCAGCGCGCTGACGGTAGGCATCACGAAAAACGGCGCTATCACCATCAACCGAACAATGTTGCGCCCGATCACCGGCTGGTCGAGAAGCAACGCGAGCGGCATGCCGAGGAGAATCGTGATGGCCAGCACCGAGCCGACCAGCACCAGGGTATTCTGCAAGGAGGTCAGAAAGGCCGGATCGGTCAGAAAATATCGAAAATTTTCCAGTCCGACGAAGCTCTCCGTCTCAGGGTCGAGCAGGCTGTAGTGAAGCGTTGAAAAGTAGATCGTCATCGCCAGCGGGACGATCATCCAGACAAACAGCAATGCGACGGCCGGAGTCAGCAGGGCCCTTCCGAGAACCTGTGTTTGCTGCGTTGCCATCGCCGCCTCCTGTTGTCCGGGAAACTCGATGAGGGCTGCCGTCCGGCCGGTATCGGGCTGGACGGCAGCCAGTTTGCGGCTGGTCGGGAGGAGATCGCCGCGGGGATCGACGCGATCGCTTTACTTGATATAGCCGGCGCGCTTCATTTCGCGTTCCGTAGCCGACTGCGCCGCGGCGAGCGCCGCGTCGACAGTCGATGCGCCCGACAGTGCTGCTGAAAATTGCTGGCCGACAGTGGTGCCGATGCCCTGGAATTCCGGAATCGCGGCGTATTGCACCCCAACGTAAGGCACCGGCTGCACGGTCGGCTTGTTCGGATCGGCGGCATCAATCGAGGCCAGCGTCAGCTTCGCGAACGGCGCGACCTTCAGATACTCAGGATTTTGATAGAGCGAGGTTCGCGTGCCCGGCGGCACATTGGCCCATCCCTCCTTCGAGGCGACGAGTTTGGTGTAGTCTTTGCCGGTCGCCCAGGCGATGAATTTTTCCGCGGCCGCGACCTTCTTCGAACCCGCGGGAATGGCCAGATTCCACGCCCAGAGCCAGTTGGCGTTCTTTCCCAGCCCGGCATTCGGAGCAAGCGCAAAGCCAACCTTATCGGCGACTTTCGATTCCTTCGGATTGGTCACGAACGAGGCGGCAACCGTGGCATCGATCCACATCGCGCATTTGCCGGAGTTGAACAGCGCCAGATTTTCATTGAAGCCGTTCGAACTTGCGCCGGGAGGGCCCGCGGCCTTCATCAGATCGACATAGGTCGACAGGGTTTTCTTCCATTCCGGCTTGTCGAATTGCGGCTGCCATTTCTCGTCGAACCAGCGTGCGCCGAACGAATTGGACATCGCCGTCAGCAAGGCCATGTTCTCACCCCAGCCGGCCTTGCCCCTCAGACAAATGCCGTAGACGCCATTGGACTTGTCGGTGAGTTTCTTCGCCGCATCGATCACGAAGTCCCAGGTCGGCTTTTCCGACATCGTCAATCCGGCCTTCTGGAACAGATCGGTGCGATACATCACCATCGAACTCTCGCCATAGAACGGCGCGGCATACAACTTGCCCGAAACCGACACCGCATCGCGGATCTTTGGAAGCAGATCCGCGCTGTCGTAATCGGATCCGAGATTGTCGAGCGGAATGAGCCAGTTCTTCTTGGCCCAGATCGGGACTTCGTACGTGCCAATGGTCAGCACGTCGAACTGCCCGCCCTTGGTCGCGATATCGGTTGTGACGCGCTGGCGCAGGACGTTCTCTTCGAGCGTCACCCATTTCACGGTCACGTCGGGATTCTTGGCGGTAAAGTCGTTCGTCAACCCCTGCATGCGGATCATGTCGCCGTTGTTCACGGTGGCGATCGTCAGCGTCGTCTGTGCAATCGAGGGGGCAGAAACCAACAGGGTAGCCGCGCCCAGCAGGGCGCTGAGGACGTGTTTCACGGTAACCTCCCTATTCTTGCGTTGAGCATATGCCCACGCATTGCAATTATGTTCACACCACCTGACACTCCTGTCAAGATCAAGATGAAGCGGGGTGCGCGCAGTTTTGCTGCAGGCAACAAGCGATAAAACTGGAAATCCCTGCGGGGCGGCGCCGCCCTTTCCCGGTCGGCTGAGGCTTCAAGGCGCGCGCAATTCCGCCTGCTTCAGGATGGCGCTCGCCGTCGCCTCGTCGGTGATCAACCCGTTGATCAGACGTCCTTTCAACGCCGCCCCGATCGCCGAAACCTTGGCGGGACCGACGGCGGCTCCGATGGTAAGGGCTTCGGCAGGGATCTGCGGCGGAATACTCGTCAGGCGAGCGTTGGTCCCTCCCTTGATGATACGGCCCCGGGTGTCGAACGCCCAACCGGTCAGTTCGCCGACGGCGCCGAGCCTCATCATTTCGAGCAGTTCCTCGCGCGTGACGAAGCCGTCAACGTGCACCTGCGCGCGCTGATCCATTTGCCCGATCCCGACAAGCCGCAAATCGGCCTTGGCCGCGACCGCTCTCACCTTGGCGATTGGATCTATCTTGAGCATCTGGTCGCGCTCGCCCGCGGACGACATCAGAAATGGCAGTGGCATGGGATAATGGCGCGCCTTGGTGCGGTCGGCGAGCCGCCCGACCGTATCGAAGAAGCTTGCCGAGCCGTCGGCCGAGATATTTCCGACCAGCGATACGATCTGGTGATTGGGACAATCGATCGGCGAAACACGCTCAACTGCGGCCCGCACGGCTCTCCCGGTGCCCAGGGCCACGATCGTGGGCTTCCCGGCGCGCAGCGTCGATTCCAGGATGTTCGCGGCCCGCTCGGCGATTCCGGCTACGGAAAGCGGCGCGGCGGGATCCGTTGGCACCACTTCGCAGTAGACGAGATGAAACAAGTCCTTGAGACGCGCGGCTAACTCCATGCACGCCGCAATCGGGTGTTCCAGCCGGAAAGTGATCAGGCGCTCGGCCAGACACAGTGAAACCAGGCGCTGGGCCGAGGCGCGCGAAACCTGAAGCATCCTGGCGATTTCGTCCTGCGTATGACCGGCGATGAAGTAGAGCCAGCCGGCACGCGCGGCTTCGTCCAGACGCGATTTCTCGTTGTCGGATGCTGCCATTGACCTCTACCGATCCGTTCGCCAAAAATCCGCCATGCGCCCGAAAACGCGATCGGCTCCCGCCTCCGAGAGGATGACCTTGCCGTCACGCGCGTGATAGTGGCTGCCGCCGACAAACCCCCAAACCGTCATGCCGGCTGCCTTGCCTGCGGTCACGCCGCTCACGCTGTCCTCGATTACCAGAGTTCGGCGTGGATCTGCCCGCATCCTTTCGGCCGCATACAGGAAAAGATCGGGCGCGGGCTTGCCGCGTTCCACCATTTGCGAGGTATAGAGGCGCGTGTCGAAATGCGGCGCGAGACCGGTCAGGGAAAGGGAGAAGGATACCCGATCGACATCGCTGGACGAGGCGACGCAATGCGGGATCCGCAAGCCCTCAAGCACGGAGCTCACTCCTTCAATCGGGCAAAGCGCCGCGAGAAACGCCGCGCGAACCTCTTGCCTCAGCTCGGCTGAGAATTGCTCCGGATTCAAACGTCCCAGCGTCTTGTAGTGATCGAGGATCGCCGTCATGCTTCGCCCGAGGAATAGATCGAGCGCCTGATCCAGACCAAGACTGATGCCGTGACCCGCCAAAACCACCGAAAGGCAACGGCAACTCAGCACCTCGCTATCGACCAGCACACCGTCGCAATCGAAGATGATGAGATCGGGGTCCGTCATTGCCGGTTTCCACATCCAAATTTCCGCTCCCAAATGAGAGTATATGCTCATCATGTGGGCAACAACCCATATAATCAACCAGAATGGGCTGGCGAAAGGGGGTGGGTTTGGCGCGAGATTTCCGCAGGCGTACCGCCACGTGAGTGCCGGCTGCATCGCCCACACCCATTTGACACCACGTCCTGCTGGTCAAGAGGCTTGTGCGTTGAGCGATTTATCGACGGCCATTCCGGCAAACCGGCAGTTCGGTCTGCGTTGAAAGGAAAAGGTTTTCCCTTTGTCGAAATGGCGCGCCTTCGGCGAGCCGCTCGATCTGCGCATTCGTATCGCAGCCCGTGGAGGTCGAGCCCGGCACCGCCGGGCCTCACCTGGCGACTTCGGTCGCGTATTCGAGCCGGAGACCCTTGAACTGCTTGCGCACATCGCTGCTGACGCGGCCGCCTACAATGATCCTGGCGAATGCGTCCAGATCGGCGAAGAAAGCCGGCTTCAGGCGACCAAGCTTGCTTTCGTCGACCACCAGAATGCTTTCCATGGCGCTTGCGATTGCGGCCTGCTTGATCGCCACCTCATGAAAATTGGAGCAACTCGCGCCACGCGCCGGATGAACCCCGCCGGCCGAGATGAACGCCTTGTTGATTCCGAGCTTCTGAAGATACGTCAACGCCTCTTCGGAAAAGAACGACTGCGACGAAGCGTGATATAGCCCGCCTATCAGCATGACCTGGGTGTTCGGGCGCCTGGTGACGATAGCCGCGACGTTCATGGAATAGCAGACCACCGACAGCGACTTGTCAGCCGGAAGACATTCGGCGAGCGACTGCATCGTGGTTCCGCAATCGATAAACAGCGTATCGCCGTCATGGATCAACTCGGCTGCGCGCCGGCAGGCCAGCAGCTTGTGCTGGGTATGCTGGTCAAGCTCCTGTTCGAGCGTGTATTTCACGGCGGTCGGAGAAGCCGCGTCCACCACGTAGCCACCGAGACAGGCGAGCGAGGCGTCGGAGGACGCCAGATCGCGACGGATCGTCATCTCGGACACATTCAGAAGCTGCGCCGCCGCCTTGAGATGCAGGGTGCCGTTCTCGTCGACCGAGCGCCGCAATTTCTGCAGGCGCAACGACCTCGCGTCCCCGGAGAGAGCAGCCTCATTCGAATTCACGGCCATTCGCGTTCCACCCCTCGGTCACCTGTTGACTTCGATCTCACATGATGTGATTATTCGAACATAGAATGTTATAATAATAACACAATTGCGATCCGGCAAAACAATAAGTCCGCACCGGGATGTTGGCGAGCTTCATGCAAAAGAGCTCCCACCACCCGGTCTAGAAGGGCTGCGGCCGGTCCGTAACCGGGGAGAGAAGCATGTTGCGATCGAAACGTCTGGTTCGCTCCGCAACCTGGATTTTGGCCAGTCCGGCCGCAACGCCGGTCATTCGACCAGGGGGCGCCGACCTCGAACCGGCCGTGATCGCCGCGATCTCGGTCGCCGTCATTGGCTTCGCCGTCGGCGCGCGCCGCATTCAAATCTTCCGCACCTGATTGCATCCCGATGTCGAACAGCACGCTCCGATCGAATGGACCCAGCACGGCGCCGCTCGGCGCCGGGCGCTTCCAGTCATCGCCTGGGGAACGCGATATCGCTCCGCCGCTTCAACATGGATCGCCCGCCGTGCAGCCCCGCAACGAAGGCCATGCGCTGGAGCTGGACTGGATCGACGATATCCGCATCAACCTCTCCGCCGCCGAGCGCCGCGTCGCCGCGCTGCCCGGCCGCAGAACCGTCAAGAAGGATGCCCAGGCCGCCTGGCTGCTCAAAGCGGTCGCCTGCATCGATCTGACCACGCTGAGCGGCGACGACACCGCCGAACGGGTGAAGCGGCTCTGCGCCAAGGCAAGGACGCCGGTTCGCGGCGACATTCTCGATGCCCTCGGCTTCGCCGATCGCGTCATCCATACCGCCGCGGTCTGCGTCTATCATCGGTTCGTCGCCACCGCCGTCGAAGCCCTGAAAGGCACCGGCATCCCGGTCGCCGCGGTCTCGACCGGCTTTCCGGCCGGCCTCGTTCCTCACGATCTCAAACTCAGGGAGATCGAAGCGTCGGTGAAGGACGGGGCCGCAGAGATCGACATCGTCATCACCCGCGAACATGTGCTGACTGGCAACTGGGAGGCGCTTTATCGCGAGGTGCGGGACTTTCGCGCGGCCTGCGGCACGGCGCACATCAAGACCATTCTCGCCACCGGTGACCTCAAGACGCTGCGCAATGTCGCGAAAGCCTCGATGGTCTGCATGATGGCGGGCGCGGATTTCATCAAGACCTCCACCGGCAAGGAAACCGTCAACGCCACGCTCCTCGTCACGCTGACGATGGCACGGATGATCCGCGCCTATCAGGAGCGGACCGGCGTCAAGGTCGGCTACAAGCCGGCGGGCGGCATCTCCACGGCGAAAGACGTGCTCGTCTACCAATTCCTGATGAAGGAGGAACTGGGTCGCGAATGGCTGGAACCGGAACTGTTTCGGATCGGTGCATCGAGCCTGCTCGCCGACATCGAACGCCAGCTCGAGCATCACGTGACCGGCCATTACTCGGCCTTCAACCGCCACCCTGTGGGATGAAGTCCGGAAATGAGCGTCACCCACTATTTCGACACCATGGACTACGGCCCCGCGCCCGAGCCCGATGACGAAGCCCGCGCCTGGTTGAAACGCCATGGCGGGGTTTTCGGACATTTCGTCGAGGGCCGCTTCGTGGCGCCGCAATCCGGTCAGCATTTCCCCACCTCGGAGCCCGCCACCGGCAAGCTGCTCGCGAAGATCGCGCAGGGCTCCGCCGCCGACATCGACATCGCCGTCGCCGCCGCCCGCGAGGCGCAGCCGCGCTGGGCGAAACTCGGCGGCCATGGCCGCGCGCGACATCTCTACGCGCTCGCGCGAATGCTGCAGC
Source organism: uncultured Alphaproteobacteria bacterium (assembly GCA_963725985.1). GTDB lineage: Bacteria > Pseudomonadota > Alphaproteobacteria > Rhizobiales > Xanthobacteraceae > Bradyrhizobium. Next base: position 760,432 of record CAVSAO010000004.1, read on the forward strand.
GCCACTCCCGGCTGTTCGCCGTGCTGGAGGCCCTCGACAACGGCAAGCCGCTGCGCGAGACCCGCGATCTCGACGTGCCGCTGGCGGCCCGGCATTTCCTGCATCACGCCGGCTGGGCGCAATTGCAGGAACGCGAGTTCGCCGACTACGTCCCGGTCGGCGTCGTCGGGCAGGTCATTCCGTGGAACTTTCCGCTGCTGATGCTGGCCTGGAAGATCGCGCCGGCGCTTGCACTCGGCAACACCGTGGTGCTCAAGCCCGCGGAGTTCACCTCGCTCACCGCGTTGTTGTTCGCCGAACTCGCCGCACAGGCCGGGCTGCCGCCCGGCGTGCTGAACATCGTCACCGGCGACGGTGCAACCGGCGCCGCGCTGGTCGAGCATCCGGGTGTCGACAAGATCGCTTTCACCGGTTCGACCGAGGTCGGCCGCCTGATCCGTCAGGTCACCGCCGGCACCGGCAAGTCGCTGACGCTCGAACTCGGCGGCAAGTCACCGTTCATCGTGTTCGACGACGCCGACATCGACGGCGCGATCGAGGGCGTCGTCGATGCGATCTGGTTCAACCAGGGTCAGGTGTGCTGCGCCGGCTCCCGGCTGTTGCTGCAGGAAGGCATCGCCGACACCTTCCGCAAGCGCCTGATCCGCCGGATGGAAACCTTGCGCGTCGGCGATCCGCTCGACAAGGCGATCGACATGGGCGCGGTGATCGCGCCGGTCCAGCTGGCGCGCATCGCGGCGCTGGTGGAGACCGGCGTGAAGGAAGGCGCGCAGAAATATCAGGCCGGCACGGCGCTGCCGCAAGGCGGCTGCTTCTATCCGCCGACGCTGCTGTGGGACGTGCATCCCTCGTCGACGGTCGCGATCGAGGAAATCTTCGGTCCCGTACTGGTGACGATGACGTTCCGCACCCCCGACGAGGCGGTGATGCTGGCAAACAACAGCCGCTACGGTCTTGCCGCCAGCGTCTGGAGCGAGACCATCGGCCTCGCGCTGGATATCGCACCGAAGCTCAAGGCCGGCGTGGTCTGGATCAACGCCACCAACCTGTTCGACGCGAGCGTCGGATTCGGCGGCTACCGCGAATCCGGTTTCGGCCGCGAAGGCGGTCGCGAAGGCGTCTATGAGTATCTCAAGCCAAAAGCCTGGAGCGCGCGCAAACCGCGCCCGACGCCACCGGCGTCGTCCGATGCGGTCGATGCGCCCGGCTTCGAGGCGCCCACCGTCGACCGTACGGCAAAGCTCTTCATCGGCGGCAAGCAGACGCGGCCCGACGGCGGCTATTCACGCGCCATCCTGTCGCCGAAAGGCACGTCTCTCGGCGAGGCCGGCGAAGGCAACCGCAAGGATATTCGCAATGCGGTCGCCGCCGCGCGTGGCGCCGAAGCCTGGTCGAAGGCGACCGCGCATAATCGCGCCCAGGTGCTGTATTATCTCGCGGAGAATCTGTCGGCGCGCACCGGCGAATTCGCCGCGCGCATCGCCGCCATGACCGGCGTCGCGCCGGCCAGGGCAAAGCCCGAAGTCGACGCCAGCATCGCCCGGCTGTTCAGCTACGGCGCCTGGGCCGACAAGTACGAGGGCACGGTGCACACCCCGCCGCTGCGCGGCGTGGCGCTCGCCATGCACGAGCCGATCGGCGTCGTCGGGCTCGCCTGCCCCGACGAAGCGCCGCTGCTCGGCTTTATCAGCCTGGTTGCGCCGCTGATCGCCATGGGCAATCGCGTCGTCGCCGTGCCGAGCGAACGCCATCCGCTGGCGGCGACCGATTTCTATCAGGTGCTCGAAACCTCCGACGTGCCGGCCGGCGTCGTCAACATCGTCACCGGCGGCCGCGACGCTCTGGTGAAGACACTGGCCGAGCACGACGACGTCGACGCGCTGTGGGTGTTCGGTTCGAAAGAGGCCTCGGCGCTGGCCGAGAAATTGTCGGCCGGAAACCTCAAGCGCACGCTGGTCGATCACGGCCTTGCGCTCGACTGGCACGACGGACGCGCATGCGAGGGCCCGATCCTGCTCCGCCACGCGGTGCAGGTGAAGAACATCTGGATTCCATATGGCGAGTGACGACGCGGTGACGGCGGTACGTGAACCGGCGGGTCGCCGGAACATCCGCAACAAGGTTCGCGACAGGAGGGGAAGGACATGCTGAAGACGATTGATCCGCTGCTCAATGCCGATGTGCTTTACGCCTTGCGCGCCATGGGCCATGGCGACCAGCTGGTGGTTTGCGACACCAACTTCCCGGCCAACTCCATCGCACGCCAGACCCGGCTCGGCAGGCTGCTCCGTATCGACAATGTCAGCGCGGCGCGGGCGGTGCGGGCGGTGCTGTCGCTGCTGCCGCTCGACACCTTCGTCGACGATGCGGCGATCCGCATGGAAATCGTCGGCAGCCCGAATGAACTGCCGCCGGTGCAGCGCGAGGTGCAGGCCGAAATCGACCGTGCCGAAGGCCGCGCCTGGCCGCTGGTCCCCGTCGAACGCCACGCCTTCTATGACAAGGCCAAGGCCGCCTATTGCGTGATCGCGACAGGCGAGCGCCGCTTCTACGGCTGTTTCCTCTTCACCAAAGGCGTCATTCCGCCGGACGGGGAGTAATAGGACATGAATAGAGGGGGCGTTGCGATCCTCGGGATCTTCGTGGCCGACCTTGCGTTTCGCGCCGGCCGCCTGCCGGCGATCGGCGAGACGATTGCCGGATCGGGCTTCGCCATCGGTCCGGGCGGCAAGGGTTCGAACCAGGCCGTCGCCGCCGCGCGCGCCGGCGCCGGCGTCACATTCATCACCAGGATAGGCAACGATACGTTCGGAGAAATCGCGCTGAAGACCTGGAGGGCGGACGGCATTGATCCCCGCGTGACCCAGACCGCAACAGCAACCGGCGCGGCCTTCATCTATGTGCATGAAACGACCGGCGCGAATGCCATCATCGTGGTTCCGGGCGCGGCAGCGGAGTTGTGCGCGGCCGATGTCGACGCCGCGGCGGAGGCGATCCGCGACAGTCGCGTGTTCGTCACCCAGCTCGAACAACCGGTCGATGCCGCGCGCCGCGGCCTCGAGATCGCCCGCGCCGCCGGCGTCGCCACCGTCTTCAACCCGGCGCCCGCCGGCGCCTTCGACGGCGCGCTGTTCCGCCTGAGCGATTACGTCGTGCCCAACGAGATCGAAGCCGAGACCCTGACCGGAATCGCCGTGTCCGACCTTGCCGCCGCGCGCCGCGCCGGCGACGCCCTGTTGGCCAAAGGCGCCGGCACGGCGCTCATCACGCTCGGCGAACGTGGTGCGCTGTTTCACAACAAGGAGCACTCGAGCCATATCCCGCCCTTCGCCGCAGGCGCCGTGGTGGAAACCACCGGCGCCGGCGATGCCTTCGTCGGCGGCTTCGCCGCGGCGCTCGCCCGCGGCATCGCTCCGATCGACGCCGCGCGCTTCGGATCGGCGGCCGCGGGAATATCGGTCACCCGCGCCGGGACCGCGCCCGCGATGCCGCATCGCGGCGAAATCGAAGCGCTGCTGAAGGAGCGGTCCGCGCCATGATGCGCAACGATCCGATCAAGCATGTCTTCATCTGGCCGGCGGTCCTGGTCGTGCTCGCGATCTCGATCTTTCCGCTGATCTATTCGCTGACGACGAGCTTCCTCAGCTTCCGGCTGATCCCGCCGATCCCGCCCAGGGTCGTCTGGCTCGGTAACTACGCGACGCTGTTGCAGGAGCCGCGGTTCTGGAACGCGATCTTCACGACGACGCTGGTGGCCTTCATCGCGGTCGGGCTGCAGTATGTCATCGGCTTCGCGGTGGCTCTGGCGCTTAACGCACGGGTGCCGGGCGAGCGGCTGTTTCGCGTCGGCTTCCTGCTGCCGATGCTGCTGGCCCCGGTCGCCGTCGCGCTGGTCGCACGCATGATCTTCAACCCGACCATGGGGCCGCTCAACCAGCTGTTCGCGCTGTTCGGCCTGCCCAATCTGCCGTTCCTGACCAACGGACACTGGGCGCTCGGCTGCATCATCGCGGTCGAGGTCTGGCAATGGACGCCCTTCATGATCCTGATGCTGCTCGCCGGGCTGCAGACATTGCCGGAGGACGTCTATGAGGCGGCCGAACTGGAGAACGCCAGCCACTGGCAGCAATTCTGGGGCATCACGTTTCCGATGATGCTGCCGATCTCGGCCGCGGTCGTCTTCATCCGCCTGATCGAAAGCTACAAGATCATGGACACGGTGTTCGTCATGACCGGAGGTGGCCCGGGCGTGGACACCGAAACCCTGACGCTGTTCGCCTATCAGGAAGGATTCAAGAAATTCAACCTCGGCTACACGTCGGCGCTGAGCTTCCTGTTCCTGATCGCCATCACCCTCATCGGCACGACCTATCTGGTGCTGTTGCGGCCGCATCTGGAGAAGCGACGATGAGCGTGCGTCCTCTCACCGGCCTCTCTCCCCTCGCCCGCCGCTTCGCCGCGTTCGGCTGCGTCGTCTGGTGCCTGATCACGCTGTTCCCGCTGTACTGGGTGGTGATCACCGCCTTCAAGACGCCGCCCGGCGTCGTCGGCGGACCGACCTACATTCCATTCGTCGACTTCACGCCGACCGTGCAGCCCTTCATCGACATTTACGACGGCATCCGCGGCGAGTTTTTCCGAACCTTCCTGAACTCGACGCTGGTCGGACTGTCTTCGGCCGTGATCGCCACCGCGATCGGCGCCATGGCCGCGTATGCCCTCGTGCGCTTCGAGTTCCGGGTCAGGTTTGCGGCCGGCCTGACGTTCTTCATACTGGCGCTCGCAGGCTATGTTGTCTTCAACGCCACCCTGGGATTACCCCGCCCGCAGGCGCTGATCCTCGCATTTCCCGTGGCACTGGTTGCCGCCATTCTCGCCAACCGGCTGCCGCTGCCCGGCCCGATCCTCCGCAACGAGGACATCCTGTTCTGGTTCGTCAGCCAGCGCATGTTCCCGCCGATCGTCACGGCATTTGCGCTCTATCTTCTCTACACCGAAATCGGCCGCATGGGCTTCCGGCTGATCGACAGCTTTGTCGGGCTGACATTGTGTTACGTCGCCTTTTCGCTGCCGATCGTGGTCTGGCTGATGCGGGACTTCTTCGAGGCCCTGCCGGTCGAAGTTGAAGAAGCGGCGATGGTCGACAACGTGCCGACCTGGCGCATCTTTATCGGCATCGTGGTGCCGATGTCGCTGAACGGGTTGATCGCCACGTTCATGATTACGCTTGCTTTCGTCTGGAATGAATTCCTGTTCGCGCTGTTCCTGACCAATTCAAACTGGCAAACGCTACCGATCCTGGTTGCAGGGCAGAACAGTCAGCGCGGCGACGAATGGTGGGCGATTTCGGCCGCCGCGCTCGTCGCAATCGTCCCGATGATGATCATGGCCGCCCTTTTAAGCCGCATGATGCGCTCGGGCGTGCTGCTGGGAGCCATCAAATGAAAGGCGTTCACTAAAATAGGCGTTCGTCAAGGAAGGGAGAAAATACAATGAAGAAAGGGAGAAACACCATGCTTGGAAAGACTCTGTTAGCCGCTGCGGCGGTTTTCGCAGCAACATCTTCAATCAGTCAGGTCCATGCTGCCTGCAGCCCGGATTATTCCGGCACCACATTGACCGTGGCGACGCAGACCGGCCCCTACATCGCCTCGGCGCTCAAGCTCGGCGCCGACGCCTGGGCGAAACAGACCTGCGGCAAGGTGAATGTCGTCGAATTCCCCTGGTCGGAACTCTATCCCAAGATCGTAACAACGCTGACGTCGGGCGACGTCGCGTTCGATCTCATCAGCTTCGCGCCGGCATGGCTGCCGGATTTTGTTCCCTATCTGAGCGAGATGCCGAAGGAGATGCAGTCGGGCAAGGACTGGGACGACATCGAGCCCGCTTATCGCGAGCGGCTGATGGTGTGGGATGGCAAGATCTATTCGCAATCCATGGACGGTGACGTCCACACCTACACTTACCGCATGGATCTTTTCAGCGACCCGAAGGAGAAGGACGCGTTCAAGGCCAAATACGGCTACGACCTCGCGCCGCCCAAGACCTGGAAGCAGTATCTCGATATCGCCGAGTTCTTCCAGCGTCCGGACAAGGGACTGTGGGGCACGGCAGAGGCGTTTCGGCGCGGCGGCCAGCAATTCTGGTTCTTCTTCAGCCACGCGGCCGCCTATACCAACAACCCGAACTATCCGGGAGCGATGTTCTTCGATCCGGAGACCATGGACGCGCAGATCAACAACCCCGGCTGGGTGAAGGGGCTGGAAGAATATATTCGCACCTCCAAACTCGGGCCGCCCAACGCGCTGAATTTTTCGTTCGGTGAAGTGAACGCAGCCGTGGCTGGCGGTCAGGTGGCGGAATCAATCGGCTGGGGCGACACCGGCGTCATCGCCGCCGATCCCAAGCAATCGAAGATCCCCGGCAAGGTCGGCTCGGCGATTCTGCCCGGTTCGAACGAGATATGGAATGCCAAGACCAAGACGTGGGATAAATTCCCCGACGTTCTGCCCGCACCGTTCATGGCTTTCGGCGGCTGGCAAACCGGCGTGCCGAAGGCGGGCAAGAACCAGCAGGCGGCATGGAACTTCATCAAGACGCTGACCAGTCCCGAAGTGTCGGGCCAGGCGGCGATCACCGGCGGCACCGGCGTCAACCCCTACCGCAAATCGCACACCGCCAACCTCGAGCTGTGGAACAAGATCTTCACGCCGGAAGAAGCGAAGGAATATCTCGGCGCTCAATCGGACTCGATCAACGCCAAGAACGTCGCGCTCGATATGCGCCTTCCCGGCTATTTCTCCTACACCGAGGTGGTCGAAATCGAACTCGGCAAGGCCTTGGCCGGCCAGGAAACGCCGCAAGTGGCTCTCGACACCGTGGCCAAAGAGTGGAACCGGCTGACCGACGAGTTCGGCCGCGCCAAGCAACTCGCCGCCTACCGCGCGGCGATGGGCTTGCCGCCCAAGCCCTGAAGCACGACCACGGGCCGAAGATCCTGATCTTCGGCCCGCGTTGCCGTCAGAAGAACAGAAAGTGGATGCATGGCCCACGTCGAAATTGAGAACGTCAGCAAGTCCTACGGCGCGTACAGTGTCATCGAGGCGCTCAACCTGACGGTCGCCGACGAGGAGTTCGTCGTTCTTGTCGGCCCGTCCGGCTGCGGCAAGACCACGACCTTGCGCATGATCGCCGGGCTGGAGACGGTCACCGGCGGGACAATCCGCATCGGCAATCGTGACGTGACCGATTTGCGTCCCGGATTGCGCAACTGCGCGATGGTGTTCCAGAACTACGCGCTCTACCCGCATATGAGCGTCGCCGAAAATATCGGCTACGGCATGAAGGTGCGCGGCACGCCGCGCGCCGAGATCGACAGCGCGGTCAAGAACGTCGCTCGCATTCTCGAGCTCGAGCGATATCTCGACCGGCGCCCCAAGCAATTGTCCGGCGGCCAGCGTCAACGCGTGGCGATCGGGCGCGCGATCGTGCGCAGCCCCGACGTCTTTCTGTTCGACGAGCCGCTCTCCAATCTCGACGCCAAGCTGCGGATAGAAATGCGCACCGAGATCAAGGCGCTGCATCGACGGCTCGCCAAGACCATCGTCTACGTCACCCATGACCAGGTCGAGGCCATGACGATGGCCGACCGGGTGGTGGTGATGAACGGCGGCCGGATCGAGCAGGCCGCCGACCCGATCTCGCTATACGAAAAGCCGCGCAACCTGTTCGTCGCAGCCTTCATCGGCGCGCCCAGCATGAATTTCATCAACGGCGAAATTGCCGCCCGGGATGGCGCTCTGGTATTCACCGAGCCGTCCGGCACGGCGTTGAAAATTCCCGCAAATCGCGAGGCAGCCTATGCGGCAAGCGTGGGCAAGCCGGTCGTCCTTGGTATCCGGCCGGATCATATTGTCCATGCCCCGGCTCCGGGCGCTCCCTCTGTCCGCCTGACGGTCAAGGATGTCGAGCCGCTCGGTCCACACACGCTGGTGATTGGTTCGGTTGGCGGCTTTCCGTTCACGGCACAGATGCCGGTCGGCGTTAATGCCCGGCCGGATGAACCCTTCGACGTGGCGCTCGACCTCCAAAGGGCACACCTGTTCGACAAGGTCACCGGCGAGGTCATTCCGACTTAACGGCCGGACAGAGACAGTGCCCGTAGCGGCCCATGATTTAATCGATGTACCCTCTCATTATTATCTTGAGCCGCGGAGCCCCCGGGCCGTGCTTGTTGACATCGCTTTTGAATGTGCCGCGTCGGCCGCGAGGTGGCACATTCTCCTGCCCAAGACGAGGATTGCATGAGAGCCTCAGATCGCCGCACCCTGCCTCGCACGAATTTGGCGTTGACTCGATTGGGTCTGGGCGGTGCGCCGATCGGAGGCCTCTACCGTTCGACAAGCTGTGCCGAGACGGAAGCGACCGTGAATGCCGCCTGGGACGGAGGCATTCGTTATTTCGACACGGCACCATATTACGGCTACACTCGCTCGGAGCGCCGCATCGGCACTCTGCTGTGCGAACATGAACGCGATGCCTTTATCGTTAGTACCAAAGTTGGGCGTCTGATGGTGCCCGACGCAGGCATCGGCGGCGACGAGAACGGATGGATCAATCCCCTGCCTTTCCGTCCTGCCTATGACTACAGTTACGATGCCATCCTGAGGTCCTTTGAGGACAGCCAACAGCGACTGGGTATCTTCCGCATTGACATTCTCTACGTCCATGACATTGGCCGCTACACCCACGGCGATCGGCACGACCATCATTGGGCGCAACTGACCAAAGGAGGGGGTTTCCGGGCGCTTGGCGAACTTCGCAGCAGCGGACGTGTCCGTGCCGTTGGTCTTGGTGTGAACGAATGGGAAGTCGTTCACGATGCAATGCAGGAATTCGACCTTGACGTTACGATGCTGGCGGGCCGCTACACGCTCCTGGAACAGAAGTGTGTCTCCTTTCTCGATCAATGCGTACGCGCCAGGAACGCCATCGTTATTGCCGGTGCGTTCAACTCCGGCGTTCTCGTCGGCAACAACAAATTCAACTATGAGGATGCTCCGGCCGAAATCGTGGAGCGTGTCCGGGTACTGAAAACGACGTGCGACGAATTCGCAGTGCCGCTGCCCGCCGCAGCCATCCAGTTTCCCATGGCCCATCCCGCCGTCGTGGGCTGTGTAACCGGGGCCCATACCGCCAGTCAGCTTCAGGCCAATATTGCCTGGTTCGAGAGTGCGATCCCGTCGGAGTTCTGGGCAGCTCTTGCAGCACGCAGACTGGTGGCGGACGGCTCTCCCCTTCCCGCAGGCGCATAACAGCAATGTGGATCGACTCCCCACCAACATTTTTGGGTGATACGGAACCGGGTTGGCCAATGGCCGCCGCCTGACCTCGTCAAAATCCATCGCGACTTCCTGCCCCGCGATCTGGAACCGGCGTTAAAAGCATGCGGAGTCAAGGGCACGGTTCTCGTGCAATCGCTGCCGACGATGGCAGATACCGACTTCATGCTGGGCCTCGCAGACCAGCATCCCTTTATCCTGGGCGTCGTTGGCTGGGTCGATCTCAAGGCCGCCGATGCTGCCATCCATATCGCAGGGCTTGCCGCGCACACAAAGCTCAAGAGCCTGAGGCCGATGCTTCAGGACATCGCCGACGTGGCCTGGATCGACGATCCGGTGCTCGATCCCGCGATCGAAGCAATGCGGACTTGCGGGCTCCGCTTCGACGCATTGGTGATGCCGCAACATCTCGAGGCCCTAACCACCTTCGCCAAACGGCATCCCGATCTTCCCATCATTATCGATCACGGGGCAAAGCCCCGCATCGCGACGGGGCACTTCCGCGCATGGCGCACCGCCATGGCAGGTCTGGGACTCCAGCCCAATGTCCATTGCAAGCTGTCCGGTCTCCTGACCGAGGCGGGGGAGAGGCGCCAGCCCGCGGCCTTGCGGCCCTATGTGGAAACAATCCTGGAGATTTTTGGCGCCGCCCGCGTCCTCTGGGGCAGCGACTGGCCGGTTCTGCAGCTTGCCGGTGAATACGAAGAGTGGCTGGCACTGTGTCTGGAACTCGTCCCCGTTGCCGACCACGCCGCCATTTTTGGCGCCAATGCCTGCCGTGTCTATGGGTTGGCCACATCCAGCCTGGTCCCTCCCGATGGGGGGTAACGTGATGACCATGAATCCGCAAAGCATCGGCGGATCCTCAAATTCGGCAATGGGCCAAAACGGAAATAGTTTGCTGTTCTGCATCGAATGGCAATTTGGCGCGCCACGGTCGATGAAGATGGCACTCCTGCTTCGCCGTGGCGCCGGAGTCCATCACGCGCCAGGACCCGGGAATACGTTATCGCCTGCGATTTAGCGCTACGCCCGGCGATCGTGCAAAGCCACGCAACTTTGTCAGAGCCCTTTCAGAAACAGATGCAGGCGACTCCGTTCGCGATAAAGTCATGCCAGGACACCGGCCAAATCAGAGGCAGGTGGCCGTGTGCGGATCACCCCATGGCCGACGTCAGAATGGATAGTAGCGCAGGCTCATTTCGACGCTGTGATCGTCGGCGACCGGCGTAATGGTGGACCCATTCGGCCCGGCACCGCTGAACAGCGTGCGCCTGGTATAGATGTATTCGGCGCCGGCCCGTACGTAGCCGAATGCTCCGGAGTACACTTTGTCCCAAACGCCCGCCGTGAACTGCCCGACCCGCCGGGTGTTGCCCGCGCAGGTCCCGTTTTCAACATAGCAGCCCGTATCGTTCAAACCAGGAACGCCGTAGCCGACGTAAGTTCCGTTGAGGATCCCGTAGCTCGCGCTCTGCTGCTCCAGCCCGCCGAACGCATAAAAATCAAGTTCCGGGGTGGCATGAAGCGTCAGGCCGCCCTGAAAGTCGAAGCCACGTATCGGCGCCACCGAACCATCGGTACCCAGCGTGGCGTCCGAAAATCCCGCCGCGGCGTACCGACCGATACCCTGTCCGAACAGGGTCGTAGCCTGGAAATCAAGATACTTCGGAATGATTGGAGCGACGATGCCGGCTTGAAAAGCGAAACCATGCGTTTCGCGATTGATGCCGACAGCACCAATATTTACGCGATCGTAGAAGTCGCGATACATGGCGGCACCTTCGATATGAATTTTGCGATCCGGCAGTTGAAATTCATAAGCGGTTTTGGCGATGACGTCCGGCATCTGGTTGAGTGAGAATTGCTGCAACTGTCCCGTCTGCCCCACGCTGCTTCCGGTCCCCGTTACCAGGCAGGTAACGCTGTAAGCGCCGACCGTCGTCGCGGTGACAGGACCGGTATTGCTGACAACGTTGTTGCAGACATTTGCGAACGTGGTCTGCGGCGCTTCCGCGGCGAGTGCGAACCAGAGTGTCTGGTTGAAGTCTTTCGTGATTCGGAATGCCGGTTGCCGGAAACTGGAAGCGCCGACGAGCGCCTGGCCGTCAATGGCCGCGGTGCCGAGTTCGGAGCGTGGAGTCAGCCCCTTGCTGTTGAGCGTGACCAGACTCCAGGTCTGGCCCGCGAGAGCGTGCAAGCCCGAGTTCGAACCAATCGATCGTGCCATAAAGCTGGCGAACGCGAGGCATATAGCCATTGGCGGTGTTCGACGATGTCGTTCCGGCACCTTCCATATCGAATTCGAGATAGCCGGAGGCCCGTGTCTTTGGATTGATGTCACCTTCCACCAGAAGACCCAGCTTCGACTGCCGTGCCGACTGCCGCCATTCGTTGGTGTGAGTGAGCGGCTGGTTTGGGAAGGGGATTGCCCAAAGGCTGCCGATGTCCGAGCCTTCCGCGCGCGACCGCCAGATTCCCGCCATTTCGAGATATCCGCTCGGCGTAATCAGGAGGGGGCCGAGATGAATCTTTTTGTCATCGCTGAGGTCGGGCGGGCGGAAGCCGGCGGCGGTCGAGCCCGGCCGCGGCGGTTCGGAACCGCTGGCGCCAAACTGGAAACCGGAAGACACAGCTGGCGAGGGAGCCGGACGAACGCCACCGGCGGATGAGTCCGCCGCTTTCGCACTGGCATTGCGGATGACGGATGAACTCGCCGTTTTCGAACCGGCGTCGCGAACCGCGTTGGCGGCTTTCAGCTTTGTGATCTCCGCTTTCAGCGTGTTCATCGAAGCTTTGAGCGCATCAAGCTCCTTTTGCAGATCACGATCCTCAGCGTGCGCCGCAAGCGGCGTCGCCGAGAGGAGCAGCGCGGATACCACGCTCGCTTTCACGATGCATGAACGAAACAAGCTTGTCGTTTGCCCGGTCCGTGAAAATCGTCTCGTCATCGATATACCCCCATCATTTGATGGCTGCCCGGAACAGACGGTCCCGGCGATCATTGCAACGCCCCGAACGAATCGATCTTTGATCCAACCAGAATGGTTGTCCCCCCTCCTTTAGCACGTGCCGGCATGCTAATGTTGGTGTTCGGACGGTCTTGCCAGGAGCGCCATACATGGATCGCTTTCGATCGAGCCGAATGACAAAGGTATAGACGTAATGCCCTTCACCCTGAGCAGCCAGAGCTTTCGCGACGGCGACTACCTTGCCGCCGCACACGTTCTTTCAAAGGATTTCGGATTCGGCTGTGCCGGAGACAACCAGTCACCGCATTTGTCGTGGTCCGGCGCGCCGGGAGAAACGAAAAGCTTCGCCGTAACTTGCTACGACCCGGACGCGCCGACCGGTAGCGGTTTTTGGCACTGGCTTGTCGTCAACATACCGGCCACCACGACCGAATTGCCGCTCAACGCCGGCAATCCTCACTCTGGCAAGCTCCCGGTCGGAGCGCTCCAGACACGAACCGACTTCGGAAAGCCTGGTTACGGCGGTCCGTGCCCGCCGCCAAATGATCATCCCCACCGCTATATCTTTACGGTGTTTGCGGTATCGCAGGAAACGCTCCCGGTAACGCCTGATACCTCAGCTGCGATCGTTGGATTCAACCTGCACTTCAACACGCTCGCGAAGGCCACCTTGATGGGCTTGTTCAAGCGCTGAGAGTTTTCACCTTGCGCCGCGCGCGGACTACGCGGGCTTGAGGCGCATCGCCCAAAGCAAAGGTCTGCCTTGGCGGAGCGAGGCGCCGCTTCTCAGGCCGCCCGGACCGAACTGAGGAACTTGCCGACCTCAAGCTTGAGCCGACTGCTTTCGCCGGACAGTGACTTTGCTGCAGCGAGCACTTGAGAGGAGGCAGATCCTGTCTCGCTGGCGCCACGCTGCACGTCGGTAATGTTGGCGGAAACTTGCTGCGTGCCGTGCGCGGCCTGTTGCACGTTGCGTGAAATCTCCTGTGTCGCCGCACCCTGCTCTTCGACCGCGGATGCAACGGTGGACGCAATCTCGGACATCCGTCCGATAGTATCGCCGATCTCCCTGATGGCACCGACCGATTCCTGCGTCGCCGCCTGAATGCCGGTGATTTGCTGGCTAATCTCGCCGGTCGCTTTGGCTGTCTGTTCGGCCAGCGCTTTCACCTCGGACGCCACCACCGCGAAACCGCGCCCCGCCTCGCCGGCCCGCGCCGCCTCGATGGTGGCATTGAGCGCCAGCAGGTTGGTCTGCCCGGCGATGGTGTTGATCAGCTCCACCACATCGCCAATCCGGGTCGCCGCCTTCGCCAGCTCGCCGACGCGATCATTGGTCTTCTGCGCCTGCTCCACCGCCTCACTCGCGATCCGCGCCGAGTCCTGAACCTGGCGACTGATCTCGTTGACCGACGATGCCATCTCTTCGGTGGCGGATGCGACCGATTGCACATTGGTAGAGGCTTCTTCAGAGGCCGCCGCAACCATGGTGGTCAGTTCCTCCGAACGCTCGGCGGTCGCCGTCAGCGTGCCGGCGGAGGCTTCCAGTTCGGTCGAAGCAGACGACACGATGTCGACTATCTCGCCAATCATCGCCTCGAAGTCGCGGGTAATCTGGTCGACGCGCTGCCCGCGCTGGATCTTTGCATCGGCCTCCACCGCAGCCGCCTCGTCAGCCGCCTTCTTGTCGATGAGGGCTTCCTTGAAGACCTGCAGCGAACCCGCCATCGCTCCGATTTCATCGGCGCGGTCGATCGTCGGGATTGTTACGTCATGCCGGCCGGCGGCCAGGTCGCCGACGACTTCCGTGAGGTTCGCAAGCGGCGCAATGACGCGGCGACGCAACATCAGGGTTACGCCGCCAAGCACGCCAAGCAGCGCGACAACGGCAGCGCCCGCCAGCGCAAGCATCATCAGGGCTTCGTCGCGCGCTGCGCCTGCGCGTTCGGCCGCCTCGGCCAAGGCAGCATCGCGCACGGCGAAGAAGCTCTGCACCGCAGGCACGACCCCGGCGGCCAGTTCATCCTCGGATTTAATCCCGTATTTGCCGTCGCTGCGCGCGGCCAGGACCTCTTTTTCCAGCCACGGCGCGGCCCGTCCAAAATAGGCATCGACCGCATGTTTCAGTGGTTTCACGAGCCTCGCCGGACTACCGATCTGATCCACGCCGGCTTCGATCCGCTCGCGATCCAGGTCAACGCGGCCCTGGGCCCGGTCGATCGAGGATATTTCAGCCGCGGTCATCGGACGGCGCGTACTGATCGCAGGAGCCATCGAAGCGGCGCGGCCGCCGGCGGAGATCCGCAGATCCTGGGCTGTACGGGCGACATTCAACAGCGCCGTCAGTGACGCGTCGGCGGTCGCCACTTCATTTTCAAGGCGGTTCAAAAGCGGTTCGACGATCGCGACGGTCTGGGCCACGCCGGGCAGGAATCCTTTGACCACCGTCGCATCACGCCCACTCATGGGTACACCAAGCGCGCGATCAGTCGCAGCGCGGACATCGCGCAGCTTGGTCGCCGCCTGGTTGAGGCCTTCGACGATCGTGGCGCTATCGCTTAGAGCGCCGACCACCGTCCGGGCGTTCGCGAAAGCCGCATCCGTCAACCGCGCTGCCTTTGCAATCGCCTCGAGCTGAGCCGGTGTAGCGGAACCATCCTGGAACAGCGGACTGAGATACGGCGCTCGATAGCCGGCTATCTGTTGACCAACTGCCAGGACCGCGCCGTACGCCTCCACCGCCTTGATCGCTTCGGTCTTGCTTGCAAAGGTACGATACTGCGGCACCAGAACCCCGGCGCCAAGGATGACTGCCAAAGCAGTCACCGAGAGCATTGATACTGCAAAAAGTTGGCCGATTCGCATGGTCTGTTTCCGCTGCCTTGTGTTCGGCCTGAATATTCAAAAGGGGCTAAGGCCGCCTTAAGAAACATCGGTAGAACTACTGTCCGAGGCTCTCCGACGCCTGCGATGAGCTTGAGAGCTGGCGGTGTTGCGGAAACTTGTCATTCATTCGTGAACAGCGAAAAAAGCCGACGCGGATAAAGACGACCGCGTCGGCAAGTCTGGGAGAACTGGTCTTCTGAAAATCAGAAGAAGCCGAGCTTCTTGGGGCTGTAGCTGACCAGCAAGTTCTTGGTCTGCTGGTAGTGGTCGAGCATCATCTTGTGGGTCTCGCGGCCGATGCCCGATTGCTTGTATCCGCCGAACGCCGCATGTGCGGGATAAGCGTGATAACAGTTGGCCCAGACGCGGCCCGCCTGTATGGCGCGGCCGAAGCGGTAAATCCGGTTGGCGTCACGGCTCCAGATACCGGCGCCGAGACCATAAAGCGTGTCGTTGGCGATCGATAGCGCCTCGTCGTCATCCTTGAAGGTCGCGACCGAAACCACCGGCCCGAAAATTTCCTCCTGGAAAACGCGCATCTTGTTGTGGCCCTTGAACACCGTCGGCTTGACGTAGTAGCCGCCCGCCAGATCCCCCGGCAGCAGGTTGCGTACGCCGCCTGTCAGGACCTTTGCGCCTTCCTGCCGGCCAATGTCGAAATAGGAAAGGATCTTTTCGAGCTGCTCGCTCGACGCCTGCGCACCGATCATGGTGGCGGGGTCCAGCGGGTCACCCTGAACGATCGCCTCGACGCGCTTGAGAGCGCGTTCCATGAACCTGTCGTAAATCGCTTCATGGACGAGCGCACGGCTCGGGCAGGTGCAGACCTCGCCCTGGTTGAACGCGAACATCACGAAGCCCTCAATCGCCTTGTCGAGGAAGTCGTCATCCTCGGCGACGACGTCCTTGAAGAAGATGTTGGGAGATTTGCCGCCGAGTTCGAGCGTAACGGGAATAAGGTTCTGGGTGGCGTATTGCATGATCAACCGGCCCGTCGTGGTCTCGCCGGTAAAGGCGATCTTGGCAATGCGCGGCGAGGAGGCGAGCGGCTTGCCGGCCTCGAGGCCGAAGCCGTTGACGATGTTGAGAACGCCGGGCGGCAGAAGATCGCCGATCAGATCGGCCCACACCAGGATGGAAGCCGGGGTTTGCTCGGCCGGTTTCAACACCACGCAGTTGCCCGCTGCAATCGCAGGAGCCAGCTTCCAGCACGCCATCAGCAGCGGGAAGTTCCACGGAATGATCTGACCCACGACGCCGAGCGGTTCGTGGAAATGATAGGCGACGGTGTCGTGGTCAATCTCGGAGAGGCTGCCTTCCTGTCCGCGAATGGCGCCAGCGAAGTAGCGGAAATGGTCGACCGAGAGCGGCACGTCGGCCGCGGTGGTCTCGCGGATCGGCTTGCCATTATCCCAGGTCTCGGCCAGCGCAAGAAGATCGAGATTGTCCTCCATCCGGTCGGCGATCTTGTTGAGAATAATCGCGCGTTCCGCAACGCTCGTGCGCCCCCAGGCATCCTTGGCGGCGTGCGCGGCGTCGAGCGCGCCTTCAATGTCCTGCTCGTTCGAACGCGCGACCTCGCAAAGCAGTTTGCCGTTCACCGGCGAGAAATTCTCGAAATACTTGCCGGAGCGCGGCTCAACCCATTTGCCTCCGATGAAGTTGCCGTAGCGCTTTTGGAAGGGAACCTTCGCGGTTCGTGAAAATTCTACCTTGTTCATGGTCGTCCTCCTCTATATGGCGTCGCTGGATGCGGCGCTTTCATAGAGGCATGTCGCAACAGGGCTGCCTTGTCAGCCCCTCGAAACCGGACGATCGAGGTTAGTGTCTCAGGACTGAGACAATCGAAGGCGCAAATCTCAGTGAGCGCGGTAAACGTCCAGACGCTGCAGCTTCCGATAGAACGTGGCGCGGCTCATGCCGAGCGCCCCGGCTGCCGCCGTGACATTGCCATCGGCGCGCGCAAGTGCCCGTTGCAACACCCCACGTTCCGCGGTGGCAAGGCTTTCAGTCGCTTTCCCCGCGGTGCCGAGAAAATCGGCTGCGGGTAGCGACTTCCGCAGGCATGCCTGGGTAATCCCGAGTGCCATGCGAGCTGCACGGGTTGCCCCAATGACAAGATCGTCAGCATCGACTGCAATCAGCGCCCTTCCCCCCTTGTCGCCTACCGGGACCACCAGGATGCGCGCTCGAGGGTAAGCCAAACGAAAATATTCCGCCTCAATCCGCGATGCCGCATCGTTCGCGGCCATCGCGATGAGATTGACGAAACCTTCGGTCAGATCCGCCCGGCAAGATGATACGTCGAGGGCAGCGGCGAGTTGGCCCTCATGGTCATAAACGGGGACGGTCGTGCAACTCAGCAGCGTGTTGCGCGTAAGAAAATGCTGGTCGCGATGGATCGTCATCGGGCGCTGCTCGACAAGGCAAGTACCTATGCCGTTGGTGCCTTCGCTTTCCTCGCTCCAGTTTGTGCCAGGCCACAGTCCCCAGGAATAAAATGTCGCGTCATCGCCGGGCGAGCCGCGCCGCTCCACAGGGATGCCGTTCCGATCGGCAAGCAACACGCAGCATCCAACCCCCCCGACCGCAAGAAAAAGTCTGTCCAGACTCGATTGGGCGATCTGGATGAGCGACTCAACTCTTTGCCGCGCCTCCCGAAGTTCGGAATCGGTCAGCCTTTCTGACGGTTTCCCCGCGGCCGGGTCGAGCCTGTGCAGACTGGACGACCTTCGCCATGAGGCGATCAGCGCGGATTTTGCCGCGCCGTTTGATGCAATCGCAGCCTGGACTCGGTCGGCGTGGTGCGCAGTTGGATTTACCGGCATTCGTACCTCCCAAAATCCGGCTTCACAACCTGTCGGTCTTGTCGATCTTGCGATCCGCCGACTTTCAAGGCCGGCATGCTATTCCGAGGCGCTCCGTTGTCAATTCGTCGGAAGGCGAGGGTCGAAATCAATCCGGCCGAAATCCCGCGGAATCTCGCTGAACCTGAAGCGCAACACCTGCGAATTACGCCGGAGCCGGCGTTGCAACCCTCTGGAAACGAGAGACGACCGATGTCCGCATCGCTTCGCCGCGCTGGCTTTGGCCGTTGTGGGCGCCCGCGACAATTGCCGCATGGACAGCACGATGTCTCCTGATACGATTTCTGAATGTCTTTCGGCGGCGCCATTTCACACAAGATTGGCTTCGTTCTGGCGGCTCTCGCTTTCATCGTGGCGGCGCTCTACTCATTTTTTGCATCCGACCTCGCCCGCGCCCGAGCCCGCGTCACCGGCCGCAGTCAAAAGATCGAGACACCTCTGGGAACGATCGAATACGCGACGCTTGGTGAAGGCAACCCGGTGCTCGTCATCCACGGCGCGGCCGGCGGCTTCGACCAGGGTCTCGATATGACGGGGGTTTTGGCCGAGCACGGGTATGAGCTGATCGCCCCGTCGCGGTTTGGCTATCTTGCCTCTCAACCCCGCACCAACATCAGCGTGGCTGCGCAGGCGGACGCTCATGTTCAACTCTTGAATCATCTTGGCGTCGGTAAGGTGTCGATTGTGGCCATTTCCGCAGGCGCATGGTCTGCCCTCGAATTCGCGAGCCGCTACCCGGATCGCTGCCGGGCTCTGGTGCTCATCGTTCCAGCGAAGCAATTGCCGCCACAGACGCAAAATTACGGGGGCACAATCGCCAGGGCCATGTTCGACTCTGACTTCATCACATGGGCGGCCTTGAAGCTCACCCCGATCTTTCCGCGCGCCCTGGATGCAATCATGCTCGGCACCAACGCGCACGTCGTGCAGACGTCGACGCCGGCTGAAAAGACGCGCGTTCAAGAAGTACTGGATCACCTGTTGCCGATGAGCGCGCGCTCAGAGGGCATGAAATTCGACATCAAGACGGCAACCTCACCTGCCCCCGTCTCGCTGGAAAAGATTTCCTGCCCGGTACTCGCCATTAGCGCGGAGGACGATCTGTTCGGAACGGCGTCGCAGGCAAGGCAAATTGCGGCTGCCGTGCCGCAGCACAGGACCGTCATCTATCCGACCGGCGGCCATGCCCTGGTGGGACGTCAGGACGAGATTTTGGGCGAAGTGACCTCGTTTCTCGCGCAAGGTACCGCACACTCGCCATAATGCGCCGAACGCGAAGTTGCGGCGGCCGAGCAAGCCCTCAAGGAATGCATTGCCGGGCGGGGCCGGGAGGATGCAGGCTTGAGACCTGTCGGCGCGCCATTTTTCTGCTGGGATAATTTGCAGTGTAACGAGGTCCAGCATCCATGGAGCCTTCATGCGCGCCTTCATTCTTTTGACCGTATTGCTGCTCTCCCTCGCCTCCCCGGCCCGCGCCGGCGACGATGTGGCCGCCGCGCAGAACGTCATCCGCTCCCAGGCCGAAGCTTTCGGCCGCGACGATGCGGCGGCGGCGTTCGCCTACGCGGCGCCTGCCATTCATGACGTCTTCCCGCAGGCCGACATCTTCCTGTCGATGGTTCGCAACAACTATGCCCCGGTCTATCGCCACAAGAGTTTCGAATTCGGCGAGGCGCGTGTCCGAGACGGAACGATCGCCCAGCGCGTTCACATCATCGACGCCGACGGCATCGCCTGGGAGGCGCTGTACACGCTGGAGCAGGAGCCGGATGGTAGCGTGAAGATCATCGGCTGCGTGCTGCTCAAGGCAGGACAATCCGTGTAGAAAACGTTTTCGAGCGAAGTGGCTGCCGGTTCGCGTCAAGAAAACGCGTCGGCAAAAAGGGTTTCACGCCATCGCCAGCCGCCGCCGCGCCAGGATCAACAGCGCCACCATGATGGTGATGTTCAGCGCATTCCACAATAGCCCGTTCATGAACGCCGCGGCGTAGGAGCCTGACGCGTCGAAGATCACGCCGGACACCCAGCCGCCGAACGACATGCCGACCACGGACGCCAGGATCACGATGCCGACCCGGGTCGCGGCTTCCCGCGCCGGCATCGATTCACGCACGATGATGGCGTAGCTCGGCACGATGCCGCCCTGGAACAGGCCGAACATCGCGGAGATGACGTAGAGCGAGGAGAGGCTGTCGAAAAACAGATAGAACAGCAGTGCAAAGCCCTGCGCCACCGAACCGATCAGCAGCGTCCGGATGCCGCCGATCTTGTCGGCGAGAAATCCGGAGCCGATGCGGCTGACGATTCCGAACCCCATCATCAGCGACAGCATTTCGGCGCCGCGCGCCACGCCGTAGCCGAGATCACCGCAATAGGCGACGATGTGGACCTGCGGCATCGCCATCGCCACGCAACAGGAAATACTGGCGATGCATAGCAGCACCGTCAGCGTATTGGTTGAGAGCTCAAGATCGACCCGCGGCGGCGGCGCGTTGGCGTGATCGCGCAGCTTCGCCCCGCCGATCCGGGCGCGCAGCAGCAAGAGCAGCAGCGTCATCGCCACCGCGCTGAAGACGCCGATGGCGATATGGGTGCTACGCCAGCCCACTGACTGCACGCCCCAATTGACCAGCGGCGGCCAGATCGTGCCGCCGACGTAATTGCCGCTGGCGACAATGGTCACCGCGAGCCCGCGATAGCGTTCGAACCAGTGCGAGGCCTCCGCCATCAGCGGCGCGAAGGTCGCCGAGGTCCCGAGGCCGATCAGGAAGTACACCGCAATGAATTGCCACAGCGTGGTCGAAAGCCCGGCGAGAACATAGGCGGAGCCAAGGAAGCCGATGCTGAGCGCCATCGCCGCCACGATGCCGAAGCGATCGGTGATCTTGCCGGTGGCGACGCCGCCGAGACCGAATCCGAGCATGGTGAGCGTAAAGGCCAGCGACACCGCGCCGCGCGAGGCCCCAAATTCCGCCTGCACTACCGGCAGCACGACCACGACCGACCACATGCCGACGCTGCCGATCGAGCCGATCGCCAGCGCAATCACGAGCCTCACCCATGCCAGGCGCGAGTCCGGGGTGAAAAGGGCCGAATCTTTGACATCGGAGGGGGCGTGCACATCGGCAACTTCGACGGCTCCGGCTCGAGGGTCAAGCAACATTGGCGCGGTATTGGGCATGCAAATGCAGTGCAACAGAGTTCCGTCGTTCCGGGGCGCTCAAACCCGGAATCCCGATCCGGTTACTGCGAGATTTTCGGGTTCGCCGCTTGGGCGGCGCCCCGAAATGACGCGGCGGAACCGCCGTTAACGCTTTCCTAACCATAAACTGGGCAAAAATTGCCGAGTGAAGAAGTTGAGTGTCGTCAGCCGCGTAGAACGGGGGAGTACCCGTGGACGCCAGTGCGGTGCCTCACTTTCGAAACGGTGGTCCTTCGGCCGCCGCGCAGACGTTTGGCGCCCGTGACCGGCATACACGGGGGGAAGTAGCAACCATGGTGGACGTCACGGCAGGTCAGGGCGCGGGGACGCCGGGGACCGGATTTCCGAGTTTCGGCGAAATCGGCACTATCTTGAGGCGCGGCGATCTCGCGCTGGCGTTCGGCGTCCTGACCATCCTGGTGGTGCTGATCCTTCCGCTGCCCTCGATCGTGCTCGATCTCTTCCTCGCGATCTCGATCACGCTGTCGATCCTGATCCTGATGACCTCGCTGTTCATCCAGGCGCCGCTGGAATTCTCGTCGTTCCCGACCATCCTGCTGATCTCGACCATGCTGCGATTGTCGCTCAACCTGGCTTCAACGCGGCTGATCCTGTCGAAGGGACATGAGGGCACCGCCGCCGCCGGCCACGTCATCGAGGCGTTCGGCAATTTCGTGATGGGCGGCAATTTCGTGATCGGAATTATCGTCTTCGCGATTCTCGTGATCGTGAATTTCGTCGTCATCACCAAGGGCTCCGGGCGCATCGCCGAAGTCGCAGCGCGCTTCCACCTCGACGCCATGCCGGGCAAGCAGATGGCGATCGACGCCGACCTTTCCGCCGGCCTGATCGACGAGAAAGTCGCCAAGGAGCGCCGCAAGGCGCTGGAAGACGAAAGCGGTTTCTTCGGCGCGATGGACGGTGCGTCGAAATTCGTGCGCGGCGACGCGGTCGCGGGCCTGCTGGTCGTCTTCATCAACGTCATCGGCGGCATCATCATCGGCGTCGCCCAGCAAGGCCTGTCTTTCGGCGAAGCCGCGCACTCCTATACGCTATTGACCGTCGGCGACGGCCTGGTCACGCAAATACCGGCGCTGATCGTCTCCACCGCGGCGGGTCTCCTGGTTTCGAAAGCCGGCGTCAGCGGCGCCGCCGACAAGGCGCTGATGAAGCAGCTGTCCGGCTATCCGCAGGCACTGGGCATGTCGGCCGGCGTGATGCTGGTGCTGGCGATGCTGCCGGGCATTCCGATGCTTCCCTTCCTCGCGCTCGGCGGCGGAGCGGCGGCCCTGGCGTGGTCGGCGCGCAAGCGCAATCACGCCACCGCGGCGTCCGAAGCCGCCGCGGCTGCGGCTCCGGCCGCCGCCGCTGCCGCGGCGAGCGCCGCGGAAGAGCCGATCGCAACCGCGCTGAAGATCGACGATCTCAAGATCGAACTGGGCTATGCGCTGCTGCCGCTGGTGAACGGCCCGGACGGCACCGACCGCCTGACCGAGCAGATTAAGGCGCTGCGCCGATCGCTCGCGATCGAGATGGGTTTCGTCATGCCGGCGGTGCGCATCCTCGACAATGTGCAGCTCGAGGCGAACACCTACATCATCAAGATCAAGGAAGTGGACGCCGGTACCGGCAAGATCTGGCCGAACCAGTTCATGGTCATGGACCCCGCCGGAAACCAGGTCAGCGTGCCCGGCATTCACACTATCGAGCCGACCTTCGGGCTGCCGGCGACATGGGTCGACGCCGGGTTGAAGGAGGAAGCCTCGCTGAAGGGCTACACGGTGGTCGACGCCGCCACCGTGCTCTCGACCCATCTCACCGAGCTGCTCAAGAACAACATGTCGGACCTGTTGTCCTATGGCGAGGTGCAGAAACTCCTGAAGGATCTGCCGAAGGAGCAGGGCGAACTGGTCAAGGACATCGTCCCGAGCCAGGTCACGATCTCGGGCATCCAGCGCGTGCTTCAACTCTTGTTGGCCGAGCGGATCTCGATCCGCGATCTGTCGACCATTCTCGAAGGCATCGCCGACGCGCTGGCGTTCTCGCGCAACCCCGCGACCATGGTCGAACATGTTCGCGCCCGGCTGGCGCGGCAGATTTGCGCGCAGAACACGTCCGCCAACGGCTACCTGCCGCTGATCGCACTGTCGGCAAAATGGGAGCAGGCCTTCGCCGAGTCGCTGGTCGGCCAGGGCGACGAACGCTCACTTGCGATGCAGCCGTCCAAACTGTCGGAATTCATGAGCGTCGTGCGCGACCGTTTCGAGCAGGCCGCGCGCGAAGGCGAGGCGCCGGTGCTGGTGACGTCGGCGGCGATCCGCCCCTTCGTGCGCTCGCTGGTCGAGCGCTTCCGCTCGCAGACCACGGTTCTGTCGCAGGCGGAAATCCACCCCAGAGCGCGGCTGAAGACGGTCGGCAGCGTGTGATCCCTGCTTCAATCTCGCGTGATTGAAGTTGCGTGTCATGCGCAGGAAAAACTCCTCAAGAATCGTTCAAGACTGCGCGTGACGCTGTTGCTGTCGAACTTTCGCGGCGCTACTGAGATGCCATGTTAGCTTCCCCTGCCGCATCCGATCGCCCCTGGCCTCTTCCGCTTCTCCGCTTCCTGCCTCTGCCGCTTCTGCAACCTATTCTCAGTCTCATCGGTACGCAGGTCGCGAAACACCAGCCCGATGTCTTCTTGCGGCTCGGGCCACACGCGCAGAAGTCTTTCATCATCGACCCCACCGATCTTCCGTTCGTGCTGGTGCTGAAGCCGAAACCCGAGGCACCGTCGCTGAGCGCCTGGCGCCGCGATGACGCGCCCCATTCCGATGCGCGGATCGCAGGCACATTTCTTAATCTGTTCGATCTGATCGATGGCTCGCTCGACGGCGATGCCCTGTTCTTCTCGCGCAAGCTGCGCGTCACCGGCGACACCGAGGCCGTGGTCGCGCTGCGCAACGCGCTCGACGACGTCGACGGCGGGGTCGTGGAAAGCATCATCAGGGCATTCGGTCCGCTCGCGCCCATCGCCACGATCACGGTCTCACATCTGCGCACGCTTGGCGGCAGGGGGAAAAATCATGAATGATCATGTCGCGCCGCGGCGCCCCGAACTGGTCTGCCCGGCCGGGACGCCGGCCAGTCTGCGCACCGCGGTCGACGCCGGCGCCGACGCGGTCTATTGCGGCCTGCACAATGCGACCAACGCCAGGAACTTTCCCGGACTGAATTTCTCGCCCGAGGAGCTGCGAAAGGCGGTCGTCTATGCCCATGCGCGGGGAGCCAAGGTTCTGCTCGCCGTCAACACCTTTCCCCCCGCGGGCCAGTTCCAGCTCTGGAAAGACGCGGTCGGGATCGCCGCTTCGGCCGAGGTCGATGCCATCATCGTCGCGGACATGGGGGTTGCGGCCTATGCCTGTCGTGAATATCCGCAGCTGCGTCTGCATTTGTCGGTGCAGGCCGGCGCATCGTCGCCGGAAGCCATCCGCTTCAATTGCGAAGAGTTCAACATCAAACGCGTGGTGCTGCCGCGCATTCTGACGGTTGCCGAGATCGCCGACGTCCATCGGCAGATCCCCTGCGAGATCGAGGCGTTCGTCTTCGGCAATATCGGAATGATGGCGGAGGGCCGCTGCAGCCTGACAAACTACGTCACGGGTATTTCGACCAATATGGACGGCGTGTGTTCGCCGGCGGCCGATGTCCGTTATGAAGAGGAAGCCGACGGCACGCTGACAACCCGCCTCGGGTCGTTCGTCATCGATCAGTACAGTCCTGGCGAAAGCGGCGGCTACCCGACCATCTGCAAGGGACGATACAGCTGTTCGGCCCATAGCGAGCCCTATTACGCGTTCGAAGAGCCACGGTCGCTGAACCTTTCGGCCTTGCTGCCTGACCTGATGCGTGCCGGCGTGACCGCATTGAAGATCGAGGGCCGGCAGCGCAGCCGTGCCTATGTGAAATCCGTGGTCGCGGCCTTTCGCCAGGCCGTCGACGAGATCATGGCGGGCAAGGAAGCGTCGCTGACCGACCTGATTGCGCTCACCGAGGGTCACAAGGAAACCCAGGGCGCCTTCCAAAGCAAAAGCTGGAGATGACAGCCATGAGCGCTGCGCCAACCGAGCTGACGCTTGGCCCCAATTTGTTCAACTGGGCGCCCGAAACGTGGCGCGACTTCTATTTCCGGATCGCCGACGAAGCGCCGGTGGCCGTTGTCTATCTCGGCGAAACCATCTGTTCCAAACGCGCGCCGCTGTTCGATGATTACTATGCGGCGGTCACCGAACGGCTTGGCGCGGCGGGCAAGATCGTGGTGCATTCGACGCTTGGCGAAACCGCTTCGCGGATCGATCGCCGGCTGGTCAGCGATGTCTGCGAGAGGGCGACGGATCTGATCGAGGCAAATGACGCATCAGCGGCGTTCTATTTGCGCGGGCGGCCTCACTACATCGGCCCGCTGATGAACGTCTATAACGAGGAGACCCTGCGCTTCCTCGCAGGCAAGGGCGCACGGAATATCTGCCTCCCGATCGAACTGCCGTTTTCGGCAACCCGCGTGATCTGCGCCGCCGCGGCTTTGGAGAAAGTGACGATCGAGGTTCAGGTCTTCGGCCGTCAGTCGCTCGCGCTATCGGCGCGGTGCTATCATGCCCGGGCCCACGGCCGCACCAAGGATACCTGCCGGTTTGTCTGCGAGAACGATCCGGACGGCCTGGTGCTTTCGACGCTTGAGCGAAAGCCGTTCCTGGTCGCCAATGGCGTCCAGACCTTGTCCTACGAGTATCTGAATCTCGCGCAGGAAATCCCAGATCTCAAGGCGGCAGGCGTTACCCGCTACCGGCTTTCCCCGCACAGCTGCGACATGGTGCAGGTTGCGACCACCTTCCGCGGCGTCCTTGACGGAGCACTGAGCACCGAAGAGGCGTTGGCGCGCCTTGAAGAACTGCCGCTCGATGCGCCGTTTTCGAACGGCTTCCATCATGGCCGGCCGGGCCATGGCTGGACCACGTCGACGGGCGCGTCGTCCCACTGACCAGAGGCAAATCACCGCACTGGGGACGGGGCTTTTTCGCCACAGGCAAATGATTTATTGGCCCTGGCTGGATTGGCGTCAGATGGCGCCGCGGCATGCCCAAGAACCATAAAATCATATAACCGACTGTAATAATTTAGCAATTTGTCGAACCGAAGATACGGCCACGACAATCAGGTCGCGGGTGTTCAACTCTCATCACTGCCTTGTGATCGCCTCTTTGGAACCAAAAGGCGAATCCATACGTTTGCGACCATGAGAAGTTGAACCTGTCGGTGGGCGAGCCAGACGAATCCGCAAAGGCAGGAAGGCGGCAGGAGGCTTCCATGAACCATTCGATCTACAGCGCAGATCGCTCGACGCATCTCAAGATCGTGATCGTGGCACTCGTTGCAGGTATCGCAGTGGCGGCCTTCGGCATCTCGGCTCGCACCAGTTCGGACGACTACGCCCAGACCGCGCGCGTCATCAAGGCAGGTAAGGCGGTGGCCGTCACCAGTTCGGACACCTCGATGGTGCGCTGACATAGGATTTTTGTGAATTCACGCGGCTCTTTACCAGCCCCCCAAAGTCGCCTCGTGGATATTGGAAGACCCCAACTACCCCCAAGTTGACTACCGAAAACGCCCGCTCCCCACGGGCGTTTTCATTTTGGCATTGGGACTTCAGCGGCCCTTTGAAGCCGGAGGCGCCACCGGCGGAACGGTCTCGACCAGCTTGCCGGTGAACACAACGGGCCCGGTCGCAACCCCGGTTGGCGATCCACCTTCCGGCTCAACCGTCACCGCATAGGTGGCCTGGTCGATGACCTCGGGGTCATACGCCGACAGCGCCGGTCGCGCGGTGAAATCATTGCGTCCGATCACGCCGAGCGAGCGCGGCCGCTGCAATTTGTCCGACACGATCCAGAGCTCATAGCTCTTGCCGGGTTCGGGCTGAGCGCCGACCCTGCGAACCGTGAAGTTCCTGGTCGTGCCGTCGACCGTGAGAATGAAGGCAGGCGATCCGCCATCTTTCTGCAGCACGGCGACATACTGGGCGGATGGCGGCGCTGGAACAGACGGGGTCTTCACCTCGACTACCTGCGTGCGCGGCTTCGGACGCATGGCATCCGGCAGCAGGTCCGGCCGATAGGCGCCGACCGCGAGCATCGCGGCCAGGGCGGCCGCGATCGCGGTGGTGAAGGTTGCGACATTGCGCCAGCGCCGGATTCGGGCGGACAAGCGGATGATGTTGGCGTTGTTCACGGCCGCTGCGGCGGGCGCGGCGGCTTCAGGCGCGGCCGGCGACGGCGGCGCTTCGGGAAGCACCAGCGGCGCCTGCGGCTCGGAAAGTCCGGCCGCGGTTCTGATCCTGTCCCAGACCTCGGGCCGGGGCTCCACCGACCCGACCATCTGGTTCAGGACGCCGAGCCTGTGCTCCCACGCCCGCACCATCATCGTGAAGTCCTTGTCGACGGACATCATGGCCTCGACCTGCGCCCGCTCATCGGCATCGAGGGTGCCGACGGCATATTCCGCGGCAAGCGCGATATGGTCTTCGCTGTAGGCCATCATCTAAAGTCCAAGGCACTCCCGGATGTCCATCAAGCTGCGGCGCAGCCAGGTCTTCACCGTGTTCACCGGCGCCTCGAACTTTGCCGCCAGCTGCTCGCGACTCCAACCGTTGTAATAGGCCAGGAGCACGAGCTTTTGCCGATCGGGCTCCAGGCGGCCGACACACTCCAGCAACCGTTTCAATTCTTCGGTCATCTCCCGGCGCGCCAGCGGATCCGGGCTATCGGCAGCCGCTTCCATGGCTGTCGGCTCTTCTTCGATCGAGACGTCACCGCGTTTGCGCACGACGTCGATAGCCCGGTTTCGGGCTATCGACGCCATCCACGTGATCGGCGACGACTGGCCGGGATTGAACTGTCCGGCGTTGGTCCAGATCTTGACGTAGGCCTCCTGAATGACCTCCTCCGCGAGTTCCTGTCGCCGCAAGATACGGAGCACAACCCCAAAGAGTTTCGCCCGCGTCGCGGCGTAGAGGCGCTCGAAAGCGGCCTCATCCCCCTTCGCGACCGCGGCAATGAGCCAGACCAACTCAGCTGGCGTCAGCATTCACTCCCCCAAAATCGCGAGGCCCCGTCGCTTCCTGCCATATCATACCACATTCTGCGCCAAACCGGGCCACCAAGTCACCCGCGACCGGCTTGTGGATATTCTGGCCAGGGAAAATGCAGAGGAAACCTGCCAAGGAAGACCGCCAGGCAAACGCACCAAGCAAAAACCCGGACCTCGCGGCCCGGGTTTTCGATGGTGTTTTGCAGATGCGCTAAAGCGTTTTCAAGCAAAGTGGAGACCGGTTCGCATTAAGAAAACGCGTCAAATCAAGAATCCAGAGGCCCGTTTCGATTCTGTCGAAACGGAAAAGGCTCTAACGGAAAGCCTCAGGCAACCGCCGCCCCGATGCGCGCGCGCATCAGCCCGATGCTGTCGAGGTCGGCCTGTTCCCGGGCGCTTTCCTCGGCGCGCTCGCGCGCCTGATCGCGCTCGTCCAACAGCTCGACTTTCTTGAGTTCCTCGAAAGCCTCGCTCAGCAGGCTCTTGGCGTCTTCAAGCTGGATCCGCAATTCGTCGGCCGAACGGGTCAGGTTTTCCCGCCGCTGGATCGCAGCCTTGGCGTAGGTCGGATAGGCGAAGTGCGAGGGATCGTCGATCCCGGCGCGCTCCTGCTCGGATTGGATTTCGCGTTCCAGATCGACCGACATGCGCTGGAAATCGGCGATCATGCTTTCGATCTGGGCGACCCTTCGGCGCTTCTCGTCGACCTGAAATTTCTTCAGGCGGATTAGCGTTTCACGTGACTTCATCAACTCATACTCCCCAGAAGTCCCGATCTGGACCCGGGACAGAACCGGTTTCCCGCAGGGGCCCCACCGGTATCGCTAGTTGTGTGGCGCGGATGATGGCCTGACAAAGTTAGCG
This sequence comes from uncultured Alphaproteobacteria bacterium, assembly GCA_963725985.1. Taxonomy (GTDB): domain Bacteria; phylum Pseudomonadota; class Alphaproteobacteria; order Rhizobiales; family Xanthobacteraceae; genus Bradyrhizobium. Next base: position 789,686 of record CAVSAO010000004.1, read on the forward strand.
TTTCGTTTCTAAATCGCCTAGGATTTGCTCAAGTTGCCGGTAACCCTCGTTCAGGCTGGTCACCTCGTCCTTGGCCTGGCGCAGGAAGGACTCGAGCGGCTCGTGCAGCCGGATCGCCTCATCGACCTCGGCGCTGGAGCCGGTGCGATAGGCCCCGAGCCGGATCAGTTCCTCCATATCGGCAAAGGTTGCCATCACCTGACGCCCCCTGGTGATGGCAGGCAGATAGGCCGGATCGGCGGATTTCGGCATGGTGCGGGACACCGATTTGAGGATGTTGATCGCCGGGAAACGACCACGCTCGGCGATCGCCCGCTCCATCACCACATGGCCATCCAGAATGCCGCGGACCGCATCCGCGATCGGTTCGTTGTGGTCGTCGCCGTCCACCAGCACCGTGAAGATGCCGGTGATGGTGCCGGTGCCGGTGCCGGGACCGGCACGCTCGAGCAGCTTCGGCAATTCGGTGAATACGGTCGGCGTATAGCCCTTGGCGGTCGGCGGCTCGCCCGCCGACAGGCCGATTTCGCGCTGCGACATCGCAAAACGCGTGACCGAATCCATCAGGCACAGCACGTCCTTGTCCTCGTCGCGGAAATATTCAGATATCGCCAAGGTCAAATAAGCCGCCTGCCGCCGCATCAAGGCGGGCTCGTCCGAGGTCGCCACCACCACCACCGACCGCGCCAGGCCTTCATCGCCGAGGTCGTCCTGCAGGAATTCCTGCACCTCGCGGCCGCGTTCGCCGACAAGGCCGATCACCGTGATGTCGGCGTCGACATTGCGCGCCAGCATCGACAGCAAGACCGACTTGCCGACGCCGGAGCCGGCGAAAATGCCGAGCCGCTGGCCGCGGCAACAGGTCAGAAACGTATTGAGCGCCCGTACGCCGAGATCGAGCGGCAGGCCGACGCGCTTGCGCGAATGCGCCGGCGGCGGCGAGTTGCGAAAGGGCATCGGGGAAGGACCTTGCGGCAGCGGCCCCTTGCCGTCGATCGGCTCGCCCATGGCGTTGATGACGCGGCCGAGCCACAGCGGCGAAGGCCGCACCTGGCTGGCGGCATTGGCGATGACCGCGCGGCAGCCCCGCCTGACGCCTTCGAGGCCGGCGAACGGCATCACCACGGCGTTGCTGCCGGTGAAGCCGATGACCTCGGACGGGATGAAGCGATTGCCGCCGGTCTCGATCACGATGCGGGCGCCGACCGACATCGCGTGAATGGGGCCGGCGATCTCGACCATCAGGCCGCGCACGCCGACCACGCGGCCGTATATATTGACGCCGTCGATATCGCCGATCTGTTCAGCAAGCGCCTTCATTGCGAAAACCTTAAGTTTCCACCATTTGTGGTTCCCACCTTAACTTCGTGTTTACCCGCATCGTTAATCATTACGTCACTGTCTTTGGTGACTGAGAGCGCTCGACCATCAGAAGGAAGGTTCGAGTTCGCGAGAGTCGGTTAGGCCCGGCTCCTAATGTGGAACTTGAACGGGAACGGATACAAAAACCTGCTTCTCAGCAATGTCTTAGCGCGATTCGATAAAAATTGCACTGAAAGACCTTGCGAACAGGAATCAGATTTTGTTAACCATATGTCGTCAGGATCCGAATCAGTTGTTCAAAGGCGTTTTGAGTGCCGCAAGTGCGGCCGACCTGACGCCCGGAGCGGCGACTATAGGGGACTGGCATGCGCGTATTGCTGATAGAAGATGACAGCGCCGTCGCGCAGTCGATCGAATTGATGCTGAAATCCGAGAGTTTCAACGTCTATACGACGGACCTCGGAGAAGAAGGCGTCGATCTCGGAAAGCTCTACGATTACGACATTATTCTGCTCGACCTCAACCTGCCTGACATGTCCGGTTACGACGTGCTCAAGCAGCTTCGGGTTTCCAAGATCAAAACACCCATTCTGATCCTCTCCGGCCTCGCCGGCATCGAGGACAAGGTCAAGGGTCTCGGCGTCGGCGCCGACGACTACATGACCAAGCCCTTCCACAAGGACGAGCTGGTTGCGCGCATCCATGCGATCGTGCGCCGCTCCAAGGGCCACGCCCAGTCGGTGATCCAGACCGGCGATCTCGTGGTCAATCTCGACACCAAGACGGTCGAGGTCGGCGGCCAGCGCGTGCACCTGACGGGCAAGGAATACCAGATGCTGGAGCTGCTCTCGCTCCGCAAGGGCACCACGCTCACCAAGGAAATGTTCCTCAACCATCTCTATGGCGGCATGGACGAGCCGGAACTGAAGATCATCGACGTCTTCATCTGCAAGCTGCGCAAGAAGCTCGCCAACGCCTCCGAGGGCCGCAACTTCATCGAGACCGTATGGGGCCGCGGCTATGTGCTGCGCGAGCCGCACGAGGTCGAAGAGCGCATCCCCGCCTGATCAGGGTTCTACCGAGAGCCCATCAGGCTCTCTCCTCCCGGACTGACCCCGCCGCAAATGGCGGGGTTTTTGTTTTCGGGATGCCGTGCGCGTGCGTTTTCTCCTTCAGAAGATCCTATCGTAACGATCGCCGAAACCTGGCGTCAGGCAAAACTCACGCCGCTCTATTTGCCGCCGCCCGCAGACGCGCTTTGCCGTCAGTCAAAATCCCGGCCACACGTGATGACTGATCATCGACTGCAGCGCGCCAACCGTCCTGGCGTTCTCCGAAGAGAGAGCAGTTGCGTCCCCCGCAGGGACTGACTGAGCGCGCCTGGTGACTTCATTGCTCGAATTGGCGGTTAGACCTTCCGAGCCAAAGTTTGATTCGAAAACCAGACTTTCAACATAAACGGCATGGACTTCGCTTCGTTGTCCCATGATGTTTCTCCTTATTGGCTTTCAGCCAGACACCGTGCAGGCATATGCCAATGCCACCCGGCACCTGGGTTTGATCCTGCTACGATACTTGCCGAGCGCCATGATCCTGATCAAAGAGTCAGGGCCCTGATCGAATTAGTTCCGCCACTGGTCCGCCGGCCCAGCGCGCATTGGTGACGCCGGGCATTCGATCGATGCCTCGTCAATGGCTTCTTTGGCCGGCTCTTGCCGGTTGACGCGCGCCGATTTGCGGCTGACGCTGAGCCCTTCGACAAAAATTGCGCCACGGGCACCGTAGAGCGCGAATTTCAGGGGAGATAGCGATGTCCAGCAAGTCGTGCGTGGTTTTGACGGCGGCGCTGCTCTGCTACGGGCTTGCCGCGACTGGCCAGTCGCTGCCGGATGGACCGGGCAAGGAATTGGCCGAAGCCAACTGCAATATCTGCCACACGCTATTGAGCCGCGTCGGGTCAGGCTACACGCCCGAGGGCTGGGCGACCGTGCTGAGGATGATGGTCAATCAAGGCGCGCCGCTGCCGGCGGACCAGATCGAGCCGCTCAAGGCCTATTTGATCAAGAGTTTTCCTGAAAGGGGCAAGCCTGTCGGTGCGGTGATCCCCGGACCCGCCAAGGTTTCCTTCAAGGAGTGGCAGGCGGCGACGCCGGGGTCGCGGCCGCATGACCCGTTGGCAGCGAAAGACGGCTCGCTTTGGTACACGGGCCAATTGGCCAATGTGCTCGGCCGGGTCGATCCGAACACCGGCGAGATCAAGGAATTTGCGCTCAAGACGGCGCATTCCGGACCGCACGGGCTGAAGGAGGATAACGACGGCAACATCTGGTACACGGGAAACACTGGATCGTTGATCGGAAAGCTCGACCCGAAGACCGGGGCGGTCACCGAGTACAAGACGCCGCAACCCGGCGATCCGCACACGCTGATCTTCGACAACGACGGAATCCTGTGGTTCACGATGCAGAATGCCAACCGGATCGGGCGTCTCGACCCGAAGACCGGCGAGATCAAGCTGCTCGCGCCGCCGACCGCCAATGCACGCCCCTACGGCATGGCGCTGAATTCGAAAGGCACGGTGTTCTTCGTCGAGTTCGGCACCAACCAGGTGGGCAGCGTCGATCCGAAGACGATGGAATTTCATGAATACAAGCTGCCGGATGCGGGGGCCCGCCCGCGCCGCATCGCCATCACCGGCGACGACATCGTGTGGTACTCCGACTTCGCGCGCGGTTATCTCGGCCGTCTCGATCCCGCGACCGGCAAGGTGACGGAGTGGCCGTCGCCCAGCGGGCCGAAGTCCGAGCCCTATGGCATCTCGGCGATCAACGACGTCATCTGGTACAGCGAATCCGGGGCAACCCCGAACACCATCGTGCGCTTCGATCCGAGAAGCGAAAAATTCCAGAGCTGGGCGATCCCGGGCGGCGGCAACATCGTGCGCAACACCTCGGTCACGCGCGACGGCAACTTCCTGCTGGCCAACAGCCTCGTGAACCGCGTTACGTTGGTGACAATCGAGAAGTGAGCAGGACGGCGGCTCCGCCGGCGCCTGAAGCGCGCGCACAAAAGGTGCGCGCGCCGATTGCAGCACGATCCCGTGAACTGACCGGCTTTCGCTTGGCTCGTTGCCTCCGGCTGATGGAAACTGTCGGCCATCCTTGAACAATCTAGCGCCGGGGGCCGCACCATTGAAACGTTCGCGTCGCGTCGTTCTGACCATGATGGGGACAACTGCGGCCGGCGCGGTATCGATGGGCTTTGTGCGGCGAAGCGATTGCGGTCCCGGACTGATCTCCGAACTCAGGCGCGAGCCGGACGGGCGGCTCCGGGAATATTGCCGCGCGACCTATGGCGGCTTCGGCGGCGCACCGCATCGACTGCACGCGCATTTCCATGCGCATGGCGGTCATGCGCATGGCGGCGGATAGCAGCTTCGCCATGCAGCGCCTCGCCTGCCCCGAGCGCGACGACTGGCGCTTAACCGCCGACGAAACCGGGTTCGATTTTCACACCATCGACGGCGAACGCTACTGGGACGAGCGCGCCTGTTATGCGTTCACGCTGGATGAAATCGAACATCAGATCGAGGAGCCCACGGCCGAAATCGATGCCATGTGCCTCGAGCTCGTTGCCTGCGCTGTCGACGACGACGAATATCTGCGCCGGTTGAAGATCCCGGCAGCCTTCTGGCCGCTGATCTCGGAAAGCTGGTACCGCGACGAGGCCAGCCTCTATGGCCGGCTCGACCTCAGTTTCGACGGGCGGGGGCCTGCGAAACTGCTGGAATATAACGCAGATACGCCGACCTCGATTTTCGAGGCGGCGGTGTTCCAGTGGACCTGGCTGGAACAGGCGATCGAGCGGCGCATCATCCCGGCGCACGCCGACCAGTTCAATTCGATCCACGAGCGCCTGATCGAGGCCTGGCAAAAGCTCGGCGAGGGACGCTTCCTCCATCTCGCGGGGACGACCGGAAATGAGGAGGACGCCGGCACGCTGGCTTATCTCGAGGACACCGCCAGACAGGCCGGCCTCGCCACCGCCTTGATCGATATCGAGGACATCGGATGGCGCGATGATGGCGGCTTCGTCGATCCCGACGATCGGCCGATCGATCTCATGTTCAAGCTCTATCCCTGGGAATGGATGTTTCACGACGCGTTCGGCGAGCGGCTCGCCAGGGCGTCGACGCGCTGGATCGAGCCACCGTGGAAAGCCATCCTTTCCAACAAGGGCATTCTCCCCTTGCTGTGGGAGATGTTTCCGGATCACCCCAATTTGCTGCCGGCTTATTTCGAGGACGACCCGAACGCCGCAGAGCTTGGCGCCTCCTTCGTGCGCAAGCCGCTCTATTCGCGCGAAGGCGCCAACGTCGCGCTGATCAGAGGCGGCATGACGATCGTCGAACAAGAGGGGCCGTATGGCGCCGAAGGTTTTGTTCGCCAGGCATGGGCGCCGCTGCCGAACTTTTCCAACCAATATCCCGTGGTTGGGAGCTGGCTGATCGACCACGCGCCGTGTGGGCTATCGATCCGCGAAGACTGGAATCCGATCACCGGCAATGCGTCGCGGTTCTTGCCGCATGCGATTCTTTAAATCGCCCTCAGTGCGCCGCCACCACCCTCAACGACTGTGGCGGGATTGCCGCAGCGCCGGTGCGCACCGCCCGTTCGGTGTTCGGGCGATAAAGCCCGCGCCGGTCCGGATAGGGCTTGAAGGCGTCGGATATCCCGACCACGGTTTCGGCAGCGCCCAGCGCCAGCACGCCATCGGGCTCGATCATCTTTGAGAGGCGATGGAAGATGCTGATCTTGGTTTCCTGGTCGAAATAGATCAGGACGTTGCGGCAGAAAATGACGTCGAACGTTCCAAGGTGAGAGAAGTGCTGCAGCAGGTTGAGTTGCCGGTGCTGCACCATGGCGCGGATATCGGCATTGAGCTGCCACAGTTCTCCTACTTGCGTGAAATGCTTGACCAGCATCTGAATGGGCAGGCCGCGCTGCACCTCGAACTGGCTGTAGATTCCCGCCTTGGACTTCTCGAGCACTTCCTGCGACAGATCGGTCGCAACAATTTCCACCCGCCACCCCGAAAACCCGGCGAACTCCTTGACGCACATCGCGATCGAATATGGCTCCTGTCCGGTGGAGGACGCCGCGCACCAGATGCGCAAGGCGCGGCGGCTGGCGCGCGCCTGCATCAGCGCCGGCAGTATCGTGTCGCGCAAGTGATCGAACGGAATCTTGTCGCGGAAAAAGAAGGTCTCGTTGGTGGTCATCGCCTCGACCACTTCCGATGTCAGTGCGTCGGCGCCAGCCCTTATCTTCTGAATCAGTTCGGCGAGGCCGGGCAGGCCGGCCTTTCGAGCCAGCGGAATCAATCTGCTCTCAACCAGATATTGCTTGTCGGAAGACAGGTCCAGACCGGAACGGTCTTTCAGAAGCTTACGCAAAAACTCATAGTCCAACGGCGTCACGAACGATCTCCCGAAAACAATCGGACCAGTTTCGGTGCGATCTGACAAAGCGGCAGAATGGCGGCGCAAATGCCGGCATGCGCGGCTGCGCCCGGCATCCCCCACACCACGCTCGACGCTTCGTCCTGCGCGATCACGCTGCCGCCGGCCGCGACGATCTCCCTGCCGCCGCGCATGCCGTCCGAACCCATGCCCGTCAGCACCAGCGCCAGAATGCCGGCCCGCCAGATATCGATCGCGGAAGTGAACAACGGGTCGACCGCGGGCTTGCAGAAATTGACCGGCGGGCCGTCGTCAAGCGCGATCACGACATCCGCGCCGTGGCGGGCGACCCGCATATGGCGGCCGCCCGGCGCGAGGTAGATCCGGCCGGCCCTGACGATTTCGCCATCGACGGCTTCGAGCGCCGGCCGATGGCTCGCGCGCGCAAGATGCTCCGCAAGAATCGTGGTGAATGTCGGCGGCATATGCTGCGTGATCAGCACTGGAAAGCGGTCGATCACGGGACCGAGCTCGGTGACCAGCGTCATCAAGGCTTGCGGACCGCCGGTCGACGACCCGATCAAAAGCGCGCGCGGCGCTTGCGTGCTGAACCCGCGCTGCAGCAGCTGTACCGGAGCCGACTGCGGACGCGGCAATGGCTCGCGCAGCCGATCCAGCGCCAGCGGCGGCGACGAAGCCGTGGTGGTCCGGCGGACCTTGGCGCCGAGAGAGCGGATTTTCTGGACGAGATCGTGGTGAAAGGTTTCGGCGGCCGTTGCTTCGCGGGTGCTTTCGGGCTTTGGAATGTAGTCCGAGGCTCCGAGCGAAAGCGCCTTGAAGCTGATTTCCGCGTTGCGGCGGGTCAGGGTCGACGCCATGATGATGATGAGGTTTCGCTTCTTCGCCAGCAGCAAGGGCAGCGCGGAAATACCGTCAAGCTCCGGCATTTCGATATCGAGCACGGCGACATCGGGATCGACGCGCTCGATCTGATTGACGGCATCAAGGCCCGTGCGCAGCGATGCCGCGACCATCATGTCCGGCTCGGATGCGATCCAGCGGGAGATCAGGCCTCTGATCACGACGGAGTCATCGACCACCATCACCCGCAACGGTTCTTGCCGCGTCGGAGTCGGGGCCAAGGAACTTGTCAACATAACACTCATTACTCAACTCACCAGATACGGCTGAACACGGCACGATTGAAGCGGTAACGCCGGAGGCCGCTCAGCCGCTGGATCGGAAGAGGCAGATCATATGAGGCCGACTTCCTGGAACTTGGCTGTGACGATGTCCTTGTCGAACGGCTTCATGATGTATTCGTTGGCGCCGGCGTGCAGCGCGCGCGCGATATGCGCGACATCGTTTTCGGTGGTGCAGAACACCACCTTGGGCTGATCGCCGCCGGGCATGCGGCGCAGATTGCCGAGGAACTCGTAGCCGTCCATGATCGGCATGTTCCAGTCGAGCAGGATCGCGTCGGGCAGCCCGCGCTTGCAGACTTCCAGCGCCTTCTCGCCGTCCTCGGCTTCGATGATCTGGAAGTCCAGCCCTTCCAGGATGCGCCTTGCGACTTTCCGGATGACGCTTGAGTCATCGACCACGAGACATGTTCTCATTTTAGCCTCTGCTTCTTCCAGTCCCGAAAGGGAGGGTTTCCATTGCCACCAGTTAGTACGTGCCCGCCGCCGGTCTTATGCCGCCATCATGTCGGGCACGATTTCGAGGACGCGATCGACGTCGAGGACGACCATGAGCTGGCCGTCGAGGCGATGCACGCCGCCGGCGAGCTTGGCCATGCGGGGATCGAGGTTGACGGGGTTTTCCTCGCGGCCGTCGTCGGCAAGCCGCAGCACCTCGCCGATCTGGTCGATCAGGAGGCCATCAGGATTCGCCGCGCAGGTCGACGCCGACCGCCATCGGCGGCCTGCCGTCGTCGTTCTTCGGCAGGCCGAGCCGGGCGCGCATGTCCACCACGGTGACGATGCGGCCGCGCAGATTGAGCACGCCGGCGATCTCGCCCGGCGACAGCGGCACCCGCGTCAGCCGCTCCGGCATGAACACGTCCTGGACCCGGGAGATCGGCAGGCCAAACAGCTGGCCGCCGATCATCGCGGTGACGTATTCGGCCACGGTGCCTTCGGTTAGTTCGGTCTTGCTGATCATGCTTCAATCCTCATGCCGTCCGGGCTGAACCTGTTCATGCCCGGCTGAACTTGTTCATGCCGCCGCCGCCCGGGCCTGTTCGGCGGTCTGTTCCTTCAGCGCCGCGATCAGGCCGGGACGGTCGAACTTGGCGACGTAGTCGTGGAAGCCGGCGAGCCGGCCGCGCTCGATCGCCGCCGGCGACACCATCGAGGACAGCGCGATGATCGGCATCGCGCTCAGATGCGCATCGGCCCGGATCGTCTCGGCGAACTCGAACCCGTTCATGTCGGGCATTTCGATGTCGGTCAGCACCACGTCGAACGATTGCCCCGAGCGCAGCGCCATCAGGCCCTCCTGCGCGTTGGGGGCCACCCGCACCTTGTAGCCCGCCGCCTTCAGCACCGGCGCCAGCATGTTGCGAAAGAACGCGCTGTCGTCGACCAGCAGCACCGATTGCGCGGTCGCCGAGGGCCGCATCTCCTTGCGGCTGAACCAGTCGGCGAACGCCATCGGCAGGAAGTGGCCGACGTCGATCACTTCGGTGGCCTGGCCCTTGATCACCGCGGAGCCGAGAATGCCGGCCTCGCTGCCGGCCACCTCGATGTTGAGCTTCTCCTCGACGATGTCGATGATCTCGTCGACCACCAGCCCCATCGAGCGGCCGTCGTCGGCGAACACCAGGATCGGCTGGGCGCCCGAGGTCTGGACGCTGACCCCTTCCATCTGCACCAGCGGCATCAGCTGGTCGCGGTATTGCACCATATGGCGGCCGTTGGAGAGTTCGATCTTGTCGGTGGCGATCTCCTCGAGCCGGGTCACCAGCCCCAGCGGCACCGCCTTGGGCTGGCTGGTGCCGGCGCGGAACACCAAAAGCGAGGTCAATTGATCGGCGGCGCCGGCGCGCGAGGCGGCGTTCTCGTCCGACATCTCGTGGGCCGACGCCCCGGCGGCGCCGAGCGCCTTGGCAATCCCGTTGGGGTCGATGATCATGATCACCGCGCCGTCGCCCAGAATGGTGTTGCCGGAGAACATGTCGATGTGGCGCAGCTTGGTCGACATCGGCTTGACCACGATTTCCTCGGTGTGGAACACGCCGTCGACCACGATGCCGAAGGTCTGGCTGCCGACCTGGGTGACGACGATAAAACCGTTCTCCGGGTCGGAGGAGGAGCCGTCGTCGATCTTGAGCAGCTTCTTCAGGTGCATCAGCGGCAACAGCTTGTTGCGCAGCCTGAGCACCGCGGTGTCCTTGATGCGCTCGATGCGGTGCTCGGAATTGGCCCGTGCCCGCACCAGTTCGACCACCGACAGCTGCGGGATCGCAAAGCGGTCGCCGGCGGCCTCCACGATCAGCGCCGAGACGATGGCCAGCGTCAGCGGGATCTTGATGGTGACCGACGAGCCCTCGCCGGCCACCGACTTGACGTCGATGGTGCCGCCGATCTGGTCGATATTGGTGCGCACCACGTCCATGCCGACGCCGCGGCCGGACACGCTGGTGACGGTGGCGGCGGTGGAGAAGCCGGGCGCGAAGATGAACTTGTGGATCTGGGCTTCGGTCATCTTCTCCAGTTCGGCCTCGCTGACGAGACCGCCGGAGATCGCCTTGGCCTTGATCCTCTCGGTGTTGAGCCCTCGGCCGTTGTCGGCGATGCAGATGATGATGTGGCCGCCTTCATGATAGGCCGACAGCCGGATGGTGCCCTGCTCCGGCTTGCCACAGGCCGCACGCTCGGCCGGGGTCTCCAGCCCGTGATCGGCGGAGTTGCGCACCATATGGGTGAGCGGATCCTTGATCAGGTCCAGCACCTGGCGGTCGAGCTCGGTGTCGGCGCCGTGCATCTCCAGTTCGATCTGCTTGCCGAGTTCGCCCGACAGGTCGCGCACGATGCGCGGCAGCTTCTGCCAGGCATTGCCGATCGGCTGCATCCGCGTCTTCATGACGCCTTCCTGCAGCTCGGCGGTGACGTTGGACAGCCGCTGCAGCGGCACCTTGAACTCGGTGTCCTCGTTGCGCCTTGAGATCTCCAAGAGCTGATTGCGGGTCAGAACCAGTTCCGACACCATCGTCATCAGGTGTTCCAGCGTATCCACGTTGACCCGGATCGACTGGTTGGCGACCCGGTCGCCTTCGGGGGCTTCCGGATCGGCAGGCGGCTTTCGCGCCGCCGGTTTCGTCTCCTTCGCCGACGTCGCGCGAGCCGCAGGCGCCGGCGCCGGCGCGGCCTGCTTCGGCGCGGCGGCGCCTTGCACCGGCGCGGCCTCGGTCGCGGTCTCGCGGAACGCACGCTCCAGTTCATCCAGCGACACTTCGCCCGGACGCAACGGCCGCTCCAGCGTCTGCGGCACCAGGCTCCCCTGCGCCACCGCAGGCTCAACAGCCGCGGCAGGCTCGGCACAAGCCACCGCCGCCTCCGACATTTCCCGCATGCCGCGCTCCACCATCTCCTGAAGCTGGACAATCAGATCCTGATCGGTGCCCTCGGGCTCGGCCTCGGTGGCCTCCAGCCCGGACAGAATTTCCTTGATCCGGTCGATACTGCCGAGAATCAGCGTCACCGCTTCGGCCGTCACCGGCATGCCGTCGCGGAATTTGCCCATCAGCGTCTCGCCGGCATGCGCCAGCGCTTCCAGCCGCGGCAGCCCCAAAAAGCCGCAGGTGCCCTTGATGGTGTGAACCAGCCGAAAAATGTTATCCAGTATCTTGGCGTTGTTCGGTTCCTGCTCGAACCGAACCAGCTGATTGTCCACGGTGTCCAGGCTCTCGCTGGTTTCCGTCAGAAACTCCCGCAACAGATCATCCATGAAACACGCCTTACGAACGTCCGGGCGCGCGACTTCGACACGCCTTTCAGAGTGAGGCCAGCTTCTCCGCAAAGCGTTTAATATTGGTTGAGTAAATGAAAAAGAACGGGCTCAACAAGGAGATAAGACGCGAAGGGAATCCGGGGGCAGTCTGTAAACCGCGGGTTAACCATAATTCCGCGGCAAGCCGCTTCAGGAAGCGGTCACGACCACCGCATCGCCCTCGGGGGCAAGCACCACATTCAACCCGCAAGCCTGCGCCAAAAGCCGCGTGTAATAAGGCTGCACCGCATGGGCATCGACCGCCGACGTCGAGCCTGAGCTCAGGAGATCGGCGATATTCTGCGGCATGCGCGCGTTGAGCCCGGCCGCAGAGACCCGAAAACCTATTCCATCGCCTTCGCCGATCGGATCGACCGTGAGCACACCGCCGCGCGGGATCGTCTGCTGCGCAATCACCAGCATGTTGAGCAGCAGTTTGACCCTGTTCTTCGGCAACAGCACGCGCGGCAAATTCCACGCGATCGTGGTCTTGCCGTCCTCGAGGTGACCGCGCGCCATGGTCTGCGCGTCGCCGAGATCGATCTGCGCGCCGGACGATCCCGCGGCTCCAAACGCCAGCCGACAGAACTGCAACCGCGCCGAGGCGGTCCTGGCGCTCTTGCGGATCAAATCGAGCGCGAATTCGCGATCTTCCGGCTTGGGATTGTCGTCCAGGACCTCAAGGCCATTGACGATGGCGCCGACCGGACTGATGAGATCATGACAAACCCGCGAACACAGCAGCGCCGCCAGTTCGAGGGCGTCGGGAGCGGGAGCGGGAGACGGGGTGCCAGACATAAGGTGTTCCTGTAAATCCGCTGACAGCGCGGACCAAGGCGAATCGCGCATGCTTGCCGGTTTGATACACTGCGGACGCGCGTGCTGCCAACACAGGTCCCGAAACGCCGAGAGAAAGACCAACCGCAGATGAAATCCGCCCATGAATGAGGCACGTTCGCCAGCCCCCGTGATCGACAGCGACGCCGCGGCCGCGCTGATGGCACCCTTGACCGCCCTCGTGATCCGGGCCGGAGCGGCCATTCTCGCCGTCAACCGGGCAGCAATGAGGATCGAAGGCAAGTTCGACGGATCGCCGGTAACGGAAGCGGATCTCGCCGCCGACCGAATCATTGCCGACGGCCTTGCGCGGCTCGTGCCGCAGGTTCCGGCCCTGTCCGAGGAGCGTGTCGATCTGGCAACGCCACCTTATAATGACAGCTTCTTCCTGATCGATCCGCTTGACGGCACCAAGGAATTTGTCGCCGGCCGCGACGAATTTACCGTCAATCTCGCGCTGGTGACGAACGGCACGCCATTATTGGGCATTATCGGCGCACCGGCGCTAGGGCTTGTCTGGCGCGGACTGGTGGGCCGAGGCGCGGAACGGCTGACGGTGGGCGAAAAGTCCGTGGCCGAGCCGATCCATACGCGCGGCTTGCCGAAACGCGGCGAGCCCTGGATCGCCGCCGTCAGCCGATCGCATGGCGACCGCCGGACCGAAGCCTTTATCGCGGCGAGACCCGGCGCGATCCGCAAGGAGCTCGGTTCGGCGGTCAAATTCGGCCGGGTGGCGGAAGGGGCAGCCGATATCTATCCCCGCCTCGCCCCCACCAGCGAATGGGATATCGCGGCCGGCCACGCGGTTGTCACCGCCGCCGGCGGCAAGGTCACGGATCCGCAAGGCGCCGACCTGCAATTCGGGAAAGCGCGCCAAGGCCTTAAGGGACAACCGTGCTTTATCGTGCCGGGATTTATCGCCTGGGGCGATCCGTCGGCGGCGCGCTGAAGCTGTGCAATTGCACATCGGCGAACGACGCGGAACTGGCTACTGTGCCAGATCCTGCTCCAGCTGCGGCCAGCGCTGGTTCGCTTCGCGCAGGAAGCGCGTGGGATCGACGGCGAAAGCGTCGCGGCTTTCCTCGCGGCCGAACAGGTAAAGCCGTTGTCCCGAGACCAGCCAGAACCGCGGGTTACCGGCCACCGTAACGCCGCGGGCCAGATCGATCGGGTCGTAGCCGCCGAACTGGGGGCCGTAAATATCGGGATGGGCGACAAAAGACGCGAGGTTACCCTCGTTGCGGAACCGCCAGACCGCGCCTGCCTGGGAGGCCTCGAAATCCTCCAGGCCGACCTCTGCGCGGGCGTCGACAAAATAGGCGACGGGGTCGAAACCCTCGATTGCCAAACCCGTGAAACGATTGACGACCACCCGCTCGGTAGTGGAGGCTTGGGCCGCGAGCCCGGAAAATGCCACAAGACCTGCCAAACCAAGGCCGGCCCACCCGGCGATCAAGGCTAATTCGGGACGAAATGCCATTCTTGGCCGAGTGCCGTTTCTTTCCTGCCGTTGTGCCGTCATAGTTGGTACCGATAACCTCCGAGTCGGGGGACACCGAGCGCAACCTAAAGCCGTGTCTGTTGGCATCAGGTTAAGGGCGGCGGCAAGGATTTCGATACCCAGGGGTAGTTTCATGACTTTCGCATCACGCCTTGCCGCGGTGACGGTCGCCGCGCTGATGTGCTGGACCGTGCCCGCTGTCTCGCAGCAAGCACCGCCGGCACAGCTGCCGCCTCCGCAACGCCAGCCCACCGAAAGCACCTATGGCCCGGAGGAACTGACCAGCGCCGGACACCGGTTCTTCGGCAACGTCTCGCGCGGCCTCGCCTCGGTGATCGAACGCGCGGTCAGCCAATGGGGCCTGCCGAACGGCTATATTCTGGGCGAGGAAGGCTCAGGCGCCTTCGTGGCCGGACTTCGGTACGGCGAAGGCACGCTCTACACCAAGAATGCCGGCGATCTGCGGGTCTACTGGCAGGGACCGTCGGTCGGCTTCGACTGGGGCGGCGACGGCGCGCGCACCATGACCCTGGTCTACAACCTCCCCGCGACCAACGCGATCTACCAGCGCTTCGGCGGCATCGACGGCTCCGCCTATATTATCGGCGGCTTCGGGATGACCGCGCTGACCGCGAACAACATCGTGCTGGTGCCGATCCGCTCCGGCCTCGGGCTCCGCCTTGGCGCCAATATCGGCTATCTCAAATACACGCCGCGCGCGACCTGGAACCCGTTCTGACAGCACGGATTCCGTAAAAGCGGGCACCGGTTTTGCGATCAGATTGCGCGCAACCGTAGGGTCGTCACTCCGGGTTGGAAACGCCTGTGGTCATCAATTGACGTTAACGCGCCATTAGGCTGGCGTTTACCATGCGCCCCATGGCATTGTGATTAATATCTTCTTATGGGGAGTTTCCGCTGATGGTCGAACCGATCATGTATCTGGCGATCGGTTTTCTGCTCTCGATGCTGTTCGGGCTAATGATCGTGCCGCTGGTGCATAACCGCGCGGTACGGCTGACGACCCGGCGGCTTGAGGCGGCGACGCCGTTGTCGATGGCCGAAATCCAGGCCGACAAGGATCAGCTGCGCGCGGAATTCGCGATGTCGGCACGGCGGCTGGAGATGAGCGTCGATCAGCTCAAGAGCAAGACCACCAGCCAGCTCGCCGAACTCGGCAAGAAGACCGATGCGATCAATCGCATGAAGCTCGAGCTTGGCGAAAAGAACGCCACGATCTTTTCGCTGGAAGCGCGCGAGAAGGCCATGAAGGAGCAGCTGCGCGCCACCGAAGAGGAATTTGCCGCAAAAACCCAATCGCTGCGCGACGCCGAGCAGGCGCTGAAGGACAAGCAGAACGATCTCGCCAAGCTCAACGCCGAACTGTCCGACCGTTCGATGGTGGCCGAAAGCCGTCAGGTCGAGCTGATGGCGGTGCGTGCCCAGATCGATGCGCTCAAGAATTGCGTCGGCGACGCCGAGAAGGAATTTGCCGCGACCCAGGCGCGGCTTGAGCAGGAGCGCAGCGAATCCGAAAAGGCAACGCGCGAGCTTGTCGAGGCGCGCAGCCGCGTCGAAAACCTGAGCCAGCGCGTCACCGACCTCGATCGTCAGCTGATCGTGCAGGTCAAGGAAGCCGAATTGCTCGGCAACCGCGTCAACGACCTGGAGCAGCGGCTTGCCACCCAGGGCAAGCTCCTGGCCGAGCGCGAATTTGAAAACAACCAGTTGCGCCAGGCGAAAGAAGCCGCCGAACGCGCGGCCAGGGAATTGCGCGACGAAATCACCCTCACCAACAGCGGCTCATGGCCGGCCCTGGAAAAGCTGAAGACCGAAAAGGCCGCGGTCGAGGAACAGCTCCGCGTCGCGCGCGACGAACGCGCCAAGCTGCAGCGCGACATCAACGCGATCCAGCAGCAGGCCGAAAGCTCCTGGGCGACCGAGCGCATGGAAAACGCGCTCTTGCGCGAGCGCATCAACGATATCGCTGCCGAGGTGGCAAAACTCGCGATGCAGCTCGAAGGACCGAATTCGCCGATCGAGGCCATGCTGACGGCGGAACCGGCGACCGCGGCAAAGGCGGCGCCGCCTGCCAACGGTGAGGCCCCGAGCGGCGGTGTTGCCGAGGCCGGCGGCACCCTGGCCGAACGCATCCGGGCGCTGCAGTCCCACGCCTCCCGCGCCCGCCAGCAGCAGCAGCCGGTCTGATCTTTACCGCCCGGTTTGGCGCTGACAGCTTGACACTACAGCCCCGCACTTCGTAAATCGCCGCTACGAACGACGCCTATCGCCCGATCCGACGCCGCTTTACCGGCCTTTGATTGTGCAAGAAAATCCCGGACGCATAGCTCAGCGGGAGAGCGTTCCCTTCACACGGGAGAGGTCCAAGGTTCGATCCCTTGTGCGTCCACCATCAAGCCTTTACAATCAATGATTTAGTGAATTAATTCCCTGAAGGCGTGCCCCAAAAAAGCTGGGGCACAATAGGGGCACCTCGCTTTGGCACGGTTGACGAAAATCGCTCCGCCATGGCCTACCCTCACCCGCTGCCGCCGCGATACCGACGTCGATCAAGAGACCCAGCTGATCCATTACGACGACATCCGTGTCGGCAGCATCTTAAGCGATAAGGATCAATGGAGCCGGAGAGTTCGCTTCTTTTCGCATCACATCGCGGTTGCCTTCACCGCCGAAGCGCGTTGCGCACCATGACGAAATCGGCGGTCGAAGGGATCCGCTGCACAACGCCATCGATTTGATAGGTTCAAATCGGGGGCACGCAACCACCGATACCGACATTCGGTTCAAGTTGCGATCTGACCAAGGTTTCGTCGCCAAGGCGATCTTCGTCCCGAACGCAGTACATGTCTGTAAATCGGCGAGCCATTTGACCACCCGTCATGATTGGACGCCGATTGGTCCAAGTTCCGAGCCGATACACAGCGAGCACGCATCATTGGCGAGAAGTCGCTGCCGCCGCCGCGGGGGAACACGCAGCAGAGACGTCATTGCATCAATCAGCGATGAAATACGAGTGCTGGTGTCGCAGGCGACGACCGCCGACCGAGGAGATTGGCTTCCAAATCACCCCAGCCGGCTCTCGATTGCGAAGCGCACGAGTTCGGAGGAGGAGCGTAAGCCAAGCTTCTGGCGCAGGATGGAAGACGTATTTGCGATCGTCTTGTAGGATGAATGAACCAACCACGCGATCTCGGAAAGGCTTTTGCCGGCGCCCAGCAGGCGCAAAATTTCGATCTCGCGCTGCGTCAATTTCGCAAGACGGTTTTCGGCAAATCCCGGTCCGGAAAATGCGATGCTTTGAGCGATCGCGGGCGGCAAAAATACCCCACCATCGCCCACCTTGCGGATGGCTTCGACCAGATCGCCCGGGTCGCCGGATTTGGAAACGTAACCCTTCGCGCCGGTCTCGATGGCGCGCGCCGCGAATATCGGATCGTCGTTCATGCTGAACATGATGATGCGTGCCGCTGCTGTCGCGCGCCAGAATTCTCCGGGCCAGCTCGAAGCCCGAAACACCCGGCAGATTGATGTCGAGGACGCAGATGTCGGGCCGTTCGGTGACAAAAACCCCCTCACCGCTTTCGGCGTCCGATGCTTCCAGAATGTCAACATCCGGGTTGCCGGCAAGCAGCGCACGGCAGCCCGAGGCAACAATGGGGTGGTCGTCAACGATCAGGATGCGCATCGATGTCGATCCAGAGGCCTATCGGCCAACACGCGCAAATCGGTTTGCAGCGCGCCACGGATGGAGCAGGCGAAGCCGGGTAGCGGATACGACGCATCTCTTGCCTCCTGCACCTTCTCACTATGTCTTTCCGGCGGAAGTGCGGTACCGTTCAATTAGATAGCTGCTGTTTTTGGCTGTCAACGCTTGGCGGCTGGCGCAGAATGCAGCGGCCGGTATGGAGCATCTCTATGTGGCAGAAGCTCTCCTTGCGGGCGCGGCTGAACACACTTCTGGCGCTCGTCATGGTGCTTGGGCTGGTCGTCAACATCGCACGGCTGCTGCTGGAGGCCGCGCCGCGGGTAAGGGCCGAGGATCAGAGCGTGGTCAGGCTTGCGCGTGGTTTTGTTGAGACCTTGGTGTCAGGTCTCAATGACGCGCCCGATCCCGAAGCAAGGCTAAGCCAGATCGTCGAGGGCCTGAAACAACTGCGCCATGTCAGTATCACTCACGAGCTGGGCACGGCCGCGAGCGGGTCTTCTGCAGCGCCGGCGACGCTCGGGCGGCCCGGCGCGCGGCAGGTTCCCGAATGGTTTGTGGCACTCATTCACCCGGAGCAGACGACGGTCGGCGTGCCGATTGTCGTCAACGGGCGATCATTGGGGTCGCTCGTCATTACCTCGCATCCGACGGACGAAATAGCCGAGATCTGGGACGGCGTCGTCACCCAGATCGAGGTCGGATCCGCGATCGCCGCCGCGCTTCTTCTGATCACGATGACGGTCGTCAACCGCGCGCTGGAGCCGATCAAATCGCTCGCGGATGCCATGACCCGCATCGAGGCAGGCCTTTATGACACCCGCGTCAGGCCCGGCGGCTCGCCCGAACTGGCCGCGATCTGCCGGAAACTGAACCATCTTGCATCCGTCTTGGGGACAACTGTCGAAGACAAGCAACGTCTCGCCGAGCGCGTGGTCTCGCTGCAAGATGCCGAGCGCAAAGAGATCGCACGCGACCTGCACGATGAGTTTGGCCCCTATCTGTTTGCATTGCGCGCGCACACCTCCGCGTTGACGCGATGGGCAGACGCCCCGGAGCCCGATCTCGACGCCTTGCGAAAACACATCGGCGCGATGTTCGAGCAGGTGAATGCGCTGCAGCAATTCAATCGACGCATCCTCGAGCGCCTGCGGCCCGGTTGGCCTCGCCGAGCTCGGATTGCCGGATGCCCTTGCTGCGTTAACGCGCCTTTGGCGTGAGGCCCATCCCGGTGTCGTCATCAACACCTCGATCTCGCCGTCGCTCGGCGCTCGCGATGAAACGGCGGAACTGACGATCTATCGCATTATCCAGGAAGCCTTGACGAACGTCTTCCGCCACGCCGGCGCGACCCGCGTCGATATCACCGTCGAGCCGGTGGCACCCGGGACGGCGACCGCGCCCGTCGAGTCGGACGCGGTTTTGGTGAACATACGCGACAACGGCGCTGGGCTGCCGGCCGATCATAAGCAAGGCTTCGGCATGATCGGGATGCGTGAGCGGGTGCAGGCATTGGGCGGCACCATGACCGTGGCATCGACAGACCGTGGCGTCGCGGTTGAAGCCATGGTTCCGAGCGGAATACACCGCCCCCCAGCATTGCAGCCAACGCAAGCCACCTGACCATCGGGATTTTTCCCGACGGCGCGGCCGACGAAGCCTTGACGCGGCGATGCGGCAACGCGGTTGAAGTGGACGGCAAGACCATCGTCACGACCAATGGGACCACTCGCGGATCTGTTCGAAATCTGGCTTGATCGGCTGATCTTCGAGGCGTCGGCCGTCAATGTTCCGCCCCTCGTCGTGCATGGCGATGCCGATCTCTTCGCCGACCGGAAGCTTGCCAAGGAACTCCCGCAAGTGTCGGAGGTGGGTATTCCCGCGCGACGCGCAGGATTCCTTTCGAGGATGGACGGACAGCTTTGCATGAGGCTGTCCGACATTATCTCACCCAGTTGAGTAAATGAGCCCGAATATCTCCACGTTCTGGCTGCCGACAACATAGCATCTGGAAACGATGACGATGTCATGCCTTCTGCCATCACGCCAGCGTCGCATCGTTGAGAGCTAAATATCCCGGAGCTATCCGGGATATTTTCCTCCAAGCCGGAACACATCGAGGAATCGCCAACAGCTTTCTGGCTGACACAATTCGCCTCGTTCGCGGTCTGTCCGAGATTTGAAACGGCGAGGCGCGAGAGGGCCAGACGATATGCTGCATCCAACCAAACGCCGACACTTCGATTGTTATTCTCTGCCCCGCTGCACTCAGCAACGATCACGTCAACTCTAACGTCGACAAATCGCGACAGCCGACTCGCCTTGGCAACGAGAGATTTTCACAACTCTTATTGGAAAGATGTCCCTAGACATCTAGGGAAAACTTGATCACGCGCTGTCCGTGCGAGATATCGAAAAACATCGACAGATCGAATGTCTCTCACACTACTTCGAATTTCCGCCATACACCACAATCAACGTCTTCCATCTCGAACACAGAGAGTGAAAGGCGCGTCGATGCGTATTCTGATTGCAGTAGCTATCCTCACATTCTCGTCTCACGCGCACGCAAGAGATCAAGGGCAATGGACTACTCATGATCCGGGCGTCGTCGCCTGGTATCAGGCTCTCAAACAGCCCGATAATCCGGAGTCGAGCTGCTGTGGCGAAGCTGATGCTTATTGGGCCGACGACCTCCATGTTCGCAACGGCAAAGTCTATGCTGTGATCACAGATCCTCGCCCGGATGAACCACTTGGACGCCAACATAGAGAGATCGGCGAGGAGTACGAAATTCCCGACAAAAAAATGAAGGGGGATCAGGGCAATCCCACCGGCCACGCAATCATATTCCTGACTACGATGGGCATCACGATCTGCTATGTGCCAAACACCGGTACATAGCCAAGCATGACACGATCCATTCGTGCCGCGCTTCGTCCTTTAAGCCAAAGCCGATGATCCCTTTCAGGACATCGCCGCTTTTCACAATGCTGGATTGCAATATCCGGACGGCCTTTGCGAACGGCACCCCGATCAGTCCTGTTACTCGTGATCCGAACTTGGCACGAACCTTCAGTGCCGCGCTCTGTTCGATAGACATGATCGGAACGCAAGCGACCACGGCGCTTCAGTTGAAGGCCCTGGTCGCTTATTCGTTCCCGCTGTCGCCGACGTCCAGTCGACGGAAGCCCAAGTCAATTCCTTCAGGTCTGCCGACCATAGCAAGTCGGGCAGACCCGCGGATCAGAACGTCGCCCTGATCCCCGCGTAGGCCGCCAGCGGCATTCCGGGAAGGAAGGTGCGCGGATCGTTGAATGTGAACAGATTGGTTCCGCCAGGCGTGGAGTTGTTGAAGCCGGCCGTGCTGAAAAAGGTGCCCGCGGAATAATAGCGCTGGTTGAACAGGTTCTGGACCAGCCCGAACACCTCGACGTTCTTGGTTACCTGGTAGGAGGTGTGCAAATTCATCACCCAGTAGGCCGGCACCTTGGGGTTCAGGTTGGAATCGTCGTGGAGCAGATACTGGCTGCCGACGTAGTTCAGATCTGCGCCGAGCTTCCAGGCATCCGTGACCGCATATTCCCCACCGAGCTTGAAACGATGCGCCGGGATTCCGGGAATGTGATTGCCAGGCACCACGTTGACGATGCTGCCAAGAACGGGATCGACGGTCGCCAACGGATTGCGCGGAGAGGAGAGCGTCAGATTGCTCTGGTAGGTCGCGTCGACGAAGGTGTAGTTGGCGTAAGCGGTCCAGCGATTCCAGCTCAAGTCGACCTTCGCCTCCACGCCCTGGCGGAGCGTCGTGCCGGCATTCTGGAAGTAGCCGAAGTTCTGGACAACGGCGCTCGCGACGTTGATGATGTCGTCGGTGTTCTCGGTATGGAACACGCCAATGCCCCAGCGCAGGCGCCAGCCATTGTCGCCAACCGGCTCGGCCTTGCGCGGCATTTTCGGCGCAGGTCCCGCCAAGGCACCACCTCCCGAAATTTCGCCGCGCAGTCCGGCCTCGATGGTATGCGACACGACCTGCTTCAGTGGCGGGTCGGCAATCAGGAAGTTATCGATCTGGCAGGGAGTTTGCGGGTCGGAGCAGCCGAGTTCGAGCGGCGTAGGCGCGCGATTGGCTTCCGAGTAGCCGGCATAGGCGGTCATGTTCGGCGTGATCCGGTAGGTCAGGCCGACGACCGGATTGAAGCGCTGGAACTGGTTGTTGCTGTTGAGAAGCGGGCTGTTGCCGGTGTTGTCCTGCAGATTGATCTGCGCAAAGTTGTATCGGCCGCCGGCCGTGAAGGACAGCTGCGAGGTGATGTCGAAGGTGTTGGTCGCATAGACTCCAACATAGGTGTTGGTGGCGGACGAGATTGACCGGGACAGAGTCGGCAGCGGGTTGATCGATGAAGACGCCAGTGCCTGTCACAAAGAAATTCTGATCGACCGTGCCAAGTTCGGAATTGGCCGTGAACTGCGTCTGCCCGCGATCGACGACTGGTGCCCACGCACGAAGTGGTTGTCGTGTCCGAACAACTGGCCTGTGAGGTCGCCTGCAGCGAGCCGCCATAGCTGTTCGAACTCGGTCCAGTTGCGGTCGATTTCACCCAGCGCGGAATTCGGCGGAAGCGTGTTGAGCGACAGCGATGTTCTGATTGAGCGGCGTCCGCCATCACCGATGCAGAGCTGGCCGTCGAGTGTTGGATCATGGCTGGGTCGCAAGGCTGGGCATCGGTGCCGTTGCCGTCGACATGGGCTGGCCCGATAGCGCGGAAATAAGCGTTGGCCGAAGGGAGAACGTGTCCGTCGGCGTCCATTTGCCGTTGGCCTGCAGGAATGGCAAGCTGCAAGATGGGTGGTCTGCGGCCAGGTGTAGACGCTCGACCAGCGCTGGTTCAGCATTTCCACCGGAGTGGCCGACGACAGCGCCGAGCTTGTTGTCGGCGCCGGTGAACGAGACGTGGAATTCGGTCTGATCGCCCCGCGCGCCGATGTCGACATACATCCGACGGAGCTGAGAGGATGAAGAGAAGTCGCGCCAGCCCTTGTCGTAGCCGGTATCGGCGGCAACGTAGGCCGAGAAGATTGCCGCTCTGGTACCCGGCTCTGCGCGCCCCGGACATCCGCCCGAAGGAGCCGCCCATCGTTTCGAGCCTCGGCCCATGGTAGTTGAACCCGTTCTTCATATCGATCGACAAGCGCGCCGCCGATCGCATTGAGGCCGAACAGAGGGTTGTTCGGCATCAGCGTCATGCGGTCGATCGCCATTTCGGGAATCAGATCCCAGTTCACGACATCGCCGAAGGCCTCGTTGATGCGGGTGCCGTTCTGATAGACCGCTAGGCCCTGCGGCGTCCCCGGCACCGGCGAGGCGATGAAGCCGCGATAGTCGAGATTGCGCTGAAACGCGTTGCCGGACTGATCGCTCAGGGACACGCCGGGAAGCGACTGCACCATCCCGTCAAGCAGCGACGGCGTTTTCGCATGGTCGAGGTCGCCCGCGCCCATCGTCTGCACGTTGGAGGGTACTTTTTCGCGGTCGATCTCTCCGCCCGGTACGGGGGAAACGCCGACGACCTCGAAAGTGGGCAGCGCATCTTGCGCAGACGCAATCCCGGGAAACACAGCGCATGTCAACAGAAGCGCATTCTTAAGCGCTTTGAGCTTGGTCAAATCACCCCTCCTTGTCCCGACCGCGCCCAGAAACGCAATCAGCAGACATCAGCCTAGCAACAACAACGCAATTCTTAATGAGCCTCTCTGACAGCCGCAACGGGCATTGTTCTCGACCCAGTAGGGACATTTTTCCCGCGAGCTCAAAACATGCTAACTGGCCTCTGAACTATTCCCGCCGTTCCGGCATTCCCTATCCGGGCTCCGATTTTGACATTCATCGAACTGTTGTGGTGCGCGAGGCGCGCTGGTGGCCGCAGCCATCCGAACCCAGCTTGATCATGGGCTCCATTCTGTTGATCGATGATCATCCCATCATGGTTAAGGCGTGCCGCGGGCTGCTGGAAGACGCGGGTTTCACGACCATCCTTGAAGCCAATGACGCGGTCAGCGGTTACCGGGCGTTTCTGCAGCACCAACCAAAAGTCGTGGTTGTCGATCTGGCGTTGCAAGGACACGAACTCGGCGGACTTGCTGTGATCGGGCGCATCCGCTCGCACGACCCGGCGGTCGGAATCCTTGTCTTCAGTATGCATACTGATCCGCACATCGTCGCCTCGGCCATCGAAGCTGGCGCTACGGGCTACCTGCCCAAAGACGCTCCACCGGAGGAGTTGATCAAAGCCATCGAGGAGGTTCAGTCAGGTGGACGCTATCTCGGCCAAGAGCTCGCGCTCAAGGTCGTCCTCCGTACCGATCCGGAAGGAAGTCGCCTCGCCGCACTCACTCCCCGGGAGCGGCAGACGCTGACCTTGCTGGCCGAAGGCAGCTCCTACGGAGCCATCGCTGAGCAACTCGGAATCAGTTACAAGACGGTTGTGAATCTCACCTACCGACTCAGGCAGAAGCTAGGCGCGCGCGGGTTTACTGACCTGATCCGTCTGGCGGTCGAACTGATGAGACCCAAGCCCTAGCGACCGCAGGTTGTTCTGCGAGCAATCCAACGGGAAGTGTGACGCAAAAGCTGTAGCGGAACGTTCATCGGTGCTTGGCCCAACCTCGACGCTGTCGGTGGCCAAGCTTTCCAATAGAGCGCGATAGCCTTCGGATGAATCGCTATCGCGCTCCAAGTTATCGTTTGGGCGTGATCTCCGCGCAAACGCCCTTGGCGTTTGTCACGAGAGAAAGCCGGTCACCATTTTCCCGGATCACGCTCGATGGCCAATCTGTTATTTCAGGAGGCGGCCCAACGACTTCAACTCTTTTGCGTCGAGCGTGCCATCATTGTCACGGTCGGCCGCCTTGAAGCGTAGCTCGACAAGCGCAAGATATTCGCCCTTGGTCAACGTGCCGTCGCTATCCGGATCGGCGGCAACCAAGCCCTTCGCCGACAGGCGGCCACGAAGCTCCTTGCGATCGACCGTCCCGTCATGGTCTCCGTCCAGACGATCGAACAATGCGGAAGCCGAAGTCCTGGCTTCGTTTAGATCGACCGTCCCGTCATTGTCGGTGTCGACCACCTTCAAGACACTGACTGGAGCAGCAGAGGCCCGGCCGGCAAACGGTCCGCAGACGAACATCGCAGCCACGCCCAACGCAAATGCGGACAGGCCAGTTTTCCAATTCATCGTTCTTCCTTTTTTCGATTGATGGATCCCGCGCAACCAGCGTGCAACAATAATCTTCACGCTT
Organism: uncultured Alphaproteobacteria bacterium; assembly: GCA_963725985.1. Classification (GTDB taxonomy): domain Bacteria; phylum Pseudomonadota; class Alphaproteobacteria; order Rhizobiales; family Xanthobacteraceae; genus Bradyrhizobium. Next base: position 814,826 of record CAVSAO010000004.1, read on the forward strand.
GCATGACGACACGGTCGACGGGATGCTCGGGACATTCGCCAGCCGAACATAATCTAATCAACCATAAGCCACAAGGATTACCGACCGAGCCCGCACGGGCTAACAAGTTACGGTGTTCAATTGGTTATTGTCTCAAGGGCGCGGCCCGTGGAGCACGTAGGAGCCAGGACGATCGTGCGGGCGAACCACAACAGCCGTTCGCGAACCCGCCTGGACTTTTGACGCGTGCTTGCGAATTCGCGCATGCACCGGCCGGTACATCCTGCGGCGGCTTCGGTTTGTTGACGTATGCGTCTGCGCGTACGCTCGTTCGATCATGCTGGAGTCAGGCGAGAACGCAATGACAGGCCCAGATGATCTCCACGCGTACGGTTGGCGTGCGCGCGCGTGTTCAGCCGCCATCAGCACCATCGATACGGCGACGATCATCGCTGCCACCTGCTGCCGTATCGGACTAGGCGTCTTCAGGGGCAACATAGTCATCACGCGGACGGGCCGTTTGGCTGTTTCATGAAGCGATCATACCTCGGAGATCACCTCTTCAATCGATGATATTGGATACTTTTATGACTGCACTGTGCTGGTCAATTGCCACATTCGTTCGGGCGCGCGACTTCTCGAATGCCACATTTCCCAAGGTCAAAATCCCGATGATCTTGCCAAAAGCTCCCTAATCACGGCCGCTCCGATGAGCACCCCATGAAATGTGGCACGTCGGATTTGCAGATTTCTCAGTTGCGCCAAGCTTTGGCCGGTGCCGATGCATTTTTTCGCCGTCCGCTCCTTTTAGCTGATCTTAGGGTGCGGGAGGAAAAAATGCGTTCGATTGGAGGCTCCATCGTTGGATCGGCGAATGTTCGGTTACAACTATTGTGGGGCGCGATTCTAAGTGCAGCCCTGTTGAGTCCTCTGGCCGCGACGGCCGAGGAGATCCAGGGTACCGATCCGGCCTCGCCAGGACACTTTCAGGTGGAGCAGAGATTCGGCTACGTCACGACATTCAATCCGCCGCCCGGGCAGCCAGGAGGCGCCCGTGCCTCGCAGCGGGCCCTGACCGGAGAGACGGAGGTCGGTTACTCGCCAACCGAATGGTACGAGATCGCCTTGACGTCGCCTTACGCTTTTGCGCGCACCAACGTTCCGATGATGGGCGGGATGGATAATGGCGCCCCCGGCTACGCACTTCAGTCCGGCGGCGTGACGATCCGACAGACCTTCATCCAGGGAGATCGACTGGAACGCACGGTGTTCCTGGGCCTGGTCGCCCGTACCATCTTCGCCCCGCAAGGCGGGCTCACACCCGATCTGTTCGTGGCGAACAAGTTCTCCGCGCGAATTCCGGGAACGCCACGCTTTATCCAGGAAGCCAATCCGCGTGTCGCTCAGATGATCACGCCGATCATCGGGGTTAACTTGCCCAATGACTACCAGCTGATCTTCAACGCCAACATGACTGTCGGCATCGATGGAGCCGGTTCAGCGTTCGAGCCCTCTATCCGCTTCGTCAAGCGTATCAATGACACGTGGACGGTGGGGATCGAGCACTTTTCCAATCTCGGGCCGATCGGCTACGTGCTGCCGTGGAATCAGCAGATGCAGACGCTTTATGCAGTCGCCGACACCAGGTTCAAGGGTTTGGAGCTGAGCTTCGGCATTGGCTACGGATTGACCAACGCCTCTCGCGGCCTGGCAGTCAAGACGAGCATCGGCAAGGACTTCTGACCGCCGGGCTCCTCTCGTAGTCCAGCGTGATCCGAAATGTTCCCAGCAACTCAAAATCCCCATTAGAAAAGGAGACTTTCCATGAGCCGAACCCTTGCTTGCCTTGCGATTCTGATGGCGACTTGCGCCGTGGCGCGGGCCGACGATGGCCCACGCTTTCTCAACCGGACCGGTCAGACGATCGTGAGGCTGCAGCTGGCATCGGTCGGGTCGAAGGCCTGGGGACCTGATCAGTGCAAGAACGACGACGAGGGCGAGGTCGACCACAACGAACGCATGACACTCGTTGGTGTCAAATCCGGTCATTACGACATCAGGGTGGCCGATAAGAGCGGCCGGGTCTGCGTAGCCAAGAATGTCGACCTCAAGGAGGGAGTTCAGTTCGTGGTGAGAGATACCGATCTGACGGAGTGCACGAAATAAGACATTCGGGCCGCCACGGAGCCCCGAATTCGGGAGCTCCGTGCTTTGCCCGAAACGAGATGGTGCCTCATTGAGGCCGCAGGTGCAGGGGAATGACTTCAACCATTTGCGTCTGCCGCATGCCGGCGGGGAAACGCGGGAATGGCTGCGCGCGTTGCACGATATCCAGCGCGGTACGGTCGAGCGCCGATGAACCGGAGCTTCCTACGACGCGATGCGACAGGAGGCGTCCGTTGCGATCGATCGTGACGCTGATACGCACCGTTCCGCTTTCCTTGCTGCCGCCCGCAGAGTAGGTATTGAAGCGTCGCATATGCGCGACGAACTCGCTGAGCCAGGAGGCTCGTCCTGTCTCGGCACCTTCGCTCTCCTGGCCCGGATTGGGCGCTGACGCGAGCCGCGCAGGCTTCGTCCCGGGTGACGCCACCGTCTTCGGCGGCGGCGGCTTGCGGCTTTCCTTTTGCACCTTTTCTTCAAGAATCGGCTTACGCGTAGAGCGCTCCGGAGGCGGCGTGAGCGCCTTCTCGCGGGGCGGCGGCACCACGTCGGCTGGCTTGGCTTCCGGAGGTGGCAAGACGGCGACCTGTTCGGGGACCTTCGTCTCCGCAGGCAACTCGGGTGCGCTCAGCGCAAGCGGCGGCGGATCCGGTTCGCGGACGACGGCTTGAGGCGGAGGCGGCACGTCGGTGGGCGGATCAACGCTTGGCTGATCCGGAGTCGGCGGTTGATCGACCGATTGCTGCGTTTCCGGAACGGCTGGGGCCGGCGTTTGCGTCTCCGGCATGAAGGCGACGTCGATCACAGGGGCTTCGGCACGCGCCTCGGGCTCGGGCTTGAGAAGCAGATAGGCCGCGGCCAGTCCGATATGGAGCGCGCAGACCACGAGCGCGGCCGATGTCCACAAGGTGAATTCGCGGCCGTGGTCCGGCTCGTAGGGATTGACTGTTATGACCGTCACGGCCCGCTCCGAGACTCAAGCGCGACCAGTGCAACCTTGAGATACCCGGCGTTCCGCAGCAGGTTCATCAGTTCCATCACCTCGCCGTAGGACAGCGCCTGATCGGCTCGCAAGAGCACCCGCTGTCCGCGATCGGAGCCGGTGGCGGCATTGAGCGCCGCGCCGATGTCGGAGCGAGCAACAGCATCTTCACCCAACGCGAGCGTTCGGTCCGCCTTGAAGGTCACGAAGATCGGCTTGTCAGGATGGGCCGGCGGTTGAACGGAGGCCGATGGCAGATTGACCGGAACATCGACGGTCGCGAGCGGAGCGGCAACCATGAAGATGATGAGGAGAACCAGAATGACGTCGATGAACGGCGTCACGTTGATCTCGTGGGTTTCCTCGAATTCGTCAGCGCGCTTGGCGAGCCGGATCGCCATGGTTCACTCCGCAGATTCCACGATGGACAGGGTTGGAGCGTCCGCTGTATGCGGCTCGCGTCTGAAGTCCAAGGGCAAGACGCTTCGGTCGAGATCGCGGCTGAGCAAGCGGAGGATTGCGACGGATGCATCGCTGAGAACCGAGCGATAGCTCCCGGTCGAGCGCGCGAAGGCATTGTAGATGACTACGGCGGGGATCGCAGCCGCCAGGCCGAAGGCGGTTGCCAACAGCGCTTCCGCGATCCCTGGAGCGACGATGGCGAGGTTCGTAGTATGGGCGCGCGAAATGCCAATGAAGCTGTTCATGATGCCCCAGACGGTGCCGAACAGCCCGACGAACGGCGCGACGGCTCCGACGGTCGCCAGAACACCCATGCCACGCCCGATGTGCCGCCCGGCCGCAACCTCGATCCGCTCGAGCTGCCATGCGACGCGTTCCTTGATGCCTTCGGCAGAGAGCCCCCGTGACTTGTCGACCTCGTCTTCGGCGGTGGCGAGAAGCAGGGCGACTGCTTGCCCCTGCCCTGCGAGATGGCGGGCCCCATCCAGGAATGACCGCGCGGACAGGAGAATGGCCAATGCCCGGCGCGCCTCACCTCTGGCCGCCCGCAATTGTATCGTCTTGACCAGAAGAACAGTCCAGGTCGCCACTGACGCCAGTATCAATCCGATGATGACAGCTTTCACCACCACGTCCGCATGGACGAACATTCCCCAGGGCGACAATGCATCGGGCAACGTCCCGCCTGCGCTTGTCGCTTCGGAAATCCGGAGCGCGCGGCGGCACCGCAGACGACGCGATGGCCGCTCCTGGCGATGTTGAGCTCCCAGCTAAATCGGTTGGGCTTGCAGCCGGGCCAGCCGTGGCGGCAGGGACTGAAACGGCGGATCTGGATTCGCTGGGAAGTTCTCAGCCGTGGGCGGAGCTCCCTCAGCGAATGCGCTCCACGACAAAATCGTTGCCAAGATGATCGGCAACAATCCGAGACCGACCAACGAGCCGCGCCGCGCCCACCGCCTGCGCCGAACTTGTCGGGTCTGTGCGTCCTCCATGTGGTCCCTCTACTCTTCGCGCGCAATACAAACGCCGATCAGATGGATCTTATTTCTCGTCAAGGGCCCGTACCATCGATGCGCAGCTTGATCGTGCCTCGATGCGCGCAACAACGCTGCAGATCGATGACGATGCGCTCGACCGCAATCGTTCCGTACCCCTTGGGCAAAGTAATGGCAATCTCCTGTAAGGCGATACAATGCGCGATCAGACTATCGCTTATCGCGCCTCGCTTGACGACAATCGCCTCTTTAGGAAGAAGTCCCGAATAGATCGGGAAAATGTCCCAACTTTCCAAGAGGGATCAAGTCTGTTTCCGCGGCTTTTCCTCCTCACTGCAACGTTCGGGCTCTACTACTGCCAACTGGATGAAAGAAGGGGCTTAGGTCAGTTCGAATGTGAGCCAATCATCTGACCTCGATCGGTGATGCGACGCTGCCTTTCTCGAAGTCTGAAATCAGTATTCCGAGCCCGAGCGTCCAACGCCGGGCACGGCTGCAGGCATTTTCTGTGGCGAGATCGTAATCACCTGACAATTGGCTGCCGAAGAACCGGGCGCGGACCGCAAAAGTCCAAGCGCGCGGTTCCGGTGGCCAAGCCGCTTTCGAGCGGGTTTGATGGCGTTGTCGAGACAACCAGGCTCCGTTCTCGAACTCGTTCGCGATTTGACTGTCGATGCGTTCGTAAACGTCGGGGCTCATCGCTTTCAACTCCGCTTGGGTTGTTGCGCAGCACTGCGCGGCAACCCTGCCTTCGCGGCGAGCAGCGAGTGTGCAAGCATCAAGCGGATTCTCGGGAGCCGAAAAAGCAACACCGTCTTCGCGTTCTCTCTTCATGCGAAACGGTGTCTGTCTTTTGGGTGGAAGCCGTTTGATGCGCGCCGAGAGCTGCGCCCTAAGCCTTCAGAGAGAAGACGCCAGTCAGAGATAGGCCGCTCCCCTTGTGAGGGATCTAGGCCCGGCAGGCAGAGACGGCGTCGGCTCCTCTCGATCGCTCCAAACGCGCCTAGAAGCCGAAGGCCGAGGTCCTGGTGCATCGGATCATCGTCCTGATCGACGGAATGCCGGTCGCATCGACCAATCACGTGCTCTGCTCGCGCGACTGCCATAACGTGGCCGCGAGCATGAGGACGAGACCGGCGAGCTGCGGCACCAGCGTCATACCGGCGATGCGGGCGAGGTGGATGTCATTGCTCGTGACGGTGATCAGCCCGAAGCTCGTCCAGCTGATCAGCCCGGCCGCGGTGTCGGCCTGCGGGTCGGCGGCCATGAAAGACGGGAGAGGTCTCAACTGCGATTCTGCTTCGCGCAGATCGGCATCGAGGAGGTCACGCCGCCCCGCCGTAGCCTGAGCCTGCCGCAAGGCCAGAACGGGAGCGCAGACCCTTCCCGAGGCCGGGAGCGTCACATTGCGACAGCCGGCCGTCGCCCGCCACACGGTTGCCGCGCCTGGCTGAGTGCGCTGCAGCTCGGCCTCGATCGCCGCGACCGATCGGCTCTCCGTAATGCCGCCACGTTCGGTGCGCAGTCGCTCGATCCGAGCCGTAAGCGCGTCACGCTCGGTCACGGTCTTGGCCCGTGCCGCAGTCGTGTCCGCAATGTTGAGCGCGGCAAAGCCGACCGTGGCCATGAGGGCGACCGCGATCGTGATGGTCCACAAGGCCCAGGCGACCGCCGCCGCCATGCGCCGGCGGTCGGTCCACAAGGTACGGGCTGTGGTGGGCAGGATCAGCGCCAGAACATCGGCCGAGACGCTCAGACCGGAGAGCAGGGTGCTGGCCTCGGGGGTGCGGCCGAGCGTGCCGCCATACCAGGCATTGATCCGGATCCCGAACCAGGCCACCGCCACCGCGAGCGCCGCAAGAGCCGCGCCGCCTGCGGCACGCGTTATTCGGATTGCGGCAATCGGCGATCCGACGTGCTGCGCGATCCCGCCCGGGGGATGTTCGCCGTGTGCAGAAGATTGCACAGGCAGGCTCACCGTTGGAATAACGAGAGATTTCGCTGGCGACGAGGTAAGGGCCGCCGCGGCGTCGCACACCTGTGGCACATCGGGTGTTATCGCTGTGAAAATGGAACGACCGTCCGGGCCGGGTGCGCGCACGAGCTGACCAGCGGCGACCCATACCTTGACGCGCCGCGACGTCGTCGACCGGTTCCAGCCCCAGGAGCGAGCAAGATCGGACACGGTGGTCGCGATCGTGCCGTCCGGTTGACCGTGCAGCCAGGCCAGCGCCTGGGTCTCGGTGAACGGCTGTTGGTGGTCGGTCATATTGTGCTCCGGTCAGATCCAGCCCAAGGACATCCAGATGTCACCGCGTTGGGGTGCGTCACCGTCCCGCGCAGCCTCAATCCACGTCTTGAACCATCGCCAGGGTGACGAACAGCCGCGGCCTCGCGCGCGGGCGATAGCTGGGAGCTCGTCCTGGCGCATGTCGATGAGCTTGCGCGTGCGCTTCGTTATCGCAAGGTCGAAACATCGCACCGCTTACATCTGCGTTGAAATAGAAACGCAATTCGGTCCGACAACGTCACGTCCGGACCAAGGCGCCAAAACCACCAGCCGGCCTTTGCGTCGCCGCGAGTGGCACCTTCGTGGATCCGTTGGGAGACAGGCTGCCGAACGGCTTAGAACGGAGCCGTGTGATCCGCATTGCCGCACTCGCCATGGGCGAACGCTGTCGCGATCCCAGCGACTGTGCGGCGGAGCCGGTCACAGCGATTCTCGCCAAGGAAGGCATCGTAATCGACCCGACCGCGAAAGAGCATGGCTGGTCGGCATTCACCTCGCTCGTGTCTTCTCCCGTGCAACGCACGATCACTGGCCCGGCGGTGCTGCTGCAATCGACGGCGCAGAAGCAGGCGCGCAAACCTATTGTGTCGGCGGTCCGGCCGGCTGCTCGACTCCGAGGCCGAGCAACTCGGCTCCACCTCAGTGCAGCCCTTCGAGACCGAGGGATTGATCGGCGCGCGAAGAGTGGGAGCCTTTACCGGATGGCGCCGGTCTGGCCCCATGGCAACAAGCAGGTCACGACATTGGGGACACTCACAGCCCCAGCCCCCGTTTCCTGCCGAAACCCCATTCGATGCCACCTGCGCTGCGCATGATGCCGGTGATGTGCTGGCCGATGCGCCTTTCGAGTACAGGTTGCCACGGCACCAGCTGGAAGCCGATGCCGTCATCAATCATGGCGAAGCGGCCGCTCGCGAGTTGGGTGGAGCCAACAAGGGTGCCGCTGACATATTCGCCGGTCTTGGCGGTGGTGAATTTCAGCCCGCGCTCGGCAGCCATCGCCCGGCCCACGCGGTTCACTTCGGTACGCTCCAGATTGGCGATAAAATCCTTTGACACACGGATACGGCCGTCCTCCAGCTGCTCGGCGTGGCCCCATGCTCACGAGGCTCTGCCTGCGTTGTTCGATGGCCTCAGTGACCGCCCGGCCGAACCCGGTATTGGCAAGCGTGGCACGGCTGGGCGAGGCCAGTTCCCGGTCGAGCCAGGTCGCGCCATCATGGCCGATCTGCTGGTCAAGGCCGGTGGGAGACAGGACGCTGATGCGGATGTTCGCACGGTCCCGTGCGAGATCGTAGGCTTGACCGCGCTCGACAAGGTCGGCGGGAACGCGCCAGTGGTCCGCGTCGATACGTTCGGCATGACCAGCCCGGCGCAGCGCCTCCAGCCGTCGAACATGCGATCGAACGAAAGCCTCGGGATCGCCCCCGAGGCGATCGATGGCGGCAGGCGCCCGCTCCAGATGCACGGACGGTCGGTAGAGCCTTCTTGCCTGCGACGTCCAAAATATTGAGATCAGCCGCGCGCGGCCCGGGAGGGGCGGAGCCGGCCATGACGATCATGCCTCGGCCGACTTCCTCGGCGCGGACGGCATCCATCTCGATATGATGCACGCGCCCGTCCACCCCGTCGATTACCAGCCGGACCCGTTCGCCCATTTCGTCGCCGCCAAGTCCTTTGTCGAGCACGCGGCCGACGATGCGCTCGGTCGCGTTCTCGCGATGCAGGACGTAGCGGGCGGGATGGCGATCCTCCGCCAGCCCTTCCCGCTCCAGCGCCCGATGCATCGTCTTGATGATGTCGCCGCGCTCCCCAAGCTCCCGCAGCGTCGGCTCGGCCCGGGGCGACACGATCCATCTGCCGGTTTCGATCTCAGTCGCAAGCCCCATGCGCTCCAGCTTGCGCGCCCGCTCGATCAGCAGCGCGCGGTTCTGGCGGAACGTGTCGCCCATGTCCTGGTCGGGGCGCAGGTCGCTGAACTCCTTCCTCTGCTGCTCGGCGATCAGCACCCGGTCGAGCCGGGTGAAGCGATCGGCATCCACCTCCCGTTCAAGCTGCTTCGTCACTTCAAGCTCGGTCTGCCGGCCCAGTTCCAACGTGACGATCTCGCTCGCCCGCTCGCGAATGCCGTAGGCGATATAGTCGCCGGCGATGTTGAGCGTCTTGCCATCGTCGGTGACGCCGCGCACCAGGATATGCGTGTGCGGATGGCCGGTGTTGTGGTGATCGACCGCGATCCAGTCGAGCTTGGTCCCGAGGTCACCTTCCATCTGCTGCATCAGATCGCGGGTGGTGGTGCGCGGGTCGGCGACCCCACATCTGCACCGAAGTACACGGAAGCGGAGTCCGCGCTCGACGGCCAGCCGCCAGGAGTCGTTCTTCTCGCTATGCAAGATGCCGGTGCCGGCGTTTATCCGCTGAGCCAGGCCGGGATAGATCACCCCGGTGTGGCCTTCGGAGTCCTGGTGCACCAGCGAACCCCGCAGTACCGGGGCGACGATCTCCATGTCCTGATGCGGGTGGGTCTCGAAGCCGGTACCCGGCTTGACGATGTCGTCGTTGTTGACCAGCAGCAGCCCGTGGTGGGTGTTGGCCGGGTCGTAGTGGCGGCTGAAGCTTGTAAGCTGGCGCTCTCTCGTCCAGCCAGCCGAGGCGAGTCTTGAACCGCTCGCCGGCGTGGAAACGTCAACCAGCAATACGTACTCGTAGTCGAGGAATACGTACATAG